>NZ_JBDPJL010000001.1:0-4468229 GCF_041021625.1 Enterobacter sp. MALB-1
GCCGCCTGAAAACCGGTACGCCTCCACGCATTGATGCGCGAACCATCGATTTCAGCGTACTGGCACAGCAACACGGTGATAACCCAATGCCGGTCTTCTCGTTTATGGGCAATGCTGCGCAGCATCCGCAACAGGTGCCGTGCTACATCACGCATACCAACGAGAAAACCCATGACGTGATCCGCAATAACCTCGATCGCAGCCCAATGTATGCGGGTGTGATCGAAGGGATCGGCCCACGTTACTGCCCGTCGATCGAAGACAAAGTGATGCGCTTTGCCGATCGTAACCAGCACCAGATCTTCCTTGAGCCGGAAGGACTGACGTCTAATGAAATTTACCCGAACGGTATCTCCACCAGCCTGCCGTTTGATGTGCAGATGCAAATTGTTCGCTCAATGCAGGGTATGGAGAACGCGAAAATCGTTCGTCCTGGCTACGCTATTGAGTACGATTTCTTCGACCCACGTGACCTGAAGCCGACTCTGGAGAGCAAATTCATCCACGGTCTGTTCTTCGCGGGCCAGATTAACGGCACCACCGGCTACGAAGAAGCCGCAGCACAGGGACTGCTTGCAGGTCTGAATGCCGCACGCTTCTCCGCTGAGAAAGAGGGCTGGGCACCGGGTCGCTCTCAGGCCTATCTGGGCGTGCTGGTTGACGATCTCTGCACGCTGGGAACCAAAGAACCGTACCGCATGTTCACTTCACGTGCGGAATACCGCCTGATGCTGCGCGAAGACAACGCCGACCTGCGCCTGACCGAAAAGGGCCGCGAGCTGGGTCTGGTGGATGACGAACGCTGGGCGCGTTTCAACGAAAAGCTGGAACGCATTGAACAGGAACGTCAGCGCCTGAAAACAACGTGGGTGAACCCACAGGCGGAAACCGCTGCGGAAGTGAACGCTCACTTAACAGCGCCGCTTTCACGCGAAGCCAGTGGTGAAGATTTACTGCGTCGTCCTGAAGTGACCTATGAGAACCTGGTTAAACTGACCGCGTTTGCGCCGGGCCTTGAAGACGATGAAGCGGCTGAGCAGGTCGAAATTCAGGTGAAATACGAAGGTTACATTGCACGTCAGCAAGACGAGATCGAAAAACAGCAACGCAACGAAAATACATTGTTGCCGGAAATGCTGGACTATCGCCAGGTGACGGGCCTTTCTAACGAAGTGATCGCCAAGCTGAACGATCACAAGCCTGTGTCGATCGGCCAGGCTTCCCGTATCTCCGGCGTCACACCTGCCGCTATCTCAATTCTGCTGGTGTGGCTGAAAAAACAAGGCATGCTGCGCCGCAGCGCGTAGTGTTTGAAAATCGCCCGGTGGCGCTGTGCTTACCGGGCCTACTGAACTCCGTAGGGCGGGTAAGCGAAGCTCCACCCGCCATTAAGCGTCTCAACAGGTATTTACCGTGCTCAATAAACTCTCTCGTCTGCTGGAAGAAGCAGGTATTTCGCTCACCGATCACCAGAAAAACCAGCTGGTGGCGTATGTCGAAATGCTGCATAAATGGAACAAAGCGTACAATCTGACCTCCGTACGCGATCCCAACGAGATGCTGATTCGCCATATTCTCGATAGCATCGTGGTGGCACCTTATTTGAACGGCGAGCGCTTTATTGACGTCGGCACAGGCCCAGGCCTGCCGGGAATCCCTTTGTCGATTGTCCGCCCTGAAAGCCATTTCACGCTGCTGGATAGTCTCGGGAAACGTGTCCGCTTCTTACGCCAGGTGCAGCATGAACTGAAGCTGGAAAACATCACTCCCGTCCAGAGCAGGGTAGAGGCGTTCCCGGCAGAGCCGCCGTTTGATGGCGTCATTAGCCGCGCATTCGCCTCACTCAACGACATGGTGAGCTGGTGCAAGCACTTGCCGGCAGAAGATGGCCGTTTTTACGCCCTGAAAGGGCAGGTTCCTGAAGACGAAATTGAACAGTTACCGGAAGGTTTTTCCGTCGAATCTATTGAGAAATTACAGATTCCTCATCTCGACGGTGAGCGTCACCTGGTGATTATTAAGCCAAAAAATTTTTAAATAATTAATAAAAAATGTGGAATTTGTGCTGTTCTTGTTGTGTTAAAAATGAGCACACATGGAGAGATTTCACTGAAGCAAATTTAACCGGATTGTTACCAGGGGTTTTCTTACGGTTAACGTTACTAAAATTGTTCATCAGCAAGATAGTCAAGCACGGAAATATCAGTCTGCTAAATATAGAAACCTGCAACAAGAACGCAGTGTTAAATTTTTATTAAGAATGTCAATGAAAGGTTTTTGTTGTATACAGGGCTGTTTTGAAAATAGTTGCGATATTTTGTCTTTAATTTCATAAAGATGAAATTAATCGATTTACGTCTTTGATAAATACATCCTTATCGTAAATGTGTATTTTGTGATCTCGTGCACGCTTTATCGCCAACGTTTTCGCGTGGTTTGCAGTTTTGCCTGAAGGTGGACGCTTTCGACAAAAGTTAAAAAACAGCGACGGGGAAAAATATTTAAACATTTATTCACCTTTTCGCTACTTAATGTTTGAAATCACGGGTACGCACCGTATAATTTGACCGCTTTTTGATGCTTGACTCTGAGCCTTAAAGGACGTTTTATACGACACGCGGCATACCTCGAAGGGAGCAGGAGTAAAAACGTGATGTCTGTGTCGCTCTTGAGTGGAAACGTTGCTCGTAAACTTCTGTTCATTCAGTTTCTGGCCGTGATAGCAAGTGGACTGCTGTTTAGCCTCAAAGACCCCTTCTGGGGCATCTCCGCCGTATGCGGGGGTTTGGCGGTTGTTCTGCCAAACGTGTTGTTTATGATTTTTGCCTGGCGTCATCAGGCGCATACACCTGCTAAAGGCCGCGTGGCCTGGTCCTTCGCTCTTGGTGAAGTGTGTAAGGTGTTGCTGACCTTTGCTCTACTGGTGATGGCGCTGGCGGTTTTGAAAGTGGTCTTTATGCCACTGATAGCAACGTGGGTTTTGGTGCTGGTGGTACAAGTTCTGGCTCCAGCTGTAATCAATAACAAAGGGTAAAAGGCATCATGGCTTCAGAAAATATGACGCCGCAGGATTACATAGGTCACCATCTGAATAACCTTCAGTTGGACCTGCGTACATTCTCGCTGGTGGATCCACATAACCCCCCGGCCACCTTCTGGACGATCAACATCGACTCCATGTTCTTCTCGGTGGTTTTGGGTCTTCTGTTCCTGGCCATGTTCCGCGGTGTTGCTAAAAGGGCGACCAGCGGTGTTCCAGGGAAATTCCAGACGTTCGTCGAAATGATCATCGGTTTCGTACATGGCAGCGTTAAGGACATGTACCATGGCAAGAGCAAGCTGATTGCTCCGCTGGCCCTGACCGTGTTCGTTTGGGTCTTCCTGATGAACCTGATGGACCTGCTGCCAATTGACCTGCTGCCGTTCATCGGCGAGCACATCTTCGGCCTGCCAGCACTGCGTGTTGTACCGTCTGCGGACGTGAACATCACCCTGTCGATGGCGCTGGGCGTGTTTATCCTGATTCTTTTCTACAGCATCAAAATGAAAGGCGTAAGCGGCTTTGTGAAAGAGCTTACCTTGCAGCCGTTCAACCACTGGGCGTTTATTCCGGTCAACCTGATCCTGGAAGGCGTGAGCCTGCTGTCCAAACCTGTTTCACTGGGTCTGCGACTGTTCGGCAACATGTATGCGGGTGAGCTGATTTTCATTCTGATCGCGGGTCTTCTGCCGTGGTGGTCACAGTGGATTCTGAATGTGCCATGGGCCATTTTCCACATCCTGATCATTACGCTGCAAGCCTTTATCTTCATGGTTCTGACGATCGTCTATCTGTCGATGGCGTCTGAAGAGCACTGATTTTTTACCAACACTACTACGTTTTAATTGAAACAAACTGGAGACTGTCATGGAAAACCTGAATATGGATCTGCTGTACATGGCTGCCGCTGTGATGATGGGTCTGGCGGCTATCGGTGCTGCGATCGGTATCGGCATCCTCGGAGGTAAATTCCTGGAAGGCGCAGCGCGTCAACCGGATCTGATTCCTCTGCTGCGTACTCAGTTCTTTATCGTTATGGGTCTGGTGGATGCAATCCCAATGATCGCTGTAGGTCTGGGTCTGTACGTGATGTTTGCTGTCGCGTAGTAGTAGTTTTAAAACCCTAAGCCACAGATATTTAAGAGGTATTGTGCTGTGAACATGAACGCAACAATCCTCGGCCAGGCCATCGCGTTTATTCTCTTTGTCTGGTTCTGCATGAAGTATGTATGGCCGCCTTTAATGGCTGCCATCGAAAAACGTCAGAAAGAAATTGCTGACGGTCTGGCTTCTGCAGAACGCGCTAAGAAAGATTTGGACCTTGCACAGGCCAACGCGACAGACCAGCTGAAAAAAGCGAAAGCGGAAGCTCAGGTAATCATTGAACAGGCTAACAAACGCCGTTCTCAGATCCTGGACGAAGCCAAAGCTGAAGCAGAACAGGAACGTACTAAGATCGTGACACAGGCTCAGGCTGAAATTGAAGCTGAGCGTAAACGTGCTCGTGAAGAACTGCGTAAGCAGGTTGCGATTCTGGCTGTTGCTGGCGCCGAGAAGATCATCGAACGTTCCGTGGATGAAGCTGCTAACAGCGACATCGTGGACAAACTTGTCGCTGAACTGTAAGGAGGGAGGGGCTGATGTCTGAATTTGTTACGGTAGCTCGCCCCTACGCCAAAGCAGCTTTTGACTTTGCTGTCGAACACCAAAATGTCGATCGCTGGCAGAATATGCTGGCGTTTGCCGCTGAGGTGACGAAAAACGAACAAATGGCCGAGTTGCTTTCCGGTGCGTTAGCACCTGAAACCCTCGCCGCGTCGTTTATCGCCGTGTGCGGAGAGCAACTGGATGCCAACGGCCAGAACCTGATTAAGGTGATGGCAGAAAATGGTCGTCTCCGTGTGCTCCCGGATGTTCTCGAGCAGTTTGAGCACTTACGTGCCCTCAGTGAAGCTACTGCCGAAGTCGAAGTGACTTCCGCAACTGAACTGAGTGAAGAACAGCTTGCGAAAATCACCGCCGCGATGGAAAAACGTCTGTCACGCAAAGTTAAGCTGAATTGCAAAATCGATAAGTCTGTAATGGCAGGCGTAATCATCCGCTCGGGTGATATGGTCATTGATGGCAGCGTACGCGGCCGTCTTGAGCGCCTTGCAGACGTCTTGCAGTCTTAAGGGGACTGGAGCATGCAACTGAATTCCACCGAAATCAGCGAACTGATCAAGCAGCGCATTGCTCAGTTCAATGTTGTGAGTGAAGCTCACAACGAAGGTACTATTGTTTCTGTAAGTGACGGTGTTATCCGCATTCACGGCCTGGCCGATTGTATGCAGGGTGAGATGATTTCCCTGCCGGGTAACCGTTACGCCATCGCACTGAACCTGGAGCGCGACTCCGTGGGTGCCGTTGTGATGGGTCCATACGCTGACCTCGCCGAAGGCATGAAGGTTAAGTGTACTGGCCGTATTCTGGAAGTGCCGGTTGGCCGTGGCCTGCTGGGTCGCGTTGTTAACACCCTGGGTGCGCCAATCGACGGTAAAGGTCCGGTTGAGCACGATGGCTTCTCCCCAATCGAAGTTATCGCACCAGGCGTTATCGACCGTCAGTCCGTAGATCAGCCTGTTCAGACAGGTTATAAGTCCGTTGATGCCATGATCCCAATCGGTCGTGGTCAGCGTGAACTGATCATCGGTGACCGTCAGACCGGTAAAACCGCGATGGCAATCGACGCCATCATCAACCAGCGTGACTCCGGCATCAAATGTGTGTACGTGGCTATCGGCCAGAAAGCGTCCACCATTTCTAACGTGGTTCGTAAACTGGAAGAGCACGGCGCGCTGTCTAACACCATCGTTGTGGTGGCGACTGCGTCTGAATCTGCTGCACTGCAATACCTGGCACCATACGCCGGTTGCGCAATGGGCGAATACTTCCGTGACCGCGGTGAAGATGCACTGATCGTATACGATGACCTGTCTAAACAGGCTGTTGCTTATCGTCAGGTTTCCCTGCTGCTCCGTCGTCCACCTGGACGTGAAGCGTTCCCTGGCGACGTATTCTACCTCCACTCTCGTCTGCTGGAGCGTGCTTCCCGCGTTAACGCGGAATACGTCGAGAACTTCACCAAAGGTGAAGTGAAGGGTAAAACGGGCTCTCTGACGGCTCTGCCGATCATTGAAACCCAGGCGGGTGACGTTTCTGCGTTCGTTCCGACCAACGTAATTTCCATTACCGATGGTCAGATCTTCCTGGAAACCAACCTGTTTAACTCCGGTATTCGTCCGGCAGTTAACCCTGGTATCTCCGTATCCCGTGTGGGTGGTGCTGCTCAGACCAAGATCATCAAGAAACTGTCCGGTGGTATCCGTACCGCGCTGGCACAGTATCGTGAACTGGCTGCGTTCTCTCAGTTCGCATCCGATCTGGACGAAGCAACCCGTAAACAGCTGAGCCACGGTCAGAAAGTGACCGAGCTGCTGAAGCAGAAACAGTACGCTCCAATGACTGTTGCTCAGCAGGGTCTGGTGCTGTTCGCGGCTGAACGCGGTTACCTCGAAGATGTGGAACTGGCGAAAATCGGTAGCTTCGAAGCCGCTCTGCTGGCTTACGTCGACCGTGATCACGCTCCGCTGATGCAAGAGATCAACCAGACCGGTGGCTATAACGACGAAATCGAAGGCAAGCTGAAAGCTATCCTCGATTCCTTCAAAGCAACCCAATCCTGGTAATCGTCCGGCGGCTTGTCTCAGGACAGGCCGCCAGGCATTGAGGAGAAGCTCATGGCCGGCGCAAAAGAGATACGTAGTAAGATCGCAAGCGTCCAGAACACGCAGAAGATCACTAAAGCGATGGAGATGGTCGCCGCTTCCAAAATGCGTAAATCGCAGGATCGCATGGCGGCCAGCCGTCCTTATGCAGATACCATGCGCAAAGTGATTGGTCACCTTGCAAACGGTAATCTGGAATATAAGCACCCTTACCTGGAAGAACGCGACGTTAAGCGCGTGGGCTACCTGGTGGTGTCGACCGACCGTGGTCTGTGTGGCGGCTTGAACATTAACCTGTTCAAAAAACTGCTGACGGATATGAAAGCATGGTCCGAAAAAGGCGTTCAGTGCGATCTGGCACTGATTGGCTCTAAGGGCGTTTCTTTCTTTAACTCCGTGGGTGGCAACATTGTCGCTCAGGTGACCGGTATGGGTGATAACCCGTCCCTGTCCGAACTGATCGGCCCGGTTAAAGTGATGTTGCAGGCCTATGATGAAGGCCGTCTGGACAGACTGTACGTTGTCAGCAACAAATTTATTAACACCATGTCTCAGGTCCCAACGCTCACTCAACTGCTGCCTTTACCGGCATCAGAAGATGAAGAGCTGAAGCAAAAAGCCTGGGATTACCTGTATGAACCCGATCCGAAACCGCTGTTGGATACTCTGCTGCGTCGTTATGTCGAATCTCAGGTTTATCAGGGCGTTGTAGAAAACCTGGCCAGCGAGCAAGCCGCACGAATGGTGGCGATGAAAGCCGCGACTGATAATGGCGGCAGCCTGATTAAAGAGCTGCAGTTGGTATACAACAAAGCTCGTCAGGCCAGCATTACTCAGGAACTCACCGAGATCGTCTCGGGGGCCGCCGCGGTTTAACCAGGTTTACGAATTACGTAGAGGATTCAAGATGGCTACTGGAAAGATTGTCCAGGTAATCGGCGCCGTGGTGGACGTCGAGTTCCCTCAGGACGCCGTACCACGCGTGTACGACGCGCTTGAGGTACAGAATGGTAACGAGAGCCTGGTGCTGGAAGTACAGCAGCAGCTCGGCGGCGGTATCGTGCGTACCATCGCCATGGGTTCTTCCGACGGTCTGCGTCGTGGTCTGGAAGTGAAAGACCTCGAGCACCCGATCGAAGTGCCTGTAGGTAAAGCAACACTGGGTCGTATCATGAACGTATTGGGTCAACCAATCGACATGAAAGGCGACATCGGTGAAGAAGAGCGTTGGGCTATCCACCGCGCAGCACCGTCCTACGAAGAGCTGTCCAGCTCTCAGGAACTGCTGGAAACCGGGATCAAAGTTATCGACCTGATGTGTCCGTTTGCGAAGGGCGGTAAAGTTGGTCTGTTCGGTGGTGCGGGTGTAGGTAAAACCGTAAACATGATGGAGCTGATCCGTAACATCGCGATCGAGCACTCCGGTTACTCCGTGTTTGCGGGCGTAGGTGAACGTACTCGTGAGGGTAACGACTTCTACCACGAAATGACCGACTCCAACGTTCTGGACAAAGTATCCCTGGTTTACGGCCAGATGAACGAGCCACCAGGAAACCGTCTGCGCGTGGCGCTGACTGGCCTGACGATGGCTGAGAAGTTCCGTGACGAAGGCCGTGACGTTCTGCTGTTCGTTGATAACATCTACCGTTACACCCTGGCCGGTACGGAAGTATCTGCGCTGCTGGGTCGTATGCCTTCAGCGGTAGGTTATCAGCCTACGCTGGCGGAAGAGATGGGTGTTCTTCAGGAACGTATCACCTCAACCAAAACCGGTTCTATCACCTCCGTTCAGGCGGTATACGTACCTGCGGATGACTTGACTGACCCATCACCAGCCACCACCTTTGCTCACTTAGATGCAACCGTGGTACTGAGCCGTCAGATCGCGTCTCTGGGTATCTACCCGGCCGTTGACCCGCTGGACTCCACCAGCCGTCAGCTGGACCCACTGGTTGTTGGTCAGGAACACTACGACACCGCGCGTGGCGTACAGTCCCTGTTGCAGCGTTACCAGGAACTGAAAGACATCATCGCCATCCTGGGTATGGATGAACTGTCTGAAGAAGATAAACTGGTGGTAGCACGTGCGCGTAAGATCCAGCGCTTCCTGTCCCAGCCGTTCTTCGTTGCGGAAGTATTCACCGGTTCTCCGGGTAAATACGTTTCCCTGAAAGACACCATCCGTGGCTTTAAAGGCATCATGGAAGGCGAATACGATCACCTGCCAGAGCAGGCGTTCTACATGGTTGGTTCCATCGAAGAAGCCGTGGAAAAAGCCAAAAAACTTTAACGCCTTAATCGGAGGGTGATATGGCAATGACTTACCACCTGGACGTCGTCAGTGCAGAGCAACAAATGTTCTCTGGTCTGGTCGAGAAAATCCAGGTAACGGGTAGTGAAGGTGAACTGGGTATCTTCCCTGGTCACGCGCCGCTGCTCACCGCCATTAAGCCTGGTATGATCCGCATCGTTAAACAGTTCGGTCATGAAGAGTTTATCTATCTGTCCGGCGGCATTCTCGAAGTGCAGCCAGGCAGTGTGACCGTTCTGGCCGATACCGCTATTCGTGGCCAGGATCTCGACGAAGCGCGAGCCCTGGAATCGAAGCGTAAGGCTGAAGAGCACATTAACAGCTCTCATGGTGACGTGGATTACGCTCAGGCGTCTGCGGAACTGGCCAAAGCGATCGCCAAACTGCGCGTTATCGAGTTGACCAAAAAAGCGATGTAACACCGGCTTGAAAAGCATAAAGCCAGTCTGGTTTCAGACTGGCTTTTTTTATGGTTTCGTTTCATGAAAAATGAAACTGAAAAGCTGTTTTATTATTTTGTGATTTTCATCACAAAAATATTGATCGGTTAAAAAATGAGGCGTAGACTCTTTTTTGTGAAGTGTGTCACAAAATAAACCTCAATAAATCAGGATGCCATCATGAAACTGGTCAATAAAATCATCGCTCTCTTCAGCAACATGAACGTCTCTTTCGGTACGTTCAACCACTAATCCGCTGAATACTGCGTGGCGCTGAGCTTACCGTTGTGAGATAAGCGAAGCGCCATCTGGCAGTATCTCCCCGCTGTCGTTCACGCTTTTCCCTTTCACGATAAAATAGTTCGACTCATCAATATTCCCCGTTACGGCATCGTCATACTTTCCGGGGGTTGTGCGCACCGATTTATTACCGGTAAATACACCTTGTGTGGTTGTTTCACCATACGGGCTGGGCCGGAAGATAAAGTTAAAGCGCAGGTTATCTATCGCGATATTATTCGCCACCACCAGCGCGCCTGGGTTGAAGTTATCGGTAAAACCATCCAGATGATTGCCGATTGCTTTACTGTTGCGGATTTCATGTGCGACAGGCTGGCCCTCCCCGCCGAGTTTGAAACCGTTGCTGGTATTGTTACGGGCAATTGAATTCTCGATCACCACAACGCCATTAGCACCGTCCTCAATCTTGTTGAACAGGTCAAAGCCATCATCGATGTTGTCATGGGAATAGCAATTTTCCAGGCGATTGCCCTCGCCGACGCGCATTTTGACCGCAAAGCCGTCGGCATTTATTTTGCCCGGATCTTCATTGGCATACGATTCAGAGTTGATTACCCGGTTGTCGCGGGCCCACAGTGGTCGGCCAATATTATCCGGGGAGGAGATCTGGATGCCAGTATCGTCGTTGCGATAAGCGGTGACGTTCTCAATAACGTTATGGCTCCCCTGTACGCGCAGACTTTTATCTGTTACCTCAATATCTTTGAGATGCCAGTAATTTGCATCCACCAGCAAACCGTGGATTACCGCTTTGCCTTCAGCCTGTAACGTCGTCATTTTTCCCGCACTGCCGCTGGCCGTCAGAGGAATTTCGCTCCGTGGATAATCACCCGCACTCAGGATAATCTTTCCGTCCGGCGCAACCAGACCGATCGCGGTGGCTAAATCCACAGGAGATTCTTGCGTACCTCTTCCATCCGCTTTACCCACCGGTGAAACGTGAAGCGTTGTTGTATCAATACCGTTCACCTTATCGACGGTAAACGTCTGATGAACGGCTTCACCGCTGGTGGGGGTGAATGTCAGACTAAACGCATTACTCTCCGTTAGCGTCGCGGGAACGACGTACATTTCTCCCGCTTTGACCGGTTTATCACTCCCGATCACCACTTCGTTTTGCCGAACGCTGAATACCCCGTCGTAGTTCGCTCGGGCCTGAACCAGATAGTGGTCAGTCAGGCTTTTGCTCGCAGAAGCAAGTTGAACAACAACGGGAACAGGTTTTGCCTGCCAGGGTTGAGACACCACGGTGTTCGCTGCTGAAGTGGTCAGCATCGCGTCGGATACGGTGATTTTGGCATTACGCGAGGCGAAAAAGCCCACGTAGTAATGATCTTTGTTCTGTACAGAAATGAGATCGGCGCGTGGCACACTTTTACTCACCCATGCGTCACTGCCTGCGGGAGCCCACGCGGTGATAAACCCATCGTTGGTGCGTTCCAGCTTTAAACGAAACGCTGGCGTCTTGCTAATATCCACCTCTTCCTGGTAGCTCTGCTTTTTAATTGCCGCCCCGGCATCACCCCACGGATGAGAAATCCCTTCGCGGGTTATGGCCTGCAGTTTTATCCGATGATGGTCTTTTTTATCCTGCGTCATAATGGCATTCATCACCAGATTCGATGCCGCCGGGAACTCCTCATAACCCTCTTTCAACGGCTGCTGGCGTGGTACGCCGAGGATGTCGCGCACCAACAGACCAGCCCCTTCCTGGGCGGCGGGTTTCGCCCCGTTTTCCGGGCCAAATTGATCTACCCGAACAGTGGCCTGTAAAACGAAGTTCTCCTTTGCTGGTAGCTCGGTATAGAAAAACGTTAACCCGTCATGTGAGTTGGCGATCTTACCGCCACGACTTTCAAGGGTGACGGGTTTAGACAGGTTGGCTGTATCCTGTGCAGAGAGTTTTTTCCCGTCGATAGTGACATCGTTAACGCCGATTTTTTCCGGCAGTACGTTCGACGAAAAATTCAGATCGGTTGACTGTCCAAAAGCAATGGCTTTCCAGACTGGCTGATCCGCAGCTGTTGCAGTAAAGGCGCTACACACCATTAAGGACAGAGGTATTTTATAGTTCATCTTATTCTCCTGATTGATAATTGAGCGCCATTATCATCAAGATGAAACGCTGTTTCTTTTTCAAACGTCACACTATTGAAGAATTAAAACAGTGTTTTGCTTTAAAGGGATCTTTATTCATGATCCAAAAAAATAGCTAACCTATTGTGTGGGTTAGCGACTTACCACAAGAATGCTATTTTCCAGAGAAAAAGTGATTTACTCTGCCCCTGAAACTAGCCTCAAATAGCCGTTAACGGCAGATGTTGAACGTTTTCGCACCACTCCATTTTATGGCGCAAAATATGTAGAATTTTCAACGTCAAAGGGTTTTACTTCTCACTCAAATTACAGTCAGGACGCGTATGTTGAACAATACGATGAGCGTGGTCATTCTTGCCGCAGGCAAAGGCACCCGCATGTATTCCGATCTTCCGAAGGTGCTGCACACCCTGGCGGGAAAGCCAATGGTGCAGCATGTCATTGATGCAGCGAATGAACTGGGTGCACGCCAGGTACACCTGGTCTACGGCCACGGCGGCGATCTGCTGAAACAAACGCTGAGCGATGACAAGCTCAACTGGGTGCTTCAGGCTGAACAGTTGGGCACCGGCCATGCGATGCAGCAGGCCGCTCCGTATTTTGCGGATGACGAAGATATCCTGATGCTCTACGGCGATGTCCCGCTGATCTCCGTTGAAACACTGACTCGCCTGCGTGAAGCCAAACCGCAGGGCGGCATCGGTTTGTTAACCGTGGTGCTGGACGACCCGAGCGGCTATGGCCGTATCACCCGTGAAAACGGTAACGTCACGGGGATTGTCGAGCACAAAGATGCGAGCGAAGAACAGCGCCTGATTCAGGAGATCAACACCGGTATCCTGATTGCCAACGGTGCAGATATGAAACGCTGGTTGTCGAAGCTCAACAATAACAATGCACAGGGTGAATACTACATCACCGATATCATTGCGATGGCGTATCAGGAAGGGCGTGAAATTGCTGCCGTTCATCCGGCACGCATTAGCGAAACGGATGGTGTGAATAACCGCCTGCAGCTTTCTCGCCTTGAGCGTATTTACCAGGCTGAGCAGGCTGAAAAACTGCTGCTGGCAGGTGTGATGCTGCGCGATCCGGCGCGCTTTGATCTGCGCGGAACGTTGTCCCACGGGCGCGACGTCGAAATTGATACTAACGTTATCCTTGAAGGTAACGTCACGTTAGGTAACCGCGTCAAAATTGGCGCTGGCTGTGTAATTAAAAACAGCGTCATCGGTGACGACTGCGAAATCAGCCCATACAGCGTGGTGGAAGATGCCCGTCTGGACACGGCATGTACTATTGGCCCGTTTGCGCGGCTGCGTCCGGGGGCTGAGCTGCTGGAAGGCTCACATGTTGGTAACTTCGTAGAGATGAAAAAAGCGCGTCTGGGGAAAGGTTCCAAAGCCGGTCATTTGACCTACCTGGGCGATGCGGAAATTGGCGACAATGTAAATATCGGTGCAGGCACTATCACCTGCAACTATGACGGGGCCAATAAATTCAAAACCATTATCGGCGATGACGTGTTTGTCGGTTCCGATACGCAGCTGGTGGCACCTGTGACCATCGGCAACGGTGTGACCATTGCCGCCGGGACAACCGTGACGCGCGATGTGGCGGACAACGAACTGGTATTAAGCCGTGTGCCACAGGTTCACAAGCAGGGCTGGAAACGCCCGGTGAAGAAGAAGTAACAACAATAGTCACCCCTCACCCTGACCCTCTTCCCCCAGGGGAGAGGGGAACTGAACGGTGCGGTGTTTTTCTCCCTCGCCCCTTTGGGGAGAGGGCCGGGGTGAGGGGATAATATAATCCTCCCCCCACAAGCAGTACCCATAAAAATAACCCCACTCTCTACAAGGCTCGGGGGGCCCGGAAAGGGCAAATACAGGTCAGCGACAACGCATGGCATAACGCCATAATCAGGAAATCTAACTATGTGTGGAATTGTTGGCGCAGTTGCGCAGCGTGATATTGCTGAAATCCTTCTCGAAGGCTTACGTCGTCTGGAATACCGTGGTTACGACTCTGCCGGTCTGGCTGTCGTGGATGCAGAAGGTCATATGACCCGTCTGCGCCGTCTCGGTAAAGTGCAAATGCTGGCTCAGGCCGCGGAAGAACATCCGCTGCATGGTGGCACTGGTATTGCGCATACCCGCTGGGCGACCCACGGCGAACCGTCTGAAGGCAATGCGCACCCGCATGTGTCTGAACACATTGTGGTGGTGCATAACGGCATTATCGAAAACCACGAACCACTGCGCGAAGAGCTGAAAGCGCAAGGCTATACCTTCGTCTCTGAAACTGACACCGAAGTGATTGCTCACCTGGTGCACCGGGAGCTGGAGCAGGGCGGCACGCTGCGTGACGCGGTGCTGCGTGCTATTCCTCAGCTGCGCGGTGCCTATGGTACGGTGATCATGGATTCCCGCGACCCGTCCACGCTGCTGGCCGCGCGTTCCGGTAGCCCGATGGTTATCGGCCTGGGCATGGGGGAAAACTTTATCGCCTCCGATCAGCTGGCGCTGCTGCCGGTCACCCGCCGCTTTATCTTCCTGGAAGAGGGCGATATTGCGGAAGTGACGCGTCGCAGCGTGACGGTGTTCAACACCAAAGGCGAGCAGGTGAAGCGCCAGGAGATCGAATCTAACCTGCAGTACGACGCGGGTGACAAAGGCGCTTACCGTCACTACATGCAGAAAGAGATTTACGAGCAGCCGAATGCCATCAAAAACACCCTGACCGGGCGTATCAGCCACGGTGAAGTTGATTTGAGCGAACTGGGCGCAAACGCGAACGAACTGCTGGGCAAGGTTGAGCACATTCAGATCGTGGCCTGTGGCACCTCTTACAACTCCGGTATGGTTTCTCGCTACTGGTTTGAATCCCTGGCAGGTGTGCCGTGTGATGTCGAAATCGCCTCTGAATTCCGCTACCGCAAATCCGCGGTGCGTCGTAACAGCCTGATGATTACCCTTTCTCAGTCAGGCGAAACGGCGGATACCCTGGCGGCACTGCGTCTCTCTAAAGAGCTGGGTTACCTGGGTTCGCTGGCGATTTGTAACGTGCCGGGCTCCTCGCTGGTACGTGAGTCCGATCTGGCGCTGATGACCAATGCGGGCACTGAAATCGGCGTAGCATCGACCAAAGCGTTCACCACGCAGCTGACCGTTCTGCTGATGCTGGTGGCGAAGCTGGCGCGCCTGAAAGGTGAAGATGCTTCCGTTGAGCACGACATCGTTCATGGTCTGCAGGCGCTGCCGAGCCGCATTGAGCAGATGCTGTCTCAGGACAAACGCATTGAAGCGCTGGCAGAAGATTTCTCTGACAAACATCACGCGCTGTTCCTGGGCCGTGGCGATCAGTATCCGATCGCGCTGGAAGGCGCGCTAAAGCTGAAAGAGATCTCTTACATTCACGCTGAAGCCTACGCGGCAGGCGAGCTGAAACACGGCCCGCTGGCGCTGATTGATGCGGATATGCCGGTTATCGTTGTGGCACCAAACAACGAACTGCTGGAAAAACTGAAATCCAACATCGAAGAAGTGCGCGCCCGCGGCGGTGTACTGTACGTCTTTGCGGATAAAGATGCCGGTTTCGCCAGCAGCGATAACATGCACATCATTGAGATGCCGCATGTGGAAGAGATGATTGCACCTATCTTCTACACCGTTCCGCTGCAGTTACTGGCTTACCACGTTGCGCTGATCAAAGGCACCGACGTTGACCAGCCGCGTAACCTGGCGAAATCCGTAACCGTCGAATAATCTCTCCAGGCTCCACCTTCTGGTGGAGCTTTTTACCCTGCCTGGTTTGTTTTTAATCAATTCTTTCTCGTTTTTATTTATGACAATCTGTCATCTTCAGCTACTTTTTTCAGTGTCACATAAAGAAAATATAACTGAAAACGTACTGTCATGTTTGCGGCTAACATAATGATAATTAAGAATAGTTTTGCTGATTTTTAAGTGAAACTTTCATTGTCATAAAACTGTCATAATTCGTACATTTATCTGTCACCTGTTTGTCCTATTTTGCTCATCGTAGCCACTAAACAACGATTTACGAAATCCTTGCAGGAGACATTATGAAAGTTATGCGTACCACTGTCGCAACTGTTGTCGCCGCGACCTTATCTCTGAGCGCTTTCTCTGTATTCGCAGCAGCAAGCCTGACTGGCGCTGGTGCAACCTTCCCTGCGCCGGTGTATGCCAAATGGGCAGATACCTACCAGAAAGAAACCGGTAACAAGGTTAACTATCAGGGTATCGGCTCCTCCGGTGGCGTAAAACAAATTACCGCTAACACCGTTGATTTCGGCGCATCAGATGCACCTCTGTCTGATGACAAACTGGCTCAGGAAGGCCTGTTCCAGTTCCCGACCGTTATCGGTGGTGTCGTTCTGGCGATCAACCTGCCTGGCGTGAAGTCGGGTGAGCTGGTGCTGGACGGCAAAACCCTGGGTGATATCTACCTGGGTAAAATCAAAAAATGGGATGACGAAGCGATCGCGAAACTCAACCCAGGCCTGAAGCTGCCTTCTCAGAACATCGCTGTGGTTCGTCGCGCTGACGGTTCTGGCACCTCCTTCGTCTTCACCAGCTACCTGGCGAAAGTGAACGAAGAGTGGAAATCTAAAGTCGGCTCTGGCTCTACCGTTAACTGGCCAACCGGTCTGGGCGGTAAAGGGAATGACGGTATCGCCGCGTTTGTACAGCGTCTGCCAGGCTCTATCGGTTACGTAGAATACGCTTACGCCAAACAGAACAACCTGGCTTACACGAAGCTGGTTTCTGCTGACGGCAAACCGGTTAGCCCGACCGAAGAGAACTTTGCTAACGCCGCGAAAGGCGCTGACTGGAGCAAATCCTTCGCTCAGGATCTGACTAACCAGAAAGGCGACGACGCCTGGCCAATCACCTCTACCACCTTCATTCTGGTTCACAAAGATCAGAAGAAACCTGAGCAGGGTGCTGAAGTGCTGAAGTTCTTCGACTGGGCATACAAAAATGGTGGCAAACAGGCTAATGACCTGGATTACGCCAGCCTGCCAGACAGCGTGGTTGAGCAGATTCGTGCTGCATGGAAAACCAACGTGAAAGACAGCAGCGGTAAGGCATTGTATTAATTTAGCATTCTGACGAAAATGGCGGGTGGCGCTTGCGCTTCCCGCCCTACGGTTCCGACTGTAGGCCGGGTAAGCGCAAGCGCCACCCGGCGATTTCGTAAACGCGTTTAACAGAAGAGTAATTTATGGCTGCAACCAAGCCTGCATTTAACCCTCCGGGTAAAAAAGGTGACATGATTTTCAGCGCACTGGTCAAACTGGCTGCGCTGATTGTGCTATTGCTGCTCGGCGGCATTATCGTGTCTCTGATTTTCTCCTCCTGGCCGAGCATCCAGAAATTCGGTTTCTCCTTCCTGTGGACCAAAGAGTGGGATGCACCGAACGATATCTACGGTGCGCTGGTGCCGATTTACGGCACGCTGGTCACCTCGTTCATCGCCCTGCTGATTGCGGTTCCGGTGAGCTTTGGTATCGCCCTGTTCCTGACGGAGCTGGCACCAGGCTGGCTGCGACGTCCGCTCGGTATCGCCATTGAACTGCTGGCGGCCATTCCAAGTATCGTTTACGGCATGTGGGGCCTGTTTATCTTTGCGCCGCTGTTTGCGACGTACTTCCAGGAGCCGGTGGGTAATGTTCTCTCCGCCATTCCGTTTGTGGGGGCACTCTTTTCTGGCCCGGCATTTGGTATTGGTATCCTGGCGGCAGGCGTGATCCTCGCCATTATGATCATTCCGTACATTGCGGCGGTTATGCGCGATGTCTTCGAACAAACCCCGGTGATGATGAAAGAGTCGGCCTACGGTATCGGCTGCACCACCTGGGAAGTTATCTGGCGCATCGTGCTCCCGTTCACCAAAAATGGGGTTATCGGGGGCATCATGCTGGGCTTAGGTCGCGCGCTGGGTGAAACCATGGCGGTGACCTTTATCATCGGTAACACCTACCAGCTCGACAGCGCCTCGCTCTACATGCCGGGTAACAGTATTACGTCCGCGCTGGCGAACGAATTCGCTGAAGCGGAATCCGGGCTGCACGTTGCGGCACTGATGGAACTGGGCCTGATCCTGTTTGTTATCACCTTCATTGTACTGGCGATTTCCAAGCTGATGATTATGCGCCTCGCTAAAAATGAGGGGGCACGCTAATGGCGACTCTCGAAATGCAAAATACAGCCCAGCTGGCGGAATCCCGTCGCAAAATGCAGGCGAAGCGCCGCACGAAAAACCGTATCGCACTGACGCTCTCAATGGCGACGATGGCGTTCGGTCTGTTCTGGCTGGTCTGGATACTCTTCTCCACCATTGTGCGCGGTGTCGATGGCATGTCCCTTGCGCTGTTCACCGAAATGACGCCGCCACCAAACACCGCGGGTGGCGGTCTGGCGAATGCCCTGGCCGGCAGCGGGCTGCTGATCCTGTGGGCGACGGTATTCGGTACACCGCTTGGCATCATGGCGGGTATCTACCTGGCGGAATACGGGCGTAAATCCTGGCTGGCGGAAGTGATTCGCTTTATTAACGACATCTTGCTTTCCGCACCGTCAATCGTGGTGGGTCTCTTTGTTTACACCGTCGTGGTGGCGCAAATGGAGCACTTCTCCGGCTGGGCAGGTGTGATTGCACTGGCGCTGCTGCAGGTACCAATCGTCATTCGAACCACCGAGAACATGCTGAAACTGGTGCCGGATAGCCTGCGTGAAGCGGCTTACGCGCTGGGAACGCCAAAATGGAAAATGATCTCCGCGATTACGCTGAAAGCGTCCGTCTCCGGGATCATGACCGGTATCCTGCTGGCGGTTGCGCGTATTGCCGGTGAGACGGCACCGCTGCTGTTTACGTCCCTCTCCAACCAGTTCTGGAGCACGGACATGATGCAGCCGATCGCCAACCTGCCGGTAACGATCTTTAAATTTGCGATGAGCCCATTCGCGGAATGGCAGCAACTGGCCTGGGCCGGGGTGCTGATCATTACCCTTTGCGTACTGTTGCTGAACATTCTGGCGCGCGTCATTTTCGCGAAGCAGAAACACGGTTAATTTTTACGGCGCGGCACATCGCGGCGTCGAATGAGGAAATAAGTCAATGAGTATGGTTGATACTGCCCCAGGTAAGATTCAGGTTCGTGATTTGAACTTCTACTACGGCAAATTCCATGCCCTGAAGAATATCAACCTGGATATCGCGAAGAACCAGGTTACGGCATTCATTGGTCCGTCTGGCTGTGGTAAATCCACGCTGCTGCGTACCTTTAACAAAATGTATTCGCTCTATCCGGAACAGCGTGCAGAAGGCGAGATCCTGCTGGATGGCGACAACATCCTGACCAATACCCAGGATATCGCCCTGCTGCGTGCGAAAGTCGGCATGGTGTTCCAGAAACCGACGCCGTTCCCGATGTCGATTTACGACAACATCGCGTTTGGCGTGCGCCTGTTCGAGAAGCTCTCCCGCGCGGATATGGACGAGCGCGTGCAGTGGGCCTTGACCAAAGCCGCATTATGGAACGAAACCAAAGATAAGTTGCACCAGAGCGGGTACTCTCTCTCCGGTGGTCAGCAGCAGCGTCTGTGTATTGCGCGTGGTATCGCCATTCGCCCGGAAGTATTGCTGCTGGATGAGCCCTGTTCAGCGCTGGACCCAATCTCAACCGGGCGTATCGAAGAGCTGATCACTGAGCTGAAGCAGGATTACACTGTGGTGATCGTGACCCACAACATGCAGCAGGCTGCGCGTTGTTCCGACCACACGGCGTTTATGTACCTGGGCGAGCTCATTGAGTTCAGTAACACGGACGATCTGTTCACTAAGCCCGCGAAGAAACAAACGGAAGATTACATCACCGGCCGTTACGGCTGATTAGGAGTGCGCTATGGATAATCTCAACCTTAATAAACATATTTCTGGACAGTTCAACGCTGAACTGGAAAGCATCCGCACTCAGGTGATGACCATGGGCGGTATGGTGGAGCAGCAGCTTTCTGATGCGATTACCGCCATGCATAACCAGGACAGCGAACTGGCGAAGCGCGTTATCGAAGGTGACAAAAACGTCAATATGATGGAAGTCGCTATCGACGAAGCCTGTGTGCGCATTATCGCGAAGCGTCAGCCGACGGCGAGCGACCTGCGTCTGGTGATGGCGATCATCAAAACTATCGCTGAACTGGAGCGTATTGGTGATGTTGCGGACAAAATTTGCCGTACTGCGCTGGAGAAATTCTCTCAGCAGCACCAGCCGCTACTGGTAAGCCTGGAGTCGCTGGGCCGCCACACCGTGCAGATGCTGCACGACGTGCTGGATGCCTTCGCGCGTATGGATCTGGACGAAGCCATTCGTATCTACCGTGAAGACAAGAAAGTCGACCAGGAGTACGAAGGCATTGTGCGTCAGCTGATGACCTACATGATGGAAGATTCACGAACCATTCCAAGCGTTCTGACCGCGCTGTTCTGCGCGCGCTCAATCGAGCGTATCGGTGACCGTTGCCAGAACATTTGCGAATACATCTTCTATTTCGTGAAGGGGCAGGATTTCCGTCACGTGGGCGGTGATGAGCTGGACAAGCTGCTGGCGGGGAAAGATCCGAAAGAGTGATCCGCGTAAATATGCCCGGTGGCGCTGCGCTTACCGGGCCTACGAGCCCTGTAGGCCGGATAAGCGTTAGCGCCATCCGGCTTTGTTTTTTTAACGAGTAATATTCCACCCGCGCGCCTTCCACAGCTCCGGCAACTGCGCCAGATCGGTAAAGGTCGTCACTTTTGGATGATCGATCGGCTTGTTGTGCGGATCGGCACAGAAGTAAAACACCTCCATGCCCGCATCAATTCCCGACTGCGCGCCCGCAGACGAGTCATCGACCAGAATACAATTCTCTACGTTGACGTTCATTGCCTTCGCCGCATGGAACATCAGGGCCGGATCGGGTTTCCAGCGCTGGATATCGTAGCCGCTGAACAGTTTTTCCGGGAAATGATGCAACATTTCCAGCTTACCCAGCGAATGCTGCATTTTGCTGACCGGGCCGTTAGAGACCACGCAGATTGGCACCGTCATCGCGTCCAGCAGCGCGTTAGCACCAGCGATAACTTCCAGTTCTGAGTCGAAAAGGCGTGCGACCTCGGCGCGGTACACCGGTTCCAGATCGGCTTTTGCCAGATCTACCCCGTGCTCTTCGTTAATGATGTCGATAATCTCGTAGAGTTTCACGCCCTTAAAGCGTTTGAACACCTCTTCGAGATCGAGCGTAATGCCAAATTCCTGGAACATGGCGACATACGCGCGGGAACAAATGACCTCACTGTCGACCAGCGTACCGTCGCAGTCGAAAAATACCGCTTCAATTTCGGACATGCCTTTCCCTTTTAACAAGTTTAACGTTTACGTACTGCAGTTTAACGAGACGCAATCGTTGCCGTATAAGCAAAATCAATGAAAAAAAGTATCTCGTAACCGCCCTTATTGTCGCATTTTGGTATAGGATAGCGACGAATTTTCCCTCCTTGTTCGGAAATTGATGATGAGTCAACAACACACTACCCAGACATCTGGTCAGGGTTTGCTTGAGCGCGTGTTCAAACTGCGCGAGCACGGCACCACGGCACGCACCGAAGTGATCGCCGGTTTCACCACCTTCCTGACGATGGTCTATATCGTTTTTGTTAACCCACAAATTCTGGGCGTGGCTGGCATGGATACCAGCGCCGTCTTCGTTACTACCTGTCTGATCGCGGCGCTTGGCAGCATTCTTATGGGTGTATTTGCCAACCTTCCGGTTGCGCTGGCTCCGGCAATGGGCCTGAATGCGTTCTTCGCGTTCGTGGTGGTTCAGGCGATGGGCCTGCCGTGGCAAGTCGGGATGGGGGCTATCTTCTGGGGCGCGATTGGCCTGCTGTTGCTGACCATTTTCCGCGTGCGTTACTGGATGATTGCCAATATCCCCGTAAGCCTGCGCGTGGGCATCACCAGCGGTATCGGTCTGTTCATTGGTATGATGGGCCTGAAAAACGCGGGTGTGATTGTTGCGAACCCGGAAACGCTGGTGAGTATCGGTAACCTGACTTCTCACAGCGTGCTGCTGGGGGTGCTGGGCTTCTTTATCATCGCGATTCTGGCTTCCCGTAATATTCACGCGGCAGTGCTGGTCTCTATTGTCGTGACCACCCTGCTGGGCTGGATGCTGGGCGATGTGCATTACAGCGGTATCGTCTCTGCACCACCGAGCGTTTCAAGCGTGATTGGCCACGTAGACCTGGCGGGTTCCCTGAACCTGGGCCTGGCGGGGGTGATTTTCTCCTTCATGCTGGTGAACCTGTTTGACTCGTCCGGTACGCTGATCGGCGTGACCGATAAAGCAGGCCTGGCGGATGAGAAAGGCAAATTCCCGCGTATGAAGCAGGCGCTGTTTGTTGACAGTGTTTCCTCTGTTACCGGCGCGTTTATCGGCACCTCTTCTGTTACCGCTTACATTGAATCTTCTTCCGGCGTGTCCGTGGGTGGTCGTACCGGCCTGACGGCGGTTGTCGTGGGTATCCTGTTCCTGCTGGTGATCTTCCTTTCGCCGCTGGCGGGCATGGTTCCACCGTATGCGGCAGCCGGTGCGCTGATTTATGTCGGTGTACTCATGACGTCGAGCCTGGCGCGTGTGAAGTGGGAAGATTTGACCGAAGCGGTTCCGGCGTTTATTACCGCGGTGATGATGCCGTTCAGCTTCTCGATCACCGAAGGTATCGCGCTGGGCTTTATCTCTTACTGCGTGATGAAAGTCGGGACCGGTCGCTTCCGCGAACTTAGCCCATGCGTGATTGTGGTGGCGCTGCTGTTTGTGCTGAAGATTGTGTTTATTGACGCGCACTAAGGTGCGGTTTGTGGTGTCAGGTGGCGCTTCGCTTACCTGACCTACTGACGAGTGTAGGCCCGGTAAGCGTTAGCGCCACCGGGCTTTTTTATCAGGCTTTCACCCGCTTAATGTAATCCCCAAACGCCGTCAACTGGCCAGACAGATGCTCACGCGTGCTCTGATCCACCACTTCACCCGTTTGCGGGTCGACCTTATTCTGAATCACACCGCCCATAAATTCCGGCTTGTTCATCACCATCGCATCCAGGAACACAAGGATCTGGCGCAGGTGATACTGACAGCGCGCGCCGCCAATCGCCCCCATCGAGCTGGTCTGGATCAACACGGGTTTACCCGATAGCGGCTGCTCCGGTAAACGGGATAACCAGTCGATGGCGTTCTTCAGGCCACCCGGAACCGAATAGTTGTATTCTGGCGTGACGATGACCACGCCATCGGCCTGACGGATTTGCTCCGCCAGCGCTTCAACGCTTTGCGGAAACCCTTCTTCCTGCTGCACATCCGCATCATAAAGCGGGATTTCACCAATGGAAGGCAGGGCGGCGATCTCCATGCCTGCTGGTGCCAGCTGTGGCAGCGTGCGGGCAACCATCCCGTTAAATGAACCTTTGCGCAGGCTTCCCAGTAACGTAACGACTTTCAACGTATCAGACATGATTACTCCTGTTTCATCATGATGACCCTGAACGGATCAGCTAAGGGTGAATGCTTTTTCTGCCGGTAAACTGGTTAATCGCATCAGGCGCGCGGCGGGTTCGTTGGCGCGCTCGGGCACATCAGGAAGGCTACGCCATCCACGTTTGCTGTCAAATTCCCAGATTTTCAGTCGCTCGATGGCGGGAGTGACGGCTACAGACCAGATCAATACGTCCTCTGCGTCGCTGAGTGCTTCCACCAGCGCTGCTTTAGCGGCGCGCAGGCGTCCGGAGCCAGGAAGCAGCTGTAACAGGCTGGCGTCGTCTGACGCGCAGCCACAGAGTTTGCGAATGCTTTGGCGCAGGGTGATGAGCTGGGCTCTGGCCTCAATGGGATCGTTCTGGTTGCGCACCCACAGTTTTTCATTGCTGGAGAGCGGGTAATCATCGTGCGGGTTTGCGCCGAGGAAACCATGCGTGGCGCGCTGAAGTTCCAGATCCAGCCCGCAGTCGCCTTCGGTGGTAAGCGCAACGCCAACAATATTGCCGGTATAGGCGATGGAAAAGCGTGGAAGCTCCGGGTCCGCAAAGACCGGGCGACCTTCCGGCTGGGTGATGATATCCGGCAATTCACTGGTGCCATAGAGCATAAACATCAGTTCTGCGAGGAGCGCTCGGGAAGCCAAAAACCGCGTCCTGCGATGTTCCGGCAGCTTGAGCGCTTCACTGTGACAGGCCGAAGACATTCTGGCCGATACGAGACGCCCTTCTGTCAGCATCCCTCGTGCAAAGTGCGTAGCCATTTGTCGCTCCTTGATAATGGTCGTTGTTAGTTAAACGGTTACATTATTATCGCTCAACTTAGCTCCTGTTTTAATCAGTAAATGGCCGTAAGAGAAGCCTGAGGACCGAACTTTACATTTTCTTAGGCAAAAACAGGACCTGAAGCAGCGTACAGCGCCTTAATCGTCTCGCGCAGCCAGACGATTTTAGGATTGTGGCTGTTCCGTTTATGCCAGATCAGCGTAAAGGGTACGGTCAGCTTCTCTGCCTGCGCTTCATCGATGGGAATGGGGAGGGTGATCAACTTCCGCTGGTGGAGTTGATTATAGTGATGGCAGTAGTGCGGTGCGGTAGCAATGTAATTATGGCCGGGCTGCGCTGCCATAAACATCGACTGCTCGAAACCAGGCAGGCTCATGGCAATATTTCGCTCACGCCCCATCTCTTTTAGCACCTCATCAAGCGCCCAGGTGTCGCTGCGCTCCCAGAAGATGCTGATATGCGGGTAGCGCAGAAACGTCTCCAGATCCCACTCCTCCTGAAGAGCCGGATGGTCTTCGCGCAGGTAGACGCACGGGCGGTCACTAAACAGGATTTCGTAGTCGATAAACCACGGCATCAGCTTCAGCAACTCGCGTGAGCGCGGGTGTGTTTCACGCCCGGTAAAGCCGAGATCCACTTCCCCGCGCGTAATGGCGTCCAGCGAGTCATAGTCCCAGTGGCGCATCTTCACCGTGGCCTGCGGGTAGCGCTGGTTTACCTTTTCCAGCAGATCGTTAAACCGGATCAGCATCAGCGGTGTTTCCGCTGCCAGCTCAAACTTTAGTCCGCCAGGTGAGTCGTGATGGAATTTATCGAGGATCTGGTTGCCAATCTGCATCCAGTCTGCCAGATCCTGCTCCAGGCTTACCGTCAGCGGCGTTGGCAATAACCCTAACGGCGTTTTCACAAACAGCGGGTCGTCGAACCAGTCACGCAGTTTGGCCAGCGATTTACTCACCGCAGACGGCGTCACGTTCATCCGTTTCGCGGCTTTGGTAACGCTGCGCTCCTGCAGCAAAAGCTGCAGGCAAAGCAAAAGGTTAAGATCGAGACTGCTGATGGGCTTCTTCATAATGCGCTGCGGGATGGATGACCATAAGTAAGGTGATGCAGACCATGCTACAGCCAATCAGTATCCCGATCAGCATATTCAGCGCGTTAAGGCCGATTACCGCTGCCAGCCAAATCCACAGCGACGAACCGCAGACCTGTGCGATGCCCAGTACCGAACTTGCCACGCCCGCGCGCAGCGAGAACGGACCAAGTGCCTGGCTCATTGCTACGCCAAACCCAACTGAGAACCCGGCGCAGATCAGCGTGATACCGACCAGCATAATCGCGTGTGAGCTGGCGGTTGCCAGAATCACACCCGCGGCCAGGAACAGCGCCTGCGAGGTGAGCATCAGCGTGCGCTGGCGAAAGATATTCAGTGCAAACGGTGTTGAGAAAGAGACGGCCATACTGACCATTGCGGTTAACGCCATCACCGTCGAATACTCACCGCGATCAAAACCCATCGTTTCCATCAGCAGAACTGGGGAAACGTTTACATAGGTCAGGATCACCGCCACGCTCAACGTGGTGACAGCCAGACGGCTGAGGAAAAAGCGGTTCAGGAGCTTTTCTGTCGGGTGAATCGTTGCGGTATGTCCCGTTTTCTGTGCGCCGGGATGGGTCTCTTTCAACACCGAAATCGACAGGATAAAGACCAGTGCGCCCATGGCCGCCATGGTCCAGAAAAGGCTTTGCCACGGGAATTTCAACATGATCAGGTAACCGATAACCGGTGCCAGCACCGGAATAATGCAGGTGATACCGTTCAGCATGGAGAGCACTTTAGCGCGGCGCTGGGCGCTTAAGGTGTCGCGCAGAATCGCGAAGGCGACGACGTAACAGCCACCGGCACCAATACCCTGGATAAAACGCCCCGCCAGGAACAGGGTGCTGTCCTGTGCCTGCGAGCACAGTACAGAAGCCAGCGCAAAGATAATGGCACCGGTAATGGCGACGGGCTGACGACCGGCTTTGTCGGCGACTTTCCCGGCAAAGACCATCGACGATGCCATCCCCGCGAGGTAGGCCGAAAACGCGATATGCAGCTGCGCTTCGCTGGCACCCAGATCGCGGGCGATGTGCGGTAATCCCACCAGATACATATCAATGCCCGACGGATAAAGCAGAACCAGCGCAAAACTACAAAACAGAAAACGAGCCATAAACCCCCCATAGATGCAGGCATGCAGAATAGGGGGATAAAAGGGATTAAGCGAGTTGCCGTTTGGACAATGGTGATTTCCTGGGAGGAAATCACCACGGGTTAGCGAGGGTTACTTACCAATACAGAAGCTCGAGAAAATCCGTCCCAGCAGATCGTCCGACGTAAACTCCCCGGTGATCTCGCTCAGATTCTGCTGCGCCAGGCGCAATTCTTCCGCCAGCAGTTCCCCCGCCCACGCGCCAATCAGCTGTGCTTTACCCTGGTCGAGATGGCGAGCCGCTTCTTCCAGCGCCTGCAAATGGCGACGACGCGCCAGGAAGCCACCTTCCATGCTGGTATCAAAGCCCATGCTCTGCTTCAGATGGTTACGCAGATCGTCCACGCCTTCACCGGTACGCGCCGACAGGCGAATGAGTGAGTGACCATTCACATCGCTGATGCCCAGCGTTTCGCCGGTAACGTCCGCTTTGTTACGCACCACGGTAATCGGCAATTTGGCGGGCAGACGGGCGATAAAGTCCGGCCAGATCTCTGCCGGGTCAACGGCATTAGTCGTGGTGCCGTCCACCATAAACAGCACGCGGTCAGCCTGCTCGATCTCCTGCCAGGCACGTTCGATACCGATGCGTTCCACTTCGTCGCTGGCATCGCGCAGGCCAGCGGTGTCGATGATGTGCAGCGGCATCCCGTCGATATGAATATGTTCGCGCAATACATCGCGGGTGGTTCCGGCTATATCAGTCACGATCGCCGCTTCACGTCCCGCCAGGGCGTTCAGCAGGCTCGATTTCCCGGCATTAGGACGTCCGGCAATGACTACCTTCATCCCTTCACGCAGCAGGCTGCCCTGACGCGCTTCGGCGCGAACGGCGTCGAGATCGTTCATCACCTGGTTGAGCTGAGCTTCGATTTTGCCGTCAGAGAGGAAATCGATCTCCTCATCCGGGAAGTCGATAGCGGCTTCCACGTAGATGCGCAGGTGAGTGAGTGCTTCCACAAGATGATTCACGCGCGCGGAAAATGCCCCCTGCAGCGAGTTCAGCGCAGAGCGGGCCGCCTGTTCAGAACTGGCGTCGATCAGGTCAGCAATCGCCTCGGCTTGCGCCAGGTCGAGCTTATCGTTCAGAAATGCACGCTCGGAGAATTCACCCGGCTTTGCTATACGCAGGCCAGGTAATGTCAGAATACGTTTTAACAGCAGGTCGAGGATAACCGGCCCGCCGTGGCCCTGAAGTTCCAGCACATCTTCACCAGTAAAGGAGTTCGGGCCGGGGAACCACAGCGCAATGCCCTGGTCCAGCGGGGTGCCGTCGGCATCTTTAAACGGCAGGTAATCAGCGTAGCGCGGCTTTGGCAGTTTACCCAGCACCGCTTCAGCCACCTCGCGCGCCTTCAGGCCGGAAATACGCAGAATGCCTACACCACCGCGTCCCGGTGGGGTTGCCTGGGCGACGATAGTGTCGTTATGGCTCATGGTTGCTCTCGTTCAATACAAATAAAAAAGGCGGTCAATCGACCGCCCTTATTTTAGCGTTAACTTACCGAATCAGGACTTTTTCTTTTCGCGGCTATGCAGGCCACGTTTTTCCAGACCACGGTAAATCAGCTGCTGCTGGATGATGGTCACCAGGTTGCTGACGATATAGTACAGCACCAGACCTGACGGGAACCACAGGAAGAACACGGTGAAGATGACCGGCATAAAGGTCATGATCTTCTGCTGCATCGGGTCGGTCACGGTGGTCGGAGACATCTTCTGGATGAAGAACATCGTCACGCCCATCAGGATCGGCAGGATGTAGTACGGGTCCTGTGCAGACAAGTCATGGATCCACAGCGCGAACGGCGCATGGCGCAGCTCAACGGAGCCCATCAGCATGTAGTACAGCGCAAGGAAGATTGGCATCTGGATAATCAGAGGGAAGCAACCGCCCAGTGGGTTCACTTTCTCTGCTTTATACAGGGCCATCATCTCCTGGCTCTGACGCTGCTTGTCATCGCCCAGACGCTCACGCATTGCCGCAATCTTCGGCTGCAGCATACGCATCTTCGCCATGGAGGTGTACTGCGCTTTAGTCAGCGGGTACATGATGCCACGAACGATAAAGGTGATAACGATGATGGAGAAGCCCCAGTTACCCAGGAAGCTGTGGATGAACTTCAGCAGCTTAAACAGCGGCTGAGAGATGAACCACAACCAGCCGTAATCTACGGTCAGGTCCAGGTGTGGTGCCACGGCAGCCATTTTGTCCTGGATTTCCGGGCCGACCCACAGGGTGCTTGCCAGCTTACCGGTTTCACCCGGCTGAACCAGAACCGGCTGAGATTTGTAGCCGATGGCTGCAATACCGTTGCCCAGGTTCGCGGTGTAGAAGTTATTTGTTCCGTCGTTATTCGGCACCCATGCCGTCGCGAAATACTGTTGCAGCATCGCCACCCAACCGCCTTTAGCGCTGACGTTCAGGTTTTCGTTATCGGCAATGGTGTCGAATTTGTATTTCTCGTATTTCGCATCAGGCGTGGAGTACGCCGCGCCACGGAAGGTATGCAGCGCAAAGTTGCTGCTTCCGGTGTCACGGTGAGACGGCAGGTTGATGGACTGCTTAAGCTGACCGAAGGTCGACACTTCCAGCGGTTTCGCACCGGCGTTTTGTACGCTGTAGCCCACGTTCACCGCATACTCACCGCGCTTCAGGGTGAAGGTTTTGGTGAAGGTGTTGCCCGCGGCGTCAGTGTAGGTCATCGGGATCGCGAGTTCGTTCTGGCCATCAGCCAGTACAAAGGTATCGCTCTCGACGTTATACAGTGGACGCGCACCGTTAGCCGGGTTATCCGGGCCATCACGACCGGTCAGGCCGCTCTGCGCCTGGTAGATAAACTCAGGCGTGGTTTCCAGTAACTGGAACGGTTCGGTAGACTTCAGCTCTTTCGGGTAGGTCAACAGCAGCGCCTGCTCAACATCACCACCACGGGTGTTGATAGTCAGCTCAAGCACATCGGTCTTAACCGTAATCTGTTTCCCCTGGCCACTGGCCGGTACGCCCTGGTCGGCGGCGCTACCCGCTGCGGTGGTCGTGGTCTGCGTGGTCTGCTGCTGGGGTTGAGGATTTTTATCCTGTTCCCATGCCTGCCAGATCATGAAAGACACGAACAACAAAGCGATGATAAGAAGATTGCGTTGCGAATCCATCGTTAGTGTTCTCTGGTATCAAAGGGTCCGGGGGGGACGGGATCGTCTCCACCTGGGTGTAAAGGGTGGCATTTTAATACGCGTTTCACCGTCAACCAACTGCCTTTTATCACTCCAAACCTGCGCAATGCCTCAATTCCGTAGCTTGAGCACGTTGGCGTGAAACGGCAATGTGGCCCGAGTAGCGGACTAATCAGGCGTTGATAGACCCTGATAAGGGCTATCAGGACCCGCGAGCCAGGCGACAGTGGCGGCGCCATAATTTTTCCAACGCTTCCGAGAGAGCACGGTTATCGAGGTCGGCAACCCCTTTTTTAGCCACCACCACGAAATCCATTGAAGGCAGTTCGTGCTGACGTAAACGGAAACTTTCACGCGTCAGACGTTTAATCCGGTTGCGTTCATGCGCACGCTTAACGTTTTTCTTGGCGACTGTGAGACCGATGCGGGGATGCCCCAGCGAATTCAGGCGGCCGAGGATGGTGATTTGCGGCGTGCCAGCCCGTTGTGGCTGCTGGAAGACGAAAGTGAAATGAGTGGGAGTTAACAAACGTAACTCCCTGGGAAATGCGAGCTTAACCACTCAGGGGTTAGCTTTATTACTTGGAAACGGTCAGACGAGCGCGGCCTTTAGCACGACGACGTGCCAGAACCTGACGACCATTTTTAGTAGCCATACGAGCACGGAAGCCGTGAGAACGGTTGCGCTTCAGTACAGACGGTTGAAAAGTGCGTTTCATGGCGATTTCTACCTAAACTTGAAAAAATTCATGACTTTTGCGGATGCCCGACCGAGTTTCGAATGACGGACGCCGAAGCCGTGGGTGATTAAAGAGGCCGGATTGTAATAATTGTACACTCCGGAGTCAATTCTCTTTCCTTAAATCCCTGCGTATTTCCGCACGTTTTCGCGTGAAAAATGAGCAACGGACGACGCAGGAAGATGAGCATCACGCGCCGGGTCGAGGATTATACGGCCTCCCCTACAAAGCGCAAGGATCGTCCCGGATCTTCGTTAGATCATTTAAGCAAAAAATTGTCTGTGCTCATTAATTTTTCCAATATGCGGCCTAAATCGTGGGGCACTTGCGCCAGGATCGTTTACACTTACCCGGTTTCGGATCTTCCTGTGGATAAATCGGGAAGAATCTGTGAGAAACAGAAGATCTCTGGCTCAGTTTAGGCTATGATCCGCGGTCCCGATCGGGATCTCAGGAACCTGGTCAGGATAAAATTGCAGATAGCAATTCGCACGTCACCCTTTTGCACAGGGTCATGTCGATGTGCGCCAACAATCATGAATATTCAATAGTTTTCTTTTATTGTTCGAGTGGAGTCCGCCGTGTCACTTTCGCTTTGGCAGCAGTGTCTTGCCCGATTGCAGGATGAGTTACCAGCCACAGAATTCAGTATGTGGATCCGCCCGTTGCAGGCGGAACTGAGCGATAACACGCTGGCTTTGTATGCGCCAAACCGTTTTGTGCTCGATTGGGTAAGGGACAAGTACCTTAATAATATCAATGGACTGCTGAACGATTTCTGCGGGACGGATGCCCCGCAACTGCGCTTTGAAGTGGGAACAAAGCCGGTCACCCAAACTGTTCGTGAAACCGTGAATGTGGCGACGCCTGCTCAGGCGGCACCCGCTCCGGCCCCTCGCGTCGCACCTGCCCGTCAGGGCTGGGATAACGTTCCTGCACCCGCCGAGCCAACCTACCGCTCTAACGTTAACGTTAAACACACGTTCGATAACTTCGTTGAAGGTAAATCGAACCAGCTGGCGCGCGCGGCGGCTCGCCAGGTTGCCGATAACCCCGGTGGTGCTTATAACCCGCTGTTCCTGTATGGCGGCACGGGTCTCGGTAAAACGCACCTGCTGCACGCAGTGGGTAACGGCATTATGGCGCGCAAGCCCAATGCGAAAGTGGTGTATATGCACTCCGAGCGCTTCGTTCAGGACATGGTAAAAGCCCTGCAAAACAATGCGATCGAAGAGTTTAAACGCTACTATCGTTCCGTTGACGCGCTGCTGATCGATGACATTCAGTTCTTCGCCAACAAAGAACGATCGCAGGAAGAGTTTTTCCACACCTTCAACGCCCTGCTGGAAGGTAATCAGCAGATCATTTTGACCTCGGATCGTTATCCAAAAGAGATCAACGGTGTTGAAGATCGTCTGAAATCCCGCTTCGGCTGGGGCCTGACCGTGGCGATCGAGCCACCGGAGCTGGAAACCCGCGTCGCGATCCTGATGAAAAAAGCCGATGAGAACGACATTCGCCTGCCGGGTGAAGTGGCGTTCTTTATCGCCAAACGCCTGCGTTCTAACGTCCGTGAGCTGGAAGGGGCGCTGAACCGCGTTATCGCCAATGCCAACTTCACCGGTCGCGCCATCACCATCGATTTTGTGCGTGAAGCGCTGCGTGATTTGTTGGCATTGCAGGAAAAACTGGTCACTATCGACAATATTCAGAAGACCGTGGCCGAGTATTACAAAATCAAAGTGGCAGATTTACTGTCTAAACGTCGTTCCCGCTCGGTGGCGCGTCCGCGTCAGATGGCGATGGCGCTGGCAAAGGAGTTAACCAACCACAGTCTGCCGGAAATCGGCGATGCGTTTGGTGGCCGTGACCATACGACCGTGCTGCACGCTTGTCGTAAGATTGAGCAGTTACGCGAAGAAAGCCACGACATAAAAGAAGATTTTTCCAATTTAATCAGAACATTATCATCGTGACGCTATGAAATTTACCGTTGAACGTGAACATTTATTAAAACCGCTGCAACAGGTGAGTGGCCCATTAGGTGGCCGCCCAACGCTGCCTATTCTCGGAAACCTGCTGCTTCAGGTCGCGGACGGTACGCTGTCGCTGACCGGCACAGACCTGGAAATGGAAATGATCGCGCGCGTTACGCTGACTCAGCCGCACGACGCAGGCGCGACCACGGTTCCGGCACGTAAATTCTTTGATATCTGCCGCGGCTTGCCGGAAGGCGCTGAAATTGCGGTGCAGCTGGAGGGCGACCGTATGCTGGTACGCTCTGGCCGCAGCCGTTTCTCGCTCTCCACGTTACCTGCTGCAGATTTCCCGAACCTGGACGACTGGCAGAGCGAAGTTGAATTCACCCTGCCGCAGGCAACGATGAAGCGTCTGATTGAAGCCACGCAGTTCTCCATGGCGCACCAGGACGTTCGTTACTACTTAAACGGCATGCTGTTCGAAACCGAAGGTGAAGAGCTGCGTACCGTAGCGACCGACGGCCACCGTCTGGCGGTCTGCTCCATGCCGATTGGCGATTCATTGCCAAACCATTCGGTGATCGTGCCGCGTAAAGGCGTCATTGAGCTGATGCGTATGCTCGACGGTGGCGATACGCCGCTGCGCGTGCAGATCGGCAGCAATAACATCCGCGCACACGTTGGCGATTTTGTTTTCACCTCCAAGCTCGTTGATGGACGTTTCCCGGATTATCGCCGCGTATTGCCGAAGAACCCGGACAAAACGCTGGAAGCGGGCTGCGATATCCTCAAGCAGGCATTTGCCCGTGCGGCTATTCTCTCTAACGAGAAATTCCGCGGTGTGCGTCTGTATGTGAGTGAAAACCAGATCAAAATCACCGCCAATAACCCGGAGCAGGAAGAGGCAGAAGAGATTCTGGACGTCACCTACGCCGGGGCTGAGATGGAAATCGGCTTCAACGTCAGCTACGTGCTGGATGTGCTGAATGCACTGAAATGCGAGAACGTTCGCATTCTGCTGACCGACTCCGTTTCGAGCGTACAGATTGAAGATGCCGCATCACAGTCGGCTGCTTATGTTGTCATGCCAATGAGACTGTAATGTCGCTCACCCGTCTGTTGATCCGCGACTTTCGCAACATTGAAAGCGCGGATCTCGCTTTATCCCCTGGCTTTAATTTCCTGGTTGGCGCGAACGGCAGCGGCAAAACCAGCGTGCTGGAAGCCATCTATACGCTCGGCCACGGTCGGGCGTTTCGCAGTTTGCAGATTGGTCGCGTCATTCGCCATGAGCAGGAATCTTTTGTTCTGCACGGGCGTTTACAGGGTGAAGAGCGGGAAACCGCCATCGGCCTGACCAAAGACAAGCAGGGCGACAGCAAGGTGCGCATCGACGGCACCGACGGTCACAAAGTGGCGGAGCTGGCGCTGTTGATGCCGATGCAGCTGATTACGCCTGAGGGGTTTACTTTACTCAACGGCGGCCCCAAATACAGAAGAGCGTTCCTCGACTGGGGATGCTTTCACAACGAAGCCGGTTTCTTTAACGCCTGGAGTAACCTGAAGCGTCTGCTCAAGCAGCGTAACGCCGCGTTGCGCCAGGTCACGCGTTACGCCCAGTTACGTCCGTGGGACAAGGAATTAATTCCCCTCGCGGAACAAATCAGCCGCTGGCGTGCCGAATACAGCGCAGGTATCGCCGAAGATATGGCCGACACCTGCAAACAGTTTTTACCCGAGTTTTCTCTTACCTTCTCCTTCCAGCGCGGCTGGGAGAAAGAGACAGATTATGCCGACGTGCTGGAGAGAAATTTCGAGCGCGACCGCATGTTGACCTACACCGCGCACGGCCCGCACAAGGCGGATTTCCGCATTCGTGCAGACGGCGCGCCGGTCGAAGATACGCTATCACGTGGGCAGCTCAAGCTGCTGATGTGCGCGCTGCGCCTGGCGCAGGGGGAGTTTTTAACCCGCGAGAGCGGGCGACGCTGCCTGTATCTGATAGATGATTTTGCCTCGGAACTTGATGATGCGCGGCGCGGGCTGCTTGCCAGCCGCTTAAAAGCTACGCAGTCGCAGGTTTTCGTCAGCGCCATTAGCGCTGAACACGTTATAGACATGTCGGACGAAAATTCGAAGATGTTTACCGTGGAAAAGGGTAAAATAACGGATTAACCCAAGTTGAAATGAGCGAGAAACGTTGATGTCGAATTCTTATGACTCCTCCAGTATCAAAGTCCTGAAAGGGCTGGATGCGGTGCGTAAGCGCCCTGGTATGTATATCGGCGATACGGATGACGGCACCGGTCTGCACCACATGGTATTCGAGGTGGTAGATAACGCTATCGACGAAGCGCTCGCAGGTCACTGTAAAGATATCGTGGTGACGATTCACGCGGATAACTCCGTGTCCGTTACCGATGATGGTCGTGGCATCCCAACCGGTATTCACCCGGAAGAGGGCGTATCGGCTGCGGAAGTGATCATGACTGTTCTGCACGCAGGCGGTAAGTTCGACGATAACTCCTATAAAGTTTCCGGCGGTCTGCACGGCGTAGGCGTGTCCGTGGTTAACGCCCTGTCGCAGAAGCTGGAGCTTGTTATCCAGCGCGAAGGCAAAATTCACCGTCAGCTTTACACCCACGGCGTGCCGCAGGCCCCGCTGGCTGTCACGGGCGATACCGATAAAACCGGTACGATGGTGCGTTTCTGGCCGAGCCTCGAAACCTTTACCAACGTCACCGAATTCGAGTACGACATCCTGGCGAAACGCCTGCGTGAACTGTCGTTCCTGAACTCCGGCGTCTCAATTCGTCTGCGTGACAAACGCGACAACAAAGAAGACCACTTCCACTATGAAGGTGGTATCAAGGCGTTCGTTGAGTATCTGAACAAGAACAAAACGCCAATTCACCCGAATATCTTCTACTTCTCCACCGAAAAAGACGGTATCGGCGTGGAAGTGGCGCTGCAGTGGAACGACGGTTTCCAGGAAAACATCTACTGCTTCACCAACAACATTCCACAGCGTGACGGTGGTACTCACCTTGCGGGCTTCCGCGCGGCGATGACCCGTACTCTGAACGCCTATATGGACAAAGAAGGCTACAGCAAAAAAGCGAAAGTCAGCGCCACCGGTGATGATGCCCGTGAAGGCCTGATTGCTGTTGTCTCCGTGAAGGTGCCCGATCCGAAGTTCTCCTCTCAGACCAAAGACAAGCTGGTCTCTTCTGAGGTGAAATCGGCGGTGGAACAGCAGATGAACGAACTGCTGAGCGAATACCTGCTGGAAAACCCATCCGACGCGAAAATCGTGGTCGGTAAAATTATCGACGCGGCACGTGCCCGTGAAGCGGCGCGTAAAGCCCGTGAAATGACCCGTCGTAAAGGCGCGCTGGACTTAGCCGGTCTGCCGGGCAAACTGGCTGACTGTCAGGAACGCGACCCGGCGCTCTCTGAACTGTACCTGGTGGAAGGGGACTCCGCGGGCGGTTCTGCGAAGCAGGGCCGTAACCGTAAAAACCAGGCTATCCTGCCGCTGAAGGGTAAAATCCTCAACGTTGAGAAGGCGCGCTTCGATAAGATGCTCTCTTCTCAGGAAGTGGCGACGCTCATTACGGCACTCGGCTGCGGTATCGGCCGTGACGAGTACAACCCGGATAAACTGCGTTATCACAGCATCATCATCATGACCGATGCGGACGTCGACGGCTCGCACATCCGAACGCTGCTGTTGACCTTCTTCTACCGTCAGATGCCGGAAATCGTTGAGCGTGGTCACGTCTACATTGCCCAGCCGCCGCTGTACAAAGTGAAGAAAGGCAAACAGGAACAGTACATCAAAGATGACGACGCGATGGATCAATACCAGATCGCGATTGCCCTTGATGGCGCGACCCTGCACGCGAACTCCAGCGCACCAGCACTGGCAGGCGAGCCGCTGGAGCGTCTGGTGTCTGAGTTTAACGCCACGCAGAAGATGATTGGCCGTATGGAGCGTCGTTATCCAAAAGCGCTGTTGAAAGAGCTGATTTATCAGCCAACTCTGACAGAAGCCGATCTGAGCAACGAACAGACCGTTACCCGCTGGGTGAACACCCTGGTGAGCGAGCTGAACGAGAAAGAACAGCACGGCAGCCAGTGGAAATTCGATGTTCAGCAGAACGCTGAGCAGCAGTTCGAGCCGATCGTTCGCGTGCGTACTCACGGCGTCGATACCGACTACCCGCTGGAGCACGAGTTTGTGACCGGCCCGGAATACCGTCGTATCTGTACGCTTGGCGAGAAGCTGCGTGGCCTTATCGAAGACGATGCGTTTATCGAACGTGGCGAGCGTCGTCAGCCGGTTGCCAGCTTTGAGCAGGCGCTGGAATGGCTGGTGAAAGAGTCCCGTCGTGGTCTCTCCATTCAGCGTTATAAAGGTCTGGGCGAAATGAACCCGGATCAGCTGTGGGAAACCACCATGGACCCGGAAAGCCGTCGCATGCTGCGCGTGACCGTTAAAGACGCGATCGCTGCGGACCAGCTGTTCACTACCCTGATGGGCGATGCGGTTGAACCTCGCCGTGCCTTCATCGAAGAGAATGCCCTGAAAGCGGCGAATATCGATATCTAAATCGTTGTCTTTGTAGGTTCAACAGGCCCGGTAAGCGTTAGCGCCACCGGGCTTTTCTTTAGGTGGAAAAGGGGAATCCCCTCTCCAGGCTCATCCTCCTTTCTTACCGTGTTTTTTGAGCGGAATCGCGTTAGCATGAGTACAGACTCATTCAAACCGGGGATCTCATGGCCATCAAACTCATTGCAATCGATATGGACGGCACACTGTTGCTGCCAGACCACACTATCTCTCCTGCCGTTAAAAACGCGATTGCGGCTGCGCGTGAAAAAGGGGTGAACGTAGTGCTGACTACCGGTCGTCCGTATGCTGGCGTGCACAGCTACCTGAAAGAGCTGCACATGAATCAGCCGGGTGATTACTGCATCACTTACAACGGTGCGCTGGTGCAGAAGGCCGCAGATGGCAGCACGGTGGCACAAACCGCGCTGAACTATGACGATTACCTGTTCCTGGAAAAACTGTCCCGCGACGTTGGTTCCCACTTCCACGCGCTCGATCGCAATACGCTCTATACCGCCAACCGCGATATCAGCTACTACACCGTGCATGAATCCTTTGTTGCCACCATTCCGCTGGTGTTCTGCGAAGCAGAGAAGATGGACCCGAGCACCCAGTTCCTGAAAGTGATGATGATCGATGAGCCTGAAATCCTGGACAAGGCCATCGCGCGCATCCCGGCGGAGGTAAAAGAGAAATACACCGTGCTGAAAAGTGCGCCGTACTTCCTGGAAATCCTCGATAAACGCGTCAATAAAGGCACAGGTGTGAAATCGCTTGCTGATGCGTTAGGGATTAAACCGGAAGAGATCATGGCGCTGGGTGACCAGGAAAATGACATCGCGATGATTGAATACGCGGGTATGGGTGTGGCGATGGATAACGCGATCCCGTCGGTGAAAGAAGTGGCTAATTTCGTCACCAAATCCAACCTGGAAGACGGTGTTGCCTGGGCGATCGAGAAATTTGTGCTTCAGTAACAGCGGCTCTAAAACATCAGCCTCGGTTATCAACCGGGGCTTTTTTTGGCTCTGAATTTATCGAATTGTTCTTTTTGTGATCTGGATTGTAGTACAACATTAATTGATTGTACTACATTACAACCACAGCAATGACGAATAGCATCACGTTTGTACTGCAAAAGTGAGGCGAAATTCAGCGGTCGAGGTAAAGTAGTGATGGACTTACAGAGCACAAGGACTCTCCATGACGCTTAACAAAACCGATCGCATTGTGATCACGCTGGGAACCCAAATTGTGGGTGGCAAATACGTTCCCGGTTCGCCGCTACCTGCAGAGGCTGAACTGTGCGAAGAGTTTGAAACCTCGCGCAACATTATCCGGGAAGTCTTTCGCTCGCTGATGGCGAAGCGGCTGATTGAAATGAAGCGTTATCGCGGCGCGTTTGTTGCGCCGCGCAACCAGTGGAACTACCTCGATACCGATGTATTGCAGTGGGTGCTGGAAAACGACTACGACCCACGGCTGATTGGCGCGATGAGCGAGGTGCGAAACCTGGTGGAACCGGCAATCGCCCGCTGGGCGGCAGAACGCGCAACCTCTGGCGACCTGGCGCAGATAGAGTCGGCTTTAAACGACATGATCGCCAATAACCAGAATCGTGATGCGTTCAACGAGGCGGATATTCGCTACCACGAAGCGGTGCTGCAGTCGGTGCATAACCCGGTATTACAGCAGCTTAGCGTGGCGATCAGCTCGCTACAGCGAGCAGTATTTGAACGTACCTGGATGGGCGATGAGGCCAACATGCCGAAAACGCTCCAGGAACATAAAGCGCTGTTCGATGCGATACGGCATCAGGACGGCGATGCGGCAGAGCAGGCGGCGCTCACCATGATCGCCAGCTCGACACGAAGGTTGAAGGAAATCACATGACATCTCGCTACATCGCAATTGACTGGGGATCAACCAACCTGCGCGCCTGGCTTTATCAGGGTGAGCAGTGCCTGGAGAGCAGGCAATCAGAAGCAGGCGTGACGCGCCTGAAAGGTAAATCCCCTGAGGCGGTGTTAGCAGAGGTGACGCAAAACTGGCGCGATAGCGCCACGCCAGTGGTGATGGCAGGAATGGTTGGCAGCAACGTGGGCTGGAAGGTTGCACCTTATCTGCCCGTTCCTGCCCATTTCTCCGCCATTGGCGAACAGTTGACGTCCGTTGGCGACAATATCTGGATTATTCCAGGCTTGTGCGTCTCGCGAGACGATAACCACAACGTGATGCGCGGTGAAGAGACACAACTGCTCGGCGCACGCATGCTTTCTCCTTCTTCTGTCTACGTCATGCCCGGAACGCATTGCAAATGGGTACAGGCTGATACAGAGCAAATCCACGATTTTCGTACCGTGATGACCGGCGAATTACACCATTTACTACTTAATCATTCGCTGGTGGGTACGGGGTTACCGGAACAGATTGTTTCGCCAGAGGCGTTTAACGCCGGGCTTGAGCGCGGGATCGCATCCCCTGTCGTTTTGCCGCAGCTTTTCGAGGTTCGCGCCTCGCACGTGCTGGGAACGCTTCCCCGCGAGCAGGTCAGCGAGTTTCTTTCCGGCCTGCTGATTGGCGCTGAAGTCGCCAGCATGCGTGATTTCGTCGCGCAGGGGCAGGTCATCACGATTGTCGCAGGTGCATCGCTGACGTCGCGCTATGAGCAGGCGTTTCGCGCCATTGGGCGTGACGTTTCAACGGTGTCCGGCGATACGGCATTTCAGGCAGGAATAAGGAGCATCGCTCATGCAGTGGCAAACTAATCTTCCCCTTATCGCGATTTTGCGCGGTATCACGCCCGATGAGGCGTTAGCCCACGTCGGCGCGGTGATCGACGCCGGGTTCGACGCGGTGGAAATCCCGCTCAACTCCCCGGAGTGGGAAAAAAGCATTCCGGCGGTGGTGGATGCGTATGGCGATAAAGCGCTGATTGGCGCGGGAACCGTGTTGCAGCCGGAGCAGGTGGACCAGCTTGCAAAAATGGGCTGCAAACTCATTGTGACGCCAAATATTAAGCCAGAGGTGATCCGCCGTGCGGTGGGTTACGGCATGACCGTCTGCCCTGGTTGCGCCACGGCAACAGAAGCCTTTACCGCCCTTGATGCCGGTGCGCAGTCGCTCAAAATTTTCCCGTCATCGGCTTTTGGTCCGGACTACATCAAAGCCCTGAAGGCGGTATTGCCCGCCAGCGTGCCGGTCTTTGCCGTGGGCGGTGTAACGCCAGAAAACCTGGACCAGTGGATAAACGCAGGTTGTGTCGGCGCGGGGCTGGGCAGCGATCTGTATCGCGCCGGACAGTCCGTAGAACGTACCGCACAGCAGGCGGCTGCATTTGTTAAAGCGTATCGAGAGGCAGTGAAATGAAAATAACCAAACTCACCACGTACCGTTTACCGCCGCGTTGGATGTTCCTGAAAATCGAAACCGACGAAGGCGTGGTTGGCTGGGGCGAGCCGGTGATTGAAGGGCGTGCGCGCACCGTTGAAGCCGCAGTGCACGAGTTAGAGGAATACCTGATTGGTCAGGACCCGGCGCGCATCAACGACCTCTGGCAGGTGATGTACCGTGCAGGATTCTACCGTGGTGGTCCGATCCTGATGAGCGCCATCGCGGGTATCGACCAGGCGCTGTGGGATATCAAAGGCAAAGTGCTGAATGCCCCTGTCTGGCAGCTTATGGGCGGCCTGGTGCGTGACAAAATCAAAGCCTACAGCTGGGTTGGCGGGGACCGTCCTGCGGAAGTGATCGACGGTATCACGCAGTTGCGCAGCATTGGCTTTGACACCTTCAAACTCAACGGCTGTGAAGAGATGGGGGTTATCGACAACTCGCGTGCGGTAGACCGTGCGGTAAATACCGTGGCGCAAATCCGCGAGGCGTTCGGCAACGAGATTGAGTTTGGCCTGGATTTCCACGGACGCGTCAGCGCGCCGATGGCCAAAGTATTGATTAAAGAGCTGGAGCCGTATCGTCCGCTGTTTATCGAAGAGCCGGTGCTGGCCGAGCAGGCCGAGTATTACCCGAAACTGGCTGAACAGACGCACATTCCCATCGCGGCGGGGGAGCGTATGTTCTCGCGCTTCGAGTTCAAGCGTGTTCTGGAAGCGGGCGGCATTGCGATCCTGCAGCCGGACCTCTCTCACGCGGGCGGCATCACCGAATGCTACAAAATTGCCGGAATGGCCGAAGCCTACGATGTGGCGCTGGCTCCGCACTGCCCGCTCGGACCGATTGCGCTGGCGGCCTGTCTGCACGTCGACTTCGTCTCGCGCAACGCCGTGTTCCAGGAACAGAGCATGGGCATTCACTATAACAAGGGCGCGGAACTGCTCGACTTTGTGAAAAACAAAGAAGACTTCAGCATGGAAGGCGGTTTCTTCAAACCATTAATGAAGCCGGGCCTTGGCGTGGAAATTGACGAAGCCAAAGTCATTGAGCTGAGTAAAAATGCGCCGGACTGGCGTAACCCACTCTGGCGTCATGAAGACGGTTCCGTAGCCGAGTGGTAAATGCGCGTCATACTTCGCGCTGGTGATGCGTTGGCTGCGTTTTCTTACCCCGGTCACATACTTTTGTATGCTCCCGGTGATGCGAAAACTTGCCGCCTTCCCCCGGCACGAATTATTTAGCGCATTCCGTTTACGTTTTTAATTAAAAAAATCAAATACACCCTCTGTAAATTACAGGGCATGGTGAGCGGCTTCGCTATGCCCAAAATCTGGAGACAGATTGCGATGGATATTCCAGTTACTGCTGCAAAAACCGGGCGTCGCCGTTACCTGACGCTGATTATGATCTTTATTACCGTGGTCATCTGCTATGTTGACCGCGCCAACCTCGCCGTGGCCTCGGCCCATATTCAGGAAGAGTTTGGCATTACCAAAGCGGAAATGGGCTACGTCTTCTCGGCGTTTGCCTGGCTCTATACGCTATGCCAGATCCCCGGCGGCTGGTTCCTCGACCGCGTTGGCTCGCGTCTGACCTACTTTATCGCCATTTTCGGCTGGTCCGTGGCCACGTTGTTCCAGGGCTTTGCTACCGGATTAATGTCGCTGATTGGCCTGCGTGCCATCACCGGGATATTCGAAGCGCCGGCGTTCCCGACCAACAACCGCATGGTAACCAGCTGGTTCCCGGAACATGAGCGCGCCTCTGCCGTGGGCTTCTACACCTCCGGGCAGTTTGTCGGCCTTGCGTTCCTGACGCCGCTGCTGATCTGGATACAGGAGCTGCTGAGCTGGCACTGGGTATTCATTGTCACTGGCGGCATTGGCATCATCTGGTCGCTGATCTGGTTTAAGGTCTACCAGCCACCGCGCCTGACCAAAAGCATCAGCAAAGCTGAACTGGACTACATTCGCGACGGTGGCGGTCTGGTAGACGGTGATGCGCCAGTGAAAAAAGAGGCGCGTCAGCCACTGACCAAAGCGGACTGGAAGCTGGTCTTCCACCGTAAGCTGGTGGGCGTGTATCTGGGCCAGTTTGCCGTCACTTCCACGCTGTGGTTCTTCCTGACCTGGTTCCCGAACTACCTGACCCAGGAAAAGGGGATCACCGCGCTGAAGGCGGGCTTCATGACCACTGTACCGTTCCTCGCAGCGTTCTTTGGCGTACTGCTCTCCGGCTGGCTGGCGGATAAGCTGGTGAAAAAAGGCTTCTCGCTGGGCGTGGCGCGCAAAACACCCATTATCTGCGGGCTGCTGATCTCCACTTGTATCATGGGTGCGAACTACACCAACGATCCAGTGTGGATCATGACGTTAATGGCGGTGGCGTTCTTCGGTAACGGTTTTGCCTCTATTACTTGGTCACTGGTGTCGTCTCTGGCACCGATGCGCCTGATTGGCCTGACCGGTGGCGTGTTTAACTTCGTCGGTGGGTTGGGCGGTATTACCGTGCCGCTGGTGATTGGCTACCTGGCGCAGGATTATGGCTTCGGTCCGGCGCTGGTTTACATCTCCGCCGTGGCGCTGATCGGCGCGCTCTCCTACATCCTGCTGGTCGGCGATGTGAAACGAGTAGGCTAATTCCCCCGGATGTTTTACCCTGATGCGATAACTGCGCATCAGGGTATCTTCATGAAACAAATCACCTTCGCTTCCCGAAACCACCAGCTCACCAATATCAACACCTGGACGCCAGACAGCCAGTGGCTTGTCTATGATGTGCGTCCGTCCGGCGCGTCGTTTACCGGTGAAACCATTGAGCGGGTCAATATCAGTACGGGTGAGGTGGAGGTGATTTATCGCGCCAGTCATGGCGCGCATGTCGGCGTGGTGACCGTTCATCCGACAGAGGATAAATATGTCTTTATCCACGGACCGGAAAACCCGGATGCCGACTGGCAGTACGACTTCCACCATCGTCAGGGTGTGATTGCGCACAACGGTCAGACGAGCAACCTGGATGCAATGGATATCACAGCGCCGTATACCGCGGGCGCGCTGCGCGGCGGCAGCCACGTACACGTCTTTAGCCCGAACGGGCAGTTCGTGAGCTTTACCTATAACGACCATGTACTGCACGCGCGCGATCCAAAGCTCGATTTGCGTAACGTCGGCGTGGCAGCGCCTTTCGGCCCGGTGACGCCGCAGGGAAATCACGCGCGGGAATATGCCGGAACCTTCTGGAGCGTGCTGGTCAGCCGCACAACGCCGAATCCGAAGCCGGGCAGCGATGAGATCAATCGTGCCTGTGAAGAGGGCTGGGTGGGCAATGGCAGGCTGGCGTTTATCGGTGATACGTTGTCTGAGAAGGGCGAGAAGGTGCCTGAACTGTTCATTGTCGATCTGCCAAAAGAGGCACAGGGCTGGAAACGCGCGGGCGATGCACCGCTCCAGGGAACGCCGGAGACCATGCCAGCACCGCCTGCGGGCGTAATGCAGCGCCGGTTAACCTTTACTCACCACAAGGCTTATCCTGGGCTGGTTAACGTGCCGCGCCACTGGGTGCGCAGCAATCCTCAGGGAACGCAGATTGCATTTCTGATGCGCGATGATAACGGTGTTGTTCAGCTCTGGCTTATCTCACCGGACGGCGGCGAGCCGCGCCAGTTGACTCACAACACGAGTGATATCCAGTCGGCGTTTAACTGGCACCCATCCGGGAACATGCTGGGATTCGTGCTCGAAAACAGAATCGCCTGCTGTGATGCTGAAACCGGAGAGATGACGTTTTTGACGTCCGATCACGGCAATCCGCCGTCTGCTGATGCGGTCGTGTTTTCCCCGGACGGGCGCTTTATTGCCTGGATGGAAGAGACGGGCGGTTTCCGTCAACTGTGGATAACGGAAACCGTACAGAACTAGCGCGGAGGCAGTGCCGCGGGCGGGATGACGGCATTGGTTGCCAGATTTTCCTGCTCGCTTTTTTCCACGCGCGAGCGCACGGAGCTGTCCGTGCGGAACAGATCCCACGGCAGCAGGAGCGTATCGGCAACCGCCGTAAATGGCATATCCAGGATGACCAGGGATTTGGTGCCCCAGTTAGTATCGTCGTCGGAGATCATCGCCGCGCTGGCTCGGGTTCCCGGATATGTTCCTTCTTTACCGCCGGTATGAGACATCATGCTCGAACACCCGCAAAGTAAAACAACCCCGCTGAACGTTGTCAGCTTTATCAGAACATTTTTCATCATCACTCAGTCATCGTTAATGGCACTGCATCGACCTGCAACTCAGGGTTATAGCGAGCCTTGTTCAAAATAAATAGCCCGGAATCCCCGCTCTGTGGCAGCCATCGCAATTTAACGCTTTGTGCTGTTGTCCCAGTCTATGCGAGTACCGGTAAAGTGCAAAAAAATCTCGTCTAAAAACGCTTGAAAAGCCCGTAACCAGACCCATTTTAAGATTGTGACCCGAGAACGAACACGCCTGCGGGGTGTTCGGGGTACAGAAGCCTGTCCATGGTGGAAGGCTGCAATCTCTCGCTGATTTCAGGAGTTTTTATTTATGCGTAATTTCGATCTTTCTCCGCTATACCGTTCTGCAATTGGTTTTGATCGTCTGTTTAACCATTTAGAAAATAACCAGAGCCAGAGCAATGGCTACCCTCCATACAACGTTGAGCTGGTTGACGAAAACCACTATCGCATCGCCATTGCCGTCGCCGGTTTCGCAGAAAGCGAGCTGGAAATCACCGCGCAGGACAACCTGCTGGTGGTGAAAGGTTCCCATACGGCCGAGCAGAAAGAACGCACCTACCTTTACCAGGGCATCGCCGAGCGCAACTTTGAACGTAAGTTCCAGTTAGCCGAGAACATTCACGTTAAAGGCGCGAACCTGGTCAATGGCCTGCTGTTTATCGATCTGGAACGCGTGATCCCGGAAGAGAAAAAACCGCGCCGTATCGAAATTAACTAATTACGCGGGTCGCAACAGCGGCCCACTCAGAAATGCTTGCCGTAACGGGAGCATATGCGAATCCATACGGATTTGCAGGAACAACTGCGCACAAAATTAAACTGTGCCGAACTCGCTTCTCAGAAGGAGATTTAGTATGCGTAACTACGATTTATCCCCCCTGCTGCGTCAGTGGATTGGTTTTGACAAACTGGCTAACGCCCTGCAAAGCACCACCGAGCAACAGTCATTTCCGCCGTACAACATCGAAAAAAGCGACGATAACCACTATCGCATCACGCTGGCGCTGGCCGGTTTCCGCCAGGAAGACCTCGATATTCAGCTTGAAGGCACGCGTTTGACCGTGAAAGGGACGCCGGAAAAACAAGAGACCGAAACCCAATGGCTGCATCAGGGGCTGGTGACTCAGCCGTTTAGCCTGAGCTTTACCCTGGCCGACCATATGGAAGTGTCCGGCGCGACGTTCACCAACGGGCTGCTGCACATCGACCTGACCCGCAACGTGCCGGAAGCCATCGCACCGCAGCGTATTGCCATTAGCGAGCGGCCAGCGTTAAACAGTTAATCGTGTGCGGGCTGGTGCCCTCACTCCGGCCCTCTCCCACAGGGAGAGGGTGAAAAGATAACGCCCTGCACCAGCAGGGCTTTTTTGTGCGCCATCGCCCATACAAACGCCACCCGCTCTGAGAGAATCCTTAGCATAACTAAGGTTATGCTAAGGAAGTGGATCATGAGTGATATCGCGTTAACCGTCAGCGTGATGGCCCTGGTCGCGGTGGTGGGGCTGTGGATCGGTAATATCAAAATCCGTGGCGTCGGATTTGGTATTGGTGGGGTGCTGTTTGGCGGCATTTTTGTCGGGCACTTTGCTGACCAGCTTGGGCTGGCGCTCAGTGCGGACATGCTGCACTTCATCCAGGAGTTCGGCCTGATCCTCTTTGTGTATACCATCGGTATTCAGGTGGGGCCGGGCTTTTTTGCCTCGCTGCGTGTCTCCGGATTGCGGCTGAACCTCTTTGCGCTCGGGATTGTGGTGATGGGCGGGCTGGTCACCGCTATTCTGCACAAACTCTTCGCTATCCCGCTTCCTGTGGTGCTGGGGATTTTCTCCGGTGCCGTCACCAACACGCCGGCGCTCGGGGCGGGCCAGCAAATTCTTCGCGATCTGGGTATTTCTCCGGATATCGTCGACCAGATGGGCATGAGCTACGCCATGGCTTATCCGTTTGGTATTTGCGGCATTCTGCTTTCGATGTGGCTGGTGCGCGTGCTGTTTCGGGTCAACGTCGAGCAAGAGGCGAAAGATCATGAAACCACGCTCACCAACGGCCATGCGCTGATTAAAACCATTAATATCCGCGTCGAAAATCCCAACCTGAACAATATGGCGATTCAGGACGTGCCGATCCTGAACAGCGCCAATATTATCTGTTCGCGCCTTAAACGCGACGAAATGCTGATGGTGCCCGCGCCCGGCACCGTTATTCAGCACGGCGACCTGCTGCACCTGGTTGGGCAACCGGCGGATTTAAACAACGCGCGGCTGGTGATTGGACAGGAAGTGGACACCTCGCTCTCCACCCGTGGAACCGATATGCGTGTCGAGCGCGTTGTCGTCACTAATGAGAAGGTTTTGGGTAAGAAAATACGCGAACTGCAGGTCAAAGAGCGTTATGACGTGGTGATCTCCCGCCTCAACCGTGCGGGCGTGGAACTGGTTGCCAGTCAGGAAGCCAGCCTGCAGTTTGGCGATATCCTTAACCTGGTCGGACGTCCGTCATCAATCGATGCCGTGGCGGATATGGTGGGCAACGCTCAGCAAAAACTGCAGCAGGTGCAGATGTTGCCGGTGTTTATCGGTATCGGGCTCGGCGTGCTGCTCGGCTCTGTTCCGCTGTACGTACCGGGCTTCCCTGTGGCGCTTAAGCTGGGGCTGGCGGGTGGGCCGCTGATAATGGCACTGATCCTCGGGCGTATCGGGTGTATTGGCAAGCTCTACTGGTTTATGCCGCCGAGCGCCAACCTGGCGCTGCGCGAACTGGGGATTGTGCTGTTCCTGGCGGTGGTCGGCCTGAAATCTGGCGGTGATTTTGTCGACACCCTGCTTCAGGGTGAAGGGATGAGCTGGGTAGGGTATGGCATTTTCATTACCGCGATCCCGCTGCTGACGATGGGAATACTGGCGCGGATGCTTGCTAAAATGAACTATCTGACGCTCTGCGGCATGCTGGCTGGCTCCATGACGGACCCGCCAGCGCTCGCTTTTGCCAATAACCTCCATGCCACCAGTGGTGCGGCTGCGCTGTCATACGCCACGGTGTACCCGCTGGTGATGTTCCTGCGCATCATCACGCCACAGCTGCTGGCCGTCTTGTTCTGGGGCATGAGCTAGTCTTTTGTCTTGCGAACGGCTGAAGGGGCATAACCGAACTTATTCTTGAACGCTTTACTGAAGTGGAACGAATCAAAAAAGTTCAGGATATCCGCCACCTTATTGACGGAATTCCCTTCCTGGCGCAGCAGCGACTGCGCCAGCTCCAGCCGTGCATCAAGATAATATTCCTTCGGGGTTTTCCCGGTGTAGCGCAGAAATAACCGTCGTAACCAGGGTTCGCTGCACTGCATGCGTTTTGCCATCTCTGCCACGCTCCAGCGTTTTTGCACGCTGGCATGCAGCTCAGCCAGCAAATTTTCAAGGCGAAGCAGCTCACGATCTTTTCGGCCATTTTCCGAAATAAGGCAAATCCACTGATAAATAATTTTCGTGAGAAACGCGACCGCAAGGTTATTTTTCACCGGAGAACGCAGGGCGATTAATTCCGCCACTTCGCAGAGTTCTTTATTAAACTGATCGCCGTTATAAATTATGCCGGTTTGTAATATGGGGATTTCCATAATGCTGGTAGGGATAAATTCCATCCAGTATTGTTCCCAGAGTAAGCCGTCACAATGGTACGAGGTTATATCGGTAGGTTTTAAGAATATAACGTTATTTCCATTCAGCGTAATTTCAGAATTATCTTTGAGCTGAATTTTACCGCAACCCTGCACCGTATAAACCGCCACCCAGGAGTTGGCGATAAGCGGTTTTTTCTTATCCTGAGGCCATATAACGCGGTAACTCTCATCGGCCAGGGTATGCCACAGGGAGATCAGCGAAATCCCGCTGGAGATCACACTTTCATCAAGAACTAACGGAATATTGTACGTTGTTTCGTTTTTTACATGCGAATTTTGTATTTTTCCATTCATTTTATTTTCCCGTCAGCAAATTATGCCTGCAACCTGAAGCGGAATTTATCAGAAAGTTTCCGTGAAGGGGAAATGAGTCTTGTATTTTAAGATATCGAATAGCCTGGACATAATCATAAATAAGGGCAACAAGATGAATATTCAACAAATTGTGAGCTTCATTGCCTTTACGCTGCTGGTCGCTGTCATCACCTGGTGGAAGTTGCGTAAAGCGGATACCGGTTCGCAGCAGGGCTACTTTCTGGCAGGGCGGTCGCTGAAAGCGCCGGTCATTGCCGCGTCGCTAATGCTTACTAACCTCTCTACTGAACAACTGGTGGGCTTAACCGGCCAGGCATACCGCAGCGGAATGTCAGTGATGGCGTGGGAGGTGATCTCCGCTATCCCGCTCATTTTTCTGGCGCTGATCTTTCTGCCGCGTTACCTGCAGCGCGGTATCGCCACCATTCCTGATTTTATTGAAGAGCGTTACGACAAAACCACCCGCATTATCGTGGACTGCTGTTTTCTGATCGCCACCGGCATCTGTTTTCTGCCCATCGTGCTCTACTCTGGTGCGCTGGCGTTTAACAGTATGTTCCACGTGACGGAAACCTTTGGTATTTCACAGCATACGGCCATTTGGGCGATGGCCGTGGTACTCGGCGTTTCCGGCATTCTGTATGCCGTGGTGGGCGGGATGCGCGCCATCGCCATTGCGGATGTCATTAACGGTATCGGGCTGGTGATTGGCGGGCTGATGGTGCCGCTGTTTGGCCTGATGGCTATGGGCGACGGCAGTGTGATGCGCGGCATTGACAGGCTCACCCGCGATCACAGCGAGATGCTCAACTCCATTGGCGGCAGCCACGATCCGGTGCCCATCGGTGCCGCGCTGACCGGGCTGATTCTGGTTAACACCTTTTACTGGTGTACTAACCAGGGCATCGTCCAGCGTACCCTGGCCTCGAAAAGCCTGGCCGAAGGGCAGAAAGGGGCGCTGCTGACGGCGGTCTTAAAGATGCTCGATCCGCTGATTCTGGTGCTGCCCGGCGTGATTGCTTTCCACCTTTTCCAGGATCTGCCGAAAGCGGATATGGCCTACCCGGCGCTGGTCAACAAAGTCATGCCGTTACCGCTGGTCGGCTTTTTCAGCGCCGTGCTGTTTGGTGCCATTATCAGCGCGTTTTGCGGGTTCCTGAACAGCGCCTGTACTCTCTTTAGCCTGGGCATTTACCGGCGCATCATCAATGAAAATGCCTCGTCGGAACAGCTGGTGCGCGTGGGGCGTCGCTTTGGCCTGATTGTCGCGGTTGTCTCTGTCCTGGTTGCACCGTGGATTGCCTTCGCGCCGCAGGGACTTTACTCGTGGATGAAACAGCTCAACGGTATTTATAACGTGCCGCTGGTAACCATCGTCATCATGGGGTTCTTCTTCCCGCGCATTCCTGCCGTGGCCGCCAAAACGGCGCTGTTCTTCGGCATCGTCAGCTATATCGTCATTAACTACCTGGTGAAGTTCGACTTCCACTTCCTCTACGTGCTGGCCTGTACTTTCTGCATCAACGTGGTGCTGATGCTGGTCATTGGTTACTTCTTCCCGCGGGAGACGCCGTTCAGGTTCCAGGATGCCTTTGCGGTAGACATGAAACCGTGGAAAAACGTCAAAATCGCCTCCATTGGCGTCCTGTTCGCGATGACTGGCGTCTATTCCGGGCTGGCGCAGTTTGGCGGTTATGCCAGCCGCTGGCTCACCATTTTCAGTTATCTGGTGGTCGCGGCGGTGGTCATTTACCTGATCATTGATGCCATCCGCCAGCGCCGTAACCCTTCGCTTATCTATGCTTCCGACGTTAAGGAAAAGCCATGAAACGCCCGAATTTTCTGTTCATCATGACCGATACCCAGGCCACCAATATGGTGGGTTGTTATAGCGGTAAGCCGCTGAATACCAATAATATTGACCAGCTTGCCGATGAAGGTATTCGCTTTAATGCGGCCTATACCTGCTCACCGGTCTGCACGCCTGCGCGGGCAGGGCTGTTCACCGGAATTTACGCTAATCAGTCCGGGCCGTGGACCAACAACGTTGCGCCTGGGAAGAATATCTCCACGATGGGACGCTACTTTAAGGATGCCGGTTACCAGACCTGCTACATCGGCAAATGGCACCTCGACGGCCATGACTATTTCGGTACAGGCGTCTGCCCGCCGGAGTGGAACGAAGAATACTGGTTTGACGGAGCCAATTACCTGGCGGAGCTTACCGAAGAGCAGATCAATCTGTGGCGTAACGGCCTCAACAGCGTTGAGGAGCTGCAGGCGAACAATATTGATGAAACCTTCACCTGGGCGTACCGCATCAGCAATCGCGCCGTAGATTTTCTACAGCGCACACAGCCAGAGGACGAACCGTTTTTAATGGTGGTCTCCTATGACGAGCCACACCATCCGTTCACCTGCCCTGTCGAATATCTCGAGAAATATCAGGATTTTTACTACGATTTAGGCGAAAAGGCGCAGGATACGCTGGCGGATAAACCGGTTCACCACCGCCTGTGGTCGCAGGCCATGCCGTCGCCAGTGGCGGAGGGGAGCCGCTATTACCATCACCCGCTCTATTTCGCCTGCAACGACTTTGTAGACGACCAGATTGGCCGCGTGATTAACGCCCTCACGCCCGAGCAGCGTGACAATACCTGGGTAATTTACACCTCCGATCACGGCGAGATGATGGGCGCGCACCGGCTGATCAGCAAAGGGGCGGCAATGTACGACGACATTACCCGCATTCCGCTGATCATGCGTCCGCCGCAGGGTGCGCCGAAGCAGGTCGATACGCCAGTCAGCCATATTGACCTGCTGCCAACGATGATGGCGCTGGCGGGGATACACCAGCCCGCTATTCTGCCTGGTGAAAATATCCTGGCGGCTGATGCGCAGCGTGGCGTGATGGTGGAATTTAACCGTTACGAGATAGAACATGACAGCTTTGGCGGCTTTATTCCGGTACGCTGCTGGGTAACGGATGCGTTTAAGCTGGTGCTGAATTTATTTACCACCGATGAACTGTACGACCGCCATAACGACCCGGACGAGATGCATAACCTGATCGACTCGCCACGCTATGCTGAGCACCGCAACCAGATGCACGATGCGCTGCTGGATTATATGGATAAAATCCGCGATCCGTTCCGCACGTACCAGTGGGCATGTCGCCCGTGGCGTCCTGACGCTGCACCGCGCTGGATGGGCGCTTTCCGTCCGCGCCCGGAGGATGGCTACTCGCCCGTTGTGCGCGATTACGACACCGGGCTGCCGACGCAGGGGGTAAAGGTGGAAGAGAAAAAGCAGAAGTTTTAAGGAGAACCCATGAAAATTTCCCACGTCGGCGAAGCGCCGGATTACCGTTTCTCGCTGGCGAATGAACGCACCTTCCTGGCGTGGGTCCGTACCGCGCTGGGTTTTCTGGCCGCAGGCGTTGGTCTTGACCAGCTCGCGCCGGATTTCGCCACGCCGTTGATCCGTGAAGTTCTGGCGCTGCTGCTGTGTCTGTTTGCGGGCGTGCTGGCGATTTATGGCTATCTGCGCTGGCTGCGTAACGAGAAAGCGATGCGTCTGAAAGAGGATCTGCCGTATACCCGCGGGCTGCTGGTGATCAGCACAATCCTGCTGGTGGTTGCCGTGGTGGTGATGGGGCTGGTGCTCTATGCCGGATAGCCGCAAAGCCCGCCGCCAGGCCGATCCCGGCCTGCAGCCGGAGCGAACTTCTCTGGCATGGCTGCGCACTTTACTGGGTTATGCCGCACTTATCGCGCTCGCCATTAAACATAACTGGCATCGCGCCGGGCTGCCGTTCTGGGTTTCACTGGTCGTGCTGGCGCTGGTGGCCATTATTTTGTGGCGCTACACCCGTAGCCGGAACCTGATGGACGTCGACCACGGTGATTTTGCCCAACCCAACGCCGTGCGTGACAAATTTTTGATCGCTCTCGCGGTTCTTTCCCTTGCATTACTGTTTGCTGTAACGCACTTACATCAAATCATCGTGTTTCTTAAGGACGTGTAATGACAGGATGTCATGTGATGGTCAAACCGGCCAGCTCCCGCTGTAACCTGAACTGCCGCTACTGTTTCTATCTCGATAAACCCGAACAGCCGCACATGGACGACGCCACGCTGGAGGCCCTCATTCGCCAGCAGATCGCTGCGCAGCCGGGCGACGACGTTCAGTTTGCCTGGCAGGGGGGCGAGCCGACGCTGTGCGGCGTTGATTTTTTCCGTCGTGCGGTGGCGCTGCAGCAACGCTACGGACAAGGCAAGCGTATCCATAATGCTTTCCAGACCAACGGCATATTACTGAATGACGAATGGTGTCGCTTTTTCCGTGAAAACGGCTGGCTGGTGGGCATTTCACTGGATGGCCCGGCCAAACTGCACGACGCGTACCGCGTTAACCGGCGCGGCAATCCCACCCATCACAAGGTTATCGCGGCCATTGAACGGCTGCGCGCGCACCAGGTCTCCTTTAATTTGCTGACGGTGGTCAATCAACAAAACAGCCAGCAGCCGGAGCAGGTATACCGCTACCTTCGCGCCCTCGGTACGCCCTTTTTACAGTTTATCCCCCTGGCAGAGCGCGAGAACCCTGAATCGGTCACTGACAGACAGTGGGGGACATTCCTGAAGACGGTTTTCGATATCTGGGTGCGGGAGGATATTGGCCGTGTTTTTGTGCAGCTCTTTGACTCAACGCTGGGCGTCTGGAGCGGTTATCCTTCGCAGATGTGTTCGCTGGCCGAGCGCTGCGGGCATGCCTTTGCGCTGGAGGCGAACGGCGATCTTTACCAGTGCGACCACTACGTCTACCCGGACTATCGCCTGGGAAATATTCACCACACGCCACTGCGAGCACTTAACTCAAGCGGCGCTGCGCGTGGGTTTGGTGAGCATAAACAGGCTTCGCTGACGGAAGAGTGCAGGCAATGTCCGGTGCGTCGCCTGTGCAACGGCGACTGCCCCAAACATCGCGTTAACGGCAAAAGTTTGCTCTGCGAAGGCTATCGGGATTTCTTCTGTTACAGCGCGCCACATATGCGGGTCATGCGAGATCTTATCCGGCTCCGCCGTTCCCCAGTTGAGCTGATGAGGATGCTGGACGCCAGCGCGTAACCGCCGGAAATTAACGCCTGCCTTTCGCCAGATACCTTGCCATCTCCGCTTCCGGCACCATGCCGCCGCCGGTTGCCCAGACCAGATGGGTCGTGTTCTCCGGGGTACCCGTCACACGCAACGGCCCGGCCATACCCGCCAGTGCCGACGGCTCCAGGCGAATCCCTTCCTCCTGCGCCAGCCAGCCGAGCATGTCATACATGCTTTGGTCGGAAAGCGTGTAGAAGCCGTCCAGCAGGCGCTCCATCGCGCGGCCCACGAAGCCGGACGCACGTCCTACCGCCAGCCCATCGGCTGCCGTAACGTTATCAATACCCAAATCCTGTACTGCAATCTCATCGTGCAGGCCGGTATAAACGCCCAGCAGCATGCAAGGGGAGTGGGTTGGTTCGGCGAAGAAGCAGTGAACGTGATCGCCAAACGCCAGTTTCAGGCCAAACGCCACACCGCCAGGGCCACCGCCTACGCCGCACGGCAGATAGACATACAGAGGGTGATCCGCATCAACCACGCGGCCCTGTTGGGCAAATTGCGCCTTCAGGCGTCCGCCTGCCACCGCATAGCCCAGGAACAGGGTGCGGGAGTTTTCATCGTCAATAAAGAAACAGTTCGGATCGCTTTCGGCCGCTTTACGTCCTTGCTCCACCGCCACGCCGTAATCCTGCTCATATTCAACGACAATCACGCCGTGGCTGCGCAGTTTAGCTTTCTTCCATTCACGAGCGTCGGCAGACATATGCACCGTCACCTTAAAGCCGAGGCGCGCGCTCATTATACCAATGGACATGCCGAGGTTGCCCGTCGAGCCCACGGCAATGCTGTACTGGCTGAAGAAATCTTTGAAGCGTGGTTCCAGCAGGACGCTATAATCGTCATTGACGTTGAGCAGCCCTGCGTTGAGCGCCAGTTTTTCTGCGTGGGTCAGCACTTCATAGATGCCGCCGCGCGCTTTGATTGAGCCGGAGACGGGCAGATGGCTGTCTTTTTTCAGCAGCAATGAGCCGGGGATTGTGGTGCCAAATTCTTGCTCCAGCCGTTTTTGCATCGCCGGGATAGCAACCAGCTCAGATTCGATAATACCGTGGGTGGCTGCCGTTTCGGGGAACGCTTTCGCCAGATACGGCGCGAAGCGGTTCAGGCGTGCGTGGGCGTCGTCCACATCGGACTGGATCAGCCCGACATACGGCAATCCTTCGGCAAGCGAAGTGGTGCGCGGGTTAAACCAGGTGATTTCTTTCAGGGCGATCAGCTCCTCAATCAGAGGAAACTGCGCGACAAGGGCGTGGGTGTGATCGGTTTTCATCATTCATCTCAGAATTTAGTTTATTCAGACTCTACACCAAATGTGAAAAAGCGTGCTAAATACAGGTTATTGCTTTTGATTTCTTGCAAGGTACTCCGTGTTTAAGCCCTTCATTGTCACCGCGTTATTGATTGCTTCCGGCTGGACCGTTGCCGCTGAGCCGCCGTTGACCGCCGCGCATTACGCGCAGCAGCTTGGCGTGGGTCTTGATGTCGACTGGGCGCGCACCGAGCGCGGTATCCGCGAGTTTGACCCGCTGGTGGTCCGCGATTTCCGCGCGAAAGGCATTACCCACGTGCGTATTCGGGTGGCAGCAGAACCGACCGAAGCGCGGCTGATTCATCTGCGTAAGCTGGTAGAAGCCTGCGAGCACTACGGCGTGATCCCCATCATCGCTTATCAGGCTGATGAATATAAAAATGACCCAAAGGCCGATACAGAAAAAGAGGTGATCAACTGGTGGATTGCCGTGGCGCACTATTTTGGTCAACAATCGCCGCTGCTCGGTTTCGACCTGATCTACGAGCCCGCTGATAAGCTCAACCATAACGTGGCTTCCCTTAACCGGGTGTATGAGAAAACGATTAAGGTCATTCATGACATTGATGCGAACCGCATGATCTTCATTGCCCCTCGGCTGCGTGCCGCGCCGGAAGATCTATCCAGCCTGAAACTGCCCGCACACAGCCAAAACTATGTGCTGGCGGAGTGGCATATTTTCCCGTGGGGGCCGCTGAAAAGTAACGGTAAATACCCGTGGACGTCGGGCACAGCGGCGGAGAAAGCGGCAATCCGAAACCGCATCAATACGGCACTTCACTGGCAGCAAAAAACCGGACATACCAGTTGGGTTGGGGGCTGGGGCGTGGGTGAGTCCAGCCGACTGACGCCAACCGCGTCGCAAATGGCATTCGCCACGTTTATGGCCTGCGAGCTGCAAAAGGCGAAAATCCCGTATGCGATTAATGCCGATATCCAGTTTTACGACGGGGAAGAGGGGGCTTGGCGGTCTGCGCCGGAGCCGCTTTTGCAGGCAATGATCGCGCCTGATTGTGAAAAGCCCGGCGCTAAGCCGGGCCATCATGCGGTTAAACAGGCTGTTCGTGATGCGGAACACGCGACGCCAGCGGCAGCCAGCACAGTAAAATCAGCAACCCCATCAGGGTCATCAGTAAACCCAGACTAGCCTGCCCGGTTTGCGGCATCATGGCGGAAAGCCAGGCCAGCACGCCGGAACCGATATTCTGCAAACCGCCGACCAGCGCCCCCGCCGTGCCAGCGAGGAACGGGAACGGCTCCATTGCGCCGCTGGTGGCGAGCGGGAACAGCATCCCCGCGCCGAAGAAGAACAGTGCCGCCGGGATCAGCAGCGTCCAGACGGTCATCACGCCGAACAGACCCGGAAGCCACATCATTACACCCGCCAGCAGACAACTTATTACAGACTGCCACATCAGCGTGGTGAAACGCTTGTTCGGACGTCCGGCAAACCATGCGCCGAAGAACGCCGCCGGGATCGGCAAAATAAACAGAATGCTCACCACCATGCTGCTCAGCCCAAGCCCTGCGCCTAACAGCACACCGGAACAGGCTTCGAACACGGCAATGCCCGCCAGACCGCCAATCAGCATCAGCAGATAGCAGGTAAACGCGCCATTGCCGAACAACGTTTTGTAGCTGGCGATGAGTCTGGTGCGCGGCGCATCCTGTGGACGCGTTTCCGGCATCCAGCGCGCCATGCTGAACGTCACAATCATGCACAACACCAGCAGGAAAGCGTAGCAGGCGCGCCAGGACCACAGTGTATCCAGCAGTCCACCAATCAGCGGAGCGAGAAGCGGGCTGACCAGAATGCCCATATTAAGCAAACTGTTAGCATGGCGAAGCTGAGTGCCCTGATACATATCGCGCGGTAACGTGCGTGCCATCACCCCGCCGACACCCGTTCCGACACCCTGTAGCGCGCTGGCGGCAATCAGGACGGTGAGGCTATGGGTGGTGATAGCAATCACCGTCGCCACCATGAAAATACTCATGCCCACTAAAATGACCGGGCGACGCCCGACGCGATCGGAAAGCGGGCCGTAGAACAGCTGCGAGACGCCGTAGGTCAACAGGTAGGCTGCCATCACGCTTTGCACCGCGCCTTCGCGGACGTTAAGTTCCTTTGCCATGTCGGCAATCGCCGGAATGTAGATGGTTTGCGCCATCTGACCGACGGCCACCAGTAACACCAGCATCAACAATAAGTTAACGTTCCTTTGTTTTTTCATGTCGCTGAATACTTTTGCCAAAAGAGAGAAATAAAGAATAAGTGACTACGCATTCCCATAAATGCGCGAGGAATCTACCACAGTAAGATGACAATTTAAGCATTACTGTGATGAATGAATGAGAGCGATAAGGCAGGATTTGTAAACAAGAACGGCAACTAATGTTGCCAGTAATTTATGCGAGGCGCAGCAAAATGGCTCCGCCTGCAATACCCAGTGCTGCCGCGACGCGCAGGCCCGCAACCTTTTCTTTTAAAAGCACAAACGCAATCAGCGCCCCGAAAAGAATCGAGGTTTCACGCAGCGCCGCGACCACCGCCAGCGGTGCCTGCGTCATCGCCCAGAGCGCCAGACCATAAGAGCCCATGGTGCCAACCCCGCCGAGCAGCCCCTTTTTCCAGTGCAGACGCAGGTAGCTGGACGCTTCGCGCCGACGCGCCACCATCGCCCAGCTCAGCAGGCAGAAGCCGTTCATAAAGAAGGTCCATAGCGTGTAGCCCAGCGCGGTGTCCGATACCCGCACGCCAGTGCCGTCCACCAGGGTATACCCGGCAATAAAACAGGCGTTCAGCAGCGCCAGCCAGATCCCTTTGCGTGACTGCATGCGCCCGTTCATCGCCATCGCCAGTATCGACAGGCAGATCACCCCGATGCCGGCCCAGGCAAGCCAGGAAAGGTGATCCCCGAGCGCCAGTACGCTGATCAGCGCCACCAGCAGCGGCGCGGTGCCACGCATCAGCGGATAGGTCTGGCTCATATCGGAGACCTGATAGGTTTTCGCGACCAGCACGGTGTACACCACCTGTAAGGCACAGGAGACGATCAAAAACGGCCAGCTTGCGGCAGAGGGCTGTGGAGAGAAGGGGAGCAGCACCAGGGCAATCAGCGTGGCGGAGCCGCTGACGCTGATCGCGGAATAGAGCTTATCCATTCCGGCTTTAACGATGGCGTTCCAGCTGGCATGCAGCAGTGCGGCGAACAGCAAAATGCAGAAAACGGTGATGGTCATGGCGTATCGGGTGGTGAATTGTCACTTAACTGTAACATTCACATCCTGCTGCTGCCAGCCGGTTACACCGCGCAAAAAAGACGGTGCGTTACCCGCGGTTCGTCCGAGACCAGCGTGAAACCCGCCTGGTGATAAAATCCGTAAGCGGCGTCCGGGGCATGGGTATTGAGGAAATCAAACCAGATGCTGGCATCGGCCATCACCACGGTTAACAGCTGCTTGCCAATGCCCAGCCCGCGGCACTTCTCGCTCACGTAGAGATGACGGATGCGCCCGGCGCGTGGCTGCTGGCTGAACGGATCGCGGTTGAGGCCGCATACGCCCACCAGTTTGCCGTTGAGAAACGCACCCAGCAGCTTTTCACCCGGCGCGTTGAAGCGGTTTTCACCGCGCTGCCAGTTCTCTTCCAGCCTGCGCAGCATGTTGAAATTCAATGCGATACTTTCCGCCTTCAGGGCGATATAGCCCGGTTCATCTGGCGTAACAGGCTCAATTAACAGACGCGACATAGCATTCCCTCGTTATTAAAGAGGGGCGGTTGCCCGCCCCTCTCAGGTGCGACTTGAACCTGAATCACCGAAGGTATTTCAGGACAGCATCAAGCAGTTGCAATACAGCAACAATGAGTTTGAGGATAAGAACCACCATATCCACTACGCTCATACGCGTCTCCTTCTGGTCAAAAGGAGCACGATGCTGGCGTACCTTTCCGCCGCCTGTTGCCAGCACCTGGATTGACGTAACACAGTGTGCTCACTTCAGGGGGTTAAGGCACTGACGGCACCACCCGTTTCAGCCAGGACGTCGTTGCGCCGGTAGAACTGCGGCCCCCTCGCTCACTGCGAACACCTTCAGTATAGATAAATACTGTATGCATGAACAGTATTTTCTGGACAAATTTTAGAAGGCGATCCATACTCAAAAACGTCAAAATCCGTGCCGGAATTGCGCGTTCGTCTGCGATCGCGTATACTTTTTGCGTTGACGTAACACAGTGTGTTCTGCGGCGACCAACCGCAAAACCCTGATAAAAACCTCGCTTAGGCGGGGTTTTTTGTTTTCTGTCTTAGCGAAAATGATGTCTCCCGTTGACTTATTGGCAACAACTGTTATCGTTGCCATAATGGCAACGGACGCGGCAGGCATGCAGTATGCATTTAATCTCTATGAAGGCAATTTTGGATGCGGTAACCCAGTTTCCGCAGCACAAGGAAGAACTTCTTTTTTTAGGACGTATTATCGAAAAAAGCCATTGCCCAACGCCTGCTGCGCTAAGAAAAATCTTTCCGACGCTAGATAACTTCAAATATCTCGATAAGCATTATGTTATTGATGTTGCAAACAACAATCTCAGAGTAGTGGCTCTCATCTTCTTTGAAAGCCAAAAGTTTTATGTGCGCCATGTTTTTACTCATAAGGAATATGACCGTTTTACGGAGAAACATCGCACTAAGGGGAAGAAATGATGATCGTCGCTGATGCAATGAAAGCAACGCATGCCCTGGTTGCCGCTGTTCCTTTACTGGGTGAACATCCGAACGAGAAAGATTACCAGGACGCACTCGAACTGGTGGAATATTTGCTCATAAACGAGCCTGGTAGCCCGTTACTGGATCTGGTGTGCGCCAGAATTAGCCGTTACGAAGCGAACCGACCTGAAATGGTCGCATTACGCCAGGAGATGGAATCTGTTCCAGTAGGGATTGCGGTTTTAAGAACCCTTATGGATCAATACAAACTGACTCTCTCCGATTTTCAGGATGAAATTGGCAGTAAATCAATGGTTTCAAGGGTGCTTAATGGGCAGCGACAGCTCACGTTGAGCCACATTAAAAAACTGGCGGCCCGCTTTGGTATATCGCCTGCGCTTTTTATTGAGTGAGTTAAAACCGACTTTTTGAGTGTCATCATTCAATAAACGAAACGTGATCCCTGACGCATTTTTGCGCAGATGAAAATATTTCCATTGTCACGCTGAAAAACCTGTGGTTGTATAAATTCTATCAATGATTCCAAACACAGGTTCCTAATGACTCCATCTCTGTTCACCTCGACCCTACTAAAAACTGCGCAACCAGCCGCAGTGGTCGTCGTGCGTGTGGTGGTGGTCGTCGGCAATGCGCCGTAGGGACTGGATCAACACACGAATCCAAAACCCCGCCGGCGCAAACCGGGCGGGGTTTTTTGTTTAGACGCCTCCCGGAAAGTCGGCTCATAAAAGGACTGGAGCATGGCAATTTTGGGCACAACATCCACGAAGACGCGTTTTACGGGCGCGCAGTTAATCGTTCACTTACTGGAACGACAGGGCATTACCACGGTTGCGGGCATCCCTGGCGGGACAGTGCTGCCGCTGTATGATGCGTTAAGCCAAAGCACGCAGATCCGCCACGTACTGGCGCGCCATGAGCAGGGCGCAGGTTTTATCGCTCAGGGGATGGCGCGTACACAGGGCAAGCCGGCGGTCTGCATGGCCTGTAGCGGCCCTGGCGCAACCAACCTGGTGACCGCCATCGCCGACGCACGGCTCGACTCCATTCCGCTGATCTGCATCACCGGCCAGGTGCCGTCCTCAATGATCGGTACTGATGCGTTTCAGGAAGTGGACACCTACGGCATCTCTATCCCCATCACCAAACATAACTATTTAGTTCGCGATATCGCCGAGCTTCCACAGGTTATCAGTGATGCATTTCGCATTGCGCAGTCTGGCCGCCCAGGCCCGGTGTGGATAGACATTCCTAAGGATGTCCAGACCGCAGAAATTGAGATCGACGTGCTGCCGGAGCCGGGCGAGCGTGCCCCCGCGCCGGAATTCAGCGCTGAGAGCGTGCGCGATGCGGCGGCGATGATTAACGCCGCCAAACGTCCGGTGCTCTATCTGGGCGGCGGGGCGATTAACGCCGCGGATGAAATCCGTCAGTTCGCCGAAAAAGCCAGCCTGCCCACCACCATGACCCTGATGGCGCTCGGCATGCTGCCTAAAGCGCACCCGCTCTCTCTCGGCATGCTGGGCATGCACGGCGCGCGCAGCACCAACTACATCCTGCAAGAGGCTGATTTGCTGATTGTTATGGGGGCACGTTTTGATGACCGGGCGATTGGTAAAACCGAGCAGTTCTGTCCGAACGCCAAAATCATTCATGTGGATATCGACCGCGCCGAACTGGGTAAAATCAAGCAGCCGCACGTGGCGATTCAGGGCGATGTGGCTGAGGTACTGGCGCAGCTGATCCCGCAAACGGACGCGACCGGTCGCGAAGAGTGGCGTCAGCTGGTGGCCGATCTGCAAAACGAATTTCCGGGTGCGATCCCAACCGAGGGAGACCCGCTGAGCCACTACGGACTGATTAACGCCGTGGCCGCCTGCGTCGACGACAGCGCCATCATCACTACCGACGTCGGTCAGCATCAGATGTGGACCGCGCAGGCTTATCCATTGAACCGCCCGCGCCAGTGGCTGACCTCCGGCGGCCTGGGCACCATGGGCTTTGGCCTGCCCGCCGCAGTCGGCGCTGCACTGGCCAATCCCGATCGCAAGGTTATCTGTTTCTCCGGCGACGGCAGCCTGATGATGAACATTCAGGAAATGGCGACGGCGGCCGAAAATCAGTTAGACGTCAAAATCATTCTGATGAATAACGAAGCGCTGGGGCTGGTTCACCAGCAGCAGAGCCTGTTCTACAAACAGGGCGTGTTTGCGGCGACCTATCCGGGGATGATCAACTTTATGCAGATTGCCGCCGGCTTTGGCCTGCACACCTGCGATCTGAATGCCGAAGAGGATGCCCACGCGGCGCTGCAGACGGCGATCGATCGTCCTGGTCCGGCGCTGATCCACGTGCGTATCGACCCTGAACAAAAAGTGTATCCGATGGTCCCGCCGGGCGCGGCCAATACTGAGATGGTGGGAGAATAAGCCATGCAAAAACAACATGATAACGTCATTCTGGAACTCACCGTCCGCAACCACCCAGGCGTCATGACCCACGTCTGCGGGCTGTTTGCCCGCCGCGCGTTTAACGTGGAGGGCATTCTCTGTCTGCCGATTCAGGGCAGCGAGCACAGCCGCATCTGGCTGCTGGTCAACGATGACCAGCGTCTGGAGCAGATGATGGCGCAAATCGACAAGCTGGAAGACGTGACTAAAGTGGCGCGCAACCAGTCCGATCCCACCATGTTTAACAAAATTGCGGTGTTCTTCGAATAAATCGCTTAAGGTAAGCGCCCAGGTCGGCCTGCGAGTATCGCCCTTGTAGGCCGGATAAGCGCAGCGCCATCCGGCGCTTTCAGACCGCAGGAACAAACATGACCACCATCGCCCTTATCGACGACCATCTAATCGTTCGCTCCGGATTTGCCCAGCTTCTGAACCTTGAGCCTGATTTTCAGGTGGTGGCAGAGTTTGGCTCCGGCCGCGAGGCGCTGGCTGGCCTGCCGGGGCGTGGCGTGCAGGTCTGCATTTGCGATATCTCAATGCCGGATCTCTCCGGGCTGGAACTGCTGAGCCAGCTGCCGAAAGGGTTAGCGACGATTATGCTCTCAGTCCACGACAGCCCGGCGCTGGTGGAGCAGGCGCTCAACGCGGGCGGGCGTGGGTTCCTCTCAAAACGCTGCAGCCCGGACGAACTGATTGCCGCCGTGCGCACCGTCTCGACCGGTGGCTGCTACCTGACGCCGGATATCGCCATCAAGCTGGCGACAGGGCGGCAGGACCCGCTCACCAGACGCGAACGCCAGGTTGCGGAAAAACTCGCTCAGGGGATGTCGGTAAAAGAGATTGCCGCTGAACTGGCGCTGTCGCCAAAAACCGTCCACGTTCACCGCGCTAATCTGATGGAAAAACTTAACGTCAGCAACGACGTTGAGCTGGCGCGTCGTATGTTCGATAGCTGGCAATGAACGCCGTCTTTTCACGGCTGATCGCCGTTGTTGCCAGCTTTTTTATCTTTTCCGCCGCCTGGTTTTGCCTGTGGAGTATCAGCCTGCATCTGGTGGATCGCCCGGAGCTGGCAGTGTTGTTGTTCCCCTTTGGTTTGCGTCTGGGGCTGATGCTGCAATGCCCGCGTGCGTACTGGCCTGTGCTGCTGGGGGCTGAGTGGTTGATGCTGGCCTGGCTTGCGCAGGAGGTGGCACTGGCGCATTTGCCATTATTGATGACCGGAAGCGTACTCACGCTTCTTCCGGTTGCCCTTATCTCACGCTACCGCCACCAGCGAGACTGGCGCACGCTGCTGCGTCAGGGGGCGGTATTGATTGCCGCCGCGCTGCTGCAGTCCCTGCCGTGGACAGGCGAAAAGGAGATGCTCAACGCCCTGCTGCTGACGCTCACCGGTGGCCTGACCCTCGCGCCGACCTGTCTCGTTATCTGGCACTACCTCACCAGCACCGTCTGGCAGCCGCTCGGCCCTGCGCTGGTTTCTCAGCCGGTGAACTGGCGCGCCCGGCATCTTATCTGGTATCTGCTGCTGTTTGTGGTCAGTCTGTGGCTGCAGCTTGGCCTGCCTGCTGAACTCTCGCGCTTCACGCCGTTTTGCCTGGCGTTGCCGATCATTGCTCTCGCCTGGCATTACGGCTGGCAGGGCGCGCTGATCGCCACGCTGATGAACGCCATCGCGCTGATTGCCAGCCAGACCTGGCACGACCACCCGGTGGACTTGCTGCTTTCCCTGCTGGCCCAGAGCCTGACCGGGCTGCTACTGGGGGCGGGTATCCAGCGTCTGCGTGAACTGAATCAGTCTCTGCAAACCGAGCTGGCGCGCAACCGTCGTCTGGCGGAACGCCTGCTGGAGACGGAAGAGAGCGTGCGGCAGGAGGTTGCCCGCGAGCTGCATGACGACATCGGCCAGACCATCACCGCCATCCGCACCCAGGCGGGCATTGTTCAACGTCTGGCGGCGGAAAACGCGGGCGTGAAGCAGGGCGGGGCGCATATTGAACAGCTCTCGCTGGGCGTGTATGACTCCGTTCGCCGTCTGTTAGGGCGGCTGCGTCCGCGCCAGCTGGATGACCTCTCACTTGAGCAGGCGATACGTTCCCTGATGCGCGAGATGGAGCTGGAGAGCCGTGGCATCGTCAGCCATCTCGACTGGCGCATTGATGAACGCCCGCTGAGTGAAGGCCAGCGCGTCACGCTGTTCCGCGTCTGCCAGGAAGGGCTGAACAACATTGTGAAGCACGCCAGCGCCAGCGCGGTCACGCTGCAGGGCTGGCAGCAGGAGGAGAGCCTCAAGCTGGTGATTGAAGACGACGGCTGTGGCCTGCCGCCGGGTTCCGGCCAGCAGGGCTTTGGCCTGGCGGGTATGCGCGAGCGCGTGAAGGCGCTGGGCGGCACGCTGACGATCTCCTGTACCCACGGCACGCGCGTTAGCGTGAGTTTACCGCTGAGGAGTCACCATGTTTAAAACGCCTGTCAGTGCCGCGCCTGTAAGCGATAAAGCGGAAATCGACGCCCGCTACCGCTACTGGCGTCGCCATATTCTTTTCACTCTCTGGCTCGGCTACGCGCTGTTTTACTTCACGCGCAAAAGTTTCAACGCCGCCGCGCCGGAAATCCTCGCCAGCGGCGTGATGACCCGCACCGATATCGGCCTGCTGGCGACCCTGTTTTACATCACCTATGGTCTGTCGAAGTTCTTCTCTGGCATCGTCAGCGACCATTCTAACGCCCGTTATTTCATGGGCGTCGGGCTGATTGCCACCGGCGTGGTTAATATCCTGTTTGGCTTCTCCACTTCGCTGTGGGCCTTTGCGCTGCTGTGGGCGCTGAATGCCTTTTTCCAGGGCTGGGGCGCGCCGGTGTGCGCCCGCCTGCTTACCGCATGGTATTCGCGCAACGAGCGCGGCGGCTGGTGGGCGATATGGAACACAGCGCATAACGTCGGCGGGGCGCTGATCCCGATCGTGGTAGGCGCGGCGGCACTGCACTACGGCTGGCGTGCGGGGATGATGATCGCGGGCGGCCTGGCGATTATCGCCGGGCTGTTCCTCTGCTGGCGTTTGCGCGATCGCCCGCAAACCGTTGGCCTGCCTGCGGTGGGCGACTGGCGGCACGACGAGCTGGAAGTGGCGCAACAGCAGGAGGGCGCTGGGCTGACTCGCAAAGAGATCCTCACCAGATACGTGCTGCTGAACCCGTATATCTGGCTTCTCTCGCTCTGCTATGTGCTGGTCTACGTGGTGCGCGCAGCGATCAACGACTGGGGCAATCTGTACATGTCCGAGACGCTCGGCGTGGACCTGGTGACAGCCAACTCGGCGGTGACGATGTTTGAACTGGGCGGCTTTATCGGCGCGCTGGTGGCGGGCTGGGGCTCGGATAAGCTGTTCAATGGCAACCGTGGGCCGATGAACCTGATCTTCGCCGCCGGGATTTTGCTCTCCGTCGGCTCGTTGTGGCTGATGCCGTTTGCCAGCTATGTGATGCAGGCGGCGTGCTTCTTCACCATCGGCTTCTTCGTGTTTGGCCCGCAGATGCTGATCGGCATGGCGGCGGCGGAATGCTCGCACAAAGAGGCGGCAGGCGCGGCGACGGGTTTTGTCGGGCTGTTTGCCTATCTCGGCGCATCGCTCTCCGGCTGGCCGCTGGCGCGGGTGATCGACATTTGGCACTGGAGCGGGTTCTTCGCGGTGATCGCCATTGCAGCGGGAATTTCCGCGCTGCTGCTGCTGCCGTTTTTGCACGCACAGGCCCCGCGCGAAGCCAGTGTGATGTGATGCGCCTCACCTTTTCGCCCCGAATGGCGCAAAACTAAGAAATTTTCCCGGTTTTACCTGGACACTGTCTCAGGCATCTCTCCTGGCTGATTTTTACAATGCCTGCCATTCGCAGGTAAAAATCAGCTCAGGAGCAAACCATGCTGGCCTTCTTAAATCAGGTGCGCAAACCGACCCTGGATCTGCCGCTCGATGTGCGGCGCAAAATGTGGTTCAAACCGTTCATGCAGTCCTATCTGGTGGTCTTTATCGGCTACCTGACCATGTACCTGATCCGCAAAAACTTTAACATCGCGCAGAACGACATGATCTCCACCTATGGGCTGAGCATGACGCAACTGGGGATGATCGGCCTGGGCTTCTCCATCACCTACGGGGTGGGGAAAACCGTTGTGTCCTACTACGCGGACGGTAAAAACACCAAGCAGTTCCTGCCGTTTATGCTGATCCTCTCCGCCATCTGTATGCTCGGCTTCAGCGCCAGCATGGGCTCAGGCTCCGTCAGCCTGTTCCTGATGATCGCCTTCTACGCCCTGAGCGGTTTCTTCCAGAGCACCGGCGGGTCGTGCAGCTACTCCACCATCACCAAATGGACGCCGCGCCGCAAGCGTGGTTCCTACCTCGGCATGTGGAACATCTCCCACAACCTCGGCGGTGCGGGGGCGGCTGGCGTGGCGCTGTTTGGTGCTAACTACCTGTTCGACGGCCACGTGATCGGTATGTTTATCTTCCCGTCGATTATCGCCCTGATTGTCGGCTTTATCGGCCTGCGCTACGGCAGCGACTCCCCGGAATCCTACGGCCTCGGCAAAGCCGAAGAGCTATTTGGCGAGGAGATCAGCGAAGAGGACAAAGAGACCGAAGAAAACGAGATGTCCAAATGGCAGATCTTTGTTGAGTACGTGCTGAAAAACAAAGTGATCTGGCTGCTCTGCTTCTCGAACATCTTCCTCTACGTGGTGCGCATCGGCATTGACCAATGGTCTACCGTGTATGCCTTCCAGGAGCTGAAACTCTCTAAAGAGGTGGCGATTCAGGGCTTCACTCTGTTTGAAGTGGGGGCGCTGGTCGGCACGCTGCTATGGGGCTGGCTCTCCGACCTCGCAAACGGTCGTCGCGCGCTGGTGGCCTGCGTCGCGTTGGCGCTGATCATCGCCACGCTGGGTGTGTACCAGCACGCCAGCAACCAGTACGTTTACCTGGCTTCACTGTTCGCGCTCGGTTTCCTGGTGTTTGGCCCGCAGCTTTTAATCGGCGTGGCGGCAGTGGGCTTTGTCCCGAAAAAAGCGATCGGCGCGGCCGATGGGATTAAAGGCACCTTTGCTTACCTGATCGGCGACAGCTTCGCCAAATTAGGTCTGGGAATGATCGCCGACGGCACGCCAGTTTTCGGTCTCACCGGCTGGGCGGGCACCTTCGCGGCGCTGGATGCGGCAGCGATTGGCTGTATCGTACTGATGGCGATGGTGGCGGTACTGGAAGAACGTAAGATCCGCCGTGAAAATCGCGTGCAGAAATTGAAAGCAGCCTGAGTGTGCAGGTGACTTCTTTGCCCGGTGTGATGTCGGGCTTTTTTATGCCTGCCGCTGACTGGTCTCCAGCAGCAACCCGCGCAGCCACACCTGCGCGGGGTTTCGATGGGCTCTACCGTGCCAGGCCATGCTTTTGGTGAATCCCTGCACCGAAACCGGCGTATCACACACATATATTCCCACCCGGTTTTCCGCCATCCGCTCTGGCACCACGGCAATCATATCGCTGACCGCCAGCACTTCCGGCAGTACCAGAAAGCTACTCACCGATAATCCCACGTGCCGCTCGCGGCCCACACTCGCCAGCGCGTCATCAGTGACACCGTGAAAACTTTCACCCTCATAAGAGACCAGCACGTGCTCCAGCGCGCAGAATCGGTCTAACGTCAGCGGCTTTCCCGCATCAGGGTGATCGACACGCATCATGCACACGTACCGTTCATCAAAAAGTGCGCGGCTGTGGAGTTCGTCCGGCGTCGTGTGGGGGGTCAGCAGGGCGAGGTCGATTTTCCCCTGTTCGAGTTGGGCGACGAGACGATCGGGTTCAACCGGCACGACGCGCACACGAATAGCGGGAGCCTGTACCTTCAGCGCGGCGATAAACGGCACAATCACCGCGCGCAGGGCGTAATCGGTGGCGGCAAGGGTAAACGTCAGGTTTGCGCTGCCCGGCTCAAAAGTGACGGGCTGCAACAGCACGTCGATATCCGCCAGGATGCGCTTCACCGGTGCAGCCAGCGCTTCCGCGCGCAGGGTTGGCACGATGCCGTGCGGGGCGCGGATAAACAGCGGGTCGTCGAAGGCGTCCCGCAGGCGGTTGAGCATGCCGCTCACCGCGGGCTGGGTCAGTGCGAGACGCGCCGCCGCGCGGGTCACGCTGCGCTCGTCCAGCAGGGCGTCCAGCGCTTTCAGCAGGTTAAGATCCAGCGTGCGCAAATCCACTTTCATGGCGTTTTTCCACCTTTTTTCAGATCACTATTATGGCCTTGCCCGCTGTTGACGACATGCGTTTCCCGCTATGATGAGCGGCTGATTTAAGGAGAACGCATGGTCTGGATAATGCTGGCAACGCTTGCCGTGGTGTTTGTGGTCGGATTTCGGGTCCTGACCTCGGATTCCCGCCGGGCAATCAAACGGTTAAGCGAGCGACTGGGGATCACCCCGGTGCCGATAGAATCGATGATCGACCAGTTCGGTAAATCGTCCGGCAATGAGTTTATCCGCTACCTTGAGCGCCCCGACGAGGCTCACCTGCAAAACGCCGCTCAGGTATTGCTGATCTGGCAGGTCTGCATCGTAGATGGCAGTGAAGAGAACCTGCATACCTGGCACCGCCTGCTGCGTAAAGCTCGCCTGGCCGCGCCGATCACCGATGCGCAAATCCGCCTCGCGCTTGGTTTTATGCGCGAAATGGAGCCAGACCCGCAAGAGCTTAACGCCTTCCAGCTACGCTATAACACGCTCTTCCTGCCGGAAGAGGGCGTATTCTATCTGCACTGATATCATCAGGCGTGATGAAGAGTATAAAGCATCGTCATTAGATTTATATCACTCTGGCGTGCATCCTCACCTCATCAACCAATACGATGAGGTGAACCATGAAACAATCCGCCATTATCTGGCCGAACGATTACCTGCCAGGCACCACCGATAACTTTGCGTCTAACGAAATCATTGTCGCCGGTCTGACGGCAAAAGAGATCTGGGCGCAGCTTAACGACGCCACTCTGTGGCCCAGCTACTACAGCAACGCCGACGATATTCGTTTCCACGACGGCAGCGGCCCGGAACTGAGTGAGAACGCGCGCTTTCGCTTCACCACCTTTGGTTTTCCGGTTGAGGCGCAGGTGACGGAGTATGTTCCTCCCGTGGACGGTGAAGCCGCACGCATTGCCTGGCACGGCTGGGTCGAAGGCGATGCGAATTCGCGTCTGGATGTGATCCACGCCTGGCTGTTTGAAGACTTACCGGGCAACCGCGTGCGCATTCTGACCCAGGAGTCGCAGAAAGGCGTGCCGGCGCAGGAATTAGCGCGCACCGTGACGAACCCGATGATTAACGGGCATCAGGAGTGGATCGTGGGATTAGCGAATGCTGCCGCTAAGGCTCGCGGGTAATTTTGCCCGGTGGCGCTTCGCTTACCGGGCCTACAAGCCCCGTAGGCCGGTGCAAGCGCAGCGCCGCCCGACAAGAAAAGCAGCAAAAGTTGTCAAATCGTTAAATCCGTCACACTTTTGATGATAAACTGCGCGACTTTTCCGCACGTTTTTATCTTCAGGTGATGCCATGACAGAACATATCCAGCCCACGACCAGACCGCAGACCACCGAGGTTTCACGCCCTAACTGGTCGGCGGTTTTCTCCGTGGCATTCTGCGTTGCCTGCCTGATTACCGTTGAGTTTTTGCCGGTCAGCCTGCTGACGCCAATGGCGCAGGATCTGGGTATTTCCGAAGGCGTGGCGGGGCAGTCCGTCACCGTGACCGCGTTTGTGGCGATGTTCGCCAGCCTGTTTATCACTCAGGTAATCGGCACCGTCGACCGTCGTAAAGTGGTCATTCTTTTCAGCGTCCTGCTGACACTCTCTTGTCTGCTGGTCTCCTTCGCCAATAATTTCTTGCTGCTGTTGCTCGGACGGGCCTGCCTGGGGCTGGGACTAGGCGGCTTCTGGGCGATGTCCGCCTCGCTCACTATGCGCCTGGTGCCAGCACGCACGGTGCCAAAAGCGTTGTCCGTTATCTTCGGTGCGGTCTCTATCGCGCTGGTGATTGCCGCGCCGCTGGGCAGCTTCCTCGGCGGGATCATTGGCTGGCGTAACGTTTTCAACGCGGCGGCGGTGATGGGGTTACTTTGCATTGTGTGGGTGTGGAAAGCGCTGCCGTCCCTGCCGGGTGAGGCGGCGCACCATAAACAGAACATGTTTGCGCTGTTGAAGCGCCCCGGCGTGCTGGCGGGGATGACCGCCATTTTTATGGCCTTCGCCGGGCAGTTTGCCTTTTTCACTTACATCCGCCCGGTCTTTATGACCATGGCCGGGTTTGACGTGGATGGCCTGACGTTGGTGCTGCTGAGCTTTGGTATCGCCAGCTTTGTCGGCACCTCGCTGTCGTCCCAGTTCCTGAAACGCTCCCTGAAGGTGGCGCTGGCGGGGGCACCGCTGGTACTGGCGATCAGTGCCGCGGTGCTGGTGCTGTGGGGCAGCGACAAATGGGTTGCGTCGGCGATTGCGATTATCTGGGGCTTTGCCTTTGCGCTGGTGCCGGTGGGCTGGTCGACGTGGATCACCCGCTCGCTTGCCGATCAGGCGGAAAAAGCCGGGTCGATTCAGGTGGCGGTGATCCAGCTGGCGAACACCTGCGGCGCGGCGGTGGGCGGCGTGGCGCTCGACCATCTGGGGCTGACGTCACCGCTGGTGATTTCCGGCACGCTGATGCTGCTGACGGCGCTGCTGGTGGCGGGGAAGGTTAAAGCTCGTTGATTGATAAATAATCACCTCATCGATATACTTGTACCGTAACTTGTACAGGAGGAAGTATGCAGGTTGTGACGTTTACCGAAGCACGAAGCCGACTTAAAGATGTGTTGGACGACGTGAATGACAACGTGGAGACGACCATCATCAGCCGCCGCAACGGCGGTGATGCGGTGGTGATGTCTCTGCAGCACTACAACTCGATGATGGAAACCATCCATCTGATGAGTTCGCCTGCTAACGCCAGCCGACTGATGGAGTCAATCGCACAGGCAAATACCGGAAAAACCACGCAGAGGGATCTGATAGATGACCAGGCTACTGATTTGGACTGATAACGGCTGGGATGATTACCTGTGGTGGCAGGAGCAGGACAAGAAAACGCTTCGCAGAATCAATAAATTGATTGAAGATGCGAAGCGCCAACCCTTCGATGGCCTGGGTAAGCCGGAACCGCTCAAAGGTAATCTTTCCGGATACTGGTCCCGCCGAATCAACGATACCGATCGTCTGGTCTACGGGGTGTCGGATAGCGCTCTGACTATTTTGATGTGCCGCTATCACCATTATTCGTAGATCACGCCGATGTCTGAACCCGTCTTCTCGAATCCATTGAAATCAACACCACCGACGACACAATCAGCAGCGTCCCCAGCCAGTCCGGCAGGGTGAACGCCACGCCAAGCAAAACCACCGACAGCAACGCGCTGCTCAGCGGCTCGGCGCAGCTCAGAATGCTTGCCTTCGGCCCGCCTATCATCTGCGCGCCTTTCAGATACAGGCTGAATGTCAGCGCTGTGCCAATCACCACCAGATAGAAAAACGCCAGCAGCAGGCTGCCGTCGATCACAAACGTCGTCCCGCGCCCGGCGTAGAACGGCGTTAACATCAATCCCGCGATTAACATGCTCCAGCCGACAATCGGCAGCGTGCCGTAGCGGGCGATCAGCGTCGACGGATACGTGGTGTAAAATGCGGCGGCAAACGCCGAGGCGATGCCGAAGAACAGCGCGGCAGGGGAGATAGAGAGCGAGGTTGGGTCGCCGTGGGTCACCAGCAAAAACGTGCCGATAAGCGACGTCAGAATGGCGGACAGGACAAACACGCCGGGGCGCTTTTTCCGCGCCAGCGCAAACCACGCCACGATGACCGTCGGTGACAGAAACTGCAGCACGGTGGCGGTGGCGGCGTTGGATTTTTCAATCGTCAGCAGGAAGGTGAGCTGCACGGTGAGCGCGCCGACCAGCGAGAAAATCAGCAGGCTGAGGGCGTCTTTGCGATGTTTGATGACCGAGAAAATCTTGTCGCCGTGAACGAAAGAAAGCGTCAGTAAGATCACGCCGGTAAACAGCAGGCGAACCATGGTCAGGTAAGGCGAAGAAATGTGGCTTTTCTCCATGATGTACTGCGCGCAAACCCCGGAACTGCCCCATAAAACGGCGGCGATCAGGACGTTCAGCATCCCTTTGCGTGTGGAACCCATGTACTCCCCTGCTATGTTGGTTTTTTTCTAGCATAACATGGGATCTTGCCGGGTGGCGCTGCGCTTACCCGGCCTACAAAACCTTGTAGGCCCGTGCAAGCGCAGCGCCGCCGGGCGAAACAAACGACGCTCTACTAGAACCACGCCTCCCACATCGCGCCGACGTTGAAGTCGTCGAGCGTTTCGTCTTTGGTGCCGTTCACGCGCGCGGTGCGTTCGTTATCCACTTTGCCGCCGGTCACGTAGAAGCGCAGCATCGGGCGGAACTCCGGCCCCATGGCGATAGACATGTTCTGCGACAGGGTCAGCTTCCAGCCCTTGTTATCGCCGCCGTTGTCGTAATCCACGTGCTGCCAGCCCGCTTCCAGCCAGGTGGAGTGAACGTCGTTCCACCAGTGCATCGGGCGCACGATGGCGTTGTAGTTCTTGCGGTTGTCGGTTTTGTCGCGGCTGTTGTCGTAGTCGTGGAAGGCGAGGATGTACTCCACCTGCGTCTGTGGCGTGAATTTATGCAGCCCTTCGAAGCTGGCGTAGACCGTGGTCAGGTCCTCGGTTTTGTTAAACACGCTGTTATCCGAGTTATCAGAGTAGCGGGCAATCACCTTGTTTACGCCGCTGTCGTTGGTGTGGCTCAGCACCACGCCGCCTTGCCACGCGTTCAGACGCTCGTCGCTCTCCACCGCTTTCGAATCAAAGCCGTAGTTGGCGTACAGTTCCAGGTCGATCGGGCCGAGCTTCATGCCGTGGATTTTTGAGGTCGCCGCGTAGTTGCCCTTATCGCCTGTGCCGGAACCGCCGGTACAGGTGATGCGCGACGGGTTGGCTTCATCTTCCATCACTTCCGGGCTACAGGATTCCACTGCCGCCACGGTCGCCACGTCAAACTGCACGCCGCCGATGTCGAAGTTCTTCACCCCGGCACCCTGGCCGTCGTGGTTCATCCAGAAGTAATCGTTGATGCCCTGTTGCGGACGCTGGTGGAAGTCGCGACCGGCCCAGAAGTAGGCGTTCGGGTTAGACGCCATAATATTGGTCACGCCCGCGTAGGCTTTTTTCAGGTTAACTTCGTCGCCCCAGTGGTCGATCATCACGTTGATGTCCCAGATAGCGCCGTTTTCACCCTTAAAGGCTTTGGAGAGCTGGAACTCGCCGCCGTTGCCTTCGTTACCCAGTCGGCCAATCGCGGATGCGCCGTTGTAAGAGCCATCCACCGCCACGTATTTCTGATCGGCGGCCTGGAAATGCGCGCCGTAGCGGGCATAGCCGGTAAATTTAATCCCGAACGGAATCGCCATATCCGGGGATTGCGCCGCGCTTTGCGGCTCGGTCACCACGTCCGCTTTTTTCGCGACCGCCGCATCCATTTTGGCCTGACGTTCTGCCAGGGCTTTGTCCACCGCTTTGGCCACAATGGCGTCGATTTGCTCCTGCGTAAATTCTTGTGCAAGTACAGAAATTGGGCAAAGCGCGGCGATAACCGCCATTGTTAATGGAAGTTTTTTAATATTAGTCATGGTTATCTCAATATAGTTTAATTTTATCCAGACAATAACCATCCCGCTCCGATCTGACAGAATATGCCGCTATCATCAGAACAAGTTGATTTATATTTTAAGGTACAGAAGTTTTACATTAACGTTTATTTCGCCATAGGCTATCTCTGATATAAATGAATAATCTCTTCGGATAATTCACGCGCCAGCAGGGAGTTCATTAAATGATCCTGCGCGTGAACCATGATTAAGGTCATCGGCTGACGGGCTTCCCCCGCATCCTGCTCGATCAGCTTGGTCTGCATCTTGTGCGCCTGGCGCGCGTAGCCGTCGGCTTCGCGCAGCAGGCTTTTGGCCTCGTCAATGTTGCCCTGGCGCGCCGCGTGCAGCGCTTCAAAGCACAGGCTGCGGGACTGACCGGCGTTGACGATAATTTCCATTACGGCTTCTTCTAATGCGATCATCATCATTACTCTTTATCAAAGCTGTTATTTAAGGCGGTAGCGGCAAACCACTCTCCGCTCTTTTTGATGGTGCGTTTCTGCGTATTTAAATCGAGCTGGATAAATCCATAGCGATTTTTATAGGCATTGCACCACGACCAGTTATCAATAAATGTCCACATGTGGTAGCCAAGACAATTGCACCCTTCGCTAATACCTTTATGCAGCCAGGCTAAATGCTCAGAAATAAACGCGATGCGGTATTGATCGTTTATCTGGCCATTTTCAATAAAGCGCTGCTCGTTTTCGACGCCCATGCCGTTTTCAGAAATAAAGCAGCGAGGGTTGCCGTAATTGTCGCGCAGGTTAACCAGGATATCGTAAATACCCGGCTCATAGATTTCCCAGCCGCGGTACGGGTTCATCTTGCGACCCGGCATCTCATAATTGTCAAAGAACCACTCCGGCATAAACGGGGCCTGCGGGTTTACCGCGCTGTCGCGGCACTTCACGCGACGCGGCTGATAGTAGTTCACGCCGAGCAGGTCGATTTTCCCTTCCGCGATCAGGGTACTGTCTTCCGGTTTGCAGGCTGGAAGCTGATCGTATGCTTTCAGCAATGCCACCAGGTCTGCCGGATATTCACCGCGCAGAACCGGGTCGAGGAAGCTGCGGTTAAACATCAGATCCGCAATGTGCGCTGCCTTCACGTCCGCCGGGTTTTGCGAGCGCGGGTAGGACGGCGTCAGGTTCAGCACGATGCCGATCTCACCCGCGTAATGCCCGGCGCGGTAGGCGCGAACCGCCAGCGCATGAGCCAGGATGGTGTGATACGCCACGGTCGCCGCGCGACGGAAATCCACCACGTTCGGATAGTGAAAATCGTACAGGTAACCGCCCTCCACCGGCACGATCGGCTCGTTGAAGGTAAACCAGTGCAGCACGCGATCGCCGAACAGCTCGAAGCAAATCTGCGCATAACGGGCGTAAGCGTTCACCACGTCACGGTTTTCCCAGCCGCCGATCTCCTGCATCGCCATCGGCATATCGAAATGGAACAGGGTAATAAACGGCGTGATGCCCTGTTCAATCAGCTCGTCAATGACCTGATTATAAAAATCGACCGCGTCCGGGTTCACTTCACCGATACCGTCGGGGATCAGGCGCGCCCAGCTAATCGAGGTGCGAAAGCTGTTGTGGTTCAGCTGTTTTAACAGCTGAATGTCCGTTTTCCAGTGCTGATAAAACGTGGAGGTCTGTTGCGGCCCCACGCCGTTGTGAAAACGGTTCGGCTCGCGGGCAAACCAGTAATCCCACGTGGTTTCACCCTCTCGTGACCCTTCCGTCTGGAGAGCGGAGCTTGCGCTGCCCCACCAGAAGTTATCGGGAAATGCGTATTTCATGACTCTTCCTCTTTGACTTAATGGCTTGCTGTTTCAGCGGCACCGACGGTTGCCTGGGCTTTCTGCTCTTCGTTTTTGATGAGCGTACGTTCATAAGCACGCAGGAACGGCAGGTACATCAGCGCGGACATCGTCATGCACACGAGGCACATCACCACCGGGCTGAGCGCCCAGTTTGCCGCCCACGAAGCGCCAATCGGCGCGGGCGTGGTCCACGGCGTTAACGACACCACCTGCGCCAGCCAGCCGAGTTTGGTTGCGCCGTAGGCCAGGCAGGCGTTCACCAGCGGAACAAACACGAACGGGATGAACAGCATCGGGTTCATGATGATCGGCGCGCCGAACAGAATCGGTTCGTTGATGTTGAAGAAACTTGGCACCACGCCCATTTTGCCGATGGTGCGCAGATGCGTGACGCGGCTGCGCAGCAGCAGGAACGCCAGCGGTAACGTCGAGCCTACGCCGCCAATCAGCAGGTAGTGATCCCAGAAGCCCTGCAGGTAAACATGCGGCAGCGCCGCGCCTGCAGCCAGTGCCGCCTGGTTTGCGGAGAGGTTCGCCATCCAGAACGGGTTCATGATGCCGGTGACAATCAGCGAACCGTGGATACCAGCAAACCAGAAGATCTGGCACAGCAGCACGGAGAGCAGAATGGCGGGCAGCGAGTCAGACGCGGAAACCAGCGGCTCCAGCAGATGCATAATTGCCTGCGGGATAATCATCCCGGTTTGCGCTTCAATGAACAGATTCAGCGGGTGCAGGGTACCGATCACCACCATCACCGGGATCAGGATCTCGAACGAACGCGCCACGCCGGTCGGCACTTCTTTTGGCAGGCGGATGGTCACGTTGTTCTGCTTCAGCCACGCGTACACGCGGGTAGAGTAGATCGCGGTGATCAGCGCGGTGAAGATCCCCTGGCCCGACAGATACTGAGTGGAGATCTTGCCATCGGCATATGGCGCGGCAACCAGCAGAAACGCCATAAAGGCCAGCAGGCCGGACATCACCGGGTCGAGGTTAAACTGACGACCCAGGCTCGCGCCAATCCCCACCGAAATGAAGAAGGTCATCACGCCCATGCTGAGGTTAAACGGCAGCATCAGCTGTTCGCGGTAGGTCTGGGAGAAATCCAGCCAGCCGCGGGCGAAGCTGTTGGTGGTATCCGCCGAGAACGGCGGGAAGATGAACACCAGCATAAACGAGCCGATGATCATAAACGGCAGCGCGGCGGTAAAGCCGTCGCGGATTGCAATCACATACTTTTGCTGTCCGAGCTTAGCGGCCAGCGGGGTAATTGACTGCTCAATAACCGCGACCATGGATTGATATAACGAACTCATGTGAACACCTTTTAGTGTGCCGCTTCAATGAGCGACAGAGCATAGTCCAGTACCTTATCGCCACGTTGCATACCGTAGTCCATCATGTCGATGGGTTGCACCGGAATGCCTTTTGTAGCCGCCTTGTCTGAGAGTGTCTGTAACATGTATTTCACTTGCGGTCCGAGAAGGACAACCTGGTATTGCGGAAACTGCGTATCAAATTCGGAAACGCCATACGCATCAATCTTCACCGCCAAACCACGCTCTTTCGCGACATCGACCATTTTGCTGACCAGCAGGCTGGTGGACATCCCGGCAGAGCAGCACAGCATAATCTTGAACATCGACAACCATCCTCAAAGTGTAAAAAGTTATTGCGAGGCTGATTGGACATCATACGGAAACCGGTTTCCATTTATAAAAGACAGAAGTGTGACAACCATCAAGAACCTTTGCTTATGGGGCTTATTACCACGATCTGTGTCACGTAATTTGGCTGTTATGATGTCATTTTGAGTGGAAACGGAAAATCGGTTTCCATGAAAAACGGAAACGGATATACTCCGTACTGGCTATAATGTGAGCCGTAGCGGTAATGGAATTTGCAGGCGCGAGGATTGCCTGCCAGGGGAGAGAGATGTCTACAATCAACGATGTATCACGTCTGGCCGGGGTGTCCAAAGCCACGGTATCACGGGTGTTGAGCGGGTCGCGTGGCGTTAAGGAAGCCAGCCGTCAGGCCGTTCTGAAAGCGGTGGATGAGCTGAATTATCGGCCTAACGTGATTGCACAGTCGCTGCTCAGTCAGTCGACGGGGTGTATTGGCGTGATTTGCGCGCAAGAGAACATTAACCAGACCACCGGTTATCTGTACGCGCTGGAAAAACAGCTTAGCCAGCATCAAAAACATCTGCTGCTACGCTTCGCGCACAGCAAAGCGGAAGTGATGCACGCTCTCGAAGAACTCTCCTGTGGGTTATGTGATGACATCCTGGTGATTGGCGCGCGTTTCCCGCTGGATGTCGAGATGGACAACGTCATTCTGGTGGACTGTATGGAGGCCGATAACGCCAACAGCATCCAGTTTGATCACGCTTTCGCTGCTGAAACGGCCTGCAACTATCTCACCAGCCAGGGGCGTCGCCAGATTGCCCTCATCCACCCGCACGGCAGCGGTTTCGCCGATCAGGTGCTGCTGGGTTACAAACACGCGCTGGAAAAAAACTTCCTGCCCTTTAATCGCAACCTTGTCTTTATGGATGCGACTTCGTCGTCCGTTGCGCTGCAGGAGCTGCTTAACAATGCGAGCACCCTGAATTTCAACGCGCTGCTGGTGGCAGACGAACAGGAAGCTCAGCGGGTGATCCCGCAGCTGCAGGCGTTTAATAAATCGGTGCCGGAGGACATTATGGTCTTCAGCCTGGCCGGGTCGCTGCATCTGCCGGGAATTCCGGTGATCCCGGCGATTGAATATTCGATGGACGCCATGGCGGCGCGCATCGTGAGCTGGCTGAATGAAAAAACGCAGATGCTGGGGTCATATGTGCTGCGCGGGGATTTAATTATTCCGGATATGCGTAAGCGGTAAAAATGTTTTGTAGGCCGGGTAAGCGCAGCGCCACCCGGCGAGAAGCACGTGCCTAACCTTCAATAATCTTCCATGCAATCCACCTGGCCCACCGCGACCCAGTAGTTATCCAGATTGTCACGCTTCATGGCGGTGACGGCGTTCTTGATCAGCAACTGATTGGCCTCGGACGACAAAATCATCGTCTGCCACGCTTTATCGCTCTGCTTTTTCTGTGGCGTACAGGTTTTCTTGATATCTTTCAGTACCTGCTGTTTAAGCTGGGCATCTTTCGCCGGATCGTCCTTTTCCTGCGCGTGGACGAAGGCAGCAAACAGCAGGCAAAGGAGCAGGCAAACCAGGTGTGCAGATTTCATTGAAACCTCCTTTAAAAGTCACATGCTTCCCCTGAAATATATCGTTACATTCCCTCTTGCGACTCAAGTCGAAAGTATGAATTTACGCCTCCCATCGCATGAGAGGCGCTTTCATCATGTTACTGAATCCCACCGCCCAGCGACTGCCACAGCGTAATGCGGTTTTCCAGATCGGTTTGTTGTAATGCAATCAGCGATTCCTGCGCTGACCACAGCGATCGCTGTGCGGTCAGTACCGTCAGGTAATCCCCTGCGCCCGCCTGGTAGCTACGGGTCGCCACATCCAGCGTTTTCTGCTCCGCCGCCACGTATTCACGCTGGGCGTCGAGCTGCTCGCTCAGCGTTTCACGGCGTGCCAGCGCGTCGGCAACGTCTTTAAACGCGCTCTGAATGGTTTTCTCGTAGGTGGCGATCAGCCCTTTTTTCTCCGCTTCCGCATAGCGCAGCTGTGCCAGGTTGTTGCCCCCGCTAAACAGCGGCAGAGTGATGGACGGCGCAAATGACCAGATCTTCATGCCGTGGCTGAACAGAGAGGAGAGCGAATCGCTGCCAACGCCCGCGCTGGCGGTGAGTGAAATGGTCGGGAAGAAGTTGGCGCGCGCCGCGCCGATGTTGGCGTTAGCGCTCAGCAGATTGTGCTCGGCTTCCTGAATATCCGGGCGACGCAGCAGCACGCCGGAATTCACCCCCGCCGGGATCAGCGTGATGGCGTTATCACTCAGGCTCTCCAGCGTGCCGGGCAGCAGGTTCTCTGGCACCGTATCGCCCGCCAGCAGATTGAGGGCGTTTTTGTCCTGCATCACCAGTGTTTGATAGCTTGCCACGCTGGCGCGCGCCTGTTGGTATACCGCCATCGCCTCACTGACGTCCGTGGCCGCAGCCACGCCGACTTCCTGCTGGCGCTTCACAATCTTGAGCGAGTTTGCGGCGCTCGCCATGGTGGACTTCGCCAGCGCCAGATTGCTGTTATCTGCGGCCAGCGTCACCCAGGCCGTGGTCAGCTCGCTGACCATCGTCAGGCGCGTGTTCTGCGCGGTGAACTCGCTGGCAAGCCAGGTTTCCCGCGCGGCGCGGGAGAGGCTCTGGTTACGGCCAAACAGATCCAGCTCGAAGCTGGAGACCGCACCGTTGGCCTCATCGCTGGTGGTCACACCGCTCGCCAGCATGCGGCTGCGGGTATGGCTCAGTTCAGCATCCACCGTCGGGAAGAGGGAGGATCGTGTTTCGCCGTACTGGGCGCGGGCGGCATCGATATCCGCAATCGCTTTTTGCACGTCGCGGTTGCTGTTAAGCGCCATTGTCACCACGCTTTTCAGGCGAGTGTCGTTTATCACCTGTTGCCACTGGCTCACCACGGCGCTGGCTTCGCCATGCGCGCCGGGCAGTGTAGCCGGGACGGGAGCGTCCGGACGTTGATACGTTGGGTCTAACGACACACAGCCTGCGCTCAACAGGGCTAAGACTAAAACAGAGACACGAAACATTATGACCTCCGGTTCGCGTGCTTACCGGAGAACAGACGTTTCACCAGTACGAAGAATAAGGGAACGAAGAAGATTGCCAGCAGCGTCGCGGCCAGCGTCCCGCCGATGATGCCGGTCCCGATCGCCACGCGGCTGTTGGCTCCTGCGCCTGTTGCGATAGCCAGCGGTGTAACACCCGCAATAAATGCCAGCGAAGTCATGATGATCGGACGCAGACGCGTCTGAGCGGCACGCAGGGCGGCGCGCGTCAGGGAGTAGCCTTCCGCGACTTTCGCCTCGGCAAATTCAACTATCAGAATGGCGTTTTTCGACGACAGGCCGATGGTGGTCAGCAGCGCCACCTGGAAGTAGACATCGTTATTCAGGCCGCGCATTGAGGCGGCCAGCGCCGCACCCAGCACACCGAGCGGGATCACGAGGATGACCGAAATCGGCACCGACCAGCTCTCATACAGCGCCGCCAGACACAGGAACACCACCAGGATGGAGAGGGCGTAGAGGCTCATCGCCTGGCCGCTCGCCAGTTTTTCCTGCAACGACAAACCGCTCCACGCCCAGGTGGTGCCGGACGGCAGATTGTTTGCCAACTGTTCCATTTTGCTCATCGCTGTACCGGAACTTGCGCCGCTGGCGTTTTCGCCCTGAATCTCATACGCCGCCGAGCCGTTGTAGCGCACCAGACTTTCCGGACCATACTCCCAGCGCGTGGTGGCGAAAGCAGAGAACGGCGTCATGGTGCTGTCGCTGCCGCGCACAAACCATTTATTGAGATCCGATGGCACGGCGCGCGTGTCGCTGTCGCCCTGGATGTAGACCTTTTTCACGCGGCCGCGATCGATAAAGTCGTTCACGTAGGTGCCGCCCCAGGCGCTGGAGAGGGTGTCGGTGACGTCGCTCAAAGACAGCCCCAGCGAGACGGCTTTGTTGTTATCAATATCCACCTGAAGCTGCGGCATCTGCGGCAGATCGTTGGCGCGCACCGCGTGCAGCGAGGCGTCCTGGTTAGCTTCACCAATCAGTTGGTTACGCATCTTCAGCAACGTGTTGCGATCCGTGCCGCCGCTGGCCATCAGCTCAAAGGTAAAGCCGTTGCTCTGGCCTAAACCATCCACCGCCGGGGGAGTCATGGCGAAAATAGTGGCATCCCGAATGGTGCTCAGCTCCTGCGTGGCGCGCAGGGCAATGGCCTGCGCGGTATTCTCATCGCCTTTACGCTCGGACCAGTTTTTCAGGGAGACAAACGCCATCCCGGCGTTCTGGCCGCTGCCGCTAAAGCTGAAGCCCTCAATGGTGAAGATCACGTCGGTATTGGCTTTCTCTTTGGTCAGGAACCACTCGCGCACCTGGCGACTGATCTCGGCGGTACGTACCGCCGTTGCGCCTGCCGGCAGGGTGTACTGCACCATGATTTCGCCCTGATCTTCCGTCGGCAGGAAGCTGCCCGGCAGTTTCAGCATGGCGAACCCCATCGCGCCGCAGAGCAGGGCGTAGATGGCCAGCATGCCGCCGGAACGGCGCAGGGCGCGCAGGACCTTGTTCTGATAGCCGCGCTCGGTTTTGCCGTAAAAGCGGTTAAACGCGCCGAAGAAGCCTTTTTTGTGCGGGGCCGTGTGGCTCAGAATCGAGCCGCAGAGTGCGGGTGTCAGGGTTAACGCCACGACCACGGAAAGGAACATTGCCGAAATTATGGTGACCGAGAACTGACGGTAGATAACGCCGGTGGAACCACCAAAGAACGCCATCGGCAGGAACACGGCAGAGAGCACCAGCGCAATGGCGACCAGCGCGCCGGAGATTTCACCCATCGATTTTTCGGTCGCTTCGCGCGCGGGTAGCCCTTCGTCGCGCATAATGCGCTCGACGTTTTCCACCACCACGATGGCGTCATCCACCAAAAGCCCTATCGCCAGCACCATTGCAAACAGCGTCAGGGTGTTGATGGAGTAACCGAACAACGCCAGCACGCCAAACGTACCCAGCAGCACCACCGGCACCGCCAGCGCCGGGATCAGCGTGGCGCGGATGTTTTGCAGGAACAGGTACATCACCACCACCACGAGGATAATGGCTTCGAACAGGGTCTGAATCACGTCCTCAACCGAGATCTTGATGAACTCGGTGCTGTCTTTCGGGTAGGCCACGTCGTAGCCTTCCGGCATCGATTTTTTAAACTCGGCGATTTTATCTTTCACCGCTGTCGCGGTGTTGAGCGCGTTCGCACCCGGCGAGAGCATCACCGCCATCCCCGCTGCCGGGTGGCCGTTCAGCTTCGCGGTAGCGGTGTAATCTTCGCTGCCCATCTCCACGCGTGCGACGTCGCTGATGCGCACGACCGCGCCGTTGGACTGGCTCTTCACGATGATATTTTTAAACTGATCCACCGTCTGCAGGCGCGACTGAGCGCGCACGGTGGCGGTCAGTTGTTGCGCGTTTGACGAGGGCAGCGCGCCGATTTTACCGGCAGAGACCTGCACGTTCTGCGCTTCAATCGCGCTTTGCACGTCGGACGGCATCAGCGAGTACGACGCCAGCTTCGCCGGGTCGAGCCAGATGCGCATCGCGTATTCCGCCCCGAACACCTGCAGGCTCCCCACGCCTTCCACGCGCGCCAGCGGGTCCTGCATATTACTCACCAGCCAGTCGGCGATATCCGAGCTGCTGGCGGTGTCGGTTTTATCGTACACGCCCATGATCAGCAGGAAGTTACTCTGCGATTTTTGCACCGTGATACCGGACTGTTGTACTTCGGTCGGCAGGCGCGATTCCGCCTGCTGGACTTTGTTTTGCACCTGCACCTGCGCGGTGTCCGGGTCGGTCCCCTGTTCGAAGGTGACATTAATGCTCACCGAACCGTCCGAGCTGCTGGTGGAGGTGAAGTAGAGCAGGTTATCCAGCCCGGTGAGCTGTTGCTCAATGACCTGGGTCACGCTGTTTTCCAGCGTTTGCGCGGATGCGCCGGTATAGGTGGCCGAGATTTTGATCGACGGCGGGGCGACGTCCGGGTACTGCGCCACCGGCAGCGTGCGGATCGCCAGCATCCCGGCGAGCATGATGAGAATGGCGATCACCCAGGCAAAGACCGGGCGACGCACGAAGAAACGGGAAAACATCAGGCGTTTCCTCCGGTGGCTTTCATCTCTTCGGCTTTCACTTCCTGTCCGGCAGTGACTTTGTCGGTGCCTTCCACAATCAGCTTATCGCCCGCCTTCAGGCCGCTCAGGACCAGCCATTTGTCGCCGTAGGTGTCGCCCGTTTCCAGCTGACGCTGCTCGACCTTGTTGCTGGCATTCACTACCAGCGCGGTGGCATTGCCTTTCGCGTCACGGGTGACGCCCTGCTGTGGCGCGAGGATCGCATCGCTCATGATGCCTTCATCCACTCTGGCGCGGACAAACATGCCCGGCAAAAGCTGATGTTGCGGGTTGGGGAAGACGGCGCGGAGGGTCACCGATCCGGTCGATTCATCCACCGCCACTTCGGTGAGCGCCAGACGGCCCTTTTCGCTGTAGGTACTGCCGTCTTCCAGAATTAACGCCACGCTCAGCGTATCGCTGTTGGTGGCGAGGGTTTGCTTACGTAATCGCAGCAGATCGGCGCTGGAACGCGTGAGATCGACATACATGCTATCCAGACCGCGAATGGTGGCGAGAGCCGTATCCTGCTGGGCGGTTACCAGCGCGCCAGGCGTAACGGAGGAGATACCGATGCGCCCGGAAATTGGCGCGGTGACGGTGGTCCAGTTGAGATTAATGCGGGCGCTCTCCTGCGTGGCTTTCTTTGACTCGACGCTGGCCTTGTCCTGCGCGCAGGTGGATTTGGCGTCTTCGGCATCCTGACGCGACACGCCGTCGTCTTTCACCAGTTGCGCATAGCGCTGGGCTTTCTGGCAGTCGGCCTGCACCAGCGCCTGCGCCTGTTTCAGCGCCGCCGCCGCTTCATCGTAAGCGGCGCGGTAGCTGGCGGGGTCAATCTGATACAGCGCCTGTCCCGCTTTCACGGTATAGCCTTCGGTGAAGAGCCGCTTCTGGATAATGCCGCCCACCTGCGGGCGCACTTCGGCGCTCATCGCGGCGGTGGTGCGGCCAGTCAGTTCACTGACGACGGAAACTGGCTGGCTCATAAGCGTGACAATCCCCACTTCCGGAAGAGGACGCTGGGGAGCAGATGTTTGCGCATTATCGCACCCTGTCAGGAGGAGTAATGCCGCGATGGAGGTTGTTATGGTTTTCATAATCTTTTTCCAGGGTGAACGAAGCCTGCCCTGTTAATGGCTTAACAGGGAGGAGGGCTATTTAAAGGCACAGCGATACCGCATCTCCGGCAGAGCCGGAAATGAAATAAAGGGGAATTACCTGTTCCCGCTAATTATTCGAATATGATTACTTCGCAGTGAAAAGCATATTTAAAATATCCTGATAAATGGGCGCTAATTGTTCTGAGGGTACTTTTAACGGCGTAAGTCGACGGTAAATCGTTCCCTCGATCATTACAGCGGTAATCTCCACGCAGCAGCGAATATGTTCATCGCTCAGGTGGGGGAACTGCTTTTTAAGGTGCGCACAGGCGTTAGAAAACATGCGGGCTTCCGCTTCAACTAACATGGCCGCAACCTGCGGATTGCGCGTGGCCTCAGCGGACATTTCGAGCATCAGCGCATCATCATCTTCGCTGAGGGTTTGTCGCCAGGCGAGCGCCTGCGGCATCCCTTCTACCAGCGTTTTACCCTGCATCTCCGCAATGCGTGAGTCAATGATGCGGCGGATCATCTCTTCGATAATCGCGTCTTTGTTACTGAAATAACGGTAAATTTGCCCGACGCTGAGCTTCGCCTCGCTGGCAATTTGCGACATGCTGGCGGCGTGAAACCCGCTGGCGCGAAAGCAGCGGCGCGCGGCGGTGATGATCTCGTCCTGACGCTGTTTTTGTCGTTCTTCCAGTTTTGTACTCATCGTCGGCTACCGTGTAAAAAGTGAGAATGATCGTTCTCATTATACGTTTTAGGTGCGTATTGGAAAGGCTTTTTTTATTTACATATTGAATGAATATTTCCAGGTATAAACAATGGAGGAAATAAGGAGTTTTTATGAAGGTTAAGCTGTGAGATATTCAGATTGTGCTGAAAATAAGGAGAGTAATATGCATCTGAGCACGACTGATAATGTCACGCCGCAAGAAAAAGAAGCGTTATTAACGGGGTTGAGAGCCTGTAACGGTGCATTAAATCGTTAACCGCCGATCCCATTACCAATTACAGCCAGCGCATGACGCACAATTATCTCCGGCGAGAGGGCTTGTAGCCTCTCGTCATTGCGCATGCGTGAGAACGGCACCAGCACCAGGCTTAGTAAGGTGGTAAAAAGCAGTTCCGGCGCAAGCTCCCGGTTCAGTTTTCCTTGCTGCTGCCAGCCTTTGATGGTGGTTAGCGTCGTCTGATATTGCTCATCGCCAAACCGCGCCTGCAGGTGCATGCGCAGAACCGGCATTTCACCAATTACCTCCTGCATCCACAGCGGTGCAAACCAGTGATGCGTTTCGGCCAGCTCAGCCAGCACCTTCACCATTTCCGTGAGGGCATTAACTGGCGAATCCTGGTTGTTGGCGAAAATGGTGCCAATTTTGCTGCGTAAGGGCAGGAAACGCTCCTCAATCATTACATCGAGAAGTTGCTCTCTGGAATTAAAGTAGTAGTGCAGCATCGCAGGCGTTACGCCCGCTTCTTTGGCAATGGCGTTAAGTGACGTGTTGGCGATCCCCTGGCGAGAAAAGAGGTTCAGGGCGATATCCAGCAACTGCTCGCGGCTGGCGGTAATGCGCTTGCCACCGCGAGGGCGTCCGGGACGGCGGGGTTCAGAATTGTCCTTTTGTGCTGGCATAGTCACGGGATCTCTTGATCTTATTCATCACTTCCACAAATATTAATTATACGATTAATTAATTTCAAGCGATCTCTTATGGAGTCCGACGTAATGACTCAAACCCAATCTGCCGCCGGGCAACACGCGCCGTCGATCAAGCTGCTGTTCAGCGCGCTGTTGCTGGTGATGCTGCTTTCTGCGCTTGATCAAACCATCGTCTCCACGGCGCTGCCAACCATTGTCGGTGAGCTGGGCGGGCTGGATAAGCTCTCATGGGTAGTCACCGCCTATATCCTGAGTTCGACCATCGCGGTGCCGCTGTACGGCAAATTTGGCGATCTGTTTGGCCGTAAAATCGTCCTGCAAATTGCGATCGTGCTGTTTCTGGCCGGTTCCGTACTTTGCGGACTGGCACAAAATATGATCCAACTGGTGCTGATGCGCGCCCTGCAGGGGCTGGGCGGTGGTGGCCTGATGGTCATCAGTATGGCTGCCGTAGCAGATGTGATCCCGCCTGCGGAACGCGGCCGCTATCAGGGGCTGTTTGGCGGTGTGTTCGGTCTGGCGACGGTAATCGGGCCGCTGATCGGCGGATTTATCGTGCAGCACGCCTCCTGGCGCTGGATTTTCTACATCAACCTTCCGCTGGGGTTGTTTGCGCTGCTGGTGATTGGTGCCGTGTTCCAGGGCAGCTCCCGTCGCAACAAACATGAGATTGACTACCTGGGGGCGATTTACCTCAGCATGGCGCTGTTGTGCATCATCCTGTTCACGACCGAGGGTGGAACAATCCGCCCGTGGAGCGACCCGCAGCTGTGGTGCATCCTGGCGTTCGGCCTGACGGGGATCGCCGGGTTTATCTATGAGGAGCGGCTGGCGTGGGAGCCGATCATTCCGCTGTCGTTGTTCCGTAACCGTAGCTTCCTGCTCTGTAGCCTGATTGGTTTTATCATCGGGATGTCGCTGTTTGGCTCGGTCACGTTCCTGCCGCTCTATTTGCAGGTGGTAAAAGATGCCACGCCAACGCAGGCCGGTTTGCAGCTGATCCCGTTGATGGGTGGGCTGTTGCTGACGTCGATTATCAGCGGGCGCATTATCAGCCGTACCGGGAAATACCGCCTGTTCCCAATCCTCGGCACGCTGCTTGGGGTGGTAGGGATGTTTTTACTGACGCGAATTTCGATTCACTCTCCGACCTCGCAGCTTTATCTGTTCACCGGCGTGCTGGGCATGGGGCTTGGGCTGGTGATGCAGGTGCTGGTGCTGGCGGTGCAAAACAGCGTGTCTGCCGACCAGTACGGCGTGGCGACTTCCGGTGTGACGCTGTTCCGTTCTATCGGCGGGGCCATTGGCGTTGCGCTGTTTGGCGCGGTGTTCACGCATATTCTGCAATCGGGTCTGATGGATCGTATACCGGAGGGGGCCGAGCTGCCACGTGAGCTGAACCCAACGGCCATTCACCAGTTGCCGGATGCGCTGAGACTGGATTATCTGGATGCGTTCGGCTCGGCGATCCACGCCGTGTTCCTGCTGGCGGCAGGGATTATGGTGCTGGCGTTTGTGTTGTCGTGGTTTTTACGTGAAGCGCCGTTGCGACGCGGGCAGGCGTGAGGTTAGCGATTCGGCTATTTATTGCGAGTCGCTTTCTGAAATTGAAGTGTCGTGCTTGTCTTGCCTTCTCGTCGTAGCGCATGCTCTGGTCAGGTCAATAAACCAGCAGAGGTTGCAATGGAGCGCACAGCAAAACTGATCAAAAAGGGGCGAAAGCAGGTTGTTGTTCTGCCCGCTGAGTTCGCATTTGATGCAGAGAGTGTCTACATCCGCCGTGATGAGGCAGGGAATGTTGTTTTGACGGCAAAGGCTGCTCAGGTAAAAAGCTGGGATAATTTCTTCCGGCTTCTGGAAAATACCAGTGTGCCTGATTCATTTCTGAACAAGGAGGAGAGAAAGCAGAGTGTGACGAAAAGAGACCCTCTGGATGGAGTTTGTTCATGAGGCATATGCTTGATACGAATATTGTGAGCCATCTATTTAAAAAACATCCTGAAGTTGTCACCCGTATGGCTTGTTTGGCTCCAGGGGATGTCTGTATTTCGAGCATCACGGAAGCGGAATTACTCTATGGTGCCGATAAGAAGCAGAGCAGCGGCCTGAAAGAGACAATATTATCTTTTCTTGAAACCATCACTATCTGCGACTGGGATAGCGAAGCCGCAGCCACCTATGGCGAACTGCGTGCGGCAATGGAAAAGAAAGGGAAAGTGATGGGGGATCTCGATCAGTTGATTGCTGCGCATGCTATTAGCCGGGGCACGACGATTGTGACTAACGATCGTGCGTTCGGGATGGTGCAGGATCTCACGGTTGAGGACTGGACTACCGTAGCCTGATGCCCATCGCCCGGTGGCGCTACGCTTACCGGGCCTACATTACTCGCGCACCGACATATAACTTATCCTTCTTATTGATTCCTTTTCGTTTTTTAGCGTGCCGTCGCGTTGTCGATATAGTTACTAAAACATCTGTCAAAAGGAACTGTCTTGTGAAATGTCGATTGGGTGCGCTTCTCCTGACCGGCCTGCTGCTTGCAGGCTGTGATCAAAGCAGCAATGATGCCAGACACATTAAAGTCGGCGTGATTAACGGTGCCGAACAGGATGTGGCAGAAGTTGCCAAAAAGGTGGCGAAAGAGAAGTACGGTCTGGACGTAGAGCTGGTGGGTTTTAGCGGCTCGCTGTTGCCCAACGATGCGACTAATCAGGGGGAACTGGATGCCAACGTTTTCCAGCATCGCCCGTTCCTGGCGGAAGATAATAAAGCGCATAACTACAAGCTGGTTGCTGTCGCTAACACTTTCGTTTTCCCGATGGCGGGTTATTCTCGCAAGATTAAAGCGGTGTCTGAACTGAAGGACGGCGCTACCATTGCTATTCCAAACGATCCAACCAACCTTGGCCGCGCACTGCTGCTGTTGCAAAAAGAGAAGCTGATTACCCTGAAACCTGACGTGGGCCTGCTGCCCACCGCGCTGGATATCACTGCCAATCCCAAAAGCCTGAACATCATGGAACTGGAAGGTGCACAGCTTCCGCGTGTGCTGGATGACCCAAAAGTGGATGTTGCCATCATCAGCACCACCTACCTCCAGCAAACCGGGTTATCTCCGGTTCACGATAGCGTCTTTATTGAAGATAAAAACTCGCCCTACGTGAACATCGTGGTAACGCGGGAAGACAACAAAGATGCAGAAAACGTAAAAGCGTTTATTCAGTCTTATCAGTCACCTGAAGTGGCGAAAGCGGCGGAGACTATCTTTAACGGCGGCGCGGTGCCGGGCTGGTAATCTGCTGGTCTTAGAGCGTCACACGGGCATCAATTCGACTTTCCGGCCAGAGAAAACCCTGGCCGAACTGCGCCTCTGTTGCGCGGGCTCGCTCCAGATCCTGAGAATTTTCAATCCCTTCGATGAGGACAGGCCTCGCAATCTCACGTCTGACGTAGTGGATAAACGAGGCAAGCTGCGTGTGTCTCTTCAGCTCTGAACGATCGATTTTTACGCCATCCACCGGCAGGGCAAGACGCACGTAGTCTTCTGCCAGTTCGTGTGTCAGGTCATCCAGCCAGATTTTCCAGCCAGCGGCTTTCAGCCGATGCAGCGTTTCATGAAGCGTGTGTTGCTCCGCTTTACTCATCCGGGTCGGGGTCAGGGGGTCCTGAATTTCTATCGTTAAACGCTGCTGATGACGTAAAGCGAGCAACAAACTGATAGCCTGGGCATTGAGAAAATGTTCTGCTGGCAGGTTTAGCCAGTAATGGCCCCGCCCCGGCATCTGCAGAAGCGTATTAGCCTGCCAGAAAAAAATCTGCAGCGCGCAACGTGAGGGGAGCGACGCAAAAAGCACCTCAAGATTGACGTTGTGGATTTCCACAAGGACTTCGTGGGCGACAACCTGGCCTGAACGAAAATCAATAAGAGGCTGGAATCGCAGCCCTGAAATGTTCTGCAATACAGGAGAAGGAAGAACGGTATACATGGCAGCGCCTTCAGGAGATAAAAAAAGGTTCCCGCGGACACGGGAACAAAAGGCAAACGACACACGGTCAAATAGTTAATTCAATATCCAGCGGATGCTTTGATAGAACGACGGGCCCCGCACGGCTTTTAGCTTATTCATGGCATTGTTTTTATAAAAATAAACAAGCCTGACGTTGCAACCTAACTGTCGTGCAATTTGCTTGGTTTTGAGGTTGCAGGAATAGCCGCGCAAGACGCTGGCTTCCTCGCTGGACAATCTGGCCTGCGTGCGTTGTCGGGTCGTCATGCTGACCTTGTAAAGGCCGGACTCTTGCGGCGTCTGGCTCATCAGAATCTGCCAAAGTGCTTTGATATCCCCCAGCGACACTCTTTTACTGATCACGCCATCAACATGTTTAAATTTCAAATAGCCCACGGACAGCGAATAAATATAAATTTTTGCCCCTGGCTGTTTCTCTTTAATACATAAAATGTCGTCGTTGGTCGTTACCCTGAAATGGCGCGTATTCAGCGGATCATAAATGATGATATCAAAGCACTGTTCGCTTAGGGCAAGGTCTTCGATATTGGTAAACCCATGAAAAAAGACATCCTGTTGCATATCATTATCACGATTCACAAGGTATTGCAGGCCAATCATTGTGAATTCGCAGCTATCAACAACAGCCACATGTATTGTTTTTTTGTTTGACATTGGCTTTCTCCTTTCGCTGAGCAATCAGTCCATATAAGAGAAGGTGGCGGCCTCGCGATTTCTTAATTGCAAAAAGAATAGCGAACACCTCTTTTTTTAAATGTAATGTGATGGCGTAAATGTAAGCCAACCGAAACAGATGAGTAAAGGAAATGCTAATTGTTAGGGGAAGATAAAATTGAAAAATTGTTTTAATGATATATATTATCTCTTTAATCTTTTCATGACATTTAAATCAGATTTTTATCCTGATAACGCGCGAAACATAAGCATTGCTCTGGTGTTTAATGCCGTTAACCCACGGTTTTTTCGTGGTTTTACGGGTGTTACAGGAGAAATAATCATAGTCAGAAACGCGCAAGCCTTCGGTCCTGCCAATGTATTAAGATGACAGTTAAGAATAAAATAGAAAAAATTCTATTAATTTAATATGGTTGTTCAGATTTTTAGCATTCAGGAGGATAAAATCCTGGCGCGAAGAGGTTGTGAGCCAGGGATGCATAAACTATTATCGGCTTTTCTCCGGTTAAGATAATTCAGAAATGATATGATTAATGCTGAAAATCCCGTCAGGGTGATGGTGTTCTACAAAATAAATCTCTTTCAGGAAATAATATCCCTTGCGCTGCAAAATATCCTTCCTGATTATTCGCTTCACATCACGATAGTCGATTCCACTGAACAGCTTCTGGACGCGCTTGCTGATAATGATGTCGATATATTTTTTACTGAGTTTAATTACCTCCTCAATCATAAGGAGTGGAGTACGGAAACCAGCAGTCGATTAACGAGCCTGTGTAAATCGCGCCATGTCAGACGCGTACTCTTTGTTCCTGAATTGCATTATGGGCTTTTAAGAAAAGTTCTGGAGATGAAGTTTGAACTGACTATCAGCCTGCAGGACGAAATGGCGGAGCTGAAAAATGAATTACGAACGTTGATGGTGACCGATGCGCAAAAGCCTGTTGTCTCGACCTGGCTGCGGGGAGTGATGCGTGCCGGATCGCGCTCGCGTTCTGTGCTTTCCGCCAGAGAGTGGGAGGTGATTCACCTTATTGTTGAGGGATATACGGTGACGGAGATCGCGCGTCATCGAAACCGTTCCATAAGTACCGTAGCCACGCAGAAACATAATGCGATGAAAAAACTCAATATTTCCAGCCACAGTGAGCTGATTAAATATCTGCATACGGTTGGAAAAATGGGCAGTTAAATCATGAATAGCCGGAATGTGTACCCATTCCGGCCAGTGCGTGTCAGGGATAAATAATATTCAACGTTGCTGAGGTATTCATCTTTCCCTGCGTCAGTTTCGCGGGAGACCAGACGTAATAGTACGCCGCCATCGGAAGGGTGAAATGTTCGCTCAGCGCACCACCTGCCGCCACGTTGAAAATCATTGTGGCGTTTCCACGGCTGGTGGTGGACGTCGAGAATGTCACGGGCATCTGCGGGTTATCTCGCTTGATGAGCCGCAGGCCAACGCCCTGGGCGGCACTGCTGCTGCTGTCGACCAGCACCGAGCTGTCGGTTGACAGCAATTGCGTGCTGGAAAGGAACATCTCAATCGCCCGGTCTGAATTGCCATTTACGCTCACGTTCTGACAGCTCATATTCAGCGTAAAAGGTGTCAGCCCTGGCTGAGCCGAGGCGCTGAGCTGGGGGATACCGAGCGTCGGGAGATTGACGGTCAGCCCGGCATTATCGAACGAGCAGGTGGTCAGTTTCGGTGCATATTTGATGGTCATTGGCTGGCCAAACATATCCCGGTTGTCATAAGGCCACTGAAAGCCGCTGAATAACCATTGCACAATCTTCACCATCTGATTAATCGGCCAGGTGATGATCTCCCAGAATGACATGCCGCTCATATCGCTGACGAACATCACGTCGCTCATGTTCGCCGTGTCTCCCGTGAGCGTTGTACCGCTCTGGCTGACGAGCGTGAAGCGGACGGTAAAAGGCGTATTAAGCTCTGAGGCAGTGTGGCTACCGCTTGCGGCCAGCGTTTTGTTGGCCTGCGTGCTGGTGATCTCCGCGCGCACCATATACTTATTATTACTAAAGCCCAAAATCGTGGCGTAGCTGTTGTCGGTCGACAGGATCGGTGTGTATGAAAACTCGCTGTTGCCGGTTGAGCAATTAAACGAGCCGCTGTATTGCGTGGTAAAACTTCCTGTCCATGTCGGCGTGGCCGGGCTGAGCTTATCGGACAAATCGATGCTGATCGGTGTGCCATAGACAATGCTGCCACCGGAGCAGGTAGCGTAGCTGGCTGTGCTGATGCAGAGCAGCGACAGAAAAGTGAATAACCGTATCATATTGATATTCCGTAATTAAAGGCAAACCGATGGTGGATTGTTCAGCCCCCACGCTGGCGTGGTGATTTCGCACTTTCCGCCACGGAGATGGACGTTAAGGACGCGCGGCGGCTGTTCGGCGCGGATGTACAGCACGCTTGCCTGGCCGACATAGCCGACCGATCCACCGTTTTCATCAAGCACTTCCGTTCCAAAAGGCAGCGGTTTGCCGTTGGCGCGCGTGGCCTGTAACACCCATGACTGACGTTTGTCAGTCTCAAAACGGACGTAATTGACTGCTCCATCGTAAGGCGCGACGTTAGCCATATTGCCGAGCACCTCAGCACCCGAGCTGTTTGCTGTTTCTGACAACGTGATGGCATTTTTACGGTACGGCGTGGCGTATGGCACCAGCGCGACACCGTCGTGGTTGGTCACGATACTTTCGTCACCATTGACCATCAGCCCTTCCGCCTGCGGCGCATCCACGATGGTCATGGTCGTACCGGTTTCGTTAGAGGCGAGGAGGTGCCACGGGAAGGCGACCAGGCTGCCGCGACCGCTGAGGCCCGTCTGACGGTAATCGGAGGATTCACTGTATGAGCCACCCAGCGTGGCAAAATTCGAGCGATACGCGGTATTCACGCTTGCCGAATTATGTCCCCCGCGGGCGTTGCTGCCGGAGAGGGTATAACTTAAGCGGTTCGACGCCAGCGCGTTGCCGCTCATACTGATATTGCTCTGCTCGTAATGCGAATCGCTGGCCGTCAGGCTGGAGGTGAGCCACGCATTGTTATCAAACAGCGAGAACGGCAGGCTAAGGGAGAGATAAAAGCGCGTCTCTTCTTCACTGTTGCTGTTGCGAACCCGGCTGGCCGAAACGGTATAACTGGCGCGGCCAATCGAGTTTGAGTAACCCGTCTGGTATTCACGTGTGGTTTGCTGCGAATTCCAGTAATCGCGCTGCGTGCCGGAAATAAAGACCGTGCCCCAGTTATCAGCCAGGCGCTGGTTGAGGTTGAGCGTGAACGTGTTTTTAGGCTGCGCGGCACGCAGGGCATCCCATGTGCTTAGCGACATCTCCGGGGCGACGCCGAATTTATCTTCATACTCGTCGTATTGCGCTTTCAGGCGCTGATAACCTTCCCGCGAATAGAGCGCATCGCTGAAGCTGTAATAGCCTTTAGTGGAATAACGGTAGGCTGCCAGCGTGAAGTTGGTGGCCGTGGTGTCGATAAATTTACTGTACGACACGCGAAAGCTCTGGCCGCTGTCTGTGCGATCCTGCAATGTGGTTTTTGCCTGCGTGACGTCCACAGAGACCGCGCCAAAGGGAAGGTTCCAGCCGGTTCCAATAAGCCCGGCCTGGTAGTTATCGCTGATAATCATCCCGGTGTAGCCAGTGATGAGATTATTAAATCCGTAACGCAGCGTAGCCTGCAGGAAAGCCGGTTCTGCATCGAGCGTGTTTTGGTGCACTTTACCCGCCACAACGCTGTACTGGCTGACGCCCTCTTTCAACATGCCGGGCACGGCTGAGAATGGCACCGTGAAGGACTGCTGTGAACCATCGGCCTCGCGCACGACAACTAACAGGTCCCCGGCCGAGCCGGTGGGTTGAATACTGTCGAGCGTGAACTGGCCCGGCGGAACGTTCTCCTGATAGATGATGTTACCGTTCTGGATCACCTTCACCAGGGCGTTGGTACGCGCGACGCCGTGAACTACCGGCGAGAAACCTTGCTGCGAGTTGGGCCGCATTTTCATGTCTGACGCCAGCGATACACCGCGCACGCGGAGGGAATCAAACAGATCGCCTGGGATATAAAAATCACCCATTGTCAGGTTTGATTTCAGCGAGGCCAGGGGGCGACGCAGGTAACGGGTATTGTTTTGCCAGCTACTGTCGCCGCTGGCCGTTTTACGCCAGGTGCTGCTGTCGCGAAACTGCCAGCCGAACAGGTTGGCACCGGAATCCAGCCCGGCATAAAAATCATCGTTCGTCTCTTTGGAAGTCCCTTTCGCACGGGTGTTGTACCAGGTGGTATTCCAGGAGAGCATGAGCGCGGGTATCCCTTCATCCCAGAACTGCGGGGCAATATAGCCCTCTTCGGTACGCAGCACCGCCGCCTGCGGAACGGTGAGCGCCAGGCTCAACGTGCTGGTATCGGTTTTGACCTCTCCGCCCTGCACCAGATCGTGCAGTTGTACCTGGCCCTGGGTAATAGCGGGGGCAGGCAGTGATTGGGTGTTAATGCCGAGCGTTTGCGCATCTTTCCAGGCAAGCCGAATGTCATCACGCTGTTCGCCGTAGGTAACGTTATAGCGCCCCTTCCAGCTACCGTTAACGTAGATATCCATCTCCTGATTGCCTGCTGGCATGGCGTTATTTTCATAGAAGCGTGACAGATCGGACTCACCGGATGCGCCAGCAAGCAGGGAGGTATCAAACGACACGGCCCCGGATTTATGCGAAAGCAGAAGCGAGCAGACTGCCAGAAGGTAGAGCCTGTTTTGTTTCAATTTCATGGTGAGTCTTTCCGATCACTGGCTGGTGAAAGTCCGGGTTTTATACGCACCCAGATCGTCCACATACATCACCTGGAAGGTCTGACCGCGTTTCACCGCGTTTTTTGTGGCTACCGTCAGTTGTCCAAAAGGCGACACCATCGGAGAATCCTGGAGTAATTTGGTTTTACCCTGCGAAATGTTGGCGACGGTAATATGGTACGGGCTGTTATTACTGATGCGGAATTGATCCCCGTTGGCGACAAGCGTCAGTTTTTTAACGGCGTCATCCAGCGAGCCTGTCAGCGACGCCGGGCGATAAAAAAGTTTAATGCGCGATTTAATCGCCAGCTGAACGGTATTTTGGTTCTGAAGATTTTCAGGTTTCGGCGGAATGTCGAGCACGTTCAGGAAAAACACCGATTCACGATCCGCAGGCAAATTTGCCGGGAGCTTTTTAATGCGCAACTGCTGACCATTATGTTCGCTCACTTTAATGACCGGTGGTGAGAGCAGGAAGGGCACTTTTGCTGTTTCCGGTGTGGAGTTAATATCACCATCATCGATCCATGATTGCACCAGTGCGGGAGCATCTCCGGTATTCATTAACTGGACAATCACCTCTTTGTTATTTTCAGGATAAAGAACACGGGTGCCATTAATGACGATATTGGCCCATGATTGACCTGTGCTGAGCAGTAACACTGCCAGCAAAATAGCCTTACGCATGATTGCAACCTTAAATACAGGCTCTGCAAAGACAGAGCCTGAAAAAGTAATATTACAGGTAGGAAATGGTGTAAGTGACGTTGGAGCTTAACTCGCCGACCGTTGCGGCGGTGGCGTTAGTTTTATAGTAATAAACATCCAGCGTCAGCGTTTCTGAATCAGGTGCTGTTGCCGTCCCCATAATATCGGTTGTGTAAGCCTGATTCAGCGCAATTGGGGTAGATGCACCCGGTTTAACTAAAGCAAAGCCCACGTTACGCGCAACGCTTGTATCGCTTTCGTTAACGCTGTTATTCAGCAGGTATTTTCCGTCGGTAGAAATATTATCCGCACTGGAGAAGTACACTTTCAACGGTGTTCCTGTGGTGCCCGCCGCCGGGGAACAGCCGGAGAAGGTTAAGGCGATTGATTTTTTATTTTTGGTAATCAGGCCAACCGTTGTCCCGGCATCTTTTACCGAAATTGGCGAGAGCGCAACAGTAAAATCAGCGCTTTTACCGCCGTTAATGGTACAGGTGGTATCGGTAATGGCACCGGTAAAGTTAATTACACCCCCCGCTGAGTTATCTGCGGCAACCGCGCTGGTAGACGCCATAGCCGCGGCCAGCAAAGAAACGGTCATGATCGATTTGAACATGATAAACTCCATAATGTTTTGTTTTGTATAAAAATGAATGTTATTCGGCTGCGCAGCACGCGGTTAACGGGTAAAGCGCATAGCGACGTGAGAGACACGCCGTGACGAGATTATGTTGCATCAAAAAGATACAAAACAAAACATTATTCCGTTTTGTTTCGGTAATAGAGATTATAATCTTGCTATAATGTTTTTTTTAAGATCATAACCCAAATGCCTTCTTTCGAAGGTTTTAATTAATGAATTAATAATCCTTAATTAATGAAGTTTTCTATATCCGCTACTCAAATAATATTACTTGACTTGACCACACTAACTTTGGACTTATTATTGCGAGGGAAATACATAAATCTATAACAGTGGTGTAATAATAATATGAAGTATCTCATTGATCTCGCAATGCTTTATGAAGTAGACACCGGTATGATCATGATTAATGGAGAGGAGGAATCTTCCATTAAGTTATCAAATCAGGCTGCACGTTTACTGTATGAACTTATCATCAATAATGGTAAAACTCTCGACAGAGATGACCTGATAAAAAAGGTTTGGGAGGAACACGGCTTCTCAGGTTCATCGGTCAGTCTTAATGTTGCCATAAGTGAAATCAGAAAGGCGTTTCGTATTTTGGGGCGCGATCCGATGTTGATTAAAACGATTCGCGGTAAAGGTTTTAGTCTTGCGGCACATATTGAACATCACACGGTCAGGCCACCTGTTACCCCTCCCACTCCTGAACAGACGCTGGTGGAAGAATCGCATATTCAAATTCAGCAGCGAGATCCCGACCCTCCCAAACGATATCGTCATTTGCATACTGCCTTTATAATCTTATGCGCAGTATGCCTGGTGGCGATTGTTGGATTTGCCCATCTGTTTTTTCAGAAACAGTCATATGCAGACAACATGAAAGATTCTGACGTCCATCTGCTCGGCAAAGTGGACAGGTGTACGGTATACCTTATCGATAAGAACATGTTTCAGCCGCGACAGTTCTATTTTAACCGCGTTAAAGAGGTCATCGCGAAACGGCAAATCGACTGCGAACATCAAATTGCTGATGCTTACTATTCAAACTTCAAAAAGTCGCAGATGGAAAACTATTTTCTGGCTCTCTGTTACCAGCAGGACAGTGTCGATGATTATAAGAATTGCATTTCTTACAGAAGCCTGACCGGGAGTTAAAATATGTCAAGGACTCATAACCTGAGTGTGTTGTTTGGTGTCGTACTGGTGTTGTCTGTCATCGCATTGCTGTTCTTTTATTTTATGAGAACCCAGGAAGAGGGATTTGGCTGCCAGTCAGATACCGTTTCCTGGAAAACGTATTCCTCGGGTGATTTGACCGATATGTCATTAACGACCCTTTTTCTGTTTAACAGCACGGATGTCGTGACGGTCATTCATAAAGGCGTTCTCCGAAAGGGAGGGCACACTTACCTGATCGACCGCAATTACATCCTTAACGTTGAGAAGGTCGACGGAAGTAATATTTACTACATCAAAGATAAAAAGCTGAATAAATCCGAGGATGATATTGCGCCTGACGGAATTGTAAATGAAATGTTATTGGATAATATTAACTTCTTCTATATCAACAAAGTCAAAAAACACGCGTGGCTAATTAAAGGGCTGGTATTGCCTGTAATGATGTGCGTGGCTGTTCCGACATCCTGATATTTCACGTCAATAATAGAATCGATGATTATCTATTTTCTGAAAATCAAACGATTTATTCATTATGTAACAACAAGATACACATATTTATTTTTTATATTCATCTTTTATCGCGGGTGAGTGAATTTTTCTGTATTGCCTCGCTAATTTTGGCCTGACTATACTCCGCCTCGAAAAAGGGGCACCCCTTTTTATACATGTGGATTATTTTTTGAAGGATTAATTAAATGAACAAACTGAACGCTATCGTTCTGGGCTCTCTGCTGTCTCTTTCTGCCCTGAGCGCTGTTAATGCAGCGGAAACGACTGCTTCTGCTACCTGGCAGGCAACCGCGACCAAAGACAGCGAATCCGATCTGGTCGTTACGCCAACGCGTGCTTTGAACTTTGTTTACAGCGCAAATACGAAATCATTCAACACCGATACCGGTCTGTTTGATGTGGCTATCCGTGGCGATCACTCTACGGCGACGACGTTTAAGCTGGAAGCTATCCTCGACGACTCCAATAACACCCTGTTCAGTGTTGGTGGCGAAGCGACCAAACTGAAAGTCGGCGCTCGCTGGGGCGGCAACGACCTGGGCTCTATTGGCGGCTCTGTGGGGGCGAAATCTACCGCGTGGACCACGCTGGTTGACTCTGCGTCTAACACCGGTGTCTCTTCTGGCCTGTGGAACCTGACCACCAGCGCAGGCGCTGTGGCTGATACCGAGATCACCGGCCAGGACAAATTCGTGTTCTACGTTGATTCCGCTCAGGACAACGCAGGTGCCGCGAAAGAGTTCAAAGACCTGACCAACAGCCTGTGGGAAGGTACTGTGTCCGTTGCGTTCCGCGCAACCTGGGCTAAGGCCTGACAGATACAGGGGCGTAAGCCCCTGTTCAGGGGAATATCATGTTTAGCCTTAAATCCGCCTTCTTCTTTTTAATGTTTATCTCTTCCTCCGCGCTGGCGATTAATGTGGGCAAAGTCACCACCATTATTCCTGCCGATGCGGATACCACCTCAAAGGAATTAAAAAACGAAGCGGATACCGTGCGCATTGTCTCCGTTAGCGCACAGCGTATCAGCAGCCCGATGGATGAAGGGATCGTGATTAATCCAGAGAAAGTGGACGAACTGTTGTTGACGCCCACGCGGATGGTGATGCCCGCCGGAACCAGCAATATCGTCAAATTTTACTATCACGGTAACGCTGATAACAAAGAGCGCTATTACCGCATTACCTTCATTGACGAAGGGGTGAGTGAAGATCGCGATAACGGTTCGCAAATGAACGGGAAAGGGATGACGCGCGCGGTAGTGAGCACCATCCTGGTGGTGCAACCGAGGGATAAAAAGATCGATTTCGTCTATGTGGCGGGAAAGATCACCAATAAAGGCAACACCTCGTTTCGCGTCAATGCGACAGGGACGTGCCTGAAACCGAACCCGGAATCACCGTCTACGCCGTGTACCAAAAACTTCTATCTGATGCCCGAAACCTCACGCGCTATCGACGATATCAACGTTACGGATAACCATTTTCATCTCGGAATTTGGGACCTGAAACAGTTCATTCCTGTTAAGTAAGGATGCATGGTGAAAAATAAATTAGTGTTGCCGGTGATGATGGCTTGCGCATCCGGCACGCTGCCCGCGTTTGCGTATGCAGCCTCAAGCTCCGTGGTTATCGCTAATTACCGTTTTCCCGACGCGCTTTATGGATTGCTGGAGCAGGGGATCAAAATCCCCGTCTATTTGGTCAATACGCAACCAACAGAAGCGCAACACACCACGGCGAGCGAATATGTACGTATCGGTGACGTGACGCTTTTTGCGAAGGATCTCAAACTGGGGCTGAGGGATGTGCAGGTTCAGGAGTCCGATAACGGCATTCGTTTGTCGAAAGAGATGCGCACCCTGCTGCAGAGCATTAACGGCAAGCAGTTTAATGACCAGATGCGCATTCCGGTGAGTGCGGGCTCGGCGTTCGAACTGGATCAAAAAAAGATGCGCCTGCTGCTGAATCTGTCCCGAAGCGATTATGGGGTCAATATCCGCCCCCGTGAGGTGGATATTGATGCGCCGGAGTCTGACGATCTGAGCGGAACGTTCTCCTATAACCTCGGCGCGTACCACACCGAGAGTGGTTACGGTGATAGCTGGTCATCCGGCTATATCAACGCGAAAAGCTGGATCTCGATGGGCGTCGACCACCTGCTGATCGACGGCTCTGGCTATGTGAACGAAAACAGCAGCGACACCCAGATGAACGCGGCAATGTGGGAGCGTGATTATCAGGGGATGCGTTACGCCGCCGGTATGCTGAACGGCTGGGCGATGCAGTCCCTTGCCAGCGTCAGCGGGATCGCTGGCGGGGAAGTGTACGGCGTGTCGATGGGCAACCAGGCCAACTCGCGCAAGCGTGACAATACGCTCTCCCTGACGCCGGTCGTGGTCTATTTCCCGACGGCGGGCGAGGCCCGCATTCGTCGTGACGGCCAGCTGATTGGCATTCAGCGCTTTGACGTCGGCAACCATGAAATTGACACCAGCAGCCTGCCTTACGGGATTTACAGCGTTGAGGTGGAAGTGGTGAGCGGTAGCCGCACCGTGTCACGCAGCATGTACACCGTGAATAAACCGTTCTCCAGCAATGTGTCGGAAACGCTGCGCTGGCAGATGTGGGGTGGGATGTATAGCCGCGATAAATCCGTCGTCAATTACAAGAAATACGCCAAACGTAAAAACGAGCAGGACAACACTTACTACTACGATTACGACACCAAACATAAAGACACCATGTCGCTGGTGGGGGCCTCCTTCAGCAAACGCAGCGGGATGGTCGACTGGAATGCGTCGACCTACATGATGCGCGAGCACGTGGTCAGCGAGCTGTGGGCGTCGCTGAACCTGACGGACGCGTTCTCGGTGAACACGCAGACGATGGCGGCCTCCGACGGAACGTATCGCGCCAACTATGGCGCGAATCTCAGCCTGCCGTGGCAGATAGGCTCGGTCTGGTACTCCCACGAGCAGCTCTCCAGCGGCAAATTTCTCGATATCTATGAGAGTAAAGGCAACACCTGGGGGGCGTCATTTAGCCTGCCTTCTTTCGGCCTGCCCTCTGCGGGCAACCTGAGCCTGATGCGCCAGGAAGACGAAATGTACCGCTATAAGCGCTACCAGCTGGATTACTCCCAGGGGTTATACGCCGGACGCTACGGTACGGCACGCCTGCGCGTCGGCATGTCGCGCAACAAATACGATGGGTATTACGAAGAGAAAGATCGCTACGTGATGCTCGACTTCTCCATTCCGCTGGGTAACACCGTTTCGGTCGGCGTTTCCCATAACCGCGATACCGGTACGGCACTGAACGTCAGCGCCAGCCGCCAGTTCGACGGTGATTATCTGAAATCGGCCACGGCCAACGTCTCGAAAGCCTTTAACAGCACCCAGGATCGCAGCGTAAGCGGCGGGGGCAGCGTGAACGTTGACACACCGTGGAACAGCAACATCCTCAGCGTTCAGAGCGGCATGAGCAAAGGCTGGAACTCCACGCTGACCAGCGACGGCAGCGTTGGCTGGTCCAAAGAGGCCATTGCCGCCGGGAAAGGAACCGAAAGTGCAGGCGTGATTGTCAGCACTGGCCTCAAATCTGACGAGGCACTGACGCTGAAGCTCAACGGCCGCGCGGAACGTATCAAAGGCGATAAAACCTGGCTGTCATTGCCTGCGTATCAGGCCTATGACCTGGAAGTGATGAACAGTGAAACCGGCATCGAAAGTTACGAGATAGGCGCGAATGCGCGTCGTCATATCACGGTTTATCCGGGCAATACGGTGGTGATGAAGCCGCAGGTGAAGAAAATCGTCACCCTGTTCGGGCGTCTTGTCGATGCAAACGGCAATCCGATTCGCGCCACGCAAATCAAAAACCATGTCGGGCTGACCCGCACGGAAAACGACGGGCGCTTCGTTATTGATGTGGATAAAAACAACCCGGTTCTGAGCATTGCCACACCGGACGACAGCGTCTGCGAGGTGCATCTGGATATCGAGTCTAACCGCGGTGCGCTGTGGCTGGGGGACATCTCCTGCGATAAGGGCGATTACGTCTGGCAGGAAGTAAAAGGAACACAGGAACGTGACGATGAAAAAGATATTCGCTCTTAATTTGCTCCTGATGAGCGCGGTTGCCCAGGCGCAGCAAATGCCCTATTTCGCCATTAATAACCCTGACAACAACGGGACGGGAAACACTGCAGCGCTGTTCAGCCTGAACAGTACCTCGACCTCGTTTTTACACGGTTCACGTGAATGGCCAGCGCTCAGCGCCAAAACCAACAACGGGATTGCCACCTATATTCCGGACAACAGCTATAGCGGGCCGGCGGGCAGTGCGCTGACGATCAACTTTTCGGTGACGGGGTCCAGTGCCTCTCCGTTCTTTAAGGGCACTTCCTGTTCTTCATCCTGCGGCACCACGGGCTACACCCCGACGACAAGCTACACCGACACGTCAATGGTGGTGAAGCCTCCGGTGATTGAACCCGGCACCTCGTATGGCCGCTGGGTGTTGGGCGATCCGTTCTTTAACTACCTGCTCAACTCGGCACCGGGCGATGAAGTTACCATCACCTCTACGCCGCAAATCAGTTCCATCAATAAGGTGACGACCACCAACACGCTGCACAAGGTGGGGACGCTGACGATGACCAACTCCCGTGCGCTCAATCTGGGTATCGATCCGATTAGCGGCGAGGTCACGATAGTGGATGGTTCCACGGGAAGCGCCTGCACCAAATACACGCGAAATACGGTGTCGGGCGTGTTGTGTGAACTGCTGGAATATACTTTTGTCGGTGAGGATATCACCGGTTACAGCCCTGGCCTGGCGCTGACCTCATCGCGTGTCAACAGTGTGTTGCAGTCACACATGAGCGGCGGAACCGGTCTGGCTGCCGAGCTGACGTTTGATGAGAGCAACTGGTACAGCATTTCCGGCGGGATACTGAGCGATACCCGCGTGCTGGCTAATACCTTCCTTGCCGCGCCGCAGAAAAACGGCGGAAAAGCGTATCTCAAAATCTTTTTGCCTAAAGCGCTGATTTTAAGCGTGGCACAGGCGGGTGACGGCAGCAGCATTGGCAATATTGTCAGCCTGTGTCTGACGCCAGGGAACAGCTCGCTGGCTGCCGACTTCTGCTTCCAGCCTGGGGGCGGGCTGGTGATCAACCCGATCCAGCCAGGGCTGGCGATTGTGCCCGACAATCCTGATTATGCCCTTGACCCAAATGGCCTCGGCGGTTCCGGTAAAGGAACCATTGGTGAAACGCCCATTACGATCCCCTACACCATTACCTACAGCGGTGCGCAAAGCGATGCTGCCATCGGCGTCACGGTTAAGGTAAGTGGGCCGACGCAGAGCCTGAACGGGGTGGATTACTGTGCCTTCAGCGGTAACGGTTTTACTGTGCCCATTCCGGGCAATGTGCTGGTGGGAAAAAGCCAGACGCTACTGGCGCACAACTGTAAAGGCGAAGTGCTTCAGGTGCCTGCACCTGCCACCCATGCCGCAGAGTGGGACAAAATGAGTTCCGGCGTGACGGATGTGTGGCTGTGGAAAACGCCGCTGGTGCTGCAATTTGTTATGGATAATCCGGTATCGAAAACGACCTTTGATGGAAATAGCTGGTTTGGCGAAGTTACCGCTCAGGGGAAAATAGATGTCAGCGCATCCTGGAATTAAACGAATATGACTGCAAAATTCCTGGCTATTTTTGCAATAAATTGCTTCATTTCCTCAGGCGCAAATGCTTTAATTATCGAAAGTCTGAATATTGATTTTTTACCAGAAAAGGAAGTTGTTTTTCAGCCTATAAAAAACGATACCAGTGAGCGGCAGAATTATACCGTCTCGCTTATTCAGGTAGACGTTCCCAAAGAGAAAGGGAAAGAGACTGAAATAAAAGACGGCGAGTTGATGTTCTCGCCAAAGCAATTGACGCTGGGGAGCGGTGAACGGGCCGGATTTAAATTTTATTATACCGGCCCGCACGACAATAAAGAGCGCTACTATCGCGTAAAATTCACCGAGACGCCGCTCCAGGCGCGGGTTGTGATGAGTAAAGGCCAACGCATCCAGTCGGATGTGGTGGTTTCGCTTGAGGCAATTATGATTGTCCGTCCCTGGACCAGACATTTTGATTATGCGTTTAGCAACGGGGTGGTGAGTAATACGGGGAATACCTATTTTAAATATGTATCCTCGATCGGGTGCAGTACGCAATATAACAATTCGAAATATCTTCCACCGGGACAACGGCTGGAAATAGATAATGCCGGGCAGCCTGCAAGGCGGATGATTATTTATGGAAATAAAATCATTCCGCTTTCAACCTGCCCGTAGCAACCGCTTTCCTTCATAAAAGGAAATTAACCTTTAGCATCACGCTAAAGATCCATAACTACAGGAGAAAAAAATGAAAGCGATTTCATTCACAGAAGCGAAAGATATTATCGGCGGTGCGTTGAACCCGTTTGCTGGTCTGGTTAAAGGTGCACAGCTCGGTTACGACACCGGTGCCAGCATCATGGGCATGGTAGGCGGTGTGGTTGGCGGGATTCTGGGTGGCGCAATGGGCTTCCTGGGCGCGCTGGTTGGTAGCTACAACTAATTCACGTTAACAGGAAGAGAATCATGCAAGTTATCGATTTCAAAAAAGCACAGGCCATCATCGGTGGCTGGGACCCGTTTGCTGCGGCTATGCAGGGCGCAAGCGCTGGATATAACGCGGGCAGCCAGATGTTAGGCGCGCTGGGCGGTACTATCGGCGGTGTGTTCGGCCTGGTGGGCGGCTTCATTGGCGGCTTCTTCAGCGCATAAGTTTTTGACCTATGCACACATGGCCCGCATTGCCGGGCCATTTTTTTATTTCAGCCACGGATAATTATGTTTTCGCTTTTTCAGTATAAAAAACAGGGTAAGACACCTGTTATTCGCCAGCATGAATTTACCGAATGTGGACTGGCCTGCCTGGCGATGGTGATGGGGCACTATGAGCACCATGTCTCAGTAAGCCAGTTACGCCGGGAGATCTCGGTTTCCGCCGATGCGGGAACGTCCATGGCGGAACTCATGACCCTGGCCAGCGACAAAAATATGACCGGCCGGGTGTTAAAAGGCGAAATCACTGAAATTGAAACCTCGGAGCTACCGCTTATCGCCTTCTGGCGCGGTAACCATTTTGTGGTCATTGTGAAGGTCGACAGCCGCAGCGTCACTGTTCACGATCCCGCCAGCGGCGTGCGCCGTTACCGTCTCAAGGAGGCGGAAAAACTCTTCTCCGGCTATGTGCTGGAGCTTAAACCCACCCCGCGTTTCGAAAAGAAATCGCCGGACGAAAAGCTGACCCTGGGGCGATTAGCCAACAAATCTCCAAGCCTGTTCCAGCGCCAGCTACTGCTGTTTGTGCTCTCTATCTTTACGCTTATCACCATGCTGGCAAGCCCTACCTATGTGCAGCTGATCATGGATGAAGCCATTGCCCGCAACGACAACGACCTGGTGATCTTGCTCACCGCCATCTTTGCGATTGTCTTTATTTTTGAAGTCATTGGTAAATTCCTCAAGCAACTGCTTGAGATCCTGATGCGCAACATTGCCTATGACGACCTGAGTCAGTCGGTTCGCCACTACATGCTGCGCACCCAGACCAGCTGGTTTCGCTCGCGCCCGCCGGGCATCGTGCTGGCGATCGAAAAATCACTGCACGCCTGTGCGGAGTTTATCAGCAATGGCTATGTGCAAATCCTCTTCTCCAGCCTGATTGCCTTCACCAGCCTGCTGTTTATGCTGCTGTATAACGTAAAGATTGCGGTGCTGACGATGCTGCTGATGGGCGTCTTTTTCCTGATTCGCTTTTCGCTGATTGGCCCATATCAGCGCGCCGTGGATGACTCCATTGAGCGTACCGCACAGTACGAGTCGCTGCTGGTGGAGACCCAGAAAGGGATCATTACGCTCAAAGCCAACAACATGGAGCAGGCGCGGGATGCGGTGATGGATAAATCCCAGCGCGAGCACATCGCGGGGCTGATGCGCAAAGAGCGGCTGCTGGCACGCTTTGACGTGGCCTCGCTGCTGGTTATCAACGCTGAACAACTGCTGGTCGTCTGCTTTGGCGCGTGGCTGATTCTGGAAGGGCAGATGAGCATCGGGATGCTCTATGCCTATATCAGCTACAAGCGCTATTTTTCCGATGCGATGGTGCAGGTGGCGCAAAAGCTGCTGGATAAAAATGCCCTGAAAGGGCCGCTGGATCGCGTGGGCGATCTGCTGTTTGCCCCCTCAGAAGCCAGCCAGTTTGGTAAACGGATTGTTACCTCACCCGTCAGCCTGGAATTTGAGGACGTTTCGTTTGCTTACCCTGGCCGCGAGGCAACGTTGCAACATATCACGATGACCCTCAAACAAGGGGAAGAGGCGGTGATTGTCGGCCAGAGCGGTTCGGGTAAAACCACGATGCTGCGCCTGATCTCCGGCATGCTGCTGGCGACATCGGGTTCGCTGCGGATCAACACGATCCCAATTAACGAATGCGATCTCTCTTCGCTGCGTCAGCATATTCGCATCGTACATGCGGACGATATTCTGTTTACCGGTTCGATACTGGACAACATTGCCTGTTTCGACAGCGCACCCGACAAAGAACAGGTGATTGCCGCCTGTCGGCTGGCGGAAGTAGACCACGTAGTGAGACGCCTGCCGCACGGTTATGAAACTGAACTCCTGCCGGGCAACACCTTTTTCTCTGCCGGGGAGATGCAGCGCCTGGTGCTGGCGCGTGCCCTGTACAGCCAGCCGAAGTTGCTGCTGTGCGACGAAGTGACGGCAAACCTGGATAAGACCACTGCGCAAAAGGTACTGGCGAATCTGCGCAGTCTTGGGATCGGCCTGGTATTTGTTACCCACTCACCGGATGTCGTTGGCTGCCAGGGACGTCTTTATTCCATGGAAAACGGCACGTTGCGGGAGTGTGGTCAATGATGTTTCTTCCGCGTCTCTATGCGCGGCTCTGCGCCCGTCACGTTGGCAGTTCGCTGCTGGCGAACCGGATCACGCAAAATTACAGCCAGTTTATGCATTGCCCGGAGGCCGATGTTCCGGCCGATTTTCTGCGTGAGAACGCATGGGAGCTGAGCGGTTTTGGCTTTGTGGAGCAGGTTTTTCCTCCTGCGCTCTGGCGACGTAATGTGCGTTTCGATCTGTACCAGCGCGTGGCAGAAATGACCCGCGAGCAGGATTTTTACTGCCAGCCACGCACGCTGCTGCTGGGGATGCGCTGGGCGGGTTTTGGGCTGGTCATGGATGCACTCTTATCCACCGCGCCGGACGATGTGCAATTTCAGTTTATTACCCACTATCCCGCCTTGCATAAGCTGATGGCCGCGCACGAAGCCCGACGCGCAGGCTCCTTCTTTGCCCGCCAGCGTCGGGTGACGGTGCTTATGATGGACGAGCGGCTGGCGGGGGCATCGTTGTTCATGACCCGCGCGGGTGAACAACCGGCGTGGCTAACGGATGTGTCGACGCGCTTTTTAACGCGTTACGGGTATGGCATTCGGACCTTGCTGCCTGCCTGCTCACTTCACTCCTCTGCGTTCAGGCTGGAGAGCCAGCGGTATGCGCCAGCAGATTACCGTCAGGCCGCTACTGCCACGCTGAATGCGCTGCGAAACACCCCCACGCTCTGGAGTGCCTGGGACGATCTTTCAGTGATTTATCATGGATGACATGTCGTGAAATTAAAAAACCGTAACCGGCAGCGCCGACCGCTGATCCCGCACCATTTTTCGAAAAGTTACCAGATTAATGCCCCCCGGCTGAAGGCTGTGCTGACGCTGTTCATTTCGTTTTTTCTCTGTCTGCTGGTCTTTTCCGTGGTGTTTAATTTTTCCGAAACTACGCTGGCGCGCGGCGTGCTGATCCCCGCTCAGGGCGATGTCGAAGTGCGGGCCAGAGAGTCCGGTACGATCGTTGATTTCGCGGTCCGGCCAGGTGAATACGTGAAGGAAAATGACCCGCTGTTTACCGTGTCGCAGGATTATGGCGGCAAGCAGGGATCGGTCGTGCAGTTCGATCGCCAGCAGATGGAAGCGGAAAAAAAGCGTAGCGAACAGCGCATACAGGCCATTGAGGATTCTGTCGCGTCATACCGTAAAAACCTGGCCCAGCAGCTTAAGATTACAGACAGACAGATTGCGGTTTCACGGGATAAGGTCACGAAGCTGCGTGCGCTGCTGAAAAACAGTACCGACACTTACGACGCCTGGAAAGCGATAGCGGGAAAGGGTTACGTTTCGAAGGTCGATCTCGATAAGAGCCATAACGACGTACTCAATGCCCAACTAAACCTGACGCTGGAAGAGAGCACGATCCTTGACCTGGAAGCGCGGAAAACCAGTTTGTCTGACAGTACGCAGTCGCAAATCGACTCCCTGAGCGAAGAGTTGTTGTACGTGAAGAACCGCATCAGCGAGATCGACCGTAATCTCTCCAGCCGGGGCAGTTCCACCATGGCTATGCTGGCACCATCCGATGGCTATGTGGTGGCGATTAACTTCCCGCCAGGCCGCGCCATTACGCAAAACAGCGAGGTGGTGGTGGTGATCCGCAAAAATACCACGGCAACGATGGAGGGGTATCTGTATGTTCCGGCGATGGGTGTCGGGCGAGTGGCGAAAGGGGATAAGGTCAAGCTGCGCTTTGACTCCTGGCCTGTGGACAAATATGGCTCAGTTGAAGCGACCCTGGCTGATTTTTATGAAGTGAATATTGATGCTCATTCGGCGCTGATCCCGCTCCAGGAAGGACAAAACTACTATCTTGCTAAAGTGCAGGTTCCCTCCTGGTTTACCGACCCGGACAAGAAAAAACGCCTGTTGATGGGCGGGATGACGGTGAATGCCGATATCGTTATCGATCGTAAGCCACTCATTAACTTGCTTATTGCCCCGCTTGAAAGGGTGCGGACGCGGTTTATTGATTGACCCCATTTTATCGAACGTCGCACCTGATTATGCATCACATAACTGTATGTAATTACAGTTTTTTATACGAAAAGCAAAAAAAGACGACAGTGAGGTGTCGTCGAAACGGGGTACTGCCTGGAGCCTCTGTGGGTCTGTGGGCTCCTCGCATTTTTATGTTCAGCTTACGGCCAGACGCAGAGCCAGGTTGTCCGGATAGGGATCAAAATAATTTTGCGTCATCAGGTAGCGGTCCGGGTATTCCGCCAGATAGTGCTTCAGCAGCGTAAGCGGGGCGAGGATTGGCAATAATCCATCGCGATAATGCAGGATCACATCCCTTAACTCCCCACGCTGGCGGTTGTTCAGCCGGTTACGGAAATAGCCCTGAATATGCATCAGCACGTTGGTATGGTTTTTCCGCGAGGCGGGTGTTTTCAGGATCGCCATCAATTTTTCGCGGTACGCCACGAAGAAGGCGTCCAGATCGTTCCATTCATGCAACGAGGCAACAAAAGGCCCAATTTCACGGTAACCCGCCTGGTGGTGCGCCAGCAGCTGGAGCTTGTAACGGCTGTGGAAGTCCAGCAGCGCGCGGCGCGTCAGGCCGTTGGCGCGCAGCGTATTCAGTTCGTGAAGCGCGAAGACGCGTTCAACGAAGTTTTCCCGCAGCATCGGATCGTGCAGGCGGCCATCTTCCTCCACGGGCAGCCACGGCGAGGTTTCAAGAAGGGCGGCGGTGAACAGCCCGACACCCTCCTTGCGGCCCCGGTTGCCGTTTTCATCATATAGCCGCACGCGTTCCATGCCGCAGCTTGGCGATTTTGCACAAACGATGAATCCCGCCAAATCGCCGATTTTTGGCAGATATTCCGCCGTAAAGTCGGCCATTTTCTGCGTAATATCATCATGAGGCGGCTTGCTGAAACGCAGCCGGGTCTCATTGCTTGTCGTCAGCGTAAGCCGTATCGCCGGGCGCGGCGTCGGCAGACCGATCGCCATTTCAGGACAGACGGGCCTGAAGTTCACCCACCGGGCCAGTTCATCCATGACGAAGGCCATACGCTTATGCCCGCCGTCAAAGCGAACGGCAGAACCGGTAAGACATCCGCTAATACCAATGACGGGTTTATTCATGTTGTGCCTCCTCTTACGCTCTCCTTAAAATTTGCACAACATTGTTTATTTGTCTAAGTTTTATTGTGTGTTTTTTGTAATGTACAAAATAATCAACGTATTAAAATGAGATAGTCAGGCACGGGAAGAGAAGGCGTCAGAGGATAATGATGTCAAGTGAGAGGGCCTTCTGCCACTCCGTCAGCTGTTTTTGGCGCGCGGCGGTTAATTTGCCACTGGTGACCAGCAGCCATTTGCGATCCGGGAAAATGTCCGGTGCCAGCGCGGTGAGGGGAGTGGGTAAGATGTCGATACGGTGGCCCTGGCCGGTGCGCGTCAGGGCTTCGAGCCAGACCTCACAGGCGTCGTTCAGATACCAGCCGCTCAGCAGGATGTTATCGCCTGGGGCTTTTTTATCGCCTTCCATGCAAAACGAGGTGTACGCCATAAGGATGCCGTCGAGGATTGCGCGCAGGGTCATGGCGGCTGGAATGTTGGCCGACACCTGGCTGCGCAACGGGCGTAATACGTTAGCGACCAGTTCTGCTCGGGGATATTCACGGCCGGCATCGTAAATCATCTGGCGCAGGGAATCGATTTTCCCCTCTTTGAGTCGCGCCAGCAGAGACTGTTGCAGGGTTTGCCAGTTGTCCGTCCGACGCGGCGCAGGGCGCTCCAGCAGCGTTTTTACCTGGCCGATTGGGACACCTTTTTTTACCCAGTCGAGGATCTGCAGCGCCTGCTGAACGTCCGCTTCGCTGTACAGACGATGGCCGCCCTCCGTCCGCCCCGGTTTGAGTAAACCGTAGCGACGTTGCCACGCCCGCAGCGTCGTGGCGCTGATCCCGCTGAGTCTGGCGAATTCGCCGATGGAGTAAGCCATGTCGGTGTCCACAGAGGAAGAATAGTCTCAATATACTACGAATTGTTCCCGACGGAATGAAGCATCGAAGCGGTGCGCTACACTTTACTTCCCACGGCATGCGCTCCGGGCTTCCGGGTCGATCGGCTGGTATGGGTGAAACACCGATCCTTACTGATACGAAAACGTGATGCTTGCCAGCGCGTTTGCCGTGCCCGGTATTAGCTCGCCAGTGCGGATATACTGCGCCTGGAACGGCAGCGACAACGTTTGTGCTGCCGTCGTTGTCTGGATAAAGAACTGGTTCGTGGTGCCTGCAGCCGAACTGTCCGGCCCCACCATCAGTGGCCCGGTGCCGTTATAGAAAAACTGCACGCCCACGCCGGAAGCGGTGGAGTCACCTGTCAGCGTAACCACTGACGAGGTGTTTGACGGTGTGGTTTGATCGGTCATCACGGCGTTAACCGCCACGTTCGCATCGCAGGTCAGGCCGACGTTAAATGCCCCCGACGGCGAGGTGCTGCCCACGGTGGGCAGGGTGCGGACATCAATCGTGCCCAAATCGACGTTTGCACTTTGGGTGCCGACGGTGCAGCCGCTCGCCGTGACGGTGATAGTGGTGGGGTTGATAATGACCTGCGCGGTTTTAACTTCGTTGTTATAAGCGGTCAGGATGGCGGCGTTGATTGTCGGCGTTTGATAAACGCCCGATTTCAGCGCCGTGCCGGTTTTAATGAAGGTCACTTTTGCCGACCAGCCTAAATTTGCCGCGTAGCCGCTCGTGCCGTCCGCAGGGTAGCTTTGTGTAATGCCCGTTTGCAGCGGAACGTATGTGGTGCCCTTAAAATCCTTTAACCCGATGATATAGCCCACCCCTGGAACACCGGTTTCGAAAATGGTGTAGTTCACACCATCGACAGTGACCGTCATCCCGCTTGATACGGCGCTGCCGGAAGGCTCCAGCGTGCCTTTGGTACAGGTAAAGACCCAGCCGCACCAGAATACTTCCTCCACGTCAGCAGTGGCGCTCCACGCCGAGCCGATGATATTGCCCGGTATGACGGAGTCCGCAGGCCCGCTGTAGGTCATCGGCTGCGGGGAGAGCACGATGTCGGATTTCCACTCCATCGCAAAGGTCGTCACAGAGACCATCAGCAAACTGATAAACATGAAGAAACGCATTATTGATACTCCGTAGTCCAGGTGGCGACTGCTGAAACGTCCCCGGCGCTGACGGGCGCGCCTGTGGCGGCCAGCCGCGCATAGAAGGTCATTTTTACGCTTTTATCCCCCGCTGCGCCGTATGCGGTGGTTTGGGTGTCCAGCGGGATCAGCACGCTGTCTTTATCAAGGATCTGGACTGCCACGCCGGTTGCGCCGCCTTCGGCAATTTTTACAAGCTGCGGATTGTCATCATCCGGTGTGCCGCTAAAACGGATTTTCACGCCAGCAAATGTCGGGCCGCACTCTTCAAGCGTGAGCGTGAAGGGCGTTTTGATATTGCTGACTGCTCCTGCCTTACTGAATTGCTTAAGGCCGATGGTGCCCAGCGGTACGGTTTGTTCCTGCGAATCCGCTGCGACGATGCAGGTATTGCCGATCAAATTCCCGGTCACGGAAACCAGCACGTCGTAACCGCGAACCGGAACGGTAAACACCATCAGCAGGGCGATGCCGATGATACGAAGCGTTACTGGCATACCACCTCCTGGGAATAAAGGCCGGTGCGAGGGTTGTAATCCTGCTTGTTCAGACGGTAATCAATGGTGCAGCTTTGGTTGCTGCCACGTCCCCATACCGCCTGCAGCGTGCCCTGCGGTGCCAGCCCGGACAGATAAAGGCTCCCGCCATCGCCGACGATACCGCTGGCGGCGTCATCGGCCTGCGAGACCAGCGTGCCAAACGGCAGCACGTCATGACGGTGGCGCACGATAAACATCGCTTTTGCTCCCTGACGGGTGGTGAGCGTGGCGCGAACCAGCGCACCGTCCGTTGGCGTTTTATGAACGATGGCGTTTTCCAGCTCCACGTCGTTACCTACGGTGGTGACATCCAGCGCAACCTGATTCACCCGATACGGCGTGGCGTAAGGGATCACCGCGTAGCCCCGGCTGTCGGTTTTGATGCCTTTATGGTTGAGCACGGCGACGTCGCTGGCACCCGGCGCTTTCACCAGAATGTTGGTGTTGCCCAGCGGCTGGCTCAGCGTCAGGCCGTCTTCATGCAGCACCGCGCCGCCGCTCATGCCGTAGCTGAGGTTGCGTGAATCTCTCGTGTAGCTGTAGCCCAGGTTGTAATTACCTCTCTGGCCTTCGTACTGCAGTGCGGTGTCGCCGCCGTAGTGCTGTTGGGCGCTGTAGCGCTGGTTCACGCTATAAAACAAATTCTCCTCACCTGGCATATAGCCGCTGACGCCTGCGCTGGTGGTGTTGCCGGTAGAATTCGCCTGCGTGGTGGTGAACCGGGCGCGGGTCGCCAGTTTCGGGTTGCCAAACGGCACTGAAAGCGACATCGCCAGGATGTTGTCTTTCTGGTTGTCGTACAAACTGGTGCTGCGCTGCAGGCTTACGCCGAGAGACACATTGCGAAACGTGGCGTTCCACGCGAACTGCAGGCTCTGTGTGGTTTTCGGTGTGTTCCAGTAAGTTTGCTGATCCCAGGACAGCGACAGCGAACCGTATTCGCCCATCGGCTGCGATAGCAGCAGCTGATTCTTTGCTTTGCGCGACATATGCAGGTTATAGACGGTGTCGTAGTGGGTGGTCACGGTGCCATCATTTTCCACGACCTGCTTTGGCGATCCGCCCGCCATGCCCTTATAGGTGGTATCGCTCAGGGTATAGAATCCCTGTGTCGAGTAGCGCAGAGAGAAGAAATTCACGCGCGTGCCGATATCGTTCAGCAGCTTGCTGTAACGCAGGCGCACCGAATCGCCAGTGTAGTATTTATCGTCAGCCAGTTGACTCCGTGCGTGGGTCAGGTCGACAGAGTATGCGCCAAAGCGGCCGAGGTTTTGCCCGATGCCCAGGGCCAGACCGGTGTACCGATCGGACAATTGCGCTCCGCCGTAAAAGGTGAGGCCGTATCGCCAGCCGTAGAACAGCTCGCCCTGAGCGAACGAAGGCGCGTCCTGATTGCCTGTTGGACGGTATTTACCGGCTCCGAGGGCATATTTCATCTGTCCGTTACGCACCAGATTAGGCACGCTGGCAAAGGGCAGTGTGTACTGCGTTTGGCTGCCATCGCTTTCCTGAATGGTGACTGCCAGATCGCCACCGGAAGAGGTCGGATAGAGATCTTTCAGCACAAACGCCCCTGGCGGAACGGCGGTCTGATAAATGATGTTGCCGTTCTGGCGAACCGTTACGGTGGCATTGCTGCGGGCGATACCGCGAACTTCCGGGGCGTAACCGCTCAGGCTGGCAGGCAGCATATTGTCATCGGTTTTCAGGGCGATGCCGCGCAGCCCAACGGAATCAAAAACCTGTGCAGAGGTGTACGTTTCCCCTGCATAAAACTGGGCGCGCAGGGCTGAAATGTCCCGCTGCAGCCAGGTTTGCACGTGGGTCAGTTCGTTGGTGTCTTTGGTCCACGTGGTGAAATCACGCAACCGCCACGCGCCCAGATTAACGCCGCTGTTAAGGCTCACGAAAAGCTGCTGTTCGCGCGTGCGTGTCTCGCCCTGAAAGTCATTGTTCGAGCCATTGACCACATAGTTCAGCCACGCGGCAGGGATACCTGACTCCCAGCTTGCCGGGCTGACGTAGCCGCGCGGAAGGTTGCGCATCGCGCTTTGTGGCACCGTGAAGCTGAGGGTCAACGTTTTCTGGTCGAAATCAAAACTGGCTCCCGGAAAGGTCTGCGGTAAAAAGAGACAGCGCTGAGCAGGCGGCAGCGCACCGCCCTTTGCCTGGTGGCTATCGATACCGAGCGCGGCGATCTGCTCCGGCGTGACGCAGGGCTGGGCTTCACCGGCGGTATTTTCATCGACGCGGAATACCACGTTACCTGTGAATGCGTAGGTGTTATTGATGTACACGTTGAGGTTGTACTCACCTGGCGGCAACGCACTTCCCGCGTTGACCCAGGCAAGATCGGCGCTGTTCGCGCTCTCACCGTTGAGGAACGCGGGATTAAAGTGCAGCTCACTTTCGGCAGCCATGGCTTGCCGAATGACCAGGGATATCACCATGGCGCACAGGATGTTTATTTTCACGCACTCACGCCTTTATGCTTTTATTTTGGGGACAACGACGAGCGGGTGACTGGCGTCCATGCACCGTAATCGTTAATGGTCTGGTAGCTCATGTCACTCGCATGGCTGAATGTTTCTGCCAGCGTCACGCTTGCTTTTGGTGGCACCATCACTGGCTGAACCGGCATACCGTCGATTTTTACGTTAATGGTGGTGAGGTAGTACGGTGTCGGATTGGTGAGCGTGACTTTACCTGCGCGGTACTCACCGCTGAGGTGTTTCCAGGCATCACCAGCGCCTTCCCCGAGTCCCTCCGGGCGATAAAAGACCTTGATGCGGTTCGCTGAGGCAAACTGCAGTGAATTGCCGGAACCGTTTTTCATCTGCTGCGGGATGGCTTTAACCGTCATCCAGTAGAGTGTTTCGCGGTCCTGTGGCAGGGCTTTGCCGTTAAACATGATCTTCACCACGCTCTCGCTGGCCGGTTTTAAGACGTACAGCGGCGGCGTAATGACGAAGTCGTTGGTGCGTTCCCCTTTTTCACTTTCCATCCAGGACTGGATCAGGAATGTGGCATCGGGATGGGTGTTTCTGACCTGCAGCATGGATTGCGTGGTGGAACTGGAGTAAACCATTCGCGTTGCGCCCAATCCCACGCCGCCTGCGTAAACGACGGATGAACATAACGAGGCCGCCAGACAGATCCCTGTTGTTGCGCGCATAGTGCTTCTCCTGAAAGCTGAGTCAGGCCCGGCCGACAGACCGGGCCTGAAAATTACGAATAGGTGACGGTATAAGTCGCAACTGCGCTGGCATCACCCGCAGTGGCATTGCCTTCCGGGGAGTAATATTTCGCGCTGAAGTTCAGGGTGTTGGAGCCGCTGCGCAGCGGGATCGCGGCGGCAGGTTCACCCAGTTTCACGACGTTGCCTTGCTCGTCGTAAAGGCGGATCGCGACGTGCTGTGCTGACGTGGCGCTGCCGTTAGAGCCTACTGCCAGGCTGTTGGCGTCCGAGTTATCTGGCGTACCGGTAAAGGTCACAGCCACGGTTGTTGCAGCGATCGGGTTCTCTTCCGTAGAGCCGGAGGTGTCTGCGATTTCGCAATCTTCCAGGGTAATCGCGAACGCTTTCGCGGTGCTGGCCTCGCTTCCCGCAGCGGCTAGCGTAGCGGTACGAACTTCGCCCATATCGACATCAATGTTGGCACTGCCGGCACTGATGGCACAGGCAGACGTGACGACGCTTCCGTGAAAATTCACCGTACCGCCGCTGGTGCTCGCCGCCAGTGCGGAGCCAGCTGGCAGCAGGGCTGCAATGCTTAACGCCAGCAGGGTGTTGTGTTTTACGCGTGCTTTCATTTTCTTAATTCCTTATTTTTTTATTACGAGATTTGCTCTGAAAGCGGCAGGTCTAACTGGTTAAAAAGACCAGCAAATCTGTCTTATTCCTGAGCCCAAGTTTTCTTATCGCTGAGCTTTTTAATGCGCTAACCCGGCGATAAGACAGCTTTTCTAGTTCTGCGATGTAACGTATATCCAGTCCGTTCCTGATCTCCTTTAATACCCTCCATTCTCCCGGCGTCAGCGATAACGCTGCGGGTTTCTTTTTAGGCCGATGTCGGCTATCGACCATTTTTAATAACTTCGCTCGCCACTGATATATGGGGTCCTGCAAGGAGATATAGGCGTCAATATCTCCCCTGACCCACAGCAGAGAATTGGCCGGAGCGGAGTACATACAAATAATCACTTCAGGATAATTCGCTTTGATGTTTTTTATATATTTCAGGCAGTCATATCCCGTGTGGTATTTCTCAGCGCCAGATACCAGTAAAATATCAATGCGGTTAGATAACAACGCCGTATCCAGTTGCTGATAGTCGCCCACGGAAATTTTTATTTGCGAATCCGGGTTAACGCTCCTTAATAAGGTTGTAATACCATGGCGTGCATAATGATCGCCGCCCATCAATGCAATATTTATAGGTTGTGTTGTTTCGGAGTTACTCGCCATGTTATTCCCTCGATTTATAATAGTATCAGGCGGATCATTACTGTTGATGTCAGCCCGTTTTCTCGAAGCAATCACGCATTGCATGGTGTAGGCCTACTATACGCTGGCCAATAAAGAGGTAATCTGAATTAATCTTAATTTGTATTAATCGCTGTTATCGACACCGGTGACGACGTTATCCTCTTATTGGATTGCTCCCGCTTCGTTGTCTGCAAATAATCATACCTGCAATTTTTAATGAAAATTTAGCTTTGATAAATGTTTTGTAAGGAGAGTGTCTGCTGGTGTCAATCGGAGGGGCAAGATACTGACGATGGATAACAATTTCCGAGTGTTATCATCGATTTATACTGATGATAAGGTGTGCGCATTTTATACAGAGTGGCGGCGTAAATATTGATATTGCTGGAGATTCACAAAAGTTAAGTCTTAACCGTTCTGAATATTTCAGACATCCATGTCCATTGCGTTCAATTTGAGCTTTTGTCTGGTTTTGTCAATGTCAAGAGGTGGGTTAACCCTCTTTTCAGGTTTATATCATTAATCAGGAGTAGGGGCGGTTCAGATGTTTCAGAATGATAAAAGGGAGCTTCACAAAAGATGAGAAATGCGTTGTTTAGTTTATAAAGTAGTGCTCCAGGCCGCATTATGCCAGGGTTTCAGGATGTCTTTCACTTCAGTGAAGCTGCAGGAATGTGAGATAAAATAAGATTTTTCGCCAATTGCTGAGATATACAGCATAAACTTTATCAGTCACATTAATCCTTGCGAGCGGTTATCACGCAAATACTCCATCCATGTTCAGACATGGCGGCTTCAGGATTAACAGGAGAATTCATACTGACCCTATGCATAAGCATTATATTATTAACAACATTGTTGAATTTCACCCTGCGGCAAGCACGTTACGCGATCTCAACAATCCCGACCGCGTCGTGGTGTTAAATTCACCCGCAGGTCGTTGCCTGTTGTTATTAATCGAGAGAGCGGGATCGATTGTGACACAGCAAGAGTTTCTTGATGTTGTCTGGCAAAGCCGCGGCATGCTTGTCTCTTCGAATACCTATTATCAGAACATCTCTATTCTGCGCAAAGGGCTCAAAAAGATTGGTTTTGACGTTGACCCTATTGTGACCATTCCCCGCATTGGATTGACGCTGGCAAGCGATACACAAATAACGATTAAAGGTGCTTGCGCGCGCCCGTCTGAAACAGTGGACGAGCCGCTCGTGGAGACGCAGCCAATAACCGAGCCTTTACCGCCACCTGAACAGGTAGCGGAACCCACAATATCACCTGTGAGGCATTCGCGCTGGCTGGGCGGTATGCTGTTTGTTTTCTTCATACTGGCGGGGGTGGGGATGATTGGCCACAGCAACGCCCGTGAAAACCGTTTTGTCGATGATTATCGTTTTGCGGCATCGGTGGGAAGCTGCCGTGTCTACCTGGCAAACGATATTCAGACCCAAAACGAACGCGCGAAGGCGCTGGCGTATGTGGACCAATTTAAGGCTGAGTGCGCAAATTATCCCTGGATTTATATCAGCTGGTACGCCCGCCTTCCGCGTGCGTCTGTTATTCGCTGTGACAGAGCAATGAAAGAACCGAACCGCTGTATCTCTGATTATTTCATTGAGGATCGCTAGCATGAGCCGTTATCGTCAGATGCTGTATATTCTCGCGACGTGCCTGGTCACTGGCGGGGCGCTGATGGGTTACTACCTGTGGCACCGATACTATGTTCAGCCGTTTTCCTGCCAGGCAAACCTGGTGCAGCACCATCCGTCAGAGACGTTATCGCTCTGGCTGAATTACACGTTTGATGGAAAAAGTGGCACGCTGAGCATGAATGGCAGCACTCTGAGCGGTTCAAATAAAACAATCGACCGGAAAATATCCTTCCAGATTGAGCGGAAGGACAATTTCTATTTATTGACCTCTGAAAAAAACATGAAATTTCCGGACGATAATGTGGAAGATAGCTGGCTGGCAAAATATGAACCGCAATTTTATGTTTATCCAGAGAAAAGTATTTATATACGTATAAATAAACAACAGAATGGTAACTATCTCTTCACGTTAGGCACATTGCCAACATATGTGTGTCGCAGTTCAAAAAAAGAATGACCCGGCCAAAAAAACGTTATAAAGACTTCAAATTTCATTTATGCTTGATTTAAGGTTTGAGAATTACCTTAGAAATATAAAAAGCAACCAGCGTGTTGCAATAATGTAATTGTTATTTAACTTTGGCAAGTTGATGAAAACTGTATTTGAACCTTCCGGTCACGGTTTACCTGCGCCGGAAATGCGGCTGCATATTGGGTTGCTTTTATGGCCCCACTATTCACTGCTGGCGGTATCCGGATTGATGGAAGCGCTGCGCTATGCAGCGAAAGCACAAAAGAAAATTTCATTCAAAATCAGGTTGATAAGCGAATTCCCTGATATCCCGATCGCCAGCAATGCGGGTATCAGTATCAGACCCGATTCCGCTCACGCTCCCCCTGATTCCTTTAACTATATTGCTGTCATTGGCGGCGGTTTGCAGTATCTGAATCGCGGCTACCAGGGAGACAGAGAGTATCTGGCGCACGCCCATCACGCCAGAGTTCCGCTGATTGGGATAGGCACCGGCAGTTTTGTGCTCGCCCAGGAAGGCTTACTGAATGAGCGACGTGCTTCGATTCATCCCTTCCACCTGGAGACGTTTCGACAGGCTTTTCCTCAGGTATACGCTGAGCAAGGCTATGATTTTATTGATGAAGGTGATGTGCTGACCTGTCCGGGTGGTATTTCGACCATCACGCTGGCAACCGAGTTGATTCGTTTACATGCCGGCAGTGATACCGCCAGTACCGCCTGCCAGCGTTTGTCTCTTGTTCCCCATGAACTCGCCACCCCCCGTCCGGCCAATATTGCGCTGATCCCCGACTCGCGTTTGCGTCGCGCAGTGATGCTCATTGAACAGTTCCTCACCCGCCCGCTGACGACCGCCGGGCTGGCCAGCGAAGTGGCACTGAGCGAGCGGCAGCTTAACCGTCTTTTCCATGCTGAATTTGGTAAAACCACCCGTGAGTTTATCCGCAGTGCCAGGCTACGCTATGCCTGTTGGTTATTAAAAAATTCCCAACAAAGCGTTACGGATATTGCCCTGCGGATGGGTTTTAGCGACTGTGCGCACTTTATTCGTCATTTTCAGACGGAATACGGCTGCACGCCAGGCGTCTGGCGCACGTCGCAGAGTTAAGTACACATGTAGTTAAACGGTCCCGAGGGGCATGGACGGAGCACGGCGTTAAGGGTATCGGTTTTGAAGGTGTACATGCCGCCGAAGAACGGATCGACAATCAACCAGCCCGGCACGCCCAGGAAGATAACATTGCCCAGTGTGTACCAGTGGCTAAAGCGCGTCTCCAGCGGCATTATCAATGAGTAATACCCGTCCTGTTTCACCGTGAGCGTGTACTCGCGCTTGCCGAAATAACTCCCGTCCGCTTTCTTCAGCGTGACGGTTTTTGGCGTGTTACCTGTTGTGATGATCCTGCCGCTCTGGTCCGCGATGATAAAGAATGCGTTAGCGGGTTGGCTGTTGATCGTGATTGTCTCTTCATTATTGCCAACGATAGCGGCACAGCCGCTCAGCAGCAGCGGCAGTAACAGCAGGAAGGTGAGTTTTTTCATTCATATCGCTCCGGTCTCTTACCAGACCAAAGCGACACCCTGCGGGTGAAAATTAAGCGCGTTATCTCGTGCTTTCTTCTTAGGGTAAAAAACGGTCGGGTAAGTAGACTTCCGTTAATGGCCAAAGGGGGAACGAGATGAACTGGCAACCGTATCGCGGTACTGCACCTGAAAACATGACCATTTATAGCGCGGCGTTTCCCGATGTCAGCGACCAGTGGCCGATGAAAGATGAGGTGACCCGTGAGATCAACGCGATTGATCAGGCCCTGAAAGCGGACCCGGATCTGGAGCCGCCTCTCCGTGAATACGAAGAGGGAGGACTGCCGGTTTTGATCCCTCAACATCACTTTTCAGAACAGGCTTTTCGCCACCGTCCCGCACTGGCCGCCTGGCGCGCCCGGCTTGTACCAGGCGCGCTGGCGCTCTTTGTGGTGCAAAACCCGCTCGAAGAACGGCTCCCTGAAGGCACAAAAATGGACAGCGAAAGCCGCCAGTGGTTTATCCATGCCAACGACGCCATCGGTGTACGTTCCCGCGCGAAGGTGCTCAGTATGTTGGTTGAAAAATACATCCACAACGACAGCGAAAACAACTGGGTGAGCCTGGCGAGCGGGGCGGCGATCCCCGTGCTGGAGGCGCTGCGTAACGCAACGCTTGACGGGCAGAAGGTGTTTTTATCGCTGGTAGATAAAGATCCTGTTGCGCTGGATTGGGCCGAAACCATGGCGGCTCAGGAGGGGCTTACCGTGGGTGAACAACTGACGTTGCTCAGGCGTGATTTGGTCCATACCCTGGTGCGCAATGAAGATTTATTACTCGAACTGGGTGAGCATCAGGCCGAGCTGGTGGACGCGCTGGGGATTTTCGAATATTTCAACGACACCGATGCGGTGATTTTCCTGCAACGCGCCCTGAAGCTGGTGAAGCCCGGAGGAGCGGTGGTTGTGTCCAATATGTTGACCAGCAGCCCGCAAATAGACTTTGTTTTGCGTTGTATTGGCTGGGAACCTATCTTCCCGCGCACTTTGCAGCAACTGCAGGATATCCACATCGCGGCGGGCGTACCGGTGGAGAATGTCACCGTGGTAGTGCCGAAAGATGGGGTGTATGCGGTGATGGAGGTGAGAGCGTAGTTCGGTTTGACCGGGTGCCGGAAACGGTAGCCGTTTCCGTTGCTGGGTATGAGATTGCATGGTTAATCACGGGTCTCGCAATATAATACTTTTCAATCTTTCTAGATATGAAATGCCACACGTTTTCCGGTGGGAAGTTCAACATCAATGCTGAGTTTTCCTCCCATGGCTTCAATATAACGCTTGAGCGTGGCAATTTTCAGTTCATTACCCCGTTGCTCCAGTTGAGTGATGGCTGGCTAATACCCATTGCCTGAGCCACATATTTTTGCGATAGCCTCAACTCTTCACGCATCATTTGAAGCCCGGTTTCCAGAATCATTTCATCGCCCATTTCCTTGATGCGCTTCTGGCTTTCCGGTGTGCGGGATGCAATCACTTCATTTAAGGTTTTCACTTTGTTGCCTCCAGAGTTGCCAGATGAAGAGAAAATTCGCCATCAGCGATACGGATAAGTCGTTCATAAAAAGTGTTGCCGTGACTTTTGCCTCCTGCGCACAGCACAATGGCCTGACGTACAGGATCAAAGGCGAAGAACGCTCGAACTAAATACGTAACTCCTTCATATTCTTATACCGTGAACCTTTAACGGTATCCGCATACGGGCGAGGAAGACGAGGTCCATAGTTTTGCAGATTCAACAGGTCTGCCAACACTTTTCCTGTAATCCCTCTTCCTGTTCATGCAACTATTGCTCGAACACCTTACTGAACAGTGCCGTCCACATACTCTCGTCCATGATAAGCTGTAGCTTATAAATGCAATGGCTGCCATGGGCAGCCAGCTCTTTGGGGAACGGAGTATGACAAAAATGGGATATTAATTTGATAGCGCAATTAAGAAACTGCGAGGCGCTTTCCGGCATTTTACCATTCAGGCTGGAGAGGAAAGGAGCAGCGACAGCGTACCCTCGATTTCGGTTAGCTTTGCCTTCGCTTGTTTATAATCGTCCAGCAACCTTTGTTCGTGCTCGTTATACGCCACCAGAACGATGCACCCTTTCATGACCTTTACCGTGACCTGATGCCCGGTATCAAACCCCGCCGCACGCAGCCATTTGCCGGAAAGGATGATTTTCGGCGTAGATTTGTCGAAAACATTCGGGCGGTATCCCACAATTAACGAACGCTCGGTTCCGGATTGGTCGGTGTCTGGGGTAGAATGCGAATCAGCCATAATCAACTCCTTGATAGTTGGTGAGGTTAGACGCCCTTTAGTGCTCCAACACTGCTGGGCGTTGTCAGAATTCCAAATCCATGTGGTAGGTACCACATGCGGATAAACTAACCGAAGTGGTACCTACCATGCAAGAGAAAAAGAAACCAAATTTTGACCGCACCAAAAGCACGATGAAGAACATCCGTTTCGAGGATGAGCTTTTAGAACAGATTGAGAAAGCAGCGGGGAAAGGGAATTTTAGTAAGTGGGTGAAAGAGGCATGCAAAATGCACTTGTTAAGAAATAAAAATCTCGGAGGTTGTAAATGACAACATATGTAGTGATGTATGATCTGATAAAACATAAAGATTATAATAGGTTAATAGAGCAAATAAAAAAATATCCACAATGGGCTCGCCCTTTAGAGTCGGTATGGCTAATTGTTTGCGATGAAACCTCAGCGGAAATTAGAGATCATCTTATGAAATACATGGATTCAGATGATAAGTTGTTAGTCGTCAAATCAGGTAATTATGGAGCGTGGAAAGGTATAACTACAACGGTTAGTGATTGGATGAAAAATCATCTTTGAGGTGTGGTATGAGAAAGTTATTTAAAGGTTTCTACACACCAAATACATCTGAAGCAAGAGATATTTGGGATGATGCATGTACAATTTTTGTTTTTGATACAAACGTCCTTCTTAACTTCTATAGTTATGAAGAGGAAACTAGGAATGAATTATTTGAGTTGTTAAATGTTATTAAAGATAGATTATGGTTACCACATCAAGTAGCTTTAGAATATCAGATGAGACGTCTTGAAATTATTGCAAGAGAAAGAGATACATTTCATAAAATTGATAGATTTTTTGAAAGGATTAATGAGGATATTTCGGTTAAGATTATTGATGATTTAAAAATAAAAAGTCGGTTACCGGTATTAGCAAAGGAGTTGGATTCTTTTTCAAAAAAAATAAATTCTTTGATCATGAAATTTCGTAGTGAAGTTTTGGAGCGTCAACAAGAACTCAAACCTGATGTTATTTCCCATGATTCTATACGGGAAAAATTTGATTCTCTATTCCAAAGCAATATTGGAAACCCTTATAACAATGAGGAACTATTAAGTATATATTCTGAAGGCTTAGTTCGTTATCAGGATAAAATCCCACCTGGTTTCAAAGACAGACCTAAAGATGAGTTAGAAGAATACATTTATTCTGGGTGCTCGTACAAGAAAGAATTTGGTGATCTGATTATATGGAAGCAAATCCTAAGTATGGCAAAAAAACCAGAGGTCAAAAATGTTGTATTTATAACGGATGAGAAAAAAGAAGATTGGTGGTACCAAATTAGAAAAAAAATGGTTGGTCCATTACAAGCGCTCCAGACAGAAATATATAATGAAACTGCTATTGAACATTTTAAAATGTATGATACATCTTCATTTTTACAAGCGGCAAAAGAATATGTTAATGCTGATATTAAAGAGTCTTCTTTAGAAGATATCTCAAGTGTAATCAAAGTTAATCGTGAGGAGATTATCTATGATTATAGAAAAAATGAGTTAAAGAATGGCATGCATAGGTCAGATGTATCGGAAGCTGAAAATATTTTTTCAAGTTTCCTTAATCTTTATAAGAGCGAATTAAATACAGCGAAAAATGAAAAGGAAACGATAGATCTTGATATCTTGAAACAAGTCAATGCTGTTAAAGATGTTGGCGTTTTAGACAGCATTGATGACGTAGGGGGCACAGTGATAGGAGGAAAAAATATTGGTGTAGTAGATGAAAAAAATGATAAGCCCTCTGATGTATCTAGGGAAGATGAGCAATGATTAAAAAGTTGAAATTAATTTCGCCTTTGTTAATTAAATATTCATTATTCATAATGCCATTTGCTTTAGTTTGTTTTTTCTATATTACATTTTTTGTATATATAATATCACAAGTAAAGGAAGACAATGTTTTAAGTGAGTTAGGAAGTTTTGGTGACACCTTTGGGGTGATCAACGCTTTTTTCTCAGGTCTAGGTTTTGCTGGGTTAATAATTACACTTGTAATGCAACAGAAACAAATATCAAGGCAAAATAAAGAATATCTTAAGCAGGATGACTATACTAAAAATCAAGAGTACATTAGTATTTTATTTAAATTGTTAGATATGTACAAAAATGTTTTGAATGAGATTGTCATAAATTATGAACAAGAGAGCTTTATAGGTCGAGATGCTCTAAAAAAATCATTGTTTATTTTGTTGTCGAAAGTTAAGCAAGAAAAAGTAAATGAAATTCCTGCCGAGATAAGGAGGAGAATGAAATCGAAATCTTTAACTGAAGATGATATTGAAGTTTTAAATTTTATTTTTTATAAAAACTTAAAGCTTCTGAATTACTCTTTTAAACGACAAGGCAGGTTTGTTTCTACATTGCATTCGTTGCTACATCATCTTTATTTTAATAAACCGAATTCGTTTGATAATGAAGAGTTAGTTAGACTAGTGGCTTCTCAATTAACATATATAGAATATAACTATTTGTTTTACATATTAATATCAGATGAATCACAGCACCAACTTAGAAATTTAGTTGTAAAGTTAGGTTATGTAAAATATATAGCCCAAAGCCATATCCATGAAGTCCATAAAATAATGTGCAAAGAGATTTGGCGGATCGATATTGATAAAGAAAAAAAGGTTGTCGACTTTCCGATGGATAAAAATCTCATAAAGAAAATAGAAACTAATAAGGAAAAAATAATGGAGAGATTGAATATGTTACTTAATGCTTGAATTTTTGGCGGAAGATCACAGGAGTCGAACCTGCCCAGGACCGCTGGCGGCCCCAACTGGATTTGAAGTCCAGCCACCTCACCGGAGATGACGATCTTCCGCGCCTGCATTGCTACATGGAGGCGGGGCGCATTATAGCTACTTTCAGGCATTTACCACATCCCCCGACACACTTTTTTCACCTCTCTTTTGACCTGCACACCCCTGTTTCGGTTAATTCTTAAGAAAATCCTCAGGTTAGCCTTTCGTGCTCCCAACATTTACCGCGATCACAAAAAACAAGAAACGTAATCTGCTAACCAGAAAACGCAATACCCGCCTTTGAAACAATGGTTTAAAACCACTGTAACCGGTCTCAGCGCCCCCTACAGCGTGAAGGATAAAAAAGATGAGCGAAGTATTGTCAGTAAAAGAGAAGATTGGCTACGGCATGGGTGATGCCGCCAGCCATATCATTTTTGATAACGTAATGTTGTACATGATGTTTTTCTATACCGATATTTTCGGCATTCCCGCCGGGTTTGTCGGCACCATGTTCCTGCTGGCGCGCGCGCTGGATGCGATCTCCGACCCATGCATGGGCTTGATTGCCGACCGTACCCGCAGCCGCTGGGGTAAGTTCCGTCCGTGGATTTTGTTTGGCGCTATCCCGTTCGGCATCGTCTGTGTGCTGGCGTACACCACGCCAGATCTTAGCCTCAACGGGAAAATGCTTTACGCCGCTATAACTTACACCCTGCTGACCCTGCTCTATACCGTGGTCAACATCCCTTACTGCGCGCTCGGCGGCGTGATCACCAACGACCCGACGCAGCGTATCTCCCTCCAGTCCTGGCGCTTTGTGCTGGCGACAGCGGGCGGCATGCTCTCCACGGTGCTGATGATGCCGCTGGTGAACCTGATCGGCGGTGACGACAAAGCCTTCGGCTTCCAGGGCGGGATCGCCGTGCTGTCGGTGGTCGCATTCCTGATGCTGGCGTTCTGCTTCTTCACCACCAAAGAGCGCATCCAGGTGCCGCCGAGCACCACCTCCATGCGTGAAGACCTGCGCGACATCTGGCACAACGACCAGTGGCGCATCGTCGGTGTGCTCACCATCCTTAACATCCTCGCCGTCTGCGTGCGCGGCGGCGCGATGATGTACTACTGCACCTGGATCATGGGCTCGCCGGAAGTGTTTGTCGCGTTCCTCACCACCTACTGCGTCGGCAACCTGATTGGCTCCGCGCTGGCGAAACCGCTCACCGACTGGAAATGCAAAGTCAGCATCTTCTGGTGGACCAACGCCGCGCTGGCGGTGGTTAGCGTGGCGATGTTCTTCGTGCCGATGCATGCCACCGTACTGATGTTCGCCTTTATCTTCGTCATCGGCGTGCTGCACCAGTTAGTGACGCCCATTCAGTGGGTAATGATGTCCGATACGGTCGACTACGGCGAATGGACCAACGGCAAACGCCTTACCGGCATCAGCTTTGCGGGCACGCTGTTCGTGCTGAAACTCGGCCTGGCGCTGGGCGGAGCGTTGATTGGCTGGATGCTGGCAGGCGGCGGTTATGACGCCGCAGCGAAAACCCAGAACAGTGCGACCATCAGCATCATTATCGGCCTGTTTACGCTGGTGCCAGCGGTTTGCTACGTGCTGAGCGCGGTGATCGCCAAACGCTACTACACGCTGAAAACGCCATTCCTGATCAAAATTATGGGCGAGCTGGCGCAGGGCGCGCGCCGCAATCAGCAGGAATTCGAAAACCTGCCGGTCAGCAAAGAATTACAGAACTAAGAGGACGAGAGTATGAAAATCAGTGACGGAAACTGGCTCATTCAACCGGGCCTGAACGTGACGTATCCGGTTCAGGTGTTCGACGTGGAGCAGCAGGGCAATGACCTGGTGGTGTACGTCGCGCCGCGCGACGTGCGCGAACGCACCTGGCAGCTCGACACGTTGATGTTCACGGTTCGCCTGTTTTCCCCACAGGACGGGATTGTCGGGGTGCGCATTGAGCATTTCCAGGGGGCGCTGAATAACGGCCCGCACTATCCGCTGAACGTTCTGAAGGATGTAAAAGTTGAGATTGAAGACAACGCGGAATTTGCCGAGCTAAAAAGCGGCAGCGTCAGCGTGCGCGTCACTAAAGGTGAAGTCTGGGCGCTGGATTTTCTGCGTAACGGGCAGCGCATCACCGGCAGCCAGTTGAAAAATAACGGCTACGTACAGGATACCAACACCGATCGTAACTATGTGTTTGAACGTCTGGATCTGGGCGTGGGCGAAACGGTCTACGGCCTGGGCGAGCGCTTTACTGCGCTGGTGCGCAATGGCCAGACGGTCGAAACCTGGAACCGCGACGGCGGCACCAGCACCGAGCAGTCGTACAAAAATATCCCGTTTTATCTGACCAACCGCGGCTACGGCGTGCTGGTGAACCATCCGGAAAACGTCTCCTTTGAAATCGGCTCTGAGAAAGTCTCCAAAGTGCAGTTCAGCGTGGAAGGCGAGTATCTGGAGTATTTCGTCATCGACGGCCCAACGCCGAAAGAGGTGCTGAACCGCTATACCCGCTTCACTGGCCGTCCGGCGCTGCCGCCAGCGTGGTCGTTCGGCCTGTGGCTCACTACCTCGTTCACTACCAACTATGACGAAGCGACGGTCAACAGCTTTATCGACGGCATGGCCGGGCGCGACCTGCCGCTGCACGTGTTCCACTTCGACTGCTTCTGGATGAAGGCCTTCCAGTGGTGTGATTTTGAGTGGGACCCGGTGACATTCCCCGATCCGGAAGGGATGATCCGCCGCCTGAAAGAGAAAGGGCTGAAAGTCTGCGTGTGGATCAACCCGTATATCGGGCAGAAATCACCGGTATTCAATGAGTTAAAAGAGAAAGGCTACCTGCTCAAACGTCCGGACGGCTCCCTGTGGCAGTGGGACAAATGGCAGCCGGGGCTGGCGATATACGACTTCACGAATCCGGACGCGTGCCGATGGTATGCGGACAAACTGAAAGGCCTGGTGGATATCGGCGTGGACTGCTTCAAGACCGATTTCGGGGAGCGCATCCCGACCGACGTACAGTGGTTCGACGGAGCTGACCCGCAGAAAATGCACAACCACTACGCCTATATCTATAACGAGCTGGTGTGGAACGTGCTGAAAGAGACGGTCGGTGAAGAAGAGGCGGTGCTGTTTGCCCGCTCTGCGTCCGTGGGGGCGCAACAGTTTCCGGTGCACTGGGGCGGCGACTGCTACGCTAACTACGAGTCGATGGCGGAAAGCCTCCGCGGCGGGCTGTCGATTGGTTTGTCCGGCTTCGGGTTCTGGAGCCACGATATCGGCGGGTTCGAAAATACCGCCCCGGCGCACGTCTACAAACGCTGGTGCGCGTTCGGGCTGTTCTCCAGCCACAGCCGCCTGCACGGCAGCAAATCCTACCGGGTGCCGTGGGCCTATGATGACGAATCCTGCGATGTGGTGCGCCACTTCACGCAGCTTAAATGCCGGATGATGCCGTACCTTTATCGTCAGGCCGCGCTGGCTCGCGAGTTCGGCACGCCGATGCTGCGCGCGATGATGCTGGAGTTCCCGGACGATCCGGCGTGCGATTACCTTGACCGTCAGTACATGCTGGGGGATTCGGTGATGGTTGCGCCGGTGTTCTCCGAAGCGGGCGACGTGCAGTTTTACCTGCCGGAAGGACGCTGGACACACCTGTGGCACAACGATGAAATCCAGGGTAGCCGCTGGCATAAACAGCAGCATGATTTCCTGAGTCTGCCGGTCTACGTGCGCGGCAACACGCTGCTGGCGCTGGGCAACAACAACCAGAAACCGGACTACGCGTGGAACGAGGGCACGGCCTTCCAGCTGTTTAACCTGGATGATGGCGCAACGGCGGTGAGCGAAGTGCCTGCGGCGGACGGCTCTGTGGCGTTTACGCTGAAGGCGTCACGTCAGGGCGATACAGTGACTATTACGGGGGCAGGCGAGGCGCGGAACTGGTCAGTCTGCTTGCGCAACGTGCAGAAGGTCGGCGGCGTGAAAGGTGGTTCACATGCGGGCAGCGAGTGGGGCGTGGTGGTGAACGCACAAGGGAATGAGGTGGTGGTTCACCTGTAACCGCGGCGAAATCAAAAAGCGAGCCAAACGGCTCGCTTTTTTTATGTCGATTAATTGATGGTTAAATCCATCGTTAAGCGATATTCAAATGCCCAGTCGGTGTGCCAGTCTTTACCGGCGAAATGGATAAGACCAGTGTAATGCCCCGGTGGAATATCAGGGTTGTCACTTATGTTCCAGGTAAACTTCGCACGGTAGCCACCTTGACCGCTACACCCGACGGCTGCATTGAGCGGACGCTGCGAGCAATCGGACAAACGGTAACCTTTCAGTTGAACCTCATACTGCTGGCCGCTGTCATCCACCAGAGTGACGGGTGTGGAAACTTGCGAGGCACCGGAGGGAGCCCAGTCCAGCGACGTCGGGCCGGTGGTTGGTGACGATGTTATAAAGCCCAGGTCTGAATACCCTTTGATAGGCGCTGAGGTATAACTTGATGAATCCGTTGTGATGACCCAGGTATCCTCTATGGTATTGATAAATTTCACGCTGTTCTCTTCCAGCGTTGAGGTATTGATGGTTGCTGTCACCGTCACAATGCCCTGATCGCTGCCGCTTAGCTTGACAGTGGCCACTCCTGAACTGTTGGTTTTGGTTGTCGCCGCTGACAGATGGTTCATCGTTGTTTGCCAGGCGACTACGGCATCAGGCACCGTATTGTGGTTAACATCTTCAACATCCACGGTATAGGTGACGGAATCTGAACCGTTAGAGAGCGCAGTCGTTTTGTCCGGCGTCAGTGAAAGCAGTGAGGCTGTTTTGATATCACCAATAAAGGTGACTTTTGTCGCTTTCAGTGTTTGACCATTCCCTGGAATGGTGGCCGAGACTATGACATCACGCGCTTTCATGGTACGGCCTGTGATGGTCGCAATACCTTGTTCATTGGTCGTACTGCTGCTGGCGGCAAGCGTCAGATCCGGGTCATCGCTGCTCCAGTTGATTACGGTTCCAGGCAGAATATTGCCATTTGCATCTTTCGCCGTGACGGACCAGGTAACCAGCTCGGTATTATCGGCTACCGCTTTTGTTTTATCCGCTTTGATGTTCGACAGCGCTGCGGTTTCAACGTTACCAATAATGTTCACTATCACCGTTTGTTGAGAATGGTTAATACCTGCGCCTATAACCGTCGGGCCCGCTTTGGTTGCGGTGTAGGACACGCTGGCTACACCGTTAGTGTCGGTGTTGCTGCTATCGGATGGCTGGAACGTACCGCCCGGATTATCAGTACCCCAGTGCACCGTCTCATTGTTCACCGGATTACCGGACGCATCTTTTACGGTTGCCTGAAGCGTAATCACGTCTTTACCTGCGACAATATCCGTCGTTTTACTCGCAGTGAGATCCGTGACTGTCTCCGTCGTGACATCGGCGATAAAGCGCATCGTGCCGGAAGTCAGGCTGACGTTGTTAAAGGTGGCAACCGCTTTGCAGGCCACCACGTCCTCAGAGGCAATGGTCACCGTCGATTTCCCCTGCGCATTAGTCGCCTGGGTGTTCGCTGAGAGATGGTAATTACCTGCAGGTATCACCTTCCAGTTAACGTCGCCCTGATTGATGGCGTTACCATAATCATCCTTCACCGTAGCCGTTAAAGCGATGACATCTTTTCCGTCGGCGATGGCGTCGTAATCATATCCCGGTGAAGTGATCGTGACAGGTTTTGCACTGAGCATATCCGGCACAAGGGTGAGCTGAACCGTTTTCTGGCTGTTATTGACACTGCTTGCCGTGACGGTTGTGGCTTGCGCGAGTGTGCCACTGAACGTCGCGATCGCTTTACCTTCTGCGTCTGTGGTGACGCTGGTTTCGCTGAAGAGGCCGGTGGTGTTATCGGATGACCAGGTCACGGTAGCATTCGGGATCGGATGCCCGGCAGCATCCTGTACCGTTGCCGTCAGGGTGACGTTGTCTCTGCCCGCGGCAATGTTGTCGGTTTTATCCGCTGTAAGCGAATGAATGCCAGCCGTACTCTCATCAACAGTGAAGTTCACCGTTTCTGAGGTTTCATCCGTGCCGTTTACCTTCACGGTGACGGCGTAGCTTTCCACCTGGGTTGACGTTAAAGATACGGACACTTTCCCTGCATCATTTGATGTGCTTTTTGATGCTGACAGCGCGCCTGTCGTCGGGTTTACCGTCCATGCTGCCTCTACGCCTGTAAGGATATTATTATTCGCATCGATAACCGTTCCGGTGAAGGTAATGCTATCCGTGCCATTTGCGACAGCAGTGTTTTTGCTCGCTTTGATGTTTTCTATTTGTGCGGTGGTGACATCGCCTGTGAAGCGCGTTGCGGGTGCATTCCACGCCGCACCCGACCCCGCCTGAGCCGTGACGTTGACCTCGCCAGCTTTCACGGTGGTGACGGTAACGGAGGCCGTTCCGTTAACGTCCGTTTTCGTTGTGGCGGTAGAGAGTTTTGCCGTAGAGGGTGAGGCCGTCCAGTTTACGTTCTGGTCTTTCACCGGGTTGCCTTTGGCGTCCGTGACAGTAGCCGTGTAGGTAATCTTATCCTTACCGTTAGCAATGGCCGCCGATTTATCCACAGCAACGTTTGTCACTTTTGCCGTCGCTGTATCTGCGGTAAAGGTGAGTTTCTGCGAGTTTACTGCCGCGCCTGCCGCGGCACTGGCAGATACAACAACCTTACCCTGCATGGATGAAACCAGCGTTACGGTGGCATCACCCTGAGCGTTGGTGTTGTTTTGCGCAGCGCTTAACGTGCCTTGTCCCTCAACAATTTTCCACTGTACTGCGCTATCAGATACCGGATGATCGTTCGCATCAATGACTTGTGCGGTCAGCGAGATGCGATCGTTTTGGTTTGCGACAGCCTGTGTTTTATCTGTATCGAGCGTTTGCACGAATGCCGTTGCATTATCGGCGATGAAGTTAATGGCCGGTGATGTCTGCGATTGCTCCCCTAACGTTGCGGTCACTGACGTGTTTTCGACGGTTGTGGAGGTTAGATCGACGGTTGCTTCACCTTTCGCATCCGTGCTGGTGGATGTGCCGGACAGGCTGGCTTGAGCGCTGGCCGTGCTCCAGTTAATTTTCACGCCTTTCAGCGGATTTTTATTGGCATCTTCGACCTTCACTTTAAAGGTGACCGGATCATGACCATTCGCCAGCGCCGATGTTTTAGTGGCTGACACGCTGCCGAGCGTAGCGGTTTTAACATCCGGCAGGAAGGTCAACACGTCTGTTTTTAACGCGTCGCTGCTTCCTGTTGAGGCACTGACAATACCTTGTCCGGATTTTGTCGATTTCAGCGTCACCGTCGCAATACCGTTCTCATCGGTATTGCTCTGTTTGTCAGCCAGACGTGCCGTACCGCTTGCGGTGTCTATTGCCCAGTCAACAGGCTGATTGACCAGTGGGTGCTGGCTGGCATCCGTTACCATGGCGCTGACGGTAATCTGATCCTGGTTATCCGCCTGCGCGATTTTTTTATCGGCGTTAATCTGGGTGACGTGCGCACTGCGGGTGTCAGCCGTGAATTGCAGCGCTTTACTCTGGATAGCTTCGCCGTTATCAAGCTGCGCGCTAACCGTGGTGGTGATGACTTTGCTGCTGGTCAGTGAGTTGACGGCATAACCTTGTGCGTCAGTGGTGCTTGTTGTTGCGGCCAGAAGTGCATCCCCGTTTTCGCTGCTCCAGTGCACGGCCATACCCTGAACAGGGTTATTCATTGCATCAACAACATGCGCTTTGAGTGGAATCGCATCCTGGGCGTTTGCCAGCGCCGACGTTTTGGAAGCATCAAGCGTGGCAAAATGAGATGTATCACTCACCGCCGTGAGGATAACGGTTGTATTACTGAGCTTCGTCGTCTGGTTATAGAGAGGCTGGACTACTACCGCACCCGGTAGTGTCCCGGCCGTGAAGGTGCTGACGTAAACGCCAGGGGTTTGTTCTTTAAATGAACTGATTTTTTCCTGAACGGGGGAGGCGCTTACCTTCTGGCTTTGCGCACTACGACTCAACTGCGCGCTGAGGCTGCCAGCAAGACCGGTGATCTTTTCGCCGCTGCCGGAGGTGACCGTAACGGTTATCTGAGTCGTACTCGTGCCATCCGCCGGAAGCGAAGCACTCGCCGCTGACGTCGTTGTCGTAACATCGGCAAGGTTGAACCCGCTAACGGCTACCGTCATGTGGCTGACATCGGATTTATTCCCCTGGTTGTCATACGCCGTGGCTGAGACGACGTACATATTTTTCTCCGCGCCATTTTGCTGATAGCGAGGAAGGGTAACGGTCCACGTACCGTTTTTTTCATCGATTTTCCCCCCGCTCTGAACGAGGCTATCGTCCTGCCAGGTAATGTGATCCACCGGATACTTGCTTTTCACATTAACGTTAAAAGGTACGGTTTCTGCTTCAATGCCGGATATTTTTGCTGGTAATTTCAGCGAGATAAGCTCTTTTTTACGGTATTCCAGCACAATGGTGTTATTACGATTCACCAAATCAAGACGGCTACCCAGTAGCGTGCGGCGATCTTTCACTTTATCGGCATCAAGTTGCGCACTGAGCGGCGAACCCAGCATCCAGTTCAGCGCCAATTCAACCTGGGTATCGTTGTGATCGCCTTTACCCATTTTTTGGTTTAACCCGACAGAGAACAGCGGAACGGGGGTATAGTTGATACCCGCAGTCACAGCATAAGGGTCGCGTTGGCGGTCGTCGTCGTTGTCACCAAACAGGGCTACGTCATCGCCATAATATTGTTCCCAGATCAGCTGAGCGCCGAGCTGTGGATAAGCCGGAAGATAGCCTTCAGCCCGCACGTCGTAACCATTGGCTACGCGTTCTTCATAATCTTTGTGATCTTTTGAATCTTTCCAGCCTGAAAGGCGCTGATAACCGTTAGCACTTAGCCTGAAATAGTCCCAGCCGAGTTCAGCCCCAAGACCCAAACGCTGGTGGGTGTTATCAGACAGTTGTTGATCGTAAAATGCGTTTACGCCCCACATCCATGTGTCGGCGAAATAGCGGTAACCCAGGCCTGCATTAATGATGTTGCGATCGTCATCACGTCGTGTGCCTAATTGGGTGAAGATAAGGTTTTGTTTTTTGTCATCGTAAAGCGGTAACAGCATGTCCAGATTTGCACTTTCCAGCGACAGATTGTTGTCGAATCCCAGGTTTATTCGCGCAGTACCAAACTGCTCAAGCCAGGACTGAATTTCATTAGTGGCGTATGCAGAGCTGTTATTAATCGCTGAATTAATAAGGGCATCCGTTTTATTATCCTGGCTCAGCATTGAACCGGTACTGGAAAGCACATTGGCGAGGTTTTTACCTGCATCGTCTTCTTTTGCTGTGCTGGTTGACGCTGCTGCCGTAGTTTGTGAAGATGGCGTTTGACGACTGCTGGCAATAGCAGGAATTGAAAAAACAAATGAATTGATGAAGATAATTATTAATTGCAGAAATATTTGCAAACAGGCGGTAATTTTTGCGTAAAATCGCATCACAGGAGTCCTTTCCGGAATAATGAATCAAGAAAATAGGAATGGGTGTGATGGGATTATATTAAGAACTATCTGAGTATAGTCTTTATAATTTCTAATATTGTTTTTTATTTATACTAAAGCAATAAATTACAAAAATGTGTTCTCGATTATCTCATTGATATATTGCTTGTTTATGCCTCCAATGTATCCGGCTTCTGGATGGGTTCAGAAAGCCGGATGCCATTTGTACTTAATCAGATTAATAATATTACACTTACTGAGAAGTCGTGTTTTTTATTTCTTCTCCATTAAGTAACGTCTGATTAACGTGTTGTTTATCCATGTTCTCTGCCCGCAGATTGCCATTCACTGTGGATTTTAATGGCACTTTATCCTGTATGCTGCCGCTGGCAGTGAGCTGAAGGTTCCCGTCTCCTGCAATCGGCAATTCAGGCCAGCCCCACTGTTGCAGGATATTCAGAGGCACGCCGCGCCCGTTCAGGCTAACGGTCGTTTGTCGCTGTGGCAGCTGCGAAACGGTGGCGGTGGCCTCCAGGATGCCTTTTTCGGTGAACGCGCTCAGTTCGGAGATATTAACCGTTGCCGCATTAGCATTGAGCGCCAGTGAAGGACGACGCACGTCCACGCGGTTAAAGGTCGCCGCTGCACCGTTAAGTGTTGCGCTACCGCCCCATACGCCCCACTGGTGATCTTTTACCAGTTGCAGGTTGGCACCGTAACCATCCAGGGAGGTGATCTGCCACGGGAAAGTCGGATCGATGTCGATCACCAGGTTGCGGCTCAGGCCAAATTTCTTCAGCGTCATGCCGTTCAGCCATTCTGGCAGGGGGGCCATCCACAGCGATTTCCAGTTTTCGGGCAGGGTGTATTCCAGCCCGGCGATGGCGACATCATCCAGTACCAGTACCTTTCCATCGCGCAGCCAGTTGCCGGAGGTGCGCACCATCCCGCCTTCCCAGCGGGAGGTGAACTGACGCAGCGCCACGCCCTGAGGAGAAAACTCCGCATTCAGGATCGGGTCGAACAGGTGCAATGAGCCGTAGATAAACTCGCTGGCATTCATCGATAAGCGCCCCTCCTGGCTCTGCCAGTCTCCTCTGCTGAGCGTCAGATTACGCAGGCTTAAATCAAGATCGGTAACGGCCCAGTCCGGTCCCTGCAGACGGGCATCCGTCACTTCCAGCCGGCCAATCTGCAAAGAAGGGATTGTGTTCAGCGGCGCGAAGAAATCCATCAGTGATTTATCGCTTTGCAGGCGGATGTCATTCAGGCGCAGGGTATCGATTACCCAACTGCCATCAGCATTGCGCAGGGCGGAGCCGGTAAGCGAACCGCGTGCCATATCGGCACCTATGGTGCTCAGCACCACCTCTTTACCGTTGAGTTGCCCCTGTATCAGCACGTTAGTCGCCGGAACGCCGTTCAGGGTGAGTGAACCGGCACTCATCTGGATCTGCGCATTTTTACCCAGCACGTTGCCTGCTTCAGGCTCCCAGGGATTGACGCCGCCCGTCACCTTTTGCGCACTCAGGTCCCACTCTGTATTTGGGCTGTTGAAGGCCATATTGTTCAGCTGCAAACGGTCCGCCCGGAAGGGCAGCGGCGCGGTCTGAGGCGAGAGATTCAGCGTGCCATCAAACAGGGTGATGGTATCCATATGCAGCGGATCGGTGACCTGGCGGCTGCTTAAACCAATGTCGACTTTTTTAGCCACCAGCGTGGCGGGTTTGCCATCGCGACCAAAGGTGACGTTTTCCAGAATGATGTGGGAAGGCGATGAAAAGCGGTGATCCATCAGGTCGAAACTGAGTTCGTAATCGGTATTAGCCGTTACCCAACTGCTGAGCTGCGACGCGCCCCAGCGGGTCTGGAGCAGAATATAGAACGCCAGCACCACAATAAGCAGGGCAACCAGAAGATAGACGAGCAGCTTTCCAATAAATTTCATGGTCTTCCATCCCGTGAAACGCACATAAAGGAGTTATGCACGATTTATGCGCAATGCTCAAGGCGGGAATGGTGTAAAGAGATGTCACGGCAGGCATTGACAGCCTGCCGTGATGACGATCAATTTTTTTCAGGCGGGAAAACAAGGTTCAGGACGATCGCGGTGATACCACCAGCCGCAATACCGGAAGAGAGCAGGTTTTTCACCCAGTCCGGCGCAAACTGCAGGATCAGCGGCTGCTGAGACACGCCCAGCCCAACGGCCAGCGACAGCGCGATAATCATGATCGCCCGGCGGTTCAGCGGCTCGCGGGAGACAATACGCACGCCAGAGGCCGCGATAGTGCCGAACATCACCAGCGTCGCGCCGCCCAGCACCGGCTCAGGGATGTGCTGCACAAAGCCGCTTACCGCCGGGAACAGACCGAGGACGATCAGCATCAGCGCGACGACGAAACCAACGTAACGGCTGGCAACCCCGGTCAGCTGGATCACGCCGTTGTTCTGGCCGAAGCAGGAGTTCGGGAAGGTGTTAAACACAGCTGAAACAAACGAGTTCAGGCCGTTCGCCAGCACGCCCCCCTTCAGACGCTTCATGTACAGCGGGCCGGAGACTGGCTGTTCAGAGACATCAGACGTTGCGGTGATATCACCGATGGTTTCCAGCGAGGTGATCATAAAGACCAGCATCAGTGGCAGCAGCAGACCCCAGTCAATGCCCAGGCCGTAGTAGAGCGGTGTCGGAATTGTGATCAGCGCGGCGTTCGTTGGCGCGGTGTTCTCCGGCAGCATGTCCAGCGCCCATGCCATCAGGTAACCGGCCGCCATGGCGATCACCAGTGATGCCACGCGCAGGTAAGGGTTACGCTGACGGTTAAGCAGAATAATGATCGCCAGCACCACGCCTGCCAGCAGCAGGTTTTTCGGCGCGCCGAAGGTGTGGTCGGCCATGGCTGCATAGCCACCGCCGATAGAGGTCAGACCCACCTGAATCAGCGACAGGCCGATAATCATCACCACCACGCCGGAGACCAGCGGAGTGATCACGCGACGCGCCAGGTGCAGAACGCGGGAGATTACCATCTCCGTGCAGCTTGCCAGCATCAGCGTGCCGAAAAGCGCTGCCATCATGGTCGGAACATCTGCACCGCCGGTTTTTAGCGCCGTACCGCCCATGATCAGCGGTGCCACAAAATTAAAACTGGTGCCCTGAATCGACAACAGCCCAGAGCCCACCGGACCCCACGCTTTAATTTGAATAATGGACGCCACGCCGGAGGCAAACAGGGACATGCTGATAATGTGTTGTGTGTCCTGCGCCGGTAAACCAAGAGCCTGGCAGATCAGCAGCGCAGGGGTGATCACCGCAACGAACATCGCCAGCAGGTGCTGACAGGCGGCGAACAACGTTTGAGGCAATGGCGGGCGGTCTTCAAGGCGGTAAATCAGTTCGCTGTTCTGCTTCTGCGCAATCGGTTGCGCATCTGGCGACTCTAAGGTGTTAACGGACATCGGCGGCAATCCCACGGTGGAAAAGCGGGCATTTTAGCTGAGCAGTGGGTAAAAGCAAACGATTGCCAGCAAAAAAAGACAAGAAAATCTGCTGCCGATCTTCGGCTAATCGTCAGGCGTTGGAATACCGTTCGGTTTCCGGCATCCAGCGCTCAATTAACGCCGCCGCCTGCTCGGGGTAGCGTTCATGAATATGGCGGGCGAGGCGCTGAACTTCGGGGATCATCGCCTGATCGCGCAGTAAGTCAGCGACTTTGAATTCTGCATTCCCCGTCTGACGCGTACCCAGCAGTTCACCGGGGCCACGAATTTCCAGGTCTTTTTGCGCAATCACGAATCCGTCGTTGCTGTCGCGCAACACCTGCAAACGCATCTGCGCCGTTTTTGAAAGCGGCGCTTTGTAGAGCAATACGCAATGGGAGGCCACAGCGCCACGGCCAACGCGACCGCGCAGCTGGTGGAGTTGCGCAAGACCCAGACGCTCCGGGTTCTCAATAATCATCAGGCTGGAGTTCGGGACGTCCACACCCACTTCAATCACGGTGGTCGCGACCAGCAAATGCAGCTCACCCTGTTTAAACGACTGCATCACCGCCTGTTTCTCTGCAGGCTTCATGCGCCCGTGAACCAGGCCAACGTTCAGCTCCGGCAGCGCCAGTTTTAGCTCTTCCCACGTCGCTTCTGCGGCCTGCGCTTCAAGCAGTTCTGACTCTTCAATCAACGTACAGACCCAGTACGCCTGTCGCCCCTCATGAGTACAGGCGTTGCGCACGCGGTCGATAATTTCACTGCGACGCGTGTCCGGAATGGCGACGGTGGTGACCGGCGTGCGGCCCGGCGGCAGCTCGTCAATGGTCGAGGTATCGAGGTCGGCGTAAGCGGTCATCGCCAGAGTGCGCGGAATAGGCGTCGCGGTCATGATTAACTGATGCGGGTGGAAGCCCTGCTGCAGCCCTTTCTCCCATAGCGCCAGACGCTGATGTACGCCAAAACGGTGCTGTTCGTCGATGATCACCAGTGCGAGGCCGTTAAACTGCACCTGTTCCTGGAAGATGGCGTGCGTGCCGACAATCATCTGCACCTGCCCGCTGGCAATGGCCTCCTGTTGCGCAAGGCGCGCTTTGCCCTTTTGCTTGCCAGCCAGCCAGCCCACCTCAACGCCAAGCGGCGCGAACCAGGTGCGGAAGTTGTTCGCGTGTTGTTCAGCCAGCAATTCGGTCGGTGCCATTAGCGCCACTTGTTTACCGTGAGCAATTGCTCTCAGTGCGGCCAGTGCTGCAACCAGCGTTTTACCGGAACCGACGTCGCCCTGAACCAGACGCATCATCGGCACATCCAGCGCCATATCACGTTCAATCTCGGCGGTGACACGTGCCTGTGCGCCTGTAGGTTTAAACGGCAGCGAGGCCAGCAGCTTATCTTTGAGTTCATCGCGCTGGCTTAATGGCTGCGCATGGAAACGCTGCGCGCCTGCACGAAGTGCCAGCATGCTCAGGTTGTGTGCCAGTAACTCTTCAAGGATAAGCCGCCGTTGGGCTGGGTGTTTACCGCTTTCTAAATCGATGAGCTGCAGCGATGGCGGCGGGCGGTGCAACGTGCGTATAGCTTCCGGCAGGCTCATCATCCCTTGCGCCAGTTCAGGCGGTAGCAGCTCGGCAATGGCGCAGGTATCGAGCAACTCCAGTGCCTGGTCGGTGAGCTTACGCAGCGTCGCCTGCTTGATGCCTTCAGTCGTCGGATAGACAGGCGTGAGCGTCTCCTGCAGTTCCGGCGAGCTGAGATCGCCCTGCACGCGGTATTCCGGGTGGATCATTTCCGCGCCGTATTTACCGCGTTTGGCTTCACCATACGCGAGTACGCGTCGGCCAGTGGCAAGGCTGTTTTTCATTGCCGCACTGAAGTTGAAAAAGCGCATGGTGAGAATGCCGGTGCCGTCGCTGATCTGACAGGTCATCATCCGGCGTCCGCCAAAGGTGATGTTGCAGTTCAGCACTTCGCCTTCAACGGTGGCGTAAATCGCGGGCAGCAGATCGCCAATCTTGTACAACTGGGTGCGGTCTTCGTAACGCAGGGGGAGGTGAAGCAGGAGATCCTGCACGGTGTGAAGGCCGATTTTTGCCAGTTTACTGCTTTGCGCCGCACCCACGCCCGTCAGGCTACTGAGCGGTATGGCATCCAGCAGGCGGCCTTTCATGGTTTACCCTGCGTACTGCATGGTGGACCACCACTCGGCATCGGCTTCAATTTCGCCCTGCGCGTTGACGTGGGGATAAGGCAATTTTTTCTGCTTCGCGACGCGAGCCAGCACCGGATAGCCACCTTCAAACAGCAGGCGCTGCTGTTCTTCTTCCGGCAACATGCTATTGCTGCGTTTGTACATTCCGGCGTTCTGACGCTGACGCTGTGCTTCGTACAGGATAAGTGCAGAGGCCACAGACACATTCAGCGACTGTACCATGCCGATCATCGGGATAATGATGTCCCGATCCGCCAGATCCAGCGCTTCCTGAGTGATCCCGGTTTTCTCCTGCCCCATCAAGATGCAGGTCGGACGGGTGTAGTCGATCTCGCGGAAATCCACGGCGTTGTCTGAGAGATTGGTCGCAAGCACCTGCATACCGCGACCTTTAAGGTGCGATACGGCGTCGCCAATCGTTTGATGCGTTTTGACAGAAACCCAGCTGTTGCTGCCTGCGGCTGTTGAGGCCATGGTACGCATGCGGCTACCGGGCCAGACGGCATGCACTTCGTGCACGCCTACGGCGTCTGCGGTACGGACAATAGCAGAGACGTTATGAGGTTTATGGACCTGCTCCATGCAGACCGTCAGGTCAGGCTGACGCCTGGCGAGCATCTCACAGATACGCTCGTAACGTTTTGAATTCATAAGTCTAGTTTCGGTTTCGGGTGACTTTAATCACGTCTGGCATGACGCGGATCTTGCGCATGATATTCGCCAGATGCACACGGTCACGGGCCGTCAGACGGATAAAGGCGCTATAGACGCGACCATCTTTTTCTTCTGTGTTCAGGCTCTGAATATTGGAAGAGGCGGTGTTGATCGCTGCCGTCAGGTTTGCCAGTGCACCCTGGTGGTTGAACATGTCCACCTTAATTTCGGTGATAAACTCTTGCGCCGTCTCTTTATCCCACTCGACTGCCATGAACTTCTCGGGCTCTTTCTGGTAGCCACGGATGTTACGGCAGGATTCATGGTGGATCACCAGGCCTTTGCCCGGACTGACGTGCGCAATAATCGGGTCGCCCGGTATTGGTCGGCAGCATTTGGCGAAGGTGATAAGCACGCCGTCCGCGCCTTTGATCGGCAGGTGACCGTGACTTTGCGTGGTCGCAGGTACTGCTGTCGTGTCACCTTGCTGGAGGTTCTTCGCCACAACGACGCTCATGGCATTGCCGAGGCCGATCTCTGCCAGCAGGTCATCCAGTGACGCGAGCTTCATGCGCTCCAGCTCATGCTGGATGTTTTCTTGTGGGATCTCTGCCAGCTTACGGCTGCCACCCAACGCATGGTTAAGCAGACGACGGCCCAGGCTCACAGAGTCATCACGTTTGAGGTTTTTCAGCAACTGGCGGATTTTGGCGCGCGCTTTAGAGCTTACGACAAAGTTCAGCCAGGCTGCGTTCGGACGTGCGCCCGGCGCGGTAATAATTTCCACCGTCTGGCCGCTGGAGAGTGGCTGAGACAGCGGATAAGGCTGTCTGTCGACGCGCGCGCCCACGCAAGCGTGACCGATATCGGTATGCACGGCATACGCGAAGTCGACCGGCGTTGCGCCCGCAGGTAGTTCGACAATGCGCCCTTCTGGTGTGAAAACGTAAATCTCATCCGGGAAGAGATCGGATTTAACGCTCTCAATAAATTCAAATGAGCTTCCCGCACTTTGCTGCAGTTCCAGCAGGCTTTGCATCCAGCGCTGGGCGCGGATTTGTGCGGTGGTGCTGCTTTCGCCGCCGTGCTCTTTATAAGCCCAGTGTGCTGCGACACCCATTTCCGCCATCTGGTCCATGTCTTCGGTACGGATTTGTACCTCAACAGGAACGCCGTGAGGGCCGATCATGGAGGTGTGCAAAGATTGATAGCCGTTCGCTTTTGGAATGGCGATGTAGTCTTTGACGCGCCCCGGACGTGGCTTATACAGGCTATGCATCTGCCCCAACACGCGATAGCACGTATCGGAGTCATGAACGATCACGCGGAACGCGTAGATATCCATGATCGAGTGAAAACGCTGCTCCTTGAGCACCATTTTGCAGTAGATGGAGTACAGATGCTTTTCGCGACCACTCACGCGGCACGGAATTCCCGCTTCCTGTAAACGCCCTTCGATTTCAGAGAGGATCTTTTGAATCATCTCTTTACGGTTGCCGCGCGCGGCTTTCACCACCTCTTTAATCACACGGTAGCGGTTCGGATACAACGCTTCAAAACCCAGCTCTTCCAGCTCGGTTTTAATGTGATGGATACCTAAACGGTGCGCCAGTGGGCTGTAGATTTCGAGAGTTTCACGGGCAATGCGGCGACGTTTGTCCGGGCGAAGTGAGCCCAGCGTGCGCATGTTGTGGGTGCGGTCAGCGAGTTTGATGAGAATGACGCGGATATCCTGCACCATCGCCATAATCATCTTGCGGAAGTTTTCGGCTTGCGCCTCTTTCTTGTCGCGGAAATTCAGCTTATCGAGCTTAGACACCCCTTCCACCAGTTCGGCAACGCTTTTACCAAACAGCTGTTCCATGTCCTGGTAAGTGGCAGGGGTATCTTCAATCACGTCATGCAGCAGGGCAGCCATCAGCGTTTCATAGTCGAGTTTCATCTCGGCCAGAATGCAGGCCACCGCTACCGGGTGCGTGATATAGGGTTCACCGCTTGAACGTGTCTGGCCCTCGTGAGCGTCACGTGCAACGAGATACGCCTGCTGGAGACGCTTAATCTGGTCTTCCGGCAGGTAGTTTTGAATCAGCTGATTCAGGCTTTCAAACAGATACAAGGGCGACCCGCAGGTTTAATTAACGACGACCTTCAGCAATAGCGGTTACGGCCTGCAGTTCTGCGGCTTCCTGCTCTTGCTGCTCCTGGCGCTCGCGCACGTCGAGGATCTGGTTGTTGATCAGACCTTCTTCGATTTCGCGAAGTGCAATAACGGTGGTTTTATCGTTTTCTTCCGGAACCAGCGGATCTTTACCGCCTACCTGCATCTGACGAGCGCGACGCGCGGCGACCAGCACCAGGTCAAAACGGTTACCAATTTTCTCTACAGCGTCCTGAACAGTTACGCGTGCCATACTTAAAATGCTCCACAGGTGAAGAAATGACTGGGCATGATACTGAAAGTGGGTTCAGTCTGCCAACAGTTTGGTGATTAATGCGTCATGTCGCTGCTTCTGGCGGCTCATACGCAAACGTTCTGCACGAAGAATGGTTTTGAGATCGCTCAGCGCGGCATCAAAATCATCATTCACAATAAGGTAATCATATTCCGCGTAATGGCTCATTTCTGCAACTGCCTGCGCCATACGTTTTGCGATCACCTCTTCGCTATCCTGACCCCGGCCACGCAGGCGGCGATCCAGTTCCTCTTTCGAGGGCGGTAAAATAAAGATACTGCGCGAATCCGGCATTTTCTTGCGAATTTGCTGTGCGCCCTGCCAGTCGATATCCAGGAACACATTCACGCCGGTTGCCAGGATCTGCTCGATGGTCTCACGCGAGGTTCCGTAGTAGTTACCGAAAACTTCGGCGTGTTCAAGAAACGCGTCTCTGCCAATCATCGCCCTGAATTCGTCGTGATCCACAAAGAAATAGTGTTCACCGTGTACTTCTCCCGGACGCGGCTGGCGCGTGGTATGAGAAACAGAAACCTGTGTGTCGTACAACGGTTGGGTCTTTAACAGTGCCTGAATAAGGCTGGATTTACCCGCGCCACTAGGGGCAGAAACAATATAAAGCGTGCCTTGAGCCATGAGAGTCTTTTGTATGTGTTAGCGAAGAAGTCCTACATACGGGCTTATTATACACGTCACCGCTGTGTGACGTAGCCTTTGTCACACTTTTTCCCCTGGATTATTAAATTTTGCGTACTGTTTTCAGGTTTTACTTGCGGTTTGCAGCAATCTAAATAAACGCTGGATAGCGCCTCGCAAGATGAAATGTTGCCATTCGCATTGTTTTGCGCCTCGGGTTATACCTCCATCAACGCAAAGGAGGAGTAACGATGTGGCGATGGATAAGCGGGTTAATGCTGTTGTGGTGTGGCTCAGGCGTGGCGGTGTGTCCGGTGTGGTCGCAGGATAAGGCTGAGAAAGAGATTGCAACCTTAAGCGCACAGATCAAACGCTGGGATGACGCGTACTGGAAACGGGGCACGAGCGAAGTGAGTGACGACGTGTACGATCGGCTCAGTGCGAGGTTAAAGCAGTGGCAGCATTGTGTTGGACAGGGGACTTCTGAGGATGTTATTCCTGCGCTGGCGGGCAACATAAAACATCCTGTTCCCCATACTGGCGTGCATAAAGTGACCAGTAAAGAGGAGCTGCGCAACTGGATGCAGACCCGCCGCGACCTCTGGGTACAACCCAAGGTCGATGGTGTCGCGGTGACATTGGTCTACCGCAACGGAAAGTTAAGCCAGGCAATCAGCCGTGGCGACGGTATCAAAGGCGAAGACTGGACCGCGCAGGTGCGTTCGATACCATCGGTTCCCGGTAGCCTGCAAGGTGCGCTTGCCAATAGCGTGTTACAAGGCGAGCTCTTTCTGCTACGTGATAACCATATCCAGCAGCAGATGGGCGGAATGAACGCACGAGCAAAAGTTGCAGGTGCCATGATGCGGCAAACGGATAAATCGCTTCTGAGCAGGATAGGCGTGTTTATCTGGGCCTGGCCGGATGGTCCGAAAACCATGCGTCAGCATCTTACTGAACTCTCTGCTGCGGGGTTTGGTTTGACGGCGCGTTTTACCTTGCCTGTTCGTTCTGTTGAGGAAATTGAAGCACAGCGTGCCCGGTGGCTGACATCTCCCTTACCCTTTGTGACAGACGGTATTGTGGTGCGCTCGGCGAATGAACCTTCCGGCGAAAGCTGGCTGCCGGGGCAGGGAAACTGGGTTGTTGCGTGGAAATACACACCCGTTTCGCAGGTTGCTGAGGTGCGGGAGATTCAGTTTGCGGTGGGGCGCACGGGAAGGACATCTGTCGTGGCGGTACTTGAGCCTGTACTGCTGGATGATAAGCGCGTGCAGCGTGTCAGCCTGGGGTCTGTTGGGCGCTGGCAGCGGCTTGATATAGCGCAAGGCGATCAGGTGCTGGTAAGTCTGGCAGGCCAGGGGATTCCCCGGCTCGATAAGGTCGTCTGGCGGGGAGCCAATCGGCAAAAACCGCAACCTCCGGCATCTCAATTTCATTCGCTGACGTGTTTTTATGCCTCTCCTGAGTGTCGCGAACAATTTATCGCAAGGTTGGTATGGCTTGGATCAATGCAGGTGCTGGATATAAACGGTCTTGGTGAGTCAGGCTGGCACATGCTTCATCAGGCGCACCACTTTACGCATCTTTTTTCGTGGCTTGCCTTAACAAAAGAGCAGCTTCAGCACACTCCCGGTTTGAGCGCATCGAAAGGATTACAGTTGTGGCACCGTTTTGAGCTTGCCCGTCGCCAACCTTTTCTTCGCTGGGTTGCTGCCATCGGGCTGCCTGTTCTGCAGTCGGCGGTAAAGGTTATGGATGAACAATCATGGCAGCAGTTGGCTGAAAAGGATGTCATGAGCTGGCATCAGCTTCCTGGTATAGGGAAAGAAAGGGCGCGCAGCCTGGTTGATTTTATTCACGATCCGGCGTTAAAAGCCCTGACAGCCTGGTTAGGCGAGCAGGGCATTCAGGGCTTTTAAAGTGAATTTTTCTTTGCGACTCGCCAGGGCGTTTTTCTGTCAGGTGAGATGAACGTATCGCGTAGCTGATCGTAGTCGAAGATATGGCGGCCACCATCCATCACTGAGAAAAGCGTTTGTTCCTGGTGACAGGTTTCCAGCAATGAACTGCAGTTTTCGATTCCGGTGGAGATCCCAAGCCAGCTTAGCATGAGCGAATAGTTGTTGGCGGTGCTCCAGTAGTCTTGCACCCAACCCAGCTCTCTTTTCTGGCTGGCGAGGGCCGATGGGCTGTACCAGATAAATTGCGGGACATCGTAGGCTTCTTTGCTCGGATTGCGAGATCCGTGCATATAAAGCGACTCCAGCTTCGGGTTTTTTTCCAGCCCATGATCTGAAAAATAGAGGAGGGAAGACGCACTGCCCTGCAGCCGTTTTGCAACTTCACCAATAAAATAGTCGGTGAAACGGATCGCGTTGTTATAACAATCTTCATATTTATTGCCAGTATGAAGAATTTCAGCAGAGGCTGGATACCGATCGCAGGCCATTTCATGGCTGCCGTTAATATGCAGGACGATGAATTTTTTACCGGGAGTTTTTAATGCATCATCCAGGGCCGGTAAAAGCTCAGTATCATATTTTGTATCGATCCAGTGTGTTTTTTGGCTCGTTGAAGCAATGGCAACAATGTAGTTATTGCTTTTACCAGAGTTGCCCTGAGCGCTGATCCATTCGGTGTGATACCCCGTCTTTCTGGCAATGCTAACGATATTGTCAGCAAGTTTATCGGCCGTGAAGTGGTCGGGATCGGCTTTGCTTAAAATCATCGGAACAGCCAGCACGGTGGCGGATGCAGGGGCGATAGCATGGCTAAAAATCAGCGCGCTTTTTGCCAGTGCAGACTCGACCGGGGTGGTGTCCTGGTTAAATCCATACAGTTGCATATTACTGCGGCGAGCTGATTCACCCACAATGACCACATAGTTTTCTATGCCCGTTTCATGGTACTGCAGGGCGGGATAATGCACATTTTGTTGCGCGATGCTTGCCGCCAGCGCGTTGTCGCGCTGGGCGATAATAAATTCTGAGCCGGTATAGAACGGTGTATTGGTCAGAATGCGTGAGCTCAGGGGATAGTAAACTTCGAGGTCTTTGCGCTTTTTCAGCCAATTTGCGGTGGAGTACCAGGCGACAAAGATAACCAGCAGCACAACCCCGGCCACTTTTATTCTGCCTGAGCAATGTTCACTAAGTGATTTAATGGCGTACCAGGTGACAAAAAAATAAGCAATGGTGACCGGGAGGCTATGCAGGTATAACCCTGACATGCTTTTCGCTTCGGCCAGATGGGTCGCCAGAATACTCATTGCAAACACAGTGTTAAATTCACTCTGATAAACATCCCACGTGTTGAACGCAATCGCGAAATTAAGCGTCAGCAGAGAGAGCAGAACGAACGTAATGATTTTTCCAGGAAGGCAGCGATAGATAGCTGCTGCGCTCAGCAACAGCAGACCGTTGCAAATTGCAATACGTACCGCAAAACGCGCGGGTTGCATAAAGAAAACCGGCCACAGTTGGATCAGCACGGAGATAAGCAGCAGAATTAAAAAATGGCTGCTGAGCTTTTTATTAATAATAAGTGCTGAGGTTTTTGCAAAGGTCATTGTTTCTTAACGCAAATTCTATTCTGACAAAGAACCGATAGTTTATCGCGTTTTCATGAGCAGTTTGAGACTACAAAAAGTGCTTTTTACTACTTTGTTGTAGCTTCGTTAAGAAATTAATGTGCGTCGTGAGTGTAATGAAAAACGGGTAGACCCAGTTTTAAGCGCAACGCCAGCAGGCGGGTGGTGAAACCAAACAGCAGAGTACCAATCACCACAACGTCCTGACTGGAGACATAATGCTGTAACGCGATATACAACACAGCGGATGCGAATGAAATTCCGGCGTAAAGTTCTTTCTGAAAAACAAGGGGAATACGTTTGCAGAACAGATCGCGTAATACGCCGCCAAATACACCCGTCACGACCGCAGCAATACTGGCGATAATAGGACCTTCACCCATATCCAGCGCGATTTGTGCACCGATAATCGAAAATACAACCAGACCGAGGGCGTCAAGCACCAAAAAAAGACGACGCAAGTGAGGCATTACAGGTGCGGCAATGGTGGTTAGCACTGCTGCAATAGCAACGATTACAACGTATTCGGGGTGCTTCACCCAGCCAAGAGGGTAATGTCCCAGCAGAATATCGCGTACCGAGCCGCCGCCCAGCGCGGTGGCTGTGGCGATGATAATCACCCCAAAAGTATCCATACGACGGCGTCCGGCGGCAAGCGCACCGGTCATGGCTTCAGCAGTGATCCCGATCAGGTAAAGGACATGTAGCAGCATTTTTCCCCCAACGTTGAGGGCAACAGAGTAGCGTTTTGTGCAGAGGCTCACGATTTAGATTTTTTTGTGTGAGCGTGTTATCCATACTTTTTCTAATAATAAAATGCTGTGATGGCAATGTTAGCGTGAAAATGCAGATTATTTTTCATTAGATTTATTCATGCATTAGCGCATTTCGCCTGCAAAAATCTGTTTAAACATTGGCACGAGTGATTTGTTACCCGTTTCGCTGAGATGGTTGTCATCAAAGTATCGAGGTTCCAGATTCCTGCTCCCCATGCAACGGCCCATACTGCAAAGATAAGGCGTTGGGTCCAGAACTCTGACGCCGCATTGCTCTGCCGCCTGTTGCTGAGCCTGCAAAATGGCGCTGTTTCGCTTCTGATAATCAGCCAGAGAGATTGAGATATCCTGCGTCTTTTGATTCGTCATTAAGCGGTGGGACAAGGTGCGTGGAACATCGACACCCATTTCAGGAATCGGGTTAACAAGCCAGACGGGATGATTTCGGTTGAGCGTGCAGGCCATCTTAACGATGGAATCTGCGTACTGGTGTAAATAGTTTTTCTTGTCCTGCGGACCGGTTTTGAACTTCACCAGCTTATTTTCAGCGTAGTGAGTCAGGCGATTAACGATCACCACGGGAACATCACCCGGATAGGCTTGTAGTTTTTTACTCAGGGAACGGTTGAATTTCCCACATCGATTGCTTTCTAACAGATCGGCATTCGCCAGCGTCGGGCAGCCGGAATAGGTAATGCCGACAACCGACCCCAGATCTTTTGCCGCTTCGGCAAGTGCTGTGGCTGTTGCCTCCGCATGGCTGTCTCCAATGATAATGGCTGCGGCCGCCCCTGTTCCGTAATAGCTCATGTGCGTTTTTGGGTCAGCAGCATAATTTTTATTGTTTGCCTGAGCCGCAATTTGGTCGACCTGCGGATCGGGACGGCTGGTGATGATATCGCTTTTCACCAGGTGACTATAACCCCAGGTTATTCCGACGCAGGCGAACACAATGGCCCAGAAGGCGGCTACAGAGCGCTGATTCAGGACGTTTTTTGCCGGTTGTTCGATCAATATCCAAGAGAGCCATCCCAGTAAAAAAGAGAGTGAGATCGCACTGACGACCCAAAGCCCGTTATGTTGTTTTCCTGCATAAATTAAAAATACGGCAATTGGCCAGTGCCATAAATACACAGAATAGGAACTTAACCCGACCCAGCGTAGATTGCGGTCGATCATGTTAATCAGGGATGGGCTATTACTGTAAATAACCAGCATTGTGCCGACAACGGGCAGGAGAGTGAATCCGCCAGGCCAGGCATGCTCAGGAGTAATAAAAAGAATGGACGCAAGAATAAAGGCATAACCCAGCAGTGCGATTATTATGCGCCACGTATGGAGTGGCGCATATCGTTTTGCTGCATACCAGACAAGACCGCCACACAGCATTTCCCAGGCGCGATACGGCATCAGGTAAAATCGCGTGGCGGCGTCGAGAGACGTGCTGGTCACGCTTACCAAAAACGAGCACAGCGCCAGTAGCAGCAGACACAATCCGGTATCCACTCTTTTTCGGAGTGGATATAACGCCATCATAATAAAGGGTAATACCAGGTAAAACTGCCATTCAACGGAGAGAGACCACGTATGCAGGAACCAGTTTTCATGAGAGTCGGTAGCAAAATAATCACCGGACTCTTTTTTTAATTTGAGATTAGAAATAAAGAGCGCGGCATAGCCAATATAATTACCCAGCTTTCTGTATTCATTTGTCGGGAGCCAGAAAAAAGTTACAAGGGCTAATACTACGCAGAGCATTAATAATGCCGGGATGATGCGCTTAGAGCGCGCCGCATAAAATTGAAATAAGTTAAACGTTTGCCGTTCAAGACTGGTGGCAATGATTTTTGTCATCAGAAAACCGGAGATAACAAAAAAGATATCTACGCCTGTGAAACCGCCTGGAAGCAAGGTGGGAGCGAAGTGGTAAAATACGACGGACAGTATGGCAATTCCACGCAGGAGGTTGATGTCCTGGCGGAAATCGCGGTCAACAGCGAGGCTTTTTGTTTCCTCTAATGTTAAGTTGATGTTTGCCATTACCTTTTCCGATCGTGAGTATTCTTAATAGTCAAAACGACAGGAAGTGTATCAAAAATAAAAAGCGAATTCTTATGTTCTGATGCGACAGAAGACAGATTACATTCCTGCCATAATCCGATAAAAAATGGTCCCTGAAGGGACCATTTATTCGTAAACTTATCTTGCTAATTGTTACTCAATATTCTGAATCTGCTCACGCATCTGCTCGATAAGTACCTTCAACTCAATGGCGGAATTGGTCACTTCAGCATTAATCGATTTAGACGCCAGGGTGTTTGACTCGCGATTGAACTCCTGCATCATAAAGTCGAGGCGACGGCCTACGGCTTCTTTCTTCTTCAGGATGTTATAGGTCTCTTTGACGTGCGCTTCCAGACGATCCAACTCTTCGGCCACGTCGACACGCTGCGCCATCAGCACCAGCTCTTGTTCCAGACGGTTATTTTCCAGCTGAACTTCCGCTTCTTCCAGTTTGGCGACCAGACGCTCGCGCTGCCATTGCAGCACTTCTGGCATATGGGCGCGAACTTTCGCGACTTCGGTGCTTACACCTTCAAGGCGCTGTTCAATCATAGCCTTCAGCGCCTGGCCCTCTGTTTCGCGGGCAATGATAAAATCATCCAGCGTGCTGTCGAGCGCAGCAAGAATTTCAGCAGCAATCGCGTCCAGATCCTGCTCCCCGGCAGCCATTACACCAGGCCAGCGCAGGATATCAACCGGGTTGATTTCACCTTCATCGCTCTGCATTTTGACCCAGTTCGCCGCATTAACCAGCTGTTTCGCCAGCTTTTCGTTGAGGATCAGCTCGCCCTGCGCACTGGCATCAGGCTCAAAGCGCAGGTTACATTCTACTTTTCCGCGCGTCAGGCGAGTACGGATACGCTCACGCACAACCGGCTCCAGGCTGCGGAATTGCTCCGGCATGCGGAAATACGTTTCCAGATAGCGCTGGTTTACCGAGCGCATTTCCCAGGTAGCGCTACCCCAGCTACCTTTGATTTCACGCCGGGCGTAGGCGGTCATACTGCGGATCATAGATATTCCCGTTTTTAAAGGAGAGATGGGGGGATTATAGCTTTCGGGGGCTTCTCAGGATAGGAATAAGCATCCTTTATCCGTATAATGCGCAGCCACATTCGTTTCAAGCCGGAGAATTCATCATGCGTCCAGCAGGTCGTAGCGCCAATCAGGTGCGTCCCGTCACCCTGACCCGTAACTATACAAAACACGCTGAAGGCTCCGTGCTGGTTGAGTTTGGTGACACCAAAGTGCTGTGCACCGCCTCTATTGAAGAAGGCGTTCCACGTTTCCTGAAAGGCCAGGGCCAGGGCTGGATCACTGCCGAATACGGCATGCTCCCACGTGCGACCCATACCCGTAACGCCCGTGAAGCGGCGAAGGGTAAGCAGGGCGGTCGTACCATGGAGATCCAGCGTCTTATCGCGCGTGCGCTGCGCGCCGCTGTTGACCTGAAAACGCTCGGTGAATTCACTATCACTCTCGACTGCGACGTGATCCAGGCCGATGGCGGTACGCGCACGGCATCAATCACCGGCGCTTGCGTTGCGCTGGCGGATGCCCTGAACAAGCTGGTTGCTGCCGGTAAGCTGAAAACCAACCCGATGAAAGGAATGGTTGCCGCGGTCTCCGTGGGTATCGTGAACGGCGAAGCGCTTTGCGACCTGGAATACGTGGAAGACTCCGCCGCCGAAACCGACATGAACGTGGTGATGACCGAAGATGGTCGCATTATCGAAGTGCAGGGCACGGCAGAAGGCGAGCCGTTCACCCATGAAGAGCTTCTTACCTTGCTGGCGTTGGCCCGAGGGGGAATCGAATCCATTGTAACGACGCAGAAGGCGGCGTTAGAAAATTGATTTTACAGGCGACCAATGAGTCGCCTTTTTTTTGCCTGTAAGACAGAAAAAACCAAAGGAGCGAATCCATGAAATCGTATCAGCGCCAGTTTATTGAGTTTGCGCTTAACAAGCAGGTACTTAAGTTTGGCGAGTTTACGCTGAAATCCGGGCGTAAGAGCCCTTATTTCTTCAACGCCGGGCTGTTTAATACCGGGCGCGATCTGGCACTGTTAGGCCGTTTCTATGCCGAAGCGCTGGTGGATTCCGGGATTGATTTCGACCTGCTGTTCGGCCCGGCCTACAAAGGGATTCCGATTGCGACTACCACCGCGGTAGCGCTGGCGGAACACCATGACCGCGATGTACCGTACTGCTTCAATCGTAAAGAGGCTAAAACTCACGGTGAAGGCGGCAACCTGGTGGGCAGCGCACTGCAGGGCCGCGTCATGCTGGTGGATGATGTGATTACCGCAGGTACGGCGATTCGCGAATCGATGGAGATTATCCAGGCTAATGGCGCTACGCTCGCTGGCGTGCTGATTTCTCTGGATCGTCAGGAACTTGGACGCGGCGAAATCTCCGCCATTCAGGAAGTGGAGCGCGATTACGGCTGTAAAGTGACGTCAATTATCACTCTGAAAGACCTGATTGCGTATCTGGAAGAGAAGCCTGAAATGGCGGACCATCTCGCTGCGGTGCGTAAGTATCGCGAAGAGTTTGGCGTGTAAGATTACTGCCCGGTGGCGCTGCGCTTACCGGGCCTACGTCACCCGTAGGCCGGATAAGGCGGGTAACCGTATTACTGCAACTGAGCAGCCACTAACGGCCAGCGGGCGTCAAAATCGTCCGTTGGACGGTATTTGAATTCGCTACGCACAAAGCGGGAAAGCATCCCTTCGCAAAACGCCAGGATCTGGCTTGCCAGCAGCGTTTCGTCAGTGACATAACCTTCGCCTTCACGCATTTTCTTCTCGCGCAGTACCTGGCGCAACTGCGCTTCAATACGCTCAAAAAGCTGGTTAATTCGGCCCTGCAGTCTGTCCTGCTCAAACATCAGCGCGTGACCGGTCAGGATACGGGTTAAACCCGGATTGCGTTCACCAAAACCCAGAATTAACAGCACAATCAGACGCAGACGAGCGGTGGTGTCCTTTTCGTCTTTCAGAATCAGGTTGATGCGTGTGATCAGGCTGTCTTCAATAAACTCAATCAGGCTATCGAACATCCGCGTTTTGCTTGGGAAATGACGATACAACGCCGCCTCGGACACGCCTACGGAGGCCGCCAGTTTTGCGGTAGTGATGCGTTGGCTGCCATCGCTGGATTCAAGCATCAGAGCCAGAGACTGAAGTATTTCTTCGCGACGGTTCCTTTTCGCGGTTTGTTTTTCTGCCATGTTACAAAATACCCCTGAAAATAAGCACTTGCCAGGCTGGCATCCACACAGCGACCGCAAACGGGCGTTTGCGGTTTGTTATTGCATTATGGCGCTGTGAGATGCGTGTCTATCGGGCGATTATTTACGCCCGGAATGGCCGAAGCCGCCTTCGCCACGGTCGGTGGCATCAAAGTCTGCCACCAGGTTAAATTCTGCCTGCACTACGGGTACAAACACCATCTGCGCGATACGTTCGCCCGGTTCGATGGTAAAGCTGTCCTGACCACGGTTCCAGACGGATACCATCAACTGCCCCTGATAGTCGGAGTCGATCAGGCCGACCAGGTTACCCAGCACGACGCCATGCTTATGGCCCAGGCCAGAGCGTGGCAGGATCACTGCCGCCAGTGACGGGTCAGCGATGTGAATTGCCAGGCCAGTCGGGATCAGGGTGGTTGCGCCCGGTGCCAGTTCTACGGCGTCATCGAGACAGGCGCGCAGGTCAAGACCGGCAGAGCCGGAGGTGGCATACGTTGGCAGCGGGAATTGCTCGCCAACGCGCGGGTCCAGAATCTTAACGTCGATTTTTTTCATCATAACGGGTAACGATCTCGTCCAGTAATTGTTGGCCCAGGAGTTCCTTGCGCGCAAGCGGTAAGACTTTATCTCCATCCTGCCAGAAAAGGTGCAGTGCGTTGCTGTCGCTGTTAAATCCTTGCGTGGCCAGCGATACGTCGTTCGCGCAAATCAAATCGAGGTTTTTGCGGGTACGTTTTTGCCGGGCATATTCTTCCACATTATTTGTTTCTGCGGCAAACCCAACAACGTAAGGTCGATGGCTTTTCAGTGCGGCGACACCGGCAACGATATCCGGGTTTTTCAGCATTTTTAGTGTTAATTCATCGCCTTGCTTTTTAATTTTGGCGTCAGAAATCGTCTCTGCACGATAATCAGCCACGGCCGCACAGCCAATAAAAATGTGCTGGCTTTGCGCATGAGCCTGCACAGCGGCTTCCATCTCCAGCGCGGTGGTGACATTAATGCGCTGCACAAACGGTGGCGTAGACAACGAAACCGGGCCGCTCACCAGCGTGACGTTCGCGCCACGTTTTGCCGCAGCAGCAGCAATGGCAAAGCCCATTTTGCCGGAGCTGTGGTTGGTGATGTACCGCACCGGGTCCAGCGGCTCGCGCGTGGGGCCCGCGGTAATCATGATATTGAGATGTTGCAGATCGTTGACAGGCGAAAAATGGGTCGCGGCCATATCAACGATCGTCAACGGGTCAAGCATACGGCCAGGTCCAACATCTCCACACGCCTGGCTGCCGCTGTCCGGCCCCCAGATCAGCAGGCCACGCGAAGCCAGCGTCTCCAGATTATGCTGAGTGGCGGCGTTGCGGTACATCTGCTGGTTCATGGCGGGCACGACGGCAACGGGGGCAGGCGTAGCCAGGCAAATCGTCGAGACCAGATCGTTCGCCATCCCGGCCGCCACGCGGGCAATTAAATCTGCCGTGGCGGGGGCGAGGATAACCAGATCCGCCCATTTCCCAAGCTCAATATGGCCCATCGCGGCTTCAGCGGCCGGGTCAAGCAGGCTGTCAGATACCGGGTATCCCGAAACGGCCTGCAGGCTCAGCGGGGTGATAAAGGCTTTACCGCCTTCGGTTATCGCGACCCGCACGTCGGCCCCACGCTCGCGCAGACGACGCACCAGATCTGGCGTTTTATAGGCAGCAATACCGCCGCTCACGCCAAGAACGATTTTTTTACCGGCCAGGCTCATCATGATTCTTTCCTGTTGGGTTTCACCAGAGAGCGGGCATTTTATCACAATCCAAAAAACGGAGTGATTTTGTCCTGCGGTTACTTTGCGAGGCGTTACGCAAGAATGATACAGGGGCGTCGAGCGTCAGGGGACGGCTATGGCAGCATGGTAGCAAGCATTAAGGAGGTTGAGCATGGAAGAGGCAACACAGATGTTACCGCGCGAAAAATTGCTGCAGTTTGGCATCACATCGTTAAACGACGACGAGCTGCTGGCGCTTTTTTTGCGTACCGGAACAACAGGGAAAACGGTGTTTACGCTGGCGCGTGAGCTGATACAACATTTTGGCTCGCTATATGGTTTGTTGACCGCAGATCTGGCTGAGTTCAAGCACGTAGAGGGCATTGGCGTGGCGAAGTATGCGCAACTGAGGGGCATCGCCGAGCTTGCCCGACGTTTTTATAACGTCCGTATGCTGGAGGGGGACACGTTACTCACACCTGAAATGACGCGAGAATTTCTGCAAAGCCAGCTGGCAGATGCGGAGCGGGAGATCTTTATGGCGATCTTTCTTGATAACAAAAACCGGGTGCTCAAGCATTGCTGCCTGTTTTCGGGGACATTAAGCCATGTGGAGGTCCATCCGCGTGAAATTGTGCGGGAAGCGATAAAAGTGAATGCAGCCGGCGTGATCCTCGCGCATAATCACCCCTCTGGCTGTGCAGAACCGAGCAGAGCTGATAAAGAAATCACCAAACGTATTATCAAATGCTGTCAATTCATGGACATTCGTGTACTGGACCATCTGATAATTGGCCGCGGAGAGTATATTTCTTTTGCAGAACATGGTTGGATTTAGACCATTTCACGCGATCCATCGGGATCTTTGTCTGTTCGGGACTTGAGCACACCGCCGAGTCAGCGTATACTACGCCACCTTTGAGAATCTCGGGTTTGGCATTTGGGCCTGGCAATCGAGAGTTCACTTAGAACTGCGATGACCGGGCTGTAAAGCCTGACGAGGCGCCGATACCCCATACGAAGCTCGAGCTAATTTGATTTTTGGAGAATAGACATGTCCCGAGTCTGCCAAGTTACTGGCAAGCGTCCGGTGACCGGTAACAACCGTTCCCACGCACTGAACGCGACTAAACGCCGTTTCCTGCCGAACCTGCACTCTCACCGTTTTTGGGTTGAGAGCGAGAAGCGTTTTGTCACCCTGCGTGTATCTGCTAAAGGTATGCGTGTAATTGATAAGAAAGGCATCGATACAGTTCTGTCCGAACTGCGTGCCCGTGGCGAAAAGTACTAAGTACTTAAAGAGGAAATAAATCATGGCTAAAGGTATTCGCGAGAAAATCAAGCTGGTTTCTTCTGCTGGTACAGGTCACTTCTACACCACCACGAAGAACAAACGTACTAAGCCGGAAAAACTGGAACTGAAAAAATTCGATCCAGTTGTACGCCAGCACGTACTGTACAAAGAAGCTAAAATCAAATAATTTTAGTCTCCTTGTATTGAAAAACCCCGCAACTGCGGGGTTTTTTGCATTCTGCATCTCAACGGAGGAACCATGCCTGAATTACCTGAGGTAGAAACCAGCCGCCGCGGCATTGAGCCCCATCTGGTCGGCGCGACGATTCTCCACGCTGTCGTTCGTAATGGGCGTCTCCGCTGGCCGGTGTCCGATGAGATCCATGCGCTCAGCGACAAACCGGTGCTCAGCGTGCAGCGCCGTGCTAAATATCTGCTGCTGGAACTGCCCGACGGCTGGATCATCATTCACCTGGGGATGTCCGGGAGCCTGCGCATCCTTACCGAAGAACTGCCTGCTGAAAAGCACGACCACGTTGACCTGGTGATGAGCAATGGCAAAGTGCTGCGCTACACCGATCCACGACGCTTTGGTGCATGGTTGTGGACCAAAGAGCTGGAAGGACACAACGTGCTGGCGCATCTCGGGCCTGAGCCGCTCTCCGATGCTTTTAACGCGGAATACCTGAAAGAGAAGTGCGCGAAGAAGAAAAGCCCGATCAAACCCTGGCTAATGGATAACAAGCTGGTGGTGGGTGTCGGGAACATCTATGCCAGTGAATCGCTGTTTGCTGCCGGGGTCCATCCCGATCGGCTGGCATCGTCATTGTCAGCACAAGAGTGCGCGCTGCTGGTCAGGGTGATTAAAGCGGTACTGCTGCGATCCATTGAGCAGGGCGGCACCACGCTGAAAGATTTCCTGCAAAGCGACGGTAAGCCGGGTTATTTTGCGCAGGAGCTGCAGGTGTATGGTCGCAAAGGTGAGCCGTGCAGAGTGTGTGGTACGCCGATTATTGCAACGAAGCACGCTCAGCGTGCCACATTCTATTGCCGTCAGTGCCAGAAATAGCGCTACTTCAACTTTTCCATCAACGCCTGGTGAACGTTCACCGGCAGGAAATGGGTGACGTCCCCTTGATGACGCGCCACCTCTTTCACCAGCGTTGAGGAGATAAACGACCACTCTTTTGACGGCATCAGGAAAACGCTCTCCAGCTCCGGCATCAGATGGCGGTTCATGTGCGCTAGCTGCATCTCATACTCGAAGTCAGCAACGGCACGCAAACCGCGGATCAGGATATTGGCCTGCTGAGCGCGGGCGAAATTAGCCATCAGGTCGCTGAACCCCATCACCTCAACGTTCGGCAGATGCGCAATGGCGTCGGTGGCAAGCTGAACGCGCTCATTAAGATCGAACATCGGCTTCTTACTGGGGCTGGCGGCAATCGCCAGGATCACCTTGTCGAACATGCACGCCGCCCGCGTGATGATATCAAGATGACCGTTGGTGATCGGATCGAATGTACCCGGATAAATCGCTTTTGTGCTCATGGCTCACGTTTTCTCTGAGTAGCCGCGGCAGAGCGCCCACAGCTCGGTGTATTTGTTGAAAGTATACTGGGCATTCACCACCGCCAGTAACCAGCCCTGTTTACCGTCCAGCACGCCACCACGCAGCAGCAACGTTTTCAGAAACGCCCCCAGTGTGTGGGTGAAAATACCGGCCAGCGTAGCCTTCTTGCCGCGCTGGTGGCGTTCCTGCGCCCATGCGGTGGCATAGCTGAGCTGTTTACGCTGGAAGCTGGCGAAATCGCGGCAGGTCAGGTGCAGCAGATCGCCCGTCAGGGGGAGCACCTGAGCGTTATCGCAGGCCAGCGACTCATGGACCAGATTGTCGTTGTACTGATAGCGCTCGCGCTCATACAGACGCATTACGCGGTCAGGATACCAGCCGCTGTGGCGCATAAAACGGCCGAGGAAGTAATTACGGCGCGCAATGCTGTAGACCGCGCCGGGCTGAGGTGCGGCGAGTACGGTCTGAATGGCGTGCTGGAGTTCCGGCGTGATGCGCTCGTCAGTGTCGATCATCAGCACGTAATCACCGGTGGCATAGCGTTGCGCGCGCTGGCGCTGGACGCCATAACCCTGCCAGTCGGTATCGGTATAAACCTTTGCGCCTGCTGCACGGGCAACGTCCAGGGTGTTGTCCGTACTGCCGGAATCAAGCAGGACAATTTCGTCAGCCCAGGCGACAGAAGCCAGGCAATCCGGAAGCAGGTCGGCGGCGTTTTTGGCGATCATCACGACCGACAGACGCGTTGACATTAGTGGCTCCGCTGAGGCAGATAAGGTTGCAGAAGTTGCAGCAGACGGGTCAGTGCGCCCTGGTTCTGATGCAGCACTTCGACGGCATGGCGACCATACCACAGACGGTAATCTTCGTCGGTCAGGAGGGTTGATACCTCTTTCACCACGGAGTCCGCGTCGGTCACGGTAATTAAACCGTCGGCTTGCTGCAATTTAGCGCAGATATCTTTGAAGTTAAACGTGTGTGGACCCATTAAGACCGGAATGGCATGGGCGGCTGGCTCCAGCGGGTTATGGCCGCCGCGCTCCACCAGGCTACCGCCGACAAAGGCCAGGTCGGCAATCCCGTACAACAGCATTAGCTCGCCCATCGTATCGCCAATCACCACCTGGGTGCTGCCGGAAGGGATCTCACCGCTGCTGCGCAGGGTGAAGCTAAAACCGCCTTTCTGCACCATTTCGCGGGCATCTTTAAAACGCTCCGGATGGCGGGGAACCAGGATCAGCAGTAAATCCGGGAATGTCTCCAGCAGCTTACGGTGAGCCTGCAGGATAATCTCTTCTTCACCGTCATGGGTGCTGGTCGCAATCCAGACCTGACGACGGGGTGCCCACTGGCGACGCAACGTTATCGCGCGGGCGGCGAGTTCAGGCGTAACGGAGATATCAAACTTCAGGCTTCCCGTCACTGCAAGCTGGTTTCGCTTCAGACCCAGCGAGACAAAGCGCGCTGCATCTTCTTCATTCTGCGCGGCAATCAGCGTGATCTGGCTGATCAGACGGCGCATAAATTTACCCAGCTTGCCGTAGCCTTTCGCCGAGCGCTCGGACAGGCGGGCGTTGGCAATCACCAGCGGGATTTTTCGGGCATGCAGGGCGGAAATCATATTCGGCCACAGTTCGGTCTCCATTACGATCACCAGTTTTGGGCGAACGGTATTCAGGAAACGGTTCATGGCGCAGGGAAGATCGTAAGGCAGATAAACGTGATGCACATCTTTACCGAACGCGGACATAACGCGCTCAGAGCCGGTTGGCGTCATGGTGGTGACGGTAATCGGCAGAGATGGATAGCGGTGGCGCAGCGCGCGAACCAGCGGGATCGCCGCCAGCGTTTCACCAACAGAAACGGAATGCAGCAAAATACCGTCTGGAGCGACTTTATTACGGCAGTAGCCATAGCGTTCAGCCCAGCGTTTACGGTACGCAGGCGCTTTACGGCTACGAAGCAACAGTCGCAGCCACACCAGTGGCTGAATGATGTAGAGCAGGGCGGTATACAACAATTCCAAGCGATTATCCGTTTTTTTAGTTTCGGCGGGCAAATTCTAAGCATTTGGGCCGTTTAAAGCTATCTCTTTGGTGTTTTTAGGCGTCCATTTGACTGCGTTACGTTCATTCGTGGATAAAAAAACGGGCAATTGCTTGCCCGTTTATCGCCCTGCTGATTAACGTTCCGCTTCGGGAAGCGCATTCAGATGGTAGGTGACGCGCTCTGAAAGGCCGCGGATATCGCCGCCCGTAATGAAGAAGCTGTCATCTTTCTGGTTAGGATTGCTGACGTCATAGCCCAGCATTTTGTTGATTAGCGTCGCGACCTGATAATGGTTGAGCGGTATCTGCGGGCTAATGGCCTTCATGGTGTACGCCGGGTCGTTACTGAAGTACAGGAACGGCACCTGGGCAATCGGCATTTCCACCACGGAGTGACCGAACAGGCCATTATCACCTACGCGTTCGCCGTGGTCTGAAGTGATAAACACCAGCACCGGCAGTCTGGATTTTGCCATCGCCGTGCGGATAGCGGATGCCAGTTCTTTGTCGTACAGGCGGACCGCATCGTCATACTCATTCTTCTTCTGCGCTACGTCATCGCTCAGGCGCGGCGTAGAGAATTTGGCAAAGCCCTGCGGGATATTACGCTCGTATGGGATATGTGGCGCGCGGCTGTTCAGCACCATCAGGAACGGTTTGTTCCAGTCCAGCGTGGCTTTTTCTACGGATGGCGTCAGCACCCACTTCTGGTGCCGGACGGATCTGCGTATCTTCCCACAGATCGATGTCATGGATACCAATCCAGTTGCTCAGCCCCTCCAGCCCCTGAGCGGAGATAAAGGCGGTCTGATAACCCTGCTTCTTCGCATTGGCGAAGATATTGGTGGATTTTGATTTGTAAGCACCGTAGTTATCCGGCTCGCGCAGATTATTCACCAGCATCGGAATCGCCACGCGGGTAGACACTGCGTTGGAGACGATCAGGCGGCCAGTGCCCTGATACTCCTGCAGCAACGCGTTCAGTTCAGGTGTGGTATCACGTTCGTAACCCAGTGCGCTGACGTGGTGCGGGTTAAGGCTCTCACCAATCGCCAGAATAATGGAATATTTGCCCGCCTGAGTTCCCTCGATCGGTTTGACCTGATAAGGCTCGTAGTGGGTCAGATTCTGGTTCTCACCGGATATCGCCTCCGGGATGAGGCGAATGGCGCTGAAACTCATCGCGGACAGACCATTACGCAGCAGCGAGTGGCGCAGATCCGGGTTGAATTTGTACATTTGCCCGTCGATGGCTTTATAAAACTGGCCGACAAACATCACCACGATGGCCAGCAGGCACGGTATCGCCAGCCATTTATGCCATTGCGGTGCCAGACGACGGGTAAAGACCAGTGCAAACACGACAGCCACAATCATAATGGCGAAATAGATGCCCAGCGATCCCAGGCTATCGGTGATGCCGCTGGCAATGTCTTTCGTTTCGACAAATGCCAGCCAGACTTCACTCGGGCCATAAAACTGACCGTAAAACTGGTAGTAGACCGCTTCAGAAATCTGAACGATGAACGTCACGGCCAGGAGCAAACGGGTCAGGAAGAAGCGGGCGCTGGCCGCAGCCAGCAGGGAGATGATCAGATACAGCGAGATATCCCCGGCTTTCGGCTGGTAGACGTGGTCTTTCAGCAGAATGATGATTTCGGATAGCGAAAACAGCAGCAGGAACGCCAGCGTCAGCCCCACGGTACGCAGTAAATTGCGACGTGGGGAAAATGAGAATGGTGCAGATGTCTTGAACATGGAAGGACTCAATTCCGATCAGAACTTTTTAGTCAGCGGACGAATGGCTTTACCAAAGCCAAAGCGCAGTGCGCGAACTACCGTAGGGCGATTGTGCAATCCTTTACGCCAGATGTCCTCAAACAGGCGATACCACCGGGCGGCAACCGCTTCGCGGGAATAGACCTGTAAACGTTTGTCACCCTGCTCACGCATCTGGCGATACAGTTCAGGGTTATTTTTCAGACGCATGATGGCCTCGAAGGCTTCGTCCGGATTTTTGGCGATCAGGTAATCCAGTTCGCTTTCGCGGATCGCGCGGTAAGAAGGTTCATCGTCGCAAACCATCACCGTCTTACCCAGCCAGTTATTAATGAGCTTACTGGCTGGTTTACGGGCCAGTTTGTGATCGTGCGATTTACGGAAACTGATACACACGTCCACATCCTGGTAATGGGTCCAGTTATCAAACGAAATGCGCAGTTCGATGCCTTGCTCGGCGAGGCGCTGCCTGAAGTTGCCTTCGCGATACTCGTCCGGGAAACTGTCCACACGGCCAAAGAAGGCGACGGTTTTGATCGTCTCATCGGTGCGTTCGCGCGGCTTCACACCCGGCTGTGGCCAGTTAGGAATAAAAATACGACCCGGAATAGAAGCGACTTCAGGGTTTTGTTCGACAACGTAATCGGCACCAATAACGGGGGGGCGATCAGCACGGGCAACAACAGTCACACCGACCCATGGTTTCACTCGTGAACCGTAATGATCATTATGTATAAGGTTGATGGCGTCCGGGCGACATTCTGTACCCCAGGAACATTCAATCTGACCGTTATAGTAATAATTCAGACTGAGCATCGTCTGAAATGTCCAGACCCCTCTGCCACCGCAATAAAAGCGATGAGGAATATCATCCGGGTTGATCTTCTGGTCAACTAATTCCTGACAATCGGCAAAATTCGTCGCGATAAACTCAGGGCGAGAGACAACATGCAGTTTAAACTTGTTCATAATTACACTTATTTGACGAGATTTTTAAGACGGAAGTAGCGACGTCCCAGACGCCACCGCTGGCGCAAACCGCGCGCGTTTTGCCAAATCATGGTCCAGATACCGCGATCAAAAAGCTCACGGGTGATCTCGCGTTTTTTCGCCATATCGTCAATGTTGTTAATGCTGTGCAGTATTCCCAGACCCTCTTTGGCGATTTGCCAGTGGCACGCCGGTACGCGTTTCACCTGCTCCGGATAGCGCTTGTTGATGGCATCCAGCATCTCCAGAATCTTCATGTAATGGCGGGAGGAGCGCATACGCGTGTCGTCCGTGCCGGGGGTATGGGAGACGGACGCGGAGTGGATCAGGTAATCGTAATAGACTTCATCGACATACTGCACGCGCTTAGCCGTCAGCAGCACTTCGGTTGTCCATGGAATATCCTGATGACGCAGGCCGTGCTCAAAGCGAAAGCCCTGCGCTTTGATAAAAGCGTGGCGATAAATATTCAGCCAGGTCACATGCAGAAACTTACGTGATTCCAGCGCCATCTGCAGCCAGGTTGGGCCATCCAGCACGCCGGTTGAGGCGAGTTTGTCAGACGGGAAAATCTTTTTCGATGGGCGTCCATCGTCGTAAATATACGTGCCGTTACAGGTTGCGACGTCCAGTTGCCCCGCAAGCGCAATTTCCAGCAAACGCGGGTACATGCCAGGGTAGATAACATCATCAATATCGGGAAACGCAACATACTCGCCCGTGGCTACGGCAAGGCCGGTATTACGGGCTGCTGAGACACCGCCATTTGCCTGATCGATGATTTTAAAATCACTGAATTCACTGGCGTAGCGGGAGATAATTTCTGCGGAGCCGTCGGTAGAACCGTCATTGACAATAATCAGTTCCAGGCTCGGCAGATTCTGTTTCTTAATGCTGTCAAAAAAAGCGCTCAGGAAACTTTCACCATTATATACGGCGACAACGAGGCTTAATTGAGGCGTTCCAGACATGCTTACTCCGTAATATAACGCGGTGAGGCGTGGTCAACGTTCTCTACAGTAACGTGCAATGGCATTTCGACAGCCGACAGGCAAAAGAGTTCTGACGGATAACGATGCGCCGATGCTTATTATCATCGGCGCAATGGTTACGCAATCAGGCGGTTGCTTCTTTACGTTGAGCGGGGCGTAACGCGCACATTCCAACAAGTAACCCGGTCAGGAGCATATATTGCTCCAGGTAGTGATCTTTCAGGTTGTGGTCGACCATGGTTCGGGAGAAGAAACCGATGGTAAACAGCAGCAGGAACATGCCCACCATCGTATTGCCATGGCGGAACTCGCGCCAGCCGATATACCAGCAACCCGCCAGCAGAATTAGCCAGCCTGCAATGCCCGCGATCCCGTTCTGAATACCAAACTCAATCAGACCATAGTGGCTATGCGGGATGTTAATACGTTTATCCTGCGTATCACGGCGCAGCACGTAGCGGAAGGCTTCTTTACGCGGCCCCATTCCCGCCGGGTGTTCACCGACCAGCTTCCAGCCCTGGTGGAAGAAACTGGCGCGACAGCCATTGGAGTGGTTCATCGGACGACCCAGGTCGTTACGCGGGACGATACCGTGAGGTTTGATGTAACAAAAACTGTTAAACGGCGCGTTCCAGCCCGTGACCGCATCATCTTCCAGACTTTGCCAGCGGGGATCGGTTTTCCAGGAGGCATATCCCAGCAGCGCAGACGCGATAATAATCCCCAGCAGGATACCCCCGGTCAGCACCACGCGGCTGCGGCGCATATTATGCATGCTGAGCAGAATAAAAGTAGAGAAGAGGCTGCCAACAAGACCGATGGTGCCCCAGCGGGTATCCACTAAGGCCGTGCAGACAAGGTTGCACAGAAGCATAAACGCGAGGAACGGTGTGTTCAGGCGTAAGAAACGCTGATGAAGCAGGCCGCGAGCCAACAGTTCAGCGAGCAGGAAGCCGGTAATCATGTTGATCTGGAAGCTCATGCGCGTGCGGTTATAGACAATCCGCGTTTCACCCCAGTGGATCACGCCGTCGCGCCAGTAAAGCCAGGCGCTGTCGAGCAAATGGATGCAGACGACGCCCCAGAAAAAGAGAACGATTAACGTAAAGAAGCGGGCGGCGGATATAGACGGATAGCGATCCTGAATGGCCGGTAATAACACCAGACCTGTACAGAAAAGTAATACCGGACGTAGCCACTGACCATCCCAGGTCGACACCATTTCTTTTATATCAGGGGCAACAAAAAAGCCGTTAATCAGGATAAAGAAAGTTAATACCCACAGCACAATGAGAACGAACTTAATTTTGTTTAAGTTCAGCGCCTTTTTCGCCGCCGGAGAGCTAAAAAAAAGACCGAGTGCGACCACAATATTCGGGTAAATCAGTCCATTGCGGTGAAAGGGAAGCTGGTCATTAGGGATTGGCCAGATAAAACATAAAGCCAGTACAGACAGTACTAAAAGGCCTGTCAGGATGTTACGAGTATTTGTCATAGTTTTGGTACTGGTTAAGAATTTCGGCGTCTATACCGGTTAGTTAACAATGCTGTGCGTAAATTCCACTGGTTTTCGACGGAATAAAAGCCTGAGAAAATTACCACAGATGCCATAACTACAGAAGGGTAATGTTTGTAAGCAAGATTAATCCGTTTGTGCATTACCTCGGTTGCAACGTATATAATCGGCCAATCGGGCAGATATCCCGGTTCAACGACAGGAAATGTATGCATATTGTTCACACCGAAGCAGACGGTGGCAAAGGCGGGCAGCCTCTGCGCATTATTAACGAATCATCAGGGATGATTCAGCGTGGTCATCAGGTCACCATTCTTTGCCCGGAAACCGCACCGTTGCACGCGCTGGCGCGTGCCGCGGGATTAACTGTCATCACGATGCCGCTTAAGCGGAAGAATCTAAAAAATCTGAAAATGCTGCGTCACTGGTTGAGCGATAACCGTCAATCGATTGATGTTATCAATAGCCACAACTCCGCCGATACCTGGCTGGTGGCACTGGCGAATCTGACGCTTTCTGACCCCGTTCCACTGGTACGCACCCGTCATGCGTCGGGCGTGCCGCGTAATAACTGGACCACACGCTGGCTGTTCCGTAAGGCTTGCTCACATATCGTGACCACCGGCGAAGCGCTGCGCCATCAGGTGGCGAACATTGGCGTGCCGATGTCCCAGAGTACCTCCGTGCCAAGCGGTGTGGATACGCAGCGTTTCCACACAGGCGACAAGCACGAAGCGCGTGAGCATTGCGGGTTATCGCAGGAAGATTTCTGGCTTGGCGTGGTGTCGCATCTTCGCCCCAACAAGGGCCACAGCGTATTGCTGCGCGCCCTGGCGGCGATAGATAACCCGCAGATCAAGCTGGCGATTGTGGGTGAAGGCCCGCATAAAGCGACGCTGGAGCAGGAAATTGTGGCGCTGGGTTTACAGCAGCGCGTGGTAATGGCGGGACACCAGAGCGATCCGGAGCGCTGGTTCCCGGCGTTTGATATTGCGCTCAGCCCGTCTCACGATATGGAAGGCGTGCCGCAGGGGGTGTTGCAATCATTAGCTTCACGTATCGCCACCATTGCCACCGATGCCGGTGGGACGGGTGATGCCATCATTGACGGTCAGACGGGTATTTTGATCGCGCAGCGCGATGAAAACGCACTGCGCGATGCGATTGTGAAACTCTACAACGATGCCGCCCTTCGTGAGACGCTGGCGCAGCAGGGTTATGACTACCTGAGCACCCACTTTACCCGCGAATGTATGCTGGACGCGATGGAGAAGGTCTTTTCCGACGCGGCTCAGCGTAACAGGTCGCGATAAAGCGCCTGCAACTCTTTGGCCATTCGGTCCAGGGTGTAAGGCTCGGCCGTCGCACGTGCGGCGGCTGAATAATTAACGCCCTCGTCACGGCCTTTCAGCCAGTGCGCGATGGCCTGCTGATAGCCCACGCTATCCAGCGCATCGCACACCCAGCCGTTTTGACCTTCGGTGATCCACTCTGCCGCACCGCAGCCGTGGCTGGTGAGCAGAGGCAAACCGCAGGCCAGCGCTTCCACGCAGACGTTCGGGAAGGGATCGTAAAGCGTGGGGAGAATCAGTGCATCCGCGGTGCCGTATACCTCACGCACGTTGGCAACCGGTCCCAGGAAGCGCACGCGTGATGCCACACCCAGCGTTTGGGCCAGTTTTTCGAACTTACGCGCATGTTTATCGCGCCCGGCCACCAGCAGCCAGACGTCAGGATGCGGCACGATGGCGCGTAGCGCGGTGGCGACACCTTTACGGCTGAAACCCGATCCGACATACGCCAGCACCGGAGCCGTGGCCGGAATACCAAAAACATCACGCTGAGAAAGCGCACGTACATCCGGGCTAAACTGCGCCGTATCCACACCGTTGTAGATCACCGTCAACTTGTCATCCGACAGGGCAAAACGACGGGCGATATCATCGCGCACCATCTTCGAATTGCAGATCACCTTGCGCAACTGCGGATGGGTAAACATCTGCGCCTCGGCCTGCAAAATATAGCGATGATAGCGGCTCAGCGACTGCGCCCAGCGCGCCAGCGGCGACAGAATACGACCATACTGCTCAAGCCAGGTGGCGTGCACGCCATCGCCTGCGCGGAAGATGGTCGCACCCGGAATGCGTTCGTGGCTTTGTACAATGTCGAACTGCGGGAAATGCGAGGCTGCTTCCACCGCAAACCCGGATTCACGGGCGATGCGGTTACGAAATGGCGGGTTCACCGTCAGCGTTTTCCAGCCGGAAGCGTCTTCCCACTGGCGGGCAATTAGCGTTACATCCAGTGACGTATCCTGCGCCAGTACGTTCAGCGCACGGGAGACGAAACGCTCCGCGCCGCCGTTAGGGTTGTAGGTCTGTCGGACTATCGCCAGCTTCATGCAGAGGTTTCCAGGAGCATCGTATCGATGGCGCTCAGCACCTGCTGCGGTGTGATTGCGGTGATACAGTCGGAAACACCGCTATCGCCGCAGCCCGCTTTACCGCAAGGCTGGCAGGTGAATCCGGCAACGATCACGCGATAGTTCACCCCCCACGGTGCCCACTTGATGGCTCCCGTTGGGCCAAAGATGGCGACGGTCGGCGTACCGACGGCGCTCGCGAGGTGCATCGGCATGGAATCCACGCCAAAGTAAACACGCGCATGTTTCATCAGCGCACCAAGTTCTTTCAGGTTCAGCTGCCCGCTTAAATCAAACACGGGCTGGGTGAGCGCGGCGCGCAGCTCATCCATGTACGCCTTCTCTTCTTTTGACGGTGCAGCAGAGAGAATAATCGGCAGGCCGCGAGCCGCCAGGTTATCAATAGTTGCCGCCAGTTTGTTGATATCCCAGGCTTTAAACATCCAGCGCGAGGTCGGATGCACCAGAATATAGGATTTACTCTGCAGCCCAAACCCGGCCAGTTTCTTCGCGACAGAGGCTTCTGCCGCATCGCCTGGCACGAACAGGGTGTGTTTATCTTCATCGGACTGCGGGTGAATACCGATCCGGCGCAGGGCGTCCAGGTTCACCTCTACCATATGGCGGCTGTTATCCTGAATCGCCGGGTAGAGCGTAGTGAACGATTTCACCCAGCGACGACGCGCCAGGCCGCCGCGTTTATCCGGCTTAAAGCCGACGGAGACGCGCGGTTTCAGGCGACGCGCCAGGCGTGCACCGTGCCAGTGTTCAGTCAGGTTAATCAGTACATCGTAATGGCGGCCTTTCAGCGTATTCAGCAGCGCACGGTAGAGGCGGAATTGCGCGAACCAGCCCTTTTTGCGCCAGTTGCGACCAATGGTATGCACCTGGTCGATATGCGGGTGGTTGGTCAGCATCGCCTGCGTGTCGTCATAGACCAGCGCGTCGACTTCAACGTTCGGCCAGTTCTTTTTCAGCACGGTAAACACCGGCGAGGTCAGCAGGACATCTCCGTGGTGACGCAGTTTAATAATCAGCACGCGCTTTGGTGGGCGCTCCGCTGAGAAAAAATCAGACATAGGCTCTCTCTGCTGCCAGCAAAGGCTCTAATTGCGCAAATACCGTAGTGGCGTTGAGATCGCTCAACTGCGGTGAATGTTTCGGGCGGCAGATATATTGATTTTTTCCGTAGCCGCCGATAAGACCCGGATCGGTCGGGCCGTAAAGCGTAATATTAGGGCGATCCAGCGCCGCTGTCAGGTGGCTTAGCCCCGTATCAACGGAGACCACCGCCGTTGCGCCAGCCAGCGCTTGCGCCACGCCGTCGAGTTTCATGCGCGGCAGGACGTCCACATAATCAAACCCTTCGGCCAGACGTTTTGCCCGCGCTTCTTCGTGCGGTGCGCCCCACGGCAGTTTAATACGCAGCCCGGCGTTGCCCAACAGGCCGATCAACTCACGCCAGTGTGCTTCCGGCCAGTGCTTGTCGTCACGGGTCGTTGCATGAAGGAAAATCAGATAAGGCGAGCTTTCTTGCGGCGAACCGTGCAAGAAATGCTGCGAAATGGCGTAATCGCCCTGCGTCTCAGGCTTTGCATAACCGAGGCTTTTTGCAAACAGCTCGCGGGTGCGTTCCACGGCGTGCTGCTGCTTAGCGATGTGGTGGCGGCGGTTGTAAAACAGGCTTGCCAGCGGTTCGCGGGCGGTTTGCCAGTCCATGCCGTGTTTGACGCCGTGCGCCAGACGCGTCACCAGCGCCGCGCTTTTTACCAGCCCTTGCGCATCGATGATGGCATCGTAATGTTGAGCCTGCACCGCATCACGAAAGGCTTTGCGCTCGGCTTTAATGGGGGCGGAGAACCACGCTTTACGCCAGCGGCGGATCGCCACCGGGATCACGCGGTCGACCGCTGCATGCCAGGTGGGGATCTGCGCGAAGCCTTCTTCCACCACCCAGTCAAAACGAATGCCGGGAATGGCCTGCATCGCGTCCGTCAGCGACGGCAGCGTATGCAGAACATCACCCATGGAAGAGGTTTTAACGATCAATACCCGCATCCGTTATCCTTCTTCCTTCAACAGCAGATCGTTGAGTTCTTCCAGAACGCGTTGCGGTGTAATGTCGATCAGGCTTTGGTGGTAGCCCTCCGCTGCATCGCCTTTACGCACTTTGTGGTAGCCGCTAATCAGGCGGATCACGCGCGCTTTATGCGACAGCGGGGGTGTGAAATCCGGGCTGCTTGGGCCATACAGCGCTACCAGTGGGCGGTCCAGCGCGGCGGCGACGTGCATCAAACCGGAGTCATTAGTGACCACGGCTTTACAGGCGGCAAGCAGAATAACCGCCTGCTCCAGCTGCGTTTCGCCGGCCAGATTGCGACACCAGGCCTGCTGTTCGTTGCTCAGCGTGGTGAGAATTTCGTTGCCCGCCTCGTGGTCTTTTGCCGAGCCGAAAAGCACCACCTGGTAGCCTTCGTCGATCAGCTGTTTCGCCAGTTCCGCGTAGTGATAGTGCGGCCAGCGCTTTGCCGGGCCGAATTCTGCGCCAGGGCAGAACCCGATGATTGGGCGTTCGGACGAAATACCAAACGCGTTACAGGTCTGGGATTTTTCACCCTCATGCACCTGTAGCTGCGGCCACAGCAGCGGCTGCGGCAGGTCTTTCGCGCTGCGCATCACGCCTTTGTCGTAGGCCAGCGCGACATAACGCTCGACCATCAGCGGCCAGGCGTCTTTATCCAGCACGCGTGCGTCGTTCAGCAGGCCATAACGCATTTCCCCTCGCCAGCCGGTGCGATGCGGTACGCCTGCAAAGAAGGGCACTAAGGCCGATTTAAAGGAGTTAGGCAGGACATACGCGCGGTCGTAGCGCTTCTCGCGCAGGCTATGACCGAGCTTGCGGCGTTCGCCGATTTCCAGCGCCCCGTGGCCGAGCGGCATCGGGATCGCCTCGTTGACTTCCGGCATGCGCGACAACAACGGACGGCACCATGCAGGTGCCATCACGTCGATTATCGCCTGGGGATAGCGCGCCTTGAGCGTGCGATAGAGACTTTGCGACATCATCATGTCGCCCACCCATGACGGGCCGATCACCAGAATTTTCATACTTACGCGTCGCGGTTCAGCCAGGCCATGTATTCCGTTACGCCTTCGGCAACGGTCTTGAACGGTTTGTCGTAACCCGCTGCGCGCAGGTTGGTCAGATCCGCCTGGGTAAACGCCTGGTAGCGGCCTTTCAGTTTATCCGGGAACGGAATGTACTCGATGCTGCCTTTCTTGTGGTACGCCAGCGTTGCGTCAGCCACCGCCTGGAAGGATTCCGCGCGGCCCGTACCCAGGTTGAAGATACCGGACACGCCGTTTTCCCAGAACCACAGGTTTACGGCGGCTACATCGCCCACATAAACGAAGTCACGCTTGAAGCCGTCGCTGCCTTCAAACAGTTTTGGGCTTTCGCCATTATTCAACTGGGTGTTCAGGTGGAACGCTACGCTCGCCATGCTGCCTTTGTGGCCTTCGCGCGGCCCGTAGACGTTGAAGTAGCGGAAGCCGACAATCTGGGAGTTCGCTTCTGGCAGGATCTGACGCACATACTCGTCGAACAGGAATTTGGAGTAACCGTAGACGTTCAGCGGCTGCTCATATTCGCGGGATTCGATGAAGTCAGAGGTGCGTCCGCCGTAGGTTGCCGCAGAAGAGGCGTACAGGAACGGAATTTCACGCTCCAGGCAGTAGTGCAGGATCTCTTTGGAGTACTGATAGTTGTTGTCCATCATGTACTTGCCGTCCCACTCGGTGGTGGAGGAGCATGCACCTTCATGGAAGATGGCTTCGATCTCGCCGAACTCTTCACCTGCCATAATCTGGATAAGGAAGTCTTCTTTATCCATGTAGTCAGCAATGTTCAGATCCACCAGGTTGACGAACTTGGTGCCGTCTTTCAGGTTGTCCACCACCAGAATGTCGGTGATGCCTTTGTCATTGAGAGCCTTAACAATATTGCTGCCGATAAAGCCCGCGCCGCCGGTAACGATGATCATAACTGTAACCTTTGAAGTGTGGAGTCCGGGGACAATCCCGGACGCTAATGTTTCTATCATATCATTAGTATGGCTGCCCTTCAGCCATTCACCGATATGCAGCAGGGGTACACGTGATTTATGCTGCAAAAACGACAAGAGATAATGTGTCATCTCGTCATGAAGTATAGGTTTGGGTAATATGTGCCGAAATTTGCCGAGTCTGGAGAATTGCAATGCGTGGTGATTTTTACAAACAGTTAAACAGCGACCTCGATACCGCACGTGCGGAAGGGTTGTTCAAAGAAGAGCGTATTATCACGTCTGCCCAGCAGGCGGACATCACCGTTGCCGACGGCAGCCATGTGATCAACTTTTGTGCGAACAACTATTTAGGTCTGGCGAATCACCCTGATCTGATTGCCGCGGCGAAAAACGGCATGGACACCCACGGCTTCGGTATGGCCTCCGTGCGCTTTATCTGCGGGACGCAGGACAGCCACAAACAGCTTGAGCAAAAGCTGGCGAACTTCCTTGGGATGGAAGACGCAATTCTGTACTCCTCCTGCTTCGACGCTAACGGCGGTCTGTTTGAGACGCTACTTGGCGCAGAAGATGCAATTATCTCCGACGCCCTCAACCACGCCTCCATCATCGACGGCGTTCGTCTGTGCAAAGCGAAGCGTTTCCGCTACGCCAACAACGACATGGTTGAGCTGGAGGCACGCCTGAAAGAGGCGCGCGAAGCCGGTGCTCGCCACGTGCTTATCGCTACCGACGGCGTGTTCTCTATGGATGGCGTGATCGCCAACCTGAAAGGCGTATGTGACCTGGCAGACAAATACGACGCGCTGGTAATGGTTGATGACTCGCACGCTGTCGGTTTCGTTGGCGAAAACGGCCGTGGTTCGCATGAATACTGTGACGTTATGGGCCGCGTGGACATCATCACCGGTACGCTGGGCAAAGCGCTCGGCGGCGCGTCTGGCGGCTATACCGCCGCGCGTAAAGAGGTAGTTGAGTGGCTGCGCCAGCGCTCTCGTCCGTATCTGTTCTCCAACTCCCTCGCACCGGCGATTGTTGCCGCCTCCATTAAAGTGCTGGAGATGGTGGAAGCAGGCAGCGAGCTGCGCGACCGTCTGTGGTCTAACGCCCGCCTGTTCCGTGAGAAAATGAGCGCAGCAGGCTTTACCCTGGCCGGTGCTGACCACGCGATCATTCCGGTGATGCTGGGTGATGCGGTGGTGGCGCAAAACTTTGCCCGTGAACTGCAGAAAGAAGGGATTTACGTCACCGGATTCTTCTTCCCGGTGGTGCCAAAAGGTCAGGCGCGTATCCGCACCCAGATGTCTGCGGCGCACTCGCCTGAACAAATTGAACGTGCGGTGGAAGCCTTTACCCGCATCGGCAAACAGCTGGGCGTAATTGCCTGAGGACGTGTGATGAAAGCGTTATCCAAACTGAAAGCGGAAGAAGGGATTTGGATGACCGACGTGCCGGAGCCGGAAGTCGGTCATAACGATCTGCTGATCAAAATTCGTAAAACAGCCATCTGTGGTACTGACGTTCACATCTACAACTGGGACCAGTGGTCGCAGAAAACCATCCCTGTGCCGATGGTTGTGGGCCACGAATATGTCGGCGAAGTGGTCGGGATCGGCCAGGAAGTGAAAGGCTTTAAAATTGGTGACCGCGTCTCCGGTGAAGGCCACATTACCTGCGGCCACTGCCGTAACTGCCGCGGTGGACGTACTCACCTGTGCCGCAATACCGTCGGTGTGGGCGTAAACCGTCCGGGCTGCTTCGCGGAATATCTGGTGATCCCGGCGTTCAACGCGTTCAAAATTCCGGACAATATCTCTGACGATCTGGCCTCCATCTTCGACCCGTTCGGCAACGCGGTGCACACCGCGCTCTCCTTCGATCTGGTAGGTGAAGACGTGCTGGTCTCTGGCGCAGGCCCAATCGGTATTATGGCGGCGGCAGTCGCGAAACACGTGGGCGCGCGCAACGTTGTGATCACCGACGTGAACGAATACCGCTTGTCACTGGCGCGCAAAATGGGCGTCACCCGCGCGGTGGATGTCTCCAAAGAGAGCCTGACCGACGTAATGGAAGAGCTGGGCATGACCGAAGGCTTTGACGTGGGTCTGGAGATGTCCGGTGCACCACCGGCGTTCCGCACCATGCTCGATACCATGAATCACGGCGGCCGTATCGCGATGCTGGGTATTCCACCGTCGGATATGTCCATCGACTGGAACAAAGTCATCTTTAAAGGTCTCTTCATCAAAGGCATCTATGGCCGTGAGATGTTCGAAACCTGGTACAAAATGGCCGCGCTGATCCAGTCTGGTCTGGATCTGTCTCCGATCATTACTCATCATTTCTCTATTGATGAGTTCCAGCAGGGCTTCGACGCGATGCGTTCCGGGCAGTCCGGAAAAGTTATCCTGAGCTGGGATTAAGTAAGGAAGCGCCTTCGGGCGCTTTTTTTATGTCCTCTTCACGTTTTTTTATCCGCAATCAGATTATTTCGATTTTCTCTTCGCTTTTTTACCCACACGCTTATAAAGTTTGTTGAACATCCGTTTACGTTTACAGTGCCTATGTTCAAGCTCACCGTTTGTTTATTGACCTGTAATTCCGCTCGTTTGCTGCGTGAGGTGCTCCCTCCGCTACTGACCGTGGCCGATGAAATTGTGGTTGTGGATTCTGGCAGTACGGATGCCACGCTTGATATCTGCCGCGAGTATGGGCTTTCTCTTCACCATCATCCTTATGCGATGCACGGCGCGCAGATGAACTATGCCATCGATCTGGCGGCAAATGACTGGGTGCTCTGCATGGACAGCGATGAGATCCTGGATGCAGAAACCGTCGATTTCATTCTGGCCCTAAAAGCCGGTGAGGAGCCTGCCGCGGACCACGCATGGCGTATCGCGCGCTACTGGCACGTGTTGGGGGAAGAGGTTCGCACGATTTATCCCGTCTCTTCACCGGATTTCCCTGTACGGCTGTTCAACCGTACCCAGGCCCGGTTTAACCACCGACCGGTAGATGACAAAGTTGAAGGCAAACTCAGCACCGTCAAAATGCCGGGGCGGGTGCGTCACGACACGTTTTACACTCTCCATGAAGTCTTCAACAAGCTGAACAGCTACACCACCCGGCTGGTGAAATATCAACCTGTACGCCCCTCTATCGGACGTGGTGTGATAAGCGCGATCGGGGCGTTTTTCAAATGGTATCTGTTTAGCGGTGCCTGGCGTCAGGGGAAAGTGGGTGTCGTGACAGGGCTGTACGCCACTGCATACAGCTTCTTAAAATATTTCAAAGCCTGGTATCAACATCAGGAGAAAAAAGAGTCCGTTGCTAAAGAGCATTCGGACTCTCATGTGGCGGAGTAAACGTCAGCCGATCAGGCTTTCTTACCCCAGCCCTGCCACTGCTGCTGAACATATTTCACCAGCGTGCTTTCACTGACGCTCTCACCAATCACCGAGAAGAAACGGGCCGCGTTGACCGGCTCAAGCGGCTGCTTCGGCTTGCAGCTCTTCACACCACGGAACGGGTTGCGCGGTGCAGGAGAGGCTGGTTGCCCCTGGTTCGGCGTGGACGTATCCACCTGCGGTTCATTAAGCAGATCGCTCGGGCGGACCAGCGTGATATCGGAAGGTAAGGTCGGCAACATCTGTTGCAGGACGCGCACTGTTGAAGGATGCGGGTGACCAATAGCAATGGCTGATCCATTTCGGCGGGCCAACTGCACGGCGCGATTGAACTGTACGCGGATATCCGCGTCGTTCTGGGTGTCGTCCAGGAACACCTTGCGCTTGATGACCTTCACGCCTGTACCCTGAGCGGCACGCATGGCCTGGCTGTTACCGATGGTCATGCTGTCGAGGAAATAGAGATTATAACGCTCCAGCGCCTGCATCACTTTCAGCATACCGTACAGGCTGGAGGTCATCGCGCTGCCCATGTGATTATTCAGCCCCACGGCATACGGCACCTTGTTGTAAGCGTCGCGGATGATACGGTCGATCTCATCGCTGCTCATATCCGGGCGCAGGGTGTCTTTTTCCAGCGGTTGCTTGCTGAGCGGTGCCATCGGCAGGTGGATCAAAACCTGATGACCGCTATTATGTGCTTTTGTCGCCATTTCACGCGCATGGGGTGCATTAGGAAGGACGGCGACGGAAATGGCTGACGGCATGGCCAGCACCTGGTTTTCGTAGTGTGGACGATAACCGAAGTCATCAATCACAATGGCGAGTTTGCCTGCGTATACCGGTGCAGCCAGCGCCAGTGCGCTGGCGACGGAGAGAACGATTCGACGAAATTGAAGCAAAACTTATCTTCCCAACCACGGCTGTGGATTGACCGCCTGACCCTGGCGACGAATTTCGAAATAGAGTGACGGGCGGCCCTGACCGCCACTGCTGCCCACAAGGGCGATGGGTTGGCCCGCGCGCACCTGAGTGCCGACGCTGACCAGCGCGCTCTGGTTGTAACCGTAGAGGCTCATATCGCCTTTACCGTGTTCGACCACCACCACAAGCCCATAACCCTGCAGCCAGTCGGCCAGGATCACGCGGCCATCGGCAATGGCTTTCACTTCGCTACCTTCAGACGCACCGATAACTATCCCTTTCCAACGTAGTTCACCCTGCAGTTGTTCGCCATAGCGATGCAGAATTGAACCGCGAACGGGCCAGTAAGCCTGACCACGCGGAGAGCCTAAACCGCCAGTACGCGACATCAGGGAACGTTCGCTCTCGGTTGGCTTGTAGGTGGTGCCTTTGCGGGAGGCTTCCTGCTGCTTATTGCGCACGGCCTGCGCTTCACGCGCTTCTCTTTCAGCGCGGGCTTTCGCCGCCGCTTCCGCACGGGCAATACTGTTGCGCAGTTTCGATTCGTTGGCGCGCATTTCGCTCAACTGGCTCTGACCTTCCTGAATGGAAGATTCAAGGCCAGAAAGGGTTTTCTTACGCTCGTTACGTGCCTGCTCGAGCTTCGCCTGCTGCGCCTGCTGCTCGTAGAGCAATGTCTGCTGCTGGCTCTGTTTCTCTTCAAGCTCCGCTTTTTGCGTAGTGACCTCTTCGCGCGTCTGCTTCAGCTGCGCGATCGTCTCCTGACGCGCCTGGTTCAGATAGCCGAAGTAGGCCTGCAGACGCTGACCGCGCTGGCTCTCTTCACCGCTGAGGATCAACTGAAGCCCGGTGTGTTCACCCTGGCGGAAAGCGGCATCAAGCTGTGCAGCAAGATTGCGTTCCTGCGCATCCCGCTGGCGCTCCAGTTTGGCAATCGACGCGTTCATCTCGTCGATCTGTTTATTCAACTGGGCGAGGGTATTTTGTGTTTCACGGAGTTTGCGCGCGGCGGCAGAGATCACCTCTTCCTGCTGCTTAAGCTGAGCGAGCAGTGCGGAGCGCTGCTGTTGCTGCTGGCGAACCGCGCGCTCTTTGGCGGCGATATCGGCCTGAATGGATTTAAGCTGGTCGCGGTCATCCGCGTGGGCGGACGCGGCGCACAGCAATACGCCAGCGCTGAGTGCGCTGGCGTAAAACAGAGGTCTGACTGATAACCTAAGCGGCTTCACGACCCATGTGATTGAAAAAATCGCCTTTCCCCTCATGGGGAGCGATTATTCCACGATGAACAGCGGCTTACCAGTCATCTCTTCAGGGATCGGCATACCCATCAGCGTCAACATGGTTGGCGCGATGTCGGAAAGTTTGCCGCCTTCCACTGCTTTCACTGATTTATCACCCACATAAATCAGTGGAACAGGCAGGTTGGTGTGGGCAGTATGTGCCTGACCTGTCGCCGGGTCGCGCATCTGTTCCGCGTTACCGTGGTCGGCGGTGATCAGCAACTGGCCGCCAACGGATTCAACCGCTTTCGCGACCTGCTCAACGCAGTTATCCAGCGCTTCAACCGCTTTAACCGCGGCTTCCATCACGCCGGTATGACCTACCATGTCGCCATTCGGGTAGTTACAGATGATGGTGTCGTATTTGCCGCTTTCGATCGCCGCAACCAGTTTTTCGGTCAGCTCGGCAGAGCTCATTTCTGGCTGCAGATCGTAGGTAGCCACTTTCGGAGAATTAATCAGAATGCGCTCTTCACCTTTGAACGGCTCTTCGACACCGCCGTTAAAGAAGAAGGTGACGTGCGCGTATTTCTCGGTTTCGGAGATACGCAGCTGCGTTTTGTCGTTCTTCGCCATCCACTCACCGAAGGTATTTTCCAGTGACGCTGGCGGATAAGCGCAAGGCGCGTTGATATCTGCGGCGTATTCGGTCAACTGGATGAAGTCGAGTTTCATCGCTTTCTTACGGGCGAAACCGTCGAAGTCGCTGTTGACGAACGCACGGGTGATTTCACGCGCGCGGTCGGCACGGAAGTTCATGAAGATCAGCGCATCGCCATCTTCCATAGCGGCATCAGCCTGGCCTTCAGCGCGGATTACAGTTGCTTTCACGAATTCGTCGTTTTCATCACGTGCGTAAGCCGCTTCCAGCGCGTCAACGGCGGTCGCGAACTGGAATTCACCTTTTGCCAGCGTCAGCAGGTCATAGGCCTGTTCAACGCGGTCCCAGCGGTTATCGCGGTCCATCGCGTAGTAACGACCAATGATGGACGCCACGCGGCCTTTACCCAGTGCGGCGAATTTATCTTCGAAGGCTTTCAGAGAACCTTCTGCGCTGCGCGGTGGCGTATCGCGGCCATCCAGGAACGCGTGCAGATAGATTTTATCCGCACCGCGTTCTGCTGCCAGCTCAACCATTGCCATGATGTGATCTTCGTGGCTGTGAACGCCGCCCGCAGAGAGCAGACCCATGATGTGAACGGCTTTGCCTGCGGCAACGGCTTTATCCACCGCACCAGCAAGCGTTGGGTTGGAGAAGAAGGTGCGTTCTTTGATTTCAACGTCCAGACGCGTCAGATCCTGATAGACGATACGACCTGCGCCCAGGTTCACGTGACCGACTTCAGAGTTGCCCATCTGACGATCCGGCAGGCCGACTTCCAGACCAGACGCATCAATCAGGGTGTGCGGACGTTTTGCCCACAGCGCATCCATAACCGGAGTTTTGGCGTTGAAAATGGCGTTATCCTGGCTGTCTTCGCGATAGCCATAGCCATCCAGAATCACCAGTACCATAGGTTTTTTAGAAACCGACATTGCGACAACCTCATGCTCAAGAGACAAAAAATTTGCGTAATTTTACTACAGCTGAATCGATCAAATAGCCGCAGAAGATCAAAGAATGCGTAGGGGCAAGGCGGTTCTCAGGAGATTTTGAGGCTTTTTTTTCGTGGCATGCCGCAGAAAATGGATTAGCTTATTGTCGCTGGCTGTATTTGCCACAGCGCACAGGTATACTCCTGTCCTGGTTTTTTTAATCACTTAGTCGGGAGTTGTTACCCCCCATGCAAGAAATTATGCAATTTGTTAGCCGCCACCCGGTTCTGAGCATCGCGTGGATTGGCCTGCTGGCCGCTGTGCTTTTCACCACGTTTAAAGGCCTGACGTCTAAAATTAAGGTGATCACCCGTGGTGAAGCGACACGTCTGATCAACAAAGAAGACGCCGTCGTCGTCGATTTGCGTCAGCGCGACGATTTCCGTAAAGGTCATATCGCGGGTGCGATCAACCTGCTGCCTGCTGAAATCAAAGCCAACAATATTGGTGAGCTGGATAAGCATAAAGCCCAGCCGATTATCGTTGTTGATGGTACCGGCATGCAGGCACAGGAATCTGCCAACGCTCTGCATAAAGCAGGCTTTGAAAACGTAACGATACTGAAAGAAGGCATTTCCGGCTGGAGCGGGGAAAATCTTCCTTTAGTTCGCGGAAAATAAGGAGTTCAGTGATGGCCAATATTGAGATCTACACCAAAGCAACTTGCCCGTTCTGCCACCGCGCAAAAGCGCTGCTGAACAGCAAAGGCGTAACGTTCCAGGAACTGCCGATCGATGGTGACGCGATCAAACGCGAAGAGATGATCCAACGTAGTGGTCGCACGACGGTTCCGCAGATTTTTATTGATGCGCAGCACATTGGCGGCTGTGATGACTTGTATGCGCTCGACGCCCGTGGTGGACTCGATCCCCTGCTGAGCTAAGAGACTTTAGGACAATTAAAAAGGGTTTTTCCATGTCAGAACAAAACAACACCGAAATGACTTTCCAGATCCAGCGCATCTACACCAAGGATGTCTCTTTCGAAGCGCCAAATGCACCACACGTTTTCCAGAAAGATTGGCAGCCAGAGGTTAAACTTGATCTGGATACCGCATCCACCCAACTGGCGGATGACGTGTATGAAGTCGTACTGCGTGTAACGGTGACCGCTTCTCTGGGCGAAGAAACTGCATTCCTGTGCGAAGTGCAGCAGGGTGGCATCTTCTCCATCGGCGGCATTGAAGGCAACCAGATGGCGCATTGCCTGGGTGCATACTGCCCGAACATCCTGTTCCCGTATGCGCGTGAATGCATCACCAGCCTGGTTTCTCGCGGTACATTCCCGCAACTGAACCTTGCGCCAGTTAACTTCGATGCGCTGTTCATGAACTATCTGCAGCAGCAGGCTGGCGAAGGTGCCGAACAACATCAGGATGCCTGATGAGCACTGTTAATGCGTCAATGACTGTGATCGGTGCCGGCTCTTACGGCACCGCTCTTGCCATCACGCTGGCAAGAAATGGTCACGAGGTGGTCCTCTGGGGCCACGATCCAAAACATATCGCGACGTTGCAACATGACCGCTGCAACGTGGCGTTTCTCCCGGACGTTCCGTTCCCTGATTCCCTGCATCTGGAAAGCGATCTGGCAACCGCGCTGGCGGCCAGCCGCAATATTCTGATTGTGGTGCCAAGCCATGTCTTTGGCGAAGTCCTGCGTCAGATTAAGCCGCTGATGCGCCCGGATGCGCGCATTGTATGGGCGACAAAAGGGTTGGAAGCGGAAACCGGACGCCTGCTGCAGGACGTTGCCCGCGAAGCGCTGGGTGATGATATCCCGCTGGCGGTGATTTCCGGACCAACGTTCGCCAAAGAGCTGGCTGCTGGCCTGCCGACGGCGATCTCGCTTGCCTCAACCGATCAGGCATTCTCTGACGATCTCCAGCATCTGCTGCACTGTGGCAAGAGTTTCCGCGTTTACAGCAACCCTGATTTCATCGGTGTACAGCTGGGCGGTGCGGTGAAGAATGTGATTGCTATTGGTGCCGGGATGTCTGACGGCATTGGTTTTGGCGCGAATGCACGTACCGCGCTGATCACCCGCGGTCTCACTGAAATGTCTCGTCTCGGCGAAGCGCTGGGAGCCGATCCGGCTACCTTTATGGGAATGGCGGGTTTAGGCGATCTGGTGCTGACCTGTACCGACAACCAGTCCCGTAACCGTCGCTTTGGCATGATGCTCGGACAGGGCAGCGATGTGAAAGGCGCGCAGGAGAAGATTGGTCAGGTGGTTGAAGGCTACCGCAATACCAAAGAAGTCCGCGAGCTGGCACACCGCTTCGGTGTCGAAATGCCAATAACCGAGGAAATTTATCAGGTATTGTATTGCGGAAAAAATGCGCGCGAGGCAGCATTGACCTTATTAGGTCGTGCGCGCAAGGACGAGCGCAGCAGCAACTAGCCGGGAACTATCGTCACCTGAATGACCCAGCCAGCGCAGAACTGGCTGGTCATTAACTATCGTCTGGAGTAAGCAATGCCGTGTGAAGAACTGGATATCGTCTGGAACAATATTAAAGCCGAAGCGCGAGCTTTGGCAGACTGTGAGCCTATGCTGGCCAGTTTCTACCACGCGACGCTACTCAAGCACGAAGATCTCGGCAGCGCCCTGAGCTACATGCTCGCCAACAAACTGGCTTCCTCAATCATGCCTGCTATCGCCATTCGCGAAGTGGTGGAAGAGGCTTATGCCGCTGATCCGGAGATGATCGCCTCGGCCGCCTGCGATATTCAGGCTGTGCGCACGCGTGACCCGGCAGTCGATAAATATTCTACGCCGCTACTGTATCTGAAGGGCTTCCACGCGCTTCAGGCTTACCGCATCGGCCACTGGCTATGGAACGAAGGCCGCCGCGCGCTGGCTATCTTCCTGCAAAACCAGGTTTCTGTCACTTTCCAGGTCGACATTCACCCGGCGGCAAAAATTGGCCGCGGGATCATGCTCGACCACGCCACCGGCATTGTCGTCGGTGAAACGGCAGTGATTGAAGATGACGTCTCTATTCTGCAATCGGTCACGCTGGGCGGTACGGGTAAAACCAGCGGCGATCGCCATCCGAAAATTCGTGAAGGGGTGATGATTGGCGCGGGTGCCAAAATCCTCGGTAATATCGAAGTCGGACGCGGGGCGAAAATTGGTGCGGGCTCGGTTGTGCTACAGCCTGTGCCGCCGCACACAACTGCAGCGGGCGTACCGGCGCGCATTGTCGGTAAGCCAGACAGCGATAAACCCTCAATGGATATGGATCAGCACTTCAACGGAATTCACCATACGTTTGAGTATGGCGACGGTATTTAACCCGCCAGCGCCATCTGACAAAAAAGCCCGGTGCATTGACTCACCGGGCTTTTTTATTACTTGCGGTATAACACTTTGATAATGTGGTAACCGAACTGTGTGTGCAGCGGGCCAGTCGGCTCCAGCACCGGGCAGGAAAACACGACTTTATCAAACGCCGGAACCATCTGGCCCTGACGGAACTCGCCTAAATCACCGCCGCGTTTGCCAGACGGGCAAATGGAGTGCTTCTTCGCCAGCTTGCCGAAGTCGGCACCATTTTTAATCTGTTCCAGAAGATCCTGTGCCAGTTTCTCTTCTTTAACAAGGATATGCAGTGCTGCTGCTGTTTTAGCCATGATCGTGCCTTGAGTGGTATGGATTAGGCTCGCTATACTACCACGCTGTTATTTCTCCCTCCTGACTTTCATTGAGTGATCATTTATGCGTTTAAACCCCGGACAACAACAAGCCGTCGAATTTGTCACCGGACCTTGCCTGGTGCTGGCGGGGGCTGGCTCCGGTAAAACCCGCGTGATCACCAATAAAATCGCCCATTTAATCCGTGGCTGCGGGTATCAGGCGCGCCACATTGCGGCCGTGACCTTTACTAACAAAGCGGCGCGCGAGATGAAAGAGCGTGTCGGTCAGACGCTGGGGCGCAAAGAGGCGCGCGGGCTGATGATCTCCACGTTTCACACGCTGGGGCTGGATATCATCAAGCGTGAATACGCGGCGCTGGGGATGAAATCCAACTTCTCGCTTTTCGATGACACCGACCAGGTGGCACTGCTTAAAGAGCTGACGGAAGGGCTGATTGAGGATGACAAAGTTCTGCTGCAACAGCTGATCTCGACGATCTCCAACTGGAAAAACGATCTGATGACGCCAGCTCAGGCGGCGGCGAGTGCCAAAGGTGAACGGGATCGGATTTTCGCCCACTGCTATGGTCTGTACGACGCACATATGAAAGCGTGCAATGTGCTGGATTTCGACGATCTGATCCTGCTGCCGACGCTGTTGCTTCAGCGTAACGAGGAGGTGCGCGAACGCTGGCAGAACAAAATCCGCTACCTGCTGGTGGATGAATACCAGGACACCAACACCAGCCAGTATGAACTGGTGAAGCTGCTGGTAGGACAGCGCGCCCGCTTTACCGTTGTGGGTGATGATGACCAGTCAATTTACTCCTGGCGCGGCGCGCGTCCACAAAACCTGGTGTTGCTGAGCAAAGATTTCCCGGCGCTGCAGGTGATTAAACTGGAGCAAAACTACCGCTCCTCCGGGCGCATTCTGAAGGCGGCGAATATCCTGATTGCCAATAACCCGCACGTGTTCGAAAAACGTCTCTTTTCCGAACTGGGTTACGGCACCGAACTGAAAGTGCTGAGCGCCAACAATGAAGAGCATGAAGCGGAACGCGTCACCGGCGAACTGATCGCTCACCACTTCGTCAACAAAACCGAATACAAGGATTACGCGATCCTCTATCGCGGCAACCACCAGTCGCGCGTTTTTGAAAAAATGCTGATGCAGAACCGCATTCCGTACAAAATTTCGGGCGGGACCTCGTTCTTCTCACGGCCTGAGATCAAAGACCTGCTGGCCTATTTGCGCGTGCTCACTAACCCGGATGACGACAGCGCGTTTCTGCGCATCGTGAATACGCCGAAACGCGAGATTGGCCCGGCGACGCTGCAAAAGCTGGGTGAGTGGGCGATGACGCGTAACAAAAGCCTGTTCACCGCCAGCTTTGATATGGGGCTGAGCCAGACGCTGACAGGACGTGGGTATGATAATTTAACCCGCTTTACCCACTGGCTGGGCGAAGTACAGCGCCTGGCGGAACGCGAGCCTGTCGCTGCTGTGCGCGACCTTATTCACGGCATCGATTATGAGTCCTGGCTCTATGAAACCTCCGCCAGCCCGAAAGCAGCCGAGATGCGGATGAAAAACGTCAACCAGCTCTTTAGCTGGATGACTGAAATGCTGGAAGGATCGGAGATTGACGAGCCGATGACCCTGACCCAGGTGGTTACCCGCTTTACGCTGCGCGACATGATGGAGCGCGGTGAGAGCGAGGAAGAGGCCGATCAGGTACAGTTGATGACCCTGCACGCGTCAAAAGGGCTGGAGTTTCCGTATGTCTATCTGGTCGGCATGGAAGAAGGTTTGTTACCGCACCAGAGCAGCATTGATGAAGATAACGTCGATGAAGAGCGTCGTCTGGCCTATGTGGGGATCACCCGCGCCCAGAAAGAGCTGGTCTTTACGCTGTGTAAAGAACGCAGGCAGTATGGTGAACTGGTTCGCCCGGAGCCGAGCCGTTTCCTGCTGGAACTGCCCCAGGACGATCTCATCTGGGAGCAGGAGCGCAAAGTGATTACGGCCGAAGAGCGTATGCACAAGGGCCAGGCGAACGTGGCGAATATTCGCGCCATGCTGGCAAAAGCCAAAGAGAAAGGATAATGATTTGTAAGCCGGGTAAGCGCAGCGCCACCCGGCAATGTACAGCGTACTACTTCACCTCAAGCACCCAGTGTACATAGCTCTGCCACTGGCACTCCTGTTCAATCATTTCCGCGCCAAGGGGATGATCTTCAAGCCAATTTTCCGGCAGCGTCAGCGTCAGTTTCTCATCGTCTGCCACCAGCGTAATGGCCGGAAGCAGATCGTCACGACGGCGGCTGGCAAACAAAATTGCCAGACGCAGCAAGCGGCACAGATGCTCGGCCACGCGTGGCGGTACGGCGTTCTGCTGGTGGAGTGAAGAGAGGTCAACCGCGTTGGTCTGGTTCAGCAGTAGCGTTGCCAGCAGCTTTTTCTGCGCCGGGGTGTAGCCCGGTAGATCGAGATTACGCACCAGATACGCGGCGTGAGCAGGTGCCTGTTTAAAATCGATACTCAGGCCCACTTCATGCAATGCACACGCACTGAGCAGTAAATCACGGCTTAACGGCTCAAGATCCCAGCTGTTCGCCACCTGATCGGCAAACAAAGAGGCCAGTTGCGCCACGCGATGTGCCTGATCGGTATCAACCATAAAACGGCGCTGAACGTTACGCAGCGTGCGGCTACGAATGTCCTGATCCACCGACAGATGTAACATCCCATAGACCAGACCTTCACGCAGCGCGCCGCCCGCCAGCGTCATACACTGGATATTCAGCTCGGTGAAAATAGCGATCAGAATGGCCAGCCCGCTGGGGAAGACCAGCGCACGTTCGAGCGTTAGCCCTTTAATTTCCAGCTCTTCCAGACGGCCGCACTGAATGGCGCGCTGTTTAAGCTGCTGGAGCTTGGCAAGCGTGATCCGCTCGTCCATCCCCTGCGCCATCATGATTTCCTGCAATGCCTGCACCGTACCGGAGGCACCCACGCACACTTTCCAGCCGTGATAGCGCAGTTCGTCCATGACCGGACGCAGCACCTCACGCGCGGCATTTTCAGCCTCGTCGAAGTTCTCTTGTGCGAGATTGCGATCGGTAAAGTAGCGCTCAAGCCAGGTTACACAGCCCATCGACAGGCTGAACAGTGAGGTCGCCTGCGCACCTGTGCCGGTGACCAGCTCGGTACTGGCTCCGCCAATATCTACCACCAGACGACGATCGTCACCGCCGGTAGTATGCGCCACACCCTGATAAATCAGGCGCGCTTCTTCTTCGCCGCTGATGACCTGCACCGGACAGCCGAGTATTTCCTGCGCTTTGGCAATAAAATCCACGGCGTTCACCGCCAGACGAAGGGTTGCCGTGGCGACAACGCGGATTTGCGTATGTGGGATATCCTGCAGCCGTTCCGCAAAGAGACGCAGACACTGCCAGCCACGTTCCATGGCTTCGGGGGAGAGGTGATTATCGCTGCTCAGGCCCGCCGCGAGGCGGACCTTGCGCTTAATGCGCGTCAGCGTTTGTATGCTTCCCGCCACCTCGCGCACAACCAGCATATGAAAACTATTCGAACCGAGATCAATTGCCGCATAAAGCGAGGTGGAGCTGAGCATATTTTCTTAACCTGAACGACGACGATTACGCGGTGCACCGGAACGGCGCGGGCCATTGCCAGAGCGGGCGCGAGTAAGGCGCTTCGGCGGCGGCAGTTCGCTTAACAGCGCTTCCGGGTTGTATTTGCTCTGCGGAATAGAGTGACCGATGTAGGTCTCAATGGCCGGAAGATTCAGCGCATACTCTTCACACGCAAGGCTAATCGAGTGACCGCTTGCACCTGCGCGACCGGTACGACCAATGCGGTGGACGTAATCTTCGCAGTCATCCGGCAGGTCATAGTTAAAGACGTGCGTGACGGCAGGAATGTGCAGGCCACGTGCGGCTACGTCGGTTGCAACCAGAATATCCAGGTCGCCACGGGTGAATTCGTCGAGAATACGCAGGCGTTTTTTCTGCGCGACGTCGCCGGTCAGCAGGCCAACGCGGTGACCGTCTGCAGCCAGATGGCCCCAGATATCTTCACAGCGATGTTTGGTGTTCGCAAAGATAATGGCGCGATCTGGCCACTCTTCTTCAATCAGCGTTTGCAGCAGGCGCATCTTCTCTTCATTAGACGGATAGAAGAGCTCTTCTTTAATGCGGTGGCCCGTTTTCTGCTCTGGTTCCACTTCCACATACTCGGCGTTGTTCATCTGTTCGAACGCCAGTTCGCGCACGCGGTAAGAAAGGGTGGCGGAGAACAGCATGTTCAGGCGCTGATTTGCCGCAGGCATACGGCGGAACAGCCAGCGGATGTCTTTAATGAAGCCCAGATCGTACATACGGTCAGCTTCATCCAACACCACAACCTGAATTGCGCCAAGGTTGATGTGATTCTGTTTTGCGTAGTCGATAAGACGGCCCGTGGTCCCAATCAGGATATCCACACCGCTTTCCAGCACCTTGAGCTGCTTATCGTAACCGTCGCCGCCGTAAGCCAGGCCCAGTTTCAGGCCAGTTGCTTGCGCCAGAGGTTCAGCGTCTGCGTGGATCTGTACCGCCAGTTCTCGCGTCGGGGCCATAATTAGCGCGCGCGGCTGGTTAACTTTGCGGTCTGCAATCGCTGGGTGAGAAAGTAAATAATGAAACGTTGACGTTAAAAACGCCATCGTTTTGCCAGTACCGGTTTGCGCCTGCCCTGCAACATCGCGGCCAGCCAGCGTCAGCGGCAGGGCGAGAGCCTGAATGGGCGTGCAGTTATGAAACCCTTTAGTTTCAAGGGCTTCGATCACCTTTGGGTGCAGGGCGAAGTCGGAAAACTTCTGTTCTGTTAAATGTGTTTTGCTCATAGTGTGGTAGAATATCAGCTTACTATTGCTTTACGAAAGCGTATCCGGTGAAATAAAGTCAACCTTTAGTTGGTTAATGCGACATCAACACGTCGTTGATGAAGGCAAAATCAACGCACCAGGCTTATTCCTGTGGAGTTATATATGAGCGATAAAATTATTCACCTGACTGACGACAGTTTTGACACGGACGTACTTAAGGCTGACGGGCTGACCCTCGTCGATTTCTGGGCTGAATGGTGTGGTCCTTGCAAAATGATCGCCCCGATTCTGGATGAGATCGCTGACGAATATCAGGGCAAACTGACCGTTGCCAAGCTGAATATCGACCAGAACCCTGGCACCGCGCCAAAATACGGCATCCGTGGCATCCCGACCCTGCTGCTGTTCAAAAACGGCGAAGTGGCGGCGACCAAAGTGGGCGCACTGTCCAAAGGTCAACTGAAAGAGTTCCTCGACGCTAACCTGGCGTAAGGTTTCTCAGCTGCGCGTCCAGAGCGCCTAAATTGTGTGGATCTCTGGACGCCCGGCTTTAGTCGTGCTAAGTTAGCTATGACTTCGTTTTAAACATATCTTGTTGTTTGAATCTGTTTTACCCGAGACTTCCCGTTGCTGACATAAACAATGCGTGAAGTTGCTAGATTCCGGGCTTGTCACTCAATCCGTCTTGTCGTTTCAGTTCTGCGTTTTTTCCCTGTAACCAGACAGCGAACAGACATGAGTTGATGGCCGCTAAACAGGCATGGATGACCCTGCCATACCATTCACAACATTAAGTTCGAGAATCACCCCGAGTTTAAGAACCCACACCATTATGAATCTTACCGAATTAAAGAATACGCCGGTTTCTGAGCTGATCACTCTCGGCGAAAATATGGGACTGGAAAACCAGGCTCGTATGCGCAAGCAGGACATCATTTTCGCCATCCTGAAGCAGCACGCTAAGAGTGGCGAAGATATCTTTGGCGACGGTGTGCTGGAGATATTGCAAGACGGATTTGGTTTCCTCCGCTCTGCAGACAGCTCCTACCTCGCCGGCCCTGACGACATCTACGTATCCCCTAGCCAAATCCGCCGTTTCAACCTCCGCACTGGTGACACCATTTCAGGTAAGATTCGTCCTCCTAAAGAGGGTGAACGCTACTTTGCGCTGTTGAAAGTTAACGAAGTTAACTACGATAAACCCGAAAACTCGCGCAATAAGATCCTGTTTGAGAACTTAACGCCGCTGCACGCGAACTCTCGCCTGCGCATGGAGCGTGGTAACGGTTCAACCGAAGACTTAACGGCTCGCGTTCTGGATCTGGCCTCGCCAATTGGTCGCGGTCAGCGTGGCCTGATTGTGGCACCGCCAAAAGCGGGTAAAACGATGCTGCTGCAGAATATCGCGCAGAGCATCGCCTACAACCACCCAGACTGTGTGCTGATGGTGCTGCTGATTGACGAACGTCCGGAAGAAGTGACCGAGATGCAGCGTCTGGTGAAAGGTGAAGTTGTGGCTTCCACCTTTGACGAACCAGCCTCCCGTCACGTTCAGGTTGCGGAAATGGTTATTGAGAAGGCGAAACGCCTGGTTGAGCACAAAAAAGACGTGATCATCCTGCTCGACTCCATCACCCGTCTGGCGCGCGCTTACAACACCGTTGTCCCGGCTTCCGGTAAAGTATTGACCGGTGGTGTGGATGCCAACGCCCTGCACCGTCCGAAGCGTTTCTTCGGTGCGGCACGTAACGTGGAAGAGGGCGGTAGCCTGACCATCATCGCAACGGCGCTTATCGACACCGGTTCGAAGATGGATGAGGTTATCTACGAAGAGTTTAAAGGTACAGGCAACATGGAACTGCACCTCTCTCGTAAAATTGCTGAAAAACGCGTCTTCCCGGCTATCGACTACAACCGTTCCGGTACGCGTAAGGAAGAGCTGCTCACCACTCAGGAAGAGCTGCAGAAAATGTGGATTTTGCGCAAAATCATTCACCCAATGGGCGAAATCGACGCAATGGAATTCCTCATCAATAAGCTGGCGATGACCAAAACAAACGACGATTTCTTCGACATGATGAAACGCTCGTAACGCAAATAATCCCAGTAAACGCCACGTTTTTACGTGGCGTTTTTCATTTATGGACTATACGCTATTACCACAGACTCCCATTTTTGAACTGTCGGTGCGACAATAGGACGGTTTGCACAGTCAAAGAAATAATTGATTGAAAAACATACAAAGGGAGTGGTAAGAGGCTGTCTTTAATCCTTCTGAGGCAGAGGCTTCATGGTTATACTTCCGGGACTAACATTTGTTGAGAGCAATCCATTGTGAATCTACTCACTGCAGTAACTGAGCTGATCAGTATTTTTTTATTCACAACCTGTTTTTTATTTATTGCGCGCAAGGTAGCAAAAAGAATTGGGTTAGTGGACAAACCGAATTTCCGTAAACGTCATCAGGGACTTATCCCGCTGGTGGGGGGGATCTCGGTTTACGCAGGCATCTGTTTCACATTCGGAATCGCGGATTACTATATTCCGCATGCCGCGCTCTATCTGGCATGTGCGGGCGTACTGGTGTTAGTCGGGGCGCTTGATGATCGATTTGATATCAGTGTGAAGTTCCGCGCCACTGTGCAGGCGGCGATCGGCGTCATCATGATGGTGGTTGGTGGCCTGTACCTGAGAAGCCTGGGTTATGTCTTTGGCCCGTGGGAGCTGGTACTGGGGCCCTTTGGTTTCTTCCTGACGCTGTTTGCCGTCTGGGCGGCAATTAACGCGTTCAACATGGTTGATGGTATCGACGGTCTGCTCGGCGGGTTGTCCTCTGTTTCGTTTGCCGCTATCGGCATCATTTTATGGTTTGATGGTCAATACAGCCTGTCAATGTGGTGCTTTGCCATGATTGCTGCCATCCTGCCTTATATCTGTCTCAACTTGGGTGTTCTCGGGCGTCGCTATAAAGTGTTTATGGGCGATGCGGGCAGTACCCTGATTGGCTTCACCGTTATCTGGATTTTGCTGGAAACCACCCAGGGTAAAACGCATCCAATTAGCCCCGTGACCGCACTGTGGATCATTGCCATTCCATTGATGGACATGGTGGCGATTATGTATCGCCGTCTGCGTAAAGGTATGAGTCCGTTCTCCCCCGATCGCCAGCACATTCATCACCTGATCATGCGCGCCGGTTTTACTTCCCGCCAGGCATTTGTTCTGATCACTCTGGCTGCGGCGATCCTTGCCGGGATTGGTGTTGCAGCAGAATATGCTCATTTCATTCCTGAATGGGTAATGTTGGTATTATTCTTGCTAGCATTTTTCCTGTACGGTTACTGCATTAAGCGCGCATGGAAAGTTGCGCGGTTCATCAAACGTGTAAAACGCAGGATGCGTCGGAACAGTGGCAAAAACACAACATTAACTAAGTAAAACCGGGACTATGATGACTCAACCGTTGGCGGGAGCGAAATCAGTGGTAACTGAGAATGAACTGGATATTCGTGGTTTGTTTCGCGTGTTATGGAAGGGCAAGCTCTGGATTGCCGGGCTCGCGTTAGGGTTCGCACTGCTTGCGCTTGCCTACACGTTCTTTGCAAAACAAGAGTGGAGCGCCACGGCGATTACAGACAGACCAACGGTTAACATGCTGGGAGGATTTTATTCCCAGCAGCAGTTCCTGCGTAATCTGGATATCAAGGCGAACCTTGCCACGCCAGATCAGGCTTCCGTGATGGATGAGGCCTATAAAGAATTTGTGATGCAGCTTGCTTCCTGGGATACGCGTCGTGATTTCTGGTCGCAGACGGATTATTACAAGCAGCGCATGGTCGGTAATAGCAAAGTCGACGCCGCGCTGCTGGATGACATGATTAACAATATCCAGTTTATGCCGGGTGACGTGCTGCGTAATATCAACGACAGCGTGAAGCTGATCGCGGAAACTGCGCCGGATGCCAATAACCTGCTGCGTCAGTATGTTGCGTTTGCCAGCCAGCGTGCGGCGAGCCATCTCAACGATGAACTGAAAGGGGCCTGGGCTGCCCGTACTATTCAGATGAAGGCGCAGGTGAAACGTCAGGAAGAGGTGGCGAAGGCCATTTTCTCTCGTCGCGTCCATAATATTGAGCAGGCGTTGAAGATTGCAGAGCAGCGCAATATTTCCCGCAGCGAAACAGACGTTCCAGCCGATCAACTGCCTGACTCCGAAATGTTCCTCCTGGGCCGTCCTATGCTGCAGGCGCGTCTGGAGAATCTGCAGGCCGTTGGCCCTGATTTTGACCTCGATTACGACCAAAACCGCGCCATGCTCAATACACTGAACGTGGGTCCAACGTTAGACCCGCGTTTTCAGACCTATCGTTATTTGAGAACACCTGAAGAACCTGTAAAACGCGATAGTCCGCGTCGCGCATTCCTGATGATTATGTGGGGGATTGTGGGTGCACTGACTGGCGCTGGCGTGGCGTTAATGCGTCGTCGCACAAATTAAGAACGCCGTCTACGATGAAGGCTGCGGCCTTCATCGCCTAATCGAAGAGAATCGATGTGAAAGTACTTACCGTATTTGGCACCAGGCCGGAGGCCATCAAGATGGCACCTCTGGTTCATGCGCTGGCCAGAGATCCTGATATTGAAGCGAAAGTATGTGTGACCGCCCAGCACCGGGAGATGCTCGATCAGGTTTTGACTCTCTTTTCTATTGTTCCGGATTACGACCTCAATATTATGAAGCCGGGACAAGGGTTGACGGAGATCACCTGCCGTATTCTGCAAGAGCTGAAGCCCATTCTGGAGTCATTTAAGCCTGATGTGGTGCTGGTGCATGGCGATACCACTACCACCGTGGCGACCAGCCTGGCTGCATTCTATCAGCGTATTCCTGTTGGTCATGTGGAAGCGGGGTTGCGCACCGGCAATCTCTATTCCCCGTGGCCGGAAGAGGCCAACCGCACGCTCACCGGGCATCTGGCGATGTATCATTTTGCGCCAACAGAAAACTCCCGCCAGAACCTGCTGCGTGAAAATATCGCGGATAACAAAATTTTTGTGACCGGAAATACGGTGATCGATGCGCTGATTTGGGTCCGCGATCGGGTACTGGCAAACGACGAGCTAAAGGCCGAACTTGCTGCGCGTTACCCGTTTTTGCATAACGGCAAAAAGACGATTCTGGTGACAGGCCACCGCCGCGAGAGTTTTGGTCGTGGCTTCGAGCAGATTTGCCATGCGCTGGCGGAAATTGCCGCGCAGAATGAAGATGTGCAGATTGTCTATCCGGTGCATCTCAACCCTAACGTCAGTGAGCCGGTGAATCGTATTCTGGGGCATGTTGAAAACGTCTTGCTGATTGAGCCGCAGGACTACATGCCGTTTGTCTGGCTGATGAACCACGCGTGGTTGATCCTGACCGATTCCGGCGGTATTCAGGAAGAAGCGCCGTCCCTCGGCAAGCCGGTGCTGGTGATGCGTGAAACGACGGAACGCCCGGAGGCGGTGAAAGCCGGTACGGTGCGTCTGGTCGGCACCGATACGCGTCTTATTGTCGAGGAAGTTACGCGCTTGCTGCACGATGAAGAAGAGTATCAGGCAATGAGCCGGGCCCATAACCCTTATGGTGATGGGCAGGCTTGTGGTCGTATTTTGCACGCACTTAAACACAATCGGGTATCGCTATGAGTTTTACTACCATCTCTGTCGTGGGTCTTGGCTATATCGGGCTGCCTACTGCGGCGGCCTTCGCCTCTCGTCAAAAGCAGGTTGTAGGCATAGACATCAACGCGCGGGCGGTGGAAACCATCAACCGTGGCGAAATTCATATTGTGGAGCCGGATCTCGACCGCGTGGTTAAAGCGGCTGTGGACGGTGGATACCTGCGAGCCAGCACCACGCCGGTAGAGGCTGACGCTTACCTGATTGCCGTCCCGACGCCATTCAAAGGCGACCATGAACCCGATATGGCGTATGTTGAAGCGGCAGCAAAATCCATTGCGCCGGTGCTGAAGAAAGGGGCGCTGGTCATCCTTGAATCCACTTCGCCTGTCGGCGCGACTGAACAGATGGCCCAGTGGCTGGCCGAAGCGCGTCCTGATCTCAGCTTCCCGCAGCAGGCGGGTGAACAGGCTGATATTAATATCGCCTACTGCCCTGAGCGTGTGCTGCCGGGCCAGGTGATGGTCGAACTGATTAAAAACGACCGCGTGATTGGCGGTATGACACCTGTCTGCTCCGCGCGCGCCAGCGAGCTGTATAAGATTTTCCTGGAAGGCGAATGCGTGGTCACCAACTCCCGCACCGCTGAAATGTGCAAGCTGACGGAAAACAGCTTCCGCGACGTCAACATTGCTTTCGCGAATGAACTGTCGCTGATTTGTGCCGATCAGGGGATTAACGTCTGGGAGTTGATTCGTCTCGCGAATCGTCACCCGCGTGTGAACATTCTCCAGCCAGGTCCGGGTGTGGGCGGCCACTGTATCGCCGTCGACCCGTGGTTTATTGTGGCGCAAAATCCAAATCAGGCTCGCCTGATCCGCACCGCGCGCGAAGTGAACGACAGCAAGCCGCATTGGGTGCTCAATCAGGTCAAAGCCACGGTAGCGGATTGCCTGGCTGACACCGGAAAACGCGCCAGTGAGCTGAAAATTGCCTGCTTTGGCCTGGCATTCAAACCGAACATTGACGATCTGCGCGAAAGCCCGGCGATGGAAATTGCTGAGATGATCGCGGAATGGCACAAGGGCGAAACGCTGGTGGTTGAGCCAAACATCCATGAGCTGCCCGCGAAACTGGCGGGACACTGCACGCTGACCGCGCTGGATGATGCGCTGACAACGGCGGATGTGTTGGTGCTGCTGGTGGATCACAACGAGTTCAAAGCTATACCGGCCGATACTGTAAAACAGCAGTATGTCGTGGATACCAAAGGCGTATGGCGTTGAGTTCACTCAATGGCGTGCTTGAGTCCCTTCAGTGGGAAAGCACTTTCTTTGCGCTTCCCTCAGCGATTGTGCGTGTGAGTGAAGATGCACCTGTACTCTCTGAGGCGGATTTCGCTGCCTGGCCGCGTGTGCAGGCCAAAATTCCGGCGCACCGTGCCGATCTGCTGGATGTGCTTCAACAGCATGGCTTCCGGCTGGTCGAAGGTGAGGTTGACCTTTCCATTACGCTTACCCGGCATGATGCACCCGGCGCGGAAATTGCAACGGAGCAGGATATCCCCGTGCTGCGCCAGATGGCGGCGCAGGCGTTTGCCCGAAGCCGCTTTCGCGCACCCTGGTATGCGCCTGACGACAGTGGGCGTTTCTATGCTCAGTGGGTAGAGAATGCGGTAAAGGGCACATTTGACCACGTTTGTCTGATTTTTCGCGCAGCGGATGGTCAGATTCAGGGCTTTGTTTCGCTGCGTAAGCTGAATGAGCGCGAGGCGCGCATCGGCTTACTCGCCGGGCGCGGCATGGGCGAGACGCTCATGCAGGCTGCGTTACACTGGGCTCAGCAGCAAAAGGTATCGACGCTGCGGGTGGCGACCCAGATGGGCAACACTGCCGCGCTTAAACGTTATATTGCGAGTGGTGCCAACATCGACGCCACGGCTTACTGGTTATACAGGTGACAAGATGATTCCATTTAATGCGCCTCCCGTGGTGGGAACTGAACTCGATTATATGCAGTCTGCTATGGGCAGCGGCAAACTCTGCGGCGATGGCGGTTTTACCCGTCGCTGCCAGCAGTGGATGGAACAGCGTTTTCACAGTGCCAAAGTGCTGCTGACGCCGTCCTGTACGGCCTCCCTGGAGATGGCCGCGCTGCTGCTGGACATCCAGCCTGGCGATGAAGTGATTATGCCGAGCTATACCTTCGTTTCGACGGCGAACGCGTTTGTCCTGCGAGGGGCGAAAATCGTCTTTGTGGATATCCGCCCGGATACCATGAACATCGACGAAACGTTGATTGAAGCGGCAATCACCGAAAAAACCCGCGTTATTGTTCCGGTTCACTACGCGGGTGTGGCCTGTGAAATGGACACCATCATGGCGATCGCCAAAAAGCACAACCTGTTCGTGGTGGAAGACGCCGCGCAGGGTGTGATGTCCACCTACAAAGGACGCGCGCTGGGCACCATTGGTCATATTGGCTGCTTTAGCTTCCACGAAACCAAAAACTACACTGCGGGCGGTGAGGGGGGTGCGACGCTGATTAACGATCGCGCGCTGGTAGAACGTGCCGAAGTGATCCGTGAAAAAGGGACTAACCGCAGCCAGTTCTTCCGCGGTCAGGTGGATAAGTACACCTGGCGCGATATCGGCTCAAGCTACCTGATGGCGGACTTGCAGGCCGCATACCTGTGGGCGCAGCTGGAGGCGGCGGAACGTATCAATCTGCAGCGCCTGTCACTGTGGCAAACCTATTACGACGCGCTGGAGCCGCTGGCGAAAGCCGGGCGCATTGAACTGCCGACCATTCCGGCAGATTGTGTTCACAATGCCCATATGTTCTACATCAAGCTGCGCGATAACGACGATCGCAGCAAGCTGATTGCCTGGCTGAAAGAAGCTGAGATTTTGGCTGTTTTCCACTATATCCCGCTGCATTCCAGCCCGGCTGGAGAAGCGTTCGGCATGTTTGCTGGTGAAGACCGCTACACCACCAAAGAGAGCGAGCGTTTGCTCCGTCTGCCTCTGTTCTACAACCTCGCGCCAGTTAATCAGCGTACGGTGATCAATACGCTTCTGAGTTATTTCGGCTGATATGTCTCTGGCAAAAGCATCCGTGTGGACCGCCGCGTCCACACTCGTCAAAATTGGTGCCGGGTTACTGGTCGTCAAGCTATTAGCCGTCTCATTTGGCCCTTCCGGCGTCGGGCTGGCGGGCAATTTCCGTCAGCTTGTTACTGTTCTTGGCGTGCTGGCTGGTGCCGGTATCTTTAACGGCGTCACTAAATACGTTGCTCAGTACCACGATGATGCGGCTCAGCTTCGCAGGGTGGTCGGTACATCTTCGGCGATGGTATTAGGTTTCTCGACCCTGCTGGCCGTCATATTTCTGCTGGCGGCATCACCCATTAGCCAGGGTCTGTTTGGGCACACGCATTATCAGGGGCTGGTGCGTCTGGTCGCGCTGGTTCAGATGGGGATTGCCTGGGCCAACCTGCTGCTGGCGCTGATGAAAGGCTTTCGCGATGCCGCCGGTAACGCACTGGCGCTGATCCTGGGTAGCATCATCGGCGTTATTGCGTATTATTTCTGCTATCGTCTGGGCGGCTACGAAGGCGCGCTGTTGGGGCTGGCGCTGGTGCCTGCGCTGGTGGTCATTCCGGCGGCGTTTATGTTGATGCGCAGAGGCGTGATCCCACTGCACTATCTCAAACCGCAGTGGGAAAAAGCCCTGGCGGGCCAGTTAGGCAAATTTACCCTGATGGCGCTCATCACCTCCGTGACGTTGCCGGTAGCCTATGTGATGATGCGAAACATGCTGGCAGCGCATTACAGCTGGGATGAAGTCGGGATCTGGCAGGGCGTGAGCAGCATTTCAGATGCTTACCTCCAGTTTATAACGGCTTCCTTTAGCGTCTGGTTGCTGCCAACCTTATCGCGCCTGACCGCCAAAAAGGATATTACCCGCGAGATTTTTCGCTCCCTGCGTTTTGTGTTGCCCGCCGTCGCGGCGGCCAGTTTTACCGTCTGGTTATTGCGCGATGTCGCCATCTGGCTGCTCTTCTCGGCAAAGTTTACCGCCATGCGCGATCTCTTTGCCTGGCAACTGGTGGGTGATGTGCTGAAAGTGGGCGCTTACGTTTTCGGCTATCTGGTGATTGCAAAGGCCTCGCTGCGGTTGTATATCCTGGCAGAAATCAGTCAGTTTACGCTGCTGACGGCGTTCTCACGCTGGCTGATCCCTGAGCACGGTGCGCTGGGGGCTGCTCAGGCTTATATGGCAACCTATATCGTTTATTTCGCTGCCTGTTGCGGCGTATTTTTACTTTGGCGTAAACGCGCATGACTGCACTGATTCACGTACTGGGATCGGATATCCCGCACCACAACCAGACCGTTTTGCGGTTCTTTAACGATGAGCTGGCATCCGGCACGCCTGATGCCCGTGAATTTATGGTTGCAGGCCAGGATAACGGCCTGAGTGCGGCGTGTCCGGCACTCAATATCACCTTCTGGCCGGATAAATCTGCGCTGGCGAAGGCGGTTGTCGCTAAAGCTAAAGCGGATCGTGAACAACGCTTCTTTTTCCATGGGCAGTTCAATACCGGCCTGTGGCTGGCGTTGCTGAGTGGCGGGATTAAGCCGTCGCAATGCAGCTGGCATATCTGGGGCGCGGACCTGTATGAAGTCTCGCGTGGCTGGAAATTCCGTCTTTTCTACCCGCTGCGTCGTATGGCGCAGGGACGCGTGGGTTGCGTTTTTGCCACGCGTGGCGATCTCAATTACTTTGCGAAGTTGCATCCCAACGTGCGCGGTGAGCTGCTCTATTTCCCGACCCGTATGAACCCGGCGCTCAACAATATGGCGAACGACACGCCGCGTGAAGGCAAGTTGACTATTCTGGTCGGAAACTCGGGCGACCGCAGTAATGAACATATCGCCGCGCTCCGTGCCGTACACCAGCAGTTTGGCGATACGGTAAATGTGGTCGTGCCGATGGGCTACCCGGCGAATAACGACGCTTATATTGCTGAGGTTCGCCAGCAGGGACTTGCGCTGTTTAGCCCGGAGAACCTGCACATTCTCAGCGATAAGCTGGAATTTGATGATTACCTGGCGCTGCTGAGAAAGTGTGACCTGGGCTATTTCATCTTTGCCCGCCAACAGGGGATTGGTACGCTGTGTCTGCTAATTCAGGCGGGGGTGCCGTGCGTGCTTAATCGCGAAAACCCGTTCTGGCAGGATATGGCTGAGCAGCATATACCGGTTTTGTTTACAGAGGATGCGCTCAGCGAGGATGTGGTACGAGAGGCGCAGCGTCAGCTGGCGCTGGTGGATAAAAATGCCATCGACTTTTTCAGTCCAAATTACCTCACGCCGTGGCACCGTGCGCTGCGTATCGCTTCAGGAGACACCCCATGAGCCAGTTGCAATTTAGCGGCTTGTTGGTGGTCTGGCTGCTGAGCACCTTGTTTATCGCCACGCTCACCTGGTTTGAGTTCAGGCGCGTGCGCTTTAACTTCAACGTCTTTTTCTCGCTGCTGTTTCTGCTGACCTTTTACTTTGGTTTTCCGCTGACCAGCATTCTGGTCTTCCGCTTTGATGTGGGCGTCGCGCCGCCGGAAATTCTGCTGCAGGCGCTGTTATCCGCAACCTGCTTCTACGCGGTGTATTACGTCACCTACAAAACGCGCCTGCGTTCTGCGAAAGAGACGGCACCACGTCGGCCACTCTTCACCATGAACCGGGTGGAAACGCATCTGACGTGGATAATGCTGATGACAATCGCGCTTGTGAGCGTGGGCATCTTCTTTATGCACAACGGCTTCCTGCTGTTTAAGCTGCAGTCCTACAGCCAGATTTTCTCTGCAGAGGTTTCCGGCGTTGCTCTTAAGCGCTTCTTTTACTTCTTCATTCCGGCGATGCTGGTTATTTTTTTCCTGCGTCAGGACAGCAAAGCCTGGCTGTTTTTCCTGGTCAGCACCGTTGCGTTCGGCATCCTGACCTACATGATCGTCGGCGGTACGCGCGCCAACATCATTATCGCGTTTGCGATCTTCCTGTTTATCGGCATCATTCGCGGCTGGATCTCGCTGTGGATGCTGGCGGCGGCAGGCGTGTTTGGCATTGTGGGGATGTTCTGGCTGGCGCTGAAGCGTTACGGGCTGAACGTGGCCGGAGATGAAGCGTTTTACACCTTTTTGTACCTCACGCGCGACACCTTCTCGCCGTGGGAAAACCTGGCGCTGCTGCTGCAAAACTACGACAAGATCGATTTCCAGGGCTTAGCGCCAATTGTCCGTGATTTCTACGTCTTTATCCCGACGTGGCTGTGGCCAGACCGCCCTGGCGTTGTGCTCAATACGGCGAACTACTTTACCTGGGAAGTGCTGAACAACCATTCGGGCCTGGCGATTTCGCCAACGTTAATTGGCTCACTGGTGGTGATGGGCGGAGCGTGGTTTATCCTGCCGGGTGCCATTGCCGTGGGGCTGATCATTAAGTGGTTCGACTGGCTCTATATGCGCGGTAATGAAGAGACGAACCGCTATAAAGCAGCGATTTTGCACAGTTTCTGTTTTGGTGCCATTTTCAATATGATTGTTCTGGCACGTGAGGGGCTGGATTCGTTTGTCTCACGTGTGGTTTTCTTCATGGTCGTTTTCGGCATCTGCCTGCTGCTGGCCAAACTGTTGTACTGGTTATTTGATAGCGCAGGGCTTGTGCACAGACGCGAGCCACGAGGCAGCACAACGCTGTCGCAAGTCTGAGTAGGAATTTTAATGACTGACACGATTTCCGCGCCGCGCTACGCGCTGCGTGGTCTGCAACTTATTGGCTGGCGCGATATGCAACACGCGCTGGATTACCTGTTCGCAAACGGACAGATGAAATCGGGCACGCTGGTGGCTATCAATGCGGAAAAGATGCTGGCGGTAGAAGATAACGCGGACGTCAAAAGCCTGATTGACGCGGCCGAGTTTAAATACGCAGACGGTATCAGCGTGGTGCGCTCTATCCGTAAAAAGTATCCTGGTGCTAATGTTTCCCGCGTGGCGGGAGCCGATCTCTGGGAAGAATTAATGGCGCGTGCCGGTGCAGAAGGAACACCTGTCTTCCTGATTGGCGGTAAACCAGATGTGCTGGCGCAGACGGAACAAAAGCTGCGCAGCCAGTGGAATGTTAACATCGTGGGCAGCCAGGACGGTTATTTCAAACCCGAAGATCGACAGGCACTGTTTGAACGCGTGCGCGACAGCGGGGCGAAAATTGTCACCGTCGCGATGGGATCTCCGCGTCAGGAGATCCTGATGCGCGATTGCCGCCAGGTCTGCCCGGATGCGCTCTACATGGGCGTTGGTGGCACCTACGACGTCTTTACCGGCCACGTAAAGCGTGCGCCTAAAGTCTGGCAAAACCTGGGGCTGGAGTGGCTGTATCGTCTGTTATCTCAACCGTCGCGTATTAAACGCCAGATCCGCCTGCTGCGCTACCTCACCTGGCATTACACCGGGCAGATGTAATCAAAATGTAGCGCGATATGCTATTCGCGCTGCATCTCTCCTGCAAAACTGCTGCGTTTATGTGCAATGCATTCATTTTTTTAATGCATCGTTTGCCATTTGGCAGAATTTAAGAAACCATTCCCACCGTATTTCAGTACCCCAAAAAATAATAACCGGCAGAAGTCGGGAAACAGCAAACACAACCGAGGATTTATGGCAGAGAAAAAACCTGAGCTACAGCGTGGGCTGGAAGCTCGACACATTGAATTGATCGCGCTGGGCGGCACTATCGGTGTTGGCCTGTTTATGGGTTCCGCAAGTACGCTTAAGTGGGCAGGTCCTTCCGTATTACTGGCGTATATTATCGCCGGGCTGTTCGTCTTCTTCATTATGCGTTCGATGGGGGAAATGCTCTTCCTGGAGCCGGTAACCGGCTCCTTCGCCGTTTACGCGCACCGTTACATGAGCCCATTTTTTGGCTATCTCACTGCCTGGTCGTACTGGTTTATGTGGATGGCGGTGGGTATCTCGGAGATCACCGCGATAGGGGTCTACGTGCAGTTCTGGTTCCCGGATATGGTTCAGTGGATACCGGCGCTTATCGCCGTGGGGCTGGTGGCGCTGGCAAATCTTGCCGCCGTGCGTTTGTACGGTGAAATCGAATTCTGGTTCGCGATGATTAAAGTCACCACCATTATCGTGATGATTGTTGTCGGGCTGGGCGTGATTTTCTTTGGCTTTGGCAACGGCGGGCACGCTATCGGTTTTGGCAATCTGACAGATCATGGCGGCTTCTTCGCCGGTGGCTGGAAAGGTTTCCTGACGGCGCTGTGTATCGTTGTCGCGTCTTATCAGGGCGTTGAACTGATTGGTATCACTGCCGGGGAAGCGAAAAATCCGCAAGTCACGCTGCGTAGTGCAGTTGGCAAAGTGTTGTGGCGTATCCTGATTTTCTACGTGGGCGCGATCTTCGTTATCGTGACCATCTTCCCGTGGAATGAAATCGGCACCACCGGCAGCCCGTTTGTCTTAACCTTCGCGAAGATTGGTATCACGGCAGCGGCAGGTATTATTAACTTCGTGGTGCTGACGGCAGCTCTCTCTGGTTGTAACAGCGGGATGTACAGCTGTGGCCGTATGCTCTACGCGCTCTCTAAAAATAACCAACTGCCAGCAGCGATGAGTAAAGTCTCCCGCGCGGGCGTACCGGTGGCAGGCGTGGCGGTGTCGATTGCGATCCTGCTGGTCGGCTCTTGCCTGAACTACATTATTCCTAATCCGCAGCGTGTGTTTGTCTATGTCTACAGCGCCAGCGTGCTGCCGGGGATGATCCCGTGGTTTGTGATTCTGATTAGCCAGCTGCGTTTCCGCCATGCACACAAAAAAGCGATTGCCAGCCATCCGTTTCGCTCCATTCTTTTCCCGTATGCGAACTATTTAACGATGGCGTTCCTGATTTGCGTATTAATCGGAATGTACTTTAATGAAGATACCCGCATGTCGCTGTTTGTCGGGATGATCTTCCTGGCTGCGGTCACGGCAGCGTATAAACTTTTTGGCCTGGGTCGCCATGCCACCACGCAGAAAGTGGAGGATTAAACGGCAAAATGTGCAAACCATAACCAAACGCGCATTTTTTTCAAAAAAGCACTAGACAGCGGGGTCGGAGGTACGTAATATCCAGCCCCGCAACGGCGCTAAGCGCCCGTAGCTCAGCTGGATAGAGCGCTGCCCTCCGGAGGCAGAGGTCTCAGGTTCGAATCCTGTCGGGCGCGCCATTTTAGTCCCGGCGCTAGAGCTGCGGTGGTCTGAGAAGTAGTCAGTACCGCGTGAAAGAATACAGTGGTGGCTATAGCTCAGTTGGTAGAGCCCTGGATTGTGATTCCAGTTGTCGTGGGTTCGAATCCCATTAGCCACCCCATTATTGAAAGAGTTGTGAATTGCGAAGGTGGCGGAATTGGTAGACGCGCTAGCTTCAGGTGTTAGTGTTCTTACGGACGTGGGGGTTCAAGTCCCCCCCCTCGCACCACGACTTTTTAATGAATTGAACTAAAAATTCAAAAAAGCAGTACATCGGCGAGTAGCGCAGCTTGGTAGCGCAACTGGTTTGGGACCAGTGGGTCGGAGGTTCGAATCCTCTCTCGCCGACCAATTTTGAACCCCGCTTCGGCGGGGTTTTTTGTTTTCTGCTGTTCCCTCTCCTGTAGTCTTATCCCGACAACCATCTCCTTTTTTGTCGCGTTTCAGCGACATATAACCTATTGATATATCTGTATTTAGTGTGTGACTGATATTGTTGTCGCTTCCAGGCGACAGATGATCACATTTTCGGGTTCCTGCGGAGGCTTAAGGCGAGCCTTAACGACAAAATTTCCTTTTATCTTAAAATGTTGCGCGATGTAAAAGTTCTGCGTGCCATGTTGGCACGTAACGTGCAATAATATACGCGTAGATGCTCATTCCATCTCTTATGTTCGCCTTAGTGCCTCATAAACTCAGGAATGACGCAGAGCCGTTTACGGTGCTTATCGTCCACTGACAGATGTCGCTTCGGCCTCATCAAACACCATGGACACAACGTTGAGTGAAGCACCAAATATGTTGTCATACAGACCTGTTTTAACGCCTGCTTTTATAGCAGGCGTTTTTTTATGTTTTAGCCACGAAAACGCGTCATCACCAGCGCAACGAAAAGCAGCGCGACGCCAGAGACTACATACAGCGCATGAAGTGCCCCTAGCATCGTCGTCGTCATTGCTGCGAGACCAGTAAAGAGAGAAGCGCTAAGCGTCTGCCAGCGCCAGGCTTTACTGCTTGCTGCCGGGATCTGTGCGATCTGAAAGCTACTAAGCACGCCAAACGTACCTGCCGCAAACACAATATTCGACGCCAGATGGGCAATAAAGATCATTCCCAGTGCAGGTGCAATCCACCCGGACAACAACGGAAGCACTCCGTAAGCAGCCAGAAAGACACTAAGACAGGCCATCAGTAGGGGAGGTTGCGTAGCAATACGCGTCAGGCTATCTCTCTTGAGCAACATCGGTCCGCAAAGTTGCCCCATATTTCTGGCGAAAAGCAGGGGTAGCGCAAGTTCTGTGGCATTCTCAGGCTGGAATTGCTGTGCCAGGGCGGGAAGTAATGCCATTGCCGGTGAGCCAACGGCTGCCAGCCCAGGCAAAATGAGGAGGCTGCGTTTTTGCCGTAGAGTTAACGTCTGCCAGCGTAATGCTACCGGCTCGTGAACATCTGCGGGTAGCGTTATCGTCGGTGCAGTAAATTCCCGCCCCGCCAGCCGTAGCATCAACAACGATCCCAGAAAACTGGCGGCATCAATAGCCAGCAAACCGGTTACCGACATTTTTTGGAACAGCACGACACCCAACCCGGTTCCTAAAAGTACTTGAGAAGCAAATATCAGATTCTCCAGACAGGTTGCAGCAGGCAGTTCTCCTTCACTGAGCCCACGTTTAAACAGCAGCGTTAGCGCAGGCCAACTCATCCCACTCAATAACGCCTCTGCGGATTGCACGGCAAGCAGGGCAGGAATGCTGTGATAATGTACGCCGAGCAAAGGAAAGAGCAGTGCGACTAAACCCAGTAACTCGGTGATTATCAGCAGAGATATCGGGGAAAACTGCTGGCATAGCCTCTCGCCAATTACGCTGCCGATAAATCCCGGAACCGTAGCCAAAAGAAATGCGAGAGTGAGCAGTAGCGGTGGCGCATCCCATTGTAGCAGTAAGCCGAAAACAACAACCTGGGTTAAGCCGTTCCCCAGCGACGAAAAGATAAAAGCGCAGGCAAGAAGGCGCAGCCAACGATGGCAGCGAAGCGCTTCAAAAAGCGCATATAAAAGCGAGTTCATGAAGATTTCCTTTCAAAAACGATTTATTCCACGCAGCAGAAGAGGCGTGTACGAAAAAAAGTTAATGAAAAGGCATCTTTACATTGGCGGGTTCGTTTCCTGATGAAGATACAACGAATGTAGCAGGAGAAGGACGATAAAAAAAGGAGGCCTTTAGGCCTCCTTCACGATTACTGTTGGGTGTTATTATTTTGCAACGTCAGCAGTAACCCGTCTCGCCGCATGGCTGCGGCCTCTTCTGGTTTATGCTGCTTGTCCAGTGAATCGGCAAGCCAGGCGTAGTCAAACGCGTCAGGGCGCTGTTTCAGCGCGGCGCGGAAGGCGAGGCTCGCCTCCTGCCATTCACCGTGCTTCATCAGCGACTGGCCCAGCGTGCTCCACAGCAGCGGGCGGTCGCCCACGGTTTTGATCTGCTGGCGCAGCGCTTTTTCGATTTGCTCAGGATTATTGGTTTTCAGACGCGGGATCACCAGCACCAGGCGGTCATCGTACTGGCGCTTAAGGCCATCAAGGATAATTTCCTGCGCCGTGTCATGGTCGTCACATTCAATCAGATGTTCCGCCATCGCCACCTGCAGTGGAACCTGCTGGCGTGTTTTACGGCTCTGATTTTTCCACCAGGTTTTCAGGCCGTCGCTGCCCAGATCGGCACGCGCCTGATCCATCAAGCCAATCCATGCCATACGCTGAAGCTCGTCACGATGTTCATCGTCACCGACATCGGCTTTCGCCATTGAAGGAATGATGTCCAGCAGCGAGCCCCAGGCACCGGTACGAATGTAAGCCTGTTCAGCAAGACGCAGCACTTCCGGGTGACGCGGGGTAATTTCCAGCAGACGGTCAATGCCGTGGCGCGCCGCGTGATTTTCATTACGCGCCAGCTGCAGGCGAACGCGGGTGATTTCCACCGGAATCGGATCTTTCGGTGAAAGCTCAGACGCACGCTCCAGATGCTGATTGGCGCGAGCTTCATCCCCACGCTGCTGCGCGGCTTCAGCGGCCAGCAGGTAGTTCACCACCGGCTGTTCAGCGTGGTCGGCATTTTTCGACATCAGCTTCTCAACCTGCTGATAATCCCCTTCGGCCAGCTTCAGCAGCGCCTGCTCGGTCTGCTTACGGGCGCGACGACGTTTACGGCCAACGAACCAGCCGCGGGTGTGCGCCCCGGTGCGGAAGATGCGACGCAGGAGCCATTCCACAGCAAACAGCACCACAACGCCGAGGATCAGGACGATCACCAGGCCCGTCACGCTGGTTTCGATATTGTAGTTATCGGTCTGGATCAGAACGTAGCCCTGATGGCCAGCAAGCATTGGCCCCAGAACGATCCCAGCGATCAGCAATAAGAAGAGTAAAAGCACTTTCAACATGATTACTCTCCTTGTGGCGCGCTTTCGGGCGCTGGCGCGGCGGCAGGGGCATCGGCGTTCGGCTCTGCCGGTACGCCGGGTTGCGCCAGAAGATTACGCACACGCGTCTGCATCAGCTTTTCCAGAATCGGCTGGCTGGCCAGTTTATCCGGCACGTTCATGGTGATGTTTTGTTGGCTCAGCTTATCAATGTCATCGAGGAACGCGGTGGTGGTTGCGTCATCGGTGTTGTAGTAAGCACGTACCCACGTAGAGACGTTATCCAGCGCCTGTTTGTAGGTCTCTTCCTGATGACGTGGCACGGCCTGGGCGGCAACCAGCAGGCGGGAGCGAATATTTTCGCGCAGATAGACATCCTGGTTTGGCGCTAACAGCGGCACAGCGGTCTCGTCGCGACGGCGGATAGTGATGAAGCTGTCCATAAAGTTCTGCCAGCTTTTTTGCAGGTTGATGCGCCACTCGCTGAGCGAGCTGGAAAGCTCAGTACCGTCAGAATCCATCGGGGAGTCGTCGTCGTTATTATCCGCAAGCTGCAGGTTATCAATCTGGTTCGAGAGCTGGTTAACCTTGAGGATGATACCGTCGTAATCCACCTGCGAAACCGCAGACAGGCTGGCGATATCTTCGGTAATCGCGCGGCGAGCATTGATCAGGCTCGGGTCGTTCATGTCTGCCAGGCTTGCATCGGCGCTTTTCAGCAGCGCGGCGGCGGTGGTGACGTCCTGATCGCTCCAGAGCTTACGTCCGGCCAGTTTCACCAGAAAATCAGCCTGAGAGAGGAGCCAGGTTTTGGCATCTGTACCGGAAATGGTCGCCACTTTTTGCTGCACGTCGCCAAGCTGTTTGGTCAACGCTTCCTGCTTGCTGTTCGCGTCGGCAAGTGCGGCAGCCTGCTGTTTAATTACGCTTTCCAGCTCGGATTTTTGTGTTTCCTGCGCTTTTTGCAACGCGGTGATTTGGTTTACCAGCGCGTCGCTGGTGGCCGTCTGATTGGTGCCCTGCTTCTTCACCAGCCCATACAGGCTAACGCCTGCGGCCAGTGCAATCGCGATGGCAATCACGCTCAGCGTCAGGCTGGTTTTGTTGCTGCCGTTTTTCTTCTCAGCGGTTTTCTCAGTCGTCTCTGGCTGTGGTGTGGTATCCACAGTCTCCCTGGTCTCTTCAACCACGGCGGAGGATTTTTCGTGTTCCGTCATTATGGCTTCCCATTTGAGAGTTATTGTAATGCGCGCAGCAGCGCATCGTTGTCGGCGTTATCAGCGATCCGAATATCTTGCCAGCCCAGCTCCTGGGCGTGGTTCGCCAGACGCTCACTGACGACCAGAAGCCGACAGCGGAGTAACCAGTTTTCACGATACCATTGCGGAATAAGCGACCAAAGCTGTTGCAACATTTCACCACTGGTGACCACCAGCGTGTTGATGCCGCGCGTGTGCCAGCGCATTGCCTCTTCCGCACCATCATAATGTTTTGCACAACGCTGATAGCATTCGCAGAACGTGACGTCAGCGCCACGTTCCCGCAGCGTTTCGCCCAGCAGTTCGCGCCCGCCGTTACCGCGTAAAATCAGCGCACGCTTTCCGGCAATAGTTTGTAATTCAGGTAATTGTAGCAAGACTTCGCTAATTTCCCGATCTAACGGGTAGCGAACGTCGATCCCGCTGGCGGTATGCAATGCCAGCGCCGTAGTGCGCCCGATAGCAAAATAGCGGGGGGGCGTTGGCCAGCTAAGCCTTTGTTGCTGTAGCTGCGCATGGGCAAACTCCACGGCATGTTGCGACAGCGCAAAGAGTAAATCACCTTCCTGCAGAGTATTCATATGGGCGGCGAGTGAGGACAACTGCCGACCAGGGGAGAATTCAATCAACGGAAAACTCCAGGCCACCTGCCCCAGTGCGCGCAGACGGCTCACTAATTGCTCTCCTGCGGGAGAAGGGCGGGTGACGAGAATACTCATGCAGGGGGTTCTCCGTTATAAACCTCGGCCAGAATTTCACGCGCGCCGTTATTCAGTAGCTCTTCCGCCAGCGACACGCCAAGCTGTTCGGCATCTTGCGGCTTGCCGCGGCGTTCCCCGCGCACCATCTGTGAACCGTCCGGTGCGCCAACCAGCGCACGCAGCCACAGCTCGCCGTCTGTCAATTCAGCATAGCTACCAATCGGCACCTGACAGCCCCCTTCGAGGCGGGTATTCATCGCGCGTTCAGCTTTTACGCGGATAGCGGTCTCGTCATGATTCAGCGGAGCAAGCAGGTCGCGGGTACGGGCATCATCCAGACGGCATTCAATACCGACGGCTCCCTGGCCCACAGCCGGGAGAGACAGCTCCGGTGGCAGCGCCACGCGAATGCGTGACTCCAGCCCCAGACGTTTCAGGCCCGCAACGGCGAGGATAATGGCGTCGTAATCACCGTTATCCAGCTTGCCGAGTCGCGTGCCCACGTTACCGCGCAGCGATCGGATGACCAGGTCCGGACGGCGTTCAGCCAGCTGGCACTGGCGGCGTAAACTTGACGTGCCAACCACGCTGCCTTCCGGCAACGCATCGAGCGAGTCATACTGGTTGGAGACAAACGCGTCGCGCGGATCTTCGCGCTCGCAGATCGTTACCAGCCCCAGCCCTTCCGGGAACTCAACGGGCACATCCTTCATCGAATGCACGGCGATATCGGCGCGGTTTTCAAGCAGTGCCAGTTCCAGCTCTTTGACAAACAAGCCCTTTCCGCCAACTTTCGCCAGTGGCGTATCAAGGATCACATCGCCGCGCGTGACCATCGGCACCAGCTCGACGCGTAATCCTGAGTGGCAGGCTTCAAGGCGCTGCTTAACATAATGTGCCTGCCAGAGCGCAAGAGGGCTTTGGCGTGTGGCAATTCTCAAAACATTGTCTAACATGCTTGTTACCGTCATTATCAATCGCTAACCATCCTAACATTGTTGACTCCCGGATGGCAGTTTTACGGTTGATGAAGAAAGAGAGGGAAAGGGCGGCGCGATAGTCGGCCACAGCCGTATTCAGGAATTTACACGTAAAGAACGATGCTACACTTGTATGTAGCGCATCTTTCTTTACGGTCAATCGGCAAGGTGTTAAATTGATCACGTTTTAGACCATTTTTTCGTCTGTACCACCATAAAGATAAGGGCGAAAAAGGGTAACGGTTATCTTTTTGAAATACTGCGGGTCCACCGTTATTCGTTTTTTGAATAACTTGTGCCACCCGGAAACATCAGGCGATACGTCTTGTACCTCTATATTGAGACTTTAAAACAGAGACTGGATGCCATAAATCAACTGCGTGTGGATCGCGCGCTTGCTGCCATGGGGCCTGCTTTCCAGCAGGTTTACAGTCTGCTGCCGACTTTATTGCACTATCACCATCCGCTGATGCCGGGTTACCTTGATGGTAACGTTCCCCAGGGCATCTGCCTTTTCACGCCTGATGAAACCCAACAGCATTATCTGAACGAGCTGGAACTTTACCGTGGCATGCCGCCACAGGAATCCCCGAAAGGCGAATTGCCGATCACCGGGGTTTACACCATGGGAAGTACCTCATCGGTAGGGCAAAGCTGTTCCTCTGACCTGGATATCTGGGTCTGCCATCAATCCTGGCTCGATAACGAAGAGCGCCAGCTGTTGCAGCGTAAATGCAGCCTGCTGGAGAGCTGGGCGGCCTCGCTCGGTGTGGAAGTGAGCTTCTTCCTGATTGATGAAAACCGTTTCCGCCATAACGAAAGCGGCAGTCTCGGTGGTGAAGACTGTGGCTCGACTCAGCACATCTTATTGCTGGATGAATTTTACCGTACCGCTGTTCGCCTCGCCGGGAAGCGTATTCTGTGGAATATGGTGCCGTGCGATGAAGAAGAGCATTACGACGATTACGTCATGTCGCTCTATTCGCAGGGCGTACTGACGCCAAACGAATGGCTGGATCTCGGCGGGCTTAGCTCCTTGTCCGCAGAAGAGTATTTTGGCGCGAGCCTCTGGCAGCTCTACAAGAGTATCGACTCACCGTATAAAGCGGTGCTGAAAACGCTGCTGCTCGAAGCCTACTCCTGGGAATACCCGACGCCGCGCCTGCTGGCGAAAGATATCAAGCAGCGTCTGCACGACGGGGAGATTGTCTCCTACGGGCTGGATGCCTACTGCATGATGCTGGAACGCGTCACCGAATACCTGAAAGCCATTGATGACACCACGCGTCTCGACCTGGTGCGTCGATGTTTTTATCTCAAAGTCTGTGAGAAGTTGAGCCGTGAACGCGCCTGCGTTGGCTGGCGTCGCGAAGTGGTCAGTCAGTTAGTCAAAGAGTGGGGATGGGACGACGAACGCTTGTCCATGCTCGACAACCGCGCCAACTGGAAAATCGATCAGGTGCGTGAAGCGCACAATGAACTGCTCGACGCGATGATGCAAAGCTACCGTAACCTGATCCGCTTTGCCCGCCGTAACAACCTCAGCGTTTCCGCCAGCCCGCAGGATATCGGTGTCCTGACCCGTAAACTGTACGCCGCATTTGAAGCGCTGCCGGGTAAAGTCACCCTGGTGAACCCGCAAATTTCACCAGACCTGTCAGAACCCAACCTGACCTTTATCTATGTGCCACCGGGCCGCGCGAATCGCACCGGATGGTATCTCTACAACCGTGCGCCAAGCATGGACTCGATCATCAGCCATCAGCCGCTGGAATATAACCGTTACCTGAACAAGCTGGTGGCCTGGGCCTGGTTTAATGGCCTGTTGACCTCGCGCACTCGCCTGTTTATCAAAGGCAACGAGGTGGTGGATTTAGCCAAGCTGCAGGAAATGGTGGCGGATGTTTCGCACCACTTCCCGCTGCGTCTGCCTGCGCCGACGCCAAAAGCGCTCTACAGCCCGTGCGAGATCCGCCATCTGGCGATCATCGTCAACCTGGAGTACGACCCGACGGCGGCCTTCCGCAATCAGGTGGTTCATTTTGATTTCCGCAAGCTGGACGTCTTCAGCTTTGGCGAGCAGCAAAACTGCCTGGTGGGCAGCGTCGACCTGCTGTACCGCAACTCGTGGAACGAAGTGCGTACCCTGCACTTCAACGGCGAGCAGGCGATGATCGAAGCGCTGAAAACGATTCTCGGCAAGATGCACCAGGACGCCGCGCCGCCGGACAGTGTCGACGTGTTCTGCTACAGCCAGCACCTGCGCGGTTTGATTCGTACCCGCGTGCAGCAACTGGTTTCAGAGTGCATTGAACTGCGTCTTTCCAGTACCCGGAATGAAACCGGGCGCTTTAAGGCGCTGCGCGTCTCAGGCCAGACCTGGGGCCTGTTCTTCGAGCGCCTGAATGTGTCGGTACAGAAGCTGGAAAACGCCATTGAGTTCTACGGCGCGATTTCACACAACAAGCTGCATGGCCTGTCTGTTCAGGTGGAAACTAACCACGTCAAACTGCCGCAGGTAGTGGATGGCTTTGCGAGTGAAGGGATTATTCAGTTCTTCTTCGAAGAGTCGGGCGATGATGCCGGTTTCAACATCTACATTCTGGATGAGACCAACCGCGCCGAGGTGTATCACCACTGTGAAGGCAGTAAAGAGGAACTGGTGCGTGACGTCAGCCGCTTCTATTCGTCGTCACACGACCGCTTTACCTACGGTTCGAGCTTTATCAACTTCAACCTGCCGCAGTTCTACCAGATTGTGAACGTCGACGGGCGTGCGCAGGTGATCCCGTTCCGTACTCAGGCGATAGCGCCAGCGGTGCCAGCGAGCCAGGATACTGCACCGCTGTTGCAGCAGTATTTCTCCTGATTTTTCAGCCGGGTGGCGCTGACGCTTACCCGGCCTACGGTCCGAGTCGCTGTTGCCGGGTGGCGCTGACGCTTACCCGGCCTACGGTCCGAGTCGCTGTTGCCGGGTGGCGCTGACGCTTACCCGGCCTACGGTCCGAGTCGCTGTTGCCGGGTGGCGCTGACGCTTACCCGGCCTACGGTCCGAGTCGCTATTGCCGGGTGGCGCTGACGCTTACCCGGTCTACGGTTCGAGTCGCTGTTGCCGGGTGGCGCTGACGCTTACCCGGCCTACGGCCCGAGTCGCTGTTGCCGGGTGGCGCTGACGCTTACCCGGCCTACGGTTCGAGTCGCTGTTGCCGGGTGGCGCTCATGCTTACCCGGCCTACGGTTCGAGTCGCTGTTGTCGGGTGGCGCTCATGCTTACCCGGCCTACGGTCCGAGTCGCTGTTGCCGGGTGATGCTCATGCTTACCCGGCCTACGGTTCGAGCCGTTGTAGGCCCGGTAAGGCGTCGCCGCCACCGGGCAACAAGACTACCTGAAACTAACTGCCTCACCCGCCTGCGCCGTGGCCGCCTGCTCCAGCAAATCCCAGAACGTTTCGCCGCTACGGTCGCAAATCCACTCGTCACCCTTCAGATCGAAGTGATAGCCGCCCTGTTTCGCTGCCAGCCACACCTGGTGAAGCGGCTCCTGACGGTTGATAATAATTTTGCTGCCGTTTTCGAAGCTCAGGGTCAGGATGCCGCCGTTGATTTCACAATCGATATCGCTGTCGCCGTCCCAGTCGTCGAGACGTTCTTCAATGGTCATCCACAGGGTGTCGGCAAGGCGATGGAATTCACTGTCGTTCATGGTTTTGTTCCTGTTTTTCGTGATGGCGGCAGTATAACGCTAAATAATTCCCGTTGCAGGAAAGCGGCAAACTCTTGCTTTTGTGTCTTCTCCTGCGATGATAGAAACAGATTTGAACTTACGGGCAACAACTAATGAAAAACGTTTTCCGAACGCTTGCCGTTCTCATCACTCTGTTTAGCCTGACTGGCTGTGGACTGAAGGGGCCGCTTTACTTCCCGCCAGCGGATAAAACCGCACCGCCACCAACGAAACCTGTACAAAGCGGTATTGAGTCTTCGACGCCGGACACGAACGATCGTGGCGACAATGGCGGCCCAACCCAGGTGAATTACTGACAATTACGTTCTGTACCCGCGCAATGGAGCAAATAATGCAGTTCTCTAAAATGCATGGCCTTGGCAACGACTTTATGGTCGTCGACGCGGTAACGCAGAATGTCTTTTTCTCCCCTGAGCTAATCCGTCGCCTGGCGGACCGGCATCTGGGCGTGGGGTTTGATCAGCTGCTGGTGGTTGAACCCCCTTACGATCCTGACCTTGATTTCCACTACCGCATCTTTAATGCAGACGGCAGTGAAGTCTCCCAGTGCGGTAACGGCGCGCGCTGTTTTGCCCGCTTTGTTCGCCTGAAAGGGCTGACCAACAAGCGTGATATCCGCGTCAGCACCGCGAATGGCCGCATGGTGCTCAGCGTCACCGATGACGAACTGGTGCGCGTGAATATGGGCGAGCCGAACTTTGAGCCGTCCTCCGTGCCGTTTCGCGCAAACAAAGCGGAAAAGACCTATATTATGCGTGCGGCCGAGCAGACAGTATTGTGCGGCGTCGTCTCGATGGGTAACCCGCACTGCGTGATTCAGGTTGATGATGTCGACACTGCTGCGGTCGAAACCCTCGGTCCGGTGCTGGAAGGCCACGAACGTTTCCCGGAGCGGGCAAATATCGGCTTCATGCAGGTGGTGAAGCGTGAGCACATCCGCCTGCGGGTTTACGAGCGCGGCGCGGGCGAAACGCAGGCCTGCGGAAGCGGTGCCTGTGCTGCCGTGGCGGTAGGCATCTCCCAGGGGTTACTGGCAGAAGAGGTTCGCGTGGAATTACCAGGCGGGCGTCTTGATATCGCCTGGAAAGGACCGGGTCATCCACTGTATATGACTGGCCCGGCGGCACATGTTTATGACGGGTTTATCCATCTATGAAACAACCAGGGGAAGAACTGCAGGAAACAGTGACGGAACTGGACGACAGAGCTGTTGTTGATTACCTGCTGAACAATCCTGAGTTTTTTATCCGCAATGCACGCGTCGTCGAACAGATGCGCGTGCCGCATCCGGTTCGCGAAACCGTGTCGCTGGTCGAATGGCACATGGCGCGCTCGCGCAAGCATATCAATCAGCTCGAAGAGAACATGACGCTGCTGATGGAGCAGGCCAACAATAATGAAAGCCTGTTCTATCGGCTGTTGCATCTGCAGGCGCGTCTGGCTTCGGCGCACAGCCTTGACGAGTTTCTCAGCCGTTTTCACCGCTGGGCGCGTGAGCTGGGTCTGGCAGGTGCGACGATTCGTCTCTTCCCTGACCGCTGGCGCATTAACGCGCCGTCCAGTTTTACCCACCTGGCGCTGAGCCGTCAGGCATTTGAGCCACTGCGTATCCAGCGTCTGGGACATGAGCACCACTATCTGGGGCCGTTGAATGGACCCGAGCTGCTGGTGGTGTTGCCGGAAGCCAAAGCGATTGGCTCGGTGGCGATGTCGCTGATGGGGCGCGACGGCGATCTGGGCGTGATGTTATTCACCAGCCGCGACGTGCATCACTACGAGCAGGGGCAAGGCACGCACCTGCTGCAGGAGCTTGCCCTGATGCTGCCTGAGCTGCTGGAGCGCTGGATTGAGCGCGTATGACGGACGAATTACTCGGCACTGACGTCACGCGCTTTCTGCGCTACCTGGGCGTTGAACGTCAGTTAAGCCCCATTACGTTGCTGAACTATCAGCGTCAGCTTGATGCCATCATGCAGATTGCCGACGAGATCGGCCTGAAAAGCTGGCAACACTGTGACGCTGCCACGGTACGCGGGTTCGTTGTGCGTAGCCGTAAAAAAAACTTAAGCCCGGCCAGCCTTGCGCTCAGGCTCTCTGCGCTGCGCAGTTTCTTCGACTGGCTGGTGAGCCAGGGGCGTTTAAAAGCCAACCCGGCGAAAGGTATCGCCACGCCAAAAGCCCCGCGCCATCTGCCTAAAAATATCGACGTCGACGACGTAAATCGCCTGCTGGATATCGACCTTAACGATCCGCTGGCCGTGCGCGACCGCGCCATGCTGGAGGTGATGTACGGAGCCGGGCTGCGTTTGTCTGAACTGGTGAACCTCGACTTAAAACATCTCGATCTGGAATCCGGCGAAGTGTGGGTGATGGGTAAGGGCAGCAAAGAGCGCCGCCTGCCGATTGGCCGCAACGCCGTCGCCTGGATTGAGCACTGGCTTGACCTGCGTGGGCTGTTTGGTGCAGAAGAAAACGCGCTGTTCCTGTCGAAACTCGGCAAGCGGATTTCCGCGCGTAACGTGCAGAAGCGTTTTGCAGAGTGGGGCATCAGGCAGGGGCTGAACAGCCACGTTCATCCGCACAAACTGCGCCACTCGTTTGCGACACACATGCTGGAATCAAGCGGCGACCTGCGCGGTGTGCAGGAGCTTCTCGGCCATGCGAATCTGTCGACCACTCAAATTTACACCCACTTAGACTTTCAACACCTTGCCTCGGTGTATGACGCGGCGCATCCACGCGCCAAACGGGGGAAATAATGCGTTTTTACCGCCCACTCGGTCAGATCTCAGCCCTGACGTTTGACCTTGATGACACCCTTTATGACAACCGCCCGGTGATCCTGCGTACTGAACAAGAATCGCTGGCGTTTGTGCAGAATTATCATCCTGCATTGAAAACATTACAGAACAAGGATTTTCAGCAACTGCGTCAGTCCCTGCGGGAGACCGAGCCGGAGATTTATCACGATGTCACCGAATGGCGTCGCCGCGCGGTGGAACAGGCGATGCTTAACGTCGGCCTGAGCGCGCGCGAGGCGGCCATTGGTGCGGAAGCGTCGATGGAGAACTTCGCCAAATGGCGCAGCCGCATTGACGTGCCGCAGGAGACGCACGATACGCTGGCAAAACTGGCGGATAAGTGGCCGCTGGTGGCGATCACCAACGGCAATGCCCAGCCTGAACTGTTTGGTCTTGGCGATTACTTTGAGTTCGTGCTGCGCGCGGGCCCGCACGGGCGTTCGAAGCCATTCAGCGACATGTATCACCTGGCGGCAGAAAAACTGGATTTGCCTCTCGGCGAGATCCTGCACGTGGGCGATGACCTGACCACGGACGTGGCCGGGGCGATCCGCTGCGGCATGCAGGCCTGCTGGATCAAGCCGGAAAACGCTGACCTGATGATAACCCCCGACAGCCGTCTTCTGCCGCACGTGGAAATTTCACGGTTGGCATCCCTCACGACGCTGATATAATCATCAATTGTTCTGTATAAATTAACAGGGTTTTGGCGAATGAAAACATTCGCCTGCCCGACATGACGTGACGGTGCCAATGGACGTTTCTTACCTGCTCGACAGCCTTAATGACAAACAGCGTGACGCGGTTGCCGCCTCGCGCACCAACATGCTGGTGCTGGCTGGAGCGGGCAGTGGTAAGACGCGCGTGCTGGTTCACCGTATCGCCTGGCTGCAGAGCGTGGAAAACTGCTCGCCGTACTCCATTATGGCGGTGACGTTTACCAACAAGGCGGCGGCAGAAATGCGCCACCGTATCGCACAGCTGATGGGCACCAGCCAGGGCGGCATGTGGGTTGGCACCTTCCACGGTCTGGCGCACCGTCTGTTGCGCGCACACCATATGGACGCCAACCTGCCGCAGGATTTCCAGATCCTCGACAGCGAAGATCAGCTCCGTCTGCTGAAGCGCCTGATCAAGGCGATGAACCTTGACGAGAAGCAGTGGCCGCCGCGTCAGGCGATGTGGTACATCAACGGCCAGAAAGATGAAGGGCTGCGCCCGCATCATATTCAGAGCTTCGGTAACCCGGTCGAGCAGACCTGGCAGAATGTCTATAAGGCCTACCAGGAAGCGTGCGATCGCGCCGGTCTGGTGGATTTCGCCGAGCTGCTGCTGCGCGCGCACGAGCTGTGGCTCAACAAGCCGCACATCCTGCAGCACTACCGCGAACGCTTCACTAATATCCTGGTGGACGAATTCCAGGATACCAACAACATTCAGTACGCGTGGGTCCGCCTGCTGGCCGGTGATACCGGCAAGGTGATGATCGTCGGAGATGACGACCAGTCTATCTACGGCTGGCGTGGTGCGCAGGTGGAAAATATCCAGCGCTTCCTTAACGATTTCCCCGGTGCGCAGACCATCCGTCTGGAGCAGAACTACCGTTCAACCAGCAACATTCTGAGCGCGGCCAACGCCCTGATTGAAAACAACAACGGGCGTCTGGGGAAAAAGCTCTGGACCGACGGCGTCGACGGCGAGCCTATCTCTATCTACTGCGCGTTCAACGAGCTCGACGAAGCGCGCTTCGTGGTGAACCGCATTAAAACCTGGCAGGACAACGGCGGCGCGCTGGAGCAGTGCGCCATTCTCTATCGCAGCAACGCCCAGTCGCGCGTGCTGGAAGAGGCGCTGCTGCAGGTGAGCATGCCGTACCGCATTTATGGCGGTATGCGCTTCTTCGAACGTCAGGAGATCAAAGATGCGCTCTCGTATCTGCGCCTGATTGCCAACCGTAACGACGACGCCGCGTTTGAGCGCGTGGTCAATACGCCAACCCGTGGCATTGGTGACCGAACGCTGGACGTGGTCCGTCAGGCATCCCGCGACCGTCAGCTTACGCTGTGGCAGGCATGCCGTGAGCTATTGCAGGAAAAAGCCCTCGCCGGACGTGCCGCCAGCGCCTTGCAGCGCTTCCTTGAGTTAATTGACGCGCTGGCGCAGGAAACCGCCGACATGCCGCTGCACGTGCAGACCGACCGGGTGATCAAAGATTCCGGCCTGCGCACCATGTACGAGCAGGAAAAAGGCGAGAAAGGCCAGACCCGTATCGAGAACTTAGAGGAACTGGTGACGGCAACGCGCCAGTTCAGCTACAACGAAGAAGACGAAGACCTGATGCCGCTGCAGGCGTTCCTCTCCCACGCCGCGCTGGAAGCGGGCGAAGGGCAGGCGGATACGTGGCAGGATGCGGTTCAGTTGATGACGCTGCACTCCGCGAAAGGTCTGGAGTTCCCGCAGGTATTCATCGTCGGGATGGAAGAGGGGATGTTCCCGAGCCAGATGTCGCTGGATGAAGGTGGACGTCTGGAAGAAGAACGTCGACTGGCCTACGTGGGCGTGACGCGAGCAATGCAAAAGCTGACGCTGACCTACGCCGAAACCCGTCGTCTGTACGGCAAAGAGGTCTATCACCGTCCGTCGCGCTTTATCGGCGAACTGCCGGAAGCGTGCGTGGAAGAGGTACGTCTGCGCGCCAGCATTAGCCGTCCGGTCAGTCATCAGCGCATGGGCGCGCCGATCTCAGAAAACGACACGGGCTACAAACTGGGGCAGCGGGTTCGCCATTCGAAATTTGGTGAAGGCACTATCGTGAATCTGGAAGGCAGCGGTGAACACAGCCGTTTGCAGGTGGCGTTCCAGGGGCAGGGGATCAAATGGCTGGTGGCTGCCTATGCTAAGCTGGAAACTGTGTAACTTTCAGAAAAATATCATTATTTTGTAATAATCTGCTAGCCTTATACATTGAAGGTCAATTAATGCCCTTCAGCGTTTCGTTGCGTGTTGACGCCACAGTTAATGCTGGCGTAACATGCGCGCACGATTACGCTAAGAGGACATTCGCCTTGGACACACCCAGTAGATACTGGCTCAATTCCCTGTCATCCAGGAACAACTCCTAAGGCTATCTCCCCTTGCTGATGGCCTTAGTGGTTGTCAGCGACTGCATTATTCCCGTCGCGCTGAGTCAGGCTGTTTAATGGTCTGAAACCCAAATTGTTTCTGTGTGCCCACCGAACTGTCCGATATTTTTTGCATTGGGAGTCCCGGTCATGTTGAGCGCATTTCAACTCGAAAATAACCGACTGACTCGGCTTGAAGCCGAAGAGTCACAGCCCCTCATTGATGCCGTATGGGTGGATCTGGTCGAGCCGGACGACGATGAACGCCTTCGCGTACAATCTGAGCTGGGGCAAAGCCTGGCGACCCGTCCGGAACTGGAAGACATCGAAGCATCCGCACGTTTTTTTGAAGATGAAGACGGTCTGCATATTCACTCCTTCTTCTTTTTTGAAGATGCTGAAGACCACGCGGGTAACTCCACCGTGGCTTTTACCATTCGCGATGGCCGCCTGTTTACCCTGCGCGAGCGCGAACTGCCTGCGTTTCGTCTCTACCGCATGCGTGCCCGCAGCCAGGCAATGGTGGACGGCAACGCCTATGAGCTGCTGCTGGATCTGTTTGAAACCAAAATCGAACAGCTGGCGGATGAAATTGAAAATATCTACAGCGATCTGGAAAAGCTGAGCCGCGTGATCATGGAAGGCCATCAGGGCGATGAGTATGACGAAGCGCTCTCTACGCTGGCGGAGCTGGAAGATATCGGCTGGAAGGTGCGTTTGTGTCTGATGGATACCCAGCGCGCGCTGAACTTCCTGGTGCGCAAGGCGCGTCTGCCGGGCGGTCAGCTGGAGCAGGCGCGTGAGATCCTGCGCGATATCGAATCCCTGTTACCGCATAACGAATCCCTGTTCCAGAAGGTGAACTTCCTGATGCAGGCGGCGATGGGCTTTATCAACATCGAGCAGAACCGCATTATTAAAATCTTCTCGGTGGTATCTGTGGTGTTCCTGCCGCCGACGCTTGTCGCATCAAGCTACGGGATGAACTTTGAGTTTATGCCGGAACTGAAGTGGAGCTTTGGTTACCCAGGCGCAATTGTCTTTATGATCCTCGCCGGGCTGGCACCGTATCTCTATTTTAAGCGCCGGAACTGGCTGTAAAAATCTGGCGGGTGGCGCTGCGCTTACCCGCCCTACGATCGAATTCCCTCTCCCCGTGGGAGAGGGTTAGGGTGAGGGCAACATCACAGCCCTTTGCGGGTCCTGCGCTGGGTATAAATCGCATCCGCGACAAATATCGCCAGCGCCACCCAGATAAACGCGAACGTCACCATCTTATCCATACCGGGTACTTCACCGTAGAACACTACCGCCAGCAGGAACATTAGCGTCGGGCCGATGTACTGGAAGAAGCCGAGTGTGGAGAGACGCAGGCGCGTCGCCGCACCGGTGAAACACAGCAGTGGGATGGTTGTCACCACGCCTGCCGCGACCAGCAGCAGGTTCAGGGACCATGGGTTGCTGTCCATATGACTGGTGGCGCTGTCGGCAATTCCGAACAGATAAATTGCGGCTACCGGCAGCAGCCACAGGGTTTCGAACAGCATCCCGGTTTGGGCTTCCACCGCAATTTTCTTACGCACCAGACCATAGAACGCAAAGCTGAACGCCAGGCCGAGCGCGATAATCGGCAGCGAGCCGAAGGTCCACAGCTGCACCAGCACGCCACAGAAGGCCAGAACCACCGCCAGCCACTGCATACGACGGAAGCGTTCGCCGAGGAAAATCATCCCCAGTACGATGTTTACCAGCGGGTTAATAAAGTAGCCCAGGCTGGCTTCGAGCATGTGATGGTTATTCACCGCCCAGATAAACAGCAGCCAGTTACCGCCAATCAATACCGCAGAGAGGGCGAGCAGAAACACCTTTTTCGGTGTTTTCAGCAGCGTTTTAACGCCTGACCACTGTCGACTGAGGCTCATCAACGCGATCATAAAGAAAAACGACCAAATCACGCGGTGAGTGAGGATTTCGTCAGCCGGTACGTAAGCGATAAGTTTGAAATATGCTGGCGCAATACCCCAAATAAAATAAGCGGCAAGGGCGAGTAAAACGCCCTGCCGCGTCTGTTTAGCATCCATCGGGAAAATCCGTTACAAAAAAGTGAAGTAATTTTACCCGATTTTATCGCCTCAACCCACCATATAAGTGGCGGTTGCGCTGGCGATATAAACCTGTTCTTCATTGTGCAGCTCGACGCGCGCCACGGCCACTTTATTGCCCGCGCGCAGCAGGCTACTGGTGGCGGTAAAGCGATTTCCGCGCCCCGGACGCAGATAATCGACGCGTAAATCAATGGTGCCCATGCGCGAGAGTCGCTGACGCAGTTCGTCTTCATTGATGGTGTCATGGCGCGTCAACGTACTGCCGACACAGACCAGCCCTGCCGCGACGTCCAGCGCCGACGCAATCACGCCGCCATGCAAGATGCTTTGCGCCCAGTTGCCCACCATCATCGGCTGGTTGTTGAAGCTGAGTTGGGCAAACTCTTTCTCATAACGCTCCAGCTCCAGACCCAGCGCGCGGTTAAACGGCATGTGGTAAACAAAAATCTCTCCCACGAGTTTTAAAACTTCTTCGGCGGTAAGCGTGGCTGACATGAGAAATGGCATCCTTGTTGTTAACAAAATGTTGATTTTATGCTTCGCGACGGAGGATTTCCACTTTCAGAAACGAAGAGGCGGAAGTTGCCGAAGAAGTCTGTAGAATGCACAGACAAAACGATTTATTAAATGTAACAATTTCAGGAGAACACCACCGATGCGGACGTATCTGGGTTGGTTACTGGCGGCGGTTGCGCTGCCCCTCACAGCATATGCGCAGGAAGCCACGGTTAAAGAGGTGCATGATGCGCCCGCCGTTCGCGGTAGCGTCATTGCTAACCTGCTTCAGGAGCATGACAATCCGTTCACGCTCTATCCGTATGACACAAACTACGTGATTTACACCCAGACCAGCGATCTCAATAAAGAGGCGATTAGCTCCTATAACTGGTCTGATAATGCGCGTAAAGATGAGGTGAAGTTCCAGCTCAGTCTCGCGTTCCCATTCTGGCGCGGCATTCTGGGGCCGAACTCTGTGCTTGGCGCGTCTTATACCCAGAAGTCCTGGTGGCAGCTTTCTAACAGCGGAGAGTCTTCACCGTTCCGTGAAACCAACTATGAGCCGCAATTGTTCCTCGGTTTCGCAACGGATTATGAATTTGCTGGCTGGACGCTACGCGACGTTGAAGTCGGTTTTAATCACGATTCCAACGGCCGTTCTGACCCAACCTCGCGTAGCTGGAACCGCGCCTACACGCGCCTGATGGCGCAGAACGGCAATTTCATGGTGGAAGTGAAGCCGTGGTATGTGTTGGGCAGCACCGATGACAACCCGGATATCACCAAATACATGGGCTACTACCAGCTCAAAGTGGGCTATCAACTGGGTGATGCGGTGCTGAGCGCGAAAGGCCAGTACAACTGGAACACCGGCTACGGCGGCGCGGAAGTGGGCTTGAGCTACCCGATGACCAAACATGTGCGTATCTACACGCAGGTTTACAGCGGTTACGGCGAGTCGCTGATCGACTACAACTTCAACCAGACCCGTGTCGGTGTTGGCGTGATGTTGAACGATATTTTCTAAGCCGCTCGAATGTTTTTGCGTTAAACGTTGAAGTTTCTCTCTCAGGCGCTGAAAATAGCGCCTGTTTCATTTCTGGCATATGGGGTTAATGTGGCGCAGGCGGAAGTATTGAATCAGGAATCGCTGGCTAAACAGGTTTTGCAGGAAACCTTTGGCTATCAGCAGTTCCGCCCTGGCCAGGAAACCATCATTGAAACCGTGCTGGAAGGCCGCGATTGTCTGGTGGTGATGCCCACCGGCGGCGGGAAATCACTCTGTTATCAGGTGCCCGCGCTGGTGCTTAACGGCCTGACGGTCGTGGTGTCTCCCCTCATTTCCCTGATGAAAGACCAGGTTGATCAGTTGCTCGCTAACGGCGTGGCGGCGGCCTGTCTGAACTCAACGCAGACCCGCGAGCAGCAGCAAGAGGTGATGGCCGGGTGCCGCACCGGGCAGATCCGCCTGCTGTATATCGCGCCAGAACGCCTGATGCTGGATAACTTCCTCGATCACCTGGCGCACTGGAATCCGGTGCTGCTGGCGGTAGATGAAGCGCACTGTATTTCCCAGTGGGGACACGATTTCCGCCCGGAATATGCCGCGCTCGGCCAGTTGCGTCAGCGCTTCCCCGAGCTGCCGTTTATGGCGCTTACCGCCACGGCGGACGACACCACGCGGCTGGATATCGTTCGTCTGCTGGGGCTGAAAGACCCGCTGATTCAGGTCAGCAGCTTCGACCGCCCAAACATCCGCTATATGCTGATGGAGAAATTCAAGCCGCTGGATCAGCTCTTGCGCTATGTGCAGGAGCAGCGCGGCAAGTCAGGCATCATCTACTGCAACAGCCGCGCGAAGGTAGAAGACACCGCCGCGCGTCTGCAAAACCGTGGCTTCAGCGCCGCCGCCTACCATGCCGGGTTAGAGAACCACATCCGCGCCGACGTGCAGGAGAAATTCCAGCGCGACGACCTGCAAATCGTGGTCGCGACGGTGGCATTTGGAATGGGCATCAATAAGCCCAACGTGCGCTTTGTGGTGCATTTTGACATTCCGCGCAACATCGAATCCTACTATCAGGAAACTGGCCGTGCCGGGCGTGATGGCCTGCCTGCGGAAGCGATGCTGTTTTACGATCCGGCTGATATGGCGTGGCTGCGCCGCTGTCTTGAGGAAAAACCGCAGGGGCAGTTGCAGGATATCGAGCGCCACAAGCTCAACGCGATGGGCGCGTTTGCCGAAGCACAAACCTGCCGCCGTCTGGTGTTGCTCAACTACTTTGGTGAGGGGCGTCAGGAGCCGTGCGGTAACTGCGATATCTGTCTCGACCCGCCGAAGCAGTACGATGGCCTGATGGACGCGCGTAAAGCGCTCTCGACCATCGGGCGCGTGAACCAGCGCTTCGGGATGGGCTACGTTGTAGAAGTGCTGCGCGGTGCCAATAATCAGCGTATCCGCGACATGGGCCACGACAAGCTGCCCGTCTATGGGATTGGCAAAGACCAAAGCCATGAGCACTGGGTGAGTATCATCCGCCAGCTGATCCACCTCGGCTTTGCCACGCAAAATATTGCCCAGCACTCTGCGTTGCAGCTTACCGAAGCGGCGCGTCCGGTGCTGCGCGGTGAAGTTGAACTCAAGCTCGCCGTACCGCGCGTCATCGCCCTGAAGCCGCGTGTGATGCAAAAATCTTACGGCGGCAACTACGACCGCAAACTGTTCGCCAAACTGCGCAAGCTGCGTAAAGCCATAGCCGACGAAGAGAACATCCCGCCATACGTGGTGTTCAACGACGCAACGCTGATTGAAATGGCCGAACAGATGCCGCTCAGCGCCAGCGAAATGCTCAGCGTCAACGGCGTCGGCACACGCAAGCTGGAGCGCTTCGGGAAAGAGTTTATGGCGCTCATCCGCTCTCACGCCGATGGTGATGACGAGGAGTAGTCAGCCGGGCAAAAAAGTGCCAGGATGGTGACTCACTGAATTATTTCCCCGCGAGCTAATTATGTTAATGCTATTTCTCACCGTGGCGTTAGTGCACATCGTTGCGCTGATGAGCCCAGGCCCTGACTTTTTCTTCGTATCACAAACGGCTGTCAGCCGCTCCCGCAAAGAGGCGATGATGGGTGTGCTCGGCATCACCATGGGCGTCATGGTGTGGGCGGCAGTCGCGCTGCTCGGCCTGAACCTGATTCTGGCAAAAATGGCCTGGCTGCATAACATCATTATGGTCGGCGGCGGTCTCTATCTGTGCTGGATGGGCTACCAGATGCTGCGCGGGGCATTGAAGAAAGAAGAGAAAAAGCCGGAAGAGCCGAAGGTTGAGCTGGCAACGGGCGGCCGTAGCTTCGTTAAAGGGCTGCTGACAAACCTGGCGAACCCGAAAGCGATTATCTATTTTGGCTCCGTGTTCTCGCTGTTTGTCGGTGATAGCGTCGGTGCGGGCGCGCGCTGGGGCATCTTCCTGCTGATTGTTGTTGAAACGTTCGCCTGGTTCACCATCGTCGCCAGCCTGTTTGCCTTACCGGCGATGCGCCGTGGCTACCAGCGCATCGCGAAGTGGATCGACGGCTTTGCCGGCGCGCTGTTCGCCGGCTTTGGTATTCATCTCATCATCTCTCGCTAAGCATGACGCGCTGACGCAAGCAGCGCGCCCACCAGCATAAACAGCGAACCGAACACTTTATTCAGGGCCTTCATCTGCTTAGGCCCTTTAATCCACGCCGCAATCCGCTGCGCCAGCGTCGCGTAGCCAATCATCACGATGATATCGACAATGATGGTGGTTGCGCCCAGCACCACGTACTGCATCACCTGCGGCTGATGCGGAACGATAAACTGCGGGAACAGCGCGGCGAGGAAAACGATGCTTTTCGGGTTGGTCAGGTTCACAAACACCGCGCGTTTAAACAGGCGACCGCGCGTTTGTGCATGGGCGAGCGTGTTAAGATCAATCGAGCCTGCTGCGCGCCACTGCTGAATGCCGAGCCAAATCAGGTATGCCGCACCAGCCCATTTCAGCACTTCAAAGGCCAGCACCGAGCGGGAGAATAACGTACCCAGACCAATCCCCACCAGCACGATGTGAATGCCCAGCCCGGTCTGTAAACCGGCGATGGACGCTACCGCGCCGCGATAGCCGTGGTTAATGGACGTGGTCATGGTGTTGATTGCGCCAGAGCCTGGTGAAAGGCTAAGGATGATGGATGTCAGCAGGTAAGCGAACCACCACTCGAAGGTCATTTGAAACTCCCGAATCGTCTGTTTTTATGCCACAATACGCTATTGTTACGTCATTTTGTGACCGGTTACGAAAAAAACTATATTCCCTGGATTACGGGGGGTGGAAACCCAATGTTTCAGCAGAAAAAGGACTGGGAAACACGAGAAAACGCATTTGCTGCTTTCTCTATGGGGCCGCTGACCGACTTCTGGCGGCAACGTGAGGAAGATGCGTTTACGGGCGTGGGTGATATTCCGGTACGCTTTGTTCGTTTCCGTGATGAGAAAAACGATCGGGTGATCGTGGTCTGCCCTGGGCGTATCGAAAGCTACGTGAAATACGCCGAACTGGCCTATGACCTGTTCCATCTGGGCTTCGATGTGTTGATTATCGACCATCGCGGTCAGGGGCTTTCTGGTCGCTTACTGTCGGACACCCATCGTGGCCACGTGGATAATTTTAGCGATTACGTTGACGATCTGGCTGCTTTCTGGCAGCAGGAAGTTGAGCCGGGCCCGTGGCGTAAGCGGTACATTCTTGCGCACTCCATGGGCGGCGCGATTTCGACGCTGTTTTTGCAGCGCCACGAGCACCGGTGTGATGCCATTGCGCTTACCGCGCCGATGTTCGGCATCGTGATCCGCTTACCTGACTGGATGGTGCGTCATATTCTCGACTGGGCTGAGGGCCATCAGCGCATTCGGGAAGGGTATGCCATTGGCACAGGACGCTGGCGCGCGCTGCCGTTTGCTATCAACGTGTTAACCCACAGTTGGCAGCGTTACCGCCGTAATCTGCGTTTTTATGCTGATGAACCGCGCCTGCGCGTCGGCGGCCCCACCTGGCACTGGGTGCGGGAGGGCATTCTTGCTGGCGAGCATGTGCTGGCAGGTGTTGGTGATGACGACACGCCGACGCTCCTGATTCAGGCAGAAGATGAACGTGTGGTCGATAACCGCATGCATGACCGCTTTTGTGAACTCCGCGCCGCTGCCGGACACCCTTGTGAAGGGGGTAAACCGCTGGTCATAAACGGCGCGTACCATGAGATCCTTTTCGAAAAGGACGCTATGCGCTCAGTCGCGCTCAACGCCATCGTTGAATTTTTCGACAGGCATAACTGATTATTGTTTTACCACCAGAGGTTGAAATCCCTATGTACCAGGTTGTTGCATCTGACTTAGATGGCACGCTGCTTTCCCCCGACCACACCCTGTCGCCTTACGCGAAAGAGACCTTAAAACTTCTGACAGCCCGTGGCGTAAACTTTGTGTTTGCCACCGGCCGCCACCACGTGGACGTGGGGCAGATCCGCGATAATCTGGAGATCAAATCGTACATGATCACCTCCAACGGTGCGCGTGTACACGACACGGATGGCAACCTGATCTTTACCCACAACCTGGATCGCGACATCGCCGCCGACCTGTTCGGTGTGGTGCATAACAATCCGGATATCGTCACCAACGTTTACCGCGACGACGACTGGTTCATGAACCGCCACCGCCCGGACGAAATGCGTTTCTTCAAAGAAGCCGTATTTAACTACTCCCTGTACGAACCGGGCCTGCTGGAGCCGGAAGGGATCAGTAAAGTGTTCTTTACCTGCGAAAGCCACGAAGAACTTCTGCCGCTGGAACAAGCGATCAACGCTCGCTGGGGCGACCGTGTTAACGTGAGTTTCTCCACGCTGACCTGTCTGGAAGTGATGGCGGGCGGTGTTTCCAAAGGCCACGCGCTGGAAGCGGTGGCGAAGCGTCTGGGCTTCGAGCTGAAAGACTGCATCGCCTTTGGCGACGGCATGAACGACGCCGAGATGCTCTCCATGGCGGGCAAAGGCTGCATCATGGCGAATGCGCATCAGCGTCTGAAAGATTTGCACCCGGAGCTGGAAGTGATCGGCACTAATGCTGACAACGCGGTACCTAAGTATCTGCGCAAACTGTTCCTTGAATAATCTTCATTTGGTTGTTTATTGTTCAGTTGTCAACTAAAGAGTTCGCTACAATGCCTGTCCTTCTTTCTGAGAGACAAGCATTGTGGCGCTACTCATTATCACCACTATCCTGTGGGCCTTCTCCTTTAGCCTGATTGGCGAATACCTTGCCGGTTCGGTCGACAGCTACTTCTCGGTGCTGATGCGCGTGGGGCTGGCGGCGCTGGTATTCCTGCCGTTCCTGCGTACCCGCGGACAATCGCTGCAAACGATTCTGCTGTACATGCTGGTGGGCGCGATGCAGCTCGGCATCATGTATCTGTTCAGCTTCCGGGCTTACGTCTACCTCTCCGTCTCGGAATTCCTGCTCTTTACCGTGCTCACGCCGCTCTATATCACGCTGATTTACGATGTGCTCAGCAAGCGTCGTTTGCGCTGGGGGTATCTGCTGAGCGCTGCGCTGGCGGTGATTGGTGCGGCGATTATTCGCTACGACAAAGTGAGCGATCACTTCTGGACCGGGCTGATGTTCGTCCAGCTCGCCAATATTAGCTTCGCTATCGGGATGGTGGGCTACAAACGTCTGATGGAGACCCGCCCGATGCCGCAGCATAACGCGTTTGCCTGGTTCTACATGGGCGCGGCGATCGTCGCGGTGGCGGCGTGGTTTATGCTTGGCAACCCGCAAAAACTGCCGACCACTTCCGTGCAGTGGGGCATTCTGGTCTGGCTGGGCGTGGTGGCTTCCGGGCTGGGGTACTTCATGTGGAACTACGGCGCTACCCAGGTAGACGCCGGTACGCTGGGGATCATGAATAACGTACATGTGCCTGCCGGGCTACTGGTGAACCTCGCCATCTGGCAGGAACAGCCGCACTGGCCGAGCTTCCTTATTGGGGGAGCGGTGATCCTGGCTTCGCTGTGGGTGCATCGCCGTTGGGTCGCTCCACGCTCCGCACAAACGGAAGGTGATCGCAGGCGTGGTTCCGCGCTGAGCGAATAAACGCTTCTGTGATCGGCTGACGCTGCTCGCCATCGCGCACGGCGGCGTACAGCCGGCTCCACAGTCCTTCTCCCAGGGTTTTGGTGACCACCAGGCCCTGGCGTTCAAAACTCTCCACCACCCAGTGCGGCAGCGCCGCGATGCCCATTCTGGCGGCAACCATCTGAATCAACAGCAGGGTGTTATCCACGCTTTTCAGCTGTGGGCTGATGCCTGCGGGCTGCAGGAAATGACGCCAGATATCCAGGCGACTGCGTTGTACCGGGTAAATCAGCAGCGTTTCTGTCGCCAGATCTTCTGGCGTAATGCGCGTTTTAGCGGCCAGCGGATGGTCCGGAGCCAGCACCAGGCGCACTTCAAAATCAAACATCGGCGAGTAGTGCAGACCGCTGCGCGGCAGAATGTCCGACGTCATCACCAGATCCAGATCGCCCTGCTGGAGCGACGGCTGTGGGTCGAACGTCACGCCGGATTTAAAGTCCATTTCCACCTGCGGCCATCTCTGACGGAAGTTTTCAAGCGCGGGAGTTAACCACTGGATACAGCTGTGGCACTCAATAGCGATACGCAGTTTAGTTTGCTGTGGCTCGTTGCAGGACTGCAGGGCGCTGGCAATCTGCGGCAACACCTGGTTCGCCAGCTGCAGCAGGATCTCGCCCTGCGGCGTAAACCGCAGAGGCTGACTTTTACGGACAAAAAGACGAAAGCCGAGGCGTTGTTCCAGATCGCTGAACTGGTGAGAAAGGGCGGACTGCGTCTGGTGCAGCGTGGCCGCAGCCGCTGCGAGCGAACCGCAGTTCCGCAACGCCTGGAGCGTTTTCAGGTGTTTTATCTCGATCATGAAAGTCCTTCACTTCGCCATGAACATTTTGCGCTTGAGGAATATACAGTACCTGCCAATTATAGATGTGTAAACATCTGGACGTCTAAATAACAAATTTCTCAAGGGGCATACCATGACAATTCGCAATCACACCCTCGGTTTCCCTCGCGTTGGCTTGCGTCGCGAGCTGAAAAAAGCGCAAGAAAGCTACTGGGCGGGTAACGCTACCCGTGAAGAACTGCTGGCGGTGGGCCGCGAGCTGCGCGCCCGTCACTGGGATCAGCAAAAACAGGCGGGCATTGACCTGCTGCCGGTGGGCGATTTCGCCTGGTACGACCATGTTCTGACCACCAGCCTGCTGCTTGGCAACGTGCCGGCTCGTCATCAGAACAAAGATGGATCGGTGGATATCGATACCCTGTTCCGCATTGGCCGTGGCCGTGCGCCAACGGGCGAGCCAGCGGCAGCAGCGGAAATGACCAAGTGGTTTAACACCAACTATCACTATATGGTGCCGGAGTTCGTGAAAGGTCAGGAGTTCAAACTAACCTGGACCCAACTGCTGGATGAAGTGGACGAAGCGCTGGCGCTGGGCCATCAGGTGAAACCTGTGCTGCTGGGGCCGGTAACCTACCTGTGGCTGGGCAAAGTGAAAGGCGAGCAGTTTGACCGCCTCAGCCTGCTGAACGATATTCTGCCGGTCTACAAACAGGTGCTGATCGAGCTGGGCAAACGTGGCATTCAGTGGGTGCAAATCGATGAGCCTGCGCTGGTACTGGAGCTACCGCAGGCGTGGCTTGATGCCTTCAAACCGGCGTATGACGCGCTCACCGGTCAGGTGAAGCTGCTGCTGACCACCTATTTCGAAGGCGTAACACCGAACCTCAGCACCATCACCACGCTGCCGGTTCAGGGGCTGCACGTTGATCTGGTTCACGGCAAAGACGATGTCGCTGAACTGCATAAGCGACTGCCGGAGGAGTGGCTGCTCTCCGCGGGGCTGGTCAACGGCCGTAACGTCTGGCGCGCCGATCTGACAGAGAAATACGCGCAGATTAAAGACATCGTCGGCAAACGTGAACTCTGGGTGGCCTCATCCTGCTCCCTGCTGCACAGCCCGATCGATCTGAGCGTTGAAACCCGTCTGGATGCGGAAGTGAAAAGCTGGTTCGCCTTCGCCCTGCAAAAATGTGAAGAACTGGTACTGCTGCGCGACGCGCTGAACAGCGGCGACACGGCGGCGATTAGCGAATGGAGCGCACCGATCCAGGCGCGTCGTCACTCGGCTCGCGTACACAATCCTGCGGTCGAAAAACGTCTGGCGGCCATCACCGCCCAGGACAGCCAGCGTCAAAGCCCCTATGAGGTTCGCGCTGAAGCCCAGCGTGCCCGCTTCAACCTACCAGCGTGGCCGACCACCACCATCGGCTCCTTCCCGCAAACGACCGAGATCCGCGGCCTGCGTCTGGACTTCAAAAAAGGCAATCTGGATGCAGCCAACTACCGCACCGGCATTGCCGAACATATCAAGCAGGCGATTATCGAGCAGGAGCGCTTAGGTCTGGACGTGCTGGTGCACGGTGAAGCCGAGCGTAACGACATGGTGGAATACTTTGGCGAACATCTGGACGGCTTCGTCTTTACCCAGAACGGTTGGGTGCAGAGCTACGGCTCCCGCTGCGTAAAACCGCCGGTAGTGATTGGCGACGTCAGCCGCCCGGAAGCGATCACCGTGGAGTGGGCGAAGTATGCCCAGTCTCTGACCGACAAGCCGGTAAAAGGCATGCTGACCGGCCCGGTGACGATTCTCTGCTGGTCGTTCCCGCGTGAAGACGTGACCCGTGAAACCATCGCCAAACAGATTGCGCTGGCGCTGCGTGATGAGGTGGCGGATCTGGAAGCAGCAGGCATTGGCATCATCCAGATTGACGAACCGGCGCTGCGCGAAGGTCTGCCGCTGCGCCGCAGCGACTGGGATGCGTACCTGAAGTGGGGCGTGGAAGCGTTCCGCATCAACGCGGCGGTCGCAAAGGACGACACGCAGATCCACACTCACATGTGCTACTGCGAATTTAACGACATCATGGATTCCATTGCCGCGCTGGATGCGGATGTGATCACCATTGAGACATCGCGTTCGGACATGGAGCTGCTGGAGTCGTTCGAGGAGTTCGACTACCCGAACGAAATCGGGCCGGGCGTATATGACATTCACTCCCCGAATGTCCCGAGCGTCGAATGGATTGAGGCGCTGCTGAAAAAAGCTGCCCAGCGCATTCCGGCGGAACGCCTGTGGGTGAACCCGGACTGTGGCCTGAAAACCCGTGGCTGGCCGGAGACGCGCGCGGCGCTGGCGAATATGGTGAAGGCGGCGCAGAATCTGCGTCAGGCTTGATGAAATGCAGGCCCGGTAAGGCGTAGCCGCCACCGGGCTTTTATTTTTACGCTTTCTTGCCACCGTACTGGCTGAACCACGTCAGCATCCGCTGCCAGCCATCTTTGGCAGATTCTGCGTGGTAGCTCGGACGATAATCGGCATTAAACGCGTGTCCGGCATCCGGGTACACCACGATCTCCGCCTTCGCGTTTGCCGCGCGCAGCGCCTGGCGCATCGTCTCGACCGTATCAAGCGGGATGCCGGTGTCCTGGCCGCCATAAAGCCCCAGCACCGGAGCATTCAAATCCGTCGCGATATCAACGGGTTGCTTCGGTGAGTTCAACGTCTTTTCCCCCACCAGCTTGCCGTACCAGGCGACGGCGGCTTTGAGCTGCGGATTGTGCGCAGCATACAGCCAGCTTATGCGTCCACCCCAGCAGAAGCCCGTGACCATAAGACGGTGCGGGTCGCCGCCGTTGCGTGCCGCCCAGCTGGCAACGTGGTCCAGGTCGGCCAGCACCTGTGCGTCCGGCACTTTGCTGACCAGGTTGCTGAACAGCGTCGGGATATCGCTGTAATCGTTCGGATCGCCCTGACGGAAATAAAGCTCAGGCGCAACGGCCAGGTAACCTTCCAGCGCCAGACGACGGCAGAGGTCGCGAATATGTTCGTGAACGCCAAAAATCTCCTGAACCACAATCACGATCGGCAGCGGACCGTCTGCCGATTTTGGCCGCGCGTGGTAAGCAGGCATATTCTCCCCCTGCGAGGGAATAGACGTCTCACCTGCAGTAATGGCTTCTTCAGGCGTTGAGACGATGGTGGAAGCATGCGGAGCCGCAGCAGGTGCAAAACCGGTTTTTTCAGTCATGGCATTCTCCGTACCAATGAGTTAGCGCAAAGGTAAATATAGTCACCAGGTTAACAACCCACAGTGCCTTATACAGTCTATCTTTTGTGCAGCATCCCACGATATAACTTGTTAATGTGATGTAAATCACTATTTTGTGGAAATTAACTGCAATCATTTTCATTCATGGTGAGTTTCATCACGAAATTAAGCCCTTTGCTTCTGTAAAGTACCGTTTTACTTCTTCTGACTAACCGACCCACAGAGGAGTCACCTATGTCCAAGTCTGATGTTTTTCATCTCGGCCTCACTAAAAACGATTTACAAGGGGCTACGCTGGCTATCGTCCCTGGCGATCCGGAGCGTGTGGAAAAGATCGCCGCGCTGATGGATAAGCCGGTCAAGCTGGCTGCCCATCGTGAATTCACCACCTGGCGTGCAGAGCTGGATGGCAAAGCGGTGATCGTGTGCTCCACCGGTATCGGTGGCCCGTCTACCTCTATCGCCGTGGAAGAACTGGCACAATTGGGCATTCGTACTTTCCTGCGTATCGGTACTACCGGTGCGATTCAGCCGCACATTAACGTGGGCGACGTGCTGGTGACGACCGCGTCTGTGCGACTGGACGGTGCCAGCCTGCACTTTGCACCAATGGAATTCCCGGCAGTGGCGGATTTCGAATGTACCACTGCGCTGGTTGAAGCCGCGAAATCTGTGGGCGCAACCACCCACGTGGGCGTCACTGCATCCTCTGATACCTTCTACCCTGGCCAGGAGCGCTACGATACCTTCTCTGGCCGCGTGGTGAGCCGCTTCAAAGGTTCAATGGAAGAGTGGCAGTCTATGGGCGTAATGAACTATGAAATGGAATCTGCAACCCTGCTGACCATGTGCGCAAGCCAGGGTCTGCGTGCCGGTATGGTGGCGGGCGTTATCGTCAACCGTACCCAGCAGGAGATCCCGAACGCTGAAACCATGAAGCAGACCGAAAGTCATGCGGTGAAAATCGTGGTGGAAGCGGCTCGCCGTCTTATCTAGTCCTCCCTTTCAAGATAAAAGGCCGGCGCGTTCGGCCTTTATTTTTTGCGTAGCGCCTCGCAGGAAAACCCTTTCAAACTGGACGTTTATACAGCACAATTCTATTTTGTGCGGTAATACATTGATGCAGGGGGCATTGTGGATCTCTCAATCCTGATTTATGCGGTGATTGCGCTGGTGGGCGTGGCGATAGGGTGGCTGATTTCAAGTTATCAGCACGCGCAGCAGAAGGCCGATCAACTGGCAGAGCGCGAGGAGATAGTTGCTGGGTTAAGTGCGGCAAAACAGCAGCTTGCTCTGAGCGAACGCTGGCGTGATGAGTGCGAACTGCTTAACAATGAACTGCGCAACCTGCGTGACATCAACACCTCGCTGGAGGCCGATCTGCGCGAAGTGACCACCCGTCTCGAATCCACCCAGTTGCATGCGGAAGACAAAATCCGCCAGATGATTAACAGCGAGCAGCGCCTCAGCGAGCAGTTTGAGAACCTTGCCAATCGCATTTTTGAGCACAGCAACCGCCGCGTCGACGAGCAAAACCGTCAGAGTCTTAACAGCCTGCTGACACCGCTGCGCGAACAGTTGGACGGTTTTCGTCGTCAGGTGCAGGACAGCTTTGGTCAGGAGGCGCGTGAGCGCCACACCCTGGCACATGAAATTCGCAATCTCCAGCAGTTGAACGCGCAGATGGCACAGGAGGCGGTCAACCTGACCCGTGCACTGAAAGGAGATAACAAAACCCAGGGAAACTGGGGTGAAGTCGTCCTGACGCGCGTGCTGGAAGCCTCTGGTCTGCGTGAAGGGTACGAATATGAAACGCAGGTCAGCATCGAAAACGATGCCCGTTCGCGGATGCAGCCGGATGTGATTGTGCGTCTGCCGCAGGGTAAAGACGTGGTGATTGATGCCAAAATGACGCTGGTGGCCTACGAGCGCTATTTCAATGCCGAAGACGATTACACCCGTGAGTCGGCGTTGCAGGAGCATATTGCCTCCGTGCGTAATCACATTCGTCTGCTGGGCAGGAAGGATTATCAACAGCTTCCAGGTCTCCGCTCGCTCGACTATGTCCTGATGTTTATCCCGGTAGAGCCTGCATTCCTGTTGGCGCTCGACAGGCAGCCCGAACTGATCACCGAAGCGTTAAAAAATAACATTATGCTGGTCAGCCCTACCACGCTGCTGGTGGCGTTACGTACCATTGCCAACCTGTGGCGCTATGAGCACCAGAGCCGTAACGCACAGCAGATTGCTGACCGGGCCAGCAAGTTGTACGACAAAATGCGTCTTTTCGTGGACGATATGTCCTCGGTTGGGCAGAGCCTGGATCGCGCGCAGGATAACTATCGTCAGGCGATGAAAAAACTCTCCTCCGGGCGCGGCAACCTGCTGGCGCAAGCCGAGGCATTTCGTAGCCTGGGCGTAGAAGTGAAACGCGAGATTAATCCGGAATTGGTTGAACAGGCAACGGCTCAGGACGAGGAGTTTCGCCTTCGCGCAGGAGAGGGTGAGCAAAAGACAGACAACAAAGACAACGATTTAGCGGCGGATTTATCGCCAGAAGAGCAGCCGACGCGTTTCTTTCGCGGTGGTTGAAACGTAGGGCAAACGCGCCCAATCTGTTACACTTCACGAACATTTGACTGATTAGCAGGCTCTGAGATGGTTGACGATTCACAAGACACGACGCACTTTGGCTTTCAGACTGTCGCCAAAGCGCAGAAGGCTGACATGGTGGCCCACGTATTTCATTCCGTGGCGGCGAAGTACGATGTGATGAATGACTTGATGTCGTTCGGCATTCATCGCTTGTGGAAGCGCTTCACCATCGACTGTAGCGGCGTGCGTCGCGGACAAACGGTGCTGGATCTGGCAGGTGGCACCGGCGACCTGACGGCGAAATTCTCCCGTCTGGTGGGTGAAACCGGCCGCGTGGTGCTGGCAGATATCAACGATTCCATGCTGAAAATGGGACGCGAGAAACTGCGTAACATCGGCGTGGTGGGTAATGTGGAATATGTGCAGGCAAACGCGGAAGCGCTGCCGTTCCCGGATAACACCTTTGACTGCATCACTATCTCGTTCGGGCTGCGTAATGTGACCGATAAAGACAAAGCGCTGCGCTCCATGTACCGCGTGCTCAAGCCGGGTGGACGCCTGCTGGTGCTCGAATTCTCTAAGCCGATTATCGATCCGCTGAGCAAAGCCTACGACGCCTATTCGTTCCACGTTCTTCCGCGTATTGGTGAGCTGGTGGCAAACGACGCCGAGAGCTATCGCTACCTGGCCGAATCCATTCGTATGCACCCGGATCAGGACACCCTGAAAGCCATGATGCAGGATGCGGAATTTGAGAATGTTGAATACTTCAATATGACGGCAGGTGTCGTTGCGCTTCATCGCGGTTATAAGTTCTGAGTGGAGGTCTCCTGTGCCCTTTAAACCCTTAGTCACCGCAGGCATTGAGAATGCACTGAACGCCTTTTTGTACCGCGCACCGGCGCTGAAAACCGCACGTCAGCGGTTAAACGGAAAGGTTTTGCGTATTGTTTTAAAAGAGTTCTCGACGCCGCTTGTGCTGGTTTTCAGCGAACGCCAGCTTGACGTTCTGGGTGAGTGGGAAGGCGAGGCTGACTGCTCGGTTATTACGCATTTGAGCGTGCTGCCCAAACTACGAGATCGTCAGCGACTGACGGCGCTGATCCGCAGCGGCGAGCTTGAAGTTGAGGGCGACATCCAGGTCGTGCAGAATTTCGTTGCACTGAGCGATTTAGCCGAGTTCGACCCGGCAGAACTGCTGGCACCGTATATAGGCGATATTGCTGCAGAAGGGATGAGCAAAGCCATTCATGGCGGTACGGCTTTCCTGCGCAAAAGCCTGCAGCGACAACAGCGCTATGCGGCAGAAGTGCTCACCGAAGAGTGGCGTATGGCACCCGGACCACTGGAAGTGGCATGGTTTGCGGAAGAGACCGCAGCGGTTGAACGTGCGGTTGATGCGTTAACCAAACGGCTGGAAAAACTGGAGGGCAAATGACGCCTGGTGAAATTCGGCGCCTCTACTTTATCGTCCACACCTTTTTGAGTTACGGGCTCGACGAGCTTATCCCCAAAATGCGTATCACGCTGCCACTTCGAATCTGGCGGCGGATGTTGTTCTGGATGCCCAATCGCCATAAAGGTCAGCCGCTGGGGGAACGCCTGCGTCTGGCGCTACAAGAGCTTGGCCCGGTATGGATCAAGTTTGGGCAGATGCTCTCTACCCGCCGGGATCTCTTCCCGCCGCAAATTGCCGATCAACTGGCCTTGCTACAGGATCGCGTCGCGCCGTTTGACGGCGAAAGAGCGAAGAAACAGATCGAAGAGGCAATGGGAAATATTCCTGTTGAAACCTGGTTTGACGATTTCGACATCCAACCCCTGGCGTCTGCGTCTATTGCTCAGGTGCATACGGCGCGGCTGAAGGAAAACGGCAAAGATGTGGTGATTAAGGTTATTCGCCCGGATATCCTGCCGATCATTAAAGCTGACATGAAGCTGATTTATCGTCTGGCTCGCTGGGTGCCGCGTCTGCTCCCTGACGGACGTCGTCTACGCCCACTGGAAGTGGTGCGAGAATATGAAAAAACGCTGATTGATGAGTTAAACCTGCTGCGTGAGTCAGCGAACGCCATCCAGTTGCGCCGTAATTTCGAAGACAGCCCGATGTTGTATGTTCCTGAGGTTTACTCTGACTATTGCAGCCAGAACATGATGGTGATGGAACGTATCTACGGTATTCCGGTATCGGATGTGGTTGCCCTGGAAAAACAGGGGACTAACATGAAGCTGTTGGCCGAGCGTGGCGTGCAGGTCTTCTTTACCCAGGTGTTCCGCGACAGTTTTTTCCATGCCGATATGCATCCGGGAAACATTTTTGTCAGCTATGAGCACCCTGAGAATCCGAAGTATATCGGTATTGATTGCGGGATTGTGGGTTCGCTGAACAAAGAAGATAAGCGTTACCTCGCCGAGAACTTTATCGCCTTCTTTAACCGCGACTACCGAAAGGTGGCCGAGCTGCACGTGGATTCAGGCTGGGTTCCGCCAGATACTAACGTCGAAGAGTTTGAGTTCGCGATCCGTACCGTGTGTGAGCCTATTTTCGAAAAACCCCTGGCAGAGATCTCCTTCGGCCACGTTTTACTGAACCTGTTCAACACCGCGCGTCGCTTCAACATGGAAGTGCAGCCTCAATTAGTTTTACTTCAGAAAACATTACTTTACGTTGAGGGCGTAGGCCGCCAGCTCTATCCTCAGTTAGACTTGTGGAAAACCGCGAAACCTTTCCTTGAATCCTGGATTAAGGATCAGGTCGGTATTCCAGCGCTGGTGCGCTCTCTGAAAGAGAAAGGCCCGTTCTGGATTGAAAAAATGCCTGAAATTCCTGAACTGGTTTACGACAGTTTGCGTCAGAGCAAGAACCTTCAGCACAGCATGGATAAAATCGCTCGCGAGCTTCAATCCAGCCGCGTGCGCCAGGGGCAGTCACGTTATCTCTTTGGGATTGGGGCTACACTGCTGTTAAGTGGCACGTTGTTGCTGATCAATCGCCCGGACTGGCAAATGATGCCCGCCTGGCTGATGGCTGCAGGCGCTGTGGTCTGGCTTGCTGGCTGGAGAAAAACGCGCTGAATTAGCGTCGCTATCGACGGGTCGCATACGTATAATGCGGCCTGACTAATTAATCATCTGTCACTGGGGAACATGTATGGGTGGTATCAGTATCTGGCAATTGTTAATTATTGCCGTCATCGTTGTGCTGCTGTTTGGCACGAAGAAACTCGGTTCTATCGGTTCCGATCTTGGCGCATCTATCAAAGGCTTTAAGAAAGCCATGGGCGATGATGAGAATAAGCAGGATAAATCCAGTCAGGATGCGGACTTTACTGCTAAACCCATCGCCGACAAGCAAGATGAAGCCAAAAAGGAAGACGCTAAACGCCACGATAAAGAGCAGGTGTAATTCGTGTTCGACATTGGTTTTGGTGAGTTGCTGCTGGTCTTTGTGATTGGCCTGATTGTACTGGGGCCGCAGCGTTTACCTGTTGCGGTGAAAACCGTTGCGGGTTGGGTGCGGGCGCTTCGCTCGCTGGCAACGACTGTACAGAACGAGCTGGCGCAGGAACTTAAGCTCCAGGAGTTTCAGGACAGCCTGAAAAAGGTTGAGAAGGCGAGCATGGAAAACCTGACGCCAGAGCTGAAAGCCTCTATGGACGAACTGCGCGAAGCGGCGGAATCGATGAAGCGTTCTTACAGCATCAACGATCCTGAAAAGGCGAGCGATGAAGCGAATACCATCCATAATCCGGTGGTGAAGGGCAGCGAAGAGCAGCGCGAAGGGGTAACGCCTTCCAGCGCAGAGCATCAGGCCGCCGCGCCAGAACAGACGCCGCAGGAATCCGAAGTGAAAAAACAGGTGCAACCGGAAGAGCCCGTTGTTAAAGCGGCTGAAGTAAAGCCCGCCGCGCCCGTTTCCGAATCATCCCCCTCGTCGAGTGATAAAGCGTAAACATGGCAGTAGATGATACTCAACCGCTCATTACGCACCTTATTGAGCTGCGTAAGCGCCTGTTAAACTGCATTATTGCGGTTTGCCTAATTTTCTTATGCCTGGTTTATTTCGCCAACGATATCTACCAGGTGGTTTCTGCGCCGCTGATTAAGCAGATGCCGTTGGGTGCAACGATGATTGCAACGGACGTTGCCTCGCCGTTTTTCACCCCGATCAAGCTGACGTTTTGGGTTTCGTTGATTGCGTCTGCGCCGGTCATTTTGTACCAGGTCTGGGCGTTTGTGGCCCCGGCACTGTACAAGCATGAACGTAAACTGGTGATCCCGCTGCTGGTATCCAGCTCGCTGCTGTTCTATATCGGTATGGCGTTCGCCTATTTCGTGGTCTTCCCGCTGGCCTTTGGCTTCCTGACGCATACCGCGCCGGAAGGCGTTCAGGTGTCGACGGACATCGCCAGTTACCTCAGTTTCGTCATGGCACTGTTTATGGCCTTTGGCGTGGCGTTTGAAGTGCCGGTCGCGATTGTTCTGCTCTGCTGGGTGGGCGTAACCACGCCAGAAGATCTGCGAAAAAAACGTCCGTATATCCTGGTGGGCGCGTTTGTTGTTGGTATGTTGCTGACGCCACCGGATGTTTTCTCGCAGACTTTACTGGCAATACCGATGTACTGCCTGTTTGAAGTTGGCGTGTTCTTCTCGCGCTTCTATGTAGGCAAGCGACGTCCACAGGACGACGAAGACGACGAACCTGAAAAGACCACAGAAGAATAAAACCAGCCGCCCGTCAGGGCGGTTGTTATATGGGGATTAGCATGTTTGATATTGGGCTTAACCTGACCAGCTCGCAGTTTGCGAAAGATCGCGATGAGGTGGTTGCGCGCGCCTTTACCGCCGGTGTGAAAGGGCTTTTGCTGACGGGGACTAATCTTCATGAAAGTGAGCAGGCGCAGCTACTGGCACAACGCTACGCACACTGTTGGTCTACTGCAGGCGTCCACCCTCATGACAGTAGCCAGTGGACAAATAACAGCGCAGAGTCGCTCCATAAACTTGCTAAAACGCCAGAGGTGGTTGCCATTGGCGAGTGTGGGCTCGATTTTAACCGTAACTTCTCTACACCGGAGGAGCAGGAAAAGGCATTCACCGCACAGCTTGCGCTGGCCGCAGAGCTTGGGATGCCGGTGTTTATGCACTGTCGCGACGCGCATGAGCGTTTTCTCGCACTCCTGGAGCCGTGGCTGGACAAACTGCCGGGCGCAGTACTGCACTGCTTTACCGGTTCTCGTCAGGAGGCGCTTGATTGCCTTAATCGCGGTCTTTATCTGGGCATTACGGGTTGGGTCTGCGATGAGCGCCGCGGATTAGAGCTTCGTGAGTTGCTGCCTGTGATCCCGGCCGACCGCCTGCTGGTTGAAACGGATGCACCGTATCTTCTCCCGCGCGATATGAAACCAAAACCAGCTTCGCGGCGTAACGAACCGGCTTATCTGGGGCATATTGTTGAGAGCGTCGCGCACTGGCGCGGGGACGATCCGCAGTGGCTGGCGGCGCAGACGGATGACAATGTGCGCCGCGTGTTCGGGGTGCAGTTTTAAACTTTGCGGAAGTCGGTGTTTTTAACGCTCTGTAACACCTGCTTGTTCAACAGATTGAGGAGCAGCATGGAGCGTGCTTCGCCATCCGGCTCAGAAAAGATAGCCTGTAATCCTTCAAAAGCACCTTCGGTGATCACCACGCTGTCACCCGCGTAAGGGGTCTCAGGGTCGGTGATGCCTTCAGGCTGTTGATAGACAGAAAGCTGGTGAATAACCGATGAAGGCACCATTGCCGGATGGGCACCAAAACGCACAAAATGGCTGACGCCGCGCGTGGCGCTAATGGTTGTGGTGTGGATCACTTCCGGGTCAAATTCAACGAACAGATAGTTCGGAAACAGAGGTTCACTGACCGTTGCGCGTTTCCCACGCTGCATTTTTTCAAGCGTGATCACGGGCGTCAGGCAGTTTACCGACTGACGTTCAAGATGTTCCTGCGCGCGCTGAAGTTGCCCGCGTTTGCAATACAGTAAATACCAGGCCTGCATAATCACTCTTTCCCTTAGTTCGGGGCGCAAGCATATCAAAACCCTGGCGGGATCGCTAAGGTGATTATAATGGCCTGAAAGGGAGTAAGTAGCGGAAGTTCACGCTAATTTAACAAAATTACAGCATCACGCTGGCTTACGCCGTATAATGAAGCGCTTACAGAGAGGCCATGACTAACTGCATGAAATACCACGATCTACGCGACTTCCTGGCGCTGCTGGAAAAGCAGGGCGAACTCAAACGCATTACGCTCCCTGTTGATCCTTATCTGGAAATGACAGAAATTGCTGACCGCACTCTGCGTGCCGGTGGCCCTGCTCTGCTGTTTGAAAACCCGAAAGGCTACTCTATGCCAGTGCTGTGCAACCTGTTTGGTACGCCTAAGCGCGTGGCGCTCGGTATGGGGCAAGAAGATGTCACGGCGTTGCGTGAAGTGGGTAAGTTGCTGGCCTTTTTGAAAGAGCCGGAGCCGCCAAAAGGCTTCCGCGATCTGTTCGACAAACTGCCGCAGTTTAAGCAGGTGCTGAACATGCCAACCAAACGCCTGCGCGGTGCGCCGTGCCAGCAAAAAGTGCTGGAAGGTGATGCGGTTGACCTGACCCGTATCCCGATTATGCAATGCTGGCCTGAAGATGCCGCACCGCTCATTACCTGGGGGCTGACCGTTACGCGTGGCCCACACAAAGAGCGGCAAAACCTCGGAATTTACCGTCAGCAACTGATTGGCAAAAACAAGCTCATCATGCGCTGGTTGTCCCATCGCGGCGGCGCGCTGGATTTCCAGGAGTGGTGTGCGGCACATCCGGGCGAGCGTTTTCCGGTATCCGTGGCGCTGGGTGCTGACCCGGCCACGATTCTGGGAGCCGTCACGCCTGTCCCCGATACGCTCTCTGAATATGCGTTTGCGGGCCTGCTGCGCGGCACCAAAACCGAAGTTGTGAAATGTATTTCTAATGACCTGGAAGTACCGGCCAGCGCTGAGATTGTGCTGGAAGGGTATATTGAGCAGGGTGAGCTGGCACCGGAAGGACCATACGGCGACCACACAGGTTATTACAACGAAGTTGATCACTTCCCGGTGTTCACCGTGACGCACATTACGCAACGTGAAGATGCGATCTACCACTCGACGTACACGGGGCGTCCACCGGATGAACCGGCGGTACTGGGCGTGGCGCTGAACGAAGTGTTCGTGCCCATTCTGCAAAAGCAGTTCCCGGAAATCGTTGATTTCTATCTGCCGCCGGAAGGGTGTTCCTATCGTCTGGCAGTCGTGACGATGAAGAAGCAGTATGCCGGTCACGCTAAACGCGTGATGATGGGCGTATGGTCTTTCCTGCGTCAGTTTATGTATACAAAATTTGTTATCGTCTGCGATGATGACGTCAACGCCCGCGACTGGAATGACGTTATCTGGGCCATTACCACGCGTATGGACCCCGCGCGTGATACGGTGTTAGTGGAAAACACACCGATAGATTATCTGGATTTTGCCTCGCCGGTTTCCGGTCTTGGCTCAAAAATGGGACTGGATGCCACGAATAAATGGCCCGGCGAAACCGAGCGTGAATGGGGTCGCCCGATCAGAAAAGATCCTGCCGTGACCGCGCGAATTGACGCGATCTGGGACGAACTGGCCATAATGAGTAACGGTAAATCTGAAGCTGACCGTTAAGCCCTATAGACTTCCCGACAGAGAGAGCGAATGACAACCTTAAGCTGTAAAGTGACCTCGGTAGATGCTATTACCGACACCGTATATCGCGTCCGTTTAGTGCCTGAAGCGGCATTCTCTTTCCGCGCTGGTCAGTACCTGATGGTCGTGATGGATGAGCGTGATAAGCGTCCTTTCTCGATGGCTTCCACGCCCGCAGAGCAGGAATTTATTGAGCTTCATATCGGTGCGTCTGAGCTTAACCTGTACGCGATGGCCGTGATGGACCGCATTCTGAAAGAACGTGAAATCGTGGTGGATATTCCGCACGGCGAAGCCTGGCTGCGTGAAGACGAGGACCGTCCGCTGATCCTGATTGCCGGTGGTACAGGTTTCTCCTATGTGCGCTCCATTTTGTTGACTGCACTGGCGCGTAACCCTAATCGTGATATCACCATCTACTGGGGCGGCCGCGAAGAGAAACATCTTTACGATCTGTCTGAGCTGGAAGCACTGAGCGTGAATCATCCTCACCTGCGCGTTGAGCCGGTTGTCGAGCAGCCGGAAGAGGGCTGGCGCGGGCGTAGCGGAACGGTGCTGACGGCAGTATTGCAGGATTACGGTACGCTGGCAGAACACGACATCTACATCGCGGGTCGTTTTGAGATGGCGAAAATTGCCCGCGACCTGTTCTGTAACGAACGTGGTGCACGTGAAGATCGTCTGTTCGGTGATGCGTTTGCGTTCATTTAAATAAAAAACCCGCCCCTGACAGGCGGGAAGAACGGCAACTAAACTGTCTCTCTTCGCCAACAGCGGTGAGATACCTCTCGTAGGCCGGGAAAGCGTAGCGCCTCCCGGCAAAAGCCCGATGGTGCGATGCTTATCGGGCCTACGTTATAGCCTTACACTCTCTCAAACACCGTCGCGATACCCTGACCCAGCCCGATACACATCGTCGCCAGACCAAACTGGGCATCTTTGCGTTCCATCAGGTTGAGCAGCGTGGTGCTGATACGTGCACCGGAGCAGCCCAGCGGGTGACCCAGCGCGATCGCGCCGCCGTTGAGGTTAATCTTCTCGTCGATCTGCTCCATCAGCCCCAGATCTTTAATGCATGGCAGGATCTGCGCGGCGAACGCTTCGTTCATCTCAAACAGATCGATATCGCTGGCGGTTAATCCCGCTTTTTTCAGCGCCAGCTTCGAGGCCGGAACCGGGCCGTAGCCCATGATTGAAGGATCGCAGCCGACGACGGCCATCGAACGCACGCGGGCGCGCGGCGTCAGGCCCAGCTCACGGGCACGGCTTTCGCTCATCACCAGCATCGCGGCTGCACCGTCAGACAGCGCAGACGAGGTGCCCGCCGTCACCGTACCGGTCACCGGATCAAAGGCCGGACGCAGCGTGGAGAGGGCTTCAACGGTCGTTTCCGGGCGGATCACTTCGTCGTAGTTGAACTGCTTCAGTACGCCGTCAGCATCGTGGCCACCGGTTGGGATGATCTCATTCTTAAACGCACCGGACTGCGTGGCAGCCCAGGCGCGAGCGTGTGAACGTGCGGCGAATGCATCCTGCATTTCACGGCTAATACCGTGAAGGCGGGAGAGCATTTCGGCGGTCAGCCCCATCATGCCCGCAGCTTTCGCCACGTTACGGCTCATGCCTGGATGAAAATCCACGCCGTGGCTCATGGGAACATGGCCCATATGCTCTACGCCACCCACCAGGCATGCCTGCGCATCACCGGTCATGATCATGCGTGCCGCGTCGTGCAGCGCCTGCATTGACGAACCACACAGACGGTTAACGGTGACGGCCGGAACGGAATGTGGGATTTCCGCCAGCAGCGAGGCGTTGCGGGCGATGTTGAAGCCTTGCTCCAGGGTCTGCTGCACGCAGCCCCAGTAGATATCGTCGAGCGCAGCGGGGTCCAGCGCCGGGTTACGCGCCAGCAGGCTACGCATCAGGTGCGCGGAGAGATCTTCCGCACGCACGTTCCGGAAAGCACCGCCCTTTGAACGGCCCATCGGGGTGCGAATTGCATCAACAATGACAACCTTTTCCATTGTGACTCCTTAAGCCGTTTTCAGCTCGCCAACCGGACGGGCTGGCTCCACTGCTGGATAATAGGGTTCGTTATGGCGCGCTTTGTTACGCAGACCTTCCGGCACTTCATACAGCGGGCCGAGGTGCTGGTATTGCTGAGCCATATCGAGATAGCGGGCACTGCCGAGCGTATCCAGCCAGCGGAACGCGCCGCCGTGGAACGGAGGGAAACCGAGGCCGTAGACCAGCGCCATGTCGGCTTCTGCCGGGCTGGCGATGATGCCTTCTTCCAGGCAACGCACCACTTCGTTGATCATTGGAATCATCATGCGGGCGATGATCTCGTCGTCGGTGAAGTCGCGTTTTGGCGGGCATACGTCGGCCAGCAGGCCATCCACCGCCGGATCTTCTTCTTTCTTCGGTTTGCCTTTGCTGTCTTCTTTATAGCGCCAGAAGCCCAGACCGTTTTTCTGCCCGAAGCGGTTGGCGTCGAACAGCGCGTCAATCGCGTCGCGATAATCTTTCTGCATACGCTGCGGGAAGCCTGCCGCCATCACCGCCTGCGCGTGATGGGCAGTGTCGATGCCGACGACGTCCAGCAGATACGCCGGGCCCATCGGCCAGCCGAACTGTTTTTCCATCACTTTGTCGATTTTGCGGAAATCTGCGCCGTCGCGCAGCAACTGGCTGAAACCGGCAAAGTAGGGGAACAGCACGCGATTAACAAAGAAGCCAGGGCAGTCGTTCACCACAATCGGCGTTTTGCCCATTTTGCTGGCCCACGCCACCACCTTCGCAATGGTTTCGTCAGACGTTTTTTCACCACGGATCACTTCGACCAGCGGCATGCGGTGTACCGGGTTGAAGAAGTGCATCCCGCAGAAGTTTTCCGGGCGCTTCAGCACGCTCGCTAGCTCGCTAATCGGAATAGTGGAGGTGTTAGACGCCAGCACGGTATCAGGGCGAACCTTGTCTTCGGTTTCCGCCAGTACCGCTTTTTTGACTTTCGGGTTTTCGACGACGGCCTCAACCACCACGTCCACACGGTCAAAACCGCTGTATTCCAGCGTCGGCTGGATAGTGGCGATCACGCCTGCAAGTTTCAGCCCATCAATCTTGCCGCGCTCCAGTTGTTTATTCAGCAGTTTGGCCGCTTCGGTCATGCCCAGCGTCAGGGATTTATCGCTGATATCTTTCATCACCACCGGCACGCCTTTCCAGGCCGACTGGTAAGCGATTCCGCCGCCCATAATGCCAGCGCCGAGTACCGCTGCGTGTTTTGGCGTTTCAACGTTTTTGGTCAGCTGTTTGGCTTTGCCTTTCACGAACTGATCGTTAAGGAAGATACCGACCAGCGCACGGGCTTCGTTGGTGTGCGCCAGCGGCACAAAGCTCTGGTTTTCGAGTTTCAGGGCTTCATCCCTGCCCAGACGAGCCGCCGCTTCAATGGTTTTCACCGCCGTGATTGGGGCCGGGTAGTGTTTACCCGCCGTCTGCATCACCATGCCTTTGGCGATGGTGAAACTCATAGTGGCTTCAATTTTGCTGAGCTTTAACGGCTCCAGCTTCGGCTGACGTTTGGCTTTCCAGTCGAGATCGCCGTTAATGGCCTGACGCAGGATGGCGATGGAGCCTTCAATCAGTTTTTCTGGCTTAACCACGCCGTCCACCAGGCCGATTTTTTGCGCCTGTTCCGCGCCGACATCTTTACCGGCAGCGATGATCTCCAGTGCGCTATCGGCACCCAGCATGCGCGGCATACGCACAGAGCCACCAAAGCCCGGCATGATGCCTAGCTTCGTTTCCGGCAGGCCAATGCGCAGGTCTGGCGTCGCCAGTCGGTAGTCGGTTGCCAGCACACACTCGCAGCCGCCGCCCAGCGCGTAGCCATTAACGGCGGAGATCGTAGGAACGGGCAAATCTTCCAGGCGATTAAAGACGCTATTGGCAAAATGCAGCCACTGGCTCAGTTGTTCTTCAGGCACCAGGAACAGCGAGAGGAATTCGGTGATATCGGCACCGACAATAAAGGCTGCTTTGTTGGAGCGCAGCAGCAACCCTTTTAAATCAGATTGCTTTTCAAGTACATCCAGCGCCTGGCCAAGACTGGCCACCGTCGCGGTATCGAGCTTATTCACTGAGCCGGGGGCATCGAACACCAGTTCGGCGATGCCATCTTCCAGCCAGTCTACGTACAGGGTGTCGCCTTTGTAGAGCATGTCAGTCTCCTGAATCCAGCAAGTGGATCTGGTCATACCAGATGAGACGGAGTGTGGAATTTATGTTAATAAAATGCAAATTACTCATTAAGAAATTGCTGCATTGATCACGGTCGGTGGAAATCACGCAGCCGGAGTCAGGTGTGCTAAGATGCGAGGACTTGAGGTCAAAAAAACGAAAGGAAGAATGATGGACTCACTGGCTTCGCTCTATAAAAATCATATCGTTACCCTACAGGAACGTACCCGCGATGTACTGGCGCGCTTTAAACTGGATGCTCTGCTGATCCACTCCGGCGAGCTGATGAATACATTTCTTGATGACCATGCCTATCCCTTCAAGGTCAACCCGCAGTTTAAAGCCTGGGTGCCGGTAACACAGGTTCCCAATTGCTGGCTGCTGGTGGATGGCGTGAATAAGCCGAAACTGTGGTTCTATCTGCCGGTGGATTACTGGCACAACGTGGAACCGCTGCCAACCAGCTTCTGGACGGAAGAAGTGGACGTCATTGCATTACCAAAAGCCGACGGCATTGGCAGCCAGCTGCCTGCTGCGCGCGGTAACATCGCCTATATTGGCCCGGTGGCGGAGCGTGCGCTGGGTCTGGATATTCCGGCGGACAAACTCAACCCGAAAGGGGTGCTGGATTATCTGCATTACTATCGCGCGTATAAGACCGACTACGAACTTTACTGCATGCGTGAAGCGCAAAAAACGGCTGTTACCGGCCACCGCGCGGCGCACGAAGCGTTCCTGTCCGGCATGAGCGAGTTCGATATTAACCAGGCCTACCTGACTGCCACCGGTCATCGTGATACCGACGTGCCTTACAGCAACATCGTTGCGCTCAATGAACACGCATCTGTTCTGCACTACACCAGACTGGATCACCAGGTTCCGTCCGAAATGCGCAGCTTCCTGCTGGACGCCGGTGCAGAGTACAACGGCTACGCGGCAGACCTGACCCGTACCTGGGCGGCGAATGGCGACACCGATTTTGCACACCTGATTAAAGACGTGAACGATGAGCAACTGGCGCTTATCAGCACCATGAAAGCGGGCACCAGCTATGTGGATTACCATATTCAGTTCCATCAGCGCATCGCGAAACTGCTGCGTAAGCATCAGATTGTGAAAGACATGAGCGAAGAGGCGATGGTGGAGAACGATCTGACCGGGCCATTTATGCCTCACGGTATTGGCCACCCGCTGGGTCTGCAGGTTCACGACGTTGCAGGCTTCATGCAGGATGATACCGGTACGCACCTGGCGGCACCGTCTAAATATCCTTACCTGCGCTGCACCCGTATTCTTGCGCCGCGCATGGTGCTGACGATTGAACCGGGGATCTACTTTATTGAATCGCTGTTAGCGCCATGGCGTGAAGGGCAGTTCAGTAAGCACTTCAACTGGGAAAAAATTGACGCGCTGAAGCCGTTTGGCGGCATTCGCATCGAAGATAACGTGGTGGTTCACGAAAACGGTATCGAGAACATGACGCGAGACCTGAAGCTGGCCTGATGGATAGCTGGCTGATACCGGCTGAACCGGTCACCTTTGTTGAGGAAATCAAGAAAAGCCGCTTTATTACGCTGTTGGCACATACCGATGGCGTAGAGGCGGCAAAGGTGTTTGTCGAGTCCGTCCGGGCTGAGCATCCTGACGCCCGTCACCACTGCGTGGCGTGGGTGGCAGGGCCACCGGACGATTCACAACAGCTGGGGTTTTCCGATGACGGTGAACCGGCAGGCACGGCCGGTAAACCCATGCTCTCTCAACTGATGGGCAGCGGCGTGGGCGAGATAACCGCCGTAGTGGTTCGCTATTATGGCGGTATTTTGTTAGGCACAGGAGGGCTGGTTAAAGCCTACGGTGGCGGTGTCCAGCAGGCACTTAATCTGCTGATAACAACCCGCAAAACGCCACTTACCGAATATACTTTGTTATGCGATTACGCCCAGCTCTCGGGTATAGAAACGCTGCTTAAGCAATTTAACGGTGTGATTGCACACAGTGAATATGAGGCAATGGTGCAATTACGCGTGGCGCTTCCTCAGGCGGAACTGGCTGCTTTTTCAGCAAAACTGGCTGATTTTAGTCGCGGCTCGTTGCAATTGCTGCCGATTGAAGAATAATCCCCACCTCACTTTTGAATACCAAAGGAAGCGGCAGAGATGCATTTTCGTGCCATTACCCGAATCGTTGGACTGCTGGTCATACTCTTTTCCGGGACGATGATTCTCCCTGGACTGGTGGCACTTATCTACCGGGACGGTGCGGGGCGCGCGTTTACCCAGACGTTTTTTGTCGCGCTGGCGATTGGCTCGCTGCTGTGGTGGCCTAACCGCAGGGAAAAGGGGGAGTTGAAATCTCGCGAAGGGTTTCTGATTGTGGTGCTGTTCTGGACGGTGCTGGGAAGCGTCGGTTCGCTGCCCTTTATCTTCTCTGAACAGCCCAATCTGAGTATTACCGATGCATTCTTTGAGTCCTTCTCTGGTTTAACCACCACCGGAGCGACAACGCTGGTGGGGCTGGATTCGCTACCGCACGCCATTCTCTTTTATCGCCAGATGCTGCAATGGTTCGGCGGGATGGGGATCATCGTCCTGGCCGTGGCTATCCTCCCTATTCTGGGCGTCGGTGGGATGCAGCTCTATCGCGCTGAAATGCCTGGCCCGCTAAAAGATAACAAGATGCGCCCGCGTATTGCTGAAACGGCGAAAACGCTGTGGCTGATCTATGTGTTGCTGACGGTGGCCTGCGCGCTGGCGCTGTGGTTTGCCGGAATGCCCGCTTTCGATGCCATCGGGCACAGCTTTGCGACTATCGCCATTGGTGGATTTTCCACGCACGATGCCAGCGTGGGCTATTTCGACAGCCCGACAATTAACACCATTATTGCTATTTTCCTGCTGATCTCCGGCTGTAACTACGGCCTGCACTTCTCTTTACTGAGCGGGCGCAGCCTGAAGGTGTACTGGCGCGATCCGGAGTTTCGCATGTTTATTGGCGTCCAGTTGACGCTGGTAGTTATCTGTACGCTGGTGCTGTGGTTCCATGATGTCTATAACTCGGCGGTAACGACGCTAAACCAGGCCTTTTTCCAGGTCGTGTCGATGGCAACCACGGCGGGCTTTACCACAGACAGCATTGCGCGCTGGCCGCTCTTCCTGCCGGTACTGCTGCTGTGCTCTGCGTTTATCGGGGGCTGTGCGGGGTCAACGGGCGGGGGCCTGAAGGTCATTCGTATTCTGCTCTTGTTCAAGCAGGGGAATCGCGAGCTGAAACGCCTGGTCCACCCGAACGCGGTATACAGCATCAAGCTGGGAAATCGAGCGCTGCCGGAACGTATCCTCGAAGCGGTGTGGGGTTTCTTCTCGGCGTATGCGCTGGTCTTTATCGTCAGCATGCTGGCCATCATTGCGACAGGTGTGGATGATTTCTCAGCATTCGCCTCCGTTGTAGCAACGCTGAATAACCTGGGGCCTGGGCTGGGGGTGGTGGCGGATAACTTTGCCAGCATGAACCCGGTCGCGAAGTGGATCTTGATTGCCAATATGCTGTTCGGGCGTCTTGAGGTCTTTACGCTACTGGTCCTGTTCACCCCAACATTCTGGCGCGAGTAAGGAGTCGTCGGTGAAAACACTTATTCTTTTCTCTACGCGAGACGGACAAACGCGTGAGATTGCCTCTTATCTGGCGTCTGAATTAAAAGAACTGGGCATTTACTCGGATGTGGTGAACCTGAATCGGGCGGAGCTGATAGCCTGGCAGGAATACGATCGCGTGGTGATTGGCGCATCTATTCGTTATGGACATTTCCACCCCGCGCTGGATCGTTTTGTGAAAAAGCATAAGGACGTGCTCAATAAGCTGCCCAGTGCGTTCTACTCGGTCAATCTGGTTGCCCGTAAAGCAGAAAAGCGTACGCCACAAACTAACAGCTACACGCGCAAGTTTTTGCTGAACTCTCCCTGGCAGCCAAAACTTTGTGCGGTCTTTGCCGGGGCGCTGCGTTATCCGCGATATCGCTGGTATGACCGCTTTATGATCCGTCTGATTATGAAGATGACTGGCGGGGAAACGGATACACGTAAAGAGGTGGTTTATACCGACTGGTCGCAGGTGGCCAGTTTTGCGCGGGAAATTGCGCATTTAACCGGCGATTCGCGGTTTAAATAAGCGTAAAGTTTGAAAAGTGAGCGAACGAAAAGTTTTTTGTATTTTGTGCTTGTCACCTCAGAATAACTCCCTATAATGCGCCTCCACTGACACGGAACAACGGCACACACGCCGCCGGGTCAGCAGGGAAAAGCGAAAACAAACGCTTGACTCTGAAGCGGGAAAGCGTAATATGCACACCCCGCGCCGCTGCGAAAGCGAAGCGGCACTGCTCTTTAACAATTTATCAGACAATCTGTGTGGGCACTCAAAGTGACATGGATTCTTAATGTCTTCGGACAATAAATGAATACCAAGTCTCTGAGTGAACATACGTAATTCATTACGAAGTTTAATTCACGAGCATCAAACTTAAATTGAAGAGTTTGATCATGGCTCAGATTGAACGCTGGCGGCAGGCCTAACACATGCAAGTCGAGCGGTAACACAGGGAGCTTGCTCCTGGGTGACGAGCGGCGGACGGGTGAGTAATGTCTGGGAAACTGCCTGATGGAGGGGGATAACTACTGGAAACGGTAGCTAATACCGCATAACGTCGCAAGACCAAAGAGGGGGACCTTCGGGCCTCTTGCCATCAGATGTGCCCAGATGGGATTAGCTGGTAGGTGGGGTAATGGCTCACCTAGGCGACGATCCCTAGCTGGTCTGAGAGGATGACCAGCCACACTGGAACTGAGACACGGTCCAGACTCCTACGGGAGGCAGCAGTGGGGAATATTGCACAATGGGCGCAAGCCTGATGCAGCCATGCCGCGTGTATGAAGAAGGCCTTCGGGTTGTAAAGTACTTTCAGCGGGGAGGAAGGCGATAAGGTTAATAACCTTGTCGATTGACGTTACCCGCAGAAGAAGCACCGGCTAACTCCGTGCCAGCAGCCGCGGTAATACGGAGGGTGCAAGCGTTAATCGGAATTACTGGGCGTAAAGCGCACGCAGGCGGTCTGTCAAGTCGGATGTGAAATCCCCGGGCTCAACCTGGGAACTGCATTCGAAACTGGCAGGCTGGAGTCTTGTAGAGGGGGGTAGAATTCCAGGTGTAGCGGTGAAATGCGTAGAGATCTGGAGGAATACCGGTGGCGAAGGCGGCCCCCTGGACAAAGACTGACGCTCAGGTGCGAAAGCGTGGGGAGCAAACAGGATTAGATACCCTGGTAGTCCACGCCGTAAACGATGTCGACTTGGAGGTTGTGCCCTTGAGGCGTGGCTTCCGGAGCTAACGCGTTAAGTCGACCGCCTGGGGAGTACGGCCGCAAGGTTAAAACTCAAATGAATTGACGGGGGCCCGCACAAGCGGTGGAGCATGTGGTTTAATTCGATGCAACGCGAAGAACCTTACCTGGTCTTGACATCCACGGAAGTTTTCAGAGATGAGAATGTGCCTTCGGGAACCGTGAGACAGGTGCTGCATGGCTGTCGTCAGCTCGTGTTGTGAAATGTTGGGTTAAGTCCCGCAACGAGCGCAACCCTTATCCTTTGTTGCCAGCGGTCCGGCCGGGAACTCAAAGGAGACTGCCAGTGATAAACTGGAGGAAGGTGGGGATGACGTCAAGTCATCATGGCCCTTACGACCAGGGCTACACACGTGCTACAATGGCGCATACAAAGAGAAGCGACCCCGCGAGGGCAAGCGGACCTCATAAAGTGCGTCGTAGTCCGGATTGGAGTCTGCAACTCGACTCCATGAAGTCGGAATCGCTAGTAATCGTGGATCAGAATGCCACGGTGAATACGTTCCCGGGCCTTGTACACACCGCCCGTCACACCATGGGAGTGGGTTGCAAAAGAAGTAGGTAGCTTAACCTTCGGGAGGGCGCTTACCACTTTGTGATTCATGACTGGGGTGAAGTCGTAACAAGGTAACCGTAGGGGAACCTGCGGTTGGATCACCTCCTTACCTTAAAGAACCTGCCTTTGTAGTGCTCACACAGATTGTCTGATGAAAAGTAAACAGCAAGGCGTCTTGCGATTGAGACTGTACGTCCCCTTCGTCTAGAGGCCCAGGACACCGCCCTTTCACGGCGGTAACAGGGGTTCGAATCCCCTAGGGGACGCCAAGCGTTAACTGATGAGGTCAGACCTCCCAGGGGACGCCACTTGCTGGTTTGTGAGTGAAAGTCACCGACCTCCATATCTCAAAACTCATCTTCGGGTGACGTTTGAGATATTTGCTCTTTAAAAATCTGGATCAAGCTGAAAATTGAAACGACACATCTTAATGGTGTGTTCGAGTCTCTCAAATTTTCGCAATCAGAAGTGAAACATCTTCGGGTTGTGAGGTTAAGCGACTAAGCGTACACGGTGGATGCCCTGGCAGTCAGAGGCGATGAAGGACGTGCTAATCTGCGAAAAGCGCCGGCGAGGTGATATGAACCCTTGACCCGGCGATGTCCGAATGGGGAAACCCAGTGTGTTTCGACACACTATCGTTAACTGAATACATAGGTTAACGAGGCGAACCGGGGGAACTGAAACATCTAAGTACCCCGAGGAAAAGAAATCAACCGAGATTCCCCCAGTAGCGGCGAGCGAACGGGGAGCAGCCCGGAGTCTGAATCAGCGTGTGTGTTAGTGGAACGGTCTGGAAAGTCCGACGGTACAGGGTGATAGTCCCGTACACGAAAATGCACATGCTGTGAACTCGAAGAGTAGGGCGGGACACGTGGTATCCTGTCTGAATATGGGGGGACCATCCTCCAAGGCTAAATACTCCTGACTGACCGATAGTGAACCAGTACCGTGAGGGAAAGGCGAAAAGAACCCCGGCGAGGGGAGTGAAAAAGAACCTGAAACCGTGTACGTACAAGCAGTGGGAGCCTACTTGTTAGGTGACTGCGTACCTTTTGTATAATGGGTCAGCGACTTATATTCTGTAGCAAGGTTAACCGAATAGGGGAGCCGAAGGGAAACCGAGTCTTAACTGGGCGTTAAGTTGCAGGGTATAGACCCGAAACCCGGTGATCTAGCCATGGGCAGGTTGAAGGTTGGGTAACACTAACTGGAGGACCGAACCGACTAATGTTGAAAAATTAGCGGATGACCTGTGGCTGGGGGTGAAAGGCCAATCAAACCGGGAGATAGCTGGTTCTCCCCGAAAGCTATTTAGGTAGCGCCTCGTGAACTCATCTTCGGGGGTAGAGCACTGTTTCGGCTAGGGGGCCATCCCGGCTTACCAACCCGATGCAAACTACGAATACCGGAGAATGTTATCACGGGAGACACACGGCGGGTGCTAACGTCCGTCGTGAAGAGGGAAACAACCCAGACCGCCAGCTAAGGTCCCAAAGTCATGGTTAAGTGGGAAACGATGTGGGAAGGCACAGACAGCCAGGATGTTGGCTTAGAAGCAGCCATCATTTAAAGAAAGCGTAATAGCTCACTGGTCGAGTCGGCCTGCGCGGAAGATGTAACGGGGCTAAACCATGCACCGAAGCTGCGGCAGCGACACTATGTGTTGTTGGGTAGGGGAGCGTTCTGTAAGCCGTTGAAGGTGGCCTGTGAGGGTTGCTGGAGGTATCAGAAGTGCGAATGCTGACATAAGTAACGATAAAGCGGGTGAAAAGCCCGCTCGCCGGAAGACCAAGGGTTCCTGTCCAACGTTAATCGGGGCAGGGTGAGTCGACCCCTAAGGCGAGGCCGAAAGGCGTAGTCGATGGGAAACAGGTTAATATTCCTGTACTTGGTGTTACTGCGAAGGGGGGACGGAGAAGGCTATGTCGGCCGGGCGACGGTTGTCCCGGTTTAAGCATGTAGGCGGAGGTTCCAGGTAAATCCGGTACCTTTTTAACGCTGAGGTGTGATGACGAGGCACTACGGTGCTGAAGTGACAAATGCCCTGCTTCCAGGAAAAGCCTCTAAGCATCAGGTAACATCAAATCGTACCCCAAACCGACACAGGTGGTCAGGTAGAGAATACCAAGGCGCTTGAGAGAACTCGGGTGAAGGAACTAGGCAAAATGGTGCCGTAACTTCGGGAGAAGGCACGCTGATATGTAGGTGAAGCCCCTGCGGGTGGAGCTGAAATCAGTCGAAGATACCAGCTGGCTGCAACTGTTTATTAAAAACACAGCACTGTGCAAACACGAAAGTGGACGTATACGGTGTGACGCCTGCCCGGTGCCGGAAGGTTAATTGATGGGGTTAGCGGCAACGCGAAGCTCTTGATCGAAGCCCCGGTAAACGGCGGCCGTAACTATAACGGTCCTAAGGTAGCGAAATTCCTTGTCGGGTAAGTTCCGACCTGCACGAATGGCGTAATGATGGCCAGGCTGTCTCCACCCGAGACTCAGTGAAATTGAACTCGCTGTGAAGATGCAGTGTACCCGCGGCAAGACGGAAAGACCCCGTGAACCTTTACTATAGCTTGACACTGAACACTGGTCCTTGATGTGTAGGATAGGTGGGAGGCTTTGAAGCGTGGACGCCAGTCTGCGTGGAGCCGCCCTTGAAATACCACCCTTTAATGGCTGGTGTTCTAACGTGGACCCGTAATCCGGGTTGCGGACAGTGTCTGGTGGGTAGTTTGACTGGGGCGGTCTCCTCCCAAAGAGTAACGGAGGAGCACGAAGGTCAGCTAATCCTGGTCGGACATCAGGAGGTTAGTGCAATGGCATAAGCTGGCTTGACTGCGAGCGTGACGGCGCGAGCAGGTGCGAAAGCAGGTCATAGTGATCCGGTGGTTCTGAATGGAAGGGCCATCGCTCAACGGATAAAAGGTACTCCGGGGATAACAGGCTGATACCGCCCAAGAGTTCATATCGACGGCGGTGTTTGGCACCTCGATGTCGGCTCATCACATCCTGGGGCTGAAGTAGGTCCCAAGGGTATGGCTGTTCGCCATTTAAAGTGGTACGCGAGCTGGGTTTAGAACGTCGTGAGACAGTTCGGTCCCTATCTGCCGTGGGCGCTGGAGAACTGAGGGGGGCTGCTCCTAGTACGAGAGGACCGGAGTGGACGCATCACTGGTGTTCGGGTTGTCATGCCAATGGCACTGCCCGGTAGCTAAATGCGGAAGAGATAAGTGCTGAAAGCATCTAAGCACGAAACTTGCCCCGAGATGAGTTCTCCCTGACTCCTTGAGAGTCCTGAAGGAACGTTGAAGACGACGACGTTGATAGGTCGGGTGTGTAAGCGCAGCGATGCGTTGAGCTAACCGATACTAATGAACCGTGAGGCTTAACCTTACAACGCCGAAGATGTTTTGGCGAAGAGACGATATTTTCAGCCTGATACAGATAACAGAATTTGCCTGGCGGCTGTAGCGCGGTGGTCCCACCTGACCCCATGCCGAACTCAGAAGTGAAACGCCGTAGCGCCGATGGTAGTGTGGGGTCTCCCCATGCGAGAGTAGGGAACTGCCAGGCATCAATTAAGTGAAGAGGCCATCCGGAAGGATGGCCTTTTTGCGTTTCAGGACATTCCTCGTTTCCATAAACTAATCACCTATCCCATCGTATATACGGTAAACTATCCCGGTTTTTGCATCAGGATAGCGTCTATGAACCACTCCCTTAAGCCCTGGAATACCTTTGGTATTCAACGGAATGCTAATCAAATTGTACGTGCCGATAATGCTCAGCAATTGCTGAACGCATGGCAAAACGCAACAGAAAACGGTGAACCCGTACTGATTCTGGGCGAAGGAAGCAATGTCCTGTTTCTCGATGATTTTGCGGGGACCGTGATCGTCAACCGCATCATGGGAATTGATGTTAAAGAGAGCGCAGACAGCTGGCATCTGCACGTGGGAGCCGGAGAAAACTGGCACCAACTGGTGCAATACACCCTCGAAAAAGGGATGCCGGGTCTGGAAAACCTTGCGTTGATACCGGGATGCGCCGGATCGTCACCCATTCAAAATATCGGTGCCTACGGCATCGAACTGAAACACGTCTGCGAATACGTTGACTGCATTGAATTAGCGACGGGAAACGCTCAGCGTTTAACCGCTGAGCAGTGCCGCTTCGGCTATCGCGACAGTATATTCAAACACGAATATCAGGATCGCTACGTCATTGTGGCCGTCGGCCTGCGTCTGGCGAAGCAATGGAAACCGATCCTCACCTACGGTGATCTCGTCCGTCTCGATCCGGCAACTGTTACTCCACGCGAAGTGTTTGATTCCGTTTGTCATATGCGCATGACTAAACTCCCCGATCCAAAAGTGAACGGAAATGCGGGTAGCTTCTTCAAAAATCCGGTCATCAGCAGCGAAAATGCGAAAGCGTTTCTCACCGGCTGGCCAACGGCTCCCCATTACCCTCAGGCGGATGGCTGCGTTAAGCTGGCTGCGGGTTGGCTTATCGATCAATGTGAATTAAAAGGGACTACAGTGGGTGGCGCTGCGGTTCATCGCCAGCAGGCACTGGTACTGATTAACCAAAACAATGCGACCAGCGATGATGTTGTGAAGCTGGCGCATTATGTTCGCCAGCGTGTGGGTGATAAATTCAACGTCTGGCTGGAGCCTGAAGTGCGCTTTATTGGCCGCACGGGTGAAGTCAATGCCGTGGAGGCAATCGCGTGAAGGACAATACTATCCCCTTAACCCTGATCGGCATTCTTTCGGATGGTGAATTCCATTCTGGCGAGCAATTGGGTGAACAATTGGGTATGAGTCGTGCCGCTATCAACAAGCATATTCAGACTCTTCGCGACTGGGGCGTGGATGTGTTCACGGTGCCAGGAAAAGGGTACAGCCTGCCAGATCCCATTCAGTTACTGAACGAAGAGACGATTCGCAGTCAGATTGGGTATGGCAATGTCGCCGTCCTGCCGGTCATTGATTCGACTAACCAGTATCTTTTGGACCGTCTGAGCGAACTGAAGTCTGGTGACGCATGCGTAGCCGAGTATCAGCAGGCTGGTCGCGGCCGTCGTGGTCGTAAGTGGTTCTCGCCGTTTGGGGCCAACCTCTATCTTTCCATGTACTGGCGTCTCGATCAGGGGCCAGCCGCAGCTGTTGGCCTGAGTCTGGTGATCGGCATTGTCATGGCCGAAGTGCTGCAGGATCTGGGGGCCGAAAAAGTACGGGTTAAATGGCCAAACGATCTGTACCTGAACGATCGTAAACTTGCGGGTATTCTCGTCGAACTTACCGGAAAAACGGGTGATGCAGCTCAGATCGTTATTGGCGCGGGGCTGAATATGGTGATGCGTAATGTGCAGAACGATGTCGTGAATCAGGCCTGGACTAATTTGCAGGAAGCGGGGATCACAATTGATCGCAACACCCTTGCAGTTCGTATGATCAACGAGTTGCGCAGTTCACTGACGCTCTTTGAGCAGGAGGGGCTTGCTCCGTTCCTGTCTCGCTGGAAAAAACTGGATAACTTTATCAATCGACCGGTGAAGCTGCTGATCGGCGATAAAGAAATTTATGGCATTTCCCGCGGCATTGATGCGCAGGGGGCATTACTTCTGGAGCAGGATGGAACCATTAAGCCCTGGGTGGGCGGTGAAATCTCACTAAGAAGCGCGGAATAAAAAAGGGAGCCAGTCTGGCTCCCTTTTTTAAATCTCTTACTGCGGATACGGCACCCAATCGCCGCCGTTCAGGCGAACATAAGGTTTGTTCTGGTACTGGATCACGACTGCATTGGCGTTTTCCGATACCTCTGCCGTTTGCGGCAGGCCGCTGGTGAGCTGGTCCCAGTTGACGCTATCTTCCACAAACAGCTTGCCGTCTACCGCGCGGGCAACCAGTTCTGAAATCGCCAGATAACTGCCTGGCTGTTCGATCTCAATTGGTGCCCCCTGATGTGGAGCCTTCATGCCGAAGAACTTTATCCCGGCAGGCACGTTGGTAATGGACGGGCTTGGGATATCACGCAGGCCGGAAACCTGCATTCTGTCGCCTTTCAGCGCACCGCCGTGCTCCGGCACGACCACCACCATCACTTTACGACCGGATTTTTCCAGCTCGGTAAAGAACGCATCCAGCTCATCAAAGAACTTCTGCGCGCGCACTTTGTAGTCTGCCGTTTTGCTCACACCAGGATAATGGTTACCGTCGTGAAGCGGCAGAGTGTTATAAAACGTCGCGCTGCGCGGGTTACTGTCTTTCTCAATGGTCTGAAGCCAGCGCTGCAGTACGGCAGTATCATCGTAGACAGGAGAGCCGTCAAAGCCCAACAGCGTAACCGGCAGGCCGGTCTGGTCCATCAGCGGTGCCTGCATACCACCTTCTTCACGCACTTCTTTCAGGAAGTTACCAAACTGACCGTTATGGCCCAGCATCAGGTGCTGCGTGAAACCGAGTCGGGACAGATTATCAAACAGATAGCACTGGTTTCCTGCTGGCTGGTAGAGGTTTTTATGCGAAGACTGACCACAGCTCGCACGCAGCAGGCGAATCGCTGCCGGGCCACTGTACGAGGTGGCCGAGTTAAAATCTTTAAACTGAATATCGAAGTGCGCCCACAGTGGGTGCGACATTAAACCAGCCGCCTCCACGTCCGCCCAGGAGAGGGAGCAGATGTTAATGACCAGCAGCTCAAACGGTTGGGCATCGGCAGGCAACGCGTCCGGGAATTTGGTCTGACGCTTTTCTTCCGCAGTGTAGAAGCTGGAGAGCCACGCATTCAGATTCGTTGAGGTCGGCGGTGCGGTTTGCGTTGGGATATCTCCCACAACAGGCGTATCACCCGCAGTCGCAACGGTTGCGGCGGCAGATCCTCCCGTGGTGGTGACCGTTGTGGTCGGTTGACCGGCAGGCCACAATGAGAAGCTCGGGCCAGCCAGCGTCAGCACATTCAGCCAGACCATAATAGCGACGACAAACACCGTGATGCGAATCCACTGAGACAGGAAGAGCCAGGCTACCAACAGCACAAATACTGCGCCAATCATCTGCCAGTTAATAAAACGCTCAACTAAATCAAGGATATAATCGCTACTGAAGCCCGCGACCTGCGAACCCTGGCTCATGATGCTTTCCGGGCCAGGCAGCCAGGTGTCATGCCAGAATAAGGCAAAGCCAACCGGAATCGCGATCCAGTGGCGTAAACGGTGCAGTTTGATGTTTGGAACAGGCATCAGCAGGAATGCCATAAACACCAGATTGAGGAGCGGGTGGAAATTAAGGTAGCCCGCCCACAGCAGACCAAACTTCACCAGAAAGTAGAAGTTCCAGCCGGAAAGGCCGCGCCAGTATTGCCAGAGCGGCGATGGTGCCGAAGTGGTAAAGGTAGAATTAGTCATGTTTTCGGTTTGCCTTGACGTTCGGATCGCGTGTCAGTGTTCCGGCTGGTTTAATGTAGCGAGGTTTTACAAACAGCACTCTGGCCGTATCGCGGATACGACGCAGTGAATGGCGAGCATAGTAGCCGAGCGGGAAAAAAATCAGCGCGCAAAGTACCACCAGTTGAATAATATCGCTGATATTCATAATGATGCGCCCTCCTGCTGCTCTGATAATAAGCGCAGTGGCTCGGGAACCCGACGCCAGACATGCCCGTCGTGCTTCGCATTGAGGATGGGGTTGAAATCACTCGTCATGGGTAACGGTTTCGCCCACTGCTCTGGTGCCAGCGTGCGCATCTGAACCAGTTCTGCGCTAATCAGACTATCTTCGAACCAAATCATGCGGTTAGAGAAGATATCTCCGGTAGGGAGGGGGAAGATATGGTTGAGGGCGGTATCAAGATCGTTCACCCGGCAGAAGGATAAAAACAGCACCAGCCGGTTATCGCCAATCGTCATAATGTCTCCGGTACGATTCGGGCGACATAATGTAAGCGCCTGCTCAACGCGGATACCCGGCACAGGACGCAGGGCGACCATGACGCCTTTTCCGTCTGCGGGCAGCAGTGTATTGCTCATCATATTGCTGACCGCATCGCAAAAGGTGTCCCATTTTTGATAGCCACGCAGTTTCATCGGTTGCGTCATTGAGAGCAGGGGGCCGATCTCTTCCGGAACATGACGATTAAACAGCTGCCCCTGGATGCTTTCGATAAGCGTCAGGCAGCGCGACAGCGGCGCGTTCCACGGTATAACCATATTTGCCCCGCAGCCCAGCAGCAGACGCTCGTCTGTCGCACGCAGGCTGGTATTGTTTTCACGCACCACAATTTTCAAGGCGCTACCGCGCTGGCGGCGTAACGTGTGAATTTGTCTCGCCAGCGTTTCGATTTGGTTATTTTGCATTAGAGAGAAAACAATGGTCGCCGCCTGTGTTGTACGGGCTTCATTAAATAAGGCTTCATTAGTTTCATACAGTGACCAGTTTTCAGAAAGCGCAGGCGCACCTTCTAATACCGCAATATGGCTGAGAATACGCTTTTCATCGCTGCGTGGCTGAACTACCGTTTCTTCCTGTCGGGCGACATGCCATTCGCCTTCGATATGTTTGAGAGTGAGTTGCTGTCGCGCACTGACTCCTTTTTCATTGCACCAGAACGCAATATCGTAAAGATAACTGTCAGTCTGGTCATGGATACTCGCCAGGCCGAAAAGAGAGCGATATTCACCCATTAACAGTGAGAAATGCTTGTCATTATTACTGCCAGGGTTAACGATCAAAAGCGTGAGATTTTGATTCCTTGCCCATTTATTGATCCTTCCTAACCAGTGCAGCAGTTTTTCGGCAGGGATATTTTGTAAGGCGTTATTTGCGCATTTAAAAATCAGTAAATAGTGATCCGGATCAATTGAGCACTGAATATCGCGGGGCAAAAAGTATAGACTATCTGTTTCCGCTGGCATGGAAAACAATCGTACCGTCTTTGGCCCCCGATCATTTTCAAGTCTGATGATTTTCTTCGGCGCTTCGCCCATTGTAATGACGGCCACGCGGGAATCCTTATCCTGCGCGGCGATCGTTTGGTTAACCAGACTGATGGCGTCTTCATTGCGATCCGTATTAATCCACCAGACTCCTCCGACTGGCATGTGGCGCAATTCGTCCCATAATGACTGGATGCCAATAGAAAATATGGAGTCCACGGTGTCCCTCTTTTCGTCGAATTTAGCTGTATCTCAGTTTACTAGCGAAAGCGTAGAAATAAACCTAACATTGAAATTAAAGAACATCAGATTTAGCATGTAAATGAAATTTCGTGGGCAGGATGCCTCGCTACATCTGAGCGTGTGATTTTATTCAAAGGGATGAAATAAGAATGCATAATAACGAACCCGGACCGCCGGTCGACTCTAGCCTGGGTTACACATTCCAAAACGATTTTCTGGCGCTTAAGCAGGCTTTCTCATTGCCTGAAATAGACTATACCGATATTTCCCAGCGGGAACAGTTGGCTGCGGCTATTAAACGCTGGCCGCTATTAGCTGAATTTGCCCAACAACAATAAGGAAGCCATTGATGGCCATACTAGGATTACAGGGCGTCCGTGGTGGAGTGGGTACAACATCCATCACTGCGGCGCTGGCGTGGTCATTACAGCTATTAGGCGAATCGGTGCTGGTGATTGATGCATGCTCCGACAATTTGCTGCGCATGTCTTTTAACGTTGATTTCTCACGCTCAGAGGGATGGGCTCGCGCGCTGCTTGATGGTAAAGACTGGCAAGATGCGGGCCTGCGTTACACATCTCAACTCGATCTGCTGCCTTTTGGTCAATTGACCACAGAAGAGCGCGAGAATGCGCTTACACATCAACATGTACTTACGCAATTCGCTCATGCCCTGCAGCAGCTGAAGGAAAAAGGCCACTACCAGTGGATACTGCTGGATCTGCCGCACGGCGTGGACCCGTTCACTCGCCAGCTGATCGCCCAGTGCGACCATATCCTCTCTATCGTGAATGTGGATGCGAATTGTCATATCCGCTTGCATCAGCAGGCATTGCCCGCAAATGCCCATATTCTGATTAACGATCTCCGCATCAGCAGCCAGATCCAGGACGATCTGTATCAGATTTGGTTACAGAGCCAGCGCCGTCTGCTGCCAATCGTGATCCATCGAGATGAGGGGATGGCGGAATGTCTCGCCTCCAAACAACCGCTGGGTGAATATCGTAGCGATTCGCTGGCAGCAGAAGAGATCCTGACGCTGGCAAACTGGTGTCTGCTGCACTACGCCGGACACCCGGAGCCAGCAGGGAGCGCGGTATGAGTCGTCTGTCGACCTGGTTACTCATTCCCCCGGTCAGTTCGCGTTTAAGCGAACGCTATCGACATTACCGGCGGCACGGTGCATCGTCGTTGAGCGCCGCATTCGGTTGTTTCTGGATGATCCTGGCCTGGATGTTCATTCCCCTCGAACACCCACGCTGGCAGCGCATTCGTGCGCGGCACGGTGAGCTATACCCGCACATTAATCCTGACCGTCCCCGGCCTCTCGATCCTGCACGCTATGCTATTCAGGCCGTCTGGCTGGTTGTGACATCGCCCCGAATGGAAAAATCCCGGCCCCGCTGGCGCAGTTTTGATCGTGCCCAGAATTTACGCGAACGCTACCATCAGTGGCTGGACAGGTTGCCCGATCGCGTAGGCGATAAAACCGGTCATCTGGATAACCACAAAGAGCTCGGGCATCTGCATCCGGGCTTACGTCGTTTTATTCTCGGGGTGATTGTCGTCTTCTCGCTTATTCTGGCGCTGGTGTGTATTACGCAGCCCTTTAACCCGCTGGCACAGTTCATCTTCCTGATCCTGCTGTGGGGCGTGGCGCTGTTAGTACGGCGAATTCCGGGGCGTTTTTCTGCCCTGATGCTGATTGTGCTGTCGCTCACCGTCTCCTGCCGCTACATCTGGTGGCGTTACACCTCGACGCTAAACTGGGATGATCCGGTCAGCCTGGTGTGCGGTTTGATTTTGCTGTTCGCAGAAACCTATGCGTGGATCGTCCTGGTGCTGGGCTACTTCCAGGTTATCTGGCCGCTCAACCGTCAGCCGGTTCCGCTGCCAAAAGACACCACCCAGTGGCCCTCGGTCGATCTCTTTGTGCCGACCTATAACGAAGATCTGACGGTGGTGAAAAATACCATCTATGCGGCGTTGGGCATCGACTGGCCGAAGGATAAACTCAAAATCTGGATACTGGATGACGGTGGCCGCGAAGAGTTTCGTCAGTTCGCACAAAGCGTTGGCGTGGAGTATATCGCCCGTACCAGCCACGAACACGCCAAAGCAGGTAACATCAATAACGCACTGAAATATGCCACGGGAGAGTTCGTCTCCATCTTTGACTGTGACCACGTGCCGACGCGCTCGTTCCTGCAGATGACGATGGGCTGGTTCCTGAAAGAGAAACAACTGGCAATGATGCAGACGCCGCATCACTTCTTCTCGCCGGACCCGTTTGAACGCAACCTCGGGCGTTTCCGTAAAACGCCTAACGAAGGCACCCTGTTCTATGGCCTGGTGCAGGACGGGAACGACATGTGGGATGCCACCTTCTTCTGCGGCTCCTGTGCGGTTATTCGTCGTAAACCGCTGGATGAAATTGGCGGTATCGCCGTCGAAACGGTGACCGAAGATGCCCATACTTCGCTGCGTTTGCACCGCCTTGGCTATACCTCGGCGTATATGCGCATTCCGCAGGCGGCGGGTCTGGCCACGGAGTCACTCTCGGCGCATATCGGCCAGCGTATCCGTTGGGCGCGCGGCATGGTACAGATTTTCCGTCTTGATAACCCGCTGTTGGGTAAAGGGCTGAAGCTGGCGCAGCGTCTGTGCTACGTCAACGCCATGTTCCACTTCTTGTCCGGTATCCCGCGGCTCATCTTCCTCACCGCGCCGCTGGCGTTCCTGCTGCTTCACGCCTATATCATCTACGCGCCCGCGCTGATGATTGCGCTGTTTGTTCTGCCGCACATGATCCACGCGAGCCTGACCAACTCGAAGATCCAGGGCAAATACCGCCATTCGTTCTGGAGTGAAATCTACGAAACGGTGCTGGCCTGGTACATCGCGCCGCCGACGATGGTGGCGCTGATTAACCCGCACAAAGGCAAGTTCAACGTCACCGCGAAAGGTGGGCTGGTGGAAGAGGAGTATGTCGACTGGGTGATCTCCCGTCCGTACATTTTCCTGGTGCTGCTCAATATCGTTGGCGTGATCGCCGGTATCTGGCGTTACTTCTACGGCCCTGAAAACGAAATCCTGACGGTGTTCGTGAGTATGGCATGGGTGTTCTACAACCTGATTATCCTCGGCGGCGCAGTGGCGGTTTCTGTGGAGAGTAAGCAGGTTCGCCGCGCGCATCGCGTTGAAATCAGCATGCCAGCGGCGATTGCCCGTGAAGATGGCCATCTCTTCTCCTGTACCGTCCATGACTTCTCGGACGGTGGCGTCGGCATCAAGATCAACGGCCAGGCGAAGGTGCTGGAGGGGCAGAAGGTTAACCTGCTGCTCAAGCGCGGTCAGCAGGAGTATGTCTTCCCGACGCAGGTTGTGCGTGTGTCAGGTAATGAAGTGGGTCTGCAACTGATGCCGCTGACCAAAAAGCAACATATTGATTTTGTGCAGTGTACGTTTGCCCGCGCGGATACGTGGGCTCTCTGGCAGGACAGCTTCCCGGAAGATAAACCTCTGGAAAGCCTGCTGGACATTCTGAAGCTGGGGTTCCGTGGCTATCGTCACCTTGCAGAATTTGCCCCGTCGTCGGTGAAATTAATTTTCCGGTCACTTACTTCACTGGTTTCCTGGGTCGTGTCGTTCATTCCGCGTCGTCCTGAGCGGGATGAAGCGAAGCAGGCGGACCCGGTTATGGCTCAACAATGATGATAACGCGATGAAAACAAAACTTTCCTGGTTATGTGCAGTGGCAATGGGGATGAGTGCGCTTCCCCCGATGATGGCTAACGCAGCCCCTGAAAACGCGGCGGCCACGCCTGCTCCAACGGTGCCTGTCGTCGCGCAAGCGACTGACCCGGTTGTGACTGCAGCGCCGGGGCAAACGGAAAACGTTGTCCCGAATCAGCCGACGGCGGGGAATACCTTGCCACCCGACCAGCAGGTTGTCGGGCAGGTGATGCCGGGCGTACGTGGTACCAGTGCGCCTGTCGTGGCGGAAAATATACCGTCACGGGAGGTGAAGCTCACCTTCGCCCAGATAGCGCCGCCTCCGGGCAGCATGGTGCTGCGTGGCATCAACCCTAACGGAGGGGTTGAGTTTGGTATGCGTAGCGATGAGGTGGTATCGAATGCGGTGTTGAACCTGGAATACACGCCATCACCGTCTTTGTTGCCCGTTCAGTCGCAGCTCAAGGTCTACCTCAATGATGAGCTGATGGACGTTCTGCCGGTCACCAAAGAGCAACTGGGTAAGAAAACGCAGGCTCAGGTGCCGATCAACCCGTTGTTCATCACCGACTTCAACCGCGTCCGTCTGGAGTTTGTCGGTCATTACCGTGACGTGTGTGAAAACCCGGCCAGCAGCACGCTGTGGATGGACGTCGGCCGTAACTCCTCGCTGCAGATGACTTACCAGTCGCTGGCGCTGAAAAACGATCTCTCGGCCTTCCCGGTACCGTTCTTTGATTCGCGCGATAACCGTCCGTTAACGCTGCCTGTGGTGTTTGCAAGTGCCCCGGATGTAACTGAACAGCTGGCGGCCACCATTGTGGCGTCGTGGTTTGGTTCCCGCTCCGGCTGGCGTGGACAACGTTTCCCGGTCATGTACGACAAAATGCCGGATAAAAATGCCATCGTGTTCGCCACTAATGCGAAACGTCCTTCTTTCCTGCGCGATCATCCGGACGTCAAAGCGCCGACCGTGGAAATGATCAGCCACCCGGATAACCCTTACGTCAAGCTGCTGGTGGTCTTTGGCCGTGATGAGAAGGACCTGATTCAGGCGGCAAAAGGTATTGCCCAGGGGAATATCCTTTTCCGTGGCAGTAGCGTGGTTGTGGATGAGGTGAAACCGCTGCTGGCGCGCAAACCTTATGACGCGCCGAACTGGGTACGCACCGATCGAGCCATCACCTTTGGCGAGCTGAAAACCTATGAAGAGCAACTGCAGTCAACGGGGCTTGAGCCGTCGCCAATCAGCCTGTCGCTGAACCTGCCGCCTGATTTGTACCTGCTGCGCACTAACGGGATCGATATCAACCTCAATTACCGTTACACCGCGCCAGCGACGAAAGACAGTTCGCGCATGGATATCAGCCTGAACAACCAGTTCCTGCAATCTTTCAGCCTGACCAGCAATCAGGAGACCAACAGGCTGATGCTCCGTCTGCCCGTGCTGCAGGGGCTGCTGGACGGCAAAACCGACGTCTCTATTCCGGCGCTGAAGCTGGGCGCGATAAACCAGCTGCGCTTTGACTTCCAGTATATGAACCCGATGCCCGGCGGATCGGTGGATAACTGCATCACCTTCCAGCCGGTACAAAATCATGTGGTGATTGGCGATGAATCCACGATTGATTTCTCGAAGTATTACCACTTTATTGCGATGCCGGATCTGCGCGCGTTTGCCAATGCCAGCTTCCCGTTCAGCCGCATGGCTGACTTGTCTGACACCATCGTCGTGATGCCAAAAGCGCCAAATGAAGGTCAGGTCACAACCCTGCTGGATACGATGGGGACTGTCGGTGCGCAAACCGGTTTGCCAGCCATTAACGTCACGCTCACTGACGATGGCAGCCAGATCCAGAACAAAGATGCCGATATCATGGTCATCGGCAACATTCCGGAAAAACTGAAAGATGACAAGCGTATCGATCTGCTGGTGCAGGCTGCCCAGTCCTGGGTCAACACGCCGCTGCGTCAGACGGAGTTTCCGAGCATCATGCCGGACAGCGGCGATCGGCAGGCCAACGTTAAAACCAGCGTCAGCTCGTCTGGCCCGATGGCCGCGATTGTCGGCTTCCAGTCACCTTACAATGAACAGCGCAGCGTGATCGCGCTGCTGGCGGACAGCCCGCGTGGCTATGCGTTGTTAAACACCGCCATGAACGACAGCGGTAAGCGTGCGGCAATGTTTGGTTCGGTGTCGGTGATCCGTGAATCGGGCGTGAACAGCCTGCGCGTAGGCGATGTGTACTATGTCGGACATCTGCCGTGGTTTGAACGTCTGTGGTATGCACTGGCGAACCATCCGGTGCTGCTGGCTGTTCTGGCCGCTATCAGCGTTGTGTTGCTGGCGTGGGTGCTGTGGCGTCTGCTGCGTATCATCAGCCGTCGTCGTCTGAACCCGGATGATGAGTAAGCCGTGATGAAAGCCTTACGCTGGTGGGTATTAGCCGCGTTGATGCTGGCGGCGACGAATCTGCGCGCCGCCTGCAGCTGGCCTGCCTGGGAGCAGTTTAAACAGGGCTATATCAGCGAGGGGGGGCGCGTCATTGATCCCAGTGACGCGCGTAAAATTACCACCTCCGAAGGGCAAAGCTATGCGCTGTTCTTTGCCCTCGCCGCTAATGACCGTAAGGCGTTTGATCTGCTGCTGGCATGGACGCGCGATAATCTCGCTCAGGGCGATTTGACGCAGCACCTGCCAGCCTGGCTATGGGGGCAAAAAGACCAGGAGACCTGGGCGGTTATCGATCCTAACTCCGCTTCCGATGCCGATATCTGGATTGCCTGGTCGTTGCTGGAGGCAGGGCGCTTGTGGAAAAACCCGGACTATACCCGCACAGGTAAGGCGTTGCTTAAGCGTATTGCCAGCGAGGAAGTGGTGAAAGTGCCGGGGCTGGGGTCTATGCTGCTGCCGGGTAAAATCGGCTTTGCGGAAGAGAACGTCTGGCGTTTTAACCCGAGTTATCTCCCGCCGCAGCTAGCGAGCTATTTTACCCGTTTTGGCGCGCCCTGGACGACGCTTCGCGAAACCAACCTGCGCTTATTACTGGAAACCGCACCGAAAGGCTTTTCCCCGAACTGGGTGCAGTACCGGAAAAATGGCGGCTGGCAGTTGAAGCCGGATGCCTCTCTGGTCGGGAGCTATGATGCTATCCGTGTTTATCTCTGGGTGGGCATGATGAATGACAACGATCCGCAAAAAGCCCGGCTGCTGGCGCGTTTCCAGCCGATGGCAACGGTGACCACAAAACAGGGCGTCCCGCCGGAGAAAGTGGATGTCGCAACCGGAAAACTCACCCGTACAGGCCCGGTCGGTTTTTCTGCCTCACTGCTCCCTTTTTTACAAAATCGTGAAGCACAAGCGGTACAACGCCAGCGTGTCGCCGATCACTTTCCCGATAATAACGCCTATTACAGCTATGTCCTGACCCTCTTCGGACAGGGCTGGGATCAGCATCGTTTTCGCTTCACCACACAGGGTGAATTAATACCGGATTGGGGCCAGGAATGCGCAAGTTCACAGTAAATCTACTCACGTTATCGCTTAGCCTGGCACTGATGCCGGTGGCTCTGGCCGTGAATTCCCCGCAGCAGAGACAACTGCTTGAGCAGGTACGGCTTGGCGAATCAACGCAGCGCGAGGATTTGGTGCGGCAGTCACTCTACCGCCTTGAGCTGATCGATCCGAACAATCCTGAGGTTATTGCCGCGCGTTTCCGCTATTTGCTGCGCCAGGGCGACTCCTCGGGTGCGCAAAAAGAGCTGGATCGTCTGAAAGGGATCGCGCCAGGCTCCAGTGTGTACCAGTCCTCCCGCAATACGATGCTGCTCTCCACGCCGGAGGGTCGACAGGCATTGCAACAGGCGCGATTACTCGCCACGACAGGTCACACTCAGGAAGCGATCACCGCATACGACAAACTCTTTGACGGTAACCCGCCGGGCGGCGATCTGGCGACGGAATACTGGAACGTCGTCGCCAAAGATCCGGCTCGTCGCAATTCGGCCATTAACCAACTGAAAAAAATTAACGCCAGCGGCCCCGGCAATACTCAGCTTCAGGCGACGCTGGCACAGCTTCTGTTTCAGAGCGGCCGTCGTGATGAAGGATTTGCGGTGTTGCAGGAGATGGCTAAATCTAACAATGGCCGCAATCAGGCCTCTGATATGTGGTATCAGCAGATTAAAGACCAGCCTGCCAGCAGCGCCAGCGTCAGCGCACTGCAAAAATACCTGAGCGTATTCAGTGAAGGCGATAACGTGACGGCGGCGCGTGCCCAGCTCGACGCGCAGCAAAAACAGCTTGCCGATCCGGCGTTCCGCGCCAAAGCAGAAGGGCTGGCAGCAGTCGATGCCGGGCAGGGCGGCAAAGCCGTAACGGAACTGCAGAAAGCGGTCAGCGCCAATCATGCCGACAGTGAAGCCGTGGGAGCGCTGGGCCAGGCGTATTCACAAAAAGGCGATCGCGCCCGTGCGGTGGCTCAGTTTGAAAAAGCGATCGCCCTCGATCCGCAGAGCGATAATCGCGGTAAATGGGACAGCCTGCTGAAGGTGAACCGTTACTGGTTGCTGATCCAGCAGGGCGATAACGCGCTGAAAGCGAATAAGACCGCCCAGGCGGAACGCTATTATCAGCAGGCGCGCAATATCGATAACACCGACAGCTATGCGGTGCTGGGGCTGGGGGATGCCGCGGCAGCGCGCAAAGATAACGAAGCCGCCGAACGTTATTACCGTCAGGCGTTGCGCATGGACCGTGGCAACAGCAATGCCGTGCGCGGTCTTGCCAATATTTATCGTGCACAGTCACCGGAGAAGGCCGCACAGTTTATTCAGTCGCTCTCCGCCAGCCAGCGCCGCAGTATTGATGATATTGAACGTAGCCTGACCAACGAGCAACTGGCTACCCAGGCAGAACAGCTGGAAAACCAGGGGAACTACGCGCAGGCGGCGGAAATTCAGCGCCGCCGCCTGGCGATGTGTGGATCACCTACCGTCTTTCGCGCGATCTCTATAGCGCCGGGCAGCGCAGCCAGGCGGATACTCTCATGCGCCAACTGGCAAGCCAGAAACCGTCTGACCCGGATCAGGTCTACGCCAGTGGCCTTTACCTCTCCGGTAACGATCAGGATCGCGCGGCACTGGCGCATTTGAACACCCTGCCACGCGATCAGTGGAACGGCAATATCCAGGAGCTGGCGGACCGTCTGCAGAGCAACCAGGTGCTGGAAACCGCCAACCGCCTGCGTGACAGCGGCAAAGAGCAGGAGGCCGAAAATTTACTTCGCCAGCAGCCTGCTTCCACGCGTATCGATTTAACGCTTGCGGATTGGGCAGAGCAGCGTGGCGATCATGACGCCGCGAAAACGGCTTACACCACCGTGTTGCAGCGTGAACCGCAAAATGAAGATGCGATCCTCGGTCTGACGGAAGTCTATATTGCTCAAGGCCATAAGGATGCGGCGCGCGCAGAACTGGCTAAATTGCCTGCTGCACAAAACGGCCAGCCGCAGTCGCTTAACATGCAGCGCCGGATTGCGATGGCGCAGGCGAGCCTGGGCGATACCGCTGCCGCAGAACAGACCTTCAGCAAGATTATTCCTCCGGCCAAATCGCAGCCTGCATCGCTGGAAAACGCGCTCGTGTTACGTGATGCGGCACGTTTCCAGACGCAAAACGGCCAGCCTCAACAGGCGCTGGAAACCTGGAAAGATGCGATGGTCTCTTCCGGCATTACCACCACGCGTCCGGCGAATAACGACAGCTTTACCCGCCTGACGCGTAATGATGAAAAAGATGACTGGCTGAAGCGCGGCGTGCGCAGCGATGCGGGCGAACTTTACCGTCAGCAGGATCTTAACGTTACGCTGCAGCACGAATACTGGGGCTCCAGCGGCACGGGCGGGTATTCCGACCTGAAAGCGCACACCACCATGTTACAGGTCGATGCGCCGCTGTCCGATGGGCGCATGTTCTTCCGTAGCGATCTGGTGAATATGGACGCCGGTTCGTTTTCCACCAATAACGGAACCTACGATCCGAAGTGGGGCACCTGCGCTGAAACGCCATGCCACGGCAGCACCAGTCAAACGGCAAATGGTGCGAGCGTGGCGGTGGGCTGGCAGAATAAAACCTGGGCGTGGGACATTGGTACGACGCCAATGGGCTTCGATGTGGTGGATGTAGTCGGCGGCGTGAGCTACAGCAGCGACCTGGGGCCAATTGGCTACACTCTGAACGCCCACCGCCGTCCAGTCTCCAGCTCCATGCTGGCGTTCGCCGGGCAGAAAGATCCCAACACCGACACCACCTGGGGCGGCGTGCGTGCAACTGGTGGTGGCGTCAGCGTGAGTTACGACAAGGGTGAAGCAAACGGCATCTGGTCAAGTCTGAATGCAGACAGCCTGACCGGGAAGAATGTGGAAGATAACTGGCGCGTCCGCTGGATGACCGGTTATTACTATAAGCTCATTAATAAAAACAACGAGCGTCTGACGGTCGGTGTCTCCAACATGCTGTGGCACTATGACAAAGATTTAAGTGCCTATACGCTGGGACAGGGTGGCTATTATAGCCCGCAGGAGTATGTCTCTTTTGCGCTACCGGTGACCTGGCGTAAACGCACCGAAAACTGGTCATGGGAACTGGGCGGCTCTGTCTCCTGGTCGCATTCGAAAACAGACGATGTGATGCGCTATCCGCTTCAGGGGCTAATCCCTTCTGATGAGCCGGGTCGCTATAGTGACAGAGGCGAAATGGAAACCGGTAGCAGCTCCTCAGGGACGGGTTATACCGCAAGGGCGATTGTGGAGCGCCGCGTAACGTCCAACTGGTTCGTGGGTCTGGGGGTGGATATCCAGGAAGCGAAAGACTATACCCCGAGCCATGCGCTTCTTTATGTACGCTATTCTGCTGCAGGCTGGCAGGGCGATATGGACTTGCCGCCGCAGCCGCTCATTCCGTATGCGGACTGGTGATCGGATTTTACTTAATCCATTTGTAAGTCTCTCTTAAAAGTACAGCAATCGGGTATACTCAGGCGCACCAGGTTTACACCCTGGTGCGCCCTGCGCTTCGAGTTTTGTGGAGAGTCATTTTGCGTGTCAGCCGTTCTTTAACGATCAAACAGATGGCGATGGTTGCTGCCGTCACGATGCTGTTTGTATTCCTCTTCTGCGTCATTTTGCTGTTTCATTCCGTACAGCAGAATCGCTATAACACGGCTTCGCAATTAGAAAGCATCGCCCGCTCGGTGCGTGAACCGCTGTCAGCCGCGATCCTGAAAGGGGATATTCCGGAGGCGGAAACCATCTTAAAACGCATTCAGCCAGCAGGAATTGTCAGCCGTGCGGATGTGGTGCTCCCTAATCAGTTCCAGGCGCTACGGATGAGCTTTATCCCTGAACGGCCTGTTCCGCTGATGGTAATGCGTCTGTTTGAACTGCCGGTACAAATCTCTCTGCCTGTTTATTCGCTCGAACGCCCGGCTAACCCTCAGCCGCTCGCCTATCTGGTACTGCAGGCGGACTCGTACCGCATGTATAAGTTCGTTATGAGCTGGGCTGCTACATTAGTGACCACTTACTTACTCTTGACGCTGATCCTGAGTGTGGCGCTCACCTGGTGTATTAACCGGTTGATTGTGCATCCGTTGCGCCGCATCGCCAGGGAGCTGAATGACCTCTCTCCACAGGAGCAGATGGGACACCAGCTTGAGTTACCGCGCCTGCATCATGACGATGAGATCGGCATGCTGGTGCGCAGTTACAATATCAATCAGCAGCGCATCATGCGTCAGCAGGATGAACTCAACAGCAATGCAACCCGTTTCCCGGTCTCCGAGCTGCCAAACAAAGCGTTCCTGATGGCAATGCTGGAACAGACCGTTGCCCGCCAGCAGACCACGGCGTTGATGGTGATCGCCTGCGAAACCCTGCAGGATACGGCGGGCGTGCTCAAAGAGAGCCAGCGCGAGATGCTGCTCCTGACGCTGGTGGAAAAGGTGAAATCCGTCCTGGCACCGCGCATGGTGCTTACTCAGGTCAGCGGCTACGACCTGGTGATTATCGCGAACGGTGTGAAAGAGCCGTGGCATGCCATCACGCTAGGTCAGCAAGTGCTCACTGTCATTAATGAGCGGCTGCCGATTCAGGGCATTCAGCTTCGTCCGAGCGCCAGCATCGGTATTGCAATGTTCTACGGCGACCTGACGGCGGAACAGCTTTATCGCCGTGCTTTCTCAGCGGCCTTCACCGCCCGCCGTAAAGGGAAAAATCAGATCCAGTTCTTTGACCCGGAGCAGATGGAAAAGGCGCAGCAGCGTCTCACCGAAGAGAGCGACATTCTGACCGCGATGGATAACCGTCAGTTTGCGATCTGGCTCCAGCCGCAGGTCAATTTGCTGACGGGTGAAGTCAAAAGCGCGGAAGCGCTGCTGCGTATGCAACAGCCGGATGGTTCGTGGGAACTGCCTGAGGGACTGATTGAACGGATTGAGTCCTGTGGCCTGATGGTCAGCGTCGGTTACTGGGTACTGGAAGAGACGTGCCGCCAGCTTGCGGCCTGGCAGGAGCGGGGCGTCACTCTGCCGCTCTCGGTGAATTTGTCTGCGCTACAACTTATGCATCCGACGATGGTGTCGGAGGTCCTGGAGCTTATCCATCGTTACCGTATCCAGCCCGACACGCTGATTCTGGAAGTGACGGAAAGTCGACGAATCGACGACCCAAATGAAGCCGTTGCCATTCTGAAGCCGCTGCGTAATGCCGGTATCCGTATCGCGCTGGACGATTTCGGCATGGGGTACGCCGGGTTGCGCCAGCTCCAGCACATGAAAACGCTGCCGGTTGATGTGCTGAAGATCGACAAAACCTTTGTCGACGGGCTGCCGGATGACAGCAACATGGTGCAGGCGATTATCCAGATGGCGCGCAGCCTGAATTTGCACATTATTGCCGAAGGCATTGAAACCGAAGCTCAGCGTGACTGGCTCGCGCAAGCGGGCGTGGAGAGCGGGCAAGGTTTCCTGTTTGCCCGCGCGGTGCCGGCGGATGTCTTTGAACAACGCTATCTTGCCGACCCTGGCAATAACGCAAAAGTGTAACTTTGTTGCTGGCTTGTGCGAGCCAGCTCAAAGTTCTTAACATTTGTGTTTCAAATTTGAACCTGGTTTATTTCTGTCCTGTTATGTGGGTGTTATTTTAAAGCCGCAGGTTAACCATGACCTTACAAAGCCTGTGGTTTTTCTTCCCAAGGACACCCTATGAAAACCTCAATCTTCAAGAGCCTTTACTTTCAGGTCCTGACAGCCATCGCAATCGGTATTCTGCTTGGTCATTACTACCCTGAACTGGGCGCACAAATGAAACCGCTTGGCGACGCGTTCGTTAAGCTCATCAAGATGATCATCGCGCCGGTAATTTTCTGTACCGTGGTGACCGGTATCGCTGGCATGGAAAGCATGAAGGCGGTAGGGCGCACCGGTGCTGTCGCCCTTCTCTATTTCGAAGTGGTCAGTACCATCGCGCTGATTATCGGCCTGATTATTGTTAACGTCGTGCAGCCTGGTGCGGGCATGAACGTTGACCCGGCCACGCTTGATGCCAAAGCGGTGGCCGTCTACGCCGAGCAGGCGAAAGACCAGGGCGTTGTCGCCTTCCTGCTGGACGTTATCCCAAGTAGCGTCATTGGCGCATTCGCCAGCGGGAATATTCTGCAGGTGCTGCTGTTTGCTGTGCTGTTTGGCTTTGCGTTGCATCGCCTGGGCAGCAAAGGCCAGCTGATTTTCAACGTTATCGAAAGTTTCTCGCAGGTCATCTTCGGCATTATCAATATGATCATGCGTCTGGCCCCGATTGGTGCCTTCGGTGCGATGGCGTTTACCATCGGTAAATACGGCGTCGGTACGCTGGTGCAGTTGGGTCAGCTGATTATCTGTTTCTACATCACCTGTATTCTGTTCGTGGTGGTGGTGTTAGGGTCAATCGCCCGCGCGGCAGGCTTCAATATCTTTAAGTTTATCCGCTACATCCGTGAAGAGTTGCTGATTGTTCTGGGCACCTCATCGTCTGAATCAGCACTGCCACGTATGCTTGATAAGATGGAAAAACTGGGCTGCCGGAAGTCGGTGGTGGGGCTGGTTATTCCCACGGGCTACTCGTTCAACCTGGACGGTACTTCGATATACCTGACGATGGCGGCCGTATTTATCGCTCAGGCGACCAACAGCCATATGGATATTTTCCACCAGGTTACTTTGCTGGTGGTGCTCCTGCTCTCCTCGAAAGGCGCAGCAGGCGTGACGGGCAGTGGCTTTATCGTGCTGGCGGCAACCATCTCTGCGGTGGGACATCTGCCGGTGGCGGGTCTGGCATTGATTCTCGGCATCGACCGCTTTATGTCTGAAGCCCGTGCCTTAACCAACCTGGTGGGTAACGGTGTGGCAACGGTTGTGGTGGCGAAGTGGGTAAAAGAGCTGGATCACAAAAAACTCGACGATACGCTGAATAATCGCCAGTCTGGCAGCAAAGCACCGGGATTATCCTCCTAATCTTGTCACAATTGCCCGCATTCCCTTGTGGGGATGCGGGCTCCTGCGCATAATAACTGTTCATACCTGTCATACTTCGACAAGATTTTTTTCGGGTATTTTTCGCTTCCGTCCGTGACGTTTTGCTGAACACGCGGTCTAATCGAAGTGTTTTCATCGTCATCTTTTAGAGTGCTCACGTCGCGAGACACTCTTTTTAACCAGGAATGTTGATCAGGGGTTCACATGCAGGGCACAAAAATTCGACTCTTAACCGGCGGTTTGCTGATGATGGCAGCAGCCAGTTATGTGCAGGCAGATGCGCTCCAGCCAGACCCGGCCTGGCAACAAGGGACTCTGGCAAATGGTTTTCAGTGGCAGGTTTTAGCCACACCGCAACGTCCAAGCGACCGTATCGAAATCCGCCTGTCTGTGAATACAGGCTCCCTCACTGAAAGCACCCAGCAGACCGGATTAAGCCACTTTATTCCCCGTCTGGCGCTCACCCAGAGCGGCAGTTTGCAGGCGGTTCAGGTACGTTCGTTGTGGCAACAGGCGATTGATCCGAAACGCCCTCTGCCTCCGGCTGTGGTCTCTTACGACTACACCATGTTTAACCTGAGCCTGCCGAACAACCGCAACGATCTGCTGAAAGAAGCACTGACCTACCTGTCTGACGCCACCGGCAAGCTGACGATTACGCCTGAAACCGTGAATTATGCGCTGAGCAACAGCGACATGGTCGCCACCTGGCCTGTGGACACCAAAGAGGGCTGGTGGCGCTACCGCCTGAAAGGATCAACCCTGCTGGGGCATGATCCGGCGGAACCGCTGAAACAGCCGGTCGATCCTGAGCAGGTCAAATCCTTCTACCAGCAATGGTACACCCCGGACGCAATGACCCTGATTGTGGTCGGTAATGTTGATAGCCGCGCCGTGGTTGAGCAGATCAACAAAGCGTTTGGCGATCTGAAAGGCAAACGTGAGACCCCCGCCCCTGTACCAACCCTGTCGCCGCTGCGCCCGGAGCCTGTCAGCATCATGACGGACAGCGTGCGTCAGGACCGTCTCTCAATGATGTGGGATACCGCCTGGCAGCCGATCCGCGAGTCATCCGCGCTGCTGCGCTACTGGCGTGCGGACCTGGCGCGTGAAGCGCTGTTCTGGCACGTTCAGCAAACGCTCAGTAAAAACAACGTGAAGAATATTGGTCTGGGCTTTGACTGCCGCGTGCTGTTCCAGCGTGCGCAGTGTGCCATTAACGTTGAATCGCCGGGCGACAAGCTGAACGCAAACCTGGGTGTGGTGGCAAAAGAACTGGCAAAAGTGCGTGAAGAGGGCCTCTCTGAAGAAGAGTTCAACGCGCTGGTGGCACAGAAAAAACTTGAGCTACAGAAGCTGTTTGCCACGTATGCCCGCGCCGATACCGATATTCTGATCAGCCAGCGTATTCGCTCGCTGCAAAATCAGGTGGTGGACATCGCGCCAGAGCAGTATCAGAAACTGCGCCAGGATTTCCTCAGTGGTCTGACCGTTGATATGCTGAATCAGGATCTGCGTCAGCAGCTGTCTCAGGATATGTCCCTGGTTCTGCTGCAGCCGAAAGGTGAACCGGAGTATGACATGAAGGAACTACAGGCAACCTGGGACGGGATTATGGCTCCGGTATCGCAGGCGGCACAGCCTGCGGCGGCAGATGATCTCCACCAGGATGCGACGGATATTCCGCAGGGCCAGTAACCTCCATCTTCACCCTCTCCCGTCCGGGAGAGGGTTAGAGGCTTACGCTGGCATTGCCTCACGTGGAATAATCGCCCCGCGATACTGAATCACGGTGCTGGCCGTCAGATGGCCACGCTGTGCTGCTGCTTCAGGTGTTCCACCCGTCAGGCGCACCGCCAGATAACCCGCACTGAATGAATCACCCGCCGCAGTGGTATCGATCACTTTTTCTTTGGCTAATTTCACCGCCGGAACCTCGACCACCGGTTCGCCCGCAATCGCCACCAGGCAAGAGTCAGCCCCGCGTTTTATCACCACTTCACTGACGCCTGCAGCCAGCGTCCGCGCGATAACCTCATCAACCGGTTTCTCTCCCCACAGGGCGTCTTCGTCGTCCAGCGTCAGGAACGCGATATCAGTGCATTGCAGCATCTGCTGGTAAACCTGCTGCGTCTCTTCGCGGCTGGCCCACAGGCGTGGACGGTAGTTGTTATCGAAAATCACTTTGCCGCCGTTGGCACGGCATTCGCGCAGCAGCGACAGCAGCTTTTCACGGCTCTCAGGGCTCAGGATTGCCAGGCTGATACCGCTCAGATAGAGATAATCAAACGTTGCCAGTTCTTCACAGATGGCTGCGGCGGCATCGCTTTCCAGCCAGAATTTGGCCGCTGCTTCGTTACGCCAGTAGTAGAACGTGCGCTCGCCAGTGCTGTCGGTTTCGATGTAGTACAGACCTGGCAGGCGGTTTTCCATGCGCTGAATGAGTGAGGTCTGGACGTTCTCACCTTGCCAGGCTTCCAGCATCTGCTGGCTGAAGCTGTCCGTTCCCAGCGCCGTAACGTAATGCACGCTAAGTGCATCGGCAGCCACCTGGCGGGCTATATAAACGGAAGTATTCAATGTATCGCCACCAAAACCGCGGCTGACTTCCGCGCCTTTTTGGGACAGCTCAATCATGCATTCGCCAATCACGGCAATTTTTTTAGACATAGTCGTGAACCTGAACAAAGTAATTAACGGTAGTGTGCGCTGAGTGGATTATGTGGTCAACTATATTAAAACGACGTTCCATTATTTTTCTTGAGCCAGCGCGTGTTCCGGCAAATTTCTGTCATCTTAATTTCATTTTCCCGGCGAACTGAACATAAAGTTCTCACCTGGCGCGCCGATAACCCAGTGACGAGTCCAGAAAGGCCATCCCCATACAACAGGACATCTGAAATGAAGTCAGAGCAGGTTATCCAGCGGCTGAACACTACGCCTGAGGCAAGTATTGAGAACTTGCAGGAGCATCGCTACTGGCTGCAATGTGAGCGAGCGTACACCTATCAACCGATCTATCGCACCGATGGCCGGTTGATGGCGATTGAGATTTTAACGGTCGTCACACACCCCTCGAACCCGTCACAGCGTATTGCGCCGGACCGCTATTTTGCCGAGGTTGCCGTTCGCCAGCGCATCGACGTGCTGGAAGAACAGCTTAAAATGCTGGCAACCAGGCGGGCATTCTTTGAGCAGCACGATATTCTGGCGTCGGTGAACGTGGATGGCCCGACCCTGATGGCGCTGCGTCAGAATACGAAACTACAGGAACTCATCGCTACGCTACCGTGGATGCGTTTCGAGCTGGTAGAGCATGTTCGTCTGCCGCAGGACTCATCGTTTGCCTCGATGTGTGAATTCGGCCCGTTGTGGCTGGATGACTTCGGCACTGGCATGGCGAACTTCTCCGCCCTCAGTGAAGTGCGTTATGACTATATCAAAGTCGCGCGTGACCTGTTCATTATGCTACGCCAGACCCCGGAAGGGCGGAATCTGTTCACGCTGCTGCTGCAGCTCATGAACCGGTATTGCCAGGGCGTCATTGTGGAAGGCGTTGAAACGCTGGAAGAGTGGCGCGACGTGCAAAATTCCCCGGCTGCTGCGGCACAGGGCTATTTCCTCTCTCGCCCGGTTCCGATGGATATGCTGGAAAACGTGATAACCACCCTCTGATCTGACCGTTTCCCTTTGTCTGAACTATAGTTTTATAGGCAAGTTCAACAGGAAAGGGGACAACAATGACAAAAACAACCAGGGTCATCTCCTGGACCGCAGGGATTTTCTTGTTGTTGATCGTGGTCGCAATCATCATTATCGCCACGTTTGACTGGAACCGTCTCAAACCGACCATCAACCAGAAAGTCTCAACCGAGCTGAACCGACCCTTCGCGATACGCGGCGATTTGGGTGTGGTATGGGAACGCCAGAAAGAGGAGACCGGCTGGCGAAGCTGGGTGCCCTGGCCGCACGTCCATGCCGACGACATTATTCTCGGCAATCCACCGGATATTCCTGAAGTCACCATGGTTCATTTGCCCCGCGTCGAAGCCACGCTGGCACCGCTTGCGTTGCTGACCAAAACGGTTTACCTGCCGTGGATCAAGCTCCAGCAGCCTGATGCGCGCCTTATCCGTCTGTCCGAGAAAAACAATAACTGGACGTTTAATCTCGCCAGCAGCGAAGAAAAAGATCCCAGTGCACAGCCTTCGTCATGGTCTTTCCGTCTCGACAATATTTTGTTCGATCGCGGGCGGATCGCCATTGACGATAAGGTCAGCAAAGCCGACGTTGAGATCCTGGTCGATCCGCTGGGAAAACCGCTGCCGTTTAGCGAAGTGACGGGCAGTAAAGCAAAAGGGGACAGCAGCAAAGCGGGCGATTATGTTTTCGGCCTGACGGCGAAGGGGCGTTATAACGGCCAGCCGCTGACCGGTAACGGTAAAATCGGCGGGATGCTGGCGCTGCGCAGTGAAGGCACGCCGTTCCCGGTGCAGGCGGATTTCCGTTCCGGGAATACCCGCGTGGCGTTCGTTGGGACGGTCAATGACCCGATGAAGATGGGCGGGGTCGATCTGCAACTGAAGTTTGCCGGTGACTCACTGGGCGCGCTGTATGAGCTGACTGGCGTGCTGCTGCCGGATACGCCACCGTTTGAAACGGACGGGCATCTGGTTGCGAAAATCAATACGGAAAAGTCCTCGGTCTTTGATTACCGCGACTTCAATGGCCGCATTGGTGATAGCGATATTCACGGCTCGCTGACCTACACCACCGGAAAACCGCGGCCGAAACTGGAAGGGGATGTCGAGTCCCGCCAGCTTCGTCTGGCCGATCTGGGCCCGCTGGTTGGCGTTGATTCCGGCAAAGGCACGAAGTCTAAAGAGGTAAAAAAAGACACTCAGCCTGCGGATAAAGTCCTGCCGTATGATCGCTTTGAAACCGACAAATGGGACGTCATGGATGCCGATGTACGCTTTAAAGGGCGCAAAATTGAACATGGCAATACATTACCCATCAGCAACCTCTCAACGCATATCATCCTCAAAAATGCTGACCTGCGTCTGCAGCCGCTGAAGTTTGGTCTGGCGGGCGGTACGATCTCATCAAATATTCACCTGGAGGGTGATAAAAAGCCGATGCAGGGACGGGCAGATATTCAGGCGCGCAGGCTGAAGCTGAAAGAGCTGATGCCGAACGTTGAATTGATGCAGAAAACGCTCGGTGAAATGAACGGCGACGCTGATATTCGTGGCGTGGGTAACTCTGTGGCGGCACTGCTGGGCAGCAGTAACGGGAACCTGAAGTTGCTCATGAACGACGGCTTAATCAGCCGGAATTTGATGGAGATCCTGGGGCTTAACGTGGGTAACTTTATCATTGGTCAGATTTTCGGAGACGATGAAGTCCGCGTGAACTGTGCGGCGGCGAATCTGGATCTGGTCAACGGCGTGGCGCGTCCGCAAATCTTCGCCTTCGACACGGAAAACGCGGTCATCAATGTGACCGGCACCGCCAGCATGGCCTCTGAGCAGCTTGATCTGACCATCGATCCGGAGAGTAAGGGGATTCGTATCATTACCCTGCGCTCGCCGCTTTATGTTCGCGGCACTTTCAAAAATCCGCAGGCGGGTGTGAAAGCCGGGCCACTGATTGCGCGTGGTGCCGTTGCGGCAGCTCTTGCCACGCTGGTCACGCCAGCCGCGGCGCTGCTGGCGCTGATTTCGCCGTCTGAAGGTGATGCGAATCAGTGCCGGAACATTTTAACGCAGATGAAGAAGTAATTTTTACCGGGTAGCGCTGCGCTTACCCGGCCTGCAGGGCTGGAGAGTTTTGTAGGCCGGGTAAGGCGTAGCCGCCACCCGGCATTAGCTTACAGCGACTGATGCTTCGTCTCATGCGTCAGCAGCAGTGCAATCAACGTCAGCGCTGCCATGGCTGCCAGATAGACACCCACATAGAACAGACCATAATTCGCCTGCAGCCAGGTGGCGATATACGGCGCAACAGACGCACCCAGAATAGAAGATACGTTATACGAGAACGACGCCCCGGTATACCGTACCTCCGTCGGGAACAGCTCCGGCAGCAACGCACCCATCGGGCCGAACGTCAGCCCCATCAGGCTCAGGCCAATCAGCAGATACGCCATCACCAGCGCAGGGCTGCCTGAACCCAGCAGCGGCGGGAAGACGAACAGGGCAAAGAGAATAATCAGCGAGGTGATGACAATCATGCTTGCGCGACGGCCAAACTTATCCGCCAGCAGGCCCGCAATCGGCACCATCACGCCAAACCCAATGACCGCCATCATCAGCATCCACAGCACTTCGTTACGCGGCAGGCCCAGGCCAACCGGTGCGGCGGCGGTGCTGTAGGTCATTGAATAGACGGTCATGATGTAGAACAGCGTATAGGTCGCCAGCATGATAAACGTGCCCAGTACGGTCACGCGGACGTGTTTGGTCAGCAGTGTGCCCAGCGGCACTTTCACCTGCTTTTTCGCCGCGGCGACTTTGGCAAACACGGGCGTCTCATGCAGGGAGACACGCACATACAGGCCAATCAGCACCAGAACCGCAGAGAAGATAAACGGAATACGCCAGCCCCAGCTCATGAACTGTTCATCCGTCAGCAACCAGGAGAGCAACAGGAACGTCCCGTTAGCGAAGAAGAAGCCAATTGGCGCGCCCAGTTGCGGGAAGGAGCCGTACAGCGCACGCTTACGTGCAGGAGCGTTCTCGGTCGCCAGCAACGCCGCGCCGCCCCATTCACCGCCCAGACCGAGACCCTGACCAAAGCGCGCCAGCGCCAGCAGCACCGGCGCTAAAATCCCGATGGTATCGTAGGTTGGCAGCAGGCCGATCGCCACGGTTGAAATTCCCATGGTCAGAAGAGAGGCAACCAGCGTCACTTTACGACCAATGCGATCGCCAAAGTGACCAAACAGCGCAGAGCCAATCGGACGTGCGACGAACGCGATGGCAAAGGTTGCCAGCGACTGTAGCGTAGCTGCTGTCGGGTCGCCCTGCGGGAAGAAGATATGCGGGAAGACGATGACCGCTGCGGTGGCATAAATGTAAAAGTCGAAGAACTCAATGGCGGTGCCAATCAGCGATGCGACGACAACTTTATTGCGCGAGTTGACCGGAACGTTTTCCGCCCCGGAATCGAGTGTGGTGGCTGTTGCTTGCATAATATTTTCTTATTTTTTGACGAACGAACGGCCATATTAGGCATAGCAAAAGCGACATTTCAATGTGTAACAAACCCACGCGCTGGCGATAAAACCAACAAAAAGCGGATAATATTTAGACCTGCAAAAACCCTTCTATGAAATGCTTCACACTTTTTAAATATCAGAGAATAAAACTGGTTTTTGGTTAAATAAAAGTTACGGACTGGATTTTAATGCTGAAAAGTTGGATCGGGCTGACGTTTTCAGCCCGACATAAGATTTAGCGGTGCGTTTTCCCCGGCATGCGCGGGTCATCTTTGTACTCGGCAGTGGCGATCCACGCGGCGCAGAACAGCGTCAGGCGGGCAAAGAAGTAGAAGAAGGCCATCAGCCCCAGCACCGAGCCAAACGCCGCTCCGGACGGAGATTTCACCAGCGACGGCAGGGTGTAGGTCATCACGATCTTGATCACTTCAAAGCCAATTGCCGCAATCAGCGTTCCGCGGATCAGCGCCTTCTTGCGCGGGCGATGACGCGGTAAACGCCAGAAGATCCAGAAGAACAGCAGGTAGTTCGCAAAGATGGATATTGCCAGCCCAATGCCGCGCCAGGCAGGTTTGAGCCACTCGATGTAATCGAGATAAAGCGCGGAGATAATCATCTGCTGCGCGGAACCGGCAACAGAGGTAATGGAAAGGGTGATGATCAGAGCCACGAGCAGACCAATCAGCGAAATAAAGTCGCGGAAATACTTAACCCAAATTTTCTCCTGGTCCTGCGGGGTACGCTCCCACACATCGCGTGACTGGGCGCGAATGGCTTCACGCAGGTTACCCATCCAGTTAACGCCGGAGTAGAGCGCGATCAGCAAACCGACGATACCGACGGTGGTACGCTGCTGCACGGCAGTATTGATGGTGCTTTTGAGCGTTGTGGCGAGCGTCGGGTCGCTGACGTTAGTCAGGATCTTATTGAAGATATCCTGCAGCAACGTCGGGTGCGACGCGAGGACAAAACCGGCCGCCGCGAACGACACCATCAGGATCGGGATCATCGATAAAAATGAGAAGTAGGTGATCGCCGCGCCGAACTGGTTACCCATACGGTCATTGAAGCGCTCAGTGGCGCGTATCAGGTGCGCAATCATGGGCAATTGCTGAATTTTTTCAGCCAGGGTGGTGGCTGTGTTCAGCGCTTTGCTGGCGGTTCCTGGCGATTTCACCTCTTCAGGCCCGGTTTCCATCTTTTTGATGGGATCGTAATCTAAATGTTGAGTTGGTCGTTGCGGGTTATTTTCCGGCGTCACGCGCATTTTCCTTTTCGTTGAGCTGGATGTTATTGAATTATAGCTCGCGGCTAGTCCACGTAATCTTTTGTGAGTTCGGTAAGCCATTCCATAAACAGATGAACCCGGCGAGAGAGGTTACGGCGATGCGGGTAAATCAACGACACGGGCATAGGTTCCGCGCGATATTGGGGCAAGACTTCAACCAGCTTCTTCGTGCGAAGAGAATCACGTACCCCGACGCGTGGCACCTGGATAATCCCCAGCCCGGCGATACAGGCCGCCTGGTAAGTCTCGGTGCTATTGACGGTTAAAACGCCACCGGTTTTAACCCACCGTGTGGTGCTGCCAGTGTAATACTCAAAGCCCTGGGGACGCGTTCCGAGGCTGGCGGAGTAGTGAATGACGGCGTGTGATCCCAAATCATCCAGTGTTTCCGGGTAACCAAAACGCGCCAGATAATCAGGGCTGGCGCAGTTTATTACCGACAATTTGCCGAGCGGACGGGCAATCAGCCCTGAGTCCTTCAACGTGCCCACACGCACAACACAGTCAAACCCTTCGCGAACCACATCGACCAGCCGGTCGCTGCTGCTCAGTTCCAGCTCAATACCGGGATACTGTTGTAAAAACGCCGGCAGTTTAGGGATGACTAAATTTCGCGCAACACCAACGGGCATATCCACGCGTAACCGCCCGCTGATGCTGGAGGGGTCGTGCTGGAACATACCATCCAGTTCGTCGAGGTTCGTCAGCAGATCTTTTGCGCGCTCGTAATAGACCATCCCGTCCTGCGTGAGGCTGACGCGGCGCGTGGTGCGGTGCAAAAGCTGCGTTCCCAGCTGGTTTTCCAGCGCCTGGATCTGACGCGAAACACTTCCTTTTGGCAGGCTTAATGTTTCCGCCGCGCGGGAAAAACTCTCCAGTTCCGCGACACGAATGAAGAGTTGCATTGCGTGAATTTTATCCATAGGCAAGGCTCATTGTTGCTTTAACTGAAACAGTGAAGCGTTTTTTACGCTATTTATTGATTTTCTATCATCTAATAAGCTCTTTCTCAATCTCCACAGCAGCCGAAACGAGGTTTCTTATGACTGAACGTATTGCATTAGTGACAGGTGGTAGCCGTGGCCTGGGTAAAAACGCGGTTTTGAAGCTGGCAGCGGAAGGGACAGGCATTATTCTGACGTATAACAGCAGCGAGCAGGAAGCGCTCGACGTTGTGCGTGAAATTCAGCAAAAAGGCGTGAAAGCGGCAGCATTACAGCTTAACGTCGGGAATATTGCCAGCTTCGATGCGTTTGCTAAAAACGTGCAGGAAACCCTTATGCGCGTCTGGCAGCGTGAGACGTTCGATTATTTATTGAACAATGCCGGAACCGGTTTATACGCCCCGTATACCGAGACCACGGAAGCCCAGTTTGATGAAGCGATGAACATTCATTTTAAAGGACCGTTTTTCCTGACGCAGCGCCTGTTGCCGATGATGAATGACGGTGGGCGTATCCTGAACGTCTCCAGCGGCCTGGCCCGCTTTACTCAACCTGGCTCCGGCACTTATGCGGCAATGAAAGGTGCGATGGAAGTGCTCACCCGCTATCAGGCGAAAGAGCTGGGCGCGCGCGGGATTTCGGTCAATATTATTGCGCCAGGCGCGATTGAAACCGATTTTGGTGGCGGACGGGTACGTGACAACGCGGAGCTTAACCAGTTGCTGGCCTCGCAAACGGCGCTGGGTCGTGTGGGCCTGCCTGACGATATCGGCGATGCCATTGCGGCGTTGCTCAGCGACAAGCTGGGCTGGATGAACGCACAACGTATTGAGGTTTCAGGCGGAATGTTCCTGTAACGTCAAATCTGAAGGGGAAGGAGCCTCTTCAGATAATCCTTAAGAGAGATATGTCGAAATCCTGGCAGATTAAAGATCGCTCGGTGATTTGTAACGTATCCGTTCATTGAGTTTTTTCTCAAAAAAGGCCTATGTAGAATCCCCCCTCGCTATTCTCAGAGGGAGAAAAACCATGCGAGTAATCATGTTTGACAGGCAGTCGATATTTATTCATGGAGCGAAACACAGTCTGCAGAAGTTAATTCCGGAAATAAATATGGCAGGGACAAGTCAGACTGATGACTTATGGGCGCTGCTCTCAGCATCACCTTCCGCTATCGTGATGATTGACGGGACATTACTGGAAGACAACGGCATGGTGATGCTGGAAGAGATGATGTCTCGCTTCCCGGCATTACGCGTGGTGATGATCCTGGCAAAAAAAGAGGCCAGGTGGGTTGAGCAGTTAATGCAGCGCAATGTGATGGCGATTGTGCCGCGTAATGCGAGCCCGGAGATGTTCTCTTCGGTTCTGGATTCCGTATCAAAAGGGATGGTCTGTTTTCCATGTGAGTGGTTAAGCATGGCTTCGTCGTCTCAGCAGGAGCTTTCCTCCCTGAGCGAACGCCAGCGAGAGGTGTTGAAATTACTGGCGGCCGGGGAATCAAATAAAGAGATTGGCCGCAATCTGAACATCAGTGCCGCAACGGTAAAAGCGCACCTTGAAGCGCTTTTCCGTCGGCTGGACGTCAAGAACCGAACCCAGGCGGCAATGTTCTACACGCGGGCCACAGCCTGAAGGAGCGCTTTTGGCAGTGGGGTTGTCACATCGAAATTGAATATTAATGCGACCAGCGTGTCGTGCTGCTGTTGGGTTAATGGTCGTGTAATATTTTCCCGCAGCAGTGCCTCGCAAAATTCAATATCGTCATATAACAAATATTCCGCCTGAACGGGGGTAATCACGCCGCGAAAAGTTTCCCACTGACGGATAACGTGGCCATAACCGATTACCCATAAACCGCTTTCATCCCGATATTTTTCCAGCGAAAGTCCTTGCTGTTTTTTAATTAACTCAATGGCAGCAGATGATGTCTTGAGCGTATGAAAGGTCATAATCGTTTCCTCTTAATTGCATTACTGTAGAGGAAAAGTTGTGCGAGAAATATCCGCCAAATGGCCGTAGATCGCCGTTTTTTCGCGAGGTGCGCCCGTTACGACTGCTGCCCTGGTGTGGCTGTAAAGCGAAGTGTTCAGATTCTCCTGAATCATTTTAAATCATTATAGAGTTGTCACTTTATTTCAACAGAAAGTCAGGTATGTTTAACCTCGTATAAATAAAAAGAAAAACGGCTGTCGGTGGCCATTTGGTTGTATTCGTTGTCTCTCAAGGAAAACAATGACGCTCAGCACATCGCATCATATCCGCGAGCAGTTTGAACACTGCCTGGCGGTTATTCGTCAGGCATCGGTGGAAATTTTACTTCTTCTGAATGTCCACGTTTCGGAAGGAAAAGATCCACGCTGGTTCCTGGAACAACTGGATAGCGCCCGCCTGGGGCTGGGCGGCTGGACAGCCGTTGCCAGACAGCTCAACCTGAACGATGCTGAAATGTCGGAGTTTACGCTCCAGCTGCGCTTGCTGCAGCAGCGCGTTCCGCAATATGAGAGTGGGCAGGATGTCAGTGAAAACCAGCTCATTGCGGCTATGCGTTTTGTCACCGCGCTGGAGCATCTGCGTCAGCAACAGCCGCTTCTGATGTACAGCACCGAACTGGCGTCGGGAAACGACATCCAACAGCAGCAGGCACACAAGCAGGTTCGTGCGATTGAGCTGATGCTTAAAGGGCTGATTCAACAGGCATGGCCTGACCCGACGCGGCTGAATAACCACCTGAAAACACTGTTTAATGCCGATCGCGTTCGCCGCTGGCTGAAATTGGGTGAAATCAATGATGTCCTGAGTGGCATGATGTTCAGCGAGCTGGCGCAGATGATCGTAGATAAAAAGGAGTTCAGCCGTTACTACGCCTCGTTGTTCAGTGACCCGAGCATGCTGACGCTGCTGGTGGAGCCGCGTAAAACCCTGCAAACTTTCCTTGATGACATCCGGCAAATCCGCAACTGCCTGACCGTGCAGCAATCTTTAAGCCCGGCTCAAATCCTGCTGCTGGATAGCTACTATTCGCAAATTACCCGCCCTGTGCAGCGTGCGTTTGAAGAGGGACGCACGCGTATTAACCCGGCGGGGCTGATGGCGGTAGATGCCAGCGAGCTGCATGCGTTCTGGGAAAAGGCGCAGAAAATGGACCGTGTGACCGGTGGCGATCTCTTTGAGGTGCGTGACACCATAGAGAAGCCGACCCAGCGCGCGGCCCGTACCCCAGAACAACGTGAACAGCTGATCTCCGGCGTGCTGTGGGGTGCCGTTGGCGTGATGGTTATCGCCATTGTGGTGGGGGGATTCTGGCTGGTGACCAGCAGTAAACCGCAACAGGCCGTCGCGAGTACGGCGCAACCCGCACAGCCGCAGGAGATGCGTGAAACGCCCTCCTCGCGAGAAACGCTGACGCGCATGGGCATCACCTGGGACGAGAATAACTTCCGTTCGGCCATTAACCGGAATGATACGCGCGTGGCGCTGTTGTTCCTGCAGGGGGGAATGGACTGGAAACTGTCATGGACAGAAGAGGCGATGTCGGCGGGCTTTGAGGGTGTGCTGGAGTTAATGCTGCGCTACCGCCAGCAGATGGTGGAGCAGAAACCGTGCCGTCGCTTTATCAACACGCTCAGCCACGCTATGTCTAACGGAGAGTCCCTTAATTCAATGCGTAAAGCGTATCTCAGGGAATTTTGTACTGTACCGGCGGTGGTGAAACGCCAGCAGCATGATGTGGAGATGGCGAAGCGCCGTGCGCAGGCGCAGCCCGATGCCAGCACAAAAAAATGGCAGTCCATCCAGACCGCCATTTATGAGGTCATTCGTTAGGGGGCGACTACGGCTCCCCGTACAGCCCAATCAATCGCCGTACCACGCCGTTGGTCCAGCCGAACCCGTCCTGCAGGGGATACTCCCCGCCGCCACCTTCCCGCGGCGTACTGCTGGCGATGTGATACTTCTCAATAAGTTTGTGGTGGGTTTTATAGAAATGATTCACCGTATGCAGCCAGCTCCAGGCGATCTCATCGCCCAGAGAGTCGTTGCCGTACTGCTTGAAACCCTGAATCGCCATCCACTGTAGCGGTGCCCAGCCGTTGGGTTTATCCCACTGTTCACCGGTCTCATACTCGGTAGCCAGAATACCGCCCGGCGTCAGCAGGCGTGCTTTGACGGCGTCAGACAGCTTCTCCGCCTGCTCATGCGTGGCCATGCCAACATACAGCGGTACAATGCTGGCGGCAGAGAAGAGTGCCAGTTCTTCGCGACGCCAGTCGTAATCCCGGTAACAGCCGTTCTCCTCATCCCACAGATAACGGTTTACTGCCGCACGTCGATCGGCGGCTTTCTGGCGGAACTGGTCGGCGGTCTCTTTATCCCCCTTTGAAGCCGAGATATTGGCAATCGCGCTCTCCAGCTTGAACAGGAAGGCGTTCAAATCAATGGGAATAAACTGGGTCGTGCGAATACTGGCGAGCCGCGACGGATCGCGTAGCCAGCGGGACGAGTAATCCCAGCCGGACGCCGCACCGGCGCGCAGATCGCGATAGACCTCATTCGGTGGACGGCCAGAGTGTCGCGCTGTTTCCACATCCTCAATCCAGGATTCATCGCGCGGGGTGTCACGATCATCCCAGTAACGGTTGAGCAACGAACCATCCGGCATACGGACTGCGCTACGGTACGCCTGGTTAAGTAGCAGCGACTCCGCACCGTCCATCCAGAAGGCGTACTCCATTTTCAGGTGATCGAGGTAGCGCTTCGCACCGCGCACGCCATCCTCTTCGAACAGCTCCACCATGAGCGCAAAGACCGGCGGCTGGGAACGGCTGAGATAATAGGTTCGGTTACCGTTCGGGATATGGCCGTAGCGCTCAATCAGCCACGCAAAATTATCCGCCATACACTTCAGCAGATCGTCCCGGCCACTCTCGGCCAGCCCCAGCATCGAGAAGTAGGAGTCCCAGTAATAGGTCTCGCTGAATCGTCCGCCAGGGACGATATAAGCCTGCGGCAATGCCAGCAGGGATGACCAGGGGATATGGTCCTGAGGCTCGCGCGTCAGCACCGGCCACAGGCTATCGATATGCTCTTTAAGCGACAGACCGGGATCGGAAACATACTCGGTGGAAAGCACCTCCGGTAACCAGAAGTGGTTTTCCACAAAGCGCGCCAGGTCGAAATCCCGATGACGGCGCACTTTGCGGTAGCGGATCAGGATATCCAGTGGGTCCATTTTCGGCGCGCAGTCAGGAAACGTTTTGCTGTCGGCAAACAACCGCGAGGACTGCACGTGCTCAAACAGTTCAAGGTAGCGATCGGCAGGGGTCAGGGCGTCGGAAGCGGGTAGACCCTCGATCATTTCCGGTTCCGGCTCTGCCTCGATCATTTCATCCAGTTTTAACTCGCAGGGATCGGTCTCGTAGCGCAGTTCTTCTGCAATCTCGAATTCGATGTTCTCGGCTGCCTGTAGTTTCTGGTTGAACATGGTAATAAGGACCTCCGGTTGTGTGTTCTAAAAGACAGGTTTTTCCGGGCGTCTTATAAGCGTAGACATTCGCTTCGGTGGATGTGGAGGGAAATGTGCGGTTGATCACGGTTTTCATGACGACGTCTAAGCGATCAAAATTAACTATCTGACTGATATTATTTATTAAAAATGCCTGGCAGCGGGTTGGGGCGCAAAACGAAATTCAGAGCATTCGTTTTGCAACCATTTATGAATATCCGGTTTATTGCATGAAAAGGCGAACAACGATTGTCATGTCATCATTGCGTAACGCCAGGTTCCCGAGATGTTCACGAAGCGAATCCTCAGAAAGGGTGTCAGGAAGTAATAACGGAAAATTACACCAAAAGCCATCGGTCGCCAGCATAACAGGCAGCGCCAGATCTAACTGCAATCGTTGATAATCTGGCTGTGTATATCGCTTCCCAATAAGACGTTGAAACAAGGTATTTCGTTCTGGCAAAGAACATACAGGTTGCTCTTCACGTATCCCGTTAGCCACAACCAGATTATACGGCAGATTGAGCCATTCAATGCTTCCATTCGCCAGGGTGCCAATCCGGCAATCTCCGGAATAAAAACAATGCTGTGTTACATTGTGGCGGTCGATAACCAGATTTGCTTAAGTTCTTCGAAATTAGATGTCGGCATGAAATAGTTTCTCCTCCAGCAGCTCCAGGGCTACTTTCATTTCTCTGGGATTGCCCAAACGTACCGCATCCATTAACGCGAGATATGCATAGAGTTCAGGATCTTGCTTTACTGCATATGGTACTGATTTGTAGAGAGGAGTAATCGCCTGGCCCATCTCCTTACCCAGTGGATCGGGCCAGACCATAATAAGTTCGCCGCCCGAAAGCAGCCTTCCGGATAAAATCGGCGCGGCAAAGGTTGTCGGAAGCCCTCTTTCAATGCGCCCTGGTTTAACAGGGAACACCAGCCGTAAACCGTATTTTATAAAATTGAATAAGACTTTCTTATTCACAGCAGGTTTGTTGCTGCTCCGATCGATTTTTATCAGGTTCACATCAAGGCAACGATAAAAACTATTATTGACTTCGCTTTTACTGAAGCCTAACGAATCGGAAAGTCCTCTGATTGTAAAAAGAAAGTCCAGATGCTTCTGCGCGGCGTTCAGCGAGTCAAAATAATGAGCATCAGGAAGGGGGGGGGTACAGGCAATGCTATCGTTATCTGAAGCAACCAACAGGTCACGAGCCGTCAGCCGCCCCAGACAGATAATTTTCGAAAGCAGGAGTAGGTCTTGCCCTTTCATATCGACTTTACGGCTCGCTGTCCACAAATTGCAATTTATGGACAAATCATTTCAGCATGATTTTAAAAAGTCAATAAATTTGTTACGGCCGAACTGCTCGTCATTTCGGCCGTAACACGATCAGCGCATTGTCACAAACTCTTCCGCCGCCGTTGGGTGGATTGCTACGGTGTTATCGAAGTCTTTCTTCGTCGCGCCCATCTTCAGCGCCACCGCGAAGCCCTGCAGGATTTCGTCCATGCCGAAGCCAATGCCGTGGATACCGACAATCTTCTCGTCCGGCCCAACGCATACCAGCTTCATGCGGCACGGCTGACGGTGGGAGGTGACGGCGGTATACATCGCGGTAAACGCCGATTTATACACTTTCACCTGGTCGTCGCCATACTGCTCGCGCGCCTGCGGCTCGGTTAAGCCAACGGTGCCGATTGGCGGGTGGCTGAAAACGACGGTCGGGATATTGCTGTAATCCAGATGTTCGTCCGGCTTGTTGTTAAACAGGCGCTCGGAAAGACGACGGCCCGCCGCAACGGCAACCGGGGTCAGCTCAACGGCACCGGTGTTATCACCGACGGCGTAAATGCCCGGTACGCTGGTGTTCTGGAACTTATCGACAACGATATAGCCTTTGTCGTTGGTTTTCACACCCGTCGCGGCCAGGTTGAAGTTGTCGGTTGCAGGTTCACGACCGATCGCCCAGATCAGGCAATCGACGGTCTGGCTGCGGCCATCTTCCAGCTCCAGTGTCAGGCTGCCGTCTGCATTTTTCACCACCGCTTTTGGCACGGCGTTAGTGTGCAGGGTTGGGCCTTCGGTGTTCATGACTTCGACAAGAGTGTCGACAATCAGCGGGTCAAAGCTACGCAGCGGCGCGTGTTTACGCACGAACAGGTGCGCTTCAGCGCCCAGGCCGTTAATCACGCCGGCCAGTTCAACTGCAATGTAACCTGCGCCCACTACGGCAACGCGCTTAGGTAAGGCAGGCAGCTCGAAGAAACCGTCGGAGTCGATACCGTATTCCACACCCGGAATGTCCGGATGGCTTGGACGGCCACCGGTGGCGATCAGGATATGATCGGCGGTGATCGTCTCGCCGTTCACTTCGATCGTTTTCGCATCCACGAAGCGGGCGAAACCATGAATGACGTCGACGTTATTCTTGCCCAGCACGTTGTCGTACGAGGTATGAATACGGTCGATGTAGGCGGTACGGCTGGCAATCAGCTTGTCCCAGTCGAAGTTATTGATCGTGGTATCAAAGCCGTAATCCGGGCCATACATATGAATCGCTTCGCGGATTTGCGCCGCGTGCCACATCACTTTCTTCGGTACACAACCCACGTTCACGCAGGTGCCGCCCAGCGCTTTGGCTTCAATCAGCGCACACTTCTGGCCGTACATGGCTGCACGGTTAATAGAGGCGATGCCGCCGCTGCCGCCACCAATGGCGATGTAGTCATAATGCTTGCTCATGGGTCTTATCCTTAATGTCTGATTGCCGCGATTGTATACCTGAAATCAATAGGTTCCATCAATGGCTGCGATTACTCAGGCACGATCCAGCTAACGGTTGCATGGCCTGTCCCGGCGGGTACAAGCGTTTTGTGCAGCCACGGCAGCACGTTGTTCATCTGCGCTTCGAGCTTCCACGGCGGGTTGATCACAATCATGCCGGAGGCCGTCATGCCGCGCTGGTCGCTGTCAGGGCGTACCGCCAGCTCAATCTGCAAAATTTTGCGGATACAGGTGGCTTCCAGATCTTTGATCATGCGTTTGATCTGCGCGCGCAGCACCACCGGATACCACAGTGCATAGGTGCCGGTTGCAAAGCGTTTATAGCCGTCGTTAATACCGGTCACCACCGCCTGATAGTCGGTTTTGATTTCGTAAGGCGGGTCGATCAGCACCAGACCACGGCGGGACACCGGTGGCAGTTTGGCTTTTAGCTGCTGGTAACCATCGGCTTTTTCCACACGGGCGCGGTTATCTTTCTGAAACTCAGAACGCAGCAGCGGGAAGTCGCTCGGGTGCAGTTCTGTCAGTTGCAGGCTGTCCTGCTCACGCAGCAGCTGGCGCGCAATTAATGGTGAGCCAGGGTAGTAGCGCAGCTGGCCGCTGCGGTTGAAATGCTTCACCACGCCGATGTACGGCTCCAGCTCGGCAGGCAGGTCGTCCTGTTGCCAGATGCGGGCGATGCCTTCAAGGTATTCACCAGTACGCTCAGCATGCTCGCCGCTCAGCTGATAACGGCCCGCGCCTGCGTGGGTGTCCAGGTAGAGAAACGGCTTATCTTTCTCTTTAAGCGCTTCAATGATCAGGCTCTGAACGGTGTGTTTAAGGACGTCGGCGTGGTTGCCAGCGTGGAAGCTGTGGCGATAACTAAGCATGGATGAATGTGTTCCAGGTAGTAAACGTAGGCCCGATAAGCGTAGCGCCATCGGGCAAAAATAGAGCGTATCGCCACAGTATACAGAAAAGTTTCCACGGCCGCGAAAGCGCAACGTCCGGCATTGAAATCCTCTACACTTAACCCCATTACTGAAAACAATATGCACAGCGCCGGATGCGCGCTTCATTCACTATTTCAACAGGACAGCGTTTATGACCAATCCATTACTGACGCCTTTTTCGTTGCCACCGTTTTCTAAAATCCTCCCTGAGCATGTGGTTCCAGCCGTTACCCAGTCGCTGGAAAATTGCCGCGCGGCGGTAGAAAGCGTAGTAGCGCAGGGCGCGCCGTACACCTGGGAAAATCTGTGTCAGCCGCTGGCCGAAGTGGACGACGTGCTGGGGCGCATCTTCTCTCCGGTGAGCCACCTGAACTCGGTGAAAAACAGCCCGGAACTGCGTGAAGCCTATGAGCAAACCCTGCCGCTGCTCTCTGAGTACAGCACCTGGGTGGGTCAGCACGAAGGGCTGTACAAAGCCTACCGCGACCTGCGCGACGGCGACCACTATGCCGAACTGAACACGGCGCAGAAAAAATCGGTTGATAACGCTCTGCGTGATTTCGAGCTGTCCGGGATTGGCCTGCCAAAAGAGAAGCAGACCCGCTACGGTGAAATCGCCGCGCGTCTGTCCGAGCTGGGCAATCAGTACAGCAACAATGTACTCGACGCCACCATGGGCTGGACGAAGCTGATTACCGACGAAGCTATGCTTTCCGGTATGCCGGAAAGCGCGCTGGCGGCGGCGAAAGCTCAGGCCGAAGCGAAAGAGCAGCAAGGTTTCCTGTTAACGCTGGACATTCCGAGCTACCTGCCGGTGATGACCTACTGCGACAACCAGGCGCTGCGTGAAGAGATGTACCGCGCCTACAGCACCCGCGCCTCCGATCAGGGGCCGAATGCGGGCAAATGGGACAACAGCCCGGTGATGGCCGAAATCCTCGCCCTGCGCCACGAGCTGGCACAGCTGCTGGGCTTCGACAGCTATGCTGATAAATCCCTCGCCACCAAAATGGCGGAAAACCCACAGCAGGTGCTCGACTTCCTGACCGACCTGGCGAAACGCGCCCGTCCGCAGGGTGAAAAAGAGCTGGCCCAGCTGCGCGCCTTCGCCAAAACGGAGTTCGGCGTGGACGAGCTGCAGCCGTGGGACATTGCCTACTACAGCGAAAAGCAGAAGCAGCATCTCTACAGCATCAGCGACGAGCAGCTGCGTCCGTACTTCCCGGAAAACAAAGCCGTTAACGGCCTGTTTGAAGTCGTGAAACGCATCTACGGCATCACCGCCAAAGAGCGGACCGATATCGACGTCTGGCACCCGGACGTGCGCTTCTTCGAGCTGTATGATGAGAAAAACGAACTGCGCGGCAGCTTCTATCTGGATCTCTACGCGCGTGAGAACAAACGCGGCGGGGCGTGGATGGACGACTGCGTCGGCCAGATGCGTAAAGCCGACGGTTCTCTGCAAAAGCCGGTCGCCTACCTGACCTGTAACTTCAACCGTCCGGTGAATGGCAAACCTGCGCTGTTCACGCACGACGAAGTGATCACTCTGTTCCACGAGTTCGGTCATGGCTTGCACCACATGCTGACCCGCATCGAAACCGCAGGCGTGGCCGGTATCAGCGGTGTGCCGTGGGATGCGGTCGAGCTGCCGAGCCAGTTTATGGAAAACTGGTGCTGGGAGCCGGACGCGCTGGCGTTTATCTCTGGCCACTATGAGACCGGCGAACCGCTGCCAAAAGAACTGCTGGATAAAATGCTGGCGGCGAAAAACTACCAGGCGGCGATGTTTATCCTGCGCCAGCTGGAGTTCGGCCTGTTCGATTTCCGTCTGCACGCCGAGTTCAGCCCGGAGCAGGGGGCGAAAATCCTCGAAACCCTGGCCGAGATTAAAAAGCAGGTTGCCGTGATCCCAGGTCCAACCTGGGGCCGTTTCCCGCACGCGTTCAGCCACATCTTTGCAGGCGGCTACGCGGCGGGCTACTACAGCTACCTGTGGGCCGACGTGCTGGCGGCGGATGCCTTCTCTCGCTTTGAAGAAGAGGGGATTTTCAACCGCGAAACCGGTCAGTCGTTCCTTGATAACATCCTGACCCGCGGCGGCTCCGAAGAGCCAATGGAGCTGTTCAAACGCTTCCGTGGCCGCGAACCGCAGCTGGATGCCATGCTTGAGCATTACGGGATCAAAGGCTGATTGTTACGTGAAGATCTGCTTAGTGGATGAAACAGGCACCGGAGACGGTGCCTTATCTGTTCTGGCCGCCCGCTGGGGGCTGGAGCACGATAAAGAGAATCTGATGGCGCTGGTGATGACTACAGCGCATCTTGAATTACGCAAGCGCGACGAACCGAAGCTCGGCGGGATTTTTGTCGACTTTGTGAGCGGAGCGATGGCGCACCGGCGCAAGTTTGGCGGCGGTCGCGGTGAAGCAGTCGCTAAAGCGGTCGGCATTAAGGGAAGTTATCTTCCGGATGTGGTGGATGCCACGGCGGGGCTGGGGCGCGATGCCTTTGTGCTGGCCTCGGTGGGCTGCCGCGTGCGGATGCTGGAGCGTAACCCGGTGGTGGCGGCACTGCTCGACGACGGTCTGACGCGCGGTTATGCGGACCCGGAAATCGGCCCGTGGTTGCAGGAGCGTTTGCAGCTGATCCATGCCTCAAGCCTGACGGCGTTAACGGATATCACGCCGCGCCCGCAGGTGGTTTATCTCGACCCGATGTTCCCGCATAAGCAGAAAAGCGCGCTGGTGAAGAAAGAGATGCGGGTGTTTCAGTCGCTGGTGGGGCCGGATCTTGACGCGGATGGACTGCTGGAGCCCGCTCGCCAGCTCGCGACGAAACGGGTTGTGGTGAAGCGGCCTGACTATGCGCCACCCCTGGCGGACGTTGCCACCACCAACGCGGTGACCACGAAAGGGCATCGGTTTGATATATATTCGGGGACGCCGGAATAGTGCGGTCTGATGCCCTCACCCTAACCCTCTCCCACAGGGAGAGGGAACAAACATTAAAAACGGCAACCCTGTTGCCGTTTTGCTTTTACCTTGTAGGCCCGGTAAGCGTTAGCGCCACCGGGCTTTTTTGCACTTACTCGTCTTCTTCGTCACGCAGTGGAACAATCAGCATATCCACGTGAACGGTGTTAATCAACTGGCGCGCGGAAGACATCAGCTTGCTCCAGAAGTCCTGGTGATGACCGCAAACCACCAGGTCCATGTCGTATTTCTTAATTGCATCAACCAGTACCTGGCCCAGATCGCCGCTGCCGCTTAAGGTTTCGGTGATCGGATAGCCCGCGTTGGTAGACAGTTCGCTCAGTGCGTGATGCGTCTCTTCGGAGATGCGTTTCTGCATATCGCCAAGGTTCACGTCGATCAGACCGGTGTAGAGGTCGGAGTAGTTCACATCAACGTGAATCAGCGAGACTTTCGCGTTGTAGGGACGTGCCATGGATACCGCTTTATCAACCAGCACTTTGCTCTCCGGAGAGAGGTCTACCGCGATGAGAATGTGTTTGTAAGCCATAGTGTTACTCCTTCCTTAAGTTATCGATGACTAAAAGAGAATGCCGTCGTCTGATACTTTCATTACGGCCCAGTTAAACATATTTTTCAAGCATTGGTGTTGATAACGATTAACCTTGTGGCAAAAAAATTAACGGATCTCCTACACTATTTAATGAGCCGTTCGGATATTAAAACGCGAACCGGATCGAATTTTAGTCATTCTTTCACTGAACTGTCTGTCAGGGCATTGGGGTGCGGTAGCTCAGAAGCCTTGCTTCGTGGGTGGACGCCGGGGAGGATGTATGATTAGCACCGTCGCATTGTTTTGGGCGCTATGCGTGGTTTGCATAGTGAATATGGCGCGCTACTTCTCATCGTTACGCGCGTTGTTAGTGGTACTTCGTGGTTGCGATCCGTTGCTTTATCAGTATGTGGACGGTGGAGGGTTCTTCACCTCGCATGGACAGCCCAGCAAACAGATGCGTCTGGTGGGGTACATATACTACCAGCGCTACCGCGATCATCACGATGAAGAGTTTATCCGTCGTTGCGAGCGCCTGCGTCGTCAGTTCATTTTGACCAGCGCCCTGTGCGGGCTGGTCGTGGTCAGTATGATTGCATTGATGATTTGGCACTGAGCATAAAAAAAGCGGGTCAGTTTCCTGACCCGCTTTTTTGTCGCCTTCAACTGATTAAATCAGCTTCAGCGAAATCCAGTACAGACCGCCAGACAGCAGGATAGACGCCGGGAGGGTGAACACCCAGGCCATCAGAATGTTGGTGACGGTTTTGCGTTGCAGACCGCCACCGTCAACAATCATAGTCCCTGCCACGGACGAGGAAAGTACGTGGGTAGTTGATACTGGCATACCGGTGTAGCTCGCCAGACCGATAGAAACGGCCGCCGTCATCTGCGCGGACATACCCTGCGCATAGGTCATGCCTTTCTTACCAATCTTCTCGCCGATGGTGGTCGCCACACGACGCCAGCCAATCATCGTACCGATACCGAGCGCCAGCGCGACTGCCATGATGATCCAGATTGGCGCGTACTCAATGGTATTGAGCATATCGCTTTTCAGTTTCTTCAGTAGACGCTGGTCATCAGCATTCACTTCCGGCAGCTTCGCGACTTTATCGGTAATATCAGAGATGCAGAGCATAATACGACGCAGCTGACCACGTTGTTCAACCGCCAGTTTGTCGTAGCTTTCGATATCGCCCAGCATACCTTTGGCACGTTCCAGCGCGTTAATCGCGTTTGCCGGATGGCAGTGGAACTCACCTGGTGCGGTAGTTGCACCCGCTTCCGGAGACGGAATCAGCTGGTCAACGCCGGTCGCTTTCTTCAACAACTCAGGGTGTTGCTGGAAGTAAACTTCAACGTTGTTAATGGCGTCACGGGTACGGGTGATTTCGTAACCGGAGGCGTTCATGTTAACCACGAAACCTGCCGGAGCCACGCCAATCAGAACCAGCATCACCAGACCAATGCCTTTCTGACCATCGTTTGCACCGTGAGAGAAAGCCACGCCGATAGCGGAAATGATCAGCGCGATACGTGTCCAGAATGGCGGCTTTTTCTTGCCGTCTTTCTTCTCACGCTCTGCTGGCGTCAGGTGGATACGCGCACGTTTTTTCGTGTTGCTCCAGTAGCGACGCAGAATGAAAATTAATCCACCTGCAACCACCAGACCGACGATAGGAGAGATGATCAGTGAGCCGAAAATCCCCAGCACTTTCGGGATGTTCAGCGCATCAACGACGGAGGTCCCGGTCATCAGAGCATTGGTTAACCCGATACCGATAATCGCGCCGATGAGGGTGTGAGAACTGGATGCAGGCAGGCCGAAATACCAGGTTCCGAGGTTCCAGATAATTGCAGCAAGCAGCATTGAGAACACCATAGCAAGGCCATGGCCAGAACTAACGTTAAGCAGCAGATCCGTTGGCAGCATATGCACGATGGCATACGCAACGCTCAGTCCGCCCAGGAGGACACCAAAAAAGTTAAATACCGCCGCCATAACAACCGCAAGCTGCGACCGCATTGCGCGCGTGTAGATAACCGTTGCTACTGCGTTTGCAGTGTCGTGGAAGCCGTTGATTGCTTCGTAAAACAGTACAAAAACCAGAGCAAGCAATAATAAAAGCCCGGTATGTAAATCCAGGCCAGCAAACAAATGTAGCATAGGACGTTACGCCATTTTGAGGACATGAACGCGGCGCATTATCCAGGACAAATGCGCAACGGGCAAAGTGAAATATAGCTTTTTTTTGATATTCCTTGGGCTTTGTTTAGCGCAGGTAAAGAAATATATTTTATATTTCAGATATATGACTGATATCTGGGTTATTTGCGCTGGTGTGACCACAGAGGAAACTTTACAATCCGCGGCAGTTAACGAAGAGGATTTTGACGTGGAAAGGTTTGATGCCGTGGTAATTGGTGCCGGTGCGGCGGGTATGTTTTGTGCGGCAATGGCCGGACAAGCGGGTCGCCGTGTGCTGCTGCTGGATAACGGTAAAAAGCCTGGCCGCAAGATCCTGATGTCCGGTGGCGGGCGCTGTAACTTCACTAATCTCTATGTCGAACCTGCGGCCTATTTGAGCCAAAATCGTCATTTTTGCAAATCGGCGCTGGCACGCTATACCCAGTGGGATTTTATTGAGCTGGTGGGCAAGCACGGCATCGCGTGGCATGAAAAGACGCTGGGACAGCTGTTCTGCGACGACTCCGCGCAGCAGATTGTCGATATGCTGATGACCGAGTGCGAGAAGGGCGGCGTGGTGATGCGCCTGCGCACGGATGTGCTGGACGTGGCGCGCGACGAACAGGGCTATACGCTGCAGCTCAACGGTGAAAGCGTCAGCGCCGGAAACCTGGTGATCGCCAGCGGCGGCCTGTCGATGCCAGGGCTGGGCGCTTCCCCGTTCGGCTATAAGATTGCTGAGCAGTTTGGCCTGAAGGTGCTGCCGACGCGCGCAGGGCTGGTGCCGTTCACGCTGCATAAACCTCTGCTGGAACAATTACAGACGCTTTCTGGCGTTTCTGTTCCATCGGTCATTACCGCCGAAGACGGTACGGTGTTCCGCGAAAATCTGCTGTTCACCCATCGCGGGCTCTCCGGCCCGGCGGTGCTGCAAATTTCCAGCTACTGGCAGCCGGGCGAGTTTGTGGCGGTGAATCTGGTGCCGAACTGCGATCTCGACGCATTCCTCAATGAGCAACGCACCGCGCACCCGAATCAGAGCCTGAAGAACACTCTGGCGATGCAGCTACCGAAACGTCTGGTGGAGTGCCTGCAGGTGTTAGGGCAGATCCCGGACGTCGCGCTTAAGCAGTTGAACAGCCGCGAACAGGAAACGCTGGTCGAGACGCTGACGAACTGGCGCGTTCAGCCAAACGGGACAGAAGGCTACCGGACGGCGGAAGTTACGCTCGGCGGTGTGGATACTCATGAGCTTTCATCACGCACCATGGAAGCGCGCAACGTACCGGGGCTCTATTTTATCGGCGAAGTGATGGATGTTACCGGCTGGCTGGGTGGGTATAACTTCCAGTGGGCATGGGCGAGTGCCTGGGCGTGTGCGCAGGCGCTTGCCGAAAAGAACGGTTAATATTGACTTTTTAGAGTGCTGCGCCCCTAACAAGGCCCACTCTTTTTATTTACTGGCTCAGGCCAGTCTGCATGGTTTTTGTGTTTTGCCTCCAGAAAAGGGTTGTGTATGTCTGCTGCTCATCTCGGTTTCCCCACGGAAACCGTTGTTGTCTTTGTTGTGATGGCCGTTGGGGCGATGTTTATCGACCTCTTTATGCACCGCCACGATAAACCGATCTCGCTGAAAAGCGCCGCGATGTGGTCCATTTTTTGGGTCATGATGGCGATGGCCTTCGCCGGGTTCCTGTACGTTCACCACGGTGCCGAAATGGCGAGCCTATTCCTGACAGGGTATGCGCTTGAAGAGGTGCTCTCCGTCGATAACCTGTTCGTGATGATGGCGATCTTTGCCTGGTTCGGCGTGCCGGATAAGTATCGTCACCGTGTGCTCTACTGGGGTGTGCTGGGGGCGATTGTTTTCCGCGGCATTTTTGTGGCTATCGGTACCAGCCTGCTGAGCCTGGGGCCATACGTTGAGGTGATTTTTGCGCTGGTCGTTGGCTGGACGGCAGTGATGATGCTCAGGCGTAATGAAGAGAGCGACGAAGTCGAGGATTACTCCGGTCATCTGGCATATCGTCTGGTAAAGCGTTTTTATCCGGTCTGGCCGAAAATCAGCAGCCACGCGTTTATTCTGACGCAGAAAGAGGTGGATGCGGAGCTTGAGAAACCCGAAAACCAGGACGTGATGGTGGGGCGCGTGAAGAAAGCAAAGCGCTACGCCACGCCGCTGCTGCTCTGTGTGGCGGTGGTGGAACTCTCTGACGTGATGTTCGCGTTTGACTCTGTGCCAGCCATTATTGCGGTGAGCCGCGAGCCGCTGATTATCTACAGCGCGATGATGTTCGCCATCCTCGGTCTGCGTACCCTCTACTTCGTACTGGAAGCGCTGAAACAGTATCTGGTGCATCTGGAGAAAGCGGTGGTGTTACTGCTGTTCTTTGTGGCGTTCAAGCTCGGTCTGAATGCGACGGATCATTTCTGGCATCACGGCTACAATATCGGCGCGACGGCGAGCCTGTTTGTGGTGCTGGGCGTGCTGGCGCTGGGGATTATTGCGAGCGTGATGTTCCCTGGCAGGAAAGAGGCCTGATTCATCGCCCGGTGGCGCTTCGCTACCGGGCCTACGGTTCGAATGTAGGCCGGGTAAGGCGCAGCCGCCACCCGGCAAAAAGGCTACTTGATGGGTGAATTCCGGCGCTTGCGCGGATGATGGAAATGCCGCCAGTGCGGGTCCTGCGCTGCCGCCAGCAGTTCATGATCGCCACGGGTATCGCCCCATGCGCGCAGGTGGTAATCGTTCAGATTGCCATAGACTTTTTCCAGCCTTGCCACCTTCTGAGCACAACGGCAGTTGTGGCCGGTGATACGCCCGGTCAGCTTGCCGTTTTTTACTTCCAGTTGGGTGCCAATCAGCTTAATGCCGAGCTTATCGGCCCACGGCTGCAGGACCAGCGCCGGAGACGCGGAGCAGATGGTCACTTCCGCACCCGAATTCACTTCAGCCGCTACCGCCAGCACGCCTGCCGGACGCATCAATTTATCCCAGTATTTTTCACAAAATGCTTCCGCCTGTTGACGTAACCAGTGTTCGTCCACGCCCGTCAGGAAGGTTCTGATCAACACCTCTTTCAGCTCATCACGCGTTAGCTTGCGGCGTACACAGTGCAGCGTTGGCAGCGCCATGCGCACCAGGCGGCCCGCGAAGTAGCGTTTACCAAAGGCAAAACGCAGGAAAGGGATAAAGCTGTCGTGATGGGTCAACGTTCCATCAAAGTCAAAGACAGAGAGCACGTTGGACCGGGCTACTGCCTCGTCGGCGATCATATTGGTCATAAATACGTCTTAGCTGAAATACACATTCTGCTCATTAGTTTACCTGCTTTACCTCTGGAGTCCTTCTGTCACGTGCATTTTTTTATCAATCTTGCGACCTGAAAGTGAGTCCATTTTTGGTCTCGATAAACGTTGGGTAAAAAATGAACTGTCTATATTATCGCCACATCGAAAGATATTTCGGAGGAACATTGGCCTCCACTGGTACGGAAAAACTCACTCACTGCTTTTTTCTTGATATGACTTTTAGATCGCTTATTTCAATACTCTCGTTAAGTTTTGCCTCATTTTCTGCATTGAGCTTTCAACTGCCTGCCTCAATGCTTGCGCCACATAATGCGTTTTTTGCCTCTCCGGCGAAAACCGCGCTTGAGCAGCCGGAAACCGGTCCGCTTCGCTCGCGTATTCTGGATCAATACCAGAAGTGGAAAGGCACCCAGTATCAGTGGGGCGGTACGACGCACCGGGGTGTGGATTGTTCTGCGCTGATGCAGCATCTGTTCAGTGATGCCGCTCATCTCAGCCTGCCACGCACCACGGGCGAGCAGATCCGGCGCGGTGTCCGGGTCGCGCAGTATCGCCTGAAAGCGGGCGATCTGGTGTTCTTCCAGACCGGTCCGCACCGCCGACACGTGGGGGTTTATATCGGTGACAGCCAGTTTATTCACGCCTCAAGCAGCCAGGGCGTGACGGTATCAACCCTGACTGACAACTACTGGCAGGCGCGCTTTATCACTGCCCGCCGGGTTGCAGGCAGTACGGCCTGATGACATTAAATAATGTCATCTACCACGCCACCGTCGACGCGTAACGCCGCGCCGGAGGTGGCGGAGGCCTGAGCTGAACAGACATACACCACCATATTGGCGACCTCTTCTACCGTTGCGGCACGCTGGATAACCGAGCTTGGGCGATTGGTCATGACAAACTCTTTCGCCAGCTGTTCCAGCGACTTGCCGGTTTTTTCGATTTCATCCTTCATCATTTCAGCGAATCCGTCCGACATTGTCGGGCCAGGCAGCACGCTGTTCACCGTGACACCGCTTCCCGCCACGAATTTCGCCAGCCCGCGCGCCAGCGAGAGCTGCGCCGTTTTGGTCACGCCGTAGTGGATCATGTCAGCCGGAATATTGCAGGCCGACTCGGATGAGATAAACACCACGCGACCCCAGCCTTTTTGCACCATGCCTGGCAATAACGCGCGGGAGAGGCGCACGCCGGACATCACGTTGGTCTGCCAGTAACGCTCCCAGGTGTCATCGTCGGTAGAATAAAAATCCTGTGGTCCATAAATCCCGGCGTTATTCACCAGAATATCGACGTCGGAAGCCACTTTCAGGAGTGAGTCTACCCCCTCCTGCGTGCTGAGATCGGCAATGGCCGCGCGTACCTGAACGCCAGGCACCACCTGCTGTAGCGCCTGAATACCTTTATTCACCGAGTCGGTGCTTCGGCCATTGATAATCACCTCCGCACCGCTTTCCGCCAGCCCTCTGGCGATGGCAAACCCAATGCCGCCGGTTGAGGCGGTTACCAGTGCGACTTTCCCCGTAAAATCGATTTTCATGATCCGCTCCTGTCTTTTTCACTGTTCAGACATAAAGCGTAGCAGTTGATGATGGAGGCCTTTCATCTACAGGGCATTAACGAAGAGAGTGGCTTATACCCTGGACATTCCGTGATGTGTAATCGACCCGGTGGTCAGGGTAAAGGGTGTCGGTGTACAGACGGCAAGGCTCAACGAACCAAGCCGTAACTGGCTCACCGAGTGGGATCGGGAGGTGCTGTCGATGCTGACAATCTGCCAGGCGCTGCCGCCACGCTGCTTCACAATGGCCTCTTTTCGCGTCCAGATGCGCCAGAAGGCGGCGAGCTTTGCCTCTGGATCTTCGCGCTCAAGCTCGGCATGTTCCGCCACGCTGAAAACGGCGTTAGCCAGCGCCTGCCAGTTTTCGTGCGGGCGTATCACTTCAATATCACAGCCCACTTCGCCTTCATCGCTCAGCAGAAGCGCAATATCATCACCGCTGTGGCTCAGGTTAAACCAGAAAGGATACGCATCCACGAAGGCGGGCTTCCCCTGTTCACCAACGATGATTTCAGGCAGAGGAGAGGGCGATAACGCGCTGGCGAGCAGCGTCCGTCCTGCAATCCAGGATGCGCTTCTCGCACCCTGAGGTGCCATATCTGCAAGCGTTGACGCCAGCGGGTCCGCGCTAAGGGTAGAGATTTTTCCCAGTAGAAACTGGTACATAGTTACGCCCGGCGTTTAATGATTATCGAGGTATGAAGGCCGCCAGAGACAGCGTGATTGCGTTGCAAACACTCGCTATTAATCTGACGGGCTTTCCCCATAATATAATCTAAAGCGCCACATTGCTCATCTGGTTGTCTTAAATTGAGCGTCGGAGCGAACCTGTCTTTATGCCTCATCCTGTCAGGCCGACTATCCCGGTAATCGGCTTTTTGGCCGACCTGGACCCAGCAGAATGGCGAGTTTGCTGCCACCTTTGGTGGTCTCCATCCAGATTTTGCATACGCTGGTCAGCGGCACTGATAACAGCATCCCGACCGGTCCCAGCAGCCATCCCCAGACCAGTAAGGATAAAAAGACGACCAGCGTCGACATTCCCAGTCGATGGCCCATCATGCGCGGTTCAACGATATTCCCCAACACCATATGCACAACAAGGAAAAGCGCGCCTACCAGCATGCATTCGTAAAATCCGTTAAACAGAAAAGCCTGAATCATCGGCGGCACGGCAGACAGCACCGCGCCGATATTGGGAACATAGTTCAGCAAAAACGCCAGTACGCCCCACATCAGGGCAAACTGGACGTCCAGCAGCGTGAGGCCAAGCCAGACGATGACCCCGGTCCAAAGACTCAGTAACGTTTTAAGCGCCAGATATTTGGTCACGCCTTTCAGGGCCCGATGCAGACCCGCAATATGAATTTGCGGATTGGTCAGGGCGAAGCGCAGTTTGTACGGTACGTGGCGCACTTCAAAGAGCATAAACACCACCGTCATCACCAGCAGAAGAATGCTGGCCATGGCTCCGGAAAGCCCGGTCATCAGCGTGGTGGCGTAGGTCATTAGCTTCTCGGAGTCCATTCTGCGCAGCATCCGCTCCGGCGAAATATGCAGGTTAAGGAAGGGCATCATCTCCTGCAGGTCTACGATCTTCCGCGTCAGCTCTCTGTTGTATTTCGGCAGCATGGTGGAGAATTCGCTGAGTGATGCCGCCAGCACGCCAAACAGCGCCGTAAGCACAATCAGCATCACCGCGACGACGATAGTGATGGCGACCGGGCGGCTAACGCCACGGCGCAAAAACCAGGTCACAAGCGGGTTGAGTACGATAGCAAAGAAAAGCGCCAGCAGGAGCTGGACAAGAATATCGGCAGCAGCATGGATACCCGCAAGGATAACCACGAGACAGGCCAGTTTTAACAAAATATGGAGTCCCGCTTTATCGGGCTGGGTGGGTGTCATACGGATTCCTTTTACCGGTAGCCCGTTAAGTGTAGTGTGCGGGATGCGCTTCGTCTGGCACTGTTAATCTTAAAGTCGCTGCTGATTTTCGCCTCTCTTCATGGTAATAGTGAAACACTGTTGCAAAACCCAGGTAGATCTCCATGCCCGAACCTGCCGTCGAACCGGCGCTGAGCGGATTGCGCCTCAATCTGCGGATTGTTTCTGTTGTCATTTTTAACTTCGCCAGTTACCTGACGATTGGCCTGCCGCTGGCGATCTTGCCGGGTTACGTTCACGACGTGATGGGCTTCAGCGCGTTCTGGGCGGGGCTGGTGATCAGCCTGCAGTATTTTGCCACGCTAATGAGTCGCCCGCACGCAGGGCGCTATGCGGATTTGTTCGGGCCGAAAAGCATTGTCGTCGTGGGGCTGTGTGGCTGCTTCCTGAGTGGTCTGAGCTACTTTCTGGCAGCGACGGCCAGCCACTGGCCGCTGGTCAGCCTGGTGCTGCTCTGCCTGGGGCGTGTGATCCTCGGCATCGGGCAAAGCCTTGCAGGAACCGGCTCGACGCTGTGGGGCGTAGGCGTCGTTGGTGCGCCGCATATTGGCCGGGTTATCTCCTGGAACGGCATTGTTACCTACGGCGCGATGGCGATTGGCGCGCCGCTTGGGGTGGTGTGCTACGCGTATGGTGGGCTGTACGGGCTGTCCATCACCATTATGGCGGTCGCGCTGCTGGCGATCCTGTTGGCACTGCCGCGCCCGAAAGTGAAAGCCAGCAAGGGCAAGCCGTTGCCGTTTCGCGCGGTGCTGGGGCGCGTCTGGCCCTACGGTATGGCGCTGGCGCTGGCAACCACCGGTTTTGGCGTGATAGCCACCTTCATTACGTTGTTCTACGACGCCAAAGGCTGGGACGGCGCGGCCTTTGCCTTAACCCTGTTTAGCTGTGCGTTTGTCGGTGCACGTTTGCTCTTCCCGAACGGCATTAACCGTCTGGGCGGGCTGAACGTGGCGATGATCTGCTTTGCTGTGGAGATTGTCGGGCTGCTGCTCACCGGGTTCGCCAGCGCGCCGTGGATGGCGAAAATCGGCGTATTCCTCGCGGGCGCAGGCTTTTCGCTGGTCTTCCCGGCGCTGGGCGTGGTGGCAGTAAAAGCCGTGCCGCAGCAAAACCAGGGGGCGGCGCTGGCAACGTATACGGTGTTTATGGATATGTCGCTGGGCATTACCGGACCGCTGGCAGGGCTGGTGATGGCGTGGGCGGGCGTGCCGGTTATCTATCTTGCGGCGGCGGGGCTGGTGGTGATGGCGCTCTTGCTGACGTGGCGGCTAAAAAAATGGCCCCCGGCGCAAGCACCGGAGGCCACGTCATCATCGTGAAAAATTACTGAATCACGATGGTGTTAATGATGTTTTCCGCGGCGGTCTGCGCTTTCTGCTGATCGTCTGCTGGCAGCGTAATCTGGATAGTCAGCAGTTTGTTATCCACCTTGCCCAGCACCACAGACGAATAAGCCGTCTGGCCTTTTGCAGAGATGATGCTGTCCAGTTGCTGGAGCGTGTGGCCTTTCAGTTCGATGGATTTATTGGTCACCACCTGCAACTGCGGGTCGCGGCTACGCTGCTGATCTTCCAGACGTTTGGACAGCACGCCCAGCTCCTCGCTGGTATCGTCGCCAACAATCACAATCACTGCTTTTTGTCCGGTTGCGTCGGAATAGACGTGCATGTTGTTCGCCTGAGTGCCGAGCTTGCCGCTCTGATCGGTCATGTCTGCTGGCAGAGAGAAACTGAGTTTGCCATCCATCAGGTTCACCGGCTGACCGGTCGCGTTGCTTTCTGCGGACGCGCCCTGAGCAGGCGTTTTGGTGTCGCTGTTATCACAGGCTGCAAGGCCAACAACCAGCAGGCCAATCCCGACATATTTAACCAGATTGCGCATTGACTTCTTCCTTTCGATAAACGGCCATAACGGCTCATTCGTTCATCTTATCACAACTGATAAAGCGAACCCTTAACCTGCCTGCAATGCGGAGATTTCAGATTTATCTGCCAGCCTTTTCAGCAGCATATTGAGCAATACGCCATACATCGGCAGGAAGAACACGATGCTGATGAGCACCTTGAAGCAGTAGTCCACGAGGGCGATTTCCATCCAGTGTTCGGCCATAAAGGCATCCGGGCTGCGCCAGAAGGCGATAAAGAAGAAGGCCAGCGTATCGCTCACGTTACCGAACAGCGTGGAGGCGGTTGGTGCCATCCACCAGCGATGGTTTTGACGCAGGCGGTTGAACACATGAACGTCAAGGATCTGTCCCAGCGCGTAGGCCATAAAGCTGGCGGCGGCGATACGGGCGACAAACAGGTTGAAGTGCGTCAGCGCCTCAAAGCCCTGCCAGCTTCCCATGTAAAACAGGGAGGAAATCACATACGAAATGAACAGCGCCGGGAGCATCACCGCGAAAATAATGCGCCGCGCCAGCGGTGCGCCAAAGATCCGCACGGTCAAATCGGTGGCGAGGAAAATAAACGGAAAACTGAACGCGCCCCAGGTGGTGTGGAAACCAAAAATGGAGATCGGGAGCTGCACCAGATAGTTGCTGGAGGTGATCACCAGCAGATGAAATAGCGAAAGCCAGAACAACGCCTTTACGCGCTGCGATTGAGAAAACTGCGTCATATTGTGACCTTTTTGAACGTTGGGGTGAGGGAACCCAATAAAAACCGCCGCATAATACTGCTTTGACTGGACTTTGCAATGGCTAATTTTCACGCAATCGTTAACCTGGTTTGCATTGATGGCAACGGGGCGTAAACTACAGCCGTTTTATTATGATCGAGAAGAAAATGACCGACCTGTTCTCCAGCCCAGACCACACCCTTGATGCCCAGGGCCTCCGCTGTCCGGAACCTGTCATGATGGTGCGCAAAACCGTGCGCACTATGCAGACCGGCGAAACGCTGTTAATTATTGCTGACGATCCGGCGACCACGCGCGATATCCCCGGTTTTTGTACCTTTATGGAACATGAGCTGGTAGCGCAGGAAACAGAAGCATTACCGTACCGGTATGTGATCCGTAAGGGGTAAACCCTCACCCCGGCCCTCTCCCAAAGGGAGAGGGAGAAAACCTTTCTAAACCATCGTTTCAGAAATTCGCGCTTTTGTGAGGCGCTTCACCTCCGCTTTTCCAGCCGTAGTCTAATTTTTAAGCGTACAAAACTAAAACACCGTTTTAACGCTTACCTCACTACCCTGGAGTTGACTCGATGAAAACGACCCTCAAGCCGTTACTGGCCGCTCTGTGTCTGTCTGCTTTTGCCTGCTCCGTTTCTGCTCAAACCATTAAAGCTGCTGATGTTCATCCTGAAGGCTACCCGAACGTGGTGGCGGTGCAGCATATGGGTGAAAAACTCAAACAACAAACCGATGGCAAACTGGAGATCAAGGTTTTTCCTGGCGGTGTATTGGGTGATGAAAAGCAGATGATTGAACAGGCGCAGATGGGGGCTATCGACATGATCCGTGTCTCGATGGCACCTGTTGCCGCCATCCTGCCGGATATTGAAGTCTTTACGCTGCCCTATGTGTTCCGCGATGAAGACCATATGCACAAAGTTATCGACGGGGATATCGGCAAACAAATCGGCGATAAACTGACCGCCAACCCGAAATCCCGGCTGGTCTTCCTCGGCTGGATGGATTCCGGTACGCGTAACCTGATCACCAAAGAGCCGATCGTCAAACCGGAGGATCTGAAAGGGAAGAAGATCCGTGTGCAGGGTAGCCCGGTTGCGCTCGCCACGCTGAAAGATATGGGGGCGAACTCGGTGGCGATGGGCGTCAGCGAGGTTTACAGCGGCATGCAAACCGGCGTGATTGACGGCGCAGAGAACAACCCGCCGACCTTTATCGCCCATAACTACATGCCAGTCGCCAAAAACTACACCCTGAGCGGCCACTTTATCACCCCGGAAATGCTGCTCTACTCAAAAGTGAAATGGGACAAACTCAGCGCCGACGAGCAGCAAAAAGTGCTGACCCTGGCGCGTGAAGCGCAGTTTGAGCAGCGCAAGCTGTGGGATGCTTATAACGCCCAGGCGCTGGAGAAAATGAAGGCGGGCGGGGTGCAGTTCCACGACATCGACAAAACGGTGTTCATCAAAGCCACAGAGCCGGTGCGCGCCCAGTATGGCGAAAAGCATCAGGATCTGATGAAAGCCATCGCTGACGTCCAGTAAACCGGAGTACGTATGTCCGAACTCTACCTGAAGTGGATGGATCGTCTGTACCTGCTCGCCATGACCGTGGCGGGCATTTCCCTGCTGGTGATGACGGTTGTGATCCCGATTGGCATCTTCTCGCGCTACGTGCTTAACCGCGGCGAGTCCTGGCCGGAGCCGATTGCCATTATCTGCATGGTGACGTTTACCTTCATTGGCGCGGCGGTAGGCTACCGCGCCGGGTCGCATATTGCGGTAAACATGCTCACGGACCGGCTGCCAGAAGGGCTGAAAACCCTGTGCGCCCGCGTGGTCGACCTGCTGATGTTGCTCATCTCCGCTCTGATGTTCTGGTATAGCCTCTGGCTGTGCGTCGATCTCTGGGAGCAGCCTGTCGCGGAATTCCCGATCCTGACCTCCGGTGAAAGCTATCTGCCGCTGCCGGTCGGGTCCGCCATTCTGATCCTGTTTGTTGTTGAACGCCTGCTGTTTGGCTCGCAGGAAAACCGTCCCGTCGTGCTGATCGGCAACCACAGTTAAGGGGTGAACAATGGATGCATTTGTTTTGTTATTCACCCTCGCCATTTTGCTGGCGCTGGGGATGCCGGTGGCCTTTGCCGTCGGGCTAAGCGCCGTGGCAGGGGCGCTGTGGATTGATCTGCCGCTGGAGGCGCTGATGATCCAGATCACCAGCGGGGTGAACAAATTTACCCTGCTGGCGATCCCGTTCTTCATCCTTGCCGGGGCGATCATGGCGGAAGGGGGCATCGCGCGACGGCTGGTGAATTTCGCCTACGTGTTTGTCGGCTTTATACGCGGCGGGCTGTCGCTGGTGAACATCGTCGCTTCAACGTTTTTTGGGGCGATTTCCGGTTCGTCGGTGGCGGACACGGCCTCCATTGGCAGCGTGATGATCCCGGAGATGGAGAAGAAGGGCTACCCGCGCGAATACGCGGCGGCGGTGACGGCCAGCGGGTCGGTACAGGCGATCTTAATCCCGCCCAGCCACAACTCGGTGATTTACTCGCTGGCGGCGGGCGGCACGGTTTCTATCGCCACGCTGTTTATCGCGGGCGTGCTGCCGGGGCTGCTGCTCGGCGTAAGCCTGATGGTGCTGTGTCTGGGGTTTGCCCGCAAATGCGGCTATCCGAAAGGAGAAAAAATTCCGTTTAAGCAAGCGCTAAAAATCATGCTCGATGCACTGTGGGGGCTGATGACGGTAGTAATTATCCTCGGCGGGATTTTGTCCGGGATATTCACCGCAACCGAATCCGCAGCCGTGGCCTGCCTGTGGGCGTTCTTTGTCACGATGTTTATCTATCGCGACTACAAGTGGAACGAGCTGCCAAAGCTAATGTGCCGGACGGTCAAAACCGTCACCATCGTGATGATTTTGATCGGCTTTGCCGCGGCGTTTGGCGCGGTGATGACCTATATGCAGTTGCCGACGCGCATTACAGAGTTCTTCACCTCGCTGTCGGATAACAAATACGTGATCCTGATGTATCTCAATATCATGCTGCTGCTGATTGGCACGCTGATGGACATGGCTCCGATCATTTTGATCCTGACGCCGGTGCTGCTGCCGGTGACTAATTCGCTGGGGATAGACCCGGTGCATTTCGGGATGATCATGATGGTTAACCTGGGGATCGGGCTGATCACCCCGCCTGTCGGGTCAGTGCTGTTTGTGGCGAGCGCGGTGAGCAAACAGCGGATCGAAACGGTAGTCCGCGCCATGCTGCCGTTCTACGGCATGCTGCTGGTGGTCTTGGGGATGGTGACGTATATCCCGGCAATTTCTTTATGGTTGCCGAGGGTGTTAGGGATGCAGTAACGCCGCTCTTCTCCCTCTCCCTGTGGGAGAGGGTTGGGGTGAGGGCATCAAGCCGCACCCCAACCCATTGCCGGGTGGCGGCTACGCCTTACCCGGACTACGGTTCGATAACGATTTTATTTCCGACGTAATAACCGCAACGCGTTCGCCGTGACCAGCACCGTCGCCCCCGTATCCGCCAGCACTGCCAGCCATAGCCCGGTCATGCCGAGCAGCGTGGTTACAAGGAAAATGCCCTTCAGACCCAGCGCAATGCCAATGTTCTGGCGGATATTGGCGCGGGTTGCCCGTGCCAGCCCAATCATCTGCGCCAGCCCGGTCAGTCGGTTGTGCGTGAGCGCCGCGTCCGCCGTCTCCAGCGCCACGTCGGTGCCGCTGCCCATCGCAATGCCGATGGTGGAGGCTTTCATCGCCGGGGCATCGTTAATGCCGTCTCCGACCATCGCCAGCGGCGCGTGCGCGTTCAGTTCTGCCACGGCACGAACCTTATCCGCAGGCAATAATCCGGCTTTGAATTCCAGCCCCAGTTCACCGGCAATCGCCGCCGCCGCGCGCGGGTTATCGCCTGTCAAAATCACACCCTGCACACCCATCTGATGCAGCGCCGTCACGGCGTCTTTTGCGTCATCGCGCAGGGTATCACGCAGCGCCAGTATCCCTTTCACCACATCGTCCTGCATCACGGCAACGACCGTCTGCCCGGCCTGCTCTAACGCCTCAACCTGCGGATGAGGGAACTTGCCCGCCGCAATAATCAGCACTTTTTTCCCTTCGACGACGGCCTCAATCCCTGACCCGACCAGCGCTCGTTGTGCGGTTGCCATCGGAATGTTCAGCCCGCGCGCCTGCGCTTCACGCACAATCGCCTGCGCCAGCGGGTGGGTTGACCCCTGCTCCACGGCGGCGGCCAGCGTAAGCAGTTCGTTTTCACTGATATCCTGCGGATACACACCGGTGACCTGCGGCTTGCCGACGGTCAGCGTGCCGGTTTTGTCGAACGCAATATGTTGAACCTGGCTCAGCTGTTCCAGCGCCGCGCCGCCCTTAATCAACGCACCGCGACGTGCCGCTGCCGCCAGGCCGGACGTAATCGCTGCTGGCGTGGAAATCACCAGCGCACACGGGCAGCCAATCAGCAGCAGCGTCAGCCCTTTATAAATCCAGCCTTCCCACGGCGCGCCGAAGAACAGCGGTGGGACGAGCGCCACCAGCAGGGCAACCAGCATGATGGCAGGCGTGTAAACCCGGCTAAAGCGGTCGATAAAACGTTCGACCGGCGCGCGGCGCTCTTCGGCCTCTTCAATCAGCTTCAGGATGCGGTCAATGGCGCTGTCGCCTGGCTCAGAAAGTACCTTCAACTGCACCAGGCGATCGACGCTGGTGGCTCCGGCAGGCACTTTTTCACCCGCCGCGCGTTCTACCGGAATGGACTCTCCGGTGAGAGCACTTTCGTCAAAGCTCGCGGTGGCGGTGAGCAGCGCGCCATCCGCAGGCAAACGCCCGCCGGCGGCGACTTCAATGACATCGCCAGGGCGCAGGGTAGAAATAGCGGTTGTTTCGCGATTGCCGTTCACGACCCGCGTGGCGGTTTCGGGCTTCAGGGCCATTAACGCACTGACGCCTTTACGTGCGCGGCTTGCCGCCCAGCCCTCAAGACGTTCGCCGATTAAGAACAGCAGCAGAACCATCGCCGCTTCCGCCGTCGCGCCGATAAACAGCGCACCAATGGCCGCCACGCTCATCAGCGTTTCGATGGCAAACCAGCTGCCGCTTTTCATCAGACGCAGCGCCTGACGGGCAATCGGGAACAGCCCGACCAGCGTGGTGGCGATAAACGCCAGGTTGCCGAACGGATGGTTAATCTGCTCCAGACCCCAACTGAGGGCCATCATGATGATGAGGGTGATCAGTGGCAGATTTTCTTTTAAAGATGACGTTTTCTCTGCGGGGACGGTTTCGCTACGCAGGGCGTAACCCGCCTTGCTGACGGCGGCTTCAATCTGTTGGCTGACGTCAGTATCGGCGCTTACCAGCAGTTTTTCAGTAGCGAACAGTACCTGAACGTGGCTGACGCCCGGCACCTGTTTGACTGCGTTTTCCACTTTACGGGCACAGGCCGCGCAGTCCATACCGTTGACCAGCCAACTGTAGCGGTTGCCGCTTTCAGGCAGCGGCGCACTATTTGTGTCGCACGCTCCGTCGCAGCAGCATTCCTCTTTCGGTGGAACCGGGTTGAGCTTAAGTGCCGAGAATTGCGGGATTTTTTTAGGTATTTCTGGAGTCGACATGGCAGTCTCCGGTAATGATAATTTTCTCATTAACCGCAGCATACACTCTGGAGTCGACTCCAGAGTCAAGCGTTATTTAGATATACAGCGAACGCACAATCAGGAAGTGTCCGGCAAAGTAACAGGCGGCGGAAATCGCGTTATCCGCGCGGAAGCGGCGGCGATAATGGCTGCCCAGCCAGACGATATTACCGAGTAACAACAGCGCTGCACCGAAGAAGGCGGACATCGCCTGCGACGTTGGACGGAAGAACCACAGCTCGCCCGCCAGCCACACCATCACCAGCGTCATGGCGATAAACGTACAGACCGGCAGACGCATCTCTTCCAGACGCGTCCAGATCACCGCGATCAGCAGCGCGCCAATCACCAGCAACACCAGCGGCAGTGGCCAGAAGAAAGAGAGCGTCATCTGGCTGGCAAAGTAGATGGTATAAAGCAGATGCGACAGGAAGAACGCGCCCACGGCATACAGCAGACGCTGGCGCGGCAGCAGAGTTAAGGCATCACCAATCAACGACGCGCACAGCCCTGCAAGCACCAGATAGCTGATGGCGTTAAACATCGGTGCCTGCCAGGCCAGCAACAGCAGGAGCAGCAACGTGACGGGTTTAAACAACCAGCGCTGCCAGGCAGGGCCGCGGTACGACGCATCGACAAAAAGCCATGCGGACAAACAGACGGCGATAAATGACCAAAGCATATTAACTCCCTGTATCTGTTAAGGCTGAAAATCAGTTTCTGATCCAGTGTAGTGACGCGGGCGGGCGTTTGGCAATGCCGGGGCAGGCAAGGTATCCTGATTTCCGCATAATCTGATGGGATTTTTAAATGAGCAAGATGCCGCTGTTTTTCATTATCGTGGTGGCGATCATCGTCATTGCCGCCTCGTTCCGTTTCGTGCAACAGCGCCGTGAGAAAGCGGACAATGACGCCGCGCCGCTGCTGCAAAAGCGCGTGGTGGTGACGAACAAACGCGAGAAAGCGCTCAATGACCGCCGTTCCCGCCAGCAGCAGGTGACGCCTGCGGGAACCACGATGCGCTATGACGCGAGCTTTAAGCCGGAAACCGGCGGGCTGGAGATGACTTTTCGTCTGGACGCGCAGCAGTACCATCAACTGACGGTGGGAGAGAAAGGGACGCTGAGCTATAAAGGATCGCGGTTTGAAGGTTTTACACCTGAGCAGTAATGCCGGGCGGCACTGCGTTTGCCCGGCCTACGGGGTTTCGTAGGCCCGGTAAGCGAAGCGCCACCGGGCAATAGCGCACCTTACTTCTTCACCTGCGCTTTAAACTTTTTCATCCACACCAGCAGTTCAAACACGCCGAAAATAAACACCCGTAGCTGCTGCCAGCCGGTCATCTGTGGGCCATCTTTCGGCAGGCCGTTTTTCAGCATCACCATCTGCAGGGCGTGCATGAATGAGGTGAAAATCAGCGCGACGTTAACGAAAATGTTCATCGGGCGCGGGAACGGATGCACCAGGTTCAAAATCAAAAACGCCCAGACGCCCAGCATCAGTAAACGTCCCAGGTTAATCAGTACCGGCATCGGAGCCTCCTTGTGCCTGACGGTGATACAGACGATAAGCGACCTGGCCTGCCACTTTTTCGCGGTGCAAATCCCAGTGCACGGGCACCGGCGGTAAACCGTTTTCCACTTCACTCTCTACATAAATAAGCGCGTCATCCGCCAGCCAGCCATTTTGCTCCAGCAGGGATAACGTCTCTTCCAGCAGCCCCTTGCGGAACGGCGGGTCGACAAAGACCACGTTGTGCGGCGTGCCCTTTTGCGCGAGAAAACTCAGCGTATTGGTGTTCACCACTTTTGCGTTGGTGGCTTTCAGCGTCGCCAGATTTTGCTGCAGCGTCTGCGCAACGCTGCGTTCCATCTCCAGCAGCGTGGCGCTGGCGGCATAGCGCGACAGCGCTTCCAGCCCTAATGCGCCGCTTCCGGCGAAGCAGTCCAGGCAATGGGCGTCTACCATTGACGGGGCCAGCCAGTTAAACAGCGTTTCGCGCACGCGGTCGGTGGTGGGGCGTAAACCGGGGCTATCCGGTACCGGTAATTTCCGGCCTCGCCACTGACCGCCGATAATACGAATTTGACCGGCCGGGGCGCGGTTGGGTTTCTTCATTTCAGGAAAGCTCTGTTAACAATTGGCCTGCGATTGCGGGCGGTGATGTCAATTAAGTAAAGTGTTAGACTATTTCATCATTTTTTTAGCTTCCATGTATATAGCGCCGCGAGGAGTGTAGTCGCAGATGGCAAAACAAAAAAAACGTGGCTTCTTTTCCTGGCTGGGTTTCGGTGAAAAAGAGCAAGAAACAGAACAGAAAACCGAAGAACAACAGGTTGTAGAAGAGCAGTCACAGCCTGAAACGCCTGTAGAGACCGCTGCGGTTGTCGAAGCGGAAGAGCCTGCCCACAGCAAAGAAGAGATTGAATCTTTTGCACAAGAGGTGGTTGAGGTCACTGAACAGGTTCAGGAGAGTGAGAAGCCAGAACCGGTCGTCATCGGAGCCGTTACCGAAGCGCCGCAGGCCGTTATCGAACACGAAGAGCTACCGCTGCCGGAAGAGGTGAAAGCCGAAGCGATTTCTGCCGAAGAGTGGCAGGCTGAAGCGGAAACCGTTGAAATCGTTGAGGCGGTGGAAGAAGAAGCGGCCCTGGAGCCAGAGCTGACTGACGAAGAGCTGGAAGCCCAGGCGCTGGCGGCAGACGCCGCGGAAGAAGCGGTTATCGTCGTGCCGGTGGAAGAACAGGCCGAAGCGGAAATCGTTCAGGAACAGGAAAAACCGACCAAAGAAGGTTTCTTCGCTCGCCTGAAACGTAGCCTGCTGAAAACCAAAGAAAACTTAGGTTCCGGATTTATCAGTCTTTTCCGCGGCAAAAAGATCGACGACGATCTGTTTGAAGAGCTGGAAGAGCAACTGCTGATTGCGGACGTGGGTGTCGAAACCACCCGTAAGATTATCGCCAACCTGACCGAAGGGGCGAGCCGCAAACAGCTGCGCGATGCCGAAGCGCTGTACGGCCTGCTGAAAGACGAGATGGGTGAAATTCTCGCAAAAGTTGACGAACCACTTAATATTGAAGGCAAAACGCCTTTTGTTATTCTGATGGTTGGCGTCAACGGCGTGGGGAAAACCACCACCATCGGCAAGCTGGCGCGTCAGTTCGAGCAGCAGGGCAAATCGGTGATGCTGGCGGCGGGCGATACCTTCCGTGCGGCGGCGGTTGAGCAGCTGCAGGTCTGGGGCCAGCGCAACAACATCCCGGTGATTGCCCAGCATACCGGTGCGGATTCCGCGTCTGTGATCTTCGATGCCATCCAGGCGGCGAAGTCGCGCAATGTGGACGTGCTGATTGCCGATACCGCAGGGCGTTTGCAGAACAAAGCGCACCTGATGGAAGAGTTGAAGAAAATCGTCCGCGTCATGAAGAAGCTGGACGAAGACGCACCGCATGAAATTATGCTGACTATTGATGCCAGCACCGGACAGAACGCTGTTAGCCAGGCGAAGCTGTTCCATGAAGCGGTAGGACTGACGGGGATCACGCTGACCAAGCTGGACGGCACCGCCAAAGGTGGGGTGATCTTCTCCGTGGCCGATCAGTTCGGCATTCCTATCCGTTACATCGGTGTGGGCGAGCGTATTGAGGATTTGCGTCCGTTTAAGGCGGACGACTTTATTGAGGCATTATTTGCCCGAGAGGACTAACAATGATTCGCTTTGAACACGTCAGCAAGGCCTATCTCGGTGGGAGACAAGCGCTGCAGGGGGTGACATTCCACCTGCAGCCAGGCGAGATGGCATTCCTGACCGGCCATTCCGGCGCGGGGAAAAGTACCCTGCTCAAGCTGATCTGTGGGATCGAACGGCCCAGCGCCGGGAAAATCTTTTTCAGCGGCCACGACATCAGCCGCCTGAAAAACCGCGAAGTGCCGTTCCTGCGTCGTCAGATCGGCATGATTTTCCAGGATCACCACCTGCTGATGGATCGCACCGTTTTTGATAACGTCGCTATCCCGCTGATTATTGCCGGTGCCAGCTATGATGACATCCGCCGTCGCGTCTCTGCGGCGCTGGATAAGGTCGGGCTGCTGGACAAAGCGAAGAACTTCCCAATCCAGCTTTCCGGCGGTGAACAGCAGCGTGTGGGCATTGCCCGTGCGGTGGTGAACAAGCCTGCCGTGTTGCTGGCGGATGAACCGACCGGTAACCTGGACGACGCCCTGTCCGAAGGGATTTTGCGTCTGTTTGAGGAATTTAACCGCGTGGGGGTCACGGTATTAATGGCGACGCACGACATCGGGCTGATCTCCCGTCGTTCGTACCGCATGCTGACCCTGAGCGACGGTCATTTGCACGGAGGCCACGGTGAATAAGCGTGATGCAATAAACCAGATTCGGCAGTTCAGCAACCGGTTTGACCGTTTCCGCAAGCCGCAGGGCGGCGGTGACAGCAATCGCAATGCGCCGAAGCGTGCGAAAGCCGCGCCGAAGCCAAATTCCCGCAAGACTAACGTTTTCAACGAGCAGGTGCGCTACGCTTTCCACGGCGCGCTGCAGGATTTGAAAAGCAAACCGCTGGCGACATTCCTGACGGTGATGGTTATCGCCATCTCCCTGACGCTGCCGAGTGTCTGTTACATGGTTTACAAGAACGTGAATCAGGCGGCATCGCAGTATTACCCGTCGCCGCAGATCACCGTTTATCTGGACAAGGCGCTCGACGATAACGCGGCGGCGCAGGTGGTTGGGCAAATCCAGGCCGAACAGGGTGTGGAGAAGGTTAACTATCTTTCGCGCGATGAAGCGCTGGGTGAGTTCCGCAACTGGTCCGGCTTTGGCGGTGCGCTGGATATGCTCGAAGAGAACCCGTTGCCTGCCGTGGCGGTAGTGATCCCGAAGCTCGATTTCCAGGGCACCGACTCGCTTAATACCCTGCGCGACCGTATCACCCGTATCAACGGGATAGATGAAGTGCGCATGGACGACAGCTGGTTTGCGCGCCTCTCTGCCCTGACCGGGCTGGTGGGCCGTGTGGCGGCAATGATTGGCGTACTGATGGTAGCGGCGGTGTTCCTCGTCATCGGTAACAGCGTGCGCCTGAGCATCTTCGCCCGTCGCGACACCATCAACGTGCAGAAACTGATTGGTGCGACGGATGGTTTCATCCTCCGTCCGTTCCTCTACGGTGGTGCGTTATTAGGTTTTTCGGGTGCATTTCTTTCATTGATTTTGTCAGAAATTTTGGTGATGCGGCTTTCGTCTGCCGTCACCGAAGTGGCGCAGGTTTTCGGAACGAAGTTTGATATCAGTGGCTTAGGGTTCGATGAGTGCCTGTTGTTACTGCTGGTCTGCTCCATGATTGGCTGGATAGCCGCATGGCTGGCAACTGTGCAACATTTACGTCACTTTACTCCCGACTAATAAAAGCGTGGTATAATCTTTCCCTGCACCGAGATGTTCGCTCTGCAGGGAAAGAGTCCCTGTTGTCTCTTCCCCGCATTATCATTTCCATGTCACATTTTGTGCGTAATTTATTCACCGTTGCACCTGGAACTTGTGGATAAAATCACTGTCTGATAAAAGAGTGAGTGCTAATCTCGTTGCTCAAACGCTTTGGCATGGTTGTTGCCTGACGGGGACAACCTGGACCAGAAGAAACATTGAGAGGAATGAATGACCAAAGAAATGCAAACTTTAGCTTTAGCCCCTGTTGGTAACCTGGAATCTTACATCCGGGCTGCGAACACCTGGCCGATGTTAACGGCCGAGGAAGAAAAGGAGCTTGCTGAAAAGCTGCATTACCAGGGCGATCTGGAAGCAGCGAAGAAGCTGATCCTGTCTCACCTGCGCTTTGTTGTTCACATTGCTCGTAATTATGCGGGCTATGGCCTGCCGCAGGCGGACTTGATTCAGGAAGGTAACATTGGTCTGATGAAGGCTGTACGTCGCTTTAACCCGGAAGTGGGTGTGCGACTGGTCTCTTTCGCCGTGCACTGGATCAAAGCTGAAATTCACGAATACGTGCTGCGTAACTGGCGTATCGTGAAGGTCGCCACGACAAAAGCGCAACGCAAACTGTTCTTCAACCTGCGTAAAACCAAGCAGCGTCTGGGCTGGTTCAATCAGGATGAAGTGGAAATGGTGGCGCGCGAGCTGGGTGTATCCAGCAAAGACGTCCGCGAGATGGAGTCCCGTATGGCCGCGCAGGACATGACATTTGATATGTCCTCCGACGACGACGCGTCCGACAGCCAGCCGATGGCCCCGGTTCTGTATCTGCAGGATAAAACCTCTAACTTTGCCGACGGCATTGAAGAGGACAACTGGGAAGACCAGGCCGCAAACAAACTGACCCATGCGATGGAAGGTCTCGACGAGCGTAGTCAGGACATCATCCGCGCCCGCTGGCTGGACGAAGACAACAAGTCCACGCTGCAGGAGCTGGCCGACCGCTACGGCGTCTCCGCTGAACGTGTGCGTCAGCTTGAAAAGAACGCCATGAAAAAACTTCGCGCCGCTATCGAAGCGTAATTTCCGCGAAGTACACCGAGAACCCTCGAATGCAAATTCGGGGGTTTTGTTTTTTTAGCGCCCGCTCTGGCGAATTTCTCCCCCCTGGCAAACACTTACTGATGCGCTAAGCAGGCGACTTTCTCAGGGGGACAGGGTGAAAAATAACGAACTGAACGACCGGCGTTTACAGGCGACGCCGCGTGGCATCGGCGTGATGTGTAACTTCTATGCCGATAAAGCCGAAAACGCCACGGTGTGGGACGTGGAAGGCAACGAGTACATCGACTTCGCCGCCGGGATCGCCGTGCTGAATACCGGCCATCGCCATCCAAAAGTTATCTCTGCCATCGAAAAACAACTCCATGCGTTTACCCATACGGCGTACCAGATTGTGCCGTACGAAGGCTATGTGTCGCTCGCTGAGCGCATTAACGCCCGCGTCCCGATTGACGGCCCGGCGAAAACGGCGTTCTTCTCCACGGGCGCAGAGGCGGTTGAGAACGCGGTTAAAATTGCCCGCGCATATACCAAACGCCCCGGTCTTATCACCTTCGGCGGTGCCTTCCACGGGCGCACCTTTATGACCATGGCGCTGACGGGCAAAGTCGCGCCGTACAAGCTCGGCTTCGGGCCGTTCCCCGGCTCGGTGTATCACGCGCACTATCCGAATGAACTGCACGGCGTCAGCACAGCAGAGGCGTTAAAAAGCCTGGAGCGCATCTTCAAGGCGGATATCGCGCCGGATCAGGTAGCGGCCATCATTCTTGAGCCGGTGCAGGGTGAGGGTGGGTTCAACGTCGCCCCCGCTGATTTTATGCAGGCGTTACGGGCCCTGTGCGATACCCACGGAATTTTGCTGATCGCCGACGAAGTACAAACCGGCTTCGCGCGTACCGGCAAACTCTTCTCGATGGAAAACCACTGCGTGAAGCCGGACCTGATCACCATGGCGAAAAGCCTGGCAGGTGGGATGCCGCTCTCTGCGGTCTCTGGCCGGGCAGAGGTGATGGATGCGCCCGCGCCCGGCGGGCTGGGTGGGACCTATGCGGGCAATCCGCTGGCGATTGCGGCAGCTCATGCGGTGCTGGACGTGATTGACGAAGAGAACCTCTGCACGCGTGCGGCGCATCTCGGTCACCACCTGGTGGAAGTCCTCAACAAAGCGAAAGACGGTTGCCCGTATATCGCGGATATTCGTGCGCAAGGCTCAATGGTCGCGGTGGAGTTTAACGATCCGCAAACCGGCCAGCCGTCACCGGAGTTCACCCGTGAAGTACAAGCGCGTGCATTGCAGGAAGGGCTGTTGCTGCTGAGCTGCGGCGTCTATGGCAACGTCATCCGCTTCCTGTATCCGCTCACTATCCCTGAGGTTCAGTTCCGCAAGGCACTGGATATTATCTCTGCGTCGCTGACTCGTTAAAGCCAGAAGCCCGACGGAAATCTCTGTCGGGCTTAGCATATATACATTTCAAATTAGCTATTCCAAAATCATAAAAATGGGGTATGTTTTAGCAGAGTGTGCTGAAAAAGCGCGAGTGGCACACCTATAAACGAAATAAAGCGCTACACAACAACATCACAACAATCGTAATAACCATAATAATGGGGAATCTCAGGATGAACATGAAGGGTAAAGCGTTACTGGCAGGATGTATCGCGCTGGCATTCAGCACCATGGCTCAGGCAGATATCAAAGTGGCTGTTGTTGGGGCGATGTCCGGTCCGGTAGCGCAGTACGGCGATCAGGAGTTTACGGGCGCGGAACAGGCGGTTGCAGACATTAATGCTAAGGGCGGTATCAAAGGCGAAAAACTGCAGATCGTAAAATATGATGATGCCTGTGACCCGAAACAAGCGGTCGCGGTGGCGAACAAAGTGGTGAACGACGGGATCAAATACGTTATCGGTCACCTGTGCTCCTCCTCCACGCAGCCTGCGTCTGACATCTATGAAGACGAAGGCATTCTGATGATCACGCCTGCCGCGACTGCACCGGAACTGACCTCGCGCGGTTATAAGCTGATCCTGCGTACCACGGGTCTGGACTCCGATCAGGGCCCGACTGCCGCGAAATACATTCTGGATAAAGTGAAACCGCAGCGTATTGCGATCGTTCATGACAAACAGCAGTACGGTGAAGGTCTGGCGCGTGCGGTGCAGGATAACCTGAAGAAAGGCAACGCTAACGTGGTGTTCTTCGACGGTATCACCGCCGGTGAGAAAGACTTCTCCACCCTGGTGGCGCGTCTGAAGAAAGAGAATATCGATTTCGTTTACTACGGTGGCTATCACCCGGAAATGGGCCAGATCCTGCGTCAGGCACGTGCGGCTGGCCTGAAAACCCAGTTCATGGGGCCAGAAGGTGTGGCGAACGTCTCCTTGTCTAACATCGCGGGTGAATCTGCTGAAGGCCTGCTGGTGACCAAGCCGAAGAATTACGACCAGGTGCCTGCGAACAAACCGATCGTAGATGCCATCAAGGCGAAGAAGCAGGACCCAAGCGGTGCGTTCGTGTGGACCACCTACGCTGCGCTGCAGTCTCTGCAGGCGGGCCTGAACCAGTCAGCCGATCCGGCTGAGATTGCCACCTGGCTGAAAGCGAACTCCGTCGACACCGTGATGGGGCCGCTGTCCTGGGATGAGAAGGGCGATCTGAAAGGCTTCGAGTTTGGTGTGTTTGACTGGCATGCGAACGGTACCGCTACAGACGCCAAATAAAAGCAAAAAGGCAACGTAAGTTGCCTTTTTTAATGTTTTCTCCCTCTCCCCGTGGGAGAGGGCTGGGGTGAGGGCAACAGGCCGCACACATCAACTCTGACGCTTCTCCCACCCGTTCGCCTGCGCCGTAAACCCTAACGCCTGCATAAACGCCGCCATCACGCCGCGGTCTTCCACGCCCACGTCGGCCATCCACCAGGAGGTGACGCTCGGGTTTTCGCGGATCACTTCTTCAATCAAATACTGCCCCACGCCACGGCGACGGGTAACGTCACGCACGCGCAGTGAATCCAGCGCGCCCTGCGTGCCGCTCAGCGTCACGCGAACGGCGGCCAGTAAACGCTCGTTAAAGCGTGCGGCATAAATGCGGTGATTCTCGTCAACGCTCAGTGATGAAGGGGAGTATTCCGGCCAGATTTTGCCCAGGTCGATATGATCCTGGTCGCTAAAGGTCACCAGACGAACGATAGTCAGTTTCATTAGCTGCTTGTCCAAATCAAAAAGAGTAAGGGCAGTGTACTCAATTTATTCCGCCAGCGGCTTCCTCTTTTTATATCCATATACCAGGTGATTAGTTTTTTGGTAACGCCATGTGTAGTTCGAAAATACATGGATCGAAAAATAAGCAGAATTTTAACCTAAATGGTAGTGATTTATTCGGCGCAATGTACCGTTATTTTATGCTGCCAACTGTGCTTTTATTTGTTTATCTCTGCCTGATTTCAGAATATTATCTTTGCTTAATCGCCTGAAAAATAGAGATTTTAGTCTGGTTTTTGACAAAAAACTGCGCTAAACCATTAAAGGCACTGGTAAAAATAGCGTTGTTCAATAAAAGTACAGAATGCTTTTTAACCATAATAAAACAAAATATAAACATCACGTCACGAATGGGGATTCAGAGATGAAAAGGAACGCGAAAGCATTAATCGCGGGAATGGTTGCACTGTCGATTTCGCAGGCAGCCATGGCGGACGATATTAAAGTTGCCGTTGTCGGTGCCATGTCCGGTCCGGTTGCCCAGTGGGGCGACATGGAGTTCAACGGCGCGCGTCAGGCCATCAAAGATATCAATGCCAAAGGCGGTATTAAGGGCGACAAACTGGTCGGCGTAGAGTATGACGACGCCTGCGATCCTAAACAGGCCGTCGCGGTTGCCAACAAAATCGTGAACGATGGCATCCAGTACGTCATCGGCCATTTGTGTTCATCCTCCACGCAGCCCGCGTCTGATATCTACGAAGACGAAGGCATTCTGATGATCACCCCAGGCGCAACCAACCCGGAACTGACCCAGCGCGGCTATCAGCACATCATGCGTACCGCTGGTCTGGACTCCTCTCAGGGGCCAACGGCCGCAAAATACATCCTTGAGGCCGTCAAGCCGCAGCGCATCGCCATTATTCATGACAAGCAGCAGTACGGCGAAGGTCTGGCGCGCTCGGTTCAGGACGGCCTGAAAAAAGGCGGCGCGAATATCGTCTTCTTTGATGGCATTACCGCAGGCGAGAAAGATTTCTCCGCGCTGATTGCCCGTCTGCAAAAAGAGAATATCGACTTCGTTTACTATGGTGGCTACTACCCGGAAATGGGCCAGATGCTGCGTCAGGCGCGCGCGACTGGTCTTAAAACCCAGTTCATGGGGCCAGAGGGCGTGGGCAATGCTTCCCTGTCTAATATCGCGGGCGATTCTGCCGAAGGCATGCTGGTAACAATGCCAAAACGCTATGACCAGGAGCCGGCAAACAAGGCTATCGTAGAGGCGCTCAAGGCGCAGAAGAAAGATCCAAGTGGTCCTTACGTCTGGATCACCTACGCCGCGGTACAGTCTCTGGCCACCGCGCTGGAACGTACCGGCAGCAAAGAGCCGCTGGATCTGGTGAAAGATTTAAAAGCACACGGGGCGAACACCGTGATTGGGCCGCTGAACTGGGATGAGAAAGGCGATCTGAAGGGATTTGAATTTGGTGTCTTTAAGTGGCACGCCGACGGGTCTTCCTCGGTCGCCAGATAATTATCCCGCCGCCCGGATTACCGGGCGGGTATAAAAAGGTTTCCTTATGTCCGAGCAGTTTCTCTATTTCTTGCAGCAGATGTTTAACGGCGTCACGCTGGGAAGCACCTACGCGCTGATCGCCATCGGCTACACGATGGTTTACGGCATTATCGGCATGATCAACTTCGCCCACGGCGAGGTGTACATGATCGGTAGCTACGTCTCTTTTATGATCATTGCCGCCCTGATGATGATGGGCATCGACAGTAGCTGGCTGCTGGTCGCCGCCGGGTTTGTCGGCGCGATTGTGATTGCCAGCGCCTACGGCTGGAGTATCGAGCGCGTGGCCTACCGGCCGGTGCGCAGCTCCAAACGCCTGATTGCGCTGATCTCCGCGATTGGTATGTCTATCTTCCTGCAAAACTACGTCAGCCTGACCGAAGGTTCGCGCGACGTGGCGCTGCCTAGCCTGTTCAACGGCCAGTGGATTGTGGGGGCCAGCGAAAACTTCTCTGCCTCTATCACCACCATGCAGCTGGTTATCTGGATTGTGACCTTCCTGGCAATGCTGGCGCTGACTATTTTCATTCGCTACTCCCGCATGGGACGCGCCTGCCGCGCCTGCGCGGAAGACCTGAAAATGGCGAGTCTGCTCGGTATCAACACCGACCGCGTGATTGCGCTCACCTTCGTGATCGGCGCAGCGATGGCGGCAGTGGCGGGCGTGCTGCTTGGTCAGTTCTACGGCGTGATCAACCCGTACATCGGCTTTATGGCCGGGATGAAAGCCTTCACCGCGGCGGTACTGGGCGGTATCGGCAGTATTCCGGGCGCGATGATCGGCGGCCTGATCCTGGGCGTGGCCGAAGCGCTCTCCTCGGCGTACCTGAGTACGGAATATAAAGATGTGGTGTCGTTTGCCCTGCTGATTCTGGTTCTGCTGGTAATGCCTACCGGTATTCTGGGCCGTCCGGAGGTAGAGAAAGTATGAAACCGATGCATTTTGCAATGGCGCTGCTCTCTGCCGCCATGTTCTTCGTGCTGGCGGGCGTCTTTATGGGCGTCCAGTTAGAACTGGATGGCACTAAGCTGGTGGTGGATACCGCCGCCGACATCCGCTGGCAGTGGGTGTTTATCGGTACTGCCGTGGTGTTCCTGTTCCAGCTTCTGCGTCCGGTATTCCAGAAGACGCTGAAAGGCGTCTCCGGGCCGAAATTCGTGCTGCCTGCTATCGACGGCTCTACCGTGAAGCAGAAGCTGTTCCTCGTGGCGCTGCTGGTGGCGGCTGTAGCGTGGCCGTTCATGGTGTCGCGCGGCACGGTAGATATCGCCACCCTGACCATGATTTACGTGATCCTCGGTCTCGGTCTGAACGTGGTGGTGGGCTTGTCTGGCTTGCTGGTACTGGGCTACGGCGGTTTCTACGCCATCGGCGCGTACACCTTTGCGCTGTTGAACCACTATTACGGCCTCGGCTTCTGGACGTGCCTGCCGCTGGCGGGGCTGGTCTCTGCAGCCGCGGGCTTCCTGCTCGGCTTCCCGGTGCTGCGCCTGCGCGGTGACTACCTGGCGATTGTGACCTTAGGCTTCGGCGAAATCGTCCGTATCCTGCTGCTTAACAACACTGAAGTGACCGGCGGCCCGAACGGCATCAGCCAGATCCCGAAACCGACCTTCTTCGGCCTGGAGTTCAGCCGTTCCGCCCGTGAAGGTGGCTGGGACACCTTCAGCAACTTCTTTGGCATCAAGTATGACCCGTCCGACCGCGTGATCTGGCTCTACCTGGTGGCGCTGCTGCTGGTGGTCATTACCCTGTTCGTGATTAACCGTCTGCTGCGCATGCCGCTGGGCCGCGCGTGGGAAGCGCTGCGTGAAGATGAGATCGCCTGTCGCTCGCTGGGCCTGAACCCGACCCGCATCAAGCTGACCGCGTTCACCATCAGCGCCGCGTTTGCCGGTTTCGCCGGGACACTGTTCGCCGCGCGTCAGGGCTTTGTCAGCCCGGAATCGTTCACTTTTGCCGAATCGGCCTTCGTGCTGGCGATTGTGGTGCTCGGCGGGATGGGCTCGCAGTTCGCCGTGATCCTCGCGGCTATCCTGCTGGTGGTCTCGCGTGAGCTGATGCGCGACTTTAACGAGTACAGCATGCTGATGCTGGGTGGTTTGATGGTGCTGATGATGATCTGGCGTCCGCAGGGCCTGCTGCCGATGACCCGTCCACAGCTGAAGCTGAAGAACGGGCAAGCAAAAGGAGAGCAGGCATGAAGCCTTTATTATCTGTTAACGGCCTGATGATGCGTTTTGGTGGCCTGCTGGCGGTCAATAACGTCAATCTGGATCTGCACAAAAAAGAGATCGTCTCCCTGATTGGCCCGAACGGCGCGGGGAAAACCACGGTGTTTAACTGCCTGACCGGTTTTTACAAGCCGACGGGCGGCACCATCATGCTGCGTGACCAGCATCTTGAAGGGCTGCCGGGCCAGCAGATTGCCCGCATGGGCGTGGTGCGTACCTTCCAGCACGTGCGTCTGTTCCGCGAGATGACGGTGATTGAGAACCTGCTGGTGGCGCAACACCAGCAGCTTAAAACCGGCGTCTTTTCTGGCCTGCTCAAAACCCCGGCCTTCCGCCGCGCGCAGGAGGAAGCGCTTGACCGCGCGGCGACCTGGCTCGACCGTATTGGCCTGCTGCAACATGCCAACCGTCAGGCGAGCAACCTGGCCTATGGCGACCAGCGTCGTCTGGAGATTGTGCGCTGCATGGTGACGCAGCCGGAAATCCTGATGCTCGACGAACCGGCGGCGGGCCTCAACCCGAAAGAGACCAAAGAGCTGGACGAGCTGATTGCCGAGCTGCGCGATCATCACGACACCACTATCCTGCTGATTGAGCATGACATGAAGCTGGTGATGGGCATTTCAGACCGTATCTACGTGGTAAACCAGGGTACGCCGCTGGCGAATGGCACACCGGAAGAGATCCGTAACAACCCGGACGTGATCCGCGCATACCTTGGTGAGGCATAAGATGGAAAAAGCGATGTTAACGTTCGACAAGGTGAATGCCCATTACGGCAAGATCCAGGCGCTGCACGACGTCAGCCTGCATATCAATCAGGGTGAAATCGTCACCCTGATTGGGGCCAACGGCGCGGGGAAAACCACGCTGCTCGGCACGCTGTGCGGCGACCCGCGCGCCACCAGCGGGCGAATAGTGTTTGATGGCAAAGACATCACCGACTGGCAGACTGCCAGGATCATGCGTGAGGCGGTAGCAATTGTCCCGGAAGGGCGTCGCGTGTTCTCGCGTATGACGGTGGAAGAGAACCTGGCGATGGGCGGTTTCTTTGCCGATCGCGATCAGTTCCAGACCCGCATCAAGTGGGTATATGAACTCTTCCCGCGCCTGTGGGAGCGGCGCATTCAGCGTGCGGGCACCATGTCCGGCGGTGAACAGCAGATGCTGGCGATTGGCCGCGCGCTGATGAGCCAGCCGCGCCTGCTGCTGCTGGACGAACCGTCGCTCGGTCTTGCACCGATCATCATCCAGCAGATTTTCGACACCATCGAACAGTTGCGCAAAGAGGGGATGACCATCTTCCTCGTCGAGCAGAACGCCAACCAGGCGCTGAAGCTCGCCGATCGCGGCTACGTGCTGGAGAATGGTCGCGTGGTGCTCTCCGATACCGGCGACGCGCTGCTGGCGAACGAAGCGGTGCGGAGTGCGTATTTAGGCGGCTAAGCCGTCTGTATCGCCCGGTGGCGCTTACGCTTACCGGGCCTACGGGATCGAGTAGGCTGGGTAAGGCGTAGCCGCCACCCGGCTTTTTTTACCCCCCACCCCCTTCACACAACCATCATCCCCCTGACGCTTTGTTGTCACTTATCTGTAAACAAACAGTTATTTTTCTGTCATTCGAGCATGTCATGTTACCTCGCGAGCACAAAACGCGTGATATCGCGCATCCGGCACAATAAGAGAGATGACAATGACATCGTTACGACATACAGCTTTGGGTCTGGCAATCGGTCTGGCTTTTGCGACGAACGCAATGGCTGTCACCACCATTCCGTTCTGGCATTCCATGGAAGGGGAGTTGGGTAAAGAGGTTGACTCCCTGGCGCAACGTTTCAACGACGCCCACCCGGATTACAAAATTGTGCCGGTGTACAAAGGCAACTACGAACAGAGCCTGAGCGCGGGTATCGCCGCCTTCCGTACCGGTAACGCACCTGCCATTCTGCAGGTTTATGAAGTGGGCACCGCCACCATGATGGCCTCTAAAGCCATCAAACCGGTCTATGAAGTGTTCAAAGACGCAGGCATTAACTTCGACGAATCCCAGTTCGTGCCGACCGTCTCCGGTTACTACACCGATTCTAAAACCGGCCATATGCTGTCGCAGCCGTTCAACAGCTCCACGCCGGTGCTGTACTACAACAAAGACGCCTTCAAAAAAGCCGGTTTAGACCCGGAGCAGCCGCCAAAAACCTGGCAGGATCTGGCGGAGTACACCGCGAAGCTGAAAGCGGCGGGGATGAAGTGCGGCTACGCCAGCGGCTGGCAGGGCTGGATTCAGATTGAAAACTTCAGCGCCTGGCACGGTCTGCCGGTCGCCACCAAAAACAACGGCTTCGACGGTACGGATGCCGTGCTGGAGTTCAACAAGCCAGAGCAGGTGAAGCACATCGCGCTGCTTGCCGATCTGAACAAGAAGGGCGACTTCAGCTACTTTGGCCGTAAAGACGAATCCACCGAGAAGTTCTACAACGGCGACTGCGCCATTACCACCGCCTCTTCCGGCTCGCTGGCAGACATCCGCCACTACGCCAAATTCAATTACGGCGTGGGCATGATGCCATACGACGCTGACGTAAAAGGCGCGCCGCAGAACGCCATCATCGGCGGGGCGAGCCTGTGGGTGATGCAGGGTAAAGACAACGGCACCTACAAAGGCGTGGCCGAGTTCCTCGACTTCCTGGCGAAGCCGGAAAATGCCGCCGAATGGCACCAGAAGACCGGCTATCTGCCGATCACCAAAGCTGCGTATGACCTGACCCGTGAGCAGGGCTTCTACAGCAAAAACCCAGGAGCCGATATCGCCACGCGCCAGATGCTGAACAAGCCGCCGTTGCCGTTCACCAAAGGCCTGCGTCTCGGCAACATGCCGCAGATCCGCACCATCGTGGATGAAGAGTTAGAGAGCGTGTGGACCGGTAAGAAGACGCCTCAGCAGGCGCTGGACTCTGCGGTAGATCGCGGGAATCAGCTGCTGCGCCGCTTTGAGCAGTCGACCAAATCGTAATCTGTGATTTGCCCGGTGGCGCTTCGCTTACCGGGCCTACGACGTGCCACATCCAGGCCGGGTAAGGCGTAACCGTCACCCGGCATTGTTCAGGAACCAAATGTCAATGTCCTCATCCCGTCCGGTGTTCCGTTCCCGCTGGCTGCCGTACCTGCTGGTCGCGCCGCAGCTGGTCATCACCGTTATCTTCTTTATCTGGCCTGCGGGCGAAGCGCTGTGGTACTCGGTGCAAAGCGTCGATCCGTTTGGGCTTTCCAGCCAGTTTGTCGGGCTGGACAACTTCACCGCGCTGTTCCATGACAGCTACTATCTTGACTCCTTCTGGACGACAATGAAGTTCAGCGCGCTCGTCACCGTCAGCGGCCTTGTGGCGTCGTTGTTTTTCGCCGCGCTGGTGGATTATGTGGTGCGCGGCAGCCGTCTGTATCAGACCCTGATGCTGCTGCCCTACGCCGTGGCCCCCGCCGTGGCCGCCGTACTGTGGATCTTCCTGTTTAACCCTGGTCGCGGGCTGATCACCCATTTCCTGGCAGAATTTGGTTATGACTGGAACCACGCCCAGAACAGTGGTCAGGCGATGTTCCTGGTGGTGTTTGCCTCGGTGTGGAAGCAGATCAGCTACAACTTCCTGTTCTTCTTTGCCGCGTTGCAGTCCATCCCTCGTTCGCTGGTGGAAGCCGCCGCGATTGACGGCGCAGGTCCCATTCGTCGTTTCTTCCGATTATCGCTGCCGCTGATCGCTCCGGTGAGTTTCTTCCTGCTGGTGGTCAACCTGGTGTACGCCTTCTTCGACACCTTCCCGGTGATCGACGCGGCCACCGCAGGCGGACCGGTACAGGCAACGACAACGCTGATTTATAAGATCTACCGCGAAGGCTTTGCGGGGCTGGATCTCTCGGCTTCGGCCGCGCAGTCGGTCGTGCTGATGTTCCTCGTCATCATCCTCACGGTGGTGCAGTTCCGCTATGTTGAAAGTAAGGTGCGCTACCAATGATTGAGAACCGTCGCGGGCTGACGATTTTCAGCCATACCATGCTGATTCTGGGCATCATCGTCATCCTGTTCCCGCTGTACGTGGCCTTTGTTGCCGCCACGCTGGACACCAAAGCGGTATTCGACACGCCGATGACGCTGATCCCTGGCGGGTACCTTTTCGAGAACATGAAGACCATCTGGACCCAGGGCGTGGGGGCCAACAGCGCACCGTTCTGGCTGATGATGCTCAACAGCTTCATCATGGCGTTTGGCATCACCGTGGGCAAAATCACGGTGTCGATGCTCTCGGCCTTCGCCATCGTCTGGTTCCGCTTTCCGCTGCGTAACCTCTTCTTCTGGATGATCTTCATCACCCTGATGCTGCCGGTGGAAGTGCGTATTTTCCCGACGGTGGAAGTGATCGCCAACCTCAGGATGCTCGACAGCTACGCGGGCTTAACCCTGCCGCTGATGGCCTCGGCGACCGCCACCTTCCTGTTCCGCCAGTTCTTTATGACCCTGCCGGACGAACTGATTGAAGCCGCGCGTATCGACGGCGCGTCGCCGATGCGCTTCTTCCGCGACATCGTGCTGCCGCTGTCGAAAACGAACCTCGCGGCGCTGTTTGTGATCACCTTTATCTACGGCTGGAACCAGTATCTGTGGCCGCTGCTGATTATTCAGGACGTCAACCTCGGCACCGCCGTGGCGGGCATCAAAGGCATGATCGCCACTGGCGAAGGCACCACCCTCTGGAACCAGGTGATGGCGGCGATGCTGCTGACCCTTATCCCCCCGGTCGTTATCGTTTTAGCCATGCAGCGTGCGTTTGTGCGTGGTTTAGTGGACAGTGAGAAATAAGATGGCAGGTTTAAAATTACAGGCAGTCACCAAAAGCTGGGATGGCAAAACCCAGGTCATTCAGCCATTAACGCTCGACGTGGCGGACGGAGAGTTTATCGTGATGGTCGGTCCGTCCGGCTGCGGCAAGTCAACGCTGCTGCGCATGGTGGCGGGGCTTGAGCGCGTCACCTCCGGGGATATCTGGATTGACCGCCAGCGCGTCACCGAGATGGAGCCGAAAGACAGAGGCATCGCGATGGTGTTCCAGAACTATGCCCTCTATCCGCACATGAGCGTGGAAGAGAACATGGCCTGGGGGCTGAAAATCCGCGGCATGGGCAAAGGTCATATCGACGAGCGCGTGAAAGAGGCCGCGCGCATTCTGGAGCTGGATGGCTTGCTGAAACGCCGCCCACGAGAGCTTTCCGGCGGTCAGCGCCAGCGCGTGGCGATGGGGCGCGCCATCGTGCGCGACCCGGCCGTATTCCTGTTCGATGAGCCGCTCTCTAACCTCGACGCCAAGCTGCGCGTGCAGATGCGCCTTGAGCTGCAGCAGCTGCATCGTCGTCTGAAAACCACCTCGCTGTACGTCACGCACGATCAGGTCGAGGCCATGACCCTCGCCCAGCGCGTGATGGTAATGAACAAAGGCATCGCCGAGCAGATTGGCACCCCGGTGGAAGTGTACGAAAAACCGGCCAGCCGCTTTGTGGCGAGCTTTATCGGCAGCCCGGCAATGAACCTGCTGGAAGGGCGCATCAGCAGCGCGGGCACCCACTTTGAGCTGGAAAGCGGGATGGCATTACCGATCAACTGGTACTATCGTGGCTACGCCGGGCGTAAGATGACGCTCGGTATCCGCCCGGAACATATTGCTTTAACCTCTCAGGCGGACGGCGGCGTGCCGCTGGTGATGGACACGCTGGAGATGCTGGGCGCTGATAACCTGGCGCATGGACGCTGGGGCGAGCAAAAAATGGTGGTGCGACTGGCGCATCAGGAGCGCCCTAAAGCGGGCAGCACGCTGTGGCTGCATCTGCCGGAAAATCACCTGCACTTATTTGACGGTGAAACAGGACAACGAGTATGAGCAACTGGCCTTATCCCCACATCGTCGCTCACCGTGGCGGCGGTAAACTGGCACCGGAAAACACCCTGGCCGCCATCGACACGGGGGCGCGTTTCGGTCACACGATGATCGAGTTCGACGCCAAACTGTCGAAAGACGGTGAGATTTTCCTGCTGCACGACGACAACCTCGAACGCACCAGCAACGGCTGGGGCGTGGCGGGTGAGCTGCCGTGGCGCGATCTGCTGAAGGTGGATGCCGGAAGCTGGTATAGCGGCGAATTTAAGGGTGAACCGCTGCCGCTGCTGGCGGACGTGGCGGACCGTTGTCGTCATCACGGGATGATGGCCAACATTGAAATCAAACCGACCACCGGCACCGGGCCGTTAACGGGTAAGGTGATTGCGCTGGCCGCGCGTGAACTGTGGGAAGGCATGACCGCGCCGCTGCTGTCGTCATTTGACATCGACGCGCTGGAGGCCGCGCAGGCTGCTGTGCCGGAGCTACCGCGTGGGCTGCTGCTGGACGAGTGGCGTGAAGACTGGCGCGCGCTGACGACCCGCTTAGCCTGCGTGTCGATCCACCTGAATCACAAGCTGCTGGATGAAGCACGAGTGAAAATGCTGAAAGACGCGGGGCTGCACATTCTGGTCTATACCGTTAACAAACCCCAGCGTGCGGCCGAGCTGCTGCGCTGGGGCGTGGACAGCATCTGTACCGATGCGATTGACCGGATCGGCCCAAACTTTAGTTCTGCGGATTATTAAGCATACTGCCGTTCGACTGCGACGGCAGCATATGCTGCTGACCGCTGTTTAACGTGCTACCACCGCTCAGCATCCCGCCGTTTTTATTCTGCAGCGGCTGCTCACGCACCTGACCCTGCTGGATGCGCTGCGTATTGGCGTTCATCTGGTTTTGCAGGCTTTGTTGCTGTACCTGCGTCTGTGTTCTCAGTTGCTGGTTCAGCATCCCTTTCTGCTGTTGCTGCTGGCTCATCATCTCCGTCTGCATGCGCTGCTGGCTCGGAATGACGTAACCCTGCTGGTTAGGGTTATTCAGGGTATTCAGTGGCTGTGCGAGCGCCGCGAACGGGAGCAGCGCCGTAAGAATCAGTAAGCGTTTCATTGTCATCTCCTCCTTTTGAGGCTTCTCTTAAGTTTACCCTGATTCAACCATAACGATGATTTTTTAGGAGTTGTGAACCAGGCTTAAGCGGGGAATATGGGCCCCTTCACCTGGAGAACAATAATGATGAAACCAACGTTTTTGCGCTGGGTAGCGATCGCCGCGCTGATGGCAGGCGGCACATTTAGCGTGGCGGCCAACCCGCCCGCGGCTCCGCCAGTGTCCTACGGCGTGGAGGAAGATGTTTTTCATCCCGTGCGGGCGACGCATGGCATGGTGGCGTCAGTGGATGCGCTTGCGACGCAGGTGGGCGTCGATATTCTCAAGCAGGGCGGTAACGCGGTGGATGCGGCGGTCGCAGTGGGATACGCGCTGGCGGTGACGCACCCGCAGGCGGGTAACCTCGGCGGCGGCGGCTTTATGATGCTGCGTACCAAAGACGGTAAAACCACAGCCATCGATTTCCGCGAAATGGCTCCCGGTCAGGCTTCCCGCGATATGTTCCTCGACGAGCAGGGGAACCCGGACAGCAAAAAATCCCTGACCTCGCATCTGGCGTCCGGTACGCCGGGCACCGTTGCGGGCTTCTCGCTGGCGCTGGAGAAATACGGCACGATGCCGCTGAACAAAGTGGTGCAGCCTGCCATCAAACTTGCGCGGGATGGCTTTGTGGTGAACGACGCGCTGGCCGACGATCTCAAAACCTACGGCAGTGAAGTCATTCCCAATCATGAAAACAGCAAGGCGATCTTCTGGAAAGAGGGCGAACCGTTGAAAAAGGGCGACAGGCTGGTGCAGAAGAACCTTGCGAAAAGCCTGGAGTTGATTGCCGAAAACGGCCCGGATGCCTTCTATAAGGGGGCGATTGCCGATCAGATTGCCGACGAGATGCAAAAGAACGGCGGGCTTATCACCAAAGCGGATCTGGCCGAGTACAAGGCGGTGGAGCGCGAGCCGATTAGCGGCACCTACCGCGGCTACGAGGTCTTCTCCATGCCGCCACCGTCTTCCGGCGGCATTCACATCGTGCAGATCCTCAACATCCTTGAAAACTTCGATATGCACAAGTTCGGCTTCGGCAGCGCGGACGCCATGCAGGTGATGGCAGAAGCGGAAAAACGCGCCTACGCCGACCGCTCGGAGTACCTCGGCGATCCGGACTTCGTGAAGGTGCCGTGGCAGGCGCTGACCAACAAGGCCTATGCCAAATCGATTGCCGATGAGATCGACATCAACAAGGCCAAACCGTCCAGCGAGATCCGCCCCGGCAAGCTGGCCCCGTATGAAAGTAACCAGACCACGCATTTCTCTGTGGTGGATAAAGACGGGAATGCGGTGGCGGTGACCTACACGCTGAATACTACCTTCGGCACCGGGATTGTCGCGGGCAACAGCGGCATTTTGCTGAACAATGAAATGGATGACTTTTCGGCCAAACCGGGTGTACCAAATGTCTACGGGCTGGTCGGCGGCGATGCGAATGCCGTCGGGCCGAAGAAGCGTCCGCTGTCGTCCATGTCCCCTACCATCGTGGTGAAAGACGGCAAGACCTGGCTGGTGACCGGGAGCCCTGGCGGGAGCCGGATTATCACTACTGTGCTACAAATGGTGGTGAACAGCATCGATTTTGGGATGAACGTCGCCGAAGCGACCAATGCTCCGCGTTTCCACCACCAGTGGCTGCCAGATGAGCTGCGCGTCGAGAAAGGCTTTAGCCCGGACACGATCAAACTGCTGGAGCAGCGCGGGCAGAAGGTGGCGGTGAAAGAGGCGATGGGCAGCACCCAGAGCATTATGGTCGGGCCGGACGGTGCGCTGTTCGGGGCGTCCGATCCGCGTTCGGTGGATGATTTAACGGCGGGATATTGATTTTGTTGCCCGGTGGCGCTGCGCTTAGCGGGCCTACAACGGCATGAACGTAGGCCGGGTAAGGCGAAGCCGCCACCCGGCAACAAACTATTTCATACGCGCCATATAATACGCATCCACATACTCGCCGTTGCGCAGGGCGTAGCGCTTGCCGGTGCCTTCAATCTCAAACCCGTGCTTTTTATACACCGCAATCGCCGGTGCGTTATCAACAAACACTGTCAGCTCAATACGGTCGACGCGCAGCCAGTTGTCGCACATGTCGATCATGGTGCGAATCAACGCGCTGGCCACGCCGCGGTTATGCCACTGTGCGCCTACGCAGATACCGAAATCGGCAACGTGGCTGCGGCGCGGTCGCTGGGCGACGTCAATGGTGAGGTGGCCGACCACGATATCATCAATGCAGGCAACCAGCTGCTTAATGCCCGGCTGCTCGCCTAGCCGCATTTGCCACATTTCCATTGAAGGATGGGGAACCTGTAGCGTGTTGTGATACACCTCCGGCTGGGCGTGGATCTGACGAATGGCGTCGTAATCTTTCGGTTCCGCGTGGCGTATCACTATTTCACTCATTCCTTCATCCTCTGTCAGTTAAAAATCCCTTCCAACATCATTGACTTTAAAATTTGCGTCAACTGCTATTTTTTGCAAAAAGTGTTGGACAAGTGCGAATGAGAATGATTATTATTGCTCTGCGTTCAGGAAGACCGTTACGGGAACCTGAAAGCACGACATTGCTCACATTGCTTCCAGTATTATTTTAGCCAGCTTTTAGCTGGCTTTTTTTTTGCCCTTTTTCTCTCTCCCCGTGGGAGAGGGCTGGGGTGAGGGCAAAACATGCGCTATGGTAAAACCCAGTAACCTTCCAAAAGGACTGAGCCATGACACTACATTGTGCATTTATTGGATTTGGCAAAAGCACCACGCGTTACCACCTTCCGTATGTTCTCAACCGTAAAGATACCTGGCATGTGGCCCATATCTACCGCCGCAGCGCGAAGCCCGAAGAGCAGTCCCCGCAGTATTCGCACATTCATTTCACCAGCGATCTTGATGAAGTGTTAAATGACCCGCAGGTGAAGCTGGTCGTCGTCTGTACTCATGCCGACAGCCATTTCGACTACGCGAAACGCGCGCTCGAAGCGGGCAAAAACGTGCTGGTTGAAAAACCGTTCACCCCGACCATCGCCGAAGCGAAGGAACTGTTCGCGCTGGCGAAAAGCAAAGGGTTAACCGTCACGCCGTATCAGAACCGTCGCTTTGACAGCTGCTTCCTGACGGCGAAAAAGGCGATTGAGAGCGGCAAGCTCGGTGAGATCGTCGAAATGGAGAGCCATTTCGACTACTACCGCCCGGTGGCGGAAACCCAACCTGGCCTGCCGCAGGACGGCTCATTCTATGGTTTGGGCGTACACACTATGGACCAGATCATCTCCCTGTTTGGTCGCCCGGACCATGTGGCATATGACATCCGCAGCCTGCGCAATAAAGCCAACCCGGACGATACCTTTGAAGCACAGCTGTTTTACGGTGACCTGAAAGCCATCGTCAAAACCAGCCATCTGGTAAAAATCGATTACCCGAAATTTATCGTTCATGGCACCAGAGGCTCGTTTATTAAGTACGGCATCGACCAGCAGGAGACCAGCCTGAAGGCCAACATCATGCCGGGCGAGCCGGGCTTTGCGGCGGATGATTCCGTGGGCGTGCTGGAGTACGTGAACGACGAAGGTGTGACGGTCAGAGAAGAACTGAAACCGGAAACCGGCGACTATGGCCGCGTCTACGATGCGCTGTTTGAAACCCTCACCAACGGCGCGCCGAATTACGTCAAGGAATCTGACGTACTGACCAACCTGGAAATCCTCGAACGGGCCTTTGAGGAGGCTTCTCCTGCCACGGTAACCCTCGCGAAATAAGTAAAAATGGCTCCTCTGGGTTTGTTCTAAATTTTTGAACAGAGGAGTCAATTTTCACCCTCTATGATCCCTGGGCGTTTGCGTCCACACTTACTCCATAGAAACGAACTGAGGGTGAAAACAATGATCTACTTACGCAAAGCAAACGAACGTGGTCACGCGAATCATGGCTGGCTGGACTCATGGCATTCATTCTCGTTTGCCGACTACTACGACCCGAACTTTATGGGCTTCTCCGCACTGCGCGTGATTAACGACGACGTGATTGATGCAGGCCAGGGCTTCGGCACTCACCCGCACAAAGACATGGAAATCCTGACCTATGTGCTGGAAGGGGCGGTTGAGCACCAGGACAGCATGGGCAATAAAGAGCAGGTTCCGGCGGGTGAGTTCCAGATCATGAGCGCGGGAACCGGTGTGCGTCACTCGGAATACAACCCGAGCAAAACGGAAAAACTGCACCTGTATCAAATCTGGATCATTCCAGAAGAAACCGGCATCACGCCACGCTACGAGCAGCGCCGCTTCGACGCGAAACAGGGCAAACAGCTGGTGCTGTCCCCGGATGCGCGTGAAGGTTCCCTGAAAGTGCATCAGGATATGGAACTGTACCGCTGGGCGCTGGCGAAAGACGAACAGTCTGTACACCAGATTGCCGCTAACCGCCGCGTGTGGGTCCAGGTGGTGAAAGGTGAAGTGTCCATCAACGGCACGAAAGCGACAACGGCGGATGGCCTGGCCGTCTGGGATGAGCAGGCGCTGTCCGTTCATGCCGACAGCGAAAGCGAAATCCTGCTGTTTGATTTGCCACCAGTATAAATAATTTCTCAACCTTCCCCTTAAACGGGGAAGGTTGAGCTTTGTCCGTGATAAACTGAGCAAATCTCTCACTTCAAGATTTCTCAGGACGATGAAAAAGAAACGCCCCGTACTTCAGGATGTTGCCGATCGCGTCGGTGTGACCAAAATGACGGTCAGCCGTTTTTTACGTAACCCGGAACAGGTTTCCGTGGCGTTGCGTGGCAAGATTGCCGCCGCCCTTGATGAACTGGGTTATATCCCCAACCGCGCACCCGATATTCTCTCCAATGCGACCAGCCGTGCGGTGGGCGTCCTGCTTCCTTCCCTGACCAACCAGGTTTTCGCCGAAGTGCTGCGCGGTATTGAAAGCGTCACTGATGCCTTTGGTTATCAGACCATGCTCGCCCACTACGGGTACAAACCGGAACTGGAAGAAGAACGTCTTGAATCGATGCTTTCCTGGAACATCGACGGCCTGATTTTAACGGAACGTACTCACACGCCGCGCACGCTGAAAATGATTGAAGTCGCCGGTATTCCGGTAGTGGAACTGATGGACAGCCAGTCGCCGTGCCTCGATATCGCCGTGGGCTTTGATAACTTTGAAGCGGCGCGTCAGATGACGGCGGCAATCATCGCCCGTGGTCATCGCCACGTAGCCTACCTGGGTGCGCGTCTGGATGAACGTACTATCATCAAACAGAAGGGATACGAGCAGGCGATGCTCGACGCAAACTTAACGCCGTACAGCGTGATGGTTGAGCAGTCATCATCCTACACGTCGGGGATTGAGCTGATGCGTCAGGCACGACGCGAGTATCCGCAACTGGACGGTATTTTCTGTACCAACGATGACCTTGCGGTCGGTGCCGCGTTCGAATGCCAGCGTCTGGGGCTGAAGATCCCTGATGACATGGCGATTGCCGGTTTCCACGGCCACGACATTGGCCAGGTGATGGAGCCGCGTCTGGCGAGCGTCCTGACCCCGCGTGAGCGCATGGGCCGCATTGGTGCAGAACGCCTGCTGGCGCGCATTCGTGGCGAGGTGGTTACCCCTAAAATGTTAGATTTAGGTTTCACCTTGTCACCGGGTGGATCTATTTAATCCGACAAATTTGAAGTAGCTCACACTTATTCACTTCGCGCACGTTTGGATATTGCTTCTCTTATGCCCCGGCAGGACAATGTTACCGATAACTGTTACCCGTAACAATTGACTGAGGGACACCTTTTGAGCACGACTAATCATGATCACCACGTTTACGTCCTGATGGGCGTTTCCGGTAGCGGTAAATCAGCCGTCGCCAGCGAAGTGGCGCATCAACTCCATGCGGCGTTTCTTGATGGCGACTTCCTCCATCCGCGCAGCAACATCATGAAAATGGCCTCCGGCGAGCCGCTGAACGACGACGACCGCAAACCGTGGTTGCAGGCGCTGAATGACGCCGCGTTTGCGATGCAGCGCACCAACAAAGTGTCCCTGATCGTCTGCTCCGCGCTGAAAAAAACCTACCGCGACCTGCTGCGCGACGGCAACCCGAACCTCTCTTTCATCTACCTGAAAGGCGATTTCGAGGTCATTGAAAGCCGTCTGAAGGCGCGTAAAGGCCACTTCTTTAAAACTCAGATGCTGGTAACGCAGTTCGAGGCGTTGCAGGAGCCGGGCGCGGACGAGCAGGACGTATTAGTGGTTGATATCGATCAGCCGCTGGAAGGTGTTGTGGCCAGCACCATCGAGGTTATTAATAAAAGGCAGTAAGTTTTGAGTACATTAACGCTTGTTTTAACAGCAGTTGGCTCTGTTTTGCTGCTGCTGTTTTTAGTGATGAAGGCGCGTATGCATGCCTTCGTTGCTTTGATGGTGGTGTCTATTGGTGCAGGTCTCTTTTCCGGTATGCCGCTCGACAAGATCGCAGCGACCATGGAAAAAGGGATGGGAGGCACGCTGGGCTTCCTGGCGATTGTGGTCGCGCTGGGCGCGATGTTTGGCAAGATTTTGCATGAGACGGGCGCGGTCGATCAGATTGCCGTCAAGATGCTGAAATCCTTCGGGCACAGCCGTGCGCACTACGCGATTGGTCTGGCTGGCCTGATCTGTGCGCTGCCGCTGTTCTTTGAAGTGGCGGTTGTGCTGCTGATTAGCGTGGCGTTCTCGATGGCGCGCCATACCGGCACCAACCTGGTGAAGCTGGTTATTCCGCTGTTTGCGGGTGTGGCGGCGGCTGCGGCGTTTCTGCTGCCGGGGCCTGCGCCGATGCTGCTGGCCTCCCAGATGCACGCTGACTTTGGCTGGATGATCCTGATTGGCCTGTGCGCCGCCGTTCCGGGGATGATCATTGCCGGTCCGCTGTGGGGTAATTTCATCAGCCGTTACGTTGAGCTGCACATTCCGGACGACATCACCGAGCCACATCTGGGCGAAGGTAAAATGCCGTCCTTCGGTTTTAGTCTGTCATTGATCCTGCTGCCGCTGGTGCTCGTTGGGCTGAAAACCATCGCTGCGCGTTTTGTGCCGGTTGGCTCTACTGCCTACGAATGGTTTGAGTTTATCGGCCACCCGTTCACTGCGATTCTGGTCGCGTGTCTGGTGGCGATCTACGGTCTGGCGATGCGTCAGGGCATGCCGAAAGACAAAGTGATGGAGATCTGCGGTCACGCGTTGCAGCCTGCGGGCATCATTCTGCTGGTGATTGGTGCAGGCGGCGTGTTCAAACAGGTGCTGGTCGATTCCGGCGTGGGTCCGGCGCTGGGCGAAGCACTGACCGGAATGGGCCTGCCGATTGCCGTCACCTGTTTCGTGCTGGCTGCGGCGGTGCGTATCATTCAGGGCTCCGCGACCGTCGCGTGCTTAACCGCCGTGGGTCTGGTAATGCCGGTGATTGAACAGCTGAACTACTCCGGCGCGCAGATGGCGGCACTCTCTATCTGCATCGCGGGCGGTTCGATCGTGGTATCGCATGTTAACGACGCGGGTTTCTGGCTGTTCGGTAAATTTACCGGCGCGACCGAAGCGCAAACCCTGAAAACCTGGACGCTGATGGAAACCATCCTCGGCACGACGGGTGCGATTGTCGGGATGATTGCGTTTACGTTGCTGAGCTAACGAGGCCGTATGTGTGTCGGGTGGCGGCTTCGCCTTACCCGACCTGCAACTCACTCCGGTTTTCTCCCTCTCCCCGTGGGAGAGGGCTGGGTGAGGGCATCAGGCCGCAGAGACTGTATTTTGTCGGGTGGCGGCTTCGCCTTACCCGACCTACAACTCACTCCGGTTTTCTCCCTCTCCCTGTGGGAGAGGGCTGGGGTGAGGGCATCAGGCCGCAGAGGCCGTATTTTGTCGGGTGACGGCTTCGCCTTACCCGACCTGCAAAAAACTCAGGTCCCGTAGGCCGGGTAAGCGTAAGCGCCACCCGGCTTTTTTACAGCGGCACGATGCCTTCCTTTGTGCGCAACCAGCGCGGCGCTTTCAGCGTATCACTGTAAAACCCCACTAAATCCTGCAACAAATCTCCTGCGACTCTTTCATCACTTTCTGACAGCAAATGCGCTAACAGCAGTTGCGTTAACAGCTGGCAATATCGCCCTAATTGATCCACTTACGGTTCGAATACCGGCACATCCATTGGCAGGTCATCCACCGTCAGGCTGGCTTTTAAATATTCCGGAACAGGTTCAAGCAGCGTAGGCTGGAGCAGTGCGAGGCAGGCTGATAGCCGTCCGCACAGCGCCATCTTCTGGGCTGGATCGTCACATTCAACCAGCACGTCTACGAATCGCTCACAGTTGTCCGCCAGCGCGGTGAAATCGGTGGTGTGATCGAATGGGGTGGTGGAACCAGACAGGGTTAGCCTTACCGGCCTCATCAGCTACCGGCGCGTCTTGCGACGCCCCCGCCTGGCCCACCATTGGAGTGTAGCTAAGCGCACGACACGATAACACTCGTGTCGCTGATGAGGTAGTTCAGGAGGCTAATCCTGACGCCTGATTTTGCAGGCGCGGCAAGAAGATACTGCGTTGGGGGCGGGGTGGCAAGAGAGGCTCTTGAAGGCGGCTCGCAAAACGAAATATTATTTTAGGGTGCGGCCTGTTGCCCTCACCCCGGCCCTCTCCCACAGGGAGAGGGTGCAAACACTAAAAACGACAACTTTCGTTGTCGTTTTGCTTTTACCTTGCTACCCCTTCATCCACGCGCGAATTCCATCCAGGAACATCTGCGTCGCCATCATCACCAGAATCAGCCCCATCAGACGCTCCAGGGCGTTCACCCCTTTCTCACCCAGCAGGCGCAGGAACAGCGACGACTGCAGCAGGATGATAAACGTCCCGCCCCAGGCAATCAGCAGGGCAATCACCAGATGGCTCATCTGATTCGGATACTGGTGCGACAGCAGCATCAGCGTGGCCAGAATCGTCGGCCCGGCGACCAGTGGGATCGCCAGCGGTACGATAAACGGCTCCTCACCCGCGGGCAGGCCGCTGCTACTGCCTTCGGCGCTTGGGAAAATCATCTTAATGGCAATCAGGAACAGGATAATCCCGCCGGAAATGGAGACCGTTTCAGCGCGCAGATTCAGGAAGGCGAGGATTTTTTCACCGGCAAACAGGAAGATAAACATCACCAGCAGGGCGATGAGCAGTTCGCGGATCATGATCGCCCGACGGCGCTTTGGCTCGGTGTGCTTCAGCACCGACATGAAGATAGGCAGGTTTCCGAGTGGATCCATAATCAGGATCAATAAAACCGCTGCGGAAATGATTTCACTCATCTTAAATTATCCCTGATACTTACTGTGGTTATTTCGATGATTAGCGCTTTTTCTGATTGCCGGGCAATCATCGATTAATTTCGCTTGCGACTTTGGCAGCATTTTGTAATGTGAAGCATATCCCAGTTCAATACTGGCTTGCACAATCAGCACACACCCTCTGCAGGAAAAAATGCTATGAAAAACGTTGGTTTTATCGGCTGGCGCGGTATGGTCGGCTCTGTACTCATGCAACGCATGGTTGAAGAGCGCGATTTCGACGCTATCCGCCCGGTCTTCTTCTCCACTTCCCAGCTCGGCCAGGCTGCGCCTTCATTCGGCGGCACCACCGGCACGTTGCAGGATGCTTACGATCTGGAAGCGCTGAAGGCACTCGACATTATTGTTACGTGCCAGGGCGGCGATTATACCAACGAAATCTATCCAAAGCTGCGTGAAAGCGGCTGGCAGGGCTACTGGATTGACGCAGCCTCTTCGCTGCGTATGAAAGACGATGCCATCATCATTCTCGACCCGGTTAACCAGAACGTGATAACCGACGGCCTGAACAACGGCGTGAAAACCTTTGTCGGCGGCAACTGCACCGTCAGCCTGATGCTGATGTCCCTGGGCGGCCTGTTCGCGCAGGATCTGGTGGAGTGGGTCTCCGTGGCGACGTATCAGGCGGCTTCCGGCGGCGGCGCGCGTCACATGCGCGAGCTGCTGACCCAGATGGGCCAGTTGCACCACAGCGTTGCGACCGAACTGGCAGACCCGGCGTCCGCCATTCTCGATATCGAACGTAAAGTCACTCAGTTGACCCGCAGCGGCGAGCTGCCGGTGGATAACTTTGGTGTACCGCTGGCTGGTGGCCTGATCCCGTGGATCGACAAACAGCTGGATAACGGCCAGACCCGCGAAGAGTGGAAAGGCCAGGCCGAGACTAACAAAATCCTCGCGACCGCGAACACCATTCCGGTTGACGGCCTGTGCGTGCGTATCGGCGCGCTGCGCTGCCACAGCCAGGCCTTCACCATTAAACTGAAAAAAGATGTGTCTATTCCGACCGTGGAAGAGCTGCTGGCCGCGCACAACCCGTGGGCGAAAGTGGTGCCAAACGATCGCGATATCACCATGCGTGAACTGACTCCGGCAGCCGTTACCGGCACGCTGACCACGCCGGTTGGCCGTCTGCGTAAGCTCAATATGGGGCCGGAGTACCTCTCCGCCTTCACCGTCGGCGACCAGCTCTTGTGGGGCGCAGCCGAGCCGCTGCGCCGCATGCTACGCCAGCTGGCGTAATATTTTGTTAAATACCGGGGGTGATTTTCACCCCCTTTTTTTGCGTACTACATGGAGTAAAACGCGTATGTCTTATTTTTTATCAGGAGTCATTTAGAGCGTTGGCTATGCTTTAAGGAAGATTTGTTTCTTACCTGAGGTTAGGACGGGGCTGAGAGGATGCCCGTTCAGGTCACATTAAAGTCGTCCCAGGCGCTAAAAAAGGACGACATAAAAAACAGGATGAATACCATGTCCGATCGTGTGGATAGAGACGTGATTAATGCGCTTATTGCGGGTCATTTTGCTGACCCCTTTTCGGTGCTCGGCATGCACCGTACAGAGGCTGGACTGGAAGTCCGGGCGCTGTTGCCGGATGCCACAGAAGTCTGGGTGATTGAACCTAAAACCGGCCGCAAGGTGGGTAATCTGGAATGCCTCGATTCCCGTGGCTTCTTCTCGGGCGTAATGCCCCGTCGTAAAAACCCTTTCCGCTATCAGCTCGCCGTTATCTGGCACGGCCAGCAAAACCTGATTGACGATCCCTACAGCTTTGGTCCGCTCTTAAAAGAGATGGATGCCTGGCTGCTGTCCGAAGGGACCCATCTGCGGCCTTATGAAACGCTGGGTGCGCATGCGGATACGATGGACGGCATTACCGGCACGCGCTTTTCCGTATGGGCACCGAACGCCCGGCGCGTCTCCGTGGTCGGGCAGTTCAACTACTGGGATGGTCGCCGTCATCCCATGCGCCTGCGCCGTGAAACCGGCATCTGGGAGCTGTTTATCCCCGGCGCGCACAACGGTCAGCTCTATAAATTTGAAATGATCGACGCCAACGGCAAGCTGCGCATTAAGGCTGATCCGTATGCCTTCGAAGCGCAGATGCGCCCGGATACCGCCTCGCTGATTTGCGGCCTGCCGGAAAAAGTTGTCCAGAGCGAGGAGCGCAAGCAGGCCAACCGTTTCGATGCCCCGATTTCGGTCTATGAGGTGCATCTCGGCTCCTGGCGTCGCCACACTGATAACAATTTCTGGCTGAGCTACCGCGAGCTGGCCGATCAACTGGTGCCGTATGCCAAATGGATGGGCTTTACCCATCTTGAGTTGCTGCCGGTTAACGAACATCCGTTCGACGGTAGCTGGGGCTACCAGCCAACCGGGTTGTATGCCCCGACGCGGCGCTTTGGCACGCGCGATGATTTCCGCTATTTCATCAACGCCGCGCACGCCGCCGGGCTGAACGTGATCCTCGACTGGGTGCCGGGCCATTTCCCGTCCGATGATTTCGGCTTATCCGATTTCGATGGCACGAAGCTGTACGAGCACAGCGACCCGCGCGAAGGCTATCACCAGGACTGGAACACGCTGATCTACAACTACGGTCGCCGTGAAGTGACGAACTACCTGGTGGGGAACGCCCTCTACTGGATTGAACGTTTCGGCATTGATGCCCTGCGTGTCGACGCGGTGGCGTCAATGATTTATCGCGACTACAGCCGTAAAGAAGGGGAGTGGATACCGAACGAATTTGGCGGTCGTGAAAACCTCGAAGCGATAGAGTTCCTGCGCAACACCAACCGCATTCTCGGTGAGCAGGTGGAAGGCGCAGTCACCATGGCGGAAGAGTCGACGGATTTCCCCGGCGTCTCCCGTCCGCCGTCAACGGGTGGCCTGGGGTTCTGGTACAAGTGGAACCTCGGCTGGATGCACGACACGCTCGACTACATGAAGCTCGATCCGGTTCATCGCAAGTACCACCACGATAAGCTCACCTTCGGGCTGCTCTACAACTACACCGAAAACTTCATGCTGCCGCTGTCCCACGATGAAGTGGTTCACGGCAAGAAATCTATTCTCGATCGTATGCCGGGTGATGCGTGGCAGAAGTTCGCCAACCTGCGCGCCTACTACGGCTGGATGTTCGCTTTCCCTGGTAAGAAGCTGCTGTTTATGGGCAATGAGTTCGCCCAGGGGCGCGAGTGGAACCACGACACCAGCCTCGACTGGCATCTGCTTGAGGGCGGCGACAACTGGCACCACGGCGTACAGCGTCTGGTGCGCGACCTGAACCTGACCTATCGCCACCACAAGGCGCTGCACGAGCTGGATTTCGACCCTTACGGCTTTGAGTGGCTGGTGGTGGATGACCATGAACGCTCGGTGTTTGTCTTTGTGCGTCGTGATAAGGCCGGTAATGAGATTATCGTCGCCAGCAATTTCACGCCTGTTCCGCGCGAACATTACCGTTTCGGCATTAATCAGGCCGGTAAATGGCGCGAAATTCTGAATACCGACTCCATGCACTACCACGGCAGTAACGCCGGAAACGGTGGGCTGGTGCAAAGCGATGCCATCGAAAGTCACGGTCGTCCGAATTCCCTGAGCCTGACGCTGCCGCCGCTCGGCACCATCTGGCTGGTGCGGGAGGGAGAATGACGCAACTCACTGCAGGGAAACCCGAACCGCTCGGGGCGAGTGTTGACGGAAAGGGGGTGAATTTCACGCTCTTTTCCGCGCACGCGGAGCGGGTAGAACTCTGTGTGTTTGACGGGGAAGGCAACGAGCACCGCTACGATCTGCCTGCGCGTACAGGGGATATCTGGCATGGTTACCTGGCCGGAGGGCGTCCGGGCATGCACTACGGTTTTCGCGTTCACGGCCCGTGGGAGCCTTCGCAGGGGCACTGGTTTAACCCGGCGAAGCTGCTGATCGACCCGTGTGCGCACCGCGTGGACGGCGAGTTTAAAGACGATCCGATTTTCCACGTTGGCTACGGTGAACCCGATCATCGTGACAGCGCATCCGTCGCACCGAAAAGCGTGGTGGTGAACGATCTCTACGACTGGGAAGACGATGCCCCGCCGCGCACGCCGTGGGGTAACACGGTTATCTACGAAGCGCATGTAAAAGGGCTGACGTACCTGCACCCGTCGATCCCGAAAGAGATGCGCGGCACCTATATGGCGCTTGGGCATCCGACGATGGTGGCCTATCTAAAGCATTTAGGGATCACTGCGCTGGAACTGCTGCCGGTGGCGCATTTCGCCAGCGAGCCGCGCCTGCAGCGCCTGGGGCTAAGTAACTACTGGGGCTACAACCCGCTGGCGATGTTCGCCCTCGACCCGCGCTATGCGGTGCACCCGGAGAAGGCGCGGGACGAGTTTCGCGATGCGGTGAAAGCGCTTCATGCGGCGGGCATTGAGGTCATTCTGGACGTGGTGTTAAACCACAGCGCCGAAAGCGATCTCGACGGCCCGACGCTCTCGCAGCGCGGAATTGATAACCGTAGCTATTATTGGATCAGGGAGGATGGTGATTACGACAACTGGACCGGTTGCGGTAACACGCTCAATCTCAGCCATCCTGCGGTGACGCATTACGCATACGAATGCCTGAAATACTGGGTGGAAACCTTCCACGTGGACGGTTTTCGTTTCGATTTAGCACCGGTGATGGGGCGGACACCGGCATTCAGCCAGCAGGCACCGCTGTTTGAGGCGATCAAAAACTGCCTGGTGCTTTCACAGGTGAAGCTGATTGCCGAGCCGTGGGACATTGGCGAAGGCGGTTATCAGGTGGGAAATTTCCCGCCGCTGTTTGCCGAGTGGAACGATCATTATCGCGATGCCATGCGCCGCTTCTGGCTTGAGAGGAGCCTGTCGCTGGGGGAATTTGCCGGACGTTTTGCCGGTTCGAGCGATCTCTTTAAGCGCGACGGCAAACGCCCGTCGGCCACCATCAATCTGGTGACGGCGCACGACGGTTTTACGCTGCGCGACTGCGTTTGTTTCAATCAGAAACACAATGAAGCAAACGGCGAAGAGAATCGCGATGGGACTAACAATAACCATAGCTTTAACCATGGTATAGAAGGGTTAGGCGGAAGTCTGGACATCATTGAGCGGCGACGCGCCAGCGTTCATGCGCTGCTGACGACGCTTTTGTTGTCTCAGGGGACACCGATGCTGCTGGCGGGCGATGAACACGGCCACAGCCAGCACGGTAACAACAATGCCTATTGCCAGGACAACACCTTAACCTGGCTCGACTGGGGGGAAGCGAACAGCGGGTTAACCCATTTTACCGCGGCGCTGATCCACCTTCGCCAGCAGATCCCCGCCCTCACCGCCGACAGCTGGTGGGAAGAGGGCGACGGCAACGTCTGCTGGCTCAACAAAGACGCGCAACCGTTGAGCGCGCAAGAGTGGCAACACGGCGTACCCTGCCTGCAAATCCTGCTTTCGGACAGGTGGCTGGTGACGCTGAATGCGACGGATGACGTCGCTGAGATTGTTTTACCTGACGGGGAGTGGCGCGCCATTCCCCCCTTTGCCGGAGCGGATAATCCGGTTGTTATGGCTGTCTGGCACGGGCCTGCGCACGGAGTGTGCGTATTCCAAAGATGATAAAAAAGGAGTTAGTCATGGTTAGATTAGAGAAGAACGATCCCTTAATGTTGGCACGCCAGCTACCATTAAAAACTGTTGCCCTGATACTCGCAGGCGGGCGTGGCACCCGTCTTAAAGATTTGACCATCAAGCGCGCCAAACCGGCCGTTCACTTTGGTGGTAAGTTCCGCATTATCGACTTCGCGCTGTCCAACTGCCTGAACTCCGGCATTCGCCGCATTGGCGTTATTACTCAGTATCAGTCGCACACGCTGGTGCAGCACATTCAGCGCGGCTGGTCTTTTTTCAGCGAAGAGATGAACGAGTTTGTCGACCTGCTGCCTGCGCAGCAGCGCGTTCACGGTGAAAACTGGTATCGCGGCACGGCGGATGCGGTGACGCAAAACCTCGACATCATTCGCCGCTATAACGCGGAATACATCGTGATCCTCGCCGGGGACCATATCTACAAGCAAGACTACTCCCACATGCTGATCGACCACGTCGAAAAAGGGGCGCGTTGCACCGTAGCGTGTCTGCCGGTGCCCGTTGCGGAGGCGACAGCGTTTGGCGTGATGCACGTGGATGCAGATGACAAGATTATCGACTTCGTTGAAAAACCGGCGAACCCACCGACCATGCCAGGGGATGACACCAAATCGCTTGCCAGCATGGGGATCTATGTCTTTGATGCCGATTACCTTTACGCGCTGCTGGAAGAGGACGACAAAGACGAAAACTCCAGCCACGACTTCGGTAAAGACATTATCCCGAAAATCACCAAAGCTGGCATGGCGTATGCACATCCCTTCCCGTTGTCCTGCGTACAGTCTGACCCGAATTCTGAACCGTACTGGCGCGATGTCGGCACCCTGGAAGCGTACTGGAAGGCGAACCTGGACCTGGCGTCCGTCACGCCGGAGCTGGATATGTATGACCAGAACTGGCCGATTCGCACGCATATGGAGTCCCTGCCGCCCGCGAAGTTTGTGCAGGATCGCTCCGGCAGCCACGGCATGACCCTGAATTCGCTGGTCTCTGGCGGGTGCATTATCTCCGGTTCGGTCGTGGTGCAGTCAGTGCTGTTCCCACGCGTGCGCGTGAACTCATTCTGTAACATCGACTCGGCGGTTCTGCTGCCGGATGTCTGGGTGGGGCGCTCATGCCGTCTCCGCCGTTGCGTAATCGACCGTGCCTGCGTCATTCCTGAAGGCATGGTGATAGGAGAAAACGCGGAGGAGGACGCACGTCGCTTCTACCGTTCAGAAGAAGGGATCGTGTTGGTCACACGGGAAATGCTGCGGAAACTGCAGGTCAAACAGGAGCGATAATGCAGGTTTTACATGTATGTTCAGAGATGTTCCCGTTATTAAAAACGGGCGGTCTGGCGGATGTTCTTGGCGCATTACCCGCGGCGCAAATCGCCGGAGGTGTGGATACCCGAGTCCTGTTGCCCGCCTTTCCGGATATCCGGCGCGGCATTCCTGATGCTCAGGTTGTGACCCGCCGTGAGACCTTCGCCGGACGCATCACCCTGCTGTTTGGACATTACAATGGCGTTGGAATTTACCTGATTGACGCGCCGCACTTATACGACCGACCGGGAAGCCCGTATCACGATACGAACCTGTTCGCGTATACCGACAACGTGCTGCGCTTTGCGCTGCTGGGCTGGGTGGGGGCGGAGATGGCGGTTGGGCTGGACCCATTCTGGCGTCCGAATATTGTGCACGCGCATGACTGGCACGCCGGGCTTGCCCCGGCTTACCTGGCGGCGCGCGGCCACCCGGCGAAATCGGTCTTTACCGTACACAACCTGGCGTATCAGGGTATGTACTACGCCCATCACATGAATGACATCGATCTGCCATGGTCGTTCTATAACATGCACGGGCTGGAGTTTAACGGGCAGATCTCGTTCCTGAAAGCGGGGCTGTACTACGCCGATCACATTACGGCCGTCAGCCCAACCTATGCGCGTGAAATTACCCAGCCGGAGTTTGGCTACGGCATGGAAGGGTTACTGCAACAGCGTCACCGTGAAGGTCGTCTGTCGGGGATTTTAAACGGCGTTGATGAAAAAATCTGGAGCCCGGAAACCGATCTTCTGCTGCCCTCACGCTATGGCCGCGACTCGGTGGAAGACAAAGCTGAAAATAAACGCCAGCTGCAGATTGCGATGGGGCTGAAGGTGAATGACAAAGTGCCGTTGTTCGCCGTAGTCAGCCGCCTGACCAGCCAGAAAGGGCTGGATCTGGTGCTTGAGGCCCTGCCGGGGTTACTGGAGCAGGGCGGGCAACTGGCGTTGCTCGGTGCGGGCGACCCGGTGTTGCAGGAAGGTTTCCTGGCGGCCGCCGCGGAGCACCCTGGGCAGGTCGGTGTACAGATTGGTTATCACGAAGCGTTTTCACACCGCATTATGGGCGGCGCGGACGTCATTCTGGTGCCGAGCCGTTTCGAACCTTGCGGGCTTACGCAGCTCTACGGCCTGAAATACGGCACCCTGCCGCTGGTGCGTCGCACGGGCGGGCTGGCGGATACGGTGTCTGACAGCTCGCTGGAAAATCTGGCGGACGGTATCGCCAGCGGGTTTGTCTTTGAGGACAGTAATGCCTGGTCGCTGCTTCGGGCGATTCGGCGTGCTTTCGTCTTGTGGTCCCGTCCGTCGCTTTGGCGTTACGTTCAACGCCAGGCGATGTCCATGGACTTTAGCTGGCACGTTGCGGCGCAGTCATACCGCGATCTCTATCAACGCTTGATGTAACGAGGCGAAGTTACTGATATGAATGCTCCTTTTAGCTACTCTTCACCGACACTCAGCGTTGAGGCGTTAAAGCACTCCATCGCCTACAAGCTGATGTTCACCATCGGGAAAGATCCGGTTATCGCCAACAAACACGAATGGCTGAACGCCACCCTGTTTGCGGTGCGTGACCGCTTAGTTGAACGCTGGCTACGCTCCAACCGCGCCCAGCTTTCGCAGGAAACGCGTCAGGTGTACTACCTGTCGATGGAATTTTTGATTGGCCGCACCTTGTCTAACGCGCTGTTGTCGCTCGGTATTTATGACGACGTCAAAAGCGCACTGGAAGAGATGGGGCTGGATTTAGAAGAGCTGATTGACGAAGAAAACGACCCTGGCCTCGGTAACGGCGGCCTGGGGCGTCTTGCCGCCTGCTTCCTGGATTCGCTGGCGACGCTGGCGCTGCCGGGGCGTGGCTACGGTATTCGCTACGACTACGGGATGTTCAAACAGAACATCGTCGACGGGCGGCAGAAAGAGTCGCCGGATTACTGGCTGGAATACGGCAACCCGTGGGAGTTCAAACGCCACAACACGCGCTACAAAGTGCGCTTTGGCGGACGTATTCAGCAGGAAGGGAAAAAATCCCGTTGGGTGGAAACCGAAGAGATCCTGGCCGTGGCCTATGACCAGATCATCCCCGGTTACGACACCGATGCCACCAACACGCTGCGTCTGTGGAGTGCGCAGGCCAGTAGCGAGATCAACCTCGGTAAATTCAACCAGGGCGACTACTTTGCGGCGGTGGAAGATAAAAACCACTCTGAAAACGTGTCCCGCGTGCTGTACCCGGATGACTCGACCTATTCTGGCCGCGAGCTGCGCCTGCGTCAGGAGTATTTCCTCGTCTCCGCGACGATTCAGGATATCCTCAGCCGTCACTACCAGCTGCACAAAACCTACGCCAATCTGGCGGAAAAAACCGCGATCCACCTTAACGACACCCATCCGGTGCTTTCGATCCCGGAACTGATGCGCCTGCTGATCGACGAGCATAAGTTCAGCTGGGACGACGCCTTTGAGGTGACCTGCCAGGTGTTCTCGTACACTAACCACACGCTGATGAGTGAAGCCCTGGAGACCTGGCCGGTCGATATGCTGGGCAAAATTCTGCCGCGCCATCTGCAAATCATCTTTGAGATTAACGATTACTTCCTCAAGACGCTGCAGGAGCAGTACCCGAACGACACCGGCCTGCTGAGCCGCGCGTCGATCATCGATGAGTCAAATGGTCGTCGCGTGCGCATGGCCTGGCTGGCGGTGGTGATCAGCCACAAGGTAAACGGCGTGTCTGAGCTGCACTCGAACCTGATGGTGCAGTCTTTGTTCGCTGATTTTGCGAAGATCTTCCCGACGCGTTTCTGCAACGTGACCAACGGCGTCACGCCGCGGCGCTGGCTGGCGCTGGCGAACCAGCCGTTATCTGACGTGCTGGATGAACACATTGGTCGTACCTGGCGTACCGATTTGAGCCAGCTGAGCGAGCTTGAACAGCACATTGATTTCCCGACGGTGAACAAGGCCGTGCGTGAAGCCAAACTGCTGAACAAAAAGCGGCTGTCGGTGTATCTTGCGCTGCACCTGAACGTGGTGGCGAACCCGAAAGCGCTGTTCGATGTGCAGATCAAACGCATCCATGAGTACAAGCGTCAGCTGATGAACGTGCTGCATGTGATCACTCACTACAACCGTATCAAAGCCGACCCGACGGCCGAGTGGGTGCCGCGAGTGAAAATCTTTGCCGGTAAGGCGGCGTCCGCGTACTACATGGCGAAGCACATTATTCATCTGATCAACGATGTCGCGAAAGTGGTGAACAATGACCCGGACATCGGCGACAAGCTGAAGGTGGTGTTTATCCCGAACTACAGCGTGAGCCTGGCGCAGCTGATCATTCCGGCGGCGGATCTCTCAGAGCAGATTTCCACGGCGGGGACGGAAGCGTCCGGCACCAGTAACATGAAGTTTGCCCTGAACGGCGCGCTGACCATCGGCACGCTGGACGGCGCGAACGTCGAGATGCTGGAGCATGTTGGGGCAGATAATATCTTTATCTTCGGTAATACGACGGAAGAGGTGGAGGCGCTTCGCAAGAAGGGCTACTCGCCACGCGAGTATTACGAGGACGATGAAGAGTTACGCCAGGTTCTGACGCAGATTGCCACCGGCGTGTTTAATTCTGACGAGCCGGGCCGCTACCGCGATCTGGTGGATTCGCTGATTAACTTTGGCGATCACTATCAGGTGCTGGCGGATTATCGCAGCTATGTGGATTGTCAGGACAAGGTGGACGAGCTGTATCGTCAGCAGGAGAAGTGGACCAGTGTCGCGATGCGTAACATCGCCAATATGGGCTATTTCTCGTCGGACAGAACCATCAAAGAGTATGCCGATACCATCTGGCATATTGATCCGGTGCGGTTGTAAAAACATTGCCCGGTGGCGCTGCGCTTACCGGGCCTACGGGATCGAGTAGGCCGGGTAAGGCGGAGCCGCCACCCGGCTTTTTTTCAATTACGACGCTAACGACAATTCACGCTTTCCCGCATGTTGCTGCAACCACTGCGCCACGCGAGACTGCTGCTCGGCGTTTAGCCACATTCCTTCTTTGGTACGACGCCAGATAGCATCCTCCAGGCGGCGAACCCACTCATGCTCAACCAGATAACGCAGCTCGGCTTCATATAATTCGTGGCCGAAATGTTCGCCCAGGTCGGCAAGCCCTTTTGCCTCGCCCAGAATCAGTTCGGTATTACTCCCGTAAGTGCGGGCGTAGTGGCGTGCCATGCCTTCGGTGATGAACGGATAGCGGCGGCGCAGTTTCGCGGCAAAATCATCGCGATTGTCACCGATGTCACCACCAGGCAGTACCGCGCCTTTCGTCCATGCCGGGCCAATGCCTTTGTAATACGGTGCCAGTTTCTCCAGCGCGTGTTCGGCCAGCTTACGATAGGTGGTGAGCTTGCCACCAAACACCGACAGCAGCGGTGCCTGGCCGTCCACGTCATGAATATCAAGCGTATAGTCGCGGGTGATGGCCTGCGGTGAGTCAGATTCGTCGTCGCACAGCGGACGCACGCCGGAGTAAGTCCAGACCACATCATCACGTGCGAGCTGTTTCTTAAAGTGCGCGTTATACACTTTCAGCAGGTAATTCACTTCGCTCTCGTCGATCTCGACGTTTTTCGGATCGCCTTTGTACTCCACATCGGTGGTGCCGATGATCGAGAATTCGTCCATCCACGGGATCACAAACACGATGCGCTTATCTTCGTTTTGCAGAATGTAGGCCTGCTTTTGGGTATGTACACGCGACACAACAATGTGGCTGCCTTTGATCAGGCGGATGCCGTAAGGGGATGGCAAATGCATGCCGTCGTCGAAGAACTGCTTCACCCACGGGCCGGTGGCGTTCACCAGACCACGTGCTTTCCAGGTGAATTTCTCGCCGGTATCCACATCTTCCGCTTCCACAATCCACAGGCCGTTTTCACGACGGGCAGCGGTCGCGCGGGTACGGGTTTTCACCTCGCCGCCTTTCTTCTCGACCATCTGCGCATTCGCCAGCACCAGACGTGCATCGTCCACCCAGCAGTCGGAATATTCGAATCCGCGCACGATTTCAGGTTTAAGGACCGATTCTGAGCCAAAACGCAAACCGTTCGAACCCGGCAGGCTGGTGCGTTTCCCCAGATGATCGTACATAAACAGACCAATGCGGATCATCCACGCCGGACGCAGGTGCGGGCGATGGGGCAGGCGGAAGCGCATCGGGATCGCCAGATGCGGGGCCATTTTCAGCAGCACTTCACGTTCGGCCAGCGCTTCGCTGACCAGGCGGAATTCGTAGTGTTCCAGGTAGCGCAGGCCGCCATGAATCAGTTTGGAGCTGGCGGACGACGTCGCGCAGGCGAGATCGTTAGCTTCCAGCATCAGTACGGATAAACCGCGTCCTGCGGCATCGACCGCAATACCGGCACCGTTGATGCCACCGCCTATCACAATCAGATCTTTGGTTTCCATAACACCCTCACGCACTTTCGTTAAAGCTCATAAATGTTCGATATCGCTCATAATAGCAAAGGAACGCGCCTTTGGTAACATCAAAAAAACAATTTAGAGTGATATGGATAACATAATGGCGTTTACCCGCCGCCAGGACGTACACTACGGGGTAAAATAGTGCGACTAACTTTTCTCCGTCACCCCTCACCCTAACCCTCTCCCCAGAGGGGCGAGGGAATGGTTTGCTCCCTCTCCCTTATAGGGAGAGGGCTGGGGTGAGGGTCAGCAGGTCGCATAAAATCTGAATAATCGAAAGAGAACTCCATGGATCAGTTTGAATGTATTAACGTAGAAGAAGCCCATCAGAAGATGCACCAGGGAACGGCGGTGCTGGTGGACATCCGCGATCCGCAAAGTTTCGCGATGGGCCACACGCCGGGCGCGTTCCATCTGACCAACGACACACTGGGCGCGTTTATGCGCGATAACGATTTCGACACGCCGGTGATGGTGATGTGCTACCACGGCAACAGCAGTAAAGGCGCGGCGCAGTATCTGCTCCAGCAGGGCTACGACGCGGTGTATAGCGTCGACGGCGGCTTCGATGCCTGGCACCGGCATTTTCCGGCGGAAGTTGAATACGCGTTTGAGCGCTAATCCCGCTATACTGTCCCCTTTTGTGTGGAAATAAGCGACCGCCGCCCATGTTGATGATCACCTCCTTTACCAACCCGCGCGTCGCCCAGGCGTTTGTCGACTATATGGCAACGCAGGGCGTCATTCTGACCGTTCAGCAACATACGCAAACCGATGTCTGGCTGGCAGATGAAAGCCAGGCCGATCGCGTCAATGCCGAGCTGGCGCGGTTTCTGGAAAATCCAGCCGATCCGCGCTATCTGGCAGCAAGCTGGCAATCCGGTCAGACCGGTAGTGGCTTGCATTATCAGCGTTTCCCTTTCCTCGCCACCCTGCGTGAGCGTGCGGGGCCTTTTACGCTACTGCTGATGGCCGCCTGCATTATCGTCTTCATCCTGATGAACGTGGTGGGCGACCAGAGCGTGATGATTGCCCTGGCGTGGCCCTACGATCCGTCGCTGGAGTTTGACGTCTGGCGCTACTTCACCCACGCGCTGATGCACTTCTCGGTGATGCATATCCTCTTTAACCTGCTGTGGTGGTGGTATCTCGGTGGTATCGTGGAGAAGCGCCTGGGCACTGGAAAACTGGTCGTGATTACGATTATCAGCGCCCTGTTAAGCGGCTATGTGCAGCATAAATTCAGCGGTCCGTGGTTTGGTGGGCTTTCTGGTGTGGTATACGCCCTGATGGGGTACGTCTGGCTCAGAGGCGAGCGCGACCCTGAAAGCGGCATCTATCTGCAACGCGGATTAATAACCTTTGCATTAATATGGCTAATTGCCGGATGGTTTGATCTGTTTGGTATGTCTATCGCCAACGGTGCGCACGTCACCGGGCTGGTTGTTGGGCTGGTGATGGCCTTTGCCGACACGCTCCATGCGCGGAAACGAACATAATTCCCAGGGATATTTCATGAAACAAACACAACGTCATGACGCCATTATCGAACTGGTCAAAAAACAGGGATACGTCAGCACCGAGGAGCTGGTGGAGCAGTTTGCCGTCAGCCCGCAAACCATCCGTCGTGATCTGAACGACCTCGCCGATCAAAACCGTATTCTGCGCCACCACGGCGGTGCCGCGCTGCCGTCCAGCTCGGTCAACACCTCGTGGCATGACCGTAAAGCCACGCAGACGGCAGAGAAAGAGCGCATCGCCCGTAAAGTGGCAAGCCAGATCCCGAACGGCGCGACGCTGTTTATTGATATCGGCACCACGCCGGAAGCGGTCGCTCATGCGTTGCTGGACCACGAGAACCTGCGTGTGGTCACCAACAACCTGAACGTGGCTAACACCCTGATGCAGAAAGACGATTTCCGCATCATCCTCGCGGGTGGCGAACTGCGCAGCCGCGACGGCGGGATTATCGGCGAAGCGACGCTCGATTTTATCTCTCAGTTCCGCCTCGATTTCGGCATTCTGGGGATCAGCGGCATCGACAGTGACGGCTCGCTGCTGGAGTTTGATTACCATGAGGTGCGCACCAAGCGCGCGATTATCGAGAACTCACGCCACGTGATGCTGGTGGTGGATCACTCGAAGTTTGGCCGTAACGCGATGGTAAACATGGGCAGCATCAGCATGGTGGATGCGGTCTACACCGACGTGATGCCGCCGGCTGGGGTGATGCAGGTGATTAAGGATAACAATCTACAGTTAGAACTCTGCTAGCGGTTGTGTCGGGTGGCGCTGCGCTTACCCGACCTACAAAATTTTCTCCCTCTCCCACAGGGAGAGGGCCGGGGTGAGGGCATCAGGCCGCACAAAACCTACACCCCGTACCCCATCATCTTCAGCAACTGCTGTGCATGCTGCACTGCATCCTGACGATGCGCCACGCCCAGCTTCTGATACAAATTGCGAATGTGCGTTTTGATGGTGGTCGCCGCAACCGCCAGTTCCCCGGCAATCTGATCGTTACTGTATCCGGAATAGATCAGCCCCAGAACCTGCCATTCACGCTGAGTGAGCGGGCTGGTGCGGATAAGTTCCGGCACTTCTGGATGATTCAGCAGACGTTCAACAAAGTTCTCATCAAAATGCGCAAATTTGTGGCGATGGTGCTGGTTAATCTCGCGCAGAATACGCTGGGCGCGATGCTGGTCCAGTTCCGGTAGCGTATTGAGCTGAATAAGCTGACGCAACTGCTGCGCCATCACTTCACCTTCAATCACGAAGTGGCTGATAAACCCGGTGCGGTTAGCCAGTTGCAGCGCCTCCAGCAGCACGCGCTGGGCATCGTTTTTACGACCGGCCTGCCAGTAAAGCTGGTTCAGCAGCAGCAGGTTACGGTTCAGGTCGCTCATCAGGCGCAGGCTGCGGGCGTTTTCGTTTAACTCTTCCAGCACGATCTCGGCAGGCTCAAACTCGCCCAGCAGGATCTGCACGCGGGCAATATTCCGCCACTGGCTTTGCAGGAAGTGGTTGTTGGCAAATTCAGGTTTTGGCGTCTGGCGCAGCCAGTTGGCGGCGGATTTTTTATCGCCGGTCATCTGCCAGTAAATCACCCGGACTTTATCGGCGTTTGACACCCAGTCGCTATGGTACTGACCATTACCGAGCAGGTTTTCCAGGCGGTTAAGGTGATTGCGCGCGTTATCCAGATCTCCGCGCGCCAGCGAGCACTGTACCAGCAGCGCCAGACACTGCAGCTGTTGCTGCGGCTGGAACCCGGAGAGCACGTCCACGCCCTGACGGGCGCAGCTTTCTGCTTCATCCAGACGCGACCATGCCCACAGCAGTTGAGCGCGAATACGTAACAGGAACTCGTGCATCGGCAGCTGTTCCAGATGTTGTTCACGAATAAGCTGGAACGCTTTTTCCTGGTTTTCCCATGCCGCTTGCAGGAACCCCTGCGCAAATAAAATCTCGCTTTGCTGGATCAGGCTCCACAAAGCGTAGTGCCAGACGTCGTGACGGCGCGCCATCTGCTCGGTTTGCTGCATGAGCGAGAGCGAACGCGTCAGGTCACCTTTGCAGTGCAGCACTTCGCCGTGTACTGACGTCGCCACGATGCGGCTGTAGAAGTTCGCCAGCGGCAATTCATCCAGTGCAACCATCGCCAGGCGTTCTGCCTCTTCCGGGTCGCCGTCGTTGATCGCGACCTGAGCACGCAGGGCATTGAATTCGCCGTGGAGAGTGGCATCCATTTCGCTCTCCATCTCCTGCTCGGCACGCGCCAGCAGGGTGTTCACTTCGCTGTAGCGATGCTGGCTCTGCATCAGCCAGGCCTGCAGCAGCACCAGACGCGGGTTCTCCAGCAGGCTTTCCCACGGTAGCGCTTTTAACGACTCTTCGAGCAGCGTCAGTTCGCTGTGGTTGAACAGCCCCCACGCGTGGTTGAGCAAAATATCGCGCAGCATACTGGCATCACCCGCGGCCAGTGCATGGTGGATAGCCTCACTCGGGAAACCTTGTGCCATCCAGCTTTCGGCCGCAGCGCGGTGGATATCCGGCAACTCGGTCGCAAGTTCCCACTGACAGCGCTGGCGCAGGAAGCTGCCAAACAGCGGGTGATAGCTAAACCATTCACCGGGATCGTCCATGCGCGTCAGGAACAGACCCTGACGTTCAATCTCTTCAAGCTGGAGCTGACCGTTTTCAATGCCCGTCACGCGCACAATTAGCGCATCGTTCATGGAACGCAGCAGGGAGCTTTTCAGCAGGAAATGGCGGGTGGAGAGATCGACGCTGTCGAGCACTTCATCGACCAGATAATCCGAAAGGTGGCTGGCGTTGATCCCTGCCAGACGCCGCGCCGACTGGTGTGTCGGGCTATTATTTTGCCGGGCGGATAACGCAATCAACTGCAGCGCCGTTGCCCAGCCTGCAACGTCATCGCACAGACGGCTGCTTTCGGACGCCTCAATCGGCGAGGTCAGGCGGCAGTCAAAGAACTGTTTCGCTTCCTGGTGGGTAAAGGCCAACTGCTGGCTGCCGATTTCCAGTAGCTGATCGCGCACGCGCAGATTGGCAATGCCTAACTGCGGCAGATTACGCGACAAGACCACCAGGGTCAGATTTTCCGGCTGATGGCGCAGGAAGAAACGCATCGACTCATGGATCACCGGATTGGTGATCAGATGATAATCGTCAATCACCACATACAGCGGACGATGCCATTCGGCCAGTTCAACAAATAGCTGTGAGAAAAGGGAAGACAGGCTGGCGTACTGGCGCTTTTGCACCATCACCTCACTGGTGACGCAGTGCCCGTTGGTTGCCTGCTGAATAGCAGCAATCAAATAGCTGGCAAAACGTTCTTGCTGGTTATCACCCTCATCAAGAGAGTACCAGCCAAGATCGCTTTTACCTGCGGCCCATTGTGAAATGAGCGTTGTTTTTCCATAACCTGCAGGGCTCGTAACCAGCGCCAGTCGGAAATTATGTGCGCCGGAAAGTTTAGCCAACAGGCGTTCGCGGACCACAGTATGGTCAAGACGAACCGGGCGACTTAATTTAGACGGAATCAACATAGTTTTCACTTCACTGTGGGGAACGAGAGAATTTATTTTTTTTGCGCTTCGTAATTAATAGATATAAGGTCGGCCAATAAGACGACTATTGCAAGTTATGTCTGGGTTTTGTGGCTGTGAATTTGCACTCTGTCACAAAACATTCCGCATAAATGCGGAACTTTCTAAAAATGGCTCACATCCCGCGTGGATGCTGGATTGTATGCTTTTAGTGCGGTATCACTGAAACGGGTTTCAGCAAGGAATAATCAAGACAAAGTTAATAAAGTTTCGGTAACGTTCAGCAAACTGAATAGTGACGCAGGGAAATCCTTATTTGCAGAAATATTATTCTACGTAAGTAATCATTTCTGCGCCGATTAATTTCTTACGAAACTGCATTTCATTTTTTTGACACTCTTCCGGGATATCTTTTCTCCTTCAGAGCACACTCGCAGAGTGGCCTCGATCACACTTTTATGCTCATCCCCGCTACTCCTCCCTGTCTAATCCCCCACGGGAGGAGGAAGAGGCGGAATGAGCCAGGCACACTAGCGCTAATGTGTTTTTTCTCTCTACAGGATGCCGATTCCCTATGTCACAGCCTACCTTCAACAAAGCTCAATTTCAGGCTGCCCTGACGCGTCAGTGGCAGCGTTTTGGTCTTCGTGCTGCAAACGAAATGACGCCTCACCAGTGGTGGCAGGCGGTGAGCGGGGCGCTCGCAGAGCAACTGGATGCTCAACCTCTGGCGAAGCCGGTGAAAGGCCAGCGCCACGTAAACTACATCTCGATGGAATTCCTGATTGGCCGTCTGACCGGCAACAACCTGCTGAACCTCGGCTGGTATCAGGAGGTAGGCGATGTGCTGAAAGAGCACGACATTAACCTTACCGATCTGCTGGAAGAAGAGATTGACCCGGCGCTGGGTAACGGTGGTCTGGGGCGTCTGGCGGCCTGTTTCCTGGACTCCATGGCAACTGTCGGCCAGTCGGCCATTGGCTATGGCCTGAACTACCAGTACGGCCTGTTCCGTCAGTCGTTTGCCGATGGGCACCAGATGGAAGCGCCGGACGACTGGCACCGCAACACCTACCCGTGGTTCCGCCACAACGCGCAGCTGGATGTGCAGGTGAACATTGGCGGGAAAGTGACGAAGCAGGGGCTTTGGGAGCCGGCGTTCACCTTTACCGGCGAAGCCTGGGATCTGCCGGTGCTCGGCTACCGTAACGGCGTGGCACAGCCGCTGCGCCTGTGGCAGGCGAAGCACGCCCATCCGTTCAACCTGACCAAATTCAACGACGGCGATTTCCTGCGCGCCGAGCAGCAGGGTATCGACGCCGAGAAGCTGACCAAAGTTCTCTACCCGAACGACAACCATCTGGCGGGCAAAAAACTGCGTCTGATGCAGCAGTATTTCCAGTGCGCATGCTCTGTAGCGGATATCCTGCGTCGTCATCACCTGGCGGGCCGCAAGCTGGCACAACTGCCGGACTTCGAAGTGATCCAGCTTAACGACACGCATCCGACCATTGCGATTCCTGAACTGCTGCGCGTGCTGATCGACGAGCATCAGTTGAGCTGGGATGACGCGTGGGCGATCACCAGCCGCACCTTCGCCTACACCAACCACACTCTGATGCCGGAAGCGCTGGAGTGCTGGGATGAGAAGCTGGTGAAAGCCCTGCTGCCGCGCCATATGCAGATCATCAACATGATTAACGACCAGTTTAAAAAATTGGTGGAGAAAACCTGGCCGGGCGATAAAGCCGTCTGGGCGAAGCTGGCGGTGGTTCACGATAAACAAGTGCGCATGGCGAACATGTGCGTAGTCAGCGGCTTCGCGGTGAACGGCGTGGCGGCACTGCACTCGGATCTGGTGGTGAAAGATCTCTTCCCGGAATACCACCAGCTGTGGCCGACCAAATTCCACAACGTGACCAACGGCATCACGCCGCGCCGCTGGATCAAGCAGTGCAACCCGCTGCTGGCCAGCCTGCTGGATAAAACCCTGAAAAAAGAGTGGGCCAACGATCTGGACCAGCTCATCAACCTGGAAAAACAGGCCGACAACGCGAAATTCCGCGAGCAGTACCGCGCCATCAAGCAGGAGAACAAAGTTCGTCTGGCGGAGTTTGTGAAAGTGCGTACCGGAATTGAGATCAACCCGAATGCCATTTTCGATATCCAGATTAAACGCCTGCATGAGTACAAACGCCAGCACCTGAACCTGCTGCACATTCTGGCGCTGTACAAAGAGATCCGCGAGAACCCTCAGGCTGACCGCGTTCCACGCGTATTCCTGTTCGGCGCGAAAGCGGCACCGGGCTATTATCTGGCGAAAAACATTATCCTTGCCATCAACAAAGTGGCTGCTGCGATCAACAACGATCCGAAAGTAGGCGACAAGCTGAAGGTCGTGTTCCTGCCGGATTACTGCGTCTCTGCCGCTGAGATGCTGATCCCGGCGGCGGATATCTCTGAGCAAATTTCCACGGCAGGTAAAGAGGCTTCCGGCACGGGCAACATGAAGCTGGCGCTGAATGGCGCGCTGACCGTCGGTACGCTCGACGGCGCAAACGTCGAAATCGCGGAGAAGGTCGGCGAAGAGAACATCTTTATCTTCGGCCATACTGTGGAGGAAGTGAAAGCCATTAAAGCCAAAGGCTACGACCCGGTGAAATGGCGTAAGAAAGACAAAGTGCTTGATGCGGTGCTGAAAGAGCTGGAGAGCGGCAAATACAGCGACGGCGACAAGCACGCGTTTGACCAGATGCTGCACAGCATGGGCAAACAGGGCGGCGATCCGTATCTGGTCATGGCGGATTTCAGAGCCTATGTGGACGCGCAAAAACAGGTCGATGTCCTGTATCGCGACCAGGACGCCTGGACCCGTGCGTGTATCCTGAACACCGCCCGCTGTGGCATGTTCAGCTCGGACCGCTCAATCCGTGATTATCAGGCCCGTATCTGGCAGGCAAAACGCTAAGGAAGCGCGATGGAGAGTAAACGTCTGGACAGTGCCGCGCAGGCGGCGGGGATCAGCCTCAGTTACATTAATGCTCACGGCAAACCGCAGTCTATTGGTGCGGACACCAAAAGGCGTTTGCTGGATGCCATGCACAAACCCGACGCGAAAGCGTCGGTTGCTCCTGTCCCCAATGTGAAGGTCTTTACTGCGGGCAAAAAAATGCCGCTGGCGGTGGCAGGGCGCGGCGAGTTTAGCTGGCTGCTCACTACCGAAGAGGGGCAGCAGCACAAGGGACACGCCACTGGCGGAAAAACAATTCATCTTCCGGCGAAGCTGCCGGAGGGCTACCACTCATTGACGCTCACCCAGGGTGATGCGCGTTATCACTGCCGGGTGATTGTTGCGCCAAAACGCTGCTATGAACCACTGGCGTTGCCCGAAGGCAAAAAGCTGTGGGGTGCCTGCGTGCAGCTCTACACGCTGCGTTCGGACAGTAACTGGGGCATCGGTGATTTTGGCGATCTGAAAAAGATGCTGGCAGACATCGGCGAGCGTGGCGGTGCCTTTATTGGACTCAACCCGATCCACGCACTCTATCCGGCTAACCCGGAGAGCGCCAGCCCGTACAGCCCATCGTCCCGCCGCTGGCTGAACGTGATTTACATTGACGTTAACGCGTTAGACGATTTCAAAAACAGCAAAGAGGCGCAGGCATGGTGGAAACTCAGTACCACGCAGCAGGCGCTGAAGCAGGCGCGCGATGCGGACTGGGTGGACTATGCCACCGTCACCGCGCTGAAGATGGCGGCGCTGCGTCTGGCATGGAAAGGCTTCGCGAGACGCGATGACGAACAGATGTCGGCCTTCCGCCAGTTTGTCATGCAGGAGGGCGAGAGCCTTTACTGGCAGGCGGCGTTCGACGCGCTGCATGCGTATCAGGTCAAAGAGGATGAAATGCGCTGGGGCTGGCCGGTGTGGCCGGAAGCGTATCAATCCGTTGATACGCCTGAAGTGAAAGCCTTCTGTAAGAAATATGCTGATGAGGTGGACTTCTACCTGTGGCTGCAGTGGCTGGCCTACAGCCAGTTTGCTGCCTGCTGGCAGGTGAGCCAGGGGTATAAAATGCCGATTGGCCTGTACCGCGATCTGGCTGTGGGTGTCGCAGAAGGTGGTGCAGAAACCTGGTGTGACCGTGAACTCTACTGCCTGAAAGCCTCCGTCGGTGCGCCGCCAGATATTCTTGGCCCGCTTGGTCAGAACTGGGGCCTGCCGCCAATGGACCCGCACGTGATGGCCGCCCGCGCGTACGAGCCGTTTATCGACCTGCTGCGCGCCAATATGCAGAACTGTGGAGCGCTGCGCATCGACCACGTGATGTCTGTGCTGCGTCTGTGGTGGATACCGTACGGTGAAACGGCCGATCACGGGGCGTATGTACAATACCCGGTTGACGATCTGCTCTCGATCCTGGCGCTGGAAAGTAAACGTCATCAGTGCATGGTGATCGGCGAAGATCTCGGTACTGTACCGGTTGAGATTGTCAGTAAACTCCGCGACAGCGGCGTGTACTCTTACAAAGTGCTCTATTTTGAGAACGACCATGAGAAAACCTTCCGCGCGCCGAAAGCGTATCCGGAACAATCAATGGCAGTCGCGACGACGCATGATCTTCCTACGCTCAGAGGCTACTGGGAAAGCGGCGACCTGACGCTCGGTAAAACGCTGGGGCTGTATCCTGATGAAGAGGTCCTGCGTGGACTGTATCAGGATCGCGAGCTGGCGAAACAGGGTCTGCTTGATGCGCTGCATAAACATGGCTGCCTGCCGAAACGCGCCGGACATAAGGCGTCGCTGATGTCGATGACGCCTACGCTCAACCGCGGCTTGCAGCGCTACATTGCCGACAGCAACAGCGCCCTGCTGGGGCTACAGCCGGAAGACTGGATTGATATGGCAGAGCCGGTGAACATTCCGGGCACCAGCTATCAGTACAAGAACTGGCGTCGTAAATTGTCCACAACCCTTGAGAAGATGTTTGCCGATGACGGGGTGAACAGGCTGATTAAGGATTTGGATAAGCGGCGAAAAGCAGCCGGGAAGACGTGATAAAAAACCCGCCATCGGCGGGTTTTTTATTGCCCGGTGGCGCTGCGCTTACCGGGCCTACATTGCTTAAGTAAGCCGGGTAAGGCGTCTCCGCCACCCGGCTTTTTTACATCAGACAACCATATTCAACAGCAGAACCCCGACTAGGCCGCACACCGAAATAATGGTTTCCAGCGCGGACCATGACTTGATGGTTTCACCGATCGTCAGGTTGAAATACTCCTTGAACAGCCAGAAGCCTGGGTCGTTTACGTGAGAGAAAATTACGCTACCGGAACCGACCGCGATAACCATCAGCTCCGGGCTTACGCCCGTCGTTGCAATCAGCGGCGCAACAATACCACCTGCGGTGATGGCCGCAACGGTCGCAGAACCCAGTGCAATACGCAGAACCGCAGCGATGGACCAGGCCATCAGGAGCGGAGAAACGCTGGTTTCATGCATCATGGCAGCGATGTATTTGTCCACGCCGCTGTCGACCAGTACCTGTTTGAACGCACCGCCACCGCCGATGATCAGAAGCATCATGGCAATGATTTTGATGGAAGAGGTCAACGTATCGTTGATCTCTTCCATCGAACGGCCACGGTTCAGGCCGAAAGTGAACATCGCAATCAGCACGGCAATCAGCGTTGCCATCACCGGATCACCCAGGAACTCGGCAACGGCCAGGAATGCATGGCCTTTCGGCAGGATCATCTCTGCCACGGCACGCATGGCCATCAGAATGACCGGCACCAGTGACGTCCAGACGCTGACGCCAAAGCCCGGCATCTCTTCTTCGGTGAACGTTTTCGCGCTGTACAGACCTTCCGGGATTGGCTTATCAATACCTTTCAGGAAACGCGCATAAACAGGGCCTGCCAGAATCACGGTTGGGATCGCCAGAATCGTACCGAACAGCAGGGTTTTACCCATATCGGCGTGGAAAATGGTCGCGATTGCGGTAGGGCCTGGATGCGGAGGCAGGAAGCCGTGCGTCACGGACAGCGCCGCCGCCATTGGCACACCGACGTACAGCAGCGGAATATTTGCCGCAGCTGCAATGGTGAATACCAGCGGCAGCATCAGCACAAAGCCCACTTCATAGAACAGCGCAAAACCGACGGTAAAGCCGGTTAATACCACTGCCCACTGGATGTGCTGCTTACCAAATTTGGCGATAAGCGTGGTGGCGATACGCTGCGCACCACCGCAATCCGCGAGCATTTTACCGAGCATGGCACCGAAGCCCATGATCAGCGCCAGGCTGCCGAGCGTACCGCCGACCCCGGCTTTAATGGAGCTGATAACTTTCACCAGCGGCATCCCTTGCATCAAACCGACTGCAAGTGCCACCAGAACCAAAGCGATAAATCCGTTCATTTTGAAGCGGATCATCAAGAGCAGTAATAACACAACACCTATAGCGACGATGACTAATGGCATGATTTACCTGGCCTTTGAATTGTTATGGGTAACGTCATTGTTTCAACGACAAAATCCGATTGTCCCAACAGGGAACAGAGCGTTAACGGCACTAATACTGATGCCTGTGAAACGATTAAGTTTAGTCGGCTGTTATGTGGGTGCTTAGTGCCCATGAGAATGATACGGGTAACATGGCGTGATTGAGAATCACCCAGGGCAGCTAAATTTGAATTATGAGACGCAGGTCAACATATAGAGGGGGGGAGGCAGGAAAACAAAAGCCGGGTGGCGGCTTCGCCTTACCCGGCTTACGATGCGTATGAACTGTTTTTGTAGGCCCGGTAAGCGCAGCGCCACCGGGCAAAACAGAAGGGCATTGAATTAGTAGTAAGAGTGCTCGCCGCGCTGGTGTTCGGTCAGATCGCGCACGCCTTTCAGTTCCGGGAACTCGTTCAGCAGTTGCTTCTCGATCCCTTCTTTCAGCGTCACGTCGACCATGGAACACCCGTTACAGCCGCCGCCAAACTGCAGGATCGCCAGACCATCTTCGGTGATTTCCATCAGGGAAACACGACCGCCGTGGCCTGCCAGTTGTGGGTTGATCTGCGATTGCAGCAAATACTCTACACGTTCCATTAGTGGGGCATCGTCCGACACTTTACGCATTTTTGCGTTTGGCGCTTTCAGCGTCAGCTGAGAACCGAGCTGGTCGGTGACGAAATCAATCTCCGCATCTTCAAGATACGGTGCGCTCAGCTCATCAACGTAGGCGGTGAGCTGGTCAAATTTAAGGGCAGTGTCAGTTGCTTCCACGGCGTCCGGAGGACAATAAGAGACACCACATTCTGCATTCGGAGTGCCTGGATTGATCACAAACACGCGGATCTGCGTCCCTTCTTCCTGATTTGCCAGCAGTTTGGCAAAGTGCGCTTGTGCAGAATCGGAAATACGGATCATAGCTTTGGCCTAATAGTTGACTAAATTACCTGGGTATAATAATACGCCCATTGGAGAAGGGCTACAAGGTACGGCACAGACACCATACCTGAACCGACGCAGCGCCGCTTCGCAAAAGCAGTCGGGAAAGTTCAGCAACGGTACTGCCCGTGGTGACGACATCATCCACAATCGCGATATGGAGGCCGTTAACGGGCAATTCAAGGCGAAAGGCATTTTTAAGGTTCCTTTTGCGCAGCCGCGCACTGAGTTGATGCTGGATTGCTGTCGCCTGCACGCGCCTCAGCGCAGAGGCGTCGTAACGGCATCTGAGCCAGCGGGCGAGCGGGCGGCAGAGCAGGTCACTCTGATTATAGCCACGTCGCCAGTGACGACGCCGGTGCAACGGCACATTCATAATTATGTCCACTGCCGGTAACCCGCGGGTACGTCGCGCCTGTAAAACCGCCAGTACAAGTAGCCGGGCGAGCGGCCGCGCCAGCGTACTCTGGTGAGAAAATTTCAGTTTATGGATGAGGCCGCTCAGCGGAGGAGCATAACCGTCCACCGCCACCAGGGCGTTCCACGGCGGGGATTTCTTCAGGCAACGCCCGCAGGGGATCACCTGGCTTGTGGCCGGTAAACCGCATTGCGGGCAGCCGTTGATTCGGCCTTCCAGCGATCGTGTACAAACGGAACAGACTCCCCACGCACTCAGCGCAAGTGGCATTCGGCATAGCCAGCACAAGCCGGGCACTGTTAGCATGTGCAACCTCCATGTAAAAAAGAGAACAGTAACTGATGAAGACACTGTGGTGGCAGACCGTAGGGACGGGAAATTGCCATCTTGTGCTGCTGCACGGATGGGGACTGAACGCTGAAGTATGGCGTTGCGTAAGTGAGGAACTCGCCTCGCAATTTACGTTACATCTGGTTGATCTGCCGGGTTATGGCCGTAGCCACGGCTTTGGCGCGATGACGCTTGACGCGATGGCGAAGCAGGTTTTGGACGCTGCGCCGCAAAAAGCGATCTGGCTCGGCTGGAGCCTGGGCGGGCTGGTGGCAAGTCAGATTGCGCTGAGCCATCCCGAACGCGTGCAGGCACTGGTGACGGTGGCCTCTTCGCCGTGCTTTAGCGCACGTGAAGCGTGGCCGGGCATTAAGCCTGAGGTGTTGACCGGGTTCCAGCAGCAACTGAGCGAAGATTTCCAGCGAACGGTTGAGCGTTTCCTGGCGCTGCAGACGATGGGAACCGAAACCGCCCGTCAGGATGCCAGATTGCTGAAACAGACGGTGCTCTCCCTGCCGATGCCGGACGTTAAGGTACTTAACGGTGGTCTGGACATTCTGAAGACGGTCGACCTGCGTGAGCCGCTGGCGTCGCTGACGATGCCGCATCTGCGTATTTATGGCTATCTGGATGGACTGGTGCCGCGCAAAGTGGTGCCGCTGCTGGACACCCTGTGGCCTGAAAGTGAATCGCGGGTGATTGCCAAAGCCGCGCACGCGCCGTTTATCTCCCATCCCGCTGAGTTCTGCGCGGCACTGGTTGCGATAAGTCAACGTGTAAACTGATTATTTCCCGTCCATCCTGGAAAAAGTTTCATACCGCAACAATACTTCAGAGGTCGTTGCGGTTGAGCTGCCGACGATGATCAAAACAACAATCTAAGGAGAGGCTGATCTATGAAACTTGTCACAGGTATTGTTACATCTCTGGTTATTGGGTCACTGTCATTTGGCGCATTTGCCGCAGAAGAGCTGGATAAAGATAAGGTCAAAGAGATGAATCTGACCAAAGTGGGGACAATCACCACTTCTGATACCACGGCTCCGATGGATGCGAAACGTGAACTGTCCAAAAAAGCGGATGAGCTGGGCGGTAAATATTTCGTTGTTACCAGTGCACAGAAAGATACGAAAGACGTTCATGCAACGGCAGAGGTTTATAAGTAATACCAAAAAGCCGGGCGGTATGGCCCGGCTTTATTAGCGCAGCGCCCACCACTCTCTGAGGCAGGCTTTCCCTTCGGGGCAGCTTTTGCAACTGCCGGACAAACAACCATCCGCATCTTCCTGAATGCGCACGGCTTTCCCCATTGCTTCCAGCCGTTGCAGCATGGCATCAATCATCGGTTGCGGCGTATGCAGGCTGTAGCTTAGCTGTTTTGCCTCCATTCTTCCCTGCAATGCCAGCAAATCACGAACCTGAATCAACGATGCCATGTGTTTACCTTTTAGTGACAGTCGCCAGCCGGGCTGCTGCAACAGGTGGCGGCGGTTTTACGTGTCGCCAGCAGGTTGACATCCACGCGGCTCCGCGCTCTGCGCAGAAGGCCAATGACAACCACGTTGAACAGGATCACCGCCAGGATGCAGACCAGGCTATAACGCGGGTGCTGGCTGAAATTGGCGGTCTGATAAAAGACCGTCGCCAGCGAGTAAGCGATGTTCAGCCCCCACAGTACCGAGAAGCCCATCCAGCCGCGGCTGGACTCGCGGGCAATCGCCCCCATCACCGAAATGCACGGAACGTAAAGCAGCACGAAGATCAGGTAGCTGTAGGCCGCTGACGCGCTGCCAAATTTCTCGCTCATCACGCCCATCGCGCCGGTCGCCATTTCGCCGTCGCCTTTGCTGGCTTCGATTGGGTTTGCCAGCACGCTCAGGCTGAAGGTGTCTTTCAGGCTCTGCCAGGTCTCCTCTACGGCACCAAGCAGCTCGTCACCGAGGTTAAATTCTGCCGGGTTAAACTCCTCTTCCTGAATGTTCTCAGCGGTGTAGAGTGTGTTCAGCGTCCCGACAACCACCTCTTTTGCCATCGCCCCGGTGAACAGGCCGACAGTCGCTTGCCAGTTATCCTCATGCACGCCAATCGGTTTAAAGACCGGCGTAATGACGCGGCTGACGGAGGCAAGGGCGGAGTCGTTGATGTTGTCCGCTGCCTGGCCGCTCAGCGTGAAGCTGTTCAGCGCACTCAGGAAAATACTGACGACGACAATCACTTTACCGGCGCGCAGCACAAACCCTTTCAGGCGTTGCCAGGTCTGGATCACCAGGCTTTTAAGATGGGGAACGTGGTAGACCGGTAGCTCCATCACGAACGGCGACGCTTCACCACGCATGATGGTATGTTTCAGCATCAGGCCGGTCAGGATCGCCATCACGATACCGAGCACATACAGAGAGAATACCGCCAGCGCCCCTTGCTGACCAAAGAAGGCCGCCGCAAAGACCGCGAAGATCGCCAGACGTGCTCCGCAGGACATAAACGGTGCCATCATGATGGTCATCAGGCGTTCACGCGGCGCATCCAGCGTGCGGGCACCCATCACCGACGGAACGTTACAGCCGAAGCCGACAATCAGCGGCACGAAGGATTTTCCGGGCAGGCCCAGCGCCTGCATCAGGCGATCCATGACGAAAGCCGCGCGCGCCATGTAGCCGGAGTCCTCAAGGAAGGAGAGGAACAGGTACATCATGCCGATTTGCGGCACCAGCGGCAGAACGGTATTGATGCCGCCGCCGATCCCCTGGGCGAGGAAGATGGTCAGCCATTCCGGGAAGTGCAGGGTATAACCGACCCACTGAATACCGTGCACGAAAATCGCGACGGAACCGGCATCGAAAACAGGCTGTAACGCACCGCCAATGTTGATGGCGAGCAGGAACATCAGGTACATCACCAGTAAGAAGACCGGCAGGCCGAGGAAACGGTTCAGAACGATTTTATCGACGGCGGCGGTAAAGCGGCTTGGTTCAGCCGTTAATGCGTTGCTGGCCACATCGCAAATCGCGGCGATAGACTGATAACGCGCATCCGCAATGTGCAAAGCAGGGTCACTCAGTTCGTCGCTCAGGCGCGCCAGCGATACGTCCAGTTTGTCTGCCGCATCGCCTGCATACGCGCGGCTGTAGATGTCACCTTCCAGCATCTGCAGGCCGAGCCACTGGCGCTGTCGGGCAGGCATGGTGTTATCCATCTCCTGCGCCAGCAGGTTGGCTTCGCGAAGCAGCGGTTGCGCGTAGTGCACCAGCTCAACATCGGTGTTGCCCGCGTGTCGGTCAACCGCCAGCTTCAGGGCATCAATACCGCGAGCGCGGGTGGAGACCAGCGGAACCACCGGACAGCCCAGACGTGAAGAAAGGGCATCGATATCAATGCGCAGCTTTTGCTTTTCCGCAATGTCGAGCATGTTGAGTGCCACGATGCAGGGAATACCCAGTTCCAGCAGCTGCAGCGTGAGATAAAGGTTGCGCTCCAGGTTGGAGGCATCGACCACGTTAATTAATAAATCCGCATCGCCGCTCAAAATATAGTGGCAGGCAATCTGCTCATCGAGGGACGTTTGAGATGAAATAGTGGTTAACGAATAGGTGCCGGGCAGATCAACCAGGGTAACCTGATTGTCTGTTGTCATGAACTGACCTTCTTTGCGCTCAACCGTTACGCCTGCCCAGTTTCCCACACGCTGGCGTGCGCCAGTTAACTGGTTAAATAAAGTTGTCTTGCCGGAATTAGGATTGCCAATTAAGCCAATAGTTAATTTTTTCATTGTATTAGACCCACTGAAACCGCTGGCTTGTTATCGGGATACGTTTTCGACTTCTAATAATGCGAGATCTTTCTTACGCAGTACCAGATTCACTCGTCGGGTTTCGATATGAACAGGATCGCCCAACGGTGCAACGCGTACAACCTGGAATGACGAGCCGGGTAGCATGCCCAGTGACAGCAGCTTCTGCCGATAGGCCGGGCTAATCTCACGGGTAAAACCGATAATTTTCCATGCACTGTCTGGAGTGAATTGCATAGCGCCTACTTTACGAGAGGTTAAATAATCTACACTGCGATGATAATGAGAATAGTTTTTATCAGCAATAATAAAAATGTGACGGAATGTTGTTAATGGTATTAATTTACGGCCAGTTTGACCTTGCTCAATATTTATTGAATTTGATGGCGGGAAGACAGGGGGATTTATTTGTTAATGAAGTGATAATTGATGGTTTAAATATGGATATGCAATCGGTTTCATATTTATTAATTAATGAGTGAGTACATCTTTATTTATTTAAATGCCCGGCAAACGTAGTGTCACCGGGCATTAACCGTATTACCGTTTTTTACCCATTGCCGCTGCCAGCGCATCCATCATCGCGCTGTTGCCCGCAGGCTGAGCGTCGCGACCGCGCGGTTTGGCGGCTTTCGCAGCCGGACGTTGCGGCTCGCGGTTGCCACCACGACGCGCGTTGGTCTCGCCTGGCTGCTCGTCCAGACGCATGGTCAGGGCGATACGCTTACGCTGCAGATCAACCTCCAGCACTTTCACCTTCACGATGTCGCCCGCTTTGACCACGGTGTGCGGATCTTCAACGAACTTGTCGGCGAGGGAAGAGATGTGGACCAGACCATCCTGATGCACGCCGATATCCACAAACGCGCCGAAGTTGGTGACGTTCGTGACTGCGCCTTCCAGCACCATACCTGGCAGCAGGTCGTTCATGGTTTCGACGCCGTCTGCAAAGGTCGCGGTTTTAAACTCAGGGCGCGGGTCACGGCCTGGTTTTTCCAGCTCTTTGATGATGTCGGTGACCGTCGGCACGCCGAACTGCTCGTCGGTGAAATCTGAGGCTTTCAGGTTGCGCAGCGCGTTGCTGTCGCCCATTAGCGCTTTCAGCGCCTGCTGGGTTGCCGCCAGAATGCGTTCCACGACAGGGTACGCTTCCGGGTGAACGGTAGAGGCATCCAGCGGGTTATCGCCGTGGTTGATACGCAGGAAGCCCGCGCACTGCTCAAAGGCTTTCGGCCCCAGTCGGCTCACCTTCAGCAACTGCTGACGGTTCTGGAACTGGCCGTTCTCATCACGCCAGGCGACGATATTCTGCGCCATCATGCGGGTTAAGCCCGCCACGCGGGTCAGCAGGGGAACGGAGGCCGTGTTCAGGTCAACGCCGACGGCGTTTACACAGTCTTCCACGACTGCATCCAGCTTACGCGCCAGCTGCGTCTGGCTTACGTCGTGCTGATACTGGCCCACACCGATAGATTTCGGGTCGATCTTCACCAGCTCCGCCAGCGGGTCCTGCAGACGACGAGCGATAGAGACTGCACCACGCAGGGAGACGTCCAGGTCCGGGAACTCCTGCGCCGCCAGTTCAGACGCGGAATAGACGGATGCCCCGGCTTCGCTGACGATCACCTTCTGCGCCGTCACTTTCGGGAACTGTTTTTGCACGTCGAGATAGAAACGCTCGGTTTCACGGGACGCCGTACCGTTACCGATGGCGACCAGCTCAACGTTGTATTTCTCGCACAGTGCCGCCACCACAACCGCCGCTTTCGCTGCCTGGCCGGTATGCGGATAAATGGTGTCGGTAGCCACCAGCTTGCCGGTGCTGTCAACGACGGCCACTTTCACGCCGGTACGCAGGCCCGGATCGAGCCCCATTGTCGCGCGCAGGCCAGCAGGGGCGGCCATCAGCAGGTCGTGCAGGTTACGGGCAAAGACGTTGATTGCTTCATCTTCAGCGCGCTCGCGCACGGTGCCCATCAGCTCGGTTTCGAGGTGCATCAGCACCTTAATGCGCCAGGTCCAGCTCACCACGCCTTTGCGCCAGCTGTCCGCCGGGGCGTTGTTCAGGCGCAGGCCGAGGTGATCAATAATGATCTGCTCGCAGTGGCTCTCTTTCGGCGGCTCGTCAAACTGCGGGTCGGCATTCAGCGAGAGTTGCAGCACGCCTTCGTTGCGGCCGCGAAACATCGCCAGCGCACGGTGTGATGGGGCGGTTGAAATCGGTTCGTGGTGATCGAAGTAGTCGCGGAATTTCGCCCCTTCTTCCTCTTTCCCTGCCACCACGGTGGAGACGATGTGGGCATTCTTCCACAGATAATCTCGCACTTTGGCGAGCAGGGCGGCGTCTTCGGCGAAGCGTTCCATCAGAATATAGCGTGCGCCATCGAGCGCGGCTTTGGTGTCCGCCACGCCTTTGTCGGCGTCGATAAACTTCGCCGCTTCGGTGTCCGGGTCGTGTGACGGCTCGTTCCACAGCAGCTCAGCCAGCGGCTCCAGACCTGCTTCAATCGCAATCTGCCCGCGCGTGCGGCGCTTCGGTTTGTAGGGAAGGTAGAGGTCTTCTAATTCGGTTTTGCTCAGGGTGCCGTTAATGGCTTTTTCCAGATCACTGGTCAGTTTGCCCTGTTCGCCGATGGATTTGAGGATCGCCTGACGACGGTCTTCCAGCTCGCGCAGGTAACCCAGACGGGTCTCCAGGTTACGCAACTGCGTGTCATCCAGACCGCCAGTGACTTCCTTACGATAACGTGCAATAAACGGCACGGTGTTCCCTTCATCAAGCAGGCGAACGGCAGCTTCTACCTGTTCGGCTCTGGCCTGAAGTTCACCCGCAATAATGCGGCAGAGCGAATCTTTCATCATGGCTATTTCATCTGTTGAGTCGAAAAAAATCAGGGGATAGTTATACGGACTGGCACGAAAAAATGCCAGCCGTGGAGGGCGCTCTCGGACTATTTTACGTACTCGATCTCATTCACATACCAGCTGGCTTCACCGCCAGGTGTCTGAACAATGGCCAAATCGCCCACTTCCTTTTTCAGCAGCGCGCGGGCCATGGGGGAATCAATGGAGATATAATCTTTACGGCCAAAAATTTCATCGTAGCCGACGATGCGAAAACGCAGGGTGTCGCCGTCATCATTTTCGATCTCCACCCAGGCTCCGAAGAACACTTTGCCTTCCTGCTGCGGGGAGTAATCGACAATCTTGAGGTTCTCAAGGCATTTGGTCAGATAGCGCACCCGACGGTCGATTTCACGCAGGCGCTTTTTGTTGTACTGGTAGTCAGCATTCTCGCTGCGATCGCCCAGGCTTGCCGCCCAGGTGACCTTTTTGGTCACTTCAGGGCGCTCTTCGCGCCACAGGTAATCCATCTCTTTTTTGAGTTTTTCGTACCCTTCGCGGGTGATCAGTGGCGTTTTCATGCGGTGACCTTCAGACTCGACATCATTGCAAACCTTGCGCACATTACGTATCACATAGAATAACCGACAGCATTAATAATGATTTATGTGATGAAATGTGCAGATAAGCTGCTGTTAAATATGCTTTGTAACAATTTCGACTAGAATTTATACCAGAATTAGCTGGTCGAACACGTGCACTTTTTTAGAATACGCTGTTATTAGACTATCCGAACCTTTGGGAGTACACACAATGCAAGAGAACTACAAAATTCTGGTCGTGGATGACGACATGCGCCTGCGTGCGCTGCTGGAGCGTTATCTGACCGAGCAGGGCTTCCAGGTTCGTAGCGTCGCGAACGCTGAGCAGATGGACCGCCTGCTGACCCGTGAGTCCTTCCATTTGATGGTGCTGGATCTGATGTTGCCTGGCGAAGACGGGCTTTCCATTTGCCGCCGTCTGCGCAGCCAGAGCAACCCGATGCCGATCATTATGGTGACGGCGAAGGGCGAAGAAGTTGACCGTATCGTGGGCCTCGAAATCGGTGCGGATGACTACATTCCTAAACCGTTCAACCCGCGTGAACTGCTGGCGCGTATCCGCGCTGTGCTGCGCCGTCAGGCGAACGAACTGCCTGGCGCGCCATCACAGGAAGAAGCGGTGATTGCGTTCGGTAAGTTCAAGCTGAACCTCGGCACGCGCGAGATGTTCCGTGAAGATGAGCCCATGCCGTTGACCAGCGGCGAGTTCGCGGTACTGAAAGCACTGGTCAGCCACCCGCGTGAGCCGCTCTCTCGTGACAAACTGATGAACCTGGCGCGTGGCCGCGAATACTCCGCAATGGAACGCTCCATCGACGTGCAGATCTCTCGTCTGCGCCGTATGGTGGAAGAAGATCCGGCGCATCCTCGTTATATTCAGACCGTGTGGGGTCTGGGCTACGTATTTGTCCCGGACGGCTCTAAAGCATGAGGCGAATGCGCTTCTCACCGCGAAGCTCGTTTGCCCGCACCCTGCTACTGATTGTCACCTTGCTGTTCGTCAGCCTGGTGACAACCTACCTGGTGGTACTGAACTTTGCGATCCTGCCGAGCCTCCAGCAGTTTAATAAGGTCCTGGCCTACGAAGTGCGTATGCTGATGACCGATAAACTGCAACTGGAGGACGGCACGCAGCTCGTTGTTCCCCCGGCGTTTCGCCGTGAAATCTACCGTGAGCTGGGCATTTCGCTCTACTCAAATGAAGCAGCAGAAGACGCGGGGCTGCGCTGGGCGCAGCACTATGAATTCCTTAGTCAGCAGATGGCACAGCAGCTTGGCGGCCCGACGGAAGTGCGCGTTGAGGTCAACAAAAGCTCGCCGGTTGTCTGGCTGAAAACCTGGCTGTCACCCAACATCTGGGTGCGCGTTCCACTGACTGAGATCCACCAGGGGGACTTCTCGCCGCTGTTCCGCTATACCCTTGCCATTATGCTGCTGGCGATAGGGGGCGCGTGGTTGTTTATCCGTATCCAGAACCGACCGCTGGTCGACCTTGAGCACGCGGCGCTGCAGGTCGGGAAAGGGATTATTCCGCCACCGCTGCGCGAGTATGGCGCGTCGGAGGTCCGTTCGGTGACGCGCGCGTTTAACCATATGGCGGCAGGCGTGAAGCAGCTGGCAGACGACCGCACGCTGCTGATGGCGGGGGTCAGTCATGACCTGCGCACGCCCCTGACGCGTATCCGTCTGGCAACGGAGATGATGGGCGAACAGGACGGTTACCTCGCCGAGTCCATTAACAAGGACATCGAAGAGTGTAATGCCATCATCGAGCAGTTCATCGACTACCTGCGCACCGGGCAGGAGATGCCGCTGGAAATGGCCGATCTCAATGCGGTGCTGGGCGAAGTGGTGGCGGCGGAAAGCGGCTACGAGCGTGAAATTGAGACTGACCTTCAGCCGGGCGAGATTCAGGTGCGTATGCATCCGCTCTCCATCAAGCGTGCGGTGGCCAACATGGTGGTCAACGCGGCGCGCTACGGTAATGGCTGGATCAAAGTCAGCAGTGGCTCGGAACTCAACCGCGCCTGGTTCCAGGTGGAAGATGATGGTCCGGGCATTAAACCTGAGCAACGTAAGCACCTGTTCCAGCCGTTTGTGCGCGGCGACAGCGCGCGCAGCACCAGCGGGACCGGCTTAGGGCTGGCGATTGTGCAGCGTATTGTCGATAACCATAACGGGTTGCTGGAGATTGGGACCAGCGAGCGGGGTGGTTTGAGCATTCGGGCGTGGTTGCCAGTGCCGGTGACGCGCGGGCAGGTAAAAGAGAGTTAATTTCCCCTCACCCCGGCCCTCTCCCACGGGGAGAGGGAGAAAACATGAAAAAAGGCAACTTTCGTTGCCTTTTTATTTTCACCTACAGCTTCGGTCCCGCACTCACCAGTGCAGTACCCGCCGGGGTATCGGTATACTTCTCGAAGTTCTCGATAAACAATTTCGCCAGCGATTCCGCCTTCTCACGCCACTGCTCCGGTGAGCCGTAGGTATTGCGTGGGTCGAGGATACGCGTATCCACGCCCGGCAGTTCTGTCGGGATCGCCAGGTCAAACATCGGCAGCGTAAAGGTTTCGGCGTTATCCAGCGAACCATCCAGAATGGCGTCAATAATGGCACGCGTATCTTTGATGGAGATGCGCTTGCCAGTGCCGTTCCAGCCAGTATTGACCAGATAAGCCTGTGCGCCAGATGCCTGCATACGCTTCACCAGCACTTCTGCATACTGCGTCGGGTGTAGCGACAGGAATGCCGCGCCGAAGCAGGCAGAGAAGGTTGGCGTTGGCTCCGTTACGCCGCGCTCGGTTCCCGCCAGTTTAGCGGTAAAACCGGAGAGGAAGTGGTACTGCGTCTGGCTGGCAGTCAGGCGAGACACCGGCGGCAGTACGCCGAACGCGTCAGCGGTCAGGAAAATCACCTTCGTGGCATGGCCCGCTTTCGACACCGGCTTCACGATATTGTCGATGTGATAGATCGGATACGAGACACGGGTGTTTTCAGTTTTCGAGGCGTCGTCGAAATCGACAGAGCCATCGGTGCGCACGGTGACGTTTTCCAGCAGCGCATCGCGACGGATGGCGTGGAAGATATCCGGCTCAGCCTCTTCAGACAGGCGAATAGTCTTCGCGTAGCAACCGCCTTCGAAGTTAAACACGCCGTCATCATCCCAGCCGTGTTCGTCATCGCCAATCAGACGGCGTTTCGGATCGGTTGAAAGGGTGGTTTTGCCCGTGCCGGAAAGACCAAAGAACACCGCCACATCGCCTTTTTCGCCGACGTTCGCCGAGCAGTGCATAGAGGCAATGCCCCGCAGCGGCAGCAGGTAGTTCATCACCGAGAACATCCCTTTCTTCATTTCGCCGCCGTACCAGGTCCCGCCGATGAGCTGGATACGCTCGGTCAGGTTGAAGGCAATGAAGTTTTCGGAATTCAGGCCCTGCTCTTTCCACTGTGGATTCGTGCATTTCGCACCGTTCATCACGATGAAATCAGGGGTGAAATCCTGCAGCTCTTCGTCGGTTGGACGAATAAACATGTTTTTCACGAAATGCGCCTGCCAGGCCACTTCGGTGATAAAACGAACGGAAAGACGGGTGTCGGCGTTAGCGCCACAGAAAGCATCCACAATGAACAGACGCTTGCCGGAAAGTTGATGAGTGACGAGCCCTTTCAGATGCTGCCAGGTTTCCGGGGAGAGTGGTTTGTTATCATTCTTCCCTTTGCCTTTATCAGCCCACCACAGCGTATCGCGGGTGGTGTCGTCTCGGACGATATACTTATCTTTCGGCGAACGGCCGGTAAAAATACCGGTATCGACGGCGATAGCACCAAGGTTCGTCAATACACCTCGCTCGTATCCTTCCAGTGCTGGATTGAGCTCTTCCTGATACAGCGTATCGTAGTCGGGGTTGTAGACGATTTCCTGGACGTCGTGAATACCATAAGCCTTGAGATCTTGCGGGGTTAAACCATTAACACGCATATCACTGCTCCTTAGCCAATATGTACTGCCTGAAATTGTAGGGTTTTTCTGAGGTTGTTAACCGCGACGGGGCTCATAGATTTACGTATCTGGACAAAACCCTTGCTAACGGAAAACGCTGCGACTCCAGTCACAGGGCGGGCAGATTATCGCAGGAATCGCTTTTTGGTTGGGGAAAATGTTCTTAAAAGGTTAAATGACGGTGAATTTAACCGAAGGAATGTGAATGTAATCGCATACATGTTGGAAAATTACGTAAGAGTTACAGTGTGAAAAACGATTCATGTCTCCTGCCACAGAAGATATTTCAGATTTTATTGTGGGGACCCATTTATCGCTTTGGTGAAACAATACGCTTTTCATGAATAAGGGATGAGAGATGGAAAACAGTGCAACGTTGTCCCCTTCAACGCGCCTTGCGGTGGTGCTGGCGGGTGCATTACAGGGTGTCATCTGCTATTTGATTACATGGTATATCGGCTACGCGGAATTGCCGTCCGATACGCTGTGGTTACTGTGCGTGGTACCTGCCACGGTAGTGATGACCACCACACTGTCGCTTTCCGTAACGTCATTCAGAACGCCTTTCCTGTGGCTGGCGTTAGGGATCGCTGGCGCTGTCGTTGCAGGTATGGGAGCCTGGCTTAAGTGGAATGTTGCAGGGCAGGATAGTTGGGAGATCAGGGAGGCGGTGCTATTTTTTGGTTTTCACCTTTTGCTGATGACACTGTTCATGCTGCCGTGGCTTCAACGGCGTTTGACGCCCTCGCCAACGGCCTCATTTTACAGCGACTTTTACAACAGAAACTGGCATAACGCCCTGACGTTGCTGATTATTTTTTTCAGCAATGGCTTGTTCTGGCTGGTGCTTTTCCTGTGGGCTGAACTTTTCAAACTTATTGGCATACGCTTTTTTGATCAGCTTTTCTTCAATTCTGACGGGTTTATTTCAGTGGCGATTGGCGTGGTTTCTGCGAGTGCGGCAGTGCTGGTGCGAATGCAGGTGCGGCTGATCCTGGCATTACAAAACCTGTTGACGTTGATAGCCACCGGCTTACTGCCCCTGCTGGCTGCGTTGGCGTTACTCTTTATTGGTGCATTGCCCTTTGTTGGCCTGGAGGCCATCTCAGCACGAATTTCCGCCGCGGGCCTGCTGACTACGTTAGCGATACTGCTGCTTTTTCTGGTGACGGTCGTCTGGCACCCGCAGCGTCAAATATTGCCTTACTATTCCCCCCTGCGCGGCATGGTTCGACTTGCCGTGATGGTTGCCCCCGTTTATCCCGTACTGGCAGGTTGGGCGTTGTGGTTGCGCATTTCACAATATGGCTGGTCACCTGAGCGTCTGTATGGCGTGTTGGTTACGATCGTCGCGCTGGTATGGGCCGTCGGTTTTTGTGTCAGCGTTCTTTTTTACCGCCGTGAACCGCAAAAGCTACAGGCGTATGTCACGCCAGCGACAGGATTACTCTCTCTCGCCTTCCTGATCTTGATCCATACGCCGGTGCTCGATCCCTGGCGGATCAGCGTTGAAAGCCATATGGCCCGTTATCAGGACGGCAGAATAACCGCGGATCAGGTCAGCCTGTATATGCTCAGCAATGCCGGACGAAAGGGACGAGAGGCTTTGCTCACCCTGCAAAACGATCCGCAGTTTATCTCAAACCCAAAGCGCCAGCGTGAGGTTAATGGCCTTCTCTCTGGAAACCGCGATAGAGCGGGGAAAATGACCGCCGCGATGCTGGAAGAGCAGATCCAGCTTGCTCCGGGGATGGCTCGTCCTGATAAGGGATTATGGCAAGCGATGCTGAGTAATCAGTATCGATTCGAGTCCTGCAGTCATGCGCAGGGAAACTGTTTGCTGATGCCGCTGGATCTGAACGGTGACGGCAAACCGGAAGCCGTGCTGTATCAATTTACCGATCGCACAATCATGGTATATACCCAAACGGATACGAGCTGGAGGCTTGCAGGAGACGCATGGAAAATGCCGGAGGGATTGACCCGAGAGGAGCTAGACCGCGCATTACGACAAGGGAAGGTTAAATCGGTTGTTAAACCCTGGGCGGATATTCAGATTTTCGGCGAACGTGTTGATATGAGCTACGATAGCTACAACAACGCGCAGTGGCGTTAACAAAAACGGCTCCTTCAGAAGGAGCCGTTTTGTCATGCTTAGTGAACCTGCGGATCGGCCGGGGAGGCGTTATTGCGGATCTCCGCGATATCCATCGAATTAAACACATAGTGTGTACCGCAGTAGTCACAGTGCATGTCGATTTCACCGTCTTCCGCCATGATGCTGTCGATCTCTTCATCAGGCAGGGTTTTCAGCGCGCCAGCACAGCGTTCGCGGGAACAGGTGCATTTAAATTCCACCGCCTGCGGGTCGTAAACCGTCACCTCTTCTTCGTGGTACAAACGCCACAGCACATCGGTCGCGGACAGGTTGAACAGCTCTTCCGCTTTGATGGTTTCTGTCAGCGTTGCCAGATGCTCGAAGTCGTTGGTCTGGGCATCTTGTGCAGGCAGAACCTGCAGCAGCATACCGCCCGCAGCAGGCTGACCGTTCACTTCACCGGTACGGATGAACAGGCGAGTTGGCAGCTGTTCGGAACGCATGAAGTAATCTTCCAGGCAGGCCGCCAGGGTATCGCCTTCCAGACCGACCACACCCTGATAGCGTTCACCTTCTTCCGGGGAAATGGTGATCACCAGGTAGCCATTGCCGACCAGCGTTTTCAGGTCCGCATTTTCAGGCACATCGCCCTGAACGCGCGCCACGCCGCGCATCTGCTGCTGGTTGTTGCCGTTGATCACTGCCAGCGTCATTGGACCGTCGCCCTGCAGTTGCACGGTGATATCACCGGCGAACTTCAGCGTGGCGGTCAGCAGGCTGGTGGCAACCAGCAGTTCGCCCAACAGGGTTTTCACCGGCAGCGGGTAGTTGTGGTTTTCCAGAATCTGTTTCCAGGTTTCGGATACGGTCACCAGCTCGCCGCGCACGGCGAATTGTTCAAACAGATAGCGGTGTAATTGGTCGTGTTGGGCCATAATAGTCTCTCGTGCAGGTGAGAATTACTCGCTCTCACCGTGTTTAAATTTCATCAGATCGCGGCGCTCTTTTTTATCCGGTCGCCGGTCAGGGTGTGGCATTGTCAGCGCATTCATTTTGCGTGCCAGCGCGGTCTTCTCACGCTTTTCAATGCTTTCAGCCGTCTCTTCATAAAGCTGTACGGCCTCAGTTGCGGGGCGTCGCTGTTCGGTAATGGCTTTTACCACGACCGTTTTTTCGTCGTTGCCCTGACGCAGCGTTAAGGTGGCATTCAGCTCAACCAGCTTGCTCGGCTTGCTGCGCCGGCCGTTGTAATGCACTTTCCCGCCGTCAACCATCTCGCGGGCAAGGGCGCGCGTTTTATAAAAACGGGCCGCCCACAGCCATTTATCCAGTCTTACCCCGTTAGCGGGCTTTTCTTTCATGGCGTCTCCTTCACGGTCAGTGAGGGGATCATCCGGCGATAGTCGTTCAGCCCCGGATGGCGAAGGTAACTTTTTTCAGCCAGGCCAGAATCAGGATTCGTGACGCCCAGGCAATAGCGAATGCCGAATGTCGCTGCGGAATCCAGAATCGGCTCGCTGTCGTCAATGAACAGGGTACGTTCCGGCTGCAAACCGGTCTCTTCTGCCACCGCATGCCACAACCGCTGATCCTCTTTCGGATAACCAAATGTGTGGGTGGAAAGTAATAAATCAAGGTGTGAAGCCAGACCCGTATGTTCCAGCTTCACGGCCAGATTGTGAGGATGCGCATTGGTGAGCAAAATACGGCGCTTGCCGCTTGCTTTTAGCGCGTCCAGGAAGGGGACGGTATCTTCACGCAACACGGCGCGTGGCCCCTGGGCGGTGGTCATGGCACAAATATCCAAACCGAGTCGCTCACTCCAGTAGTCAAGACAGTACCAGTTTAGCGTATGCTGCACCGCGCTATATTGCGAACGAATGAATTCCTGCGCTTCCGCCGGGGAGATGCCCTGCTGCTTACCATAGGTTTCCGGCACCAGCGTTTGCCAGAAGTAGTTATCAAAGGCGAGATCGAGCAGCGTGCCGTCCATATCCAGCAGGACGGTATCAACCTCCTGCCAGGCGATATCAAGATGCATAAGGGGAACTCCAGCCAGAAGAAACGTGCGCGACAGGGTAGCATAACTTGTCGCGCCGTGAGGTTATCCGATCAGGCTATCGGGAGCGGGGATCAGTTTAGGATTGAGGCAATTTTCATAGTATTGCTGGATTTCAGCCAGTCGCGTGCGCGAGCGTTGATAGCGACGCAGCGCTGTATACCCATTCCAGAAGATACATACCAGCATCGCCATCATCAGCAGGGATGTGCCGATATAGCGCCATAAGCCTGCGCTGTCCGGCATCCGGTGCAGGTCGATGTGGCGCGTACCGTTGGCATCGGTAAATATCCCTGTCACGATCCCTTCCGCGCTAAACGGCGTTTGCATCAGCATTTGCGCCAGCCGCTGGAACTCGGCCCATTGATCCTGCGCCGGGTAATCATAAAGTGCGACCTGGGGATAAGGCTGATCGACCAGATCGCTGCCTTCATCGCTGACAATCACAAAACCGCCCGGAGCCGGGCTGTTCAGCGCCTGTGCCGCACGGGTGGTTTCACGCATCACGAACGGCGCGGTAGACGTGGCGACCAGATTGTCCAGCGACTCGGCGCTCACCGGACGCAGCAGCACGTTCACGCCGTCCAGACGGCCCGCTTCGGCGCGTTTCACCAGAGCATCCCAGTCTTTACTGTTGCCGAGATTCACCAGGGCATTTTTAAGCCGCACACACTCATCCTGGGCGGAACATAAATCCTCCGTTTTCAGGACGATTTCACCAAAGTCATCGAGCAGCACCATGCCAGATTTTTGAATGGCGGAACGCAGGGCAGGGCTGACGCGAGAATCATCGTCTGCTTTCGGGTGAAGCTGACGATTGACCGTTTGCGTGAGCGCGGTTGCCTTGTTGACCACGTCGGATTCCGGCAACGGTAGCGGCGGGGCATCATTCCAGATAATTTGTGAACAGTCGAACGGCATAAACGGCGAGTTTTGCCGCGTGTTCCAGGCCCCTGGAGCATGGATGTTACACATCCCGGTTCCCTTCAGGCGCAGCGTATCACCCACCCGCACACCCGCCTCTTCCAGCTGTTTGACGCTGGTGGCTTCTACGGTTTGTGCCCCTTTAATCCAGGACAGGGTGAATTTAATCGGCATATCCAGCGGCACGAAAAGCAGCAGCAGGGCGAAGACCAGCGCCGCGCCGCCAGCAATCACCGTGCTGCGCAGCCAGTGCTGAAGCGGGAAGTTTTTCACTTCGTCATGCAGAGATAAATAACGCCCCTGACGCACCACATGGCGGTCGAGATAGATATCAATATCGGTTTTATGCCCTAAATCCTGGGCAATCCATGGCTGCCAGTGGCGCGGGTAGATGAGATCAATAATACCAAGCGAGATATTGTTGATATGTTCCTGATCGTTCTCACCGAATAGCCCCCAGCGTTTAGGCGTTCCGCGCAGGCAGTGAATTTCACGCAGAGACGTTTTCGCCGGAGGCGCAAACAGCCCCCACAGTCCGGCCGCCAGCAGCAGCACTGCGCCACCTGCCAGCCAGGGAACGAAGACGTCTGGTGTCAGCAGGCAGAAGAAAAAGAGCAGGAACGCCGCGACAATCAGCACCGCTTCGCGAATACCGTCCGGGCGACTCAGCGCGTACTCTTCATGCGTCTCCTGACGAATATTTAGCAGTTCAATCTGCTCTGTCTCTTCACCACGAATAGAGGCCTGCGTTGAGCTTGCGCGTTCCAGCGCAAAGCGCGGCGCTTCCTGAACATATTCACTCAGGGTATGGCCGTTTAAAGAGATAACCAGCGGTAACGAGTCGGTATGGATTAGCTCTACGCTGTTTTCATCATTAATATACTGCTCCCAGAAGGGGGGCAGATGAACCTCAACGGAATCAAGGTAGTAGCGCCATTTATTCGGATCGTCGGTGGTGATGCCATAGCGGGTGATCGAACGCGTCACGCACAGCACCGTGTCGCTTTGTGCGTTAAGATTGAGCGAAACCGGAGCAGCACTGGCACCCGTTGGCCCAGGCGATTGCTGAGATCGGTTTAACGTGTCGAGGTAGTGTTCTACGGAACTGCGTTCTTCAGGCGTGAGCTTACGCGTGGTCGCGCCAGCGAAGGCGTTTAAAAAGGGCAGCCGATATCGGCGTTGAACGCGACGCCTGTATACCCACCCTGCAATCAAAGCGCCGGCCAGCATAGCAGCGAGAAAAATCAAAATGGTGCTCATGCTTTCCCCATCTTACTTATCTTCTTACAGGTGTAGTCAATTGCACCTTTAACAATGAATGAGAGTCTGTGGTTGGCTATCGGCAAGTATGGAGTCTAACTTGAGCATTTTGACGCGCATCCCAGTGACTGATGATGATAGCAAAGCCTGCCATGGCGCGATATCAGCAAATTCCTGGAAACATTTCAACCTCTTGACTTTTGTTTTGAAATGAGGACGCCTTCCTGATACGTTGCATAAATGTAAATAAAGAACAATTGACATTGCCGAAACCGTGCGGCATATCGCACAATAAAGCCAGTTCACCCAGCAAAGACCCATCACGATGAGCAAACCATTACAAAAACCCACCATTCTGAATGTTGAAACAGTCGCAAAATCGCGTCTGTTTAATGTCGAAAGTGTGGACCTGGAGTTCAGCAACGGTGTGCGTCGCGTTTATGAACGTATGCGCCCCTCTTCGCGCGAAGCGGTGATGATAATCCCCATCGTTGACGACCACCTGATCTTGATCCGCGAATATGCTGTGGGAACAGAATCCTATGAGCTTGGGTTTTCAAAAGGGCTTATCGACCCAGGCGAGTCCGTGTTTGAAGCGGCAAACCGTGAACTGAAAGAAGAGGTCGGTTTTGGTGCGAACGAGTTGTCGTTCCTGAAAAAACTGAGCATGGCACCGTCCTATTTCTCCAGCAAAATGAATATTGTTGTCGCGGAAGATCTCTACCCGGAATCACTGGAAGGGGACGAGCCGGAGCCGTTGCCGCAGGTTCGCTGGCCGCTGGCGCATATGATGGATCTGCTGGAAGAACCAGACTTTAACGAAGCGCGCAACGTGAGTGCGCTGTTCCTGGTTCGCGAGTGGCTGAAGGGGCAGGGGCGGCTGTAGCCCATAAAAAAGCCGGGTGACGGCTTCGCCTTACCCGGCCTGCGATGTTATGCCCGATTTTTATCGGGCATTTTATTGTTTAAAACAGCTCGTGCGTCTCGCCGTTATCAATGAGCGTTGTACCCACCTCATGCACCGCCTGCGTGGTTGGCTGTGTGCCCTCGATGAAATACTCTTCGCGGCTGTTACCACCGTTAGCAAGCTGCCCGGTGCTGCGGTCAATATTGACGGTGACCACACCCGGTGGTGGCGTCAACGGCTGTTCCGGTACACCTTCCAGAACGGCTTTCATGTAAGCATCCCAGGCTGGTTGCGCACTCTTCGCGCCGCCTTCATAACCGGAAATCTGATCTTTAATCGCGCCAGAGGCCGTGGTGCGCCCCAAATCACGACGATGATCGTCAAAGCCGATCCAGACTGAAGTCACCACTCCCGGACCGTAGCCTGAGAACCACGCATCTTTCGAACTGTTGGTCGTCCCGGTTTTGCCGCCAATGTCATGACGCTGCAAATCACGGCCTGCGCGCCAGCCAGTTCCCTGCCAGCCGGGTTCACCGAAGATGTTGGTGTTCAGCGCGCTTTTGATCAGGAATGACAGCGGCGTGCTGATCACATGCGGGGCATACTCTTGCGCACCGCTCTGCGCCACCAGCGCCTGGTTAGCCTGCTCCAGCTGAGGTTGTGGTACGGCTAAATTCTGCTGTTCCTGGGAGATCGCGACGTCTTCCATGTCTTTGTTCTCAAGAACATTGGACTTCGGCGTATCACCATAAATCACCGGAATGTCGCACTCGGCACAGGCGATTTTCGGTTTCGCTTCGAACAGGACGCCGCCCTGGTCGTTTTCGATTTTACTGATGAAATACGGATCGATCAGGAACCCGCCGTTAGCCATCACCGAGTAACCGCGCGCGACCTGAAGCGGTGTAAAGGAGGCAGAGCCCAGCGCCAGCGATTCGGTATGGACGATATTCTGTGCCGGGAAGCCGAAGCGCTGCAGGTACTCAGCCGCATAGTCGACGCCCATCGCGCGCATTGCGCGAACCATGACCACGTTTTTCGACTGTCCCAGACCCTGACGAAGACGAATAGGGCCGGCGTACTGAGCCGGGGAGTTCTTCGGCTGCCAGTCAGAACCGGCACCGGCATCCCAGCGGGAAATCGGCACGTCGTTGAGTATGCTGGCGAGCGTCAGTCCTTTATCCATCGCTGCGGTGTAGAGGAACGGCTTAATGTTGGAGCCGACCTGACGCAGCGCCTGCGTGGCGCGGTTAAATTTGCTCTGGTTAAAATCAAACCCACCCACAAGCGCCATCACGGCACCGTTCTGCGGATTAATGGATACCAGTGCAGAGTTCACGTCCGGAACTTGCGCCAGCCACCAGGCATCGCCCACCTGACGCACCCAGATTTGCTGGCCGATCTGAACGGCGTCGGTCACTTTACGTGGCGTCGGCCCTTGCAGGGTATCGGAGCGGTACGGACGCGCCCAGCGGATACCGTCCATGCGCAGAGAAACGGACGTACCATCCGCCATTAACGCTACGGCTTCCTGCGGGTTGGCTTGCGTCACAACCGCGGGCAGTAGCGGACCATAGGTCGGCAGGGTTTTCAGCGAGTCAGTAATCTTTTTACTGTCCCATGCGCTTTCACCCACTTTCCACAGCACGTTAGACGGGCCGCGATAGCCGTGGCGCATATCGTAATCCATCACGTTGTTACGCACCGCCTGCTGCGCGGCCTGCTGCACTTTGCGGGTTACGGTGGTGTAAACGCGATAACCATCTTCGTAGGCATTTTCACCGTAGCGGCGAACCATCTCCTGACGAACCATCTCCGTCAGGTAGGGCGCGGAGAACGCAATTTCCGGCGCATGGTAGTTAGCGTCGATGACATCGTTACGTGCCTGGTCGTACTCGGTCTGGCTGATATAGCCTTCACTCAACATACGTGACAGCACAACGTTACGCCGCGCGGTGGCGCGATCGAGCGAGTAGAGCGGGTTAAAGGTCGACGGCGCTTTTGGCAAACCGGCAATGGTCGCCATTTCGCTAAGCGTTAACTGTTCAATCGGTTTACCGAAGTAAACCTGCGCAGCAGCGCCGACGCCATAGGCGCGGTAGCCCAGGTAGATCTTGTTGAGGTAAAGCTCAAGGATCTCGTCTTTGCTCAGCAGTTGCTCAATGCGGATCGCGAGGAACACCTCTTTGATCTTACGCATCAGCGTTTTTTCAGGGCTGAGGAAGAAGTTACGCGCAAGCTGCTGCGTAATAGTACTCGCCCCCTGAGACGCATGGCCGGAGAACAGCGCCACGCTTGCGGCACGGAAAATACCGACCGGATCGACGCCGTGGTGCTCGTAAAAACGGCTGTCCTCGGTGGCAATGAAGGCTTTCACCATCACGGGCGGGATTTGGTTTAAGGTCAGCGGGATACGGCGTTTTTCGCCATATTGCGCCATTAACTCGCCATCGGCGCTATAGACCTGCATAGGGATCTGGAGTCGCACATCGCGAAGCGTGGCAACATCAGGCAGCTGCGGCTCAATATATTTGTACAAACCATAAATCGAGCCTGCTCCCAGCAGAATGCAACAGACTGCAAGGATCAATAAATACTTTACGAACTTCACCGGAGATTTCCCATTTGGTTTCACTTGGGCAGTTTCTAAACAATCGCGCGGTAGTATAAAGGCAAGCCTGATTCATTGATATAGCCGTCAACCTGACGGGCGATAAGGAGATCGTGAAGCATGGCTTTCAAAACATGGCAAACCGGCGTTCATATTCAACAAGATAAAGCGCTGATCGTTGCGCTGACCAAAGAGAAATCGGCATGGTGCTTGCGCCGCTGGTGGTCTGTTCCGCTGACGGAGGGCATCATCCGTGACGGAAAGATCCTCAGGCCAGATCAACTGGTTGACGCGCTACGCGACTGGCGACGAACGCTGCCGCACCATCACCGGATATTTCTCTCATTCCCTGCAGCACGTACCTTGCAGAGGGCGTTGCCTCGTCCGGCTATTTCACTGCGCGACAGTGAACAGGTCTCGTGGGTGGGTTCCGCGTTATCACGTGAACTGGAGATGCCCGTCGAGACGCTCTGTTTCGATTATGCACAAGACACGTTTAGCAACACATTCCGTGTCACCGCCGCGCAAAACAAAGAGGTCGACACGCTTCTGACGCTGGCGAAAGCGCTGCGCTTGCACCTGGCGGCGATTATCCCGGATGCCGGGGCGCTGGCGAACTTTCTTTCTGTGATTGCACCTGCGACGTGTGTCGCCTGGCGCGATGAGCACCAGTGGCTGTGGGCGATGCGACATCAGTGGGGGCGACGTTTTACCACCGAGGCGGCGAACGCCGACGAACTCGCAGCCTTGCTTGCGCTGGCTCCGACAGATATCGCCCTGTTTGATGCAGATCGCGATCCGTGGGAAACGCTGGCTCGCTGTCAGCCACCGCTGCCTGCGGATGGGGCCGGATTTACCGTCGCACTGGCGCTGGCCATGAGCGAGGTCGCGGGATGAGCATGGCGAATCTTTTACCCTGGAGGCAACAACGACGTGCCCGCTGCCTGCGTTTCTGGTATGCGCTGTTTACCGCGACGTTGCTGGTCACGCTGGCTGTTGCTCTCATCCTGCGAATGAACAGCAGCGTAAAACGGCGTGCCCTGCAAACTGAACTGACGGGAATGTATGCGGTGCAACATGCGCTTAACGCGCGCCGGAGCGTGGCTATACAAACACCTCCAACTACGCTGCCGCCGCAGATAGCCTGGCAACCGATGCTGGACTCGCTCTCTGATGTGATTCCAGCTCAGGTGTGGCTGACGGCGCTACGCTATCAGCCACCTTCGCTGATGTTGACCGGGTATGCCGCCACGCTACCGGCACTTTCTGCTATGGCGGACGCGCTTAAACGGATAACCGGTTTTAGCCCAGGCACGGCCGGTGAATTGCAGCAGGATAGCCAGGGACGCTGGATGTTCACTTTTCAGCTGAACAGCCGGGGGTAGCGGGTGGATCTCATCTTTCAACGCTGGTGTGAAAGCCGTCCTGCTATGCGGGTGCTTGGCTGGTGTGTGGCGTCGTGCGCCGTGGCTCTGGTTATCTGGGGGATGCTGGTCAGGCCCGTCAATCGTCAGAGTGAAGAACTCAACGCACAGGTGAACCGGACACGTCAGACAAATGCCTCGCTGTGGCCCGTGGTCAGACGGCAACACCCGACACCAGAAGCGGGCGTAGCACGGCCAGTTCAACCCTTTTCTCCTCTGGAATTCCAGGCTCACGGTGTGACGCTGGTGCACTGGAAACCGCAGCAGAGTGGAGGAGAGCTGGCGCTGGACGCGGGTTGGTCGGATATTCCGGCGTTGTTCTCCCGGCTGGCGTTGCGGGACGTGCGGGTGAGCCTGTTTGACATCATCCCGCAGGGGACGCTTCTGCGTGTGCGCATACAGCTGGAGATCAACCATGCGCAATAAGATGCGTTACCTGGTTTTGTGTCCCTTGTTGTTCCTGACGGGGATGCGTGATCCTTTCCAGCCACCGGAAGATCTCTGTGCGGCAGGGCAGCTTGCCCAGTGGCGATACCACGGGATGGTGAAGGGGAACACAGGAACAGGCATTTTGCAGGATGGAAAAAAGCGCTGGCACCGCGTGACGGTGGACGAGCGCGTCGCTGTGGGATGGCGGGTTACTGCTATGGATGAACATGAACTGACGGTGGATGTCGGCGAAAAATGCGAGCCGAAACAATGGACATGGCAACGAGAAGGAACAAAAAAGAGTGAAGATAAGGATAGTGCTGTTGTTGATGGTGCTCAGTCATCCCGTGTGGGCCGTCGCACCCAGGCCGATCACCCTCGTGGTGGATGATGTTCCGGTGGTGCAGGTGCTACAGGCGTTGGTCGCGCAGGAGAACCGTAATCTGGTGGTGTCACCCGATGTTAGCGGGTCGCTTACGTTGAATTTGACGCGTGTGCCCTGGCGTCAGGCGCTGCAGACGGTTGTGAACAGCGCCGGGCTTGTTCTGCGTGAAGAGAGCGGTATTTTTTACGTTCATACTGCGGCCTGGCAACGAGAACAACAGACGCGCAAAGAGCAGGAGCAGGCTCGTCGGCAGCTTGATGCCCCGTTGTTATCACGAAGTATCCCCTTTGCCTATGCTGATGCCGGAGAACTGCAGAAAACGGCGGAAAAACTACTGAGCCCAAAGGGTAGCTTATCGGTAGATAAGCGCACCAACCGCCTGCTGGTACGGGATAACCAGACGGTACAGGAGGCGATCCAGCGCTGGGCGGAGCAGATGGACATACCCGTCGAGCAGGTGGAGCTGGCGGCACATATTGTCACGATCAATGAAAAGAGTCTCCGCGAACTGGGCGTGAAATGGAATCTCGCGGAGGCTACGGAAGCGGGCAAGGTTGGGCAAGTCACTACGCTTGGGGCGGATCTGTCGGTTGCCAGCGCCACCACTCATGTCGGGTTTAATATCGGGCGCATTAACGGCAGGTTGCTGGATCTGGAACTGTCGGCGCTGGAGCAAAAGCAGCAGGTCGATATCATCGCCAGCCCGCGACTGCTGGCTTCACACATGCAACCGGCCAGCATTAAGCAGGGCAGTGAGATCCCGTATCAGGTCTCCAGCGGTGAAAGCGGGGCGACCTCCGTGGAGTTCAAAGAGGCGGTGTTGGGGATGGAGGTCACGCCGGTAGTATTGCCGGGGGGCCGCGTGCGTCTGAAACTTCATATCAGCGAAAATATGCCTGGGCAGGTGCTACAGCAGGCGGATGGTGAAACGCTGGCAATTGATAAGCAGGAAATCGAAACGCAGGTGGAAGTAAAAAGCGGAGAAACGCTGGCGCTGGGCGGTATTTTCTCGCAAAAGAATAAAAGCGGGCGGGATAGCGTACCGGGGCTGGGCGATATCCCGTGGCTTGGGCAGCTTTTTCGTCATGACGGGAAAGATAATGAACGGCGTGAACTGGTGGTGTTTATTACGCCACGGCTGGTGGGTATTCACTGATGGGTAACGATCCCCGCAATGATTTTGCATTCATATTGTTGCAGATGTTTGACGTGGGACATGAATTAGCATACAAGGAGTACCGATTTGAGTCGGTCTTACGTCTTGTTGCCTTATGCGGCTGGAACGGTGATTTAATCAGTTGCCAAACAAGCCGGAGTATTGAGATAATTTTTAGTCTGACTCTCGCTCTATTGCATATGAGGTTTCAGTTCATGTCCTGCTACGCTGGGTGTCTGCGAAGCGGGGATTACCATTAACGAATAGTCTTAGTAGTACCGAAAAAATGGCAGAGAAACGCAATATCTTTCTGGTTGGGCCTATGGGTGCCGGCAAAAGCACTATTGGGCGTCAGTTAGCTCAACAACTCAATATGGAATTTTACGATTCTGATCAAGAGATTGAGAAACGAACCGGAGCGGATGTGGGCTGGGTCTTCGACGTAGAAGGCGAAGAAGGTTTCCGTGACCGAGAAGAAAAAGTGATCAACGAACTCACGGAAAAACAGGGCATTGTGCTGGCAACTGGCGGCGGCTCTGTGAAATCTCGCGAAACCCGCAACCGTCTCTCCGCCCGTGGCGTTGTGGTCTATCTTGAGACGACGATTGAAAAACAGCTGGCACGTACGCAGCGCGATAAAAAGCGCCCGCTGCTGCAGGTTGAAACGCCGCCACGTGAAGTTCTGGAAGCCCTGGCAGGCGAACGCAATCCTCTGTACGAAGAGATTGCGGATGTGACCATTCGTACTGACGACCAGAGCGCTAAAGTGGTTGCAAACCAGATTATTCATATGCTGGAAAGCAACTGATTCTGGCTTTATATACACTCGCCTGCGGGTAAAAGCATTTAAGGTGGATGTCGCGTCATGGAGAGGATTACAGTTACTCTCGGGGAACGTAGTTACCCTATCACCATCGCGGCTGGTTTGTTTAACGACCCAGCTTCCTTCTTACCACTGAAAGCGGGTGATCAGGCGATGCTGGTCACCAATGAGACACTGGCTCCGCTTTACCTCGACCGCGTCCGTCACCTGCTTGAGCAGGCGGGCGTGAAGGTCGACAGTGTGATTCTGCCTGATGGCGAGCAGTATAAAAGCCTGACGGTACTGGATACCGTTTTTACCGCACTTCTGCAAAAACCGCACGGTCGCGATACGACACTGCTTGCCCTGGGCGGCGGTGTTGTGGGCGATCTGACGGGTTTTGCCGCCGCAAGTTATCAACGTGGCGTGCGCTTTATTCAAGTTCCTACCACGTTGCTGTCTCAGGTCGACTCGTCTGTCGGCGGTAAAACGGCAGTTAACCATCCGCTCGGCAAAAACATGATTGGCGCGTTCTACCAGCCCGCTTCGGTGGTGGTGGATCTCGACTGTCTGAAAACCTTGCCTGCCCGCGAGCTGGCGTCTGGCCTTGCTGAAGTGATCAAATACGGCATTATTCTCGACGGCGAGTTCTTCACCTGGCTGGAAGAGAATATGGATGCCCTGCTGCGCCTTGACGGACCCGCGTTAGCGTACTGTATTCGCCGTTGTTGTGAGCTGAAAGCCGAAGTCGTTGCGGCAGACGAGCGTGAAACCGGCTTACGTGCTTTACTGAATCTGGGGCATACGTTTGGCCACGCCATTGAAGCCGAAATGGGCTATGGCAACTGGCTTCACGGCGAAGCGGTTGCGGCCGGTATGGTTATGGCTGCGCGTGCGTCTGAACGTCTGGGTCAGTTCACACCGGAAGAGACGGCCCGGATCATCGCGCTGCTCGAACGTGCTGGCTTGCCGGTTTCAGGCCCGCAGGAGATGTCTGCGCAGGCGTATCTACCCCACATGATGCGCGATAAAAAAGTATTGGCAGGCGAGATGCGTCTTGTACTCCCGCTTGCAATAGGGAAAAGTGAAGTGCGCGGCGGAGTGCCGCACGACGTGGTTCTTGGCGCTATTGCTGATTGTCAGCAGGCGTAACTATTAGAAAGGTCAGGCCGCTGTAACAGGTGGTCGTTTAGCTTCAGGCGAAATGCAAAGTCGTTGGCATAAGCCTTTGAGTGGGGTGTTAAATGGATGAATTCAAACCAGAAGACGAGCTGAAACCCGATCCCAGCGATCGTCGTACTGGTCGTTCTCGTCAATCTTCAGAACGTGATAACGAGCCGCAGATCAACTTTGACGATGTTGACCTGGATGCAGACGATCGTCGCCCTTCGCGCAGCCGCAATGCGCGTGATGAGCGAGAAGAAGAGGGTTATGAGTCCGAAGAAGATTCAATGGACGAAGAGCCCGTAGAGCGTCGCCCGCGCAGACGTAAAAAAGTGGCAGCGGCAAAACCAGCTTCCCGCCAGTACATTATGATGGGGTTGGGCGTTCTGGTGCTCGTGCTGCTGATTGTCGGCATCGGCTCCGCGCTGAAAGCGCCATCAACAAACTCAAATGAGCAAACGGCGTCTGCTGAGAAGAGCATCAATCTGTCTGGTAACGATGCATCCGATCAGGCGAATGGTGCGCAGCCAGCGCCAGGCACGACCTCAGCAGAACAGACGGCTGGTAATACCGCACAGGATATCTCTCTGCCGCCAGTGTCGCCTACCCCGACTCAGGGACAAGCTCCCGTCACGCCAGAAGGCCAGCAGCGTGTAGAAGTTCAGGGCGATCTGAATAACGCACTGACGCAGCCGCAGAATCAGGACCAGATGAACAACGTCGTGGTCAACTCTACGCTGCCAACCGAACCTGCGACCGTCGCCCCGATTCGGGGTGGTCACGCTCAGCCGCAAACCGCTGCAACGGAAACCAAACCGCGCCAGACGCAGACAGCCCCGCGTCAGGAACGTAAGCAGGTAGTGATTGAGCCGAAGCGTGAAACCAAACCGCAGGTTGTGGCAAAAGCGCCTGAAGTGAAAGCGCCAGCCCAGACGAAGCCCGCAGTGAGCGAGCCAGTTAAAACACCAGCGGCAACGCCTGCGCCGAAAGCGACTGCAACCACAACAGCGCCAGCCGCTACTGCGGCACCTGCTGCGACTGCGTCCAGCGCTGCGGCAGGTAAAACGGCAGGCAACGTCGGTTCCCTGAAATCTGCGCCATCCAGCAATTACACGCTGCAGCTGAGCAGTTCGTCTAACTACGACAACCTCAACGGTTGGGCGAAAAAATCGAATCTGAAAAACTACGTGGTTTATCAGACGACCCGTAACGGGCAGCCGTGGTATGTGCTGGTGAGCGGCGTTTATGCTTCCAAAGATGAGGCAAAACGTGCCGTGGCGACGCTGCCAGCCGATGTTCAGGCGAAAAACCCGTGGGCGAAACCGATTCATCAGGTTCAGGCCGATCTGAAGTAATGTTTAAAGCGCAGGATGCTGTCGGAGCTTTCTCCACAGCCGGAGAAGGTGTAATCAGTTAGTCAGCATGAAAAAAAATCGCGCTTTTCTGAAATGGGCAGGGGGCAAATACCCCCTGCTCGACGATATTAAAAAACACCTGCCGAAAGGCGAGTGTCTTATCGAGCCCTTTGTGGGCGCGGGATCGGTGTTTCTGAATACCGATTTTTCTCGTTATATTCTGGCGGATATCAACAGCGACCTGATCAGTCTCTATAACATCGTAAAACAGCGTACCGATGAGTACGTTGATGAGGCGCGCAAGCTCTTTACGCCTGAGAACAACAACCCGGACGTCTACTATCAGTTCCGCGCAGAGTTTAATCAGAGCCATGATCCTTTCCGCCGGGCGCTGTTGTTCCTCTATCTCAACCGTCATGGTTACAACGGCCTGTGCCGTTATAACCTGCGTGGCGAATTCAATGTGCCGTTTGGCCGCTATAAGCGCCCCTATTTCCCGCAGGACGAGTTGTACCACTTCGCGAAAAAAGCGCAGAATGCAGAGTTCCACTGCCTTTCGTATGAAGAGTGTATGAGCCGTGCAGATGTAAACTCGGTGGTCTACTGCGATCCGCCTTACGCGCCGCTGTCCGCGACGGCGAACTTTACCGCTTATCACACCAACAGCTTCAGCCCTGCCGAACAGGCGCGTCTGGCGGAGATAGCGGAAAAGCTGGTCAGCAAAAGAATTCCGGTGTTAATTTCGAATCACGATACGCCTGATACGCGCGAATGGTACAAAGCCGCGAAGCATTTTCAGGTTAAAGTCCGGCGCAGCATAAGCAGCAATGGCGGCACACGTAAAAAGGTGGACGAACTCCTGGCTCTTTATCGACCCTGAGCCGTTTTGCCCGCCGGTAAACACATTTCAAGGAGATGCGGATGAAACAGTTTTTGATTGCTCCCTCAATTCTGTCGGCCGATTTCGCCCGCCTGGGTGAAGATACCGCTAAAGCGCTCGCGGCTGGTGCGGATGTCGTCCATTTCGACGTTATGGATAACCACTACGTTCCCAATCTGACCATCGGCCCGATGGTGCTCAAGGCGCTGCGCAATTACGGCATTACCGCACCGATTGACGTGCATTTGATGGTGAAGCCCGTTGATCGCATCGTCCCTGATTTCGCCGCTGCGGGTGCCAGTATTATTACATTCCATCCTGAAGCCTCCGAACACGTAGACCGCACGCTGCAGCTGATTAAAGAGAACGGCTGTAAAGCGGGCCTGGTCTTTAACCCGGCTACCTCGCTGAGCTATCTCGACTACGTGATGGACAAGCTGGATGTCATTTTGCTGATGTCTGTTAACCCAGGCTTTGGCGGACAGTCGTTCATCCCTCACACGCTTGATAAACTGCGTGAAGTACGTCGCCGTATTGATGAGTCAGGCTATGACATTCGTCTGGAAGTGGATGGCGGAGTAAAAGTGAACAACATTGGTGAGATTGCGGCAGCGGGCGCGGATATGTTCGTTGCTGGCTCCGCCATCTTTGATCAACCGGATTACAAAAAAGTCATTGATGAAATGCGCCGTGAACTGGCGAAGGTAAGTCATGGATAAATTGCAGGCAACCCGAGGTATTGCATTTGACCTCGATGGCACGCTGGTCGACAGCGCGCCGGGCTTAAGCAGCGCAGTCGATCAGGCGCTGTATGCCCTTGAATTACCCGTTGCGGGTGAAGATCGTGTCGTGACGTGGATTGGTAATGGCGCGGATGTGTTGATGGAACGGGCCCTGACCTGGGCTCGCAAGGAACGTGCCGCTCAGCGTTCCGCGCAGGGTAAACCGAGCGTTGATCATGCTGATATCCCACAGGAAGAGCAGCAGCGTATTCTGCGCAAACTGTTTGACCGTTTCTACGAAGAGACCGTAGAGGAGGGCAGCTTCCTGTTCCCGGATGTCGCTGAAACGCTGAGCGCCCTTCACGCCAAAGGTATCCCGCTGGGGCTGGTCACGAACAAGCCGACGCCGTTTGTTGCGCCTTTGCTGGAAGCGCTGGATATTGCGAAATACTTCTCGGTGATTGTTGGCGGCGATGACGTGAAAAACAAAAAGCCGCATCCGGAGCCGCTTTTGCTGGTGGCAGGAAAATTATCCTTAACACCTGCGGAGCTGCTCTTTGTCGGGGATTCACGCAATGATATTCTGGCCGCCAGAGCAGCAGGTTGTCCTTCCGTTGGGTTAACCTATGGCTACAACTACGGTGAGGCCATCACGCTGAGTGAGCCGGACGTTGTGTTCGATCACTTCAAAGATTTGTTGCCCGCTCTCGGGCTTTCGCACAGTGAACATCAGGAATTGAAAAATGACTAAGCCCATCGTTTTTAGTGGCGCACAGCCTTCAGGTGAATTGACCATTGGTAACTACATGGGTGCGTTGCGTCAGTGGGTGAGCATGCAGGATGATTACCATTGCATCTATTGCATCGTGGATCTGCATGCCATCACCGCCCGTCAGGACCCTGAGAAGCTGCGTAAAGCCACGCTGGATACGCTGGCGCTCTACCTGGCCTGCGGTATCGATCCTGAGAAAAGCACGATCTTTGTTCAGTCACACGTGCCGGAGCACGCGCAACTCGGCTGGGCGCTGAACTGCTACACCTATTTCGGTGAGTTGAGCCGTATGACCCAGTTCAAAGATAAATCTGCCCGCTACTCGGAAAACATCAACGCCGGTCTGTTTGACTACCCGGTACTGATGGCGGCTGACATTCTGCTGTACCAGACCAACCAGGTTCCGGTGGGTGAAGATCAGAAGCAGCACCTGGAGCTGAGCCGCGATATCGCCCAGCGCTTCAACGCGATTTACGGTGACGTGTTCAAAGTGCCAGAGCCGTTCATTCCGAAATCCGGCGCGCGCGTAATGTCGCTGCTGGAGCCGACCAAAAAGATGTCCAAGTCTGACGATAACCGTAACAACGTGATCGGCCTGCTGGAAGACCCGAAATCGGTGGTCAAAAAGCTCAAGCGCGCAGTGACCGATTCCGACGAGCCGCCAGTGGTGCGTTACGACGTGCAGAACAAAGCGGGCGTGTCTAACCTGCTGGATATTCTTTCTGGTGTGACTGGCCAGAGCATCCCTGAACTGGAGCAGCACTTCGAAGGTAAGATGTATGGTCATCTGAAAGGTGAAGTGGCAGAAGCCGTCTCCGGCATGCTGACCGAGCTGCAGGAGCGTTATAACCGCTTCCGTAACGATGAAGCCTTCCTGCAGAAGGTGATGAGAGACGGCGCGGAAAAAGCCAGCGCGCGCGCGTCCGAAACCCTGAAAGCGGTGTATGAGGCGATTGGGTTTGTGGCGAAACCTTGAGTCTGTTTGCCGGGTGGTGGCTTCGCCTTACCCGGCCTACGGAACAGTGTAGGTCGGGTAAGCGTAGCGCCACCCGACAAAAGACCGTACCGCCCAAACAAAAAAAACCGGGAAATTCCCGGTTTTTTTACGCCTGAAAAACGCTTACTGCTGTGCCGCTGGTCCACAACCACCGATGATCTTCGAAATGGAGATCGCCGGGTGCAGCAGGTAATCGTAGCTGCAGTTATTTTTGGTATTTTGCACGTGACCAGTACAGGCAGTCAGGGTCGATAATACGCCTACCAGAATGGCGGCTTTTGCCAGTTTGAACATACGCATTCCTTGTCTAAAAAACTTTAATTGGATGTAACACGAGGGAATAAATGGAAAAGTTCCATTTCGCGGGCGGGATAGTAGCGGGAGTCGGAAAAAGAAAGTAGTCCGTATAAGGACTACTTTCCACGCTAAAACGCGATGCCTGGACAGGCGGAAGAAGGCAAGGCAGATCGAAATCTGCCCTGATGATCAGAATGTTTTCTTGAACGTCATCATCAGACCTTTGTCATTGATGTTGTCTTCCTGCCACTGGTAAGCATCAACGCTTAACGCCTTGTCTTTATCGCTGTATTTCACACCCACTGAAGCCAGGCTGTTGATACCGCCGCCTTTCTGTCCATCATCGACGGCGAACTGCTGGCCTGCCGCACCCTGCAGCGAAGCAGTACGCTGGCTCTTCGTATAGCTCAGGTTCGGGCCACCTTCCAGCGTGGCGCTGACGCCCCAGCCGTTTTCCCCGGCGTAATCCAGTTTCATACCGACAATGGAATCGACCGCCGTTTCGCTGCCCGCGTTCATTGAGAGGTTGAAATCTCCGGCGCTGCGCTCTTTATAGCCATCTTCCATTGTATGGCGGAGTTTTACACCTGCATAAGGCGTGACTTTCAGTGCGTCACCCAGCATGGAGAAGGTTTTTGCGCCTTCGCTGCGGAACTCAAGATACTGCTGACGCGCATCAGATTCCGCCGCTTTGCTGACGTCGCCATAGGAAACGGAACGGCTACTGTCGAGGTGGTGTACGTCATAGCGCAGGGCGTTGTTCCAGTTCAGGCCGTCATCATTGAGCGCCATACTGTGTTTCAGACCGAAGAACTGGCTGTAGCCGCCGGTCACGCCGTTATCGCCAGCCGCCTGCGCACCGCTACCGTCCAGCCGCGCGATACCGTACTCCAGCGTCAGGCTTTGGCTTTCGGTGATATCCAGCGTCTGACGCAGCGCCAGCATATCGTACCGGGCATCGTTACCCAGCTCGGCGCGCGGGTCGCCTTTCGCTACCACGTTGAAAGACAGACCGTTACCCATCTGCGGAGCAGCATTTGCCAGCATGTTGAAACGGTTGCTCAATACACGCGCTTCACGGAAGACCGTCGTGGCCTGGCTGCCGCTAATCTGTTTCAGCGCGCTGTTTAGTTCTGCGGTGGTGCCAACGTTGAGGCTGGTGTACAGCTCGTTGTTGGTGTAACCCGAATCCAGCGCCTGTGCTACGCCGGACACGCTGCCGTCCGTCGCGACATCCGCATAGGCATTTTTGGTCATGGTGACGTCAACATTGCCCTCACCGTCGGTACTACCCTGAGCGTTCCATACCACACTGGTGGAGGTGATTTTTTCCGCGCCCTGGATATTGTTGCCGGTAAAGGCGTTATCCACGACGACGGTAGTGGCAGAAGTGCCTGCGGTAAAGCCAGTATTGACTTCAACGTTGTCGCCAATCACCAGGTTGTTGGCTTTTAGCGAGCCGGAACTGCCATCGGCATTAGTGCCGACAATATAGTTGGACAGCATCTGCGGCGCATTCGGATCGGCCGGTGCATCCGGCACGTTGCCCTGAGCCGGTGCGGTGTTGGCATCCGGAATCGCGATATCAGACGTACCGTTGTGATCGTCCAGGGTGCCTGTGGTGCCGGGCGCATAAATGTCACAACCGGTATCGCAGAGCAGGTTAATTTCACCGTTGTTGATAATGGCTTTGGTCTGCCCGCCAAACGCGTATGAGTTATCCGCATAGACGTTGATCACGCCGTCGGCGGTATTATTGATGGTTGTGGCTTTACCGTTGCCTTTTATACCGATAAGCCCTGTACCGTTTGTACCGTCTTTTTGGCCCTGCTCAGTACCCACGTTGATGGTGCCGCTGTTGACCAGATTAACGTTATAGCTGGTGGTGCCGCCGCTGATCGCTACCGCGTTATCACCCTGGACGTTGATGGTGCCTTCATTGCCAAAGTTAAAGCCGCGGCTCAGATTAATGAGCGGTGCATCCGGGTTGATACCGTTAATCACGCCGGTTGCCGTGTTCCAAATCCAGACAGGATTGTTACTGGCGTTTGCCGTGGTAATGGCGCTGTAACCGTTGGTCGCCGTGATTGTGCCACTGTTAACCTGGGTAAGAGAGTCGCTGGTACGCGTCAGGTTAATGATGGTATTTTCACCGCCTTCTACTGCGTTGCCGCTGTTGGTCAGCGTTGCACCCTCCTGGTTATAGAAGACGAAACTACCCTCGATCAGTGATTTCCCGTCTGCTGCCACCGTCATGTTGCCCGTGTTGACGATCTCTTGTTGGTAGCTGGTCCCCGCGATGGAGCCGGTGAAATCCCCTTCGTTAAACAGCGTGACGTTACCGTTGAGCGTGAGCAGGTTTGTGGTGATGCTGCCGTCCGCACGGTTATAGATCCCGCTGTGAGTGTTGATGGTATCAGCGTTGAGTGTGCCTTTGTTTTCCAGGCCACCGGTGTTGATATTCAACTCTCCGTTGACGGTTAAGCTGGCATCCGTTTCGTTATACAGCCAGTCCCGGATGTCCACATCACCGTTCAGCGTGGCGTTACCGTAGTTCGCTACCGCATCACTGGTGAAAAAACCGGTATCGGAGGTTTGAGTGCTGCTCTCGCCGCTACCGGGCAGGGTTTGTATCCAGGCTTTATCGGTCGGTGTGGCTCCCATATGCGAGTCGTCATCCGCCATCGGGGAGCCATCCAGGTTAATGGTGCCATTGTTGATAACGTAGCTGTTTTCATCCGTGAGGAAAGCCTGTCCATAGTCAGCGTCGATATTGATGACGCCAGTGGTATCGTTGATCACCACGCCTTTCTTAAGCGCTGCCATTGCTACCAACTGATTGGGTTCACCGGTGACGCCCTCATCTGCGATCAGATTAATGGTGCCCTGGTTAATGGCTGTACCACCGTTAAGCGCGGTCATACCGAAACCGGCATTCTTGATGGTGATAGTACCGGTGTTGATAGCGGTAGCGTCGCCTCTGCCTGGGTCATCGGAACCAACAATCATCGCTGCGCTGGTGTCATAGAGATAGGATTGCGGGGCTTGCCAGTAGCTTGAGCTAATGATATTCCCTGCGTCATCTAAAACAGGAACGAAGCCATCCAGATAAATATCTCCGGCGTTAAGCGCAGTACCTTGAACGGCTGACAAGCCATAGACCCCCGCGCCATGTAATGAAATGGTCGCGCCTGCATCATTGCTGACTTCACCGTAATCATACGCCGACATAGCGTAAAAAATTTGATGGGTATAGGTGATTGGGGTTAATGGCAGACCTCCATCAGAGCTTCCGACGGGGGTTTCCAGTGACGTTAAATTGATGATACCGCCACTGCCATTATGTGCAGTCGAATTCTTACCGTTTGCACTGACGAATGTTTCTACCTCAGTGGAGTCACCGACGTTGACAACAGTAGTCAGAACCCCTTTGTTTATCACCGTCCCTTCATTTTCGGCGGACATTAACGCCGTGATACCGTTACTTTCGATAGTCCCCTCATTCACTATCGAAGAGCCTTCTCCGCTGGCATTTAACAAGGAGTAGTAATCGAAAAAATCAGTTGAGTTCATGGTCTTGTTAAGGACGATTTCAGAATCCTTATTCAGAATGAGATGGCCGCCATTTTGCACATTCGCCAGCATCTGGGGGCCACCTGTGAGCGAATTGATGGTTAGCGTGGAGCTACCGCCCAGATTAACGGTATTGGCACCGTTAATGTAAATACCGGTAGTAAGCGCTTCTTCAGACTGGGGCCGTGATGAAACATCCATATTCAGACCCTGAGTAATGTTTACGGTATTATTCTCACCTTCAACAGTCAGCCCTGTGGTATTGATGATGTCAATTGATGTGGTGTCATCGTGCACATCCATATTCAACTCACCGTCCAGAGTCACGGTATTGCCGCTGCCGCTGACCATCACGCCGTTAACGGAATCACTGCTATCAATTTGGTCATCTGTGGCGAAGAGTGTGCTGATGTTGAGGTCGCCGGAAATTGTCGTGGTATTGGCATCCCCTGATACCGTCACGCCTGTTGCGCCATGCATCAGGCCATCGCTCCCTTTTGCTGCCGTGACGAGGATATCGCCGTCAAGTTTTACCGTGGACTCATCGCCATTGACCAGTGTGCCGATGCCGTTCAGAGAGACATCGATGTCCCCCTTGTTACTGAAGGTGTTGTTTTTACCTGCGACGATGAAGCCGATTGAGCCATCGTCACGCACTGTTGCTTTTCCTGCGTTGGCGATCAGATTATCTTCGCCGTAGCTCAGGATGCCATACGCGCCATTGGTGACGATCAAATCGCCATTCTGGATAATATTGGCATCATTACCCGCGATGGCGATCCCAATGGAGGATTTTCCATCGGCGTGGATCGTGCCGCTGCTGTAGGTTGTGTTCCCGTTCCCTGAAATCAGTACCCCGGCACCGCCGTCTTCCGCGGAAATCTCACCTTCATTCGTGAATATAGAATCATCACCTTCAATAATGGCACCAATCGATCCCGTACCGATCGCTTCAACCGTTCCGTGGTTATCGAGACGTGAATCATCACCGTCAATCAATACACCCCAGCCGCCATCTGTCGTTGTCGTTTTACCGTTCAGGGTCGTATCAGCGCGGTTTCCTGAGATATGAATGCCGATGGCACCATCACTGACGCTATCACTGTTAAATGTGTTTGTTGTATCGTCGCCCGTAATGATATAGCCAGTTGCGCCGTTACTCGTTGCAATGTCACCATTTATGGTATTGTTTGTTTTGTCTCCGGAAATAATATTGGTGATTTTATTTTTGCCATCAATGGTTATTGCGTCATCGAAGTTGTTATTCGCATTGTCCTGATCCGTAATAACGGTTTGATCTGATGCAAGAATAAAGTTTCCGCGGCTGTCGTATTTCCAGAAATGCCCGTCGTCGGTCGTGCCACTAAATACGGCATTCATCCCGTTTCCGCTTTCCGGGGCAGTGGCATGCCAGTTATCGACAAGCAGCGTGGTGCCGTCTGGCGCAGTCAGAATATAGTGCTTGCCATCTTCAGTGCTGGCGTAAGTGAAAGTGACGTCTGTAAAGGCCGTGCCGTTTATATCAAGATAATCAATGGTAATGGTTTTCTGTGCGCGATTAAGCGTTACGCCATTATCGTACGTTGTTACGCGGGTATCGGGTACGGGAGTGTCGTCATCGTCATCGGGTGGCACAGGCGTGTTATCGCCGCCATCGTCCGGTGGCACCGGAGTCACATCGCCGCCATCATCTGGCGGTACGGGAGAGACGTTATTGTGATGAGCGTCATCCCCTCCGTTATTTTCTATACCAATCGCCACACCCGCAGCCAGTGCCGCGATACCACCGGAGATCCATCCCCAGTGGTTATCTTGCTCAGCTAACGGAATGAGACATTTATCAGAGAGTTTTTCTTTCTCTTGTTGTGATAATGACGAAATATTGGTTGGGCAATCATTATCATCATCAGGTGTTTCTGCAGCAAAAACGGGCGCATAAGACGTTTGCAGCGCAATAGCAATGGCAGCTGCAAGGAATTTTTTCCTTTGCATGTGGCAATCCCTCAAAAAGATTGGATGTATGAATTAATATTAATTATAAATCTGTATGGAGAATAAACGGGAGAAAAAAATGGTCTCTGGTTTTTTCGTATTATTTGTTTTGTGAATTATTCGCGGTTTTTTTATGGGTAAATCGTGTTTTACAGTTTTATTTATTCACGACGGCTATTAAATAAAAAATAAAGAAACGTAAATTCAGAGGGGCTAAATTGATTTATTAATAAATGCCCCGGTTACAGGGCATTTAACATTGTTCTTAATGATTGGAAAACCAGTTTAATTTTTCGCGAAGCGCGACCACGCGACCCACGACGATCAGCGCCGGGCTTTCAACCTGCTGTGCCAGTTCCCCTAACTGCGTCAGCACGCCATTCACCACGCGCTGCTTAATGGATGTTCCATTCTCTACCAGCGCGACGGGCATTGCTTCATCCATGCCATGCTCCAGCAGTTTTGCCTGGATGGTCGCGGCCTGATTCAGCCCCATATAGAACACCAGCGTCTGCTTTTCAGCGGCCAGGTTGTGCCAGTCCAGCTCGCTGCCGGTTTTCAGGTGACCGGTTACCAGACGCACGCTCTGGGCGTAGTCACGGTGGGTCAACGGAATACCGGAGTAGGCCGAACAGCCGGACGCCGCCGTAATACCTGGTACAACGGAGAACGGAATACCCGCGTTGCACAAGGTTTCCAGCTCTTCTCCGCCGCGGCCAAAGATAAACGGATCGCCGCCTTTCAGACGCACCACACGCTTCCCTTTTTGCGCTTCACGCAGCAGGATCTGGTTAATCTCTTCCTGCGGCACGCAGTGGTAACCCGCACGTTTGCCCACGAATACGCGGTCGGCGTCGCGGCGTACAAGGTTCATGATGTCATCGGAGACCAGACGGTCATAAACCACGATATCTGCCTGCTGGATCTGCTGCAGCCCTTTGAGCGTCAATAAGCCAGCATCGCCAGGACCCGCGCCCACCAGCACCACTTCGCCGCGATGATCCAGTGGTTCGCTAAGCAGTTGCTCCGTCGTCTCTGCAACGGCTTGTTGATCCTGATTCGCCAGCGACTGCGCCAGCCTGTCGTTCACAAAGAACTTTTCCCAGAAGCGACGTCGCTCACCGACGGTAGCGAAGGTTTTTTTCACGCGGGAACGCAACTGGCCTGCATAATGCGCCACCTGGCCGAGATGCTGAGGCAGAATCGATTCCAGTTTTTCGCGCAGCAGACGAGCCAGCACCGGCGAAATCCCGCCGGACGAGACCGCCACCATTAACGGCGAACGGTCAATAATCGATGGCATGATAAAGCTGGCTTCTTTCGGCGCGTCCACCACGTTGCAGAAGATTCGGCGCGTTTCGCAGGCATCGCTGACGCGCTGGTTCACTGCATCGTCATCCGTGGCGGCGATGGTCAGCCAGCAGGTATCAAGCAGGGATTCGTTGAACTCACCCTGCATGAGCGTGAGCATCCCTTCCTGCGCCCACACCTCAAACTGCGGCGCGAAGGTGAGGGCATTTACGGTGAGTCGGGCACCTGCTTCTAACAGCAAGCGCGCTTTGCGTTCAGCGACATCGCCGCCGCCTACAAGCAGGCAGTCGCGATTGCGTAATTGACAGAAAATCGGCAGGTGATCCACGACATTACCTCTTAAGAATGGGCTTTCGCCTGAGCAGTTGCGATGTTTGCCGGAGTCGGACGCTCCGCTTTCGGGGTAGCATACCAGTAACCTAACCCCATAAACACTGCACCTGAAAGGGTATTGCCCAGCGTTACCCACAACAGGTTATGGCCGATACCCGAAAGGGTGAAGGCGTCGTTGTGGTGACCAAACCAGGAGAGAGCGAACAGCGTCATATTGGCAACGGAGTGCTCGTAACCGGATGCGATAAACGCCAGCAGACACCACCAGATGGCGATGAACTTCGCCGCGCCTTCGGTACGAATTGCCATCCAGATAGCCAGACACACCAGCCAGTTACACAGCGCGCCTTTGAAGAACAGCACCATCGCGGGCTGCGTGGTTTTTGCCAGCGCCACGGTGTGAACGATGCTGGTATCCACCGGCAGCAGGCTACCGCCGCCCCAGCTGTACAGCAGCGCCACGAATACAGAACCCAGCAGGTTGCCCACCCAGGTCTGCGGCAGGATCGCCCACATCTGGCGGTGGCTGATGGTGCCCGCTTTCACGCCGAGCGTCAGGAACATCGTGTGGCCGGTGAAGAGTTCAGACCCGGCGATGATCACCAGCGTCAGCGCGATACCAAAGGTTGCGCCCATGACGAGGGGACGAACGGAAGGTTCGAGCAGATTCCCGAGCGTGAAAATTAAAATAATTCCCAGGCCGACATAAGCGCCTGCCATCGCGGAGCTGACCCAGAAGCCGAGCGGGTTATGTTGGCTGAGCCGTGCGATGCGCGCAGCGTTAGCCGCACACTTGTTAATAGTGTCTGTAAACATGGTTTGATTATCCTGAAAAATAAAAGAAAAAGTTTAAAAAGGGAGGCATTGCGCCTCCCTCAAAATAGTTAACCGCGTAACTGCACTTTACCGTCTTTCACGCGGACGTCGTAGTGCTTCACAGAGTGACTCTCATCTTCCATGCAATGCCCGTCACTCAAACGGAAACGCTGTTTTTTCAGCGGACTGGCGACCCACAGCTCACCCTGATGCTCTGCGATCAAACCGCGGGAGAGCACGCTGGCCTCGAAGAACGGGTCGATATTGCTGATGGCAAAGACCTGTTCATCGTGGCGAGGGCGGAAAATGGCGACCTGCTCTTTACCCAGCAGCGCACAGACGCCGGTGGCAGGCAGGATGTCGTTAATGTTGCAGATGTTTACCCACTGGCTCATACGTTTTCCTCCACCAGAGTCACCGGAATACGTTCATAAGGTGTCGCCGGACGATGCTGCTCGCGTTCTGCCACCACCTGCACGTTAGGGTCGCGCTGGGTGCTGTTGATAAAGTGTTTGAAGCGCGTCTGCGCCGCTGGCGTGTTCACGGTTTCGGTCCACTCGCAGATCACCGCGTCGCGCAGGCGAGCCATCTCTTCTTCCAGATGTTCGTTCAGACCCAGTTTGTCGTCGATAATGACCGACTTCAGGTAGTCGATGCCACCTTCCAGGTTATCCAGCCAGGAGGCGGTACGGGTCAGCTTATCGGCGGTGCGAATGTAGAACATCATGAAGCGGTCGAGGTATTTGATCAGCGTATCGTGGTCGAGATCCGCCGCCAGCAGGTCCGCGTGGCGTGGTTTCATCCCGCCGTTACCGCAGACGTACAGGTTCCAGCCTTTCTCGGTGGCGATGATACCCACGTCTTTACCCTGCGCTTCCGCACATTCACGGGTACAGCCGGAGACGCCGAACTTCATTTTGTGCGGGGTACGGATGCCTTTATAGCGGTTTTCCAGCTCCACGCCGAAGCCCACGCTGTCGCCCACACCGTAGCGGCACCAGGTGCTGCCCACGCAGGTTTTCGCCATACGCAGCGCTTTGGCATACGCGTGGCCGGTTTCGAAGCCTGCTTCAATCAGCTGACGCCAGATTTCAGGCAGATCATCTTTCTGCGCACCAAACAGGCCGATACGCTGGGAGCCGGTGATTTTGGTGTACAGGTTATATTCACGGGCGATACGGCCCACCGCGACCAGCCCTTCCGGGGTGATTTCACCACCCGCAGAACGTGGGATCACGGAGTAGGTGCCGTCTTTCTGGATGTTCGCCAGGAAGTTATCGTTGGTGTCCTGCAGCGGCGTGTGCTCTGGTTTGAGCACGTAGTCGTTCCAGCAGGAGGCCAGCAGGGAGCCAACGGTCGGTTTACACACTTCACAGCCGTAGCCCTGGCCGTGTTTTTCCAGCAGTTCATCGAAGGATTTGATGCCTTCCACGCGGATCAGGTGGTACAGCTCCTGGCGAGAGTAGGAGAAGTGCTCGCACAGGTTGTTGTTCACTTCGATGCCCTGTTTCGCCAGTTCGGCGTTCAGCACCTGCGTCACCAGCGGAATACAGCCGCCGCAGCCGGTACCGGCTTTGGTTTCCGCTTTCAGCGCCGCGACGGTGTGGCAGCCTTTGTTGATGGCGGAAATCAGCATGCCTTTGGTGACGTCGAAGCAGGAGCAAATTTGTGCGCTGTCCGGCAGTTTATCCACGCCGATAGACGGCTTACCGCTGGAAGCATGGGCCGGAAGGATCAGCGCGTCCGGGTTTTCCGGCAGCTCGATGGCGTTCAGCACCAGCTGGAGCAGGTTACCGAAGTCGCTGGTGTCGCCCACCAGTACCGCACCGAGCAGGGTTTTATTGTCCTGGCTGACGATGAGACGTTTGTAGACTTCTTTGCTTTCGTCGAGGTAAACGTAGCTGCGAGAGTTCGGGGTGCGGCCGTGCGCATCACCGATACCACCCACGTCCACGCCCAGCAGCTTCAGCTTGGCGCTCATGTCTGCGCCGGTGAAGGCGTTTTCGGTGCCGAGGATATGGTCAACGGCGACCTGCGCCATTTTGTAACCCGGAGCCACCAGGCCGTACACGCGGTTGTTCCAGCTGGCGCACTCGCCGATAGCGTAGATATCCGGGTCGGAGGTCTGGCAGGAGTCGTTAATCATGATCCCGCCGCGCTGCGCAACGGCCAGGCCGCACTGGGTGGCCATTTTGTCGCGCGGGCGAATACCGGTGGAGAAGACGATGAAGTCCACTTCCAGCTCGCTGCCGTCGGCAAAGCGCATGGTTTTACGCGCTTCAGTTCCTTCCTGGACGATCTCTTTGGTATTCTTGCTGGTGTGAACTTTCACGCCCATGCTTTCGATTTTACGGCGCAGTTGGTCACCACCCATGTGGTCCAGCTGTTCGGCCATCAGCATCGGGGCAAATTCGATAACGTGGGTTTCAACACCGAGGTTTTTCAGCGCGCCAGCCGCTTCCAGACCCAGCAGGCCGCCACCGACCACCGCGCCGCGTTTACTGCGACGTGCACAGTTTTCGATGGCTTTGAGGTCTTCAATGGTACGGTATACAAAGCAATCCTGCGTTTCCGAGCCTTTGATTGGCGGAACCCACGGATACGAGCCAGTCGCCATGATCAGCTTGTCGTAAAAAACCGTGCGTCCGGCGCTGGAGTGGATCACTTTTTCCTGACGGTTGATGGTGATAGCGCGTTCGCCCACCAGCACTTTTACGCCATGCTTCTCATAGAAACCTTCACGCACCAGAGAAAGCTCTTCGGCGGTATGATGGGAGAAGTAGGAAGACAAGTGCACACGGTCGTACGCCTTGCGGGGTTCTTCACAGAACACGGTAATATCGAACCGATCGGCATCGGCTTTATCGAGAAGATCCTCAATAAAGCGGTGGCCGACCATGCCGTTACCGATGATAGCGAGTCTGACTTTGCTCATTTTTGCCTCGATTTCTTTTCTATTACTGCCTACCTTAACGATTCAGCAACGGCGCTTATTGATGCAAATCAAATACGCCTTCAACTACCCCTTAGTGGGTAGATTGCTGATTTGTCAGGATTTTTATAAGTTGTGGAAATCGCTGGCTTTTCGTTCTCGTCGATTTTGTGTACAAACTGGAGGCGGATTTTTAAAAATGCGTACTCCTAAATTTCAGCCGCGTTTTTCGGGGGAAAGGTATGTCTACAACACCGCTTTGGCTTGTCCAGAATGTTCGTTTACCGGGTCGGGAAGGGCTGTGGCAAATCGCCATTGAGAACGGTCGTTTTGGTGACATTACGCCCATGGACGATACCCACACCGAAAGCTATGAGGTATTGAATGCTCGCGGCGGGCTGGCGATACCCCCGTTTATTGAGCCGCATATTCATCTTGATACCACCCAGACGGCGGGCGAACCGAACTGGAACCAGTCCGGGACGCTGTTTGAAGGCATTGAACGCTGGGCCGAACGCAAGGCGCTGCTCAGCCATGAGGATGTGAAAGCACGCGCATGGAAAACGCTGAAGTGGCAAATCGCCAACGGTATCCAGTTTGTGCGTACCCACGTCGATGTTTCTGACCCGACGCTTACCGCGCTGAAGGCGATGCTGGAGGTGAAGCAGGAGGTCGCGCCGTGGGTGACGCTGCAAATCGTGGCGTTCCCGCAGGAGGGTATTCTCTCTTACCCGAACGGCGCGGCGCTGCTGGAAGAGGCGTTAAGGCTGGGAGCGGATGTGGTGGGGGCTATTCCGCATTTCGAGTTCACCCGCGAATATGGCGTGCAGTCGCTGCATATTGCCTTCGAGCTGGCGAAGAAATACGACCGTCCGCTGGATATCCACTGTGATGAAATTGACGACGAACAGTCGCGCTTTGTCGAGACGGTCGCCACGCTGGCCTATGAGGCCGGGATCGGCCCGCGCGTGACCGCCAGCCACACCACCGCCATGCACTCCTACAACGGCGCTTACACCTCGCGGCTGTTCCGTCTGCTGAAGATGTCGGGAATTAACTTTGTCGCCAACCCGCTGGTAAACATCCATCTGCAGGGGCGCTTTGACGACTATCCGAAGCGTCGGGGCATTACCCGCGTGAAAGAGCTGCAGGACGCGGGAATTAACGTCTGCTTCGGTCATGATGATGTCTTTGACCCGTGGTATCCGCTTGGCACCGGCAATATGCTGCAGGTGCTATATATGGGGCTGCACGTCTGCCAGATGATGGGGTATCCGCAAATCGACAGCGGCCTGAATCTCATTACCCATAACAGCGCGCGAACCTTTGGCCTGAGCGATTACGGTATTGAGACGGGAAATCCGGCTAACCTGATTATTCTGCCTGCGGAGAGCGGGTTTGAAGCGGTACGCTGCCAGGTGCCGGTGCGCTGGTCGATTCGTCAGGGACGCGTGATTGCGACCACGCAACTGGCTCAGACCTGGATAAAAACGGACAAGGGGGGAGAAGAGGTGTTCTTTACCGGAAACAGCCCCTCTGCTGAGCGCAAAGGGGCGTAGGGATCAGTGAGACGCCGCTGCTACGTTGTGCTGGCGGTGGCGCGTCACGAAGCCGAGAACGAAGCACATAATGAACACCACGGCATATAGCCCGTTCGCGGTGTGCAGCGCGGCCAGTGGGCCGCTGTGCGCAACAATCGGGCCCGTGACGACGAAGGTCAGCATGGTGCCGATGGTGCCGCAGGTCAGCACAAAGTTAACCAGCTTCGGCGAGGCCACTTTGGTCTGCAGGGAACCGAGCGTGATGATGGAGGTGTAAATCGCGCTGGAGAAGAAGCCCAGGGTCAGAATGAACCACGGCATATGTTCCGGTGAACCGTTGATGAACAGATACATCAGCACCGTCGCCAGGCCTGCCAGCACGGTCAGGATGCGCTGCAGGTCGAAGAAGCGCAGGATGAAGCTAAACGCCCACATGCCGAACATGTAAGACATCCAGAAATCGCTTACCAGTTTACCGGCATCGTTCAGGCTCATGCCCAGACCTTTGGCGTACTCCGGCACCCAGGAGATAAAGCCCAGTTGGCCCAGGATGTAGCACAGTGCGGCAATGGAGAGAAACAGCACGCCGATGCCCCATTTCTCTTTCGCGACGGGTTCCTCAGTGGACTGCGCTTTTTTACCCAGCACCGGGAATTCACAGCCGAAGGTCAGAATGAAGATAGCGACGTAAACCAGACCAATGCAGGCATACACCCAGTACCACTCAATGCTGCGAGCAAGAAGATAGGCCGCCACCATCGGGAAAATCATCCCGGCCATGCTGAAGAAGGAGTCGGTAAACAGCAGACGCGCGCCGCGCTGGCGGCCTTCATACATATGGGTAATCAGGAACGTCCCGATCGACATGGTGATCCCGCTCACCAGGCCGAGCACGAACATGGCGGCAGAGAACAACGCGATGCTGTGGCTCAGCATCAGGCCAGCGACAGCGGCGACCATCAGCACAAAACCAAAGCGTAGCTGCGTTTTCAGCGGCACGATCTCCATCAGCCAGGCATTCAGGAAGATGGAGATCAGTATCCCCGCGTTGAGGAAGGTGAAGGTGTTACTCATGCTGGAAACGGGCAGCTGGAAGTAGTCTGCGATATTTCCCATCACCATCCCGGTGACGATCACCAACGCGCCGGTCAGGGCGTAGGAGAAGAAGCTGATCCATGTGAGCTTGATGCGATTGCTGTTAGTCATGTCTGGCCTGTTCAAAGTAAAGTAAAACGCATTGACTGCGTTTGAGCGGGCAGATTTTAGTCGCGAAAGTGATCCATTCATATCTTTTAAAGAAAATTTGAACTCTATTGCAGTTTTTAATGTGATCTGAGTCACATTAATCGGCGTGAAAACCAATCGTTTGCGCGGTTACAACTGTTTCAATTTCGTAAAATTAGGTAAAAGGCTGGTCTCAGTTCATACTGCTCTTTAGAATCAAGCCATTCGCTTTTTATACTGCGCTTTGTTAAGGAATTCTCATGCTCAAATCAACACTGGCGGCTGTCGCAGCTGTGTTTGCTCTTTCTGCCGTTTCCCCTGCTGCGCTGGCAGCAAACGGAGACCCCCACGTCCTGCTGACCACCTCCGCCGGGAACATTGAGCTGGAACTGAATAGCCAGAAAGCTCCCGTTTCTGTGAAAAACTTCCTCGACTATGTGAACAGTGGTTTCTATAACAACACCACCTTCCACCGCGTGATTCCGGGCTTTATGGTGCAGGGCGGCGGTTTTAATGAGCAGATGCAGCAAAAGCAGCCTAATCCGCCTATTAAAAACGAAGCAGACAACGGCCTGCTGAACAAACGTGGCACTATCTCTATGGCGCGCACTGCAGATAAAGACAGCGCGACCAGCCAGTTCTTCATCAACGTTGCGGATAACGCCTTCCTGGACCACGGCCAGCGTGACTTTGGCTATGCCGTTTTCGGTAAAGTTGTGAAAGGGATGGATGTGGCAGACAAAATCTCTCAGGTACAGACGCACGATGTCGGTCCATACCAGAATGTGCCGTCAAAACCGGTGGTTATCCTCTCCGCAAAAGTGCTGCCGTAATTACCATTAACACGGGCCCATCTCACTCGTGTTCTTTCGTCCTCCCTGCGAAAGCGCGTTTTGCTGCTTATACTTGTGGCAAACGGACATTCAGGGAGGCGTTAAGTGAAAAAACTCACCGACAAGCAAAAATCCCGTCTCTGGGAGCAGCAGCGTAACGTCAATTTTCAGGCCAGTTGCCTCCTTGAAAAAGGTAATGGTCCTTCAGAACCCCACATTGAGACGCTGGAACTGGGGCCGTCTGCGCCTGGTTTGCCCCATTTGTGTCTCATTCACCGCCATTTATACCGCAGAGAGATGAAACGGGCTGGCGAGCTTCGCACCGCCGACATTTCTAAGGGTGACATTCCTTTTTGTCATTTTGAGTACATCGAAAAGATGGGTAACGAACTGATGGCGGCGCTGGAAAGCGACAAGTATCTGGTGGGTCTTCAGAAAGAGGCGTTTACAGACAAAGTTAGCCATTACTACTGTGAAATCAACATGCTGCACCCTTTTATGAGCGGTAATGGCATTGCCCAGCGGATCTTCTTTGAACAGCTGGCGATCCATGCGGGTTATCAGCTGAGCTGGAAAGGTATCGACCCGGACGACTGGGCGGCGGCTAATCAGAGCGGGGCAATGGGAGATTTAACGGCCCTGAACGCCATCTTTGCCAAAGTAGTGAGCGAAGCGCGGGAAACTGAGTAGAATAGGGCGGCATTTTTTTCCGGAGCCGCCATGATCCTGCTGATAGATAACTACGATTCCTTCACCTGGAACCTTTACCAGTATTTTTGTGAACTGGGTGCGGAGGTGGTTGTCCGCCGCAACGATGAGATCGGCCTGGCCGACATTGACATGCTGGCCCCGCAGAAAATTGTGATTTCACCAGGCCCCTGTACGCCGTCGGAATCGGGCATTTCTCTCGATGTTATCCAACACTTTGCCGGCAAGCTGCCGATTCTGGGTGTCTGCCTGGGCCATCAGGCGATAGCGCAGGTCTTTGGTGCGACCATCGTGCGTGCCGCTAACGTTATGCACGGTAAAACCTCGCCGGTTACGCATACCGGCACGGGCGTATTCACTGGGTTAAATAACCCGTTAACCGTGACGCGCTACCATTCTCTGGTGATTGACCCGCCAACCCTGCCCGCCTGTTTTGACGTGACCGCCTGGAGCGACACCCAGGAGATCATGGGCATCCGCCATCGCGAGTGGGATCTCGAAGGGGTGCAGTTCCACCCGGAAAGCATTCTCAGCGAGCAGGGGCACGACCTGCTGGCGAATTTCCTTAATCGCTGAATATCTGTTGCCTTGCTGTGATTTTTTATGCATATTTTGTGATTATATTTTCACATTAACTGTGACATAAAAATGGATGGTCATGATATGGCAACTGAACAACCCGCAATTACCCGCGCAACATTTGATGAAGTGATCCTGCCGATTTATGCACCGGCTGAGTTTATCCCGGTAAAAGGAAAAGGCAGCCGCGTCTGGGATCAGCAGGGTAAAGAGTATGTGGATTTCGCGGGCGGTATTGCGGTGACGGCGCTGGGCCATTGCCATCCTGCGCTGGTGGAGGCGCTAAAAACCCAGGGCGAAACCCTGTGGCACACCAGCAACGTGTTTACCAACGAACCGGCGCTGCGTCTGGGGCGTAAGATTATTGATGCGACCTTCGCCGAGCGCGTGCTGTTTATGAACTCCGGCACCGAAGCCAACGAAACGGCCTTCAAGCTGGCGCGTTACTACGCAACCACGCGTCATAGCCCGTACAAAACCAAAATCATCGCTTTCCATAACGCCTTCCACGGGCGCTCCTTCTTTACCGTCTCCGTCGGCGGTCAGCCGAAATACTCCGACGGCTTTGGCCCGAAACCGGCCGATATCGTCCACGTGCCGTTTAACGATCTGCATGCGGTGAAAGCGGTGATGGACGACCACACCTGTGCGGTGGTGGTTGAGCCGATTCAGGGGGAAGGCGGTGTGACTGCCGCCACGCCGGAATTCCTGAAAGGGCTGCGCGAGCTGTGCGATGCGCATCAGGCGCTGCTGGTCTTTGATGAAGTTCAGAGCGGCATGGGGCGTACCGGAGACCTGTTCGCCTATATGCATTACGGCGTGACGCCGGACATTCTGACCAGCGCGAAAGCGCTCGGCGGGGGTTTCCCGGTCAGCGCGGTGCTGACCACGCAGGAGATTGCCTCTGCGTTCCACGTCGGGTCCCACGGCTCCACCTACGGCGGCAACCCGCTGGCCTGCGCTATTGCCGGTGCCGCGTTTGATATTATTAACACGCCGGAGGTGCTGAACGGCGTCAACGCGAAGCGCGAACGTTTTGTGCAGCATCTTCAGCAGATTGATGACCAGTACGACGTGTTCAGCGAGATCCGCGGCATGGGACTTCTGATTGGCGCTGAACTGAAGCCGCAGTACAAAGGTCGCGCGCGCGATTTCCTGCACGCCGCCGCCCATGAAGGGGTGATGGTGCTCAACGCCGGACCGGACGTGATGCGTTTTGCACCGTCGCTGGTGGTGGAAGAAAAAGACATTGAGGACGGATTAACCCGCTTTGCCGCAGCGGTCGCGAAGATCGTAAAAGGCTAATACTCGGTTCGTTTTAACCGGCGCGTTAACCAAATGCCGTGATGCGGACGCTGACGCCATGCCACCGACGAAATGGTGTGCATGGTGTTTAAATGCCCCAGTACGCGCTGCAAATGCTGCTCCAGGGTGCTCATCGGCCCGTGAGTTAACGTCTCCGGCGCTTCCAGAATATTCGAATCCCCTGACTCGCCCGGCGCGTCGTACTCCAGACGTTGCTGACACCGCTGCAGGGCAATTTCACACGATTGCAAATAGCGCTGCGCCAGATCCGGCGTTAGCATCGTATGCTCGCGCGCCAGCGTGGTCATGGCATTAATATGCTCGACGATAAACTGGCTGTGCGTTACCCACAGCTTCATATCAGCCAGATAGTGCGCGTTAAACCCCGGCTCCTGCATCGCCTGGTTCAGCGAGTTGAACAGGGCGTTATGCGCCTGGTTGACCTTCATGCGCTGATACGCCAGCGGGGAGGGCTGCGGGTCGTCGCTAAGGATTAAGCGTATCGCCTGCTGATCGGCCTCCAGCGCGTCGTGGGCGTTCTGCCTGAGCAACCCGCTCTGCCACTGCGGCCACAGCCAGACCATGCCGCCAAAGGCAATCAGGCAGCCAATCAGCGTATCAACCAGACGGGCGATAATAAACTGCTCGCCGTTGAGCGTCAGCAGTTGCAGGGTATACACCGCCGTGACTGTAAAGCCCACCATCGCCCAGCCGTAATTTTTACGGATAATCAGATAGCTGACCATCGTTATCGCCAGCATACCCACCAGCGTATAGCCTTCAGGCACGTGGAAGTGCAACGTCACGCCCGCAATAATCAGCCCCGCCATCGTTCCGCCTGCCCGATGCAGTATGCGTACCCGCGTGGCACCGTAGCCGTTCTGGGTCACAAACAGTACCGTCATTAAAATCCAGTACGGCTTCGGCAGGTGCAGCGCCATGCCCATCAGGCTGGCGATGCTGAGCATCACGCTTATCCGCGCGGCGTTGCGCAGGGCGGCAGATTTCAGTGAAAGATAGCTTTTCAGCGCGGGCAGCAGCGGCAGACGCTTCTGTTTATCGGCCATCAGATCGCGAGGGTAAAGTGGCCGCTGGGTGCGCAGCACGCGGGCGATGCGGCTGAAGTGCCAGGCGGCAAACTGCCCGACCGGGTTTTCCGGGTGCTGACGGGCGATTTTCTCCAGCGCGCCGAGCTGTTTGTCCATGGTGAATCGCGTCGGGTAGCGGTGATACAGAATATCGTCCGCCAGTACCCGCAGGCGCGCAGAAACGGTCTGCGCGTTCCAGCGGATCACCGCTTCGGCGTGGCTGCGCTCCACCAGCTTCTGCACTTCCTCCGGGTGATGCAGGCTCACGGAGATATGCTCCTGTAAATCCAGCCCCACCTGGAAGGTACGCAGCAGCCGCTTGTAATCATGGTTTTTATTGGCAGCCAGCATGTGTAATTGCTGATAGCACTGGCTTATCAGATCGACCACTTTTTGCTGACGCGCCAGCAGCGGCGGCAGTGATTTTTCCGGATCGGTGTGCTGGGTAAGCAGGGTATATTTGGCTTCGCAGTAATCTGCAAGCTGCACGTAGAGCAGGCTCAACGATTCACGCAGCGGTTGTTCGCGCCACAGCCAGAACCAGAACCAGTTAAACAGCCCGTACCACAGCGTGCCGAGGGCGTAGATCAGCAGCGGTTCCCACACCGGCATATTGCCCGCAAGGCTCAGAGTGAAGATGGCGGCAATCAGCGAAGCGGGGAGTAACCGGGCATGCAGCGAACTGATTTCGGCGGTCACGCCGAGCGTCATCGCCAGCACGGTCAAAATCAACGGCAGCGGAATATCGCGGGCAAGCAGGAGCTGTACGGCGAGGCTACAGCCTGCGAACAGGCAGCCACCAATAATCAGACGTTTGAAAAAGCGTTTATGCGGCGTATCCAGACCGGCAATGTTGCAGCAGGCGGGAACGAGAGAAAACAGCAGACCCTGCTGGAGATGTCCGAGGATCAGACCCACAGCCACGGGAAGACACAACACCAGCGTTTGTCGCAGTGCGTAGTTAACTTCCGGGTGATAAATCAGCCTGCGCCACATGGGAATAGAGACAAAAACGGCGTGCCACCTTGCGATGGCACGCCGTTTGGCCGGAATTAACGGGTTCCGTAAACCACGATAGTTTTACCGTGGGCAGAGATCAGGTTCTGGTCTTCCAGCATTTTCAGGATACGGCCCACTGTTTCGCGGGAGCAACCGACGATCTGACCAATTTCCTGACGGGTAATTTTAATTTGCATGCCGTCAGGGTGGGTCATGGCGTCTGGCTGTTTCGCCAGGTTCAGCAGCGTCTGCGCGATACGGCCGGTAACGTCCAGGAAGGCGAGGTTACCCACTTTCTCAGACGTGACCTGCAGACGGCGAGCCATCTGGGAAGAAAGACGCATCAGGATGTCCGGGTTAACCTGGATCAACTGACGGAATTTCTTGTAGGAAATTTCAGCCACTTCACATGCTGTTTTTGCACGAACCCAGGCGCTACGTTCCTGGCCCTCTTCAAACAGGCCCAGTTCACCGATGAAATCGCCCTGGTTCAGATAAGAAAGGATCATCTCTTTCCCTTCTTCATCTTTGATCAGCACTGCCACCGAGCCTTTAACGATGTAATACAACGTTTCGGCTTTTTCACCCTGGTGAATCAGAGTGCTTTTCGATGGGTACTTATGAATGTGGCAATGAGACAAGAACCATTCGAGAGTCGGGTCTGTTTGCGGTTTGCCAAGCACCATGCGCTGTTATCCTCTGTTATAAGCTGTCACCAGAGTCATAAGATGCATCCGGACTCTGGGGTTGCAATCGAATTCTTACCCATACCCTGGGAAGTCGGCTGTCGTAACGTTTCGCAGCCAGTAAAGTTTGATGTCCTCTGCATACATGTGTAACGTCAATGTATTACTGTAGCATCCAGAGTGTTTTAGCATAGCTTTAGCCGCGTGTCTCCTGGTGTCTCGCTTCAGCATGATGCAGGTCGCCTTCCGTTGCGAGAAATGTAACGCGCGCGTAATCTGTCATCAAAAATGCAACGTTGGAGTTAATGAATATGCAAGCGCGTGTAAAGTGGGTTGAAGGGTTAACGTTCCTGGGCGAGTCCGCTTCAGGACACCAGATTTTGATGGACGGGAACTCCGGCGACAAAGCCCCAAGCCCGATGGAGATGGTGCTGATGGCGGCGGGCGGATGCAGCGCAATCGACGTGGTGTCGATTCTGCAAAAAGGCCGCCACGATGTGACCGATTGCGAAGTCAAACTCACATCTGAACGCCGCGAAGAGGCACCGCGCCTGTTTACGCACATTAATCTGCACTTTATTGTTACCGGCAAGGAGCTGAAAGATGCGGCGGTATCACGCGCGGTGGATCTTTCTGCGGAGAAATACTGCTCTGTGGCGTTAATGCTGGAGAAAGCGGTAAAAATCACCCATTCGTATGAAGTGATTGAGGCTTAATCTTTTGGCGGGTGGCGCTTCGCTGACCCGCCCTACAAAAGCATGAACGTAGGCCCGGTAAGCGCAGCGCCACCGGGCAAAAAACTTACGCGATCTGCTTCCCTTCCATCAACCGCTGCACCAGCGGTGTCATAATTAACTCCATCGCCAGCCCCATTTTCCCGCCCGGCACCACCAATGTATTCATGTGAGAAATAAACGAGCCCTGCAGCATCGCCAGCAGCCAGGGGTAATCGATACCTTCGAGATTGCGGAAATGGATCACCACAAAGCTCTCATCCAGCGACGGGATACTTTTGGCGGCGAACGGGTTAGAGGTATCCACCGTGGGGACGCGCTGGAAGTTGATATGGGTGCGGGAAAACTGCGGCGTCAGGAAGTTAATATAATCTTCCATTGAGCGTACCACCGAATCCATCACCGCTTCACGCGAATGGCCGCGCTCGCTCATGTCACGCGTCAGCTTCTGTATCCACTCGAGGTTAACGATCGGCACTACGCCGACCAGCAGATCCACATGGCGCGCCACGTCGTGCTGCGGCGTAACCACGCCGCCGTGTAGCCCTTCATAAAACAGCACGTCGGTCGGTTCCGGCAGCGGCTGCCAGGGCGTGAACGTCCCCGGCACCTGGTTCCAGGGAACGGCTTCATCGTAGGTATGCAGGTATTTACGGGATTGCCCTTTACCGCTCTGACCGTATTCAGCGAAGGTTTGCTCCAGCAGGCCGAAATCATTGGCCTCCGGGCCGAAATAGCTGATGTGTTTACCCAGATCGCGCGCCTTGCGGATGGCCATGTCCATCTCCGGGCGCGTGTAGCGGTGAAAGCTGTCGCCTTCGACCTCTGCCGCCCGTAAATTCAACTGGGCGAAAATCTTGCGAAAGGCGAGGCTGGTGGTGGTGGTTCCCGCACCACTCGAACCCGTTACGGCAATAACCGGATGTCTGGCAGACATAGCAACTCCCTGACTGGAAAGGTTTTAAGCTCAGCCGTGAAACGCGTTGCGGGGCATGATATTGACTGTCTCATGCAGTTCGGACCACACCAGCACCACGTCGCCGCTTTTGAGCTGGCGCTTCACATCGCTGACCTTTTGCTCAAGCGAACGTTCATGTTCACCATAATCGGTGCCTTCACGTAATACAAAACTTTCAATCAGATTATCGAGCGTTTCGGGAGCCAGATCCTGCCAGGGAATAATCATTGTTTACCGTCCAGATAAGCCGTTAACCAGTCAGGAATGCGCGTTTCCAGCCACATTTTGGGCCGACGCAGCGTGCCGCCAACAAAGCCGACGTGTCCGCCGTATTCCGTAAGTTGATACTGCACGTTTGCCGGTAAATGGTCGGGTGCCGGAATAGAGTGGTGATCCATAAACGGGTCATCTTTGGCGTGGATAATCAGCGTCGGCTTTGTGATTTGGTTCAATAACGGCATCGCGCTGCACTGACGATAATAGTCAATGGCATCCGCAAAGCCGTGGATCTTCGAGGTGATCAGATCGTCAAACTCGCGCAGACGCTTCACGCGCTTGAGCTGTTGCAGGCTGACGGGCAACGTATCCGGATACGCCTTAAGTTTGCGAGCCGCGTTGGCTTTCAGCAGGTTAAGAAGGTAACGCTGATACACCCGTGAAAACCCTTTTTCCATATGGTAGCTGCACTGCTCCAGCATAAACGGCGCGGAAACAATTACCGCCGCCTCCAGCGGCACCGCGTCACCCTCTTTGGCCAGCAGGCAGGCCAGCATGTTGCCCCCCAGCGAGTAGCCCACGGCTGCGGTTGGCACTGTGCCAAAGTTCTCCCTCAGCCAGCGTAAAAACCAGGTGCCGTCTTCGGTTTCACCGGAGTGGTAAATGCGTTTCTGGCGGTTCGGCTCGCCGCTGCAGCCGCGAAAATGCATCACCACGCCGAGCCAGCCGCGCGCTTTTGCCGCCTGAATCAACCCGTGTGCGTAAGGGCTATTCAGGCTGCCTTCCAGACCATGAAAAACAACCAGACGCGGTTTATGGCGGGCCTGGTCTGGTGCTTCGCTCCAGGCGAGATCCACAAAATCACCGTCCGGCAACTCAAGGCGTTGCCAGTGTGGGGTGAACTGTAGCTTGCGGCGGATCAGGCGCGGCAGCATGGTCTGCAGGTGCGGGTTAGCCACGCCGCGCATCGGCACGAATCCGGCGCTCTCTTCGGCTGCAATGTCGAAGTCTGATGGAATGATTTGGGTCATAACGGCGATGTAATTATTGTCAGTTATTTACTATACCTTCCGAATTGTACCCCGTTTAGCCCGTTTTTCCGAAACATGAACTGATCCCGATCACAAATCTTTACCCTGATTATTACTCTCAGGCTAATGATTCCACTCTACGCTTAATTGATGCCTTTCTCACCAGAGCGCACACTTTACTCAACGTTAAGCAAATCAGAATGATGCGCTGAATCAGGAGGTTAATAATGTTATCTGGGCAAACACCCACCCGGCAATGGAACACTCGACGCACAGAAAAAGCGCGTCGTCTGGCGTCCATACCGGTGCAGGGCAAGGTACTGCCAACCGGCGATCTTGTCGCCATGCTGGAAAAACTGATCGCACCGGGCGACAAAGTCGTTCTGGAAGGCAACAACCAGAAGCAGGCGGATTTCCTTTCCCGTTCACTGGCTGAAGTGAACCCGCAAATCGTGCACGACCTGCATATGATCATGCCAAGCGTTGGCCGCAGTGAGCATCTGGATATCTTTGAGAAAGGCATCGCCCGCAAACTGGACTTCTCTTTCTCCGGCACCCAGAGCCTGCGTATCTCGCAACTGCTGGAAGATGGTCAGCTCGAAATCGGTGCGATCCATACCTACATCGAACTCTATTCCCGTCTGTATGTTGATCTCTCGCCCAACGTGGCGCTGATCGCGGGCTTTAAAGCGGATCGCAAAGGCAACCTCTATACCGGCGCGAGCACCGAAGATACACCTGCGCTGGTGGAAGCCGCCGCGTTCCATGACGGTATCGTCATCGCACAGGTGAACGAGCTGGTGGACGACGAATGCGACCTGCCGCGCGTCGATATTCCGGGTTCCTGGATTGATTACGTCGTCGTTGCGGATAAGCCGTTCTTTATCGAACCGCTGTTCACCCGCGACCCGCGCCTGATCAAACAGGAACATATCCTGATGGCGATGATGGCGATCAAAGGCATCTACGCGGAACACCAGGTGCAGTCTTTGAACCACGGGATTGGCTTTAACACTGCAGCGATTGAGCTGCTGCTGCCAACCTACGGTGAACAGCTCGGACTTAAAGGCAAAATCTGTAAACACTGGACGCTGAACCCGCACCCAACGCTGATCCCGGCGATCGAGAGCGGCTGGGTGGAGAGCGTGCACTGCTTCGGCGGCGAACTGGGGATGGAAGAGTATATCCGTGCCCGCCCTGATGTCTTCTTTACCGGTGCCGATGGCTCCATGCGTTCCAACCGCGCCTTCTGCCAGCTGGCAGGCCAGTATGCGGTCGATATGTTTATCGGTTCTACGCTGCAGGTGGATGGTTACGCTAACTCTTCAACGGTGACGCGTGGTCGTCTCTCCGGCTTCGGCGGCGCACCAAACATGGGCCATGACCCGCACGGCCGTCGTCATGCTACTCCGGCCTGGCTCAACATGATTACCGAGCCTGACCCAATGCAGCGCGGTAAAAAACTGGTCGTGCAGATGGTGGAAACCTTCCAGGCGGGTGTGAAACCCACCTTTGTGGAAAAACTGGATGCCATCGACGTGGCGAAAGCCTCCGGCATGCCGCTCGCGCCGGTGATGATCTACGGCGATGACGTGACTCACGTGCTGACGGAAGAGGGGATTGCTTACCTCTACCGCGCGAAAGACCTTGAGGAGCGTCGTGCCATGGTCGCGGCTGTTGCGGGTATCACCGATATCGGTCTGGGCGTTGACGCCAGACGCGTGGCGGAACTGCGCCAGAGCGGAAAAGTGGTGTACCCGGAAGATATGGGGATTCGCCGCACCGATGCAACGCGTTCTCTGCTGGCAGCAGGCAGCGTGTCTGACCTGGTGGAATGGTCCGGCGGTCTTTACAACCCACCTGCGAAATTCCGGAGCTGGTAATGAAACTTCTGCCCCGGATTCAGGTTGAAGGCGGTGCCGAATGGCTGGCGCGAACCGCCACGCAATGTCTGATTGACGAAGCACGATTAAGCCCTAAACCCGGTCTGGTGGACAGTCGGGGGAACGGCGCGCACCACGATTTATCACTTGCGCTGATGGAGCGCTCCGCGCACAGCCTGACCCCCACGTTTCAGGCGCTGGCGCAACAGAGCTGGCAGCGTCCCGCAGATATCGCGCTCAGACAAACCGTCGGGCGGCTCGGACGCGAAGGCGAAAAGCAGATGATGGCAGCAACCGGTGGCGTCAACACGCACCGTGGCGCGATTTGGGCATTGGGATTGCTGGTGAGCGCCGTGGCAATGCTGGGCGGTGACGCCCGTGCGCAAGCCGTTGCCAACACCGCCGCACAGCTGGCGAAACTGCCGGACGATGCAGCTCCAAAAGTGTTCAGTAAAGGGCTGCGCGCTACGCACCGCTACCGCGTGCCGGGCGCACGCGAAGAGGCGCAGCAGGCGTTCCCGCACATCATGCAACGCGCGTTGCCGCAGCTTCGCCTGAGCCGTCTCAACGGCAGCAGTGAAGCGCAGGCGAGGCTCAACGCGCTGATGGCGATCATGACCTCGCTCACCGATACCTGCGTGCTGTCTCGCGCCGGAATGGAGGGGCTGGATGCCATGCAGGACGGTGCCCGCGCGGTGCTCAACGCCGGAGGGTGCGCAACGTTCGCAGGCCAGCAGGCGCTGGCGAGGCTGGATCGCGAGATGCTGGCGCTGAATGCTTCTCCCGGCGGAGCCGCCGATCTGCTTGCCGCCACGCTGTTTCTTGACCGCGTCGAAACGCCATATTCAAAGCATTAAGAGGATGTTATGGAAAAAATCACATTAACCGTGCCAGCCAGCCGCGCATTAAGCGGCAGGGCGATGGCAGGGGTAGTCGGCTCCGGGGATATGGAGGTGCTATTCACCGCCGAACCGGGCCAGACCTTAACCATTGATATCACCACCTCCGTCGATAACAGCCGTGGTCGCTGGGAGGCGTTGTTCAACCGCCTGCAGACCGTCAGCAGCCTGCCTGCGGGCAAACTGACCATCCACGATTTCGGCGCAACGCCGGGCGTGGCACGCATTCGTATCGAACAGGTTTTTGAAGGGGTGAGCCATGCGTGATGACAGCAGCTTTATCGAATTGAAAGCGCGCCAGCGTGCGCAGGCGCTGCTGGATGACGGCAGCTATCGTGAACTGCTGGGGCCGTTTGAAGGCATTATCTCCCCGTGGCTTGGGCCTCAGGGTATTGTCCCGCAGGCGGATGACGGCATGGTTGTCGCCAAAGGCACCCTCAACGGTCAGCCTGCGGTGGTTGTGGCGATTGAAGGCGCGTTCCAGGGCGGCAGCATGGGCGAAGTGTCCGGCGCGAAAATGGCGGCGGCGCTGGAGCTGGCGGCAGAAGATAACCGCAACGGCATTCCGACTCAGGCGGTGCTGTGCCTCGAAACCGGCGGCGTGCGTCTGCAGGAAGCTAACCTAGGCCTGGCGGCGATTGCCGATATCCACGCCGCGATTGTTGACCTGCGTCGCTATACCCCGGTGGTCGGGATTGTCGCCGGGACCGTGGGCTGCTTCGGCGGGATGTCCATCGCGGCGGCGCTCTGCAGCTACCTGATTGTGACCCGTGAAGCGCGTCTCGGCCTCAATGGTCCGCAGGTTATCGAGCAGGAAGCGGGCATTGAAGAGTATGACTCCCGCGACCGTCCGTTTATCTGGAGCATGACCGGCGGCGAAGTACGCTATCAGAGTGGTCTGGTGGATGCGCTGGTGGGCGACGGTGTTAACGCCGTGAAACAGGCGATGAACGAGGCGATTGCTAAAGGTGTACCGGCAAAACATCGCACCGATAACTATGACGATTACCTGAAGCGTCTGACGAATTTCGACACCCGCAAACAGGCCGATGCCGAACAGATTAACGCGCTCTTTGCACGGGAGGTGAAATGATGACTAACTCAGTAAGCCGTGGCGAACTCTGGCTGGAAACCCTCGCCCCGAACGCCAAACGTCTGGAGGGATTATGCCCGTCCGTGCAGGCGGCCGATGGCGAGCTTAACGGTGAAGCGGTGCGTTTTGTTGCCGTCGTACCGGATGCCAACAACCACTTCCCGCGCGCGGCGAAAGGTGAAGTCGGCCTGCTGGAGGGCTGGACCCTGGCAAAAGTGGTCAGCGAAACCGTGGCTGCCGATGCTGATAAATCCGTGAAACGCCCGATTGTGGCAGTGATCGACGTCCCAAGCCAGGCCTATGGCCGTCGCGAAGAGGCGTTTGGTATCCACCAGGCGCTGGCCGGTGCCGCCGCTGCGTATGCTAACGCGCGTCTGGCTGGTCACCCGGTGATTGGGCTTATCGTCGGCAAAGCGATGTCTGGCGCGTTTCTGGCGCACGGCTACCAGGCCAACCGTCTGATCGCGTTCAACGACAAAGGTGTGCTGATCCACGCGATGGGCAAAGAGTCTGCGGCGCGCATTACGCTGCGTACCGTCGAGGCGCTGGAAAAACTGGCGGCGACCATTCCGCCAATGGCCTATGACATCAGCAACTACGCCACGCTGGGGCTGCTGTCTAACCTGCTGGATATCAGCAACCCGGATGCCCCGTCTGAAAACGATCTGACGCAGGTGAAAACCACCCTGCAACAGGCCATCCATGACGCTCGTCAGGACACCACGTTGAAAACCCGTCTGGGTGCTGACAACCGCCGCAGCTCAGCCCTCGTACGCGAACGTATGCGAGCAAGCTGGTAAGTAAAAAGAGACCTGCCAGATGCATTACCCCGCGGGCGCGAAGGCTGCGCCTGCGTGGGAACCTGCATCCTGAAAATAATAATCATCGCGCCAGTGCTACTTCTTTTTAATCACAGGTGATTTATGACTTACGTAATTGTTCATGCTCTTGCACCGATTTTCGTCATCATGCTGCTGGGATTCTGGGCCGGTAAGGCAAAGATGGTCGATAACAAAAATGTTTCCCTGCTCAATATTTTCGTGATGGATTTTGCCCTGCCTGCTGCGCTGTTCAGCGCGACCGTGCAGACCCCGTGGACCGGCATTGTGGCGCAGTCGCCGCTGATCCTGGTGCTGACGCTGGCGATGTGGATTACCTATGCGGCAATCTACTTCCTCGCCACCAAAGTCTTTAAAAAATCTCCGCAGGATGCAGCGGTGCTGACCCTGACGGTTGCTCTGCCAAACTATGCGGCGCTCGGTCTGCCGATTCTGGGTAGCGTACTGGGTGAAGGGTCTTCCACGTCGCTGTCTGTGGCGGTCTCCATTGCCTGCGGTTCGGTACTGATGACGCCGTTCTGCCTGCTGATCCTGGAGCGTGAGAAAGCGCGTGCTGAGGGGAATAACTCGGGTTCTACGCTCTCCATGCTGCCGGTGCTGATGTGGCGCTCGATTAAAAAACCGATCGTGATGGGGCCGCTGCTGGGTGTGATTTTGTCCGCCATTGGCATCAAAATGCCGGAGCTGGTGCTTGCTGCCATTAAACCGCTGGGACTGTCTGCGACCGCTGCGGCGCTGTTCCTGACCGGGGTGATCCTCTCTGCCCGTAAGCTGCAGATCAACACCATGGTTATCACTTCAACCATTGCCAAGCTGCTGATTCAGCCAGCCATTGCCTGGGGTATCGTTTTAATCTTCGGTCTGCACGGCTCCGTGGCGATCACCGCTATTCTGATGATTGCGCTCTCTGCGGGCTTCTTCGGCGTGGTATTCGGTAACCGCTTTGGCGTGCAGTCGCCGGATGCAGAAGCCGTGCTGCTGTTAAGCTCCGTACTGTGTATCCTGTCGCTGCCGCTGTTTATCTCGCTGACTTCAGGAATGTAATCATGACCACAACATTACGCCCGCACGACCTCATCTGGCTTAACGCGCGTGACGCGCTGGAAGGTATCACCGAATCCTGGGTGGATGCGGCGTGGCATACCGGCTTGCCGGTGGTAGTGCGGCGTGATGTTGATAATGAAGGCCGTATTCCCGTTGGTGTGCGTGGATTGCGTCGCGACCAGCGGGCGGCCGGATGGGTGAAACCTGAAAACGTGTTGCGTGTGGTTTCACCGGAAGATCTGAGCGTAACAGCCGATCTGCTGCGTTCACCCTTTGTGACTCAGCCACCGGTTCAGGTGGCGTTACAGCTTTCTCAGCAGGCGTGGCCGTGGACGTGGGGCATTACCGGCAGCACCGGCTACGCGCTGGCGACCGGTATTCCGGTTATTCATGCCGACAGCGATCTTGATCTGCTGATCCGCGCCCCACTGCCGATTGCCGCTGACGCCTTTTCTGGCTGGCAGTCTCAGCTCAGCCGCGCGTTGTGCCGGGCGGATACGCAGGTGGACACACCCGAAGGTGGATTCGCGCTGGCGGAGTGGCTGCGCGAGGGCAAAACGCTGCTGAAAACCGGCCGTGGGCCACGTCTGGTGACGGACCCGTGGCACAGGGAGGAGTGATGAAAATACTGTTTACCTTTCCGGGGCAGGGCACGCAGCACGAAGGTATGCTGCAGAACCTGCCGGGAACGGAGCTGGCTCAGGCGCGCGACGTGCTGGGTGCTGAAGTCGATACGCTGGACAGCACAGCCTCGCTGGCGCACACCCGTGCGGTACAGCTTTCACTGCTGATTGCAGGCGTGGCCTGGGCGCGTGAGCTGGAACGACGTGGCGTGTCGCCGGATATTGTCAGCGGGCTGTCCATTGGGGCATACCCTGCGGCGGTCGTCGCCGGTGCGCTGGACTTTACGGACGCGCTTACGCTGGTGGCGCTGCGCGGCGATCTGATGGAGCAGGCGTACCCGCACGGTTACGGTCTGACGGCAATCATGGGCTTAACCCTGCCGCAGGTGGAACAGCTTATCGAAGGCACCGGAACATATATCGCCAACCTGAATGCCGAAACGCAGATTGTGATTGCCGGAAGTGATGAAGGAATGGCGCAGGTGGCATCACGTGCGCTGGCGAAAGGCGCGAGTAAGGCGCATCGCCTGGCGGTCAGCGTGCCGTCGCACTGTGAACTGCTGGCGGAGCCCGCGCAGAAACTGGTCGACGCATTTAATTCCGTCACGCTTTCTCGCCCACGCTGTGCGTATCTGAGCGGCAGCACCGGGCGCGTGCTCTGGCAGCCGGAAAGAATCGCTGACGACCTGGCGATGAACATGGCGCGCACGGTGCGCTGGCAGGAGGCGGTGATTTCTGCGAATGAACGCGAAGCGCGGCTGGCGATTGAGATGCCGCCCGGAGGTGTACTGACCTGCCTGACGCGTCAGGCTGCATGGGAAGGAGAGGCGATTTCGCTGGAACGCAGCGGGGTGGACGTCGCGGTGCACCTGGCGGGTCGGCTTCAGCGTTGAGTTTTTTTGTCCGGTGGCGCTGCGCTTACCGGGCCTGCAGGTTCGGTGGAATGGGTTTGTAGGCCGGGTAAGACGCATCGCGTCGCCACCCGGCAAGGAATCAGGCACCCTCCTGCAAACTGCGGGCGTACATCCGCCCCTCGGCGGCTAATGCTCGCAGGCTCGGGTCCTGCTCGCGGTTGCGGGCAAAGACAATCGCAATAAGCTGCTGCATCTGGTACGGCTGCGCCAGCTTCAATAGCTGCACCGAATTCTCATACACCTTCTTCATCCTGCCCGGCATCAGCGTAAAGCCAACGCCCGCCTGCACCAGGCTCAGCATCGAGAAGATGTCATTCACGCGGGTGACGATCTCCGGCTCAAAACCGGCGATATGGAACGCTTCCTGGAAGCCTGCGTAAGTGGCGAAGCCTTCCGCCAGGGAGACAAATTTCTGATCTTTGTAATCACGCAGATCGGCCAGTCCGCTGGTATTCAGCGCGGCAGAAGCGGGTGCGGCAAGGAATATGTCGTCGTGAAACAGGGGCAAAACTTCGAGGCTGTTGCGGTCGATATCGCTTTCGGAGATGGAGATTAAAATCGCGTCCAGTGAGCCGTCGTCGAGCATATGCAGCAACGTGTCATTGGAGCCCATCGTCAGATCCATCTCCAGATCCGGGCGACGCAGCTTCATGCCCATGATCAGTCGTGGCACGGTTTCCAGCGTCAGCGAGTAGAGCGTACCGACGCGCAAGCGCCCCTGTCCGATACCGGCGATTTTGCGCGATTCTTCCAGCCCGCGCTCCATCACCTGCATCACTTCCTGGCAATACTCCAGCAGTGTCCACGCGGAGGGAAGCGCAATCAGGTTGCGACCCTTATGGGTGAAGAGCGGGCAGCGCACGTTTTCTTCCAGCGTATGCAGCGCACGATGGACGCTGACGCCGCTCAGGCCCAGAGTTTCGGCAGTACGCGCGATATTGCCTTTCTCCATGAACGTCATGAAGATGCTGAGCTTACGGAATGTAATGTCGCTCGTGATATCGAAACTCATACTCCTCCCGGCGTGTTAGTCGGCCTGCAGCATCGCTTCCAGCTGTTCCTGCGCGTCCAGCCACGCCATTTCACACGCTTCGAGGCTGGATTTCGTTTTCGCCTGGGTTTGCAGGCACTCCGTCAGTTCAGCTTTGCGGCTCTGATCGTACAGGTCGCTGTCGCCCAGCTTCTCTTCAACGGTGGCAAGCGTGGCGTTGAGTTTTTCCATCTCTTTTTCAAGGCGGGCAATCTCTTTACGCAGCGGCTGCGTCTGGGTGCGTAGCTCCGCTTCACGACGCTTCTGATCTTTACGCGCCTGCGCACTGTTGGCGTTATCTTTCGCTGACTCGTCCGGCTGGTTTTCCTGCTTCTGCACGTCCGTCAGCCACTGCTGATAGTCTTCCAGGTCGCCGTCGAACGGCTCGACTTTGCCGTCATGCACTAAGTAGAGATCGTCGGTGGTGGAGCGGATCAGGTGACGATCGTGCGAGACGACAACCAGCGCGCCTTCGAACTCAATCAGCGCTTCGGTCAGCGCCTGACGCATATCGAGATCGAGGTGGTTGGTCGGTTCATCGAGCAGCAGCAGGTTCGGGCGCTGCCAGACGATTAACGCCAGCACCAGACGGGCTTTTTCACCGCCAGAGAAGCGCTCGGTGTTTTCAGTGACCTTATCACCCTGGAAGCCAAAGCCGCCGAGGTAGTCACGCAGTTTCTGCTCCATCTCCTGCGGAGCCAGACGCGCCAGGTGCTGGATGGGAGATTCATCCGCGCGTAAAAATTCCAGCTGATGCTGGGCGAAGTAACCGAGTTTAATGCCCTTCGCCAGACCAATTTCGCCGCTGATCGGGTTAAGCTCGCCTGCCAGCAGTTTAATCAATGTGGACTTACCGGCACCGTTACGCCCCAGCAAACCGATACGTGAACCCGGTACCAGGTTAAGTTTAATGGAGTCGAGGATAATGCGATCGCCATAGCCCGCGCTGACCTTTTCCATCTTCAGCAGTGGATTCGGCAGGCTTTCCGGCTCGCGGAAATTGAAGTGGAACGGGTTATCCACGTGTGCCGGAGCAATCATCTCCATGCGTTCCAGCATCTTGATGCGGCTCTGGGCCTGCTTGGCTTTTGAGGCTTTGGCTTTGAAACGGTCAACGAAACTCTGCAGGTGCGCCACGCGCTGCTGCTGGCTTTCGTACATTGCCTGCTGCTGGGCAAGGCGCGTCGCGCGCTGGCGCTCGAAGGAGCTGTAATTGCCGGTGTACTCGAACATCGTTTGTTGTTCGATATGAATGATTTTATCCACCACCGGGTCGAGGAAATCACGGTCGTGGGAGATCAGAATCAGAGTGCCCTGATAGCTCTTGAGCCACTTCTCCAGCCAAATAACCGCATCGAGATCGAGGTGGTTCGTCGGTTCATCGAGCAGCAATAAATCAGAACGGCAGATCAGCGCCTGCGCCAGGTTAAGACGCATGCGCCAGCCGCCGGAGAAATCGCTGACCGGGCGTTCGAGCTGCTCGTTGCTGAAGCCCAGGCCGTGCAGCAGGCTGGAGGCGCGGGCGCGAATGGTCCAGGCGTCAATGGCGTCCAGCTTGCCATGAACGGTGGCGATGGCGTGACCGTCGTTGCGTTCGTTGGCGGCGTTGAGTTCCGCTTCCAGTTTGCGGTATTCACGGTCGCCGTCGATAACATAGTCGAGCGCCGGTTCGCTCAGGGCCGGCGTCTCCTGGTTTACCCATGCGAGCTGCCAGTTCCCCGGAAAGGTAAAGTTACCGCCATCCGCGCTAATCTCGTTTTTCAGCAGTGCCAGCAGGGTGGATTTACCGCAGCCATTTTTGCCGACCAGCCCGACCTTTTGACCCGGATTGATAGTGGCAGTGGCGTTATCCAGCAGGACGCGCACGCCGCGACGAATTTGTAACGAGGAGAAAACAATCATAGAAGCGCCGTATGTTCCGACTATGTTAATTTGTCATTATGATAATGTAAGGTGTGGGCCATTTTCCGCACCGGGCCGCCATGGTAGCCCAAAACAACGACGATACACAAAAACAGAAACAGAACCGGGAGGGGAATGATGTCTCAGACAGCAAAAGTGCTGCTGCTGTATGCCCATCCGGAATCTCAGGACTCGGTGGCGAACCGGGTACTGCTTAAACCGGCTACACAGCTCAGCAACGTGACGGTGCACGATCTCTACGCGCACTATCCTGATTTCTTTATTGATATTCCTTACGAGCAGGAGCTGCTGCGTCAGCATGACGTGATTGTGTTCCAGCATCCGCTCTATACCTATAGCTGTCCGGCGCTGCTCAAAGAGTGGCTCGACCGCGTGCTGAGCCGGGGTTTCTCCAGCGGGGTAGGGGGCAACCAGCTGGCGGGAAAGTACTGGCGTAGCGTCATCACGACCGGTGAGCCAGAGAGCGCTTACCGTCACGACGGGCTGAACCGCTATCCGATGAGCGATATCCTGCGCCCTTTTGAGCTGACGGCGGCGATGTGCCGTATGCACTGGATGAATCCGATTATTGTTTACTGGGCACGTCGTCAGCAGCCTGAAGCACTGGCGAGCCATGCCAGAGCCTATGGCGAGTGGCTGGCGTCACCGATTTCGGCAGGAGGTCGTTAATGGAAGGATCGAATTTGCTCCTTGCCGGGGTGTTGTTTTTATTTGCAGCGGTTGTGGCCGTGCCGCTGGCCGCGCGGATTGGCATTGGCGCGGTGCTGGGGTATTTGCTGGCGGGGATCGCCATTGGACCCTGGGGCCTTGGGTTTATCAGCGATGTGGATGAAATCCTCCACTTCTCGGAGCTTGGCGTCGTGTTCCTGATGTTTATCATCGGCCTTGAACTGAACCCGTCCAAGCTGTGGCAGCTTCGGCAGTCTATCTTTGGCGTCGGTGCCGCGCAGGTGCTGTTTAGCGCCGCGATTCTGGCGGGGCTGTTGATGTTGACGGACTTCTCGTGGCAGGCGGCGGTCATTGGTGGGATTGGCCTTGCGATGTCCTCGACGGCGATGGCGCTGCAGATGATGCGCGACAAAGGGATGAACCGTAACGAGGCGGGACAACTGGGCTTTTCGGTGCTGTTGTTCCAGGATTTAGCGGTGATCCCGGCGTTAGCGCTGGTGCCGCTGCTGGCGGGCTCCGGCGACGATCATTTCGACTGGGTGAAAGTCTCCATGAAGGTGCTGGCCTTCGCGGGGATGCTGATTGGCGGACGTTTTTTACTGCGTCCGGTGTTCCGCTTTATCGCCGCGTCGGGCGTGCGTGAGGTGTTTACTGCCGCCACGCTGCTGCTGGTGCTCGGCTCCGCGCTGTTTATGGATGCGCTGGGGCTGTCGATGGCGCTTGGCACGTTCATTGCCGGGGTACTGCTTGCCGAGAGCGAATATCGCCATGAGCTGGAGATTGCTATCGATCCGTTTAAAGGGCTGCTGTTAGGGCTGTTCTTTATTTCGGTGGGGATGGCGTTGAATTTGGGTGTGCTCTATACCCATCTTCTGTGGGTTATCGTCAGCGTTGCCGTGCTGGTGGCGGTGAAAACGCTGGTTCTCTATGTGCTGGCTCGTGTTTACGGGCTACGCAGTTCGGAACGCATGCAGTTTGCCAGCGTGTTAAGCCAGGGGGGAGAGTTTGCGTTTGTGCTGTTCTCTACCGCGTCGTCGCAGAAACTGTTCAAAGATGACCAGATGGCGCTGTTGCTGGTGACGGTCACGCTGTCGATGATGACCACGCCACTGCTGATGAAGCTGGTCGACAAACTGCTGTCACGCCGGTTAAACCCGGCAGATGATGAAGACGAAACGCCGTGGGTGGAAGATGATAAGCCGCAGGTGATCGTGGTGGGTTTTGGTCGCTTCGGGCAGGTTATCGGGCGTTTGCTGATGGCGAATAAGATGCGTATTACGGTGCTGGAGCGTGATATCAGCGCGGTGAACCTGATGCGTAAATATGGCTATAAGGTTTACTACGGCGATGCGACGCAGCTTGAACTGTTGCGCTCAGCCGGGGCGGAAGCGGCGGAGTCAATCGTCATTACCTGTAATGACCCGGAAGACACGATGAAGCTGGTAGAGCTGTGCCAGCAGCATTTCCCGCACCTGCATATCCTGGCGCGTGCGCGTGGACGTGTTGAAGCTCACGAACTTTTGCAGGCGGGTGTGAAACACTTCTCCCGCGAGACCTTCTCCAGCGCGCTGGAGCTTGGGCGTAAGGCACTGATTTCACTGGGTATGCATCCGCACCAGGCTCAGCGCGCCCAGATGCATTTCCGCCGGCTGGATATGCGAATGCTGCGTGAGCTGATGCCGGTACATACCGATACGGCGCAGATCTCCCGCGTGCGGGAGGCGCGTCGTGAGCTGGAAGAGATTTTCCAGCGTGAGATGCAACAGGAACGACGCCAGCTCGACGGCTGGGATGAATTTGAATAAAGGGTAACGAAAGATGGCTGTACGTAAACGCTTTATCGCGGGTGCAAAGTGCCCGTCCTGCCAGGCACAAGATACTCTGGCCATGTGGCGCGAAAATAATATCGATATCGTTGAGTGTGTTAAGTGCGGTCACCAGATGCGTGAGGCCGACAAAGAAGCCCGCGATCACGTTCGCAAAGAAGAGCAAGTGATCGGCATTTTTCATCCGGACTAGCGATATGCCCTGAGTTTTTTTAAGCTAAAGGGTACACGGGTGCAGATTTCCGCTACAATCTGCGCCAGCAATTTTCCCACGCTCAGGAGATATCATGAAAGTAGCAAAAGACCTGGTGGTCAGCCTGGCCTATCAGGTACGTACAGAAGACGGTGTGTTGGTTGATGAGTCTCCGGTGAGTGCGCCGCTGGACTACCTGCATGGTCACGGTTCCCTGATTTCCGGCCTGGAAACTGCGCTGGAAGGTCACGACGTTGGCGACAAATTTGACGTTGCTGTAGGCGCGAATGACGCTTACGGTCAGTATGACGACAACCTGGTTCAGCGCGTTCCTAAAGACGTGTTCATGGGCGTTGACGAACTGCAGGTTGGCATGCGCTTCCTGGCTGAAACTGACCAGGGTCCTGTGCCGGTTGAAATCACTGAAGTTGAAGACGACCACGTTGTGGTTGACGGCAACCACATGCTGGCTGGTCAGAACCTGAAATTCAACGTAGAAGTTGTTGCGATCCGTGAAGCGACCGAAGAAGAACTGGCTCACGGCCATGTTCACGGTGCGCACGGTCACGACCATGACCACGATCACGGCCACGACGGCTGCTGCGGTGGTCACGGCCACGATCACGACCATGGTCATGACCACGGTAAAGGTGGTTGCGGCGGTCATGGCGGTTGCGGTTGCCACTAATTCCGTTATGCGGAAAATAAAAAAGCGGGATATTCCCGCTTTTTTTACGCCTCAGTAATGAGGTGGTGGCGTCTCTTCTGACTGAGACGCAATGTTTGACGTCTGTGTGGCTTTCAGCTTTTCCGTCAACAGACGCAGGTGGTCACGCAGTTTCGCCATTTCAAGTTCATGCGCGGTCACGGTCTGGTTCAGTTCTTCGATGGTGATGTCCTGAAAAGCCAGGCGGCTTTCCAGTTCAGCCAGTCTCGCTTCTGTCATTGTGTCCTTCATCATTCACCTCGTTCATTTCTCAGTAGCCATAACAGGCCAGCGGCGGCGAAGTTTAACTGAGTTTATCCTTAAGTGCAGTATCCGCCCTCCTGGCAAGAAACTTATTTAAACAAAAATAGTCTGAAAAGTGGCGATAATCGGGGGAGTCTGTCTGTAGATTTCTTCCGCAACGATTTATAGTACGTCACTCATTTACGTTTAATGCTGGGGTGAGAGTCCCCAGGCCCTGGAGATATGGATGAAATCACTGTTTAAAGTAACGCTGCTGGCGACCACGATGGCTGTCGCGCTGAACGCACCGCTGTCTTTCGCTGCTGATACCGCTGCGAAGCCTGCTGCGACTGCAGACAGCAAAGCGGCGTTCAAAAATGACGACCAGAAATCCGCCTACGCACTGGGCGCATCTCTGGGCCGTTACATGGAAAACTCTCTGAAAGAGCAGGAAAAACTGGGCATCAAACTGGACAAGGCTCAGCTGATCGCGGGTGTTCAGGATGCGTTTGCAGACAAGAGCAAACTGTCTGACCAGGAAATCGAACAGACTCTGCAGGCGTTTGAAGCCCGCGTGAAAGGCGCTGCTCAGACCAAAATGGAAGCAGATGCTAAAGACAACGAAGCGAAAGGCAAAGCCTACCGTGATACCTTTGCTAAAGAGAAGGGTGTAAAAACCTCTTCTACTGGCCTGGTGTATAAAGTAGAGAAAGAAGGTACTGGCGACGCGCCAAAAGACAGCGATACCGTTGTGGTTAACTACAAAGGTACGCTGATCGACGGTAAAGAGTTCGATAACTCTTACACCCGTGGTGAGCCGCTCTCTTTCCGTCTGGATGGTGTGATCCCAGGCTGGACTGAAGGTCTGAAAAACATCAAGAAAGGCGGCAAGATCAAGATGGTCATCCCACCGGATCTGGCTTACGGCAAAACTGGCGTTCCGGGTATCCCGGCCAACTCTACGCTGGTCTTCGACGTAGAACTGCTGGACATCAAACCAGCACCGAAAGCGGATGCGAAAGCAGACGCGCCGGCTGACAACAAAGCCGCTGCTGCCAGGAAGTAATGTCACAGAAACCGCCGCCTTAAAGGCGGCGGTTTTTTTTATTGTGGGGCAGATATAATTAACACTGGAAAGCGTTATACACGCTGTATTAATTTAGTTGTCCGTGTAGATAATGAGCCTGCCCTGAAAACGTAACGACAGGCTCCTGAAAAGGAGTGTTTTTTTCATGTCCAGGTCGCTTTTAACCAACGAAACCAGTGAGCTTGATTTACTGGATCAACGTCCTTTCGACCAGACCGACTTCGATATTCTCAAATCCTACGAGGCGGTAGTGGACGGGTTAGCGATGCTCATTGGGTCCCACTGCGAAATCGTATTGCACTCCCTGCAGGATCTTAAGTGTTCCGCCATCCGCATCGCTAATGGTGAGCACACCGGCCGTAAAATTGGTTCGCCCATCACCGACCTTGCATTGCGTATGCTGCATGACATGACCGGCGCGGACAGCAGCGTCTCCAAATGTTATTTCACTCGCGCCAAAAGTGGCGTGCTGATGAAATCAGAAACCATCGCTATCCGAAACCGCGAGCACCGTGTGATCGGGCTGCTGTGCATCAACATGAACCTTGACGTGCCGTTCTCGCAAATCATGAGCACCTTTATTCCACCAGAAACGCCAGACGTTGGCTCATCAGTCAACTTTGCGTCTTCCGTTGAAGATCTGGTGACCCAGACGCTTGAATTCACAATCGAAGAGGTGAATGCCGATCGCAACGTCTCGAACAACGCCAAGAATCGTCAGATCGTACTGAATCTCTATGAGAAAGGGATTTTCGATATTAAAGATGCCATCAACCAGGTGGCCGATCGCCTGAATATCTCCAAACACACGGTCTACCTCTACATTCGCCAGTTCAAAAGCGGCGATTTCCTGGGGCAAGACAAGTAATGCGTTTTGCGTTGGTGGTGACAGGCCCGGCCTATGGCACTCAGCAGGCCAGCAGCGCGCTGCAGTTTGCGCATGCCCTCATTGAGGCTGGACACGAGCTGGTGAGCGTCTTCTTCTATCGTGAAGGGGTCTATAACGCAAACCGGTTTACGTCACCAGCGAGTGATGAATTTGACCTGGTGCGCGCCTGGCAAGCGTTGCACGAAAAGCAAGGCGTTGAGCTGCAAATTTGCGTGGCGGCGGCACTGCGTCGCGGTGTGACGGACGCTTCCGAAGCTGAACGTCCTGGTTTATCCGGTTCCAACCTGCAGCCCGGATTTTCGATGAGTGGCCTGGGCGCGCTGGCGCAGGCTGCATTGACCTGTGACAGAGTGGTGCAATTCTGATGAAGCGCGTGGCGTTTGTTTTTTCCTCTGCGCCGCACGGCAGTGCGTCTGGCAGAGAAGGGCTGGATGCGCTACTTGCGACCTCCGCATTAACGGAAGATATCGGTGTTTTCTTTATTGGTGACGGAGTGTTGCAGCTTCTGGCTGGTCAGCAGCCGCAGGCCATTCTCGCCCGAGATTACATCGCGACGTTTAAGGTTCTGCCGCTTTACGACATTGACACCTTTTATCTCTGCGCCGACTCTCTGGCTGCGCGCGGGTTAGATGATAAGACGCGTTTCGTGCTGGATGTGACAATTCTTGCCTCTGCGACGCTGCGCGAGAAACTCTCTCACTACGACACTGTTCTGACTTTCTGAGGCCGTCATGCTCCATACCCTGAGCCATTCACCGTGGCAATGTGATACCGATGCGTTACTGAGAATGTTGCGCGAAGGGGATGACCTGCTGCTCATTCAGGACGGCGTGCTGGCTGCGCTTGAAGGCAGCCGCTTTGTTGAAATCCTCAGCAATGCCCCCATAACCGTCTCAGCGCTGAAAGACGATCTGGATGCGCGGGGTCTTTCTGGTCAAATTTCAGCCAAAATTAACGTGGTTGGCTATACTGATTTCGTTAATCTTACTGTGACGCATACCAGTCAAATGAACTGGTGATTTGAGATCGCTGTATATTTCTTGACACCTTTTCGACGTAGCCCTAAAATTTCGCGTCCTCATATTGTATGAGGCCGTTTTATTACGTGTTTACGAAGCAAAAGCTAAAACCAGGAGCTATTTAATGGCAACAGTTAACCAGCTGGTACGCAAACCACGCGCTCGCAAAGTTGCAAAAAGCAACGTGCCTGCGCTGGAAGCCTGCCCGCAGAAACGTGGCGTATGTACTCGTGTATATACCACCACTCCTAAGAAACCAAACTCCGCACTGCGTAAAGTATGCCGTGTGCGTTTGACTAACGGTTTTGAAGTGACTTCCTACATCGGTGGTGAAGGTCACAACCTGCAGGAGCACTCCGTGATCCTGATCCGTGGCGGTCGTGTTAAAGACCTTCCGGGTGTTCGTTACCACACTGTTCGTGGTGCGCTTGACTGCTCTGGTGTTAAAGACCGTAAGCAGGCTCGCTCCAAGTACGGCGTGAAGCGTCCTAAGGCTTAATGGTTCTCCGTTAAGTAAGGCCAAACTGATTTATCTTAATGTCACACTAAACTCTTAGAGTTTTGGACAATCCTGAATTAACAACGGAGTATTCCCATGCCACGTCGTCGCGTCATTGGTCAGCGTAAAATTCTTCCAGATCCGAAATTCGGATCAGAACTGCTGGCAAAATTTGTAAATATCCTGATGGTAGATGGTAAAAAATCTACTGCAGAAGCCATCGTATACAGCGCGCTTGAGACCCTGGCTCAGCGCTCTGGTAAAAATGAACTGGAAGCCTTCGAAGTCGCTCTCGACAACGTGCGCCCGACTGTAGAAGTTAAGTCTCGCCGCGTTGGTGGTTCTACTTATCAGGTTCCAGTTGAAGTTCGTCCGGTTCGTCGTAATGCTCTGGCAATGCGTTGGATCGTTGAAGCTGCTCGTAAACGCGGTGATAAATCCATGGCTCTGCGTCTGGCGAACGAACTTTCTGATGCTGCAGAAAACAAAGGTACTGCAGTTAAGAAACGTGAAGACGTTCACCGTATGGCAGAAGCCAACAAGGCGTTCGCACACTACCGTTGGTAATCCCTTCGGAGTCGTAGTCACCAGGCGGGCGCTTCAGAGAAGCCGCCCGCTCTGGGTTACTTAACTGAACGCCTAAAGATATAAACGAGGAATCAAATGGCTCGTACAACACCCATCGCACGCTACCGTAACATCGGTATCAGTGCGCACATCGACGCCGGTAAAACCACTACTACCGAACGTATTCTGTTCTACACCGGTGTAAACCATAAAATCGGTGAAGTTCATGACGGCGCAGCCACCATGGACTGGATGGAACAGGAGCAGGAGCGTGGTATTACTATCACCTCCGCAGCGACTACTGCATTCTGGTCAGGTATGGCTAAGCAGTACGAACCGCATCGCGTAAACATCATCGACACCCCAGGGCACGTTGACTTCACCATCGAAGTAGAACGTTCCATGCGTGTTCTTGACGGCGCGGTAATGGTTTATTGCGCAGTTGGTGGTGTTCAGCCACAGTCTGAAACCGTATGGCGTCAGGCGAACAAATATAAAGTTCCACGCATCGCGTTCGTTAACAAAATGGACCGTATGGGTGCTAACTTCCTGAAAGTTGTTGGTCAGATCAAAACCCGTCTGGGCGCGAACCCTGTTCCGCTGCAGCTGGCAATTGGTGCTGAAGAAGGCTTCACCGGCGTTATCGACCTGGTGAAAATGAAAGCCATCAACTGGAACGATGCAGACCAGGGCGTTACCTTCGAATACGAAGATATCCCGGCTGATATGCAGGACCTGGCTGACGAATGGCACCAGAACCTGATCGAATCCGCAGCTGAAGCCTCTGAAGAGCTGATGGAAAAATACCTGGGTGGTGAAGAACTGACTGAAGAAGAGATCAAAAAAGCTCTGCGTCAGCGCGTTCTGAACAACGAAATCATCCTGGTAACCTGTGGTTCTGCGTTCAAGAACAAAGGTGTTCAGGCGATGCTGGATGCGGTAGTTGACTACCTGCCATCCCCGGTTGACGTTCCTGCGATCAACGGCATCCTGGACGACGGTAAAGATACTCCGGCTGAGCGTCACGCAAGTGATGACGAGCCGTTCTCTGCACTGGCGTTCAAAATTGCTACCGACCCATTCGTGGGTAACCTGACCTTCTTCCGCGTTTACTCTGGTGTGGTTAACTCCGGTGACACCATCCTGAACTCCGTGAAAGCGGCGCGTGAACGTTTTGGCCGTATCGTACAGATGCACGCTAACAAACGTGAAGAGATCAAAGAAGTTCGTGCGGGCGACATCGCTGCAGCTATCGGTCTGAAAGACGTGACCACTGGTGACACCCTGTGTGACCCGGATCACCCGATCATTCTGGAGCGTATGGAATTCCCTGAGCCGGTAATCTCCATCGCGGTTGAACCAAAAACCAAAGCTGACCAGGAAAAAATGGGTCTGGCTCTGGGCCGTCTGGCGAAAGAAGACCCATCATTCCGCGTATGGACTGATGAAGAATCTAACCAGACCATCATCGCGGGTATGGGTGAACTGCACCTGGACATCATCGTTGACCGTATGAAGCGTGAGTTCAACGTTGAAGCGAACGTGGGTAAACCTCAGGTTGCTTACCGCGAAGCGATTCGCGCGAAAGTTACCGACATTGAAGGTAAACACGCTAAGCAGTCTGGTGGTCGCGGTCAGTACGGTCACGTTGTGATCGATATGTACCCACTGGAGCCGGGCTCTAACCCTAAAGGTTACGAGTTCATCAACGACATCAAAGGTGGTGTAATTCCTGGTGAATACATCCCTGCCGTTGATAAAGGCATCCAGGAGCAGCTGAAAGCCGGTCCTCTGGCTGGTTATCCGGTTGTTGACATGGGTATCCGTCTGCACTTCGGTTCTTACCACGACGTTGACTCCTCTGAACTGGCGTTTAAACTGGCTGCGTCTATTGCCTTTAAAGAAGGCTTTAAGAAAGCGAAACCAGTTCTGCTTGAACCAATCATGAAGGTTGAAGTAGAAACTCCTGAAGAGAACACCGGTGACGTTATCGGTGACTTGAGCCGTCGTCGCGGTATGCTGCGTGGTCAGGAATCCGAAGTAACTGGCGTTAAGATCCACGCTGAAGTTCCGCTGTCTGAAATGTTCGGATATGCAACTCAGCTGCGTTCTCTGACCAAAGGTCGTGCATCATACACCATGGAATTCCTGAAGTATGATGATGCGCCTAACAACGTTGCTCAGGCCGTTATCGAAGCCCGTGGTAAATAAGCCGCAGGGTTAAAACCAAAGTCCCGTGCCCTCTCTGAGAGGGGGCACTATAGTAAGGAATATAGCCGTGTCTAAAGAAAAATTTGAACGTACAAAACCGCACGTCAACGTCGGTACTATCGGCCACGTTGACCATGGTAAAACTACCCTGACTGCTGCAATCACTACCGTTCTGGCTAAAACCTACGGTGGTTCTGCTCGTGCATTCGACCAGATCGATAATGCGCCAGAAGAAAAAGCGCGTGGTATCACCATCAACACCTCTCACGTTGAATATGACACCCCGACTCGCCACTACGCACACGTAGACTGCCCAGGCCACGCCGACTATGTTAAAAACATGATCACCGGTGCTGCGCAGATGGACGGCGCGATCCTGGTTGTTGCTGCGACTGACGGCCCAATGCCTCAGACCCGTGAGCACATCCTGCTGGGTCGTCAGGTAGGCGTTCCTTTCATCATCGTGTTCCTGAACAAATGCGACATGGTTGATGACGAAGAGCTGCTGGAACTGGTAGAGATGGAAGTTCGTGAACTGCTGTCTCAGTACGATTTCCCAGGCGACGACACCCCAATCGTTCGTGGTTCTGCACTGAAAGCGCTGGAAGGCGAAGCACAGTGGGAAGAGAAAATCATCGAACTGGCTGGCTACCTGGATTCTTACATCCCGGAACCAGAGCGTGCAATTGACAAGCCATTCCTGCTGCCAATCGAAGACGTATTCTCCATCTCCGGTCGTGGTACCGTTGTTACCGGTCGTGTAGAGCGCGGTATCATCAAAGTTGGCGAAGAAGTTGAAATCGTTGGTATCAAAGAGACTGCGAAGTCTACCTGTACTGGCGTTGAAATGTTCCGCAAACTGCTGGACGAAGGCCGTGCCGGTGAGAACGTTGGTGTTCTGCTGCGTGGTATCAAACGTGAAGAAATCGAACGTGGTCAGGTACTGGCGAAGCCAGGCTCAATCAAGCCACACACCAAGTTCGAATCTGAAGTGTACATCCTGTCCAAAGACGAAGGCGGCCGTCATACTCCGTTCTTCAAAGGCTACCGTCCACAGTTCTACTTCCGTACAACTGACGTGACCGGTACCATCGAACTGCCAGAAGGCGTAGAGATGGTAATGCCAGGCGACAACATCAAGATGGTTGTGACTCTGATCCACCCAATCGCGATGGACGACGGTCTGCGTTTCGCAATCCGTGAAGGCGGCCGTACCGTTGGCGCGGGCGTTGTTGCTAAAGTTCTGGGCTAATTAATTATCCCTGAATTAAAAAAGGACGCTTCGGCGTCCTTTTTTGTTTTCTCTTATACTGTGCTTGTCACAAATTTTCGCATTTTTTGCTTGTCCCCGCCCCGTATCCTGGATGCTGTGCTATTGTAATCATAACCATTCTCACTTACACTTTGCGCATATTTTGAACGGGAGTGTTTATGTACGTCTGTTTATGCAATGGTGTGAGTGACAAAAAAATACGTCAGGCCGTTCGCCAGTTCCAGCCTCAGTCATTCCAGCAGCTTCGCAAGTTTGTTCCGGTGGGAAATCAATGCGGTAAATGCGTTCGCGCAGCGCGTGAGATCATGCAGGACGAACTGATGCAGATCCCGGAATTCAAAGAGATCGCGTAAGCCTCTATCTTTTTTTTGACATCTCCGTAGCCCGATCTACGCTTCAATGAGTGGAAGCGGAGGGACTATATAATGAAAGGTGATGTTAAAATCATAAGTTATCTCAATAAATTATTGGGAAATGAGCTTGTCGCAATCAATCAGTATTTTCTCCATGCAAGAATGTTCAAAAACTGGGGACTGACTCGCCTCAACGATGTTGAATACCATGAGTCCATTGATGAAATGAAACACGCCGATAAATACATTGAGCGTATTTTATTTCTCGAAGGCATTCCTAACCTACAGGATCTCGGAAAACTGGGCATCGGAGAAGATGTCGAAGAGATGCTGCGTTCTGATCTCCGGCTCGAGCTGGAGGGTGCAAAAGACCTGCGTGAAGCCATTGCCTATGCGGACAGCGTACATGACTACGTCAGCCGCGATATGATGATCCAGATCCTGGCCGATGAAGAAGGGCACATCGACTGGCTTGAGACCGAACTGGATCTCATTAGCAAAATTGGCCTACAGAACTACCTTCAGTCTCAGATCAAAGTGGAAAGTTAATCAGGCTTTCCCAGCCAACGCATAAACCCGCTGCCGCCAGAAATGGCCCAAAAGGCAGTGGGTTTTTTAATGCCTGCTTACCGGCGGTGAACAACGAGACACCAACCAGATACAGCAGAGCCATTAACGCGGCCACTAATGCCAGTACTGGCAGTACACACCAGCCATGCCATGCTCCCAACGCCGCCAGATATTTTATGTCGCCATATCCCATCCCTTCACGTCGGCAGATGAGCCGGTATCCCCAATAGATAACGGCGAATCCGGCGTATCCTGCCATCGCACCGACTACCGCGCTCGGCAAAAAATCAGGATGGAGACAAAGCTGGTAGAGCAGGCCGATCCATAGCAGCGGGCAAAGAAATTTATCGGGAAGAAGCCCCGTGCGAATATCGGTGCGAACAAGCAAGGCCGATAACGCAAAATAGATCAGCAGAAAGGGGAGGGACAGTAGCATAGCGAGAGCCTCAAAATGGTTTGAGCGCATACTCGTTATAATCTGCATGTCCGGCAATGTGTAAAAACAGCAATTGCGCAGCGGCTTCAGACAAAGAGTTGAGAAGGGATACTTTGCATAAAAAGTTGCGAGGCCTTACGCAGAGTACGTCTTTGGCGCTTAATTTCTAAACGGCACTTGCGTCTTCCCCAGATTTACGTATAATGCGCGGGCTTGTCGTAATTGACGGCGGGTTCAATCTGAACCAGAGTAGCTCACTTTGTTACTCAACAATGCTCCCAATTGGGGAGCTACGTAAGAACGGTTACACTCTCCCATCAATCGTAATGGGTTTGAGGAGTAATCATTTTCGTTTATAAAATAATTGGAGCTCTGGTCTCATGCAGAACCAAAGAATCCGTATCCGCCTGAAAGCGTTTGATCATCGTCTGATCGATCAATCAACCGCGGAAATCGTCGAGACTGCTAAGCGCACTGGTGCGCAAGTCCGTGGTCCGATCCCGCTGCCGACCCGCAAAGAGCGCTTCACCGTTCTGATCTCCCCGCACGTTAACAAAGACGCGCGCGATCAGTACGAAATCCGCACTCACAAGCGTCTGGTTGACATCGTTGAGCCAACTGAGAAAACCGTTGATGCTCTGATGCGTCTGGATCTGGCTGCCGGTGTAGACGTGCAGATCAGCCTGGGTTAATCAGGTCATCGAGCGATTGAGAGGTTGATACAATGATTGGTTTAGTCGGTAAAAAAGTGGGAATGACCCGCATCTTCACTGAAGATGGCGTTTCTATCCCAGTAACCGTAATCGAAGTTGAAGCAAACCGCGTTACTCAGGTTAAAGATCTGGCTAACGATGGCTACCGTGCTGTTCAGGTGACCACTGGTGCTAAAAAAGCTAACCGTGTAACCAAACCAGAAGCGGGTCACTTCGCTAAAGCTGGCGTAGAAGCTGGCCGTGGTCTGTGGGAATTCCGTCTTGCTGAAGGCGAAGAGTTCACCGTAGGTCAGGACATTAGCGTTGAGCTGTTTGCTGACGTTAAAAAAGTTGACGTAACCGGTACCTCTAAAGGTAAAGGTTTTGCTGGTACCGTTAAGCGCTGGAACTTCCGTACCCAGGACGCTACTCACGGTAACTCCTTGTCTCACCGCGTTCCGGGTTCTATCGGTCAGAACCAGACTCCGGGCAAAGTGTTCAAAGGCAAGAAAATGGCAGGTCAGCTGGGTAACGAACGTGTAACCGTTCAGAGCCTGGACGTAGTACGTGTTGACGCTGAGCGCAACCTGCTGCTGGTTAAAGGTGCAGTTCCGGGTGCAACCGGTAGCGACCTGATCGTTAAACCAGCTGTGAAGGCGTAAGGGGATAGCAATGGAATTAGTATTGAAAGACGCGCAGAGCGCGCTGACTGTTTCCGAAACTACCTTCGGTCGTGATTTCAACGAAGCGCTGGTTCACCAGGTTGTTGTTGCTTATGCAGCTGGTGCTCGTCAGGGTACTCGTGCTCAGAAGACTCGTGCTGAAGTAACTGGTTCTGGCAAAAAGCCATGGCGTCAGAAAGGTACCGGCCGTGCGCGTTCAGGTTCTATCAAGAGCCCGATCTGGCGTTCAGGTGGCGTGACCTTCGCTGCGCGTCCACAGGACCACAGTCAAAAAGTTAACAAAAAGATGTACCGCGGCGCGCTGAAAAGCATCCTGTCCGAACTGGTACGTCAGGATCGTCTGATCGTTGTCGAGAAGTTCTCTGTTGAAGCGCCTAAAACTAAGCTGCTGGCACAGAAACTGAAAGACATGGCTCTGGAAGATGTGCTGATCATCACCGGTGAGCTGGACGAGAACCTGTTCCTGGCCGCACGTAACCTGCACAAGGTTGACGTACGCGATGCGACTGGTATCGACCCGGTTAGCCTGATCGCCTTCGACAAAGTCGTAATGACTGCTGATGCTGTTAAGCAAGTTGAGGAGATGCTGGCATGATTCGTGAAGAACGTCTGCTGAAGGTGCTTCGCGCACCGCACGTTTCTGAAAAAGCGTCTACTGCGATGGAAAAAACAAACACCATCGTTCTCAAAGTTGCTAAAGACGCGACCAAAGCAGAGATCAAAGCTGCTGTGCAGAAACTGTTTGAAGTCGAAGTCGAAGTCGTTAACACCCTGGTAGTTAAAGGGAAAGTTAAACGTCACGGACAGCGTATCGGTCGTCGTAGCGACTGGAAAAAAGCTTACGTCACCCTGAAAGAAGGCCAGAATCTGGACTTCGTTGGCGGCGCTGAGTAAGTCGGAGGAGTAATACAATGGCAGTTGTTAAATGTAAACCGACATCTCCGGGTCGTCGCCACGTAGTTAAAGTGGTTAACCCTGAGCTGCACAAGGGCAAACCTTTTGCTCCGTTGCTGGAAAAAAACAGCAAATCCGGTGGTCGTAACAACAATGGCCGTATCACCACTCGTCACATCGGTGGTGGCCACAAGCAGGCTTATCGTATTGTTGACTTCAAACGCAACAAAGACGGTATCCCAGCAGTTGTTGAGCGTCTTGAGTACGATCCGAACCGTTCCGCGAACATCGCGCTGGTTCTGTACAAAGATGGCGAACGCCGTTACATCCTGGCCCCTAAAGGCCTGAAAGCTGGCGACCAGATTCAGTCTGGCGTTGATGCTGCAATCAAAGCAGGCAACACCCTGCCGATGCGCAATATCCCGGTTGGTTCTACCGTTCATAACGTAGAAATGAAACCAGGTAAAGGCGGTCAGCTGGCGCGTTCCGCGGGTACTTACGTTCAGATCGTTGCGCGTGACGGTGCTTATGTCACCCTGCGTCTGCGTTCTGGTGAAATGCGTAAAGTCGAAGCAGACTGCCGCGCTACTCTGGGCGAAGTTGGCAATGCTGAGCATATGCTGCGCGTTCTGGGTAAAGCTGGTGCTGCACGCTGGCGTGGTGTTCGTCCTACCGTTCGCGGTACTGCGATGAACCCAGTCGACCACCCACATGGTGGTGGTGAAGGTCGTAACTTTGGTAAGCACCCGGTAACTCCGTGGGGCGTTCAGACCAAAGGTAAGAAGACCCGCAGCAACAAGCGTACTGATAAATTTATCGTACGTCGCCGTAGCAAATAATTTTAGAGGATAAGCCATGCCACGTTCTCTCAAGAAAGGTCCTTTTATTGACCTGCACTTGCTGAAGAAGGTAGAGAAAGCGGTGGAAAGCGGAGACAAGAAGCCCCTGCGCACTTGGTCCCGTCGTTCAACGATCTTTCCTAACATGATCGGTTTGACCATCGCTGTCCATAATGGTCGTCAGCACGTTCCAGTCTTTGTTACCGACGAAATGGTTGGTCACAAACTGGGTGAATTCGCACCGACTCGTACTTATCGCGGCCACGCTGCTGATAAAAAAGCGAAGAAGAAATAAGGTAGGAGGAAGAGATGGAAACTTTAGCTCAACATCGCCATGCTCGTTCTTCTGCACAGAAGGTTCGCCTTGTTGCTGACCTGATTCGCGGTAAGAAAGTGTCGCAGGCCCTGGACATCCTGACCTATACCAACAAGAAAGCTGCGGTATTGGTCAAGAAAGTACTGGAATCTGCCATTGCTAACGCTGAACACAACGATGGCGCTGACATCGACGATCTGAAAGTCGCGAAAATTTTCGTAGATGAAGGCCCAAGCATGAAGCGCATTATGCCGCGTGCGAAAGGTCGTGCAGATCGCATCCTGAAGCGCACCAGCCACATTACTGTGGTTGTGTCCGATCGCTGAGACTCTGGAGACTAGCAATGGGTCAGAAAGTACATCCTAATGGTATTCGCCTGGGTATTGTAAAACCATGGAACTCTACCTGGTTTGCGAACACCAAAGAATTCGCTGACAACCTGGACAGCGATTTTAAAGTACGTCAGTACCTGACTAAGGAACTGGCTAAAGCGTCTGTATCTCGTATCGTTATCGAGCGTCCAGCTAAGAGCATCCGTGTGACTATTCACACCGCTCGTCCTGGCATCGTTATCGGTAAGAAAGGCGAAGACGTAGAAAAACTGCGCAAGGTCGTAGCGGATATCGCTGGCGTTCCTGCACAGATCAATATCGCTGAAGTTCGTAAGCCTGAACTGGACGCTAAATTGGTTGCTGACAGCATCACTTCACAGCTGGAACGTCGTGTTATGTTCCGTCGTGCTATGAAGCGTGCTGTACAGAACGCAATGCGTCTGGGCGCTAAAGGTATCAAAGTTGAAGTTAGCGGCCGTCTGGGCGGCGCGGAAATCGCACGTACCGAATGGTACCGTGAAGGTCGCGTACCGCTGCACACTCTGCGTGCTGACATCGACTACAACACCTCTGAAGCGCACACCACTTACGGTGTAATCGGCGTTAAGGTATGGATCTTCAAAGGTGAGATCCTGGGTGGTATGGCTGCTGTTGAACAACCGGAAAAACCGGCTGCTCAACCTAAAAAGCAGCAGCGTAAAGGCCGTAAATAAGGAGCGTCGCTGATGTTACAACCAAAGCGTACAAAATTCCGTAAAGTGCACAAAGGCCGCAACCGTGGTCTGGCGCAGGGTACGGATGTTAGCTTCGGCACTTTCGGTCTGAAAGCTGTTGGCCGTGGTCGTCTGACTGCACGTCAGATCGAAGCAGCACGTCGTGCAATGACCCGTGCAGTTAAGCGTCAAGGTAAGATCTGGATCCGTGTATTCCCGGACAAACCGATCACCGAGAAGCCACTGGAAGTTCGTATGGGTAAAGGTAAAGGTAACGTGGAGTACTGGGTTGCCTTGATCCAACCGGGCAAAGTCCTTTATGAAATGGACGGTGTTCCGGAAGAGCTGGCCCGTGAAGCCTTCGGCCTGGCAGCAGCGAAACTGCCTATCAAAACCACCTTTGTAACTAAGACGGTGATGTAATGAAAGCAAAAGAGCTGCGTGAAAAAAGCGTTGAAGAGCTGAACGCTGAGCTGCTGAACCTGCTGCGTGAGCAGTTCAACCTGCGTATGCAGGCTGCAAGTGGCCAGCTGCAACAGACTCACCTGCTGAAGCAAGTGCGTCGCAATGTTGCACGCGTTAAGACTTTACTGACTCAGAAGGCGGGTGCGTAATGACCGATAAAATCCGTACTCTGCAAGGTCGTGTTGTTAGCGACAAAATGGAGAAATCCATTGTTGTAGCTATCGAACGTATTGTGAAACACCCGATCTACGGTAAATTCATCAAGCGTACGACCAAACTGCACGTACATGACGAGAACAACGAATGTGGTATCGGCGACAAGGTTGAAATCCGTGAATGCCGTCCACTGTCCAAGACTAAGTCCTGGACGCTGGTTCGCGTTGTAGAGAAAGCGGTTCTGTAATACAGTACGCCTTCTCAATACGAATAAACGGCTCAGCGATGAGCCGTTTATTTTTTCTACCCATATTGCAGAAGCGGTGTTATAATGCCGCGCCCTCGATATGGGGCTTTTTAACGGCTCTGATTTTAGAGTCTCAGGTAGTAGTTGACATTAGCGGAGCACTAAAATGATCCAAGAACAGACTATGCTGAACGTCGCCGACAACTCCGGTGCACGTCGCGTAATGTGTATCAAGGTTCTGGGTGGCTCGCACCGTCGCTACGCAGGCGTAGGCGACATCATCAAGATCACCATCAAAGAAGCAATTCCACGTGGTAAGGTCAAAAAAGGTGATGTGCTGAAGGCGGTAGTGGTGCGCACCAAGAAGGGTGTTCGTCGCCCTGACGGTTCTGTCATTCGCTTCGATGGTAATGCATGCGTTATTTTAAACAATAACAGCGAGCAGCCTATCGGCACGCGTATCTTTGGGCCGGTAACTCGTGAACTTCGTACTGAGAAGTTCATGAAAATTATCTCTCTGGCACCAGAAGTACTCTAAGGAGCGAATCATGGCAGCGAAAATCCGTCGTGATGACGAAGTTATCGTGTTAACCGGTAAAGATAAAGGTAAACGCGGTAAAGTAAAAAATGTTCTGTCTTCCGGCAAACTTGTCGTTGAAGGTATCAACCTGGTTAAGAAACATCAGAAGCCGGTTCCGGCCCTGAACCAACCAGGCGGCATCGTTGAAAAAGAAGCTGCTATTCAGGTTTCTAACGTTGCAATCTTCAATGCGGCTACCGGCAAGGCTGACCGTGTAGGCTTTAGATTCGAAGACGGCAAAAAAGTCCGTTTCTTCAAGTCTAACAGCGAAACTATCAAGTAATTTGGAGTAGTACGATGGCGAAACTGCATGATTACTACAAAGACGAAGTAGTTAACAAACTCATGACTGAGTTTAACTACAATTCTGTCATGCAAGTCCCTCGGGTCGAGAAGATCACCCTGAACATGGGTGTTGGTGAAGCGATCGCTGACAAGAAACTGCTGGATAACGCAGCAGCTGACCTGACAGCAATCTCCGGTCAAAAACCGTTGATCACCAAAGCACGCAAATCAGTTGCAGGCTTCAAAATCCGTCAGGGCTATCCGATCGGCTGTAAAGTAACTCTGCGTGGCGAACGCATGTGGGAGTTCTTTGAGCGCCTGATCACTATTGCTGTTCCACGTATCCGTGACTTCCGTGGCTTGTCCGCTAAGTCTTTCGACGGTCGTGGTAACTACAGCATGGGTGTCCGTGAGCAGATCATCTTCCCAGAAATCGACTACGATAAAGTCGACCGCGTGCGTGGTTTGGATATTACCATTACCACTACTGCGAAATCTGACGAAGAAGGCCGTGCTCTGCTGGCTGCCTTTGACTTCCCGTTCCGCAAGTAAGGTAGGGTTACTGAATGGCTAAGCAATCAATGAAAGCACGCGAAGTAAAGCGCGTAGCTTTAGCTGATAAATTCTTCGCTAAACGCGCTGAACTGAAAGCGATCATTTCTGATGTGAACGCTTCCGACGAAGATCGTTGGAATGCTGTTCTCAAGCTGCAGTCTCTGCCGCGTGATTCCAGCCCGTCTCGTCAGCGTAACCGCTGTCGTCAAACAGGTCGTCCACATGGTTATGTGGGCAAGTTTGGGTTGAGCCGTATCAAACTGCGTGAAGCCGCTATGCGCGGTGAAGTGCCAGGCTTGAAAAAGGCTAGCTGGTAATTACCAATTGAATCACGGGAGTAAAGACAGATGAGCATGCAAGATCCGATCGCGGATATGCTGACCCGTATCCGTAACGGTCAGGCCGCGAACAAAGTTGCGGTCACCATGCCTTCCGCCAAGCTGAAAGTGGCAATTGCCAACGTGCTGAAGGAAGAAGGTTTTATCGAAGATTTTAAAGTTGAAGGCGACACCAAGCCGGAACTGGAACTTACTCTCAAGTATTTCCAGGGTAAAGCTGTTGTAGAAAGCATTCAGCGTGTCAGCCGCCCAGGCCTGCGCATCTATAAGAAAAAAGATGAGCTGCCAAAAGTAATGGCTGGTCTTGGTATCGCAGTTGTTTCTACCTCTAAAGGTGTTATGACTGATCGTGCAGCGCGCCAGGCTGGTCTTGGTGGCGAAATTATCTGCTACGTAGCCTAATCGGAGGAAAGAATGTCTCGTGTTGCTAAAGCACCGGTCGTTATTCCTGCCGGCGTTGATGTAAAAATCGACGGTCAGGTTATTACGATCAAAGGTAAAAACGGCGAGCTGACTCGTACCCTCAACAATGCTGTTGAAGTTAAACATGCAGATAACGCTCTGACCTTCGGTCCACGTGATGGTTTCGTGGATGGATGGGCTCAGGCTGGTACCGCGCGTGCCCTGCTGAACTCAATGGTTGTTGGTGTTACCGAAGGCTTCACTAAAAAGCTTCAGCTGGTTGGTGTAGGTTATCGTGCAGCGATCAAAGGGAATGCAGTAGGCCTGTCTCTGGGCTTCTCACACCCTGTTGAGCATCAGCTGCCAGCCGGTATCACTGCAGAATGTCCGACTCAGACAGAAATCGTGCTGAAAGGCGCTGATAAACAGCTGATCGGTCAGGTTGCAGCAGATCTGCGCGCCTACCGTCGTCCTGAGCCTTATAAAGGCAAGGGTGTTCGTTACGCCGACGAAGTCGTGCGTACCAAAGAGGCTAAGAAGAAGTAAGGTAACACTATGGATAAGAAATCTGCTCGTATCCGTCGTGCGACCCGCGCACGCCGCAAGCTCAAAGAGCTGGGTGCAACTCGCCTGGTGGTACATCGTACCCCGCGTCATATTTACGCACAGGTAATTGCACCGAACGGTTCTGAAGTTCTGGTAGCTGCTTCTACTGTAGAAAAAGCTATCTCAGAACAATTGAAGTACACCGGTAACAAAGACGCCGCTGCAGCTGTAGGTAAAGCTGTTGCTGAACGCGCTCTGGAAAAAGGCATCAGCAATGTTTCCTTTGACCGTTCCGGGTTCCAATATCATGGTCGTGTCCAGGCACTGGCAGATGCTGCCCGTGAAGCTGGCCTTCAGTTCTAAGGTAGAGGTGTAAGATGGCTCACATCGAAAAACAGGCTGGCGAACTGCAGGAAAAGCTGATCGCGGTAAACCGCGTATCTAAAACCGTTAAAGGTGGTCGTATTTTCTCCTTCACAGCTCTGACTGTTGTTGGCGATGGTAACGGTCGCGTTGGTTTTGGTTACGGTAAAGCGCGTGAAGTTCCAGCAGCGATCCAGAAAGCGATGGAAAAAGCCCGTCGCAATATGATTAACGTCGCGCTGAACAACGGCACCCTGCAACACCCGGTTAAAGGTGTTCACACGGGTTCTCGTGTATTCATGCAGCCAGCTTCAGAAGGTACCGGTATCATCGCCGGTGGTGCAATGCGCGCCGTTCTGGAAGTTGCTGGGGTTCATAACGTTCTGGCTAAAGCATATGGTTCCACCAACCCGATCAACGTGGTTCGTGCAACTATTGATGGCCTGGAAAATATGAATTCTCCAGAAATGGTCGCTGCCAAGCGTGGTAAATCCGTTGAAGAAATTCTGGGGTAATTGACCATGGCAAAGACTATTAAAATCACTCAAACCCGCAGTGCAATCGGTCGTCTGCCGAAACACAAGGCAACGCTGCTTGGCCTGGGTCTGCGTCGTATTGGTCATACCGTTGAGCGCGAGGATACTCCTGCTGTTCGTGGTATGGTCAACGCGGTTTACTTCATGGTTAAAGTTGAGGAGTAAGAGATGCGTTTAAATACTCTGTCTCCGGCCGAAGGCTCTAAAAAGGCGGGTAAACGCCTGGGTCGTGGTATCGGTTCTGGCCTCGGCAAAACCGGTGGTCGTGGTCACAAAGGTCAGAACTCTCGTTCTGGCGGTGGCGTACGTCGCGGTTTCGAGGGTGGCCAGATGCCACTGTACCGTCGTCTGCCGAAGTTCGGCTTCACCTCTCGCAAAGCAGCGATCACAGCGGAAGTCCGTCTGTCTGACCTGGCGAAAGTTGAAGGCGGCGTTGTAGACCTGAACACGCTGAAAGCAGCTAACATTATCGGTATCCAGATCGAGTTCGCGAAAGTGATCCTGTCTGGTGAAGTTTCTACTCCGGTAACTGTTCGTGGCCTGCGTGTTACTAAAGGTGCTCGTGCTGCTATCGAAGCTGCTGGCGGTAAAATTGAGGAATAAGTAGCAGATGGCTAAGCAACCGGGATTAGATTTTCAAAGTGCCAAAGGTGGATTTGGCGAGCTGAAACGCAGACTGCTGTTTGTTATCGGCGCGCTGATTGTGTTCCGTATTGGCTCTTTTATTCCGATCCCTGGTATCGATGCCGCTGTACTTGCCAAACTGCTTGAGCAACAGCGAGGCACCATCATTGAGATGTTTAACATGTTCTCTGGTGGTGCTCTCAGCCGTGCTTCTATCTTCGCGCTGGGTATCATGCCGTACATTTCGGCTTCGATTATTATCCAGCTGCTGACGGTCGTTCATCCGGCCCTGGCAGAGCTGAAGAAAGAAGGGGAATCTGGACGTCGTAAGATTAGCCAGTACACCCGTTACGGCACTCTGGTGCTGGCAATATTCCAGTCGATCGGTATTGCTACCGGTCTTCCGAATATGCCTGGTATGCAGGGCCTGGTTCTTAATCCAGGCTTTGCATTCTATTTCACCGCTGTTGTAAGTCTGGTCACAGGGACGATGTTCCTGATGTGGCTCGGCGAACAGATTACTGAACGTGGTATCGGTAACGGTATCTCAATCATTATCTTCGCCGGTATTGTTGCGGGTCTCCCGCCAGCCATCGCCCACACTATCGAGCAAGCGCGTCAAGGCGACCTGCACTTCCTCCTGTTGCTGTTGGTTGCAGTATTAGTATTTGCAGTGACGTTCTTTGTTGTCTTTGTTGAACGTGGTCAACGCCGCATTGTGGTGAACTACGCCAAACGTCAGCAAGGTCGTCGTGTCTATGCTGCACAGAGCACACATTTACCGCTGAAAGTGAACATGGCGGGGGTTATCCCGGCTATCTTCGCTTCCAGTATTATTCTGTTCCCGGCAACCATCGCGTCATGGTTCGGGGGCGGTACTGGTTGGAACTGGCTGACAACAATTTCGCTGTATTTGCAGCCTGGGCAACCACTTTATGTGTTACTCTATGCGTCTGCGATCATCTTCTTCTGTTTCTTCTACACGGCGTTGGTTTTCAACCCGCGTGAAACAGCAGATAACCTGAAGAAGTCCGGTGCATTTGTACCAGGAATTCGTCCGGGAGAGCAAACGGCGAAGTATATCGATAAAGTAATGACACGCCTGACTTTGGTTGGTGCGCTTTATATTACTTTTATCTGCCTGATCCCGGAGTTCATGCGTGATGCAATGAAAGTACCGTTCTACTTCGGTGGGACCTCACTGCTTATCGTTGTTGTCGTGATTATGGACTTTATGGCTCAAGTGCAAACTCTGATGATGTCCAGTCAGTATGAGTCTGCATTGAAGAAGGCGAACCTGAAAGGCTACGGCCGCTAATTGGTCGCCTGAGAAGTTACGGAGAGTAAAAATGAAAGTTCGTGCTTCCGTCAAGAAATTATGCCGTAACTGCAAAATCGTTAAGCGTGATGGTGTCATCCGTGTGATTTGCAGTGCCGAGCCGAAGCATAAACAGCGCCAAGGCTGATTATTTCGCATATTTTTCTTGCAAAGTTGGGTTGAGCTGGCTAGATTAGCCAGCCAATCTTTTGTATGTCTGTACGTTTCCATTTGAGTATCCTGAAAACGGGCTTTTCAGCATGGTGCGTACATATTAAATAGTAGGAGTGCATAGTGGCCCGTATAGCAGGCATTAACATTCCTGATCAGAAACATGCTGTGATCGCATTAACTTCGATCTACGGCATCGGCAAGACCCGTTCTAAAGCCATTTTGGCTGCAGCGGGTATCGCTGAAGATGTTAAGATCAGTGAGCTGTCTGAAGGACAAATCGACACGCTGCGTGACGAAGTTGCCAAATTTGTCGTTGAAGGTGATCTGCGCCGTGAAATCAGCATGAGCATCAAGCGCCTGATGGATCTTGGTTGCTATCGCGGTTTGCGTCATCGTCGTGGTCTGCCAGTGCGCGGTCAGCGTACTAAGACCAACGCACGTACCCGTAAGGGTCCGCGCAAACCGATCAAGAAATAATCGGGGTGATTGAATAATGGCAAAGGCACCAATTCGTGCACGTAAACGTGTAAGAAAACAAGTCTCTGACGGCGTGGCTCATATCCATGCTTCTTTCAACAACACCATCGTTACCATTACTGATCGTCAGGGTAACGCATTGGGTTGGGCAACAGCCGGTGGTTCCGGTTTCCGTGGTTCTCGCAAATCCACTCCGTTTGCAGCTCAGGTTGCAGCAGAGCGTTGCGCTGAAGCCGTAAAAGAATACGGCATCAAGAATCTGGAAGTTATGGTTAAAGGTCCGGGTCCGGGTCGTGAATCTACTGTTCGCGCTCTGAACGCCGCTGGTTTCCGCATCACGAATATTACTGATGTGACTCCGATCCCTCATAACGGTTGTCGTCCGCCGAAAAAACGTCGCGTATAACGCTCGTTTTTTAGGTTAGTTGGAGATAGAAAATGGCAAGATATTTGGGTCCTAAGCTCAAGCTGAGCCGTCGTGAGGGCACCGACTTATTCCTTAAGTCTGGCGTTCGCGCGATCGATACCAAGTGTAAAATTGAACAAGCTCCTGGCCAGCACGGTGCGCGTAAACCGCGTCTGTCTGACTATGGTGTGCAGTTGCGTGAAAAGCAAAAAGTTCGCCGTATGTACGGTGTGCTGGAGCGTCAGTTCCGTAACTATTATAAAGAAGCAGCACGTCTGAAAGGCAACACAGGTGAAAACCTGCTGGCCCTGCTGGAAGGTCGTCTGGACAACGTTGTTTACCGTATGGGCTTCGGCGCGACTCGTGCTGAATCACGCCAGCTGGTTAGCCATAAAGCAATCATGGTAAACGGTCGTGTTGTTAACATCGCTTCTTATCAGGTTAAAGCGAATGACGTTGTTAGCATTCGTGAGAAAGCGAAAAAGCAATCTCGCGTGAAAGCCGCTCTGGAGCTGGCTGAGCAGCGTGAAAAGCCAACCTGGCTGGAAGTTGATGCTGGCAAGATGGAAGGTACGTTCAAGCGTCAGCCAGAACGTTCTGATCTGTCTGCGGACATTAACGAACACCTGATCGTCGAGCTTTACTCCAAGTAAAGCTTAGTACCAAAGAGAGGACACAATGCAGGGTTCTGTGACAGAGTTTCTAAAACCGCGCCTGGTAGATATCGAGCAAGTGAGTTCGACGCACGCCAAGGTGACCCTTGAGCCTTTAGAGCGTGGCTTTGGCCATACTCTGGGTAACGCACTGCGCCGTATTCTGCTCTCATCGATGCCGGGTTGCGCGGTGACCGAGGTTGAGATTGATGGTGTACTTCATGAGTACAGCACCAAAGAAGGCGTTCAGGAAGATATCCTTGAAATCCTGCTCAACCTGAAAGGGCTGGCGGTGAGAGTTCAGGGTAAAGATGAAGTTATTCTTACTCTGAATAAATCTGGCATTGGCCCTGTGACTGCAGCCGACATCACCCACGACGGTGATGTTGAAATCGTCAAGCCGCAGCACGTGATCTGCCACCTGACCGATGAGAACGCGGCTATTAGCATGCGTATCAAAGTTCAGCGCGGTCGTGGTTATGTGCCGGCTTCTGCCCGAATTCATTCGGAAGAAGATGAGCGCCCAATCGGCCGTCTGCTGGTCGACGCATGCTACAGCCCTGTAGAGCGTATTGCCTACAATGTTGAAGCAGCGCGTGTAGAACAGCGTACCGACCTGGACAAGCTGGTCATCGAAATGGAAACCAACGGTACAATCGATCCTGAAGAGGCGATTCGTCGTGCGGCAACCATCCTGGCAGAACAACTGGAAGCTTTCGTTGACTTACGTGATGTACGTCAGCCGGAAGTGAAAGAAGAGAAACCAGAATTCGATCCGATCCTGCTGCGCCCTGTTGACGATCTGGAATTGACTGTCCGCTCTGCTAACTGCCTCAAGGCAGAAGCTATCCACTATATCGGTGATCTGGTACAGCGTACCGAGGTTGAGTTGCTGAAAACGCCGAACCTGGGTAAAAAATCTCTTACCGAGATTAAAGACGTGCTGGCTTCACGTGGTCTGTCTCTGGGCATGCGCCTGGAAAACTGGCCACCGGCAAGCATTGCTGACGAGTAACCGGATCACAGGTTAAGGTTTTACTGAGAAGGATAAGGTCATGCGCCATCGTAAGAGTGGTCGTCAACTGAACCGCAACAGCAGCCATCGCCAGGCTATGTTCCGCAACATGGCAGGTTCACTGGTTCGTCATGAGATCATCAAGACGACCCTGCCTAAAGCGAAAGAGCTGCGTCGCGTAGTTGAGCCGCTGATTACTCTTGCCAAGACTGACAGCGTTGCTAATCGTCGTCTGGCATTCGCCCGTACTCGTGATAACGAGATCGTGGCAAAACTGTTTAACGAACTGGGCCCGCGTTTCGCGAGCCGTGCCGGTGGTTACACTCGCATTCTGAAGTGTGGCTTCCGTGCAGGCGACAATGCGCCGATGGCTTACATCGAGCTGGTTGATCGTTCAGAGAAAGCAGAAGCTGCTGCAGAGTAATCTGTAGTAACGTAAAAAAACCCGCTTCGGCGGGTTTTTTTATATCCGCAGATTCCCTACATCTCTACAATATCTGTATCTTTTCTGTTCATCCCCTGGAGTCCATCATGTGGTTGCTCGACCAGTGGGCAGAACGCCATATCAGCGATGCCCAACGAAAAGGCGATTTCGATAACCTTCCGGGTAGCGGCGAGCCATTAGTGCTTGATGATGACTCCTTTATCGCGCCTGAGCTACGAGCGGGTTATCGCTTACTCAAAAATGCCGGTTGCCTGCCACCGGAACTTGAACAGCGCAAAGAAGCAGTGGAACTTGCAGACCTGCTTAAAGGCATTCGTGAAGGTGATCCACGACACAAAGAACTTAGCCGTCGCCTGGCGCTCGTTGAGCTTAAGCTACGGCAGGCGGGTATGAATACTGACTTTCTGCGTGGAGAGTACAGCGAAAGGTTAATGCAGAAGATTAATGAGGAGTAACCATGTACCGTATTGGTGAACTTGCAAAGCTGGCAAACGTAACGCCGGATACTATCCGTTACTACGAAAAACAGGCGATGATCGATCATGAGGTACGAACCGAGGGTGGGTTCCGACTCTATACCGACAATGATTTACAGCGCCTGAGATTTATCCGCCATGCACGTCAGCTAGGCTTCACGCTGGATTCGATCCGTGAGCTATTATCGATCCGCATCGATCCAGAGCACCATACCTGCCAGGAGTCCAAAAGTATCGTCCAGGCCAGGCTGGATGAAGTGGAAGCGCGGATTCAGGAACTTCAAACGATGCAGCGCTCACTGCAGCGCTTAAATGATGCCTGTTGCGGAACGGCACACAGCAGTATTTACTGCTCTATTCTGGAAGCCCTTGAACAGGGGGCCAGTGGTGAAAACCGGGGCTGTTGATTTTAAGTCCACCCAGGTCTAGACTTCCGACGACGTAAACTAAACCCAGGAGATATTATGAGTCGCTATCAGCACACGAAGGGACAAATTAAGGACAATGCCATTGAGGCTCTACTTCACGACCCGCTTTTTAGACAGCGCGTTGAGAAAAGCAAAAAGGGGAAAGGAAGTTATCTGCGTAAAGGCAAACATACAAAACGGGGTAACTGGGAGGCCAGTGGCAAGCAAGCGAATCGCTTATTTACCACTGGCCTTCCTGCTTTCAACGGCTGATTAAGAGCGATTATTCTGCTCTTTTAACAGATCGCGAATTTCGCTCAGCAAGACTTCTTCTTTGGTCGGTGCTGGCGCTGCAGCCGGCTCTTCTTTTTTACGGTTAAGTTTGTTGATGAGCTTAATAGCCATAAAAATAGCGAACGCTACAATCACGAAATCAAATACGTTCTGAATGAATACGCCATAATGCATGACGACCGCCGGGATATCCCCTTGAGCCTCACGCAGCGTGAAGGCGAATTGTTTGAAATCAATGCCCCCAATTAATAGCCCTAACGGTGGCATGATAATGTCGGCTACTAATGATGATACGATCTTACCGAACGCCGCACCAATAATGACACCCACTGCCAAATCCACCACATTCCCGCGCATCGCAAATTCGCGAAATTCTTTAATAAAACTCATTATGTTCTCCTTGTGCCAGCTGACGACTATAAGTTTAACAAATGATTAGCTAATTGCCATTGGGGATAAATAATCGTTATGAAAAATAAAAGGCATGGAAATTAAAGGGTTAATGATCGGGCGCTCTTTACGAGCACCCAAATCATTACAGGAAGAATGGGCTGGGCTGGAATAAACGTTCGACGTCGGTAATAAACTTTTTATCCGTAAGGAACATAATGACGTGGTCACCTTGCTCGATACGCAAATTATCATTTGCAATCATGACGTCATTGCCGCGAACCACAGCGCCAATAATAGTCCCCGGTGGTAGCTTTATTTCATCAATGGCCCGCCCAACAACGCGTGACGTGGTTTCATCGCCGTGTGCCACCGCTTCAATGGCTTCAGCGACACCACGGCGTAACGATGAAACACCAACAATATCCGCTTTACGAACATGGCTTAGCAGTGCAGAAATTGTTGCTTGCTGAGGTGAAATAGCGATATCGATTACGCTGCCCTGAACGAGGTCAACGTAGGCACGGCGCTGAATAAGTACCATCACCTTTTTTGCCCCCATTCGCTTGGCGAGCATGGCGGACATAATATTCGCTTCGTCATCGTTAGTAACAGCAATGAAGAGATCAACTTGATCGATATGCTCTTCTGCCAGTAACTCTTGATCCGATGCATCGCCATAGAAGACGATCGTGTTCTGTAGTTTTTCAGCCAGTTCTGACGCGCGTTGTTGATCGCGCTCGATCAACTTCACGCTGTAGTCTTTTTCCAGTCGGTGTGCCAGCCCCGCGCCGATATTGCCGCCGCCAACCAGCATGATGCGTTTATACGGCTTTTCGAGGCGCTGAAGTTCACTCATTACAGCTCGAATATGCTGTGACGCCGCGATAAAGAATACCTCATCGCCCGCTTCTACAATCGTTGATCCCTGAGGGCGGATAGGTCTGTCATGGCGAAAAATGGCTGCAACGCGCGTATCAATATGCGGCATGTGCTCACGCATTGTGGACAGGGCATTACCGATCAATGGTCCGCCGTAATAGGCTTTCACGACGGCCAGGCTGACTTTGCCTTCGGCAAAGTTAACCACCTGCAAAGCTCCAGGGTATTCAATCAGGCGGTAAATACTGTCTATAACCAATTGTTCAGGCGCGATAAGGTGATCGATAGGCACCGCTTCAGAGTTAAACAGTTTCTCTGCGTCCCGGACGTAGTCCGGGGAACGGATACGGGCAATACGGTTTGGCGTGTTGAAAAGCGAGTAGGCAACCTGACATGCGACCATATTGGTCTCGTCAGAGCTGGTCACTGCGACCAGCATATCGGCATCATCGGCACCCGCTTCACGAAGCACGCGTGGATGTGAACCGTGGCCCTGCACGACGCGAAGGTCAAATTTGTCCTGTAACACACGCAATCGATCGCCATTCGTATCCACAATGGTGATGTCGTTGTTTTCCCCGACCAGATTTTCCGCCAGGGTTCCGCCAACCTGTCCTGCACCCAGAATGATAATCTTCATCTCTTGTGACCTGTTTTCAACATCACGCTTTGATTAGCTTAGCGTAAAAGAAGCCATCACCCTCTTCGGCACCAGGCAGGTTTTGCTGGCCCGGACATTCTGGTGTGCCGGTATCATGCAATGACGCATCGGGTGTTCGTTTCAGGAACGACGCGATTTGCAGACTGTTCTCTTCCGGGAGAACTGAGCAGGTCGCATAGACCAGCGTGCCGCCAGGTTTCAGGTGCGGCCAAATGGCATCCAGGATCTCGGATTGCAGTTGGGCAAGTTCTTTAATGTCGCGATCGCGGCGCAGCCACTTAATATCCGGGTGGCGGCGAATTACACCGGTTGCAGAGCATGGGGCATCCAGCAAAATACGGTCGAACTGCGTCTCGCCACACCAGTCTGCAGGTTTACGTCCATCGCCCTGTTTGACCTGCGCCTTCATTCCCAGACGTTTAAGGTTATCGTAGACGCGAGACAAGCGCTGCTCGTCGACATCAACCGCCATCACGTTAGCCTGCGGAGCTACTTCCAGAATATGCGTCGTTTTCCCGCCAGGCGCGGCGCAAAGGTCAAGGATCTGTTCGCCATTTTTCGGCTCAAGCCATTGCATACAGCCTTGTGCTGAGGCGTCTTGTACTGTCACCCAGCCGTCTTCAAAACCTGGAAGTGCATGCACGGCGGCAGGAGAGGCTAAACGCACGGCATCAGGGTAGGCTTCATGGGTGAATCCACTCATACCAGCCTCTTCCAGCAGAGCCAGCCACGCATCGCGGGTATGATGATTACGGTTAACGCGCAGCCACATTGGCGGACGCTGATTATTGGCTTCAGCAATTTCCTGCCACTGCTGTGGCCAGGCTTTTTTCAGGCGGTTCAGCAGCCATTCCGGGTGCAGAAAACGTTTTTCGGTTTGAGCAAATTCAGCTAAAAGCTCCTCCTGCTGACGCTGGAACTGGCGTAATACTCCGTTGATCAAGCCCTTGAGCTGAGGACGTTTAATGGCAACGGCACCTTCCACTGTTTCTGCCAGCGCTGCGTGAGGTGGAATGCGGGTATGAAGAAGCTGATAGAAGCCAACCATAATCAAATAATGCACAGTACGCTGTTTGCCCGTCATCGGGCGCGACATCAGCTTACTAATCAGCCATTCGAGCTGAGACAGAGTGCGAAGTACCCCGAAGCACAGCTCCTGAAGCAGTGCTTTATCTTTATCGGACACTTTTTGCTGCAGTGGGGGCAGGACATTGCTCAGGGACTGACCTTCCTCGACCACTTTTTCAACGGCCTGTGCCGCCAGACTGCGTAAATTTTGTTTTTTCATAGCCGTAAAAATAAAAATGCCCGGAAACACCGGGCCTTAAAAGTCAATGGGTTCAGGCAAGACGGTTGCCAGGGATAAACCATTCGCGACGGGAGTTTAACAGGTCTTGTGCGCTCATCGCTTTCTTACCCGCGGGCTGTAGGGATTCAAGATTCAAAATCCCTTCCGTGGTGGCGACCTGGATGCCCTGTTTGTTCGCATCAATGATCGTGCCAGGAGCCGCAGTCACGGGAGCATCAATAACGGAGGCTTTCCAGATTTTCACTGGCTGCTCATCAATCATCATCCAGCTCATTGGCCACGGGTTAAAGGCGCGAATGCAACGTTCCAGCTGAACCGCAGACAGCGACCAGTCGATTTGGGCTTCTTCTTTACTCAGCTTTTCGGCATAAGTCACCCGCGCTTCATCCTGGACTTCAGGTTTCGCGGTGTTGTCGGCAAGCTGCTTTAATGTCTCAATGAGACCCTGCGGACCAAGACCAGCCAGCTTGTCGTACAGCGTGGCGCTGGTATCGTCTGCAGTAATAGGGCAGGACAGTTTATACAGCATGTCACCGGTATCTAAACCTACGTCCATCTTCATGATTGTGACGCCAGTTTCAGCATCGCCCGCCCACAAAGCGCGCTGGATCGGCGCAGCACCGCGCCAGCGTGGGAGAAGTGAACCATGCACGTTGACACAACCCAGACGCGGCATATCAAGCACGGCTTTTGGCAAAATTAAACCGTAAGCCACCACCACCATTACGTCGGCATTCAGCTCAGCAACCCATTTTTGGTTTTCTTCAGGACGCAGGGATGCAGGCTGGAAAACAGGTAAACCGTGCTCTTCTGCCATTATTTTTACCGGGCTCGGCATCAGTTTTTTACCGCGACCAGCAGGACGATCCGGCTGGGTAAACACGCCAACCACCTGGTGACCAGACGATAACAGCGCGTCAAGATGACGCGCTGCAAAATCAGGAGTACCCGCGAAGATAATACGTAGTGTTTTAGACACGTTGTTCCTTGTATCCGGGGGGATGTTATGCGCGAGAGCGCAAACGATCCAGTTTCTCTACTTTTTGACGAATACGTTGCTGTTTCAGCGGAGAGAGGTAATCGATAAACAGTTTACCGACCAGGTGATCCATCTCATGCTGAATACAAATCGCCAGCAGGTCGTCTGCTTCCAGTTCAAACGGGTTACCGTCACGATCGAGTGCGCGAATCTTCACTTTTTCAGCGCGCGGCACTAACGCACGTTGTTCTGGAATGGACAGACAGCCTTCCTCAATACCAGTCTCACCACTTTTCTCAAGCAGTTCAGGGTTGATCAGCACCAGGCGGTCATCGCGATTCTCAGAAACGTCGATCACGATAATACGCTTGTGAATGTCTACCTGTGTTGCCGCGAGGCCAATGCCTTCTTCGGCATACATGGTATCGAACATATCATCGACGATACGCTGAATTTCTGCATTCACTTCTTTAACCGGTTCAGCGACGATGCGAAGGCGCTCGTCCGGAATATGTAACACTTGCAAAACTGCCATAAATTTCCAGAGTCGTGTTCAGGAGTTGATAAGAATATTATCTCTATTCTAGACAAATCCCCCATCGATTGACAGCATCAGTGACCAATCGCAAAGATTGCTGAGGCTGCTTATGGCAGGGAAAAGGATGACGTCCACAGAGATATGGTTACGGCTTATCAACATCGGTTCATTATGCGGTGATGTGATGCTGGAAGCCGCGCAAAAATTGCTTCGTAAGACAACGGTTGATACCGATTCTGTAAAAGAAGCAGGGCTTACAGCGAAGCATGCCGCAAGGTTCTTCTCGCTCAGTGAAAGTGAGCTTGAACGGAGTCTGAAATGGCTGGAACAACCGGGGAATCACCTTCTCCCTGCCGATCACCCACGCTTCCCGCGAATATTACGTACTGTCCCTGATTACCCCGGAGCGCTCTTTGTGAGGGGGAATGTCGATGCGCTTAACAGTCTGCAGCTTGCCGTAGTGGGCAGCCGTGCACCTTCCTGGTACGGTGAACGTTGGGGGAAAATCTTGAGTGAACAGCTGTCGCAATGCGGTTTTACCATAACCAGTGGGCTGGCCTGTGGTATTGACGGTGTCGCCCACAACGCGGCGCTATCAGTAAAAGGATGCAGTGTGGCTGTATTGGGCAACGGCTTGTTTAGTATTTACCCGCGCCGACATCAAGCTCTGGCTGAACAGATTATAGCGGCCGGAGGCGCGGTGGTTTCTGAGTTCTCCCTGTCAATGCAGCCCAGGCCGGGCAACTTTCCACGCCGTAACCGCATCATTAGTGGGTTGAGCCAGGGAGTGCTGGTTGTTGAGGCAGCCATACGCAGCGGATCGCTTGTTACCGCAAGATGTGCCCTGGAGCAGGGGCGTGAGGTATTTGCACTGCCTGGCCCGATAGGAAATCCCGGATGTGAAGGGCCGCACTGGCTGATAAAGCAAGGAGCAACACCTGTCACATGTAAAGAAGACATTCTGGAAAATTTGCAATATGGGTTGCACTGGTTGCCGGATGATCCCGAAAAGCGACATTATTCATCAGATCAGAAGGCGGTGGCATTGCCATTTCCCAAGCTCCTGGCTAACGTAGGAGATGAGGTAACACCTGTTGACGTTGTCGCTGAACGTGCCGGCCAACCTGTGCCAGTAACGGTAGCACAGCTACTCGAACTGGAGTTAGCAGGATGGATCGCAGCTGTACCCGGCGGCTATGTCCGATTAAGGAGGGCAAGCCATGTTCGACGTACTGATGTATTTGTTTGAAACTTACATCCACAACGAAGCAGAAATGCACGTGGATCAGGACAAATTGACACGGGATCTTACCGATGCAGGATTTGAGCGGGAAGATATTTATAATGCGTTGATGTGGCTGGATAAGCTGGCTGATTATCAGGACGGCCTCGCCGAACCGATGCTCCTTGCTTCTGATCCATTATCTGTGCGCATCTATACCGCTGAAGAGTGTGAACGGCTGGATGCCAGCTGCCGGGGCTTTATTTTATTCCTTGAGCAGATTCAGGTGCTAAACCTCGAAACGCGAGAAATGGTGATAGAGCGCGTCATGGCACTGGATACGGCAGAATTTGAACTGGAAGATCTCAAATGGGTGATTCTGATGGTTCTGTTCAATATTCCTGGCTGTGAAAATGCCTATCAGCAAATGGAAGAATTACTCTTTGAAGTGAATGAAGGTATGCTGCACTAATTCAATGTGCAGGACCAAGAATTGTTATGGCCAAATCAGCACTGTTCACGGTGCATAAAAACGAGCCCTGCCCACAGTGCGGGGCTGAACTTGTTATTCGGTCCGGGAAACACGGTCCGTTTCTCGGTTGTTCACACTATCCGGAATGTGATTATGTCCGTCCCCTGAAAAGCCAGGCGGACGGGCATATCGTTAAAATTCTGGAGGGACAGCTTTGTCCTCTCTGCGGGGGCGAATTAGCACTACGGCAGGGGCGCTTCGGTATGTTTATCGGATGCAGCCGTTACCCGGAATGCGAACATACAGAACAAATTGATAAGCCAGATGAAACGGCAATTTCTTGCCCTCAATGTCAGCGCGGCCAACTGGTGCAGCGTCGTTCACGTTACGGTAAGACCTTCCATTCTTGCGATCGTTATCCTGAATGTCAGTTCGTTATCAATTTCAAACCGGTAGCGGGTGTCTGCCCTCATTGCGATTATCCGCTGCTAATAGAGAAGAAAACGGCGCAAGGCATAAAGCGCTTCTGCGCCAGTAAACAATGTGGAAAGCCGGTATCGGCGGATCAAACCAGTGAATAATAACCTGCCATCAGACTCCATCGCGCATGTGGTGGACGTTTTGAAAAATGAAGAAGTCATCGCCTATCCAACTGAAGCTGTATTCGGAGTCGGTTGCGACCCGGACAGCGAAACGGCTGTGAGTCGTTTACTTGCCCTCAAACAGCGGCCCGTCGAAAAAGGGTTGATTTTGATTGCGGCCAGTTATGAGCAGCTTAAACCTTATATTGATGATTCGATGCTGACACCGGCGCAGCGGGAGACGATTTTCTCTGCGTGGCCTGGGCCTGTGACCTTTGTTTTCCCGGCGCAGCCGACAACGCCGCGCTGGTTAACCGGGCGTTTTGATTCTCTCGCTGTTCGGGTTACCGATCACCCGCTGGTGGTGAAACTGTGCCAGGCGTTTGGTAAACCACTGGTCTCAACCAGCGCTAACCTGTCCGGATTACCTCCTTGCCGGACAACCGAAGAGGTGCTGGCGCAGTTTGGTGAGGATTTCCCGGTAGCAGTAGGGGAAACCGGGGGACGCCTGAATCCGTCGGAAATTCGCGACGCCTTAACCGGCGAACGTTTTCGCCAGGGGTAGTATGATGGAAACTTATGCCGTTTTCGGTAACCCTATAGCACACAGTAAATCACCGTTGATCCATCAACTGTTCGCTGAACAGCTGAAGATTAATCATCCCTATGGCCGTGTTCTGGCACCGGTTGATGCATTTATTCCAACGCTGGATGCCTTCTTCGCTGCGGGAGGCAAAGGGGCCAATGTGACGGTGCCTTTTAAAGAAGAAGCCTTCGAACGTGCGGATGAACTGACCGAGCGTGCTTCTCTTGCCGGTGCCGTGAATACGCTTAAGCGGATTGAAGATGGTCGCCTTCTGGGCGACAACACAGACGGGATTGGTTTACTCAGCGATCTGGAAAGACTGTTATTTATTATACCAGGCTTTCGGATCTTGCTCATTGGGGCGGGCGGAGCGTCACGCGGTGTATTGCTCCCACTTTTGTCTCTTGATTGTGCAGTTACTATCACCAACCGCACTTTCTCCAGAGCAGAAGAACTTGCGGCATTGTTCGCTCACACCGGCAGCGTAAGTGCGGTAGCGCTTGATGATCTTGCGGATCATGAATTTGATCTTGTCATTAACGCTACCTCCAGCGGCATTAATGGTGAAATCCCTGCGATCCCGCCTTCTCTGGTGAGTGCCCACGTCTACTTCTACGATATGTTTTATCAGAAAGGGAAGACGCCTTTCCTGAACTGGTGCGAGCAGCACGGTGCGAAACATCTGGCCGATGGTCTGGGTATGCTGGTGGGGCAGGCGGCACATGCGGTATTGCTCTGGCACGGCGTATTGCCTGCGGTTGAACCGGTGATTGAAAAGCTGAAACAGGAACTCGCTGCATGAACCAGGCGATACATTTTCCGGACAGAGAAACCTGGGATGAGGGCAAGAAAGTGGTCTGTTTCCCGGTGCTGGTTCACGGGATGCAACTTACCTGCGCGATTAGCGGGGAAACGCTGCTGCGTCGCTTTGGCGGTTCAAATCCGCTAGAGGTATTTTGTGAGAATCGCTGGGATCTTGAAGAAGAAGCCAGCGATTTAATTCGCGATCAGCAGGAAGACGATCAGGGCTGGCTCTGGTTGTCCTGATCCAGATAGTCATTCTTCCATTTCACGTAGTTGCTCGCCGAGTATTTCAACCCTGCAATTTCCGCCTCTTTTAAGGGGCGGATCTGTTTCACCGGGCTGCCTAAATAGAGATATCCGCTCTCAAGCCGTTTGTTTTGTGGAACAAGGCTGCCTGCGCCGATCATCACGTCATCTTCTACTACGACGCCATCCAGCAAAATCGATCCCATACCAACAAGAACCCTGTTACCAATTGTGCAGCCGTGAAGCATCACTTTATGGCCGACGGTAACCTCTTCTCCGATGATCAGTGGATTACCTTCCGGGTTGTATGAGGATTTGTGGGTGACATGCAGAACGCTACCATCCTGAATATTGGTGCGCGCACCAATCGCCACATAGTTAACATCTCCCCTGATCGCAACGAGTGGCCAGATGCTGACATCATCGGCCATTCGGACATCACCAATGATCACGCTGCTGGCGTCGATCATCACGCGATCGCCTTTTTGGGGGAACAGATCTTTATAGGGACGTAATACTGCAGACATATCTACCTCGACAGATGAACGCTATACAGAAGACTTTGATCATATTATTGGATCGAGGCAAGGTGAAATACGTCAATATTTGAGCAGATCGGGTGGGATTTCAGCGAAAAGCGCGGAAAATCAGCAACCAGAAAAAAAGATCCAAAAAATGCTTGTGCTAAAAATTCGGCCCCCTATAATGCGCCTCCATCGACACGGCGGATGTGAATCACTTCACAGACAGCCCGGTCGGTTGAAGAGAAAAAATCCTGAAATAACGGGTTGACTCTGAAAGAGGAAAGCGTAATATACGCCACCTCGCGACAGAGCGCTGAAGCGCGTCGCAACTGCTCTTTAACAATTTATCAGACAATCTGTGTGGGCACTCAAAGTGACATGGATTCTTAACGTCGCAAGACGAAAAATGAATACCAAGTCTCTGAGTGAACATACGTAATTCATTACGAAGTTTAATTCACGAGCATCAAACTTAAATTGAAGAGTTTGATCATGGCTCAGATTGAACGCTGGCGGCAGGCCTAACACATGCAAGTCGAGCGGCAGCGGAAAGTAGCTTGCTACTTTGCCGGCGAGCGGCGGACGGGTGAGTAATGTCTGGGAAACTGCCTGATGGAGGGGGATAACTACTGGAAACGGTAGCTAATACCGCATAACGTCGCAAGACCAAAGAGGGGGACCTTCGGGCCTCTTGCCATCAGATGTGCCCAGATGGGATTAGCTGGTAGGTGGGGTAACGGCTCACCTAGGCGACGATCCCTAGCTGGTCTGAGAGGATGACCAGCCACACTGGAACTGAGACACGGTCCAGACTCCTACGGGAGGCAGCAGTGGGGAATATTGCACAATGGGCGCAAGCCTGATGCAGCCATGCCGCGTGTATGAAGAAGGCCTTCGGGTTGTAAAGTACTTTCAGCGGGGAGGAAGGTGTTGTGGTTAATAACCACAGCAATTGACGTTACCCGCAGAAGAAGCACCGGCTAACTCCGTGCCAGCAGCCGCGGTAATACGGAGGGTGCAAGCGTTAATCGGAATTACTGGGCGTAAAGCGCACGCAGGCGGTCTGTCAAGTCGGATGTGAAATCCCCGGGCTCAACCTGGGAACTGCATTCGAAACTGGCAGGCTGGAGTCTTGTAGAGGGGGGTAGAATTCCAGGTGTAGCGGTGAAATGCGTAGAGATCTGGAGGAATACCGGTGGCGAAGGCGGCCCCCTGGACAAAGACTGACGCTCAGGTGCGAAAGCGTGGGGAGCAAACAGGATTAGATACCCTGGTAGTCCACGCCGTAAACGATGTCGACTTGGAGGTTGTGCCCTTGAGGCGTGGCTTCCGGAGCTAACGCGTTAAGTCGACCGCCTGGGGAGTACGGCCGCAAGGTTAAAACTCAAATGAATTGACGGGGGCCCGCACAAGCGGTGGAGCATGTGGTTTAATTCGATGCAACGCGAAGAACCTTACCTGGTCTTGACATCCACGGAAGTTTTCAGAGATGAGAATGTGCCTTCGGGAACCGTGAGACAGGTGCTGCATGGCTGTCGTCAGCTCGTGTTGTGAAATGTTGGGTTAAGTCCCGCAACGAGCGCAACCCTTATCCTTTGTTGCCAGCGGTTAGGCCGGGAACTCAAAGGAGACTGCCAGTGATAAACTGGAGGAAGGTGGGGATGACGTCAAGTCATCATGGCCCTTACGACCAGGGCTACACACGTGCTACAATGGCGCATACAAAGAGAAGCGACCTCGCGAGAGCAAGCGGACCTCATAAAGTGCGTCGTAGTCCGGATTGGAGTCTGCAACTCGACTCCATGAAGTCGGAATCGCTAGTAATCGTGGATCAGAATGCCACGGTGAATACGTTCCCGGGCCTTGTACACACCGCCCGTCACACCATGGGAGTGGGTTGCAAAAGAAGTAGGTAGCTTAACCTTCGGGAGGGCGCTTACCACTTTGTGATTCATGACTGGGGTGAAGTCGTAACAAGGTAACCGTAGGGGAACCTGCGGTTGGATCACCTCCTTACCTTAAAGAACCTGCCTTTGTAGTGTCCACACAGATTGTCTGATGAAAAGTAAACAGCAAGGCGTCTTGCGATTGAGACTGTACGTCCCCTTCGTCTAGAGGCCCAGGACACCGCCCTTTCACGGCGGTAACAGGGGTTCGAATCCCCTAGGGGACGCCAAGCGTTAACTGATGAGGTCAGACCTCCCAGGGGACGCCACTTGCTGGTTTGTGAGTGAAAGTCACCGACACCTGTATCTCAAAACTGACTTGCGAGTCATGTTTGAGATATTTGCTCTTTAAAAATCTGGATCAAGCTGAAAATTGAAACGACACACAGTTAATGTGTGTTCGAGTCTCTCAAATTTTCGCAATCAGAAGTGAAACATCTTCGGGTTGTGAGGTTAAGCGACCAAGCGTACACGGTGGATGCCCTGGCAGTCAGAGGCGATGAAGGACGTGCTAATCTGCGAAAAGCGCCGGCGAGGTGATATGAACCTTTGACCCGGCGATGTCCGAATGGGGAAACCCAGTGCAATCCGTTGCACTATCGTTAACTGAATACATAGGTTAACGAGGCGAACCGGGGGAACTGAAACATCTAAGTACCCCGAGGAAAAGAAATCAACCGAGATTCCCCCAGTAGCGGCGAGCGAACGGGGAGTAGCCCGGAGTCTGAATCAGCGTGTGTGTTAGTGGAACGGTCTGGAAAGTCCGACGGTACAGGGTGATAGTCCCGTACACGAAAGCACACATGCTGTGAACTCGAAGAGTAGGGCGGGACACGTGGTATCCTGTCTGAATATGGGGGGACCATCCTCCAAGGCTAAATACTCCTGACTGACCGATAGTGAACCAGTACCGTGAGGGAAAGGCGAAAAGAACCCCGGCGAGGGGAGTGAAAAAGAACCTGAAACCGTGTACGTACAAGCAGTGGGAGCCTCTTTATGGGGTGACTGCGTACCTTTTGTATAATGGGTCAGCGACTTATATTCTGTAGCAAGGTTAACCGAATAGGGGAGCCGCAGGGAAACCGAGTCTTAACTGGGCGTTAAGTTGCAGGGTATAGACCCGAAACCCGGTGATCTAGCCATGGGCAGGTTGAAGGTTGGGTAACACTAACTGGAGGACCGAACCGACTAATGTTGAAAAATTAGCGGATGACCTGTGGCTGGGGGTGAAAGGCCAATCAAACCGGGAGATAGCTGGTTCTCCCCGAAAGCTATTTAGGTAGCGCCTCGTGAACTCATCTCCGGGGGTAGAGCACTGTTTCGGCTAGGGGGCCATCCCGGCTTACCAACCCGATGCAAACTGCGAATACCGGAGAATGTTATCACGGGAGACACACGGCGGGTGCTAACGTCCGTCGTGAAGAGGGAAACAACCCAGACCGCCAGCTAAGGTCCCAAAGTCATGGTTAAGTGGGAAACGATGTGGGAAGGCACAGACAGCCAGGATGTTGGCTTAGAAGCAGCCATCATTTAAAGAAAGCGTAATAGCTCACTGGTCGAGTCGGCCTGCGCGGAAGATGTAACGGGGCTAAACCATGCACCGAAGCTGCGGCAGCGACACTATGTGTTGTTGGGTAGGGGAGCGTTCTGTAAGCCGTTGAAGGTGGCCTGTGAGGGTTGCTGGAGGTATCAGAAGTGCGAATGCTGACATAAGTAACGATAAAGCGGGTGAAAAGCCCGCTCGCCGGAAGACCAAGGGTTCCTGTCCAACGTTAATCGGGGCAGGGTGAGTCGACCCCTAAGGCGAGGCCGAAAGGCGTAGTCGATGGGAAACAGGTTAATATTCCTGTACTTGGTGTTACTGCGAAGGGGGGACGGAGAAGGCTATGTCGGCCGGGCGACGGTTGTCCCGGTTTAAGCATGTAGGCGGAGGTTCCAGGTAAATCCGGTACCTTTTAACGCTGAGGTGTGATGACGAGGCACTACGGTGCTGAAGTGACAAATGCCCTGCTTCCAGGAAAAGCCTCTAAGCATCAGGTAACATCAAATCGTACCCCAAACCGACACAGGTGGTCAGGTAGAGAATACCAAGGCGCTTGAGAGAACTCGGGTGAAGGAACTAGGCAAAATGGTGCCGTAACTTCGGGAGAAGGCACGCTGATATGTAGGTGAAGCCCCTGCGGGTGGAGCTGAAATCAGTCGAAGATACCAGCTGGCTGCAACTGTTTATTAAAAACACAGCACTGTGCAAACACGAAAGTGGACGTATACGGTGTGACGCCTGCCCGGTGCCGGAAGGTTAATTGATGGGGTCAGCCGTAAGGCGAAGCTCTTGATCGAAGCCCCGGTAAACGGCGGCCGTAACTATAACGGTCCTAAGGTAGCGAAATTCCTTGTCGGGTAAGTTCCGACCTGCACGAATGGCGTAATGATGGCCAGGCTGTCTCCACCCGAGACTCAGTGAAATTGAACTCGCTGTGAAGATGCAGTGTACCCGCGGCAAGACGGAAAGACCCCGTGAACCTTTACTATAGCTTGACACTGAACACTGGTCCTTGATGTGTAGGATAGGTGGGAGGCTTTGAAGCGTGGACGCCAGTCTGCGTGGAGCCAACCTTGAAATACCACCCTTTAATGGCTGGTGTTCTAACGTGGACCCGTGATCCGGGTTGCGGACAGTGTCTGGTGGGTAGTTTGACTGGGGCGGTCTCCTCCCAAAGAGTAACGGAGGAGCACGAAGGTCAGCTAATCCTGGTCGGACATCAGGAGGTTAGTGCAATGGCATAAGCTGGCTTGACTGCGAGCGTGACGGCGCGAGCAGGTGCGAAAGCAGGTCATAGTGATCCGGTGGTTCTGAATGGAAGGGCCATCGCTCAACGGATAAAAGGTACTCCGGGGATAACAGGCTGATACCGCCCAAGAGTTCATATCGACGGCGGTGTTTGGCACCTCGATGTCGGCTCATCACATCCTGGGGCTGAAGTAGGTCCCAAGGGTATGGCTGTTCGCCATTTAAAGTGGTACGCGAGCTGGGTTTAGAACGTCGTGAGACAGTTCGGTCCCTATCTGCCGTGGGCGCTGGAGAACTGAGGGGGGCTGCTCCTAGTACGAGAGGACCGGAGTGGACGCATCACTGGTGTTCGGGTTGTCATGCCAATGGCACTGCCCGGTAGCTAAATGCGGAAGAGATAAGTGCTGAAAGCATCTAAGCACGAAACTTGCCCCGAGATGAGTTCTCCCTGACTCCTTGAGAGTCCTGAAGGAACGTTGAAGACGACGACGTTGATAGGTCGGGTGTGTAAGCGCAGCGATGCGTTGAGCTAACCGATACTAATGAACCGTGAGGCTTAACCTTACAACGCCGAAGATGTTTTGGCGAAGAGACACGATTTTCAGCCTGATACAGATTAACAGAATTTGCCTGGCGGCTGTAGCGCGGTGGTCCCACCTGACCCCATGCCGAACTCAGAAGTGAAACGCCGTAGCGCCGATGGTAGTGTGGGGTTTCCCCATGCGAGAGTAGGGAACTGCCAGGCATCAAATTTAGTGTGCTGATATGGCTCAGTTGGTAGAGCGCACCCTTGGTAAGGGTGAGGTCCCCAGTTCGACTCTGGGTATCAGCACCACTTTATACTTAGGTTAAAGTTCGGCAAGAAGTAAAAGAATTTGTCTGGCGGCTTTAGCGCGGTGGTCCCACCTGACCCCATGCCGAACTCAGAAGTGAAACGCCGTAGCGCCGATGGTAGTGTGGGGTCTCCCCATGTGAGAGTAGGGAACTGCCAGACATCAAACACGTGAAAAGGCCATCCGAAAGGGTGGCCTTTTTGCGTTTCTACGCCGCACAAGCTGCATAAACGGTAGGCCGGGTAAGGCGAAGCCCTCACCCGGCAAGAGCAAACGACTAATGGATCACCTGCGATAAAAAGGCCCGCGTACGTTCTGACTTCGGATGCGCAAAGAACTCATCCGGTGGTGCCTGTTCGACAATTTCTCCGCGATCCATAAATATCACCCGGTCAGCTACCGTTCTGGCAAACCCCATCTCATGTGTCACGCACAGCATTGTCATCCCGGATTGTGCCAACCCAATCATCGTATCCAGCACCTCTTTTACCATTTCCGGGTCCAGCGCTGATGTCGGCTCATCAAAAAGCATAATTTTAGGTTTCATGCACAGTGAACGGGCAATAGCCACACGTTGCTGTTGCCCGCCAGAGATCTGGCCAGGGAATTTGTTCGCATGTTCAGCAATGCGCACACGTTCCAGGTAGTGCATAGCCAGCGCCTCGGCCTCTTTTTTCGGCATCTTTTGTACCCAAATGGGGGCCAGCGTGCAGTTCTGCAAAACGGTCAGATGTGGGAAAAGATTAAAGTGTTGAAACACCATTCCCACTTCCTGACGTACGCGCTCGATATTGCGGACATCTTCATTCAGTTCAATACCATCAACGACAATCCTTCCCTGTTGATGCTCCTCAAGGTGGTTAATACAGCGAATGGTCGTTGATTTTCCTGAACCTGAAGGGCCACAAAGCACGATTCGTTCGCCCTGCTTAACCCTGAGGTTGATGTCCTTCAGAACGTGAAACTGTCCATACCATTTATTAACGTTTTCCAGCGTAATCATCGCGTCGGCAGGTGTCATACTAATCTGGCTCATAATTTCCTCAGTGCGGTGTACGCCCGGTGTTAAAGCGCTTCTCCAGGTGCTGGCTATAGCGCGACATACTAAAACAGAAGATCCAATAGATCAGAGCAGCGAAGACATATCCCTCGGTGGACATACCCAGCCAGACAGGGTCAACGGTAGCCTGCTGCACGCTACTGAAGAGATCGAATAATCCGATGATGATCACCAGACTGGTATCTTTGAAGAGTGCGATGATCGTGTTGACCAGCCCAGGGATAACCAGCTTAAGTGCCTGCGGAAGTATTACCAGCCCCTGTGTTTTCCAGTAACCGAGCGCCAGTGATTCCGCAGCTTCGTACTGACCTTTGGGTAATGCCTGCAGGCCACCGCGCACCACCTCAGCAACATAGGCTGACTGGAACAAAATCACGCCGACCAGGGCGCGGATCAGTTTGTCTATCGTTGTGCCTTCTGCCATAAACAGCGGCAGCATGACCGAAGACATAAACAGAACGGTAATAAGCGGCACACCGCGCCAGAACTCAATGAAAATAACGGAAAGCACACGGACGATGGGCATTTTTGAACGTCGCCCAAGTGCGAGTAAAATTCCCCATGGCAATGCACCAGCTATCCCGACTGAAGCAATAATTAACGTCAGCGTCAGACCGCCCCATTGACGGGTTTCGACACGCTCCAGCCCCAGAAAACCGCCATACAACAGCACCCATACAGTAATGGGATAAGCAATCGCCCAGCAGGCAATGTAACGTCCCCGATGAGGCAGCTTTTTCCAGAACATCACGGCGATAGAGATCAGGCCAATAATCAGTGCCAGATTAATCCGCCAGCGCTGTTCGTGCGGATACAGGCCATACATGAACTGACCAAAACGCTCGTGAATAAACACCCAGCATGCGCCCGCTTTCGTGCAGTCGGCACGCGTGGAACCCACCCAGTTCGCCTGCAAGAAAGCCCAGTTCAGTAGCGGTGGGATCAGTTCCCACATGAGCCACAGACAGACAATCGTCAGCAGGCTATTACTCCAGCTGGAGAACAGGTTCTTGCGTGCCCATGTTATGTAGCGCCCGCCTGGCGAACGGGTGGGACGCGCAGAGTGAGACAATATCGCTTTTGTCATCATGGCTCCTTAACGCTCAACCAGTGCGATGCGACGGTTATAAAGGTTCATCAACAGCGAGATCGCCAGACTGATAATCAGATAGACAGACATTGTGATAGCAATAGTTTCAATGGCTTGCCCGGTCTGATTAAGCACGGTTCCGGCAAACAGGGACACCATATCGGGATAGCCAATCGCGGCGGCCAGCGATGAGTTTTTTACAATGTTAAGGTACTGGCTGGTCAGTGGTGGAATGATGACCCGTAGCGCCTGGGGAATAATGACCTGACGAAGCGTTACCGTATTCGGCAACCCCAGTGAGCGTGCTGCCTCGTGCTGCCCGTAAGGCACTGCCTGAATACCCGCACGGATAATCTCAGCAATAAAGGCAGAGGTATAAATAGACAGCGCCAGCGTCAGAGCCGCCAGCTCAGGGATTAACACCATTCCCCCCTGGAAATTAAAACCACGCAGATGCGGAATATCCCAGTGCAACGCGGCACCAGATAACCCGTGAGCGATTAACGGCAGACCGATAATAAGCACTGCCGCGAGTGGCCATGTCTTACGAAGCTGGCCGGTTTTAATCTGATGTTTGCGGTTATAACGGAACAACCCCACTGAAACCGCAAGTGCGATGATAATGGCGACAACAAAGCCGTACAGCCCCTCGGCTACCTGCGGAGAAGGGATGTATAACCCGCGGTTGCTCAGGAAAAAAAGATCGAAAGCATCCACAGCCTGGCGTGGGCCAGGAAGGTTGCGCAGGACGGCGAAATACCAGAAAAAGATCTGCAGCAGCGGTGGGATATTACGAAACGTCTCGATGTATATGGTCGACAGTTTCCGCAGTAGCCAGTTTTCGGAAAGGCGGGCCAGACCAATAAAGAATCCGAGTACGGAGGCGAACACAATACAGAGCGCTGAGACCAGCAACGTATTCAGCAGACCCACGATGAAGACGCGTCCGTACGTATCGCCTTCCTGATAATCAATAAGATGCTGAACAATACCAAAACCTGCGCTGCGATCGAGGAAAGCAAAACCGGAGGTGATGCCTCGATTGTTCAGGTTGGTAACGGTGTTATGGATTAAATAAACGGCGACAACCACAACCGCGATGATAGCAATAGCCTGGAATAGCCACGCGCGGACCGCGGGATGAGAAAAGGATAGCGATCCTTTTACGGCTGAGCGGCGATGGGACATAAAGAAACCTCGGTAACCGTGACTCTGAATTGGGCACTGCAAGCGCAGTGCCCGTTACAGCAGATACTTAACGTACAGGCGGCGCGTACTGAATACCGCCGTTATTCCAGAGATTGTTCTGGCCACGTTTGATCTTCAACGGGCTTTCCGAGCCGACGTTGCGCTCGAAGATCTCTGCGTAGTTACCGACCTGTTTAACGATGTTGTAGGCCCATTTGTTGTCAAGTTTAAGATCTTTACCGAAATCACCCTCTTTGCCCAGCAAATGTGCCATATCCGGGGTAGACGGGTTCGCCGCTTTCTCATCAACGTTTTTCGAGTTAATCCCCATTTCTTCAGCATTCAGCATGGCAAACAGGGTCCAGCGCACAATGGAGAACCAGTCTTCATCGCCACGGCGGACGACTGGTCCGAGAGGTTCTTTTGAGATCACTTCAGGCAGGACGATCCACTCCGCCGGGTTGCTCAGCTTAATACGCAGCGCGTACAGCTGTGACTGGTCCGAGGCCAGCGTATCGCAGCGGCCGGACTCCAGCGCTTTGGCAGATTCATCTGAACGATCGAACGTGACGGGGGTGTACTTCATGTTATTCGCTTTGAAGTAATCTGCGACGTTGAGTTCAGTATCCGTACCGGCCTGAATACAAACGGTCGCCCCATCCAGTTCTTTGGCGCTTTTCAGGCCCGCTTTGTTGTGGGTCAGGAAACCGATACCGTCGTAATAGGTGACGCCAGTAAAGGACATCCCCATGCCTGCATCACGAGAGGAGGTCCAGGTCGTATTACGGGAGAGCATATCCACTTCGCCGGACTGCAGCGCAGTGAAGCGTTCTTTTGCCGTCAGCGGCGTGTATTTCACTTTGCTGTCATCGCCGAAAACCGCTGCCGCGACGCCGCGACAGACATCAACATCAATACCGGTAAATTTGCCGTTAGCGTCGGCATAAGAGAAGCCAGGTAACCCGTCACTGATACCACATTGTACGAAACCTTTCTTTTTAACAGCATCCAGTGTCGTACCCGCATGGGCCTGGCTGGCTACAGCAAACAGCACGCCCGCGGCGGCCAGGCTGGCTATCATCATCTTTTTCATAATGCATCCTGTGTGGCGAAATTTATCGTTATAAAGGCGTTTTAAAACGCTTTGACCTGTCTGTGGCATTGGCCAACGTTTATAAAGCAAACGTAATGCCAGGTTTTGTGCTCAGTGAAATAAGGCATCAATGAGCGCATCATGCTGAGTGTAGACAGGGTTATATAAATCGAGCGCCCCGAAATGGTGCAAATTTCCAACCTGCGCCACAAATCAGAGCAAAAGTTTGATTAACGGTGGGTTTAAACAATGGATAGTTTCTGGCGTGAATATTGGCAGGATCTTTAATGTAATTAATATGTGAAAATCATCACGATAAAATATGAAAATTGAATAGAGAAACAAAAAGGATGTGATTGTAATTTGCTTTAAATTAAAACTGGTGAAGACAGAAGGGCGATTTTTTTACTTACCAGGAAATACCTGCACTAATTAAAAGCAAAAGCGCGGACAATGCCGCGCTTTCAAATGAGTGAGTTTATTTGGTCAAGGCGACGATACCTAGCGTCAAACCGGCCACTGCCGCAGCACCACCGGCAATCGCGCCTGCAGTTTCCCAGTTATCCTGAGTTGTGCCTTTCATACAGGTATTGGTATGAACCAGTCGGCCTTGATCGTCGTATACCGGTACACAGGGGGAGTCGTGCGCGCAGCCAGCGAGTAGCGCAGCGAGAAGTGCAACGGAAATGAATCTTTTCATGATGTTACCTCAGTGTTTTCTCACATTCGCTATACAGTCAGGAGGACCATTAACGAATTGATGATTATTTTACCACCGTGGTACGCCTCCCTATCACGGGGAATAATCTCAAATTATGTGAATTGTAAAAATCATGGAGAAAAGCCGCTTCGCGAATGAATTAATGGAGAAAATATGGAGCTGAGGGACATTTTATTTCCACTGTTTCTTATAAATAAAAAAGGCACCAGCGGTGCCTTTCAGGTATGAGTTAATCTTTATGACGCGTAAATCGTCGACGGACAACCACAAAGAAAACAGGTACAAAGAAGATGGCCAGCAGAGTTGCGGACAGCATTCCCCCCATTACACCCGTCCCGACGGCGTTTTGTGCGCCACTACCGGCACCGCTGCTAATCACCAGTGGCATAACGCCAAGAATAAAGGCCAGTGAAGTCATCAGGATAGGGCGAAGACGCATCCGCGAAGCCTCCAGCGTGGCTTCAATAATTCCTTTGCCCTCTTTATCCATCAGATCCTTTGCAAATTCAACAATCAGAATGGCGTTTTTAGCAGACAAACCAATCGTCGTGAGCAGACCTACCTGGAAATAGACATCATTGTTCAGTCCGCGCATTGATGCTGCGAGCAGCGCACCAATCACCCCCAGCGGCACAACCAGCATTACGGAGAACGGGATAGACCAGCTTTCATACAGGGCCGCCAGACATAAGAACACGACAATCAGCGAAATGGCATATAGCGCAGGTGCCTGGTTACCGGAAAGTCGCTCCTGGTAAGACATCCCCGTCCAGTCATAACCGATGCCAGAAGGCAGTTTTGCTGCGAGGCTTTCCATCATGACCATGGCCTCACCGGTACTTTTACCGGGTGCGGACTCACCGAGGATTTCCATGGAAGGCATCCCGTTGTAGCGCTCCAGACGCGGTGAACCATATACCCAATGAGAGTTGCTAAAGGCTGAGAAGGGCACCATTTCACCGTTAGCGCTGCGTACATAAAGGCTATTAATATCCGTTGGCAGCATGCGGAAGCGAGCGTCGGCCTGTACGTAGACTTTTTTCACCCGGCCATGGTCGATAAAATCGTTTACGTAGGTGCCACCTAAGGCCGTTGAAATCGTCTGGTTTACATCAGAGAGGCTAATGCCCAGGGCTTGCGCTTTCTCCTGGTCGACATCCAGCTTGAACTGCGGGGTATCTTCCAGTCCGTTAGGACGCACACGTACCAGCAGGTCAGGGTGCTCTTTTACCATGCCGAGGAGTTGATTACGCGCTTGCGTCAGCTGTGCATGTCCGAGGTTTGCCTGATCAATCAATTCAAAGTCGAAACCTGTTGCGGTGCCCAGTTCAATGATAGCAGGCAGGTTGAACGGGAAGACAAGGCCATCTTTGATCTGGCTGAAGGCTTTTGTCGCGCGGCTAACAATCGCCCCAACGCCATTTTCCTCACCCGGACGTTCTTCCCAGGGCTTCAGGCTCACGAATGCGATGCCGGAGTTTTGACCCTGTCCGCTAAAGCTAAACCCGTTAACGGTAAAGACTGATTCAACGTTCGCCTTCTCTTTTGTCAGGTAGTAATCCTGAACCTGGTCTAGCACCTGCTGGGTACGCATCTGAGTTGCACCGGCAGGTAGCTGGACCATGGTCATAAACACGCCCTGATCCTCTTCCGGCAGGAAGGAGGTCGGCAAGCGCAGGAACAACACTGCCATGCCGCCAACAATGATCACATAAACCAGCAGATAACGTCCGGTCTTGCGTAAAATGCCGCTTACACTATTGCTGTAATGCTCCACGCTCTTGTCAAAAAGCGCGTTAAACCAGCCAAAGAACCCACCTTTTTTTTCGTGATGTTCATCGGAAACAGGTTTGAGCAATGTTGCGCACAGCGCGGGGGTTAAAATCAGTGCGACCAGCACGGATAGCGCCATTGCAGAGACGATGGTCAGCGAGAACTGACGATAGATCGCCCCCGTCGAACCACCAAAAAAGGCCATCGGAACAAAGACCGCCGACAGCACCATAGCAATGCCTACCAGTGCGCCCTGGATCTGTTCCATCGACTTCTGTGTCGCCTCTTTTGGCGGCAATTTGTCCTCTACCATGACGCGTTCGACGTTCTCGACGACCACGATGGCATCATCTACCAGCAGACCTATCGCCAGCACCATCCCAAACATCGTCAGGGTATTGATGGAGAAACCAAACGCCGCCAGTACGGCGAAAGTCCCCAGCAGGACGACGGGAACAGCGATTGTGGGGATGAGTGTTGCCCGCAGGTTTTGCAGGAACAGGTACATCACCAGGAATACGAGGATGATCGCTTCAAACAGTGTTTTCACCACTTCGTGAATCGAGATCTTAACGAACGGCGTGGTGTCGTACGGGTAGACAACTTTCAGCCCCTGAGGGAAGAATGGCTGCAGTTGCGCCAGCTTGCTCTTGATGGCCGCAGCGGTGTCCAGTGCGTTAGCACCGGTTGCCAGCTTGATCCCAAGACCGGTCGCTGCCTGGCCGTTGATTTTGGTGACCATGTTGTAGTTTTCGCCACCCAGCTCAATACGGGCCACATCTTTAAGATGAACCATAGAGCCATCCTGGTTGACCTTCAGTGTGACGCGACCGAACTCTTCAGGTGATTTCAGGCGAGTTTGCGCAATGATGGACGCGTTAAGCTGCTGCCCAGGTATGGAAGGTGTCCCGCCCAACTGGCCTGCCGCAATCTGGTCGTTCTGCGTTTTCAACTGGTTGATTACATCCAGCGGTGTAAGCTGGTATTTATTCATTGCGTTGCTGTCCAGCCAGATACGCATTGCGTACTGAGCACCAAACAGCTGCACATCACCTACTCCAGAAGTACGGCTAATCGCATCTTTAACATTCGAAGCAACATAGTCAGAGATATCATCCTGGGTGAGGTTTTTGTTATCTGAGACAAAACCTGCAACCAGCAGGAAGCTGCTGCTGGATTTCTCAACGCCGATACCCTGCTGCTGTACTTCCTGCGGCAGTAGTGGCATTGCCAGCTGAAGTTTGTTCTGGACCTGAACCTGAGCGATATCAGGGTCAGTACCCGACTCGAAGGTCAGGGTAATAGTCACGTTCCCGGCAGAATCGCTGGTGGACGACATGTACATCAGGTTATCGATGCCGTTCATGTTCTGCTCGATAACCTGCGTGACAGTATCCTGAACCGTCTGCGCATCTGCGCCAGGGTAGGTCGCCGTTACGGCAACCGCAGGCGGTGCAATAGTCGGATATTGTGCAACGGGCAGTTTTAAAATAGCCAGCCCGCCCGCAATCATCAGAATGATGGCGAGAACCCAGGCGAAAACAGGCCGTTGAATAAAGAAGTTAGCCATGCTGTCGTCCCTTAACTGGCTGGTTTGGCGGCGGTTTCAGGCGTTGCCACGACGGTGACACCTGGGCGGACTTTTTGTAAGCCGCTGACAATGACACGATCGCCATTTTTCAGCCCTTCCGTGACCAGCCAGCGATCGCCAATAGCCTGTGGCGCAACAATTGTGCGTGATTCAACCTGGTTTTTATCGTTCACAACCAGTACGGTTGCTTCTCCACGCGGTGTACGGGTTACGCCCTGCTGAGGGACCAGAATGGCGTCCGGCTGCGTACCTTCATCTATGCGGGCACGCACAAACATGCCCGGCAGAAGCATATGTTGAGGGTTAGGGAAGATGGCGCGCAGCGTGATTGAGCCGGTGCTTTCGTCGACCGTTACATCGGAGAACTGCAGCGTGCCTTTCAGCGGGTAGGGCTGGCCATTTTCCATGACCAACTCGACGGTGCTGGTGCTGTCACCTTTTTGCAGACTCGTCTGTTTCAGACGCATAAAGTCGCTGCTGGATTGTGTGACATCAACATAGATTGGATCGAGCTGCTGTACGGTCGCCAGCGCGGTAGATTGCCCGTTCGTGACCAGTGCCCCCTCTGTGACGCTGGACTTGCCGATGCGCCCGTCAATTGGCGAAGTGACTTTGGTGTAAGCAAGATTAATACGCGCGCTTTCAACGCCAGCCTGTGCGGCAACGACGCTGGCATCAGCCTGCTGCGCAGTTGCGACCGCCTGATCGTACTCCTGCTTGCTGACATATTGTGTGCCAACCAGCGGGACATAACGTTTCACCGTCAAATGGGCGATATTTGCCGCGGCTTGCGCTTTTGCCAGCTCGCCTTTCGCGCTGTCATAGGCGGCCTGATAGGTTGCAGGATCAATTTGGTAGAGAGAGTCACCCGCTTTCACATCGCTACCTTCCGCGAAATTGCGACGCAGAATGATACCGCTCACCTGAGGACGAACCTCCGCAACGCGAAAAGCGTCTGTTCTGCCCGGCAGCTCAGTCGTCACAGCCAATGGTGCGCTTTTAACAAGGTAAACGCTGACCTGAGGGGCTTGTGCATGCTGTTGCGTGTTTTCCTGCCCATCGCACCCGGCGAGTAGCGCAGCGCAGACAATAAAACCGGATAAGGGTAAGAGTCTGAAATGATTCGTCATTACTATTCCTTTAACTATCCATTAACCGATATTTACCGTGAATCGGTGAGAGGGTTAGGGGCAAAAAGTAAAAATGTAGCTGCGTATAGTAATGAGAGTATTTAATGTTTTTTAATTTATAAGTGCGGAGATAAGCCTGCTGACACAAAAATCAGAATCTGACCCAGTGCATTAAAGGATAAACTTCTGACAAGATAATCAGGTAAAAGCAATTTTATTAGCGCCATTCATATGTTCTGTGAATTTAATTGCATTGATATATTTGTTGTAATTATAAATTAAGAAGATTGACTTTTTTTGTGCAAAATTAAAAGTGATTTTAATGAATACTTTCATTGAAACCATCCGTTTTGTGTTTTCTTATAATGCAATAACCTTGTGAGCAACGAGTCGCAACCTATGGCGCGTAAGAAGAAAGAAGAGGCCCAAAAGACCCGACAGCAGCTGATCGAAGCAGCCATCGGGCAGTTTGCTACGCGCGGTGTGACTAACACGACGCTAACAGATATCGCCGATGCTGCGCATGTGACTCGCGGGGCGGTCTACTGGCACTTTTCCAGTAAATCAGAAATATTTAATGCCATCTGGGAACAGCAGTTACCGTTGCGTGAAATTATTCACGACCGGCTGTTACAGTCACAAAACGATGATCCTTTATTATTCCTTCGTGAGCAGTTTATCACTGCGTTGCAGTATATTGCGCATGAACCGCGTCAATGTGCGCTTTTGCAAATTCTGTATCATAAGTGTGAATTTAATGACGATATGATTTCAGAATGTGAAATTCGCAAGCGCATCGGATTTAACTATGAACATCTTCGAACAACGCTGGAACTCTGTATTGCGAGAAACATCATCTCGCCACAGGTTAATATTGATCTGGCACTGATTGTCTTTCATGGTTTCTTTAGCGGAATAATTAAAAACTGGTTAATGAATAGCGACAGTTTCAATCTTTACCAGCAGGCTCCGGCACTGGTCGACAATATACTGGCGACACTGCATATTACGCGCATACCGCCGGTGGTGTACGACGCCGCTTCATGAAGGCATCCGGGGCAGTAACAACTTCCCATGCAGACAGCGTTCCTCGACGGCTTGTACCGTCACGTACTTACCCAGCAAATAACCCTGCAGTGTATTAATCACCATCGAAATTGCCCCACGTCCGCCGCCAGCCAGATGCAGGCAGAGACACCCTGGCTCCCGGCGACGCTCAGTTAAGCAAACACGGTGGATGCGACGTTGGGCGGTTAATCAAGCTCTGAGCAATTCACTAATTTCAGCGGGTTCACGGAATTCATATTGCGACACTTATCGGTTTCGGTGCTCATGAGTTCAATCCACTGCATTAGCAGCGCATCGAACAGGAAAACAGAGACAGCAAAGACAACCAGCCACCAGTATTTACGAATCATGTGTCATTCCGGGAGAAGAGAACCTTCAGGTGGTGGAAATATACACGAAATGCAGCGGTTTAAAAGTGGGAAAAGAGAAGGTTTACAAAGCGTTGACGGTGGATAATGAGCGCGATAAAAAAGGCGCTTCCCCATGCCGAGTAGCGCCTTTTTAAACAAGCAATTTGCTGATGAGTATCAGTTCATGCCGTATTTTTTCAGTTTCTTACGCAGAGTACCACGGTTGATACCCATCATCAGGGCAGCGCGGGTTTGGTTACCGCGGGTGTATTGCATCACCATGTCCAACAGTGGCTGTTCAACTTCAGCCAGTACCAACTCATACAGGTCATTAACATCCTGACCATTCAGTTGAGCAAAATAGTTCTTCAGTGCCTGTTTAACCGAGTCACGCAGGGGTTTTTGAGTTACCTGATCCTGAGAGTTAACGGTAGAAACGGTCAGTACGTCAGAATTTACGCGTTGTTCGAACATAGTTCTGTCAGCTCTTTATTTCATTACGCAAAATTTTCGAAGTATGCCTCCAACGCCTCCAGCTGTTCGCTGGCATCCTCTATGGCGTTGAATGTGCGCCGAAACTGGTCATTTGGAGCGTGCTCCTGGAGATACCAGGAGACGTGTTTACGCGCAATTCGGTACCCTTTTGCCTGACCATAAAAGTCATGCAATTCCCGAACATGCGAACAAAGCAAGCGCTTGACCTCTGCCAGAGGCAGTGGAGCAAGCAGCTCCCCAGTGTCCAGATAATGCTGGATTTCCCGAAAGATCCAGGGTCTTCCCTGAGCTGCACGTCCTATCATCAGAGCATCAGCTCCCGTATAGTCGAGCACAGCTCTGGCTTTAAGCGGGTCAGTAATGTCGCCATTCGCGATAACCGGAATGGAAACTTTCTGCTTAACTGCCCGAATGCTGTCGTATTCAGCTTCACCATTAAACAAACAGGCGCGAGTGCGTCCGTGTATGGTCAGGGCCTGAATGCCACAGTCTTCAGCCAGTTGGGCAATCTCTACACAGTTACGGTGTTCCGGCGACCAACCCGTGCGAATCTTCAACGTAACAGGAACGTCCACTGCGCTGACAACCGCCGTCAGGATAGATTGCACCTGGTCGGGGTATTGCAGAAGGGCTGAACCTGCAAGTTTGCGATTCACCTTTTTGGCCGGGCAACCCATATTAATATCAATAATCTGGGCACCACTTTCCACGTTAATACGCGCGGCGTCTGCCATCTCTTCAGGCACGCTTCCGGCAATTTGCACGGTGCGAATACCTGGCTCATCAATGTGCACCATCCGAAGGCGGGACTTGTCGCTTTCCCATACCTGCGGGTTAGACGACATCATCTCGGAAACGGTTAACCCTGCTCCCATCTCGTAGCACAGCGTCCTGAACGGCCGGTCGGTAATACCTGCCATTGGGGCTGCGATCAGGCGATTTCTGAGCTGGTGGTGTCCGATGCGCATGAGTTAAGAAATGACCATACTGTGACTGCAAGGCGGCGTATATTACGCATTTTTTGCATGAGATGAAAGGCCAAACTTTGAACAATCCTCTGTTGTAGATCAAGGAATCGCCGCTCTGCCTTTTCAGTGAAAATTATTCATTAGTTAAATCATTAAGTTATGCTTTGGCGATTATTTTATGGGCGCTTACAATTTCCCGTAACTTCTCATCATTTCTGAAAAAATGAATCACTTGATCGGCATAATCTGCTGCTTTAAGCAGCAGATTAGCCCCCATCTTTGAGATCTGGCTCGCATTTCAGAACATGATCTCAGCGCAAAAATGCGCTTTATTCAACGACCAGACGACCGTGTAGCGACTGTACCGGGCGGTTATTATCGTGGTGCATCGTATGGGTGAATTTTTCGAGTTGTTCTGCAGAGACGCTCATCGGCTCCTTAAGGACAATCCAGGTCACGCCTTCAGAACACGGTGGCGTGGTCAGAGAACCGCTAAAGCGCCAGAAGGTTTTTGTCTCCGGCAGTAGTTTATTCAGATCCAGATTTGGCGTGATAGTGACATTCTGATCAACCTTTCCAGGCATGACACCCCACAGCTTTTCCAGCTCAGAATTTGCCGCTCCTTTATCGAACATCACGGCGACAACCACCAGTTCCCCACTGGCATTTTTATGCACCAGGTGCATCTCCATCGCGAACTTTTTACCATGTACCGTATTTTCGCTCGGGGCATGGAAATGGAACTGCTGTAAGGTCCAGGTCTGGTTATCGAGGGTGATACTGTCGCGCGTATCCGCTTTTTCGCCTGCCTGGATGGTATGGCCGTTATTTGTCAGGGTAATCGGGCCATCGCTATAGTGTGTTTGCAGTGGCGTTAAATGGGCTTTAGCGGTCGAATCGATGTTAATTGGTGATTGATTCATTCCACTGAGACAGGTCTTGTATGCATCATCCAGTTCGCTCCAGTGTTCAGGCGCGCCTTCGCCTTCGTAGCTCCAGTGTGATGCGTAAGCTGAAGCTGAAATCATGCTCAGTGCCAGCAGTGCTGCCTTGCCAATATAGTGATTCATAACATTCTTCCTGTGAATTTTATTATCCAAATCAATGATTATCATTATGATTTGAGGGGGTATTTTAGCGAAGAACGTCAGAGGGCGGGAGGAATATCAGAAAGGGAAAGGCGTGGTCAGATGACCACGCCAAATGCTTATTTTTTACGGCCGGTAATGCGGCACCACTCTTCTTTCTCAACCACGGGGTCGAGCATAAAGAGATCGGCGTAGGCTTCACAAACGCTGTCAGCCTGGCTTGCCAGGATGCCAGAAAGACCGAGCAGACCGCCCTCAACGGGCAGCACGCTGATTAACGGTGCCAGCTCGCGTAATGGGCCTGCCAGAATGTTTGCGACCACCACATCGGCTTTCATCGCCTCTGGCTGTGCATCGGGCAGATACAATTCCAGACGGTCGGATACGCCATTACGCTCGGCGTTATCGCGGCTGGCCTGAATCGCCTGCGGATCAATGTCGATCCCGATAGCTTTTGCTGCACCCAGTTTCAGTGCCGCGATGGCGAGAATACCGGAGCCGCAACCAAAGTCGATCACCGTCTTACCTTGCAGATCCAGACTATCCAGCCACTGCAGGCACAGTGAGGTGGTTGGATGTGTACCTGTACCAAACGCCAGACCCGGATCGAGCATCACGTTCACTGCGCTTTCATCGGGAACGTCGCGCCAGCTCGGGCAGATCCACAGACGTTTGCCGAACTGCATCGGGTGGAAGTTATCCATCCACTCGCGTTCCCAGTCTTTGTCTTCCAGCTGTTCGATTTTATGAACAAAACCCACGCCAAGCTGGGGATGGCTCTCAAGGATCGCGACAACGTCTTTCATGTCGGTTTCGGCATCGAACAGGCCGATAACGTCGGTATCACCCCACAGGCGCGTTTCGCCCGGCAGCGGCTCAAAGACCGGCGTGTCATGCGTGTCCTGGAAGGTGATCGAGACCGCACCGGCCTCCATCAGCGCATCACTCAGCTCTTCGGCGTTAGCGCCGGTTGTGTTCAGTTTTAGTTGGATCCACGGCATGGCAAAACTCTTTATTTATCAGTAGAAATCACGGCGGGCTGCGGAACGGGCTGACCGAAACGGTTTCCCACCACAAACGCCAGTAAGCTAATCAGTAATGAAGGCACAATCGGATGGAAGCCCAGATACTGAATATTAAATGTTGCGAGAACGGCATACAGCACACCGCCAACAATCATGCCGCTTAACGCGCCTGCTGCATTAGCCCGCTCCCAGTAAAGACCCAATACCAGCGGCCACAGGAAGACGGCTTCCAGGCCGCCGAAGGCGAGCAGGTTCAGCCAGATGATCATCTCCGGTGGACGCCAGGCGGCTAACAGCAGCAATGCTCCTAACACCAGAGTAATGACGGCCGACATACGCTTCAGGCGTCGTTCATTCGCCACCTGCTCAGGACGCAGGTTCAGATAGAGATCTTTAATGATCGTAGCGGAACTTTGCAGTAGCTGAGCGTTGATTGTCGACATAATGGCGGCCATTGGCGCGGCGAGGAAAATCCCCGCGGCGAATGGCGGCAATACTTTTACCATAAGGGTAGGTATGACCAGATCCGGCACGGTGAGATCGGGGATCACCGCGCGCCCTAATGCGCCGGCAAGGTGCATGCCAAACATCAGGATCGCGACAACAATCGTGCCGATAATGATACCTCTGTGTACGGCTTTACTGTCTTTATACGAGATACACCGCACGGCGGTATGCGGCAGGCCAATCACGCCAAAGCACACCAGTACCCAGAACGAGGTCATAAATGTCGGGGAAAGGATGTCATCCGCACCCTGCGGAGAGACCAGTTTCGGGTCGATGGCTTCGAGGGTTTCAACGGCATGACTCAGGCCACCCGCAGCGTGAACAATGCCCACCAGCAGAACAATCGTGCCGATGAGCATGACCATTCCCTGCATCGTATCGTTCAGCACGCTGGCCCGGAAGCCGCCAAACGCGGTATAGAGCGCGATACTCACGCCGAAGATGAGCAGCCCCGTTTCGTAAGGAATACCCGCCGCCGTTTCCAGCAGGCGTGCCCCGCCGATAAACTGCACCGTCATCGCACCCACAAAGGCCACCAGCAGACTCAGGCTCGCCAGCCACACCAGTAAGCGGCTCTGGTAGCGTGCAAACAGCATATCGTTCAGCGTCACGGCATTATAACGGCGAGCCAGGATGGCAAACTTTTTGCCCAGGACGCCCAGAGAGAGCCAGACGGCAGGAAGCTGGATCATGGCCAGCAGTACCCAGCCTAGCCCGTATTTATAGGCTGCGCCGGGGCCGCCTATAAACGAGCTGGCGCTGATATAAGTGGCAGTGAGCGTCATGGCCAGTACGACGCCGCCCATCGAACGGCTACCGAGGAAATACTCATTCAGGAAGGTGCCGGTCGCCCTTTTACGCATGGCATAAACAGACAAACCAAACACGACCAGCAGGTAAGCGATAAGCGGCAGAATAACTTCAGGCTGCATCATCGTCCTCCAGTGGAATATCGCGGTAGATGAATTTCACCATCGCCCAGCACAGCAGGATAAATACCAGCGGCACCAGCAGGCAGGCCATTTCAAACCAGTGTGGCAGGCCGGTAATCCCGATGGTTGAATCAGGTAAGTAAGCAGTTACTAACCATGCGGCAAGATAGAAAAGGGTCAGCCACAGCGCCCAGCGCGCTTCTTTATGGGCCTGAACAAAACGCTTGTCCATTTGTTGTCCCTTGTGGATGAAGAAAGCGGGGATTGTACATGATGGGGCTTTACGATCCCCAGAAATAAAAAAGGCCGGATAATCCGGCCTTTTCGCATTAATGCTTTCTTACTTCTCGTTCAGACCGAGTTTTTTCTCCAGATAGTGGATGTTGGTTCCACCATTCTGGAAGTGCTCGTCGCTCATGATACGCATCTGCAGATCAACGTTGGTTTTGATACCGTCGATGATCAGCTCCTGCAGGGCATTTTTCATGCGGGCAATCGCCACGTCACGGTTTTCGCCGTAGCAGATAAGTTTACCGATCATTGAATCATAGTACGGCGGTACGGTGTAACCGGCGTAAATATGAGACTCCCAGCGCACACCAAAGCCGCCCGGCGCGTGGAAACGCGTGATTTTACCCGGACTTGGCAGGAAGGTATTCGGGTCTTCGGCGTTAATACGGCACTCTACCGCATGGCCTTTCACCACAACTTCTTCCTGTTTGATGGACAGTGGCTGACCGGCAGCGATACGCAGCTGTTCTTTGATCAGGTCAACGCCGGTGATCATTTCGGTAACCGGATGTTCAACCTGAATACGGGTGTTCATCTCAATGAAGTAGAACTCGCCGTTTTCGAACAGGAACTCGAAAGTACCCGCCCCGCGATAGCCGATATCGACACACGCTTTGGCGCAACGCTCGCCGATGTAGCGACGCAGTTCAGGCGTAATGCCCGGTGCTGGCGCTTCTTCGACCACTTTCTGGTGACGACGCTGCATGGAGCAGTCACGTTCAGCCAGATAAATCGCATTACCCTGACCGTCAGCCAGCACCTGAATTTCGATGTGGCGTGGGTTTTCCAGGTATTTTTCCATGTACACCATGTCATTGCTGAAAGCCGCTTTCGCTTCCGCTTTGGTCATGGAGATGGACTGCGCCAGTTCAGCATCGCTGCGCACAACGCGCATACCGCGACCGCCGCCGCCGCCAGACGCCTTGATGATCACCGGGTAGCCAATGCGTTTCGCATGAGCACGGTTAGCATCCATGTCGTCGGTCAGAGGGCCGTCGGAGCCGGGAACGGTTGGCACACCGGCTTTCTTCATCGCGGTGATAGCAGACACTTTGTCGCCCATCAGGCGGATGGTGTCAGCTTTCGGGCCGATGAAGATAAAGCCAGAGCGTTCAACCTGCTCGGCAAAGTTGGCGTTCTCAGAGAGGAAACCATAACCCGGATGAATAGCCACCGCGCCGGTGATTTCAGCGGCGCTGATGATTGCCGGGATATTCAGATAGCTTTTTACGGACGGAGCCGGGCCAATACAGACCGTCTCATCCGCCAGCAATACGTGTTTTAAATCGCGATCCGCGCTTGAGTGCACAGCGACGGTCTTGATGCCCAGTTCTTTACAGGCACGAAGAATACGCAGTGCAATCTCGCCGCGGTTAGCGATGACAATTTTATCCAGCATGTTCGCCTCGTTACTCGATGACGACCAGCGGCTCGTCAAATTCTACCGGCTGACCACTTTCGACCAGAATCGCTTTCACAGTACCTGATTTGTCTGCTTCGATTTGGTTCATCATTTTCATGGCTTCAACGATGCACAGGGTATCGCCTACGTTGACTTTCTGACCCACTTCGATGAACGCTTTCGCGTCCGGGCTCGGGGTGCGGTAGAAAGTACCAACCATTGGGGAACGTACGATGTGACCACTGATTTCTGCAGCTGCTGCAGGTGCGGCTTCTGCTGCTGGCGCAACGGCTGCGGAAAGCGCAGGCTGCTGCACTGGCGCAGCATAGGCTTGCTGCATTACCGGGAAGCTAGCGGCTGGGGCTGCACGGCTGATGCGTACAGACTCTTCGCCTTCAGAAATTTCCAGTTCGGAGATGCCTGATTCTTCAACCAGCTCGATCAGTTTTTTAATCTTACGAATATCCATGAGTGGGTTCCGTACTCTTGTTTAGTGTGATTGTGACAAGCGTTTGACCGCTGTCTGTAAAGCGTATGAATAACCGTCTGCACCCAGACCACAGATCACGCCAGCGGCGATATCCGACAAATAGGAATGGTGGCGGAACGGCTCTCGGGCGTGCACGTTACTCAGGTGGATCTCGATAAACGGGATACTCACCGCAAGCAGTGCGTCGCGGATAGCAACACTGGTGTGCGTAAACGCGGCCGGATTGATCAGGATATAGTCCACATTGTCTTTAGCCTGATGAATACGGTCGATGAGTGCGTACTCCGCGTTAGACTGAAAATGGTCCAAATCCACATTGAGCGAAGCGGCTTCCGTACCCAGACGGTTAACAATTTCACTCAATGTCAGCGTGCCATACTTCTCTGGCTCACGGGTGCCGAGCATGTTCAGGTTCGGTCCGTTCAAAACTAAGATCTGGAATTTATCAGCCATTGTGCCGCTATCTCCTGCGATTCTCCGGTAAAAAACAAAATATACCTTCGATGCGCGATTGTCACCTTTTCAGAGGCCTGAAACCCCTGTCAGGAAAACCAAAGTCGCACATTATAACGATTTCGTAGCATTTGGCAGCTAAATACTGGTCTTATCAGGGAAGATTATCAACCGCTATCAGAAAAAGATTCACGGTTGATAAGTTTTCTGCGGGAAAACGCACAGTTTCGCGAACTATCGCAACCACTGGCGGAACTTCTTGTAACGCCATGCTAAAAGCGCCAATGCCAGCAGCGCATAGAGGATGGGCTGAGGGGATAAAATCTTCACCGACCACAGGTAATGAATGGGGGCGAGGATCGCGGCAAGATAGACGAAATTGTGCAGCAATTGCCAGCGCCTGCCCAGTTTTCGCTGCGCATACTGGGTAGACGTTAGCGCCAGCGCCAGTAAAATCATCCAGCTCACAATACCCAGCGTCAGATACGGGCGCGTCACCAGCTCACTACCCAGCAGTGTCAGGTTGTTAATCCCAAGCTCAAGCAACGCATAGCTGGTGAGGTGAAGCGTCGCCCAGGCAAAACACCATAGCCCCAACAGCCGACGGGTGCGTATCAATAATGGCTGTTTAGCGTAGCGCGCGAGCGGGGAAACCAACAAGGTCGCCAGTAAAAATTTCAGAGCCATCCTACCCGTAAAGTGTTGAATATCTTTTGCCGGGTCGGCGCTAAACGCACCGTGACTGGCTGCCCAAAACAGCCAGATAAAAGGAAGCAAACCGGCTAAGTGAAGCAGCACTTTCAGCCAGGTTATCTGCTTTGCCGTTAAACGCACTCAGAAGTTCTCCCGTAAATTAAGCCCGCGATACAGCGACGCCACTTCATCCGCATAGCCATTAAACAGCAGCGTTGGCTGACGCTTAACATCCAGCGCGCCGCCAGAACCGATAAACCGTTCAGTGGCCTGTGACCAGCGGGGATGATCCACATGCGGATTCACATTGGCAAAAAAGCCGTATTCGTCTGGCGCGGCCAGATTCCAGGTGGTTGGCGGGCGTTCGCGGGTGAGCTTAATACTGACAATAGATTTGATCCCTTTGAAACCATATTTCCACGGCACGGTTAAACGGACAGGTGCACCGTTTTGCGGCGGCAGTGCTTTACCGTAAACACCCACGGTCAGCAGCGTAAGCGGATGCAGCGCCTCATCGAGCCGTAATCCCTCGACATAAGGATACTCAAGCCCGCCGCCGATGAACCGGTCCTTCTGGCCAGGCATCTCGTCCGGGGCGTAGCGCGTCTGGAAGGCGACATATTTCGCATTGCCGGTGGGCTCAACCATCGCCAGCAGTTTATGCAGCGGGAACCCGACCCAGGGCACCACCATCGACCAGGCTTCCACACAGCGCATGCGATAAATACGCTCTTCGAGCGGGAAACGGGTGGTGAGATCGTGGTGGTCCAGCGTCAGCGGCTTTGCCACTTCGCCATCGATTTTTAACGTCCACGGGTCGGTTTTCATGCTGCCCGCGTTGGCAGCAGGATCGGCCTTATCCAGACCAAATTCGTAGAAATTGTTATAGCCGGTAACTTTATCTTCCGGCGTCAGCGTCAGTTTATTTTGCCACTCAGCAGGCTTCGTAAAGGTGAGCGGGGCACCGGAGGGCGCTTTCGGGCGATCGTTGCCTTTAAACCAGTCAAGCAAATCAGCATGCGCTGCCGGGGAAAGCGTTAGCGCGGTCGCGCTGATACCCAGCATTTTCAGGATCTGGCGGCGCTGTAACATAAAGACAGATTCGGACGTAACGTCGGCTTCCGTCAGTTTTCGGGTTTTCATGGCTTCCTCCGTCATGCGTTTTTCTAAGCATGACGGAGGAGAAGGGTTAGCGCGAATATGTCACGAAAATTTGAAGTTTAGGCGATTTTCACCAGCGCGCGGCCCTGGAACTGATTGTCCATGATCTTGCTGGCATATTCCGGTGCCTGGCTCAGGGTAATCTCGGTTGCGCTCTGGTCATAGAATGACGCCGGAAGATCGCGTACCAGGCGCTCCCAGGCCTCTGCACGACGGGCTGCTGGCGTCATAACAGAATCCACCCCTTGCAGGCGCACGTTACGCAGAATAAATGGCATCACCGTGGTTGGCAGGGCGAATCCTCCCGCCAGACCGCAGGCCGCCACACAGCCGCCGTAATTCATCTGCGCCAGCACCTTCGCCAGCACTTTGTCACCCACGGTATCTACCGCGCCAGCCCAGACCTGTTTCTCCAGTGGACGGGTTTCGGCAAACTCGTCACGGCTCAGAATTCGGCTTGCACCGAGTTGGCGTAGATAGTCATGTGTACTTTCGCGGCCAGAAACGGCAGTAACCTGATAACCCAGCTTATGCAGTAACGTCACTGCCGTGCTGCCGACGCCACCGCTGGCACCGGTCACGACAATCTCACCTGACTCAGGACGAATACCGGCATCTTCCAGTGCCATCACGCACAGCATGGCGGTAAAGCCTGCAGTACCGATGATCATTGCTTTACGGCCATCCAGACCCTTCGGCATCGGCACCAGCCAGTCGCCTTTCACGCGCGCCTGAGAGGCCAGACCGCCCCAGTGATTCTCACCCACGCCCCAGCCCGTAAGCAGCACCTGTTGCCCCGCGTGGAAACGGGGATCTTCGCTCGTATGTACGCGACCCGCGAAGTCGATTCCCGGCACTATGGGGAAATTTCGGATGATTTTACCTTTGCCCGTAATGGCCAGTGCATCCTTATAGTTAAGGCTGGACCAGTCAATGTCGACCGTAACGTCGCCTTCAGGCAGTCGGCTCTCCTCAATGGCTTGCACCGAGGCAAGCGTTTTGCCGTCCTGCTGTTCTAAGATCAAAGCCTGCATACCGGGTCCTCACTGCTCAGATGATTGGAAAATAATTTCTGAAGACTATACTCGCTCAATGAAACGCGATGCCGATTTAACGCAATAAATTGCCAGATACACCAGGTTTGGTAGTATGCCGCATCTGAAATGCAAGTTAGCGCTTACTTGCTACCCCATCAACCCACGGAGTAATCTCAAGGATGCGATTAACGACGAAATTCTCAGCTTTCATCACCTTGCTGACGGGGCTGACTATCTTTGTGACCCTGGTGGGCTGCTCCCTGAGCTTCTATAACGCCATTCAGGATAAGCTGGTCAATCGGGTACAGTCTGTTGCATCGGTCATCGATACTCGCCTGATTACTACCTCATTCCCGGTGCTGTCACGTGAGCTTGATGAACTGATGGTGCCAGTGGATATTGTCCGCATCGACATTCATCAGGGGAAAAGCACCGTTTTTAGCCATACCCGTCAGGGGAGCTATCGCCCGGCCGGGACGGTCAATCAGTACAAGGAAGTGACGATCCATTCGCTTAAACATCCGGGCATGGCTGTTCGCATCGTCTACCTGGACCCGATGGCCAATTACTTCCACTCGTTGTTGACCACCGCACCGCTGACCCTCTCCGTCGCCTTTATTGTGCTGCTGATTTTCCTCGCGGTACGTTGGCTGCGTCGTCAGCTCTCCGGCCAGGAACTTCTGGAAACCCGTTCAGTGCGGATACTGAACGGTGAACGTGGCCCGCAGGTGCGCGGTTCGGTATATGAATGGCCATCACGCACCAGCAGCGCGCTGGATGTGTTGCTCTCGGAAATTCAGTTTGCCAGCGATCAGCGTAGCCGTATGGACACGCTGATCCGTTCCTACGCCGCGCAGGATAACAAAACGGGGCTGAACAACCGTCTTTTCTTTGATAATCAACTGGCGACATTGCTGGATGACTCTGAGAAGGTCGGCACCCATGGAGTGGTGATGATGATTCGCCTGCCTGATTTTGACCTTCTGCGCGACACCTGGGGGCGACGCGTTGCGGAAGAGAATCTCTTTACGCTAATCAACCTGCTGTCGACCTTTATTATGCGCTATCCTGGCTCACTGCTGGCGCGATATCACCGCAGCGACTACGCCGTGTTGCTTCCCCATCGCACTCTGAAAGAGTCCGAAAGTATTGCCAGCCAGTTGCTGAAAGCCGTCGATGCATTGCCACAAAGCAAAATGCTCGACAGGGACGACATGGTGCATATGGGGATCTGTGCCTGGCGCGGCGGGCAGTCGACAGAGCAGGTGATGGAGCATGCCGAAGCCGCGACCCGAAATGCCGTGCTGCAGGGAGCAAATGGCTGGGCGGTTTACGATGATTCGCTGCCGGAAAAAGGACGCGGTAACGTGCGCTGGCGAACGTTGATTGAGCAAATGCTGAGTCGCGGCGGGCCGCGTATTTACCAAAAACCCGCGGTCATGAAAAATGGACATGTCCATCATCGGGAACTGCTGTGTCGTATTTTTGACGGTACGGAAGAGGTTATTTCTGCAGAATATCTGCCGATGGTGCTGCAATTTGGGCTTTCAGAAGAGTATGACCGCCAGCAAATTACCCGGCTGATCCCATTCTTATCGTTCTGGCCGGAAGAAAAACTGGCGTTACAGGTGACCGTTGAGTCATTGATTCGCCCGCGTTTTCAGCGCTGGTTACGTGATATTTTAATGCAATGCGAAAAATCGCAACGCAAACGCATTATTTTTGAACTTGCAGAGGCAGATGTTGGTCAACACATCAGCCGGTTACGTCCGGTGGTGCGTTTAATCAATGCGCTCGGGGCTCGTGTGGCGGTAACGCAGGCGGGGCTGACGCTGGTGAGCACCAGTTGGATCAAGGAGCTGGATGTGGAATTACTGAAGTTGCATCCAGGGCTGGTAAGGAATATTGAAAAACGCACGGAAAACCAGCTGCTGGTTCAGAGCCTGGTTGAAGCGTGTATGGGAACGCAAACGCAAGTATTTGCCACAGGCGTGCGCGCCAGAGGCGAATGGCAGATGTTGACAGAGCGTGGTGTGACGGGTGGTCAGGGGGATTTTTTTGCTGCCTCTCAGCCGCTTGACACCAATGTGAAAAAATATTTGCAAAGATACTCTGTTTGACCTGCCGTTTAATTTGTTTTCACGTAGAATATCGCGCCTGTAGCTTTGAGTATGACGAGCAAAAAGCCAGTGAACGACCTTTAACGGGTTACAAATGAAAGTGAGGACGCTACTGTTTACTCAGCCCTGAGGGATTCAGGGGATGAATTTGTAACAAAGGAAACGTACTGCACTAATTTTCACCGTCGCAGACGATTTTTGCGCCTTGTCGCTGCTGCGTGTGGTTGGTAAAGTAAGCGGATTTTGTTTTCCGCCCCAGCTTTCAGGATTATCCCTTAGTATGTTGAAAAAATTTCGTGGCATGTTTTCCAATGACCTGTCCATTGACCTGGGTACCGCGAATACCCTTATCTATGTAAAAGGACAAGGCATCGTATTGAATGAGCCTTCCGTTGTGGCCATTCGTCAGGATCGTGCTGGCTCGCCGAAAAGCGTGGCCGCAGTAGGTCATGACGCGAAGCAGATGCTGGGCCGTACCCCAGGCAACATCGCCGCGATCCGCCCAATGAAAGACGGCGTTATTGCTGACTTCTTCGTGACTGAAAAAATGCTTCAGCACTTCATCAAGCAGGTTCACAGCAACAGCTTCATGCGTCCAAGCCCGCGCGTTCTGGTGTGTGTGCCGGTTGGCGCAACCCAGGTTGAACGTCGCGCAATCCGTGAATCCGCGCAGGGTGCAGGTGCTCGTGAAGTGTTCCTGATTGAAGAGCCAATGGCGGCGGCAATCGGTGCGGGTCTGCCTGTGTCTGAAGCGACCGGTTCGATGGTGGTGGATATCGGTGGCGGTACTACTGAAGTGGCCGTTATCTCCCTGAACGGCGTGGTGTACTCCTCGTCCGTGCGTATTGGTGGTGACCGTTTCGACGAAGCCATCATTAACTACGTTCGTCGTAACTACGGTTCTCTGATCGGTGAAGCGACAGCAGAGCGTATCAAGCACGAAATCGGTTCTGCTTACCCAGGCGACGAAGTTCGTGAAATCGAAGTGCGTGGCCGTAACCTGGCTGAAGGTGTTCCACGCGGCTTTACCCTGAACTCCAACGAAATTCTGGAAGCGCTGCAAGAGCCGCTGACCGGTATCGTGAGCGCGGTAATGGTAGCGCTGGAGCAGTGCCCACCAGAACTGGCATCCGATATCTCCGAGCGCGGTATGGTTCTGACCGGTGGTGGTGCGCTGCTGCGTAACCTCGACCGCCTGTTAATGGAAGAGACAGGTATTCCTGTCGTAGTTGCAGAAGATCCACTGACTTGCGTCGCCCGTGGTGGTGGCAAGGCGCTGGAAATGATCGACATGCACGGCGGCGACTTGTTTAGCGAAGAGTAGTCGGGTGTGAAAGGGTAGCAATTTGCTACCCTTTCTCTCTGACGCGAGAATACGCATAGCCTATGAAGCCAATTTTTAGCCGTGGCCCGTCGCTACAGTTTCGCCTTATCCTGGCGGTGCTGGTTGCGCTTGGGGTCATTATTGCCGATAGCCGCCTCGGTACGTTCAGCCAGATCAGAACGTACATGGATACCGCCGTCAGTCCTTTCTACTTTATATCAAATGGTCCCCGTGAACTGCTCGACTCCGTTTCACAAACGTTGTCCTCACGCGACCAGCTCGAACTCGAAAACCGCGCGTTACGTCAGGAACTGCTGCTGAAAAACAGCGAACTGCTGATGCTGGGACAATACAAGCAGGAAAACGCGCGTCTGCGTGAACTGCTTGGCTCGCCGCTGCGCCAGGATGAACAGAAAATGGTCACCCAGGTGATCTCCACCGTGAACGATCCGTACAGCGATCAGGTGGTGATCGACAAAGGCAGCGTCAACGGCGTGTATGAAGGTCAGCCTGTTATCAGCGATAAAGGCGTTGTGGGTCAGGTGGTGGCGGTTGCTAAGCTGACCAGCCGCGTACTGCTGATTTGTGATGCTACCCATGCGCTGCCGATTCAGGTCCTTCGTAACGATATTCGCGTCATTGCGGCCGGTAACGGCTGTACGGACGATCTCCAGCTCGAACACCTGCCCGCCAACACGGACATCCGTGTGGGTGATGTACTGGTAACCTCTGGTCTGGGTGGACGCTTCCCTGAAGGCTATCCGGTTGCGGTCGTCTCTTCTGTGAAACTTGATACTCAGCGTGCTTATACTGTCATTCAGGCGCGTCCAACGGCGGGTTTACAGCGTCTGCGCTACCTGCTGCTGCTGTGGGGTGCCGATCGTAACGGTTCAAACCCGATGACGCCGGAAGAGGTGCATCGCGTGGCGAATGAACGTCTGATGCAGATGATGCCGCAGGTTCTCCCGCCGCCGGATGCGATGGGGCCACCTGCGCCCGTGCCGGCCCCTGCTACGGGCATAACGGATGCACCGCCACCGCCGCAACTCTCTCCGGGAGGGCAGTAGTGGCAAGTTATCGCAGCCAGGGACGCTGGGTTATCTGGCTCTCGTTTCTCATTGCACTGTTGCTGCAAATCATGCCCTGGCCGGACGACATCCTCGTTTACCGGCCAAACTGGGTATTGCTCATTTTGCTTTACTGGATACTTGCCCTGCCGCACCGGGTAAATGTTGGCACAGGTTTTGTGATGGGTGCCATACTGGATCTCATTAGTGGCTCTACGCTTGGCGTACGCGCGTTATCCATGAGCATTATTGCGTATCTCGTCGCACTTAAATTCCAGCTCTTTCGTAACCTCGCGCTCTGGCAACAGGCGCTGGTGGTGATGTTGTTGTCGCTTGCTGCGGATATCGTTGTTTTCTGGGCAGAGTTTTTAGTGATCAACGTCTCTTTCCGACCGGAAGTGTTCTGGAGTAGTGTAGTAAACGGTGTGCTCTGGCCATGGCTGTTCCTGCTGATGCGTAAAATTCGCCAGCAGTTTGCTGTGCAATAAAAGGTTTCTATGACGTCTGTATATCTTGCCTCCGGTTCACCGCGTCGTCAGGAGTTGCTCACGCAGTTGGGTGTCTCCTTCGAACGCATCGTTACGGGTATCGAAGAAAAACGCGCTGAGGGTGAAAGTGCCCGGCAGTACGTTTCCCGTCTGGCGCGTGAGAAAGCGCAGGCCGGTGTGGCACAGGTGCCGCGCGACTTACCGGTACTGGGGGCTGATACCATCGTAATTCTCAACGGTGAAGTGCTTGAGAAACCGCGTGACGCGGAACATGCGGCGAACATGCTGCGTAAAATGTCCGGCCAAACGCATCAGGTAATGACGGCGGTGGCGCTGGCGGATAGCCAGAACGTGCTGGATTGCCTGGTCGTTACGGACGTCACGTTCAGAGTGCTGACTAACGACGAGATCGCCGCGTATATTGCCAGCGGTGAACCGATGGATAAAGCAGGTGCATACGGTATTCAAGGGTTGGGTGGCTGTTTTGTCAGGAAGATTAATGGCAGCTATCACGCCGTGGTCGGCTTACCGCTGGTGGAAACGTATGAGTTGCTGAGTAATTTTAACTCACTGCGTGAGGGAAGGGATAATTATGACGGCTGAATTGTTGGTAAACGTAACGCCCTCGGAAACCCGTGTGGCCTACATTGATGGTGGCATTCTTCAGGAAATTCATATTGAGCGTGAAGCGCGGCGCGGAATCGTAGGCAATATCTACAAAGGTCGTGTCAGTCGTGTACTACCGGGTATGCAGGCGGCTTTTGTAGATATTGGGCTCGATAAGGCGGCATTTTTGCATGCCTCTGACATCATGCCGCACACCGAGTGCGTGGCAGGCGAGGAGCAAAAGCAGTTCGCCGTTCGCGATATCTCTGAGCTGGTGCGTCAGGGCCAGGATCTGATGGTGCAGGTGGTCAAAGACCCGCTGGGCACCAAAGGGGCTCGTCTGACGACCGACATTACGCTACCTTCCCGTTATCTGGTCTTTATGCCGGGGGCGTCACACGTAGGCGTCTCGCAGCGCATTGAGAGCGAAAGCGAGCGCGAGCGCCTGAAAAAGGTGGTGAGTGCCTACTGCGATGAACAGGGCGGATTTATCATTCGTACCGCCGCAGAAGGGATCAGCGAAGAGGATCTTGCGTCCGATGCCGCCTACCTGAAGCGCGTCTGGACCAAAGTGATGGAGCGTAAAAAACGCAACCAGACCCGCTATCAGCTGTACGGTGAGCTGGCACTGGCTCAGCGCGTACTGCGTGATTTTGCCGATGCGCAGCTTGACCGCATTCGCGTTGACTCCCGCCTGACGTATGAAGCGCTGCTGGAATTTACCGCCGAGTACATTCCTGAAATGCCCGGTTTGCTTGAGCACTACTCTGGCCGTCAGCCTATTTTCGATCTCTATGATGTCGAAAACGAGATCCAGCGCGCGCTGGAGCGCAAGGTCGAGCTGAAGTCTGGTGGCTATCTGATCATCGATCAGACCGAAGCGATGACCACCGTGGACATCAACACAGGGGCGTTTGTCGGCCATCGTAACCTGGATGACACCATCTTTAACACCAACATCGAAGCGACGCAGGCGATTGCGCGTCAGCTTCGTCTGCGCAATCTGGGCGGCATTATCATCATCGACTTTATCGATATGAATAATGAAGATCACCGCCGCCGCGTGCTGCACTCGCTGGAGCAGGCGCTGAGTAAAGATCGTGTGAAAACCAGTATCAACGGCTTCTCACAGCTGGGTCTGGTGGAAATGACCCGGAAACGGACCCGCGAAAGCGTGGAACATGTTCTGTGTAACGAGTGTCCTACTTGCCATGGACGCGGTACGGTAAAGACGGTAGAGACAGTCTGCTACGAAATCATGCGTGAAATCGTCCGTGTCCACCATGCCTACGACTCAGACCGTTTTCTGGTCTATGCTTCCCCTGCGGTGGCAGAGGCGCTGAAAGGTGAAGAGTCGCATGCGCTGGCGGAGGTGGAAATCTTTGTCGGCAAACAGGTAAAAGTACAAATTGAGCCGCTCTACAACCAGGAGCAATTTGACGTCGTCATGATGTAAGGCGCGGTGCGCTGCAAGAATAAAGGCTGACAAGGAGAGACGCGTGAGGCGATTGCCGGGGATTTTACTGCTTACAGGGGCAACGCTGGTCGTGATTGTCGCGTTGCTCGTGAGCGGGTTGCGTCTCGTATTACCTCACCTGGACAGCTGGCGTCCGCAGGTACTGGCAAAAATCGAATCCGCCACCGGTGTACCGGTGGACGTGAGCCAGATCAGCGCGAGCTGGCAGAATTTTGGCCCGACGCTTGATGCACGCGATATCAATGCCAGCCTGAAAGATGGCGGCTATCTTAAAATCAAACGCGTCACCCTGGCGCTGGATGTCTGGCAAAGCCTGCTGCATCTGCGCTGGCAATTTCGCGACCTCACCTTTTATCAACTCAAGTTTTTGACTAATACCCCGCTGCGCAGCGGTGACAGCGGTCGGGGGCTTGAAACCAACCGCATCAGCGATCTCTTCCTGCGTCAGTTCGATCATTTCGATCTGCGCGACAGCGAAGTGAGCTTTATTACGCTCTCCGGCCAGCGCGCCGAACTGGCGATCCCACAGCTGACCTGGCTGAACGGTAAAGAGCGCCATCGCGCTGAAGGACAGGTCAATCTCTCCAGCCTGAACGGGCAGCATGGCGTAATGCAGGTGCGTATGGATCTGCGCGACGACAATGGCCTGCTGAATAACGGTAAAGTATGGCTGCAGGCCGACGATGTGGATGTGAAGCCGTGGCTGGGAGACTGGTTGCAGCAAAATATGCAGCTGGAAACTGCCCGTTTCAGCCTGGAAGGCTGGATGACCCTGACTAACGGGGAATTTGCCAGCGGTGATATCTGGCTCAAGCAGGGCGGCGCGAGCTGGAAAGGGGAAAATAACCAGCATCAGCTTTCCGTTGATAACCTCACTGCGCACGTCACAAAAGAGCAAAAGGGCTGGCAGTTTGCTATCCCGGATACGCGTATCACCATGGACAGTAAACCCTGGCCACGTGGTGCGCTGACGCTGGCCTGGATACCAGAGCAGGACGTCGGCGGTGTAAGCAATAAACGTAGCGATGAACTGCGCATCCGCGCCAGCAATCTGGATCTGGCGGCAGTTGAAGGGCTGCGCTCAATGGCCGCAAAACTCTCGCCGGAGCTGGGCGAAATCTGGCTGGCGACCCAACCGAGTGGGCAGATAGACCGGCTTGCGCTGGACATCCCGCTACAGGCGACAGAAAAAACGCGCTTTCTGGCTTCCTGGAACAATCTCGCCTGGAAACAGTGGAAGCTGCTGCCGGGGGCCGAGCACTTTAGCGGCAAGCTGGAAGGGAGCGTTGAAAACGGCAGGCTGACGGCAGAAATGCATGACGCCAAAATGCCCTACGAAACGGTCTTTCGCGCGCCGCTGGAAATTGAAAAAGGTAACGCCACGCTTAACTGGCTGAGAAACGATAAAGGTTTTCAGCTTGATGGCCGCCATATTGATGTAAAAGCCAAAGCAGTACATGCGCGCGGGGATTTCCGTTATTTACAGCCTGTGGGAGACGATCCATGGCTGGGTATTCTCGCGGGGATCAGTACCGATGACGGCTCGCAGGCCTGGCGCTACTTCCCGGAAAACCTGATGGGCAAAGCGCTGGTGGACTATCTGAGCGGCGCGATTCAGGGCGGCCAGGCGGATAACGCCACGCTGGTCTACGGTGGTAACCCGCACCTGTTCCCTTACAAGCATAATGAAGGCCAGTTCCAGGTGCTGGTGCCTTTGCACAACGCGACTTATGCCTTCCAGCCCGGCTGGCCTGCGCTGAAGAACCTGGATATCGAACTCAACTTTCTCAATGACGGATTATGGATGAAGTCAGACAACGTTGCGCTGGGTGGCGTAACGGCAAGTAACCTGACGGCAAACATCCCTGATTATTCCAAAGAGAAGTTGCTCATTGATGCGGATATTCACGGCCCTGGTAAAGCGGTCGGTCCGTACTTTGAAGAGACGCCGCTGAAAGACTCCCTGGCGGCAACGCTTGAGCAGCTCCAGCTTGATGGCGATGTGAATGCTCGCTTACATCTTGATATCCCGCTGGACGGGGAGATGACTACCGCCAAAGGCGATGTTCACCTCAGTAATAACAGTCTCTACATTAAGCCGCTGGAGAGCACGCTGAAAAACCTGAGTGGGCAGTTCAGCTTTGTGAACGGTAATCTGAAAAGTGAGCCGCTAAAGGCCACCTGGTTTAACCAGCCGATCAATATCGACTTCTCGACGACAGAGGGTGACAAAGCCTATCAGGTGGCGGTCAATATGGATGCCAGCTGGCAGCCAGCGAAGATGAATGTATTGCCGAAGCCAATTGAGGAGTCCATCGACGGTGCGGTTGCCTGGAATGGCAAAGTGGCAATCGAGCTGCCTTATCATGCCAGTGCGCGTTATACCGTTGATATCAGTGGCGATCTGAAAAATATCAGCAGCCGGTTGCCTGCGCCGCTGGATAAGAAAGCCGGGCAGCCGTTACCGATGAAAATTAACGTCGATGGCGGCATGAACAGCTTTGAGTTAACCGGTAGCGCAGGCGGGACAAACCATTTCAACAGCCGCTGGCTATTGAACCGAAAGCTGACGCTCGACAGAGCTATCTGGACCACGGACAGCCGCACGACACCGCCGCTACCTGAGCAGGCAGGCATTGAGCTGAATCTGCCGCCGATGGATGGTGCAGAATGGTTGGCGCTGTTCCAGAAAGGCGTGGGACAAAACGTCGATGACGCTGCCCAGTTCCCGCAAACCATCACGGTGCGTACGCCTTCGCTGACGCTGGGTGGACAACAATGGAATAACCTGAGCATCGTTTCGCAGCCAACAATCAACGGTTCGAAAGTGGAGGCTCAGGGCAGAGAAATTAACGGTACGCTGACTCTGCGCGACAACGCGCCGTGGCTGGCGGCGATCCGTTATCTCTACTACAACCCGGCAACTGCGGCGGCCAACGATCGGCCGACAAGCGCATCGCCGTTCAGCAATGTCTCTCGCGTGGATTTCAGCGGCTGGCCCGATCTCCAGTTGCGCTGTGCTGAATGCTGGTTGTGGGGGCAAAAATATGGCCGTATCGATGGCGATTTCACTATTAAGGGTAATACCCTGAGTCTCGCTGGTGGTCTGGTTGATACCGGCTTTGGTCGCCTGACGGCCAATGGCGAGTGGGTGAATAACCCCGGCGAAGAGCGAACGTCACTGAAAGGCGACATTAAGGGTAACAAGCTGGATGCGGCGGCGAACTTCTTTGGCATCAGCACGCCGTTACGTGGATCGTCGTTCAATGTGAACTACGATCTGCACTGGCGCGCAGCGCCGTGGAAGCCAGACGAAGCCTCGCTGAACGGCATCCTGAAAACCCACTTCGGCAAGGGTGAAATTGCAGACGTCAGTACCGGCCATGCTGGTCAGATATTGCGTCTGCTGAGCTTCGATGCGCTGCTGCGCAAGCTGCGTTTTGACTTCAGTGATACCTTTAGCGAAGGTTTCTATTACGATTCCATCCGCAGCACGGCTTGGATCAAAGACGGCGTGCTGCATACTGACGATACGCTGGTGGACGGCCTCGAAGCGGATATCGCGATGAAAGGGTCGGTGAACCTTGTGCGTCGGGAGCTGGATATGGAAGCCGTCGTGGCACCTGAAATCTCCGCGACTGTCGGTGTCGCCGCAGCCTTTGTGGTGAACCCGATTGTCGGAGCCGCGGTATTTGCCGCCAGTAAGGTACTGGGACCACTGTGGAGCAAGGTTTCTATTTTGCGTTACCGGATCACGGGTCCGGTTGATAAGCCGCAGATTAATGAAGTGCTGCGCCAGCCGCGCAAAGATGCACAGCAATGATTTGACGTAGGCAGGTAATTGCCTCACTCTCAGTAAATATGATCTTTTTACCGCCACAAGCGGCAACGAACGAGTAGCAATACGATGAGTCTGAACCTGGTAAGTGAACATTTGCTCGCAGCGAACGGCCTGAGCCATCAGGACCTGTTCTCCATTCTTGGTCAACTGACCGAACGCCGTCTCGACTACGGCGATCTCTATTTCCAGTCGAGCTATCACGAATCCTGGGTTCTGGAAGACAGCATCATCAAAGATGGCTCTTACAACATCGACCAGGGCGTCGGTGTGCGTGCCGTCAGCGGTGAGAAAACCGGTTTTGCCTATGCAGACCAGATAAGCCTGGCCGCGCTGGAGCAGAGTGCGCAGGCTGCGCGCACCATCGTGCGTGAAACCGGTGATGGTCGCGTGAAAACGCTCGGTGAAGTTCAGCATTCTGCGCTTTATACCAGCATCGATCCGCTGCAGAGCATGAGCCGTGAAGAGAAGCTGGATATCCTGCGTCGCGTGGACAACGTGGCGCGCGCCGCAGACAAACGCGTGCAGGAAGTCTCTGCCAGCCTGAGCGGTGTCTATGAACTGATTCTGGTGGCGGCGACTGACGGGACGCTGGCCGCTGACGTGCGTCCGCTGGTGCGTCTTTCTGTCAGCGTGCAGGTAGAAGATGACGGCAAGCGCGAGCGCGGCTCCAGCGGCGGCGGTGGTCGTTTTGGTTATGACTGGTTCCTCGGTGATGTTGACGGTGAAGCACGTGCTGACGCATGGGCGAAAGAAGCGGTGCGTATGGCACTGGTGAATCTCTCGGCGGTTGCGGCTCCGGCGGGGACGTTACCGGTGGTACTCGGCGCAGGCTGGCCGGGTGTGCTGCTGCACGAAGCGGTGGGACATGGTCTGGAAGGGGACTTTAATCGTCGCGGTACGTCCGTATTTAGCGGCCAGATGGGACAACTTGTCTCCTCTGAACTGTGTACCGTGGTGGACGACGGCACGATGCAAGATCGTCGTGGCTCAATTTCTATCGATGATGAAGGTACGCCAGGCCAGTACAACGTATTGATCGAAAACGGCGTGCTGAAAGGCTACATGCAGGACAAGCTCAACGCGCGTCTGATGGGCGTTGCGCCAACGGGTAACGGTCGTCGTGAATCCTACGCGCACCTGCCGATGCCGCGCATGACCAACACCTACATGCTGCCGGGTCAATCCACACCACAGGAGATCATCGAATCCGTTGATTACGGGATCTTCGCGCCAAACTTTGGCGGCGGGCAGGTGGACATCACCTCCGGTAAGTTTGTCTTCTCGACTTCAGAAGCCTACCTGATTGAGAAGGGCAAAGTGACCAAAGCGGTGAAAGGCGCGACGCTGATTGGCTCCGGTATTGAAGCCATGCAGCAGATCTCCATGGTCGGTAACGATCTCAAGCTGGATAACGGCGTGGGTGTCTGCGGCAAAGAGGGCCAGAGCCTGCCGGTTGGCGTCGGCCAGCCAACGCTGAAAGTGGACAGTTTAACGGTGGGCGGAACGGCCTGACCTGAACAGTCATGAAAAAATGGCGCTACCCGAGAGTAGCGCCATTTTTTTAACGTAAGTTACCCAGCGGGATTTCCGGATCGGGTTCGTGAGTTATGCGATTACGCAAATCACGACGAATAATTTCGATCGACCAGAACCAGACCAGATGGCCCACGATCTCAGAGACGTGTTCGTACCACGGCAGTTCAAAAAGGGGTGGTGTAAGGCCCATCAGGGGGAATGAAATCATATGGACAAAAAGCTGGGCTAAAGCACCGGCGAGCAAACCTTGCCAGAGTTTAATTTTCGGGAAAACTTCAGCGACGATGCAATATCCTACGGCAAATACAATGGAGAAGATGATATGCGTGACGCCTACCCAGTTAAATATATGCCCGGCAAATGTATAAACTGCGGCGTTAGGATCGACCACCCCTAACCAGTCGCGCAGAAATACGTACGGTGGATTTAAAAAGTTGCGTGAGCAATCGATTTGGCTTGCCGCTCTAATTAATTGTTCTGGCCCGCACGCCCCGTTGAATAAATCGGTCGGGCTGCGTGGAGGAAGTGGAACCTCTGCGCCCCATTTTACAAACGCAGAGACAATCCCTGCAATCAAACCAATGAATACCGCGAGTCCGTAGCGCCTGCGTGAAGGCGGTGTTTGTTCAAAGAAATTCATTTTCTGGTCCTTGTTTAAAATGTTCCTGATAAATATTTGTTATTATTCTTGTGTGTAACAATAAAATAACAGCCTGAGTTTCAGACGACTTACAAGATAAATGGCGAGTGGCAAGAGTGTCAATTAACTATTCTTGATAGCAGGGAGGGGATATTCCTGAATTCCTGCTTATGAAACTCAGGAAATATTCATGCCAAATATAATTTCAGCCTTTAATTAATTACTCCTTCCTTCTTCCCCGCATACCCTGAAACAGCTCTGCGACTTCCACAAAATACTCGGTGAGGTAGTTAATGCAGACTTGCACTTTAAGCGGCAACTTATCTTTCTCGGTATATAACGCGTAAACCGGGCGTGGGTCGGACTGGTAGCGCGGGAACAGGATCTCCAGCTCGCCGCTGTTGATCTCTTTGATTACCCACATCAACGGTACGTAGGCAATTCCCGCCCCGGCAACCAGCCAGCGGGAGATAGTCATCGGGTCATTGGTGACAAACCGGCCCTCCGGCAGCAGTTTGGTGGAAAGCCCTTCCGGGGCAATCAGCTCAAATTCATTATCCGGGCGAACGCTGTATTCCAGCCATGAATGATTACTTAAATCGGCGGGCTTCTCCGGGACCCCGTACTGAGCCAGATAGTTTTTCGAGGCGCAAACCACCATCGGCATGCTGCCCAGCCGACGGGAGAAGAGGCTGGAGTCCTGCAGCGCACCAACGCGGATCACCACGTCCAGACCGTCGGCAATCAGGTCCGGGGCTGGAATGCCCGTCACCAGATTCACGGTTAATCCGGGATACTCTTTCAACATTTCCGCCGTCATGGCAGCGAGAACATTTTGTGCCATAGTTGAAGAACACCCAATGCGCAGCGTGCCGATAGGCGTGTTATTAAAGGCGTAGAGCTGCTCGTGAACATCCTGCACTTCATGCAGCATGCGACGACAGCCCTGATAATAAATTTTACCGGCTTCCGTCAGTCCGATGCTGCGGGTGCTGCGGTTCAGCAGCTTCACCTGCAACTCATCTTCCAGTTTAGAGACGGTCTGGCTGATGGAAGAGACGCTCATTTGCAGCTGCCTGGCGGCGGCGGTAAACGAGCCAAGTTCGACCACTTTGGCAAACACCGACATGCGTTTTAAACGTTCCATTGTTCACTCTGGCTTAAAAGTGATTTAGATCACATATTATAGATAACAGCATAACAGTTACGTTAATATATTATTAATTACACAACGGCTGCGCCACTCTCGCCCGGCTTTTCCTGCTCTCCTGCGGCGGCGCATGCTTAAAAATACTGTAGCCTGCACTCTCTCTAATCAAGGTCAACATGAGTCTGTTTCCCGTTATCGTGGTGTTCGGTCTGTCGTTCCCCCCGATCTTTTTCGAGCTTCTTTTATCACTGGCGATCTTCTGGCTGGTGCGCAAGGTGCTGGTCCCTACCGGGATCTACGATTTCGTCTGGCATCCTGCATTGTTTAACACCGCGCTGTATTGCTGCCTTTTTTATTTAATATCGCGCATGTTTGTCTGAGGTTGATGTGAAAACGCTAACAAGAAAAATCTCCCGCACTGCCATCACCATGGCGCTGGTTATCCTGGCGTTCATTGCCATTTTCCGCGCCTGGGTTTATTACACTGAATCACCGTGGACCCGCGATGCGCGTTTCAGCGCAGACGTGGTGGCGATAGCGCCTGATGTTGCTGGTCTTATCACCGCCGTTAACGTTCACGATAACCAGCTGGTGAAAAAAGATCAGGTGCTGTTCACCATCGACCAGCCCCGCTATCAGAAAGCGTTAGAAGAAGCGAACGCAGACGTAGCCTATTACCAGGCGCTGGCCGCGGAAAAACGTCGCGAAGCAGGGCGTCGTAATCAACTGGGCATCCAGGCGATGTCCCGTGAAGAGATTGATCAGTCCAATAACGTGCTGCAAACCGTGCTGCACCAGTTGGCGAAAGCGGAAGCGACGCGCGATCTGGCGAAGCTCGATCTGGAGCGTACCGTCATTCGTGCGCCTTCAGACGGCTGGATCACCAACCTGAACGTTTATGCCGGAGAATTTATCACGCGTGGCTCTACCGCTGTGGCGCTGGTGAAGCAGAACTCTTTCTATGTCCTGGCTTATATGGAAGAGACCAAACTGGAAGGCGTCCGTCCGGGCTACCGCGCAGAGATCACGCCGCTTGGCAGCAATCGCGTCTTTAAAGGCACCGTTGACAGCGTTGCCGCAGGCGTGACCAACGCCAGCAGCACCAACGATACCAAAGGTATGGCCACGGTGGATTCCAATCTTGAGTGGGTCCGTCTGGCGCAGCGTGTGCCGGTGCGTATCCATCTCGATGAGCAGCAGGGCAATCTGTGGCCTGCGGGCACCACAGCGACGGTTGTGATCACCGGTGAAAAAGACCGTGATGCCAGCCAGGATTCCATCTTCCGTAAAATCGCCCATCGCCTGCGCGAGTTTGGTTAATCGTTATGGGTATCTTTTCCATCGCCAGCCAGCACATCCGCTTCGCCGTGAAGCTGGCGTGCGCCATCGTGCTGGCGCTGTTTGTCGGTTTCCACTTCCAGCTGGAAACGCCCCGCTGGGCGGTGCTGACGGCGGCGATTGTCGCGGCAGGCCCTGCCTTTGCGGCGGGCGGTGAGCCTTACTCCGGCGCAATTCGTTACCGCGGGATGCTGCGCATCGTCGGGACGTTTATCGGCTGTATCGCTGCGCTCACCATTATCATTCTGATGATCCGCACGCCGCTGCTGATGATTATGGTGTGCTGCATCTGGGCAGGGTTTTGTACCTGGGTCTCCTCGCTGGTAAAGGTGGAAAACTCCTACGCATGGGGGCTGTCTGGTTACACCGCGCTGATTATCGTCATCACTATCCAGACCAATCCGCTGCTTGCTCCACAGTTTGCTCTGGAGCGCTGTAGCGAGATTGTGATTGGTATCGTCTGCGCCATCGTCGCTGACCTGCTTTTCTCTCCGCGCTCCATCAAGCAGGAAGTGGATCGCGAGCTGGACGCGTTGATTGTGGCGCAGTATCAACTGATGCAGCTGTGTATTAAGCATGGCGACAGTGAAGAGGTCGACAAAGCCTGGAGCGGGCTGGTACGTCGCGCGCAGGCGCTGGAGGGGATGCGCAGCAACCTGAATATGGAGTCCTCACGCTGGTCCCGTGCTAACCGCCGACTGAAAGCGATTAACACCGTTGCATTAACGCTGATTACTCAGGCGTGTGAAACCTACCTGATTCAAAATACCCGTCCTGAAGTGGTCACTGACACCTTCCGCGAGCTGTTCGCCGAGCCCGTCGAAACGGTGCAGGATGTGCATAAACAGCTTAAGCGTATGCGCAGGGTGATAGCGTGGACCGGGGAGCGTGACACGCCGGTAACGATTTACACCTGGGTTGGGGCGGCGACACGTTACCTGCTGCTGAAACGCGGCGTGATCGGCAATGCAAAAATCAGTGCCGCAGAAGAAGAGGTGCTACAGGGGGAAGTGGTGATCAAAGCGGAGTCGGCAGAGCGCCACCACGCGATGGTGAACTTCTGGCGTACCACGCTTGCCTGTATGCTTGGGACGTTGTTCTGGCTGTGGACTGGCTGGACGTCCGGTAGTGGTGCGATGGTGATGATTGCCGTTGTCACCTCGCTGGCGATGCGCCTGCCGAACCCGCGCATGGTCGCCATCGACTTCCTGTACGGGACGATTGCTGCACTGCCCATCGGGGCGCTCTATTTCCTGGTGATCATCCCGTCGACCCAGCAAAGCATGTTGCTGCTCTGCATTAGCCTTGCGGTCATGGCGTTCTTTATTGGTATCGAAGTTCAAAAACGCCGTCTGGGATCGCTGGGGGCGCTGGCGAGTACCATTAACATTATCGTGCTGGATAACCCGATGACGTTCCACTTCAGCCAGTTCCTCGACAGTGCGTTAGGGCAACTGGTGGGCTGCTTCCTGGCGATGATGGTGATCCTGCTGGTACGGGATAACTCGCAGGCGCGGACAGGTCGCGTGCTGCTGAACCAGTTTGTCTCCGCAGCCGTGTCGTCCATGACCACCAACACTGCGCGTCGCAGAGAGAACCATCTGCCTGCGCTCTATCAGCAGCTGTTTTTACTGCTCAATAAATTCCCTGGTGACATTGCGAAGTTCCGCCTGGCGTTAACCATGATCATTGCGCATCAGCGTCTGCGTAATGCGCCAGTGCCGATAAACGACGATCTGTCCGCGTTTCACCGCCAGCTGCGCCGTACTGCCGACCATGTGCTGTCTGCGTCCAGTGACGACAAAAGACGCCGTTACTTCCAGCAACTGCTGGAAGAGCTGGAGATATACCAGGAGAAGCTGCGTGTCTGGGAAGCCCCGCCTCAGGTGACCGAGCCGGTAGGTCGGCTGGTGGGGATGCTGCATCGCTATCAGAGTGCCCTTACGGATAACTGAAGAATGTAAAAAACCGACGCCAGAAGCGTCGGTTTTTTTGTGGCTATACTTATTTCTGCAGGCTCTTACATTCAGAAAGGGAGGACACATGACTACCCAGGCTCTCCAGGACAACATCCTTTTTCAGAACGGATATTTGGTTAACGGCATCTGGAAAACACTCGACACCACCTTTGATGTGCTGAACCCGGCGACGGGCGAGGTGATCGCCAAAGTGGCAAAAGCGGGTAAAGCAGAAACCGAAGAGGCAATTGCCGCGGCGACGAAAGCCTTCCCCGCATGGCGCGCCAAAACCGCGAAAGAGCGTTCAACGATCCTCTACCGCTGGTATGAACTGATTATTGAGAATAAGCGCTGGCTCGGGCGGTTAATGACCACCGAACAGGGTAAGCCCCTGAAAGAGGCCGAGGGTGAAGTGGAGTATGCCGCCAGCTTTATTCAGTGGTTTGCCGAGCAGGCTAAACGCGCCAACGGTGAAATCATCCCGCCGATCAAACCCGGCTCCCGCATTCTGGCAACTCGCGAGCCTGTTGGCGTGGTTGCCGCTATTACGCCGTGGAATTTCCCGATGGCAATGCTCACCCGCAAGCTCGGCCCGGCGCTGGCGGCAGGGTGTACCGGCGTCATCAAACCCGCCAATAACACGCCGCTCAGCGCCTTCGCGCTGCTGACGCTGGCAAAGCAGGCGGGTGTGCCGGACGGCGTCCTTAACGCGGTCGCGGGAAACACCTCTGAAATCAGCGATGCCATTATGGCCAGCCACGACGTGCGCAAAATTTCGTTCACCGGCTCGACTTCCGTCGGCAAAACGCTGGTACGCAACGCCGCAGAGACGATGAAAAAAGTCTCTATGGAGCTTGGCGGGAACGCGCCGTATATCGTCTTTGAAGACGCAGATATTGATGCCGCCGTTAAAGGGGCGATTGCGAATAAGTTCCGCAATGCCGGGCAGGTCTGCGTCAGCGTAAACCGCTTTTATATTCAGGAAACGGTTTACGACAAGTTTGTGAACCAGCTTGCCGACGCGGTGAATGCGCTGAAGGTCGGAAACGGTCTGGAGGAGGGCGTTGTCGTTGGCCCATTGATTGAGCCTTCTGCGGTTAACAAAGTGAAAGAGCACGTTGAAGATGCGGTTGCGAAAGGCGCTACCGTGCTGGCGGGTGGGAAACCACATGCGTTGGGCGGCAACTTCTGGACGCCGACGGTGCTTGGTGACTGCCACGAAGGGATGAAGCTGGCAGAAGAGGAGACGTTCGGCCCGGTGGCGGCCTGCTTCCGGTTTACGTCGGAAGATGAAGTGATTATGCGTGCCAACAATACGCCTTACGGGCTGGCAGCCTACTTCTATACCCAGAATTTGTCGCGCGTGTTCCGCGTCTCGCAGGCCATTGAGAGCGGTATGATTGGCATCAACGAATGTGCGGTGTCTACAGAGCTGGGGCCTTTTGGCGGCGTAAAAGAGTCCGGGCTGGGCCGGGAAGGGTCGGTGCTGGGGCTGGAAGAGTTTCTGGAAGTCAAAACCCTGCATATCGGGGGATTATAATAGTCAGGGCGGCATCTGCCGCCCGCGGGGATTGGGTGGCTGGCAATGAAAATCTATACCTTTGATTTTGACGAGATCGACAGTCAGGATGACTTCTATCGCGAATTTATCCGGGCGTTTGACCTGGAGCGGGAAAGCGTCACCAATCTTGATACGCTGTGGGATGTGGTCACCGGTAGTCAGTTGCCGTTACCGCTGGAGATAGAGTTTATTCATCTGCCTGATAAGCTGCGCAGACGCTTTGGCGCGCTGATTTTGCTGTTTGATGAAGCAGAAGAAGAGCTGGAAGGGCAGCTACGTTTTAACGCGCGCCATTAACAAAAAAGCCCCTGACCGGGAGGCCAGGGGCAAGTCGTATGATGAGATACGACGAGGGTTTATTTATACAGTTCTGCCGTCGCATGCCAGTGGTCACCCTGATTCAGTTCGGTGACGCGATAGCTACTGGCTCCTGCTTTTTCAGCTTTAGCGGCCAGTGCCTGGCGGATATCCATTGGTGAACTTGCAACGGAAGTGACGGCGATGCTCCCCATTGGCTGCAGGTTTTCTGCCTGCTGAGCGTTAACCTGTTGCACGGCTGCACTTGCGCCGAAAGAGAGAACAGAGGCCAGGCCGAGGGTAGCGATGATTAATTTGGTTTTCATAGTCTTTACTCCTGAAAAGGTTTTGCTCAACGGCGAGAAGGGTTGAACTGCTATTTTTATGCCTGGTGCCGTTGAGTGGAGAATAATGTCTTCGGTATTACTAAAACTTATTTATACAGCTCAGCGGTTGCGTGCCAGTGGTCGCCGGTACGCGCTTCAATGATGCGATAAGATGACGCACCCTGTTCTTCCGCTTTTTTGTTCAGCATCTCATGCATGTCCATCGGAGATGTCCCGACAGCACCAACAGAAACCGTACCGATTGCCTGACGGGACTGCGCCTGATCGGCATTGATGGTATCGGCAGCGAAAGCACCGAATGACAGAACAGACAGGACGCTCAGCGTTGCTACAGTGGTTTTGATTTTCATGATTTTTACCTCGTCGAATTTTTTACTGGGGTCTTCGTTTCGTGACCCTCATCACAAAATCAAGTATACACTAATCACGCAAAAAATTAATACCAGACTAATTGTTTCAGTGGTAATTACGTGTTAACAGATATAATTTTTATAACCAAATTGCATAAAAATGGTCATTTTATCGACACAATGTTAGGTTATGTCTAAAAAAATCATATGGATATGAGGCTTTGATTTTTTGTGCGATTTATTGATGTGGTATTCACTGGAGGAATGTTAATGGCTGGTAAAAAGCACTATTTGTCAAAGGAAAGGGCGGCATAAAAAAGGGGGAAACGAGACGGGAGCAGAATGATCCCCGCAGCCAGACGCCACGGGGCGGCGAAATTACAGTTCCTGTTCGAACAGAACCAGAATCGCTTCGTAGAGATCTTTAACGGAGAAACCATTTGCCGGGGTGGTGAAGATCGTATCGTCACCGGCAATGGTGCCCAGAATACCTTCCGCTTTCCCTAACGAGTCCAGCAGGCGGGCAATCAGCTGCGCGGCACCGGGGCTGGTGTGGATTACCACAACGGCGTCGTTGTAGTCGATGTCCAGAACCAGATTCTTCAGCGGACTGGAGGTGGTCGGCACGCCAAGTTCAGCAGGCAGGCAATAGACCATTTCCATTTTGGCGTTACGGGTACGTACCGCGCCAAACTTGGTTAACATGCGGGAGACTTTCGACTGATTGATGTTTTCGAAGCCTTGTTCCTGCAACGCCTGAACAATTTCTCCCTGAGAACTGAATTTCTCTTCTTTGAGTAGCGCTTTAAACGCCTTTACTAATTCTTCTTGCTTAGACGAGCTTCGCATAAGTCACCCGGAATATGACGATAGAAACAACATTATTATGCATGTGGATGAATTTTTATGCAAACAATCTGCCAGGACCCAGGCTGAAATAATGTTATGAAAGGGAATGATTTTATCAGATTTCGTTATCAGAAAACATGCCTGGGTCACGCCGCGCAAATAAGCCTAAAAGTAAATTAAATGTTATCAAAATGATGTTGTTTTGGTGGCGTGGCAGGGTGTATTGTAACCCCCTCTTGATTCGTCGCCCCCGAGGGTATGCTTACGAGGGTGAAAAGCGCGTGACCTCAAATTCTTTAGCTTCGAAAATTGTAATTATTTACCTGCTGAATTATGGTCGCCGCAACGGAGTTACAGATACTTAAGTTAACCATAATAAGGAGTTTAGGATGAAAGTCGCAGTCCTCGGCGCTGCTGGTGGTATCGGCCAGGCGCTTGCCCTACTACTGAAAACCCAACTGCCTTCAGGCTCAGAACTCTCCCTGTACGATATTGCTCCGGTGACCCCAGGTGTGGCGGTTGACCTGAGCCACATCCCGACAGCTGTGAAAATCAAAGGCTTCTCCGGTGAAGATGCACGTCCTGCGCTGCAGGGTGCCGACGTTGTGCTGATCTCTGCAGGCGTGGCGCGTAAGCCTGGCATGGATCGTTCTGATCTGTTCAACGTCAACGCGGGCATCGTGAAAAACCTGGTGCAGCAGATCGCTGAAATTTGCCCGAAAGCCTGTATCGGTATCATCACCAACCCGGTGAATACCACGGTTGCTATCGCGGCAGAAGTGCTGAAGAACGCGGGTGTTTACGACAAGAACAAACTGTTTGGCGTGACCACGCTGGATATTATTCGCTCCAATACCTTCGTGGCTGAGCTGAAAGGCAAACAGCCTGGAGAAGTGGAAGTGCCGGTTATCGGTGGTCACTCTGGTGTGACAATTCTGCCTCTGCTGTCACAGATCCCAGGTGTGAGCTTCACCGATCAGGAAGTGGCTGACCTGACCAAACGCATCCAGAACGCGGGCACCGAAGTGGTGGAAGCGAAGGCGGGTGGCGGTTCTGCAACGCTGTCTATGGGCCAGGCGGCGGCACGTTTCGGTCTGTCTCTGGTTCGCGCACTGCAGGGCGAGAAAGGCGTGGTGGAATGCGCTTACGTTGAAGGCGACGGCGAGCACGCCCGCTTCTTCTCTCAGCCGCTGCTGCTGGGCAAAAACGGTATCGAAGAACGTCAGCCTATTGGTAAGCTGAGCGCGTTTGAACAAAATGCGATGGAAGGCATGCTGGATACGCTGAAGAAAGATATCACCCTGGGCGAAGAGTTCGTTAACAAGTAACACGAACTGTCTCTTATAGGCCGGGTAAGCGTTCGCGCCACCCGGCAAAAAAACCGAAGCACTTACTGGCTTCGGTTTTTTTATGGCTGTCAGTTCGTTGCCGGGTATTCCTGAATCGTCACCTGAATCGTCAGCTTCTTATCATTACGCATGACTTCGACAGGGATGATTGAGCCAGGACGAATTTCTGCCACCTGGTCCATGGTCTCCAGCGCCGAAACCGCCGGAACGCCATTCACCGACACGATGACGTCGTTAACCTGAATACCCGCTGCTGCTGCCGGGCCACCAGGTGCCACTTCGTTGACCACAATCCCCTGGATCTGGTCGATACCGCCGCCCTGCGTATGCATTGGCGCAATCTCACGGCCGCCAATACCAATATAACCGCGGATCACGCGACCATCGCGGATCAGCTTATCCATAATCTTGGTGGCGAGCTGGAACGGAATGGCAAAGCCGATCCCTTCCGGTGTCTCGCCGTCGTTGCTCTTATCAAATGAGAGCGTGTTGATGCCCATCAGTTCGCCGAGCGAATTGACCAGCGCACCGCCGGAGTTACCGTGGTTAATCGACGCATCGGTCTGCAGGAAGTTTTGCCGCCCTGACGGGTTCAAGCCGATTCGACCGGTGGCGCTGATAATCCCCTGGGTGATGGTTTGCCCCAGGTTGTATGGGTTACCGATAGCCAGCACCACGTCGCCGATGTGCGGTGTCCGTTTACGGTTAATCGGGATGGTCGGCAGCCCGCCCGTGGCGTTGATCTTCAGTACCGCGAGGTCCGTCAGGCTGTCGGAGCCAACCAGTAAGGCCTCAAACACGCGGCCATCCTGCAATGCGACGATAATCTGGTCAGCATCGTTGATCACGTGTTTGTTGGTAATAATGTAGCCGCGATCGTCCATAATCACGCCGGAGCCGAGTGTGCGGATCTCCAGCTGGTTATGAGCCGAGCTGTTGAGACCACGGTTATAGACGTTTACCACGGCAGGCGCAGCACGGCGAACGGCCTGATTATAGGTGGCAGGCGTTTCATCCGCGCTGTCGAACTGGGGGGCCGTCAGCTTGCTAAACTGACGCAAAGACGGCATAGCCACTAACAGCAGGCCGGCAACGATCAAACCAATGACAATTGAACGAAAGAGCTTTACAAGCATGATGCGCGTATCGTTAAAAAAGGAACGGTTTGCAGCATAACATGAGTTATCCGGACATCACACGTAGCGGCGATGTCCGGAGTCGCAAATGCTTAACGCAGTAAAATGTAGATTGTGTCGTTGCCACGAATAATCTGCAGGGCAATGACCGTCGGTTTACTTTCCAGCACCTTGCGCATCTCCGCGATAGACTGCACGCGAGTGCGGTTCACGCCAATAATGACGTCGTCCTGATGCAAGCCAGCCTGTGCGGCAGGGCTACTCTTCTCGACGGTATCGACGGTAATGCCTTTCGTGCCGTCTTTCAGTTGCCCGTCGCTCAGCGTCGCCCCCTGCAGCGCCGGGGCGATAAGCTCTGCGCTGGCAGAAGAGGAGGTGCTCTTATCCAGCGTCACTTCCACGTCCAGCGGCTTACCGTCGCGAATCAGACCCAGTTTCACTTTCGCGCCAGGTTCTGTGGTAGCGATACGCGAGCGCAGCTCCGCGAAACTGCTGAGCGGCTTATCGTTCAGGCTGACAATCACATCACCAGATTTCACGCCCGCTTTGGCAGAGCCGGAGTTCGGCAGCACTTCGCTGACAAATGCCCCACGCTGGACGTTGACGTTAAAGGCTTTGGCGATATCCGCGCTCATCTCCATCCCTTTGATGCCCAGCAGCCCGCGTTTGACTTCGCCAAACTGAATTAATTGCTGAGACAGGGTTCTGGCCATATTGCTCGGGATGGCAAAGCCAATCCCAATACTGCCGCCGCCCGGTGCCAGAATGGCGGTGTTGATACCGATCAGCTCCCCGTTAAGGTTAAGCAGCGCACCGCCTGAGTTGCCGCGGTTGATAGAGGCATCGGTCTGGATAAAGTTTTCCAGCCCTTCCAGATTCAGACCACTGCGCCCCAGCGCGGAGACAATCCCGGAAGTGGCGGTCTGGCCTAAACCGAACGGGTTACCGACGGCAACGGCAAAATCACCGACGCGCAGTTTATCCGAGTCCGCGATTGTAATCTGCGTCAGGTTACTCGGGTTCTGCACCTGCAGCAGCGCGATATCGCTCTGGTCATCGCCGCCGATCAGTTTGGCGTCAAATTCGCGACCATCGTTCAGCTGGACGCTGATCTTATCCGCCTGGCTGATCACGTGGTTATTGGTCAGGATATAGCCTTTAGCCGCATCGATGATCACGCCTGAGCCCAGCCCTTCAAAAGGCTGAGCCTGCTGGTCAGGTGTTTCATCGCCAAAATATTTCTTCAACTCTTCCGGTACGCGCTGGCTTTGCCGTGCCGTCCCTTCGACCTTCACGCTGACCACGGCGGGCAACACTTTCTCCAGCATCGGCGCAAGGCTAGGAATAGCCGCTTGCCCCGGAACCTGTGAAGGCAATGACGCGGCGGCAGGGAAAGAGGCCGAGAGAGATAACCCGACACTTAACGCTAAGGCGCTCAACAGCTGGTTTTTTTTCTTCATCGATGCTGACTCTCGTATCCTGGAATGAAAGAAGAACGGCCCAAAAACATCTTGATGTTATTGAATTTTAAACCGCTGAACAATGAGGTGTTTGACTAAATAATAGCTGGGGACGGAAAGAAAAGACGGGCGCAACAGATGCGCCCGTAAAATATATTCAGGTTGTGCGATTAATCGCGTTTTGCGCCTCCGCGCAGCAGGCCGGACGCACCGTCAGAATAGTCGCGTGGCATCTGAACCGGAGCCTGATCGTTACCCGCTTCGGAGTCTGCCAGACGGTTGCGGAACGGGTTGGTTTCCGCCGTCATTTCCGGCAGCAGGCTGCTGGAGCTTTTCGCCATGTGTTGATACAGCTGGCGATAATCTGTTGCCATGTTGTCCAGCAGCTCGGCGCTACGGGCAAAGTGGCTGACCAGCTCTTCGCGGTATTCTTCCAGCTCGGCTTTGTTCTTTTCCAGTTCGTACTGCAGTGACTGCTGCTGACGCAATTTGCGATTACCGAAACGCATGGCCACAGCACCGATGATGATGCCGACGACTAAACCGATTAGCGCATATTCCCAGGTCATGAACTTCTCCCGTTGTCTTGTTGTTCCGTAGGGTGTTGGCTCGGCTCCTGCCTGTGCCTGATAATGCCACTATAACCGCTATTTCCGCAGAAGTGGAATCCTGACGTATCATCGCGTAGTGTAGAACGGCCTTTTTTTCATCAGTCGTGCTCGCTGGTGAGGTTTGATTGAAGGAATAACAACACTATTATGCAAAGCCTGTCCCCCGCATCGCGATATCAACATGCCCTGAATGAGGGTTCATACCAGCCAGATAACGTTCAACGTGACGCGGTTAACCGCCTGGATACGATTTATCAGGCGCTCACGGCAAAACCTGCGGAAGAAGCGCAAAGCAGCGGCCTGAAGGCGGTTTTCGGTCGATTGCTCGGAAAAAAAGAGCCACTGGCTAACGCTCCGGTGCGTGGCTTATATATGTGGGGCGGCGTTGGTCGAGGCAAAACCTGGCTGATGGACATGTTCTACCAGAGTCTGCCGGGAACGCGAAAACAGCGTCTGCACTTCCACCGTTTTATGCTGCGGGTTCATGAAGAGCTGACGGCGCTGCAGGGCAAAAGCGATCCGCTGGAGATCGTGGCCGACCGCTTCAAGGCCGAAACCGACGTGCTCTGTTTTGATGAATTTTTTGTCTCCGATATCACGGATGCCATGCTGCTGGGCGGCCTGATGAAAGCGCTGTTCGCGCGCGGCATTACCCTGGTGGCGACGTCAAACATTCCGCCGGATGAGCTTTACCGCAACGGCCTGCAGCGGGCACGCTTCCTGCCTGCGATTGATGCCATTAAGCAGCACTGCGACATTATGAACGTGGATGCGGGCGTGGACTACCGCCTGCGCACGTTAACGCAGGCCCATCTGTGGCTCTCGCCGTTGAATGCCGAAACCACAAACCAGATGGATAAACTGTGGCTGGCGCTGGCCGGGGCGAAACGCGATAACGCGCCGGTGCTGGAGATTAACCATCGTCCGTTACAAACGTTGGGTGTGGAGAATCAAACGCTCGCCGTCTCCTTCGCTACGCTCTGTGTGGATGCGCGCAGCCAGCATGATTACATTGCGCTTTCGCGACTCTTCCACACCGTGATGCTGCTGGAGGTTCCGGTGATGACGCCGCTTATGGAAAGTGAGGCGCGCCGTTTCATTGCGCTGGTGGATGAGTTTTATGAGCGCCACGTTAAGCTGGTGGTCAGCGCCGAGGTGCCTTTATATGAGATCTACCAGGGCGAGCGGCTGAAGTTTGAGTTCCAGCGCTGCCTCTCACGCCTGCAGGAGATGCAAAGCGAGGAGTACCTGAAGCGTGAGCATATGCCATAATAAAGGCTACCCTCTCCCGTGGGAGAGGGGCTGGGGGTGAGGGCACCAGACCTTAATAAATGCCACCCTCTCCCTGTGGGAGAGGGGCTGGGGGTGAGGGCACCAGACCGCACAAACCCCGGCTCCGAAAAACCCATTCCAAATCACATTTAAGGGTCGATCTTTGACCTCAACTTCTCTATAATCTTGCGACCCCACGTTACGAGAAGGTTTTTTTCCCGAAACTTTCTATGTGTCGGCATGAGCTATTCGAAGGGGTAGGTTTGCCGGACTTTGTCGTGTGAACCTCAACTGACTAAACGTTTGGGTGTTCACCAACGTGTAACTTATTATTTGGGTAAGCTTTTAATGAAAACTTTTACAGCTAAACCAGAAACCGTACAGCGCGACTGGTATGTTGTTGACGCGACCGGTAAAACTCTGGGCCGTCTGGCTACTGAACTGGCTCGTCGCCTGCGCGGTAAGCATAAAGCGGAATACACTCCGCACGTTGATACCGGTGATTACATCATCGTTCTGAACGCTGACAAAGTTGCTGTTACCGGCAACAAGCGTACTGACAAAGTGTACTATCACCACACTGGCCACATCGGTGGTATCAAACAAGCGACCTTTGAAGAGATGATTGCCCGCCGTCCTGAGCGTGTGATTGAAATCGCGGTTAAAGGCATGCTGCCAAAAGGCCCGCTGGGTCGTGCTATGTTCCGTAAACTGAAAGTTTACGCTGGCAACGAGCACAACCACGCGGCACAGCAACCGCAAGTTCTTGACATCTAATCGGGATTATAGGCAATGGCTGAAAATCAATACTACGGCACTGGTCGCCGCAAAAGTTCCGCAGCTCGCGTGTTCATCAAACCGGGCAGTGGTAAAATCGTTATCAACCAACGTTCTCTGGAACAGTACTTCGGTCGTGAAACTGCCCGCATGGTAGTTCGCCAGCCGCTGGAACTGGTTGATATGGTAGAAAAACTGGATCTGTACATCACCGTTAAAGGTGGTGGTATCTCCGGTCAGGCAGGTGCGATCCGTCACGGTATCACCCGCGCTCTGATGGAGTACGACGAATCCCTGCGTTCTGAACTGCGTAAAGCTGGCTTCGTTACTCGTGACGCGCGTCAGGTTGAACGTAAGAAAGTGGGTCTGCGTAAAGCACGTCGTCGTCCACAGTTCTCCAAACGTTAATCATTTTCTGCTCACGCAGAACGATTGGCGAAAAACCCGCTTCGGCGGGTTTTTTTATGGATAATGCGTAGGTTATCCACAATATCAATGCATATATCTCCTCTTTTTCCACATTTCCAGAATCCCCTCACCACAAAGCCATCAAAATCTGGTAAACTATCATCCAATTTTCTGCCCAAATATCGGTGAATACTCGGTTTTTGTTCGATTCTTGAACAATGTGTCTTCTCTGGGATGGGCGATACATCATCTGGCTGGCCTCGTTGGGCCAGTAGCAGTAAAAATTCTGAATATACCTGGAGGTTTTCATGGCTGTCGCTGCCAACAAACGTTCGGTAATGACGCTGTTTTCTGGTCCTACTGACATTTATAGCCATCAGGTTCGTATCGTGCTGGCCGAGAAGGGTGTCAGTTTTGAGATCGAGCATGTGGAAAAGGATAACCCGCCTCAGGATCTGATCGATCTCAATCCGAGCCAAAGTGTACCGACGCTGGTGGATCGCGAGCTGACCCTGTGGGAATCCCGTATCATTATGGAATATCTGGATGAGCGTTTCCCGCATCCGCCACTGATGCCTGTTTACCCGGTTGCACGTGGTGAAAGCCGCCTGTACATGCAGCGTATCGAGAAAGACTGGTATACGCTGATGAACGTGATCGTTAACGGTTCCTCTTCTGAAGCGGATGCTGCACGTAAACAACTGCGTGAAGAGCTGCTGGCCATTGCGCCAGTGTTTGGACAGAAGCCTTTCTTCCTGAGCGACGAGTTCAGCCTGGTGGATTGCTACCTGGCTCCGCTGCTGTGGCGTCTGCCTGTTCTGGGCGTAGAGTTCAGTGGCCCTGGCGCGAAAGAGCTGAAAGGCTACATGACTCGCGTATTTGAACGCGATTCCTTCCTGGCATCTTTAACTGAACCGGAACGTGAAATGCGTCTCGGCCGAGGCTAATGACTGTGGAAATGTCACAACTTTCACCACGCCGTCCGTATCTGCTGCGCGCCTTCTATGAATGGCTGCTGGATAACCAGCTCACGCCGCACCTGGTTGTGGATGTGACGTTGCCGGGCGTGCTGGTTCCGATGGAATACGCACGCGACGGACAGATTGTGCTGAATATCGCGCCACGCGCGGTGGGTAACCTTGAGCTGGCGAACGACGAAGTGCGCTTTAACGCGCGTTTCGGCGGTGTGCCGCGTCAGGTTTCCGTGCCGCTGGCTGCGGTGCTGGCTATCTACGCGCGTGAAAACGGTGCGGGCACTATGTTTGAGCCGGAAGCGGCTTATGATGAAGAAGGTGCCAGCCTGAATGACGATGACGCCTCCGGTGAACGCGAAAGCGACACGGTGATGTCTCTGATCGATGGCGACAAACCGGATCATCAAGACGACAACGACCCTGATGACGATCCGCCGCCACGCGGTGGCCGACCGGCATTGCGCGTTGTGAAATAATCAAACAGGCCCGTTGGGCCTGTTTTGCTTTCTGCCCCTTTTCGCCACCTGTTATTTCCTGTGTTATGATGAATTTTTCTTCCTTTCCGGCACCGGACTGCAATGAAACCGACTGATCTTAAAGCTGAAAACTCTGATGAAACCATTGGCCGCAGCCTGCGGCGTCGTCCGCTTGCGCGTAAAAAGCTGTCTGACATGGTGGAAGAAGAGCTGGAGCAGATGATCCGCCGGAAGGAATTTGCGCAGGGAGAACAATTGCCCTCCGAGCGTGAACTGATGGAGTTCTTCAACGTGGGTCGCCCGTCCGTGCGTGAAGCGCTGGCGGCACTCAAGCGTAAAGGCCTGGTGCAGATCAATAACGGCGAGCGCGCACGTGTCACGATGCCCTCTGCCGATACCATTATCAGTGAACTTTCCGGCATGGCGAAAGATTTCCTGACTCAGCCCGGCGGCATTGCCCATTTTGAGCAGTTGCGCCTGTTCTTTGAGTCCAGCCTTGTGCGCTTTGCCGCTGAATTTGCCACTGACGAGCAAATCGATCGCCTGACAAAAGCGCTGGAGATCAACAGCCAGTCGCTGGACGACAACACGCTGTTTATTCGCTCCGATGTTGATTTTCACCGCGTGCTGGCAGAGATCCCCGGCAATCCGATCTTCAACGCGATCCACGTTGCGTTGCTGGACTGGCTGATTGCCGCGCGCCCTAAAGTGCCGGATGCCGAGCTGTACCAGCACAACGAAGTCAGTTATCGCCAGCACATTGCAATCGTTGATGCGATCCGCCGCCGCGATCCCGATGAAGCCGATCGCGCTTTACAAACCCACCTCAATAGCGTTTCTGCCACCTGGCACGCCTTCGGTCAGATTTCCAAAGCCAAAAAATAACGATCCTTTAGTGAAGCAGATCGCAATATAAGCGTTCTGTATTCCACTGCTGCTAAAATGATCTGGTATAACAGGTATAAAGGTATATCGTTAAAACACACCCGTTATCATCTGAGGTATTTATGGCAACGCAATTACGCGGCGTAATGGCCGCACTTCTGACCCCGTTTAACCATCAGCAAACGCTGGATAAAGAGAGTCTGCGCCGTCTTGTGCAGTTCAATATTGCGCAGGGCATCGACGGTCTGTATGTCGGCGGCTCGACGGGGGAAGCCTTTGTACAAAGCCTTTCCGAACGCGAGGAGGTCATGGAGATCGTCGCGGAAGAGGCGAAGGGGAAGATCACCCTCATCGCCCATGTCGGCTGCGTCAGCACGGCGGAAAGCCAGCAGCTGGCAACGGCTGCCGCGCGTTTTGGCTTTGACGCTGTGTCCGCCGTCACACCGTTTTACTATCCCTTCAGCTTTGAAGAACATTGCGACCACTACCGTGCAATTATTGATTCGGCGGATGGTTTGCCGATGGTGGTTTATAACATTCCGGCGTTAAGCGGCGTGAAGTTAACTCTGGATCAGATCAACACGCTGGTGACGCTGCCGGGTGTGGGCGCGCTGAAGCAAACCTCTGGCGATCTGTTCCAGATGGAGCAGATCCGCCGCGCGCATCCGGATCTGGTGCTTTACAACGGCTACGACGAGATCTTCGCCTCCGGCCTGCTGGCGGGGGCAGACGGTGGGATCGGCAGCACCTACAACATTATGGGCTGGCGCTATCAGGCGATCGCCAAAGCGGTCCGAGAGGGAGATAACGTCACCGCACAACGCCTGCAAAGCGAGTGCAATAAGGTCATCGATCTGCTGATCAAAGCTGGTGTCTTCCGTGGGCTAAAAACGGTACTGCACTACATGGACGTGATCTCCGTGCCGCTGTGCCGTAAGCCATTTGCCCCTGTGGACGAAAAATTCGTGCCGGAGCTGAAAGCCCTGGCAGAGCAATTAATGGCGGAAAAACGCTAACGCATTGCCGGAGGGCGCTTCGCCGATCCGGCCTACAAAAACGCGATACGTAGGCCGGGTAAGGCGCAGCCGCCATCCGGCAAAACGACAAAAAATCGTCGGGAGAGTGAAATGAGTAAGTCTACCCAAAGCATCCCGTGGTACCGCCATCTTACCCGTCCGCAGTGGCGTGCGTTCTCCGCCGCCTGGCTGGGATACCTGCTTGATGGCTTCGATTTTGTATTGATTGCCTTAGTCCTGACAGAAGTAAAAAGTGAATTTGGCCTCACAACGGTGGAAGCCGCGAGCCTGATTTCGGCAGCCTTTATTTCACGCTGGTTCGGTGGGCTGTTGCTGGGGGCGATGGGCGATCGCTATGGCCGTAAGCTGGCGATGATCACCAGTATTGTCCTCTTCTCCTGCGGTACGCTGGCCTGTGGCTTTGCGCCGGGCTACGTCACCATGTTTATCGCCCGTATGGTCATTGGTATGGGGATGGCAGGCGAGTACGGCTCCAGTGCGACCTATGTTATTGAAAGCTGGCCGAAGCACCTGCGTAATAAGGCGAGCGGCTTTTTGATCTCCGGTTTCTCCGTCGGTGCCGTGGTGGCCGCTCAGGTCTACAGTCTTGTTGTGCCCGTGTGGGGCTGGCGTGCGCTGTTCTTTATCGGCATCCTGCCCATCGTGTTTGCGCTGTGGCTGCGTAAAAACATTCCTGAAGCGGAAGACTGGAAAACGAAGCACGAAGGCAAAGCGCCGGTGCGCACGATGGTTGATATCCTTTACCGTGGCAAATACCGCGTAATCAATATTGTGATGACGCTGTTTGCCGGTACTGCGCTGTGGTTCTGTTTTGCCGGTGAGCTTAACAACGCAGGGCTGGTGGTCATTCTCGGCCTGCTGTGCGCCATCGTCTTTATCAGTTTTATGGTGCAAAGCAGCGGCAAGCGCTGGCCGACGGGCGTTACGCTGATGGTTGTTGTCCTGTTTGCCTTCCTCTACTCATGGCCGATTCAGGCGCTGCTCCCGACTTATCTCAAAACCGAACTGGCATACGATCCGTCAACGGTGGCGAAAGTCCTGTTCTTTAGCGGGTTCGGCGCGGCGGTGGGGTGCTGCGTGGGCGGCTTCCTCGGCGACTGGCTGGGCACGCGCAAGGCTTACGTCTGCAGCCTGCTGGCCTCACAGCTGCTGATCATCCCCGTATTTGCGATCGGTGGCGCAAATGTCTGGGTGCTGGGCCTGCTCCTCTTTTTCCAGCAAATGCTGGGGCAGGGGATCTCAGGGATCTTACCCAAACTCATCGGCGGCTATTTCGATACCGACCAGCGTGCCGCTGGCCTCGGCTTTACCTACAACGTAGGAGCGCTGGGCGGGGCGATAGCACCGGTGATTGGTGCGCTGCTGTCGCAGGATATGGCGCTGGGCACGGCTCTCGGTTCGCTCTCCTTTGGCCTGACGTTTGTGGTGATCCTGTTGATTGGTCTGGATATGCCGTCCCGCGTTCAGCGCTGGATCAGACCCGAAGCGCTGCGCACTCACGACGCTATTGACGGTAAACCGCTGAGTGGCGCTTTTTCCGCAGGCAGTGTCAAAAGCGAGCAGGTGGTGAAATGACGACGCTGGCGATTGATATTGGCGGCACAAAGCTCGCCGCTGCCCTGCTGGAGGGGAACAATCTGTCGATGCGCAGGGAGTGCCCAACCCCCGCCAGCTATACGCCGGGGGCGCTGGAGGAGGCGCTACGCACCCTGATTTTACCGTTGGTTACCCACGCCCGACGCGTGGCGGTGGCATCAACCGGGATTATTCACAACGGAATACTGACCGCCATTAATCCGGCCAATCTGGGCGGGCTGGCGCACTTTCCGCTGGTCGCATTTCTGGAGGAGACCACGCAATTACCGGTGATGGCGATAAACGACGCGCAGGCTGCTGCCTGGGCTGAGTTCTGCGCGTTGCCCAATGATGACGACATGGTCTTTCTGACGGTTTCAACCGGCGTGGGCGGTGGCATTGTCCTCAATGGAAAGCTGCAGACGGGCAGCGGCGGTCTGGCCGGGCATCTGGGGCATACGCTGGCCGATCCTGCCGGGCCGCTGTGCGGTTGCGGGCGAAGAGGTTGCGTAGAGGCCATTGCGTCCGGGCGCGGCATTGCCGCCCAGGCGCAGGGCGAACTGGCCGGTCTGGATGCGAAAGCAATCTTCAACCTGGCGACAGAAGGCGTTCCGCAGGCACGCAAGCTGGTGGCGTATTCTGCACAAACGCTGGCGCGCCTTATCGCCGACGTTAAAGCCGTCACCGACTGTCAGATAGTTGTGGTCGGCGGCAGCGTGGGACTGGCAGAAGGGTATTTGCCATTGGTGGCTGAGTATCTCGCGCAGGAGCCCGCTGTTTATCAGGTCGCACTTCGGTCGGCCCACTATCGACACGACGCCGGGCTGTTGGGTGCGGCACTGTTAGCACAAGGAGACGCATGATGATAATAGGAGAGCTGCAGTCGCTGGCATCATCTGGCTTACATGAAGCACTGGTGAATGCGCTAACGCTGGCCGTTGCCGCGCGGCCTCAGGAGAAAGCCCCAGGGCATTACGAACTGCAGGGTGAAGAGGTTTTTATGAACATCATGCAGTTTGCCACGCAGCCGCCGGAGCAGAAAAAAGCCGAGTTGCACGAGCAGTATATTGATATCCAGCTGCTGTTAACCGGAGAAGAACGCATTCTGTTTGGCGTTGCGGGTTCTGCGCGTGAGTGCGAGGAGATGCATCACGATGAAGATTATCAGCTTTGCAGCCGCATTGATGGTGAGCAATCGGTGGTGTTGAAATCGGGGATGTTCGTGGTCTTTATGCCCGGAGAGCCGCATAAGCCAGGGTGTATTGTGGGAACAGCGGGAGAGATTAAAAAAGTCGTTGTGAAGGTTCGTGCCAGCCTGTTGACTGCATAAAAAAAGCCGGATGGAGATCCATCCGGCTTGTCTTTTACACTTCCAGGTAGTTCAAAATACCGTCTGCCGCTTTACGCCCTTCGGCAATCGCTGTTACCACCAGGTCAGAGCCGCGAACGATATCGCCACCAGCGAAGATTTTCGGATTGCTGGTCTGGAACGCGTTGTCGCTGCCTTCTGGCGCGATAATGCGGCCCTGAGAATCCAGCTCAACGCTGTGCTTCGCCAGCCATTCCATGCTGTGAGGACGAAAACCGAACGCCATTACGACCGCATCAGCCGGGATCACGTGCTCAGAGCCGGCTACGATTTCTGCACGACGGCGGCCTTTTGCATCCGGAGCACCCATCTCCGTGCGCGCCATTTTCACGCCGCTCACTTTGCCATTGGCATTCACTTCAATGCCCAGAGGCTGGATGTTGAACTGGAACTCCACGCCCTCTTCACGCGCGTTTTTCACTTCGCGTTTCGAGCCCGGCATGTTCTCTTCGTCACGGCGGTAAGCACAGATAACATGTGCCGCATTCTGACGAATGGAGGTGCGCACGCAGTCCATCGCGGTATCACCCCCGCCCAGTACCACCACGCGTTTGCCTTCCATGCTGACGAAAGGTTCATCGACCGTTTCGCCGTAACCCATAATCTGTTTGGTGTTGGCAATGAGGAACGGCAGCGCGTCGTACACGCCCGGTGCATCTTCGTTCTCCAGACCGCCGCGCATGGACTGATAGGTGCCCACGCCGAGGAATACGGCGTCGTAATCCTTCAGCAGATCGTCGAGCTGCACGTCGCGGCCCACTTCTACGTTCAGTTTGAACTCAATGCCCATACCGGTGAAGATTTCACGGCGGCGGGTCATGACCTCTTTTTCCAGCTTGAAGGCCGGGATACCGAAGGTCAGCAGACCGCCGATTTCCGGATGACGGTCAAAGACCACCGCCTTCACGCCGTTACGGGTCAGCACGTCCGCACAGGCCAGGCCAGCAGGACCCGCACCGATGATCGCCACGCGTTTGTCGGTTTGACGCACGCCGGTCATATCCGGACGCCAGCCCATCTCGAACGCCTTATCGTTGATATAGCGCTCGATGTTGCCGATGGTCACCGCGCCAAACTCGTCGTTCAGCGTACAGGAGCCTTCACAAAGACGGTCCTGAGGACACACGCGGCCGCACACTTCCGGCAGGGTGTTGGTCTGGTGAGACAGCTCGGCGGCTTCAAAAATACGCCCTTCGTTGGCGAGCTTCAGCCAGTTCGGGATGTAGTTGTGTACCGGACATTTCCATTCGCAGTAAGGGTTACCGCAGGACAGGCAGCGGTCTGCCTGTGCTTTGGCCTGGCCTTCTGAAAACGGCTCATAGATTTCAACAAATTCAATTTTACGGATCTTCAGCGGTTTCTTTGGCGGATCAACACGCTGCAGGTCGATAAACTGGTATACGTTCTGGCTCATCTGAATTCCTTACTGCGCCTGCACACGCAGCTCTGCTGCGCTACGACTACGGTGACCCAACAGGGCTTTAACATCGCTGGACTTCGGTTTAACCAGCGCGAATTTCGCAGAGAATGCTGGCCAGTTCGCCAGGATCTCTTCGCCGCGCGAAGAACCGGTATGCTGCACGTGTTCGGTAATCAAACCGCGCAGGTGTTCTTCGTGGATAGCCAGCGTATCAACGTCCAGCACTTCCACCAGTTCCGGGTTCACGCGTTTGCGGAACTCACCATCTTCATCCAGGACGTAAGCAAAACCGCCCGTCATGCCTGCGCCAAAGTTCACGCCGGTTTTACCCAGGACGCAAACAATCCCGCCCGTCATGTATTCACAGCCGTTATCGCCAATGCCTTCGACCACGGTGATGGCACCGGAGTTACGCACCGCAAAACGCTCACCCGCACGGCCCGCGGCAAACAGACGTCCGCCGGTTGCGCCGTACAGACAGGTGTTGCCAATGATGCTGGCTTCGTGGCTACGGAAGGCCGAGCCGACCGGAGGACGCACTGCCAGCAGACCGCCCGCCATGCCTTTACCGACGTAGTCGTTGGCATCACCGGTCAGGTACAACTCAACGCCGCCCGCGTTCCATACGCCGAAGCTCTGGCCTGCTGTACCGCTGAAGTGCGCGGTAATCGGATCGGCTGCCAGCCCCTGGTCACCGTGCGTCTGCGCGATGTAGCCAGAGAGTGACGCGCCGACAGAGCGGTCAGTGTTGCGGATATCAAACCAGAACGTTTTGCTCTGCTTCTCGTCCACGTACGGCTTCGCCTGCTGCAGTAACTGCGCGTTCAGCACGCCGTTGTCGAACGGCGGGTTGTTCTCGGTGCAGTAGACCGCTTTGCCTGGGTGTGGCTGCGCGGTTTCCAGCAATTTGCTCAGCTCCAGCTTCTGCTGTTTAGCCGTGAAGCCTTCCAGCTCTTTCAGCAGGTCAGTTCTGCCAATCAGATCTACCAGACGTTTCACGCCCAGCTGCGCCATCAGCTCGCGGGTTTCGCGGGCGATGAAGTCAAAGTAGTTGGTCACTTTGAACGGCAGGCCGTGATAATGGTTCTTACGCAGCTTCTCGTCCTGGGTCGCAACACCGGTTGCGCAGTTGTTCAGGTGGCAAATACGCAGGTATTTACAGCCGAGTGCCACCATCGGGCCCGTGCCGAAGCCAAAGCTCTCCGCACCCAGAATCGCGGCTTTGATGATGTCGAGGCCGGTTTTCAGGCCACCGTCCACCTGCAGGCGGATCTTGTGACGCAGGCCGTTAGCCACCAGCGCCTGCTGGGTTTCCACCAGGCCAAGCTCCCACGGACAACCCGCATATTTCACGGAGGAGAGCGGGCTTGCACCGGTACCACCGTCATAACCGGCGATGGTGATCAGGTCGGCATAGGCTTTCGCCACGCCGGTCGCGATGGTGCCAACGCCAGGTTCAGATACCAGCTTCACGGAGATCATCGCTTTCGGGTTGACCTGTTTCAGGTCGAAAATCAGCTGCGCCAGGTCCTCGATAGAGTAAATATCGTGGTGCGGCGGCGGGGAGATCAGCGTCACGCCCGGCACGGAATAGCGCAGTTTGGCGATGTACGGCGTGACTTTATCACCCGGTAACTGACCGCCTTCGCCCGGTTTAGCACCCTGAGCGACTTTAATCTGAATGACATCGGCGTTAACCAGGTACGCTGGCGTCACGCCAAAGCGACCGGATGCCACCTGCTTGATGCGGGACACTTTGTTGGTGCCGTAGCGAGCAGGATCTTCACCACCTTCGCCGGAGTTGGAGTTGCCGCCGATGCTGTTCATGGCTTCCGCCAGCGCTTCGTGGGCTTCCGGGCTCAGCGCGCCGATGGACATCGCAGCGGTATCGAAGCGTTTGAACAGCTCAGACGCTGGCTCAACATCGTCAATACTGACCGCGTCATCACCCGGATTCAGGGCAATGAGGTCGCGCAGCGTCGCCGCCGGACGGTTGTTCACCAGCGCGGCGTACTGCTGATAATCACTGTACTCGCCACTCTGAACCGCCTGCTGCAGCGTGCGCACCACGTCCGGGTTGTAGGCGTGGTATTCGCCACCGTGAACGTATTTCAGCAGACCGCCCTGATCCAGCGGCTTACGCGCCAGCCATGCGCGTTTTGACAGATTGACCAGATCCTGCTGGAAGTCAGCAAAACCGGCACCGCCGATACGGCTGATCACGCCCTGGAAGCAAAGATTTGCCACGTCGTCATGCAACCCGACCGCTTCAAACAGCTTCGAGCAGCGGTAAGAGGCGATGGTCGAGATGCCCATTTTGGACATGATCTTGTACAGACCTTTGTTGATGCCGTTACGGTAGTTCAGCATCACCGCACGGTAATCCTTGTCGATCGCGCGGGTGTCGACCAGACGGGCCAGCGTTTCGTAGGCCAGGTACGGGTAGATTGCCGTCGCACCAAATCCTAGCAGCACAGCAAAGTGGTGCGGGTCGCGCGCGCTTGCGGTTTCAACAATGATGTTGGCGTCGCAGCGCAGGCTCTTGTCCACCAGACGCGTCTGGATAGCACCCACTGCCATTGGCGCAGGCACCGGCAGGCGGTTTTTCGCGATGTTGCGGTCAGACAGCACCAGCAGAACCGTACCGTTACGCACCATCTGTTCGGCTTTGTCACACAGCGCATTCACCGTCTCTTCGAGGCTCGCTTCGGTCACGTCGAAGGTAATGTCGAGCGTGTCGGCGCGGTAGTGATCCTCTTTCAGAGTAGTGAGCTGTTTGAAATCGGAGTACAGCAGAATCGGTGATTTAAAGGTCAGACGGTGCGCCTGGCCTTCGGCTTCGCAGAAGACGTTCATCTCGCGACCAATGCTGGTCGCCAGTGACATCACGTGCGCTTCACGCAGCGGATCGATTGGCGGGTTGGTCACCTGCGCGAACTGCTGACGGAAGTAGTCGTAAATAATGCGCGGCTGGCTGGAGAGCACGGCAAACGGGGTATCGTCACCCATGGAGCCGACCGCTTCCTGGCCGTTTTCGCCCAGTACGCGGATAACTGAGTCCAGCTCTTCCGCGCTGTAGTTAAACTGTTTCTGGAAGCTCGCAAGAGCATCATCGTCCAGCTCGCGGCTGCCCACTTCTTCGTCCGGCAGATCTTCGAACGGCACCAGACGGCGCACGTTTTTCTCCATCCACTCTTTGTACGGATGGCGGCTTTTCAGATCGTTATCGGTTTCGGCGGAGTGCAGAATGCGCCCGCCGCGGGTATCGATAACCATCAGTTCGCCCGGACCGACGCGACCTTTCTCAACCACTTCGTCAGGCTGGTAATCCCAGATACCGACTTCAGAGGCGCAGGTGATGAGCTTATCTTTGGTGATGACGTAGCGCGCCGGACGCAGGCCGTTACGGTCCAGGTTACAGGCCGCAAAACGCCCGTCGGACATGACGATGCCTGCCGGGCCGTCCCACGGCTCCATGTGCATGGAGTTAAAGTCGAAGAACGCGCGCAGCTCAGGGTCCATATCCGGGTTGTTCTGCCATGCCGGCGGAACAAGCAGACGCATGGCGCGCACGATGTCCATCCCGCCTGCCAGCAGCAGTTCCAGCATGTTATCCATAGAGCTGGAGTCCGAACCGGTTTCGTTCACGAACGGCGCGGCATCGTGCAGGTCAGGGATCAGTGGCGTCTGGAACTTATAGGTACGGGCGCGTGCCCACTGGCGGTTACCGGTGATGGTGTTGATCTCGCCGTTGTGCGCCAGATAGCGGAACGGCTGCGCCAGCGGCCAGCGTGGAACGGTGTTGGTGGAGAAGCGCTGGTGGAACAGGCAAATGGCCGATTCCAGACGCAGGTCCGCCAGGTCCAGGTAAAAGCGCGGCAGGTCAGCCGGCATACACAGACCTTTATAGATGTTCACCAGGTTCGAGAGGCTACAGACGTAGAACTCTTTATCGTCCTGGAGACGTTTTTCAATGCGGCGACGGGCGATAAACAGGCGACGTTCCATATCACGTGGACGCCAGCCCGCAGGCGCGTTAACAAAAATCTGTTCAATACGAGGCAGCGAGGAGAGGGCGATTTCACCGAGCACCCCTTCGTTGGTTGGCACATCGCGCCAGCCGACAATCGACAGGGTTTCACGTTGAAGTTCTTCTTCGACGATGCGGCGTGAGGCGGCAGCTTTTTCAGCGTCCTGATTCAGGAACAGCATACCAACAGCGTAGTTTTTGGCTAAACGCCAGCCGCGCTCTTCCGCCACGATACGGAAGAAACGATCCGGTTTTTGCAGCAGCAGACCACAACCGTCGCCGGTTTTACCATCGGCAAGGATAGCACCACGGTGCTGCATACGGGCCAGTGCGTGAATAGCAGTACGCACTACCTTGTGGCTAGGTTCGCCTTCTATGTGGGCGATCAGGCCGAAACCACAGTTATCCTTCTCAAGGGATTTATCGTACAACATATCAGTGAACCTCCCCAGGCTCGTCGGGCTTCCCACTGAACTTTACCGTGGCGCACAGGCGCAGAAAGAGCATGGCGACGGGGTTTGCGTTTCATACGCGGACCTCGCATTCGCCCTCTTTTTCATCCTTTCGCGCAGGTAAACAAGTTTGAGGACTTGCTTCAGAGGGAATCTCAATTACTGCATAAATATGATGAGCAGGCCGCTCATCCAGAAAGCTTCCAGCGGATTTCCAACTTATCGGGAATTGGTACACAGGTCAAATGGCAATCTTATTTATACAAAAATGTGCTAAAGAGGCATTATCTATTTGTATGTAAAGGATATTTTACGCTATTTGCTATCGCAAAAAGCCCTGGAGAGGCATGGGGGAGTGTGATCTGACTCACTATCTGAAAGCGGTATTATCAATGCAGCATGCTGAATAGCGGTTTTATGGCAGAATAATAATCTGGAATGGGTTTCAAACCCGCATAATGTCACTGTTTTTCTGTGATGGCGCTATAAATGAAAAAAACCATCAAAACATAAGGAAAAATAATTACGCGTGGCGTGAATGAAATTGCAGTAATCTTGATTATTTATTCAAACAGATAAAAGCCATCCAGGGCGATTGATCCAGGTCATCGCCGACAGAGGCTAAAAATGGCAGGCTTGTCCCCTTTCTTCGGGACGGTCTATCAGATTATGCAGTTACAGAAATTAGTCAATATGTTTGGTGGGGATCTTTTGCAGCGTTACGGGCAAAAGGTGCATAAGCTGACGCTGCACGGCGGTTTTAGCTGCCCGAATCGCGATGGCACCATCGGGCGTGGCGGCTGTACTTTCTGTAACGTCGCGTCATTTGCCGATGAAGAACAGCAGCATCGCTCTATCGCTGAGCAACTTGCGCATCAGGCAAGCCTGGTGAACCGCGCAAAGCGGTATCTGGCCTATTTCCAGGCCTACACCAGCACCTGGGCAGAGGTGCAGGTGCTGCGTTCCATGTATCAGCAAGCCGTCACTCAGGCCAATATTGTCGGGCTGTGCGTAGGAACGCGCCCGGACTGCGTACCGGATGCGGTGCTGGATTTGCTCAGCGAGTACAAAGAACAAGGCTACGAGATCTGGCTGGAGCTGGGTTTACAGACCGCCCATGATAAAACCCTGCGCCGTATCAACCGTGGACATGATTTTGCCTGCTACCAGCGCACCACGCGTCTCGCCCGTGAGCGCGGGCTTAAAGTGTGTTCGCATCTGATTGTCGGCTTGCCTGGTGAAGGGCAGCAACACGGGCTGGAGACGCTGGAAAGGGTTGTTGAAACCGGCGTGGATGGTATCAAGCTGCATCCGTTGCACATTGTGAAGGGCAGCATAATGGCGAAAGCCTGGGAGGCAGGGCGGTTAAACGGGATTGAACTCGACGCGTATACCGTGACGGCGGGGGAGATGATTCGCCACACGCCGCCGGAGATTGTCTACCACCGCATCTCGGCAAGTGCCCGCCGCCCAACGCTTCTGGCACCGCTCTGGTGCGAGAACCGCTGGACGGGGATGGTGGAAATCGACCGTTATCTGCAGGAACACGGTGTACAGGGATCGGCGCTTGGCCGTCCGTGGGTTCCCCGTCTACCGACGGCGGCCGCCTAACAAGCTCCCCAGCATACCGCGCACAATCTGATTCGTGACCTGCCGCGCCGCGCTTTTCGCCATGGTCTGCACCACGCCATCGCGCTTGCCGCCGCGTGGCCCGGTACTGCCGAAGAGAATGTCCTTTAACCCGCCCAGAATGCCATCATCCACCGCGACAGACTGGCCTTTGGCGGCAGGCGCATCCTGCGACTCGGTGGCTGCCTGTACGCCTTTCTGCAGCATCTCGAACGCGGATTCCCGATCCACCTCGTCCTCGTACTTGCCATATACCGGGGAGTGGTTAATCAGACCGTTACGTTCCTCGTCGGTAACGGGTCCCATCCGCGAGCAGGGGGCGATCACCATTGCGCGCTCAACAATGGATGGGCTGCCCTTCGCATCCAGGAACGAAATCAGCGCTTCACCGGTGCCCAGCGCCTGAATGGCGGTTTCGGTATCAAAGGCCGGATTGGCACGCATGGTTTGCGCGGCGGCTTTCACCGCTTTCTGATCTTTCGGCGTAAAGGCGCGCAGGGCGTGCTGCACGCGGTTACCGAGCTGGCCCAGCACGTTATCAGGGATGTCCGAAGGGTTTTGCGACACAAACCAGACGCCGACGCCTTTGGAGCGGATCAGGCGGATGACCTGCTCAATCTTATCCAGCAAAACCTGCGGCGCATCGTTAAACAGCAGGTGCGCTTCGTCAAAGAAAAACACCAGTTTGGGTTTTTCCAGGTCGCCCGCTTCCGGCAACTGCTCGTACAGTTCGGAGAGCATCCACAGCAGGCTGGCGGCGTATAGCTTTGGCATCTGGTAGAGCTTCTCTGAACTCAGAATATTGATGATGCCTTTACCGTTGCTGTCGGTACGCATCCAGTCTTTGATATCCAGCATCGGCTCACCGAAGAAGTGCTCGGCACCCTGCTGCTCCAGGGTGAGTAGCCCACGCTGAATAGCCCCTATCGAGGCGCTGCTGATGTTGCCATACTGGTTCTGGAAGGATTTCGCGTTGTCGCCAATGTACTGCGTAATGGCGCGCAGATCTTTGAAATCAAGCAGCAGTAGCCCCTGGTCGTCCGCAATGCGGAAGATAATATTCAGTACGCCAGACTGTACGTCGTTGAGATTGAGCAGACGGGCGAGGAGCAGAGGACCCAGATCGGACACGGTCGCGCGCACCGGGTGGCCTTTCTCACCAAAGATATCCCACACCACCACCGGGTTGTTGTGCGGCGTCCAGTCATTCACGCCAATGTTTTTCAGGCGCTCAAGCAATTTTTCAGAGGGAGTACCTTCCTGTGCGATTCCGGTTAAATCGCCTTTCACATCGGCCATAAAGACCGGTACGCCGATCTCAGAAAGCGACTCAGCCAGCTTTTGCAGGGTGACGGTTTTCCCTGTCCCTGTCGCGCCGGTGATCAGGCCGTGGCGATTTGCCATCGCAGGCAGTAAAAACAGCTCTTTTTCCAGCGTCCGGGCAATTAACAATGGTGTACTCATGATGCGCTTCCTCTCATAGTCCTGGGTGCAGTATAGGCAACCTGACGGCAAAATGGCTGAGTAAATTCCTGACTTTGCGGCGCATTATCCAGTGCGGGCTATGCTTTTGCATACGGTTCACAAAATTTTGGAAAACTATGTCCAGATTCTTCTTTAACGATCGCAAACAGCTGGTCAACGATGCCATTGAAGGCATACTGATCTCCGCGCCGCACGGTAATCTCGTCAAACTTGATATCGATCCGGCCATTCGCGTGGTCGCCCGTGGCGACTGGGATAAAAGCCGCGTGGCGGTGATCTCCGGTGGCGGTTCAGGTCATGAGCCAGCCCATGCCGGGTTTGTCGGTAAAGGAATGCTGACGGCGGCGGTGTGTGGGGACCTGTTTGCCTCGCCGAGCGTAGATGCGGTGCTGAATGCCATTGTGGCGGTGACGGGCGATCGTGGCTGTCTGCTGATTGTCAAAAACTACACTGGCGACAGGCTGAACTTTGGTCTGGCGGCAGAGAAGGCCAAACGCTACGGTCTGAAGGTGGAGATGGTGATCGTGGCGGACGACGTCGCTCTGCCAGATAACAAACAGCCGCGCGGCATAGCGGGAACGGCACTGGTGCATAAGATTGCGGGCTTTGCGGCGGAGCATGGGAAATCGCTCAGTGAAGTGCGGGATATTGCGCAACAGGCTTGCGATAACCTCTGGAGCCTGGGGGTTGCCATGCAGACCTGCAACCTGCCGGGCAGTGACGATGAAGAGGGGCGCATTAAGCAAGGACATGTCGAGCTGGGACTGGGCATTCACGGCGAGCCGGGGGCTTCCGTGGTTGATACGCAAAACAGCAAAGCGATTATCGACACGCTGGTGACGCCGCTAAAAGCGCAGGCCGGCGAAGGACGCTTTGCGGTGCTGATCAACAACCTCGGTGGTGTCTCGGCGCTTGAGATGGCGCTGCTGACCAAAGAGCTGGCGCATTCGGCACTGAAAGAGAATATCGCGTATCTGATTGGCCCCGCGCCGCTGGTCAGTGCGCTGGATATGAAGGGCTTTTCGCTGACGTTGCTGAAGCTCAACGATCTTTTTGAAAAGGCTATCCATGAAGAGGTGGAGACGCTGGGCTGGCAGAAACCCGTAGCGTTTGCGCCATTGCGCACGATCCCACATAGCGCCATTCACGATCGCGTGGAATATACCGCCTCTGCAAATCAGCAGGTGGGCGAGTATGTCTCGGCAGTAACCAATACGCTGATTCAGCTTGAAAATCGCCTGAATGCGCTGGATGCCAAAGTGGGGGATGGTGATACAGGCTCCACCTTTGCGCAAGGTGCGCGGGATATTGCGCAGCTTCTGGAAGCCGGTAAGCTCCCGCTCAACGATGTGTCTGTGCTGCTGTCGCTGGTGGGTGAGCGACTGGCGACGGTGATGGGGGGGTCAAGCGGCGTACTGATGTCGATCTTCTTTACCGCGGCGGGTCAGAAACTGCATGACGGAAAACCGCTGGCAGACGCTTTTCTGAGTGGGCTTGCGCAAATGAAGCAGTATGGTGGTGCGGATCTGGGCGATCGTACCCTGATCGATGCGCTACAACCGGCGCTGGAGGCGCTGCAGAAAGGCGATCTTCAGGCCGCGGCGCAGGCTGCGCAGCAGGGTGCTGAGGCCACGGCAAAAATGGCGAAAGCCGGGGCGGGGCGCTCGTCGTATGTGAACAAAGAGAATCTGGACGGGGTGACCGATCCGGGGGCGGTTGCAGTGGCGGAAGTATTTTCTGCACTGGTGCGGTAGGTGGGAATCGCCCGGTGGCGCTGCGCTTACCGGGCCTGCAAAAATCTAATGCAGGCCGGGTAGGGCGAAGCCGTCACCCGGCAAATTCACATCAGAAATCCGCTTTCAACACTACGCGGTAGCGGGCTTTACCGTCGCGCACATGCTGGATGGCTTCGTTGATTTTCGACATCGGGTACAGCTCGGTGGTCGGTGCCACTTTGGTGCGTCCGGCAAACTTCATCAGTTTGCGCAACTCAAACGGCGTACCGGTCGCGGAGCCGGACACGCTGCGATCGCCGCCGATCAGGGTAAACGCCGGAACCGGCAGCGGCTTCAGTACGGCACCCACGGTGTGGAAGTTACCGCCGTAGGCCAGCGCTTCAAAGTACGGCTGCCAGTCGAGATCGACGTTGACAGTGTTGATGATCAGGTCAAACTGGCCCGCCAGCGCGTTCAGTGCTTCTGGATCGCGGCTGTTCACCACTTTGTCCGCCCCCATTGCCAGCACTTCTTTTTCTTTGGAAGGGTTAGAGCTGAACGCTGTCACTTCGCAGCCCATTGCGTGCAACAGTTTGATGGCAATATGCCCCAGACCGCCAATACCGATTACCCCCACGCGGCTGGTGGCGGTGATATGGTGCATCAGCAACGGTTTGAATACGGTAATGCCGCCGCACAGCAGCGGGCCTGCGGATTCGATATCAATGCTCTCCGGCAGCGGAATGACCCATTGCCAGTCGGCGCGCAGTTTGTCGGCGAAACCGCCTTTGTTCAGGATGGTTGGCGTAGCACCTTCGAGGCAGTTGATCTGGTTGCCGCTGATACAGGCGTCGCAGTGACCGCAACTGCGCGCCGTCCAGCCAATGCCCACGCGCTGGCCCACTTTCAGCCCTTTATCCTGCGCGGCGCTACCGAGCGCCACGACGCGGCCGATCACTTCGTGCCCGGCAACCAACGGATACTGTGAAAAGCCCCATTCATTGTCGATCATCGAGAGATCCGAGTGGCAGATCCCACAGTAATCAACCTGCACTTCGACGTCTTCTGCTTTTAGATCGCCCGCATCGTACTCGTACAGCTCAAGTTCTGCACCCGCCTGCGGTGCGGCGTAGCTTTTTATCTTCGACATCGTATTTCCCCCGTTATGGTGTGAACTGTGAGTGTAGAGCATTCAGTTTACAGTCGCTTAACAGAAGACGGCAGGAGCGAAATTTACAGCGTTTTCAGCATCCTGACTTCGCAATCGACATGGCCGGTACAGCCCAGCGGCGCATCAATATGCTCAAAGCCGAGATGTTCATACAGGCCAATGGCCTCTTTGAGGAAGGCGGTTGTTTCGAGGTAACAACGTTTAAAACCCTGAGCGTGGGCATGTTCAAGGGCGACCAGCGCCAGTTTCTTCGCCAGCCCTTGTCCACGCACGGCGGGCAGGAAATACATTTTCTGCAGTTCGCAGATATCCGGCTCGCTGCAGCTCAGTGGCGCAACGCCACCGCCGCCCACGACCTTTCCGTTCTGCTCGATAACCCAGTAGGCATGGCCTGGCTGGCTATAAAGCTGGAACAGTTCGTCCAGGTTCGGGTCGGCAACCGTATAGCCTTTATCAGCAGTCAGGCCATACTCGGCGGAAACGGTGCGGATAACGGCGGCAATAGCCGGGTTGTCTTGCTCAGTGATCCGACGCATCGTCGTCGCGACGGGGGTAATCACGCTCATAGCATTACTCATTACAAAAATTGACACACAACTGCTGTTAATAGCACCGCAGAAAGGGGAGTGCAAGCGAGGAGTTTTCAGGAAGGTTACCCCTTACGCCCTGAAGCGTAAGGGGTAAAAGCATTACAGGGCCGCGATAACTGCCTGCTGCTCGATCAGCTTGGTTTTAGCATCCGCAAAGGCAACCAGACGTTCACGCTCTTTCGCAATGACCGCTTCCGGCGCGCGGGCGACAAAGCCTTCGTTCGCCAGCTTGCCTTCGATTTTGCCAATTTCCACGTCGACTTTCGCCACTTCTTTCGCCAGACGAGCCAGCTCAGCGTCTTTGTCGATAAGGCCCGCCATCGGGATCAGCAGCTCGGCACCGTCGATGATTTTGGTCACGGAAACCGGACCTTTGTCATCAGCAGGCAACACGGTGATGCTTTCCAGACGTGCCATGGTTTTCAGGAAGGTGTTGTTCTCGCTCACGCGACGAACAGCAGCCTCGCTGCAACCGCGCAGCAGCAGCTCCAGTGGTTTGCCAGGGGCGATGTTCATTTCAGCACGGATGTTACGTACCGCAACGATCGCCTGTTTCAGCCATTCGGTATCCGCTGACGCCGCTTCATCAACCTTAGCCGCATCGAATTCCGGGAACGGTTGCAGCATGATGGTGTCGGCGCTAATGCCCGCAATCACCTTCACACGCTGCCAGATGGTTTCGGTGATGAATGGAATGACCGGATGCGCCAGGCGCAGCAAACCTTCCAGAACGGTAATCAGCGTGTTGCGCGTGCCGCGCAGTTCCGCCTCAGTTCCGCCGTTCATCACCGGTTTCGCCAGCTCCAGATACCAGTCACAGAACTGGTTCCAGGTGAATTCGTACAGGATGCCCGCCGCGATATCGAAGCGGTAGCTGTCCAGCGCGTCACGGAAGGATTTCACCGTCTGGTTGAATTCCGCCAGAATCCAGCGATCCGCCAGAGACAGAGTCATCTCGCCGCCGTTGAAGCCGCAATCCTGATCTTCGGTGTTCATCAGCACGAAGCGGCTGGCGTTCCACAGTTTGTTACAGAAGTTACGGTAACCTTCCAGACGCTTCATGTCCCAGTTAATGTCGCGGCCGGTCGAGGCCAGCGCCGCCAGGGTGAAACGCAGGGCGTCTGTACCGTGCGCTTCAATCCCGTTCGGGAACTGCTTCTCGGTGCGCTTGCGGATTTTCTCTGCCAACTGCGGCTGCATCATGTTGCCGGTACGTTTTTCCAGCAGCTCTTCCAGGGAGATACCGTCGACCATATCCAGCGGGTCGATAACGTTACCCTTGGACTTGGACATCTTCTGGCCTTCGTCGTCGCGGATCAGACCGGTCATGTAGACGGTATGGAACGGAACCTGCGGCTTGCCGTCTTCGTCTCTGATGAAGTGCATGGTCATCATGATCATGCGGGCGATCCAGAAGAAGATGATGTCGAAGCCGGACACCATCACGCTGGTTGGGTGGAACTGACGCAGCGCGTCGGTGTTCTCAGGCCAGCCGAGGGTGGAGAAGGTCCACAGCGCGGAGGAGAACCAGGTGTCCAGCACGTCTTCGTCCTGACGCAGCGCAACGTCTGCGCTCAGGTTGTTTTCCTGACGCACTTCGTCTTCAGTGCGGCCAACGTAGACGTTGCCTTCGTTGTCGTACCATGCCGGGATACGGTGACCCCACCACAGCTGACGGGAGATACACCAGTCCTGAATGTCGCGCATCCAGGAGAAATACATGTTTTCGTACTGCTTCGGTACGAACTGAATGCTACCGTTTTCAACCGCTTCCACAGCCGGTTTCGCCAGCACGTCAGCACGCACGTACCACTGGTCGGTCAGCATTGGCTCGATCACCACGCCGCCACGGTCGCCGTATGGCACGGTCAGATCGTGAGGTTTGATCTCTTCGAGCAGGCCGAGTGCGTCGACTGCAGCAACAATCGCTTTACGCGCGGCAAAACGTTCCATCTTCTGGAATTCTGCCGGGATTTCGCTGGAATAAACGTCAGACTCTTCGCCTTTGGTGTCGTACACTTCTGCGCTTTCGCGGATATCACCGTCGAAGGTCAGAATGTTGATCATCGGAAGTTGATGACGACGACCGACTTCATAGTCGTTGAAGTCGTGCGCAGGGGTGATTTTCACGCAGCCGGTGCCTTTTTCCATGTCGGCGTGTTCGTCGCCCACAATCGGAATACGGCGGTTAACCAGCGGCAGCACCACGAATTTGCCGATCAGATCTTTATAACGCGGATCTTCCGGGTTAACGGCCACGCCAGTATCGCCCAGCAGGGTTTCCGGACGCGTGGTCGCCACCACCAGGTAATCTTTACCGTCGGCGGTTTTTGCGCCGTCGGCCAGCGGATAGCGGATGTGCCACATAGAGCCTTTAGACTCGCGGTTTTCCACTTCCAGGTCAGAGATGGCGGTGCGCAGTTTCGGGTCCCAGTTGACCAGGCGTTTGCCACGGTAAATCAGGTCTTCTTTGTACAGACGGACGAACACTTCTTTCACGGCGTTGGACAGGCCTTCGTCCATGGTGAAGCGCTCGCGCTCCCAGTCCACGGAGTTGCCGAGACGGCGCATCTGACGGGTAATGGTGCCGCCGGATTCTGCCTTCCACTGCCAGATTTTATCAATGAACGCGTCGCGACCGTAGTCGTGGCGGGTTTTACCTTCTTCAGCGGCAATTTTACGCTCAACGACCATCTGGGTCGCGATACCCGCGTGGTCAGTCCCCGCCTGCCACAGGGTGTTTTTGCCCTGCATGCGCTGGTAGCGGATCATGGTGTCCATGATGGTTTGCTGGAAAGCATGACCCATATGCAAACTGCCGGTGACGTTCGGCGGCGGGATCATGATGCAGAAGGACTCTTTGCTTTCATCGCCGTTAGGCTTGAAATAGCCCTGCTGTTCCCAGTGCTCGTAAAGCGGCTGTTCGATATCGCGTGGGTTATATGTCTTTTCCATTATTTCCAGGTTGCCGTATTCAGGTTAAAACCAGCCAGGCGGTACGCTTTATAGCGTTCGCGCGCCAGTTGTTTCAAGGATTCTTCGTAAGGGACAAAGTCTACCACTTCTGTGAAAGCGGTGGCAAAATCTGCAAAGTCTGTCCGCAGGCTAATGAGAATATCGCGCGCGCTGCTGTTGCGCTTTTGCGGCCAGGCAATTTCGACCGGTGCACCACCGCGCGGACCTTCGCCCGACAGGTTATGCGGAACAAAACTCTCCGGTGGGCGCGCCCATAGCGCTTCATCGAGGCGAATCGCCTGCTGCTCATCTTCACAGGCAATCAGAACGCGTTTACCTGCGCGCCAACGTTCTGCGGCAATTTCACACACCAGTTGTTCAACGGCGCTGAGGCCATCCTGATGGGTGTCGTTGTCCAGAAGGTAGAACGTTGCATTCTTCATATATGGGGTTTCTTGTCGTGGATTTAAATGCAAAGCCGGGTGGCGCTACGCTTACCCGGCCTACGGTTGAGTGATGCTGTAGGCCGGGTAAGGCGAAGCCGCCACCCGGCGTTTTACATCACTCGTCGCCGTTAAAACCCGCACGATTGAGCAGGAACTGCGACAGCAACGCGACAGGACGGCCGGTTGCGCCTTTGGCTTTTCCGGAGCGCCATGCGGTGCCCGCGATGTCCAGGTGTGCCCAGTTGTACTTGCGGGTAAAGCGCGACAGGAAGCAGCCTGCAGTGATAGCACCACCAGGACGGCCGCCGATGTTCGCCATATCCGCGAAGTTAGACTCCAGCTGTTCCTGGAACTCGTCACCCAGCGGTAGACGCCATGCACGGTCGCCAGCCTGCTCGGATGCGCCGATAAGCTCATGCGCCAGCGGGTTGTGGTTCGACATCAGGCCGGTGATGTGGTGACCCAGCGCAATGACGCAGGCTCCGGTCAGGGTGGCCACGTCGATCACCGCTTCAGGCTCGAAGCGCTCAACGTAGGTCAGCACGTCGCACAGTACCAGACGGCCTTCCGCATCGGTGTTCAGCACTTCGACGGTCTGGCCGGACATGGTGGTCAGGATGTCTCCCGGACGGTAAGCGCGGCCGCCAGGCATGTTTTCGCAGCCCGCCAGTACGCCGATAACGTTAATCGGCAATTGAAGTTCAGCGACCATGCGCATCACGCCGTAAACCGCCGCCGCGCCACACATGTCGTACTTCATCTCGTCCATGCCTTCGGCAGGCTTGATGGAGATACCGCCGGAGTCGAAGGTCAGGCCTTTACCGACCAGCACGACAGGACGCGCGTCTTCGGACGGATTACCTTTGTATTCGATCACCGACATCAGGGATTCGTTCTGGGACCCATTACCGACCGCCAGATAAGAGTGCATCCCCAGCTCTTTCATCTGCTGTTCACCGATGACGCGGGTGATAACGTTCTTGCTGTAGGAGTCGGCCAGCTGACGTGCCTGAGACGCCAGGTACGCGGCGTTACAGATGTTTGGCGGCATATTACCGAGATCTTTGGCCGCTTTGATGCCTGCTGCAATCGCCAGACCGTGCTGAATAGCGCGCTCGCCGCTGGTCAGCTCGCGACGGGTTGGCACGTTAAAGACCATTTTACGCAGTGGGCGACGCGGCTCGCTTTTGTTGGTCTTGAGTTGGTCAAAGCTGTACAGGCTCTCTTTTGCGGTTTCGACGGCCTGGCGCACTTTCCAGTAGGTGTTGCGGCCTTTGACGTGCAGTTCAGTCAGGAAGCAGACGGCTTCCATTGAGCCAGTGTCATTCAGCGTATTGATGGTTTTCTGAATCACCTGCTTATACTGACGCTCGTCCAGCTCGCGCTCTTTACCACAGCCAATCAGCAGAATGCGCTCGGACAAGACGTTTGGAACATGGTGCAGCAACAACGTCTGCCCAGGTTTGCCTTCGAGTTCGCCACGGCGCAACAGAGCGCTGATATAGCCGTCACTGATTTTATCGAGTTGTTCGGCGATCGGAGAGAGTCGGCGCGGTTCAAAGACGCCCACAACGATGCAGGCACTCCGCTGTTTCTCCGGGCTACCGCTTTTTACACTGAACTCCATGCACTACGCTCCTGAATCTTAAAGACAACGACGGCTGCTACGGATAGAATTGAAACCTTTCGTAACTCATGTCCGCGGTTGTGGTGACTTCGTGTTAATCTTACGTTACTACGGTTTCGGCACGTCAATAAATGTTCTGAAGCGCGAATCCGCCGGGTTTTATAATCTTAGCGATGATTTCGACGACTCAAGAGAATAAATGACGTTTAAGCCATGAAACAAGCTAAATTCCTGCAAAAGACGAGTTTTAACGGGCGTATTTAAAGTGATAATCATAAGATATCTGGTGCGGGAGACGCTGAAGAGCCAACTGGCGATCCTCTTTATCCTGCTTCTGATCTTTTTCTGTCAGAAGCTGGTCAGGGTCCTCGGCGCGGCGGTTGACGGCGAAATTCCAACAAATCTGGTGCTTTCCCTGCTCGGGTTAGGCGTGCCGGAAATGGCGCAGCTTATTCTGCCGTTAAGCCTTTTCCTCGGTTTGCTGATGACGCTCGGTAAGCTCTATACCGAAAGTGAAATCACGGTAATGCATGCCTGTGGCTTAAGCAAAGCCGTACTGGTAAAAGCGGCTATGGTCCTGGCGCTGTTCACGGGGATCGTTGCGGCGGTGAATGTGATGTGGGCAGGCCCTACCTCCTCACGCCACCAGGACGAAGTGCTGGCGGAAGCCAAAGCGAACCCCGGTATGGCAGCGCTAGCGCAGGGGCAGTTCCAGCAGGCCACTGACGGTAATTCGGTGCTCTTTATCGAAAGCGTTGATGGCAGCCGCTTTAACGATGTATTTCTTGCCCAGATCCGCACCAAAGGCAATGCGCGTCCCTCTGTGGTGGTGGCCGATTCAGGTCAACTGGCACAGCGTAAAGATGGCTCTCAGGTTGTGACGCTGAACAAAGGTACGCGCTTCGAAGGGACGGCGATGCTGCGCGATTTCCGTATCACCGATTTCCAGAACTATCAGGCGATTATTGGCCACCAGACCGTCGCGCTCGACCCGACTGACACCGAGCAGATGGATATGCGTACGCTAATCAAGACGGATTCTAACCGCGCGCGCGCCGAGCTTCACTGGCGTATCACTCTGGTATTCACTGTATTTATGATGGCACTGATGGTAGTTCCGCTGAGCGTGGTGAACCCACGTCAGGGGCGTGTGTTGTCCATGCTGCCAGCGATGCTGTTATATCTGGTGTTTTTCCTGTTACAAACCTCGATTAAATCCAACGGTGGGAAAGGGAAAATTGATCCGGTCATCTGGACCTGGGTAGTCAATGGCCTGTATTTGCTGCTGGCGGTAGGCCTTAACTTGTGGGATACGGTGCCAATGCGTCGAATTCGTGCCCGGTTTACGCGTAAAGGAGCCATCTAATGCAGGCATTTGGCGTTCTTGATCGCTATATCGGTAAAACGATTTTTACCACCATCATGATGACGCTGTTCATGCTGGTGTCGCTCTCCGGCATTATCAAATTTGTCGATCAGCTGAAAAAAGCCGGGCAGGGGAGTTACGACGCGGTGGGCGCGGGAATGTATACCCTGCTCAGCGTGCCAAAAGATGTGCAAATCTTCTTCCCGATGGCCGCCCTGCTGGGTGCGCTGCTGGGGCTGGGGATGCTGGCGCAGCGCAGCGAGCTGGTGGTGATGCAGGCATCGGGCTTTACCCGTATGCAGGTTGCGCTGTCGGTCATGAAAACCGCGATCCCGCTGGTGCTGCTGACTATGGCGATTGGCGAATGGGTTGCGCCGCAGGGTGAGCAGATGGCGCGTAACTACCGCGCTCAGGCCATGTACGGCGGTTCACTGCTCTCCACACAGCAGGGGCTGTGGGCGAAAGACGGCAATAACTTTGTCTACATCGAACGTGTTAAAGGTGATGACGAACTGGGCGGCGTGAGTATTTACGCCTTCAATAATGAACGTCGTCTGCAGTCGGTACGTTATGCCGCGTCGGCCAAATTTGATGCGAACAACAAGCTGTGGCGTCTGTCGCAGGTTGATGAATCTGACCTGAAAGACCCGAAACAGATCACCGGTTCGCAGACGGTTTCCGGTACGTGGAAGACTAACCTGACGCCGGACAAGCTGGGGGTGGTCGCACTCGATCCCGATGCGCTCTCTATTAGCGGGCTGCATAACTACGTGAAGTATCTGAAGTCGAGCGGGCAGGACGCCGGACGTTACCAGCTCAATATGTGGAGCAAAATCTTCCAGCCGATGTCCGTGGCGGTAATGATGCTGATGGCGCTGTCGTTTATCTTTGGCCCGCTGCGTAGCGTGCCGATGGGTGTGCGCGTAGTGACCGGTATCAGCTTCGGTTTTGTGTTCTACGTTCTCGATCAGATCTTTGGCCCGTTAACGCTGGTTTACGGTATCCCGCCGATTATCGGTGCGTTGCTGCCGAGCGCCAGTTTCTTCCTGATCAGCCTCTGGCTGTTGCTGAGACGCTCCTGACAGACCTCTCCTCGCTCCCGTTTTTTCGGGGGCGAGGCTAATCTCCTGTTTCACCCCGCACTTTTTCTCACAACCTTCAACGCCTCGCCGCGAATTTGAGTATTATTGAGCGATAAAGTCTGAAGGGAACCTCTATGAAGCAAATTCGAATGCTTGCCCAGTATTACGTCGACCTGATGATGAAGCTCGGGCTGGTGCGTTTCTCCATGCTGCTGGCGCTGGCGCTGGTCGTGCTTGCCATTGTTGTGCAAATGGCCGTGACCATGGTTCTGCATGGGCAGGTGGAGAGCATTGATGTCATCCGCTCGATCTTCTTCGGTCTGTTAATCACGCCGTGGGCGGTCTACTTCCTCTCCGTGGTGGTGGAGCAGCTTGAGGAGTCCCGTCAGCGCTTATCAAAACTGGTGGATAAGCTGGAAGAGATGCGCGAGCGCGATCTGAAGCTCAACGTCCAGTTGAAGGATAATATTGCGCAGTTGAATCAGGAGATTTCAGATCGTGAGAAAGCAGAGGCTGAACGTCAGGCCACGCTGGAGCAACTGAAAATCGAAATGAAAGAGCGCGAAGTGACGCAGATCCAGCTCGAACAGCAATCTTCTTTCCTGCGCTCTTTTCTGGATGCTTCGCCGGATCTGGTGTTCTACCGCAATGAAGATAAAGAGTTCTCTGGATGTAACCGGGCGATGGAACTGCTGACCGGGAAAAGCGAAAAGCAGCTTATTCACCTGAAACCGCAGGATGTCTATTCCGAAGAGGCGGCGGCTAAAGTGATGGAGACGGATGAAAAAGTGTTCCGCCATAACGTCTCGCTCACCTACGAGCAGTGGCTCGATTACCCGGACGGGCGTAAAGCCTGCTTTGAGATCCGTAAGGTGCCGTATTACGACCGCGTCGGGAAACGCCACGGTCTGATGGGCTTTGGCCGCGATATCACCGAGCGTAAGCGCTATCAGGATGCACTTGAGCGCGCCAGCCGCGACAAGACTACGTTTATTTCCACTATCAGCCATGAACTGCGGACGCCGCTCAACGGCATCGTGGGGTTAAGCCGTATTCTGCTGGACACCGACCTGACCAGCGAGCAGGAAAAGTACCTTAAAACGATCCATGTTTCGGCGGTTACGCTGGGAAATATCTTCAACGATATTATCGACATGGACAAGATGGAGCGCCGGAAGGTGCAGCTTGATAACCAGCCGGTCGATTTTACCGGTTTCCTGGCCGATCTTGAGAATCTTTCCGGGCTGCAGGCGCAGCAAAAGGGGTTGAGCTTTGTTATGGAGCCGACCCTGCCGCTGCCGCACAAAGTGGTGACGGACGGCACGCGCCTGCGCCAGATCCTGTGGAATCTCTTCAGCAACGCCGTGAAATTTACCCAGAAGGGGCAGGTGGCGGTACGTATCCGCTATGACGAAGGGGATATGCTGCACTTCGAGGTTGAGGACTCTGGGATTGGTATTCCGCAGGAGGAGCAGGATAAGATCTTCGCCATGTATTACCAGGTCAAGGACAGCCACGGCGGGAAGCCTGCGACCGGCACCGGCATTGGTCTGGCGGTATCGAAACGTCTGGCGAAGAGTATGGGCGGGGATATTACCGTTGCCAGCCAGCCGGGCAAAGGTTCCACCTTTACGCTGACGGTACATGCGCCTGCGGTGGCGGAAGAGGTCGAAGATACCTTTGAAAACGACGATATGCCGCTTCCGGCGCTGCACGTTCTGCTGGTGGAAGACATTGAACTGAACGTGATTGTGGCGCGCTCGGTGCTGGAAAAACTCGGCAACAGTGTGGACGTGGCAATGACCGGAAAAGCCGCGCTGGAGATGTTTACCCCTGGCGAGTACGACCTCGTTCTGCTGGATATTCAGCTACCGGACATGACCGGGCTGGATATCTCCCGCGAACTGACGAGCAAGTATGCCGCTGACGATCTGCCGCCGCTGGTGGCGCTGACGGCGAATGTGCTGAAGGATAAAAAAGAGTACCTCGATGCCGGTATGGATGATGTACTCAGCAAGCCGCTGGCGGTGCCAGCCCTGACTGCCATGATCAAGAAGTTCTGGGATACCCGTGATGAAGAGGAGAGCACCATGACGTCTGTTGATAGCGCAAAAGCCCAAACGATACTCGATACCGCCATGCTGGAGCAGTACATCGATCTGGTGGGGCCAAAACTGATCACCGATGGCCTCGCCGTGTTTGAGAAAATGATGCCGGGATATTTGAGCGTGCTGGAGTCCAATCTGACGGCGCGTGACCAGAAAGGCATTGTTGAAGAAGGCCATAAAATTAAAGGCGCGGCTGGCTCAGTGGGGTTGCGTCATCTGCAGCAGTTGGGCCAACAGATCCAGTCACCGGATTTACCTGCATGGGAAGATAACGTAGGTGAATGGGTTGAAGAGATGAAACAGGAATGGCAAAACGATGTGGCGGTGCTGAAAGCCTGGGTGGACGCCAGAAAAAAATGACCCCGGCTTAACCGGGGTGCGCGAATACTGCGCCAACACCAGGGAAATCGTGGCTGCGCCTGATTTTTCGTGTTGTTTTCGCTTGGACGCCGCCTGAATATTTAGGCCGCACGCAGATAAGATAGCAAATCTTAAATAGTTTGTTACATGAATCAGTGAAATGTGTGAAGCATAGCGTTTTAATCAGAATTTTTAATGTGCTTCAGTGGGTTGCAAAGAAGGATCGTCATGATGAAAAAGATTGGTGTCGTGCTGAGTGGTTGCGGTGTTTACGATGGTTCAGAGATACATGAAGCCGTCATCACGCTGCTGGCATTGTCCCGACAGGGCGCAGAGGTTGTCTGCTTTGCACCGGATAAAAGCCAGGCCGATGTGGTTAACCATCTCACCGGTGAGCCGATGGCGGAAACGCGAAACGTCCTGATTGAGGCCGCACGCATTGCGCGGGGAGATATTCATCCACTGGCGCAGGCCGATGCCGCGGAGCTTGATGCGTTAATTGTGCCGGGGGGCTTTGGTGCGGCGAAAAATCTCAGCACCTTTGCGACTCAGGGGGCGGAGTGTGTGGTCGATCCGGATTTAAAGGCACTGTCTCAGGCGATGCACGCAGCGGGCAAGCCTCAGGGCTTTATCTGTATTGCTCCGGCCATGCTGCCAAAAATTTTTGATTTTCCTCTGCGCCTGACCATCGGAACGGACATTGATACTGCCGAAATCATCGAGGATATGGGGGGCGAACATGTCCCTTGTCCGGTGGATGATATTGTTGTGGATGAAGAGAATAAAATCGTCACCACGCCAGCGTATATGCTGGCACAAACGCTCTCTGAAGCCGCCACGGGCATTGAAAAGCTGGTGGAGCGAGTTTTGGTTCTTGCTGAATGAGCCGTAAATTTACTGCAGGCGCATGGGTGAAACGCATCCTGTTGCGCATCGTTATCGTGCTGGCAGTGTTCTGGGGGGGCGGTATCGCCCTGTTCAGTATCCTGCCCGTGCCGTTTTCTGCCGTCATGGTCGAGCGTCAGCTTAGCGCCTGGTTTACCGGTGATTTCAGCTATGTTGCCCATTCTGACTGGGTGGGGATGGATGAAATCTCACCCTGGATGGGCCTGGCGGTCATTGCGGCAGAAGATCAGAAGTTCGCGGAACACTGGGGATTCGACGTGGCGGCAATCGAGAAGGCGCTTGACCATAACGAACGTCATGAAAACCGCGTGCGAGGTGCGTCGACCTTGTCGCAGCAGACGGCGAAAAATATGTTTTTATGGGACGGTCGAAGCTGGGTGCGAAAAGGGCTGGAAGCGGGTCTGACCCTGGGGATAGAAACAGTCTGGAGCAAAAAACGGATTTTGACCGTCTACCTGAATATCGCGGAGTTTGGTGACGGTGTGTTTGGCGTTGAAGCTGCTGCACAGCGATATTTCAATAAGCCTGCCAGCCGCCTGAGTATGTCCGAAGCTGCGCTATTAGCTGCCGTTTTACCCAATCCAATTCGCTTTAAGGCCAATGCCCCGTCAGGTTACGTGCGTAGCCGTCAGGCGTGGATCATGCGGCAGATGCGCCAGTTAGGTGGGGAAGGGTTTATGGAGAGAAATAAGCTGATGTAGGGCGGGTAAGCGTAGCGCCACCCGCCAGAAAAGCAGTTGTTAGTCTTCGTCAAACCCGGCGTTAAACAGCGCAATCACCGCCGCCAGCGCTTCCTCTTCCTGCGGGCCGGTGGCTTCAACTTCAATCTGACGGCCTTTAGCGGAGTCCAGCATCAGCAGCGCAATCACGCTGTTTGCTTCCGCTTCTGTGCCTTCATCATTACGCAGCAGAACTTCGGCATCGAAACCCTGCATCAGCTCAAACAGCTTCATTGCCGGGCGCGCGTGCATGCCCAGCTTATTGGTGATCTCAACGGTCTGTTTTACGGTCATGTTTTGCGTTTTTCCAGCGTGCGATGACGGGACTGAACGTTCTTCCCGCGTGAGCGGAAGTAATCGGCCAGCTGTTCGGCAATGTAGACCGAACGATGTTTACCACCGGTACAGCCAATCGCCACCGTCAGGTAGCTACGATTGTTTGTCTCCAGCATAGGTAACCATAGCTCAAGGTAGCTTCGCGTCTGGTAGATAAAATTGTGAACTTCTGTGTGTCTGTCGAGGAACGCCGCCACGGGTTTATCCAGACCGGTCATCGGACGCAGTTTAGGGTCCCAGTGCGGGTTTGGCAGGAAGCGCACGTCGAAAACATAATCCGCATCGATAGGAATTCCGTGCTTAAAGCCGAAGGATTCGAACACCATCGTCAGCTCGCGCTCGCGTTTACCCAACAAGCGGGTACGCAGCATTTCCGCCAGTTCATGTACCGACATCTCAGAGGTGTCGACAATCAGATCGGCACGGGAGCGCAGTGGTTCCAGCAAATCGCTCTCTTCGTCGATGGCACTTTCCAGAGAGAGGTTTTTACTGGAAAGAGGATGCAAACGACGGGTGTCGCTGTAGCGACGGATCAGCGTATTACGATCGGCATCAAGGAACAGCAACTGCGGAGAGAAAGCCTCCGGCAGATTGCTCATCGCCTGCTCAAAAACTTCCGGGGATTCAGGCATGTTACGGACGTCAATACTGACGGCAGCAGAGATTTGCCTGTCAGCAAGTGTCCTCGCCAGCTCAGGCAACAACACCACCGGCAGGTTATCTACGCAGTAAAAGCCCATATCTTCCAGCGCACGCAGGGCAACGGACTTTCCCGATCCCGAGCGGCCGCTGACGATCATCAACACCATGTTCCATTTCTCCTCAGGACAACAGATGTGAAGGCCATCTCCCGATTATGCATCATCCTGACTGCCTTCTGCTTCGGTGATAATTTGATAGAGCTCTTCATCACTTTGGGCTGAGCGCAGGCGACGGCAGATCGTTTTATCAGCCAGACGTTTGGCAACCAGCGACAGCGTATGCAGATGGGTCTTAGTCTGATCTGCTGGCACCAGCAGCGCGAAGAGGAGATCGACAGGCTGGTTGTCAATGGCGTCGAAGGCAATAGGCGTTTCCAGCTGGACAAACACACCGACGGCACGCAAGGTGTCCTCTTCCAGTTTGCCATGCGGGATCGCAATGCCGTTGCCGATGCCGGTACTGCCCATTTTTTCTCGGGTCAGGATCGCTTCAAACACCACCTGCGGCGGCAGGCCCAGCTGTTTTGCGGCCAGTTCACTGATGATCTCCAGCGCACGTTTTTTGCTCTGGCAGTGAACACCACTGCGGGTACATTCCTGGTTAAGGACATTGCTCAGTTGAAGAGCGGAATCGTTGTTCATCATAATTTCACCTAAGCGCTAACTGTACAAACGGCCTGTTGTGTTTCACAACAGGCCTTACTGCACCCGTTAACTGCCCGGACAATTAGTGTTGTTTCAGTTTATCTTTATGTTTATTGAGCTGTCGCGCAAGTTTATCAATCAAGCCGTCGATAGCCGCGTACATGTCTTGCCCTTCCGCACTGGCATGGAGTTCGCCCCCGTTCACGTGTAGGGTCGCATCCGAGATATGAGTCACTTTCTCCACTTTCAACACAATATAGACCTGGTTGATCCTTTCGAAATACTGTTCGAGTTTTGCGAACTTTGTGTTCAAAAATTCGCGTAAAGCCTCAGTAATCTCGACGTTGTGTCCTGTGATATTGAGCTGCATAGTGTCTTCCTTATCGGTTGTGTCAGACCAGTTGTTTACGCTGGTTAGACGGCGGAATGGATAAAGACTCTCGATACTTCGCAACAGTACGACGTGCCACCATAATACCCTGATCGGACAGCATGGTGGTTAACTTACTGTCACTCAGTGGCTTCGCGGGATTCTCCGCGGCGATTAACTTCTTCACCAGTGCGCGAATCGCCGTTGACGAGGCTTCGCCGCCGCCTTCGGTATTCACGTGGCTGGAGAAGAAATACTTAAGCTCAAAAATACCGCGTGGACTGTGCAGATACTTCTGCGTGGTCACGCGGGAAATGGTTGATTCGTGCATCTCGACGGCCTGGGCGATATCTGCCAGCACCATCGGTTTCATATACTCTTCGCCCTGCTCAAAGAACGCCTGCTGCTGTTCGACAATACAACGGCTTACGCGCAGCAGCGTATCATTTCGGCTCTCCAGACTTTTGATCAACCATCGTGCTTCCTGCAAATTGCTACGAATATATTGGTTGTCGGCATCGTTACGTGCGCTGGTGCACATGGAGGCGTACTGCTGATTGATTTGCAGGCGAGGAATGCTGTCTGAGTTCAGTTCAACGACCCAGCGGCCATTGTGTTTTCTCACCAGCACGTCGGGAATGACATATTCCGGTTCGCTGGTCTGGATCGACTGGCCGGGGCGTGGATCGAGAGACTGGATCAGATTAACCGCCTCTTTCAGCACCTCTTCTTTCAGGCGCGTGACGCGCATCAGGGTGCGGAAATCATGGTTAGCCAGCAGATCCAGATGATCGCTGATAATTAAGCGCGCTTCTTCAATCCACGGTGTCTCTTTGGCGAACTGCGATAGCTGGATCAGCAGGCAATCGCGGAGATCTTTCGCGGCAACACCTACCGGGTCGAAACGCTGAATACGCTTCAATACGGCCTCGATCTCTTCGAGTTCGATCTCGTCATCACCGATGCTTTCCAGGATATCGTCCAGCGTGACCGTCAAGTAGCCGGTGTCATCAACGGCATCCACAATGGAGGTGGCAATGGCGCGGTCAGTATCGGAGAAGGGCGTTAACTCTACCTGCCACATCAGGTAATCCTGCAGTGACTGCGTGGTTTCGCCCTGATAGACCGGTAACTCATCGTCCTGGTAGTCTGCACGCGTTCCGGAAGGGGTTCCGGCGGTGTAGATTTCATCCCAGCTGGCATCCAGCGGTAGCTCGTCCGGCATCTCTTTTTGTTCGAGCGCGTCAACGGTGTCGAGCGTTTCAGTGTCCTGCGTTTGCTGCGTGTCTACCTCGTCATGAAGATCGGTTTGCTCCAGCAACGGATTGCTGTCCAGCGCTTGCTGGAGCTCCTGCTGGAGTTCTAACGTGGACAGCTGCAACAGACGGATCGCCTGTTGTAACTGCGGCGTCATCGCCAGTTGTTGGCTGAGCCGTAATTGCAAACCTTGCTTCATGTTCAGAGCGTTTTTCTCCGGTCCGGCGTTAAGTTACCTCTACCCTATCAGAGTCTGAAGTCTTCCCCAAGGTACACGCGCTTAACATGCTCATCTTCGAGGATTTGCTGTGGCGTACCGTGGGCAATCAGATGGCCCTGGCTGACAATATAGGCGCGTTCACACACGGCCAGCGTTTCACGAACGTTGTGGTCAGTGATCAGTACGCCCAGCCCGCTGTCGCGCAGGTGCTCAATAATACGTTTGATATCGATAACGGAGATCGGGTCAACGCCTGCAAACGGTTCATCCAGCAGGATGAATTTCGGGTTTGCGGCCAGCGCACGCGCAATCTCAACGCGACGACGTTCACCACCGGAAAGCGCCTGGCCGAGGCTGTCGCGCAGGTGTTCAATATGAAACTCTTCCATCAGCTCGTTAGCGCGGTCAGTGCGCTGTTCGCTGGTCAGATCGTCCCGGATTTGCAGCACGGCCATCAGGTTATCGAAAACGCTTAACCGACGGAAAATGGACGCTTCCTGTGGCAGATAGCCGATTCCACGACGCGCGCGTGCATGCAGCGGCAGCAGGCTAATGTCTTCGTCGTCGATGATAATGTTGCCTGCATCACGCGACACAATACCGACCACCATGTAGAAGGTGGTAGTTTTACCCGCGCCGTTAGGGCCAAGTAAACCCACAATTTCGCCGGAGTTGACGGTCAGGCTGACATCTTCGACGACGCGGCGACCCTTATAGGCTTTCGCAAGATTTTTTGCAGTTAATGTTGCCATATCGAATTAGTTACTCTTTTTCTGTGCCGGGGCCTGGTCTTTGCCTTTGTCCTGCAGCTGTGACGGAACAAGCACGGTGGTAACGCGTTTGCCTTTCTCGCTGGAGGCCTGCATTTTCTGCTCTTTCACCAGGTAGGTGATCTTGTCGCCGGTGATGTTGCTGTCCAACTGCTCCAGGTAGGCGTTGCCGGTCAGAATGACAAGATCCTTCGCCAGTTCATAATGCATATGCGTGGCGTGGCCTTTGACCGGCTTGCCGTTGTCCTGCATCTGGTAGAACGTGGCAGGATTGCCATAGCCATCAATGATCTCTTTGCCCTGCTCGCCGCCCGGACGGGTTACGACCACTTTATCGGCGTTAATTTTGATGGTGCCCTGGGTCATCACGACGTTGCCCGTAAAGGTCACGACGTTACCCTGCATATCCAGAGACTGCGTATCCGATTCAATATGAATCGGTTGTTCGGTATCACCCGTCACAGCAAGCGCGGGAAGAGTGGTCGCCAGCAGTGCACTGGCGATAATAACTTTAAGGCTGAGTTTGTTTGTTTTGAATTTCATAGGAGGTTCTAACCTTTTCAATCAGCTCGGCGTTTTTGCTGCGTAAGTTACCGCGCATTCTCAGACCGCTGGAATTAAATGTTGTGCCATACAGGGTGACCAGATCCTGCGACGTAACGTCCTGGGTAACCAGGTTGATCTGGGCATTATCCGTTGTGATTTTGCGCAGTTGCGAGTCAGCGGTCAGGGCGTTGACTTCAACATGGCCATACAGATAAAGCATACGGTCATTCGTCAGTTTTGCCCGGTCAGATTTGATCGACCACGTCGGTACTTTATCGGTATCAAAAGTGGTCATAACGGGTTGGGTAAACCAGGAGACGCCATCTTCTGAAAAATATTCCACGTGTTGGGCAATCAGGCGATAGTTCAGTGCACCTTCCGGGCTATACACCACGGTGTCGCTGTGATCGCTTTTGTATGTTGGATCGCTCGTGTTGACCACTTCTGTTTGCGTATCGTCACGGTCAGCAAGATTTACGCCAATCAATACCAGGGCGACAAGCGAAAGCAGAATGATAACCCAACGTCTGGTTTTACTCATATCGATTGCCCTTTGGCCTCATCAAGCCGGCCCTGCGCCAGCAGAAGCAGATCGCAGACTTCACGTACAGCCCCACGGCCACCGTTGATATGGGTGACATAATCAGCGCGTGGGATCAGCAGCGGATGCGCATCAGCAACGGCGACGCTGAGACCCACTTCAGCCATGACCGGCCAGTCGATCAGATCGTCTCCGACATAGGCAACGTTTTCAGGTGCGATGGCCAGTTTCCCCAGCAAATCGTTGAATGCGACCATTTTGTCAGATTGCCCCTGATACAGATGGGTAATGCCCAGCGTTTCGCAGCGATCTTCTACCAGTTTAGCTTTTCGTCCGGTGATGATGGCAACTTCAATGCCGGACGTGAGCGCGCAGCGAATACCGTAGCCATCGCGAACGTTAAATGCCTTCAGCTCTTCGCCATTATTGCCCATATAAATCAGACCATCGGAGAGCACTCCATCCACATCCAGGATCAGCAGACGGATATTTTCTGCCTTCGCCATCATGTGGGCGCTTACCGGGCCATAACAGGTTGCAAGGGATGCACCCGCATTACTCATTGTCTTATCCTTCATTACACTACGCCTGCGCGCAGAAGATCATGCATATGTACCACACCCAGCAGTTGGTCGCCATCGGCAACCATAACAGAGGTGATATGTCGGGTCTGCATCAGGTTCAGTACATCGACGGCCAGGATGCCTGGACGCACGCGAATTCCCCCCGGTGTCATGACATCGGCGATGCCCAGCGTGCGGACATCCACACCCATATCCAATACACGTCGCAAGTCGCCGTCAGTAAAGATCCCCTGAATTTTCATCTGCTCATCGCAAATGACCGTCATACCCAGATTTTTGCGGGTGATTTCCAGTAACGCATCGCGCAGCGAGGCCGCTTTGCTCACGTGAGGGATCTCATCACCGGTGTGCATAATATCGTTAACCCGAAGCAGCAGCTTACGTCCCAGCGCACCGCCTGGGTGTGACAGGGCGAAATCCTCAGGCGTGAAACCACGCGCTTCAAGCAGCGCAACGGCGAGGGCATCGCCCATGACCAGTGCAGCGGTTGTGCTGGAGGTTGGTGCCAGGCCAAGCGGACAGGCTTCTTTCGGCACTTTGACGCACAGGTGGATGTCAGCGGCACGCGCCATGCTGCTTTCGGGACGGCTGGTCATGCAAATCAGCGGAACCTGCAGTCGTTTCAGGACCGGAATCAGCGCCAGGATCTCATTGGATTCACCGGAGTTCGACAGCGCAATGACCACATCCTGCGGGGTCACCATGCCGAGATCGCCATGTGCGGCTTCACCAGGATGGACGAAGAACGACGACGTACCGGTGCTGGCAAAGGTCGCCGCCATTTTGCGTCCGATATGGCCGGATTTACCCATCCCCATGACCACGACTTTACCGGCACAGGTGAACATCTTCTCACAGGCCAGACTAAAATCCTGATTAATGTACTGATCTAACTGCGCCAGACCTTCACGTTCAATCTCCAGAACTTTTTTGCCTGCTTTCTGAAAGTCAAAATCCGGTTGCAATTCTATTTGCGACATAATGCGTTTCCGTTTACCCAGAGAGAAGAGGCGAGAGCCAGTACAGCATCGCCATCCATACGATAAATCCACCCGTCAGTAGCGCGCCCGCGCCTTTACCTATCTGACGTTTCCGTCGCCAGCAGAGCAGAGCAAAAATCACGCTCACCAGCAGCATTACTCCGTAATCGCGCGAGAACGCCAGCGGGTTAAATGGCCCTGGCGCTATCAGGGCGGGCAGTCCCGTCACGATGGCGATATTGAAAATGTTGGAGCCGATGATATTGCCAATGGCGATATCATCTTCACCTTTACGTGCGCCCGCGATGGCGGTTGCCAGCTCTGGCAGGCTGGTACCAATAGCAATGACCGTCAGGCCGATTGTCAGTTCGCTCATGGCGAAATAGTTCGCCAGCACGGTTGCGTTATCTACCACCATGCGTGTTGCCATCGGCATAATGATCAACGCGACGCCAAGCCAAAGCAGGGCGACGGGTAACGATCCTCCCCGAGGCAGTTCGGCAACGTGCTCTCGCGTCAGGCTATCGCTCCCTGCCTTTTCCGCCTGACGAGCGATTTTTACACTATACAGCAGCCAAATTCCGGCCAGTGCGAGCAGGAAAATGCCGTCATCGACGCTCAGCACGCCGTCATAAAGCACGTAGCCTGCCAGCAGGCTTACGATTAACATTAGCGGCAATTCACGGCGCAGAACATCGGAATGCACGCGAAATGGATGCAGCAGCGCGGCTAATCCTAAGATCAATAAAATATTGACGATGTTAGAGCCAATCGCGGTGCCGATAGCGAGGTCGACCTGGCCATGCAGCGATGCAGAGACAGAAACGATGATTTCAGGAAGCGAGGTGCCTGCACTGACCACCGTCATGCCAATAATGACGGGCGGCATACCGATAAGTCGGCACAGGATTGATGCTGCAAATACCAAACGGTCAGCACTGTAGACCACCAAAAGTAAACCAATTATTAACAGTGCTGTTGCTAAAAGCATCAAAAGTCCTTTCTTCAGGTATACTCGCCGGTCCACCGCGCGTGAATTAGTGGCGCTGCATACAGTCTGAGACGTAACGAATTCCTAATTTTGACTTTATGCGCCGGAAAAGTAAAACAAATGCCAGCTTTCGCTAACCTCAATGGCTAATATTCTGTAAAAATGTGGGGTTTAGGGCTGATTTAGGCTTCATGCTCAGTGTGAAGCAGGGTAAGAAAGGAACCGTAAATGAGCCAAACGATGGCGAATTTAGTCGATGTCCGTGGCGTCAGTTTTTCTCGCGGCAACCGATTGATATTTGATGATATTTCGCTGACCGTGCCGCATGGCAAGATTACCGCCATTATGGGGCCGTCAGGGATCGGTAAAACGACATTGCTGCGTCTCATTGGTGGGCAAATTCCACCTGACAGTGGCGAAATTCTCTTTGACGGTGAAAACGTCCCTGAGATGTCTCGCTCACGTCTGTATACTGTCCGCAAACGCATGAGCATGCTCTTTCAGTCGGGAGCGCTGTTCACCGATATGAATGTTTTCGATAACGTCGCCTACCCGCTGCGTGAGCATACGCATCTGCCGCCGGCGCTGCTGAAAAGCACGGTCATGATGAAACTTGAGGCCGTGGGACTGCGGGGGGCGGCCAAACTTATGCCGTCAGAGCTTTCCGGCGGTATGGCGCGCCGCGCCGCGCTGGCACGAGCCATTGCGTTAGAGCCTGATTTAATCATGTTCGACGAACCGTTCGTTGGGCAGGACCCGATCACTATGGGTGTGCTGGTGAAGTTGATTTCTGAACTGAACAGCGCGCTCGGCGTAACCTGCATCGTGGTGTCGCACGATGTGCCGGAAGTGCTGAGTATTGCTGATTACGCGTATATCGTGGCAGACAAAAAGATCGTCGCACATGGCAGCGCTCAGGCGTTGCAGGAAAATTGCGATCCGCGAGTGCGGCAGTTCCTGGATGGTATTGCGGATGGCCCGGTGCCGTTCCGCTATCCGTCCGGTGACTATCGTGACGATTTATTGGGAATAGGGAGTTAAGCCACTCATGCTGTTAAATGCGTTGGCCGCGCTCGGACACCGTGGCATAAAAACCATCAGGACGTTCGGGCGTGCCGGATTGATGTTGTTCAACGCGCTGGTCGGCAAACCGGAATTCCGCAAGCACGCGCCTCTGCTGGTGCGGCAGCTTTATAACGTCGGCGTACTGTCGATGCTGATCATCATCGTTTCCGGTCTGTTTATCGGCATGGTGCTGGGGCTGCAGGGCTATCTGGTACTGACAACCTACAGTGCGGAAACCAGCCTTGGAATGCTGGTTGCGCTCTCTCTGCTGCGTGAGCTTGGGCCGGTTGTCGCCGCGCTCTTGTTTGCCGGGCGCGCCGGGTCTGCATTAACGGCGGAAATTGGCCTGATGCGCGCAACCGAGCAGCTCTCCAGTATGGAGATGATGGCGGTCGACCCGCTGCGCCGGGTGATCTCCCCGCGTTTCTGGGCGGGTGTGATTTCGTTACCGCTGCTGACCATTCTGTTTGTGGCCGTCGGTATCTGGGGCGGGTCGCTGGTTGGCGTGCACTGGAAAGGCATTGATGCCGGTTTCTTCTGGTCTGCGATGCAGGATGCCATCGATCTGCGGATGGATCTGGTTAACTGTTTAATTAAGAGCGCGGTCTTTGCCATTACGGTGACCTGGATTGCGTTGTTTAACGGTTACGATGCCATCCCGACATCGGCGGGCATTAGCCGTGCAACGACACGTACTGTTGTTCATTCGTCGCTGGCCGTACTGGGTCTGGATTTTGTGCTCACCGCACTGATGTTTGGGAATTGAGTTCATGCAAACGAGAAAAAATGAAATTTGGGTCGGCGTATTCCTGCTGCTGGCACTGCTGGCAGCCCTGTTTATCTGCCTGAGAGCGGCGGATATCACCTCTGTTCGCACCGAGCCGACGTATCGCATCTATGCCACCTTCGATAATATCGGTGGCCTGAAGGTGCGCTCGCCGGTACGCATTGGCGGCGTGGTGATTGGCCGTGTGTCAGAAATCACCCTTGATGAGAAAACCTATCTGCCGCGTGTCGCGATGGATATTGAAGAGCGCTACAACCATATCCCGGACACCAGCTCGCTTTCTATCCGCACCTCTGGCCTGCTGGGGGAGCAATATCTGGCGCTGAACGTCGGCTTTGAAGATCCTGAGCTGGGAACGACTATCCTTAAAGACGGTAGCGTTATCCAAGATACGAAGTCCGCGATGGTGCTGGAAGATATGATTGGTCAGTTCCTTTACAACAGTAAAGGGGATGATAATAAGTCTGAAGCTGCCCCTGCGCAGGGTGAAGACCATACCAACGTCGAGCCGACGCCTGGTGCGGCGAATTAATTTCAGGAGAAGTCATTCATGTTTAAACGTCTGTTAATGGTTGCCATGCTGGTCATTGCCCCTCTCACTGCAGCCCACGCTGCGGATCAGAGCAACCCGTACAAACTGATGGATGAGGCTGCGAAGAAAACCTTCGACCGTCTTAAAAACGAACAGCCTAAAATTCGCGCTAATCCTGATTATCTGCGCGATGTGGTCGATCAGGAACTGCTGCCGTATGTGCAGATTAAATACGCGGGCGCACTGGTGCTGGGCCGTTACTATAAAGATGCCACGCCAGCACAGCGTGAGGCGTACTTTGCTGCGTTCCGTGAATACCTGAAACAGGCTTACGGCCAGGCGCTGGCGATGTACCACGGTCAGACCTATCAGATTGCCCCTGAGCAGCCATTGGGCGATGCGACTATCATCCCTATCCGTGTCACCATTATCGATCCTAACGGTCGTCCGCCGGTTCGCCTGGATTTCCAGTGGCGTAAAAACAGCCAGACCGGAAACTGGCAGGCGTATGACATGATTGCAGAAGGTGTAAGCATGATCACCACTAAGCAAAACGAGTGGAGCGACCTGCTGCGTACCAAAGGCATTGATGGCCTGACCGCACAACTGCAGTCTATCTCTCGTCAGAAAATTTCCCTGGACGAGAAGAAGTAATGTCGCAGCAACTGAGCTGGTCGCGTGAAGGTGAGACGTTAAAGCTGGCGGGGGAACTTGACCAGGATCTGCTGAATCCCTTGTGGGACGCTCGCCATGACGCAATGCAGGGCGTGACGCTGATTGATTTAAACGGCGTCACGCGAGTGGACACCGCAGGTATTGCTCTTCTGGCGCATCTGGTCGCCACAGGCAAAAAGCAGGGGATGAGCGTTGCACTGACGGGCGTAAGCGATAACGTTGTCACTCTTGCACAGCTTTATAATTTGCCCGAAGACGTATTACCTCGCTAATTTTTTCAGTACGTTACTTCTGAAAGCCCCGACAGTTTCCACGTCGGGGCTTTTTGCTTGTTTAAGACGACGCCACTTTGCTCTAAGATGTTGGGCTTGTTTTCACTATCAGATGATATAGACCCCATGGAAAATAATGAAATCCAGGCAGTGCTGATGAATGCACTCTCCCTTCAGGAAGCCCACGTCACTGGCGATGGCAGTCACTTCCAGGTTATTGCTGTGGGTGACATGTTCGACGGTATGAGTCGCGTGAAGAAGCAGCAGGCTGTGTACGCGCCGCTGATGGAATATATTGCGGATAACCGCATCCACGCCCTGTCGATTAAAGCGTTCACCCCGCAAGAGTGGGCACGCGATCGCAAACTAAACGGTTTTTGAGCTGAGGGCCAGAGCCAGCAGCACGGTTGAATTTATAAGAGAGCAAACACATGGATAAATTTCGTGTACAGGGGCCAACGCGTCTCCAGGGCGAAGTCACAATTTCTGGCGCGAAAAACGCCGCGCTGCCAATTCTTTTCGCTGCGCTGCTCGCGGAAGAGCCGGTAGAGATCCAGAACGTACCGAAGCTGAAAGATATCGACACGACCATGAAGTTGCTCACCCAGTTGGGCACTAAAGTGGAGCGTAACGGTTCCGTCTGGATCGATGCCAGCAACGTTAACAATTTCTCTGCCCCATACGACCTGGTGAAAACCATGCGTGCTTCCATCTGGGCGCTGGGCCCGCTGGTGGCGCGTTTTGGTCAGGGTCAGGTCTCTCTGCCGGGCGGCTGTGCCATCGGCGCGCGTCCGGTTGACCTGCATATCTTTGGCCTGGAAAAGCTGGGCGCGGAGATCAAGCTGGAAGAGGGTTACGTTAAGGCGTCCGTGAATGGCCGTCTGAAAGGCGCGCACATCGTCATGGACAAAGTGAGCGTTGGCGCAACCGTCACCATTATGTCAGCGGCGACGCTGGCAGAAGGCACCACCATCATTGAAAACGCCGCACGTGAACCGGAAATCGTGGACACGGCGAACTTCCTCGTGGCGCTGGGTGCGAAGATTTCCGGTCAGGGTACTGACCGTATCACCATCGAAGGCGTTGAGCGTCTGGGCGGCGGTGTGTATCGCGTTCTGCCGGATCGTATCGAAACCGGTACTTTCCTGGTCGCAGCGGCGATCTCCGGCGGCAAAATTGTCTGCCGTAATGCACAGCCTGATACGCTGGATGCCGTTCTGGCGAAGCTGCGCGATGCAGGTGCTGATATTGAGACAGGTGAAGACTGGATCAGTCTGGACATGCACGGACAGCGTCCGAAAGCGGTCAATGTGCGCACTGCACCGCATCCGGCCTTCCCGACGGACATGCAGGCCCAGTTTACGTTGTTAAACCTGGTCGCCGAAGGTACTGGCTTCATCACTGAAACCATTTTCGAGAACCGCTTTATGCACGTACCGGAACTGATTCGTATGGGGGCGCATGCCGAGATCGAAAGCAATACGGTTATCTGCCACGGCGTGGAAAAACTGTCTGGTGCGCAGGTCATGGCAACCGATCTGCGTGCGTCTGCAAGCCTGGTGCTGGCGGGTTGTATCGCGGAAGGGACGACGGTCGTTGATCGTATCTACCACATCGATCGTGGTTATGAGCGTATTGAAGATAAACTGCGTGCGCTGGGTGCGAATATCGAGCGAGTGAAGGGCGAGTAAGTTTTCCGGCACCCCCCTGCCTGACATGGCCGGGGGATTGCTGTTCCTGTCATATCGGCCGCGTTATTCCTGCGGGTCTTTCTTCGTTTTTTTCTGACGCATCATGCGTGTTCTGTCGATAAATTCATGGGTGATGGGATCGTGGTAGCGCGATGGCCAGATTATCCACGGGTGTGTGTCCAGCGCCGTCGCAATAATTAATTCCCCCTTTGGCCACGGGCGTGTCAGTGCATTCGCCAGCGTGGAAGAGCTTAACCCATTACGTCGTGACTCCGCTGCCAGTGATGTCCCTTTTTTGCGGAGCGCAGCAATAATATCAGCTGAATGCCAGTCGATGAATTTTGTATCCATAATGCTGTCCTTGTGTTCGTATTCGTCCACGTCATTTCTCGTGAAATGACAGCATTACTATATCTTGTTCGAACACGGGTTCTAAAAAGTTCGCGTTACTGGAAGCAATATTCAGAATATGACATGGCTTTATTCATGCGGCCTTTAAGCTGATGATTTAACGTGAATATGGAGTTTATGGGAGCTTATTGGAATCTCCCCGCGAGAGCCGCGGGGAGAGAGGGAAAGAATTAACGATCGCGCTGAACGGCGATGTGGGCAAGACCAATCAGTGCGTCACGCCATGGGCTGTCAGGAATAACCTGAAGTGCTTCGATGGCTTTGTCGGCCTCTTCTTCAGCACGCTGGCGCGTCCATTCAAGTGAACCACAGATAGCCATTGTTTCCAGTACAGGTTCCAGAAGATGGCGACCATTTCCCTGTTCTATCGCTTCGCGGATCATTTTTGCCTGGTCGGGCGTTCCGTTACGCATCGCATGAAGCAGCGGCAGAGTCGGTTTACCTTCGTTCAGGTCATCACCTACGTTCTTACCCAGGGTTTCGCCATCGGCGCTGTAGTCCAGTAAATCATCAATCAACTGGAATGCCGTACCGAGATAGCGCCCGTAGTCCTGTAGGCCACGCTCTTGTTCTTCTGTACATCCGGCCAGAAGGCCCGAGCACTGGGCTGCTGCTTCAAACAGGCGCGCGGTCTTGCTGTAGATCACACGCATGTAGTTTTCTTCGGTGATGTCCGGGTCGTTAACGTTCATCAACTGCAGCACTTCGCCTTCAGCAATAACGTTTACCGCCTCCGACATCACTTCCAGCACCTTGAGTGAACCGAGGCTGGTCATCATCTGGAAGGCTCGGGTATAGATAAAATCACCCACCAGAACGCTGGCCGCATTGCCAAATGCAGCGTTTGCGGTGGCTTTACCACGACGCATATCCGATTCATCCACCACGTCATCATGAAGAAGCGTGGCGGTGTGGATAAATTCGATCAGTGCCGCAATGGTGACGTGGGCATTTCCCTGATAGCCAACGGCTCTTGCGGCCAGAATGGCGATCATCGGGCGAATGCGTTTACCGCCGCCACTGACGATGTAATAGCCCAACTGATTGATCAGCTGAACGTCAGAGTTGAGTTGCTCCAGGATTGCTGCATTCACACCCGCCATATCTTGCGCGGTTAACTCGTTGATTTTTTCTAAATTCATCGCAAAAGCCGGGCTTTTCATCCTGTTTATCCCACAGAAGGTGGGTACACAAAGGGTTTCGGTTTATCAATAGTAGTGCTGATTGTACTGAAAAAACGGCTCAGATAAACGTTACCGTACGTGTTGTGTTTTTTTTCTTCATGTATTGACGGTAGCACTTGTCAAAGGCTCGCGTTTTGCGTAATATTCGCGCCCTATTGTGAATATTTATAGCGCACTCTGATTCATACGAGGATGTGCGCGGAAGCGGAGTTTATATGTACGCGGTTTTCCAAAGTGGTGGTAAACAACACCGAGTAAGCGAAGGTCAGACCGTTCGCCTGGAAAAGCTGGACATCGCAACTGGCGAATCTGTTGAGTTCGCAGAAGTTCTGATGATCGCAAACGGTGAAGAAGTCAAAATCGGCGTTCCTTTCGTTGATGGCGGCGTTATCAAAGCTGAAGTTGTTGCTCATGGTCGTGGCGAGAAAGTTAAAATCGTTAAGTTTCGTCGTCGTAAACACTACCGTAAGCAGCAGGGCCACCGTCAGTGGTTCACTGATGTGAAAATTACTGGCATCAGCGCCTAAGACCTGAGGAGAGATTTAAATGGCACATAAAAAGGCTGGCGGCTCCACACGTAACGGTCGCGATTCAGAAGCTAAACGCCTGGGCGTTAAGCGTTTCGGTGGCGAATCCGTTCTGGCGGGTAGCATCATCGTTCGTCAACGTGGTACTAAGTTCCACGCTGGCACTAACGTAGGTTGCGGTCGTGACCACACTCTGTTTGCTAAAGCAGACGGTAAAGTGAAATTTGAAGTTAAAGGCCCGAACAACCGTAAATACATCAGCATCGTTGCTGAGTAAGGTTTTCTCGGTCCGGTAACGGATTAAAGCCCCGCAACGTGTTGCGGGGCTTTTTACATTGGAAACCCGGAAAATTTTCTGTAGGGAAAACGGGCATGAAGCAGCAGGCCGGCATTGGTATTCTTTTGGCGCTCACCACCGCAATGTGCTGGGGTGCGCTGCCAATTGCAATGAAGCAGGTACTGGAAGTGATGGAGCCGCCTACGGTGGTGTTTTATCGCTTTCTGATGGCAAGCATTGGCCTGGGCGCTATCCTCGCAATTAAAGGTAAGCTGCCACCGCTGCGTATATTCCGTAAGCCGCGCTGGCTGGTGTTACTGGCTATCGCGACGGGCGGTCTGTTCGGTAATTTCATCCTGTTTAGCTCTTCCCTGCAATATCTTAGCCCCACCGCGTCGCAGGTGATTGGTCAGCTTTCACCGGTCGGCATGATGGTCGCCAGCGTCTTTATTCTCAAGGAGAAGATGCGCGGGACGCAGATTATCGGGGCGAGCATGCTGCTCTGTGGTCTGGTGATGTTCTTCAACACCAGCCTGATTGAGATTTTTACCCGGCTGACGGATTACACCTGGGGTGTGATTTTCGGTGTGGGGGCAGCAACGGTCTGGGTGAGTTATGGCGTCGCACAAAAGGTGTTATTGCGTCGCCTGGCTTCACAGCAGATCCTCTTTTTGCTGTACACTTTGTGTACAATAGCATTATTGCCGTTAGCAAAGCCGGGTGTGATTACCCAGCTCAGCGACTGGCAACTGGCGTGCCTCATTTTTTGTGGGCTTAATACGCTGGTCGGTTATGGCGCGCTGGCCGAAGCAATGGCGCGCTGGCAGGCAGCACAGGTCAGTGCATTAATTACGCTGACTCCGCTGTTTACGCTGTTATTTTCAGATTTGTTATCAATGGCCTGGCCCGATGTCTTCGTCAGACCGATGCTCAACCTGTTGGGCTATCTCGGTGCGTTTGTCGTGGTTGCGGGCGCGATGTATTCCGCCATTGGTCATCGTCTCTGGGGGCGTTGGCGCAAAAATGAAGCGGTTGTAGTAGTCCCCCGCTCAGGCGAATGAGTTACGGAGAGTAAAATGAAGTTTGTTGATGAAGCGACGATCCTGGTCGTGGCAGGTGATGGCGGCAATGGTTGCGTGAGCTTCCGCCGTGAAAAATATATTCCTCGTGGCGGTCCTGACGGCGGTGACGGTGGAGATGGCGGCGATGTGTGGCTGGAGGCGGATGAAAACCTCAACACGCTGATCGACTACCGTTTCGAAAAATCGTTCCGCGCTGAGCGTGGGCAAAACGGCCAGAGCCGCGACTGTACCGGTAAACGCGGTAAAGATGTGACCATCAAGGTGCCAGTGGGTACGCGTGTCATCGATCAGGGCACTGGCGAAACCATGGGTGACATGACCAAACATGGTCAACGCCTGATGGTGGCAAAAGGCGGCTGGCACGGTCTGGGCAACAGCCGTTTCAAATCTTCCGTTAACCGTACTCCGCGTCAGAAAACCATGGGGACGCCAGGTGATAAACGCGACCTGCAACTGGAGCTGATGCTGCTGGCCGACGTCGGTATGCTGGGCATGCCAAATGCGGGTAAATCAACGTTTATTCGTGCTGTATCCGCAGCCAAGCCAAAAGTAGCAGATTATCCGTTTACCACGCTGGTGCCTAGCCTGGGCGTTGTCCGTATGGATAATGAAAAGAGCTTCGTGGTTGCTGATATCCCAGGGCTGATTGAAGGCGCAGCGGAAGGTGCCGGTCTGGGGATTCGCTTCCTGAAACACCTTGAGCGTTGTCGCGTCTTGCTGCATCTCATCGATATCGATCCTATCGACGGTTCCGATCCGGTTGAAAACGCCCGTATCATCATCGGCGAGCTGGAAAAATACAGCGAAAAACTGGCGGATAAACCGCGCTGGCTGGTCTTTAACAAGATCGACCTGATGGATAAAGCAGAAGCCGAAGCAAAAGCCAAAGCGATTGCCGAAGCGATGGGTTGGGAAGATAAATATTACCTGATCTCTGCTGCAAGCCAGGTTGGCGTGAAAGACCTCTGCTGGGATGTGATGACCTTTATCATCGAGAACCCCGTTGTTAAGGCGGAAGAGGCGAAACAGCCTGAAAAAGTCGAATTCATGTGGGATGACTACCACCGTCAACAGCTCGAAGAGCTGGAAGCGGAAGAAGATGATGAAGACTGGGACGATGACTGGGATGAAGACGACGAAGAAGGCGTCGAGTTCATCTACAAGCATTAATTCCTGCAAGAAGCCCCTGTTAAGGGGCTTTTTTTTTAGCCTAACGTTGACGGCAACCAGCAACTGGCGATTAAGCCGCCCTCAGCGCCATTCTCCAGCGTTAAGTTGCCATGATGGAGCTGAACGATGCGCTGAACAATACTCAGCCCCAGGCCGCTCCCTCCGTAGCGCTGGTCAAGCCGACGGAACGGTTCGGTGATGGACTGGCGATGGGCTTCATCGATACCCGGCCCTTGATCAATCACGCTGACCTGAGTGCCACCGTCCTTTTCCGTCAGCTTCACCGTAATCGTCGTCCCTGTCGGGCTGTAGCGTGCAGCGTTCTCCAGCAGATTCCTCAGCATCAGGCGCAGCAGAACCGCGTCTCCCTGAACCGTTAGCGGGCTTTTTTCGGGCCAAATTACCGTGTGTTCTTTGGCTTCATGCTCAAGGCCCAGCGGTGCAATGATGTTCTCTGTCCAGGTGACGGTATCGTAATGTCCGCTTGCCATCGCTTGCCCGGCACGCGCCAGCATCAGCAGTTGCTCAACGGTATGCATCAGTTGATCGATACGGCTAATTAATGCCGTAGCCTGTGGTGAGCCAGACTGAGCCATTAATTCCAGATGCAGCCTGATCCCGGCGAGAGGTGTTCGTAACTCGTGGGCGGCGTCGGCGGTGAAGAGGCGTTCCTGCTGGATGGTATGATCCAGACGAGCCAGCAGTTGATTCAACGAGGTGGTGACCGCGCCAATCTCTTCCATGTCAGAATACATAGGCAGGGGCGTGAGATTGTCGGCTGAGCGGTTAGCGAGACTGGCTCGCAGTTTGTTGAGCGGCCGGGTTATCCACGTGACGGCCCAGAATGAGAAGAACAGGGTAAAACCGACCATCACCAGAGAAGGAACCAGCAGCGAGGCGATTGCCTCGCGGATCTCTTTCTCGACATGGTTGTTACGTGCTTTGGCCGACAGGGTTTCATTTACCAGAAAGCCAATTTGCTCGCGGCTCTCATGCCACAGCCAGACCACGCTTATCAGTTGAAAAAATAACAGAATCACCGCCAGCAGAACCATCAATCGCCGACGCATGCTGTTCATTTTTGGCTCTCCAGACGATATCCCACGCCGCGTACGGTTTTAATTCTGTCCTTGCCGAGCTTACGGCGCAGATTATGAATGTGAACCTCCAGGGTATTTGATCCCGGATCGTCCTGCCAGGAGTAGATATCCTGTTGCAGCGTTTCACGGTGCACCGTCTGCCCGCTACGCATGATCAGCCGCGTCAGCAGGGCAAACTCCTTTGGCGTGACTTCAACAGGCAGAGATTTACGCAGCACCTGCTGCGTTTGCAGGTTCAGCGTGATATCGCCGTCGGTCAGCAAATTATCGCTGTGCCCCTGATAGCGGCGGATCAGCGCCCGCACGCGTGCCTGCAGCTCTGCGAGGGCAAAGGGTTTCACCAGATAGTCATCCGCACCGGAATCCAGCCCGTTAATGCGATCTTCAATGGCATCACGCGCTGTGAGGATCAGCACCGGATTGTCGACGCCGCGACGCCGCCACTGGCTCAGCAGCGTGGCACCATCTTTATCGGGTAAACCTAAGTCGAGGATCACCAGACTGTACTCGCCACTCTGGATCAACGCATCGGCCTCGGCCGCCGTGGCGGCACAATCAAGGGCGTATCCTTCATTCGCCAGCGCGAGCGCCAGCCCTTCCTGCAATAACAGATCGTCTTCAACTATGAGTAGTTTCATCGCTAGTTATTCTGGTAGATGTCCTTGTATAGCCTGCTTTCGAAGCGTACCAGAGGAATTCGACGATTACGCTGGTCAGCGGGTTCGACGGCATAGCCGGAAAGATACTGCACGAACGCCATGCGTTGCCCGCTGGCGGTAGTGATAAAGCCTGCAAGGTTGTAAACACCCTGCAGTGAACCTGTTTTGGCTGAGACTTTGCCATCAACGCCTGCAGCGTGAAGCCCCGCGCGGTACTGCAGCGAACCATCGTGTCCGGCAAGCGGCAACATGGTAATAAAGTTTAGCTCAGTGTCATGCTGGGCAATGTACTGCAGCACCTGCATCATGGTGGCCGGGGAAATCAGGTTATGGCGCGATAACCCGGAGCCATCAACGGCGATGGTATTGCCAAGATCGATCCCCGCCTGCTGACGCAGGATCTGACGTACAGCATCGGAGCCGGCACGCCAGGTTCCCGGAACGCCGAAACGCGCGTGACCAATCATGCGGAACACCGTGTCAGCAATCATGTTGTCAGACTTTTTCAGCATTATCTTAAGCAAATCGTGCAGTGGCGCAGATTGTTTGCTGGCGATCACCGTACCAGGCTGATTAACCTGCGTCTGGCGCAGCAGCGAACCGGTATAAGTAATTCCTGCCTGCTTGAGTTCGTCTTTAAGAATGGCACCCGCATAGCCCGCACCGTCCTGAATGGCGAAAGCCAGCGGCAGCGGATCGGCACGCTGCGTCAGGCAGCCAGTCAGCGTATAGCGGTTCAGATCGCCCGGAACCACATCCAGCTCGCAATACTGCGCATCCGGGGAGCCTTTAGCCAGAGTACGTACCTGGCTAAACATGGTGACCGGGTAGTACGAGGCCACGCGGATAAACGCTAAATCATTAGGTTTTGGTGCGCTGTAAAGCGACACGGAGAAGCAGTTACGGTCAACAATAGCGGCGGCTGGCGGTGCGCTAAAGCACTGCGTCATGTCGTTCCACGGCCAGCCTGGCGCTTTATCGTGGCTGGCGAAAATGGAGGTGTCGATCAGCACGTTGCCATCGATCTTCTGCACGCCGGATTTTTTCAGCACCGCCACCATGTTGCGGATATCCTGGCGCTTAAAGGTTGGGTCCCCTCCGAAGCGGGCAATAAGATCGCCTTTCAGCTCACCGTCTTCAACGTTACCTTTGGTTTCAAGGGTCGTGGTAAAACGGAAGTCAGGCCCGAGCTGGAGCAGGGCGGCGAGTGCAGTGATCACCTTCTGGGTACTGGCAGGCAGCGCCATTTGTTGACTGTGATAGTCAATATTGGGTGCCTGTGCACCAACCTTCTGCACCATCAGTGCAAGGTTAGCGCCTGCAGGCAACTGATTAATGTATTCATCAACATTCGCGGCCTGAACGGTGAACGTTATACTGGTAGTCAATCCGATGATAAAACTGGAAAATCGCATAATCTCGCGCTAACAACCCGAAAACAAACCGTCATACTACGGTGCATAGCACTGCAAAGTAAACGATGACCCATAGTGAACTTCGCGGTAAAATGCGTATCAAATTGAAAAATTGCTGCTGACCTGGGGCGCTGCTTCCGGGTCGGTTTTCTTTTTGCTTCTGGCCCGCTCATGGTTTGATGTACGTGGGGACAGGGGCCGGAGCAGGTGACGCTGCTCCCTACAGGAATGTTTAAGAGGTATAACAAATGCAAGCTATTCCGATGACCTTACGTGGTGCCGAAAAACTGCGCGAAGAGCTGGATTTCCTGAAATCCGTACGTCGCCCTGAAATCATCGCCGCAATCGCGGATGCGCGTGAGCATGGCGACCTGAAAGAGAATGCTGAATACCACGCCGCGCGTGAGCAGCAGGGCTTCTGTGAAGGACGCATTAAAGATATCGAAGCGAAGCTGTCCAATGCGCAGGTGATCGATATCACCAAAATGCCAAACAATGGCCGTGTGATCTTTGGTTCAACCGTGACGGTTCTGAACCTGGATAACGACGAAGAGCAGACGTATCGCATCGTGGGCGATGATGAAGCCGACTTCAAACAGAACCTGATCTCTGTGAATTCACCGATCGCGCGTGGCCTGATTGGCAAAGAACAGGACGATGTGGTTACCATCCGCACCCCTGGTGGCGAAGTGGAATACGAAATTATTAAGGTTGAGTACCTGTAATTCGCATCTCCGCTAAGATGTTGATACATTGTAAAGAAAAGAAAAAGGCCGCATAGCGGCCTTTTATCAACTCAAGGAGCGTGGCATTTTGCTCACCTGCTGACAGAAATCCCTCGTTTTACACAGAAAATATGTGCAATTCAGGATATCCTTAGCGTGGCAGCGAGATTTTACGCTCTTTAGATGGGCGGTAGAGCACCAGCGTTTTACCGATGACCTGTACATTACAGGCACCGGTTTCACGCACGATGGCTTCCACGATCAGGTTTTTAGTGTCTCTGTCTTCAGAGGCGATTTTCACCTTGATCAGCTCGTGGTGTTCCAGCGCTTGTTCAATCTCGGCAAGCACCCCTTCGGTCAAACCATTGTTGCCAAGCATGACTACAGGCTTGAGCGGATGTGCCAGACCTTTAAGGTGCTGTTTTTGTTTAGTACTCAGATTCATCGTATATTTTTGCTTACGTTGGGATTGAAAACGGTTCATTCTACCGCCATCTCCCTTATATCGCCAAATAGCTGCGTAGAAATTTACGTCACAGGCAAGTAACGATGAACCAGGACGGAAATGTTAAATGACAGGTAAAAAGCGTTCTGCCAGCTCCAGCCGCTGGCTTCAGGAACACTTTAGCGATAAATATGTTCAACAGGCGCAGAAAAAAGGGTTGCGTTCCCGCGCCTGGTTTAAACTTGATGAAATACAGCAAAGTGACAAACTTTTTAAACCGGGCATGACGGTTGTCGACCTCGGTGCAGCACCTGGCGGATGGTCTCAGTATGCGGTCACGCAGATCGGCGGAACGGGGCGAATCATCGCATGCGATCTTTTACCAATGGATCCCATTGTTGGTGTCGACTTCCTTCAGGGCGATTTTCGTGATGAATTAGTGCTGAAAGCGTTACTTGAACGTGTGGGTGACAGTAAGGTCCAGGTTGTCATGTCAGATATGGCACCAAATATGTGTGGAACACCGGCGGTGGATATCCCCCGCGCCATGTATCTGGTGGAGCTAGCGTTAGAAATGTGTCGAGATGTACTAGCGCCTGGTGGTAGTTTTGTTGTGAAGGTGTTTCAGGGCGAAGGTTTCGAGGAGTACCTTAAGGAAATTCGCTCCCTGTTTGCGAAGGTCAAAGTTCGTAAGCCGGACTCTTCGCGGGCCCGTTCCCGTGAAGTGTATATTGTAGCGACCGGGCGAAAATGATAACCGGTAGATTTCAGACGAAAGTTTGAATGAAACTGGATATAGAGTATCCTGACGCTGTTTTTAACACAGTTGTAATATGAGGTTAATCCCTTGAGTGACATGGCGAAAAACCTAATACTCTGGCTGGTCATTGCCGTTGTGCTGATGTCAGTATTCCAGAGCTTTGGGCCCAGCGAGTCGAACGGCCGCAAGGTGGATTATTCTACCTTCCTGCAGGAGGTCAATCAGGACCAGGTTCGCGAAGCGCGTATCAACGGACGTGAGATCAACGTTACCAAGAAAGATAGTAACCGTTACACGACCTACATCCCGGTGAACGATCCTAAGCTGCTTGATAACCTTCTGACCAAAAACGTCAAAGTGGTTGGTGAGCCGCCTGAAGAACCAAGCCTGCTGGCTTCTATCTTCATCTCCTGGTTCCCGATGCTGCTTCTTATTGGCGTCTGGATCTTCTTCATGCGCCAGATGCAGGGCGGTGGTGGCAAAGGTGCCATGTCGTTCGGTAAGAGCAAGGCGCGCATGCTGACGGAAGACCAGATCAAGACCACATTTGCCGACGTCGCAGGCTGTGACGAAGCAAAAGAAGAGGTGGGCGAACTGGTCGAATACCTGCGTGAGCCGAGCCGTTTCCAGAAACTGGGCGGTAAGATCCCGAAAGGCGTTCTGATGGTAGGTCCTCCAGGGACCGGTAAAACCCTGCTGGCGAAAGCCATCGCGGGTGAAGCGAAGGTGCCGTTCTTTACTATTTCAGGTTCTGACTTCGTTGAAATGTTCGTGGGTGTCGGTGCATCTCGTGTGCGTGACATGTTCGAGCAGGCCAAGAAGGCAGCACCGTGCATTATCTTCATCGATGAAATCGACGCCGTAGGCCGCCAGCGTGGTGCGGGCCTGGGCGGTGGTCACGATGAACGTGAACAGACCCTGAACCAGATGCTGGTTGAGATGGACGGCTTCGAAGGTAACGAAGGTATTATCGTTATCGCGGCGACTAACCGTCCGGATGTCCTTGACCCCGCGTTGCTGCGTCCAGGCCGTTTCGACCGCCAGGTTGTGGTCGGTCTGCCGGATGTTCGTGGTCGTGAACAGATTCTGAAAGTCCACATGCGCCGCGTACCGCTGGCACCTGATATCGACGCGGCAATCATCGCGCGTGGTACTCCGGGCTTCTCCGGTGCGGATCTGGCGAACCTGGTCAACGAAGCAGCACTGTTTGCTGCTCGCGGCAACAAGCGCGTGGTGTCCATGGTGGAATTCGAAAAAGCGAAAGACAAAATCATGATGGGTGCGGAACGTCGCTCCATGGTGATGACGGAAGCGCAGAAAGAGTCCACGGCCTACCACGAAGCGGGTCACGCAATTATCGGTCGCCTGGTTCCGGAACACGATCCGGTACACAAAGTGACGATTATTCCACGTGGTCGTGCGCTGGGGGTGACCTTCTTCCTGCCTGAGGGCGACGCGATTAGCGCCAGCCGTCAGAAACTGGAAAGCCAGATTTCGACCCTGTACGGTGGCCGTCTGGCAGAAGAGATCATCTACGGTGCGGAACATGTTTCTACCGGTGCGTCGAACGATATTAAAGTCGCGACAAACCTGGCACGTAACATGGTGACTCAGTGGGGCTTCTCCGACAAACTCGGTCCACTGCTGTATGCAGAGGAAGAGGGTGAAGTATTCCTGGGCCGTTCTGTGGCGAAAGCGAAACATATGTCCGATGAGACGGCTCGTATCATCGATCAGGAAGTGAAAGCGCTGATTGAACGTAACTACGGTCGCGCACGCCAGATCCTGAACGACAATATGGACATTCTGCATTCAATGAAAGATGCGCTCATGAAATATGAGACCATCGATGCTCCACAGATTGACGACCTGATGGCTCGCCGCGAAGTGCGTCCGCCAGCAGGCTGGGAAGACCCAGGTGCTTCCAACAATTCTGACAACAATGGCACCCCGCGTGCGCCGCGTCCGGTTGATGAACCACGCACGCCGAATCCGGGCAACACCATGTCAGAACAGTTGGGCGACAAGTAAGTCATTGCTGTTGAAGCGTGTGTCTGTACCACAAACCCTGGAGCTTGCTCCGGGGTTTTTCTTTTCTGTTAAACCATATTAATACCAGGGATTTCGCCATGAAATTATTCGCCCAGGACTCGCATCTCGATCTCTCACACCCACATGTGATGGGTATCCTGAATGTTACCCCTGACTCCTTCTCAGACGGCGGCACGCATAACACGCTTATCGACGCGGTTAAACATGCGAATTTGATGATTAACGCGGGTGCCACCATCATTGATGTCGGCGGCGAATCGACGCGTCCTGGTGCAGCGGATGTTTCTGTAGAAGAAGAACTGGCTCGCGTAGTGCCCGTGGTTGAGGCCATCGCGCAGCGGTTTGAAGTGTGGATCTCCGTCGACACATCCAAGCCTGAAGTGATCCGCGAAGTGGCGAGAGTGGGCGCTCACATTATTAATGATATTCGCTCGTTAACGGAGCCGGGCGCGCTTGAGGCGGCAGCAGAAACCGGGCTGCCGGTATGCCTGATGCACATGCAAGGGCAACCGAAAACGATGCAGGATGCGCCAAAGTATGCCGACGTGTTTGCTGATGTGAATCGCTTCTTTATTGAGCATATTGAACGTTGCGAACGTGCGGGTATCGCAAAAGAGAAATTGCTGCTCGACCCAGGGTTCGGTTTCGGTAAAAATCTCTCCCACAACTATGAGCTACTTGCGCGCTTATCAGAATTTCATCATTTCGGCCTGCCGCTGCTGGTGGGGATGTCAAGAAAGTCGATGATTGGGCAGTTACTGAACGTGGGGCCGGGTGAGCGTCTGAGCGGCAGCCTGGCCTGTGCGGTGATTGCGGCGATGCAAGGCGCACACATTATTCGCGTCCATGACGTCAAAGAAACAGTAGAAGCCATGCGTGTGGTGGAAGCCACACTGGCAGCGAAGGAAAACAAACGCTATGAGTAATCGTAAATATTTTGGTACTGATGGTATCCGTGGACGCGTAGGCGATGCGCCAATTACTCCTGATTTCGTACTGAAGCTGGGCTGGGCTGCCGGAAAGGTTCTGGCACGTCATGGCTCCCGTAAGATCATCATTGGCAAAGATACGCGTATCTCAGGCTATATGCTGGAGTCTGCGCTGGAAGCCGGGCTGGCGGCGGCAGGACTTTCTGCTTCCTTTACTGGCCCCATGCCAACGCCTGCGGTGGCGTATCTGACGCGCACTTTCCGCGCAGAGGCGGGCATTGTTATCTCTGCTTCCCATAACCCGTTTTATGACAACGGCATCAAGTTCTTCTCCATCGACGGTACCAAGCTGCCGGATGAAGTGGAAGAGGCAATCGAAGCCGAAATGGAAAAAGAGATCACCTGCGTCGACTCTGCTGAGTTGGGCAAAGCGAATCGGATTGTCGATGCCGCTGGCCGCTATATTGAATTCTGCAAAGGCACCTTCCCGAACGAACTGAGCCTGGCCCATCTTAAGATTGTGGTGGACTGTGCAAACGGTGCGACGTATCACATCGCCCCGAACGTTTTCCGTGAGCTGGGCGCGAAAGTGATTACCATTGGTTGCGAACCGGATGGTCTGAACATCAACGAAGAAGTGGGGGCGACGGACGTGCGTGCCCTGCAGGCGCGCGTACTGGCAGAAAAAGCCGATCTGGGTATTGCCCTGGACGGCGATGGCGACCGTGTGATCATGGTCGACCATGAAGGTAACAAGGTCGACGGCGATCAGATCCTCTACATTATTGCACGTGAAGGTCTGCGTCAGGGGCAGTTGCGCGGTGGCGCTGTCGGTACGCTGATGAGTAACATGGGGCTGGAACTGGCGCTGAAACAGCTTGGTATTCCGTTTGTCCGCGCGAAAGTGGGCGACCGCTACGTGCTGGAAAAATTGCAGGAGAAGGGCTGGCGTATCGGTGCGGAAAACTCCGGTCACGTGATCCTGCTTGATAAAACCACCACCGGTGACGGCATTGTTGCCGGGCTGCAGGTGGTTGCAGCCATGGCGCGCAACCATATGAGCCTGCACGATCTCTGCAGCGGCATGAAAATGTTCCCGCAGATCCTGGTAAACGTGCGTTTCACTGCCGGTAAAGGCGATCCGCTGGAAAATGACAACGTGAAAGCGGTGATGGCTGACGTTGAAGCGGCCCTGGGCAACCGTGGCCGTGTATTGCTGCGTAAGTCCGGTACTGAACCGCTGATTCGCGTGATGGTGGAAGGTGAAGACGAAGCGCAGGTCACAGAATTTGCGCACCGCATTGCGGATGCCGTAAAAGCTGCATAATTTTTCACGTTAAGTGTTTAAAAAGGCAGCGCTTGCCGCCTTTGTTTTAAGCAATTAATGGCTTTTTGCTGTTTTTTTCTGCAGTTGATACAATGCCTCAAAATTGCCCTTGCGAAGGTGATTCGCTTTGGTTAGTATTCACACCCGCTTCAGTGGGAAACACGAAATCCTGCTAATTGGTCGAAGCATTGGTATGCGGCAAATCCGCAAGGAACAGGTTGATTATGTACGAAGCTCTTTTAGTTATTTTCCTTATTGTAGCCATCGCTCTTGTAGCGCTGATCATGCTGCAGCAAGGTAAAGGCGCTGATATGGGAGCCTCCTTCGGAGCAGGCGCTTCCGGTACGCTGTTTGGTTCAAGTGGTTCTGCGAACTTCATGACCCGTACAACCGCGATTCTGGCTACGCTGTTCTTCATCATCAGTCTGGTGCTGGGCAATATCAACAGCAACAAGACCAGTAAAGGAAGCGAGTGGGAAAATCTGAGCGCGCCAGCAAAAACTGAGCAGACTCAGCCAGCTGCACCGGCTAAGCCAACCAGCGATATCCCGCAGTAAGTATTCTGTACCGAGGTGGTGGAATTGGTAGACACGCTACCTTGAGGTGGTAGTGCCCTAACGGGCTTGTGGGTTCGAGTCCCATCCTCGGTACCAATATTCCAGAAAAAAGACGTCGAAAGACGTCTTTTTTTTCGTCTGTACATTCTGTGTTTCCGATCTTTTGTAGGGCGGGTAAGCGCAGCGCCACCCGCCGTTTTGCCCGGTGGCGCTGCGCTTACCGGGCCTACGAAGACCACAAAAAAGGCGTCCATCGGACGCCTTTTGCATTTCATCTCGGCGATTACTTCTTATCGCTGTGTTCCAGGTTCTCAACCTGCGGCAGGCCGTTACCGGAATTCGCGGAGAGCAGACCGTTCTCAATATAGTTGAACAGCTTCTCACGGGTGTCGGTGATGTCCAGGTTACGCATGGTCAACTGACCAATACGGTCGTCCGGAGAGAACACGGACTCGCCTTTTTCCATCGTCAGACGCTCTGCTTTATAGGTCAGGTTGTCAGACACGGTGTTCAGGATAGAGTAGTCATTGCCACGACGCAGTTCCAGAGTGACTTCACCGGTGATCGCGCTTGCCACCCAGCGCTGCAACGCATCACGCAGCATCAGCGCCTGCGGATCGAACCAGCGACCCTGATACAGCAGTTTGCCCAGCTGACGACCATGAGAGTGATACTGCTCAATGGTGTCTTCGTTATGAATACCGGTCAGCAGACGCTCGTAAGCGATGTGCAGCAGCGCCATCCCCGGTGCTTCATAGATGCCGCGGCTTTTTGCTTCAATGATACGGTTTTCAATCTGATCGCTCATGCCCAGACCGTGACGGCCACCGATGCGGTTTGCTTCCAGCATCAGCTCTACGTCGTCAGAGAACGTTTTGCCGTTCAGGGCAACCGGATGGCCACGTTCGAAACGCACGGTCACTTCTTCCGCCGGGATCTTGACGTTCTCGTCCCAGAACTTCACGCCCATGATCGGGTTAACAATCTTCACGCTGGAGTTCAGGAACTCCAGATCTTTCGCTTCGTGCGTCGCACCGAGCATGTTGGAGTCGGTGGAGTAGGCTTTCTCGACAGACATTTTGTAGTCAAAGCCGCAGGCAATCATAAACTCGGACATTTCATGACGGCCACCCAGTTCGTCGATGAAGTCGGTATCCAGCCACGGTTTATAAATCTGCAGCTCAGCGTTGGTCAGCAGACCGTAGCGATAGAAACGTTCAATGTCGTTGCCTTTATAGGTACTGCCGTCGCCCCAGATGTTCACGCCATCTTCTTTCATGGCGGCAACCAGCATGGTGCCGGTCACGGCGCGGCCCAGTGGGGTGGTGTTGAAATAGGTCAGGCCACCGGTGGTGTTATGGAAAGCACCACACTGAATCGCAGCAATACCTTCAGCAACCAGCTGTTTACGGCAGTCAATCAGACGTGCGTTCTCAGCGCCATACTCCATGGCACGGCGAGGGATTGCGTCATAATCGTCCTCATCCGGCTGACCCAGGTTCGCAGTATATGCATAAGGAACCGCTCCCTTCTGGCGCATCCACAGCAGTGCAGCGCTGGTATCCAGGCCGCCTGAAAAAGCGATGCCAATACGTTGTCCTACCGGGAGATGCTTGAGAATCGTCGTCATAAAATAAAACCCTGCTTGATTGACTGATAAGAGACCGCTTTCGCTCTTGATGCATGTTTATGCAAAATAAGTGAGTATTCATTTAATCATCTTTTATCGATGACCGAAAGAGACTCGTGCGATTTTTGTAAAAATTTCCCTCGGTTTAGCCTGCTGGAAGCCGGGTTGACAGGTGGGGTCAACTATCAATATACTGAACGCCGATTTTACGTCCCGTCTTCGGTACCAAATCCCAGCATTATTTGCATTTTCTACCTAAAACGCGTAGAATTTGCCACGTTTCAGGCGCGGGGTGGAGCAGCCTGGTAGCTCGTCGGGCTCATAACCCGAAGGTCGTCGGTTCAAATCCGGCCCCCGCAACCACTTTCCCATAAAGTTCTTTTTCAAATATACTGTGAAGACGTAGAGCCTTCGTAGCTGGATTTGAAAAAATGCTTTCGGAGAGTGCTCCAGGCCACAGTTGTGGCTATAGGGTTCAGTTATCTAAAGCCCCGATTTATCGGGGTTTTTTGTTATCTGACTACAGAATAACTGGGCTTTACGCCCTTTTTTTATGTCTTGGGGGTGGGCTTGTCCACATTAGAGCAAAAATTAACAGAGATGATTACTGCACCGGTCGAAGCACTGGGCTACGAACTGGTCGGCATCGAATTCGTTCGCGGCCGCACATCGACGCTGCGCATCTATATTGATAGTGAAGATGGCATCAATGTTGATGATTGTGCTGATGTTAGCCACCAGGTGAGTGCGGTTCTTGATGTTGAAGACCCGATTACCGTTGCGTACAACCTGGAAGTTTCCTCACCTGGCCTCGATCGCCCGATGTTCACGGCCGAGCACTATGTGCGCTTTACCGGTGAAGAAGTGGCTCTCGTTCTGCGTATGGCCGTACAGAACCGCCGTAAATGGCAGGGAATTATCAAAGCCGTTGATGGTGAAATGATCACAGTGGCAGTCGAAGGCAAAGATGAAGTGTTCGCGCTGAGTAATATCCAGAAGGCGAACCTGGTTCCCCACTTTTAACAGTCTGGATTGAGGTGAAAAGCCCGCGATGAACAAAGAAATTTTGGCTGTTGTTGAAGCCGTCTCCAACGAGAAATCACTGCCGCGTGAGAAGATTTTCGAAGCGCTGGAAAGTGCCCTGGCTACGGCAACCAAGAAAAAATACGAACAAGAGATCGATGTTCGCGTAGAAATCGATCGCAAAAGCGGTGACTTCGATACATTCCGTCGTTGGGTAATCGTTGAAGAAGTGACCCAGCCGACCAAAGAGATCACGCTGGAAGCCGCACGTTTCGAAGACGAAAGCCTGAACGTGGGCGAGTACGTTGAAGATCAGATTGAATCTGTGACCTTCGACCGTATCACCACGCAGACCGCTAAACAGGTTATCGTGCAGAAAGTGCGCGAAGCCGAGCGCGCGCTGGTTGTCGATCAGTTCCGCGATCAGGAAGGCGAAATCATCACCGGTGTGGTGAAGAAAGTGAACCGCGACAACATCTCTCTGGAGATCAAATCCGAAGGGATGCCGGGTAACGCTGAAGCCGTGATCCTGCGTGAAGACATGCTGCCGCGTGAAAACTTCCGCCCAGGCGACCGTATCCGCGGTGTGCTGTACGCCGTGCGCCCTGAAGCGCGTGGTGCACAGCTGTTCGTGACCCGTTCTAAACCAGAAATGCTGGTTGAACTGTTCCGTATCGAAGTACCGGAAATCGGCGAAGAAGTTATCGAGATCAAAGCTGCGGCTCGCGATCCGGGTTCCCGTGCGAAAATCGCGGTGAAAACCAACGACAAGCGTATCGATCCGGTTGGTGCTTGCGTCGGTATGCGTGGCGCGCGCGTTCAGGCGGTTTCTACCGAGCTGGGCGGCGAGCGTATCGATATCGTTCTGTGGGACGACAACCCGGCGCAGTTCGTGATCAACGCAATGGCTCCGGCGGATGTGGCGTCTATCGTTGTTGACGAAGACAAACACACCATGGATATCGCTGTTGAAGCGGGCAACCTGGCACAGGCGATTGGCCGTAACGGTCAGAACGTTCGTCTGGCGTCACAGCTGAGCGGCTGGGAACTCAACGTGATGACCGTTGATGACCTGCAGGCCAAGCACCAGGCTGAAGCCCACGCGGCGATCGATACCTTCACTAAGTACCTCGACATTGACGAAGACTTCGCCACTGTTCTGGTTGAAGAAGGTTTCTCTACGCTGGAAGAACTGGCCTACGTGCCAATGAAAGAGCTGCTGGAAATTGACGGTCTGGATGAGCCAACCGTTGAAGCCCTGCGTGAACGCGCTAAAAACGCACTGACCACCCTGGCACTGGCTCAGGAAGAAAGCCTTGGCGATAAGAAGCCGGCTGATGACCTGCTGAATCTGGAAGGTCTTGATCGTGCGATTGCGTTCAAGCTGGCTGCCCGTGGTGTTTGTACGCTGGAAGATCTCGCTGAGCAAGGCGTTGATGACCTGGCTGATATCGAAGGTTTAACCGACGAGAAAGCCGGCGAACTCATCATGGCCGCACGTAATATTTGCTGGTTCGGCGACGAAGCGTAATAAACTGTAGCAGGAAGGAACAGCATGACTGATGTAACTGTAAAATCGCTGGCTGCTGAGATTCAGACCTCCGTGGACCGCCTGGTACAGCAATTTGCTGATGCAGGGATCCCGAAGGCTGCTGATGACTCGGTAACCGCGCAAGAAAAACAAACCTTGTTAGCGCATCTGAACCGTGAACACGGTTCTACGCCTGACAAGCTGACGCTGCAGCGCAAAACGCGCAGCACGTTGAACATCCCTGGTACTGGTGGCAAAAGCAAATCGGTACAAATTGAAGTCCGCAAGACACGCACCTTTGTAAAACGTGATCCGCAAGAGGCAGAACGCCTTGCTGCGGAAGAGCAGGCACAGCGTGAAGCGGAAGAACAAGCTCAGCGTGAGGCAGAAGCAACTGCCAAACGTGAAGCAGAATTAAAAGCTGAACGTGAGGCCGCAGAAAAAGCGAAACGCGACGCAAGTGATAAAGTGAAGCGTGAAGCTGCGGAAAAAGACAAAGTGAGCAATCAACAGACCGACGAAATGACCAAAACCGCCCAGGCTGAAAAAGCCCGCCGTGAAAATGAAGCTGCCGAGCTGAAGCGTAAAGCGGAAGAAGAGGCACGCCGCAAACTCGAAGAAGAAGCTCGCCGTGTCGCTGAAGAAGCGCGCCGTATGGCTGAAGAAAACGAGAAGAACGGTGTGAATACCGCTGAACCGTCTGAAGACAACAGCGACTATCACGTGACCACTTCTCAGCATGCGCGTCAGGCTGAAGACGACAACGACCGTGAAGTAGAAGGCGGCCGTGGCCGTGGTCGCAACGCGAAAGCGGCACGCCCGGCGAAAAAAGGCAACAAGCACGCTGAATCTAAAGCTGACCGTGAAGAAGCACGTGCTGCCGTTCGCGGTGGTAAAGGCGGTAAGCGTAAAGGTTCCGCACTGCAGCAGGGCTTCCAGAAGCCAGCTCAGGCTGTTAACCGTGACGTTGTGATTGGCGAAACCATCACCGTTGGCGATCTGGCGAACAAGATGGCGGTTAAAGGCTCTCAGGTCATCAAAGCGATGATGAAGCTGGGCGCAATGGCGACCATCAACCAGGTCATCGACCAGGAAACCGCACAGCTGGTTGCCGAAGAGATGGGCCACAAAGTTATCCTGCGTCGTGAAAACGAGCTGGAAGAAGCAGTCATGAGCGACCGTGATACCGGTGCTGCGGCTGAACCGCGTGCGCCAGTGGTGACCATCATGGGCCACGTTGACCACGGTAAAACCTCTCTGCTTGACTACATTCGTTCTACTAAAGTGGCATCCGGCGAAGCGGGTGGTATTACCCAGCATATCGGTGCTTACCACGTAGAAACTGAAAACGGCATGATCACCTTCCTGGATACCCCAGGCCACGCCGCGTTCACCTCAATGCGTGCTCGTGGTGCTCAGGCAACGGATATCGTTGTACTGGTTGTTGCAGCAGACGACGGCGTGATGCCGCAGACCATCGAAGCTATCCAGCACGCGAAAGCGGCGCAGGTGCCTCTGGTTGTTGCAGTCAACAAAATCGATAAGCCAGAAGCCGATCTGGATCGCGTGAAGAACGAACTGTCTCAGTACGGTGTTATGCCGGAAGAGTGGGGCGGCGAAGCGCAGTTCATTCCTGTATCTGCAAAAGCGGGTACCGGTATCGACGACCTGCTGAACGCTATTCTGCTGCAGGCTGAAGTCCTGGAACTGAAAGCGGTTCGTAAAGGTATGGCGAGCGGCGCGGTTATCGAATCCTTCCTGGATAAAGGTCGTGGTCCGGTTGCAACCGTTCTGGTTCGCGAAGGTACGCTGAACAAAGGCGACATCGTTCTGTGTGGTTTTGAATACGGTCGTGTTCGTGCGATGCGTAACGAACTGGGTCAGGAAGTGCTGGAAGCGGGTCCGTCCATTCCAGTGGAAATCCTGGGTCTGTCCGGTGTTCCGGCTGCCGGTGACGAAGTGACCGTTGTGCGTGACGAGAAGAAAGCGCGTGAAGTTGCACTGTATCGTCAGGGCAAATTCCGTGAAGTTAAACTGGCTCGTCAGCAGAAATCTAAACTCGAAAACATGTTTGCGAACATGACCGAGGGCGAAGTTCACGAAGTGAATATCGTTCTGAAAGCTGACGTTCAGGGTTCTGTGGAAGCGATCTCCGACTCCTTGCTGAAACTGTCTACGGACGAAGTGAAAGTGAAGATTATCGGCTCCGGCGTAGGTGGTATCACCGAAACCGACGCGACCCTGGCTGCAGCGTCCAACGCAATCCTGGTTGGCTTCAACGTTCGTGCTGACGCCTCTGCGCGTAAAGTTATCGACGCTGAAAGCCTGGATCTGCGTTACTACTCCGTCATCTATAACCTGATCGACGAAGTGAAAGCAGCGATGAGCGGCATGCTGTCGCCTGAGCTGAAACAGCAGATCATCGGCCTGGCTGAAGTACGTGACGTGTTTAAATCACCGAAATTCGGTGCGATCGCGGGCTGTATGGTTACCGAAGGTACGATTAAGCGCCACAACCCAATCCGCGTACTGCGTGACAACGTGGTTATCTACGAAGGTGAGTTGGAATCCCTGCGCCGCTTCAAAGATGACGTTAACGAAGTCCGTAACGGCATGGAATGTGGTATCGGTGTGAAGAACTACAACGACGTTCGCGTTGGCGATATGATCGAAGTGTTCGAGATCATCGAAATCCAGCGTACCATCGCGTAATCTTCGTCCACAGAAGATGAACTAGCGTAGGCCGGGTAAGCGAAGCGCCACCCGGCAATAATTTCAAAAAGGGGCTTTAGCCCCTTTTTTGTCTGGAGAATTTATTATGGCGAAAGAATTTGGTCGCCCGCAGCGCGTAGCGCAGGAAATGCAAAAAGAGATCGCTCTTATCCTGCAACGCGAAATTAAAGACCCACGTCTCGGTATGATGACCACCGTGTCTGGCGTAGAAATGTCCCGTGACCTGGCATATGCCAAAGTATTCGTGACCTTCCTGAACGATCAGGACGAAGCGGCAGTGAAAAATGGCATTAAAGCGCTGCAGGAAGCCTCTGGCTTCATCCGCTCTCTGCTCGGTAAAGCGATGCGCCTGCGTATCGTGCCTGAGCTGACCTTCTTCTACGACAACTCGCTGGTCGAAGGTATGCGCATGTCCAACCTGGTAACCAGCGTGGTGAAACATGACGATGAGCGTCGTGTTAACCCGGCGGACGACAGCAAGGAGGACTGATGAGTCGTCCTCGTCGTCGCGGTCGTGACGTGCATGGCGTGCTGCTGCTGGATAAACCGCAGGGCGCATCCAGCAACGACGTGCTGCAAAAAGTGAAGCGTATTTTTAATGCCAACCGCGCAGGTCACACGGGCGCGCTGGACCCGCTGGCGACCGGTATGCTGCCGATCTGTCTGGGAGAGGCGACAAAGTTCTCCCAGTACCTGCTGGATTCCGATAAGCGTTACCGCGTTATCGCTAAACTGGGCCAGCGCACGGATACCTCCGATGCGGATGGTCAGGTGGTGGAAGAGCGTCCGGTCACCTTCAGTGCAGAGCAACTCGATGCTGCGCTGGAGAGCTTCCGTGGTGACACGCTGCAGGTGCCGTCGATGTATTCGGCACTGAAATATCAGGGTAAAAAACTCTACGAATATGCGCGTCAGGGCATTGATGTCCCGCGTGAAGCCCGTCCAATTACCGTGTATGAACTGCTCTTTATTCGCCACGAAGGTGATGAGCTGGAGCTGGAAGTGCACTGTTCGAAAGGGACCTATATCCGGACCATCATTGACGATCTGGGTGAAAAGCTGGGCTGCGGCGCGCATGTGATTTACCTGCGTCGTCTGGCGGTCAGCAAATATCCGGTCGAGCGGATGGTGACCCTTGAGCATCTTCGCGCGCTGGTTGAACAGGCAGAAGAGCAGGGGATTGCGCCAGCAGATTTGCTTGATCCATTGCTGATGCCGATGGACAGCCCGGCGGCGGACTTCCCGGTTGTTAATCTTCCTTTAACATCGTCCGTTTACTTTAAGAACGGAAATCCGGTTCGCACGACGGGAGCGCCGCTTGACGGCCTGGTTCGCGTGACTGAAGGTGATGAGGGTAAGTTTATCGGCATGGGTGAAATGGACGGCGAAGGGCGCGTTGCTCCGCGCCGTCTGGTCGTTGAATATCCGGTCGAAGGCTAACGGCGATAACAGCTCACCTTGCGATAAGCAGGGGAGACGAGTAGAATATCGCCGCTTAACGCCTGGTAAATTGTTTAACATTTTGCAGGGCGTACACTGGGATTGCTGAATTAGAGATCGGCATCCTTACATTCTTTATACTTTGGAGTTTTAAAATGTCTCTAAGCGTTGAAGCTAAAGCTAAAATCGTTTCTGAGTTTGGTCGTGGTACTAACGACAGCGGTTCTACCGAAGTTCAGGTTGCACTGCTGACTGCACAGATTAACCACCTGCAGGGTCACTTTGCAGAGCACAAAAAAGATCACCACAGCCGTCGTGGTCTGCTGCGTATGGTTTCTCAGCGTCGTAAACTGCTCGACTACCTGAAACGTAAAGATGTTGCACGTTACACCGCGCTGATCGAGCGTCTGGGTCTGCGTCGCTAAGTCTTGCGAGTTTCAGAAAAGGGGGCCTGATGGCCCCTTTTTTCAACCAGACGGCAGCAATTCACTGGAAACTATTGTATTGTTGCTATAAATGATCTTCATTGCAGAGGTTCGCGCGGCTAATGAGAGGCTTCACCCATGGGGGTGTCGGTTGTCATTAGTCGCGAGGATGCGAAGAAGGTCGGGTTAAATCGTCAGCACACCGGTGGTGTGCTGTCAAACATTTAAGAAAGGACAGAATTTTGCTGAATCCGATCGTTCGTAAATTCCAGTATGGTCAGCATACCGTCACGCTGGAAACCGGCATGATGGCACGTCAGGCGACTGCTGCTGTTATGGTAAGCATGGATGACACTGCGGTTTTCGTGACCGTTGTTGGCCAGAAAAAAGCAAAACCAGGTCAGGACTTCTTCCCGCTGACCGTTAACTACCAGGAGCGTACTTACGCTGCCGGTAAAATCCCTGGTGGCTTCTTCCGTCGCGAAGGCCGTCCAAGCGAAGGCGAAACCCTGATCGCGCGTCTGATTGACCGCCCGGTTCGTCCGCTGTTCCCGGAAGGCTTCGTGAACGAAGTACAGGTTATCGCGACCGTTGTTTCCGTTAACCCTCAGGTTAACCCGGACATCGTTGCAATGATCGGTGCATCCGCAGCCCTGTCTCTGTCTGGTATCCCGTTCAACGGCCCAATCGGTGCTGCGCGCGTCGGTTACATCAACGACCAGTACGTGCTGAACCCGACTCAGGAAGAGCTGAAAGAAAGTAAGCTGGACCTGGTGGTTGCCGGTACTGAAGCGGCAGTGCTGATGGTTGAATCCGAAGCGGAACTGCTGAGCGAAGACCAGATGCTGGGCGCTGTGGTATTTGGCCACGACCAGCAGCAGATTGTTATCCAGAACATCAACGACCTGGTCAAAGAAGCCGGTAAACCACGTTGGGACTGGCAGCCAGAAGCGGCAAACGACGCGCTGAACGCCCGCGTTGCTGCACTGGCCGAATCTCGCCTGAGCGATGCGTACCGTATCACTGACAAACAGGAGCGTTATGCTCAGGTTGATGTGATCAAATCTGAAGTGACCGCGACCCTGGTTGCCGAAGACGAAACGCTGGATGCTAACGAAATTGGCGAAATCCTGCACGCTATCGAGAAAAACGTTGTTCGTAGCCGCGTACTGGCAGGCGAGCCGCGTATCGATGGTCGCGAAAAAGACATGATCCGTGGTCTGGACGTGCGTACTGGCGTACTGCCACGTACTCACGGTTCCGCACTGTTCACCCGTGGTGAAACGCAGGCGCTGGTTACCGCGACCCTGGGTACGGCACGTGACGCACAGATCATCGACGAACTGATGGGCGAGCGCACTGACAGCTTCCTGTTCCACTACAACTTCCCTCCGTACTCCGTAGGTGAAACCGGTATGGTTGGTTCGCCGAAGCGTCGTGAAATTGGTCACGGCCGTCTGGCGAAGCGCGGCGTGCTGGCAGTGATGCCAGAAGCAGACAAATTCCCGTACACCGTTCGTGTGGTTTCTGAAATCACCGAATCCAACGGTTCTTCATCTATGGCTTCCGTGTGTGGTGCCTCTCTGGCGCTGATGGATGCAGGCGTGCCAATCAAAGCCGCTGTTGCGGGTATCGCAATGGGTCTGGTGAAAGAAGGCGACAACTTTGTTGTTCTGTCTGATATCCTGGGCGACGAAGATCACCTGGGCGATATGGACTTCAAAGTAGCGGGTTCCCGCGACGGTATCTCTGCGCTGCAGATGGATATCAAAATTGAAGGCATCACCAAAGAGATCATGCAGGTTGCGCTGAACCAGGCTAAAGGTGCGCGTCTGCACATCCTGGGCGTGATGGAACAGGCGATCAACGCGCCGCGTGGCGATATCTCTGAATTCGCACCACGTATCCACACCATCAAGATCAATCCAGACAAGATCAAAGATGTCATCGGTAAAGGCGGTTCTGTTATCCGTGCGCTGACCGAAGAAACCGGCACCACCATTGAAATCGAAGATGACGGTACTGTGAAGATCGCAGCAACCGACGGCGAGAAAGCGAAATTCGCTATTCGTCGCATCGAAGAAATCACTGCAGAAATCGAAGTGGGCCGTATCTACAATGGTAAAGTGACCCGTATCGTTGACTTTGGCGCATTCGTTGCCATCGGTGGCGGTAAAGAAGGTCTGGTTCACATCTCTCAGATCGCTGACAAGCGCGTTGAGAAAGTGACCGATTACCTGCAGATGGGTCAGGAAGTACCGGTTAAAGTTCTGGAAGTTGATCGCCAGGGCCGTATCCGTCTGAGCATTAAAGAAGCGACCGAGCAGTCTCAGCCCGCTGCCGCGCCGGAAGCTCCGGCCGCAGAACAGCAAGGCGAGTAAGGTTGCCATTTGCCCTCCGCTTTGGCGGAGGGCTTATTATCAGGCAGGACGCCTTGTTAAGCCGCCGGGGGACAGGACGTTCATCCAATAGTTGTCTTCGGGAGTGGGAAATGAAGCCTTTTTTGCGCTGGTGTTTCGTTGCGACAGCTTTAACGCTGGCAGGATGCAGCAACTCTGCCTGGCGTAAGAGCGAAGTCCTCGCAGTGCCATTGCAACCGACTTTGCAGCAGGAAGTGATTCTGGCACGCATGGAACAAATTCTTGCCAGTCGGGCTTTAACCGATGACGAACGCGCACAGCTTTTATATGAGCGCGGAGTGTTGTATGATAGTCTCGGTCTGAGGGCATTAGCGCGGAATGATTTTTCACAAGCGCTGGCAATCCGACCTGATATGCCTGAAGTATTCAATTACTTAGGCATTTATTTAACGCAGGCAGGCAATTTTGATGCTGCCTATGAAGCGTTTGATTCTGTACTTGAGCTTGATCCAACTTACAACTACGCGCACTTGAATCGCGGTATCGCATTGTATTACGGCGGTCGTGATAAGTTAGCGCAAGATGATCTGCTGGCGTTTTATCAAGACGATCCTAATGATCCTTTCCGCAGCCTGTGGCTTTACATCGTTGAGCAGAAGCTCGATGAGAAGCAGGCAAAAGAAGCACTGAAACAGCGCTTCGAGAAATCGGACAAGGAACAGTGGGGATGGAACATTGTCGAGTTCTACCTGGGCAACATTAGCGAATCAACGCTGATGGAACGCCTCAAGGCGGACGCAACGGATAACACCTCGCTCGCTGAGCATCTCAGTGAAACCAACTTCTATTTAGGTAAGTATTACCTAAGTCTGGGGGATATGGACAGCGCTACGGCACTGTTCAAATTAGCGGTTGCTAACAACGTACACAACTTCGTTGAGCACCGTTATGCATTGTTGGAATTATCGCTCTTGGGCCAGGAGCAAGATGACCTGGCAGAATCGGACCAGCAATAGCTGACGACATAAACATCAGCCCGTAATCTTTTGATTGCCATCACCTTGACTGGTGAGGGCGTTGTTGTTCGTCAATACACCTACTTTGAGCCGGTTCACACTTTTCAATGAAAATTGCTAATCATTTTCACGATGAGCTAAGTAGACTGGCCGCCATTAATATCGAGGCACTTGTACTACATGGCTGAATTCGAAACCACTTTTGCAGATCTGGGCCTGAAGGCTCCTATCCTTGAAGCCCTTAACGATCTGGGTTACGAAAAACCATCTCCGATCCAGGCTGAGTGTATCCCACACCTGCTTTCTGGTCGTGACGTGCTGGGCATGGCCCAGACTGGTAGCGGTAAAACTGCGGCGTTCTCGCTGCCGCTGCTGAACAACATCGATCCGGACCTGCGTGCACCGCAGATCCTCGTTCTGGCTCCAACCCGTGAACTGGCTGTTCAGGTTGCTGAAGCCATGACGGAATTCTCTAAACATATGCGCGGTGTAAACGTGGTCGCCCTGTACGGTGGCCAGCGTTATGACGTGCAGTTACGCGCCCTGCGTCAGGGTCCACAGATTGTTGTCGGTACGCCGGGCCGTCTGCTGGATCACCTGAAGCGCGGTACGCTTGATCTCTCTAAACTGAGCGGTCTGGTACTGGATGAAGCAGATGAAATGCTGCGTATGGGCTTCATCGAAGACGTAGAAACCATCATGGCGCAGATCCCGGAAGGTCATCAGACCGCTCTGTTCTCTGCAACTATGCCAGAAGCGATCCGTCGCATTACCCGCCGCTTCATGAAAGAGCCGCAGGAAGTGCGCATTCAGTCCAGCGTCACCACTCGCCCGGACATCAGCCAGAGCTACTGGTCTGTGTACGGCATGCGTAAAAACGAAGCGCTGGTTCGTTTCCTGGAAGCGGAAGATTTTGATGCGGCGATTATCTTCGTTCGTACCAAAAACGCGACCCTGGAAGTGGCTGAAGCCCTGGAGCGTAGCGGCTACAACAGCGCAGCGCTGAACGGCGACATGAACCAGGCTCTGCGTGAGCAGACGCTGGAGCGTCTGAAAGACGGTCGTCTGGATATCCTGATCGCAACCGACGTGGCAGCACGTGGTCTGGACGTTGAGCGTATCAGCCTGGTTGTGAACTACGACATCCCGATGGATTCCGAGTCTTACGTTCACCGTATCGGCCGTACCGGTCGTGCGGGTCGTGCTGGCCGTGCGCTGCTGTTCGTTGAAAACCGTGAGCGTCGTCTGCTGCGTAATATCGAACGCACCATGAAGCTGACCATTCCAGAAGCTGAACTGCCAAACGCAGAACTGCTGGGCAAACGCCGTCTGGAAAAATTCGCCGCGAAAGTACAGCAGCAGCTGGAAAGCAGCGATCTGGATCAGTACCGTGCACTGCTGTCTCAGATTCAGCCGACCGCTGAAGGCGAAGAGCTGGATATCGAAACTCTGGCTGCAGCACTGCTGAAAATGGCACAGGGCGAACGTACGCTCATCGTTCCACCAGATGCGCCGATGCGTCCTAAGCGTGAGTTCCGTGACCGTGACGATCGTTTCGAACGTCGTGGTGACCGCAACGATCGTGGTCCACGTGGTGATCGTCCAGAGCGTGGTGGTGAAGACCGTCCACGTCGTGAGCGTCGTGACGCGGGCGATATGGAACTGTACCGCATTGAAGTGGGCCGTGATGATGGTGTTGAAGTTCGTCACATCGTTGGCGCGATTGCTAACGAAGGCGATATCAGCAGCCGTTACATCGGTAACATCAAGCTGTTCGGTACTCACTCTACCATCGAACTGCCAAAAGGCATGCCGGGTGAAGTTCTGCAGCACTTTACGCGTACCCGCATCCTGAACAAGCCGATGAACATGCAGCTGCTGGGCGATGCGCAGCCACGCCCTGACCGCGGTGGTGAACGTCGTGGCGGTGGTCGCGGTTTCGGTGGCGAGCGTCGTGAAGGTGGTCGTAGCGAAGGTCGTGGTGGTGAAGGTCGTCGTTTCTCCGGTGAACGCCGTGAAAACCGTGGCCCACGTCGTGAAGAAGGTGCGAGCCGTCGTCGTTTTGGTGACGCGTAAACCCTGCGTTTCTGACGTAAAGTAAAATATACAGCCCCGATACATGCTATCGGGGCTTTTTTTATTCCTTTTGTACTCTTGTACTGGTACAGTGCTGCGCATTAAAATTCAAACCACATTTTTGACTGGAGTAATGGCTGTATGGCGACACTAACCACCACCCAAACGTCACCTTCGCTGCTTGGCGGCGTGGTGATCATCGGCGGAACCATCATTGGTGCGGGGATGTTCTCCCTGCCTGTGGTCATGTCCGGTGCGTGGTTCTTCTGGTCGCTGGCGGCGCTGGTGTTTACCTGGTTCTGCATGCTCCATTCCGGGTTGATGATCCTTGAAGCCAACCTGAACTATCGCATTGGCTCCAGCTTCGACACCATCACCAAAGACCTGCTGGGGAAAGGCTGGAACCTGGTGAACGGGCTTTCTATCGCGTTTGTGCTCTATATCCTGACCTATGCGTATATCTCCGCGAGCGGCTCGATACTGCATCACACCTTCTCGGAGATGTCGCTGAACGTGCCGGCGCGTCTGGCCGGGCTATGCTTCGCGCTGGGCGTGGCGTTTATTGTCTGGATGAGTACCAAAGCCGTGAGTCGCATGACGGCGATCGTGCTGGGCGCAAAGGTCATCACCTTCTTCCTGACGTTTGGCAGTCTGCTCGGGCATGTGACACCCGCGACGCTGTTTAACGTGGCGGAAGTGAACACCTCTTACACACCGTACCTGCTGATGACCCTGCCGTTCTGTCTGGCATCGTTTGGCTATCACGGTAATGTGCCAAGCCTGATGAAATACTACGGCAAAGATCCGCGCACGATTGTGAAGTGTCTGGTTTACGGCACGCTGCTGGCGCTGGGGCTGTATGTGATTTGGCTGCTGGGAACGATGGGCAACATCCCACGTCCGGAATTTATCGGCATTGCGCAGAAGGGCGGAAACATCGATGTGCTGGTGCAGGCGCTGAGTGGCGTGCTGAACAGTCGCAGCCTGGATCTGCTGCTGGTGGTCTTCTCTAACTTTGCAGTAGCAAGCTCTTTCCTTGGAGTAACGCTGGGCCTGTTTGACTATCTGGCGGATCTGTTTGGTTTTGATGATTCTGCGATGGGGCGCTTCAAAACCGCACTGTTGACCTTCCTGCCGCCGATTGTGGGCGGTCTGCTGTGGCCGAACGGCTTCCTGTACGCCATCGGCTATGCCGGACTGGCGGCAACCATCTGGGCGGCGATTGTGCCGGCGTTGCTGGCGCGTAAATCACGTAAACGCTTCGGTAGCCCGAAATTCCGCGTCTGGGGCGGCAAGCCGATGATTGCCCTGATTCTGGTGTTCGGTATCGGCAACGCGCTGGTACATGTGCTGTCGAGCTTTAATCTGTTGCCAGTGTATCAGTAAGTCTTTGTGCCGGATGGCGCTACGCCTTATCCGGCCTACGGGTTCCTGTAGGCCCGGTAAGCGAAGCGCCAGCGGGCAAAACAATGGCTACCCCACCAGCTCCTCTTTCACCTGCATCGCTAAATCAAACGAATGCAAACGTGCCTGGTGATCGAAAATCTGGCCGTTAACCATAATCTCGTCCGCCTGCGTCTCTCGCAGCACCGCTTCCAGCCCGTGACGCACTTTCGCCTTATCACCTACCAGCGACATGCTCAGCGCCTGCTGCACGCCATACTGCTCTGACGCAGACCACAGCTGATGCATATTTTCTACCGGCGGTGGAAGCTGTCCGGTTTCGCCGCGACGCAGCTTCACAAAGGCCTGCTGCATGGAGGTAAACAGGAATTCCGCGTCGCGATTGCTGTCGGCGGCAATGATGTTGATGCACACCATTGCGTATGGCTTCTCCAGACGCCCGGACGGTTTGAAGTTCGTGCGATAAAGATGCAGTGCCTGGTGCAGCATATCCGGCGCGAAGTGCGAGGCAAACGCAAACGGCAGTCCCAACTGCGCGGCAAGCTGCGCGCTGTACAGACTTGAGCCTAACAGCCACACCGGGATCTTCTCGCCATAACCCGGCACCGGCCGCACGTGCGGGTTAGGGTCACGCGCGTCGAACCAGTCAACCAGTTCAGCCACATCACGCGGGAAGTTATCGATATCACCGCTCATATGGCGGCGCAGGGCACGCATGGTCGGCTGGTCACTGCCTGGGGCACGGCCAAGCCCTAAATCAATACGGCCCGGATAGAGGGTATTGAGCGTACCGAACTGCTCGGCGATCACCAGCGGGGCGTGGTTGGGCAGCATCACGCCGCCGGAGCCCAGGTGCAGGGTCGTGGTGTTTGCTGCCAGATAACCAATCAGTACCGAGGTGGCGGCGCTGGCAATGCCCACCATGTTGTGGTGCTCCGCCAGCCAGTAGCGGTGATAGCCGCGCTTTTCAGCCAGTTGAGCAAGATCGAGAGAGTGTGAAAAGGCCTCTCGCGCTGAGGAGCCCTGTGGGATCGGTGCCAAATCCAGCACCGAGAACGGAATGGTTTTATCAGTCATAACAGCTCACTTTGTCGACAGCGTATCTTTTAATAGTGCATTAAAAATGAATACACGTTGTTAACAAAGCGAGCTTTTTTTAAACCTGTAACTCCAGCCCTGCCAGTCGTTTCCAGTAACCATTGCAATCGCTGTTCGCCGTCAGCGGCAGCGGTGATGCGCCGTGTTCATTGGCGCGGAAGGCATCCAGCATCGCAAATACGCTGGTATCCAGCGGCGACAGACGCACCATATCCACCAGACCTTTCATCGACGCCAGCTCGTTGCCAAGGTTATACACGTAGCCGCTCATGGTCTGAATGCCGTTCAGGACAAATACCTGCTGATTCTCCTGAGAAAGCATACTGCGCCCGTTCGGGTACTTAATGCAGCAGGTTTCGCACTCGTCTTTCGGGCGGTCTTCCGAGCGTGCGGTAAAGCAGCGGGCGGAGTAGGCCAGCGGCAGATGACCGTAGCTCAGCACTTCCACTTCAAACTGGTTGCGAATGCCTAACTCATCGCACTGGTCCAGCAGATTCACCAGCCAGTCGCGAGAAAGCTCCACCGGCATGCACCAGCGCGTCATTCCCTGTTTGAGCAGCAGGCGCAGGGTCACTGCGTTATAACAGTTCAGCGCATGTCCGGCGACAAACGGCAGCTTGCGTTCGGCGCACATGTTCACCACACCCAGGTCGCTTGCTTCCAGCAGGAACTCACCGTTCTCGACGTAGCGTTTCAGTTCGCCCAGTTCGGACGAGGCCTGCACCAGCGCGAGCGTGGAGAGGACTACCTGTTTGCCGCTTCCGGCGAGGCTTTTCGCCATATCCAGCCAGTCGCCTACTTTGGTGGCGCGGCGCTTGCTGCAGACGGCTTCACCGAGATAAATCACATCGGCACTGCTGGTTGCCGCCTGTTGGTAAAAGTCTGCCAGCGTCTCTTTTGGCCAGTAGTAAAGCACCGGCCCTAATGAATATTTCATGGTTATCTCACTGCCATTTACGGTGGTACGCACCAAGCGTGGTTTGTGTGCCTTCGGACATCGCGCCAAGCGTCTCCATCCAGGCCGGTTGCGGAGCATAGTTCTGCGGGTCGGCCATGCAGCGGTCAATGGCCTGACGCCACACTTTCGCCACCTGGCTCACGTAGGCCGGGCTGCGCTGGCGTCCTTCAATTTTCACCGAGGCAATATTCGCCGCCAGCAGTTCCGGCAGCAGCTCCAGCGTGTTGAGGCTGGTTGGTTCTTCCAGCGCGTGGTAACGCTCGCCGTCGACCAGGTAACGGCCTTTACACAGCGTCGGGTAACCTGCGTTTTCGCCGTCCTGGTAGCGGTCGATCAGCACGTCGTTCAGGCGAGACTCCAGCCCCTGCGGGGTTTGCTGCCAGCGAACAAAGCGGGCAGGCGAGCAGGCACCTACGGTGTTCGGTGATTCACCGGTTAAATAGGAAGAAAGATAACACCGCCCTTCGGCCATAATGCACAGGCTACCAAAGGCAAAAACTTCCAGCGGCACTGGCGTGACGCGCGCGAGTTGCTTAACCTGATGAATAGAGAGCACACGCGGCAGCACCACGCGGGCGACGTCAAAGTGTTGATGGTAAAAACGCACCGCTTCTTCGTTGGTGGCGGATGCCTGAACAGAGACGTGGCGCTCAATATGCGGATAACGTTCTGCCGCATACTCAAGCATGGCGAGGTCGGCCAGGATTAACGCGTCGGCACCCAGTTGTGCCGCCATATCCACCGCGCGCTGCCAGCGGGCGTAGCCATCAGGATGGGCAAAGGTATTGATGGCAATATGCAGCTTACGGCGATGCTGATGAACGAAGTTAACGGCTTCCTGGAGCTTTTTTTCCGTAAAGTTAAGACCAGCAAAATGGCGGGCGTTAGTATCATCTTTCAGCCCGATATAGACCGCATCGGCCCCATTTTCGATGGCCGCCTTAAGCGCCGGAAGGTTTCCGGCAGGGCAGAGCAGCTCCATAATTTATCCTGATGTTGTCGATCGCAGCGATCGCAAAATTGTTAACGAACTGGGATTTTAATTAACCCATACGCGACAATTTTTGATTTAAGGCAGCTAATGGCGTATTGATGACACCAATAATGAGGTACACCGGACGACAGTTTGTTGATTTACGCCGCTATGTTCTCGCAGGGATATGGCAAAATAACAGGACTATAGATATCAGGGAGTAAAGCTCGTGCTGGATAAACTGCGTTCACGTCTCGTACAATTTGGCCCATCAATGCTGAGCGTACCGGTAAAACTGGCACCGTTTGCGCTAAAACGCCAGGTGCTGGAGCAGGTGCTGAGCTGGCAATTCCGCCAGGCGCTGCAGGACGGCGAGCTGGAGTTTCTGGAAGGCCGCTGGCTGAGTATTAATGTCCGTGATATTGGGCTGCGCTGGTTTACCTCGGTCGAGAACGACCAGTTAATTGTGCAGGAGTCCGCTGAGGCGGACGTGAGCTTTAGCGCCAATGCCAGCGATCTGCTGATGATCGCGGCACGTAAGCAAGATCCGGATACACTCTTTTTCCAGCGCCGTCTGGTCATTGAAGGTGACACGGAACTCGGCCTGTACGTTAAAAATTTGATGGATGCTATTGAGCTGGATCAGATGCCAAAAGCACTGCGTATCATGTTGATGCAAATGGCAGATTTCGTTGAGGCTGGGTTGAAAACCCCGCCGGAAAGTAAACACACTTCAGTAGGTGAGCCATGCTGATTCGAGTCGAAATTGGGATTGATGCACCAGGTATTGATGCGCTGTTACGCCGCGCTTTTGCGAGCGATGCGGAAGCTCAACTGGTTCACGATCTCCGCGAAGACGGCCTGATTACACTGGGGCTGGTTGCCACCGATGACGAAGGTCAGGTGGTTGGCTATGTTGCTTTCAGCCCGGTTACCGTTCAGGGCGAAGAGCTACAGTGGGTAGGAATGGCACCGCTGGCGGTTGATGAACACTACCGTGGGCAGGGGCTTGCGCGCCAGCTGGTTTACGAAGGGCTGGATTCACTGAACGAGTTTGGCTACGCGGCGGTTGTTGCGCTGGGCGATCCGGCGTTTTATGGTCGCCTGGGCTTCGAGCAGGCGGCGCATTACGATCTGCGCTGTCGCTGGCCGGGCACTGAATCCGCGTTCCAGGTGCATCGTCTGGCGGATGACGCGCTGAATGGGGTTAATGGTCTGGTGGAATACCACGACCATTTCAATCGCTTTTAATCAGGCTTTCGCGTAGCGCCTCAAAGGAGCCATCTCCGGTGACGAGGCGCTCTTTCTGGCGCTTTGTGAGCTGCTTAATGCGGTATTCCAGCCTGAGCGCCAGCGATCTGTCGCCCACGGCGGCAGAAAAGGCCAACTCTAATTCCCCTTTCCCCCGCAGCGCTTTTGCCCCTTTTCCCGTTTGATGTTGCAGGAAACGCCGCGCCACATCGGTGGTGATCCCGGTGTAGAGTGCGTTATCAGCCGTTCGGACAAGATAGAGAAACCAGCACACGGTATAAAGTTCAGTATGTTAAGGTGAACGCACCATAGCACGAGAGAGAACGAAAATGGAAACACTGGTCGCCATCAACCGCTGGCTGGCGAAGCAGCATGTTGTTACCTGGTGCGTGTATAGCGAAGGGGAGATGTGGTGTGCGAACGCGTTCTACTTCTACGATCCTGAGCGCGTTGCTTTCTATGTCATGAGTGAAGACAAAACGCGTCACGCGCAAATGACGGGCCAGCAGGCAAAGGTTGCAGGTACGGTTAACGGCCAGCCGAAAACGGTCGCGCTGATCCGCGGCCTGCAGTTTAAAGGGGAGATCCGTCGCCTCGACGGAGAAGAGAGCGACGCGCAGCGTAAACGCTATACGCGCCGCTTCCCGATTGCCGCTGCCTTAAACGCCTCGGTGTGGGAAATCCGCCTCGATGAGCTGAAATTTACCGACAACACGCTGGGCTTTGGCAAAAAGCTGCACTGGTTACGCGCCGAGCAGGCGTAGCGCTTCACGGTTGAAGGCGGGCAGATCGTCCGGGGTTCGGCTGGTGATCAACTGATCCTTATCGTTAACCACCTCCTGATCGTAAAACTCCGCGCCCGCATTTTTCAGATCGATAACGATCGGTTTCACGGCGGTGAGCTTACGCCCGCGTACCACGTCGGCGCTGATCAGCAGTTGCGGGCCGTGGCATATGGCAAAGACCGGCTTGCCAGTGTTAACGAAATCGCGGGTGAAGGTCACGAAGCGTTCGTCTCCGCGCAGGGAATCCGGTGAATGGCCGCCGGGTAACAGCAGGGCATCGAAATCAGACGGACTGACGTTATCAATAGATTCGTCAATCGTCACGCTGGCTTCGCCTTTGTGGCCTTTCACGGTTTTACCCGCCTCTTTCTCAATGGTGATGACCTCATGTCCCGCCTTGCGGAATGCCTCTGCAGGAGAGGTGAACTCTGAATCTTCAAACTCGTCGGTAATCAGGACTGCGATTTTTTTACCCATGGTTCCTCCGTTGTTTTCGCTTCAGACTGTTTATTTCCCGTTTGTGGTAAATACTTACCTGAACAGACTTTTAAGTGTGGTAGAGCTGGTTGAAATCGCAAACGGACAATTCTGTAAAGGGGGAGAGATGAGCCAGGTACTGATTACAGGTGCAACAGGGCTGGTGGGTGGACACCTGCTGCGGTTGCTGCTCCAGGAGCGCAAGGTGAATTACATCGCTGCGCCGACGCGTCGCCCGCTTGCTGACATATCCGGCGTCTTTAATCCCTGTGATCCCCAACTGACTGATGCGCTGGCGCAGGTGCAGGACCCGATTGATATTGCTTTTTGCTGCCTCGGTACGACGCGTCGCGAGGCGGGCAGTAAAGAGGCATTTGTCCACGCCGACTACACGCTGGTGGTGGATACCGCCCTGACGGCGAAAAAGCTGGGTGCGAAACATTTCCTGGTGGTTAGCGCGCATGGCGCGAACGCAAGCTCGCCCTTCTTCTACAACAAGGTGAAGGGCAAGATGGAAGATGCGCTGATTGCGCAAAACTGGGAACAACTGACGATCGTGCGCCCCTCTATGCTGCTTGGGCACCGCGACGAACGCCGTTTTAACGAGTCGTTTTTCGCCCCTCTGTTCCGCATCCTTCCCGGTAACTGGAAATCCATCGAAGCACGGGATGTGGCGCGCGCGATGCTGAAAGAGGCGTTAACTCCCTCGAAAGAGGGTGTGAACATTATTCCTTCGGCAAAACTGCGTGAAATCGCGCAGGGCGAGGCGTAAACTCCCCGAGCTTATTAAATAATACTCTCCGGGGAATGCTATGACTGGTCAGTCTTCATCTCAGGCGGCAACACCTGTTCAGTGGTGGAAGCCCGCACTCTTCTTTCTCGTGGTCATCATTGGCCTCTGGTACGTGAAATGGCAGCCGTATTACGGTAAAGCCTTCACCGCCGCCGACACGCACAGCATCGGTAAATCCATTCTCGCCCAGGCGGATTCCAGCCCGCTTCAGGCAGCGTGGGATTATGCGATGGTCTACTTCCTTGCCGTCTGGAAAGCCGCTGTGTTAGGCGTGCTGCTGGGTTCACTGATACAGGTGTTGATCCCGCGCCACTGGCTGGTGAAAACGTTAGGCCAGCCACGCTTTCAGGGCACGCTACTGGGGACGATTTTCTCTCTGCCGGGCATGATGTGCTCCTGCTGCGCTGCGCCAGTTGCGGCAGGCATGCGCCGTCAGCGCGTGTCGATGGGCGGTGCGCTGGCATTCTGGATGGGTAACCCGCTGCTCAACCCGGCAACGCTGGTGTTTATGGGTTTTGTTCTCGGCTGGTATTTCGCGTTTATCCGCCTGGTTGCAGGGCTACTGACGGTACTGGTGGTGGCGACGCTGGTGCAATATCTGGTGAAAGACAAAACGGTGGAGCCTGCGTCTGTTGAGCTTGACGTCAGCGAGCCGCAGGGCGGTTTCTTCGCCCGCTGGGGCAAAGCGCTGTGGCAGCTTTTCTGGAGCACCATCCCGGTTTATATCCTGGCGGTACTGGTGCTGGGAGCGGCGCGCGTATGGCTGTTCCCGCATGCGGATGGCGCTATTGATAATTCTCTGCTGTGGGTGATTGCGATGGCGGTGGCAGGGTGCCTGTTTGTGATCCCAACGGCGGCGGAAATTCCAATTGTCCAGACCATGATGCTGGCCGGTATGGGCACCGCGCCGGCGCTGGCGCTGTTAATCACGCTACCGGCGGTAAGCCTGCCGTCGCTTATCATGCTGCGTAAGTCTTTCCCGGCGAAAGCGCTGTGGTTAACGGCGGGGCTGGTGGCGTTAAGTGGGGTGATTGTGGGAAGTATTGCGTTGGTTTAAAAAAAAGCCCGGTGGCGCTAGCGCTTACCGGGCCTGCAGTCAGATGTGGATTACTTAATGTAGGTAAACGCGGTGGTGACGTGCTTCACGCCGCTCACCCGGCTGGCGATATCCGCTGCCGCTTTGCCTTCACGTTCCGTCACCAGGCCCAGCAGGAACACTTCGCCGTTCTCGGTGGTGACTTTCACGTTTGAGGATTTCACCTGGTCTGTACCCAACAACTGGGAACGTACTTTGGTGGTGATCCAGGTATCGGACGACGCCGTGCCCAGACCAATCGGCTGGCCCTGACGCACTTCGTTAAACACCTCTGACGTCCCTTCGACACCCATTGCAATCTGTTTGGCGCGGTTGGCGAGATCCATATTCGGTGCCTGGCCTGCCAGCAGCACTTTGCCCTGGTATGCCGTCACGTTGATGCGCGCTTCTTTCTTGATCTGTTCGTCTTTCGACAGCGCACTGTTAACGCGCAGCTCCAGCGTACCGTCATCAACCTGTGTGCCGACAGAGCGCGGATCGGTCGCCGCTTTGGTGCCGACAGCTGCCGTACCCACAACGGCCGCCGCGATACATCCCTGAAGTAGCAGTGCAGACATCACGACTGCGAGGGTCGATAAAGCCTTCATTAGAACTCCTTAATCATCCTGGTGAGGGAAAAGCGTGTTATCGATCAAATCGCATAAACAGTTCACCGTGAGCATATGCATCTCCTGGATGCGAGCGCTACGGTGTGAAGGAATGCGGATCTCCACATCCTGCGGCCCCAGCAGACCGGCTAGCTCACCGCCGTCATAGCCGGTTAACGCAACGATGGTCATATCGCGGGTCACCGCCGCTTCAACGGCTTTGACGATATCCCGGCTGTTGCCGCGCGTGGAGATGGCCAGCAGCACGTCTCCGGTATGGCCTAAGGCGCGCACCTGCTTTGCGTAAATCTCGTCATGCAGACGATCGTTTGCAATCGCAGTTAAGACCACATTATCGGTATTTAGTGCAATAGCAGGCAAACTTGGACGTTCTGTTTCAAAACGATTGATCATGCTGGCAGCAAAATGCTGTGCGTTGGCGGCGGAGGTGCCATTGCCACAACAGAGGATTTTGTTGCCGTTGAGCAGAGACTGGACCAGCGTCATCGCTGCGCGGGAGATCGCATCCGGCAGGGCTTCTGCCGCGGCAATCTGCGTTTGAATGCTTTCCGTGAAGCACACTTTAATTCTTTCGAGCACGTTATCCCTTTTAAATCTTAATTATGCGTCTTCGCCAAAAGCGTTTTTCAGCCAGTCGATCTCGTTTCCGGTGAAGGCTACCACATCGAACCGGCAATCCACAGTATCAAAACTCCCATTATGGCGGGCAAGCCACAAGTGGGCAGTCTGTAATAATTTATGTTGTTTGGCGAGCGTCACGCTGGCGGCAGCACCGCCAAAACGGGACGACTGTCGGAAACGCACTTCTACAAACACGGTGACCTGACCATCTTTCATAATCAGGTCGATTTCGCCGCCACGTCCACGCACGTTGGCGGCGATAAAGCGCAGTCCTTTGCCTTCAAGCCAGCGACGCGCTTTTAACTCCCACGCATCGCCGGTCTGTTTGCGGCTTAACTGGCCGGGACGATCTGCCCCTGCTGGTATTTGAGCCATGATAACTTCCTGTTAATCACACAATCCTGAGTGGCGGTCAGATCGCCGGTGTTGCCGTTAAGCTCAAAGCCCGGCACCTGACGCATCTGGGTAAAGTGGTTTGCCAGCGCCCATGCATCCACGCCCATGGCGTACAGACGCGCCAGAGAGTAGTCGTTACGCACTGCGCTCAGCGCCTGCTGCATCAGCGCCGGGTTGCTGCCCGCCAGCATGGGGATCTCGCTGTACTGCAAGCCTTCCATTTCCAGACGGAAATCCGGGCCTGCCGTGCCTTGCGCGCTGCGCGAGCTGGCATAGAGCGTTGCACCGCTCTGGCTGCCATTACGCATCGCGATCATTGGCTTGATAAAGGCGATCTCTTCCGGCGTGGCAACGATATAAGCCGCATCCACTTTGCCACCACCGCTGATCTGCGCATCGGTTGGCGGGGCAGGGATAGTCAGGCCACCGATGGTCACGCTCTGCTGCTGCGGCAGGCTTGCGGTGACCGGACTACCGTTGAGCGCAATACCCGCGCCGCCGTTTACGCCTGCTCTCAGTTCAGAAGCAGAGCCAAATTTCTGCTGCAGCACTACGCCACCGCCGATCTTCTGCCACTCTTCGGCAAACGCAGTTGCCACGCGGTCACCCAGCGCACTGCGTGGGATCAGCAGTAAGGGGGCCTGTTTCCCCTGCTCGTGAATGTGACGTGCTGCATCGCGGGCTTCGTCTTCAGGAGAAAGCGCGAAATAGCAGATGTTAGCGCGGTTCTGCACCTGCTCAGGCTGGTTGAGCGCCAGCACGTTCAGCGTGGTATTGCTTTTCATCAGCGCTTCGACGTTATTTTTCAGCAGCGGGCCAACAACGATACTGGCCCCGTCCTGCTGAACCTGCGCCAGAACCTGGTCAAGCGGCTGTGCGCTGGTGTCGTAAATTTTCAGCTCAGCACCAGGGTTAGCGCTGGTGGTTGCAACAGCCTGTGGCTGTGCTGCCGGTTGCTGTTCTGGTTGAGTTGTCTGCGGTGGCGTCTGTTCCGCATCGACCGGAGCCTGAACGGCAGGTGCAGGTGCAGGTGCCGCAGCCGGAGGCGTGGTCGGTGCCGTGACCGGGTTCTGCATTGTGCCCTGCGCAGGCGTTTGTGCAGTGGTCAAATCGCTGGTCTCTGCCGCAGAAGGGCTGACAACATCGTTCACATTCGCTGCCTGCGCCGCCTGCATTGGAACCGCACTGCCGGTCACCGCAGTCGTACCGTTTTTCGCGGCTTCAAAACCCTGCTGAATGGTACGACCAAACACCGCTGCCTGGCCGTTCAATGGCAGTAGCAGGGCGATTTTGCTGGTGGACGCGGGTTTAAAGTTCTGCACATTCACCAGCTGCGTTGGCAGCATTTTGGCACCAGGATTTTGCGGATAGCGGGTCTGCCAGTCGGTGATACCGGCTTTCAGCATGTTGGGATCGCTGCGGTTGTTGAACCACATTTGCTGTAGATCCAGCCAGCCCTGCAGCACGTTCTCATCCGCGTTAATGACCAGAGTCTGGGCTTGTTCCTGGGTCATGGAGGCCAGCGCCTGCCAGGTGGCATCGATATTTTTTTGCTTATCCGCACCGCTAAGCAATGGCTCTTGCGCGATCAACGCGCGAAGAAGTTGCAGAGAAGGACGCCCCTGCTCCGCCGTGATGCCCGCCTGCCAGAAACGGGCCTGCTGGTTTTTATCCAGTGCGCTCAGGTCAATGTTGCCGAGGGTCTTTTTCGCCGCCGCGTAATCTTTCTGCGCCACTTTCAGCTCGGCAGACAGTAAGCTCTGCTCACGACGCTGTGTGTCGTTAAGATCCTGCGGCAACTGGTTGAACAGTTCGGCGGCCTGCTGCGTTTTGCCTTCTTTCAGCAGTGCACGAATGGCGAGTAATTGCCAGTTGATCCTGGTATCATTTGAGCTCTGCGACATTTGTTGCAGATAAAAGCCAGAATCAGCCTGAGCGGAACCCTGCATATGGGCAGTGCTCTGGTCGGGTGCCTGGGTGCCACAGCCTGCAAAGATCAGGGCTGCCAGCAGAAGCGGCACGCTGCGCGCGGCTTTTGTTCGAAGAAACGTTAACGGTACCATACTGTATCCAGTGATTTTTTACGCAATGCTCAATATTAAATCGGCAATACGGACTAAACAATGAAACAACACGAAACGGCAGATAATTCTCAAGGCCAGCTTTATATTGTACCTACTCCTATCGGGAATTTGTCTGATATTACCCAACGTGCGCTGACCGTATTGCAAGCTGTTGATTTAATTGCCGCTGAAGATACCCGTCATACGGGGCTACTGCTGCAACACTTCGCAATTAACGCCCGTTTGTTTGCCCTGCACGATCACAATGAGCAACAAAAAGCCGACACGCTGGTCGCGAAGCTGAAAGAGGGGCAGAACATTGCGCTGGTCTCCGACGCGGGGACGCCGCTGATTAACGATCCTGGCTACCATCTGGTGCGTACCTGCCGTGAAGCGGGCATCCGCGTGGTGCCGTTGCCGGGGCCGTGTGCTGCCATTGCGGCGCTAAGCGCTGCGGGTCTGCCGTCCGATCGTTTCTGCTATGAAGGTTTCCTGCCAGCTAAATCCAAAGGCCGTCGCGATGTGTTAAAAGATCTGGAAGCCGAACCGCGCACGCTGATTTTCTACGAATCCACCCATCGTCTGCTGGAAAGCCTGGAAGACATGGTCACCGTCTGGGGCGAAGGCCGCTACGTGGTGCTGGCGCGCGAGCTGACCAAAACCTGGGAAACCATCTACGGTGCGCCAGTGGGTGAATTGCTGGCGTGGGTGAAGGAAGACGAAAACCGTCGCAAAGGCGAAATGGTGCTGATTGTTGAAGGGCATAAAGCGGAAGAGGATGCCCTGCCAGCCGATGCGCTGCGCACGCTGGCGCTTCTGCAGGCAGAATTGCCCCTTAAGAAAGCGGCTGCGCTGGCGGCTGAGATCCACGGCGTGAAGAAAAATGCGCTGTATAAGTATGCGCTGGAGCAGCAAGGGGAGTAAATTTTTACTCGTTTGTTTTGCCGGGCAGAGCTGCGCTTGCCCGGCTTATAAACTTGAAACTATCAGCATCAATCCCGGAAAAGACAAATAAGCATATCTGTCCGGCATTTTTCTACATTGAGCAATAAAGACAAGACGTTTTTGGATGTAACCAAAGGAAGGACGCCGGTACTTTCGTTGAAACTTTTCTTTCTCTCAATGCCGAAAACGCTTGTTGCTTGCCTTCACCTGCAACCAGCAACAATACTTCTTTTGCCGCCAGTATATCTTTCAAGCCTAGTGTAATGCCTTGCTCGACAGGTCTGTCGGCCTGTTTAAGCATATCGTGCAAGCGAGTACGCTCATCAAGAGAAGTAATATGACAAGCAGGCTCCAGCCATTCATCCGGTTCGTTTAGACCCAGATGCCCGTTTTTGCCAATGCCTAACACACAAAGATCTAAACCACCGCACTCCGCAATTTCCCTGACAACGCGGGCCGACTCTTCGTGATCCGCTTTGTCGGGTGTAAACGCTATATAACGCTCAGGCTCAATGCCGAGTGGCTTAAGAAGATGCAGTTGCAGGAAAGCCTCGCAAGTCGCAGGGTTATCAGGTGCTAAACCTACCCATTCATCCAGCTTTACAAAGGTCACTCGACTGACATCTGCCTTTTCTGATTTTACTTTGTCAACGAAACGTTGATAGGTCAGTAATGGGGTTGCCCCCGTAGCCACGCAAATCACCGCATTGGGCTTACGCTGAACCAGTGCCAGTAATTGCTCGCTGGCGGCTTCGCTAACGCTTTCATAATCAGGATATTCCTGAAAAGAGATCATGTTCATTTAAAGAACTCCGAATGCCGAGCCGGCAATGGCCAGCACAAACGTAATGGCAATCAGCAGGACAGGATGCGCTTTCTTCACACGCAGCAGGTAATACATCAGCAAGGTATATCCCATCGGTAAAATATTGGGGAATACCTTGTCGAAGAAATCCTGCTGGAGTGCAACATTATGGGTGCTGTCGATGGCAAACGTAGTCACTACATTGATATGGACGTACGAGGCGATCAGTCCGCCAATAACCGTAATACCCAGTATGGTTGCCGAACGGGCAATCATCTGCGAATTTTCCCGCACCTTATCAATCGCCTTGATTCCGACGGTGTATCCAACATGCGTCCAGCCGACACGCAGGAAGAAAATCGCGAGATAGACGGCGAAGAAAAGGATGGGTCCCAATAAATTTCCCTGGCTGGCAAATGATGAGCAAATCCCGGCCATAATCGGCAGCAATGTAAACCAAAAAATTGCGTCACCAATCCCGGCAATTGGCCCGAAGAGAGCCACTTTCAACCCTTTTATCGTGCTGCGGTTTTCACCTTTCTCTTCCATTGAGATCAGCAAGCCCATCAGGAAACCCACCAGATTTGGATGGGTATTAATAAATTCCAGATGATCTTTCATTGCGGCGCTCAGACCATCTTTATCGTCTTTGTAGATCTTTTTGAGAATGGGCAGCATAGCCCAGGTAAACCCACCAGCCTGCATACGTTCGTAGTTAAAACTTGCCTGAAGCAAAGAAGAGCGGAATCCCAGGCGAGTAATATCTTTTTTACTGATTTCAGATCCCATTGCTGTAGTCCTCTTCATCGTTTTTTACGCTCGCAGCTGGAGGCTGGGCGGCATTTCTGGATTTAGCGTTAAAGAACTCATACACCGCGAACCCGGCACCCAGTACGGCGACAGGCAGCAAATTACTGACCTGGATATAACAGACGAACAAAAACCCGGCGATCAGATAAGGGATATACTGTGCTTTAAACATCACGCGAAGCAGCAAACCAAAGCCCACCGCAGGCAGGATACCGCCTGCGACTTCAAAGCCATGTGTAAGCCAGCCGGGCATGGCTTTTACCAGAGCCTGCATTGCGCCCTGTGCAAGGTAGGTACAAAGAAAAGCGATAATGGCGTAAGTGCAAGCGACAATGAGCGTTGTCGTCCAGTTGAGACGAGCAAACGCCGCAGTATTAGCCTCTTTCGCACATTTATCCGCCCTGGACATAAACAGTGAAAATGCCGAGTAAAAGAACAGGATGACGTACTGCATCAGCAGGCTAAATGGCAGACCAAGTCCGATGGCTGTTTTAGCGTCAACTCCCGTTGACCAGGCGATAACGGTGGTCATTACCCCAGCCATGATGGGATTGGGCGGCTGCACGCCTCCGGCCGGGGTTAGCCCGGCAAAAGCCAGTTCCGTCAGGCCGCCGGTGATCAAGCCAATATGGATATCGCCCAGAATCGCGCCTGTAAGTGTACAAACGATGATAGGGCGAAATAGAAAAAGAGCTTCCAGCCAAAAATCGATTCCCAAAATGAAGACTAATGCTGCCAGAGATAGACCCTGAACTAATGTTATTTCATGCATTTTATTGCCTCGTAATCGTGACCCGTTTTTTAGAATGTCGAGACAGCACAATTAGTCAGGAATGCCTTCTTTCGCATCACCAGGCACATCCTGAATAAAGATGTTTACGCCACTTCGTTTAATAAAACGAAGATCGTTCAGATCGTTATCGTCGACATAAACTTTGCTGCTGATTTGTCTCTTTCCTTCAGAAAAATGCATATTCCCCACGTTGACATCTTTCAGCGATACGCCACCTTCAATCAATTTTTTCACTGTTTCAGGCGTTCGACAGATCAGGAAAATTTTTTGATGTGGTGCGGCCTTAGCGATAATGGCCGTGGTTTTTTCAACAGAAAAAAACCGGATACCAAACCCATAGGTTTCTGCTGTTATTCCCATTAGCTTTTGCTGGATTTCGTCTTTTGCCACTTCATCATCAACGACTATCAACAAGTTCGCGCCAATTGTGGATGTCCAGGTCACACCTACCTGTCCATGTACCAGGCGATTGTCGATGCGAGTCAATAAAATATTCGGTGTACTCATATCCTCTGCTCCTAAACATTTTCTGGTGTTTACACATTTACACCGTCACAGGGTTCAACGTTAATTTATCCGCCGAACCGCAAACGATAATTTTGCTTCTGACCACTTCTTTCATCGCGTCCATGCCAACGCGCATGTAGAAACGTGGATCGTTACCCTGTGGATTTTCGGCAAACCAGGCTTTGACCGCGTCAGAGAAGGCAATTTTCAGCTCAGTTGCCACGTTGACTTTGCAGACCCCCAGTTCAATGGTACGGCGTACATATTCATCTGGCACATCACTCGCGCCGTGCAGTACCAGTGGAACCGTCACTACATCACGGATCTCGGCCAGTCGCTGGAAGTCAATTTTAGGGCGTTTGGTATACAGGCCATGCGCGGTTCCGATGGCGACGGCAAGGCTGTCGACGCTGGTCAACTCAATAAAGCGTTTTGCTTCCTGTGGGTCGGTCAGAAACGCGCTTTCGGCGTCGACGCTCATGTCATCTTCTACACCGCCCAGACGGCCCAGTTCGGCCTCGACGCTGCAGTCGTTGAGGTGGCAAAAATCAACCACGGATTTCACCAGCTTCACGTTTTGCTCAAACGGATAATGACTGCCGTCGATCATCGCACTTCGCACGCCAGCGTGGACCTTGCGACGAATATCGTCCAGTGATTCGTGGTGATCGAGATGCAGCGCCAGCGGCATGTCGTAGGTGATAGAGTACGCACTGCACAGGGCGTAGATCTCTTCGAGCGCAATATGTTTAAAAGTGCCCGGCGTGCCGGCGAGGATCACTGGCGAACGCATTTCGCTACACACTTCGAGGATCGCCTGGATCGTTTCGGCATTATGGATGTTAAATGCAGGAACGGCGTAACCTTTTGCCTGTGCATCCTGCAGAAGATATTTAGTTGAGATAATACTCATGATGCGATCCTCTTAAGCCTGCCACGGATGAATAATCACGCCCTGCACCACACGGTTGACTGTGCCGCTGGCTGATGGCGAATCCGGGGTGTTGCCTACATTCAGGGACTGGGTCAGGGCAAAAACCTGGGCGTACATCAGGAAGCAGAACGCCTGCTCCACATCGATAAACATGCGTGAAGGCGGCAGCAGAATATGCGGGCCCGCTTCGATGACCGGATCGGTTTCGGCGGCAATGGCGACCACGTGCATGGCCTGACGATCACGGCGCAGTTCTGCCAGCAGATCCAGATCGTATTGACGGGTATACGGATGGCTGGAGACAAACACGACGACCAGCGTTTTGTTATCTATCAGTGACTTCGGCCCGTGGCGGAAACCGGTGGGGGAATCATAGAATGCCGCCAGTTTGCCTGCGGTCAGCTCCAGCACTTTCAGCGCCGATTCACGCGCCGCGCCCTGTAGTCCACCGCTTCCCAGATAGACGATCCTTTTCCACGGATCGTTGCCGAAGACGCCGTGGCTGAAATCCCCAAGTGAGGTGAGGATCGCCTGACAGCGATCGGCCACGTCCCGGAACGTTGTGCTGTTGATCCGCTCCGGTGCAAATACGGCCAGGCAGCTTGCCATCATGGTGGTAATGCTGCTGGTCATCGCGAACCCGCGATCGTGCGTTTCAGCTGGCATCAGCAGTGCATAAGCGTTATCACTGTCGACGGCATTCTGGTACAGGCTTCCCGCCTCATTGCAGGTAATCGACAGGTGATAGCACTCCGGCACAAACTGGTCCGCCAGCTTAACGGCGGCTACGCTTTCAGGGCTATTGCCGGAACGGGCAAAAGAGACCAGCAGCAGTGGGTGTGCGGGGCTGAAGTAATCCATCGGGTTCGTGACCAGATCGGTCGTCGGTACGGCGGTGATGTTTTTACCGGTGTGGCTGGCGAGCCATGGCGCAATAATGTCGCCGATAAATGCGGAGGTGCCAGCGCCCGTCAGCACAATCTGCAGATCGTCCTTGCGCAGCAATGGCGTCAGGAAACTGTCGATCGACGAACGCAGGTTATCAATATTATTGAGCGAGCGGACCCAACAGGCGGGCTGCTGCAGTATCTCTTCTTCGGTCCAGGTGCCGGTGGTCGTGGCGGTTTTGATTTCTGGCATAACTCAGTCCTTAGTCTTGTGAATTCCACATCAGACGCTGGTAAACGTGCCGATGTCTTTCGTTTCGTTTCACTTGTTCACTTAATCAGTTAAATAAAATCTATAGAAAAGAAATCGAAAGTTCAACAAAAGAAAAGAAATAAAACGAAAAGTGTGATCGTAAAAGGAAAGCGAAGAATTAAGGAAAGGAAAAGAAAGGCCTTACGATCTTATGTCGTAAGGCCAATGGGGCACACAATGAAAGGGCTAAAGGGGGAGAGCCTGGCCCTGAATCCAGATCTGCTGGAGGAGTAAATCTCCGCCCAGCGCGATGATATTTGCGCGTTTGCCCGGCACTAACGATCCGAGATGTCTATCAATACCCAAAAGGCGGGCAGGATGTAGTGAGGCCATATGGATAGCGTCTTCGGCTGTTATCCCCGCGTGTTCCACCATATTTCGCACCGCGGCATCCAGCGACAATGTGCTGCCCGCCAGCCCACCGGAAGCGGTACGGACCACGCCGTTTTGCATCATGACCTCTTCGCCGCACAGCGAATACTGTCCGTCGGGCATACCTGCAGCCTGCATGGCATCGGTGATCAGTACTACCCGTTCTTTCGCACAACAGCAGCACAACTGCATCGCACCAGGGTGGACGTGATGCCCATCAGCGATCAATTCCAGCCATGCGCGTTTATCCGTAAGCCCTGCGCCCACCATGCCAGGTTCCCTGTGGTGCAGCCCCGTCATGCCGTTATAGCAGTGCACCAGCCCGTCAGCGCCTGCGTCAAAAGCAGCACGGGTTTGAGCATACGTGGCGGCGCTGTGTCCGAGCATGACCCGTATGCCTCGCTGTTTAAGATGGCGAATTGCCCGCAAAGCGCCGGGTTTTTCCGGTGCCAGCGCCACCACGCGTAACGTATTTTGCGAGACTGCAATCAGCGCATCCAGCTCGGGGATCTCCAGCTCCCGGAACAGCCCTGGCGGATGTGCCCCTTTGTTCTGCGGGGTAAAGTACGGGCCTTCCAGATAACTGCCCAGAACCTGTGCGCCAGGGCCACCGGACTGACAGCGTCGGGCAATTCGCGTTAGCGCCGCGTGAATGGTTTCCAGCGGCGCAGTGACGGTGGTCGGTAAAAATGCGCCTGCACCTTCACGCGCCTTATGCATAGCCAGAGTGTCCAGTACATCGGGTGCATCATCCATGACATCCACGCCCGCACCGCCGTGAACATGGGTATCGATATAGGCCGGGCAAAGCAGTTCAGCATCGCGGGTGGTCACGCCCGCAGGGATGGGTTCAATCGCCGTGATGACCCCATCTTCAATACGGAGCTGGTGGTCTTCAAGCCAGCCCTGTTCGGTAAGCAGACGACGCGCACGAAGCCGTTGGCTCATATCCCTTCCTCAGCGGGCGTTTCCTCACGGCAGCGTCCCAGTTCATCCACCAGGCTGGTCAGGCCGCGATGGCCACACTCCAGCGCCTGCAGACGAAACGCTTCGCTGCTTAACCCGTCGCGCTCCAGCACCATCTCAAGCAAAAGCTGAAGATTAGTGCCGGTAATGACTTCGCAACCCGGTCTTTGCATGGCGAGCGTAGAAGCAACACGAAACGGCGTCCCGCCCAGCAGATCGGTGAGAAACACAATATCGTGTTGTCCGTCCAGGTCGCTCACCGCCTGCTCAAGCTGAACGGTTAGTAGCGCGGTCGTTGACGTTTCAGGAAAATCTATGGCGATAAATTGCGGCTGTTCGCCGAGGATCTGCTTCATCGCTTGCTCAAGCCCGCTGGCAAAACCACCGTGACCCGTCAAAATAATGCCTAACATCGTAACCTCTTTGCTTTTACAGGAAGTGACAGAATTTACCGACAACGCCCAGCACTACGGTGATACCAATCAGGCGCAGCGGGCTCCAGCCACGGCGTACCAGCCAGAACATGGCCAGGGTGTAGACCAGTGGCAGGAAGGCAGGCATCAGCTTGTCGATCACGTCGGTTTGTAGTTTGACAACCGCATCACCCGCTTTGATTTCGAGCGTCGTATTAAGGCGGACATAGGTTGCGACCAGTGCGCCGATCACCGTCATCCCGACGATGGAGGCCGCGTGCCCGACCTTCCTGGTGTTGGCTTTAATCAGTGGGATTGCCGCAACGCCCATACGATAAGCGTAGTGCGCCAGACCAAAACGCAGGCCGAGATGCACCACGTTAAACAGCACGATGAAAACTACGGCACCAAGAATGGAGCCTTGAAGCGCCAGGCTGGCACCAATACCACCGCAAATTGGCAGTAGCGTCAGCCAGAACATAGCGTCACCGATACCGCCGAGGGGCGCACCCACGGCAATTTTGGTGCTCTGAATGCTGTTTACATCCTGCTTGGAGCGTTCCATCGCCAGAATAATGCCGATAACGAAGGTCACCAGGAATGGGTGAGTGTTGAAGAAGCCCATATGGCCCTTCATGGCGCGCGCCAGATCCCGCTTGTTGGTGTGGATTTTTTTCAGCGCGGGCAGTAACCCATACAGCCAGCCGGAGGCCTGCATACGTTCGTAGTTAAACGAGGCCTGCAAAAGCATGGAACGCCAGGCTACGCGGTTAATATCCTTTTTCGTCAACTCGGCACCGATGTTTTGGTCTTCATAGACGTTTTCATTTACGCCGGTGAGCAGCGTCTCTTCGCTTTCGGACACGCCCGGCAACGTTGTGTGATTAGATGCCATCTTCGAATTCCTCTTTCTGGGCTGCAGGGGCCGTCGGTTCAGGCGATTTACGCAGCAGGTCGATTAGCGCCATTGCCAGCGCGGCGGCTGCAATCGCCAGTACAGGCAACTTGAGCCAGGCGGCGGCAACAAAACCGATAATGAAGTAAGGGATGTAGACGTTTTTCATCATGATCTTCAGCAATACGGCGAAGCCGATGGCTGGCATGATGCCGCCCGCGACACCGAGGCCGTCAATCAGACGCTCCGGCAGGACATCAATGGCGGTTTTCGCATGTTCCGCACCGAAGTAAATTGGCAGGAACGCGCACAAAAAATAGAAAATACCGAGTGCCAGCAGCGCCAGATAGTTGACCCGTTCAATACCGTGGGTATCGGCATTGGCGGCCATGCGATCGCAGCGGGACATGACGCCGGACATCACCGAGAACAGGAAAGTAATCCCCATCTGCACCGCGACGGCAAACGGGACGGCGACGCCAACGGCGACATCCGGTTTTACGCCCGTAGTAATTGCGAATGTCGTACCCACAATGGTGCCGATAATCACGTTTGGCGGCTGTGCGCCTGCCAGCGGAGCCAGCCCCATCCAGACCAGCTCTAACGTACCGCCGGTCAAAATACCGGTATGCAGATCGCCCAAAATCAAGCCGACCAATGGCCCTAGCACAACCGGGCGGTGCATGTGTGTTAACCCGTTAAACATATCCAGGCCCGCGATAAAGGCGAGAAGGCCCAGTGCGAATGCCTGCAACAGACTGATTTCCATTGTGAATCCCTCAAAGCAGTTTAAAGAGATCCAAAGCAGTTTCTGTTGGAACGCCCTGAACGAAGCATTCCACTCCGGCAGATTTCAGGCCGTTGAACGCGGCGATATCGTTCGCGTCGACAGATACCGTTTTGGCAATTTGTTGTTTGCCATTGGCGTAGTGCATGTTTCCTACGTTGATACGGGTAATGGGCACGCCACCCTCAACCAGCGTTAAAAAATCGGCGGGTGATTTGCAGACCAGCAGGATTTTCTGACGGTCGGCGGCGCGGTGAATATTGTCGATCACTTTTTGCAGCGACCAGAAGCGAACGGCAATCCCTTCCGCAAGCACCATTTCCATCAGGTTTTGCTGAACCGGATCGTCTGCAACCTCATCGTTTGCCACCAGCACCAGGTTTGCCCCCGCAAACCCGACCCACTGCACGCCCACCTGACCGTGAATCAGACGTTCATCAATGCGGCATAAGACAATGTTTGGCATAGCGTTTTCCTCTTTTTAATTATGTGTTTTGAGTCGTTACGCCTTCGCAGGCGGCATGGTACTGCTGAAGTATGTCCTGAATGTGGTCGATGATGAGTTCCCGTGGTGTTGACTTGAGAGCACCCTCGCGAACTTTGCTGTACTGCAACGGCAGGTACTGGCTAATTAGCGGCAGCGGGATCGGTTCATCCACCAGGTTGCGTACCAGTCGTTCAAAGGCGTCGTCAATCTGGCTGTCGGGCCAGTAATAGCGCACGCGGTCGGAGTAGCTGTAGCCGCGCGCCAGGCGTCGGGCATTACCGTCACCGTGGTAATGGCTTTGCCAGTATTCCGGCCGGTCAAGCATCACGTTTTCCAGCACATGGCGCAGGCCAGAGCTGGCTTTTGCAGGCAGCAATTCTTCTTCAATGGCGGCCAGTGAGAACAGCGCTTCGCGCAGGGCGAAGGTCAGGGCAGGGCCAACTTTCAGGATGGCAAAGTGATCTTTCACCAGTTGACGAAGCGCCTGTGGTGTCTGGTAATCGGTGGAGTGCGCTTCAAACACCAGCGTGTCGTACGCTTCCACCATTTTGCTCAGCGCGACGGCTTTGTGTGGCTGATAATCGCAGACGTGCGCGTGGTCAAATTCGACGCCGGGCTGAACCACCAGACCAATAATGCGCGGCCAGATGTCGCTCAAGCCCTCTTTTTCGAATGCGTGGCGGTGCGCTTCAAGCGTGGCGCGGGCCGCGTCTGGCGTGGTGACGTCGAGTTCGGTCAGCGTCTCGTGTGCGCCGCCGGGAACGGGGACCTCTGTACCGATAACGTAAACCAGATCCGATGTACCAAACTGTTCGCGACAGGTCTTTTCGGCGATTTTCGCCAGACGAGCCGCACGTTGCGCGACGATTGCATCGGTTAACGGCACCGGATCGTCTTCACAGGACATGCTGCAGTCGAGATGGATCTTTTTGAATCCGGCAGCAACATAGCTTTTGATCAGATCGTCGGCATTTGCCATCGCCTGATGCGCAGGCAAATTTTGCCACCGGTTAGGCCCTAAATGATCGCCCCCGAGGATCAGCTGTGATGTCGGCAAACCGAGTGACGCGGCCAGCTGCCAGACAAACCCGTGAAAATCAGCGGGCGTCATACCGGTATAGCCGCCAAACTGATCCACCTGGTTGGAGGTGGCTTCAATTAATAGCGGCGTCTGATGCGAATGCGCGTAGCGAATTGCAGCTTCAAGTACCAATGGATGTGCGGAACAGACGGCATAAATCCCGTTTGCATTCCCCCGTTTATGTTGTTCCACCATTTCTGTCAGATGTTTCACTTTCCTCTCCATTTCGGATGGTGATGGTATTCATCTTTCGTTTTGTTTCATTTAATCCTGCATCATGGTGGTATAAAAATAAAACGAAAGATAATAGTTTTCCGATCTGTTTCACAAAAGAAACATAATGAAAGGTTTCAGCCGCTGGTATGCTTGTGTCTGATGGCCAGACAGGACTTGCATTCCCGTAAAAGAAAGGCCTTAATAGGCAAAACGAAATGAAACGAAAGTTTATTTATTAAGGAGCTCGCATGAGCAGCACCGATTCATCCGCAGAAAAACGCATCACCGGCACCAGTGAAAGGCGAGAGCAGATTATTCAGCGGTTGCGGGCGCAGGGAAGCGTGCAGGTTAACGATCTTTCTCATTTATACGGTGTGTCGACGGTGACGATCCGTAACGATCTGGCCTTCCTGGAAAAGCAGGGGATTGCCGTTCGCGCTTACGGTGGAGCGTTGATTTGCGAAGGGAATACGCCTGGCGTTGAGCCTTCCGTTGAGGATAAAAGCTCTCTGAATACGGCAGTGAAGCGCAGCATCGCTCAGGCGGCGGCTGAGCTGGTAAAGCCAGGACACCGTATCATTCTGGACTCCGGCACCACGACGTTTGAAATCGCCCGTATGCTGCGCCAGCATACGGATGTGATTGCGATGACCAACGGCATGAATGTCGCAAACGCGTTGCTGGAAGCGGAAGGGGTGGAATTGCTGATGACCGGCGGGCATTTACGCCGTCAGTCGCAATCTTTCTATGGCGACCAGGCGGAGCAATCATTACAGAATTACCATTTTGACCTGCTGTTTCTGGGCGTCGACGCCATCGATCTCGATCGCGGTGTGAGCACGCACAATGAAGATGAAGCACGCCTGAATCGCAAAATGTGCGAGGTGGCAGAGCGCATTATTGTGGTCACAGACTCTAGCAAGTTTAACCGCTCAAGCCTGCATAAAATCATTGATACGCAACGGATTGATATGATTATTGTCGATGAAGGTATTCCGGCGGAGAGTCTGGACGGGTTGCGGAAAAGCGGAATTGATGTGGTGCTGGTTTAAAGGCTCGGTGCAGTTTTTACCCTCTCCCCTGTGGGGAGAGGGCAGGGTGAGGGGACATCACGTCACCGGTGCCGGGTTAAACACCGCCAGCTGATTATGTAATCCCCATTGGTCGGAGAAGGTTTTCTTCCTGCCGCTCGCCACATCCAGAATGAAGTGGAACAACTTCCAGCCTACCTCCTCAATGCTCTCTTCCCCGGTGGCGATGGTGCCCGCGTTGATATCCATTAAGTCATACCAGCGGTTTGCCAGCTCGGTACGCGTCGCCATCTTGATGACCGGCACTGCCATCAGGCCATACGGCGTGCCGCGTCCGGTGGTGAAGACCTGCACCGTAATGCCGGATGCCACCTGCTGCGTGCCGCAAACAAAATCACTGGCTGGCGTTGCCGCATAAATCAGGCCGCGTTTGGTTGGGCGCTGGCCGGGAGAGAGCACTTCCGCAATGGCGCTCTGCCCGGATTTGGCAATTGAACCGAGGGCTTTTTCCACCACGTTTGCCAGGCCGCCTTTTTTATTCCCCGGAGACGGGTTGGCGCTGCGGTCGGTTTTACCCATATCAAGATAGTTATCGTACCAGGCCATCTCTTCCAGCAGGCGCTTGCCGACCTCTTCGCTGACAGCGCGCGGCGTAAGAAGATGGATGGCATCACGCACTTCGGTGACTTCTGAGAACATCACCGTGGCACCGCAGCGGACGAAAAGGTCGGACGCATACCCCACCGCCGGGTTAGCGGTGACGCCGGAAAACGCATCGCTGCCGCCGCACTGGGTACCCACCACCAGCTCAGAAGCCGGGCAGGTCTCGCGCTGGCGCGTGTTGAGTTTGTCCAGATGACGTTCCGCCACCTGAAGAATATCGTCGACCATTGAACGAAAACCGACGTGGTGTTCGTCCTGCAGACGCACGATGCTGGCATCGTCTGCCGGAATCGCTTTCACATCCTCGGTGCCCTGCAGCAGACGTTCTGGCTGTAGTTTTTCACAGCCGAGGCCAATCACCATGACCTCACCGCCAAAGTTCGGGTTCAGCGCGATGTTGTGGATGGTACGAATAGGCACGACCGCTGCGGGCGCGTTGATCGCCACGCCGCAGCCGTAAAGGTGGTTCAGCCCGACTACGCCGTCCACGTTCGGGTATTTCGGCAGCAGATCGCGTTCGATGATTTTCACCACGTAATCGACCACGCCCGCCACGCAGTGCACGCTGGTGGTAATGCCGAGCAGGTTTTTGGTGCCGACGCTGCCGTCCGCGTTGCGATAGCCTTCAAAGGTATACCCTTCCAGCGGTGGCAGCGGTTCAGGCACGCGTGTTGCCAGCGGCAGGGTGTTCAGCGGCGGCGCTTTAGGCAGCTCAACCAGCGACTCCTCAATCCAGCTTCCTTGCGGGATGGCGCGCACCGCATAGCCAATGACTTCCCCGTAACGCACGATTTCACCGTGCGCGGGGATATCCACCAGCGCAACTTTATGCCCTTGTGGAATATGCTCAATCAGTTCCAGCCCGTCCGGGAAACGGGTTCCCGCTTTTAAGCCGTTGTCGTTAACAATAATCGCCACGTTATCGGTATCGTGTACTTTTATATAAAACGCCGTCGGCGATGCTTGTCGAATTTCAATGTCGGCCATTGTTCAGTATTCTCCAGCAAAATGTCTGATAATAAATGCAGGCAGATCGGTATCTATTTTCTTATTATCGAAATAAAGATGCTGCTTTCTTAAATAAAGAATGTCAGGACTTCAGATATAAGAATGTGATCCAGATCACTCGCTGAGGCGAGAAGTGGCGCTACCTGGGTGCTAATCCGTGATTCTGTGCATTAGCGCCCAGTGCTTTGTGCATATGCTCAAAATATTATTAAAAATAGCGTCAATTATTGAGCTTTAATCCAGTGTTAAGCCACGGGTCGATGATTATACTGAATGACGATTTCATTGCGTCTGGTTAATTACCTGATATGACCTGCTATCGATAAATAATCAGGAAATACTCTTTTTAAAATTATAAATATAAAATATCGATATGCCCGAGGAAATAAACATGATACTGGATACCACTGTAGAATCAAAAAAGGGTGTGCCCACCCGATATTTAATTCTGCTCATTATTTTTATCGTCACGGCCATTAACTATGCTGACCGTGCGACGCTCTCCATTGCCGGTACGGAAGTCGCGAAAGAACTGCAACTGAGCGCCGTCTCAATGGGTTACATCTTTTCCGCGTTTGGCTGGGCCTACCTGCTGATGCAGATCCCCGGCGGCTGGTTGCTCGATAAGTTCGGCTCCAAAAAGGTTTACACATATAGCCTGTTCTTCTGGTCGCTGTTCACATTCCTGCAGGGCTTTGTGGACGTCTTCCCGCTGGCCTGGGCGGGCGTGTCGATGTTTATCATGCGCTTTATGCTCGGCTTCTCGGAAGCGCCGTCATTCCCGGCGAATGCCCGTATTGTGGCGGCCTGGTTCCCGACCAAAGAGCGTGGTACGGCATCGGCTCTCTTTAATGCGGCGCAATATTTCTCACTGGCAATCTTCTCTCCGCTGCTGGGCTGGTTAACCTTTGCCTGGGGCTGGGAACATGTCTTCACCGTGATGGGCGTGATTGGTTTTGTGCTGACCGGCATCTGGGTGAAGTTTATCCATAACCCGACCGACCATCCGCGCATGTCTGAGCAGGAGCTGAAGTTCATCTCCGAAGGCGGCGCGGTGGTGGATATGGACCACAAAAAGCCGGGTGCGCAGGTTGCGAGCGGTCCTAAGCTCCATTACATCAAACAGTTATTGACCAACCGCATGATGCTGGGCGTCTTTTTTGGTCAATACTTTATCAACACCATCACCTGGTTCTTCCTCACCTGGTTCCCGATTTATCTGGTGCAGGAAAAGGGAATGTCGATTCTGAAAGTGGGCCTGGTGGCCTCGATTCCGGCGCTGTGCGGTTTTGCCGGTGGCGTGCTGGGCGGGGTGTTCTCGGATTATCTGATTAAGCAGGGCAAGTCGATCACCCTGGCGCGTAAGCTGCCAATTGTGCTCGGTATGCTGCTGGCGTCGTCCATCATTCTGTGTAACTACACCAATAACACCACGCTGGTGGTGGCCCTGATGGCGCTGGCGTTCTTCGGCAAAGGCTTTGGTGCGCTGGGCTGGCCGGTGATTTCCGACACGGCACCAAAAGAGATTGTCGGCCTGTGCGGCGGGGTGTTTAACGTCTTTGGCAACGTGGCGTCGATTGCGACTCCACTGGTCATTGGTTATCTGGTCAGTGAACTGCATTCGTTCAACGCGGCACTGGTATTCGTTGGCTGTTCAGCGTTGATGGCGATGGTCTGCTACCTGTTCGTGGTAGGCGACATCAAACGTATGGAATTGCAGAAATAAGCAAAGGTATAAGCGATGAGTAACGATATCTTCCCGAACAAGTTTAAAGCGGCCCTCGCGGCGCACCAGATCCAGATTGGCTGCTGGTCTGCGCTGGCAAACCCGATCAGCACCGAAGTGCTGGGTCTGGCCGGGTTCGACTGGCTGGTGCTGGACGGCGAACATGCGCCGAACGATATCAGCACTTTTATTCCACAGCTGATGGCGTTAAAAGGCAGCCCGAGCGCGCCGGTGGTGCGTGTTCCTACTAATGAGCCGGTGATCATCAAGCGTCTGCTGGATATCGGTTTCTACAACTTCCTGATCCCGTTCGTAGAAACGGAAGAAGAAGCGGTGCTGGCCGTAGCCTCTACCCGCTATCCGCCGGAAGGCATTCGCGGCGTGTCCGTTTCACACCGCGCCAACATGTTTGGCACCGTGCCGGACTACTTTGCGCAGTCCAACAAGAACATCACCATCCTGGTACAGATTGAGAGTCAGCAGGGCGTTGATAACGTCGATGCCATTGCCGCAACCGACGGTGTAGACGGCATCTTCGTGGGGCCAAGCGATCTGGCCGCTGCGTTAGGACACCTGGGCAACGCGGGTCATCCGGACGTGCAGCGCGCCATTCAGCACATCTTCACCCGCGCCAAAGCGCACGGTAAACCGTGCGGCATTCTGGCTCCTGTTGAAGCTGATGCCCGCCGCTATCTGGAGTGGGGCGCGACGTTTGTTGCCGTTGGCAGTGACCTCGGCGTATTCCGCTCCGCCACGCAGAAATTAGCAGACGCTTTTAAAAAATAACCATCATTGAGGACAAGATTATGACGCTGAAAGTGGGCTTTATTGGCTTAGGTATCATGGGTAAACCAATGAGTAAGAACCTCATCAAAGCGGGTTACTCACTGGTGGTGTTAGACCGCAATTCAGACGCCGTGGCAGAGGTGATCGCAGCAGGTGCAGAAACAGCCACCACTGCCAAAGCGGTTGCCGAACAGTGCGACGTGATCATCACCATGCTGCCCAACTCCCCGCACGTGAAGGAGGTGGCGCTGGGTGAAAACGGCATCATCGACGGTGCAAAACCGGGCCTGGTGGTGATTGATATGAGTTCTATCGCACCACTGGCAAGCCGCGAAATCAGCGAGGCGCTGAAGGTGAAAGGCGTGGACATGCTGGATGCACCGGTCAGCGGCGGCGAGCCAAAAGCTATCGACGGCACGCTGTCAGTGATGGTGGGCGGCGACAAGGCGATTTTCGACAAATACTACGATCTGATGAAAGCAATGGCGGGCTCTGTGGTGCATACCGGTGAAATCGGTGCGGGCAACGTCACCAAGCTGGCAAACCAGGTGATCGTGGCGCTGAACATTGCTGCGATGTCAGAGGCGCTGACGTTGGCAACCAAAGCGGGCGTAAATCCGGATCTGGTGTATCAGGCTATCCGCGGCGGCCTGGCGGGCAGCACCGTGCTGGATGCCAAAGCGCCGATGGTGATGGATCGTAACTTCAAGCCCGGTTTCCGAATTGACCTGCACATTAAAGATCTGGCGAACGCGCTGGACACCTCCCATGGCGTGGGGGCACAGCTGCCACTGACTGCCGCCGTCATGGAGATGATGCAGGCGCTGCGTGCGGATGGACTGGGCACCGCCGACCACAGCGCGCTTGCGTGCTACTACGAAAAACTGGCGAAGGTGGAAGTTGCTCGCTAATGACGTCCTGCCCGGTGGCGCTACGCTTGCCGGGCCTACGGTCCAGGCCGGATCTGCGCTGTAACAGGCTACAACTATGAAAATCGTAATCGCGCCAGACTCTTATAAAGAAAGCCTTTCTGCCACCGAGGTAGCTCAGGCGATAGAAAAAGGATTTCGGGAGATTTTCCCCGATGCACTTTATGTTTCTGTTCCTGTAGCCGACGGCGGGGAAGGTACCGTTGAAGCGATGATCGCCGCTACCCTGGGTACAGAACAGCATGCCGTGGTCACGGGCCCGTTGGGTGAAAAGGTGAATGCCTGCTGGGGAATGTCCGGTGACGGTAGCACGGCCTTTATTGAGATGGCGGCTGCCAGCGGTCTGGCGCTTGTCCCTCCGGCACAGCGTAATCCACTTGTTACAACCTCACGCGGCACCGGAGAGCTTATCCTCCGCGCACTCGATAAAGGCGCGCGTAATATCATTATCGGCATCGGCGGCAGCGCAACCAACGACGGCGGCGCGGGGATGATACAGGCGCTCGGGGCAAAACTCACCGACGCCAACGGGACGGAGATTGGTTATGGCGGCGGTAGCCTGATGGCCCTTAACAGCATTGATATTTCGGGGCTTGATGGCAGGCTGAAGGGCTGCAAAATTCGCGTCGCCTGCGACGTCACCAATCCGCTGGTGGGAGAGAAAGGGGCGTCGCGCATCTTTGGTCCACAAAAAGGGGCGACCGAGGGGATGATCCTTGAACTTGATGCCAACCTCAGCCACTACGCGGATGTGATTAAAAAATCCCTGCGCATTGACGTAAAGCATGTTCCTGGCGCGGGGGCGGCAGGCGGAATGGGCGCGGCGCTGATGGCGTTTCTCGGTGCGGAGCTTAGGAGCGGCATTGAGATTGTCACCCAGGCGCTTAACCTCGAAGAACATATCCACGACTGTACCTGGGTGCTGACGGGAGAAGGGCGCATCGACAGCCAGAGCATTCATGGCAAAGTACCTGTCGGCGTCGCGGATGTTGCCAAAAAATACCATAAGCCAGTGATTGGGATTGCCGGTAGCCTTACTCCGGACGTAGGCGTGGTGCACCAGTACGGCATCGATGCGGTGTTCAGCGTGCTGACCAGTATTGGCTCCCTGGAGGAGGCGTTCCGCGGTGCGTATGACAACATTTACCGCGCTTCACGCAATATCGCCGCCACTTTGCTGGTGGGGATGCATACCCAAGGGTGACAGCGGCGCGCAAACCCACTATACTGCGCGCCGAAGCTGACCAGACAGTCGCCGCTTCGTCGTCGTCCCTTTCGGGGGAGACGGGCGGAGGGGAGGAAAGTCCGGGCTCCACAGGGCAGGGTGCCAGGTAACGCCTGGGGGGGAAACCCACGACCAGTGCAACAGAGAGCAAACCGCCGATGGCCCGCGCAAGCGGGATCAGGTAAGGGTGAAAGGGTGCGGTAAGAGCGCACCGCGCGGCTGGTAACAGTCCGTGGCACGGTAAACTCCACCCGGAGCAAGGCCAAATAGGGGTTCACATGGTACGGCCCGTACTGAACCCGGGTAGGCTGCTTGAGCCAGTGAGCGATTGCTGGCCTAGATGAATGACTGTCCACGACAGAACCCGGCTTATCGGTCAGCTTCAACTCATTCTAAAACAATACGTTGGTGTGTCTCAGGCTTTATAAGGCAAAACTGTGACACAGACTGTGATACAAACGAGGCACACCAACGGCTGTTCCATCCCGAATATCCTAAAGCGTGGCAACCGCTACCGCCTTCATTTCCGACTACCTTCAGGTGGCTTTTTTCGCATGTCTCTGGATACGCCGCAAGCCATCTCCACCTTTTCATAGCTCGGCCATAGGCATAAATAGGCGGGCAGATGATAATCCCTAAGGCTGACCCTGCAACCTGCGGTTCCGATTCAACAGCCGCTTTCACCAACTCTTTCTGGTCTAGGTACACCAATACCAAAGCCACCACGTAAAAGACTGCCAGGGAAACTTTATCATTCATGGTGAAATAATAAGCAACAGGAAGTATCAAGGGCGCAGTCATGTAGAGATAGAAGCACAGATCCTTATTTTTCAGGTTATTAGTGCTCAAGGTCACAATCCTTTCATGCTGTGAGAGTGAAAATTCAAAGGCACACGATAACCGCATATATAAATAAAATAGATCTTATAGATAAATTTTATCGATATATGCGATTAAAATATCATTACTGAATTCAATAATGAGCCAACTCTGATAACTGTGAGGAGATAAAGAATGAAAGGTTGTGCAGTAATGCTTTGAGGATTATTGATGACCTTAAACGCAACAGTCGGGCGCGTGGCTACGAGCAACCCGAAACGACAACCACGGCAAACGGGCGGACCCGGTGTGTATACAGCAATAGCATTTACACCTTTACCTACGCCACCAGGTCGAAACATTGTCCGTACAGCAAAATCTTCAATACTTCACGGTCTGAATGAAACCACATAATGCATTTATATTATGAATGCATTAAAACGCAGTTTCACTTCAGGTGAAGAGCCGCTTTCGGCGAATGACCGTTATTTTTACAATTCACTCGCAGCAATTTTTTTATGGTAAATAGAGGGACTTATGACCAGAGCGCTGGTAAGGCTCGGAGACAGGACTACGAGCGGTGGAGAGGTTATTTCAGCTTCCTCAACAATTATTGAAGACAGGAATATTGCGCTAAATGGCGATATGGCTTGGTGTCCGAAAGAAACCTGCAATGGACCATTTCAGATAAATGGCACAGCATACTACTTTGCGGAAAACAAACCCTGTGTTGCCACTGGTGATCAGGTGTTGTGTAACTGCAAAAACAATCAGGTAATGGGCACGACAACACTCTGGGTAGAAGACAGCTCGGGCGATCCTTTCGAAGAGCACCAAAAGTGGGCGGCAGAATGGCCCATTAATCAAGCGATTGCCGCTACGGCAGCCTTTAGTGCATTACCTGTTTTTGCAAAATCCTGTTTACGGGGAGAAGGTTGTACCGACGCAGGAACAGATCAGGAATTCGTTGATAATTTCGGTCATGCTGGCTACTACCGAGCGTTGCCTCAACCAGAACAAACTGGATCGGAACCCGTCCAGCACGCGCAGGCAGCAAAGAAGCATAAACCCGCTGAACCGACCCCACCACCAGAAGATAATCGCCCGTGGTATAAACGCCTTTTCAGCTCCCCGGATGCCTCTAAAGCGGCAGCGACCGCTGCGATGGCAACAGCAAGAGCCGCGTCGACAGCAGGGATCACCACTGATGCTGCAATTGAGGCTGGATACGCAGCAATGCAGAAAATCGGCGGGAATCTTTCGACGGCTGGTCACTGGATTGCACCGAACCCCTCTACTATTCTGCTCTTCGGTATGTTCTATTCTCCGAAGCTCAACAGCGGCGAACAGGATTACATCGACAGAATGCGCCTTGAACAGGCCGCACAGAATAAAGAAGATGTTCCTACCCGTATTCGTTTTCGCTGGGAGGCTGACCAGTACGGCACAGTGAAGCCGAAAGGTTTTCACGTTAGTGCGAGAGGCGGTCAGGATAAAGTTCCGGTGCGTATGCTTCAGAAGAATACCGCCACCGGTAACTATGAGCTCTGGGAGGATGGCGCAAACAAACCAACTATCGTATGGACACCAGACGATCCGGGATATGCTTTGCCTTCCAACACCGGCAATCAAGATAACGTCTATATTCCACCAAACGTGCTGGTTTACCCGGAAAGTGAAATCAACAGCCCGTGGTCAACCGTTACCCCTGCACCTGGAGAGCGCCCCTTCCGGGATTATATTCTGGTGCATCCGTTGGGGACGTTTGACCCGATTTATATCTATCTGAATGCGGATCATAAGTATCATGTTGCTCCACGAAGTACACCGCCATTACCCGCATTTCCGGATGCTAAAACGGCTAAGAAAAGAACCCCAGTAAAAGGTGGGGGAACATTGCGCTCAAGATGGAAGGATTCTAAAGGGCGTATTTTCGAGTGGGATTCACAGCATGGTACAGTTGAAATGTATGATCGTTCAGGTCGAAACCATCTCGGGGAGTTTGATCCTGTATCAGGAGAGCAGACCAAGCCAGCGGATCCAACTAGAAGGGTAGAAAAATGACAATTATTTATACTGTTGATGCATTTGATCGTATTGATGAGCTACTTGTTTTTGAGGTTGAAGTACCTAAAGAAAAACTTCCTGAAGTTAGTAACGTTATGGGGTGGAGCGAAGAGGACTATAACGACTTTGTTGCGGGGCTTGGGGGATGGAATCTTACCGAACAAAAAGTTAGAGCCATTGAAGGGATTTTAGGTAAAGAATTCTATCAGGAAGAGCTCGACTACCAGATTTCAGGGGGCGAAGTTTGAAATGATGGATCTCGTCCACTCGTGCCCTTGCTGCGGTCGACATGAGTTTCCCGAAGAAGGTAGTTACGAGATTTGTCCAGTTTGCAACTGGGAAAATGACCCTGTTCAAGCTGAGGACTCTGACTACCGAGGCGGAACTAATGTCATGAGTTTGAACGAAGCACGCGAAGCATTTCGACAAAGTCGAAATGTAAGCTAACCGCTTTCACGGATTTAATCCGTGAGCTAAGTGGCTGGGGCTTAGTCCTGGCCTTTCTTTTGCTTGTTAACCAGCTTTATCTGTCACACAAATTGAGATACAGTCTGCAACACAAGACAACTCCAGCGCCGCAGATGCCTGACGTATGGTTGAACGAACCCGGCTTATCGGTCAGCTTCAACTTCTTAAAGAACCCCGCTTCGGCGGGGTTTTTGCTTTTCGTCCCTGTGTGTCAAATCATCCAAACGATACTAATTCTCAAATTTGCGACACTAAGCACATTTCACTGTTTATAGATTAATGGTTTTCTTCATCCTCCGCAGATGATCGCAATCACAAAATTTCGCGCTAAAAAATCGTGATTTTCCAGTGTTGTTGATTTGTTATGGTTGTTGCCTTAATGGTTCTGAATGTTTTCTTATTTGATAAGCATATATTGAATTCAAAAACATTTACCCTGTGAATGTGTGATGTATTCCACTCTTTCTGCCTGATCGGAAAAATGATTATTATCATATTTGATAAATTACAAAAATGTTTTAAACGAATAATGCCTATTTATTAATCTTTAATTGCCTGAAAGATAGTCTTAATTGATATTTTCATGTGTGAAAAATTCACCATAGTTATCGCCATAAAATAAATTTATTACCGCATATTTTGTTGATCAATATCATCAAGATAGCGTATTTTTAACCGTGTAATTTATTGATTTTAAAGTGTTTTAAAGGCTTTGTGGCGGGTCGTAAAATCCTGTGAAAAGATAAATTGTGAGTAACAGCACATACCCTCTGAAACAATATTGAGTAGAATTCACCCCGTCATAGGGAAATAAGCGCAGAATATTATGAACACTATTATTCTACCGAAAACACAGCACCTTGTTGTATTTCAGGAAGTCATTAAAAGTGGCTCCATAGGTTCTGCTGCAAGACAACTGGGTCTGACGCAACCCGCCGTCAGCAAAATCATCAGCGATATCGAATCCTACTTCGGCGTGGAAGTGATGATCCGCAAAAACACCGGCGTGAAACTCACTGCTGCAGGCCAGGTGCTGCTGTCGTACTCTGAGTCGATCACCCGCGAAATGAAAAACATGGTGAGCGAGATTAACAGCCTCAGTTTTAGTACCGTCATGGATGTCTCCTTTGGTTATCCCTCGCTGATTGGCTTCACCTTCCTGTCGGAGATGATCAAAAAGTTCAAGGAAGTGTTCCCGAAAGCGCGCGTCTCCATGTATGAAGCGCAGCTCTCCTCCTTCCTGCCTGCGATTCGCGATGGCCGACTGGATTTCGCCATTGGTACGCTGAGCGACGAGATGCTGCTGCAGGATCTCCACGTCGAGCCGCTGTTTGAATCCGAGTTTGTGCTGGTTGCCAGTAAATCACGAACGTGCACCGGCTCGACGACACTGGCATCGCTCACGCACGAACAGTGGGTGATGCCGCAAACCGATATGGGCTACTACAAAGAACTCCTGAACACCCTGCAAAACAACCACATCAGTATTGAAAACATCGTCCAGACCGATTCCGTCGTCACCATTTATAACCTTGTCCTGAATGCCGATTATCTCACGGTTATTCCCCGCGACATGATTGCGCCATTCGGTTCCGACCAGTTTGTTGTGTTGCCGGTTGAAGATGAATTACCCGTGGCGCGTTACGCCGCCGTATGGTCAAAAAATTACAGTATAAAAAAATCGGCGTCAGTATTAGTTGAGCTGGCGAAACAATATTCCTCACAGAATAGCGAACGACGACGATGAAGCGTTAATACCCGGTTCAGTATGATTCTTTTTTAAAAAACACCCAGAGCATTATTTACGCTCTGATACCCTGACTTTGCCTGAAAACAATGAATTATTATAACGAGGATATTATGCACATTACCTACGATCTCCCGGTGACCATTGAAGATATTCAGGATGCCAGAAAACGACTGGCAGGAAAAATATATAAAACCGGTATGCCGCGTTCAAATTACCTCAGCGAACGTTGTAAGGGTGAGATATTCCTTAAATTTGAAAATATGCAGCGTACTGGCTCCTTTAAAATTCGCGGTGCGTTTAATAAATTAAGCTCGCTGACCGATGCTGAAAAACGCAAAGGCGTTGTCGCCTGCTCGGCGGGGAACCACGCACAGGGCGTGTCGCTCTCCTGTGCCATGCTCGGTATCGACGGTAAAGTGGTGATGCCGATGGGCGCGCCGAAATCCAAAGTTGCTGCGACCCGCGACTACTCGGCTGAAGTGGTGCTGCACGGCGAAAACTTCAACGACACCATCGCCAAAGTGAGCGAAATCGTGGAGATGGAAGGGCGTATTTTTATCCCGCCATACGACGACGCAAAAGTGATTGCCGGGCAAGGGACCATCGGCCTCGAAATTCTCGAAGATTTATATGATGTGGATAATGTGATTGTGCCCATCGGCGGTGGCGGGTTAATTGCCGGTATTGCCACGGCGATTAAATCCATCAACCCAACCATTAATATTATCGGCGTGCAGTCCGAAAATGTTCACGGTATGGCGGCGTCATACCATGCCGGAGAAATAATGAGCCATCGTGTCACCGGCACATTAGCAGACGGTTGCGATGTTTCTCGTCCGGGTAATTTAACCTTCGAAATTGTTCGTGAATTAGTCGATGACATCGTGCTGGTCAGCGAAGATGACATTCGCAACAGCATGATTGCGCTCATTCAACGAAATAAAGTGGTGACAGAAGGTGCCGGAGCGCTGGCGTGTGCCGCGTTATTAAGCGGCAAGCTCGATCACTATATTCAGGGGCGTAAAACCGTCTGCATTATTTCCGGGGGCAATATCGATCTCTCCCGTGTTTCCCAAATTACTGGCTTTGTTGACGCATAAAAGGATGACCTATGAGCAACACTGAAAGCATTATCGTTGGCCAGACAAAAACGTCCACCTGGCGTAAGTCTGATACCACCTGGACGCTGGGCCTGTTTGGTACCGCCATTGGCGCAGGCGTGCTGTTCTTCCCGATCCGCGCAGGCTTTGGCGGCTTGATCCCCATCCTGCTGATGCTGCTTCTCGCCTTCCCGATCGCCTTTTACTGCCACCGCGCGCTGGCGCGTCTGTGTTTGTCCGGCAGCAACGTCTCCGGGAACATCACCGAAACGGTGGAGGAGCATTTCGGTAAGACCGGCGGGGTGGTGATCACCTTCCTCTACTTCTTTGCGATTTGCCCGCTGCTGTGGATTTACGGCGTCACCATTACTAACACTTTTATGACCTTCTGGGAAAACCAGCTCCAGATGCCCGCGCTGAACCGCGGCTTTGTGGCGCTGTTCCTGTTGCTGCTGATGGCCTTTGTTATCTGGTTTGGTAAAGACCTGATGGTGAAGGTGATGAGCTTCCTGGTGTTCCCGTTTATCGCCAGTCTGGTGCTGATTTCCCTGTCGCTGATCCCGTACTGGAACTCTGCGGTGATCGACCAGGTCAACCTGAGCGATATCGCCTTTACCGGCCATGACGGTATTCTGGTTACGGTGTGGCTGGGGATCTCCATCATGGTCTTCTCCTTTAACTTCTCACCGATCGTTTCTTCATTCGTGGTCTCCAAGCGCGAAGAGTACGAGCCAGAGTTTGGTAAAGAATTCACCGAGCAGAAATGTTCCAAAATCATCGGCCGCGCGAGCATGCTGATGGTCGCCGTGGTGATGTTCTTCGCCTTTAGCTGCCTGTTCACGCTCTCTCCGCAGAACATGGCGGACGCCAAAGCGCAGAATATTCCGGTGCTCTCTTATCTGGCGAACCATTTCGCATCGATGTCAGGGAGCAAATCCACTTTCGCCACCGTGCTGGAATATGGCGCGTCCATCATCGCGCTGGTCGCTATCTTCAAATCCTTCTTCGGCCACTACCTGGGCACGCTGGAGGGGCTGAACGGCCTGATTCTGAAGTTTGGTTACAAGGGCGATAAGACAAAAGTCTCTGTGGGCAAACTGAACACGATCAGTATGGTCTTCATTATGGGTTCCACCTGGGTTGTTGCGTACGCCAACCCGAACATTCTCGACCTTATCGAAGCCATGGGCGCGCCAATCATCGCCTCTCTGCTGTGTCTGTTGCCGATGTACGCCATCCGTAAAGCACCTGCACTGGCGAAATTCAAAGGCAGAGCGGAGAACATCTTCGTGACCACGGTCGGGCTGCTGACCATTCTGAATATCGTTTACAAATTGTTCTGATCAAAGCTCAGGAAGAGCGGAGTCATACCATGATTGAGTTTCCGGTTGTATTGGTTATTAACTGTGGATCGTCCTCTGTTAAGTTTTCGGTTCTGGATGCATCAAATTGCGATGCCCTGATGACGGGCATTGCAGACGGCATTAATACTGAAAACGCCTTTATTTCCGTGAACGGGGGTGAGCCGGTCAGACTGGCTCACCAGGACTACGAAGGGGCGCTGGCTGCCATCGCCCTGGAGCTGGAAAAGCGCGACCTGATGAGCAGCGTGGCCTTAATTGGCCATCGTATTGCTCACGGCGGTGAGCTTTTCAGCGAGTCGACCCTGATCACTGAAGAGGTTATTGAACAGATCCGCCAGGTTTCCCCTCTGGCCCCGCTGCATAACTACGCCAATCTGAATGGCGTGGAAGCGGCAGCGCATTTGTTCCCCGGCGTACAGCAGGTGGCAGTGTTCGACACCAGCTTCCACCAGACGCTGCCGCCGCAGGCGTATCTTTACGGCTTACCATACCGCTATTTCGAAGAGCTGGGCGTGCGTCGCTACGGCTTCCACGGCACCTCTCACCGCTACGTGGCTGGTCAGGCGCATACGCTTCTCGGGCTGTCCCCCGATGATAGCGGGCTGGTCATCGCCCATCTTGGCAACGGCGCATCCATCTGTGCGGTACGTAACGGTGAAAGCGTTGATACCTCTATGGGAATGACGCCACTGGAAGGGCTGGTGATGGGCACGCGCTGTGGCGATGTCGATTTTGGCGCGATGGCGTGGATTGCTCAGCAGACCGGCCAGTCGTTCGAGGATCTGGAGCGCGTGGTCAATAAAGAGTCCGGCCTGCTTGGCCTTTCCGGAATTTCATCCGATCTCCGCACTCTGGAAAAAGCCTGGCACGAGGGTAATCAGCGCGCGCAACTGGCGATTAACACGTTTGTACACCGTATCGCGCGGCATATCGCCGGTCACGCCGCATCGCTGCACCGCCTGGATGGTGTGGTGTTTACCGGTGGTATCGGCGAAAACTCAAAACTGATCCGCGCACTGGTGGTTGAGCGCCTCAAGGTCTTTGGTATCAGCCTCGACGACGCCAAAAACGCTCTGCCGGGTAGTGCGGGCGAGCGCGTGATCTCCACCGAGTCGTCCCGCGTGGCCTGCGCGGTTGTCCCTACCAATGAAGAAAAAATGATCGCGCTGGATGCCCTCCGTCTTGGAAAGGTCATTCCGGCTGCGGCTTACGCCTGATAAAGCGAGAATCAAATGAAAGTAACAATCGATACAGGCGTCGCGCCCTACAGCGACGCATGGGCCGGGTTTCGCGGTGAAGAATGGAAAGACGCCGTTAACGTGCGCGATTTTATTCAGCATAACTACACCCCTTATGAAGGCGATGAGGCTTTCCTCGCGCAGGCGACGCCTGCAACGACGGCGCTGTGGCAAAAGGTGATGGTCGGCATTCGTCAGGAGAATGCCACCCACGCGCCCGTGGACTTTGACACGAACATTGCCACCACCATCACCGCCCACGGACCGGGCTATATCGACGAAGATCTGGAAACCATCGTCGGCCTGCAAACGGATAAACCGCTCAAGCGTGCCCTGCATCCGTATGGCGGGATCAACATGATCCGCAGTTCATTCGAGGCGTATGGCCGCGAGATGGAGCCGCAGTTTGAATACCTGTTTACCGAGCTGCGAAAAACCCACAACCAGGGCGTGTTTGACGTCTACTCCCCGGAGATGATGCGCTGCCGTAAATCGGGCGTGTTGACGGGCCTGCCGGACGGCTACGGGCGTGGGCGTATCATTGGTGACTACCGCCGCGTGGCGCTGTATGGCATCAGCTATCTGGTGCGTGAACGTGAGCTGCAGTTCGCCGATCTTCAGGGAAAACTGGAGCGTGGTGAAGATCTGGAGGCCACGATCCGCCTGCGTGAAGAGCTGGCGGAACATAAGCGCGCGCTGCTGCAGATCCAGCAGATGGCGGCGAACTATGGCTTTGATATCTCACGTCCGGCGATAACGGCCCAGGAAGCGGTGCAGTGGGTGTACTTTGCTTATCTGGCGGCGGTGAAATCCCAGAACGGCGGGGCGATGTCGCTGGGGCGCACGGCATCGTTCCTGGATATCTACATTGAACGCGATATGCAGGCCGGGCGGCTGGATGAGGTTCAGGCACAGGAGCTGATCGACCACTTCATTATGAAGATCCGCATGGTGCGCTTCCTGCGTACCCCGGAGTTCGACACGCTCTTCTCCGGCGATCCGATCTGGGCGACCGAAGTGATCGGCGGGATGGGGCTGGATGGCCGCACGCTGGTGACGAAGAACAGCTTCCGCTACCTGCATACGCTCCACACCATGGGACCCGCGCCGGAGCCAAACCTGACGATCCTCTGGTCCGAACAACTGCCGATTGCGTTCAAGAAATACGCCGCGCAGGTGTCGATCGTTACCTCGTCGCTGCAGTATGAGAACGACGATCTGATGCGTGCGGATTTCAACAGCGACGATTATGCCATTGCCTGCTGCGTCAGCCCGATGGTGATCGGCAAGCAGATGCAGTTCTTTGGCGCGCGCGCCAACCTCGCGAAAACGCTGCTCTATGCAATCAATGGCGGGGTGGATGAGAAGCTGAAGATCCAGGTCGGCCCGAAAACCGAGCCGCTGCTGGATGACGTGCTGGACTACGACACCGTGATGGCGAGCCTCGATCACTTTATGGACTGGCTGGCGGTGCAGTACATCAGCGCGCTGAATCTCATTCACTACATGCATGATAAGTACAGCTACGAAGCCTCGCTGATGGCGCTGCATGACCGCGACGTTTACCGCACGATGGCCTGCGGCATCGCCGGACTGTCGGTGGCGGCGGATTCCCTGTCAGCGATTAAATATGCGACGGTAAAACCGGTGCGCGACCATACCGGTCTGGCGGTCGATTTTGTCATCGAAGGGGACTACCCGCAGTACGGCAACAACGACGATCGCGTGGACAGCATCGCCTGCGACCTGGTCGAGCGCTTTATGAAGAAAATTCAGGCGCTGCCAACCTACCGCAACGCGGTGCCGACCCAGTCGATCCTGACCATCACCTCAAACGTGGTGTACGGCCAGAAGACCGGGAACACGCCGGATGGACGCCGCGGCGGCACGCCGTTTGCCCCAGGCGCGAACCCGATGCACGGGCGCGACAGAAAAGGGGCAGTGGCCTCGTTAACCTCGGTCGCCAAGCTGCCGTTCACCTACGCGAAAGACGGTATCTCTTATACCTTCTCCATCGTGCCGCAGGCGCTTGGGAAAGATGAGGGGGTGCGTAAAACTAACCTCGTGGGGCTGCTGGACGGTTACTTCCACCACGAAGCGGCTATCGAAGGCGGGCAGCACCTGAACGTCAACGTCATGAACCGGGAAATGCTGCTGGATGCGATTGAGCATCCGGAGAATTATCCGAACCTGACGATCCGCGTTTCAGGGTATGCGGTGCGGTTTAATGCCCTGACGCGTGAGCAGCAGCAGGACGTGATTTCGAGGACGTTTACGCAGGCGATGTAAATCAGCACGATTATTATCCCCCTCGTCATGAGGGGGACTTTCATTTCTTGATCACCATCACTTTTAGAAAAACTCCGCAATATTCTCCGTTAAAGAAGTAAATTTTCCTCCTGAAACAGAAAATCCTTATAAACATTGTGACTTTTTTCTCTCCCTCTCCGGATATGATCTTTCCACACCAATAACAAACACCTGCAACGCTCTGGCTCATTATCGCTGGTGGTCAGAACCTCATAAAAATAACTGTTTACCCTACAAACTAAGCGAGTGCCTTTTTATGGATACGGCAACAAACAGCAGTGTGATTGTGAATGATTCCCCTGCGGCAAGGCGGGCGGGAATGAGTGAAAGCGAATGGCGAGAGGCGATTAAATTCGACAGTACCGATACGGGCTGGGTGATTATGAGTATCGGGATGGCTATCGGCGCGGGGATTGTTTTTCTCCCGGTGCAGGTGGGATTAATGGGTCTGTGGGTCTTTTTACTTTCGTCGATTATTGGTTATCCGGCCATGTACCTCTTCCAGCGATTGTTTATTAATACGCTGGCGGAATCGCCGGAATGCAAAGACTACCCGAGCGTGATAAGCGGTTATTTAGGTAAAAACTGGGGCATTTTATTAGGCGCACTCTATTTCGTGATGCTGGTCATCTGGATGTTTGTGTATTCCACGGCCATCACCAACGACAGCGCCTCTTATTTACACACGTTTGGCGTGACCGACGGGTTACTCTCGGAAAATCCGTTCTACGGTTTATTCCTCATCTGCATTCTGGTGGCGATCTCTTCACGCGGCGAAAAGCTGCTGTTTAAAGTCTCCAGCCTGATGGTGCTCACTAAGTTATTTGTGGTCGCAGCACTGGGATTGTCGATGATTGGCCTCTGGCATTTAGCCAACGTGGGCATGCTGCCACCGATGGGGCTGCTGATTAAAAACGCCATTATTACGCTGCCGTTTACCTTAACCTCGATCCTCTTTATTCAGACGCTAAGTCCGATGGTGATTTCCTATCGCTCACGGGAAAAGTCCGTTGAGGTGGCGCGTCATAAAGCGCTGCGGGCAATGAATATTGCCTTTGGCATTCTGTTTGTGACGGTCTTTTTCTACGCCGTCTCTTTCACCCTGGCGATGGGGCACGATGAAGCGGTTAAAGCCTACGAGCAGAATATCTCTGCCCTGGCTATCGCGGCGCAATTTATCAGCGGCGACGGCGCAGGCTGGGTCAAAATCGTCAGCGTGATCCTCAATATTTTCGCGGTCATGACTGCGTTCTTTGGCGTCTATCTTGGTTTCCGCGAGGCGACTCAGGGCATCGTGATGAACATCCTGCGCCGCAAAATACCAGCGGAGAAGATTAATGAAAACACGGTGCAGCGAGGCATCATGTTTTTCGCCATTCTGCTGGCCTGGAGCGCCATTGTTTTAAACGCACCGGTGCTGAGCTTTACCTCTATTTGCAGCCCGATATTCGGCATGGTCGGCTGCTTAATTCCGGCGTGGCTGGTCTACAAAGTCCCTGCGCTGCACAAATATAAAGGCGTGTCGCTGGTGATCATTGTCATCACCGGGCTGCTGCTTTGTGTTTCTCCTTTCCTCGCGTTCTCCTGAGGGCAAATAAGGTCGTAACGATGTCTGAGCAAACTAATTCTTTATGGAACCATTTTATTCGCGCGGTGCAGGAAGAAGTTAAACCTGCCCTGGGATGTACGGAACCCGTCTCACTGGCGCTGGCGTGTGCGATTGCGGCTGAGCAACTGGGCGGTGAGATCACGCAGATTGAGGCGTGGGTGTCACCGAACCTGATGAAAAACGGTCTTGGTGTGACAGTGCCTGGCACCGGAATGGTCGGGCTACCGATTGCGGCGGCACTGGGGGCCATTGGCGGTAATGCGCACGCCGGGCTGGAGGTGTTAAAAGACGCAACCCCCGATGCGCTGGCCCGCGCAAAAGCGATGCTGAATGCCGGAAAAGTGCAGGTGAAGTTGCAGGAACCGTGCGATGAAATCCTCTATTCGCGCGCCTGTGTTTACGCTGGCGACACCTCGGCAATGGTGACCATTGCCGGTGGGCATACGCGCGTCGTGGAGGTGGTTTGTCAGGGCGAAACGCGCTTTACGCTGGACTCTCAACAGCGTCAGGTCACCGACGATCCGCTGGCGGTGCTCTCAAACACCACGCTGTCGCAGATCCTTGAGTTTGTGGAGCAGGTGCCGTTCGAGGCGATCCGCTTTATCCTGGATGCCGGGCGGCTCAACGATGCGCTCTCCCGCGAAGGGTTAAGCGGAAAGTGGGGGCTGCACATTGGTGCGACGCTGCATAAACAGCGCTCGCGCGGATGGATGGCGCAGGATGTCGGCTCCGACATTGTGATCCGCACCAGCGCGGCTTCAGACGCACGTATGGGCGGCGCGACGCTTCCGGCGATGAGCAACTCAGGTTCCGGGAATCAGGGGATCACCGCCACCATGCCGGTGGTTGTCGTTGCCGAACATATTCAGGCTGATGATGAAAAACGGGCGCGGGCGCTGATGCTCTCGCATCTGTCAGCGATCTACATCCATCACCAGCTTCCGCGTTTGTCGGCGTTATGTGCAGCGACAACTGCTGGAATGGGGGCCGCGGCAGGGATGGCGTGGCTGATGGGCGGAAGTTACCAGACGATCGCGATGGCTATCAGCAGCATGATCGGTGATGTCAGCGGGATGATCTGCGACGGCGCTTCTAATAGCTGCGCAATGAAGGTTTCGACCAGCGTCGGGAGTGCCTGGAAAGCGGTGATGATGGCGCTGGATGATTCCGCCGTCACGGGCAACGAAGGGATTGTTGCGCACGATCTGGAGCAATCTATTTCGAACCTGTGCGCACTGGCGTGCCGCTCGATGCAGGAAACGGACCGGCAGATTATTGAGATTATGGCGAATAAGGTGTCGTGAGTCGTTCCTCGCCCCTCTCCCCTTTGGGGAGAGGGGCGAGGGTGAGGGGGCTACACCGGCAAATCAATCAACAGCGCGCGCAGCGGTGTATCCGCCACCAGGGTGATATTCGCTTCATCACGAATAAACGCCCCGTCACCGCAGGTGAGCGCTTCTTTCTCTTCCGTGTGCGTCACTGCATGCACCGTGCCGTGGATCGACTGCAAATAGGCGCGTGGCCCGTGAAGCTGGAAGCTCGCCTGCTCGCCTTTTTTCAGCTCAATATGGTGCAGCCATACCTGCTGGCGCAGTTGCAGACTACCGTTGCTGCCGTCCGGCGAAGCAATTAACTGTTGTTTTTCACCGTTCAAATCCAGTTTCTGCAGCAGCGGATTTTCCCGCTCCGGGCAGGCATCCAGCCATAGCTGCATGCGGGTCAGCGTTTTGTCTTTGCTAAGGTTATGCTCGCTGTAGCTCATACCGGGCTGCGTGGAAATTAACAACGCTTCGCCAGCCTTTGCCTGGACATGATTGCCCTCGCTATCGCGGTATTCTGCCTCGCCTTCCAGGATCAGGTTCAGGATATCGACTTTCGGGTATGTGCGCGGCTGGAAGGCGCTGCCTGGGGCGAGCACTTCCTGATTTAATACGCGCAGTGAAGCATAACCGAGGAGTTTCGGGTCAAAGTAGTGTCCAAAGGAAAAGGTGTAGCGGGCCTGCAGCCAACCGAAATCGGCTTGTCCGCACTGTTTAGCTGTTCTTGTCGTAATCATAAACTTGACCTCTCTTTACACTAAAACAATGGTAAAGGTATGGACGCTGCATTGTTAGCCAGATATTCTGCCCGGTATGTTCAAATTTCCTGAATGAGAACGAGATGGCTAAAGAGAGAGCATTGACGCTTGAGGCGCTGCGCGTCATGGACGCGATTGACCGGCGCGGCAGCTTTGCCGCAGCGGCAGATGAACTGGGGCGCGTTCCGTCTGCGCTGAGCTACACCATGCAGAAGCTGGAAGAGGAGCTGGACGTGGTGCTCTTTGACCGCTCCGGTCATCGAACAAAATTCACTAACGTTGGCCGAATGCTGCTGGAGCGCGGTCGTGTGCTGCTGGAAGCAGCGGATAAGCTGACGACAGACGCCGAAGCACTGGCGCGCGGCTGGGAAACCCATCTGACGCTGGTTACCGAAGCGCTGGTGCCTACCGAGGCACTGTTCCCGCTGGTGGACAGACTGGCGGATAAAGCTAACACCCAGTTGTCGATTATTACCGAGGTGCTGGCAGGCGCGTGGGAGCGTCTGGAGACGGGCAGGGCGGATATCGTGATTGCCCCGGACATGCACTTCCGATCCTCATCTGAAATCAACTCCCGCAAGCTCTACAGCGTGATGAACGTTTACGTGGCTGCCCCGGATCATCCGATCCACCAGGAGCCAGAGCCGCTCTCAGAAGTGACGCGCGTGAAGTATCGTGGCGTGGCAGTGGCCGACACCGCGCGCGAGCGTCCGGTGTTAACGGTGCAGTTGCTGGATAAACAGCCGCGTCTGACCGTCACGTCTCTTGAAGATAAACGTCAGGCGTTGCTGGCCGGTCTGGGCGTGGCGACGATGCCGTATCCGTTTGTTGAAAAAGACATTGCCGAAGGGCGGCTGCGCGTTGTCAGCCCGGAATACACCAGTGAAGTGGATATCATTATGGCGTGGCGGCGCGACAGTATGGGGGAAGCCAAGTCGTGGTGTTTGCGCGAAATACCAAAGCTCTTTGCCCACCACAATAAATAAATGTGCAGGCCCGGAGCGCTGTGCGCCACCGGGCTTTTTTTATGCGCTGACTTTCGGGTCTGGACCGAAGCGGTTTTCACCCGGCGTGCCATTCTGGCAGTTGAAGATCAAAATCACGATCCAACCTACCACCGGAATCAACAGCAACAGTAACCACCATGCTGAACGATCGGTGTCGTGCAGGCGTCTGAACTGTACTGCCCAGGACGGCAGCAGAATAAATATGCCATAAATTGATGTGAGAATGCCTTCCCCGCCGGCCTGCTGCCAGCCGAGAATTTTATCAACGATGCCCAGCACCACGAGAAGAATGAAGTTCACCAGAGCGAACATCCAGTACTCTTTGCGGCGGGCGCGGCCACCAAATCCAATGTAGTTGCGCAGTACGTTTAAATACCAGTCCATTTTCCTTGCCTCATTAATCAGTCAATCACTTGTTTTTTAAGCGATCGAGGTAAGGATAGATGGAGATTGTGAATTAAAAAAGGGCATCTATTGATGCCCTTAATATTTATCCAAAACGGACGTCGCGACCGTGTGGTTCATCCAGATCCTGCCACGGGCCAATGGAGATAATGCCCGTCGGGTTGATGGTTTTATGGCTGCGGAAATAGTGGGTGCGAATGTGGTCAAAATTGACCGTTTCAGCAATGCCCGGCATCTGGTAGATGTCACGCAGAAAACCATACAGGTTGAGGTAGTCGCTAATGCGATGCTTATCGCACTTAAAGTGGGTGACATAGACCGGATCAAAACGTACCAGCGTCGTCCACAGGCGGATGTCAGCTTCGGTCAGGCGGTCGCCCGTCAGATAGCGGTGCTGACCGAGGATCTGCTCCAGACGCTCCAGGGATTCAAATACTTTCCCGACCGCTTCGTCATAGGCTTCCTGGCTGGTGGCAAAACCGGCTTTGTAGACACCGTTGTTTACGTTGTCGTAAATCCAGCTGTTCAGCTCGTCGATTTTCTCACGCAATTCAACCGGATAATAATCCCCGGCGCGGGCACCGTGAGCATCAAACGCCGTGTTAAACATGCGAATGATTTCGGCGGATTCATTACTGACGATGGTCTGGTTTTTCTTGTCCCACAGCACGGGTACGGTAACGCGTCCGGTGTAGTGCGGATCGGCACGCAGATAAAGCTGGTAGAGGAAGTCGTGGTGGTAAAGGTCATCGCCGGTCGCAGCAGGGAAGTCACTGTTAAACGTCCAGCCGTTTTCCAGCATCAGCGGGTTTACCACCGAGACCGGAATGAACGATTCCAGTCCTTTAAGTTTACGTACAATCAGCGTGCGGTGTGCCCACGGACAGGCGAGGGAAACATAAAGGTGATAACGGTCTTTCTCCGCCGCAAAGCCACCTTCGCCACTCGGGCCGGGCGTACCGTCGGCGGTCAGCCAGTTACGGAAGGCCGACGCTGAGCGCTTGAAGCGTCCGCCGGTGGATTTGGTGTCATACCAGACATCCTGCCAGACACCATCTACGAGTTGTCCCATTTTGTTCTCCTCCGTCAGATAAGCAAAAGCGAGGAGAGATCTCCTCGCTTTGTGTTCATTAATTATAGCCTGCTTACCACTTCTTATTCAGAAGGCGGTCAATGCTGTAGGCACCTGGCCCGGTGATAGCCAGCAGCAGGAAGCCGCCTGCGATGGTCAGGTTTTTCATGAACATCAGGGAGTTCACACCTTCCGCAAAGTTACTGTGGAAGATAAACGCCGTCAGCAGGGTGAAGCCTGCGGTAAACAGTGCTGTGGTGCGGGTCAGGAAGCCGAACAGTACCGCCAGGCCGCCGCCGAACTCCAGCAGAATGGTCAGTGGCAGCAGGAAGCCCGGTACGCCCATCGCCTCCATATATTGCTGAGTTCCCGCATAACCGGTGATTTTGCCCCAGCCTGCTGTAATAAACAGAATCGGCATCAGAATGCGCGCGACCAGTACACCAACATCTTCTAATTTTTTCATTTCTCTCTCCAGGAAACCACAACAGCGGCTGAACTTTAAATATGTGCAAATTCGGGTAGATACCGCGGCTTTGCTATCGATGGAGAGGAGTGTAAACGTGACGGATGGCAATTGTTAGCAAGGAAAACTGTCAATCTTTTTCAAAGATATTGAGCAAATGGGCGTGCGGGCTGGTGCCCTCACCCCATCCCTCTCCCACAGGGAGAGAGCGCAAAAACAAAAAACGGTAACCAGGGTTACCGTTTTGCTTTTACCTCGAAGCCGCCACCCGGCGAGAAGGCTACCTCAGCTGCTGCTGCCGCAACGTCGCTTTCACCAGACGCCAGGCGCTCCAGGCACCAAAGCCACGGCGAGCCCAGCGGATCAGCATATTAGGATGGCGGACTGTCCAGATTGCCATCACGCTGCTGCCAACCAGCGCCCACGAACGCAGGCTCAGGAAGGTATTCCAGCCACGATCGAACCGATGCGTCGCCTCGATCCAGTCGCGACGGCTGGCAGAAAGATCCAGCCGCTGCTGCTGGATCTGGCTTAGCAGGTACGCTTTTCGCTTCTGACGTTCGGCTTTGTCGCTCACGGCTTGTCATCCTCCAGCAGAGCGCGATCGTTAGCTAGCTCCTGGCGCGTATGGCGCAGGAAGGTGGATTTTCGCGCTTTACGCAGTGTCCAGATACCGCCAATCAATGCTGCAACAAGCAGAACAACGGTAGTGGCAATCATCGCATTAAGCCGATACTGCGGGTCGATAGCCCAGATGATTAATACCATCAGGCTCATCAAACCAAATGCGGCGAAGAGCATGGTAAGCCCAAGCATCAGTAGCATCTGGAAGAGATTGGCTTTCTCCTCTTCCAGTTCAACCACTGCCAGCCGGACGCGCGTTTCGGCAATCCCGACCAGCGTGGTTAAAATACGCTGGCCGATGCCGAGGACGTTTTTAGCAGGCCCTTGTGCGTGACGAGGATCTTCCATAATTAACGACGCGTCAGCAGAACACCCAGTACCACACCTACGGCGGCACCGATACCAACGCCCGTCCATGGATTATCACGGACATATTCGTCAGCGCGCGCCGCCGCTTCGCGAGTCTGTTTCGCCAGCGCATCGCCGGTTTCACCCAGGCGGTAACGGCTCTCTTTCAGCGCCTGCTCCGCTTTACTGCGCAGCTTGCTGACTTCTTCTTTTGACTTGTCGGCAGAGGAGTTCAGCACCTCTTCCAGGGTATCGGCCAGGGATTTCAGTTCAGCGCGCAGATGTTCAGACGTCGTATCTTTTGACATGATTCTCTCCTGTTGAGATTTCCGTTAACTCAATAATCGCGAGCTTCCAGCGCTTTCAGGTCGTCCTGCGCTTCTTTCAGCTTTCTCTCGCGCTTGGCAATTTTATCCGCATCCCCTTTCTCTTTCGCTTCCTGCAGGTCTTGACGGCGCTCAGCTATCTCGTCCTTTTGTTCAGCGATTTTTTTCTGGTGATCGGCACGCAACTTGCTGTCCGTGCAATTGGCTTTCACTTCGCTCAACGCTTTTTTCAGACCGTCGATCCGGTTCTGATTGTTGTGCTTTTCGGCAAAACTGATCTCGCGTTGAATTTCCTGTTCTTTCTCCTGACAGAGAGAATTGGCGAAGGAAGCTGTGCTTAAAGAAAAAAGGGCCAGAGCCAGAGTGATGCGGTATTTCATTATAGAAACCTTCCATTGTGTTGCGGCGTACACCGCTATCCAGAAACATGCGGAGAACATTGAGGGGTGCTCCGCGTACTTAAGCATAGTAAGTAAACGGGATATTCACCAAAGTAAGTGAAAAGATTCGGAATCCTGGAAGTTATCCGAAGCGATGCGACGTGTCGCGTAGCAGTGATAACCAGGACGCCGTGTGGCTATCGTCATCCTGTTGAGCAATGATATAACCCTGTGGCAGCGTTCTGTCGAGAACGGCTTTTGCCGCTGCGCTTTGTGCACTGGAGTCAAATTTAATCAGTAGCACATCATCCTGCGGAGTTATGCTCTTGAAACGAATTCCGTTGGCATCCAGGTGATGCCAGACAGAAAAACCGTCCGGCACGCTGGCACCCTGGTTCACCGAACGAATCGCCAGCGTAGATTCCTGACGCTGCAACGCGGCCCACGCCAGGAGCATGACGCTGAACATCATCAGCGCGATCATGGCGTATGAGAAGCGGCGCAGAGAGAGCGGGGTCATTGCCATCGTTAGCCCCTGGCTCCGTATTTCTTTTTCCACAGCACAACCAGCGAACCGATCAGGCCAAACACCAGCAGCACGACCGGCAGCAGCATCAGGCAGGACATTAACTGGTCTTCATATTTCATAAACACTGGCGTTTTGCCGAGCGCGTAGCCCAGGGTGGTGAGGATCAGCACCCACAGCAGGCCGCTCATCCAGTTGAAAAACTGAAAGCGTGTGCTGCTCAGCCCGGACAAGCCCGCGATGGTCGGCAGCAGGGTGCGCACAAAAGCGATAAAGCGGCCAATCAGCAGCGCTGACAAACCATGCTTATGGAAAAGATGGTGCGCGCGCTGGTGATAATGCGCTGGCAGGTGGGAAAGCCAGTTTTGCACAATCCGCGTGTTGCCAAGCCATCGTCCCTGGATATAGCTCACCCAGCAGCCGAGACTGGCGGCAATGGTTAACAGCAAAATGGTTTGCGGAAATGCCATCGCCCCTTTGGCACACAAAACGCCGACCAGCACCAGCAGGCTGTCGCCCGGTAAAAAGGCGGCAGGAAGCAATCCATTCTCAAGAAACAGGATCATAAACAAGACGAAATAGAGCATGCCAATCATGGACGGGTTGGCCAGCGTTTCAAAGTCCTGAGCCCATAAGGCATTCAGTAGTTGGGTCAAAAGTTCCATTCAGTGTTCCTGGAAATCGGTTAACGTCACGCCTGTTATCCGGGAAAAACAGCACGGCGACATTGTTATGATTTCATTATGATCGCTCGCGGACACATTGAGATGTGGCCAACACTGTTCCCTGTTAATTGGCTGGTTAGCAAGCACTAACTTACAAAATAGCGAAGTGAATCCAATTGTAACAAAGCCCAACGTTCTGCGTCACAGAATTTGCAGGGGAGAGATGATTTTGGCGTAAGCCCTGGAAGGGAGCGAGGGGATTTACAAAGGCTGACACTATATATGTTTTGCTTACCCATTACTGGCAGAAGGCGCAACGAAGCGCCTGCCAGAGAAAAGGAACGCTATTTTGCGAGACTGGACGCGGTATCAAGATGAACGACAGGATTGTCAGCAAAAAGATAGCGGTCAGCATTGAATTCGAAGTCGTCACTGGTTTCGTTAAACAGCATCTGCTTGGTGTTCTCAAGGTGCTGCCACATCGCCAGTTTCGCTGCATGCGGATCTTTACGAATCAGTGCCTTAAGGATCTGATCATGGTCGTCGCACCAGTTATCGACGGTGCGTGAATCGATATGGTCATGCAGTTTCTTCCAGTACGGGTTGTGAACGCGCTGAGTCCACATTTTTTCAACAATTGCCGCCAGTGCTGTATTTTGGGTTGCCAGAGCCACCTGAACGTGAAACTGCAGATCCCACTCTGAATCGCGGAAACATTTTTCCTTACGCGCTTTCTCCTGGATCTCCATCAGTTTCATGATGTCCTGTTTGGTCACCTGCGTTGCCGCGAACTCCGCAATGTTGCTTTCGATCAACTGACGAGCCTGGAGCAGCTCAAACGGACCGTAGCTGGCGAACTCCAGGCTTTCATCCGGTGCCGGGGAGTGTTTTGCCTGACTGGATATCACGTGTATACCAGAACCCTTACGCACCTCAACATAGCCTTCCACTTCCAGCATGATGATCGCTTCGCGCACCACGGTGCGGCTTACACTCTTTTCATCAGCAATAAAGCGTTCAGCGGGGAGTTTGTCACCGACAAGATAGACCCCTTGCTCGATGCGATCTTTCAGTTCGGCAGCAAGTTGTTGATATAAACGACGTGATTCGGTGATTTCCATATGCGCTCCAGGCAGGGTACGGCGGATTATTTGTTATACCACTTTTGTGCGCCAGTCTCCAGATTTTGCCATGAAAAAAGCCGCCCGGCGGCGGCTTTTGTGCAGATTTTGCCGGGTGGCGTTACGCTTACCCGGCCTGGGTTTTATTGGGTTTTGTAGGCCGGGTCAGGCGAAGCCGCCACCCGGCACAGCGATGCTAACTCTGCGTTGCCGGTCCGCCGAGGGACTCTTTCGCCAGTTCATCTGCCGATTTACTCTTCAGCACCGTCCAGATCACCACCGCCCCCATCAGGTCGAAGATGGCCAGTACCGCGAACAGCGGGCTAAAGCCAATGGTGTCCGCCAGCGCACCGACGACCAGCGCAAACAGGGTGCTCGCGGTCCAGGCTGCCATACCAGTCAGGCCATTTGCGGTTGCCACTTCGTTACGTCCGAAGACGTCAGAAGAGAGGGTAATCAGCGCACCGGACAGAGACTGGTGAGCGAAACCACCAATGCACAGCAGGGCGATAGCTACGTAAGGGCTGGTGAACAGGCCGATCATGCCAGGGCCAATCATCAGCAGGGCACCCATGGTCACCACCATTTTACGGGAGACAATCAGGTTGACACCAAACCAGCGCTGGAACAGCGGTGGCAGGTAGCCGCCAACGATACAACCCAGGTCTGCGAACAGCATTGGCATCCAGGCGAACATCGCAATCTCTTTCAGGTTAAAGCCGTAAACTTTAAACATGAACAGCGGAATCCAGGCGTTGAATGTCCCCCATGCAGGTTCAGCCAGGAAACGCGGCAGGGCGATCCCCCAGAACTGACGCGTGCCCAGAATCTGCCAGACAGACATTTTTTTGCCGTTGTTGGTCTGGTGCTGCGCTTCCTGCCCGCCGATGATGTATTCACGTTCTTCTTCGGACAGCTTTTTCTGGTCACGTGGGTGTTTATAAAAGATCAGCCACGCCATCGCCCATGCAAAACTCAGTACACCTGAGATGATGAACGCCATCTGCCAGCTGTGCATGACGATAGCCCAGACCACCAGCGGTGGCGCAATCATTGCACCGATGGAGGAGCCGACGTTGAAGTAACCCACTGCGATAGAGCGCTCTTTCGCCGGGAACCACTCGGAACTGGCTTTGAGGCCCGCAGGGATCATCGCCGCTTCTGCAGCACCGACCGCACCACGTGCCAGCGCCAGGCCACCCCAGCTGCCTGCCAGCGCAGTTGCACCACAGAACACAGCCCAGGCGACGGCGAAGAAGGCATAACCAATTTTAGTCCCCAGAATATCAAGAACATAACCTGCAACAGGCTGCATTATGGTGTAAGCGGCGGAATACGCCGCAATGATGTAGGAGTATTGCTGTGTTGAGATATGCAATTCTTCCATCAACGTTGGAGCCGCTGCTGCCACGGTGTTACGTGTCAGGTAGCCCAGCACGGTGCCGAGCGTCACCAGTGCGATCATGTACCAACGTAACCCTTTAATTTTACGCATGTAAAACCTCATCGTTATGTTATTTCCGTGCCGGGGCACGGCAACACCTCAACCGTTGCCGGGAGCTGTTCTGTAACGGGAGGGGCGTAACCGGGAGAATTTCCCGGAACGGCCCGAACCTTGCCATAAGTACTCGTGCATAAGTCGGTTTCCGTACCGTTAAATCCGATGTATCTGACACCGGCAATGCATTCCGTCGGCTTATAGTTTGCGACGGCGAAAAGATAACTTGTCATACAACTTTAAAAGGTGAGTGACATCACAAATGTGTGATTCTTTGTAGGGATATTCTGTTGTGAGAACAAAGCCAGTGCTGGCGGGGCTTACAGAAGGGTTTACTCCTTTGAGGGTAATTTTTTTATCGACGATTATTGATCTAACTCACGAAAAAAACTTCGGTCAGTGGAAATTGGTGTGATAACTTTGCAGCATCTGAACATACGATTTCTGACGCTCTCGTTAAGAGGAAGACGATAATGACGCCGTTTATGACCGAAGATTTTCTGTTAGATACCGAATTTGCTCGCCGCCTGTACCACGACTACGCAAAAGACCAGCCGATTTTCGACTACCACTGCCACTTGCCACCGCAGCAGGTTGCCGAAAATTACCGTTTCAAAAACCTGTATGACATCTGGCTGAAGGGTGACCATTACAAATGGCGCGCGATGCGCACCAACGGCGTGGCTGAGCGCCTGTGTACCGGTGACGCTACCGACCGCGAGAAGTTTGACGCCTGGGCCGCGACCGTTCCGCACACCATTGGCAACCCGTTATACCACTGGACGCACCTCGAACTGCGTCGTCCGTTTGGCATCACCGGTAAACTGCTCTCCCCGACCACTGCTGATGAAATCTGGGATCGGTGCAATGAATTGCTGGCGCAGGACAACTTCTCTGCGCGCGGCATCATGAAACAGATGAACGTGAAAATGGTGGGCACCACCGACGACCCTGTCGATTCGCTGGAACACCACGCGGTTGTCGCTAAAGACACGGCTTTTGACATCAAAGTGCTGCCAAGCTGGCGTCCGGATAAAGCGTTCAACATTGAGCAGGCAACCTTTAACGACTACATGGCGAAGCTGGCCGAAGTCTCTGATACCGACATTCGTCGTTTCGCCGACCTGCAAACTGCGTTGACCAAACGTCTGGATCACTTTGCGGCGCACGGCTGTAAGGTGTCTGACCACGCGCTGGACGTGGTGCTGTTTGCTGAGTCTAACGAAGCCGAGCTGGACAGCATCCTGGCGCGTCGACTGTCAGGTGAATCCCTTAACGAACACGAAGTGGCCCAGTTCAAAACGGCAGTGCTGGTGTTCCTCGGTGCGGAATACGCGCGTCGCGGCTGGGTACAGCAGTACCACATTGGGGCACTGCGTAATAACAATCAGCGCCAGTTCAAACTGCTGGGCGCGGATGTGGGCTTCGACTCCATTAACGACCGTCCGCTGGCGGAAGAGCTGTCGAAACTGCTGAGTAAACAAAACGAGCAGAACCTGCTGCCAAAAACCATTCTCTACTGCCTGAACCCACGCGATAACGAAGTGCTGGGCACCATGATCGGTAACTTCCAGGGCGAAGGGATGCCAGGCAAGATGCAGTTCGGTTCTGGCTGGTGGTTCAACGATCAGAAAGACGGCATGGAACGTCAGATGACGCAGCTGGCGCAACTCGGCCTGTTAAGCCGCTTTGTCGGCATGCTGACCGACAGCCGCAGTTTCCTGTCTTACACTCGCCACGAATATTTCCGTCGCATCCTGTGCCAGATGATTGGCCGCTGGGTGCAGGCAGGAGAAGCACCGGCGGATATCCAGCTGCTGGGCGAAATGGTGAAAAACATCTGCTTTAACAATGCGCGTGACTACTTCGCCATTGAACTGAACTAAGGCCGTTTGAGGTTGATATGCAATACATCAAAATCCATTCGCTGGATAACGTTGCCGTCGCGCTGGCGGACCTGACTGAAGGTGACGTTGTGACCGTTGAGAACCAGACGGTCACGCTGCGCCAGGCGATTGCTCGCGGGCATAAATTTGCCGTGAAACCGGTCGCCAAAGGGGAAAACGTCGTTAAGTACGGTTTGCCGATTGGTCATGCGCTGGCGGATATTGCGCCGGGTGAACATATTCATTCCCACAATACCCGCACCAATCTCAGCGATCTGGACGAGTACAGCTATCAACCTGATTTTCAGGCGGAAGAGGGGCAGGCGGCAGATCGCGATGTTCAGATCTACCGCCGCGCCAACGGCGACGTGGGTATCCGCAACGAACTGTGGATACTCCCGACCGTCGGCTGCGTGAATGGGATCGCGCGGCAAATCCAGACGCGCTTCCTGAAAGAGACCAACGATGCCGAAGGCACCGACGGTGTGCATCTTTTCAGCCATACTTACGGCTGTTCACAGCTGGGTGACGACCACATTAACACCCGCACCATGCTGCAAAACATGGTGCGCCACCCGAACGCGGGCGCGGTGCTGGTGATTGGCCTGGGCTGTGAGAACAACCAGGTGGATGCCTTCCGTGAAACGCTGGGGGAGTTCGACCCTGAGCGTGTGCACTTTATGGTGTGTCAGCATCAGGACGACGAAGTGGAAGCCGGCCTGGAGCAGTTACACCAGTTGTATGACGTCATGCGTCATGATAAGCGCGAGCCGGGTAAGCTGAGCGAGCTGAAGTTTGGTCTGGAGTGCGGCGGGTCAGATGGTCTGTCCGGTATCACCGCCAACCCGATGCTGGGCCGCTTCTCGGATTATATGATCGCCAATGGTGGCACTACCGTGCTGACTGAAGTGCCGGAGATGTTCGGCGCAGAGCGTATTCTGATGAGCCACTGCCGCGACGAAGAGACGTTTGAAAAGACCGTCACCATGGTGAACGACTTTAAACAGTATTTCATCGCGCATAACCAGCCGATTTATGAAAACCCATCACCGGGGAACAAAGCGGGGGGGATCACCACGCTGGAAGAGAAATCTCTCGGCTGTACTCAGAAAGCCGGAGCCAGCCAGGTCGTGGACGTGTTGCGCTACGGTGAACGCCTGAAAACGCCCGGTCTGAACCTGCTGAGCGCGCCGGGTAATGATGCGGTTGCCACCAGCGCGCTGGCCGGTGCCGGTTGCCATATGGTGCTGTTCAGTACCGGTCGCGGTACGCCATACGGCGGTTTTGTGCCAACGGTAAAAATTGCTACCAACAGCGAGCTGGCAGCGAAGAAAAAGCACTGGATTGACTTCGATGCGGGTCAGCTGATCCACGGCAAAGCGATGCCGCAGTTGCTGAACGAATTCGTCGATACCATCGTGGAATTCGCCAGCGGCAGGCAGACCTGTAACGAGAAGAACGACTTCCGTGAGCTGGCGATCTTTAAGAGTGGTGTGACGCTGTAAATGTTATGTCGGGTGGCGCTAACGCTTACCCGACCTACCAAATCCTGTAGGCCCGGTAAGGCGTAGCCGCCATCGGGCTTTTTTTACCCGCGCAGGGCGTTCTTCGCTAAACGCGCGTCTTCCGCCTGACAGGCTGCAGCGGTGAACAGCACGTCGGTAGAGGAGTTCAATGCCGTTTCACAGGAGTCCTGCAGCACGCCGATGATAAAGCCCACAGCAACAACCTGCATGGCGATTTCATTCGGGATACCGAACATATTACACGCCAGCGGAATGAGCAGCAGCGAACCGCCCGCCACGCCGGATGCACCACAGGCACACAGCGACGCCACGACGCTCAGCAACAGCGCTGTCGGCAGATCCACCGGAATACCCAGCGTATGTACCGCTGCCAGCGTCAGCACGGTGATGGTGATCGCCGCACCCGCCATATTCACGGTGGCACCCAGTGGGATCGACACCGAGTAGGTGTCGCGATCCAGATTCAGCTTCTCCGCCAGCGCCATGTTAACCGGAATGTTCGCCGCAGAGCTGCGGGTGAAGAAAGCATACACGCCGCTTTCGCGCAGGCACATCAGCACCAGCGGATACGGGTTGCGGCGGATCTGCCAGAACACCAGCAGCGGGTTGATCACCAGCGCCACCAGCAGCATACAGCCAATCAGGACGATCAGCAGCTGTGCATAGCCCCACAATGCGTCAAAACCGGTGGTTGCGAGCGTAGAAGAGACCAGACCGAAGATACCGATTGGCGCAAAACGGATCACGATTTTCACCATAAAGGTCACGGCGTTGGACATATCGTTGACCAGATTTTTGGTCGTTTCGTTACCGTGACGCAGCGCGAAGCCAAGACCAATCGCCCAGACCAGAATGCCAATGTAGTTAGCATTCATCAGCGCTGTAATCGGGTTTGCTACCATGCTCATCAGCAGGCCGCGTAATACCTCTACGATACCGGAAGGCGGTGTGATATCACCTGCCGCGCTGGTCAGATGCAGCGTGGAGGGGAAGAGGAAGCTAAACACAACGGCCGTTAAGGCAGCAGAGAAGGTTCCCAGAAGATACAGGAATAAAATCGGGCGAATGTTGGTTTTTTGTCCGTGCTGGTGGTTGGCAATCGACGCCATCACCAGCATCAGTACCAGCACCGGTGCAACAGCTTTCAGTGCGCCTACGAACAGCGTACCGAGCAGTCCCGTTGCTTCCGCAGCAGGTTTTGACACCATCGCCAGCAGAATACCCAATACCAGCCCGACCAGAATTTGTTTTACAAGGCTGCCCTGCGCCATGCGCGCGAACAGACCGCGTGATTGTGTGCTCATACGTTATTCCTGAGTGAAATTGCGTTCCATCCTGGATGTGCTCTAAGTCACGTTTGTTTCCGGATGTAAGTAAATGTTTGCCTGGTCGAGTATAGGGAATGCGCGAAAGGAGGGAAGCGTAAAATGCTGGATTTTACGTGTTGCGTCATGTTTTTTAACTATTGGTTAACGAAAATGCCGGGTGGCGCTGCGCTTACCCGGCCGACATTGCATTTCCCCCCTCTCCCTGTGGGGGTGGGGTGAGGGCATCAGCCCGCACCGAACGTTGCACTAAATCTGCTGCTTCTTATCGTGCTGGCGGTTAACCCAGGTATTGATAATCAGCGTCACGGTCAGAATGCCAAACACCACGCCAAGCGAAATGGCGATCGGGATGTGGTAGAAGTCGACAATCAGCATCTTAATACCGATAAACACCAGAATCACCGACAGGCCGTACTTCAGCATTGAGAAGCGCTCTGCCGCACCTGCCAGCAGGAAGTACATAGCACGCAGACCGAGGATCGCAAACAGGTTAGAGGTCAGAACAATGAACGGATCGGTGGTCACCGCGAAGATCGCCGGGATACTGTCTACCGCAAAAATCACGTCGCTCAGTTCAACCAGAATCAGCACCAGCAGCAGCGGGGTGGCAAACAGCAGGCCGTTCTTCCGCACAAAGAAGTGCTCGCTTTCGATTTTATCCGTCATGCGCAGATGACCACGCAGCCACTTCACCAGCGGCTTCTCGCCAATACCGGTTTCATCTTCTTTCGCCAGCGCCATTTTGACCCCGGTGAACAGCAGGAACGCGCCGAACACATACAGCAGCCATTCGAACTGGGTGATCAGCCAGCTTCCGGCGAAGATCATGATGGTACGCAGGACAATCGCTCCCAGCACGCCGTAAACCAGCACGCGACGCTGCAGGGCGGCAGGCACAGCGAAATAGCTGAACAGCATCAGCCAGACGAAGACGTTATCCACCGCCAGCGCTTTTTCAATCAGATAACCGGTGAGGAAGGCGAGTGCCTGAGGATCGGCCACCGCGCGGCCCTCGGTCGAAGCCAGATACCACCAGAAGGCGGCGCAGAAGAGGAGTGAAAGGGATACCCACACCAGTGACCAGACGGCGGCTTGCTTGACGCTCATGCCGTGCTCGCCGCGACGGCCCTGCAAAAAGAGGTCGATCGCCAGCATGATGAGCACGACTACCGCGAATCCGCCCCACAACATTGGAGTGCCGACAGAATGCATACTATTTTCCTTACACATAAAAAACAAAAACGGCTATGGTCAGAAGACGATAGCCGTTAGCTTTTTATGCATAGACCTCGCCTTCCGGCAAGGTCTCACTTACAACCATGAAGGTTGCCCGGCGACCGGATGCGGTTTTGCACGCATCGTAATGACGATCCACCGGCGAAGAAGTTACTCCCCTTTGCAGGTAACAAAATATGTCAGACCATCGGTTTCGTCAATGGTCTGCGCCGTTTCATTACACAGTTTTACGCGACCGCTTCTGCGCCCACGCCATCTGCCGGGAACACCACACCAGTCTGACGGCGGATCTCCGTTTGCAGCTTCGCCGTGGTGCGGCTTACCGCGAGGCCTGGGTGATTCACTTCGTTATCTTCTACCAGACGGGCGAAGACCTCTGCCTCATAGAGCATAGTGTTAATATGCTGAGGCTGCGTCAGCTCCTGCGCTTTACCGCCGCGCGGCACAAAACTCAGCTTCTGGCACTCGGAGATCTTCTCAATGACCAGCGACCCGGCTTCACCCTGAATTTCGCTCGGCAGCACGGAATCACTCACTTTCGAGTGCTGCAGCGTGACGCTGAAATCGCCGTAATCCAGCACCACTACGCCATGTGCATCCACGCCGCTCTCCAGCAGGCTGGCGGTGGCCGTTACGCCGTGCGGCTCGCCCCACAGCGCCACGGCAGAGGCCAGGCAGTAAAAACCGATGTCCATAATCGAGCCGTTAGAGAAGGTCGGGTTAAAGGTGTTCGGGTTCTCACCGTCCAGATAGCGCTGGTAGCGTGAGGAATACTGGCAGTAGTTGATAAAGGCTTTACGCACTTTGCCAATTTTCGGCAGGGACTGCTGCAACAGCAGGAAGTTCGGCAGGCTGGCGGTTTTGAACGCTTCGAACAGCACCACCTGGTTTTCGCGGGCAAGCTGAATGGCGGCTTCCACTTCCTGAATATTCGAGGCCAGTGGCTTCTCGCAAATCACATGCTTTTTATGGCTGAGGAACAGCTTCGTTTGCGGGAAGTGCAGGGCGTTCGGGCTGGCGATATAGACCGCGTCAATGGCGTCGCTTTGCGCCATCTCGTCGAGCGAGGTAAACAGGTGTTCGACCGGGTAGTCGTTTGCAAAACTCTGCGCCTGCTCAAGGCTGCGGGAATAGACTGCGGTGAGCTTATATTTGCCGGTTTCGTGGGCGGCGTCGACGAACTGGCGTGTGATCCAGTTCGTGCCAATGACTGCGAAACGTATCATAAACGTTTACGTACTCCGTTGCTGGGAACCTTTAGCCACTGTAGCACGTCATCATGACAATTCGCGTGCGCTACTGCGCATTACTCTTTAACGATAAATGCGTAAGCCACAAACGGGTATCAAACTCCAGCTGGTGGTACTGCGGCTCCATGTGGCAGCACAGAGAGTAAAACGCCTTGTCGTGCTCTTTCTCTTTCAGGTGCGCCAGTTCGTGCACTACGATCATCCGCAAAAACGGTTCTGGCGCAGTGCGAAATACCGTCGCCACGCGGATCTCCGCTTTGGCTTTCAGCTTGCCGCCCTGCACGCGGGAGATGGCAGTGTGCAGGCCGAGCGCGTTCTTCAAAACGTGGATCTTGTTGTCGTACATCACCTTGTTGATCGGCGGGGCGCTCTTGAGATACCGGTTTTTCAGATCCTGCGTATACTGCCAGAGCGCCTTATCAGTCGCGAAATCATGCGTGCCGGGGTAACGTTTTTCCAGCACCGCCCCCAGCTTTTCCCCGGCAATCAGGCTGCGCACCTGAGAAAGTAAATGCTCCGGGTAGCCCTGGAGATAAGTTAGTTGGTTCATCAACGCCCCAAAATGACAATAAAACGGGTATACTCACGCACCCTTTTCAGGGATACGCCAAATTTTACCATTCAGGAGGGCCGATGAGCCACTTAGACAACGGTTTCCGTTCACTCAACCTTAAACGTTTCCCGGAGACGGACGACGTTAACCCGCTTCAGGCGTGGGAAGCGGCGGATGAATATCTGCTGCAGCAGTTGGATGAGACTGAAATCCGCGGCCCGGTTTTGATCCTGAATGACGCGTTTGGCGCGCTGGGCTGCGCCCTGGCGCAACACTCGCCATACAGCATCGGCGATTCCTACCTAAGCGAGCTGGCGACGCGTGAGAACCTGCGTCACAACGACATCGATGAAGGGAGCGTTAAGTTTCTCGACAGCACGGCGGACTACCCACAGGCACCGGGCGTGGTACTGATCAAAGTGCCGAAAACCATGGCGCTGCTGGAGCAACAGCTGCGTGCGCTGCGTAAAGTCGTGACGCCGGAAACGCGCATCATTGCGGGTGCCAAAGCGCGTGATATTCACACCTCGACGCTGGAACTGTTCGAGAAAGTGCTCGGCCCAACCACCACCACGCTGGCGTGGAAAAAGGCGCGTCTGATCAACTGTACGTTTAGCGCACCGGAACTGGCTGATGCGCCAGAGACGCTGAGCTGGACGCTGGAAGGGACCGACTGGACCATCCATAACCACGCGAACGTTTTCTCCCGCACGGGGCTGGATATCGGTGCGCGTTTCTTTATGGAACATCTGCCGGAAAACCTGGAAGGCGAAATTGTCGATCTGGGCTGCGGCAACGGCGTGATTGGCCTGACGCTGCTGGCGAAGAACCCGGAAGCGAGCGTGGTGTTCAGCGATGAGTCGCCCATGGCGGTGGCGTCCAGCCGTCTGAACGTAGAAACCAACATGCCAGAGGCGCTGGATCGCTGCGAGTTTATGATCAACAACGCGCTGTCGGGCGTGGAGCCTTTCCGCTTCAACGCGGTGTTCTGCAACCCGCCGTTCCACCAGAAGCACGCTCTGACGGATAACGTCGCCTGGGAGATGTTCCACCACGCGCGCCGCTGCCTGAAAATCAACGGCGAGCTGTACATTGTGGCAAACCGTCACCTGGACTACTTCCACAAGCTGAAGAAGATTTTCGGTAACTGCGTCACCATTGCGACGAACAACAAGTTTGTGGTGCTGAAAGCGGTGAAGCTGGGGCGTCGTCGGTAAGATTTTTTTTGCCCGGTGGCGCTGCGCTTACCGGGCCTACAACGGCCTCGTACCCGTAGGCCGGGCAAGCGCAGCGCCGCCCGGCAATGCTCTAGATCTCCAGCGCTAATTTCGTCCCCTGCGCAATTGCCCGCCGCGCATCCAGCTCCATCGCCACATCGCATCCGCCAATCAAATGCACTGGTTTACCCACTTCACGCAGCGGATCGGCCAGATCGCGTTTCGGCTCCTGCCCGGCACATAAAATGACATGATCCACGCGCAGCAACTGTGGCTCACCGCCGATCAGCACGTGCAGCCCGTCATCGTCGATCTTCTGGTAGCTCACCGCCGGGATCATCTTCACGCCGCGAGAGAGCAGGGTAGCACGATGTATCCAGCCGGTGGTTTTGCCCAGCCCTTCACCTGGCTTACTGGCTTTACGCTGTAGCATCACAATCTGGCGCGGGCTTTTTGGCAGTTGCGGCCCTTCCGGGCGCAGGCCGCCAGCCTGTTTGAGGCTGGTATCAATTCCCCACTCCACGCAAAACTCGGCAATATTCTGGCTGGTGGCTTCACCCGGCTGGCTTAAGTACATGGCGGTATCAAAACCGATGCCCCCACAGCCGATAATCGCCACTTTTTCCCCAACCGGCACTTTGTCGCGCAGCACGTCCAGATAGCTCAGCACCTTCGGATGGTCGATACCCTCGATCGCAGGGGTGCGCGGCGCGATCCCGCTCGCCAGGATCACCTCATCGAAATCGATCAGATCGTCAGGCGTGACCCACTGGTTGAGCCGCAGATCGACTCCCGTCAGCTCGATCATCCGGCGGTAATAGCGCAGGGTTTCGTAGAACTCCTCTTTGCCGGGGATCTGTTTGGCGATATTAAACTGCCCACCGATTTCGGCTGCGGCATCAAACAGCGTCACGCTGTGCCCGCGTCCGGCGGCATTCACCGCAAATGCCAGCCCCGCCGGACCCGCGCCGACCACGGCCAGGCGTTTTTTATTAACCGCAGGCACGACCGGCATTTTGGTTTCATGGCAGGCGCGTGGGTTGACGAGACAAGAGGTAACCTTACCGACGAAAATCTGATCCAGACAGGCCTGGTTACAGCCGATGCAGGTGTTGATCTCATCCGCCCGCCCGCTTTGCGCTTTGGACAGCAGTTCGGCATCCGCGAGGAACGGACGCGCCATCGACACCATATCGGCGTCGCCGCGTGATATCACATCGTCCGCCACCTGCGGGTCGTTAATGCGGTTGGTGGTCACCAGCGGAACAGAGACTTTGCCTTTCAGCTTGCGCGTCACCCAACTGAAGGCCGCGCGCGGCACCGGCGTGGCGATGGTGGGGATGCGCGCTTCGTGCCAGCCGATCCCGGTGTTGATGATGGTGGCACCAGCGGCTTCAATCGCCTGTGCCAACTGCACGGTTTCGTCAAACGTGCCGCCGCCTTCCACCAGATCGAGCATCGACAGGCGGAAGATGATGATAAAATCCGCGCCCGCACGTTCGCGTACCGCGCGCACGACTTCCACGGCGAAGCGCATGCGGCGGGCATAGTCGCCGCCCCATTCATCCTCGCGCTGGTTGGTGCGGGCGGCGAGGAATTCGTTGATCAGATAGCCTTCGGAGCCCATTACCTCGACGCCGTCGTAGCCCGCTTCACGCGCCAGCGCGGCGCAGCGGGCGAAGTCGTCAATCAGCGCCAGGATCTCGTCGTGGCCCAGGGCATGCGGCTTAAAACGGTTAATGGGTGCCTGAATGGCCGACGGCGCGACCAGATTCGGTTGATAGCTGTAGCGGCCAGTGTGCAGGATCTGCAGGGCAATTTTGCCGCCTTCTTTGTGAACCGCGTCGGTCACAATCCGGTGATGCGCAAGCTGTGACGCATCGTTCAGCACCGCGCCGCCCTCCATCGTCACGCCCGTGGTGGCTGGGGCGACGCCGCCGGTCACAATCAGCGCGACGCCGTGGCGCGCGCGCTCGGCGTAGAAGGCCGCCAGCCGCTCCGGGCCGTCCGGTCGCTCTTCCAGCCCGGTATGCATCGAGCCCATCAATACGCGGTTTTTAAGGGTGGTGAACCCCAAATCGAGGGGGGCGAATAACGACGGGTAGCGGCTCATAGTCTCTTCCAGTGTAAAATTATTGTTATGTGGTCGGATGAGTTACTAATTTAGCCAGCGGGGAGTAAAAGGGAAAAGGGGAATGCAGTGAATGTGATGGGATTCAAATATTGGTGTGGCCTGATGCCCTCACCCTAACCCTCTCCCTAAGGGAGAGGGGACTTAATCTCCCTCTCCCTTAGGGAGAGGGCCGGGGTGAGGGGGTACGCACCAGTCCCGGTGCCTGCCACATCGATGTCGTCAGGCCGCTGTCCACCAGCCCAAGCTGGTCGGCATAGACCGCCTGCCACTTCTGCATCATGCCGTCGTACAGCTCCCGGTGTTGCGGGTTCGGCGTGAACTCGCGGCTCCATTTCACCAGCCGCTCGCCCGTCGAGGCCATATCCGCAAACAGCCCCGCGCCCGCCCCGGCGGCAATCGCGCAGCCGAGCGCCGTCGCCTCTTTTACTTCCGGCACGCGTACCGGCAGGCCGGTGACGTCGCTTAGGATCTGGCTCCACAACGCCCCTTTCGACCCCCCTCCGGCAAAAACCAGGCTCTCAAATGCCACGCCGGAGAAGCGTGAAATCTGCGCCAGATTACAGGCCGAGACAATCGCCGCGTTCTCTTCCAGGGCACGGAACAGCGTGGCTTTGTTGCACTTTTCCGGATCGATGGAGAGGTTAATAAACGACGGCGCGGCGTGGTACCACTGCTTGAAATGCATCGCGTCAGAGAAGATCGGCATTACGCCGTGGGAACCCGCCGGTACGCGGCTCGCCATCTCTTCGAGCAGGGAGTAGGTATCCATGCCCATCCGCTCGGCAATTAGTTTCTCTTCCGCGCAGAAGGCGTCGCGGAACCAGCGCATAGTCAGCCCGGTAAAGAAGCTGATCGACTCCGCCTGCGCCATGCCGGGAATGACGTGCGGATTTACGCGAATATTCATCTCTGGGTCCGTGCGCACCTGTGGCAGGTTCACCACCTGCTGCCAGAAGGTGCCGCCCAGCACTGCCGTTTGTCCGGCGCGCACTACGCCCAGCCCCAGACAACCCAGTTGCACATCGCCGCCGCCCATTACCACGGGCGTGCCTTCGCGCAGGCCGCTCTGTTGCGCGGCTTCTTTGGTTATGGCACCCAACACCGTGCCCGTCTCTTTCACCGGAGAAAGGATATCGGCACGCAGCCCGGCCATGTCGAGCAGCGCCGGACGCCAGTCGCGAGAGAACAGATCCAGCATGCCCGTCGTGCCCGCGTTCGACGGGTCAACCGCCAGCTCGCCGGAGAGCTTCGCCGCCAGCCAGTCGCTGATCATGGTGATGGTCGCGGCTTTACGGTAAATATCCGGGCGATGGTGCGCCAGCCACAGCAGGCGCGGCATGGCGCTCAGAGCAAGAGTTTGCCCGGAGACCTCATACACTTCGGATTCAAAACGGTCGTCGTGGATCTCTTTAAGCTCGGCCACCTCGCGGCTGGCGCGGGCGTCGACGTTGGCGCAGGCCCAGATGGCCTCGCCGTTGCGGTCATAGAGCACAATGCCTTCACGCATCGAGCAGCAGGCAACGGACTGAATATCCGCGGCGCTCAGGTGCGCACGATCCAGCGCCTGCTGAATGCACTGGCAGGTGAGCCGCCAGTTTGTGTCGAGATCGAACTCCATCGACCCCGGCACGTTCTCCACGCTCAGGTGTTTCCACTCGGCCTGGCCGACGGCAATCTGGTTGCCCTGTAAATCGAAAATTACGGCGCGAACGCTGCCTGTCCCTGCATCTAACGCTAAAAGGTAACTCATGAGCTTGCCTCGTTGTTAGCGCAGGGCATCCCCGTTACGTCAGGGCCAGCACCGCGCGGGCTGTCGTCTCTTCCGTCACCAGGCCATTGATACGGCGACCTTTCAGTGCGGCATAAATCGCATCGGCTTTCTCTTCGCCGCCGGCCACGCCAACGATGGTGGGCAGCTGTGCCAGTTCATCGAGCGTGACGCCGAGTAATTCTTTATGGATCTCCAGCTCCTCGACGCATTCCCCCTCGCCGTTGAGGAAATAGCCGAGGATGTCACCCACCGCGCCTTTGCGGGCGTACATCAGCTGTTCACCTTCGCTGATATAGCCGGAGCGCAAAATGGTGGCGTCCCGACGCTGGTTCACCGAACCAATACCTACCACGGCAACATCTGCGGCGGTTGCGGCGAGGATCACGTCTCGCACGCTGGTTTCCCGTTTTAAGATCCCGGCCACTTCAGCAGATGAGACGCGAAGCGGGGCGGGGATCATGCTGACGCTGCAGGCTGCATCAAGCTGACCGATCCCGGTCATATACGGCCCGACGCCGCCGGAGAGCGTGACCAGGCGGATCTGCTGTGAGCTAATAAAACCGCTTAAATGCTGCAGGCTGCTCATGGTCGTTTCACCAAATCCCACCGCTAACAGCTGGCCGGGTTCCAGCACGCCCATCAGCGACTGTGCCGCGCCAATGCCTAACCGCACGTTCATCGGCGGCGTGTTCAGCGCAGGCATCACGCGTACCAGTTTCAACCCAAAACGTTGTTGCAACTCTGTTTCCAGCGCCAGACAGCCCTCATAGCGCGAGTTGATCTGCACGCGGATCACCCCGGACTGGCGGCCTTTTTCCAGCAGGCGCGAAATCTTCAGACGCGGCAGGCCGAGCCGCTCGCCAATGTCGTTCTGGGTTAGCCCGTCGTGGTAGTAGCACCACGCCACGCGCGCCACCAGCTCCTCTTCTGCCAGTGCCAGCCCGGCAAACCGTCCTTCTTCCGCAGTGCGTTTATCGCTCATATTTGAACTCTTATAAAAATTTAGATCATATGTTCGTGATGGCGCGGGCAGAAAATGTGAGCCGCGCGGCAAAACAGATCTTTTAGAGGGTTTCTGCTTTATCTGGATCTTAATCGATAAAACTGTGATCCCTGCACGGTTGTAAATATAGTTCACCGTCTACGCTTTTGAACATTATTAAATCTAAAAATCATTTGTTCAATAGCGGAGCGATGATGACCCCACTTATCGAAGCACGTGATATCTGCAAGCAGTTCTCTGGCGTGCCGGTGTTAAAAAGCATTGATTTCACGCTGCTTGCAGGGCAGGTGCATGCATTGATGGGCGGTAACGGCGCGGGAAAATCGACGCTGATGAAGATCATCGCCGGGGTGGAGACACCGGACAGTGGTGAACTTTCTGTCGTCGGGCAACCATTTACGCGGCTAACCCCCGCGCAGGCACATAAGCTCGGCATTTACCTCGTGCCGCAGGAGCCACTGCTGTTTCCCAACCTGACGGTGCGGGAAAACATCCTGTTCCGCCTGCCGCGTGAAAGCGATCTGGATGAGCGACTGGCAGAGAAACTTCAACAGTTGCAGTGCCAGCTTAATCTCGACGCTACCGCCAGCACCCTGGAGGTAGCGGATCAGCAGATGGTGGAGATCCTGCGTGGATTAATGCGCAACGCGAAGATCCTGATCCTCGACGAACCCACGGCCTCGCTCACGCCGGGCGAGACCGAACGCCTGTTTCGCCAGATCCGCGCCCTGCAGGAACTCGGCGTCGGCATTGTCTTTATCTCGCATAAGCTGCCGGAAATCCGCATGCTTTCGAGCCACGTCTCGGTGATGCGCGACGGCGCGGTGGTGCTGAGCGGCGAAACCGCGCAGTTCGACGATAACGCCCTGATTGCCGCCATGACGCCGGTCAGCCGGGAGAAATCCCTGAGCGATACGCAAAAGCTGTGGCTGGCGTTGCCGGGCAACCGCCGCACCCAGCCGCAGGATTTTCCGGTACTGCGTGTGGAGGATCTCACCGGGGAGGGGTTTATCGATCTCAGCCTGGAGATTTATGCCGGGGAGATCGTCGGGCTGGCCGGGCTGGTGGGATCGGGGCGCACCGAGTTTGCAGAAACGCTCTACGGTTTGCGTCCGGTGCGGGGTGGACGCATCTGGCTGGAAAATCAGGATATTAGCAATGACTCCGTGTCTGCGCGTCTGGATAGAGGGCTGGTTTATCTGCCGGAGGATCGGCAGGTTTCCGGCTTGTTCCTGGATGCGCCAATCCGCTGGAACACCGTGGCGCTGAACGAGCCGTCAGTCTGGCAGCAGCGCAAACGGGAGTCTGCGGTGGTGGAGCGCTATCACCGGGCGCTGGGGATCAAACTCAACAATGCTGATCAAACCGTGCGCACGCTCTCCGGCGGTAACCAGCAGAAGGTGCTGCTGGCGCGTTGTCTGGAAGCGAATCCACTTTTGCTGATCGTCGATGAACCGACACGCGGCGTGGACGTCTCGGCGCGCGCCGACATCTATCAGCTGATAAAAAGTGTGGCGGCGCAGAACGTCGCGGTGCTGATGATCTCAAGCGACCTTGATGAGTTCCCTGGGCTTGCAGACCGCGTGCTGGTGATGCACCAGGGCGTGCTCAGCGGCGAGCTGCCGCGCCACGCCGTCAGTCTCGACCGGATGATGGCACTGGCGTTCGGAGGGCAATCATGAAGACCTTACTCAAAAACCGCGAACTGAGCGCGTTTCTCGCTATTCTGGCGCTGTTTGCCGTCCTCGTGGCGCTGAATCCGGCTTACTTCAGCCTGCAAACGCTGGGGATGATCTTCGCCAGCTCGCAGATCCTGATCCTGCTGGCGCTTGGCGCGGCGCTGGTGATGCTGACCCGCAACATCGACGTTTCCGTTGGCTCCACCGTCGGGCTGTCGGCGATTGCGGTGGGTGTGGCGCTGAACAGCGGCTACAGCCTGCCGGTAGCGATGCTTTTTGCACTGGCGATCGGCGCACTGGCCGGGGCATTTAACGGCTTTCTGGTTGTGGGGCTACGTATTCCGGCGATTGTCGCCACGCTCGGCACGCTGGGGCTGTATCGCGGGGCGATGCTGCTCTGGACGGGCGGAAAATGGATTGAAGGGCTGCCATCAAGCCTGAAATCTCTCTCTGAGCCCGTCGCTATTGGCATTTCACCGCTTGGGATGGTGGTTCTGTTTTTAGCGGTCATTGGCGCGTGGACGCTGTCTCGCACTGCCTTCGGGCGTGATTTTTATGCCGTGGGCGATAACCTTGCCGCCGCACGACAACTGGGCGTGGCGGTGAACCGCACCCGCATGATCGCCTTTACGCTGAACGGTATGCTGGCCGCCTGCGCCGGGATTGTCTTTGCCGCGCAGATTGGCTTTGTCCCCAATCAGACCGGCAGCGGGCTGGAGATGAAAGCCATCGCCGCCTGCGTTCTCGGGGGCATCTCGCTTTTGGGCGGCACCGGCACGCTGATCGGTGCCTTACTTGGCGCTTTCTTCCTCACGCAAATCGACACCGTGCTGGTGCTGTTCAGGCTTCCGGCCTGGTGGAACGACTTTATCGCCGGGCTGGTGTTGCTGGGCGTGCTGGTGCTCGACGGGCGTCTGCGTCAGGCGCTCTCCAGGTATCAGCGGGCGCTGAAATATAGCCGCTTCCAGCCGGGTAACAAAGGGGGAAAGCACGTCACCCCGTTTCCAAAACGCAAAAAAGAGGTGGCGTAAATGAAACTTAACTGGGAAAGCGCGCTGCTCATTTTACTGGTGCTGGAGATCTTGCTCTTCGGTGCCATCAACCCGCGCATGCTCGACATCAACATGCTGCTGTTCAGTACCAGCGATTTTATCTGCATTGGTATTGTCGCGCTGCCGCTCACCCTGGTGATTATCAGCGGTGGGATCGATATCTCTCTCGGCTCGACCATCGGCCTGTGCGCCATCGCGTTGGGCGTGATGATGCAGGCAGGCTGGCCGATGGCGGTGGCCATCCCGCTGACGCTGCTGCTGGGCCTGCTGTGCGGGTTGCTTAACGCGGCGTTGATCCACTACACCGGCATCAGCCCTTTAGTGATTACCCTCGGCACGCTCTACCTCTACGGCGGCGGTGCGCTGCTGCTCTCCGGCATGGCGGGGGCGACGGGCTACGAGGGCATCGGCGGCTTCCCGGACAGCTTTACCGCGTTCGCCAATCTTACCGTTCTTGGCCTGCCAATTCCGCTGGTGCTGTTCGCGCTGATTACCGTCTTCTTCTGGCTGATAACCCATCGCGGGCGCTTTGGTCGTCACCTGTTTTTGATTGGGCAAAACCCGCGCGCGGCGCGTTATGCGGCCCTGTCGGTCAACGGCATGCCTTACGCGCTCTACGGTCTGGTGGGCGTGGCCTCGGCGATTGCTGCGCTAGTGATGGTCTCTTATTTCGGTTCCGCGCGCTCGGATCTGGGGCGTGATTTATTAATGCCTGCACTCACCGCCGCCGTGCTCGGCGGAGCCAATATTTATGGCGGTTCAGGTTCGGTTACGGGTACTGCACTGGCGGCGCTGCTGGTGGGGTATCTGCAACAGGGTTTACAGATGGTCGGCATCCCCAACCAGGTGTCGAGCGCGCTGTCAGGGGCGCTGTTGGTTGTGGTGGTGATGGGACGTTCATTGAGTCTGCACCGTGAATGGGTGCGATCTCTCCTCACAAAACATACCCGGAGCGTAAGATGAAAACAAAACTGATAGTCCTGGCGATGGCCCTCAGCTTCGCGTCGGCGCAGGCGGCGGACCGCATCGCCTTTATCCCGAAACTGGTGGGCGTCGGCTTCTTTACCAGCGGCGGCAACGGCGCGAAAGAGGCGGGGAAAGATCTTGGCGTGGACGTGACCTACGACGGCCCGACCGAGCCGAGCGTCTCCGGGCAGGTGCAGCTCATCAATAACTTCGTCAACCAGGGCTATAACGCCATTATCGTCTCCGCCGTGTCGCCGGACGGCCTCTGCCCGGCGCTGAAGCGCGCGATGCAGCGCGGCGTCAAAGTATTGACCTGGGACTCCGATACCAAACCGGAGTGCCGCAGCATCTACATCAACCAGGGCACGCCAGAACAGCTTGGCAGCCTGCTGGTGGACATGGCAGGCAAGCAGGTCACCAAACCGAATGCCAAAGTGGCGTTCTTCTACTCCAGCCCCACCGTCACCGACCAGAACCAGTGGGTGAAAGAGGCGAAGGCCAAAATCGAGAAAGACCATCCCCAGTGGCAGATTGTCACCACCCAGTTTGGCTATAACGATGCCACCAAATCTCTGCAAACCGCCGAGGGGATCTTAAAAGCGTATCCGGATCTGGATGCGATCATCGCCCCGGACGCTAATGCCCTGCCAGCGGCGGCACAGGCAGCGGAAAACCTGAAGCGGGAAGGGGTGGCGATTGTCGGGTTCAGCACGCCGAATGTGATGCGCCCCTACGTCGAGCGCGGCACGGTAAAAGCCTTCGGGCTATGGGATGTGGTGCAACAGGGCAAAATTGCGGTCAATGTCGCCGATCGTTTGCTGAAAAAGGGCGATCTTAACGTCGGTGACAGCGTGGACGTAAAAGACATCGGGACGCTGAAGGTCGAGCCGAACAGCGTGCAGGGCTATCAGTATGAAGCGAAAGGCAACGGCATCGTGCTGCTGCCGGAGCGCGTGGTGTTCACCAAAGAGAACATCAACAAATACGATTTCTGACGGGGGAACAAATGGCTGATTTAGACGACATCAAAGACGGTAAGGATTTTGGCATCGGTACGCCGCAGGTCAACGCACCCTACACCCTGAAAGGCTGCGGCTCGCTGGACTGGGGCATGCAGTCGAGGCTTTCGCGCATCTTCAACCCGCAGAGCAACCGCACGGTGATGCTGGCCTTTGACCACGGCTACTTTCAGGGGCCGACTACCGGACTTGAGCGTATCGATCTCTCTATTGCGCCGCTGTTTGGCGAAACCGACGTGCTGATGTGCACCCGCGGTATTCTGCGCAGTACCGTCCCCGCGGCGACCAACAAACCGGTGGTGCTGCGCGCCTCCGGGGGGAATTCGATTCTGGGCGAGCTTTCCAACGAGTGTGTGGCGGTGGCGATGGAGGACGCGCTGCGCCTGAACGTCTGCGCGGTGGCGGCACAGGTCTACATCGGCAGCGAATTCGAGCATCAGTCGATCAACAACATCATCAAGCTGGTGGATGCGGGGGCGCGCTACGGCATGCCCACGCTTGCCGTGACCGGCGTCGGCAAAGAGATGGCGCGCGACGCACGGTATTTCTCGCTCGCCAGCCGTATCGCCGCCGAAATGGGGGCACAGTTCGTCAAAACCTATTATGTGGATGAGGGCTTCGAAAAAGTGACCGCCAGCTGCCCGGTACCGATTGTTATCGCCGGGGGGAAAAAGCTGCCGGAACACGAGGCGCTGGAGATGTGCTGGCGGGCTATCGATCAGGGCGCGTCCGGCGTGGATATGGGGCGAAATATCTTCCAGTCCAGCGCGCCGCTCGCCATGCTGAAAGCCGTGAAGAAAGTGGTACACGAGAACATGAGCGCGCGGGATGCGTTCCAGTTCTGGCAGGAAGAGAAACAGGGAGAAGCAAAATGAATGTGACGTTAGTGGAGATCAACATCAAACCGGAACGGGTGGATGAGTTTCTGGAGGTGTTTCGCGCCAACCATGAAGGGGCGATCCAGGAGCCGGGAAACCTGCGCTTCGACGTGTTGCAGGACCCGCGGGTGAAAACCCGGTTCTTTATCTACGAGGCGTATAAAGATGAAGAGGCGGTGCTGGCGCACAAGAAAACGCCGCACTACCTGGCGTGCGTGGATAAGCTCGAAGCGCTGATGTCAGAGCCGCGCAAAAAACGCAGTTTTGTCGGGTTGTTGCCGGAGTAAGATCGTCTCCGGTGACGTGCTTGAGCGCGTCATCGGAGGCTGCGGAAATGTCGGGTTTATCCTTTGGCTTTCTGGATCGCCATGATTATTGCATCCGAGGCGATGTTTCCTGAAAGAACGCTAATGCGCTGAATCACCGGGTCTTTTTCCTGAGGCAGGACAATAAACGCTGGCATGTTCGTAAACCCAATCTGCTTCAGCAGCGCCACATTTTCCTGTAATGCGTTGTCTGCCGATCCCGCAGTGGGCATTTTTTTAAAGATAAAACGGACATCCGGGTTGGCGTGGAGAATCTCTTCTGTGACGTTGCAGTTCACACAGTGTTCGTCCACAAAAGACACCACGGCGACTTTCGCGTCAGCTGGCCCGACGACGGGTTCGCCGGTGTTAAGTAACTGCTCACGGTGGTGCAACGCATTTTGAACCATCGCCTGCTGCTGTGCTATCTGCTGACGCTGACGGAGACTTTCGCCTGCTGCCACTAAAAACTCAGGATGTTCGGCAAGGTATGTCGCGACGGTTTCGCCAATCTTTTCAGGGTGGGCGGCAAAATAGGTTTCTGCTGCTTTTCCTGTTTGATCAATCTGCTGCGGTGTGACTTGCTCTGCCTGCGTTGCGGCTGAGAAAGTCACGGTCGCAGCCAGCAGGAGCGAAAGGCGATGAAGGGCGGTTGAGACTTCCATTATGGTATTCCGTAAAAGAGAGAAAACGGGACTACGACGCAACGGTCTGTGTGCGAACAGGCATAATGCGGCCGAAATCATTGATCGTTTGCCAGCGAACCTCGCATAACCCAGGGGCGATACAGCCATCAAGTAAGCGCTCACTGAAAGGGGCAACAACGCCGCCGTCCGGTATGCTCTTTCCTCCGAGGCTGAGCTGATAAAGCGTGACGTAGTAAGGCGTCGGGTTGTTCACGACAACCTTATTTTTGCTTCGTGACCAGTGCAGGGCCTGGTAGGCATCATCTGGTTTTCCGGCGAGTCCGGCAGGACGATAAAAAAGTTTAAAGCGCGAACGTACCGCCGTTTGTACACCGGAGACGTCATGGTTAGCTGAAGGGATCGCCGCAACGTTTAAGGTGAACAGCGTTTCACGGTCTGCGGGCACGTCTCCACTCGTGAAGATCAGACGAACCGTGTTCTCGCGTTCAGGATGCAGTGAAAACAGCTGTGGCATAGCCACAAATGTGCTTTGAAGCCCGTGCGGGACATCTGCTCCCGTCCATAAGCCACCAGGCTCGACTTTGGTGTAGATCAGATAAGATTCGTCAGAAGGGTTACGGACGGAAAAGCTGATCGATTTCTCTCGTTCTGGATAGACAAAACGCGTTCCGCCGATCACCACGCCCGCCTTCGCCTGTAGCAGGGGGAGCGACAGAAAAAAGAGCGTCAGGAGCGCCGCCCCAAATGAACGTTTACGCATAATTAAGGATAAATGTCGTTGTGGCATTTGCCGTCCCGGTGGTTACGGTGCTGGCAGTGGCAACATAGCGGGCGTAAAAATGGAGAGTCGCGTCGCTCTGATTGGGAATAATCAACGTCTCCTGGCTATGGCTTCCTATGGAAATAAGCGTCTTATCCTGGTTATAAATACCGACGCCAATTCCCGTTGCATAACCTTCACCGCCGATGAGCGTCAGCAAGTCGGGGTTTACCGTGTCTGGTGTGCCGTCAAAGGTAATACTGACGGAACCTTCTGTCCCTGCGCAGTTTTCCACACTGAGGGTAAACGGGTGATAATCCGCCCCCATACCCGGCCGGGTAAAATATGTGCTTTGCACGTTGTCCATCGTGACCGTCAGAGTTTGAGAGTCAGGCGAAATACTGCATGTCTTTTTATGAATCACACCAGTAATATAAATTGTGCCGTCGTGTGCCAGAATGCATTCTGAAAATAACGCCACCAGCGAAAGCGCGGTAAAGAGTATCGTTGATATTTTTTTCATTTCCGCATCCTACTGATAAAGCAAATCAAAATACATGATGGCTGTGGCATTCCCCGGCGTGACGTCTGACAGGGTAGATTTATACCGTAAATTAAACGTTAAGCTATTATCGCCTTGTGTTAAGGGGTAGGTGTCAGATTCCACGTTATTTATGCTAATGGGATTATGCTCAGCGTTAAGAATTTCCACACCAAGACCCGTTGCCATTTCGCTCGCTGTTCCTTTCCCCGTGTCGCTGAGGGATAAAAGATCGGGGTTATTAATATCCGGTGTCCCGCTGAACCAGACTTTTGTTCCATTGATGGCCCGCGAACAATTCTTCAGATCAATTGTGAAGGGTTTTTCCGGCGACGTCGTCCCTGACGCAGGAAACGCCGAACTGTCAAATTCACCCAGATAGACGGTTTGTTCTTTACTGTTCACATCGACATCACAGGATTCACCAATAATCGTGCCGAATATCTGGAGATTTATCGACGCGCCATCATCGGCATGCGTTAGCGGCATCCAGAAAAAAAGAGTGAGCAGAGCGGAAAAATAAATGTTTTTCATTTAGCACCCTTACGCAAAATCGATACGTAAACAAGCCAACGCCGTGAAAATACCCTCTTCCGGGGCGTTACCTGTTGTACTGACCGGGTACGTTTTTAACGTGATATCTGCATGGCCCGAATCGTCGGTGATAAAATCAGCCGTGCTTGAAACGTCGTTAGGTATCATAACCATGCCCTTATCATTCGTAACAACGACGCCAACATCATTGTTATCGGTGGCAAGCGCCTGGTTAACGCGACTGTCTGCCGTTGCGACCAGCCGAAGCGTGAGGTGCGCGGGTGAAATCACATCGGCATTACATTCAACAGGAACATTAAATGTTTTCACTGGTGCGTTATACGGTTTTTCCCCTGCGGTAGTGAAAGATGAGCTGTTTAATTTCCCGAGGTCAACGGTAATGATTTGCCCCGCATTAATGACGCAGTTTTGTGGTACGGTGACAGCGCCGTTGTAGGTTATTTGATAAACAATAGTATTCAGTGGATCGGTATTGTCTGTTGTAATGTAAACATTGAACATCACCTTATTGGGAATAATGACCGTACCAATAAAGGGTTTGACAATTTTTATCCTGAACACCAGGTTGGAGTCATATACCGGGAAGGGTTCGCCAATATCCTCTTGATCGACCCTCCAGTCTTTCCCCATATGAACATAGTCTGCAGGGGGATAATAATCCCCTATATCTGAATCGGTAATACGCATCGCACCTGCGATATAGGTTGGATCGAGGCTCATGTATTGCCATTGATTTTCTGTGAAGATAACAGGAAAAGCACTTTTGTATGAACGATAGGTACGAGAATCACCATCAGGGTGTCTCGCACATATGGCTTCCACACCCACATCCTGTGATTTAACAAGTTCAACTGCCTTTCCCAACTGGTTTTCTTCTTTAGTCAATGTCGTTGTCAAATCGTAATTTACAACTGTAATGCTATTTGAATAATTATGGCAAACCGCAGCCAGACTTTCCGCTGACGTTACAAGAGCCAGTAATAAAAGAATAATACGTAATTTCACCTATCGGCACTCCGCTTTTAAACGTACGAGGGACTGCTTTGTTTCATTTAGCGTGTAGGCAGCAACACATTTTTTATCGCTTGTATCGCCCCACTGCACCGTCAGGGAGCCTGTTGTCCCCAGTCCCGACAGATAGGCTTCGCCATTTTCACCCACGATAGTGTCTCCACCTTCGTCACTGCGCGTGACAATGGCACCAAACGGCACAGGGTGCCCATCGTGAATTAATGAAATCATTGCACGATTCCCGGAGCGGGCCTTGAAGGAGGCGCGTACAAGCGCGCCCTGGGTCGGAATAACTTGCGTAACGGCTTCATCGATATCCAGGTCGTCACTCAGGGAGTTGGTGTTCAGCGCCATGCGGTTACGATGGTATGCGCTGGCATAGGGCACGACCGCATAGCCTCGCCAGTCGGTGTGAATGCCCGGCCCATCTTCCACTTTAACGTTGCTGGCCCCTGGTGCCGCTATCAGGACGTTGGTGTCCCCCAAAGGCTGGCTTAAGGTGATGCCATTACGGTGGGCGACGATACCGCCACTCAGTCCATAATTTACCTGTTGATAATCGCCGTTATGGCTGTAGTTATATCCCAGGTTCGCATTACCGTAAGCGCTGTCGTACTCGGCACTGGCGCTTCCGCTGGCACCGGTATGCTGATTCTGATAGCCCTGCTGAACGCTATAACTTAAGTTGTTATCTTCAAGCAGCGTTCCGTTGATGCCCGCAGTATTGGTCACTCTGCCGTCGTTATCGGTGCTCATGCCGTAGGTGGCATAGATGCTATTTAAACGTTTCGTCACATCTCCACCTGGGTGGAGCCATACATTGAGTGGGAAGGAGAGCGTTAAGGCGTAAATCCGATCGCTTCCGCTCATACCGGGAGCTTTATTGTAGTTGTAGGTCAGGTTATAACTTACACCCGCCACCATCCCGCTATAACCTAGCTGGATAAGTGTGTTTTTTTCATCGGTATGCCAGTACGTTTGTTGGCTGCCGTTGAGAAAAATCGACCCGGCATTGCCAAACTGCTGGGATATATTCGCCTGGAGTTTACCGCGTTTGGTGTAGTACAGATTGTAATAATCCGTCCAGACTGGCCGATCGTCTTCGGTTCGGTTATTGGGATCGTCCTGGCCGATATAACCTTTCATCTGTTTGTAGGTCGTTTCATCCAGCGTATAAAAACCCGACGTTGAGTAGCGATACCCTAACAGCTGGAAATTTGTTCCAATGCCATTTAACGATTTTGCATATAAGAAACGTATTGATTGCCCGCTGTGTGAGCTACCATCGCTCAGTTCGCTTTGCGCACTGGTTACATCGGCCGACACCGCGCCAACGTTGCCCAGGTTAACCCCTGAACCCAAAGCAAAGGCGGCGTATTTTTCCGTCAGTTGCGTACCGCCATAGACGGTAAATCCTTTAGGTAAACCCCAGATAAGCGTTCCCTGAATAAAGTTAACGTCCTCTTGCTGGCTACTGCTGCTGCGATAGCGGGCTGCGGCCGCGGCGTATTTTACGCTGCCTTCTCGCTGTAAAACCGGGACTGCAGAATAGGGCACAGAATAGCTGTTGATCGTACCGTCAGCTTCTTTTACCTCAACGTTTAAATCGCCGCTGGAGGACGTGGGATAAAGATCGTTAATGGCAAAAGCCCCTGGCGGGACATAGCTTTGATAAATGGTGTAACCGTTTTGCTTGATGGTCACCTGGGCATTGGATTTTGCGATACCGCGAATAGTCGGGGCAAAACCCTTCATGCTATCCGGCAGCATATTGTCATCAGAATTAATCTGTACGCCGCGAAACGGCAGGCTATCAAAGACTTCCGATGTCGTATAATTTTCGCCTATCGTTAGCTTGCTTTTAAGGGGAATAACCGCCCGTTCAGCATACGTTTTAATGTGCTCCCAGTTGGTATAGGTACTGGAGCCACTGCTGCTGTAGTTCCAGGTGGAATAATCCCGCAACCGCCAGGGCCCCAGGTTAATCCCACTGTTCATTCCGAGAAAATAGTTATCCGTGGTCGAGCCATAATCGCCGCTGTTTTGGTTATGCGAGCCTGTAAAGTCATAATTCAGCATCAGAGCGTTAATGCCTTCGTCCCATTGTTCAGGGGGGATGTAACCTCGCGCATTATTGCGCAGAGCAGCCTGCGGGATGCTGATATCCAGACGTTGTCGTTCAAAGTCGAAAAGGGTACTGGCTGCAGGAATGGCGGACGCAATATCGGCGCAATGGCTGGCGTTTTCTTCCTTCAGGGCAGGCAACGCATCAACATTAACCCCCATTGCATCAAGCGATTTCAGCGACAAACAGGGAGACAGCCCCGTATCATCATCCGACGGTTTTGCGCTTTTCCGGACGTTAAAAGTTATGTCGCGGGTGGCTAAAAAATTGTCATTCAGCCACACGTCCACCCGGTAAACGCCGGGTGCCTGGCCGGAAGAACTAAAACGTGACAAATCAGCAACTGCCGCAGGATCGCTTGAGAGGAAAGCCGGATTGAAATAATAATTCGCGCCTGCGTTCATTGATGTTAGCGCGCCCAGCATGGCCAATGTGAGAGGAGCCAAATGATGAATGACATGCTTTGTCTTCTGCTTACGATACTTCATTTTTCTCAGCCTGCTTTAACGCGCTCTATGCTTTTATTTTCCGGAAAAGTTATGCTCCAGGGCATGACTGAACGGGGGTAGTAGCACCAAAATCATTCACCGTCTGGAATTTGACCTGACCCCCGCTACCCGCAGGAACGGCAATCTCCAGGCTGTTCATTGGCGCAACCATGGTGTTTGTTAACGTCGTGCTTCCCACTTTGAGCTGCACAAGTGATACGTAATAAGGCGACGGGTTTTTGATGGTCAGCTTGCCGTTCGTCGTCAGGCAACGCAGGGTTTTTGGCGCATCAATAGAAGGCGTTGGTAACTTTTTGGGGCGAATAAACAGCTTGATCACGCTTTGTGTGGCAATCTGCAGCGTATTTCCCTGCAATTTACTTTTATCCACTGACGGTATGGCTTTGCTGTTGAAAAAAAAGACGCTTTCCCTGTCTGTGGGCAAATCCGGGCCCACGTACATAATTCGCACGGTGTTCTCTTTTTTAGGATGCATCACAAATAGCGGAGGGGTAATGATAAAGTCTGTAGACTTCGATTGATCCGCATTTGCAACCCAGGACTGTACCAGAAAAGCATTGCTTTCAGACGTATTCGTCACAGGCAAAGAGATCTGCTTATCGCCTTGCGGGTAAATAATTCGCGTTGCGCCAAGCCCTATACCACCCGCGTGCGCGGTGGTCATCGCCGTCGTCGCAAATAAGAAAGAACCTGTAATCAGCTTATTTATAAAAGCTGATGGTATAATTCGTGTCATTGATATATCACTTAATTAAATACATAGAATAAAACATGCCGTTAGAGCCTATGTATTTAATCGCTGTAAAAATGTCTGGATTAAAATGACTCCTCCGCACTGGTGTACGAAGGAGGAGGAACAGCGTCCGGATCAGGAATAAACCATCTGGAAGGTGGCAGTGGATGCTACGTTACCTGGCGTTGCTGCGCCAGTTGCGATGTAGTCAACGCTCAGTGGAATGATGTTTTCACCGTTGATCAGACCGACGGCTGAGGACGTGGTGCCCAGGTCAAGGTTTTTACCGTCAGGTCCAAACAGTTGCAGAGCAACGTTCAGAGCGGAACCCGCACCCGCGGTATTCGCCATCGCTCCCGGCTGGGTTGCATCCTGCTGCGCGTTGAAAATGACGGCGGCGTTCTGGCTCACGGAAGTGTCGCAGTCTTCCAGCTTGATGTTGAAATCTTCTTTCTGATTTGCGAGCATTCCTTTTTCGGTCAGTTTCACGGTGCGAACCTGGCTCAGAATAACGGTCTGGTCGACAGAGTCAGCCGCGACTGAACACGCGGCATTCACAACCTGACCGACGAAGTTAACGGTTCCACCGCTTACTGTTGTGCTTTCAGCTTGTGCATTCACGGCTACGCCGCTTGCCATTGCCGCAGCAACAACCATTGCTAAAACATGCTTTTTCATACAAATCCTTTTAATAAACAGTTTTCTGTCAAATTGAAACAAGATTTAAAACTACGAACGTTAAGAGGAAAGTAATATCTTAGATTAAATGTCCTTGATATACCGGCTCATATAACACAGTATGTTTCGCACATTCTCATGATGTTTCGAAAAGATATTTTATGAGGTGAAAAATATTATATCAATCTATTGCTGGGTATTTTATGGTTAGAAATACTTAAACGGATTTTAAATAAGAATTTATTAGTTTTTAAAATGAATTTGCACATTAACTGATCGAATTTACCGGTTTCTGGCGCGGGGTGAGCCTGAAATAATATGTGCGGGTTATTGTTGAGCGGAATCCTGAGGGATTTAATTAATATTAAATTCAGGATAATATTATGTGCAGGGATCGCAGAAAATAAAATTTCAATGTGGAATCTTTAATTGCAAAGTGGAATTTAACATATATGTGGTGTAAAAAAGCCCTCCCAAAAGGGAGGACTTTTATCACATTTCTTCCACACTTATCCGCAGCGCTGCCAGCGCTTTGCGCGCCGCTTTCAGCACCTGTTCACACTGTTCAATGGTCAGCGTCAGCGGCGGTTCAATACGGATGGTTTTTGAATTGTTGAGCGTTCCGGCCACCAGTACCCGCTGGCGGAACATCTCGCTCGCGAAGTTATAGCCGATTTCATTATCAACGAACTCAATCGCCATCAGCATCCCTTTACCGCGCGCATCCTGCACCAGATCCGGGTATTCCCGTCCCAGTTGACGGAAGCCATCCAGCAGCATGTCGCCTTTTTGCTCCGCCTGCGCAGGCAGGTTTTGCTCCAGCAGCACGTTGATGGTTGCCAGCGCAGCCGCACAGGCCAGCGGGTTACCGCCAAAGGTGGTGGTGTGCAGGAACGGGTTGTCGAACAGCACCGAGAATACCTCCTCGGTAGCGACCGTCGCACCAATCGGCATCACGCCGCCGCCGAGCGCTTTCGCCAGGCAGAGAATGTCCGGCTGAACGTTCTCATGCTCGCAGGCAAACATCTTGCCGGTGCGGCCCATGCCGGTCTGTACTTCGTCGAAGATCAGCAGCGCACCAAACTCATCGCAAAGCTGACGCACAGCAGGCAGATAACCCTGCGGAGGCAGGATCACGCCGCCTTCCCCCTGGACAGGCTCCAGGATCACCGCTGCCACATCATCGCCAGTTTTACGGCATTCGCTGAGCATGGTGCGCATAGCGTTGATGTCACCAAACGGCACGTGGCGGAAGCCCGGCAGCAGCGGCATAAACGGTTTACGGAAGGTGGATTTGGCGGTCGCTGACAGTGCGCCCAGCGATTTACCGTGGAACGCACCGCTGGTAGCGATAAAGGTGAACTTCCCGCGTGGCGACTGGTACGCTTTGGCGAGCTTAAGTGCCGCTTCGACCGATTCCGTGCCGCTGTTGCTAAAGAAGCTGTATTTCAGTTTGCCGGGGGTTAAGGCCGCCAGCGTTTTCGCGAGCATGGCGCGAAGCGGGTCGAGCAGTTCCTGGCTATGGAGAGGTTGTTTCGCAAGTTGATTCTGTACGGCGGAAACCACTACTGGATTACGGTGCCCCACGTTGAAGATACCAAAACCACCCAGGCAATCGATAAACTCCTGTCCCTGGGTGTCGACAAGCGTATTAAGACTTCCCGCTTGCCACTCTACGGCTCCGTAATCCCCGCCGGCGGTAACAGATTTGCGATACTCCAGAAAACCCGGATTCACATGCTCTTTAAAGTAGTCGATGACCTCTCGGTTAAGTTGTTTCATCTCCTCATGATCAAGCGTTCGCTTTTCAATGAGATTCAGTGCGTGCGCGGTACAGGCAAGAGCCGAGGCGCTGGAAGGTAACCTGTTCAAAATGTGCTCCCTGGGATCGCGTATCACATGATACTGAGTTAAGTATTGCAGGGATTACGCCACTTCAGATGACTTAACGAAAATCGGGATAAACGCCAGGTTAAATTAATGTTGCGCAAAATTTAATCATGCCTATACAAGCCAAACGGGATGAAGGCGCAGGGCGGCGGGGAGGGGTTCTGCAACGCAGTTCGTCAATTGCACTGGTGTGGTGCGAAGGATGCTTCTTTAGTGGGCGTTAACCGATCATACTTTCCAGGTAATTTCTTAGCGAAAGTATTTTAAATCAATTAATTAGAAAGGCGCGCAAAAAGTGCGGTTTAACTGAAATTTGCGATCTCAATCATATTTAACAACTAAAGATAAATTCGTTACCGCCGAAAAACAATAAACCACAAAATTAACATTCAAATAACCTGCAAGGGATGCCCATCATGTCCTCTCCTTCTTATGTCACCCGGAATGAATACCCTCTGGACGATGACACCACCTTAATGTCGACCACCGACCTCCACAGTTACCTGACCCACGCCAACGACACCTTTGTGCAGGTGAGCGGGTACTCGCTCACGGAACTGCTGGGGCAGCCGCACAATCTGGTGCGCCACCCGGATATGCCGAAAGCGGCCTTTGCCGATATGTGGTACACGCTGCAAAAGGGGGAGCCGTGGAGCGGGATTGTCAAAAACCGGCGTAAAAATGGCGACCACTACTGGGTGCGAGCGAACGCGGTACCGATGGTGCGTAATGGTCAGGCGACAGGTTATATGTCGATCCGCACGAAAGCGACGGCCGAAGAGATTGCCGCCGTGGAGCCGCTCTATAAGGCACTGAATGAAGGGCGCTGTAAAAAACGTATCCATAAAGGGCTGGTGGTGCGTCAGGGCTGGCTCGGGAAGTTACCGGCGATGCCGTTGCGCTGGCGTGTGCGCAGCGTGATGGCGGTACTGTTTGCTGCGCTGGCCGCCACGCTGATAGCCACCTCTGCGGACTGGGTTTCACTGGTGGCGACAGCCGTGGTGATGCTGCTGGGGACCGTGCTCTTTGAACAGCAGATTGTCCGCCCGGTGGAAAACGTAGCGCGTCAGGCACTGCGGGTCGCCACCGGTGAGCGCAACAGCGTGCAGCACCTGAATCGCAGCGACGAACTGGGGCTGACCCTGCGCGCGGTTGGGCAGTTAGGGCTGATGTGTCGCTGGCTGATCAATGACGTATCCAGCCAGGTTGTGAGCGTGCGCGATGGCAGTGACAAGCTGGCGCAGGGTAATGAAGATCTCAATGATCGCACGCGCCAAACCGTCGCCAACGTGCAGCAAACCGTGGCGACGATGAACCAGATGGCGGCGTCGGTACAAAGCAACTCAGAGACGGCTGCTGAAGTGGACAAGCTCTCCGTGGCTGCCAGCAGCGCAGCGACCAAAGGCGGTAATGCGATGCAGACCGTAGTCAAAACGATGGATGACATTGCCGACAGCACCCAGCGGATTGGCTCGATTACCTCGCTCATTAACGATATTGCTTTCCAGACCAATATCCTGGCGCTGAATGCCGCCGTAGAAGCGGCACGCGCGGGCGAGCAGGGCAAAGGGTTTGCGGTGGTGGCAGGGGAGGTGCGTCATCTCGCCAGCCGCAGCGCGAATGCGGCTAACGATATTCGTAAGCTGATTGATGCCAGCGCCAGCAAGGTACAATCCGGCTCCGATCAGGTGCATGCCGCAGGCCGCACGATGGACGATATCGTTGAGCAGGTGAAAAACGTGACTCAGCTTATCGCGCAGATCAGCCACTCGACTTCAGAACAGGCGACCGGCCTGTCGGAACTCACCCGTGCCGTGGCGGAACTGGACAGCATCACGCAGAAAAATGCCGACCTGGTGGAAGAGAGTGCGAAAATCTCGTCGATGGTGAAGCATCGTGCCGGGCGGCTTGAAGATGCGGTAACCGTTCTCCATTGATTCAGTAAAGTTCCAGTAAAGCCGTTTGCTCCAGAAAGAGTAAACGGCTTTTTTGTTTGTTGTAATTATTTGGGTTGGTTATTGTTTAATTAACATTAAATAACTAAAAAAATCCGCCTGGTTATTTATTCCTGCCTAAGTCTGTTTTTCCTGACGCTATTTCACATACGCCTGTTCTGGCGGTCACGTAACGATCGATACGGCGTAATTAATAGCCTGCACCTATCCATTATGATGGTTATGAAATAAAAAAACGATCAAAGTCATAAAGTTAGCGCCTGGGTTACCGATAACGATGATCGTCTGAGAAATAATCACATTGATGGAGTAAATATGTTCTTACATGACGTAAAGATCGGCACGAAATTATTTCTGGCGTTTGGATTCTTTATTGTCCTGATGGTGGCGAGTGCGAGTTTGTCCCTGCTGAGCCTGAACCGTGCGAACAACGGTATGCAATCCATCATTACCAGCGGTTATCCGACCACGGTAAAAGCGAACCAGCTAATCGACAACTTCCAGGAATTTATTAGCACACAGCAGCTCATGCTGCTGGACGAGCAGGGGACATACACCGCCCGGTCGCAGCAGCGTATGAAAGAGATCAGTGAGCACATTACCGTGCTGCTGGACGGCCTGAATAACGCTCTGCACGATGCCAAATCACAGCAGGTTTTGGCGGATATTCGCAGCGTGCGCCAGCAGTATCTGGATTCGCGTTACCGTATTTTGCAGGCGGTGCAGAATAACGATCGTGCGGGTGCCATCCAGGAGATGATGACCAACACCCTCAGCCTGCAACAGGCCTATAAGACGAAGGTACAGGAGTTAATCGCTATTCAAAACAGCGAGATGCAACGTGCGGGCACGCAGGTGGACGACGATTTCAGAACCCAACGCCTGCTGCTGATCCTGATCACGCTGTTTAGCGTTGTGGTGGGCAGCCTGATTGGCTGGTTCATTGTGCGCTCGATAACCCGCCCGCTGGGTAAAGCAGTGACCTTCGCTGAAGCCATTGCTGAAGGGGATCTGACCGGCAGCATTGCGTCACACGGTAAAGATGAAACCGGTCTGCTGCTCTCTGCGCTGATGGAGATGAAAACCCGTCTGCTGGAGATTGTGCAGCAGGTGCAGACCGGGTCGGAGAATATCTCCAGCGCGGCCGCGCAGATCGTCGCGGGGAACCAGGATCTGGCGGCACGCACGGAGGAGCAGGCCAGCTCTGTTGAGCAGACAGCGGCGTCGATGGAGCAGATCACTGCGACGGTGAAAAACACCGCGTCTCATACCGGGGAAGCAACGAACCTTTCTGCCGACGCGGCTGCGGTGGTGAAAAACAACGGCGAGATGATGAAGCAGGTGACCAGCAAAATGCGCCTGATTAATGACACCTCAAACCGGATGTCCGACATTATCGACCTGATCGACGCCATTGCCTTCCAGACTAACATCCTGGCGCTGAATGCCGCCGTAGAAGCGGCACGTGCCGGTGAGCATGGCCGTGGTTTTGCGGTTGTTGCGGGGGAAGTGCGCCAGCTGGCGCAGAAAAGCGCCTCCTCAGCCAGTGAAATTCGCCAGCTCATTGAAAGCTCCACCAGCCAGACTCAGGACGGGATGAATCTGGTAGAGAAGGCCAGCGGCTTGATCAACGGCATGGTCGGTAACGTCGAGGAGATGGATGTGATCCTGCGTGAGATCCGCCAGGCCAGCCATGAGCAGACGGAAGGTATCTCGCAAATTAACAGTGCAATTGGCCTGATTGACGCCACCACACAACAGAACTCCGCGCTGGTGGAGGAGTCTGTGGCAGCGGCGGCATCGCTGAATGAGCAGGCGATGCACCTGAAAGAGCTGGTTCGCGTCTTCCGCGTGAGCGAACACGCACCGGCTTAATCCAGCTGAGAGATCTCCAGCGACGCGCGGTCGATCACGCCGATGATCTGCTTAAGCTGCGCATCGCTGAGTTCTCCCTGATTTACCTTCAGGTCTAACACGGCTTTAAAGTTATCCAGCGCCCGCTTCATCTGCGGGTTTTTGCGTAGCTGAAAGCCGACGCAGCGCGCTTTGATACGCACCTGAATGTTCTCAAGCTGTTCCTGGTTTTCATCAAGCCACTGTTGCCCTGCTACGGTGATCGCAATTTTCTTGCGGCCACTTTCTTCTTCCGTCATGGTGATAAACGTCTGATCCTGCAAAAAATCGAGCGTCGGGTAGATAACACCCGGACTTGGGGTGTAATTCCCCTGCGTCATGTTCTCAATCTCTTTGATCAGTTCGTAACCGTGACTGGCGTTGCGGGTCAGGATATCCAGGATCACCAGCCGCAGATCGCCGTGACCAAAAAATCGCGGTCGGCGTCCGCCGCCCTCGTGTTCATGTCGCATGGTATGCCCCTCAATTTGATATATCTAAACTATATCTAAGATATATTAAGATGCAATCTAAAAAATCTTGCATTCTTGCTTATTAGCAATCATTATCATTTAAAATTGATTTCGATATATCGTATTCACCTGAGAAGGGCATAAAAATGACATCCACCCGTTATCCGCAACGTGTCCGTAATGACCTGCGCTTTCGCGAGCTAAACGTGCTCCGCGTTGAGCGTGTAAGTGCTGGCTTCCAGCGCATTGTTCTGGGCGGCGAGGCGCTGGACGGTTTTACCTCCCGCGGTTTTGACGACCACACCAAAGTCTTTTTCCCGGCACCGGGCACAACCTTTGTACCACCGGTGGTGACCGATGATGGCATCGACTGGGGCGACGGTGTACGCCCGCAGGCGCGTGACTATACGCCGCTGTATGATGAGGTAAACCATGAGCTGGTGCTCGATTTCTTCGTTCATGACGGCGGTGTCGCCAGCAACTGGGCGGTTGAGGCGAAACCCGGTGACAAGCTGACTATCGGCGGCCCGCGTGGTTCGCTGGTGGTGCCGGAAGATTACGCCTGGCAGTTGTATGTCTGTGATGAGTCCGGGATGCCCGCACTGCGCCGCCGTTTAGAAGGCATTGCAAAACTGCCGGTGCGCCCGGCGATCCATGCGGTGGTAACCGTAGGTGATGAATCTTATAAGGACTATCTGGCGCACCTGAGTGACTTCAACATCACCTGGATTGTGGGCCACAGCGAGCAGAAGGTGGCTGACCACCTGACGGCGTTGACCGTGCCGTCGGAAGATTACTTCATCTGGCTGACCGGGGAAGGGAAGGTGGTGAAAAACCTGAGCCGCCAGTTTGAAACCGACGCGATTGATCAGCAACTGGTGCGTGCCAGCGCATACTGGCACGCTAAATAACTACGCGGCCGAATCCATCTGCGCTTCGCTTACCTGATGTTCGAGCGAGGCGCAAACCTCTTTCAGCGCCTTCTCCTGCTGAGCAAAGTACGCTTCCATATTGCTGAGCGACGAAACCAGCAGCCAGGACTCTTCTTTCTCCAGCTCCGCCAGCTCGTTCACTAAGGTGTCGATTTGCTCGCGGACCTGTGCCATCTTTTTGCGGATACGCTCCAGATCGTTCAGCCTGTCGCTTGCCATCAATGGCTCAAAGCCCTGCTGCAGACGCGCCACCAGCGAGCGAATGGCTTTCACGTCACCGCGCTGTTTGGCCTGGTTAAGCTGCACCATCATCGTGTTGGCTTCTTCTTTTAGATCATCTGCGACCAGGTCCGGGTGGCACAGTTTGCTTGCCTGACGCCAGAGCCGTTTTAGTTCGTTCTGATCTTCCTGCGAAAGATTTTTCCCTTTGCGCAGACGAATTTCAGCATCGTGATGCTGTTCGCGGTATTTCTCGTACTCTTCATTGGCCTCGTCGCGCGCCTGGCGTGCAGGCTCCTCTTCGCGCGTTAACCCGCGCTCAAGTTCCAGGGCTTCAGCCAGCAGGTTGGCAATCAGGTTACTTTGCTGCTGCAGATGCTTGCGCGCCTCGGCAGCCTGTACGGAATCGGCAGGTTGGTCGCGCCAGCGTTGGGTGAGCGTCGCCAGCACCTCCACCGCCTGCGCCATGTAGCGCTGACAGCGACGATAATCCTCTTCACGACGACGCGCCTCCGCCTGCTGGCGACGCAGGTTTAGCTCCGCCAGTGTTTTACGCAGGGCGAGGATCTGCTGCATAAGCGGCCCGAGCCGGGAGAAATAGAGATCGTTGAACTCATCAAGCTGCTGCACGCGGGCGTTGCGGCGGTCAATCAGATCGCGCAGGCGTTCTTCCAGTGCTTTAAGCTCCAGCTTGCTGGCGGCCACCTGCGGATCGCGCCACTGAGTGATAGCGCGCTGGCCCTGCAGCCAGGCAGTGATGGCCGCAATGGCGGCGGTGTAGTTTTTCTGCTCAAGCGCCACGACGATTGCCTGTAGCTCATCGTCAAACGCTTCCTTTTTCAGCCGTGTCAGCTGGCTCTGGATGATATCGTCATCTTCCAGTTCAATCGCATTTTTAATGATTTCTAGCCGTTTGATCGGTGTGCTCATGATGCCTTTCGCTTTGGCGCTTAAGTATTTGAGTTAAGGTTAGTTGTTACAGACGCTACAGGAAATAATACACACGGATGATGATCGGCGCGATGGGGGATTTCTTTAGTTTTTTACGGTTTGTGAAGGGGCGGGCAAGCGTCATCTTCGCCAAGCGCATTTTCACAACCCAGAGCTAATGAGAGTAAGAACTGCTCATTACGTGTCTTCGATAATATCTCTATCCCCACAGGTAAACCGGCATGATTCAGGCGGTACGGTAAGGTGATTGCTGGCAGACCGCTTATTGCTGCCAGTTCAGGTGCACAGCCAGGGGGCATTTTACTCAGGTCCGCGGGGCGGCGTTTGGCGGTGGGGTAGAGAAAAGCATCGATGCGATACTGTTCGGCCGTACCGCTCAACTCACGATACAGACGACGCTGAAAACGACGTCCGTTAAACCACTGCGGTGTTTTCAGGTGGCTAAACGATAGCATCTGCTCCAGCAGCGGTAAAAATTCAGATAAGCATTGTCCAGAGGTGACCACCTCCCGCAGACTGACCGGAGCGTCCTGCTGGGCCGCGAGCCAGGCGTTGATCCCGGTATGGAATTCGTAAAGACTCAGGCACATCTGAGATTCCACTTCGGTCAGAATCGGCAAAGGCACATTAATCATCGTCGCACCGGCTAACCGCAGGCGATCCAGCGCCTCAGACCATACGCCGAGCTGAGCCGGATCGTCCCCCTCCAGAGCGGTAATGACCCCGAACCGCTTCCCTTTAAGCGGCAGTGCCTCCAGCTCAACGGGCCGCTCGCCGTGCATGATTGCGTGTAAGAGAGCGGCATCGCGCACGGTGTGTACCATCGGGCCAACGGTATCTTTACTCAGGGATAAAGGGGCAACGCCCTCAAGCATCTCACGCCGAAACGCAGGCCGTAATCCGACGAGACCGGTATAACTGCAGGGAATACGAATCGAACCGCCGGTATCCGTACCCAGGGCACCGTCTGCCATACCGGCAGCGACGGCAGCAGCGCTACCGCCGCTTGAGCCGCCCGCCGTAACGGCAGGTTGTAACGGGTTGCGCACATCGCCGCCCAGCGAGCTGCGGGAGCGAACGTCAAAGGCGAACTCAGACATATTTGCTCTTGCCAGAATAATCGCCCCTGCTGCCCGCAGGCGCTGGATGACCCGTGCATCAGATACCGCTTTTACCGATGCCAGCCCTTTGCAGCCGAGTGTGATCGGCAAAGAAGCACAGGCGATGTTGTCCTTCACAATCAGCGGGATGCCGTGCAATGGCCCCATTAAACTATTTTGACGGCGAAGCTGCTGATAACGTTCAGCCTGTGCCATCGCATCGCTATTGACACCAAGAATGGCATTTAGATGCTGGTGTTCATCGATGGCCTGCAGACGTCGGGCCATCTCCTCGCAACAATCCTGGGGTGGAATAAGACGCATCGCGTGAGTTCCTGAAGAGAAGAGTGTGGCAGGCTATTCCGCCTGCCTCTGTTACCTTAATCCCGCGTGCCTGCGGTAATGGCATCAATATCCTGCGGGCGGAGGCGAATTTCTGCCGCACGGCGGTGCCCCTGCATTCCCTCGGTACGGCTCTGGCGAATAGCCGGTTCTGCGATGGCCGGAATTCCCTGCTCGTCAATCCACTGATGGGTGCATACTTTGACATATGCGCCAACCCACAGCCCGCCGGTATAGCGCGCTGCCGCCATTGTGGGTAGCGTGTGGTTTGTTCCGCAGCATTTGTCCGAGAAGACGACGCTGGCGTTTTGTCCGATAAACAGTGAGCCGTAGTTGCGGATCTTGGCCGCAGTAGCGTGCGGATCGCGGGTATGAACCTGTAAATGTTCGGTTGCCATATAATCAGCGAAGGCGATCAGGTGATCTTCGTTGTCGCACACCACGATTTCGCCCTGACGATGCCAGGCTTCTCCCGCTGTCGCGGCGGTGGGCAGGTTGCCTAGCTGGCGTTCGATCTCAGCGAGAGTGCGTGTTGCGATCGCGTCGCTGGTGGTCGCCAGTCCGACGCGGGTATGAATGTCGTGCTCCGCCTGCGCCAGCAGATCGGCGGCCAGAATACGCGGATCGGCAGAATCGTCAGCAACGGTGAAGATCTCACTCGGCCCGGCAAGGGCATCAATACCCACTTTACCAAAGACCTGGCGCTTCGCCTCGTTTACATAAGCGTTGCCAGGACCGACGATTTTATCTACCGCCGGAATACTTTCAGTCCCCCACGCCATGGCGGCAATGGCTTGCGCGCCGCCCACTTTAAAGATGCGGTGCGCCCCGGCCAGGTGACAGACGGCGATCATCGCCGGATGCGCGCCCGGTGGCAGGCAGGCGATAATCTGTTCGCAACCCGCAACGGTGGCAGGCACAATCGACATTACCGGGGCGGAAAGGATAGGGTAGCGCCCGCCCGGCACGTAGCAGCCCACGGTCTGAACCGGAATAATGCGATGCCCAAGATGCACGCCCGGCAGGGTTTCCACTTCCAGCGGCAGCATGGTGGCGAACTGAGCCTGAGCAAAACGGCGCACCTGAGAAATGGCGAATTCGCTATCGCGACGGGTCTGCGGGTCCATGCCAGCCAGCGCCTGTTCAATCTCTTCGGCTGTCACTTCAAACTGCGATGGCACGACTTTATCGAAACGTTGTGAAAAATCCCTCAGCGCCGCATCCCCTTCCTGTTTCACCCGCGCAATAATCGTGCTGACGGTATCGCTCAGGGAACGGTCTGCTTTCTCATCCTGGCCCTGCGGGCGTTTAACCCAGCGAACCTGATTAACAATCGACTCTGACATTATGCATTCTCCATCTGACCAAGTTTGATCTGCGCCAGCAGCGCCAGGTGATCGTAAACGACCCACTCATCAACAATTTTGCCGTTCACAATGTGGTAATGGGACATGCCCATAACGAACAGACGCTCGCCTGTTGGTTTGCCCAGCTCGCCATAGCCCAGGTGGTGGCCTTCCATGATCCAACGGATCGCCACTTTCACGCCGCCCTCATCGCACGGGTTAGAGCAGATATGCTGCGGGAGCCATGCGCCGTCCGGGATCATGCCAATAAGTGCCAGGGTCTGGTGCGTCACCGATGCTACGCCGTAAAGCTCTTTCATCAGCGGGCCGTGGTACTGCACGTTGGGCGCGTAGACCTCTTTAATCTTGCCTAACATCCGACGGTTATAAATTTCGTGCATCCAGCGCAGGCACTGCTCTTCGGTATCGGTATGGGCGATCGAGATGTCGCACTCTATCTCCGGTGGATACTGCCCCAGCATGCGGCCATTCTCACCGATGTCGGTGACGCGGAAGCCTTTATCAAATTGCTCTTTCGCCATGTTGAAGGCGATTTCATCGGTGTTCAGCCCCAGCTGTTTCATCAGGGACATGTTGTCACTCACTACCCACTCGCGGTAAATCTTGTTCTCGTGGATCATGCAGTCGGCCACGGTGCGCGTGACAAACGTGCGGTTAGTGGGCTGGCCGAGATGGCTGAACTGGGTATGACGCCCCGTCCCCGTTACCAGGTGAGAGGTATAGAAACCATCGACGTCATTGCCGTTCCAGATAACCTGCGTCGCCATGCCCCGGCGCTCAGGGAAGGCAACCAGGCGTTTCAGGGTGTCCTGCACCACTTCTTCACGGGTATACAATGTGCCCAGTGCGTTATACAGCACGCAGTTATGGGTATAGTGGGTATAAATTAAACCAACGTCACGTTCGTCCCATATTTTATGGGTACAGCGCACGATATAATCGACAATATCCGTATAACACTCATCGAAGCCTCTTAATGATTGCGCGCGGGGGCGTTTTTCCGGAACGAGATCAATAAAGTCGCGGCGTTCAACCTGTAATACCGGTTCGTCACGCTGAATTTTACTGTTATTTTTTTCGGGTACGGCTGGAGCTTTATTTGTTACTTCAGTTGAAGACATAGGACCTCCTGCATTGATGTTCACTATTATTCAGACAATAAGAAACCTGCACCCAAATAAATGAGTGAAGTCTTTGCCGCAATAACTATTGCGGCAGGGATTTTATGATAATTATTTACGGATTAACGATTTGCGACCATATCGCTAATTCATCTATTCCGAGATATTCACGAATAATTAAACCGTCGCGCAATTCAAGCTGACTAATACCCGAAATAGAAACAGGTTTACGCGTCGGCGCGCCAAATTTTCCATAACCGTCATGCCAGGTTAAAAGTGACCAGCGCAGCGAGATGCGCACCGGCTCATTGGCATCTTTGCGCACAATTAAATGGTGAAGCTGGGTTTCGCTGTCGGCGAACGAGGCACGGTATCCAGAGAGCAGAGCACTGATTTCGGCCTCGCCGGTGCCCATGCAGTGGCCTGGCGCATATAACGTGGCGGCCGGATGGTACAAACCGGGCACAGTACCGCTGTTACCACCCGCCCACATGGTCAGATAGCGTTCAATCACGCCTGCAATAGGGCCTTCGACATCATCCCCTTCAGGGCCGCCCGCCCAGCGCGCGTGCAGTACGTCTGCCGGGCTGTTTTCCAGCCCCAGTTGCTCACGGGCGCTGCCCAGGCTGCGGGCAAATTCACGCACGTCCAGCCCCAACTGCGCAACAATTGCGGCTCTGTCCTGCAGCAACCACTCCTGACGTATCGCGCCATCGGCGCAAATACGATCCGCCCAGGTGCGCACCCAGACGCTCTTGCCCGTCGGCGCACCAAAAAAGCCCTCGCCCTGATGGCGAATCGATGCCATTGTCCGCTGAGAGGTGTAATACTCACCTCCTGGCGCTTCGGTACAGAGAATGTCCTCCGTCAGCACGCTGCGCTGCGGGAAGCTGTACATCGCCTCCAGGGTATGGCGCATAAACTGTGAAAGGTCGGTCAGCTGTTTTTCCGGAGTAATAAATACCACCGGTGTGGCATAAAAATCGGCCAGTTGACCAATATCTTTCTGCTCCCAGACAACGTGGGTCAGCGTGGTAATAAACTGCTGAATGGAGTCAAACTGGGGGCTGAAACCGGGCAATCTGCTCATTTAACCTCCTGAGGCTGAAACAGGGATACACCCTCTTTTTCAATGACGCCGCTGTGTGGCCGTCGGGCGGAGTGTCGCACCACCAGTTGACCCGGCACGGTAATCTGCTCAGGCTCAATGGTGTCGCTCTCAATTTGCTTCATCAGCAGTTCGACCGCCGCTTCCACCATCTCCTTTACAGGCTGTGACACAGAGGTCAATGCATAAGAAGGCCAGCCTGACGGGCCGGTATCGTCATAGCCAATGACCGACACATCCTGAGGAATTTGCAGGCCGAACTCGTAGCGCGCGACGTCCATCACCGTTAACGCCATGTGGTCGTTAGCCACAAAAATAGCATCCGGCACTGGCGGGGTTGAAAAGAGGGTATAGGCTGCGCGGATGGTCTGCCTGGTGTCATAGTCACCGTTAACCACTCTGACGTCGTTTATTCCCTGTTCCTGTAATGCGGCCAGAAAGCCACGCTGACGGGCGATATTCACCGACGAATCGGCCACGCCGCCCACATAGGCGTAACGCTGGTGTTCACCCGCCATCAGGAATTCAGCGATTTGCCGTGCCGCCGCTTCATTATTGCTGTTAACACTGGAGGCCATACCGTTTTCCTGGCTTCGGTTAAACAGAACAACCGGTATCCCCGCAGCCAGACATTCGCCGGAGAGATCCAGCGAAAGCGTAACCGAGGCCAGCACGATGCCGTCCACCCGGTACTGCATGATCTGATCGAAAATCCTGTCCACGTTTCCATCTTTGTCGCCCACAAACAGCAGCAGGTGGTAATTGAGAGTGTCCAGTTTTTGCGCCAGCGCTTCCAGAACCTGCGGATAGAACTGGTTATCGAAATAGGAAATCACCACGCCGATGATGCGCGACCGGGCGGTATTGAGAGAGCGGGCAATCGCGTTTGGTCGATAGCCAAGCTCCCGTGCCGCTTTCAGCACTTTTTCACGGGTTGCCGGGGAGATACTCGCCCCAGGCGTAAAGCTCCGTGATACCGCCGACTGCGATACGCCTGCCAGTTGCGCCACCTGCTGCGACGTGACCGCCGCAAAACTCTTACGTTTCATTACCCCGGTTCCTCATCCTGGACTCTTCCCAACGCCGTAACAACGCCGTCAGAAAGAGGGTGTTTTTTATACTTACACCATCTTTGCATGCGTATGCAACAAGCAAAATTAATTTTCTCACAATGTTAATCAGGTCACTTTACAAAATTGAAACCTTTTCGTAACTTCAATTCTTGAATACGTATTCATGCGTGATTTATGCCGTCAACGATACCGGGCAAATGGAGCAACGAACAGAGGGAAGAGCCGGTAAATGCCGTTCTTGATTGGTTCAAAACCATTAATTATCAGAGGTTCAAACCATGTTTCGAGCACTACTCCGCCGACCTGAAGCCCGGCTTTTTTTCATCATCAGTATCCTGTTTTTCATTTGCATTCATAGTATTGACGCGTTTCTTGCACCTATGATGCTTGACCAGGGCATTGAGCCACAGGTGATGGGAATCATTATGGGGGCCAGCGGTCTGGCTACGCTGCTCATCCGTTTCCCCCTGGGGATTATTTCTGATGTGGTAAAAAGCCGGAAAATCTTTATTCAAATCAGCCTGATGCTACCCATTTTTACCTGGCCTTTGGCCTGGCTGGAACCGAATGCGGTCACGCTGTATCTGGCGAAAGCAGCAGATGGCGTCACCGCCGCCACGTGGGTTTTGTATAACATCCTGTTTATCCGTTACTTTGACCGAAAGGAAGCTCCGGCTGCTGTGGCGCTGCTGGCACTGGCAGGCCCGGTGGGTGTTTTTATTGGTAACTGCGTAGGTGGTTTATTAATTCACTATTTTGAGAACAACATCGCATTTTTGCTTTCCTGCGTTTCCGGATTGCTGGCGCTGATTCTTACCCCCCGTATTAGCGATGTCCACGACCCGGTGCAGGCCCCCACGCTGCAGGCGTGTATCGCCGGGGCGCGTAAACAACTGTGCGACCGCTCGGTATGGATGATCGGCATTTTAGCCACCATTGTTATCCTTGTACCGTTTGCCACCCGCGATACCCTGACTCCCATTTACGCCGAGCAACTCGGTGCCAGAGCGGGCATCCTGTCGCTGTTAAGCAATATTCATCTGATCTTCTATGCGCTTGCTATCGCCCTGTGCAGTGCAGTGTTTTATAAGCGTCTGGGCGTGATGAAAACGGCTGTCGTGGGCATCGTTTTGCAGGTGGTTTCTACCCTCGGCATCCCTTTTACCGACAACATGTACCTGATTTACGCCCTGCAGGCGCTGGCCGGTTTCTCGTTCGGCATGGCCTTTGCCGCGTTTATGTCTCTCAGCGTGGTTAACACGACCTCGGATGAACAATCCACCCGCATGGGACTTTTCCAGACTATCTATTCACTGGGCATGTTTATCGGTCCGGTAATTATGGGCGTCATGCTGCAACATATTAATCTGGCGTCCGGCTATCTGTTTATTGCCGCGCTTTCCGTTGTTGCCGTCATTATTACGCCGCTGTCCGTGCGTTGGGTTAATAACCGGCAGATAAATTCTTCATCTGATTTATCCGCGAACGGGCAACTCGCCTCCGCTCGCGACCAGTAATTTTTTCAGGTAAGCACTCCATCCTGGTTCACCGGGAGGGGATCTCTCATTCTCATTTTGAAAGGAGTACATCATGGCCTATGTTCTAAAAACCAGTAAACCTGTGCAGGAACGTCAGGAAGCCCAGCGGCAAATAAGAGAAACGGTTGAACTTATTCTTGCTGATATTGAAGCGCGCGGGAATAAAGCCATTCGCGAATTAGCGATTAAATTCGATAACTACGATCGTCAGGATTATCGCCTGAGCGATGCCGAAATTAATAGCTGCATGCGCCAGCTAAGTCGTCAGGATATTGCGGATATTGAATTTGCCCAGGAGCAGGTTTTTAATTTCGCCCGCAAACAAAAAGCCTGCCTGCTGGATTTGGAAGTCGAGACGCGTCCTGGCGTTATTCTCGGCCACAAGAATATCCCGATTAACGCCGTCGGGTGCTATGTGCCGGGGGGCAAATATCCGCTGCTGGCGTCAGCGCATATGTCGATTATCACGGCTAACGTCGCGGGTTGTTCGCGCATTATCAGCTGCGCACCGCCCTTTAACGGCCAGCCAGCACCGGCGATCGTCGCCGCTCAGAAGATGGCAGGGGCAACGGAAATTTATGCTTTGGGGGGCATCCAGGCTATCGGCGCGATGGCACTCGGCACCGACACGCTGGCTCCGGTAGATATGCTGGTAGGGCCGGGCAACGCTTTCGTGGCGGAGGCAAAACGCCAGCTATTTGGCCGGGTTGGTATTGACCTGTTTGCCGGGCCGACTGAAACGCTGGTGATTGCCGATGAGAGCGTCGATGCAGAAATGTGCGCCACCGACCTCCTCGGGCAGGCAGAACACGGCGTAACCACGCCTGCCATTTTGCTGACCAATTCAGAGAAGCTCGCCAGAGAGACGATGGCAGAAGTTGAACGGCTGCTGGAAAAACTACCTACCGCAGATATCGCCCGTCGCGCCTGGGAAGATTACGGAGAAGTGATCGTCTGCGAAAGCTACGAAGAGATGCTGAAAGAGGCCGATCGTATCGCCTCTGAACACGTACAGGTGATGACTGAACGTGACGACTGGTTCCTCGCCAATATGACCAACTACGGTGCGCTGTTCCTTGGCCCACGCACCAACGTGGCGTATGGCGATAAGGTGATTGGCACTAACCATACGCTGCCTACGCAGAAAGCTGCGCGTTACACCGGCGGCCTGTGGGTTGGCAAATTTATGAAGACGTGCACCTGGCAAAAGGTACTGAGCGACGAAGCCACGGCTGAAATTGGCAGCTACTGTTCACGCCTTTCGCTGCTGGAAGGATTTGCCGGACACGCTGAGCAGGCCAACGTTCGTGTGCGTCGCTATGGCAACACGGATGTGCCTTACGCCACGCCAGCACCGGTCAGAGAGAAGGTGTGATCATGAGGTTTCCTCAGACACCGTCATTTTCCCTGGCTGGCAGGCGAGCGCTGGTGACCGGAGGATCGAAGGGGCTCGGCTTTGCCTGCGCGGTCGCGCTGGCTCAGGCCGGAGCCGAAGTCTGGATCGCCGCCCGCAATCGTGACGATCTGGCCAGCGCAGTGGAGCTTGCTGCTGGCGAACACCTGGCGCTGCATCCGCTGGCGCTGGACATCACGGAATCTCAAAAGGTAGAGGAGACTCTTCGCCAGCTACCGGTCATGGACATTCTGGTTAACAGCGCCGGACTGGCTCGCCACCAGCCTTTTCTGGAGGTCAGCGATGCGAATTTTGATGCGGTCATGGCGCTTAACGTGCGGGCGACTTTCTTTGTCAGCCAGCAGATCGCGCGGCGCATGTGCGAGGCGGGAAACGGAGGCTCCATCATTCATCTTTCATCGCAAATGGGTCACGTGGGGGGGCCGCAGCGCAGCGTCTATTGTGCGTCGAAATTTGCCCTTGAAGGGCTGACGCGCACGATGGCGCTTGAGCTGGGCGAGGCCGGAATTCGGGTGAATACCTTATGCCCCACCTTTATTGAAACCGAGCTGTCGCGTCAGTCGCTGAGCGACCCGGACTTTCGCCGCTTCGTGATGAGCAACATTAAGCTGCCACGCCTGGGGAAAGTGGAAGATGTCATGGGGCCGGTGGTGTTCCTTGCCTCTGACGCGGCGGCGATGATCACCGGCAGTGCGCTGATGGTGGACGGAGGGTGGACCGCAACATGAATGCCTCTTTTATCGATAATAGCGATGTGCCGCTGGTGTTAATCGGCGGCACGCTCTGCAATGCCCGGCTATGGCAGCCATTGATTGCTCAACTGAACGTCCCGGCGGTTATTTGCCTGACCCTGTCCTGTGCCGATTCGGCACAGGAGTCTTCCCGACGGCTCCTGAACGTGCTGCCACCGCGCTTCCTGCTGGCGGGTTTCTCTCTGGGGGCCATTGTCGCGCTGCAAATGGTTGCTGATGCGCCTGAGCGGCTGGCGGGGCTGGCATTACTGTCGGTCAATCCGCTGGCGGATCGTCCTGAAAACGCGGTTACCCGACGGGCAGCCGTCAGGAATGCGCGCGAACAGGGGCACGGGAAATGGCTTTCTTCAACCCTCTGGCACCAGTATGTGGCACCGTCCAGCCTCGACAACCAGGAGTTACATGACGTCCTGTGCTTGATGGCGCAGGAGACGGACAGCGCAGTATTTGCCCGGCAGACTGAAATTGCGATCGGCCGTCGTGATAACCGTGCGGCGCTGAGCGCTCTTTTGTGTCCGGTGCTCATCATGAATGGCGAGCACGATCCTGTCTGTACGCCTGCACACCACCAGTTAGTTGCCGCAAGCGCAGCCCACGCCACGTGGATCACCCTGAGTTCAACGGGACATTTTTTTATCCTCGAGTCGGCGGAAAACGCCGCTGTTCCGTTACGGAAATGGATTACGGAGTCTTTGAATGCGAGTCAATAAAATCAAAACGGCGATTGCGGAACATCGCCCGGTCATCAACGGTTGGCTGGCCATTCCTTCCAGCTACAGCGCCGAAATCATGGGGCATCAGGGTTACGATGCGGTCACGGTCGATTTACAGCACGGGATGATAGATTTCGCCAGTGCACTGGCGATGTTACAGGCTCTCTCGGCTACGCCTGCCGTACCGCTGGTGCGGGTTGCTGACGATACGCCAGCGCAGATTATGCGGCTATTAGACGCGGGCGCTTACGGCGTGATTTGTCCGATGATATCGACGGCAGAGCAGGCACAACGCTTCGTTTCTGCCTGTCGTTATCCACCGCAGGGTAATCGTTCCTTCGGCCCTGCACGGGGTCTGCTCTATGGTGGCTCCGACTATCCTCTGCATGCAAACCACGAAATTCTTACGCTGGCGATGATTGAAACCCGCGAAGGGCTTGCCAACATTGATGCGATTCTGGATACCGAAGGGCTGGACGGCGTCTTTATTGGTCCGAACGATCTTTCTCTGACGTTGACGGGGACTGCCAGCGCAGAATCCACCCATCCGGATATGCTCGCGGCCATTGAGCGGGTCGTCAGCCGCTGTCGGGAGAAGCACAAAATCGCCGGTATTTTCTGCACCTCCGGCACAGCCGCCGCGCACCGCATCGCCGGGGGCTTCAATTTTGTGACACCCGCTAACGACGTTATGCAACTGGGCCGCGCATCGCGCGAAGCGATCGCCCTTGCTCGCGGCACTGAAATCCCTACTACCGGCGCGTCCGGTTATTAACAGGAGCTGAAATGAACGCAATTACGTTAACCGCTGCGCAGGCCCGCAGCCGTCTGGTCGCACCGGAAGATATGGTCTCCTGCAATCTGGCTTTTATTGATTGCAAGCTGCCGGGTTCACACCTCAAGCAGAACTATTCATTTATTGGCCCCGGCGTGACTCAGTCTTCATCACAGGTCGTCAATATCCCTGAACCGCATGGTTTTAATATTGGTGCAGCGGCGATGCCGAAGGGCGTGACCAATAATTTGCACCTGCACTTTACCGCCGAGGTCTTTTTAATTCATGAAGGATGCTGGCGTTTTCGCTGGGGGGCAAACGGTGAGCATGAGGCGGAATTCAGCGCGCCCGCTATTCTCACCATCCCGACGTGGATATTCCGGGGTTTTACTAATGTCAGCAAGGAAGATACCTGCGGCATGGTGTATACCGTGCTGGGTGGCAATAATACCGGTGGGATTATCTGGCATCCGTCGATACTGGAGGCGGCCAGCGAGTATGGGCTGTATCTGAGCAAAGATAATATGCTTATTGATGTAAATGCGGGTGATACGCTGCCTGAGAAATCGGGCCTGCTGGCACCGCTGGCCCCGGAGGAGATTGCGGCTCTGCGTGATTACTCCATTGAGGAGATGCGTCAGCGAGCAGTGACGGGCGAGGAGCGCCAGTGGTCGTCGGAGGGCTTGCTGGATGCGGTTCTGCCGGGTCACGGCGGCGAAATTGCCCCGGTTATTGGCTATGGCATTTCACAGGACCGTCACAGTGTGCCGCCAGTCACGCAACCGCACGGCTTCTCCGTGGAATGGCTTCGCTTGCGGGCTGAGCATCAGGTGGGGCGTCATCTTTGCCCTGATATTCAGGTGATTATGGTGTTCAAAGGATCACTGGAGGTGACGTGGAATCAGGAAGGGGAAGAGGTCAGCATTATTGCACCGGAACGTTCGGTTATTTCTGTTCCTGCCAACAGCTGGCGGCGCTACCGGGCGGTAGAAGGTGGGACAGAATTTATCCTTACCACGCAGGGGGATCAGCGAAAACGCGTGTACTGGGATGATGCGATTTTACAGCAGGCGAAGGCGCATAATCGTGGGCTCGATCCCGATGGCTATGTTTGCAAGCTGGATATTTTGCCCGTTACTGCCCGACGCGCTGGAGCCAGAATTGAGAAGCTAACAGAAGAGTGATTACCGGGTTTTAGGGGTTGTAAAGAAAAGGGCCAGCGCGTTTAGCGCCAGCCCTTGCTGTATCGGGTGGCCCCTGCTGGACTTGAACCAGCGACCAGACGATTATGAGTCCGAACTATATTTCATAAAAACAATGAGTTACAGTAAATTTAAGCGCATAGGATTTCGTATATTGTCGAAAAGTATTGCATAGTGCTGCGCTGTGCTGCCATTTTGCTACCACCAATTAGGTTTAAAGGGTTAAGTTGAACCGCTTCTGTTAACCGCCCCTTTTTTTTACGCTGTTACACGCTCGTTCCACGCGTCTGAATATTGGACGTTTCCATCGCAATACTTCCAGGTGATCCGCTCATAACGTAGCTGTATGCCCTCGTTGTGATTGTGAATCTGTAGCGCCGGCTCTTTGCAGTTATGCATAACTGGGTTAATGCTGACTACCCGGACGTTTTCGAGCAGCATATTGAAATACTCTACCTCTTGCCCCGCATCATTGATTTTATACCACTTGATTTCCGCGCTTTTCAGTGTCTGGCCGGTGGCTACGGCCTTATAAAGATACGGGCTGGAACTATCAAACTCTTTTTCGATTACAAGCGGAGCATGTAATCGTGTACCGGTGATTTTTCCTGTGTTGTTGTCAGTAGGCACAAGCAGACCGTGACTGAAAGAAAGCACTTCGATACTTCCCTCCCGAGCTTTTACATCTACAGATCCTTTGATATCTGCGCCGCCATCATCTTTAAGCCACAAGTAAGCAGGAATAGCCATTTTTAAAACCCCATTTTATGTAATGAGAATAAACCCCCCCATTAACGGCTAAAACCTGATCGCAGGTAATACAAATTGTGTTATAGATTCGTATTATTTAAACGTGTTACTTATTGATGTTGCAAATAAAATTAATAGATTGATCTCAAACAGTACCGCGCCGCGCCGTTGCTCTTATGTTGCTGGTTTTGCCGGGCAGAAGGGATTAACGATGGCATGTATACCGATTTACCCGCCGCGCGGGCTGGAGATTTTGCGCGAACATATCAGGCTCGCGCGTGCGCGTAACGAAGTACAAGACATGGCCGCCCCGCTTACGTATGTGTGGTTTTATGAGCGAGTAAGAAACGGCGGCCCGTGGGATTTCAAACAAAAAAAACGGATATGGGCTGACTTCGGTAATTTTCATTATGGCGCGGTAGGTTACGCTGCCAGCATTCCTGCAGAGATTTTGCATATAGCTGCTGGCGCGGCTCAGTGGAAAGCCGGCACATCAAGACCAGAATGGGGTAATTTCACGGGGGCCCCGCCATTTGGTGATGATCCGATAGACCAATTCTGGATAAGGCAAGGCATAGACTATGTTAAACAGCACCATTTTTAAGGCGCTGCACTGGATCGCCACTATTCTTATGGCTCTGATGATCGCGGGGTACTGTTATTTTCAGCATATCCAGCGCTTAACAGTGCGAGACAAGATTTATGAGATTCGCCAGCTCACGCCCCGGACGTGGTTATATATCACTGAATACGCAGAGCCGGACATGACCACGGGAAATGTTTACCGCTATTTTCTGGCGAGCAAGATTGACGGCGATCCGCTGGTGGCTCTCGAAAAACAACATATCGCACCCACGCTCACGGCGAACACGCCGCGCGCGAAAGTAGACGGCATAGGCAATAACATCTCTTTCACGATTCACGGCACTGTATACAGCTTTACAACCTCCTCTTTGTTTTACGATGCAGATGGTATAGCCGCCGCCCCCTCTATAGACTTAACAGCGCGTGGCGAGGGTTGGAAGCGAGGGAGTGGTATAAATAATTAGATAATTATTTAATTAAATAATGCTTGTTATCGGGTCAATGACACGATGAGCCGCGTGTAAGTTTTCACGGCGTACCCGCCGCCGTACACGGTTCAAAAGTGCACTGTGATTGTCCTCCGGGTTCGGAAAGGGGCTTTTGGTGCGCTTGCTTCACCGCAATAATTACAGCCAGAATCCCCCACCATATACGATCTGCGAATTCGCAATTAAGCGCCCAGAAAATATACGTTTTTATCGTGTTTTGATTGGCTGGTTAGCCGGGAACCACTAGCGCTGGTGGTAGGTGGTAAGACAATCCCCGTAGGTTACCGAACGCTATACGGCCCGCTTCATCGAATTTTTACACCCGCGAAAATAAAAAATTGGGATGAGATGGTGTGAACGGTCATAAATCAACCATAAATCACTATAATTACTTTTCTGGAATATCCCCGGCATATCCCCGAATAAAAAAGGGCCAGCGCGTTTAGCGCCAGCCCTTGCTGTATCTGGTGGCCCCTGCTGGACTTGAACCAGCGACCAAGCGATTATGAGTCATAAAATCAGCATGTTTCTAATTGTTCGCCATAGCCTCTATTTGTATTTTTAATTGTTAATAATCAAATAGTTACAAAGTAATTTTTGTTTCTGATTGGTTCTCTTATTTCCTCATTGTACTATCCTTACCTGACCCATTACCTGACCCAAAATGGGCATTGGGTCAGGTAACGCTTATCCTCAGAAAGGTAACCTCATGGCCGCTAATCTTACCGAGACTGCTATACGCGGATTGAAGACAAAAAGCACGTCGTACTACGTGTGGAGCAACAGCGCTCAGCGCGGTACCGGCAGGCTTGGCGTCAAAGTTCAGCCTTCAGGTAGCAAGGTTTTTTATTTCCGTTACTACGTTGAGAAAGGGAAGAAAGAGAAATTCATCCAGTTGGGCATCTGGCCTGAGATGAAACTGGTGACGGCCAATGATCTGGCGAAAAAGTATGGTGCCTGGCTTGTTGAAGGAAAAGATCCCCAGCAAGAGCTTGAACAACAGCGCCTGGCCGAACAGCACATCATGCAGCTACATCGTTCGCAGGGATCGTTTGAAGAACTGGTGCATGGCTATGTTAACAAGATGAAACTCGACAACAAGCGTACCTGGGCCGATGTGCTGAAGCGTCTTGAAAAAGAGTGTTATTCGGTCATTCCTCGCGAAACCAAAGCGAAAGATGTCACGCCGTTACAGATCAAAACAATCTTGTCTGGCATTATCCAGCGTGATGCTGTGGTCCATGCAAACCGGATTCGTTCCTACCTGATGGCGGCATTTAACTACGGTCTGAAAGCCGATAACGATCCGATGAATACCAGTGTGGGTATCACGTTCGGTCTTGAAGTTAACCCGGTCTCGGCTATACCGAAGCAGTCTTCGGCGGAAAAAGTGGGTGATACATGGTTAACGCTGGAAGAGCTTCGTTTTGTCATGGAGCGGTTTGCAGAGTCCACCAACGTAGGACCGTTGATGCAGCATCTTATCCGCTTCTGTGTTTATGCTGGTGGGCAGCGACCGTTTGAAATGATTGCCAGCCAGTGGAGTGCGATTGACTGGCAGCAAAAGACGTTACTGGTCATAGCCGATGTATCGAAAAACAAGCGCGAACACCTGATCCCGCTGACTGAATCGGCGCTACAGGAATTAGCCTCAGTGAAAGAACTGACTAAGGAAAGTAACAGTCCCTATATTTTCCCGCTATCAACTAACGGTAAGCGTCCGGTACGTACTGATAGCCTGGCGCGTTCCATCATGTATTTTCGTGCCTTTAATCCTGAGTTTAAAGTTTTCACCGCACGAGATTTACGCCGCACCTGTAAAACGCTGATGGGGGAGGCGGGGATCAGCAAAGAGATCCGGGACCGTATTCAGAACCATGCTCTGAATGACGTCAGCTCGAAACATTATGACCGTTATGATTACCTGCCTGAAAAGCGTAGGGCGCTTGAGATCTGGGAAGACCGGGTTAACAACTATCAGCGGCAGCAGGAAAACAACGTTGTGAACCTGTTTGGGCGGAGGTAAGGGGTTGTCAAAATATGAGCTTAATTCAGCGGAAGAGCGTTATCAGCCAGGCTCTAACGACCTGGTGCTTGCCAATAAATTGGGGATAGTTGATGAGCAGGAAATGGAGGCGCTGGAGTCTGGCTTGTTGTTGATGCTTTATGAGCAGTTATTTATCGAAGGCCAGCCGCCTGCTGAGCTGGCTTTTGAACATATCAGCGGCTGGCATCGTCAATGGCTGGGGAATGTGTACGACTGGGCAGGGAGGCTACGTAACGCTAACCTGACTAAGGATGGTTTTCAGTTTGCGGCTGCCGACAGGATTCCGCTGCTGCTTGATGGCTTCGAGAAGCAGTTTCTTTCTCGGTCTGGTGAACTCAAATCCCTGGCTCGTCTGGAGCTGGTAAGTTATCTGGCCGTATGCCATGTGGAGTTTATTTTGATCCACCCCTTCAGAGAAGGTAACGGGCGTCTGTCGCGGCTACTTTGCGATGTGCTGTCGGTTCTGGCAGGGAAGGGCTTACTTGATTACAGCCTGTGGGATGAGCACAAGGCGTTTTACTTCAAGGCAATACAGGCAGGCGTGTCAGGGAACTACAGCCCCATGATACAACTGGTGAACGATATCTTGCCAGACTAGCGGGCGAGGCCAACGGCTTTCGCCTGTGCCTGATTTTGTTTCAGTTGCTGCTCAATTTTTTGCACAGAAACACCGGTTTCGATCGCGGTTGAGCTGGCAACGGCACGATAGATTTGGGCTTTTGTTACAGGTGTTTTCTTCATGATGCTGTGTTCTCTTAAGTTAATCCGGAAATTTTAGAGGGTAACGGGGCTGCTTGCAAGGCATAGACTGAATGCCACTTTTCAGTTATATAAATCAATATATAAAGCACATATAGCGCAAGCAGCGAAGCGCCACACAGGACGACAAGTCGAATGACATTAAAGCGGCCCGATTTTTACCCTTTGGCAATGGCATCTGAAAAGTGCCATATCATGTCTGAAAATTTACTGAATGATTGGCTTGATCATAAAGTTCCACTCTACATTCGGTTGGATGCTTTGCCATGCCAGATCGTCAGGTACCTTGGTGGAGGCCAATTTCTTCTTAAAGATTGGGAGAGGAAAATTAAATCAAGCATGGATTATTATCAGCATGAAAAAATGCCAGAGTTTAAAATAAGGCAGTTTTACCCGGAGAAAGATGCAGAAATTGAATCTCGACTTCTGGAAGGTGATTTGGGGATATGTCGTTATACCTACAATGGGCATGCACATGGTTACTGGCGGGTAAAGGCTACGCCAGTGACTCGTTTTGCTGAAGACCATTACGTGCTAACGGATATGGATACTGTCAGAGAAAATAATAATATTGCAGGTGCGATTGTGGTATATGGTAAAGATGATAGGGATTATTTGATATTTCCAAGTGGAGTTTTTCGAGATAAATCAGAACTGTTTTTTGATGCAAATGAATTGTCACCACAAAGTGTAGAAAGCATGCCCGGCGTGAAAAAAGAAAAACAAACCCGCATTTCTAGGCCAGAAAGAATAGCCCTGTATGTCATGCTGAAAGAGCATTATCTTGATGGCAATGGTGAGGTTAATTTTTCAAAAATGGCGGAGATGCTTACTGTGGCATCCAAAAAATATGGATTCAGTGACTCATTCAGTGATGACACTATCGCTAAGTGGATAAAACGTATTGAGAATGAAAATCAATAGACCCTCTCCCGCTGGTAATAAATCGTCATAATGGCGCTTCGTCCACTTTAAAGATGGAAAATCATCAATAAGTGGGCACGCCAGCTGAATCGAGAATTACAGCAACCGCATTAATCCCCGCAATAAGCGCTAACACCTTAATAAGGTGTCCGCTGCTGTCATTCAGTTACCCATCTGCGACATACTGCCCCCACTGAAACAAAGGAGGCAGTATGAGTACAACATTTATCACCCCCACCCCGGAAGAACGCCTGAAAATCCTGCGTGATTACGGCGAGCATGGTGATCGTCTGGTACGTGAACGGGAACGCCAGCGTATCACGTCCATTTCCCGCTCTACCGCGTGGAAACTGGAACAGGTTGGAAAGTTTCCACAGCGTAAGTCTATCGGCCTGAAATCCTGCGGATGGCTGTTAAGTGACCTGCTTTGTTGGATCAATTATCGTTAACCTTAGGTTTTTTTATTTATTTTTTTGTTTTTTCCTTAAATGCCCCGTGTTCATCCTGCTATTTCTTCCATTAATAGCGGAATAGCAATGTGAGGGGAATCGTTTTAAACGTTAACTGAATAAGAGGTATCTATGCTGTGTGGTCGTCCTTTCCCTGTGCATGTGTTCCCGCAGATCATCAGAAATGCGGTATATGAAGTGGAACAGCACACGCAGGCTCCTCAGGCTTTGATTGCCGCATCGGTACTGGGGGTTATTTCACTTGCCTGCCAGAACCGGATTGATGTGTGCCGACTGAAAAATCTGCGCAGTCCGGTCTCGCTTTTCTTACTGACTCTGGCGGAATCTGGTGAACGCAAAAGCACTGTGGACAAACTACTGATGAAGCCATTGTATCAACTGGAAGAAGAATGGTTTGAAAAATATACCCAGGACCTGGTTGTCTGGAGGAATGAAGAAACGGTTTTTAATATTGAAAAGAAAGCCCTGATGTCAAAATTGAAATCCGATATTCGCCGTAATAAAGATCACTCCACAACGAATGAACGGCTGAAAGAGCTACTGGCCGCGTCCCCGAAAGCACCGGTCAGGTTCAGGCAGATATACAACGATGCCACACCTGCGGCGATGAAAGACTCTCTCTGTGGACGCTGGCGGTCCATCGGGCTTATGTCTGATGAAGCTGGCACCATTTTTAACGGCTACGCGCTGAATGAACTGCCTTTCATCAATAAAATGTGGGATGGCGCAATGTTTCCCGTGGAAAGAAAAAGCGAGCCAGATAAATTAATCAAAGATGCCAGAATGACGCTGGGGCTGATGATTCAGCCTGATGTGTTTAAAAAAGGGTATCTGGAACGAAAAGGCGATGCCGCGAAAGGGATCGGATTCTTCGCCCGATGTCTGATATGTCAACCGGGTTCAACACAGGGCTACAGACAAATTACCAGTCCGGTTGTCTCAAGTGAGCATCTGCCGGTATTTCATCAACGACTGATAGACATTGTTAACGAGAGCATTGCCAGAAATGAGGAAAATGAGCGTCAGTGTCTGCGTTTCTCTCCCGAAGCAGAAAAACGCTGGCTCGAATTTTATAACAAAGTCGAGTCAGAAATGGGGCTGATTGGCTTCCTGTCTGATTTTAAGGATTATGCTTCTAAAATGGCGGAGAATATGGCGAGGATCGCCGCACTGCTGCATTACTTCAACGGCGATGAAGGAGAAATATCCCTTACTGCCGTGGAAGCCGCAGTAGATATAATCGCCTGGTATGTGGATGAGTATGTGAGAATTTTCTCTAAACCCCAGACGTTGCTGCTGGTAAGTTCAGAAGCAGACGAACTTTACTCGTGGATAAAAGATTATTGCTACAGGTGTGTGGTGCCGTATATCAGGAAGACAACCATCCTGCAATATGGCCCGAATCGGTTCAGGAACCGGAGTAAAGTGAATGAACTGCTCAGTACACTTTATTCGCAAAACAAAATACGGGCAGAGAAAAGAGGGAAAACCATTTTCATACAACCTGTCGATGGTTTTATATAACGAACAGAGCAAAGACAAGACGGAATAATCACTTTATTAAACAGTCATTACTGTAACTAATTACAGAGTAACTTTTAATCAGTCATCGCAGGCTGTGGCTATTCTTTGCCTGAAATTAAGTGTCGGATAGTTATTATATTGTACTGTCATTAACAATATCTGTATATCCACCACACTAATAGCCATACCAGTAATGCGATGACTGCTATCTATCAAGGAATAAATCATTATGAATCTCTACGATAGCGAGTATGGAAGTCATGTTAAATCATACAAAGAAAGAATTATCGAAGTTATTAATAAGGCTGTTAAAGAACACGGACGTACACTGGCAATACGGGTGGATCTGCATGACCCGGTTATTCTGGATAATGGTGATACCATTTCCTGTATCGCGAATACTGATTCAGGAGCTATATCAAGATTTACCAATTCACTGAAAGCCAAACTGGCAGCAGATGAACAGCGCAAGCGTAAAGAAGGTAAACGGGTATACCCGAATACGCTCCGCTATGCGTGGGTGAGGGAATTTACTCAGAATGGTAAGCGTCATTTTCACGTATTTCTATTTCTGAACAAGGATGCTTACTACCACTTAGGGGATTTTAATCTGGATGAAGATACGCTAAGAACCATGATTACATCAGCATGGTGTAGCGCATTAAACCTGACTCCCGAAGAGGGGCAGCACTTGGTGCAGTACCCTGCTAATGGTAAATATACCCTGAACCGTGATGATATTCTCAATAATATTTATTCTGGCGATTTACTGAACCGGATTGATTATCTCACCAAAGTGAAAAGCAAGATCTTTGATGACGGGAACAGATCGTTTGGGTGTAGTAATAATTAATACCAATGAGTTTTAATGCCCTTGTCGCAATGAAAAGGGCATTTTATTAACATGAAAATAAAACGGCGCGAATTACGGTAAAAGAGGTAAGCCTAACTCTTTTAGAAATTCGTTATGTTTTTGAGTTGCTGATTTTATCTGGTTATCCAGAGAAACCAACTCAGCATGTACTGAAGAAAGTTTGATTTCTTCTTCAGCCTCAGCCGTACTTACATAGCGTGAGATGTTTAAATTAAAATCATTTTTTTCGATTTCTTCCATGCTAACGCGACGCGCGTATCGTGGTTCTTCTTTACGGAACTTGTAAGTATCAATGATTTTTTTAATATGATCAGACGAAATCTGATTCTGCCGTTTACCCTTATCGAAGTATTCGGCAGCATTGATGAATAATACGTCGTCAGGTTTTTTACATTTTTTCAGCACCAGAATACATACCGGAATACCAGTAGAGAAGAACAGATTTGCAGGCAGTCCAATTACCGTATCAATATGACCATCCTTCAGCAGCTTCGTGCGTATGCGTGCTTCGGCACCGCTTCGGAAAAGTACACCATGAGGCAGGATAATTGCCATTACGCCATCTTCTTTTAAAAAATGGAATCCATGCAAAAGGAAGGCGAAGTCAGCAGCAGATTTAGGTGCCAGACCGTGATTTTTAAAGCGCACATCATCAGATAATGTTTCTGTAGGTTCCCAGCGATAGCTGAATGGCGGGTTGGCAACCACCGCATCGAATTTAGGCATTCTGGACGGATTGGTCTCGCGTAGCATATCCCAATCGTTGAGCAGGGTATCACCGTGGAAAATATCAAACTCTGAATCTTTCATTCCATGCAGGAGCATGTTCATACGTGCCAGGTTGTAGGTGGTGATATTTTTCTCTTGCCCGTATATTTTCCCAATACCGTGCTGCCCCATGCGCTTGCGAATATTCAGGAGCAATGATCCTGACCCACAGGCAAAATCAAACACGCTGTCTAGGTGTGAACGTTGTCCAGTGGCAGGTTCCTGGCTATCCAACGTAACGATGGCAGATAAGATGTCTGAAATATGCTGAGGTGTGTAGAACTCTCCGGCTTTTTTACCTGAGCCCGCTGCAAATTGGCCGATCAGATATTCGTAAGCATCCCCCAACGTGTCGCTGTCAGTGGAGAACTGCTTCAATCCATCAGCAATCTCTTTGATTATCTTACAAAGACGGTCATTTCGCTCACCGTATGTTTTGCCAAGTTTTTCCGAGGCAAGATTGATTTCAGAGAATAAACCCCGGAAGACACTGGCGAAAGATTCTTCCTCAATGTACTTAAAGCCTGCCTGTAATGTATTAAGCAGTTTCACATGTTGGGTTCGTGCCATCTCGGCAATGCTCGTCCAAAGATACTGAGGTTCGATTACATAATGCACTTTACGGCGCATTAGTTTCTCAAACTCAGGAACATCCTGCTCATTTTGTTCATACCACAGAGTCAGTGGTGGTTGACGTTCCCCCTCTTTCTGTTTGGGGTAGTCTACCCCTAGCTCTTTTTGAGCTGCGGCTTCGTAATTATCCGATAGATATCGCAGGAATAAAAATGCCAGCATATAATCGCGAAAATCATCCGCATTCATAGCGCCGCGTAATTGATCGGCTATATTCCAGAGCGTTTTGCCCAGTTTTTGTTTTTCAAACTCAGTCATAGTTTTTCTTCACCTTCCTCAATCTGTTGAGGAAATAAATCAGGATTAAATGGATAGCGCTTCAGGAAATCATGCAAAATCTTTCTGAAATAAGTTTTATTTTCATCGAGCATAGGCTGAGGCTCGAAAAGCGAATAGTTTCCATGGCTCAGAATATTGATGAGCCTCGAATGTAAAATTCTTTCAGGGTCATCCGCATCCTGCGCAATGCAGGCTGAGAAGTTTGAGAAACCATGGAAGCTGGCTGATTTTTCCAGAACTGAACGCAACATATTGAAATGGTAGGTATATAACTCGCCTGATTGCTCCGCTTTATACAACTCGGTCAGTATCGCAACATGATGAAAGAATGGTGTCGCACCTGTATAGGCCAGAGAATAACTACCATCAACTCTGGATCTTGATAAAAAGTAGGCTGCGACCTTTCTGGATTTACGAACATCAAGTTCATTGTGCATGACATTGAAGAATAAGGGATGATGAGACGAGATCATCACTTTCAACGGGTTATCAGCCTTGTTCAGTAGTTGCGCCAGATGGCTACCAACTGTGATGGCGTTATGCTCATCCAGTGAAGATATAGGATCGTCGATGTAGACATATTTTACCCACTGGTAAGCATCAGCACCATCAAGCGCTAATTGTACGATAGCTAAGAAGAAGCACCAAATGAAGATATTTTCCTCTCCTCGCGAAACCTTGATGTTATCAATAATTTGACCATCCACAGTCCGTGAAAAGCGTATCGCCCATTCTTCTGTATCAATTCGAAAGTCGAAGTCTGTATAACGCTGCAACAACGGTCGTATGCGGTTGTCCATTTCCAGCTCAAACAGTCCTTGAAAAAAACGCGAATCCCTGTTGAGCAGCAAGCGTCGATCCTCATCGCCTACCAGATCGTTGTTCCAGTGGAAGAGATCTTCGGTGAAAGCGTTGAAGTACAATGTATCGTAGGACTCACCTTGCTTACCTGTATCCTTGAAGGCCATTGATAGGCGAGTCTTACCTGTACCGTTGTAGGCGTACAGCAGGATTGCCTTTTTACTCATCAGTTCTGTGCGTAAGTGAGCACTAAGTAAGAATAGGTCAGCAAATGTTTTTCCTGGCTTCATTAAACCACCTCATTAACCTTAGGAAAAATCTGTTGCAATAGGCCTTTTTTAAAGGTTTTAAGTACTTCAACTTTTTGATCTTGAGCTACGATCAGGTTGTCGAAAGAATATAGGCAATTAGCAATATCTCGTTGCTCTGCTTCTATTGGAATAGGCAACTTAATTCGGCGTAGTTCATTTAATGAAAGAACTGTTTGCGAAGTCCCGACACTATGTTTGCCAATAAACTCTGCATATTGAGCAAGTAATTCAATAAAAAACTTATTTACACCTTCATTTATACGAAAGACAGGATAATATGTACTGATAATTCCAGTTATACCCAAATTGTTCTCGTTAAAATAAAATCGTCTATCATCACTCCTGCTACGATATGTGATGTAACTTGTCGGAATAATATTAAAGCCGATATTATCACGTTCTGTAATTCGTTCGTTATCGTAGTATTCACGTTGTCTGATAAGACCACTTCTGGCAGAGGTTAATACTTCATACTCATCTTGATATGTAGACTTTTCTCGATATTCCTCAATAAAATCACCAAATGAACATATCTTCCATTCCGCTGTACCTTGAAAATTGGGAAAACGTATCTTTGGCAGGGTCTCTCCTTCACGAGGAAAAAGTTGCTGCATCAATCCTTTTTTATATTTCTTCAACGCATCCAATTTCCGGACTTCTGCTGTGATCAGAGCATCCAGATAAGACAGGCAGTCAGCGATTTTTTGTTGTTCTTCCGGAGTACATACAGGAAGAGGTAGCTTCATGAAAGCGTTATTACTGATATTCATTCGGTCATGGCGCGCACCCGTACTCGAAACTTGGCGCATGTATTGATGCCAATGTGTTGACTTGAAGTAATGAGCATAAAAATCATTTTCGCTGTTATTAAATTTGAAAACCATATACAACGGCGACATCACCCCTAATCCGATTTTATTTTTTGAAATCGGCCCAACTGGAGCTGTTGTTGATACTCTTGGGTTATAGACATAGTAGCCTTCTTCTACAACATAATACCCTTCAAGATTGCCTTGGTTAGCGATATCTTTTTCGAAAAAGTCACGCTGATCAACTACCCCATACTCTGCTGAGTTTGTTAAGACGCGGGTTATTTTACCTTCCGCATTTTTGCGAATTGATCGCTGAGCCAACTGGCCCAATGTCTGAGATCCCCATGGTCCCAAGGCTTTAAATGATTGAAAGCGCAACCGAGGAACAATTTTTTTAACAACATCATTCATTTTTTTACTCCTAGGATCATGCACTTATTAAGATTGATATATCGCTCGATGTGCAGATAATCCATGTCCAACCTGTTTTCATTATCGTTCTTCCTCATAGGCTGATAGTCCCGTGATCTCACGCCCTTGTGCCAGTTTGTGTAGCAACGGTGTCAGCTCATCCATAAGCGCCAGCTCTTTCTGAGTGCGTGCTTTCCAGCCCAGATTCAGCGGAGCCATTAATTCGGAAAGGCGCTCGCCGTCGAAGATACGGCGACGCAGAATTTCATCAACAAAAACTTGTAGGGCATCGGGTGCGAGTTCGTGTCGGGCGGCGATGTCATTGAGTTCTTTCGCCTTCTTTTCTGCCTTGAAGTGTTCAAAACCCGTTCGAATTTGTTTTTCGTTTAATGCTTCATTTACCGGCAGGCCACGGATGTACTCAGCAATATCTTCACGCTCGTCGATAAACTTGGCATCGGACTGGATCAGGCCAATGAGTTCTTCGCGATTCAGAGTGAGCTTGCCTGGTTTCTGCTGAGTCAGATTAGCAATAAGACTCATGATAAAGTCGTAATCAATAACCGCAGAGGCAAAAAGTACAAACTCAAAATCGAGTTGTTGTACTTCTGGTGGTGTCTGGTCTTTGTCCTGTTGTTCTTTCAGGCGTTTGGCTGTTTCCAGATATACGCCCTTAAATCCCTGCAATTGATCTGACGGCACGATCCTCTCGATCTGTTGCTTCTGCGCTTCAGACAGATCGGTATACTGATCGAGCTGAGTTTTGAGTCTTTGAACATCTTTGAACAGGTTAACGAATTGCGCTCTGGCAACATCGCCTTTAAGGTTAGCGACTTCTTCCGGTGCATTAGTCAGTCCCTGTGATTGCATAAAGTCGGCCAGTTTTTGCGTGGCTGTTTGCAGATTCTCTATGACTTTAGGTGCAGGGTCGACCAGCCAGATTTCACGCGGGTTATCGATTTTCTCACCAGAAAAGAGCGCGATGGCTCCTTCTACCGACTTTTGCTGCTGACGAAAATCGAGAATGTTGCCGTAGGGCTTCGTATCGTTGAGAACGCGATTAGTCCGTGAAAATGCCTGAATTAAGCCATGGTGTTTGAGATTTTTGTCCACGTACAGCGTATTGAGGTACTTGGAGTCAAATCCCGTAAGCAGCATGTCCACTACGATGGTGATGTCAATTTTTTGCGCGGCAGATAAGTCTGTATTGGGGTACTGCTGATCCTTGATGCGCTTTTGTACGTCCTGATAGTAAGAGTCAAATTCGCTTATGCGGTGATTGGTCCCGAAACGGGCATTGTAATCAGCAATGATACGGGTGAGTGCCGCTTTCTTGCCTTCCGGGTCTTGCTGGTTATCTTCTTTCTCCTGAGGCAGATCTTCCTGTATCTGCTGAACGTCTTTGTTACCTTCAGAAGGTGGGGAAAAAACACATGCTACGTTTAATAGCCGGAATTCAGCGTCTTTTTCTGCATTTTTTGTCTGAATACTGGCAAATAACTCAAAATATTCGATGGCATCGTTAATGCTGGCTGTCGCCAGGACAGCGTTAAATTTGCGTCCGTTGGTCGCAGAATCGTGCTTGGAAAGAATGGTTTCGATAACCTTGGATTTAGCGATGCCTTCACCGGGCTTAGGTGGGTTCTTTCCTTCGGGTTTGAAATAGTCTATGTGAAAGCGTAAGACGTTGCGATCTTCGATAGCATGAGTGATGGTGTACTGGTGCAAACACCGTTCGAATAAGTCGTCGGTGGTACGCAGGCTGGCTTGCTGACCTTCGATTTGTTGGTAGCTGGCATTCTGCTCGAAGATAGGCGTCCCCGTGAAGCCAAAAAGCTGGGCATTGGGGAAAAATTCTTTTATAGCCTTATGGTTCTCACCAAATTGCGAGCGGTGGCATTCATCGAAGATGAAAACGATACGGGCGTCTCGTAACGGCTCCAGACGTTCTTTGTAGTTACGTTTATTTGTGCCGTCTAAGGCAAGGCCCAGCTTCTGGATAGTCGTGACAATAACCTTATCGGCATAGTCGTCAGACAAAAGTCGGCGAACCAGTGTTTCAGTGTTAGTGTTCTCTTCTACACAGCCTTCCTGAAAACGGTTAAATTCTTCGCGGGTCTGGCGATCCAGATCTTTACGATCCACCACGAAAAGGCATTTTTCGATGTCAGGATTATCCTTGAGCAAAGTGGACGCTTTGAACGAAGTCAGCGTTTTGCCCGAACCAGTGGTATGCCAGATGTAGCCGTTTCCGCAATTCTGATGAATGCACTCGACGATAGCCTTGACCGCATAAATTTGGTATGGGCGCATCATCAATAGTTTCTGTTCGCTGGCAACCAGGACCATATAACGGCTGATCATTTGCCCTAAAGTACACTTGGCTAAGAACTTGTCGGCGAAGATCTCTAGCTGGGTAATCTTTTTGTTATCTTCACTAGCGAACTGGTAGACCGGCAGGAAGCGCTCATCGGCATTAAAACTGAAATGTCGCGCATTATTGTTAGCGAAGTACCAGGTATCAGTACGATTGCTGACGATGAAGAGCTGGATGAAACACAGCAGCGTCTTACCGTAGCCATTGCCAGGCTCGGTTTTGTAATCCACGATTTGCTGCATAGCACGGCGTGGGCTAACGGACAGTGTTTTAAGCTCGATCTGCACAACCGGTACACCGTTAATGAGAAGCATCACATCATAGCGTTGATGACTGTTATCGGTGTTGATGCGTAATTGGTTCACTACCTCAAAGTCGTTCTTGCACCAGTCGCGAATGTTAACCAAGCTGTAGTTCAGTGGTGTTCCATCATCACGCTCGAAGCTATTGATATTGCGTAGCGTCTGAGCTGCATTGTACACATCAGGCGTAATAATAGTATCGAGCAGACGCTGAAACTCGCTATCGGTCAGATGCACCTTATTGAGAGCTTCAAACTTCTCCCTGAAGTTTTTTTCGAGTGATGCCCGATCACGAATGTCGGGTCGCAGTGTGTATTTTAGTTCAGCCAGCCGGGCAATAAGATCCAGCTCAATTTGGTTTTCGGTCGTACTCATTGGTGAATTCCTCGCCTCAGTATCACTCTTTACTTGACCATGCTTCTATTTTCGTGGAATGAGGCACTAAAAGTGAGCTACTCGGCAGTGTTATTTTTTAGAGTGATCCGGTGTTAGTCCGTGTGCCTTCGCATAATTTATAACCAAAACCTCAATCATTGAGGCGACAGAGCGACGCTCACGATCAGCGGCTTGGCGAAGAAGTTGTTTAATGTCGGCAGATGTGCGTATAGAAAGTGTTTCATCTTTAAGGCGTGTCATCAGCGGAGCCCTCAATACCAGAGCCTGTAAATGTAATGCATTTTGCATTGCAACTCTACAAAACTCAATGGGTTCTTATTGACTGAAAATAACTACTGCTACTGACATAATCCCAAATAATTTCAGATATATATCATCCTCCCGAACACCTCCACCCATAACGGCTAACCGACAGGTTAGCCGTTGTCGTTTTATTTTCTGTTCGGGAAAAATCATGAGTAAACAAGAAGGTATCAACGCTATCAGCAAGGCAATGGCCGCGCTGCCCACACAACTGTCTGGCACCATCCTAAAACACATTCACTCGCTTACCGACTATGAGCCGGTGATCGGCATTATGGGGAAAACTGGAGCCGGGAAATCCAGCCTGTGCAATGCCCTGTTTGCCGGGGAAGTCTCGCCGGTCAGTGATGTTGCAGCCTGTACCCGTGAACCGCTGCGCTTTCGTTTACAGGCTGGCGAACGCTTTATGACCATCGTGGATCTGCCCGGTGTTGGTGAAAGCGACAGCCGTGATGCGGAATATGCCGCGATGTATCGCCAGCAACTGCCGCGCCTCGATCTGGTGTTGTGGCTGGTCAAGGCTGATGACCGGGCGTTGGCGGTAGACGAGCGGTTTTACCGTCAGGTGATCGGCGAGGATCACCAGCATAAGGTGATGTTTGTTATCAGTCAGGCCGACAAAATTGAACCGGTCAGCGGCAATGCTGAAGGTCTGTCCATGCCGCAGCAACAGAGTATCCACCGTAAGACTGAGATACTGAACACCCTGTTTACGCCAGTGCACCCGGTTTGCGCGGTGTCGGTACGAATGAAATGGGGGATAACTCAGATGGCGGAACGGATGATCCGTTGCCTGCCACGTGAGGCCAGCAGCCCGGTCGCCGCCCGGTTACAGAACCCTTTACGTACTACACGGGTAAAGGAAACCGCACGTACTGACTTCGGCGAGGCGGTAGGTGACGTGCTGGATTCCGTCGCTGCCATGCCTTTTGTTCCTCAGATAGCGCGTACCGTTATTCGCTATGTGCGTAATGCTGTTGTATCGGTCGCCCGTTCTGTCTGGGATTTTTTCTTCTGAAGATTTTCACATCCAATAACCCGCCCCGTCGCTCTGTGCGACGGGGCTTTTCTTTATTTATTGCTTAAGGAATGAACCATGACCCGTTTAGCTTCCCGTTTTGGTCGGGCGAATGTTATCCGCCGTGACCGTCCGTTAACCCGTGAAGAGTTGTTTTGCGTGGTGCCCAGCGTGTTCAGCGAAGACAAGCACGCATCCCGCAGTGAGCGTTACACCTGCATTCCCACCATCACTTTGCTGGAAAACCTGCAACGTGAAGGTTTTCAGCCGTTCTTTGCCTGCCAGACGCGCGTACGCGACCAGGGCAAACGTGAGCATACCAAACACATGCTGCGCCTGCGCCGTGAGGGACAAATCACGGGGCATCAGGTGCCGGAAATCATTCTGCTCAACTCACACGATGGTTCCAGCTCGTACCAGATGCTGCCTGGGCTGTTCCGTATGGTGTGCCAGAACGGACTTATCTGCGGAGAGTCCTTCGGCGAGGTGCGAGTTCCCCATAAGGGTGATGTGGTGGAGCGGGTGATTGAAGGCGCGTATGAGGTGCTGGATGTGTTTGACCGTGTTGATGAAAAGCGCGAGGAAATGCAGGCGCTGACGCTGCCGCCACCGGCACAGCAGGCGATGGCGAAAGCGGCACTGACGTACCGTTTTGGCGAGGAATTTCAGCCAGTCAACGAAACTCAGTTACTGACCCCGCGCCGCGTACAGGATCAGCGCAATGATCTGTGGACCACGTACCAGCGAATTCAGGAAAACCTGGTGAAAGGCGGGCTGACGGGGCGTAATGCCACCGGCAAACGCGCCCGTACGCGTGCCGTGAGTGGCATCGACGGGGACGTGAAGCTCAACCGTGCGCTGTGGGTGATGGCAGAAACCATGCTGGGTCATGTGCAGGGGAGAGCGGTCATTTAAATGGTTAATTTAATGTTAATTAAGGACGCTCCCTGTCTGTTTTAACATTATTCAACTGTGCAAATATCGCACACCTGTCTTCGCAGCCCCCGCCATCGCTGGGATAAGCAGAAATAAAAAATAGTTTCTGCTGTGTCCATACCCTTACCGCCCCCCTCTTTAAAGTAATTACACCATTTTTCAGTGAGTTATTACCCACGGAGACAACATTATGACACTGGCGGAACGCCGACATGACCGGCTGGCGGTCAGGCTTTCGCTGATCATCAGCCGACTGCTGGCCGGAGAAACCCTGCATGTGGGAAAACTGGCGGCTGAATTTGGCGTGTCGGTACGTACCCTGAGGCGGGATTTTCGTGAACGACTGATGTATCTGGATCTGGAATACCACCGGGGAATGTGCCGCCTGCGCTCCGGTGGCAGCGTATCGCAACGGGAGCTGGATATTCTGACCTTTGCCTGGCGCTCCGGGATGGGGGATGTATTTCCGGGGCTGGACAGGAAGATGGTCAACACGCTGCTGGCGTGTGATGAATCCCCCTGCCTGGTCTGGTCATCCCCCTGTACCAGCACGGCAGCAGGCTCTCTTTCCTTCTTTCGGCTGATTCAGGCTATTACGGCGCGTCAGCGTGTGACGCTGCTGGCCGAGGGGCAACGCTGCGAAAGGCTGGCTCCCTGTCGGCTGGTTGCGCGGGATGGCACCTGGTATCTGCTGGCGGAATATGGACAACGCATGGCGGTGTTCTCGCTGGATGAGATTCATCAGGTCGTTCCCTCTACTGAAACCTTTATCCGTAATGACGCCATTTTCCGCCTGCCGGAAAACGAGCGTTTTCTCAATGCATTACCTCATTTTCATTTCATCCAGCGTTCTCTTGATGCGCTGTCTCTTTAATCTGCACACAGTAATAAGGATTGTTTAATGAAACGAAACCTCAATACCAGTTACAGGCTGGTCTGGAATGATGTCCTCGGCGCATTTGTCGCCGTTTCCGAGCTGGCGAAAGCGAAAGGTAAACGAACCGGCGCGGTACTGGCGGTGACGGTCGCCGGGCTGGCTGGCTCTGCTGCCGCACTGGCGGACGGCAGCAATATTACCGTGCCCGAAGGGGAGTCCGTCACTGGTGTGGTGGTCAGTAATCACGACTCTCATCTGGTGTACGGTCAGGCAGCAGGCTCCATTATCAACACCGGGCAGGAATACGGAGATGATGATGAAAACAATCAGGGTGGGCAGTTTATCCAGTCCGGCGGTGTGGCAACGTCATCCGTCGTCAATGCCAGTGGCCTTGAGGCGGTACTGAAAGGCGGTAGTGCCACCGATACCATTGTTAATAGCGGTGGTGGGCAAAGCGTGCATGGCGAGGCGACAGGCACTGTGCTGAATGGTGGCTCGCAATGGGTGCATGATGGCGGTGTGGCAAATGGCACGGTCATTAATGAAGCAGGTTATCAGTTAGTTAAAGCAGGCGCGACAGCTTCCGGTACGGTGGTTAACACCGGATCTCAGGGCGGACCGGATGCTGAAAACAGTGATGGTCAGTTTGTGTCCGGTGATGTCACCGACACCCTGATTAATGCCAATGGTCGTCAGGTCATTTTCGAGGGCGGTTCCGCTGACACCACTACCGTGAAAATGGGGGGCGACCAGAGTGTGCATGGCGTGGCAAAAAATACCCTGCTGGAAGGCGGCTTCCAGTATGTTCATGAAGGTGCCAGCGCCGAAGGTACAGTGATTAGCCAAAACGGCTGGCAGGTGGTGAAGAACGGAGCGACGGCAACGGATACCACTATCCTTAATGGTACTGGTACCGAGGCGGCAAACGGCAACAGCGCATCCTCGCAGAGTGTGCAGGCTGGTGGCTCTACCCTGAACACCACTATCGGTGATGATTCCCCCTCCGGCGAATTGCTGACCGACCTGTCGTATCAGATGGTGAATGGTGGACGTGCGGAAAACACCACCATCAATAATGGCGGGGTACAGTCGGTTTTTGCCGGTGGTACAGCTATCGGCTCGGTCGTGAATCGTGGTGGTCGGCTGGAAGTGTCCATCTGGCAGGATGAACCTGTTGCCGGAAAAACGGCGGTGGCCGGGTCGGCGAATAACGTCACAGTGGAAGCGGATGGTGTGTTGTCGGTGGATGCGGGCACTTCCGCGATGGATGTGGTCATCAAACAGGGCGGTGCATTATGGGCGACCACCGATTCCACGGTTACCGGGACGAACAGTCTGGGGGATTTCTCCATTGATGGCACCACGCATACCGCCACCAATGTCCTGCTGGAAAATGGCGGGAAACTGTCGGTTCTGAGCAACGGTATTGCAGAGTCCACCACCGTAAACAACGGCGGGGTATTGGCGGTGGCCGCCGGAGGTACTGCCTCAGACATCGTGATGAACGATGGCGGCACGCTGATTGCGGACACGGGCGCAAACATCCTCGGTAACACCACTCTGAAAGACAATGCCGTGCTGGCCGGGGATGTCACCAATAATGATACCCTGCTGTTCAGTACGGGTTCAGGTGCTGAAGCCCGTTTCAGCGGGACATTAAGCGGTGAAGGTTCGTTGCTGAAAGAAGGTGATGGTACGCTGACGGTCAGTGACAGTACCGTGACACAATCGCAGTTAACGCTGAATGGCGGCACGCTGGCGCTGGAAAACAGCGTGGTTAATAGTGATGTGATTGCGCAGTCCGGCACCAGCCTGTTGCTGACCGGAAACACCGTGCTGAACGGTGCCATTGACCCGACAGATGTGACGCTGGATTCTGGCGCGATCTGGAATATTCCCGATAACGCCACGGTAAAATCGGTACTGGATGACCTCAGTGCCTCAGGCACCATCAATTTCACGTCTGTATCGGGCAGTTTTACGCCCAACACGCTGACCGTGAAAAACCTGATTGGGCATGGAGGCAGCATCAATATGTCCGTTCGTCTGGACGATCCGACTTTCCCCACCGATATGCTGATTATTGATGGCGGCACCGCAACCGGCAAAACCTGGCTGAACTTCACGAATGTGGGGAATGCCGGGCTGGGGCTTGCCACAACCGGTAACGGTATCAAGGTGGTGGATGCCATCAACGGAGCCACGACTGAAGCGGGGGCGTTTGCTCTGGGGAGAAAACTCCAGGCCGGGGCGTATAACTATACCCTGCAACATGGCACGGCAGATGAAAGCTGGTATCTGACTAGCGAAGCGGCTTATCGCGCAGAAACCGCTCTCTATGCTTCTTTGTTCGCGCAGACGCTGGATTATGACCGTGTACTGGCAGGCAGTTACAGCCAGCGCAGTAATAATGCACAGCGCGGCAGTGATAACGCGGTCTGGGGGCGTATTCAGGGCGGTCATCTGGGGCATGGCGATCGTAAAGGGTTGGCGCAGGGAACCACGCCGGAAAGCAGCGGCAGTTACGGTTTTTTGCAACTGGGTGGCGATCTGCTGCGTACCGATGTACTGACGGCGGGTGTTTACGGTGCGTTGGGTGAATCCAACAACGAAGTGAAAAACGATGATCGTTCCCGTGCGGGGTCTGTGCGTGACCATGCGTACAGTCTGGGCGGCTACCTGACGGCGGTGGACAGCGGTACCGGTTTATGGGCCGATATGATGGCACAGGGTTCCCGTCACAGCCTGGAAGCAACATCCGCAGATAACCGTTTTGATACCCGTGGCTGGAGCTGGCTGGGTTCACTGGAAAGCGGTTTGCCGCTGAATATCGGCACCAGCCTGGTGCTGGAACCGCAGGTGCAGTACGTGTACCAGTCCACGTCACTGGATAATGGTCATGATAACGGGGGGTACGTGAACTTCGGCACTGGCAGTGCCCAGCATGTCCGCGCCGGGCTGCGCTTAGGCAACCAGTCGGATATGGTGTTTGGTCAGGGAACGTCCACACTGGCAGGTTATGAATCCACCATGAAGCACAGCGCGGCAGAGCTTCCGGTTAACTGGTGGGTCACGCCATCGGTTATCCGCACCTTTGGCAGTGATGGCGACCTGAACATGGGAACTACCACAGCAGGCAGCAACGTCACGTTCAGTCCGTCACAGAATGGCACCGCGCTGGATGTTCAGGCGGGCGTGGAAGCGCAAATCCGCCAGAATGTCACGCTCGGCGTGCAGGGCGGTTATACCCGCAGCGTGAGCGGTAACAGCGCTGGTGGTTATAACGGTCAGGCCACTCTGAAAGTCGCCTTCTGATAATCCCTTCGCCCCACTCAGGGCGATTATCCACTCAGCCCCTGTTGCTCTGGCAGCAGGGGCTTTTTGCATTTTAAGGAGTATAAACATGTCACATTCTTTACTGGCGGCATCATCTGGCCTGCCACTGGCCGTATCGCAGACGGCATCACCGGTCGGCATCTGGAAAACATTACTGACACGGCTGCTGGCGCAGCATTACGGCCTGACGCTCAATGATACGCCATTCAGTAACGATTCCGTCATTCAGGCGCATATTGACGCAGGAATTGCATTGATCGACGCACTGAACTTTATGGTGGAAAAATACGACCTGGTGCGCACTGACCGTCAGGAGTTCAGTGTACAGACGCCATCGCCGTTCATCAGCCATATCGACATGCTGCGTGCCAGGCGAGCCACCGGACTGATGACCCGCCGCAACTATAAAACTGTCACCGACATCACGCGTGGCACGTTAAGTGGCCCGAAACAATAATCCCGTCAAACCTTCACACTCGCATCCGCGCCAGTCCTCACCGGCTGGCGCTTTGCTTTTATTTATTAAAGGAAAACCAGAAATGACAGAACTGGCACTGACCGACCCCGACGTCTTAACCGGACTTTGCTCACCCCGCACTGAACTGTCCGGCAGCATTGCCCCTGGAGAACAGTGGATTATCCGTCAGGCTCTGTCCCTGCTGGACAAATGCCTGAGGGAGCCGGGCATATCGTTTATCTCTTCCCACGCGGTCAGCGACTGGTTGCGCCTGCAAATGACCCACTTGGAACGAGAGGTGTTTATGGTGATTTACCTCGACAATCAGCACCGGTTGCTGGAGAAAGAAGTCATCGCCCTGGGCACGATTAACAGCGTTGAGGTGCATCCGCGCGAGGTCGTCAGGGGCGCGTTGCGTCATAACGCGGCGGCAGTGATTGTGGCGCACAATCACCCTTCCGGCTACGCCGAGCCCAGCGTAGCTGATCGGCATATAACGGAAACGCTGAAAACCGTGCTGGAGCTGCTGGATATCCGTTTGCTGGATCACCTGGTGGTGGGCGGCGCGGATGTGGTGTCATTTGCCGAACGTAGCTGGATATAGCGGAGGGCATTCTGATGAGCAAAGTGATAGTAACCACCGTCTATCAGCTTGATGAACTGTCCGATGCTGCCAGAGAAAGAGCCCGCGCCTGTTATCGTGAGGGCGGTTTCGACTACGACTGGTTTGATGCGGTGTATGAGGATTTTCAGCATATTTGCGACATCCTTGGTGTGCGCCTCAAAACCCGTGCTGTCCGGCTCTATGGCGATCATACCCGTCAGGAGCCGTGCATCTGGTTCCGTGGTTTCTGGAGTCAGGGTGACGGTGCTTGTTTCGAGGCCGATTATGCCTGGCAGCCGCAGGCGTCACGCCAGATCCGGGACTACGCACCGCAGGATGCCTGGCTTCACCGCATTGCCGATGCATTGCAGGATATCCAGCGTCGTAATTTCTGGCAGTTGCACGCCGAAATCCGCCATCGAGGCAACTATTACCATGAGTATTGCATGGCGTTCGCCGTTGAGCGCGACCATCCTGCCGGGGCGGCGATGACCACCGACGCCGAAGACGCCGTGAGCGAAGCGCTGCGCGAGTTGGCCCGCTGGCTCTATCGGCGACTTGAAGACGAGTACACCTGTTTAACTTCAGATGACGCCGTAGACGAAGCCATCGCCGCTAACGAATACACCTTCACCGAATCGGGCCACCGGTTTGGTTGAGTTTCAATCTGTCCACTCACCGTCAGCGCCAGCCATTTCCGGCTGGCGTTGGCATTTATGGAGTTTACCTTATGCAAACCACTTCACCCGACCCGCAGGTCTTGACCGGCCATAGCGAACTGATCCCCTCAACCAGCATCGCGCGAATAGTGACTGGCCGCGATGCGGCACTGGAGCAAATCCGGCAGCTTATCGCGCAACTGAACGCGATTTCTCAACTCACTGACAGCATCGGGGGTGGTATCGCCCGTGACTGGATGATGCGCCAGGGATATGCGTATGACTGCTGGCTGACGGAAACGCCGGAGAAGGCGATGAAGGCCATTACCCGGCATCTCGACCGCAGTATCTGGCGTGACCTGATGCAAAAATCGGGAATGCTGGCGCTGATGGATGCCCAGGCACGCGAACAGTGGTACAACAGCCTGGAACAGGAGGATATTCCTACCATCAGCACCGACAATATTCTTACCACCTTTGAACTTCTGCACTGTGATAAACAGGCTGTTTTTGAGCGTGGTGTTATCAATGTGTTCCGGGGGCTATCGTGGGATTACAAAACCAACAGCCCCTGTAAGTTTGGTCAGAAAATCATCGTTACAGGTCTTGTCAGACATCAGCCCTGGGGTTTTGGGCTGAACTGGGGCAGACAGCGGGATCAACTGGTGGATCTGGAAAGAATGCTGCATGTGCTGAACGGCAAACCCATTCCCGATAACCGTACTGATATTGCCTCACGGTTGTCAGAGCATATCCGGCAACATCCCCATGACCGGCAGTTTGAGGATGAGATGATGTCTATCCGTTACTTCCAGAAAGGCACCTGCCATATCATTTTCAGGTGCATGGAACTGGTGGAAAAGATGAACGACATCGTGGCAAGACATTATCCGGGGATGCTGGCAGCGAGATGAAGAGGGCATGGAGGCAATTCCTTACCTGACCCATTACCTGACCCAAATCGCATCCAAAGAAAAAGGAGTCAGACGATTTCTCATCTAACTCCTTGTTTTATCTGGTGGCCCCTGCTGGACTTGAACCAGCGACCAAGCGATTATGAGTCGCCTGCTCTAACCACTGAGCTAAGGGGCCGTGGCGGTGAATTATAAAGTAACTCCCCTCAGCAATCCAGCCATTCACACCTGCCTGCTGTTTTTATAAACAACGCATAATCAATCCTTTATACTTCCATAACGACGTATAGATCGGGAGTAAGCATGATCAACGATATTCTGGCCCCTGGCCTGCGGGTAGTGTTCTGCGGCATCAACCCTGGTAAGTCTTCGGCACACACCGGTTTTCACTTCGCTCATCCGGGAAATCGCTTCTGGAAGGTGATCCATCAGGCGGGATTTACCGACAGGCTGCTAAAGCCAGAAGAGGAACAGCAACTGCTGGATACGCGCTGCGGGATTACAATGCTGGTGGAACGTCCCACAGTGCAGGCGAGTGAAGTGAACCTGCATGAACTGCGCAGCGGCGGGCGGGAACTGATCAAAAAGATTGAAGATTACCAGCCTGCCGCGCTGGCGATTCTGGGCAAGCAGGCCTACGAGCAGGCGTTCAGCCAGCGCGGTGTGCAGTGGGGCAAGCAGAGTATCTCTGTTGGGGTGACGCAGGTATGGGTGCTGCCGAACCCGAGCGGGCTGAACAGAGCGACGCTGGATAAGCTGGTGGAGGCGTATCGGGAACTGGATGAAGCGCTGATAGTGCGGGGGCTATAGTCCTCTGCGGGCTGATGCTCTCACCCTGTCCCTCTCCCACAGGGAGAGGGAATAAACAAAAAAAAAGCTCCCGATTGGGAGCTTTTTGCTGTTTACCTGGATTAGTCGTCCAGGAAGCTACGCAGCACTTCAGAGCGGCTAGGATGGCGCAGTTTACGCAGCGCCTTCGCTTCGATCTGACGGATACGTTCGCGGGTAACGTCGAACTGTTTACCCACTTCTTCCAGCGTGTGGTCGGTGTTCATATCGATACCGAAACGCATACGCAGCACTTTTGCTTCACGAGCGGTCAGGCCAGCCAGGACGTCGTGCGTTGCGGCACGCAGGCTCTCGGTGGTGGCAGAGTCCAGCGGCAGCTCGAGGGTGGTATCCTCGATGAAATCACCCAGATGCGAATCTTCATCATCACCAATCGGTGTTTCCATGGAGATAGGCTCTTTGGCGATCTTCAGCACTTTACGAATTTTGTCTTCCGGCATCAGCATACGCTCAGCCAGCTCTTCTGGCGTCGGCTCGCGACCCATCTCCTGCAGCATCTGACGAGAGATACGGTTGAGCTTGTTGATCGTCTCAATCATATGCACCGGAATACGGATGGTGCGCGCCTGGTCTGCGATAGAGCGGGTGATCGCCTGACGGATCCACCATGTCGCGTAAGTGGAGAACTTGTAACCACGACGGTATTCAAACTTATCGACCGCTTTCATCAGACCGATGTTGCCTTCCTGAATCAGATCCAGGAACTGCAGGCCACGGTTGGTGTATTTCTTGGCGATAGAGATAACCAGACGTAAGTTCGCTTCAACCATCTCTTTCTTCGCACGGCGGGCTTTCGCTTCACCGATGGACATGCGACGGTTGATGTCTTTCACCTGCTCGATGGTCAGGCCGGTCTCTTCTTCAATCTGCTGCAGCTTCTGCAGGCCACGATGCACGTCTTCTTTTACGTCGTGCAGTTTTTCAGACCACGGCTTGTTCATCGCGATAGCGGCGTTGAACCAGGTTTCGCTGGTTTCGTTGCCGGTGAAGAGGGTAATAAAATTCTTCTTCGGCATTTTGCACTGTTCAACACACAGCTTCATGATGATGCGTTCCTGGGTACGCACGCGATCCATCATGACGCGCATGCTGTTAACCAGGTAGTCGAACTGTTTTGGCACCAGGCGGAACTGTTTGAACACCTCAGACAGCTTCAGGATCTCTTCTTGCGAGGCTGCGTGGCTGCGGCCTTTCGCCTTGATGGTGTCACGGGCCAGTTCGTATTGTGTACGCAACTCAGCAAACTTCTCGCGCGCCAGCTCAGGGTCGATGCTGTTGTCGTCGTCGCTGCTGTCGTCGTCTTCTTCTTCATCTTCGTCTTCATCGTCATCCATCTCTTCCTGAGACAGTTCAGAGCCGACGTGAGTGGCGGTTGGTGCCATATCTTCTTCAGCGTTCGGGTCAACGAAGCCGGTGATCAGGTCAGACAGACGCGCTTCTTCCGCTTCAACGCGATCGTACTGCTCCAGCAGATAGGTGATCGCTTCCGGGTATTCGGCAACAGAGCACTGAACCTGGTTGATCCCGTCTTCAATGCGTTTCGCAATGTCGATTTCGCCTTCGCGGGTCAACAGTTCAACGGTGCCCATTTCGCGCATGTACATGCGGACCGGGTCAGTGGTGCGCCCGATTTCAGATTCCACGCTGGACAGTACCTGTGCAGCAGCTTCTTCCGCATCTTCATCAGTGTTGTTGGAGGTTTCAGCCAGCAACAGATCATCGGCATCCGGTGCTTCTTCCATCACCTGAATGCCCATGTCATTGATCATTTGGATGATGTCTTCGATCTGATCTGAGTCGACGATATCTTCCGGCAGATGGTCATTGACCTCGGCATAGGTCAGATAGCCTTGCTCCTTACCGCGTTGGACAAGAAGTTTCAGCTGTGACTGCGGGTTTTGCTCCATAAGACGGTATCCACACTTAATTCGTTTGATTGGTGTCGGCGATGATTTGCCAACCTTTAAAGCGAGGGCGTACTTATATTTTTGCCGCTGCCTCTCAGTGCGGCTGCCGGGGGCTTCCCGATCGATATTCGGCACTTAAGCCGTTAAATACTTTTGTCTTTCACTTATTTCTTCGCCAGTTCCTGGTTAATCATCCAGAGTTCCCGGCGTTCTTCGCTGCTTAAGCCATGTGTGCGCTCGCGAGCAATCAGCTCTTCCTGGCGCAACTCAAGCATCGAATCAAACATATGGTTGAGTGAGTCGGTGAACGTTTTTTCTGCAATGTCCTTATCTGCTATATCGTCCCACATCGACAGTTTTTCAAGGGTAGCGGCCTCTTTTGTGCCGCGATAATGTTCTAAAAGTTGTCCGGTGGTCAGACCTGGCTGAGACAGACAAGTGTTGACCAGTTCTGAAAATAAGCCAAGTCCGGGCAATTTTTCGTGGTTCAAACCCGCCAGCGACGGCACTTGCGGAGCAAGTTCAGGGTTTTGTACCAGTAACCCTATCAGTATACGCATGGTTGTGCGTTTTAGCTGAGGCGCGGGGCGTACCGTGCCGTTTTCAGCGTGTTTAGGCATTAAACGTTCAAGCTGGCTGTCATCCAGAATGCCGAGCTTGTTGCCTAACTCCTGACGCAGATAAATGCGCAGCGTTTCGCCGGGCACCTGGCTGATTAACGGCAGCGCCAGCGTGCTGAGCTGCGCGCGCCCGTCAGGAGTACTCAAATCGACCTGCGGCATCAGGCTGTTAAACAAAAACGTGGAGAGCGGCTGAGCCTGCTCCATCCGCGCTTCAAACGCCGCTTTACCCTCTTTACGCACCAGCGTATCCGGGTCTTCACCGTCGGGCAGGAACATAAAACGCAGCTGACGCCCGTCGGTCATATAGGGTAGCGCGGTTTCCAGCGCTCGCCAGGCGGCGTCGCGTCCTGCGCGGTCACCGTCGTAACAACAAATCACGTTGTTCGTCACGCGGAACAGCAGCTGGATGTGATCCGCCGTCGTGGACGTACCTAACGACGCAACCGCGTAGTTAATGTCGTACTGCGCCAGTGCAACGACGTCCATATAGCCTTCGACGACCAGAAGGCGCGGAGGTTCCGCATTATTCTGCTGCGCCTCATAAAGACCATAAAGCTGGCGGCCCTTATGGAAAATATCGGTTTCCGGGGAGTTGAGGTATTTCGGCAGGGCATCGCCCAGCACACGTCCACCAAAACCTATCACCCGGCCACGCTTATCGCGGATCGGGAACATCACCCGTTCACGGAAGCGGTCGTAGCTTCGTCCCTGGTCGTTAGTGACCAGCATGCCTGCATCAACCAGTGATTTACGATCTTCGCTATTGCCGCCAAAACGTTTTAACACGTTGTCCCAGCCGGGCGGGGCGTAACCAATAGCGAAACGCGCAATCACATCGTCGCTCAGTCCGCGCTTGTTCAGATACTGACGCGCAGGCTCAGCAGCAGCGTGCTTAAGAGACTGTTGGTAAAACGAATTCAGGCCGTCCATTAGCTGATACAGCGTTTGCCGTTGGTGGCGCTCTATCTGGCTTGGCCCGCTGCCTGCTTCATACGGCACTTCAAGGTTATGCATCGCCGCCAGTTCTTCGACGGTTTCAACGAACTCGAGCTTGTCGTAGTTCATCAAAAAATCGACGGCATTCCCGTGTGCGCCACAGCCGAAGCAATGGTAAAACTGCTTTTCACCGTTTACGGTGAAAGAGGGGGTTTTTTCGTTATGAAACGGACAGCACGCATGGTAGTTCTTGCCCTGCTTTTTCAGCTTCACCCGCGCGTCGATGAGATCGACGATGTCGGTCCTCGCCAGCAGGTCATTGATGAAAACGCGTGGGATTCGTCCAGCCATATGCCCCGTGAATTTTTAGCTACTCATAAACGAAAACAAGCCGCGCATTCCTTCCGGAAGCACGGCCTTACGACTATTACTCTGTCTGTAATTGAGGGCTGAGGCCCTCAATTGATTAGTACAGACGAGTACGGCGTGCGTTTTCGCGAGCCAGTTTCTTCGCGTGACGTTTCACAGCAGAAGCCTTAGCGCGCTTACGTTCGGTCGTTGGTTTTTCATAAAACTCACGACGACGAACTTCAGCCAGAACACCTGCTTTCTCGCATGAACGTTTGAAGCGACGCAGTGCTACGTCGAACGGCTCGTTTTCACGTACTTTAATTACCGGCATGTAACTCTCACCTTTGATAAATTCGGTTTGCCGCTGGCATCAACGCCAGCTTATTTCAAAATGGTGCGGAATTTTACTGCAAATGCTGCTGCTTTGTAAAGCACCGATGCGATTTTGAAAGGGACTTTAATAAGGGTGAGGAGTATACACGAGCCTTCTTCCTGGGGCGAACAAAGTTTTACATCGATCCGCATTGGCCCTACACTGCGCGGTATTGAAGCGAGGTAAAACAACTCATGCGTGTACTGGGTATTGAAACATCCTGCGATGAAACCGGCATCGCCATTTACGACGACGAAAAAGGGCTTCTGGCCAACCAACTGTATAGTCAGGTGAAATTGCACGCTGACTACGGCGGCGTCGTGCCTGAACTGGCCTCTCGTGACCACGTGCGTAAAACGGTTCCGCTGATTCAGGCGGCGCTGAAAGAGGCCGGGTTGCGTTCAACCGATATTAATGCCGTGGCGTATACCGCAGGCCCTGGCCTGGTGGGTGCGCTGCTGGTCGGCGCAACGGTAGGCCGTTCGCTGGCGTTCGCGTGGGATGTTCCGGCTATTCCGGTCCACCATATGGAAGGGCACCTTCTGGCACCGATGCTGGAAGAGAACCCGCCTGAATTCCCGTTTGTGGCGCTGCTGGTCTCCGGCGGTCATACCCAGTTGATTAGCGTAACGGGCATTGGCAAGTATGAGCTGCTGGGCGAGTCGATCGACGATGCCGCCGGTGAAGCCTTCGATAAAACCGCCAAGCTGCTGGGTCTGGATTATCCCGGTGGCCCGATGCTGTCTAAAATGGCGTCTCAGGGCACGGAAGGGCGCTTTGTCTTCCCGCGTCCGATGACCGACCGTCCGGGGCTGGATTTTAGCTTCTCCGGCCTGAAAACGTTCGCGGCGAATACGATTCGTAATAACGACGATAGCGAGCAGACGCGTGCTGATATTGCCCGTGCGTTCGAAGACGCGGTGGTGGATACGCTGATGATCAAGTGCAAGCGTGCGCTCGACCAGACCGGCTTCAAACGCCTGGTGATGGCGGGCGGCGTGAGCGCCAACCGCACGCTGCGTGCGAAACTCGCCGGGATGATGCAAAAGCGTCGCGGGGAAGTGTTCTACGCCCGTCCGGAGTTTTGTACCGATAACGGAGCGATGATCGCCTACGCCGGGATGGTGCGCCTGAATGCGGGTGCGACGTCCGACCTGAGCGTGTCCGTGCGTCCGCGTTGGCCGCTGGCGGAGCTGCCAGAGGCGTGAGTTTTTTTGCCCGGTGGCGCTGCGCTTACCGGGCCTACTAAACCGCAGGCCGGGTCAGGCGAAGCCGCCACCCGGCAATAAACCGCACTACACCCGCAACATCCCTTTCTCTTCCAGAAACGCAATAATCGTCGCCAGACCGTCACCCGCTTTCAGGTTGGTAAATGTCCACGGACGCTCGCCGCGCATGCGGTTGGTGTCGCGCTCCATCACCTCCAGTGAGGCACCCACGTATGGCGCGAGATCGGTTTTGTTGATCACCAGAAAATCGGATTTGGTGATGCCCGGCCCGCCTTTGCGTGGGATCTTCTCCCCTTCGGCCACGTCGATCACGTAGATAGTGAGATCCGCCAGCTCCGGGCTGAACGTGGCGCTCAGGTTGTCGCCGCCGCTTTCCACGAAGATCAGATCCAGATTACCGAATTTTTCGCTTAACGCTTCAACGGCCGCCAGATTCATCGACGCATCTTCCCGGATGGCGGTGTGCGGGCAGCCGCCGGTCTCCACGCCCACGATGCGCTCCGGTTCCAGCGCGCCCGCTTCAGTGAGAATGCGCTGATCCTCTTTGGTGTAGATATCGTTTGTGACCACCGCCAGATGGTACGTATCGCGCATTGCCTTGCAGAGCGCTTCCAGCAGTGCCGTTTTGCCCGACCCTACCGGGCCGCCCACGCCAACGCGCAGAGGATGTTTGTAATCAGCCATGTTGACTCCTCAGGAACGGAATAACCGTGAATATTGTGTTTCGTGGCGGGCAGAGGCGATGGCGGAAAGCGGCGTTGCCGCACCCAGCGCGTCGTCGCCACGCAAAAATGCCTGTTCAAGCCCGGCGGCGAAATGGTCGCTCAGATCGATAATCAGCTGCTGCGCGGCCTGCTGCCCAAACGGCACGAGCTTGACGCCCGCCATCACCGCGCTCTCAATCCAGCTGTAGCCCAGGCTCAGCGCCAGCTCGCGCGCACCAATGCCCCAGTGCACGCCGAGCCAGGCCATACCCGTGAGCTGGCTTTGCATAAACAGCGGCAGCCACGCTACGGGGCAGTCCGGCTCCCAGCTTTTGACCAGCCGGGTAAAGGCCATACCGCGATTACGTTCTTCTTCGCGCAGTTCGCGCGTTTCCCGGCAGGCGAGCAGGTATGCCGTCCAGCGTTTTGCCGCCGCCAGATCCTGCTGCTTGCAGGCCTGATAAAGACGAAGGAAAAGTGGCAAATCGACGCAGAAAAAGCTCTGCTCCATCTGCTGGGTTTGCCAGCGTTTGAAGGCATCGACGTTCGTCACCCAGCCCGCCTCAACGGCCCACTCCAGCCCCTGCGACCAGGTAAACGATCCGATCGGCAGGCTGCTGCTGGAGAGCTGCATCAGACGCAGCCACTGTCGGGCGTGTTCCATCAGCTCATCAGCGCCAGCAGGGCAGAGACGATCAGCCCACCGCCGAAGGTTTTACGCAGGCCGTCGTGACGGCGCAGCAGCAGCCCTGCGGCAAAGCTGGCGCACAGCACCGTGGCGCTGGCGAGCATAAAGCCGCTGGTGAAGAGCCAGAAGCTGTGGCCGGACATCTCCACGCCGTGCGCCCAGCCGTGGAACATCGCCAGCGCAGGCACCGCCAGCAGCAGGCGGTTTTCGGTTTTAAACATCATCACGCCGCAGACCGCCAGCGAGGCGATAATCAGCATCTCCATGCCGCTAAAGCCACCGAGCAGGCTGCCTGCGACCGCACCTGTCAGCATCATGCCGAGGGTGGCAAACGGCAGCAGCAGCTTGCGGCCGCTCAGCGCAGAGAGCACGCCTGCGCCTGTCAGCATCAGCAGGTGATCGAGGCCCGTTAACGGATGGAGAAAACCAGCCTGAAAACTGTCGGCACCGTGGCCCGGATGCGCCAGCGCCGGAAGGGAAAAGGCCAGAAGGAGCAAGGGTAAATACTTACGCATGGGTAATCCTTAATGTGAATGAGCGTGAGAGTGACTATGGCTGTGGGCATCGCTGGTGTAAGCGCCCGCTTCCGGTTCAAACGGCAGGCTGGCGAATGCCACTTCCAGCCCGAACTGGCGCAGCATATCGTCGAGAACGTGATCGTGGTGATAACGCAGCTCACCGGGCATTATCTGCAGCGGCACGTGGCGGTTGCCCAGGTGATAGCAGGCGCGGGCGAGCAGGAACGGATCGGCGCAGCGCACCACGGAGACCGACTCTGCTGCAGCGATCACTTCAATCACCTCGCTGCCGTCGTCGGTGGTTAGCAGATCCCCGCCGCGCAGCAGCAGACCGCGCGGCAGCATCAGCCCCGCTTCGCGTCCATCGTTCAGCGCCACGCGGGCGCGGCTTTTCACCCGCACATCAATCGGCAGCGTCACGCTGGCGGTGACGGGGTGGGCATGGTCCAGACGTTGAGTTAAATAGATCATCATCACTCCTCAAAACAGGAAATAGCGTTGCGCCATCGGCAGTACGTCAGCCGGTTCGCTGGTAATCAGTTCACCGTCAACACGCACCTCGTAGGTTTGCGAGTCAACGGTGATATTCGGCTGCAGGCCGTTGTGGATCATGTCCGCCTTTTTCACCGTCCGGCAGCCTTTCACTACCGCCGTGGCGCTCTGCAGATTGAGCTGTTGCGGTATCCCCTGCGCGTCAGCCGCCTGCGAGATAAACGTCAGACGGGTGGCGTGACGCGCCGCGCCCAGCGCGCCAAACATCGGGCGGTAATGCACCGGCTGCGGCGTGGGGATTGAGGCGTTGATATCGCCCATTGGCGCGCAGGCGATCATCCCGCCCTTAACAATGGTGGCGGGTTTGACGCCAAAGAATGCCGGGGACCAGACCACCAGATCCGCCAGCTTGCCCGCTTCAATCGATCCCACTTCATGGGCGATGCCGTGGGTGAGCGCCGGGTTGATGGTGTATTTGGCGACGTAGCGCTTCACGCGGAAGTTATCGTTATCGCCCGTCTCTTCCGGCAGCGCGCCGCGCTGGATTTTCATGCGGTGCGCCACCTGCCAGGTGCGGATAATCACTTCCCCCACGCGGCCCATCGCCTGAGAATCTGACGAGGTGAGCGAGAACGCGCCGATATCGTGCAGCACGTCTTCAGCGGCGATAGTTTCGCGGCGAATGCGCGATTCGGCGAAGGCCACATCTTCTGCGATATCCGGGTCAAGGTGGTGACACACCATCAGCATGTCGAGATGCTCGTCGATGGTATTCACCGTGTACGGCAGCGTCGGGTTGGTGGAGGAGGGCAAAATATTCGGGTGCGCGCAGGCGGTGATGATATCCGGCGCATGGCCGCCGCCCGCCCCTTCGGTGTGGAAGGTGTGGATGGTGCGCCCGCCGATGGCGGCCAGGGTGTCTTCGACAAATCCGGACTCGTTCAGCGTGTCGCTGTGCAGCGCCACCTGAATGTCCATCTCTTCGGCGACCTCCAGCGAGCAGTTGATCGCCGCTGGCGTCGCGCCCCAGTCTTCGTGGATTTTTAGCCCGATCGCGCCCGCCGCGATTTGCTCGCGCAGGGCATCAGGGTTCGAGCCATTACCTTTGCCGAGTAGACCGATATTCACCGGCAATGTATCCGCAGCCTGCAGCATGCGGGCGATATACCACGGCCCCGGCGTGCAGGTGGTGGCGTTGGTGCCCGCCGCCGGCCCGGTACCGCCGCCGATCATGGTGGTGACGCCGGAGACCAGCGCCTCTTCCGCCTGCTGCGGGCAGATCCAGTGAATGTGGGTGTCGATCCCGCCCGCGGTGACGATCTTCCCTTCGGTGGCGATCACTTCCGTCGCGGCACCAATCGGGATCGTCACGCCGGGCTGAATGTCCGGATTACCGGCTTTCCCGACGGCAAAGATCCGCCCGTTCTTCACGCCGATATCGGCTTTCACGATCCCCCAGTGATCGACAATCAGCGCGTTGGTCAGCACCAGATCCACGCAGTCGACAGCCGTCATCTGCCCCTGACCCATGCCGTCGCGGATCACTTTTCCGCCGCCGAACTTAACCTCTTCGCCGTAGATCGTGAGATCGTTTTCCACTTCGATCCACAGCTCGCTGTCGGCCAGCCGCACTTTATCCCCTGTAGTGGGGCCGAACATATCGGCATACGCCTGACGGGAAATCTCAGCCATTTTTCACCTCGCCCATCACCTCACCGCGAAAGCCGACAATGCGCTGCGCGCCGGTGACCCGAACCAGCGTCACTTCGCGCTTCTGGCCGGGTTCAAAACGCACGGCAGTGCCCGCCGGAATATTCAGCCGGAAGCCTTTAACGGCTTCCCTGTCGAATTTCAGCGCCGGGTTGACCTCGTAAAAGTGGTAGTGCGAGCCCACCTGGATCGGCCTGTCGCCGTGGTTTTCGACGATCACGATTTGCGTTTCACGCCCGACATTGATGGGGATGTTTCCGGGTTTGATCTGGTATTCGCCTGGGATCATTGCAATCTCCTTACACGATCGGGTTGTGAACGGTGACGAGCTTTGATCCGTCCGGGAAGGTGGCTTCTACCTGGATATCCGGGATCATCTCCGGCACGCCCTCCATCACCTGATCGCGCGTCAGGACATGACGGCCTGCCTCCATTAACGACGCGACAGTTTCGCCATCGCGCGCGCCTTCCATAATAAAGGCGCTGATCAACGCGACCGATTCCGGATAATTGAGTTTTACCCCGCGCGCGAGTCGACGTTCGGCAACCAGCGCGGCGGTAAACAGCAACAGCTTGTCTTTTTCTCTGGGGGTCAGTTCCATAACGTTTCTCTTATGTCTGCCAGATACGCGGCGAGCAGGCGGTTTTGGTGGTTAAAAGCGGGCGAAGCGACTGCCAGATATCGCGCATCACCCGCTGGCAAATCAGGTTGTCGTGGGAGAGAAATCGCACCGACAGCAGGCCATCGGTGAGGGTAGCGCCGGAAAATTTGTCCAGCGGAGTGAGCCACTCTCGCACAGTGTCAAGATGGTTTTCCGTCGCCGGATAGAACAACAGCGTGCCGACCCACGGGTGCCTGGCGACGGACGTCAGATCGCCACCGCTGAGATGCTGGCGCTCAATCAGTAAGGGTTCATCCTCAAGCCAGACTTCAAGGCGGCTCTCAAGCGTGCCGTGACTGAAAGTTTCGTTAATCACCGGGCGACCGAGGCAGTAAAGCTCCCACGCCAGCAATGTGCTGGAGGCGCGCAGGTGAAAGACGGAACGCAGCGCGGCATTCGCGCCGGGAAAGATAATGGTGTCCTGCGGCAGCCATTCCAGCGTGGCATCTTCGTCGAGGTAAAAATGCTGGTTCAGACAAGCCTGTGGGCCGCTGCTGCGATAGAACTTACTGGCACCGGGCATGGTGACAAGTGCGTGGCTTTTGGCATCCAGCCGAACAGAAATATCCAGCGTATCGCCGCCGACAATCCCCCCTGGTGGGTGCAGCAGATAGAGGTGGCAGGTTTCGCCTTCGGGATAAAACGGACGCTGGACGGTAAGCGGCCCGACGTGGTGAGCAGAGTGCAGGAGGGTTTTCTCAGGGGTGTGACAAAACTGCAGGGCAAGCGAGGCCTGCCAGCCTTTATACGTATTATCAGTGACCTGAGCTGCTAACATGCTGCATCCATCTGCTCATCATCGGGGGTCGTTTCAGTATGCCCTGGAGGAAATGAAGGCTGTCATATGAGTCGCTTATGGATAAAAAAACCGGCTCATGTGAGCCAGTTTCAGACTGTTGATAATGTGCATTTTGTGAGTTTCGCCCGGCGGCGCTACGCTTGCACGGGCCTACAGGGGATACGCAATTTATTGTTATCGTGGTGTATTGTAGGCCGGGTAAGCGCAGCGCCACCCGGCAAGAAAGGCTAGCGATAATCCTCCGCATCCACGTCATAGCCGGACGGCTCCCAGCGGATCGCCAGCAGTGACGCCAGGCCGATAAACGGTGCCAGGGCGATCACCCAGAACACGGCGGTATCCAGCGAGGCGACCAGCAGCGGGAACAGGAACAGTGAGAGCGTTGAACTGCTGCGCATCAGCGTCTGGTTTAAGCCGACGCCCACGCCGCGTAGCGAGGTCGGGTAACTCAGAGAGGCAAACGTCATGGTGTGCGCCCCCGGCCCAAAGCCCTGACCAAACAGGAACAGCGCCAGCATCGCGACGGCGAGAACGCCTTCGGTTGATCCTTCCGGGCGGCCAATGAGCGCCAGCCCGAGCAGGGCAACAAGCTGGCAGGCATAACCCGCAAGCGACATCCGCCACGCACCGAAGCGCGGAACATAGCGCACCGCCAGCAGGCCACCGACAAACGCAAACAGCAGGTTAAGCGCCAGCGAGATCAGAATGGTGGTCAGCATCGACTGCACAAAAAAGCTGGAGATGATCACCGGCAGACCAAAGGCAACGGCGTTATAGGCGAATGAGGAGACAACCGACAGCAAGGTAGCCAGCGTCGTGCGCCGTAAATAGATGCCGCGGAACAGATTCAGGTAGTTTGACCATTTTGCCTTGTTGACGACAGGTGCTGGCTGGCTGAGCGCATCCTGCGGCACGTGGGCGTTAATGTTATATGACTGCCGCAAGATGGACGCCGCCTCTTTCAGGTTCCCCTGATTCGCCGCCCAGACCGGAGACTCGCTCATGTAGCGGCTACGGATGGCGATAATCACCAGCGCCGGTACCGCGCCGAAACCGAGGATCAAGCGCCAGAGCCAGTCGCTGTGGCTTTCGGGGAGCACGGCATAGAAGAAGAGCACCAGCAGATAAGAGATACTGATTGCCGCATACCAGGTGGGGCACCACATTGCGACGCTTGAGGCTTTGTTGCCTGGGCCTTTCAGCCTGGCGAATTCGCTCAGAAACGCCATTGCCACGGGAAGGTCGATCCCTACACCGAGGCCCATCACAAAACGCGCGCCCGCCAGAACATATTCATTCGGAGCCAGTGCACAGGCGATGGCCGCTACGACGAAGAACACCATGTCAGCCATAAAGACGCGGTAGCGCCCGATTTTGTCGGTGAGATAACCGCCCAGCAGCGCCCCGACAATGGCACCAAACGTAATCGCCGAGGCCACCATGCCGGTGCCTGCCGGTGTCAGGTTAAATTCGCGGGTAATGTCTTTGATGCCGAACGCCAGCGCGCCGAGGTCGTATGCATCAAGGAAAATACCGCCTAATGCGATACCGACCACGATACGGGCATTGGCCCGACCCTGAGAACCGTCATTAACGAGACGTGAGACATCCGATGCGCTGCGTACCCACTTGATGTCGCCATCCGGGGTATTTCCTGCCGTTGAAAGGGGAGTAGTGTCTGTGATTTCTGCCATTTTCTTTTTTATGTGGTTGTGTTGTGTACCTAACAGTTACCACAGGCAGAAGGTGACCAAAATCACATTTGGTTATAAGGCATAACTATTTATTTAGCGTCTTTCTTCTTTCGCTTGAGTTTTGTCCAGATCCTGGTTTCCTGGCGACGCCACAAGCGCTGGATGTTGTCGTGATGACGCAGCAGGATCAGGCAGGAGAGCATCGACACCGGGAAAGTGAACTGGGGTTTGAACCACCACACGTAGAACGGCGCGATCAGCGCGCTGACAATCGCACCCAGCGACGAGTAGCCACTCAGAAGAATCGTCAGCAGCCAGGTCCCGGCCATCACGCCAGTGAGGTCCCAGCCGATAGGCGCTATGGCACCAAAGGCGGTGGCCACGCCTTTACCACCTTTAAAACCGAAGAATACCGGCCAGATATGACCGACGCAGGCCGCGATAGCAATCAGCCCCAGCCAGAATGGCGTGACGCCCAGCGCATACGCGCCCCAGACGGGAAGCATCCCTTTCAGAACATCAAAAATCAAAACCGCTACGGCTGCTCCCTTGCCGCCAATTCGTAGTACATTGGTCGCCCCTGGGTTCCCGGAGCCACTTTCGCGTGGGTCAGGCAATCCGGCGATGCGGCAGACCAGAATGGCGCTGGAGATTGAGCCGCAAAGGTAGGCAAGGAGGATCATTCCAGGCGCGATTGCACTCATAACGCTGTTCCGTTTTGAAAATGTATCTGTATTCTCAGCATCTGTGGATAATACGCATAATTCGCCGGAAGTGGTATCCGGTTTAGCCAAAAAGCAGGCAGGTCGTGATGGATATTGTATTTATAGAGCAACTTTCGGTAATCACCACTATCGGTGTTTACGACTGGGAACAGACCATCGAGCAAAAGCTGGTGTTCGATATCGAAATGGGCTGGGATAACCGTAAGTCCGCAAAAAGCGATGACGTGAATGACTGTCTGAGCTATGCCGATATCAGTGAAACGGTCATCGGCCACGTAGAAGGGCAACGTTTTGCGCTGGTGGAGCGTGTGGCAGAAGAAGTGGCTGAACTGCTGCTGAGCAAGTTCAACTCACCGTGGGTGCGCATCAAGCTGAGCAAGCCGGGGGCGGTGGCGCGCGCGGCCAATGTAGGTGTGATTATTGAGCGTGGCAAAAATCTGAAAGCAAAGATTTAACGTCATAATCGCTAAACCATTTTCTGTTATACCGGTCTTAAAGCTGTATCTTTCACGGTAGCCCTGGTGGACACCGTTTTTTTATATTTTTTTAGGGGTTTATAGATGAGCGATATGCACTCGCTGCTGGTGGCGGCAATACTGGGTGTGGTCGAAGGATTGACGGAGTTTTTGCCGGTTTCCAGTACGGGCCATATGATTATTGTTGGCCATCTGTTGGGGTTTGAGGGCGACACGGCAAAAACATTCGAAGTGGTGATTCAGTTGGGTTCTATTCTGGCCGTCGTGGTGATGTTCTGGCGTCGTCTGTTTGGTCTGATTGGCATTCACTTTGGTCGTCTGCCGCAGCGCGAAGGGGAAAGCAAAGGCCGTCTGACGCTTATCCATATTCTGCTTGGGATGATCCCGGCGGTAGTGCTGGGGCTGATTTTCCATGACACCATCAAATCGCTGTTTAACCCAATCAACGTGATGTACGCGCTGGTGGTCGGTGGCTTCCTGCTGATCGCTGCGGAAATGCTGAAGCCGAAAACGCCGCGTGCGGAAGGCCTGGACGATATGACGTATCGCCAGGCGTTTATGATTGGCTGCTTCCAGTGTCTGGCTCTGTGGCCGGGCTTCTCGCGCTCAGGGGCAACAATCTCTGGCGGGATGCTGATGGGCGTGAGCCGTTATGCGGCCTCGGAGTTTTCGTTCCTGCTGGCGGTGCCGATGATGATGGGTGCCACCGCGCTGGATCTCTACAAAAGCATTGGCTTCCTGACCGTGGGCGATATCCCGATGTTCGCCGTGGGCTTTGTCACCGCCTTTATCGTGGCGCTGATTGCGATTAAAACCTTCCTGCAGTTGATTAAGCGTATTTCGTTTATTCCGTTCGCGATCTACCGCTTTATTGTGGCGGCAGCCGTCTATGTGGTCTTCTTCTGACCAACCAGCCCTCAGTCTTTCGGCTGAGGGCAACGCTGTTCCTTCCACGCCGCTACCGCATCAATCCGCCGTTTCGTCAGCTCTTCCCGAATCTCCGGCCCTTTAAATCCAGCGTCGACAACGTCTTTCGTTGGCACCGCTTTTGCCACTTTCCACGCTTCGCGCAGCAAACGTCCCTGCGGGTAATCACTGGCTTCAAATCCGGTGCGTCCGCGCACGTCCGCCTCGCTGGTCAGCGCAATCTGCTCTACGCGCTGAGGCTTGCGCCAGGCGTCGATGTTATCGAACAGCTTCACGATGGTGGCCGGTTTCAGGATCGGGAAGGTATGGATCAGGTCGTGGAATTCCGCCACCAGTTTCGCCAGGTCACGGATCTCGTTCGGTACGCGCAGACGCTGGCAAAGCCCTTCGACCAGCTTCACGCCTGCCGGACCGTGCCCGTGATGGCGGGGCCAGAATTCTTTCGGGGTTAATCCCTTACCGAGATCGTGGCAGAGGGTCGCAAAACGCACGTCCACGTCCGGACTGAGCATGGCGGCCATGCTCAGCGTCATCAGGGTATGAATACCGGTGTCAATTTCCGGGTGCCATTTCGCCGGAGCCGGAACGCCAAACAGTTTATCCACTTCCGGGAACAGCACCTTCAGCGCACCGCAGTCGCGCAATACCTGGAAATAGACCTGCGGATTGCGTGTGGTAAGCGCGTTTTCCGTCTCTTTCCAGACGCGTTCTGGCGTCAGGTGCGCCAGTTCACCCGCTTCGGTCATCGCCGTCATCAGCGCCATCGTCTCATCGGCAATGCGGAAGCTAAGGTGTGCGTAACGGGCAGCGAAACGCGCCACGCGCAGCACGCGCAGCGGATCTTCAGAAAAAGCAGGCGAGACGTGACGTAAAAGACGGTTGCGCAGATCGTCCTGGCCACCGTAGGCGTCGATAATCTGGCCGTCTTCGTCTTGCGCCAGCGCGTTAATGGTGAGATCGCGGCGCAGGAGATCTTGCTCCAGCGTCACGTCTGGCGCGGCATAGCAGGTAAAGCCGGTATAACCTGAACCGGATTTCCGTTCGGTGCGCGCCAGGGCGTACTCTTCACGGCTTTTCGGGTGAAGAAACACAGGGAAATCGCGGCCTACCTGCTGGTAGCCCGCGTCAAGCATCGCTTCGGGCGTGGCACCCACCACAACCCAGTCCTTATCTTTGACCGGCAGACCTAACAACGCATCACGTACCGCACCACCGACCAGATAACTCTTCACACCAACACTCCCTTTTCTCTTTTCCAGGATAATACGTAAGTGTGGCAGAGAAGACGAGTTAGTTCATCCAGCGGTCTTTACGCTTGCGGCTTGGAATGAGGTGAGGAAGCACCAGACCCAGCACCAGGCCTACGCCCAGCACGCCGCCGCCATACATAAACCACTGCATGATGATGGTGCGCTGTTTGTCATCAAGCTGCAGGTTAGCGGCATTCACTTTCTTCTGCGCGACAATCAGCTCGTTTTTCAGCTTCTGGTTTTCGTCCTTCAGACCACTGATCACGCTGTCGCTCTGCGCCACTTTCTGCTGCATTTCTGCAGTGCGCTGATTCCATGTACCGTCAATATTGTTCAGCTTGTCGGTCAGGGTTTTGACCTGGTTTTCCAGATCCGGCACGCGGGTGCGCAGGCTGGGCACGTTGCTCAGCTCTTTCAGGGGTATCCAGGAGGTGCGGCCGGTGCTGTCGCGAACCTGGCCATAGTTGGTGTCTGCATTGGTCTGTAACAGCGTGACTTCCTCGCCGGCATTAACCGTACCCACGAGGCGATAATTATCTCCGGGACCGCTGCGTACCCAGGTGTTCAGTTCGTCAGAAACGTAACGTTTCTCTTCAGCGTGGACCGCGGTTGCGGCGCTAAAAGCGAGTAAAGTAAGTCCAATCAGGCGTAATTTAAGCATATCAGTCGTTATTTTCATAAAAAGTGGAACGATAGTAGTGGCAACAGTGTCTCTACGCAAAGGATTCATCATCAATCGGAATCATCTGTGTCCTGGTTTCCACTGCTTTAAACTTTTACGCCCGTCAAATTGCTCATTGCGTGGCAATTTGGCGCAAAATACTATGTACTGACAAATAAATGGCGAGGAAGTTCGCCTTCATCGACGCGTCTGTGACGCACGCAAAAGTACAAGGCTATGGCTCAAGAAATCGAATTAAAATTTATCGTCGAAAAAGACAGCGTTGACGCACTCCGTCAGCATCTGTACACGCTTTCCAGCGAGCACCATGAACCGGTACAGCTTCTCAACATCTATTACGAAACGCCAGACAACTGGCTGCGCCGTCACGACAGGGGGCTGCGCATCCGGGGGGCCAGCGGGCGTTACGAGATGACGATGAAAATCGCCGGCCGCGTGGTCGGTGGTTTGCACCAGCGTCCGGAATATAATATCGACATCAGTAAGCCAGAACTTGAGCTGGACCGTTTCCCGGCAGACGTCTGGCCTGAGGGTAAGCTGCCGGAAACCTTGTCTGCAGAGGTGCAGCCGCTGTTCAGCACCGATTTCTGGCGTGAGAAATGGCTGGTGACAGAAGGGAAAAGCCGTATTGAAATTGCGCTCGACCTGGGCGATGTGAAAGCGGGTGAATACCAGGAGCCGATTTGTGAGCTGGAGCTTGAGCTGCTGGAAGGCGAGGCAAATGACGTGCTGAAGCTGGCTCGCAAGCTGGTGAATCAGTCTGGTTTGCGCCAGGGCAGCCTGAGCAAGGCGGCGCGCGGGTATCACCTGGCCGCTGGAAATACGCCACGTGTGCTGAAAGAGACGACGATCTTGCACGTTGCACCGAAAGCCACCATCGAGCAGGGTATGGAAGCCGCGCTGGAGCTGGCGCTCTCCCAGTGGCAATACCATGAAGAGCTGTGGGCGCGTAATGTAAAAAATGCGAAAACCCACGTGCTGGCGGCGATTGGCCTGGTGCGCCATACCCTGGCGCTGTTCGGTGGTATCGTTCCTCGCAAAGCAAGCGCTCACTTACGTGATCTGCTGACGCAGACCGAGACGCTGATGCTCTCTGATGTATCGGCTCAGACGGCAATCTACAGCCCGCAAACCGCCACGGCAAAACTGGCCTTGACCGAGTTTCTGGTAACGCGCGGCTGGCGCACGTTTCTGGATGCGAAAGCGCAGACCAAAATTGCGGATAACTTCAAACGTTTCGCCGACATCCATCTTTCACGCCATGCGGCGGAGCTGAGAACGACCTTTGCCCATCCGCTAGGCGATCAGTATAGCGACCAGCTTCCCCGTCTTGCTCGCAATATCGACAGCATGCTGCTGTTGTCCGGTGCGTATGATGAAGTCAAAGCGCAGGCCTGGCTGGAGAACTGGCAGGGGCTGAAACATGCCATCGAAACCCGTCAGCATATTGAGATTGAGCATTTCCGTAATGAGGCCATTTCGCAGGAGCCGTTCTGGCTGCACAGCGGAAAACGTTAATACTGGCAAGGAACCCTATAATGCCGCTTTCTTCACAGTTACAGCAGCAATGGCAGACCGTTTGCGAACGTCTGCCTGAGTCATTACCGGCGTCATCGTTCAGCGAGCAGGCGAAAAGCGTGCTCACGTTCAGTGATTTTGTGCAGGAAAGTATTACCGCGAATCCGGACTGGCTGGCAGAGCTTGAAAGCTCACCGCCTCAGGCGGATGAGGGGCGGCATTATGCGGGCTGGTTGCAAACCGCGCTGGAAGAGGTCACGGATGAGGCGACGCTGATGCGCGTTTTGCGCCAGTTCCGTCGCCGGGTGATGGTACGTATCGCCTGGGCTCAGGCGCTTGAACTGGTCGGTGAAGAAAGCACGCTGCAGCAGTTGAGCGAGCTGGCACAGACGCTGATTGTCGCCGCGCGGGACTGGCTCTACGCCGCCTGCTGTAAAGAGTGGGGCACGCCGTGCAGTGAAAATGGGGTTCCGCAACCGCTGTTGATTCTGGGGATGGGGAAGCTGGGCGGCTGCGAGCTGAACTTCTCCTCCGATATCGACCTGATTTTTGCCTGGCCTGAGAACGGCTCCACGCGCGGTGGTCGTCGCGAGCTGGATAACGCGCAGTTCTTTACCCGTCTCGGCCAGCGTCTGATTAAAGCGCTGGATCAACCGACGCAGGATGGTTTCGTCTACCGCGTGGACATGCGTCTGCGTCCGTTTGGCGACAGCGGCCCGCTGGTGCTGAGCTTTGCGGCGCTGGAAGATTATTACCAGGAGCAGGGGCGCGACTGGGAGCGTTACGCGATGGTCAAAGCGCGGATCATGGGCGACAGCGATGATGCTTACGCCAACGAGCTGCGCGCGATGCTGCGCCCGTTCGTGTTCCGCCGCTACATCGATTTCAGCGTGATTCAGTCCCTGCGCAACATGAAGGGGATGATCGCCCGTGAGGTCCGTCGGCGTGGTCTGAAAGACAACATCAAGCTCGGCGCGGGCGGCATCCGCGAAATCGAATTTATCGTCCAGGTCTTCCAGCTGATCCGCGGCGGCCGCGAGCCGTCGCTGCAGTCCCGCTCGCTGCTGCCAACGCTGACCGCCATTGAGCAGCTCCACCTGCTGCCGGAAGGCGATGCGCAAACGTTGCGGGACGCCTACCTGTTCCTGCGTCGTCTGGAAAACCTGCTGCAAAGTATTAATGACGAGCAGACCCAGACTCTGCCAGGCGATGAGCTAAACCGGGCGCGTCTGGCCTGGGGGATGCGCGTGGACGACTGGTCAACGTTGACCGAACGGCTGGATACCCATATGGCGGGCGTGCGCCGCATCTTTAACGATCTGATTGGCGACGACGAAAGCGAATCGCAGGACGATGTGCTTTCTGAACACTGGCGCGAGCTGTGGCAGGATGCGCTTCAGGAAGATGACACCACGCCGGTGCTGGCGCATTTAAGTGACGACGATCGTCACCGCGTGGTGGCGCTGATCGCCGATTTCCGTCTTGAACTGAACAAACGCGCCATTGGCCCACGCGGTCGCCAGGTGCTGGATCACCTGATGCCACACCTGTTGAGCGATGTCTGCTCGCGCGCGGATGCGCCGGTGCCACTGTCGCGCATGATGCCGCTGCTGAGCGGGATCATTACCCGAACTACCTACCTTGAACTGCTGAGTGAGTTCCCCGGTGCGCTCAAGCACTTGATCACGCTCTGCGCCGCTTCGCCGATGGTAGCCAACAAGCTGGCGCGTTACCCGCTGCTGCTGGACGAACTGCTTGATCCCAATACGCTTTACCAGCCAACGGCGACGGATGCCTACCGCGACGAGCTGCGCCAGTATCTGCTGCGCGTGCCGGAAGAAGATGAAGAGCAACAGCTTGAAGCGCTGCGTCAGTTTAAGCAGGCGCAGATGCTGCGCGTGGCGGCGGCGGATATCGCCGGTACGCTGCCAGTGATGAAAGTGAGCGATCACTTAACCTGGCTGGCGGAAGCGATCCTCGACGCCGTGGTGCAGCAGGCATGGATGCAGATGGTGGCGCGTTACGGCCAGCCGAAACACCTTACCGATCGTGAAGGGCGCGGTTTTGCGGTTGTGGGTTACGGCAAGCTCGGTGGCTGGGAGTTGGGGTATAGCTCCGATCTGGATCTTATTTTCCTTCATGATTGCCCGGTGGATGTGATGACCGACGGCGAGCGTGAAATCGACGGACGCCAGTTCTACCTGCGGCTGGCGCAGCGCATCATGCACCTGTTCAGTACCCGTACCTCGTCGGGTATTTTGTACGAAGTGGATGCGCGTCTGCGTCCGTCCGGCGCGGCGGGCATGCTGGTGACCTCAACGGAATCTTTTGCTGATTATCAGAAAAATGAAGCCTGGACGTGGGAGCACCAGGCGCTGGTGCGTGCCCGCGTGGTGTATGGCGATCCGCAGCTTAAAACGCAGTTCGATGCCATTCGTAAGGATGTCATGACCACCGTGCGTGATGGCAGCACGTTACAAACCGACGTGCGAGAAATGCGGGAAAAAATGCGCGCGCATTTAGGCAATAAACATCGCGATCGCTTTGATATCAAAGCCGATGAAGGCGGGATTACCGATATTGAGTTTATTACCCAATACCTGGTGCTGCGCCATGCGCACGATAAGCCTAAGCTGACGCGCTGGTCTGATAATGTGCGCATTCTGGAACTGCTGGCGCAAAACGACATTATGGATGAGCAGGAAGCGCTGGCCTTAACGCGCGCCTACACGACGCTGCGCGATGAACTGCATCACCTCGCCCTGCAGGAGCAGCCGGGCCACGTGCCGCTGGACTGTTTTGTCAGTGAACGCGCACAGGTGACGGCAAGCTGGCAGAAGTGGCTGGTGGAACCGTGCGTAACAAAACAAGTGTGATATTATCGCGCGCAAATTGTGAATCTTTCTGGAGTCAGGAATGAAAGTAACACTGCCAGAGTTTGAACGTGCTGGAGTTATGGTTGTCGGTGATGTGATGCTGGATCGCTACTGGTATGGGCCGACCAGCCGCATCTCCCCGGAAGCACCCGTTCCGGTGGTTAAAGTCGATACCATTGAGGAGCGTCCTGGCGGCGCGGCAAACGTGGCGATGAACATTGCCTCTCTGGGCGCGCATTCGCGTCTGGTCGGGTTAACCGGCATCGACGATGCGGCGCGCGCGCTGAGCAAGTCGCTGGCGGACGTGAACGTGAAGTGTGACTTCGTTTCTGTTCCGACACACCCGACCATTACCAAGCTGCGCGTGTTGTCGCGTAACCAGCAACTGATCCGCCTCGATTTTGAAGAAGGGTTTGAAGGCGTTGATCCTGAGCCGTTGCACGAGCGCATCAACCAGGCGCTGGGCAATATCGGCGCGCTGGTTTTGTCCGACTACGCCAAAGGCGCGCTGGCGAGCGTGCAGACGATGATCCAGCTGGCGCGTAAAGCCAGTGTGCCGGTGCTGATCGACCCGAAAGGCACCGATTTTGAGCGCTATCGTGGCGCGACGCTACTGACGCCAAACCTTTCTGAGTTTGAAGCGGTGGCGGGCAAGTGCAAAACCGAAGAAGAGCTGGTTGAGCGCGGCATGAAAATCATCGCTGATTTCGAACTCTCTGCGCTGCTGGTGACCCGCTCCGAGCAGGGGATGACGCTGCTGCAGCCGGGCAAAGCGCCGCTGCATATGCCGACTCAGGCGCAGGAAGTGTACGACGTGACCGGTGCCGGTGATACGGTGATCGGCGTACTGGCGGCAACGCTGGCAGCGGGCAACTCCCTTGAAGAAGCGTGCTACTTCGCTAACGCGGCAGCGGGCGTGGTGGTCGGCAAGCTGGGGACATCTACCGTTTCACCAATCGAGCTGGAAAACGCCGTGCGCGGTCGCGCAGATACCGGTTTTGGTGTCATGAGCGAAGACGAACTGAAAGTGGCCGTTGCCGCGGCGCGTAAGCGCGGTGAGAAAGTGGTGATGACCAACGGTGTGTTCGACATTCTGCATGCGGGCCACGTTTCGTACCTGGCGAATGCGCGCAAGCTCGGCGATCGCCTGATTGTGGCGGTGAACAGCGATGCGTCAACGAAACGTCTTAAAGGCGAAACGCGGCCGGTGAACCCGCTGGAGCAGCGCATGATTGTGCTCGGCGCGCTGGAAGCGGTGGACTGGGTGGTGTCGTTTGAAGAAGACACGCCGCAGCGCCTGATTGCCGGTATTCTGCCGGATCTGCTGGTGAAAGGCGGCGATTACAAACCGGAGCAAATCGCGGGCAGCGAAGAGGTCTGGGCCAACGGCGGTGAGGTGATGGTGCTCAATTTTGAGGACGGGTGTTCAACCACCAACATCATCAAGAAGATCCAGAAAGACAGTCAGTAAAAAAAACGGGCCGATTGGCCCGTTCGTTTTTCACCCTCTCCCACAGGGAGAGGGCTGGGGTGAGGGCATCAGGCCGCACTTACTCCTGCTCGTCCACCGGCGGAATGGCCGGTGCCGGTTTAACTTGTTCCGGCGCATTGCGGTTTTCCAGCTCGGTCAGACGCTGTTCCAGCAGGGCCAGCTTTTCGCGGGTGCGCAGCAGAACCTGCGTCTGTACATCGAACTCTTCACGGCTCACTAAATCAAGGCGAACCAACTGCGCCTGCAGCGTCTGGCGGATTTTCTTTTCTACGTCATCGCCAAACTCACGAATGCCTTTCGGCATGGATTCATGAACCTGACGCGCGATTTGTTCAATTTTTTTCGGGTCAATCATTGTCGTTTCCCTTGATGAAAAGGTATTAGTGTCCATTGTAGCGCGTCATGCTGTGGGTTAAACAAAATTGTTTGATGCTTATGCATTGCCCAGGGTAATCAATAGCGTTATAGTTATCTCGCTTATTCTCAGGGCGGGGCGAAATTCCCCACCGGCGGTAAATCAGCTTAACGCTGAAAGCCCGCGAGCGCTTTGAGTGAACACTCAAAGGTCAGCAGATCCGGTGTAATTCCGGGGCCGACGGTTAGAGTCCGGATGGGAGAGAGTAACGATCCAGTCGGGCATCGGCCCGCTCACGTTATTTTTTTGCCGCTTATACGGCGCTCCTAAGACTGCCCTGATTCTGGTAACCATATTTTTAATGAGGTTTTTTTTACCATGAATCAGACGCTACTTTCCTCTTTTGGCACTTCAACTCAACGTGTTGAACATGCACTGGATGCACTGCGTGAAGGCCGCGGTGTAATGGTGCTTGACGATGAAAACCGTGAAAACGAAGGCGATATGATTTTCGCCGCCGAAAACATGACCGTTGAGCAGATGGCGCTGACCATCCGTCACGGCAGCGGCATCGTATGCCTGTGTATTACCGAAGACCGTCGTAAGCAGCTCGAACTGCCAATGATGGTTGAGAACAACACCAGCGCCTTTGGGACGGGTTTTACCGTGACCATCGAAGCCGCGCATGGCGTGACCACCGGTGTGTCTGCGGCTGACCGCCTGACCACTGTACGTGCCGCGATTGCTGATGGTGCGAAGCCTTCAGACCTGCACCGTCCTGGCCACGTCTTCCCACTGCGTGCGCAGGCGGGCGGCGTGCTGACCCGTGGCGGCCACACCGAAGCGACGATCGACCTGGTAACGCTGGCAGGCTTCAAACCTGCGGGCGTACTGTGCGAACTGACCAACGATGATGGCACCATGGCGCGCGCGCCAGAGTGCATCACCTTTGCACGTCTGCACAACATGCCGGTGGTGACCATTGAAGATCTGGTTGAATACCGCCAGGCGCATGAGCGCAAAGCCAGTTGAAGTGACTGATGTGAAAAAGCCGGGGAAACCCGGCTTTTTTGTCTCTAGTGGTAGTTAATTTTAAACAGCACTACGGTTTCGAACGGACCGGACTGAATGGCTTTTCCTGGTACGGGCGACAGCTCGGCGGTGTAGGTTTGTTCGTATTGCAAGGTACTGCCTGTGAAATCGGCATACTCTTTGTACTGGTTGTAGGTGTAAGGCTGGGTACCGTCCAGTATTCGCAGCTTTAACCCGTTGCCGATGAGCAGGGCGGTGTCATCATCGCTGAGCGTTTCGTTAGTGTAGAACGATGAGTCCATTTTAAAACCATCGGAACATTCGGCGTCTTGTATTTTGGTCGTTCTGACCGAGAAAGTACGCTTTCGTGTGCCCTGGTTGACTATATCGCGTGCGCTAAACGTACCAAAGTCGATCTCCTGATTTTCAGGATAGATGCTGAAGGTAGCACCGCAATCCAGCACGGTGATGTTGTTCAGACCATTGATGTGATACTTGAGGTTTTTCGCATCGGACATCTGGTTCACGCCGCCTTTCCCGTCAAACTGCACCACGATATAGTCCCCAAGCGTGCTGACGTAACCGTGCGGGGGCATGGCCTTTATTTTGACATACAGACGGATACGCACAATGAACGTGCGTGATATATGAATGTCGTTCGCGTTGCCAGAACAGATACGATTCTCCCAGCCCATCTGCTGAATTTGTGCTGGGGTATAAATCGTAATTTTATTATTATCAAGGCACTGAGTCGTATCCACGCCGTTAGGTTGCCCTGTAGCGTCGTAATCCATTCCTTCGTAAGTTACGCCGAGCTCGTAGTAGGGATCTGAAGGCGCGGGATAGGGGTTAACCCAGGCATAGATATCCTCTTTTTCAAAGTCGCTGGTGACGTTGTGGTCGCAGGTTACCGGGATTTTTATGTCATTTGATTCCCAAATTTTTTGCCCCACCTGAGCATTACTGGGGATGGCAAAAGGAGAGATTGTTTTCGTCTCTTCGACGGGGCCTCCCGAACCACCAAGATAGCAGTCAAGTGCCAGCGCCTCTTTGAGTGGCAAGAGCGCCAGTAACAACAGAAACAGATAATTAATGAGCTTTGGCATCTTTTTCGACCTTCCGCTCCTTCAACTGACACGTTGCCGCTCCCGCGCACTTCACATCCACTTTTTTAAGTGCGCCGTAATCATCAATGTAACCCACGCTGTAGTAGTCCCCGTGGTAGCCGCCTGTGGATGTTGATGCTGTCGCAAAGGGGGCAATCATCAGGCTGTCGAAGCCTGGCAGCAGGTTTTTCGCGTTTTTGCTGAGCCAGGCGATGGTGATGTAATACGGCGTTGGGTTATGTACGGTCAGACCTTTTGGTGTGGCGGTAATTTCCATGCGCATTTCGGCTTGTTCGCCCGATTTTTTGGTAATGGCTTTAGGACGCCAGAACAGTTTGATGCGGCTTTGCATCGCCACCTGCATCACACTGTGTTCATCGCCGGCACTGCTGCTCCTGGGCGGAACCTCGCGCAGGTTAAAGTAAAACAGAGATTCCCTGTCTTTCGGTAACTGGCTGGCTGCCGCTTGTTTGACAATCCTCACCTGCGATGAAGCACCCGCTTCAATACGCTGGATCGGTGGCAGGGCCATAAAATGGTTGTCCTCTTTACGCCCGTTTTCGTCTTCAATCCAGGAGAGCGCCAGATATGGTAAGGCTTTGCTCTGGTTGTCGACTTTCAGGCTGCTCGCCTTGTCGTTTTCCGGAAAAACGATACGCGTGCGATCCAGGTTAATGGCGGCGTGGGCGTTCAGGGCTGTGCCGAGCAACATCAGGCACAGGGTTTTCAAGGGGGTTAATTTCATCATGATTTCTTACTGACATGGCAGCATCAGCTGCATACTGTTTTCAAGGTGTGAAGGTAACGAGAAGCGACACTGCTGGTTGTCTCCCCAGGTTACCAGGAATTGTTGATCCGGCTCTACCGCTCCCAGCCAGACGTGACCGTCGTCGGCCACCATGCCGATCTGCTGGCCGGTTTCCTGCAGGCGAACCAGGGCACCGAGAGGAGGAGTGCCGGACGTCGTCCGCAAAATGCCAGCAATATCGCTACCCGCTCGGGTAGCAATTTGGCGGTAACCAATCGCGCCTTCTGTCCATGTTGAGGTCATCACCCGGTTATCGACGTCAACACCCTCAGGCAGGTTGTTCATGTTGACCTGCACGCTGGCCGGGGTATAGCTGGAAAACGAGGGAAGTACGCCAATACCCGCCGCATTGGTTTCATCCCGAGAGACATTCAGCGGAATGTGACCAATGCCGTCTGTACTCACCATGACGCGTGGCTCATTACCATAGCTGCGACGATGGAGAGCAAGCCCTTTTGCCGTGCCAGTAAAGGAGCCATTCCAGCTCGCGCTCATCGAGTTGTATTCATTCGCTTTATAGCTACCCGACACGTTGAGATCGCCCAACGAAGAGTAATGTTGATAGTTGCCGCTGAACTGCGCGCCAGCATCGGCTTTTTCGCTCTCCGTCCCTGCGGAGACACCCCAGGTATTGTCCCGATCAGAGGTGTCATACCAGGAGACGTTCTGGCTCAGACTGTCGCTGTTGCGAAGGTCGTAGTTCAGGCGATGATCAGGGTCGAGCGGTACGCTGAGAGAGAGGTAGAACTGATTGTCATCGCCTTCGTCTTCATCTTCATAATGCGTTCTGCTCAACGATACCGTAATACCGAGGTTCTTCCAGCGGCCGATATCGAAGTTGTAGCCCGCCGTGAGGCTACCCGTCGTTGACGGTGAATCATCCCACCAGGTTTGTCGCAACATGCTCAAATAAAGGTTGAGTGAGAGCGCTGAAATGTACTGACTGGCCGTGACGCTCAGCGTCTGTTTTTCTGTCTGGTTGTCGTTGTCGTCATAATCCAGAAAGCGCGCGTAGCTGAGGAAACGCCGATCAGAGTAGCGATAGCTGGCGAGCGTAAGCTGGCTGCCTGTGGTGTCGAACCGTTTGCTGTAGTTGAAGCGGTAGCTATAACCTGTCTGAGCGTTTTGACCCGGTAGCTGGCTTGTGGCCTGAGTGACATCAAACGAGAGCGCACCCAGATACGCCATATTTTGTCCAAGCCCGGCGGCGATTGAGCGGTAATGATCGCCATCGGCAAGGGTTCCACCATACAAGGACGTTTGAGACAGCATGCCCCAGGAAAACTCGCCGCTCATAAACGCATTATCCTCAACATCATGCGAGGCGTCTTTGCGCGCTTTACCTGTCGCAATTTTGTAGCGAACCTGCCCTTTACGTGTCAAAAAAGGGACGGATTCGGCGGAAACCTGAAACGTACTGACCCGCCCATCCTCTTCTGTAACTTTGACATCCAGCGTCCCTTGCACCGACTGGTTGAGATCCTGGATAACAAACGGTCCCGGCGGAACTTTCGTTTGATAAATCACGCGGTCAGCAAGGCTCACCGTTACCGTAGCGTTTGTTTGGGCGATTCCCGATATTTGTGGGGCGTAGCCGCGTAGTGACCATGGCAACATGCGCTCATCGCTGATCAGTGAGGCTCCGGTATAGGTAAATCCATCGAAAATAGCGGACTGAAAATCCGTCTCTCCGAGCGTCAGCTTTGCTCCAATTGAAGGGAGCGGGCGGAACATATAAACGCGAGAGAAGCGTCCGTCGTGGTCTGAACCGCTTTCGGTATGCGTCTGGTTGTACTGGTAATCACTGCGTAGCCGCCATGGGCCCATATTCGCACCAGCAGTACCGTAGGTATTGGCATTATCAGAGCTGCCGCCACTCGTAGGTTGGTAATGGCTGGCAAAGAGGTTGTAATCCAGAAGTACGCCAGCGACGCCGTTGTCCCAGGTTGAGGGCGGCATCCAGTCGACCGAGCGGTACTGTAACCAGGCCTGGGGGACAGTAATTTTTAAGGTCTGGCTTGCCTGTTCAAAGGTAAATTTGATATCAGGCAATGATGTAAAATCAACGCAACCTTCTTTTTCGGGCAAGCTATTACGTATTTTATCCTGCAAGCCAAACGAATCAGCAAGCTCTGTTGGAATACAAACCTGAACAGCGTTGCCGACCTGTTTCCAGGTGAGTTGCCAGCCATTGGCCAGCGGAGTGTCATTAATTGAGACGGTGACGAAATAACGTCCTGGTACAATAGACGTTTGGTCTTTGAATTGGGTTAAATCTACACTGTCACGCTGATCTTTATCGATGGCATTAATATTGAATTCAGTACCAGAGGCGACTTTTGATATTAGCAGAATAGTAATGATGATTATCTTTTCTAATTTGTATTTCATCATCATATTGCTCAATGTAAATAAAAAATGCCGACTGGCATAAATACCAGTCGGTAGATAGCGAGGTGGGTATACTTATTTATACGCCAACACGTAGTTAGCAGTCGATTCAACCTGGCCCGCAGTAGCCGTTTTACCGCTCAGCACTTCCATCTGTGCTTTAAAATGCAGCGTTTGAGTGTCTGAACCTTCCAGTAATGCCACTTCCGTAGCGCTGCCGAGGGTGATGTTGGCTTCAGCATTATCCAGCAGACGAACGCCGACATTCTGAGCACCGCTTGCATAGGTGTTGCTCATCAGGTTGGTATCCGTAGCGTCTGTTGCTGCGCTGGTGAATGTGACATCGACTTTCGTTACCGGATCGGCGGTTTCATCGCCTGGATCGTCAAGCTGGCAGTTTTTCAGATTGATATCCACTGGAACTGGCGCGGATTTCTTATTGGCATTGATAACGTCTGTCGTAACCTGGCCAAGATCAATTTCTTTATCCACGCTGTCTGGTGCAATACTGCATGGTGCGTCGATAATAACGCCTTTGAATGTGATCTTACCTGAGCCCTGGTCGTCAGCAAAAGCGGAACCAGAGAAAATGGTCGCCATTACAGCAGCTAACAATACCTTTTTACCTGTATGCATGAAAATATCCTTTTCCAAATTAATTCACATCCTGAATGCTATTTTCAGAATAATGCCATAAAAGTATAACTGTCGACAGTAACGCAATGCGATTAATATGACTTAAAAATAATTGTAGTTAGGGTTAAAATATAAATAGTGATAATTGTAAGTGGATGATTTTCGAAAATTGTAGAGATAATACCTGACTTTTAATGTGCGTCTTATAATGGATGAAAATATCTTATAAAAAACTTGATTATTATAGTCCAGGCAGGCGAGGGTGATAGTGGAAATTATTCATCTTAATAATAGTATGCTGTTCGCATAAAAATGTGCGCTTTCGTTTTTCCGAAAGCGCAGATGGCATCAACCAATGCCGGATGTCTGGAGTAAAACCAGGCTTAATCCCATTACAGACATCCCACACAGCACGCCGTAACTAGGATTATTATTCGGGTCTATCTCTTTCGCCAGGGGCATGAGTTCATCAACCGACAGCGCAACCATAATTCCTGCAACGGCTGCCATAATAGCGGCCACCACAACAGGGGAAACCAGGCTGCCGAGTATCAACCACGCCAGCACGCCGCCAAGAATTTCAGCCATACCGGAAATTCCCGCCCAGAAAACGGCGGTGCGTTTTGAACCTGTCGCAGCATAAACCGGTCCGGCAACGGCCAGTCCTTCAGGAATATTGTGTAAGGCCACCGCCAGCGCCACCCCAAAACCCATCTCCAGGTTGCTGCTGGCCGTGACATACGTGGCGACGCCTTCCGGGAAGTTATGCAGGCTGATACCGAGCGTCAGCAGAATGGCCGTTCGTTTGATATTACCCGGAATGGGGGTAACGCTTTTTTGCATCAAGTCCTGAGGGTGCGCGTGCGGCAGCATGCGGTCGAGGGCAAAGTAACCCAGCAGGCCCAATACAAACATGCCGTAGCCCAGAACCGGAGACATTCCCTCGGTGTGAAGCGCTGCGGGCAGCATCTCCATCAGAGAGATAAGCAGCATGATCCCGGCGGCAAAACCCAGAGAAAAAGCCAGCACGCGGTTAGACGGCTTTTGGCCGAGTACGCCGAGTATCGCGCCTATGAAGGTAGCGGCACCCGCAAGTAGGGTCAAAATCAAGGGTACTGACATTCACCTCTCCTGTATCTGTTCCTGATATTCAAATTTCCTGATGATGATCGTCATGGTTATCTGCGTTCATCTTTCCCACATTGCGCGTAATCTGACACCATCAAATTGACATCTTCTGTAAGGATATCATCATGACTTCTCCCCGTATGCCAGCACTGTTTTTAGGCCACGGCAGCCCAATGAACGTGCTGGAAGATAACGTCTATACCCGCGCATGGCGTCATCTGGGTGAGACGTTGCCGCGTCCGAAAGCCATTGTGGTGGTGTCTGCACACTGGTTTACCCGTGGTACAGGCGTCACCGCGATGGAAGCGCCGAAAACTATCCATGATTTTGGCGGCTTCCCGCAGGCGCTGTATGACACACATTACCCGGCACCCGGATCGCCTGAGCTGGCACAGCAACTTGTCGATTTACTGGCACCTGTTCCTGTCGCGCTGGATAAAGAGGCCTGGGGTTTTGACCACGGTTCATGGGGCGTGCTTATTAAAATGTATCCTGATGCCGATATCCCGATGGTGCAACTGAGCATCGACAGTACCAAACCGGCAGCCTGGCATCTGGAGATTGGCCGCAAGCTGGCGACGCTGCGTGATGAAGGCATCATGCTGGTGGCGAGTGGTAACGTGGTGCATAACCTGCGCACAGCGCGCTGGCACGGCGAAAATACACCCTACCCGTGGGCGACCTCCTTCAACGGCTTTGTCAAAGAAAACCTCACCTGGAAAGGCCTGGCGGAGCAGCACCCGCTGGTGAACTATCTGGATCACGAAGGTGGCTCGCTCTCTAACCCGACGCCGGAACACTTCCTGCCGCTGTTGTATGTATTGGGTGCATGGGATGGTGAGGAGCCGATTACCGTCCCGGTAGACGGTATTGAGATGGGCAGTTTGAGTATGCTGTCGGTGCAGGTGGGGTAAAAACATGCCCGGTGGCGCTACGCTTACCGGTCCTGCAAAACCGTAGGCCGGGTCAGGCGAAACCGCCACCCGGCAGGACTTACTCCACAAAAATATGCGGATAGAACCGTGACAGATCCTGCGTGATCAGCGCGCGATCTTCACGGATGCCAATCCCGGCGGGCTGATCGTTGATGAGCCAGCTACCAATCAGCGTATAGCTGTCGCCAAATTTCGGCAGTTGATAGAATTCCTGGACGATCATCCCTTCCTCACCGTATGGCCCTTCAACCGCTTCCAGCGTTTTGCCGTTTTCGATAATCGACACGTTCGCCCCTTCGCGGGAGAAGATCGGCTTAACGACGTATTTTTCCATTGGCGGGAAGTCGTCTTCGGCAAAGTATGCTGGCAGCAGGTTAGGATGGTCCGGGAACATCTCCCACAGCATCGGCAGCAGGGCTTTATTGGAAATAATGCTTTTCCACGCCGGTTCCAGCCAGCGCACGCCAGCGTCTTCCAGTTTGGTGGAGAACATCTCGCGCAGCATATATTCCCACGGATAGAGCTTGAACAGGTTACTGATCACCTGATCCTGCAGATCGGTGAACTGACCTTTCTCGCCCAGACCGATGTCCTCGATATAAAGGAATTCGGTCGCGACTTCCGCTTCAGCCGCACAATCCTGCAGATACTGAACCGTCCCGCGATCCTCTACCGTATCGCGACAGCAGGCGAGATGGAGCAGGTTGAAACCATGCTGTTCACGTAGCTCTGCGAAACGTTCAATCAGCTTCTCCTGCAGGCTGTTGAACTGATCGCTCCCTTCCGGCAGGTTCCCTGCATTGACCTGATCTTCCAGCCAGATCCACTGGAAGAACGCGGCTTCATACAGCGAGGTCGGGGTATCGGCGTTGTTTTCCAGCAGCTTCGGTTCACCCACACCGTCCCAGGCCAGGTCAAGGCGAGAGTAAAGCGACGGCTGGCTGGTTTTCCACGACTGACGAACAAAGCTCCAGGTATGCTTCGGGATACGGAATTTGGCCATCAGCTCATCGCTATCGATAACCTTTTCCACCACCTTCAGGCACATCTGGTGCAGCTCAGCGGTCACCTCTTCCAGTTTCTCGACCTGGGCGAGCGTGAGCGTGTAGTAGGCATCTTCACACCAGTACGGCTCGCCATACATGGTGTGAAAGTTAAAACCGTACTCAGTGGCTTTTTCGCGCCAGTCCGGGCGCTCAACAATACTCACTCGTTCCATGATCAGCCGCCCATTGAGCGAGTTGAGGTGCCGGTCGCGCTACGCTGCATGGTGGTTTGTTTCGCCACAGACTCCCCGAAACCGCCACGGGTAATGGTGCTGGTGGTCGCCGGTTTTGGTGCCATCGCCGTTTTCGGTACGGTCATGGTACGGCCAGGTGTTGCTGCACCGTAGTTCTTGCCGCTGGCATCGGTGTATTTACCGTAAGCTGGGCTGTTAGGATTTTTAGAGCTAAACAGCGGCTGCTGCTGGTAGCCTGCACCGCCGCTCATCAGTCGGCCCATCATGTAACCGGCCATTAACGGCATCCAGAAGCTGCCGCTGGACTGCGCCTGTGCCTGGTTTTCCGGTGCCATTCCCGCCTGCGCCGGTGCCTGCTGGCACTGACCTTCACCAAATTCAGCCACACAGTCTTCGCGTGAGGCGTACTTCGGCGCGGTTCGTTCCGCTTCTTTCAGGGCGTTGTTATAAGCCGTGGTACATTCTGCTGTTTTGCCGGTAGCTGTCGAGCAGTCGTCCGCGTTCTGATACAACGAAACCGTTTCGTCGCTTTTCTCACAACCCGCCAGCATAAAGACGGCGGTGATCGCCAGCGCAACAGGGGTGAGATGACGCGCGTTCCAGCTCTTGCGGAACGAAGCGTGGTTAATCGTTTTTGTCCGTTTCATCTTTGTCTTCCAGGACCCAGTGGTAATAACGCTCAGGATAGAGGATGAGTGGTTGAAAATGAAGCGAAGAGGGGCGGAATCAGGGGGATCTTTACGTTGGCTTACGTTCGGATGTGATTTTGCGCCAGGTGGCGCTGCGCTTACCCGGCCTACGATTAAGTAGGCCCGATAAGCGAAGCGCCATCGGGCAAGGCTTAGTTACGGAACGGATTGCTACCGTTGCTGGCAGGCGTTGTGCTACGCGCTGCCGCTGGCTGTGCGGCTGGCGCGCTGCCGTTACCGTTAAAGTTATCAACGGCGGCAACCTGATCAGGGTTCTCCGGCGCGACGCTTTCTGGCGACGTTGAAACCGGTTTGCCCAGCGTGCTGTTCAGCATCTGCAGATCCTGCTCGTTCAGCGTACCCAGTGCTTGTTTAATGTTCAGCTGGTTAATCAGGTACTGGTAACGCGCGCTGGAAAGTTGCTGTTTGGCGTTGTACAGCGTGGTTGTTGCATCCAGAACGTCGACAATGGTACGCGTACCAACGGAATAGCCCGCTTCCATCGCATCCAGTGAACTTTGAGCCGAGACAACAGCCTGTTTGTAGGCGTTAATGCTGCTGATCGAAGCGTTCACGTTGTTGAACGAAGAACGTACCGTCTGCACCACGTTGCGATGGGCGCTTTCCAGTTGCTCGCTTGCGCCAACAAAGTTGTACTGCGCCTGTTTCACCTGGGAGTTTACCATTCCGCCCTGGTACAGCGGCAGGGAGAAGCTCAGGCCGACTTTATTCTGGCCCGCGTTGCTGTCGTCATATTGCGCCGTGTTGGTTTTAGAACCGTTATAGGTGGTATCAGATACCCCGGTCGAGGCGCTCAGACTCAGCGTTGGCAAATGACCATCCTGCGCCTGACGAATCTGCTCGCGCGCCAGATCCTGGCTCAGACGCGCCTGAAGCAAGGTCAGGTTGCGGTTTTCCGCTTCTTTAAGCAGCGCATTGACGGCTTGCGGTTTGTCCGTTTTGAAGCTGTCCACGTTCAGAGAAGCCAGCTCAGGGTAGTAGTTACCGGTGACCTGACGCAGTGATTCCAGCGCATTATCAAGGTTGTTACGCGCGGTCACTTCGTTAGCCAGCACGGTGTCGTACTGTGAACGGGCGTTTTGCACGTCGGTGATCGCGACCAGACCCACGTTGAAGCGTTGAGTGGTTTGATCCAACTGACGGTAAATGGCCTGTTTCTGCGCTTCGGTGTAGGAGAGCGCGTCAATGGCGCTCAGCACGTTGAAATACGCGGTGGCGGTGTTCAGGATCAGCGTTTGCTGATCGGTCTGATACGTCACATCCTGGATACCTGCGCTTTTTTCCTGCAGGGTCAGGGCACGCCATTTGGACATATCAAACAGCGTCTGGGTTAACTGCAGCGACGCACTGGTGGCATTGGAGTTAATGCCGTTGTTATCGCGGAAACCGTTACTGTAGGTATAATCTGCACCCAGGCCCAACTGCGGCAGCAGCGGACTACGTGCTTCGTTAATCTTTTCAAACGCAGCATCACGATCGGCCGCTGATTTACGTAAATCAGGGTTGCCCAGACGTGCCTGCTGGTAGACCTGTAGCAGGTTCTCTGCCTGGCTCATTGCACTGAAGCCCGTCAGGCTCAGGCCGATAAGGATGGGGAGCAATTTCTTCATTTGCATTCCTTGTTGTGAAGCAGTATTAGCGCTGATCTAATTAAAAATAATTGCCGATTCTAACAGAATCATCCACACCAAAAGGTTGGCGTTACGTGCCATCTGGCGGTAATTTGCACCAATCTACCATATAGCCTTACAAACGGCAGCCAAACAGCCTTGAAATTCACAATTTCATCACCATTGCTACCAGGACTCGACTCATGCAAAAACCAGAAAAGTTGCCCGTGACATTCGCCAAAAACGATGTAGAAATTATTGCACGAGAAACGCTATATAGCGGTTTTTTTTCAATGGATCTTTACCGTTTCAGGCATCGCCTGTTTAACGGTGAGATGAGCGGCGAAATTAAACGCGAAATTTTTGAGCGCGGGCATGCGGCAGTCTTGCTACCCTTTGACCCAGTGCGTGATGAAGTGGTGCTGGTTGAACAGATCCGCATTGCCGCTTACGACACCAGTGAAAGCCCGTGGTTGCTGGAGATGGTGGCCGGGATGATCGAAGAGGGTGAATCGGTTGAAGACGTCGCCCGCCGCGAGGCGCTGGAAGAAGCAGGTCTGGTGGTTGGCCGCACGAAACCGGTGCTGAGCTATCTGGCAAGCCCTGGCGGCACGAGCGAGCGTTTGTCCATTATGGTGGGCGAAGTGGATGCCACGACCGCGGAAGGTATTCACGGTCTGGTCGATGAAAACGAAGATATTCGGGTTCATGTGGTGAGCCGGGAACAGGCTTACCAGTGGGTAGAAGAGGGGACAATCGACAACGCAGCGTCTGTCATCGCCCTGCAATGGCTGCAACTGCATCATCAGACATTACGACACGAGTGGAAAAAATGAAGCGTTATACACCTGACTTCCCAGAAATGATGCGCCTGTGCGAAACCAATTTCGCACAGCTGCGCCGCCTGTTGCCACGAAATGACGCACCCGGCGAAACGGTAAGCTATCAGGTGAGCAACGCGCAGTATCGGTTAACGATAACAGAATCAACGCGCTACACTACGCTGGTGGAAATTGAGCAAACGGCTCCCAGTATTAGCTACTGGAGCCTGCCGTCGATGACGGTGCGCCTCTACCACGATGCGATGGTCGCTGAAGTGTGTTCAAGCCAGCAGATCTTTCGCTTCAAAGCGCGGTATGATTATCCGAATAAAAAGTTGCATCAACGCGACGAAAAGCATCAAATTAACCAGTTTTTAGCTGACTGGCTAAGATATTGTTTAGCACATGGAGCAATGGCGATTCCGGTTTGTTAGCGTCATAAACCTACCTAAGGACACCATTTGGAAAGCCTGTTGAACCTGACTGTTGCTGGTGGGACGCCAGTCAGGATATTACAAATCACCGATACCCACCTTTTTGCCGAAAAGCATGAGACTCTGCTGGGCGTAAACACCTGGGAGAGTTATCAGGCCGTACTTAGCGCGATCCATGCCGAAAACCGCGCATGCGATTTGATCGTCGCAACGGGCGATCTGGCGCAGGATCAATCCTCCGCAGCCTATCAGCATTTCGCTGAAGGGATCGCGAGCTTCAGCGTGCCTTGCGTCTGGCTACCGGGTAATCACGATTTCCAGCCTGCGATGTACAGCTCGCTTCAGGAGGCAGGGATATCGCCGGCAAAGTGTGTATTTACAGGTGACCATTGGCAAATCCTGCTGCTCGACAGCCAGGTGTTTGGCGTCCCGCACGGTGAGCTGAGCGATTTTCAGCTCGAATGGCTGGAGAAAAAGCTGGCTGCCGAACCGGAGCGTAATACGCTGCTGTTGCTTCATCATCACCCGCTGCCTGCGGGTTGTAGCTGGCTTGACCAGCACAGCTTGCGCAACTCTGCGGCGCTGGACAGCGTGCTGGTGAAATTCCCGCGGGTGAAAAATCTGCTGTGCGGACACATTCACCAGGAACAGGATCTCGACTGGAATGGCCGCCGACTGCTGGCGACACCGTCCACCTGCGTTCAGTTTAAGCCGCACTGCGCCAACTTTACCCTGGATACCATCGCGCCGGGCTGGAGATGGCTGGAATTGCATGCGGATGGCTCGCTGACAACCGAAGTCTGCCGTTTATCAGGGACAAAATTCCGTCCTGATACCGCTTCAGAAGGCTATTGATGTCTACGCTCCTCTATCTGCACGGGTTCAACAGTTCGCCACGTTCTGCGAAAGCGACACAATTTCGCCAGTGGCTGAGCGAGCATCATCCACACATTGAGATGATTGTTCCGCAACTGCCACCTTACCCGGCGGATGCGGCGGAAATGCTGGAATCTGTGGTGCTTGAACACGGCGGGGAGTCCTTTGGCATTGTCGGGTCGTCGCTTGGGGGTTACTACGCGACCTGGCTGTCACAATGCTTTATGCTGCCCGCTGTCGTTGTTAATCCGGCGGTACGGCCCTTTGAGCTGTTGCGGGACTTTCTTGGTGAAAACGAGAACCCCTACACCGGGCAGCAATATGTGCTAGAGTCACGCCATATTTACGATCTCAAAGTTATGCAGGTAGACCCGCTTGAAGCGCCCGATCTCATCTGGCTGCTGCAACAGACGGGTGATGAAGTGCTGGATTACCGCCAGGCAGTGGCGTATTACGCATCCTGCCGCCAGACTATAGAAGAGGGCGGAAACCATGCTTTCACGGGCTTTGAAGATCATTTCACCCAGATTGTCGATTTTCTTGGACTGCACAGCCTCTGACAATCAATGCGAATTGCTAGCTTAAATCATGACGCAAACCTATAACGCTGATGCCATTGAGGTACTCACCGGGCTTGAGCCGGTTCGCCGCCGTCCGGGGATGTACACTGATACGACGCGCCCAAACCACCTGGGCCAGGAAGTGATTGATAACAGTGTGGACGAAGCGCTGGCAGGCCATGCCAAACGCGTCGACGTTATCCTGCATGCCGATCAGTCGCTGGAAGTCATCGACGACGGGCGCGGCATGCCGGTAGACATCCACCCGGAAGAGGGCGTGCCAGCCGTTGAGCTGATCCTCTGCCGTCTGCATGCGGGCGGTAAGTTCTCCAACAAAAACTACCAGTTCTCAGGTGGTTTGCACGGCGTGGGTATCTCCGTTGTTAACGCCTTGTCTAAACGCGTGGAAGTGAATGTCCGTCGCGACGGCCAGATCTACAATATTGCGTTTGAAAATGGCGAAAAAGTCCAGGATTTGCAGGTCGTCGGGACATGCGGCAAACGCAACACCGGCACCAGCGTTCACTTCTGGCCTGACGAAAGTTTCTTCGACAGCCCGCGTTTTTCCGTTTCCCGCCTGACGCATCTGCTGAAAGCGAAAGCAGTGCTGTGCCCCGGCGTGGAAATTACCTTTAAAGACAACGTCAACAACACCGAGCAGACCTGGCGCTACGAAGATGGTCTGAACGACTATCTGTGCGAAGCGGTCAACGGCCTGCCGACGCTGCCGGAAAAACCGTTTGTCGGTAATTTTACCGGTGATACCGAAGCGGTGGACTGGGCGTTGCTGTGGCTGCCGGAAGGCGGTGAGCTGCTCACAGAAAGCTACGTCAACCTGATCCCGACCATGCTCGGCGGGACGCACGTTAACGGCCTGCGTCAGGGGTTGCTGGACGCGATGCGCGAGTTCTGCGAATACCGCAACATTCTGCCGCGCGGCGTGAAGCTGTCGGCAGAGGATATCTGGGATCGCTGCGCCTATGTGCTCTCCGTGAAGATGCAGGACCCGCAGTTTGCTGGCCAGACTAAAGAGCGTCTCTCTTCACGCCAGTGTGCGGCGTTCGTCTCCGGTGTGGTGAAAGATGCATTCACCCTGTGGCTGAACCAGAACGTTCAGGCGGCAGAGATGCTGGCTGAAATGGCTATCTCCAGCGCCCAGCGTCGTCTGCGCGCGGCGAAGAAAGTGGTGCGTAAAAAGCTGACCAGCGGCCCTGCGCTGCCGGGCAAGCTGGCTGACTGCACCGCGCAGGATCTCAACCGTACCGAACTTTTCCTCGTGGAAGGGGACTCGGCAGGCGGATCGGCCAAGCAGGCACGCGATCGTGAATATCAGGCGATCATGCCGCTCAAGGGTAAGATCCTCAACACCTGGGAAGTCTCTTCTGATGAAGTGCTGGCCTCGCAGGAAGTGCATGATATTTCGGTGGCGATCGGTATCGATCCGGACAGCGACGATCTGAGCCAGCTACGCTACGGCAAAATCTGTATCCTCGCGGATGCGGACTCCGATGGTCTGCACATTGCCACGCTGCTGTGCGCGCTGTTCGTGAAGCACTTCAGAACGCTTGTGAAAAACGGTCACGTTCATGTTGCGCTGCCGCCGCTGTACCGTATCGACCTCGGCAAAGAGGTTTACTACGCGCTGACGGAAGAAGAGAAAGCGGGCGTGCTGGAGCAGTTGAAGCGTAAGAAGGGCAAACCGAACGTGCAGCGCTTTAAAGGGCTGGGTGAGATGAACCCGATGCAACTGCGTGAAACCACGCTGGACCCGAATACCCGCCGTCTGGTGCAGCTGACGATCAGCGACGAAGACGAACAGCAAACCAACGCCGTAATGGATATGCTGCTTGCCAAGAAACGTTCGGAAGACCGACGTAACTGGCTGCAGGAGAAAGGCGATATGGCGGATATTGAAGCCTGATGCCCTGACCCTCTCCTGAGCAGGAGAGGGGCTTCAAAACAGCCGCTCAGTGGCCAGAATGATTTTTCCGGTACTGCAGCGGCGTCTCCCCAATCCCCTTTTTAAACGCGCTGATAAACCACGTGACGTCAGAAAACCCGACCCGCGTGGCGATCTCACGCACGCTCGCATCCGAGTGAAGCAGGCATTCACACGCCTTACGCAGCCGTAGCGTATTCAGATAATCATGAATTTTCTCGCCCGTTTCCGCATGGAATTTTCGTGACACATAGCTTCGCGATTTACCCAGTTCTTCTGCCAGCGCATCCAGCCGAAATTTCTCCTGATAATGCTCATCCAGCCAGAACATCACCTGGCTGGCGATCCCCTGGCTGTTGCCCGGCGCTCCGTCGTTGTCATCAGGCAGCATGGCAAACAGGCTGATCAGCAGCCCCGCAATGCCCTCGCTGTTCATGGGCGTCTGATAGCAGCTAAACAGATGGTCAATATGGCTATGACAGTGCGCCAGATCCGCCACCCATGCCTCTCCGCCCCGGCGTGAAAGCACTTGCAGCCGCTGCTGAGTATGTGGGAAATCGCGAAGGGCTTTCAGCACGGCGTGCTGGTCAAGATGAATAATCGTGCGCCGATAAAGGGACTCTGCCTGCTCGTCGACCATCACCTTATGCAGGGTAAAAGGCGGGAAGAAAAATAGGCGTCCGGGACGCATGGTGTAGTGACGGTTATCGACAATCGCCACGCCAAACCCTTCTTCTACATAAAGAATTTCCAGACACTGGTGCCAGTGATGATAGCGAACGGTGTTCGCAAAGAGGCGACTGAACGACACCACGGTATCGTTCAGCGTGATCAGCTCCAGATGATCGGACGTCGGCGTATCGCGCATAGTGCAATAAAACTCAATTTTTCCCCACTGGAATGTATTTATAAACCACCTTTTTAAATTTTCTCAACTGTGGGTTTATTCATCGTTCACACCTGTGACATGGCTAACATTTCTGCACCTTGCGGATTCACTATGCTTTGCCGCAGTTGATTACGAGGGTGAACCTATGTGGGCGGCAAACAAAGAAAAATCAAATCCGTTGTCTTCACGCCAGGATGTGGTGGCGTCATTAAACGCGATGCTGGGCGCGCTGGATAAACAGTTTCCGGCAGAAAGTTCGCGTTTCTCGCTGGGTGATACCTGCGCGCATTACGCGACGGATATTGCGCAGATGGAAGGGCTTTCCCGCGCGTTGTGGGGGCTGTTTCCGCTGATGGCATCCGGCGAGTCCACGCCGTTCAGCGAGAAATACATCACGGCGATTAAGCAAGGAACCGATCCGCAAAACGCAGGCTACTGGGGCGAAACCGGGCCATACGATCAGCGCCTGGTGGAGATGGCGGCTTACGGTCTGGGGCTTTCTCTGTTGGGAGATAAACTCACCGAATGCTTCACTGAGCGTGAAGTGATGAATCTGCACGCGTGGCTCAACCAGATCACCGACGCGCAGATGCCGGACAGTAACTGGAACTATTTTGCCATTATGGTGCAGCTTGGTTTCAAACGCGCCGGGCTGCCGTATGACCAGGCCGCGGTTGACCGCCGTTTTGCAATGATGGATGCCTATTACCTGGGCGACGGCTGGTATTCCGATGGGGCGGGCCGCCCGAAAGACTATTACATCTCAATGGCGTTTCACTTCTATGGCCTGATTTACGCCACGCTAAGCGGTGATGAAGAGAGGGCGATAGTCTTGCGCGAACGTTCTCGTCTGTTTGCTGAAGACTTTATCTACTGGTCCGCTGCAGATGGTGCATCGGTGCCGTTTGGCCGTAGCCTGACCTACCGCTTTGCGATGGTCGCCTTCTGGAGCGCGGTGGCCTTTTCCGGGCTGGAGGTATTCACACCAGGCGTTGTGAAGGGCATTGTGCTGCGTCATCTGCGCTGGTGGCAACAGCAACCCATTATCGATCGCGACGGTATTCTGACCCTCGGGTTTGCGTATCCGAACCTGGCCATGTGCGAAGATTACAACTCCCCCGGATCGCCATACTGGGCGCTGAAAACCTTTCTGATCCTGGCACTGCCGGAAGAACACCCGTTCTGGCAGGCGGAAGAACAACCGCTGCCCGCGCTTGCAGAAAAACATGTGATCCCGCATGCGCAGCAGATCCTGATGCATTCAAATGGCTCACAGCACGTCACAATGCTCACTGCCGGACAGCTTGAGCTGAACAACTACGTCAACACCGAAGCCAAATACACCAAATTTGCCTACTCCAGCCGCTTTGGTTTCACCATTGAGCGCGGACGCTTTGGCCTGAAACATGCCGCCTGCGACTCCATGCTGCTGCTGGCGGACGGGGACAACTATTTCCGCGGACGCCGCGAGTGTGAAGCGGTGCGAGTCGAGGAAAATTACATTTTCTCTCGCTGGTCGCCGTGGCATGACGTGCATATCGAAACCTGGCAAGTGCCGTTTGGGGAGTGGCATCTGCGTCTGCACCGCATTAACAGTGGGCGAACCCTGCAAACGGCGGAAGGCGGCTTTGCGGTGATGAAAACCGAACACCAGATCCGCGATCGTGGCTGTTACCTGGCGGCAGAAAATGGCAGCAGCGCGATTGTCGATCTCTCGCCGGTAATTACGCGCGAACCGGACAGCATGGTCACGCCACCCAACAGCAGCGTGATGTTCCCGGAGTGTGCCGCCATTCCGCTGCTCAAAACTGACATTCCGCAAGGAGAGAGCTGGCTGTGCTGTGCCGTTACGGCCAGTGAAAAACAAAAATATTTTGCGGTCACGCCGCAGCTGAATATTACCCATAACCAGGTCGTTATTCGCGAACCCGGAAGCGAACGCCAGCTGTCGTTCACCTTATAAAAACTCTGGCCCCTACACGTCGGCGAGGATGGTATGAAAAACACATCTACAACGAACAAAACCGAATATTACAAAATCAGCAGTTTTATTTTTCTCTACTTCTTTACCTGGTCAGCCAGTATTGGCTTGCTGGCCATCTGGCTCGGCCAGAAAGCGAATCTCAGCGGTTCGGTGATTGGCACGGTATTCGCGGTTAACGGCGTCTTCTCCGTTATTCTTAAACCGATTTACGGCTATATTCTCGATAAAATCGGCATGAGCAAATATCTGCTCTATTTTGTAGTGGCGATGTCTGCTCTGATGGCACCGTTCTTTATTTACGTTTACCAGCCTCTGCTGATGTCCAACACCATGCTGGGGATTATTATCGGTGCGCTCTATTTAAGTTTTGCCTGGTATGCGGGCGTGGCGGCATGCGAATCCTATTCCGATCGTTTCAGTCGCTTAAACGGCATGGAGTTTGGTCAAATCCGTATGTGGGGATCGCTCGGCTGGGCGGTGGCGTCGTCCTTCTCCGGGCTGCTGTTTAATCTCTCTCCGGCATATAACTTCATTATGGGCAGCGTGGCCTCAGTGGTGATGCTGATTGTCCTGCTGAGCCTGAAAGTGAACACTAACTCCGCTCATGCAGGTGAGGTGTTAACCAAAGAGAAAATCGCCCCGTCAGATGTGTATGCCCTGCTGCGGAACCGTAAATTCTGGGCGTTCTGCCTGTATGTGGCGGGTGTGGCGTGGATGATGTTTATTGCTGAACAGCAGTTCTCGCGTTATTTCGTCACCTTCTTCGATGATATCCACCAGGGCAATGCGGTGTTTGGTTATCTGGGAACCGTCCAGTCGGGGATGGAGTTCGTCATGTATATGGTGATCCCGCTGTTTGTAAACTTTATTGGTGCCAAGCGCGGGCTGTTAATTGTCGGGCTGGTGGTGGGTGCGCGTCTGATTATTTCCGGTCTGTGCGATTCGCATCTATTAATCTCGATCCTTAAGCCGCTGTACGGCCTGGAAATTTGTCTGCTGCTGGTCTCTGTCTTTAAATATATCGCCGAGCATTTCGATAAACGCGTAAACGCCACGATGTATTTGCTGGGCTATCAGGCGATGCTGTATGTCGGCAATGTGGTGGTCTCTTCCCCGGCCGGATATCTCTATGACCGCATCGGCTTTGAGCAGACATATATCATCATGGGCGCTACCGCGCTGACCTTTACCCTTATTTCTGTCTTTACGTTATCCGCCTGCCAGAGTAAATGGCGCGGCGCACAAACGATGAATATTGCAGAACACAATCCAACCCGATAATTACGCCGTCAAAGAAGGAACCGAAATATGTTAAGTCGTATCAAAGAGGAACGCCTGCCCGCGATTTCTGAGCCTGTTGATCCACGTGCATTTAGCGATGAACTTAGCTCGGCGCGCAGCCATGTCCTCGACCTGATTAGCCGTCATTTAACGGAATTCGGTGAGCAATTCCCGGCGGAAACCTGCAAAGAGGGGTTTTATCCGCTGACTGACAACGTGGAGTGGACCACCAGCTTCTGGACCGGTCAGCTGTGGCTGGCGTGGGAGATGAGCGGCGAGGAGAAATTCCGCGCGATGGCGGAAAAACATGTGCGTTCGTTTGGCCTGCGCATCGCCGGGCGCAACGACACCAACACTCACGATCTGGGCTTCCTCTACACACTCTCCTGCGTGGCGGCCTGGCGGCTGACGGGTAACCGGGAGGCGCGTGGCTTCTCGTTGCTGGCGGCGGAAGCCTTACTGGAACGCTTCCATGAGAAGGCGAAGATCATTCAGGCGTGGGGGGATCTGGCCGATCCGGAGCAGGCCGGACGCATGATCATCGACTGCAACATGAACCTGCCGCTGCTCTACTGGGCGACCGAACAAACGGGCGATCCGCGCTTTGCTGACGCCGCAAAAGCGCACGTGATGCAGGCGGCGACGTATCTCATTCGTGAAGATGCCTCGACGTTCCACACCTACTATATGGATGTGGAAACCGGTGCGCCGCGCTACGGCAACACGCAGCAAGGTTATGCCGATGACTCCTGCTGGTCGCGCGGGCAGGCGTGGGGGATTTACGGCTTCCTGCTGAGCTATATCTATACCGGCGATGAGACAATGATTGCCCTGTCAAAACGGCTGGCGAACTACTTCCTCAACCGTCTGCCGGAAGACAACGTCTGCCACTGGGATCTGGCGCTGGTGGGCACCGATGCGTTGCGTGATTCTTCCTCGGCGGCGATTGCGGTGTGTGGGCTGCTGGAGCTGGTGAAACATCTGCCGGTCACAGATCCGGATCGCGAACGTTACCTCGAATGGGCGAAAGGGATTATGTCCTCGCTGACAAAGCACTATCTGATGGGCAAAGACGAAAAGGGCAACGGGCTGCTTAAGCACTCGGTGTATCATCTGGCGAGCAATAAAGGCGTGGATGAGTGTGCGAGCTGGGGCGATTACTTCTACGTTGAGGCACTGGTGCGTTTTACGCAGAGCTGGAAACTGTACTGGTAAAAACAGTCGGGGGGCGACCCCCGACTGCCGGGTTACGCCTTAGGAATACGCAGCGTCTGGCCGGGATAAATTTTGTCCGGGCTGGAGAGCATCGGGCGGTTAGCCTCAAAAATCTTGTTGTACTGGTTGGCATCGCCGTACACGGTTTTGGAGATGGCGCTCAGGGTATCGCCTGATTTCACCGTATAGTAAGTGGCTTCATCTTTGGCGTCGGTCGCGGTGATATTGTTCTCAACCTCGCTGACGCCCGCGATGTTCCCGACGGCGACCTGGATTTTCTCTTTCTGCTCCTGAGTCAGCCCGTCGCCCGTCACGCTGGCTTTGCCGTCGGTAACGTTAACCTGAACTTTATCTGAGCCGGGAATATTGAGTTTTTTGAGGTGCTCGGTGATTTTGTCGCCCTGACCTTTGTGGTCGGTCAGGTTATCCCACAGCTTTTCGCCTGCTTCTTTTACAAAGTTAAAAAGACCCATTCCATCCTCCTGTTAATCATGAAGTCAGAATAAGCATAGCAGTTGGGTTTTAAGGTGATAAAAAAAGCCCGGCGGCGCTAACGCTTACCGGGCCTGGATGGGTTCTCCCTCTCCCTGTGGGAGAGGGCGGGGTGAGGGGAAACTTAAACCCCTTGCTCCAGAATACGGATATGGGTTTCCAGAACGTCACCCTTCACCGCGTCGCTCCAGGCTTTCATGTGTGCGGTTTGCAGATGCGCCTCAAGATGCGCTACGGTTTCCCACTGCTCAACCATGATAATGGAGTCTGGCGCGGTCGCCTGGAAGCTCGCGTCTGTGGCAGCATCCACCATCGGCGCATAGCCATGGCAGCCTTCTTCTTTCAGTACGGTCGGGATAATCTTCGCGAACTGATCCAGCACCGCCTGGCGATGATGTTGGCCTGGACGAGTACGGATTTCAGCAATAACGGTAAGCATGGTTAACTCCTTCTAATTCCAGGCTACCAGTTAAGCAAAAATTTCTGCGAGATGCTTGCGATATTCTGCGATATAGCGCGGGACATCCGGCATTTTAATCACGTCGTTGACGATAAAGGTCGGCAGCGGCTCCATGCCCAGGAACTGATTCGCCTTGTGGAACGGCAGATACGCGCCGTCGACGCCCACGCCTTCGAAGAACTGATCTTTCTCGGTGAAGGCTTCCATCGGGGCATTCCAGGTCAGGGACAGCATATATTTTTTGCCCTGAATCAGGCCGCCGGAACCGTATTTTTTGGACGCGTCTGAACGGGTACGGCCATCGCTGGCATACAGTGAGCCGTGACCTTCGGTGAACACGTCATCCATGTATTTTTTTACCGTCCACGGCGCGCCCATCCACCAGCCCGGCATCTGCCAGATCACTACGTCCGCCCACAGGAAATTCTGCACTTCGGCTTTTACGTCATAATCGCTGTCCGCGCGCACGACCTTAACATCATGTCCGGCGTCGCGCAGGAAACCGTCCGCGACCTCGGTCAGGGTGTCATTCAGCTGGCCTTTAGAGTGCGCAAATTCTTTCGCGCCGTTGATAATCAGAATGTTGCTCATTATTTGTCCTCGGAGAAGAGAGTATGCCGGGTATTCTACGCGCGAGGGCGTAACGGTAAAATGAGCAAAATGTGCAAAGTCTTTTGCCTGAGCAGCAATAATCCCTCACCAGTTGACGTTAACCTCAAATCCACCGTCTGCGGCATTCGCCAGCGACACACGCATACCGTGAAGCGCAGCAATGCGCTTCACAATCGACAATCCCAGCCCGCTGCCCGTTTCATCCTGCCCTGGCGGGCGATAAAAGCGCTCACCGATCCGGGCCAGCGCGTCCGGTGAAATACCGGTGCCATTGTCGCGCACGGTAAAGCTGCGCGCGTCCAGCGTAACGTCCACCACGCTGCCGCGCGGGCTGTAACGCACGGCATTATCCAGCAGGTTGCGCACCAGCAGGCTCAGCAGCAGTGGCTGCCCGTTGCGCGTGGCCTGCGGTGCGTTGACGTTGAGCCGAACGTCGATACCTGCCTGCTGTGCCGGATGATAAATATCCATCACCGCAGACTGCAGTAAATCAGCCATTGTCACCGGTTCGACATCGTCCAGGTTGTCCAGCGAATCCAGGCGCGACAGCGTGAGGAGCTGATCCACCAGACGTGAGGCGCGGTCGATACCCGCATGAAGCTGCGACAGGGCTTTAGATTGTGCCTCAGGATCGTCCAGATAGAGCTGCGCCACGTCGGTTTGCACCTTCAGCGCGGCTAACGGGCTGCGCAATTCGTGGGCGGCATCGGAGGTGAAGCGGCGCTCGCGAGTCATCATCTCCTGGGTGCGGGCAAACAGATGATTCAGCGCGTCGAGCAGTGGACGAACCTCTGTGGGCACGCCTTGTGTCGGCAGTGAATCGGTGGCGTCAGGTGAGCGTGAACGCAGCGTCTGCGCCAGCTTTTTCAACGGCTTCAGTTCGCGGCTTAACAGGACGATAAGCAACAGCAGCATCAGGGGCAGCGCCACCAGCCACGGCGTCAGCTGGGAACTGACCACGTCCAGCGCCATCTCCTGCCGATACTCCCACTCCTGGCCGACCACCACGCGGTATTTACCGTCTGGCGACGTCAGCCATAAAAAGCGCCATTCGTCGTTATCGTCCTGAAGCCGTCCGTCATCGAACCCATCCCGGCGATAGTGGTACGGAATATCGCGCCCGTTCTCGCCGTCGTTAAGCACCATTTTGCCGTCAGTCGTGAAGATGGCGAAGGCCAGCGCGTCGTCGTCCAGATGCCCGTGTCTGGCTTTTTTCGGCACCTCGCGCATGCGTTCTGGCGCGCGAAGCTCGTTAAGTTCCATCGTCAGCAGCCGTTTGGCGAACAGCATTTGTTGGGTATCGAACAGTTTATCGAGCTTATGGGTGGTCTGTTGCCAGGCCACCACGCTTGCGGCAAACCAGGCCGCCAGCGACAGCAACAGGAAAAGAAGCGTCAGACGCAGCTTCAGGCTCAGGCGTTGGGTCAGTTTCATGCGTCACCCAGGGTATAGCCGATGCCGTGGACGGTGCGGATAAACCCGCTGCCGAGCTTGCGGCGCAGGTGATGAACGTGAACCTCCACGGCGTTACTGGAGACATCGTCATCCCAGTTATAAAGTTTTTCTTCGATATGTTTACGCGGCAATACGCGGCCTGCATTGCGCATCAGCAGTTCCAGCAGGGCGAACTCTTTCGGTTTGAGCGCCAGCGTTTCGCCATCCCGCATGGCGACAAGACTTGTCGGATCGAGCGTGACGTTGCCGTGACGTAGCTCGCTGCGCGTCTGGCCGTGGCTGCGGCGCACCAGCGCTTCAAGGCGGGCAGCCACTTCAAGCAGCGCGAACGGCTTGCACAGGTAATCATCTGCGCCCAGACGCAGCCCTTCGACGCGCTGGTTCAGCGCATCCCGCGCGGTCAGGATCAGTACCGGCTCACTGCGTCCGCTTTCGCGCCAGGCGCGCAGGATCTCCAGCCCGTCGATTTCCGGCAGCGTCAGGTCGAGCACCACGGCATCATAGGGGGCGCTGTACAGTGCAGTCTGGCCGGTTTTCCCGTCGGTAAACCAGTCCACGCTAAACCCCATTTTGCTTAAGCCCGCTTTGATGCCATCGCCGATTAACTTGTCGTCTTCTACCAGTAAAATGCGCATGTTCGCTCCTTGATGCCGTCAGTAAACCCTCTGCATAAGCCCGCTGTACAGTAAAAATAAATAAATTTTCCCCTTAAGAAGTTGTTAAGGTTTACCCTGTTTAATGGACTGCGAAACGACATTAAAGGGAGAGATTAATATGAAAAAATTCGCTGCTATTGCGGCCATCATGATGATGACCACCGCGCCGGTCTTTGCTGCACAGGGTGGTTTTAACGGCCCGTCTGCAACCGCAACCCAGACGCAAACCCAGCAGGGCGGTTTTGTCGATAACAACGCTAACCTGACGACGGCGGCAAAAGTGAAAGATCTGAAGGACGATGCCTGGGTGAAGCTGCGCGGGAACATCACCGAGCGCCTGTCCGATGACCGCTACACCTTCCGCGATGAAACCGGCACGGTAGTGGTCGAGATTGACCACAAGCGCTGGAACGGCGTGACCGTGACGCCGCAGGATAAAGTGGAACTGCAGGGGAAAGTCGACAAAGACTGGAACGAATTCGAAATCGACGTGAAGCAGGTTATCAGGCTGAACAAATAATGCAGAAAAGGGCCGCTCATCCGGCCCTTTTTCTTTGTGACTCAACTCGTCAGATAAGGTAGTATCTGCGGCAATATTGCCTGAAACCCATCGGTTTCTGAGTTGAGGAATCACACGTAATGAGCGATATGGCAGAGCGCCTCGCGCTACATGAATTCACGGAAAACGCCTACCTGAACTATTCCATGTACGTCATCATGGACAGGGCGTTGCCGTTTATCGGGGATGGCCTGAAGCCCGTTCAGCGCCGCATCGTCTATGCGATGTCCGAACTGGGGCTGAACGCCACCGCCAAGTTCAAAAAATCCGCCCGTACCGTCGGTGACGTACTGGGTAAATACCATCCGCACGGCGACAGCGCCTGTTATGAAGCGATGGTGTTAATGGCGCAGCCGTTCTCTTACCGCTATCCGCTGGTGGACGGGCAGGGGAACTGGGGTGCGCCGGACGATCCGAAATCCTTCGCGGCGATGCGTTATACCGAATCCCGTTTGTCTAAATATGCCGAAGTGCTGCTGGGCGAGCTGGGGCAGGGCACCGTCGACTGGGTGCCAAACTTCGACGGCACGATGCAGGAGCCGAAGATGCTGCCTGCGCGTCTGCCGAATATCCTGCTGAATGGTACCACCGGTATTGCGGTCGGTATGGCGACGGACATTCCGCCGCACAACCTGCGTGAAGTGGCGAAAGCCGCCATCACCCTGATTGAACAGCCGAAAACCTCGCTGGACGATCTGCTCGATATCGTGCAGGGGCCGGACTACCCGACCGAGGCAGAGATCATCACCTCGCGCGCGGAAATCCGCAAAATCTACCAGAACGGCCGCGGCTCCGTGCGTATGCGCGCGGTATGGACAAAAGAAGATGGTGCGGTGGTGATCACCGCGCTGCCGCACCAGGTCTCCGGTGCGAAAGTGCTGGAACAGATCGCCTCCCAGATGCGCAATAAAAAGCTGCCGATGGTGGACGATCTGCGTGACGAATCCGACCACGAGAACCCGACTCGTCTGGTGATCGTGCCGCGTTCTAACCGCGTGGACATGGAGCAGGTGATGAACCACCTGTTTGCCACCACCGATCTGGAAAAAAGTTACCGCATCAACCTGAACATGATCGGCCTTGATGGTCGCCCGGCGGTGAAAAACCTGCTGGAGATCCTCACCGAATGGCTGGCGTTCCGCCGCGATACGGTGCGTCGTCGTCTGAATCATCGTCTGGAAAAAGTGCTTAAGCGCCTGCATATCCTTGAAGGTTTGCTGGTGGCGTTCCTCAATATCGACGAAGTGATTGAGATCATTCGTACCGAGGACGAGCCGAAGCCCGCGCTGATGTCGCGCTTTGGTATCAGCGAAACCCAGGCCGAAGCGATCCTCGAACTGAAACTGCGCCATCTCGCCAGACTGGAAGAGATGAAGATCCGCGGCGAGCAGAACGATCTGGAAAAAGAGCGCGATCAGCTCCAGGCGATCCTGGCGTCCGAACGCAAGATGAACAACCTGCTGAAGAAAGAGCTGCAGGCCGATGCCGAAGCATTCGGCGATGACCGCCGTTCTCCGCTGCACGAGCGCGAAGAAGCGAAGGCGATGAACGAGCACGACATGCAACCGTCCGAGCCGGTGACCATTGTGCTGTCGCAAAGCGGCTGGGTGCGCAGCGCCAAAGGCCACGATATCGACGCGCCGGGGCTGAGTTATAAATCCGGCGACAGCTTCAAAGCGGCGGTGAAAGGGAAGAGTAACCAGCCGGTGGCGTTTATCGACTCCACGGGCCGCAGCTACGCCATCGACCCAATCACGCTGCCATCCGCGCGCGGGCAGGGCGAACCCCTCACCGGCAAGCTAACGCTGCCGCCGGGTGCGACCGTTGAGCATATGCTGATGGAAGCCGACGACCAAAAACTGCTGATGGCCTCTGACGCAGGTTACGGCTTTATCTGTACCTTCAATGATCTCGTGTCGCGCAACCGTGCCGGTAAGGCGCTGATCAGCCTGCCGGATAATGCGCACGTCATGACGCCGCTGGTGATTGAGAACGAGAGCGACATGCTGCTGGCGATCACCGCTGCCGGACGTATGCTGATGTTCCCGGTCAGCGATCTGCCGGAGCTGTCGAAAGGGAAAGGCAACAAGATCATTAACATTCCGTCGGCGGAAGCAGCAAAAGGCGAAGATGGCCTGGCGCACCTCTTCCTTCTGCCGCCGCAGAGCACGCTGACCATTCATGTCGGCAAACGTAAAATCAAACTTCGTCCGGAAGAGTTGCAGAAGGTGGTCGGTGAGCGCGGTCGCCGCGGTTCACTGATGCGTGGCCTGCAGCGTATCGACCGGATAGATGTTGATTCTCCGGTTCGTCCAAAAGCGGACGACAGCGAAGCGTAACCAGATTTAGCCCCCTCTGTTCCGGAGGGGGTATTTCAGGAAAATTTCCCGTAAAAACGTTGTTAATTCGTGCGTTGCGATTAACAATACGCGCTCGTAATAAAGTCCTTACCTGGCCACAGGTGAAGTATAATTGTCGCTGTTGGGGCTTCAGAGGTCGCTATGCTATACATTGTTCGTCTCATTCTTACCGTTATCTACTGCATTCTGGTCTGTGTTTTCGGCTGCATCTATTGCCTGTTCAGCCCGCGTAATCCAAAGCATGTTGCCACCTTTGGGCATATGTTTGGTCGTCTTGCGCCACTGTTTGGTCTGAAGGTTGAAAAACGCCTGCCTGAAGGAGCTGAGCATTTCGGGAACGCCATTTATATCGCAAATCATCAGAACAACTACGATATGGTGACGGCCTCAAACATCGTACTGCCGCCGACCGTGACCGTAGGGAAAAAGAGTCTGTTGTGGATACCGTTTTTCGGTCAACTGTACTGGCTCACCGGTAACCTGCTGATCGACCGTAACAATCGCGCGAAAGCGCACGGCACCATTGCGGAAGTAGTGAATCACTTTAAGAAACGCAAAATCTCCATCTGGATGTTCCCGGAAGGGACGCGCAGCCGTGGTCGTGGCCTGCTGCCGTTCAAAACCGGTGCGTTTCATGCTGCAATTGCGGCAGGCGTTCCAATTATTCCTGTGTGTGTTTCCAATACTTCTAATAAGATTAATCTCAACCGTCTGAATAACGGGCTGGTTATTGTCGAAATGCTGCCGCCGGTGGACACCAGTAAGTACGGTAAAGATCAGGTGCGCGAGCTGGCAGCACACTGCCGTGAGCTGATGGCTCAGCATATTGCGCAGCTCGACAAAGAAGTCGCAGAGAGAGAAGCCGCCGGAAAAATTTAATCCGGCGTTACAGGGAAAACGAATTCCCGCGTTGTTAGTCGTTTCAGATGGAGCTTATATGTCACTCAGTCGGCGTCAGTTTATTCAGGCTTCGGGGATCGCCCTCTGTGCGGGTGCGATGCCGCTGAGAGCCAGCGCCGCCGGGCAGCAGCAGCCGCTGCCCATTCCGCCGTTGATTGAATCCCGTCGCGGGCAGCCGCTTTTCCTGACCCTGCAGCGCAGCCACTGGTCCTTTACCCAGGGGACGCGCGCGTCCGTCTGGGGAATTAACGGGCGCTATCTTGGGCCGACCATCCGTGTGTGGAACGGCGATGACGTTAAGCTGATTTACAGTAACCGCACGACTGAAAATGTCGCCATGACCGTCAGCGGTTTACAGGTTCCTGGCCCGCTGATGGGCGGTGCGGCGCGCATGATGTCGCCAAATGCTGACTGGGCTCCGGTGCTGCCGATCCGTCAGAGCGCGGCTACGCTGTGGTATCACGCCAACACCCCTAACCGCACGGCGCAGCAGGTTTATAACGGCCTCGCCGGAATGTGGCTGATCGAAGATGAAATCAGCAAATCACTGCCGATCCCGAACCACTACGGTGTGGATGATTTCCCGGTCATTATTCAGGACAAACGTCTGGATAACTTCGGCACGCCGGAGTACAGCGAGCCGGGCAGCGGCGGCTTTGTCGGTGACACGCTGCTGGTCAACGGCGCACAAAGCCCGTATGTCGAAGTCTCTCGCGGTTGGGTGCGCCTGCGTCTGCTTAACGCGTCCAACTCGCGCCGCTACCAGCTTCAGATGAGTGATGGCCGCGCGTTGCATGTGATCTCAGGCGATCAGGGCTTTTTACCTGCGCCGGTTTCCGTCAAGCAACTGGCGCTGGCACCGGGCGAACGTCGGGAAATTCTCGTGGACATGACCAACGGGGATGAAGTGTCTGTTACCTGCGGTGAAGCGGCGAGCATTGTGGATCGCATTCGCGGGTTCTTCGAACCATCGAGCATTCTGGTCTCCACGCTGGTATTGACTCTGCGCCCGACTGGCCTGCTGCCACTGGTCACCGATAGCCTGCCAATGCGTTTACTGCCGCAGGAGATCCTCAATGGATCGCCCGTGCGCAGCCGCGATATCAGCCTGGGCGACGATCCGGGGATCAACGGTGCGCTGTGGGACGTCAATCGCATTGATATCACTGCCCAGCAAGGCACCTGGGAGCGCTGGACGGTTCGCTCGGACATGCCGCAGTCGTTCCATATTGAAGGGGTGTCATTCCTGATCCGCAACGTCAACGGGGCAATGCCGTTCCCGGAAGACCGTGGCTGGAAAGATACCGTCTGGGTGGATGGGCAGGTTGAACTGCTGGTCTACTATGGCCAGCCTTCGTGGCCGCACTTCCCGTTCCTGTTCCACAGCCAGACGCTGGAGATGATGGACAGGGGTTCCGTGGGGCAGATGCTGGTCAATCCAGCGCCGTAAACGTGTCGGGTGGCGGCTTCGCCTGACCCGACCTACAGGCCCGTAGGCCCGGTAAGCGAAGCGCTACCGGGCAATAAATACCCCTTCATTTCCCACAATAATCCAGCGTATAATCCCGCTCCTTTTGTCTGTTTTTTCTTCGGAAGCATTATGAGCGCAATTTCCCTGATCCAGCCGGATCGAGACCTCTTCTCCTGGCCCCAGCACTGGGCGGCCTGCTTTGGACCGGCTCCGTTCCTGCCGATGTCCCGCGAAGAGATGGACCAACTGGGCTGGGATAGCTGCGATATCATTCTGGTGACGGGTGATGCGTATGTCGATCACCCGAGCTTTGGCATGGCGATCTGTGGCCGCATGCTTGAAGCCCAGGGCTTCCGCGTGGGGATCATCTCCCAGCCTGACTGGAACAGCAAAGACGACTTTATGCGTCTGGGCAAACCTAACCTGTTCTTCGGTGTGACCGCAGGCAACATGGACTCGATGATCAACCGCTATACCGCGGATCGTAAACTGCGCCATGATGACGCCTACACCGCCGGTAACGTGGCGGGCAAACGTCCGGACCGCGCGACGCTGGTCTACACTCAGCGTTGCAAAGAAGCCTGGAAAGAGGTGCCGGTCATCCTGGGCGGCATCGAAGCGAGCCTGCGCCGTACCGCCCATTATGATTACTGGTCTGATACCGTGCGTCGTTCAGTGCTGGTGGATTCCAAAGCCGACATGCTGATCTACGGCAACGGCGAGCGCCCACTGGTGGAAGTGGCGCACCGTCTGGCGCAGGGCGAGCCGGTGAGCAGCATCCGCGACGTGCGCAACACCGCGATTATGGTGAAAGAAGCGCTGCCGGGCTGGAGCGGGGTGGATTCCCGCATTATCGATATGCCAGGCAAAATCGACCCGATCCCGCATCCTTACGGCGAGGATCTGCCGTGCGCGGATAACAAACCGGTGGAACCGAAAAAAGCCGAAGCGAAAGCCATTGTCGTACAGCCACCGCGTCCGAAGCCGTGGGAAAAGACCTACGTGCTGCTGCCGTCTTTTGAGAAAGTGAAAAGCGACAAGGTGCTTTACGCCCATGCGTCCCGTATTCTGCACCACGAAACCAACCCTGGCTGCGCGCGCGCACTGATGCAAAAGCACGGCGAGCGGTTTATCTGGATTAACCCTCCGGCGATCCCGCTCTCGACTGAAGAGATGGACAGCGTCTTTGCCCTGCCGTACAAACGTGTTCCGCATCCTGCCTATGGCAACGCCCGTATCCCGGCATATGAGATGATCCGCTTCTCGATCAACATCATGCGCGGCTGTTTTGGTGGCTGTTCATTCTGCTCCATTACCGAGCACGAAGGTCGTATTATTCAGAGCCGTTCTGAAGATTCGATCATTAACGAGATCGAAGCCATTCGCGACACGGTGCCGGGCTTTACCGGCGTGATCTCCGATCTGGGTGGTCCTACTGCCAACATGTACATGCTGCGCTGTAAATCGCCGCGTGCGGAGCAGACCTGCCGCCGCCTGTCGTGCGTTTACCCTGATATCTGCCAGCATATGGACACTAACCACGAGCCGACGATCAATCTCTATCGCCGCGCGCGTGACCTGAAAGGCATCAAGAAGATCCTGATCGCCTCCGGCGTGCGTTACGACATCGCCGTGGAAGATCCGCGTTACATCAAAGAGCTGGCGACGCACCACGTTGGTGGTTATCTGAAGATCGCCCCGGAGCACACCGAAGAAGGCCCGCTGTCCAAAATGATGAAGCCGGGCATGGGCAGCTATGACCGCTTTAAACAGCTGTTTGATACCTATTCAAAACAGGCAGGGAAAGAGCAGTATCTGATCCCTTACTTCATTTCCGCACACCCCGGCACCCGTGATGAAGACATGGTGAACCTGGCGCTGTGGCTGAAGCAGCGTCGATTCCGTCTGGATCAGGTGCAGAACTTCTACCCGTCGCCGCTCGCCAACTCGACGACCATGTATTACACCGGCAAAAACCCGCTGAGTAAGATTGGCTATAAGAGTGAAGACGTGGTGGTGCCGAAAGGGGATAAACAGCGCCGTCTGCATAAAGCGCTGCTGCGCTATCACGATCCGAAAAACTGGCCGCTGATCCGCCAGGCGCTGGAAGAGATGGGTAAAAAACACCTGATCGGCTCGCGCCGCGACTGCCTGGTGCCGGCCCCGACGCTGGATGAGATGCGCGAAGCGCGTCGTCAGAATCGCCATACACGCCCGGCGCTGACCAAACATACGCCGATTGTGCATCAGCGTTCGAACGGTGGCGCTACGGGGACGAAAAAAACGGGAAAACGTAAGATCGGTTAAACCTGTAAAAATGCCCGGTGGCGCTGCGCTTACCGGGCCTACAGGTCAGAGCGTAGGCCGGGTAAGGCGGAGCCGCCACCCGGCTTTTTTACTATTACCCGCCAAACTGATCCGGGTCCGGCCCAAGCCGTTTGCCCTGATCCAGCTTCGCAATCTCGCCCAGTTCGTCTTTGTCCAGGCGGAAATCCCAGACGTCGAAGTTCTCAGCGATGCGCGATGGCGTGACCGATTTCGGGATCACCACCAGACCGTTGTCCAGATGCCAGCGGATAACAATCTGTGCCGGCGTTTTTCCATACTTATCCGCCAGTTCACGGATAATTTTCTGGTCGAAAACGCCTTCTCCACCCTGTGCCAGCGGGCTCCAGGACTCAGTCTGGATTTTGTGCGTCGCGTTCCATGAATGAAGCTGACGCTGCTGCATCAGCGGGTGCAGCTCGATCTGGTTGATCACCGGTGCCACGCCCGTTTCATCAATCAGGCGCTGCAGGTGATGCACCTGGAAGTTGCACACGCCGATGCTCTTCACCAGCCCCTCTTTTTGCAGCTCAATCATCCCTTTCCAGGCATCAACGTAATGATCGATTGCCGGAACCGGCCAGTGCATCAGATACAGGTCGACGAAATCAAGCTGGAGTTTATCCAGGCTCTCCTGCAGGGCTTCGCGGGGGCGCTTTTGATCGTCGTTCCACAGTTTGGTGGTAATGAATAACTCGTCGCGGGAAACGCCAGCACTGGCCAGGGCTTTGCCCACGCCGTCCTCATTTTTGTAGGCGGCTGCGGTATCAATAGACCGATAGCCGACTTCCAGTGCTTTATGAATGGCGGAGACGACCTCGTCGTTACCGGCTTTCCATACACCGAGCCCCAGTTGGGGCATTACGTTGCCATCCTGCAGCTTAATTACGGTTTGGTTTGCCATTTTTCCTCCTTCAGGTGCTCATCGTCGAAGGGTTCCTCCGACGATGTGGTGTGCATTAAGTCTGGACGAAATGTCAAAAAACGAAAGGCGGGATAACAAAAACGCTTAGCGCGCCGCTTCGTAGATACGGCGGCTCACGTCCAGCGTGATGTCACCGTGCTCGCCCAGTTGGGTCATTCCGTGTGCTTCAAGTTTTGCCAGCAGGGCAGGGATGGAGCTACCGTCCAGGCCGTAGCCGGAGAGACGTGTTGGCACGCCCAGAGCTTCAAAGAAGCTGCGGGTCGCTTCGATGGCCGCATCAATGCGCGCATCGTCAGAACCGTCGGTGATATTCCACACGCGCTCAGCGTACTGCAGCAGTTTGGCGCGTTTGGTATCACGTTTTTCGTTCCACAGCGCAGGCAGAACAATGGCCAGCGTCTGTGCGTGATCCAGACCATGCATCGCCGTCAGTTCGTGGCCCAGCATGTGGGTCGCCCAGTCCTGCGGCACACCCGCCCCAATCAGGCCGTTCAGTGCCTGAGTCGCCGCCCACATCACGTTGGCACGCACGTCATAGTTTTCCGGTTCTTTCAGCGCTTTCGGGCCTTCTTCGATAAGCGTCAGCAGAATGCCTTCCGCAAAGCGATCCTGAATTTTGGCATCAACCGGGTAGGTAACGTACTGCTCAACGGTGTGAACAAAGGCGTCGACCACACCGTTAGCCACCTGGCGGGCAGGAAGGGTGTAGGTGTAAACCGGGTCCAGAATGGCGAACACAGGCTGAACGTGTTCGTTCATAAAGGCCTGCTTATCACCCGTGGTTTTACGCGAGATGACCGCGCCTTTGTTGGACTCCGAACCGGTCGCGGGCAGAGTCAGTACGGAGCCCATCGGGATCGCGCTTTTAATGTCGCTGCCGCGGGTTTCCAGGATATGCCACGGATCGATGCCGTCCGCGTAGTGCGCTGCAGCGGCGATGAATTTTGTGCCGTCCAGTACAGAACCGCCGCCGACCGCCAGCAGGAAAGTAATGTTCTCTTCGCGGGCGATTTTCACCGCGTTCATCAGCGTTTCGTAAGACGGGTTTGGTTCGATGCCGCCGAACTCACGCACGTCCAGACCTTCCAGCGCGCTGTAAACCTGATCCAGCACGCCGGTTTTTTTCACGCTGCCGCCGCCGTAGGTAATCAGCACGCGGGCGTCAGCCGGGATTTGCTCGCGCAGATCGGCGATAGCGCCTTTGCCAAACAGGATGCGGGTTGGGGTGTGAAGATTGAAGTTGTTCATTGCTCGTTCCCTTATGTGGGTGAAAAACCGTGGCGGCGCAGAAGGCTACCTGATGCTGCACATTGTGGCTGGCTGAGGCTATGCTCTCAATGCACATTCCTGCCGATGTCTTGCCCATTTCTACACGGCGCTGGAGAATTCGCGAGAAAATGCGCACACTGTGTGCGTCGGAAACCGTACCCGGAGCAGGAAAAAATGAATCGCGAAGAAATCTGTTTGCAGCTAACCTCTCAGATTAAACAATTGATAGATAAAAAGAATAACGTTGACGCGTTGTTGCCGGACATCCGTCTGCTCTACGGGACACAGCCAGGCACGCGCACGCCTGTGATGTACCAGCCGGGCATCGTTTTTCTCTTTTCCGGCCATAAAATTGGCTATATCAATGAACGCGTGTTTCGTTACGACACTAATGAATACCTGCTCCTGACAGTACCTTTACCCTTTGAGTGTGAAACTTTCGCGACAGAGGCGGTCCCGCTGGCGGGGATTCGGCTAAATGTTGATATTCTGCAGTTGCAGGAGCTGCTGATGGAGATTGGCGAAGACGAGCTGTTTCAGCCGTCTGTTGCGGCGAGCGGGATCAACTCAGCGACGTTATCGGACGAAATTCTTTGCGCCATTGAACGCCTGCTGGATGTTATGGAGCGGCCACTGGATGCGCGCATTCTCGGCAGGCAGATTATCCGCGAAATCCTCTACCACGTGCTGTTAGGGCCGGGTGGCGGGGCGTTGCTGGCGCTGGTGAGCCGACAGACCCACTTCAGCCTGATCAGCCGCGTGCTGAAACGCATTGAAAGCCAGTACACGGAAAACCTCAGCGTTGACCAGCTGGCGGCGGAAGCGAACATGAGCGTCTCGGCGTTTCACCACAATTTTAAATCGGTGACCAGCACGTCGCCGCTGCAGTATCTCAAAACCTACCGCCTGCATAAGGCGCGGATGCTGATGATCCACGACGGTATGAAGGCCAGCGCAGCGGCGATGCGCGTTGGCTATGAAAGTGCGTCACAGTTTAGTCGGGAGTTTAAGCGCTATTTCGGCGTCACGCCGGGAGAAGATGCTTCGCGCATCCGAACCATGCAGGGAGCTTAGGTTTTTTCCCCTCTCCCCTATGGGGAGAGGGTCAGGGTGAGGGGATCAGGCGCTGCAATACTTTTTCTTAATCACTACCGCGATCGTCCCCACCAGCCCTGCAACCAGCAGGAAAATCGGCAGTACCATCAGGAAAGTCATCACCTGATCTTCATGACGCTTCACTAACGGGATCATATTCAGCGCGTAGCCGAGCGTTGTCACCACGCCGACCCACAGCAACGCGCTCAGCCAGTTAAAGAACTGGAAGCGGCGGTTTGAGAGGCCGGAGATGCCCGCCATGGTTGGCAGCAGGGTGCGGACAAACGCCAGAAAACGGCCCGCCAGCAGCGCCAGCAGGCCGTGACGGTCAAACATGCAGGTCGCCCGCTGATGATATTTGTGCGGCAACTGTGCCAGCCAGCTTTTCACCACGCGGGTATTGCCGAGCCAGCGGCCCTGCATATAGCTCAGCCAGCAGCCCAGGCTGGCGGCAGAAGTAAGGATCACCATCGTTGGTGCGAAGTCCATGACGCCCTTGCCGATTAATGCCCCTGCAAGCAGAAGCAGGCTGTCACCGGGTAAAAACGAGGCTGGCAGTAATCCATTTTCCAGAAACAGTGTCGCGAACATCACGAAATAGACAATACCCACAACATGCGGGTCCGCCAGCGCAGCAAAATCGTGTTGCCAGAGCGCAGCGATAATATCTTGAATAACAGCCATGGACTTTCCTGTGGAACAGCAGATATAGCGCTATTGTACTCCCTATTTCGCCCACCGGGTTTGATCGCGGACGCAACTCATGCAGACTTTTCCGTGCGCAGTGTTCACAAAAGCGTCCAGGGAGTACATTTTCAGCCAGCACTTTACACGATACGCGCAAACCCTGCCGCTAAATCCGCAATTAAATCGTCCACATTTTCTAAACCAACATGCAGTCGGATCAGGGTTCCACTGAAGTCCACTTCGCCGCCGGGACGCAGAGCCGCGATCTGTTCCGGCTGGTTCGGCAGGATCAGCGATTCAAACCCGCCCCAGGAGTAGGCCATGCTGAAGAGGGAAAAATGATCCAGATAGTGTGCCAGCTCGTCGTTATTCAGCCGTTTTTTGAGAACAAACGAGAACAACCCACTGCTGCCCGTAAAATCTCGTTGCCAGAATTCGTGGCCTTTACTGCCCGATAATGCCGGATGATTAACGCGTTCCACCTGAGGGTGCTGCGCCAGCCATTCGGCTATCTTCAGGCTGCTTTCATGGTGCTGACGCAAACGCACACCGAGCGTGCGGATGCCGCGGCTGGTCATGTAGGCGGTGTCGGCATCAACCATCTGGCCCATCAGGTAAGCATTCTCGCGCAGTTGATCCCAGCAGCGGGCGTTAGACACAGCCGTGCCGATCATACCGTCGGAGTGCCCTATCAGGTATTTGGTCGCCGCCTGAATGGAGATATCAATATCAAACTCCAGCGCCTTAAACAGCACGCCTGCCGCCCAGGTATTGTCGATCATGATGATCGCCTCTGGCGCTTTGCTGCGCACGGCCCTTACGATGGCCGGTACGTCGTGCACCTCCATGGTGATGGAACCGGGAGATTCCAGGAACACAAGGCGCGTGTTCGGCTGAATAAGTTCTGCAATACCTTCACCAATCAGCGGGTCGAACCAGCCGGTCGTCACGCCGAGCTTGCTGAGAATTTTGGTGCAGAAGTCCTGGCTTGGCTCGTAAGCCGTGTTGGTCATCAGGATATGATCGCCCTGTTCCACAAACGCCAGAATGGTGTTGGCGACCGCCGCCGCACCGCACGGAAACAGCGCACACCCCACGCCGCCCTCCAGTTCGCACATCGCTTCCTGCAGCGAAAAATGGGTTAGCGTGCCACGACGACCATAAAACAAGCCGCCTTTGGCACGGTTACGCGTGGCTGTTTTTTTATCTTCAACGGTATCAAACACCAGCGAGGAGGCCCGTTGAATCACGCTGTTCACCGATCCCTGCGTGTATTTTTTGCTGCGTCCGGCCTGTACCAGCGTGGTTTCAAGATGCTTCTTAGTCATGTTCGCTAACCCTGTTTTTATACGTCTGGACGTCCAGACTACCACGATTGCAAAAATGTGCACCCGGATGCTTATCGAATAAGCAGAAAATGTTATGAAAAATACGCATAAGAAATTTTTACTGCGTAAGCGCAAGGAAAGTGAGCGGAATTTACGGCACTATGTAAATACTAATGAGAACTACTATCAATTCGACGACGTTTTGATATTATTACGCTCAGAATTTGTGATTTGCGTCCTGGAGATACAGAGTGGGTAATAATTTGATGCAGACGGATCTCTCCGTTTGGGGCATGTATCATCATGCTGACATCGTGGTTAAGATTGTGATGATCGGCCTGATTCTGGCGTCCGTGATCACCTGGGCTATCTTCTTCAGCAAGAGCGCAGAGCTTATCTCGCAAAAGCGTCGTCTCAAGCGCGAGCAGCAGCAGCTTGCCGAAGCCCGCTCTCTGGATCAGGCATCTGATATGACCTCATCTTTCCATGCGAAAAGCCTGACCGCCCTGTTAGTGAACGAAGCGCAGAACGAGCTGGAACTCTCCGCAGGCAGTGAAGATAACGAAGGCATTAAAGAACGTACTGGTTTCCGCCTGGAACGTCGCGTCGCTGCCGTTAGCCGTCATATGGGCCGCGGTAACGGTTATCTGGCCACTATCGGTGCAATCTCCCCGTTCGTCGGCCTGTTCGGTACGGTCTGGGGCATCATGAACAGCTTTATCGGCATTGCCCAGACGCAGACCACCAACCTTGCCGTTGTGGCACCGGGTATTGCGGAAGCGCTGCTGGCGACCGCCATCGGCCTGGTTGCCGCTATCCCGGCGGTGGTTATCTATAACATCTTCGCGCGTATGATTGGCAGCTACAAAGCCACGCTGGGTGACGTTGCTGCACAGGTTCTGCTGCTGCAAAGCCGTGACCTGGACCTGAATGCCAGCTCTGTTAAACCGGTGCACTCTGCGTCCAAACTGCGTGTAGGTTGATTCTATGGCAATGCGTCTTAACGAAAATCTGGACGATAACGGTGAAATGCATGAAATCAACGTGACGCCGTTTATCGACGTCATGCTGGTTCTGCTGATTATCTTCATGGTGGCTGCGCCGCTGGCGACGGTTGACGTGAAGGTGAATCTACCGGCGTCTTCCAGCCAGCCGCAGCCGCGCCCGGAAAAGCCAATCTATCTGTCGGTGAAAGCGGATAAATCCATGTTCCTGGGTAACGATCCGGTGACGGATACGTCTGTTATTCCGGCGCTGGACCAGCTTACCGGCGGTAAGAAAGACACCACCGTCTTCTTCCGCGCGGATAAAACGGTGGATTATGAAACCATGATGAAGGTAATGGACACGCTGCATCAGGCGGGCTATCTGAAGATTGGTCTGGTCGGCGAAGAAAAAACGGCCGCGAAATAAAACGGAGAGCTGGCGAAAGCCAGCTTTTTTTTGCGCGTTAAACGTTAGCGTTCTGTTTCGGCAAGGCCGGTGGGTAAGACGTCTTCATCGAGTGCGACACAGGTGACATTCGGCGTGCGGTATTTGCCGTCGGACAGTTTGCGGGTCAGTCGCAGGGTGGCGGTCTCTCTCGCCAGCAGGTACTGGTAGTTGGCCTCCAGACGGCCCAGGATCTTCTCCTTCAGTTCAGGCCGCTGCTCCATGATGGCGTTCATCACGGCACCGTAAATCTCTTCTTTCACCTGCAGGGAATATATCTCGCGGCGATGCTGCCACTTCAGGCGCACCAGAGTCGCCGGGATTGAAACCAGATCTTGCGTAATACGCGCCATTTCATCGTTTTTAGTTTTTCTCAGCGCATCAAGATTTTGCTTTAAGATAAATTCGTCACTCTTTTTATCATCTAAAGTCAAATAAACGTTATTATCATTAACTTCTGTCACGTTAATCTTCCCCCAGGTTATAAAATATAGGGTTGTTTTTTTCGCGAGTAATTAAATTAAGCCAAATTTCATTGCCAGCTTCGTTTATTTCTTTGGTTTTTTCCGCCATTATTTGACTTAGTTTCTGAGCATCTATTTCACCTTCGGCCTGCAGGTCATCCAGCAGATGCACAAAGGCTTCAATTTTTAGCGCGCGAAATAAGCGGTCTTTAATATGACGGTCGTGCTCTTCCAGCAACATATTACGGGATTTCCCGGTTCGGGAAACACCAATTAATATGTCAGGTTCGAAATCCGAGAGTTTTCTTTTTCCCTGAGTGAAATTAGCCTCCTTTTCTGCTTCCGTCGAAGGCTGTTCCACAGGCGTAATGTGGTACTTAGCCGGGACAAGATTGTCGGGCAGCATTTTAATGTCCTTTAATTTCAATAGGGTGGGGTTGGTAAAGGCGTGAGATTCGTTGACAATAACATGAGGCAATTTTAAAATCAAAAAAAATGGAGCCTACCCATGAACAGCATTTCTTTTACGGTCATTACATTACTATTACTGACCGCTGGCGTTCTTTTATTGATGCAAGAGTTCAATAAAACGAAAGCGTCGAAAGATGCCAGCGAACTGCCACAACCCGAGCTGATGACAAAAGAGGAAGGGGAAGATCATTTCTCCGTTTTGATGAACTCGGTAACACCGGTTTGGTACTGGCGGGTGAACCACGAATATATCGACTTTCTGCATGCGACAATAAAGCGTATGAAAATGTCGGAAATTAACGATACGCCAGGGCTGTTTGAAGCACAGCGCCGCTGTAGCGATCTCAATTCGGCGGTGTATAAATATTATGACAATATCAAAAAGCGCTGTCTGAATGGTGAGAAAGTATCGTATTCCGATTTAGACGTATTAAACCTGCGCCAGTGTTTTCGTGAGTTCAGCCTGGAAGCCTACCCGGAGCTGGTGGTGCTGGTTTGGCCGGAGTATGCGCGTCCTGAGGTTAACCCGGACGACGTGTAAGCGTTGTGTAGGTTTGTTGTTGCAAACAGTGAGCGCCGTTGAGATATACTGAATGCTGGTTTCGTTTGCAGACAGGACTTTATGGAACGCTTCTTTGAAAATGCAATGTACGCCTCTCGCTGGCTACTGGCCCCCGTCTATTTTGGCCTCTCCCTGGCTCTGGTCGCACTGACGATTAAGTTCTTCCAGGAAATTATCCACGTCTTGCCTGATATTTTCTCCATTGCGGAAGCCGATCTGATTCTGGTTCTGCTGTCGCTGGTGGATATGACGCTGGTGGGAGGATTACTGGTCATGGTGATGCTCTCCGGCTATGAGAACTTTGTCTCCCAGCTTGATATTGCCGCGCACAAAGAAAAGCTGAACTGGCTGGGCAAGATGGATGCCTCGTCGCTGAAGAATAAAGTGGCCGCCTCGATTGTGGCGATCTCTTCTATTCATCTGCTACGCGTGTTTATGGACGCAAAGAATGTCCCGGACAATAAACTGATGTGGTATGTGATTATCCACCTGACGTTTGTGCTGTCGGCGTTTGTGATGGGATATCTGGATAAAATCAGTAAGAAGTAAATGACTCCTCTCCCCCTGTGGGGAGAGGATGAAAGACCGCACTACTTATCAGACGACGCCTGCCACAGGTTCAACTCTCCATCCGCAACATGCTGGTCAATCCGCTTCAGCTCATCGTCAGTAAAGCGCAGGTTAACCAGCGCCTGCACGTTCTCTTCCAGTTGTTCCGGACGGCTCGCGCCAATCAGCACTGATGTGACGCGCTCGTCCTTCAGCAGCCAGCTCAGCGCCATCTGCGCCATCGTCTGCCCGCGGGCATGGGCCATCTCGTTCAGCAGACGCAGGCTGTTCAGGTTGGCTTCAGTGAGCATTTTTTCAGTAAGACCGCGCACCTTTTTGCCTTCGCGCTGCATACGTGAACCGTCAGGAATGCCGTTCAGGTATTTGCCAGTTAACAACCCCTGCGCCAGCGGTGTAAAGGCGATACAGCCGGTGCCGTTTGCCTCCAGCGTATCCAGCAGCCCGGTCTTGTCTACCCAGCGGTTAAGCAGGTTATAGGAGGGCTGGTGGATCAGCAGCGGGATCTTCCACTCGCGCAGCAGTTCGGCCATTTTCTGCGTGCGTTCCGTTGAGTAGGAGGAAATCCCCACGTACAGCGCTTTGCCGCTCTGAACGGCATGTGCCAGCGCGGCGGCGGTCTCCTCCATCGGCGTGTTTTCGTCCACGCGGTGGGAATAAAAAATATCAACATATTCCACGCCCATGCGCTTCAGGCTCTGGTCGAGGCTGGCGAGCAGATACTTACGTGAGCCGCCCGAACCATACGGCCCCGGCCACATGTCGTAGCCCGCTTTGGTGGAGATAATCAGCTCGTCACGATACGCGGCAAAATCGTCGCGCAGCAGGCGGCCAAAATTCTCTTCGGCACTGCCCGCCGGTGGCCCGTAGTTATTGGCGAGATCAAAATGGGTAATACCGAGGTCGAACGCTTTACGCAGCAGCGCACGCTGGGAATCAAGCGGCTGGACGTGGCCAAAGCTGTGCCACAGACCGAGGGACAGCGCCGGTAAGCGCAGACCACTTTTCCCGCAGTGGCGGTACTGCATACTTTCATAGCGGCCAGTGTAAGGGTGCCAGGACATGATGTCTCCTTTCTTGTCGATGAATTTTCGAAACAACGTTTTCATTCTATGCTTATCAAATCACAAATTGTGGAGATAAGCGATGACGCGCCTGACAGCTAAAGATTTTCCGCAGGAATTACTCGATTACTACGACTATTACGCTCACGGAAAAATCACCAAACGTGAGTTCCTGAATCTCGCAGCTCGCTATGCTGTTGGCGGCGTGACGGCGCTGGCGCTGTTCAATATGCTGAAACCCAACTACGCCCTGGCAGAGCAGGTCAAATTTACCGACCCCGATATCCTCCCGGAGTACATTACCTACCCGTCACCCAACGGGCATGGTGAGGTGCGCGGCTATCTGGTCAAACCGACCAAAGCCAACGGCAAAGTGCCTGCCGTGGTGGTGGTGCATGAGAACCGTGGCCTGAACCCGTATATCGAAGATGTGGCGCGGCGTGTAGCAAAAGCCGGGTACATTGCGCTGGCACCGGACGGCTTAAGTTCGGTTGGCGGCTATCCCGGAAACGATGAAGAGGGGAAGGTGTTGCAGCAGAAAGTGGACCCGACAAAGCTGATGAACGACTTCTTCGCTGCCATCGAATTTATGAAGAAGCACCCTGATGCGACAGGCAAGGTGGGGATCACCGGTTTCTGTTATGGCGGGGGTGTCTCGAATGCGGCAGCCGTCGCGTATCCGGAGCTGGACTGCGCGGTGCCGTTTTATGGTCGCCAGCCTGCCGCCACAGATGTGCCGAAAATAAAAGCGCCGCTTTTGCTTCATTATGCCGAACTCGATAAAAATATTAACGAAGGCTGGTCTACCTATGAAGCAGCGCTTAAATCGAATAATAAGGTCTATGAGGCGTATATCTATCCGGGCGTAAACCACGGATTTCACAACGATTCTACCCCAAGATACGATGAGCCCGCAGCGGAGCTGGCCTGGAAGCGAACGTTAAGCTGGTTTGAAAAGTACCTCAGTTGACAGATATCTGAACTTAAAAATAATCACAAAAGGTTATATTTTCCTCTGTTCCTGCCGATAACGAGGGTAAGTCTCGCCTCTGGGCGAATTCACCCTCACGGCAAGGAAAGTTCTATGCAGATGCTTCGTAATTTCACCATCCGCTTCGTCATGCTGACGATACTGGGGATCTTTTGTTTAATGTGGGCAGGCGTTGGCCTGTACAGTACCTGGTCACTGTCCAGGGTATCCGACGGTAATGATGTCGATCGTCTGCTGGTTAAACAAATGACGGTGCTCAGCCAGGGCAACGATCAATATTTTCGCTTCGTCACTCGCCTGAGCCGTGCGATGGAGGCCAAAGCGGCGGGCGGCACGCCGGATCTGGCTTCTGCCCAGCAGGCACTCGATAACATGAGCAAAAAACTGGCTGAGATGAAGGCCATCTCTCCGGGTCCGATGGACGAACAGGTTTCTGCGCAGGTCATTGGGGCCTGGCAGGCGCTTCTCGACCAGGGCGTGACCCCGCAGATGCAGCAGGCAAAACAGGCTTCACTGGATGGTTATCGCCAGCAGGCGAATAATGTTACGCCGCCGCTGAGCCGGGCATTCGGTGCGGCAGCGGAGAACTTTAATAACGCCGCGGCAAAGGCGCTCGACAGTACCCGCGTGGTGGTTGACAGACTCACCAGCATGACCCGCACAGTCATTATCACGGCGACGGTTATCGGCCTGCTGATCCTGCTCTTTACCGACCGCTACCTGGCGGCGATGCTGGTGAAACCGCTGGCCCGCATTCGCCAGCAGTTCCGCCAGATTGCGCAGGGCGACCTCAGCCAGTCGATTGAACCTTTCGGCCGTAACTGCGTGGGACAACTGGTGCCGCTGCTGAGCGCAATGCAGGACAGCCTGCGTGAAGCGGTCAGCACTATTCGCTCCGGCAGTGAAAATATCTGGCGCGGGGCGACTGAGATCTCCAGCGGTAACAACGATCTCTCCTCACGTACTGAAGAGCAGGCTGCTGCGCTGGAAGAGACGGCGGCCAGCATGGAACAGCTCACCGCGACAGTAAAACTGAACGCTGAAAGCGCGCGTCAGGCCAGCGAACTGGCGGATATAGCATCGACGACAGCGAGCCGCGGTGGTTCGCTGGTGGACGATGTGGTCACGACCATGAGCGGTATTTCTGACAGCTCGAAGAAAATTGCCGAAATCACCACCGTGATCAACAGTATCGCCTTCCAGACCAATATCCTGGCACTCAACGCCGCGGTGGAAGCCGCGCGTGCGGGTGAGCAGGGACGCGGGTTCGCTGTGGTGGCGGGTGAAGTCCGCAACCTGGCAAGCCGCAGCGCCAACGCGGCAAAAGAGATTGAAGGACTGATCGCTGATTCTGTTTCCCGCGTGGAGCAGGGGGCAAAACTGGTGAACGACACTGGCACCACTATGGAAGCGATTCTGCGCGATGTGACCGAAGTGACCACCATCATGAAGCAAATCGCCTCCGCGTCTGAGGAGCAAAGTAAGGGCATTTCTCAGGTAGGGATTGCCATAACTCAGATGGATGGCGTCACTCAGCAGAACGCCTCGCTGGTGGAGCAAGTTTCCGCTGCGGCGTCCGCGCTTGAACGTCAGACCGAAGAGCTTCAACGTTCGGTGCAAAAATTCCGCCTCACCGCTTAATTTCTGCTTCGTAAGGCCGCTTTGTGCGGCCTTAATTTTCACTGGCTATCGCTCAAAATATCGCTATATAATTTTATATATAACGATTGAGGGCATAGCGATGGATAATCATTTTGGTAAAGGGCTGATGGCAGGCATGCGCGCCGCACAGGCTGATACGGCAAAGAACGTGGCACATTTCTGTTCGGACTATAAACGTGGTTTCGTGCTGGGGTTTTCACACCGGATGTTCGAGAAAACCGGCGATCGTCAGCTTAGCGCCTGGGAGGCGGGTATTTTGACGCGTCGTTACGGCCTGGATCGGGACATGGTGATGGACTTCTTCAGAGAGAGTCACTCGAATGCTGCGTTGCGCTATTTTATGGCAGGTTACCGCCTGGAAGGGTGAGCATCCGTAATCACGTGGGTGACCTGCGCAAGCTGGCCGATTTTCACTTCGCTTGAGCGCTGAAATTTGCTTCTGTCGATCAACAGCAGTGACTGGCTGGCGCGGTGTAGCAGGTGTGCTTTAAAGCGGGCGTTGTGTTCGACCGGGTCCCACAGGGTGCCCTGCTCATCGACGCCTTCGCAGGAGAAGATAAACAGATCGATTTCCAGCCCTTTAAGCTGAGTGGCCAGCGCCGGATTCACATAGCAGCGATATTTGCGCTCAAGCGTACCGCCGGACGAAATCAGCGTAATATTCTCGCGTTTTGCCATCTCAAGGCAGACAGGCAGACTGTTGGTGAACACGGTGAGTTCGATATCCGGCAACTGACGCGCCAGGTGAAAACAGGTGGAGCTGGCGTCAAGCGCAAGCGTCATTCCTGCGCTGATCCAGTCCAGCGCGTGGCGGGCGATATCGGCTTTATCGGCATAGTGGCTTTTTAACCGTGCACCGAACGGCTCCCCGTTATCACGGCTGTCCGGGTGGATCAGCCGTGCGCGGCCATGCTGACGTAAAATTTTCCCCTGCTGCTGGAGTCCGTTCAGATCGCGGCGGATCGTCTCTTTGCTGACGGCAAGCTGTGCGGCGAGTACATCCGTGGTCAGCCAGTCACAGCCGCTCAGCAGTTCGGTAATACGCTGCTGTCGGTTCTGTTTCATGCGTCTGCCCCCGTGCGGGAAATTGAGATCAACGTGGTGCCGATCGCCACACCATTCTTCCCGGTATGTTTAATCTGATACATCGAACGATCTGCCCGCCTCAGCGCATTAACAAAATCATCCTGTCTGCGCACTTCGTCGATACCAATCGATGCGCCAACCTGCGCCTGGCCGTTATCCAGTTCAAACGGCGTCAGCGCTGCTCGCAGGCAGCTGTGTGCCGTACTGTTAACCAGCAAACTGGAGAGCGGAAAGGGCAGCAGCAGGACAAATTCATCCCCGCCGAGACGGCCCACGATGGTGCCTTGCGGGCAATTTTCCCGCAGACGCTGGCTGAGGTGGATTAACAGTTCATCACCGCAGCGATGACCGAAGGTATCGTTAACGGTTTTAAAGTTGTCCAGGTCGATAAACGCCACGCACAACGGTCCCGCGTCTTTTAATGCTTCGAAGTGCTTAACCAAGGCATGACGGTTGGCGAGCCCGGTGAGCGGGTCATGGTTGGCAAGCTGTGCAAGCTGTTCCTCGTACTGCTTCTCTTTGGTCATATCAATGTGGGTGCCGGTAACCTTCAGCGGCTTACCGTTCTCGTCCCATTCGCTCACGCGTCCGCGATCCAGCACCCAGGTAATGGTGCCGTTTTTATGCTGCATACGATGCAGCGCTTCATAAAAGGGCGTTTTACCGTGCAGGTGATCGTAGAATGCATCCAGCACCTGCTGTTTATCGTCCGGGTGCAGATGATCGCGCCAGACCTCAAACTGGGCGCTCAGCTCTTTTGGCTGATAGCCCAACATCGAACCCCAGCGGCGGTTATAGATGATCAATTTCCCTGTCGGCACGTCGAGCTGCCACAGGCACAGGCCCGTGCCATCAAGCGCCGCGCTGAGCTTGCTGCGGGCGTCACGCGCCAGCCTGACAAGCCGGGCGTTGTGCTTTTTCAGATTTTGAATCTGCTGTTTTAGCGCCTGTTCTGACATGCGTAGAATCTTAGGGGAAATAAGAATGATTCTTGCCAGATTATGGGGGCTTGTAAATATGATGTTGAAAAAAGAGAGTGATTTGCGTTAAGGACTGACATGCTGTCGGATAGCGGTTGTGCCTGACCCAGCCTGCGGGGTCATCATACTTGTCGCTTCTACCCCCAAAGCACACCACGACTGACCAGATTAATCGTTGTATAATCCATTGCATAACGAAAATGTGAGGGCATTATGAGGCAACGTTTCTGGCAGGCAGTCGTCTTTAGCGCACTGATTTTACTTCCGTTATCTTCCCAGGCATCCCGTCAGATAACCGATCAAATTGGCCGTACCGTCACCCTTCCTGATGAGGTCGACCGCGTGGTGGTACTCCAGCATCAGACTCTTAACCTGCTGGTGCAGATGAACGCCACCGACAAAATCGTCGGCGTGATGGCGAACTGGAAACAGCAGCTTGGCGATGGCTATGCGCGCCTGGCTCCTGAGCTGAACCAGAAAGCGGCACTGGGCGATCTCACCCACGTCGACCCGGAAAAGCTGGTGGCGCTGAAGCCGCAGGTGGTGTTTGTCACCAACTATGCGCCGCAGGAGATGATCGACGCGATCGGCCGTCTTGGTATTCCGGTCGTGGCGATCTCCCTGCGTCACGATGCCGTCGGTGAAAAAGCCAAAATGAACCCGACCATGGCCGATGAAGAAAAAGCCTATGATCTGGGGCTGCGCGAGGGGATCACCCTGATTGGCGAGATCGTCAATAAACAGTCAGAAGCCAAAGCGTTGATTGATGCTACGGATAACGGCCGCAAGATGGTCAGCGAGCGCCTTAAGGATATCCCGGCAGAAAAACGCGTTCGCGCGTATATGGCTAACCCGGAACTCACCACCTACGGTTCCGGGAAATACACCGGTTTGATGATGGCACATGCGGGCGCAGTTAACGTGGCTGCGTCGACCATCCAGGGCTTTAAAACCGTGGCGATGGAGCAGGTGATCGCCTGGAACCCGCAGGTGATCTTCGTGCAGGATCGCTACCCGTCCGTGGTCAATGAGATCAACACCAGCCCGCAGTGGCAGGTCATCGATGCGGTGAAAAATAAGCGCGTTTACCTGATGCCGGACTACGCCAAAGCCTGGGGCTACCCGATGCCGGAAGCAATGGGCATTGGTGAACTGTGGATGGCGAAAAAACTCTACCCGGAAAAATTCAAGGACGTGGATATGCGCAAAGTGGCAAACGACTGGTATCAGCGCTTCTACCGCACCACCTACCAGGGCATCGACTGATGCGCGTGCTGGCGGCGGGGAGCCTGAGGGCGGTCTGGCAGCCGTTAATGGCGCATTTTCAGGAACCCGTTGAAACAGCGTTTGGTCCGGCTGGTTTGTTACGTGAACGTATTGAAGCAGGTGAGCGGTGCGACCTCTTCGCGTCAGCGAACAGGGCACATCCACAGACGCTGCTGGCCGCTGGCCGGGCGATAGCGGTTGTACCGTTTGCCAGCAACACACTCTGCCTGACGGTGCGCAGCGATGCGCTGCGCGAGGGTGATGACTGGTTATCGCTGCTCACACGTAGTGAGTTACGGATCGCCACCTCAACGGCCGGAGCCGATCCGTCGGGTGACTACACGCAAGCACTGTTTACCCGCATGGGTGAGGCTGGTAAGGCAGTGAGAGCGCGGGCAAGGGCGCGGGTAGGGGGACGTGATTCACCCCCCATTCCTGCGGGTAAGCTGGCGGCGGAGTGGATCATCGGGAGCGGGCAGGCTGAGGTGTTTATCGGTTATGCGAGCTACGCCCAGAAACTGTGCCAGATTGATGGGCTGACGGTTATCGACATCCCCGCACCGTTTAACCCGCGCGCGGAGTATGCCTGCGCGGTGATGACGGCACAGGGGAAAGACCTGGCAGATTATCTGGTATCGGAAAAGGCAAAAACGATCTTGCTCAAAGCAGGGTTCGGCGTGTAATTCAGCCGGGCGGCGCTGCGCTTACCCGGCCTGTAAAACCAGATCGCCCGGTAAGCGCAGCGCCACCGGGCAATTTATCAGCCCTGACGTTTATCTTCGGTATGGGTATCGAAATCGCTCGCCGAATGGCGCTCATGAAGCTGCTCGCTCAGCTCACCGTTGGTGCGGTTAACGATACGGCCGCGTTTCACCGCCGGACGGTTCGCCACATCTTTCGCCCAGCGCTGCACGTTGGTGTATTTTTCTGCATCCAGGAACTCGGCGGCATTATAGACGTTGCCGAGCGCCACGCTGCCAAACCACGGCCAGATGGCCATATCGGCGATGGTGTACTCTTCACCTGCCACGTAACGCCCGCGCGCCAGCTGCTTATCCAGAACATCAAGCAGACGTTTGGCTTCCATCGTGAAGCGGTCGATCGCGTACTCAATCTTCACCGGCGCATAGTTGTAGAAGTGGCCGAAACCGCCACCGAGAAACGGTGCCGCACCCTGCAGCCAGAAAAGCCAGTTGAGCGTTTCAGTACGGCCCGCCGGATCTTTTGGCAGGAAGTGACCAAATTTCTCTGCGAGGTATAGCAGGATGCTGCCGGATTCAAACACGCGCGTTGGCGGGGTGGTGGAGTGGTCACGCAGTGCCGGTATTTTCGAGTTCGGGTTCACGTCCACAAAACCGCTGGAGAACTGATCGCCCTCACCAATGCGAATTAACCACGCGTCGTACTCTGCCCCCGTCACGCCCAGCGCCAGTAACTCCTCAAGCATGATGGTCACTTTCTGGCCGTTCGGCGTGCCCAGGGAGTAGAGCTGTAGCGGATGCGAACCGACGGGCAGATCTTTCTCATGCGTCGCGCCGGAAATCGGGCGGTTGATATTGGCGAATGCGCCGCCGTTATTCTTTTTCCATTCCCACACTTTCGGTGGCTGATAAGTGTTGTCTGACATGTTGGCCTGCCTTTTTATGTGATGTGTTGAGGCAGTGTAGCAGGAGATGCATGAACCGTTTAACGATGTGAGCGTAATGGATAGGGTAGGTGTATGATGAATCCACCTCTGTCAGGTTAATTACAACGTGCAGACGACGACAACCCTTCAAAAAATTGCCGCCTGCCTGTTTTAGGTTGGAAAGATGCGTAAAGGAAAGTTAAGCAGTGACGCTCCGTTTGGGACGTTGTTAGGCTATGCGCCGGGTGGCGTGGCGATTTACTCTTCAAATTACGGCAGCCTCGATCCGCGTCATTACCCGGAAGATGCGGATTTCCGAAGCTATATCAGCAATGAATACATGGGCCATAAATGGCAGTGTGTTGAGTTTGCGCGCCGTTTCCTGTTCCTCAACTACGGTTGTGTCTTCACTGACGTCGGCATGGCGTGGGAGATTTTTTCCCTGCGCTTTTTACGTGAAGTCGTGAACGACAATATTCTGCCGCTTCAGGCGTTTGCGAATGGCTCGAAACGCGCACCGCAGGCCGGGGCGCTGTTGATCTGGCAAAAGGGCGGTGAGTTTCACGAAACCGGCCACGTTGCGGTGATCACCCAATTGTTGAACGATAAAGTGCGTATCGCCGAGCAGAACGTTATCCATTCTCCCCTCCCGCTGGGCCAGCAGTGGACGCGTGAGCTGAGAATGACCGTGGAAAACGGCTGCTACACGCTGCATGACACCTTCAACGACACCGAAATTCTGGGTTGGATGATCCAGACGGATGACACCGAACACAGTCTGCCGCAGCCGGAACCCGACGGCGAGCAGTTGAAAATCAGCGGTGCACGGCTGAAGAACAAACGCCAGTTCGACGGGAAATGGCTCAACGAAAACGATGCCCTGCAGCAGGCGTATGTTCGCGCGAACGGTCACGTGATCAATAAAGATCCCTGCCAGTATTTCACTATCACCGAAAGCGCCGAGCAGGAGCTGATCAAGGCCACCAACGAACTGCACCTGATGTATCTCCACGCCACCGACAAAGTGCTGAAAGACGACAACTTACTGGCACTTTTTGACATACCGAAAATCCTCTGGCCGCGCCTGCGCCTCTCCTGGCAGTGGCGTCGCCACCATATGATCACCGGTCGTATGGATTTCTGCATGGATGAGCGCGGCATCAAAGTGTACGAGTACAACGCCGACTCTGCCTCATGCCACACTGAGGGCGGGTTAATTCTCGAAGAGTGGGTGAAAAACGGCTATCGCGGCACCGGACACAACCCGGCGGAAGGGTTGCTGGGAGAACTTACCGGTGCATGGAAACACAGCCACGCGCGTCCATTTGTTCACATCATGCAGGACAACGATGTCGAAGAGGATTACCACGCGCTCTTTATCCAGCGTTCGCTGATGCAGGCCGGGTTCGACACTAAAATCCTGCACGGGCTGGGGGCGCTGAGCTGGGATACCGCCGGACAGCTGATTGACGACGAAGGCCGTCATGTTAATTGCGTGTGGAAAACCTGGGCGTGGGAGACGGCGATTGAGCAGATCCGTGAGGTGAGTGAGACCGAATACGCTGCGGTGCCGATCCGCACCGGGCACCCTGAAGGAGAAGTGCGCCTGATTGATGTCCTGCTGCGCCCGGAAGTGCTGGTCTTCGAACCGCTATGGACGGTGATTCCCGGCAACAAGGCCATTTTGCCGGTGCTCTGGCAACTGTTCCCGAACCATCGTTATCTGCTCGATACCGACTTCGAGGTTAACGATCTGCTGAAACAGACCGGTTATGCCGTCAAACCGATTGCCGGACGCTGCGGCAGCAATATTGACCTGATCAGCGCCCAGGATGAACTGCTGGATAAATCCAGCGGTAAGTTTGTCGATCGCAAAAACATCTACCAGCAGTTGTGGTGCCTGCCGAAGGTTGACGGTAAGTACATTCAGGTCTGTACCTTTACCGTGGGTGGGAACTACGGCGGAACGTGCCTGCGCGGGGATGAATCGCTGGTGGTGAAGAAAGAGAGCGATATTGAACCGCTGATTGTGCTGAAAGACAAATAACCTTCACCAGGGTTAAACGCCGATCCGCAAGTAACCCTTGCGGATTTTTTTATCGGCGAGCGAAACCTTTGGGCGTTAGCGTGCGAACTATTATTCATACAGCACCTTTTTCCCTGATGGAGCCGACCATGAAACGTTTAAAAACCTTGTCAGCCGCTGCCGTACTGAGTTTTTCCCTTTTCGCGATGAGCGCTCACGCCGCGCTTGAAGCCGGTGCGAAAGCGCCGGACTTCAGCCTGCAAGGTGCGCTCGGCGGTAAACCGCTGACTTTCTCGCTCCAGCAGGCGCTGCAGAAAGGCCCGGTGGTGCTCTATTTCTTCCCGGCGGCTTTTACCAAAGGTTGTACCCTTGAGGCGCACGCCTTCGCTGAAGCGACCGATGATTTCAAAAAGCTGGGCGCAACCGTCGTGGGTGTTACCGCCGGGAATGTGGATCAGGTGGACGAATTCTCGAAACTGGAGTGCCGGGATAAATTTGCCGTCGCAGCCGACCCTGGTGCGAAAGTGGCGTCGGAGTACCAGACCCTGATGCAGATGAACGGTAAAACCCTTTCTGACCGTACTTCGTTCGTCATCGCGCCGGATGGCAAAATTTTGCTGAGCTACACGGATCGTAACCCTGACGAGCATATCCAGAAAACCATGGATGCTGTGAAAAAGTACGCAAATTCGCATTCGTAATTCAGCCGCCGGGGTTCGCTATGCTCACTGCCATTCTCGCCGCCTTTGTGGGCGGCATTATTCTCAACTTTATGCCCTGCGTGTTCCCGGTCATTTCCCTGAAGGCGCTGGGTGTTCTGCGTCATCAGGGCGACACCAAAAGCGCGCGCACCGAAGGGCTGGGCTTTCTGCTCGGGGTGATCTTTACCATGCTGGTACTGGCCTCCATTCTGCTGGTGCTACGTGCGGGGGGAACGGCCGTCGGCTGGGGGTTCCAGCTTCAGTCGCCGCTGGTGATTGCCGCGCTGGCGTTGATTATTCTTGGGGCGGCGCTCAACCTGCTTGGCGTGTTTGAAGTGGGCTTGTCGTTGCAGCGGGCGGGCGAAATCCAGGTTGGACGTGGCGCGTTTACGCGCTCGGCATTAACCGGCGCGCTGGCGATTGTGGTTGCCACACCATGCTCAGCACCGTTTATGGCTGGCGCGGTGGGATATGCACTGGTGCAGCCTCCGGCCGTTTCACTGGGGATTTTTCTGGCGCTGGCCCTCGGGTTTGCTGCGCCGTTTACTCTGATTTCGCTCTTTCCGGCCATTGCCGAACGCCTGCCGCGGCCAGGAGCCTGGATGGACATCCTCAAACGCGGGCTTGCTTTCCCGATGCTGGGAGCCTTCGCCTGGCTGGTGTGGGTACTGACACAACAGGCAGGCACCACGGCGCTTGCGGCTATGCTTGCCTGCGCCGTGGTGGTGAGCTTTGCGGCATGGCTGTACGGTATGGCTCAGCGCAGGCGCTATACCGGCAAGCCGTATAAAACGCTGCTGGCCGTCACGATGGTGCTGTTGATTGCCGCCATCGGCCCGCTGCCGGGTGTGATGCACACGCAGCCTTCGCCGCCGGAAGTGCAGAGCGCCAAAAACATCACACCTGTGAAATGGTCGCCGCAGACGGTGGCAGAGATGCGCGGGCAGGGCAAAGCGATCTTTGTGAACTTTACGGCATCGTGGTGCATTACCTGCCAGGTGAACGACAAAACGTCGCTGTCGACGGAAGCGGTCAAACAGGCGCTTTCGCGCACGGGCACCGTTTATATGGTGGCGGACTCAACCAAATTTAACGCCGATATCGACGACGCTATGAATACGTTTGGGCAGGGTGGGTTGCCGTTGTATGTGGTCTACCCGGCGGATGGTAGCGCGCCAAAAGTGCTGCCGCAGGTTCTGACACCCTCCATCGTGGTCAATGCCCTCAATCAGGCAGCCGATAAAAAAGCATGAGGTAACCATTGTGGCGGAATATGGATAACGGCCTGGCTCCGCGTGATGCGTGGCCCGCGCTGATGGCTCAAGCGCAGACGGGCGATCGCAACGCGTATACACAGCTGTTGCGGGCCATTGTTCCGGTTATTCGGGCGATTGTCCGCAAGCAGATTACCGACAGCGTACTGGTTGACGATGTTATCCAGGATGTTCTGCTGACGGTTCACCGGGTGCGTCATACCTACGATCCCGCCTGTCCGTTTCTGCCGTGGCTGATGGCGATAGCCCAGGCCCGCACTGTTGATGCGTTACGCAAGCGCGGGCGTCACTGGCAGCGCGAAACCGATGAGGAGCGTGCCGCTGATGATGTTTACGCGGATACCACCGACCATCATGAAAAAGAGGAGCAACTGGCGCTGATACTGGACCAGCTTCCGGCACGTCAGCGCCAGATTGTAGAGCATATCCATCTGCAAGAGATGAGTCTCGCTGAGGCGGCTGTACGCAACAACTTAAGCGTAGCGGCAGTGAAATCGTTATTACACAGAGCATTAACCAACCTTCGCCGGATGGGAGCAAACCATGGCCGATCATGATCTTTTAATTGAGCAACTGAGCCAGAATGCCAGGCCGATACGACGGACCTGGGCAAGTAACCGACGGGTCGCCGCCTGGTTACTGATGGCTCTGCCGTGCGGCTGGTTAAGCAGCCTGGTGTTCCAGCGTGTAGCGACGGACTGGACGCAGTCGGGCGCACTGCTGGCGGCGCTTCAGCTGATCGTGGCATTTGTCACGGGGACGCTGGCTATCCGCAATGCGTTTCTGCTGAGCATTGCCGGGCGAAAACCGCTTGGCTGGAGAGGGTTTATGCCGCTGATTGCGATCTGGCTGGGGAGCGTGATGTTAAGCCTCGGACAGACGCACGTTCAGGATCACCACCCGGATGAGGTGAACTGCTATGTCTTTATGATGGCGGTCAGTGCGCCAATGGTGGCGATTGTAATCGGTTATCTGCGACGTACACGGGCACTGTATCCGCTGCGTACGCTTGCAACGGCAGGAGCAGGCGTGGCTTGTATGGCGTTAACGCTGCTGTCGTTTTGCCATCCGGTTGAGGTACATCCGGTCGATTTTTTGCTGCATGTGGCGGCGGGAGTGACGATTGTCATCGGAACGATGGTGGCAGGGTGGTGGTGGGTGACGATCCGGTAACAGAAAAGCAAAAACCCGCCTTTGGGGCGGGTTCTTTAAATAGTGGTGCCCGGACTCGGAATCGAACCAAGGACACGGGGATTTTCAATCCCCTGCTCTACCGACTGAGCTATCCGGGCAACGGGGCGCATTAAACCCGATCCGCCTTCCGCCGTCAACGAAATTTGTTGTTTTCGTTACAGACTGCACAATCCCTCGCCAGTTCGCCGCAAACTTAAGCGAAAAAGTGCGTCCAGAGCGCGGAAAGCGGCATGGCGAGCAACAGCGCGGGTAGCATATTCACCACCGCGAACATTTTAATTCCACAAATGCGCAGCCCCGTTGCCAGCAACAGCAGGCCACCGACGGCGGTAAAATCCGCCATCATGGCGGGCGTTGTCAGCGGCAGAATTAGCGTGGCGCAGGTGGCAAGTGCCAGCTGGATGATCAGCATCGGTACACAAATCGCCGCTACAGCAATGCCGAGCGTGGTGGCGAAAATGGTGGCGGTGAAGAAATCGAGGAATGCTTTGGCAATCAATATACTGGGGTCGCCGGTCATCCCTTCCTGCATCGAGCCGAAAATCCCCGTGCCGCTGGCGCAAAACAGAATAATTATCGCAACGTAGTTCTGAATAAACGACTCGTGGCTGCCATTCTTCGCCTTGCCGGGGCGTGAAATCAGGTTTTTGGCTTTGCTTACCGCGTTGTTGATGCCTTTTTCCAGATAGCAAAATTCACCAATCAGTGCGCCGAGCAGGGTTGCCAGCACCATCACCGGTAGGTTGGCGCACTTGATCACCAGCAGGATACCAATGCCTAACGAGGCCAGGCCAAATATGGAGGGCATGGATGAGCGAATACGCTCCGGTAACCGCTGGCTTAACACTGCGCCAAGTATGCCGCCCAGTAATACCGCACTGGCGTTGATAAAGGGTCCAATTACCACCGTTAACTCCTGTTACTTAATCATTGGTATTGCATGATTATGACACGTCAACACTGCATTACGCTTAGCTTTGGAAGTTTTAGTGCATACTGATTCCTTGTTGCACCTAAAAATAAAAAGTGACATGATTGCGCGAATTTTCTCCTCCCTGTCTCACCATTCGGTGAGGGTAACTGCGCCTATGAAATCCATGAAAATTGCCGTCAGCCGCGCGCTGGTGTCCTCCGTGTCTACGCACCGTGAAAAGGTGACGCTGGATAATACCGACTTCACCGATGTGGCGGCTGTCGTCATTACGGTCGCTGAAAGCTGTAGCGGCATTCTGGCGTTATTGAAACGCACGGGCTTCCAGCTTCCGGTATTTATGTTCTCACAAGAGCCGACGGATGTTCCTGATGGTGTCACGGCCGTGATCTCGGGTAAAGCACAGGAGTTTCTGGAACTGGAATCTGCCGCCAGCCAATATGAAGAGAACCTGCTGCCGCCTTTTTTTGACACCCTGAGTCAGTATGTGGCGATGGGAAACAGCACTTTTGCCTGCCCTGGTCACCAGCACGGCGCGTTTTTCAAAAAGCACCCGGCAGGGCGGCAGTTCTATGATTTCTTTGGTGAGAACGTGTTTCGCGCCGATATGTGCAATGCCGACGTTAAGCTGGGCGATCTGCTGATCCACGAAGGCTCCGCCAAACATGCACAAAAGTTCGCGGCAAAAGTCTTTAACGCAGACAAAACCTATTTTGTTCTGAACGGCACGTCGGCCGCCAACAAAGTGGTGACCAACGCGCTATTGACCCGCGGTGACCTGGTGCTGTTCGACCGCAACAACCATAAATCAAACCACCACGGTGCGCTGATCCAGGCGGGTGCTACGCCGGTTTATCTGGAGGCGGCACGTAACCCGTTTGGTTTTATCGGTGGCATCGACGCGCATTGTTTTGACGACGCCTTTCTGCGAAATCTGATCCGTGATGTCGCGCCAGAAAAGGCTGCAGAGAAGCGGCCGTTTCGTCTGGCGGTGATCCAGCTTGGCACCTACGATGGCACGATCTACAACGCCCGTCAGGTGATCGACAAGATCGGCCATCTGTGCGATTACATCCTTTTTGACTCCGCGTGGGTGGGCTACGAGCAGTTTATCCCGATGATGGCGGACAGCTCGCCGCTGCTGCTGGAACTGAATGAGAACGATCCGGGCATTTTTGTGACTCAGTCGGTGCATAAACAACAGGCCGGGTTCTCGCAAACCTCGCAGATCCATAAAAAAGATAACCACATCCGCGGCCAGGCACGTTTTTGCCCGCACAAGCGCCTTAACAATGCGTTTATGCTGCATGCCTCCACCAGCCCGTTTTATCCGCTGTTTGCCGCGCTGGACGTGAACGCCAAAATCCACGAAGGCGAAAGCGGGCGCAGGCTCTGGGCGGAGTGTGTCGAGCTTGGCATTGAGGCGCGCAAAGCGATCATTGCCAATTGCCGTATGATCAAACCCTTTATTCCGCCAGTGGTGGCGGGGCGTCCGTGGCAGGATCATCCCACTCACGCCATTGCCAGCGAGCGTCGCTTCTTCAGCTTTGAGCCGGGTGCGAAATGGCACGGTTTTGAAGGCTATGCCAGCGAACAGTATGTTGTCGACCCGTGCAAGCTGCTGCTGACCACGCCGGGCATTGATGCGGAAACCGGTAACTATACTGGCTTCGGCATTCCGGCGACCATCCTCGCGCATTATCTGCGTGAGAACGGCATCGTGCCGGAGAAGTGCGATCTGAACTCGATCCTGTTCCTGCTGACGCCTGCCGAAAGCGACGAGAAGATGGCGCAACTGGTGGCAATGCTCGGCCAGTTTGAACAGCATATTGAAGACGACACGCCACTCGCGGACGTGCTGCCGACCATTTACCAGAAGTATCCGGTGCGCTATCGCGACTACACCCTTCGCCAGCTGTGCCAGGAGATGCACGATCTCTACGTGAGCTTTAACGTGAAGGATCTGCAAAAGGCGATGTTCCGTCAGGAGAGCCTGCCTGCGGTCGCGATGAACCCGCAGGATGCGAATCAGGAATATATTCGCGGGAACGTGGAGTTAGTGCGTATTCGTGATGCTGAAGGCCGTATCGCCGCTGAAGGCGCACTGCCTTACCCGCCAGGCGTGCTGTGTGTGGTGCCGGGTGAAATCTGGGGCGGTGCGGTGCAACGGTATTTCCTGGCGCTGGAAGAGGGCGTCAATCTGCTGCCGGGGTTCTCGCCGGAACTGCAGGGCGTTTACAGCGAAAAAGATGCGGACGGGATTAAGCGGTTGTATGGGTATGTGTTGAAGTAAACCTCTGCCCGAACGTAGGCCGGGTAAGCACTAGCGCCACCCGGCGATTTGCCCGGTGGCGCAGGCTTACCGGGCCTACAAAAATCTTTTAGGCCTCCGCTCTTCGGTACATCCTTCTCGGATGCCCAATCTTCCCGTACAGCATCTCCACGCTCAGGAACCCGACCTCTACGCAGTGCTCCAGATAGCGCCGGGTGGTGGTTTTGCTCAGCCCCGTTTCGCTCACCACCTCATCCACGGAAAAACAGTGCGTCGCCTTGTCGTTAAACAGCGTCTGCACCCGCGCCAGCGTGTTCTCCTCAATGCCTTTGCTGCCGTTATCCAGGCGGTAGTTTTTTGCCTGTAGCTGATACAACGAGTCCACGTTCTGCTGGTCGACAATCTTCCAGACGCGCTGCTGCTCAGCGAACTGCACAAAGCGCTCCAGCGACTGGCTGAGCCGCTTCCAGGAAACCGGCTTCAGGATGTAGTCAAACGCGCCGTTACGAATAGCCTGGCTGCAGGTGTCCATGTCGCTGGCGGCGGTAATGAAAATCACCGAGCAGTTGGCGCGAGCCAGCATTGGGTTGCTGATAAGCGTGATGCCCTTGCCGTCCGGCAGGTAGTTATCCAGTAACATTAGCTGTGGTCGCTTGCTTTCCAGCTGTGCCTGCGCGTCTGAAAGCGATGAGGCAATCCCTGCCAGCCTCAGACGCGGGTGTTTACTGATAAGCTCCGCGTGCAATTGCGCCAGTTCGTTCTCGTCTTCAACAATCAGTACGTCGATAAGTTCATGTTGCATAATCAGTATCTTCCATTTCCTGTGCGGGACGCCGTGCGGTTCCCGTGGCGGGAATAAACAGAGAGAAAATGGCACCGCGTGGCGTGTTATCGGCAACTTCAATCGCCCCGCCAGCCTGTGTGACATAACTTTCGATCAGATACAGGCCAATACCGTGATCCCCGCGTGTTTTGGTGGTGATGCCGCGTTCAAATATCTGTTCGCGGATCTCCGGTTTGATACCGACGCCCTGGTCGGCCACTTCTATGATGAGTTCCTGTTCGTTCAGTTTTATCAGCACTTCGACCGGCTCATGCGGAAGTGGAGCGCGCTGCGTCGCTTCAATGGCGTTATCCAGCAGGTTCCCGATAATCGAGATCAGTTCTGATTCGAGCAGGGGCTGGAACGGTTTATCCATCCGGCAGGCCGGGTCGAAAATCAGCTCAACGCCTTTTTCCCGTGCGCGCGCAGCTTTACCTAACAGCAGGCCGCACAGCGTTGGGGAGCTAAAACGTGCAGAGACAAAGTCCAGCAGCTCCTGCGCGTGTTCCGACTGCGCCTGAATGTAGCCAATCGCCTCTTCGTAGCGACCCATATGCAGCAGGCCGGAGAGCGTGGTCATGCGGTTCAACTGCTCATGACGCATGATGCGCAGGTTATCGACATACCGTTTCACCTGGCTGAGCTGGGCGCTGAGGGAGTCGATCTCATTGCGATCGCGAAAGGTGATCACCCAGCCCTGCAGCGAATTTTCCAGCATGATCCGTACCCGGCTGGCAATCACCGTGAGATCGTTAAAGCGGCAGATTTCGTCATGGGTATCTTTCACCAGCATGGTCTGCGTGTTGAAGAACGGAACGGGGGCGATCACCTGGCTAATCAGCTGACCACGCAGCTCGCGTGCAGGCTGGCTCAGGCCCAGCAGCTTACGTGCCGCCTGGTTGATCACCTCTATCCGCAGGTCGTCGTCGATCGCGATCACGCCTTCATAGATCGACTCCATCATCGCCTTTTGCTGGCGCACCAGCAGGCCGATTTCACGTGGCTCAAGAGAGAATATCTGTTTTTTAATGCTGCGGGTGAAAAACCAGGAAAAGACAAACAGGGCGATTAACAACAGTACGGCGGCTATTAGAATATTGACGACTTTATTGACGGTGATGGTATCAAGATAGCTGGTGAGATAGCCCACCGAGACAATCCCGACCACCTGTCCCGCATCGTTAAAAATGGGGGCTTTGCTGCGCAGCGAAATGCCTAAACCGCCCTTGCGAATGGTGGTGGTGCTTTTACCGTGCAACACCTCGTCGTTATCCCCGCCGACCAGCGTTTTGCCTACCCGGTCAGCAAACACCGAATGGAACAGATGAAGCCCTTTATTATCGCCAATTACAATAAAACTGGCATCGCTGTGGGCCGCTATTTTCTGCATAAAGTCGTGAATGCCTTTGATATCTTTCTGCGCGACTTCATTGCGCAGAGATGGAATAAGCGCAATCTCTTCGGCCTGTATTTTGGCTCGCGCACTCATTTCCTGATAAAGCTGTCTGCCGACGTCGACATAATAATATCCACCCAGTAGCGCAAACAGTACCGAGAAAAAGGCTACCAGTGAAATAAACAGCTTGATCTGAAATGATACTTTCATAACTATCACGCAGGGTATCAACAAGGCAGGCTAATATATCATCTTTTTCGGCGCGGACGCCTGCTTTGCCGAAAACTTGTGATCCTTTGCACAGCCCGCTCTGTAAAAGATTTTTCCGAAAGGCTTATCATCTTAAGGCGAAATTAATAAATGTTATTTGTATGTTCAATTAAGAAAAGAAACCATAAAAACCACGCCAATAAATAAGGCGTAAATCACATTAAATAAAAGAAACCATTAAAACCATAGCTGCCATTAAAACTTCGCTTTTAATATGCCTTTCCTCACATAAAGTAAGCCTTTGTGACTCTAAGCTGAACCCACAAAATAACTAAGGGGCTTATTATGAGCACAACTGACGATTCATTCTCTGTTACCCACGACCCGATTGATATTCAGCGGCCTTCGCTTAAAGAGCGCTGGTGGCATATTATGGATACCTGGAAAATCGGGATTATTCCTCTGCCGCTGTTTGTCCTGGCGGGCGCGCTGATCGCCATTGATTGTCTGGGCGGAAAACTGCCGAGCGACATCGTGGTGATGGTGGCGACGCTGGCCTTCTTCGGCTTTGCCTGCGGTGAGTTTGGCAAACGCCTGCCGATTGTCGGCAAGCTCGGCGCGGCGGCGATTTGCGCCACCTTCATCCCTTCCGCGCTGGTCTATTATGGCCTGCTGCCGGACGTGGTGGTGGAATCCACGACGAAGTTTTACAAATCCACCAACATTCTCTATCTCTACATTTGCTGCATCATTGTCGGCAGCATCATGAGCATGAACCGCACGGTGCTGATTCAGGGCTTCCTGCGCATCTTCTTCCCGATGCTGTGCGGTGAAATTGTCGGCATGATTGTCGGGATGGGCGTTGGTCTGGCGCTCGGTCTTGAGCCGTTCCAGATTTTCTTCTTTATCATTCTGCCAATCATGGCAGGCGGCGTGGGTGAAGGGGCGATCCCGCTCTCTATCGGTTACGCCACGCTGTTGCACATGGATCAGGGCGTGGCGCTCGGCCGCGTGCTGCCAATGGTGATGCTCGGCGGTCTGACGGCGATCATCATCTCCGGCTGCCTGAACCAGCTCGGTAAACGCTACCCGCACCTGACCGGTGAAGGCCAGCTGATGCCAAACCGCGCGAATGCCGATACCACCGTCTCTCAGCCTGCGTTCTCCGGTAAAGCCGACGTCACCACTATTGCCTCCGGCGCGCTGCTGGCGGTGCTGCTCTACATGCTGGGGATGCTCGGTCACAAGCTGATTGGTCTGCCTGCGCCGGTTGGCATGCTGTTTATGGCCGTGCTGGTGAAGCTCTGCAACGGTGCGTCTCCGCGTCTGCTGGAAGGCTCTCAGGTGGTTTACAAATTCTTCCAGACTTCCGTGACCTATCCCATCCTCTTTGCCGTCGGCGTGGCGATCACCCCGTGGCACGAACTGGTGGCGGCGTTCACCGTCAGCAACCTGCTGGTTATCGTCAGCACCGTCTCCGCGCTGGTGGCAACCGGTTTCTTCGTCGGCAAAAAAATTGGTATGCACCCGATTGATGTCGCCATCGTCTCCTGCTGCCAGAGCGGGCAGGGCGGAACCGGCGACGTGGCGATCCTGACCGCAGGCAACCGCATGAGCCTGATGCCCTTCGCCCAGATTGCTACCCGTATTGGCGGCGCGATTAACGTCTCCGTCTCACTGCTGATACTGGGCAACTTCCTCGTTTAAGTCTTCAGGAAACAACAATGAAACTCGCAAGTTTTTTATATCAGGGAAAACGCAGCTACGGCATCGTCCAGGCCGAAGGTGTGATTGATTTAGGTCGCCGTCTGGGTGACCGCTACAGCGACCTCAAAGCGCTGTTGCAGGGCAACGGGCTGGCGCAGGCCACCCGTTATCTCAACGATGCGGTGGATGTGCCGATGAGCGCCATCACCTTTTTACCGGTGATTGAGCAGCCGGAGAAAATCCTTTGCGTGGGCATGAACTATGCCGACAAGCGCAAGGAGTTTGACCAGCACAACCCGGCTCCGACGCTGTTTGTCCGCTTCCCGGATTCGCAGACCGGCCACAATGAACCGGTACTGAAACCACGCCATTCCAGCGAATTCGATTACGAAGGCGAGCTGGCGGTGATCATCGGTAAAGGTGGCGAGAACATCAGCCGCGACGACGCGCTGCGCCATGTGGCAGGTTACAGCTGCTATATGGACGGCTCCGCCCGTGACTGGCAGCACACGTGGTTTACCGCCGGGAAAAACTGGCGTCAGACAGGCGCGTTTGGCCCGTGGATGGCAACGGCGGACGAGATCCCGGACCCGCATCAGTTAGCAATCCGTACCTGGCTGAACGGGCGCATGGTGCAGGAGGACAACACCAGCAGCATGATCCACAAGGTTGCGGAACTGATCGAGTACATCAGCACCTTCACCCGGCTCAGCCCAGGCGATGTGATCATTACCGGCTCCCCTGGTGGCGTGGGTAAAAAACGTAATCCGCCGCTGTTTATGAAAGAGGGTGACCGCATTGAGGTGGAGATCGAGCATATCGGTCATCTGAGTAATGTGATCATGGAAGCGCCAGCCACCGGGCTTGCGGCAGCACACTGAGAAACGCGGCATGAACAGTCAACCCACTATCGATTTTCGCCACACGCTTGTGGCGAAACATCCGGAACGCCTGAGCCAGATCCGTTACCTGCTGGCAGACAGCGGCCTGGGCCTCGACAACGACATCGAGCTGTTTGTCGAAGCCTGGTCCGGCTCGCAACTGGTGGGTTGCGCCGGGCTTGCTACCAACGTCATCAAATGCGTGGCGGTCAACGAGCAGCTGCGCGGCGAGAATCTCAGCGCGCGGTTGCTGGCAGAGGTAGAGAATGCCGCGCTGGAGCGCGGCCATTTTCACCTCTTCCTCTGCACTCGCCCGTGCAACAAGGAGCGCTTTGGCCGCAGCGGTTTCTGGCCGATTGCCCAGAGCGGGAACAACGCGGTGCTGATGGAGAACACGCCGCAGGGGATCGCGCGTTACTGCCGCTCGCTTGCCGCGAAGCGTAAGTATGGGGAGAAAATCGGCGCGATTGTAATGAACGCCAATCCGTTCACCCTCGGCCACCGACATCTGGTGGAGCAGGCGGCGCGGCAGTGCGATGCCCTGCACCTGTTTGTGGTGCGTGAAGATGCCTCGTTCTTCCCGTTCAGCGCGCGTCTGGAGATGGTGCGTTTGGGCGTGGCGCATCTGACGAATGTGTCAGTGCATGAAGGCTCGCAGTACATCATCTCCCGCGCCACTTTTCCGGCCTACTTCCTGAAGGAGACAGGCAAAGTGCAGCAGGCATGGAGTGAAATCGACGTGCTGATCTTCCGTGACTTCATCGCCCCGGCGCTGGGGATCACCCATCGCTTTATCGGCTCGGAGCCGTTCTGCGATATCACCCGCCAGTACAACCAGACGCTGCACGACCTTTTGGCCTCGCATATTGATGTGGTGGAGATGCCGCGCATCAAGGCCACCGGCAACGCCATTTCGGCCTCGGAAGTGCGCCGTTTACTCAGGACACAGCAGTTTTCCCGCATTCGGGAGATTGTCCCGGAATCCACTTTCGCGCATCTCGAAGCGCACTACAGCGCGGAAGTCGCATAACTATCAGGAAATTATCATGAAAATTGTTAGGGAGGCGCTGGCCGGTACGCAGGAGTCCAGCGACCTGATGGTGAAAATCGCCCCCGCCGACGGCGAGCTGGAGATTGTCATCCACAGTGAAGTGATTAAGCAGTTTGGCGAGCAGATCCGCCATGTCGTTGACGAGACATTGCGCACGATGAACGTGCACCAGGGTTTAATCATTATTGAAGACAAAGGGGCGCTGGACTGTGTGATCCGCGCCCGCCTGCAAAGCGCGCTAATGCGTGCCGCCGATGAACAGGCTATCAACTGGGGGGCGCTGAAATGAGCAAACTCCGCCGCAGTATGCTGTTCCTGCCGGGGGCTAACGCCGCCATGCTCTCAACCGCGTTTATCTACCGTCCTGACTCCATCATGTTCGATCTTGAAGACGCCGTCGCCCTGCGCGAGAAAGACACCGCGCGGATGCTGGTGTTCCACGCGCTGCAGCATCCGATGTATCAGGATATCGAAACCGTGGTGCGCATTAACCCGCTCAGCACGCCGTTTGGCCTGCTGGATCTGGAAGCCGCCGTGCGGGCGGGGGTGGACGTGATCCGCCTGCCGAAAACCGACACGCCGGATGATATCGACGAGCTGGAAGGTCACCTGGCGCGCATTGAGCGCGAATGCGGGCGCGACGTGGGATCAACCCGCGTCATGGCCGCGATTGAATCGGCAGTGGGCGTGATCAACGCCGTGGCGATTGCCCGCAGCTCTCCGCGCTTAATCGGCATCGCGCTGGCCGCCTTTGACTACGTGATGGACATGCAGACCGAGCGCGGCGACGGTACCGAACTGTTCTACGCCCGCTGTGCTGTGCTGCACGCCGCCCGCGCCGCTGGCATCGATGCCTTCGACGTGGTGTGGTCAGACGTTAACGACGAGGCCGGGTTCCTGCGCGAGGTCGAGTTGATCCGCAAGATGGGCTTTAACGGTAAATCGCTGATTAACCCGCGCCAGATTGACCTGCTGCATAACGCCTATGCGCCAACCCTGCAGGAGGTCGAGCACGCGAAGCGGGTGATCGAAGCCGCAGAAGAGGGCGAACGTAACGGCCTGGGCGTGGTATCGCTCAACGGCAAAATGGTCGACGCCCCGATTATTAACCACGCGCAGGTCGTGCTGGAGCGCGCGGCAGCCTCCGGCGTGCGTCGGTAAGGATGACAGAATGAATCAGACAGAACTTCTTCACGTGAATTTCCCCCATCTGCGGGACTTAAAACCCTTTGATACCGCCCACAGCGCGACGCCGTGGCTGGCGGACAGCGAGGCGAAGCACAGCCGCAAACTCTGTGCTTCTGTCGAAGAGGCCGTGGTGCGCAGCGGCCTGCAGGACGGGATGACCATTTCGTTTCATCATGCGTTTCGTGAAGGCGACCGGGTGATCAACACCGTTGTGGCGCTGCTGGCGCGGATGGGCTTCAAAAACCTGACGCTGGCCTCCAGCTCGCTAATGACCTGCAACGACGCGCTGATCGAGCATATCGAGAGCGGCGTCATCACCCGAATTTACACCTCTGGCATGCGCGGCAAGCTGGCGGATGCCATTTCTCACGGGCTGATGGATGAGCCGGTGCAAATTCACTCCCACGGCGGGCGCGTGAAGCTGCTGCAGGACGGTGAGCTGAATATTGACGTAGCGTTTCTTGGCGTGCCGTGCAGCGATGAGTTTGGCAACGCCAACGGTACGCACGGCAAATCAAGCTGTGGTTCACTGGGCTACGCGATGGTGGATGCGCATTTTGCCCGTAAGGTGGTGCTGCTGACTGAAGAACTGGTGCCGTTTCCCAACATGCCCGCCAGCCTGGTGCAGGATCAGGTGGACTTCATTGTGCAGGTGGAGAGCGTGGGTGACCCGGCGAAAATCAGCGTCGGCGCGGCGCGCGTCACCAGCAACCCGCGCGAGCTGATGATCGCCCGCTATGCGGCAGACGTGATTGAGCACTCCGGCTACTTCAAACCGGGCTTCTCGATGCAGACCGGCTCCGGCGCGGCGGCCACAGCCTGCACGCGCTTTATGGAAGAGAAAATGGAGCGCAGCGGCGTGAAGGCGCGCTTTGCGCTTGGCGGCATCACCGGCAGCCTGGTGGATCTGCACGAGAAAGGGCTGATTGAAAAACTGCTCGACACCCAGTGCTTTGACGGTCAGGCGGCGGCCTCGCTGGCGCGTAACCCGAACCACGTGGAGATCTCCACCAACGTCTACGCCAACCCCGGCAGCAAGGCGGCAAGCTGCGACCAGCTCGACGTGGTGATCCTCAGCGCTCTGGAAATCGACGTTGATTTCAACGTCAACGTCATCACCGGCTCCGATGGCGTGATGCGCGGCGCGTCCGGCGGGCACTGCGACGTGGCCGCTGCAGCCAACCTGACCATTGTAGTCGCGCCATTGCTGCGTAGCCGTATTCCGACGGTGGTGAAGCGCGTTACTACGCGCCTCACGCCGGGGGAGAGCATCGACGTGCTGGTCACCGATCACGGGATTGCGGTTAACCCGATGCGCCCGGAGATCCGCGAGCGTCTGCTGGCGGCTGGCCTTAACGTTGTGGATATCAACGCGCTGTATGAGCGGGCTGTCTCACTCACGGGTATGCCAAAACCGATTGAATTTACTGACAAAATCGTGGGTGTGATCCGCTATCGCGATGGCAGCGTGATTGACACCGTCCGGCAGGTAAAGGAGTAAATATGAACATAGCGACACCCGTGCGGGCGGGTGTCAGCCTGGATGAACTGCTGGCGGCGAAAGAGCGCCGCGCAGCACGCCAGACTGACTGGCTTACGCACTATCAACAACCGGTGATTTCCCTCACCCTGGTCACACCGGGGGAGATTAAAGACAGCCTGCGCTATCGCAACACCATGGGCGTGGCGCTGCAGATGTGCGACCAGTTGCTGTGGGAGAACCGCTGGCTGGTGCTGGACCGCCAGGTGCTGTGGCTCCCGACTGGGCCAGAAGCGCTGTGGTGCGTGGCTCATCCGGCCGCGGAAATTAAAGCGCACTGCGCAGAGCTGGAGCAGACGCATCCGCTCGGCAGGCTGTGGGATCTGGATGTGATTTGCCCTGAAAACGGTCACGTCGGGCGTCAGTCTTTAGGTGCGCACTTGCGTCGGTGCCTGATTTGCGACGAGCCTGCGCATGCCTGTTCCCGTTCGCGTAACCACCCTGTTGATGAGGTCGTGGCTCGCGTGGAGAAGATGATCGATGACTGGTTTGCTCGCGACTAAACCGTGCACGCTCAGTGTGCCCGCGCTTGCCGCAGAGGCGCTGTGGCAGGAGCTGGAACTGACGCCGAAACCGGGGCTGGTGGACAAGCTCAACAACGGTTCCCATCGCGATATGGACCACGCGCTGTTTGTTCGCAGTATTACGGCGATTACGCCGTGGTTTGCGCGCTTTGCTGAGCTGGGCAAGGCCCATGCGGATAAACCGGCGTCTGAGCAGTTACGTATTATCCGCCCGATGGGGATGGCCTGCGAGCAGGCGATGTACGTTGCGACAAACGGCGTGAATACGCACAAAGGCGGGATTTTCGCCCTCGGTCTGCTTTGCTTCGCTGCCGGGCGTGTGAAAAATGTATCCGCAGACAGCCTCTGTTGTGAGGTAAGTAACATCTGCAACGGTCTGGTTTCGCGTGAGTTGGTAGCACGCAGCGGACAGGCGACGGCGGGCGAGAGGCAGTATCAGCAATATGGTTTAACCGGCGCGCGCGGCGAGGCAGAGAGCGGTTTTGCCACGGTGCGTAAGGCGCTGGATATGTGGAAAGGACGATCGCTTCACAGGCTGCTGTTGTGCCTGATGGCGATCAATCAGGACAGTAATCTCGTTTCGCGCGGCGGCACTGAAGGGCTGCGCTATGTCCAGAGTTATGCGCGGGAACTGCTGGCGCATGGCTGGGATCGCGAGGCGTTGCTTAAGATGGATAACGCATTGATTGAACGAAACCTGAGTCCGGGCGGCAGCGCGGATTTGCTGTCGGTGGGGTGGGTGCTGACTGCAATAAAATAGCCGGGTGGCGCTAACGCTTACCCGGCCTGTGAACGGTGTTTTTGTAGGCCCGGTAAGGCGAAGCCGCCACCGGGCACACATCGCACAGATTAATGCGCGATCGGCTGCGCACCGTGCGGTTCGCGCACGTGCTTGTACTTGAACAGCGCGATAAACGCGAAGAACAGCACCAGCGAGTACCCCGCGAAGATAAGCCACACCGGCTGCCAGTCGGTGATGCCGTTGGTGGTATACATCTCAACCACTTTACCGCTCACCACGCCGCCCAGAATACAGCCGAAGCCGTTGGTCATCATCAGGAACATGCCTTGCGCACTGGCGCGGATTTCAGGCTTCACCTCTTTTTCCACAAACACCGAACCGGAGATGTTGAAGAAGTCGAAGGCGCAGCCGTAAACAATCATCGACAGAACCAGCAGCACGGTGCCGAACGGGCTTGGGTCGCCGTAGGCGAACAGACCGAAGCGCAACATCCACGCGGCGATACTGATCAGCATAACGTTCTTGATGCCGTAGCGGCTCAGGAAGAACGGGATGGTCAGGATGAACAGCGTCTCAGAGATTTGAGAGATGGACATCATCACCGACGCGTGTTCAACGATAAAGCTGCCGGAGAACAGCGGGTTGTTATCGAAGCTGTGCAGGAAGGTGTTGCCGAACATGTTGGTGATCTGCAGTTCCGCACCCAGCAGCATGGAGAAGATAAAGAAGATCGCCATGCGTTTGTTTTTGAACAGCGCGAATGCGTCCAGGCCGAGCATGGTGCTCCAGCTTTGGTTTTTCTGCTGGTTAGAAACCGGGATGGTTGGCAGCGTCAGGGTAAATACCGCCAGCACCACGGAGAGCGCAGCACCGATATAGAGCTGCATATGGCTCAGTTCGAAGCCCGCGAAGCTCACGCCCCACATCGCCATGATAAAACCGATGGTGCCCCAGATACGGATGGGTGGGAAATCGGTAACGATATCCATACCGGCCGATTTCAGGCGGTAGTAGGAGATGGTGTTGATCAGGCCAAGCGTCGGCATATAGGCCAGCGAGTTCAGCAGGATCACCATGAACATCGCCCCCGGCGTGGTCACTTCGGCCGCCATAAACAGCGTCCCCGCACCCACGAGGTGGCAAAGCATATACAGCCATTTCGCACTTAACCACTTATCCGCCACGATACCGAGCAGCGTTGGCATGAAGACAGCCGCAATACCGAGCGAGCTGTAGACGGCACCGATTGACGCGCCATCGAACTTGAGCGTCACAAACATATAGGAGCCGAGTGTAGTCAGCCAGCTACCCCACAGGCAGAACTGCAGAAACGACAATATTTTAAGCTGCAGCTTAAGGTTCATGTTACTTTCCTCACAAGTGAGCGGAAGATATGTTGTTATAGGAACATTCAGGGTTGTTATTTGATGCAATTCTATCAGCAGGCGACGTTATGTTTTGTTACCTCCCGCAAAAAAATGCAATCCACATTAATTTGCAGTCTGGATTGTGATGCAAATAACGTTTTCGTATGGATGGGGATGGGTGCGGCCTGATGCCCTTACCCTGACCCTCTCCCATAGGGAGAGGGGAAGCAGAACATACTCTCCCTGTGGGAGAGTATGAGCCGATCATCGACGACGATAGTTCTTCTGCGCCGTATTTACCTTGTAGAGGTAGCGCCGGGATTCCGCCGACGGGTGGCGGGTGGTGAGCGTTGAGTAGACATCTCCCGGTGCCATGCTGTTAATGATGTTCGCGGCCTGCACTTTGTCATTCGAGAAGACGCGCAGCACGCTGCCCGCGCCACCGTTATACGCGGTGATTACCGCATAGCGACGTGACGTCGGGTTATCAATTCCGCCCAGATAGACATTGTTCAGCATCGCCAGATAGGCGGTGCCGGTATCAATATTGCTCTGCGGATCAAACAGATAGCTGCGGCTCGGCGTGCCGGATTTACCCTGCGCGCGGAAGACGTCTTTACCGGCGCTGTGCTGCACAACCTGCATCAGCCCCAGCGCGTCGGAACGGCTCACCGCGTAGGGGTTAAACGATGATTCGGTCTGCATAATCGCCAGGATCAGCGACTCATCCACGCCATATTTACGCGAGGCCTGACGCACCATGCCCAGGTACTTATGCGCACGTTTGTCGAGGTGGTTCGGCACCAGGTTGATGGTGACGCTGTAGATAATCTTCAGGCCGTTGGAACGGCTTTTCAGCCGCGTTTTCAGCAGGTAGTCGGCAAAGTTAGACGCGCGGCCTTCCCAGCGGATCGGCTGGCCGGTCTGATCGACCACCTGCCCGTAGAGGAACGGCTCTTTGGAGATGGTGATGTCATCGGCATCGGAGTAGAGATCGATAGAACCAGGATCGTCACCCATCAGCAATGTTTTGATAATCGCCTGACGTAAACGTGCCGCAGGCTCAGTGCCTGCAATGGTTTCAATGGTGATCGTACCGTCATCAAAGTTGATGTGGCTACGGGTCTGATAAGCGTCGGTGTACTTAACGTAGTCCTTCGGTCCGGCAATAAGAACTTCGTTAAATCCCCAAATGTTCTCGATGTTGTGGGCAAACTGCCCCATCAGAATGTCAAAACCGTTGGTGTCCTTAACCCAGGCTTCGTTGTAATCATCGCCTTTATTTGAAGAACAAGACACAAGCAACGGCGCAACAAGCGCTAGCGCTAAAAATTTTTTCATCATTCCGGGAGTGCGTGTTGTGTTTGCTTAGTCGTTGCTTTCGCCGGATGGCGCTGCGCTTACCAGGCCTACAAAACCGTAGGCCCGTGCAAGCGAAGCGCCGCCGGGCATCAGCAGCGCGATATTATTTTTCCGGTGGCGTATAGCCTTCGATGTGCACGTCTTTGCCTTCGAACAGGAAGTTAATCATCTCCTGTTCCAGCAGTTTGCGATGTTCCGGGTTCATCATGCTGAGTTTTTTCTCGTTAATCAGCATGGTTTGCTTATGCTGCCACTGCGCCCAGGCTTCTTTGGAGATCTCGTTATAGATGCGCTTACCCAGGTCACCTGGGTAGAGCTGGAAGTCCTGGCCTTCAGCGTCACGCTGCAGGAAAGTACAAAAAATGGTTCTGGCCATACTCATTCCTCTTTTATCTGCCGGTGCTAAACCATTGCACCAACACGTAATTGCTGTAACAGGCGCTCCACGGGAGCCGCCAGCCCGACTGATGGCGGTTGCGCTAAGTTATACCAGAGACCGGTGCCTTCATCCATGCATGAGGTGAATGAGGACACGGGAAGCCACATGGGCACAATATCGAGATGGAAATGGCTGAAGGTATGACGGAACGCTGTCTGTTGCGTGAGGTTATCAGCCGCAATCCCGCGCTGTTTAAGCCATTCCCGCAGCAAGTCTTCACTTTCAAACTGTGGGAAGCAGTATAGACCACCCCACAGGCCGCTCGGTGGACGCTGCGCCAGAAAGACCTCATCACCGTGCTGCATCAGCAGCATATAGCCGGTGCGCTCCGGCAGCGTCTGCTTCGGTTTTTTACCGGGATATTGTGACCATGAATGGTTGGCACAGGCGACGCACAGGTTGTTCACCGGGCAGAGTTCGCACTTCGGTTTAGAGCGTGTGCAGACCATCGCGCCGAGATCCATCATCGCCTGGTTAAAACGCTCGACGCCTTTCGCCGGCGTAACCACTTCACTGATCTCCCACAGGTGTTTCTCCACGTCTTTCTTACCCGGCCAGCCGTCAACGGCATAACAGCGTGCGAGCACGCGTTTCACGTTGCCATCGAGGATGGGAAAGTGCTTGCCTAAAGATAGAGAGAGAATTGCGCCTGCAGTGGAGCGCCCGACGCCGGGGAGATCCGCCACCTCGTCGAACGTTTCCGGAAATTGACCGTTATGGCGCGTTGCCACCTGTTGCGCCGCTTTGTGCAGATTACGCGCACGGGCGTAGTAGCCCAGACCCGTCCACAGGTGCAGGACCTCGTCCAGCGGCGCGTTGGCCAGATCGGTCACCGTCGGGAAGCGCGCCATAAAACGCTCAAAGTAAGGAATGACCGTGGCGACCTGCGTTTGTTGCAACATCACCTCGGAGAGCCATACTTTGTACGGCGTTTTTTCAATTTGCCAGGGCAGGGTTTTGCGCCCGTATTTGTCGTACCAGTCCAGCACCTGGGCTGAAAATTGAGAGGCTTGCATGGTCATCGATTCGCATAATCAGGGAGGCAGATTGCAGCACAGCGTTAATCTGCTGTAAACCGGATCTTTCCCATGCTTGCATAGAAGCCTTAACTTTGGATAATGCCCGTTTCCCGAACACTCTCACAAGCAGACAACTCTTTTATGAAAAACGACGTCATTTCACCGGAATTTGATGAAAACGGTCGCCCGCTGCGCCGGATTCGCAGCTTTGTCCGCCGTCAGGGCCGCCTGACTAAAGGGCAGCAACACGCGCTGGACAACTACTGGCCGGTGATGGGCGTTGAGTTCAGCGAGCAGCCACTCGACTTTACTGAGCTGTTTGGCCGCGACGCGCCTGTCACGCTGGAGATTGGCTTCGGTATGGGCACGTCGCTGGTGACCATGGCAAAAGCGCGCCCGGAGCAGAACTTCCTCGGCATTGAGGTGCATTCGCCTGGCGTCGGCGCGTGTCTGGCAACGGCCCATGAAGAGGGCGTGGAAAACCTGCGCGTGATGTGTCACGACGCGGTAGAAGTGCTGCATAAAATGATTCCTGACAATTCTTTGAACATGGTTCAGCTCTTTTTCCCTGACCCGTGGCACAAAGCACGTCATAATAAACGCCGTATCGTTCAGGCACCGTTTGCAGAGCTGCTGAAAAGCAAGTTAAAACTGGGCGGCGTTTTCCACATGGCGACCGACTGGGAACCTTATGCGGAACATATGCTGGAAGTAATGTCGTCTCTGGATGGCTATAAAAACCAGTCAGCGAGCAACGACTATGTACCGCGTCCGGATTCACGTCCGGTGACAAAATTTGAACAGCGTGGCCATCGACTTGGTCACGGCGTATGGGACTTAATGTTCGAGAGGGTGAAATAATGGCAAAGAATCGTAGCCGTCGTCTGCGTAAAAAGATGCACATCGAAGAATTCCAGGAAGTGGGTTTCTCCGTTGCCTGGCGTTTCCCTGAAGGCACCAGTGTGGAACAGATCGATCAGGACGTTGATGCGTTCATTAACGAGGTGATCGAGCCAAACAAGCTGGCCTTTGACGGTAGCGGCTATCTGGCGTGGGAAGGTCTGATCTGCACCCAGGAAGTGGGTAAATGCACCGAAGAACATCAGGCCGCCGTGCGCAAATGGCTTGAAGACCGCAAATTCGAAGATGTGCGCATCAGCGAACTTTTCGACGTTTGGTGGGACTAATTAAGCAGTACGGGGCCAGCATTAGCTGGCCCATTTTGTCTGAGGGAGTGTTTATGATGCGCAAAACGTTGCTGGCTGTTGCACTAATGGCAACCGGATTCACCGCCCATGCGGAGTATAAATGTAGCGTCACCCCGCGTGATGACGTGGTGTTAAGCCCGCAAACCGTGCAGGTCAAAGGTGAGAATGGCGATCTGGTGATTACGCCGGATGGCAACGTGACCTTTAACGGCAAACCGCAAAACCTCACCGCCGCGCAGCGTGAGCAGGCGAAAGATTATCAGGCCGAGCTGCGCACCGCACTGCCGTGGATTGACGAAGGCGCGCTGACCCGCGTGGAGAAAAGCCGCGTGGCGCTGGATAAGATCATCACCAAAGAGGTGGGTGAAAGCAGCAACATGCGCACGCGTCTGACGAAGCTGGACAAACAGCTGAAAGAGCAGATGAACCGCATTATTGAGCATCGCACCGACGGCCTGACGTTCCACTATAAGGCGATTGATCAGGTGCGTGCCGATGGCCAGCAGCTGGTGAACCAGGCGATGGGCGGCATCCTGCAGGACAGCATCAACGAGATGGGGGCAAAAGCCGTGCTGAAAGGCGGCGGTAACCCACTGCAGGGCGTGCTGGGCAGCCTGGGCGGTTTGCAGACTTCAATTCAGAACGAATGGAAGAACCAGGAAGAGGATTTCCAGCAGTTCGGGAAAGACGTGTGTAAACGCGTGGTGTCATTAGAAGATAGCCGGAAGGCGCTGGTGGGGACGTTGAAGTAATTTCCCCTCACCCTAACCCTCTCCCCAAAGGGGCGAGGGGATGGTTTGCTCCCTCTCCCTTTCAGGGAGAGGGCCGGGGTGAGGGTTGCAGCATTTGCAGCGTTTCAAGGATCTTTTCTAAGACCGCCTCTTCGTTATTCCTTAGTTCATTGTTCCAGAATCGAATAACGTACCAGCCCTTTTGGTTTAACCACACCGTCCTTTGGCGATCATATTCATGATTTTCCTCATGTTGTCCGCCATCCAGTTCTATAGCCAGACGAGCCGCGCAGCAGGCAAAATCCAGAATGTAGTGACCTACCGGATGTTGGCGACGAAATTTATAATTTTCGAAACGGCGGCTGCGCAGTACATACCATAACCGCCTTTCTTCCTGCGTTAGCTCGCATCTGAGCTGCTTTGCGTATGAACGAATAATTTCCATCTCCACATTCTGCCAGCCTTTTCCTCAGCCAGCAGAACGGGATGCAAAATCCTGAATCAGCCTTCAGGAATCTTCAGCGAGGAACAGCTCAAGAAGGGAGTTTAGGAACAGTTTGCCGTGCTCGGTGATCTGCCAGTATTCCTCACATTCCGTGAGATACCCTTGCGCCAGCGCTTCGTCAATCTGTGGACGAATCACTGACTCCGGCAAACCGGTATAGAGCGTAAACTCCTTACGTGGCGCGGCTTCCAGAAGGCGGAAGCGGTTCATAAAGAATTCAAACGGCTTATCTACCGCTTCGACATCGTGCTGACGCTCCAGGTAGCGGCCTTCCATATACCCACGCGGATGACGCGTTTTGGCGGTACGCAGAATGCGCCCGTCCGGGAAAGTCACTTTGCCATGCGCGCCGCAGCCAATGCCCAGATAATCACCAAAGCGCCAGTAGTTCAGGTTGTGCTGACACTGATAACCCGGCTTCGCGTAGGCGGACGTTTCGTACTGCTGATAGCCCGCAGCGGTTAACAACTGGTGGCCCTGCTCGAAGATATCCCACAGCGCATCGTCATCCGGCAGCACCGGCGGGCGAGAGCCAAACAGCGTGTTCGGCTCAATGGTTAGCTGATACCACGACAGATGCGGCGGATTCAGTTCAATCGCCTGGCGTAAATCATCCAGCGCCTCCTCCAGCGACTGATCCGGCAGGCCGTGCATCAAATCAAGGTTGAAACTGCGCAGGCCAAGCCCCGTCGCCAGATTTGCCGCACGCTTCGCCTCTTCCGGGCCGTGAATGCGCCCCAGACGTTTCAGCTTCGGCTCGCTAAAGCTCTGCACGCCGATGGAAATGCGGTTTACGCCCGCACGCTGGTACTCGACAAACCGGTCGGCCTCAACGGTGCCGGGGTTGGCTTCCATCGTAATTTCAGCATCCGCAGCCAGCTTCAGGCGCGCACGCACGCCATCCAGCAGCGTTTGCATCGCCGGGCCAGAAAGCAGGCTCGGCGTACCGCCACCAATGAAAATGGTCTTAACTTCACGTCCTTGTGCGTAAGGTACATCAGCGTCCAGGTCGGCCAGCAGATGCGCAACGTAGTCATCATGCGGCACTTCGCCCTTCAGCGCGTGCGAGTTGAAATCGCAGTACGGGCATTTCTGCACGCACCACGGGATGTGAATATAAAGACTCAGAGGTGGCAAATTAGCCATTACGTAATGCTTCCAGTAACAATTTCAGTGCGCGTCCACGGTGGGAAATCGCGCTTTTTTCTTCGCGGGTCAGTTCCGCAGCGGTTTTGCCCTCGGTCGGGACAAAGAAGATCGGGTCGTAGCCGAAGCCGCCGTTGCCAGCCGCTTCACGGGTAATCACGCCTGGCCAGCTGCCGTGGCAGACGATCGGTGTCGGGTCTTCCGCATGACGCATATAAACCAGCACACAGTGGAACTGCGCGGTGCGCTGTTCGTCCGGTACGTCTTTCAGGGCAACAAGTAGCTTTTCCAGATTCTGCTGGTCGGTCGCGTCCACGCCGGAATAGCGTGCAGAGTAAATCCCCGGCGCACCGCCGAGAAAATCAACGGCCAGCCCGGAGTCGTCGGCAATCGCGGGCAGGCCGGTAACCTGCGCGGCATGGCGCGCTTTCAGGATCGCGTTTTCGATAAACGTCAGGCCCGTCTCGTCGGCGGACTCCACGCCAAGCTCGGTCTGCGCCACCACATCCAGCCCAAAATCATTTAAAAGCGAGGCCAGCTCGCGCACTTTACCGGCATTGCCGGTAGCGAGAACAACTTTCTGCATGGTTTAGTCCTGTTCTGTCAGAGCCGCGACTTCCGTCGGGATAGATTGCGGATTGAGGATTTTTACCTGTTTATGCCGCCCAAGTTCACCTTTTTCAATGATGACCTGGCTTTTAGCGACGCGAAACTGTTTAGCCAGATATTTGGTCAGGTGCGCGTTCGCCTGGCCGTCCACGGGCGGGGCAGTAATGGCGACTTTTAACTCGTCGCCATGCAGCCCAACAATACTGTCGCGACTGGCTTTCGGCTGAATATACAGCCGTAAAACCAGCCCGTCAGCGCAGGTGCTTACTGCACTCATAGCGCCATCCACAGCCCCGGCAGCAGCATGTTGCCAGTTGACTGTAACAGCTCAGCGATCCCCATATTGACCACATACAGCAGCAGGACAAGGATCATTGGCGAAAAATCGATGCCGCCCATTGAAGGTAGCAGATTACGAATTGGACGCAGCAGCGGCTCTGCCAGCTGGATCAGGGCATATTCCACCGGACTACGCCCCTGGCTTACCCAGCTCATGATTGCCATCACCAGCAGTACCCAGAAGATCAGCAGCCCGACGGTTTTGACCAGAATCAGGACGGCAGCAATCCAGATAATCGGCTGGAAGGTGATGACCATAAACAGCACGATCGCTTTGATAACGCTCAGAATAAACGCCATCAGCAGAGATGAACTGTCAATCGGACCCATCGCCGGAATAATGCGGCGTAAAGGCCCGACAACAGGTTGCGTGATTTTCACGACAAACTGCGAGAACGGATTGTAAAAATCAACACGGGCCCACTGCATCCAGACGCGCAGCAAAAGCGCCATCGTATACAGCTCAATGACCGTTGAAAGCAGGAAAGTCAACGTCTTCATGGCGTTCCTCAGGTTTCCTTATTTTTTTGTGTAATCGCGCGCACCAAAAATTGCCGTGCCGATGCGAACCATAGTGCTGCCTGCCGCGATGGCGGCTTCCATATCATCCGACATGCCCAGAGAAAGCGTGTCTACCGTGTCATAGCGCGCCTTGAGCGCTTCAAATGCTACAGCCATTTGCTGTGCCACGGCAAACTGCCTTTCATAACTTGACTCAGGTGCCGGGATTGCCATCAGCCCGCGCAGGGTTAAGCACGGCAGGGCGGCCACCTCTGCGGCCAGCGCATCCAGCTCGCTCAGGGCAATGCCGGACTTGCTGTTTTCATCACTGATATTGATTTGAATCAGCACGTTAAGTGCAGGCATCTCTGCCGGACGCTGCTCGCTCAGACGCGTTGCAATGCGCAGACGGTCAATGGTATGGCACCAGTCGAAATGCTCCGCCACCAGACGGCTTTTGTTCGACTGCAGCGGGCCAATAAAGTGCCACTGGAGATCTGTCTTCCCCTGTTCCTGGAAGAAACGAATTTTATCCACGCCTTCCTGCACATAGTTTTCACCAAACGCCCGGTGGCCCGCATCAATCGCTTCTGCGATAGCGCTCGCAGGCTTCGTTTTACTGACTGCAAGTAACGTAACTTCTTCTGAAGCACGGCCGCAACGTGTTGCAGCGGCTGAGATTTTGTCCCGGACCTGTGCCAGGTTATGCGCAATGTCGTTCATTTTCCGAGGAGTAATGTATGGATATGGAAGAAATTGTGGCCCTTAGTGTAAAGCATAACGTCTCCGATCTACACCTGTGCAGTGATTCCCCCCCGCGCTGGCGCAGATTAGGGCGTCTTGAGCCTGCGCCGTTTCCCTCGCCTGACGTGGAAGCGCTATTAAAAATGTGGCTCAGCGATGAGCAGCAGGGGGCGTGGTGGGCAAACGGGCAGGTAGATTTTGCCGTCACGCTCGCAGGCAATCAGCGCCTGCGCGGTAGTGCGTTTAACCACATGAAGGGGATTTCAGTCGTGCTTCGGCTGTTGCCGCTTTCCTGCCCGCAACTCTCCAGGCTGGGTGTGCCGCGGGCGATCCCGGAGCTGCTATCCAATGACAGCGGACTGATTCTGGTCACAGGGGCGACCGGAAGCGGTAAATCCACCACGCTCGCGGCGATGGTCGATTTTCTCAACCATCATACTGACGGGCATATTCTGACGCTCGAAGATCCGGTGGAATTTATGTACCAGAGTGAACGTTGCCTGATTCAGCAACGGGAGATAGGTCAGCACGCTCCGTCATTTGCCGAGGCGCTACGCAGTGCGCTACGTGAAGATCCGGACGTCATTTTACTGGGCGAACTGCGCGACAGCGAAACCATCCGCCTGGCGCTCACGGCGGCGGAAACTGGCCATCTGGTGCTGGCGACGCTGCATACACGCGGCGCTCCGCAGGCTATCGAACGGCTGGTGGATACCTTCCCGGCGCAGGAGAAAGATCCGGTGCGTAACCAGCTGGCAGGAAGCCTGCGTGCGGTACTGGCGCAAAAACTGCGTCAGGATATTCAGGGTGGGCGCGTTGCGCTTTATGAGTTGCTGGTGAACACATCGGCGGCGGCAAATCTCATCCGCGAAGGAAAAACGTGGCAATTGCCCGGCATCATACAAACCGGTCAGCAGGCAGGGATGCAGAATTTCGACCAGAGCCTGGCGGAAAGAAGGGCGCAGGGGCGGCTGTAGCCCCGGCGACTCAGAAACCCTGTTCGAAATAGCTTTCGAGAATGATGACGGCAGAGGCAGAGTCGACGCTGCCTTTATTGAGAGCCCTGAATCCACCGTGCTCAAACAGACCAGCACGTGCTTCAACGGTGCTGAGTCGCTCGTCGTGCAGCTTCACTGATACGCCAAAGCGTCCGTGGATTTTGTTGGCGAACTTCCGTGCTCTGGCGGTAAGCGGTTGTTCGGTGCCGTCCATGTTCAGAGGAAGCCCGACAATCACGTCGTCCGGCTGCCACTCTTTGAGCAGACGCTCAATAAGATTCCAGTCTGGCGTACCGTCGTTGGCTTTCAGGGCCGTTAACGGGCGCGCCGTACCGGTGATGCGTTGACCGACCGCGACGCCAATGCTTCGGGTGCCAAAATCAAAGGCAAGCAGCGTTCCGCTCATTATGCATGCCCCGCTACGCCCGGCATGGTCAGAATATCGATGCCAATCAGTTTTGCGGCGTCACGCCAGCGATCGGCGATCGGCGTTTTAAACAGGATGTTCATATCCGCGGGGGCGGTCAGCCAGGCGTTATCCAGAATTTCCTGTTCAAGCTGGCCCTTCTCCCAGGAGGCGTAGCCCAGCGCAACCAGTACCTCGGAAGGCTGACTGGCGGTGCCCAGCGTTTCAAGCACGTCGCGCGAGGTCGTGATCACGGTGTTATCAGAGATACGTATGCTGGAAGAAAAGATCGGCGGCGTATGCAGAATAAAACCACGATCTTCTGCAAGAGGCCCACCCAGCATCACTGGCTTATCAAGGCGGATTTCAGGCAGACGCTCCTCAGCCGTGATTTTCAGTTTGTCCAGAATCCCTTCAACCTGCAGGTTTTCCAGCGGCTTGTTGATGATAATCCCCATCGCACCGTCTTCATTGTATTCACAAATATAAACCACGGCGCGGCGGAAAATTGGGTCCTGGAGAGCAGGCATGGCAATAAGAAAGTGATGCTGTAAATTCATTGTCAGAGGTTCTGTTTCCTGGTTTAAAAAGCGACAGCGCCCAGTATGGGGACAAACGCAGGCGCTGTCACAGGTTATTTCTGTAAACGTTTTTCGATAGCGTCCATCAGCATCCCGGTGATCGAAACCGGGAATTCCGCTTCAATCTCACGAATGCAGGTCGGGCTGGTGACGTTCACTTCGGTCAGGCGATCGCCGATGATATCCAGACCAACGAAGATCAGACCTTTGGCTTTGAGCGTTGGACCAACGCGGCGGGCAATTTCCCAGTCGCTTTCGGTAAGCGGGCGCGGTTCGCCACGACCACCGGCTGCCAGGTTGCCGCGGGTTTCGCCGCCCTGCGGGATACGTGCCAGGCAGTAAGGGACCGGTTCACCATCAACCACCAGAACACGCTTGTCACCGTCGACGATGGCAGGAATGTAATTCTGCGCCATGCAGTAACGGCTGCCGTGCTCGGTCAGTGTCTCCGCAATCACGCCAATGTTTGGATCGCCTTCTTTGACACGAAAGATGGACGCGCCGCCCATGCCGTCCAGCGGTTTTAAGATGATATCGCTGTGCTTTTGCCAGAACGCTTTCAACTGTGCCTTGCTGCGGGTCACCAGCGTTTCCGGCGTCAGGTCAGAAAACCACGCGGTGTAGAGCTTTTCGTTACAGTCGCGCAGGCTCTGCGGTTTATTGACGATCAACGTTCCTTTCTCTTCTGCGCGTTCAAGAATATAGGTGCAGTAGATGTATTCGGTGTCGAACGGCGGATCTTTACGCATCAGGATCACATCGAGGTCGGCAAGCGTAATGTCCTGCTCGGTGCCGAATTCGTACCATTTATCGTAGTTCTGCTCGACGTTAACAATGCGGGTGCGTGCGCGGGCTTCACCGTTGATCAGGTAAAGGTCGTTCATCTCCATATAGTGGAGTTCATAGCCCCGACGCTGCGCTTCCAGCAGCATGGCGAAGCTGGAATCTTTCTTGATGTTAATATTTGCGATGGGGTCCATCACGATGCCGAGCTTGATCATGTTCTTCTCCGTTAATGGGTCAACCCAGATCGCCAAACCGTACCTGTAGCGCGGTAATGGCTGTGAGTGCCGTTGTCTCAGTGCGCAGAACGCGAGGTCCCAACAGAATATCAGTAAACTGGTAACGTGCCGTCATCGCAATTTCGTCCGCCGAAAGGCCGCCTTCAGGACCAATCAACAGCCGTACACGTTCGACGGGCAGCGGCAGCGTGTTGATGCTGGCGCTGGCGCGTGGATGGAGATTGAGCTTCAGCCCGCTCTCCTCCTCGGCACACCACTCTTCCAGATCCATCGCTGGGCGGATCTCCGGAATACGGTTGCGGCCGCTCTGTTCACACGCCGCAATGGCGATTTTCTGCCACTGCTGGATCTTTTTGTTCAGACGTTCCGCATCCAGTTTAACGCCGCAGCGCTCAGAAAAAAGTGGCGTAATGAGGCTTACACCCAGTTCAATGGATTTCTGAATGGTGAACTCCATCTTTTCTCCGCGCGACATTACCTGTCCCAGATGAATGTGCAGCGGCGATTCACGGTCGTCCACTTCACCGCGCAATACATTCACATGCACGCTTTTTTTATCGGCCCGCGTGATTTCCGCGTCGAAAACCTGATTAGAACCGTCAAAGAGCTGGATTGCCTGGCCTGCGCCCATGCGCAGCACGCGGCCAACGTGGTTAGCGGCGTCGTCAGACAGGGCGATTTCACCACCTGGGGTAATCAGTTCAGGGTGATAGATGCGAGGGATGCGCATAGTCAGAAATTCCGTGTGTCATGCAATGTAAGCGAATTGCCGCTAGTGTAGGTTAGCTCTTTTGCGCCTGGCAAGCCCGCTGGACGTAAGGGTTATGATTCCCCTGGACTTTGGCGATGCGCGCGTCGCGCTGGCACTCCCACTCCGTTACCGGGTACAGCTTGTCCCAGGCGTTGAACAACTGCGTTTGCTGACGTGAAAGGTTGAGGTTGTAACGGTCACGCATATAGAAGTAGGTGCGGGCAATGCTGCCGCGCGCACGGGCAGGCGGCTCGGCGACTTTCTCTTTAAAATCCACCTTCATGGCGCACTGTCCGTACTGCCCCTCGCCACCGTTCCACTGGCTGTACATAAAATTGCCACGATCGCCATTCACTTCGCCTACCGCGGGCTGCAGGTTGTGCATATCGCTTTCCATCTGGCGGTAGACCGGATCTTTGGCGCAGTTTTTACGTCCGCCATCCTGCCAGCACTGACGCTGGTGACCAAACTGCCATGCGGGAACCACATGTTCCCATTCGATGCGGCTGGCGCGATTCTCGTTTTTACGCACCTTATAGCCGCAGGATTCGAGGTCAACGACCCCTTTTTTACCTTGCCAGTTAATTTTACAGCCACAGTAGAAATCGCCAGGGACGTCAGCATTTACCTTAACGCCTGCGGTCTTAGCCTGAGAGAAACTGTTGATACCGTCGGCCAGAGCATGGCCGGAGAGCGCTGTCGTCAGAAAGGCGACCGCGAGAGAAACATTACGGGACATCTTACACTCCGTGTCAAAACGAGCCCGCAACGTAGCGAATGTTGTTCCTGTATGCAATCAGGCAGATCAGGAAAGTTCCTGATTGTTCAACAGATCATTCCGCGACCAGTGGTTCACCGCATTTGACGCAGCGGTAAGTGGCCTCGCCGCGTACCACACGATTATGACGGCGGACGGTCAACTGGTGCTGCTGGCACTGGCAGCGGTAGGGGAAGGTATTGCGACGCACCGATTCCAGTTCGAACTGATGGGTTCGACGAGCCGGAACCCCGAGCACCGCCTCCATCATCCACTTCCACTCTTTCCCGTGCGGTGCCACGCGGCCAAAGTGTTTCCATACCAGCAGATGCGCCAGTTCGTGCGGCACCACTTCCTCAATAAACGCCTGCTGGTTTTCCATCATCAGCACCGGGTTCAGGCGGATCTCATACGATTCCAGCCAGGCGGTGCCCGCCGCGGTTCCACGCTGCTGATAAACGAGCTTAGGTTCCGGATAATTGCGGCCGAGCTTCAGGTTCGCCTGGGCGAGTTTTTCCCGCAGGCTGCGCATGACGGCTTGCTGAATGGCAATGGGGAGACGGGGAGCTTTCATAGGGGCAGAGCATAAAGCGCGAAGCGGGGAGGTGCAAGAGGCACCTCCCGCCAGAGGATTAGTCGTGTGCGCCGATTTCGCGCAGCGGACGACCTTTCATCAGGTTACGTTCAATGTGTTCCAGGGAAACATGTTTGGTTTCAGGAACCAGCCAGACCGTCAGAACAATAAAGAACAGGTTCAGGCCAGAGTAGACCCAGAAGGTGTTCGCATTGCCCAGGTTGTTGAGCATGGTCAGGAATGTTGCGCCGACGATCATGTTGGCAATCCAGTTGGTCGCGGTAGAGCAGGTGATACCAAAATCACGCCCTTTCAGCGGCTGGATTTCAGAGCACAGCACCCAAATCAGCGGACCGGCACTCATTGCAAACCCGATGATAAACATCAGCAGCATCGCCACGGCGAAATACTGTGCGGTCGGCGAGTGGATACCCATATGCATCATCGTTCCGAGTACGCCCATCCCGACGGCCATCACCAGGAAGCCCAGCGTCAGCGTTGGCTTACGTCCCCAGCGGTCAACCAGACCGATAGCGATAAAGGTTGCCAGCACGTTAGTCAGACCGACGATAACGGTGCCCCACATCTGCTCGGTGGTATTGGTGTAACCCGCCAGTTCGAAGATTTTAGGTGCGTAATACATGATGACGTTCATCCCGGTGAACTGCTGCATCACCTGCAGCAACACGCCCAGGAACACCGCACGACGGAAGTTACTGTTCTCTTTGAACAGTGCCCAGCCGGACTGCTTAACCTGCAGGCTTTCACGGATCTCTTCCAGCTCGTTTTTCGCCTCTGCGCTGGTATCACGCAGACGCAGCAGCACACGTTCCGCATCGTGGAAGCGGCGTTTGGCGGCAAACCAGCGCGGGCTGTCCGGCAGGAAGAAAACGCCAATCAGCAGCAGGATGGCAGGAATGATGATGACGCCCAGCATCCAGCGCCATGCGCCACTGTAGCTAAAGGCCGTATCGGAAAGGTATGCACCCAGAATACCGATGGTGATCATCAACTGGTACATCGAAATCATACTGCCGCGAATTTTCTCCGGTGCAATTTCGGAAAGATACAGCGGTGCGGTATACGACGCGACGCCGACGGCCAGTCCTAACAGGACGCGGGAGATAATCAGCACTTCCACGTTAGGCGCGGCAGCAGAGAACAGAGAACCGGCAACGAAGAGGATCGCGCCGATCATCAGGCTCTTTTTACGCCCGAGCTTAAAGGAGAGCCAGCCGCTACCAACCGCACCGACGGCCGCACCGAACATCATGGAGCTAACCACCCATTCCTGGGTATGCGCGCTGATCTGGAACTCATCAGTGATGAAAGGTAACGCACCGGCAATTACGCCGATATCCAGGCCAAAGAGTAATCCTGCCAGGGCTGCGAGGAAGCAGACGAAGAATGTCATCGCCTTGTTGGACGTACGCCCCTGTTTTTTATTGTCAGGCATTATGCCCTCCAGTTGGGTTATCAGTTTTAACGATGTTAAGGGTAGGTGAGTAGTGCGTAAAAATATGTGAGACAAATCACATTGGTGTAATCGGTTACACTACCCTGTAACCGTAAAAATAATTAAATCTTTGAAAATATAGAGCTAATTTAGTTGATATGCATCGCGTTTGTATGAAATTCAGACTTAACCGAAAAGAAATGTAACAGCAGAAGAAAGGCGATCATGCAAAGAGATTATTCTGAAAGCGAGGCGGGTAACGTGAGGTGTAAACGGTATCATTTTATCGCCGGGTGGCGGCTGCGCCTTACCCGGCCTACAAATACCTCAAAAACCCGTAGGCCCGTGCAAGCGAAGCGCCGCCGGGCAAAAATGACCGCACAAATGCAAAAGGCCAACCCGAAGGCTGGCCTTTAAAAACAACGTTGTCAGTCGATTACTTCAGACCGGCAGCGTCACGCAGCAGAGCGGCTTTGTCGGTTTTTTCCCATGGGAAATGTTCACGACCAAAGTGACCGTATGCAGCGGTTTCTTTGTAGATTGGGTGCAGCAGATCCAGCATCTGAATCAGGCCGTATGGACGCAGGTCGAAGAACTCGCGCACCAGCAGGGTCAGCTGTTCTGAAGGCACTTTTTCAGTACCGAAGGTTTCAACCATGATGGAGGTTGGCTCAGCCACGCCGATGGCGTAAGAAACCTGAATTTCACAGCGGTCAGCCAGGCCCGCAGCCACGATGTTTTTCGCCACATAACGAGCAGCGTACGCAGCAGAACGGTCAACTTTAGACGGATCTTTACCGGAGAATGCACCGCCGCCGTGACGCGCCATGCCGCCGTAGGTATCAACGATGATTTTACGGCCGGTCAGACCGCAGTCACCCATTGGGCCGCCGATAACGAAGCGTCCGGTTGGGTTAATGAAGTATTTGGTGGCGCTGCTCAGCCATTCGGTCGGCAGCACCGGCTTGATGATCTCTTCCATCACTGCTTCCTGCAGAGATTTCTGGTCAATCTCTTCGGAATGCTGAGTAGACAGTACCACCGCGTCGATGCCGACAATTTTGCCGTCGTCGTACTGGAAGGTCACCTGGCTTTTCGCATCCGGACGCAGCCACGGCAGGGTGCCGTTTTTACGCACTTCAGCCTGACGCTGCACCAGACGGTGCGCGTAGGTGACTGGCGCTGGCATCAGCACGTCGGTTTCGTTAGTTGCATAGCCGAACATCAGACCCTGGTCGCCCGCGCCCTGTTCCAGCGGATCGGCACGGTCAACGCCCTGGTTGATGTCCGGGGACTGTTTGCCAATGGCGCTCAGTACCGCGCAAGAGTTGGCATCAAAGCCCATATCAGAATGTACATAGCCGATCTCACGCACCGTATTACGGGTGATCTCTTCGATATCAACCCATGCGCTGGTGGTGATCTCACCGCCAACCAGAACCATGCCGGTTTTGACATAGGTTTCACACGCTACGCGCGCTTTTGGGTCCTGGGTGAGGATCGCATCCAGCACCGCATCGGAGATTTGGTCAGCAATTTTATCAGGATGTCCTTCTGATACGGACTCGGACGTAAACAGGTGTTTTGCCATGTTTTATTTCACCTAAGAGGAATTTGGTTAGCTCGAACTGCTGTGTGGAATAGCCAAAGGAGATAATTCTACCAAGGCCTGCAGGTTTTTGACACTGGCAGTCTGAGTGTTAATCAGTATGGATGGATTAACATCTGGACGTCTATTTTAGGTCACTTCTTCACCCGATTTCCAGTTTTTTTTGATTCACCTCTCATTGCGCTGAATTCTCAACTGGAAATATTTCCTGACGGCGCTGGCAACGCGCGTATTTTTGTTTTGCTTTTTAGCTACCTTCTCGGTATAAAACGCGGCGCGCGGCTCATCTAAAAAAGCGCTCGATGAACTCATCGTGTTGCCACTTCCAGCCGGGTTAAGCAGTGAACTTTTAGCTTTGGCTTGGGGTCCGTTTCAGCAGAGGCGGCCGTGGAGGTGATAAGAGATAATGAACCATCGTTTTCCGCTAACTCAGCGCAGCCGTTCTGGCGCGCATGTGATTCCCGCAACCCGCATTTCCAGTCTGCAAACCTGCCGATGTTATACCCATCTCGGCGCTTCTCAGGATTCAAGGGCCGGTCACGCTCTGTGAAAACTGAACAAGGGCGCTCTTGTTAATACAAGAGTTTTCTCGTGGTTTCGCCGAACGTTGTCATACTTATGTTCGGATACGTGTTTACAATGATATGAATAAGAAACCGGTCGCACGGTCTGAATTTCAGCATACTCTGCTGGGAAACGGAGCCGTTTATGGGTTGTTATCGCCGTATAACGCTGCGATAGTAGTCAACTGTTTTACACTTAATACAAAGAGTTGAGGTTCGCTATGTCTGACGACATGTCTTCGGTTTCGCCTTCGTCAGCGGGCGAACAGGGTGTACTACGTTCCATGCAGGAGGTTGCGATGAGCTCCCAGGAAGCCAGCAAGATGCTGCGCACTTACAATATTGCCTGGTGGGGCAATAACTACTACGACGTCAACGAACTGGGCCATATCAGCGTTTGCCCCGATCCGGACGTCCCTGAAGCGCGCGTGGATCTCGCTAAACTGGTGAAAACCCGTGAAGCGCAGGGCCAGCGTTTGCCCGCACTGTTCTGCTTCCCGCAGATCCTGCAACACCGCCTGCGTTCTATTAACGCCGCGTTCAAACGCGCGCGTGAATCCTACGGCTATAATGGCGACTACTTCCTGGTCTACCCGATCAAGGTAAACCAGCACCGCCGCGTGATTGAATCCCTGATCCACTCCGGCGAACCGCTGGGTCTGGAAGCGGGCTCTAAAGCGGAGCTGATGGCGGTACTGGCGCACGCGGGTATGACCCGTTCGGTGATTGTCTGTAACGGCTATAAAGACCGTGAATATATTCGTCTGGCGCTGATTGGCGAGAAGATGGGCCACAAGGTCTATCTGGTTATCGAGAAGATGACTGAAATCGCTATCGTGCTGGAAGAGGCCGAGCGTCTGAACGTAGTGCCACGCCTCGGCGTGCGTGCGCGTCTGGCCTCGCAGGGGTCCGGTAAATGGCAGTCCTCCGGCGGTGAAAAATCCAAGTTCGGCCTCGCGGCGAACCAGGTGCTTCAGCTGGTGGAAATTCTGCGCGAGCGCGGTCGTCTCGACAGCATTCAACTGCTGCACTTCCACCTCGGCTCGCAGATGGCCAATATTCGCGACATCGCCACCGGCGTGCGTGAATCGGCGCGTTTCTACGTTGAGCTGCACAAGCTCGGCGTGAATATTCAGTGCTTCGATGTGGGCGGCGGCCTGGGCGTGGACTACGAAGGGACCCGCTCGCAGTCCGATTGCTCCGTCAACTACGGCCTGAACGAATACGCTAACAACATCATCTGGGCAATCGGCGATGCCTGTGAAGAGCACGGCCTGCCGCACCCGACGGTGATCACCGAATCCGGTCGTGCTGTTACCGCGCACCATACGGTGCTGGTCTCTAACATCATCGGCGTTGAGCGTAGCGAAATCACCGAAGCGACGCCTCCGGCAGACGATGCCCCACGCTCCCTGCAAAGCATGTGGGAAACCTGGCAGGAGATGCACGAGCCGGGCACGCGTCGTTCCCTGCGCGAATGGCTGCACGACAGCCAGATGGATCTGCATGATATTCACGTCGGTTATTCCTCAGGTACCTTCAGCCTGCAGGAACGCGCGTGGGCGGAGCAGCTCTATCTGAACATGTGCCATGAAGTGCAGAAGCAGCTCGACCCGAGCAACCGCGCGCACCGTCCGATTATCGACGAGCTGCAGGAACGTATGGCGGACAAAATGTACGTCAACTTCTCGCTGTTCCAGTCAATGCCGGATGCCTGGGGTATCGACCAGCTGTTCCCGGTTCTGCCGCTGGAAGGGTTGAATCACGCGCCGGAACGTCGTGCGGTGCTGCTGGACATCACCTGTGACTCCGACGGCGCTATCGATCACTACGTTGACGGTGACGGTATCGCAACAACGATGCCAATGCCGGAGTACGACCCGGAGAACCCGCCAATGCTGGGCTTCTTTATGGTCGGCGCGTATCAGGAGATCCTCGGTAACATGCACAACCTGTTCGGTGATACCGAAGCGGTTGACGTGTTTGTCTTCCCTGACGGCAGCGTGGAAGTCGAGCTGTCTGATGAAGGGGACACCGTGGCGGACATGCTCGAATACGTTCAGCTCGATCCGAAAAAACTGCTCACTCAGTTCCGCGATCAGGTGAAAAACACCGGTCTGGACGATGCCTTGCAGCAGCAGTTCCTGGAAGAGTTTGAAGCGGGTCTGTACGGGTACACTTACCTGGAAGACGAGTAGCCGTTGATGCCCGGTGGCGCTGCGCTTACCGGGCCTACGAATGTAGGCCGGATAAGGCGAAGCCGCCATCCGGCAGAATGCTATACTCACTTGAACCCGTATGCATTACCGGCGATAATTCGCCCCAATAAGCGATTTACGAATCAATCCCTTCCTCGTCGGGTTTAACGACGCGGAGGGGATTTTTTTTCATCTGTTTTAATGTATCGACTTTAAAAGAGGTCAGGACATGAGCACTTTAGGTCATCAGTACGATAACTCTCTGGTATCTAACGCGTTTGGTTTTTTACGCCTTCCGATGAACTTCCAGCCGTACGACAGCGATGCGGACTGGGTGATCACCGGTGTGCCATTTGATATGGCTACATCTGGCCGCGCGGGGGGGCGTCACGGCCCGGCAGCTATTCGTCAGGTATCCACTAACCTGGCCTGGGAGCACAACCGCTTCCCGTGGAACTTCGACATGCGCGAACGCCTGAACGTGGTGGACTGCGGTGACCTGGTGTACGCCTTCGGCGACGCGCGCGAAATGAGCGAAAAGCTGCAGGCACACGCCGAGAAGCTGCTGGCGGCCGGTAAGCGCATGCTCTCCTTCGGCGGCGACCACTTCGTCACTCTGCCGCTGCTGCGCGCCCACGCGAAGCACTTCGGTAAAATGGCGCTGGTGCACTTTGATGCGCATACTGACACCTACGCGAACGGCTGCGAGTTCGACCACGGCACCATGTTCTACACCGCGCCGAACGAAGGCCTGATCGATCCTAACCACTCGGTACAGATCGGCATCCGTACCGAGTTCGACAAAGACAACGGCTTCACCGTGCTGGACGCGGGCCAGGTCAACGATCGCGGCGTGGATGACATCCTTGCGCAGGTGAAGCAGATCGTCGGTGATATGCCGGTCTACCTGACCTTCGACATCGACTGTCTGGACCCGGCATTTGCACCCGGAACCGGTACGCCGGTGATCGGCGGCCTGACGTCCGATCGCGCCATCAAACTGGTACGCGGTCTGAAGGATCTGAACATCGTCGGTATGGACGTGGTCGAAGTGGCTCCGGCTTACGACCAGTCCGAGATCACCGCGCTGGCCGCGGCGACCCTGGCGCTGGAAATGCTCTACATCCAGGCGGCGAAGAAAGGCGAATAAGCCTTACGCGCTCACTGCTGCTGCGCGACGCATGCGCAGCAGCAACATGCCTCCGGCCAGCAGGGTGATAACCTGCGAGACAACCAGCACCGAAAAGCCAGAACTGACCGACCCTACCGATTTCATCACCATCCCCATCAGCAGCGGAATAAATGCCGCGCAGATATTGCCGATACCATTGATGATCCCATACGCACTACCGACAGCTTCCCGCGCGGCGTGATGCTGGATCACCGCCGGAATGGCTGCTCCCTGAAGCCCCCAGAAGACGTTGGCGGACAGCATAAACAGCGCCAGCCAGGCAGGCTGGTGGCTCAACATCAGTGCGACCACGGACAGTGCCGTCAACGCGCCGCCTACCACAAACAGCACCGGTGCCTGTTCCGGGCGCATTTTGTCGAGCAGCACACCGCCCAGAAACTTGGAGCCCAGGCTCAGCAGGAAGGGGATTGCCGCGAGAAAGCCCGTCGCGTGCAGCGAGAAGTGGTGCTCATCGCGCAGCCATGCCGGAAGCCAGGCGCTGCTGCCCCACAGATAGCTCAGCGTGGCGATTTCAACCAGTAAGATCCAGCCCAGAAGCGGCGTTTGCCAGGCCAGCGTGAAGGTCTGCATAAACCCTGGTTTGTACTTTTTCGTTTCGTGGCGCGGTGCAGGCAGGAAGCGCCAGATTAACCCGCCACCCAGAACGAGATTCAGCACTGCCAGCGCATAAAACGACCCGGCCCAGCCCAGATGTGCCATCAGCCAGGTGACCAGCGGAAAGCCGACGGCCAGCCCGAGCGACACACCCAGCGCGGTGACGGCGTTGGGTTTACCGATCGCTTCTGCGTTGAAGTTATCGCTGATAAAGCGTGTTTTCAGTGAAAAAAGCGGCCCTTCGGCAATGCCTAAAATCACGCGTGCGATGAGCATACCCATAAGCGATCCCAGCAGCGGTGAAACAGCGCAAACCGCGGCCCAAATCGCAATACTGCTTAACAATCCGTGCCGGTAGTGAAGTTTGCTTTCAATAACTGGAGTTAATAATAAAGCGGAAAATCCATAACCCAGCAGAAAGCAGGTCATGAGCATTCCCTGTAACATTCTGTTTTCATTTAACTGAAAATGTTCGGCAAATTCCGGGTTTAAAATCATCACCGAGATATTTACCCGGTCGACATAGGAAATAATAATGATCAACAACAGTGCTATTGTGCCTTGCCATCTTGCCGTCATCAGGCCCGCCTTATGTTTCTTTCTGTTTATATTTTTTTCAGAGTGATTGTCACGGAGTTAAAATGGTTCACCTGTGAAACTCATTGTTTAATAAAGATAAATAAAAATTTAGTTTCACAGGTGAAACACCAAAGTTGTGACGTTTATTTATTTTTAAAGAACAAAAAGAAAAGAAGTCAATATTTTTTATTCAAATTGAGAGACTATCAAGAAATCGTATTTATCACGGCCTGATAATGAAAATTTCATATCGCTGCATTTTTTCGTGATCGTTTGCACACTTAGCTAATTAATTGCCATTTAATTAACAAATTCGTCACATTGTCGCTTGACGAAACATTCATCGCTTTTATATTGACCGTATTAAATAAGAAACAGAGTTTCATATATGAAACAAAAGCCTGGAGGATCGTGATGAGCTGGATAGGCGTATGTGACGCAGAGCAAGTACAGGAAGATTTCCCTTTTAGCGGCAACGTCGAGGGTAAAGAGATCGGCGTTTATTTAATTGACGGCGAATATTACGCGCTGGAAGACGTGTGTCCGCACGCTTATGCCCTGCTGAGCCAGGGCTTTGTGGAGGACGGCAAAGTGGAGTGCCCGCTGCATGAAGCGGTGTTCGACGTCAAAACGGGCCAGTGCCTGCACGGTCCCGGTGGTCGCAACCTCAACCGCTATCCGGTTCGGGTTTTTGAAAACCAAATCCAGATTACCTTCGTCGAGGAGACCGTGGCATGAGCGACACCCTGAACTTCAACCCGGCGCTGCCGGAAAGCCGCCAGTTCACCCCTCCGGCAGAGGGCGGCAACGGTGCCATTCATAAGCCGGGTGATTATCAGAATCTGATCTGGCAAACCCGCAGCCGCGTGCCGGAAAACTGGGAAGTGAATCTGATTGCGACGCTGGAAGATCTCTTCGAGCAGGGCGTTGAAACCTTACCGGAGCTGGTGAATGGGCTGAACGCGGTGCGCATGCACGATCAGCAGGGCGAGCCGTGGAGCGAGGACAGCTTCCAGACATTCTTACAGGTTAACGGTTACTGAGGGCAACGCGATGACGACTACCGTACAACATTATCTCGATAAAGGTCTGCGTGGCCTCTGGTATCCGGTGCTGGCGAGCTGGGAAGTGCAGTCTGCGCCAGTGGGTATTACCCGCCTCGGCGAGCAGATTGTGGTCTGGCGCAACAAAGACGGCCAGGTGCAGGCGCTGGAAGACCGCTGTCCGCACCGTGGCGCGCGTCTGTCTATGGGCTGGAACCTTGGGGACCGCATCGCCTGCTGGTATCACGGCGTGGAAGTGGCGGGTAACGGCGAAGTAAAAGATGTCCCTGCTGTAGACAAATGCCCGCTGGTCGGCCAGCAGTGCGTGCGCAGCTATAACGTGCAGGAGGCGCACGGCGCGATCTTCCTGTGGTTTGGCGTCACTGCCGATCAGCAGCCGGACGAACTGAGCTTCCCGGACGAACTCGCCGACACGGAAAATTTCAGTAACTTCCTCTGCACCGCCGCGTGGAAATGCAACTATCAGTACGCGCTGGAAAACGTGATGGACCCGATGCACGGCACCTATCTGCACTCCTCTTCGCACTCAATGGCAGAAGGCGATCGCAAGGCCGACATGGTACTTCAGCCAACCAAAACGGGTTTCATCTTTGAGAAAAAAGGGCAGAGCGGCGTCAACTTCGACTGGGTGGAGCTGGGCAACAGCGGCACCTTCTGGATGCGCCTCTCCATTCCGTACAAAAAACGTTTCGGGCCGGGCGGCCACTTCTTTATCGTCGGTATGGTGGTGCCGGAAGATAACGACAACTGCCGCGTCTTCTTCTGGCGCATCCGCCGCGTACAGGGCTGGCAGCGCGATATGTGGCGCTTTATGTACCGCAACCGTCTTGAAAAACTGCACTGGGAAGTGCTGGAGCAGGACCGCGTGGTGCTGGAAAGTCTGGCACCCAACGCCCGCGAACACGAATACCTGTACCAGCACGACGTCGGCCTCTCCCGCCTGCGCCGCATGATGCAAAAGGCGGCGAAAGAGCAACTGGCGATGCGCGAAGCGCAGCAGGGAGCCGCCTGATGCACGGGCTGCTTAAAGGGAAACGCATCGTCGTGACCGGTGCCGCGCGCGGGCTGGGCTATCACTTCGCCAGAGCCTGCGCGGAGCAGGGGGCGGCGGTGGTAATGTGCGACATCCTTCAGAGCGAACTGGCCGAAAGCGCGCACGGCCTGAGTGAGCAGGGCTATGCGATCGAATCCCACGTTATCGATCTGGCCGATCCTCGCTCCATTGAGCAGGTGTTCAGCGCGATCGGTGAGCAGGGGCAGATTGACGGTCTGGTTAACAATGCGGCGATGGCGACCGGCGTTGGTGGCAAAAATATGCTCGATTACGACCCGGATCTCTGGGACCGCGTAATGCGTGTGAACGTCAAAGGCACCTGGCTGGTAACGCGCGCCGCGGTGCCGCTGCTGCGCGAAGGGGCAGGAATTGTGAACGTAGCGTCCGACACCGCGCTGTGGGGCGCGCCGCGCCTGATGGCCTACGTCGCCAGCAAGGGGGCCGTGATCGCCATGACCCGCTCGATGGCGCGTGAGCTGGGTGAAAAACGCATTCGTATCAATGCTATCGCGCCGGGGTTAACACGCGTCGAGGCGACCGAATATGTGCCCGCCGAGCGCCATCAGCTCTACGAAAACGGGCGCGCGTTAACGGGCGCACAGCAGCCGGAAGATGTCACCGGCAGCGTGGTCTGGCTGTTAAGCGATCTGTCGCGGTTTATCACCGGACAACTGATCCCGGTCAACGGCGGTTTTGTCTTTAACTGAGGTATGGCAACTATGGCAAACGATCAGGAAGTGAAGTATCTGGTGCCGGGGCTGGAGCGCGGTTTACAGCTGCTGTTGGCCTTTGGCGAGCAGCATCGCGAACTGACCTTTGCCGAGCTACACCGGCTGGTGGATATGCCGAAGGCCACCGCCTATCGCGTAGTGCAGACGCTGGAATACATGGGCTTTCTGGAACGCAACACGCGCACCAATACTTTCTCGCTCGGCATGAATGTGCTGCGCCTCGGCTTTGAGTACATTGCCTCGCTGGATGTGGCGCAGGTTGGCCAGCCGGTGATTGAACAGCTGCGCGACGTCAGCCAGTGCAGCAGCCATCTGGCGATCCGTGACGGGCGCGACATTATCTACATCGCCCGTGTCAGTGCCGCCGGTTCGCGCATCAACCAGGTCAGCATTGGCACCCGTTTGCCGGTGCACTGCACTTCGCTTGGCCGCATGCTGCTGACCGATGTCTCGCGCACTGAATTTGAACAGCTGTTCCCGCACGAGCGTCTGCCGGGCAACACGCCGGGGCAGCTTCATGACCGGGAAGCCCTGTGGCAGATGGTGCAGCAGGATAAAGCCCGCGGGTACGTGATCGGCGAATCCTTCTTCCGCCACGGCATCTCCTCCATTGTCTATCCGGTGTATGACCGAAGCCATCGCGTGGCGGCGGTAGTCAGCATTCTTGTGCCGTCGGAAGAGATCCCGCAAACCGACCGCGAGCGTCTGCAAAACGAGGTTCGCCTCGCGGCGGATAAAATTTCTGGCTTTTTAGGGTATCTATCACAGGCCAGTTAAATCAGTGAGTTAACGTCAGGCGCTTCACTGCGTCGGGCATATTTTACGCCCAATTTGGGCCAGATGAGGCAACGAACGATGAGTGTAACCGGAATTGAAAAGCTGGAATTTGGCGTTAAAGACCTGACGCACTGCGCCAAATTTATGCGTGATTTTGGCCTGACGGGCGATGCCAGCGGCCAGCGTTTTACCACCCTGAGCGGCGCACGCGTCGAGCTAAACCCGATTGACAGCCCCGACCTGCCGCCCGCGTTTGAAGAGGGTAACACCCTGCGCCGCATGACCTGGGCGGTTGCCACGCAGGCGGATCTGGATGCGTTACGGCCAAAACTGGCGCAACAGCCCGGTTTTCGTGAAGTGGGTGACGCGCTGGAGTGCCTCGACCCGAACGGCATGACGTTACGTGTGCAGGTCAGTCAGCAAACTGAAGTGGAGATGAACGTCGAGCCGATTAACCAGTGGGGCGACGTTCGCCGTATCGATACCCCCAGCCCGGTTTACGATCGCGCCCAGCCCATTAACGTCGGGCATGTGGTGTTCTTTGTGGAAGAGCTGGCGGCGGTAGAGAAATTCTACCGCGAGGTGCTCGGCTTCCAGGTCTCTGACCGCTACATCAACCGCGCCGTGTTCCTGCGCTGCGGCGCGCGCGGCGGCCATCACAACCTGTTCCTGCTGCAGTTGCCGAACCGCAAACGTGGCCTCAACCACGTGGCCTTCACCGTGCGCGATATCCACGAGGTGATCGGCGGGGGGATCGCGATGAATAAAAACGCCTGGAGCACCTTTATCGGACCGGGCCGCCATCCGGTGTCGTCGGCCTATTTCTGGTACGTCAACAGCCCGACCGGTGGCGCGTTTGAGTATTACACCAACGACGACTACCTCACCGAAAACTGGCAGCCGCGCGAGCTGGAACACTCGCTGGTCTCCTTTACCGAATGGGCGGTGGAAGGCGGCATTGACCACGACACGCGCCGTCAGCAGAAAAAGCCGGAGGCAGTATGACGTCGCGCATTGTCATTATCGGCGGCGGTCAGGCAGGCGGCTGGGCGGCGAAAACCCTGCGCGATGAGGGCTTCGACGGCGAAATTTGCGTGGTGGCGGAAGAAGAGTGGGATTTCTACGAACGTCCGCCGCTGTCGAAAGCGTCTCTGCTGGAGCCAGAGGCATCGCTTCCGCGACTGTTTACCGAAGAGGCGCAGGAAGCGCTGAACCTGACCTGGTATCGCCCGCTGCGTGCAGAATCCATCGATCGCGAAGCGAAAACGGTGCGTTTGAGCAACGGTGAGCATCTTAGTTACAACATACTTTTACTTGCCACCGGGGGGCGGGCGCGCCTGCCGGGGGCAGCATGGGCGGCGCATCCTCAGGTTTATACCCTGCGCCACTGGCAGGACGCGCAGCGCCTGAAAGGTCGGCTGGCAGAAAGTCAAAAACTGGCGATTATCGGCGGCGGCTGGATCGGCCTGGAGATTGCCGCCTCCGCCCGCAAAAGCGGCGTGGCGGTCACGCTGTTCGAGCAGCAGCCTGCGCTGTGCATGCGCTCGGTGAGCAGTGAGGTTTCGCAGCACTTAGAGGCTATCCATCGCGAGCAGGGCGTGGAGATCCGCACCGGCTGCGGCGCGCTGGAACTGGAGGACGACAACGGCCTGCCGGTCATCCACTGCGACGGCCAACGCGAAACCTTTGACGCAGTGGTGGTGGGGATCGGGGTCGATCTCAACCTGGAACTGGCGCGTGACGCGGGACTTTGCACAGAGCGGGGGATTGTAGTGGATGCACAGGGGCGCACCTCAGATCCGTGCATTTTTGCCGCGGGCGATGTGGCCCAGCACCATCACTATGGCCTGTGCATTCAGTCGTGGGCGTTTGCGCAAAACCAGGCAGTCGCGACGGCCAAAGCGATGCTTAACGCCGATGCGCCAGGCTACGACGATGCGCCGTGGCTCTGGTCGGATCAATACCAGCACAACATCCAGATCCTCGGCATTCCGCAGCCTGGCGGCAAAACGATAGTGCGTGAAGATGCGCTGTTCTTCTCGCTGGACGAAAACGGACGGTTGACGCAACTGGTGGCGTTCAACGATGCGCGTACCGTTAAGCTGGCGAAGCGCTGGATGGCGGCAGGGCGGGATCTGTCGGATGTACCGCTCGCCGACCCGACCTTTTCACTGATGTCATTGCGATAGCTAACCCGCACCCGTAGGGGGGAGACATGACCACATTAGAGACCAACACCGCGCCTGTCGAGGCAAGCGGTGAGGGAACCCGCACGCCCGAAAAAGCCGTGCGCTGGGCCATCCCGCTGTCGCTGCTGGCCTGCGTGCTGCTGGCGTTTTTCGACAAAATCAGCATCGCGGCGCTGTTTTCCGACGGCCATTTCCAGCAAGCGATGGGTATTGATTTTGACACCACGCGCCTCGGCATTCTGATGAGCGCTTTCCTGCTGAGCTACGGTTTTTCGTCGGTCTTTCTCAGCGGGCTGGGGGACAAAATTGCGCCGCTGCGTCTGCTCACCGGCATGATGGCGGTGTGGTGCGTGCTGATGGTGGCGATGGGCTTTACCCACAACTACACGCTGATGATCGTTCTGCGCATCCTGCTGGGCGTGGCGGAGGGGCCGTTGTTTCCGCTGGCGTTCGCCATTGTGCGACACAATTTCCCGCAGCATCTGCAGGCGCGCGCCACCATGCTGTGGCTGCTCGGTACGCCAGTAGGCGCGGCAATTGGTTTCCCGCTGTCTATATGGTTGCTGAATACCTTCGGCTGGCAGAGCACCTTCTTCGTGATGGCGATGCTCACTGTCCCGGTTCTGATCTTCGTGCGCATCGGCCTGCGCGGCATTCGTCTGGACGCCAAACCCTCGACATCACAAGCCTCGCAGGATGAGCGGCGAGCCGCGCGGCGCGAGCTGTTTGTCAGCCCGCACTTCTGGATCATCTGCATTTTTAACATCGCTTTCCTGACTTACCTGTGGGGCATTAACGGCTGGCTGCCGGGCTACCTGATTAAAGGCAAAGGCATTCACCTTGAGCATGCGGGCTGGCTGTCGTCGATGCCGTTCATCGCCATGCTGGCGGGCGAAGTCATCGGCGCGTGGCTTTCGGACCGCGTCGATAAACGTGCGGCGGCCTGCTTTATCTCGATGGCGGGGGCCGCCGTTGGGCTGGCGGCGGTGATGCATCTCGACACCCCGCTCACCATCATCGCGGCGATGAGCTTCAGCACCTTTATGTGGGGCACCGGTGCGCCCAACATTTTCGCCCTGCTGGCGAAGGCCACCCATCCGCGGGTGAGCGCCACGGCGGGCGGCATTTTCAACGGGCTGGGAAACTTTGCAGGCGCGCTGTCGCCAGCGGTGATGGGCGCGTTAATCGCCTTCACCCACAGCATGGATTCCGGGCTGATTTTTCTGGCAGTGATGGCGGCGGTGGGCTGCGTCCTGTTACTGCCGCTGCTGAGACGTTACTGAGGAGAGTGTCATGACTGATTCAACCGTAACCAACACTTCAGGCATCAAACCTGACCACCTGACGATGGAAGAGTGGGTCGAGTCGCGCATTGCGCGCTTCGAAGGCCGCAAATACGACTGGAACGCGCTGAAGTTCCAGGCCGATTTTGACCCGAAATACCGCCGGGCGCAGATGCGCTATATCGGCACCGGCGCAACGGGCGTGGCGAACGATACCAACACCGTGCAGGCGGATCACTTTACCTTCTCCACCATGGTGCTGCCGTCGAAGTGCGAAGGGCCGCTGCACCTGCACGACGACGTGGAAGAGGTGTTCTTCATGCTCAAAGGACAGATCACATTGATGATCCAGGACGGCGAACACTACACCGAAACCGTGCTGCGCGAGCGCGATCTGATCTCCGTTCCGCCGGGCATCTATCGCGGGCTGTTTAACCACGGCGAAGAAGAGGCGCTGATGTGCGTCATGCTGGGGACCAACAAGCCGGAAATCCCGACCTACCCAGCCGATCATCCGCTGTCAAAAGTGAAGCGGAACTAAGGGGGGCATGATGACGGGTTTTCGTGAACAGGGAAGCGGCGTTCCGCTGATGCTGCTGCACGGTATCAGCTCCGGCGCGGCCTCCTGGCATAAGCAGATGGCGCTGGACGGTTTCCGCGTGCTGGCGTGGGACATGCCCGGTTATGGCGAAAGCCCGATGCTGGCCGCTGAACGAGCGAACGCGGGGGATTACGCCGATGCGCTGGCGGCCATGCTTGACCGGGCGGGCGTCTGGCAGGCGGTGCTGGTGGGGCATTCACTCGGTGCGCTGGTTGCCTCGGCTTTTGCCGCGAAGTTTCCTGAGCGCGTGATGCATCTGGTGCTGGCAGATGCCGCGCAGGGTTACGGGCAGGCCGCGCCGGAGCAGCGTGAGCAGGTCTGGCGCAACCGCGAGCAGCAGATGGCGCTGGGCGGTGAAATCCTCGCGCAGACCCGCGCCGCGAAGCTGCTGCGCCCCGGCGCGCGTGCTGAGGATATCGCCACCGTCGCCGCAGGCATGCGCAGGCTGCGCCCGGAAGGCTACCTTGCTGCCGCGTGGATGCTGGCGCACGACGATATTCACGGCTGGCTGAAGCGCTACTCCGGTACCTTTGAAGTGTGGTGTGGCGAGCAGGACGCGATCACGCAACCCGAACTGGTGCAGGGGCTGGCGCTGCGCTACGGCATGCCGTTTATTGGCATTCCACAGGCCGGACACGCCAGCTATCTCGATAACGACGCGTTTTTTAACCAACAGCTTTTACGCATTAACGAAGAGGTGCGCGATGAATGCACAAATTGACGGGCGCGTAGCGGTAGTCACCGGCGGTTCTTCTGGCATTGGCTTTGAAACGCTGCGCCTGCTGCTGGGCGAGGGCGCAAAGGTGGCCTTCTGTGGTCGCAACCCGGACCGCCTTGCCAGCGCCCATGCGGCGCTGCAAAACGAATACCCCGACGGGGAGATTTTTTCTTACCGCTGCGACGTGCTGAACGCCGACGAGGTGAAGGCGTTTGCGGATGCCGTTAAGGCGCGTTTTGGCGCGGCGGATATGCTGATCAACAACGCCGGACAGGGCTATGTCGCGCACTTCCATGACACCCCGCGCGAAGCGTGGCTGCACGAAGCCGAACTGAAGCTGTTCGGGGTGATTAACCCGGTGCAGGCGTTTCAGCCTCTGCTGGAGCGGTCCGACATCGCCTCCATCACCTGCGTGAACTCCCTGCTGGCGCTGCAGCCGGAGGAGCACATGATCGCCACCTCTGCCGCCCGTGCCGCGCTACTGAACATGACGCTGACGCTCTCAAAAGAACTGGTGGGCAAAAGTATCCGCGTGAATTCCATTCTGCTCGGCATGGTGGAGTCCGGGCAGTGGCAGCGTCGCTTTGAAAACCGGACGGACAAAAGCCAGAGCTGGCCGGAATGGACAGCGGATATCGCCCGCAAACGCGGCATCCCGATGGCGCGCCTCGGCAAGCCGCAGGAGCCCGCGCAGGCGCTGCTGTTCCTCGCCTCGCCGCTGGCGTCGTTTACCACCGGTGCCGCGCTGGACGTTTCCGGCGGCTTCTGCCGCCATCTGTAAGGACGCATCATGAAAAAGATCATGTTAATTGGTTTTGGTGCCATGGCGCAGGCGGTGATCGAGCGTCTGCCTGCCGGTGTGGCTATCGGCTGGATTGTGGCGCGCGCGTCTCACCATGCCGCCATTCGTGAACAATTTGGCGATACGGTGGTGGCGTTGACTTCGCCGATGGACTGCGCCGAAACGCCCGATCTGGTACTGGAGTGCGCCAGCCAGCAGGCGGTGGCCCAGTACTGCGAAGTGATTCTGCGTCGCGGCTGGCATCTGGCGGTGATCTCTACCGGTGCGCTGGCGGACAGCGCGCTGGAGCAGCGCCTGCTCAGTGCGGGCGGCAAACTGACGCTGCTCTCCGGGGCGGTAGCCGGCATTGACGGGCTGGCGGCGGCGAAAGAGGGCGGGCTGGAACGCGTCACCTATCAGTCGCGCAAAAGCCCGGCCAGCTGGCGCGGCAGCTACGCCGAGCAGCTTATCGATCTGAATGCGGTGTCAGAGGCACAGGTCTTCTTTGAGGGTAGCGCCCGCGAGGCGGCGCGGCTCTTCCCGGCGAACGCCAACGTGGCGGCAACCGTGGCGCTCGGCGGCGTCGGGATGGACGACACCCGCGTGCAGCTGATGGTCGACCCGACAACCAAACGTAACACCCACACGCTCCACGTCGAAGGCGTGTTTGGCGAGTTCCATCTGGAGCTGAGCGGGCTGCCGCTGGCCAGCAACCCGAAAACGTCAACCCTGGCGGCACTGAGCGCGGTACGCGCCTGCCGCGAGCTGGCCCTGAGCTGAGGAGTGATGATGGACGATCTGAATATTTTTATCGGCGGTCAGTGGCGACACGGCGGCGGCAACCCGATGCAGAGCTACTTCCCGGCTGACGGGTCGATCAACGCTACGTTGAATGCGGCGAGCCTCGACGATCTGCAGGAGGCGATAGACGCCGGAGAGCGCGCGTGGCGCGATCCCGCCTGGCGCAACAGCCTGCCGCATGTGCGCGCGAAGATCCTGCATAAGGTTGCAGATCTGATTGAACGCCGCGTTGATGAGCTGGCGCAGATGCAGAGTCGCGATAACGGCAAGCCGCTGGCGGAAGCGCGCGGGCTGGTGATGAGCGCGGCGGGGACGGCGCGTTATTTCGCCGCTGCCTGCGAACTGCTGGAAGGTGAACTCCCGACGCCGCGCCAGCCCGATTTGCTGACGCTGAGCCGCTATGAACCGCTCGGCGTGGTGGCGGCCATCACGCCGTGGAACTCACCGATTGCCAGCGAAATGCAGAAGGTCGCTCCGGCCATTGCCGCCGGTAACGCTGTGATCCTCAAGCCTGCTGAAGCCACGCCGCTGATGGCGCTGGAGCTGGCGCGTATTTTTGAACAGGCCGGTTTGCCCGCCGGACTGCTGAGCGTACTGCCGGGCAAAGGCTCGGTGATTGGCGATGCGCTGGCGCGTCATCCTAAGGTGCGCAAAATTTCCTTTACCGGCGGCACCACCACGGGTCGGCATCTGGCGCACGTGGCGGCGGAAAAACTGATCCCGGCGTCGCTCGAACTGGGCGGCAAATCGCCGACCATCGTGCTGGAGGATGCCGATATCGAACAGGCGGCGCGCGGGATCTGCTACGGCATTTTCAGCTCTGCCGGGCAGGCGTGCATCGCCGGCTCGCGGCTGTTTATTCACGAAAGCCTGTACGCGCCGCTGATGGCGCGGCTGCTGGAGTTAACCCGCGGTCTTCGCGTCGGACACCCGTTTACTGACGGCGTCCACGTGGGACCGCTGATTAACGATAAGCATCGCCAGAGCGTGCAGGAATACGTCGAGCTGGCGAAGCGCGAAGGGGGCCGCGTGCTGTGCGGCGGGGAGATCCCGGCCGATCCTGCACTGAAAAACGGCAGCTTCTTCCTGCCAACCATCATTGAAGGGCTGAACAACAGTGCCCGCGCTTGCCAGGAAGAGATCTTCGGCCCGGTGCTGGTGGCGATGCCGTTTCGCGATGCAGCGGAGTTGATACGCGAGGCGAACGACTCGGTTTATGGCCTGGCGGCGGGGATCTGGACGCGCGATACCGGGCGCGCGCTGCGCCTGAGCGAGCAGCTGGAGGCGGGCACGGTGTGGATCAACACCTACAAAGTCTTTGCGATTTCGACCCCGTTCGGGGGCTTTAAAGAGAGCGGTCTGGGCCGCGAAAAAGGCATTCAGGGGCTGAAAGCCTGGATGCAGCAAAAGAGCATTTATCTGGCGACGGGTAATAGCGTCAACCACTGGTGCGACTGAGAAAGGGTGAGCAATGAGCGAAATGATAACCGTCGGCGACGCCATCGCCAGAACGCTGGAGCAGTATCAGGTTGAGGCCATCTACGGCGTCATCTCCATTCACAACCTGCCGATCGCGGATGCGGTAGGGCAGCGCGGCAACATCCGCTTTGTGCCCGCGCGCGGCGAAGCGGGTTCCGTCACCATGGCCGATGCTCATGGGCGCTTTTCCGGCCTGGGCGTAGCGCTAACCAGCACCGGCGCGGGGGCGGGTAATGCGGTAGGCGCGCTGGTGGAGGCGATGAATGCCTGCACGCCGCTGCTGCATTTAACCGGGCAGGTCGAGAAAGCGTGGCTCGATGCTGATACCGGCTTTATCCATGAAACCCGTGACCAGCTGACCTTCCTGAAGGCCAGTTCCAAACGAGCATACCGCATCAGCAATGCTAACCAGGCGATAGCCATTCTGCATAAAGCCATTCAGGAGGCGCAGACGCCGCCGTGCGGGCCGGTTTCTGTGGAAATCCCGATTGATCTTCAGGGGGCCAAAATCCCGCTGTCGCTGGTGACCGCACCTGTAAAACCGGCTTTGGCTACAAACGTTGACGCGGCAATGGCCGATGCTTTGTGGGCGCAGCTTAAGCAGGCGAAACAGCCGCTGTTGTGGCTGGGCGGTGGAGCGCTGGGAAGCGCTGACGCCGTGAAAAAGCTGGCGGATGCAGGTATCACCGTGATCTCCAGCACCCACGCGCGCGGCGTGCTGCCGGACAGCCACCGCGCCAGCCTGCGGGCGTTTCACAACTCGCCGTCCGTTGAGGCGCTTATCGCGCAGTGTGATTTTACGCTGGTCGCCGGTTCGCGCCTGCGCAGCAACGAAACCCGATCCTGGACGCTGGAACTGCCGCATCCGCGCGTGCAGATTGATATCGACCCGGCGGCGGCGAGCCGTAACTATCTGATGGATAATACGCTAATAGCCGATTGTTCAGTGCTGCTTAGCGCACTGGCAGATAAAGCGCAGGGGCGGGAATGGGGTAATGCCCAGTGGGATACGCAGGTGCAGCAGGCGGTTGCCAGCGCCGGGCAGGGGCTGCGCGAACAGTGCGGAGTCTACGCGAAGCTCAACGATGCCATCGAGAAAGCGTTGCCGAAAGATGGCCTGCTGGTGCGTGATATCACCGTGTCCGGCAGCCTGTGGGGTAGCCGTCTGTTCCGTGCCAACGGCCCGTTGATGAACATCCACTCGCTGGCGGGCGCGATTGGTATGGGCCTGCCGATGGCGATCGGCACCGCGATTGCCAACCCACAGCGTAAGGTTGTTGGGCTGGTGGGTGACGGCGGCCTGAGCCTGAACCTGGGCGAACTGGCGACGCTGGCGCAGGAGAAAGCCAATGTGACGCTGCTGATCATGAACGACGGCGGTTACGGGGTGATGCGCGGTATTCAGGATAAGTATTTCGGCGGGCGTCAGTATTATAACGCGCTGCATACGCCGGACTTTACCCTGCTGGCGCAGGCGATTGGCCTGCAGGCGTGGAGCGTTGAGCGGGCAGAAGATTTTGATGCGGTGATGACAGAGGCGCTGGCGATGCCGGGGCCGTCGGTGGTGGAAGTACGGATGGGGCAGATTGGCGCGCTGAAGTTTGCCGGGCCGCCGCAGAAAACGCTGTACTGATTTGGCACGCTTGCCCGGTGGCGCTGCGCTCACCGGGCCGGTGTTCATTTATTATTTAATTCCGTCCGCGGCCATTCGATCGCGAATATGTTGTGCACGCTCAACGGATGCCGGGTGATCGTCAAACATGGAGCTTTGACGACCCTCTTCCAGTTTTGCCAGTTTTTCGAAGCTGGTGGCTAAGCCTGACGGGTTAATACCGCGTTTGCGCAACAGGTCATAAGAGTAGTCATCGGCTTCCGATTCCTGACGCTGAGAGAACTGGGAGTTAACCAGTTTCTCTCCCATGTCGCCAATCTGGGACTGGGACAAGCTGCCCACGATACCGCCCGCAGAGGCTGCTGCCGCACGAACGGCGTTGGTACCCAGCGCGACCTGCATACCTTTCTTCACGTGGCCCAGTGCGACGTGGCCCATTTCATGGCCGATCACCGCTTCGACTTCGTTGTCGGTCATCATGTCCATCAGGCCGCTGTAGACGCGGATGCAGCCGTTTGCCATCGCGAAGGCGTTCACGTCTTTCGCCATGTAAACCTTATAGTTGACTGGCTGGCCGTTAATGTTATCGCCCAGGGCGGACGCAATCTTATTCAGGCGCTGCGTGTAGGTACTGTTAGCCGGGGCGAGGGTAGCTTTTGCATCCATATCTTTACAGGCCTGATCGCTCAGCGCTTTTACCTGCGCGTCACTCAGGGAATAGGCCTGAAAGGCTTCTGCGCCTGAGGACATCAGGCCATTAGAATCCATATTCTGACAGCCGCTCAGCAGGAGCGTTGTACCCAGGGCCAGCACTATTGCACGCATTTTCATGAGGTTGCTTCCGTACTCGTTAATCTGAATAAAATCCGAAAATTGCACCGCCAGCGAAGCCGGTGTCGGCTAAGTATAAGGAATATCTTCCGGGGCGGGCGAGCAGATTGCGCAACATGCGAGCATGATCCAGAGATTTCTTAACAAGCAAAAGAATGGTCCATGTACATGCTTTGCGGCTTGGGTTACATTGTTGGCACTTTTTTCCGGCGTAGCCCAAAACGCGCTGTCGTCAAGGGCATGGCCTTTAACAGTCCGATCTGGAGTTAAAATGTCCTCACGTAAAGAGCTTGCTAATGCTATTCGTGCGCTGAGCATGGACGCAGTACAGAAAGCCAAATCCGGCCACCCTGGTGCCCCTATGGGTATGGCTGATATCGCCGAAGTCCTGTGGCGTGATTTTCTGAACCACAACCCGCAGAACCCGGCATGGGCTGACCGCGACCGTTTCGTACTGTCTAACGGCCACGGCTCTATGCTGATCTACAGCCTGCTGCACCTCACTGGTTACGATCTGCCAATCGAAGAGCTGAAAAACTTCCGTCAGCTGCACTCCAAAACTCCAGGTCACCCGGAAGTGGGTTACACCGCGGGCGTTGAAACCACCACCGGTCCGCTGGGTCAGGGTATTGCTAACGCAGTGGGTATGGCGATTGCTGAGAAGACCCTGGCGGCACAGTTCAACCGTCCTGGTCACGACATCGTTGACCACTTCACCTATGCGTTCATGGGCGACGGCTGCATGATGGAAGGCATTTCTCACGAAGTGTGTTCCCTGGCAGGAACCCTGAAGCTGGGTAAACTGGTGGCGTTCTATGACGACAACGGTATCTCCATCGACGGCCACGTTGAAGGCTGGTTCACTGACGACACCGCAGCACGTTTCGAAGCCTACGGCTGGCACGTTGTGCGTGGCGTTGATGGCCACGATGCTGACTCGATTAAACGTGCGGTAGAAGAAGCGCGCGCAGTCACAGACAAACCGTCCCTGCTGATGTGCAAAACCATCATTGGCTTCGGTTCTCCGAACAAAGCGGGTACGCACGACTCCCACGGCGCACCGCTGGGCGACGCGGAAATCGCACTGACCCGTGAGCAGCTTGGCTGGAAACACCCTGCTTTCGAAATCCCATCTGAGATCTACGCCCAGTGGGATGCCAAAGAAGTCGGCCAGGCGAAAGAAGCCGCCTGGAACGAGAAGTTCGCGGCTTATGCAAAAGCGTTCCCTCAGGAAGCGGCTGAATTCACCCGTCGTATGAAAGGCGACATGCCGTCTGATTTCGACGCGAAAGCGAACGAGTTCATCGCGAAGCTGCAGGCGAACCCGTCTAAAATCGCCAGCCGTAAAGCGTCTCAGAATGCAATCGAAGCGTTCGGTCCTCTGCTTCCTGAATTCCTCGGCGGCTCCGCTGACCTGGCACCTTCTAACCTGACCCTGTGGTCGGGTTCTAAGCCAATCAACGAAGACACTGCCGGTAACTACATCCATTACGGTGTACGTGAATTCGGTATGACCGCAATCGCCAACGGTATCTCGCTGCACGGCGGTTTCCTGCCGTATACCTCTACCTTCCTGATGTTCGTTGAATACGCGCGTAACGCCGTGCGTATGGCTGCGCTGATGAAACAGCGTCAGGTGATGGTCTACACCCACGACTCCATTGGTCTGGGCGAAGATGGCCCGACTCACCAGCCGGTAGAGCAGGTGGCTTCCCTGCGCGTGACCCCGAACATGAGCACATGGCGTCCATGTGACCAGGTTGAATCCGCGGTGGCGTGGAAATACGGCGTTGAGCGTCAGGACGGCCCGACCGCGCTGATCCTCTCCCGTCAGAACCTGGCGCAGCAGGAGCGTACTCCAGAGCAACTGGCAAACATCGCCCGCGGTGGTTACGTGCTGAAAGATTGCGCAGGCCAGCCTGAGCTGATCTTCATCGCGACCGGTTCTGAAGTTGAGCTGGCTGTAGCCGCCTGGGAAAAACTGACTGCCGAAGGCGTGAAAGCGCGCGTGGTTTCCATGCCGTCTACCGATGCGTTCGACAAGCAGGATGCAGCTTACCGTGAATCCGTACTGCCTAAAGCGGTTTCCGCACGTGTGGCAGTGGAAGCGGGTATCGCAGACTACTGGTTCAAATATGTCGGCCTGAACGGCGCAATCGTCGGTATGACCACCTTCGGTGAATCTGCTCCGGCAGAGCTGCTGTTCGAAGAGTTCGGCTTCACCGTTGAGAACGTTGTCGCTAAGGCGAAAGAACTGCTGTAATTGTTTGTACGGTGCGGGCTGATGCCCTCACCCGTCCCTCTCCCACGGGGAGAGGGTGCAAACACTAAAAACGGTAACCTCTCGGTTACCGTTTTGCTTTTACCTCGTCGTAAATTATTCCACCGAAAATGTGACGCAAGTCATATAGCTCGCTTATTCATCTGGACAGACATTCCTTTTATTCCACAATTCGCTTATTCTTGCTGAAGCGTTTCAGTCGATTAAATGTTCGACAATTGACCAATCAATCGCAGTTTGTGACAGCAAGGATTCCCCTTCGGGCGTCGCTGGATTACTCTTTCAGCCACCTCAAACTCAGGGATAGCTTTGCAGGAGATCTATGACCGTACGCGTAGCGATTAATGGCTTCGGTCGCATCGGGCGCAACGTGGTTCGTGCTTTATATGAATCCGGGCGTCGGGCGGAAATCACCGTGGTGGCAATCAATGAACTGGCGGATGCTGCGGGCATGGCGCATTTGTTGAAATATGACACCAGCCACGGCCGCTTTGCCTGGGACGTTCGCCAGGAAAGGGAACAGCTTTTCGTCGGTGACGATGCCATCCGCGTGCTGCATGAACGCAGCCTTGACGCGCTACCGTGGCGTGAACTGGGTGTGGATGTGGTGCTTGACTGTACCGGTGTATACGGCAACCGCGAACACGGTGAAGCGCATCTGGCAGCTGGCGCGAAAAAAGTCCTGTTTTCCCACCCCGGCAGTCACGACCTCGACGCCACCGTTGTCTTTGGCGTCAACCAGCACGAGCTGCAAGCCGAACACCGCATTGTCTCCAACGCCTCCTGCACCACCAACTGCATAATTCCGGTCATTAAACTGTTAGACGATGCGTATGGCATTGAATCCGGCACCGTGACTACGATTCACTCCGCCATGCACGATCAGCAGGTAATTGACGCTTACCACTCGGATCTACGACGCACTCGCGCGGCGAGCCAGTCGATCATTCCGGTGGATACGAAACTGGCGGCGGGGATCACCCGTATTTTCCCGCAGTTTAATGACCGTTTTGAAGCGATTGCCGTGCGCGTGCCGACGATTAACGTCACCGCAATCGACCTCAGCGTCACGGTGAAGAAACCGGTAAAAGCCTGTGAAGTCAACCTGTTGCTGCAAAAAGCGGCACAGGGTGCATTTCATGGTATAGTTGACTATACGGAATTACCGTTGGTCTCAGTAGATTTTAACCACGACCCGCACAGCGCCATCGTGGATGGCACACAAACGCGCGTCAGTGGCGCACACCTGATCAAGACGCTGGTCTGGTGTGATAACGAATGGGGCTTTGCTAACCGAATGCTCGACACCACGTTAGCAATGGCCGCGAAAGGTTTCAGGTAAGACGCATTGTGCGTCTGCAAAACTTTAAGAATCAACGAGAGGATTCACCATGTCTGTAATTAAGATGACCGATCTGGATCTGGCTGGTAAACGCGTTTTCATCCGTGCTGATCTGAACGTACCGGTTAAAGATGGCAAAGTGACCAGCGACGCGCGTATCCGTGCATCTCTGCCAACCATCGAACTGGCTCTGAAGCAGGGCGCTAAAGTGATGGTAACCTCCCACCTGGGTCGTCCAACTGAAGGCGAGTACAACGAAGAGTTCTCTCTGCTGCCAGTGGTTAATTACCTGAAAGACAAACTGTCCAACCCGGTTCGCCTGGTGAAAGATTACCTGGACGGCGTTGAAGTCGCTGCCGGTGAGCTGGTTGTTCTGGAAAACGTTCGCTTCAACAAAGGCGAAAAGAAAGACGACGAAACACTGTCTAAAAAATACGCTGCACTGTGCGACGTGTTCGTGATGGATGCATTCGGTACGGCTCACCGTGCGCAGGCCTCTACCCACGGTATCGGTAAATTTGCAGACGTTGCGTGTGCCGGTCCTCTGCTGGCTGATGAACTGGAAGCACTGGGTAAAGCGCTGAAAGAACCGGCTCGTCCAATGGTGGCTATCGTTGGTGGTTCTAAAGTGTCTACCAAACTGACCGTTCTGGATTCCCTGTCTAAAATCGCTGACCAGCTGATCGTTGGCGGTGGTATCGCGAACACCTTCGTTGCTGCACAAGGCCACAACGTGGGTAAATCTCTGTACGAAGCAGACCTGGTTGACGAAGCGAAACGCCTGCTGAGCACCTGCGATATCCCGGTTCCAACTGACGTTCGCGTAGCGACCGAGTTCTCCGAAACGGCGACCGCAACGCTGAAATCTGTTAACGACATCAAAGATGAAGAGCAGATCCTGGACCTGGGCGACGCTTCTGCAGAGAAACTGGCTGAGATCCTGAAAAACGCAAAAACTATCCTGTGGAACGGTCCTGTTGGCGTGTTCGAATTCCCGAACTTCCGCAAAGGGACTGAAATTGTTGCTAACGCTATCGCAGACAGCGAAGCATTCTCTATCGCAGGCGGCGGTGACACCCTGGCAGCTATCGATCTGTTCGGTATCGCTGACAAGATCTCCTACATCTCCACTGGTGGCGGCGCATTCCTCGAATTCGTGGAAGGTAAAGTCCTGCCAGCAGTAGCAATGCTCGAAGAGCGCGCTAAGAAGTAAGCCATTCAAGGGCAGGGAAACCTGCCCAATTTTCAGCGCGCTTATAAGAGCACGCACCTTTTCTAACGGCCGAAGATACAGGACTAAGCAACATGTCTAAAATTTTTGATTTCGTAAAACCTGGCGTTATCACTGGTGATGACGTACAGAAAGTGTTCCAGGTAGCTAAAGAAAACAACTTTGCTCTGCCAGCAGTTAACTGCGTGGGTACTGACTCCATCAACGCCGTACTGGAAACTGCAGCCAAAGTTAAAGCTCCAGTTATCGTTCAGTTCTCTAACGGCGGCGCTGCGTTCATCGCGGGTAAAGGCGTGAAAACTGACGTTCCTCAGGGTGCTGCAATCCTGGGCGCGATCTCTGGTGCGCACCACGTACACCAGATGGCTGAGCACTACGGTGTTCCAGTTATCCTGCACACTGACCACTGTGCGAAGAAACTGCTGCCGTGGATCGACGGTCTGCTGGACGCGGGTGAAAAACACTTCGCAGCAACCGGTAAGCCACTGTTCTCTTCTCACATGATCGACCTGTCTGAAGAGTCACTGCACGAAAACATCGAAATCTGCTCTAAGTACCTGGCGCGCATGGCCAAAATGGACATGACCCTGGAAATCGAACTGGGTTGCACCGGTGGCGAAGAAGACGGTGTGGACAACAGCCACATGGACGCTTCTGCTCTGTATACCCAGCCAGAAGACGTTGATTACGCGTACACCGAGCTGAGCAAAATCAGCCCACGCTTCACCATTGCCGCGTCCTTCGGTAACGTACACGGCGTTTACAAACCAGGTAACGTGGTTCTGACCCCGACTATCCTGCGTGATTCTCAGGAATACGTGTCCAAGAAACACAACCTGCCGCATAACAGCCTGAACTTCGTCTTCCACGGCGGTTCCGGTTCTTCTGCTCAGGAAATCAAAGACTCCGTAAGCTACGGCGTAGTAAAAATGAACATCGATACCGACACCCAATGGGCGACCTGGGACGGTATCCTGCAGTACTACAAAGCTAACGAAGCGTACCTGCAGGGCCAGCTGGGCAACCCGAAAGGCGAAGACCAGCCGAACAAGAAATACTACGATCCACGCGTATGGCTGCGCGCAGCGCAGACATCCATGGTGACCCGTCTGGAGCAGGCTTTCAAAGAACTGAACGCAATCGACGTTCTGTAATTTGAGCTGCTGACAGCAACAGAAGGCCCGCAAACGCGGGCCTTTTTTTATGATTTTTCAACATCCTGTCATGACGGTTTTTGTGATCTGTTTGGCAAATTGTGTGCTTTTTGTTTACCCTTTACTGACCTGCCTGTCTCCACGGGGGATGGATTTAATGTTTGGGTTTAACAAAAGGAAGAATAAATGGAACAACTCGATGTTGTAGACAGCATCAATAATGCCGGGACCTGGCTGGTGCGTAACCAGGCTCTGCTGTTGAGCTATGCCGTGAACATCGTCGCGGCAATTGCCATCATCATCGTCGGGATGATTGTGGCGCGTATCGTCTCTAATGCCGTTAATCGTGTAATGGTTGCACGACATATCGATGCGACGGTCGCAGACTTCCTCTCCGCACTGGTACGTTATGGCATTATCGCCTTTACGTTAATTGCCGCGCTGGGTCGCGTGGGTGTGCAGACTGCCTCGGTGATCGCCGTTCTGGGTGCCGCCGGTCTGGCTATTGGTCTGGCGTTACAGGGGTCGCTTTCGAACCTGGCGGCTGGCGTTCTGCTGGTCACCTTCCGTCCGTTCCGCTCCGGCGAATACGTTGACCTGGGTGGTATTGCCGGAACCGTACTGCAGGTGCAGATTTTCTCAACGACTCTGCGTACCGTTGATGGCCGTGTCGTGGTGGTGCCGAACGGCAAAATCATCGCGGGCAACATCATTAACTTCTCCCGCGAGCCGGTGCGTCGTAATGAGCTGATTATCAGCGTGGCATACGATTCCGATATCGATCAGGTGAAATCGCTGATTACCAATATCATTGCATCTGACGACCGTATTCTGAAAGATCGCGAGCAGACCGTGCGTCTGAACGAGCTGGGTGCGTCATCCATTAATTTTGTGGTCCGCATCTGGAGCAAGAGCAGCGATCTGCAAAACGTTTACTGGGATGTGCTGGAGCGCATCAAACGTGAGTTTGACGCCAACGGCATCAGTTTCCCGTACCCGCAGATGGACGTAAACGTCAAAAAAGTCAAAGAAGCAGAGTAAGATCACCCGCAGGCCCGGTAAGCACTAGCGCCACCGGGCTTTTCTTTTATTAGCTTTGCTAATCCCCAATTAATATTATCCATTTCCTCTAATGGCGTTCCCGCAGTATAGTCTGCTCCAAAGACAACTGCGTGAGAATTATGTCATGTTATCCTATTATTTTCAGGGGCTTGCGTTAGGCGCAGCCATGATCCTTCCCCTTGGCCCGCAGAATGCGTTCGTGATGAACCAGGGCATTCGCCGCCAGTATCATCTGATGATTGCCCTGCTGTGTGCGGTGAGCGATCTGCTGCTGATCTGCGCCGGAATTTTTGGCGGTAGCGCGCTGCTGATGCAATCTCCCTGGCTGCTGGCGTTGGTCACGTGGGGCGGTGTGGCGTTCCTTTTGTGGTATGGGTTTGGTGCGCTGAAAACAGCCATGAGCAGTAACCTCGAACTGGCGAGTGCCGAGGTCATGAAGCAGGGGCGCTGGAAGATTATCGTCACCATGCTGGCCGTCACCTGGCTTAACCCGCACGTCTATCTCGACACGTTCGTGGTGCTGGGCAGCCTGGGCGGACAACTTGATGTTGAACCGAAACGCTGGTTTGCGCTTGGGACGGTCAGTGCTTCTTTCCTCTGGTTCTTTGGTCTCGCTATTCTTGCCGCGTGGCTGGCACCGCGGCTGCGCACGGCCAAAGCCCAGCGCATCATTAATACGCTGGTGGGTCTGGTGATGTGGTTTATCGCTTTCCAGCTGGCGAAAGAGGGCGTTCATCACGTGCAGGGATTATTCAACTAAGCGTTGTCTTATGGACAACTGAACCAGACTCGCTATGCTTGCTGGCATGCGCCCTGTTGTTGGGCACTCTTCGCAACATGGAGGAATGACAGTGAAGTTTAACGTGATAGCCCTGGCGGCATTAGTGAGTTTGGGTGCGGTGTCGGTGCAGGCGAATGAGCTGCCAAACGGCCCGCACATCGTCACTTCAGGCACCGCAAGCGTGGATGCAGTACCGGATGTTGCAACGCTGGCAATTGAAGTGAACGTGGCGGCGAAAGATGCCGCATCCGCCAAAAAGCAGGCGGACGATCGTGTTGCGCAATACCTCTCTTTCCTTGAGCAAAATGGCGTAGGCAAAAAGGATATCAACTCCGCAAACCTGCGTACCCAACCGGATTATGACTACCAGAACGGCAAAAGCATTCTGAAAGGTTATCGCGCCGTGCGTACCGTGGAAGTGACCGTGCGCCAGCTTGATAAGCTGAACTCGCTGTTGGATGGTGCGCTAAAAGCGGGGCTGAACGAAATTCGTTCCGTTTCACTGGGCGTTGCGCAACCGGAGAAATACAAAGACGAAGCGCGTAAAGCGGCAATTGATGATGCAGTTCATCAGGCGCAGCAGCTGGCGTCCGGCTTCAACAGCAAACTTGGCCCGGTGTACAGCGTGCGTTACCACGTCTCTAACTACCAGCCAAGCCCGATGGTACGGATGATGAAGGCCGATGCCGCGCCGGTTTCTGCTCAGGAAACCTATGAGCAGCCAACCATCCAGTTCGACGATCAGGTTGATGTGGTGTTCCAGCTGGAACCTGCCGCAGAACAGCAAAAAACCGCGCAATAATCGTTGGCCGGGTAAGGCGAAGCCGCCTCCCGGCTTATTTTTTAGTCCTGTCTCAACACCTTATGCCCAAATGCCAGCAGCGCGTCGGTGACGTTGCGCATCATGCGGCTTTCCGGCGCAAAACGGTGCCAGTAGAGCATCCGGCGCTGATACAGCCCCGGCGTCAAATCAATCAGCTCGCCGCTTTTCAGCTCTTTCTCAATCTGCAGATGCGGGATCATGCAGCAGGTGGTTCCCTGACGCGCAAGCTGCACGAAGGCTTCGGACGAATTCACGATATGGCACGGCACGCTGCCCGGCGGCAGGTCAAAGTTTTGTTGCAGAAACGCCTGATGCATATCGTCCAGATGGTCGAAGGCGACTGCAGGGGCCTTAAGCAGCGCGGAACGGGTAACGCCATTCGGGAAGTAGCGCTCAGCAAAGGCTTTTGAGCCGACAAACAGGTAATCCAGCGCACCCAGTTGATCCACCAGACAGCTTGGCAGTGCCTGAGGCTGAATACTCACCGCCCCGACCACTTCCCCACGGCGCAGGCGCTCCTGAGTGCGGGTTTCATCTTCAACCTGCAAATTCAGGCGGATAGGGGAATCCGCCAGCACTGGCGCAAGGGCTGGCAGCAGCCAGGTTGCCAGGCTGTCGGCGTTCACCGCGAGTGAGAGCAGCAGCGGCGTGGAGCCAGTCTGTTCGTCACCCAGCCACTCGTCTTCCAGCAGTTCAACCTGACGCAACAGGGCCAGCAGTTTTTGCCCTTGCTCCGTTGGACGGGGTGGTACGGTACGTACCAGCAGCGGCTGCCCGAACATGTTTTCAAGCTGTTTGATACGTTGTGACACGGCGGACTGCGTGATGCACAACTTCTGCGCCGCGCGCTCAAAACCGCGTTCACGGATAACCGCATCAAGTGCCTGTAGTGTTCTGTAGTCCGGACGTTTCATTGCTCTGGCTGACTCCTTAATTTTGCTTATTCTGCACTATGACACAATTTTCCCTTCGTGGCAGACGAAATCCAACCGACGTGTTCTATAATGCGCCCTGAGTTTTCACACCACAGGCAAAACGATCATGACGCAGGATGAACTGAAAAAAGCAGTAGGATGGGCCGCTCTCCAGTACGTGCAACCGGGCACGATTGTCGGTGTTGGCACGGGGTCGACGGCGGCACACTTTATCGATGCTTTGGGCACGATGAAAGGGCAGATCGAGGGCGCGGTCTCCAGCTCTGATGCTTCCACGGAAAAGCTGAAAAGCCTTGGCATTACCGTTTTCGATCTGAATGAAGTGGACCGTCTCGGCATTTATGTTGATGGCGCGGATGAGATCAACGGCCATATGCAGATGATCAAGGGCGGCGGTGCCGCACTGACGCGTGAAAAGATCATTGCTTCTGTGGCGGACAAATTCATCTGCATCGCGGATGCTTCCAAGCAGGTAGATATCCTGGGTAACTTCCCGCTGCCGGTCGAAGTGATCCCAATGGCGCGTAGCGCTGTTGCCCGCCAACTGGTGAAACTGGGCGGTCGTCCGGAATACCGTCAGGGCGTGGTGACCGACAACGGCAACGTGATCCTCGACGTTCACGGCCTGGAAATTCTCGACGCGATTGCGCTGGAGAATGCCATCAATGGCATTCCGGGCGTAGTGACCGTAGGGTTATTTGCCAACCGTGGCGCGGATGTGGCGCTGATCGGCACGGCTGACGGCGTGAAAACCATCGTGAAATGATCTGACGGGGGGAGTCCTCCCCCCGCTAAAAAATTTTTGAAAAGCTAAATTCGGTGACTTGTGTCACGTTTTTACGCCTCTTTTGCCGATCCTGCCATGTTTGTAAATTTCCATAGCATTTTCCTCTGCCATTTTGCCCTGTATGACTTTTCTTCAGAGTGCCGACGCAAACGTTCATATTGCTGCAATAGTTTTTTTTGATATGTTGGCTACAGCGGATTTAAATCCAGCACAACATCAGTTCAGACAAAAACAGGGTCGGGTAAATGGCAAAGGTATCACTGGAGAAAGACAAGATTAAATTCCTGCTGGTTGAAGGTGTGCATCAGAAAGCACTCGATAGCCTTCGTGCGGCAGGTTACACCAACATCGAATTTCACAAAGGCGCGCTCGATACTGAAGAACTGAAAGCGTCCATCCGTGATGCCCACTTCATTGGCCTGCGATCCCGTACTCACCTGACTGAAGATGTTATTGCTGCGGCGGAAAAACTGGTGGCGATTGGCTGTTTCTGCATCGGTACTAACCAGGTCGATCTGAATGCAGCCGCGAAACGCGGTATTCCCGTCTTTAACGCCCCATTCTCCAACACCCGTTCCGTGGCGGAGTTAGTGATTGGCGAACTACTCCTGCTGCTGCGCGGTATTCCAGAAGCGAATGCCAAAGCGCACCGCGGCGTGTGGAACAAGCTGGCGTCCGGCTCCTTTGAAGCGCGTGGCAAAAAACTGGGGATTATCGGTTACGGTCATATCGGTACGCAGCTGGGTATTCTGGCTGAGTCCCTGGGGATGCATGTCTACTTCTATGACATTGAAAGCAAACTGCCGCTGGGTAATGCCACGCAGGTTCAGCATTTGTCCGATCTGCTGAACATGAGCGATGTGGTGAGCCTGCATGTGCCGGAAAATGCCTCCACCAAAAACATGATGGGCGCGGAAGAGCTGGCGCTGATGAAGCCGGGTTCACTGCTGATCAACGCGGCACGCGGCACGGTTGTTGATATTCCGGCGCTGTGCGATGCCCTGAAGCGCAAGCATCTGGCAGGCGCGGCCATTGACGTCTTCCCGACGGAACCGGCTACCAACAGCGATCCGTTTAACTCTCCGCTGTGCGAGTTCGATAACGTGATCCTGACGCCGCACATCGGCGGTTCGACGCAGGAAGCGCAAGAGAACATCGGCCTGGAAGTGGCGGGCAAGCTGACGAAATACTCCGACAATGGGTCTACGCTTTCTGCGGTGAACTTCCCGGAAGTTTCCCTGCCGCTGCATGGCGGCCGTCGTCTGCTGCATATTCACGAAAACCGTCCGGGCGTGCTGACTGCCATTAACCAAATCTTTGCCGAGCAGGGCGTTAACATCGCGGCACAGTATCTGCAGACGAACTCTCAGATGGGTTATGTAGTTATTGATATTGAAGCGGATGACGATGTTGCTGATAAAGCGCTGCTGAGCATGAAGGCCATTCCAGGGACGATTCGCGCGCGTCTGCTTTACTGATTTGAGCGGTTTGTGGTGTCGGGTGGCGGCTGCGTCTTACCCGACCTACGTTGAGGTTTTGTAGGCCGGGTAAGCGTAAGCGCCACCCGGCTTTATTCTACCAGGTCCAGGTTTTACCGGGCGTCACTACCGCCGGCAGCGGAATATCCCATTTTTCCACCGGCAATGCCTCCACGCGCTGACAATCATGCGCATAGCCCACCGGCTGCAACCCGTACTGCTGCCAGTTTTGCAGCGTCCTGTCGTAAAAACCTCCCCCCATTCCTAAACGCTGGCCTTGCTCATCAAACGCTACCAACGGCGTGATCAGCACATCCAGTTCAGCAAGCGGGAGCACATCGCGCACGTCGAGTTTCGGTTCGGTGATTTTCAGACGATTCACGACCAGTTCGCTGTGCGGATGGTAATGCAGAAACAGTAAGTTTCCTTCGCTAAACGGATGCAGCACTGGCAGATAAACCTTTTTCCCGGCGCGCCAGAGCTGCTCAATCAGCGGTTGCGTATCCAGCTCGCCATCAAACGACAGAAACAGAGCGACAGTATGCGCCATCACCACAGGCGGGTACGCCATCATGCGTGCAGCGGCCTGCTGGGCGAAGTGTAATTGCTGTTCGGGAGTGAGCGCGCGACGACGCTTGCGGATTAACTGACGAATTTCCTGGCGAGATGCAAAAACTTCAGGGAGTTGAGTCATGGTAGTCGGTAGAGAAGAAAGAGGGAATCTCCGAGATGCCGCCGCAGGCTGTAACCCTTGAACCCTTGGTTCAAGGTGAATGTGTCGTCATAGTTTTAAGGCTTCTCGGACGGACCGAGCATGCTCACCAACCATGGAGCGCCACATTCTTGTGGTATGAAATATCGGCTCAGGGGACTGGCCCGCTTGCGAACATCTCAGAGAAATTTTGTCTTCACAGTTACTCTACCATAGTCAACTGAGAAGTGTTATTCAAACTTGGGTCCCGGCCTTTCGGGACTGCGACCTTGATCAAGCAATGCCTGTTCAATGGTCTGCTGGAGCATTTTAATGCGCTGCTCCATGCTTGCCGCGTAGTCGCGAGTTTTCGCTTTTTCCTGAGTCAGTTCATAGCTGATGTTCAACGCGGCGATGAAAACCAGCTGCTCAGTATTTGTGACTCTAGTGCGTTCTTTTAGATCTTGCAACCGCTGATTCAAATCGTCCGCAGCCTGATTCAAAGCATCCCTTTGTTCAGGCGGACAATTCACTCGCAGTGAACGGCCAAAAATCTGGAGATCGACGGGTTGTGCAGACATGCCACCTTCCTGCTGATTGACTGCGCTGCCTTCGCTTACTGCCCCAGGGGCTGCGAAGGGGCGACACTATAGCTACCCTGATGTGAAGATACAAGCCCTTTTCTGGTATCACCAGGGTCCAAAGTGGTAGCATATCATGAATATCCTCCCTTTGATGACGAATGCGTATGTCTATACAGAACGAAATGCCTGGTTACAACGATTTAAACCAGTTACTGAACCAGCAGGGAGTCGGATTAACCCCTGCCGAAATGCACGGTCTGATCAGTGGCATGCTGTGCGGCGGAAACAGTGACAGCTCCTGGCAGCCGCTGCTCCACGACCTCACAAACGAAGGGCTGGCGTTTGGTCACGAACTGGCGGAAGCAGTGCGTAAAATGCACGCCGCAATCAGCGATTCACTGGAAGATGATGGCTTCCTTTTTCAGCTTTATCTGCCTGAAGGCGACGACGTCAGCGTCTTCGATCGCGCCGATGCGCTCGCGGGGTGGGTAAATCATTACCTGCTGGGCCTGGGCGTGTCCCAGCCTAAGCTCGATAAAGTCACCGGCGAAGCGGGTGAAGCGATCGACGATCTGCGTAATATCGCGCAACTGGGTTACGACGAAGACGAAGACCAGGAAGAGCTGGAAATGTCTCTCGAAGAGATTATTGAGTATGTGCGCGTGGCGGCACTGCTGTGCCACGATAACTTCACGCGCTCGCAGCCAACTGCGCCGGAAGTGCGCAAGCCAACCTTACATTAAGAAAAACAACGCACAGGAGGGTGTCATGGTTATTTCACAGCTTGAGTATTCTCGCCGTCGTCAGGCGCTGCTGGCGCACATGCAGCCAGGAAGCGCCGCGCTGATTTTTGCCGCGCCCGAAGTGACGCGTAGCGCCGACAGTGAATACCCCTATCGCCAGAGCAGCGATTTCTGGTACTTCACCGGGTTTAACGAGCCGGAAGCGGTACTGGTGCTGATCAAGAGCAATGACACCCATAACCACAGCGTAATTTTCAACCGCGTGCGCGACCTGACTGCCGAAATCTGGTTTGGCCGCCGTCTTGGGCAAGATGCTGCGCCAGAAAAGCTCGGTGTGGATCGTGCGCTGGCGTTTAGCGAAATCAACCAGCAACTTTATCAACTGCTGAACGGCCTGGACGTGCTCTACCACGCGCAGGGCGAGTATGCTTACGCCGATGAGATTGTCTTTACCGCGCTGGATAAGCTGCGTAAAGGTTCGCGACAAAACCTCTCCGCGCCTGCAACGCTTACGGACTGGCGTCCGGTCGTGCATGAGATGCGCCTGTTCAAGTCGGAAGAGGAGCTTGACGTGATGCGCCGCGCAGGTGAAATCAGTGCCCTGGCGCACACCCGTGCGATGGAGAAGTGTCGTCCGGGGATGTTTGAATATCAGCTTGAGGGTGAAATCCACCACGAATTTAACCGCCACGGCGCGCGTTTCCCGTCCTACAACACCATTGTCGGGGGCGGGGAAAACGGCTGCATCTTGCATTACACCGAAAACGAAAGCGCGCTGCGCGACGGCGATCTGGTGCTGATTGACGCGGGTTGCGAATATCAGGGCTATGCGGGCGATATCACCCGTACCTTCCCGGTGAACGGTAAATTCTCACCTGCTCAGCGTGAGATTTACGACATCGTGCTTGAATCACTGGAAACGGCGCTGACGCTGTTCCGTCCGGGAACGTCCATTCAGGAGGTAACCGGTGAAGTGGTGCGCATCATGATTACCGGTCTGGTTAAACTGGGCATCCTGAAAGGCGACGTGGACATGCTGATTACCGAAAATGCCCATCGCCCGTACTTTATGCACGGCCTGAGCCACTGGCTGGGTCTGGATGTGCATGATGTCGGCGCATATGGCCCAGAACGTTCACGCGTGCTGGAGCCGGGCATGGTGTTGACGGTTGAACCGGGGTTGTACATTGCACCAGACGCCGACGTGCCGGAAGCGTATCGTGGGATCGGCATTCGTATTGAAGACGACATTGTTATCACCGAAACCGGCAACGAGAACCTGACTGCGACCGTCGTGAAAAAAGCCGACGACATCGAGGCGCTGATGGCAGCGGCACGCGTATGAGCGTGATTATCGTTGGCGGCGGTATGACCGGTGCCACGCTGGCGCTGGCTATTTCGCATTTAACGCAGGGCCAGCTTCCGGTGCATCTGGTGGAAGCTGTTGCGCCAGAGGCGTCGGATCATCCCGGTTTTGATGCGCGCGCCATTGCCCTGGCACAGGGAACCTGCCAGCAGCTTTCCCACATTGGCATCTGGCAGGCGATGGCGGACTGTGCGACGGCGATTAACACCGTGCACGTCAGCGACCGCGGTCACGCTGGTTTTGTGACGCTGGACGCCCATGATTACCGCATTGAAGCGCTGGGCCAGGTTGTTGAACTTCACGATGTTGGCCTACGTCTGTTCCGTCTGTTACAGGATGCACCGGGCGTAACGCTGCATTGCCCGGCACGCGTCGCCAGCTTTAGCCGCAGTGAAAAGGCGGTCAGCGTGACGCTGGAAAACGGCACCACGCTTGAGGGCCAGCTTCTGGTCGCGGCGGATGGTTCACGCTCTGCAATCGGCACCCAGTGCGGTGTGGAGTGGCGTCAGCAGCCTTACGGCCAGGTTGCCGTTATTGCCAACGTGTCTACTTCCGCAGCGCACAACGGCAGGGCATTTGAACGCTTCACGCAGTTTGGCCCGCTGGCAATGTTGCCGATGTCGCAAGGCCGCTGCTCACTGGTGTGGTGTCATCCGCAAGATCAGATGGATGACGTTCTGTCCTGGTCCGACGAACGTTTTTGTACCGAGCTGCAAAAAGCCTTTGGCTGGCGGTTAGGGCGTATCACCTGTGCGGGCAAACGTTCGGCTTATCCGCTATCGTTAACCACTGCATCCCGAACCTTCTCTCATCGTGTGGCGCTGGTGGGAAATGCCGCGCAGACGCTGCACCCCATCGCCGGTCAGGGCTTCAACCTGGGGTTGCGTGATGTCATGAGCCTGGCAGAAACGCTTTCGCAGGCGTGGAGCGAACAAAAGGATTGTGGTGCGTATTCGGTGCTGAGCCATTACCAGACGCGACGCCAGTCCGATAAAGAGGCGACAATCGGCGTCACCGATGGTTTAGTACACCTGTTTGCCAATCGCTGGGCACCGCTGGTTGCGGGTCGCAACCTCGGGCTGATGGCGATGGAACTGTTCATTCCGGCACGTGACGTGCTGGCGCAGCGGACGCTTGGTTGGGTCGCGCGTTAAGGAGTTATCACCGTGCAAAATGTTGATGTCGCCATTGTTGGCGGCGGAATGGTAGGGCTGGCGCTGGCCTGCGGATTACAGGGCAGCGGCTTGCGTGTGGCCGTGCTGGAACAAAAGCTGCCTCAGCCTGTGGCGCAGGATGCTCCGCCGGAACTCCGCGTCTCGGCGATTAACGCGGCCAGCGAAAAGTTGCTGACGCACCTTGGTGTCTGGTCAGATATCGTGGCGCAGCGTGCCAGCTGCTATCACGGGATGGAAGTGTGGGACAAAGACAGCTTTGGTCATATTGCCTTTGACGATGAAAGCATGGGCTATAGCCATCTGGGGCACATCATCGAAAATGCGGTGATCCACCACGCGCTGTGGCGCAAAGCGCAGCAGTGCAGCGACGTCTCGCCGATCGCACCCGCGAAACTTCAGCAGGTGGCGTGGGGCGAAAACGAGGCGTTTATCACCCTGGAAAGCGGCGACATGCTGACCGCGCGTCTGGTGGTGGGGGCCGACGGCGCTAACTCCTGGCTGCGTAATAAAGCCGATATTCCGCTAACATACTGGGATTACCGCCATCACGCGTTGGTGGCAACGATCCGCACCGAAGAGCCGCACGGCGGCGTTGCGCGCCAGATTTTCCACAATGACGGCATTCTGGCGTTCCTGCCGTTGAGCGATCCGCATCTGTGCTCTATCGTCTGGTCTCTGGTGCCAGAGAAAGCGCAGCAGATGCAGGATGCCACGCCGGAAGCCTTTAATCAGGCGCTGTGCGTGGCCTTTGATAACCGTCTGGGGCTGTGCCAGCTTGAAAGCGAGCGCCAGGTGTTCCCGTTGACCGGCCGCTACGCGCGTCAGTTCGCGGCGCACCGTCTGGCGCTGGTGGGGGATGCGGCGCATACCATTCATCCGCTGGCCGGGCAGGGCGTCAACCTGGGCTTTATGGACGCGGCGGAGCTGGTAGAGGAACTGCGTCGTCTGCATCGCGAAGGTAAAGACATTGGTCAGCACCTCTACCTGCGTCGTTACGAACGCAGCCGTAAACACAGCGCAGCGATGATGCTGGCGGGTATGCAGGGCTTCCGCGAGCTGTTTGCCGGGGCCAATCCGGCGAAAAAACTGCTGCGCGACATCGGTCTCAAACTGGCCGATACCCTTCCAGGTGTAAAACCTCAGCTCCTTCGCCAGGCGATGGGTCTGAACGATCTGCCGGACTGGCTTCAATAATATTGACCCCCGTCACACTATAATTTCCCGGCCTTAGCGCCGGGAGAATCCCCTCGTTTGAAATAATCTAATTTCACGCTATTTTTCGCATTAGATAATCTAATCTCACGTTTTTGGTGTGACGAAAAATCGCCCCGCATTTCCGCATGAAATATCACCATCTGCTAAATTCTGTTAGATCATTGTTAATTTTGTGCGGGTTTAATCGCATTTTTCCAGTGAATAACTCTGTAGGCTTTTTAGCGTTTTTTGGTCATAAGCTAATGTGATGACCTGTTTTACCTTATGGTTAATCACCGGTTTCGGTGGTAAGTTCAGGTAAAAGAGAACGTTTGCGTCGGCACCTGGTTATGAGGCCGACACCCGGTTTCACGGTGAATTTTTCAACGAGGAAAAGATGGCTCAACAGACTCCTTTGTACGAACAACACGTGTTATGCGGTGCCCGCATGGTGGACTTCCACGGCTGGATGATGCCGCTGCACTACGGTTCACAGATTGACGAGCACCATGCGGTGCGCACCGATGCCGGTATGTTCGACGTGTCACACATGACCATTGTCGACCTGCACGGTAGCCGCGTCCGGGAGTTTTTGCGTTATCTGCTGGCAAACGACGTTGCTAAGCTGAAAACGCCGGGTAAAGCGCTTTATACCGGCATGCTAAACGCCTCCGGCGGCGTGATTGATGACCTTATCGTTTATTACTTCACTGAAGACTTCTTCCGCCTCGTTGTAAACTCCGCCACCCGCGAAAAAGACCTCTCCTGGATTTCCCAACACGCCGAACCTTACGCCATCGACATCACCGTCCGTGATGATCTGTCGCTGATTGCCGTGCAGGGGCCGAATGCGCAGGCGAAAGCTGCTTCTTTGTTCAGCGAAGAGCAGCGTAAAGCCACCGAAGGCATGAAGCCGTTCTTCGGCGTGCAGGCGGGGGATCTGTTTATCGCTACCACGGGCTATACCGGTGAAGCGGGCTACGAAATTGCCATGCCGAACGAGAAAGCGGCTGATTTCTGGCGTGCGCTGGTGGAAGCGGGTGTGAAACCTGCCGGGCTGGGCGCGCGCGATACGCTGCGTCTGGAAGCCGGTATGAACCTCTACGGTCAGGAGATGGACGAAGGCGTCTCTCCGCTGGCGGCCAACATGGGCTGGACTATCGCGTGGGAACCAGCAGACCGCGACTTTATTGGCCGTGAAGCGCTGGAGATGCAGCGTGAAAAGGGCACTGAACAGCTGGTGGGCTTGGTGATGAAGGAAAAAGGTGTACTGCGTGGCGAGCTGCCGGTGCGTTTCACCGATGCAGACGGTAATCACCGCGAAGGCGTGATCACCAGCGGCACCTTCTCTCCAACGCTCGGCTACAGTATTGCCCTGGCACGCGTGCCGGCGGGCATTGGTGAAACGGCGGTGGTGCAAATCCGCAACCGCGAAATGCCGGTCAACGTGACCAAACCGATTTTTGTTCGCGCCGGTAAGCCGGTCGCCTAACTATTTTTATCAGGAGAACTTCAATGAGCAATGTGCCAGCAGAACTGAAATACAGCAAAGAACACGAGTGGCTGCGCAAAGAGGCGGACGGCACTTACACCGTAGGGATCACCGAGCACGCGCAGGAGCTGCTGGGCGACATGGTGTTTGTTGATCTGCCTGAAGTGGGCACGACGGTAAGCGCAGGCGACGACTGTGCCGTGGCGGAGTCTGTAAAAGCTGCGTCTGACATCTACGCGCCAGTTAGCGGTGAGATTATTGCTGTGAACGACGCACTGAGCGACTCTCCGGAGCTGGTGAACAGCGAGCCGTATGAAGGCGGCTGGATTTTCAGGATCAAAGCCAGCGACGAATCGCAGGTTGCGGCGCTGCTGGATGCGACCGCGTACGAAGCATTACTGGAAGACGAATAACGTTGTGCCGGATGGCGCTGCGCTTATCCGGCCTACAGGTCAACGTAGGCCCGGTAAGCGTTAGCGCCACCGGGCAACAGCGTTACAGATAACTACGATTCACTGCACGTTTCAGGAACCATCGCTCATGACACAGACTTTAAGCCAGCTTGAAAACCGTGGCGCTTTCATTGAACGTCACATTGGGCCGGATGCTCAGCAACAGCAGGAGATGCTGAAGACAGTTGGCGCGGATTCATTAAGCGCACTGATCGCCCAGATCGTGCCAAAAGATATCCAGCTTGCCACGCCGCCGCAGGTAGGGGAAGCCACCACGGAATTCGCCGCGCTGGCGGAACTGAAAGCGATTGCCAGCCTCAACAAGCGCTATAAGTCTTACATTGGCATGGGCTACACCAACGTGCAGTTACCGCCGGTTATCCTGCGCAACATGCTGGAAAATCCGGGCTGGTATACCGCTTATACGCCTTATCAGCCGGAAGTTTCCCAGGGTCGTCTGGAAGCGCTGCTGAACTTCCAGCAGGTGACGCTGGATCTGACCGGCATGGATATCGCCTCCGCCTCTCTGCTGGATGAAGCCACTGCTGCTGCCGAAGCGATGGCGATGGCGAAGCGCGTAAGCAAGCTGAAAAATGCCAACCGCTTCTTCGTGGCGGCGGATGTGCATCCGCAAACGCTGGACGTGGTGCGTACCCGTGCGGAAACCTTCGGCTTTGACGTGATTGTTGATGATGCAGACAAAGTGCTGGATCACCAGGACGTCTTCGGCGTGCTGTTACAGCAGGTGGGGACGACCGGCGAAGTACACGACTACAGCGCACTGATTGCCGAACTGAAAACCCGCAAAGTGATCGTTAGCGTCGCTGCCGATTTTATGGCGCTGGTGCTGCTGACGGCACCGGGCAAACAGGGCGTGGATATCGTCTTCGGCTCTGCGCAACGCTTCGGCGTACCGATGGGCTACGGCGGCCCACACGCGGCCTTCTTCGGCGCGAAAGATGAATTTAAACGCTCCATGCCTGGCCGCATTATCGGCGTCTCAAAAGATGCTGCCGGTAACACCGCGCTGCGCATGGCGATGCAGACCCGCGAGCAGCATATCCGCCGCGAGAAAGCGAACTCCAACATCTGTACCTCCCAGGTACTGCTGGCCAACATCGCCAGCCTGTATGCCGTATTCCACGGTCCGGCGGGTCTGAAACGCATCGCCAGCCGTATTCACCGTCTAGCCGATATTCTGGCCTGCGGTCTGCAGCAGAAAGGTCTTAAGCTGCGCCACACCTACTACTTCGACACCCTGTGCGTTGACGTGGCAGACAAAGCGGCGGTGCTGGCACGTGCGGATGCGGCGCAAATTAACCTGCGCAGCGATATCCACAACGCCGTGGGTATCACCCTTGATGAATCCACTACGCGCGACGATATCGTTAACCTGTTTAACGTAGTGCTGGGCGACGCGCACGGTCTGGACATTGATGCACTGGATAAAGAGGTGGCGCACGACAGCCGCTCCATTCAGGAAAGCATGCTGCGCGACGATGCGATCCTTTCGCACCCGGTCTTCAACCGCTACCACAGCGAAACTGAGATGATGCGTTATATGCACTCTCTGGAGCGCAAAGATCTGGCGCTGAACCAGGCGATGATCCCGCTGGGTTCCTGCACCATGAAGCTGAACGCGGCGGCAGAGATGATCCCGATCACCTGGCCTGAATTCTCTGAACTGCACCCGTTCTGCCCGGCAGAGCAGGCGGAAGGTTATCACCTGATGATCAACCAGCTCTCCGACTGGCTGGTGAAGCTGACCGGTTACGATGCGCTCTGTATGCAGCCGAACTCCGGCGCACAGGGGGAATATGCGGGTCTGCTGGCGATCCGCCATTATCACGAAAGCCGCAACGAAGGCCACCGTGATATCTGCCTGATCCCAGCCTCCGCGCATGGCACCAACCCGGCCTCTGCCCAGATGGCGGGTATGGACGTGGTGGTGGTGGCCTGTGATAAGAACGGCAACATCGATCTGGCCGACCTGCGCGCGAAAGCAGAGCAGGCGGGCGACAAACTCTCCTGCATCATGGTGACCTACCCGTCCACCCACGGCGTGTACGAAGAGACGATCCGTGAAGTGTGCGAAGTGGTGCATCAGTTTGGCGGTCAGGTTTACCTCGACGGCGCGAACATGAACGCTCAGGTGGGCATTACCTCTCCGGGCTTTATCGGCGCGGACGTTTCGCACCTGAACCTGCATAAAACCTTCTGCATTCCGCACGGCGGTGGCGGTCCGGGTATGGGGCCGATCGGCGTGAAAGCGCACCTGGCACCGTTTGTTCCGGGCCACAGCGTGGTGCAGATTGAAGGCATGCTGACCCGTCAGGGCGCGGTTTCCGCTGCACCGTTTGGCAGCGCTTCTATTCTGCCCATCAGCTGGATGTATATCCGCATGATGGGCGCGGAAGGGCTGAAACAGGCAAGCCAGGTGGCGATCCTGAATGCCAACTACATTGCGACTCGCCTGAAGTCTGCTTTCCCGGTGCTCTATACCGGCCGCGATGGACGCGTGGCGCACGAGTGCATTCTGGATATTCGCCCTCTGAAAGAGCAGAGCGGCATCAGCGAGCTGGATATCGCCAAGCGTCTGATCGACTACGGCTTCCACGCGCCGACGATGTCGTTCCCGGTGGCGGGTACGCTTATGGTGGAGCCAACGGAGTCTGAAAGCAAAGCCGAGCTGGACCGCTTTATCGACGCGATGCTGGCGATCCGCATGGAGATCGACCGCGTGCAGGACGGCGAGTGGACGCTGGAAGATAACCCGCTGGTCAACGCGCCGCACACGCAGCACGAGCTGGTGGCCGAGTGGACTCATGGTTACTCCCGTGAACTGGCGGTCTTCCCGGCTGGTGTGGCAAACAAATACTGGCCGACCGTGAAGCGCCTTGATGACGTTTATGGTGACCGTAATCTGTTCTGCTCCTGTGTGCCGATGAGCGAATACCAGTAATCGGATTAGCGTAGTAATGTAGGCCGGGTAAGGCGAAGCCGCCACCCGGCTTTTTTATTGGGAGAAGAGAATGGCAATTGCACTGGTCACCGGTGCCAGCCGCGGAATAGGTAAAGCCACCGCGTTACAGCTGGCAAGCGAAGGTTATACCGTGGCGGTGAACTATCACCACAACATCAAAGCCGCGACGGACGTTATCAACCGCATCGTCGAGGCGGGCGGTAAAGCCTTTGCCTTGCGTGCGGATGTCAGCGATGAAGCACAAGTGCTGGCCATGTTTGCCAGCATCGATCGGGAAGGCGAGCCGCTTACCGCGCTGGTGAATAACGCCGGGATTCTGTTTGAACAATCCACTATTGAAAACCTGTCGGCCGAGCGTATCAACCGCGTGCTGGCCACCAACGTGACGGGTTATTTCCTCTGCTGTCGTGAAGCGGTGAAACGCATGTCGCATAAGCATGGCGGTAAGGGAGGGGCAATTGTGAATGTCTCATCCGCTGCGTCACGCCTGGGCGCGCCGGGTGAGTATGTGGATTACGCGGCATCCAAAGGGGCAGTTGATTCCCTGACAACCGGGTTATCGCTGGAGGTGGCGGCGCAGGGGATTCGCGTCAACGGCGTCCGTCCGGGGCTGATATACACCGATATTCACGCCTCCGGCGGTGAACCGGGGCGTGTGGATCGGGTCAAATCTATGCTACCGATGCAGCGTGGTGGCCAGCCGGAGGAAGTCGCTCAGGCCATTGCCTGGCTGCTGAGCGACAAAGCCTCCTATGTGACCGGCAGCTTCCTTGAGCTTGCGGGCGGTAAGTAACGGCTACGAGGCCAGCCACAACCGCAGGCGCATGCCCCAACTGCTGGTCCAGCCGGTGGTGATCGACTTCACCTCTCCGTGAGAGATCACCACCAGCGTGGGTGTGGCCTGCACGTCCCACTGGCGCGCCAGTTCCCCGCTGGCGTCGTTGACCGTTGGCAGGGCTATCTTCTTCTTCGCCAGCCACTTTTCCAGCATGGCGTTATCGCCAGAGCGTAGCGCAACCGACATCACGTTGCCGCCCTCTGCGACAAGCGCTGCGACGGATGGTGTGGTGTAGCGGCACACGCCACACCAGGTTGCCCAGACGTAAACCAGCAGCGGCCGTTCCTCGCTCATGGTGGAGAGATTGACGGGCTGGCCATCGAGAGTCTGCAATGCCGTTGAGGAAAAGTTCTGTGGCAGCGCGGGCTGACGGAAAAAGTCCACAGCCAGGCTCACGGCAAGGCCAATTATCAGCCACACGGCCAGTTCGCGCAGCAGGCGCAAGAGTTTACTCACCACGGGCTTTCGCCAGCTGTTCTTTGACCAGCCCCTCCAGGTCGTCGTAAGGAATGGCACCCGCCACCATCCGATCGCCGATAATAGTCGCCGGGGTGCCCTGAATATTCAGCACTTGGGACAGGATTAAGTTCATCTTCAAACTGTCCATCGTTTTATCATCCGTTTTAATACTGTCCGTACCGGTTTTCGCCTGCGCAGCCGCAATGCTGGCATCGTCGTGATACCCCTTTTTCATCATCAGCCGCTCGTGCAGCGCCCAGAATTTATCAGGCTGCTGCTGCCATACCGACAGCGCCGCTTTAGCGGCATTCACCGAGCTTTGCCCCTTGAAAGGCAGCAGCTTAACGATGAGCTGTACGTCCGGGTTGTCATGCACGATTTTCTCCAGCATGGGGTCGAACTGCTTGCAATACGGGCAGTTGTAATCGGTGAAGGACACGATGGTCAGCTTCGGCGCTTTCGCGCCGGTTTGCGGGCTATGCGGATCGTTAAACAGCAGTTTTGCCAGTTGGTCATTGGACGCGTCATCTGACGGTGCGGCGAAGCTGAACGTTGATAAAGACAGCAGAAGTAAGGCAACAAACGCTCTCATGTTATTTTCCTTTCGCATCGGACAGGGAGGTTAACACCGCGTCGCGGCTTAATAACGCAGGCAGCACGTCGCCCTGCGGTAGTCCCGGTCCGTAAATCTGATTAAACGGTACGGCGGCACTGCCGCGTGTCGTTAAGAACTGGCTAATGGTGACGGAGGGGCGACTCCAGTCTCCGCGCAGGGCGACGATATCCGGTGCAGAAAGCGCCTCCTGTACGTCGTCGCGCAGCAGTACGTTGTATTTATTGGCTTTACAGGTCACACACCAGTCGGCGGTGACATCGACGAAGACCCGTTTGTTCTCTGCCAGCGCGCGGGTGATAGCCTCTTCACTCAGCGGTTGCCAGTTCACCCGATCGCGACGGGAATTCTCGCCGCCTGGGCCGGCGATAAACGCGACAGCCCCGGCAACCACAATGGCGAGCGCTCCGGCGCGCAGTGCCGTTTGCCAGCGGTAGCGCCAGGCGGTGACCAGCAGCAGGCCGAGGATCAGCATCACGCCGAGTGTGATGACGGGCAGCCTGCCGATGTGCACCGCCAGCAGGCTCAACAACCACAGCGAGGAACCGAGCATCATCAGCCCCAGCGCGACCCGCACAACGTTCATCCAGCGGCCTGGACGCGGCAGCCGCTGCGCCAGCCCCGGCCAGGCGGCAACCAGCAGCCAGGGCAGGCTCATGCCAATACCCATCGCAAAGAATATTCCCCACAGGAGCGGAAGCGGTGCCACCAGTGCCACCGACACGGCGGTCCCGAGGAACGGGGCGGTACAGGGTGTCGCCAGCAGGGTGGCAAACGCACCCTGCCAGAAATGGCCCGCAAGCCCGTTGCCGCCGCGCGTAGCGAGGAATGTGCTGGCAGAGGAGGGGAGACGGATCTCAAATAGCCCCAGCAGGCTGGCGCTGAACAGCACCATCACCAGCGTCATTGCTGCGATAAACCACGGATTCTGGAACTGGGTTCCCCAGCCGAGCGCCTGATTACCTAAACGTAAAACCGTCATCATCAGCGCCAGCGCGAGGAACGAGATCACGATCCCGGCAACCGACGCAAGAAACTGCCTGCGTACCTGACCACGTGCCTTGTGTTCGGTTTGCATCAGCGTGCCGAGCTTCATGGCTAATACGGGCAGCACGCAGGGCATCACGTTGAGGATCAAACCGCCAGCCAGCGCCATCAGCAGTACCCAGCCTAACGAGAAGCCAGGCGCGGAACTGCTTTGCTCGATCATCAGGCTGGACTCCTGCGCCTGACCGCTATCAGCGAGAACCAGAGACACATTTTTTCCGCTGAGGTCTGGCGCAGCGTCGCCCCAGCTGTCCGTCACCGGCACCGTGGCGATAAGCGAGCCATTGCGCACGGTGAAGGTCGGCTTACCGAAATCAACGTCCTCCATGCTGTCGATAAACAACGAGGGCTGCTGCCAGCCAGCATCACGTTGTGCCGTCACGGTCAGCTTTCCGGTGGCGTAGCTGGCGCTGAGCGCTGACGTCAATCCGCTGCTGAGCGGCAGCATCCCCATCGCCCGACGGTAATCGTAATCAAAATCGCCGCCCGTCCCGGAGGTCAGATCCAGCGAGAACGGGTAGTCGGTCAGAATACAGACGTTGCTGCAGGTAGACAGTGTCAGGACACCGCTCAGGTTTTTTGGTACTTCGCCGCGCAGGGTGAGGGGAAAGCTGACATCGCCGTGGTAACCCTGCGTGGTGATACCCGCGACGTCAAAACGCTCGGGCGTCGGCCAGCGCCAGGTCGCATCAATCGGTTGCTGCCAGCGAATCGCTGGCGCAATGCCGCCTTCGCCGGGCGAGCGCCAGTAGGTTTTCCACCCTTTTTGCAGGGCGACATCCAGCAGCAGGCGGGTTTCGCCGTTGCTTTCGGTTTGCGCACGCAGCCTGACGCTGGCGTGCTGATTATCGGCAGCGCGCAGCCAGCCGCTGTCGGCGGCATGGCTGAGGGGCAGCCATAGCCAAAGCAGGCAGACCAGCAGCCGCCTGAATACAGTAAACATAAATTTTCTCCGTAAATGATGAATTAACCTGAAATAACAGGCGAATGCTCACTCACGGAAAACACATAATCGCAGATGCACCCGTAATCGGGGCGGGGAGATAACGCGGGGAGGCCACAGCCGCTCGCGGCGTGGCGGATTGGCTGCCAGCAGCGCCAGCAGTAGCGTGACGGCGAAGAGGGCACTTTCAAACAGCACCGGTGGAACCGCCATCAGCGATTTGGCGCTGAGTTCACACGGCGTCACCGGCGCGTCGGTGCTCTCCTGCCCTTGCTGAACGGACTGGCTTGTGGCGGTGACGTTCATGACAAGCGCATGCATCCCGGCCATTCGCTGGGCGGTGCATATCAGCACCACCAGACAGGCCAGGGCTACCAGCAGGATAGCGTTACGTTGTCGTTTGATCATCTTCGCCTCAAATATTCACGAGGCTTATCTTATAGAGCACGGGCTTTTTGGCAACGCGAAAGCTGTAAAGAAGTGTCTGGAAAGAAAGGCGTTTGCCCTCTCCTTTTCGGAGAGGGCCTGGTATCACAGGGTTTCGCCGTTGCTGGCGATAACGGTCTTGTACCAGTTAAAGCTCTTTTTACGCGAACGGGACATATCGCCGGTGCCGTCGTCGTGCTTGTTCACGTAGATAAAGCCATAGCGCTTGCTGTACTGACCGGTGGTGAAGGAGACGCAGTCGATGCAGCCCCACGGGGTGTAGCCCATCAGGTCAACGCCGTCATAGGTGACCGCTTTTATCATCTCTTCCACGTGGGCACGCAGGTAGTCGATGCGGTAGTCATCGTTAATGCTGCCGTCTGCTTCCACTTTGTCGTAGGCACCGAAGCCGTTTTCCACGATAAACAGCGGCTTCTGGTAGCGCTCGTACAGTTCACACAGGGAATAGCGCAGGCCCACCGGGTCAATCTGCCAGCCCCAGTCAGACGCCTTCACGTGCGGGTTCGGCACGCTGCCTTCGAAGCCGGAAATGGCGTCACCGGTGCCACCTTCGGCTTTGACCGCGTTGGTCATGTAGTAGCTGAAGCCTAAGTAATCACAGGTGCCTTCGCGCAGGATCTGCTCGTCGCCCGCTTCCATTTTGATGGAGAAGCCGCGGCGCTCCCACTCGTTCAGCACGTAGGACGGGTAGTAACCGCGCAGCTGCACGTCGGTAAAGACGTAGCGCTCGCGCATGGATTCCTGGGCGAACATCACATCCTCTGGTTTACACGAGAATGGATAGAGCGCCACCATCGCCAGCATGCAGCCGACTTTCATCTCTGGATTGATGCGGCGTGCGGCTTTTACCGCCAGGGCGCTGGCCACGAACTGATGGTGCAGCACCTGATACATCGTCTCTTCCGGGTTTTCATGCTCGGTATAGACCACGCCGGAGCAGCAGTAGCCGAACAAGGGTGCACGCCAGTTACGCTGGTTGTTGATTTCGTTGAAGGTCATCCAGTATTTGACCTTATGTTTGTAGCGCTCAAACACAACTTCAGCGAAGCGTACAAAGAAATCGACCACCTTACGGTTGGTCCAGCCGCCGTATTCCTGCACCAGGTGCAGCGGCATTTCGAAGTGGGAGAGGGTGATCACCGGCTCGATGTTGTACTTCAGCAGCTCATCGAACATGTCGTCGTAGAATTTCAGCCCCTCTTCATTTGGCTGAGTTTCATCACCTTTCGGGAAGATGCGCGTCCAGGCGATGGAGGTGCGGAAGCATTTAAAGCCCATCTCAGCAAACAGCTTAATGTCTTCTTTATAGTGGCCGTGGAAGTCGATGGCTTCATGGTTCGGATAGTATTTCCCCGGCACCACGTCCTGCGTGATCTCACGCGGTACGCCGTGGGCACCGCCGGTCAGCACGTCACAAATACTGGGCCCTTTGCCGCCTTTGTTCCAGCCGCCTTCAACCTGGTGAGCCGCTACCGCGCCGCCCCATAAAAAATCTTTTGGTAAGGTCAATTTTTTCATCGCTGCTTTCTCAATTCATGACTTATTGCTTTCGAGTCTAGCAAAGCGAAATTAAATGTCACGATATAACAATTTACATAAAATGTAATTTGTTACCACGGAAAAACAGGGTGTTTTATTCTGTTAACTTCTTCGCCAGTTTACGGCCAAGTGATTCCAGAATATAGATAACGGGAATTTGGGTGGTAATATCGTAGACGCCACCAATTCGCGTTTGTGGCACATGCCAGGAGAGATTAAAATCCGCCAGTTTCGCCAGGCGAGAGTGTTCGTGGCTGGTGATGGAGAGCACCTTACAGTGGTGCAGGCTGAACTGGCTGGCAAAGCGCAGGATCTCCTCGGTTTCACCTGAGACGGAAAGCACAATGGCCAGCGCATTTTTAGCCATATCATTGGTGACCGGGAAATAAGGATCGTCGATATGGTTACTGAATTTCCCGATATTCGAAAAGAAGCGAGCACCGTATTTTGCCAGCGAGCCCGACGTGCCCGCGCCGACAAATATAATGCGTTCAGAAGATAAAATAATATCTACCGCGTCATCTAATAATGCATCGAACTCTTCATTATTGACGCTTTTAAAGAAGCTGATAATTTCGCTGGCACCAAAATTCGCCTGCTGGGGTTCATTCTGCTCTAAATAGAGTTTAAAGCGCACGCGGAATTCAGAGTAGCCTTCGCAGTTGAGCTTGCGGCAGAAGCGCAGGATCGTGGTCGTCGAGACACCAGCCGCATCCGCCAGCTCGCGGATGGTCATGTACATCACTTTGTCACGGTTTTTAATGACAGTGTTATAGACCATCATCTCCAGATTATTGAGACTGGCAACGGCGGAGTGGGAGAACATGCTCACAGTGGCTAAACTCTCTTTCGGGCAACATTTCAGAATCATACCATGCAGCCTGGTGTATGAAGGCAATTTTATGTCTTTGATTCAACAGGTGTTTATTTAATTATGAACATCTGTTAGTTGGTTTTTAAATTTATAGATATGATTTTTAAGGATAAATCCTGAATGTTGATTTATTTTAGCTAACAGGTGTTCACTGGAATCATTCTCAGTTAGCATAGTCTGGCGATGAATAATCATCTTTGTTTTCCCGGAGTTTTGTATGGTGAGTAAACCATTAATCGCACAGGGATATTCACTGGCTGAGGAAATAGCCAACAGTATTAGCCACGGCATTGGCCTGGTGTTTGGGATTGTCGGTTTAGTGTTACTGCTGGTGCAGGCAGTAGATACCAACGCCAGCGCGATGGCGATCGCCAGCTACAGCCTGTATGGCGGGAGTATGATCCTGCTGTTTCTGGCCTCCACGCTGTATCATGCCATTCCGCATCAGCGGGCAAAGATCTGGCTTAAGAAATTTGACCACTGCGCAATCTATCTTCTTATTGCAGGCACCTACACGCCGTTTTTGCTGGTGGGGTTAAACTCGCCGCTGTCGCGTGGCCTGATGATGGTTATCTGGGGCCTGGCGCTACTGGGGGTTCTGTTTAAGCTGACCATAGCGCACCGGTTTAAGGTATTGTCGCTGGTGACCTATCTGACGATGGGCTGGCTGTCGTTGATTGTGGTTTATCAACTGGCGACGAAGCTGGCGATTGGCGGTGTGACGCTGCTGGCGGTGGGGGGCGTGATCTACTCGCTGGGCGTGATTTTCTACGTCTGCAAGCGTATCCCTTACAACCATGCTATCTGGCACGGCTTTGTGCTGGGGGGCAGCGTATGCCACTTCCTGGCAATTTATTTGTATGTGGGGCAGGTGTAGTTTTTTTGTAAGGTGCGGTCTGATGCCCTCACCCCGACCCTCTCCCACAGGGAGAGGGTGAATATCAAAACCGTAGGCCCGGTAAGCGCAGCGCCACCGGGCGATACAGCATCAATCTTCCAGTGAATACGGCAGCGGCTCAATGCTCAACGTTTTCGCATCGTCACGCACGCGGAACACGCTGTCGGCTTCCATATCGTTATTCATCACGACCTGCACCAGCAGGCGGCCATCATCCAACTGGACGGCGGCGAGCACGGTGCCGGTCCGACGCCAGTTATCACCCATTTTCAGTTCTAAATCTTCACCCGCTTCCGGTACGCGGCTGGCGTGACCTGCCAGCGTCCATAAGGCACGTTTGTTCGCCCCACGGAATTTCGCACGCGCCACCATCTCCTGACCGGTGTAGCACCCTTTCCTGAAACTGATGCCGCCCAGCGCCTGCAGGTTAGTCGCCTGAGGAATAAACTGTGCGCTGTTTGCCGCGTCAATCACCGGCAATCCGGCTTCAATATTCAGTGCCAGCCACTGCTGGCTGTTATTGAACTGTGCTTCACCGCGCAGGGCTTCGGTCACGCGCTCAGCTGTTGCCTCGTCAGTCACCAGCAGGAAACGCTCCGCAGGGTGTTCAAACCACAGGATAGAGGTCTCGCCCTCGCTGACCAGCTGTTTTTCCGCATCCGGCAGTTCAGCAAAGAGGTTTTTCAGCGCCGCACGTGCCTGGAAGCCCGCCACGCCCAGCAGAACATGCTCGTCATCCGGGGCAATGGTGACTTTGGAGAAGACCGCGTACTTTTTCAGTTCGGCGAGCTGGGCGTCACGCAGGCTGCGGCGTTCAATAAAGGCAAAGCCGTCCTGACGACGGAACAGACGCAGGTTGCTCCACATCTTACCTTTGGGATCGCAGTGCGCAGCCAGCAGATGCTGATGTTCAGTCATCTGACTGACATCAGCCGTCACCTGGCCCTGCAGGTATTTTTCGGCGTCGGCACCGGTAAGGGTTGCCAGTGCCCAGTCATCAAGAGTAATAAGCGTCAGCGGCAGACGCGCAGAGGCGGCGGGCTGGCGAGGAGAAAATGGAGTAAAAGCCATAGTGATGTCCTGAATTGCTTAACGCTTTGATAATGCCTAATGGTAAAAGAGACTGTATTCATTGCAAGCGCTTTCAGCAGGCCATTCGTGCCATCGCAATAATCTGCGTAGCGCTACGCAAAACAGAGTAATCCGCTTTATTTGTGTGGGAATTTTTGGAACTATGCTTCCGGTTAATAATATTCCAGTAAAGAAACGGTCAAAAACACGTTACACTAGCGAGTGTTCCCGTAGAGAGATAAAGAATATGAACGGGATGCCGACTGTGCCAAACGTAATGCAGGAAACAGAACATGGATATTAACAACAAGGCCCGTATCCACTGGGCATGCCGTCGCGGCATGCGTGAACTTGATATCTCCATCATGCCGTTCTTCGAATATGAGTATGACAGCTTAAGCGATGACGATAAGCGTCTGTTTGTTCGCCTGCTTGAGTCTGACGATCCGGATTTATTCAACTGGCTGATGAATCACGGCAAACCCGCCGACACCGAGTTGCAACGGATGGTGCAATTAATTCAAACACGGAATCGGGAACGTGGTCCTGTGGCAATCTGATCTTCGCGTCTCGTGGCGCTCGCAGTGGATGTCTTTATTGCTCCACGGCCTGGTCGCGGCATTTGTTTTACTGATGCCGTGGCCGCTTAGCTATACGCCTTTGTGGTTATTGCTGCTGTCATTTGTGGTTTTTGACAGCGTGCGCAGTCAGCGCCGGATCAATGCCCGTCAGGGAGAAATCAAGCTGCTGATGGACTCTCGCCTGCGCTGGCAGGGGAAAGAGTGGGATATTATTGGCACGCCGTGGATGCTTAGTGTCGGCATGATGCTTCGGCTACGTCAGGTTGACGGGGGGCGACGCCAGCATTTGTGGCTGGCGGCAGACAGTATGGATGCTGCAGAGTGGCGAGATTTGCGCCGGATGATACTGCAACAACCGACGCAGGAGTAAATGCGCGTTAGCTGAACTTCTCGGCCATCTCACCCAGGATCTGCTCGCACCAGTTTTGCAGGCGCTCGTCGCTGAGATCGTACTGATTGGTTTCATCCAGTGCCAGCCCGACAAACAGCTGCCCGTCGGCAATAATCGGTTTTTTGCTGGTGAACTCGTAGCCTTCCGTTGGCCAGTAGCCGATAAACGTCGCGCCTTTTGGTGCCAGTTTATCGTGCAGCATGCCAAGTGCGTCGAGGAACCACTCGCCGTAACCCAACTGATCGCCCATGCCGTACATCGCAATGATTTTGCCATCGAGGTTGATCGCATCAAGCTGATCCCAGATGGCTTCCCAGTCTTCCTGAATTTCACCGAAGTCCCAGGTTGGGATGCCGAGGATCAATACGTCGTACTGCTCCATCAGCGTGGGCGCGTCATCTTTCAGGTTATGCAGCGTTACCAGTTCCGGGCCAATGATGTCGCGAATTTTTTCTGCTGCCATTTCGGTGTAGCAGGTGCTGGAACCATAAAACAGACCAATATTCATCGCGTAACTATCTCAATTCTTGCTATGACATTGCGCGTAGTGTACCAGAAACCGGTGGCAATCAGGCATAATGGCCGGATTGTAAAATCAAAGGGGCTGCTGTGGAAAAGGATCTCGCACTCATTGAACAGTTTCTCGACGCGCTGTGGCTGGAGAAAAATCTGGCCGGGAATACGCTCAGTGCCTATCGCCGCGACCTCACCATGCTGGTGGAGTGGCTGGCGCACAGAGATCTGACGCTTGAGAACGCACAAAGCGATGACCTGCAAGGGTTGCTGGCCGAACGTATGGAAGGGGGCTATAAAGCCACCAGCTCCGCGCGCCTGCTGAGTGCGATGCGCCGCCTGTTCCAGCATCTTTACCGTGAAAAGATCCGCGCCGATGACCCCAGCGCACTCCTGGCATCACCTAAACTGCCTCAGCGGCTGCCGAAAGATCTCAGCGAAGCACAAGTTGAGAGATTATTACAGTCACCAGCAGTTGACCTGCCGCTGGAGTTACGCGATAAAGCCATGCTTGAACTATTGTATGCTACCGGTTTGCGCGTTTCGGAACTGGTTGGCCTGACGATGAGCGACATCAGTCTGCGTCAGGGCGTGGTGCGCGTGATAGGTAAAGGAAACAAGGAACGGCTGGTGCCGCTGGGCGAAGAGGCGGTGTACTGGCTGGAGACATATCTGGAGCACGGGCGGCCGTGGCTCCTGAACGGCGTGTCTATTGATGTCTTGTTCCCCAGCCAGCGCGCGAAGCAGATGACCCGACAAACGTTCTGGCATCGCATTAAGCATTACGCCACACTGGCAGGCATCGACAGTGAAAAGCTGTCACCGCACGTTTTGCGTCATGCCTTCGCGACGCATCTGCTAAACCACGGTGCTGATTTACGCGTGGTGCAGATGCTGCTGGGACACAGCGATCTTTCAACGACGCAAATTTACACCCATGTCGCGACGGAACGCCTGCGGCAGCTACACCAACAGCACCACCCACGCGCGTGAGTGCCGACGAATTGTAACAGGATCAAATATGAAAAAGTCTTTCGCGCTGTTCACCCTGCTGGCAGCTTCCTTTACCGGTTTTGCCCATGCGGATGATGCAGCCATCAAACAGTCGCTGACGAAACTCGGCGTGACCAGCAGCGACATTCAGCCTGCGCCGGTTGCGGGCATGAAAACGGTCTTAACCAACAGCGGCGTGCTGTACGTGACCGAAGACGGGAAGCACATCATTCAGGGGCCGATGTATGACGTGAGCGGTGCGCAGCCGGTTAACGTGACCAACCAGCTGCTGATGAAAAACCTGAGCGCGCTGGAAAAAGAGATGATTGTCTATAAAGCCGCGCAGGAAAAACACGTGATTACCGTCTTTACCGACATCACCTGTGGCTACTGTCACAAGCTGCATGAAGAGATGAAAGACTATAACGCGCTCGGTATCACCGTGCGTTACCTTGCTTTCCCACGCGCAGGTGTGCAGAGCCAGCCTGAACAAGACATGAAGGCCATCTGGTGTGCAAAAGATCGCAACAAAGCCTTTGATGATGCGATGAACGGTAAAGGCGTTAAGCCCGCATCCTGCGACATCGATATCGCGAACCACTACGCGCTGGGTGTGCAGTTTGGCGTGACCGGTACGCCAGCTATCGTACTGAACAATGGCTATGTCGTGCCGGGTTATCAGGGGCCACAAGAGATGAAAGCGTTCCTCGACGCGCACCAGAAACAGACTGGTGGTAAATAATCCGCGTGAAAGCCCCGATAAAATTGCGCCGCCGCGACGCGGTTGAAGGTGCTGATTTACCCGCCGATCTTCCGCCGTTGTTGCGGCGGCTCTATGCCAGCCGTGGTGTGCGTACCGCGGGCGATCTGGAGCGTAGCGTTAAAGGTATGCTGCCCTGGCAGCAACTGAGCGGTGTTGAGAAAGCCACTGAAATGCTCTACGACGCGTTCCGGGAAGGGACGCGGATTGTGGTAGTGGGCGATTTCGATGCCGACGGCGCAACCAGTACCGCCCTGAGCGTGCTCAGCCTGCGCGCGCTGGGCTGCGATAACGTCACCTACCTGGTGCCGAACCGGTTTGAAGATGGCTATGGCCTCAGCCCGGAAGTGGTTGATCAGGCGCATGCGCGCGGTGCGCAGATGATCATGACCGTAGACAACGGCATTTCTTCTCACTCCGGCGTAGAGCGTGCGCACCAGTTGGGTATTCCGGTGCTGGTGACCGATCACCACCTGCCGGGCGACACCCTGCCAGCCGCCGAAGCGATCATCAACCCGAACCTGCGCGACTGCGATTTTCCGTCGAAATCACTGGCGGGCGTGGGCGTGGCGTTTTATCTGATGCTGGCACTGCGCACGCTGCTGCGGGATAAAGGCTGGTTTGAGTCGCGCGGTATTGCCGTGCCAAACCTGGCGGAATACCTCGATCTGGTGGCGCTGGGCACCGTGGCAGACGTGGTGCCGCTGGATACCAACAACCGTATTTTGACCTGGCAGGGTTTAAGCCGCATTCGGGCGGGCAAGTGCCGTCCGGGGATTAAGGCGCTGCTGGAGATTTCCAACCGCGACCCGCTTAAGCTGGCGGCAAGCGATTTGGGTTTTGCTCTCGGCCCACGTTTGAACGCGGCGGGAAGGCTGGACGATATGTCCGTCGGCGTGGCGCTGCTGCTGTGTGACAACATCGGCGAAGCGCGTGTGCTGGCAAATGAGCTGGACGCCCTAAACCAGACCCGCAAAGAGATTGAGCAGGGAATGCAGGCCGAAGCGCTGACCCTCTGTGAAAAGCTGGAGCGCAGTGGTGATACGCTGCCGGGCGGACTGGCGATGTACCATCCTGAGTGGCACCAGGGCGTGGTCGGCATTCTGGCTTCGCGCATTAAAGAGCGTTTCCATCGGCCGGTGATTGCGTTTGCACCCGCTGGCGACGGCACGCTGAAAGGTTCTGGCCGTTCGATTCAGGGGCTGCACATGCGCGATGCGCTGGAGCGTCTGGATACGCTCTATCCGGGCCTGATGATCAAGTTTGGCGGCCATGCGATGGCGGCAGGTTTGTCGCTGGAAGAGGCAAAGTTCGATGAGTTCCAGCGCCTGTTCGGTGAGCTGGTCACTGACTGGATTGATCCCGCGCTGTTACAGGGTGAAGTGGTGTCCGACGGTGCACTGTCAGCGGCAGAGATGACGATGGACGTGGCGCAAATGCTGCGCGATGCCGGTCCGTGGGGGCAGATGTTCCCGGAACCGCTGTTCGATGGACGTTTTCGTCTGCTGCAACAGCGCATTGTTGGCGAACGTCACCTGAAAGTGATGGTGGAGCCGGTCGGCGGTGGTCCGTTGCTGGATGGTATTGCATTCAACGTCGACACGTCCGTCTGGCCGGATAACGGCGTGCGCGAAGTTGAACTTGCTTATAAGCTCGATATTAACGAGTTTCGCGGTAACCGCTCCCTTCAGATTATCATCGACAATATCTGGCCAATTTAGCGTCAGTAATCTCTATAAAAAAGGGCGTGGATTCGGTACAATCCCGCTCTTATCACCGCATTTTGACTAGTCGAAAAAAGAAAACAGACCATGTTTGAAATTAATCCGGTAAAAAACCGCATTCAGGACCTCACGGAGCGCTCTGACGTTCTTAGGGGGTATCTTTGACTATGATGCAAAGAAAGAGCGTCTGGAAGAAGTAAACGCCGAGCTGGAACAGCCGGACGTCTGGAACGAACCTGAACGCGCACAGGCGCTGGGTAAAGAGCGTTCCTCCCTCGAAGCTATCGTCGATACGCTGGATCAAATGGCTCAGGGCCTGGAAGATGTTTCCGGTCTGCTGGAGCTGGCCGTTGAAGCCGATGACGAAGAAACCTTTAACGAAGCCGTAGCAGAACTCGACGTTCTGGAAGAGAAGCTGGCACAGCTCGAATTCCGCCGCATGTTCTCCGGTGAATACGATAGCGCCGACTGCTATCTCGACATTCAGGCTGGTTCCGGCGGTACTGAAGCGCAGGACTGGGCCAGCATGCTGATGCGCATGTATCTGCGTTGGGCAGAAGCGCGTGGCTTCAAAACCGAAATTATTGAAGAGTCTGAAGGTGAAGTGGCAGGTATTAAATCCGTCACCATCAAGATTATTGGCGATTACGCTTACGGCTGGTTGCGCACTGAAACCGGCGTTCATCGCCTGGTGCGTAAGAGCCCGTTTGACTCCGGTGGCCGTCGTCATACCTCCTTCAGCTCTGCGTTTGTCTACCCGGAAGTTGACGAAGATATTGATATCGAAATCAACCCGGCGGACCTGCGTATTGACGTTTACCGCGCATCCGGTGCGGGTGGTCAGCACGTTAACCGAACGGAATCTGCGGTGCGTATTACCCACATTCCGACCGGGCTGGTGACGCAATGCCAGAACGACCGTTCCCAGCATAAGAACAAAGACCAGGCCATGAAGCAGATGAAAGCGAAACTTTATGAGCTGGAAATGCAGAAGAAAAATGCTGAGAAACAGGCGATGGAAGACAACAAATCCGACATCGGCTGGGGCAGCCAGATCCGTTCTTATGTCCTTGATGACTCCCGCATCAAAGACCTGCGTACCGGTGTAGAAACCCGTAACACGCAGGCGGTGCTGGATGGCAGCCTGGATCAATTTATCGAAGCAAGTTTGAAAGCAGGGTTATGAGGAACCAACATGTCTGAACAACAAGCACAGGGCGCTGACGCGGTAGTCGATCTTAATAATGAACTGAAAACCCGCCGCGAGAAGCTGGCAGCGCTGCGCGAGCAGGGCGTGCCGTTCCCGAACGATTTTCGTCGTGACCACACCTCAGACCAACTGCACGCAGACTTCGACGGTAAAGAGAACGAAGAGCTGGAAGCGCTGAACATTGAAGTGTCCGTGGCTGGCCGTATGATGACCCGTCGTATTATGGGTAAAGCGTCCTTCGTGACGCTGCAGGACGTTGGCGGCCGCATTCAGCTGTACGTCTCCCGTGACGACCTGCCGGAAGGCATCTACAACGAGCAGTTCAAGAAGTGGGATCTGGGCGATATCCTGGGCGCGAAAGGTAAGCTGTTCAAAACCAAAACCGGTGAACTCTCTATCCACTGCACCGAGCTGCGTCTGCTGACCAAAGCCCTGCGCCCGCTGCCGGACAAGTTCCACGGCCTGCAGGATCAGGAAGCGCGCTACCGTCAGCGTTATCTGGATCTCATCTCTAACGATGAATCCCGTAAGACCTTCAAAATTCGCTCCCAGATCATGGCCGGTATCCGCCAGTTCATGGTTAACCGCGACTTTATGGAAGTGGAAACACCAATGATGCAGGTGATCCCTGGCGGCGCGTCTGCGCGTCCGTTCATCACCCATCACAACGCCCTGGACCTCGACATGTACCTGCGTATCGCGCCGGAACTGTACCTGAAGCGTCTGGTGGTCGGTGGTTTCGATCGCGTGTTTGAAATCAACCGTAACTTCCGTAACGAAGGTATCTCCGTTCGTCACAACCCAGAGTTCACCATGATGGAACTCTATATGGCGTATGCGGATTACAAAGATCTGATCGAACTGACCGAATCCCTGTTCCGTACCCTGGCGCAGGACATTCTGGGCACCACCGAAGTGCCATACGGTGAAGAAGTCTTCGACTTCGGCAAGCCGTTCGTCAAGCTGACCATGCGTGAAGCTATCAAGAAATACCGTCCGGAAACCGAGATGGCTGACCTGGATAACTTCGACTCTGCGAAAGCGATCGCGGAAAGCATCGGTATTAAAGTTGAGAAGAGCTGGGGTCTGGGCCGTATCGTGACCGAGATCTTCGAAGAAGTGGCAGAAGCGCACCTGATTCAGCCAACCTTCATCACTGAATACCCGGCTGAAGTTTCTCCGCTGGCGCGTCGTAACGATGTGAATCCGGAAATCACTGACCGCTTCGAATTCTTCATTGGTGGCCGTGAAATCGGCAACGGTTTTAGCGAGCTGAACGATGCGGAAGATCAGGCGCAGCGCTTCCAGGATCAGGTTGATGCGAAAGCCGCAGGCGACGACGAAGCGATGTTCTTCGATGAAGACTACGTGACCGCACTGGAGCACGGCCTGCCGCCAACTGCAGGTCTGGGTATTGGTATTGACCGTATGGTGATGCTGTTCACCAACAGCCACACCATCCGCGACGTGATCCTGTTCCCGGCGATGCGCCCGGTGAAATAAGTCGAAAAGACGTAAAAAAAGCCCCGAAAGGGGCTTTTTTATTGCGCCGCAAAAGCGCGGAGTGCCTCGCGGGCGAGGGTTGCTTCCATGGCCATCCACGGGCTAAAGGCCCACGGCGTTGCGTCCAGCGCGCAGAAAAGAGCTTCCAGCTCCACCCACTGATACTCCATCACTTCATCGTCATTGAGTGTAATGGTATTGCTGACGCGAGCGGCAAAGACCGGGCAAATCTCGTTTTCAACGATCCCTGACGGGTCAGTCTTACGGTAGCGAAATTCAGGGGCGATGGGCGTGAGGTCCGTAATTTCTGCGCCGATTTCAAAGCGGCAGCGGCGGATAATCGCCTGTTCAGTCTCTTCGCCTGATTGCGGGTGCCCGCAGACGGAGTTAGTCCAGACGCCGGGCCACGCTTTTTTGCTTAAAGCACGTCGGGTGATCAGGCATTCGCCCCTGGCGTTAAAAAGCCAGGACGAGAAGGCAAGGTGTAGCGGAGTGTTGGATGTATGGGCGGCATACTTCTCCTGAGTGCCAATCACCTTTCCCTGGTCGTTTACCAAAATAACGTGTTCTTGAATACTCATTGATGCTCCAGTGCCAAAATGCCGAGTGGTTTAGCACCATCAGCAGGATGATTATACTGCATTCTTATGTGTACGGTTTGGCTCGCAGAGCGGAAAAGGGCATGACCCATATCAGTATGGGCTGCTATCATAGTGCGCCATTCATGCTGACCGAGGATCTGTTTTGTTTGCAGGAAGCCTGACGAGAAACCCTATCACTGCCGTTTTCTGCCTGACGCTGGCGTTACTGTTAGCGGGGTGTTCTGGCAGTAAATCTTCGGATATGGGCAGCTATTCCGGCGCGGTCTATACCGTTAAGCGCGGGGACACGCTGTACCGCATTTCGCGCGCGACGGGGACCAGCGTGAAGGATCTGGCACGCCTGAATAACATTTCGCCTCCCTATACGATTGAGGTAGGGCAGAAGCTGAAAGTTAAGGGCAGTTCGTCCTCTGGCAAAAAATCTTCCTCAAAAGGCAAAACTGCGAAAGTGACGCCATCCTACACAGTTCCGCAATCGTCATGGCCCCCTGTGGGACAGCGCTGCTGGATTTGGCCTGCAAGTGGCAAAGTGGTGGTGCCGTATTCTCTGTCTGAAGGTGGCAATAAAGGGATTGATATCGCAGCCGCACGCGGTACGCCAGTCTATGCATCCGGGGCCGGGAAAGTGGTCTACGTCGGCAATCAGCTACGCGGGTACGGTAATCTGATCATGATTAAACATGGTGAAGACTACATTACGGCTTACGCGCACAACGACACAATGCTGGTTAACAACGGACAGAACGTGAAGGCAGGGCAAAAAATTGCGACTATGGGCAGCACGGGGACGGACACAGTGAAGCTGCATTTCCAGATACGTTATAAGGCGACAGCTATTGACCCGCAGCGCTATCTACCGGCCCAGGGCAGCAAACCGAAGTGCTAAGTGATTATTTAATCGCCATTTAGTTGTGCAGAGGCTTGTATGAGGAGGCGTAAGGTCTATAATGCCTTACGCACCTCAAAGCGGGCGTAGTTCAATGGTAGAACGAGAGCTTCCCAAGCTCTATACGAGGGTTCGATTCCCTTCGCCCGCTCCATTCTCCTGATAAATCAACAAGTTATGATTTATCAGTTAGTTACGTTGCCCCGCTTTAGCAGGTACAACTTAAACTACCCATTGTTCTACGCCCGCACCTGTCGCGTGATTGGTCTGTGGTACAAGGGAGCATATCATCACGCAGGCGGTGGTTCCAAGTTCTTACCGCGACAGTACAACAACGAACAAAAAGCCGCATACCTGGCATAACTCCCGAACAGATTGATCACACGCATTTAAGCCCGATGTGTGGCCCTATAAGCCACGTAAACAGGTGAATAGTGGTAATGCCCCGGTAGCTACAGATCCGGCTCTGCCAGCGCTTCGCTCACGCTCCGAAAGGTACACGAGCACCCTGATAAGATGTGATCTCTCTGACAATCTGATTTGATCATTGGTGACTTTCGCAAAGCGAAACCAACTAGGTTGGCCTGATGCAGTCGCTATGCTCCGCTTGTTGCTTGTACCACTAACGGGGCTTTATGGCTTCTATTGTCAAAAATCTGGTTCGCTGTAAAATTGAGCATAAAGAATAGCTTAATAAGAAGAATTTCTATGGCATGGTTGAAAGACCTTAGCAAAGACAGCATATCGGGCGTTATCGTTGCACTTGTCACTGGCGGAAGTGGGATCGCCGTCGTTGTGTGGCTATGGAATTACATTAAGCAGTTCTTCCATTGGTTAATGGACATCCTTACCTTCCCAGTAACAATGCCCTTATGGATGCTCCTCATTTTATCGATCTTATTATTGGCAATTTTACCTACTGTCGGATTTGTAATGCGCCGTCGTATTGCAGCGAAAGCTACAGGACAAGAGGGCAGTTTTTTGCATTATACTTCGGATAATATTTATGAAATGATAGTTTCTTGGGAATGGATTAAAGCATTAGGAGATCGCGGATACTCGTTAAGAAATCTTCACATGAGATGCCCTAAATGTGGAGGCCTTCTAAGCCAACACTCCAGCGTTGATTACTATAACTATGTTCCATATCCTATTATCAAGTGTAATTTCAAAGGTTGTGGTTGGAAAATATCTTCAGATATGGAACGATTAAGCTATGGAGAGATGCATACAAGATTAGCAGAAGAGATTGATAGACGTTGTTATCAGAAATTTAGAGGTTAATTTCGAGACTGATAAATTTGGAGTGAAAAATGTCAAAAGAATTACTGTCTATCTTTAGCGCTCTACTCTCCTTCATTGCTCTTATTGTCAGTATAACTGCTCTGTATAACACCTATCGATCAAGGAAAAATGCTGAGCATGAGTCCTTAAGAAAAATGAAAATTGATACAGTGAAAGAACTTCGTGAAGTTGAACTGGTTTATCGTGGAATATGTAGTGATACGGAAGAACTTATCAAGTCTATAGAAATGAGTACAAATATGAACCCTTATGGTAAGAAAGAACTTCTTAAGGGTGTCAGAGATAACCTTGGTTTCTTTACACAAAGTAGACAAGGTGTCACAAATATGCTCTCTAAACTTGATGAGAATTTTATGAGCATCAGCCGCGAAGAAATAGAAAATATTGCTCAATTCACTGCGTTTGAAGCGAATCGTTTAGCCGAGAATGGAAGAATAATTAAAGAACGCTTCAAAAATCTAAAGGAAATGATTGGTAGGGCACCCCATTAGCAAATATTAGGAATTATTTTGATTGTCTGCTGTGTCGAACATTCGGGTATAAGGACTGGTTTGTGATCTAGTCACCAATATGAACAAGTATATGCTGTTTTCGTAAGTACACAGCCTCTTCCCGCCCTCTAACTCTTGTTCGTCGGGATTGCTCTAAATCCGAAAAAGTCAATCTTACAAAAAATTGGGGCGTTTTATCCCTTGAAAAGTAAGGGGCAATGAAGCCCCTTCAGTCTACATTAACCAGCGTGACGGTAGGATTCACGCACACCATCACGATAACCATCAGCAAACGCTGCCTGAGGACTTTTGTGGCGAACGGTTCCCGCCTGGCTATCAGGTAAGGCGGCTAAGTCTACCCAAACTTGCCCTGTGCGAGCCAAGCCTGCACGGTAACCCTGATCGTAAGCGCAGCCGCAACATTTATGGCGACCTTCACCACCTTGATCGTGAGGTAAGCTGATGAAAAGAGTATTGTAACGGTGTGACAGTTTACAAATGGTCATGCAATGCTCCTTATGAGCGTCATTTTATGGTTTACATGATCCTCTTTGCCTGGCACAATCAAGCCGTCAGAAATGAAGGCAAGGCTAAGATTCATACGGGTTTGGCGACTCGTATTGGTCATGCTTTGTAAGCCGGGTTCATGCAAATGAATCCGGTTTTTTTATGCCTAAAATTCAGGCGCAGCACTACATGTGGGGGGGAACAATCAATTGCGGCCCCACATAGTCGATATTTTAGAGATGATTCTTTTGTGCACAAGGGTTTATTTTAACGTTAAGTTAAGGCTGTGAAAGGGTAAAAAAGGCTAAGTCCTCGTACCGTAAGGCCTGGAAGACATGTCAATAATTAAGAAAAAAAATTCAAAATTTGATCGAGTGCTGATTTCTTCAACATGATTTTGAGTATGTGGATTCATGTTACTGGTAACTATGAGAAAAACACACGATTGAGTATTCGTCTCTGGTGCTTAAAATAATCAGGCACGGAACTTTTGGTGATCTGCTAGACCGCCAGCCCAGACCCTCCGTAAAAAACCAGAATGTTCACCAAATATCCTACAGCCGACACTCCCAGCAATGCACTTCACCACTTAATCCCATAGGCCATCACAACATGGAAAATTTGCCACAACAGAGCATTTTACTGTTCGTTTTCTGTTCTATTTAACATAATGGTTCTTATAAGTACTTGACTGAAAGTGTCAGGTATTGCTTTTCGGAGCGTTGATGCGAAGCGGGGTAGACAACAGCGATTCCATTAACAGAAGGAAAGCATTCGGGAGGATTTGAGGTGAGTTCTCTTGTTCAAGGATTTTGGATGAGTTTGGCTGGTCACCACACAATTTTAGGTTTCAGGCCTTTGAAGTTGCCAGTGCATCAATGCCATAAAAGCACATTTTTCTATTCGCAGCAGACACAAGGCTACTACGGCGACGTTACCACAACGGGCTGAAGGTCTGCCATCACCTGGTGATATTCACCGAGCCAGGCCGCCACTGCTTCGTACCATTTCCCACAACAATGTAAACAGCCAACCCACCAAGCCATCGTGCGCTTCACCAGAAGCCCGTAACGGCGTCATCTCCACACAATTGTAAACTGACAGACCGATAGCACAGCGCCACGCTGAGAGGCTTTCACAGGCCCAGAAATGGACGGTTTTTCATTGATTTTGCAAGAGAAATTATTATTTTTCGGTCTGAAGAGCGGATCACGTTCGTTGCTTGATCCACACCACGAGTGACAGATTTAACGCATCCAGCACTGACGCGGGTTCGTTGTGTACATCTCGATTTAACGATCACCACATCCTATAGGCTAGCAAGTGACTACAACCCCACAATAGGTGGTAGAAATGGCGACTTAAGGGACACTTAATTCGATTTAAGTACCATTTAATATCCTTAGGTGCAGTGTGCCATTGAGAAGCAGACCACTGAAGAAAGGTAAGTGGTGAGATGCTCTCACATGGGGGTAAAAATACCCCTATAGGAATTTGAATGTAGGTAAATACACCCCTATTGAATTTTGGTGTGGGGGTTAATGTACCCCTATAGAGAGCCATCAATGGGGGTAAAAATACCCCACTAAAAAGACTTCTTTAATAAGACTAATAAAACCCACAAAAGACTTTTAGAACCATGTAAGACTTAAGGTCAAGATCTAAAGACAGGTCAAAGACTGGTTGAACATGCGTTCAATTGTTGGTGTTAAGGAGTGAGGTGTTATCGCTCCGCTCTGAATGGCTCTGCCACTTCAGATATGTGTGGAAGACAAGCGCAAGCGCGTCAGTCCAATGTGAACGACTGCGATGCAGTCAGGAGCTTTAAACGCGACGTAACTCCCCCTTGGAGGGGCGGCGCTCCCCCCTCAGACTTCACAGGAGGTTCACAGAGCGCATCAGACAAGCCACACGGCATTTAAACGGTAGAGGTAACCCATAGGTACTGCCTACGGCATGGAATCGCTTAGAACGCATCAGAGGAGATTTGTGTAACCTTGAATTATTTCCCACCTAAAATAAGAATGCAATACATATAATTAAATTCAGCACGAATTGCTAATGACATTGTATGTTGCTTTATGGAATTATGCGGTCCAGCCCAAAAAGGTTGCTAGCACAATTTTATACATGATGCAACAAAAGACTTGAAAAAAAGTGTGATTTATGACATAATATATTCATACCTTGAGAAAAGGAAAACATTAAAACAACATAGGAGATTAGATGACAAAACCAGTCCTGTTCGACTTTTCGAACGCTACCGCCTCAGAGATTGTTTTTGCAATCGACAACAAAATCACTTCGTTAGTAAATCTTCGCAGTTTCAGAACCCGCGTTGGTGGCTCCAGGAAAGCAGACAAACTATACCCGGCAACTCGTGAAGCCATGAATATCATCAAAGGTCTGCGTCAGCAGGCTAAGAATGCAAAAATCATCCGGGATATTCTTAAACCATACTCAGCAGAGTTAGCAAAGGGAAGGGATCTAATGGAGATCATCGAACCTGTGCTGTCTGCCTGGCGTTTCTATTACGCCTCTCATGGCATCGGTCTGATGAATGAGCAGATCCTTCTGCTTAAGATGATTGAGTCTGGCGGTGAACTCGAAGGCATTACCGGAAAAGCCATTCCCGAACTGACCACAACCGAATAACCATTCTCTGCTTTACTCCGTTGGCAGCAACGCCACCAAACGAAATCGCCGCAAACACGGCTCCTTACCCCTGATCGCCACCATGATCGCAGGGGCGATAACCTTTATGCATTCGGGGGGAACTTGAGATGAAACTATCTTTAGACGATGAAACATATGCAATTTTACGCGAGGAATCTGACCGCCTCGGGATGCCGGTTCCCAGGATGATCCGGAACATGTGCCAGAACCTGGCGAAACACATTCAGAAACGCAATGAACAACCACTGACGAACCCACAGGGAGAACAACATGAGCCAGAACGGAAACACCAATGAGCGTTTTTACAAGAGCGAGAATCGCCTTTTCCATGCAGACACGGTTACAAATAAATCCACTGGTGAAGTGGTTGAGATTAGCAATTCACTAGAAAAATTATACGCTTATATGCTGAATCAGTATCGTTTCTGGAGTGGATTAAATCAACCATTTGCTGAGTCGCAGGAGCGTCTAGGGACCGTTGCTCGAATCGGTGACGCCAAGAAGAAAACAAAGCCTCAGATCGATAAGCTGATCACTCTTGGTCTAGTTGAAATCACTGGAAAGGTCGGGCGTTGCAATATTTACAAAGTGATCGATGTTGATAAGGTCGCTGGAAATCTTGAGTTTTCCTACCCAGAGTGGGCTGGAGAACCAATGTATGACCATGAGAAACGCTTAGGAAAATCTAGTCAACAGCCAAAAAACGAGGAGAAAAAAGGTGATGGCGAATCTGATCAGGGCGGTGCTGGAAAGCGAGACAGCGTACCTCCTGTGGGTGTTCCTGTCGATGCTGATCTATCCGGTAGTGATGATGCGGTGAATGGTGGAAATGGAATCCAATTCCCAACAGTCAAAAGCCCAGACCCGCTCCAGATGGCTGATATCGATACCCTCAACAACTGGGTAGAAGGCTACGACGATGAAGGATTTATGGCCTATGGTGCGACGTGGGGGATAGAAAAACCTGGTGCGATAACAGACCTGATAAAGAGCCATATCAGAATCATCCAGAGCGGTGGATACAAAGGATCGAGGTCTGCCGCTAATGATATTTCATCCGGTGCTGATGCTTATTACAAACAGCAGCAGGCGCAAAGAGCAGCCGAAGCGAAACAGGTTACTAATGCCCCGCAGCAGCAAGAGGATGAGCAGCTTGAATTTGACGATAATGAAGCATTTTAGCATTTGGAGGACTGCTTGTGTGAGAACGTAACTGGCAACAGCCACTCTCTGGCTGACCAGAAAAAACCAGATTTAGAGCGTCTTTTTAAAAAGCGCCGCCGTGATGAGGATATTGTTAAAACCGCTAAGGCACTCCTTGTGCATGGCATGATCCCCGGCAAAGTTGCCTTGCTATTACGTCTTGATCCTGAGTTTGTAGCTGAACTGGCTAAGACATGGAATCCCAAGTTTCGAAAGGTGAAGTACACCAGTCAGTACGCAACTAAGCGAACTGTACGTCAATATTTCGACTCGGGTGCAATGCTCGAAAAAATCTGTGCTGACCTCCAGTTACCTCTATTTTCTGTGATCACGTTTCTTCAACGTGACGGAGTGAGCGATCAGGAAATGGCATCCCGAATGCCTGTTAGTGATGATCCGTTGTTCATTGAATACCGGAAGACTATTTCACGCAAGCAGGCAGCGCCCCAACGCCGATCACCACGCCTGCATTATTAATACCCCAGCTGGGGAAACTTGACCCTATTTGAATATTTATCCTTTCTGCCGTTAGCGGTAGCCGTTCTCCAATGGCTTCGTGACGGCCTGGACCTCTACAGGAAACATAATAATATGAATAACATTGAAGCAATCCGCGCCAGTATCCGGGAAGCAATGACCGCAGGAACAGACGAAACGGAAGATCTGAACAAATCCGCTGAAGAAGCATTGGCGGAGGCGGTGCAGAGTTACCTGTCCGCTTCGACTGCAACAGCCAACGAGCCAGCCCCAAAAAGTGGCAAAACCATCAAGGAAAAAGGGATCGCTCTGTGCCACCAGGCCCAAGGTTATAGCGCTAATCTGCGTCCGGTCAGCCTCATGATGAAGGCAAGCCTTGATGAGCTAACACCTGAACAACGCGCCGCGCTTGATCGTCTGGGTTACGTTATCAATCAGGGGGAATGATGTCCGGTACAAATAAGATCGTCTCCAGCCTGATTAATGCAGTCTCCTGGCAGGTCGATCAAAACTCCTTCAACCGCGCCCGCAACAAAATCAAGAGCCTGAAAAAATATGCGGAGTCAGCGGGAAAATCTTTCGACCAGGCGACACGAAAGCTGCAACAAGCCAACGGCAAGACCCAGTTACAGCAGGCGCGAGCAGAAACGCAGAGATTGAAGCTCAATCAGCGATTAACCGCTGAGGCTCAGAAACAAAGTGCTATCAATGCACGTATGGCGACCAACGAACAGCGCCATGCTCAACGTATGGCTCAGATTGCAGCACGTAACCCAGCGGCGGGCGGTCTGGTTACTAAAAGTGTCCATGGTCTCAGTGAGGCAATCAGAGCACAGCGTGAACAGGCCGACCTAGAGAAACGCACTCAGCAGATCCGTACCAAAGGTATTCGCTTTAGCACTGCCACCAATGGTTACAACCTGACACCACGCCAGCGAGCGCAAGCAATCAGCGACTTCGCTCAATTAACGAAACAATATCATGCTGGTTCAATGGAACTTGGAGAGTACAACGCCAGAGTAAGCAAACTTCAGCAGCGTTTGAGGCAGCAGGGCGGTTTAGTCAAAAAGCCGGTAACCATTCCAGTTAAGGCTAAAGTGACGGGCCTTGATACATCCCTTCTTGATCATACTGGCACAGCGATCACCATTGGGGCCACTATTGGGATTGGCAAAACCATCATGCAGACCGGGCAAGACTTCGAATCAATGGCCTCTGGTCTCCAGGCGGTGACAGGCGACAGTAAGAAAGCCACTCAGGAAATGGCGTATCTCCAGAAACAGGCGCTTTCCCTTGGTCTTGACCTTCAACAGACCAGCAAAGACTACGTGAAGTTTTACGCTTCAGCCGCTGGCAAGGCCACAGACAGCCAAATCAAAAACCTCTTTGAAGGTGTCAGCCAGTACGGAACCGTATTAGGGGCCACTGGTGAGGAGCAGAGCCGCGCCTTGCTCGCGCTTAATCAGATGTACGCTAAAGGCACGGTGCAGGCTGAAGAGTTGAAGGGGCAGCTCGGGGACGCTTTACCAAACGCAGTTGGGATCTTCGTCAAGGCATTGAATAAGCTAAAAGGCCGGACAGACCTTACCGAAAAAGACCTCATGGCAATGATGAAAAACGGTGAACTGCTGGCGAAGGATATTCTTCCCCTTGTTGGTGATGAGTTCAAAGCGGCAGCACAGAAGGGCGGAGCTTTCGAGAAGTCACTGAAATCTAACCGTGTTGCTATGATGCGCTTGCGTACAACGATGCAGCTTGCACAGAAGAATTTCTTTGAATCGGGCTTCGGCAGTCAGCTTACCGATACGTTTAACGGTCTGACAGATGCAATTGACAGCAACCAAGATGCATTTAAGACGCTGGGAGCCATTGCAGGCAATGTGATTAAAGGTTTCACTGATGCGGGGTACACGGTCTATAACAGCTTCATTCTCATTGAAGCGCTGATCAAGAAGTATGCTCCTCAATTGTCCAAGACATTCGAGGGATTCGGCAATACAGCAGCATATGCGGCAGGAATTGCGATCTTCACTGGGGCAATCTTCAAGTTAGCTGGCGCGTTGAGGTGGCTTGTCAGCTTCGCGAATCCGTTGAAAGGTCTGCTTGGTACTCTTGCCGGAATCGGCGCTCTTGGTGGCATTGCCACCCCAGGAACCGACAACACCAAACCAGGGAAAGACGGCAAACCAGCTAAAGGCGGTAAAGGTGGGGGCTTCTCTATCGGTCTTCCTGCGATCATGGCTGGTGTAAGTCTCAATAATCGTCTTAGCGAGATTCAGGCTGATCCTGATGCCTTCATGAAGAAGGTGCAGGCCAACAACGACAGGCCTACCCTTTGGACTGACATCAAGAACTTCTTTGCTGCTCATGCTCAAGGTTTCACTAATGCATTTGCGGGGATGAATACCTTACCTGGAATTCAACCAGCTACCGCAGGCATGGCACAACTACCGGGCATTGATAATCTTGCTTATGGTATGAACCTTGGCAAGCCATTCAGTATTGAAGGTAAGGCCGATCTGACTGTGACCAACGAGGTTAAACTCAGCATTGACGATAGCAAATTCAGCGATGCAATTAAGGCCGAAGTACAAGAGCAGGATAGGAGAAATACCAATCTTATCTTGGGAGTTACCCAGTAAATTATCGTTCCGTCAAAAATGACGCAGCAAATTGGCCCACACGAGAGAGGGTCGTTGAATTCGCCATGTTATTGTTTTTGTTGTTGTAAATGATAATCATTCGTGTTAAAATAATATGCAAGGTGAATTACAACAGCCAAATGTCATTCCCTTCTCCTTAGGAATCAAAGTGCGCTTTTCCCAGAGCGACTTTTCTCATACAGCCAATATCCGCACCCTCTCACGGTAAGGTTAGGCCATTGCCGCTGGCTGTATCAGAAAAGAATTTTCTCCGACCTTGGATCGGGGATTTGCCAAAAGCCCTGCCATCCTCGACAGGCCGTCTTGCCAGACGAAAACTGGCATTGAGTGCGGTAGCGAAGATATGAGGTCTCCCGCTGCTGTGCTCCCTCATTCCTTAAGCGTGACCTACCGATCATGCTTTCCAAATCTCTCCATCAGAAGACACCATCGTGAAGCGATTAGCAATGCATGTTGCTAACCCGTAAACGGGTGAATTTCATCATCTCCGATGATCTACCAACCGGGGCAGGCGTTTTCCTGCCTCTGGCTCTTTTTCTGCATGGAACACGAATAAAAGAATGCCGTCCGATGGACGGTATTTTTTCAACTCTATCCGGCATATTCGCCGGATTATAAAAACTGTATGGAGATACAAAATGGCATTCGAACACGAAAGCAAAACCCCGCAGGATGTATTGGTTTATACCGATAGCTCGATCTTTCATAAGCTCACCGTGATCCTTGATCTGTCTGCTGACGTGACTTGTGGTGATGTTATTAACCCGACCACTGGCGCGGCATACGTTGCAGCCGATGCTGATAACTGCGCTGTAGCTCTGCAAAATCAAATCGCTGGTGATGCCCGTAGCCTGGTCATTTCAGACCGTGGCTGTGTGTTCAATCCATCTGGTCTGGTTGTAGCGACTGCTGCAAAAGATGCTGCATACGCTGCCCTTGTTAAGCAAGGCAACCGCATTGCTGATGCAAACACCGCAATCTAATCAAGGAGAGATAACAATATGAAATTAAGTGATTTTACTAACCTTTCCGGTCAGTTCGTGAAGCCAAGCGGCGAGGGGTTCCTTCTGTCCAGCCTGGGGATCTTTACCAGTCGTCCAAGTGACACACAAATCATCGCGCTCGACACACTGGAAGATGTGCAGCGTGAAGTGACTAAATCAGTTGCCCGTTATGGTTCTGAAATGTCCGGTCTAAACTTCCCTAAAGCGGCTAACGTGACCGTTCAGGCTCCACTTCATGTTTACAGCTCAACCATCACCAGCCAAGATTGGCAGGGAAAACGTCAGCCGGGAACAAATCGCCAGATGACCGCTGAAGATGTAGTTGCTAATCATACCCTGAAGCACTACCTGCAAACCCGCCGTGATGTTGAATATGCAATGGCGCAGAGTCTGTTTCACAATACTGTAGAGGCGACACACCTACGTGAAGGTCCTGATCTGAACTGGCAAACCTTCTGGGGCATTAGCCAGCCAACAACAACCGTGAAGACTGGCACCAGTGCCAACGTCATTACTGAGATACAGAACGCTGTCACGCTGCTGAAGAAAAATCTGGGTGGCTGGTCTTCCAGCATCAAGCAGGTTTATCTGCTGGCTTCACCTTCGTTATTCGCCTCTATTCAAGGCAACCCAACCGCATATCAGGCGGCTCTATTTGGTGCTACGTCCCGTGACATCATTTTCCCTGACACTTTGGGTGCATATGATCGATATAACATCGGGCGTGTAACTGTGGTGCAGGTTGACGATCCTCTGTACGGCATTGCAGATGGTGAAGGCTACATGCTGGCGACGTTCTCCAATGTTGTTGAAGGCGACCTTTCACCTTATATGACTTACCAGACTCCAGCGAGCCGCCATGCTGAAGTTGCTAATGGTCCGGTTTATCCGTCCTACCATTACGTTCTACGTGATAAGTTCATGAACTATGAGGTGGTCAGTGAGTTATCACAGATTCAGATCCCAATGCGTCCGGACTTCGTTCTGAAGATCACTATGGACGACGCAGCGTAAGACAGCGGATTTTGAGGGCGCATTGCCCCCGCTGCTGGCGAGGCTAACGGTGCGAAGCAATCTCGCTATTGCGAGACACCTTCGGTGCTGGAGGCAAAGAAGAGGAGATACACAACATGAAATTAGCTTTGATCGGTACTGGCAACATGCCGCTGATGCAGTGGATTCTAGATGGCAGGGGCGATGATTCGATCATCAACATGTCAGCGTTAGCACGCAGGCTTGAGTGTAGTCGTTCCAGCCTACTGGACCGCATCCATACGTATGGATTTGACAGCGCTATCAGGTACTACCTGAGCGAACAGCGACAACTGAAAACATGAGAGCCGGGTTAATCCCGGCTTTTTTTAGCGCTTTTTATTCGATTGAGAAACAACCGAACCAGCTAAGGTTTTAGTAACCTCGCTTGAGCGTGGGTTTTTCAATGCTGCTGATGCTTTGGCTTCCATGTTCGCGCCAGTTTGATTTTTTGTTCCTGCTTGTGATAGCACTGAACCCGCTAAACTTTTCTGAATCGCAGAGGCGTTTGGGTTGTTTAGAGTCTCTGCTGCCAGATGAGCTACATCTTTCGAGGATTGCTTATCATTGTTCGCCATTTCAACACCTATTCACGGGATGGATGTTTGGATATATTGTATTTCTTATATTAATAAACACAATATGTAGTGGTTATGATAGAAGCGAAGCGGCAAAGTTAGCAAGCTCGGAAAAAATTATTTACTGGTTTTATGACCAGTGTCAATTGTTTGATAACTGACCGTTTACGAAGCGGCAGAGGAGTCATATAAGTAGTGTGCAGGTATAAGCCTGTATCACGAGGAATCAGTAAAATGGCTGATGATAAGACCAAAATTGGTACACCTGACAATGATTTAATAAGTATCAAACAGGATTACGAAAGACGTGATTGGGCTAAAAAGTTCGGCGTTAGTGAGGCTAAACTTATTCAAGCTGTTCAAGCCGTAGGTCATTCGGCTAAAAAAGTGCAGGCTTGGCTTAAAGACCATTGAAATATGAGCGCCTTACGGGGCGCTTTATTTTTTATTGTCCTTTGGGAGAAAGTTAATGGCTAATAACTTATTTATTACCTATGATCTTATAAAAGATAAGGATTACACGGCTGTTCATGCTGCCATTAAAACGCTGGGTAACTGGGCAAAGGCGACAGAATCTAACTGGTATGTCAATAGTGGCTATTCTGCTGAAAATGCAGCGAAGATAGTCAAGGCTGCAATGGATAATGATGATAGATTAATTGTTGTGGATGCAACAAATAATAATGCTTATTGGTATAATCTTCCTGATGAAGTTTCTGCTCGTATTCAAGCTGAATGGCCACAATAATATAAGGGGGGCAGCCCCCCTTTAATCTATAGAGCATGATAATACACACACTCAATATATTTGGCTAACTCTCTCATACCTGCGCCCTTGCTATATGTCCTGAATGCTTCAGTTTTGGCCTTCTGTTCAGTATGCCCGGTGATAGCACCTATGCGCTGTTCTGGTACGCCTGCTCTGTCTAAGCATGTGATGAACATCCCGCGCAAGCTGTGGAAGCATTGCCTATCTGTAGCTGTAGGCAAGACGCTATCACGCAGCCGGGTAAATTTTTGGCTGTACCACGGACCGCGTTTGCCATCCTTCCGGATGATGTTATTTGACTGCGCCAAAAGATATGCACCGCCGTTTTGCGCCAGATGCTTATCAATAATCCCCATCAGTAGCGAGTGGATCGGAACATATCGCACCCCGGCGACAGTTTTAGACTTGCTGACGAAGAAACACCGCACACCCTCCATCATCACAATCTCATCCCGCTTGATGCTGGCTATCTCATCAAGTCGCATTCCAGAGTACAGGCCGATCAAAATGACATCACGTAGAACGTCATCGGCTTCTCCGATAAGGGATTGTAACTGTTCAGGTTCAAACGGCTGATAACTCTCTATCGTACGACGTGCTTCAAGGTTATGACCGTGAAAAGGGTTGCTGTCAGGTATCGCGTCGTAGCGGCGTTTGGCGAACTCGTACAGACTCCCCAAAGATGTTAGCCAGTTCTGCACGGTTTGAGGTGCTGCCTTTTTCTGTTGGCCTTCGATGAAATCAGTAACGGTTCTGCGTCCGATCTTGTTCAACCCAATATTAACTTTACCGATACTCTGAAGAAAAACTTCTACGGCTCGCGCGGATTTGCTGAGTGTGGAGAATGCCCGACGTTCACTATAAACCGTCATGTATTCATCACGTATGACCGCCAGCGTTGGGATCGGAGATACTGCTACAGGCGCATTCTTTGCCTGTTTTATTGTGGTATGGAGTGTGGTGATCGCATTCTGGATGCGAATGTCTTCCCGATCAGGATTCAACAGGGCTTTCAGGTTGTTGAACTCAATCAACATGTGATTTCTGAAGTGGCGAGCCTTAAGTATGTCCTTTGTCCCTGTGGATTTTCGCCAGGCTCGCTTATTACCGAACAGATGACGCATGTACGCAGGTACAAAGACCTGAAAGATCCATACGCCCGAATGACTTTGAAAAAGATACTGATTGTTCTTGATAGACATGATTTTGATCCTTTAAAATCACGCCATCAGGTACAGCCATATGTACAATGTCGGGATGGAGTAACGAGAGCTTCCCAAGCTCTATACGAGGGTTCGATTCCCTTCGCCCGCTCCAGCATTTCCTTACATCACACCATCTCCCCCATCAGAACACCAGACCTGCCCGGACGTAAATGAGCACTCATCAGACGCGAGTGTGACATACAGCGGCGCGATCTCTACAGGCTGGCCCGGACGCCCCAACGGTGAATCTTCGCCAAAATGTTTCACTTTTTCCATCGGCTGCCCGCCGCTGGATTGCAGAACGGTCCAGTAGGGCCCCGGTGCAACGGCATTCACACGTATCCCTTTCGGACCCAGCTGTTTGGCTAAGGCTTTCGTAAATACCGCGAGACAGGCTTTTGTCTGCGCGTAGTCGAGAAGAATTGCGCTCGGTTTTACCGCCTGGACGGACGAAGTATTGATAATTGAAGCGGGCGCTTTCAGGTGACGCAAGGCCGCTTTAGTGATCCAAAAAGGGGCGTAGACGTTGGTTTTAAACGTTGCGTCAAAGTCTTCCGTAGTTAACTCTTCCAGCGACTCACGGTACTGCTGACGGCCTGCGTTATTCACCAGAATATCCAGCCCGCCAAGTTTTGTGACGGCATCTTCCACCAGATTCTGGCAAAACGTCTCATCACGGACGTCACCAGGCAGCGCGACCGCGTTACGTCCTTCCGCTTTGATCAGCGCAATAACTTCACTCGCATCTTTTTCTTCTTCCGGCAGGTAATTGATGGCGACGTCTGCGCCTTCACGGGCATAAGCGATAGCCACCGCGCGGCCAATCCCCGAATCGCCACCTGTAATCAACGCTTTTTTCCCGGCAAGGCGGCCATTTCCTTTATAACTCTTTTCGCCGTGATCGGGGACGGGTTGCATTTCGGAGGCCAGGCCCGGAGGCGTTTGTGGCTGCTCAGGGAAAGGGGGCGTCGGGAAAGCGTTCGTACGTTGTGTTGTATCACTCATAGCTGACTCCTTTTAAGCCAAGGGGTGAGATTTGATGGATAGTTGCAGCGTTAACGCTTCGCTAACGTTATTTTTGCAGATGATCGACGCGAACAACCGGAGGCGATGATTTCTTATCAAGCGAACCGTTAATACTGATCATCTGGTCAGGTTTTACCGTTCTGCCGTCAAATACCGCTTGTGGGATAATAACGTCAATTTTTCCGGTTTTATCCTGAAATACGAACTTATCGCCGTTGCCGTCAATAAGGTTTCCTCGAAGCGATATCGTCGCACCATCATGCATTCCTTTCGCCTGATTAATGGTCATGATGCGCGCATCGTCTGTTCCTCGATAGCCATCATCCAGCGCATGAGGAGGCGGTGGTGCTTCGCCTTTTTGTAACCCGCCGTTATTATCTGCCCAGGCTGCAGGTATTAAAAATATCAAAAAAGCGGAAATTACTGATAATTTCATCTGATATCCTTCATTTATGTTGTCTTGACTTATTAAGTATTGTTGCTATTCCTTTATGTGGCAAATGTGATAAGTCTTAAAAACATTCGCTTTAAAAATCATTAATTTCGGTAAATAGGCGAAACGGTAAAGGTTGCCATGAATCGTAAAAATGAAAAGGTGCCTGGGATAAATGAGAGTTATCGCTTACTGACGTTTGAGTTTGCATTTCGCCAGGTGGGTTTTATTGTGTTGTTGGGCATTATTGTCGCCGCCGTTGCGGGGCTGTTTTCGAGTGGGGTAGTGAGTGACAGGGAAAAAATAAATTCAGCGAAATCGCTGACAATCAACTATGAGCGCTTTGGTCGCCGACAAACGGAGTCCAGAATGCAGCTTACCTTCCCGGTTAAAAGTGAGGGAAAATATATCATCAGTATGACCACGGAGAGCCGTGAGGCTTACGAGCCAGGCAGCGTCTGGCCGCAGCCGGACAGCATGTACAGTCGCGGTAATACCCTCTTCTTTGTTTACAACCACCTGAAAACTGAAGATACATTCTCCGTCCTGTTATTCATCACGCCCTCTAAAGCCGGAAAATGGGCCAATGTCATTCGCGTAAATAACGAGCCGGATATTCATTTCTGGCAGTTTATTTACCCTTAGGAGGCTGATATGGATATGGTCTTTCGTGCCCTGGCAATTTACCTGTTTTTGATGGTGGTATTTAAAGTGGCCGGGCGTCGTGCTTTGCTACAGATGACCAGTTTTGACCTGATACTCCTTTTAATTATCAGTGAGGCGACACAGCAGGCGTTGCTGGGGGATGATTTTTCCATCACGGGGGCGATGATAACGATCACCACGCTGGTGGTGGTAGATATTATATTTGGCCTGATGAAGAAATATTTTTCTCCGGTGGAGAATATTCTCGATGGCACGCCGGTTATTCTTGTGGATAACGGCGTTCCGTTACGCGATAAACTTAAAAAAGTCGATGTTTCCTGTGACGATATTTTAGTGTCCGCACGCCAGAATCATGGCATTACAGAATTAAGTGAAATTAAATATGCCATTCTGGAGCGTAATGGCCATATCTCAATTATTCCTTTTGAAAATTAAGAGGTGCAGGTATGAGCAATCTTTACCACGATAAAAATACCACGGTCAGTGAACTGACCAAAAAGGTAGCGAGCAAGCTCACGGACTTAGGGCTTCGCTTAACCACGGCAGAATCCTGTACCGGCGGAAATCTGGCCGTCGCGCTCTGTGCCGAAGAGAACACGGCAGAATTTTACGATGTCGGCATGGTGGTTTTCAGTGATGCCGCAAAGGAAAGAATTCTGGGTGTACGCCCGGAGACCATCGCGCGCTTTACTGCCGTCAGTGAACAAACCGTTACCGAGATGGCCGCCAAAATTCTCGACATTGCCGAGGCGGATATCAGTATCGCTATCAGTGGCTATGCCGGGCCAGAAGGGGGCGACGATGGCACCGCAGCGGGCACAGTCTGCTTCGCCTGGAATTTACGCGGACATACTGAAACGAGCACCGTGCTGTTCTCAGGTGAATGTCAGGATGTGGTGGAAAAAGCGGTCCGCTATTCGCTATCGGAATTGATTGTGAAGCTATCAGACGGGAAAAACGGATAAAACAACGGCGGAGGTTCTATGGCTGTGATTGTCATTACCGGCGGTACGGCGGGCGTGGGGAAAGCCACGGCGCTGCACTTTGCGAAAGCGGGCTATGATGTGGGCATTATTGCCCGCGATGAGGAAAGCCTGCACTCTACGCAGGAGGAGCTACGCCGGTTTGGGGTGAATGCGTATGCCGTCCATGCCGACGTGGCCGACAGCAAGGCGGTCGTCGATGCTGCTAATGAAATCGAGTATCGTCTCGGGGCCATTGATGTGTGGGTCAACAACGCCATGGGGGCAGTGTTAGCGCCGTTTCGCACCCTGACGCCCGATGAATTTCGTCGTGTCACCGAGGTGACTTACCTGGGCTATGTCAACGGCACCCGCGCCGCGCTGGAGTTAATGATCCCCCGCGATCGCGGCACGATTATTCAGGTCGGCTCGGCGCTGGCCTACCGTTCCATTCCGTTGCAGTCGGCCTACTGTGGCGCAAAAGCGGCAATTCGGGGCTTCACCGATGCCGTGCGTACCGAGCTGATGCATGAAAACAGTCGGGTCACGTTGTCGATGGTGCAGATGCCAGGTCTCAACACACCGCAATTCGAGTGGGCCAGAAATAAATTTGCCTGGGCCATGCGCCCCGTACCGCCGGTCTTTCAGCCTGAAGTGGCCGCCAGCGCGATTTTTAAGGTCGCGCAAAAGCCGGTACGTGAACTGTGGGTGGGAAGCAGCACTATTCAGTCGATTGTCGGGCAATTTCTCTTTCCCGGTTTTCTCGATCGCCTGATGGTTAAAAAAGCCTGGGAAGGGCAGATGACCGATAACCTGAAGGCAGAAAATCGACGGGATTATCTGGATCAGCCGGTTAACGATCTGCACAAAATCCATGGGCATTTTTCCGCTGAAGCGAAAGATCGCGCCACAGCCATCACCTCTGGTGCGCCGGGGAAAGTGCTGCTCGGCTCCCTCGCGGTGGCGAGTCTGATCATGGTTCGTCTGCTGGCGACCCGGAAAAAATAATCAGCGCAGCGCGGTGCGGTTGGTCCAGAACCAGCGGTAACCGTAGCCGCCAATGCTGAGCTGCACGGTTTTGCCGCAGATCAGCGCGTCATCGTAGCGTTTGTCGGCCAGACAGGCGGTCCATGTCGTGTTCCGGATGCCTCTGGCGGTGAACTGTACGGGCTTGTCGCTGAAGTTCACGAAGGTCAGAATGCTGCGCTCGTCGGTCTCGTAACAGATCCCCAGAACCGCATCCTGATTGATATTAATGATACGAAACGGCGCAATGCCGATCTCCGGAAACTCCGAGCGCGTATTGGCGATATCAATGATTCTGTGCAGCAGCGAGTTGCGGTGCAATAGCGAATCCGCCACGTTGATTTTCTGATAACGAAACGGGCCGTGGTCGATGATGGGCGCGATAAAGGTCTCTGGGTCGGCGTCGGAGAAGCCACCGCCTTGCGATCCTGCCCACTGCATCGGCGTGCGGACGGCATAACGCTCCTCAAGCGCCAGGTCGTCACCCATCCCAATCTCATCCCCGTAGCGCATCACGGGTACGCCAGGTAGCGAAAACAAAACTGCGTGGCAGAACGCCAGCCGCTTTTGATTGCCGTTCAGCATGGGAGCCAGACGGCGGCGGATACCTCGCTGGTAAACGTACATCTCTTCTTCCGGCGCAAAGGCGTCGAGAACGGTCTGCATTGCTTTTTTACCGATCCCTTCCAGGTCCAGCTCGTCATGATTGCGCAGCCAGTTGGCGAAACAGCAGGCGTCAGGCGGCACAATCATCTTTTTAACCGCATTACGCAGCGGCCGCGCGCTTTTCTCTGCAAGGCTGACGTAGAAGAACTTATTGAGCCAGAAGTTCAGCACCAGATTCAGGCGGTCGTTATTACCGAAGTAGTCTTTATACGCCTCAACCTCAACGTCGACTTCGCCGAGCAGGATCGCATCCGGATTGTGTTGTTCAACGAGGTTGCGCATATGCTCCAGAATCCATAGCCCCTTTTTTTCATCACCGCGTCCGGCTTGTTTTGTCAGATGTGTCGCTGCATCCAGACGAAAGCCCGACACGCCGAGTTTGAGCCAGAAGATGATGATGTTCTCGATCTCTTTGAGGACGGCAGGCGAGGCCAGATTCAGGTCCGGCTCATGGTGATAGAACATATGCCGATAGTATTGGCCAGCTTCGTCATCCCATGACCAGATACTCTTTTCCACGCCGGGGAACATGGGCGGCGTGTCGTCGTCGTCATTATCAGACCACAGGTAATAGTCACGAAACGGTGAGTGCGGGTTGCGACGCGCTTTCTGAAACCAGGGATGCGCGTCAGAGGTATGCTGGATCAGCAGCTCAATGATGACCTGCATCCCCAGCTCGCGGGCCAGCTCGATAAACGCGATAATGTCCGCCAGTTTACCAAAACGGGGATCGACCTGAAGATGGTCGCTTACGTCATACCCCTCGTCCAGAAAGGGCGTAAGGTAAAAAGGGGTGATCCAGATAACCGTTGCCCCCATCCGGCGAATGTAGCGTAACTTCGCCCCTATTCCGGCGATATCTCCACAGCCATCGCCGTTAAGATCGTAAAACAGTGCAGTATCAATCTGATAAATAATGGCTCGAGTATGCCAGCCTGCCATAGCGTACCTCAGTGATAACCTTCCGTTCCGGAAACCTTGCCCCGGAAGACGTAGTAGCTCCATGCGGTGTAGACCAGAATCACCGGAATAATGAGCAGTGTACCGACCAGCATAAACAGCTGACTGGCAGGAGGGGCCGCAGCGTCCCACAGGGTGATATGCGGCGGAATAATGTGAGGCCACAGGCTAATCCCCAGCCCGCTAAAGCCGAGAAATATCAGCCCAAGCGTCAGCAGGAACGGGCGGGCATGGCTGTCCGGATTACGGGTTAGCCGCCAGATCCACAGACTGAACACGCCGACCAGCAGCGGAACCGGCAGGAACCAGAAGAAGTTGGGCAACGTAAACCAGCGCTCGGCCACGTACTGCCAGCCGAGCGGCGTCCAGATGCTCACCACGGCAATCACCGCCATCAGTGCGAGCAGTACGTGTCGGGTCAGGTCGCGCATGCGGTTTTGCAGTGCGCCTTCACTTTTCATGATCAGCCACGTGGTCGCCAGCAGGGTGTAGGCGACAACCAGCCCTAATCCACAAAACAGGTTAAACGGCGTGAGCCAGTCGAGTGCTGACCCTACGAAGCGCCGCCCCTCAACCTTAAAACCGTTGATCATCGCACCGACGACAATCCCCTGGCTGAAGGTGGCGAGCAGCGATCCGCCGGCAAAAGAGTAATCCCAGAATTTACGGTGTGAGGGCGTGGCCTTAAAGCGGAACTCAAAGGCTACGCCGCGAAAGATAAGGCCAATCAGCATGGCGGTGAGGGGAATGGTCAGCGCGTCGATAATCACCGCATAGGCCAGCGGAAACGCGCCGAATAGCCCTGCGCCGCCGAGCACCAGCCAGGTTTCATTCCCGTCCCAGACCGGAGCGACGCTGTTGACCATGACGTCCCGTTCCTTTGCGTCGCCCACGAAGCTGAACAACATCCCAATACCTAAGTCAAAGCCATCCATGATGATATACATCAGCGTGGCGAAGACGATGATGGCAAACCAGATAACCGAGATATCAACGCCCATCAGGTTCTCTCCTGTTCCGGAACCGACTCTGCGGCAGACAGCGGACGAGCAGGCGTGCCCGATGTATTCGACGTCAGCGTGCCGACAGGCTGCGGCCCTTTCTTGATCAGCCGGACAAGGTAAACGTAGCCCACGCCAAACACCGAGCAGTAGACTACGATGAAGGCCAGCAGGCTAATGCTCATCTGCAGCGTGCTGTGAAGTGACACCGCATCAATGGTACGCAGATAACCGTAGACCACCCACGGCTGACGGCCTACTTCGGTGGTGACCCAGCCTGCAAGTAACGCAAGCAGTCCGGCGGGGCCCATGCAGAGAGCAAACCAGTGAAACGGCCGCGAGTGATAGAGCCGGTGGCGATAGCGTAGCCAGACGCTCAGCGCGCCGAGGGCAATCATTAACAGCCCCATCCCGACCATAATCCGGAACGACCAGAAGACGATTAACGAATTCGGGCGATCCTCTTTTGGAAAATCTTTCAGGGCGGGAACCTGTTTATCAAGGCTATGCGTCAGGATCAGGCTGCCGAGCGCGGGGATCGCCAGCCCATATTTCGTGCGCTCTTCTTCCATATCCGGCACGCCAAACAGCAGCAGCGGCGTGGCCTCGCCAGGCGGATTCTCCCAGTGGCCTTCGATTGCGGCAATTTTAGCGGGCTGATGCTCAAGCGTATTCAGACCGTGCATATCGCCCACGACGGCCTGGATGGGGGCAACCAGCAGCGCCATCCACATCGCCATCGAGAACATTTTCCGCACCGCCGGCGTATCGTTGCCGCGCAGCAGATGCCACGCACCCGACGCCCCCACAAACAGCGCGCTGCTGAGGAACGCGGCAATAGACATGTGAATCAGGCGGTAAGGGAAGGAGGGATTAAAGATAACGGCCAGCCAGTCCTCCGGGATCACCTGGCCGTTCTGAATACTAAAGCCCTGAGGCGTATGCATCCAGCTGTTAGAGGCCAGTATCCAGAAGGTCGACATCAGCGTGCCGAGGGCGACCATGCAGGTGGCGAAGAAATGCAGTCCGGGGCCAACCTTGTTCCAGCCGAACAGCATCACGCCCAGGAAACCCGCTTCGAGGAAGAAGGCGGTGAGCACTTCATAGGTGAGTAGCGGGCCGGTAATACTTCCCGCAAACTGAGAGAACCCGCTCCAGTTAGTGCCGAACTGGTATGCCATTACCAGCCCTGAAACCACGCCCATGCCAAAATTGACGGCGAAGATCTTTAGCCAGAAATGGTACAACGAGCGCCAGACGTCATTTTTGGTGCGCAGCCACATCCCCTCCAGCACCACCAGATAGCTGGCCAGCCCAATGGTGATCGCCGGAAAAAGGATGTGAAAGGAGACGGTAAAGGCGAACTGAATCCTGGCCAGATGAAACGCATCGAGTTCGAACATAGCCCGCCCCCCCGAAGAGCGCTATTTTTTCGCTTCGACGCCGGATGCGTCAGAGCGCAGCAGGAATTCTTCTGTGGTTTGCGGAATATGGCGAATCAGCCAGTCTGCCATTTCGCGCTCTTCCGCCAGAATAGTTTCAATGGCCGGGATCGAGGCCGTGTCACCCGCTTTTTTTGCAGCTGCCAGCAGCGAGGTATAACAGGCAATTTCGAACTGTTCGAAAACATACCCGCTGATCGAGCCTTTGACGATTTCATCTGACGGGAACATACCACCAATGGACTGACCCAATGCGGCCATCTTGCTCATGGAGTCTTTTAAAACCGAACGTGAAATATCATTGCGATCGAGAATTTCTTCCAGCAATGTGATTTGGCGTTTTGTCTCATTAATATGTTGTTCAATTCGGGTACGTAAATCAGGGTAATTTTCAATACGGCTGGCCATGGATTCCAGCATTGATTCTGCCTGCTTTTCCATCGCATGGGCATCGCGTAGCCAGTCATGGTAGTGTTCAACGTGATTCATTTTATTTACCTCTACATTTGGCCGGTTATTTGGTTTCACTTTCAGCAGCCTGGTCGGCACGTGCGGCGCTATAGCCGGATAAGTGGCCGACAATATTGGCATATATACTGATGATAATGACCCAAAGCACGCTATTCTTCCACCATATAACGGAAGGTATTGCAAGAATGAACCATATTATGGCTGCCGTTAAATGGCACCGTTTAATTGTCCTGGGACTGATGCTCATTTTTATTTAACCTGTTAAATAGCGTTATTTTTGCGCTTTTTGGTTAATATTTCCTACAGCCAGGTCGGTGAGTTTAAGATCGGTTGCTTTTTCTTCTTCCAGTGTTTCGGCAAGAAGTTTTACTGCTTTTTTATAGCCTAATTGCTCAGCTAAAGTCGCCAGAGTACCGTAACTTGCAATTTCATAGTGTTCGACTTTTTGTGCGGCGGCAATTAATGCGGCATCACGCACTTCATTTTTCTCTGTGCTCTCAATAACTTCATTCGCTTCTTCTATTAAACCTTCCATTGCAACGCATTTCATGCGTTTAAGTTTAATACCCGATTCCTGTTCAATGATCTGATCGATTCGCTCAATCTGACCCTGCGTCTCTTCCTGGTGCGCGGTAAAGGCTGTGCTTAGCTGCTCGCTGGATGCGGCACGAGAGAGCTTACCGAGCGCGCGGGCTAGCTGCTTTTCGGCGCTATAGGTGTCTGATAACAGGTGGATAAAGACATCTTCGATGCTTTTCATATTCATACCAGTGCTCCGATTAAATAAGTTCGTATACTGCGAGCCACCCGGCCCGCAGCATTCTCTCTGATTATTTATAAGGGACTTAAATATACTCAGGAGTTGTCAGATTTACGGCCTCCGCCATGACTATTTTGTCCCCCTTTTTTGCCTGCTTCAGAGGCGCGTTGCGGATCGTTTTTAAAATTACCGCCGCTATGCTGGCCACCTTTACGTCCAGCGTCAGATGCTTTTTCACGGTCTTCAGCGAAATTACCGGAACCACCACGATGCTCTGCCATATATCAACCCTCATGTTGCGTTTATGTCAGGAGATACGAGTTGTCATTCGTATCAGTTGTCGTTCAGGAATTAACATTAGTCGTTATATCCAAAGAGTCAAATTTGTCGTTTGGCTCGTAACTGTAATATTTTGAAATATTGCAAAATATGCCGCTTCGTTTTCACTTGAGGAAGGTGTATGGAAAGTAAGGGAAATCCATTGGTTAGGCTTAGAATTTAATAAATCATACCTTTAACGCCTGGCTAATATTCTTATTTGTCAGCGCGGCGGTAATAATTACACGAGTTTACAAGCGGGAAAATATATTCCGTTGCAGTGAGAAAATAAATATTAGGATTATTCTTATCTAATCGTCATGATTATATTGCAGATCGTGATTCGTTGACGCCGTTAACGGAGCGGACAATGCCTGGTGAGGCGAGGCAGTGCGCAACCGTTTTTAGAACGAATGAAGCATAGCCAGCGGGGGACTGGGGGACTATGCTTCATTCGCAACGGAAAAATAAAAACGAGGTAATGTCGTGGATAAAGAGCTACTGGACGCGGGTTACCGGGCCTACACCGGGGAAAACATTGATGTCTACTTCAACACCAGCATTTGCAAACATTCAGGTAATTGCGTGCGCGGCAGCGCGCAGCTCTTCAATCTGAAACGTAAACCGTGGATCATGCCGGATGAAGTTGACGTTGAAACTGTCAAACGTGTGATTGATACCTGCCCAAGCGGTGCGTTGAAGTATCGCCAGAAATAAGCGAGGAACCATGGAGATTCTGGAAGGCCATAACAAATTTTATGTTAACGATGCAGACGGTAATCAGGTAGCTGAGATTGTTTTTGTCCCGACCGGAGAGCATCTGAGCATTATTGAGCATACCGATGTGGACCCAAGCCTTAAAGGGCAGGGGGTAGGTAAGCAACTGGTGGCAAAGGTGGTGGAGAAGATGCGCGGTGAGAAGCGTAAAATTATCCCGCTGTGCCCGTTTGCTAAGCACGAGTTCGACAACACGCGGGAGTATGACGATATTCGTGCCTGAACCGTGTGCCCGGCATCGCGCCGGGCATAGACGGATTAACCCACAAACATTACCGACACACACAGCACGCCGACGATAAATGTCAGCAGGTTGCCGGTGGAGCGGTACTGTTTCAGCGACGGGATCAGGTACGTTGAAAGCGTTGGCATAATGAACAGGATCAGGGCGATAAGCGGGCCGCTGATGGCGTAAATCATCGAGATGGCATTCGGGTTAATGCAGCACACCGCAAAGGTAATCAACGACACGCCCAGAATCGAAATCGCGCGGTTAAAAGCGCGGCTTTTCTTCATGCCGACCTGATTCAGTGACGATTTCACAATCTCGGTCGCCCCTTCAATCACGCCAAAATAAGTACCAAGGAACGATTTCGACATTGCAACGATTGCCACAATAATCCCGGAGATGCCGAGCCACGCCGGAGAAGAGGGCATCATCGACAGCGCCGACAAGATCGTCACCCCTTCCTCCTTCGCCGCCACGATATATGACCGTGGAATAGAAAGCAGGCAACTGAACACAAAGAACAGCACGCTCAGGCAGATGATCAGATAGGCCACCTTCATGATTTTTTTGCATTTACCCATGGCCTCGTCACCATACTTCTCCCGACGGTCAACGGCGAAGGTCGAGATAATCGGGGTATGACTAAACGCGAAAACCATCACCGGGATCGAAATCCACACCTGGTGCAGCGTATGGTTATCGAACGCCATCTGGCTGGTAAGCAGCGACGGCTGCCAGCTTCCGGTCAGATACAGCGAAACAAACAGGAAGTAGGCGATCAGCGGGAACACCAGAAAGCCCATCACCCTGATGGTGATGTGCCGTCCCATCAGGAAGATGGCATTCAGGACCAGCACGACACCAAAACTCACCAGCATTCGCAGGGCAGTATCCACCGTCATATGCTTCGCCAGCTGTTCCGTCAACGAGTTGGTGATCGCTACCGCATAAATCAGCACCACCACAAAGAAGGCAACGAAATAGAGAGTTGTGATGAGATTGCCGATCTTCTTGCCGTAGTAATGCGTGACGGCTCCGGTGATCCCTTCATTCCCATTTGTTTTCGATGAGAGGATAAACTGTGCCAGCGCTTTGTGCGGCCAGTAGGTTAAGGGATAGGCCACAAGGGCGGTAATGAGCAGGACAATCGCGCCTGCGGAGCCGAGCTGAATGGGCAGAAAGAGCGTTCCTGCGCCTACGGCTGTGCCATAGAGGGCGAAACTCCAGAGAGTCTCTTCTTTTGACCAAATTTTCGACATTAGAGCAACGTATCAACTATAAAACCAACAAAAAGGAGTGCAATTTACCATAATTCTGTGGCGAGGTCGCAGTTGCTTCGGAGGGGCTGGCCGGAGCGGGTGTCCGGCCAGTGGGACGTTAGCTTGCCAGGGCGCGACGCTGCTGGCGGCGTTTGATGAATTTCTCACGCAGGGTGTCATACGCCCAGTTATAAAACATGGTGTACGGCAGGAAGAACAGGAAGAACCCGATTTCAAGCGTGAAGGCCTGCAAAAGTGTTACGCCCAGAACGGCGGCGACAATAGACACGCCGATCACAATAAACCCGCACTCAAATCCCAGCGCATGCAGCGCACGTACTTTGGCCGTGCGTTTAACGCGCTGTACGGGCCAGAAACGGTCGAAGCCGAAGTTATAAATAATGTTCCAGAGCATCGCGGTCGTCGCCAGGATGATGGTAAGCCCGCCCATTTCAACCACTGAGCGCTGCATTAACCATGCGGCGGTGGGAGCGAGAATAGCCGTGGCGATCCCTTCGAAGCAGACGGCGTGGAAGATCCGCTCTGGCAGCTTTCGTTGGAGTGTATCCTGATGTTGCATAGTGACCTCATGATTCGCCGGTATGGGCGTTGATGCGGCCTATTCTTATCGTTAAAGATGATATATAAAAGATAGTATCCATCGTAAAAGTAGATACTTCATGCGTTATTCACCCGAAGCCCTGACGGCGTTCGTTGAAACGGTTGCGGCGGGATCGTTTTCCGGCGCTGCCCGTCGTTTGCGTAAAAGCCAGTCCACCATCAGTACCTCCATTGCGAACCTTGAAGCTGATTTAGGGTTTGAGCTTTTTGACCGCTCGGCGCGCCAGCCGGTGTTAACCGCCCAGGGGGAGCAGGTGCTTGGCTATGTACAATCGATCCTGGCGGCCAGTGCGCGCCTGGATGAGCTGGCAGTGTCGTTAACCGCGCAAACAGAGGCGCGCCTGACGTTTGTGCTCTCCGATACGCTCAACCCGGACGTGCTGGAAGATTTGCTGAGTCAGTTCGATCACCGCTTTCCTCACACGGAATTTGAGTGCCTGATCGGTGAGGATGAGGACGTTATCGATCTGCTGCAAAAGGAGCGGGCACAGATTGGTCTGACGGAAGCGCGCGACAGCTACCCGACCGGTATTGGCGTCACCCGGCTTCCGATGCAAACCCGAATGGCGATTTATGTTTCGACAACGCATCCCCTTGCCGGGCTGCCTGAGACTCAGGCTGATGAGCTGCACGGCTGGCGTGAGCTACGGCTGAATACCTATCTCGAACGCGAGCCGACGCTGGCGCGCGGGCCGGTCTGGTCGGCACCGAATTACCTGTTACTCTTGAGTATGGCGGTGCAGGGCTTTGGCTGGTGTGCGTTACCCTGTGCGCTGGTGGATGAATTTGCCGCGGCGAAATCGCTCGTGCAACTGAACGTTCCCGGCTGGCCACGCACGATCGCTATCGATCTGCTCTGGAACAAACGAACCCCGCCCGGCGTCGCCGGTAGCTGGCTGCGGCAGTATTTGCAGGAAGCGCGCTAATCCTTGTGATTAAACTCACTAATTTTAAACAATTGCGATAATTTTTGATAACAATCCTCTACTATCGTCCTGTCATTTTGCACAGAGGTCGTGATGAAAGATGTCGTTATAGTGGGTGCGTTACGTACGGCTATCGGCTGTTTTCAGGGAGCGCTTGCGCGCCATTCTGCTGTTGATCTCGGCAGCGTGGTGGTCAAAGCACTGGTGGAACGCAGTGGGATCGCCGCACACGAAATTGACGAGGTGATCCTGGGCCAGGTGCTGACCGCTGGCGCGGGGCAGAACCCTGCGCGGCAGGCGGCGCTGAAAGGCGGTCTGCCGAACACCGTGTCTGCAATAACCATCAACGACGTCTGTGGTTCCGGTTTAAAAGCACTGCATCTTGCGACGCAGGCTATTCAGTGTGGCGAAGCAGACGTGGTAATTGCCGGTGGGCAGGAGAACATGAGCCGCGCTCCGCACGTACTGACCGACAGCCGCACCGGCGCACAGCTGGGTAACAGCCAACTGCTCGACAGCCTGGTTCATGACGGACTGTGGGATGCCTTCAATGACTACCATATGGGCGTGACGGCGGAAAACCTGGCGCGCGAGTATGGGATTAGCCGTGAGCTGCAGGATGCGTATGCGCTTAGCTCGCAACAAAAAGCCCGCGCCGCGATTGATTCCGGGCGCTTCCGGGCTGAGATCGTTCCGGTCAGCACTCTGCGCCAGAACGGCGAAGCCGTGACGGTCGATACCGATGAACAACCGCGTACCGATGCCAGCGCTGAAGGGCTGGCAAAACTCAATCCTGAGTTTGAAACTCTCGGCTCGGTGACGGCGGGGAACGCCTCTTCCATTAATGACGGTGCCGCCGCTGTTATGATGATGAGTGAAAGCAAAGCGCTGGAGCTTGATCTCCCGGTGCTGGCGCGAATCAAGGCCTTCGCCAGCGTGGGCGTTGACCCTGCGCTGATGGGGATTGCCCCTGTGTATGCGACCCGGCGCTGTCTTGAGCGTGCGGGCTGGCAGCTCAGCGATGTGGATCTGATTGAAGTCAACGAGGCCTTTGCTGCGCAGGCAATCTCGGTCGGTAAAATGCTGGAGTGGGACCCGTTGCGGGTCAACGTCAACGGCGGAGCCATCGCGCTCGGCCATCCTATCGGCGCTTCTGGTTGCCGCATCCTGGTATCGCTGGTTCACGAAATGATGAAGCGTGACGCCCGCAAAGGGCTGGCAACGCTCTGTATCGGCGGTGGGCAAGGGGTTGCATTGGCCATTGAGCGGTAGTTATCCGTGCCCGGCCTACATTAAAACCTCCTTTCGGGAGGTTTTTTTTGACAGTCAGAATTATATTTTTACTCTTATCAGCTCTTTCTTAAGTTCTCTCCGGTGCTTGCACTCCTAATTATTCTCCTCGCTAACGTTTTAGTGTGATCTCTCTCCTGAAATTTAAGGTTAATACCCGCGTTTTGTTGATGGGTGTCACGTCCATCTTTGCCAAAAAAAATGAAACAAATAATTTCGATCCTGGTCACTAAAATAACGTTATTTAAAAAATAAACTGCAGTTCCATAAAAACGAAACGTTATTTTAATTGAGGGTTTTTTCATGTTTAAGAAATCTCTGGTCCTTGCTTCTCTTATTGGTGCATCTTTTGCGGCTCAGGCCGTTACCGTCGATCTGCGTCATGAATATATCGACAGTGGTTCGAATGCCGATCGTGTTTCGGTTTCGCATCGCTTTGCGAACGGCTTAGGTTTTTCTGTAGAAGCAAAATGGAAATCAGGTGGTGACAAGGCTGACCAGCCTTTTGCGGATGTCGTCGGCAACGGTCATGAAGACCAGATTAGCTGGCGCTGGAAAGCGACAGACAATATCGCGCTGACGCCAGCGTTCACGATTGAGAGTAATGACAGTCGTACCATTTATAAGCCGAATCTGCATTTGCAATATAGCTTCGATAATGGTTTCTACGTGGCGGCGCGCTACCGTTATGAATATACCCGTTATCCGTCAAGCGCGAATAAAGACGATGATAAAGTTAACCGTGGCGATGCGTGGATCGGTTGGGTACTGGGAGACTGGCGTACCGAGCTGAATTATGTTTATGCGAAAAGCTCTGAAGGGATGATCCGTAACAATAATAAAGATTACTCTAACGAATATAACGCCAAGCTGGCCTACAAATGGGATAAAAACTGGGCACCGTATGTTGAAGTGGGTAACGTGGGCGTGAAAGAGACCGACGAACGTCAGACCCGTTTCCGTTTAGGCGTGGCGTACTCTTTCTAAAATAATAAGCAGTACCTCCGGGAAAAGGCCGGCTCGTTTGAGCCGGTTTTTTTGCGCCCAGAAAACGCCGGGTGGCGATGTGCGGGATAAAGCGGATTTTGTAGGCCCGGTAAACGCAGCGCCACGGGGCAAAAAGCGCGCATTGAGCAAAAAAAAGCCCCCCGAAACGGAGGGCAAGGCCAGTTACAGAAACATTAACTCAAATCATGCATGCAACATTTCAGGTTGCTCGGGGAGTTTCGCGATATAGAGAGCCGGTTTGCCGTCTTTATCGGAACTGTACAGCACCGCACGGTCATCCGGTGTAAAGGATGGATGCGGGTGGGTGACCTGGCGGCTGTTGGCCACCGTCGCCCAGGAGGTGTCGTGACGGGCAATACGGAAGTATGCTTTTTTCGCCACGTCAAAGGCATAGAGATAAGGATCATTGTCAATGGTGTAACCGCTGGTGTCCTTCACGTCCACCGGTGTGCCTGAACCGTCACCCACCAGCAGCGTACCGTCAAAATTGCTCATCAGATGCGAGCAGGCTGGCATTGGCATCACTGCCTCGTTAACGCCGGTATCCGGGTTGTAGCTGTAAATGGTGCGCCCCTGCTGACCTTTCAGGTAGGAGACATACACCAGCGCAGAACCGTTTGGCACCCAGAATTCGTGAGTACAGCTTTCACCTTCCGCATGTGCTTTCACTTTGCGCACGTTACTGCCGTCCTCATTGACCAGCCACATACGGGCGTCTACCAGGTCGTGCGGCCCTTCATGGCAGAAGGCCACGGTATGGTCATCGAACGGGCGGTAAATAGGATGGCCGAGCCAGCTCTTCTCTTCGTGGATGGTCGTGCTTTCGCCGGTTTTCAGATCCACGCGCAGCAGGCGACAGTGTGGCCCTTTGTGGAAAAAGTCGTGGAAGATTTTCCAGTCGTTGAGCGGCGTCCAGTCGCTTTTGGCAATCTCGATGCCGACCAGTTTGGTGCAGTCACTGTTGGCAACCCATGTGCCGTAACCGACCCACTCGTCCGCGACGCGATACACTTCGCGTTCTGCCAGCGTCTGCAAATTCACTTCCAGCAGCGTGCGATCGTTCTTCACATAGTAGAACGATTTGTCATCCGGCGAGAGGAACCCGCCAAAGGTGTTATCACCCGCACCTTCTGTCAGCTGCACCGCCTCGGCTTTTTTCAGATCCAGCAGGTAGTAGTTCCAGTGGCCGTCGAACTCCCCGGCAAACAGCAGATGGCTGCCATCATTAAAGAAGCACTTCTGGTAAAAGTAGTTGCGATGACAGGTTACTTCGGGTGGGGTCAGGCGGGTGACTTCCACGCCTGTATCCGGATCGTGGCTGACTTCATAGTTCAGCTTGACCCGCATACCTTTAGCCATAATGCGCTCCTTTATTACGATGAATGATAAGTTTAAAAACTGAGTGTCAAATTATCAAAACATCGTTTCAATATGTGTGACTGGTGGCGCAATTCGCAAGATTAATTCAGCCTGGCGATCCCATCTTTGATTTTTAACACCGAATGTTTTTTACACCGTCGTATTTCAAAGGTTTTATAATTGATTGTTTATTATGATTAATATCCATGATTGCTTCGCTCTTGTCTGTGTCAATTCCCCAACAATCGTGATCAAAACATCATTTTCGGCATAAATTTGCAGAAAAAGTGAAACGTTGTTTTAAATGTAATTGAAAACCCAAATCTGTGCGGATACTATGTGCCTATCATGAAAACGGAACATTGTTTCGTTAATTATCTTTGCCTTCGGGCACGATCAATCTGGAGGTTAACGTGGACGTCAGACAAAGCATCCACAGTGCGCATGCGAAAACGCTGGATACCCAGGGGCTGCGCAATGAGTTTTTTATTGAGAAGGTTTTTGAAGCCGACCAGTACACCATGGTCTACAGCCACATTGACCGCATCATTGTGGGCGGGATTATGCCGGTGACGAACACGGTTTCCGTTGGCAGTGAAGTGGGTAAACAACTGGGCGTGAGTTATTTTCTGGAGCGTCGCGAGCTGGGCGTGATTAATATCGGTGGGCCGGGCACCATTACCGTAGACGGGCAGTGTTATGAGATCGGCCACCGCGACGCGCTGTACGTCGGCAAAGGTGCAAAAGAAGTGATCTTTGCCAGCGTCGACAGCAGCAAGCCTGCGAAGTTTTACTACAACTGCGCGCCAGCACATACCACCTGGCCAACCAAAAAAGTCACTCCTGCGGACGTAGCGCCCGTGACGCTTGGCGATAACCTCACCAGCAACCGTCGCACCATCAACAAATACTTCGTGCCGGATGTGCTGGAAACCTGCCAGCTCAGCATGGGGCTGACCGAGCTTGAGCCGGGCAACCTGTGGAACACCATGCCGTGCCACACTCACGAACGCCGCATGGAGGTCTATTTCTACTTCAACATGGAAGAAGACGCGTGCGTGTTCCACATGATGGGGCAACCGCAGGAAACGCGTCATATCGTGATGCATAACGAGCAGGCCGTAATCTCTCCGAGCTGGTCCATTCACTCTGGCGTGGGCACCCGCGCGTATACCTTTATCTGGGGTATGGTCGGTGAAAACCAGGTCTTTGATGACATGGACCACGTTGCTGTAAAAGATCTGCGCTAGTCGCGGGCAGTTAAGCATAAACCTGCCTGTTCGTGACAGGCGCTGAAAGAGTAAGGAACAAACATGATTCTGGATGCATTTTCTCTGCAGGGTAAAGTGGCGGTCGTTTCCGGTTGTGACACCGGGCTGGGCCAGGGCATGGCGTTAGGTCTGGCGGAAGCGGGCTGCGATATCGTCGGTATCAACATTGTTGAGCCTACAGAAACGATTGAACGCGTCACCGCGCTGGGCCGCCGCTTCCTGAGCCTGACTGCCGATCTGCGTAAAATCGACGCTATTCCTGAGCTACTGGATCGCGCGGTGGCAGAATTTGGTCATATCGACATTCTGGTGAACAACGCCGGTCTGATCCGTCGTGAAGACGCGATCAACTTCAGCGAGCGTGACTGGGATGACGTAATGAACCTGAACATTAAGAGCGTGTTCTTCATGTCTCAGGCGGCAGCGAAACACTTTATCGCCCAGGGTAAAGGCGGCAAGATCATCAACATCGCCTCCATGCTCTCCTTCCAGGGCGGCATCCGCGTGCCGTCTTACACCGCGTCAAAAAGCGCCGTAATGGGTGTGACGCGTCTGCTGGCGAACGAGTGGGCGAAGCACAACATCAACGTCAACGCGATCGCTCCCGGCTACATGGCAACCAATAACACCCAGCAGTTACGTGCGGACGAACAGCGCAGCGCGGAAATCCTCGACCGTATTCCGGCGGGCCGCTGGGGTCTACCGAGCGACCTGATGGGGCCGGTGGTGTTCCTGGCCTCTCCGGCATCTGACTATATCAACGGCTACACCGTGGCGGTTGACGGTGGCTGGCTGGCGCGTTAATCCGGCTTTGCGAAACAACCTCTGCCCTCGGGCGGAGGTTTTTTTTTGCTCAAAAATTGCCATTATCCATATCCTCAAAGATGAAAAATCCATACTAAAAAAATCATGAATGATGCGCATCACACTTTAATTTCTTAAAAATTAGCTGGTTAACAAATCATGGTGATAATTCGCCAGAAGTTTAAATTGTAATGTCCATCACAGTTCACTATGTCGTAGCGAAATAATCCATATCTTCACCCTTTCCGGCCTGACACTTTTTCTCGCTATCTCGTAATTTCAGTTAACGAATTTCGCTGTTCAGGCAGGAAACTATGACATCTGTAAATGACTCTACCCTTATGCCCGCTGCACTGCGGGATACCCGACGCATGAACCAGTTTGTCTCCATCGCGGCGGCCGTGGCGGGCCTGTTGTTCGGACTGGATATCGGCGTGATTGCCGGAGCGTTACCCTTCATTACCGATCACTTCACGCTGAGCAACCGCCTGCAGGAGTGGGTGGTGAGCAGCATGATGCTCGGCGCGGCCATCGGCGCACTGTTTAACGGCTGGCTGTCGTTCCGGCTTGGGCGTAAATACAGCCTGATGGTCGGGGCGATTCTGTTCGTTGCAGGCTCTATGGGCTCCGCGTTTGCCACTAACGTCGAAGTGCTGCTGCTCTCCCGCGTGCTGCTGGGGGTGGCGGTGGGGATTGCCTCTTACACCGCGCCGCTTTATCTCTCCGAAATGGCGAGCGAGAACGTGCGCGGCAAGATGATCAGTATGTATCAGCTAATGGTCACGCTCGGCATTGTGCTGGCATTTTTGTCCGATACGTATTTCAGCTATAGCGGTAACTGGCGTGCGATGCTCGGCGTGCTGGCGCTGCCTGCAGTGTTGCTGATTATTTTAGTCATCTTCCTGCCAAACAGCCCGCGCTGGCTGGCGCAAAAAGGCCGCCATGTAGAGGCCGAAGAGGTACTGCGTATGCTGCGTGATACCTCGGAAAAAGCGCGTGAAGAGCTGAATGAAATCCGTGAAAGCCTGAAGCTGAAGCAGGGCGGCTGGTCGCTGTTCAAAGTGAACCGCAACGTGCGCCGCGCGGTGTTTCTCGGGATGTTGCTGCAGGCGATGCAGCAGTTTACCGGGATGAACATCATCATGTACTACGCACCGCGCATCTTCAAAATGGCCGGGTTTACCACCACCGAGCAGCAGATGATCGCCACGCTGGTGGTGGGGCTGACCTTTATGTTCGCCACTTTTATTGCAGTGTTCACCGTGGATAAAGCCGGGCGTAAACCGGCGCTGAAGATTGGCTTTAGCGTCATGGCGCTCGGTACGCTGATCCTCGGCTACTGCCTGATGCAGTTTGACAACGGCACGGCCTCCAGCGGGCTTTCGTGGCTCTCAGTCGGTATGACGATGATGTGTATCGCCGGTTATGCGATGAGCGCCGCACCGGTGGTGTGGATCTTGTGCTCCGAAATCCAGCCGCTGAAATGCCGCGACTTCGGCATCACCTGTTCCACCACCACTAACTGGGTGTCGAACATGATCATCGGCGCGACCTTCCTGACGTTGCTGGATGCAATTGGCGCAGCGGGCACCTTCTGGCTCTATACGGTGCTGAACGTGGCGTTTATCGGGATAACGTTCTGGCTTATTCCTGAAACCAAAGGCGTGACGCTGGAACACATTGAACGCAAGCTGATGGCAGGGGAGAAGTTACGCGACATCGGCGTGTAATGTTATTGCCCGGCGGCGCTACGCTTACCGGGCCGACAAGTTTGAACAGGCCGGGTAAGGCGGAGCCGCCACCCGGCTTTTTTACACCCGCGCCAGGTAAAGCGCGGGCATCCCTTCCTCATCCGACGTATACAGCACCCACTTATTATCCGGCGAAAATGACGGATGCGGATGCGTGACCTGGCGGTCGCCATCCAGCACTTTCCAACTGGTGTTGTGCTGGCAAATGGCTTTCTGCGTTCCGGCATGAATATCAAATACCCAGATAAACGGGTCGTTCAGGCTGATATCCCCCGTATTATGTGGCGCACCGTCGCCGACAATCAGCGAACCATCATGGTTACTCATCAGGTGCGAGCAGGGCGGAATCGCCATTAGCTGGCGGTTTTCCAGCGTTTGCGGATGAGCGCTGCACAAATAGCGATTAGAATCGTTCTCTTTATGTTCAACGTAGTACAGCGCCGAGCCGTCCGGTACCCAAAACTCATGGGTAAAACTTTCACCCGTGGCATGCTGGCGAACTTTGCGCACGTTGCTGCCGTCTTCGTTGATAAGCCACATACGGGCGTCGATGGCATCGCGCGGGCCTTCGTGGCAAAACGCCACGGTGTTGTCATCAAACGGGCGATAGATCGGATGCCCAAGCCAGCGGTTTTCCTGCAACATCACCCGACGCTCGCCGGTGCGTAAATCAATATTAATCAACCGGCATTCCGGGTTAGTGAAGTAAAACGCGCGGAACTTGCCCCAGTCGGTCAGTGGCTGCCAGTCGCGCTTGTTGATTTCAATGCCGACCAGTTTTGTGCAGTCTGAATTCGCGACCCAGGTGCCGTAGGCCACCCATTCGTCATCCACCTTATAGACGATGCGCTCTGCAAAAGAAGAGAGATCGACGCACCGTAGTTCACGGTTATTTTTGACATACCACAGCGATTTATCATCGTCCGATAAAAAGCCACCGAACGTGTTATCACCAGCGCCTTCCGTCAACTGAGTCGCCTGCTGCTGCGTAATATCCAGCAGATAGTAGTTCCAGTGTCCTTCGAACGCGCCGCCAAAAATCAGTTTATTGCCATCGCGGGTAAAGCATTTTTGGTAGAAGTAATTACGGTGGCAAATAATATGCGGGGCGTCATCCGTATCACCTCGTGCCCGGTTTCACTGTCCTGACGCGTGCAGAAACGTAACGGGATGATTTTGCCTTTCATTGTTCTCTCCTTGAGATAAAAAAATACCCCGCCGCGCGGACGGCAGGGTATTCACAGTGACAATGGATTAACGCATGGCGCGTTTCAGGATGCGTTCAGCCTGACGCTGGAAGTCAGCGGCAGTCTCTTCCACGGTTTTCTGTCCGTAGTCGATGTACTGCAGAGATGTACCGAACTGCGCCACAATTTGCGGATCGTCAAAATAAGGTGACACAGAGAGTTTCGCGGGCAGAGACTGGGCCAGACGCAGACCTGCGACAGAAGGATCGCTCTCTTTGATGGTGCCATCTTCTGTCAGGAACTGCACCGCCGCTTTGCTCAGCGGTACGCCGCGCTCCAGGCCCAGCGTATCGACACCCTCTTTGCTGTTCAGCAGGAAGTTAATCAGCTTCGCCGCCGCTTCCGGGTTTTTCGTGGATTTACCAATCGACAACATTTGTGCCGGTTTAAAGAACAGACCCGCGTCGGTCGCACCTGGCAGCATCGGGTAGTTGCCCAACTCCAGTTTTGCCGGTGGCTTCAGGTTGTCGGAATATTTGTTGATAGTGGAGTTCCACATGTAAGTGCCGCCCCATTCGCCCTGTATCCACGGCTTCATCTCGTACATGTTGCTCTTACCAAACGACGCATAGTATTTGGTGTCCGGCATCACGTGGCTGTCCACCAGCTTTTTATAGGTCTGGAAGAATTCAACCCACTGTTCTTTGCTGTAAGAGAATTTTTTGGTTTTCTCGTCCACGGCAGGGATGTTGTATTTCTGAATCATGTAAGAGTTCAGCAGCGCCAGCGTGTCCTGGTGCTCCAGTACCACCGGGTAATACTGTTTGCCGAGCTTGCTCTCGAACGCTTTACCGGCCGCCATCAGTTCGTCCCAGGTTTTCGGGTATTCAACGCCCGCTTTTTTCCAGGTTTCGTCATTGAAATAGAAGACGCGCGCCGTCACGGAGATCGGAATGCCGTTCAGCTTGCCGTTGACGGTGGTGGACTGCAGCTCTTTTGGATCGAATTGCGTTAAGTCGATCACGTCCTTCATTTTGTTCAGATCGTAGAAGCCGTCGCCGTTTTTAGAGAAGATCGGCAGCCAGTTCCAGTTGGTCTGCATCACGTCCGGCTCGGTGCCGCCCGCAATCTGGGTGGTCAGACGGGAGAGGTGACCGTCCCAGCCGGTGTACTCCGCTTTTACGTTGATGTCCGGGTTCTGTTTATGGAACTCCTCCAGAGCTTTCAACGTGACCTGGTGGCGGCCATTACCGCCCCACCAGGACATACGTAAATCAACATTTTGCGCCATCGATGGCAAAGCAGTCAGGCCCAGGGTAGCGGAGATTGCTGCGCTTAAAAGCACTTTTTTCATTTTTATTACTCCATCAGAGAGAGAGGTTCTGTTCAGTTTTTGCGTCAAAAATATGACATTTATTCATATCGAACTTGAAATACACCTTACGATGAAGACCTTTATCAATCATCGGCTTAGCTTCATCAGAAGGAATTCGGGCGGTCAGTTCATAATCCGCAACTTTCAGATACACAAAGAATTCGTGGCCCATGTTCTCCACGCGCACCATTTCGCCGCTGCAACCGCCCTCTGCGAACGGTTCATCGGAGAGAGCAACGAATTCCGGGCGCACGCCGTAGAAGATCTCCTGGCCTGCATAAGCAGAGACTTTCTCCTGCTTTTCCGCATTTAACGGCATGGTTTCATGGCCGATAGCGATGTGCAGTTGCCCCTCTTTTTCCACCAGAAGGCTTTTACGAATGTTCATTTCCGGCGCGCCGATAAAGCCCGCCACGAACATGTTTTTCGGCTTGTGGTAGAGGTTATCGGGCGTGTCCACCTGCATGATGTGACCGAGCTTCATCACGCAGATGCGGTCGCCCATGGTCATCGCTTCTGTCTGGTCGTGGGTGACGTAGACGGTGGTCGCCGGTTTACCCGATTTCTTCAGCTGTTTGTGCAGGTCAGAAATACGGATACGCATCGAGGCGCGCAGCTTGGCGTCGAGGTTTGACAATGGTTCATCGAACAGGAACACGTCTGGCTTTTTCACAATTGCACGGCCTACAGCCACACGCTGGGCCTGGCCGCCGGAGAGCTGGCGAGGCAGGCGGTCGAGCAGCTCTTCCAGTTCGAGGATTTTGGCCGCTTCGTTCACCTGCGATTCAATCTGATCTTTCGGCAGCTTGCTCAGCTTCAGGCCGAAAGCCAGGTTCTCGCGCACGGTCATGTGTGGGTAGAGCGCATAGTTCTGGAACACCATCGCAATCCCGCGCTCTTTCGGCGCGAGGTTATTCACGATCTTGTCGCCGATACGGACTTCACCACCGCTGATGGTTTCCAGCCCGGCCAGCATACGCAGGGTGGTGGATTTGGCGCAGCCGGACGGCCCGACAATCACCATAAATTCCCCCTCAGCGATTTTAAGGTCGATAGCATGTACCGCTTTGAAGCCGTTGGAGTAGACCTTTTCCAGTTTGTTGAAGATAACTTCAGCCATGATATTTCCCTCTTAACCTTTAATTCCGCTGCTGGTAACGCCCTGTACGAAGTAGCGCTGTGCCAGGAAGAAGACAATGATGGATGGCAGAATGGAGATGCTCGCCATTGCCAGAATTTCGTTCCACGGCGCACCTTCGGTGACGTCGATGGACATTTTCAGAGCCAGTGCAATCGGGTATTTATCCACGCTGTAGACGTAAATCAGCGGCCCGATGAAATCGTTCATTGACCACATGAACTGGAACAGGGCGACGGAGATAATGGCCGGTTTCAGGATCGGCACCACCACGTACCACAGCACCTGGATAGAGTTGCAGCCGTCAATTTGCGCGGCCTCTTCCATGTCACGCGGCACGCCGCGCAGGAACTGGATCAGCATAAAGACGAAGAACCCCTGCGTGGCGAAGGCCAGCGGCAGGTACAGCGGCATGTAGCTGTTCAGCATGCCCATTTCACGGAACATCAGGTACTGCGGGATCAGCAGCACAGTGCTTGGCAGCAGCATGGTGGTGATGAGCGTGGCGAACCAGAATTTCTTCCACGGGATCTCGAAGCGGGCAAAGCCATAGGCCACGATGGTGGAGGAGATAATGGTCAGGATCACTTTCGGGATCACATACTTAAAGGTGTTCAGCATGTAATGGCCGAAGTTGTACTCGGTGCCGGTTTTCCAGCCATTCACAAAGCCGTCCCAGGTGGCGTGGGCAGGCCACAGGCTCAGGGTGGTGAAGATCTCGTGGTTCGGTTTGAACGACGCCGAGAACATCCACACCAGCGGGTAGAGCATCAGCAGGCCGACAATCAGCAGGATCACATAGCGAATGCTGGCGTTAATTTTTTCTCTGCGCAGCGTGCGGGCCACTTCGCGTTCCGCAATGCTTCTCGCCGTGGAGAGTTGTTGGATATCAGCCATTTTTGCCTCCTTTATCGGCGGAATAGAACACCCAGTATTTCGACGACTTAAAGGCGATACCGGCAAAGACGGCCACGACCAGGAACAGAACCCAGGCCAGCGCCGCGCCGTAGCCCATATCGAAATATTTGAACGCCGTGTCGTAGATGTAGAGCGAGAACAGGTAGGTCGAGTAGGTTGGTCCCCCTCCGGTAATCACATACGGCCCGGTAAATTCCTGGAACGCCTGCGTGGTCTGCATAATGAAGTTGAAGAAGATCACCGGTGTAATCAGTGGAACGGTCACTTTCATGAACATCTGCCACTTAGAGGCTCCGTCAATCATCGCCGCTTCATACTGCGACTGCGGCACGTTTTGCAGTGCCGCGAGGAAGATGACCATCGCGGAACCAAACTGCCAGACGCGCAGCAACGTGACGGACATCAGCGCCAGAGAAGGCTCACCGAGCCAGTTCACCGGATCGAAACCAAACACGCCGATAAAGCTGTTCAGCAGGCCATCAATAGCAAACAGCGCGCGCCACAGAACGGCAATGGCGACGGAGCTGCCGAGGATCGACGGAATATAGTAGGCAGTACGGAAGAAGCCGATGCCGCGTAATTTAAAGTTCAGAACAAACGCAATGCCCAATGCAAAGGCGAGCTTTAAAGGAATGGTCAAAAATACATAGGCAAACGTCACACCCATTGATTTCCAGAAGAGGGTGTCTTCGGTAAACATGTAGCGATAGTTCTCAACGCCGTTAAACACCGGCGGGCTCATCAAATCGTACTCCGTAAAACTGAGGAAGAACGATGAGACAAAGGGGAAAGCCGTAAAGAGTATCAACCCAATTATGTAAGGTGATATCCACGCGAGCCCCAGCAGTTTGTTTTCATTCATACATACCTACCTGGCAATCAATGGTTTAAAACGGAATCTGCTTTTGTTACAACGCCTCATGCTCGCATGAGGGGGAGTGTTCAGGATGATATTTGCGAGTTCTGCTCCATTTAACTTTGTTTTTTCACGCTTTTTTTGATTTATCCTTGTTTCATACTCGTTGAGTTTCAAAACATGCGAACCGCCGTTTTTGAATACTAAAACATCGTTTTATTTTATTTTATTGCTATTTATTTCCGCGTCATTCGCTTAATGATGGAAATGTGATCACGGTCGAAACGCTGTTTCAATAAAGTGAGTGGGGTGGCATTTTTAACGTTGATATGCACAATCCGGTACGAAAAAAAGGAAGTGGGAAGGGGCAGGCTGAGGATGAATAACAGTGTTAATACGCTGAGTCTCCCTACTAATTTTGATAGCCAGGTCTCGTGTTTTGTTAAACGGATTTCAGATAAATCTTACTTTCTTGTATTATCGGCTTTCAGGGATCTCAGAGCAGTTTTAACTGCGCTATCACAACAGAAGAATTGTTATGTCAGTCATGGATTTCAAAAAAAATACGGATGTGGATTTCTCCCGCCATGCCTCCCCGGTACATGCGCACAACGAGATTGACCTTTCAGGACTGCTGATGGTGTTGTACGCCGCCAAAAAACGCATCGTGGTGACGATGCTGGCCTTTGCGTTAGCCGGTCTGGCGATAGCCTTCCTGCTGCCACAGAAGTGGACCAGTAAAGCGGTGATTACCCCGGCGGAACAGACGCAATGGAATCCCCTGCGCCAGATGTTGGTTTCACTGGAGGTGCTGGATGTGGATGTTAAAATTACCCGCCCGGACGTGTTTAACCTGTTTATCAAAAAGTTTCAGTCACAATCGTTGCTCGAAGAGTATATGAAAAGCTCGCCTTACGTGATGTCTCAACTGGAAAGCACAAATGTAGACCCAATGGAGCTGCACCGCGCGGTGGTTAACATCGCGGAGAGAATGAAAGCGATAGATAACACACAGGTGAAAGAGGCGTACAAAGTGCCATATGTCTCCTGGACATTGAGTTTCACCGCCCCGACAGCAGAAGATGCCCAGACGGTGCTGGATGGCTATATCACCTATATCTCCCGCATCGTTGAGCAGGAAGTCATGCAGAATATCCGTAATCAGGTGACGCTAAAGGCGAAAGTGGTAAAAGAGCAGCTGGATCTCGATCGTGTGCGCCTGACGAATATTCATAAAACGAACCTGCAGCGCCTCAATTACTCGCTGGAAGTGGCAAATGCGGCGGGCATTAAAAAGCCGGTCTACAGCAATGGACAGGCAGTAAAAGATGATCCGGATTACTCCGTCGCGCTGGGTGCCGATGGTATCGCGCAGAAACTGCAAATTGAAAAAAGCATGAAGGATGTGGCCGAGCTGAACGCAGACTTCCAGAACCGTGAATACTACCTGGCTCAGTTGCAAAAACTCTCCTTTAAAGATGTGGAGCTTGAGCCGTTTAAATACCAGCTCACGCCGTCAATGCCGGTGAAAAAAGACGGTCCAGGTAAAGCGCTTATCGTTATTCTGGCCAGCCTCCTGGGAGGGCTTATTGCCTGCGGCAGCGTACTGTTACGCGAAGCGATGCTTGCCCGCAACCCACTGCCTGAGCCGGTAACAGAATAAATTAACCAGATAAAAAAGGGGCGCTCTGCAGCGCCCTTTTTTATTTAAGAAAATCTTCGCGCACCGGGGTGAAGGTATCCAGCAGGGTACCGGGCTTCAGGCAAACGCAGCCGTGCATAATGTGCGGTTCTTTATAAAGCGTATCGCCCGCCGTCACGACATGCTTTTCTTCACCAATCGTGAATTCGAACTCGCCTGAGAGCACGTAGGTTAATTGCTCATGCGGATGGTTGTGCATCGGGCCAATGGCACCTTGCTCAAAATTGACCTCTACCGCCATCATTTTACCGTCATGCGCCAGAATGCGACGCGTAACGCCATTGCCCAGATCTTCAAGCGTCGTCTCTTTATGGAAAATAAACATCTCTCCGCCTTATTATGTTATGAAACATTGTTTCATTTAATTTATCTCACTCGCGGTTAAAAGGAAACGATTCGCCAAAGAACTGGAAAGGCGATCACAAGTTTGCTTCACTGGAAGAAACGCAAAGGAGAGATAATGAAAACGATCGGTCTGTTAGGTGGCATGAGCTGGGAATCAACGATCCCTTACTACCGCCTGATTAATGAAGGGGTGAAGCAGCGTCTGGGTGGTCTGCATTCGGCGAGCCTGCTGCTGCACAGTGTGGATTTCCATGAAATCGAAGCCTGCCAGTCGAGCGGCGACTGGGACAAGGCGGGAGAAATACTGGCTGACGCCGCGCTTGGTCTGCAGCAGGCGGGGGCGCAGGGCATTTTACTCTGCACCAACACCATGCATAAGGTGGCATCACATATTGAAGATCGCTGTTCGCTGCCGTTCCTGCATATCGCCGATGCGACCGGACGTGCCATTACCGCATCCGGTATGTCGCGTGTGGCGCTGTTAGGCACACGCTACACCATGGAGCAGGATTTTTATCGCGGCCGTTTGCACAGTGAGTTTGGGATTGAAAGCATCGTCCCGGATGACGCCGATCGGGCGCGAATTAATCAGATTATCTTCGACGAACTCTGCCTGGGCACCTTCAGCGAACCCTCCCGCACGTATTATGTCAGCGTGATTGAGAAACTGGCGCAGCAGGGGGCGGAAGGGGTGATCTTCGGCTGCACGGAAATCGGCCTGCTTGTACCGGTTGAGCAAAGCCCGATCCCGGTATTTGATACCGCTGCCATTCACGCTGCCGATGCCGTCGAGTTTATGCTGTCATAATGGGTTTTGTCGGTCAGGTAAGCGAAGCGCCACCTGACGTGCGTGCTCAATCAGATGCCCGGTAAAAGCCTCCACCAGTGCGGATGCCGGACGGTGTACCGGGCGAATCAGGCTTACGGTGAACGGAACCGATACACTAAACGGGCGGATGACAATCTCGCTCCCGGCGTAGTCCAGCGCCGTGAGCGGGTTAACCACCGAGACGCCAACCCCCGCTCGCACCATGGCGCAAATCGACGCGGCGCTGTGCGTTTCGACCACCATCCGCCGCTTCACCTGATGCTCGGCAAATAATGCATCCAGCAGCTGTCGGTAGCTGTCGGTTTGCGACAGGCTAATGTAGTTTTCACCGTGGAAATCCGCAGGCGTGAGCACCTCTTTACTGGCAAGCGGATGCCCGGCGGGTAACACGCACACTTCATCTAAAGAGAGCAACTCCGTGCGCTCTGTTCCTGCTGGCGTGGCAAGGGTTTCCGTCAGCCCCAGATCGTGACGCTGTGCCGAGAGCCACTCTTCGAGCAGCGGCGACTCCTGCGGCACAATAGTGAGACTGACCTCAGGGTAACGGGCGAGAAAAGGCTGCAGCAGCATCGGCAGGAACGACTGGGAAAATACCGGCAGGCAGACGATGGACAGCTCGCCCTGACGAAACTCGCGCAGGCTTTCTGCTGCGCTAACAATCCTGTCCAGCCCGTACCACGAGCGCTGAACTTCCTCGAACAACCGTAAGCCCTGAACCGTGGGATGGAGTCTGCCGCGCGTGCGCTCAAACAGCTTCAGCCCCAGCACCTTCTCAAAACGCGCCAGTTCGCGGCTGACCGTTGGCTGCGAGGTGTGCAGCATTTGCGCGGCTTCGGTGAGATTACCGGTGGTCATCACGGCATGAAAAATCTCGATATGGCGAAGGTTAACGGCGGGCATAGAACACCTGATGTCTGAACGTAATCCATATCATTTTTGCATAGACTCACGATAAAACGATATTTTTTATTCTCTTCGCGCTGTGGCGTAATCATAAAAAAATGTGACCGCCCGGAGAAGACCATGCCACGCCCGCTCAACCAGACTGATACCGATTTGAACGCCGATAACCTGCTGCGCCTGCCTGCCGAATTTGGCTGCCCGGTGTGGGTGTATGACGCGCAGATCGTCCGCGAGAAGATTGCCGCCTTACATCAGTTTGACGTGGTGCGTTTTGCGCAGAAGGCCTGCTCCAACGTTCACATCCTGCGCCTGATGCGCGAGCAGGGGGTGAAAGTTGACTCCGTATCGCTGGGCGAAATCGAGCGTGCGCTGGCGGCCGGGTTCGACCCGAAAACCGACAGCGATGCGATTGTCTTTACCGCTGACCTGATTGACGATGCCACGCTTGCGCGCGTACATGAACTGCAGATCCCGGTAAATGCGGGTTCTGTGGATATGCTGGAACAGCTTGGACAGGTCTCCCCCGGTCATCGCGTCTGGTTGCGCGTAAACCCTGGCTTTGGTCACGGTCATAGCCAAAAAACCAATACCGGCGGTGAGAACAGCAAGCACGGTATCTGGTATGCCGATCTGCCTGCGGCGCTGGAGGTGTTGCAGCGCTATAACCTCACGCTGGTGGGCATTCATATGCATATCGGCTCCGGTGTGGACTACGGTCATCTTGAGCAGGTGTGCGGCGCGATGGTGCGCCAGGTCGTCGACTTCGGCCAGGATCTGGAGGCGATCTCTGCCGGTGGTGGTCTGTCCATTCCTTACCGCGAAGGGGAAGAGGCGATCGATACCGCTCACTATTACGGCCTGTGGAACGCTGCACGCGATAAAATCGCCGCGCATCTGGGCCACCCGGTGAAACTGGAAATCGAACCGGGACGTTTCCTGGTGGCGGAGTCCGGCGTGCTGGTGGCGCAGGTGCGTAGCGTGAAAGAGATGGGCAGCCGTCACTTCGTGCTGATTGATGCAGGCTTCAATGACCTGATGCGTCCGTCCATGTACGGCAGCTATCACCACATCACGGCGCTCGCTGCCGATGGTCGTGATTTAACCCAGGCTCCCCGCGTTGAGACGGTCGTCGCAGGCCCGCTGTGTGAATCTGGCGATGTGTTTACCCAGCAGGAAGGCGGCAAAGTGGAGACCCGCGCGCTGCCTGAAGTGCAGCCGGGAGACTATCTGGTATTGCACGATACCGGCGCATACGGGGCGTCTATGTCGTCTAACTACAATAGCCGCCCACTGCTGCCGGAGGTGCTGTTTGATCGCGGCGTGGCGCGATTGATCCGCCGGCGCCAGACCATTCAGGAACTGCTTGCGCTGGAACTCTTCTGATTAAAATACGGTCCCGTTGTCACCGAGTCGCGTAACACCAGCGTGCCGGTAAACGGCGGGATCGCTTCGACAGGCTGGTTTTTAGCCAGCCGGATCGCCTGGTCGATCGCCGTGACGATCATGTTGTCGATCGGCAGATACACCGAAGACAGCGCAGGCTCCAGCCATTTTGCACTGGGTGCATCGTCAAATCCAAACAGCGAAATATCCTGCGGGATCTTAAGCCCGGCCTGGTGTAATGCTTTGGACGCGCCGAGCGCCATATCATCGTTACAGGCAAACAGGGCGGTAAACGGAACCTTTTCGGCAATCAGCTCCCTGCACAGTTCATATCCCCGCGTCATCCCGGCATCACCGTATTTAATTCGCCGTTCGTCCAGGCGAATGCCATGCTTTTCCAGCGCTTTACGGTAGCCCATCAGGCGCGCTTTACCGGTTGGCGTATGGATAGGCACCGTCATACAGGCGATCTCCCGATGGCCCTGGCTTATCAGGTAATCCACCGCTTTGAAAGCGGCATCCTGCTGTTCGAAAAAGACGCAGCGATCCGCCGCCTGGCTGACTTCACGGTTGATGATTACCAGCGGCGTTTGCACGCTGTTGATCAACTTCATGATCGTCTTTTCGCTCATGTAGCGCGTGTAGAGCACAATGGCGTCACATTTGCGATCGGCCAGCATCTGCACCGCCTGTTCTTCCTGCTCGGGCGCGTCGTGGCCGTCGGTGACGATCAGCTGCTTTCCGTGGGTTTCCGTCTGGCGTGAGGCCTGTTGCAACAGGCGACCGAAGTAAAAACCGTCGAAAGTAGAGACCACCAGACCAATGCTGTTGCTGGTCTGGTTGGCAAGGGAACGCGCGAGAAAGTTCGGGCGGTAGCCCAGCTCTTCCATCGCAGTGAACACCTGCTGACGCGTACTCTCTTTAACCTGACCTGTGCCGTTCAGCACGCGCGAGACGGTGGCCTTCGACACACCCGCACGTAATGAGACATCCAGCATTGTTGCCATTAGAAATTCCTGCTTCCACATAATGGTCTGCAGTTTAACACAGACCATCCGGCGCATAAGCGACGCGGGCAGGGCAAAATCCCCATCACGATCACGCTTTTCGGTAACGATCCGCCAGGCCGGAATAAATGTCGGCAAGTGGTATGCCAAATTGGTCATAAATCGTAATCTGGAATACCTCTGGCGGCATTGAGAGCTTAATCACAGAACAATATTTGCCCAGAAGCTATTTTTGGTATGCCAATAGTATCCGGCTGTACACCTTATTCAATAAAAGCCCTTTTACTGAGGTATTACCCTATGGCATTACAGGAAAAACTGATCGACGCTCTGGGCAGTTTTGCCACCAAATTCAATAGCTATCGCTATATCATGGCGATTAAGTCTGCTTTTATTACCTTAATGCCGGTCATCATCGTTGGCGCATTCTCCGTGCTGATCTCCAACATGGTGCTGGACCCTAAAAATGGCCTGGCGAGCTTTCAGTCGCTGTCATTCCTGGCGGCGCTAAAGCCGATCACCAGCGCGCTGAACTACGCCACGCTTAACTTCCTCAACATCGGCGCGGTGTTTTTAATCGGCATTGAGCTGGGGCGGATTAACGGCATCAAGTCGCTGTTCCCTGGCCTGCTGGCGGTGATCTGTTTTATCTGCGTGACGCCGACCACCGTAGAGATGCTGGTGGACGGCGAGATGCACGTGGTGAAAGACGTGCTCCTGCGCCAGTTCTCAGATACCCGAAGCCTGTTCCTCGGTATGTTTATCGCCATTTTATCCGTGGAGATTTACTGCTGGCTGGAAAACCGCAACGGGCTGAAAATCAGAATGCCGGACACCGTGCCGCCTAACGTGGCCGCGTCATTTTCTGCCCTTATTCCGGCGATTATTACCACCACCGCCATTGCCACCTTTGGCTTCGTTTTCCATCAAATGACCGGCATGTATCTGTACGACGCGGTTTACCAGGTGGTGCAACAGCCGCTGGAGCGTGTGGTGCAAAGCCTGCCGGGTATTCTGCTGCTGATGTTTGTCGCCCAGCTGTTCTGGGTGATTGGCATTCACGGTAATCAGATGATCAAGCCGATCCGCGAGCCGCTGCTGCTGGGGGCGATCACCGTCAATATGAGCGCCTTTGAGCAGGGCAAAGAGGTGCCGAACATCATCACCATGCCGTTCTGGGACGTGTACATGAGTATTGGCGGTTCCGGCCTGACTATTGGCCTGCTGATCGCCGTCATGATTGCCACCAAACGCAAAGAGATGAAAGAGATCGCCAAACTTTCCATCGGACCGGGCATTTTTAATATCAACGAGCCGGTGATCTTCGGCATGCCAATCATGCTCAATCCGATCCTCGCCATTCCGTTTATCATCACGCCGCTGGTGACTGGCTCTATTGGCTATTTTGCTACCGTAACCGGTTTTGCCGGTAAAGCGGTGGTGATGGTGCCGTGGACCACGCCGCCGCTGGTTAATGCCTGGCTCTCCACGGCAGGCTCGATGGGGGCGGTGATCACCCAATTGATCTGCATTGTGACGGCGGTCATTATCTATCTGCCGTTTGTGAAGATCGCATCGCGTCGCGCAGAGCAGGCTGCGCTGCAACAAGCCACCGACAATGCGTGAGGATGTGATGAGCACAAAACAGATAACAATACCGCAGGATTTCATTCTGGGCGCGGCGGCGTCAGCCTGGCAAACGGAAGGCTGGAGCGGCAAGAAGGCGGGGCAGGATTCGTGGATCGATCTCTGGTACAAGAACGACCGCCACGTCTGGCACAACGGCTACGGTCCGGCGGTGGCGACCGATTTTATCAACCGCTTCCGGGAAGACGTGGCGCTGATGAAGCAGGCCGGGCTGACGCATTACCGTACCTCGATCAACTGGTCGCGTTTTTTGACCGATTATGAAAACGTGACGGTGGATGAAGAATACGCCGCATACTATGACGCGCTGTTCGATGAGATGCATCGTCAGGGCATCGAACCGATGATCTGCCTGGAACATTACGAATTACCGGGCGTGCTGCTGGAAACCTACGGCGGCTGGGCGTCGAAGCATGTGGTTGAGCTGTTCGTTCGCTATGCGGAAAAAGTGTTCGAACGCTACCACACCAGAGTCGCCCGCTGGTTTACGTTCAATGAGCCGATCGTGGTGCAGACCCGCGTTTACCTTGATGCACTGCGCTGGCCTTACGAGCAGAACACCAGTACGTGGATGCAGTGGAATCACCATAAAGTGCTGGCGACGGCAAAAGTGGTGAAGCTGTTTCGTGAGAAAGGTTATCGTGGTTCGGTGGGCTGCATTCTGAACCCTGAAGTGACTTATCCGCGCTCACGTGCGCCGCATGATGTGCGGGCGGCGGAGATCTACGATCTCTTCTACAATCGCGTCTTTCTCGACCCGCTGGTACATGGTCACTATCCACAGGAACTCTTTACCCTGCTTGCGCAGCACCACGTTCAGTGGGACTACACGGCAGAGGAGCTGGCGCTGATTGCTGGTAACACCGTCGACGAGCTGGGGATCAACCTCTATTACCCGCACCGGGTGAAAGCACCTTCCCGCGCCTGGCACCCGGAGACACCGTTCCACCCGGCGTACTATTACGAACCGTTTGAGCTACCGGGGCGGCGAATGAATACCTCTCGCGGCTGGGAAATTTATCCGCGTATTATCTACGACATGGCGATGCGGATTAAAAAGGATTACCGCAATATCGACTGGTTCGTGGCGGAGAGCGGGATGGGGGTTGAAAACGAAGCACAGTTCCGCAACCGTGATGGCATTATCGACGACACGTACCGCATCGACTTTATCAGCGAGCACCTTTACTACACGCTGCTGGCGCGGGAGGAGGGGGCAAACTGTCACGGCTATATGCTCTGGGCGTTCACTGATAATGTGTCACCGATGAATGCCTTTAAAAACCGCTACGGGCTGATTGAGATCGATCTGGGCGATAACCGCGCCCGACGCGCAAAGAAATCGGCCGCCTGGTTCCGGCAACTGCGCGATGCGCGCGTGCTGACGCTCACCGTTGACGATGAATGGAAGTAAGCGTTCTGATAAAATAGTACACAAACTGGCCGGGAGGACGCCCGGCCTGCGCATTCACTGAAAAACACAGGTGGTAACGTGGATAAGGCTGTCATCCTGCCGGAAAAAAAACAGTACCAGGAAATTGGCGAGGATTTACGGGCGCAAATTATCCAGGGGCATTATCCCGTTGGGTCGCGCCTGCCGCCGGAGCGCAACATTGCCGAAACCTATGGCGTAAGCCGCACTATCGTGCGAGAGGCGCTGTTGATGCTTGAGCTGCAGGGCACGGTGGATATCCGTCAGGGCTCGGGTGTTTACGTGATGCGCATCCCTGAAGAACACGAAAACGAAGAAGAGCGCTTTCTCAACAGCGACGTAGGGCCGTTTGAGATTTTACAGGCGCGCCAGCTGCTTGAAAGCAATATTGCCGCGTTCGCCGCGAAAATGGCGACGCGTGCCGATATCGACAACCTGCGCCGGATTATCGAGCAGGAGCAGCGGGCAATTGCTGCCGACGATCGCAGCCAGGACAATAATAAGATGTTCCATCTGGTGCTGGCGGGCGCGACGCAAAACCAGATGCTGCTGGCGACCGTTGAGAGCGTCTGGCACCACATGGACAGCAGCCCGCTGTGGCAGCAGTTTAATGTCCACATTGCCAGCCGCGCGTACCGCCTCAAATGGCTGGGCGACAGGCAAACGATCCTTGCCGCGCTACGTCGACGCGATGTGACGGGAGCCTGGCAGGCGATGTTCCAGCATCTGGAAAACGTGAAAAAGAGCCTGCTGGAGTTGTCTGACGAAGATGCGCCTGATTTTGATGGCTATCTTTTTGAATCCGTGCCGATTTTTCAGGGGAAGCTGGTGTGAATATTGTTCCTCTCCATGCTGCGCCTCAGTATGCGGAGCAGGTTACGGACTGGATCTGGCAGGCCTTTGGTGAGGGGCTTCCGCGTGAGTTTTTCCACTGCATCGTTGAGCACAGCCAGATGCCGGGGGCGTTGCCGCTGACGTTTATTGCCGTTGAAGGCGAGCAGTTGCGGGGAACCGTGGGACTGTGGCGCTGCGATTTGATCACCCGTCAGGATCTCTGTCCGTGGCTGGCGGCGCTGTACGTTGATGAAGCGGCGCGTGGCCAGGGGCTGTCGGGGCAACTTCAGCAGCATGTCATCGCGTATGCCGCACAGGCCGGGTATAGCGAACTGCATCTGTGGTCTGCCTACCGTGACTTTTACGAACGCTACGGCTGGCAGTACATTGGCGATGCGCTGGAATACCCGGACAAAACGGTACATCTTTATCGCTATTCGCTTTGCGCCTCGGCAGGCGATACAACGGAGTGACGGCGAACGAGCGTCGGGCTGAACAGATGCGTAATGTCTGGCGGCTGACGCTGTTCGGCCAGCGCCAGCGCCAGCTCTGCCGCCTGCGTTGCCATGGTGATAATCGGGTAGCGCACGGTGGTCAGGCGTGGGCGCACGTAGCGGGAAACCAGCACGTCATCAAAGCCAATCAGGGAAATTTCTGCCGGAACTTCAATACCGTTGTCATTTAACACACCCATTGCACCTGCGGCCATAGAGTCGTTATAGCTGGCAATCGCGGTGAAATTCCGCCCGCGTCCTAACAGCTCCGTCATCGCCTGCTCACCGCCGCTTTCGTCCGGTTCACCATAGGCCACCAGCCGGTCATTGCACGGCAAACCATTTTCGCGCAGCGCGTCGTAATAGCCCTGCAGGCGATCTTCCGCATCGGAAATGGGGTGATTGGAACAGAGATAACCAATGCGGGTATGGCCTTGTTGGATCAGGTGGCGCGTTGCAAGCCAGGCTCCGTAGCGATCATCAAGGGCCACACAGCGTTTTTCGAATCCGGGGATAATACGGTTGATGATCACCATACCGGGCATCTGCTTCATCAGGTGAATCAGTTCGGCATCGGGGATCATTTTTGCATGCACCACCAGCGCCGCACAGCGGTGGCGGATTAGCTGTTCGATGGCCTGGCGTTCTTTTTGTTCGTTGTGATAGCCATTACCGATCAGCAAAAAATTGCCCGTCTGATAGGAGACCTGCTCCACCGCTTTGACCATGGCACCGAAAAAGGGATCAGACACGTCGCCCACTACCAGCCCGATGGTTTCCGTTGACTGCTGCGCAAGCGCGCGCGCGTTGGCGTTGGGATGGTAGTTCAGGGTTTCCATGGCGTTCTGCACTGCCTGGCGTGATGCGTCACTGGCTTTTGGGGAGTCGTTGATCACGCGTGAGACGGTCGCGACGGAAACTCCGGCCAGACGAGCCACATCCTTAATTGTCGCCATTAAATACCTTCTTATTAGGGGTAAGCGTTTACACACCAACTAGTGTTGCGGAAAAGTGGCGCGCATTCAAGGGGGGCGCGGTTCCGCAATCGACAAACGTGATGCAGACCCAACCGCCGTGGTGTAATCGTTACACGGCCAGTCATGTCAAAATAATGTCAATTCGAACCTTTAGTTACACTTTGCCTCAGGCTGTTGCGATTGTCCGATAGCAAAGAAGAGCGGGGGATTGATAGAGTCGAGATCCCAGAGGTATTGATAGGTGGAATCAACTCCGGTTGATTAACACGATTTACACCAACCTGCGTTTTTACGCAGGTTTTTTTTTGCCTGTAAGTTCAACCTGTAACAGCAACTGAGAATATTCACACCTGGTTGCACTTAGGCTCATTCCCTTGCGTTTTCTCGCTGGCGAAGCGTAGGGCGAGCAGCCACAATCAAGATCCCAGAGGTATTGATTGGTGAGAATTCTTAGTACGATTTCGTACTCATCTCTTGCACCAACCTGCGCGGATGCGCAGGTTTTTTTTTGCCTCTATTTTTGCTGTCGCTCCCTTACCACTTCTCGTGTAATCTGCCACCATTTAATAACCCTTCATACCGGCTGGCAAAGGGAGTTGAGATGCTATTTGGGTTCTTCCGTACTCTGTTTCGTGTTCTTTTTCGCATTCGCGTAACTGGTGATACCCAGGCGCTTCACGGCGAACGCGTTCTTATCACACCAAACCACGTTTCTTTTATTGACGGCATTTTGCTGGCGCTGTTTTTACCTGTGCGTCCGGTGTTTGCGGTTTACAGCTCCATTAGCCAAAAATGGTACATGCGCTGGCTGGCACCGCTGATTGATTTTGTGCCGCTCGACCCGACCAAACCGATGATGATTAAGCATCTGGTGCGCCTGGTTGAGCAGGGGCGTCCGGTGGTTATTTTCCCGGAAGGGCGTATCTCGGTGACGGGTTCGCTGATGAAAATTTATGACGGCGCAGGTTTTGTTGCGGCGAAGTCAAAAGCCACCGTTGTGCCGCTGCGCATTGAAGGGGCGGAACTTACCCATTTCAGCCGCCTGAAAGGGCTGGTGAAGCAACGCCTGTTCCCGAAAATCACCCTGCATATTCTGCCGCCGACATCACTGCCGATGCCAGAGGCTCCGCGGGCGCGCGATCGCCGTAAAATCGCCGGTGAAATGCTGCATCAGAAAATGATGGAAGCGCGCATGGCAATTCGTCCCCGTGAAACGCTGTATGAATCTTTGCTGGCGGCACAGTACCGTTATGGCGCGAAGAAAAACTGTATTGAGGATATTAACTTCACGCCGGATACGTACCGTAAGCTGGTGACCAAGACCTTGTTTGTGGGGCGTATTCTTGAGAAATACAGCAAACAGGGCGAAAAGATTGGCCTGATGCTGCCTAACGCGGGGATCAGCGCAGCGGTGATCTTCGGGGCCGTTTCTCGTGGCCGTATTCCCGCGATGATGAACTACACCGCGGGCGTGAAAGGGCTGACCAGCGCCATCACCGCGGCGCAAATCAATACTATTTTTACTTCCCGTCAGTTTCTCGACAAGGGCAAGCTGTGGCATCTGCCGGAGCAACTTACTCAGGTTCGCTGGGTCTTCCTCGAAGATCTGAAAGCGGACGTGACGACGAGTGATAAGCTGTGGATATTTGCTCACCTGCTTGTGCCGCGCCTGGCGCAGGTTAAACAGCGGCCGGAAGATGACGCGATTATCCTCTTTACTTCGGGTTCCGAAGGAAATCCGAAAGGCGTTGTGCACAGTCATAAAAGCATTCTGGCGAACGTCGAGCAGATCAAAACCATCGCCGATTTTACGGCGAACGACCGCTTTATGTCGGCGCTGCCGCTGTTTCACTCCTTTGGCCTGACCGTCGGCCTCTTTACGCCGTTGCTGACCGGGGCTGAAGTGTTCCTCTATCCAAGCCCGCTGCACTACCGCGTTGTGCCGGAGCTGGTGTATGACCGTAACTGCACCGTGCTGTTCGGTACCTCAACGTTTCTCGGCAATTACGCCCGCTTTGCCAATCCGTATGATTTCTTCCGCGTGCGTTATGTGGTTGCGGGTGCGGAAAAACTGCAGGACAGCACGCGCCAGATCTGGCAGGACAAGTTTGGCCTGCGCATTCTGGAAGGCTATGGCGTGACAGAGTGTGCGCCGGTGGTCTCTATCAACGTGCCGATGGCGGCGAAACCGGGTACGGTTGGGCGGATACTGCCGGGGATGGATGCACGTCTGCTGGCGGTGCCGGGGATTGAAGAGGGGGGGCGTCTGCAGCTGAAAGGGCCGAATGTGATGAATGGCTACCTGCGCGTGGAAAACCCAGGCGTGCTTGAAGCGCCGACGGCGGAAAACGTCAACGGCGAGGTTGAGACAGGCTGGTACGACACAGGCGATATCGTTCGCTTCGATGAGCAGGGTTTTGTGCAGATTCAGGGACGTGCAAAACGCTTTGCTAAAATTGCGGGTGAAATGGTCTCTCTCGAAATGGTGGAACTGCTGGCGACGGCGGTATCAGCCGACAAGATGCATGCAACGGTGGTGAAGAACGATGCCAGCAAAGGTGAAGCGCTGGTGCTCTTTACCACCGACAGCGAGCTTAAGCGTGAGCAGCTGCTTAAGTATGCCCGCGAACACGGCATTCCTGAACTGGCGGTGCCGCGTGATATTCGCTACCTCAAACAGCTTCCGGTGTTGGGAAGTGGTAAACCCGATTTCGTGACCCTGAAAGGTATGGTCGAAGAGGCGGAACAGCACAATGCATGAGTCAGTACACACTAACACCTCACTCTGGTCGAAGGGCATGATGGCGGTGATCGCCGCGCAGTTTCTCTCTGCGTTCGGCGACAACGCCCTGCTGTTTGCCACTCTGGCACTGCTGAAAGCTGAATTTTATCCCGACTGGAGCCAACCGATCCTCCAGATGGTGTTTGTGGGTGCTTACATTATCTTTGCGCCGTTCGTGGGGCAGGTGGCGGACAGTTTCCCGAAAGGCCGGGTAATGATGTTTGCCAACGGTCTTAAGCTGTTGGGGGCGGCGAGTATCTGTTTGGGTATCAACCCGTTTATCGGCTATACGCTGGTGGGGATAGGCGCGGCGGCCTACTCTCCGGCGAAGTATGGCATCCTGGGCGAACTGACGACCGGTGACAAGCTGGTGAAAGCCAATGGCCTGATGGAGTCCTCCACCATTGCGGCGATCCTGGTGGGGTCCGTGGCGGGGGGCGTGCTGGCGGACTGGCATGTGCTCGCCGCGCTTGGCGTATGTGCGGCGGTGTATGGCGGCGCGGTTATCGCAAACCTGTTTATCCCGACGTTGCCGGTGGCACGTCCGGGGCAATCCTGGCGTTTTACCCCGATGACGGGCAGTTTCTTTAACGCCTGCCGCGTACTGTGGCGTAACGGTGAAACGCGATTCTCGCTGATGGGCACCAGCATGTTCTGGGGCGCGGGCGTGACGCTCCGTTTCCTGCTGGTTCTGTGGGTGCCAGTCGCGCTGGGTATTGCTGACAACGCCACGCCAACTTATCTGAACGCGATGGTCGCCGTCGGGATTGTCGTCGGTGCCGGGGCAGCGGCAAAACTGGTAACGCTTGAGACCGTCGCACGCTGTATGCCTGCGGGGATTTTAATCGGCGTCGGCGTGTTGTTCTTCTCGCTCCAGCATGCGTTGCTGCCAGCGTATGTGCTGCTGATCCTGATTGGTATTCTGGGTGGTTTCTTTGTCGTGCCACTGAATGCGCTACTGCAGGAACGTGGCAAGCAGACCGTCGGGGCGGGTAATGCTATTGCAGTGCAAAACCTTGGTGAAAACATGGCGATGCTGTTAATGCTGGGGCTTTATTCGCTGGCAGTAAAAGCGGGTGCGCCAGTGGTGGGGATTGGCGTCGGGTTTGGCGCGCTGTTCGCGCTGGCGATTGCCGGGTTGTGGATCTGGCAGCGTCGTCGTTGATATCAGTGCCCGGTGGCGGCGTTGCCTTACCGGGCCTACAAAATCCGCCAACATCACGAAACGTAGGCCGGGTCAGGCGAATCCGCCACCCGGCAAAGCGTCCACTTACGGTGCCGGATAGGTATAAACCTGATGCACCGCTTCAATCTCCGCTAATACCTCTTCGCTCAGGGTCAGATGGAAACTCTCAATATTAGTTTTCAACTGTTCCATTGTCGTCGCGCCCAGCAGGGTGCTGGCGACAAACGGTTGACGACGCACGAAGGCCAGCGCCATCTGGGCGGGATCAAGGCTGTGACGTTTCGCGATATCAACATAGGCCGCAACGGCTTTCTGCGTCTGCTCGCCGCTGTAACGGGTAAAACGGCTGAAAAGGGTATTACGCGCTCCGGCAGGCTTCGCACCGTTCAGGTATTTGCCGGTCAGCGTACCAAAGCCCAGACATGAGTAGGCGAGCAGCTCCACCTCTTCATACTGCGTGACTTCTGCCAGGCCCACTTCGTAACTGCGGTTCAGCAGGCTATAGGGATTCTGGATGGTAACGATGCGTGGCAAATCATGTTTATCCGCCAGGTGCAGATAACGCATTACACCAAACGCCGTTTCGTTTGAGACGCCAATGTAGCGGATCTTGCCCGCGCGCTGGCATTCAGTCAGGGCTTCCAGCGTTTCAAGCAGCGTAACGGCCGGTGCGCTCTCGTTCCAGCTGTAACCGAGCTTACCAAAGCAGTTGGTGGGACGCTGCGGCCAGTGCACCTGGTAAAGGTCGAGATAGTCGGTTTGCAGCCACTTAAGGCTGGCATCCAGCGCGGCGCGGATATTCTTGCGATCGAGGATCTGGTTCGGACGTATCCCGGCATCGTTATTGCGGGAGGGGCCGCTGACTTTGGAGGCGACAATCAGCTTTTCGCGATTGCCACGTTTTGCCAGCCAGTTACCGACGTAGGTTTCGGTTAACCCTTGCGTTTCCGGGCGTGGTGGCACAGGGTACATCTCTGCAACATCAATCAGGTTAATCCCCTGGCTGACGGCATAGTCGAGTTGTGCATGGGCATCGGCTTCGCTGTTTTGTTCACCAAATGTCATCGTGCCCAACCCCAGTTGGCTTATCTCCAGAGCGCTGTGGGGGATACGGTGATAATGCATAGCCGGCTTCCTTCATTAAAAGACAGACCGCGTCAGGAACTTCCCGACAAAGGAATATAAACATGGCAGAGGGGAAGCAAAAGGGGAAGAAAAAATTCAAGGAGGCCAGCAAGCCACTGACCTTAATCCGTTTATCGCTCGATGATCTGGGATACTTCGTCGCGATTGATCTGCATCTTATTACCTTCCTGATCGCGGTAGCTCACCAGGCCGGTGTCGTCGTCGACTTCAGGTTTGCCATCGGTCAAAATCATACGTCCGTCTTTTGTTGCCATAACGTAATCACTGCTACAACCCGATACCGCAAACGCTAAACCCACCGCCGAGATTATCACTGCCCATTTTTTCATCGTTATCATCCTCACTGGCTCGTATCAAATCATAGTGTAGTAATAACCCGATATTACGACAGGTAAAAGTAGTAAAATCTTAAAAACAACGTAAATATGATTGATAGCGCTCAATTTCCGTTAAAAAACTATGGTTTTAGTAAAAAATGGCGTGCCAGCAGTGCGCCGGTGAAATTTTTTTTAAGGTAGAAGCCGCGTGGCAACGTCAGGATCGGTTCGCCGCGCGCCCCGACGGCTTCTGTTAACGCCTTGCTGTTGGCGGCTTTCGGACGCAGCTGTAACACTTCGCCGTGACGGGCGGTGATGCGCTCTACCTGCCCCAGCACAATCATATCCATCAGCTCTTCCCAGTCCTGGCAAAGCTGCCTCTCTTCCTCTTCATCAGGGCTCCAGAGCAAAGGCGCACCGACGCGACGCTCTGCCAGCGGGATCTGTCTGTCACCTTCAACGGGCACCCATAGCACCCGTTTCAGCTTATGGCGAACATGGCTGGTTTCCCAGGTCACACCGCTATTGCCCGTTAACGGCGCAACGCAGACAAAGGTGGTTTCCAGCGGCCTGCCCTGGCTGTCTACCGGGATCGTTTTCAGTTCAACGCCCAGTGCAGCGAAATCTTGTTCCGGCTTACTGCCTGCGCTCGCTCCCAGCCAAAGCTCCAGCAGCATACCGATCCAGCCTTTATCGCGCTTGAGATCCTCTGGAATGGGTAAACCTGCCATCGAAGCCAGTTCCCCCAGCGAAAAACCGGCCAGACGCTGTGCCTGGTGCAATAGTTGAGCCTCACTGGCAGGGGGAGAAAGGAGCGGCGCAAGCGAAAGCATGAAGTTAACCCTTTGATTAAAAAATGAACTGATAATTTACCCTCTGTGGACAGAGTTTAACTTTTTCTGCGTAAATATCACATCTCTATGATTTATATGTTTTTTTATCTTTTCTGGGAAAAGGGTCTGTGCGTAAAAAGCAGGTTGTTCAAATCTGGTCACTGACAATAAACAGGATCTTACACCATGTTATCCACAGAAAAGTGGGATAACTGGGAATAACCCTCACTACTGTTTCAATTTACAGCCTTGACGTGCGACGAAAATCGAATTTTCACACAAATTGTGCCTAACTTATTGGCACAATCTGTGGATAAAACCGACGCTGTTCGATCTTTCATCAGCATGAGGATAGCTGATGTGATGATCATCACGTTATTCACCGTTTGCACAATCAAAACGTCATTAACTGGATGAAAATAATAAAATTATTTTTTGATGTCACAGTGGTGATATTGCATGGTTTTCAGGTTGTTCATCGGTAATTCCGTACTTCTTCACAACTATATCCACAGAAAAGGTGAATAAAATTGCCTTTGCGGTGCCTCATCTGTTTATAACTCTCCCTTAATTTGTGAGTTATTCAAATGTTATTAGGTTACAGGCCCGTAAGAGAGTGGTTTACCGCCTCCCTGTAGTGTGAAACAATCATTCATATATAAGGTTTAGTTTGGGGTAGTCCGGTGATTGATGACGATGGCTACCGCCCGAACGTCGGGATAGTAATTTGTAATCGTCAGGGCCAGGTGATGTGGGCCCGACGATATGGTCAGCACTCCTGGCAGTTCCCGCAAGGCGGGATCAATCCAGGGGAGTCCCCAGAACAAGCGATGTACCGGGAGCTGTTTGAAGAGGTCGGTTTAAGCCGAAAAGATGTTCGCATCCTGGCTTCGACCCGCAACTGGTTGCGTTACAAGTTACCGAAACGTTTGGTGCGTTGGGACACAAAGCCGGTTTGTATCGGCCAGAAACAAAAATGGTTTCTGCTGCAGTTGGCGGGCAACGATTCAGATATCAATATGCAAACCAGCAGTACGCCGGAGTTTGATGGCTGGCGCTGGGTAAGCTACTGGTATCCTGTTCGTCAGGTCGTGTCATTTAAGCGCGATGTTTACCGTAGGGTGATGAAAGAGTTTGCAAGTGTTGTCATGCAGCTTCAGGAGGCCCCTCCTAAGCCGCAGAGCGCACCTGCCTGGCGACGTAAAAGAGGTTAAGCTACGCAAATCATGCTCACCCGCTTGCGAGAAATAGTCGAGAAGGTCGCCAGTGCGCCTCGCCTGAACGAGGCGCTGAACATTCTGGTGACCGACATCTGTCTTGCGATGGAAACCGAAGTTTGTTCGGTATATCTGGCCGACCACGATCGGCGCTGCTATTACCTGATGGCGACCCGTGGTTTGAAAAAACCACGGGGGCGTACCGTTACGCTCGCGTTTGATGAAGGCATTGTGGGCCTGGTCGGGCGCTTGGCGGAACCCATCAACCTCGCTGATGCGCAAAAACACCCCAGCTTTAAATATATCCCTTCCGTAAAAGAAGAGCGCTTCCGTGCTTTCCTGGGCGTGCCCATAATTCAGCGTCGCCAGCTACTTGGCGTGCTTGTTGTTCAGCAACGTGAACTACGTCAGTACGACGAAAGCGAAGAGTCCTTCCTCGTGACGCTGGCAACCCAGATGGCGGCGATCCTATCCCAGTCTCAGCTGGCTGCGCTCTTTGGCCAGTATCGCCATACGCGTATTCGTGCACTTCCGGCCTCGCCGGGCGTGGCGATTGCTGAAGGCTGGATGGACGCCACGCTGCCGTTGATGGAGCAGGTTTACGAGGCTTCCACGCTTGATGCAGCACTTGAGCGTGAACGCCTGACCGCCGCGCTGGAAGAGGCGGCGAACGAGTTTCGCCGTTACAGCAAACGCTTTGCAGCAGGTGCGCAAAAAGAGACGGCGGCCATTTTTGACCTTTACTCGCACCTGCTTTCCGACGCACGCCTGCGTCGGGAACTGTTTGCTGAGGTGGATAAAGGCTCGGTCGCGGAATGGGCCGTTAAAAAAGTCATCGAGAAATTTGCTGAGCAGTTTGCAGCGCTGACCGACGGCTATCTGAAAGAGCGTGCGGGCGATCTCCGCACCCTGGGGCAGCGGTTGCTGTTCCATCTCGACGATACCATTCAGGGGGCAAATGCCTGGCCTAAACGGTTTGTGCTGGTTGCCGATGAGCTTTCTGCTACAACGCTTGCTGAACTGCCTCAGGACAGGCTTGCGGGCGTGGTGGTGCGAGACGGTGCCGCTAACTCCCATGCGGCCATTATGGTACGCGCACTCGGTATCCCGACCGTTATGGGCGCGGATATTCAGCCTTCGGTTCTGCACCGGCGTACTCTGGTCGTGGACGGGTATCGCGGTGAGCTTCTGGTCGATCCTGAGCCGGTACTGCTGCAGGAATACCAGCGCCTTATCAGCGAAGAGAATGAATTAAGCAAGCTGGCGGAAGATGACGTTAACCTGCCCGCACAGCTGAAAAGCGGCGAGCGGATCAAGGTGATGCTCAATGCCGGTTTAAGCCCCGAACACGAAGAGAAGCTCGGCAGTCGAATCGACGGCATCGGTCTTTACCGCACCGAAATTCCGTTCATGCTGCAAAGCGGCTTCCCGTCTGAAGAGGAGCAGGTCGCGCAGTATCAGGGCATGTTGCAGATGTTTAACGACAAACCTGTCACCCTGCGTACACTGGACGTCGGGGCGGATAAACAACTGCCGTACATGCCGATCAGCGAAGAGAACCCGTGTCTCGGCTGGCGGGGGATACGCATTACGCTCGATCAGCCTGAGATCTTCCTGATCCAGGTGCGCGCTATGCTGCGCGCCAATGCGGCGACCGGCAACCTCAGCATTTTACTGCCGATGGTCACCAGCATTGACGAGATCGACGAAGCACGACGCCTGATCGAGCGTGCGGGTCGCGAAGTCGAGGAGATGATCGGCTATGCGATTCCAAAACCACGTATCGGCGTGATGCTCGAAGTGCCGTCAATGGTCTTTATGCTGCCGCAACTGGCAAACCGCGTCGATTTTATCTCTGTTGGCACCAACGATTTGACGCAATATATTCTGGCTGTCGATCGTAACAACACGCGTGTTGCCAGTATTTACGACAGCCTGCATCCGGCCATGCTCCGCGCACTGGCGATGATCGCCCGTGAAGCTGAACAGCACGGCCTTGATTTGCGTCTGTGTGGTGAAATGGCCGGGGATTCAATGTGTGTCGCTATTCTGATTGGCCTGGGGTTCCGTCACCTGTCAATGAACGGTCGTTCTGTTGCTCGTGTGAAATACCTGTTACGTCATATTGAAATTGAAGACGCTCAGGAACTGGCTGCACGCAGCCTGGAAGCACAGCTGGCAACCGAAGTGCGGCATCAGGTCGCTGCGTTTATGGAGCGGCGCGGTATGGGTGGCCTGATCCGCGGTGGCCGCTAGTTATTCTGCTCCCGATTCTATACACATCTTTTACATCTCAGGCGCATCCCCTGCGCCTGCCTTATGCTATGATTCGCAACTTTGGAGCACCTGCCAATGGCGGGAACGCAATTCTACCGCTGTCCACTTTCAGCGGAATAACAACATCTTGTGGTGACAGATGAACAGTGGTTATCTGCATTTTCCGGAATTCGATCCGGTTATTTTCTCAGTTGGACCTGTAGCGCTTCACTGGTACGGGTTAATGTACCTGGTGGGCTTCGTTTTTGCCATGTGGCTTGCAGGCCGTCGCGCCAGCCGTCCCGGCAGTGGCTGGACGAAGAACGAAGTGGAAAACCTGCTGTATGCGGGCTTCCTCGGCGTGTTCCTGGGCGGCCGTATCGGTTACGTGCTGTTCTACAACTTCCCGGTATTCCTGAGCGATCCACTCTATCTGTTCCGCGTCTGGGACGGCGGCATGTCCTTCCACGGTGGGCTGATTGGCGTGATCCTGGTGATGGTGATCTTTGCCAAACGCACCAAACGTAACTTCTTCCAGGTGGCTGATTTTATTGCACCGCTGATCCCGTTCGGGCTGGGTGCGGGTCGACTGGGCAACTTCATTAACGGTGAGTTGTGGGGGCGTGTCGATCCGAGCGTTTCCTTTACCATGCTATTCCCTGGATCTCGTGCAGAAGATATCGCGCTGCTGCCGTCACACCCGGAATGGCAATCCCTTTTCGACACTTACGGCGTTCTGCCGCGTCACATGTCTCAGCTTTATGAGCTGGCGCTGGAAGGCGTGGTACTGTTTATCATCCTGAATCTGTTTATCCGTAAACCGCGCCCGATGGGGGCTGTTTCTGGCCTGTTCCTGATCGGCTACGGCGCGTTCCGTATCATCGTCGAGTTCTTCCGCCAGCCGGATGCACAGTTTACCGGCGAGTGGGTGCAGTACATCAGTATGGGGCAGATCCTCTCCATCCCGATGATTGTCGCGGGTGCCATTATGATGATTTGGGCGTATCGTCGTCGTCCACAGCAACAACTTTCCTGAGGAATCATGAAACAGTATCTTGAATTGATGAAAAAAGTGCTCGATGAGGGCACGCCGAAAAACGACCGCACCGGCACCGGGACGCTCTCCATTTTTGGCCACCAGATGCGCTTCAATCTGCAAGAAGGCTTTCCTCTGGTGACGACAAAGCGCTGCCATCTGCGCTCGATCATTCATGAACTGCTCTGGTTCCTGCAAGGCGATACCAACGTTGCGTATCTGCATGAAAACAACGTCTCTATCTGGGACGAATGGGCAGATGAAAACGGCAACCTCGGCCCGGTATATGGCAAACAGTGGCGCGCATGGCCAACGCCAGACGGTCGTCATATTGATCAGATCACCACTGTGCTTAACCAACTGAAAAACGACCCGGACTCGCGCCGGATTATCGTTTCCGCCTGGAACGTGGGTGAGCTGGACAAAATGGCGCTGGCACCGTGCCATGCGTTTTTCCAGTTCTACGTGGCGGACGGAAAGCTCTCTTGCCAGCTGTATCAGCGCTCCTGCGATGTGTTCCTCGGCCTGCCGTTTAACATTGCGAGCTACGCACTGCTGGTGCATATGATGGCGCAGCAGTGTGATCTCGATGTGGGTGATTTTGTCTGGACTGGCGGTGATACCCACCTTTACAGCAACCATATGGAACAGACCCATCTTCAGTTGACCCGTGAACCGCGTGCATTACCGAAACTGGTGATTAAACGTAAACCGGAATCCATCTTCGATTACCGCTTTGAAGATTTCGAGATTGAAGGTTACGACCCGCATCCGGGCATCAAAGCGCCTGTCGCGATCTGATACGGCACATCCTGTCACAACCGGTGCTCTTTAGCGCCGGTTTTTTTTCGCCCTCGTTCTGTTTTTCGAGCCTCTATCCAGGGATTATGCAACGTCATGCAACAGGCGATTTTCTCTGGATAACGGCTCGTAAAGTCCTGTTTTAACGCTCGCTGCTTTTCCCGCACTTCGCCACACTCCTGCCATGAACAAAAAGAACGGTTTTACGCTTATCGAAACGCTTGTCGCCATTGCGCTGGTCGTGATCCTCAGTGCCACAGGGCTATATGGCTGGGACAGCTGGCAACGACAACAGAGGTTGTGGCAAACCGCTATGCAGGTGCGTGATTACCTGGTGTTTTTGCGTAACGACGCGAACCGGTATAACCGGGATCACCTAATCACGCTACAACAAGATGGGCTGCAGAGTTGCCTGTCGAGCACGCCAGCCATGGCCTGTGAAAACAGGAGCCCCTTCGTCCTCAGGATGCTCTGGCCGGAGGTCACATTGAGCGAGATAACGCCTTCACTGGGCTTCTACGGCTTAAGGGATACGGCATGGGCTGGAAGGATCGGCCTGCAAAGTCGGGCGGGGAAGTGGTTCGTTATTGTCTCCAGTGGTGGCCGTATCAGGATGTGCAATAGCACAGGAGAAAATTCATGTCGTTGAACCAGCGAGGTTTTTCACTCACTGAGGTGCTTATCGCTATGGCGATAAGCAGTATTTTGTTGTTAAGCACATCGCGGTTTTTACCGGGTTTACAGCAGGCTGTTTTGCTGCAATCTGGCCAACAGGAGCTTGAAGAGGAGGTCTGGCAGCGCCTGTTTGCAATCGGTAAGCAGCTCCAGCGAGCGGGATACTGCGCAGGCGATTGCCAGGGGCAGGGGCTGGTCATTGGCAGGAAAGGAGAGTGCGTGATAGTGCAGTGGGATGCTAACAGTAACGGCTACTGGGACGTCTCTGCGTCCGAAAACGACAGCACGGGATTTCGCCTGGAGTCCGGGGCGCTGGAGGCGCTGCGGGGAGCGACATCCTGCGAAGGCAAAGGGTGGGAAAAACTCACCGACCCGGACAGGCTTGTGATCCAGCAGTTTGTGGTACGTAAAACCGAGCACACAGGTTTCGCGCCAGAGTTGAATATTGAGATAGCTGCCCTTCGCAAAGGACTATTAACCGAACCTTTTTGGGCTGACTACTCGGTCAGGGGATTTAATCTGTGAACCGTCAGAGAGGAATGTCGTCGCTGGCGTTGGTCTTGCTTTTGTTGGTGCTCGGCACGTTGATCCTCACCGGCCTTAACCAGCAGCTTGAAACCTTCAGTACGCTGGTGGGCGGTGAAAGCCTTTCCATTCGACAGCAAGCTGCCATCCAGTCCGCGCTGGAGTGGGGACGCGTTCAACACTGGTCGCTACAGCCAGCGGTTCAGTGCAAAAAGACGACTGCGTGGCGAGTCTGTTTGCGGTTGCTGAATGAGTCGCGCGTTTTGCTGATAGCCGGGGGACACGATCAATTATTGTGGCGCGCAGGAGAAGTTAGCGACGGTCATATACGCTTCTCAGCCCATGGCTGGAGCGATTTCTGCCCGCTTAAGGAAAATTCACTATGCCAGTTGCCCTGAACAGACAAAAAGGATTTAGCATGGTTGAAGTGCTGCTGGCGATGATGCTTCTTGTTGTGGTTGTGACGGCATTATCCGGCTATCACCGCGCACTGGCCTCCCGGTTTGCACTGCTGAATCAGTATCGCCAGCTTTGGCACCATGCCTGGAATTTGTCTCAGCTCTCAACAATTGCGCAACCAGCAGGCTGGCGAGTCAGTCGGGGGCAGACAACGCAGTCCGGATGTGTCAGCATCACGGTTACCATTATTTCTCCTCTGGGGCGGCGCGGCGAGATGTCACAGCTGCATTGCCCGGTTAGCCAGTAGTCGGGAGTGTCTATGTTAAGGGTCTACCACTCAAATCGTCTGGATGTGCTGGAAGCGCTGATGGAATTTATCGTTGAGCAAGAACGGCTTGACGATCCTTTTGAGCCGGAAATGGTGCTGGTACAAAGCACCGGTATGGCGCAGTGGCTGCAAATGTCCCTTTCGCAGAAGTTTGGGATTGCAGCGAACATCGACTTCCCGCTTCCGGCGAGTTTTATCTGGGAGATGTTTGTGCGGGTATTGCCGGATATTCCTGAGCAGAGCGCCTTTAATAAACAGAGCATGAGCTGGAAGCTGATGGCGCTGCTACCGGACATGCTGGCGCACGATGACTTCGCCATGTTACGTCACTACCTCCATGACGATACCGATAAGCGCAAGCTGTTCCAGCTGGCATCGCGCACTGCCGATCTCTACGACCAGTATCTGGTTTATCGCCCGGAATGGCTGACACGCTGGGAAGCCGGCGAGCGGGTTGAAGGATTACCGGAGGCGCAAACCTGGCAGGCCCCACTGTGGAAAGCGCTGGTCGAACATACAGAGGAACTTGGTCAGCCGAAGTGGCACCGTGCCAATCTCTATCAACGCTTTATCTCGATGCTGGAAAATGCCGCCGAACGTCCCGCCCGGCTGCCGTCCAGAGTGTTTATCTGCGGGATTTCGGCGTTACCGCCGGTCTATCTCAATGCACTAAAAGCGTTGGGTAAACATATAGATATCCATATTCTGTTCACCAATCCATGTCGGCACTATTGGGGCGATATTCAGGATGCTCGCTGGCTTTCACGGCTGGTAACCCGGCAGAGGCGACGTCTTTTTGAAGAACGCACCGTACCTCTGTTTAAAGACAGCGCAACGGCCGCGCAGCTTTTTGATGAGGATGGCATTCAGGATCTGCCAAATCCACTGCTCGCCTCCTGGGGCAAACTTGGGCGCGACTATATTCATATGCTCTCTGATATCACATCATCAGGGGAAGGTGATGTGGATGCGTTTGCAGATATTACGCCGGACAGCCTGCTGCATAATATTCAGCTGGATATTCTGAATCTTGAAAACCGCGCTATTGCCGGGATCACTGCCGACGAGTTTGCCCGCAGCGATAAGAAGCGAAAACTGGCACCTGACGACCGCAGCATCACTGTCCACGTTTGCCATAGCCCGCAGCGGGAAGTGGAGATCCTCCATGATCGATTGCTGGCAATGCTTCAGGACGATCCAACCCTGACGCCGCGCGATATTGTGGTGATGGTGGCGGATATCGACAGCTACAGCCCGTTTATTCAGGCCGTTTTTGGGAGCGCAACGGGCGAGCGGTATCTGCCGTACGCTATTTCTGACCGTCGGGCGCGTCAGTCTCACCCGGCGCTGCAGGCATTTCTCAGCCTGCTTTCGTTGCCCGACAGCCGGTTTATCTCTGAGGATGTACTGGCATTGCTGGATGTGCCTGTCCTTGCCGCACGTTTCGATATCAACGAAGAAGGGCTGCGCTACCTTCGTCAGTGGGTTAATGAATCCGGCGTGCGCTGGGGCATAGATGACGATAATGTTCAGGAGTTTGAACTTCCGGCGACGGGCCAGCATACATGGCAGTTTGGCCTGACACGTATGCTGCTGGGCTACGCGATGGAAAGTAACCAGGGCGAGTGGAATGAGGTGCTGCCTTATGATGAATCCAGCGGGCTAATTGCTGAACTGGTCGGCCATTTAGCCTCACTGCTGATGCAGCTTAACCGCTGGAGACGCCAACTGATGCAGCCACGTCCGCTTGAAGAGTGGTTGCCGGTTTGTCGCGAAATGCTCAACGATTTCTTCCTGCCGGACAGCGAAACGGAAGCGGCAATGGCGCTTATTGAAAAACAGTGGCAGGCCATTGTCGAAGAGGGCGTCAGTTCACACTACGCAGAGGCGGTTCCGCTTTCGCTGCTGCGTGATGAGCTGACGCAAAGGCTCGATCAGGAGCGTATCAGTCAGCGTTTTCTTGCTGGTCCAATTAATATCTGCACCCTGATGCCGATGCGTTCGATCCCGTTCAAAGTGGTTTGCCTGCTCGGTATGAACGACGGTGTCTATCCACGGGCGCTACCGCCGCTGGGTTTTGACCTGATGAGTGCTCAGCCAAAGCGGGGGGATCGTAGCCGTCGTGATGATGACCGCTACCTCTTCCTGGAGGCGCTCATTTCAGCGCAAAGTCAGCTGTACATTAGCTATATCGGGCGATCGATTCAGGATAACAGCGAGCGTTTCCCTTCTGTGCTGGTGCAGGAACTGGTGGACTATATCGGGCAGAGCCACTATCTGCCTGGCGATGAAGCGCGAAACTGCGATGAAAGCGAACAGCGAGTTAAGGCACATATTACCTGTTGTCATAGTCGTATGCCGTTTGACCCTGTTAACTTCATTGCGAATGAGCACCAAAGTTACGCCCACGAATGGCTCCCCGCCGCGAAGAAAGAGGGAACGGCGCATTCCGACTTCATTCAGGAGCTTGACGCTCGCCCTCTTCCATCTCTGACCTTCGAGCAGCTTCAGCGCTTCTGGGCGCATCCGGTGAGAGCATTCTTCCAGCAACGATTACAGGTTAACTTCCGCGCGGAAGAGAGCGAAATTCCTGATGCCGAACCGTTTATTCTTGATGGGCTGGAACGCTATAAACTTAATCTCCAGCTTCTGAATGCACTGGTTGAACAGGAAGACGCCGACAAACTCTTTCGCCGCTACCGTGCTGCGGGCCAGTTACCTTATGGTGCATTTGGGGAAATTGTGTGGGATGCCCAGTGTCAGGAGATGAAGGCGCTTGCCGATCGCGTTATAGCGTGCCGACACCCTGGGGAAAGCATCGAAATCGATCTTAACTGCAACGGTGTCCATCTGACAGGCTGGCTGACCCAGGTTCAGCCTGATGGGTTGCTGCGCTGGCGTCCATCGATGCTCAGTGTTTCACAAGGCTTGCAACTCTGGCTCGAACATCTTGTCTACAGTGCTTGCGGTAATGAAGGTGAAAGCCGATTGTTTGTGCGTAAAGACGGTGAATGGCGCTTCCCGCCAGTGGCTACCGATCAGGCGTTGGCATATTTGTCGCTGTACATTGAAGGCTACCGGCAGGGCATGAACAAACCGCTGTTGTTGCTGCCAGAAAGTGGTGGCGCGTGGATAAAAGCCTGTTACGACGCGCAGAATGATGCCATGTTAACGGATGACGCCTCGCTGCAAAAAGCCCGCACTAAGTTTATGCAGGCTTACGAAGGAAACATGATGGTGCGCGGTGAGGGCGAAGATGTCTGGTATCAACGTTTATGGCGAACGCTCGAACCAGAATACTTCGACGCTATTACGGAAGAGGCGCAACGCTACCTGTTACCGTTGTTCAAATTTAATCAGTCCTGAGTGCTGTATAAAAATTGCACAGATTTGGGTGTTCATTTATGATGCATCCCTTATCACGGACTGATGTACCAAAAGAAAGAGATGCTGGCACGTCCAGCACGCACTTTGTTAATGATGTAGCCGTGATAAAGAGGTCGTAATGCCAGGCAGCACCTTGTTCAAAGCGTTTGTTTTGTTTATCGCCCTTTGGGCTCCCGTCACTCAGGCAAATTCCGGTTGGCAACCTGTTCAGGAAACTATCCGTAAGAGCGAAAAAGATACCCGCAAGTATCAGGCTATTCGCCTTGATAACGGAATGACCGTGCTGCTGGTTTCCGATCCGCAGGCGGTGAAATCTCTCTCTGCGCTGGTTGTGCCGGTGGGGTCGCTGGAAGATCCTGACGCCCATCCAGGGCTGGCGCATTATCTTGAACACATGACGCTGATGGGGTCGAAAAAGTATCCGCAGCCGGATAGCCTGTCTGAATACCTGAAAATGCACGGTGGCAGCCACAACGCCAGCACCGCACCGTATCGCACAGCGTTTTACCTCGAAGTGGAAAATGATGCGTTGCAAGGGGCGGTAGACCGTCTGGCGGATGCTATTGCCGCGCCGCTTCTGGATAAAAAATACGCCGATCGCGAGCGTAATGCCGTGAATGCCGAATTAACCATGGCGCGTACCCGAGATGGTATGCGCATGGCGCAGGTCAGTGCTGAAACCATCAACCCCGCGCATCCTGGTTCGCGTTTCTCCGGGGGAAATCTCGAGACGCTGAGCGACAAGCCGAACAGCCCGGTGCTGGATGCCCTGCATGCGTTTCGTGATAAATACTACTCCGCCAACCTGATGAAAGCGGTCATCTACAGCAATAAACCATTGCCAGAACTGGCAGATATGGCTGCGCAGACATTTGGCCGGGTGCCGAATAAAAATATCGGCCTGCCGAAAATTAACGTCCCGGTGGTGACTGACGCACAAAAAGGGATCGTGATCCACTACGTGCCGGCACTGCCGCGCAAAGTGTTACGCGTCGAGTTTCGTATTGATAACAACACGGCGCAGTTCCGCAGTAAAACGGACGAGCTGGTGACCTATCTGATTGGCAACCGTAGCCCAGGCACGCTCTCTGACTGGCTGCAAAAGCAGGGGCTGGTGGAAGGTATTCGTGCTGATTCCGATCCCGTTGTGAACGGTAACAGCGGTGTGCTGGCGATTTCTGCGACCCTGACCGATAAAGGTCTCGCGAACCGTGACGACGTGGTTGCCGCTATTTTCAGCTACCTTTCTCTGCTACGCGAAAAAGGCATCGATAAACGCTATTTTGACGAACTGGCGCATGTGCTGGATCTCGATTTCCGTTACCCGTCAATTACGCGCGATATGGATTACGTTGAATGGCTGGCGGATACCATGATCCGCGTGCCGGTGGCGCACACGCTGGACGCCGTCAATATTGCTGACCAGTATGATGCGGAGGCAGTAAAAGCCCGTCTGGCGATGATGACGCCGCAAAACGCCCGTATCTGGTACATCAGCCCGAACGAGCCGCATAACAAAACTGCCTATTTTGTCGATGCACCTTACCAGGTCGATAAAATCAGCGAACAAACCTTCACAGGCTGGCAGAAAAAGGCCGGAGAGATTGCGCTGCAGATGCCGGAACTGAACCCGTACATTCCGGATGATTTCTCACTGATTAAAACCACGAAGGATTACCCGCACCCGGCGCTGATTGTTGATGAGCCAACACTGCGCGTGGTTTACACCCCAGGCCGCTATTTTACAAGCGAGCCAAAAGCCGATGTCAGCGTGGTTTTGCGTAATCCAAAAGCGATGGACAGCGCTAAAAATCAGGTGATGTTTGCGCTTAATGATTATCTGGCCGGTATTGCGCTGGATCAGCTCAGTAATCAGGCGGCAGTGGGCGGGATTAGCTTCTCGACCAATGCCAATAATGGTCTGATGGTGAATGCAAACGGCTATACCCAGCGTTTGCCACAGCTGTTCCAGGCGCTGCTGGAGGGCTATTTCAGCTATACCCCAACGGACGAGCAGCTTGAGCAGGCCAAATCCTGGTACGCGCAGATGATGGATTCCGCGGAGAAAGGCAAAGCCTACGATCAGGCGATCATGCCTGCGCAGATGCTGTCGCAAATTCCGTACTTCCAGCGTGAAGATCGCCGCGCACTGCTGCCATCCATCTCACTGGAAGATGTACTGGCTTACCGCGAAAAGCTCAAAACCAATACTCGTCCGGAATTCCTTATCGTCGGGAATATGAGCGAGGATGAGGCTAAAACCCTGGCACAAAATGTGCGAACGCAACTGGGCTCAAAAGGTGACGAATGGTGCCGCAACCAGGATGTGCTGGTTGAGAAAAAGCAGAATGTGATTTTCGAAAAAGCGGGGAGCAGTACCGACTCCGCGCTGGCCGCTGTATTTGTCCCAACAGGTTATGACGAATTTTCCAGCTCCGCGCAGAGTGCGGTACTCGGACAAATTATTCAGCCGTGGTTCTATAACCAGCTTCGTACTGAAGAGCAGCTTGGCTACGCGGTCTTTGCGTTTTCGATGAACGTGGGTCGTCAGTGGGGGCTCGGTTTCCTGTTGCAGAGCAGCGACAAGCAGCCAGCGTATCTCTGGCAGCGTTATCAGGCTTTCTTCCCGCAGGCGGAAGCAAAACTGCGAGCCATGAAGCCGGAAGAGTTTGCCCAAATTCAGCAGGCGGTTATCGCCCAGATCATGCAGCCGCCGCAGACTCTGGGTGAAGAAGCCTCGCAACTGAGCAAAGATTTTGATCGCGGTAATATGAAGTTTGATTCGCGTGATAAAGTAGTGGCCGAGATAAAACAGCTGACGCCTCAGAAGGTGGCCGACTTCTTCCATCAGGCGGTGGTAAAACCGCAGGGAATGGCCATTTTGTCTCAGGTTTCCGGCAGCCAGAATGGGAAAGCAGAGTACGTTAACCCGAAAGGCTGGACCGTCTGGAAGAGCGTCAGCGCACTGCAGCAATCTATGCCCTGGAGTAAGAAAGAATGACCGATACCGCTGAGTCCCTTGATCCCTTACGTTTACCGCTACAAGGTGAACGATTGATTGAAGCCTCAGCGGGAACGGGAAAAACCTACACCATTGCCGCGCTCTATCTGCGCCTGCTGCTGGGGCTGGGTGGTAACGCGGCTTTTCCACGCCCGCTAAGCGTGGAGGAGTTGCTGGTGGTTACCTTCACGGAAGCTGCCACCGCCGAGCTACGCGGCCGTATCCGTGCCAATATCCATGAGCTGCGCATCGCCTGTCTGCGCCAGAGTACGGATAATCCTCTCTACGCAAGCCTTCTGGAAGAGATTGCCGATAAGCAACAGGCAGCCCGGTGGCTGTTGTTAGCGGAAAGGCAGATGGACGAGGCGTCAGTCTTCACCATTCATGGTTTTTGTCAGCGTATGCTGAGCCTGAATGCGTTTGAATCCGGCATGCTGTTTGAACAGCAGCTTATTGAAGATGAGTCTGAGCTTCGCTATCAGGCCTGCGCGGATTTCTGGCGTCGTCACTGTTATCCTTTGCAGCGTGATATCGCTGAAGCTGTACATGCGTTGTGGAAAGGGCCGGAAGAGCTTCTGCGCACTATCGATCGCTATCTGCAGGGCGAAGCACCGGTAATAAAGTCCCCGCCGCCAGCCGATGAAACGCTGGCCTCTCGCCATGAAAAGATCGTCGCGCAAATCGCGACCATAAAGCAAAAATGGAATGAGTCAGTCAGCGAGATTGACGCGATCATAGAAAATTCCGGGATCGACAGACGCAAGTTTAACCGTGGCAACCAGGGGAAATGGATCGAAAAGATCAGTGCCTGGGCGCAGGAAGAGACGCGTGGTTATCAGCTCCCGGATGCGCTGGAAAAATTCTCCCAACGCTTTCTGATTGAGCGGACCAAAGCCGATGGCATCGTCCCGGAGCATCCCCTGTTTGTTGCCATTGAGACACTCCTTGCGGAGCCATTAACGCTCAATGACCTGATGATCACCCGAGCCATGGCGGAGATTCGTGAAGCCGTGGCGCGTGAAATGCGTCGCCGGGGCGAGCTTGGGTTTGACGATATGCTAAGCCGCCTGGATGCCGCGCTGTGCAGTGAAAATGGTGAAGCCCTTGCTGCCGCCATTCGAACCCGTTTCCCGGTGGCGATGATTGACGAATTTCAGGATACCGACCCTCAGCAGTACCGCATTTTTCGCCGTATCTGGCGACAGCAGCCGGAGACCGCGCTGTTACTGATTGGTGACCCTAAGCAGGCCATTTACGCTTTCCGCGGCGCAGATATTTTCACCTACATGAAAGCCCGTAGCGAGGTTTCTGCGCACTATACCCTGGAGACTAACTGGCGCTCTTCCCCCGGTATGGTTGAAAGTGTTAATACGCTGTTCAGCCGGATGGATACGGCGTTCATGTTCAGGGAAATTCCTTTCCTGCCGGTGAAATCAGCACCGAAAAATTCTACCCTGCGCTTTGAATACAAGGGGGCGATGCAGCCAGCCATGAATTTCTGGTTGCTGGACGGCGAAGGCTGTGGCGTGGCGGATTATCAAAATGCGATGGCGCAGCATTGTGCTGCACAAATTCGTGACTGGTTAAGCGCAGGTGCTCGCGGTGAGGCGCGTTTGTGGAGAGGGGAGCATGCGAGTCCCGTTAAGGCGTCGGATATCACGGTGCTGGTACGCAGCCGTCAGGAGGCATCGCTGATCCGCGATGCACTGACGTTGCTGAACATTCCTTCAGTCTATCTCTCGAACCGTGACAGCGTATTCGAAACCCTGGAAGCTCAGGAGATGCTGTGGTTGCTCCAGGCCGTACTGTCGCCAGAGCGTGAAAATACGCTTCGCAGCGCACTGGCAAGTTCCATGCTGGGGTTGAACGCGCGCGATATTGATACTCTGAATAACGACGAAACCGCCTGGGATGCGGTGGTGGAAGAGTTTGTCCATTACCGGGAGCGCTGGCAAAAACGCGGTGTGATGGCGATGCTACGCGAATTGATGGCCCAGCGTCATATTGCGGAGAACCTGCTTGCGACATCTGGCGGTGAACGCCGCCTTACTGATATTTTGCATATCAGCGAGCTGTTGCAGGAAGCTGGCACCCAACTGGAGAGTGAACATGCTCTGGTACGCTGGCTGGCGCAGCAAATTGCTGACCCAAACAGCAACGCGTCCAGCCAACAAATGCGTCTGGAAAGCGATAAACATCTGGTGCAAATCGTCACCATCCATAAATCGAAAGGGCTGGAATATCCGCTGGTCTGGCTGCCGTTTATCGCTAATTACCGCGTTCAGGATCAGGCGTTTTATCACGATCGTGAATCTTTCGAAGCGGTCCTCGATCTTAGCAAGGCTGAAACCAGCGTTGAACTGGCGGAAGCAGAACGTCTGGCGGAGGATTTACGTCTGCTGTATGTAGCGCTGACCCGGTCTGTCTGGCACTGCAGCCTGGGTGTCGCACCGCTTTTCCGCCGCCGTGGTGAAAAGTCCGGCGAGACCGATTTTCATTTAAGCGCACTGGGGCGGCTTATCCAGGTTGGTGAGCCAAAAGATGCCGCAGGGCTGCGAGTGTGTCTTGAATCCCTGTGCTGTGAGCATATTGCGCTGCAAATCCCCACGTCACCCGATAACAGCCGCTGGCAGATGCCTGAACAGCGTGAACCGGAACTGCATACCCGTAAGATTGTGCGAACCCTTGTCGATGACTGGCGTGTCACCAGCTATTCAGGCTTACAGCAACACGGCCAGAGTATCGCGCAGGATCTGATGCCAAAACTGGATGTGGATGCCGCAGGCGTGGGGGAGGTTAATGTCGAGCCAACCTTAACGCCTCACCAGTTCCCTCGTGGCGCGTCACCGGGGACATTTTTGCATAGCCTGTTTGAGGAGCTGGATTTCACCCAGCCCGTTTCGGCGGAGTGGGTGCTGAAGATGCTGCAAAGCGGAGGCTATGACGCGCAATGGCAATCGGTGCTGACTGACTGGGTAAATACCATTTTGCAGGTGCCGCTCACGGAGCAGGGCCTCTCCCTCAGCCAGTTGACTGCCAGAGATAAACAGGTGGAGATGGAGTTTTACCTCCCTATCGCCAGCCCGCTCAAGGCGGATGCGCTGGATGCGCTGATACGCGAGTACGATCCGCTATCCGCTGGCTCTCCGCCACTGAACTTCCGTCAGGTTCAGGGGATGTTGAAAGGGTTTATCGACCTGGTGTTCCGCCATGAAGGGCGTTACTACCTGCTGGATTACAAATCGAACTGGCTTGGCGAAAACAGCGAAGCGTATACGCAGCAGGCGATGGCTTCGGCCATGCAAATGCATCGCTACGATCTGCAGTACCAGTTGTATACGCTGGCGCTCCATCGCTACCTGCGCCATCGCATTGCGGATTACCGTTACGACGACCACTTTGGCGGTGTTATCTACCTGTTCCTGCGCGGCGTGGACGCGACGGACGCGCGGTCGGGCATTTTTAGTACGCGCCCGGACGCGGCATTGATTGAAAAGATGGATAACCTGTTTGCCGCAGGTACGGAGGAAGTCGCATGACGATGCAGGAATTATTGCTGGAAGCGGTAGAACAACGCTTGCTGCGTCAACTGGATGTGCAATTCGCCATGATGGTCGCAGGTGAGCATCCCGCCGTCATGCTCGCGGCTGCCATCCTCAGTAAAGATGCGGGCGAGGGGCATGTCTGCCTGCCGCTTTCGCGCCTGGAGGTTGATGAGAAAACGCCTCCGGTGCTGCAATCCTGTTTTTCCTTGCTTGGTGAACGGGTGGACTGGCAGGACGTACTTTTGAATTCAACTGCCGTGAGCGGCGGAGAGAGACAAACACCCATAATATTTATCGGCGATCGTTTATACCTTAACCGCCTGTGGCGCAACGAGCTGACTGTTGCTCGTTTCTTCTGCGAGTCAAATGCGCCTCTTCCCTGCGATGAAGCGCAACTCCGGAAAACGCTGGATGCCTTGTTTACTTCTGACGAGGCTACCGACTGGCAGAAAGTGGCGGCAGCCGTCGCCTTAACGCGGCGGATTTCGGTGATTTCCGGAGGGCCGGGAACCGGAAAAACAACCACCGTGGCGAAGCTGCTTGCTGCGCTGATCCAGCTTGCGGGTGAGCAAAAGTGTCGTATTCGCCTGGCTGCACCTACGGGCAAGGCTGCGGCGCGACTGACGGAATCGTTAGGCGGCGCACTGCAAAAATTGCCGCTCACTGAGGATCAGCTTGCACTGTTTCCTGACGAGGCCAGTACATTACACCGCTTGCTCGGTGCACAGCCGGGAAGCCAGCGGCTGCGCTACCATGCCGGAAACCCGCTGCATCTGGATGTGCTGGTGGTGGATGAAGCCTCTATGATTGACCTGACTATGATGTCACGGTTGATTGATGCCCTGCCTCCTCATGCGCGCGTTATTTTCCTGGGCGATCGCGATCAGCTCGCCTCCGTTGAAGCCGGAGCGGTACTGGGTGATATTTGCACCTATGCCAGCTTTGGCTATACGGCTTCGCGCGCTCAGGAACTGGCGCGTCTGACCGGCTGCGCGCTTGAAGGGGATAGCTCCCCGCTGGCAAGCGCGCTGCGCGATAGCCTGTGTCTGCTGCAAAAAAGTTACCGCTTCGGCAGTGATTCCGGCATTGGTCAACTGGCGGCGGCGGTAAATCGGGGCGATCGGCATACCACGCGCGCTGTCTTTGACGGTACGTTTACGGATATCGAGAAAAAATCCCTGCAGAGTGGGGAAGAGTATCAGGCCATGCTTGAGGATGCCCGGCAGGGCTACCAGCATTTCCTGGCCTGCGTACAGCAGAAAAGCACGCCAGAAGAGGTCATCGCCGCGTTTGCTGAATACCAGTTGCTGTGCGCCTTGAGAGAAGGGCCATTCGGCGTAACGGGGCTTAACGAGAGGCTGGAACAACTGCTGGCGCAGAAGCGCAAAATTACCCGCTTGCCGCACTCGCGCTGGTATGAGGGGCGGCCAGTGATGATCTCCCGTAATGATAGTGCGCTGGGCCTGTTTAACGGTGATATCGGCATTGCGCTCGACCGCGGACAAGGGCTGCGCGTCTGGTTCCAGATGCCGGACGGTAGCGTGAAGTCGGTGCAGCCCAGCCGCCTGCCTGAACATGAAACCGCGTGGGCGATGACGGTTCATAAATCGCAGGGGTCTGAGTTCAACCATGCGGCGCTGATCCTGCCAACGCAGCTGTCGCCGGTGGTTACACGCGAATTGATTTACACCGCCATTACCCGCGCGCGTCAGCGTTTGTCTCTTTATGCCGATGACCGCGTGCTGGTACAGGCGATAGCCACCCGCACAGAACGCCGGAGCGGTTTAAGCGCGATATTCGAGTCTGTGTAATCAAAGCCCTCGCCGGACGGAGAGGGCGTTATATTACCCCAGGTCGGCCATCAGTACCTTTGACCGGCGCTGGTAGTTGTACATCTCTTTCTTACTTTCCGGCAGGGAATCAATATCTACCGGCGTAAAGCCGCGCTCCTGGAACCAGTGAATGCTGCGTGTCGTCAGGACAAACAGCTTACTGAGTCCAATCTGGCGCGCCTGGGCCGCCACCCGCTCCAGCAACATTTCGCCCCGCGATGAGCTGCGATAGTCCGGATGCACCGCCACGCAGGCCATTTCGCCGATCTTCTCTTCCGGGAACGGGTAGAGCGCAGCGCAGGCAATGGTCAGGTTATCGCGCTGGATAATGGTGAATTTGTCGATCTCCATCTCCAGCTGTTCGCGGGAGCGACGAACCAGAATCCCCTGTTGCTCCAGCGGGCGGATCAGCTCCAGGATACCGCCGATATCATTGATGGTAGCGCGACGGATCTGCTCGGCACTCTCCATCACGATCTGCGTCCCGATACCATCGCGGGAGAACAGTTCCTGCAGCAGGGCTCCGTCTTCCTGATAGCTAATCAGGTGGCTACGCCGCACACCGCTACGGCAGGCTTTTACTGCGCCACGCAAAAAACGCACGGTGCCGGAGTGATAATCCCCCTCGGCTTCCAGCGCTTCCACGCGGGCCTGGGCTTCGTTAGGGAAAAGCTCCGGCACAATCACCCCTTCATCGTTTACGACGCCCTGCGAGGAGCAAAACCCAATCATTTTTTCCGCCTTCAGTTTGATGGCCAGCTGGGTGGCGATCTCTTCAGACGTCAGGTTAAAACTTTCACCCGTCACGGATACCGCCACGGGCCCCATCAGCACGATGGCACCGCTGTCCAGCTGGCGATGAATGGCGTCTTCATCGATGCGGCGAATGCGACCGCTGTGGCAATAATCCACACCGTCGTCCACGCCAAGAGGCTGAGCGATGATGAAGTTGCCGCTCACCACGTTGATATGCGCGCCCTGCAGCGGCGTATTGTTCAGGCTCATCGACAGGCGCGCAGTGATATCCAGCTGCAACAGCCCCGCAGCCTGCTTAACCAGTTCCAGCGTTTTGGCATCGGTTACGCGGGTGTGCTTGTGGTAAATCGGCTCATGGTGGTGTGCCGCCAGGTTGGCGTCAATCTGTGGACGTGCACCATACACCACAACCAGCCGGATACCGAGGCTGTGCAGCAGGCCAATATCATTGACGATGCTGGAAAAGTTTTCATGCTCAATGGCTTCGCCGCCAAGCATGATGACAAACGTTTTTCCCCGATGGGCGTTGATATAGGGAACAGAATGGCGGAATCCCTGGACCAGTTCGGTTCTACGTTCCTTCACCATGGCACAACCCTTAATGAATGTTTATTCGTAATTTATGTATTTTTATTCGATTGTGGCCGTGCGCGCAAGCCTAAATTTTCTGCGACCCACAGAAATGAATAAGTAATCCGTGCGTTAGCACAGGAATGTTTACCCTTTTATAGATGACAGTTTATGCGTCATTCGTTAAAGTTTTCGGTCAATTTGGACGTTTTGTTTATTAATGAGATTTCTTGCTCGGGAGAAGCATGTCGGGAGCCAATTCAGCAATAAGCCGCCGCCGCTTGTTAAAAGGGGCCGGGGCGATGTGGTTGCTTAGCGTCAGCCAGGTGGGTCTTGCCGCCACAAGTCAGGTCGTGGCGGTGCGCGTCTGGCCGTCGTCGACCTATACGCGCGTGACGGTAGAATCCAATCGCGTGCTGAAATATAAGCAATTTGCCCTCAGCAACCCTGAGCGTGTCGTGGTGGATCTCGAAGGCGTAAACCTGAACTCCGTGCTGAAAGGAATGGCGGCGCAGATCCGTGGCGACGATCCGTTTATTAAGTCGGCGCGTGTCGGGCAGTTTGATCCTCAAACCGTGCGCATGGTATTTGAGCTAAAACAGAACGTTAAACCGCAACTGTTTGCGCTTGCGCCTGTTGCGGCCTTTAAAGAACGCCTGGTGATGGATCTCTATCCGGCCAATGCGACTGACATTCAGGACCCGCTGCTGGCGTTGCTGGAGGACTACAACAAAGGCGATCTCCAGCGTCAGGTTCCCCCGGCGCAAAGCGGTCCACAGCCGGGAAAAGCCGGGCGCGATCGACCGATTGTGATCATGCTCGATCCTGGTCACGGCGGGGAGGACTCCGGTGCTGTCGGCAAATATCACACGCGGGAAAAAGATGTGGTGCTGCAAATTGCGCGCCGCCTGAAGGCCTTAATCGACAAAGAAGGCAATATGCGTGCCTACATGACGCGCAACGAAGATGTCTTTATTCCGCTGAAAGTCCGCGTGGCGAAAGCACAAAAGCAGCGCGCAGACCTGTTCGTCTCTATTCATGCGGATGCGTTTACCAGCCGTCAGCCGAGCGGCTCGTCGGTGTTTGCACTGTCAACGAAAGGGGCGACCAGTACCGCAGCGAGATATCTGGCGGACACGCAGAACGCCTCTGACTTGATCGGTGGCGTGAGTAAAAGCGGCGATCGTTATGTCGATCACACCATGTTTGATATGGTGCAATCACTGACCATCACCGATAGCCTGAAGTTTGGTAAAGCGGTGCTCGGTAAGCTGGGCAATATCAACAAGTTGCATAAAAACAGCGTAGAACAGGCCGGCTTCGCGGTACTGAAAGCGCCGGATATCCCGTCGATTCTGGTCGAAACCGCGTTTATCAGTAACGTGGAAGAGGAGCGTAAGCTCAAGACAGCGAAATTCCAGCAGGAAGTGGCCGAGTCGATTCTGGCAGGGATACGGGCGTATTTCTCGGACGGGGCGACGCTGGCGCGACGCGGGTAGTTTCTTAAGCCGGGTAAACGCCCGGCAAATTCACAAACCGCAGATACAAAAAAACACCCTTAAGGGTGTTTATTGTTTAAGAAGTATTGGTTGCGGGGGCCGGATTTGAACCGACGACCTTCGGGTTATGAGCCCGACGAGCTACCAGGCTGCTCCACCCCGCGTCACCGTACTGCTTTTACTTCATCACATTGTGTTGGTTGCGGGGGCCGGATTTGAACCGACGACCTTCGGGTTATGAGCCCGACGAGCTACCAGGCTGCTCCACCCCGCGTCACCGTACTGCTTGTACTTCATCACATTGTATTGGTTGCGGGGGCCGGATTTGAACCGACGACCTTCGGGTTATGAGCCCGACGAGCTACCAGGCTGCTCCACCCCGCGTCCGTGGAAGCGCACTATACTCGGATAGGTTTGTGATGCAACCCCTTTTTCACATAATTCATTATTTTGTATGTAAATTGAACGGCATTGCGACGTTTGGACTATTTTTTGCGCAAAATTTGCCAAAGGGCATGTGATTGCATTTCATTAAAACGGGCGGTTTGTTATCTTCATCACGCGGAAATGGGCAACTAAAAGACGAGACATAATGAAAGGACGTTGGGCGAAGTATCTGATGACGGGCGCAATGGTAGCCATTCTTGCGGCCTGCTCTTCTAAACCGACCGATCGTGGTCAACAGTATAAAGACGGGAAATTATCCCAGCCTTTCTCTTTAGTTAACCAGCCCGATGCCGTCGGCGCACCGATTAACGCCGGAGATTTTTCCGAACAGGTCTACCAGATCCGCAATGCGTCGCCGCGCCTCTATGGCTCACAGAGCAACATTTATAGTGCGGTACAGGACTGGCTGCGCGCGGGCGGTGATACGCGCAATATGCGCCAGTTTGGTATCGACGCCTGGCAGATGGAAGGGGCGGATAACTACGGTAACGTCCAGTTCACCGGCTATTACACGCCGGTTATTCAGGCGCGCCACACGCGTCAGGGGGAGTTTCAGTATCCCATCTATCGTATGCCGCCAAAACGTGGCCGTTTGCCGTCTCGTGCCGAGATCTACGCCGGTGCGCTTAGCGAAAACTATGTCCTGGCCTACAGTAACTCTTTGATGGATAACTTCATCATGGACGTTCAGGGCAGCGGTTATATTGATTTTGGTGATGGTTCCCCGCTTAACTTCTTCAGCTACTCCGGTAAAAACGGCCATGCCTACCGCAGTATCGGGAAAGTGCTGATCGACCGTGGTGAAGTGAAGAAAGAAGATATGTCGATGCAGGCGATCCGCGAGTGGGGCGAAAAGCACAGCGAAGCCGAAGTGCGTGAGCTGCTGGAGCAGAACCCGTCGTTCGTCTTCTTTAAACCGCAAAACTTTGCGCCGGTGAAAGGGGCGAGTGCGGTGCCGCTGATTGGCCGCGCGTCTGTCGCGTCGGATCGCTCTATTATTCCGGCGGGCACCACACTGCTGGCGGAAGTTCCTCTGCTGGACAACAACGGCAAATTCAACGGCCAGTATGAGCTGCGTCTGATGGTTGCGCTGGATGTGGGGGGCGCGATTAAAGGCCAGCACTTCGATATTTATCAGGGCATCGGCCCGGATGCGGGCCACCGTGCGGGCTGGTATAACCACTACGGGCGCGTCTGGGTGCTGAAAGCCGCCCCAGGTGCCGGAAACGTATTCAGCGGTTGATTGTGGTATTCTGAGCAGTATAAAGATAACTGAGCAGGGGTGAGGATTAACCTCACCCTTTTTACATTTGAGGTTCTATGTCTGTGGTAATCAGCGATGCCTGGCGTCAGCGTTTTGGCGGCACGGCACGTTTATATGGTGAAAAAGCCCTGCAGCTGTTTGCGGATGCGCATGTCTGCGTTGTGGGCATCGGGGGCGTTGGCTCCTGGGCGGCGGAAGCGCTGGCGAGAACCGGTATTGGCGCGATCACGCTGATTGATATGGATGACGTCTGCGTGACCAACACCAACCGCCAAATTCACGCCCTGCGGGATAGCGTCGGGCTGGCGAAATCCGAGGTGATGGCGGAGCGTATTCGCCTGATAAACCCGGAGTGCCGCGTCACGGTGATTGATGACTTTGTAACGGCAGATAACGTTGCAGAGTACATGAGCAAAGGCTACAGCTATGTGATTGACGCCATTGACAGCGTGCGTCCAAAAGCGGCGTTAATCGCATATTGTCGCCGTTATAAGGTTCCACTGGTCACCACTGGTGGGGCGGGCGGGCAAATCGATCCGACGCAGATCCAGGTGGCCGATCTGGCGAAAACCATTCAGGACCCGCTGGCCGCCAAGCTGCGCGAACGGCTAAAAAATGACTTCAACGTGGTGAAAAACAGTAAAGGCAAGCTGGGCGTGGACTGCGTATTCTCTACTGAAGCGCTGGTCTACCCGCAGGCAGACGGTTCGGTGTGTGCAATGAAAAGCACGGCGGAAGGGCCAAAAAGAATGGATTGCGCCTCCGGTTTCGGAGCGGCCACTATGGTGACCGCGTCCTTCGGTTTTGTGGCGGTGTCTCACGCCCTGAAGAAGATGATGGCGAAGGCGGAACGTCAGGCCTGAGCCTGACGCGCCGCGTCCAGTACGGCCTCGCTGAGCGCGATCAATCCCTGACCGCGCGAGGCGCTCAGCTGTGCGCGGAGCCCAAGCTCATCAAACAGCGCCAGCGGCGAGTGCGCCAACAGTTCTGCGGCGCTTTTACCCTCCACGGCGGTTAACAGCACCGCCAGCAGGCCACGCACAATCCGCCCTTCGCTGTCGCCAAAGAAATGCAGCTTCTCACCGGAGACGCTAAACCCAAGCCAGACGCGATTCTCGCAGCCCGCGATCTCTTTTGCCTGAGCTTTAAGATCGTCTGACAGGGCAGGCAATTGCTTGCCGAGTAAAATCAACTGACGGTATTTATCTTCCCATTGACTCAAAGGGCCGAAGGTCTGTTTTAACGTCTCTTCCGTAATAACGGTGCCGAAAGGGTGTCCGGCTAACGCTGAACTCGTCATTAATCCACCAGTAATTCAAGGGCGCGGTCAACAGCGGCAACCAGCGCGTCAACGTCGCTTTTCGTATTGTACGGCGCAAATGAAGCACGCAGCGTACCGCTTACGCCCAGGGCTGCCAGCAACGGCTGGGCACAGTGTTGTCCGGCACGCAGGGCGATACCGTATTCGGCGAGGAGTGTCACCATATCGCTATGATGAACGCCTGCAAAATCAAAGGCTAACAGGCTGGAATCCTGCACCCGGAATGAACGAAAACCAGGGCGTTTTCTGAGTTCTTCCTCTGCCAGCGTTGCCAGACCCCGGCTCCAGCTTTCGGCCTGAACAATGTCTGTCTCAGCCAGCCACTCCAGCGCAGCGCTAAGGCCGATTACGCCCGCCACGTTCGGCGTGCCCGCTTCCAGACGGTAGGGCACGTCCTGGGTTTTGAAACCGTCGAAGGTCACTTCGGTGATCATTTTGCCGCCACCCAGCCACGGCGTCATTTTTGCCAGCAGTTCCGGCTTACCGTACAGCGCCCCGATGCCGGTTGGCCCGTACAGTTTGTGCCCTGAGAAAGCGTAGAAATCGATATCCAGCTTCTGCACATCTGCCGGGAAATGCACGACTCCCTGCGCACCGTCGACCATCACCACCATGCCGCTGGCATGGGCGATATCAATGGCGCGGGCCAGATCCGGGCAGCCTCCGGTCACGTTGGACATCTGCCCCAGCGCCAGAATACGGCTGCGGGGCGTAATCAGTTCAGGTAATCGCGCCACGTCTGGCAGGCAGTCTGCCGCCAGCGGCAGTTTGATGATGCGAGCCCCCGTTTGCCCGGCAACCATCAGCCAGGGCACCAGGTTAGCGTGGTGTTCGGCCTCACTCACGATGATTTCATCACCCGGCTGCAAGAGCGGTCGTGCATAGCACTGAGCCACCATATTGATAGCCTCGGTGGTGCCCCGCGTCCAGACGATATTTTTCCCGCTTTCGGCATTGATCAGGCGTGCAACCTGATCGCGTGCGGCTTCGTAGCGTGCGGTCAGGCGTTGCGCCTCGGCAAACTGGCTGCGATGCACATTGCCTGCACTCAGGCTGTAAAACTGTTGCGTTGCCTCGATGACCGCCTGTGGTTTTAATGCCGTGGCGGCGCTGTCAAGGTATATACCGGCATCAGCCAGCGCCGGAAACTGTGCGCGAAACTGCGCAGGACTGAAAGCGTTCATGGAATTCCTCATGTCGATAGAGAGATCGTCGCGCAATTTCAGCGGCAGGGCAAGGAAGTTGATATCTATCAGATTCGTCTGCATATCCTGGCGACCTCGAAAAAGCAGGTTATGCTAAATAGTGTTAGGTGGATGTTTTAGCCTGTTATAAATCGAGGTTTGAATAGCATTAATTGCTAAAGGAGAATAATCATGAATAAGACAGCTGCAATCATTTCTGCCTGTGCGTTTACCTTTGCCCTGAGCGCCTGTTCTGGTAACAACTATGTGATGCACACCAACGATGGTCGTTCTATCGTTTCGGAAGGGAAACCGACAACCGATAACGATACCGGGATGATTTCATACAAAGATGCTAACGGGAACAAGCAGCAGATCAACCGCACGGACGTGAAAGAGATGAAAGAAATCGAGCATTAACAGTCAGACAGGCAAAAAAAAGCACCGCAAATTGGCGGTGCTACATTAATCACTATGGACAGACAGGGTAAATGTACAGGAAGTGAAAAATTGGTAGCGTTGCTACCGTGGTCTGAATCGCAGACCAATTGCAAACACAACAACACAACATCACAACCGTAAGCCAAAAGTTCTTCAGAACACGCATTCCAAAAAAACTTTTCGTTCCGGCTCAGGAAGTGCCGCCACTATAGGTATTTGCTGGTAGTTCCTCAACGGACAAATTATAATGGCTCAGATAAAAAAAACTAATAGGTTAAACGTTGTTTCCTATATGTTAAATCTCGTTAACATCTAAGCCAGATAACCATGTCGAAGCGATTGCCACCTCTTAATGCATTACGTGTTTTTGATGCCGCAGCACGTCACCTGAGTTTCACCCGCGCAGCAGATGAGCTTTTTGTGACACAGGCCGCAGTAAGTCATCAAATCAAGTCACTGGAGGATTTCCTGGGGCTTAAGCTGTTCCGCCGCCGCAACCGCTCCTTGCTCCTGACCGAAGAAGGTCAGAGCTATTTTCAGGATATTAAAGAGATTTTTTCCCAGCTCACGGAAGCGACGCGTAAGCTGCAGGCGCGCAGTGCTAAAGGCGCGCTGACGGTTAGTTTATTACCCAGTTTTGCCATTCAGTGGCTGGTGCCAAGACTCTCCAGCTTTAACTCAGCTTATCCGGGAATTGATGTCCGAATCCAGGCGGTGGATCGCCAGGAAGATAAACTGGCGGATGATGTGGACGTCGCCATTTTTTATGGTCGCGGTAACTGGCCGGGCTTGCGTGTCGAGAAATTATACGCAGAATATTTGTTGCCGGTCTGCTCACCTTTATTGCTGACGGGCGACAAGGCGCTAAAGACGCCCGCTGATTTGGCACAACATACGCTTTTACATGATGCTTCTCGCCGTGACTGGCAAACTTATACCCGCCAATTAGGTCTTAGTCATATAAATGTGCAGCAGGGCCCCATTTTTAGCCACAGTGCAATGGTGTTACAGGCTGCTATTCACGGGCAGGGCGTTGCGTTGGCGAACAACGTGATGGCGCAGTCCGAAATTGAGGCTGGCCGTCTGGTTTGCCCGTTTAATGATGTTCTGGTCAGCAAGAATGCGTTTTATCTGGTTTGTCATGACAGTCAGGCAGAACTGGGTAAAATAGCCGCCTTCCGACAGTGGATACTGTCCAAAGCGGCAAATGAGCAAGAAAAATTCCGCTTCAGGTATGAACAATAACTTTTGTGTGCTGAGCACGCATCACTTTAGGACCGAAACATGACCAGCCGATTCATGCTGATTTTTGCCGCGGTGAGTGGCTTTATTTTTGTCGCATTGGGTGCCTTTGGCGCGCATGTGTTAAGTAAGTCTTTAGGGGTGGTAGAAATGGGCTGGCTCCAGACCGGCCTCGAATATCAGGCGTTCCATACCCTGGCCATCTTTGGGCTGGCGGTGGCGATGCAGCGCCGTATCAGCATCTGGTTTTACTGGAGCAGCGTGTTTCTGGCGCTGGGCACGGTACTGTTTAGCGGTAGCCTGTATTGTCTCGCACTCTCGCATTTACGCCTGTGGGCGTTTGTTACACCTGTCGGCGGCGTCAGCTTCCTGGCAGGATGGGTATTAATGTTTATCGGAGCTATCCGTCTGAAACGCAAGGGCGTTGTTCATGAATAAGGTTGTTTTATATTGTCGCCCAGGGTTTGAGAAAGAGTGCGCCGCGGAAATTACCGATAAAGCGGCGAAGCGCGAAGTGTTCGGTTTTGCGCGCGTTAAAGAAAACGCGGGCTATGTGGTGTTCGAATGTTATCAGCCTGATGATGCCGACAAGCTGGCGCGTGAACTGCCGTTCAGTTCACTGATTTTCGCCCGTCAGATGTTTGTTGCGGGTGAACTGCTGAAGGATCTTCCGCCGGAAGACCGGATTACGCCGATTGTAGGTATGCTGCAGGGTGTGGTGGAGAAGGGCGGCGATCTGCGCGTCGAGGTGGCTGATACCAACGAAAGCAAAGAGCTGATGAAGTTCTGCCGTAAGTTCACCGTACCGCTACGCGCTGCGTTGCGTGATGCGGGCGTGCTGACGAACTATGAAACGCCGAAACGCCCGGTGGTGCACATCTTCTTTATTGCACCAGGCTGCTGCTACGCCGGTTACTCCTACACCACTAACAACTCTCCGTTCTTTATGGGCATCCCGCGTCTGCGATTCCCGGCGGATGCACCGAGCCGTTCAACGCTGAAGCTGGAAGAGGCGTTCCACGTCTTTATCCCGGCGGATGAGTGGGACGAGCGTCTGGCAAATGGCATGTACGCAGTTGATCTCGGGGCGTGTCCTGGCGGCTGGACCTATCAGCTGGTGAAACGCAACATGTGGGTTGCTTCAGTGGATAACGGCCCGATGGCGCAAAGCCTGATGGATACCGGACAAGTCACCTGGCTGCGTGAAGATGGTTTCCGCTATCGACCTAACCGCAACAACATCTCCTGGATGGTGTGCGATATGGTTGAGAAACCCGCAAAAGTGGCCGCGCTGATGGCCTCCTGGCTGGTCAATGGCTGGTGCCGTGAGACGATCTTCAATCTCAAACTGCCAATGAAAAAGCGCTACGAGGAAGTGTCACAGAACCTGGCGTACATTCAGGAGCAGATGGATGAGCACGGCATTAACGTGGAGATCCAGGCGCGCCAGCTGTATCACGACCGCGAAGAGGTGACGGTGCACATTCGTCGTTGGTGGGCGGCTGTGGGCGGACGTCGCGACGAGCGATAGTCCGAGCTTTGTTTTGCCCGGTGGCGCTGCGCTTACCGGGCCTACAAGACCAACCTTAACTGCTGCAAATTCCCGTCCAGCTGTAAATCCGTCTGTAGCGTTGCGATTTCCCGGCAAATAAATGCCATCTCTTTATGTGCTTCCAGCTTCTTGCGCCATTTTTCCGGTACTTCATCCAGCCGGGCGTAGATCCCTTCAAGATCGTCAAAATCGGTCAGCAATTGTGCGGCACTTTTTGGCCCAATACCGGCGACGCCAGGCACTTTAGAACTGCTGATCCCTGCCAGCCCCCAGTAGTCGGGGAGCTGCTTCGGCGAGACGCCAAACTCACTGGCAATAAACGGCGCATCCAGCCAGCGCTTTTGAAAGTAGTCGCGAATGCGGATAGTTGGAGAGAGAAGCTGGCAGTAGCCTTTGTCGGTTGAAACGATAGTGGCCTGATGCCCCGCCCCCGCCACCTTTACGGCCAGTGTTGCCGCCAGATCGTCCGCTTCATTACCCTGTGCGCCCCAGCAGGGGACACCGCGCTGTTCAAAGGCTGCGCGGATAGCGGGCATTTCGGCATGAAGGTCGTCGGGCATTGGCGCGCGTCCGGCTTTGTAGTCGGGCAGGCGCTGGTGCCGCCAGCCCGTATTTCGTGCTTCGTCGTCAAACACAGCAACGGCATGCGTGGGCTCGCTATGGCGGATAAGCTGCTCAAGCGCGTGCAGACATGTGTCCTTACAGGGCGTGCCCTGTACCGCATGGATACGGCGGATCAGGTTGAGCGCGTCGACGATTAGCAAATGAACAGCCACAGATAATCTCCCTTCTGTTTAATGGGTGAAGGGTAACACTGTCAGAAGTATGAAACTATGCGTGGTGGGGAAAACAGGAAGAAGCCTCGCAAAACGAGGCTTCCTGAGAGGCTTAATCGCAGGTAACGATCTTCATCGCCAGGCCGCCGCGAGAGGTTTCGCGGTATTTGGCGTTCATATCTTTACCGGTTTCGTACATGGTTTCGATAACCTTATCGAGACAGACGCGCGGTTCGCTGGTGCGATGCAGCGCCATACGCGCCGCATTCACCGCTTTGACGGAGGCGATAGCGTTACGCTCGATGCACGGCACCTGCACCTGTCCGGCGACCGGGTCGCAGGTCAATCCCAGGTTGTGTTCCATGCCGATTTCCGCCGCAATGCACACCTGAGCCGGGCTTGCGCCCAACAGCTCTGCCAGACCTGCCGCAGCCATGGAGCAGGCCACGCCGACTTCACCCTGGCAACCCACTTCCGCACCCGAAATGGAGGCATTCATTTTGTACAGCGAACCAATCGCGCTGGCGACCAGCAGGTAGCGCGCCAGTGAGTTCGCATTTACTTCGCGGATAAACTTGTCGTAGTACGCCAGCACGGCGGGCACGATGCCGCAGGCACCGTTGGTCGGCGCAGTCACCACGCGGCCGCCCGCAGCATTCTCTTCGTTTACTGCCAGTGCAAACATGTTGATCCAGTCCACGACCGCCATCGGGTCAGTCGTGGTTTTGTCAGTGCTGACCAGCATACGGCGTAGCGCTGCCGCACGACGCGGTACGCGCAGCTTGCCCGGCAAAACGCCTTCTGTGGTGATCCCGCGTTCAATACCGCCGCGCATCACATCCCAGACGTTAGCAAAGTGCTGCTCAAGCTCTTCTTTGCTGTGCAGGGCCAGTTCGTTTTTCATCATCAGGCCGGAGAGGGAAAGCCCCGTCTCCTGGCAGTGACGCTGCAAATCCGCCGCGTTTTTGTACGGATAAGGCACTTCAACTGCAGAATTGTTGGTCTGACCAAAATGGTCTTCGTCGACGATAAAACCGCCGCCGATGGAGTAATACGTCTGGCTATAAACCGCTTTGTCGCCAGCCAGCGCGGTAATGCGCATGCCGTTTTCGTGTAGCGACAGGTTGTCGGCATGGAAATTCATGCAGTGATCAACCGGAAATTCAACTTCGTACTCGCCGTTTGCCAGCAGTAAACGACCGTGGGTATTCACGTCCTGGATGAAACCAGGGATCGCATCAATATCAACGGTGTCCGGCAGGTTTCCTGCCAGGCCCATGATAATGGCGATATCGGTATGGTGGCCTTTACCGGTCAGGGAAAGGGAACCGTATACATCGACAACCACGCGGGTGATGTCGTGCAAAATGCCGCGTGCAATCAAGTCATCCGTGAATTGTTTACCGGCTTTCATTGGTCCGACGGTGTGAGAGCTGGAAGGACCAATACCGATTTTGAAGATATCGAATACGCTAATCATGATGCGTCCATTGCTATCAGTCAGAGGGGAGGAGTGCGCCGCCCGAGGACGGCGCAGGAGGTATTAGCTGAACAGCGAGTAGAAAATGGCAGAGATGGCAATCAGACCCATAACTACAACGAATACGTTGCTGATATGGCCGCTGTATTTACGCATCGCAGGCACTTTCTGAATCGCGTACATTGGCATCAGGAACAGAATCATTGCGATAACCGGGCCGCCCAGGGTTTCAATCATACCCAGGATGCTTGGGTTCAGGGTCGCGACCGCCCAGGTGGTGACCAGCATGAACAGTGCAGTGATTTTGTTCAGTTTGTTGATTTCAATGCTCTTGCCTTTACCGCGCAGAGATTTAATCACCATACCGTTGAAGCCTTCACGTGCGCCCAGGTAGTGGCCCAGGAAGGATTTGGTGATAGCGATAATCGCGATGATAGGTGCCATCCACGCAATCAGCGGCGCGTTAAAGTGGTTCGCCAGGTAAGAGAGAATAGAGATGTTCTGTTCTTTCGCTGCAGCCAGATCCGCCGGGGAGAGGCTCAGCACGCAGCTGAACACGAAGAACATCACGGTCAGTACCATCATGATGTGTGCACGTGCCAGGATGCTGGAGCACTTCTTCTCTGCACCATTGCCGTACTCTTCACGCTTCGCAACTGCGAAGGAGGAGATGATTGGTGAGTGGTTGAAGGAGAACACCATCACAGGAATTGCCAGCCACAGGGTCAGCATCAGGCCGTTACCGGTTGCGGATGCGCTGCTCAGGGACAGGGTTTCCAGCGCGGCACCGTTCCACTGTGGGATCAGGTACAGCGCCAGTACCATCAGAGCGGCAACAAATGGGAACACCAGTACGCTCATTGCTTTAACGATCATCTGCTCACCGAAGCGCACAATCGTCATCATGCCCACAATCAGGATCAGCGACAGAATGGCACGCGGAGGCGGCGTCATCTGCAACTGGTGCATCATGAAACTTTCAACGGTGTTGGTGATAGCCACGCTGTACACCAGCAGGATGGGGTAAATCGCGAAGAAGTAGAGCAGGGTAATCAGCTTACCTGCGCCTACGCCAAAGTGTTCTTCAACCACTTCAGTGATATCTTCGCCCGGATTTTTACCGGACAGCACGAAGCGGGTCAGGCCGCGGTGTGCGAAGAAGGTCATCGGGAACGCGATGATGGCCATGATGATCAGCGGGATCAGACCGCCGACACCTGCGTTAATAGGAAGGAACAGTACACCAGCGCCGATTGCTGTGCCGTAAAGGCCAAGCATCCACATGGTATCCGTTTTGCGCCAACCGCTTCGGGATTCAATCGAAGCAACGGTGCTGGTTTGAGTGGTTTCCATCTGTATCTCCTGGAGGAAGCAAATTGTCAGGTTTTTAGTCAAATCCGATGAAAAAGTGCCTGACGGTAATATGAAATTCGTTCAGTGACGGTTTTTTAATAATTTTTGCCCGTAACTATTGGCGGGCGGAAAGATACATTCTGGTGATGAATCTATCAGTGATCCCGATCCCAAATGCAATAATCCACTTTTGATATGGATATCTTTAGACCATTTATCTGTTAAAAAAACATCAAAGAGAATTTACGGGCGCGAAGGCTACCATTAACAACATATGGCCTGAAAGACCAGGCCAGTAGATAGGCGTCTTTCTCTGTAAAAACTGGGGTTTTTGGTGTTTTCTGACGATTAATTTGGATTAAGGCTGATAATTTGCGGCTAAAAAAACGAAGTAATCGATTGCGTTTGGGATATGTGTATAAATGATATAAGGGAAGGTTATGAATTGTATCGGTAATAAAAAAGCCGGGTCACGATGAATCGCTACCCGGCCTGGAGGTCTGCTTTAAGACGGTTATGTGCAGATTTCGTAGCAAGGAATGTAAGCTGAACCCGGCAGTTTCATACGGTGCTGGGCGACAAAGCCCTGCAGCATGTCATCCATCCGGCGCATCATGTCGCGGTCACCGTGAATTTTGTACGGACCAAACTCCTCAATAGCCCTGATACCCACCTCTTTTACGTTACCCGCTACGATACCGGAGAAGGCGCGTCGCAGGTCGGCTGCCAGCACTTCAACCGGCTGGTCCGGATAGAGTTTCAGGTTGGCCATGTTTTCGTGCGATGGCTCGAACGGGATCTGCAGATCCGGTGCAATGCGGATTGACCAGTTAAAGCTGTAGGCATCGCCGGTATCACGACGGTTCTCTTTCACCAGCGGCATCGCTTTCTTCATCTGACGTGCCACTTCTGCCGCGTCATCAATGATAATGCGGTAGTGACGACGCGCGGCTTCACCCAGCGTATGCACGATAAATTCGTCCAGCACGCGGAAGTAGTCAGCGCTCTCTTTTGGCCCGGTCAGGATGAGCGGCAGAACCTGATCTTTGTTGGCCGGATTCATCAGAATGCCGAGCAGATAGAGCAACTCTTCCGCCGTACCGACACCGCCAGGGAAGATGATGATGCCGTGGGCGATACGGACAAACGCCTCAAGGCGTTTTTCGATATCCGGCATAATAATCAGTTCGTTAACCAGCGGGTTAGGCGGCTCAGCGGCGATAATGGACGGCTCGGTCATACCGATAAAGCGCCCCTCTTTGTAACGCTGCTGAGCGTGTCCCACCGCCGCGCCTTTCATTGGCGCTTCCATCGCGCCGGGCCCGCAACCGGTGCAAATGTTCAGCTCACGCAGGCCGAGCTGCGTTCCCACACGGCGTGCGTAGAGATATTCGGTTTCGTTAATCGAGTGGCCACCCCAGCAGACGACCATATTCGGTGCCTCGCCAACATGCAGGGCACGGGCGTTACGCAGAATGGAGAACACCAGGTTGGTGATATGAACGGAGCTTTCGAGGTCAAGATGCTGGAAACGGCCAGCGTTATGGATCTGTCCGTTAACGAACAGGATGTCACGCAACACCGCAAACAGGTTGGCCTGCAGCGAACGGATAATTCGCCCGTCGACAAAAGCCTCTTCCGGCGGGTTGATGACTTCGAGTTTTACACCACGCTCCCGGCGCAGCACGTTGATATCAAAACTTTCAAAGCGGGACAGCAGCTCTTTGCTGTTATCTGTCAGACTTCCGGAGTTCAGTACGGCAAGTGAACAGTTACGAAACAGTTGATAGAGGTCGCTACTGGCCGTGCGTTTAAGCATGTCCACTTCCAGCTGCGACAACATATCCATTGAGCCAAGCGGGCTAATATGTGTAATCAAGTGAGCTCCTTACGGGACGATTATCGTCTTTCCCTGTTGATTACAATAGCCCTGGCTTATGACGTTTCACAACACCTCGGGCGGAATACCGCCCGCATATTGTGAAAATATTTATATTACTGACGCACCAGCCGGCCCGTTGCAGGGACAAAATCGGTGTTGGTGCGCCACGGATTGATATCCAGGCCTCCACGACGGGTATAGCGGGCGTACACGCTCAGCTTTTCCGGCTGACAGAAGCGCTGGATATCATTGAAGATGCGCTCCACGCACTGTTCGTGGAATTCGTTGTGATGACGGAACGACACCAGATAGCGCAGCAGTTTTTCCCGGTCAATCTTCGGACCGCGGTACTGGATCTGCACGGAGCCCCAGTCTGGCTGATGGGTGATCAGGCAGTTGGACTTCAGCAGATGGCTTACCAGCGTCTCTTCGACCACTTTTTCACCTGCCGCGTTTTCGAGGTAATCGGTGCTGAAAGCGTAGTTATCCACCTCAATATCCTGATCGTCGATGCAGGTGCCGTTGAAGTGGGCGATAGGTTGCCCTTCAAGTTCATGCAGACGATACAGTGAAACGGTGACGTTACCCTGCGCGCAGGCGCGTAAATCCTGCTCCAGCGTATGCTGGACATCGTCCCAGCTGTTGAATTTCGTCTGGTTAAAGCTGTTGAGATACAGTTTGAAACTCTTGGACTCCACCAGGTTAACGCTGGCGTAATCCAGCTCAACGTGGCCCACCGCCACCTGCGGCAGGCCGCGCGCGTTCAGCCAGGAGAGTTCGTACAGCGTCCAGATATCTCCGCCAACAAACGGCAGTGAATCGGCATGCAGACCGAGCGGATCGCGGTTCAGGCTACGCGGCACACCCTGAAGCAGGCTTGCGTCGTAGGTGTCGCGGTAATCGGTCGATTTCCCCAGCGTTAAGCCCGTTAACGCCTGATGATTTTCGTAGGACATGTTTCATAGCCACTTTGCAGGTAAACTTACAGGCTGAGTTTATCCTGTCTTACCAGAAGAGAGAAACCGGTGGATATTGAAACAGCAAATGCCCTGACTACGTTCACGACCCGTTATTGCGACGCATGGCAGGAAAAGCACGGCACCTGGCCGCAAAGTGCCGAACTGTATGGCGTACCTTCGCCCTGCATCATCTCTTCGCTGAACGAGAGCGTTATCTGGCAACCTAAACCCAACACTGGCGAGCAAAATGTAAATGCGGTTGAACGCGCAATGGACCTTGTGGTACAATCTGCGCTTCACGCGTTTTACACCACGCAATTCGCAGGGGATATGACCGCGCATTTTAATGGCGTGGCGTTGACATTACTGCAGACCTGGAGTGAAGACGATCTGCAACGCGTTCAGGAGAACCTGATAGGTCACCTGGTCACGCAGAAACGCCTTAAACTTTCTCCGACGCTCTTTATTGCGACACTCGACAGTGAACTGGACGTCATCTCAGTCTGCAACCTGTCTGGCGAAGTCATTAAAGAGACTATCGGCACCCGCAATCGCGACGTACTGGCCCCTTCACTTGCGGATTTCCTTACCCGACTTGAGCCACTTCTGTAATCCATCATGCTATTGCATGTGTGAGAGATCTCTTACAAGGTTTGTGAGAGATCGCCGTCGCATTAAGCAATGTCTTATTTGTCTTATAATAATTTCCTCATGTTTTTCAGTTTGTTAATCCTTTTCTTAACTGGCGACGTATCTTTCCCGTGGCTTACAACGCTCACAGGATGGGTTGTAAGACGAAGCGGAATAGCGGATTCTATCTCTGTCGACAGGATGCTGACACGAGAGACGAACATCAGGATGATGACGTTTCTCGCAAAGGACACGTCAGGATGGCGCGACAGGAAGGCTTCAGGATGAAGCGAAGTGGATAACGCAGGACGCGTAAGGGACACCTCCAGGAAGGAGAACGTGAGCCGGTCAGGATGGTCGGCGGGTCAGGATGACCAGGATGTTTCAGGATGAAACAAACACATCAGGATGATGTGAGCAGGATGCAGCGGTCTAAGGATGACCAGGCCTTCGGGCATCAGGAAAAGTTGTCATGGATGAGCAGGGAGCACGAATTGTAGCTGGAATGCTGCGGAACGAACCGGGAGCACTGTTTTTACAGTGCTCCCTTTTTTTATTTCTGCATCACGCAATGCTATGCTGCGCGCCGTTCAGTTTTTCAGTTGAGGTCACTATGACGCATCACGATAGCGTTCGTGCTCAGTTGCACACCATCGAAACTCTTTTGCGCCAGCATCAGCTGTGGCAGGACACTGCGCCACAGCCAGAGGCGTTCGCCAGTACACAACCTTTCTGCCTGGATACGCTGGCACCCTTTGAATGGCTCCAGTGGGTTTTAATTCCCCGTATGCACGCCCTGCTTGAGGGGGGCCACCCGTTGCCGCAGGCGTTTGCCGTGTCGCCTTATTATGAAATGGCGCTTGATGCGACGCACCCTGCGCGCGATGTCATGCTGGCTGAGTTAGAAAGGCTGGATGCGCTGTTTTCTGGTGATAATGCATGACGCTTGAGATCCTTTATCAGGATGAGTGGCTGGTGGCGGTCAATAAACCGTCGGGCTGGCTGGTGCATCGCAGCTGGCTCGATCGCGACGAAAAAGTGGTGGTGATGCAAACCGTGCGCGATCAGATTGGTCAGCATGTTTTTACCGCGCATCGTCTCGACAGACCGACCTCCGGCGTATTGCTGATGGGGCTTTCCAGCGAAGCTGGCCGTCTGCTGGCACAGCAGTTTGAACAGCATCTTATCCAGAAACGCTACCACGCGATTGTACGCGGCTGGCTGACGGAGTCCGCCCGGCTTGATTACCCGCTGGTGGAAGAGCTGGATAAAATCGCTGATAAATTTGCCCGCGACGACAAAGGCCCGCAGCCTGCGGTGACTGACTATCGCGGTATGGCGACCACAGAGTTGCCGGTGGCAATCAGTAAATTTCCTACTACCCGCTACAGCCTGGTTGAGCTTTTGCCCCAAACCGGGCGTAAACATCAGCTTCGCCGTCACCTGAAGCACCTGCGCCATCCGATCATCGGTGACAGTAAGCACGGCGATTTGCGCCAGAATCGCAGCGCAGCGGAACACTTTGGCTGTAATCGCCTGATGTTGCACGCGAGCGAGTTGAGCCTGACGCACCCGTTTACTGGCGAACCGCTGACGATCCGCGCAGGACTGGACGACGTGTGGATGCAGGCGTTGTCACAGTTTGGCTGGCTGGGGCAACTCCCCGAAAATGAAAGGGTTGAGTTTGTATCAGGCAACGTTCAGGATGAACAGCAAGCGCAATAATTAAGGGAGCAAAGCATGGCTGAAGTAGGCATTTTTGTCGGCACAATGTACGGCAACTCATTACTGGTGGCGGAAGAGGCCGAGGCGATCCTCGCGAACCAGGGCCATAAAGCCACCGTCTATGAAGACCCGGAACTGGCGGACTGGGAAAAGTATAAAGATAAATACATCCTGGTCGTCACCTCCACCACCGGGCAGGGCGATCTGCCGGACAGCATCGTGCCGCTTTTCCAGGGGATTAAAGATCAGCTTGGTTACCAGCCTGACGTTCACTACGGCATCATTGCGTTAGGTGACAGTTCGTATGCCAATTTCTGCGGCGGAGGTAAGCAGTTCGATGCGCTTTTACAGGAGCAAAGCGCGCAGCGCGTAGGCGAAATGCTGCTGATTGATGCCGGTGAACACCCGGAACCAGAAAGTGAATCGAACCCGTGGGTTGAGCACTGGGCGACGCTACTGAAATAACCCGCACTGTACGAGTCGTAGGCCGGGTCAGGGGAAGCCGCCACCCGGCAACGAAGCCGCACCAAAACCTTAATTCCGTGAACCATCTTCCACTGCTTTGGGCTTATGCCCCAATCCACGTTCCACACACCCTTTAATGTTGTGTTCCTGCACGGTGAGGGAACGCATCACTCCTTCATATACTTTTCCCGTCAGTTACCAAAAGGCAGTGCGTCACTATAAAACGGCATGTCGCCGTACCAAAACTGCCCAACACTAACCTCTCATTCTGATTACCCTACAGGTGCTGTACAGAATGAACCTGGCGAGAGCCAAGATTCAGGAGTGCAACAATGAGTACATTAAGCCACGCGGCGAGCAGCGCTGAAAAGCGCACCAATGCTCGCTACTGGATAGTGGTGATGCTGTTTATCGTCACATCCTTTAACTATGGTGACCGCGCTACGTTGTCGATTGCCGGGTCTGAAATGGCGAAAGACATTGGACTCGACCCGGTTGGCATGGGTTACGTTTTCTCCGCATTTTCATGGGCCTACGTGATTGGCCAAATCCCAGGCGGCTGGTTGCTTGACCGCTTCGGTTCTAAACGTGTCTACTTCTGGTCCATCTTTATCTGGTCGATGTTTACCCTGCTGCAGGGCTTCGTCGATATCTTTAACGGCTTTGGCATTATCGTTGCGCTGTTCACCCTGCGTTTCCTGGTGGGCCTGGCGGAAGCGCCTTCCTTCCCTGGTAACAGCCGTATTGTGGCGGCCTGGTTCCCGGCGCAGGAGAGGGGAACCGCGGTGGCAATTTTTAACTCGGCGCAATATTTCGCCACCGTTATCTTCGCCCCGATCATGGGCTGGCTGACCCACGAAGTGGGCTGGTCGCACGTCTTCTTCTTTATGGGCGGGCTTGGGATCGTCATTAGCTTCATCTGGCTGAAAGTGATCCATGAACCGAACCAACATCCGGGCGTGAACAAGAAAGAGCTGGAGTACATTGCGGAAGGCGGGGCGCTGATCAACATGGATCAGAAGATTGCCAAAGAGAAAGTGCCGTTCAGCCAGAAATGGGCGCAGATCAAACAGCTCGTTGGGTCACGCATGATGATCGGCATCTATCTGGGTCAGTACTGTATCAACGCGTTAACTTACTTCTTCATCACCTGGTTCCCGGTTTATCTGGTGCAGGCGCGCGGAATGTCGATTCTGAAAGCGGGCTTTGTTGCCTCGATCCCGGCCATCTGCGGCTTCGTGGGCGGAGTGTTGGGAGGTGTGATTTCCGACTGGCTGATGCGCCGTACCGGTTCGCTCAATATTGCCCGCAAAACGCCTATCGTGCTGGGTATGCTGCTCTCGATGACTATGGTGTTCTGTAACTATGTGAGCGCGGAGTGGATGATTATCGGCTTTATGGCGATGGCGTTCTTCGGCAAAGGGATTGGCGCGCTGGGTTGGGCTGTGATGGCGGATACTGCACCGAAAGAGATCAGTGGCCTGAGCGGCGGTCTGTTCAACATGTTCGGCAACATTTCCGGAATTGTGACCCCCATTGCCATCGGCTACATCGTAGGAACGACCGGTTCTTTCAGCGGTGCGCTGATTTACGTCGGTGTGCATGCTCTGGTGGCGGTATTGAGCTACCTGGTGCTGGTTGGGGATATCAAGCGTATTGAGCTTAAACCTGTCGGAGGACACGTATAATGACTACACAATCAAGCCCTGTCGTAACGGAGATGAAGGTTATCCCGGTGGCGGGGCAGGACAGCATGCTGCTCAATATTGGCGGCGCTCATAATGCCTGGTTTACCCGTAATATCGTGGTGCTCACTGACAGCGCCGGTAATACCGGCGTGGGAGAAGCCCCTGGCGGAGAGGTTATCTACCAGACGTTGGTCGATGCCATTCCGCAAGTTACAGGTCAGGAAGTCGCCCGGCTGAACAAAGTGGTTCAGCGGGTGCACAAAGGCAACCAGTCGGCTGATTTCGACACGTTCGGCAAAGGAGCATGGACCTTTGAGCTGCGCGTCAACGCGGTCGCCGCGCTGGAAGCGGCACTGCTCGATTTGCTCGGCAAAACGCTGAATGTACCGGTTTGTGAACTGCTCGGGCCGGGCAAGCAGCGTGATGCCGTCACGGTACTCGGCTATCTGTTTTATGTTGGCGATCGCAACAAAACTGACCTGCCTTATCTTGAACGTTCGCCTGGCAGCCACGATTGGTATCACCTGCGTCATCAGGAAGCGCTTTCCAGCGACGCGGTGGTTCGCCTGGCTGAGGCGGCCCAGGACCGCTACGGCTTTAAAGATTTTAAACTGAAAGGTGGCGTGTTGCCGGGTGAGCAAGAAATTGAAAGTGCGCGAGCGCTGAAAAAACGTTTCCCGGATGCGCGTATTACTGTCGATCCGAACGGTGCATGGCTGCTGGATGAAGCTATCGCCCTGTGTAAAGGCATGGGCGATGTGCTGACCTACGCGGAAGATCCGTGCGGGGCTGAGCAAGGTTTCTCTGGCCGCGAGGTGATGGCGGAGTTCCGCCGGGCGACTGGCCTGCCGGTCGCAACCAACATGATTGCCACCAACTGGCGGGAAATGGGCCATGCGGTGATGCTTAACTCAGTGGATATTCCGCTGGCCGACCCGCATTTCTGGACGCTCTCTGGCGCGGTGCGCGTTGCCCAACTCTGTGACGACTGGGGCCTTACCTGGGGCTGCCACTCCAATAACCATTTTGATATTTCACTGGCGATGTTTACCCACGTTGGTGCGGCGGCACCGGGTAACCCGACAGCTATAGATACCCACTGGATTTGGCAGGAAGGCGAAGCCCGTCTGACGAAAAATCCGCTGGAAATTAAAAACGGCAAAATTGCCGTGCCGGATGCGCCGGGGCTGGGCGTGGAGCTTGACTGGGATCAGATCCACAAAGCGCATGAGGCGTATAAAAAACTGCCGGGCGGCGCACGTAACGACGCAGGCCCCATGCAGTACCTTATCCCCGGCTGGACATTTGACCGTAAGCGCCCTGTTTTTGGACGTCACTGATAAAAGGATTGAACGATGAGCACATTTTCTACCCCAGTAGTCACTTCCATGCAGATCATTCCGGTGGCGGGCCATGACAGCATGCTGATGAACCTGAGCGGCGCACATGCCCCATTTTTTACCCGCAATATCGTGATCATTAAAGACAACGCCGGACATACCGGCGTCGGGGAAATTCCGGGCGGAGAGAAGATCCGTAAGACGCTGGAAGATGCCATTCCGCTGGTCGTGGGTAAAACCCTCGGCGAATACAAAAATGTTCTGAGCACCGTGCGCAGCACTTTTGCAGAGCGTGATGCGGGCGGGCGCGGCCTGCAGACTTTCGATCTGCGTACCACTATCCATGTAGTGACCGGCATCGAAGCCGCGATGCTGGATCTGCTGGGCCAACACCTGGGTGTTAATGTCGCCTCACTGCTGGGGGATGGTCAGCAGCGTAGTGAAGTGGAAATGCTCGGTTACCTGTTCTTTGTCGGCAACCGCAAACTGACGCCGCTGCCTTACCAGAGCCAGCCGGATGAACACTGCGACTGGTATCGCGTTCGTCATGATGAAGCGATGACCCCGGATGCCGTGGTACGTCTGGCAGAAGCTGCTTATGAAAAATACGGTTTCAATGATTTCAAACTGAAGGGGGGCGTGCTGGCAGGCGAGGAAGAAGCGGAGGCAATTACCGCGCTGGCAAAACGTTTCCCGCAGGCGCGCGTAACGCTGGACCCGAACGGTGCCTGGTCGCTTGATGAAGCGATCAAAATCGGTAAGCAGTTGAAGGGGGTACTGGCCTACGCGGAAGATCCGTGCGGGGCTGAGCAAGGTTTCTCCGGGCGTGAAGTGATGGCGGAGTTCCGCCGCGCCACCGGGTTACCCACCGCCACCAACATGATTGCCACCGACTGGCGACAGATGGGGCATACTTTGTCTCTTCAGTCTGTCGACATTCCGCTGGCTGACCCGCACTTCTGGACGATGCAGGGTTCGGTTCGCGTGGCGCAGATGTGCCATGAGTTTGGCCTGACCTGGGGCTCACATTCCAATAACCACTTCGACATCTCTCTGGCGATGTTCACCCACGTGGCAGCCGCCGCGCCGGGCAATATTACGGCTATCGATACCCACTGGATCTGGCAGGAAGGCAACCAGCGCCTGACCAAACAGCCGTTTGAGATCAAAGGTGGCATGGTGCAGGTGCCGACGACGCCAGGCCTTGGCGTTGAGCTGGACATGGATCAGGTGATGAAAGCCCATGAGCTGTACCTGAAACACGGACTGGGGGCGCGCGACGATGCAATGGCAATGCAGTACCTGATCCCGAACTGGACATTCGACAATAAGCGTCCATGCATGGTACGATAAACACACTGGGACCGCTCCCATTGGCGGTTATTTCCATGGTGTATGCTTAACGTAGCTAACATGCGTAAGGATGGCTTATGAAAATAGTTATCGCACCGGACTCATATAAGGAAAGTTTGAGTGCACTTGAGGTCGCGACGGCGATAGAGCGCGGTTTTCGCGAAATCTTCCCCTCGGCTCACTACGTGAAATTGCCGGTTGCTGATGGGGGGGAAGGAACCGTGGAAGCCATGGTTGCCGCCACTCAGGGGCGAATCGTCCATGTCCCGGTCACCGGTCCATTAGGTGAGCGTGTGGAAGGATTCTTTGGAATATCCGGTGACGAGCAGAGCGCATTCATCGAGATGGCAGCCGCCAGTGGCCTTGAGCTGGTTGTGCCTTCTCAGCGTAATCCGCTGAAAACCACCTCGTGGGGAACCGGTGAGCTCATCCGTCATGCGCTGGATGCGGGTGTTAAGCATATTATTATTGGTATCGGCGGCAGCGCCACCAACGATGGTGGTGCTGGCATGGTGCAGGCGCTGGGGGCAAAACTGCTGGATGCGAACGCACAGCCAATCGGTCAGGGCGGCAGTGAGCTGGCAAGGCTGGCACATATCGATCTGAGCGGGCTGGATACGCGCCTGGCCGGTTGCCGGATCGAGGTCGCCTGCGATGTCACAAATCCGCTTACCGGAGAAGAGGGGGCATCTGCGGTGTTCGGGCCTCAGAAAGGGGCCACGCCAGAGATGATCGCCACTCTGGATAACGCGCTGGCACATTACGCCCACGTGATCGCACGGGATCTGGATACCCATGTTTTAGATCTCGCCGGTGGCGGCGCAGCTGGCGGAATGGGGGCGGCACTTTATGCATTTTGCGGTGCCCAGCTACGGCAGGGCATTGAAATTGTCACTGATGCCCTGCATCTGGATGAACAGGTTGCCGATGCTGATTTGGTCATTACCGGAGAGGGGCGCATCGACAGCCAGACGATCCACGGCAAAGTGCCCGTTGGCGTGGCGAAGGTGGCCAAACGCTATAACAAACCGGTTATCGGCATTGCAGGCAGCCTGACAGCGGATGTGGGTGTCGTGCACAATCACGGTATCGATGCCGTGTTTAGCGTGATCTATACCATCTGCTCACTGGAAGAGGCGCTCGAAAATGCGCAGCAAAATGTCCAGATGGCGGCAAGGAATATTGCGGCGGTGTTGAAAGTGGGGCAGATGATTCAGCCGTAAATGCCCGGTGATGCTACGCTTACCGGGCCTGCAGGATTGCGATCGCAGGCCGGGTAAGGCGAAGCCGCCACCCGGCATTTCCTTTAACTCCCCAGCACCTTCATCGCTTCCCGCGTCACATTATCCATCTCATCCAGCAACTCCAGAAACTCGGGTTCAAGCTCAGATTCCGGTGTGCCTGCACGCAGTTGCTGCTCCAGCAATTGGCAAAGATTTTTCAGCCTTGGCACGCCGCTGTAGCCACAACTGCCATGTAGCTTGTGGATAGCATCAAGTAGTTCGTCCGGGCTTTCCCCGACCAGCTGCTCTTCAACTTTATTGCGGATTTCCGGCAAAAACGCGACCAGCATCTGAAGCATTTCGCGCGCGAGATCAGGTTTACCTGCCGCCTGGCGTAGCGCCAGCTGCCAGTCGAATGTGGCGTTCTGATTAACGCTTATTTCTACGGGGTCTGCTGAAACGACGGTATACGTCCCACCGAGTTGTCCGGGCTTATAGCGCAGCAGCAGGCTATGCAGTTTCTCTTCGTCGATGGGCTTTGCCAGGTAATCATTCATCCCGGCGCTCAGCAGCTTCTCTTTTTGGCCTGCCATCGCGTGCGCGGTCACCGCAATGACCGGCGTTTGCTGCTGGTGGGGGAGCTGGCGAATCAACTCGCAGGCGCGGATACCGTCCATGCCTGGCATCTGAATATCCATCAATATCAGATCGAACTGCATCTGTTTAGCTCGTTCAACCGCCTCAGCGCCGCAGGTGCACAACTCAACGTGCTGAACCTGATCTTCAAGCAGTACGCCGATCAGCTTCAGGTTTGCCGGGTTGTCATCTACCGCCATTACGGTCATGGGCAGCTTATGTTCATCGCTGACCAGCGGCAGGACCTGGTGCGTCAGACGGCAGTATTCTGTCAGCGCAGGAAGCAACCTTGTCGCGGTAAGTGGTTTTAGCAGACAGGCTGCAGCGCCGTCGTTTTTCAGCTCTTCCGCGTTAATCTGGGCATGACACGGCAGCGCCAGCAGCAGGTAATCGGTCATTGAGGCCGCTTTCGCCAGCCGTTCCTGCTGCATGGTCAGCTCACCGGTAAAGGTGACCGGAATGCCCATCAGCAGAATATCGTAATGGTCGACGGTCAGCGCGGAGAAGGTTGGGCTGTAGATAACCTCAAGCGGCTTTGTGCTTAAGATATCCAGCGTACACTGAGCCGCAGCTGCATTCGGTTCAACATAGGCCAGACGCATCCCTTTCAGGCAGTTAGTGACCGGCCCGTCCGTCATCACGTTTGGATTGAGATCGAGGTTGATATGGAACCAGAAGGTTGAACCACGGTTTGGCTGGCTGTGGAAGGAGATATCTCCCCCCATCTCTTTCACCAGTTTTTGGGTGATCACCAGCCCCAGGCCTGTACCTCCGTGGCGGCGGGAGATACTGGCATCCGCCTGACGGAACGCCTGGAACAGACGCGACTGGTCGCGCTCAGGAATACCAATGCCGGTATCGCGGATCTGAACCTCAATCTGCACTTTATTGTTACTGAGCGCCCGTTTCTCGACCAGAATATCGATATTGCCGCTCTCGGTGAACTTGATGGCGTTACCCACCAGGTTGGTGATGACCTGCTGCAAACGCAGCGGATCGCCAATAACATTATCCGGTACGTCGTTCTTGATATTGAGCGTCAGCTCCAGCCCTTTATCATGCGAGGAGTGCGCGAGAAGCGTGACCACTTCATCCAGCGTACTGCGCAGCGGGAAGGGAATGCTTTCCAGAATCAGTTTGCCTGCTTCCAGCTTGGAGAAGTCCAGCACGTCGTTAATGATCGCCAGCAGGTTGTTAGCCGACCGTTCGATGGTGTGCAGGTGATCGCGCTGGGTTGGGTTCAGCTCGCTTTTCAGCGTCAGACGGGTAAAACCGATCACGCCGTTCAGCGGTGTTCGCAGCTCGTGTGACATATTGGCAAGGAATTCGGACTTAATACGTGCCGCTTCCTGGGCGCGTTTTTTCGCCAGATCCAGCTCGACGTTCTGGATCTCCATCTGTTCCAGCGTTTCGCGCAGATCGGACGTTGCCTGGTCGACGTTGTGCTGCATCTCTTCATGATAGGCCGCCAGCGACATCGCCATCGAGTTGATGCCGTTTTTCAACATATCCAGCTCGCCCAACATAAACCCTTCCACGCGGCTGTCGAGCTGGCCGCGGCGGATACGGTCAACGGTGTTGACCATATTACGGATAGGCCCCGTGACGTCGCGCATCAGTCGCCAGCCGAAAATAAGCGCGATGCCAATGCAGAACAGCATCATCATGCCGGAGATGAAAATTTCTTTGTACTGCTGCAGCCTCACCGACTTGAGATCCAGCTCCAGCGCCACATATCCCAACATATTATTGCCGGACTTGGCATCCGACATAGCCGATTCATCAGGTGAATAACTTTCCGAAATGATGGGGGTTCGCAGGATCATGATATCGCCACGCCGCAGCACGCTGAGATGACGCGGGAAGGGCGTGCCGTCCGGGATTTTCAGTTCAGCAGGATCGAGGTGAAAATTTGAGGTGACGAACAGACGGTTATGCTCGTCGTAAACGGAAATCGCGCGCACGATCTCCGAATGACGGCGGTGCAGCACGCTAATTAACTGACCAATGGATTCGCGGTTTTGCAGGTTCATACCGTACTCACTGGAGACGGCGAGCGGCTCAATAATGCTCGCGCCGGCATCTTCCAGTTGCCTCTGCAAATCGTTATAGCGATGCACCACAAAGAAGATACTCAACAACAAACCGATAAGTACGGTGGGGGCGAGGATCAAAATCATCATGCGCGCACGCAGGCTGTAGTTGGTCATGGCGTTCCGTTATGGGACAATTAGGGTAATTATGTTTATTTGAGAAAAATCTCGGCAATGGCGCAATTCTACTCTGCAAAGCGACGTGTGACGACGCGTCAGATCATAACTGTTGAAGCCACAGACCTCGATCCCTTTGGTCAGGGGGTGGCGCGTCACAATGGTAAGACAGTGTTTATATCAGGTTTGCTGCCAACAGAACGAGCAGAAATTACCCTCACGGAAGATAAACGCCAGTACGCGCGCGGTCTGGTGAAACGTCGTCTTAATGATAGCCCTGAACGTGTGATACCTCGCTGCCCGCATTTTGGCGTTTGCGGAGGCTGTCAGCAACAGCATGCCAGCGTAGTTTTACAGCATAAAAGCAAAAGTAACGCACTGGCGCGCCTGATCAAACATGACGTGAACGAGATTATTGCGGATCAGCCCTGGGGTTATCGCCGTCGTGCTCGGCTGAGCCTCAGCTACCAGCCAAAAACCGAACGGCTGGAGATGGGATTTCGCAAGGCTGGCTCCAGCGATATCGTTGATATCAATCAGTGCCCCATTTTGGTGCCCCGTCTGGAGGCATTGCTCCCGGACGTGCGCAACTGCCTTGCGTCGCTGGAAGGCGTTCGCCACCTGGGCCATGTCGAACTGGTTCTTGCCAATAACGGCCCGTTGATGGTGCTGCGCCACACCGCGCCACTGTCGAAAAAAGATCGCGAAAAACTGGAACGCTTTTCGCATTCTCACGAGCTTGCGCTTTTCCTCGCGCCACAAAGCGAGATACTTGATCAGGTTACAGGTGAGGCCCCCTGGTATGCGTCAAACGGGCTACGCTTAACGTTCAGCCCGCGGGATTTCATCCAGGTGAATGACGGCGTTAACCAGCAGATGATTGCTCACGCGCTGGCGTGGCTGGATGTACAGCCAACGGACCGGGTGCTCGATCTGTTCTGCGGTATGGGCAATTTCACACTGCCTCTGGCTCAGAAAGCTGCGAGCGTGGTGGGTGTGGAGGGTGTCGAGGCGCTGGTGGCGAAAGGGCAGGAAAATGCTCAACAGAACGGGTTGCAAAATGTGACATTCTTTCATCAAAATCTTGAGGATGATGTCACCAGACAACCCTGGGCAAAACAGGGTTTCGACAAAATCCTGCTCGACCCGGCGCGTGCAGGCGCTTCGGGGGTGATGCAACATATAATTAAACTCGCGCCGAAGCGCGTGGTCTATGTCTCCTGTAACCCGGCGACGCTCGCCAGGGATAGTGAGGCACTAACGGGTGCGGGTTACCAGATTCAGCGTCTGGCAATGCTGGACATGTTCCCGCACACTGGACATCTGGAATCAATGGTGTTGTTTGAGCACATCTAATTTGTTTGGCTTGTCGACTTCGACAGGCCCTGGTCCCTAAAGGAGAGGACGATGGTTGCGGTAAGAAGTGCACATCTTAATAAAGCTGGTGAGTTTGACCCTCAAAAATGGATCGCAAGTCTGGGGATTTCCAGCCAGCAGTCGTGTGAACGCTTAACCGAAACCTGGGCCTATTGTTTGCGCACCACGCAGGGGCATCCGGACGCTGATTTGCTGTTATGGCGCGGCGTGGAAATGGTGGAAATTTTGTCCATGCTGAACATGGACATCGAAACGCTACAGGCTGCGCTCTTATTCCCGCTGGCCGATGCTGATGTTGTCAGTGAAGATGTACTGCGTGAAAGCGTCGGTAAGCCCGTTGTCGCGCTTATTCACGGCGTGCGTGATATGGCGGCAATTCGCCAGCTTAAAGCCGCGCAGACAGACTCCGTCTCCTCAGAGCAGGTGGATAACGTTCGCCGTATGCTGCTGGCTATGGTGGATGATTTTCGCTGCGTGGTCATCAAGCTGGCCGAACGTATTGCTCACCTGCGTGAAGTGAAGGATGCGCCGGAAGACGAGCGCGTACTGGCCGCCAAAGAGTGTACAAATATTTATGCGCCGCTGGCGAACCGCTTAGGGATCGGTCAGCTTAAATGGGAGCTTGAGGACTACTGCTTCCGTTATCTCCATCCGGCGGAATACAAGCGCATTGCTAAACTGCTGCACGAGCGTCGCATCGATCGCGAGCACTATATCGATGAGTTTGTCAGCGGGTTACGCAAGGCGATGAAAGAAGAGAATGTGCGCGCCGAAGTGTATGGGCGTCCGAAGCACATCTACAGCATCTGGCGCAAAATGCAGAAGAAACATCTCGCTTTTGACGAGCTGTTCGATGTGCGAGCGGTGCGTATTGTCGCGGAGCGTTTGCAGGACTGCTATGCCGCGCTGGGGATAGTACATACTCACTTCCGCCATCTGCCGGACGAGTTCGATGACTATGTCGCGAACCCGAAACCCAACGGCTACCAGTCCATTCATACCGTTGTGCTTGGCCCTGGCGGCAAAACGGTTGAAATCCAGATCCGCACCAAACAGATGCATGAAGACGCCGAGCTGGGCGTAGCTGCGCACTGGAAATATAAAGAGGGGACCTCTGGCGGCGCGCGCTCCGGCCATGAAGATCGTATCGCCTGGCTGCGTAAGCTGATTGCGTGGCAGGAGGAGATGGCTGATTCCGGCGAAATGCTCGATGAAGTGCGCAGCCAGGTCTTTGATGACCGGGTGTACGTCTTTACACCAAAAGGCGATGTTGTCGACCTGCCGGCAGGTTCGACACCGCTCGACTTCGCCTACCACATCCACAGTGATGTGGGGCACCGCTGCATCGGTGCGAAAATCGGCGGGCGTATTGTACCGTTTACCTATCAGTTGCAGATGGGCGATCAGATTGAAATCATCACCCAGAAGCAGCCAAACCCGAGCCGTGACTGGCTTAACCCGAACCTGGGTTACGTCACGACCAGCCGTGGCCGCTCCAAAATTCACGCCTGGTTCCGTAAGCAGGATCGTGACAAAAACATTCTTGCCGGACGCCAGATCCTTGATGATGAGCTGGAGCATATCGGCATCAGCCTCAAAGAGGCGGAAAAATTCCTGTTGCCGCGCTACAACTTTAACGAGCTGGATGAGCTGCTAGCGGCGATTGGCGGCGGTGATATCCGTCTGAACCAGATGGTCAACTTCCTGCAGGCGCAGTTTAACAAGCCAAGCGCAGCAGAGCAGGATGCCGCCGCACTGAAGCAACTGCAGCAGAAAACCTATGCCCCGCAGCAGCGCAGCAAAGACAATGGCCGCGTGGTTGTCGAAGGGGTCGGTAATCTGATGCACCATATTGCCCGCTGCTGCCAGCCGATTCCGGGCGATGATATCGTGGGCTTTATCACGCAGGGGCGCGGGATTTCGATTCACCGGTCTGACTGCGACCAGCTTGCCGAGCTGCAATCTCATGCGCCGGAACGTATCGTGGAAGCCGTCTGGGGTGAAAGCTACTCCGCTGGCTACTCGCTGGTGGTGCGCGTCACCGCGAACGATCGGAGCGGCCTGCTGCGCGACATCACCACCATTCTCGCCAACGAGAAGGTCAACGTGCTGGGCGTCGCCAGCCGCAGCGATACCCGCGAGCAGCTTGCCACCATCGATATGACTATCGAAATCTATAACCTGCAGGTGCTGGGCCGCGTGCTTGGCAAACTGAACCAGGTACCGGATGTGATTGACGCGCGTCGTCTGCACGGCGGTTAAGATTTCCCTCTGTTGTAGGCCGGGTAAGGCGTAAGCCGCCACCCGGCATTTTTTTATCAGGACATAACCATGACTCAAATCGACCGCCTGCTCGGCATCATGAAACGCCTGCGCGACCCGGAAAACGGCTGCCCGTGGGACAAAGAGCAGACTTTCGCGACCATCGCGCCTTATACCCTCGAAGAGACTTACGAGGTGCTGGACGCTATTTCACGCGAAGATTTCGACGACCTGCGCGGTGAACTCGGCGACCTGCTGTTCCAGGTAGTGTTCTACGCCCAGATGGCGCAGGAAGAGGGGCGCTTTAACTTTGACGATATCTGCGCCGCGATCAGCGACAAACTGGAGCGCCGCCATCCGCATATCTTTGGCGACGCCACCGCAGGGAACAGCGCGGAAGTGCTGGCTCGCTGGGAGCAAATCAAAAGCGCCGAGCGCGCCGAAAAATCCCAGCATTCCGCACTGGATGATATCCCGCTGAGCCTGCCTGCGCTGATGCGCGCGCATAAAATTCAGAAACGCTGCTCCGCTGTCGGCTTTGACTGGCACTCCCTGGGCCCGGTGCTGGATAAAGTACACGAAGAGATCGACGAAGTGATGCATGAAGCGCAACAGGCCGTGGTGGATGAAGCGAAGCTGGAAGAGGAGATGGGCGACCTGCTGTTCGCGACCGTTAACCTTTCGCGCCATTTGGGTGTAAAAGCGGAAACCGCGCTACAAAAAGCCAACATTAAATTTGAGCGACGCTTCCGTGAAGTCGAGCGGATTGTGGCCTCGCGTGGCCTGGAAATGACCGGGATTGACCTCGCTGCGATGGAAGATGTCTGGCAGGAAGTAAAACGCCAGGAATCTGATCTCTAACGGAATTTTGCGATCAAGCGCAATTTGTGTGATTTTTTAAATGACAAGCGCTTGATTTGCGTCAAAAACATTTACCCAAAAGGGGCTATTTTCTCACTCCTTATGTTTGTCATGACCTGGAAAGGAGACGGAGAATGAAAGTTTGTGGCGCTCGCCGTGTTCGGGTATACTACTTTCCCGTCCTGGTTATTCCATCGTTTCACCCTAACTTCTCAGGTTCAGCATGACAACGAACTATATTTTTGTGACCGGCGGGGTCGTATCCTCTCTGGGTAAAGGCATTGCCGCAGCCTCCCTCGCAGCCATTCTTGAAGCCCGTGGCCTCAATGTGACCATGATGAAACTGGACCCGTACATCAACGTCGATCCGGGCACCATGAGCCCAATCCAACACGGGGAAGTGTTCGTTACTGAAGACGGCGCTGAAACCGATCTGGATCTTGGCCACTACGAGCGTTTCATCCGCACCAAAATGACCCGTCGTAACAACTTTACGACTGGCCGCATCTACTCCGACGTTCTGCGTAAAGAGCGCCGCGGTGACTATCTGGGCGCGACCGTTCAGGTTATCCCACACATCACTAACGCCATCAAAGAACGCGTCCTTGCTGGTGGCGAAGGGCATGACGTGGTGCTGGTTGAAATCGGCGGTACGGTAGGTGATATCGAATCCCTGCCGTTCCTGGAAGCGATTCGTCAGCTGGCGGTAGATATTGGTCGTGAACACGCGCTGTTCATGCACCTGACGCTGGTGCCATACATGGCAGCCGCAGGTGAAGTGAAAACCAAACCGACTCAGCACTCTGTTAAAGAACTGCTCTCTATTGGTATTCAGCCAGACATCCTGGTTTGCCGCTCCGATCGCGCGGTTCCGGCGAACGAGCGTGCGAAAATTGCATTGTTCTGTAACGTGCCAGAAAAAGCCGTTATTTCAATGAAAGATGTCGATTCCATTTATAAAATCCCAGGCCTGTTGAAATCACAGGGCCTGGACGATTATATTTGTAAACGATTCAGCCTGAACTGTCCGGAAGCTAATCTGTCTGAATGGGAACAGGTTATCTATGAAGAAGCGAATCCGGCGGGTGAAGTGACTATCGGTATGGTCGGCAAGTACATTGAACTGCCGGATGCCTATAAGTCAGTTATCGAAGCGCTGAAACATGGCGGTCTGAAGAACCGCGTCTCCGTGAACATCAAGCTGATTGATTCGCAGGATGTTGAAACACGTGGCGTGGAAATTCTGAAAGATCTGGATGCTATTCTGATCCCTGGCGGCTTCGGCTACCGTGGTGTGGAAGGCAAGATCGCCACCGCGCGCTATGCGCGTGAAAACAATATTCCATACCTCGGTATCTGCCTGGGTATGCAGGTTGCGCTGATCGAATTTGCGCGCAACGTAGCGGGCATGGAAAACGCGAACTCTACGGAATTTGTGCCAGACTGTAAGTACCCTGTAGTGGCGCTTATCACTGAATGGCGTGACGAAGAAGGTAACGTCGAAGTCCGTACCGAGAAGAGCGATCTGGGTGGCACAATGCGTCTTGGCGCACAGGCCTGCCAGCTGTCTGACGATAGCGTGGTTCGTAAGCTGTATGGCGAGCCGGTGATCACCGAGCGCCATCGTCACCGCTATGAAGTCAACAACATGTTGTTGAAACAAATTGAAGCTGCGGGTCTGCGTGTTGCGGGCCGTTCCGGGGATGATCAGTTAGTCGAGATCATCGAGGTGCCAAACCATCCGTGGTTCGTTGCCTGCCAGTTCCACCCGGAATTTACTTCAACGCCACGTGACGGACATCCGCTGTTTGCAGGCTTTGTGAAAGCCGCCAGCGAGTACCAGAAGCGTCAGGCGAAGTAAAAAAAGTTAGAACGGCAACGCGTACCTTTGGTACGCGTTGTTTGTCTGGAGTTTTAGTTTAACTTGTACTGAGGAAAATCTAATGTCCAAAATCGTTAAAGTCATCGGTCGTGAAATCATCGACTCCCGTGGTAACCCGACCGTTGAAGCTGAAGTTCATCTGGAAGGTGGTTTCGTCGGTATGGCAGCTGCTCCATCAGGTGCTTCTACTGGTTCCCGCGAAGCGCTGGAACTGCGCGATGGCGACAAATCCCGCTTCCTGGGCAAAGGCGTACTGAAAGCTGTTGGCGCTGTAAACGGTCCTATTGCTCAGGCAATCCTGGGTAAAGACGCTAAAGACCAGGCTGGCATCGACAAGATCATGATCGATCTGGACGGTACTGAAAACAAATCTAACTTCGGTGCGAACGCAATCCTGGCGGTTTCCCTGGCGAACGCCAAAGCAGCCGCTGCCGCTAAAGGCATGCCACTGTTCGAACACATCGCTGAACTGAACGGCACCCCAGGCAAATACTCCATGCCTGTACCAATGATGAACATCATCAACGGTGGTGAGCACGCAGACAACAACGTTGATATTCAGGAATTCATGATTCAGCCAGTTGGCGCGAAATCCCTGAAAGAAGCTGTACGTATGGGTTCTGAAGTGTTCCACAACCTGGCTAAGGTTCTGAAAGCTAAAGGTATGAACACTGCTGTGGGTGACGAAGGTGGCTACGCGCCAAACCTGGGTTCTAACGCAGAAGCACTGGCTGTAATCGCTGAAGCGGTTAAAGCTGCTGGCTACGAGCTGGGCAAAGACATCACCCTGGCGATGGACTGTGCAGCGTCTGAATTCTACAAAGACGGTAAATACGTTCTGGCTGGCGAAGGCAACAAAGCGTTCACCTCCGAAGAGTTCACCCACTTCCTGGAAGACCTGACCAAACAGTACCCAATCGTTTCTATCGAAGACGGTCTGGACGAGTCTGACTGGGATGGTTTCGCATACCAGACCAAAGTGCTGGGCGACAAAATTCAGCTGGTTGGTGACGATCTGTTCGTAACCAACACCAAGATCCTGAAAGAAGGCATCGAGAAAGGCATCGTTAACTCCATCCTGATCAAATTCAACCAGATCGGTTCTCTGACCGAAACGCTGGCTGCAATCAAGATGGCGAAAGACGCTGGCTACACTGCTGTTATCTCTCACCGTTCTGGCGAAACTGAAGACGCGACCATCGCTGACCTGGCTGTGGGTACTGCTGCAGGCCAGATCAAAACTGGTTCTATGAGCCGTTCTGACCGTGTTGCTAAATACAACCAGCTGATTCGTATCGAAGAAGCGCTGGGCGAAAAAGCACCATACAACGGCCGTAAAGAGATCAAAGGCCAGGCATAAGCCTGAACTTTCGTTCTTCTAAAAAAACCCGCTTCGGCGGGTTTTTTATTTTCTATAGCAGAAGCGGCAATGTGGCGCTGGCGGTTTGTTGGCTAACGTCACCATAATGGCTATCGATTGCGATAAGTGAAGTGGTAAGCAACTCGACCAGCAGCATGACGCCAACTTTAGCGTTGAGCGCACCCGCGCTGAGTGGCCCCTCTGGCTTGGCTGCAACCAGTTGCATGTCGCTAAGGGAAGCCAGAGGGCTTCGTGGCGTATTGCTGAGCGCCAGAACCTGAACACCGCGTTTGCGCGCAAGTTTCACGACATGGAGTAAGTCCCGCGTTGAGCCAGAGCTTGAAATGGCCACAACCAGCGTCTCTTTAGAGAGCGTTGTCGCATTCATGGCTGCGCGGTGCATATCGCTAAAAAGCTGTGCAGGTTTGCCCAGTCGCAACAGCTTATAGTGCAGATACTCACCGAGGATCGCGCTGGCTGCTACCCCATAAATCTGCACCGACTTCGCCTGATGCAGAGCCAGCGCCGCTTTTTCCAGCAGCGTTCTGTCGAGGAGTCTGGCGGTATCCTGCAGAGCCTGCACCGACTCATCCACCACGTTATCAATTTCATCCCCGGCCTGACGTGCGGGCTGACCCTGCTGGATATCCAGCGCCAGCGCCATTTTGAATTCGTTATATCCCTTACACCCCAGCGTCCGGCAAAGACGCGTCACGCTGGCCTCGCTGGTTTGGCTCTCACGCGCCAGCTCGGTGATCGTCAGGTAGAGCACCCGCGCAGGATCGTTGAGAACAAACTCCCCCAGTTTTTGTTGTGTAGGGCTATACCCGGAAGCCTCCTGGCGTAGCTTCAGCAGCAGGTTTTCATGGTCTGACATGCTAGATCCTTAATACGTTTCTCTGTCGGCTAGTGTGGCGGAAAGCGGGGGAAAGATGCCAGTCATTTCGAAAAAGTATGATCCGCCTCCTGGTTTTTGATGGTAATTTTCACTTTAACATTAAATTATGGTAAAAATTTTCATCATTATACCAGGGGGATGAAAAAATGATGCACATGTTCAGCGGAGCTTCTTCCGGCGGATGGTTTGAAAAAGCGCAGCGCTTTGGCAAATCTTTTATGTTGCCCATTGCCGTTTTGCCGGCGGCGGGGCTGCTACTGGGGATCGGCGGGGCGCTGTCGAACCCCAACACGCTCACGGCTTATCCGTTTTTAGACGTAGCCTGGCTGCAGGCCATCTTCACCATTATGAGCAGTGCGGGTTCGATTGTATTTGCAAATCTCTCCGTGCTGTTTGCCGTTGGGGTTGCCGTCGGGTTGGCCAAAAATGATAAAGGCACGGCCGGGCTGGCGGCGCTGCTCGCGTTTCTGGTGATGAATGCCACCATCAACGCCCTGCTGATCCTGACCGGGAAGCTGGCGCTTGAAAATCCGGGTGCTGTGGGGCAGGGCATGACGCTGGGCATTCAGACGCTGGAAACCGGCGTGTTTGGCGGCGTGGTCATTGGACTGGTGACCTGCGCGCTCCATCATCGCTTCAACAAAATTGCGCTTCCGCAGTTCCTCGGCTTCTTTGGCGGCTCACGCTTTGTCCCCATTATCAGCTCGCTGGCGGCGATACTCGTCGGGGCTCTCATGACGGTAGTCTGGCCGCATTTCCAGAAGCTGATCTTTGGCCTCGGCGGGCTGGTGGATGCCACCGGCTATCTGGGCACCTTGCTGTACGGCTTCATCCTGCGCATGCTTGGCCCGTTTGGTCTGCACCACATCTTCTATCTTCCGTTCTGGACCACCGCGCTTGGCGGCAGTGAAATCGTCAACGGCCATCTGGTTGAGGGCACACAGCGGATCTTCTTCGCCCAGCTTGCCGACCCGAACACGCAGCATTTCTATGAGGGCACATCGCGCTTCATGTCCGGGCGCTTTATTACGATGATGTTTGGTCTGCTGGGTGCTTGCCTCGCGATGTACCACACGGCAAAACCCGAGAATAAAAAGCGCGTTGCGGGGCTGCTGCTTTCAGCGGCGTTAACCTCTTTCCTGACGGGAATTACTGAGCCCATCGAGTTCTCATTCCTGTTTATTGCGCCGGTGCTGTACGTCATTCATGCGGTATTCGACGGGCTGGCGTTCATGCTCGCGCACATGCTGCACATCACCATCGGACAGACTTTCTCCGGCGGTTTTATTGATTTCGTGCTGTTCGGCATTCTGCAGGGTGAGGCAAAAACCAACTGGATGTTCGTCCCGCTGATGGGCGTGCCGTGGTTCTTCCTTTACTACTTCACCTTCCGCTATCTGATTAACCGTTTTGATTTTGCCACGCCGGGCCGTGAAAAGGAGGCGGTGGCTGACGAGGTTACCCTGCCGCAAAGCGACCGCGCCACGGCGGTGATTGCCGGATTAGGCGGCAGAGACAATCTGGATGACGTTGACTGCTGCGCCACGCGCCTTCGCGTCACGGTGAAAGACGGTAGCAAAGTGAATGAAGCGGCATTAAAAGCGACTGGCGCGCGCGGCGTCATCGTGCGCGGTAACGGTGTTCAGGTCATTTATGGCCCGCACGTCACCATTATCAAAAATGAAGTGGAAGAGATCTTATCGTAATGAAAACTGTACTGGATAACCTGAAGGGAAAACTGGTCGTCTCCTGTCAGGCGCTGGAAAACGAACCGCTGCACAGCCCGTTTATTATGTCGAGAATGGCGCTGGCGGCGGCGCAGGGCGGGGCTGCGGCGATCCGCGCCAACAGCGTGGTGGATATCGAAGCCATCAAGGGGCAGGTCTCGCTGCCGATCATCGGGATCATCAAACGGGACTATCCGGATAGCGAGGTGTTCATCACCGCGACGATGAAGGAAGTCGATGAGCTCATGGCGGTCACCCCGGACATCATCGCGCTGGATGCGACCGCCCGGAAGCGTCCCGGTGGGGGAACTCTGGAAACGTTGGTCGCGCAGATCCGCGCCCGTTACCCCTCGCTGCTGCTGATGGCGGATATTTCCACCGTGCAGGAGGCCGTGACGGCGCAGGCACTCGGCTTTGATTGTGTCGGGACCACGCTTTACGGCTATACGGCGGAGACCGCAGGCCATTCGCTTCCGGAGAATGACTGCGGGTTACTGAAAGCGGTACTGGCTGCCGTCACGATCCCGGTGATTGCCGAAGGCAACGTGGATACTCCCGAGCGCGCGGCCAGATGTCTGGCGCTTGGGGCGCATGCGGTGGTTGTCGGGGGAGCCATCACCCGTCCGCAGCAAATTACGGAACGGTTTATGGCGGCGATTGTCGCGCAAAGCACCGATGGAGCATGACCATCCGGCGGGGATCTGCGATACTTATCGTTTATCCCCTTAACTGAGATGACTATGCAGTACCCGATTAACGAGATGTTCCAGACCCTGCAAGGCGAGGGTTACTTTACCGGCGTTCCCGCTATCTTTATTCGTTTACAGGGATGCCCGGTTGGCTGTGCCTGGTGTGATACCAAACATACGTGGGATAAACTCGCAGATCGGGAAGTGTCGCTGTTTAGCATTCTGGCGAAAACCAAAGAGAGTGATAAGTGGGGGGCAGGCAGCCCGGAAGATCTGCTGGCCATCATTGGTCGTCAGGGCTGGACGGCTCGCCATGTAGTGATCACCGGCGGTGAGCCCTGCATCCACGACCTGATGCCGCTGACCGAACTGCTTGAAAAAAACGGTTATAGCTGTCAGATCGAAACCAGCGGTACTCATGAAGTGCGCTGCTCCCACTCCACGTGGGTGACGGTGTCGCCAAAGGTGAATATGCGCGGCGGGTATGACGTGCTTTCTCAGGCGCTGGAGCGTGCAGATGAGATCAAACACCCGGTCGGCCGCGTGCGTGATATTGAAGCGCTGGATGAGTTGCTGGCGACGCTGACGGACGAAAAACAGCGCGTGATTGCGCTACAGCCGATCAGCCAGAAAGACGATGCGACGCGTCTGTGCATTGAAACCTGTATCGCCCGCAACTGGCGGTTGTCGATGCAGACGCACAAGTACCTGAATATTGCCTAAAAAAGCCCGGTGGCGCTCCCGCTTACCGGGCCTGCGGTTCGAGGCTTTTGCCGGCCGGGTAAGGCGAAGCCGCCACCCGGCAAGCATCATTCTCCGCGATACACACAGCCTGCGGTGCAGGTCTCTTTGATCATCACCGCGCTCAGCAGCGGCACCAGCGGTTTCATCTGATCCCAAATCCATTTTGCCAGCACTTCGCTGGTCGGGTTCTCAAGACCCGGAATGTCATTCAGATAGTAGTGATCCAGACGATCGTAGGTTGGCTTAAACGCGGCCTTCAGTTCAGCAAAGTCCATGATCCAACCGGTATGCGGATCGACTTCACCGGTGATCTCAAGACGCACCATAAACGAGTGCCCGTGCAGGCGGCCACATTTATGCCCTTCAGGGACATGCGGAAGGTGATGGGCGGCTTCGAAGGTGAAATCTTTAAACAGTGTGGTGGACATCATCGCTCTCAGTAATGCGGAAAAAACCGCCGCATAGTACCGGAAAGCACAATTTTTATCATTAACTAAAACGGCTCTGATACCGGAACGCCGTTTATGAGGCCTTTCCTTCATTTATTCTATTTAAATTTCAACAAGTTAATTAATCTGTTTTACCGTTAAGAACGATAACTAAAAGAGGTTAGTCCTTTTGGTTATTTATTATTTCCATCCCTTCTTTAATTGTTATTATCCCCGCCGTTAACCTTATCTTCAGTTTGGATTTATTCGCTTAAATTCCGCTTTGCTACTGGAACATAACGACGCATGACAACACAGGCCCCACCTTCAAATTTGCTTCCCCTGAACCCGGAGCAACTGGCGCGCCTTCAGGCCGCGACCACTGATTTTTCACCCACTCAGCTTGCCTGGGTTTCCGGCTATTTCTGGGGAATGCTCAACCAGCAGCCTGGTGCCGTGGCTGGCGCACCGGCAACGGCCGTTGAAATTCCTGCCATTACGCTGATCTCCGCCTCACAAACGGGCAACGCCCGCCGCGTGGCGGAAGCGCTGCGTGATGACCTGCTCGCCGCCAAACTGAACGTGAACCTGGTGAATGCCGGGGAGTATAAATTTAAGCAAATCGCGTCAGAAAAACTGCTGGTGGTTGTCGCCTCAACGCAAGGGGAAGGTGAACCCGCAGAAGAAGCGGTGGCGTTGCACAAGTTCCTGTTCTCGAAAAAAGCCCCCAAACTGGATGGCACCGCCTTTGCCGTATTCGGCCTGGGTGACACCTCCTATGAATTCTTCTGCCAGTCCGGTAAAGATTTTGACAGCAAGCTGGCGGAGCTGGGCGCAGAGCGCCTGCTGGACCGTGTAGATGCGGATGTTGAATACCAGGCGGCTGCCGCGGAATGGCGTGCACGCATCGTTGAGGTACTGAAAGCCCGCGTCCCGAAAGAGACGCCAGCACAGGCCGCCGTTACCGCAGCGGGCACTGTCAATGAGATCCACACCAGCCCTTACACCAAAGAGGCTCCGCTGGCGGCGAGCCTGTCGGTGAATCAGAAAATCACCGGCCGCGATTCGGAAAAAGACATCCGCCATATTGAGATCGATCTCGGTGATTCCGGCCTGCGTTATCAGCCTGGCGATGCGCTGGGCGTCTGGTATCAGAACGATCCGGCACTGGTGAAAGAACTGGTTGAGCTGCTGTGGCTGAAAGGCACGGAGCCAGTCACCATTGAGGGCAAAACGCTGCCGCTCTCCGAAGCGCTGCAGTGGCATTTCGAGCTGACGGTGAATACCGCCAATATTGTGGAAAACTACGCCACGTTAACGCGCAGCGAATCGCTGCTGCCATTAGTGGGTGATAAAGCGAAACTGCAGCATTACGCGGCAACGACGCCAATTGTCGATATGGTACGTTTCTCGCCAGCTCAGCTGGATGCGGAAGCCCTGATCGGCCTGCTGCGTCCGCTGACACCGCGTCTTTACTCCATTGCCTCCTCGCAGGCCGAAGTGGAAAGCGAAGTGCACATCACCGTCGGTGTGGTGCGTTACGACATCGAAGGCCGCCCGCGTGCGGGTGGTGCGTCGAGCTTCCTGGCTGACCGCGTAGAGGAAGACGGCGAAGTCCGCGTCTTTATCGAGCACAACGACAATTTCCGTCTGCCAGCGAACCCGGAAACACCGGTCATTATGATTGGTCCGGGAACCGGTATTGCACCGTTCCGCGCTTTTATGCAGCAGCGTGCCGCAGATGACGCGCCAGGCAAAAACTGGCTCTTCTTCGGCAACCCACACTTTACAGAAGATTTCCTCTACCAGGTGGAGTGGCAGCGTTACGTGAAAGAGGGCGTGCTGACCCGCATCGATCTGGCCTGGTCCCGTGACCAAAAAGAAAAAGTATACGTACAAGACAAACTGCGCGAACAGGGCGCAGAGCTGTGGCGCTGGATCAATGACGGTGCCCACATTTACGTCTGCGGCGACGCCAATCGCATGGCGAAAGACGTTGAGCAGGCGTTGCTGGAAGTGATTGCCGAATTCGGCGGTATGGATGCCGAAACGGCGGATGAATTTTTAAGTGAGCTGCGCGTTGAGCGCCGTTATCAGCGAGATGTCTACTAATGAGCGAAAAACATCCAGGCCCACTGGTGGTCGAAGGCAAACTGTCTGACGCCGAACGCATGAAGCTGGAAAGCAACTACCTGCGCGGCACCATTGCCGAAGATTTAAATGACGGTCTGACCGGCGGTTTCAAAGGCGACAACTTCCTGCTGATCCGTTTCCACGGTATGTACCAGCAGGACGACCGCGATATTCGCGCCGAACGTGCTGAACAGAAGCTGGAGCCGCGCCACGCGATGCTGCTGCGCTGCCGTCTGCCGGGCGGGATCATCACCACCAGACAGTGGCAGGCGATCGACAAGTTTGCCGGTGAAAACACGATTTACGGCAGCATCCGTCTGACCAACCGTCAGACCTTCCAGTTCCACGGCATTCTGAAGAAGAACGTGAAGCCGGTACACCAGATGCTGCACTCGGTTGGACTGGACGCGCTGGCGACCGCCAACGACATGAACCGCAACGTGCTCTGCACCTCGAACCCGTTTGAGTCTGAGCTGCATGCCGAAGCCTATGAATGGGCGAAGAAGATCTCTGAGCACCTGCTGCCGCGCACCCGCGCCTATGCGGAGATCTGGCTCGATCAGGAAAAAGTCGCCACCACTGACGAAGAACCGATCCTCGGCCAGACCTATCTGCCGCGTAAGTTCAAAACCACGGTGGTGATCCCGCCGCAGAACGACATCGATCTGCACGCCAACGACATGAACTTTGTGGCGATTGCGGAAAACGGCAAGCTGGTCGGCTTCAACCTGCTGGTGGGCGGTGGTTTGTCCATTGAGCACGGTAACAAGAAAACCTACGCCCGTACCGCGAGCGAGTTCGGCTTCCTGCCGCTCGAACACACGCTGGCCGTGGCGGAAGCGGTGGTCACGACCCAGCGCGACTGGGGCAACCGTACCGACCGTAAAAACGCGAAAACCAAATACACGCTGGAGCGCGTGGGCGTTGAGACGTTCAAAGAAGAGGTGGAGCGTCGTGCGGGCATCAAGTTTGAGCCGATCCGCCCTTACGAATTCACCGGTCGCGGCGATCGCATTGGCTGGGTAAAAGGCATCGACAATAAATGGCACCTGACGCTGTTTATCGAAAATGGCCGCATTCTGGATTATCCCGGCCGTCCGCTGAAAACCGGGCTGCTGGAAATTGCTAAGATCCATAAAGGCGAGTTTCGCATTACTGCTAACCAGAACCTGATCATTGCTGGTGTGCCGGAGAGCCAGAAGGCGAAGATCGAGAAACTGGCGCGCGATCACGGGTTAATGAATGCGGTGAAACCGCAACGTGAAAACTCTATGGCCTGCGTGTCGTTCCCGACCTGCCCGCTGGCGATGGCCGAAGCCGAACGCTTCCTGCCGTCGTTCACCGACAAAGTGGAAACGATCCTGGAAAAACACGGTATCCCTGACGAACATATCGTGATGCGCGTGACGGGCTGCCCGAACGGCTGTGGCCGCGCGATGCTGGCAGAACTGGGCCTGGTCGGTAAAGCACCGGGTCGCTACAACGTGCATCTTGGCGGCAACCGTATGGGCACACGTATTCCGCGTATGTACCGCGAAAACATCACGGAACCGGAAATTCTTGAATCTATCGATGAGCTTGTCGGGCGCTGGGCAAAAGAGCGCGAAGCGGGTGAAGGCTTCGGCGACTTTACGGTGCGTGCGGGCATCATTCGCCCGGTGCTCGATCCCGCAAGGGATTTCTGGGAGTAATATCCCGACGGTTTAACAGGTGTTGTAGGCCGGGCAAACGCAGTGCCGCCCGGCAAAACAGGCAAGTGAGGTTCTTATGTCCGTACTCGATCTAACCGCCCTTAATGACCTGCCAAAAGTCGAACGCATCCTGGCGCTGGCAGAAACCAACGCCCATCTGGAAAAGCTCGACGCCGAAGGGCGCGTGGCGTGGGCGCTGGAAAACCTGCCGGGTGACTATGTGCTCTCGTCGAGCTTTGGTATTCAGGCGGCTGTCAGCTTGCATCTGGTGAATCAGATCCGCCCGGACATTCCGGTGATCCTCACCGATACCGGCTATCTGTTCCCGGAAACCTACCAGTTTATCGACGAGCTAACGGACAAGCTCAAGCTGAATCTGAAAGTCTACCGCGCAGAGCAGAGTGCGGCCTGGCAGGAGGCGCGCTACGGCAAACTGTGGGAGCAGGGCGTTGAAGGCATTGAGAAATACAATGAGATCAACAAAGTCGAGCCGATGAACCGGGCGCTGAAAGAGCTGAACGCGCAGACCTGGTTTGCGGGCCTGCGTCGTGAGCAGTCCGGCAGCCGGGCGACGCTACCGGTGCTGGCGGTGCAGCGTGGAGTATTCAAAGTGCTGCCGATTATCGACTGGGATAACCGCACGGTGTACCAGTACCTGCAAAAACACGGGCTGAAGTACCATCCTCTGTGGGATCAGGGGTATCTGTCTGTGGGCGATACCCACACCACGCGTAAATGGGAACCGGGAATGGCGGAAGAAGAGACGCGATTCTTTGGATTGAAGCGCGAGTGCGGGTTGCACGAAGGGTGATGTCTTTTCGCCCGGTGGCGCTGCGCTTACCGGGCCTACAAAGGCACGAAACGTAGGCCCGGTAAGGCGTAGCCGCCACCGGGCTTAACTACATCAGGCTTTTCCCGCTTTCGCCAGCTCCTTCACCAGCGGTAGCATCACTTTCACCACATCCCGGCTGCGGTGCTCAATCCGCTGCGGCAGTGCGCTATCGATGTGCTGCAGATTATCCAACCTCACGTCGTGCCAGCTTGTCCCGTCCGGGAAGGCTTTCGATTTGGCGCGCTGCTGGTAGCCATCTTTCTTACCCAGCGTCCAGTTGGTGGCCTCAACGTACAGCACCGGAATACCGGCTTTATCGAACACTTCCCCGTCGTTACAACATCCCGTGCCTTTTGGGTAATCCGGGTTTCCGCCAGGATTGGTGGTGGCATAAACTCCGTGGCTGCGCGCAATCGCCAGCGCCCGATCGCGGGTTAATTTACGCACGCTGCTCGGCGTACGTTGTCCGCTATTGAAATAGAGTTTATCGCCCACGATAAGATTATCGAGGTTAATTACCAGCAGTGTATTTTTCTTCTCTTCAGCACTCATACGCTTAAGGAGATTCTCAGCGCCGAGTTTTCCCTCTTCTTCACCGCTGGTCGCAATAAAGCGAATGCCGTATTTCGTCGGAATATTTTTCATGCGCTCGGCCAGCTCTAACATCACGCCCAGACCCGCCGCGTTATCATCTATTCCCTGTAGCGTCAGCCCGCCGAGATTATTGTCGGTATCGGTGTCGCTCAACGGCGCGAAGGTATCCAGGTGCGCCAGAATAATAATCTGCTGCGCGGTTTTACCTTCGTGTGCCGCAATAACGGTACTGCCGGTCACGTTATGCCAGTTTTGCGTTTTATTACGTGAGGTATAAATGTAGCGGCTGTGAAATGAGCGAATATCGCTCTGGTAGCCCATCTCCGCAAACTGCTGGCGAATATAGTCGGCGGAAAGCATCTCTGCAGGCGTTCCGGTCATTCGGCCTGGGAATACTGTCGCAATATGCCGCGCCTGCATATTGGCGATTTCACCATACGGTTGATTTTTTGCCTGAACCGGAAAGATAAAGCAAACGCCGAGCGCCAGGGCTGCGTATCGGTGGCGCGTTGCGGAAAACATAGTGAGTCCTTAAAAACAGAGCAAAATTTTAACTCGCTTAGTATGAAACTGTGATCGTGTAGACACAATTTGAATTGCTCTTAAATGCCCGAAATTTCGAACGTTAAGCACTTTTTGATATTTGCTTTTTCAGGGCGTTATTCCATTGAGTAACTACTCATTCCAATTCGTAATTTCATTCGATCTAAGCCGCCCCCTATAGTCCCACTATTCCTGGTTGTTAGTGAGTTGTAGCTTGTGGACTTTCTGCCCTTATTTGCCGCGATTAAAGAGAGACCTGTACTGGTGGTGGGTACGGGCGAAATTGCCGATCGCAAAATCGCATTCCTCCATCGCGCAGGTGCGAAGGTGCAGGTGGTCGAAGACGCGGATTTCGCAGAATCGCAAATCGACAATGTGGTGCTGGTGATTGCGGCTACCAGCGATCGTGAACTTAACCGCCGGATCTCCGAAGCTGCGCAGGTTCGCCACCGTCTGGTGAATGTGGTGGATGATCCGCCGCTGTGCTCGTTTATCTTTCCGTCGATTGTCGATCGATCGCCGCTGTTGGTTGCCATCTCCTCCGGCGGAAATGCCCCTGTTCTGGCGCGTCTGCTGCGCGAGAAGATTGAAGCGCTGCTTCCGCCACGCCTTGGGCGTATGGCCGAAGTGGCAGGACAGTTTCGTGATCGGCTTAAAGCGCGGGTTAACACCACTGACGGACGTCGCCGTTTCTGGGACCGGGCCTTTCGTGGTCGTTTCGCCAGCCTGATGGCTGCGGGAAATGAACGTGAGGCCGAACAGGTGCTTGAGGCGTCGTTGTCACAGTCGGAGCCGTCGCAGGGGGAAATTATTCTGGTGGGAGCAGGCCCTGGTGACGCGGGGTTACTCACCCTGCGCGGCCTGCAGGTTATTCAGCAGGCCGACGTCGTCTTTTACGATCATCTGGTCACCGATGCCGTGCGTGAGCTGATTCGTCGCGACGCCGAACAAATTTGCGTCGGCAAGCGGGCGGGCGAGCACTCCGTGCCGCAGCACGACACCAATCAAATGCTGATTGCCGCAGCGAAAGCGGGCAAAACCGTGGTGCGCCTGAAAGGTGGCGATCCGTTCATCTTTGGCCGCGGCGGTGAAGAACTGCAGGCGGCAGCAGAAGCTGGCGTACCGTTCCAGGTTGTGCCTGGCATCACAGCGGCGTCAGCAGTGACGGCTTATGCCGGTATCCCGCTGACTCATCGCGATTACGCTCAGAGCGTAACTTTTGTAACCGGCCACTACAAAGCCGACAGCACGCCGTTTGACTGGTCACATCTCGCCCGAAGCCGACAAACGCTTGCCATCTATATGGGCACGATGAAAGCGGCGGATATCAGCGAACAGCTTATTCAGCACGGTCGCGAGGCAACCACGCCCGTGGCCGTGATCTCACGCGGTACGCGCGTCGATCAGACTGTTGCTACCGGCACACTACAAGACCTTGCACACCTGGCGAAAGACGCCCCGATGCCCGCCCTGATCTTGGTCGGTGAAGTGGTGCGGCTGCACAGCACGCTCGCCTGGTTTCAACATACAACAGACTCAGAGGGGTTTGGCTCCTCTGTGGTGAATCTGGCTTAAGGAACGGTTATGGACCAAAAACGACTTACTCACCTGCGGCAACTCGAAGCGGAAAGCATCCATATTATCCGCGAAGTGGCTGCCGAGTTCTCTAACCCGGTGATGATGTACTCCATCGGTAAAGATTCCAGCGTCATGCTGCATCTGGCGCGTAAAGCGTTTTATCCGGGTACGCTGCCGTTCCCGCTGCTGCACGTGGATACCGGCTGGAAATTCCGCGAAATGTACGAATTCCGCGACCGTACCGCCAAAGCCTACGGCTGTGAGCTGCTGGTGCACAAAAACCCGGAAGGGGTGGCGATGGGTATTAACCCGTTCGTCCACGGCAGCGCCAAGCACACTGATATCATGAAAACTGAAGGGCTGAAGCAGGCGCTGAACAAATACGGTTTTGATGCGGCTTTCGGCGGTGCGCGCCGTGACGAAGAGAAATCCCGTGCGAAAGAGCGTATCTACTCCTTCCGCGATCGTTTCCACCGCTGGGACCCAAAAAACCAGCGCCCGGAGCTGTGGCACAACTACAACGGCCAGATTAACAAAGGCGAAAGTATCCGCGTTTTCCCGCTCTCTAACTGGACCGAGCTGGATATCTGGCAGTATATCTACCTGGAAAATATCGAGATCGTTCCGCTGTATCTGGCGGCTGAGCGTCCGGTGCTGGAGCGCGACGGCATGCTGATGATGATCGACGACGATCGCATCGACCTCCAGCCAGGCGAAGTGATCAAAAAACAGATGGTGCGTTTCCGTACCCTCGGCTGCTGGCCGCTGACCGGCGCGGTGGAATCCAGTGCGCAGACGCTGCCGGAGATCATCGAAGAGATGCTGGTATCAACCACCAGCGAGCGACAAGGGCGCGTGATTGACCGCGACCAGGCAGGCTCCATGGAGCTGAAGAAACGTCAGGGTTATTTCTAAGGAGCCGCCATGAACACTACGATTGCACAACAAATTGCCAATGAAGGCGGCGTTGAAGCCTATCTGCACGCGCAACAGCACAAAAGCCTGCTGCGTTTTCTGACCTGCGGCAGCGTGGATGACGGGAAAAGTACCCTGATTGGCCGCCTGCTGCACGACACGCGTCAGATTTATGAAGATCAGCTCTCTTCTCTGCACAACGACAGTAAGCGCCACGGTACGCAGGGTGAAAAGCTCGACCTTGCCCTGCTGGTGGATGGCCTGCAGGCGGAGCGCGAGCAGGGCATCACTATCGACGTGGCCTATCGTTACTTCTCTACCGAGAAGCGCAAATTTATTATTGCCGACACGCCGGGGCATGAGCAGTACACCCGCAATATGGCGACCGGAGCCTCGACCTGTGAGCTGGCGATCCTGCTGATCGACGCCCGTAAAGGCGTGCTGGATCAGACCCGTCGCCACAGCTTCATCTCCACGCTGCTGGGGATCAAACACCTGGTGGTGGCGATCAATAAAATGGATCTCGTTGGTTACAGCGAAGAGACCTTCAACCGTATTCGTGAAGAGTATCTGACCTTTGCCGAACAACTGTCGGGCAATCTGGATATTCGCTTTGTACCGCTCTCAGCACTGGAAGGGGATAACGTGGCTTCCCAGAGTGCGAGCATGCCGTGGTACAGCGGCCCGACGCTGCTGGAAGTGCTGGAAACCGTTGAAATCCAGCGTGTGGTTGATACCCAGCCGATGCGCTTCCCGGTGCAGTACGTTAACCGTCCGAACCTTGATTTCCGCGGTTTCTCCGGGACTCTCGCTTCCGGAACGGTGCACGTTGGCCAGCGCGTGAAAGTGCTGCCGTCTGGCGTGGAATCTGCCATTGCCCGGATCGTCACCTTCGATGGCGATTTACAGGAAGCCGGTGCCGGTGAAGCCGTCACCCTGGTGCTGAAGGATGAGATTGATATCAGCCGCGGCGATCTGCTGGTGGACGCGCAAGAAACGCTGACCGCGGTGCAGGGCGCTGCCGTAGATGTGGTATGGATGGCCGAACAGCCGCTGACCGCAGGCCAGAGCTACGACATTAAAATTGCGGGCAAGAAAACCCGCGCCCGCGTGGATGGCATTCAGTTCCAGGTGGACATCAATAACCTGACCCGGCGCGAAGTGAGCGAGCTGCCATTGAATGGTATCGGGCTCGTGGATCTGACCTTCGACGAGCCGCTGGTGCTGGATCAGTATCAGCAAAACCCGGTAACCGGCGGGCTGATCTTTATCGACAGACTGACCAACGTGACCGTTGGGGCTGGCATGGTGCGTGAGCCAAATGAACAGGCTACCGCCGTGTCTGAATTCAGCGCCTTTGAGCTGGAGCTGAACGCGCTGGTGCGCAAGCACTTCCCGCACTGGGGCGCACGCGATCTGCTGGGAGGCAAGTAATGGCCGCCCATGATGAGAACGTCGTCTGGCATCCTCATCCGGTCACCGTCGCTCAGCGTGAGCAACTCCACGGCCACCGTGGGGTTGTGCTGTGGTTTACCGGGCTTTCCGGCTCCGGTAAATCCACGGTGGCGGGCGCGCTGGAGGAGGCGCTACACCAGCAGGGCGTAAGCACTTACCTGCTGGATGGCGATAACGTGCGTCACGGCCTGTGCAGCGATTTAGGGTTTAGCGATCAAGACCGCAAAGAGAATATCCGCCGGGTGGGTGAAGTCGCCAGCCTAATGGCGGATGCCGGGCTGGTGGTGCTGACCGCGTTTATCTCACCTCATCGTGCCGAACGTCAGATGGTACGTGAGCGCGTGGGTCACGATCGCTTTATCGAAGTGTTTGTCGATACCCCACTGGAAATTTGCGAAGCACGCGATCCGAAAGGGCTGTATAAGAAAGCCCGAGCGGGTGAACTGCGAAACTTTACCGGCATTGACTCGGTATACGAAGCGCCTGAATCGCCTGAAATTCACCTGGAAGGTCAACAATTGGTAACAAATTTGGTAAGCCAATTATTAGACCTGCTCAGACGGGACGATATTATCAGATCCTGAGACGGTATCGTTCGGGCGCTGTCTTCCCGAGCGATGAGTCACGGTCACAGGATTAGCTATGCGCAACAGTGAAAATTACATTATTACCACCGGGTCGGAGCCGTTAGCGACCGACGACGAGACGACCTGGTCTTTTCCTGGGGCCATTGTCGGTTTTTTTGCGTGGCTACTCGCGCTGGGTATCCCTTTTCTGATATACGGCGGCAACACGCTGTTCTTTTTCCTCTACACCTGGCCCTTCTTCCTGGCGCTAATGCCTGTCGCGGTGGTGGTGGGGATTGCGCTGCACTCCCTCTTCAATGGCAGGCTCCTGTATAGTACGGTTATCACGATGACGACCGTTGTGGTGATGTTTGGTCTGCTGTTTTTATGGCTGATGGGCTAACGTGCGACATAATTAAAACCCCGGAGTAGAGTCGAACGGAAAGTTATGGGATGATGATGCCGTTTTTTCAGGGGGCAGGATGGGTAAACTAACGCTGCTGTTGCTGGCTTTGCTGGTCTGGCTGCAATATTCGCTGTGGTTCGGTAAGAACGGACTGCACGACTATAGCCGGGTAAGTGATGACGTCGCGGCTCAGCAGGCAACAAATGCCAAACTTAAGGCGCGAAACGATCAACTCTTTGCTGAAATTGATGACCTCAATGGCGGGCAGGAGGCGATTGAGGAACGCGCACGCAATGAACTCAGTATGACTAAGCCGGGCGAAACCTTTTATCGTCTGGTTCCGGATGCGTCTAAACGCAATCAGGGCTCAGCACAAAACAATCGATAATCAGGCCCAGGATTACGACATGGCAGCAACTTTTTCGGACGTATGTGCCGTAGTGCCGGCCGCGGGTTTTGGCCGACGCATGCAGACAGAATGTCCCAAGCAGTACCTCTCAATTGGCGATAAAACGATCCTCGAACACTCTGTGGCGGCGCTGCTGGCGCACCCGCGGGTGACGCACGTCGTCATTGCCATTAGTCCGGGTGATGTTCGTTTTGCCGAACTACCGCTGGCGAATCATCCGCACATCACCGTTGTTGATGGCGGTGCTGAACGCGCCGACTCCGTGCTGGCGGGTATTCATGCCGCAGCAGACGCACAATGGGTGCTGGTGCATGACGCCGCGCGCCCGTGCCTGCATCAGGACGATCTTGCGCGTCTGCTGGCGCTGAGTGAGACCAGCAAGGTTGGCGGCATTCTCGCCGCTCCGGTGCGCGATACCATGAAGCGCGCCGAGCCGGGTAAACAGGCTATCGCCCACACCGTTGAGCGCGTCGAACTCTGGCACGCGCTGACGCCACAATTTTTCCCCCGCGAATTACTCCACGACTGCTTAACGCGAGCCCTTAACGAAGGGGCAACCATCACTGATGAAGCCTCAGCGCTGGAGTATTGCGGTTTTCACCCTGAGCTTGTTGAAGGGCGCGCTGATAATATAAAAGTGACGCGCCCTGAAGATTTACAGCTCGCGGAATTTTATCTTACCCGTTCGACCCACCAGGAGAAGGCATAATGCGAATTGGACACGGTTTTGATGTACACGCCTTTGGCGGAGAAGGCCCAATTATCATTGGCGGCGTGCGCATTCCTTACGAAAAAGGACTGCTGGCGCATTCTGATGGCGACGTGGCGCTGCATGCGCTGACCGATGCATTGCTGGGCGCTGCGGCGCTGGGCGATATCGGCAAGCTGTTCCCGGACACCGATCCGGCGTTTAAAGGCGCGGACAGCCGTGAACTGCTGCGCGAAGCCTGGCGTCGTATTCAGGCTAAAGGCTACACGCTGGGGAACGTTGATGTGACGATCATCGCGCAGGCCCCCAAAATGCTGCCGCACATTCCGCAGATGCGCGTGTTTATTGCCGAAGATCTGGGCTGCCATATGGACGACGTCAACGTTAAAGCGACCACCACCGAGAAACTGGGCTTTACCGGCCGTGGCGAAGGCATTGCCTGTGAAGCCGTAGCGCTGTTGGTGAAGGCGGCCAAATGATCGACTTCGACAACCTGACATACCTGCACGGTAAGCCGCAGGGACATGGCCTGCTGAAAGCCAGTCCCGAAGATTTTGTGGTGGTGGAAGATTTAGGCTTTGAGCCGGACGGTGAAGGCGAACACATCCTGGTGCGCATTCTTAAAAACGGCTGCAATACCCGTTTTGTGGCCGACGCGCTGGCTAAATTCCTGAAAATTCACGCCCGCGAAGTGAGCTTCGCCGGGCAAAAAGACAAACACGCGGTCACCGAACAGTGGCTTTGCGCGCGCGTGCCCGGCAATGCGATGCCTGATTTAAGTAAATTTGAGCTTGAAGGCTGTAAAGTGCTGGAGTACGCCCGCCACAAGCGCAAGCTGCGTCTGGGCGCTCTCAAAGGTAACAACTTTACGCTGGTGCTCCGTGAAGTGACAAACCGCGACGACGTTGAAAAGCGTTTACAGGCTATCAACGCGCAGGGTGTACCGAACTACTTTGGCGCGCAGCGTTTTGGGATCGGCGGCAGCAACCTGCAGGGGGCTCTGCGCTGGGCGCAAAGCGATGCGCCGGTGCGCGACAGGAATAAACGCAGTTTTTGGTTGTCGGCGGCCCGCAGTGCGTTGTTTAATCAGATTGTGAGCGAACGGCTGAAAAAACCGGACGCGAATCAAGTTGTTGTCGGCGATGCGCTACAATTAGCGGGACGCGGGAGCTGGTTTGTGGCAACGGCTGAAGAAATGGCCGACGCCCAGTCGCGCGTGGACGCAAAAGCGTTGATGATTACCGCAGCCATGCCGGGGACGGGTGACTGGGGAACGCAGGGTGACGCGCTGGCGGCTGAACAGTCCGCCGTGGCGGATGCGCCAGAATTACAATCATTGCTGGTGCGGGAAAAAGTCGAAGCAGCACGCCGCGCGATGCTGCTCTACCCGCAACAGCTTAGCTGGAACTGGTGGGATGATGTGACCGTTGAGTTACGTTTCTGGCTACCGGCAGGTAGCTTTGCCACCAGTGTTGTCAGGGAACTTATCAACACGTCGGGTGATTATGCGAATATTGCTGAGTAACGATGACGGGGTCCATGCGCCTGGTATTCAGACGCTGGCTAAACACCTTCGCGAATTTGCGGACGTGCAGGTCGTGGCTCCCGATCGTAACCGCAGTGGGGCGTCTAACTCGCTGACGCTGGAGTCGTCGCTTCGCACTTTTACCTTTGAGAATGGCGATATTGCCGTGCAGATGGGAACGCCTACCGATTGCGTGTTCCTGGGCGTGAATACGCTGATGCGCCCGCGTCCGGATATTGTGGTATCGGGTATCAATGCCGGGCCGAACCTCGGCGATGATGTAATCTACTCCGGCACCGTTGCGGCAGCGATGGAAGGGCGTCATCTCGGTTTTCCGGCGCTGGCGGTGTCGTTAAACGGCCATACGCATTACGACACGGCGGCGGCGGTGACGTGCTCAATCCTTCGCGCGCTCAGCCGCGAACCGCTGCGCACGGGGCGTATCCTTAACATCAACGTGCCCGATTTGCCTCTCGACGAGATCAAAGGCATTCGCGTTACCCGCTGCGGCAGCCGTCATCCGGCCGATCAGGTGATCCCACAGCAGGACCCGCGCGGAAATACGCTCTACTGGATTGGACCGCCTGGTGAAAAATGTGATGCCGGACCGGATACTGACTTCGCCGCTGTGGACGAAGGGTACGTTTCCGTTACGCCGTTGCACGTAGATTTAACCGCGTATAGCGCGCATGATGTGGTATCGGGCTGGCTGGATCGTGTCGGAGTGAGCACGCAATGGTAAGCAAACGTGTACAAACTCTTCTGGAACAACTACGCGCTCAGGGGATTACTGACGAGCATGTGCTGGAGGCATTGGCTCAGGTTCCCCGTGAGAAGTTTGTAGACGAGGCGTTTGAACACAAAGCGTGGGAAAACGTGGCGCTGCCTATCGGGCAAGGCCAGACGATTTCGCAGCCCTACATGGTGGCGCGTATGACGGAGCTCCTGGAGCTAACGCCGGGCTCCCGTGTGCTGGAGATTGGCACCGGGTCGGGCTACCAGACCGCGATCCTGGCGCATCTGGTGCACCATGTTTGCTCCGTCGAGCGTATTAAAGGTTTGCAGTGGCAGGCGCGTCGTCGCCTGAAACAACTTGATTTACACAATGTTTCGACACGCCACGGTGATGGATGGCAGGGTTGGCAGGCTCGCGCCCCGTTTGATGCCATCATCGTAACGGCAGCACCCCCTGAAATCCCTGCTGCACTTTTGTCGCAGCTGGATGAAGGGGGCATTCTTGTTTTGCCTGTGGGTGATGAACAGCAGCTTTTGAAGCGCGTTCGTCGACGCGGCGGCGAGTTTATTATCGATACTGTGGAAGCCGTGCGCTTTGTGCCCCTGGTTAAGGGCGAGCTGGCCTGAGACTCGGATTTTTCCAGGGTTATTAAGGCAAATTCAGCGTATGGTGTGGCGCAAAAGGTTCGTGCCATCACGGTTATTTTAAGTCACTGGTAGTTAACACATTCCTGGGGGATAAATGAGCGCGGGAAGCCCAAAATTCACCATCAGCCGTGTTGCGGCATTATCACTGGTTTCGCTCTGGCTGGCAGGTTGTACAAGTTCTAATAACGCGCCTGCGCCTGTAAGTTCCGTCGGTGAGAACAGCAGTTCGGGTAACACGTCCAGCGGAATGTTAATTACTCCGCCACCGAAAATGGGCACCTCTGCGGCGCAGCAAACTCCGCAAATTCAGCCGGTACAGCTCCCGGTTACCCAGCCTACGCAGATCCAGCCAGTGGAACAGCCTGTTCAGACCGAGAATGGCCGTATAGTCTACAACCGCAAGTATGGGAACATTCCGAAAGGCAGCTATACCGGCGGCAGCACCTACACCGTGAAGCGCGGTGACACGCTGTTCTATATCGCCTGGATCACCGGGAACGATTTCCGCGATCTGGCTCAGCGAAATAACGTCCAGGCCCCGTATGGACTGGAAGTTGGTCAGACGCTCCAGGTCGGCAATGCGACAGGTAAACCACTTACCCCTGGTAACACCGTTTCAGCGGCAGATGTGACCGCGCAAAATAACAGCGTCACGCCTGCACAAAAAACCGCCACGGTGGTTGCTTCACAACCTGTAATTACGTATTCTGAGGATTCAGGTGATCAGAGTGCTAACAAAATGTTGCCGAATAATAAAGGGACTGCGACTGTTGTCACAGCACCCGCTACGGCACCTGTGGTTAGCTCTACCGAACCGACTGCCAGCAGCGTGACCTCCAGTTCGCCTATCTCTACCTGGCGCTGGCCAACTGACGGCAAGATTATCGAGAACTTCGCCACCTCCGAAGGAGGGAACAAAGGGATCGATATCGCAGGAAGTAAGGGACAGGCTATCATCGCGACCGCAGACGGACGCGTTGTGTATGCCGGTAACGCGCTGCGCGGTTACGGTAATCTTATTATCATCAAACATAATGATGATTACCTGAGTGCCTACGCCCATAACGACACAATGCTGGTCCGGGAACAACAAGAAGTTAAGGCGGGGCAAAAAATCGCTACCATGGGTAGCACCGGAACCAGTTCTACACGCTTGCATTTTGAAATTCGTTACAAGGGGAAATCCGTAAACCCGCTGCAGTATCTGCCGCAGCGATAATTTGACGGGGCATGCCAGCCAGGGTGTCTCGTTCAGGGATCACGGGTAGGAGCCACCTTATGAGTCAGAATACGCTGAAAGTTCATGATTTAAATGAAGATGCGGAATTTGATGAGAACGGAGCAGAGGCTTTTGACGAAAAAGCCTTAGTAGAAGAGGAACCCAGTGATAACGATTTGGCTGAAGAAGAGCTGTTATCGCAGGGTGCCACACAGCGTGTGCTGGACGCGACTCAGCTTTACCTTGGGGAGATTGGTTACTCCCCACTGTTAACGGCCGAAGAAGAAGTCTATTTCGCACGTCGTGCTTTGCGTGGTGATGTTGCCTCGCGCCGTCGCATGATTGAAAGTAACCTGCGTCTGGTCGTGAAAATTGCCCGTCGTTACGGCAATCGTGGTCTGGCTCTGCTGGATCTGATTGAAGAGGGTAACTTAGGTCTCATCCGCGCAGTAGAGAAATTTGACCCGGAACGTGGGTTCCGCTTCTCTACCTACGCGACCTGGTGGATTCGTCAGACCATCGAACGGGCAATTATGAACCAAACCCGTACGATCCGACTGCCGATCCATATCGTCAAAGAGTTGAACGTCTATCTGCGTACTGCGCGCGAGTTGTCCCATAAGCTGGACCACGAGCCAAGTGCAGAAGAGATTGCCGAACAACTTGATAAACCGGTTGATGACGTAAGCCGTATGCTGCGTCTCAACGAGCGCATTACCTCGGTTGACACCCCACTGGGTGGCGACTCCGAAAAAGCGCTGCTGGACATCCTGGCCGATGAAAAAGACAACGGCCCGGAAGACACCACGCAGGACGATGACATGAAACAGAGCATCGTCAAATGGCTGTTCGAACTGAACGCCAAACAGCGTGAAGTGCTGGCACGTCGTTTCGGTTTACTGGGGTATGAAGCAGCGACACTGGAAGACGTCGGCCGCGAAATTGGCCTGACCCGTGAACGTGTTCGTCAGATTCAGGTTGAAGGTCTGCGTCGCCTGCGTGAAATTCTGCAGGGACAAGGTCTGAATATCGAAGCGCTGTTCCGCGAATAAGCAACCTTTCGTCAAAAAAAGGCCCGTCGTGAGACGGGCCTTTTTCTTTTCCGGTATATTAAACCAGGCTCTTCAGCCGATAAATCCACTCCAGTGCCTGACGCGGTGTCAGAGAATCCGGATCAAGATTTTCCAGCGCTTCCACTGCAGGTGAGGTCTCTTCCGCGGGAGCCAGCAATGACATCTGCGTGCCATCAATCTGCGTGGCTGCAGCGTTTGGAGAAAGACTCTCCAGCTCGCGCAGCTTCTGACGCGCACGCTTGATCACCTCTTTCGGTACGCCCGCCAGTGCCGCAACGGCCAGGCCATAGCTCTTGCTCGCCGCGCCGTCCTGCACTGTGTGCATAAAGGCAATGGTATCCCCATGCTCCAGCGCATCAAGGTGGACGTTTGCCACACCCTCCATTTTCTCCGGCAATTGCGTCAGCTCGAAGTAGTGAGTGGCGAACAGCGTCATGGCCTTAATTTTGTTTGCCAGGCTTTCAGCGCAAGCCCATGCCAGCGACAGGCCATCGTAGGTCGAGGTGCCGCGTCCCACTTCATCCATCAGTACCAGACTGTGCTCTGTCGCATTGTGCAGGATGTTAGCGGTTTCGGTCATCTCCACCATAAAGGTCGAACGTCCGCTGGCCAGATCGTCCGCCGCGCCCACGCGGGTAAAGATACGGTCAATTGGGCCGATCTCAACTTTTTGTGCCGGAACGTAGCTGCCGATATACGCAAGAAGCGCGATGAGGGCAGTCTGGCGCATATAGGTACTTTTACCGCCCATGTTCGGGCCGGTAATGATCAGCATTCGTCTCTGTGGCGAGAGGCTCAGTGGGTTGGCGATGAACGGCTCGTTCAGTACCTGCTCTACTACCGGGTGACGGCCTTCGGTAATGCGAATGCCGGGTTTGTCAGTAAAGGTCGGGCAGGTATAGTTGAGTGTCTCTGCACGTTCAGCCAGGTTCACCAGTACGTCCAGTTCAGCCAGTGCAGCGGCGCTGAGCTGCAGATCGGCGAGGTGAGGCATGAGCATGTCGAACAGTTCGTCGTACAGCTGTTTTTCCAGCGCCAGCGCTTTACCTTTCGAGGTGAGAACCTTGTCCTCGTACTCTTTCAGTTCAGGAATAATATAGCGCTCGGCATTTTTCAGCGTCTGGCGGCGAACGTAGTGGATAGGGGCAAGATGGCTCTGCCCCCGGCTGATCTGAATGTAGTAACCGTGTACCGCGTTATAGCCGACCTTGAGGGTATCCAACCCCAGACGCTCGCGCTCGCGGATCTCCAGCTTATCGAGGTAGTCCGTTGCGCCGTCTGCCAGCGCGCGCCATTCATCCAGCTCTTCGTTATAGCCCGGAGCAATGACGCCGCCATCGCGCACTAACACCGGTGGGGCATCAATAATGGCGCGCTCCAGCAGCTCGCGCAGTTCGGTAAACTCACCCATCGTTTCGCGCAGTTTTTGCACCGGTGCGCTGTCGACATCACCAAGCTGGGCACGCAGTTCCGGCAACTGCTGAAAAGCATGACGCATACGCGCTAAATCGCGTGGGCGCGCGGTGCGCAGTGCCAGACGTGCAAGGATTCGCTCCAGATCGCCCACCTGGCGCAGCACGGGCTGTAACTCGCTATAGCGATCCTGTAAGGCGGCGATGGTTTGCTGGCGGCAGGTAAGCGTATCGGTATCGCGAATTGGCATGTGCAACCAGCGTTTTAGCATGCGGCTGCCCATCGGCGTGACCGTGCTGTCGAGCACAGAAGCGAGAGTATTTTCCACGCCGCCCGCCAGGTTCTGGGTGATCTCCAGGTTACGGCGGGTGGCAGCATCCATGATGATACTGTCCTGCTGGCGCTCCATCGTGATAGAGCGGATATGCGGCAGGGCGGTACGCTGTGTGTCTTTCACATACTGCAGCAGGCAGCCTGCAGCACACAACCCGCGCGGGGCATTTTCCACGCCAAAGCCAATCAGATCGCGCGTGCCAAACTGCAGATTCAACTGCTGGCGCGCGGTATCAATTTCGAACTCCCAGAGAGGGCGGCGGCGCAGGCCGCGGCGTCCTTCAATGAGGGCCATTTCTGCGAAGTCTTCCGCGTAAAGCAGCTCTGCCGGGTTAGTACGCTGTAATTCAGCCGCCATGGTTTCACGGTCGGCCGGTTCACTCAGACGAAAACGCCCGGAGCTGATATCCAGCGTTGCGTAGCCAAAGCCTTTGCCGTCCTGCCACAGTGCGGCCAGCAGGTTATCCTGGCGCTCCTGCAACAGGGCTTCGTCGCTGATGGTCCCCGGCGTCACAATGCGCACGACTTTACGTTCGACCGGACCTTTCGAGGTAGCCGGATCGCCAATCTGCTCGCAGATTGCGACAGATTCTCCCTGATTGACCAGCTTCGCAAGGTAGTTTTCTACCGCGTGATGCGGGATGCCAGCCATCGGAATAGGTTCGCCAGCCGATGCGCCGCGTTTCGTCAGGGAGATGTCAAGCAGCTGCGACGCACGTTTCGCGTCGTCATAAAAGAGCTCGTAGAAGTCACCCATACGGTAAAACAGCAGTATTTCCGGATGCTGCGCTTTCAGCTTCAGGTACTGCTGCATCATGGGGGTATGCGCGTCAAAATTGTCGATTGTGGTCATGGAGTTATGATATCCATTTCTTTAAAAATAGTATTTTTTGAGCGGCTCACTGGCCGTTGGTTTCCTCTATTGTCGCATGAAAAAAAGGCACGGCGCAGAAAAATGTCGCGACTTTACGAGGTGCCTTCCTGCATTAATTCAATGACGATTTTCCCATGCTCAACACCGACCCGTACCTGCGAATTTGTGGTAAATCCGGCTTTTTCAAGCCAGTCACCTTTCAGGCTAAGAGCAGCATGGACGCTGTAGCGTTTTGGGATCTTGGTTTTACGATCCTCATGGCGTTTTCTGAAGTAGCCAACTTTCAAATGACGATAAGGTTTAGTGATAGCGATCTCTTGCATACAGCCTCCGGGTAAGCAAATTACCTGTATAAAATACCAGTAAAAACGAAACGTGACAGGCTTAAAACTGGAAGGCGTCTTCAGAAAATGGAATGTAACAACTGAAACCCTGAGGATTAAATGGTATTATAAATGCACCTTATTGTTCGGTAATTCATCATGCCCGGTAAACGCATCGCACGAGAAAAAGAGACGATCGCCAGAATGATCGCGCTGTATGAAAAGCAGTGCCCGCAGGCCTCTACAGAAGAAGGACATTACCAGGCGCTTAACGCCTATGCGGATAAACGCCTGGATAAATGTGTCTTTGGTGAGGATAAGCCAGCCTGTAAACAGTGTCCCGTTCACTGCTATCAGCCGGCTAAGCGTGAAGAGATGAAACAGGTTATGCGCTGGGCCGGGCCGCGTATGTTATGGCATCATCCGATTTTGACCATCCGCCACCTGATTGACGATCGTCGCCCGGTGCCGGAGCTGCCGGAAAAATATCGCCCGAAAAAATAACGACCATCAGATCGGCCGTTAAACCAGGCTCTCTTTATCAATCCCAAGACGTTTCATGCGCGAAAGCAGTGTGGTGCGCTTAAGCCCCAGCCGTTGGGCTGCCCCTTTTGGCCCCGCGACCACGCCATTGGTCTCTTTCAGCACGCGCATAATCAACTGATATTCATCTTCGCCATCCTGCGCCACTTCTGCCGCAGTCGTTAACGCTTCCGGCATTGAGATTTCGGGCAGCGACAGCTGTAACACGCTGCCGCGCGTCAGAAGTACCGCACGTTCAATAACGTTCTCAAGCTCCCTCACGTTGCCCGGCCACTCCATAGAGGAGAGGGTGCGTAACGTTTCGGCGGGAATGCTGCTGATATTGCGCCCCATCCGGCGCGCAATTTTGGCGGTAAAGGCTTTGACCAGCAGCGGGATATCTTCCGGGCGCTCGCGCAGCGGCGGCAAAAAAATCGGAAAGACATTCAGGCGGTAATAGAGATCGCTTCGAAACTCACGGTCAGCGACCATTTTTTTCAGGTCGCGGTTGGTTGCAGCAATTAAGCGCACGTCCGTCTGAATCAGTTTGTTGCTGCCGAGACGCTCAAATTCTTGTTCCTGCAAGACGCGCAGCAGCTTCGGCTGCAGCTCCAGCGGCATATCGCCTACTTCGTCGAGGAACAGTGAGCTTTTATCCGCCAGTTCAAAACGCCCCAGTCGCTGGCTGCTGGCACCGGTAAACGCGCCGCGTTCATGGCCGAAGAGATCGCTTTCCAGCAGACCGGCAGGCATGGCGGCGCAGTTCATTTTCACCATGCGGCGGCTGTTACGGTTACTCAGATTATGGATGGCGCGGGCAATCAGCTCCTTACCCGTGCCGGTTTCACCCAGGATGAGCACCGTACTGTCGCTTTGCGCCACCATCTCAACCTGCTTGAGAACGCTGTACATGGCTTCACTACGGCCAATGATTTCACCGAACTCGCTGTCCACATTGTTGAGCTGCTCCGTCAGCGCCAGGTTCTCATCCACCAGCCGCTCTTTCAGACGATGGATCTCCTGATAGGCCAGCGCGTTATCCAGTGCGATGGAGATCCGCTCTGCAATCTGGCGCAGCAGCTTCAGGTTAGCGGTGGTGAATACGCCTTCGTCACACTGCGCCAGCTTCAGCACGCCCAGCATGGTATTACCTGACATCAGCGGCAGCAGGCACAGGGTCTGGATTTTGTTGCCCCAGGTGTTAAACAGCATTCTCTCATAAGGTGCCAGCGGGTCCTGCTCGTTGAGATTGAGCAGCAGAAGCTCTTTGCTCTTAAACACCCGCTCTGAAAGTGTCCCCGCTTCATCCACTTCACTTTGCTCATGCGCAGGGTTTGCTTCATCCAGATAGTGCGTGGAGTAAATGTTGAGCTTACCCTTGCGATGGCTCCGGAGCGCGATGCTTATCGCATCGATTTTGAAATAGTGATGGATCTCTTTCGAGACTTCGCCAACCAGTTCATCCATATCAAGCTGCGACAGCACGGCGTTGGTGATGGCGACCAGGATACGGAAGTTATCACGCTCGCGGCTCAGCAGGTCGTAATTGACATTGTTGGTGGCGCGGTTCTGGATCTGTTCTGTCACCACGGCCACAATTTGGGTAAAGGTGTGCAGGCGTTCATACTCCGCCTCACTCCACGGCTGGTGAGTGTGACGAATAAACTCGCAACCGCCAAAAATATGCCCTTCTACTGCCAGAGGCAGCATGCAGTAGTGCCCAAACGGTTGATATAAATTGCTCTGTGCCAGCATCGGCCAGGCCTGCCGGAATTCATCAAAGTTGCAATGCAGGGCTTCCGGGCGGGAGAGAATACGGCGCACCGGGCCGTGCGCCAGGTACGTTTCGTCTTCATACTCAAAGGTTTTGCCGCTATCACGCGTTGAATAATAGCTCGCGCGATGATTTCCGCTATGCCACAGCACTATGGCGGTGCTGTCCGCCAGCGCAGATTGCCTGACCAGGCGCGTCAGGGCATCGCTCAGCGATCCGAGATCGGGCTGCTGTAAAAGTGTGCGCGTGATATCGAACAGGCCCTGCTGTCCAAGATCGCTCATCGGTGTATACGGCATATTGCATTCCAATAGAAACTGGCAAAAAAGAAAAATTCAGCGCTGACCGCTTTTGGCGCGGTTCTAGCAAATTCGGGGTAAAGGTTCTGCGTGAGGCAGATCGAGCGTGCGTTTCACGCCATAAAGCCCGGTCAGGCGCACCCCTTTGCGCTCAACCACTTCACCAATGATGGCAGCCTCTTTTCCTGACGTGTGCGCTCGCAGCTGAGCCAGTACCGCTTCCGCAGCCTGGCGTTCCACGCCGATCACCAGCTTGCCTTCGTTGGCAAAATTTAGCGGATCGAGTCCTAATAGCTCGCAAAGCCCTCGCACGGCTGGCTTAACGGGCAAGGCGCGCTCGGTCAGTTCAATACCGCAACCACTGCTTGCCGCAAACTCATGTACGACTGCATTCACGCCGCCGCGTGTGGCATCACGCAGGGCTTTCACGCCCGGAATCGTGCGCAGCGTCTGAATAAGCGGCGTGAGTACCGCACAGTCGCTGCGTAATTCACCGTCCAGCCCTAAGCCTTCACGCAGGTTAAGGATGGTCGCCCCGTGGCAACCCAGCGTCCCGCTGACAATCAACACATCGCCCACGCTGAGCCGTTGAGCGCTCCAGCGGATGTCGGCAGGAATTGCACCCATTCCGGCAGTGTTGATAAACAGCTTGTCGGCTGCACCGCGCTGCACCACTTTGGTATCGCCCGTGACGATAGCAATCCCCGCCTCGCGCGCGGTGTGTGCCATGCTGGTAACCACCGCGTTGAGCGTCTCCATTGGCAGCCCTTCTTCGAGAATGAATCCACAGGAGAGGAAGCGCGGAACCGCACCGCTGACGGCCACATCGTTTGCCGTGCCGCAGATAGCCAGCTTGCCAATATCGCCACCGGGAAAGAAGAGCGGGTCAATCACGTAGCTGTCGGTGGAGAACGCCAGCCTGTCGCCCTGGGCCGTGAGAGTCGAGAGGTCAATACGCGCCTGGTCCTCCTGTTCGGCCAGCCAGGGGTTATTAAACGCGTTCATAAACAGCTGACTGATCAACTGCTGCATCGCCTGTCCACCGCTTCCGTGCGCCATTTCCACCGTGTTCATGCTTCACACTCCTGATTGCGATACTGATACCACGCGGCGCAGGCCCCTTCGGAAGAGACCATCAGCGCGCCAAATGCGGTTTGCGGGTTACAGGTGTTGCCAAATAACGGGCATTGATGGGGTTTGCATTTGCCGGTGAGCACCTCGCCGCAGCGGGCACGGGGATCGTCACACACCTGTTGCGGCAGCGGGCGGAAATGCGCTTCGGCATCGAATGAGTGATACGCGGGCGTCAGGTGGACACCAGATTCAGCAATCAGCCCCAGCCCGCGCCATTCGCTGTCGCCTTCAACGCTAAACACCTCCGCGATGGCTTGTTGCGCGAGTACATTCCCGGTATCGGGCACCACGCGGCGGTACTGATTTTCCACCGCACTCAGGGCTGCTATTTTCTGCTCAACCAGCATGGTCACGCCTTGCAGTAGATCAAGAGGTTCGAAACCAGCGACCACTAAGGGGCGATCGTACTGTTCAGCGATAAAACCGTAGGCTTCGGTGCCGATAACCATACTGACATGGCCCGGAGCCAGAAACGCATCAATGCCGTTATCTGGCTCTTCGAGCAGGCTGCGCAGCGTGGGAATAAGCGTAATATGCTGGCAGAAAAAGAAAAAGTTTGTGATGTTGCGGGCTTTGGCCTGCTGTAGTGTGATTGCCGTAGCAGGCATGGTGGTTTCAAAACCCAGGCCGAAAAAGACCACCTTACGCGCCGGGTTCTCTGTCGCCAGCGTCAGGGCATCCATCGGCGAGTAAACGATACGAACGTCCGATCCGCGCGCTTTTGCCTGCAAAAGAGAGCCATTTCTTCCCGGTACACGCATTGCATCACCAAAGGTACAGAAGATGACGTCAGGCTGGCTGGCGATGTCGATACAGTTGTCGATGCGCCCCATCGGCAACACGCACACCGGACAGCCGGGGCCGTGGATAAACTCAATGTTATCCGGCAGTAGCTGGTCGAGGCCAAATTTGAAGATGGCATGGGTGTGTCCGCCGCATACCTCCATGATCCGCAGCGGTTTTTCAGCGGTGTAACTCAACAGCGCTGCGCGGGTTTTCAGATGGTCGATAAGCTGCATCACCTGCTCAGGTGCGCGGTATTCATCAACGTAACGCATGAGTTATCGCTCCTCGCCGTACAGCAGCGCCCCGACGTCAGGCTCCACGTCGAACATATTCTGCAGGGCGTCGAGCGTGTCGCGGGCTTCCGCTTCATTAATTACGCTCATGGCAAAACCCACATGTACCAGTACCCACTGGCCGAGACGTGACGTTCCGTTCTCATCAACGCTTCCCACCAGGGTCAAATCGACGTCGCGCAGTACGCCGCAAACGTCCACTCTGGCCTGATTCCCGTCGATGGCGTGAATGTGTCCGGGGACGCCTATGCACATCGTTCGTTCTCCAGCCAGTTGAGCCAGCTGTCCATGCCGTCACCGCGCGTGGCGGAGACCAGCAGGATCTCAATCTCCGGGTTCACTTCACGGGCGTATGCCAGGCATTTATCCACGTCAAAGTTCAGGTACGGCAGCAGGTCGACTTTGTTCAGCAGCATCAATGAAGCGGCGGCAAACATGTGCGGGTATTTCAGCGGTTTGTCTTCGCCTTCGGTCACTGAAAGCACCGCCACTTTATGCCGCTCACCCAGGTCGAAACTCGCCGGGCAAACCAGGTTGCCGACATTTTCAATAAACAGGATGCCATTATCCGCCAGCGGCAGGCGCGACGCGGCATCGGCAATCATCTGCGCGTCCAGGTGACAGCCTTTGCCGGTGTTGACCTGAATCGCCGGCGTGCCGGTTGCGCGAATACGCGCGGCATCGTTTACCGTCTGCTGATCGCCTTCGATCACCGCGCAAGGCGTGCGCGTGTTCAGGCGTTTGAGCGTCTCCGTGAGCAGCGTGGTTTTGCCGGAGCCAGGGCTGGAGACCAGGTTCAGCACCAGCTGTTTGCGGGCAGCAAAGCGAGCGCGGTTGCGGGCGGCGAGCTGGTTGTTTTTGTCCAGCACGTTGATTTCGACTTCCAGCATCTGACGCTGGCTGATCCCCGGTGCGTGGGTGCCCGCTGCGCCGTGACCATAATGCAGGTCACCTGCCGCGGATTGCTGAGGCGTAAAGGTGATGCCGGTCAGCGCCGCCGCAGGGCGTGGGGCGGGGGAAAAGGGCGCGGAGCGAAACGCGGAATGCGGGTGATGTTCATCCCCTTCGATATACAGGTTGCCTTCAGCGCAACCGCAGGTACTGCACATAAGTTACTCCTTCTCGATTTCGAGGCGTTGGATCTGCATGCCGTCATCCGCCACGATGCGCAGCCCGGTGCTCTGGCATTGTGGGCAGCGCTGAACCTTCGACGACAGCAGCGTGACGTACTGCTGACACTGCCCGCACCAGCACTCCGCCTGCTGCGCTTCAATATGCAGCTCACAGCCTTCCGCCAGCGTGCCGCGACACACCAGCTCAAAGCAGAAGGTGAGAGCGCTGGTCTCGACGCAGGAAAACGCCCCGACCTTCAGCCAGACGCCGGTGACGCGCTTCGCATGGTTTTGCACTGCCTGCTGCTCGATCAGTTCCAGAGCCCGCTGGCAGAGGGTGATTTCGTGCATGACGCCTCCTCAATGAATTGCGCCATTGAATGCAATAACGGTGCCAGCTTGATTTTTGTTAAGGCGTGACGATGTCAACGCTGTCGAAATGACACGTCGACACCGCGGCGTTGACAGCATCTTGATGAATAAAATCATTTAAAAACAAAGAATTGAAAATTGGCATGGAAACTGCTTAACAGCCGCTATCTCCATTAACCGGATACCTTTTATGACTATTTGGGAAATTAGCGAAAAAGCAGATTACATCGCACAGCGTCATCAGCAGTTACAGGAGCAGTGGCACCTCTACTGCAACTCCCTGGTCCAGGGGATCACCCTGTCGAAAGCCCGTCTTCATCACGCCATGAGCTGTGCGGCGCAGGGCGATATGCGCTTTGTGCTTTTTGGTCACTTCACGATTTTTGTCACCCTCGCAGACAGCTTCAACAGCCACACCATTGAGTATTACGTCGAGACGAAAGAGGGTGAAAAACAGTGTATTGCGCAGGCGCAGCTCATGGCCGATGGCATGGTGGACGGTCACGTCAGCAACCGCGATCGCCAGCAGGTGCTGGAGCACTATCTGGAAAAGATCGCGCCGGTTTACAACGGCCTCTACGCCGCCGTTGAGCATGATTTACCGATCAACCTGAAACAGCTGATGGACGGAAAAACATCAGCGAACGTGGCCTGATTACCGAGTGTCGAGAAGTGTCGATGAGACAGTTTTTCGTCAAAAATGACCATCACCTGAGGATTGCCCGGTGAACCGTTTTGTAATTGCTGACTCGACGGTCTGTATTGGCTGTCGAACCTGTGAGGCGGCGTGTTCGGAAACGCACCGCCTGCACGGGCTGCAGTCCATGCCGCGCCTGCGCGTCATGCGTAATGAAAAAGAGTCTGCCCCGCAGCTTTGCCATCACTGTGAAGATGCGCCGTGTGCGGGGGTCTGCCCTGTGAATGCCATCACCCGTGTCGAGGGCGCGGTGCAACTGAATGAAAGCCTGTGCGTCAGTTGCAAGCTGTGCGGCATTGCCTGTCCGTTTGGCGCGATTGAATTCTCCGGCAGCCGCCCGCTGCATATCCCGGCCAATGCCAATTCCCCGAAAGCGCCACCTGCGCCACCGGCTCCGGCACGCGTAAGTTCGCTGCTGGACTGGGTCCCCGGTGTGCGCGCCGTTGCGGTGAAGTGCGACCTGTGCAGCTTTGACGAACAGGGCCCGGCCTGCGTGCGCACCTGCCCGACCAAGGCGCTGATTCTGGTCAATATTCGCGATATCGCCCGCACCAGCAAACGTAAGCGCGAGCTGACGATCAATACCGATTACGGCGATCTTTCGCTGCTTCAGGCGTTAAATGAGGGGGCAAAATGAACGCGATAACCATGATAAACAGCGCGATCGCGTACTTTGTCGCCGCCGCCGTATTGTCTCTGATCTTCGCTTTCCATAAAACCCTGAGCGGGTGGATAGCCGGCATTGGCGGGGCGGTCGGCAGCCTGATGACGCTGGCGGCGGGAGCCGTCGTGTTGCTCAGTGGGCACTCCGCAGAAGCGGTGATTCCGTTGATCCGTCATACCGTTGAGCTCACGCCGCTGAACGCTATCTGGCTGGTGACGTTTGGCCTGTGCGGGCTGTTTATCAGCCTGTTCAATATTGACTGGCACCGTCATCAACACACTAAGGCTAACGGCCTGCTGGTTAACCTGCTGATGGCGGCGGCGGTCTGTAGCGTTATCGCCAGCAACCTCGGCGCGCTGGTGGTGATGGCCGAAATTATGGCCCTGTGCGGCGTGTTCCTGACGGGCTGTAGCGCCTCCGGCAAGCTGTGGTTTGCGCTTGGTCGCCTCGGCACGCTGCTGCTGGCGCTGGCCTGCTGGCGGGTGTGGCAGCGTTTCGGCACGCTCGATTTCGCCGCGCTCAACGGTCAAATGCTGGGGAGTGACGTCTGGCTGTTGGGCGTGGTGGGCTTTGGCCTGCTGGCCGGAATTATCCCGCTGCACGGCTGGGTACCGCAGGCGCACGCCAATGCCTCTGCACCTGCCGCCGCGCTGTTCTCCACCGTGGTGATGAAAGTCGGTCTATTCGGCATCCTGACCATTACGCTGACCGGCGGTCAGCCGCCGCTGTGGTGGGGCGTGGCGCTGCTGGTAGCAGGCATGATCACCGCGTTCGTCGGTGGGTTGTACGCGCTAATGGAACACAACATCCAGCGCCTGCTGGCGTACCACACCCTGGAAAACATCGGCATCATCCTGCTCGGTATTGGCGCGGGCGTCACCGGGCTGGCGCTCAACCAGCCTGCGCTGGTGGCGGCCGGGTTTATCGGGGGTCTCTATCACCTCATCAACCACAGCCTGTTCAAAAGCACCCTGTTCCTGGGGGCGGGCAGCGTCTGGTTCCGCACCGGGCATCGCGATATTGAAAAGCTCGGCGGCATCGGCAAAAAGATGCCGGTCATTTCACTTGCGATGCTGGTGGGGCTGATGGCAATGGCCGCGCTGCCGCCGCTGAACGGCTTTGCGGGCGAGTGGGTGATATACCAGTCCTTCTTCGCGCTCGGTCAGAGCGATGTGTTTGTTGCGCGTTTACTCGGCCCGCTGCTGGCGGTCGGCCTGGCGATCACCGGTGCGCTGGCGGTGATGTGTATGGCGAAGGTTTACGGTGTCACCTTCCTGGGCGCGCCGCGCACCCGCGAAGCGGAAAACGCCTGCTGTGCCCCGGTGCTGATGGCGATAAGCGTTGTCGCGCTGGCGCTGTGCTGCATCGCGGGCGGCGTGGCCGCGCCGTGGCTGCTGCCGCTGCTGGGGAACGCTATTCCGCTGCCGCTTGAAACGGCGAACACCACCGTCTCCCAGCCGATGATGGCACTGCTGCTGATTGCCGCGCCGCTGCTGCCGTTTGTGCTGATGCTGTTCTTCAAACGCGACCGTCTCGCCTCCCGCTCGCGCGGCGCGGCGTGGGCCTGCGGTTACGAGCACGAACAATCGATGGTCATCACCGCCCACGGTTTTGCCATGCCGGTGAAAGAGAACTTCGCTGCCGTGCTGAAACTGCGCCACTGGCTTAACCCGGTGGGATGGGTACCCGGCTGGCAAAGCGCTGCCGTGCCTGTGTTGTTCCGCCGTCTGGCGCTGATCGAGCTGGCGGTGCTGGTGGTGATTGTGATTTCACGAGGAGCCTGACATGAGTCTGTTACTGGCAATACTTCAGGCGCTGGTGTTATTTGCCGTTGCGCCGCTGCTTTCCGGAGTGAGCCGCGTGGCGCGCGCCCGAATGCACAACCGTCGCGGGCCCGGCGTGCTCCAGGAGTACCGCGATCTCTTCAAGCTGCTCTCTCGCCAGAGCGTCGCGCCGGATGCGGCAGGCTGGGTCTTCCGCCTGACACCGTTTGTGATGCTCGGCGTGATGCTGACCATCGCCACCGCGCTGCCGGTAGTGACGGTGGGTTCGCCGCTGCCCGCGTTGGGCGATCTGATTACGCTTATCTACCTCTTCGCTATCGCGCGCTTCTTCTTTGCGATTGCGGGTCTGGACACCGGGAGCCCGTTTACCGGTATCGGTGCCAGCCGCGAGGCGATGCTCGGCGTGCTGGTTGAGCCGATCCTGCTGCTGGGGCTGTGGGTCGCCGCGCAGGTCGCAGGCTCAACGCACATCAGCAATATCGCCGATACCGTCTACCACTGGCCGGTGGCTCGATCCATTCCTCTGGTTCTGGCGCTCTGCGCCTGCGCGTTCGCCACCTTTATCGAGATGGGCAAACTGCCATTCGACCTCGCGGAAGCCGAGCAGGAATTACAGGAAGGGCCGCTCACCGAATACAGCGGCTACGGCTTCGCGGTGCTGAAGTGGGGCATCAGCCTTAAACAGCTGGTGGTGCTGCAGATGTTTGTCGGCGTCTTCTTCCCGTGGGGGCAGATGACGCACTTCTCCGTGGGCGGTCTGGTGCTGGCGGTGGTGGCAGCTGCGCTCAAGCTGCTTATCGTCGTGCTGGTGATTGCCCTGTTTGAAAACAGCATGGCGCGCCTGCGTTTTGTCGCGACGTCACGCATCACCTGGGCCGGTTTTGGTTTTGCATTTTTAGCGTTCGTCTCCTTGCTGGTGGCGTGATTAAAGAGAGTTTTTATGTCTGAAGAAAAGAAAGGTCAGCAGTATCTCGCCGCGTTGCATCAGGCTTTTCCCGGCGTGGTGCTGGAGGAGTCCTGGCAAACCAAAGACCAGATCACGATTACCGTGAAGGTGAACTATCTGCCGGAGGTGGTGGAGTTTCTTTACTACCGGCAGGGCGGCTGGCTGTCGGTGCTGTTCGGTAACGACGAGCGCCAGCTGTGCGGGAGCTATGCGGTCTACTACGTGATGTCAATGGAGCAGGGCGAGAAGTGCTGGCTCACCGTGCGCGTGGAGGTCGACCCGAATAAGCCGGAGTATCCGTCCGTCACGCCGCGCGTGCCCGCCGCTGTCTGGGGTGAGCGCGAAGTGCGTGACATGTACGGCCTGGTGCCGGTGGGCCTGCCGGACGAGCGTCGTCTGGTGCTGCCGGACGACTGGCCGGATGAACTCTATCCGTTGCGTAAAGACAGCATGGACTATCGTCAGCGTCCGGCTCCGACCACCGACAGCGAAACCTACGAATTCATTAACGAACTCGGCAGCAAAAAGAACAATGTGGTGCCGATCGGTCCGCTACACGTCACCTCCGACGAACCGGGCCACTTCCGCCTGTTTGTTGACGGCGAAAACATTATCGACGCCGACTACCGTCTGTTCTATGTCCATCGCGGGATGGAAAAGCTGGCGGAAACCCGCATGGGCTACAACGAGGTGACGTTCCTCTCTGACCGCGTGTGCGGCATCTGCGGCTTCGCCCACAGCACCGCCTACACCACCTCGGTGGAAAACGGCATGGGGATCGTGGTGCCGGAACGCGCGCAGATGATCCGCGCCATTCTACTGGAGGTGGAGCGCCTGCATTCGCACCTGCTCAACCTCGGCCTGGCCTGCCATTTTGTCGGCTTCGACGCCGGGTTTATGCAGTTTTTCCGCGTGCGTGAAGCGTCCATGAAAATGGCGGAGATCCTCACCGGGGCGCGTAAAACCTACGGCCTGAACCTGATCGGCGGAATTCGCCGCGATCTGCTGAAAGACGACATGATCCAGACCCGTCAACTGGCGCAGCAGATGCGCCGCGACGTGCAGGAGCTGGTGGACATGCTGCTCAGTACGCCAAACATTGAGCAGCGTACCGTCGGCATTGGCCGTCTTGACCCGGAAATCGCCCGCGACTTCAGCAACGTTGGTCCGATGGTGCGCGCCAGTGGTCACGCCCGCGACACCCGCGCCGATCACCCGTTCGTTGGCTACGGCCTGCTGCCGATGACGGTACACAGCGAGCAGGGCTGTGACGTGATCTCGCGCCTGAAAGTACGTATCAACGAGGTATTCACTGCGCTGAACATGATCGACTTTGGCCTCGATAACCTGCCGGGTGGCCCGCTGATGGTGGAGGGCTTCACCTACATTCCAAACCGCTTTGCCCTCGGCTTTGCCGAAGCGCCGCGCGGGGATGACATCCACTGGAGCATGACCGGCGACAACCAGAAGCTCTACCGCTGGCGCTGCCGTGCGGCGACCTACGCCAACTGGCCGACCCTTCGCTATATGCTGCGCGGCAACACCGTTTCTGACGCGCCGCTGATCATCGGCAGCCTCGACCCGTGCTACTCCTGCACCGACCGCATGACCGTGGTGGATGTGCGTAAAAAGAAAAGCCAGGTGGTGCCGTACAAAGAGCTTGAGCGCTACAGCATCGAGCGTAAAAACTCGCCGCTGAAATAAGGACTCGCCATGTTTACCTTTATCAAAAAAGTGATCAAAACCGGCACGCAGACCAGCCGCTACCCGCTGGAGCCGATGCCGGTCGATAAAAACTTTCGCGGCAAGCCGGAGCACAACCCGCAGCAGTGCATCGGCTGCGCGGCCTGCGTCAACGCCTGCCCGTCGAATGCGCTGACGGTGGAAACAGACCTGAAAACAGGCGAGCTGGCCTGGCAGTTTAACCTCGGGCGCTGCATCTTCTGCGGCCGCTGCGAGGAGGTCTGCCCGACGGCCGCTATTCGTCTTTCGCAGGAGTACGAGCTGGCGGTGTGGAAAAAAGAAGACTTCCTTCAGCAGTCGCGCTTTGAACTCTGCAGCTGCCGCATCTGCCAGCGTCCGTTCGCCGTGCAAAAAGAGATCGACTACGCCATTGCCCTGCTGAAGCACAACGGTGACCTGCGTGCGGAGCATCACCGTGAAAGTTTTGAAACCTGCCCGGAATGCAAACGTCAGAAGTGCCTGTTGCCGTCTGACCGTATCGATATCACCCGCCATATGAGAGAGGCCAGCTAATGGAAAATTTACTCGGCCCACGCGACAACAACGGCATTCCGGTGCCAATGACGGTGGATGAATCCATCGCCAGCATGAAGACGTCGCTGCTGAAAAAAATCAAACGCTCGGCCTACGTTTATCGCGTGGACTGCGGCGGCTGCAACGGCTGCGAGATTGAGATCTTCGCCACGCTGTCGCCACTGTTTGACGCCGAACGCTTCGGCATCAAAGTGGTGCCGTCCCCGCGCCATGCGGACATTCTGCTGTTTACCGGTGCCGTCACCCGCGCGATGCGCTCGCCTGCGTTGCGCGCCTGGCAATCTGCCCCCGACCCGAAAATCTGTATCTCTTACGGTGCCTGTGGCAACAGCGGCGGCATCTTCCATGACCTCTATTGCGTCTGGGGCGGCACCGACAAAATCGTGCCGGTGGATGTTTACATTCCAGGCTGCCCGCCGACGCCTGCTGCGACGCTGTACGGCTTTGCGATGGCGCTCGGTCTGCTGGAGCAGAAAATCCACGCCCGTGAACCTGGCGAGCTTGATAATCAGCCCGCCGCGATCCTGCACCCGGACATGGTCCAGCCGCTGCGCGTGAAAGTTGACCGCACGGCGCGCAGGCTGGCGGGCTACCGCTACGGGCGTCAGATTGCCGATGATTATCTGCGCCTGCTCAGCCAGGGCGACCATCAGGTGGCGCGCTGGCTGGAGGCGGAGAACGATCCGCGTCTGAATGAGATTGTGGCGAACCTGAACAGCATTGTGGATGAGGCGCGTATCCGATGAGTGAAACGGTGGTGTTCAGTCAGCTGAGCCGTAAATTTATTGATGAGAACGATGCCACGCCGGATGCGGCGCAGCAGGTGGTCTATTACAGCCTGGCGATTGGCCACCACCTGGGGGTGATCGACTGCCTGGAGGCGGCGTTAAGCTGCCCGTGGCCGGCGTATCTGGCGTGGATCGCCACGCTGGAGGAGGGCAGCACGGCGCGGCGCAAAATGGAAGGCGTGCCGAAGTATGGCGAAATCGTGATCGACGCTAATCATATCGCGATGCTCGCCAACGCGTTTGATGCCGCACTGAATAAGCAAACCCCCGAGCAGCAGGCGTGGAGCAAAACGTTGCTTAGCATGCTGCACGATATTCATCAGGAGAGCGCCATCTACCTGATGGTGAGGAGACTACGTGACTGACGTTTTACTGTGTGTCGGCAACAGCATGATGGGCGACGACGGTGCGGGCCCGCTGCTGGCAGAGATGTGCGCCGCAAACCCGCAGGGCAACTGGGTGGTGATTGACGGCGGCAGCGCGCCGGAAAATGACGTGGTCGCCATCCGCGAACTGCGTCCGGACAGGCTGTTAATCGTGGATGCTACCGACATGGGGCTCAACCCCGGCGAGATCCGCCTGATTGACCCGGACGACATCGCCGAAATGTTTATGATGACCACCCACAATATGCCGCTCAACTACCTTGTCGATCAGATTAAGGACGACGTGGGCCAGGTGCTGTTTTTGGGCATTCAACCGGATATCGTCGGGTTTTATTATCCGATGACGCCGCCGGTAAAAGAGGCGGTGGAGGAGGTTTATTCACGGCTTGCGGGGTGGGTTGGGGACGGGGGTTTTTCTCAGCTCTGAGCAGCGCCCGGTGGCGCTGCGCTTACCGGGCCTACAAAACCGTAGGCCGGGTAAGGCGAAGCCGCCACCCGGCAACAGGCTACTCCAGATCCGCCCCGTTACTCGCAATCACCTTCTTATACCACCAGAACGACTTCTTGCGTTTTCTGTCCAGCGTGCCGTTACCGGCGTCGTCCCGGTCAACGTACACAAACCCGTAGCGCTTGCTCATCTCGCCCGTTGACGCCGCCACCAGGTCGATACAGCCCCAGGTGGTGTAGCCCATCAGCGGTACGCCGTCTTCAATCGCATCGCCCATCGCGCGGATATGCTCGCGCAGATAGCTGATACGGTAGTCGTCGTTGATCTCGCCGTTTTCATCAATGACGTCCTTCGCGCCCAGCCCGTTTTCCACCAGGAACAGCGGCTTCTGGTAGCGGTCGTACATCATGTTCATGGTGATGCGCAGGCCGAGCGGGTCAATACCCCAGCCCCATTCGCTCACCTGAATATGCGGGTTACGTAAAGATTTCACGATGTTCGCCGCACTGGTGTTGCCCGCGTTCATATCCGCCGAGGCGCAGCGCGAGGCGTAATAACTGAACGAGACAAAATCGACGGTGTTCTTCAGCAACTCGTCGTCGCCAGGGTCTTTAACAATCACCACCCCTTTTTCGCGGAACACGCGGGCAGAGTAAGCCGGGTAGCTGCCGCGCGCCTGCACGTCGATAAAGAACAGGTTCTCGCGGTCTTTCTCCAGCGCCGTCCACACGTCTTCCGGCTTGCAGGAGTACGGGTAAAAATTGCCGCCCGCCAGCATACAGCCGACCTGGTTTTCCGGGTTGACCTCGTGAGCGATTTTTGTCGCCAGCGCGCTCGCCACCAGCTCGTGGTGTGCGGCCTGGTATTTCACCTGATCTTCGTTTTCGCCTTCTTCAAACACCAGCCCCGCACCGGAGAACGGGCTGTGCAGCATGATGTTGATTTCGTTGAAGGTCAGCCAGTATTTCACCAGCCCGTTAAATTCCTCAAAGCAGGTGCGGGCGTAGCGGGCGAAAAAATCGACCATTTTGCGGTTGCGCCACGATCCGTATTCCGTCACCAGGTGCATTGGCACGTCGAAGTGGCACAGCGTCACCAGCGGCTCAATGTTGTACTTTTTGCACTCCTCGAACACCGCGCGGTAGAAGGCAATACCCTCTTTGTTCGGCAGCGGTTCGTCGCCGTTCGGGTAGAGTCGGCTCCAGGCAATCGAGGTGCGGAACACGGTAAAACCCATCTCCGCCATCAGGGCGATGTCTTCTTTGTAGCGATGGTAAAAATCAATCGCCTCGTGGCTTGGGTAAAACTCGTCGTCACGCAACGAAAACCGTTTTTCCTTCCCGACCTTCACCGCCAGGCGGTTGGCACCGTGGGGGATCATATCGACCGTGGTCAGCCCCTTGCCGCCTTCGCGGTATGCGCCTTCACTCTGGTTGGCGGCCAGTGCGCCGCCCCATAAAAATCCTTGTGGAAAAACAGACATTTTTACCTCGCTTTCAAATTATGCTTGTGCTGCTTTGGCCTGAACCGGTGCGGTTTGCAGGGCACGTGCTTTTTCAGCTTCGTCTTCGACCGGGATATCCTCAAAACCTAATATCAGAGTCAGAACAAACGAGAGCACAACCGCCAGGCCCATTACGCCAAACACCCAGACGATAGTCATCGGGTTGGCCGGGTCGAAGAACTGTACGCTGGTGAACAGCCCCGGAGCCGCCATTGAGTGGCTGGCAAGCCCTGCCATTCCGGCTACCGCGCCGCAGATAAAGCCGCTGATCAGGCTCGCAATTAACGGGCGTTTCAGACGTACCGCGACGCCGTACAGGGCCGGTTCAGAAATGCCCGCCATAATGGCAGAGGCTGCCGCCGCCAGCGCCGTCTGGCGCAGTTCCGGGTTTTTGGTTTTCCACGCTACCGCCAGCGAGGAGCCGCCGAGCGACAGGTTCGCGCCGATTTCCGACGGCATCACCATCCCTTCTTTGCCCGTTTCGGCAATGGTCTGAATGATAGTCGGCGTAAACACGCGGTGCATACCGGTCATCACCAGCAGCGGCCACAGCGCGCCCATAATCGCCACGGAGAGCCAGCCCAGATAGCCGTGAATGGTGTACACCAGCGCAGAGATGGCGCTACCGATCCAGATGCCCAGCGGCCCAATCAGCACGATGGCGAGCGGGGCGGCAATCAACACGATCAGCATCGGTTTGAGGAAGTTTTTGGTTACGGCTGGCGTGATGCGATCGACCCAGCGTTCGATGTACGACAGGCACCAGGTCATCACCAGCGCCGGGATCACCGTGTAGGTGTATTTCACCGCCGTTACCGGAATTAAGGCGAACTCTACGTGTTCACCCTGAGCCGCTTTCGCCATCAGCTCGATAAAGCTCGGATGCACCAGTACGCCTGCAATGGCAATCGCCAGCGACATGTTGGTTTTGAATTTCACCGCCGCGGAAGCCGCCACCATCAGCGGCAGGAAGAAGAACGCGCCGTCACCGATCACCGTCAGAATGGTGAGCGTCGGCGCGCCTTTTTCCAGCACACCAGTCATCTCAAGGATCATCGCCAGCAGCTTGACCATCGAGCCACCGATGATCGCCGGGATCAGCGGGGACATGGTGCCGATCAGCGCATCAAGTATCCCGGCACCCATGCGTTTAAGCGTCATTTTTTTTGGGCCTTCCGGCACGGCAGGCTGCAGGTCGGTTGGCAGCAGGCTCACCACTTCGCGGTACGCCTGAGAAACGGTGTTGCCAATGATCACCTGGCACTGGTTGTCGCTGCGCACCACGCCGAGCACACCGTTGATACTTTTCAGACGCGCGGCATCGGTGAGGCTTTCGTCTTTCAGGACGAAACGCAGACGCGTCATGCAGTGAGTGACGGCGACGATGTTGTCTTTGCCGCCAAGCGCGCTGACAACGTCGTTCGCCAGCGCGGCATAATTTTTGGCCATCGGATGTGATCCTGTTATCGTTGTGAGAAATGTAGGAAACCGGTTCCACATAATCATCATGAGTTTCATTGAATGAAACAAGATCGCTTTTTATGCATTTTTTTGTTTCGTGATGATGATCACTTTGAGTGACTCAAAGCGTGATATCGCCGCTGCGACAATTATTCTGTGGTGCAGTACACTGCGCCCATCAGTTTCAAAGGGAATAACAACATGACCACGATGCTGGAAGTGGCGAAACGGGCAGGCGTTTCGAAAGCGACGGTTTCAAGGGTACTGTCGGGGAATGGCTACGTCAGCCAGGAGACCAAAGATCGGGTGTTTCAGGCCATCGAAGAGAGCGGTTATCGCCCGAATTTGCTGGCGCGAAACCTGGCAACGAAACGTACCCAGACGCTGGGGCTGGTAGTGACCAACACCCTCTATCACGGCGTTTATTTTAGCGAACTGCTGTTCCACGCCGCGCGAATGACGGAAGAGAAGGGGCGGCAGCTGATCCTGGCGGACGGCAAGCACAGCGCCGATGAAGAGCGCGAGGCGATCCAGTACCTGCTCGATATGCGCTGCGATGCGGTGATCATCTACCCGCGCTTCCTGAGCGTGGAGGAGATGGACGATATCGTTGAGAAATGCGAGCAGCCGATTATGGTTCTCAACCGCCGCCTGCGGAAAAACAGCAGCCACAGCGTCTGGTCGGATCATAAAGCCTCCTGCCGGGAGGCGGTGTCGCAGCTGATCGAAAAAGGGCACCGCGACATCGCGTTTATCACCGGTTCGCTGGATTCCCCCACCGGGGTTGAGCGTCTCTCCGGCTATAAAGACGCACTGGCGCAGCACCGTATCCCGCTGCGTGAAACGCTGATCGCCGAAGGAAAGTGGAACCCGGCCAGCGGTGCGGCGGCGGTTTCTGAGCTGCTATCCCGCGGTGAAACCTTTACGGCGCTGGTCGCGAGCAACGACGATATGGCGATCGGTGCCATGAAACAACTTCACGACAGCGGGGTTGCCACCCCAGACGCGGTGTCGGTGATTGGCTTCGACGATGTGGCCATAGCGCCATACATCGTGCCGTCTCTTTCCAGCGTTCGTATTCCGGTGACGGAGATGATCAAAGAGACCATCAGTCGCCTGATCTTCATGCTCGACGGTGGTGAGTTTAAATATCAACAAACGTTCTCTGGCGAGCTGATCCTGCGCGATTCTGTTATCGCAGGCCCGCACTGCTGACGTCGACAGCTGTCATCGTCACTTCTGACGATGACAGCACGGCCTCTTCTTTTTAATCTCAATAAATCAAGACGTTAAAAACTGGCACGGTTTATGAATAGCTCCGCGCATGACTGTTATGCTGGAGAAGCAGATGAACCGTTTTATGATGGCCGATGCCAGTAAGTGTATTGGTTGCCGGACCTGTGAAGTCGCATGTGTTGTATCTCATCAGGCGGAGCAGGATTGCGCCTCCCTGACCCCGGACACTTTCCTGCCGCGCATTCACGTGATTAAGGGCGTGAACATTTCGACAGCAGCGATTTGCCGCCAGTGCGAAGATGCGCCGTGCGCGAATGTCTGCCCAAACGGGGCGATTAAACGTGAAAAAGGGTTTGTGCATGTGATGCAGGAGCGCTGCATTGGCTGCAAAACCTGTGTGGTGGCCTGCCCGTATGGTGCGATGGAGGTGGTTGTTCGCCCGGTCGTGCGCAACAGCGGTCTCGGCCTGAGCGTGCGCGCGGAGAAGGCCGAAGCCAACAAATGCGACCTCTGCTACCATCGTGAAGCCGGACCGGCCTGCATGGAAGCCTGTCCGACACACGCGCTGGTCTGCGTGGATCGCGATAAACTTGAGCAGATGAGCGCCGAAAAACGCCGTCGCGCGGCGTTCGACACCTCGTCGTCACTGCTGTTTTAAGCCGCGATGGGCAGTAACGGCATACAGTTGCGGGTGCGCGGCAAAGTGCAGGGCGTCGGATTTCGGCCCTTCGTCTGGCAGCTGGCGCATCAGCTTCAGCTAGCGGGCGATGTTTGCAACGATGGAGAAGGCGTGCTGGTACGCCTCGCGGGTAAGGGTGGGGCCTTTATCACAAGGCTGCGCCAGGGCTGCCCACCGCTGGCGCGTATTGATGAAATAGACTCTCAGCCTTTTAACTGGGCAACGCTGCCAGACGAATTCACCATCCGTCACAGCGCGAGTGGGGCGATGGACACGCAAATTGTGCCGGATGCCGCCACCTGCCCCGCATGCCTGGCAGAGATGCGCGATCCTCGCGAGCGCCGTTATCGCTATCCGTTTATCAACTGCACCCACTGCGGCCCGCGTTTTACCATTATCCGCGCAATGCCCTATGACCGTCCGGCCACGGCAATGGCACCGTTCCCGCTTTGTGTGCCTTGTGAAACGGAGTACCGCAACCCTGCCGACCGGCGCTTTCACGCGCAGCCGGTCGCCTGCCCGGACTGTGGTCCGGAGCTTGAATGGCGTTCGGGAGATAAACGTGCCACGCGTGAACAGGCGCTGAGCGCGGCGGTCGCGATGTTAAAAGGCGGCGGCATTGTGGCGGTCAAAGGATTGGGCGGTTTTCACCTCGCCTGCGATGCGCTCAACCCACATGCGGTAGCAAAACTGCGGTCACGTAAACAGCGCCCGGCGAAGCCGCTGGCGGTGATGATCCCGCAGGCGGATAACCTGCCGGCGTCGGTTCAGACGCTGTTACGCGCTCCTGCCGCTCCCATTGTGCTTACGCCAAAAACGTGTCTGCCTGCGTTTCCTGAGGCGATTGCGCCAGGTCTGGGCTGCATTGGTGTCATGCTGCCTGCGAACCCGCTGCAACATCTGTTGATGATGGATTGCCCGCACCCGCTGGTGATGACCTCCGGCAATCTCAGCGGTCGCCCGCCCGCCATTGGTAATCAGCAGGCGCTGGAAGAACTTTCGGAGATCGCTGACGGCTTTCTGCTGCACAATCGCGACATCCTGCTGCGGATGGATGATTCGGTGATGGATGATGACGGTGCGATCCTGCGTCGTGCGCGCGGTTTCGTGCCGGATGCTATCACTTTACCCACCGGTTTTAGCAATATCCCCGCTATGTTGTGCACTGGCGCAGAGATGAAAAACACCTTCTGCCTGGTGCGCGGGAACCAGGCGGTGCTGAGCCAGCACTTCGGCGATCTCAGTGACGAAGGCGTTGACGCGCAGTGGCGCTCAGCGCTGTCGGTCATGCAGCAGATCTATGCTTTTCAGCCGGAGCGCGTCGTGTGCGATGCTCATCCGGGATACCGCGCTCGCCAGTGGGCGGAAACGCAGGCGTTGCCTGTCGAAACCGTCCTGCATCACCACGCTCACGCAGCCGCATGCCTGGCAGAAAACGGCTGGCCGCTCGACGGCGGGGATGTTATCGCGTTAACGCTGGATGGGATCGGCATGGGCGAAAACGGCGCGCTGTGGGGCGGCGAGTGTCTGCGGGTGAATTATCTTGAGTGCGAACATCTGGGCGGACTGCCTGCCGTGGCGCTGCCGGGTGGCGATCTGGCGGCCAGGCAGCCGTGGCGTAATCTTCTCGCCCACTGCCTGGCGTTTGTGCCTGGCTGGCAGCAGTATCCGGAAACGCACGTTGTTCAGCGGCAAAACTGGCCGCTGCTGGCGACGGCGATTTCTCGTGGTATAAATGCGCAACTGGCCTCGTCCTGTGGTCGCCTGTTTGACGCGGTGGCCTGTGCATTGGGCATTGAAACACAAACCTATGAAGGCGAAGCGGCGTGCAGGCTGGAAACGCTGGCAGCAACATGCGCAGGCGTAAAACACCCCGTCACCCTGTCGGTGGATAATCTTGCGCTTTTCTGGCAACAGTGGCTGGGCTGGCAGGCGGCCCCCTGCGAGCGCGCATGGGCGTTTCATGATGCGCTGGCAAAAGGGCTGGCGGACCTCGCTGCGCGCCATGCCCGACGTTTATCGCTGTCGACAATCTGCCTCAGCGGTGGCGTGTTACATAACCGCCTGCTGCGCGCGCGCCTGCGCCATTACCTCTCTGACTTTACGCTTCTTTTTCCTCATCATCTGCCTGCGGGTGACGGGGCGATTTCCTTCGGGCAGGCAGTGGTTGTCGCTGCCCGGTCATGTTCACAAAGGACTTAAAATGTTACGACTCTTACGCAATGAACCTCGCGCAGCGTTCCTGCTGCTGGCTCTGATAATGGCCAACCTGCTGGCCTGGGGATGGGCGTGGAAAACCTTCAGCGGCAGCACGGCGCTGATGGCGGCAAGCCTGCTGGCCTGGTGCTATGGCCTGCGTCATGCGGTTGATGCGGACCATATTGCGGCGATTGATACCGTCACTCGTAAGATGATGCAGCAGGGCAAGCGTCCATCCGGCGTGGGTGCGTGGTTTTCCCTCGGACATTCCACCATCGTAGTGCTGGCCTCCATTGCTATTGCCGCTACCGCCACGGCGTTTCAGAAAAACATGGCCTGGTTCCACGAAACCGGCAGCCTGATTGGCACCGCCGTTTCAGCCACTTTCCTGCTGGCGATGGCGCTGGTCAATATGGTGATTTTGCGTGGCGTCTGGCGCAGTTTTCAGGCGCTGAAAAAGGGACGCGCGGTCAGCAGTGATACGACGCTTCCGGTTCAGGGTGGGGTGATGAACTGGCTGTTTGGTGCGACCTTTCGCCTGGTGAACAAGAGCTGGCAGATGTACCTGGTTGGCTTCCTGTTTGGGCTGGGTTTTGATACCGCCACAGAAATTGGTGTGCTGGGGATCTCCGCCGCCAGCGCCTCCAGTGGCATGTCGGTGTGGTCGATTATGATCTTCCCGGCACTTTTTGCCAGCGGAATGGCGCTGGTGGATACCCTGGATAACTTATTGATGGTGGGCGCTTATGGCTGGGCGTTTAACAAACCGCAGCGCAAGCTCTACTACAACATGACCATCACCGGCACATCGGTAGTGGTGGCGCTGTTTATCGGCGGGCTGGAAGCGCTGGGTCTGCTGATGGATAAATTCTCCCTCAGCGGCGGCGTCTGGGATTTCATTGGTGCGGTTAATGATAACCTGGGCAACGCCGGATTCGTGGTGGTCGGGCTGTTTGTCGCCTGCTGGCTGATCTCTATGGTCAACTACCGCTGGCGCGGCTACGATGCGCTGGTAGTGCGTTCCTGACCAGAAGGTAGCCAGGCGCGCGTGAAATCAAGCCAGCCACCGGCGGTGAGCACAATATCCTGCACATTTTCCATGGTATTGATGCGGTAGCGATAGTGAAACAGCGGCGTACACGCGCCGCTTTCCAGTAAATGCCGGAAGAAGGGGGCCAGATTGCGATCCAGACTCTCCTCGCTCTCGCAGTATGCCATCAGTTTCTGCTTCTCTTCATCCCACACTTTTTCCCCCAGTGCCGTGGCCCACGCCGGTTCGTCGGTAAACCACTCTGCCAGAGCAAAACCGGGTAGCTCGCCCGCCAGATAGTCGCCAAGCAGGAGATCGGCTTTTTCCAGGGCTTCGGGGGCATGCCATTCGTCACGATCCTTCCAGGCGATGATCAGCTCACAGCCCTGTTTTTTGAGATGCGTGCGCAATGTGTCGCTCAGTTCACGCAGTTCCGGTGTGTGGTAGCAGACCAGCGTGAGTGTTTTGGGAAGTGGCACGTCAGGTATGACCGGAGAACGAGGCGTGTTAAGGCCAGGAAGAATTTCCGTGCGGGTTTCCAGATCGTTCCGGTGGGAAAATTTTTGCTGATTAATCGTCTGGATCGCCTGGCGCAGCCAGATTGCCTGCGGCAGGGGAAGATTTGCATTCATCATCAACCAGGCGAATCCACCGCTGGTGGAAGTCGCAGCCTCCTGCGCGTTCTGTCCTTTTCCGACGGTTATCCACGCGGGTTTTTGCGCCTCAGTACGGGTTCGCCAGAATTCAATCGCGTGCAGGAGTGGATGGGCAGCAAAGTACCAGGGCTGCCGCTCAAGGCGCAGATAATGCGAATGGTGATGGGCGATAGCAAAAGGCCCGGCACCGATATCCGGCTGCTGCGGATGCGGCAGACGGCAAACGTGATGGGCGAGGCGGTGTGCCAGCATCGCGTCAGGCGTGTCCAGCGTGATCTCCAGATACCAGGGGGCGACCAGCGACACGCGCTGGACATGTTTTAACCCTGCGTTACGAGCCGGGTCCGTGAGCATCTGTTGCAGCGCAAACAGAATATCGCCATCACTGATGGGCTGTCCGTTATGCCAGTGAGCGCCGCTACGCAGATAAAAATGCCAGCAGCGTTTGTCATCGCTGGCATCCCAGTGGTGAGCTAAATCGGGGAGCGGTTGTGGCTGACCGGGAGCATAGCGCGTCAGACCTGCGTGAACCGCACAGATGATATGCTGCTCAGCGCGACGCCGCTGCAACGCCGGGTGAAGTGAGGTCAACGGGCGATACCACGGAATGCGTAATGTCGGCTGGTGCTTGAGCCACTTGCCACCAAGAAACGGCGTAATAATGTGGTGGAGGCTCGCCGGATCGCCATCGGCCAGTTGCAGGGCGCTCTGATAATCCCCTTTCTCAAGGCAGGCATGCATTAACGGCGCGCTGAGTTCGCTGGTGGTCGCCAGGCAATGCAATAGGGCGCGGTGCCCGCGCCCCGGTTGTGCATTCCAGCTTAGCCATCCACTTTGTGCAAGCTGGCGCAGCAGCGTGCGGGCATGGCGTTCACTGCACAGCGCCACCTCGGCAACTTCAGCAATGGTCGTGGGCTTTGGCTCTGCACCGTAGTGCTGATAAAGCCGTTGATACTGACGGATTTTTTGAAGCTGTCGCATGCGGCGTACCGGTAATAAGAGAGGGATGGTGAGAGTGTAGGTTTTTTTTGCGGAATAAATAAGGTTTGGATGTGTAAAGTGTTCCGGTTTTATTCCCTCTCCTGCGGGAGAGGGAATAAGGAACTGCGTTAGCTATCGATTTGCGCGCGTATCTTTAGCGCTATACTTTCCGCCTGTGGTCCCAGAATGACCTGCGCATTCTGTGAACCCATCTTCAGAATGCCTTTGGCACCCAGCGCTTTCAGCGCGGGTTCGTCCAGCACGCTGTTGTCCACAAGCGTTAAACGCAGACGCGTAATGCAGGCATCGACAATTTTCAGGTTCTGTTTGCCGCCGAGCGCAGCAATATAGTGTGCGATGGCTTCGCTCTGATCGTCAGAATCGCCTGTTACGGTGTCATCATCTTCGCGGCCCGGCGTTTTCAGTTTGAAGAAGCGAATAGCGAAGCTGAACACCACAAAGTAAATCACAAAGAACAGGGCGATCAGTGGGATCAGTATCCACGGTTTTGTGGCGAGTCCCCAGTTCAGGACAAAATCGATAAGCCCTGCCGAGAAACCAAAGCCATGCAGCACGCCGAGGCTGTTGGCGATCACCATGCTCACGCCAGCCAGCACTGCATGTAGCGCATACAGGGCAGGGGCGAGGAACAGGAAGGAGAACTCGATTGGCTCGGTGATACCGGTCAGGAAGGCCGTCAGCGCAACGGAAAGCAGCATCCCGCCTACCGCAGAACGGCGTGCTTTTGGCGCAGCAAAGTACATTGCCAGCGCAGCACCTGGCAGACCACCCATAAAGATGGGGTACGCCCACGCCATGTAAACACCGGCATGCGGATCGCCCGCGAAGAAGCGGTTGAGATCGCCACGGGTCAGATCGGTGGCAATCTGGGTAATGTTGGAGCCGTCGATACCCGGCACCGCACCGCCCACGACAAGGCCTTTCACCACATCCGGCGCAAGGCAGATGTTGTGTACTGCACTTGCCGCATCGTAGGTGACTTTCAGGCAATCACCCAGGCTGAACCAGAAGACAGAGTGCAGGATGTAGTGCAGACCAAATGGAATCAACGCACGGTTAAGTACGCCATAGATAAACCAGCCTGGCTCGCCGCTGCGTGACACCAGCAGGCTGAAGGTATCAATCCCGTGCTGTACGGAAGGCCATACGTAGCCACAGATCCAGGCGATAAACAGACAGATTAACCCGGTCATGATCGGCACCAGGCGTTTACCGGCGAAGAATGCGAGGAAATCTGGCAGCTTAGTGTTTGAGAAGCGGTTGTAGCAGTGGCCTGCCACCACGCCCGCAATGATCCCGGCGAAGAAGGACATGTTAATTGATGCGTTAATTACCGCCGTGGCTTTGGTGAGCACCAGGAAGCCGACAGCACCGGCGAGTGCCGCTGCGCCTGCATTGTCTTTCGCCAGACCAATGGCAATACCCAACGCAAATAACAGCGGTAGACTGTCGAAGATCCCGCCACCCGCACTGGCGATAAAGGGAATATTAAAAACGTCAGGCTGGCCGAGGCGTAATAATATGGCTGCAACCGGTAAGGTTGCGATAGGCAGCATCAGGGCTTTACCCAGACGTTGCAGATAACTGAATGCGTTCATGAGATAGGATTCCAAAAGGACTTAATTCACGTCGAAAAATAACAGCTTTTATTTTGAGATGAAAGAGGCTTGAATAAAAATGTGACACCGAATAAATAAATTTAAGTTATATTTGTTAAGCAAATCATTCTTCAGATAAACAATGAAGCAATTAATAAAGAGTTCCGCTTTTAGCGTAACAAAAAACGGCACCAGAGCCGTTTTTTGTTACGGTTACCGTTTAACGCGGCTCACCGGCATCATTAGTTCGCGCAGGCGCTCTATACGCGCTTCCGGGCTCAGGTAAAACCAGCGAAATAAAACAGGTTCCACTTTCTTTGCCTGTTTAAAATAGCTGGAAAGATAGTTAAGTTCTTTGGTAAAGGTGGCCATGGGATATCTCCGGCTGAGGAATACCTTTTCAGCGTAAGCCGGAATCAGGGAATAAAACAGGTTAATGTTTTTCAGGTGTTCCGCATTTATATATTGATGGAAGAAATAATAAAAGGAATGATAGCGATGATTTATCTGCTTTGTATTTATATTTTGAATAAAATACGCAAAAAAAAGCCCCAGGACATCGGGGCTGTGGATAATAAAATCCGAAGGTTAAGTAAGCGTGGTAAGAGACGGAGGGTTATGCAGGCAACGATTTCAGCAGAGCAAAAGCCTCCTTCATCCGATCTTCACTGACCACGAAGGCGCGTAACTGCCCGTCGTTGTCAGCACCGCGAGCCACCATCCCCTGTGGTTCAATGGCTATCTGCCAGCTTAGATCCTGTCGCTGCGTTTCACCTGCGAGATGCAGCGGCAACTCCGGTGTTTTTACCTTCACCAGCATGGCGGGCAGTTTCAGCGGAGCGTTAGCGCCGAGCAGGTTTTTTGCCAGATACATGGCGCTTAACTGAATCGGTTGCAGGAAGGGCAGAACCTGACCATTGATTTCGGCGCAGTCACCCAGAGCATAAATATCCGGTTGCGTGGTTTGCAGGTAGCTATCCACCTTCACGCCACGGTTTGTCTCTGCTCCGGCACGGTGTGCCAGAGCGGTTTCCGGACGAAGGCCGGTGGCCGCGACAACCACATCCACCTCAACGCTGCGGTTGTGGTCGAGCGTGGCGCGGATGCCACTCCCGGTTTGAGTCAAAGATTGCAACTGAGATTTCAGCAGCAGATGCACGCCCATATCGGTCAGACGATGCTGTAAGCGACTGCTTACTTCTGCTGGCATCAGCGCGGACAGAATGCTGGCTGCGTGGTCAACCAGGGTGACGGATTTTCCCGCACGGCAGAAATCCATCGCCAGCTCGGTGCCAATCAGACCGCCGCCGACAATCATCACTTTCTGTGCGTCACGTAACAGCGTTTCACTGGCCTGATACTCCTGCTGGCTGTTCAGGGTGATCATCAGCTCACGGCCTTCAACCGGTGGAACGAAAGCGGAGGCACCTGTCGCCAGTACCAGCTTGTCGTACTGCCAGGTTTTATCTTTTGCTTTCACCACATGCGCGCTGGCGTCGATATCGCTTACCCACGTGTACGGGAACAGGCGCAGGTTAAACTGTTCTGCGAACTCCCCCGCCGTCTGGCGGGTGAGCTCTTCAGCACGCTGATTCTGGCTAATGACATGGCTTAAATCAGGCTTGTTGTACTCGTCCATGCTGTCGGCGGCAATCACCGTCAACGGCACGTTAGCATCCTGCTTGCGGATGTTTTTCACCAGCTGACGGGCGGCAAAGCCCGAGCCGATAATGACGATACCGTTGTTCATTTTGCCTCCGTACCCAGTTCGTCAAAGACGTCTTTACCGAGGGAACATTCCGGGCAGAGGAAGTTGTCCGGTACGTCGCTCCACGGTGTGCCAGGGGCAACATCCTGCAGCGGCTCGCCCAGTTCCGGGTCGTAGATCCACTGGCAGACGCTGCACTGCATGCGTGGGCCGAGATCTGTACTGGCTGTCGCGGCACAGGTCTGCGGCTGTTCGGCTGGTTTTGCTACGGCTTCAGGCAGCGGTGCGAGCGCCCACTGACGAGCGATGTCACGGCCGTGCTGACGGCAGATTTCCAGCGCGTCGATGTCCGGACGCCATTTGGCTTTCAGGCTCATGGACATCTCAAAACCGGCGTCCTGCAGGCGGGTAGACAGACGATCTACCGCGCCGCCGCTCCAGCCGTGAGAGCCAAAGGCGCTGGCACGCTTGTTGCGAAAGCGCAGGCCGGTCATCTCTTCTACCAGGCCAGCAATTTTTGGCATCATCACGTTATTCATGGTAGAGGTGCCCACCAGCACGCCTTTGGAGCGGAAGACGTTGGTCAGAATTTCGTTTTTATCGCTGCGCGCCACGTTGAAGATTTTCACCGCTACGTTCGGATCAACTTCGTTAATGCCCTGGGCAATGGCATCCGCCATCATGCGGGTGTTGTTGGACATAGTGTCGTAGAAAATTGTGATGCGATCTTCCTGATAATCCGCCGCCCATTTCAGGTACAGCTCGACAATCTGGGTTGGATTTTCACGCCATACCACGCCGTGGGAGGTCGCAATCATATCCACCGGCAGGTTAAAGCCGAGGATTTCGGTGATTTTAGGTGTCACCAGACGGCTGAACGGGGTCAGGATGTTGGCGTAGTAGCGCTGGCACTGCTCGAACAGCTCAGTCTGATCCACTTCGTCATTGAACAGACGTTCGTCGCAGTAGTGCTGGCCGAAGGCGTCGTTACTGAACAGCACCGCGTCGCCGGTCATGTAGGTCATCATGCTGTCCGGCCAGTGCAGCATTGGCGTTTCAACGAAAATAAGCTGTTTGCCGTTACCGATGTCCAGCGAATCACCGGTTTTCACGGTGTGGAAATTCCACTCCGGATGGTGATGGTGACCGTTGATAGAGTCGATGGCGTTTGTGGTGCAGTAAATTGGCGTGTCAGGAATGTAAGACATCAGCTCGGTCAATGCTCCGGCGTGGTCTTCTTCCGCGTGGTTGATGATGATGTAGTCGATATCGTTCAGGTCGATTTCGCTGCGCAGGTTCTGCACGAACTCGCGGCTGAATTTGTGATCGACGGTATCGATCAGGACGTTTTTACCTTCACGAATGAGATAGCTGTTGTAGCTGCTGCCGCGCAGCGTTTTATATTCCGTGCCGTGAAAATCACGAACTTCCCAGTCACGTTGACCAACCCAATGAATGTTATTTTTTACCAGAATAGACATAGCAACCTCAGTGTAATACGGCGTTTTCAAATAAGTTGGTTTAGCTATATCAAGATGCGTGCCAGTTTTTTATTTAATTGATTTTTATTGGTTTATTATTTTATAGCCCGTAATGGGTAGTCATTATGACTATCTTAAAAAGAGTCAATATGACAATATGTATTGTCAAAATGACAGCGAGGCATACATGAGCTTTTCCGTAGATGTACTGGCGAAGATCGCCATTGAACTGCAAACCGGTATTGGCCACCAGGATCGCTTTCAGCGGCTGATCTCCACCCTGCGCCACGTGCTGGCGTGTGATGCCTCGGCGCTGCTGCGCTACGAAGGGCGGCAGTTCATTCCGCTGGCGATTGACGGGCTGGCGCAGGACGTGCTGGGACGGCGTTTTACTCTGGAAGGCCACCCGCGTCTGGAAACGATTGCGAGGGCAGGTGATGTGGTGCGCTTCCCGGCGGACAGCGATCTGCCCGATCCGTATGATGGCCTGATCCCCGGACAGGAGAGCCTTAAAGTCCACGCCTGCATCGGCCTGCCGCTGTTTGCCGGGCAAAACCTGATTGGCGCGCTGACCCTCGACGGTATGTCACCGGACCAGTTCGACACCTTCAGCGACGAAGAGCTGCGCCTGATTGCGGCGCTGGCCGCTGGCGCGTTGAACAATGCGCTGTTGATTGAGCAACTGGAGAGCCAGAACATTCTGCCCGGCAGTCCGGCGGCGTTTGAGCAGGTGACGCACACCGAGATGATTGGGCTTTCACCGGGCATGATGCAGTTGAAAAAAGAGATCGATATTGTTGCGGCCTCCGATTTGAACGTGCTGATCTTTGGTGAAACCGGCACCGGTAAAGAGCTGGTGGCGAAGTCAATTCATGAAGCCTCGCCGCGCGCGGTGAATCCGCTGGTGTATCTCAACTGCGCGGCCCTGCCGGAAAGCGTGGCGGAAAGTGAACTGTTTGGTCACGTCAAAGGGGCCTTTACCGGGGCGATCAGCAACCGCAGCGGTAAGTTTGAAATGGCCGATAACGGCACGCTGTTCCTGGATGAGATTGGTGAACTGTCGCTGTCGCTACAGGCTAAGCTGCTGCGCGTATTGCAGTACGGCGATATTCAGCGCGTGGGTGATGACCGCAGCTTAAGGGTGGATGTGCGCGTGCTGGCGGCCACCAACCGTGACCTGCGCGAAGAAGTGCTGGCCGGGAATTTCCGTGCCGATCTGTTCCATCGCCTGAGCGTTTTTCCGCTCTCCGTGCCGCCACTGCGCGAACGCGGGGAAGATGTGGTGCTGCTGGCGGGCTTTTTCTGCGAGCAGTGTCGGCTCAAAATGGGGCTTTCCCGCGTGGTGCTGAGCACAGGGGCGCGCAACCATCTGCTGAATTACGGCTGGCCGGGCAACGTGCGCGAGCTGGAACATGCGATTCACCGTGCAGTGGTGCTGGCACGGGCAACGCGTTCAGGGGATGAAGTGGTGATCCACGCGCGGCATTTCGCATTGCATGATGAAACGGCGCAGGTGGTGGTTCAGGAAGCACCGGAAATGGCGAACGTGAACCTGCGCGAGGCGACAGAGACATTTCAGCGTCAGATGATCACCCGCGCGCTGGAGCAGAATAACCGCAGTTGGGCAGCGTGCGCGCGGGCGCTGGAAACGGACGTCGCCAACCTGCACCGGCTGGCGAAGCGTCTGGGGCTGAAGGGTTAAATGATCCCGGCCTGGTAGAAGTCCTGCAGGTTGATGGCACCGCACAGTTTGCCGTTCTCATCCACCACCGGAGCGGCAGTGATTTTGCGCTTCATCAGCACCTCTTTGGCTTCAATGGCACGGCTGTCGGCGTTCAGCGTCAGCCCGCCTTTGGTCATCGTGTCTGAGACTCGTGATTCCAGCTTGCCGCCGCCCACCAGCCAGCGGCGCAGGTCGCCATCGGTAAATACGCCTTTGACATAGCGTTCATTATCGCAAACGGCCACCAGCCCCAGCCCGGTACGGCTCAGCTCCAGCATGGCGTCCATCACGCTGGTGTCGAGTGTGACATGTGGAATGGCATCGTCGGTACGCATCAGATGGTGGACTTTATTGAGCAGGCGCGCGCCTAGTGCCCCTGCAGGATGTGAACGGGCGAAATCTTCTTCATTGAAGCCGCGAGCCTGCATCACTGCCATCGCCAGCGCGTCGCCCATCATCAGGGTGTTGACGGTGCTGGAGGTCGGGGCGAGGTGCATCGGGCAGGCTTCGCGCTCAACGGAGATATCGAGCGTCGCTTTGGCCGCCAGCGCCAGCGGTGAACGGGATTTACCGGTCATCGCCAGCAGGGCAACGGATTTTTCCTGCAGGCGCGGAATGATCAGGTCCAGCTCTTTGGCCGAACCGGAGTAGGAGATAAACAGCATCACGTCGCGGCTTTCGATCATCCCCAGATCGCCGTGCAGCGCTTCAGCGGGATGAACGAAGAATGCCGGGGTGCCGGTGCTGGCAAGCGTCGCGGCAATTTTTTTGCCGATATGGCCAGACTTACCGATACCTGCCACGATCACTTTCCCTTCACACTGGATAATGGTGTTCGCAGCCCGCACAAAATCCTCACCCAGACGATCCGGCAGGCGGCTGGCTTCCTGCAGTTCCAGCATCAGCGTCTGACGGCCCGCGTTTAACAGAAAATCACTCATCTTTCTCTCCGGTTACGATAACGTCGATTCCTTTCTCTTCCAGCGCTTTTTTGAACGCCGGATCGATACCTGCGTCGGTAATCAACTTATCGACGCTTTCAAGGCTGCAGACAATATTAGGGCTTTTACGGCCAAACTTCGATGAATCTGCCATCAAAATCACTTCACGTGCGGCGTTACACATCGCTTTGCTGACGCTAAACACTTCATTGAAGGTGGTCACGCCTGCGTTCAGATCGATGCCATCGGTGCCCATAAAGAGTTTATCAAAGCTGAAGTGGTCGAAGGCGTTCTCCGCCAGTTGGCCGTGAAACGACGCCGATTTTTTACGGAAGGTGCCGCCGGGCATCAGAATGGTTTGCTCGCAGTCGTTCTCCGACAGGGCGTTGACGATATGCAGGCTGTTGGTCATCACCGTGATGTTGTTAAAGCGGCTGAGCATTGGGATCATTTGCAGAACCGTGCTGCCCGCATCAAGGATGATAGAGTCACCGTCGTGGATAAACTTCACGGCGGCTTCGGCAATCAGCGCTTTCTGGTGCGTATTAATCAGCGTTTTGTGATCGATAGGCGGGTCGGCTTCATCTTTGTTGAGCACCACTCCGCCGTAGGTTCGAATGACTGCGCCAGCGTTTTCGAGCAATACCAGGTCTTTGCGTATTGTCGTGCCGGTGGTGTCAAAGTAGTGGGCCAGCTCTTCTACCGAGCATTTTCCCTGCTTTTGCAGATGTTCCAGTATGGCCGCCTGCCGCTGACGTGGTTTCATAGGCGCTTCGTTCCTTACGTTGCGAAATGATAATTTCGCAAGTTTATAGCGTTCACAACGAAATTATCCATGTTTCAGATTAAGCGCTAATGATAGTGCATTCTGACAGAGTGAATCATGGGGAAAGATCACATCGGGCCGCAATTCCTCCAGCGATATGCCGTTGATTGCCTGGATTTTAGCCGGTCGGGCAAATACCGTCATCCCGCGCATGATGAGCGAATCGCAAACGTTGTTATGTTCATCCAGCGCAATCGCAACCACCACGCGTGGCTTGAAGCGCCCGCCGGAACGTCCGACGCCCACGCGCCCTTTCTGACAGAGTGCATCGAACGCCCGGTTGAACTGGCGAATTTGCCAGCCGCCGAACGCCAGCTGGCAGATCCAGGCGATGGCAGCGACGGTGATGAGTGCTGTGACCATATTGGCTCCTTACTTGCCGGGTGGCGGCTGCGCCTTATCCGGCCTACGGTTTGAAGGTTTTTGTAGGCCCGGTAAGCGGTAGCGCCACCGGGCAATACCGCTCTATCAGAACATCACCTGCCCACCGGTCACGTTAATTGACTGCCCGGTGCAATACGACGCTTTCGGGCTGGCGTAAAACAGCAGCATATTCAGCACGTCCTGATAGTCGCACCCGCGCTTCAGCGGCACTTTGTCGATGTAATACTGCTCCACTTCTTCGGCTTTGATGCCGAGCTTGGTGGCGTACTGTGGTAGAAGAGACTGGAACATAGGCGATTTCAGCAGGTTGCCGAGCATCAGCGCGTGTACGGTGATACCGTATTCGGCCAGATCCAGCGCCAGAGATTGTGTCAGCCCCACGCCGCCAAACTTCGCCGCGCTGTAGCCGGAGTTGTGCTTGCTGCCCACTTTCCCCGATTTCGAGTTGATCTGTATGATGCGTCCCTGAATGCCGTCGCGGATCATCAGACGGGAAAACTCGCGGGCGCAGAGAAAATAGCCCACCAGGTTCACCTGCAGAGAGCGGTCGAAATCCCCCAGTGCGAAGTCGCTGATAAACGCCGCTTTTGCAATGCCCGCGCTGTAAACCAGCAGGTCGGTACGGCCAAAAATCTCGTCCACACCGCGGGCAAGCGCCATCACGCTCTGCTCGCTGGTGGCGTCGGCCCCGAACCCGTAAGCCATGCCTTCACCAAATTCGGTATTAATGGTGTCCGCCACGCGGGCGGCTTTTTCACTCTGAATATCGACAACCGCTACGCGGTAGCCTTCTGCGGCAAGCCCACGGCAGAGGAACTCTCCTAAGGTTTGTCCCCCACCAATGACAACGGCAACCTGACTCATAACGCTCTCCTTAATTACGCAACAAATTTTAATGTGCAGCCTGGGGTGACAGCCTGCGGAACCGGACCCGCCACGTGAACCGTGCCGGGATATTCCGCCTGCGGTTGACCATCAAAACGCAGGGTAATGTGGCCCAGCTCGCGCAGGTTTTGCCCGGCGACGTCGCCAACGGCGGTGACGGCATAACGCGTGTCACCCAGCTCCAGCTGGCTACCGGCCTTCAGCTCACCGTTCATCTCGCCGTGGCAGTGGATAAAGCAAAATTCTTCGATGTCTGCCGGTGCGCCTTCACGGAAGGTAATCAGCATCTGGTCGCTGAGCGCATCGGCTGCGCTCTGGCCGATGCGGGTAATGGTGGTTTGGTAAATCACGGTCATCGCAGGAACCTCTTATTGGTAAATAAATCCAGAGACAAACCAGGCAATCAGCACCGTCGGCGCGCCTGTCAGGAAACGGCTGACCAGCACCGATGGCACACCCACGCGCACGGTGTCCTGACGCGCTTCGGCGAGTGACAGCCCAACGGGGATGAAGTCACACGCCGCCTGAGCGTTAATGGCAAACAGCGCGGGCAGGGCCAGATGCGGGGGAATATTGCCCAGACCGATTTGCACGCCAATCAACACGCCAATGACTTGCGCAATCACCGCGCCGGGGCCGAGGAAGGGCGACAGCAGCGGGAAGGAGCAGATCAGCGCCAGCGTCACCAGCCCGAGCGGATGGCTGGCGAGCGGGGCGAGACCGTGGGCAATCCAGTCCCCCAGGCCGGACGCCATGATGATGCCGATCAGCGCCGAGACGAACGCCATAAACGGCAGAATGGTTTTCAGCACCGTGTCGATGGTGTCGCGCCCGGACTGGAACAGTACCGCCACGGCGGAGCCCATCCCCATCCCGACCTTCGCCAGCAGACCGTCGCTCTGCTCGGTGATTTTTTTGCTGGTGTCATAATCACGCGGGGCCGCTTTTTGAGGGGCTGGAGAACCATTCACCAGGCTAATGTTTTCTTCTTTCACACCCGACACATAGATGTCTTCAACGATGTACTGCGCCAGCGGGCCGGATTTCCCGGTCGAGTGAATGTTGATGGTAGGAATGCGACGCTTCGGATAAATGCCGCAGCGCAACGTGCCGCCGCAGTCGATCACCGCGACGCCGATTTCTGCTTCGGGCGGTTCACCCTCTTTGAAGCCGTCGACCGCTTCCCAGCCGGTCAGTTCGCGCAGTTTGTCGACAATCGCGGGGCGTGTGCCTGCGGTAATGTAGACAATCTTTTTACTCTCTGTGGCGTCGAGTTCCAGCGGGCCGCCCCAGCCGCCCGTTCCTTTTTCAATACGAATATGGCTCATGCTGTGGCTCCTGAAAGATGGACTTTCTGTTCAAGCTGGATGCCCATTTTTTTCTCGAAAATGGCGGTGGTGAGGTCCGTCACCCAGCCGCGGAAGAAGTTGGTCACCAGGCCGACCAGCAGATAGCTCACCGCCAGCGGGCCAAGCGGCAGACCAAGCGTGGTAAGACCGCTGGCAATCCCGAGGTAGACAAACAGCTCACCAGGGTTGATGTGCGGGAAGAGGCCATTCATCGAGTGGCAGCTATAGGACGCGGCGGCGTAATAGCTCGGCTTGTACTTTTCCGGCATAAAGCGGCCGAGGCTCAGGGTCATCGGGTTACAGAAAACAAACGTACCGATGCAGGGCAGGACCAGATAACGGGACAGCGGGTTTCCGGCGCAGCGTTGGGCGAAGCGTTCGATGCGCTGCTGGCCGATAAAGTTAATCAGCGCGTTCATGATAACGAGCAGGCTGATCAGCAGGGGAAGTATGCCGGTCACCATGCCGGTGAACACTTCTCCGCCTTTCTGAAACAGCCCGATGAACCATTCGGCTCCGTGGGTGATGGTTTCTATCATTCTTCTCTCCTGTAGGACTTTTTTGTTTTTGTATAACTGCGGCTAATAATAATCACTTTGAAAGATTTTAAAGTGTTAGTTAGATCTCACAATGAAAGAAAAATGTATTATTTTGAAAGTTAATTGATGGTGTGAATGTTTTTTGAAGAGAAAAAGCCCAGCCTGACGTTAGAGGTGCGTAAAGATTGCGTAGGGGAAGTGAGTACCGCTTCCTTGAGGAGTCGGGGATGCTTTACCATACTGGGTTCTTATCGAACTCGTTAAATGGATGTCCCATGTTCAAGCGTCGTTATGCAGCGCTGTTGCCTGCGCTTATTCTGCTGTCCGCCTGTAGTAGCAAACCAAAGACTGAAGCTGTTCAGCAAACGGCTGGCGCACCGTCCGGAGGATTCCTGCTGGAGCCGCAGCACAATATGATGCAGATGGGCGGCGACTTCGCGAACAACCCGGCTGCCGAGCAGTTCATCGATAAAATGGTGAGCAAACACGGTTTTGACCGTCAGCAACTGCACGAAATTTTGTCTCAGGCGAAACGCCTGGACTACGTGCTGCGTCTGATGGACAGGCAGGCACCGACGGCCCAGGTGCCGACCGGGCCAAACGGTGCGTGGCTGCGCTACCGCAAACAGTTTATTACCCCGGACAACGTGCAAAACGGCGTGGTGTTCTGGAATCAGTACGAAGACGCGCTTAACCGCGCGTGGCAGGTCTACGGCGTGCCGCCGGAAATCATCGTCGGGATTATCGGCGTGGAGACCCGCTGGGGCCGCATCATGGGTAAAACCCGTATCCTCGATGCGCTGGCAACGCTCTCCTTCAACTATCCACGTCGCGCGGAATATTTCTCTTCCGAGCTGGAAACCTTCCTGCTGATGGCGCGTAACGAACAGGACGATCCGCTCGATCTGAAAGGCTCGTTTGCCGGTGCGATGGGCTACGGCCAGTTTATGCCATCGTCCTACAAGCAATATGCCGTTGATTTTAATGGTGATGGGCATATCAACCTGTGGGACCCGGTAGATGCCATCGGCAGCGTAGCGAACTACTTCAAAGCGCACGGCTGGACGCCGGGCGGCCAGGTGGCGGTGCAGGCGAACGGCCAGGCGTTTGGGCTGGAAAACGGCTTTAAGACCAAATACAGCGTTGCACAGCTGACGGCGGCAGGCTTAACGCCAACCCAGCCGCTGGGCAATGTTGATCAGGTGAGCCTGCTGCGTCTGGACGTGGGGACAGGTTATCAATACTGGTACGGCCTGCCGAACTTCTACACCATCACCCGCTATAACCACAGCACGCACTATGCGATGGCGGTGTGGCAGCTTGGGCTGGCGGTGTCGCAGGCGCGCGTCCCGGCAGCATCACCGTTTAGTCAGTAATCGCCTTATTTCCCCCTCTCCCTGTGGGAGAGGGCTCCCGCGCGCACCTTACTTTCCCGCAGAAACATTTCGCCACACTCCCTTTTAACCCTCGCCATTTACATTAACGCCGCCTTTCATTATTGTTATGTTATAACATTTATTGTGGTGCTGAGATGTCTACTTCCCTTTTTTCTCTCTCTGCGCCGGTTCGGCTGCTGCTGGCACTGGTGATTATTGTCTTTATCGGGCTGGCCGTGCGCTGGGCGGTGGTGCTGCCATGATCGTGATGAAACAACTGGTGACGGGATATGACCGCCAGCCTGTCACGCGCCCGCTGTCCGGCGTGATTGAACGCGGAAGCATGACGGCGATTGTCGGAGCCAACGGATGCGGCAAATCCACGTTGTTGAAAACGCTCGCCGGGTTTATTCCGCCGGTGAGCGGCAGTTTCCGCTGGCAGGGTAAACGCCCGGTGACGGGATGGCTGGCGCAGCGAAACGAACTGGAGGCGCAATTTCCGCTGACCGTGCAGGACGTGGTGAGCATGGGCTGCTGGCCCGGTATTTCCCTTTTTGCCGGATTTCGTCGTGAAACACGGCTGCGCATCGCTGGGGCGCTTGAGCGCGTGGGGCTGGAATCGATGGCGCTGTCGACCATCGATGAGCTCTCTGGCGGTCAGTTTCAGCGCATGCTGTTTGCCCGCGTGTTAGTGCAGCAGGCTCCGCTGGTAATGCTCGATGAACCCTTTACCGGTGTTGATGAAGCGACCTGTAACGTACTGATGGATCTGATGCTGGAAATGTATATGCAGGGGCAGACTCTGCTGGCGGTACTGCATGACAGCGAGCGCGTGTCGCGTCACTTTCCGCAGACGTTACGGCTGGATGCTGACATCCCGCAATGGAAAACCGAACGGGTGAGGGTGGCATGATCTGGCACATTTTCTTTCAGCCGTTCATTGAATACGGCTTTATGCGCCGTGCGCTGGTGGTCTGCCTCGCGCTCTCCGTGAGCACTACCGCACTGGGTGTGTTTCTTCTGCTGCGCCGGATGAGCCTGATGGGCGATGCCCTCTCGCACGCCATTTTACCAGGTGTTGCCGTGGGATATCTGCTCAGCGGCATGTCGTTACTGGCGATGAGTATCGGGGGCTTTATCGCCGGGATCGCTGTGGCATTGGTGGCCGGGCTGGTCAGCCGCCGCACACCGCTAAAAGAGGATGCCAGTTTTGCCGGGTTTTATCTCGGCTCGCTGGCGCTGGGCGTTACGCTGGTGTCGTTGCGTGGCTCGAATGTTGATCTGCTGCACCTGCTGTTTGGCTCCATTCTCGCGGTGGATAACGATGCTGCGCTGTTTGTCACGGGCGTTTGCATGTTCACTCTGGTCACGCTGGCGATTTTCTACCGCGGCCTGGTGACCGAGGCTTTTGATACCGCGTGGTTGCAGGTAAACGCCCGCTGGCTACCCGGTTTATTGCATGGTCTGTTTCTGGCGCTGCTGGTGCTTAACCTGGTGGCTGGCTTTCAGGTGCTCGGTACGCTGATGGCCGTCGGGCTGATGATGCTCCCGGCGGTCGCGGCGCGCTGCTGGGTTCGTACCTTACCCGGTTTGTTATTGATGGCTGGCATTAGCGGCATTTTCTGTGCGTGGCTGGGGCTCAGCCTCTCCTGGGCAGTGAGTCTGCCTGCCGGGCCGTCCATCGTGCTGACCGCCAGCGCGCTGTTCTTTATTTCCATTTTATTTGGCACGCGCAGCAGGCTGGCTGGCAGCCTGCGTGCGCTTTTTTAACGCAAGGGGAAACGATGAAACGTACAGGGTTAATAGTGGCGCTTGCGCTGGGGATGATGTCACACGGTGTGATGGCGAAAACGCTTAATGTGGTTACCAGCTTTTCCATTCTGGGTGACATCACTCAGGAGGTGGGCGGCGATCATGTGAAAGTGACGACGCTGGTGGGGCCGGACGGCGATCCGCATACCTTCGAACCGTCACCGAAAGACAGCGCGGCGCTGAGCAAAGCGGATGTGGTGGTAGTGAATGGCCTGGGGCTGGAGGGCTGGCTCGACCGTCTGGTGAAAGCCTCCGGGTTTAAAGGCCAGCTTGTGGTGGCGTCGACTGGCGTAAAAACGCACGCCCTGGAAGAAGATGGCAAAACCGTTACCGATCCGCATGCATGGAACAGCGCGGCGAATGGTGCGCTGTATGCGCAAAATATCCTTAATGGCCTGGTAAACGCCGATCCTGAAGATAAAGCTGCGCTGGAGGCGTCAGGCAAACCTTACATCGCACAGCTGACTCAGCTGGATAGCTGGGCCAAAACGCGCTTCAGCCAGATCCCGCAGGAGAAACGTAAGGTGTTGACCAGCCATGACGCTTTTGGCTATTTCAGCCGTGCTTATGGTGTAACATTCATGGCACCACAAGGATTGTCATCTGAGAGCGAAGCCAGCGCAGCACAGGTGGCTTCGCTCATCAACCAGATCAAAGCCGATGGCGTAAAAACCTGGTTTATGGAAAACCAGCTTGACCCGCGTCTGGTGAAACAGATTGCCACCGCGACTGGCGCACAGCCGGGCGGTGAACTTTACCCTGAAGCGCTGTCGGCAAAAGGCGGCGTGGCTGACACCTACGTAAAGGCGTTCCGTCATAATGTCGATACGATTGCGAACAGCATGAAATAACACCCCCATAGCCGGTGCGCCCGCATCGGCTTTTTTCTGAAGCCCCCTCGTAAATCCAGAAGCTCATCCCCATATCTGACAAGAAAGTGCTATCTTGTGCAGCACGTTTTTCCGAAGCCTGGAGCGATAATGACTGACCATGAATTGATGCAGCTGAGCGAAGTGGTAGGGCTGGCGTTAAAGCAGCGTGGCGCGACCATTACCACTGCGGAGTCCTGCACTGGCGGCTGGGTTGCGAAAGTAATTACCGATATTGCCGGCAGTTCCGCCTGGTTTGAACGCGGCTTTGTGACCTACAGTAACGAAGCAAAAGCGCAGATGATCGGTGTACGTGAATCCACGCTTGAACAGCATGGTGCGGTCAGTGAACCGGTGGTTATCGAAATGGCGATTGGCGCGCTGAAAGAAGCACGTGCGGATTATGCTATTTCGATCAGCGGCATTGCAGGGCCAGATGGCGGCAGCGATGTAAAGCCCGTCGGCACCGTCTGGTTTGGCTTTGCGACATCGAAAGGTGAGGGGATCACCCGCCGGGAGTGCTTTAGTGGCGATCGTGAAAGCGTGCGCCGTCAGGCAACGGAATATGCGTTAAATACGCTCTGGCAACAATTTCTACAAAACACTTGATACTGTATGACTATACAGTATAATTGCACCAACAGAACAGAAATCCACGGTGAAGCGCAGTTGCTTCTCCCGGTATGACAGGAGTAATAATGGCTATCGACGAAAACAAACAGAAAGCGTTGGCGGCAGCACTGGGCCAGATCGAAAAGCAATTCGGTAAAGGCTCCATCATGCGCCTGGGTGAAGACCGCACCATGGATGTAGAAACGATCTCCACCGGCTCGCTTTCTCTCGATATCGCGCTGGGTGCGGGCGGTCTGCCGATGGGCCGTATCGTAGAAATCTACGGACCGGAATCCTCGGGTAAAACGACCCTGACGCTGCAGGTTATTGCGGCAGCACAGCGCGAAGGTAAAACCTGTGCGTTCATCGATGCCGAGCACGCGCTTGACCCTGTCTATGCCCGTAAGCTGGGTGTCGATATCGACAACCTGCTGTGCTCCCAGCCGGACACCGGTGAGCAGGCGCTGGAAATTTGTGACGCGCTGGCACGTTCCGGTGCCGTTGACGTTATCGTGGTCGACTCCGTTGCCGCTCTGACGCCAAAAGCCGAAATCGAAGGCGAAATCGGTGACTCACACATGGGCCTCGCGGCACGTATGATGAGTCAGGCGATGCGTAAGCTGGCCGGTAACCTGAAGCAGTCCAATACGCTGCTGATCTTTATCAACCAGATCCGTATGAAAATTGGTGTGATGTTCGGTAACCCGGAAACCACCACCGGTGGTAACGCACTGAAATTCTATGCCTCTGTCCGTCTGGATATCCGCCGTATCGGTGCGGTGAAAGAGGGTGAGAACGTGGTCGGTAGCGAAACCCGCGTGAAGGTGGTGAAGAACAAAATTGCAGCACCGTTCAAACAGGCTGAATTCCAGATCCTTTACGGTGAAGGTATCAACTTCTTTGGCGAACTGGTTGACCTGGGCGTGAAAGAGAAGCTGATTGAAAAAGCGGGCGCATGGTACAGCTACAACGGCGATAAAATTGGTCAGGGTAAAGCGAATGCGATCTCCTGGCTGAAAGAGAACCCGGCTGCAGCGAAAGAGATTGAGAAGAAAGTGCGTGAGCTGCTGCTGAACAACCAGGACTCTAAACCTGATTTCGTGGTGGATGCCGCGGATGCTGAAGAGACCAACGAAGACTTTTAATTCTTGCGCGTAAAAATAAAGGGCTGCTGATGCGGCCCTTTTTGCATTTCTGAACCAGCAGGTTTTTTATGAGTGAACCTACATCACGTCGACCCGCCTTTGCTCGCTTACTGGATCGTGCGGTGCGTATTCTTGCCGTGCGTGATCACAGCGAGCAGGAGCTGCGGCGGAAACTTGCAGCGCCGGTAATGAGTAAAAACGGGCCGGAAGCCATTGATGCCACGGCGGAAGATTACGACCGTGTAATTGCCTGGTGTTATGAACACCGTTATCTGGATGATGAGCGTTTTGCCTCGCGATTTATCGCCAGTCGCAGCCGTAAAGGTTATGGTCCTGCGCGCATTCGTCAGGAGTTAAATCAGAAAGGCGTTGCCCGTGAATCCACTGAAAAAGCGATGCACGAATGCGATATCGACTGGTGCGAACTGGCCCGAGATCAGGCCGCGCGTAAATATGGCGAACCGCTGCCGCGTGAATTTTCAGAAAAAGTCAAAATCCAGCGCTTTTTGCTCTATCGCGGCTTTCTGATGGAAGATATTCAGGATATCTGGCGTAATTTTGCCGATTGAACGCATGCGGGATTTTACTTCCCACTAAAGAAAACTTATCTTATTCCCACTTTTTCCAGTAGCTGGTCTGTCCAACTGTTTACAGATACAGACTTGCTGCGACATTTCGTTAGCTTGATTTCAGGATAATTATGAGCAAGAGCACCGCTGAGATCCGTCAGGCGTTTCTCGATTTTTTCCATAGTAAGGGACACCAGGTTGTTGCCAGCAGCTCCCTGGTGCCAAACAACGACCCGACTTTACTGTTTACCAACGCCGGGATGAACCAGTTCAAGGATGTTTTCCTTGGTCTCGACAAGCGTAATTATTCCCGCGCCACAACCTCACAGCGTTGCGTGCGTGCGGGCGGTAAACACAACGATCTGGAAAACGTCGGTTACACCGCGCGCCACCACACTTTCTTCGAAATGCTGGGTAACTTCAGCTTCGGCGACTACTTCAAACACGATGCAATCCAGTACGCATGGGAACTGCTGACCGGTGAAAACTGGTTCAACCTGCCGAAAGAACGTCTGTGGGTTACCGTCTATGAAACCGATGACGAAGCCTACGAAATCTGGGAAAAAGAGGTCGGTATCCCGCGCGAACGTATTATTCGCATTGGCGATAACAAAGGCGCACCTTACGCGTCTGACAACTTCTGGCAGATGGGCGATACCGGTCCTTGCGGTCCGTGTACCGAGATCTTCTACGATCACGGCGACCACATCTGGGGCGGCCCTCCGGGAAGCGCGGAAGAAGATGGCGATCGCTACATTGAGATCTGGAACATCGTTTTCATGCAGTTCAACCGTCAGGCTGACGGTACGATGGAGCCGCTGCCAAAACCGTCTGTCGACACCGGTATGGGTCTGGAGCGTATCGCGGCGGTTCTGCAGCATGTTAACTCCAACTACGAGATTGACCTGTTCAGCACCCTGATTAAAGCCGTTGCAGACGTGACGGGCGCAACCGATCTGAACAATAAATCTCTGCGCGTTATCGCAGACCATATTCGTTCCTGTGCGTTCCTGGTTGCTGATGGTGTGATCCCGTCGAATGAAAACCGTGGCTACGTGCTGCGCCGTATCATTCGTCGTGCGATCCGTCATGGCAACATGCTGGGCGCGAAGGACACCTTCTTCTACAAACTCGTTGGGCCACTGATTGGCGTGATGGGTGCTGCCGGTGACGAACTGAAACGCCAGCAGGCGCAGGTTGAGCAGGTTCTGAAAACCGAAGAAGAGCAGTTTGCCCGTACCCTGGAGCGCGGTCTGGCGCTGCTGGATGATGAACTGGCAAAACTTAAGGGCGACACGCTGGATGGCGAAACCGCTTTCCGTCTGTACGACACCTACGGCTTCCCGGTTGACCTGACGGCTGACGTTTGCCGCGAGCGCAACATCAAAGTTGACGAAGCGGGCTTTGAAGCCGCAATGGAAGAGCAGCGCCGTCGTGCGCGTGAGTCCAGCGGTTTTGGTGCCGACTACAATGCGATGATCCGCGTTGATAGCGCGTCTGAATTCAAAGGCTACGAAGCACTGGAACTGACCGGTAAAGTGACCGCCCTGTTTGTTGACGGTAAAGCCGTAGACAGCATCAGCGCAGGTCAGGATGCGGTTGTGATTCTGGATAAAACCCCGTTCTATGCTGAGTCTGGCGGCCAGGTGGGTGATAAAGGCGAACTGAAAGGTAACGGCTTTAGCTTCAGCGTCAGCGATACGCAGAAATACGGTCAGGCGATTGGTCACCAGGGCAAACTGGTTTCCGGTTCTCTGAAAGTGGGCGAGGGTGTTCAGGCTAACGTTGATGAAGCTCGCCGTGCGCGCATTCGCCTGAACCACTCTGCAACGCACCTGATGCACGCCGCTTTGCGTGAAGTGTTGGGTACGCACGTTGCGCAGAAAGGTTCTCTGGTTAATGACAAAGTGCTGCGTTTCGACTTCTCGCATTTTGAAGCGATGAAGCCATCTGAAATCCGCGCGGTGGAAGATCTGGTAAACGCGCAGATCCGTCGTAACCTGCCAATCGAAACCCACATTATGGATCTCGAGGCGGCGAAGAAAAAAGGTGCGATGGCGCTGTTTGGCGAGAAATATGACGACCGCGTTCGCGTACTAAGCATGGGCGACTTCTCTACCGAACTGTGCGGTGGTACTCACGCATCGCGCACCGGTGATATCGGTCTGTTCCGCATCGTTTCCGAGTCTGGTACGGCGGCAGGCGTTCGTCGTATTGAAGCGGTGACCGGTGAAGGCGCTATTGCCAGCCTGCATGCACAGAGCGACCAGTTGCACGACATCGCGCAACTGCTGAAAGGCGATAGCCAGAATCTGGGCGAGAAAGTGCGTGTCGCGCTGGATCGTACTCGTCAGCTGGAAAAAGAACTGCAGCAACTGAAAGAACAGGCTGCGGCGCAGGAGAGCGCAAACCTCTCCAGCAAAGCGGTAGACATTAAGGGCGTTAAATTGCTGGTCAGCGATCTGGCTGGCGTTGAGCCTAAGATGCTTCGCACTATGGTCGACGATCTGAAGAACCAGCTCGGTTCAACAGTCATCGTGCTGGCGACAGTGGCAGAAGGTAAGGTTTCTCTGATTGCGGGCGTCTCTAAGGATGTGACCGACCGCGTGAAAGCAGGGGAACTGATTGGTATGGTCGCCCAGCAGGTGGGCGGTAAGGGTGGCGGTCGTCCGGACATGGCGCAAGCCGGTGGTACGGATGCGGCGGCACTTCCTGCGGCATTGGCCAGTGTTGAAAGCTGGGTAAGCGCGAAACTGTAATAACTACAAAGCACAAGCAGACGCCATAGCGGCAACGTTATGGCGTCTTGTTCACTGCGCTATCGACAACGATAAAGTCAGGTTGAGTTTGTGTATATCGGCTAAACTTACGTTTAACAGAATGTGATGCCGTGACTGCTTACACTTTACGTGTTTGTCATCGCTTACTTTTTGGCGTTATATGATGGATAATGCCGGGATACAAGAGACCCGACTCTTTTAATCTTTCAAGGAGCAAAGAATGCTGATTCTGACTCGTCGAGTTGGTGAGACCCTCATGATTGGGGATGAGGTCACCGTGACAGTTTTAGGGGTAAAGGGTAACCAGGTTCGTATTGGTGTGAACGCCCCTAAAGAAGTATCTGTCCACCGTGAAGAGATCTACCAGCGTATCCAGGCTGAAAAATCCCAGCAGTCCAGTTACTGATATTATCGCGTCTCGCTGTCGGGCGAGACGCAACCCTCCTGTCATTTTTCCTGCTGAAAGTTACCGTTCTGATTCAAACGCTCTGTTTTTAACCACTCTCTTACGCTTTACGCGCGCAAACGTCACCCTTCTCTCACCGGATTTCTGTGAAGATGGCTGCAAAATCCGCTTATAAAACACCCTCTTTGCGGGTTTTACATGCGAATTGCCTGTGATTTGTGCAAACGATAAAAGCGTGAGGAAAATTGTTTGACTTATAAGTCCCAGAAAGTAATATATGCGCCACGCAGCGACGAGAAGCTCTCAACAAGTTACTCGAAGCACTCGAAAGAGGCGTTGTGTGGTGAGGTGGCCGAGAGGCTGAAGGCGCTCCCCTGCTAAGGGAGTATGCGGTCAAAAGCTGCATCCGGGGTTCGAATCCCCGCCTCACCGCCATTTTGCATCCGTAGCTCAGCTGGATAGAGTACTCGGCTACGAACCGAGCGGTCGGAGGTTCGAATCCTCCCGGATGCACCATCTATTACTTCATATTGCTTTAGAAGTGATATGAATATCGAGCAGTATAGTAGTAAATCCCGATGCATCCGTAGCTCAGCTGGATAGAGTACTCGGCTACGAACCGAGCGGTCGGAGGTTCGAATCCTCCCGGATGCACCATCTATTACTTCATATTGCTTAGAAGTGATATGAATATCGAGCAGTACAGTAGTAAATCCCGATGCATCCGTAGCTCAGCTGGATAGAGTACTCGGCTACGAACCGAGCGGTCGGAGGTTCGAATCCTCCCGGATGCACCATCTATTACTTCATATTGCTTTAGAAGTGATATGAATATCGAGCAGTACAGCAGTAAATCCCGATGCATCCGTAGCTCAGCTGGATAGAGTACTCGGCTACGAACCGAGCGGTCGGAGGTTCGAATCCTCCCGGATGCACCATCTCTTCTTGTCATCCCCTTCAATGTTTAGTTCTTAATCACTCTCATTGTTATCACTTCGCAATCAGCGACAAAAACCACCGTTTACGATAAAGTAATGCTTTGTTAATCGTTTAGCGAGAGCACGATGTACGCACAGTATGACGGTTTGATCTTCGACATGGATGGCACCATCCTGGATACCGAGCCTACGCATCGCAAAGCCTGGACTGACGTTCTGGGTCGTTACGGTATGCGTTTCGATTTACAGGCAATGATTGCCCTCAACGGATCTCCAACCTGGCGTATCGCGCAGGCCGTGATTGAACTCAACCAGGCCGATCTTGACCCACACCAGCTCGCGCGCGAAAAAACCGACGCGGTGAAAGCCATGCTGCTGGACACTGTGCGTCCTCTGCCACTTATTGATGTGGTTAAAGAGTGGCACGGACGTCGTCCTATGTCGGTCGGGACGGGCAGTGAGAGCGCCATTGCAGAGGCGTTGCTTAATCATCTTGGCCTGCGCCACTATTTTTCAGCCGTCGTCGCTGCCGATCATGTTAAAAATCACAAGCCCGCACCGGATACCTTCCTGCTTTGTGCAGAGTTAATGGGTGTCCCCGCGGCAAAATGCGTCGTGTTTGAAGATGCCGATTTCGGTATTCAGGCCGCGCGTGATGCCGGAATGGCCGCGGTTGACGTCCGCTTATTGTGAGTGACGCGCTGTCACTTGCTTCATTATTCGCCAGCAGTTTCTTAAGCGCGACGCTGTTACCGGGTAATTCGGAAGTGGTGCTGGTGGCGATGCTGTTGTCCGGCGTGAGTCAGCCGTGGTTGCTAGTGTTAATAGCAACAATGGGTAATAGCCTTGGAGGGCTGACTAACGTTATTCTTGGGCGTTTCTTTCCGCTGCGTGAAAAATCACGCTGGCAGGAAAAGGCAGTTGGCTGGCTAAAACGTTATGGCGCTGCCACGCTGTTACTAAGCTGGATGCCTGTAATAGGTGATTTGCTGTGTCTGCTGGCGGGATGGATGCGCATCTCCTGGGGACCGGTGCTCTTTTTTTTGTGCCTTGGCAAGGCGTTACGCTATGTCCTCGTGGCAGGAGTAACACTACAGGGTATGACGTGGTGGCACTAATTGGTGGAATGAATTCGCGACCTTCAATCGTCAACCATTACAATTATGCTGAGTGACAATTTTTTGACAGGCGGGAGGTCAAATTGATCCCGGACGTATCACAGGCGCTGGCCTGGCTGGAAAACCACCCTCAGGCACTGAAGGGTATTCAGCGTGGGCTTGAGCGCGAAACGCTGCGCGTTAATGCGGATGGCAGCTTAGCGACAACGGGTCACCCGAAGGCGCTAGGCTCAGCGCTGACACATAAATGGATCACAACCGATTTCGCCGAAGCGCTGCTGGAGTTCATTACGCCGGTCGACGGCGATATTGACCATATGCTGAAGACGTTGCGTGACGTCCATCGCTTCACCGCCCGCAACCTGGGTGACGAGCGTATGTGGCCGCTCAGCATGCCGTGCTATATCGAGCAGGGGCAGGATATTGAGCTGGCACAATACGGTACCTCGAATATTGGGCGGCTGAAAACGCTCTATCGCGAAGGTCTGAAGAACCGCTACGGCGCGCTGATGCAGACCATCTCCGGCGTGCATTACAACTTCTCATTGCCGATGGCGTTCTGGCAGGCGAAATGCGGTGAAACCGATAAAGAAGCGATCTCTGCAGGCTACTTCCGCCTGATCCGCAACTACTATCGTTTCGGCTGGGTCATTCCTTATCTGTTTGGCGCATCTCCGGCGATTTGTTCTTCCTTCCTGCAAGGGAAACCGACCACGCTGCCGTTCGAGAAAACCGAGTGCGGGATGTACTACCTGCCATTCGCTACCTCTTTGCGCCTGAGCGATCTTGGCTATACCAATAAATCGCAAAGCAATCTCGGTATTACGTTTAACGATTTGCACGAATATGTGGCAGGATTGAAGCGGGCGATCAAAACCCCGTCCGAAGAGTACGAGAAAATCGGCCTCGAAAAAGACGGTAAGCGTCTGCAAATTAACAGCAACGTGCTGCAGATTGAAAACGAGCTGTACGCGCCGATTCGTCCGAAGCGCGTTACCCGTAGCGGTGAAACGCCGTCGGATGCGCTGCAGCGCGGCGGCATTGAATACATTGAAGTGCGCTCGCTGGATATCAACCCGTTCTCACCAATTGGCGTTGATGAACAGCAGATTCGCTTCCTGGATCTGTTTATGGTCTGGTGCGTGCTGGCAGATGCGCCGGAGATGAGTTCTGACGAGCTTCTCTGTACCCGCACCAACTGGAATCGCGTGATCCTGGAAGGACGCAAGCCGGGCCTGACACTGGGTATCGGCTGTGAAACAGCCCAGTTCCCGCTGGCGAAAGTGGGTAAAGATCTGTTCCACGATCTGAAACGCGTCGCTCAAACGATGGACAGCGTTTATGGCGGTAACGAGTATCAAAACGTCTGCGATCAACTGGTCGAATGTTTTGATAATCCTGAACTGACATTCTCAGCACGTATTCTGCGTTCTATGATTGATCAGGGCATTGGTGGAACCGGACGCGCACTGGGTGCAGAATACCGTGAGATGCTGATGCGTGAGCCGTTAGAAATTTTGAGCGAAGCGGATTTTGTTGCAGAGCGAGACGCTTCAGTGATGCGCCAGAAAGAGGTGGAAGCGGCAGATACCGAGCCGTTTGAGGTGTTTCTGGCAAAGCAGGCTTGAACCAAAAGAAAAAGGCCACATCGCTGTGGCCAAAATATACATCTCTGAATTCAGGGATGATGATAACAAATGCGCGTCTTTCATATACTCAGACGCACATTCTGTAGAAGAGTTCAGTTTATTTTAAAAAAAATCACTATCGGAGGTGACGTATGCCGTTATTAGATAGCTTTACTGTCGACCATACCCGTATGGAAGCACCTGCTGTACGTGTGGCGAAGACCATGCACACCCCGCACGGCGACACGATCACCGTCTTCGATCTGCGCTTCTGTGTGCCGAACAAAGAAGTGATGCCGGAAAAAGGTATTCATACTCTGGAGCACCTGTTCGCCGGTTTTATGCGCGATCATCTGAACGGCAACGGCGTGGAGATTATTGATATTTCTCCTATGGGCTGCCGTACCGGTTTCTACATGAGCCTGATTGGTCAGCCTGAAGAGACCCGCGTCGCGGATGCGTGGAAAGCAGCAATGGCGGACGTGCTGAAGGTAAAAGAGCAGAACCAGATCCCTGAGCTGAACGTGTATCAATGCGGTACTTACCAAATGCACTCTCTGGAAGAAGCGCAGGAGATCGCGCGTCACATCATCGAGCGTGATGTTCGCGTGAACAGCAACGACGAGCTGGCCCTGCCGAAAGAAAAACTGCAGGAACTGCACATCTAGTCATGTGCCTGTGGATGCCCGGTGGCGCTTCGCTTACCGGGCCTACAATTGGCCGGTGCCTCCTTTGACCACAACGTCAACCTTCTCCTTTACCCATCGCCCCCTCGTTCCGTTTGCCCATGATTATGCTCATGGCGACAGCGAGCCGTGGCACCAGCACGACTGCGCCCAACTGCTGCACAGTCTGAGCGGGGTGGTACGGGTGGATACCGCCTCCGGTTGTTGGGTGGTCCCTCCGGGCCGGGGCGTCTGGCTTCCGGCAGGCACCCGGCACGCGCTTCGTATTACCGGCAACGTAGCGGCTCGCACGCTGTTCATCGATCCGCTGGCGCGCGCCGATCTCCCCGCGACCTGTCAGATCGTGCAGATCTCCCCGTTGTTACGCGAGCTGATCCTTGCCAGCTTTGCGCTTCCTGAATCCTACTCACCCGGTAGCCGTGAAGAACGGGTGTATGAACTGATCCTGGATGAAATCCGCATTATGCCGGTACTGCCATTTCACCTGCCGGAGCCGGAAAGTGAGTCGCTACAAAGGCTCTGCCAACAGATCCGTCAGTCGCCAGGCGAAAGCTGGAGCGGCAAGCTGGCAGCCAGCCAGACCAGCATGAGTGAGCGCACTCTTAACCGTCATTTTCAGCAGCAGACGGGCTTGAGCTACGGTGAATGGGTAAGAAGGGCACGCCTGATGGAAGCGTTATTGCGGCTGGCGCAGGGCCAGCCGGTGTTACGCGTGGCGCTGGATTTAGGCTACGGCAGCCACAGCGCCTTTACAGCGATGTTTCGCCGGGTGATGGGCATCTCTCCCAGTGATTACTTCAAAGATTGACCGACGGCGTTAAACAATGCCTGAATAGACGCGCGTGCCACGTCGCTGTCGATACCCACGCCCCAGCGGCTGCTGCCATCCTGGAACAGGCAGCGAATATAGGCCACTGAGCGGCTGTCGCTGCGTTCCCCCAGCGTATGCTCATGATAATCTTTGATCATAAACGGCATATTTATCCAGCGACTCAGACCGTTAGCAGCGGCGGACAACAGACCATTACCCTGTCCCTCAAGCTGGCGAGTTCCCCCTTGCGCAGCAACGTTTGCCGTCAGGCGTAACTGGCCGTCCTGCTGGCTGTCGCTGCGGTACGATTGCAATGCAAACTGCGGTGTTGCGATCAGCCCGTAGCGGCTGCGGAACAGCTGCCAGAGCGCGTTCTGCGTCATCTCTTTTCCGTGACGGTCTGTTTCCTGTTGTACGTGCAGGCTAAAGTCCTGCTGCAGGGCGCGGGGTAATTTCAGACCATGATTCTGTTCGATGAGCCAGGCGCTGCCGCTTTTTCCTGACTGGCTGTTAACGCGGATCACCGCTTCGTAGGAACAGCCGATATCCTGCGGGTCGACGGGAAGATACGGCATCTCCCAGCGTTCGCCGGGTTTACGGGCATCAAAGCCTTTTTTGATCGCATCCTGGTGCGAGCCGGAGAAAGCGGTGTAGGCCAGCCGCCCGGCCCACGGATGTCGTGGATGTACCGGCAGCTGATTGCAGGTTTCCACCACGTCGACCACGTGGTTCATATCGCTGAAGTTCAGGTTCGGGCGAATTCCCTGACTGTAGAGATTCATCGCCAGGGTCACCAGACAGACGTTGCCCGTGCGCTCGCCGTTGCCAAACAGACAGCCCTCAACGCGGTCTGCGCCCGCCATCACGGCCAGCTCTGCGCTGGCGACGCCGGTCCCGCGATCGTTATGCGGATGCACGCTGATGCAGACATCGCTGCGGCGGCTGAAATGACGACAGAAATACTCAATCTGATCGGCATAGACGTTCGGCGTGCTTACTTCGACGGTGGCCGGTAAGTTAATAATCATCGGACGCGCATCGCACGGCTGCCAGATTTCTGCCACCGCTTCGCAAATCTCCAGTGCAAACTCCGGCTCGGTAAAGCAGAAGGTTTCCGGGGAGTATTCGTATTGCCAGCGGGTGTCGGGATTCTCTTCGCACAGCTGGCGAATAAGCCGCGTGGAGCGAGTCGCCAGCTCGACAATTTGCGCTTTCTCCATGCCGAACACCAGACGGCGAAACAGCGGGGCGGTCGCGTTATACAGGTGAACCGTGGCCTGTTTCGCGCCGCGCAGGGACTCAAAGGTACGGCGAATTAAATCATCTCTTGCCTGGGTTAACACCTGAATGGTGACGTCATGCGGGATGCGATTCTCTTCAATCAACTGTCGGACAAAGTTGAAATCCGTTTGGGAGGCGGAGGGGAAAGCAACCTCAATCTCTTTAAACCCGCAGTCCAGCAGCAGCTCCCAGAACTGCAGCTTGCGCGTGCTGTCCATCGGTTCAGCAAGCGCCTGGTTGCCATCGCGTAAATCGGTCGAGAGCCAGCGCGGTGCATGGGTGATACGTTGTTCCGGCCAGCGACGGTCGGGCAGGGAAATGACGGGATAAGGTTGGTATTTGTCGGCGGGTGTGTTCAGCATGATGCGCTCCTGTTGTCTTTTCACTATCGTGAATCGATTTCAGGCGCGCTGCTTTATCGGAACTGACAATCGTTGTCGCGTTCTGGACAAGGGTGGCGATTGTTGCCCGGTGGCGGCTACGCCTTACCGGGCCTACGGATGTGCCGGTTATCGTAGGCCGGGTAAGGCGTAGCCGCCACCCGACAACCCTTGCACAGGGCTAGTGCGCGCCACCGCCGCCGCTACCGGCACCAAACGGCGGTTTAGCAAACCACACCAGCCCCAGCAGAACGAGGAAGATCCCCGCCGAGACCCAGAAAATCTCGTTTGCCGAGATAATCAGCCCCTGGTTAGTGATCTGCTGGGCAATCCAGCCGGATGCCTGCTGCTCTGTCATCCCCATCCCCTGCAGCTGGTTATACATCTGCTGAGCATTCGGGTTAAACGGGTTCACCGATTCGGTCAACTGGGCGTGGTGCATCGATTCACGATTAGTCCACAGGGTGGTGGTGATCGACGTCCCGATGGAGCCCGCCAGCGTTCGGGTGAAGTTCGACAGGCTCGATGCCGCCGCCATTCGCTCAGGTGGTAAGCCGGAAAGCGTGATGGTCGTCAGTGGCATAAAGAAACACGCTACCGCAAAGCCCTGAATAAACTGCGGCCACGCGGAGGCACCAAAGTCCATCCCCGGCTCGAACGTATACGCACGCCAGTAGAAGCACACCGCATACATAATGAAGCTGAATGTCACCAGGCGGCGCATGTCGAGCTTATGGGCGAACCGGCCGATAATCGGTGACAGCAGGACCGGAATTAACCCCACAGGCGCAGACGCCAGCCCCGCCCAGGTCGCGGTATAACCGTACACCTCCTGCAGTAACTGCGGCAGCAGAACGATTGCGCCGAAGTAGAGCATGTAGGCGAGGCTAATACACAGACAGCCTATCGTGAAGTTTCGCGATTTAAACAGCGAGAGATCGACTATCGGGTTATCGTCGGTCAGCTCCCAGACAATCAGGAAGCTAAGCGACACCACCGCGACAATTGTCAGGATGATAATCTCCCGCGAATTGAACCAGTCCAGCTCTTTACCCTGGTCGAGCATGACCTGCAGGCTACCGATGCCGATAACCAGCAGCGCCAGCCCCACGGCGTCAATTCGCCGCTGTTCCGTCCGGGTTTCCCTGCCGCGCAGTGACTGCAGCGTCATCATGACCACGATGGCACCAATCGGGACGTTGATAAAGAAGATCCAGCCCCAATGATAGTTGTCGCTGATATAGCCGCCTAAGATAGGCCCGCAAATCGGCGCGACAATCACGGTCATTGACCACAGCGCCAGCGCGATGGAGCGTTTGGCAGGCGGGTAGTTGTTCAGCAGCAAACTCTGCGACAGCGGAATCAACGGCCCGGCGACAATCCCCTGAATGACGCGGAAGAAAATCAGCATCGTCAGGCTGGTGGACATGCCGCACGCCCAGGAGGCGAGAACAAAGGCTATCGTTGACCACAGGAACAGCTTCACCTCACCGACGCGTTTCGCCAGCCAGCCGGTGATCGGAATGGAGATGGCGTTCGCCACCCCGAACGAGGTAATGACCCAGGTCCCCTGGCTTAATGATGAGCCAAGGTTCCCGGCGATCGTGGGGATCGCCACGTTTGCGATGGTGGAGTCCAGCACCTGCATGAATGTCGCCAGCGACAGCGCAATGGTCATAATGACCAGTTGCGCGCCTTCCAGCGGTTTTTGCGGCTTTTGCTGTTGCATAACGCTCACCTTCGGATTAACCGGCGTTTGCCTTCACGATGTCATCGATCAGCTTATTGACCGGATCGAGGCTAATTTCACGGGCGTTACTTTCATAAGCCGGGCTGCTGCGAACCTGGCTTGCCAGGATTTGGCCATCGCGGTTGGCGGTATCGACCGTCACCAGCGTAGAGAGGCCAATACGCAGCGGATGGTCCGCCAGCTGTTTTGCATCCAGCTCGATACGCACAGGCAGACGCTGAACCACTTTGATCCAGTTACCGGTGGCGTTTTGCGCAGGTAACAGGGAGAAGGCGCTGCCGGTCCCCATATCCAGGCCAACCACTTTACCGGTGTACTTCACGTCATCACCGTAGATGTCGCTGATGACCGTCGCGGTCTGGCCGATACGCATATGGGCAAGCTGCGTCTCTTTGAAGTTCGCATCTACCCACAGATTGTCCGCCGGAACCACCGCCATCAGCGGCGTGGTTGGGCTAATCTGCGCGCCTGGCTGCACGGAGCGGCGAGAGACGTAACCGGTCATCGGGCTGACGATTTTGGTACGTTGCAGGGCAAGCCATGCGTTGCGTACTTCGGTCGCCGCCTGTTTCACGGCTGGCTGGTTTTCCAGGCTGGTGTCCAGCACCATCGCCTGGTTAGCGTTGTACTGTTGAATCGCCACGTCAAGCTGTGCTTGCGCGCTGGCAACGGCATCGCGGGCGTGCTGCAACTCTTCACGGCCAATCAGGTTGGCGGTGCCGAGCGGCACACGACGATTGAGGTCGCTCTGCGCCTGCGCCAGTGCCGTTTTCTGCACGTCGATGCTGGCCTGAAGCTGTTTGCTGTTGATCATCAACTGGCGGGTCTGACGGACGCTGGACGCCAGTTCAGTCTGCGCTTTTTCAAACGCCTGCTGAGCATCGGTCGGATCGAGCGTGACCAGCACATCCCCTTTTTGCACAAAGTCGGTATTGTCAGCCCAGACTTTCGTCACGCTGCCCGACACCTGCGCCATAATTTGTACCTGGTTCCCTGCCACGTATGCATCGTCTGTCTCTTCAGCGTGACGCAATACCAAAAACCAATAGATCCCATATGCCACGGCAATAATAATAAAGAGCAAGGTCAGCAGAAGAAGGGCGCTCTTACGTTTGCCTTTCTTGTTGACCGGTTGCTGCGGGGTTGTGTTCTCCGCATTTGCGCTCATTGTTGTTCTCCACGATCTTCTTATTTTTCACATCGGCTGGGCCGACCTGTTGTCAGAAAGGCCAGCAGTGTGACGTGCTGGCCTGTCAGTTTTCTTATAAATCTGGATGGTTGAGCGTGTCGTCGCTTAGCGCAGCGCCTCAAGAATAGCGCCATCTTCATCCATCTGATCCAGACGGGTGAGCAGCTTGCGAGTGATGTGCTCAAGCTGGTCGCGCTCGGCGGTGCTGAGGGCAGACCACAGTTTGTGCAGGCAGTTGTGCTGCGGTGGCAGCACTTCGCGCAGGAATTCGTGACCTTTGTCGGTCAGTTGCAGATGCAGGCAACGGCGATCGTTGTCGCTTTCACGGCGCTCGATCCAGCCGCGTTTTTCCAGCTCATCAGCGATACGGGTGGCATTAGTACGGGATGAACCCAGTGCGCAGCTCAGCTCAGACGGCTGAATACTGTGGTTTTCCTGAGACTCCAGCGTAATCAACGCCATAAACAACGTCTCGTTAATCCCTTGAGCTTTCAGCATTTTATTACGGTTATCCAGCAGTTTCCCCTGCATGTGCATGCACAGGCGGGTCAGCAGGATCTCCTGGTACGGGAAGTCCTCATGACGACTGGCGCGGAATTTAAGCATTTGTTCAATGGGCGTAAACGAACTATCCATTTGGGTATAACCTCATTAATTACAGCCGATATAGTAACGATAGTGACAAATAATGTAAATGAATTATTTGTGCGGTTATATCCGCCAAATAAATGTCACGATCATAAAGCGCCGGGTAAGTCCGTGACCCGGTAGGCACAAAAAAGATGGGTGTGGCACCCTGGGGGAGAGGCAGTGGGGACGGGGGGTCTGAACTATTCATGCCGGTTGTTAATATGTCACCCACATTAAAATTTCTGGGATAAATGATTATGTTTACATTAACAGAGTGCAGGGCCCCTTTACACCCTCAGAGGCCCAAAGCAATGTAAAACTTAATGAATCGCCTCCTGGCGATGGTAACCGCGCCACCAGACCAGCAGATTCAGCGCCGCTACAATGGCCCCGATTGTACAAACACCTGTCCAGCCTGCATGTTGCCATGCCGAGGCTGAAATTAACGAGCCAGCGGCACCGCCGATAAAATAGCTGGTCATGTATCCGGCAGTAAGGCGGTTTCGTGCCTCCGGCTTCACGCGGTAAATCACGGTCTGGTTGGTGATATGCACACCCTGAACGGTGAGATCGAGCACCAGAATACCGACGATCAGCGCGAGTACGGAGATGTGTCCGTACCAGATCGCCGCCCAGGAGAGCAGCAGTAAAATCAGCCCGGCGGTCGTGGTCATATGCGATTTCCCTTTATCCGCCAGGCCGCCCGCCGGACGTGCGCCCAGCGCACCCGCGGCACCAGCCAGACCAAACAGGCCAATCACCCCTTCGGAATAGTTAAACGGTGGCGCGGCAAGGAGAAACGCCATTGACGTCCATAAAATACTGAAGTTAGCAAAGGTAAAACAGCCGAGCAGCGCGCGGGTACGCAGCAGTTTATCCTGCGTGAACAGGCTGAAAACCGAGGCGAGAAGCTGCGGATAATTCAGGTGGTTCTCCTGCTTCACTTTTGGCAGCCCGCGCCACAGCGCCAGTGCCATCACGACCATCAGCACGCTCGCCACCCAGTAAACGGTACGCCAGCCGCCGAGGCTTGCCAGCAGTCCGGCGACGGTACGCGCCAGCAAAATCCCCAGCAGCAGGCCGCTCATAATGGTGCCCACCACCTTGCCACGCTTTTCCGGCGAGGCGAGCGTGGCGGCAAGCGGCACCAGAATTTGTGCGACGACGGAGAACAGCCCCGTCAGCGCGGTGCCGATAATCATCATCGTTAACGACTGGCTGCTGGCGGTGATGAGCATCCCGCCTGCGGCCAGTAAGGTCATGAAGACAATCAGCATCCGCCGTTCAAACATATCGCCCAGTGGCACCAGAAACAGTAGCCCGGCGGCATAACCGAGCTGTGCGGCGGTAACAATAAAGCCTGCTGAACTGGCGGAGAGGTTGAATGCGCGGGCGATGGTATCAAGCAGAGGTTGCGCGTAATAGTTACTGGCGACGGCCAGACCCGTTGCCACGGACATTAAAAGGATAAGTGCCGGGCTAAGCCCGTGAGTTGTTTTTGTCATCAGGTTCAGGGATCGTGAGTTAAGTGATAATTTTTCCGGAAACCATAATAACGAATGATTGTGAATGTTGGGGGATTGTTACGTGATGGATTGTGCGGTTAAGCCCCTCACCCCGGCCCTCTCCCCAAAGGGGAGAGGGTGGATAAAGTCCCCTCTCCCCTTTGGGGAGAGGGCCGGGGTGAGGGGTTGTGTTTTTACTTCTGCGCCGCAAGCGCCTCTTTCACCCAGCCATCGAACTGCTGCTGGTGAGCTTTGATCCAGCCATCAACATGGCCTTTGATATCCGCTTCAGACGATTTGCCCGCATGCATCATGGCGTTCTGGGCGTTGATGTCCGCCAGCGGCAGTTTCATTACCGAGAACAGCTTCGCCGCTGCCGGGTTTTTCTCTGCCCAGGCTTTATTCGCCACGATGTGCATGGTATTCACCGGGAAACCATAGTTCATGCCGTTCGGCAGTTTGGTGTCGATATCTTTCTGCTCGCCCGGCAGGGAGGAGAACGGCACCTGCAGCCACACCACATCTTTGCCCGGCTTCAGCACGTCGCTCACCCAGTACGGGGTCCAGGTGTAATAGATCACCGGCTTGCCTTCTTTGAAGCGGGCAATGGTGTCGGCCATCATCGCCGAGTAGTTGCCGTGGCTGACGTCTACGGTTTTCGCCAGGTCAAAGGCTTTGTTCTGGTGGTTAATCACCGCCTCGCAGCCCCAGCCCGGCGAGCAGCCCATCATGTCAGCTTTGCCGTCGCCGTTGGTGTCGAACAGTTTGGCGATCTTCGGATCTTTCAACTGCTCAATATTGGTGATGTGGTACTGGTCGGCGGTTTTTTTGTCGATCAGGTAACCCTGCGCCGCACCGGTCACGAAGGTGCCTTCGCGATAGAATTTCTTGTCACCCCCGGCGGCGGTATACATATCGTCGTGCAGCGGCTGCCAGTTGACGGCGGTAAAGGTGGCATCACCGGAGGCAATCGAGGTGTAGCCCACGTTGTAATCCACTTCGCTTGGCGTGTTAACGGTATAGCCCAGTTTCTCCAGCGCACGGCTGACGATCAGGGTCTGGAAAGTCTCTTCCGAAATGGTGCTCTGAACCGGTTGCACGGTAATGCCTTTGCCAGGCAGGTCAGCCGCAAACGTGCTGGTGGAGACAAGGGTCGCAAACGCTGTGGCAAAAAGTACGTGATGTCGCATCGTTGTTCCTTATTTTGTGAATGGGCGGGTCAGTAACCCGACAGGGCCGGTGGTATACCAGCGACGGTTGCCGCGACTGCGTGAATCACGACCGACAGCCTGCGTCAGGCGGTCAAGAATAATGGCGAGGATCACAATCCCGACGCCGCCGACGGTCGCCAGCCCCATATCGAGGCGGCCAATCCCGCGCAGCACCATCTGACCCAGCCCGCCGACGGCAATCATCGAGGCGATAACAACCATCGAAAGGGCCAGCATCAGCGTCTGGTTAACGCCCGCCATAATGGTTGGCATCGCCAGCGGGAGCTGAACCTTAAACAGCATCTGACGCGGGCTGGCCCCGAACGAGCGTGAGGCTTCGATCAGATCTGCCGGTACCTGGTTAATGCCCAGGATGGTCAAACGGATAACCGGCGGCAGGGCAAAGATAATGGTCACCACCACGCCCGGCACGTTACCGATACCGAACAGCATGACGATAGGTACCAGGTAGACGAACGCCGGAGTGGTCTGCATCGCATCCAGCAGCGGGCGAATAATCTTCGCCGCCCGTGGACTGCGCGCCAGCCAGATCCCCGTCGGCAGGCCGATCACCACGCAGAAGAGCAGGGCGGTCAGAACCAGCGCCAGGGTGATCATTGCCTGCGACCACGCGCCAATTGCGCCGATAGCAATCAGCGAGATCAGCGTGGCGATCCCCATACCCGCGCTACCGAACTGCCAGGCAATCAGGGAGAACAGGATGATGGCGACCGGAGCCGGCATGCCCAGCATCAGCTGCTGAAAGCCGTTGAGGATGTAATCCACCGGCACACGGATACCCTGGAAGACCGGACGGAAGTGCGTAACCACCCAGTCGATCCCCTCTGTGACCCAGCTGTCCAGCGGGATCAGCGTCTTGTGGAACGGGTCCATAATATTGAAGTGTTCTGGCGCAGGCGCGGGTGCGCTATTCAGCCAGTCTGCCGTACCGCCGCCATCGGCAGGAGCAGGCGTGGAACCCCACGCATCGGCAGATTGTGCAGCGCTGTCCGCCGCTTCAGTGGTGCCCCACGGGTTAGATTGATCAGCCATTATTTGCCCCCTCGCGATCTAAAGCCTGCAGCAACATGCGTTTAGAGATGATGCCGATGTACTGTTGTTCCTCACCCACTACCGGCACGGCACACGGTGCCTGGCCCACGTGGGAGAGCAACTCGCTGAGCGGCGTTTCGGCGTCCACGGCAAGCGGAGCGTCGATTAACGCCGCATCGATTCCCTGGTTTTCGCTGAGGGCGTTTTTCAGGGAGTCGATGGAGACAACGCCGACAAATTTATTGCCGCGTTCAACCAGATAACCGTATTCACGGTCTTCATCCTGCAGCAGCTTAAGCGCGGAGCGCGGGCCGAAGCCTGGCGTTTTACGAATAATGCCGTTCGGCGTGCGGCGGGCAATATCTTTGGCGCTAAATACCTGGCTAATATCCACGCCACGGAAGAAGGTACGCACATAATCATTTGCCGGATTATTCAAAATTTCATCCGGCGTGCCGACCTGCACCACTTCACCATTTTGCATAATGGCAATACGGTCGCCAATACGCATGGCTTCATCTAAATCATGGGAAATAAAGACAATCGTGCGCTGATGTTTAGCCTGTAATTTTACCAGCTCATCCTGCATCTCGGTACGAATTAACGGATCGAGCGCCGAGAAGGCTTCATCCATTAATAATATGTCTGGATTAATGGCTAATGCGCGGGCTAATCCCACGCGCTGACGCATCCCACCGGAAAGTTCATCCGGGTACGCATGAGCATAATTTTCCAGCCCCACCTGACGTAACGCATCGAGCGCTTTTTCCTGACGCTCAGCGGCAGCAACGCCCGCTAATTCCATACCAAAGGCGGCATTATCTAATACCGTCATATGTGGCATGAGCGCGAATGACTGGAACACCATCGCAATCTTTTTTCTGCGCACCTCGCGAAGCTCAGCGTCTGATATTCTGGCGATATCCACGCCGTCAATCAGCACCTGTCCGCGGGTGGGTTCAATCAGGCGATTGAGAAGGCGAACCATAGTGGATTTACCCGAGCCGGATAACCCCATGATGACAAAAATCTCGCCTTCTTCAATGGCCAGACTGGCGTCTTTAACGCCAAGCGACAGCCCGGTTTTTTCCAGAATTTGCTCTTTCGAAAGTCCTTTCTCGATATATTTGAACGCGCGCTGTGGATGCTCGCCAAATACTTTATAAAGATTTTTCACTTCTAATTTAATTGCCATGCAATAGAGAGTGTCCTGTTATTTGCTTATGTCGATATGATTACCATGGTAAATAGTTAACTGGCATTACCCTAACATACTGAGAATCTGAGACAACCCTGAGTCGGCTTATGGCATGAATTTTGCCGCAAGCGAAACGGCTGAATTTCCCATGAGTAAAGGGCTGAGCGTGGTTTGAATTTTTCTGAATTTTTTGCTGCTGCATCGGGAAATTTCGCCTGAATCGGAGTGATTCAGGCGAATATGACGTGGAAATTACAGTGTAGCTGCTATGAAAATATCAGGGAGGAAATCGTCAGATTTAAATTAAATTAATGAACGTTAACACGTCCATTAAAAATCCCAGTCCTCGTCTTCGGTCTCCACCGCTTTACCCATCACATACGATGAACCAGACCCGGAGAAGAAATCGTGGTTTTCGTCAGCGTTAGGTGACAGCGCCGCCAGGATCGCCGGGTTCACCTCCGCCATTTCCGGCGGGAATAGCGCCTCGTAGCCGAGGTTCATCAGCGCTTTGTTGGCGTTGTAACAGAGGAACGCTTTCACGTCCTCCTCCCAGCCCGTTCCGGCGTACAGCTCTTCGGTATAGCTCAGCTCGTTATCGTACAGATCCATCAGCAAATCGAGGGCAAAACCTTTCAGTTCTTCGCGCTTCGCTACGCTTACTTTCTCCAGCCCTTTCTGGTACTTATACCCAATGTAGTACCCGTGAACCGCTTCATCACGAATGATAAGACGGATCAAATCGGCGGTGTTGGTGAGCTTGCCCCGGCTCGACCAGTACATAGGCAGCCAGAAGCCGGAGTAGAAGAGGAAGGATTCCAGAAACACGCTGGCGATTTTCTTCTTCAGCGGCTCGTCGGACTGATAATAGTCCAGCACCAGGTTTGCCTTCCGCTGAAGGGATTCACTCTCTTCACTCCAGGTATACGCCGCATCGACATCTTTGGTCTGGCACAGTGTTGAGAAAATCGAACTGTAGGAGCGGGCATGGACCGCCTCCATAAAGCTGATGTTCGACATCACCGCCTCTTCGTGCGGTGTCAGGGCGTCGCTCATCAGCGCGGGCGCACCCACGGTGTTCTGAATGGTGTCCAGCAGCGTCAGGCCGGTAAAGACGCGGATCGTCAGCTGCTGCTCGGCATGGCTGAGCGTTTGCCAGGCCGGAATATCGTTTGAGAGTGGCACCTTTTCCGGCAGCCAGAAGTTGCTGGTCAGGCGGTTCCACACCTCCAGGTCTTTATCGTCCTGAATTTTGTTCCAGTTAACGGCACTTACGCGTGACAGTTTCATCCTTTCTCCTTACAGCGCGCAGGACACGCAGCCTTCAATTTCGGTGCCTTCCAGCGCAAGCTGGCGCAGGCGAATGTAGTAGAGCGTTTTAATGCCTTTCTTCCAGGCGTAGATCTGCGCTTTATTGATATCCCGCGTGGTGGCGGTGTCCGGGAAGAAGAGCGTCAGAGACAGCCCCTGATCCACATGCTTTGTCGCCTCGGCATAGGTATCGATGATTTTTTCCGGGCCGATCTCATACGCGTCCTGATACAGGGCCAGGTTCTCATTGGTCATAAACGGGGCAGGGTAGTAAACGCGCCCGGTTTTGCCTTCCTTACGAATTTCAATTTTCGACACAATCGGGTGAATGCTCGACGTGGCGTGGTTGATATAGGAAATCGATCCGGTCGGCGGCACCGCCTGCAGGTTCTGGTTGTAGATGCCGTAGCGCATCACGTCATCACGCAGTTGCTGCCACATTTCGCGCGTGGGCAGAACGATCCCCGCACGGGCAAACAGCGCGCGCACTTTTTCGGTTTTCGGCTGCCAGTCACCTTCAAGGTACTGGCTGAAATACTCCCCGCTGGCATAGCGCGACTGCTCGAAGCCCGCAAAGCGCTGATTACGCTCGCGCGCCAGCATCATCGAGGTATGCAGGGCATGCCAGGTGATGGTGTAGAAATAGAGGTTGGTGAAATCCAGCCCTTCGGGGCTGCCATAGGCGATGCCTTCCCGCGCCAGATAGCCGTGCAGGTTCATCTGCCCAAGCCCGATGGCGTGCGACGCGGCGTTGCCTGCCTCAATGGACGGCACGCTGCGGATGTGGCTCATGTCTGATACCGCCGTCAGTCCGCGGATGGCGGTCTCCACCGTGCGGCCAAAGTCGGGGGAATCCATGGTGTGGGCAATATTCAGCGACCCGAGGTTGCAGGAGATATCTTTGCCGATGTCCGCGTAGTCCAGGTTTTCGTCATAGGTGGACGCGCTGTTAACCTGCAAAATCTCCGAGCACAGGTTGCTCATGTTAATGCGCCCGGCAATCGGGTTGGCGCGGTTCACCGTATCCTCGTACATGATGTACGGATAACCGGACTCAAACTGAATCTCAGCCAGCGTCTGGAAGAAATCGCGGGCGTTAATGTATTTTTTGCGAATGCGATCGTCAGCAACCAGCTCATCGTACAGCTCGCTGATGGCCACATCGCCAAAGGCTTTGCCGTAGATACGTTCGATATCATAGGGTGAGAAGAGCGCCATCTCAGCATTCTCTTTGGCGAGCCTGAAGGTAACGTCCGGGATCACCACGCCAAGCGACAGGGTTTTGATACGAATTTTTTCGTCGGCGTTTTCGCGTTTGGTATCGAGGAAGCGCAGAATGTCTGGATGGTGCGCATGCAGATAAACCGCCCCTGCACCCTGACGAGCACCAAGCTGGTTGGCGTAGGAGAAGGCATCTTCCAGCATTTTCATCACCGGGATCACGCCGGAGGACTGGTTCTCAATGCGCTTAATCGGCGCACCCGCTTCACGCAGGTTTGAGAGCAGAAAGGCCACGCCGCCGCCACGTTTCGAAAGCTGCAGCGCCGAGTTCACCGCGCGGCCAATCGACTCCATATTGTCTTCGATACGCAGCAGGAAGCAGGAGACCAGTTCGCCACGCTGGGCTTTACCGCAGTTGAGGAAGGTCGGCGTGGCAGGCTGGAATCGGCCGGAAAGGATTTCGTCGGTCAGTTGCACAGCCAGCGTTTCATCGCCCTGCGCCAGCGTCAGCGCCACCATGACCACGCGATCCTCAAAGCTCTCCAGATAGCGTTTACCGTCAAAGGTTTTCAGGGTGTAACTGGTGTAATACTTCCATGCGCCGAGGAAGGTCTGGAAACGAAAACCGCTGGCGTGCGCGCGCTCAAACAATTTCACCGCGAAGGCGCGATCGTAGCGCGTCAGCACCCGCTCTTCGTAATAGCCCTCTTTAACCAGGTAGTCGAGACGTTCATTCTGGCTCCCAAAGGTCATGCTATTCGGACGGACGTGAGCGGCAAAAAAAGCGTCCACCGCCTCATGATCCTTGCCAAACTGGATGCGTCCCTCGCGGTCATAGAGGTTGAGCATCGCGTTCAATGCGTGGTAATCCGGTGTCGCCTGAATTACCCGTTCTGCGGTTGTCGTTGCCAAAATTCGTTCACTCCTTTACGCACGTTTTCTACGTCCTGCTGTGTCCCCATCAGTTCAAAACGATAGAGATACGGCACGCCGCATTTTTGAGAGATGACATCCCCGGCGCGGCCAAACGCATCGCCGAAATTGCGATTGCCCGCCGCGATCACGCCGCGAATGCGCTGCCGGTTGTGGGGATCGTTGAGAAAGCGGATCACCTGACGAGGCACGGCTCCCGCGGTTCCACCACCGCCGTAGCTGGGCACTATCAGAATGTAAGGTTCGTCTACCTGAATACGTTCCCGCTCGTTAAGCGGGATACGTATCGCGGGCAGCCCGAGGCGCTCAATGAAGCGGAGCGTGTTCTCCGAGCTGCTGGAGAAGTAGACCAGCCCACTCATGCACTGGCGGCCTGAGCGGCAAGGCGGTTAATCATGTCGGGGCGGAACCCGGACCAGCTGGTTTCGCCTGCGACAACGACCGGCAGCTGGCGGAAGCCTTGCGCACGCAGGGTATCGGCGGCATCCGGGACAAGGTCAACATTCACCATCTCAAACGTAACGCCGCGGCTTTCCATTGCGCGTTTGGTCGCGTGGCACTGAACACAATCGTTACGAGTGTAAATAATAATGCTCATGATTCGTATTTCCATTTAGAATAAAAGGGCGGCGCGATTCGTCGCGTCAGGTTGTGTGTGTCTTGCTAAAGGGAATACTAGATGTAGTTGTGATAAGTTTCAACCATACAAGATATGGGAAATTTAGATTGATATGGCCACGATGATGAGCACAGCGCGGCAGGGCAGGCTGTACGGGTTTTTCAGGGATTCAGACAAAGAAAAGCCCCGGAGCCAGAGGCGACCGGGGCGGATGCGCAGTATTCCGCGTTATTTACGCAAGCTGAGCAGGGCACCAACAAAGATCCCCACGGCGGCCACTGTACCGAGCGTACAAAGTGGCTTTTCACGAACAAAGGTGCTGGCGCAACTCACCGCATCGCATGCCGCCTGCGTTGCACGTGAACGGCCGTTCATCCGGGCACGTGTTTCGCGTAGCAAAGACTGAGCCTTACGTTTTGCGGCATCTGCTTCATCCTTCGCGTCACTTCCCCAGGACTTCAGCACTTCCTCCAGCGTATCCGCTAATTGGCTGACATCGTTACGAATATCCTGGGCGTCGTCGTTAATATCGTTTCGGTTCGGTCTGTTAAACATACGATCCTCCATAATTTTGCATTCCCGTTAAGTTTAGACCAGGAATTTAATCGCTGAAGTGAGTCACGGGTTATCAGGCCGTTTATGGAATATTCTGAAAGCCCTGCTAATGCTGAATACTGTAAGGTTGCCGGGCAGGAAAAGATAACGAGGAAGAGATATGTATTTACGACCCGATGAGGTGGCGCGCGTTCTTGAAAAAGCGGGATTCACCATGGATGCAGTGACCACAAAAGCCTATGGATATCGCCGTGGCGAGAATTATGTTTACGTCAACCGTGAAGCGAGAATGGGGCGCACGGCTTTGATTATTCACCCAACGTTAAAAGACAGAAGTTTGTCATTTGCTGAACCTGCCTCGGATATTAAAACCTGCGATCATTATCAGCAATTTCCGCTCTATTTAGGCGGAGAAACGCATGAACATTATGGTATTCCGCATGGTTTCAGCTCGCGTATGGCGCTGGAACGTTTTCTGAAGGGACTGTTTGGCGACGTCCAATAAGCCTGCGACTGGCATGAGCCAGTCGCCTCACCTTATGCTTTTGCCTGGTTGTACTGGCTGACTTTAAACAAGCGACGACAATAGTCGAGAAAGTAGCCATATACCGCGCCCATCAACATCGAAATTACGATATTAGAGCTGACCGCTGCGGCGATTTGATGCCAGTCTGCGCCCACGGTCAACAGAATAGCGACATAAACCGGGGACTGGAATGTCACGTATGCCAGCACGTCTGCCAGGTTTTTCACCCAGCCAGCCGGGCTAATGCGACGGGCAACGCGCATGATCGCATCGCGATATAAACCATAAGGCCAGGCAATAATGATATTGACCGGGATCGCCACCAGGCGAGAGGAGAGCGACTGCTCGAAGGTCATTCCGGAGAGGAATATTTCAATCAGCATGTTCACGACGGAACAGTAAACTACCATCGCGAAGGTATCCGCTACCGCATGGCGCAGGCGTGACTGCGGTGAGAACATGTCTGAACTCCTTGAGAAGCGCATAATAGGGGCGTTTTTTCTAAGCCAGGCAGTGGTTTAGATTGCTTTGTTTGGTGTGTATAGAGTATATCTCTGGCTTTGAACTAACAATTAGCTATTAATTTTTATTTAATGCCGTTTTTCCCATAAAATCCTCCAGGGTTGCCTGTTTTTTGCTCGCTTCGTTATTTTCTTTCCCGTTTCTTATTTTAGTTATTTAAATCAATGGGTTATTTTTATTTCGCACAGGGGGATTTTCCCACTGTGCGGGCCTCCCTCGATTGAGTGAAAAGTGAGCAGATTATATTGATGGCATGATTAATACCTGAAGAATCATGCATGCCTCTTCTCGGATATATAATTTAAATACTTTAAAATATTTACAATATTAGCAAAAAGAGCCTATGGGTAGATATTAGAGATGAAATGAATTATCCTCTGGTCTGATTTTTCGTTTGATCCATCAATTAAAGGTTTTCAATTAATATGTCTTTGACGTTACAGAATCTTAATAATATCCGCACGCTTCGTGCGCTGGCGCGTGAATTATCCATGGACGTTCTGGAAGAAGTTCTGGAAAAAGTCAGGATTGTCACTGAAGAAAAACGCAGCGAGCAAGCGGAGCTTGAACAGCAGCGTGCTGAGCAGCAGGATAAAATTAACGCCCTGCTGGAACTGATGAAAGCCGATGGTATTTCGCCAAGCGATCTGCTGGGCAGTGAACTGCTTCAGGCGGGTCATCAGGTGAAAAAACGTAAAACGCGCGAAGCGAAATATCGCTTTATCGACGCGAACGGTGAAGAGAAAACGTGGACCGGTCAGGGCCGCACGCCGAAGCCAATCGCCAATGCGCTGGCAAACGGTAAATCACTGGACGATTTCCTGATCTGATCAGAAAGCCGGGCGGTATACGCCGCCCGGTTGCCTGTTCAGCAGACGCCAAAGTCGCCCTCTTCTGTGTACGGCGCAACCTCCGCCGCTTTAAGGGTAAACTTCTCGCCTTGTTCATTGCTGGCCTGAACTGCCACAATGCTATCGCCATTCACTTCAAGCACTTTCAGTTTCGGGCCGCCTTTACGCGGTTGCACATAATCGCCGACAGAAAACATAGCACCTCCTCATCATCGTGTTCTTCACCTTAGCTCAGGTCTGGCGCAGGGTACAGTTTAAGCCAGTGTAAAGAGGGTAAAGGCAGGTAAAAGCCTGAGAGCACTATGGCAGTTGCCGATATTATGGCTACGCTTAGAGATTAAATCTCTTTTTTAACAATGACTTTTGCTTGTACGGAGAAATTATGGGTTTTTGGCGTATTGTCTTTACAATCATCCTTCCGCCGCTGGGCGTGTTGCTTGGGAAAGGCTTTGGCTGGGCGTTTATCCTGAACATCATTCTGACGCTGCTGGGCTACATCCCTGGCCTTATCCACGCCTTTTGGGTTCAGACCAAAAACTAAGCGCGCCAGAGTAAATCGCTGTAGATCCCGGTCAGAACGCCCTCTGGTGCAAACTGTTGTTTGATCCAGCGCGTGACCTGGCCGGTTGCCGCATGCTGTGTGGCGAGCAACATACGCGAATCCTGACGCGGGTTATTGATGCGCCGCGTCACCAGCAAACCCTCTTCTACCGCCTCCCGCGCCATATACTCCGGTAAAAATCCAATCCCTTCGCCCAGGATCTGACACTGGCATTTGGTGTTGAAATCCGGCACCAGAATCGCCTCCTGCCCGTGCAGCAGCCAGCCGACCTTCTTATTAATGGTGTGGGCGGTGTCCTCCACCATGATGTTGGGATACAGGCGCAACTGGCTTTCTGCAATCGGCTCCGGCATAAACGCCAGCGGGTGTTCTGGCGCGATGGCAAAGACCCAGCGAATGGCACCAATCTCAGTGTAATCAATGCCGCCGCCGTCGAGCAGCGTGTCCGGTGCACCAATGGCGATATTCGCCTGGTTGTTAATGATGGAATCCCAGACGCCGTTATACACCTCGGTGGTGACGGTGATCTGGCAAGTGGGAAACTGTTTTTTCAGCACCTGCAGCAGTCGGGCGGTGTGCCGTGGCGTATACAAAAGCTGATTAATACAGATGCGCACCCGCGCTTCAATCCCCTGTGAAATCGTATCAATCCCGCGCTTGATGGCGTGAAAGTCGTTCAGCAGGTCGGTGGCTTTACGGTAAAAGTAAAAGCCGGACTCGGTAAGTTCAATGCTGCGGGTATTGCGCACGAACAGCACCACGTCCAGCCCGGTTTCCATGCGCTTGATGGTGTAACTGATCGCGGAGGTCGTGACGCCAAGTTCTCCGGCGGCTTTGCTGAAGCTGCCAAAGCGCGCCGCTGTGGTGAATGCCAGTAAATTCTCTTCGGTAAAGATGGAATTCATATCACAGCTCCTGGTTGCCATCAGTTTTGAACATATTTTAACAACGCCGTTACAACGTATTTGATGCCGGTCACAATTCTGACTCTTTGCTGCGAGCCGCGCCGTGCAAGGTTTTTTCAGCCATAAGCATAATGCAGTGTGACGGGCGAAAAAGCGGTGAAACATAAGAAAAAGGTTGCACAGGCGCACGTTTTCGCTGAACTGTTAAATTTAACTCAACAATGAATTGACTGTCGATGAATCATTTTTAAGCGGATTCTTTTATGACCAGGCTGTTGCTATTCTCAGGTCATCAGAAATAAAAACACCGGGAGTCTGAATATGTCTGCAAACGAACTCGTTACTGAATTTCTGCTGGCGGCAGAGCAAGGCAACGTTGATGCACTAAAAGCCTGCCTGGATAAAGGCGTGGATATCAATGCCACTAACCGCCAGAAAAGAACCGCCATTATTATCGCCAGTCTGAATAAGCATTATTCCTGTGTGGAGTTTTTAATTACCGCGGGTGCAGACATTGATAAACAGGATCAAACCTGCTTTAACCCTTTTCTCATTAGCTGCCTGACCAATGATTTAACCCTGCTGCGGATTGTATTACCCGCCGGCCCGGATCTGGATCGCCTGACGCGCTTTGGCGGTGTCGGCATTACGCCTGCCAGCGAAAAAGGCCACGTGGAGATCGTGCGTGAACTGCTGGCGAAAACGGATATCAACGTCAACCACACCAACTTCGTTGGCTGGACACCGCTGCTGGAAGCCATCGTATTAAACGACGGCGGCGCGAAACAGCAGGAGATTGTGAAACTGCTGCTGGATAATGGCGCGAACCCACACATGACCGACAAATACGGCAAAACCCCGCTCGAACTGGCGCGGGAAAAAGGCTTCCATGCGATAGCGGACCTGCTGCTGGCGGCGGGCGCATAATTTATTTGACCAGCCTTTTCCGGCTGGTCACGCATTAAAAAAGCATTCAACCGTCGTGCATTTTGCACGATGGCGGCCCCCTTTTATCCGCATTCAGGAGAAAATAATGCCAACCAAAATCGTCATAAAAAAGAATACTTATTTTGATTCGGTCTCATTAATGTCGGTGTCCACCAAAGCCAATAAATTGCCGGGCGTTGAACAGGCATTTGTGGCCATGGCGACGGATATGAACAAAGGCGTATTAAAAAACCTCGGGCTGTTAACGCCGGAATTAAGCGATGCCAAAAACGGCGACCTGATGATCGTCATAAAAGGCGACGCGGCGAATGATGAAACGCTGGCGGCCATTGAAGCGTTATTCACCCGTAAAGAGAGTGCAGGTTCCCATGAAGCGCGCTACGCCACGATTGCCAGCGCGAAAACCCATCGCCCGGACAGCAACCTTGCGGTCATTTCCGTCAACGGCACCTTCGCCGCCCGCGAAGCTCGTCAGGCACTGGAAAACGATCTCAACGTGATGCTGTTTTCCGATAACGTGTCGCTCGACGATGAGCTGGCGTTAAAACAACTGGCGCATGAGAAAGGATTGCTGATGATGGGGCCAGACTGCGGCACCGCCATCATCAACGGCGCGGGACTGTGCTTCGCCAACGCGGTGCGCCGTGGGCCGATTGGGATTATTGGCGCATCCGGCACCGGCAGCCAGGAGCTGAGCGTGCGCATTCACGAATTCGGCGGCGGCGTGTCGCAGCTGATTGGCACCGGCGGGCGCGATCTGAGTGAAAAAATCGGCGGCCTGATGATGCTCGACGCCATCGACATGCTGGAAGCGGACGAGGGCACGCAGGTGATTGCGCTCATCTCCAAGCCGCCAGCGCCAGCCGTGGCTGAAAAGGTGCTGGCCCGTGCGCGCGCCTGCCGCAAGCCCGTGGTGGTCTGCTTCCTCGGTCGAAATGAACCACCTGCTGATGAAGACGGTTTGCAGTTTGCACGCGGCACCAAAGAGGCTGCGCTAAAAGCGGTTCTGCTTACTGGCATCAAAAAAGAGTCCCTCGATCTGCACCCACTCAACTGGCCGTTAATCGAAGAGGTGCGCGCCCGCCTGACCCCGCAGCAGAAGTACATTCGCGGCCTGTTTTGCGGCGGCACGTTGTGCGACGAAGCAATGTTTGCCGCACTTGAGAAGTACGACGATGTTTACAGCAACATCCAGCCCGATCCGACGAAACGGCTGGACGATATCAACGTCAGTAAAGCCCATACCTTCCTCGACTTTGGCGACGATGATTTCACCAACGGCAAACCGCATCCGATGATCGACCCGACCAACCGCATCAGCCGCCTGTTACAGGAGGCGCGCGACCCGGAAGTGGGCGTGATTGTCATGGACTTTGTGCTGGGCTTCGGCGCGCACGACGATCCGGTGGGCGTAATGATTGACGCCATCAAAAAGGCGCAGGCAATCGCGAAGGCCGATAACCGTCCGCTGGACATTCTCGGCTACGTGCTCGGCACCGATCGGGATCTGCCATCGCTGGCGCAGCAGTGCCAGCTGCTGACCGATGCGGGCGTCATCTGGGCCAGCAGCAGTACCAATACCGGATTACTGGCGCGTGAATTTGTCTGCAAAGGGGAGAACGCATAATGACGACTTTATTTAACCAGCCGCTGAAAGTGATTAACGTCGGCATTGCGATGTTTAGCGACGACCTCAAAAAACAGCATGTGCCCGTGACTCAACTGGACTGGACGCCGCCGGGACAGGGCAATATGCAGGTGGTGGAAGCCCTCGATCAACTGGCGGCTAAACCGCTGGCCGATAAAATCTCCGCCGCCAATAAGATTGCGCTTGAGCGCATTATTCAGTCCCATCCGGTGCTGGTGGGTTACGACCAGGCCATTAACGTTGTGCCGGGCATGACCCGCACCACCATTCTGCACGCCGGTCCGCCTGTCTCCTGGGAAAACATGTGCGGAGCCATGAAAGGGGCAGTCACCGGGGCGCTGGTGTTTGAAGGGCTGGCGAAAGATATTAAAGATGCCGAACGGGTGGCCGCTTCTGGAGAGATCACCTTTTCGCCGTGCCACGAGCACGACTGCGTCGGCTCGATGGCGGGCGTCACCTCCGCATCGATGTTTATGCACATCGTTGAGAACAAAACCTACGGCAACCGCGCGTTCACCAACCTCAGCGAGCAGATGGCAAAAATTCTGCGTATGGGGGCTAACGACCAGAGCGTGATCGACCGCCTGAACTGGATGCGCGACGTGCTCGGCCCGATGCTGCGCGACGCGATGAAGATCATCGGTGAAATCGACCTGCGCCTGATGCTGGCTCAGGCGCTGCACATGGGCGACGAGTGCCACAACCGCAACAACGCGGGCACCACGCTGCTGATCCAGGCGCTGACGCCGGGGCTGATTCAGGCGGGCTATCCGGTCGAGCAGCAGCGCGAGGTGTTTGAGTTTGTCGCCAGCAGCGACTACTTCTCCGGCCCGACGTGGATGGCAATGTGCAAAGCCGCGCTGGATGCCGCCCACGGCATCGAGTACAGCACCGTAGTCACCACCATGGCGCGCAATGGCTACGAGTTCGGCCTGCGCATCTCCGGCCTGCCGGGGCAGTGGTTCACCGGTCCGGCACAGCAGGTGATTGGCCCGATGTTCGCGGGTTATAAACCGGAAGACTCCGGGCTGGATATCGGCGACAGCGCCATCACCGAAACCTACGGCATCGGCGGCTTTGCGATGGCAACGGCTCCGGCGATTGTGGCGCTGGTGGGCGGTACGGTGGATGAAGCCATCGACTTCTCCCGCCAGATGCGTGAAATCACGCTCGGCGAAAACCCGAACGTCACCATTCCGCTGCTCTCCTTTATGGGCATCCCGACCGCCATTGACATCACGAAAGTGGCGGGCAGCGGCATTCTGCCGGTGATCAACACCGCCATTGCCCACAAGGACGCCGGTATCGGCATGATTGGGGCGGGCATCGTTCACCCGCCGTTTAGCTGTTTTGAAAAGGCGCTGTTGACCTTCCGCGATCGCTACTTTTTATAAGGCATGCATCCATGAAAAACATGAAACTGGAGTGGAAAAGAGGTGACTGGGCGGCGTATTTCGGGTTGATGACCAACAACCTGACCAATTTGCTGACCATGATGGGGCTGCTCATTTTTGTCGTCGGCATCCCGAAGGAGATTGTTTATGGACGCATCGCGCCAGCCTTCGGGCTGGCGGTGCTGGTGGCGAGCGTCTGCTATGCGTGGTTTGGCCTGCAGATGGCGCGCCAGAGCGGGCGAACGGACGTTACCGCACTGCCGTCTGGCCCCAGCGCACCGTCGATTTTTACCGTGACCTTCCTGGTCCTGATGCCGGTTTATCAGCAAACCGGTGACGCCGATTTCGCCATTCAGATCGGTCTGGTGTGGTGCTTTGTCGAAGCGATGATCCTGGCGGGCGGTTCGTTCCTGGGTGAAACCATTCGCAAGATGATCCCGCGTACTGTGCTGCTGTCGTGCTTGTCTGGTCTGGGCCTGCTGCTGCTGGCGATGAACCCGATGCTCCAGGCGTTCGAAGCGCCCACCGTGTCGTTTATTGTTCTGCTGCTGATCTTCATCAACTGGTTTGGCAAAAAGCCAATCTTCGCCAAAATCCCGACGGGCCTGCTTCTGCTGATTGCCGGTACGGCACTGGCGTGGATCTCCGGTCTGCAAAGCCCGGACGCCATTAAAGCGTCCATGTCCTCCTTCGGCTTTAACCCGCCGTCCGTGCATATCGAAGGCTTTATGCAGGGCTTGCCGCACGCGCTGCCGTATCTGGCGTCTGCCGTTCCACTGGGGCTGGCAAACTACATTTTTGACCTGGAAAACATCGAAAGCGCCCACGCGGCGGGGGATGAGTACCCGACCCGCAAGGTGATGCTGGCGAACGGTCTGGCGTCGATGCTCGGTTGCCTGATGGGTAACCCGTTCCCGGTGACGGTCTACGTCGGCCACGCGGGCTGGAAAGCGATGGGAGCCAGTATCGGCTACACGCTGGCCTCTGGTGTAACCATGTTCATCGTGCCGCTGTTCGGGCTGGGGGCGTTTATGCTCGCCATCATTCCGATGACCGCCATCGTGCCGATACTGGTGTTCATCGGCGTTGTCACCGCCAACCAGGTGGTGAGGGAAACGCCGAAAGTGGAGGTGCCCGTTATCTTCATCTGCCTGTTCCCGTGGATCGCCAACTGGGCGCTGACCATGATGAACAGTGTGATGGGCGCGGCGGGGACGAATGCCGCGAAAATTGGCACCGATGTGCTGCACAGCAAAGGCATCTATTACGAAGGGCTGGTGCATCTGGGCAACGGCGCACCGCTTGCCAGTATGCTCTGGGGCTGTATCGCCATCTTCGCCATTATCAACAAACCGCTGCGCGGCGCGGTGGCGGCGGCGGTCGGTGCATTGCTGGCGCTGTTTGGCGTGATCCATGCGCCAGCGGTGGGCTTTGCCGAAGGCAGTTCGCTGATGTTCGTTACGGCCTACCTGATGATGGGCGGCATGTTTGTGATGAAGCATGTGCTCGATAGCCGCGAAGCGGCGAGCGCTGAAGCAGGCACCGTTGCGAAGGAGCAGGTATGAAAGAGCTTATGGTCGTCGCCATTGGCGGCAACAGCATTATCAAAGACAACGCCAGCCAGTCGGTTGAGCATCAGGCGCAGGCGGTAAAGGCGGTGGCTGACTCCGTGCTGGAGATGCTGGCCTCCGACTATGACATTGTGCTCACCCACGGAAACGGCCCCCAGGTGGGGCTGGATCTTCGCCGCGCCGAGATTGCTCACGAGCGGGAAGGATTGCCGCTGACGCCGCTGGCGAACTGTGTAGCAGACACCCAGGGCGGTATCGGCTACCTGATCCAGCAGGCGCTCAACAACCGCCTGGCGACGCGCGGGGAGCAAAAAGCGGTGACGGTGGTCACGCAGGTGGAGGTGGATAAACACGATCCTGGCTTTACGCACCCGACGAAACCGATCGGCGCATTTTTCAGCGAGGCGCAGCGTGACGAACTGCAACGTGCGCACCCGGACTGGCATTTCGTTGAGGATTCAGGACGTGGCTATCGCCGCGTGGTGGCCTCCCCGCAGCCGCTGCGCATTGTCGAGGCCGATGCGATCAAGACCCTGACGCAAAAAGGCTTCGTGGTGATTGGCGCAGGTGGCGGCGGTATTCCGGTGGTTCGCACTGAACAGGGAGATTACCAGAGCGTTGACGCGGTGATTGATAAAGATCTCTCCACTGCGCTGCTGGCGCGTGAGATCCGCGCCGACGTGCTGGTGATCACCACCGGCGTGGAGAAAGTGTGCATCCACTTCGGCAAGCCGAATCAACAGGCGCTGAGCACGGTGAACGTGGCGCAGATGACGCGCTACATGGAAGAAGGGCATTTTCCGGCGGGCAGCATGCTGCCGAAAATCGTCGCCTCGCTGGAATTCCTGCATCACGGCGGCAGACGCGTGATCATCACCTCGCCGGACTGCCTGCCCGCGGCGCTGCGCGGGGAAACCGGCACCCATATTGTGAATGAAGGAAGATAAGATGAGTGAAAACAAAAGCCGCCGCGAGTTTATCAGCCAGAGCGGCAAAATGGTTACCGCCTGCGCGCTGTTTGGCGCTACAGGTTCCGTCGCGTATGCTGCGGATACCGCAAAGCCAACCTGCGAAACGGGCAAACCGATGAACATCACCGCAAAACACTATTACCTCGATAATGTGCTGCTGGAGGCCGGATTTAATTTCGACGGCGGCGTGGCGACGAGCACCCGCACTGAGCTCAAAACGCTGGAGATTAAAGACGGCAAAATCATCGTCCTGCGCGATAACAAAAGCCACGCCGACGCCACCCTGCCGCACTATGATGCAGGCGGAAAGCTGATGCTGCCTGCCATGCGCGACATGCATATCCATCTGGATAAAACGTTTTACGGCGGCCCGTGGCGTTCGCTCAATCGCCCAGCGGGAACGACCATTCAGGATATGATCCGTCTTGAGCAAAAGCTGCTGCCGGAGCTACAGCCTTATACCCAGCAACGCGCGGAAAAGTTAATCGATCTGCTCCAGTCGAAAGGCTCGACCATCGCCCGCAGCCACTGCAATATTGAGCCGGTTTCCGGCCTGAAAAACCTGGAAAATATGCAGGCGGTGCTGGCGCGCCGGGGCGCAGGTTTTGACTGTGAAATCGTGGCGTTCCCGCAGCACGGATTGCTGTTATCGAATTCTGAAAAGCTGATGCGCGAGGCGATGCAGGCCGGGGCGCATTACGTGGGGGGGCTGGACCCAACCAACGTGGACGGCGCGATGGAGAAATCCCTCGACACTATGTTCCAGATTGCGCTGGATCACGACAAAGGGGTGGACATTCACCTGCACGAAACCAGCCCGGCGGGCGTGGCGGCGGTGAACTATATGGTGGAAACCGTCGAGAAAACGCCGGAACTGAAGGGTAAACTCACCATTAGCCACGCCTTTGCGCTGGCGACGCTCAACGAGCAGCAGGTGGATGAGATCGCCACCCGCATGGCGGCGCAGCAGGTGACCATTGCCTCTACCGTGCCCATCGGCACCCTGCACATGCCGCTGAAGCAACTGCGGAATAAAGGCGTGTTTGTCATGACCGGTACCGACAGCGTGATCGACCACTGGTCGCCGTATGGGCTGGGAGACATGCTGGAAAAAGCCAACCTCTATGCGCAACTCTATATCCGCCCGAACGAGCAGACACTTTCCCGCGCATTAGGTATCGCCACAGGCGACGTGCTGCCGCTGAACGAAAAGGGTGAACGCGTGTGGCCGAAAGCGCAGGATGACGCCAGTTTTGTGCTGGTGGATGCCTCCTGCTCTGCCGAAGCCGTGGCGCGCATTTCTCCGCGCACCGCGACGTTCCACAAGGGGAATCTGGTCTGGGGCTCAGTGGGCTGATGGGTGCCGGGTGGCGGCTTCGCCTTACCCGGCCTACCAAACCCCTCAAATCGTAGGCCGGGTAAGCGCAGCGCCACCCGGCAATGCCGTATACTGCCAGGCACATTCTTAAAGGGGGATCTGCCATGGCACAAAACATCTACGACAACCCGGCGTTTTTCGAAGGCTACGCTCAGCTTCCGCGCTCGGTGCAGGGGCTGGACGGCGCGCCGGAGTGGCCTGCGCTCAGGGCGATGTTGCCGGATTTAACCGGCAAAGCGGTTATCGATCTCGGCTGCGGCTATGGCTGGTTCTGCCGCGCGGCGCGTGAGCTGGGCGCGTCTGACGTCACGGGCGTAGATATCTCCGAAAAGATGCTCGCCCGTGCAGCGGAGCTTACCGCCGATCCACAGATTCATTATCAGCGTAGCGATCTGGAATCTCTCAGGCTCAACGAGAACACCCTCGATCTGGTCTACAGTTCGCTGGTGCTGCACTACCTGCCGGAACTGGACACGTTATTCGCCCATGTTCAGCGCGTGCTCAAACCCGGCGGTAGCCTGGTCTTTTCAATGGAGCACCCGATTTGCACCTGCGCCTCCCGTCAGGGCTGGCTGACGGACGACTGCGGCGAGCGGTTCTGGGGCGTGAACCATTATCAGGATGAAAGCCAGCGCGTCAGCAACTGGCTGGCGGACGGGGTGATAAAATACCACCGTACGCTGGGCACCACGCTTAACGCGCTGATCAAGGCCGGATTAACAATAAGCGAAGTCAATGAGTGGGGACCAACGCAGGCGCAAATTGACGCCTGGCCTGCATTGGCTGAAGAGGCAGAGCGCCCGATGCTGGTGCTCATCTCCGCCCGTAAGGATCAATAACCCACCTTATATACCCGCCCGCTCTGCACGCCTTCCACGCTGCGGCGATAGGCCTGTGCCACCGTTGCAGCGGGGACGCTTTCAAAGCCGGGGAAGAAGCCGTCGTACGCTTCGGCGGATTCGGTGAGCACCGTCGGGCTAATCAGATTGATGCGGATACCGCGCGGCAGCTCACAGGCGGCCGCGCGAACAAACCCTTCCAGCGCGGCGTTTACCGTGGTGGCGTTCACGCCCTGGGCTATCGGCTCGTGCGCCACAATACCGCTAATCAGTGTTATCGAGCCACCTTCGTTCAGGTAGTGTTGCCCGGTCAACGCCAGGCGTACCTGCCCGAGCAGCTTATCCTGCAGCCCCTGGTTAAAATCGCTGTCTTTCATCGTTTCCAGCGGGCCGAAGTAGAGACCACCGCTGGCAGACACAATCGCATCCACCGGGCCGATCTTTTCAAACAGCGCCTGTACGCTCGCCTGTGAGGTGATATCTACCTGATGATCGCCCTGCGTGCGACCCACCCGGATCACCTCATGGCGACGTTCCAACTCTTCCGTTACGGCGCGACCGACCGTACCGCTGGCACCAATAATGACGATTTTCATAGCAGACTCCTTACGTTGTGAGCTTTCATTCTTTAATAAATTAAAATGCAGATAAACTGGGCTAAAGTTAGAGGATTACTAACCAGAGATTCGGAATATGGATAAACTTCGCGGCATGGAAACGTTTATCGCCGTAGTTGAAAGCGGGAGCTTTACGGGCGCGGCAGCCCGGCTGGAGATGTCGGCGGTGATGGTGGGCAAGTACATTGCGTGGCTGGAATCGCAGCTTGGCACGCGTCTGCTGGAGCGCAATACGCGCCGCCAGAGCCTGACGGATGCCGGGCGCGTCTGGTTTGAAGAGGCGAAGCGGGTACTGGAGCAGCTCTCCATTGCTGAGCGCGCGGTCGAGCGGCTGCGTGCTACTCCCGCCGGAACGTTGCGCGTGACGGCACCGACCTCATTTGGTGGCTGTGTGATTGCGCCGTTAACCGCCACGTTTTTACAGCGCCATCCGGAAGTACGGGTGGAGCTGGATCTCACTAACCGGATGGTCGATTTGGTGGATGAAGGTGTTGATCTGGCGATCCGTATCGGTGACATTCGCAACGACGATCTGGTGGCGAAATACCTGTGCCCCTACCGGATGGTGATCTGCGCCGCACCGGACTATTTAGCGCGTCACGGCACGCCACAAACGCCTGCCGATCTGGTGGATCATCTCTGTCTTTCTCACACGGTGTGGACCGCGCGCAACGAGTGGCGGCTGCCGGGCGTGGAAGGAGAGGTGCGCTGGAAGCGGGACGCGATTTTAAGATGCAACGATGGCTACGGGCTGCGGATGGCGGCGAGAGCCGGGGCAGGGCTGTTGCTGCAACCGGAAGTGCTGGTGGCGGAAGAGCTGGCAAGCGGCAGGCTGGTGCGGGTGCTGGAGAATTTCACTCCGGAACCGAGGCCGGTGCATCTGTTGTGGCGTCAGGATTTACGGCCGCTCCCGAAGCTAACGGAATTTATCGCCCATATTCTGCTAAGATTGGGCACAATATAAAAAAGAAGGTAATCGAAGAATGTCTGCAAACAAACTCGCCAGCAGCGCGCAGGGCCTGCAATCATCTGCCATCCGTGAATTATTAAAACATAGCAAAATGGCGGGCGTGATTTCGCTGGGGGGCGGTATTCCAAACCCGGATCTGTTCGACCATGAAGGGCTAAAAATTGCTGCGGATGCTGTGTTATCACAGCATTTTGGCGAGGCTTTCCAGTATGGACTGACGGAAGGCGTACCGGGTCTGCGCGAGGAAATTAAACGCATCTGCGAGGGACGTGGTATTGCCTGTAAGGCCGATGATGTCGTCATTACTTCCGGCTCGCAGCAGTCTCTCGACGTGCTGGCGCGCGCGTTAATTAATCCGGGTGATACCGTTGTCGTAGAAAGACCTACGTATCTTGCTGCATTACAGGTATTTGGCCTGGCACAGGCGCAATTTGAGTCTGTAGGGACAGATGGCGACGGAATGAAAGTCGACGAGCTTGAAGCTCTGGTGGCAAATAAAACCATTAAAGCGGTTTATATTGTACCGACATTTGGTAATCCTGGCGGTGTAACGCTTTCTGAAGCGCGTCGTAAACAACTGGTAGAATTATCGAAGCGATATGATTTCGTCATTATTGAAGATGATCCTTACAGCGAAATTAATTATACCGATGAAGTTTTCAGCCCGTTAATTGCGCACGCAAAAGCGATTGGCAATGAAAATAACGTTGTTTATACCTCTACGTTTTCCAAAATTCTGGCACCGGGTACGCGTGTGGGCTGGGTGATCGTGCCGGAGTGGCTGAAGCGCGCGGTGGTCAATCTCAAGCAAACCACGGATCTGCATACCAGCACGCTGTCGCAACTGATGACATACGAGTATTTGAAAACCGGCCGTCTGGCCGATCAAATCAACATGATCCGTGAAGCCTATCGCCAGAAATACCAGACCTTCGCGAGCGAGCTGGAAGCGGAGCTGGGGGATGTGATGTCGTTCCACAAGCCAAAAGGCGGGATGTTCCTGTGGGCGAAAATGAACAATGGCATTAATACCACGCGCTGGCTGGAGAAAACGTTAAGCAACGGCGTGGTGTTTGTGCCTGGCGAATTCTTCTATTGTAACGAGCCGGACCACACGACGCTGCGCATGTCATTCGTTACCCCAACGGATGAACAACTGAAAGAGGCGGTCAGACGCCTGAAAGTGTCACTGTAACTGACGTGCGCATGATGGCGGTTACGCCGTTATGCGCAATACTTACCCGGTGCGGTAATGGCCGCGATCGCCATGGTGAATCCCATGTTTGAATTCCTTACCGGTATTGTGACGCACACGCCCGTCTGGGTGTGGGTTCTGTTTGTTTTTCTGATCTCCCGCGGTATCAAGGCCCGCAAACCTGCCACCGTGACGCTGGAGAAATTAGCCCTCATTCCGGCGATTTTTCTGGTCTGGGATATTTACGATCTGGTGGTTTATCGCGATTTGACCATTGCCACCGTCACGCTGTGGATGGCGGGTATTCTCGCGGGCGCGGCGCTGGGTTATGTACTGATTAAGACAAACGCGGTGACCCGTGCCGCTGCGCCGCGCAGTATTTCCCGTCAGGCTGATTACACCGCGCTGCCCTTTATGATGCTGGCGTTTCTGGTGAAATATGTACTGGGCGTGACAAGCGCTATTTCCCCGCAAACGCTGCAGCAGCCCGCCATGAGCGCCTTTGCGATCCTCTCTGGCGGTGTCTTTGCGGGGGTGTTTATCGGGAAATTTGTGCGCTACGTCGGAGTGTATATTAACACCCCGACGCTTCCGGCTGAGTAACGTCAGTGGGTTGCGTGAGCCAAAGCGCGGTCACTCATTTCGCCACTGATTAACCGCGTGACTTCATCTATCCGACAGATTTTCCCCTCGCGCAGCGCTGCAAACATATACACCTCAATCTCAGCCTGATTCCCTCCAGGATAAACGACCGTAACGATATGCCGATCCGCCAGAAGAGTGTCGTTGCAACAAGCCTGTACAACCCTGAATGTTACGCTGCGGGTGTGCAGACGAACGTGGCTAAGATGTTGCACAAAACCCGGAAAATCAAGCAGGTTGCCGTCGGTGTATTGCTGATAATCAGGAGAGAAAACCTCTGCTGGATCAAGATTGCCTGTAAATAATGCGGTCAGAAACGCTTCGGTTTTCTGACGCAGCGTTACGCTGTCTGTGGCGGATAAGAGGGTATTAATGATGTTCATGGTTGCGCTCCTTTTGATGATGAGCCCCCATTATCCTTGACAGCCAATGACGTAGTTTCTGTAATACGACAATGAATAACGATTTTCGGCCATTATCATGTTTACTGCTGAGTTACTGCGCCATCGCACAGGTCATCATACGCAATGGCATCGTCATGAAGCCGGACAGCTCTGTCGAATTACGACAGGTCTGATGGTCATTGAGACGCACAAAGGGCGCTCGGTTGTACCGGCGAAACACATTGTATGGGTCCCGCCGGGTCAGCTTCATGCTGCCTCTTCTGAAAGCGCCATTGAAGGCTGCTCGCTTTATCTTGATTCAGCATGCTGTAGCGCATTGCCTGGCGAAACTACGCTGTTTGATGCCGATGACCTGACCAGTGCGCTTTTTATGCGTCTCAGCGAACAGGGAAGCGAACATGATCCGCGGATGCTCTCTGTTCTGCTGGATGAGTTGGCTCGTTCCGCGCGGAATCGCTATTTGTTGCCCATGCCTGCGGATTCAAGGCTCAGCAAGGTGACCCGTCACCTGATGCAATGTGTCGATGATAATCACACGGTTGAGCACCACGCTCGTCACGCGGGAATGAGTGTGCGTACGTTTAACCGAAGATTCCGTGCTGAAACAGGTATGAATTTCGTTAACTGGCGGCAGCTTGCCCGTGTCGTCCGGGCGATGGAGTGGCTGGCCGCCGGAAAACCGGTAGGGTGGATTGCGCTATCATGCGGCTATTGCAGCGTCAGTGCGTTTATTGCTATCTTCCGGGCTTATACAGGCAAAACGCCAAAGCAATGGACGCTTAAAGAATCTCATTAATTGCTATTTAGGAATCTATAAAGGTTCATTTTATCAACATTGTCATTTAAGAGGTGTATGGTGTTTGTTATTAATAAAATCAGGCATGAAGGCGTGTATGGATACGGTCGAGGAATTAGATGGAACGTACTTCTACAAAGGTATCTGCAACATATCGGCAGGAGAACTATTTTTCTGGATTTTATTAGATAAAATTGAAGAGCAGTTCGGTGGGATAATGGATGCGGTTACAGTGAGTTGTATCATTTTAGGATTGCCATTACTAAAGACAAGAAACAAACCTTATGGAACCACAGCAGGAACGTCCATAGCATCCAAATACATGCGTCAATATCTTAATGTCCAGTTGCCGATAAGATTACCTACTTTAACCGAAGCGAGCATTACTACCTTAAAGCCTAAGTATGTAACAAACCTGGGGGCATTTGTAGGGAGAGGACTGCCTGTGGTTGGATGGACAATGGTCGCCAGTGATTTGATTCAGATATGTTATAAAACACTTAAAACGTACAACACTATTGCGCACGAGAAAGATCGCGTATGGTAACAGAACAAGAGGTTCTGGAATTTTTCCAGAATGAATTACCCGTACTCGGTACATTTACCGGGAAACTCATTCCATTACAGTTGGATGATATTCTCCAGGAATACGCTGAAGATGATGATTTGGTTTTTTGTATGGATAAATTCAGCGTGAAGTTTAATGTTGATCTCTCGATGATGAATTACAGCGCTTATTATCCGTGGTTTCGCGCATGGTTTTTTAGAAAGTGGTTTACTGATAAACCCATTGAACAAGTTTCAAAGCCTTTAACCGTAAGAATGTTTGCTAAATCCGCAGAGGCGGGGCGGTGGCTGTATGATTAATAAGGAGTGTTAAGATGGCTGTACCAGTCCATTTATGGTTGAAAGATGATGCAGGAAACCTTATTAAAGGTTCTTCTGATGTGATACATCGGGAGGGGAGTATTGAATTACGTGGTTTGACACACAATCTGAGTATCCCCGTCGATGGGTCTACTGGAAAACTGACAGGAACACGTCAGCACGCCCCATCCTTGTTTGAAAAGGAAATTGATAGTGCTTCCCCGTATCTTTACCGTGCCGTCGCAACAGGGCAGACTCTACGGTCTGCTGAAATAAAGTGGTATCACATTAATGACGCAGGGCAGGAAGTTGAATACTTTAATATTTTAATGGAAGGCGTAAAAGCCGTCTCCATTACACCAATTATGCACGATACGCGTAACTGTCCGGGGACAGGGCATTTGGAAAGCATTCAATTGCGCTATGAGAAAATCACGTGGCGCTATGTTGATGGGAATGTTCAATATTCAGACGCCTGGAATGAGCGGTATACGGGGTAATGTTCCCCTCCTCCTAACCCTCTCACCATAGGAGCGTTAGTGCGGTTTAAACGACTTGAAATGTAGGCCGGGTAAGGCGCAGCCGCCACCCGGCGTTTTACTACCGCTCTCTCAACGCCTCTTTCGCCCTGTTAAACGGCTTAATCATATAATCCAGCACCGTTTTCTCCCCGGTCTTGATGTCCACCGTCGCAATCATCCCCGGTACAATCGAGAAATGCCTGCCCGCCTTATTCACCAGGTAATCCTGACTGGTACGGATAAACACCCGGTAATAGAACACTTCCGGCTTAGCTTCGTCCTGAATGGTGTCCGGCGAAATGGTTTCGACCACGCCGTGCAGCCCGCCGTAAATGGCGTAATCGTAGGCGGTGATTTTGACCAGCGCCTCCTGGTTCGGGTGGATAAAGGCGATATCACGCGGCGACAAGCGGGTTTCAATCAGCAGGTGATCGTCCACCGGCACGATCTCCATCAGCTCACCGTTCGGCGGAATGACGCCGCCGATGGTGGTGACCTTGATGTTCTTCACGATCCCGCGTACCGGAGATTTCACCGTCAGACGGGCCACGGAATCCTCGCGTCCTTTGAGGATCGCCGAAACCATATCCACTTCTGCGTTCGCTTTGGATAACGCCTCGCGCGCCTGCACGTAATACTGCGAGCGCACGTCGGTGAGCTTGAGTTCAAGATCGCTTTTTTGCCGTTGCAGTCGCAGCACTTCCACGTGGCTGGCGGCACCGGTTTTCACCAGCCGTTGGGTGATCGCCAGCTCTTTGTTGGCGAGATCTAATGCCGAACGTAATTCCCGCTGAGTGTCCTCCAGTTGCGCACGACGTGAGTTATAAAGGCGCGTTTCGGCCCCGATCAAATCGGTCCATTTCGCCAGCGAAGGGGGGAACTTCAGCGGGAGATCGTTCACCTCCGCATAAAGACGTGCGCTGGAGGCCAGCGAGGCCCGGTAGCGCGCCGCACTTTCACCAACGTTAGATTCGGATCGGGTAGGATCAAGCCGTGCCAGAACTTGTCCGGCCTGCACCTGATCCCCCTCGTGTACGTTGAGTTCAGTGAGTATCCCTCCGTCCAGCGACTGTAAAACCTGCTCACGCGAACTGGGGATCACTTTCCCGGTCCCGGTGGAGACTTCGTCCAGCACGCCAAACCATGCCCAGACGCCAAGCGCCATAAACAGCAGCAGGGAGAAAATCACAATCCGCCGTGCGCCGGTGTAGCCGCTCTCAGAGTCGAGAGCGTTGTCCAGGTCTTCCATTGCGGCGACGTCACGCTGACTGATTTTCATTTTTCCACTCCCGTCCGGTTGCCTGCTGCTGTTGCTGCATGCGGCTGTTGCTCAGCGCCTGCGCTTTTGGCGCGTCCATCACCAGCATGCCCTCTTTCAGTACCACCACGCGTTCCACCAGCTCCAGCACCGGTACGCGATGAGTGGCGACAACCAGGGTGCGGTTGCCGAGCCAGGCGCTCAGGCGCTGGATAAATTCCCGCTCGGTGTGCTCATCAAGGGAGGCGGTGGGTTCGTCCATTAGCACGATATTCGGATCGCGCAGAAGCATACGCGCCAGCAGAATGGATTGACGTTGCCCGCCGGATAACCCCACGCCATTCTCCATAATCGGGTAGTCCAGCCCCTTCGGCAGTTTCTGTGCGAAGCCCGCCGCGCCGCACATTTCCAGCACCCCGAAGATCTCTTCATCGGTGGCGCGCGGCATACCGAGGGTGATGTTTTCACGCAGGGTGCCGTAGAACAGCCGCGCGTTCTGAGTCATAAACCCGACGTTACGCCGCACGTCCGCCACGTCCAGATGCGGCAGGCTGAGGTTGTCGAGCCGCAGTTCGCCGCCGGCCAGATCCATTCCGCCCGCCATCGCCTGCAGCAGCGTCGATTTGCCCGCGCCGTTGCGCCCGAGGATCGCCACTTTCTCGCCGGGCTTGATCTCCAGGCGGTTTATGCGTAAAGCCATGCGCGGATCGTCCGGGTGATAGCGGAACTGCGCCTGCTCGAACAGGTAGTGGCCGCGCAGCACGTCCTGGCGGATCGGCGTCTCTTCGCGCTGATTTTCGGTCGGGAGCTGCATAATGCTGTCCAGCCCCTCTTTTGCCGCTTTGACCTGCTGCCAGCGAGCCAGCACGCCACACAGCGTTGCCATCGGGGCGATCATGCGCGAGGCCAGCATCGAGGCGGCGACCACCGAGCCGGTGGTTAACGTGCCGTCGATCACCATCGGCGCACCGACCACAATCACCGCGGCATACACCAGGCTCTGGATGGTTATCCCCCAGCTGATCAGGTTCTGCGTCAGCTCGCGGGTGCGCAGGCCGGATTCCGCGGTGATCTGGATATAGCTGTTCCACTGCTGCAGAAAACGGTTTTCCGCCTGCATCAGCTTGATGTCCTCCAGCCCCTGCACACTCTCCACCAGCACCGCGTTGCGCAGGGTCGATTCGTGCGCCGACTGCTTCGCCAGCTCCGCCAGTTTTTTCTGCAGCAGCAGGCCGGGCAGCACCATGATCACCGCCGCCACCGGGGCGATCCACGCCAGCTGCGGGGCGATGATCGCCAGTACCACCACGAACAGTAAAAAGAACGGCAGATCGACAATCGTGGAGATGGTGGAAGAGGTGACCATCTCGCGGATCTGCTCCAGCTCGCGCAGCTGAGAAATAAAGCTACCGGTGGAGCGGGGAATGGCGCTGTGACGCAGACGCAGAGCGTGGCCGAAGACGCGATCCGACACGCGCAGATCCGAACGTTTCCCCAGCAGATCCATAATGTGCCCGCGCGCCACGCGCAGCACAAAGCCAAACAGCGTGGCGATCAGCACGCCAATGGTCAGAACGTAGAGCGTCGGGTAGGACTGGGCGGGGATCACCCGGTCGTAGACCTGCATGGAAAAAACGATCCCCGAAAGCGAAAGTACGTTGATAAACAGCGCGGCGAGCATTACCCAGCTGTAAGGACGCAGGTCGCGCATTACCAGCCGGTAGAGCCAGTCCGGGCGATATTTCGAGATATAGGCATCTACGCGGCTGTCTTTCAGGGCCGCCAGCGGGCGCAGGGCGATGATGTGACGAATGGCAGGCAGCATCGCCATCATCGACAGACGGTTGGTGTGCGTTTGATCGTCGAAAAAGCTGACCTCAAGCGTATCCTCGCCGTCGAAATGTTCGATCACGCCAATTTTACCGTCGTTCAGCGCCACCACCACCGGCAAGCGCCAGCTGTTAATGGACTGCTGATCCGCCGTGAGCAACTGAAACGACAGCCCGGCCTCGCGGGCAAGCTGGGTTAGGGCAGGGACCATCGGTTTGCCTTTCAGCCACGGCGCACCGGCTACCAGCGCACCGGGAGAGCAGGCGACACGGTAGCGTGTCGCGACGTAGCCAAACGCCTGCGCCCACTGTTCCAGCGCATCATCTGCTATCGTTTCATCCTGCGGGATATCGCGTTGCTTCATGGCTGGATCTCCACGGTCTGGATGGTTCGGTTTTCAAGATCGAACGCGTGACGCAGACGCCCGGTGTTGTACAGGCAGTTCAACTGCAACTGGTGCAGTTGTCCGGCGGTTTGCTGCTGGGTGAAACGGGCCTGATAGACCTCCTGCTCAGCGTTGAGCACGTCGAGCAAAGGGCGCGAACCGAGATCAAGATACTGCTGCTGATAAAGCTCGCGGGTGCGGGCGCTGAGCGCTTCCTGGCGACCCTGAATTTGCAGCGTGCTCATCAGGCTCAGCACCTGGCTGCGCGCCTCCAGCAGTTTTTGCCGCACGTCGAGACGCGTGCGCTGGATGGTAGACTGGGCGGACTCCACCGCGTGTCCGGCGGCGTTGCGGCGGGCCGTCAGGCCACCGCCCTGGTAGAGCGGCATCTGCACTTTGACCCACGCGGAATACTGGGTGCGATCCCGCGTTTCGTTGCCCGCGTAGCGGTCGTTGAGGTAGTGGCGAACTTCCGGCTCCAGCGAGACGGTCGGCGTCATCTGCGCATTGGCGTAGTCGAGGTTGGCCTGAGCAACGTTAGCCTGTGCCCAGGCGGCTAATACCGCCGGAACCAGCCGATCGTCCGGCTCGGCGATATCGCAACTGCGGGCCAGATTTTGCGGAAATTCATTGCTGACGTCGTGCAGGTTGTCCCAGCCAAGAAAACTCATCAGCGTGGCGCGGGCGCTGTCAAGGCTGGCCTGGTACTGCATGAGTTGGGCGCGTGCGCCTTCAATACGGGCATCGGTCTGCACCACGTCAGAGAGCGATGTCGCCCCTTCGTCATTGCGCTGTTTGGTCAGTGTGCCGATGGAGGAGAGCGCATTGAGCTGTTCTTTGGCGGTATCGACCATCTGCTGCCAGGTTTGCACCTGTACCATCGCGATGGCGGTATCGTGGGCGATAGTGTCAATGCTGACCAGCACGTTAGCCTGCTGCTGGGCGACGCCAGCGCTTTCGGCACGCACCTGGCTTGCCACTTTGCCAAAGTCGTAGAGCATTTGTGAGAGTGAGAGCACCAGCGACGGCGTAAAGCCATTATCGCTGCCGTCGTGGGTATAGCCATTTTCCATTCCGGCGTTAATTTGCGGGTAGTATTTCGATTTGGCGACGTCTACATTTTCGCTCTGTTCATAGAGTTTGCCGACCGCTTCGCTGATGGCAGGATGCCAGGTGACGGCGCGGTTAACCGCCTCGCTTAGCTGGAGCGTTCCGGGCGCGGCTTTGCCTGCAACGGGTGCCACGCGACCATTCAGCGAGGGTAGCTCCTGCGTTTCGCGAAGCTGGCCAGTATTAATCATCGCCGCAGGGTTTGCGGCGATGGCGGAGACAGATATCAGGCAGCAAGAGAGCCACCTGTATGGCATCTTCTTTCCCATGTCATATCCCTAATAAATGCGTACAGCTTTATTGTTTATGCCCAGGCGACAAGCGCCTGGGTCATTTGGTGCGTGTGTGGTCAGGTAATAATGTGTTGCTGGTTGACGAGCTCGTCGTAGGTGGTCTGAACGTTATCCAGCGTAACGAGCGTGGTTGTGGCGTAGGTACTCCCTGCGCCATCACGGTCGATGGCGATCACCGTGTTCCCGCCGCTTTGCGTCACGTGGAGGTAGTTGCCTAATGTCGAAGCGCTTCCGTTCCAGCCCACCAGCAGATCGCCAATGTCGATTTTGTCCCCCTGTGAAAGTGAGAAGTTGGTCCAGTGATCGCCCGTTGTGCCTGAGATGTTGCCTGCGGTGGCGTTGCCAGCCGTAGCGTTCAGCACCTGGTAAATCAGCGTGTCGCCATAGGCTGTACCGGTAATCAGATCGTTGTGTTCAGAGCTGATGAACTGCGGTGCCATGTTGATGGTCAGCGAGGCGCTGTCCGTTTTACCGGCGGCATCGGTCAGGGTGTAGTTAAAGACCTCCTTCGAGGTGATGGTCGAGAGTGAAATTCCGGCATTGAGGGTGTAGGTGTAATGACCATCTGCGCCAATCGCCAGCGTGCCGTAGTGGCCGACGACATTCACCGTGGTGCTGCCGGTGTACGGGTCCAGCGTGGTGGTCACGCCGTCATAGCCGGTAATACTTACGCGGGTGTCTACCGAGTGCAGTTGATCCATTGCCCCGGCGGAGTCGGAACCGTCAAAGATGTTGCCGTTAACGGTGTGGCCGCTGGTAGAGTCAAACTGGCTAAGGGAGTAGGTGGTGCCGGTGACGCTTGGGGTGATGGTGATCCCGCCCAGCCCCAGTGCCGGTACGCTACCGGTGTAGCTCAGGGTATAGGTTCCGGCATTCAGATCCAGACCGGTCACCGCGATATCGGCATTGCCGCCCAACAGCAACCCACCGCCGAACGATCCGGTTCTGAGGGTGGTCCCGCCTTGTGAAATCGTCCAGTTAACGGTCAGCCCGCCCAGCGTCAGCAGCGAGGTCACGTTGAAGTGCAGTACCACATTATGCAGCGCAGTATTGGCATCCACCACGAAGGTGCCGCTGCCGCTGCCCGATGTCGTTGCCAGCAGGGCCGCGTTCCAGTTTGCAGACCCTACGCTGGTATCCGAATACAGCGACGTGTGATGCACCGGGGTGATATCCATTGTGGAACTGACATCGTTCACCGCATCCATCGCCTGCGCGGTCGGCGTGATGTTCAGCGATGCCGTGTCTTTCGCGCCACCGGGCGCGGTAATGGTATAAACAAAGGTGTCCGGGGTGTTGATATGGTCAGACCCGATCCCGCTTTTCAGGGTGTAGGTGTACTGCCCGGACGCAGTGATCGTCAGCGTGCCGTACTCTCCCTGAATCGTGGTCGGGCCGCTGCCGTTCACCGCCACACCGTTGACATCAGACACCACGGTGCCGGATGGCGCAATGTCATCCGCCAGCACGTCTCCGGTGGTGGAGGCCCCAACGCTTGCCACGCTGTAGACATGATCTTCCAGCACATTGAGCGTGTACGCCGTCAGTGCGGTGATCCCCGCCGCCGTATTCAGCAGGAACAGGTACTCCCCGGCAGGCAGGTTTAGCGTCAGTTGGGATGACGTGCCACCCAGCAGCGGCGCACGCAACCAGCCCGGCTGGACGCGGAGCTGCTCGAAAGTCTGCGTGGCGTCGTTGAACTTATAGATGTACAGGTCAAACACTGACGCCAGCGCCACGCCTCCCACGGAAGCCTGAATGGTCATGGTGCGGGTGGTGCCTTCTTCAACGTTGTAGATGATCGGGTTGCTCAGATCGTCCAGCAGGTTCAGCCCCAGCGTATTGCCGAGATTAATCCCCACCACGGTAAAGCCGCCCTGCGACGAGGTTCCGTTATTTATCGAATGGACGGTGGTGTCGAAGGTCAGCGAGGCCGTGTCGTCCACGGCCACAATGCTGTTGGCCGTGGTGCCTGCGCCGAGTGACAGCACCAGATTTGCTGACGCACTGACGCCGTTATGCGTGATGGTGTAGGTGAAGTTCTCGGTACGGCCAATCACTGAGGCGCTGGTGTTGGTGAGGGTGTAGGTGTAACTGCCGTCCAGGTTGATGGTCAGCGTGCCATAAAGCCCCTGGACCTGCGTTCCGTCAGCGGTCACCGCGACCGTGTCGCCATCCGAGTTGGTCACCGCTGTCACCGTGGTGCCCGCCGGGGCGTTATCGCTACCGGTGGCCGGATCGTCATCAAGGATCACGTTACCGCCGAGGCTGGTGGTGCCCGTCACCGTACCTGCGCTGGTCTCTTTGATGTCAACATCCAGGCTGGTATAAGAGCCGGTTGCCAGCAGGTTAGTGTTGTAGCTCAGCACACGATACTGCCCACTCGCCAGCCCGGTCAGGTTCAGCGATACGCCAGTAGCGCCGAGCGTCAGCAGGTCAGCAAACTGCGGCTGTCCGGTATCCACCACCGTGGTCCAGGTTCCGTTCTCCGTATCCAGAACTTGTACCACCAGCTCAAGCGTGTTGAGCAGTGAAAGTACCGCTCCCGTTGCATTGGCGTTTACGGTGATATCCGCACTGCCGCCGCTCTCCACCGTAAACCCGACCTGCGCAGTGTCATTACCGAGCAGCGTGAGGATGTTGTTCGCGGCCCCCACCAGCAGGAAGCCGTAATCGCTGAGCTGCGAGTGGGTCACCGTTGCCGTGGTGCTGATATCCAGCTCCTCGACGTTGGTACTGGCCGACAGCGGCACCACGGGCGCAAGTGCCGAGCCCGGCAGCGAGACGTTGCCTGCCGCGTCCGTCGCGGTGATCTGCAGCGTCTGGCCTTCCGTCTGTTTATTGAGGAAGGTGTAGCTGTAAGTGCCGTCACTCCCTGCGGTAGTGGTCACCGTTGTCCCGTTACCCAGAAGAATGGAGACGGTACTGCCCGCTTCGGCGTTACCGGTCAATACGCTACCGTCTGCGTTAAAGGTGCCGGTTGGCGCTGCTGGTGCCGTGAGATCGACGATAACGGTCGTGGCCGATGAAACCGGGCTGGTCCCTGTGGCGTTACCCGCCGTGGCGGTAAAGGTGTGGGCACCTTCGCTTAATGCCGTCGGGGTAAAGCTCCAGTTACCATTGACGTCCGCCACAACGCTCCCCATCGAAACACCGTTGTTATACAGGGTGACGGTGGAATTGGGTTGCGCGGTGCCGTTCAGGGTCGGCGTGGTGTCATCGGTGGTTTTCCCGTTGGTCAGATTTCCGGTCACCGTACCGACGTTATCGTCGATGGTGGCGATAACCGGTGCGTTCGGGATCGTGGTAAACGGTGCCGTGACCGAAGCACTCGCGCCTGCGTTTCCGGCTTTATCGGTGGCAAACACCTGCAGGGACTCCCCGCCCGTCTGCGCCGGAGTGATGGTGGCATTAAAGTTGCCGCTCCCATCCGCCGTGGCTGTACCGAGTACGGTTCCGGTACTGGTGGTGATGGTGACGGTACTGCCCGCTTCGGCGGTTCCGGTGACGTGCGTACCGTTGGTGATCACCGCGAGGCCTGTTGGTGCTGGCGGCGGCGTCAGGTCGACCACAATTGACGTGACGATTGATGGCGCACTGGTATTGCCCGCCACATCGGTCGCGGTCACCGTAAAGTTATGCCGCCCTTCCGACAACGTGGTGCTGGTTTGCGGCAGCGTCCAGTTGCCGTTGGTGTCGGCGGTAACGGTTCCCACGAGCGTGGTGCCGTCGTAGATGCGAACGGTTGAACCGGCTTCGGCAGTACCGTTCAGCGTCGGACGGGCATCGTTGGTCGGATTACCCCCGGTCACAGGCCCGGTGATGGTACCCACATCATCCACCACGGCGCTGATAACCGGTATAGCTGGCGCGGTGGCGTCAACGTTTATCACATAGTCGGCAGTTTGTGCGCTGGCGTTGCCGGCCGCATCGGTTGCCGAGAAGGTCAGACTATGCGATCCGTTGCCCAGTCCCGTCGAGGGTGTAAAACTCCACGTACCGCCCGTGGCGGTGACGCTGCCAATTTGCACACCGTTATCAAAGATGTTTACCGTTGCTCCCGCCTCCGCTGTACCGGTGAGGGTTGGCTGCGCGTCGTTGGTTAACCCACCGTTGGCGATTGGCGTGGCGGCGTTGCCGACATCATCCGTGATGCTGGTTAATACCGGTAACGCAGGTGGCGTGGTGTCAACCGTCAGGCTGAAGCTGGCTGAAGGCTGGCTGTTATTACCCGCCACATCGGTGGCCTGCGCGGTAAACGTATGTGTACCGGGGCTCAGCGTGGTGGTGAGATCAATCGTCCAGTTGCCGTTGGCATCGGCCTGGCCGGTGCCAATCAGCGCTGAGTTTTCATAAATTCTCACCGTGGCGTTCGGCTCGCTGGTCCCGCTAAGACGTGGCGAGATGTCGTCAGTGGTTTGACCGGTGCTGAGTTGTCCCGTCAGAGAACCGGCATCATCAAGCGCATAGGTAATGACCGGCGCATTAGGGGCGGTGGTATCGACAATCACGGTGAAGCCCGGTGACGCAGGGCTAACGTTGCCTGCTGCATCGGTTGCCGTTGCGGTCCACGTATGGCTCCCGCTGGTCAGTGTGTCTAGGGTAAAACTCCATGCCCCCGAACCGTTAGCCTGGGTTGTGCCAACGAATGCGCCGTTTTCGTAAATCGTGATGGTCGCATTATTTTCCGCCGTCCCGTTCAGCGTTGGCGTGGTGTCATCAGTGGTTTGGCCGGAAGTAAGGGGTGTCTGAACCGGGCCTGCATTGTCACTGGCCGTGGCGATAGTGGGGGCGAGCGGTACGCCCGTATCGACCGTCAGGTTAAATGCGGTGCTGGTACTGCCGCTGTTACCCGCCGCGTCGGTTGCATTGAACGTAATGGCATGTTGGCCATCGCCCAGCGGATCTGTCGGTGTGAAGGTCCAGTTGCCCTGCGCATTCACCAGCGCGGTGCCCACTTCTGCACCGTCCACCAGAATGTGTACGGTTGAGCCCGTTTCGCCCGTCCCGTTGAACGTCGGACGCGCGTCGTTGGTTGAATTACCGGTACTCAGTGTACCCGTTACCGGGCCGACATCATCAATGACGGTAGAGAGTACCGGTGCGGCTGGCCCGGCGGTATCTACTGTAAAAGTATAAACCGACGAGTTAGCCGAGACGTTACCTGCGGTATCGGTGGCATTCACCCTCAGCGTATAGGTTCCGTCCGGCAGCGGTATCGTGGGGGTGAAGTTCCAGGTGCCGCCTGCCAGCACCGTTGTGGAGCCGATCTCGGTGCCGTTATTGAAAATATGCACCGTGCTGCCTGCCATCCCGGTCCCGCTCAGCGTTGGCGTATTGTCGTTGGTCACCTGTCCGGTGGCGATATTGCCTTCAATGCCCCCTGCGACGTTGTCCTCTACGCCATTGAGCGTAGGGACGGCTGGCGGTGTGGTGTCGACCGTCACGCTGTAGACGGCAGAAGGCGTGCTGACGTTCCCTAACGTATCGGTCGATCTGACCGTAAAGTCATGTGCGCCTTCGACCAGTGCGGTCACTGGCGTAAATGTCCAGTTGCCACTGCCATCGGCGGTGACGGTGCCGATTTGCGTAACGCCATCAAAGATTGCGACGGTGCTGTTGGCTTCTGCCGTGCCGGTGAGCGTTGGCGTGGTGTCGTTGGTGGTACTGCCACTGGTGACATTGCCCGTCACGCTACCGACGTTATCCTCTGCTCCCAGAATAACGGGCGTGGTGGAGGTCGTATCGACCACGACGTTGAACGCCGCTGAAGGGGCGCTCTGATTGCCCGCCGGATCGGTGGCCCGAATGGTCAGCGGGTTGCTGCCTTCGGCCAGGGGAGAGGACGGCGTAAAGCTCCAGGAGCCTGTTGGCCCTGCTTGTGCAGTCCCGATAGCAATACCGTTATTGTAAACGGTGATGGTGTCACCCGGCGTCGCCGTACCGCTGAGGGTTGGCCGGGTATCGTTGGTCGCCTGCCCGCTGGTGAGTACGCCGGTGCCAGGAGGAACATCATCGGTGACCGCGCCAATAGTGGGGGCGAGCGGGGCGGTGGTGTCGATGGTGACAGCCGCAGCAGGTGAACGGCCGCTTGTCTCAAGCCCTACCGTGGCGGTCGCCTCGAAAGTATGCGTGCCTTCACTCAATGGAAGCGGCGGGGTATAACTCCAGGTTCCACCGGCCAGCACCGGAATGGTGATCAGCGGGATCAGGCTGCCATCCATATAGAGGGTCACCGTACTGCCCGCGACGGCAGTACCGCTGATGGTCGGCATCGTATCGTCTGAGGTTTTGCCGATTACGTTACCCGTGACGCTACCTATATTGTCGTCGATCGCAGTGATCGTCGGTACGTCCGGTAAATCAACCGGCGCTGCCGTAACGGTGAGATCGACGGGTTGGCTGTTATTCCCTGCTTCATCGGTTGCGGTGACGCTCAGCGTGGTGGCATCCGTTTGTGCCGGACTGACGGCGACGGAAAACGCGCCGCTGGCGTTGGCGACGCCCGTACCGATCACGTTGTCATCGGCATCTCTGATCGTGATGATGGAGCCGGGGTCGGCATTACCGGTGACCGGTGTCCCTTGATCGGTAATGGCAAGGTTTGTTGGGTCGGCCGGGGGAACGTTGTCCACGGTAACGGTGGTGGTCGGGCCTGGCGTGCTGTTACCGGCGGCATCGTGGGCAATCACTGAAATGTCCGTTAAGCCCTGATCCAGCGGCGTTGTCGGTGTGAATGTCCAGGTGCCATCTGTGTTAACGGTGGCAAAGCCCACAGAGTCTTCATTAATGAAGACTTCAACGGTGCTGCCCGGTTCGGTTCTCCCCGTAATTTCGGGGGTTGTATCTTGCGTGTACAACTGCCCGCCAGACAGCGTGCTGCCAGTGATTTCGTCGATTTGCGGTACGGCTGGCGGCACGGTATCAATGGTTACGGTGAATCCCGCCCCTGGTGTGCTGGGGTTGCCCGCCGCATCCACCGCAACGGCGGTCAGATTGAGTGTGCCGTCCGGCAGGGCCGATGGCGTGATGGTCCAGGTGCCGTTCGTTACGATAGCTTCACCAATGGCGACGCCATTGTTGTAAACAATAACCCGATCGCCACTGACACCTGTCCCGGTGATATCCGGCGTGTTGTCGTTTGTGGACCCGCCGCTTCCGACACCCCCCGCCAGGGTAATCACCGGAGCCGGAGGCACAAGGGTATCCACGTTGATGGTGATCGGATCGGAGGTTACGGAGACGTTCCCCGCCTCATCCGTTGCGGTGGCGGTGTACTGGTGCGAACCTTCGGCGATATTCGTCGCAGGCCGCCAGCTCCAGTCGCCGTTAATGTCTGCGGTAACGCGGCCCACCTCAACCGGATCGGCATTATTCACGCGATCGTAAATAATGATCACGTCGTTTGGTTCGCTGCTGCCGCTCAGGACCGGGCGCGGATCGTTGGTGCTTTCGCCATCCGCTACCGGGCCAGTGATTTGGCTGACGCTGTCGGTGACGGTCGGAGTGGCGGGTTTATCGGGTGCCTCGGTATCAATGACGATGGTCACCGGCTGCGAAGGTGAACTCTCATTGCCTGCACCGTCTTTGTTGGTTACGGTCAGGGTGACATCATAAGTGCCGTTACCGAGCGGTGGCGAGGCCGTCCAGCTCCATTTTCCATCTTCACCGACCGGGACTTCAGCCTTTTTCACGCCATCAATATAGATAGCTACCGTTTCTCCTGCGGTTCCCTCACCGCTTAACGTCGGCGTGGTATCGCGGGTGGTGTCGCCTGGGTTCAGTAATGTACCCGTAGTGCCGCCGTCCGGGTTAACGGTGACATCCGGCGCGTCCGGCGTGACGGGCGCTATCGTATCTATCACCAGGCTGAACGGTGGGGAAGTGGTGACATTTCCTGCCGGGTCGGTGGCTCGGACGGTCAGGGTGTGTGTGCCGTCTGTCAGCGGTGTTAAAGGGGTAAAGCTCCAGCCACCCGTGCCGTTGAGCGTGGCGGGGCCCAGCAGCGTGGTGCCGTCATACACGGTGATGGTCGTGCCAGCGGGGGCCGTCCCCGACAGCAGGGGTTGTGTTTCATCCGTCGGTGAACCGCTGGTGACAGGGCCGGTCACGTCGCCGGTGTTATCCGTCACGCTTCCGATGGTTGGCGTACCGGGGGCTGTGGTATCGATATTAAGCGTAAATCCGCCCGTGGCGGAACTGGCGTTACCGGCCTGATCGAGCGCGACGGCGGTCAGGACGTGGCTGCCATCTGCAATGGCTGTCGCCGGACGGAAGGTCCAGTCTCCACTGGAGCCCACCACTGTTGTACCCACCTGAGCGCCATCAATACGGATGCTGATTGTCGCGCCAGGCTCGCCCGTGCCGCTGATGGCAGGGCGGTTGTCATTGGTCGGCTGGTTGCTGGTCAGCGGGCCAGTATTACCTTCAACAGCGTCCACAACCTGGGTGATCGCTGGCGTTGCGGGCGGCGTGAGATCGACGGTAATGCTCCAGCTGTTCGATGTACCGCTGGCATTGCCTGCATCATCAATGGCTTTGGCTGTAAAGACATGCCCGCCCGCGAGAATATTGGCGGGCAGAGTATATGTCCAGACGCCTCCCTCCGGTATCACCAGCGTTCCGATTTGGTTTTGACCATCATAGAGATAAAGCCGTGTGCCAGCTTCACCCGTACCGTGAAGCGTCGGCGTGCCATCATTGGTCAGGCCACCGTTGGCAATCGGTCCGACGATGTTAAGCACGTTATCTTCAACGGAGGTGATGACCGGCGTTTCTGCGGGCGTAATATCCGGCGCACTTGCAGAGGTCGTTGGGCCCGTATTGCCCGCGTTGTCGGTCGCATCTGCCGTCACTGTTTCACCATTCACTAACGGCGGGATAAGCGGAATGCTGAATGTACCGTCATCATTAGCGGAGCCAGCGGCGATTTCAGTGCCACCCTCGTCTTTAATACTGATGGTACTGCCCGGCTCCGCCTCGCCGGTGATGGTGGTGCCATCATCTGAGACGTCAACATTTGTAGGCGCTAATGGATCGGTGGTATCAGGCGCGTCGGCAAACCCTGGCTGGCTGGTGTTATTGGCTCCGTCGGTTGCGACAACCTGTAGCACCTCGCCATTTGTTTGTGCCGGGTCGATCCCGACGGAGAAATGACCGTCGTTGTCCGCCGTGCCGCTGCCAATCACGGTGCCGGTAGGGTCTTTAATTGTTACCGTACTGCCCGGTTCGGTGTTGCCGGTCACTGTTCTGCCATCGCCAGAAACGGCAAGATCGGCCGGGATAGCCGGTGGTGTGGTATCGGGTACACTCAGGCTGGCTGTTGCCGTGGCCGCCGGGCTGACGTTGCCCGCGGCGTCAGTAGCAATGACGCTGATAACCGCGCCGCCAGGCTGAGGGGGTGCCAGGGGGATGCTGAAATTACCGTTAGCGTCGACAGGTGCAGTCCCGATCGGGATACCGTTGCTGTCGGTGATGGTGATCGTTGTATTGGCTTCTGCGGTGCCTGTTGCCACGGTTCCTGCGGCATCCAGCGCGACGGTTGGCTGGTCAGGTGGGGTGATATCTACCGTGATCGTAATCGCCGGGGAGGGGACGCTTTGGTTGCCCGCGACGTCAGTCGTCTGCACCGTAATCTGATGGCTGCCTTCGCTGAGGTTCACCGACGGCGTAAAGGACCAGTTGCCATTGCTGGCGACATTTGCAGTACCAATGGCGTTGCCATTGTCATAAACCGTAACGGTGGAATTGGCTTCCGCCGTGCCGCTAATCCGGGGACGTTGATCGTTGGTGCTTCCGCCATTGCTGAGAGGGCCGGTATTGGGGGCAACGTCATCGGTTAAGCCGGAAATGACGGGGGCCGTTGGTGCCACGGTATCAACGATAAAGGTGGCGGCAGTGGACGGTGCGCTGGTATTGCCGGCAGCATCGGTCGCGGTGGTGGTAATGACGTGATTGCCATCGGCAAGGGCGGCAGGTGGCGTAAAACTCCAGTTGCCACTGGCATCAGCTTTCGTGGTGCCAAGCAGGCTGCCGTTGTCATAAATCGTGATTGTCGTCCCCGCTTCAGCCATGCCGCTGAGGGCAGGGCGTGCATCATCGGTTCGTTGCCCGTTTTCCAGCGGGCCCGTTTCGGTGCCGACGTTATCGTTAACAATCAGAATATCCGGGGCGTCGGGGACGGTCAGGTCAGGGGCGATGACATGACCGTTCTGGCTGGTATTACCGGAAGCGTCGGTTGCTGTGGCGGCAAGCTGTTCGCCATTGGTCATTGGCGTACCCAGCTCAATCGTAAATTTGCCGTCGCTACCGGCTTTACCCGTTCCTGCCAGATTACCGTTGGCATCTTTAAGCGTTATTGTGCTTCCCGGTTCGGCGGTGCCGGTAACGGTTTTACCATCCGGTGAGAACTGCAAATTTGTTGGGGCATCCGGCGGTGTGGTATCAGGATTAGAAGGATTGCCTGGATTGCCGGGGCTGGTGGTGTTGTCATCGTCATCTCCACCGCCGCCACCGCCACCGCCACCGGCTGCGAGGGCGACGCCCCCGGCAACGGCGAGACCACCGAGCACCCAGGGCCAGAGGGCAGCACCGCCTGCGTCTGAACCGGATGACGCCATTAACGCGTCGATGGACGAGATAGCTTCGTAATGTTCAGCGGCAGTCGGATCTTCAATCCACCACAATGCGCCATTCTCTTCTTCCAGCACCAGCTGGCTCACCCCTTGAGCGTCGCCAACGTAGAAGTTTTTCAGGGTAACCACTTCCCCCGAATGCAGAGATATCACCAGATCGTTACCGCTACGGGTGTAGTGTGAAATGTCGGCCCGCCCTACATGGAGCTTAACGATAGAGGAATGGTCCAGAGTGATCCGGGTGCCTTCCGTGGTCGTTTCCACGCCAGTAAGTTTCGATATAACAGAGATTTGGCTCATACAGTTATTACTCCAGCAGAGTTGTCATGGACGGCGTGCAAGACATGGTCATCTCTTTGCTGAGGGTAAAGCGCGCCCCCGGCGGAGTCGCTGATAGTTAATCAGTGCTCACCGTAACGTTCTTCAGCGCGGCCGATGCCCGCCAGCATCCAGAATGGCAACATCAGGGCGACTCTAATTATTTATTGTGGATAACGTTGTCTTTTTAATTTTTCCTGATATATAAAGCCCTGTGTGTAATAGAGGTATTAATTTAATTCGCTCTAAAAAGGATATAGCTATAAAAAACTAAATATGCAAATTACGCCTCTGTAAATGCCATTCGTGTCATTGAAAAAGTATTTATTCACCACGTCAATATAAAGCGGTATGTCTGAAAGGCCCGCCAGACGCCGGGTGGTGTTCAGCTTTACACAGTTTATGAGGGGCAGGGTATTTATTATTGAATGTATATATTCATTACCGCTTAATTAATGTTTAAGACGCGGTAAAGTTTAACGTATAAGATATATTATGTTTGCTCGCATTAATGAAATATATGCTGGCAGGGGATGTTTATTCTGCTATGTAAAAATGAAAATGCGGTAGCACGTAATTAAAAAATAACCTGATTTATTTTTGTGAAGGGGGAAGTAAAAAGGCCGCGACAGCGGCCTTACGGGACAGGTGATGATTATTCAGTGACTTTCTTTTCTAACTCACTGGCACCTTGTTTGGTTTTGTTCCAGCCTTTCTCAGCACCTTCTTTGGTGGCATCCCACCCTTTCTCTGTGCCTTCTTTGGTTTTATGCCAGGCTTTCTGCGAATCTTCGCTTACCTTGCTGCCAACGCTGTCGCTTTTCCCTTCAGCGGCATGCTGCTGTTTCAGCTTCAGCTCTTCACCTTTGTTCTGCTCTTCGTGCAGTTTTTGCTTCGCGTCGTTGGCATTCGCGTTTGCCGCCGCTACGGTATCGTCAGTTGCATGTGTGGTCGCAGCAAAAACAGGTGAAGCCAACAGAATGGCAGATAATGCAATAATCGTTTTTTTCATGTTTTATCCTCAATTAACGTTTTCGTATTATGAGCGTGATTAAGGATGACATGAGAAATATGCAGATGGCTTTAGGAAAAAACTGTAAATGGTACATTACGGTTTATGGGTAATATTTAACCAGCAAATTTACCCGATGGGTAAATAACCCATTTCCGCAAGAGCAGCCAGCGTCAGGAGAATGAAAAGTATGACAACTATTGGTCTGTACATAGGCTGTGTCCGTCCTGGTTGTTGTGGTTTTTTAAGTGGCAAATCAATTGGTTAGGGGATTATTCTGATCTTTGTTTTCATGTGCTCAGCGTGGAGTCCGTCTGACGCATTATGCTGTTTTTTTATTTTCCACGAACCCCGATAAATAGCTTTGATATCAGTCAATGTTGATGGTTGAGTATTTAAGCCGTCTGACGCTCAACATTGAAAACCCAGCCACGGGCTGGGTTATCCTGAATCAGAAACGAACGATGACTTAATGGTACGTTATGGTAAAGGCTGCTACCCCATTCGCCGTACCGGTCGTGATCGAATCGCCCGTCTGGTAATAACGCGCTTTAAGCGGCACTGAGAATCCGCCAGATGACGATGACGTTCCAACGGCGACATCAGAACCCAGCACCATCGGCTGGTTGTTATACAGTAACTGGAGCCCAACGCCCGTAGCGGCGTTAGTTCCACCCGTGATGTTCAGCACGCCTTTGTTCGCATCAAAAATATTACCTTCCATTTTTACGCTGACCCGTGTTCCGGCATTACAGACCATCGGCAGCGTGAAAGATTGCGTGTGCGCGTCTCCCGGCGTGGTGCCTTTGCCGTTAAAGGCTTTTTTATCCACGTCTTTCATATTCACAGGAACAAACGTCGTCTGTAGGTTACAGGCCGGCGTGGTAATCGTGAATGCATTGATATTGACGGCAGCCTCAGGCGAATGCCAGAGCAGCAAGTTATTCAGCATGGTTAAAGACGCGACGGAGAGTGACGGTATCGTCCCGGACCCGGTTTCTGAAGCAATTTTATAAAAAGTGATGGTCACGGTAGCGTTCAAATCGGTATAGATCATCCCGCTCTCATTTTCACAGAGCCTGACGGTATTTACATCTGTACGGATGGTATCGCTTCCTGTGATCGTCTTCTCTCCTCCGGCACATATTGTTGTTGCGCCTGACACAGAATATCCCACGCCCGGAATATCCGTTCTGTACATCCGGCGACCGTTGAGCAGTATCTCGAAACGGCCAAGCGCTCTGACACCAAAAATCTGATGGGAGAGAACCCCTTGTTCGCCGCTCCAGCAGTTAAACGCACGGATCAACGGCGTCGTGACGGGTGTCCCGATAACTGAACCCACGGGCAGATCTCGGGGTATGGTGATGTTCTGCGGCGAGATCGTGGTAGAGGGCGTAACTGTTGCGCAGTTCCACGCCAGCGCAGCGTGTGAAAATAATCCCAGCGGGATGAATAATAAGATACCTAAAATTCGATACATTTTTCTTTCTCTCCAGATCAGTGGCATTGCGCGATAACGGTTTGCGGTTTGTCAGAGATCTGCGCTATCTCATACATTGCCTGACAACTTCCTTCGGCCCAGGTCACGATCACAGTCGCTTTTTCTGGTACGCCGTTGAGCCAGACGCGTTTACGGTCGTCAACAATCCCTTCCGGAATGTTGTCGTGATTTTTAATACGGGTTGTTGCGCCAAAGGGGATCGCTTTCCCGGCTAACTGGAGCATGACCTTATAACCGGTGACGGTAGGATAGTCAGCCAGCGCCAGCGCACCTTTGGTCGGCACAACGGTACGTGTGTCATTCACCACGTCGGTGTTTTGTTTCAGCGATGCGGTATCCAGCGAAAGCGTGTTTTGTCGATAAGGCGTGACGTAAGGCACAACGGCAAAACCTTTGCTGTCGGTATAAATCCCACTGTTGTTTGCTACTTTCACATCCGCCGCATTGTCTGCTTTTACCAGCGCCATCGTCTCGCCCAGCGGCTGTGTAACCGAGACGCCGTAAGGGTGAACCACCAGTCCGCCCTGTGCCCCAAGCGAAACCTGACGGTTATCGCGTGAGTAGTTGTAACCAAGCTGGTACTCCCCGTTCCGGCCTTTGTAAGTGACGGACGTATTTCCCATCACATCTGAGCCTTTACTGTTGTAGCCTTGCTGCACGTTCCAGCTCAGCTTCTTGTCTTCCAGCGCTGAACCGGATAAACCCACCTGCGAGGTGGTGTCGCCTTTCTTGTTGGTATTGCCAGAGAGCGTCATCCAGCTGTCTGGCAGGAAACGCGAGAACGGGATCTGTACCGTAAAGGAGACGATATGATCGTTCTCATTGCGCCACGGACCCTGTGAATAGCTGTAGTTAAGGCCGTAATTGATATTCTGTATGCTGGTGTTGTAACCGACGTTAACGCTGCGTTCGGCGTCGCCGCCCCAGTAATCCTGCTGCCAGGCGGAAAGGTTTATATTTGCCGAATCACCGAGTCGTTGGTTGAGCGTCACCTGCGCCTTACTGCGTTTGTTCCGCTCGTATCGCCAACTGTTGCCTTCCCGTATCCTGTCGTTCCCCATTCGGTAAGTATTCACATCCCCGTTCGCTTCCTGAAAATCACGAAAACCTGACGAGGAATAGCGATAGCCCATCAAACTGAACGAGGTGCCTGTCGACGCAAAGTCTTTGGCGTATTGTGCCCGTAACGACACGCCTTCTTCCGTGCCGTTCGGAAGTTGCGTGCGGGCAAATGTGGTATCTACTGAGATCGAGCCAAATTCACCGAACCCTTTCCCGACACCCAACGCCCCGGCCCAGTAATCTGCAGAAGCCAGCGTGCCGCCATAGAGCGTTGTATCCAGAGGCAAACCGTAGCCCACCGTACCCTGCAGAAACTCCGGCTCTTTATCCTTGCTGTTTGACGCGCGGTATTTCCCCGCTGCCAGCGTATATTTGAGCTGTCCCTCACGCTGCATTACCGGTACAGCCGAGAAGGGCTGGATGAACTGGTGCACCGTGCCATCCGCTTCACGTACCACAACCTCCAGATCGCCGCTGGCGGCAGTCGGATACAGGTCGTCAATGACAAACGGACCGGGTGGAACATAGGATTGCCAGATAACGTTTCCACTCTGCCGAATGGTTACCTGGGCGTTGCTCTGGGCGATTCCGCGCACCACGGGAGCAAAGCCGCGTATGCTCTCCGGCAGCATGGTGTCGTCGGACCAAAGCTGCATACCACGAAAATTCACGCTGTCGAATACGCTGGCCTGCGTGTAGCTGTCTCCGATGCTGAACTGGCTTTTCAGCGCCTTAATGTCACGTTCCAGAGACGTTCCGATGGTGTTCCAGCGACCGGTGCCATCGTTGTTGTTATAGGTTGAGTAATTACGTAAGCGCCACGGGCCAACGTTAATACCGCTGCGCAGGTTTAAATAGCCGTCATTGCGTGACTCGCCGCTGGTATGGCTGTTGGCACCAGATAAGTTGTAATTCAGGAACAGCATATTCAGCCCATCGTCCCACTGCTCCGGCGATACGGAACCCCGCGGATCGCGCTGCAGGTACTCCTGCGGTATTGAGAGATCAAGGCGCATCCCGTCAAACTGGAAAACAAGCTGGCTGCCGGGAAGCTGTTCACTGAGGTTTTCAATTTTTGAACTGTCCGCCATGCGCATCCATTCTGGCTGTGCATTACGCTTCACGCCCCAGTTCACCAGTTCGGCACGCGTCAGTTCTGGCTTTAATCCGCTCTCATTATCGATAAACGAAATATTCCGTGACTCAAGAAAATTACCGTTAACATAGACATCAACGAGATAGACGCCAGGGACCTGACCGTTCCCCTTATTAAAACGCGAGATATCGATATCCTGAGGAATATTCCCACGGGTTTCAATAAAATCGGGAGAGAAGTAATCGTCAGCAACGGCAGCAGGAATATGCGTACACAGGTAAATAAACGTGGATAGCTGAGTTAACTTAGCAAAGCCTGAAATAGAGTTGACATGGAACATGACGTATTAACCTACATTTTAAATTTATGTTCAGCCGTAATGCCTCCGAAGTCATTAATCGCACGCCATGATACTTCACCACCCGTTACCGCCGACTGAGGTAGCGATACCGTTTGAAATGGTAAAACCATTGGAGGTTTTGCTAGTTCTTTTCCATTCACCTTGATGTCATAAAGCGACACGCTATAAGGTGATGGGTTATGAATATGTAATTTTCCACCTTCACGCGAAAACGTTAACTGCTGATACGCCAGAGAAGGATTGCCTTTTAACCCTGCGGGGCGATAAAACACCTTCATTTTGCTTTTTACGGCAATTAATAATTCATTTTTAGCGTCCGGTGATGACGACGGAATCGCTTTGATGTTTAACCAGTAAATACTTTCCCTGTCAGTGGGTAACGTATTTTCAGCCAGCATAATGCGTACTGAGTTTTGCGCATGCGGATTTAATTTAAATAAGGGTGGGGTAGTGATAAACGCATTGTCACTGTCATCCCCATTTTCGTCTTTATTCACCCAGGACTGAATCAAATACGGCTTGTTATCTGGGTTGTTAACGCTTATCGATGCTTGTTTAGCGGCACCGTTATAAATAAGGCGGGTGCCGCCTATTTCTACACCACTGATTGCCGCCGGAGAGATAAATAAAAGAGCAACGGCAACGTTTTTAAATACTTTCTGTAACATGAAGAGATCCTGATTGAATGACTCAGGGCCACGATGGGCCCTGCTTTTACTGGTAGGTAACGGTAAACGCGGTTGAAGAGTTTGCCGTACCTGCGCCAACAGCGCCGGTTGCCATGTATTTGGCAAAGTAAGTCAGCGTATTATCAACATCTTCCTGCAGCGTTATGCTGGAAGATGCAGAGCCAACCGGGATGAGCGTTGAGTTATCCTGCTCATAAATTGCCACGCCGACGTTCGTCGCGGTCTGGCCATTATTCAGTGCCAGAATTGACGGGTTAGCAGCATGAGTGATGCCATCAAAACGAACGCTGGCGCTGGAAATACTTTCCGGGCAGGATTTCAGCAGAATGTTAAAACGCTTTGATGCCGCTGTTGCGCCGTTACCGCCTGAGAATGCCGTAGCAGAAACGGTTCCCAACTCGACGGGTTGTGCAATAGCCGTGGTGTCAACCACACAGGCTGTGCCGGTAATATTTCCGGTAAAGTTAATCACGCCGTCGGCTGCATTTGCGGCCTGTAACGCAGACAGAGATAAAATTGCAGAAATCAGTGAAATCTTTTTCATATAAAATCCAGTAAATTAAATGAATATTCAGGAAATAAAATACAGTTGCTTATCGTGTTAATATGTAATGTGCTAATCACCTCCAGTGAAATAATTGCCTGGCGAATGATCTTGTCTGATTACGACAGATCGGTTTCGCAGGTTTCTGATTTGTAATTCTCCACGCGCGCGATATTACGATACAGCGAGATACGGTTCCCGGCCTGGAGTTTGAAAACCAGACTGCGGCGGTGGGCATAAAATGTTTTGACTGTCATGCCCAGTCGTTTACCAATCTCATCTGCATTCAGCCCTTCTTGCATGCAGGAAAGCACTTCACTTTCCCGCAACGAAAGGGCATATTTTACCCGGTATGAATAACGGGAGTTATTGACAAATAAGCACGACAAAATTGCATTTAGCTGGCTGCGCCTGTCAATAAAAACAATATCCTGCAGATCTTTTAACGCATAATAATCAAGATCGCTGGTTATAAATGCGATGATTTTCCGGTCAGAAAACAGATATTCTTTAATCTTTTCAAGGCTCGTTGACTCAACGTCCACGATGTAATAATTCTCATCAATCAACTCCGGCGTTAACAACGCACTGATGCCAACGATAAAAAAGTAATCATCAGAAAAAACGGAGTTTGATAAATCCATAAAAATTCCCTTTTCGGCATGTCCTCTTTGGTTATTGAGTGGCAGAAATTCACCTCATGTTTCGCTATAAAATTTACAGAAAATAAATTCAGATGACATCACAAAAGTAATGGTTTCCGAAAGCGATTATAAAAACGATCGTTTCTACTATTTTTTGATTTTGTCTGGAGTAATAAGCCATTTGTGGCGGTGTTTGTTGAAACAAAAAACCACAATTTAACCATAAAAACAAAATATAAAACTGGCGCAATGGATAGGTGCGCCTTAATGATCTTGATGTGTTTGATAGCTAAAACCTGGAGCAACGACAAAAATGGAATTTTCTTAGGAAGTATTCCAGGTATTATTAACGAAATATATTGCGTCTCAACAAGGCTAATTTTACCTGGTTAACAGAGAAGCAACATCGGCGGTGGCTTATTTTTTTGTCAGGGTGCGCCTACAGGTGTAGGAAAAATATTATGGAATGAATTTTTCGATGGCCTGGTCCAGTTCATCAAGTAAAATTTCAATATGATTAAGTTCTACGGTAAGTTCTGCATCTGAAATAGCGTCAGGTAACTTATCTTCCAGCGACTGTGCTATCGCCATTAACGTTACGATCCCCAGCAGTTGTGCCGTTCCGTTAATGCGATGAATGTGGTGTTTCACCGTCAAATAATCTTCAGCACGTGCCGCTTGCCGGGCGGCGGCTAAATCTCGCCGGTTTTCCTGCTGCGCATCTTGTAAGGCTGAGAGCATAAGCGCCCGATTCCCTTGTGCTAACAGGCCAAGCCTTTCAATATCAAACATCATATCGCCTGTTTCTGCCACGCCGGAGAGTAAGTGAGAAATTTGCGATAAGGTCACGGGTTTGAAAAGACAGGCATTCATGCCCGCCGCAAGGCAGCGCTCGCGCTCGTGCTCCTGTGCGGTTGCGGTCAGCCCCCAGATGGGGAGGGTGTTATCCACTTTTCGCACCTGGCGGGTAAGCTCAATGCCATCCATGACGGGCATATTGAGGTCGGTGATGAGCAAATCGTAGCGGCCTTGCCGGACGAGCTGTAAGGCCTCTTCGCCATTTTCGGCTTCATCGGCGATAATCCCCAGCGTCGCGAGCTGACGTTTCAGTAGCAACCGGCTGGAAGGGTGATCGTCTGCGATCGCGACGCGCAACGCACCCTGAATAACCGGTGGCGGAGGCACGTCCACGGGGGCCACAATGGCCTCCGGCGACGTTTGCACGGGCAGGGTTAACGTCAGGGTGGTTCCGTGATTAACCTCGCTTTGCAGTGCGACCGTTCCCCCCATCTGCGTCATCAACGCCCGGCTAATCGCTAAACCCAGACCTGAACCGCGATGCTGTTGTCCCGTTTTTCCCTGACTGAAAGCGGTGAACAGGCGACGCTGCTCTTCGGTGCTGATGCCGGGACCGGAGTCACTTACCGACAGGAGCAGCGTATCGTTATGCTTTGTCGCCGAGACCCGGACGTAACCCTGCTGAGTAAATTTCACTGCATTGCCAATGAGATTGGTGAGCACCTGTCCCAGCAACTGCGGGTCCAGCCGCATCGCTTCTTTCGGTTCCAGCTGCGAGTCATAACGCAGGTCGATCCCTTTTTGCGCAGCCAGGGCGCTAAACAGCGACATTTTTTCTGTCACCAGCGCATCAATATTTACCCACTGCGGCACCACGTCTATCAGCCCCGATTCAATCTTTTCCAGATCGAGGATTTCGCCAATGAGCTTTAACAGCGAGCGAGATGCCTGAGCAGCCTGGTCAATGGAGGCTTTATCCTCAGGCGTGAAGCGTGCGGGAGACAACTGCAGAAGCTCCAGAAAACCCATAATCGCGCTGACCGGGGTACGGATTTCATGGCTCATATGCGAGAGAAATTCCCGCTTCTCTTGATTGGCCTGTTGCGCTTTGTTCCGTTCTGCTTCCAGTAAACGTTGAGAACGTTTTTTTTGACGAACTTCCCGCGCAAGATAAACGGCCCACAGCAGGCTGCTCACCACCAGCAGAGTCGCGAGTATCGTTACCCAATAGAACGGCCGGTTGTACAACTCCCAGGTGTCGATTTTGACATCTGGCAGGCGTATCCATTTGCTGACGATCTGGAAAATCTCTTTTTGCGGAATATCGTCAAGCGCTTTGTCCAGGATCTGCCGAAGCTCCGGCTCGGAACGGGGAACCGCAAAACTGATTGCGGCGGGATCTTCACCCGCAACAGGAAACCAGCTGAGCCGATCGGGATAATAATGCTCACTCATATAGCGGGCGGTCAGTTGATTGGTAATGGCGGCATCGACTTTCGCCGTCGCCACGAGATTTAGCGCAACGCTGGAGTTCTCCACCTCTTTCCAGCGGATGCCTGGGTAGCGGGCTTTAAGTTTCGCCAGTAAAACGTGATCGGAGCCGATCGCCACATGCATCCCCGATCGCAGGGCGCTCTCCTGTGCATTCTCTTTTCTGACTACCGTGACAAATCGGGTGGTAATAAAGGGATGGGTAAAGGAGAGATAGTTTTCGCGACTTAAATCGTAGGTTGCGGCCTGCACAATATGCCAGTTGCCTTTCTTCATCTCTGAAACCATCTCTTCATTCGATTTCACGATAATGGTTTCAAACCGCATGCCGGTTTGCAGGCCGATCAGGTTAAGAATATCTCCTGCCACACCGCGCATTTCCCGGTTACTGTCGACCATCGTGTACGGCGCAAACCACGGATTAACAATGACGCGGAGCGTTTTGTGAGTATGCAGCCACTGTTTTTCTCGCTGGGTCAGGTTCAGCGGTTCTAACAGAAAGGAGAGATTGCCTTTGTCGATCATTGACTGGGCAATTTGCCCGTGAATATTTTCATCGATCGCACTGAGCGTGTTATTCACAATGGTTCGCAGGCGTTCCTGCGTTGGTAAAAATAAAAATGCGCTTTTTTTCTGCGGCTCAGGCCAGTATTTCACCGTTGCCAGCGCCAGACTAAATTCCTGAGACAGCCAGGTGCTGGTGGTCAGCGAATCGCCAATGAACCAGACGTTTTGGCCGTGAGCGACGGAGCTTAACGCTTCCTGATAGCTGGAGTAATTTGCGATCTCCGCATTCGGAAATGACTGGCGGATAAAATCGTTATCAGGGTAGTGATCCACAATTGCGACGCGGGTCGGTTGTGTGCTCTGCAAGGGAGCCATCACGTTCGCCAGCGACGTCACCAGATTGGGCCATGAATGCACCAGCGGCTGCGAGGCCTGAATCCCTGCTTCAGCTAAAGGCAGAGAATCCAGCCCGGTCAACACCATATCGGCCTTGCCCGTTTTCAGGGCGTTAATTGCCGACGCTTTATTCGGCCAGGCCGTCACGCTGACGCGGATATTGAGCGAATGCTGGATCAGCGCAAGATAATCGGCATTCATCCCACGGTAACGCCCCGTGAGCGTGGTCTGAACGAGAGGAGGCTGCGCGGGTTGATAAACCGCCACCTTAAGCGTTTTTTTCTGCTTTAACCAACGCCTGTCATCGTCACTCAGATAAACGGTGACCGGCGTGGTGTAATTGTAGCCCGACAGTTCCAGCTCAACGGGGGACTCATCCTGCGCATAAACGACTCGCCAGGCAACGGATAACATGATGAGCACGACAGCGAGCCATTTGTTCATTTTCAGGTCAGCTTATTTTGATGGGCAAATGAGAGCAATTCGATTAATGATTTGCAGCCTAACTTTTCCATTAAACGTGTTTTATAGGTACTGACCGTTTTACTGCTGATATGCATTGCATCGCCAATCCGGGCATTATCAAGGCCGCTAAGCATATAACTCATGACCTTCATCTCTTGCGCTGAAAGCGACTCCAGCCGTTGCGCATCCGTGAGCGTCACAGACGGTTCTTGCGGGAAGAAAGGGAAATAGCTGTAGCCCTTTTGCGCCGCGTTAAGCGCTGCAAGAATATTGTCCAGATCCTGTTTTTTGCTGATAAACGCGTTAGCACCCGCCTGGGCACACCGTTTACTGTAATAACGATCGTTTTTGGCTGACACGACGATCACTACACCGGTGAAGTGCCGCGCCCTGAGCTTTTCGACCAGTTCAACCCCATTCACGCCGGGGATCTCGACATCGACGACCACAATGTCCGCTGTCGTCCTTGCCAGCGCGTTTAACGCAGCCGTCCCGTCTTCAAATTCATTGATAACGGTGATGCGCTCTTTCTCCAGCACGCCACGAATCGCCAGACGCGCGAGAGGGTGATCATCCACAATGATTGCTGTGTGTAACGCTGCTCCGCTCATGTTCAGCCTCAACGTTGCCGTTATGAATATAATATCTCATTGCCTCATGCCCGTGTTGTTAAGGATTGCCTTACCTCTCGTTAAATGATATTAATTATCATTCTTATAATAAAACAATAATGACAGTAAAAAATATCTGGCAAGGATGTGAGCTTAACGATCAACCACTTTTAAGTTAGGCATTTATTAGGGAATGGGTATGAGAATTAACAAGATCCTCTGGCCGCTAACTGCGCTCCTGGTAGGGTTGAATAGTCAAGTATCAGTAGCCAAATCCTCCGACGATAACGACGAGACCCTGGTGGTGGAAGCCACCGCTGAGCAGGTACTCAAACAGCAGCCGGGCGTGTCGATTATTACTAGCGAAGATATTAAAAAGAACCCTCCGGTCAACGACCTCTCCGATATTATTCGCAAAATGCCTGGTGTCAATCTGACCGGCAATAGCGCCTCGGGCACACGCGGTAATAACCGCCAGATCGACATTCGCGGTATGGGGCCGGAAAACACCTTAATTTTAATTGATGGTGTACCGGTGACGTCGCGCAACTCCGTGCGTTATAGCTGGCGTGGAGAGCGTGATACCCGCGGCGACACCAACTGGGTGCCACCTGAACAGGTTGAGCGTATCGAAGTGATCCGCGGCCCTGCGGCGGCGCGCTACGGTTCGGGCGCAGCGGGCGGGGTGGTGAACATCATTACCAAACGCCCCTCCAACGACTGGCACGGTTCGCTGTCGTTATACACCAACCAGCCGGAAAGCAGCGATGAAGGCGCTACGCGTCGCGCCAACTTCAGCCTTAGCGGGCCGCTGGCTGGTGATGCGCTGACCATGCGCCTGTACGGAAACCTGAATAAAACCGATGCCGACAGCTGGGATATTAACTCCTCGGCCGGTACGAAAAACGCGGCCGGGCATGAAGGGGTGCGCAACAAAGATATTAACGGCGTTGTCTCGTGGAAATTAAACCCGCAGCAAATTCTCGATTTTGAAGCCGGATATAGCCGTCAGGGGAATATCTATGCGGGCGATACGCAAAACAGTTCTTCCAGTGCCGTCACTGAAAGCCTGGCGAAATCCGGCGAAGAGACGAACCGCCTGTACCGGCAGAATTATGGCATTACGCATAATGGTATATGGGACTGGGGACAAAGCCGTTTTGGTGTCTATTACGAGAAAACCAATAACACCCGCATGAATGAAGGATTATCCGGCGGCGGTGAAGGGCGTATTTCGGCGGATGAAAAGTTCACGACCAATCGCCTGAGCTCCTGGCGAACCAGCGGCGAGCTTAATATTCCGCTGAATGCGCTGGTCGATCAAACGCTGACCGTGGGGGCGGAGTGGAGCCGCGATGAACTCGACGATCCTTCCTCTACCAGCCTGACGGTGGATGACAGTGATATCGGCGGCATTTCTGGCTCGGCTGCGGATCGCAGCAGTAAAAACCATTCCCAAATCAGTGCGCTGTATATTGAAGATAATATTGAGCCGGTTCCCGGCACGAATATCATTCCAGGCCTGCGCTTTGATTATCTCAACGAGTCCGGCGGTAACTTCAGCCCCAGCCTGAACCTCTCGCAGGAATTGGGCGATTACTTCAAAGTCAAAGCGGGGATTGCCCGAACCTTTAAAGCACCAAACTTGTATCAATCCAGCGAAGGTTATCTGCTCTACTCGAAAGGCAACGGTTGTCCAAAAGATATTACATCGGGCGGCTGCTACCTGATCGGTAATAAAGATCTCGATCCGGAAATCAGCATCAATAAAGAAATTGGGCTGGAGTTCGCCTGGGAAGATTACCACGCCAGCGTGACCTACTTCCGCAATGACTACCAGAATAAGATCGTGGCCGGGGATAACGTTATCGGGCAAACCGCTTCAGGCGCATATATTCTCCAGTGGCAGAATGGCGGGAAAGCGCTGGTGGACGGTATCGAAGCCAGCATGGCGTTCCCGCTGGTGAAAGATCGTCTGAACTGGAATACCAATGCCACCTGGATGATCACCTCGGAGCAAAAGGACACCGGTAACCCGCTGTCGGTCATCCCGAAATATACCATTAATAACTCGCTTGACTGGACCATCACCCAGGCGTTCTCCGCCAGCGTCAACTGGACGTTATACGGCAGACAAAAACCGCGTACCCATGCGGAAACTCGCAGTGAAGATACTGGCGGTCTGTCAGGTAAAGAGCTGGGAGCTTATTCGCTGGTGGGGACGAACTTCAATTACGATATTAATAAAAATCTGCGTCTTAACGTCGGTGTTAGCAATATCTTCGATAAACAGATCTACCGATCTTCCGAAGGGGCGAATACCTATAACGAGCCTGGCCGGGCTTATTATGCCGGTGTTACCGCGTCATTCTGATCGTAGTATTACAGGTGTACTGCCCGCGTAAAGGCGGGCAGTGTTTAGCGGCTTAATTAATGACAGCCTGCTGTGTTACCTGCGTTTTCACCACTGATATCTAACAGCGCTCCGCGGAAGGAGGCGTTGAACATCGGCCCGTGTCCCAGGTTCGGGAAATCCCAAAAGGCGGCATTGACGCCTTTATCTTCCAGCGTGGCGAGGGTGGCATGAATTTTCGTCAGCACCCCGGCAGCATGCGTTTCCCGGTTATCGCCCGGCGTCGCCGAACCTTCCATTATCGCCAGGCGCTTAGCGCAGTATTGCGACGGCTCAACCGCCGTGATGCGGCTTAGCAGAGCATCATTGCCTCTGCCCAACGACGGGCTGGCGCTGTAGTACGTCCGGAAGTAAGAGGAGGACAGCCAGGAATCCAGCACGAACAGGCCGCCGTAGGAGTGCCCCCACAGGCCGCGGCGCTGCCGATCGATATTCAATCCCTGTTCCACTTTTGGCGCAATACGCGTTTCCAGTAACTGGCGGAAGTCGTTGCTGCCACCACTCTTACGGCTAAAACGCCCGTTGCGGGTATCAGTTTTGCCGCTTTCTGCTGCCGGCGTATAGTCGTAGGCCCTGCCGTTGAGATCGAAGGGGAGGTTGGTCTGATACCCGATAGCCACGATCACCGGCGGTGATTTTTCTGCCAGCTGTTTGAGCAGTTCGTCATTCAGGCGGTCCATAACTGCGTTGCCGTCGAGCATATATAAAATCGGGTAGCCCGATGCCGGTGCGGCTTTATTCGGCACGGCCGTCCATACCCGATAATGGCGGGTGCCATCGGCGGAGTCGAACGGGTTGACGCTGAAATGGTAAAACGCGGAGCCTTTATCGGCGATATTCGGCCCCAGCGGCTGCATATCCGGCTTCGCAAAACCTTGCGCGCTACAGATAAGAGTGAGACCAGAAAGAAGAGAGAAAAGCGCCTTGCGCGGGCGTGTCGGGCGATACTCGCGGGCATACATCTGATGATAATTCCTTTTCCGCAGGTGACATTTTATTTATTCAGGAAGCCTATACAGTTGCCTGAAAGTGTTCGCGGGTCAAGTCAACCCTGCAGTAAACCAAGCCCGTCAATCAATGCGCCGCGCCACCATGCGTAATCGTGACCACCGGTATAAATTGCGCAATGGCTGTCGACGCCAGCGGTAAGCAGCCGCTGATGAAGCTGCTGAACGTGCGGCACCGTCGAACCTTCCAGCGATCCCACGCACAGGCGGATGCGCACGCCCTGCGGCGGGGCCGAAAGCAGATGTTCGCTCACCCATGACGTATCGGTTTCGCTGAACAAGTTTGGTCGGCTGGCACCTTCTGGCGTCCACCACATTGAAGGGGAGTGGCTGAGCGCCAGGCCGAACGTTTCCGGTGCGTGACGAGCGGCCATTAGCGCGCTGACCCCGCCGAGGCTCTGCCCCGCCAGCACGGTGCGCGAACGGTCTGCCCACTGCCGCTGCGGTTGTTCGGCGCGAATCGTCGGCAACAAATGCCCGGCGATATCTTTTATCAGCTCGCTGCGCCCGCCGAGTATCGCAGTGCGCTCGTGTTCATCGATGTTGTCGATGCCCAGTACAGCCATGGGCACGATGCGTCCGTTATTTATGGCGGCGTCAATTGCCGCGCATACGCCAAGGTGATCGAACCAGGTTTCACCATCGGGCAGCACCACCAGACCGAGGGGCTGCGAAACATCAACGTCCGGCAGATAGAGCCGAACCCGGCGCGATTGCCCGGCGATAGTGCGCGCGGAGGTAAGCAATTGCCCGGTGGGTGAGCCGCCGCGCCATTCGGACTGGGCGGGGGCTTTATCAAGCGCCAGCACCGATTCCTGTGCGCCTCCCCGAACGTTGATCCCCGGCGTTTTGTTTAGCGGATCGGCCTGCCCGGCGAGGGTGGCAAAGCGGCCTCCGGACTGTGCAATCGTCTCGGCCGGGGTGCCGGGGGGGATTTCCACCAGCGAATAGGAGCCGCAGTAGCTTGCGGGTAAACGCAGCGTCAGAGTCCAGATATCCGTCGCGGGAAGGGCGGTCATCATCCCTTTTACTACGTGCTCTTTATCCGTCACCCGATTCAGACGCAGATAAACGCCCTGCAGAGGCTGCCGGGCGCGCCACAGAAAGGTCACTTCACGCTCGTCTTCCGCCCCTTCGACCGGCGTCACCAGCGGTACATTCAGCGACTCAGCGTCGCGCCAGAAGTCAGAAAGGTTAGCAATGTGGCCTGCTGCCAGCTGGCTGCGCAGCCTGGCGATAGCAGAGGGATGTTGTTGCATGTTCAGCATTCACTCTCTTTGAAAATTAAGGGTGTCAGTATAAATAGCTAAAGCGGCTATTCCCGGAACAGCCGCTTCAGAGCGTGTTTTTTAATGTCTTACGTGCGCAATAACTATCCCACGATTTCCCCCGTGATGTCGTGCTGGCGATGGGGAACAGCACTGCCGACGCTGTCATGCCATAAGCGGGTATAGAGGCCGCCCGCAGCTAATAGCTGTTCGTGGGTGCCGTATTCCGCAAGCTGCCCCTTATCGATAACGGCAATCAGATCGCAGCGCTGCGCGGTGGTCAGGCGGTGCGCCACAATCAGCGCCGAGTGCTTCCCGGCGTGCGCAACGTCTGTTAACGATGACATCAACCGCTCTTCTGATGTGCGATCCAGACGCGACGTAGCTTCGTCGAGCAGCAGGATGTGAGCATTCGCCAGTTGCGCGCGAGCCAGTGCAATCAGCTGGCGCTGACCTGCGGACAGATCGGCACCGCCGTTATTCACCGGTGTCCGGAATCCCTGCGGCAGATTGCGCACCGTCTCATACAGCCCTGCCCGCTGTGAGGCAATCTCAACGTCGTCATTGGTGCTGGATGGCCGTGAATAACGAATGTTTTCCGCAATATCACCACTAAACAGCGCCACATCCTGATCGACCAGCCCAATCTGGCGACGGTAATCGGCAAGCGAAGCATCATCAATCATCCGATCGCCGATGCTGATCCTACCGTGGGTGGGGGAATACAACCCGGCAATCAGCTTAATCAGCGTTGACTTACCCGCACCGCTGCGACCGACTACCGCGACGACCGTTCCCTCAGGGATCGTCAGGGTAAGTTTGTTCAGCGCCGGTTCAGGACTGTCGGGATAACTGAACGTGACCTCATCAAGATGCAGCGCGCCGGTGGCGGGCGGTGCGGAAGAGGGCTCGACGTTCTCTGTGCCTTCGGTCGCCAGCAGTTCATCGATATGTTTGCCGCTGGCCGTCGCCTGTTGCCAGGCGTCGACAATCCCTGATAACTGCTGAACTGGTCCGTAGAATTGCCCCAGCAGCAGGAAGAAAGCCGCCAGCACCCCGGCGGTCATTTCACCTCCGGCGACCCGCGATGCACCCACCAGCAGAACGGCGGCATAGGAGGCCTCGGTGCAGAAGGTCAGGAACGGGAAATAGACGGCAAGGTATTTTTGCGCACGCACGCGGGTCGCGCGGAAGCGATCCGATAACGCACGCAGCCGGGCGGCCTCCTGTTCCTGCTGACCATGCGATTGCACGACGCGCAAGCCGGAGACTTTCTCCTGCAGGGTGCTGTTGACTTTGCCTATTTCCAGCCGCGCCTGCGCATAAGCAGGGGAGCTGAGGCGGCGATAAATCCAGGTTGCCAGTGCGACCACTGGCACCGCGCTTAATGCCGTCAGCGCCAGGAGCGGGTCGAGCCAGAACATGGCGGCGGCGATAGCGAACATCGTCACCAGACTGGTGGCCGCACCGGCAAGGCCGTTTTGCAGAAAGCGGGCGAGGGAGTCCACATCAACGGTCATGCGGGTCAGACGCGAATCGACATGCTTTTCATGCCAGGGGAGGCCAAGACGCAGCATATGGCCGAAGCTGCGCAAGCGCACCGTATGCTGGACCGACTCCGCCGCTCTGGCGGCGAAGACCGTCTGCAGCGAATAACAGCACCAGCTCACGGCCACCAGGCACAGGGCGAGCAGGGCGCAGAGGCCGATAGTCGACATATCGCCTGCGGCGACGCCGGAGTCAATGCCGCGCTGCAGCAGTATCAGTACCCCGACGCCGGCCGCCGAATCGAGTGCGATCAGCAGGGCGGCGATGACGAACATCCACGCCACGGGCTTCAGCAGCGACGTGACTTTGCGGCCTTTACCGGACAGCGCCTGCTGTACTGCCTTTTCCGGCACGCGGGTCATACGGGCGACAAAGCCTTTATCTCCCTTCTCCGGCGCATCGTCTTGTGCCGCTGGTACGGTTGGCCACAATTCGTTATGTCCACTGTGGGAAGGCGCGAGGAAATCGCCGTCGCCGGTCATCAGCGCACGGAACGCCGGACAGCGCGCTTCAAGTTCTGCCTGGGTTCCGGTATCCACCACCCGGCCCTTATCCAGCACCACAATTCGGCTGGCTAACTGAAGCGTTGAACGGCGTCGGGCAATCACCAGCAGCATATGCTCTTCGTCAGCATAGCGACTCAGCGCGGTGTTGATCTCCGCTTCAGTACCGGCATCGACCGCCGAAGTGGTGTCATCGAGGATCAACACTTCCGGCGCGGTAATGAGCGCCCGCGCCAGCGCGATTCGCTGCCTCTGCCCGCCGGAAAGATTCGTGCCGCGTTCGGTTAACCGGGTATCGAAGCCTTTCGGCAGGGCGTTGATAAAATCGCTGGCTCCTGCTGCCGTCGCCGCGCGGCGAATGTCGTCCGCCGTTGCCTGAGGGTGGCCATAGGCGATATTTTCCGCCACCGTACCGGCAAACAGAAAAGCATCTTCAAACACAACGCCTACCCGACGACGAAGCGCCTCCAGCCTGAGATCGCGGAGGTTCTGTCGGCCTGCGCTGGTGTTGAGCCATATCTCTCCGGCGCTGGGATCGTAAAAACGCGCCAGCAGCATCAGCAGCGTCGATTTCCCGGAACCCGATGCGCCCACCACCGCCACGGTTTCACCGGCGCGCAGGGAAAAGGAGACATCGCTGAGGATGCGTCTGCCGCCACGGTAGTCGAAGCTCATATTCTCCAGTTCCAGCCCGACAACCTGACCGTTAACCGCCTCCGTCCCGTCTTCCATCTGCGAACGGGTGTCGATCAGAGCAAACACTCGCTCCACGGACGCCTGGGTGCGCTGAGCGATAACCAGAAACGATGCCAGTACGCGGGTTGGCCCGGTCAGCATCGCGAGGAAGCTGGCAAACGCCACGAAGGTTCCGAGATCGATCCGCCCGTGCATGACCGACCAGCCGCCGTAGCACAGCAGAACGATTTGCCCGAGCACCGGTAGCGCCAGCATGGTGGCACCTGGCATCGCCTGCGAGATGGCCGCGCCGATGCGTACACGCACCATCTGCCGCGACTGGCGATCCAGCCAGCGCGTTTCACGCAGCTCCGCCACGCAGGATTTCACCACGGAGATCTGCGCCAGCACCTCGCGCATATGTTCGGTGAGATTCGCCAGGCGGTCCGAGGCCAGACCGGTCTGCGCGAAGACCCGACGACGCGCGCGCAGCGCAGTGATCGCCAGGCACGCCAGTACGCACACGACGATGAGCGTCATGGCGGGTGACATCCACAGCATCACGGCAATGCCGGCGATGTAATAAGTGAATACTGCCAGTGGCACCGGACACATCTGCAGCAGGGTATGCACCTGCTGCAGATCGCTGTTGGTCCGGGAAATCACCTGCCCGGTGCGCAGCGCGTCCTGGCCTGCGCCGTCAAGTTTCTGAATACTGTCGAATGCCCGTCCTCGCAGGGTGTGCTGTACCCAGAGCGAGAGCTCCCCGGCATAACCGCGGCGCACGTAGTTACCGATGAAATCAAAAAAGGCGATCAGCAGTAGCCCGCAGGCCAGCCACGGCAGGCGGGCCGGATTGCCCGCCAGCGCGTCGTTCACCGCTTGCCTTGTCAGCAGCGGCGTCAGCGCGGCCAGCAGAATAGTCGATACCGACGCTACCACCACGATGATGCTAAGTTTCTTACGTTCCCAGCACACGCGTGCCAGGCGAACTATCCAGGACCGCGCAGGTGTGGGAGAGTGAGTCGCAGGCATTAAGCCTCCTCCGTCTGTAAAAAATACGATCCGAGCCGGATCGCTCCGCAAAAAAAAAAGCGCCAGCGCGATCCGGTCCCGCATTGTTACGGGTGTATGACTCCTGGATGCGTGCTGGCGTATGATCGTCATGACGGCGTGGTGGCTACCCTTTCTGTACCATCGCGATCAGGCTTTTCGCCACTTCGCTCGGGCAGGGTTGCGCCGCCATTTCCGCCGCTACCTCTTCAGAGGCGTCGCGAAGCGCGCGATTGTCGAGGAAAGCATTGATCATGTTGCTCGACAGGCCGCCGTCGCCGGGGATGATCCCGCAGCCGCGCTCGACAACAACGCGGGCATTTACCGGGCGATCGGCACCCTGGCCGAAGACGATCTGTGGAATACCGGCGTGTAGCGCCGTCAGGGTATTGCCTGCGCCGCCATGATGAATGAAGCCATCTGCGCCGTTCAGGAAGGCACCCATGGGTATCCAGTCGACCAGGCGGACATTTGACGGCAGCGAGCGTAGATCGGACCGCGCATTGGCCGAAAGATGCAGGATGATCTCGGCATCGACTTCACTGGCGGAATCCATCACCCAGGCGATCAGATCAAGGCCGTCGACCATCGGTTTGACGGTGCCGAGACTCACCAGCAGACGTTTACGATCGGGCTTCCTCTCCCACCACGGTTCCCACACCGCGCCGCCGTTGTACGGGACGTACTGCATAGGAATAATGGGTTCGCCGTCGTTTTCCAGAATGCTCATGCTCGGCGGTGTTACGTCGATCCAGGCCATATCGCGCGGTGCGGCCCCGACGCCGTGGCGATGATAGGCGTCCGCGAGCGAACGCGTTACGCCTTTGATATGCCAGGGCGTATGGCCGAAGCCGACGGTTTGCATCACGACCGGGATATCGTATTTGGCCGCAATCAGCGGCCCGATGACTCCGAGCGGAGGGTAGATGATGAGATCGGGCCGCCAGTGTCCGGCAAACTCTACCAGGTGGTCGGCCATCTCTTCGCTAAAGAATGAGAAGTTGCCCATTTTGGTGCCGATGTTACTTTCTTTTCGCTGTGCCTCGCGACGGCGATAGTCGGCTTCGGAATCAAAACCGGGTGCGGCGTCGAACACCACCAGCCCTGCCTCTGCCGCTTTTTGGGCGAATTTTCCTCCGCTGGCGATCAGCACTTCATGGCCGTTAACGCGAAACGCCTGTGCCAGAGACAGCACAGGATACAGCAGCCCATAGAGAGGCGGGCCTACAAACAAAATACGCATGAGAAAATCCCTCTCCGCTTGACGATCTAAATCAGGAAGTCGACGCAGTCATATGCCAGCAGCAGGACGTTAATTTCGTTAAGCCTGCTTTGACAGACGCTGCGCCATTTTTGAGTTTCACCAGCGTTACGGACGGTCCTGTCGGTGACTTTTCCGTGACGTACGCTGGTGAATCGGGTATTCCGTGTCCCGACTTCCATTAACGCTTGCGCGCCGTTGTCCTGTTGAACAGCCCAAACGGCGTCGTGCTGCCACGCCGCGGTGTTCTGACGCATTTGTTGAGTGTGAGACCGGTCAACAAGCCTGGAGCGGTTTGTTTCCTGATACCTCTGTATACCTTGCCAGATAAACCACCAATGCAAATGCTAATGATAATAATTACTAATATCATTTGATGATTGCAACTATAATTAAGCACTTAATGCACAGTGAAACGGTTATAGGAAAAATCGCAGGTGGGTTTCAGGAAAGGGGGGGAACCAGTCTTCCGGATTTAAGCCTGGTGAGCAATTGCAGCAGCAGCGTGCTGAAGTTTCAGTGTGCGTCACCCTGGCAGGGGACTGGGTAACGCAGACTGACCAGACAATCAGTGAAACGTCTGTGGTGCCAGGGGAGCGATTCGCAAAATCAAACCATTACCGTCAAACAAGTTGATTTCGGTGTCAGTGAGTTTCGTGGCGAGCTTTGCCATTAGGGGACCCTCGGTTTTTGGGGCCTTCTTAGTGGGTTCCATTCAGGGGGCCATAAGTGATACTTATCAGCAATTCTCATTGGACGACAATTGACGTAAAAAAGGCTGGCGTCCTTGTAATTGGTGGGGGAGGTGGTTAAGTTTGTTGGATATTTTGATTTTTTGCGCGAAGGGGAAGGCGCAAAAAGAGTGGCGATGATGTTGATATGGAAGGAGTTTTTTTATCTGTTTGATTTTTAATTTGATTGTTGGGAACGGGATTTTCCGTGCTAGTTTAGGCTCTGGTGGACGCTATAGGCTTGTCGTTCGTTTCCGGAAGTGAGCGTTTCTGTCGGATAATTCACTCTCTTGAATTTTCCAGACTGTAGACCATGCTCATCTAATACACGTGAAAAACAATAACGTCATCTATCGCAGAAGGCGATACAGGTAGATGGCCTTTGGTATATCTATGATGTCCCTTTAACAATAAGAGAGTACCATGCTTGAACTTCGTCCTAATTGCGAATGCTGTGATAAAGATCTGCCACCTGAATCAAAAGAGGCATACATCTGTTCATTCGAATGCACATTTTGCGTCGATTGCGTGACCCAACGACTTAATGGCCAGTGTCCGAACTGCGGAGGGGAACTGGTGCGACGTTCAATACGCCCCGAAGCATCCCTCCTGCGACATCCTGCATCCAGTCAGCGTCACTATAAATAGTAGAGATGAAAACTATGTTCGCTCCTTGCTTATAACGGCCTTCGTGCTCCTCCTAGCCGTCCGCTTAGTGCCAAAAGAGGACATCGCTAACATCTACAAAGAACAGTCTGCGGGGAAAAGATTAGAGAGTACGCGCATACTACTCTAAAACAGGCCATAAAGTGAAGATAGTTATAGTGACATTGAATATGGAAGTTGGTTATAATTGGATTTTACAATAGATTGTAGACTCAAAAGGAAGTTAAGAAATTAATTTATGGTTTAGTTTTAATATTTAAATTAGGAGTGTAGCGTATGAGTAAAATAAAGACTATTTTTATAGAGAAAATGTGGGGTTATAAAAACGTCCACCTAGAATTAAATGAGTCCATTAACTTTTTAATAGGAGTTAACGGTTCAGGTAAAACTACAATAATAAATATTATTAGCAATGCACTTTCTGTTGATGTTGGGCAGTTGCTGGCGATGCCATTTAGTGAATTAGCAATTCTATTTACAGAAGGAGAAATGATTAGGGTCGAAAAAACAAGCAAGACTAATGTGATTTTTTTTATTAGTTTCAAGGACAATGTATTTACATTCAATCTAGAGGATGATGAGTATAATTTCGCCATGGACCAAAAGATAGATGAGGCGAAGTCTATAATTTCTAAGTTTTCAATGATTGACTTTTTGCCACTATCCCGAACCGGGAGAAAAGAATATGAACACGATCCTTTTTCTGACTCACCGTCCGACCCAGTAAATAATAAACTAGACATAATAAAAAATGAACTCGTCAATAGGTTCTCCAGACAGTCAAAGATTTATAACAAAATTGCTAGCAACTTCCAAAGAGATATATTTAATAAGTTACTGGAGATTCCTGGAGAAGATGAGCTTAAATTTTATAATAACTACTCCAACTTAGATAAAGAAGAGGCTTCCCTTCGTGAAATATCTAACTTTATGTCTCCACAAAAAGAGGGGGTTACCAACAAAAGATTAGAAAATTATTTTCATAAATTACGCGGCGTTATGTCTAGCTTTGAAAGGAAAGAGCATAATTTTTCAGTGACAGATCTAGGGATAATATTTAATGCTTGGAGGACCAGTTCATTAATCGCAGATTACGAAAGCCTTAAAAAGAAAAAGGATGATATTTTTAGAAGCCAAAATGAATTCTTTGAAGTATTCAAGCTCTTTTTTCCTAAAGAAAAAGAGATAATACTGTCAAACCAAAATGACTTGGTAATGAAAACTAAAAATGGTCATATTATCTTGAATGAACTTTCATCAGGCGAGAAGCAGATGATAATTTTACTTGGTCAGATTTATCTAAGTGAAAATAAACCAATTCTATATATTGCCGATGAACCTGAAGTATCACTGCATGTAAAGTGGCAAGATAAAATAGTTGATGCTCTTTTGACTATCAATCCTAGAGCTCAGTTTTTATTAGCAACCCATTCTCCTGATGTTATTGGGAGAAGAAGAGATTTTGCGTTAAAGGTATAGAACATGGAAGATGATTTCATTTCAAGAACACCAAATGGATTATTTGCCGAAGCAACGGTCAGAGATGTTAATTTCATTTTCCATATTGAAGGTAAAGGTGACAGCAAAGACATCACTAAACTTCCAGACTATATCTATTATGACTCAATTATATCTAACTTCTTTGATGGGAAATATGAGATAAAAGTTGAAGGAGGAAAAACAGCCCTGCAATCCATGGTGGAGAACTTATCGACCTTATCAGATAGAGATTCCCATATCATTTTCATGGATAGAGACCATGACGAAATGATATCAAATGGTTTATTTAATGATGATTTCGTTTTTTATACCTTAGGATATAGTTATGAAAATGATTTTTGGACAAGTAAAATACTGAAGAAAGTATTAACCTCTCTTTTGGCGGAAAACCCAATAGTTGATGTATTTATAATTGATTGGAAAAAATTAGAAAAAAAGATAGCCTTCATTCATAAGTTTAACCTCCTGTCGAAAGTTAATGGTCAACAAATTTTCAAATTCAAGGGGTTGTGTGGAGTCATATTTGAATACAAGAATGGCTCTTTTATTGTTGATTCTGAATGTCTTTTACGGTTAAAGAGCATATGGGATGGATTTGGTGTGCGTTTTACGCCACAAACAAGAAAGACCAATAAGTTACTTAAAAAAAAATTCTACTCGCATCCGGGATACTTAATCCAGGGGCATGCGTATGAGTCTTATGCACTAGAAGCCATCCATCAATTAAACAATTCCTGCCAATTATTTGAGCAGAATATAAAGAGCTTTTCTATTTATAAGAATATTGCTTTTTCTCATTTTCGTTCATCTCCACGTTGCTACATGTCTACTTCAACTATCGATTATTACGAAAAAATATTTTCCAATATCCAGCAAGTCTAAAATTAAATATACTCGGCCCTTTTTTAAGGGCTGTTTTTCCACATAAAACGTTTATGTTATTTTCGAACTGAATTGCCCTAATCTATATTAATATTATACATTTGCAGTTGAGGCATAAGGTCCGCTTTTTGCTCAGGAGGTTGTGTGAAAACGTTAGTGATTACATAACCGGCCAGGAATAGAGCCGAAAAATGCCCTTCTTACGTAAAATTTGACGTTGTTGACCAGTCGATCGATTCCAGATTTTGCATAGCCTCACGCATTTCGGTTTTTGGTTAGGGTTTTCACACAGACTGCGCTCTTAAAGGACGTTCCTATTCTGTGATAGCAATTCCAGCCAGAGTTGGTTAAAATCCGGTCATCCCAGAGTATTTATTTACCATGCCTGCAAACCTGCTCAATATACCTCCCGCGACCATCCCCATGCCCTAGATCCGTGGATGTTACTGCCAGCGCCCAGGCATAGCGCAGGGAGTGAGGGGGAGTATTCCCCCGTCAGCCCGGCATCGCGGAGATGGTTGTGCCAGTAGTCCATCGCTGATTTCAGATCCGGTTTGTCAATCAGATGCCCGTCACGCTCCCCGGCAATCTCAAGTGCCGCTTTCACCGCCTGGCGTACCGCTTCCCGGTCCGTCACCTGCGTCATGCGCGGTCGTCCGCCTTTGGTGTCAAAGATCACCGACAGACGTTCAGCCCCTTTTTCCAGCTGTTTATCCCAGGTTTTCAGCGACTGGCAGTGTAAGCATCCCTGCAAACCGAACCATTCACTTTTAGAGATCTTCCGACATACTGATTATGTCCCCTGAGGAGATCGTCATGCGTAAAGCCCGATTCACTGAACACCAGATCATTGCCGTTCTGAAGTCCGTCGAAACCGGACGTACCGTCAAGGATGTCTGCCGTGAAGCCGGTATCTCTGAAGCCTCGTACTACAACTGGAAAGCAAAATATGGCGGTATGGAAGCCTCTGATATCAAAAAGATGAAAGACCTGGAGGATGAAAACCGACGCCTCAAACAGATGTTTGCTGATCTCAGCCTTGAGTGCCGGGCACTTAAAGACGTCATCGAAAAAAAACTTTAAAACCAGCGATAAAGCGTGAACTCGTCAGCTATCTGACGGCGCAATTTGCCATGAGTTTACGCCAGGCTTGCAGGACGTTATCGCTGAGCAGGACGGTGTATTTTTATCAGCCTGATACCCGGCGTGATGAACCGGTGATCCACGCGCTGGCTGAGCTGGCAGAACGCTATCCGCGCTACGGTTTTAAGAAGCTGTTCCATCTGCTGCGCAGGCAGGGCAATACCTGGAACCATAAACGCGTTCACCGAATTTACTGCCTGCTGAAACTGAATTTTCGTCGTAAGGGAAAACAGCGGCTGCCGGTGCGTAATCCAGCACCACTGGCTACGCCGCAAGCGTTAAACCAGAGCTGGTCCATCGATTTTATGCACGATGCGCTGGTCTGCGGCAGACGCTTCCGGACCTTCAATGTGGTGGATGATTTTAACCGTGAAGCGCTGGCGATAGAAATCGATCTGAATATCCCGGCTCAGCGAGTCGTCCGGCTGCTGGACAGGATCGTGGTAAACCGCGGCTACCCGTTGAAGATGCGGATGGATAACGGGCCAGAACTGGTCTCGCTGGCGCTGGCACAATGGGCCGAAGAACATGGCGTGCAGCTCGAATTTATTAAGCCGGGTAAGCCTACACAAAATGCTTTTATCGAACGGTTCAACCGGACATATCGGACAGAAATCCTGGATTTTTATCTATTCAGAACACTGAATGAAGCACGGGAAATTACAGAGCGCTGGCTGATGGAATATAACAACGAGCGGCCTCATGAATCCCTGAACAACCTGACGCCGGAAGAGTACCGGCTGATGGCTGAAAAACCGGAACTCTCAAAAAGTGCGTGGAACTAAAGCTGGGATGCTTACAAATGGCGAGGGTTCCCTTTTAAGGGGTCCGCTATTGTTCTTGATGAAACATAGATTAAAAATTTTTATGGGTGGGTGATTCACGTAGTGAAACATTCCACCTATTAGACCGTCTTAGCTCGGCCTTACATGAAAAAGTATATTCTTAGATTTTCTGAAATATTCTTGGTACAATCATAAATTATTCTTTAGCGGTACTTCTCTTTGCATGTAAATACCGTCTTTTGGGCGTTTGCGCTCTTCAAAATGGATAGCTAATGATAGATACATTATTGAGTTACGAGCTAAGCCAATGAGCTGCATAATTCTTGATTCGAATTGGCTTATTGGCACTAAAAGACAATGTGATGATAGTTTTTCTTTTTCATGGATTTTTGCTTTTAAGTCTGTATGCTTAGTATTTAGTTTGTTAATTTTTTCTTTAAGATGTTTAGATAAATGAGGGTCATTATCTTCATTTATTTTTTTTAGCTTTAATTCCATTTCTCTAATTTCATCTGGTATCGTATTGACCTCTCTTTGCAATTTTGTAAATTCTTCATCATTGTAAGTATTATGTGATGTTGCGAGTTCATAGCCAAAATCATCAACAATTTTCAATGAACGATGTTCCATAGCATTTCTAATTTCAGCAAATGCTACAGCATTTGGATCTAACCATTTTGATACTGAATCAGAGCTACCAACTTTGCGAATGTCTTTTAATATATAGAATAAAGCATGGATAAAATGATTATCACTATCCTTAAGTTTTTTATGGGGCTTCCATTCATTATTCTTTCCTGTGAAGTCACGAAATAAATTGTCGATGCTTATTTTTCTGTCATGCTTTAAGTCGTTTAAATCAAAAAAATGGCTAATTAGGTATGCTATTTTGTCAAAAAGTGAATATATTATTCTGAATGCTGATTTGTACTGGGCAACCTTTAAATTGCTAATTGAGTAAGTCATATCTTCAACGTGTTGAAAAGTTGAGTTGAATATATGAGGAGTGTCGTCCGGTATATCCTTTGAGGAATATATTAAATATCGCGCATAACAGTAATCATTTTTTAATTCATCATAATTACCATGGTAGGATAATTCTTCATGCATTGTAAGTGCACTATTAAGAGATTGGATAAATGATGGTAATGAAAAAATATCTTGGTAAGTAATCTGGTAATCGCAAGCATCATTTAAGTCGTTAAGAAAAAGTTTATTTTCTGCACACCATTCAAAATATTTTTTCTGTTTTATTGATGTGAGTTTTTCAGTGTACTTCATGAAATAATCGAAAGATGATATCTCAAAATTATCCTCAAACCATTTTTTGAAATTGTGTAATCTCCCCCCATCCTCAAGTGATTCTTTTTGTTCTGGATATTGTTTTTTGAAATTATCGAGTCCTTTTTTTAAAAGATTATAAGCAATGAAATAATGATATTCAGAATGTCCTTCATCGTAAAGTGAATGGCCAAGAAATAATTCATTATTGGCTTTTGATATAATTGCTGCGGGATTATTATCTATAGAAATAGCTTTGTCATAGTGAGGGATACAGCATAGTGCTCTTCCCTGTGATGAAAGACGATTAGCTAAATTTGTCTCAATCATAGATCTAAGACTATCATATGCATGAGTGTTATTTACGTGTTCCTGCCAGTTTGCTTTAGGGAGGGTATGTATGGCTTTTCTGTAAAAGATGACCGATTTCATCAAATCATCTGAATACCACTCTGTTTTACGTGTTTCATAAAGTTCGGAATAACAATTTCCTAGACAGTAGAGATAATGGGCTTCGTACAAGGGGTGAGAAAAGGTGAAATCCTGTTTTGTATAACTTTCGACTAACGCAGCTAAAGAAGTGTGATCACATGTCATGATGTATTGATCCGCAAGTTTACTGAACTCCTCAAGTTCATCTTTTACCATTAACATGGGAACTCCTTAAATATTGATAATTATTGATTACCGAACTTCGATATTAAATGATAGTATACATTTCTGTGTTTTATCATGCGGCAATAGAATTATATTTTTGTATTTGGACGTAATCACTCCACCATTGCATTAACTCGGCACGCTCGGCTAAATATTCTGCACGGTTGTATGCCGCAATGATTTCATCTTTTTTAGAGTGAGCGAGGGCTGCTTCAAGAACTTCTGTTCTGAACTTACTGGATTCCTCGGCGGCTGTTCTGGCAATAGAACGCATACCATGTGCCACCAGTTCACCGCCAAAACCCATGCGGATGATCGCTGCGTTAGCTGTTTGCTCGTGCATATGGCTAAGAGGAGCTTTGATACTGGGGAAAACCCACTCACGATGACCGCTGATTGGTTTCATGGATTCAAGAATACGCATAGCTTCTTTACTCAATGGAACCTTGTGGGGCCGTTTCATCTTCATGAACTCAGCGGGGATGTTCCAGAATCGGTTCTCTTCGTCGATGTCAGTCCAACGAGCACGGACAGCCTCTCCGGGGCGAACCCATGTAAGAAGTTGCCATTCAATCAGCAGGCGTGTTTCTAAGCGTATAGATGCGTTTGCTAAAGCCACTATGAACCTTGGTTACTCGTTGGGGGGGAGAGCTGGCATGTTTTGCTTTTTTGGCTTGCTGAAACGCTGTGTGAGATTATCTGCGGGGTTGAACTCGATAAGCTCTTCTGTGGCCGCATAACGGAAAATTTCGTTCAGTCGGGAAATTATACGGCGTAGAGTTTCAAGAACACCTCTTTGCTCGATAGGGTCAAGATGTTGTTTCAACATCTTAGGGCGGATCTCTTTAATAGGAATATGCCCCAATGTTGGAAAGATGTTTCGTTCAAGGCTACGCCAGATATCCTTAGCATGATCTTGCGATATGCCTGATGTTTTAATTTTTTCATCAAGCCACTTTTTCGCCACTGTTTGGAATGTGTGTTCAGTGGCATCTTTGAGCGCTTGAGCTTTTTGCTCATTGTGGGATTGGGGATCGATACCCTGTGCGGCTGGCGTCTCTGTGCTTTGAGTTATATCTTGTTGATATTTAATATTTTAGTTTAAATTCATTTCGTAGAGGGTTCCAAAAAGGAACCTTAAAATATAACCATAGCACGTTGAATGGTTCCAGTACGCCAAGTGAATTTAAAATAACATGCCAGTGTAGTCATGTCTGCTATGAGCTAGGTGCGGACACTGGGTTTACCGTTTCGGCAAAACTTAACTGGCAGATATCGATACGACACCAGACCCGCTAAACAACATGCGGATACCGAGGCTTATCATGACAACGCCAGGGTGTTTACCTGGCCAGTTTTCAAATGTTCCTGATGCCTTCACGACTGACCTCAGGGAAACAATTCCAGCCAGCTTCTAGATACTGCCCAAGACAAGAAATTGCAGCCAGACAGGATCCGCGGCGGGATCGACAAACTGAGGAAGAAAAGCAAACTCGTTGCAGTTGAGCAGTTGAGCCGCAAGAGACAGAGGATAGTATTCCAACAGGTTTTTTAGAGCATTGATGCATGTTCGCCTTACACGCCACCGACTTGAGAAAATAGGTGAGGCAAGCTGCAAGGCATGATCACTTTTCTCCCCGTCGGGATAGACTCAATTCTCTTATTATACCGCTTTATTTCAGAGCAAAAGTACAACTTAGGTACTATCGGGTCGATAAAATAAATATCATCATCAATGTTATTTTTCGCGTAAAGGAAATTTTTTGATGTTTTTTTGTGGACACACGAAAAAATATGGGTGTAAAATCACGTCTATCAGTGACAGTGATAGGAAATGGTCGTGAAAAAATCAAAAGTGGCAGATCTCATTGTTCAGCATGTTCAAAAACAACTCTTCATGGCCCTTTCTGACGCGATTTACGCGGCATCAAAGCGTTCTTACGATTATGCGCAAAAGAAGAAGCTAGACCACAGAGCGACCGCGCTTGGTTATGATCGTCATTTAAACCTGAATGAAACTATTTATGAGGTGTTTGAGGCCAACGGTTGTAATCCCGGCAAGCTGCGTGGTAACCGTATTGTAGAAGGCCATAGCGGTATTTTCACGATTGTTCGTGAAAGCTACAATGATAACCAGTGGAAGAGACTATTTCGCAGCAAACGTAAGCAAGAGCTCATTGCCGAAAACGTTTCTGTGGAAAAAGTGGTGCAACCGGATTTATTCTCCGATGGTTCTGATGTACCGAAAGCTACACTGTTCGTAGTATGCCGTTTTTCCGGTTCATTGCAGAATCAACCCGAAGCCCCGATGTCTATAGAGCTTGTCGTTCCAAGTTCTGACGGGAAGAGCTGGGTTTTCCATGAGCCACTTGAACTTTTTTTAACCCGATATGATGTAGTTCCATTCCAAGAAGATAATGCATTCTCTGCACTCAAAAAGGGCATTATCAAAAAAGATGGAACCGAGGAAGATGATGTATGAGCCGAGGCATCGCTGAATTTCAACCGGATAGGTTAGTGCAAGTACTAGCCGCCCGGCGGCTATCCCAAACTCAATTAGCTACGATGGTTGGCGTATCGCCAGCAACCATCAGTAAATGGCGTTCTGGCCAGCAGGCTCCAGAATCCGAGGCCTTAGAACGCTTGGCTACAGTCGTAAATGTTACTCCTGAATGGTTTACGCGCCCTCTGTTGCCGGGTATGTCAAAGCCCCTGTTCAGAAGTAATGCATCAGCCCATGTAGCAGCACGAGCAATGTTAGAAACTCGAATCCATTGGGCTAATGAGTTCGTTACTAAGCTGACTGAGTTTGTAGATCTGCCGGAGCTAAAATTACCGCACCGTAGTTTTACAAACATCGATGAAATTAGTGATGCAGATATCGAAGATGCCGCTAGTGAGTGCCGTGCCCTTTGGAATCTTGGTACAAAGGAAATACCGGACCTTACTTTAGCCGCAGAGAGTAACGGTATTATCGTTGTCAGAGAGGAAACAGGTGTCGCGCAGATTGAAGGGCTTTCCGCCTGGAGTGAGACTCTAAGTGTTCCTTTTGTTCTCCTCTCTTCGGATAAAGGTAATGCTTTTCGCAGCAGATTTGACCTTGCTCACGAAATTGGACATCTAATCCTTCACCGCTACGTTGGCAACGAGCTCGAAGCTGAACGTTATAAGCTGAAGGAAAGCCAGGCTCATAAATTTGCGGGGGCGCTGCTGCTTCCTGCCGAGACATTTGCCGAAGAAATTAGAACCCCGGTCACATTAGATAGCTTGCTTTTAATTAAACAACGCTACGGTATTTCTGTCGCGGCAAGCATCATGCGTTTGCATGTGCTGAATATTATTACTGAAGAAGAGAAACAAAATCTTTATAAACGCCGTTCAGCACGTTGGGGAGTGAAATCAGAGCCGGGAGATGATTATCGTGAGCCTGAAAAACCACGTTTGTTGAAACGTACTATTGAATTGTTGGCGTCTTCTGGAATTATTTCAGTTGAACGGCTTGCTGCCTTTGCGGGATTGTCTGCTATCGATGTCGAAATGATGGTTGGTTTACCAGAGGGCTATCTGACCGGCAAGAAGGCTGCTGTTGTGCATCTGGCAAAATTAAAATCTATGCTGGCCGAGCGGCGTGAAGAGCAGGCTAACGAGCATAAAGGAGCTTTGGTACAATTTACGAGACCACCTAAGCGCTCTAATTCTTAAGGTTCACATAGCCATGCATGTTAAATGCATGGCTTCATTATAGTAGAAACAATCATGGACGGATTAGTTACAAAGCTTGCCAAAGACCTGCGGAGTGTCTTTGAAGAAAATTTCGATTATTTTGATGAGTCGGGTGTGCCATTCTTCGGCATGTTTCCTGAGAATTCTTGCCAAGGTGCATCTGTATTTCTGGGGATGCTTCTTAGCCACTTTTTTACCCGCGATATCATAAAAGTAGTACATGGCTCTACTCGTAATAGGCTATATCATCATTTTTGGGTAGAGGTTGATTCAAAAATCTATGATCTTACCTTGGACCAATTCTATAAAAATATGGGGGATAAGTATACTGGGATCGAATTTCCAGCATATGGCGAAGATAAACATCCACTAAGACAATACTTTTTCTATAAAGAAAAAATGAGTGCGGTTCTGGCTTTTTCAATCTTCGTACAAAAACATGCGAATCTGGAAGAGATACTACCTGCATACCAATTCATTTGTAGAGAACTCGAAGTTATGGGATGGAAAATCCCATCCCCAGAATAAATTTAATACTTACGGCGGTATTTATCGATAAACGCTTTCAGATTGCGCCGTTCATAGCGCATCCCCTTCGCAGAAAACCGGAACGGTGCCAGCAATTGGCGTTACCGGTGCATATTGCTCCGTTCATAAAGTGTCTTTTGGGTTATCCGTAGGAGCCCGCATACCTCGTCTGGAGTGAGTAGATCATCATCTTTTTCACCGGGTTTTGTCATGATGCCCATCCCTTTATGTTCGGAGGGTAATTGTATATTTCATCATTAATGGTAAAGTTATGGCCACATGTATAAAGAATTAACAACGGCTCTGGATACCCTCAACGCCTTCAATTCGGTGGTTCAGACAAAACTCTGCGAATAAATATCATAGCCTTCCACCGTTTTTGACTTTTGAAATTTTATTTTTAGCATGTTTGAAATTTCTAGATATTTCTTTTTGCTCGTAACTGGTTTTGTATTTTAATATATGTTCATGATTTTTATCATCAGAAATTTTTGTAAGATCAATGAGGAAATTATTTCTTATCATCCACTTTACAATTCGCTTATCTATATCTTTGTAAAGAGGAACACCGTCATAATTATAGAAATTAACATCTTGAATGTCACTGATACAATCAAGAGTGCTTAAAATATCTTTGTAATCGCTAATGTAACTGTTAATTACGAAACGGTCTTTATTGAGCTCAATTTTGAATCCAAATTCAGAGAGTTTATATAAAAATAATACTGAGTTGGTATTGCAAAAATCGACATGCAACGTTCTTCTTTCAAATTTATCAATATGGCGGAGAATGATATTATGCAACTCATCGTCATATTCCTCTTCAATAAAACCTTTTCCTGCATGATTAATATGATTGACATTGCATCCGGAATCTATTGCTATGGATAAAACTTCCGGGGAGAGGGGCAGGAAGAGAATATTTCTTTCTTTGTTATCGACGTGATTTATATCACAACCTGCATTAAGTAATACTTTTAGTCCTTCAGGGTCCCTGTAATGTGCAAAAATGCAGGTATAGCCCTTAGTATCTGTATGTGAGGTGTCTAAACCCAGATCAATCAGCTTCTTCAGAATTTCTGGATTTTTTTGATGAAAGAGCGCATTTTGTCCCTCCTTGTTGATATGGTGTATATTGACTTCATTGCTAAGTAGAAAATCCAGTGCTTCCAGTGTCCTGCAGCCAAAAATAGCACTGTTGCCGCTACTATCAACAGTATTAATATCATAACCCGCTTTTAAAGCGTACTTTAGGTTATCAGGCGACTCTGCATTGAAGAATAATTGTGATGTGATGAAGTCGAGAGCCCTTTCGGTTAATCCCTTTTCTGATAAGTACTTTAATAAGTCCATAAACAACCCCATGAAAAAATGCTTTAATTTATTAGATATCAGAAATTCTGTGAAATGCAACAGCGGGGACAGGCGTTTCTGATTTAAGGAAGTAAAATTTTAACAAACCACTCTTGGATACGTCAGAAACACCTGCAGTAAATTTACGCCTGCAACCTGCCATTCGGACAATGGGACCAAACCTTCACAGGAGATGCTGTTCTTACAACAGCAATGTTGGACCGGACTTTACATCACTGACACGTCGCACAAATAAAAGGAGAAAGCTATCGACTGAAGTAAAAACGGAAATCCGGTGTTATTGCTGAGTTAACAAGCAGGATCAATATTAGGTCGTTGGTGGAGGCAGTAAGTTACCTGTTGTTGATCCCCGGCGCTCTCTGGCCATTTCGAGTGCTTTGATTGTGAGTTTGCTGTCAGGTGAGAATGACATTGCTCCCCCACCGGTTTTCTGACGAACAGGTCGAGAACAACGGCAAGATACGCCCAGTGTTTTCGCGCCCAGAGCAGAGTAAGAGGCAGAGTGTAGTCGGACTATTTCCCGGCCTCTTCTCTCAGAACCGAGCGTGCACTCTGGCGAGGTGCATTAAAAGATAACAAATTTTTCCGTTCAACTTCCTTCTGACAGGTGAACTTGCAGGCAGGAACTGCTTTTCATCGATTAGTGAATACGGTAGTTTTTTCAAACTAACTGAACCCTATTCGTATGACTTAAATCTTTAAGAAGGCAGGAGATTTGAATTTTGAAAAACTGGTCACCAGAGCATACTAAAGAAATCAAAGCTTGGCTTGACATAGATAACTATCGCAAGCTCGAAGACATCAGTTTAAATGCCTTGTATCACGAACTTTGGGCAAGAGCACTTCTGTACAAGCCATGGCCTACTGAAGAAGAAAAGAAAGGGCTGTGGGTGTACATGACTGAAATTTTCAGTGGTAATCCCCATCTATTCAAAGGGAAGCAACTCGATTATCCAACCGTTAACGATACCCTCTACAGTCCTCCACACATTTTTATCACCGATATCACCAGACTTGCTGAACTTAGTGTAATGGCCCTTAGTGTCAATCTTTTCAGCTGGGAGGAAGGAAACGATGAATATTGTGTTAATGCGCCTCATCATGAAGCTTATGTGTCACAACTCTTGTCCCCCTTATGTGAGAAAACGGTGTTGCTTGAAATCGATCTTGGTAGTGGTACTGACGATGAAATAGCCGAATCGATAAAAGCGGCCCTGCCACAATGGAGATCGGTGAAAGGAGTGGAAGTTAATGAAACCGGTATCGTTCGTTTCGGCTATGGAACCATTAAAAAAATCATAAATTACAGGTTGGTTGCGATGCTGGACATCTTACTTTGGGCAAAAAGGAAAGAACTACGAATCTCAGATGATCGCCTCTCCCGGCTTCTTTATACTGATGAAGATGAAGAAACAACTATCCGTTTAGGATATCACATTAAAGACTCGGATCGACCGCTTGCGATGAAAGCTGCAACGATAGACTTCATTAGGCAGTTCAATTTTTTCATGAACCGAAATCCCCACCTGAAAAATATGAGAGTTTCAGATGTGATGAAACTCTCTGATTCTAACTAATCCCGAATTCCCGAAGTCTACTACTGCAGGGCAGATCGTAACCCTGCAGTTAATAAGCTCGCTTCTTTCTTTTCCCAACTGTTCGTATAGTGATCCCATCACAACGACAAAGGGGAAATAAAATGAACAATCAAAATACCCGCCTAATTCGCTTGCCAGAAGTTATGAACAGAACCGGCTACGGCAAAGCATGGATTTATCGTTTGATTAGTGAAGGCTTATTTCCAAAACCGATAAAAATTGGCACGCGTGCAATTGCATTTGTAGAAAGCGAAGTTGATGAATGGATCGCATCTGCAATTGAACGTTCACGTAAAAATGCAGCCTGATTACGGAGTTAATAATGAAAATGTTAAATTCAGGGTTTAAAAATAAATGGTGCTATTCAGCAATGGGCAGAGGCCCCCCTGATACTTAATAAATATTACTAGGTCAAATTTAAGTATTAAGCAGTAATAGCAATAGTTAGTAGTAAGAATCATGGTGACTTTTTTACCATGACATTCAAGATTAAAAAGTACAGGAGAGTTAAAATGAATAATTCAATCAGAGTGCCGGAAGATAAAGATTTTGTATGTGCGTTTGTAACTTCACCGGATAGTTTTTATGAGGCTATTGAAAGTTATCGTAATTATGTGGATCCTGTCGGAGTGATAGAGTTTCATCGTGTCCTTATCTTTATGCTGTATGCTATACTTGAAGTAGGTGGCGCTGAGGTTTCCATTAATGACGAAGTGCAGAAATGTATTGAGCACATTATTAATGAAAAAAATATCATCAGAAAAAATAATGCATGTAATAATTCGTGAAATTTGCAACGAATTATCATGGGTACAGACAGTATAAGTCTGTACCTTTTTATTTTAACTTTACTGGTAATGGGATGTAAAATGAAAGGATATACTTTTGATAGTAATTTATAATGGATATGCGGAGTTTGCTATGGAAAGTGTTTTTGGGAAAGATATTTTTAATGTTTCCCTAATTGTTTTATTTAGGAAAACTGAAAAATTCAGGGTTTAAACGATACTGGTATTTAAATTCAGTACGCATAATAATATTTGTATCAATCAGTTTATCGATGGCCTGATAAAATCGGGCTGGTGTGATATGTATCTCTTCATGTTGTGCGATGGATGTTGCACGGTGAAAACTCAGGTAAACAGTGCTTTTATCTGGTGTGTATGAAGCAATTAATGTGAGAAGCCAAAATGCATTGTGAGCAGTATTGTTCAGATTGCTTTGTTCATCTGATAATTTATTCTGGTAAAGGTAAGTAGGGAGTCTATTCTTCATAAAGATATCCTTTGTTTTGTTAAGTTTTTCGCTGGCATGGGGCATAAAATCACCAGCGCTGTTATGTCTTTTAAAAGGGAATGCCGTCAGTTGGATATCTGTTTCTGGATTTTTTTACAGGCTTTGTTTTGCGCCCTGCGCGATAAAAGTTGAATGAAGTGCCAAAATCTTCAGTCTCAAGTCTGGATTTACTAAATTTATCCATCAGATCTTCATTGAAACGATGAGGAATTCCTTTTACACATAAATTAGAATTCAGGTAAACCTGACCGTCTTCAGCGTTACGGATCAGTATTTTCCTCTCAAACAATTCTCTGAATGCACGTGAAACATTCGATTTATTCAGTCCTAACTCTCTGGCAGTACGTGACTGTGAAAAGTCAGGGATAATATTTCCATAATCAATGACTGAGAAGAGATAAATAACAATTCTGAATGCCGTCGGTGTCAGATCCATTCTGGCGAGTGTGGCTGTATTATTTTTAAAGACCATCGAAAAATCGTCACGAAAGGATGTCTTTTTACAGGCACTTGCTTTAACTTTTATTTCTTCCAGATCTTCGGGCATAACATCTAATGCTTCTGCAATTATTGCTTTTTGTTCTTTAGTTAACATAACACTTGTGTTTGACATAATGGCTCCTTTTTTATTATTGTGATAACAGATATGGCATATTAAATTTGTTTGTCAATATTATTAGTAATAAAAATTCAAAAAAACATTAAATTTATTACTCTGTGTTTTTTTGGGGTGGAATATTGATGGTTGTCAGAGTTATTACGAAGGGTGCTAAATTTCACCATCACCTGTTATGTTATTAATAATTTTTGGTTCTGAAAGATATAACCAGATGTTATCTTAAATTGTTGATATAATTTATTAATTTTCTTCGTGGATTTGCAAGATAAAAGAGTGATAAAGAAACAAGAAACCGAAATTTTGCTTTAGACTGACACAAAATTCCTTTGTACACAGTTTGATAAACACTGCCATTGCTGATTTTCCTTCGTAATATTATTCCTTAAGTGAAGCCTGCGCACCTGTGTGTTGCGCCACTGGGCTTCAGAACATTCTATAGTGTTTAACTGTCAGTAGAAATACGCTTCGCGCAAAATGTCAGAAAACTGAGTTTAGCGGAAGAGCGGAACCGACTACATGATTTACCCGTTAACTTAAGACGGCTCACGCCTAGACCCTCACGGAAAAATCCTTTCTGCTTCAGCGAGTGAGTGCTGAGGGCACTCAGCGGCGCTGCAAGGAGGATTAAACGTTGGGTTTTCATCTGACGGGTAAAAATAATTAACATATATCTGTCGTCGGGGGCGTGAGCCGGTGCGTAGCACTCTCTCAAAAAAAATTCCTGAGGGGTTTTATCTGAAATCTGGAAACTACTTGGTTTTTGAAAAAAGAAAGTGGTAATGCAATCGATCGGACTCAACCTTGCAACAGCGAAAGCTGTTTCCAGTATTAACAGGATAAATAGTTGTCATTTTAAAATAAAATATTTTCAATTTTGTATTGATTTAAATTTTAAAGCTGATAGTACTTAATTATAAAAACAAAAAAGGAGAGGGTTATGAGTAATATTTGTGTTTCTTCTCAGGAAGAAAAGTTTATATTTGTTGTTGATAAATATATAACACACCATCGCGACAGTGTTAATAACAATAATTTTTACAGAAAACTTTATGTGCTTTTCGCTGGATACCATCTGAAGTATTTTTATTCACGGGCGCAATATCGCAATTCGTGTTATCACGTTGATAATATCATGCAGATGTTTATGGGTGTCGTTTCTACCCTGAAGGCCCCTCTGCTCAGGCAACTCGCAAACAGTGACACATTGCTGCATTGCCTGAATTCGCTCGTGAATTATATTTCAGGCAATCTGGATGAAGCAGAGCACATCTATGCTGATTTACTGGCACAGTATGAAAAGAAACGCATTGCACGTTCTCTGGCTTATACACCACCAGGATCCGTGGTCAGGAAAAGGCTGTGAGATAGCGGAAATGCGCCGGACAAGGCTGAGTATGGCTGAATGACATAAAAGCAGTCGTTTCCCGCAAGACATTACCGGGCATTAAAAAGGCAGGAGCCACCGGTTTGGTGTCCTGCCAGGCGGGATTGTTTTACTGTGGTCTTACTTATCAACGACCTGCCAGCCATCATCCGTTTTAACCAGCGTGACAGCCGCTGTGCGTTTTTCGTTATCGACAACAGCTGTTACATTGCATTTATAGCTTTTATCCGATAGTTTTTCGCAGTCGTGTTTTTTGACTGATTTTAACGTCCGCAGCATGTCAGGCGTGATATCGTTTCTCGCTATGGATTTAACGATGGCATTCGTCTGCTCCACGACCTTATTCATCGCAGTGTAAATATCCTGCTCAGACGGTTCACCGGTACAGCCGCTCAGCAAAAAGATGGACGCAATGAGTGTGGTAAATGTATATGTTTTCATAAAATAATCCCAGACTGTAGAGTACGTTATTGAATAAGACCGGTTTTCATCTTGCTGTTGTTTTCAGAGAACGTCCACTTGCTGACCGTTTCGCCTTGAAATTCGATTTCCAGCGTTTTGGCCTGCGTCTGTGAACCCCCTGTCAGCAGTCCAATCACGGGAATGAATGTGGTGGCATCAAACTGATTGTTATCCATCGAATAAGTCCATTCTTCATTTCCACTATCAAGTGTAGTTTTGGTTTCGGGCTCACCGAATGCGGTAATGATTTCTGATTTCGTTGTTTTATTTTTGATAATTTTCGACTGCAGACTTTGTGATGTTTCTTTTTTTAGATGCTGGTTGCCTGATATTGAACAACCAGAAATAAGGAAAACAGAAATAAAAAACACAGAAATCATGAATCTGTTCATAAGTTCTCCCATATTGATTTTTTATGTTTGCGGTGGTGTGAAATTAATATCACCGTATAAAAACAACTCTGTCTGCATATTTCTTTTTAATTATGCAGATAAGAATAATGACGCTGGCAAAAAATGTAATGACTGAGACAGGAGTGCTGTCGGTCAATGAAAATACTAACCAGGCGAGACCGAATGCCACGAATTGAAACAGGAATGCCACACTGAGCGGACTTTCACCATAGGCCACTTTTGCATGGCAACCTTTGCAAATCCGCACGCCGTGCGGGCTTTGTGTAAAGCAGAAGGGGCAGCTAATCGTTTTATTATCCATCATGACTCCGTGGCCTGATTTAAGGTGATGTATTTATGAACATTTTCGATGAATGATCTGCTTTAGTAAAATTGCTTGTACCGATCGATGGATTCCTGTTGATAGATAATGGCTATCATAATAAGATTATCGATCTATATAAACGATCAATATTTTATTGACTATCACTAAAGTATGGACTAGGTAACTTATAGTGCAGGATGGGAGTTATTTTTAACTAATTGTTCTTTAATGGGATTTGTTGTCATGGAATGACAGGGTGTCAGAAGATGCAGGTGCAGGATTTGGTGGAAAGGTTGTACAGTGGCATGTAACAGAGACATACCCCTGCGCCTGAGAACTGCCACAATATGGCCAAGCAATGCAAGCCACGAATACAGCCGACGCTGGCGGGGTATCTGACGAGCTGTATTGTGCAGTTTGCTCCTGAGTTGAATGACTCTCACTGTTTCCTGTTGTCTTTCCAGGCGAATTTTTTCTTCAAGCTGAAGGATTTTCTCCAGAATCGTTTCCCGGCTTGCAACCTGTTCTTCAGGCTCGCATGATGGCACTGGCACTGGCACTGGCACTGGCACTGGCACTGGCGCAGTCTGCTGTTGCTCTTTTTTCAGTAACGCCAGGCGCTCTGGTGTAAAATCAATCTGCGTTTGCAGAGAAGACCAGCCATACTTTTTTCCAAGCTGAGATGCTTTAAAGGCAATGCCCTGGTACTGAAATGAAAATCCATTCATTTTTCCGGTCGACGCGATATTGGGTTTACAGGTCACACCTTTCCGTTCCAGCATGTCGATAAAAGTCAATAAATCGGGACGATGCGTTAAGACATTATCAATCAGACCCTGCAGGGCTGACCTGGGGCAGGGCGTTGCCGTTCGTTCCGCCATCTTCAGCTCATTGCGGGAAGGTTTACCTTTATCCCTGCGACGGCTGCCTGTGGCGGGGGGCGTTTCAGTGAGTCCGTGTATTCGCTCCAGTTCGCTGATAATGCGGGTGCTGATGAGATTTTCATTTTTCCCCAGGTACAGCTTTCCACCGGCCATGTTAATGCGACTTGCAATGATATGGATATGCTGCCCGTCGGCATCGTCGTGAAGGATATAACAGCGAAGGTGCGTTTCAGTGAACCCCATCCGGGCCATATAATCGTCGGCGAATGCCGCCCACTGTCTGGCTGACAGTGTTTCTCCCTTTGGCAGGCGAAGTGAATTATGCCAGACGGGTTTGGTGACATCGGGACGCAATTGTTTAGAACTTTCAAACTCACTGATAAGCTCAGCCACCGAACTTCCGGTCATATTACCACCGATGACATAAGGCATAACGTTGTGGTGTGGGCCGGATTTGAGGCTGTAAAGCAACACGCCTGCAAACTGTTTACCCCTTTTTATTTTCTGCATGCCTTTCATCGGTCTGGCTCCAGAAATGTTGAGGGAATAAGGTGATCCCGAAGAGTTTTGATTTGTCTGCGCAGGGCAAAGAGTTCTGTACGGGTTAGTTCGCTGTCAGGACTTTTCTTGTCAAGATGATTCAGCAGGTAATTTAAATCATGGGAAAGGCTGCCGAGTTTAATCCATGCTTCGCGATTTATTTCGGGCAGAATCGGTGGGAGTTTATCCAGGGAAGCCATTCTTAGCCATTCCCCTTTTTTATACTGGCCTCTTTTACTGTCGAGAATAGTTAATTCTTCTTCATTTAATCTGACACTGACACAGTGGCTTCGTATTTCATCAGGTGGAAGTTTGTCAGTATGGAATTTTCCACGCCTTGATAACCTTGTTATGTCATTATGATTATTTATTTTATTATTCATAGTCATCCTTGTATTGTGTATTTATTACTACAGATAATGGATGAAATAAATAAGTCAAGCTGTTGCGGTGCAAATAATAAAATTAATCAGTAAATGATAAAATGAGTAAGCCATTTGTCAGAAAACTTACTCGTCAGGAATTATCCGATTATTTATCATGAATGGAGCCTTTCAGGCCGGACAGGGAATGATTAACGCAGAAATTTCATATCCTTTTTTTCTTCGGTACCGGGGTGAGTTCAGGTTTCATGACCCTGAATAAGTCCTTTTTCTCTCTTCCTGCTATATAATCAAAGACTTTATCAGAGTCGGCACGTTTTCTCAGAATGTCGTCATCCATTCTGATACCATTCCGGATAAACCATTTGATGATTTCAAAACCGGTATAGCTGCAAATGTGTTTATTTTTATCATTATAAAAATGAACATGACTGATGCCCGTGTATGTTTTTAATTTCCCGAAAAATTCTTTCATATCTTTTACATACAGCGAAAGGGTACAGTGGTCAGCAATGGTAAAGTTAAGTCCTTTCTGATGAAGTAAAGCTATCAGGGATAATCCTTCAGCAGAAAGATGCCTGAACAGAACAGGGGTGTTATCTATCCTGTCGATATGACGATTGACAGCGCTTAATTTATAATCATACACAATCCCTTTTCTGTCTGGCAGGTGCAGTGCAGTATTACCGTCATTATCCCTGTGGTTAAGGTCACAACCCGCATTTACCCAGTAATCAAGACTGTCATGCCTGAACAACCGGTAAAGAAGCGTTTGTCCGTCATTATCGGTACTGTTAACATCCACCCCGGCTTTAATGAGAATGGCGGAACATTCTTCATTATGCCACTGATGGAAAAGGCAGGTCTCTCCCCGGTTATTTATATGATGAATATTAATGCCGGAGTCGATTAACAGTCTGAGTATTTCCGGCGTTGTTCCACGAAACAGAACCGTATTGCCGTGACTGTCTGTGTGGTTCAGGTTTATTCCCGCTTCAATCATGGCCTCAATCGCACTGAAGTGATAGTTGTAAAATAATGCATTTTTACCTGACTGGTCCAGCGCATTAATATCGATTCCTGCTGCAATGCAGTCTAGGACGTCTTTTTTTGTCTTACTGAAAAATAAACTGTTAACTGTATGATTATTCACGGGGGTTCTCCTTTCTTAAGCTGTTATTTTTTTATAAGTGTCAGGATTGTGTCCATAATCTTTTATCCTTACGATATCGTCACAGACGCCTGAAACATAATGAAGGTAAAAGTCCTGTGCTTCATTGTACTTTTCGGTGAATTCAGACAGGTAAGGATTATACACTCTGCAGAGTTCTGTATTATTTTTTTTGTTTTAACAGGATAGCTGGTCAGTGTCGGGTGACAGTGTTTTTTCATTCTTATTCTCCTTTTTTTTTATGATAATAATATATATTATTAAATTACTATAAATCAAATTTATTTTTTTTAATTAAAGGCTGTATGATGGATTTGTATTTGTTATGTTGTTTTAATATGATGTTTTGCATGATAAATGGTTTAATTTAACTAAAAGTAATGTATTTACTGTGGAATTAAATGGTGTTGCTTTCCTTGAGGGCGCAAAAATATACCGGTCAACATTGTTGTATCAAGTAAAGATGCTCTTTTGAAAGACTGGATGTAGCGAAAAATGAATTGCCATGGCTGATTCAGACATCTCTGGGACGCTGATAATATTGATGTTTATATTCCCCTGGTGACAGCTGAACACCCGAACGATAATGCAGAGTGCACGCTGACCTTGTCCTCAGCCAACGAAACTGAACTGACTGTATTTCGTCGAAGTTTTATTCAGTACGGTGATACGGGCGAGGTAATCCTGAGACATCGCCACTTTTATTACGCAGCCATGATTTTTTTCAACATTGTTAGCGAGTTAAAGCGGGATGTTTCTGGCCGGTGTCACTCCGGTTTATCAGGCAGAATTACCAGCTGCGAAAGAGTAATGGTCACCTTTCCGTCATGCACTGCAGGCCAGACGAACCACCATTCCTTAATGAGGGGAAGACCATCTCATCACTTACAAAAAGTCGGCGTTACGAATCGCATATTCAGTTTCGTAAAATGGAGTCTGATGCCAGAAAAAATATTGGCTTTAAAGCGCATAGATGGGTTGAAGAGAGACGCACCGTTGGATGAACCTCTTGGATACTGATCCGTTGGGAGAAAAAGATCGAAAATTATGAAGCGATGCTGCGTTTAACCTGTGGCATCATTGTCTGCAAAAAATTCTGTTGGGACAGGATTTAAAATATATAGATTTAAATGTTATTAGTTTATATATGGATTACATTAGTATTTAATAAAGGTTGCACAAAAAAGCAAGATCCGACCAAAGCGGTAGTGATGTTGGTTGCAGGAGTCCGGGATGACAGGAAATTGAAGGTTAGCAAAACAGACGAGCTCATAGCATAAGTAGTATCTCCGTTAAGAAACATAAAGTGTCCCCGACTGATGGCTCAGTATGGAAGTTTATTGATCGGCAATGAAAAATATCAAAAAATGGAATCTAATTAGCAAAAACTGGAGAGTGCCGATAAGTTACATTTTCGAGTTCGGTGACCATATGAGTGATTAATACAGTGGCAGTAACACAGAGTTGTTTACCTGTTCCTACAGGAACAGATCTCTTGAGCGTTTAACATTCATTTTTTTTAAAGAATTAAGGGTGTGGTTGTGAATCGTATTTGGATTATAACCCAGGTTCAAATATGGCGAAGATTTTACAGGGTGATTCTATATATTGAAGAGCAATAATGTCATCCGATTTTATCAATTTGCAAATGTTACCTGGATCAAGGTATTCAATGCCTTTTTGGACGTAATTATCTTCATAGATAATGATTGTTTTATCGGGTTCTGTTTTTATCATGGAGTTATCCTGTGTTTTTCTGATACTATGATTATAATTTTATTGCTGAAAATATCAAGTATTACAAGCGTTATACTGGATTGATAGATTCCCGATTGTAATGGATTGATATTATTTTTTGCATAAAAAAAGTGTTCCTGGCGATAATGGTTACCCCTTGTTCATTTCTGGTGATGTTTACGATATTGCAGAGGTGATTCCCCGATGCCTTTTTTAAAGGCAGTAATAAAGTATGTCGTATCGGAATAGCCGACCATATTTCCTATCTCATTAATACTCAGCTTGCTTCGCAGCAGAAATTCACAGGCCTTTCTTAACCGATAGGTGGTGATATATTCATTCATTTTTTCTCCTGTTTCAGTGTGAAATCGTCGGGAAATATAACTTTTTGACTTTTTCAAATCTAATGACATATTATCCAGACTGATTTTTTTCATATAATTTTCCTCCACCCATAACATCACCTGAGCAGAAAGCTTGTATTCATCCACCTGAATATCTCGTTCTTGCGATGGAAGCATACTGAACAGGGAAAGCAGTAAAGTAGCAACATTTTCTCTGTCCAGTTCATGCTCTTCTGCCAGCATACTGTAATGTGTGAACAGTGTATTAAGCCAGATGTGCAAATCGGTAAGGTCGGCAACAAACGCCTCACTTCCTCGTGCGGATAACTGACTGAATTTCTGCTGATGATGTGGAAAGGCATCGAAGGCATGAAACACCGCACTCTGGTCAACATGAATGATTGTCCGACGATATGCATTGGCTGTGCTTTCCTCCACCATAATTTTATGCAGAGTAAAAGGAGGGAATATGAAAAGCCTTCCCGGACGCAAAGTGTAATGCCGGTTATTGGCAATAACGACCCCATATCCTTCCTCCACATACATGACTTCAAGGCACTGATGCCAGTGATGATATCGGACCGGATTTGCATTCAGCCGGCTGAAAGAAATGATACTGTCCCTGAGAGGGATATGTTCAAGCCTGTCGGCAATGGGTGTTGGATGCATGGTGCAATATTTTCAACTTTTTGAGCAGATGCTGTCATTAATAAAACGTATTTTTAAATTTTCAATAACGGCGTGTCATAACTGTGCCGGATATGTGATATTGATAACATTTTAAGCAATAAGGCCTCCCTATCCTCTGTGCATCCACCGACTCTGCGTTATGACCGGATATTTCTGTACTGATGCAGGCGGGAAAAGAGACGATACACCAGAGGTAACATCATGAGTTGCGGGAAAATCAAATCAAATCCCTTGTCCTCCAGGCAGGATGTCATTCAGTTCCTTTCCACACTTCTGGAGCCGCTGAATAACCATTTTTCTCCGGACAATGCCGGGTTTTCGCTCGGAGATACTTGTGCGCATTACGGACCGGAAATCGCCCGCATGGAAGGATTTTCACGGGCTCTGTGGGGAGTATTCCCCCTTATGGCTTCCGGAGAGGCAGAGCATTTCAGCAAGCACTATATTGAGGCAATTAAAGCCGGAACAGATCCGCAGTCGCCTGCATACTGGGGAGACGCCGGTCCGTACGACCAGCGTCTTGTTGAAATGGCGGTCTATGGTCTGGGACTGGCGCTGTTACAGGACAGACTGACGGAGCAATTCTCTGAAAAAGAATTGTCGAATTTATATCACTGGCTGAATCAGATCTCGACATCCGTTATGCCGGACAGTAACTGGAATTATTTTGCCATTATGGTTCAGTTGGGCTTTAAACGGGCTGGTTTACCCTGGGACAATGACGTCATTAATCAGCGTTTCGAAATGATGGAAGCCTATTATCTGGGGGGCGGATGGTATTCAGACGGTAATGGCCGTCCGCGTGATTATTACATTTCCATGGCATTCCACTTCTATGGGCTGATTTATGCCACGCTGAATGAAGACGACGATCCGCTACGGGCTGAAGAGTTGCGTCACCGGGCACGGCTCTTTGCAAATGACTTTGTCTATATGTCCGCATCAGATGGTTCTTCCATTCCTTTCGGCCGGAGCCTGACTTACCGGTTTGCCACCGTCGCGTTCTGGTGTGCCGTGGCTTTCTCCGGGCTGGACGTTCTCAGCCCTGGACAGGTGAAGGGGATTATTCTGCGCAATTTACGATGGTGGCAGAATAAACCTTTCCTTGATCGGGACGGCATTATGACGCTCGGTTATGCCTACCCCAACCTGGCATTCTGTGAAGATTATAATTCACCGGGTTCACCCTACTGGTCACTGAAAAATTTTCTGATCCTGGCCATCCCGGAGGATGATGAATTCTGGTTGTCTGCTGAACAGTCGCTACCGGCGATGAAAGAAAAACACGCCATTCCACAGGCTTCGCAGTTAATTATGCACCCGGCAGACAGCGAACACGTTTATATGCTGACATCCGGACAACTGGAACTGAACAATTACGTCAATACCGAAGCCAAATACACTAAATTTGCTTATTCCAGTCTTTTCGGATTTACCATTGAACGGGGACGTTACGGCATTAAACATGCCGCCTGCGATTCCATGCTGCTTCTGAGTGAAAACGATGATTACTGGCGTGGAAGGAGGGACTGTGAGCTCGTTTCTGTTCATGATGACTATATCTGGTCCCGGTGGTCACCATGGCACGATGTCCATACAGACACCTGGCTTATCCCCTGCGGGGAATGGCACGTCCGTATTCACCGTGTTGACAGCGCACGAAACCTGAAATCGGTGGAAGGCGGTTTCGCTGTGATGAACGGTACTGACATATTCACACCTGATGATGACCGGGAAAGTCGGCTTTGCGCAGGAAACGGTACCAGCGTTATCCGTGACTTATCGCCTTATATCCGCCGGGTATCGGGTTATGTTATCACCCCGCCCAACAGCAGCATTATGTTTGCTGAATGTGCAGCAATTCCCACCTTGTCCGGGCTGGTTCCGCAGGGAGTCAGCTGGCTTGTCAGCGCTGTTGCTGCTGAAGGTGAGGTAAACAGAAAATACACTACCAGACCTCAACTGAGTATTCGTGATAATACCCTGTGTATCCGGCATGCCGGTACAGAAAAAAATATCTCTGTCAGTCTCTGACCCCGCAATGAATGGCTGCATTTTAACGAGGCGTTTATGAAAAATATAACATCAGCAAACCGGTCTGAATATTATAAAATCAGCTCCTTTATTTTCATGTATTTCTTTACCTGGTCTGCAAGTATTGGTTTGCTGGCTATCTGGCTGGGGCAAAAAACAAACCTCAGCGGTACTGTCATCGGTACTGTCTTTGCCGTAAATGGTGTTTTTTCCGTTATCCTGAAGCCCATCTACGGGTATATTCTCGATAAGCTGGGAATGAATAAATACCTGCTTTATTTTGTGGTTGCCATGTCAGCCCTGATGGCACCGTTCTTTATTTATGTTTACCAGCCCCTGCTTATTTCCAGTACCATGCTGGGAATTATTGTCGGCGCAGTGTACCTGAGCTTTGCCTGGTATGCCGGTGTGGCTGCCTGTGAATCCTATACGGACCGCTACAGCCGCCTTAACGGGATGGAATTTGGACAGATAAGGATGTGGGGATCACTGGGCTGGGCTGTGGCCTCCTCTTTTTCCGGTATTCTGTTTAATCTTTCTCCGGCTTACAACTTTATCCTAGGCAGTGTCACCTCGGTCATCATGCTGTTTGTTCTGTTCAGTCTGAAGGTCAACACACATACCACGCATGCCAGTGAGGTGCTTTCGAAGGAAAAAATTGTTCCGGCTGATGTGTACGCGTTGCTGAAAAGCGGTAAATTCTGGGCGTTCTGCATGTATATCGCCGGTGTGGCCTGGATGATGTTCATCGCAGAACAACAATTCTCTCGCTATTTTGTGACCTTCTTTGACGATGTGCATCAGGGGAATGCGGTATTTGGATACCTGGGCACCGTGCAGTCAGGTATGGAATTTATCATGTATATGATTATTCCGGCCTTTGTGAATTATGTCGGGGCTAAAAAGGGTCTGCTGATTGTCGGCCTGGTGGTGGGTGCCCGTCTAATTATCTCAGGTATGTGCGATTCGCATCTGTTGATTTCCGTACTCAAGCCTCTTTACGGGCTGGAAATCTGCCTGTTGCTGGTGTCCATTTTCAAATACATTGCCGAGCATTTTGACAAACGTGTGAATGCAACCATGTACCTGCTGGGCTATCAGGCCATGCTGTATGTGGGGAACGTTGTAGTATCGGCACCTGCCGGTCAGCTCTATGACAAAATCGGCTTTGAAAAGACTTACATCATCATGGGATGCATTGCACTCGCATTCACGCTGATTTCGTCCCTGACACTCTCTGCCTGCCGGAACAACAGAGACCGTCCGGCCAGCGTCAGCAACCCGAATACACCCGAAAAAATCCATCAATAAACAGGTAAAATGCAACCTGGCCGTTAAGGAATCGAAATATGTTAAATAATATCGTGAAAGAGCCGTTACGTGACATGACGGATGAATCGCCGGAAGACCGTCAGTTTTATGATGAGTTAACTCAGGCACGTCTGCGGGTTCTTGAGCTGATCAGCCGTAATTTAACGGATTTCGGTGAGCGCTTTCCCGCAGAGACCTGCGTTGGTGGCTATTATCCGCTGACAGATAACGTGGAATGGACAACGAGTTTCTGGACCGGCCAGTTATGGCTTGCCTGGGAGATGAGCGGGGATGAGAAATACCGCTCAATGGCTGAAAAAAATGTCCGGTCCTTCGGGCTGCGTATTGCCGGTCGCCACGACACCAATACCCATGACCTCGGCTTTCTCTACACACTCTCATGTGTGGCGGCCTGGCGGCTGACAGGGAACAGGGATGCCCGCAGTTTTTCACTGATGGCCGCAGAGGCCCTGCTGGAGCGCTTCCATGAGAAAGCCCGTATTATTCAGGCCTGGGGAGACCTCTCTGATCCTGAACAGGCAGGCAGGATGATTATTGACTGTAATATGAACCTCCCGCTGTTGTACTGGGCCAGTGAGCAGACTGGTGATCTGCGGTTTGCGCAGGCCGCGTACGAGCATGTCTGCCAGGCTGCACGTTATCTTATTCGTGAGGATGCATCGACATTCCACACCTACTATATGGATATCGTGACCGGAAAACCCCGGTATGGTAATACCCAGCAGGGTTATGCGGATGATTCCTGCTGGTCGCGGGGACAGGCGTGGGGTATTTACGGTTTCACACTCAGTTATCTCTATACCGGCGACAGAGAATTGCTTGAGCTGGCGAAACGACTGGCAAATTATTTTCTTAATCGCCTGCCGGAAGACTATGTCTGTCACTGGGACCTTGCCCTGGTGGGTACTGACGCCCTTCGCGACTCGTCGTCAGCAGCCATTGCGGTCTGCGGACTGCTGGAGCTGTGTAAACATTTACCGGTGACCGACCCGGAACGGAACCATTATCTGAATGCATCCAGAAAGATTATGTCTTCTCTGACCCGGAGCTATCTGGCCGATAAAAATGAACCCTGTAACGGGCTGCTTAAACATTCAGTCTATCACCTTGCCAGTAATAAAGGGGTGGATGAATGTGCAAGCTGGGGGGATTATTTCTATGTCGAGGCTCTGATACGTATGACCCAGTCATGGAAAACATACTGGTAACACAAGATGATGGGACCAGCATGGTACATGAGATATTTCGTTGACGAACCATGCAGAAATCCCGGAGCAAGGATGCTCCATTTTCTGGATAAATGAAAATTATACCCCTGTGTTAATCTGGAATGTTAAACCGCATCCGGGAGCATATGAATACATGAGGTGTGCGGGAATGCAGAAATAAATAGAGGGCTGATTCTGACAATAAATACCCATGTATAATGAGGATGTACGCATATCCTTTACAAGGAAATTCACTGTTCCGGGCGGTGTTTCTTTTCCGGAAAGTAATGGAGGGGGGATGATTGAAAATGTGTTATGTCTTTTTACAGTACAATTTACAGTACAACTGGAGGAGTGATACATAATACGCTGATATAAAAATAATGTTGTGTCTGAAATTTGAAACTGTGCTGGTTACATATAAATATATAGCCATACAGTTCCTTTTCTGCTAAACGTGAATCTAGAAGGTATAAATATGAAAGCCATAAAAGCAGTGATTTTATCTCTGAGTGCCCTTTATTCTGTTCATTCTTTTTCTGCAGGGCCCTGGATTGAAGTCAGGGAGGCCTATAATACTGCATCTAAAAAACATGAGTTTGTCTTACGCGGCGCATATAACTTTGCCAATGGTGCCGGGATTATGCTGACTAATGCGTATAATACAAACAAGTATGATGAGCTAAAGCACAGTTATAATGAAATCGAAGGGTGGTATCCGTTTTTTAAACCCACACAGGAATTTACTGTTTCTCCGGCGCTGATTATCACTGACAATACTGATGGCTCCACGGTATCACCTTATGTTGATATGAATTACAAATTTACACCGGATTTTAATGTCACATTCCGCTACCGTTACAACCATAAAAACTATGAAACGCCAGACCTCAATGGCAATAATGACAAAGACAGTACGCACCAGCTTGTCATGTACTGGAACTATAAAATCAATGACACCTGGGCCTATACGTTTGAGCCTGATTATTATATGAATATTAATGACTATCACAGAGCAAACGGGAAAGACCATAGCTGGGAACTCAATAATAAATTAGTCTATACGTATAACCAACACTGGAAGCCTTATGTTGAGGCTTCATGGTTAGATCGTTCGGTTCAATATGATAAAGAGCAGTATCGGTTCCGCGTCGGGATCCGCTACTATTTTTGATGTAATCTATTACAAATAATCTTGTGGGCTGTATCTCCAGGTATTGCCCACAAATAAATAAGTATCTGAAGTTTATCATACAGCAGTAGCGCCTGCTGCGGAGGATGCATGAAAGCCGCTTTACTGATTGACACTGGTTTTGAAGAAGCCGAAGTTGTCATTGTTTATGATATTTTGCGAAGGTTGGGTATCGATGTGGATATCATATCCTGTACCGGATCGATAACGACCAGCGCGTATTTTTCTCTGTCGGTAAATGCGGATAAACGTATTGAAGAGATTATGGAGTTGGTTTATGATGCTGTTATTATACCAGGCGGACCTGACTCCACGGTATCGTTATCAGGAAACTCGCACGTGCTCCGTTTTATCCGGCAACATGACGTATTCGGACGATGGATATGTGCATTATGTTCTGCACCGGTACGGGTACTGGGTACGAATAATCTTCTGAAAGGTCGAAAATATACCTGCTCCGGTAGCTTGTGGGAAAGCTGTACTGACGGAATATATACCGGAGAGAATGTTGTGATTGACGGTAATCTTATCACAGGAAAAGGGCTGGGAGTGTCCTTTGAATTCGCTTTTGCCATTGCAGAGATGATGACCGGGACCTCCGATAAGACCAGGGAGCAGGCTGAACATATTTATTTCATCCAGACGGCGGACAACTGACGGAGTAAGCCATGTTTACACCGGAAACTGGCGTACCTGACAGAAACCGTATCAAGGCTGTCGACTATATCAGTGAAGAAGGCGTTCTTGCCATAACGTTCATGGACAGTGGGATTATGCACTATTTTCATGTCCCGATAGCCGTGTATATGAGCATGATGGTTTCCGTTTCAAAGGATATGTTTTTCGTAAAAAATGTGAAGAATAAATATCGCTACAGGTTTTTAAAGTATCAGGAATGATAAATTTCATCAGAGATAATTTGAAGATTTAAATTCAGGAGTCAGATACGAACAGCAAATGAGTATATAACACATTAAAAGACAGGGTTGTGTTGTTCAGATTTTACTGCGGAATATACTCTTCTGGTGAAATATAAATTTTATATGCTTACTATGTTCCTGGTCATTGTCTCACGGTTGCCTGTCCGGTTTGGAAGACTGTGACTGGGTATACAGAAACATCAGGGAGAATGGCTCCAGGATAAAAATGTTTTATGCACCAGACCGAATTTGGCAGCCATAATTATCTGACGTTGTCGACGGGTTACGTTATGAGATTGACTACAGTGGACCCTTTATATTGGTAAAGCGACACAAGAAATCATTTTTTCCAGCGTCGACAGTAAACAATCAGTTGAGTTCTATTACAACTGCGTTCGGGCACATGCAATGCATTCTGTAAGAAAAATGGCTTCATCAGATATTGTTCCTGTCTCGTTTGGCGATGACCTTAGCGGTAACTGTTGAACCATCAATTTGTTAAAGTACCTTGCCGTTGGCGCTAATTATTATTTCAATAAAAACATGTCTACCGCCGTAATGTATAAATTTAATTTCCTCAATGACAATGACTTCACCACTCGCAGTGGCATCAATACAGATGATGTTCTGGCACTAGATTTAGTCTATCAGTTCTAATTGTCCCATTTCATGCGCCAGGGATGGTGAATGGATGTTGTAGATTAGTCTGATTGTCTATCTTTATTATTGACAAGTCTATGTTATTAAAGGGATATAGAAAAATGCAATTAACAACTCGTAAATTACAGACACAAAAAAATATTGCACTTGTTGCACATGATAATTGTAAGGAAACTTTTTGACGAGGATCACTCAATCCGTGCCCGGCTGGTTTCAGGGTTTAACTCTGTGATGACTGAGTTGGTGAGAGTTGTGCAGAGAATGCAATATCCCACATAAACCCGGTCAGCTCACGTGCCACTGCAGTAATGGCAATTTGCGATTTTTTCCCCTTGGCTATCAAACTTCGATACCTGAAACACAGCCGCTGCTGGGCTTTCCATGCAATATCTTTCGAGCGCTGAGTAACGGAATCAGGTCGGTAATACATTAACCATGCTCCAACTTTCGCCGGGGTACGATAAGACCATGCGGCTTCGTAAAGTAACCGTCTATCACTGGGCGGTGTGGGGAGCGATGGTAGTGCTGATTGGGTTGATGTTATTCAGCATAACCAGAGGGACAGTCTCACTGTCGCTAATGCAGGTGCTGGGAGCACTGAAGCTGGTGGATGAGCCGGTATCTGCCATGGTCAGCAGAATTGTGACGGATTTACGCGTACCGAGGATGTTGCTTTCTGTGCTGACAGGAGCGGGACTGGCAATAGTGGGGGCGTTGTTACAAACTACCACCCGTAACGATCTGGCCGATCCTTTTTTGTTCGGGCTATCCTCCGGCGCGTCAGCGGGAGCGGTGCTGGTGATCACTCGTTTTGGTGATCAACTCGGTGTATTAACGCTCCCCGTATCGGCGTTTGTTGGTGGTGGGTGTTCCGCCATAGCAGTAATGCTGTTGTTTCATTTTAAAAAGCAACGCGGAGCTGAGCATCTAATTCTCTGCGGTCTTGCCATCTCTTTTTTGTTCGGGGCGCTGACCAGTTATTTCATTTTTTCGGGCGATCAGCGAGCTGCCAGCTCTGTACTGTTCTGGTCACTGGGCGGTCTGGGATTAGCCACCTGGAATAATTTGCCTTTTGCAGTGTTCAGCCTGGTGTTGCTGATTGCTTTTGTCCTGGTGCGGTGGCGCTCTCTGGATGGTGTGCTGGCAGGAGAACAGACAGCGTTGTCGCTGGGGATTAACGTGAGTCGTCTGCGCATCGAGATTTTTCTTTGTTGCGCACTGGCAACATCGTTGATGGTGGCATTAACCGGCGTGATTGGATTTGTTGGCTTAATGGTGCCTCATCTGTGTCGGCATTTTGCAGGCGTTAAGCATCTGTTGTTGTTACCTTTGTGTGGCGTGTGGGGTGCAATATTACTGTGTGGCGGTGATATAGTCAGCCGGACGATACTGGCTCCGCAGGAACTACCAATTGGAATTATCACGGCGGGTATTGGAGGGTTGTTTATTATCATTTTACTCGCACGTAATTCGTCCAGAAGTACGGCCTGTTAAGGTCATTTAAGACAGTGGAATATAAAAATCAGGCTCTGACGTCTTTTGTTCATTGTGAATGATTGAGGTTGTTGACGCCAATTATGAAAGCAACCGACAATCCTTGTTGACGGTTATATTTATTATGGAGTCAGGCAATAGTGTGATGGCTTTTAGATATTTTAAAATTGATTTGCCGCCTGGCTCGATTTCAATAATTATTCGTATTGGTGATTTAACCCTTTCCTCGACAATCAGGGCAAATCACTTTAACTTCAATATCTTTTTTTTGTACAGTACAACCATAATCTATTGCTTTTTTCTCAATGTAAGTATGAATGAGGTGGTCAGTATGTTGAATTATTGTTCCACAATTTGAGCAAATCAAAAAAAGAGTCACAACATCAGAGGATAAATTATTTTTTTTGATAAATTTACTACAGCATTCTATTTTTACGATAATCCCTGCCTGTTGCAAATAATCCAGAGAACGGTAAACCGTAGCCGGTTTTGCATTCGGATTATATTGCTTCATTAATTCCAGGATCTGGTATGCGCTAATGCCTTTTTCTTTAGCATGACTGACGAAATTATAAACACTCTCCCGGAGCGGTGTGATTCGTATTTTCTTACTCTCAATCAGCTCTCTCAGCCCGGAACAATCCGCAGACGATAATACAGTGTCCCTTGTACTTAGAGAATATGGGCTATTACTCACCGGGCCTCCTGTAATTTTCAAGCGATGTAACCTTTTCTTGTCCTGAAACGATGGAAATCTACTGATGTTTTGATCGTGCCATGTAAGTAAAGAAGAACTGGCAAACTTGATTGTTATGTTATAACATAACACATAATGAGTGAGGTGCCAATGTTTCTCTTACTGGAAAAAGCCCATGCAGGTGCAGTTTTTAAACTTGAAGATATCCTGGCATCAATACCCTGGGATTCTCATGGATTGATCGCTGCGATTGCACAGCAATATGACACTGGAGAGGTGTTGATGCTGGCCTGGATGAATCAGCAGGCTCTTGATGAAACCTTATTGACTGGCAGAGCCTGTTACTGGTCGCGATCCCGATCATGCCTTTGGCGAAAAGGTGGGACCTCCGGCTGCGTTCAGCAAGTACATGATATCCGTCTGGATTGCGACGGAGATGCGGTACTACTGCTTGTGGATCAAAAAGGTGGAGCCTGCCACACAGGTCGGCGGAGTTGTTTTTACAACGCCATTAAAGGCGATGAGCTAACCGTGCTCAACGATCCTGGTTAATCCGAACACAACGAATATCTGAGGAGATGTAAGGTAATGTCCGAAGTCAGTGCAAATTTTCATGGCGATAAACGCCTGCCGGTTACCGTACTTTCGGGATTTTTGGGAGCAGGGAAAACAACCCTGCTTAACCATATTCTGAACAACCGGGAAGGCCGTCGTGTTGCTGTCATTGTTAATGATATGTCTGAGGTGAATATTGATGCTGCCCTGGTGAGGGAAGGTGGTGCAGAACTCTCCCGGACTGATGAAAAACTGGTAGAAATGAGCAACGGTTGCATTTGCTGCACATTGCGCGAAGATCTTCTTCTCGAAGTTAATCGTCTGGCAAATGAAGGGCGTTTTGATCAGCTTGTCATTGAGTCCACCGGTATATCTGAGCCTCTGCCTGTTGCTGAAACTTTTACCTTTGCGGGCGATGACGGTGAAAGCCTTTCGACGGTGGCCCGCCTTGACACTATGGTCACTGTGGTGGATGCGTACAATTTTCTGAAGGACTATGGTTCGCAAGACAGTATTCAGTCACGCGGAGAATCGCTCGGTGAAGGCGATGAAAGGAACGTGGTTGACCTGCTGATCGATCAGATTGAATTCTGTGATGTGCTGGTCCTTAATAAAGTCGATCTTATCAGTGAAGCGCAAAAAGAAAAACTGATGGCGGTTTTACGTTCGCTTAATCCACGGGCCAGAATCGTTGTTTCACAGTTTGGACAGGTTCCCCTAGATAATGTACTAAACACCGGACTGTTCGATTTCGAGCAGGCCGCTCAGGCACCTGGCTGGCTTAAAGAATTGCGCGGTGAGCATACACCCGAGACAGAGGAATACGGGATCACCAGCTTTGTCTATCGCGCCCGCCGGCCTTTTCATCCGATCCGTTTCTGGCAGGTGATGAATAATGAGCTGGATGGCGTCGTCAGATCAAAAGGGTACTTCTGGCTGGCCAGCCGTCCGGAATTCGCAGGTTCATGGTCACAGGCTGGTGGCATTGCGCGCCAGGGGCTGGGGGGCATGTGGTGGGCGAGCGTGCCGAAAGAACGCTGGCCAGAGGATGATGAATCGCTGAAGTTCATCATGTCTAACTGGATAGACGGCATTGGTGATGCCCGCCAGGAACTCGTTTTTATTGGAATGGATATGAATGAATCAGAACTGCGCAACAGACTGGATTCCGCCCTGTTAACGGATGCAGAAATGGCAGAAGGACCTCAAAAGTGGCGGCATTATTCCGATCCTGTTGAGCCCTGGTTCGAAGAATGAATCGAAGGCACCCGCATTTGTCGGGTGCCTTCGTATAAAAGCGAAAGGGGGCAGATTTACAACAATTCTTCCCCAGCTTTTTTGAACCACTGTATAACACTATTCAGATGATGTTGCCCATATAACGAGACAAAACGTCTGGTTTCCTGATGGTCCTGGGACTCAAGGACTGCCAGACGGGATGCAATAAATGCCTGCGTTATGGGAATTCCACATTCTTCTGTGATGCACCGGTACCATTGCTGGTAAGTCTTGGGGATCATACTTATGCCTCATGAATAAATAACTGGGATATCACCAGAGCCACCACCAGAGAACTTAATACCTGTTTTCCAGCCACTGCTGCTGCAAACCGCCAGTTTATTTCCCGGGCGATGGTAAATACCGTGACAAGGCAGGCCATCAATGTAGAGGCGAGCCAGACAAGTAGCAGTAACTGAGATGTGCTGAGAGACTGTATTAAGCTGCCGCCATCCTGATTGAGCACCATCAAACCATCTTTCCTTAGCAGTGAAAAAATGATGCCGGGCATCAGTTCTGCCGGCAGTTTAAAAAGATGAAGTAAAGGTGCCGTCGTTTCACTCAGCCAGCGAGTGATCCCTGCGTAATCAAGCATCCCCGCAACAATGCAGATAATCAGGAATAACGGCATGGCTTGCGTAATGAACTGACGGAGAATATTTTTCAGCATCCATGTCACATTTCGCCAGCGTGGCCATTGTAGCCAGGTGAGCTCTGTCAGACGCTGGTTTTGGCCAGGCTTCAACGACCCGTTCCAGAGTCGCGTATGTATTGCGCCTGTGATAAACAGCAGACTGAGATAGGGGATAAAGAGCCAGGGTTGATGGGCGGCATTAAAAAGAGAAAGCGTCGCCCCCGTCTGATAGCTGCAAGCGGACCCAAAGCTAATCATACTTATACAAGCCTGCCGGGTGCATCGCGAACACGAACGGCTCTGAAAAACCGCCACGACATTACAGCCGAAACCGCTTAATACAGGAATAAGGTCCTGGCCGCTGAGGCCGAGTTTTCTCAACCAGGGATCCAGCGTCGCTGTAATTCTTTCCTTAAGTCCACTGTCGTCAGTCAGCGAAAGAGACAACCCTATCAGTACCACCACAGGAAATGCCCATACAAACGAATAAAGTCCCAGACTAAAAAGACCGTAATTGCCGACAAATAGTGTCTTCAGAAAGTCGGGCCAGCTCGTCGTTATATTCTTAATCGGCTGAATAATCGCATAATCAGCAACAGGCTGAATAAAATCTGACAGAAGCCATGCCCCCCATACTGGAACGGCAAACAGCAGGAAAAGGCATACTATTGCAGCAACTTTTCCACACCAACGATGTTCAAATATCGTTTGTTGAGGAGATTCAGCCAGCAGATTAATTACCGGTATCTTTTGACGGGGTAAAGAGACAGCGGAGGGTGCAGGTTTATCCTGCAACAGCAACTGCACTATTCCCTGGCGAACATTGCTGCCAGCTTCCCGGGCATTGACTGCCAGTACCGGCGCACCTGATGTTTCAGTCAGGTATTCAGTCACTTCCAGAAGGCCCTTTCTGATCTTATCAGCAAAGGTCAGGAGTATAACAACGTGTTTTGCCTGTGGCGGTATGAGGTGACAGAGCGTTTGCCACTCCTGCTGAGCGTGCGTGGCCCGCAGAACCACCAGAATGCCATCATGCTGATTTAGCGCATCAAGGGCGAGTTTTGTGGTTTCACTGTCGCTCTGAAAACGTATGCCTGGCGTATCAACCAGGCAGATCCCTGCATCATTAATGAGACCTTCCCGACATACAACGGTCGATCCCCTGAAATTACGCTCATCACTGGCAGCACTTTCCGTCAGGATATTAAACAGGGTAGATTTTCCTGCACTTTCTAATCCCATTAAAACAAATGATTGCATAAACACGGACCTCAGCACGCACAGTCCTCATCGGCACAGCAGTCAGGCTCTGAAGGCAGAACCCACCAGTCCCGTACTCCTTCAGAGGACAGGCCCAGATGACGCGTGATACTTTCTGCCACGACGGGAAAGCGCTGACGGAACTTATAGATAAAGCAATAAATATTACCGGCATGCCGCACATGAGGGCCGACAAGGTACAAACCAGGAAAAAGGGTTGAGCAGTCTTCGTCCGTTAAGACCGGATAGCCATCATCATTCCATTCAAAAAAAGCAGCCAGTTGCCTTGCTCCCCCGCCACACTGGAAGCCGGTAGCAAGCACAGGCACCTCGTCAGTAGCCCAGGCGCGTCCGTTTGTGGTATGGACTTTGTACGAACTTCCCGGGCCGGGCATTCTGATTACTTCACAGACATCCGCATCTTCATAAATTTCGAAAAGACGGTGATTCATCACTCTGTTCAAACGCTCACGGGTATAAGGGGAAAGCGATAGACTGGGATCGCTGATGTGGTTAGTTGACCAGGGGGCTGAGCGGGTTAACATTTTTACCGATGAGCCATTTTCCAGCAGGTTTACAGCGGCATCCACCGCGCTTTCATAGCCGCCTATAACAATGTATTCACCTTTCCTGAAATCCTTCCAACTGGTCACATCACCGTAATGGCAACAAATATCTGCTCCAGGAAAAATCTGCCAGTCTGGGAACTGGAATTCGCCTGTAGCCCATATTAAAGAGCGTGTTTCCAGCTTCTCTCCTGCTTCTGTTGTCAGTATAAAATTACCGGAACTGAGCAACGCAACCTTTGCAATCCTGGCGGGAGCCATGACGGGTATCTGATACTCATCCAGTACGACCTTAAGGTAACTGGCATAAGTTTTCCCCCCAGGATGTTCTTCACCGCAGAAAAGCGCCAATGAACTGTCAGGGGTCACAGAGTTCAGGTCTGGTTGTCCAAACGGATTGGAAAAAAAAGAAGGAGTAATAAAACGGGTTTCTTCCGGCCAGCGCATAAAGGAGGCACCTACTTCGTGACTGTCAACGACCAGGATATCCTGTATGGCACTCCGACGAAGAAGCGCCGCCATACCCACCCCGGCCGGACCCGCACCGACAATAACGACTTCGCGTGGTTGGTTCATAAAATTACCCTTTGCATTACGTTATAACATAACAATTGATATTGAAATTTTTTACATCCAGAGGGACAACTTATCGGATACGCCATGAGGTATTTTCGCCGACATCTTCAAGATCAATGCCTTGCTCCGCTAATTCATTTCTTAAACGATCGGCCTTGTCCCATTTGCCCATACGTCGTGCCTCACTGCGCTGGTGAATTAACTTTTCAATAAGTTGCAGTTCTGCAGGATGAAGATCACTGCGGTTTTTCAAAAAGGCATCCGCTGATTGTTCAAGCAAACCCAGCACATTCCCCAGGTCTTTCAGCGTGGTGGCAAGTGCTGCGGCTTCATCATCATTCGTTCCGCAAAGCCTGTTAATCTCTCTTGTCAGTTCAAATAAGATGGCAAGCGCCTGGGGTGTATTGAAATCATCATCCATTGCCTCACAGAATCTGGCCCGCCATGCATCGTGCTGTTCAGATCGAGACCCGTCAGCGAACTGGCATGCGGTGTAGAGCCGTGTTAGAGAGGCGCGCGCGAGGTGAATATTCTCCTCGCTATAATTCAGCGGCTTACGATAATGTGCGCTTAGCAGGAAGAAGCGCACACTCTGGGCATCGAACCGATTCAGAATATCGCGCAGGGTAAAAAAGTTATTCAGCGATTTCGACATCTTCTCTTTATTCACCGTCACCATGCCGGTGTGAAGCCAGTAATTTACGTAAGGGCCATCATTGGCGGAGGTGGATTGGGCAATCTCATTTTCATGATGGGGAAATATCAGGTCAGAACCACCGCCATGAATGTCGAAATGGGTACCAAGGTAATGGCAGTTCATTGCGGAACATTCAATATGCCAGCCAGGTCTCCCTTCACCCCAGGGTGATGGCCAGACGGGCTCGCCGGGTTTTGCCCGCTTCCAGAGAACAAAATCCAGCGGATCGCGTTTATACTCATTCACTTCGATGCGGGTCCCGGCACGAAGCATGGTAATATCCTGTCCCGAAAGCTTTCCATAGCCTTTTGCCGATGCAGTGGAGAACATGACGTCACCATTCTCTGCAATGTAAGCAAATTGTCGATGCAGAAGTCGTTCGATCATACTGATGATTTGTGGGATGTGCTCTGTGGGACGAGGTTCGATGTCTGGCGGCAGGATGCCTAACTTTGCAAAATCAATGTGCATTTCATGCACCATCCGCTCTGTCAGGCTGCGCCAGTCTTCTCCCGTATCACGGGCGCGCTGAATAATTTTATCATCTATATCAGTAATGTTACGCACGAAAGTCACATCGTATCCGCGAAAACGCAGATAGCGGACAATCATATCAAAAGCTACAAAGGTTCTGGCGTGCCCAAGATGGCAAAGGTCATAAACCGTCACGCCGCATACATACATGCCGATTTTGCTCTCTTTAACCGGAACTAATAGCTCCTTTTGCATACCAAGCGTGTTTGTTAGTTTAATCATTACGTTTACCTCATTATTTTTAGATAGCAGCACACGAACACGCCTGGCGCTAATTAACAGTCGTCCGGAATAAGAAAAAAATTATTTGGTGATAGTACGATTACAGTCCGGACAGATACCATGACTGGAAAGGGTAATTTCCCGTTCGGTCATACCATGTCCAGTGAGATGTGATTTTACCAATTCAATGGCCGCTTCCAGGGCTGGATCCTGCTCAATAGGAATAACATGATGGCAGTTATCGCATTCAAAAAGTCCTACGGCAGCCCGTTGGGTCAGAGCGAAACGCTGAGTTCTTGCCGAGTCGGTATAACGCTGGACAATACTGACCTGCATTAGCCGCTCCAGTATTCGGTAAAGGGTCACACGATCGGGAGCCTGCTCGCCCAGTTGCTGAGTTAAATCGTCATGGCTCATGGCCTGGCTGGCATGTTCAAGGCACTGCAGTGTAGCAAGGGTGGATGGCGTTGCCCGCAAACCATGTGTGCGCAACGTTTGCTTCCAGTCATACGTTTTGGCTACTGGTGTTGTCATATTTCCCCCTCCGAGTCATGTCATTTGAATTTTGGCAGGAAGCCGGTATTATTGCAACTTGATTGCATTAACGTTTAGCGGCATAAGGCTGGATGCTATGAAAAGAACACCGCTCATTATCCTTAATGGTTTTCTGGGGGCAGGGAAAACGACTCTGCTAAAAAACCTTCTTACACAGGCACACAAACGGCGAATGACTGTATCCGTCATCGTTAATGACATGAGTGAACTTGATGTGGATGGCGTCCTGATAGCCAACACAGAAATCGTTGATGCAGCCAGTAACAATTTTGTGAGTATTTCAGCAGACAGTATCAGCAGCAGAAGCGGGATCCAGAAGCTGGATTCCGCGCTGAAAAACCTGCTCGAAAAACGGTCTGCGGATTTTATTTTACTGGAAACCTCAGGCAGCAGCCATCCTCTTCCCCTGGTCCGCTATCTGCGAGAACATACCCAGGTAAGTCTCAAAGCATTTTTGTCTCTTGTTGATACGGTCATGCTTAATGATGACTACGACGGTGGAAAGAAGCTTATTCCGGTTTTCCAGGAGCACCTCAATAAAGGAACCCGGGGAGTGGAAAGCCTGCTGGCAGAACAGATTATGTTCTGTAATAAGCTCTTATTAACCAAAAACGACCGGTTACCCTTCTATGTGGTTACTGAGGTAGCCAGAGCCATACATCCCCTTAATCCCCAGGTTGCAATTATGGCCGTGCCCTGGGGAAATTTACAGCTGGATGAATTGCTTTCCATGCCGGATTACGATTTTCATCGGGTGGCGTTACTTATCGATGAGCTTCAGGATGCCATTGACGCAGTTTTGCCGGATGAAACCGATAAAAAATACGATATTTCGTGGAGGGTCATTGAGGATGACCGTCCATTTCATCCGCAGCGGCTGTGGGATACCTGCCATCGCTTCATGGGCGCAGGCGTTTACCGCAGCAAGGGGTTTTTCTGGCTACCGGGAAGGGATGACCTGGCATTATTGTGGAACCAGGCAGCAGGGAGCATCAATCTCGAATTCATAAGCTACTGGAAAGCCGGGGTCCTGACTCACACTGATAATTCATTGACAAAGGAAGAACGCGCAGCTATCCGTCAGCAACTGGCAAAAATGCCTGGCAGATTTGGTGACCGGCGCTGCCGCCTGACTGTTATTGGCGAGAGCGGCGAAATTGACGATTTTGCCCTCGCATTGCGCCAGTGTTTACTCACTGAAGAGGAAATTCTCTGGTGGCAGCAGGGGGGGATTTTCCACGATCCCTGGCCCACGAAAGTGGCCCGGCTGGCTTAACAGGTTATTTTGCAGCGGCAGTTAATGTTATGTTATAACGTTTCATTACGCAATTTTATCGGTACAGGACATGACTAAACCTACCCGCGCTGAACGAGAAAAAATCCTGGCGATGCTGCCAGAAGATTACATGAATCCTGTGCAACAGGACTACTTCCGGCGGCTTATCCGCCACGAAAGGCAGGAGGTGCTTGATCATATAGACCAGATGAAGCAACAACTGCAGGATAATCCAGAAACGGGTGACGAAGGTGACATCGCCATTCGTGAAGAGCAGTTACGTCTGCTGTTCAGACAGATAGACAGAGAAAGCCGCCTGTTGCCGAAATATGATGCAGCGCTTATGCGGCTTGAAAAAGGAGAATATGGCTTCTGCCGGGATACAGGCGAACCTATCGGTCTGCAACGCCTGCTACTCAGGCCCACCGCAGAATTAAGTATTGAAGCCAAAACAAAGGAGGAAAAAGTTGAGATTCAGTACCGAAAGAAATAAAGCGGTGGCTCAGGCAGGGGGCAGGGTAGGGATGAGAGTAAATATCAGATCAGGCAGGTATATATGAGTATTGCAGCCAAACAAACCTTATGCCCCGGAATGCTACCGGATATTCAGTCCACTAAGGGTGACGGTGAGGGCGAGTCATTATCCTGGGTTGGCATGGAACAAATTGACCTGCCGATAGACATCGCAGGCAGGCCGGTATCAGCAAAGGTCAATGCTGGCATAAACCTTCTCAGTTCACCTGAAGCTGAAAAGGGGATCCATATGTCTCGCCTTTATCTTCTTCTGGACGAACTGACACAAGGGGAAATCACACCGGCATTATTGCAACATGTGTTGAAAGCATTTCTGGTATCTCATCAGGGACGTAGTGATGAAGCCAGTATTGAGATTTCAGGGGATTTGTTACTGTCGCGTAAGTCGTTAAATTCTAATCACTCCGGCTGGAAAGCTTATCCTCTGACTCTGAGCGCCGAACTCAGGCAATCTTTTACGGTTACCCTCAAAGTGGGTATCCCTTATTCGTCCACCTGCCCGGCTTCCGCTGCACTTAGCCGCCACGTCGCGGGTTTGCAGTTTAGCAAAGACTTTGGTAACAGGATCGACAGGCTCCCGGCAGCAGAAATAGCCGACTGGCTTGTTGAGAAAGGAATGCCGGCAACCCCGCACAGCCAGCGAAGCTGGGCATGGGTGAGTATCCGTCTTAATCCTGAAGCAAAATCACTGCCTGTGATTGAACTGATTGATTATGCTGAAGTTGCTCTCGGGACAGCCGTGCAAACGGTTGTCAAGCGGAGCGACGAACAGGCTTTTGCGGTGGCTAACGGTCAGAATCTGATGTTTTGCGAAGATGCTGCCCGTCGGCTCAATAACGTTTTTCGTTGTGCACCCTTTTGTGAAGCATTTGATATCAGGGTTGAGCATCAGGAAAGCCTGCATCCTCATAATGCCGTTGCCCGTATTCACTGGAAAGGAAGTAAAAATGTTACGTAAAAACCCATCAGGTCATACCCCAGTGGTGTCAACAAAGGCCTATATCGATCCCACCGCGGTAATTTGTGGACGTGTCATTATTCATGATTATGTTTACGTCGGACCTTATGCGGTTATCCGGGCTGACGAGCTAAATGCAGACGGGGATATGGATCCTATCATTATCCATTCCCACTCTAATATTCAGGACGGGGTGGTTATTCACTCAAAAAGCGGCGCGCCAGTGACAATAGGAAGCGGAACGTCTATTGCCCACCGTGCAATAGTGCATGGCCCCTGTCAGGTTGACGAGCGGGTATTTATTGGATTCAACAGCGTGTTGTTTAACTGTCATATTCAGACTGGTTGTGTTATTCGCTATAATGCAGTTGTGGATGGCGTTACCTTGCCTGAGAATACCTATATTCCATCAACGGAACGCGTGGGGCCTGATTCCGATCTTAAAAGTTATTCGAGGGTAGACCCCGCTTCTTTACAATTTTCAGAAGAAGTGGCCAGTACCAACGTTAAACTGGTCGAAGGTTATCAGAAGTTACGCAATGAATTCTGAGTATGGCTCGGCTAGTGCCGTTAACGTAACACCGTATTATTAACGATTTGTTATTAATGTAGCAAAATGATACTTGCCTCTTCTTTCCTTTTGCGGAAGAGGCTTTTCTGTTTTATTAAAGAGGTAGCGGTGAAACTTTTTATTAATGATCTGACGGTCATGGATTTTAGTTTCCTTGATGCGGAATCCGGGTTGATTGGCGATAGCCTTATTGTTGATATTATTCTTGAGGGAGATCTGAATGCTGAGTCAATGGTAATGGATTTCTCACATGCTAAAAAAAGTATCAAACATGAAATTGATAAACTGGCCGATCATGTCCTGATTGTGCCGGAACAAAATAGTCATATTATTGTTAGTCATGCAGGCACTACGACGGAAGTCGCCATGCTGCGTAAGAATGGGGAGACCCAGTGTTTTATTTCCGGGCCGCAGGAGAGTTTCTGGCTGGTCCAAACAGATAATATTAATTCCCGTTGCCTTGAATCCCAAATAGAAAAACATTTACTGGCGTGTTTGCCGCAAGGAGTAAAAGACATAACGATAACGTTACGGCCGGAAAGTATTAATGGGGACAGTTATCACTACTCGCATGGACTGAAAAAACACCGCGGAAATTGCCAGAGAATAGCGCATGGGCATCGCTCTGCGATCAGAATTTTTGTGGATGGTGAGCGAAGCCATATGTGGGAACAGAAGTGGGCAACGCGATGGAATAACGCTTATCTATTAAGCCGGGAAGATGTCGTTACAGTGACAACACTTTCACCGCGTGCCGTTGCATACTGGCATAAGGGGCTGACATGTTCTTCCTGGCGGAGTTCTCAGGGATACTTTGAAATCATGCTTTGTTCTGAGGTAGTAGATATTCTGCCGTGTGATACCACGGTTGAGTCACTGGCTTTATTTATCAGGCAGTCAATTGAGCACGGTTTACCCGCAGCGAAAATAGAAGTCCATGCCTTTGAGGGAGTGGGGAAAGGCGCTATTGCCTGACACACTATTCTACTTTTCAGGGGTATTGATCTGTTCTGTCTCGTAAAACTACAATACCCGGTTTTGTAGCCATGTATCTAATAAAAGGTGAGTCAACTACCTTTCTGTTTTTCGCTAATGACGATGCATTTCTGAACCAGATGTTATTGTGGTCTTTGATAATGATCCCAACATGTGAAACATCCAGGCCTCTTTTTGTTGAATAAATACCCACATAATCACCTGTTTGCAGTTTATTTATTACCTCTTTATCTATTGCAGAAGCCGGTATGTAACTTATCCGTCGTGAGATAATGCCGAGACCCTTAACATATTCTTGTTTTTTATTCTTTTGGTTTAGCTGTTTGTTGACCGTAATAGTATACGGGCTGATGTCCTGAGTAACATCTTGTGCATTTCTCGGAGATGTGACCGCCCAGTCCGTGAAAAAATGTTTTCTGCCAGTAAAATCAATCATTCCGTTTGTATAACGGGTCTTAACAAGTTCAGATACATAAGCTTGCCAGCTACTGGCGTGCGCCATGGAGCGAACATAATCAAGAAAAGTAAAACAATCCACGGTGCTGGGGTTTGTGACCAGCCTCTCTTGCATCGAAGATGATCCAATCAATGTATGCGCCTGGTAAGGCGTTCCGAGGAAACGGGAGGATATCTCAGCGACGCGTTCATTATAGCTGAGGCCATTTCTGTACAACGAAGTGGTATGAAGGATTTTGTTAACTTTAGCCTGACTTTCTTCAGTAGAATAGTCGCTTCGTGCCTGCTGAGACTCAGCAAATCCCGTGCAGCTATAAAACGAAAGGAGAAAGATGATTGCTTTTTTCATAAAACATTAACTTCCTCAGCGGTATTTCTCATTCCCCCCTGAGCGCGCTTTATAACTCTGGTTGTAGGCTGATATTCATGGATTTCTGCGCCAGGCCGGGTAATCGAACTGGCTTCTGCGGCGTCCCCGCCACGTTCTGTGCCATATCAGCAATTACCGTGAAGGTCGTGATGGCCTTACACTTTGCAGCAGCGTAAGCCCCCTGGATAGCTGTCAATCCTGTGATAGGCGTGCTTAACAGGATTATCTTTACCGTGTTGAGTTGAAGCATGGTTATCTCCTGATGACATCACTGCTTGTTAATGCTAGGTGATGTTATATCATATCATTTGTATCTAGCACCGCAATTTTTTATGCCTTACGCAGGGATTTATATTTCCAAGCAGGCGGCTTTTAATGCAACATGGTTGCGTTAATTTGTAGGTTAATGCAACATAGTTGCTGTTAATCACTGAGCTATGTCGAGATACGAAAATGTCAGAAGCGCTTATAACAGAGTCAGAACCTCTCACCTTTACTCTTCCTGATGGCTCTCTGAAGCTCGTCAGAAAAGGGACAACGTTGCAGGAAGTCACCGAAAGCATCGGTTCTTCCGTCGCAAAAAACGCCGTGTATGCTGAAATTGATGGTCAATACATCGATCTGACCGAGGCAGTGCAGAAAAGTGGCACGCTCAATATCATCACACTTTTTGACGAAGAAGCGTTGGACCCGATTCGCCGTGGCTGCCTTCTCCTTCTTGCTGCGTCTGTAAATCAGCTGTTTCCCTCTGCCAGGGGGGTTGAAGGGCATCTGACCGAGGAAGGGTTTTATTACGATTTCGCGACAGATAAGCCTTTTACTCGCGATGACCTGGTGATGATTGAGCAGCACATGACAAATCTGATCGCTGAAAACCCGTCGATTGTTAAAGAGCAGGTCACGCGGGCACAGGCAGTTGGCTGTTTTGAGCTGCAGGGAGAGAAATTCAAATCAACGAGGCTGATGGAAATGCCGGCAGATGAGCCGGTGACATTATGCCATCTCAGGCAGTTCACGGACTTATTTAATGGCCCACTGATTCCGGATCTTCGTTTTCTGAAAAATATGAAGTTGCTTAACGTATCCGGTGCGTACTGGCAGGGGGAAGCCAGCAACGTACAGCTACAGCGGATTTATGGCACGGCATGGGCCAGCAAAAAACAGCTTGATGGCTGGCTTGAGAAAACGGCCGAAGCGGAGAAACGCGACCATCGTAAGCTGGGGAGGGAGCTGGATTTGTTTCATTTTCAGGAGAATGCGCCAGGCGCAGTTTTCTGGCATCCCCGTGGCTGGACGATATTTCAGTCACTGATTGCCTATATGCGTAACCGCCATGAGGTGGCGGGTTACGTTGAGGTCAATACGCCTGATGTTATGGACCGCAGCCTGTGGGAAATATCCGGTCACTGGGACAACTATCGTGATCATATGTTTACGACACAAACCGAGGATGGGCGGAATTTTGCTCTCAAGCCAATGAACTGTCCGGGGGCAGTATCACTGTTTAAATACGGGATCAAGAGTTACCGCGATTTACCCGTTCGCCTGTCTGAATTTGGTAAAGTCCATCGTTATGAACCCTCTGGATCGCTGCATGGCTTATTACGGGTCCGCCATTTTACTCAGGATGACGCACATATCTTTTGCACGCTGGAACAGGTAGAGGGGGAGTGTAAAAGTATCCTTCAACTGGTGCTTGATATTTATAAGCAGTTTGGATTTGAAGAGGTCGCAATCAAGTTATCTACCCGTCCTGAAAAGCGCATGGGAAGCGACGCTGACTGGGATCGGCTGGAAAACGCGCTTTCAGCCTCTCTGGAAGCGCAGGAATTACAATGGTCGGTAAATCCCGGTGAAGGTGCCTTCTATGGCCCTAAACTAGAGTTTGTGTTACGCGACGCGATTGGCCGTGACTGGCAGTGCGGAACGCTACAGGTAGATATGAATCTGCCTGAGCGATTTGATATTGGCTATATTGCCGAGGATGGCTCGACAAAACGCCCGGTGATGTTGCACAGGGCGCTCTTCGGCTCTCTTGAGCGTTTTACCGGTATTCTTCTTGAACATTACGCCGGTAAACTGCCCGCCTGGCTGTCGCCAGTTCAGGCCGTGCTCATGACGATTACCGACAAGCAGCACCGGTATGCGGAGCAGGTTTTGAAGGCGCTTCGCAAAAAAGGGCTGCGTTGTGAAGCTGACCTCCGTAATGAAAAAATTGGATTTAAAATCCGTGAACAGACGCTGGCCCGCATCCCTTTTCTGCTCATCGTTGGCGATGCGGAGGAGAATGCGGCGCGTGTTACCGTACGCGATCGTACCGGGAAGTGCATGGGAACGCTGTTACTCAATGAAGCGGCTGATTGCATTGAAATGTGTTGTCGGCCACCGGAGGTTCGCCTTGATTAATCAAAGCGGAAGCGATATCCCCCGGCGCGAGAGCGGTCGTCATGTCTGGCCAGTGAAGAAAGATGATACCCAAAGCAACGATATCGTTTTTTATAAAACGGCGTTCAGAGAACAGTCCTGGCGATGGGGACTTTCCGAGATTATTCTGGGTAATATAGGAGATGGAGAAATATCACTCTATCAGTCTGTTAATCAGGGGGCAAAGGTACCTCACGTACTGATTGCGGCAGGGTTTCATGGAGAAGAACCCGCGGGATGCTGGGGGATGCTGGATTTTCTGCGCGAGGGCTCCCCTGAATTGTTTGATAACGTGGCCGTGAGTTTTTTACCGCTTGTGAACCTGTCTGGCCTGAGTGCTGGCTGTCGGCTCAACAGTACTGGACAGAACCCAAATCGCGGCTTTACCAATGGGGCAGAGGTCGAGCCTTCTGTTGAAGGAAAAGTACTGCTCAACTATGAAACGCTTCTGAAAAACGCAGCCAGTCATGGTGTGCTCTGTTGCCATGAAGATATTCTTCGCCACAAGGCATATCTCTACACTTTCGAACATGCTACTCGCCCGGGTCATTTCAGCGTGGCATTACGTGATGAGCTTGAGCGCTTTTTCCCGGTCATGGAAAAAGAGCAAGTTGATGGCTGTGAATGTGAGGATGGCATTATTTTTAACCATTTCGATTCGTCATTTGAATCCTGGTTGTTTTCTTCCTGTTCCGATGTCGCAGCGTGCACTGAAACGCCGGGATTGCAACCCTTTGCAAAACGAGCAGAAGCAAACCGTTATTTAATCGGCGCGTTTATCTCATCGATACTGGAGCGCAACAGCATCGGGGGCGGGATGTCATGAGGCCTTTATTACTGACCAATGCATTAATAATCAATGAAGACTTGCGCTATCCGGCCGACATCCTTATTGATAAAGGACGGATCCAGAAAATTGCCTCGCTTATTCCCTCCCGACCGGAATGGCTGGTTATTGATGTGCGAGGGAAATGGGTGATCCCCGGTATGATTGACGATCAGGTTCATTTCCGCGAACCCGGTCTGACGCATAAGGGAAGTATTGCCACTGAATCCGCCGCCGCAGTAATGGGAGGCATTACCAGTTTTATGGAAATGCCGAACGTTACGCCACCCACGACAACCCGTCAGGCGTTGCATGAGAAATTTCAGCGTGCCTCGCGCTCTTCGCTGGCAAACTACAGTTTTTACTTCGGCGCGACGAACGATAATCTTGACGAACTGAAAGCGCTTACGGCTTCGCAAGCCTGCGGGGTGAAGGTCTTTATGGGGGCTTCTACCGGGAATATGCTGGTGGACGATGAACAGGTGCTGGAAAGTATTTTCGCTAATGCCCCTTGTCTTGTGGCAACACATTGCGAGCATACCCCGACAATAAAGCAAAATGAGGCGATATGGCGGGCTCGTTTTGGGGACGCTATTCCTGCCGGCGAGCATGCCGCTATTCGTTCTGTGGACGCCTGCCTGACATCTTCCCGCCAGGCCGTCGCTCTGGCGAAAAAACATCGTACCCGATTACATGTTCTGCATATCACCACCGCAGATGAACTTGTTCTCTTTGATGCTGCTCCCACGCTGGAGGCGCTGCGCCAGAAAACCATCACGGCTGAAGCATGCGCTCATCACCTGTTTTTTAATTATGACGATTATGAAACGCTGGGGCATAAGCTCAAATGTAATCCATCCGTAAAATCCTCTTTTCATCAGGAAGCCCTCTGGAGAGGCGTTAATGAAGGCATTATCGACGTTATCGCAACTGACCATGCGCCGCATTTACTGGAGGAAAAGCAGAATGACTATTTTGCTGCGCCTTCCGGCTTACCGCTGGTGCAGCATGCTCTTCCTGCACTGCTGGATATGTGCAGCAGGCGGATTTTTACCCCGGAAATGGTGGTGAGAAAGACCAGCCATGCTGTAGCCGAGCGCTTCCAGCTCAAAGATCGCGGCTATATCAGGGAAGGCTATTGGGCGGACCTGGTGGTTATCGATCCGTTCAGTCATCAACAGATAATCCGGGAGGATGTGGCATACAAATGCGGATGGTCCCCCTTTGAAGGCCGGATTTTGTCAGGCGGTGCGGTTGATATGACGCTGGTAAATGGCCTCGTTATCTGGAATGGGCACACCATACAGCAGAAGTACGGCCTGCCACTGGAATTCTGTCGCTAGCCACGTATTTATTTTGCTCAGGCTTAACTTCTCCCTGAGAACGCAGAAGAAAAGGTACATTTTTTGAGTATTATTATTCCTGGTTCTTTCCCGGCGCGACGACTGCGTCGCTCTCGTACCCATTCTTTCAGTCGCCGTCTGGTCGCTGAAAATCAGCTGACCGTAGATGACCTGATTTTACCTGTATTCATTATTGAGGGGCAAAATCTGCGGCAGGAAGTGCCGTCGATGCCGGGCGTATTTCGTCTGTCGGTTGATATGTTGCTTCATGATGCCGCGCAATTTGTTCAGGCAGGTATACCTGCTATTGCACTATTTCCGTGTATAGAAAGTTCTGCTAAATCGCTGATGGCAGACGCTTCGTGGGATCCATCCGGTTTAGTACCGCGAGCTGTAAGGGCGCTGAAAAAGGCTTTTCCTGAACTCGGGGTGATAACTGACGTTGCTCTTGACGCCTATACGACACATGGTCAGGACGGCATCACTGACGAAAATGGATATGTACTTAATGAGCCGACAAAAGAAATTCTCACCAGACAGGCGCTTACCCACGCCGAAGCAGGCGCAGATATTGTCGCTCCAAGCGACATGATGGATGGCCGCATCGGTCATATCAGACAAGCGTTTGAAACGAATGGACTGCTTAATATCCAGATCATGGCGTATTCAGCAAAATACGCGTCGAACTATTATGGTCCTTTTCGCGAGGCGACGAAATCTGCTGTATCACTGGGTAAACGGGACAAAAAAAGCTATCAGATGGATCCGGCGAATGCAATGGAAGCTATGCATGAAATTGCCCAGGATTTGCAGGAAGGGGCAGACATGGTGATGGTTAAGCCGGGCATGCCTTACCTGGATATTATCAGGGAAGCCAGGAAAACTTTTGCAGTACCCGTCTTTGCCTATCAGGTTTCAGGGGAATATACGATGCATATGGCCGCTTTCCGAAATGGCTGGCTGGACGAAGAAAAAACGGTGCTTGAATCACTTATGTGCTTCAAACGCGCCGGGGCGGATGGAATACTGACTTATTTTGCCAATACAGTAGCCCAGTTGCTTAATCAACATAAACGGGAATATTGATTCCCTGTTGACAAATTCCTTAGTCGCTAAGTAGGAGCACCGCTGAGAGTAAACGTCATAATCAGCGAGAATTTCTATACTTTAATTCTTATCTTTATTGCGAATTCTGACGAATCGTTTGTATCAGCCCAATAATCTGGAGGAAGCAGTTATGGTCGAAACCAGTAAACAGGACCGTATGCCTTATCTACTTTTCCTGTGTGAAAACCGCATTCTTGCACAGAATATCGATGGTCATGTCATTGATCTTGGTGGATTAACCAAACAAAACGGCACCATTGACTGGCTTCTGGATGGCAATAAGGAAAAGGGGGAAAATCTCAAAACAGAAATCGAAGCGCTGGAGGATATTGCCAATAAGATAGATTTTCTTTTTCTTGATGGTCAGTTTACCAGCCTTCCTGACATATCGGCTGAATATAAAGATAAGCTTACATCAGCCCCTTCAATGGAAATCGTATTGAATGAACCTGGCGATAAGCCATAAGAAAGCCCAACGTCAGGAAGCTGATAAAAAGGAGGAAAGGCATGTCGGTCAAAAAAATAGCAGTTATTGGTGCAGGCGTACTCGGCCTGTCCGTGGCCCGCACCCTGGCGCAACAGGGAGCAAAAGTCACTGTTTTTGAGCGTAGCCATGTGGGGGCGGGGACAAGCAGCACGACTTTTGCCTGGATTAATTCAAATGGCAAAACACCAGAAAGTTATCATCATCTCAATGCTTTGGCGATTGACGAGCATATCCGGCTACAACAGGAACGGACCACAGAAGGACATTGGCTAAAAGCGACTGGGACTTATGAATGGGCGGCTGGTGCGCCAGAGCAAAAACGGTTACAAGACCGGGTTAGCCGTCTTTTGGAACTGAACTATCCTGTTCAGAACCTTTCCGCAGATGAACTTAAGCGCAAAGTTCCTGAAATCCGCGTGGGATCTCATGCCGGAGATATCTGGTATTTTCCAGGTGAATGCTTACTGGTACCTTCCGTTTTTATGGCATGGCTGGTGTCCGAGCTTCATGTTCATAACGCCGAACTGAAAACACAAAGCGAAGTGACAGAGTTAACTGAAGAAAAAAACAGGGCAGAGATAAGCCTTGCCAATGGCGAACGTTGGCAGGGAGACAGTATAGTCATTGCGGCGGGAAGATGGTCTGCCGAACTCGCTTCGCTACTTGGGCAGCAACTGGCAATGATCGATCCGAACCAGCCGAATAAAATCGCATGTGGTTTTCTGGGCTATACGCGCCCGGTGTTAACCCAGTTACAGGCGAATTTAATCACGCCAGGGTTAAATGTCCGGCCAGAAGGAGGGGGGCGATTACTGCTTCAGTGTCCCGACCTTGACAGCTTTGCCAATCCTGCAAATCCGGCACCGGTAGATAGCTATATCGGTGAAGAAATGCACAAAAGGCTACGGAAGCTATTTAATAATATGGAAATGGCACAGCTGGAACGTATAGCTGTTGGGCAGCGTTCCCGACCGGCAGATGGTCTTCCAGGGCTTGGTTATATCTCTGGTAAGCGACGGATCTACCTCATGGTGACACACAGTGGCATGACACTGGGGCCGTTGATCGGACGGCTTTGTGCGGAAGAGATTCTCCACGACAAGCGTTCTTCGCTTTTGAGTGATTTCTCTCCTGAAAGATTACTTGGGAAAACGGCAAAGGATTTTCCTGCTTTTGCTACGTTACATTTCCCGGCCGCACAGTAATTTTTCGGTCGATATTCACCACCGAAATGAGGATCAGAAAGCGAATAAACTAGATCCTGTTCAGCAGCATTAATAAAAAGCCTGCCCAACATGGGCAGGCCTGAAGCGTTTAAGCTTGCAAAAATACGATAAGGTGTGTGATGTCAGGCTATATCTGACCATTATAGCCCGCGTACGCTTTGGTTACAGTCAGCCAGAACGCCTTCTGTAGAGTAACATCACTACCCAATAGTATCATTTTTTTGTGGGTGTGTTATGTTATTTTATAACATCCAGGCTCATATTCCGCATACCGAAAGATAACTAGTTGTTATGCGTTTTCTCATACTGTAGTTTCAGAGGAAGATTTAACAAGAGGTTAACATGAAAATCAGTAAGATAGTTGCATTCTCCCTGACAATGGCTTCGACTCCGGCTCTGGCATTTCAGGCGAAAGATACGACTGGTTCAGATCTTTCAGGAAAGCAGTTGCGCACAACAGAAGACAGCATCATCAGTAACTTTTACAGCCAGCATAGCAGGCAGTTCCAGACGACGACTTTAGGAACCTGTGCTGCTGTGGCAGTACCTGGATGCAATTGCCCTTTCTGTTCAATGTTGCGTAGTCAAAAGCTTTGAGAGAGTTAAATAAATATATTACTTGTAAGAGCTGAAAGCTGAAAAGATTCTGGTGTAATCAACTAGAGCAGTAAATGCTGTAAAGTGGGGTGAATAGTATGAAAGGGAATTTGATATTCATGGATGTTATTCCCAGAGTAAATTCAAAAAGATTATTAAAGCCAGAAAGTAGATCTGCTATCAGCAGATCTACTATGAAAGGCGTTGTTAGGTTTGACAAGTATTAATGAGCGTGGTCATCATGATGATGAGCTTCATGATCGTGATGTTCACCATGTACTTTTCCTGAACCGCCGACTGCAACAATATTAAATGGCTGCCCTTCGACGCTAATTTCACTGGTCTTTTTAAAAGAAGTAGCGTCTAACACAATAATTTTACTTTTCAACGGATCGGTGACGTAAATTTTATTGTCAGCGACTGCGATTCTCGGCCGTGGATCATTCCAGTGGCCATCCATTGAATAGGGATCAGTGACACGCACTGACTGCGAAATTTCCCCTTTCAGGACATCTATTTGATTAAGCTTTCCGTCTTCTGTAAACACATAGGCGAATTTCGCCCGTACCGGGTCTACAACGAAATGGACTCGACGGGTAGGCAACTGAATCAAACGGAAGCTATCCGATTCGGTAGGGTCGACCAGAATAATCCGGTCTGGCCCATAATTACCGATAAAATATTGCATTCCCTTACCACCGATCAAGGTCGATGTGCTTCCCTCTGGCAACGTTTTCGCGTAGGGAAGGTGCCTGATAACCGGTGCCGCATTTTTTTGCGTAATCAGCAGGAGGCCAGTCTCACATGATAGGGCAAAAGTATCACCCGAGCCGGCTGAGCCGTGAAGTCCGGGGCATAAGGCATCATCACCCACTTTTTTACCTTGCAGGTCCACCACGCGAGCGCCGACAGGTCGTTTTGAAGTATCATCAGGGTTGGGAATGGATACGACAGCATAATTATCGTAAGGAACAGCAACGCCGTGATGTGGTGCAACAACATTTACTTTAGTTATATTCTTCTGACCTTTAAGAACGGCGCTTTCACCCAGGATTTGCGCGCTATCTTCCCCGTCAAACCACTGGGCAATTTTGCCCTGACGTTCAACAAAATGACCAGGTTTTTTACCCGTTAGTTCCAGCGGTAATAGTTTTGGAGCGTCAATATCAATGTCTGCATGATCTCCGTGATCATGGAAAGCAATGCCTGAAGCGATTGTCGATACTACGCCAGCACTACCCTGGATAGCGAAAATTGTGGCACCACTTTCGCTGCGAGATAAATTTGCAGGGCCTTTAACATTAAATGTTGCGAGCTTATCTCCATCCAGTGCATCAATAACATTCACCACGGGTTTATCATGATCGGCGACGAACAGACGCCATGCGGTTACGTCTTCATCTGCGAAAGCAGGCATCACAGAAAGGCCCAAAAGCAGCGTTGAGATTGAAGTAGATAATAAGCGTTTCTTCATAATGTTCTCCATCATATATAAAACTAATCGGCGAGTATTTATGGCTGGGTATTACGGCTATTGCTCGCCGCTGTCTCAATCGCCGTTACGTTATGTTCCATCATTTCCAGGTAGGTAGAAGCCGGTCCTCCTGGTTCTGACAAGGCATCTGTATAAAGCACGCCAGCCACGTTAAGGCCAGCTTCTCTGGCAATTTGTTCAACCAGTCGTGGATTGGAAATATTTTCAGAAAAAACCGCTGATGCGTTATTTTGTTTAATTTTCTTAAGGATGCCTGCAACGTCAGCGGCAGAGGCCTCTGATTCGGTGGATATACCCTGAGGGGAAAGGAAATATATACCATATTCCTGTTCAAAATATTTGAATGCATTATGACCTACGACGACAGTACGCTTCTCCTGTGGGATCGTAGCGACTGTCTTAATAATTTTATTTTCCAGAGCCGCAAGTTTTGCATCATAAGCACGGGCATTAGCCTGATAAAAATCACAATTACTTTTATCTTGTGCACAAAAAGCTTCTGCAATATTTTTCACATATATTCTGGCATTCCCTACTGATTGCCAGGCATGTGGATCAAACGGTGCAGCATGAAAGACCGCTTTACCGTCATAAAAGTGATAGTGTCCGCCGGCCGGGTCCTGGAGAATATTTGCTCCTTTTGTTGTTTCAATTATCGGTGCGGAGGTTTCACTTGCCTCGATCAACCGTGAAATAAATCCTTCAAGTTGTAAACCATTTACCAGTATGACATCCGCTTTAGACATAGCGATCGCGTCAGCAGGAGAGGGCTCATAAACATGAGCATCGCCATTAGGGCCGACAATAGTACGCAGTTCGATGCGGTCCCGACCGATGTTATTTGCCATATCGCCAATAACAGAAAAGCTTGCTATGACATTAATTTTCGCTTTCGCCGGGAAAGTAAAAAGTAAAAAAAGCATAGATGTCGTCAGGATGCATAAAGATATAAAACCGGGTTTTCTCATTAAATAATTTCCTCGATTTGTAGTGAAAAGATTAACGAAGTTTTTTTAAGCGGATGTTTTTCACCATCATGGCAGCAGCAGAGACAAGATACATAATTCCCACAGATAATATGATTGACGGTCCTGAAGGGAGTGAAAAATGAAATGAAAATAACAAACCGCTTATACATGCAAGCATTCCTGTCAGGACAGAGGCTACGCACATTGTTGCTACACGTCTCGTCCAGAAACGAGCCGTCACAGCTGGCAAGACCATTACCCCGACAGAGAGTAAAGTGCCGAGCGCCTGAAAACCAGCGACAAGATTCAGTACCACCAGGGCCAGGAAAATAAAATGGACTGGCGATCCCAATCGTGAAACTGAGCGAAGAAATAAAGGGTCAAGGCACTCAGCAATAAGTGCGCGCCAGAATATAGAAACCAGCAGAAGTGTGAGCAGCGCGACAGAGAAAATTAACAACAGCGCTTCGTGATTGAGTGCAAGCACAGTTCCAAACAGGACATGCATAAGATCCACGCTTGAGCCTCGAAGCGATACAATGAGCACGCCGACGGCGAGTGAGATTAAATAAAAAGCCGCCATTGAAGCGTCTTCTTTTTGCACTGTTAAGCGGGAAACCGCCCCTGCAAAAATAGCGACTATCAGCCCTGCGACAAGCCCACCAATAGTCATCGGTAATATATCTAATCCGTAGAGTAAGAAGCCAAATGCAGCACCGGGCAAGATAGCATGTGACATGGCATCACCAACCAGACTCATACGGCGTAATGTTAAAAAAACGCCAACCGGGCAAGCGCTTAAACAAAGCAGAAATGAACCATAAAGCGCCCGGCGCATAAAACCGAAGCCGACAAAAGGTGCTAGAACCCATTCATGAAGCCAGCTCATGAATGTGTAGCCTCATGTTGCCCAGGTAAAGCACCTGCTGTGCCCATATTCTGTGTCGGTAGAAGTGAGGTATGGCGCAGAACTTGTTCTGTTTCGTCCCATGCCACTAATTCACCGTTTAACAAAATGGCCTGTGGAAAATGATTTCTAACCAGACCGATATCATGCATGACAGCTAAGACAGTACGTTTCTGAGCATGCCAGCGGTTTATCAGCACAAGCAAGTCATCAATAGTAGTGGCGTCAATGGCATTAAAAGGCTCATCAAGCAAGATGATGTTTGCCTGTTGAAGAATGACCCGTGCGAAGAGAGCGCGTTGAAGCTGCCCGCCGGATAATGCACGAAGCTGTCTTTTTTCAAACCCTGCTAATCCTACTGACTCCAGTGCATCAGTAAGCCGTTTACGATCCTCAATTCTGTGATGACGGAATAACCCTCTTTCAGGCCATAAACCCAGGGCAACTAAATCTGAAACAGTTGCAGGGAAAGTGCGATCCAATTCCGATATTTGTGGCAGATAGGCAATGCGCGCCTTTGGTTCTACGGTACAGGAGCCACTTAACGGAGCCAGAATCCCTGCGATACCTTTAAGCAGTGTTGACTTACCAGAACCGTTAGGGCCAATAATGGCTGTAAGGGAGCCTTTTTGTAACGTCCCGGTAATATTTTGTATCGCAGGTAAACCCTCATAACCCAGCGCCAGATTTGCAAAACGCAAAGAGTAGTCGTGCATGACATCCATTCCACATAATTAGTTACTTTTTGGAACGTTATAACATAACAATTGCAATGTAAACGTTTAATCGATTTTTTGATATGGAACGTGCATGTACGAAGCCAGGCTTAAGGTAGCGCTAAAATTGATAATCGTTTCAGCGAGTAAGAGAAAACATAAAAGGCTAAGGTTAATTCCTTCAGATAACAGCGAGATTAAATATTTGATACCTGGGGAATGTTGGGAGGATCAAGCTGTTGCCATAAAAAATGGTGCCCAAAAGGGCACCAGATGTATCAGGTACCGATTATCCCGCCATTCGATTTAGTGATAACGACTGTTGAAGAACGTGGTCGTCCGTCTGATCTTGAATCTGGCCAGTTGGAGACAGCCCGAGGGTTGCTCGGATCGGTAATGTCGTCGCCGCCTTCGCCGGGATGCTGGATATTAATAAACAGCGTACGGTTGTCCGGCGTAAAGGCGATACCGGTAATTTCACACCCTCGTGGCCCGGTCAAAAAGCGGCGATACTCATTGGTGCCGGGCAGGGTCGCCACCATCTGGTTATTTCCCATCCCTTCATACGCTTTTTTATTAATCGTACTGGAGGAGACATCGGTCTGGATCCACAGCACGCCGCGGTGATCGAAGCAGAGCCCATCAGGGCTACCGAATTCTGCCCCCTGCATGGAGCCTTTCGCTTTAGGATCGTCACTGTCAGTACGCCCGGCGAGCACCAGAATATCCCACGTAAATTTCGCTGAGGCGGGGTCTGCGCTCTCTTCGCGCCAGTGCATGATGTGGCCGAACTGGTTGTTGGCGCGCGGGTTGGCTGCGTCTACCGGGGCTTTGCCCTCTTTACCGCGATCGGAATTGTTGGTGAGCGTGCAATACACGCTGCCTTTCGCATGGGTATCAACGGCTATCCATTCCGGGCGATCCATTTTTGTTGCGCCCACCATATCGGCAGCAAGGCGCGTTTTGATCAGCAGATCGCCCTGATTGTCGAAACCCTTGCTTTGATCAAGGCCATTTTCACCGAAGATCAGCGGCAGCCAGTCGCCGGAACCGTCGTCATTGAATCTGGCGACATAGAGCGTGCCTGACTCCAGCAACTGCATATTTGCCTTGCGATCGCCAGGGTCATATTTGTTCTCGGAGATGAATTTATAGATGTATTCAAATTTCTGATCGTCACCCATATAGACCACAACGCGATTATCCCCCGCCAGCGTCACGGCAGCACCTTCATGCTTAAAGCGACCTAATGCGGTATGTTTGCGCGGTGTGGAGGTCGGATCGTAGGGGTCAATCTCCACCACCCAGCCAAAGCGGTTTGGCTCGTTGGGCGTTTTATCGACGCTGAAACGTTCGTCAACCTCGTTCCAGCGGTAGGATTCATCGCTATCGCTAATACCGTAGCGCATCTCCAGCACGTTACGCGGCGCTTTCTTAACAAAAATATCCGACCAGTTCTCTTCACAGGTCAGGTACGTTCCCCACGGGGTTTGACCATTGGCGCAGTTTTGCATGGTGCCCAGTACCACTTCGCCTTGCGGATCGGCGGCGGTTTTCATCAACACCTGATGACGCGCCGGACCGCTCAGTTGCATGGGTGTATTGACGGTAATGCGACGAGCAAAGCTGGAGGGACGGACCACCTGCCAGCCCACGTTATCTTTTTTCACCTCGATAACTGATATACCCATCGCATTCTGACCCTTACGGGCCTTATCAAGATCCCAGTTGGCGGTACCGTCTTTAAATAGCATACCGTTATCAATGTATTCATGGTTGAGCGCCAGCAGACCGTGTGCCGGGTTCTCTTCGCCCTGCGGCAGGCTAAACCAGGCCATGCCGTCATGGTGCATACCGGCCTGCGCCGCCTGTTCGTCGGTGGTGTTGCTGGCGTCGAATTTAAATTCTGGCAGATTGCCCTTTATGCCCACAGCATCGCCCCAGCGATAAAACGGACGGGCGATATAGCCTTCCGGCACGGTGACAGTGTCTGCGGTCGAAACGGGAATGCTGGTGAAGCCCAGCGACACCGCTTTAGATAATGCTGAGGGATTTGCCTTCGCCGCGAAGGCGTTTTCTGGCTTGACTAGATAAGGAAAGGAGACGGCAGCGCCCGCCACCATTCCCATTTGCAGAAAGCGGCGACGGGACATAAAAGCGCTGACTACCTCAGAAAAAACGGGGTTCACGCTGTGGTTACTGATTTCATCGCTGTGTTCCTTTTTAAACACCGATTTAAGGGGTCTGCTCATATCGTTTTCCTGTAATTTCCATAGATTTGCGTGGCAATACAGGACAGTTTAAAAAGTATTTGTTACAAATTTATAACATCAGAAACAACGGAGGTTCAGGAGAAAAAGCTCACTGGCATTTTTTGTATTACTGATAAATAAAGCCGTCCCCATATAAGCGGAGACGGCTTCATTATACTAATAATTCAGCGGTTCTCCTGAACCATTATATAAGGCGACTGGATTGGCCCCTATATTTCCATACACTTTTTATCACTTAACCCATTACCGGTTCGCCGCCGCAGATATTCCCGTGGCGAACGATATCCCAGTGCACTATGCGGACGCCAGAAGGCCTCCGCAAGGTTCTTTACCGCTGTTAACCCGTCAGGTTTCGGCATGACGCTGATGTAGTCGCGCTTCATCGTTTTGACGAAGCTCTCTGCCATACCATTGCTTTCCGGGCTGCGTACTGCCGTAAGTTTGCTCAAGTCCTACCATTCTGGCGAACTGACGCGTCTGATGAGACCGATAGGCCGAACCGTTGTCCGTCAGCCACTCAATGGGGGATGCCGGCAGGTTGCTGGCGAAGCGGCGTTCCACCGCACCCAGCATAACGTCCCGTACGGTTTCGCTGTCATATCCACCGTTACTGGCTGCCCAGTGCAGTACTTCACGATCGCAACACTCCAGTGCGAACATGACCCGTAGTTTTTCTCCATTATCACAGTGGAACCCGAACCCATCTGAGCACTCACCGCTGGTTACTTTCCTCGACGGCCACTTTCCCTGTATGCGCCCGTTTCGAGGGCTGTATTGCAGGTTTACGCTCAAGCAGCAGTGCATTCTGACGCATGATGCGGTATAAGCGTTTGGCATTGATAACGGCCATGTCGTCAGTTTCTGATTGTCTGCGCAGCAGTGCCCACACCCGACGATAACCATACGTTGGCAGATCCCCGATAACGGTATGGATACGAGCCAACACTTCAGTATCATCAGGCCCGCGCTTGCGTCGGCGATCCTGCCAGTTCTTCGACCGACGGGCCATGGCATGCAGTTGCGCACGTGAGACCCGCAGGCAACGACTGACAAGGCTTATTCGCCATCCTCCGGCAACAAGGGCACGTGCGCTATCCACTATTTTTGTCGGCCATATTCAACGGCTTCTTTCAGTAGCTCATTTTCCATGTTTTTTTGCCCAGCAGGCGCTGCAGCTCTTTAATTTGCTTCATCGCAGATGCCAGCTCTGACGGAGGTACAACTTGTTCAACAGCGGCAACAGCGGTGAGACTGCCTTCCTGATATTGCGTCTTCCACTTGAACAGCAAACTGGGGGCGACACCATGCTGGCGGCAACGTGGGATACTGACATCCTCGGTTCCATCGTCTGAACCGATCAGGGCCCGGAATTTACCTGCCGCGCGCTCGATCAATGGGCCTTTGAGCATGGTGTGGAGTTGCGACTTATCCAGCTAGGTAAGCCAACGCAGAACGGATTTATTGAGAGTTTCAACGGTCGCTTTCAGGATGAATGCCTGAATGAACACTGGTTCAGTGATATTCTTCATGCCCGGAAAATTATTAATGGCTGGCGGCAGGACTATAACGAGTCCAGACCTCATTCATCGCTGAATTACCAGACGCCGGCTGAATTTGCAGCAAGCTGGAGAAATGGAAAATTAGAAGGTAAATAAACCGACATTACTAACTGATCGTTGTATCTAAGACTGGGGGCAGGTCAATGTATCTACTTTATCGCTCACGTCTTCTCGTTAGCTGGCTACCCGGCTTGTGCTTCGGTAAAGCTTCAGGGTTAAATATTTTTGTATTGAATTATTTCATCGTAAAGATCGCGATCTTTCAGTAAATCTGTTTCTACTGTTATATTGCAGTCGATAAGGAATTTTATAAAAGATTTACTTGCATACTTTATAATAGGTAACTCAGCGTGAGCAAAACAAAATGTTACATGACTAAGGTCAGTGATTTCTCTGACTACCGTAATGATTTCCTTAGCCTCGTTTTCATCGATAGATATTCTGCATTGGTTATCTATGTTAAAATCTATGCCTTGATTATTTAGTTCGAACATTAGTTCTACACTGGCATATGTTAAATGTTTAAAAGTGACGGGTGAATGGTCTTTTAAATGAATAGAATAAGCTAACGCGATATCATATTGACTTGATTGAAGAAAATCGAAAGCAGTCTGGCCATTATGATCTCTGTGGTTTATATCACAGCCCGCTTCAATTAATAAAATATAGATATCAGCGAACAAGGGATTGAAAAGGATTGTGCGTCCATTATTATCAAGTGAATGGATATCAAGACCTGACTCGATAAGTAGTGTCATTACTTCTGGTGTGACGGAAAACTTCGGAAAAGCTAACCGACCAGACTGATTTCTGTGATTGATATTAATTCCTTTGCGGATAAGGAACTCAATTATATTATTATCATTGATATGAAATAATGCATTTTCTGCCTTATTATCCAGGTGGTGAATGTTGATTCCTGCATCAATCATGGCCTGCATAGCCTTAGCGGTTCGACAGTGAAATAATGCATTTTGTCCATGCTCATTGAGTGTATTAATATCTGTGCCCATTTTTAGCAAACGGATGATATCATTTTTTGATTTGGCGTTAAAAAGATCGTCATTGCTTTTTTTAATTTTGTTTTCCATTGTGTTTCTCCTTTGTTGTTATATTAAGAATAACAATAATCAATTATTTTTTGATCATCAAGTTTATTTTTATTTTTTTTACAAGAAAGCACGGTATGTATTTATAATGAGCATTATTAATCTCAGGGGGAATGATGAAGTTAACTTCAGATTGTAGAACAGTAATGGTATTTGTTTATCAGGATAAATAAAATGGTAGTTCTTGCTGCTATTCATATAAAAGTACAGTAAACTTTGTTGAGGAATGATGGGCTATAGCGTCAATACCTGCTTATTTAGCCAAAATATTTACAGGTTGGTATAATATATAATTGTCATATATTTTCACTCTGCTGAAAAATCGTTGTTAATATTAAAAATGAAGATAATCGATACAAATAACTTTTTATTTATTGCTATTGAACTTTAATGTGATGTGAGAAAATAAAGGTCAGCTTATTTCTTGATTATTTCTGCATCCTGTTGCAGCTTACAAAATCAGGATTTAAGTTAAATTGGCGGGGAATTTTTTTTCTGCACTTGATAAATCGCGGTATTGTTTATTTCTGTTATAACGCCAGGCTCGCCATTTATACAACTATTATTATTACGTAGCAGGTCAGGAGGCGCTGACAGCTTTAACACGCTGTACAGTGGCCCTATTGACTGTCGGGGCATAATATTTTTATGTAAGTACCACGGGTTGAGTAAGCCTGCGTATGAAAAAATAATGCTCACAGCCTTCTTTTAGAGTCAGAATTTTTTATATCTGGCTTAATGACGGCTTTGATTTCTTTATTTTCCCTCAGTGCAAGGTAGGCAAGGATTTCAGTACGAATGCTCTGTTCTTCAATGTCACTAATGTTTACCTTTACATTGTTTCTTATAAACCATTTAATGATTTCCTTGTGTTTTAAGCTGACCAATGGAGTGTCATACCATGAACACAGGGTGATATGGCGGATATCAATGACTTTCTGTGCTTCAGTAATAAATTTTTTAAGGTCTTTGTTGGGATATCTTACCACACACCGCTCATTACTTTTGTATTCGATATTCTGATTTTTTAGTATCTTAATCAGCTCAAGACAGCCAAAAGTGAGACGATTGAAAGTTAATGGTCTGGCTTTAAGGAGGTGAATATAATGTGTAAGCACACTGAGACACTGATCAAGTTGATGATTACTGAATAACATGGTCTGCATGTATTCAAAAACCGTTTACCCGTTGTTATTAACCCAATTGATATCGCAGCCATTGTTGATTAAAATGTCTGTAATTGATTTTTTATTAGGGTAAAATATTAAGCTATTTCCGTAGTAGTCCTGTATATCAGGATCAAGGCCCGCGGAGAAATAAAAATTCAGTAAGTCAGCGTCAATTCCGGTAATGTTAACAGAGTTGTTACCATATATGTCTCTGTGGTTAATATTTATACCTCGCTGAATGAGCTGGCGTACAACGTCAGGCTCACAGGCGGAAAACAGGGCATTTCTTCCATAGCTGTCAGTGTGATTAATACTGATTCCGCTGTCGATTAGTTCTCTGACTGAGCCTTCGCTGGTTGAAAAGAAAAGAGCATTTTTATCTTCAAGGTCAGTATGGTTTATGTTGATTCCATTTTTTACCAGTAGGCTGGCAGATTCAGCGTCATTTGTGTAAAAGAGCGCATTTCTGCCCAGCGTGTCTGTATGGCTGATATTAATCCCGTTTTCAGTCAGTACATTCATAGTTTTTGCACAGGGTGCATAAAAAAGCGCATTTCTGTTAAATGTGTCAGTATGGTTAATATTTATCCCGGCGTTAATCATTGCTTTCATAAGCTCAGGGCAACTGCAATGAAACAAAGCGTTCTGGTTCGATGAATTGAGCATGTTTATGTCCACCTCCGTTTTTAATAGTCTTTTGAGTTCTTCTGGTGATTTTATTTTGAAGAGGTTCAGGGTATTTCTATTTTGTGAGTTTTGGTTCTTACGTTATCTCCTTTATTATAATGTAAAATAACAATAACCAATGAGTTTCTGTTTTTCAAATTTATTTATAATTATTTTCAATATAGGTGATGCATTGTCATTGAGTATTAATGTGAGAGTTAACTGTCTGGTATAAAGAAAAGAGTGTAATAATTACAAAATTGCGTATGAATCAATTGTTTTTTGGTATTCTAATCTATCATCATTTGGGATGCGTCTTCTATTGTGGTTTGGAATACGCAATAATATCGGGTAAACTGAGGTGATGACCTCACATAGCCTGTAGAAGAACGAACGCAGTAAGTATAAGCGTATCAGCAGAATGAACAGCATTACAGGCAGGTGGCTCCGGGGCTTGCTTTTCTTTTCTAACCGAAGGGCAGAAAAGCAAGGGCAATCCGGAGAAGCAAGCGCAGCGGCTTCGCAGGGTTAGCCCTTGCTTCATTTCGTATAATAATAAAAAATCGTAGTGGACGATGTTATTATATAAATACATAAAGCTTCGTTTGCATTTATTTTAAAGCTTCTATTGCAGTTCAGGAGAAGTTCCGAGTCCATCGCTTTGGTAGCTTAAAGGAAGCTAAATGAAAAGGCTATTTAAATGCTTCGCTTACAATGATTTTAACAACTTCTCTTATAGTTTAGGAGAAACACCAAATTCATTGTTTTAGTAGATCAAAGGAAGCTAAATGAAACGGTTGTTTAAATGCTTCACTTGCATTGATTTCAAAGGCTTATCTTGCAAAGTTGCTAGGGCTTGTAATATATACCTTCGATTGTGCAAGTGAAGCCCTTAAATACACTTCTTCAGATCAATATTATAATGGCTATAAAAGTGAGTGGTAAGTATGTAGGTGTGAAATCATTATCGAACATAAAGTTTTCTTAGTTCTTTTTTTAAAGTTGATTGCCTGTAAGTAAAAAATTAGTTTTATTTAGCAGGTTTGTGATGAATTAATTTTTCATTTAATTATAAGTAACGAGGGGAATGGTGTGGATTTTTTTAAAAAATATAATGGCATTACCAGATTTATTCTTAATTATAGAAATAAATTATTCACAGGCATGGACATTATTGAAAAATGATTTATTAATAATATATGTCATCAAGAGTTTTTGCTGATATGTATCCTGTACTATGTACAGTGTGTTATTTGCCCCATGTATGGGGATATTGGAAAGGCTACTGATTAGTAGCCTTTCGTCCATTCAGGCAGCAAAAATTTTAAGCTGTTGCGCCTGGACATAATCTCCCCACCACTGCATGAGAGCTACTCGTTCGGTGATATATTCCGCCCGATTATATGCAGCGATAATTTCGTCTTTTTTTGAGTGGGCAAGGGCCGCTTCAAGTGCATCTGTCCTGAATTTTCCTGACTCTTCCGCTGCCGTTCTTGCAATAGATCGCATTCCATGGGCAACAAGTTCACCTCCAAAACCCATACGGATAATTGCTGCGTTGGCTGTTTGTTCATGCATATGGTTTAAGGGAGCCTTTATGCTGGGAAATACCCACTCGCGGTGCCCACTGATTGATTCCATAGATTTAAGTATCCGAAGAGATTCTTTGCTTAATGGAACCTTATGAGGTTTTTTCATCTTCATAAATTCAGCCGGGATGTTCCACATGCTGTTATCCATATCTATATCAGACCATCTTGCGCGGACAGCTTCACCGGGGCGAACCCATGTGAGAAGTTGCCATTCAATCAGTAGTCTTGTTTCTAAACGGACAGATGCATTGTTCAGTGCTGCCAGAAAACGAGGGAGTTCAGAGGGGGGGAGGGCAGGCATATTCTGCTTTTTAGGCTTACTGAAACGTTGGCCCAGATTATCTGCGGGGTTGTATTCAATCAGCTCTTCTGTAGCCGCCCAACGGAAGATTTCATTCAACCTGGAAATGAGCCGTCGCAAAGTTTCCAGTACTCCTCGTTGTTCAATTGGATCAAGATGCTGTTTTAAGAGTTTGGGACGGATCTCCTTGATTGGCACATTACCCAGACCGGGGAAAATATTTCGTTCAAGGCTTCGCCAGATGTCGTTAGCATGATCCTGGGAGATGCCTGACGTTTTGACTTTCTCATCAAGCCACTTCTTGGCTACTGCTTGAAATGTATGTTCCGTGGCATCTTTTAGGGCATTGGCTTTCTGGGTGTTATGAACTTGTGGATCTATACCATTGGCAAGCAAGGAAAGGTATTCATCTCGCAAGGCTCTTGCTCTTGCCAGTGTGAGGTGAGGGTAGGTCCCAAGGCTCATTTTGGTCCTTTTCTTACTCACCGGCACTGCATACCTGAAATACCAATTCTTCTTCCCTCCTTTCGAGAGGGGAGCGATTCGTAGGATCAAACCATCACCGTCAAACAAGTTGATTTCTTTGTCGGCTGGCTTAGTGCTTTTGATTTCAGTGTCAGTGAGCTTCTTAGCGATTTTTGCCATTTTGGGACCCTCGGTTTTTGGACCCTTTTCAGTGGGTCCCATTAAGGGTGCCATAAGTGATAGTTCTCAGCAATTCTCACTGGACGACAATAGACGTAAAAAAGCCCGCAGAGCTTGTGCTGTGCGGGCTTAGTAGACTTCAGTATACTTCAAACAACTAAAAAGTGGTGGAGCTGGCGGGAGTTGAACCCGCGTCCGAAATTTCTACATCCTCGGTACTACATGCTTAGTTTGTCTTTACATTCGCACGTCAGCTGCGGACAAACACGCCACTAACGAACTAGCCTGATTAGTTTTAACGCTTCAACCCCAGGCAGGGCATCCACGCGATCTCTTTTGGGTTTGACCTCTCTTTGATCCCCGTCTTAAGAGCGGAAGCTAGGGAGAGAGGGCTCAGAGCAGGTTATTAAGCTGCTAAAGCGTAGTTTTCGTCGTTTGCGACTATTTTTTTGCGGCTTTTAACGAGGCAAACCGCCCCTCGGCATGCACCTTGGGTTTCGCAAATCCCGTCGAATCCAGAATCAGCCCCAATAGTGTTGAACTCAGTATACCAGATTTTACTTCCAGGTTACCAGCCCGGAACGCTAACTTATTGAATTGTACAATAAGTGCGCAGAATCAACGCCCTGCGTTTTTCATAATACGTGCTTTATCGAGCTGCCACTCGCGTTCTTTCAGGTCAGTACGTTTGTCGTGCTGTTTCTTACCTTTGGCAACGCCAACTTTCACTTTGCACCAGGCATTTTTCCAGTACAGTGACAGCGCGACCACGGTGAAACCTTCACGGTTAATACGTCCGTAGAGGGATTCCAGTTCACGCTTGTTCAGCAGCAGCTTACGGGTGCGCGTTGGGTCACACACATAATGTGAAGAGGCGACAGTCAGCGGTGTAAAGTTGGCACCGAACAGGAAGGCTTCGCCGTCTTTCAGGATCACATAGCTATCGCCGATGTTCGCTTTCCCGGCGCGCAGCGATTTAACTTCCCAGCCCTGCAGTGCAAGACCTGCTTCGAATTCTTCTTCGATAAAATACTCGTGGCGAGCACGCTTGTTGAGCGCAATGGTCGCCGAGCCTGGTTTATGTGCTTTTTTCTTCGTCATAAGTGTCGTAAAGCCGTCGGTAATCTGATTTCAAAAAGTCACCTCATTGCGTCCTGTGAGGTCTAACGCGCTATCTTAGCACGAGATAAGGCTTAGCGTTTTTTTAACAAGGGATAAATGTTATTATTTGTTTGTTGTGTGACCATGGAAAATGCTATGCCTCAGATTAGCCGTACTGCGCTTGTCCCCTACAGCGCGGAACAAATGTATCAGTTAGTGAACGATGTCCAGTCTTATCCGCAGTTTCTTCCGGGATGTACCGGCAGCAGGGTACTGGAATCAGGCCCGACGCAGATGACGGCGGCGGTCGATGTCTCCAAAGCGGGGATCAGCAAGACGTTCACCACCCGCAATACGCTGACTGATAATCAGAGTATTTTGATGCATCTGGTGGATGGTCCATTTAAAAAATTGATGGGAGGGTGGAAATTTACGCCGCTGAGTGCTGACGCTTGTCGCATCGAATTCCATCTGGACTTTGAATTTACCAATAAGCTGATTGAGCTTGCGTTTGGCCGCATCTTTAAAGAACTGGCGTCGAACATGGTTCAGGCGTTCACCACTCGCGCCAAAGAGGTTTACAGTGTCGCATAAGATATCTGTAGAAGTGGTGTATGCGCTGCCGGAAAAGCAGTATCTGCAGGGCGTGACGCTGGAAGAAGGGGCAACTGTTGAAGCGGCTATACGTGCTTCTGGTATCCTTGAGCTTCGCAGCGACATTGACCTTGCGAAGAATAAAGTCGGCATTTATAGCCGTCCGGTGAAACTGTCTGACGTGCTGAAAGAAGGCGACAGGGTTGAGATTTATCGCCCGCTTATTGCTGACCCTAAAGAGTTGCGTCGTCAGCGAGCGGAGAAATCGGGTAAGTAGTACGTTTGTCCCTGGTGGCGCTGCGCTTACCGGGGCTACGAGTCTGTGCTAGCGTTCAGATACAAAAAAAGGTGCTCAATGAGCACCTTTTTGCATTTCTGACACCGGATTACCTGGTCAGGGCAGGTTTATTGTCGATGTTGGTCAACACACCAGCGCTGCTGAAGGTCAGCGTCAGGGTCTGCTGGGTCACACCTTCGTGGCCTGGTTGCTGACGGAAAACATAGAACCAGGTGTTTGTTCCGAATGGATCGGACATCATCGGGGTTCCCAGTGCATAAGCGACCTGCTGTTGTGTCATCCCCACACGGATTTTGGACACATCGTTAGGGGTAAGGTAGTTCCCCTGGTTGATGTCAGGACGGTAAACCACTTTCTCCAGAGTGGAACAGCCTGCGGTCAACATCAGAAGAACCGCTGCGGCAGCGGTCAGCATTTTACAACGCATAGTGATTTGATTCCTTTTCGGGCCCGAGCAGAACGCGGCTCATATGTTATATGCCGATGATAATAGACCTTGCCCCACTTTGAAACCGGTCTGGCGGCGTTTTTGTTGTTCTGTATGACCCTGAGATCCCGAAAAAGTTTATGCCGCCAGCAGTTCTTTTGCGTTCGCGAGCGTATTGCGGGTGACTTCACTGCCACCGAGCAGGCGCGCCAGTTCCTGCAGACGTGCGCGTTTATCCAGCGGTTTCATGTGCGTTTCGGTCATTTCTCCGTCTGTTTCTTTGCTGACGATAAAGTGATGATGACCACAGCCCGCGACCTGCGGCAGGTGGGTAACGCACATTACCTGCGTTGATTCACCCAACTGGCGTAACAGTTTGCCCACGACCGCCGCCGTCGGGCCACTGATCCCCACGTCCACTTCATCGAAAATCAGCGCCGGGGTTTCCATTTTACGTGCGGTAATGACCTGAATCGCCAGTGCAATACGCGACAGCTCGCCGCCGGAGGCAACTTTAGAGATGGCCTGTAAAGGCTGGCCTGGGTTCGTGGTGACGCGGAATTCGATGCGATCGGCCCCTTCTGCCGTGAGATGGTTCTCTTCAAAGCGGACATCAATCGTGAACACGCCGTGTGGCATCGCCAGTGTGTGCATGCTGTCGGTGATGTGCTGGCTTAACTCTTGCGCGTAATGCTGACGGATATCATGCAGCTGTTTTGCCGTTGCCAGTGCCTGCTGGTGATGCAGGTTTACCGCCAGGGATAAGGTTTCCAGCGAGTCAGCCTGATCGTCGAGCTGCTGCTGTTCTTCCAGCAGAGACTGATAGTAGTTTGGCAGCTCTTCCGGCGTGACGTGGTGCTTGCGCGCCAGTGAGATCTGACGGGAGATGCGTTGCTCCAGTTCAAACAGACGGTTCGGGTCGAGATCCAGACGTTCACAGTAGTGACGCAGTTCATCACCAGCTTCTGAGAGTTGAATTGCAGCCTCTTCCAGCATATCCAGCACGCCAGAGAGTTTACTGTCCATGCCAGTCAGTTCGGTAACAAGTTGACGCACATTGTACAGTTGGCTCTGCAGGTTTACGTCTTCACCATCTGCCAGCATATTCAGGGCGTTCTGGCTGGTTGAGAGCAAGTGGCCGCTGTTCGCCAGGCGCTTGTACTCTTCGTCGATTTGCTCAAACTCACCCGACTGAGGATTAAATTCGTTCAGTTCTTTAAGCTGGTATTCCAGCAGTTCTGCGCGGGCGGCACGCTCCTGGCTTTGCTGCTGGTGCTGGGCGAGCTCACGGCAGCTTTGATGCCACTGACGGTAGTGCTCTGCCATCAGTTGAGTAAGCGCGTACTCACCTGCGTAGCCATCAAGCAGTGCTTTCTGCTGTTCCGGTTTAACGAGTTGCTGATGTGCGTGCTGTCCATGGATCTGAATGAGTAACTGGCCGAGCTCACGAAGCTGGGAAAGCGGGACCGCAGTGCCATTGATAAAACCACGTGAACGGCCATCGCTGCTGATCACTCGGCGAAGTAAACACTCACGTCCATCTTCCAGCTGGTTCGCTTCCAGCCAGCGGAGAGCCGCAGGGGTATCTTTCAGGGAGAAGCGGGCACAGAGGTCTGCACGGTTTGCTCCCGTGCGCACCATGTCACCCTCTGCACGGCCGCCGAGGCACAAGCCGAGGGCATCAATGGCAATGGATTTACCTGCACCGGTTTCCCCGGTGATCGCCGTCATGCCGCTGTGGAAATCGATCTCAAGCTCACGAACAATGGCAAAGTTGCTGATGGTCAGTTGTGCCAGCATAATTGTTTTCCTGTATGAAAAACCATAACTGTGTTTACATACAGTATAAACTGGTTTTTTATACAGTAAAGTGCTGGATGCAAAATCAGAACAATTTTTTTGACCAGCCAAGTTTTGAGCTTAACGTATTGAAATAGCTGTAATCTTTCGGATGAATCAGATTCAGGTGATAATCACACCGACGAATCAGGACATCTTCGCCCTCCTGGATAGGCAGCGCGATCTGGCTGTCGCAGCTGATCTCCAGGTCATTACGGCGGTGCGAGAAGCGCAGGCGAATGGTGCTGCTGCCGTTAATCACCAGCGGGCGGGCAGAGAGCGTATGCGGGAACATCGGCACCAGCGTGATGGCGTCCAGCGAGGGAGTCAGAATCGGGCCACCCGCAGAAAGGGAGTAGGCGGTTGAGCCCGTCGGCGTGGAGATAATCAGCCCGTCTGAGCGCTGTGAGAAAGCAAAGATTTCGTCGATATACACTTCGAACTCAATCATGTGCGCCACCTTTCCGGGGTGGAGAACCACCTCGTTAATGGCGGTGCTGATGCGCTTCTGGCAGTCCTGCTGGCACACCTGCGCTTCCAGTAAAAAGCGTTTTTCACTGATATAGTGGCCTTCCAGCACATCGGCCAGTTGTTGTTGAGCATTGTCCGGGTCGAGGTCCGTCAGAAAACCGAGATTGCCACGGTTAATACCGATAACCTTGATATCATAGCGAGCAAGGGTTCTGGCTGCGCCCAGCATGTTGCCGTCGCCGCCAACCACCACGGCGAGATCTGCCTGTTGGCCAATTTCCGCCAGCGTGCCGGTTTTGACGCCCTTAAGCTGCAGCTCCTGGGCGATTTGCTGCTCGACCATCACTTCATAGCCTTTACCACACAGCCAGCGATACAACATTTCATGTGTCGTCAATGCAGTAGGGTGACGCGGATGCCCGACGATCCCAATGCACCTGAAATGATTATTCATTTTCTGGAGGTCCTTGTGCCTGATGAATGATGACAATCTGTCTTGTTCCCTTGAATCCCGGAAACTGATCCCCATAATAAGCGAAGTTAGCGAGATGAATGCAGAAAAACGCGGAGAAATTCATGAGTAGTAAAGAACAGAAAACGCCTGAGGGGCAAGCCCCTGAAGAAATTATCACGGAACAGCACGACGAAGTTGAGGCTGTAGAGCCAGACGCGTCTGCTGAGCAGGTGGACCCGCGCGATGAAAAAATTGCGAATCTGGAAGCTCAGTTAGTCGAAGCGCAGAATCGCGAACGCGATGGTGTGCTGCGCATCAAAGCGGAAATGGAAAACCTGCGTCGTCGTACCGAGCTGGACGTTGAAAAAGCGCATAAATTTGCGCTGGAGAAATTCGTCAACGAACTGCTGCCGGTGATTGATAGCCTGGATCGCGCGCTGGAAGTGGCGGATAAAGCGAATCCGGACAACGCGGCGATGATCGAGGGTATCGAACTGACGCTGAAATCCATGCTGGATGTGGTGCGTAAGTTTGGCGTGGAAGTGATTGCCGATACCAACGTACCGCTGGACCCGAACGTTCACCAGGCGATTGCGATGGTGGAATCAGAAGATGTCGACGCCGGTAACGTACTTGGCGTGATGCAGAAAGGTTACACCCTGAACGGCCGTACTATTCGCGCTGCGATGGTGACCGTGGCGAAAGCGAAAGCGTAATGTGCCATCCGTAGTGCCGGGTGGCGGCGTTCGCCTTACCCGGCCTACATTTTATTCGGCAATACTTTCCCGAAGTGGCGTGACGGGCAGAACCTTCACCTGCTTGATCATATTGTCCTGCACGTCCAGGATATCAATATCGTACTGTTCAATACGCACCCGTGTGCCTGCCGCCGGGATCTCTTCCAGCGCTTCCAGAATCATCCCGTTCATCGTGCGCGCCTCATCTTCCGGCAGATGCCAGTTGAAGGCTTTGTTGATTTCACGAATATTGGCGCTCCCGTCAATCAACACCGAGCCATCGTTTTGCGGGGTGACTTCCTCTGCAAGAGAAGGTGACATTGACGTGGTGAAGTCTCCGACAATCTCTTCCAGAATATCTTCGACCGTCACAAGCCCCTGAATATCACCGTATTCATCAACCACCAGGCCCACTTTTTTCTTATTACGCTGGAATTTCACCAGTTGCGTGCTGAGCGGTGTTCCTTCGGGGACGTAGTAAATCTCGTCGGCGGCGCGCAGCATTACCTCTTTGGTGAACTCGTTTTTCTCCGTCATCAGACGGTAGGCCTCGCGCACGCGCAACATGCTAATGGCATCGTCCAGCGAGTCGCGATAGAGCACAATGCGCCCGTGCGGGGAGTGCGTCAGCTGACGGACGATGGCCTTCCAGTCATCATTGATATCAATACCAACAATCTCATTGCGCGGCACCATGATATCGTCGACGCTGACTTTCTCCAGATCCAGTACGGACAGGAGCATGTCCTGATTGCGGCGGGAAATCTGCGAGCGGGATTCATTCACAATAGTGCGAAGCTCGTCTTTGCTGAGTGCGCTGCTGATGGTGACGTCTGCTTTGATGCCCACCATTCGCATCAGCAGGCGGGTGACCATATTCAGCAGCCAGACCAGCGGCATCATCAGAATAAGCAGCGGTGCCAGCAGGAAGCTGCTCGGGTAGGCGACCTTCTCCGGGTAAAGTGCGGCGATGGTTTTGGGCAGCACTTCGGCAAACACCAGCACCACGAACGTCAGGACACCGGTGGCAATGGCGACCCCGGCGTTACCGTACAGGCGCATGCCGACGATGGTGCCCAGCGCAGAGGCGAGAATGTTGACCAGGTTGTTACCGATAAGCACCAGGCTAATCAGGCGGTCGGGCTTACGCAGCAGCTTTTCGACACGGCGTGCGGCACGATTACCGTGCTTCGCGCGATGACGTAACCGATAGCGGTTCAGCGTCATCATGCCGGTTTCCGAGCCAGAGAAATAGGCAGAGATGACCACCATGATGATCAGCGTGACGATCAGCGCGGTGGTAGAGATGTGTTCCAGGGGGAACTCCTTTGTTACTTAGCCAGCAAATTGCTGTATGAAGCGGCTGCCAAAATAGGCAAGGGTGAGAATACCCGCACCCGCGACGTTGAACCAGACCACGCGACGACCGCGCCAGCCTTCATGATAATGACCCCATAACAGGACAATATAGACAAACCACGCGATGATGGAGAGAACGGCTTTGTCGATATTCTCCACGCTGAACAGGTTCTTCATGTAAAACAGGCCGGTACAGAGCGTCAGCGTCAGCAGTACGACACCGACCTGAGTGATATGAAACATCTTACGCTCAATGACCATCAGCGGCGGCATTTCATGGTTAAAGGCCAACTTTTTGTTTTTCAACTGGTAATCAATCCAGGCGAGCTGCATAGCGTAGAGCGCAGCGATAATCAGCGTCGCGTAGGAGAACAATGACAGGCCAATGTGCACCAGCATTCCCGGTGTGGCTTCCAGATGAGTAATGAATTCATTGGGCATAAAGGTGGCCAGGGCCAGATTGATCAGCGCGAAGGCATACACAATTGGCAGCAGCAGCCAGCCGCGATTTTTTGAGGCGACAATGGTCATCACCGTACAGATCATCAGGCTGACCAGTGAGCCAACGTTCAGCACGCTCAGATTTTGCACGCTGCCATCACCGGGAATGATGCGAGATTCCAGCGCAAAAGCGTGACTTACCAGTGCGATCACTGCCGAAAGGATAGCCATGCGCCGCCAGCCGCTGTTTTTTTGCAGCAGGCCGGGAATGATCAGCGCGAGGCTGACAGAGTAGGCAACAAGAGCGATCAGTGCGAAAACAGGCATATAGGCGTCGACAGTTGTCTTAATAAGAAAGAGAAGCAGTATAACGTTACGTGACGCCTGCTCCAACCGTTGCATAACAACAAAGCTGCCTTCATGTTATACTCCGGCAAAATTCTGTGTATGTGTCGCTCACGCGACCCAACGTTTCTACCCCAGGCGAGAGACAATGTTTGATAATTTAACCGATCGTTTGTCGCGCACGCTGCGCAACATCAGCGGCCGCGGACGCCTTACCGAAGAGAATGTTAAAGAGACGCTGCGCGAAGTGCGCATGGCGCTGCTCGAAGCCGACGTGGCGCTGCCTGTCGTGCGTGATTTTATCAACCGCGTGAAAGAGAAGGCGGTTGGTCATGAAGTTAATAAGAGCCTGACGCCGGGTCAGGAGTTCGTCAAGATCGTTCGTAACGAGCTGGTTGCGGCGATGGGCGAAGAGAATCAGGTGCTGAACCTGGCCGCTCAGCCACCGGCGGTTGTGCTGATGGCGGGTCTCCAGGGGGCGGGTAAAACGACCAGCGTCGGTAAGCTGGGTAAATTCCTGCGCGAGAAGCACAAGAAAAAGGTGCTGGTGGTTTCGGCGGACGTTTATCGCCCGGCGGCGATCAAACAGCTGGAAACCCTGGCGCAGCAGGTTGGCGTGGATTTCTTCCCGTCCGACGTCGCCCAGAAGCCAGTCGATATCGTTAATGCGGCGCTGAAAGAAGCGAAGCTGAAATTCTATGACGTGCTGCTGGTGGATACCGCTGGTCGTCTGCACGTTGACGAAGCGATGATGGACGAAATCAAACAGGTGCATGCCTCTATCAACCCGGTAGAGACCCTGTTTGTTGTTGATGCCATGACCGGTCAGGACGCGGCGAATACCGCAAAAGCGTTTAACGAAGCGCTGCCGTTAACCGGCGTGGTGCTGACTAAAGTGGACGGCGACGCCCGCGGCGGTGCAGCGCTCTCTATTCGTCATATTACCGGCAAGCCGATTAAATTCCTCGGCGTGGGCGAGAAGACGGAAGCGCTGGAGCCGTTCCACCCGGACCGTATTGCTTCCCGTATCCTCGGCATGGGCGACGTGCTGTCGCTGATCGAAGATATCGAGAGCAAAGTTGACCGCGCGCAGGCTGAGAAGCTGGCAAGTAAGCTGAAAAAAGGCGACGGTTTCGACCTGACCGACTTCCTTGAGCAACTGCGTCAGATGAAAAACATGGGCGGCATGGCGAGCCTGATGGGCAAACTGCCGGGCATGGGTCAAATTCCTGATAACGTGAAATCACAGATGGATGACAAGGTGCTGGTGCGTATGGAAGCGATCATCAACTCGATGACGCTGAAAGAACGTGCGAAGCCTGAAATCATCAAAGGTTCCCGTAAACGCCGTATTGCAGCCGGCTGCGGCATGCAGGTGCAGGACGTCAACCGCCTACTGAAACAGTTCGACGACATGCAGCGCATGATGAAGAAAATGAAGAAAGGCGGAATGGCGAAGATGATGCGCGGCATGAAGGGGATGATGCCGCCAGGATTCCCTGGCCGATAAACCGTGTTTAATGCTCAGTATCAAGATGCTGATTGCAATTTCCCCAGAAATCAGTAAAATTTTCGGGCTTTTAATATGACACCGGGCTCCGTTCCTCGATGGGGCCCGGTTGTTTTATTCACACAAGAGGATGTTATGGTAACTATTCGTTTAGCTCGTCACGGCGCTAAAAAGCGTCCGTTCTACCAGGTTGTTGTAACCGACAGCCGTAATGCACGCAACGGTCGCTTCATTGAGCGCGTTGGTTTCTTCAACCCACTGGCCGCTGGCGCAGAAGAAGAAACCCGTCTGGATCTGGATCGTATCGCTCACTGGGTTGGCCAGGGCGCGACTGTTTCCGATCGCGTTGCTACGCTGATCAAAGCAGTAAACAAAGCAGCTTAATCTGTCACGGTGGTCATGATGAGCAATAAAGCACCTGTTGAACCGATCGTATTGGGAAAAATGGGTTCTTGCTACGGTATCCGTGGTTGGCTCAGAGTGTTTTCCTCCACTGAAGACGCTGATAGCATTTTTAATTACCAGCCCTGGTTTATCCAGAAAGGCGGTAAGTGGGAAGAGGTCGAGCTGGAAAGCTGGCGTCACCACAATCAGGACATCATCATCAAGCTGAAAGGCGTTGACGATCGTGATGCCGCGAATGCGCTGACTAATTGTGAAATTGTCGTGGATTCGTCGCAGTTGCCTTTGCTTGCAGAGGGCGACTACTACTGGAAAGACCTTATGGGTTGCCAGGTGGTCACCACTGAAGGTTACAGCCTGGGGAAAGTCATCGATATGATGGAAACCGGGTCAAATGACGTTCTCGTCATTAAGGCAAACCTGAAAGATGCATTTGGCATCAAGGAGCGGTTGGTTCCGTTCCTCGATGGACAGGTTATCAAGAAAGTCGATCTCGCTACTCAAACGATTGAAGTAGATTGGGATCCTGGTTTTTAAATTCTCCGGATAAACGGTAAAAGACGGCGCTATGTGGATTGGCATAATTAGCCTGTTTCCTGAAATGTTCCGCGCGATTACCGATTACGGGGTAACTGGCCGGGCAGTAAAAAATGGCCTGCTGAGCATCCAGAGCTGGAGTCCTCGTGACTTCACGCATGACCGGCACCGTACCGTGGACGATCGTCCTTACGGCGGCGGACCGGGGATGTTAATGATGGTGCAACCCTTACGGGACGCCATTCACACAGCAAAAGCCGCGGCAGGTGAAGGCGCAAAGGTGATTTATCTGTCACCTCAGGGACGCAGGCTTGATCAAGCAGGCGTGAGCGAACTGGCGACGAATCAAAAGCTGATTCTGGTCTGTGGGCGCTACGAAGGGATAGATGAGCGCGTAATTCAAACCGAGATTGACGAAGAATGGTCTATCGGCGATTACGTTCTCAGCGGTGGTGAGTTACCGGCAATGACGCTGATTGACTCCGTCGCCCGGTTCATTCCGGGTGTTCTGGGCCATGAAGCATCGGCAACGGAAGATTCGTTTGCCGATGGATTGCTGGACTGTCCACACTATACTCGTCCTGAAGTGTTAGAAGGGATGGAAGTACCGGCAGTGCTACTGTCTGGAAACCATGCCGAGATACGTCGCTGGCGTTTGAAGCAGTCGCTGGGCCGAACCTGGCTTAGAAGACCTGAACTTCTGGAAAACCTGGCTCTGACTGAAGAGCAAGCAAAGTTGCTGGCCGAGTTCAAAACCGAACACGCGCACCAGCAGCATGAACATGATGGGAATGCGTAATACGCGCCCGAATATCAGTTTACCCAGGATAAGAGATTAAATTATGAGCAACATTATTAAGCAACTTGAACAAGAGCAGATGAAGCAGGACGTACCTTCCTTCCGTCCAGGTGACACCGTGGAAGTGAAAGTATGGGTTGTTGAAGGTTCCAAAAAACGTCTGCAGGCATTCGAGGGCGTGGTTATCGCTATTCGTAACCGCGGTCTGCACTCTGCATTCACTGTTCGTAAAATTTCCAACGGCGAAGGCGTTGAGCGTGTCTTCCAGACTCACTCTCCGGTAGTTGACAGCATTGCTGTTAAACGTCGTGGTGCTGTACGTAAAGCTAAACTGTACTACCTGCGTGAGCGTACCGGTAAGTCTGCTCGTATTAAAGAGCGTCTTAACTAAGATTCGCTTAAGCGACATCCTGTTAAAAGGGGCTGGCCGAAAGGCTGGCCCTTTTTTTATCCTATCGCACCTCTCGCGTTAACCCTTTTTTCATAAATCATTTACAATACTTGCCTCTTCAGTGGAGGGTAAGTGGATAACGTACTGCATCAGCATAAACGGAAACGCGCAGCGGCATTGATCGCGCTGTTTGCGATCTTGCTGATCGTAGTCGCACCGCTTATCTCCGTCTCGCTGCAGAAAGATCCTATGAGCGCCATGCCGGGAATGCATCATGACATGAGCATGATGTCGATGGATGCGCATCATGGCGATATGCAGCACACTATGCCTCTCGATCACGCGGAAGCGTGCGGCTACTGTGTGCTGCTGGCGCATGTGCCGGGCGTGATGCTGGCGCTGATTGTGCTGCTCAGTGTGGTTCTGCAACGACTCCGCGTGAAGCCGCCTCGTCAGGCGGTCAGTTACTGGCACTTTTTCCCCTGGCTCTATCCTGATACCCGTGCGCCGCCGCGCAGATCTGCTTTTTCCCTCTAAAACAAAATTGATAACTTTTTGCTATAAAAAGGAAAAGTATGACTACCTGCACTCCGCGCGCGGCATGGGGAAACCTGCTGCGTCGACTCCATTTCTATGTCGGGCTGTTTGTCGGCCCGTTTATCTTCTTCGCCGCGCTGACCGGTACGCTGTATGTGGCGACGCCACAGCTGGAAAATATGTGGTACAGCCATGCGCTGCACGCTGATTCGACAGGGGAACCACAGCCTCTGGCGGAACAAATTGCCGTGGCAGAAAAAACCGTTGGTTCAGAATTGCGATTGCATGCCCTTCGCCCTGGCCTGGTTAACGGTGATACCACTCGCGTGATGTTTGCTGACCCACAGCTAGGCCCGTCTGAAAATCGGGCTATTTTTGTTGATCCCGTTAGCCTTGAGGTGCGTGGTGATATGACGGTATATGGCACCAGCGGGATTTTGCCGTTGCGCCAGAAAATCGATTATTTACACACATCGCTGATGCTGGGTAATGTTGGACGGCTCTACAGCGAGCTGGCTGCTTCCTGGATGTGGGTTGCTGCTCTGGGCGGTATCGCTTTGTGGTTTTATACCCGACCGAAGCGCCGTATTAACAATCGCTTCCAGAATCGCCGTCGTGTGCATGTGGCCTTAGGCTGGATTCTGCTCAGCGGGATGCTGCTGTTCTCCGCGACCGGTCTGACCTGGTCCCAGTGGGCGGGCGGTAACGTTGATAAACTTCGTGCAGAAATGAACTGGCTGACGCCACAGGTAAATACAACGCTTTCCGGTACGCCGGAAATCCGGGATGAACATGCTGAACATCACGGCCATCATAATGGAATGATGATGCCAGAGATGGCTATGGATTTATCGCAGTTTGACGGCGTATTACAGGCTGCCCGCAAGGCAGGAATTGATGCGAATAACGTGGAGATCTGCCCGGCAAGAATGGCTGACCAGGCCTGGACGGTCACGGAAATCGATCGCAGCTGGCCCACGCAGGTTGATGCCGTTGCTGTTGATCCGCACTCCATGCAGGTGCTGGACAGAACGCGCTTTGCCGATTTCCCGTTAATGGCGAAACTTACCCGCTGGGGTGTGGATTTCCATATGGGCATTCTGTTTGGTCTGGTTAATCAGTTGCTGCTTATCGCGTTCGGTATTGCGTTATGTGTGCTGATTATCTGGGGATACCGGATGTGGTGGCTGCGACGCCCTGCTATATCTGCAGCAAATCCGGTGCAAACACTCAGCCAGAGCTGGCTGGCGTTGTCATTGTGGGGAAGGGCTGTCACGGTGGTCATTAGCGCACTACTGGGGCTGGCACTGCCGGTAATGGGCGTCAGTCTGGCAATATTCATTGTCATTGACTGGCTGCGCTGGCGAGCGGCATCAACGGTGTCGCTCGCCGGATCATCTGCAAAATAACGTTATGGCGTGCTGATGACCACCGCAACCCGGCGGTTTTCAGCACGCCCTTGCGGAGTGCTGTTACTGGCAACAGGGTATTTTTTGCCTAATCCCTGCGTGGTGAGATTGCTCCGCGGGATATTGGCTCCCTTCGCCCAGGCATCTGCAACGACATTCGCGCGTTTTAACGAAAGAGCTTCGTTGTAGCTTTCTTCACCGTAATTATCCGTGTGGCCGTCCATTCGGGCATGATTCAGACCGGTTGCGGCCAGGCGAGAAGCCATGCTCTGGATCTGAATTTCACTTTCTGGCCGCAGTCTGGCGTCATTTTTATCAAACAGGATCGTATCCGACAGACCCAGGAACCAGTCACCGTTCAATTCGTTAAAGCCGTAAGATTTCATCGCCGCAATTTGTTCTGGGGTGAATTTGCCTGCTGGTGGCGTCTGACAGCCAGACAGGATCAGTGATGCCAGTAACAACGGCGCGAGGTATCGCTTTAACATGTCATATTCCTTCCTGGGATAATGTTTTCGAACGCTGGTTTTTCACCTGGTACATATTGCGATCGGCTTGTTCCAGTAATGCTTCCACCGAGGCATTTTCCCATGCCAGGGCAAAACCAATGCTCAGTGACATTGATGCCGTGTGACCGTTATGCAGATCAAACGGACGGACAAACTGCTGCGACAGGGCAGCGCAAATGTGTTGAACCTCAGGTTCAGTGTGGACGCCATACAGTATCATGGCGAACTCGTCACCGCCGAGGCGGTATGACTGGTAGCGTTTTTCGCCAAACTCAACCATCCTGCTGGCGACTTCAATCAGCACACAGTCACCCGCTGCATGGCCCCAGGTGTCATTGATAAATTTAAAATTATCGCCATCCAGAAAAAGCAGGGCAGAGTTTCTCTTTGCGGAAGCATCGTGCATTAACGCCGCAATGCTGTTTCGGAATGCGGCACGATTCGCCAGGCCGGTCAGCGGATCGTGCATGGCGGTGCGCAACAGCTGGGCATTTTTCGCCTGCAGCTTGAGCTGCCACTCTTCCATTTCATCCAGCAGACTGTTGAAGTCTTCTCCGAACTGATGAAACTCTTCGATGCGGCCTTCCTTCACGCGGCGTGAGAAGTTGCGGTTGGTACGGACGTCATGCACAACATCGGTAATATTTTGCATCTCCGAGACCATACCATGATGCAAAGAGCGCGTAATGGTAAGTGCAATCGCTGAGGCAAAAAGAATACAGCCGGTAAGCACGGCAAATGACATCCAGATAAAGTGGCTGATCAGGCTATCACGCGCGGTAAGACGAATTTCACCGATCATATTATCGTTATGCATTATCGGCTGTGCAACCGGGACAGGAAACAGCCAGCGGCTGACCAGCGCGCCCAGCGTGTCGGTATTATCCTCCGGGTTCCATGACCAGTACGCAAACCGTTGATTATGAACGTTGAGCACTTCTGCAACGGCAAATTGCCCCTGTTTGCCAAGCGTGGCCAGGGTTTCATTCGCTGCCAGAGAATCATTGAAAACCAGAGAGGCTTCAAGGCTGTGGCTCATTGTTGCGCCAGTTAATTCGAGATTTTTTTGTGCGTATTGCTTTAATGTCACCACGGACGCAAAACACAATAAAAGCCAGATAAACGTCATTGTGATGATGACGCTCGTCATGCTGATACGCCGCAACGTTCTTTTAAACGTAGGGCGCGGCGTAGAAGTGAAATCCTTATTCATGCTTCGTATTCCGTGCAAGCATTAATACATCCGGACTGACTCTTACGCCACTGCGAGCCAGCGCATCCAGATTGACGGAAAATCTGACCTGGTTGTGATCTATTTTCAGGCAAAATGCACTGCCAATAATACACTCTGGATTCTGCTCTGAGATTAAAAGCAATGCTCTGCCCTGATATTGACTTATTAATTCACGTTGTTTTACAGGCGATTCCGTTCCGAAATAAATAGCGTCACACGTCGCTGACAGTGCTTCCTGATCGTTACGCACAATGACAGGGGTATAAGGTAACACGCTTTTCCCGTCATCACTGCTGAGTGCTTGCGCGTAACGGGAAGAGGCAAAAACGCAGAGTTTAGGCTGCCCGGAAAGTGACGGCCAACGGGTATAACTCACAATGCCAGAAACAATCGAACGCACCGATTTATCAGTTTCCGTGAGCGCACCTGCAGTCGCCTGGCCCACAATAATGAACAGCGTTAACACCAAAGTGAGTCGGTACAAAGAGATCAAGAATGAATTTCTCACCAGAATCCGCCGAACCGCTCTGGAAATAGTTGTCCTTAAGAGTTGGAGGCAGAATACCATTGTTTATCAAAGCCGTCATTATGTCAGAAATGCAACGACTCAGGCTTGAGTTAAATCTTACATTTGCATTTATTCTGCTGGTTAAAGACAAATTCAATTAAGCCTGCTGGCCTTCATGCTTTCATCCATCCCTTGTTGCCATGCGTCATGCAGTTTTGCTGCATTTTCTGTGGTATCACAACTGGCAGGGAATGATTTCCCTGTTAATCCCCAGGCATGGATAAAACCTTCTTCACAGATTTTCTTTTGCCCTTCGGCGTAGCCGCGTAGATATTCGCTCTGATCCACATCGGGATCGTTAAAGTCATCAGCCAGTGCCTGGCTATCTTTAACCGGCGCACCGTTCATCGCGTCTTCTTTCCCTGCACCAAACCAGTCAGGGCTTGTCCAGTCAGGCTGAAAGGTATAAGGATTGATCTGACAGCCCGTTAAGATCAGCACCAGCAGCGTAAGCCCCATTGAACGCATCGCCATTCTCCTTTTTTCTTCAGCATAGCCTGGCAAATGAAAAGGTGAGTGTAATTTTAACTTTACGTTTTTAGCGGCTGATTTTTGCAGTTTAGTGGTTTTTGTAAAGTAATCTGTACGTATTTTGGATTGAAATCTTTACTTTTTATGGTATCGTTGTTTCACCTCTCTGAGGAAACCAACTATCGCAAACGAGCATTACAGGATCGCCATCATGCAAAAAGACGCGCTGAACAACGTACATATCACTGACGAACAGATTTTAATTACGCCGGATCAACTGAAAGCGGAATTTCCGCTGAGCGCAGCGCAGGAAGCGCAAATTGAGCACTCTCGCCAGACCATTTCTGACATTATCGCTGGCCGCGATCCGCGCCTGCTGGTGGTGTGTGGTCCTTGCTCCATTCACGATCCTGAAACCGCCATTGAGTATGCTCGTCGTTTTAAAACATTAGCGGAGGAGGTCAGCGATAGCCTCTATCTGGTAATGCGCGTCTATTTTGAGAAGCCACGTACAACCGTTGGCTGGAAAGGATTGATTAACGATCCGCACATGGATGGCTCGTTTGATGTGGAAGCTGGCCTGAAAATTGCGCGTCGGCTGCTGGTGGAACTTGTCAATATGGGGCTGCCGCTGGCAACCGAAGCGCTGGACCCGAACAGTCCGCAATACCTGGGCGATCTCTTTAGCTGGTCTGCGATTGGCGCACGTACCACTGAATCACAAACACACCGTGAGATGGCGTCTGGTCTTTCAATGCCGGTCGGCTTTAAAAATGGCACGGACGGTAGCCTGGCGACGGCGATCAACGCGATGCGCGCCGCGGCGATGCCACACCGTTTTGTTGGCATTAACCAGGCGGGTCAGGTATGTCTGCTGCAAACGCAGGGCAACCCGGATGGGCATGTGATCCTGCGCGGCGGTAAAGCGCCGAACTACAGCCCGGCAGATGTCGCGCAGTGTGAAAAAGAGATGGAGCAGGCGGGACTGCGTCCGGCACTAATGGTAGATTGCAGCCATGGTAACTCGAATAAAGATTACCGCCGTCAGCCTGCGGTTGCGGAATCTGTGGTCGCGCAGATTAAAGATGGCAACCGTTCTATTATCGGCCTGATGATTGAGAGCAACATTCATGAAGGTAATCAGTCGTCTGAACAACCGCGTAGCGCAATGAAGCAGGGTGTGTCCGTGACGGATGCCTGTATCAGCTGGGAGACCACCGATGCGCTGCTGCGTGAGATCCATAAAGATTTAAACGGCCAGCTGGCGACGCGTCTGGCTTAAGAGGGTAGTTATGGTTGCTGAATTGACCGCGTTACGCGATCAAATTGATGAAGTGGATAAGGCGTTGCTGGATCTGCTGGCGCGCCGCATGGCCCTGGTTGCCGAGGTAGGTGAGGTCAAAAGCAAATACGGCCTGCCGATTTACGTTCCGGAGCGCGAAGCATCAATGCTGGCCTCCCGTCGTAAGGAGGCACAGGCGCTGGGCGTTTCACCGGATTTAATTGAAGATGTCCTGCGTCGCGTGATGCGGGAATCCTATTCCAGCGAAAATGACAAAGGCTTCAAAACCCTTTGTCCGTCGCTTCGCCCGGTAGTGATTGTGGGCGGTGGCGGGCAGATGGGGCGTCTGTTTGAAAAAATGCTGACGCTTTCTGGCTACCAGGTGCGTATTCTGGAAAAAGAGGACTGGGCACGAGCGTCAGACATCATGAAGGATGCGGGGATGGTCATCGTCAGCGTACCGATCCACGTGACGGAGCAGATTATTGCAAAACTTCCTCCACTGCCGGAGGATTGCATCCTTGTTGACCTGGCCTCTGTGAAAAATGGTCCGCTGCAGGCGATGCTGGCTGCACATAACGGCCCGGTTCTCGGTTTGCACCCGATGTTTGGCCCGGACAGCGGCAGCCTGGCGAAGCAGGTGGTGGTTTACTGTGATGGACGGCAGCCGGAAGCGTACCAGTGGTTCCTGGAACAGATTCAGGTGTGGGGCGCGCGTTTGCACCGGATCAGCGCCGTTGAGCACGATCAGAATATGGCGTTCATTCAGGCGCTTCGCCACTTTGCGACCTTTGCGTACGGTCTGCATCTGGCGGAAGAGAACGTTCAGCTTGAACAGTTGCTGGCGCTCTCCTCGCCAATTTATCGCCTGGAGCTGGCGATGGTCGGACGTCTGTTTGCTCAGGACCCACAGCTATACGCCGACATTATTATGTCGTCGGAGAACAATCTGGCGCTGATCAAACGCTACTACCAGCGCTTTGGTGAAGCCATAACCCTGCTGGAGCATGGCGATAAACAGGCATTTATCGACAGCTTCCGAAAAGTTGAACACTGGTTCGGTGATTATGCGACACGCTTCCAGAGCGAAAGCCGCACGCTGTTGCGCCAGGCAAATGACAGTCGCCAGTAATACGATGATGTATATACTCAAAGCCAGCAATGCTGGCTTTTTTCATTTTGGGGAACTGTCATGTCTGAACCGCAACAGTTGTTGAACTACATCGGGCATTTGCCGGAGTGCCCGACGTGGAGCGCAGAAGAGAATGCGCTGTACTGGGCCGATATTCTGGAAGGGGAGATCCACCGTTACCTTTTAGCCACGGCAGAACACACCGTACTTTCTTTCCATGAAGAGGTCGGCTGTTTTGCCTTGCGTGAGCGCGGCGGATTTATTGTGGCGATGCGTAACGCCATCTGGCTCACGGACAAACATGGGTTACTCCAGCGCAAGGTGTGTGATAACCCGTCTAACCCGCAGCTGGCGCGGTTTAATGACGGTGGAACCGATCACCAGGGACGTTTCTACGCGGGCACCTTCTGGGGGCCGGGAGATTACAACGGTGCCATGCTGATGCGCATCGACAATGACCTGACGCCGAAAGTGATCCAGTGTGATATTCACGGACATAACGGTTTGGCGTTTAGCCCGGATAATCAGTGGATGTTTACCTCAGACACGCCAAACGGCGTTATCTACCGTACGCCGCTTGACGAGCAAGGCGAACCCGGTAGGCGTGAAATATTTCGCCGGTTTAAAGAGGGCGAAGGGATACCGGACGGTGCGGCGATGGATGTGGAGGGTTGCTACTGGAGCGCACTCTTCGATGGCTGGCGCATCGCGCGATTTTCCCCACAAGGGGAACAGCTGGAAGAGTACCGCTTGCCGGTACGTTGCCCGACGATGGTTTGCTTTGGCGGTGAAGACATGAAAACGCTGTTTATCACCACCACGCGGGAAAATATGGATGCGGGTGAGGTCGCTAAATATCCGCTCTCCGGTGCGATCTTCACCCTGCCTGTGAGCGTGGCAGGGATGAAGAAAAGCGGTTTTATTGAACGTTAAGCCGGGTCAACCGGAACAACGTTTTCGCTCGGATAGCAACCCAGCACTTTCATTGAACGGGTGATCTCGCCCAGTTCGCGCAGGGCTTTCTGCATGGAGGCAGATTCCAGATTGGCCTGAATATCGAGATAGAACATCTCTTCCCACGGGTTGCCGTTAATCGGACGGGATTCCAGTTTGGTCATAATCAGGTTGTGGTTACGCAGAACCAGCAGCGCTTCAACCAGTGCGCCTGCCTGCTGGCCGGTGGCCATGAGCAGGGTGGTTTTGGCTGGTACCTGGTCGGAGACATCAATAGCCTTGCGCGCAAGCACCACGAACCGGGTGATGTTTTGCGTCTGGTTCGCCAGGTTGCGCTCCAGCACCTGCAGGCCATACAACGCACCGCCCGCTTCGCTGCCGAGCGCGGCAATGGTTGGGGAATTTGCCTGAGCGACCTTTTCCATCGCCGCTGAGGTGCTTTCGGTGTACTCAATTTTCCAGTGCGGATAGCGGTTCAGGAACTGGCTGCACTGCTGGAATGGCTGCGGATGGCTGTAAACCGTCTCGATTTTACTTAAATCCGTTGAGCCAGAAACCAGCACGCAATGATCGATAGGGATCGTCAGCTCGCCAACCAGCGACAGACTGGTGTGCTGCAGTAGATCGTACACATCGTTGATAGCGCCGGAACTGGTGTTTTCAATCGGTACGACGGCGTAATCAGCCTGTCCCGTTTCAACCTGATTGAAAATATCCGCAAATTTCGCGCAGCCGCTCTCAATAAACTCTTCGAAATGACGCGCGGCGTACTGGCGCGCCGCCAGGTGTGAGTAAGAACCTTTTGGGCCCAGAAATGCGATGCGCGCAGAGTGCGGATTGGTTTTGTTGAGATGCTGCTGAAGTAGTGCCTGCTGGGTAAGAACGGAATCTTCAATAATAAGCTGGAACAGACGGGTGATGTAATGCGCATCCAGGTGATGCGCTTTGCCGAGTTGAATCAGACGCTCCAGCAGATCGCGTTCGCGGTCGATGTCGCGCACGGGGCGATGGGAGTCCAGTTTGGCTTTCCCCACTTCGATGGCGAGGGTGCGGCGTTCTGCCAACAATGCCAGTAATTTCTCATCCAGTGCGCTGATTTTTACTCGCAGATCCAGTAACGGGTTTTCCGGTGTCATAGTGTTGCCTGTCTCGTTTTATCGTTATCAATAAAAAAGGCCTCCCGGTGTGGGAGGCCTTGTTGTTCGTCTTCGCATTCTTTATCACACGACGAAACGCCTCCCGGTCAGGGGAAGGTAAAAAAGAATGCGAAGAAGAACGGCGTAAGTTTCATAAAGTCATCCTGAAATTGATACCGTTAAAGTACCCGTACTGTTTTCACCCTGTCAATAAAAAACGCGCCCGAAGGCGCGTTGGCGGTACACTCAATTTAAAGGATTACTCTTCTTCAACTTCTTCCGCGAAGCTGGCGTCTTTCACCGACGTTGCGGCGCGACGGGCTTCACCTTTGTGTTGCACTTTATTGAGCTGCCGTTCCAGCTTGTTGATCAAATCGTTAATCGCGGTGTACATATCCTCGTGTTTTGCGCTGGCGACCAGATGGCCGTTTGGAGTATTGATAGTTGCGTCAGCGATGAAACCCTGCGGCTCCTTGGACAGGATGATATGTGGGTTAATCAAATGTGTTTGCCATTTATCCAGTTTGGCGAGACGGTCTGCGACGTGCTGGCGAATTGCCGGAGTAATTTCCATTTGTTTACTGGTAATGTTCATTGTCATAAATTTTACCTCTTGTCTTTCCGTCTTGGTGATTCCAGCATACCTGTCCTAATGTCAAAATGTGTGATTTAGATCACGTTATTTTGTCGGTTTTTGTCAGGGAATCTTTTTTGTGAGGCAGGGCAGGAAGAGGTGAGATTTACCTTGTCGAAGCTGAAAATAGCGGTCATAGTTGACTGGATTGGTTGAAGCTAAACCGCTTCAGCGTGGTATTCAAATGAACATAAAAACGGCAGCCTGGTGGCTGCCGTTTTGCATTATGGTTGGTATCAGGTGTTGCTGCTGTTTGCGGCAATGATTTTCGCCACTTTATCAGCCTGCGAAGTCATCTGCATCTGACGGTAAGCATTTTCCATCAGCTTCAGGCCATCGCGCGTTGCCTGCGTATCCGGATAATCACGCAGCATGCCTTCTACACGGTTAACGACGGCGACCCATGCGCCACGACGGGTGTAATACTCAGCCACGGAGTATTCGTATTTCGCCAGACGATCTTTCAGGAACACCAGACGCCTGGTGGCATCGGTAATGTACTGGCTGTTCGGGTAGCCGCGCACCAGTTTGGAGAAGTCATTGAAAGCATCACGCGCGTGCTGCGGGTCGCGGTCAGAACGATCCACGCCGAAGAAGCCCTGCAGTGCACTGTCATCCAACGCCATGTTGGTCAAGCCGCGCATGTACATGACATAATCAATGTTAGGATGGGTCGGGTTCAGACGCATGAAGCGATCGATGGTGGCCTGAGCCAGCGGCAGATCGGCATTTTTATAGTATGCGTAGATAAGATCTAACTGTACCTGCTGCGAATAAGGGCCAAATGGATAGCGATTATCCAACGCTTCCAGTTGCGTTATCGCCTGTTTCCAGTTACCGTCCTGCAACTTTTGTTGTGCAGTCGCATAGATTTCATTCGGCGGATTGTCAGGGACCTGTTCATTCGAACCGGAGCAGCCCACCAAAGCCAGGCTCAACGTGGCCGCTGCCACCAGATATTTCATGCGCGTCATGACGTTTTGACTTTCCTCAAATGTTTGTCCGGGAGAATCTCTTTCCTGCTCCCGATTAAGACCAGCTACAATAGCACACTATATTAAACGGCAAAGCCGTAAAACCCAACGTTAAACGAAGAAGCAGTTTATGGCACAACGAGTAGAACTCACCGCAACAGTCTCCGAAAATCAGCTCGGTCAACGCTTAGATCAGGCTTTGGCCGAATTGTTCCCTGATTATTCGCGTTCACGCATAAAAGAATGGATACTTGACCAGCGCGTGATGGTTAACGGCAAGATCTGGGATAAACCAAAAGAGAAAGTGTTAGGTGGGGAAGCTGTCGCCATCAATGCTGAAATCGAAGAAGAAATCCGCTTTGAGCCGCAGGATATCCCGCTGAACATCGTCTATGAAGATGATGACATTCTGGTGATCAATAAGCCGCGCGACCTGGTCGTTCATCCGGGCGCGGGGAATCCTGATGGTACGGTGCTTAATGCACTCCTCCATTACTATCCACCCATCGCTGATGTCCCGCGCGCGGGCATTGTGCACCGTCTGGATAAAGACACCACCGGTCTGATGGTGGTGGCGAAAACCGTTCCTGCTCAGACCCGTCTGGTGGAATCCCTGCAGCTGCGCGAAATCACCCGTGAGTATGAAGCCGTGGCGATTGGGCATATGACCTCTGGCGGCACGGTTGAAGAGCCGATTAGCCGTCACCCAACCAAGCGTACGCATATGTCAGTGCACCCGATGGGTAAACCGGCGGTAACGCATTACCGCATCATGGAGCATTTCCGCATTCATACGCGCCTGCGTCTGCGTCTTGAAACCGGGCGTACTCACCAGATCCGCGTTCATATGGCGCACATCACCCATCCGCTGGTGGGCGACCAGGTGTATGGTGGCCGTCCGCGTCCGCCAAAAGGCGCATCGGATGAGTTCATCTCCGTACTGCGTAAGTTCGACCGTCAGGCACTGCACGCGACCATGCTGCGTCTTTACCACCCGATTACGGGGATTCAGATGGAATGGCATGCGCCGATCCCACAGGATATGGTGGAACTTATCGACGCAATGCGTGCTGACTTTGAAGAACATAAGGATCGCGTGGACTGGTTATGACCAAACTGATTGTCCCGGAGTGGCCACTGCCTGAAGGCGTGGCCGCCTGCAGTTCGACCCGTGTTGGCGGTGTGAGCCAGGGCGCATGGGCGTCGTTGAATCTCGGCGCGCACTGTGGCGACAACCTGGAACATGTCGAAGAGAACCGCAAGCGCCTGTTTGCTGCAGGAAACTTGCCGTCGAAACCGGTCTGGCTTGAGCAGGTTCACGGCAAGGACGTCCTGACGTTGTCGGGAGAACCCTATGCGTCTAAACGTGCTGATGCCTCTTACAGCAATATTCCGGGAACGGTTTGCGCCGTGATGACGGCCGATTGCCTGCCGGTTCTGTTCTGTAACCATGCCGGTACTGAAGTGGCAGCAGCCCATGCTGGCTGGCGTGGCTTGTGTGAGGGCGTGCTGGAAGAGACCGTTGCCTGCTTTAACGACTCCCCTGCCAACATCATTGCCTGGCTTGGCCCGGCCATTGGCCCTCGAGCGTTTGAAGTGGGTCCAGAGGTACGTGAAGCCTTTATGGCAAAAGATCCGCAAGCGGTACAGGCCTTTGTGTCGGCAGGTGAAAAGTACCTGGCCGATATTTACGAACTTGCTCGCCAGCGTCTGAATAACGTTGGCGTGACGCAGATCTTCGGCGGCGATCGCTGCACCTTCACCGAAAAGGGTGATTTTTTCTCTTATCGCCGCGACAAGACGACGGGCCGTATGGCAAGTTTTATTTGGCTGATATAACCTAAAGAATCAAGACGATCCGGCACGTGCCGTTTTCTTTTCACATAATTCAGGTCATTAACCTTGAATAATTGAGGGATGACCTCATTTAATCTCCAGTAGCAAATTTGACCTGTTATGGGAGGAGTTATGCGTCTGGATCGTCTTACTAATAAATTCCAGCTTGCTCTTGCCGATGCCCAGTCTCTTGCACTGGGGCACGACAACCAATTCATCGAACCTCTTCATTTAATGAGCGCCTTGCTGAATCAGGAAGGGGGATCGGTACGTCCATTATTAACCTCTGCTGGCATTAATGCTGGCCAGCTACGCACCGCCATTGACCAGGCGCTGAGCCGTTTACCGCAGGTAGAAGGGACTGGCGGCGACGTTCAGCCATCTCAGGAGCTGGTGCGTGTGCTGAACCTTTGCGACAAGCTGGCGCAAAAACGTGGGGATAACTTTATTTCGTCAGAGCTGTTTGTTCTGGCGGCGCTTGAATCACGCGGTACTTTGACCGACCTGCTGAAAACTGCCGGCGCAACCACCGCCAATGTGACCCAGGCGATTGAGCAAATGCGCGGAGGTGAAAGCGTGAACGATCAGGGAGCCGAAGACCAACGTCAGGCTTTGAAGAAGTTTACGGTCGATCTGACCGAACGTGCTGAGCAGGGCAAACTTGACCCGGTTATCGGCCGTGATGAAGAGATCCGCCGTACTATCCAGGTACTGCAACGTCGTACCAAAAACAACCCGGTGCTGATTGGTGAACCTGGTGTTGGTAAAACCGCCATCGTTGAAGGGCTGGCACAGCGTATCGTAAACGGCGAAGTGCCGGAAGGGCTGAAAGGCCGTCGCGTGCTGGCGCTGGATATGGGCGCGCTGGTGGCTGGTGCGAAATACCGCGGTGAGTTCGAAGAGCGCCTGAAAGGTGTGCTCAACGACCTGGCGAAGCAGGAAGGCAACGTCATCCTGTTTATCGACGAACTGCACACCATGGTGGGTGCGGGTAAAGCGGACGGCGCGATGGACGCCGGGAACATGCTGAAACCTGCTTTAGCGCGTGGTGAGCTTCACTGCGTCGGTGCGACAACGCTGGATGAGTACCGTCAGTACATTGAAAAAGATGCTGCGCTGGAACGTCGTTTCCAGAAAGTGTTTGTTGCTGAGCCAAGCGTTGAAGATACCATCGCGATCCTGCGTGGTTTGAAAGAACGCTATGAGCTGCACCATCATGTGCAGATTACTGACCCGGCCATCGTTGCGGCGGCGACGCTTTCGCATCGTTATATCGCTGACCGTCAGCTGCCGGATAAAGCGATTGACCTGATTGATGAAGCGGCATCGAGCATTCGTATGCAGATTGACTCGAAACCGGAAGAGCTGGACCGACTTGACCGTCGTATCATTCAGCTCAAGCTGGAACAGCAGGCGCTGAAAAAAGAGTCTGATGAAGCGAGTAAGAAACGCCTCGATATGCTTAACGAGGAGCTGGAAGATAAAGAGCGTCAGTATTCCGAGTTAGAAGAAGAGTGGAAAGCGGAGAAAGCGTCACTTTCTGGTACCCAGACAATCAAGGCCGAACTGGAGCAGGCAAAAATTGCCATCGAGCAGGCTCGCCGCGTCGGTGACCTGGCACGGATGTCTGAGCTTCAGTACGGCAAAATCCCTGAACTGGAAAAACAGCTTGAAATCGCCACGCAGTCGGAAGGCAAAACGATGCGTCTGTTGCGTAATAAAGTGACGGATGCGGAAATTGCCGAAGTGCTGGCGCGCTGGACCGGTATTCCTGTAGCGCGCATGCTGGAAGGTGAACGCGAAAAACTGCTGCGTATGGAGCAGGATCTGCATAACCGCGTGATTGGCCAGAACGAGGCGGTTGAAGCGGTCTCGAATGCTATTCGTCGTAGCCGTGCAGGATTGTCCGATCCAAATCGTCCAATCGGTTCGTTCCTGTTCCTCGGACCAACCGGTGTCGGTAAAACCGAACTGTGTAAAGCGCTGGCTAACTTTATGTTCGATAGCGATGACGCGATGGTGCGTATCGACATGTCCGAGTTTATGGAGAAACACTCCGTCTCGCGTCTGGTCGGTGCGCCTCCGGGATATGTCGGTTATGAAGAAGGCGGTTATCTGACTGAAGCGGTTCGCCGTCGTCCTTATTCCGTTATCCTGCTGGATGAGGTGGAAAAAGCGCACCCTGATGTGTTCAACATCCTGCTTCAGGTTCTGGATGATGGTCGTCTGACCGACGGGCAGGGGAGAACGGTCGACTTCCGTAATACGGTTGTCATCATGACCTCGAACCTGGGTTCCGATTTGATTCAGGAACGCTTCGGTGAGCTGGATTATGGACATATGAAGGATCTGGTTATGGGAGTTGTCAGCCATAGCTTCCGTCCGGAATTCATCAACCGTATTGATGAAGTGGTGGTGTTCCATCCTCTGGGTGAGAAACACATTGCGTCGATTGCCCAGATCCAGCTGCAGCGTCTGTACAAACGTCTGGAAGAGCGTGGATATGAAATTCACATCTCCGACGATGCGCTGAAACTGCTGAGCGAGAATGGGTACGATCCGGTTTACGGGGCGCGTCCATTGAAACGTGCTATCCAGCAGCAGATTGAAAACCCGCTGGCGCAGCAGATCCTTTCCGGAGAGCTGATTCCAGGAAAAGTTATTCGTCTGGAAGCCAACGACGATCGCATTGTAGCAGTGCAGTAAGTCACAAAACGCAAAAACGGGCCGCTTGCGGCTCGTTTTTGTTTAAAAACCAGGCGAAAATGAAGGTCTGGGTAACGATTTGCCTGGAAAGTGAGCGGTCAGTAAATAATTTTCACTTTATCCTTGCAGCTTCAAAATTACCCCCTATAATGCGCCTCCACTGACACGGAACAACGGCACACACGCCGCCGGGTCAGCAGGGAAAAGCGAAATAAACGCTTGACTCTGAAGCGGGAAAGCGTAATATGCACACCCCGCGCCGCTGCGAAAGCGAGGCGGCACTGCTCTTTAACAATTTATCAGACAATCTGTGTGGGCACTCAAAGTGACATGGATTCTTAACGTCCTCGGACGAAAAATGAATACCAAGTCTCTGAGTGAACATACGTAATTCATTACGAAGTTTAATTCACGAGCATCAAACTTAAATTGAAGAGTTTGATCATGGCTCAGATTGAACGCTGGCGGCAGGCCTAACACATGCAAGTCGAGCGGCAGCGGAAAGTAGCTTGCTACTTTGCCGGCGAGCGGCGGACGGGTGAGTAATGTCTGGGAAACTGCCTGATGGAGGGGGATAACTACTGGAAACGGTAGCTAATACCGCATAATGTCGCAAGACCAAAGAGGGGGACCTTCGGGCCTCTTGCCATCAGATGTGCCCAGATGGGATTAGCTGGTAGGTGGGGTAACGGCTCACCTAGGCGACGATCCCTAGCTGGTCTGAGAGGATGACCAGCCACACTGGAACTGAGACACGGTCCAGACTCCTACGGGAGGCAGCAGTGGGGAATATTGCACAATGGGCGCAAGCCTGATGCAGCCATGCCGCGTGTATGAAGAAGGCCTTCGGGTTGTAAAGTACTTTCAGCGGGGAGGAAGGTGTTGTGGTTAATAACCACAGCAATTGACGTTACCCGCAGAAGAAGCACCGGCTAACTCCGTGCCAGCAGCCGCGGTAATACGGAGGGTGCAAGCGTTAATCGGAATTACTGGGCGTAAAGCGCACGCAGGCGGTCTGTCAAGTCGGATGTGAAATCCCCGGGCTCAACCTGGGAACTGCATTCGAAACTGGCAGGCTGGAGTCTTGTAGAGGGGGGTAGAATTCCAGGTGTAGCGGTGAAATGCGTAGAGATCTGGAGGAATACCGGTGGCGAAGGCGGCCCCCTGGACAAAGACTGACGCTCAGGTGCGAAAGCGTGGGGAGCAAACAGGATTAGATACCCTGGTAGTCCACGCCGTAAACGATGTCGACTTGGAGGTTGTGCCCTTGAGGCGTGGCTTCCGGAGCTAACGCGTTAAGTCGACCGCCTGGGGAGTACGGCCGCAAGGTTAAAACTCAAATGAATTGACGGGGGCCCGCACAAGCGGTGGAGCATGTGGTTTAATTCGATGCAACGCGAAGAACCTTACCTGGTCTTGACATCCACGGAAGTTTTCAGAGATGAGAATGTGCCTTCGGGAACCGTGAGACAGGTGCTGCATGGCTGTCGTCAGCTCGTGTTGTGAAATGTTGGGTTAAGTCCCGCAACGAGCGCAACCCTTATCCTTTGTTGCCAGCGGTTAGGCCGGGAACTCAAAGGAGACTGCCAGTGATAAACTGGAGGAAGGTGGGGATGACGTCAAGTCATCATGGCCCTTACGACCAGGGCTACACACGTGCTACAATGGCGCATACAAAGAGAAGCGACCCTGCGAGGGCAAGCGGACCTCATAAAGTGCGTCGTAGTCCGGATTGGAGTCTGCAACTCGACTCCATGAAGTCGGAATCGCTAGTAATCGTGGATCAGAATGCCACGGTGAATACGTTCCCGGGCCTTGTACACACCGCCCGTCACACCATGGGAGTGGGTTGCAAAAGAAGTAGGTAGCTTAACCTTCGGGAGGGCGCTTACCACTTTGTGATTCATGACTGGGGTGAAGTCGTAACAAGGTAACCGTAGGGGAACCTGCGGTTGGATCACCTCCTTACCTTAAAGAACCTGCCTTTGTAGTGCTCACACAGATTGTCTGATGAAAAGTAAACAGCAAGGCGTCTTGCGATTGAGACTGTACGTCCCCTTCGTCTAGAGGCCCAGGACACCGCCCTTTCACGGCGGTAACAGGGGTTCGAATCCCCTAGGGGACGCCACTTGCTGGTTTGTGAGTGAAAGTCACCGACACCTGTATCTCAAAACTGACTTGCGAGTCATGTTTGAGATATTTGCTCTTTAAAAATCTGGATCAAGCTGAAAATTGAAACGACACACAGTTAATGGTGTGTTCGAGTCTCTCAAATTTTCGCAATCAGAAGTGAAACATCTTCGGGTTGTGAGGTTAAGCGACCAAGCGTACACGGTGGATGCCCTGGCAGTCAGAGGCGATGAAGGACGTGCTAATCTGCGAAAAGCGCCGGCGAGGTGATATGAACCCTTGACCCGGCGATGTCCGAATGGGGAAACCCAGTGTGATCCGTCACACTATCGTTAACTGAATACATAGGTTAACGAGGCGAACCGGGGGAACTGAAACATCTAAGTACCCCGAGGAAAAGAAATCAACCGAGATTCCCCCAGTAGCGGCGAGCGAACGGGGAGCAGCCCGGAGTCTGAATCAGCGTGTGTGTTAGTGGAACGGTCTGGAAAGTCCGACGGTACAGGGTGATAGTCCCGTACACGAAAATGCACATGCTGTGAACTCGAAGAGTAGGGCGGGACACGTGGTATCCTGTCTGAATATGGGGGGACCATCCTCCAAGGCTAAATACTCCTGACTGACCGATAGTGAACCAGTACCGTGAGGGAAAGGCGAAAAGAACCCCGGCGAGGGGAGTGAAAAAGAACCTGAAACCGTGTACGTACAAGCAGTGGGAGCCTCTTTATGGGGTGACTGCGTACCTTTTGTATAATGGGTCAGCGACTTATATTCTGTAGCAAGGTTAACCGAATAGGGGAGCCGCAGGGAAACCGAGTCTTAACTGGGCGTTAAGTTGCAGGGTATAGACCCGAAACCCGGTGATCTAGCCATGGGCAGGTTGAAGGTTGGGTAACACTAACTGGAGGACCGAACCGACTAATGTTGAAAAATTAGCGGATGACCTGTGGCTGGGGGTGAAAGGCCAATCAAACCGGGAGATAGCTGGTTCTCCCCGAAAGCTATTTAGGTAGCGCCTCGTGAACTCATCTTCGGGGGTAGAGCACTGTTTCGGCTAGGGGGCCATCCCGGCTTACCAACCCGATGCAAACTACGAATACCGGAGAATGTTATCACGGGAGACACACGGCGGGTGCTAACGTCCGTCGTGAAGAGGGAAACAACCCAGACCGCCAGCTAAGGTCCCAAAGTCATGGTTAAGTGGGAAACGATGTGGGAAGGCACAGACAGCCAGGATGTTGGCTTAGAAGCAGCCATCATTTAAAGAAAGCGTAATAGCTCACTGGTCGAGTCGGCCTGCGCGGAAGATGTAACGGGGCTAAACCATGCACCGAAGCTGCGGCAGCGACACTTAGGTGTTGTTGGGTAGGGGAGCGTTCTGTAAGCCGTTGAAGGTGGCCTGTGAGGGCTGCTGGAGGTATCAGAAGTGCGAATGCTGACATAAGTAACGATAAAGCGGGTGAAAAGCCCGCTCGCCGGAAGACCAAGGGTTCCTGTCCAACGTTAATCGGGGCAGGGTGAGTCGACCCCTAAGGCGAGGCCGAAAGGCGTAGTCGATGGGAAACAGGTTAATATTCCTGTACTTGGTGTTACTGCGAAGGGGGGACGGAGAAGGCTATGTCGGCCGGGCGACGGTTGTCCCGGTTTAAGCATGTAGGCGGAGGTTCCAGGTAAATCCGGTACCTTTTTAACGCTGAGGTGTGATGACGAGGCACTACGGTGCTGAAGTGACAAATGCCCTGCTTCCAGGAAAAGCCTCTAAGCATCAGGTAACACGAAATCGTACCCCAAACCGACACAGGTGGTCAGGTAGAGAATACCAAGGCGCTTGAGAGAACTCGGGTGAAGGAACTAGGCAAAATGGTGCCGTAACTTCGGGAGAAGGCACGCTGATATGTAGGTGAAGCCCCTGCGGGTGGAGCTGAAATCAGTCGAAGATACCAGCTGGCTGCAACTGTTTATTAAAAACACAGCACTGTGCAAACACGAAAGTGGACGTATACGGTGTGACGCCTGCCCGGTGCCGGAAGGTTAATTGATGGGGTTAGCGGCAACGCGAAGCTCTTGATCGAAGCCCCGGTAAACGGCGGCCGTAACTATAACGGTCCTAAGGTAGCGAAATTCCTTGTCGGGTAAGTTCCGACCTGCACGAATGGCGTAATGATGGCCAGGCTGTCTCCACCCGAGACTCAGTGAAATTGAACTCGCTGTGAAGATGCAGTGTACCCGCGGCAAGACGGAAAGACCCCGTGAACCTTTACTATAGCTTGACACTGAACACTGGTCCTTGATGTGTAGGATAGGTGGGAGGCTTTGAAGCGTGGACGCCAGTCTGCGTGGAGCCGCCCTTGAAATACCACCCTTTAATGGCTGGTGTTCTAACGTGGACCCGTAATCCGGGTTGCGGACAGTGTCTGGTGGGTAGTTTGACTGGGGCGGTCTCCTCCCAAAGAGTAACGGAGGAGCACGAAGGTCAGCTAATCCTGGTCGGACATCAGGAGGTTAGTGCAATGGCATAAGCTGGCTTGACTGCGAGCGTGACGGCGCGAGCAGGTGCGAAAGCAGGTCATAGTGATCCGGTGGTTCTGAATGGAAGGGCCATCGCTCAACGGATAAAAGGTACTCCGGGGATAACAGGCTGATACCGCCCAAGAGTTCATATCGACGGCGGTGTTTGGCACCTCGATGTCGGCTCATCACATCCTGGGGCTGAAGTAGGTCCCAAGGGTATGGCTGTTCGCCATTTAAAGTGGTACGCGAGCTGGGTTTAGAACGTCGTGAGACAGTTCGGTCCCTATCTGCCGTGGGCGCTGGAGAACTGAGGGGGGCTGCTCCTAGTACGAGAGGACCGGAGTGGACGCATCACTGGTGTTCGGGTTGTCATGCCAATGGCACTGCCCGGTAGCTAAATGCGGAAGAGATAAGTGCTGAAAGCATCTAAGCACGAAACTTGCCCCGAGATGAGTTCTCCCTGACTCCTTGAGAGTCCTGAAGGAACGTTGAAGACGACGACGTTGATAGGTCGGGTGTGTAAGCGCAGCGATGCGTTGAGCTAACCGATACTAATGAACCGTGAGGCTTAACCTTACAACGCCGAAGGTGTTTTGGCGGTGAGAGACATGATATTTTCAGCCTGATACAGATTAACAGAATTTGCCTGGCGGCTGTAGCGCGGTGGTCCCACCTGACCCCATGCCGAACTCAGAAGTGAAACGCCGTAGCGCCGATGGTAGTGTGGGGTCTCCCCATGCGAGAGTAGGGAACTGCCAGGCATCAATCAAGAAGAACCCCGTACCGTAAGGTGCGGGGTTTTTTGCTTTTATGGCCCTTCTCCGAATCCCTTATCCTGCTAATGAAATATGTGATCCTGATCTCAATGTCGATTATAACAAAATTATAACATTTCATTTACGAAGCAATTGAGCCCTCTATGGCTCAGCACGCCGTTTTTTATGGCAGGAGCATCATCACAATGACAGAAAGTATTACAACACACGGGACACTGGTTAACAGTGATACCCGTAGAAGGGTATGGGCAATCATCAGTGCCTCTTCAGGGAACCTGGTTGAATGGTTCGACTTCTATGTTTATTCATTTTGTTCACTCTATTTCGCCCATATTTTTTTCCCATCAGGAAACACGACAACGCAACTTTTGCAAACGGCAGGGGTTTTTGCCGCAGGTTTCTTAATGCGTCCTATTGGTGGCTGGATGTTCGGGCGCATTGCCGATCGTCGCGGACGTAAAGCCTCCATGCTGATCTCGGTCTGTATGATGTGCTTCGGTTCTCTGGTGATCGCTTGTTTACCGGGCTACGACGCCATCGGTACATGGGCACCCGCTCTGCTTTTACTGGCTCGTTTGTTCCAGGGACTGTCAGTTGGTGGAGAGTACGGCACCAGCGCTACTTACATGAGTGAAATTGCACTGGAAGGGCGTAAAGGTTTTTACGCCTCCTTCCAGTATGTCACGCTCATAGGGGGTCAGTTGTTAGCCATCCTTGTTGTGGTGATCCTTCAGCAGATCCTGACAGACGATCAACTCCACAGTTGGGGATGGCGTATCCCTTTTGCAATGGGAGCCGTACTGGCGATCGTTGCGCTCTGGTTGCGTCGCCAGCTAGATGAAACCTCCCGAAAGGAGGTCAGGACGCTGAAGGAAGCAGGGACATTCAAAGGGCTCTGGCGTAACCGCAAAGCCTTTCTGATGGTGCTTGGCTTCACAGCAGGCGGTTCTCTCAGTTTTTATACTTTCACCACCTATATGCAAAAATATCTGGTGAACACGACGGGAATGCACGCTAACGTCGCCAGTGTGGTGATGACGGTGGCTCTGTTCGTCTTTATGCTCATACAACCTCTTATTGGTGCACTTTCCGATAAAATCGGCCGACGAACGTCAATGCTGATTTTTGGTGGATTGTCCGCGTTATGTACCGTACCCATTTTGTCCGCGCTTCAACACGTCTCTTCACCGTATGCAGCATTTGCGCTGGTGATGGTAGCGATGGTGATTGTCAGTTTCTACACGTCTATCAGTGGGATACTGAAAGCAGAGATGTTCCCGGCACAGGTTCGTGCCCTCGGTGTGGGTCTTTCTTACGCGGTAGCGAATGCGTTGTTTGGCGGGTCTGCAGAGTACGTTGCGCTGTCACTTAAATCATGGGGTAGCGAAACGACTTTCTTCTGGTATGTCAGCGTGATGGGCGCTCTGGCATTTATTGTTTCCCTGATGCTGCATCGCAAGGGCAAAGGCATCCGTCTTTAATAATGCGCCAGCTGCCACACGGCGTAGCCGGTCGTTGCACCGGCTACGTCCCACGCAAAATCTTTCCAGCTCCAGCCACTCCCCGCCGGGCGGCTGTCCCAAAATTCTTTGGAAGCGCCAAGGCTGACAGAGAACATAAAGCCGATAGCCGCGCTGCGATCCCGATTATAGCCCTGGCGTTGAGCTACTTCATTACCGGCAGCGGAAAGCATTGCAGAAGCAATAAAGTGTTGGGCTTTATCCTGACCAGACCAGCTATCGTTTGCCATATGGCTGCAGCCATTCAGACAAAGGGTTGTCAGCAGGAGATAAATACGCATCACAACAGGCTCCATAAAAAAAGCCCTGTCGTCGGCAGGGCCTGAGCGTTACAAAATGCGGCTGATAAGGCGGTCAATACGGATGCGGCGTAAGCGTCGAATAAGTTTTCGGACTTTCACCGGATAATCAGCAATGCTCTGAAGATCGCGATAATGCTGAACCACAGTCGTATGAGTGCGAATAAGCTCCAACTCACGCTCGCGTTTTGCGGCTAATTCATGCTGCGGATCGTGGATCAGGATGGCATTTTCCAGGTCCAGACGCCATGCGCGAGGGTTCAGGTTATTGCCGGTCAGCAGCATCCACTCGTCATCAACCCACATGCCTTTGAGATGGTAGCTGTTATCTTCATCTTTCCAGAGACGAACAATCAGCTGATCAGTATTCACGTAATACTGTAAACGGCTCAGGAAACGACGCAGGTTGATCTCGTAAAGATAAGGTAACGCGCCGATGATTTTGAAGGGCTGATCTTCCGGAATGAAGAAGTCGTTTGCCGTTTTATCACCAACGATGATCTCCACTTTTTTACCATTGCGCAGCAGTTGAATGATATTACGCACCAGCACAGCAGGAAGGTTGAAGTACGGCGTACAGATCGTGAGCTTCTGTTCCGCGCATGGCATCAAATGGAAGATTGTTTTGTTCAGCAGGCTTGATTTGCCTAACCCTACCAGAGGCGTAACGGATAACTCTTCGTTATTAGCGTTACCCTGGAAATGATAGACCGCGTCGCGTAATTCCTGACGGAAAGAGCGGACATCATTTTTAATTTCCGGGCTTTTGGGACGATGAAGATCGTCAAGACGGTTAACTCCGCGACCGTGTACCAGATTCTTATCAACCCAGTTAAACATAATGTCCGCCATCTGAGGATTGCGAATCAGGTGGTAGCGGTCGTAGCGGTATTTATCAAGCTGATGCAGGTAAACATCATTAATGCTCGCGCCACTATAAAGGACGCTGTCATCGATGATGAACCCTTTGAAATGCAGTACGCCGAGCGCTTCACGGGTATTTACCGGGACGCCGTAAACCGGAATATCGACACCAGGGTTCTCCTGAGCCGTGCGGCAATACCAGTCAGCATTTGTGTTTGAGGCGGCAGCGCCGATGCGGCCACGCTGTGCACGGTGCCAGTCAACCAGCACGCGAACATCCAGTTCCGGACGCTGACGTTTAGCTTCATAGAGCGCATTCAGAATTGCACGCCCACCTTCATCTTGTTCAAGATACAGTGCCACAATGCAAATGCGTCGCGTGGCGCTGGCAATCTTTTCCAGAAGCGTCTCCCGAAAATGCGCGGGGGCGTAAAAGAACTCTACATCATCAACTGACTGAGAAATCTTCGGTAGTTGAGCAAGGTGTTGTTGATGTTTATTACGCTTAAATTTTGACAACATCACAGTGCGTTTCTTCTCTGTTCATTGAAGGGTTGTCTGTACCATGCAAACAACATAAGCGGACAATGATACCACCAGTGCCGTCCAAAGTGGTTAACATTTCCAGTAGCTTACTCTTGTTTATCCGATGATGTCAGGTTGAGAGACAGGGAAACGATGCCTTCATCCAACTGGATATCAACGTCAAAACCGAGTTTTCGCGCCAGGGTTACCATGCCCCGATTGTTTGGCATAGTAATGCCATTCAGGCGCAATAATCCGTGATCGCGCGTATAACTGATGAGTTTCTCCAGCAGTCGTCTGCCCAGACCAAGACCTTTGAGATCGGAACGCACCAGCACCGCAAACTCCGCATCCACGTTATCCGGGTCAGAAATCGCGCGCGTCACGCCGAGGATTTCGTCCCCCTGATCTGAACGACGAACGGCCACAAACGCCATTTCACGATCGTAGTCGATCTGGGTCATATTGGCTAAATCATCGTGAGTAAATTCATTGATTTCGCTGAAGTAGCGATAGTAAAGATCTTCTTTGGTGACCTGCGAGATAAACATCCGCAGCTGCGGTTCATCTTCCGGCAGGATAGGGCGAAACAGCGCCCGTTCGCCATTTTTCATCTCAACCCATTCTTCAAGACGCAGAGGATAAGGACGGATGGCAAGGCGACTTTCCCTGTCCCCTTCGAAAGGCGCAATATCCAGCGTAACGTCCAGTGCCGTAAACTCATTGCCGGAAGCGAGCAGCGGGTGAATATCCAGTCGCTTTATCTCGGCGCAATCAATTATCAGGTTAGAAACCTGCACCAGGAACTGGCTTAACCCGGCAATATCGAGCGGGCGCAGGGCGCTACGGCCACGGATCTTTTTACTCTTGATAGCCTGGATAATCAGATAGCGCGCCAGGTTCATGTTAAGCGGGGGCAGCGCTACAACCGCCTGTTCCTCAGGCTGCCATTCGACGCCGCCTTCACCGAGCATGATGAGCGGGCCAAAGACCGGATCATGTTCTACAACCACCCGGAGTTCCTGCGCGCCTGCACGGTTCGCCATGCTTTGCACCAGTAACCCGTGGATTCTGGCCTGTGGCCAGGTCATTTTGACGCGATCGATAATAGCGTCAGCCGCTTGCTGTACTTCAGCTGCAGTACGCAGATACAGCATCACGCCCTGAACATCCGACTTATGCGGGATATCCGGCGAACGAAGTTTCAGCGCAACCGGATAGCCAATTTGCTCTGCGATATGAACCGCCTCGGCGCTGTCGCTGGCAATCCAGGTCGGAAGCGTTTGCATCCCATAGCACCCAAGAATGGGTTGTACCTCGTGCGTATCCAGCGAGGTTGCGCCTTCTTCAATTGCCTGCTGCAACAGTCTGTGCACATCCACTGACCTGGCTGTCAGGTTACCGGGTAGGGCAGGCGTTTCACGCAGCTGTTTCTGGTTACGGCGGTACTCCACCATATGCATAAACGCGGTAATGGTGCCCTCCGGCGTACGGTATGTCGGTAGTCCGGCTTCACTGAACAGGCGGCGAGCCTCCTGCGAGGAAAATTCACCGCACCAGTTGGTTAACAGTGTTACATATTTACCGCGAGGATGGTTGCGTACTGCCTCAATGAGCGCGCGCGCGCTTTCACTGCCTGGCGCAACCGCGCTGGGCGAATGGATGATCATCAGCGCATCGAAATCCTGGCTGTCCAGCAAAATGGAAATTGCCTTAATGTAGCGCTCGCTGCTTGCATCATCGCGCAAATCGAGCGGGTTGCCGGGAGAAACGCTGGTCGGTAGCGCCTCACGCAGACGCTGGAGTGTCTCCTCACCCAATGTCGCCAGTTTCCCGTTGCGTAACCACAGCTCATCCAGCGCCAGTGCGGCGGGAGCGGCACCGTTACTTACAATCATTAACTTCTCGCCGCGTAACGGGCGCATATGGCTTAACGTCTCGACGGCGGAAAAGAGCTCATGGGTATCCTGTACACGCAGTAAACCAGCACGCTGTATCGCCGCATCCCAGGCAGGGTCCATGCCCGAATGGGAGTGCAACAGACGCTGTGCCGCAGGGCTGCGGCCGCTTTTAATGACCAGAATAGGTTTATTGCGGGATGCACTACGTGCGGCTGTCACAAAACGGCGCGCATCACTTAAATGCTCAAGGTAGAGCAGGATAGCGCTGGTTTTGCTGTCACGAGCCAGAAAATCCAGCAGCTCATCAACGTCGATATCCAGGCTGTCACCCAGGGCGATAAAGTAGGAAAATCCCATCTCACGCTGTTGTGCCCAGTCGAGGATCGTATTTGATACCGCTGCTGACTGAGAAATAAAAGCGAGTTTGCCTTTGCTGATCGGCACCGGGGAGAAACTGGCATTCAGCCCTTGCCAGGGAGCAAGCAGCCCCAGGCTGTTTGGGCCAAGGATGCGCATTTGATAACGACTGGCGCAGGCAAGAAGCTCAGGCTGCTGTTCAGGCGGAGACGAGAGAATAATGCAGGTTTTGCATCCTTTCTGACCAAGCGACTCCAGTAATTCCAGATTTCGTTTCGCATGCGTACACAAGACGGCGAGATCCGGCACGAAAGGCAGGCTTTGTACGTCTGGCCATGCCAGCACGCCCAGCACGGCCTTGTAAGCGGGCGTAACGGGTAGCACAGGGCCATTAAATCCACCCGCCAGCAGGTTACGCATCATCAGATAACCTGCGCGATCCGGTTTCATTGAGGCACCGATAACGGCAATGGATTTAGGGCGTAGTAGCGCTTCTAACCCTCGCTGGCTCATGCAGACCTCCTGTGGATGCAAGCGACCTGATGATTTTAAACGCTTTCTGCCTCTGCTGCTGTGACGCTGCCCTTATGAACGGTTTTTCCCGCCAGGTAGCGCTCGCGAAAACAGGAAAAATGCGCCCCCAGTGCGCGGGCCGCCGCAGTATCTCCTGCCAGATCCAGCAATGCAATCGCCACTTCCGCGGTGCAATATTGCCCGTCAGCATGGGCTTCACGCAGGCGATAGGCCGAAACGCGCGAGAGATCGACGGAAATGACCGGAAGGGCGTCGAGGTAAGGGCTTTTGCGGAACATTTTTCTGGCTTCGGTCCAGGTGCCGTCCAGCATAATAAACAATGGCGGTTTACCTGACGGCGGCGCAGAAAGGACCTGACGATTTTCACCGGCATAGGAGGCAGGAAAAACGACCATCGGTTGATAAGCCGGGTTTGCGACTAAATCGAGCAATGCCTGAGGTGGCTCCGTGCGTGACCACTGGAACGCGGCGGTATCTGGCAGAATATCGGCGATAAGACGCCCCGTGTTGCTGGGTTTCATCGGCTCGGTATCGAACATGACCAAACAAAAACGGCTCTCCGCTGTACTCGGGGCAAGCGTCTCGCAGAGGCAGACCTTAAGCGGCAGCAGACAGCGTTGACAGCGGCGAATACGATTGCCACGGGCAAGAAACGGGCGCGTAGAGCGTGCAAGGCGTTCGGCGCGTAATTGAAGAACAGCGTTATCAGTCATGGGCGAAATACAGAGAAAACCCTATTTTCGCAGAGGCAGGTACGGGGCACAAGGTGTGCCCCACGATTGTTACAATGACTCGTTTAACCAGCTTTCAAAAGGCGCTTTTGGCACCGCGCCGTTGAGCATGTCGATAACCTCGCCATTTTTAAAAATCATAATGGTCGGGATACTGCGAATACGAAAACGTGCGCTCAGCTCGCGTTCGGCTTCGGTGTTCACCTTAACGAAGCGCATTTTTCCGCTGCGCTCTTCTGCCACATCTTCAAAAATTGGTGCGAAGTTGCGGCAAGGGCCACACCAGGGTGCCCAGAAATCAACAACCACCGGAAGATCGTCCTTGAGGAGTTTGTCCAGCGTAGCACCCGTCGCATTAATCACATCGCCATCAAATAATTCATGGCCACAACGCCCGCATTTCGCTCCATCATCCATCCGATCGTCCGGGATGCGATTAAGAGCCTGACAGTTGGCACATACGGTATTCATAACTAACCTCTGATAGAGCCGTGGGACAGCGGCAGAATGCCGGTAATGTTTCTGATATGTTACATATTATCGGCGAGCTTGTTTGAAACGACAATGCGTTTTATTCAATGAGAACAATAGTCACAGGCTTTTGTACGAAATTATGGCTATGAGCTTGCACATCGGGTAATCTGCGCGCTTCGCGCAGCGCTGGTGGAGAAAAGCATGAACGACGAAATGAAAAACAAAAGCGGCAAGGTCAAAGTGATGTATGTCCGCAGTGATGATGACTCTGATAAACGCACCCAAAATCCGCGTACCGGAAAAGGTGGCGGGCGTCCGGCGTCTTCTCGTGCAGACGGTGGCCGTCGCCCCGCCCGCGATGACAGAAATAACCGCGGTGATGACCGCAAACGTGATGACCGTAAGCGTGACGATCGCAAACGCGACGATTTCTCACGAGACGGAATGTCTCCGTGGCGTACCGTTTCTCGCGCACCTGGCGATGAGACGCCGGAGAAACCCGATCACGGCGGGATCAGCGGTAAAAGTTTTATCGACCCGGAAGTTCTGCGCCGTCAGCGTGCAGAAGAGACCCGCGTGTATGGTGAGAACGCTTGCCAGGCCCTGTTCCAGAGTCGCCCGGAGTGTATCGTTCGCGCATGGTTTATCCAGAGCGTCACTCCGCGCTTTAAAGAAGCGCTGCGGTGGATGGCCGCGAACCGCAAAGCCTACCACGTGGTTGATGATGCCGAGCTGACGAAAGCCTCCGGTACGGAACACCACGGCGGCGTCTGCTTCCTGATCAAAAAACGTAACGGGACTACCGTTCAGCAGTGGGTGAGCCAGGCGGATGCTGATGACTGTGTGCTGGCGCTGGAAGACGTGGGTAACCCGCATAACCTGGGCGCGATGATGCGTAGCTGCGCGCACTTTGGCGTGAAAGGTGTACTGCTGCAGGATGCCGCGCTGCTGGAATCCGGTGCTGCGATCCGTACTGCGGAAGGTGGAGCCGAGCATGTCCAGCCGATCACGGGCGACAGCGTGCTGGATGCCATTGAGCAGTTCCGTAAAGCGGGCTATTCCATTGTGACCACCTCCAGCCATGCCGGTACGCCGCTGTTTAAAGCGACGCTGCCACGTAAAATGGTGCTGGTATTAGGTCAGGAACGCGATGGTCTGTCAGATGCGGCGCTCTCCAGTGCGGATCTGAGCGTCTCTATCGACGGGACAGGCAACGTTGAAAGCCTGAATGTATCCGTTGCGACCGGCGTACTGCTGGCGGAATGGTGGCGACAGAATAAAGCATAATTTATGTGCATCTGTATGCCCGGTTCTCCGGGCATACAAAAATTACTCGCTTTCTGCCGGTAGCACAGGCATCCAGTCAATCGGCGTTTCGCCGCGTTTTTCCAGCCATTCATTCGCCAGAACAAAATGGTTACAGCCAAAGAAACCGCGATGTGCAGACAGTGGCGATGGGTGTGGCGCTTTCAGTACGTGGTGGCGCTGACGGTCAATAATCGCCCCTTTCTTCTGCGCATGCGATCCCCACAGCAAAAACACCACGCCTTCGCGATGCGCATTGATAAGGCTGATAACTTTATCCGTAAACGTTTCCCATCCCAGGCTGGCGTGGGAGTGCGCCTGCCCGGCGCGAACGGTCAGAACGGTGTTCAGTAACAGCACACCCTGGCGCGCCCAGCTTTCAAGATAACCGTGGTTCGGACGAGTAAATCCGGGCAAGGAATTTTCCAGCTCTTTATACATGTTCAAGAGAGAAGGAGGAATGGCAATGCCCGGACGCACTGAGAATGCCAGACCGTGCGCCTGGCCGGGGCCGTGGTAGGGATCTTGTCCCAGGATAACCACTTTCACATCACCCAGTTCGGTATAACGAAATGCGTTGAAAACATCTTTCTGTGGCGGGTAGATCGTCTGGCCAGACTGCCGCTCGGCAGCAACCGTGCTAAGCGTATTGATAAAGTAAGGCTGCTGTTTTTCGTCGGCCAGCACATCGTGCCATGTTAAAGGTGTCGTCATCTCGCTCTCCTGCGAATCTCATCTGCGCCTAGCTTAACCGTTAAATCCCGATGAGCAAAATTCCGTCCGGAAATTTTGTCTAACCTCTTAAATTTTATTTGAAAAGATACAGCCTTGTTTGAGCTGGCTTATGATCAAAATTGATCTAAAACAATAAAATCAAACCACAATGTTTGTGTGGTTGGTGTTTTTGTTGATTTAAGTCAATAAAGCGCCGGGGTGTGAATGATATATATACACGCAAGAAACAATGGTTTTACCAATTGGCCGCGAGAGGCCGACACCCGTTAATGTAGCCTAAGGGAGGCAACACATGATTACAGGTATCCAGATTACTAAAGCTGCAAATGACGATCTGCTCAACTCTTTCTGGCTGCTGGACAGCGAGAAAAACGAAGCGCGCTGTGTTGTAGCGAAAGCAGGTTTTGCTGAAGATGAAATCGTTCCGGTGAGCAAACTGGGCGAAATCGAATATCGTGAAATCCCAATGGAAGTGAAACCGGAAGTGCGCGTGGAAGGGGGTCAGCACCTGAACGTAAACGTCCTGCGCCGCGAAACGCTGATGGATGCCGTTGAGCACCCAGAAAAATACCCGCAGCTGACCATTCGTGTTTCTGGCTATGCGGTTCGCTTCAACTCTCTGACCCCGGAACAGCAGCGCGACGTTATCGCGCGTACGTTTACTGAAAGCCTGTAAGGGTTTTTAGCCACGGGGGTGGAATAAAAAAGCCGGGGAATTCCCCGGCTTTTTTTTACTCTTCAGTTTTCGTCTCTGGTGCCGCTGAACTTGGCTTACGACGCTTACCAATATTTTTGGTATCGCGGTGGCGCTGCTTCACGCGCGGCTTCTCTTTTTCTTTCTCTTTTCTCTCAGCGCGTTTCGCGAGTGCTTTTTTAGACGGTTTGCCCGTCATTTTTTCACTCGGTGCACGCGTGGTCGGGCGCAGGCCATCAATAATGCGGGACTTCAGCGGCTCGTCAACATAGCGGCCAATTTTCTGTAACAGCAGGTGGTCGTGGGCTTCCACCAGAGAAATCGCTGTGCCTTTGCGTCCGGCACGGCCAGTACGACCAATGCGGTGCAGGTAGGTATCTCCACTGCGCGGCATATCGAAGTTAATCACGTGGCTTACGTCGGGAATGTCGATCCCACGCGCCGCGACGTCTGTTGCAACCAGAACATTCACCCGACCATCGGTCAGACGCTTAATGCCTTCGGTACGCTTAACCTGCGCCATCTCGCCTTCGAGGTAGCAGTTGTTGATCCCGGCGTTACGCAGCATCTCAGCCAGCTCGTGCACACGCTCACGCTTACGCACAAACACGATGGTGCGGGTCGCGTCTTCCTGCTTCAGCAGGTGCTTGAGCAACTCAACCTTGTGTTCAAGGTTATCTGCACGGTAGTACCACTGGTGGATCTTTTTACGCTCACGCGTTGACGGCGTGGCGGAGACTTCCGCCGGATCTTCCAGCAGACGCTCAGCAAAGTCTTTGATCGCATCCCCTTCCAGGGTTGCAGAGAACAGCATCGTCTGGTTACGCCAGCGCGTTTCACCGGCAATATGTTCAATATCCTGTGCGAAGCCCATGTCCAGCATGCGGTCGGCTTCGTCGAGGATCAGCGTTTCAACCGCGCGGCAGTCGAAGTTCTCTTCTTTAATGTACTGCAGCAGGCGGCCCGTCGTTGCAACGACGATGTCCTGGTTTTCGCTGAACACTTCGGCGTGGTTCATATACGCAACACCGCCTGTTATGGTGGCGATATCCAGATGAGTATTCGCCGCCAGTTCGCGTGCGTGCTCGGCAACCTGCATTGCCAGCTCACGCGTCGGCGTCAGGATCAAAATGCGTGGTGGGCCTGATTTTTTACGTGGAAAATCGAGCAGATGCTGCAACACAGGCAGCAAGTAGGCTGCTGTTTTCCCCGTGCCGGTTGGCGCAGAACCGAGCACATCGCGGCCCTCAAGCGCAGGCGGAATGGCCGCGGCCTGAATGGCGGTCGGGCGTGTAAAGCCTTTGCTCTCAAGTGCTTTGAGCAGGCTTTCATCGAGTTCAAGTTCGGAAAAAGTCGTTACAGTCATGTTCTACCTCTGTGTGGGGCGCTGATTATAGACGTTACGGCTGTAATCTTCATCTGTTTGTATGGATATCGCTTTGCGACCACTTCGCTTTCCCCTATGCTACTCCAGTTTCACTTAGAAGGTTGCCCCGACATGTCTCAACTCAAAGCGCAATTGCGCCGCGATGGTTTCACCTTTAAACAGTTCTTTATTGCTCACGATCGCTGTGCGATGAAAGTCGGCACAGACGGTATTTTACTGGGTGCATGGGCACCTGTCGCAGGTGTTAAGCGAATTCTTGATATTGGCACCGGCAGCGGTCTGCTGGCGTTGATGCTGGCGCAACGCACGGAAGCGCATGTCACGATTGATGCGGTCGAGCTGGATGTGCAGGCGGCAGGGCAGGCGAGTGAAAATGCAGCCGAATCCCCGTGGGCGGACCGCGTCAGGGTAGCATGTGCCGATATACTGGAGTGGGCACCAGAGCAGACGGCGCGTTACGATCTTATCGTCAGTAACCCACCTTATTATGAACCCGGCGTGGAGTGCGGTACGCCGGAGCGTGAGCAGGCCCGTTATACCGGTTCGCTCGATCATAAGGCGCTGTTAACCAGTGCGGCAGAGTTAATTTCAGAAGAAGGTTTTTTCTGCGTTGTCCTGCCGGAAAGTACCGGTAATAACTTTATTGATCGCGCACGAGAGATCGGCTGGAATTTACGTTTGCGTACCGATATTTCAGATACCGAAGGGCGTTTGCCGCACCGTGTTTTGCTGGCACTCTCCCCGAAAGAGGGGGAATGTTTCAATGACAGGATGGTGATCCGTGGGCCAGACCAGCGTTACTCTGAAGATTACACTGCTCTGACCCAGGCGTTTTATCTGTTTATGTGAACCAGCGGGGACAATACCGACGGGCCGGATTCGGCCAGCTGGTCAGGGTAGTCCAGCGTATAGTGCAGACCACGGCTCTCTTTACGCATCATCGCACAGCGAACAATCAGCTCGGCAACCTGCACCAGGTTGCGCAGCTCCAGCAGGTTATTGGAAACGCGGAAGTTTGCGTAATATTCATCAATCTCCTGCTGCAGCATTGTAATTCGGCGTAACGCGCGCTCAAGCCGCTTTGTCGTCCGTACAATCCCCACGTAGTCCCACATGAAAAGTCTCAGCTCATGCCAGTTGTGCTGGATAACCACCAGTTCGTCCGGATTCTCCACGCGGCTCTCATCCCAGGCAGGCAAACTTTCTGTTTTGCGGGCATAAGGCATGCGTTTACTAATATCTTCCGCAGCAGACCACCCGTATACCAGACACTCCAGCAGGGAATTCGATGCCATGCGGTTAGCGCCGTGTAATCCGGTATAACTCACCTCACCGATGGCATACAGGCCATCCACGTCGGTACGGCCATAATCGTCAACCATCACGCCGCCACAGGTATAATGCGCGGCTGGTACAATGGGGACCGGATCGCGAGTCAGATCAATTCCCAGGCTCAGCAATTTTTCGTAAATCATCGGGAAATGCTGGCGAATAAACTCAGCCGGTTTATGGCTGATATCCAGATACATGCAGTCCACGCCAAGACGTTTCATCTCATGATCGATAGCACGGGCAACGATATCGCGCGGCGCAAGTTCGCCTCTGGCGTCAAAGTCCGGCATAAAGCGGGAACCGTCAGGGCGTTTCAGATAAGCGCCTTCTCCACGCAGGGCCTCGGTGAGTAAGAAGTTACGCGCCTGAGGATGGAACAGTGCCGTCGGGTGGAACTGATTAAACTCCAGATTTGCCACGCGACAACCGGCGCGCCAGGCCATTGCGATACCATCACCGGAGGCAATGTCCGGGTTCGTGGTGTACTGGTACACCTTGGAGGCTCCACCTGTAGCCAACACAACCGCGTTTGCCCGGCAGGTTTCCACCTTCTCTTTATTACGATTCCACACCCACGCCCCCACCACGCGGCGTGTTCCGGGCAGGCCAATTTTATCGGAGATAATCAGATCAACCGCATTACTGCGTTCAAGTACCCGAATATTGGGATGGCTCATCGCTTTACTGACCAGCGTGGTTTCAACCGCTTTTCCGGTGGCATCGGCAGCGTGCAGGATGCGGCGATGGCTGTGTCCACCTTCACGGGTAAGGTGATAACTTTCTTCACCGTTGGGTTGAACCTGCGTATCGAATAACACACCCTGGTCGATAAGCCACTGGACGCAGTGTCGGGCATTACTGGCGACGAATTCTGCGGCATGTTCATCCACGATCCCGGCACCGGCAATCAGGGTATCTTCAACGTGTGAGGCAATGCTGTCTGTTTCATCAAACACGGCGGCAATACCGCCTTGTGCATAGAAGGTAGAACCTTCGCTCATTGGCCCTTTACTCAGCACGATCACGTTCTGGTGTTCGGCCAGGCGCAGGGCAAGGGAGAGGCCAGCAGCACCGCTGCCGATGATCAGTACATCACAATGAAGTTCTGGCGTTGTGTTCATGATGTTTGTTTAATTTACTAAACAGTGTTTGCTCAGAATAGCATTATGACGGGAGATATCGCACGTTTTTTTTAAATGGAGTTATGGTGGCTAAACTCAACGCGAGAGGTAAATAAGAGGTAAATGAACGAAAATATTTTGCGAAGCAGATCGTTAGCTTCAGATTTTGTGGTGAAATAAAGGCTGTGTTGCGTTACTCTTCTGACGGTAAAAAGGCTGATTCTTGCCAGAAAGTGCTTACGTATCGTGAACAGACTTATAATGAGAGAAAATGAACGGTCTGCGGCGCGATGAACAAAAACAAAGGCGTGACGGAACTTATTGAAGAACAGACACTCTAAGTCGATGCTTGCTCAAGGTGCAGTGTTTTTAGAGTGGCGTTTCGATAACGCGTGGAATTTAGGTTTGGGGAGACATTACCTCGGATGAGCGAGCAGTTAACGGACCAGGTCCTGGTTGAACGGGTCCAGAAGGGGGATCAGAAAGCCTTTAACCTACTGGTGGTGCGCTACCAGCATAAGGTGGCAAGTCTGGTTTCCCGCTATGTACCGTCAGGAGATGTTCCTGATGTCGTACAAGAGTCTTTTATTAAGGCCTATCGTGCGCTGGATTCATTCCGGGGAGATAGTGCTTTTTATACCTGGCTGTATCGTATTGCAGTGAATACAGCAAAGAATTATCTGGTTGCTCAGGGCCGTCGTCCGCCTTCAAGTGATGTGGACGCTATCGACGCCGAAAACTTTGAAAGTGGCGGTGCGTTGAAAGAAATTTCGAACCCTGAGAACTTAATGTTGTCAGAAGAACTGAGACAAATCGTTTTTCGCACGATCGAGTCACTCCCGGAAGATTTACGCATGGCAATTACGCTTCGGGAGCTTGATGGTCTGAGCTATGAAGAGATAGCCGCTATCATGGATTGCCCGGTCGGTACGGTACGTTCACGAATATTCCGTGCGCGAGAAGCTATTGATAATAAAGTTCAACCGCTTATCAGGCGTTGACGATAGCGGGATACTGGAAAAGGTATTAGGCATGCAGAAAGAAAAACTTTCCGCTTTAATGGATGGGGAAACGCTGGATAGTGAGCTGCTCAATGAGCTGTCTCATTCTCCCGAAATGCAAGAGACCTGGGAGAGCTATCATCTCATCCGTGACACCCTGCGCGGTGATACCAGCGAGGTTCTCCATTTCGATATCTCAGCACGCGTGATGGCGGCTATTGAGAACGAGCCTGTTCATCAGACCACTCCGCTGATTCCTGAAGCTCAGCCCGCGCCTCATCAGTGGCAGAAAATGCCGTTCTGGAAAAAGGTGCGTCCGTGGGCCAGCCAGCTTACCCAAATGGGTGTCGCTGCCTGTGTATCGCTTGCAGTTATCGTTGGCGTCCAGCACTATAACACTCAGTCTGAAGCCAATCAGCAGCCTGAAGCGCCGGTGTTTAATACACTGCCGATGATGGGCAAAGCCAGCCCGGTAAGCCTGGGCGTTCCGGCAGATGCCTCCGCAAGTGGCGGACAGCAACAGCAGGTACAGGAGCAGCGCCGTCGCATCAATGCGATGTTGCAGGATTATGAGTTGCAGCGTCGTCTGCACTCCGAACAGCTTCAGTTTGAGCAGGCACAAACCCAGCAGGCTGCTGTGCAGGTGCCTGGAAACCAAACTTTAGGAACGCAATCGCAGTAATGAAGCAACTTTGGTTCGCCATGTCTTTGATGGCGGGTAGCCTGTTCTTCTCTGCCAACGCCTCGGCTGATGTTTCATCCGGGGCGTTGTTGCAGCAAATGAATCTGGCCAGCCAGTCACTCAATTACGAGTTGGCATTTATCAGCATCAATAAGCAGGGTGTCGAGTCGTTACGCTATCGCCATGCCCGTCTTGATAACCAGCCACTCGCCCAGCTTTTACAGATGGATGGTCCGCGTCGTGAAGTGGTTCAGCGTGGCAACGAAATTAGCTACTTCGAGCCAGGCCTGGAGCCTTTCACGCTGAATGGCGACTATATCGTTGATTCCCTGCCGTCGCTCATCTATACCGACTTTAAGCGCCTTGCACCTTACTATGATTTTATCTCCGTGGGACGCACGCGTATTGCGGACAGACTGTGTGAAGTGATCCGCGTAGTCGCCCGCGACGGCACGCGTTACAGCTATATTGTCTGGATTGATGCGGAGACCCGTCTGCCAATGCGCGTTGACCTGCTCGATCGCGACGGTGAGACGCTGGAACAATTCCGCGTAATCTCCTTCAGCGTTAACAACCAGGTGGGTAACAGCATGCAGAATCTGGCCAAAGCCAGCCTGCCTCCACTGCTTTCCGTACCTGCCGGTGATTCTGTGAATTTCAGTTGGGTGCCTTCCTGGATACCGCAAGGTTTTAGCGAAGTCTCCAGCAGTCGTCGCCAGCTACCGACCATCGAAACGCCTGTTGAATCACGTCTCTATTCCGATGGTCTGTTCAGTTTCTCGGTGAACATTAACCGCGCAACGGCGAACAGTTCTGAACAAATGCTCCGTACCGGACGCCGGACGGTCAGCACTACGGTACGTGACAACGCTGAGATCACCATTGTCGGTGAGTTACCGCCACAAACGGCGAAGCGTATTTCTGACAGCATTAAATTCAGGGCCGCACAATGATTAAAGAGTGGGCCACGGTGGTATCGTGGCAGGATGGCATTGCGCTTGTCAGTTGCGATGTTAAAGCATCATGCAATAGCTGCGCGTCCAGAGCGGGTTGCGGTAGCCGCGTGTTGAACAAGCTGGGGCCACAAACCTCGCACACGATCTCTGTCCCAAGCGAGCAACCGCTGGTGGAAGGGCAGAAAGTCGAGCTGGGGATTGCGGAAGGTAGCCTGCTCAGTTCCGCCATGCTGGTTTATCTCTCTCCGCTGGTGGGCCTGTTTGTGATGGGCGGCGTGTTCCAGATGCTGTTCGGCACCGATGTAGCTGCTATGTGCGGTGCTGCATTGGGGGGTACAGGCGGATTTTGGCTCGCCAAAGGCCTCTCTCCGAAGCTGGCCGCCCGTGAAGAGTGGCAGCCTGTTATCCTTAGCGTTGCGCTGGCACCAGACCAGCTTCGTGTAGAAACGCTCTCTTCTGAGGCCCGGTGATCCACCGGGCTTTATCATTATTTACATCTCAAAAATGAAAACGCCGTTTCTTCACGCTATACCTGGCTCTAAGTGCATTTCCAGGTGACGGAGATGTAGTGTAGAATGCTGCGTTTTCGCACTGAAAAACGTCAGGCTAAGAACAGCGGCCTCCAGGAATTCGTAAGGCATAATTATTTAACTATATGAAGAACATACGTAACTTTTCGATCATTGCTCACATTGACCACGGTAAGTCGACGCTGTCTGACCGTATTATCCAGATTTGCGGTGGCCTGTCTGATCGTGAAATGGCAGCCCAGGTACTGGACTCCATGGACCTGGAACGCGAACGCGGTATCACCATTAAAGCGCAGAGCGTGACGCTCGATTATAAAGCCTCTGATGGTGAAACCTACCAACTGAACTTTATCGACACCCCAGGCCACGTTGACTTCTCCTATGAGGTTTCACGCTCGCTGGCGGCCTGTGAAGGCGCGCTGCTGGTGGTCGATGCCGGGCAGGGCGTAGAAGCCCAGACTCTGGCGAACTGCTACACCGCGATGGAAATGGATCTTGAGGTTGTGCCGGTTCTCAACAAAATCGACCTGCCTGCCGCCGATCCTGAGCGCGTTGCGGAAGAGATTGAAGACATCGTCGGCATTGATGCGACCGATGCGGTGCGCTGCTCGGCGAAAACCGGCGTGGGCGTGCCGGATGTACTGGAACGTCTGGTGCGTGATATTCCGCCACCGGAAGGTGACCCTGATGCGCCGCTGCAGGCGCTGATCATCGACTCCTGGTTCGATAACTACCTGGGCGTTGTCTCGCTGGTGCGTATTAAAAACGGCACCATGCGTAAAGGCGACAAAATTAAAGTGATGAGTACCGGCCAGGTCTACAACGCTGACCGCCTCGGTATCTTCACGCCAAAACAGGTCGACCGTACCGAGCTGAAATGTGGTGAAGTAGGTTGGCTGGTCTGCGCCATTAAAGACATCCTCGGCGCGCCGGTGGGCGATACGCTGACGCTGGCCCGTAACCCGGCAGACAAAGCGCTGCCAGGCTTCAAAAAAGTGAAGCCGCAGGTATACGCCGGTCTGTTCCCGGTTAGCTCCGACGACTACGAAAACTTCCGTGATGCGCTTGGCAAACTGAGCCTTAACGATGCTTCCCTGTTCTATGAGCCAGAAAGCTCAACGGCGCTGGGCTTCGGCTTCCGCTGTGGCTTCCTCGGCCTGCTGCACATGGAGATCATTCAGGAACGTCTGGAGCGTGAATACGATCTGGATCTGATCACCACGGCACCAACCGTAGTGTATGAAGTTGAAACCACCTCGAAAGAAGTGATCTACGTCGATAGCCCGTCCAAGCTGCCGCCGCTGAACAATATTCAGGAGCTGCGTGAGCCAATAGCAGAGTGTCACATGCTGCTGCCGCAGGAGTTCCTCGGCAACGTCATTACGCTGTGTATTGAGAAACGTGGCGTACAGACCAACATGGTTTACCACGGTAACCAGGTGGCGCTGACCTACGAAATCCCGATGGCGGAAGTGGTACTCGACTTCTTCGACCGTCTGAAGTCGACCTCTCGTGGCTATGCGTCACTGGATTACAACTTCAAACGCTTCCAGGCTTCCAACATGGTGCGTGTGGATGTGCTGATTAACGGCGAGCGTGTCGATGCGCTGGCGCTGATTACGCACAACGACAACGCGCCGTACCGTGGTCGTGAACTGGTTGAGAAGATGAAAGAGCTGATCCCGCGTCAGCAGTTCGACATTGCGATTCAGGCGGCCATCGGTAACCATATTATCGCCCGTTCTACCGTGAAACAGCTGCGTAAAAACGTTCTGGCTAAATGCTATGGCGGTGACGTGAGCCGTAAGAAAAAGCTGCTGCAGAAGCAGAAAGAAGGTAAGAAGCGTATGAAGCAGGTCGGTAACGTTGAGCTGCCGCAGGAAGCATTCCTTGCCATTCTTCATGTTGGTAAAGACGGCAAATAACCCTTAAGGAGTTGGCATGGCGAACATGTTTGCCCTGATCCTGGTCATTGCTACCCTGGTGACAGGGCTGTTGTGGTGTCTGGATAAGTTTATTTTCGCTCCAAAACGTCGTGAACGTCAGGCAGCCGCGCAGGCCGCCACGGGCGATGGGCTTGACGCGAAAACCCTGAAGAAAGTCGGCCCGAAACCGGGCTGGCTGGAGACCGGGGCATCGGTATTTCCGGTGCTGGCGATTGTTCTGGTCGTTCGTTCGTTTATTTACGAACCGTTCCAGATCCCGTCAGGTTCAATGATGCCAACGCTGCTGATTGGCGATTTTATTCTGGTCGAGAAGTTTGCCTATGGCATTAAAGATCCGATCTACCAGAAAACGCTGATCGAAACGGGTCATCCGAAACGTGGCGACATCGTGGTGTTTAAATATCCGGAAGATCCGCGCCTGGACTACATCAAGCGCGCGGTGGGTCTGCCGGGTGATAAAGTCACCTACGATCCGGTTGCCAAAGAAGTGACCGTCCAGCCGGGCTGCAGCTCCGGTACGGCGTGCGAAAATGCACTGCCAATTACTTACTCTGACGTTGAGCCGAGTGATTTTGTGCAGACTTTTGCCCGTCGTAACGGCGGCGAAGCGACCAGCGGTTTCTTCCAGGTTCCGAAAGGCGAGACCAAAGAGAACGGTATTCGCCTGGTGGAGCGCAAAGAGACGCTGGGCGACGTAACGCACCGTATTCTGACTGTGCCTGTCGCGCAGGATCAACTGGGCATGTATTACCAGCAGCCGGGCCAGCAGCTGGCAACCTGGATTGTGCCGCCGGGACACTACTTCATGATGGGTGATAACCGCGATAACTCCGCGGACAGCCGTTACTGGGGCTTTGTGCCGGAAGCCAATCTGGTGGGTAAAGCCACTGCAATCTGGATGAGTTTTGAGAAACAGGAAGGCGAATGGCCGACCGGTGTACGCCTGAATCGTATTGGCGGAATCCATTAATTCTCAATAATTGAACGCGTAGCCGCAGTTATTTGCGGCTACGTGAATTATTTCGGCGATAAATCTCTTTGGACTAACGACATCCCCTGTCGTTGTGTATAGAATATTCCCCCGAAGTTTAAGGTTGGCCCTGCAAAGGTGCCACGGCACACGAAACCGCGTTGGTTTTCTCAGGTCGGTTTCGTGTGCTGCATTTTTGACGCATTTATTTATTGGTATCGCATGAACCCCATCGTAATTAATCGGCTTCAACGGAAGCTGGGCTACACTTTTCATCATCAGGAGTTGTTGCAACAGGCATTAACCCATCGCAGTGCCAGCAGCAAACATAATGAGCGTCTCGAGTTTTTAGGCGACTCTATTTTAAGTTTCGTGATTGCAAATGCGCTTTATCATCGTTTCCCACGCGTGGACGAAGGTGACATGAGCCGTATGCGCGCCACGCTGGTGCGGGGTAACACCCTTGCGGAAATCGCACGCGAATTTGAGCTGGGTGAATGTCTGCGTCTCGGGCCGGGTGAACTGAAAAGCGGTGGCTTCCGCCGTGAATCTATTCTTGCCGATACGGTCGAAGCCTTAATCGGTGGCGTTTTCCTGGACAGCGATATCCAGACCGTAGAAAAACTGATCCTGAACTGGTATCAGAGCCGTCTGGACGAAATCAGTCCGGGCGATAAACAAAAAGATCCGAAAACGCGTTTGCAGGAATATTTGCAGGGTCGTCATCTCCCGCTGCCATCTTATCTGGTGGTGCAGGTACGTGGCGAAGCGCACGATCAGGAATTTACCATCCATTGCCAGGTCAGTGGCCTGAGTGAACCGGTGGTTGGCACAGGTTCAAGCCGTCGTAAGGCGGAACAGGCTGCCGCCGAACAGGCGTTAAAAATGCTGGAGCTGGAATGAGCGAAGAAAAAACCTATTGCGGATTTATTGCCATCGTCGGACGTCCGAACGTTGGTAAATCCACCCTGTTGAATAACCTGCTTGGGCAGAAGATTTCAATCACCTCGCGTAAGGCGCAGACCACGCGTCACCGTATCGTGGGCATCCATACTGAGGGCGCGTATCAGGCAATTTACGTCGATACCCCAGGCCTGCATATGGAAGAAAAACGTGCGATAAACCGCCTGATGAACAAAGCGGCGAGCAGCTCCATTGGCGATGTCGAGCTGGTCATTTTCGTTGTGGAAGGCACCCGCTGGACGGCTGACGATGAAATGGTGCTGAACAAGCTGCGCGATGGTAAAGCACCGGTGATCCTCGCGGTCAACAAAGTGGACAACGTGCAGGAAAAAGCCGACCTGCTGCCGCACCTGCAGTGGCTGGGTAGCCAGATGAACTTCCTCGATATCGTCCCGCTGTCAGCCGAGACCGGTCTGAACGTCGACACCATCGCGGGCATCGTGCGCAAGCATCTGCCGGAAGCAATTCACCACTTCCCGGAAGATTACATCACCGATCGCTCCCAGCGCTTTATGGCCTCTGAAATCATCCGTGAAAAGCTGATGCGTTTCCTGGGGGCTGAACTGCCTTACTCTGTGACCGTTGAAATCGAACGTTTCCAGACCAACGAGCGTGGTGGCTACGACATCAACGGCCTGATCCTCGTTGAGCGCGAAGGGCAGAAGAAGATGGTCATTGGTAACAAAGGTACCAAGATCAAAACCATCGGTATCGAAGCCCGTAAAGACATGCAGGAGATGTTCGAAGCGCCGGTCCACCTGGAGCTGTGGGTGAAAGTGAAATCCGGCTGGGCCGATGACGAGCGCGCCCTGCGCAGTCTCGGTTATGTAGACGACCTCTGAGTTAACGCTACGTGGAGGGATGGCAACGCGCCTTTGTCCTGCACAGCCGTCCGTGGAGCGAAACCAGCCTCATGCTGGATGTCTTCACGGAAGAGTCGGGTCGCGTGCGCCTTGTTGCGAAGGGCGCACGTTCCAAACGTTCCAACCTGAAAGGTGCTTTACAGCCTTTCACGCCGCTGCTGGTACGCTTTGGCGGGCGAGGGGAAGTCAAAACCCTGCGCAGTGCTGAAGCCGTCTCTCTGGCGCTTCCTCTTTCCGGCATCACGCTTTACAGCGGTTTGTATGTCAATGAGCTCATCTCGCGCGTTCTTGAACATGAGACTCGCTTCTCTGAACTTTTCTTTGATTACCTGCACTGTATCCAGGCGCTTGCTGGCGCAACCGGCACGCCCGAACCAGCCCTGCGCCGGTTCGAGCTGGCATTGCTCGGCCATTTAGGATACGGCGTTGATTTCCTGCACTGTGCGGGGAGCGGAGATGAGGTGGAAGACACCATGACTTACCGCTACCGGGAAGAAAAAGGGTTTATTGCCAGCGTCGTCATCGATAACAACACCTTTACCGGGCGTCAGCTCAGGGCGCTGTATGAACGTGAATTCCCCGATCCTGATACTTTGCGCGCGGCAAAACGCTTTACCCGAATTGCGCTCAAGCCGTATCTTGGTGGTAAGCCCTTAAAGAGCCGCGAATTATTCAGGCAGTTTATGCCGAAGCGTTAGATTACTGTATTAAAAGAAAACCGAGGATTGTCATGGCTGAATTACTGTTAGGCGTCAACATTGATCACATTGCCACGCTGCGTAATGCGCGCGGCACGGCGTATCCTGATCCGGTTCAGGCGGCATTTATTGCCGAGCAGGCAGGTGCCGACGGCATTACCGTTCATCTGCGTGAAGATCGCCGCCACATTACTGACCGCGACGTGCGTATTTTGCGTCAGACGCTGGATACGCGCATGAATCTGGAGATGGCGGTCACCGAAGAGATGCTGACGATTGCCTGTGAGACGAAGCCACATTTCTGCTGCCTGGTGCCGGAAAAACGCCAGGAAGTGACCACTGAAGGCGGTCTGGATGTGGCTGGTCAACGCGACAAAATGCGTGATGCCTGCAAACGCCTGGCAGATGCGGGCATTCTGGTTTCTCTGTTCATTGACGCTGATTTCGAACAGATTAAAGCGGCGGCCGACGTGGGCGCACCGTACATCGAAATCCACACCGGCTGCTATGCCGATGCTGAAAACGATGCGGTTCAGGCCAAAGAGCTGGAACGTATCGCCAAAGCGGCCACCTACGCGGCAAGCCTGGGTCTCAAAGTGAATGCCGGTCACGGCCTGACGTACCACAACGTCAAAGCCATCGCCGCGCTGCCGGAAATGCATGAGCTGAACATCGGCCACGCCATCATTGGCCGTGCGGTGATGAGCGGCCTGAAAGAGGCCGTATCAGAGATGAAACGCCTGATGCTGGAAGCGCGTCAATAATGGCTATTCTGGGCTTAGGCACCGATATCGTTGAAATAGCCCGCATTGAAGCGGTGATCGCCCGCAGCGGCGATCGCCTGGCGAGACGCGTGCTGAGCGATAACGAATGGGCCATCTGGGAAGCACACCAGCAGCCGGTACGTTTTCTGGCAAAGCGTTTTGCGGTAAAAGAGGCGGCGGCCAAAGCCTTCGGGACGGGGATTCGTAACGGTCTGGCGTTTAACCAGTTTGAAGTGTTTAACGATGAACTGGGTAAACCACGCCTGCGCTTATGGGGCGAGGCGCTAAAGCTGGCAGAGAAACTCGGCGTGAATCACATGCATGTGACGCTTGCGGATGAACGCCACTACGCCTGCGCGACGGTGATCATCGAGAGTTAAAGTTTGTCTGCGTGATGCATCAGGACAAACTTGTCCCACAACTGCTCTTCGCTTTCGACGTGTGCCGGATCTTTCAGGATCGTATTGGGGATGGGGCACACTTTCTGGCAGGTCGGCGTCTCATAGTGGCCGATGCACTCGGTGCAGCGGTCGCTGTTAATCTCATAAATGCTGTCGCCCATCGAAATGGCCTGGTTAGGGCATTCGGGTTCGCACATATCGCAATTGATGCATTTTTTGGTGATTAACAGCGCCATCAGTAAATTCTCAGAAACATCACAAACAGGGCGGCATTATACGCTCATTCGTTGCTCAAACCAGTTTTTTTACCAGCTCTTCACTGTGACGAATGCGCTCCGGCGCATGCTCCAGATCCTGTTGCACCAGTGCCATAAACAGCAGATCGGTCAGCATCATTTGCGCACTGGTGGACGAGATTGCCGCACTGCGCGTGGCCTGCTCTTCAGCGATGGTATACAGGCACCGCGTTGCCCGCTGCTGCAGCGCGTTGGGTGTAAAACCGGTGATCGCCAGAATTTTACCGCCGACGCGCAGGGCTTCGTCGGTGGCCATATTGATCTCACGGCGTTCGCCGGAATAGGAGATCGCCAGCAGCAGATCGTCAGCAGTCATCGCCTGCACGGTCGCCAGCAGGGCGTGCATGTCCTGCTCAACGATCGCGTTGTAACCGATTTTCGTCAGCTTCCAGCCAAAATTACGCGCCACCAGCCCGGATGCGCCAATCCCGGTTAATACAATGCGCCGTGCAGTGCGGAGCATCGCCACGCTTTCCAGTAATTTCTCTTCGGTATTCACATCAAGCGTGGCGTGCATCGCCGCCACGTTCTCTTTGATGAGTTTTTCGCCCACCAGACGCATCGGGTCATCGCCGCGGATTTGGTTATGTACCGGCATTGATTGCGGATTGGGATTGCTCGCCAGCGCTTCGCTAATCGCCAGCTTCAGTGCCGGAAAGCCCTTAAACCCAATCTTCTGGGCAAATTTCACCACGCTGGACTGGCTAACGCCAGCTTCGCTTGCCAGCTGCTGAGAACTGAGATGGCGCGCACGATCGGGTTGGGCGAGCAAAAAGTCAGCCAGCTTCTTGTCGCTCTGAGCAAAGCCCGCGTAACGCTGGCGAATGCGGATTAAACAGTTCATACGGTCTCCTGGCGAAAATGTGATTGCCCGCGCAAATACGAATTTTGCTCGCCTGAATGAATTTTATATTCCATTATAGTGTGATTATTATGAATTAAAAATTCTTGAGGTACAAAAAATGAATCTTGGCTCACTTGTTTCTGAAACGCGTAACCCGCAAACCATGGATCTGGATGCTCTCTCCACGCTGGAGCTGGTTAACCGTTTTAATCAACAGGATACGCTGGTCGCGCAGGCAGTGAAAGAGACATTGCCAGAGGTTGCGAAGGCAGTCGATGCCGCCGCCGCCGCACTGAAGGCCGGTGGTCGCATTATTTACATGGGCGCGGGAACCAGCGGACGTCTTGGTGTTCTGGATGCGTCCGAATGTCCGCCGACCTTTGGCGTGCCGCACGGCCTGGTGGTCGGGCTGATTGCCGGTGGTCCTGGCGCGCTGCTGAAAGCGGTAGAAGGGGCGGAAGATAACAAACAGCTCGGCGAAGATGACCTGAAAGCGCTGAACCTGACCGCACAGGATCTGGTTGTCGGGCTGGCGGCATCCGGGCGCACGCCATACGTCATCGGCGGCCTGGAATACGCTAACCAGACCGGCTGCACAACCGTCGCCATCTCCTGTAACCCTGGCTCACCAATAGCGCAGGTGGCCGCTATTGCTATCTCCCCGGTCGTTGGGCCAGAAGCGCTCACCGGCTCCACGCGCCTGAAATCCGGGACTGCGCAAAAGCTGGTGCTCAACATGATCTCAACAGGCGCGATGGTGAAGTTTGGCAAGGTTTACCAGAACCTGATGGTGGATATGCAAGCGACCAACATCAAGCTGGTGGACAGGGCGTGCCGTATGGTGATGGAAGCGACAGGCGCGAGTCGTGAAGAGGCGGAAGCGGTCCTGAAACAAACCGATCACGACGTTAAACCGGCCATTCTGATGATATTAAGCGGGCTGGACGCTGCGGCTGCAAGAGCCAGACTCGATGCACATCAAGGGTTCTTGCGGGCTGCTTTAGAAAACTAGAAGAGGCGAGTATGGAAAAAACAGCAGCGCTCGCCAGCGATATCCTGCAGGGGATCGGTGGAGAAGAGAATATTCAGCGTCTGGAAAACTGCATGACGCGTGTGCGCGTTGAGGTGCATGACGACGACCGGCTTGACCTGTCGCGTCTTAAGCAACTCTCCGGTGTGAGCGGGTACGTCAAACAGGGGCAACAGCACCAGTTGATTGTCGGGCCAGGCAAGGCGGCGAAGGTCGTCGATGCCATGCGTGCGCTAATGGGCGGTGAAGCCACCGTATCGCTTAATGATGCCCAACGCACCAAAGCCGAGGCTAAAGCCAAATACAAAGCCCCGATGAGCGATGCGCTGCGACAGCTGGCGAATGTCTTTATTCCTCTGATCCCGGCGTTTATTGCCTCTGGTTTGATTACCGGGATTATCAATATCCTCAGGCGGCCGGATATCGTGGGGGATTTTGCCACGCATTATCCGAACCTGCTGGGTATTCTCGGGATCTTCGGCAGCGCTGTTTTTGCCATCATGAACATTCTGGTGGGGGTAAACACGGCGAAAGTGTTTGGTGGTTCACTGGCGATGGGCGGCGTGATGGCGGGCATTCTTTCCAGTCCGCAGCTGGCGCAAATTACGCTCTTCGGTGAGGCGCTACAGCCTGGTCGTGGTGGCGTCATCGCGGTGCTGCTGGTGGTCATCCTGATGTGCTGGGTTGAGAAAAAGCTGCGTGCCATGCTGCCTGGCTCGATTGAGCTTATCCTTAATCCGCTGCTCACGACGCTTATTACTGGCAGCGTGGCGATTGTTGCCCTGCAACCGCTGGGCGGTTGGATCTCGGAGTCGATTGCCCACGGAGCCTCTCTGGCAATCGATCGCGGTGGATTACTGGTCGGGGCGGTGCTGTCGGGGACGTTCCTGCCGCTGGTATTGACCGGGCTGCACCAGGGGATGGTGCCCATCCACGTCGAGCTGGTACAGGCGCATGGTTACAATGCCCTGCTGCCGATCCTGTCGATGGCGGGTGTGGGGCAGGTCGGTGCGGCCATTGCGGTATTGATGAAAACCCGCAACGCACGTCTGAAAAAGGTGATTAAAGGGGCGTTGCCGGTCGGATTGCTCGGCATTGGCGAACCGTTGATTTTCGGTGTCACGCTGCCGCTCGGTAAACCATTCCTGGCTGCGTGTCTGGGCGGTGCAGTAGGCGGCGCGCTCATCAGCTACTGGAAAGTTGCAACGGTCATCACCTTTGGCATTTCGGGTTTGCCGCTGGCATTAACCATCGTAACCGGAAAAGTCATGCTCTATCTGTTAGGCTATCTGGTAGCGGTGATCGCCGGGTTCCTGTTTACCTGGCTGGCAGGATTCAACGACCCAGAGGAGTAAGGTTTGGCAAATCACGAGCGTCGCGTTGTCTTTTTTGACCTGGATGGAACGCTGCATCAGCAGGATATGTTTGGTACGTTTATGCGCTACCTGTTGCGGCGTCAGCCTCTGAATGCGTTGCTCGTATTACCGCTCTTACCCGTGATTGGCATTGCGCTGCTGGTGAAAGGCCGTGCAGCGCGATGGCCCATGAGCTTGCTGCTGTGGGGATGTACCTTTGGTCACAGCGAAACACGGCTTAAACAGCTCGAACAGGATTTTGCTCACTGGTTTCGCGGTCATGTCGCCGCGTTTCCCGTGGTGCAGGAACGCCTCACCAGTTATCTCGATGCGAATGATGCTGATATCTGGTTGATTACCGGCTCGCCGCAGCCGTTGGTGGAGCAGGTCTATTTTGATACGCCGTGGTTGCCGCGCGTCAATCTCATCGCCACACAGACCGCGCGAGCCTATGGCGGCTGGGTACTGACCATGCGCTGTCTGGGCCACGAAAAAGTGGTGCAACTGGAGAAACGGATCGGCACACCGCTGCGTCTTTATAGCGGCTACAGCGACAGCAAGCAGGACAACCCGCTGCTCTATTTTTGCCAGCACCGCTGGCGCGTCACGCCGCTGGGTGAACTTCAGCAACTCGAATAGTCTTATCTGTAGTGGCTGTGTATAATGCCGCCCGCTTTTCGACTGGAGTGCCAACCCTTGTCCAACCCTGAACTCAATCATGAATACTGGATGCGCCACGCGCTCACGCTTGCTCAACGCGCCTGGGATGAGGGTGAAGTGCCCGTGGGCGCGGTGCTGGTCCATAACAATCAGGTGATTGGGGAAGGGTGGAATCGTCCGATTGGCCGTCACGACCCTACCGCACATGCTGAAATCATGGCGTTACGTCAGGGCGGGCTGGTGCTGCAAAACTATCGCCTGCTCGATACCACGCTGTATGTCACGCTGGAACCCTGCGTGATGTGCTCAGGCGCGATGGTGCACAGCCGGATTGGTACGCTGGTCTTTGGTGCGCGGGATGAAAAAACCGGTGCGGCAGGCTCACTGCTGGACGTGCTCGGTCATCCGGGCATGAATCACCAGGTGAAAACTATCGGCGGGGTACTTGCACCAGAGTGTTCGGGTCTATTGAGTGACTTCTTTCGAATGCGCCGGCAGCAGAAAAAGCAACAAAAGGCAGAATTGAAGCTGCAGGACGATTAACCTCTTCGGGAGCCACCACCGGGTAGCTCTGCGCCAGCTGTTTTGCCTCAGCCGCCTTTTTTTCCTTCTCCAGCAGATATCCGACCAGGCTAATCTGATATTTACGAATATTCTCCACGTAGGCGTAGGCTTCATGCCCGCGCGCATAGCCGTAGGTCAGTTTGTTGTACCACGGCTTCTGGCTCAACAGTGGCAGGCGCTGTTTTACGTCTGACCAGCTGTCCGGGTTGCCTTTCGTCTTTGCGGTCAATGCGCGCGCATCCAGCATATGCGCATAACCCAGGTTGTAAGCCGCCAGCGCAAACCAAATCCGTTCTTCTTCCGGCACCGTTTCCGGGACTTTTGCCATCATATCCTGCAGATATTGAGCGCCACCGCTGATGCTTTGCTCCGCATCGGTTCGGTCGTTAACGCCCAGACTCAGCGCGGTATTTTTGGTCAACATCATCAATCCACGCACGCCAGTGGGCGACGTGGCCTGGGTGTCCCAGTGCGATTCCTGATACGAGATAGCCGCCAGCAGCCGCCAGTCAATCTGTCGGGCGTATTTCTCGAACAAGGGCTGAAGGTCAGGCAGTACGCTATCTACCGCGCGCAGGAAGCTGCGGGTATCGACGTAATCGAAGTCGTCACCGTGGCCGAGATATTTCTCTTCCAGACGCGCCAGCGTGCCGTCTTCATTGATGGTGTTAAAGAAATCGAGCATCGCCGCAGAGACGGTCTGATCGTTATCTGACTGGGTAAACCAGGTGACCGGTTGTTCATCGGTGACATCCAGCGCCACGGCGATTTCAGGGTGAACACGCTGAAAAAGACTAATCGCCACCGAATCGGCAATGGTGTAGGGCAGCTTCTTGTCCTTCACCTGCTCCAGCAACGCGTTGGTGCCGAGTCTGGGATCTACCGTCCAACTGAGATCCGGGTATTTCTTCTCCTTCAACTCGCGCAGGTCGTCAATCACCACATGGCCAGGGGCGATGGTTAATTGCTGATCGGTAATTGCGGCAAGCGAGCGCGGGCGCAGGCTCCCGACGCGATACACCAGTTGCTGCGAAACGGAGTAATAGGTCGGGCCTGGTTGATAGTTCTTGCTCCGTTCGCTGTTGTACACCAGCCCGGCGGCAAGAATATCGGCATCGTTATTATCCAGGTCATCAAACAACTGGCTGATGTTCTGACGCACGGTTACTTTTAGCTTCACGCCGAGGTAGTCGGCAAACTGCTGGGCCAGTTCATAATCCAGACCGATGGTTTTGCCGTTAATATCACTGTAGATAAGCGGGGAGCTGAGGGTACTGACACGCAACTCCCCCCGCTCCTGAATGGCGGCGATACGGTTTTCGGCTTTGCCGAACCAGGGGATTGAAGGCCAGAGGGCCACTGCCAACAGCAACGTAACAATGCCGATGAGCAGATAATTAATCTTTAATTTTTTCAATTAGTTAATTCTCTGCGACGCCGGTTGCCTCAGTGTGCTGTAGCCATGATAAGAATAAGGTTTGCCATTGAATGAGCGGCATTTTGCGCAAACTTGCGCCAGTTGGCAACCAATTAGAGAGACAGGTCACATCTATTGTTAAAGGTAAACGTCGATTTTATTTCGACGCAAACGGTTTCGTCGGCGCTCAGGATTCTCTATAATGACGCCCGTTTTCCCCCCTTGCGCACACTGTAAGCGCCCCGGCGCTTCGAAGACGAGAGACTTATGATGGAAATTCTGCGTGGTTCGCCTGCACTGTCTGCCTTCCGTATTAACAAACTGCTGGCACGTTTTCAGGCTGCCGACCTTCCGGTAAGCAATATTTACGCTGAGTATGTCCATTTTGCTGACCTGAATGCTCCCCTGAATGCAGAGGAACGCGTACAGCTGGAGCGCCTGCTCAAATACGGCCCAAGCCTGAGCAGCCATACGCCGACCGGTAAACTGATTCTTGCCACGCCTCGCCCTGGCACCATCTCCCCCTGGTCTTCCAAAGCCACCGACATTGCCCATAACTGCGGTCTGAACCAGATTAACCGTCTGGAGCGCGGCGTGGCGTACTACGTGGAAGCCTCCACGCTGACCGAAGAACAGTGGCAGGCCGTTGCGGCTGAACTGCACGATCGCATGATGGAGAGCGTGTTTGCCTCTCTGGACGATGCGCAGAAACTCTTCTCTCACCACCAGCCTGCGCCGGTACAGAGCGTGGACCTGCTGGGGCAGGGCCGTCAGGCGCTGATTGACGCCAACCTGCGTCTCGGCCTGGCACTCGCAGAAGATGAAATCGACTACCTTCAGGACGCGTTCGTTAAGCTCAACCGTAACCCGAACGACATCGAGCTTTATATGTTCGCGCAGGCCAACTCCGAGCACTGCCGTCATAAGATTTTCAACGCCGACTGGATCATCGACGGTGAACAGCAGCCGAAGTCGCTGTTCAAAATGATCAAAAACACCATGGAACAAACCCCTGACCACGTGTTGTCTGCCTATAAAGACAATGCCGCGGTGATGGAAGGTTCTGAGGTGGGCCGCTTCTTCGCCGATCGCGAAGCAGGGCGCTATGACTTCCACCAGGAGCCTGCGCATATCCTGATGAAGGTTGAAACCCACAACCACCCGACGGCGATCTCCCCGTGGCCGGGGGCGGCGACCGGTTCCGGTGGTGAAATCCGTGACGAAGGGGCAACCGGGCGTGGCGCGAAACCGAAAGCGGGTCTGGTGGGTTTCTCGGTATCCAACCTGCGTATTCCTGGTTTTGAACAGCCGTGGGAAGAGGATTTCGGTAAGCCAGAACGCATTGTGACTGCGCTGGATATTATGACCGAAGGCCCGCTGGGCGGCGCAGCGTTCAACAACGAATTTGGTCGCCCTGCGCTGAACGGTTACTTCCGTACCTACGAAGAGAAAGTGGACAGCCACAACGGCGAAGAGCTGCGCGGCTACCACAAACCGATCATGCTCGCGGGTGGGATCGGCAACATCCGTGCCGATCACGTGCAGAAAGGCGAGATCGTCGTCGGCGCGAAGCTGATCGTACTGGGTGGCCCGGCGATGAATATCGGTCTGGGCGGCGGTGCCGCTTCCTCTATGGCGTCCGGCCAGTCTGACGCGGATCTCGATTTTGCTTCCGTTCAGCGCGACAACCCCGAGATGGAACGTCGTTGCCAGGAAGTGATTGACCGCTGCTGGCAACTGGGCGATGCCAACCCGATCCTTTTCATCCACGACGTGGGCGCGGGTGGCCTGTCCAACGCCATGCCGGAGCTGGTGAGCGACGGTGGCCGTGGCGGTCGTTTCAATCTGCGCGACATCCTGAGCGATGAGCCAGGCATGAGCCCGCTGGAAATCTGGTGTAACGAATCTCAGGAGCGCTACGTGCTGGCGGTTGCTGCGGATCAGCTTCCGCTGTTTGACGAGCTGTGCCGCCGCGAGCGCGCGCCGTATGCCGTCATCGGTGAAGCCACCGAAGAACAACACCTCTCCTTAAGCGACACTCACTTCGACAACCAGCCGATCGATCTGCCGCTGGACGTCCTGCTGGGCAAAACGCCGAAGATGACCCGCGACGTGCAAACCCGTAAAGCGGCGGGTAAAGCGCTGGATCGCCAGGGCATTACCGTTGCGGAAGCCGTTAATCGCGTACTGCACCTGCCTGCGGTGGCAGAGAAAACTTTCCTCGTGACCATCGGCGACCGGACCGTGACTGGTATGGTATCGCGCGATCAGATGGTTGGCCCGTGGCAGATCCCGGTGGCTAACTGCGCCGTGACCACTGCGAGCCTCGACAGCTACTATGGCGAAGCGATGGCGCTGGGCGAACGTACTCCGGTAGCGCTGCTGGACTTCGCGGCCTCTGCCCGTCTGGCGGTGGGTGAAGCGCTGACCAACATTGCCGCGACGCAGATTGGCGATATCAAACGTATCAAACTTTCCGCCAACTGGATGGCCGCAGCCGGGCATCCTGGTGAAGATGCGGGCCTGTACGAAGCCGTCAAAGCGGTGGGTGAAGAATTGTGTCCTGCGCTTGGCCTGACCATTCCGGTGGGCAAAGACTCCATGTCGATGAAAACCCGCTGGCAGGAAGGTAACGAGCAGCGCGAAATGACCTCTCCGCTATCGCTGGTGATCACCGCGTTTGCGCGTGTGGAAGACGTGCGTCACACCATCACGCCACAGCTTGCGACCGAAGATAACGCCCTGCTGCTGATTGACCTGGGTAAAGGCAACAATGCGCTTGGTGCCACCGCACTGGCGCAGGTTTACCGTCAACTGGGCGACAAACCAGCAGACGTGCGCGACGTGGCGCAGTTGAAAGGCTTCTACGATGCGATTCAGGCTCTGGTGGCGCAGCGTAAGCTGCTGGCCTACCATGACCGTTCTGACGGCGGTCTGCTGGTCACGCTGGCAGAGATGGCCTTCACTGGCCACTGTGGTGTGGAAGCGAACATTGCCAGCCTGGGCGACGATCGTCTGGCGGCGCTGTTTAACGAAGAGCTGGGCGCAGTGATTCAGGTGCGTGCGGCAGATCGCGATGCGGTTGAAGCGATCCTTGCGAAGCATGGTCTGGCTGACTGCGTTCACTATCTGGGTAAAGCCGTTCAGGGCGATCGCTTCATGATTGAAGCAGACGGCCACGCGGTGTTCAGCGAAAGCCGCACCACGCTGCGTATGTGGTGGGCAGAAACCACCTGGCAGATGCAGCGCCTGCGTGATAACCCGGAATGTGCCGATCAGGAGCACGATGCGAAGGCCAACGATAACGATCCTGGCCTGAACGTGAAGCTCTCCTTCGACATCAACGAAGATATCGCTGCACCGTACATTGCGACCGGTGCGCGTCCGAAAGTGGCCGTACTGCGTGAGCAGGGCGTTAACTCTCACGTTGAGATGGCGGCCGCCTTCCACCGTGCGGGCTTTGATGCCATTGACGTTCACATGAGCGACCTGCTGGCAGGGCGTACCGGTCTGGGCGATTTCCAGGCGCTGGTGGCCTGCGGTGGTTTCTCTTACGGCGACGTGCTGGGCGCGGGTGAAGGCTGGGCGAAATCCATTCTGTTTAACAGCCGCGTGCGCGACGAGTTCGAAACCTTCTTCCATCGCCCACAAACCCTGGCGCTGGGCGTGTGTAACGGCTGCCAGATGATGTCTAACCTGCGTGAGCTGATCCCTGGCAGTGAAGCCTGGCCGCGCTTTGTGCGTAACCAGTCTGACCGCTTTGAAGCACGTTTCAGCCTGGTGGAAGTGACGCAAAGCCCGTCTCTGCTGCTGCAGGGCATGGTGGGTTCTCAAATGCCAATCGCCGTTTCCCACGGTGAAGGGCAGGTTGAAGTACGTGATGCAGCGCATCTGGCGCAGCTTGAAAGCAAAGGTCTGGTGGCGCTGCGCTTTGTTGATAACTTCGGCAAGGTCACGGAAACCTATCCGGCTAACCCGAACGGTTCGGTGAACGGTATCACTGCGGTGACCAGCGAAAGCGGTCGTGCAACCATCATGATGCCGCACCCGGAACGTGTGTTCCGTACCGTAAGCAACTCCTGGCACCCGGAAAACTGGGGCGAGGACAGCCCGTGGATGCGCATTTTCCGCAACGCGCGTAAACAACTGGGTTAAGTTGTAGCACCATAACCCTTGTAGGCCCGGTAAGCGTGAGCGCCACCGGGCTTTTTTGTGCCTGTCGCAAAATCGCGACAATCCTCTGGTTTGGGTGTCTCTAAAAGGAGACATTTAACTTATTGATTTATATATGGCAGGACAGGTTCCCGTTAAGGTGTTGCTTAACAGCGACACTTAGCCTGAAAATCATTCAGCGCACAATTAATAGGTTAAACCAGTAAAAGTATTATATTTCAATGTGTTAATATTGTGTTTTGCATTTTGGCACGCCTGTTGCATAATATTAACCAGTGGCTCATTCACCTTCTTATGTCAGCCCCTTCGGGACGTGCTACATAAACTTCGAATGACGCACAAAAAGGTGCCTGCCGTCCAACTACTGATCATAGCGATGCTTTATCAGGCCAGGGCGAAACGTCGAGTTAGGCACCGCCTCATTCCACAACAAAGCCGGGTTTTTACCCGGCTTTGTTGTATCTGAAGGGCAGACTCAGTTACGCTCTCATCTCACCTACATTAAGAGAGTAATGTGTTGAAACGCTGGCCTGTTTTTCCTCGCTCCCTGCGACAGCTTGTTATGATGGCATTCCTGCTCATCCTGCTGCCTTTGCTGGTACTGGCATGGCAGGCATGGCAAAGCCTGAATGCGCTCAGTGCTCAGGCGGCACTGACTAACCGCACCACGCTCATTGACGCCAGACGTAGTGAAGCGATGACCAACGCTGCGCTGGAGATGGAGCGTAGCTATCGCCAGTATTGCGTACTGGATGACCGCACGCTGGAGAAGGTGTACCAGAACCAGCGTAAGCGCTACAGCGAAATGCTTGATGCCCATGCCGGCGTTTTGCCGGACGATAAACTGTATCAGGCGCTGCGTCAGGATCTGAACGATCTGGCTCAGCTTCAGTGTAAAAATAGCGGCCCGGATGCGGCGGCCGCCGCCCGTCTTGAAGCCTTTGCAAATGCCAATACGGAAATGGTTCAGTCGACACGCACGGTGATTTTCTCTCGTGGGCAACAGCTACAGCAGGAAATAGCCGAGCGCGGCCAGTTCTTTGGCTGGCAGGCGCTGGTGCTGTTTCTGGTCAGTCTGGCGCTGGTGCTGCTGTTTACCCGCATGATCATCGGCCCGGTGAAGGGCATTCAGCGGATGATTAATCGTCTGGGCGAGGGGAAGTCCCTCGGTGACACGGTGGTGTTCAAAGGCCCGCGCGAGCTGCGTTCTGTCGGCCAGCGCATTATCTGGCTTTCCGAGCGTCTGGCATGGCTGGAGTCACAGCGTCATCAGTTCCTGCGTCATATCTCCCACGAACTCAAAACGCCGCTCGCCAGTATGCGCGAAGGCACGGAACTGCTGGCAGATGAAGTGGCGGGGCCGCTGACGTCTGAACAAAAAGAGATTGTTGACATTCTGGATGCCAGCAGCCGCAATTTGCAAAAGCTGATCGAGCAACTGCTTGATTACAACCGTAAGCTGGCGGATGGTGCGGTAGTGCTGGAAAAGGTGGAGATTGAGCCGCTGGTGGATATGGTGATCTCCGCCCATAGCCTGCCAGCAAGAGCTAAAATGATGCATACCGACGTGGAACTTAATGAGCCCGCTTGTCTTGCAGAACCGATGCTGTTGATGAGCGTTCTGGATAATCTTTATTCCAATGCGGTGCACTATGGTACTGAATCCGGTAACATTTATATCCGAAGTTATACGAATGGTTCTCGGGTGTTTATTGACGTTGCAAATACGGGCACCCCGATTCCGGATGATGAAAAAGCGATGATTTTTGAGCCTTTTTTCCAGGGCAGTCATCAGCGAAAAGGTGCGGTAAAAGGAAGTGGTCTGGGGCTGAGCATTGCCCGCGACTGCATACGACGCATGCAGGGTGAGCTTAACATCACCCGTGACGATCGTTCGGATGTGTGCTTTCGTATCGAACTGCCTCTTGAGCCGGAAAAATCAATAAAATGAATCTATGTCTGGTGAGTATGTCACACGTCTTTTTCCGCGCAGTGCGCGCGGTGTTTTCCAGCAATAACGTACGCCTGAGCCTGTCATGCTTACTTCTGGCAGGGTGTGTTACCCATGCGCCCAGGAGTGCAATCAGCGAAAAACAAGAAGAAAAATGGCCTGAAAATCAGCTGGCGGATTTTCTTACCACCCCCTGTGAGGGTATCTGGCATTTATCAGGACATGAGGTAGAAACCAACCCGCTGTTCTGGCTGCGTGGCATCGATTGCGCGCAACGTCTGGCTCCCGTTGAGGCCAGGGCGCAGGCAACGATGTGGGGAGAGGATACCTGGCAGGATACCTTTAAACGCGCCATTTTGCTGGCCGATGCCAAAATCACCCCGGTTGAACGTCGTACAAATACCACGCGTCTGGACACGTTCAGTACAAACATTCCTGCGCAGGTGCGCCCGGTGTATCAACTCTGGCGGGACGGCCAGGCGTTACAGTTGCAGCTCTCCGAAGAACGCTCCCGTTACAGCAAGCTGCAGCAGTCAGCCGACAGCGAACTGGCCACGCTTCGTCAGCAGCAGGAGTATCTGCGCACCCAGCTTGATACCACAACGCGCAAACTTGAAAACCTGACCGATATTGAAAGACAGCTCTCGACACGTAAACCGGCAGGCAATTATCTTCCTGACGGATCGAAAGGCAATCCTGCCACGACGCCGGACAGCGAGACGCAGAAACAAGAGGATGTGAAGCCATGACAAGCCGCAAACCTGCTCACCTCTTACTGGTGGATGACGATCCCGGATTGCTCAAACTGTTAGGGATGCGCCTGGTCAGCGAAGGCTACAGTGTGGTGACCGCCGAAAGCGGGCAGGAAGGGCTGAAAGTGCTTTCCCGCGAGAAGATCGACCTCGTGATCAGCGACTTGCGGATGGACGAAATGGACGGGATGCAGCTGTTCACGGAGATCCAGAAACAGCAGCCTGGCATGCCGGTGATTATCCTGACGGCTCACGGGTCGATCCCGGATGCAGTCGCCGCAACCCAGCAGGGGGTTTTCAGCTTCCTGACCAAGCCGGTCGATAAAGACGCACTCTATAAGGCGATTGATAGCGCACTTGAACATGCTGCGCCTTCCGGTGATGACGCGTGGCGTGAATCTATTGTTACCCGCAGCCCGATAATGCTACGTCTGCTTGAGCAGGCGCGGATGGTTGCGCAATCTGACGTCAGCGTGTTGATTAACGGCCAGAGCGGGACCGGGAAAGAAATTCTCGCTCAGGCGATCCACAACGCCAGCCCGCGCAGCAAAAATGCGTTTATCGCCATTAACTGCGGCGCACTGCCGGAGCAATTGCTGGAGTCAGAACTGTTTGGTCATGCCCGCGGTGCCTTTACCGGCGCGGTGAGCAGCCGGGAAGGGCTGTTCCAGGCGGCGGAAGGCGGCACGCTGTTCCTGGACGAGATTGGCGACATGCCTGCGCCGTTGCAGGTCAAACTGCTACGCGTTCTGCAGGAGCGAAAAGTGCGCCCGCTTGGCAGCAACCGAGATATCGATATTAACGTGCGTATTATTTCCGCCACCCATCGTGATTTACCGAAGGTGATGGCACGCAACGAGTTCCGCGAAGATCTCTACTACCGTCTGAACGTCGTAAACCTGAAAATCCCGGCGCTGGCCGAGCGCGCGGAAGATATCCCGCTGCTGGCGAATCATCTGCTGCGCCAGTCCGCGGATCGTCACAAACCGTTTGTGCGTGCGTTTTCCACCGATGCGATGAAACGGCTGATGACGGCAAGCTGGCCGGGCAACGTGCGCCAGCTGGTGAACGTCATTGAGCAGTGCGTGGCCCTGACCTCGTCGCCAGTTATCAGCGATGCGCTGGTGGAGCAGGCGCTGGAAGGGGAAAACACGGCTTTACCCACCTTTGCCGAAGCGCGAAACCAGTTCGAACTTAACTATCTGCGCAAGCTATTGCAGATCACCAAAGGCAACGTGACGCACGCGGCGCGTATGGCCGGACGCAACCGTACCGAGTTTTACAAACTGCTGTCACGCCATGAGCTGGAAGCAAACGATTTTAAAGAGTAATGCCGTATGGTACTGTGAGCAACCGATTACGAAGCAGCTTACTGGCAAGAGTTTAAGGACCCACCATGAAAAAAATTGATGCGATTATTAAACCTTTCAAACTGGATGATGTACGTGAAGCGCTGGCAGAAGTCGGGATCACCGGGATGACAGTGACGGAAGTGAAAGGTTTTGGTCGTCAGAAGGGCCACACTGAACTTTACCGTGGCGCAGAGTACATGGTGGACTTTCTGCCGAAAGTGAAAATTGAAATCGTGGTGAGCGACGATATCGTGGATACCTGCGTCGATACCATTATCCGCACGGCGCAGACGGGTAAAATTGGCGACGGTAAAATCTTCGTCTTTGACGTGGCGCGCGTGATCCGTATCCGTACCGGCGAAGAAGACGACGCTGCGATTTAACATTCAGGCCGGGTGGCGCTGCGCTTACCCGGCCTGAAAAACCCTTCGTAGGTCCGTGCAAGCGAAGCGCCGCCGGGCGATTACAGCACCTTATGCGGGCCGAAACATTCGTAATGAATGTGGTCCTTATTTACGCCCAGCTCAACCAGCTGCTTCGCGGCATACTGCATAAACGCCACCGGTCCACAAACGTAGAACTGCATCTCCGGCGCGCTGAACGCCCCTTCATGCTGGCTTAAATTCATCAGACCTTCGCTGTCAAAACGAACCGCTGCGCGGTCGGCTTCGGTTGGCTGACGATACCAGGTATGCGCTGTAAAGCGTGGCAGACCTGCCGCCAGCGTTTTCACCTCATCCGCAAACGCGTGAACATCACCGTTTTCAGCAGCGTGGAACCAGTTTACCTGCGCGCTGTGGTTTGATTTTGCCAGCGTATCCAGCATCGCCAGCATTGGCGTTTGACCGACACCGGCGGAGATCAGCGTGACTGGCGTATTCGCTTCGACAGCCATGAAGAAGTCACCCGCTGGTGCAGCCAGATGCACCACATCACCCACGCTGGCCTCGTTATGCAGCCAGGTAGAGACCTGACCGCCGTCCTCGCGTTTCACCGCAATGCGATAGCCTTTACCGTTTGGCTTGCGGGTCAGGGAATACTGACGGATCTCCTGGTGCGGGAATCCTTCCGGCTTCAGCCACACACCCAGATACTGACCAGGCTGATAATCTGCGACGGGCTGACCGTCGACCGGCTCAAACTCAAAGCTGGTAATCAGCGCGCTGCGTGGCGTTTTCTCAACGATACGGAATGCGCGAGTGCCTTCCCAGCCGCCATTCTTGCTGGCGTTCTCGCTGTAGATCTGCGCTTCACGGTTGATAAATACGTTGGCCAGCACGCCGTAGGCTTTACCCCAGGCGTCCAGCACCTCCTGACCAGGGCTGAACATCTCATCCAGCGTCGCGAGCAGGTGGCCGCCCACAATGTTGTACTGCTCAGGCTTTATCTGGAAGCTGGTATGTTTTTGCGCAATTTTTTCTACCGCAGGCAGCAGCGCCGCCAGGTTTTCAATATTGCTGGCATAGGCCGCGATAGCGTTGAACAGGGCTTCGCGCTGATCGCCGTTACGCTGGTTGCTCATGTTGAAAATCTCTTTGAGCTCCGGGTTATGCGTGAACATGCGATCGTAAAAGTGGGCGGTGAGTTTTGGACCCGTTTCAACCAGCAGGGGGATAGTGGCTTTCACGGTAGCGATGGTTTGAGCGTCTAACATAGCAGCTTCCTTCAGATGTTACTTTAATGATGTATTTTAAATGCATCTTATAAAAAATACCCCTGTGTTGTAAATGGTTCTTTGCATCGTGAAAAATATGCATCACAAACCTGAAAAGAAATCCGTTGAAAAGGGCGAGTGCTTTATTCCTCAAACCCTTGCGTGGCGCGTAGGTAAACGTTTGCGTAAAATCGTTTGTCAAGACCTGTTATCGCAGAACTAATCAGTTATACTGTTGCGCGTTGTCCAACAGGACTGCCTTTTCAGGGCAAAATTTTATTGTTAGCTGAGTCAGGAGATGCGGATGTTAAAGCGTGAAATGAACATTGCCGATTATGATGCCGAACTGTGGCAGGCTATGGAGCAGGAAAAAGTACGTCAGGAAGAGCACATTGAACTGATCGCCTCCGAGAACTACACCAGCCCGCGCGTGATGCAGGCGCAGGGTTCTCAGCTGACCAACAAATATGCTGAAGGTTATCCGGGCAAGCGCTACTACGGCGGTTGCGAATATGTTGATATCGTTGAACAGTTGGCGATTGACCGCGCAAAAGAACTGTTTGGCGCTGACTACGCTAACGTGCAGCCGCACTCTGGCTCTCAGGCTAACTTTGCGGTCTACACCGCGCTGTTGCAGCCGGGCGATACCGTTCTGGGTATGAACCTGGCGCAGGGTGGCCACCTGACGCACGGCTCCCCGGTCAACTTCTCCGGCAAACTGTATAACATCATCCCTTACGGTATTGATGAGTCAGGTAAAATTGACTACGAAGATATGGCGAAGCAGGCCAAAGAGCACAAGCCGAAGATGATCATCGGTGGTTTCTCTGCTTACTCCGGTATCGTTGACTGGGCAAAAATGCGTGAAATCGCAGACAGCATCGGTGCGTATCTGTTCGTTGATATGGCGCACGTTGCGGGCCTGATTGCCGCAGGCGTTTACCCGAACCCGGTTCCACACGCTCACGTTGTGACCACCACCACCCACAAAACCCTGGCGGGTCCACGCGGTGGTCTGATCCTGGCGAAAGGCGGTGATGAAGAGCTGTACAAAAAACTGAACTCCGCCGTGTTCCCAAGCGCGCAGGGCGGCCCGCTGATGCACGTTATCGCGGCAAAAGCTGTGGCGCTGAAAGAAGCGATGGAGCCAGAGTTCAAGGTTTACCAGCAGCAGGTTGCCAAAAACGCCAAAGCGATGGTGGACGTGTTCCTGAACCGTGGCTACAAAGTGGTGTCTGGCGGTACTGAAAACCACCTGTTCCTGCTGGATCTGGTTGATAAAAACCTGACCGGTAAAGAAGCTGACGCTGCCCTGGGCCGCGCCAACATCACCGTGAACAAAAACAGCGTGCCAAACGATCCGAAGAGCCCGTTCGTGACCTCCGGTATCCGTATCGGTTCTCCGGCTGTGACTCGCCGCGGCTTCAAAGAAGCGGAAGTGAAAGAGCTGGCAGGCTGGATGTGTGACGTTCTGGACAACATCAATGACGAAGCGGTTATTGAGCAGGTCAAAGGTAAAGTGCTGGATATCTGCGCACGCTTCCCGGTATACGCTTAATTCCTCTGCTTTGCAGGAATAAAAAAGGCCGCGCTTGCGGCCTTTTTTATGGGCTAACGTCGGTCAAGCGATAGTGCCCCCGGCCCGACAATTGCCAGCAATAGAAATGCACCGGCAATACTGACATTTTTATAGAAGTTAATCATATTCGGCACGACTGCATCACCGGTCATATCCCAGTAATGGTGCCCTATCACTGCGGTTCCCAGAGTATAAAAAATGAAGAGCACGGCAAGAGGGCGGGTGAAAAAGCCGAGGATGATCAGAATCGCGGCGGGCACCTCCATCACCACTGCAATAATGGCGGCCAGCGTGGGCACAGGCGCGCCAAGCGACGCCATGTACTGTACGGTGCCGCTAAAGCCCGTCAGTTTCGGATAACCAAAAATAATAAACAGGACCACGATGGCGATGCGGGCAATTAACAACAGGAAAGCACGAGAGGAGCCGAAATCAAAATAACGTAGCGTGTTCATAGCAGGCTCTTTTTTGGGTGGGATCTGCTTTAAAACTAATACACAAACCGGCAGCCTGCCATTCAGCTTTTCTTCATAAAAATGCGCGTCATGATTCGCTTAGCTGTGATTCCACATATAAATAACCAATCCCCAGAATTTGCTGTGCGCGGCTGAGTTGCCCAAAACTGATATGCGTTGCTTTGATCCCTGGACCATCGTTTTTGTCGAAAGGGTTAAACCCGGTCTGCTGCGTGATGGCATTAAGCCACCTTTCACCAAATGCACAGCTGCGCCCGTAAAGCCATATCTGATTAATATTCAGGATATTCAGAAAATTATACAGACTCAGACCGATCGCATTTGCCGCATTTTCTACCCATGCCTGAACCCGAATATCTCCCTGATGCCAGGCGTGGATCAGCGCACGGGTGGTGAGTTGATCCGGTGAGAAATCAGCGCCAGGCTGTGTTTTCAACCAGACGCGAGCCTGCTTTTTCAGGGCGCTCAGCGAGGCAATGGTTTCAAGGCAACCGTATCGACCACAGTCACAGGCGATACCGTCCGGGTTTACAATGGTGTGGCCAATCTGCCCGCTCCCGTAAAGGTTACCGCGATAAATCTGATCGTTAATCACAAAAGATGAGCCAATGCCGTAGTCGACGTTGATGACGCAAAAATCCTGATCCGCCCCACGATTTTGCCACTTTTCTGCCAGCGCCAGCATCACGCAGTCATTATCTATCCTGACCTGGATTTTTAACTGCTCTTCCAGCAAGTATTTCATTTCCACCGGGGCTTTCCACTGTGCCTGCGGCATGGTTTGCGAGACGCCGGTGACCGGGTCGACCTGCCCGTGTACGCCCAGCGCCAGGTTAATGTGCTGCTCCGGATAGCGTTTGTTGTACTGCCGCCAGCAGTTTGCTATCGCACTGAGCAGCGCCTGCGGGTCGGGGGCGTGGATGGCGATATGCTGAAGTTCGCCCACTGCCAGCAGGCGGGCATCCGCAAGCTGGCACTCAATGCTGGTGGGGGAGACGGTCATGCAGAGCGTCCATGCGCCCTGCTCGGGGATCTGATAGCTGCCACTGTTGAGACCGCGCGCGCTCAATTTTTTTGCTGAATGGCTGATTCGCCCCTCATCAAGCAGCTCTTCAAGAATGTTGCTCACCGCCGGGATCGAAAGCCCCGTTAGCTGCGCCAGGCGCGATTTACTCAGCTGTTTTTCACGCCACAGATGCGACAGAAAGATCACCTTATTGGCCTGACGAACCCGTGCGTTATTTAAACCTGGTCGCAACATATACTTAACTCCCTTAACTGTATTGCGTGAACGGTGCGCATTTTAACAGCAAATTCACGCTATAAACTCGATGCATTCCAGTTTTTACTCTATTTCATTTAGTGGAGAGCGGCATGCACGGCTTAGTTAAGGTATGGCAAGAAACGGTAACACTTCCTACGTGGACGACAGGCGCTGAAGATCCTAATCCCATGTTTCTGGAGAAGCGTGTCTATCAGGGCTCTTCAGGTGCGGTCTACCCTTACGGCGTCATTGACACGCTGACCGGGGAGCGCGAAATGCGCGACTACCAGGCGGTATGGCTGGAGAATGATTTCATTCGCGTGATGCTACTACCCGAACTGGGTGGTCGTATTCATCGCGCTTACGATAAAGTGAAGCAGCGCGATTTCGTTTATTACAACGAAGTGGTTAAACCCGCACTGGTGGGGCTGCTCGGGCCGTGGATCTCCGGCGGAATTGAATTTAACTGGCCGCAGCACCATCGCCCGACCACCTTTAAGCCCGTTGATTTTACCCTTCAGGCGGGTGAAAACGGCGCGCAAACCGTCTGGTTGGGCGAGGTGGAGCCGATGCGCGGATTGCAGGTCATGACCGGGTTTACGCTTTACCCCGACCGCGCGCTTATCGAAATCACCGGTAAAGTCTTTAACGGCAACGCGACCCCGCGCCATTTCCTGTGGTGGGCTAATCCGGCAGTGAAAGGCGGTGATGCGCATCAGAGCGTCTTCCCGCCGGATGTCACGGCGGTGTTCGATCATGGCAAACGTGATGTCTCCGCTTTCCCTATTGCCACTGGCACCTACTACAAGGTGGACTACTCGGCTGGGGTCGATATTTCGCGTTACAGGAATGTACCCGTTCCCACCTCCTACATGGCAGAGAAATCGGAATACGATTTTGTCGGGGCCTACCATCATGATGAACGAGGCGGTTTGCTGCACGTTGCCGATCACCACGTTTCGCCGGGCAAAAAGCAGTGGAGCTGGGGTTACGATGATTTTGGTCAGGCGTGGGATCGCAACCTGACCGACGACAATGGCCCCTATATCGAACTGATGACCGGCGTGTTCACCGATAACCAGCCGGATTTTACCTGGCTCGCCCCGTTAGAGGAGAAGGTCTTCGTTCAGAACTTCCTTCCCTACAGCGAGCTGGGGATGGTGCAAAACGCCAGCACTCAGCTGGCAATGAAGCTGGTAAGAGCGTCGCAACAGCTGCAACTGGGGATCTACGCCATCGCGCCGCTGGACAACATTCTGGTTCAGGTGAGTACCGACCAGCAGCCGATCTTTGAAACCTCTCTGACGCTGTCGCCGGGGGAGAGCTGGCAACAACACTTGCCGGATAGCTATCCGCAGCGCTTAACCATGACGGTTAAGACCGCTGAGGGCCGGACGTTGCTGCACTACCAGGAGCATGAGGCGCAGGAAACGGTGTTACCCGATCCTGCTCGTGCCCCGGCAATGCCGGAAGAGATCGCTAACGCGGATGAGCTCTATTTTATTGGTCAGCATCTGGAACAGTACAACCATGCAAGCCGTTTTGCGGCGGACTATTACCGCCGTGCGGTAGAGCTCGATCCACACGATTATCGCAACAACGTTGCTCTGGGCACGCTGGCGTTTAACGCCGCCGACTGGACGCAGGCGGAACAGTGCGCCCGCGCCGCGCTGATGCGTGCTCATCAGCTGAATAAAAATCCGCGTGACGGTGAGGCCAGTATGCTGCTGGCCGCGTCGCTTGAGCGGCAGGGAGATGAGGCGGGCGCATGGGACAACTTCTTTAAAGCCTCCTGGAGCGGCAACTGTCGTGATGCTGCATTCTGGGCGCTGGCGCGTCTGGCGATGAAACGAGGCGATGCCAAAGAGGCGCTTGAAAAAGTTAGCGTTAGCCTGCAGGTGAACGGGACCAACCATCTGGCAATGGGGCTTAAGGCACTGGCTCTCTCCGAGTGTGGTCAACAGGAAGAGGCGCTCGACTTTATCACTCAAAGTCTGACGCATTACCCATTGAGCTATCCGCTGCACTGCGCCCGCTGGCTTATCGCACAGGATACCGCTTCAGAGGAGGCGCTGCTGCAGGTCACCGGGCGTCGTGGGATCAACGCCAGCATGCTGGCCGGGTGGCTGGTCTCTCTGGGACGCAAAGAGGCTGCCCTGAAAGCACTGAAATTGCTGGGCTGCCAGGAGACCATTCCGTTGTTATGGCAAGCGTCACTCACCGATCAGGCCGACACGCGTCAGGCCTTGCTGAGCACAGCGCAGCGTTGCCACGTCCGGCATGTCCGTTTCCCCAATACGCTTGATGAACTTCAGATGCTGGAAACCCTTAAAGATGATGCGTTTGCGGGGTATCTGCTCGGCTGTTTCTGGTACAGCAAACGGCGGTATAGCGAGGCCGTTTCATGCTGGCATAAGACCATAGCGCAACTGCCGGACTATGCCCCTGCGTACCGACTGCTCGGGATCTACGCCTGGAATAAACAGCACGACGCGGCGACCGGAATGGCCTGCCTGCAACGGGCTGTTGACGCAGAGCCGGAGAATGCGCGTTTTCTCTTTGAACTGGATTATCTCAGGAAGCTAACGGCCACGGCGGCCAGCGAGCGCCTGAGCGTGCTTGACGCTCGCCAGCAGGTCGTTCTGCGCCGTGATGATCTCACGGCGGAGCTGTTGAGCCTGTGGAATAGCCAGGGAAATTATGCCGCCGCCGCGAACATTTTGCAGACCCGGCAGTTCCATCCCTGGGAAGGGGGGGAGGGTAAGGTCACTGGTCAATACCTGCTCAACCAAATGCACCGGGCGTTAGAGGCCATCGTGGAGAATAACATCACTACGGCCACGCGCCTGCTGGAGGAGGCGCTCCATTATCCGCACAACCTGGGAGAAGGGCGTCTGCCGGGACAGACGGATAATGACATTCGCTATCTACTGGGTTTCTGTGCGGCGCAGAAAGGCGAATTGCAGCAGGCACAACTGCACTTCCAGCACGCATCGCGCGGCGGCGTGACGCTGGACGCGGGTCGCTATTATAACGATCAGCCCGCTGACTATCTCTTCTGGCAGGGTATGGCGCTTCGTGCTGGCGGTCGCGCGACCGAGGCAGAACAGCACTTCCGCCGCTTCCTGGAATGGGTTGAGCATCACCGCAACGCTATTCCCGAAGCCGATTTCTTTGCCGTATCGCTTCCGGATCTGGTGGTTCTTGATACGCCTGCGACGCTGCAGCACCAGCAGCACTGCCTGTTTATTGAGGCGCTGGGGCATTTGGGGCTGGGCGACGCCCTGGCAAGTCAAAGGGCGATGCAGCAACTTCTGACAATAAATCCTGCTCATGATAAAGCGCATCTCATTTTACACGCGCAGCGATGCGGCATCTTTGCCTGAGCCTGAACCGGGCGGGATTTTCCGCCCAAATCCTACTGTTCCCTGCGTTTCCCTTATAGAGGAATCAACATGAATAACGCGCAGACACATCTCAAAATGGGCTACGTCTGGACGATCTGTCTGGTGGCGGCCTGCGGTGGATTATTATTTGGTTACGACTGGGTAGTGATTGGCGGCGCGAAGCCGTTTTATGAAGCGTATTTCTCGATTACCGATCCTGCGCAGTCAGGCTGGGCGATGAGTTCTGCCCTGGCCGGGTGCGTCTTCGGTGCGCTGATTTCGGGCTGGTGTGCCGATCGTTACGGGCGAAAAATCCCACTTATTCTCTCAGCCATTCTTTTCAGCGCCTCGGCGCTGGGGACGGCGCTGGCAAGCAATTTCGATATGTTCGTTATCTACCGCATTGTTGGTGGGGTGGGGATTGGTCTGGCGTCGGCGTTGAGTCCACTCTATATCGCTGAAGTCAGCCCGGCGGAAAAGCGCGGACGCTTCGTTGCCGTGAACCAACTGACCATCGTGATTGGGGTTCTGGCGGCACAGCTGGTTAATCTGATGATTGCCGATCCTGTTGCCAGCGGCGCGACGCAGAACACCATCCTCAACACCTGGAATGGTCAGATGGGCTGGCGATGGATGTTTGGCGCAGAGCTACTGCCCGCCGTGGTCTTCCTGGTGCTGATGTTCCTGGTTCCTGAATCGCCGCGCTGGCTGATGAAAGCAGGCAAACCAGAGCGTGCCCGCGACACCCTTGAACGTATTGGCTCGGCTTCCTATGCCAGTCAGACCCTGAAGGAGATAGCCCAGACGCTGGTGAAAGACAACAATAAGGTCTCTTACTCAGCATTACTGGCCCCGCAGATTAAGCCCATCGTCATCATTGGGATGGTGCTGGCGGTATTCCAGCAATGGTGTGGAATCAACGTTATCTTCAACTACGCGCAGGAGATATTTGCCTCCGCCGGATTTGATATCAACGGAACGCTGAAATCGATCGTAGCCACCGGCATTATTAACCTGGTATTTACCGTCGCGGCATTACCGCTGGTGGATAAACTTGGCCGCCGCAAGCTGATGCTGCTGGGCGCGAGTGGCCTCACAGTTATCTACGTGCTGATTGCTACAGCCTATGCGCTGGGGATCATGGGCTGGCCGGTACTGGTACTGGTGCTCGCCGCTATTGCCATTTATGCCCTGACGCTGGCACCAGTGACCTGGGTGCTTCTCTCCGAGATTTTCCCCAACCGCGTGCGCGGCATGGCTATTTCGCTCGGGACCCTGGCGCTGTGGATCGCCTGTTTCCTGCTGACCTATACCTTCCCGCTGCTGAATGCCGGGCTGGGTGCGGCGGGCAGCTTCCTGCTGTACGGCATCATCTGCGCGATGGGCTTTATCTACATTCTGCGAAATGTACCGGAAACAAAAGGTGTCACTTTGGAAGCACTTGAAACTCAGCTGGCACAACGGCACGGTGTGGCGCACGGTGCTAAGCAAGAGCAGGCCCATTGATGGTGCAGGCTTTTACTCTGGAAAACGCGCATCTTCGGATGCGTGTTGATCCACATGGCGGAGCGATTGAGCAGCTGTTCTCGACGCGCTTTAGCCTTCCTGTTCTGCAGGCTCCGGACAACCAGCCATCGCTGTTCCCGATGCTGCCTCTGGCAAACCGGGTCGCCGGAAATCGATTTTTGCTGCAAGGGCGAGAGGTGGCGTTACCCCAAAGTCCACGTGATGCCACTTTTTATCTGCATGGCGACGGATGGTTCAAACAATGGCAGGTTACTTCCCGTTCCGCCACCGGATGCGTACTGCAGTTACGCAGCGTTGATCCCTGCGGGTTTAATTACCTGGCGCAATTGCATTATCAGCTTCTCGATAATGCGCTTCATGCCAGCCTGACGCTCACCCATTGTGGTCCTGAGCCGATGTTATACGGGCTGGGATTCCACCCCTGGTTCTTTTTTGAAACCGGAAACAGCGTGCAGTTCAGCGCCAGCGGCTACTGGCCGGAAGGGGAAAACCATTTACCGCTAGCGTGGCAAGGGAAATTACCGGCTCACGCCAGTTTTCATGCTCCCCAGTTTGGACGTGATGCGTGGCTGAATGTCTGTTATTCCGGCTGGAGCGGGCGGGCACACTTACGAAATAATGAGATGAAAATCACACTTTCGTCGCAAACTCCCTGGTTGATGCTGTTCAGAATGTCGGGTCAGCCATTCCTCTGTCTGGAGCCGCAAAGCCACCCGGTGAACGCCCACCACATGCCGGGACAACCTGGTTTAGTGATGCTTTCTCAGGGAGATAAAACGCATTTTTCGATGACAATTAGGGTCAATTCATCGGCAGAAAAATGTTAATTTATTGTTAATTTGAGACTTGCGTCACCCAACGTTTACCGCCAGACTATCGCCTCCATATCGGGAGGGATTCATGGTCTTGCATTCCACGCGCTGGCTGGCGCTCAGCTATTTCACCTACTTTTTTAGCTACGGTATTTTTCTGCCTTTCTGGAGCGTCTGGCTCAAAGGGGTTGGCCTGACGCCGGAAACCATCGGCGTGCTGCTGGGTGCAGGACTTGTGGCGCGCTTCCTGGGCAGCCTGCTCATCGCACCACGCGTCAGCGATCCTTCCTTATTGATTAAAGCCGTGCGTATTCTGGCGCTGCTGACCCTGGTCTTTGTCGCCTGCTTCTGGGTGAGCCATCAGTTTGCCTGGCTGATGGTCGTCATGGTCGGCTTCAACCTGTTCTTCTCGCCGCTGGTTCCGTTGACGGACGCACTGGCGAACACGTGGCAAAAGCAGATTACGATGGATTATGGCCGCGTGCGCCTGTGGGGATCGATTGCCTTTGTCATCGGTTCTGCGCTGGTGGGGAAACTGGTCAGTCTCTACGATTATCATGCCATCCTTGCGCTACTGAGTATCGGGATTGCTTCCATGCTGCTGGGGATGTTGCTACGACCATCGGTGATGCCGCAGGGCGAAAGCCGCCATCACGAAAGCGCAGGCTGGCCAGCATGGCGTTCTCTGGTGGCGCAAAGCTGGCGTTTTCTGGCGTGCGTCTGCCTGCTGCAGGGAGCACATGCGGCGTATTATGGTTTTAGCGCGATTTACTGGCAGGGGGCGGGATACTCCGCCTCTGCAGTCGGTTACCTGTGGTCGCTTGGCGTGGTCGCTGAGGTCATCATCTTCGCGCTGAGCAAAAAGCTGTTCCGCCGCTTTGGTGCGCGCGATTTGTTACTGCTTTCCGCCGTGTGTGGCGTGGTGCGCTGGGGCATTATGGGCTGGACCACTGAACTCCCGTGGCTGATCGTGGCGCAAATCCTCCACTGCGGCACCTTCACCGTGTGTCACCTGGCGGCGATGCGTTATATCTCGGCGCGTGAAGGGGGAGAGGTGATCCGCCTGCAGGCGGTTTATTCCGCCGTCGCGATGGGTGGCAGTATTGCGGTAATGACGGTTTTTGCGGGCTTCCTCTACCAGCACCTGGGCCACGGTGTGTTCTGGGTAATGGCACTGGTTGCGCTTCCGGCAATGATCGTTCGCCCTAAAGTAGCCGCCCGCGCGTAACTACGTTTCCAGCATCGCGCGGATATGTTCCTGCTGCTGCGCATTCAGTGTCTCAACGGCGTGAATGAGCGGCGGCGAGAACAGGGGCAAAATGGTGGCGTATGGCGTAATGACCAGCGCAGCCTCGCGCGGAGCCCCTTCTTTCTGGAAGGTCTCCAGCGTCAGATAGCGGATGTTGAGCGGCAGTAGCGTCAGTTCCCGTAGCTGCTGCTCAATCAACGCTTCACACGCTTTGTCTTCTCCCGTCAGTAACACCACCTGCTTTTCATGCAGGTCGGTTTCCTGCATTAGCCAGGCACCAAAAATCACGGCCACCAGGCTCATCTCTTCGTCAGAGAAACGCAGCCCAAACTCCGCTTCCAGTTCAAATAGCGCCTCTTTCGAGGTGCGCAACAGTCGCGGATAGAGGCGATGGATCTCTTCCGGCAGGCTGTTGTCGATGCCGATGTCAAACAGCGAGCGGTCCAGCGCCTGAGCGAGATGGATATATAGCTGATCGGTCAGCCCTTGCTCATCGCTAAAGTTCATCCCCGTTTGCGCCCGAAAGCGGGCAACCATGCGCACAATGGCCCGGCGCAAGCGCTGATCCTGCTGGTGTTTATCCAGCACAGGGTCGGGCGTGCGCAGCATCATAAACAGGATGGCCAGAAACAGTTGTTCATCGGCGTGGGGAGCCTGCGGGACGCGCCGCTTCCAGTGGCGCACGATTTCCTGTGCCGTAAAATATTCGCCCCTCGACTGCGCCCAGTTGCGCTGAACGTGGGTAAATTGCGGCGTATTGCCCTGATGGTGTTGGAGCAGACAATATTGCAGATACAGCTGTAAGAACAGGATGTCGCGACACTCAAACTGGCGCTGAAGTTTGCGCGAGCAGAAGTTGATCAACGCCCTCAGGTTGGTATCGTCATAAAGCGTGCGCGCAATACCGTACCGTTTAAGCGCGGTTTTTAACGCGGGGGTAAACTGATGCGAAACAAACTGCGGGCACAGCCGGAGCGCTCTGCGCAGCCAGTGCAGCAGGCATAAGCGCTGATTGAGGGCCGAGCCTTCAATTCGGTAGCAACCGTCGGGGTGCGTAACGATGTCGAGCCGGTGATAGCGCTGGATTTCATCGCGCGTCTCGGCTATATCTTGCCGTGCCATGGCGTCGTCCACGCCATTGGCAGCGATAATGCTCTGTGCGGTGACGGCAGCTTCGGGCAGGTAAAGCATCAAAAGCACCTGGCAGCGGCGCTGCGAACTGGAAAGCACAGATGGAATTTCAAGCGTCGTCATCATCTGTCGGGTATCCAGTGTGAATGTTTGATAAGAATAGCTAAAGGATGGATGCTGAAAAGCGCACCGGCAGGCCTTTCAATCAGGATTGCTGGCGAACATCACAGAATTTTTGACGTGAGGAATTGATGCAAATAGTTAAACACAGCGCGATGGCGTTATTTTTGGCGGTTTTCACCTTCACTGCCAGCGCACATCCTCACAGTTTTATCAGCCTGAAAACCGAGCTGGTAACGGACGGGACGCAGCTTAGCGGGCTGAAAATGCGCTGGACGATGGATGAAATCACCTCTGCAGACCTGCTCTATGACGCGGGAAACGCGAAGCCCGGCGACGAGATCTGGAAAAAGCTGGCAGCAGAAGTGATGGCGAACGTGCTGGGCCAGCACTACTTCACCGAGTTCTGGCATAACGGGCAAAAAGTGAAGTTCCTCAATCGCCCCACAGAATACGGCATGTCCCGCGATGGTCATCAGGCGGTGCTGACGTTTATCCTGCCGCTGGCACATCCTCAACCGCTGGCGGGGCAGACATATACGTTTTCCACGTTTGATCCGACGTATTATGTCGATATGAGTTACGCCGGGGACAGCGACGTCACGCTGCCGACAGCCCTGCAAAAAACCTGCAAGATTGCCATACACACGCCGAAACCCAGCGAAGAGATGCTGAACTTTGCGGTCTCTCTCGATAAAGCAGATGCGCCGCCAGAGGATATGGAATTGGGTAAACAGTTTGCACAACAGGTGACGTTGCAATGTCAGTGATCTCCTCGCCGGTCCGAAAATCACGCCGCTGGCTTCACCTCTGGCCGCTGGCGCTCTTTTTACTGTTAGCCGTTTGCGGCTCGTTGTGGCTGTGGTACGCCTGGCCGCAGGTGATGATGAAAAGCATCATCTGGCAGCGGGAAGTCAACCAGCAGATGAGCGGGTTGCTGAAGGCGGTGGCGGATAATCCGACCAGAGCGGGCGGCTCCCTGCTGGCGTTTAGCTTTTTCTATGGCGTGTTACATGCGCTAGGGCCGGGGCACGGCAAGATTGTGATCACCACCTGGCTGGCGACGCATCCTTCAAAACTGAAATCAAGCATTGGCCTGACGCTGGCTTCCTCTTTGCTTCAGGGGGGCGTAGCGATTGCGCTGGTGGTGATTGTGCTTTCACTTCTGCAGCTCCCGGCACGTCAACTGCATATGAGCAGCTTCTGGCTGGAGAAGGGGAGTTACGCGCTGGTCGGCGTGCTGGGGCTAATCCTCTGCTGGCGGGCGTTGAAAAAACTGCGCGTGCTGCTGCAAAAACCGAAATTCAAAACCTTTACGCCGCATCATATTCACGATGAAAACTGCGGCTGCGGGCACCAGCATCTGCCGACGCAGGAACAGTTGCAGAACGGCGACGACTGGCGGGCGCGGTTGATGATCGTTCTCTCGATGGGCATGCGACCGTGTTCGGGGGCGATCATGGTACTGCTGTTCAGTAAGGTGATTGGCGTGTTCGGCTGGGGAATGCTCTCGGCGCTGGCGATGGCGGCGGGCACGTCATTAACGATTTCTTCGCTGGCGTTACTGGTACACAGCTTCCGTCAACTGGCGGTAAAACTCAGTGGCAATAGAACGCCGGTGCTGTGGCGACAGGTCGGGTGGACCACGCTTGCGCTGGCAGGTGGGGTGATTTTGCTTGTGGCTGCAGTAACGATGTGGATGAGTGCGGTGCCGTTGGGGAGGGGATTGCGGCCTTTTTAATCGGGTGCGGTCTGATGCCCGCACCCTAACCCTCTCCCTGGGGGAGAGGGGATTACCGGGATTAACGCTTCAGCGCATCGCTCAGTTCGTCACGCATGTTGGCCAGCATGGCTTTCACAACGCGTGGGTTACCTGCCACGATGTTGCCGGTGGTCATGTAGTTGTGGCCGCCGGTGAAGTCGCAAACAATCGCGCCCGCTTCACGTGCGATCAGCTCGCCCGCCGCGAAGTCCCACGGCTTCAGAGACAGCTCGAAGTAACCGTCAACGCGGCCGGTCGCAACGTAGGCCAGATCCAGTGCAGCAGAGCCGGTGCGACGGAAGTCCGCGCATTCGGTGAACAGTTTGCCCAGGATATTCATATAGGTGGTTGCGTGCTGCTTCGCCTTGAACGGGAAGCCGGTCGCCAGGATGGTGCCATCCAGATCGCGTGCATTGCTGCAGCGCAGACGGTAGCCGTTCAGCTGTGCGCCCTGACCGCGGGTAGCGGTGAACAGTTCGTTACGCATTGGATCGTAAACCACGGCGACTTCAGTACGGCCTTTAATGCGTACTGCGATAGACACAGAGAAGTGTGGCAGGCGTTTGACGAAGTTGGTGGTGCCATCCAGTGGATCGATAACCCATTGAACATCCTGATCGGTACCTTCATGTTCACCGCTTTCTTCGGTGATGATGGTGTGCTGCGGGTAAGATTTGCGGATCGTTTCGATAATAATCGCTTCTGCGGCTTTATCGACGTTAGTCACGAAATCATTGCTGCCTTTCTGGCTGGTTTCTACGGAGTCTGGGGTTTCGTAGTGTTTGGCAATTACATTACCCGCCTTGCGCGCTGCGCGCACGGCGATGGTCAGCATCGGATGCATCGGTCTCTCTCACTGGATGTTAAAGAACAGGAAAATCGGCGCAGAGTATAGCAGCGGGATCGGAATATGTCTCTCGTTTATGATAATATGCCCGAATATTCTTCAGACACTGAATTCAGACACCTAAAAACTATGCTGCAAAACATTCGAATCGTGCTGGTCGAAACATCGCACACCGGCAATATGGGCTCTGTTGCCCGCGCTATGAAAACCATGGGCTTAACGAACCTGTGGCTGGTTAACCCACTGGTGAAACCAGACTCGCAGGCTATCGCTCTGGCGGCCGGTGCCAGCGACGTGATCGGCAACGCGCAGATCGTTGATACGCTGGACGAAGCCCTCGCCGGTTGCAGCCTGGTCGTCGGCACCAGCGCGCGCTCCCGCACGCTGCCGTGGCCGATGCTGGACCCACGCGAATGCGGCCTGAAAAGTGTTTCGGAAGCTGAGCAGGCACCCGTGGCGCTGGTGTTTGGCCGCGAGCGCGTTGGTTTGACTAACGACGAACTGCAGAAGTGTCACTACCACGTTGCGATTGCGGCAAACCCGGAGTACAGCTCGCTGAACCTGGCGATGGCAGTGCAGGTTATCGCCTACGAAGTGCGTATGGCCTGGCTGGCGACGCAGGAGCAACCGGTCGAACCGAAAGAAGAGATGGCCTACCCGCTGGTGGATGACCTTGAGCGTTTCTACGGTCATCTGGAGCAGACGCTGCTCTCAACCGGCTTTATCCGCGAAGGCCACCCAGGTCAGGTGATGAACAAGCTGCGCCGTATGTTCACCCGCGCGCGCCCTGAAAGTCAGGAACTCAACATCCTGCGCGGGATTCTGGCGTCGATTGAGCAGAAGAATAAGGAATAGTGTCGTCTGTTCGCCGGGTGGCGCTTCGCTACGCGGCCTACGACGCATTCTCCCTCTCCCTGTGGGAGAGGGGCGGGGTGAGGGCATCAGGCCGCACCTATATTATGAAGGCACAGAAGGTTAAATACCTGACTAAAACAGTCAAGTAAATAGTTGACCAATTTAGTCAGGAATGTCAGACTTGGCCCTGCTATGCAATACCCCCATTTTACAATAAAAAACCCCGGGCAGGGGCGAGTTTGAGGTTAAGTAAGACATGAGACTGACATCTAAAGGGCGTTATGCCGTGACCGCGATGCTGGACGTTGCGCTCAACTCCGAAGCGGGCCCGGTTCCGTTGGCTGATATTTCTGAACGACAAGGGATCTCCCTCTCTTATCTGGAACAGCTGTTCTCCAGACTGCGTAAAAATGGACTGGTTTCCAGCGTTCGCGGCCCAGGCGGCGGTTATCTGCTGGGTAAAGACGCCAGCAGTATTGCGGTTGGCGAAGTGATTAGCGCGGTTGACGAATCCGTTGACGCGACCCGTTGCCAGGGTAAAGGCGGCTGCCAGGGCGGCGACAAGTGCCTGACCCACGCGCTGTGGCGCGATCTGAGCGACCGTCTGACCGGCTTCCTGAACAACATCACCCTCGGTGAGCTGGTGAATAACCAGGAAGTGCTGGATGTGTCTGGTCGTCAGCACAGCCATGAATCACAACGCAGCACCCGCGCGCAAGACGCAATCGACGTTAAATTACGCGCGTAATAAAAAGATAAGTATTTCAGAATCAGGCCGGGGCGTTCACTCGCCCCGTGTACTCGGTCGTACATCCAGCCGGTTGCCTGATTCCTTGCATTGAAGCGATGTACGGAGTTTAAAGAGCAATGAAATTACCGATTTATCTCGATTACTCCGCAACCACGCCGGTGGACCCGCGTGTTGCCGAGAAAATGATGCAGTGTCTGACCCTGGACGGAAACTTTGGTAACCCAGCGTCTCGTTCACACCGTTTTGGCTGGCATGCTGAAGAGGCGGTTGATATCGCCCGTAATCAGATTGCTGACCTGGTCGGTGCCGACCCGCGTGAGATTGTTTTCACCTCCGGCGCGACCGAATCCGACAACCTGGCGATCAAAGGTGCAGCTAACTTTTATCAGAAAAAAGGCAAGCACATCATCACCAGCAAAACCGAACACAAAGCCGTGCTGGATACCTGCCGTCAGCTGGAGCGTGAAGGGTTCGAAGTGACTTACCTCGCGCCACAGAGCAACGGGATCATCGACCTCAAAGCGCTCGAAGCAGCGATGCGTGATGACACCATTCTGGTTTCCATCATGCACGTCAACAACGAAATCGGCGTCGTGCAGGACATCGCGACCATCGGCGAAATGTGCCGTGCGCGCGGTATCATTTACCACGTGGATGCGACCCAGAGTGTGGGCAAACTGCCCATCGACCTGAGCCAGCTGAAAGTGGATCTGATGTCCTTCTCCGGCCACAAAATCTATGGCCCGAAAGGGATCGGCGCACTGTACGTTCGTCGTAAGCCACGTATCCGCATCGAAGCACAGATGCACGGCGGCGGTCACGAGCGCGGCATGCGTTCCGGCACCTTGCCTGTTCACCAGATCGTGGGCATGGGCGAAGCGTACCGCATTGCGAAAGAAGAGATGGAAACCGAGATGGCGCGCCTGCGCACGCTGCGTAACCGTCTCTGGGACGGCGTGAAAGATATGGAAGAAGTGTATCTGAACGGCGATCTCGAGCAGGGCGCGCCGAACATCCTCAACGTCAGCTTCAACTATGTTGAAGGCGAATCGCTGATCATGGCCCTGAAAGACCTGGCCGTCTCTTCCGGTTCTGCCTGTACGTCCGCAAGCCTTGAGCCATCCTACGTGCTGCGCGCGCTGGGCATGACTGACGAGCTGGCACACAGCTCTATCCGTTTCTCTTTAGGTCGTTTCACTACCGAAGAAGAGATTGACTACACCATCAAGCTGGTCCGTAACTCCATCGGCCGTCTGCGCGACCTTTCTCCACTGTGGGAAATGTTCAAGCAGGGCGTGGATCTGAACAGCATTGAATGGTCACATCACTAATCGGTACATAAGGAGAATTCAATCATGGCATACAGCGAAAAAGTTATCGATCATTACGAGAACCCGCGCAACGTTGGCTCTTTTGACAACAGCGATGAATCTGTCGGTAGCGGCATGGTCGGTGCACCGGCATGTGGCGACGTGATGAAGTTGCAGATTAAAGTCAACAATGAAGGTATCATTGAAGACGCGCGCTTCAAGACCTACGGCTGCGGTTCTGCTATCGCGTCCAGCTCCCTGGTCACCGAGTGGGTGAAGGGCAAGTCTCTGGACGAAGCACAGGCAATCAAGAACACGGATATTGCTGAAGAACTCGAACTGCCGCCGGTGAAAATTCACTGCTCTATTCTGGCAGAAGACGCGATCAAAGCCGCCATTGCGGATTATAAAAGCAAACGTGAAGCAAAATAATTGAGGTTTGAGTATGTCGATTACCCTTAGCGACAGCGCTGCCGCGCGAGTAAGCTCTTTTCTGGCGAACCGTGGTAAAGGCTTTGGCCTGCGACTGGGCGTACGCACCTCCGGCTGTTCTGGTATGGCTTACGTACTGGAGTTTGTTGATGAACCGGCGTCCGACGACACCGTGTTTGAAGACAAGGGCGTGAAGGTGGTGGTCGATGGCAAAAGCCTGCAATTCCTCAACGGCACTCAGCTGGACTTCGTCAAAGAAGGCCTGAACGAAGGGTTCAAATTCACGAACCCGAACGTCAAAGACGAGTGTGGTTGCGGCGAAAGTTTCCACGTTTAACCACGCGTTATCCGAAACCCCACCGTGGCTTTGCTACGCGTGGGGTTTGTTCTGACAGGCTACCCCTGAGATTGTTATGGATTACTTCACTCTCTTCGGACTACCCGCTCAATACCCGATTGACCTCCAGTCGCTGACGATCCGTTTTCAGGATCTGCAACGTCAGTACCATCCGGACAAATTTGCCAGCGGCACACAGGCTGAACAACTGGCGGCGGTTTCGCAATCCGCGACCATCAACCAGGCCTGGCAGACGTTGCGCCATCCGCTGGCGCGTGCAGAATATCTGCTCTCGCTTCACGGCTTTGACCTGGCAAGCGAACAGCACACCGTCCGTGACACCGCGTTTCTGATGGAACAGCTGGAGCTGCGTGAAGAGCTGGATGAGATTGAACAGGCCAAAGACGAAGCGCGTCTGGAAGGCTTTATCAGGCGCGTGAAGGGTATGTTCGATACCCGCCATCAGCAGATGGTGGAGCAACTGAACAACGAGACCTGGGACGTGGCGGCAGACACTGTGCGCAAACTCCGTTTTCTCGATAAACTGCGAAGCAGTGCTGAACAACTCGAAGAAAAGCTGCTCGATTTTTAATTTCGGAAGCAATTATGGCCTTATTACAAATTAGTGAGCCTGGCTTAAGTGCCGCACCGCACCAGCGTCGTCTGGCGGTGGGTATTGATCTCGGCACCACCAATTCCCTCGTGGCGACCGTGCGTAGCGGCCAGGCGGAAACGCTGGCCGACGAGCAGGGCCGCCATCTGCTGCCTTCCGTGGTCCACTACACGCAGCAGGGCCACGCGGTCGGCTTTGATGCCCGCACCAACGCCGCGCGCGATCCGGCCAACACCATCAGCTCTGTTAAGCGCATGATGGGCCGCTCGCTGGCCGACATTCAGACCCGCTACCCGCATCTGCCGTATCAGCTCCAGGCCAGTGAAAATGGCCTGCCGATGATCGCAACGGTGGCTGGTCTGCTGAACCCGATTCGCGTTTCCGCTGACATCCTTAAAGCGCTGGCGGAGCGTGCTACGGCGACGCTTGGCGGCGATTTAGACGGCGTAGTCATCACCGTTCCGGCCTATTTTGACGATGCACAACGTCAGGGCACCAAAGACGCCGCGCGTCTGGCGGGCCTGCACGTGCTGCGCCTGCTGAACGAACCCACTGCTGCAGCGATTGCCTACGGCCTGGACTCCGGTCAGGAAGGGGTGATTGCGGTATACGATCTTGGCGGCGGCACCTTTGATATCTCCATCCTCCGCTTAAGCCGTGGCGTATTTGAAGTGCTGGCGACCGGCGGGGATTCCGCGCTGGGCGGCGATGACTTCGACCATCTGCTGGCGGATTACATCCGCGAGCAGGCGGGGATTGCCGATCGCAGCGATGCGCGCGTACAGCGTGAACTGCTGGATGCGGCTATCGAGGCCAAAATCTCCCTGAGCGATGCGCAGTCGGTAAACGTGAAGGTTGCTGGCTGGCAGGGTGATATCACCCGCGACCAGTTCAACGAACTGATTGCCCCGCTTGTTAAACGCACGCTGCTGGCCTGTCGTCGCGCATTAAAAGATGCGGGCGTCGAAGCTGACGAAGTGCTGGAAGTGGTCATGGTCGGCGGCTCAACGCGCGTACCGCTGGTGCGTGAACGTGTAGGCGAATTCTTTGGCCGCACGCCACTGACCTCCATTGACCCGGACAAAGTCGTTGCCGTGGGCGCGGCAATCCAGGCCGATATTCTGGTTGGCAACAAGCCGGACAGTGAAATGCTGCTGCTGGACGTTATTCCACTGTCTCTGGGTTTAGAAACCATGGGCGGCCTGGTGGAGAAAGTGATCCCACGTAACACCACCATTCCGGTGGCGCGTGCGCAGGAGTTCACCACCTTTAAAGACGGCCAGACGGCGATGTCCATCCATGTGATGCAGGGCGAACGCGAACTGGTGCAGGACTGCCGTTCTCTGGCGCGCTTTGCGCTGCGCGGCATTCCGGCACTGCCTGCGGGCGGGGCGCATATTCGCGTCACTTTCCAGGTGGATGCGGACGGCCTGTTGAGCGTCACGGCGATGGAAAAATCGACCGGCGTGGAATCGTCCATCCAGGTGAAGCCGTCCTACGGTCTGACCGATGGCGAAATCGCCTCCATGATTCAGGATTCAATGAGCTACGCCGAGCAGGATGTGAAGGCGCGTATGTTGGCGGAACAGAAAGTTGAAGCCGCACGCGTGCTGGAAAGCCTGAACGGCGCGCTCGCTGCCGATGCCGCGCTGTTAAGCGCCGCTGAGCGCCAGGTGATTGACGACGCTGCCGCGCACTTAAGCGCAGTCGCAGAAGGCAATGACGCTGACGCAATAGAAGAAGCCATTAAAAACGTTGATAAACAAACCCAGGACTTTGCTGCTCGCCGCATGGACAAATCTGTCCGCGTCGCGCTGAAAGGCCAGTCCGTGGACGAGGTTTAATATGCCAAAGATTGTTATTTTGCCTCATGCGGACCTCTGTCCGGATGGCGCTGTTCTGGAAGCAAAGACCGGTGAAACCATTCTCGATGTTGCCCTGCGCAACGGTATCGAGGTGGAACACGCCTGTGAGAAATCCTGTGCCTGTACCACCTGCCACTGCGTGGTGCGTGAAGGTTTTGACTCTCTCGCCGAGAGCACCGAAGACGAAGACGACATGCTGGATAAAGCATGGGGTCTGGAGCCAGACAGCCGCTTAAGCTGCCAGGCGCTGGTGACCGATGAAGATCTGGTCGTGGAATTCCCACGCTACACCATCAACCACGCACGCGAGCATTAATATGGGACTGAAGTGGACAGACAGCCGTGAAATCGGCGAAGCGCTCTACGACGCGAACCCGGATCTCGATCCGAAGACCGTACGATTCACCGATATGCATCAGTGGATCTGCGATTTAGAGGATTTCGACGACGATCCAAACGCATCCAATGAAAAAATTCTGGAGGCGATTCTGTTAGTCTGGTTAGATGAAGCAGAGTAAATCACTTAACGGGCTGCCTTCAGGCGGCCCGTTTGCTAATAAGGATAAATAAAATGACCGAAGCGATGAAGATTACGCTCTCCAACCAGCCTGCTGACGCACGCTGGGGCGAAAAAGCCACGTACAGCATCAACAACGACGGTATTACTCTGCACCTGACGGGCAACGATGATACCGGCCTGATTCAGCGCGCCGCACGCAAAATTGACGGTCTGGGCATTAAACATGTGTCTCTGGACGGCGAAGGCTGGGATACTGACCGTAGCTGGGCATTCTGGGCGGGTTACAAAGGACCAAAAGGCACCCGCAAAATTGAGTGGGCGAGCCTCGATGAAGCCGGTCAGAAAGAGCTGGAAAGCCGCCTGAAAATCATCGACTGGGTGCGCGACACCATCAACGCCCCGGCGGAAGAGTTAGGCCCGGAGCAGCTTGCGCAGCGTGCCGTTGACCTGCTGTGCGGCGTGGCGGGCGACAAGATGTCCTACCGCATTACCAAAGGTGAAGATCTGCGCGAGCAGAACTACATGGGTATCCACACCGTGGGCCGTGGTTCTGAACGCCCTCCGGTCCTGCTGGCGCTGGATTACAATCCAACCGGCGATAAAGAAGCGCCTGTCTTTGCCTGCCTGGTCGGGAAAGGCATTACCTTTGATACCGGCGGCTACAGTCTGAAGCAGAGCGCGTTCATGGACTCCATGAAGTCCGACATGGGCGGCGCGGCGACCGTTACCGGTGCGCTGGCGTTCGCTATCACTCGCGGTCTGAACAAGCGCGTGAAGCTCTACCTGTGCTGCGCGGACAACATGGTGAGCGGTAATGCCTTCAAGCTGGGCGACATCATCCGCTATCGCAACGGTAAAAACGTTGAGGTGATGAACACCGACGCGGAAGGCCGTCTGGTACTGGCCGATGGCCTGATCGATGCCTCTGCGCAGAAGCCAGAGCTGATTATCGACATGGCGACCCTGACCGGTGCGGCGAAAACCGCCCTGGGCAACGACTACCACGCCCTGTTCAGCTTCGACGATAAGCTGGCCGCTCGCCTGCTGGCAAGCGCGGCTGCGGAAAACGAGCCGTTCTGGCGTCTGCCGCTGGCCGAGTTCCACCGTAGCCAGCTGCCGTCTAACTTCGCCGAGCTGAACAACACCGCGAGCGCAGCGTACCCGGCGGGGGCAAGCACAGCGGCAGGCTTCCTGTCTCACTTCGTTGAAAATTATCACGAAGGCTGGCTGCACATTGACTGCTCCGCGACGTACCGTAAAGCGGCGGTTGAGCAGTGGTCAGCGGGCGCGACTGGCCTGGGCGTGCGTACCGTGGCGAACCTGCTGACGGCTGAGTAATCTTTTTTGCCCTCACCCTAACCCTCTCCCAGGGGGAGAGGGGATGGTTTGCTCCCTCTCCCTTGAGGGAGAGGGCCGGGGTGAGGGGGAAATGCATCATCTGGAATTGTTATGTCTGAAACCAAAAACGAATTAGAAACCCTGCTGGAGCAGGCGGCGACCGAGCCCGCCCACCGTCCGGCGTTTTTCCGCACGCTGCTGGAATCCACCGTCTGGGTGCCGGGAACCGCTGCGGAAGGCGAACAGGTTGTGGAAGACAGCGCGCTGGATCTGCTGCACTGGGAGAAAGACGATGGCACCTCGGTGATCCCGTTCTTTACCTCTCTGGAAGCATTGCAGCAAGCAGTTGAAGATGAGCAGGCGTTTGTGGTGATGCCGGTGCGTACCCTGTTTGAAATGACGCTGGGCGAAACGCTGTTCCTCAATGCCAAACTGCCGACCGGAAAAGAGTTCACCCCGCGTGAAATCAGCCATTTGATTGGCGAAGAGGGTAACCCGCTCAGCACGCAGGAAGTGCTGGAAGGGGGCGAAACGCTGCTGCTGTCTGAAGTGGCCGAACCGCCTGCGCAGATGATTGACTCGTTGACCACGCTGTTCAAAACCATCAAGCCGGTGAAACGCGCGTTCCTCTGCTCCATTAAAGAGAGCGCCGACGAGCAGCCAGTGCTGCTGATTGGTATTGAGGCTGACGGTGATATTGACGAGATCATTCAGGCAACGGGAAGCGTAGCTACCGACACGCTGCCGGGCGATGAACCGATTGATATTTGTGAGGTGAAAAAAGGCGAGAAAGGCATCAGCCACTTTATTACCGAGCACATCACGCCATTTTATGAGCGTCGCTGGGGCGGCTTCCTGCGCGATCTCAAGACCAACCGCATCATCTGATTACAGCGGGGTGGTTTCACCCCGTTGCTTCCAGCAGCAGTAAATCCATTAAAAGTACCAGGTTCGACTCAAACGACGTTACGCCTGCCGCTTCGGCGGCGTAGTGCACCGCTTCGTCATACAACGCGAAATGCAGATCCGCCATCCCCGCCAGCGTATTCGCAGAGGCGCGGGTAAAAGCGACGACCTTCATGCCGACATTTTTGGCGATCCGCGCTTTATCGAGCACCTGCTCCGTTTCACCGCTGCGGGAGACGGCAATAAATACCTGATAGCGTGCGGCGTTACTGAGGAAAATGTTCCGGCTGTCACCTGGCCCGGAGATAAATGCCGTTTTGCCCAGCACCTGCAATTTCTTGGTCAGGTACTCGGCGAAGAGATAAGAAAACCCCGCACCGTAGAGAAAAAAACTCTCTTTCTGGCGGAGCAGATCGGCAAACTGCTGACGCTTGTCTTGTGTCACCCACTGAAAAGTTTGCTGATAATTGGCGATAAACTGGCTGAACAGCGCGGGCAGTTCCGGGAGGGATTGCCCCTGGACGGCAATGTGTGGCGTGTCTGAAAGTAACTGCTTGCAGTGCCAGATAAACTCGCTAAAGCCGCTAAAACCCAGTTTCTGACATAAGCGCATGATGGTGGCGGTCGAGACAAATGTCGCCTGCGCCAGTTCGCGTACCGTGATGTTGCCCACCAGTAGCGGATGCTCCGTGAGGTGGGCGAGCACACGATACTCTGCGCGGGTCAGTGACGTCCCGCGCGTTAGCAACGTTGCCAGGCGGTTATCCATTATTTTGCGGGTTCAACCGGCAGGTCGTCGCGTGCACCCCATTCACTCCATGCGCCGTCATACAGCGACACATCGTTTGCTCCCAGCGTTGCGAGAGCCAGAATGACCACGCACGCCGTCACGCCGGAGCCGCAGCTGGCAATAATCGGACGATGCAAATCAACGCCCTGACGGACAAATATAGCGCGCAGTTCGTCGGTGGTTTTCAGTTCGCCTTCAAACACCAGATCGCCCCACGGCACGTTCAGTGCGCCCGGAATGTGGCCGCGCTTCAGCCCTGGACGTGGTTCATCCGCTTCAGCATTAAAACGTGGGGCAGGGCGGGCATCGACGATTTGCGCCGTTTTTTCATGGCTGACCACCAGTACGTCAGTCAGGCGTTTTACCACGTTCGCGTCAAATGTCGCATCGAACTCCCCTTCTGGTAGCGTCACGTCACCCTGCTGGAGCGGCAGTTCATCGCGCTTCCAGCCTGCGAGACCGCCCGCCAGAATCGAGACTTTTTCGACGCCGAAGTTTTTCAGCATCCACCACGCGCGCGGTGCGGAAAAGAGGTTACCTTCGTCGTAGATAACCAGATGTTTGTCGCGATTCACGCCAAGTTCACGCATCGCCACGGAGAAGGCTTCCGGGCGTGGCAGCATGTGCGGCAGGGGAGAGGTGTGATCGGAAAGGGCTTCGATATCAAAAAATACCGCGCCGGGCAGATGCCCTGCACGGTATTCGGCGGGAATGTCGCGATGCTCCTGCCCCGGCGGAGCCATTCGCGCGTCAATAATCTGGACTTCCGGGTCGTCACCGTGCTCAATCAGCCAGTCGGCGGCGACAAAATATGAAGTGGACATGGTTGCCTCCATTCTTTTCCGTAAAAAAGGATTGTCGGTGTTTTTTCTGACACCGACAAGCAAACCACGTTCAACTCGCGAGCAAGCCCTTATTTTTTCACCGCTTCGCCGTTTTGCCAGGCTTTTTGCAGCGCAGGCCAGTATTCCCGGTTGGCCTCGATCATCTCATCCAGAATCGCTTTCGCGTGTTCCATGGTCGGCACGGTACGGTTCAGGGTGAATGCCTGCAACGCTTTCTCATAGCTGCCTTCGATGGTCGCCTCTACCAGCAGTTGTTCGGAAGCGAGCTGCTGTTGCAGCAGTGTCTGATGGAACAGCGGCACCTGGCCCACGCGGATGGGTTCCGGCCCTTCGGAAGTGATATAGGCTGGCACTTCCACCACCGCATCGTATGGCAGGTTGGTAATTGCGCCGCGGTTTTCCACCATCACCAGATGGCGGCTCCGCAGGTTAAAGGCCAGCGAACGGGCGACATCGACAATAAACTCACCGTGTACACCCACGTGGAAGGCATCCGGCAAAATCCCGGTACGCTTGTACTCTTCGGCTGCAGCAAACAGTTTTTTCTCACGCCCGTTCATCACTTCGTTGGCACGGGTATAGTCCGGGTTCTGGTGCTCCACAATCTGGTTTGGCATCAGGTAATACTGCAGATACGGGTTCGGCAGATATTCCGGGAAGTTGTCCATGACGGGCTTAATGTTGCGCCAGGTTTTCACCCACGATGGATCGGAATGCTGCGGGTCAGTTTTCGCCGCATCTTCCGTTAGCAGACCAAACTTCGCGATATGGCGGCGCAGTTCCGGCAGTTTATCTTCGCCGTCCACCAGCACACGGGTAAACCAGCCGAAGTGGTTCAGACCAAAATAGTCCACCTCCAGCTTGTGGCGATCCACGCCCAGAATCGCCCCCATATTGCGCATCGCGGCCACCGGCATATCGCAGATGTTTAGCACACGGGCATTCGGGCGCAGGCGGCGCACGCCTTCCGCGACGATCGCCGCCGGGTTAGAGTAGTTAACGATCCAGGCTTTTTCATGCGCGTAGCGATCCACCCGATCGATAAGCTCCACCATCGGCAGGATCGTCCGCAGACCATACGCCAGCCCGCCGGGTCCGCAGGTTTCCTGGCCGACCACGCCGTGACGCAGCGGGATCTTCTCATCCTGCTCACGCATTTTGTACTGGCCGACGCGCATTTGCGCGAAAACAAAGTGCGCGCCGCTGAAGGCCACCTCCGGGTCGCTTGTCACGGAGAATTTAATGCTCTGGCTGTGGTCGCGAATGACTTTCTCAACCACCGGCGCAATGGTGTTCTGGCGCGCTTCGTCGATATCATACAGGCGAATTTCAGCGAGCGGAAAATCCTGCAGACGCACCATCAGGCTTTTCACAATACCTGGCGTGTAGGTGCTGCCGCCGCCGGCAATAGACAGAATAAACGGGGGTGTAAACATCTTTAGCTCCTTTCAGAGAAACGTCTCAACGGCTTCTCGCATTTTTTTGACATGCAGCCCGTAGACCACCTGAACGTTGTTACCTTGTTTGATAATCCCCTTCGCGCCGGTCGCCCTGAGGCGTGGCTCGTCGATGATGGCGATGTCCTTCACCGTGACGCGTAAGCGGGTGTAGCAGTTATCCACCACTTCAATATTTTCCCGGCCGCCCAGACCCACCACGATGGACTCGCCCAGCCCGTCGTTATTGCCCTTCGCCTGGTACTCCTGCTTGCTGTAGAGGCGCGTCTCCTGATCTTCATCCTCACGTCCTGGCGTTTTCATGTTGAAGTGCAGGATCAGGAAGCGGAACACCACGAAGTAGAGGGCGAACATGATCAGCCCGACCACGATGTACATCGGCCAGTTGGACTTCTCCGTGCCGAGCGGCAGGTTGTAAAGAATGAAATCAATAATCCCGTTCGCGCCGATAGCGTGAACGCCGAGCAGAGAAAAGAGCATCATGCCGATGCCGGTCAGCACCGCATGCACCACGAACAGCAACGGCGCAACGAACAGGAAGGAGAACTCAATCGGCTCGGTCACGCCCACCAGCAGGGAGGTGAGCGCCGCCGGGATCAGAATCGCTTTCGCAATAGCTTTACGCTCTGGCTTTGCGGTCATGTACATTGCCAGTGCGGCGGCGGGCAGGCCAAACATTTTGCTGATGCCGCGTGCATCCCACACTACGGTGCTGCTGAGCTGCTTCACCTCCGGGCAGGCCATCTCGGCAAAGTAGATGTTGCGTGCGCCCTGATAGGTTGCGCCGCACACCTCCTGCGTGCCGCCCAGTTCGGTATAGAGGAACGGTGTATAGACCAGATGGTGCAGGCCGGTCGGCACCAGAATACGTTCAAGGAAACCGTAGATGGCTACGCCGAACGGGCCAGAGCCTTTGATGGCGAGCGCCATCGCGCTAATACCGTGCTGGGCAAATGGCCAAAGTTCGCTCATCAGCACGCCGAGCAGCATAGAGACGGGCAGCATGACGATGGCGACAAAGCAGTGGCCGGAGTAAATCGCCATTGCGCCGTTAAACTGTACGCCGGAGTATTTGTTGTACAGGTATCCAGAAAGCGTTCCGGTCAAAATACCAGCAAAGACACCCATCTCCAGCACCTGAACGCCCAACACCATACTTTGCCCGGCGGCTTTCATCTGATCTGCGGGTGCCAGTGCACCCTGTAACTGCAGCGTGACGTTCATGGCATTGATAAACACCACAAAAGTGACCAGGCCAATCAACGCCGCGTAGCCTTTATCGCGTGCGGCCAGGCCAATCGGAATGCCAACGGCAAACACCAGCGCAAGGTTAACCAGCACCGACACGGCAGATTTGGCGATCAACTGGCCAATATGCTGAATCAGCGGATGCCCCAAAAACGGCAGATATTCAGCCAGGTTGCCGTTACCCAGCACATTACCAAAGGCGATAAACAGACCGACAATGGGTAAGATAAGTACAGGACCGTAAAGTGATTTTCCGAAATTTTGTAAGGCGTTCACGGCTCGTTTCATGGCTTTCTCTCTTTTTGAACCGCGCACTCTGCGTGCGTCTCAGGCTTAAAACTAGCAGGCAATGAGCCTGTGCATCCATCTATCTTGTTGTTTTAAAAACAAATGACCTGAAAGGTAACATGTAACGTTTAAGGGTGTGATCGGCGTAACTGGGCCGGTGTTCTTAGCGCGCGCAAGTTGCGAGAAGCATTCCAGATTCTAAAATTGGACTTTTTGTATTAATGAAACTTGCGGATAATACTTATCCGGATGACGACCAACAGGCTCCACGGGCCAGGGACAAAGGATGAAACCGTTTCGCTTAGCCGCGATTGCTCTCGCGCTACTTACCACGTTCACGCTTGTCGGCTGTGATAACAGCGATGAAAAACCTCAGGTAGCGGCTCCCGCAGCATCTACCGCCACGACGCCAAAAGCACCGGAAAAACCAGACGCAGAAAAGCTGGCAAAACTGGCCGCACAGAGTCAGGGCAAAGAGCTGACCCTGCTGGATGCCTCTGAGATTCAGCTCGACGGTGCCGCCACGCTGGTGCTGACCTTCTCTGTTCCATTGAATCCCGATCAGGATTTCGCCAAAACGGTGCATGTGGTTGATAAAAAAAGCGGCAAAGTGGACGGGGCGTGGGAACTTGCGCCAAACCTGAAAGAGCTGCGCCTGCGCCACCTGGAGCCAAACCGTAATCTGGTCGTCACCGTTGAACGTAATCTGCAGGCGCTGAACAAAGCGACTTTTGGTATTGATTACGAAAAAGCCCTGACCACAAGAGATGTTGAACCGACCGTGGGTTTCGCCAGCCGTGGCTCGCTGCTGCCGGGTAAAGTCGTTGAAGGCCTGCCGGTGATGGCGCTTAACGTCAATAATGTGGATGTGAACTTCTACCGCGTGAAGCCGGAGTCACTGGCCTCGTTTGTCAGCCAGTGGGAATACCGTAACTCCCTGACCAACTGGGAGTCTGACAATCTGCTGAAGATGGCTGAGCTGGTTTATACCGGTCGTTTTGACCTTAACCCGGCGCGCAACACGCGTGAAAAACTGCTGCTGCCGCTGCGGGATATTAAGCCGCTTCAGCAGTCTGGCGTCTACATTGCGGTGATGAACCAGGCCGGGCACTACAACTACAGTAATGCCGCCACGCTCTTTACCTTAAGTGATATTGGGTTGTCCGCTCACCGTTACCATAATCGTCTGGACATCTTCACCCAGAGCCTGGAAAACGGCGCGGCACAATCTGGTGTGACCGTTACGCTGCTGAACGATAAAGGGCAGACCCTTGCTGAGGCAAACAGCGATGCGGACGGTCATGCAAAACTCGAAACTGATAAAGAGGCGGCGTTGATTCTGGCGAGCAAGGACGGCCAGACCACGTTGCTCGACCTCAAACTCCCGGCGCTTGACCTGGCGGAGTTTGATATTGCGGGTGCGCCAGGATACAGCAAACAGTTCTTTATGTTTGGCCCGCGCGATCTCTATCGTCCGGGCGAAACGGTGATCCTCAATGGTTTACTGCGCGACAGCGACGGTAAGCCATTGCCTGCGCAGCCGATAAAACTTGATGTGCTGCGTCCGGACGGGCAGGTGGCACGCACCACCGTTATCCAGCCGGAAAACGGTCTTTATCGCTTTAACTATCCGCTCGACAGCGGGGCGCAGACCGGCATGTGGCATATCCGCGCCAATACGGGCGATAACCTGCAGCGTCTGTGGGACTTCCATGTTGAAGATTTTATGCCGGAGCGGATGGCACTGAACCTGACGGGACAAAAAGCGCCAGTTTCACCGCAGGATGATGTGGACTTTAACGTGGTGGGATATTACCTGTATGGTGCACCCGCTAACGGTAATACGCTGCAAGGCCAGCTTTTCCTGCGGCCGTTACGTGAGGCCGTCGCTGCGTTGCCGGGCTTCCAGTTTGGTGATATCGCCGAGGAGAACCTGAGCCGCAGTCTGGACGAGGTTCAGCTTACGCTGGATGATCAGGGCCGCGGCCAGGTCACAACCGAAAGTCAGTGGAAAGAGGTGCACTCCCCGCTGCAACTGATCCTGCAGGCCAGCCTGCTTGAGTCGGGCGGTCGTCCGGTGACGCGTCGCGCTGAGCAGGCTATCTGGCCCGCAACGACATTGCCAGGCATCCGTCCGCAGTTCGCCAGCAAGGCGGTTTACGACTATCGCACTGATACCACCGTCAACCAGCCTATCGTTGATGAAAACGGCAATGCCAGCTTTGACATCGTCTATGCCGATGCCAGTGGGGCTAAAAAAGCCGTTTCCGGGCTACAGGTACGTCTGATCCGCGAGCGTCGTGACTACTACTGGAACTGGTCAGAGAGCGATGGCTGGCAGTCTCAGTTTGATCAAAAAGATCTGGTTGAAGGCGAGCAGGAACTGACCCTCAAGGCCGATGAAACGGGAAAAGTCACCTTCCCGGTGGAGTGGGGCTCTTATCGCCTGGAAGTCAAAGCACCTGACGAAATGGTGAGCAGTGTGCGCTTCTGGGCTGGCTACAGTTGGCAGGATAACAGCGACGGCACGGGTGCGGCGCGTCCTGACCGCGTGACCCTGAAACTGGATAAACCGTCCTACCAGCCAGGCGACACCCTCAAACTGCATATCGCCGCTCCGGCTGCGGGTAAAGGCTACGCGATGATCGAATCCAGCGAGGGGCCGCTGTGGTGGAAAGAGATCGACGTACCGGCAAACGGCCTTGATCTGGATATTCCGGTCGATAAAACCTGGAAACGTCACGACCTCTACCTCAGCACACTGGTGGTGCGTCCTGGCGATAAATCCAAATCCGCTACGCCGAAACGTGCGGTTGGTCTGCTGCATCTGCCGATGGGCGACGAGAATCGCCGCCTGAACATCGCGCTGGAAAACCCGCAGAAGATACGTCCAAACCAGACGCTGTCCGTGAAGGTAAAAGCCAGTGTGAAAGAGGGGGCCGTACCTCAAAAAGTGAATGTGCTCGTTTCAGCGGTAGACAGCGGTGTACTGAATATTACTGATTACGTCACGCCAGATCCGTGGCAGGCGTTCTTCGGTCAGAAGCGCTACGGCGCGGATATCTACGATATCTACGGCCAGGTGATTGAAGGGCAGGGACGTATGGCTGCCCTGCGATTCGGTGGTGACGGTGACGAGCTGAAGCGCGGCGGTAAACCGCCGGTGAACCACGTCACGATCATCGCCCAGCAGGCGCAACCGGTAGCGCTGGATGCCAATGGTGAAGGCACCATTACGCTGCCGATTGGTGATTTCAATGGTGAGCTGCGTCTGATGGCGCAGGCATGGACGGAAGACGATTTCGGCAGCAGTGAGAGCAAGGTGATTGTGGCCGCACCGGTTATCACCGAACTTAACACGCCGCGCTTCCTGGCAAGTGGCGATACTTCACGGCTGACGCTTGATCTGACCAACCTGACCGACCAGCCGCAAACGCTGAACATTGCATTAACGGCGTCCGGTAAGCTGGCACTTGAAGGGGCGCAGCCCCAGCCGGTACAGCTCCCGCCTGGCGCGCGCAGTACGATGTTTATTCCTGTGCGTGCGCTGGATGGTTATGGCGACGGGGAACTTACCTCTCAGGTGACGGGCCTTCAACTGCCTGGTGAGACGTTTACACCGCAGCAGAAGAGCTGGAAAATTGGTGTGCGTCCGGCCTTCCCGGCGCAGACGGTGAATACTGGTGCCATGCTAAACCCTGGCGAGTCCTGGACCGCACCAGCACAGCATATCAACGGTTTCTCTTCGGCAACGTTGCAGGGGCAACTGTTGCTCAGCGGCAAACCGCCTCTCAATCTGGCGCGTTATATTCGCGAACTGCAGGCCTATCCTTACGGATGTCTGGAGCAAACCACCAGCGGTCTGTTCCCGTCGCTCTATACCAACGCGGCGCAGCTGGCAGCGCTTGGCATCAAAGGTGATACGGACGATAAACGTCGTGCGGCTATTGATCTCGGTATCTCCCGCCTGCTGCAAATGCAGCGTGACGACGGCGGTTTCGCGCTGTGGGATAAAAACGGCCCGGAAGAATACTGGCTGACAGCCTATGTAACAGATTTCCTCGTTCGCGCAGGAGAGCAAGGCTATAGCGTCCCCACTGATGCGGTAAACAACGCTAACAACCGACTGTTGCGCTATCTGCAGGACCCAGGCATGATGTCCATCCGCTATAGCGACGACACGCAGGCCAGTAAGTTTGCCGTGCAGGCTTATGCTGCGCTGGTGCTGGCGCGTCAGCAAAAAGCACCGCTTGGTGCATTGCGTGAGATCTGGGATCGCCACGCGCAGGCCGCTTCCGGTCTGCCGCTGATGCAACTGGGTATGGCGCTCAAATTGATGGGTGACGCACCACGCAGCCAGCAAGCGCTGGATCTGGCTCTCAAGACGCCGCGTAACGACAGCAGAAACTGGATGGCGGATTACGGCAGTCAGCTTCGCGACAACGCACTGATGCTTTCCCTTCTGGAAGAGTACAAGCTACTGCCGGATGCGCAGAACACACTGCTAAACGCCTTGTCTGAAGAGGCGTTTAGCCAGCGCTGGCTATCCACGCAGGAGAGCAATGCGCTATTCCTGGCCGGACGTTCGCTGCAAACCCTCTCAGGGGCATGGCAGGCCACAACCTCACTTTCTGATATCACCTTAAGCGGCGATAAGCCGCAGCTACAAAACCTGAACGGCGACCAGCTTGGCGCGCTGCAGGTCACCAATACTGGTGTCGCGCCGCTGTGGGTGCGCCTGGACAGCACCGGTTATCCGGAATATGCACCTCAGCCGTCTTCTAATGTCTTGCAGGTTGAACGTCATATTCTGGCGACAGACGGCAGCACGAAATCCCTCTCTTCTCTCAAGAGCGGCGAGCTGGTGCTGGTGTGGCTTGAGGTCAAAGCCAGCCAGAATGTGCCGGATGCGCTGGTGGTTGACCTGCTTCCGGCAGGGCTGGAGCTGGAAAATCAGAACCTGGCGAACAGCAGCGCCAGCCTGCAGGACAGCGGCAGCGAAGTGCAGAACCTGCTCAGCCAGATGCAGCAGGCGGATATTCAGCATATGGAATTCCGTGACGATCGCTTTGTGGCGGCAGTACCAGTCAATGAAGGTCAGCCGGTCACGCTGGTCTATCTGGCTCGTGCCGTAACGCCGGGTACCTACCAGGTGCCGGTTCCGATGGTCGAGTCCATGTATGTTCCGCAGTGGCGGGCAACGGGGGCGGCCAGTGGTCCGCTGATTGTTGTTCCTTAATATGCTTATGGCTCGTCTGATACGCTCCCGCTGGCTGTGGCTGGCGGGAGCGCTTCTCGTTTTATGGGGGCTGATAATTGCTGCTGACCGCCTGTGGCCGTTGCCCCTGAAAGAGGTCAATCCTGCGCGGGTGGTTGTGGATGAGCACGGTACGCCGCTCTGGCGCTTTGCCGACAGCGAAGGCATCTGGCGCTATCCGGTTACCATTGAAGAGGTTTCCCCGCGTTATCTTGATGCCCTGATCCAGTATGAAGATCGCTGGTTCTGGGATCACCCCGGTGTAAACCCTTTCTCCGTACTGCGTGCCGCCTGGCAGGATCTCCGTTCCAGGAAGGTCGTTTCCGGGGGAAGCACGCTCACTATGCAGGTTGCACGTCTTCTTGATCCTCATCCGCGCACTTTTGGCGGCAAAATTCGTCAGCTCTGGCGTGCTATTCAGCTGGAGTGGCACCTCTCTAAACGAGACATTCTCACGCTTTATCTCAACCGGGCCCCTTTTGGCGGCACGCTGCAGGGGGTGGGCGCGGCAAGCTGGACCTATCTGGGAAAACCGCCGTCACAACTGAGTTATTCCGAAGCAGCACTGCTGGCCGTGTTGCCGCAGGCACCAAGCCGCTTACGTCCTGACCGCTGGCCGGAACGCGCGGAAGCGGCACGTAATAAAGTTCTTGAGCGAATGGTGACCCAGGGCGTCTGGTCGGCAGAACAGGTTAAAGAATCCCGCGAGGAGCCCGTATGGCTGGCTCCACGGCAAATGCCACAGCTGGCACCACTCTTTTCACGCATGATGCTCGGTAAAAGTCGCGATACAAAAATTGTGACTACCCTTAATGCATCTCTGCAACGGCAGCTTGAAGAGCTGGCGATGAACTGGAAATCACGTCTGCCTGCGCGCAGTTCGTTAGCGATGATCGTCGTGGATCATACGGATATGAAAGTACGCGGCTGGGTTGGATCGGTGGATATCAATGATGACACGCGCTTCAGCCATGTGGATATGGTCAACGCCATTCGATCGCCGGGATCGGTACTAAAACCCTTTATTTATGGCATGGCCCAGGATGATGGCCTGATTCATCCTGCCTCATTGCTCCAGGATGTGCCGCGAAAAACAGGGGATTATCGCCCCGGTAATTTCGACAGTGGCTTTCACGGGCCGGTGAGCATGAGCGAAGCGCTGGTGCGTTCCCTCAACCTGCCTGCTGTTCAGGTGCTGGAAGCGTTCGGTCCAAAACGCTTTGCAGGGATGCTGAACAATGCAGGTTTACCCCTCATTTTGCCTGCGGGTGCGCAGCCTAATTTGTCCTTAATTCTGGGGGGCGCTGGTGCGCGACTGGCTGACATCACCGCCGCGTACAGCGCTTTTGCCCGACACGGTAAAGCCGGGCGATTACGTTTACAGCCTGGCGATCCGCTGATCGAGCGCCCTTTATTATCGCAAGGCTCTGCGTGGATTATTCGCCGTATTCTGGCTAATGAAGCGCAACCCTTGCCGGATAACGCCCTGCCGCAGGTCGCGCCGCTGGCGTGGAAAACCGGCACCAGCTACGGCTACCGCGACGCGTGGGCCATCGGGATCAACGCTCGTTACGTCATTGGCATCTGGACCGGGCGACCGGATGGTACGCCGGTGGCGGGGCAGTTTGGTTTTGCGAGCGCTGTGCCTCTGCTGAATCAGGTGAATAATATGCTTCAGTCTCGCTCAACGATTGATGAGGCGCGATTGCCACGCGATCCCCGTCCTTCAGGCGTGGGACGGGGCGTAATCTGCTGGCCTGGTGGTCAGTCGCAGCCGGAAGGGAGTGAAAACTGTCGACGCCGCCTCTCAACATGGCTGCTGGAGGGAAGTGAACCGCCGACGCTACTGCTGCCAGAGCAGGAAGGCATCCGCGGGATTCGTTTCCCGATCTGGGTGGATAAAACAGGTAAACGCGTTGCGGCAGACTGCCCGGATGCAACAGAGAAGATAGTCGATGTGTGGCCACTGCCGCTGGAGCCCTGGCTGCCCGCTGCTGAAAAAAGGGCGGCACGTCTGCCAGCCTCCTCAACCCATTGCCCGCCGCTGGACAATAACAACGTGCCGCCGTTAATACTTTCGGGTATCAGAGAGGGGGCGGTGATTAAACGTCTCCCTGGCGAGGGAAATATGACCCTTTCGGTTTCGACCAGCGGTGGAGAAGGGCAGCGATGGTGGTTTTTAAATGGAGAACCCTTAGAGAATCGAAACAGGAATTATTCTCTTCAATTGTCTTCGCCAGGCAAATATCAATTACTCGTCATGGATGAAACGGGCCAAATTGCAACGGTAACCTTTGAATTAGATCGTTGAGGATACTCCTGAAGGATTAGCTTGATAATTATCAATGTTCGTTCCTGCAAAAACACGAGAATGCATTTTTATTTGAAGGAACGAGCAATGAAAAAAATAAACAGCCAGGGAGACAGCCTGGTTCCGGCTATTTCGCGGCGTAATTTTATACAGGCGGGTTCAGCGCTGGCAGCGCTTCCGTTTATCGCGACAGCCGGGAAAGCACAGGCGAGGGTTACACCTGCAGCAGATATTATCCCCGAAGAAAAAGTGGTGCAGACGTGCAGCACCTTTGACTGCGGTGGCAAGTGTGATATTCGTGCTCATGTGAGTGAGGGTGTGGTGACCCGAATCTCCACGCGCCCGGATAATGAACTTGATCCTCAAATGCCAGTAATGCGCGCTTGTATTCGTGGACGTGCATACAGAAAATTCGTATATCATCCCGATCGACTGAAATATCCGATGAAACGCGTGGGAAAACGCGGTGAAGGAAAATTCGAACGTATTTCCTGGGATGAAGCGACCACGCTTATTGCGAATCAATTAAAAACTATTACGCAAAAATATGGCGCATCCTCACGATATGTTCATGTGGGAACAGCGGTTTCCGGTGGTACTTTTTCCGGCGATAAAATGGTTCGTCGCCTGCTCAACTTAACGGGCGGCTATCTCGAAAGCTATCACTCGGTGAGTATGGGTAATACGGCGGCTGCAACACCCTATACCTACGGAACTGCCGCCAGCGGCAGTTCTCTGGACACGTTGCTGGATACCAAACTGGTTATTCTCTGGGGGCATAACCCGACGGAAACCATTTTCGGCCACAGCAACTACTTCTACCAGAAGATGAAGCAAAACGGCACACGCTTTATCGTTGTCGATCCACGTTACTCTGATACGGTTTCCTCGCTTGCCGATCAGTGGATACCGCTGCTCCCCACCACGGACAATGCGCTGATGGATGCGATGATGTACGTGATTGTCACGGAAAATCTGCACGATCGTGACTTTATTCAGCGCTATACCCTCGGTTTTGACGAAGCCTCAATGCCGGAAGGCGTTCCGGAGAACGAATCTCTCGTCGCTTACCTGACTGGCGCGAAAGATGGTGTGGCGAAAACGCCAGAATGGGCAGAGAAAATCACCCATGTGCCAGCGCAGACGATCCGTCAACTGGCGCGTGATTACGCCACAACGAAACCTGCCGCGCTGATTCAGGGCTGGGGCCCGCAGCGTCACAACTGCGGTGAGCGTACCGCCCGTGGCTCCACCTTACTGGCGACGCTGACTGGCAACGTCGGGGTTAAAGGGGGCTGGGCGGCTGGCTATGGCGGTTGTGCAAACCGAAAATTCGCTGCCGGCCCGGAAATGCCGGATAACCCGGTGAAAGCGAAAATTTCGGTAATGAACTGGGTGCAGGCCGCTGACGACGCCTCAAAGGTGACGCCTGATGTGGGCCTGAAGGATGCCGAAAAACTGGACAGCAATATCCGTATCCTCTTCTCGCTGGCGGGTAACTATCTTGCAAACCAGAATCCCGATCTTCACCAGGCAACCCGCGTACTGGAAGACGAGTCGAAAATTCAATTTATCGTTGCAAGCGATCTGTTTATGACGCCGAGTGCCAGATACGCCGACCTCTTGTTGCCTGAAACCAGCTTTATGGAACGCTGGAATATCGGTGAAACCTGGGGAACAGCAAGCTATCTGATTCTGTCAGAGAAGCTGATCGAACCTGAATTTGAGCGCCGTTCAGATTATGACTGGCTGCGTGAAGTTGCCGCTAAACTGGGTATTGAGCGTGAGTTCAGCCAGGGTCGTGATGAAAAAGCGTGGATTGAACATATCTGGGAACAGACCCGGCTGGCGATGCCAGACGAAAATCTGCCTGACTTCGCGACGCTGCAAAAAACACGTCAGCATCTCTTCAAAAGTGCGCCTTTTATCGCCTTTGAAGACAATATTCGCGATCCGCAAAATCATCCGTTCCCGACGCCCTCAGGGAAAATTGAGATTTTCTCGAAACGTCTCTATGACATGCATCACCCGGAAATTCCGGCACTGTCGCATTACGTTCCCGCCCATGAAGGGCCAGAAGATGACCTGGCGAAAACCTTCCCGCTGCAGCTGATTACCTGGAAAGGGAAAAACCGAGCCAACTCCACCCAGTATGCCAACCCGTGGTTGATAGAGGCGCAGCAGCAAAAGCTGTGGATTAATCCACAGGACGCGCAAAAACGTGGCATTGCGCAGGGCGATACCGTGCGTATTCATAATGCCCGCGGCATTTGCGAAATCCCGGCAGAGGTTACGCCACGCATCATTCCGGGCGTGGTGGCAATGCAGGCCGGAGCCTGGTGGCAGCCGGATGAGCAGGGCGTTGATAAGGGCGGCTGTGCGAACGTGCTCAGTTCGGCCCGCATCACCGCGCTTGCGAAAGGGAATTCACATCAAACCATGCTGGTGGAGGTGGCTAAAGCATGAGTCAGTTCAAACACTACGCGCCAGTGAGCGACAAACAACTGGGCTTTTTTATCGACTCTTCCCGCTGCTCGGGCTGCAAAGCCTGTCAGGTGGCATGCAAAGATAAAAACAATCTGGAAGTCGGGCGTCGTTTTCGTCGCGTGTACGAAGTCAACGGTGGGAATTTCATCCCGACCGGGCAGGGCGGTGTGAGCAATAACGTCTTTGCCTATACGCTCTCTATTTCCTGTAACCACTGTGCGGACCCCATCTGCACCAAAAACTGCCCAACCACAGCCATGCACAAGCGTCCGGGCGACGGCATCGTGCGTGTCGATACGGATAAGTGCGTCGGCTGCGGCTATTGTGCGTGGTCATGCCCTTACGGCGCGCCTCAGCTCAATGAGCAGACGGGACAGATGTCGAAATGCGATCTCTGTGTCGATCTACAGGCGAAAGGGGAGCAGCCTGTCTGCGTGGCAACCTGTCCACTCGAAGCGATCAAATTTGGTCCGATTGATGAACTGCGGGCGAAATACGGCACGGTCTGCGATGCGAAAGGGCTGCCGGATTCATCGATAACGAAGCCGAACCTGGTGATTAAAGCGCATCAGGGTGCAGAGAAAGAGGGGAAACGTCATGCATGAGTTACCGCTGCTGATTTTCACGCTGTTCCTGCAGGGATCGGTTGGTGTAACGCTCTGGCTGGCGTTTGGTCGTCAGGCAGTGACAGGAACGGATACACCGCACCGCAGCCTGCTGATTGCCGCCGCAGGAGCCTTTGTGCTGGCCAGCCTGGGGCTTCTCGCCTCGGCGCTGCACATGGGCTACCCGCTCAATGCCCTGAACGCGCTGCGTCACGTCGCCAGCTCCTGGCTAAGCCGTGAAATCATCTTTGCCAGTCTCTATCTGGCTGCGCTTGGCCTCGCGACCCTTCTGCTGTTTGCAAAAAAACCGGGATGGAAACTGCTTCTGGTGGTGGCGGGCGTTGTCGGGCTGGTGGATGTGTTCTGTATGGCACAAATCTACATTCACACTTCGGTCGTCACCTGGCAGCACCTCAACACGCTGGTGCTGTTTATTGGCTCCGTGGGGATTATTGGTTCGGCCTGTGTGGCTCTGGCGGCGAAAACGCGACGTGCTGCAGGCGTTGCGGTAGCGATCGTCACACTGGTGGTGCTTGCTCGCCTTGTCATGCAGCCCGTCTGGCTGGCGGACATATCAGCAATGGATAACACCGTGGTGACCTTCCCTCATGCGCCGCTGCAGGTGCTTGAGCAACTGCGCATTATGCATTTGCTGAGCTGGTGTGTTTCCGTCCTGGGTATGCTCTGCTTTGCTGCGGGTGGACTGAAGAACGCGCGAGGCACGATGCTGGCAGGAAGCGCGTTGCTGATTGTCGGCGAACTGATGCTGCGCTTTGTTTTCTTTAGTATTGGCTGATGGTCACGATGACATTTGCCCCGGTGATGGACGTAACGCACGATTGCGTCCATCACCGTTTTCGCTCTGCCTCCTGCCATGCCTGCGCGGACGTGTGCCCTGCGCAGGTGTTTTCTCTGGTAGAGGGAACAATATCCGTGGACGGTTCCCGGTGTATTGAGTGCGGAGACTGCCTTTTTGTCTGCCCTGCAGAAGCCATTTCAGGTGTCACGCCACAAAAGCGTTTCCTTTGTGGCGATACGCTTGTTGGGCCATTTACCGGCCCGGCACCCACAGTTAATGAACTGTTGCTCTGGCATGCTCAACATCGTGTTCGCTTTATCAGTATCGACGTGGAGCACTCCACGGCCTGGATGATGGTGCTAGCAGGTCTTAACCTGGCTTTGCGTCGGCTCGGTGAACCGGGCTGGTCTTTCAGGCTGCTGCCAAAGAAAGAGATCAATGTTACGCGTCGAACACTTATTCATGTTCCACGTGATGATGTTAAGTCCTGTACCGTACTGCCGGGCAAACGCCAGCTGCGCAAGGCATTCTCCTGCGAGAGTGAGTCCGATATCGTCGTCGATCCAGGGAAATGTGTGTTGTGCGGTGCCTGCTGGAGAAGCTGCCAGGAAAACGCGATCCGGTTTGAGGCGGCAGCGCTGGTGGTTGAGACAGCGCGCTGTACTGGCTGCGGCGGCTGCGAGGCGGTGTGCCAGCATAAGGCGTTAAACATCATTGAAAAAGAAGAACCGGCCAAAACAGTCATCCGTCAGGCCTTTGCGGCAACCTGCCTGGCGTGTCATCGTCAGTTCTGGACATTTCATCCCGAAGAAAAACAGTGCCCTCTGTGTCGGCACCATCATCACGGGATGAGAAATCAGGCCTGTTGCTAATCTTCGTCTCATTTTAAAAAAATGTTATGTAGAACCATAGGCAATGGCGCTATTGCTCATTATAATCCGCGCCACACCATACTCAGGTATGCAAAACAACAGAACATTTGACAGAGGTTATCATGGCTATTGAACGTACTTTTTCCATCATTAAACCAAACGCGGTGGCAAAAAACGTTATTGGCAGCATCTTCGCTCGCTTTGAATCAGCAGGGTTTAAGATCGTTGGCACCAAAATGCTGCACCTGACCGTTGAACAGGCTCGCGGTTTCTACGCAGAGCACGAAGGTCGTCCATTCTTTGACGGTCTGGTTGAGTTCATGACTTCTGGCCCAATCGTGGTTTCCGTGCTGGAAGGCGAAAACGCGGTTCAGCGCCACCGTGACCTGCTGGGTGCAACCAACCCGGCTAACGCTCTGGCGGGCACTCTGCGCGCTGACTACGCTGACAGCTTCACCGAGAATGGCACCCACGGTTCCGACTCTGTTGAATCTGCTGCACGTGAAATCGCCTACTTCTTCGGCGAAGGCGAAGTGTGCCCACGCACCCGCTAATAATTTCGTAAATGCTGCGTGCAAACGTGGCATCCCTGCGCCAGACTTTGTACAATGCAACGCCCCGGACGAGCAGACTGCTTTCCGGGGTGTTTCTTTTCAACCCTCCACGGGCCATAACGTGTAACAACGAGGCCGGAAAATATTATGTCTGAATTAGTGAATACCTCCGAAGTCGCCATTCCTGCGGTTCCCAATAAAAATGGAAAAATCAACCTGCTGGATCTGAACCGTCAGCAGATGCGCGAGTTCTTTAAAGAGATGGGCGAGAAGCCGTTTCGTGCCGATCAGGTCATGAAATGGATGTACCATTATTGCAGCGACAACTTTGATGACATGACGGACATCAACAAAGTGCTGCGCAATAAGCTCAAAGAAGTGGCTGAAATCCGTGCGCCGGAAGTGGTGGAAGAACAGCGCTCATCCGATGGCACCATCAAATGGGCGATTGCCGTGGGCGATCAGCGCGTTGAAACCGTGTATATCCCGGAAGATGACCGCGCCACGCTGTGCGTCTCTTCCCAGGTCGGCTGTGCGCTGGAGTGTAAATTCTGCTCCACGGCTCAGCAGGGCTTTAACCGTAACCTGCGCGTGTCCGAAATTATCGGCCAGGTGTGGCGTGCTGCGAAAATTGTTGGCGCGGCGAAGATCACAGGAACGCGCCCGATCACCAACGTGGTGATGATGGGGATGGGTGAACCGCTGCTGAACCTGACTAACGTCGTTCCGGCAATGGAAATCATGCTCGATGACTTTGGTTTTGGTCTGTCTAAACGTCGCGTGACGCTCTCCACCTCGGGCGTAGTGCCTGCGCTGGATAAACTGGGCGACATGATTGACGTTGCGCTGGCGATCTCCCTGCATGCACCTAACGACGAAATTCGTGACGAAATTGTACCGATCAACAAAAAGTACAATATCGAAACCTTCCTCGCAGCTGTGCGTCGCTACCTGGAGAAATCCAACGCGAACCAGGGCCGCGTGACCATCGAGTACGTGATGCTCGACCACGTAAATGATGGCACCGAGCATGCGCATCAGCTTGCTGAGCTGCTGAAAGATACGCCGTGCAAGATTAACCTGATCCCATGGAACCCGTTCCCTGGTGCACCGTATGGTCGTAGCTCGAACAGCCGTATCGATCGCTTCTCAAAAGTGCTGATGGAGTATGGGTTCACCACCATCGTGCGTAAAACGCGTGGTGATGACATCGATGCCGCGTGCGGACAGCTGGCGGGTGATGTTATTGACCGTACCAAACGTACTCTGCGTAAACGCATGCAGGGTGAGTCGATTGCGGTCAAAGCTGTTTGATTATTATGCAATCACGGCGCATGATCTGCGCCGTGAAGCATAATCTTACTGAATAATCAGTCAGATTCGTGATGATTGATTAATAATTACGGTGCGTTTTATACGACTTTCGGGCAGTATGTAACGACGTAACAACAGTTTAGCTTCATGGGCAGGCCAGTGCTGTTATCTGCGGCCTGACAGTCTTATACTGTTTGTTCAAGGTTAAATTACCTGAAGTTTCGCGGTGCGGGTGGCATTGTGACTCACCGGCACCTGAACCCATTTTTTTCACGTACCAGTAGTTGTAGCGAATGAATACTGAAGCCACTCACGACCAACATGAAGCACTCTCCACTGGCGTTCGTCTTCGCAACGCCCGTGAACAACTCGGACTCAGCCAGCAAGCCGTTGCCGAACGCTTGTGCCTGAAGGTTTCCACGGTTCGCGATATTGAAGAAGATAAGGCTCCTGCCGATCTTGCTTCAACATTCCTGCGTGGTTACATCCGCTCTTACGCAAAACTGGTTCATATCCCTGAAGACGAATTACTGCCGATGATGGAGAAGCAGGCACCGGTACGTGCAGCGAAAGTTGCGCCGATGCAGACTTTCTCTCTGGGAAAACGTCGTAAAAAACGTGATGGCTGGCTGATGAGCTTTACCTGGCTGGTGCTGTTTGTGGTGGTTGGCCTGACGGGCGCATGGTGGTGGCAAAACCACAAAGCGCAGCAGGAAGAGATCACGACCATGGCCGATCAATCCTCAGCTGAGCTTAATCAATCCGGTAACGACAACGCGCAAAGCGTGCTGCTGAACACAGAGGGTGCGGCGACGACATCCAGCGAGCCACAGACAGCGGCAACGGATGCGCCTGCGACCGAACCAGCGCCAACGCCAGACGCAACAGCGAACACTGCTCCGGCAACGCAGGCGCAGGATCAGAACGCGGTGGTTTCACCTTCTCAGGCCAATGTTGATACCGCACCTGCGGACAACGCTGCTGCACCATTACCAACCGACCAGGCAGGTGTTGCAACGCCAGCAGCCGATCCCAACGCGCTGGTGATGAACTTTACTGCCGATTGCTGGCTGGAAGTGACGGATGCTACGGGTAAAAAACTGTTCAGCGGTCTGCAGCGTAAAGATGGCACGTTAAACCTAACGGGCCAGGCCCCGTATAAACTTAAAATCGGCGCTCCGGCAGCGGTACAGATCCAGTATCAAGGAAAACCTGTCGACCTGAGCCGCTTTATCAGAACTAACCAGGTTGCGCGTCTTACCGTTAATGCCGAACAATCAGCAGCACAGTAACAGACGGGCAACGCGGGAGATTTTTCATGCATAACCAGGCTCCGATTCAACGTAGAAAATCGAAACGGATCTACGTTGGGAATGTGCCAGTCGGGGACGGCGCGCCAATCGCCGTCCAGTCGATGACCAACACGCGCACCACGGACGTGGAAGCGACGGTCAACCAAATCAAAGCATTAGAACGCGTAGGCGCGGACATTGTTCGCGTCTCCGTGCCGACCATGGATGCCGCTGAGGCGTTCAAATTGATCAAGCAGCAGGTCAGCGTTCCGCTGGTTGCAGATATCCACTTCGACTACCGCATTGCGCTGAAAGTTGCTGAGTATGGCGTAGATTGCCTGCGTATTAACCCAGGTAATATCGGTAACGAAGAGCGCATTCGTATGGTTGTGGATTGCGCGCGCGACAAAAACATTCCAATCCGCATCGGCGTTAACGCTGGTTCTCTGGAAAAAGATCTTCAGGAAAAATACGGCGAGCCAACGCCACAGGCGCTGCTCGAATCTGCCATGCGTCACGTCGATCATCTGGATCGTCTTAACTTCGATCAGTTCAAAGTGAGCGTCAAAGCGTCCGATGTGTTCCTGGCAGTGGAATCGTATCGCCTGCTGGCAAAACAGATCGATCAGCCTTTGCACCTCGGGATCACCGAAGCAGGGGGGCTGCGTAGCGGTTCTGTGAAATCGGCAATTGGTCTGGGGCTGCTGCTTTCCGAAGGGATCGGTGACACCCTGCGCGTCTCGTTGGCGGCCGATCCGGTGGAAGAGATCAAAGTCGGCTTCGACATTCTGAAATCACTGCGTATCCGCGCCCGTGGGATCAACTTTATCGCTTGCCCAACCTGTTCACGTCAGGAGTTCGACGTCATCGGCACGGTGAATGCCCTCGAGCAGCGTCTGGAAGACATCATCACCCCGATGGATGTCTCTATTATCGGTTGTGTGGTGAACGGTCCGGGTGAAGCGCTGGTGTCAACGCTGGGCGTTACCGGCGGCAACAAGAAAAGTGGTCTCTATGAAGATGGTGTTCGTAAAGATCGTCTGGATAATAGTGACATGATCGACCAGCTTGAAGCCCGCATCCGTGCCAAAGCCACGATGATGGATGAATCGCAGCGCATCAGCGTGCAGCAGGTCGAAAAATAACGTGATGGGAAGCGTGCCGCTTCCCATGTATGATTGAACCCATTCTTTGGGTTCTTTTTTGTATATAGAAAGAGAATAAACGTGGCAAAAAACATTCAAGCCATCCGCGGCATGAACGATTATCTGCCTGGCGAAACCGCCATCTGGCAGCGCATTGAAGGCACACTGAAACAGGTGCTCGGCAGCTACGGTTACAGCGAAATCCGTTTGCCGATTGTAGAGCAGACCCCGTTATTCAAACGTGCGATCGGTGAAGTAACCGACGTGGTTGAAAAAGAGATGTATACCTTTGAGGACCGCAACGGCGACAGCCTGACGCTGCGTCCGGAAGGTACGGCGGGCTGCGTACGCGCCGGCATCGAACATGGTCTCCTGTACAATCAGGAGCAGCGCCTGTGGTATATCGGCCCGATGTTCCGCCACGAACGTCCACAGAAAGGGCGTTACCGCCAGTTTAACCAGCTGGGTGTGGAAGTCTTTGGTCTGCAAGGCCCGGACATCGACGCCGAACTGATTATGCTGACGGCCCGCTGGTGGCGCGCACTCGGTATTTCTGAGCACGTTTCGCTGGAGCTGAACTCCATTGGTTCTCTGGAAGCGCGCGCAAACTACCGCGATGCGCTGGTGGCGTTCCTGGAACAGCACAAAGAGAAGCTGGACGAAGACTGCAAACGCCGTATGTACAGCAACCCACTGCGCGTTCTGGATTCCAAGAACCCGGACGTGCAGGCGCTGCTGAACGATGCGCCTGCACTGGGTGACTACCTGGACGACGACTCCCGCGAACACTTTGCGGGCCTGTGCAAGCTGCTTGAAGCGGCGGGTATTGCCTATACCGTTAACCAGCGCCTGGTGCGCGGCCTGGACTACTACAACCGCACCGTGTTTGAGTGGGTCACCACCAGCCTCGGCTCGCAGGGCACCGTGTGTGCTGGCGGTCGTTATGATGGTCTGGTTGAGCAACTGGGTGGTCGTGCAGCCCCGGCGGTTGGCTTTGCGATGGGTCTTGAGCGACTTGTTTTGCTGGTTCAGGCAGTTAATCCGGAATTTAAAGCAGATTCTGTTGTCGATATATACCTGGTGGCCTCAGGCGCGGATACGCAGTCTGCGGCGATGCAGCTTGCCGAACGCGTGCGTGATGCACTGCCGGACGCTAAGCTGATGACCAACCATGGCGGCGGCAACTTCAAAAAACAGTTTGCTCGTGCCGATAAGTGGGGCGCAAGTATTGCACTGGTGCTGGGTGAGTCCGAAGTGGCTAACGGCGAAGTGGTAGTGAAAGACCTGCGCTCTGGTGAGCAAACAACGGTAACGCAGGACGGCGTTGCGGCGCACTTGCGCACTTTATTGGGCTAAGGAGAAGGACTGCGTGGAAATTTACGAGAACGAACACGACCAGGTCGACGCGATTAAACGCTTCTTTGCTGAAAACGGCAAAGCGCTGGTTGTTGGGGTTATTTTGGGTGTAGGTGCATTAGTAGGCTGGCGTTACTGGAACAACCATCAGGCTGATTCCGCACGCGGCTCTTCTCTGAACTACGAAAATACCGTTAGCGCGATTCGTGCTGACCAGCCACAAACGCTGGCAGCGGCAGAGAAATTTGCAGCTGACAATAAAAACACCTACGGTGCGCTGGCCGCGCTGGAAGTGGCTCAGCAATACGTTGATAAAAACGAACTGGACAAAGCCGCTGCGCAACTGTCTCAGGGCCTTGCTGCTGCAAGCGATGAAAACCTGAAAGCAGTGATCAACCTGCGTCTGGCACGTATCCAGGTTCAGCAGAATAAAGCCGATGATGCGCTGAAAACGCTTGATTCCATCAAAGGTGAAGGGTTTGCCGCTATTGTTGCCGATCTGCGCGGTGAAGCACTGCTGAGCAAAGGTGACAAAGCGGGCGCGCGTAAAGCGTGGCAAGCTGGCGTAGATAGCAAGGCTTCACCTGCGCTGAGTGAAATGATGCAGATGAAAATAAATAATTTGTCCGTCTGAGAGGGACCCGATGCAATTGCGTAAATTACTTCTGCCAGGACTGCTTTCTGTTACGTTATTGAGTGGCTGTTCACTGTTCAGTGGCGAAGAAGATGTTGTCAAAATGTCCCCGCTGCCGACGGTTGAAAACCAGTTTACCCCATCAACCGCATGGAGCACCTCCGTGGGTGATGGTATTGGTGATTTTTATTCCAACCTGCACCCGGCGTTTGCTGACAGTGTTATCTATGCCGCAGACCGTAAGGGTACGGTGAAAGCCGTTAACGCAGACGACGGGAAGGAAGTGTGGTCTGTTAACCTGGCGGAAAAAGACGGCTGGTTCTCCCGCAAACCGGCACTGCTTTCTGGCGGCCTGACCGTTGCCGGTGGTCATGTGTATGTGGGTAGCGAAAAAGCCCAGGTTTATGCGCTGAACACCAGTGATGGAACTATCGCATGGCAAACCACGGTTGCCGGTGAATCCCTGTCTCGTCCGGTTGTCAGCGATGGTCTGGTATTGATTCACACCAGTAACGGCCAGCTGCAGGCATTGAACGAAGCGGATGGCCTGGTGAAATGGACCGTTAACCTGGATATGCCTGCGCTCTCTCTGCGCGGTGAATCCGCACCGGCTACCGCTTTTGGGGCTGCCATTGTAGGCGGTGACAACGGCCGCGTGAGCGCGGTGCTGATGCAGCAAGGCCAGATGATTTGGCAGCAGCGTATCTCTCAGGCAACTGGCTCTACTGAGATTGACCGTCTGAGCGATGTCGATACTACGCCAGTGATTGTTGACGGTATTGTTTATGCGCTGGCTTATAACGGCAACCTGACTGCGCTGGATCTGCGCAGCGGTCAGATCATGTGGAAACGTGAGCTGGGCTCGGTGAATGATTTCATCGTTGACGGTAACCGTATCTATATGGTTGACCAGAACGACCGTCTGCTGGCGCTGAGCACCGAAGGTGGCGTGACGCTGTGGACGCAAAGCGATCTGCTGCACCGCCTGCTGACCGCACCGGCCCTGTACAACGGTAGCCTGGTGGTGGGTGACAGCGAAGGGTATATGCACTGGATTGACCCGGAAACGGGCCGCTTTACTGCACAGCAAAAAGTCGACAGTTCTGGTTTCCTGACGGAGCCGGTAGTGGCTGACGGCAAGCTGCTGATCCAGGCAAAAGACGGGACGCTGTACGCGATCACGCGTTAATTACCCGGCGGTTGTAGTATACTAAACGGCTCCTGTTCACTCAGGAGCCGTTTTGACATTTTTAAAAACGCCGCGAAAGCGACGTGATTTTGAATTTTATGAGGCTTCAAACATGGTACCTGTGGTCGCGCTTGTCGGGCGCCCTAACGTTGGAAAATCCACTCTTTTTAACCGTTTAACACGCACCCGTGATGCGCTGGTTGCGGATTTCCCAGGGCTGACGCGTGACCGTAAGTACGGTCGTGCAGAGGTGGAAGGACGCGAGTTTATCTGTATCGATACCGGTGGTATTGATGGTACGGAAGATGGTGTTGAAACCCGCATGGCGGAACAGTCTCTGCTGGCGATTGAAGAAGCAGATGTCGTTCTGTTTATGGTCGATGCCCGTGCGGGCCTGATGCCGGCGGATTCTGCTATTGCCAAACACCTGCGCTCGCGTGAAAAGCCAACCTTCCTGGTGGCGAACAAAACTGACGGCATTGATGCCGATCAGGCCGTTGCGGATTTCTGGTCCTTAGGTCTGGGTGACATTTACCCTATCGCGGCGTCGCATGGTCGTGGTGTGACCAGCCTGCTCGAAACCGTGCTGCTGCCGTGGGTTGATGAAGTGAACCCGCCGGAAGAGGTGGACGAGGACGCCGCATACTGGGCGCAATTCGAAGACGGTGAAGCGGAAGAAGAACCTGAAGAGGCATTCAACCCGCAGGATCTGCCGATCAAGCTCGCCATCGTGGGCCGTCCAAACGTAGGTAAGTCTACACTTACTAACCGTATTCTGGGCGAAGAGCGCGTGGTGGTCTACGACATGCCGGGCACCACCCGCGACAGCATCTACATCCCTATGCAGCGCGATGAGCGTGAGTACGTGCTCATCGACACCGCAGGCGTGCGTAAGCGCGGGAAAATCACCGATGTGGTGGAAAAATTCTCCGTTATCAAAACCCTGCAGGCGATTGAAGATGCCAACGTAGTATTGCTGGTCATTGACGCGCGTGAAGGTATCTCCGATCAGGACCTCTCTCTGCTCGGTTTTATCCTCAATAGTGGGCGCTCACTGGTTATCGTGGTCAACAAGTGGGATGGCCTGAGCAATGAAGTGAGAGAGCAGGTGAAAGAGACGCTGGACTTCCGTCTGGGCTTTATCGACTTTGCCCGCGTACACTTCATCTCTGCGCTGCACGGCAGCGGTGTCGGTAACCTGTTCGAGTCTGTGCGTGAAGCGTATGACAGCTCCACCCGCCGTCAGAGCACCGCCATGCTGACCCGTATCATGAATATGGCTGCAGAAGATCACCAGCCGCCGCTGGTGCGTGGTCGTCGCGTGAAGCTGAAATATGCCCATGCCGGTGGTTATAACCCGCCAATTGTGGTCATTCACGGCAACCAGGTGAAAGATCTGCCGGATTCCTACAAGCGTTATCTGATGAACTACTTCCGTAAATCGCTGGACGTGATGGGCACGCCTATCCGTATCCAGTTCAAGGAAGGGGATAACCCGTTCGCCAACAAGCGTAATACCCTGACGCCAAACCAGATGCGTAAGCGTAAACGTTTGATTAAGCACATTAAGAAAAGCAAATGATGGTTCACTAAAAATTTGCTTTCATTCCATACCAGAAGCCCGCATTGCGTCGGGCTTTTTGTTTATATAAACAGCATTTTTAGTTTAATGAATTTTGCCATACCGGAGTATCAAAAAAAGCGGATTAACAGCATATTGAAAGGACATCAAAATGGCCGTTCCTGCGTATATATGGCTCTACAATTCAACTGGAACCCTCATCCAGGGAAGTAGCAACGTACTGCTGCGTGAGGGTGCTATTGAAATGCAGAGCTTTAACCACGGCGTACACATCCCCTACGATAATACTTTTGGCAAACTCACCGGTACACGCGGCACGACCAGCTAAGTTTCACCAAAGAGCTGGACAAGGCCACTCCTTACCTGAACCGTGCAGTCTGTCAAGGCGAGACGCTCCAGCAGGCGATCATTAAGTGGTATCGGATTAATGACGCAGGTTTAGAGGAGGAATTCATGCACATCATTTTGAAAAACATCAAAGTGGTGGCAGTCACGCCGGTGATGCATAATTTTAAGAACACTGGCGGCCAGATGAACAACCCTACTGAATCGGTTTCGCTGGCGTATGAAAGTATTACCTGGCTTTATCTCGACGGAAATATTTCATACACAGACGTATGGAATCAGCGAGTGGTGGCTTGATGATCAGTTGCAGAGTCGATTTTAATCATCTCTATGACGAAGGCCGCGTGGCCCGTTTGGATGTGGGCGGCGTAGGTTCATTTCCGGTTTTTTCTGGGTTGGGTGAGCTGGTAAATAAGCCAGAATGTTCATACATGACGAATGCTACTGTGCCACCAGGTAGTTACTGGATCGTAGATCGTCCGTCAGGTGGACTGTTTTCTCATAGCCAGACATGGTTCAAACATGCTTTTACAGGGAATAACTATTACGACTGGTTTGCCTTGTTCCGCAAAGATGGCGTAGTTGATGACTATATGAATTTCGATGTCGATTCACGACACCATTACCAGCGAGGCCATTTCCGTTTACACCCACCCCGGCCAGATGGTTCTGGTATCAGTGAGGGTTGCATAACCTTCTTCCTCTCGCGTGACTTTTATGTAGTGCGATCTGCATTGTTAAAAGCCCATCGTCATCTCATTCTACAGGGGGATAAACTCTGGGTTTATGGTGATATTACGGTTATTGGTAATACCTCAGGGAGTTGTGATGTCACGCCCGGCTAAATGGTCGTTACGACTGCTGGTGTTTCTGGCCATCATGTTTGTGCTGATGCTCTCAGGGGTTTTCGACCCGCTATCCGAAAGTCTGAAATATACCGTCACGAACCTGATGAATTACATTCCAGCTGAGAAACTGGAGTCTTACCCTGATCGTGTAGAGGATAACTCTTTCACGATGTACATCGTGTTTAATGCGCTGGCGGCGGCTGTGGCTGTATTCCTCGGGGAAAAGATAGTTTGGTTGGTTCGTAATACTTAAAACAGTCAGGCGGCAATTAAGCCGCCTTTATTCCCCCATTCAAAACGCCAGCCTTCCCTGTGTGATGTCAATCACTAATCACTTTTAACCACGTTTAAATCTAAGAAAGTAGACAATCGTCGAATTTTCATCTTAAAGTTCGTGGTCTGGTACTAGACAAAACTAGCGCCGGGTTATCAAATGGTTAACTAACTTTTCGCCGCCTGTAAAAAATCGGTCAGATACGTAACTGACCGGCGTACATGCTGGTGTTTACAAGCACGACACATACCTTTTCGGGAGAATTATGCAATCCTCTGTTAATCAAAAAGAAAGCCGAACGTTCTTCGGCCATCCTTATCCGCTCGGTTCACTGTTTTTCACCGAGATGTGGGAACGTTTCTCGTTTTACGGCATCCGCCCGTTACTGATTCTGTTTATGGCGGCCACCGTTTATGACGGCGGGATGGGGCTGGCGCGTGAAAATGCCTCTGCGATTGTCGGGATCTTTGCCGGGACTATGTATCTCGCCGCGCTGCCGGGCGGCTGGCTGGCAGATAACTGGCTCGGCCAGCAGAGAGCCGTCTGGTATGGCTCTATCCTGATTGCGCTCGGACATTTGTCAATTGCGCTTTCAGCCATCATGGGCGATAACCTGTTCTTTATCGGCCTGATGTTTATCGTGCTCGGCTCTGGCCTGTTCAAAACCTGTATCTCGGTTATGGTGGGGACGCTGTACAAAAAAGGCGATGCACGTCGTGACGGCGGTTTCTCGCTGTTCTACATGGGCATCAACATGGGGTCGTTCATTGCGCCATTGATCTCCGGCTGGCTGATTAAAACCCACGGCTGGCACTGGGGCTTTGGTATCGGCGGCATCGGGATGCTGGTGGCGTTGATTATCTTCCGCGTGTTTGCCGTCCCGGCCATGAAACGTTACGACAGCGAAGTGGGTCTGGATTCCACCTGGAACAGCCCGGTCGTGAAGCGAAATGGTGTCGGCGCATGGCTATTGGCGCTGGCGGTGGGTGTCGCGGTTATCGTTACGCTGATTGCGCAGGGCGTGATTGTGATCAACCCGGTCGCGGTTGCCAGCGTGCTGGTCTATGTGATTGCGGCGTCCGTCGCGCTCTATTTTATCTACCTGTTCATTTTTGCAGGGCTGAACCGCAAAGAGCGCGCCAGACTGCTGGTCTGCTTCATCCTGCTGGTCTCCGCAGCGTTCTTCTGGTCCGCGTTCGAGCAGAAACCAACCTCGTTCAACCTGTTTGCTAACGACTACACTAACCGCATGATCGGTGATTTCGAGATCCCGGCGGTGTGGTTCCAGTCGATTAACGCCCTGTTCATCATTTTGCTGGCACCGGTGTTTAGCTGGGCATGGCCGAAACTTGCCAGCATGAACATTCGCCCGAGCAGTATCACCAAGTTTGTCATCGGTATTCTCTGTGCCGCCGCAGGCTTTGGCCTGATGATGCTGGCAGCGCAGAACGTTCTGAATAACGGCGGCGCAGGCGTGTCTCCGTTCTGGCTGGTGGGCAGCATCCTGATGTTGACGCTCGGTGAACTGTGCCTGAGCCCGATTGGTCTGGCGACCATGACACTGCTGGCCCCGGAAAGAATGCGTGGTCAGATGATGGGGCTGTGGTTCTGCGCCAGTGCGCTGGGTAACCTGGCGGCGGGCCTGATTGGTGGACACGTGAAGGCCGATCAGCTGGATATGCTGCCGGATCTCTTCGCGCGTTGCTCCATTGCGCTGTTGATCTGTGCTGCGGTACTGATCGTCCTCATTGTTCCGGTACGTCGTATGCTGGAAAATACGCAGACTAAGCCGGCCGCTAACGCCTGATAAACCTCGACTTTGCCGGGGCGGGTGCCTGCCCCGGCAATGGCTAATACGAGGTGAGGATATGCTGTTAGGGTTTGTTGGGCTTGGCGCGGTTGTTGAAACGGCATATTTGCCCGCATTACGAAACCAGTTTGGTAACTCGCTACGCTGTTCTGGATTCGATCTTCTGTCGACAAAAAGGCCCGAAGGGATAACACGTTGCGCATCACTTTCTGAACTCCTTGCTCAGCCTCTCGATACGTTGTTTATCACCACCGCATCTCTGCACCATCTTGAGGTGCTTGAACAGGCGCTTGCCTCTTCCGTCTCGCGTATTGTGGTTGAAAAACCGATTGTCGCCACGCTTTCCCAAATCGAAACGCTGAAAACATTGCTGGCGATGCCCGGTGCTGCGTCTCGTGTGCTTGCGCTCGATCACTGGATGGCGCGTATCGAAACGGCGACGCTGGCGCTGGTCAGCACTTTTTCCGATATCGTCAGAATAGAAGGGTTTTTGCAGGAGCCAAGCGGGTATAACACGGCTGGTGAACCCATCGCACTCAACTTCGCCACCGGCGAACCGGATACGCGTACGCTCCGCCATCCTGACGGCGTGATTCTGGACATCGGCACGCATGTGCTGGCGATGATGCGTGAAATGGTGCGCTATCTGGGGGGAAACAATACCCTGTCATTACAGGTGATGAGCGCTAAAGACCGACTGGGGCGCGATATTGCCAAAGGCGACCTGACGACGGCGGAAGGCGAAGCACACCTGCAGGGGCAGATGAGCGGCGTGCCGGTGGATATCTGGTTGAATAAATACGCTGGTCCGTTGGGCGGACAGAAAGGGCTACGGCTTTATCTGCGCGACGGGCGCATCATTAGCCACGATCGGCGCGGCACGGAAGATGTTATCGAGCTGATTAATGGCGACGCTATACAGCGCTGGGATCTTCCCGGTACGATTTACGAACGCTGCCTGGCCGGGCATATCCTGGGCGCAAAAAATCTGTTTGAACGCGACCCGCATGAGGTGAGCCGCACGACGCAGCGCAGGCTTGAAGAGGTCGAGCTGTTGCTGACCCTGCAACAACAGCTACGTGGTTCACATTAAGCGCATCGTGTTAATATCAATGCAGTCATGAATTCCACCCGAAGGAGTCACCATGTCGATTATCTGTCCGGATTGCCATGCAGACCTGGAGCCACAAAACGGTGTAGCCCACTGTGATAACTGCAATAAAGACATTGCGCTCGAAGCCCGTTGCCCCGAGTGTCATCAGCCACTCCAGGTCTTAAAAGCCTGTGGAGCGGTGGACTATTTCTGCCAGAACGGCCACGGCCTTATCTCTAAAAAACGCGTGGAGTTTGCTCCGGCCGAAAGTTAATCGCACACGCAGCCTTCGCCTTTTTGCCAGAGTTCGACCAGCGATTCCGGAGCTTCCTGCTCTGGCACCAGCACAATAATATCGGCGTATTGCGCCTGATTGTGCCGGGTCCAGATTATCTGGATACGAAAATAGCGCTGATCCCCACGGCCGGGTGAGGAAGGCTTTCCCGGCGGCTGACCGCGAGGAAATGCCTGCTCCAGTATGCTCACCACCCGCTGGCGTTGTGTCTCGTTGAGTGACGAGAGCGTTATTCTGCGCTGGCCGCTCAGCTTAGGAATAAAAGCGACGCCGCCTTCGCGAGCCAGCTCGACGACGGCGTCGTCCGTCAGTTCCGGAACCTGCATTTACAGCACTCCTACCTGTTCCCACGCGTGTTTAATGGCTGCCCCGACGTTACTGCCGGAGCGTTTTTCTCCATGCGCAATGGTCAGTTTTGCAAACGCCTCAAAATCCGCATCTTGCTTCAGATTGCGATCGCACACCGTGTCGTACCAGGCATAGCCCGTTTTTTCCCAGGCGTAACCGCCAACCGCGGTTGCGGCAAGATAAAACGCCCGGTTAGGAATACCGGAATTCAGGTGTACACCGCCGTTATCCTCACGTGTTTTAATAAAATCTTTCATATGCCCTGGCTGCGGATCTTTACCGAGCAGGGGATCGTCATAAGCGGTTCCGGGTTCGGACATAGAACGCAACCCTTTGCCGTTAATGCCTTTTGCCAGCAGCCCTTCACCAATCAGCCAGTCGGCGCTATCGGCAGTTTGCTTGAGGTGGTATTGCTTCACTAACGCGCCGAACACGTCTGATAACGATTCGTTCAGCGCGCCCGATTGTTCAAAGTAGATAAGCCCGGCTTCGGTTTCGGTCACGCCGTGGCTCAGCTCGTGCGCCACAACGTCGATGGCGATCGTGAAACGGTTAAAAATTTCGCCGTCACCATCGCCAAAGACCATCTGCTGGCCATTCCAGAAGGCGTTCTGGTATTCCCGGCCGTAGTGCACGGTGCCGGTCAATATCAGGCCCTTATTATCGAGCGAATCCCGCTGATAATTTTTCCAGAAAAAATCATGGGTGATCCCCAGATAATCATAGGCTTCATCTACCGCGACATCGCCATTAGAGGGCTGACCTTCATAACGTACCTGGGTGCCCGGCAGCTCCTGCGTCTGTTTTGCATCATAGATATCGCGCTCCAGTTGACCGGCTTTATTCACGTGCGGCGCGGCGGGTTTGCCCGGCATATGCGCCATCAGCGTTTGCACGTGGGTTAAGGTCTGACGAGCACAGCGCTGCTGCGGCTCTGAGCCACTCTCGATAATACGGCGAAGGATATAGGGGGGAATAACCGTGTGAAGATGGGACATGCTGCTCTCCTTATTTTGGCAAGGCCAGACAAAAGGGAATAGCAGCAGTATAGTAATTAACCGACGAAGATTTATCCGGTTTTACGCTGACGCGTCTTTTTCACCGGTTTGATATCCTTCACTTCGCTTTCTATCCAGCCGTCTGAGAGGCGGGTGGTAAGCACATCCCCGGCTTTTACCTGTTTGGTTTGCTTCAGTACTTTGCCATCTGTTGCCGTCGTCACGCTATAGCCGCGCGCCAGCGTGGAGAGCGGGCTGACCGCCTCCAGATGGGTTACCGCGTTGCCAAAGCGTTCACGCGTGCTGCTCAGGCGCGCGCGCAGGTTTTCCGCCAGGCGGTATTCAAGCTGTTGGATGCGCGTCTGCGCACGATAGATTTTTGGCTGAGGGTTTTGCTGGTTCAAACGCTGGGTGACACGCTGCTGGCGCGACACCGCACGCTTAAGCTGATTATCCAGCGCGAAATTCATTCGCTGACGCAGACGCTCCAGCACGGTTTGCTGGCGTGCCAGACGCAGCTGCGGATGCTGCTGTTGCAGGCGGTGATGAATCTGAGTAAAGCGGCGGGTACGGTTGGCAAGGAAATAATCCATCGCCATCTCCAGACGCTGCTGAGCGTTCTGAATCTGGCGCAACAGCTCCAGCTGATTGCGACTCACCACTTCCGCAGCAGCGGATGGCGTCGGGGCGCGTAAATCCGCGACAAAATCGGCGATAGTGACGTCCGTTTCGTGCCCGACGGCACTCACAATGGGGATCTGGCTGGCGAAAATCGCCCGCGCCACGCGCTCGTCGTTAAAGCTCCACAGGTCTTCCAGCGAGCCACCACCGCGCCCGACAATCAGCACGTCGCACTCCTGACGCACGTTCGCCAGTTCAATGGCGCGCACAATCTGGCCCGGCGCATCATCACCCTGAACGGCGGTCGGGTAGATAATCACGGGCAGGGAAGGGTCGCGGCGCTTCAGCACGTGCAAAATATCGTGCAGGGCTGCACCGGTTTTAGAGGTGATGACCCCAACGCAGTGCGCAGGCGAGGGCAGTGGTTTTTTGAACTGCTGATCGAACAGCCCCTCTTCAGAGAGCTTCGCTTTGAGCTGTTCGTATTTCTGCTGCAGTAAGCCTTCACCCGCAGGCTGCATGCTCTCGACGATAATCTGATAATCACCGCGCGGCTCATACAGGGTGATATTGGCGCGAACCAGAACCTGCTGGCCGTGCTGAGGGCGGAACGTTACCCGGCGGTTGCTGTTGCGGAACATCGCGCAGCGCACCTGGGCGGTGTCGTCTTTTAGCGTAAAGTACCAGTGGCCGGAGGACGGCTGCGTGAAGTTTGAGATTTCACCGCTGATCCAGACCTGTCCCATTTCCTGCTCAAGCAGCAAACGCACCGTCTGATTAAGGCGGCTGACAGTAAAAATTGAGGGGGATTGAGAGGATAACATGTGAGCGGGATCAAATTCTAAATCAGCAAGTTATTCAGTCGATAGTAACCTGCTGAGAGGGGAGTGCAAGGTTTTTTTCTAAAAAAGTGTGGATGCAATCGGTTACGCTCTGTATAATGCCACGGCAATATTTAACCACCCAGGTCAGAGATATTGCCCATGCTACGTATCGCTAAAGAAGCACTGACGTTTGACGACGTCCTCCTCGTTCCCGCTCACTCCACCGTTCTGCCGAATACTGCCGATCTCAGCACGCAGTTGACGAAAACCATTCGCCTGAACATTCCTATGCTCTCTGCGGCAATGGACACCGTGACTGAAGCGCGCCTGGCGATTGCCCTGGCACAGGAAGGTGGCATCGGCTTTATTCACAAAAACATGTCTATCGAGCGTCAGGCCGAAGAAGTTAGCCGCGTGAAGAAACATGAATCCGGCATCGTGTCCGATCCACAGACCGTACTGCCAACCACCACGCTGCACGAAGTGAAAGCCCTGACTGAGCGTAACGGCTTTGCCGGTTATCCGGTTGTGACCGAAGATAACGAACTGGTAGGCATCATCACCGGTCGCGACGTGCGCTTTGTGACCGATTTGAACCAGCCTGTCAGCGTGTATATGACGCCGAAAGAGCGTCTGGTCACCGTGCGTGAAGGTGAAACCCGCGACGTGGTGCTGGCGAAAATGCACGAAAAACGCGTTGAAAAAGCGCTGGTGGTCGACAGCAATTTCCACCTGCGCGGCATGATCACCGTTAAAGATTTCCAGAAAGCAGAACGTAAACCGAATGCCTGTAAAGACGAGCGTGGACGCCTGCGCGTTGGTGCTGCAGTTGGCGCGGGTGCGGGCAACGAAGAGCGCGTTGATGCGCTGGTTGCGGCGGGCGTTGACGTGCTGCTGATTGACTCCTCACACGGCCACTCTGAAGGCGTTTTACAGCGTATCCGTGAAACCCGTGCGAAATACCCGGACCTGCAGATCATCGGCGGTAACGTTGCGACGGGCGCTGGCGCTCGCGCGCTGGCGGAAGCCGGTTGCAGCGCAGTCAAAGTCGGTATCGGCCCTGGCTCTATTTGTACAACGCGTATCGTGACCGGCGTGGGTGTTCCACAGATCACCGCCGTGTCCGATGCGGTTGAAGCGCTGGAAGGCACCGGTATTCCGGTTATCGCTGACGGCGGTATCCGCTTCTCTGGTGACATCGCCAAAGCCATCGCCGCTGGGGCTGCTGCCGTGATGGTGGGCTCCATGCTGGCCGGTACGGAAGAATCTCCGGGTGAAATCGAGCTCTACCAGGGCCGTTCTTACAAATCTTACCGTGGTATGGGTTCCCTGGGCGCGATGTCCAAAGGTTCTTCTGATCGTTACTTCCAGACCGATAACGCGGCCGACAAACTGGTGCCGGAAGGTATCGAAGGTCGCGTGGCCTATAAAGGCCGTCTGAAAGAGATCATCCACCAGCAGATGGGCGGCCTGCGCTCCTGTATGGGTCTGACCGGCTGTGGTACCATTGACCTGCTGCGTACCAAAGCGGAATTCGTACGCATCAGCGGTGCGGGTATCCAGGAGAGCCACGTTCACGACGTGACGATCACGAAAGAGTCCCCGAATTACCGTCTGGGCTCCTGATAAGTTTCCGCGCCCGGCTCATGCCGGGCGCTCTGTTTTTGTTTCACTTGCCTCGGAATTAGCGTCAATGACGGAAAACATTCATAAACATCGCATTCTCATCCTGGATTTCGGTTCTCAGTACACTCAACTGGTGGCGCGTCGCGTGCGTGAGCTGGGCGTTTACTGTGAGCTGTGGGCGTGGGATGTCACGGAAGCACAGATTCGCGAATTCAACCCAAGCGGCATCATCCTGTCCGGCGGCCCGGAAAGTACCACCGAAGACAACAGCCCGCGCGCGCCGCAGTACGTGTTTGAAGCGGGTGTGCCGGTGTTCGGCGTTTGCTATGGTATGCAGACTATGGCGATGCAGCTGGGCGGCCACGTTGAAGGATCAAACGAGCGTGAGTTTGGCTACGCACAGGTCGAAGTCGTCAACGACAGCGCGCTGGTGCGCGGTATTGAAGACTCCCTGACCGCAGACGGTAAGCCGCTGCTGGATGTGTGGATGAGCCACGGTGACAAAGTTACCGCTATCCCGTCTGACTTCGTCACCGTTGCCAGCACCGAAAGCTGCCCGTTCGCGATCATGGCGAACGAAGAAAAACGCTTCTACGGCGTACAGTTCCACCCGGAAGTAACCCACACCCGTCAGGGGATGCGCATGCTGGAGCGCTTCGTGCGTGACATCTGCCAGTGTGAAGCCCTGTGGACACCGGCAAAAATCATCGACGACGCCGTTGAGCGTATCCGCCAGCAGGTTGGCGATGACAAAGTGATCCTCGGCCTCTCCGGTGGCGTTGACTCCTCCGTCACCGCAATGCTGCTGCACCGCGCCATCGGCAAAAACCTGACCTGCGTCTTCGTGGACAACGGTCTGCTGCGTCTGAACGAAGCCCAGCAGGTCATGGACATGTTCGGTGACCACTTCGGTCTGAACATCGTTCACGTGGAAGGCGAGCAGCGCTTCCTGGACGCGCTGAAAGGCGAGAACGATCCAGAAGCGAAACGTAAAATCATCGGCCGCGTCTTCGTTGAAGTGTTCGACGAAGAAGCGCTGAAGCTGGAAGACGTCAAGTGGCTGGCGCAGGGCACCATCTACCCGGACGTGATTGAATCCGCGGCCTCCGCAACCGGTAAAGCACACGTCATCAAATCTCACCACAACGTGGGCGGCCTGCCGAAAGAGATGAAGATGGGGCTGGTTGAACCACTGCGCGAGCTGTTCAAAGACGAAGTACGTAAGATCGGTCTGGAGCTGGGTCTGCCGTATGACATGCTCTACCGTCATCCGTTCCCTGGGCCTGGTCTGGGTGTGCGCGTGCTGGGCGAAGTGAAGAAAGAGTACTGCGACCTGCTGCGTCGCGCGGACGCGATCTTCATTGAAGAGCTGCACAAAGCTGACCTGTACAATAAAGTGAGCCAGGCGTTCACCGTGTTCCTGCCGGTTCGCTCTGTTGGCGTTATGGGCGATGGTCGTAAATACGACTGGGTTGTCTCCCTGCGCGCGGTAGAAACCATCGACTTTATGACCGCGCACTGGGCACACCTGCCGTATGACTTCCTGGGCCGCGTGTCTAACCGCATCATCAACGAAGTGAACGGTATTTCCCGCGTGGTGTATGACATCAGTGGTAAGCCACCGGCTACCATTGAGTGGGAATAATACCCCTTCGTAATCAGCAAATATAACCCTCTGTTATGCAGAGGGTTTTTTGTATCCGGAACGATAAAAAAGCGCTACACGCCCGCTGTATTAACGTTCGGATGTGTCAACATTCAGGCTGGTTTGTTGCGACTGGATTTTATCCTGGTGGTGATACCAGGCACCAATGGAGGAATAAACGAAGCGGCCAAAGAAAAACAGGAAACTGATAAGCAGTATAATGCGGGTCATCCGCGTGTTAAATCGATGTCGTTTGTGCATACGCGAGGCCTGACTCACTGTTTTTTTCCTGGGCATACCCTTTTGGGCGATACGGATATTAAGGCACAGCGGGAAGAGAGGGTCAATTCGCTGATGTGTAAAAAATCGTCAACCCTGACATTGGTTAATGATATCGAACATAAAATATACATTTACGACATTGATAATAAGGAGAAAGTTACCTCTAAAAATTGCAAGAAAGCATTATTCAAATAAATTAGTTTGATTTATGTCAACGGTTTCCCGGCGACGTTCCTTAAAATCCTTCCTCCACGATGTTTGCTCCGCGCTTTGCCGGGCGGCATATACGTCAGGTTGGATGCCTGTCTTCACTCACCCTCTGGAGCGAAAGGGGTTTAACCGGGCATCTATGAAAATTCTTCACTTCCTGAAACGAAATAAAGACCGCTGGTGGGCACTTCCCCTTATCGTGCCCGTTGTTTTGCTGCCCGTGTTTAGCATGGTGAATACCTATACTCAACTGGGTGACGGCATCGTAACGCTCTATTATCTGCCGCTCTCTTTCCTGCTTGCCCTGATGTCGTTTTTTGGGCTGGAGGCGATTCCAGGGATCGTCTTGTCGCTCTTTTTCCGGTACGCCTCATCAGTTGGACTGTTTGAAACCTGTGCTGGCATCCTTCATTTCCTTGTCCCTCTGGTGCTCAGTTGGGGCGGTTATCGCGTGTTCGCTCCCAGACGCAATATGACCGCGTACGGGGATGTGCGCCTGATGGCACAGCGTCTTTTCTGGCAGGCTTTCTGCCCAGCAACGCTGTTTCTGGTGCTGTTTCAGTTTGCGGTCTATCTCGGCGTTTATGAGAGCCGCCAGAGCCTGGCAGGGTTGAATCCACTTAATATTCGCACCCTTATCAACTATCAGGCACTGCTGGTGAGCGGGCTGACGGGCGTGCCGCTGTGCTACCTGCTGATCCGCCTGATTCGCCATCCCCGCTATATCAAAGGCTTAATTTCACAGATCCGCGCGCAGATAGACAAAAAAGTGACGCTGGTGGAGTTTCTGCTGTGGACGATGGTTCTGGCGGTGCTGCTGTCGTTATTGCTGGTTCCGATGAATGAAAACAGCTCTATTTTCAGCACCAACTACACGCTGTCATTACTGATGCCGGTGATGTTGTGGGGGGCAATGCGCTTTGGCTATAAGCTGATGTCGATTATCTGGACGCCCGTCCTGCTACTGGCGATCCACTATTTTTACCACTATATCCCGTTGCGGCCGGGCTACGACATTCAACTGGCGATTACGTCATCCAGTTACCTGGTCTTTTCATTTGTCGTGATTTACATGTCGATGCTGGCGACGCGTCAGCGGGCGATAAATATTCGCTCCCGCAGACTGGCGCTTCTCGACCCGGTGGTGCATATGCCGAACCTGCGGGCGCTGTCTCGCGCGCTTGCTAAAACACCCTGGTCGGCGCTCTGTTTGCTGCGCATTCCCGAACTGGAGGTGCTGGGCAGAAACTATGGTGTTCTGCTGCGCATCCAGTACAAACAGCAACTGGCGCAATGGATCAATGACACGCTGCAGCCTGACGAATGTGTTTATCATCTGACCGGGTGTGACCTTGCCGTCCGGCTCAATTCAGAGTCGCATCAGCAGCGCATCGACACACTTGATGCGCATATCAAACAGTTCCGTTTTGTCTGGGACGGAATGCCTTTGCAACCGCAGGTCGGCGTGAGCTACTGCTATGTGCGCTCGCCGGTTAACCATCTTTATCTGGTTTTGGGTGAACTGGGTGTGATTGCGGATCTGTCGCTCTCGACCAACCACCCGGAAAACCTTCAGCAACGGGGAGCCGTTCATTTACAGCGCAGCCTCAAAGATAAAGTCGCGATGATGAATCGCCTGCAGACGGCGCTGGAGCAGAATGCGTTTACCCTGATGGTACAGCCGGTTCGGGGCCTGCGGGGCGATTGCTATCACGAGGTACTGCTGCGCATGCCGGATGAGAACGGCATACTGCTCTCTCCGGAGCAATTCCTGCCCGTTGCGCAGGAGTTTGGGCTGTCGTCCCGTGTCGACCTGTGGGTGCTGGAACGTACATTGAGCTTCCTGTCCAGGCACCGTGAGCGGCTACCGGGGCAACGTTTTGCGATAAAGCTCGCTCCCTCAACCGTATGCCGGGCGCAATTCCCGCTCGACGTGAGTCGCCTGTTAGCAAAATATTCCGTCGAAGCGTGGCAGCTGATATTTGAAGTCACTGAAACGAGTACGTGTTGCAATGCTGAGCTGGCGGTACAGACCTTAAGGCAATTGCAAAAAATGGGCGTGCGCATTGCGATTGATGATTTCGGAACCGGCTACGCAAGCTATGCGCGGTTAAAGAGCGTGGATGCCGACATTCTGAAGATTGATGGCAGTTTTATCCGTAACATTGTCAGCAACAGTCTGGATTATCAGATTGTGGCGTCTATATGCCATCTGGCGCGGATGAAGAAAATGCTGGTAGTGGCGGAGTACGTGGAAACGGAAGAGATACGTAGCGCGGTGCTCGCGCTAGGTATCGATTATGTGCAGGGCTGCCTGATCGGAGAGCCGGTTGAGCTTGAGTCACTGGCTGAAGCAGAGACGCCGCAGGTGAGCGTCTGAGCTATTATGCTGCGACGTCTGAACTCTCTTCTTCAATCTTCAGCAGCCAGCCGGTGACCGCTTCCCAGTACTGTTGCTCTTTTTCCAGATCCAGCAGGACCAGGGCATTCTGGCTAAACCAGTCGCGCGGGAAGCTCAGCGTCCAGTGGTGGTCATCCGTTTTGAGTTTCAGCGTTGGCGGCGTGGTGGTGGCCTGACGCTGATTATTCAGTAACACACCCAGGCGCAGCAACTGAATGAGCGGCAGGAACTGCTTTTTCTTAAATAGCGTAAAGCGCGGCAGATCGTCGAGCTTGATGGCTTTGCGATGATAACGCACCAGCGTCGCCATCATGGTCTGCTGTTCCTGATTGAAGCCCGGCAAATCGCTGTTTTGCAGAATATATGCTGAATGGCGGTGCATCCCGCTGTGGTTTATGTTGAGCCCCACTTCATGCAGCATCGCGGCCCATTTTAGCAAGGCGGCAAGCTGCGGGTGCGCCAGTTTAGGGTTCTGTTCCTGCCACTGATCGTACATCTGAACCGTAGTTTCCAGCACCCGCTTTGCCTGCTCGCGGTCGATGTTGTACTGGTTTGCCAGGCTTTGTGCGGTGCGGCTACGAATATCCTGATGACGGAAGCGACCTTCCATTTCGTACAGCACGCCTTCGCGCAGAGCGCCGTCAGAGAGGCGCAGCTCTTTAATCGCCAGCGCATCAAAGACGCCGCACAGGATCGCGAGACCCGGCACAAACACCGCTTTACGTTCATCCGAAAGACCTGGCAGGCTTAGGGCGTCGAAGCTCTTGTGTTTAAGCACTTCTTCGGTGAGCATGACCAGACGCTCAGGTGTAATAAACCCGTCTTTTTCGCCCATCTCCAGCAGCACTTCATGTGCCGCTTTAATCGACCCCGAGGCACCCAGCGCGACGTTCCAGCCCTGAATACGGTACTGCCACGCCAGATTTTCCAGTTTCTGGATCGCGGCCATGCGCGCGCGCTGGAAGTTTTCGCGGGTGATCGTCCCGCCAGGGAAATACATCTGCGCGAAGCTGACGCAGCCCATACGACGGCTTTCCACCAGACGTGGCTCGAAATCTTCACCAATCACCAGCTCCGTAGAGCCACCGCCGATATCGATCACCAGTTTGCGGCCTTTTTCCGGCTGCGTATGTTCCACGCCCATAAAAATCAGGCGCGCCTCTTCGTTACCGGAGATGATCTCAATCGGGTAGGGGATGACCTTTTCCGCGCGTTTAAGAAACTCCGGTGCATTCAATGCCTGGCGCAGCGTATGGGTTCCAACGATACAGACGCTGGAGGGCGAAAAGCCCTGCAGACGTTCCGCAAACAGCGACAGGCAGTTTAACCCGCGCTCCATCGCCTCTTCGCTTAGCATGCTGCGTTCATCCAGACCATCGGCCAGGTGCACGCGCTGCTTCAGACGACCGATGATCTGCATCGCGCCATCCACCTCACGGGCGATGACCATATGGAAACTGTTAGAACCAAGATCGACCGCGGCAAATTCCTGCGGTCGTGGGGCCTTATCATCATTTATCGGCATAGGTTAATCGGGTTGCTCGAGTGATTTGATATAGTCGTAAATCGCCAGTTGTGACCGCACTTTACGGCGGTTGCCGCGCGGCACATAGCGGTTACTGAGTTCTTTGTCGATATAGCGTGCTTTCACCGTATCGCTGAATAAAATCTCGATAATATCGAGGATCTGCTGCTTCAGCCGTGGATCAAGCAACGGTGCTGCAACTTCAATTCGGTAATCGATATTGCGCGTCATCCAGTCTGCGGAAGAGAGATACACTCTCTTATCGCCCGCGTTATCGAAAATATAGATGCGATCGTGCTCCAGATAGCGGTCCACGATGCTGATCACGCGAATATTGTCGCTGATGCCTTCCAGCTCCGGGATGAGTGAGCACATACCGCGAATGAGCAGATTGACAGGCACGCCTGAGCTGGAGGCGGCATAAAGTCTGTCCACCAGTCCTTTGTCGACCAGGTTATTGAGCTTCAGCGTGATGCCGGACGACAGCCCTTTCTGCGCATTGGCGATCTCTTTATCGATCATATCGTACAGCAGGCGGCGCGAGTTCTGCGGTGAAACCAGCAGATAGTCGAAGCTCACCGGCCGGTACGGGTTTTCGATAAAGTTAAACACCCGGCGCACTTCGTTGGTGATACGCGCGTCGGCAGTGAGCAGCGAGTAGTCGGTATAAATTCGCGCGGTTTTCTCGTTAAAGTTACCGGTGCCGATGTGGGCGTAGCGCACCACGTCATCACCCTCTTTACGCGAAATCAGGAACAGCTTGGCGTGAATTTTCAGCCCCGGCGCAGAGAAGATGACGTGTACGCCCGCTTCCGTCAGACGCCGCGCCCAGTGAATATTCGCCTCTTCATCGAATCGCGCCTGTAGCTCAACCACCACGGTGACTTTTTTACCGTTATGCGCGGCGTGGATCATCGCATCGATGATGCGTGAGTCTTTCGCCACGCGGTAGATGTTGATTTTGATGGCCAGCACGTTCGGATCGAACGACGCCTGACGCAACAGTTCCAGCACGTGTTCAAAGGTGTGGTACGGATAGTAGAGCAGCACATCGCGCTCGCGGATGGCGTCGAACCCGTTGCGGAACTTATCGAACCAGATATGGCGCAGGCGCGGCAGCGGTTTGTTCACCAGATTGGCTTTGCCGACGTTCGGGAAGCCAATAAAGTCTTTAAAGTTATGGTAACGCCCGCCGGGGATAATTGAGTCGTAGCGGGAGATCGTCAGCTTCTCGCGCAGCATTTCCACCATCGCATCGGGCATATCGCGTTGATAAACGAAACGTACCGGCTCTGCTGTCAGGCGTTGCTTAAGGCTGGATGACATCAGCTCCATCAGGCTGGCTTCCATCTCGTGCACCAGATCATATTCGGCGTCACGGGTCATCTTCATCGAGTAGGCGTTTAACGCATCGTAATCGAAGAAGCCTTTAAAGATGTCGTCCAGGCAGTAGCGCAGAATGTTATCCAGCAGAATCATTGGTTTGCGTCTGCGCGGGGTTTCCGGCGGCAGGTTCACAAAACGGGGAACTTTATCGGACGGAATTTCCAGCAACGCATAGCTGATGTTCTCGCCACGAATGATTTCCACCGCCAGGTAGGTGTAATCATCTTTCAGGAACTGCACCAGATCGGTTTCCCGATTGATTAAAATGGGCGTGATGTGCTGGCGCAGATAATGTTTGAAGTAGTGGCGTAGCCAGCTTTGTTGGTTGACGGAAAGCTGACGTTCGTTGATCAGGAAGATTTGGTTACGTGCCATTTCCAGCAGCAACTCATTATAGAGACCATCAAATTCCTGATCGGCTTTCATCACGCGAGACTGTATTTTGCCCAGCAGATGGCGCGAGTGCGAGTTTAAGCCCTGTTCTTCACTGATGATGATTCGACGTTTCAGTTCGGCAAAGCGAACCTTATAGAATTCATCCAGGTTATTGGAATAAATACCTAAAAAACGCATACGTTCGATCAGCGGATTACTTTTGTCAGCCGCTTCCTGAAGTACACGTTCGTTGAATGCTAACCAGCTTAGCTCTTTCTCGATGTATAACTTTTCCTGACCCATTACAGCTCACACTCCAGTTCAATCACAGGACGTGGTAAATCCGTCTCGTCCTTATTATGGCGAGCATTTCCACGATATGTCCAACAGTGCCAGAAAAGTATGACAGTTTTTTTTCTGGGGGATTTTAGAGGGTTGGGGGAGGGCGTGTCGGGTGGCGCTGCGCTTACCCGACCTACAAAACATCGTAGGCCCGTGCAAGCGTAGCGCCGCCGGGCAATTCAAACAGACTACTCTTCGGCTGCATAACCCTGCGGGGGCAACTTCACGCCGTCCAGCCAGGCTGCGCCGTCGCGCATCTCCAGACGTCCGTCAACAAACCAGCTTACCACCAGCGGGTATATGGCGTGCTCCTGCGTCTGTACGCGCTCTGTCACGTCGTCTTCGTTGTCGCCTTCAAAAACCGGTACTTTTGCCTGAAGAATGACGGGACCACCGTCCAGCTCATCGGTGACAAAGTGTACGGAAGTACCATGCTCTTCGTCGCCGTTTTCCAGCACCTGACGGTGCGTATGCAGACCGGGATATTTTGGCAGAAGGGAAGGGTGGATATTGAGCAGACGTCCGGCATAGTGAGAAACAAATGCCGGGCTCAGAATACGCATGTACCCGGCCAGCACCACAACGTCCGGGGCGTAGGCATCAATTTCCTGCACCAGCTCGCGGTCAAACGCTTCGCGTCCAGCAAACTGGCTGGCTTCCAGCGCGTGTGCGGGAATGTTCGCTTCCCGCGCACGCTCAAGGCCGAACGCATCGGCCTTGTTGCTGAATACTGCCCGAATGGTGCCATTGATTTTCTTCTGTTTGCAGGCGTCAATTATCGCCTGCAAATTGCTTCCGTTGCCGGAAATGAGCACCACAATGTTTTTCATTCAATGACCACACGCTGTTCGGAATCGGATGCTTTGATAATACCGATTTTCCACGCGTTTTCACCTTTCTCAGTCAGCAGCTTAACCGCTTTATCCGCTTCGCTTGCGGGCAGTGCGATGACCATACCCACGCCGCAGTTAAAGGTACGGTACATTTCGTGTGAACTCACGTTGCCCGCGCTCTGCAGCCAGTTAAAGACGGAAGGCCACTGCCATGAGGATTCGTCGATCACCGCCTGGGTGTTATCCGGCAGCACGCGCGGAATGTTTTCCCAGAAGCCGCCACCGGTCAGGTGGGCAATGGCATGAACGTCAACGTTCTCGATAAGCGCCAGAATGTTTTTCACGTAGATACGGGTCGGTGCCAGCAGGTGGTCAGCCAGAGGCTTGCCATCAAGTTCGGTGGTCAGTGGGTCACAACCGCTCACCTCAAGGATTTTACGCACCAGTGAGTAGCCGTTTGAGTGCGGACCGCTGGAGCCCAGCGCAACCAGCACATCGCCGTCAGCCACTTTGCTGCCGTCGATAATTTCTGATTTTTCTACTACCCCGACGCAGAAACCTGCGACGTCATAATCTTCGCCGTGATACATGCCCGGCATCTCAGCGGTTTCGCCGCCTACCAGTGCGCAGCCAGACTGCAGACAGCCTTCGGCGATGCCGTTAATCACGCTGGCTGCGGTATCCACGTCCAGTTTGCCGGTCGCGTAATAATCAAGGAAGAACAGCGGCTCAGCGCCCTGAACTACCAGGTCGTTCACACACATCGCCACCAGATCGATACCGATCGTGTCGTGATGCTTAAGATCCATCGCCAGGCGCAGTTTGGTGCCTACACCGTCAGTCCCCGAGACCAGAACAGGTTCACGATATTTTTGCGGCAGTGCGCACAGTGCGCCGAATCCACCCAGACCCCCCATCACTTCCGGGCGGCGGGTTTTTTTCACCACACCTTTGATTCGGTCAACCAGCGCATTACCTGCGTCAATATCAACACCGGCATCTTTGTAGCTGAGAGAAGTTTTGTTGGTCACGGCTCAAGTCCCCACGCGATTGCATAGCTAGTAAGAAAAATCGGCGCAATTCTAACAGTCCAGGCAAACGTTTGCGAGCCTATTCTCGGCACGGTGATCTTTTTTTCGTACTGGCCTGTGAATGCAACCAAACTTGACTCTGTTCACGAAAATGAAACCGGTTTCGGTTAACTGCTTGCAACCCGTTCCCCCTTTGCACATCATCAAACTGAAACCGGTTTCTGTAATTGTTTTTGCAGAAAATAACGCAGAATGAGGGAAAGCGAATGTCAGGATTTAAAGCAGATTTTCTGTGGGGCGGTGCTGTTGCGGCGCACCAGCTGGAAGGCGGCTGGAAAGAGGGCGGCAAGGGCGTCAGCGTAGCCGACGTCATGACTGCGGGCGCGCACGGCGTGCCGCGTGAAATCACTAATGGCGTGCTGGAGGGGAAAAATTACCCTAATCACGAAGCCATTGATTTCTATCACCGCTATAAAGAGGACATTCAGCTCTTTGCTGAGATGGGGTTCAAGTGCTTCCGTACCTCCATTGCCTGGACGCGTATTTTCCCAAAAGGCGACGAGCGGGAGCCTAATGAAGCTGGCCTGAAATTTTATGACGACCTGTTCGACGAATGCCTGAAATACGGCATCGAACCGGTTATCACGTTGTCGCATTTCGAGATGCCGTTCCACCTGGTCACCGAGTACGGCGGCTGGCGCAACCGTAAGCTGATCGACTTCTTTGTGCGTTTTGCAAAAGTGGTTTTCGAACGCTATCAGCACAAAGTGAAGTACTGGATGACCTTTAACGAGATCAACAACCAGGCCAACTTCCACGAAGACTTCGCGCCGTTTACCAACTCCGGGCTGAAGTACGCGCCGGGTGAAGACCGCGAGCCGGTGATGTTCCAGGCGGCACACTATGAGCTGGTAGCCAGCGCCCTGGCGGTGAAAGCAGGGCGTGAGATTAACCCGTCGCTGCAGATAGGCTGCATGATTGCCATGTGTCCTATCTATCCGTTGACCTGCGCGCCGGACGACATGATGATGGCGATGAACGCGATGCATCGTCGCTACTGGTTTACCGACGTTCACGTGCGCGGCAAATACCCGCAGCACCTGCTGAACTACTTTGAGCGTCGCGGCTTCGCGCTGGATATCACCGAAGAAGATAAAGCGGCGCTGAAGCAGGGCTGCGTGGATTACATCGGCTTCAGCTATTACATGTCCTTCACCACCAAAGCGACGGCGGATAACCCGCAACTGGATTACGACGAGAGCAAGAGCCTGGTCTCCAACCCGTATGTGCAGAAGTCTGACTGGGGCTGGCAGATTGATCCGGTCGGGCTGCGTTACTCCCTGAACTGGTTCTGGGATCACTATCAGCTGCCGCTGTTTATTGTTGAGAATGGTTTTGGCGCTATCGACGTGCAGGAGAGCGACGGCACGGTGAACGACCAGTACCGCATTGATTATCTGTCTGCACACATCCGCGAGATGAAAAAAGCGGTGGTGGAAGATGGCGTGGATCTGATGGGCTACACGCCGTGGGGCTGCATCGATCTCGTTTCTGCCGGGACCGGTGAAATGAAAAAACGCTACGGCTTTATCTTTGTCGATAAAGATAATGAAGGTAACGGCACGCTGAACCGCAGTAAGAAGAAGTCGTTTGACTGGTATAAGCAGGTGATTGCGAGCAACGGCGATAACCTGTAATTGTCGGGTGGCGCTAACGTTTACCCGACCTACACTACACGTAGGCCCGCGTAAGCGTAGCGCCACCGGGCAGAACCTTGCACTTAAGCCGGAGACCTGTCTCCGGTTTTTTTGTCTTTGCTTGATCCCTGTCAAGCAAGATGGGTATGGCCTAATCCGAAAAAAGCGGTATAATCCCGCGATTTTTTTGCGGATGCCACCTCAGAGGAGAAAGAGAATGAAGATTGTGGAAGTGAAACACCCACTCGTTAAACACAAGTTGGGCCTGATGCGTGAGCATGACATCAGCACGAAGCGTTTTCGCGAACTGGCTTCTGAAGTGGGCAGCCTGCTGACCTACGAAGCGACCTCTGATCTGGAAACAGAGAAAGTGACCATCGAAGGCTGGAACGGCCCGGTACAGGTTGAGCAGATCAAAGGTAAGAAAATTACCGTGGTGCCTATCCTGCGCGCGGGTCTCGGCATGATGGAAGGCGTGCTGGAGCACGTCCCAAGCGCGCGTATCAGCGTGGTGGGTATCTACCGTAATGAAGAGACTCTGGAGCCGGTTCCGTACTTCCAGAAGCTGGTGTCTAATATCGACGAGCGTATGGCGCTGGTGGTAGACCCAATGCTGGCGACCGGCGGTTCCATGATCGCCACCATTGACCTGCTGAAAAAAGCAGGCTGCAGCAGCATTAAAGTGCTGGTTCTGGTGGCGGCACCGGAAGGTATCGCGGCGCTGGAAAAAGCGCATCCGGACGTTGAACTTTATACCGCATCTGTCGACCAGGGGCTAAACGAGCACGGGTACATTATCCCTGGGCTTGGCGATGCCGGCGATAAGATTTTTGGTACTAAGTGATCGAATAACGATAAAAAAGCCGACTTTGAGAGTCGGCTTTTTTTTGAATACAACACCAACAACAATACTCAGAGGAAAACACTATGATGCGCCGTGCTATCGGGGTGAGTGAAAGACCGCCGCTTTTACAGACAATCCCGCTTAGTTTGCAGCACCTGTTCGCCATGTTTGGCGCGACCGTGCTGGTGCCAATCCTGTTTCATATTAACCCGGCTACCGTGCTGCTGTTCAACGGCGTCGGTACGCTGCTGTACCTCTTCATCTGTAAAGGCAAAATCCCTGCCTATCTGGGATCGAGCTTTGCCTTTATCTCGCCGGTTCTGCTGTTGCTGCCGTTAGGTTACGAGGTCGCGCTGGGCGGCTTTATCATGTGCGGCGTGCTGTTCTGTCTGGTCTCTTTCATTGTGAAGAAAGCCGGTACGGGCTGGCTGGATGTGATGTTCCCACCTGCGGCAATGGGCGCAATCGTTGCCGTCATTGGTCTTGAGCTGGCGGGTGTCGCGGCGAACATGGCCGGTTTACTGCCTGCTGACGGCCAGTCACCGGATTCAAAAACCATCATCATCTCGCTGGTAACGCTGGGTGTGACGGTGTTTGGCTCCGTGCTGTTCCGCGGTTTCATGGCGATTATCCCGATCCTGATCGGTGTGCTGGCGGGCTATGCGCTCTCCTTCGCAATGGGTGTTGTCGATACCACGCCAATTGCCGAGGCGCACTGGTTTGCGCTGCCAACCTTCTATACTCCGCGTTTCGAATGGTTTGCCATCTTTACCATTCTGCCAGCCGCGCTGGTGGTTATTGCTGAACACGTCGGCCACCTGGTGGTTACGGCGAACATTGTGAAGCGTGACCTGATCCGCGATCCGGGTCTGCACCGTTCTATGTTTGCTAACGGCCTCTCCACCATTATCTCCGGTTTCTTTGGCTCCACGCCAAACACTACCTACGGTGAGAACATCGGCGTGATGGCGATTACCCGCGTCTACAGTACCTGGGTTATCGGTGGCGCGGCAATCATCGCTATTCTGCTCTCCTGTGTGGGTAAACTGGCGGCGGCGATTCAGATCATCCCTGTGCCGGTGATGGGCGGGGTTTCTCTGCTGCTGTACGGCGTGATCGGTGCCTCCGGTATCCGCGTGCTGATTGAGTCTAAAGTGGACTACAGCAAAGCGCAGAACCTGATCCTGACCTCCGTTATTCTGATCATCGGGGTGAGCGGTGCGAAGGTGCACATCGGTGCGGCAGAGCTGAAAGGCATGGCGCTGGCGACTATCGTGGGCGTCGGCCTGAGCCTCATCTTTAAGCTGATCTCTGTATTGCGTCCGGAAGAAGTGGTGCTGGATGCTGACGACAGCGAGAAAGCGTCACAGTGATCGTAAAACCGGGCGCAAGATCGCCCGGTTCTCTCCTTGCTGGTTCCGTGCTAAACTCGTTACCGATTTTATGTAAGATCTGGTTGAGGTATTTCTGAACGGACCGGCACAGCTCTCTCTGCCACTCTATCTCCCTGACGACGAAACTTTCGCGAGTTTCTGGCCGGGTGATAACCCCTCTTTACTGGCTGCACTGCAAAACGTGCTGCGTCAGGAACACAGCGGATACATCTATATCTGGTCACGCGAAGGTGCGGGGCGTAGCCACCTGTTGCATGCTGCCTGTGCGGAGCTTTCGGCGCGCGGTGATGCGGTAGGCTATGTGCCGCTGGATAAACGTACCTGGTTCGTGCCTGAAGTGCTGGAGGGAATGGAACATCTCTCACTGGTCTGCATCGATAATATCGAGTGCGTGGCGGGGGACGAGCCGTGGGAAATGGCGATCTTTAACCTCTATAACCGCATCCTGGAATCGGGCAAAACCCGGCTGCTGATCACCGGCGATCGCCCACCGCGTCAGCTCAATCTGGGGCTGCCGGATCTGGCGTCGCGCCTGGACTGGGGGCAAATTTACAAGCTGCAGCCGCTGTCGGATGAAGACAAACTCCAGGCGCTACAGTTACGCGCCAGACTGCGCGGGTTTGAACTGCCGGAAGACGTGGGGCGTTTTCTGCTCAAACGCCTGGATCGGGAAATGCGCACCCTCTTTGATACGCTCGATCAGCTTGATCGCGCGTCTATCACCGCCCAGCGCAAGCTGACCATTCCGTTTGTGAAAGATATTCTTAAGCTCTGAGTTTTTTGCCCGGTGGCGGCTATGCCTTACCGGGCCTACGAAAACCGTTATTTTCCGTACTTATTGATCATCTCCTCCATTATCAAAATATCGTATTGTAAATGCTCAACCAGAAGTGGAATCGGTCTTCCCGACGCCACGCTCTTACCGTTTTCCCGCCACAATGCCGTACCGCTAATATCCAGATGCGCCCACGGAATGGTCGGCGGGCAAAAATGGTGCAGCAGCCAGGCTGCCGACGCGCTGATCGCCGCATTGTTGGTCGGCGTGTTGCACAGATCGGCGATGGCGCTGTCGGTCTGTTTTTTCAGCCGCGCATCCAGCGGCAGGGACCACACTTCGTCGCCACTTTGTTTTCCCGCCAGCGTGAGCGCCTGACGCAGCGGCTCGTCCTGCGTCATCAATCCGCTCAGTTCGTATCCCAGCGCTTTCACCACCGCGCCAGTTAAGGTTGCCATGTCGATGATGTAGCGAGCCTGCGGATGCCGCTGGCTGGTCCAGGCGATGGCGTCCGCCAGCACCAGCCGCCCTTCGGCATCGGTATTGTTGATTTCCACCGTGGTGCCGTTGCAGGCGGTTACTACCGTGCCGGGCTGCATGGCGTCCGGGCCAATGGCGTTTTCCGCCAGCGCCAGCACGCCCATGATGCGAACGGGGAGTTTCAGCTCCGCAACGCTGAGCATCAGCCCCAGTACGTTTGCCGCACCGCACATATCGTACTTCATGGTGTACATGCCTGCGCCTTCCTTCAGCCACAGGCCGCCGGTATCGAAGGTAATGCCTTTGCCGACATAACAGCGCACCGGACCGTCGGACACGCCATTGTAATGGATTGCCAGCAGGCGCGGCGGGCAGGATGCTCCTTTGCCGACGGCATGCAGCAGCCCCAGACCGTGTTCAACAATCTGCGTTTCGTCGAGCACTTCACATTGCAGGGCAGGGAAGGCGGCACACAGTTTTTGCGCCTCCTCCACCATAAACTGCGGCGTGCAGCGATCGGAAGGGGTATCCGCCAGGCGTCGTGCAGCAACCATACCTCCGGCAATAGCCTGCTGCTGGCGGAAAAAAGTCTCCATCTTTTCCTGCTGCTCTGGCAGACAGAGGGCGGTAATGTGTTTAAGACGTACTGCCGCGTCGTCTGTTTTCTTCAGTTGCAGATCGTTGAGCGTGTGTGCCTGGTTGAAAAGAAAACGCAGCACCTGTGCCAGCACAACGTCGTCGATATGTGTGACGTCCAGTATCACATCAGAACTGACAGGGGAGGCCAGCAGTGGTCGCAGCGCGGCGAGCAATCCCCCGGTCAGCGCGTCCTGCCAGAGCGCATCCGGCAGCAGGCTGATCCGCGCAAACGGGGCACAGCCAAAGCGGGTGTCAGCGATGCTGTCCGATTCGCGCATTTCCGCGATAAGCGCAGTTTCCGGCAAATGAGCACAGGTGGCGCTGGCAATCAAATGGCTCTGCGGCTTCGCGTCTGAAAGTGTGGTAATTAACTGAAAGGTAATCATCATTGTTCCTCGATCGGCGCGCGTATCCGCGCGGCATAGGCTTGCATCCACTCCTCATCCACGGCCTGGTAATGCGTTTTTTCACGCTGACGCTCGGTACGAAACACAGTAAGTGGCTGGCGAGACGTCGCGACGACAAACGAGAAGGTTTTGATGTTGGTCGCGGCACCGAATTCGCCCTTGTTGTTCATGCACACCACGGAAAGATCGCCCACGCGGCCAAAGCGTGACATCAGCTTATCCTCCAGCTCGAACACCACCGAGTCCGCCGCCTGCTGCGGCGACATGCCTTGTGCCATGCGGCGAACGATTTCGTAGCTGGTGCAGCCTTTCATCAGGTCTTCGCCAACACCCGTGGCCGTGGCCGCGCCGGTTTCACTGTCGCAGTAAAAGCCGGAGCCGATAATCGGTGAGTCGCCAATGCGTCCGCGCTTTTTCATAAACAGGCCGCTGGTGGAGGTGGCGACGCTCATTGAGCCTTGTTTATCGAGACCGATAATGCCGACCGTATCGTGGCCGTCATACGGGCTTAAGCCCTTATCCAGCGTCTCGCGGCAGCGCTTACGGTAGTGCTGCATCGCGCGGTCGGTGAGCATAGCTTTATCGGCAAAGCCCTGGCTCAGCGCCCATTCGCGCGCGCCCTGGCCGACCAGCAGGCTGTTATAACGCTGGCGGCTGAGCGCGTGCGCCACGCGAACCGGGTTGGCGATATCCACCAGATTGCCCACGGCACCAAACGCCAGCGTGTCGCCATCCATGTAGGCGGCGTCCAGTTCGACCTCGCCGTTTTCAGTCGGTAGCCCGCCGTAGCCGACGGATTTATACAGCGGAAAGTCCTCCACGGCAGCCACGGCATCGACTACCGCGCCCGCCACCGGTTTTCCCGCAGCCAGCGCAGACGCAGACTCCGTTACGCCTTCAAGCGCCATTCGCCAGGTTGCGATAATTCCCCACATGCTTTACTCCTGTTTTGCAAGGGTGGTGTCGGTTTGCGTAACGGTGGCAATTTCCGCGGCGCGGTACTGTTTATCCACGATACGCATGAAAGGCAGATACAGCATGGCACCAATCAGCAGGTTGATGAGCTGCATGACGCTGCCGCTGAGATGCCCGGTGACGATAAAGCCGCTGATCACCGGCGGCAGCGTCCAGGGAATAAAGACGCCGGTGGTGACGGCAACCGCGCCGATTTTCATTGCGGCATACTGCACGGTGACCAGCACCAGCGGCACCAGGTTGAACGGGATGAGCATGATCGGGTTCATGATCACCGGCAGGCCAAACAGGATCGGTTCGTTGATATTAAACACCGACGCCCCCGCGCCGAGCCTCGCCACTTCGCGCATGTTTTTACTGCGCGCGAAAATCAGCATCGCAATCACCAGCGAGAGCGTAGCGCCCGCGCCACCCATCCAGATCATGTCAAAAAACTGTTCGGTGATTATGTGCGGTGGTGTCGTACCGGCCTGAATAGCGGCGATGTTATCGGTCTGGTTCTCCATCCACAGCGGGCGGATAATGCCGTTGATCATCGAACCGGAGTTAATGCCCACTGACCACAGGATGGTGATGCTGAACACCGTCATCAGGGCACCAAAGTATGAAGTGCCGTAGTGACGTACCGGCGTGGCAACCACCTCGTAAATAAACTGGTGAATGGTGTTGTAGTGGGTGTTTTCAAAGATGATGCGGATAACCAGTACCAGAATCATCACCAGCAGCGCCGGGATCAGCGCGGCGAAAGACTCTTGTACCGCTGGCGGCACGCCATCCGGCATTTTGATAACCAGATTTTTGCGCTTCAGCCAGCAGAATAACTCCGTCCAGAGCAGCGAGCCGATCATCGCCACGAACAGCCCTTTACTGCCAATCCACTCCACCGGCATCACGGTAATGCCGCCGTTTTCCGCCACTTTGATAAATGGCGTCAGGATCAGAAAGGCGACCAGCGCCAGAATGCCGCATGAAATGCGGTCTTCACCATAATGCTCGGCCAGGCGAAACGCCACCAGGAAGCTGATAAACAGCGACATGGTTGAGAACACCGCATTGAACGGGATTTCGATAATAGCGCTCCAGCTTTGACCAAAGGCCTGAGACATAAACTGCTGGTAGGTCTGGTTCGGGAACGAGGAGATCACCAGCAGAATGGAGCCGACGATGATAAACGGCATGAATGAAACGTAGGCACCACGAATGGCACCCAGATGACGCTGCTGGGCCGTTTTGGCCGCCAGCGGCATCAGTTTTGCTTCAAGAAATCCCAGAACATTGTTCATTGTGAACTCCGTACAAGATTGAGTGGCGTTGTTTATGTTATGTGTGTGGATTATCAGTGAAGCGCGGCGAGCGAAAGGTGAAATCGGTCACAAAGCATTCGCTTGTGTTATATAAATCTCATAAGATTAGTCATAAGGCTCTGCGATGGAAATTAAACTGCATGCCAATGCCACCACCACACCGCGTATTCGTCGTTATCTCCAGCAGTCTGCTAAAAGCGACAGAGAGCTGGCCGTTGAGCTGGGGATCTCCGTAACTACCGTCAGACGCTGGCGCAACCGTGAACAGGTTTCAGATAACCATACGACGCCAAAAGTGATACACAAAGCGATGAGACAAGAGCAGGTTGTGCTGGTGAATGCACTGCGTGATGCCACCGCTGCACCGCTGGATGAATTGCTGCTTCTGGTCAACGACGGGCTGGGGATCGCCGTTTCACGCGCTACTCTGAACCGCTACCTCAAACCTGCGTCTGCTGCTCAAAAAGGGGCAGCACTGCAGGGGAAAAAAGCGCTGAAGGCAGGCGTCATGCCGCAGCAGCTGGCGCTGCATCATTTGCCTTTGTCGCTACATATGGATGATGGCGGGGAGCAACATCTGCTGTGGGCGCGCGAGCCGGTAAGCGGCTGGTGCTATGCCCGGCTCTATGCGGGCTTATCGCCTCAGTTGCTCACCCGCTGGACGTGCGAGCTGCTTGAAGCCTGCCCGGTTGATATACAATCTGTTGAGACTTTTGGTTTTGAAGTGACATTGCCAGAGCGGATCGTCACCGTAAAAGTACATCCGCAAAAAAACAGCGCAGTCCAGGTGGCGGTACCGTTACGCGAAATTATTCCGCGACTGAATGTTGAGGCTGCCGGAGAGCTGTTAATTCAACTCTGTGAGTTTTACAACCGCGGAAAAACGCAGAAAAAGCTGGGGGAGAGTACGCCGCAGGCGTTTCTGGAAGCGCTGCGGCGTAAAGATTAGAGGATCTCGAGTACGTCTTCCGGTGGCCGGCCAATCCGCGCTTTGCCGTTTGCCACCACGATCGGGCGCTCAATCAGCTTCGGATTCTCAACCATTGCCTGAATTAGCTGCTCTTCAGAGAGGTGCGTGTCATCAAGATTGAGCGACGTGTAGAGATCTTCTTTCTGGCGCATCAGCTCTCTCGCACTGCCCATCCCCAGCATCTGCAGCAACTGGCGAATCGTCCTCGCGTCCGGTGGTGTTTCCAGATACAGCACCACATCGGGATCGATGCCGTTAGACTTCAGCAGGCTGAGCGTGTCGCGGCTCTTCGAGCAGCGAGGGTTATGGTAAATTTTTACCGCGTCTGTCATGACTTCTCCTTTATTACATCTTTTCGTACGGCTTGAAGCGCTGCTGCAGACCGCGTAGCTGATCGATACGCGCATCGTAGCGCGCCTGTTGCAGGCTGCCGAGTTTCACCTGCGAGCTGGCGCTGCTCAGCAACGAAATAGCCTGATCCAGACGCCCGACCAGGGCGAACCCTTCGGCACGCGCGGCCAGCTCCTGATCGCGGTTACCGAGCTGGGCTTCCGCCTGCGCCAGCAGATCCCAGCCGTTTTGATCGGCTTTATTATTAAAGGTGTAGCGGTTGAGAATGGTCGCCGCTTCCTGCGCCTGTCCACCCTGTAAGTAAGCATTCGCCAGGTTGAGCTGCAACACCGGATTAGTTCGCACATCTTTCGCGCCTTTCAGGCGGTTAATGGCGTCGGTGGCTTTTTTCTGCCCGAGGTCGATATCCGTTGCCAGATCGAGATACCAGGGATTATTAGGATCGGCGGCCAGCAGGGGCTGTAGCGCTTTGCGTGCCTCATCGTATTTACTGGCTTCCATCGCCTGCAACGCCTGACCATACTGGGCGGCGTTTTTCTCCCGCACATTGCCTTTTGCCAGCGCCTCCAGCAGGTCGCTGGTGAGCTGGTTACGCCCGGAGTTATACATGCCAAGCGTTCTGACTTTTGCCATGTAGAAATCCTGCGAGGATTGCACGACGACAGGGCGCATCTGGTTGGCGCGGTTACGCGCGTCAGAGAGGCGGCTTTCCGGCAACGGGTGGGTCAGCAGAATTTCTGGCGGGCGCGACGAGTAACGTGCCTGGTCGAGCAGTTTTTCCAGGAAGCTCGGCATGGCCTGCGGGTCAAAGCCCGAACGCTGCAGGACCTGAATCCCGATGCGGTCCGCTTCCTGCTCGTTCTGCTGGGTAAAGCTGATCATCCCCTGACGCGTTCCCGCCAGCGTGCCGGTGAGCGCCGCCATACCGGCCTGCGGGCTTGCCATCGCCAGCAGAATGGAGCCCAACGCGCCGACCCAGGTCAGCGGGGCGTTCCGTTTCTGATCTTCCATCGCGCGCGCCAGATGGCGCTGGGTCACGTGCGAAATTTCGTGCGCCATGACAGACGCCAGCTGGCTTTCGTTATCGGAGTAGCGGAATAACGCCGAGTGCAACACCACGTTCCCGCCAAAGAAGGCGAAGGCGTTGATTTCGTCATTATTGATTAAATAGAAATGGAACGGCGTTTTCACCGAATTGGCGTGTGCGACAAGCCGCATGCCCAGACCGTTAATGTACTGCACCAGCAGCGGGTCATTAATTAAGGGGGCGCTGCCACGCAACTGGCGAACATAGTAATCACCCATCTGCATCTCCTGGCCAATGGAGAGCGTGCTTCCTGCTGTGGTGCCCATATCCGGCAATGAATCGGCTGAGTCAGCGAAAGCGGGTACTGCCTGACCAACCGTCAGCGCGGCGATAAGTGTCGCAACCAGTGTTTTTCTCAACTGCCTGAACATAACCACTGTCCTGTATTTTGGATGTGCTAATTTGACCGATGAACCCGCATATCGTTCATCTCCACTGCCCTGCGAGTGTAGCCGTGTTAAGGCATGAAGAAAATCCCATTCATCTGCGTTTTGCGAATCGTTACAGTGATACAAAAAGGAAAGTCTTTTTTGTGACAGTTAGATACAATTCACCGTCTCACTCCCGCCATCCGATTCAGGGAAGGGTTGTATGCTCGAAATGTTAATGCAGTGGTATCGGCGTCGGTTTAGCGACCCGGAGGCCATTGCTTTGTTGGTCATTCTGGTTGCCGGGTTCGGTATTCTGTTTTTCTTTAGCGGCCTGCTGGCACCGCTGCTGGTCGCGATTGTACTGGCGTACCTGCTGGAATGGCCAACGGCGCGGCTGGAAAAAATCGGCTGTTCCCGCCGCTGGGCGACCAGTATTGTGCTGGTGCTGTTTGTGGGTATCTTGCTACTCATGGCGTTTGTCGTGATGCCTGTCGCCTGGCAGCAGGGGATCTACCTGATCCGCGATATGCCTGGCATGCTGAACAAATTCTCTGATTTCGCCGCCACGCTGCCGCGTCGTTATCCTGCGCTGATGGATGCCGGGATTATTGATGCGATGGCTGAAAACATGCGCGCCCGCATCATGACGATGGGCGATTCGGTGGTGAAGTATTCTCTGGCCTCGCTGGTCGGTCTGCTGACGCTGGCGGTTTACCTTGTGCTCGTGCCGTTAATGGTTTTCTTCCTGGTGAAAGATAAAGAGCAGATGTTGAATGCTGTTCGCCGTGTTCTGCCGCGTAACCGTGGTCTGGCCGGGCAGGTCTGGCAGGAGATGAACCAGCAGATCACCAACTATATCCGCGGCAAAGTGCTGGAGATGATTGTCGTGGGCGTGGCAACCTGGATCGGCTTCCTGATCTTCGGTCTGAACTATTCGTTACTGCTGGCGGTGCTGGTAGGATTTTCCGTTCTTATTCCTTATATCGGCGCGTTTGTGGTGACCATCCCGGTTATCGGTGTCGCGCTGTTCCAGTTCGGGTTGGGCACCGAGTTCTGGAGCTGCTTCGCCGTGTACCTGATTATTCAGGGGCTGGACGGTAACCTGCTGGTGCCGGTGCTGTTCTCTGAAGCGGTGAATCTGCATCCGCTGGTGATTATTCTGTCAGTGGTGATTTTTGGCGGGCTGTGGGGATTCTGGGGCGTGTTCTTTGCCATTCCGCTGGCAACGCTGATTAAAGCCGTTGTCCACGCGTGGCCGGATGTGCCTGCGGTGGAAGAGAAGTAGTTTTTGTGCGGGCTGACGCCCTCACCCCGACCCTCTCCCACAGGGAGAGGGAGCAAATACTAAAAACGGTAGCATGCGCTACCGTTTTGCATTTACCGTGTAGGTCGGGTAAGGCGAAGCCGCCACCCGACACTCACTTTCAGGCACTTTGTTTCAGCCAGTTCAGCACCACATCGTGGTGGTTGCTGGTTTTGAAGTCATCAAACACATGTTCAACTTTACCGTCAGCGTCAATCAGGAAGCTGATGCGGTGAATGCCGTCGTACGTTTTGCCCATAAAGGACTTCTCGCCCCAGACGCCAAACTGCTCGCAGACCTGGTGGTCTTCATCGGAAAGCAGCGTGAAGTTCAGCAGCTCTTTTTCAGCAAATCGTGACAGCTTTTCTGGTTTATCTGTGCTGATACCCAGCACTTCCACGCCGACTTTTTTCAACTCGTCCATGTTGTCGCGTAGACCGCAGGCCTGTACGGTACAGCCCGGCGTCATGGCTTTCGGGTAGAAATAGACCAGAACACGCTGTCCCTGGAAGTCGGTCAAATTTACTTGCTCGCCGTCTTGATCCGGTAAGCTAAATTTCGGTGCGATATCACCGGCTTTCAGTGGATTCATTACTCAACTCCATCCTGTTCATGCTGCGAATAATTGACGACGCTTATACTGCCTTGCGCGTGTAATTCTGTACAGAGGGCTTTAAACGCTTGCTCGATATTTGACGCATCCTGCGAGGCAGGGCTGTGCGCAGTAATCTGAATAAACAGCGTGGGAATGGCGTTCTCATCACCCGGCTGTGTACGGGAAACCAGTTCGGCAATATTCATCTGATGGCTGTCAAACAGCGCGGTAAAACGCTCAATCAGATGCGGTGAATCAGGCACTTCAACCTGCACCCAGACGGTGGAAGGCAGCGCCGGACGCGGACGTGCAGTGGTGCGTTTCATCACAATCAGCAAATCCAGCTCCGCGCCTTTCAGTGGCAGGGTGGATTCAATCAGCGTGATGGCATTCCATGTCCCGGACAGCAGCATAATAAACGTGAACTCTTCGCCAAGCATAGCCAGACGGCTGTCTTCGATATTACAGCCGCAGCTGCTTACGTGTCGGGTGATGGTGTTCACGATACCCGGCCTGTCAGCACCCAGCGCAGTGATAACCAGGTAATGTTGTGATGAGGTTGTCAAACCTGTTCTTCCTTTGCTTGGTTAAGTCTTCCTAAGGAAAGCATAAAAAAAACGTGCATACAACCGCCTGAGGCCCTCAGGTCGCTTGCTTTTATTACAGTTCCAAACGTACCATTGAGACTCTTGTTCGCACAGAGGATGGCTCATGTTCACGGGAAGTATTGTCGCGCTTGTTACACCGATGGATGAAAAAGGTAATGTCTGCCGCTCCAGCATGAAGAAGCTGATTGATTACCATGTCGCCAATGGAACCTCGGCGATCGTTTCGGTAGGGACTACCGGTGAATCTGCAACGCTGAGCCACGAAGAGCACGGCGATGTGGTTATGCTGACCCTTGAACTGGCTGACGGGCGTATCCCGGTCATCGCAGGCACGGGCGCTAATGCAACCGCAGAAGCTATCAGCCTGACCAAACGTTTCAACGACAGCGGCATCGTCGGCTGTCTGACCGTCACGCCTTACTACAATCGTCCCACTCAGGAAGGTTTGTTCCAGCATTTCAAAGCCATCGCGGAACATACTGACTTGCCACAAATTCTGTATAATGTGCCGTCCCGTACCGGTTGCGATATGCTGCCGGAAACCGTTGGTCGTCTCTCGAAAGTAAAAAATATTATCGGGATTAAAGAGGCGACAGGGAACTTAAGCCGCGTTCATCAGATCAAAGAGCTGGTTTCAGACGACTTTATCCTGCTGAGCGGTGATGATGCGACCGCGCTGGACTTTATGCAGCTCGGTGGTCATGGCGTGATTTCCGTAACGGCGAACGTTGCGGCTCGCGATATGGCAGAAATGTGCAAACTGGCGGCGGCCGGTCACTTTGATGACGCTCGCGTGGTTAATCAGCGTCTGATGCCGCTGCACAATAAATTATTTGTCGAACCCAATCCGATCCCAGTGAAATGGGCCTGTAAGGAGTTGGGACTTGTAGCGACCGATACGCTGCGTCTGCCAATGACACCGATTACCGACCACGGTCGTGATATCGTCAGGGCAGCGCTGAAGCATGCCGGTTTGCTGTAAAGTTTAGGGAGATTTGATGGCTTATTCAGTACAGAAGTCGCGCCTGGTGAAGGTTGCGGGTGTTTCGCTTGTTATGCTGCTCGCCGCCTGTAGCTCAGATTCGCGCTACAAGCGCCAGGTGAGCGGTGATGAATCCTATCTGGATGCAGCGCCGCTTGCTGAACTTCACGCACCTGCCGGTATGATCCTGCCGATTCAGAACGGCGATTATAATATCCCTGTGACCAATGGTAGCGGTCAGGTGGGTAAAGCGCTCGATATTCGTCCGCCAGCACAGCCGCTGGCCCTGGTGAGCGGGGCGCGTACCCAGTTTACCGGCGATACAGCGTCCCTGCTGGTTGAAAGTGCGCGCGGAACGACACTGTGGCCGCAGGTGGTCAGCGTGATTCAGGCGAAGAACTACACGATTGATAAACGCGATGACGCCAGCCAGACCTTAACCACAGACTGGATTGAATGGAGCCGTCTGGATGAAGATCAGCAGTACCGTGGTCGTTATCAAGTCTCCGTTAAACCACAGGGTTATCAGCAGGCGGTTACCGTTAAGCTGTTGAATCTGGAGCAGGCGGGTAAGCCGGTTGCCGATCCAGCCTCCATGCAGCGTTACAGCACCGAAATGTTGAACGTGATTGCCGCGGGACTGGATAAGAACGCCACCGACGCCGCTAACGCAGCGCAGAGCCGCAACGGTGTTACGTTCGACGTTCAGAGCGCCGCCGATGACACGGGTCTGCCAATGCTGGTGGTTCGTGCGCCATTTAACCAGACCTGGCAACGCCTGCCAGCGACGCTTGAAAAAGTGGGCATGAAAGTAACCGACAGCACGCGTTCAACGGGTAGCATCACGGCAACGTACAAGCCGCTGTCCGACAGCGCCTGGCAGGAACTGGGGGCACGCGATCCGCAACTGGCCTCCGGCGATTATAAAATTCAGGTCGGTGACCTCGATAACCGCAGTAGCCTGCAGTTTATCGATCCGAAAGGCCACACGCTGACCCAGTCGCAGAACGATGCGCTGGTCGCGGTCTTCCAGGCTGCATTCAGCAAATAAATACGAGGGCTGGTGAATCCAGCCCTTTTTATTTTCGTGCTACGCAAACGTGTGCGTGGCATAATATCCCCAGTTTTGAATACAAATCATCACACTAGGAGTAATGAAGATGCAGAAGCAAGCTGAGTTGTATCGTGGCAAAGCGAAGACCGTATACAGCACCGAAAACCCGGATCTGTTGGTGCTCGAATTCCGCAATGATACGTCAGCAGGGGATGGCGCACGCATTGAGCAGTTCGATCGTAAAGGCATGGTGAACAACAAGTTCAACCACTTCATTATGACCAAACTGGCCGAAGCGGGTATTCCAACCCAGATGGAAGCGTTACTGTCCGACACGGAATGTCTGGTGAAAAAACTGGATATGGTGCCGGTCGAATGTGTTATTCGTAACCGTGCCGCGGGCTCCCTGGTGAAGCGTCTTGGCATCGAAGAAGGTATCGAGCTGAATCCACCATTGTTCGACCTGTTCCTGAAAAACGACGCCATGCATGACCCGATGGTCAATGAATCTTACTGTGAAACCTTTGGCTGGGTGAGCAAAGAGAATCTGGCGCGTATGCAGGAACTGACCTACAAAGCGAATGACGTACTGAAAAAACTGTTTGATGACGCGGGTCTTATCCTGGTCGACTTCAAGCTGGAGTTCGGTCTGTTTAAAGGTGAAGTGGTGCTGGGTGATGAGTTCTCACCGGACGGCAGCCGTCTGTGGGATAAAGAAACGCTGGATAAAATGGACAAAGACCGTTTCCGTCAGAGTCTGGGTGGCCTGATTGAAGCATATGAAGCCGTTGCTCACCGTTTAGGCGTTAAGCTCGACTAATCCTCAATTGCCAAAGGATGTTCACATCCTTTGGCGTCTTACCTTTGTTTCCTATGGTAATCCTCTCATTAACCGCCTACGATCATAGCTATTGATAATGGAATAGTTCGAGGTGGTTATGCGCTGGCAAGGGCGTCGTGAAAGTGACAATGTAGAAGACAGGCGCAACAGTGGCGGCGGTGGCCCGTCAATGGGCGGCCCAGGGTTTCGTTTACCCAGTGGAAAGGGGGGAATTGTTCTGCTCATCGTCGTGCTGGTGGCAGGTTATTATGGTGTCGATTTGACCGGCCTGATGACCGGGGAGCCTCTTCAGCAACAGCCACAATCCCAGCGCTCTATCAGCCCGAATGAAGATGAAGCCGCTAAGTTTACCTCCGTTATTCTGGCAACGACCGAAGATACCTGGAGCCAGCAGTTCGAAAAAATGGGGCGGACCTATCAGCAGCCGAAACTGGTAATGTACCGTGGCGCAACGCGCACCGGTTGCGGCACCGGACAATCCGTTATGGGGCCGTTCTACTGCCCGGCTGACAGTACCGTTTATATCGATCTCTCCTTCTACGATGACATGAAACGCAAGCTCGGTGCCGACGGCGATTTTGCCCAGGGCTACGTGATTGCGCATGAAGTCGGGCACCACGTTCAAAAACTGCTCGGCATTGAGCCTAAAGTGCGTCAGCTTCAGCAAAATGCGTCTCAGGCGGAAGTGAACCGTTTGTCCGTGCGTATGGAGCTTCAGGCGGACTGCTTCGCCGGTGTCTGGGGGAAAAGTATGCAGCAACAGGGCGTGCTCGAAGCGGGCGACCTGGAAGAGGCGTTGAATGCGGCACAGGCCATCGGCGATGACCGTCTTCAGCAGCAGAGCCAGGGGCGGGTGGTACCGGACAGCTTCACACACGGTACGTCTGAACAACGTTACAGCTGGTTTAAACGCGGCTTCGACAGCGGCGACCCGGCGCAATGTAATACCTTCGGCAAAGCCATGTGATGTTGCCGTTTGAAAATCTGATCGGCCAGCTTACGCGTCAGGGCCATCGTCGGCTGGTTGTTCTTAGTGGCGATGAACAGTGGGTATACGCGCAGGCATCTGCCCTGCGTGATGCCTTGCCAGGCGACTGGTTGTGGCTGGAAGATAACGCCTCTAAAGCTATCAGCGGACTGCTGGGGCGTGAATTTCTGCATGCTATTTTTGACGCCCGCAGCGGGTTTGATGTTTCGGCCTTTGCCGCGCTCAGCGGAACGTTGCGCGCCGGAAGCCTTCTGGTGCTGCTGGTTCCGCCGCTCGCAGTCTGGCCGGAAAAACCCGACAGTGATTCCCTGCGCTGGAGCGACACTCCAGAACCGATTGCCACCCCGCATTTTGTAAATCATTTTTGCCGGACGATTGCTGCCGATCCTGACGTGATTTTGTGGCAGCAGAACCTGCCTCTATCGTTTCCCCCTTTCCCTGATGCGCCTGACTGGCAGCCTGCCAGCGGCGCGCCGCAGCGTGAGCAGGCTGAAATCCTGAATGTGCTTCAGACCATGCAGAGCGGCGTCGTGGCCGTTACGGCGGCGCGCGGGCGCGGAAAGTCCGCGATGGCGGGGATGTTACTCAGCAGCATTCAGGGCAGTGCCGTCGTTACGGCTCCAGCCAAAAGCGCAACCGACGTAATTGCCCGCTTTGCCGGAGATAACTATCACTTTATGGCTCCGGACGCGCTGCTGGCCTCTACCGTGCAGGCTGACTGGCTAATTGTCGATGAAGCGGCTGCTATCCCCGGCCCATTACTGGAAAAGCTGGTAACGCGTTTTCCCCGCACGCTGTTAACGACTACCGTTCAGGGTTACGAAGGGACGGGAAGGGGATTCTTGCTTAAATTCTGTGCCCGGTTTAGCGATTTGCAGCGGTATAGCTTATCAACGCCAGTTCGCTGGGCTGCCGGATGTCCACTTGAGCGGGTTGTCGCCAGTGCGTTGCTGTTTGACGATGCGCTTCTCGACCAGAAACCAGAAGGTGATGTGCGTATTACTTCTCTTGAGGCACAGGCGTGGGAGAGCAATCCCGTGCTCGTGGCACACGTGTATGAACTGCTATGCGCTGCGCACTACCGTACCTCGCCGCTTGATTTACGCCGTATGATGGACGCTCCCGGTCAGCACTTTTCTGTCGCACAAACCGGTTCCGCTATCGCGGGCGCGCTCTGGCTGGTGGACGAGGGCGGGTTAAGCCCGGAACTTAGCCGTGCGGTATGGGCAGGCTTTCGGCGTCCGCGCGGTAACCTGGTGGCGCAGTCTCTGGCGGCACACGGCGGTTCGCCTCTGGCGGCGACACTCAAAGGGCGACGAGTGACCCGCATTGCGGTTCATCCCCATCGCCAGCGGGAAGGTATCGGCCAGGCACTGATCCACCATGCGGGTGGTCAGGATTATCTCTCGGTGAGTTTCGGCTATACCGACGAGCTTTGGCGTTTCTGGCAGCAGTGCGGGTTCGTGCTGGTGCGGATGGGTAGCCATCGCGAAGCCAGCAGCGGCTGCTATACCGCGATGGCGCTGCTGCCGCTGAGCGAGGCGGGGCGTCAGTTGTGTGAGCAGGAGCAACGGCGTCTGTGCCGCGATGCGCGGGTATTATCGTCCTGGAATGGCGAAAAGATCCCGGTGGAAGATGGCTGGGAAGCTACCCTTAATAATGACGACTGGCTGGAGCTGGCCGGGTTTGCCTTCGCTCATCGGGCGTTTTCGACTTCCGTTGCCGCGTTAACCCGCCTGCTGTTAACCGTAGACATGCCGCTCCCGGCTTTGCGCGGAAAAATGGCGGGTAAAACGGATAGCGCCGGTCGAAAATCTCTGTTGGCTAAGCTACGCAATGAAACGGCATATGCGCTTGAAAGTCTTGATGAACAGCGCTGCCAGCAGTTGAAAGACAACATTTTGCAATGGCAATTTTTTCAATGAGTTCTTCAGTAAAGTGGCATGGTCATTACCCCCCGGAGGCGTAAAATCCAACCATCAATTAAGGAGACCGCCATGAAACATGACCATTTTGTTGTTCAAAGCCCTGACAAACCGGCAAAACAGTTACTGCTTCTGTTTCATGGCGTGGGTGATAACGCCGTCAACATGGGGCAGATTGGCAGCTGGTTTGCGCCGGTGTTTCCGGACGCGCTGATTGTCAGTATCGGCGGCGTGGAGCCGTGCGGTCCTGACGGACGGCAGTGGTTCTCTGTCCAGGGCGTGACGGAAGAGAACCGTCAGGCGCGTATTGATGCCATCATGCCCGTATTTATCGAAACGGTACGCTACTGGCAGCAGAAAAGCGGCGTTGGTGCAGATGCCACGGCGCTGATTGGCTTCTCGCAAGGATCGATTATGTCGCTGGAGAGCGTAAAAGCGCAGCCTGGCCTCGTATCCCGCGTGATTGCCTTTAACGGTCGCTTTGCCACGTTACCGCAAAGTGCCACGACGCAGACCACCATTCATCTGATCCACGGTGGTGAAGACCGGGTGATTGAGCTTTCGCATGCGGTGGCTGCCCAGGAAGCGCTGATCCGTGAAGGCGGGGATGTCACGCTGGACATTGTGGACGATCTGGGGCATGCCATTGACGATCGCAGCATGCAGTTCGCGCTCGACCATTTACGCTATACCGTGCCGAAGCACTACTTTGATGAAGCGCTCAGCGGCGGTAAGCCGAATGATGATGATATTGTAGAGTTTATGTGAATATTACCCCTCTCCCGAGCGGGGAAGGGGTAATAAATTTACTTCTTCTGGTCTTTCTTCGGCCAGTCGTCGTCATCATCCCATTTATCGTTAAAATCACGATGTGGTGGGAGATCTGGCTTGTTAGCGAGAAATTTTTTGTGGTCAACGCGCTTAAGATCTTTAATCACGTTAAGCAGCACGCCTACCAGAAACACCAGCACCAGAATCCACCAGTATTTAGCCAGCCAGTCCATTCGCTATTCCTTCTCAGAGCATTCGTCAGGCGACGAGTTGCTCCATAATACGTTGATACATACGGGCCAGCAGTTGCAAATCTGCCGCATTCACACACTCATTGATTTTGTGAATAGTGGCGTTAACCGGACCCAGTTCGACAACCTGCGCACCCATGCGGGCAATAAAGCGCCCGTCTGACGTGCCACCCGTTGTCAGCAGTTGTGGCTTAATTTCATTATAGTGTGCGATAGCGTTCACCACCGCATCCACCAGTTTTCCGCGCTGCGTCAGGAACGGCTGGCCGGAAAGCCACCAGTCAATGGTGTAGCGCAGTTCATATTTTTCCAGCAGCGCAATCACGCGTGCTTTGATCATCTCGTCAGTCAGTTCGGTGCTAAAACGGAAGTTGAACTGCACGAAGATATCGCCAGGGATCACATTGTTGCTGCCCGTACCGGCCTTCACGTTAGCAATCTGCATGCTGGTAGGCGGGAAGAACTCGTTGCCCTTGTCCCACTCAATAGCCACCAGTTCGTTCAGCATGGGGGCTGCACGATGAACCGGGTTGTCGGCGAGATGCGGATACGCGACGTGTCCCTGAACGCCGTGAATGGTCAGGTTGCAGGTAAGCGACCCACGACGACCGTTTTTCACCACATCACCGACGATTTCGGTACTCGACGGCTCACCCACCAGGCAGTAGTCCAGACGCTCGTTACGCGCCATCAGCGTCTCAACCACTTTCACGGTGCCATTGTGCGCGCTGGCTTCTTCATCGGAGGTGATCAGGAACGCGAGACGGTTTTTATGGTTCGGATGTTGGGCAACGAAACGCTCCGCCGCCACCACCATCGCCGCCAGTGAGCCTTTCATGTCTGCCGCACCGCGGCCAAACAGCATGCCGTCACGGATGGTGGGTTCGAACGGTGGGTTGATCCAGCGGTCTGCATCGCCAGCCGGAACCACATCGGTATGTCCGGCAAACGCCAGCGTTTCGCCCTGACCGCGCCATGCCCAGAAGTTCTGTGTGTCGCCAAAGTCCATTGGTTCAACGGTAAAACCAATGGCACGCAAGCGCTCAATCATTAATGCCTGACAACCTGCGTCGTCCGGGCTAAGAGAAGGACGGCGAATAAGCTGCTGAGTCAGCTCAATGACCGGGCATGACATAGACTACACCTCAACGAAAAAAGTCTGAATAAACGGTTTCACTAAAACCCAGCAGCATAGGCTGCCCTGGCTTGCAGAGCAATGGGCGTTTGATAATTGCTGGCATTTCAAGCATCAGTTTTGCCGCACTATCGGCATCGTTGATCGTCGCGCGTAGCGACTCATCCAGTTTTCGCCAGGTGGTGCCGCGGGTATTCAGCAAGGCTTCCCAGCCCAGCTCCTTGATCGCCGTATGCAAAAATGCCGCATCAAGACCATCGACACGGTAATCGTGAAAGCGGTATGCCACATCGTTGGCTTCCAGCCAGCGGCGCGCTTTTTTGATGGTGTCGCAATTTTTAATACCGTACATCACTACCATGGTGAATCCTTTTGTTCTTTTGACGGGTGAATGTTCAATTATTTCGAAGATATATCCTTAAGCGAAATATAACACAGGAATGATATCACTGGATTTACAATTCTCCTTAATTGAACGCACAACTGTAAGCTGAATATTTTTTCATCATTTAAGCATAGTTGTCCATAAAGATTAAATTTCTAATAAAGTCAGCAGGTAAAATTAAAGTCACCTGCCTGTATGGTTATTTCAAAATATTGCTGTCCGTCACATAAAATTTAAGAGGCTGCGCTCATAGTTGTCTCAAATCCTTTTCAGATGCGGGGTGTAATCACAGAAATTGGCTAAATAGTCTTCACAATGATGATACGTTTCCGTAGAATATGCATAATAATAAGAGAGGTTGTTATGATTGAACGCGAACTGGGGAACTGGAAAGATTTTATCGAAGGCATGCTTCGTAAATGACATTCAGTAAGAATTGCAAGAGCACTTAAATAAGTAAAATAACCATAGTGTGAACTCATCACACAATAAAAAGGCGGCCCTGAGAGCCGCCTTTTTTATTTCACCACACTATTCAGGCCGCTCTTTAAGCGGGAAACGGCGGCGCACCAGCACGAAGAATAACGGAACGAAATAGATCGCCAGAATCGTTGCTGAAATCATGCCACCCATCACGCCCGTACCAACCGCATGCTGGCTGCTGGAGCCTGCGCCAGAACTGGTTGCCATCGGTAATACACCAAAGACAAACGCCAGAGAGGTCATCAGGATCGGACGTAAGCGCTGGCGACAGGCGTGCAGCGTCGCGGCCATCAGGTCATGGCCTTTGGCGTTCATCTCATTGGCAAATTCGACGATCAGAATGGCGTTTTTCGCCGACAAACCGATGACGGTGAGCAGACCCACCTGGAAGTAAACATCGTTCTCCAGACCGCGCATCCAGGTCGCCAGCAGCGCACCAATGACCCCGAGCGGTACTACCAGCATGACCGAGAACGGCACCGACCAGCTTTCATACAGTGCTGCCAGGCAAAGGAACACCACCAGCAGCGAAAGCGCATAGAGCGCAGGGGCTTGCGCACCGGAGAGACGTTCCTGGTAGGACATGGCCGTCCACTCCAGGCCAAACCCGGTTGGCAACTGCTGCACCAGTTGTTCCATGATATCCATCGCCGTACCGGTACTGACGCCCGGCGCGGCTTCACCTACGATCTCCAGCGCGGAGTAGCCGTTGTAGCGTTCCAGGCGCGGTGAGCCCGTTTCCCAGCGCGAGGTGGCAAAGGCGGAGAACGGCACCATGCCGCCTGTATTGTTACGTACATACCAGCGGTTAATGTCGTCCGGCAGCATGCGGTATTTCGCGGCAGACTGAACGTAGACTTTTTTCACGCGGCCGCGATCCATAAAGTCGTTCACATAGCTGGAGCCCCACGCCGTTTGCAGCGTGTCGTTAATGTCGTCTATCGATACGCCAAGCGCCTGCGCTTTACGCTGATCGATATCCACCTGCAGCTGCGGGCTGTCGTCCAGACCGTTATGACGAACGCGGGTCAACTGCGGATCTTTACCCGCCAGGTCGAGCAGTTTGTCACGTGCAGCCATTAACGCGTCATGCCCGGCACCTGCGTGATCCTGCAGTTCCATATCAAACCCTGCCGAACTGCCAAGACCGCTGATAGCGGGAGGGCTGCTGGCGAAAACGCGCGCCTCTTTGATGTGGCTGAAGGCTTTGGTCGCCCGTTCGATAATGGCAAACGAGGAGCCTGTATCGCTGTCGCGTTGATCCCAGTCTTTCAGACGCACAAACATACGTGCCACGTTCTGCCCGTTACCGCCGGGGCCAGAGCCGACGGTGGAAAAGACGGACACAACGTTATCTTTCTCTTTAGCCTGGAAGTAGTTCTCAACCTTTTGCACCACCTTCAGCGTTTGCTGCTGCGTGGAGCCGCTCGGCAACTGAACGGAGGTGATAAACATGCCGCGGTCTTCCAGCGGCAGGAAGGAGGTCGGCAGGTGCAGGAACAGGAACACCATGCCGCCGAGCAGCAGGACGTAGACCACCATCCAGCGCACGCTGCGGTGCAATATCCTGCCCACGCCCGCTTCATAGCGCGCCGCATTACGGTTGAACATGCGGTTAAACCAGCCGAAAAAGCCTTTCTGACCGTGGTGCTCACCTTTATGCAACGGTTTGAGCAGCGTGGCGCAGAGGGCAGGGGTGAGGATCATCGCCACCAGCACCGAGAGCACCATCGCGGAGACGATAGTGATAGAGAACTGGCGGTAGATCGCGCCGGTCGTCCCACCAAAGAAGGCCATCGGGATAAACACCGCTGAGAGCACCATCGCGATACCGACCAGCGCGCCCTGAATTTGCCCCATCGATTTCCGCGTAGCTTCACGCGGTGAAAGGCCTTCCTCGCTCATGATGCGCTCAACGTTTTCCACCACCACGATGGCATCATCCACCAGCAGGCCGATCGCCAGCACCATCGCAAACATGGTTAAGGTGTTGATACTGTAACCAAAAGCGTAAAGCACCGCGAAGGTGCCGAGCAGCACCACCGGCACCGCAATCGTTGGAATAAGCGTGGCACGGAAGTTTTGCAGGAACAGGTACATCACCAGGAACACCAGCGCGATGGCTTCGAGCAGGGTTTTCACCACATCTTCAATAGAGGCTTTGACGAAGGAGGTGGTCTCGTAGGCGACTTTATATTCCAGCCCGTGCGGGAAAAAGTGCGACAGCTCATCCAGACGATCGATGACCAGTTCTGCCGTTGCCATTTCATTCGCACCGGAGGCCAGTTTGACCCCTAAACCGGATGCCTGATTACCGTTAAAGCGGCTCAGGTAGTCATATTTTTCCGCTCCCATCTCCACGGTGGCGACATCGCCCAGGCGTACTTCAGAACCGTCCTGATTGACCCGCAGGGTAATATTGCGGAACTGTTCAGGCGTCTGGAGCAGTGACTGCGAATTAATGGTGGCGTTCAGCGCCTGGTTATCCACGGATGGCGTACCGCCCAGTTGACCCACGGCAATCTGGGCGTTCTGCGATTCGATGGCATCGGTAACATCTTTCGCCGTCATCTGCACGCTGTTGAGCTTGTCAGGGTTCAGCCAGATGCGCATGGAATATTGTGAGCCATAGGCATCGATATCCCCCACGCCGTTAATACGGCTGAGCGGGTCCTGGATATTACTCGCCACGTAGTCGGCAATATCCTGTTTATCCATCGAGCCATCGGTGGAGACAAACGCAATGGTTAAAATATTGGTATCACCGGTTTTACGCACGGTGACGCCCTGGTTTTGCACAGCCTGAGGCAGCTTACGCAGGGCTGACTGCAGCTGGTTTTGTACCTGCTGTACTGCTTCATCCGGGTCCGTACCTGCCGTAAAGCTCAGGGTGACCGTCGCCTGGCCGGTCGCGCTACTCTGTGAGGACATGTACATCAGGTTATCGAGGCCCGTCATGTTCTGCTCGATGACCTGCGTGACGGTATTTTCCAGCGTCTGTGCCGAAGCGCCAGGGTAGTTAGCCGTAACACGCACGTTGGGCGGTGCCAGATCGGGGTATTGCTCAACAGGAAGTGAAGTAATGGCCAGGACACCTGTCAGACACAACAGGATGGCAAGTACCCAGGCAAAAATGGGGCGATCGATGAAAAAATTCGCCATGAAAAGGTGACCTCGTTTTGCTGCACGTCGTTATTGTCTATTGTCCGCATCACTGTAGCGGTAAGTCGAAGGTCAAACGTGGAGAAATAAAGGAGATAATGTAAATTATCATGCGCTTTTTTCAGCGTTTGCCCCTTTACCGTTATTTACCCGCCAGAGCTGCTGGTGTACGGAACGTCACGCTGACCTGCGTCCCGCCATTTGGCGGCGGGGAAAAGTGCAACGTCCCGCCGAGCCGTCCCGCGCGTTCGCGCATAATGTTCAGCCCGTAGTGTCCTGGCGGCTCGCTGGCTTCGCCAATACCAATGCCGTTGTCGCGAATGGTGACGGTGTGCGTGCCATCGGCTGACGTGATACAGCTGACAATAATTTCGCTTGCCTGAGCATGTTTAATGGCATTCAACACCGCTTCACGCACGATCTGTAACAAATGCACCTGCTTTTGCGCATCCAGCGCCAGCGAGGAGAGACGGCAGTCAAGGACCAGTTTCGCCTGCGTCTGGCTTTGCAGCCCGTCGAGGGACTCCTGCAGTGCGGCAGGAAGGTTGGCATGATTGAGCGTCAGGCGGAAGGTGGTAAGCAGTTCGCGCAGCTGCCGCCAGGCGTTGTTTAGCTCACGGGAGAAGTCCGCGATGATGGTTTGTGCCGGGAGATCCTCTTCCGGCACGGCACGTTTGAGCAGCGCAAGCTGGATGCGCAAATAGGAGAGGACCTGCGCCAGTGAGTCATGTAACTCGCGGGCAATGGTCGCGCGTTCTTCCATCAGCAGTAACTGCTGATAGTGTTTCTGCGCCTGGTTGAAATAGAGCCCGCGCCCCAGCATTGTCGCCACGCTTTCCATAAGCGGCAGCGATACGGCATGCTTCTCGCTCTGCCAGCGCAGCTCGCCATAAAGGGTATCCTGCATCAGCACCGGCAGGCTTTGCATCTGACTGTCGTTTGTCTCCGTCCCCTCACACAGCCGCCAGTCGTCGCTGGTGCGAAGTTCAAGGTAATTCATCTGCGTGTATTCATGCACAATCTGCAAAATATGCCTGAAACAGTGGCTGTCGATCTGGCCGGTATTGAGCGCCTGCGAACATTTGAACAGCATCTCAAGCTGCTGATGCGCTTCATTTAAATGGTGTGTTTTTTCCGCAACGGACTGCTCAAGTGAGAGATACAGCGTCCGCAGCTCGGCTGACATATGGTTGAACGCACGGGAAAGTTGGCCCAGTTCATTCGGCAGGGCAGTATCAGGCGCAGGCGTGTCAAATTGTCTCCGTTCAATACGTTCGCTGGCCGCCACCAGATTGTTCAGCGGCAAAACCACCTGGCGGCGGGTCTGTCGCAGCGTAAATACGGTCAGCAGCAGAATGCTCAGCCCGCCCGCCAGCGACATCAGGATAACCAGCTGAATTTTATGTTCGGTGTAGTGCTGGAGCGCCAGCACAAAGGCATCAATGCGGCCAACAAAATCCTCAATGTGGGTCTGATACCACGCCGTGTCGCCGCTGGCGATACGCTTATCCATCTCCTGCCAGGCAAGATGAAGCTGTTGGTAGCGTTGTTTGACATCTTCAGGCACATACCAGCGGTCTAATTTCTGCAGCGCCGGTGCGCTCAGCGTCTGCTGCCAGCTCTCACGGTGCTCCGCAAGTGAAGGGCTGACACGCTGCATTTCGTAGCCCAGGCGGTAGCTCTGCATGCGCAGCGAACCGGCAATATTGATCGCCTCGGCGTCACGCTGGCTGCTGGCGAGCGTCAGCAGTGCGATGGCGCTGGTCAGGACGGACAACACAATAATCGAAAAGAAAGCCCGAGCCAGGCTTCCGGAAACAGAACGTTTAACGGTCACAAAACGGCTTCCTGAATAAAATTGATCTGCCACAGGTTCACTGGAAATAGTTTGGTTTCCTGGGCATTTGAACATTGCCTGATAACGCTACGATGAGTAAATACAATATTCATATAAAGAATAAGGTTATTGAACCAAAAACAGGTGTCGTTATGAATCGTTTTATTATGGCCAACAGCCAGCAATGTATCGGATGTCGTGCCTGCGAAGTCGCCTGCGTGATGGCGCACAACGATGAACAGCATGTTCTGAGCGAGCACCATTTCCATCCCCGCATTACGGTCCTTAAATCGGGCGCAAAAAGTAGCCCCGTCACCTGCCATCACTGCGAAAATGCCCCTTGCGCGCAAAGCTGCCCGAACGGGGCCATCAGCAAGCACAGCGACAGCGTACAGGTGAATCAACAAAAATGCATTGGTTGCAAAGCCTGCATGGTGGCCTGCCCGTTTGGCACTTTGGACATTATCGTCACACCGCAGGAAAACGACAGCGTGAAGGCCACGGCGCACAAGTGCGATCTCTGCCTGACACGGTCGCAAGGCCCGGCCTGTGTCGAAAACTGCCCGGCCGATGTACTCAGGCTTGCCACTCCCGCGGTGCTGGATAACCTGGCGAAAGCGCGCCGACAGCGCACCGCCCGGCTTGAGGCGCAGCCCTGGCACGGTGAAGCGGTGCAATGTGAACAACCGCAAACCAAATTGCAGCAACTGCACAATACACCGAAGCGTGGCGAGCCGGATAAACTCACTCCCGAAGAACGCGTCGTCCATTTCAACGAAATTTATCTGCCGTTTCGGGCGGAGCAGGCTCACCGCGAAGCGTCACGCTGCCTCAAATGCGGTGAGCACAGTATCTGTGAGTGGCACTGTCCGCTACATAACCACATTCCGCAATGGATTGAACGCGTTAAGGCGGGGGATATCGCAGGCGCAGTTGCGCTTTCGCATCAGACCAACTGTTTACCTGAAATCACCGGCCGCGTCTGCCCGCAGGATCGATTATGTGAAGGAGCCTGCACAGTACGTGATGAATCGGGGTCGGTGACTATTGGCAATATTGAGCGCTATATCTCTGACCAGGCGCTGGCAATGGGCTGGACGCCGGACATGCGCGACGTTTCACCGGTGAATAAACGTGTTGCTATTATCGGGGCGGGTCCGGCCGGGCTGGCGTGCGCCGATGTGCTGGTGCGCAGCGGCGTGAGTGTCACAGTGTACGATCGCCATCCGGAAATTGGCGGTTTGCTGACGTTTGGTATTCCGGCTTTCAAGCTGGATAAATCGCTGCTGGCGCGCCGCAGAGCGATATTTACCGCGATGGGGATCACGTTCGAGCTGAACTGCGAAGTGGGTAAAGATATCTCTATGGCGCAACTGCAAAGTGACTACGATGCGCTGTTTATCGGCGTTGGAACCTATCGCTCCATGAAAGCGGGAATTCCGCATGAGGACGCGCCAGGCGTGTATGATGCGTTGCCCTTCCTCGTGGCAAACACGCGCCATATCATGGGGCTTGAGCCGACGGTCACCGAGCCGTTTATCGACACCCAGGGCTTAAATGTCGTGGTGCTTGGCGGCGGCGATACGGCGATGGACTGCGTGCGGACTGCACTGCGACACGGTGCTGCGAAAGTGACCTGTGCCTATCGGCGGGACGAAGCCAACATGCCTGGCTCGAAAAAAGAGGTCAAGAATGCCAAAGAAGAGGGCGCGACGTTTGAATTTAACGTCCAGCCCGTTGAACTGACGCGCGGCCCTGACGGGCAGGTTAACGGCATTCGGATGCTGCGTACTGAACTGGGTGAGCCGGATGCGCAGGGGCGTCGTCGGCCTGTTCCGGTGGCGGGCAGCGAATTTGTTATGCCTGCGGATGCGGTGATCATGGCGTTTGGTTTCAACCCGCATGCGATGCCGTGGCTGGAGGCTCAGGGCGTCGAAACGGATGACTGGGGACGAATCGTTGCCTCCGTGGAGAGCCGCTACCGTTACCAGACCTCAAACCCGCAAATTTTCGCCGGAGGAGATGCAGTTCGCGGCGCGGATCTGGTGGTGACGGCGATGGCCGAAGGGCGTCATGCCGCGCAGGGGATCATGGACTGGCTGGGAATAGAACCGCCAAAAATGCACTAACGCCATCGGGCGACAAAGCGGGTTTCACGGCGTAGTATTAAAAGACTCATTCTGCCGTGGAGCCCGTATGTCCCTGAAAATAGACGTCATCAAAGACATCATCCTTTCTGAAAACTATTTTGTCCTGCGTAACATCACCTATGATTTAACGCGTAATAACGGTGAAGTGATCCGCCATAAACGCGAGGTCTATGACCGTGGCAACGGGGCAACCATTCTGCTGTATAACCGTGAAAAGCAAAGCGTGGTGTTGATTCGTCAGTTTCGGGTGGCGACATGGGTGAATGGCAATCCTGACGGACGGCTGATTGAAACCTGCGCTGGCCTGCTCGACGACGATGAACCTGAAGTCTGCATCCGTAAAGAGGCCGTGGAAGAGACAGGCTTTGAAGTGGGGGAGGTGACAAAAGTCTTTGAGTTATTCATGTCGCCAGGCGGCGTAACGGAGATCATCCATTTCTTCATCGCGGAATACAACGATGCGCAGCGGACTCACCGGGGCGGCGGCGTAGAAGACGAAGATATCGAGGTGCTGGAAATTCCTTTCGCTGAGGCATTAGCCATGGTGAAAAGTGGCGAGATCAGGGACGGTAAGACGGTGATATTGCTGCAATATTTACAAACAACCGGTCTGATGAGTTCCGTTTCGGATAAATCTATCCGATAAATCCGATTGAGCAAGCCCGGATGTAACACGAAGATACGGCCCAGTTTTGCGTTTTCGTTTCCGGGATTGTGCCATCCATGCGCCACTGCGTTTTTATTCTCTTCCTGTCTTGCGTGCTGCCTGCGTCGTTGGCGTGGGCTGCGCCCGCTCAACAGTCTTTTTCAGACTGGCAGGTGACCTGCAACAACCAGAATTTTTGCATTGCGCGTAATACCGGTGAACATCACGGCCTGGTCATGACGCTCAGCCGCAGCGCCGGAGCGAAAACGGATGCAACGTTGCGTATCGACCTGGGCGGGCTCTCCCCGCCGCCGGTCAAAGAGCCTGACATTGCTCCCCGGCTTTTGCTGGATGATACGCCGTTAACACTGAACGCACAGCACTGGCAACTCACTCCCTGGCATCTGAAGACAGACGACGCAACGACCATCACCACCTTTTTGAAACACATTCAGGAGGGGCAGGCACTGACCCTGCGTGGCGGCAAACAGGTTGCCTCTCTGGACGGTCTGAAAGCGGCGTTGTTATTTATCGACGCTCAGCAGAAACGCGTCGGGAGTGAAACGGCCTGGATTAAGAAAGGTGACGAACCGCCGCTGAGCGTCCCCCCCGCACCGGCCTTAAAAAAGGTGGCGGTAGTGAACCCGACACCTACGCCGCTCACCCACGAAGAGCTGAACGATCTGCTGGATTACGGGACCTGGCGGATGAATAACAGCCAGTGCTCGCTGGACCCGAACCGTCGCGAAGTGCGCGTGACCGCATTGACCGACGACAAAGCGCTGCTGATCATCAGCTGTGAAGCCGGGGCCTATAACACCGTTGACCTGGCGTGGCTGGTGTCGCGTAAAAAACCATTTGCGGCCCGCAGCGTCAGGCTGCGTCTGCCGTTTACGCCGTCAAGCGAAAGCAGTGAAATGGAGCTGATGAACGCCAGTTTTGACGAAAAAACGCGTGAACTGACCACGCTTTCGTTAGGACGCGGTATTGCGGATTGCGGGATACAGACGCGCTGGCGTTTTGACGGCCAGCGCTTTCGTCTGGTGCGGTATGCCGAAGAGCCAAGCTGTGATAACTGGAATGGGCCAGACGCCTGGCCCACGCTGTGGATCACCCGTTAGACTTTGCCGGGTGGCGGCTTCGCCTTACCCGGCCTACAACACATTGATCCGTAGGCCCGGTAAGCGGAGCGCCACCGGGCACACAGACCGCGTTAAATCACGCTCAACGCCTTCTCTACCACGTTCTCAACGGTAAAGCCGAAGTACGGGAACAGCTTGTCGGCCGGAGCCGATTCGCCGTAACCATGCATCCCGACAATCGCCCCTTTCAGCCCGACATATTTGTACCAGTAGTCGGCAATACCCGCTTCCACCGCCACACGAGCCGCGACGTTGGATGGCAGGACCGATTCGCGGTAGGCCTCATCCTGTGCATCGAAAATATCAGTGGAAGGTAGCGAAACCACGCGCACGGCATGCCCTTCGGCGGTCAGTTTCTCTGCGGCTTTCACCGTGATTTCCACCTCTGAACCGGTGGCAATCAGGATCACGTCCGGCTTGCCGCCGCTGTCTTTCAGAATGTATCCGCCGCGGGCGATGTTTTTCACCTGTTCCGGGGTACGCTCAATCTGTGCCAGGTTCTGGCGCGACAGGATCAGCGCCGTCGGCCCGTTATGACGCTCTACGGCCAGCTTCCAGCCCACGGCCGCCTCGACCTGATCGCACGGACGCCAGGTGCTGAAGTTCGGCGTTAAACGCAGGCTCGCCAGCTGTTCAACCGCCTGGTGCGTTGGCCCATCTTCGCCCAGCCCGATGGAGTCATGGGTGTAAACCATAATCTGGCGCGCTTTCATCAGTGCCGCCATGCGCGCCGCGTTGCGGGCATATTCAACAAACATCAGGAAGGTGGCTGTGTACGGCACGAAGCCGCCGTGGTGGGCGATACCGTTGGCAATCGCGGTCATCCCGAACTCTCGCACGCCATAGTGGATGTAGTTCCCGCCGATGTCTTCTTTCAGCGATTTCGAGCCAGACCAGATGGTGAGATTACTCGGAGCCAGGTCCGCCGAGCCGCCCAGCAGTTCAGGCAGGATAGGGCCGATCGCGTTCAGGGTATTTTGCGACGCCTTACGGGTGGCGATTTTCGCCGGGTTGGATTGCAGATTTTCAATCAACGCCTGGGTTTTATCGTCCCAGTCTTCCGGCAGGCCACCGCTCATGCGGCGGGAAAACTCCGCAGCCAGCTCCGGGTGCGCTTTTTTGTAGGCGGCAAACTTCTCGTTCCATGCCTGCTGCGCCTTTTCGCCTGCTTCACGGGCATCCCAGGCTTTGTAGATCTCTTTCGGGATCTCAAACGCCGGGTATTTCCAGCCCAGTTTTTGCCGGGTCAGCGCCACTTCCTCTTCGCCCAGCGCCGCTCCGTGCGCCTCTTCTTTACCTGCTTTGTTGGGTGAACCGAAACCGATGGTGGTGCGGCAGATAATCAGCGACGGTTTATCCTTCACGCTTTGCGCTTCCTGAATCGCTTTTTTCACCGCTTCCGGGTCGTGCCCGTCAATTTCGTGTACCACGTGCCAGTGGTACGCCTCAAAGCGTTTTGCCGTGTCGTCGGTAAACCAGCCTTCGGTTTCCCCGTCGATAGAGATACCGTTGTGATCGTAGAACCCAATCAGCTTGCCGAGCCCCAGCGTGCCCGCCAGCGAGCAGACCTCGTGAGAGATCCCCTCCATCAGGCAGCCGTCGCCCATAAACACATACGTGTAGTGATCGACAATCTCATGATCTGGCTGATTAAACTGCGCCGCCAGCGTGCGTTCGGCAATCGCCAGGCCAACGGCGTTCGCTAAACCCTGACCGAGTGGGCCGGTCGTGGTTTCAACGCCCGGCGTATAGCCAATCTCCGGGTGGCCTGGCGTTTTAGAGTGTAACTGGCGGAAGTTTTTGATCTCCTCAAGCGGGAGATCGTAGCCGGACAGATGCAGCAGGCTGTAGAGCAGCATCGAGGCATGGCCGTTGGAGAGAATAAACCGGTCACGGTCGTACCAGGTGGGATCGGTCGGGTTGTGTTTCAGGAAGTCATTCCACAACACTTCGGCAATATCCGCCATCCCCATCGGTGCGCCAGGGTGGCCGGAATTGGCTTTCTGCACAGCATCCATGCTGAGGGCGCGAATGGCATTGGCAAGCTCTTTACGGGACATAGTTCACTCCATGGCAAGGTTAAAGTTTGGCGGCAAGAAGGTCTTCAAGTTTGCGCTGATCGACGGCGAACAGGCGGATGCCTTCCGCCAGCTTATCGACGGCCATTGCGTCCTGATTGTGCTCCCAACGGAACTCCGCTTCCGTCATGGCTTTGGGTTTTGGCAATACGGTGGAGGTGGGCACCAGTTTGCGGATCACCGTTGCTTCTTTCTCCTGCAACTCTTTTAGCAGGTTAGGGGAGATGGTCAGACGGTCGCAGCCTGCCAGCGCGAGGATCTGCTCGGTGCGGCGGAAGCTGGCCCCCATTACGATGGTTTCGTAACGGTGCTGTTTGTAATAGTCATAGATATTACGAACCGATTTCACACCGGGATCTTCCTCAACCACATACGGGTCCATCGGCTGTTTTGCCTGATACCAGTCGTAGATGCGCCCGACAAACGGCGACACGAGGAATACCCCCGCTTCGGCGCAGGCGCGTGCCTGTGCAAAAGAGAACAGTAGCGTCAGGTTGCAGTGGATGCCCTCTTTTTCAAGAATTTCCGCTGCACGAATGCCTTCCCATGTTGAGGCGAGTTTGATCAAAATACGGGATTTGTTGATTCCCTGCTCCTCATACAGTTCGACCAGACGGCGGGCTTTGTCAATGCTTTTTTCCCGATCGAAAGAGAGACGGGCGTCGACTTCCGTCGAGACTCGACCCGGTATGCTTTTCAGAATTTCCGCACCGAAGTTCACCGCCAGTTTGTCGCTGGCCTCGGCAACCTGTTGCTCCTGCGTTTTCCCGCGCTGTTTACCGTATGCAATCGCGTCGTCAATCAGATGACTAAAATGATCAAGCCCCGCCGCTTTGAGCAGCAGTGAAGGGTTCGTGGTCGCATCTTCCGGCTGGTAGTGCCGAATTGACTCAATATCGCCGCTGTCGGCGACCACGGTGGTGAATTGTTTGATGCCGTCTAGCTGGTTCATAAATAATTACTCCTTGGAAATAAAAGAGTTAGATGAGTGCGTTAGTTCACACTTCTGCGAAAATCATGATGGACTTAACAAAAAAGCATAGCAGACGGGGGAGGCATTGCGTTCTGAGACGGGTAACATGACTGCTATAAATTGATAACAATTTTTGCTCTGCAATGGTGAGAGTTTGGCAGCCTTCAAAGTTTAAGAGGCTGCCAGCGGCGATACTATGCGGCACTCCAGGGTGTGCATCAGGATCGTAAACATCACCCTTTTTGACCGATACGTGAAAGGAATAACAAGATGGATGATCAGTTAAAACAAAGTGCCCTCGATTTTCATGAATTTCCTGTTCCGGGCAAAATCCAGGTCTCCCCAACGAAGCCACTGGCGACGCAGCGCGATCTGGCGCTGGCTTACTCGCCGGGCGTTGCCGCCCCGTGTCTTGAAATCGAAAAAGATCCGCTGGCGGCCTATAAATACACCGCACGCGGCAACCTGGTGGCGGTGATCTCTAACGGTACGGCGGTACTGGGTTTAGGTAACATCGGCGCGCTGGCCGGTAAACCGGTGATGGAAGGGAAGGGGGTCCTGTTTAAGAAATTTGCCGGTATCGACGTGTTTGATATCGAAGTGGATGAGCTTGATCCTGATAAGTTTATCAACGTGGTGGCGGCGCTGGAGCCAACCTTCGGCGGTATCAATCTGGAAGACATCAAAGCGCCGGAATGTTTTTACATTGAGCAAAAACTGCGCGAGCGCATGAACATTCCCGTGTTCCATGACGACCAGCACGGTACGGCCATTATCAGCACCGCCGCCATTCTGAATGGCCTGCGCGTGGTGGAGAAAAACCTCTCGGACGTGCGTATGGTGGTTTCCGGTGCGGGTGCGGCGGCCATCGCCTGTATGAATCTGCTGGTGGCGCTTGGTATGCAGAAACACAACATTGTGGTCTGCGATTCCAAAGGCGTTATCTACAAAGGCCGCGAGCCAAACATGGCGGAAACCAAAGCGGCGTATGCGGTGGACGACGACGGTAAACGCACGCTTGAGGACGTGATCGACGGCGCGGATATCTTCCTCGGCTGTTCAGGCCCGAAAGTGCTGACCCAGGAGATGGTGCAGAAGATGGCGCGTGCGCCAATGATTCTGGCGCTGGCGAACCCGGAACCGGAAATTCTGCCGCCGCTGGCGAAAGCGGTGCGTGAAGATGCCATTATCTGTACTGGCCGTTCGGACTACCCGAACCAGGTCAACAACGTGCTTTGCTTCCCGTTCATCTTCCGCGGGGCGCTGGACGTGGGCGCAACGGCGATCAACGAAGAAATGAAGCTCGCGGCGGTTCACGCTATTGCTGAGCTGGCCCACGCCGAGCAGAGCGAAGTGGTCGCCTCAGCCTACGGCGATCAGGATCTGAGCTTTGGCCCGGACTACATCATTCCAAAACCGTTCGACCCGCGTCTGATTGTGAAGATCGCACCGGCGGTAGCCAAAGCGGCGATGGACTCCGGCGTGGCGACGCGTCCTATTCAGGACTTCGACGCTTACGTCGATAAGCTCACCGAGTTTGTCTACAAAACTAACCTGTTTATGAAGCCTATCTTCTCTCAGGCGCGCGCCGACGCGAAACGCGTGGTGCTGGCGGAAGGGGAAGAGGCGCGCGTGCTGCACGCGACGCAGGAGCTGATCACCTTAGGGCTGGCGAAGCCGATCCTGATTGGTCGTCCGAGCGTGATTGAGATGCGTATCCAGAAGCTGGGGCTGCAGATCACACCGGGCGTGGATTTTGAGATCGTCAATAACGAATCCGATCCGCGTTTTAAAGAGTACTGGAATGAATATTACGCGATCATGAAACGTCGCGGGATCACTCAGGAGCAGGCGCAGCGCGCGGTGATCAGCAACACCACGGTGATCGGTGCGATCATGGTCCATCGCGGTGAAGCGGATGCGCTGATCTGCGGCACTATCGGTGATTATCACGAGCATTTCAGTGTGGTGCAGGAGATCTTCGGCTATCGCGAAGGCGTGCATACCGCCGGGGCGATGAACGCGCTGCTGCTGCCAAGCGGCAACACCTTTATTGCCGACACCTACGTAAACGACGATCCGACCCCGGAAGAGCTGGCGGAGATCACCGTGATGGCGGCGGAAACCGTGCGTCGCTTCGGTATCGAGCCGAAAGTGGCACTGCTGTCGCACTCTAACTTCGGTTCCTCTAAATCTGCGGCGGCCTGCAAAATGCGCCAGACGCTGGAGCTGGTGCGCGAGCGTGCGCCGGAGCTGATGATTGACGGCGAGATGCACGGCGATGCGGCGCTGGTGGAGAGCATCCGTAACGAGCGTATGCCGGACAGCCCGCTGAGAGGCTCGGCGAACGTGCTGATTATGCCGAATGTGGAAGCCGCGCGTATCAGCTACAACCTGCTGCGCGTTTCCAGTTCTGAAGGGGTGACCGTGGGGCCGGTACTGATGGGCGTGGCGAAACCGGTGCATGTGTTAACACCGATTGCCTCCGTGCGTCGTATCGTGAACATGGTGGCGCTGGCGGTGGTTGAGGCGCAGACGCAGCCTCTGTAAGCGCTTTGTGTCGGGTGGCGCATTCGCTTACCCGACCTACGGATTAGGTAGGCCAGGCAAGCGCAGCGCCGCCCGGCATTAAACCCAGTCCCGAACCTGAATAAACTCACGCAAGGCAGCCTCCGGGCTGCCTTCTTTAGGTTCAAAGCTGTACTCCCAGCGCACCAGCGGCGGCATCGACATTAAAATCGACTCCGTTCGCCCACCGGTCTGCAGGCCGAACAGCGTCCCGCGATCCCACACCAGATTAAACTCCACGTAGCGCCCGCGGCGGTAGAGCTGGAACTCTCGCTCGCGCACGCCGTAGTCGGTGTTTTTACGACGCTCGACAATCGGCAGATAGGCATCGGTATAACCTTCGCCCACTGCACGCATAAAGCTGAACGCGGTATCAAAATCCGGCGTGTTCAGGTCGTCAAAGAACAGCCCGCCAATGCCACGCTGCTCGTCGCGATGCTTGATATAAAAATAGTCGTCGCACCACTTTTTGTATTTCGGGTAGACGTCTTCGCCGAACGGCAGGCAAAGATCCCGCGCGGTGGTGTGCCAGTGCACGGCATCCTCTTCAAAGCCGTAGAAGGGGGTTAAGTCGAAGCCGCCGCCAAACCACCACACTGGATCGGCTCCAGGCTTTTCCGCAATGAAGAAGCGCACGTTAGCGTGGCTTGTCGGTACAAACGGGTTATGCGGATGCACCACCAGCGACACGCCCATCGCCTCGAAGCTGCGGCCCGCCAGTTCAGGGCGATGCGCCGTCGCAGAAGCGGGCATGGCATCCCCGTGAACGTGGGAGAAATTGACTCCGGCCTGTTCAAAGATGCCGCCGTTACGCAGCACGCGACTGCGTCCGCCGCCACCGGCGTCACGCTGCCAGTTATCTTCCTGGAATTCACCGCCGTCAGCCGCGGCCAGCGTCTGGCAAATCTCATCCTGCAGCTGCAGCAGGAACGTTTTGACCAGTTGAGCATTGGGTTTCATCAACGTTTCCTGGAGTGCGCTTTTTGGTTATCGAACCAGTTGAAATAACTGATGATCCCGGAGGCAATAGCATTGGCGATTTTCTGCCTGAACGCGGTGGTGCCAAGCAGTCGCTCCTCTTCCGGATTGGTAATAAAGGAGGTTTCAACCAGCACCGACGGGATCGACGGTGACTTCAAGACCACAAATGCGGCCTGCTCGGTGCTTTTACTGTGCAGCCGGTGCACGGGCTTGATTCGTTTCAAAATATGCGAGCCGAGCGTCAGGCTGTTTTTAATGGTGTCCGTCTGAACGAGGTCAAACAGTACCTGCTGCAGCAGGTGGTCTTTATCGGTAGCTTTCTTCCCGGCCACTTCATCCGCGCGGTTTTCGCGGTCGGAGAGGTATTTAGCCATGGCGCTACTGGCCCCCCGGTTGGAGAGCGCAAATACCGACGCGCCCGCTGCCGAAGGGTTTGTGAAGCCGTCCGCGTGGATCGACATAAACAGATCCGCGCCGTGCTGGTGAGCGATCTCCACGCGGTCGTACAGCGGAATGAAGGTATCGCCAGAGCGTGTCAGACGGGCGTCAATACCGTTGCTGCGTAAAATCGCGCGCACATTTTTTGCAATCGCCAGCACGACGTGTTTTTCTTTCGAACCGTTTCTGCCAATGGCACCGGTGTCGATGCCGCCGTGACCGGGATCGAGCATGACCAGACGTTTTGCGCCTGCCTTCTTCGCTTTCGGTTTGCTGTGGCCGTTACTGGTTTTTAAGGCGCTTTCTTCTTTTGCCTGCGCCTGTTTTGCTATGCCCGTTAACGTTAAGGCCGCCAGCCCCGCTTTGAGAACCTGACGACGCGATGTGAGTGCTTTTAATGGTTTGAATGTGCTCATGCGGCCTGAATTGTAAAAATTGGGGTCCTGGTGTTATATCGTATCGTGTTTCCCGTTACGACAGTCCTTATTGAGAATTGTTTTACTTTTCATTTCAATACGTGACAAAGTGACATTATGCCAAATTTTGGCGAGATTTTCCCCGGTTATTGGCTTAACCCGGCGTTAAGGCCATAATCACTGTTTTAAACCCGAAAAGGCGGTAATACCATGGAGATACGCGTTTTTCGCCAGGAAGATTTCGAAGAGGTGATCACCCTTTGGGAGCGCTGCGATCTGCTGCGTCCGTGGAACGATCCGGAAATGGACATCGAACGGAAGGTGAATCACGACGTCAGTCTGTTTTTGGTTGCGGAAGTCAACGGTGAAGTCGTGGGGACGGTGATGGGCGGTTACGACGGCCATCGCGGCTCGGCCTATTATCTGGGCGTGCATCCTGAATATCGGGCACGCGGCATCGCCAATGCGTTGCTTAACCGTCTGGAAAAGAAACTGATTGCCCGCGGCTGCCCGAAGATTCAGATCATGGTGCGGGAAGATAACGACGTGGTGCTGGGCATGTATGAGCGCCTGGGCTATGAGCATTCTGACGTGCTGAGTTTAGGTAAGCGTCTGATCGAAGATGAAGAGTACTGAGTTTCATCCCGGTGACTACGATGGTCATGGCCGTTTGCGTCTGCCTTTTTTGTTCTGGTGCGTGTTGCTGTTGCAGGCGAGAACCTGGGTGCTGTTCGTGATGGCCGGTGCGTCGCGCGGGCAGGGTGATACGCTACTGAATCTCTTTTATCCCGATCACGATGCGTTCTGGCTGGGATTGCTGCCGGGGGTGCCGGCGGTGCTGGCGTTCTTATGCAGTGGGCGACGCCATCTCATCCCACGTTTTTGGGGCGCGCTTCGCTGGCTGCTGATCCTCGCACAGATTGCACTGTTGTGCTGGCAACCTGTCCTCTGGCTGTACGGTGAACCGCTGTCGGGCATTGGGATTGCGCTGGTGGTGGCAGACATTGTGGCGCTGTTGTGGCTGCTCACTAACCCGCGCCTTCGCGCCTGTTTTTCGCATGAGCTGGATTAACGCGGCACTTTTTGCTGATGCCGCACTCCAACAAGCGTTGATTTAATAAGAAAGGACGTTTCAATGAAATCGCTGCGTTTACTTTTATGCGCTCTCCCGCTGGCGTTAACCGGCTGCTCGACGCTCTCCTCCATTAACTGGTCTGCCGCGTATCCGTGGAACTGGTTTGGTTCTTCCACCGAAGTGACCGAACAGGGCGTAGGAAAAATTACCGCGTCAACCGCGCTGGATCAGGACGCCATTCAGAATGCCCTGAGCAGCGACTACCGTCTGCGTAGCGGCATGAAAACCGAAAACGGTAATATCGTCCGCTATTTTGAAGCACTCAAGGGCGACAAACTGGCGCTGGTGATCAACGGCGATAAAGGCACGGTAAACCGTATTGCGGTGATGGATGAAGATATTCCGACGGCGAGCGGTGTGAAAGTAGGCACGCCGTTTAGCGACCTCTACAAACAGGCTTTCGGCAATTGCACCAGCGCCCCGTCTGACGACAGCGTGGCGGTGGAGTGTAAGGCGGAAGGCAGCCAGCATATCAGCTACCTCTTTACCGGCACCTGGAGCGGCCCTGAAGGGTTAATGCCGTCTGACGACACCCTGAAAAACTGGACGGTGAGCAAAATTATCTGGAAGCAGTAATTTGCGCCTGAACAAACCGCCTCGCTGAAATCCGGGTATAATAGCCGCCATCAATGCCACGCTGTCGTGGCATCTTTTTTTCAGGAGGAGCGATGTCTCAGGTTCAGAGTGGCATTTTGCCAGAACATTGCCGCGCGGCGATTTGGATTGAAGCCAATCTTAAAGGGGATGTCGATGCCCTGCGTGCGGCCAGTAAAATTTTCGTTGATAAGCTGGCGACCTTCCAGGCCAAATTCCCTGACGCTCACCTGGGCGCGGTTGTCGCCTTTGGTAATAACGTCTGGCGTCAGCTGAGCGGTGGCGAAGGCGCTGACGAGCTGAAAGATTTTATTCCTTACGGTAAAGGTCTGGCTCCGGCGACGCAGTACGACGTGCTGATTCATATTCTCTCTCTGCGCCACGACGTAAACTTCTCTGTGGCCCAGGCTGCCGTTGAAGCATTTGGTGACAGCATTGACGTGCAGGAAGAGGTTCACGGATTCCGCTGGGTGGAAGAACGCGATTTGAGCGGCTTTGTCGACGGGACCGAAAACCCGGCGGGTGAAGAGACGCGCCGTGATGTGGCGGTCATCAAAGATGGCGTCGATGCGGGCGGCAGCTACGTGTTTGTGCAGCGCTGGGAACACAACCTCAAGCAGCTTAACCGCATGAGCGTGCACGACCAGGAGATGATGATTGGCCGCACCAAAGAGGCTAACGAAGAGATCGACGGCGACGACCGCCCGGTGACGTCTCACCTGACCCGCGTTGATCTGAAAGAAGAGGGCAAAGGGCTGAAGATTGTTCGCCAGAGCCTGCCATACGGCACGGCAAGCGGCACGCACGGTCTTTATTTCTGCGCCTACTGCGCGCGTCTGTATAACATCGAACAACAGCTGCTGAGTATGTTCGGCGATACTGACGGCAAGCGCGACGCCATGCTGCGCTTCACCAAACCGGTGACCGGCGGCTACTACTTCGCCCCGTCCGTGGAGCGCCTGCTGGCGCTGTAAAACCGCTCTCCATACGTAGGCCGGGTAAGCGTTAGCGCCACCCGGCAATTTTCCCCGCACCCCTTATTCCCTTTTCTGCTTGTAAATCACCAAACGGTATATAAAACCGTTACTCCTTTCGCACTCGTTATAAATATTATGACTATAAGATAGTCATCACAAATATAGGTGCGCAATGGCCGTTACTGTACTGAAAAAAGGATCGCTGGCGCTGGCGGGTTTGCTGCTGGTGGCACAAGCGCAGGCAACTGAGCTGTTGAACAGTTCCTATGATGTCTCCCGCGAGCTGTTTGCCGCCCTGAACCCGTCATTTGAACAGCAGTGGGCGAAAGAAAACAATGGCGATAAGCTGACCATCAAGCAGTCTCACGCCGGCTCGTCCAAGCAGGCGCTGGCGATCCTGCAGGGGCTAAAAGCGGACGTCGTGACCTACAACCAGGTGACGGACGTGCAGATCCTGCACGACAAAGGCAAGCTCATTCCTGCTGACTGGCAGAGCCGTTTGCCGAACAACAGCTCGCCGTTTTACTCCACCATGGGATTCCTGGTGCGTAAGGGCAACCCGAAAAATATCCACGACTGGAGCGACCTCGTGCGCTCTGACGTAAAGCTGATTTTCCCGAACCCGAAAACCTCCGGTAACGCCCGCTATACCTATCTGGCGGCGTGGGGCGCGGCAGACAAGGCTGACGGTAACGACAGAGCGAAAACCGAGCAGTTCATGACCCAGTTCCTGAAAAACGTCGAAGTGTTTGATACCGGCGGCCGTGGAGCAACGACGACCTTCGCCGAACGTGGGCTGGGCGACGTGCTGATCAGCTTTGAATCCGAAGTGAACAACATCCGCAAGCAGTACGAAGCACAGGGCTTCGAGGTCGTTATCCCGAAAACCAATATTCTGGCGGAGTTCCCGGTTGCCTGGGTGGATAAAAACGTCAAGGCCAACGGTACAGAGAAGGCGGCGAAAGCCTACCTCAACTATCTCTACAGCCCGCAGGCGCAGACGATTATCACCGATTACTATTATCGCGTGAATAACCCGGACGTGATGAGCAAACTGAAAGACAAGTTCCCGCAAACCGCGCTGTTCCGCGTGGAAGATCATTTCGGCTCCTGGCCTGAGGTGATGAAAACGCACTTTACCAGCGGCGGTGAGCTGGACAAATTGCTGGCGGCGGGGCGTAAGTAATGTTTGCAGTGTCTTCCAGACGTGTGCTGCCGGGATTTACCTTAAGTCTTGGGACCAGCCTGCTGTTCGTCTGTCTGATTTTGTTGTTACCGCTCAGCGCGCTGGTGATGCAGCTCTCTGAGATGAGCTGGTCGCAATACTGGGACGTCGTCACTAACCCGCAGGTGGTGGCGGCTTATAAAGTCACGCTGCTGTCGGCGTTTGTCGCGTCGATTTTCAACGGTGTATTTGGCCTGCTAATGGCGTGGATCTTAACCCGCTATCGCTTCCCTGGCCGCACGCTACTCGATGCGTTAATGGATCTGCCGTTTGCACTGCCAACGGCGGTGGCCGGTTTGACGCTGGCCTCGCTCTTCTCCGTAAACGGTTTTTACGGTGAGTGGCTGGCGAAGTTTGATATCAAAGTGACCTATACCTGGCTCGGCATCGCGGTGGCGATGGCGTTTACCAGTATTCCGTTTGTGGTACGTACCGTACAGCCGGTGCTGGAAGAGTTAGGCCCGGAATATGAAGAAGCGGCGGAAACGCTGGGGGCCACACGCTGGCAGAGCTTCCGCAAAGTGGTGTTGCCTGAACTGTCTCCGGCGCTGTTAGCGGGCGTTGCGCTGTCGTTTACCCGCAGCCTCGGGGAGTTCGGTGCGGTGATCTTCATTGCCGGGAACATCGCGTGGAAAACCGAAGTGACCTCGCTGATGATTTTTGTCCGTTTGCAGGAGTTTGATTATCCGGCAGCGAGTGCGATTGCCTCGGTGATCCTCGCCGCATCGTTGCTGCTGCTGTTTTCGATTAACACCCTGCAAAGTCGCTTTGGTCGGCGTGTGGTAGGTCACTGATGGCGGAAGTTACTCAATTGAAGCGCTATGACGCGCCCCGTATTAACTGGGGCAAATGGTTTCTGATTGGTACGGGCGTGCTGGTTTCAGCGTTTATTCTCGTTGTGCCAATGGTGTACATCTTTGTTCAGGCGTTCAGCAAAGGGCTGATGCCCGCGCTGGAGAACCTGACGAACCCGGACATGCTGCACGCCATCTGGCTGACTGTACTGATTGCGCTGATCACCGTCCCGGTTAACCTGGTGTTTGGTACGCTGCTGGCCTGGCTGGTAACGCGCTTTAACTTTCCTGGCCGCCAGCTATTACTGACATTGCTGGATATTCCGTTTGCCGTGTCACCGGTGGTGGCCGGCCTGGTTTACCTGCTGTTTTACGGCTCCAACGGCCCGCTCGGCGGCTGGCTGGATGAGCATGACCTGCAGATCATGTTCGCCTGGCCGGGTATGGTACTGGTCACGATTTTTGTCACCTGTCCGTTTGTGGTGCGCGAGCTGGTGCCGGTGATGTTAAGCCAGGGCAGCCATGAAGATGAGGCGGCGGTGCTGCTGGGCGCATCTGGCTGGCAGATGTTCCGCCGCGTCACGCTGCCGAATATTCGCTGGGCGCTGCTGTATGGCGTGGTGCTGACCAATGCCCGTGCGATTGGCGAATTTGGTGCGGTGTCGGTGGTCTCCGGCTCGATTCGTGGCGAAACCCTGTCGCTGCCGTTACAGATTGAGTTACTGGAACAGGACTACAACACCGTCGGTTCCTTTACTGCCGCAGCGTTGCTGACGCTGATGGCCATTTTGACCCTGTTTTTGAAGAGTGTGGTGCAGTGGCGTTTAGAGAATCAGGAAAAACGTCAGCATCAGGAGGGAAATCATGAGCATTGAGATTGCCAATATTAAGAAGTCTTTTGGTCGCACCCAGGTGCTGAATGATATCTCGCTGGATATCCCTTCCGGACAAATGGTCGCGCTGCTGGGGCCGTCCGGCTCCGGTAAAACCACGCTGCTGCGGATTATCGCCGGGCTTGAGCACCAGACCAGCGGGCACATCCGCTTCCACGGTACCGACGTGAGCCGCCTGCACGCCCGCGATCGTAAGGTGGGCTTTGTGTTCCAGCATTACGCGCTGTTCCGCCACATGACCGTGTTCGACAACATCGCCTTTGGTCTGACCGTGCTGCCGCGTCGTGAACGCCCTAATGCGGCAGCCATTAAAGCGAAAGTGACCAAACTGCTGGAGATGGTACAGCTGGCTCACCTGGCGGACCGTTTTCCGGCACAGCTTTCCGGCGGGCAGAAGCAGCGCGTGGCGCTGGCGCGCGCGCTGGCCGTTGAGCCACAAATTTTGCTGCTGGATGAACCCTTCGGCGCGCTGGATGCGCAGGTGCGCAAAGAGCTGCGCCGCTGGCTGCGTCAGCTGCATGAAGAGCTGAAATTCACCAGCGTCTTCGTGACCCACGATCAGGAAGAGGCGATGGAGGTTGCCGACCGCGTGGTAGTGATGAGCCAGGGGAATATTGAGCAGGTGGATGAGCCAGAACAGCTCTGGCGTGAACCGGCGACCCGCTTCGTGCTCGAATTTATGGGTGAAGTGAACCGACTGCAGGGCACCATTCGCGGCGGACAGTTCCACGTGGGCGCGCACCGCTGGCCGCTGGGCTATACCTCCGCGCACCAGGGGCCGGTCGATCTGTTCCTGCGTCCGTGGGAAGTGGACGTCAGCCGTCGCACCAGCCTGGATTCACCGCTGCCGGTGCAGGTGCTGGAAGCCAGCCCAAAAGGACACTACACCCAACTGGTGGTACAGCCGCTGGGCTGGTACACCGAGCCGCTGACCGTGGTCATGCGCGACGACGAGCCGCCGTACCGGGGAGAGCGCCTGTTTGTCGGCCTGCAACATGCCCGTATTTATCACGGCAACGATCGTATTGAGGCGCGCGAGGATATTGCTCTGGCGGAGACAGCCTGATAGGTTAGGATTACGTAGTTTTGCCGGGTGGCGCTGCGCTTACCCGGCCTACAAGATGACGTCCGTAGGCCCGGTAAGCGCAGCGCCACCGGGCTTTTTATTGGACAGCGATCATGAATACATTAGAACACACCATCGGCAATACTCCTCTGGTCAAACTTCAGCGCATGGGGTGTGCCAACGGCAGCGAAATCTGGGTCAAACTTGAAGGCAATAACCCTGCGGGATCGGTAAAGGACAGAGCGGCGCTGTCGATGATCGTCCAGGCGGAAAAACGCGGTGAGATTAAGCCCGGCGACGTGTTGATTGAGGCCACCAGTGGCAACACCGGTATCGCGCTGGCAATGATTGCGGCGCTGAAAGGCTACCGCATGAAGCTGCTGATGCCAGACAACATGAGCCAGGAGCGCCGCGCCGCCATGCGCGCCTACGGAGCCGAACTGATTCTTGTGACCAAAGAGCAGGGGATGGAAGGGGCGCGCGACTTAGCATTCGCGATGGCCGAGCGCGGCGAAGGCAAGCTGCTCGACCAGTTCAACAACCCGGATAACCCTTACGCGCACTACACCACCACCGGCCCGGAAATCTGGCAGCAGACCGGCGGACGCATTACGCATTTCGTTTCCAGCATGGGGACGACGGGCACCATTACCGGCGTGTCGCGGTTTCTGCGCGAGCAGGAAAAAGCGGTCACCATCGTTGGCCTGCAGCCGGAAGAGGGGAGCAGTATTCCCGGAATCCGCCGCTGGCCTGCGGAATATATGCCTGGCATCTTTAATGCGCAGCTTGTGGATCAGGTGCTGGATCTTCACCAGCGCGAGGCGGAGAATACCATGCGTGAGCTGGCCGTGCGTGAAGGTATCTTCTGCGGAGTCAGTTCGGGGGGCGCAGTAGCAGGCGCGATTCGGGTGGCGAAGGCAAACCCTGGCGCAGTGGTGGTAGCGATTATCTGCGATCGCGGCGATCGTTACCTGTCTACCGGTGTCTTTGGTGAAGAGAGTTATTCGCAGGGGGCGGGGATTTAAGCGTCATGGAGATGATTTTATTCCGGGATAAAACACGGGCGCGGCAAACCGATATTGTCGCCGTGCAGTCTCAGGTGGTGTATGGCAGCGTGGGGAATAGCATCGCGGTGCCCAATATCAGAACGCACCGGCTTAACGTTACAGCTGTGCCGACGGTGCTGTTCAGCAACACGCCGCATTACGATACGTTCTACGGTGGCGTGATCCCCGATGAGTGGTTTAGCGGCTATCTGAAAGCACTGGAAGAGCGTGAGATCTTGCGTGAGTTAAAGGCGGTAACCACTGGCTATATGGGCAGCGCCAGCCAGATCGCGCTGCTGGCCCAGTGGCTTAAGGCCATCAAAGTGCAGCATCCCGATCTGCTGGTTCTGGTCGATCCGGTTATCGGCGATATCGACAGTGGAATGTACGTAAAACCGGAGATCCCGGAAGCCTATCGTCAGCATCTGCTGCCGCTGGCCCAGGGCATTACGCCAAACGTATTTGAGCTGGAAGTGTTAAGCGGCAGGTCGTGCCGTACACCGGAAAGCGCCATTGCCGCCGCACAGGCGCTGTTGTCTGACACGCTGAAATGGGTGGCGATCACCAGTGCGCCGGTGGCTGACAATCCGGAAAATATTCACGTGGTGCTGGTCACACGAGAAGGCGTGACCGTCAGTGCTCATCCGCGTGTGGAGACGGATCTGAAAGGAACGGGCGATCTGTTCTGTTCGGAGCTGGTCAGCGGAATTGTTGAAGGCAAAACCGTTGCCGATGCCATTCGCATGGCGGGCGATCGGGTGACTGACGTGATGCTGTATACGCAGTCGAAAGGCTATGACGAGCTTATCCTCCCCGCATAAACAAAAATGGCACCCGAAGGTGCCATTTCTCTGTGCGGCAAGAATTACTTCTTGATGCGGATAACCGGGGTTTCACCCACGGTGACGCTGCCAGACAGTTTGATCAGTTCTTTGATTTCATCCATGTTGGAGATAACAACCGGAGTCAGGGTAGACTTGGCTTTTTCTTCCAGCAGTGGCAGATCAAATTCAATCACCGGGTCGCCAACTTTAACACGCTGGCCTTCTTCTGCGATACGTTTGAAGCCTTCACCTTTCAGTTCAACGGTGTCGATACCGAAGTGAACGAACAGCTCGATACCGCTATCGGATTCGATAGAGAACGCATGGTTGGTTTCAAAAATTTTACCGATGGTGCCGTCAACTGGAGCAACCATTTTGTTGCCAGTTGGTTTGATAGCAATGCCATCACCAACGATTTTCTCAGCAAACACTACATCCGGCACGTCTTCGATGTTGACGATCTCGCCGGAGAGCGGAGCAACAATCTCAATAGTTCCGGAGTCTTTCTTATCATCAGAAACCAGAGATTTCAGTTTATCGAACAAACCCATGATCTTCTCCTAAGCAGTAAATTGGGCCGCATCTCGTGGATTAGCAGATTGTTTTTTCTTCAATGAACTTGTTAACCAGCGTCATTAACTCGTCCGTTGTCGGTTGAGCAAGAGCCTGCTCTGCTAACACCTTCGCATCTTCGAAGTTCGTGTTACGGATAATCTTCTTAATGCGCGGGATGGAAATGGCGCTCATAGAGAATTCGTCCAGACCCATACCCAGCAACAGAAGTGTAGCACGTTCGTCGCCTGCAAGCTCACCACACATGCCAGTCCATTTACCTTCTGCATGAGAAGCATCAATAACTTGCTTGATCAAGTTCAGTACGGACGGTGACATTGGCTGGTAGAGATGGGAGATCATATCATTACCACGGTCAACTGCCAGGGTGTACTGCGTTAAATCATTGGTGCCAATACTAAAGAAATCAACTTCTTTGGCTAAATGACGCGCAATGGTCGCGGCCGCAGGTGTTTCCACCATCACGCCGATCTCGATTGACTCGTCAAACGCTTTACCTTCGTCACGCAGTTCCTGTTTGTAGATTTCGATCTCTTTTTTCAGTGCACGCACTTCTTCAACAGAGATGATCATCGGGAACATGATGCGCAGCTTACCGAAAGCGGAGGCACGCAGGATGGCGCGAACCTGGTCACGCAGGATCTCTTTGCGATCCATGGCGATACGCACAGCACGCCAGCCCAGGAACGGGTTCTCTTCTTTCGGGAAGTTCATGTACGGCAGCTCTTTGTCGCCACCGATGTCCATGGTACGGACGATAACTGCCTGAGAGCCACAGGCCTCAGCGACAGCTTTGTATGCAGCGAACTGTTCTTCTTCAGTTGGCAGCGCGTCGCGGTCCATGAACAGGAATTCAGTACGATACAGACCAACACCTTCCGCACCGTTGCGCTCAGCGCCATCAACGTCACGTACAGTACCGATGTTCGCGCACACTTCAACCTGGTGGCCGTCCAGCGTAATGGCTGGCAGGTCTTTCAGTTTAGCGAGTTCCGCTTTCTCGGTCGCAACCTGCTCCTGAACGGCGCGCAGTTGCTCGATCTCTTCGTTAGTTGGGTTGACGTAAACCTGGTTGTTTACGGCATCCAGAATCAGATAGTCGCCGTTTTTCACCTGAGAGGTGACGCTGCCGGTGCCCACGATCGCAGGCAGTTCCAGAGAACGCGCCATGATTGAGGTGTGGGAGGTACGGCCGCCCGCGTCGGTGATAAAACCGAGGACCTTTTTCAGGTTCAGCTGTGCGGTTTCAGACGGGGTCAGGTCAGCGGCAACCAGGATAACTTCGTCCTGAATCGCGCTCAGATCGATAATGGCCAGACCCAGGATGTTGCGCAGCAGGCGCTTACCGATGTCACGCACGTCAGCCGCACGCTCTTTCAGGTATTCATCATCCAGTTCTTCCAGGGCAGTTGCCTGACCTTCGATAACTTCATGTGCAGCCGCGTCGGCCGTCATGCCTTTATCTTTAATCAGGGCTATGATTTCCTGCTCCAGCTCCTCATCTTCGAGCAGCATGATATGCCCTTCGAAGATGGCTTCTTTTTCTTCACCGAAAGTTTCGCCAGCTTTAGTTTTGATCGCTTCCAGTTGCGCAGATGCCTTGGCACGACCGCTCAGAAAACGCTCAACTTCCTGATCAACCTTGTCGGCAGAAATTTTTTTCCGGTCAATGACGATTTCGTCTTCTTTCAGCAGCAATGCTTTGCCGAAAGCGATACCCGGAGATGCTAAAATGCCTGAAATCATAACCCTACCTTACTTGTGACTGATATTGAAAAGAACCCGGAAACTTACTCGAGTTCAGCCATCAGCTTAACCAGATGCTCAACTGCTTTCTGCTCGTCTTCACCTTCCGCAGAGATGGTGACGACGGTGCCCTGGGTCAGACCCAGAGTCTGCAGTTTAAACAGGCTTTTCGCGCTAGCGCTTTTGCCGTTGGAAGTCACAGTGATTTCAGAAGTGAAGCCTTTCGCTTCTTTAACAAACTGAGCAGCAGGGCGGGTGTGCAGACCGTTCGGAGCGGTAATGGTAACTTCTTGCTGGAACATTGTATTTCCCCAACTTATAGGTTTAGTGTTGTGGAACTAAAGTCTAGCCTGGCGACTTAACTTTAGCCTGTATTGTTAGCGCTGACGTTTCAATCGTCATTAAACATTATGCAGTGAAAGCAAGACTTGAACCAAATCATAAAATCGATTCAGCAAGGCTATTTCGTTCACTGATTAATTTCGCGCATCAAAATAATTGCTGGTTTAAATACCAGACCCAACGGGGTGAATCAATGCCAGGAGGGGCAAAACTTTGAAGCAGGCCACAAAAAAGCACCCAAAAAGGTGCTTTTTTACGCGTTTTTAACATGCTGGCATTACTGTTGCAGTTCTTTCTCTGTGAAGAGATCGGCAAACAGTGCTGTGCTTAAGTATCGCTCACCCGAGGAAGGAAGGATAACCACAATATTCTTATTGGTAAAGGCTTCATCTTCCTGAAGTTTGAGCGCAGCCGCAACGGCAGCACCGGAAGATATACCTGCCAGAATACCTTCTTCGTCCATCAGGCGACGCGCGGTAGAGATGGCTTCTTCATTGGTGATAGCCACCACTTTATCAATCAGCTTCAGATCCAGGTTACCCGGAATGAAGCCCGCGCCAATACCCTGAATTTTGTGCGGGCCTGGTTTGAGTTCTTCACCCGCCAGCGCCTGAGCGATAACCGGAGAGTCGGTGGGTTCCACGGCAACGGTGATCAGGTCTTTTTTACCTTTTGTGCCTTTTATATAGCGAGACACACCCGTCAGCGTACCGCCGGTACCCACGCCGGAGATAAACACGTCAACCTGGCCATCAGTATCTTCCCAGATTTCCGGGCCGGTGGTTTTTTCGTGAATTTCCGGGTTTGCCGGGTTGCTGAACTGCTGCAGCAGCAGATATTTCTCCGGATCGCTGGCAACGATCTCTTCGGCTTTCTGAATGGCACCTTTCATGCCTTTCGCGCCTTCGGTCAGAACCAGGTTTGCGCCCAGCGCTTTCAGCAGCTTGCGGCGTTCAATGCTCATGGTTTCAGGCATGGTCAGCGTCAGCTTGTAGCCACGCGCCGCAGCAACATAGGCCAATGCGATACCCGTGTTACCACTGGTTGGCTCCACCAGCTCAACGCCTGGCTTCAGCACGCCACGTTTTTCCGCATCCCAAATCATGTTTGCACCGATACGGCATTTTACGCTGAAGCTCGGGTTACGTGATTCGACCTTCGCCAGGATGCGTCCATTACCGATACGGTTCAGTCGAACCAGGGGCGTATGACCGATAGTCAGCGAGTTGTCTTCATAAATCTTACTCATGGCCTGTCCTTAACTGTATGAAATTGGGATACCGTCCCAGCATACCTGTTGAATAAGTATGGGGAAGTAAGGAATTCGCATATCTATATACTGCAAGGAAATAATGGGGATCAGTATGGAATAAGGGGCGGCATAAGCCACCCCTGTTTTACACATTTTTGCATTATTTCCACAACGCATGTTTAGCACGATAACAATCCACCCACATCGCCGTCGCGCCGCAGACGGCGACCGGCATGATGAACAGATTAAGGAACGGGATCATCGTGAACAGGCTCGTCAGCGCGCCGAACTGCATATTGGCGACTTTCTGCGTGCGCAGGGCCGTGCGCATCGCTTTAAACGGCACTTTGTGGTTATCAAACGGATAGTCGCAATACTGGATCGCCAGCATCCAGGCGCTGAACAGGAACCACAGTACCGGCGCGACCGTCTGGCCGATGCCGGGCACAAAATAGAGGATAAGCAGCACAATCGCGCGCGGCAGATACCAGGCAAATTTCTGCCACTCGCGTTTCATGATGCGCGGGATATCTTTCATGACGCCCAGTACGCCCGTATCCGGCGGTGTGGCACCGGTAAGACGCGCTTCTAATTGTTCTGCCAGCAGGCCGTTAAACGGCGCGGCTATCCAGTTGGCAATGGTCGAAAAGAAATAGCCGAATACCAGCAGCACGGAAATGACCACAATCGGCCACAGCACGTAGCTCAGCCACTGCAGCCAGTCAGGCACATGGCTCATAATGGCGGGAACCCAGCTTTCCAGCTTTGTGAACAACCACCAGAACGCGCCGCCCATCAAAAGAATATTAATAAGCAGTGGCAGAATAACGAAGCGGCGAATACCCGGCAGGGAGACCAGTTTCCAGCCCTGAGAAAAATACCAGACGCCGCTGCGCGGGGTGGGAGAAGATGTTGAAACCATAACCAGGCTGTACTCCTTTTTACACAACCAGTGGAATTGCCCGCCTATATTATCCAGTTACGGACCAATGACCAGTTCGGAAATGTTCGAAAAAACAGCAAAAAGCACGTTTTAGCGCATCTTTATGCTGTGAATGCTCTGCACACACTTGCACTTGACGTAAACGGCAAATACTCTTAGTGAGTAAATGTTTGCCGTGGTGGCAAGGTGTTAGAACAACAGAGAATATAATGATGCAGGATTTGCGTCTGATATTAATCATTGTTGGCGCGATCGCCATAATCGCTTTACTGGTACATGGTTTCTGGACCAGCCGTAAAGAGCGCTCTTCTATGTTTCGCGATCGCCCACTGAAGCGCATGAAGTCCAGTCGTGACGACGATGACGGTGAAGACGACATCATAGGTAGCGACGACGACGGCGTGGGTGAAGTTCGTGTTCATCGGGTCAATACTGCGCCCGGCGCAGCTCATGGGGAGCATGACGCACCCCGCGCTCCGCAGCACCAGTATCAACCGCCGTATGCTTCTGCACAGCCGCGCCAGCCTGCGCAGCCGCCTGTGGAAGAGCCGGTGCGTCAGCCGCCGCAACAGCCTGTTTCTCAGCAGCCTGCTGCACCGCAACCGGCTCAACAGCAGCCAGTCCAGCCGCAGCCGGTCCAGCAGCCTGTGCACCAGCCTCAGCCGCCGGTACAACAGCCTGCGCCACAGCCAGATCCGGCACCGCTCGTTGAGCCTGAACCTGTTGCCGAGCCTGAACCCGTTGTTGAAAAACCGCAGCGTAAAGAAGCGGTGATCATCATGAACGTGGCCGCACATCATGGCAGCCATCTGAACGGTGACGTCCTGCTTAACAGCATTCAACAGGCAGGCTTCAAGTTTGGCGATATGAATATTTTCCATCGCCACCTGAGCCCTGACGGTAGCGGCCCGGCGCTGTTCAGCCTGGCGAATATGGTCAACCCTGGCACCTTTGATCCGGATATGAGCGGTGATTTCGTGACGCCGGGTGTGACAATCTTTATGCAGGTGCCGTCTTACGGTGACGAACTGCAAAACTTCAAGCTGATGCTGCAGTCCGCTCAGCACATTGCCGACGAAGTGGGTGGTGTGGTGCTCGACGATCAGCGTCGTATGATGACGCCGCAGAAACTGCGCGAGTATCAGGACCGCATCCGCGAAGTTAAGGAAGCCAACGCATAATCGTCGCGTTTACTTCAACTCCTCCTCAACCCCCGCATGTCGGGGGTTTTTTCTCTTGATGGTGCGATATGGACTCAATCGAACAACAACTCACTGAACTGCGAACCACGCTTCGCCATCATGAATACCTCTACCACGTTATGGACGCGCCGGAAATTCCGGATGCGGAGTATGACCGCCTGATGCGTGAACTGCGCGAACTTGAGGCGCAGCACCCTGAATTAATCACGCCTGATTCCCCGACTCAGCGTGTGGGCGCAGAGCCGCTGGGGGCGTTCAGCCAGGTGCGGCATGAAGTGCCGATGCTGTCGCTGGATAACGTTTTTGATGAAGAAAGTTTCCTGGCGTTTAACAAGCGCGTGCAGGACCGGCTGAAAAGCAGTGACTCCCTGACCTGGTGCTGTGAGCTGAAGCTGGACGGCCTGGCGGTCAGTATCCTCTATGAAAATGGCGTGATGGTGCGCGCCGCTACCCGTGGTGACGGCACCACGGGTGAGGATATCACCACCAACGTGCGTACTATTCGCGCTATCCCGCTGAGGTTGCGTGGCGATAACATCCCGGCACGTCTGGAAGTGCGCGGTGAAGTGTTCCTGCCGCAGGCGGGCTTCGAAAAAATTAACGAAGAAGCGCGTCGTACCGGCGGGAAAGTATTTGCTAACCCACGTAACGCGGCGGCAGGCTCGTTGCGCCAGCTGGACCCGCGCATAACCGCGAAGCGACCGCTTACGTTCTTCTGCTATGGCGTGGGGATTCTGGAAGGCGGTGAACTGCCGGATACCCACCTCGGGCGTTTGCTGCAATTTAAGGCGTGGGGCCTGCCGGTGAGTAATCGCGTACAGCTATGCGATTCTCCGGAAGCGGTGCTGGCGTTCTACCACAAGGTTGAAGAGGACCGTCCAACGCTTGGTTTTGATATTGATGGCGTGGTGATCAAGGTTAACTCACTTGAACTTCAGGAGCAGTTAGGCTTTGTGGCTCGCGCACCGCGCTGGGCGGTGGCCTTTAAATTCCCGGCGCAGGAGCAGATGACCTTTGTCCGCGACGTGGAATTCCAGGTGGGGCGTACAGGGGCGATTACGCCAGTGGCGCGACTGGAGCCGGTTCAGGTTGCTGGCGTGCTGGTGAGCAACGCCACGCTGCACAATGCCGATGAAATTGCGCGTCTGGGTCTGCGCATTGGCGACAAAGTGGTGATTCGTCGCGCGGGTGATGTTATCCCGCAGGTGGTTAACGTCGTTGAGTCAGAACGTCCTGACGATACGCGTGCTATTGAATTCCCGTCCCACTGCCCGGTTTGCGGCTCGGACGTTGAACGTGTCGAAGGTGAAGCGGTAACGCGCTGTACGGGCGGGTTAATTTGCGGCGCGCAGCGTAAAGAGTCGCTTAAGCATTTCGTTTCCCGTCGCGCGATGGATGTCGACGGCATGGGCGATAAGATTATCGATCAGCTGGTTGAGAAAGAGTATGTCCATACGCCTGCGGATCTCTTCAGGCTGACCGCGGGAAAACTCACCGGGCTTGACCGCATGGGGCCGAAGTCAGCGCAGAATGTCGTTAACGCGCTGGAAGCCGCGAAAGAGACCACCTTTGCCCGCTTCCTCTATGCGCTGGGTATTCGTGAAGTGGGTGAAGCAACGGCAGCGGGCCTCGCGGCGTACTTTGGCACGCTGGAGGCGCTGGAAAAAGCGAGCATCGACGAGCTACAAAAAGTGCCGGATGTCGGTATTGTGGTTGCGACGCACGTCTATAATTTCTTCGCTGAAGAGAGTAACCGCGAGGTGATCGGCCAGTTACTGAAAGAAGGCATTACATGGCCTGCGCCAGTGGTGGTGAATGCGGAAGAGATAGACAGCCCGTTTGCGGGTAAAACGGTGGTCCTGACCGGTAGCCTGAGCCAGCTTTCACGTGATGATGCCAAAGCGCGTCTGGTGGCGCTGGGGGCAAAAGTGGCGGGCAGCGTGTCGAAGAAAACCGACCTGGTGATCGCCGGGGAAGCCGCCGGTTCGAAGCTGGCCAAAGCGCAGGAACTGGGCATTGAGGTTATCGACGAAGCAGAGATGATGCGCCTGCTGGGAGAGTGACGTGGAGAAAGAGCAGCTTATTGAGATCGCCAATACGGAGATGCCGTTCGGCAAATATAAAGGCCGCAGGCTGATCGATTTGCCGGAAGAGTATCTGCTGTGGTTTGCCCGTAAGGATGAGTTTCCCGCCGGGCGGCTGGGCGAGCTAATGGCAATTACGTTACTCGTTAAAACAGAAGGGCTGACCCAGCTGGTTCAGCCCCTGAAACGTCCTTAAGCCTTCGCGGCGCGGGTCTCTTCCTGCGCCAGCTTTTCGGTCTGGCGTTTGTACCGACGCGCCAGTACCGCACAGACCATAAGCTGGATCTGATGGAAAATCATCAGCGGCAGCACCATCATCCCTATCACTGAGGTCGGGAACAGAATGTTGGCCATCGGGATACCGTTCGCCAGGCTCTTTTTCGAGCCACAGAAGACAATGGTGATTTCGTCCGCTTTGTTGAAGCCGCACTTGCGGGCCACAAAAACATTCACCGCAATCACGATAGCCAGCAAAACGATACTGACCACGACGATAAACAGCAGCGATCCCACGCCGACTTTATGCCAGATGCCGTTTACTACCGCTTCGCTGAAGGCTGAGTAAACAACGAGCAGAATCGACGTCTGGTCGGTTTTTGAGATCCATTTTTTATGCTTCGCCACAAACGCACCGGTCCACGGGCGAGAAAGATGCCCGAGAACAAATGGCAATAGCAGTTGCAGACAGATTTTACCCACCTGCTCCAGATTACCTTCCGCGCCGTGCATATTCATCAGCAGCCCCACCAGAAGCGGTGAGACAAAAATACCTAGCAGGCTGGACGCTGACGCCGAACAGACGGCGGCCGCGACGTTCCCGCCCGCCAGCGAAGTGAACGCAATGGCGGACTGAACGGTCGCAGGCAGAATGCAAAGATACAGAAAGCCAGTATAGAGCGCCGGATCAACATTCACGGGTGCCCACCAGGCGAACAAAACGCCGAGGATCGGGAAGAGAATAAAGGTACTGCACATTACCCACAGATGCAGTCGCCAGTGGCTACCGCCTGCAATGATGGCTTCACGGGAAAGTTTGGCACCGTGCATAAAGAACAGCAACGCGATTGCTGCCGTGGTCAGCCCTTCAAAGAACGGAACGAAACCGCCTCGCGCAGGGAAAAAGGAGGCCAGCAAAACGGTGACAATCAGGGTAAGCGTAAACGGATCAAGGATACGAAAAAGTTTCATAATCACTCCTGAAAACAGATGCCGCTATTGTGCTTTCTTCCGTTTGAGAAATAAAATCGATTTATTGCATCCATTCATGAATTAAACAGATGAATTATTCTCTACGTCAGCTTCGCGTGTTTGTTACCGTCGCCCAGGCCCGCAGCTTTAGCCGGGCGGGGGAGATGATTGGGCTTAGCCAGTCTGCTGTCAGTCACAGTGTCAAAGAGCTTGAAAGCCAGACCGGTGTGAAACTGCTCGACAGAACCACGCGTGAAGTGGTGCTTACCGAAGCGGGGCAGCAACTGGCGACGCGCCTGGAGAGGCTGCTGGATGAACTCAACAGCACGCTCAGGGATGTGGGGCGGCTCGGGCAACAGCTTTCCGGCACCGTAAGGGTGGCGGCGAGCCAGACGATATCTGCGCATCTTATTCCCCAGTGTATTGCCGAGAGTAACCACCTCTATCCTGATATTGATTTTGTCCTGCACGACAGACCGCAGCAGTGGGTGCTGGAGAGCATTCGTCAGGGTGATGTGGATTTCGGTATTGTTATCGATCCCGGCCCGGTGAGCGATCTTGCGTGCGAAATTGTCCTTTCAGAACCGTTTCTGCTGTTGTGTCGCGATGACGATCCTCTGGCCATGTTGCCGGAGGTGAACTGGCAGTTACTCCAGGGGGCGAACCTGGTATTACAGGATTACGCGTCGGGGAGCCGACCGCTGATCGATGCTGCCCTGGTTGCGCAAGGCGTTCAGGCAACTATCGTGCAGGAGATTGGGCATCCGGCGACGCTGTTTCCTATGGTCGAAGCGGGGATTGGGATCAGCGTGCTTCCGGCGCTGGCGTTACCTCTGCCACAGGGAAGCCGTTTAACGGTGAAGCGATTTGTACCCTGCATCGAACGTCAGCTGATGCTGGTTCGGCGTAAAAATCGCTCGCTTTCGGGGGCGGCGAATGCGTGCTGGGACGTGGTGCGTATGCAGGCTCAGCGGCTAATGGAAGCCCGCACACGCGATCCGCTGTTTAGCAGTGGGGGCGATCAGATATAAATATCAATCTGATGGTCAGCGGACGGTTTGTTAACGCCTTCCGCAGCGGACTGAGTGGTGGTCTGCTTTGGCGCTGCCTCTTCTGCCTGCTGGCGCTGCAATTGCGCCAGCTGTGCCTGCAGCATGGCCAGCTGGGATTCGAGTAACTCCTGCTGCTTTTGCTTCTCTTCTGCCGTGGCATCACCCATTGCCACTTCTTTGAGCTGCTGGGTGACTTTCGTAATCTGTTTGGTCAGTCGGTTAATCTGGGAGGCAATATCGTTGCCGCCAGAACTGTTATCCACACTGCCGATTTCCATCGCTGACAGCGATACTGCCTTGAGGGTTGTCATATTGAGATCCTTTTCGCCATAAAACAGAGGTATCGGCGCGGTACGGAATAGCTTGAGTGTTGTATGCAGAAAGCGTCGCGGGAGAGTATGGGAACTGCAGATAGCAAAAAAGCGCCTTTAGGGCGCTTTTTTACATTGGTGGGTCGTGCAGGATTCGAACCTGCGACCAATTGATTAAAAGTCAACTGCTCTACCAACTGAGCTAACGACCCGAAATGGTGGGCGATGACGGGCTCGAACCGCCGACCCCCTCCGTGTAAAGGAGATGCTCTACCAACTGAGCTAATCGCCCATTTCGGAACTGCTGCGATAAGGTGAGAATGGTGGGCGATGACGGGCTCGAACCGCCGACCCCCTCCGTGTAAAGGAGATGCTCTACCAACTGAGCTAATCGCCCAATCTCAATACTTATCTACACTGCGAGCCTACTTAAAGTAGATGGTGGGTGATGACGGGCTCGAACCGCCGACCCCCTCCGTGTAAAGGAGATGCTCTACCAACTGAGCTAATCACCCCCGCTGTGTGGATTCGCATTATAGGGAGAGTTGAAAATGAGTCAACGCATTTTCTAAAGTTTTTATTCGTTCGTCGTAAAATTAAACAAAACGATCGTGAAACAGGCTGTGACGCATGATTTCTAAACAAAAATAGTAAACTCAAGCCAGATACAGGGAACAACATTGAGGATTCGCCTCACAGTGATAGAATATTGCCCATTGTTTTTTCCCCAGGATTTGCCGATTGCCGGCATCTTTATAACGTAAGGCCATTTCATGAAAATCAAAACTCGCTTCGCGCCGAGCCCGACTGGCTATTTGCACGTCGGTGGTGCACGTACTGCTCTCTATTCCTGGCTTTTTGCACGCCACAACAAAGGTGAGTTCGTGCTGCGTATTGAAGACACCGATCTTGAGCGCTCTACGCCGGAAGCAATCGAAGCCATTATGGATGGTATGAACTGGCTGAATCTGGAGTGGGACGAAGGTCCGTACTTCCAGACCAAACGTTTTGACCGTTATAACGCCGTGATTGACGAGATGCTGGTCGCAGGCACGGCATATAAGTGCTATTGCTCCAAAGAGCGTCTGGATGCCCTGCGTGAAGAGCAGATGGCAAAAGGCGAAAAACCTCGCTACGACGGCCGCTGCCGCCACGATCATAGCGAGCACGCAGCTGACGAGCCTTGCGTGGTGCGTTTTGCCAACCCGCAGGAAGGTTCAGTTATCTTTGATGACCAGATCCGCGGCCCGATCGAATTCAGCAATCAGGAGCTGGACGACCTGATCATCCGCCGTACCGACGGTTCTCCAACCTATAACTTCTGCGTTGTGGTTGACGACTGGGATATGGAAATTACCCACGTTATTCGTGGTGAAGACCATATCAACAACACTCCGCGCCAGATCAACATTCTGAAAGCCTTAAATGCGCCAGTGCCTGTGTACGCGCACGTTTCCATGATCAACGGTGATGACGGTAAAAAACTGTCCAAGCGTCATGGCGCAGTGAGCGTGATGCAATACCGTGATGATGGCTATCTGCCGGAAGCACTGCTGAACTACCTGGTGCGTCTGGGCTGGGCCCACGGTGACCAGGAGATCTTCAGCCGCGAAGAGATGATCAATCTGTTCTCTCTGAACTCCGTGAGCAAATCTGCCAGCGCGTTCAACACCGATAAGCTGCTGTGGCTGAACCACCACTACATCAATACCATGCCGCCGGAATATGTGGCGACGTATCTGCAGTGGCACATTGAGCAGGCAAATATTGATACCCGTACCGGCCCTGAGCTGGCGGAGCTGGTGAAACTGCTCGGCGAGCGTTGCAAGACGCTGAAAGAAATCGCCGAAAGCTGCCGCTACTTCTATGAAGAGTTTGACGAATTCGATGCTGACGCGGCGAAAAAACACCTGCGTCCGGTTGCGCGTCAGCCGCTGGAAGTGGTCCGTGATAAGCTGGCTGCCATTACGGAATGGACCGCTGAGAATGTGCATCATGCGATCCAGGCGACGGCGGATGAACTGGAAGTCGGGATGGGCAAAGTGGGTATGCCATTGCGCGTTGCGGTGACAGGCGCGGGTCAATCCCCGGCGCTGGATGTTACCGTACATGCCATCGGTAAATCACGCAGCGTGGCGCGTATCAATAAGGCGCTGGGCTTTATTGCCGATCGTGAAAGCCAGCAGTAATTAAACGCCAGATAAGAATAACGGCAGGGTGACCTGCCGTTTTTTATGTGTGTTATTCCGCAATCCCGAGACGCACAAGAAAGCCTTGTACACCTTCCCGCTTCAGCAATACGTGAAGGCGCTCCTGTTCGAGTGGGGTCATATTCTCCAGCGAGTCGATGATTTGCGGGAGCAGGTTCGACGATGCCGGTTCTCCATAGAGGGAAGGGGATTCAGCCAACTGGTAAATTGCCTGACGGTTACGAATGGCAGGAAGATTCATAATGTGCTCTTTGACTCGCGCATCAATATGAATCAGCCGGGCGCGTCCGCCTTTCACACCGTTAATGCCCTCTGTTTTCCATCCTTTCTGGCGTATCCAGCGGTTTACGGTTTGCCTGGCGACACCCAGACTATCAGCCAGCTCTTCCGTGGTCATTTTACTGCGTAATCTTTTCATGTCAGTTTTGGTCGCGAATCCCTAAACGTTGCAACAATCCGGTAATCCCTTCGCGCAGTAACAGAGAGGTCATCTGCTTTTGCTCATCCGGCGTCATTTCATTTGCCAGTGTCAGAAGTAAGGTATGTAGCGAGCCATCATGGTAGGCGTTATCGGGCATATCAGGTGTTTCTGATGCCCTGCGTGCACTGCGAATAAACTCCCGAACTTTTTCATTCACATGCACCAGACGCGCCTTGCCTCCCTGAACTCCTGGTTTTGGCGATGTAATCCAACCCTCTTTGCGTACCCATTTATTGATGGTCTGGCGGCTATAGCCAGTGAGCAGGGCTAACTCTTCTGGCGTCATTCGTTCCTTGATCATGCAATTTCCTGAATATTCGTGGGGTTAATTAGTGGTTCATTTTATAGCACCGTTTTACACGAAAACGTGACAGGCTTAACTCCTGACTGCGAGCAGGCTCGCAAAGTGATTCATTTGCATGATTTTTCAGCGATTGAAAGTCCGGGGCTGATTTTGCCGTTGACACTCAGCAGCGGAATTCATATTATGCCGCCCGTCAACATGACAGCTTTACGATGGGGCTATAGCTCAGCTGGGAGAGCGCCTGCATGGCATGCAGGAGGTCAGCGGTTCGATCCCGCTTAGCTCCACCAAACTCTGAACCCAACAGCGTTTGGTCGGTAAAGTAACATGTGGGGCTATAGCTCAGCTGGGAGAGCGCTTGCATGGCATGCAAGAGGTCAGCGGTTCGATCCCGCTTAGCTCCACCAAAATTTGAACCCTCGTCGAAAGACGGGGGTTTTTTTATGCCTTTGTAACAGCTTCCTGGCTTTTGGGTTATCAGGGCTGTGTTTTCTATACCTCACCTCAACCCAAATCAACAAAACGGTCTATTTGTAGACTGAAACTTGATTCGCTCAATTAATAAACCTATTATCCGTCCGGTCAATGAGACTAATGGTAGAATAGATCCTTTAACTTGATGAAAAGAAAAACTGACAATAATGTAAAGATATTTATGATTGCACTGGCGTTATGCCTCTTCGCGGTTCCTTTTTCTCGTTATATTTCTCCGCATGCAATTGTTAACGGGCATGATGTCTATTTAGCGTGGTTACCGTTAAGTGTCATGTTGGCTGTTATTTTATTGTTTGGTTACCGTGCTATTATTCCCATTTTGTTAAGTTTTACTGTCACTAATATTTACAATCTTAATTTAGCACCGCTACAACATCTCGTTTTGCTGTTTTGCCAGACCTTTCCGGTATTCGCGGCCTGTGGCATGCTCCGTCTGACGCTGGGCAAGCGCTGGCGTCATAGTGTGCCCAATAAGCACATCGGGCTTCGTATTTTCTGGCTTGGGTTTATGGTGCCGTCAGGCATTAAATTATCGATGTATCTGGCGGGTTACTTATTTGATTTCCCGGTGACGATTTCGACTTTCTTTGGGGAAGGTACGGCAATTTATAACATCGTTGATATTCAAAGCCTGATTTGCGCAGCGTTGATATTTACGATGATGTTCTATTATCCATTAAGAATGGTAACAAATCCAGGTTATGCCAGAACATTCTGGCGGCGAAGCGTGAAGCCAATTGTCCTTAATAAAAAACCTTTGTTTATATTAGGTTGGCTGATGCTTCTGATGTTTATTGTTGTAATTCTTTGCATTCCGATGCAATCAACTCTTATTGCTGGCTATTTAATGCCAGTGATTTTCATTCTTTTTACGCTGGGTATCAGCCGTCTGAGTTATGCACTTATCTCGCTGCTGTGGGCTGCATCTGCGCTTCTGCTGTTAACCTATAACTATAACTTCCTCAATGGGGTGGAGTCGGGGTACTCGCTTTCCTTTATTTTGTCGGTGCTGATCTCTTTTGCTATCTGTCTGCTTTATATGTCAAGGATCTACCAGCGAAGTGAGTGGATGAAGCAGGGCTGGCAGGAGAGGGCGCTCACCGATCCGCTGACAGGGTTACCCAACATTCGTGCGCTGGAGGTTTTCCTGAAAATCCACCCTGACGCAAAAGTGTGCTGCCTGCGGATGGACAATCTGGAATTTTTAAGCCGCCATTACGGTATTCTCATGCGGGTACATTGCAAACGGATGATTACTGCATCTCTGCAGCCATTACTCCAGCAGGATGAAAAACTTTTCCAGTTGCCCGGCAGTGAACTGGTGCTGGTACTGTTAGGTCCAGGAACCGCAGAGCGCCTGCAATATATTGTCGATCAGTTGAACAGCCGTAAGATTTTCTGGAATAACACCGGGCTGGATATTGAGTTTGGTGCCTCCTGGGGGGAAGTCGAGAATGGTGACAACTTGCACCATACCCTGGGACAACTGAGCTGGTTGTCCGAGCAGTCATGCGCGGCGCACAATGTCCTGGCATTGACCAACAGTCTTGAGGATGTTTCCGGGCAAACGACGGACAGGGTACTGATGCTGGGGCGTATCAAACGCGCTCTTGATGCTGACGGCATCCATCTTTATGCCCAGCCGATCCAGAACGCGGACGGGGAAGGGTACTACGAAATTCTTTCGCGCCTTGAAAGTGATGGCGAGATCATCACTCCCGATCGGTTTATCCCGTTAATTGCACAGTTTAACCTGAGCCATCGTTTCGACATCAGCGTGGTACAGAGCTTACTGACGTGGCTGCGTGATAATCCGTCAACGCATCCCGGAACTCGTTTTTCCGTCAATCTGATGCCGCTGACGCTGATGCAAAAAGAGATTGCCGCTGAAATTATCGCGCTGTTTGAACGCTATGGCGTACCACCACAGGCCGTGGTCATTGAGGTTACCGAAGAACAGGCTTTTTCAAATTCGGGACCGAGCATTAAAAATATCCAGCAGCTGCGGGATTACGGTTTCCGTATCGCGATTGATGATTTTGGCACAGGATACGCCAACTACGAGCGCCTCAAGCGTCTGCAGGCTGATATCATCAAGATCGATGGCTGCTTCGTGAAGGACATCTGCACAGACAACATGGATGCAATGATTGTGCAGTCTATTTGCAACCTGGCAAAAACCAAATCACTCTGCGTGGTGGCTGAATTTGTGGAAACGCCCGAGCAACGCGAGATGCTGCTCCGGTTCGGAGTGGATTATCTGCAAGGGTATCTGATAGGTAAACCCATGCCGCTCAACGTCCTGCAGGCATAAAAAAACCGGGAGCGAACAGGCTCCCGGTTTTCGTTTAGCAGTCTGAATTACAGTACCAGTGCCGCGATAGAAGCAGACAGAATGCTCACCAGCGTAGAACCGTATACCAGTTTCAGGCCGAAGCGTGAGACCACGTTACCCTGCTCTTCGTTCAGACCTTTAATCGCACCGGCGATAATACCGATGGAAGAGAAGTTTGCGAAGGAAACCAGGAATACGGACAGGATGCCTTCCGCACGTGGAGAGAGCGTGCTGGCAATTTTCTGCAGATCCATCATGGCCACGAATTCGTTAGAAACCAGTTTGGTTGCCATAATACTGCCAACCTGCAGCGCTTCGCTTGCCGGAACACCCATTACCCAGGCAATCGGGTAGAAGATGTAACCCAGGATGCCCTGGAAGGAGATACCCAGAACTGCCGCGAACAGGGCGTTCAGGGCAGCAATCAGCGCGATAAAGCCGATCAGCATCGCCGCAACGATAATCGCTACTTTGAAGCCTGCCAGAATGTATTCACCCAGCATTTCGAAGAAGCTCTGACCTTCATGCAGGTTTGACATCTGGATGTTCTCTTCGCTGGCATCAACGCGGTACGGGTTGATCAGCGACAGCACGATAAAGGTGCTGAACATGTTCAGAACCAGCGCTGCAACAACGTATTTTGGCTCCAGCATGGTCATGTATGCGCCCACGATAGACATGGACACGGTAGACATTGCAGTGGCCGCCATGGTGTACATGCGGTTGCGGGACATTTTACCGAGAATGTCTTTATAGGCGATAAAGTTCTCAGACTGGCCCAGGATCAGGGAGCTGACGGCGTTGAACGATTCCAGCTTACCCATGCCGTTCACTTTTGACAGCACAGTACCGATAGCGCGAATAATGACAGGCAGAACACGGATGTGCTGCAGAATACCGATCAGCGCAGAGATGAACACGATTGGGCACAGCACTTTCAGGAAGAAGAATGCCAGACCTTGATCGTTCATACTGCCAAAGACGAAGTTAGTCCCTTCGTTGGCGAATCCGAGCAGTTTTTCGAACATTTCGGAGAAGCCTTTTACGAAGCCGAGCCCCACGTTGGAGTTCAGGAAGAACCACGCGAGTAAAACTTCAATAACAAGAAGCTGAACAACATAGCGAATGCGGATTTTTTTACGGTCATGGCTGACCAGTAACGCAAGCGCAGTAACGACAACAAGTGCCAGGACAAAATGAAGGACGCGGTCCATATTTGCTCCAAATTTGAGGCAGGTTTAATTTCCGTGCACATTCTATGTAACGAGCGCAAAGAAAACGAGATCAAGGCCACACAATAGTTACATCCTGTGACGAGTCTCAAAAATAGTGATCAACAATACATTTTTGTTATGTTAGGTAAATGAGTGAAAAGTTAAGTTTGTGTGCTACGCTTCACAAATGACTGCGCGTTTTCATATTCTGTGAGACCGCTCAAGCGAACCCGCCTTTCTATCGTTAAAAGCTATCTGAGAAATCATTACAACCTTTACAAATGATCTTGATAATCATTCTCATTTTGATAGCATTAAACATAGCAAAGGCTATATTTCCAGAGGCAGAAATGACAAACAGTCGCGTAGAGGGTAGCAGTGGCAGGGCAGCGCGCAAGTTGCGGTTCGCATTAATGGGACCGGCGTTCATTGCTGCTATTGGCTATATCGATCCAGGGAATTTTGCGACCAATATTCAGGCCGGGGCCAGCTTCGGGTATACACTCCTGTGGGTGGTCGTCTGGGCTAACCTGATGGCGATGCTGATTCAGATGCTTTCAGCCAAGCTGGGGATTGCCACGGGCAAAAATCTGGCAGAGCAAATCCGCGACCATTATCCCCGTCCGGCCGTCTGGCTTTACTGGGTTCAGGCGGAAATCATCGCTATGGCAACCGACCTCGCTGAATTTATCGGGGCAGCTATCGGCTTCAAATTGATTCTGGGCGTGTCGTTATTACAGGGTGCTGTCCTGACCGGCATCGCCACCTTCCTTATTCTGATGCTTCAGCGTCATGGACAAAAACCGCTGGAAAAAGTGATCGGTGGTCTGCTGCTGTTTGTGGCGGCAGCCTATATTGTTGAACTGATTTTCTCGCAGCCGAATCTGGTGCAGCTCAGTAAGGGAATGGTGATCCCGAGTTTGCCGAATTCTGAAGCGGTATTCCTGGCGGCGGGTGTGCTGGGTGCGACGATTATGCCGCATGTTATCTATTTGCACTCTTCCTTAACACAGCACCTGCACGGCGGAACGCGTAAGGAGCGGTATTCAGCGACTAAATGGGATGTGGCCATTGCCATGACCATTGCCGGTTTTGTTAACCTGGCGATGATGGCGACGGCTGCTGCCGCGTTCCACTTTAATGGCCATACGGGAGTTGCCGATCTGGATCAGGCGTATTTGACGCTGGAACCGCTACTGAGCCATGCCGCCGCGACGATCTTCGGCTTGAGCCTGGTCGCTGCGGGTCTCTCTTCCACCGTCGTGGGGACCCTGGCAGGGCAGGTGGTGATGCAGGGATTCGTGCGTTTCCACATTCCGCTGTGGGTTCGCCGGTCAGTGACTATGCTGCCGTCATTTATCGTGATCCTGATGGGGCTGGACCCGACCCGAATTCTGGTGATGAGCCAGGTATTGCTGAGCTTTGGTATCGCACTTGCGCTGGTGCCGCTGCTGATATTTACCAGCAACAAAGCCCTGATGGGCGACCTGGTTAACTCGACGCTGGTGAAAAGAGCCGGGTGGGCTATTGTGGTGGTAGTGGTGGCGCTGAACCTGTGGTTGTTGATTGGTACAGTGTCAGGACTCTAAAAAGAAAAAGGAGCCGAAAGGCTCCTTTTTGGTGTTAGTGGTGATGCCCGCGGCCATGACCGCGTCCCCAACCGCCGCGACGGTCGTCACGATCGCTCCATCCTTCACGATAACCGCGTTCGTAGGCTTTACGATTATCCCAGCCACGGTGATAACCGTTATCGTGTTTCCACCAGCGGTTTTTACGCCATTCATAATGACGGTGCCAGTAATCACGGTCGCGCCAGCCACCGCCGTCCCAGTAGTTACCATAATTGTCGCGATCGCCAATTTGTAATTTTATCGATGGCAACAGGGTGATTTCGCCAGCACTGGCGACCAGCGGGGCCGAGGCCAGCAAAACCGCTGCAAGAATCAGTGACCTGAACATACTTTTCTCCTTCACGATCGGGGCCGTTGTGCGGCCTGTTAACGCAATATTACGGGGTGGTAAAGCCCCGTATCATCGCTTCAACTCCGAATTCACGAATGAGAGCACGATTTGCTAAAAATGCTTTTATTTTGCGCTATTGAGGATCGCGTCGATAGCCGTCAGTTCATCTGCAGTAAAATGACGATTCTCCAGCATCCCGACGGCATCATCTATTTGCACGGTCTTGCTCGCACCAATCAGCACGGACGTCACGGTGTCGTGGCGTAAAATCCAGGCCAGTGCCATTTGCGACAGCTTCTGCCCGCGGCTTTCTGCCATCGCGTTCAGATTACGCACTTTTTCCAGCTTCTCTTCGGTGATCTGATCAGGATTCAGGAACTTACTGCCGCTGGCTGCGCGCGAATCCGCCGGAATGCCGTTCAGATAGCGGTTGGTGAGTTGTCCGCCCGCCAGCGGGGAAAATGGAATGCATCCTACGCCTTTATCCTGCAGTACCGCCAGCAATCCCTCTTCGGGCGCGCGTTCAAACATTGAGTATTTTGGCTGATGGATAAGGCATGGTGTGCCGAGATCGTCCAGAATCTCAATGGCCTGACGCGCCCGTTCCGCCGGGTAGTTGGATAAGCCGACATACAGTGCTTTACCCTGGCGCACCAGATGGTCAAGCGCTTTCATCGTCTCCTGTAGCGGTGTTTCCGGGTCAGGGCGATGATGATAGAAGATGTCGACATACTCCAGCCCCATGCGCTTCAGGCTCTGGTCCAGGCTTGAGATCAGGTATTTACGCGAGCCCCAGTCACCGTAAGGCCCATCCCACATGGTGTAGCCCGCTTTGGTGGAGATGATCAGTTCATCACGCCACGGCAGAAAATCCTCCTGCAGAATGCGTCCGAAATTACGTTCGGCTGAACCAGGAGGCGGGCCGTAGTTATTGGCAAGGTCAAAATGGGTAATCCCCAGATCGAAGGCGCGCTGTAAAAGTTGACGGCTGTTTTCGATAAGCGTGGCGTCGCCAAAATTATGCCACAGCCCAAGAGAAATGGCGGGTAGCTTCAGCCCGCTTTGTCCGCAACGGCGGTATTGCATTGTCTGATAACGATTTTTGTCAGGCTGATAACCCATTCTCAAGACCTCTGGCGCTGGAAAGAAAATTCGGTGTATACGTTTACACTAACCCGCGAGAAAGAAGAATAGTGCAGCCTTTTTTGTAAAGCATTCTTTCCAGACCCTTCTTACTGCCAATTCTGGACAGCCATCACGCTTCTTTAATACTCAAACTGAGGTCAACGTCAGAAGGACACCTGTTATGCGAACCCCGTACTGCGTCGCTGATTACCTGCTGGACCGACTTACAGATTGTGGTGCCGACCATCTGTTTGGCGTGCCGGGCGACTATAACCTGCAGTTTCTCGACCATGTGATCGACAGCCCGGATATCTGCTGGGTGGGCTGTGCAAACGAGCTGAACGCCGCTTACGCTGCTGATGGATACGCCCGATGTAAAGGCTTTGCCGCACTGCTGACGACATTCGGCGTCGGGGAGTTAAGTGCCATGAACGGTGTGGCGGGCAGTTTTGCGGAGTATGTGCCGGTGCTGCACATTGTGGGTGCGCCAGGTATGGCGTCACAACAACGCGGGGAGCTGTTACACCACACATTAGGTGACGGTGAGTTCCGCCATTTTTACCATATGAGTGAACCCATCACCGTCGCTCAGGCGGTGCTGACTGAGCAAAACGCCTGCTACGAAATCGACCGTGTACTGACCACTATGCTGCGGGAACGCCGTCCAGGGTATCTGATGTTGCCTGCTGATGTGGCAAAAAAAGCCGCCACACCGCCTGTAAGCGCTCTCACTTATAAGCCTGCCCACGCCGACGATGCCTGTCTGAAGGCATTTCGCGACGCCGCCCAGGCCCGGCTGGCTACCAGTAAACGCACAGCGTTATTAGCGGATTTTCTGGTGCTTCGCCATGGCCTGAAACAGGCCCTTCAGAAGTGGGTAAAAGAGGTGCCAATGGCGCACGCCACCATGCTAATGGGCAAAGGAATTTTTGACGAACGGCAGGATGGTTTTTACGGCACGTACAGCGGTTCCGCGAGCGTTGCGTCGGCAAAAGAGGCAATCGAAGGCGCGGATACGGTGTTATGTATCGGAACGCGATTTACCGATACCCTGACCGCCGGGTTTACCCACCAGCTCACACCAGCCCAGACGATTGAAGTACAGCCCTATGCTGCACGCGTGGGCGATATCTGGTTTACGGGTATTCCTATGCTTCAGGCAATTGAGACGCTGGCAGAACTGTGCAAACAGCATGTGCACAATATTCCTGCTCCCTCTGCGCACCGTGGTTTTGCTTTTCCTTCTCAGGAAGGCTCGCTCACACAGGAGAGCTTCTGGAGCACGCTGCAAACCTTTATCCGGCCCGGTGATATTATCCTCGCCGATCAGGGCACGTCCGCTTTTGGCGCAATCGATCTTCATTTACCTGCGGAGGTGAATTTTATCGTCCAGCCGCTCTGGGGTTCAATTGGTTACACGCTGGCGGCGGCCTTTGGCGCGCAAACAGCCTGCCCGAACCGGCGCGTTATTGTGCTCACGGGGGACGGTGCAGCACAGCTCACCATTCAGGAAATGGGCTCCATGCTGCGCGATAAACAGCATCCTGTCATTCTGGTGCTCAATAATGAAGGGTATACGGTCGAAAGGGCGATCCACGGACCGGAACAGCGCTATAACGATATCGCGCTCTGGAACTGGACCCGCATCCCGCAGGCACTCAGCCTGGAGCCTCAGGCCGAATGCTGGCGAGTCAGTGAAACAGAACAACTGGCAGAGGTGCTGGAAAAAGTGGCGCACCATGAGCGGCTTTCGCTCATTGAGGTGATGCTGCCGAAAGCCGATATTCCGCCGCTTCTGGGGGCGATTACCAAAGCGCTGGAGGCGCGTAATAACGCCTGATTATTTATCATTTCGCCATGCCATCAACATCGGTTTGCCCGCCAGCAGAAGCCAGGCGGGCAACATCACGATGCACAGCAGCGGCAACAGCGTGGTATCAGGGACCACCACCGCCGCCATAAACAGGCTCAGCCAGGCATCACGCGTTACCACCAGTACCAGCCCCAGAATCGAGCAGGAGACGGTAATGGCCGCGGGTACAGCATCAACATGCTCATGCAGCATCAGCCCCAACGCAACGCCGACAAACACCGCCGGGAAGATGCGACCTCCACGGAAGCCACACGCCGCAGCGACTACTAAAGCTGCAAGTTTTACCAGCGCAAACAGCAGATAATCGGAGACGCTAAAGACCTGGCTGAACGCCAGCTGTTGCATCTCGTCAAGGCCTTTAAACAGCGTTACCGTTCCGCCGATCGCCCCTAAAATGCCCAGGATAAACCCCCCGACCCCCAGAATCAGCACCGGGTGTTTCATTTTATGCATCAGACGATGCAGGCGAGGGAGACACCATACCGCGACCATCCCCAGCGCGATGGCGATGGCGACCACAATCGCGCCACTGAAAATATCGGCTATCTGCATTTGGCCGTAGTGGGGAAGGGAGAGTGAAAAATGGGGATGGAAAAACAGGCTGGTGGTGAGTGAGCCTGCGGCGGCGGCCATCAGTGGCGCAAAGAGCTTGTCCCAGAGTGGCACGTCGTTATCACTGCTGAGCGTCTGGGAAAAGATCAGAGCGGCAGCAACGGGTGTGCCAAACAGCGCCCCGATGGTCCCCGCTGACGCCAGAATCGTCCAGTCCAGCGCGCCGACGCGAGGGAAAATACGCGAGCCGAGAAACACCGCGAGAGCAATATTTACCGCCATAATCGGATGCTCCGGCCCCAGGCTGACGCCTCCCGCCAGACCCACAATCAACGCGATAAGTAGCCCCGGCAGAGCTGAGGGATTAACGGGTGCGCCAATCAACGGTTCCCGCGCGGGATCGGGACCCGCATGGCCTGGGCTAAAGCGAATCACCAGGCCTACGACAACGCCGGTCAACGTCAGCATCAAAATGATCCATGCGGGAGAATCGACACTGACGCCGAGTTGTGCCGGAAGTGCAGCCCATAGCATTGTCTGCAGCACCGACGCGACTTTCATCACGACGATAAGCACCAGGCTTGAGGCAATGCCAATTATTAACGCCGGAATTGCCAGCAACAGCATGGTTCTGGCTCGCGGGTGGAGCATGATGATTTCCTTGTACAAAACGGTCTGACGTTACTTTGCACAATCAGCTTTATGGCAATAGTGCAAAAGGTGCTGAAACGGTAAAGTTATTCTGTGACGAAGATCGATAATCCTGGGGCATTCACCTTCCGGTCGTTGTTGTTATCACGCCTTGAATTTACAGTGTCCCAAAGATTTATTCTGACTTTAGCGGAGCAGTAGAAGAATGACAAAGTATGCTTTGGTAGGTGATGTGGGCGGCACCAACGCGCGTCTTGCATTATGCGATGTAAATACCGGTGAAATTTCTCAGGCGAAAACCTATTCAGGGCTGGATTACCCAAGCCTGGAAGCTGTTGTTCGTGTCTATCTGGAAGAGCATAAGGTCAGTGTCGAAGACGGCTGTATCGCGATTGCCTGCCCGATTACCGGCGACTGGGTGGCGATGACCAACCACACCTGGGCATTTTCCATTGCAGAGATGCAGAAGAATCTCTGTTTTGCGCATCTTGAGATCATTAATGACTTCACTGCGGTTTCTATGGCGATCCCGATGCTCAAGCCTGAGCACCTGATCCAGTTTGGCGGTACAGCGCCGGTTGAAGGCAAACCGATTGCTGTGTACGGTGCTGGGACGGGGCTGGGCGTATCGCATCTGGTTCATGTCGATAAGCGCTGGGTGAGCCTGCCGGGTGAGGGTGGCCACGTGGATTTTGCGCCGAACAGTGAAGAAGAAGGCATCATCCTCGAAGAGTTACGTGCTGAGATTGGCCACGTGTCTGCCGAGCGTGTACTTTCCGGTCCGGGGCTGGTGAACCTGTACCGCGCGATTGTGAAATCTGACGGCCGACTGCCGGAAAACCTGCAGCCGAAGGACGTTACCGAACGCGCGCTGGCCGATAGCTGCATCGACTGCCGTCGCGCGCTGTCTCTGTTCTGCGTGATCATGGGACGTTTCGGCGGCAACCTGGCGCTGAATCTCAGCACCTTCGGTGGCGTCTATATCGCGGGGGGCATTGTGCCGCGCTTCCTCGACTTCTTTAAAGCGTCTGGTTTCCGCGGCGGGTTCGAAGATAAAGGACGTTTCAGAAGTTACGTACAGGACATCCCGGTTTACCTGATTGTTCATGATAATCCAGGCCTGCTGGGTTCCGGCGCTCATCTTCGCCAGATGCTGGGTCAGATCCTCTGATATTCACCCCCCTCTCCTGCGGGAGGGGGGCCCTCACAGGTGCATCAACTGGCGAAACTCTTTCACTTTGCTGCGGCTGACCGGCACCTGAAAATCGAGATCCTTCAGACGCAAAATATAGGTATTGTTAAACCAGGGTTCGATCTCGCGGATCTTATTCAAATTCACGCAAAATGAGCGGTGACAGCGGAAGAAGTGTGCGGCCGGTAGTTTGCTGCAAAACTCAGTGATGTTCATCGCCATCACATAAGATTCACGACGTGTATAGACGAACGTCATTTTTTCGTGCGCTTCGGCATAGTAGATATCGTCGATGGGCGTCACGATAATCCGCTCATCTTTGACCAGATTAATGGTGTCGTTTTCACGTACTGCCGGGCTCGTGTTCACCGGGGTTGCCTGGTGCTGCCAGGCTGCCTCCAGCTTTTGCAACATGCTGACAATTCGCGACTCCTGGTAAGGTTTCAGAATATAGTCAAACGCTTCCAGCTCGAACGCTTCCACGGCGTGCTCTTTCCAGGCCGTGACGAACACAATAAACGGTTTATGGGCAAACTGGTTGATATTTTGCGCCAGCAGCACACCGTCCAGTGAAGGGATATTGATATCCAGAAAAATGGCGTCGACCCGGTTATGCTGCAGAAATTTCAGTACGTCCAGACCGTCGTCAAAGGTGCCTACAATCTCCATCTGGCTATGCGTTTTAATAAGCCAGCTCAGCTCCTGTTGAGCCAGAATTTCATCTTCTACAATGATGACTTTCATCTTTTACTCCGGCCTACGGCAATAAAGACAGAGGGGCATGAACAGAGGTTCGTTCATTCGGAACATAAAACGCAATTTCGGTTCCCGGCTCAAGGCGGTGAATATGCAGCCCGTCGCCATAGAGCAGTTTGACCCGATGGTGCACATTCAGCAGCCCAATCTTATTGCCCGGCATTTCGTTTGATTCAACGCGTTCAATGACTTTCGGGTCAATGCCATGGCCCGTATCGCGCACCGCAATGCGCACGCGGTTCCCGCTTTCGGTCACGCTGATGGTGACCACGCCTTTGCCTTTACACGGCTGAATGCCGTGAACAATCGCGTTTTCGACCAACGGCTGAATAAGCAGGCTTGGGATCACGCAGTTGACCTCTTCGTCAATATCGTAAATGACCGTGAGTTTGTCGCCAAAGCGCGCCTGCTCAATCGCGATGTAATCTTTAATCTGATAAAGCTCTTTTTTAATGTCGATCTGCTCGTCGTCTTTCAGCTCAATGTTGTAGCGCAGATAGCGCGACAGATTAAAAATCAGCTGGCGAGCGGTGTCCGGATTCAGGCGAATCGACGACGAAATGGCATTCAGCGCGTTAAACAGGAAATGGGGATTAATTTTACTTTGCAGCGCACGTAGCTCTGCCTTATTTGCCATCTCCCGCAGTTGCTCCGCGCGGGAAACTTCCAGCTGAGTAGAGATAATCTGCGACAGCCCAATGGCCATTTCCTGAAGTGACGACGTGATCTGGTGCGCGTGGCAGTAGTAAATCTTCAGCGTACCGGTCACTACGCCTTTCTCCCACAGCGGGATCACCAGCATGGAGTGGATTTCAGGCGTTCTGTAGGCTTCATCATTGTTTTTAATGATGATTTTACCGTAGTTGATAGCCTGCCTTGTGGTCGGGCTGACGGTGTCATCGTTATCGCGATAGTTATGCTCACCCACGCCAACGTAGGCCAGCACGTGGTCGATATTGGTAATGGCGACTGCGTCGGCATGAATATCGCGGCGGATAATATCGCAGACCTGGCGCAAGGATTCTGCGTTTACATGACGGAACAGCGGCAGCGTTTTGTTGGCAATATCGAGTGCCAGCTTGGCCTGACGCGCGGCGCTGGCCTCTTTTTCCCCTTCAACGCTTTGCACCAGCAGTACGATAAAACCGATACAGACGCTACCGAGGATCATCGGGATACCGATTTTGGAGACGATATCCAGGCCCAGCGCCGTGGACGGTGCCCAGAGCACCACCAGGATCATGGTCAGGGTTTCGCACACCATGCCCGCAATGATCCCTGCGCGCCAGTGCTGCTTCTTCGGGATCTTGCGGTTAATCCAGCCGGAAAGGACCCCGGCGATAATACTGGTGATAAAGCACGGGATGGCCGTTACGCCGCCGATATCAATTAAATAGCGGTGCGTGCCCGCAATCAGCCCGGTGATAACACCGACCCACGGGCCGAATAATATCCCGCCGGACATCACAGCGATAATGCGCACGTTAACCAGCGAGCCTTCTACCGGTACGCCGGACCAGGTGCTGAACAGTGCAAACATCGAAAAGATGGCTGTCACGGCCAGCAGCTCTTTTGGTGAGTGTGCAGACTTATGAAGAAGCTCGCGGAACAGGCGAATGCGAATGAGGAAGAACAAGCAGATCAGCATTAACGCCGCGCGGTCGAACACCGCCAGCAGCATATCGAATATTTCGTGCACAACAGAACCTGGGAAAGCGGGAAAAAACCATGATAAAAAACCTGACGCCGGAAGACCAGCTATCTGTCTGGATTATCAAATGAGGAAAAACCCTGCTTTTCAAAGGGGATGGTTGGCTTTTTTACTGAAAGAGGGGCAGTTTCCCTCAACCAGCGGAATGCAAGTAACTTTAATGATATCATGATGTTAAATAACGGGTGTTTTTTAATGCCTTTCAGCGTAAAGGTTCCGCTTTTAACCGCAGCACATTTCCCGTTTTAGGGTGAAATCTTTTTTTTGGTTTCCCTCTCGACAGCACCTTTTTTTTCAGGTTATTTTCTAAACACGCCACATCGGTGGCAGCGTCGCTCGGACGGTCCGGGCGCTAACGTGAATCTGAGGAATCTATGGCTGAATTCAGTCCTGAACGCCGTTTTACGCGTATCGATCGTCTCCCCCCTTATGTTTTCAATATCACTGCTGAACTGAAAATGGCTGCGCGTCGGCGCGGCGAAGACATTATCGACTTCAGCATGGGTAACCCTGACGGCCCTACACCACCGCATATCGTCGAGAAATTGTGTACGGTTGCCCAGCGTCCCGATACGCATGGCTACTCAACCTCTCGCGGCATTCCTCGTTTACGTCGTGCGATCTCTCGCTGGTATCAGGAGCGTTATCAGGTGGATATCGATCCCGAAAGCGAAGCGATTGTTACCATCGGTTCGAAAGAGGGCCTGGCCCACCTGATGCTGGCTACGCTGGATCATGGCGATACCGTGCTGGTGCCAAATCCAAGCTACCCGATCCATATTTACGGTGCGGTGATTGCCGGTGCGCAGGTTCGTTCTGTTCCGCTGGTGGAAGGCGTTGATTTCTTTAACGAACTGGAACGCGCAATTCGTGAAAGCTACCCGAAACCGAAGATGATGATCCTCGGCTTCCCGTCAAACCCGACGGCCCAGTGTGTGGAACTCGATTTCTTTGAGAAAGTGGTTGCGCTGGCAAAACGTTACGACGTGCTGGTGGTTCACGATCTCGCCTACGCCGATATTGTTTATGACGGCTGGAAAGCGCCCTCCATCATGCAGGTTCCGGGCGCGCGCGATGTGGCGGTAGAGTTCTTTACGCTCTCGAAAAGCTACAACATGGCAGGCTGGCGTATTGGTTTTATGGTCGGTAACAAAACGCTGGTGAATGCGCTGGCGCGTATTAAGAGCTATCACGACTACGGCACATTCACACCGCTGCAGGTGGCTGCAATTGCCGCCCTGGAAGGTGACCAGCAGTGTGTGAAGGATATTGCCGCACAGTATAAACGCCGTCGCGATGTTCTGGTAAAAGGGTTGCATGAAGCGGGCTGGATGGTGGAAATGCCAAAAGCATCCATGTACGTCTGGGCGAAGATCCCTGAACCTTACGCGGCAATGGGCTCACTGGAGTTTGCCAAAAAACTGCTGCAGGACGCGAAAGTGTGCGTCTCTCCGGGCATTGGCTTTGGTGATTACGGTGATACCCATGTGCGCTTTGCGCTGATTGAAAACAGCGACCGCATCCGCCAGGCGATAAGGGGAATCAAAAGCATGTTCCGCGCTGACGGGCTGCTATCGTCGTCAGCGGCGAAATCCACTGCCGAACAACCGTGACGTAAAGATCATAAAAAAACAGGCGCGAATAGCGCCTGTTTTTTTTTACTGCATATCTTTGCTAGATCATCAGGGCAAAGGTTCCGGCCCAGACTAAAACAATCACCGAAATGCCCATAAAGAAATATTTCACGTTTCATCGCTCCGCGTATCTTGTGGTACGCATAAAAAAACAGAGTCCACCTGAGTATAGAGAGTTGAAATCGCGTTAAGCGGGAAATAGGAATTGTCCCGTTACGTCACCGACTCCAGCTCAGAATTCTGTGCTTTCCTGTTGCCAGACGGCGCTAATGTACGCTTAAAAAAGAAGGGTGACAAGAGGTGATTTTTTAAATAATTTCCGAGACTTACGAGTGTCGTGGAACGGCGACAGTTTGATTTCAGGACGCAATAAATTTGCTTTGAGCGAAGGGGAGGGAAACAGTAACCCGACGTAATGACAGGTGATTGAAAAGGTTAGTTTCTTAGCGAAACTAACCTTCGGAAAGGCTTAGATATAGAGTGAGGATTCGCCAATCGGGCGAGTTTTAAAGCGGCGGTGCATCCACAGATACTGTTCAGGTGCACGCATAATTTCTGTTTCGATCACTTTGTTAATGAAGGCGGCGGCTTCGCATTCGTTTTCCGGGTAGTTCGCCATCTCAGGTGAAATGTGCAGGCGGTAACCGGATTTATCCGCTTTTCTCACCATAGTGACAGTCAGCATCGTTGCGCCGGACAGGCGTGAAATCACAAACGTGCCGTTGGTTGTGGCAACATTCTGTACCGCAAAGAAGGGGGCAAAACTGCTGCCTTTGCGCCCGTAATCCTGATCCGGTGCAAACCAGACGGCTTCGCCTTTCTTCAGGGCACCCACCATGCCGCGCAGGTTATTACGGCTGATCATCGCCTTATTGGAGCGCATACGACCGCGCGTTTGTACCCACTCCATCAGCGGACTGTTGTGCGGACGATAGGTTGCCATCATCGGCTGGCAAAGGCCCATCACGCGGCCACCCAGTTCCAGTGACATAAAGTGAACTCCGACAACCATAACGCCACGGTTTTGCATCTGGGCACGTCTCAGGTTATCCAGACCTTCAACGTCAAACCATTTACGGACACGCTCATCTGGCCAGAACCACGCCATGCCTGTTTCCAGCAGTGCCATACCGATAGATTTAAAGTTTTCTGAAATCAGCTTCTCACGCTGTTCCGCATTGTATTGCGGAAAGCAAAGCTCAAGATTTTTACGGGCTATAGATTCACGACGTTTAAGGAAGTGACGCGATGCGCTACCAAGTTTTGAACCCAGCACACGAAGCACAGGGTAGGGTAGTTGAACCAGCAGCCAAAGCACGCCAAGACCAAACCATGTAAACCAGTAACGCGGATGCAAAAATGCGCGTTCGAAATTGGATTGAGACAAAATAGTGAAACCTATGTAAAGCCGGTGAAAGTAACGCATATTGCGATACCACGTGCCAATTAGACCGTAGGACAAGGTCATGGTTGCAGGCTTTACCGATCTTTACGGCGTTACCTGGCCATTGCTGACGTTGGGTGGGCGGCATAATGTAGCACCGTTACTGATTATGTGCTATCGATCGTTTTTGACTAAAAAAGCGGCAGGTACGGAGGTGATTGATTTATAGGGTAAAAGATGAGCTTCAGAAAAGAAATTCAAGGAGTGCTGGTGTCCCCTGCAGGAATCGAACCTGCAACTAGCCCTTAGGAGGGGCTCGTTATATCCATTTAACTAAGGGGACGAGGCGGCAAGAGTATAGCGTTATTTACACTTTGCGTTAAGCGTATCGCCGCCTGACTGCTCAAAGAGTCACCATTCAGGCCGATTTTTTTGCAGCTTTATCATCACTTTCCTGTGCTTTAAGCTCGGCCTTACGCTTGTTAGACATATCGTTGCGGATCTGTGCATGGCTCAGAAGAGCGAAGATAAAGGTTCCGCCGCAAATATTCCCTGCGAGGGTAGGAAGGGCGAAAGGCCAGAAAAAATCGCTCCAGTGCAGTGTGCCGTTAAAGACCAGATACAGTATTTCAACCGTACCGACCACAATGTGTGTCGTGTCGGCCAGCGCAATTAGCCACGTCATCAAAATGATCACCACTATCTTTGCGCTGCCTGCGGAGGGGAACATCCACACCATGGTGGCAATGATCCAGCCGGAGATAATGGCATTTGAGAACATTTCGAGAGGCGTATTTTTCATCACGTCCATACCGATTTTCACAAATGCATCCCGTGTGGGTTCATCAAAAATCGGCATATATTCAAAAGCCCATGCCGCGACCCCCGTACCGATGAGATTCCCCAACAGCACGACGCTCCACAGACGCATCAGTAAACCGAAGTTTCCGAGGGTAGGGTTTTGCATGACGGGCAGAACGGCCGTCACGGTGTTTTCTGTGAACAGTTGCTGGCGGGCCATAATGACGATGATAAAGCCGAAGGTGTAGCCAAGGTTCTCCAGTAAAAATCCCCCCGGTACGCCCTCAAGCTGAACGTGAAATATCCCTTTTGCCAGCAGGGAAGCGCCCATCGACAGACCGGCTGCAATAGCGGACCACAACAGCGCCATCGCATCACGCTCCATCTCCTTTTCACCATCCTGACGAATGTGCTCATGAATGGCCATGGCACGCGAAGGGAGGCGGTCCTCATCTATTTCTATCTTCTCGCCGCGATCCTTTTCCTCACTCTCAATTTCATGTTCCTCATTCCTCTCGCCAATTTTTTCTTCGTTAACGTCTTTCATAACCACTCCGGCAGAAAATCTTTCTATTAAGCGTAGCGGCTTTTGATGGAATCCCCGTGGGGATGCTCTTAAATTGGCGTGAATGGCAACAAAGGTGATACATCTCCTTCAAAGCCATTATAAAATTGCCAGCGAAACGAATTCTTAAAGTCAGGCTATGCTGAGATCAGCGTGACGGTGTTTTCCGTCTGTAACTGTACTCATAGACATCGTGAAACGTGCTGTTACAATCACTTGCACGTTTTGAGACGGAGCGTCAGGCGCTCCGTTACGGATGGCAATCAACGATAGCCATACTGAACAGGGAGATATTTATGAAACTTCGGCTGTCGGCGCTTGCGCTGGGCGCAACGATGCTTGTGGGCTGCGCCAGCTCTGGAGAGCAAACGGGACGCTCCGATCCTCTCGAAGGATTTAACCGTTCAATGTATAGCTTCAACTATAACGTGCTGGACCCTTACGTGGTTCGTCCGGTGGCAGTTGCCTGGCGCGATTACGTTCCCCAACCTGCGCGCAACGGGCTGAGCAATTTCACCAGTAACCTGGAAGAGCCTGCGGTGATGGTGAACTTTTTCCTGCAGGGCGATCCGTATCAGGGCATGGTGCATTTCACCCGCTTCTTCCTGAACTCACTGCTGGGGATGGGCGGCTTTATTGACGTCGCCGGTATGGCGAACCCGAAACTTCAGCGTGAACAGCCGCACCGTTTCGGCAGCACGTTAGGGCACTATGGCGTGGGGTATGGCCCTTATGTACACCTGCCATTCTACGGTAGCTTCACCGTGCGTGATGACGGGGGGGATATGGTGGATACACTTTATCCGGTGCTGTCGTGGCTGACCTGGCCGCTGTCGATTGGGAAATGGACGGTGGAGGGTATCGAGACCCGAGCACAGTTGCTCGACTCCGACGGCCTGCTGCGTCAGTCTTCTGACCCGTATATCATGGTGCGTGAAGCCTACTTCCAGAACCATGACTTTATTGCCAATGGCGGCAAGCTGAAGCCGGAAGACAATCCGAACGCGAAGGCAATCGAAAACGAATTAAAAGATATCGATTCGGAATAAACAAAAAAGGTGAGCGATGCTCACCTTTTTTAATGCCCGCGTGATTAGAACGCGTAGTTGAAGTTCGTACCGAACAGCCAGGCTTTACCTTCAGAGGTAAACTCGTAAGGGCCTTCCTGGAACGTCACTTTCTGACCGTGCATATAAGAGACGCCCGCATCGATTGATGCATTCTCGTTGAAAGCGTAGGTTGCACCAGCACTCAACCAGAAGCGGTCCTGATCCGGAATGGAGATGGAACGCTTGTCAGCCGGAACCGGGCTGTCATCAAATGCGATACCGGTACGGAATGTCCAGTTATCATCCATATAGTAGGTTGTACCCAGCGCAATACGGTAGGCGTCGTGGAAACTTTCGTCCTTATAGAACAGCGTCTGGCCGTTGTTGCCAGTTGCTTTCAGCTCCTGGAACTGGCTCCAGCTGGTGTATGCCAGGCTATAGTGAATGGCCCACTGTGGCGCGACGCGGTTGTAACCGGAGACTTCCCACATTTCTGGCAGATGCAGTGACAGTGAACCTGGTACGGTTTGGCCGGACGTCCCCCATGGGATTGTCGTGCCTGCGCCTGGAACCATGCCGTTTACCGGGCTCAGGATGCCGCTTTTGTAATCGCCATCGAAATCAATTTTGACTTCTGAGCGATAGGTCAGACCCCAGCGGTTATTTTTGTCCAGCTCATAGAGAATACCTGCGTTCCAGCCGTAACCCCATTCATCGCCTTTGAGGCTGGCGATTTTACTACTGTTTTTCGGCAGTGCAGCTGTTTGTTCACCGGAATAACGCTCGATTTTTGCATCAGCGTAGACGGCATCAAAGCCCAGACCAAAGCTCCAGTTATCGTTAAGACGATACGCACCGCTCAGGTTAAGGTTCAGCGTCGTAAGATCGGTTTTACCGCCGTATTCACCCGCCGGATAGTTACTGTTGAACTCCGTAGCCAGGCCATAGTTAGAGGTTACGGAGGCACCCCAACCAAATTGCTCATTGATAGGGGCGACGAAGTGCAGGTTAGGAACCCACGCGGTTGGCGCAATATTATCCGCTTTCAGGCTTGCGCCAGTGAATGGCGACTTACCCGAAATGTTGACATCTGGATCGATATAAACAGCACCGGCGGAGAAAGTCGGGCGATCAAACATCATGATCAGTGCAGGGTTACGACTCGCGTTACCTGCATCATCAGCAATTGCACCTTCCCCGGAATACGCACGGCCAAGGCCAGAGGAAGAAAATTCGTTTAACTGGAAGCCCGCTGACCAGGCGGACGTTGAGACGATTGCCACTGCAACTGCTAACGCAGTCTTTTTGAACAGGGTTTTCTGGCTCATGACCATAACCTCATTGAGTTATTTTTATTCAATAATTGTTACATACCGTAACAGGAGCGCGAAGTGTAGGGTCTGAGGTATTACATACAAATCAGACCAGTGGCGTGAGTATAGGTCTGACCAGCTAGAATGTTGCAAGTTTGTTTATTAATATTTTCAGAGATGTTTCTTGAAACGAGATCTGGTTGGCAAAATTGTGACCATCACTGCTCACCCAAAAAGGTGAATTTTGTTTTAGATCATTTTTTAGTGTGATATTGGTCACTTATCCGATTTTGCCTCATTAACGGCTGGAGGGAGCCAGCGTCGGGGCGTAAAATATCAGCATCGTGTTTATCTCGCGCCACGCGCGAATACAGAGGAAATTGAGCTATGAGTAAATGCAGTGCTGATGAAACCCCGGTTTGCTGCTGTATGGATGTTGGCACCATTATGGACAACACCGATTGCACCGCCTCTTACAGTCGTGTGTTCACTGACCGCGCTGAAGCGGAAGAAACCCTGGCCGCGCTGAGCAAACGTGCGCGCGACGTTGAATCCGATCCGTGTGAAATCAAGTCCACCTTCACCGAAGTGGAAGGCGGTGTGAAGCTGGATATCGACTTTGTATTCGCTTGTGAAGCCGAAACGCTGATTTTCCAGCTGGGCCTGCGTTAATCCTTTTTGCCCGGCGGCGCTTCGCTTGCACGGGCCTACGATCGTGTAGGCCGGGTAAGGCAACGCCTCCACCCGGCAACAAACCGCACAAATGCCTCTGCCATGCAGGGGCATTTTCTTTTTCTTCTCTGTGTCTTAGCTCGCACTTTTTCGTTTCCCCGATTGGCTCAATGTAAAAAAATGGTTAAGACTGTTATCAGGTCAGACCACTTTATATGTGTGAAAAAATTTTACAGGGGAGTGTTATGAGTCAGGCATTACCGCTTATCACCCGACAAGGTGACCGCATTGCCATTGTTAGCGGCCTGCGCACGCCATTTGCGCGCCAGGCGACCGCCTTTCACGGCGTCCCGGCTGTCGATCTGGGGAAAATGGTGGTGGGGGAGATGCTGGCTCGCAGCGAAATACCACCAGAGGTCATTGAGCAACTGGTCTTTGGCCAGGTGGTTCAAATGCCGGAAGCGCCAAATATCGCGCGTGAAATTGTCCTCGGCACGGGAATGAATGTCCACACCGATGCCTACAGCGTCAGCCGCGCCTGTGCGACCAGCTTCCAGGCGGTGGCGAACGTAGCGGAAAGTCTGATGGCAGGCACGATCCGCGCCGGGATCGCCGGCGGGGCGGACTCCTCCTCAGTGTTGCCTATAGGCGTTAGTAAAAAGCTGGCGCGCATCCTGGTGGACGCCAACAAAGCCCGCACGACCGGACAGAAACTCAAACTCTTCTCTCGTTTACGCTTGCGCGATCTCATGCCTGTTCCCCCTGCGGTGGCTGAATATTCCACCGGCCTGCGTATGGGTGACACCGCTGAGCAGATGGCGAAAACCTACGGTATTACCCGCGAGCAGCAGGATGCACTGGCGCATCGCTCGCATCAGCTCGCCGCAAAAGCCTGGTCGGAAGGCAAACTGGCCAATGAGGTGATGACCGCCTACATTCCGCCTTATCGCGAACCGCTCGCGGAGGATAATAATATCCGCGGCACCTCGACGCTGGCAGATTACGCAAAACTGCGTCCGGCGTTTGACCGCAAGCACGGCACCGTCACGGCGGCCAACAGTACGCCACTGACGGACGGCGCTGCCGCTGTGATCCTGATGACAGAGTCCCGCGCGAAAGAGCTGGGCATCAAACCGCTGGGCTATCTGCGCAGCTACGCCTTTACGGCGATTGACGTCTGGCAGGACATGCTGTTGGGGCCTGCCTGGTCAACGCCGCTGGCGCTGGAGCGCGCGGGGCTGACCCTTTCTGATATAACCCTGATTGACATGCACGAAGCCTTTGCCGCGCAGACGCTGGCTAACCTGCAGTTGCTGGCAAGCGAACGTTTTGCGCGCGATGTTCTTGGCCGCGCTCACGCCACCGGAGAGGTGGACGAGAGCAAGTTTAACGTGCTGGGCGGCTCGATCGCCTACGGTCACCCGTTTGCAGCAACAGGCGCGCGTATGATCACGCAAACATTACACGAGTTACGTCGCCGTGGCGGCGGATTTGGTCTCGTCACCGCCTGTGCGGCGGGCGGTCTGGGCGCGGCTATGGTTCTGGAGGCTGAATAATGGATATGCCATCTGCGTTTAATTTGACGGTTCGCCTCGATAACGTTGCCGTTATCACTATTGATGTGCCGGATGAAAAGATGAATACCCTGAAGGCCGAATTTGGCGTTCAGGTGCGCGGGATGTTAAAGCAGATCCGCGAGAACAAAGCGATTCGGGGTCTGGTCTTTATCTCAGCCAAGCCGGATAACTTTATTGCCGGGGCGGACATTAACATGATCGCCCGTGCGCAAAGCGCGCAGGAAGCCGAAGATCTGGCGCGTCAGGGGCAGCAGGTGATGGCGGAGATCCATGCGCTGTCGATTCCAGTTATCGCGGCAATCCACGGCGCGTGTCTGGGCGGGGGGCTGGAGCTTGCGCTGGCCTGCCATAGCCGCATTTGTACTGACGATGCCAAAACCGTGTTGGGCTTGCCGGAAGTGCAGTTAGGGCTGTTGCCAGGCTCTGGCGGAACGCAGCGGCTGCCGCGTCTGGTGGGCGTCAGCACGGCGCTGGAGATGATCTTAACCGGTAAACAACTTCGCCCTCGTCAGGCCCTGAAAGCAGGGCTGGTTGACGAGGTGGTTCCGCATTCGATTTTGCTGGAGGCCGCCGTTGAGCTGGCGCTGAAAGGCCGTCAGGCCAAACGTCCTTTGCCGGTGCGCGAGCGCATTCTGGCCGGGCCACTGGGGCGAGCCCTGCTGTTCAGGATGGTCGGCCAAAAAACCGAACAAAAAACCAAAGGTAACTATCCGGCGGCAAAGCGAATTCTTGAGGTTATCGAAACCGGGTTATCTCAGGGCAGCAGCAGCGGTTATGCCGCAGAAGCAAAAGCCTTTGGCGAACTGGCGATGACCCCGCAGTCCCAGGCGCTGCGCAGCATTTTCTTTGCCAGCACTGAGGTGAAAAAAGATCCGGGAAGCGAAGCTGAACCTGCGCCGCTGCATGCCGTTGGGGTGCTGGGCGGGGGCTTGATGGGCGGCGGGATCGCATTTGTAACCGCCAGCAAAGGCAAGTTGCCCGTGCGAATCAAAGACATTAGCCCAAAAGGGATCAACCATGCGCTGCAGTACAGCTGGCAAAACCTTGATCAAAAGGTCAAGCGCCGCCATATCAAGGCAAGCGAACGAGATAAGACCCTGGCGATGATTACCGGCACCACGGATTACAGTGGTTTTGCACATCGCGATCTGGTTATCGAAGCGGTATTTGAAGATCTGGCGCTCAAGCAGCAGATGGTGGCGGACGTTGAACAGCACTGTGCGCCGCACACCATTTTTGCCTCAAATACGTCGTCATTACCGATTGGCGACATCGCGGCGAAAGCCGCACGACCGGAGCAGGTGATTGGCCTGCACTTCTTTAGCCCGGTCGAAAAGATGCCGCTGGTGGAAGTGATACCGCACGCCACGACCAGCCCGCGAACCGTTGCCACCGTGGTAAAGCTCGCGAAAAAGCAGGGCAAAACGCCAGTCGTGGTAGCGGACAAAGCAGGCTTTTACGTCAACCGGATTCTGGCACCGTATATCAACGAGGCGATGCGGCTGTTGACGGAAGGGGAGAAGATCGAACACGTCGATGAGGCGCTGGTAAAGTTTGGTTTCCCTGTTGGCCCAATCCAACTTTTGGATGAGGTAGGAATAGACACCGGCACTAAAATTATACCTGTGCTGGAAGCCGCTTACGGCGATCGTTTTAGCCCGCCTGCAAACATTGTTTCCGCAATTTTGAAGGACGATCGCAAAGGCAGAAAAAATGAACGCGGTTTCTATCTTTACGCTGCAAAAGGGCGTAAAAGCAAGAAACAGGTCGACCCTTCGGTTTATGGGCTTATTTCGGCCACTGGTCAGGGAAAACTGTCGGCGGTTCAGTGTGCTGAGCGCTGTGTCATGATGATGCTTAACGAGGCGGCTCGCTGCTTTGGTGAGCAGGTTGTCAAAAGCGCGCGCGACGGCGACATCGGCGCTGTGTTTGGTATTGGTTTCCCGCCGTTTCTTGGCGGCCCGTTCCGTTACATGGATTCCCTCGGGGCGGGTGAAGTGGTTGCGATCCTGCAACGTCTTGCCACGCAGTACGGTCCACGGTTTACACCGTGTGATGAATTATTGCAGATGGCGGAACGGGGCCAGACATTTTGGCCTGCAAGGGAAACTGTCCTCGTAAGCTGAGGTCAAAGAAGGGTAAATTCTGAGGTGAATGAACCTGTTCTGGCGAATTTGTAAACAGAGATTGACTATACTTACGCCATTGAGGTAAAAAACAGCGTTTCATTCACCGAATGGATCAGGCACAATGCCCGGCCATCGGGTTTTCTACCTCGCAGCGGTAAACGCAGGTCGTCAACGCCGGTGATTCTGGTTAACAAAAGCGGTGCAATATGCAAGTTTTTATCATGCGTCACGGCGACGCGGCACTCGATGCCGCCAGTGACTCAGTACGTCCTTTGACAGTCTGTGGCTGCGACGAATCCCGTCAGATGGCTACCTGGCTTAAAGGTCAAAAAGTGGACATTGAACGCGTTCTGGTGAGTCCGTTCCTGCGTGCAGAACAGACGCTGGATGTGGTCGGGGAGTGTATGAACCTGCCAGACAACGCAGATGTTCTCCCTGAACTCACCCCGTGTGGTGATGTCGGTCTTGTGAGTGCCTATCTCCAGGCGCTGTGCAACGAAGGTGTCGCTTCCGCGCTGGTTATCTCTCACCTGCCACTGGTTGGCTACCTGGTGTCTGAACTGTGCCCTGGCGAAACGCCACCGATGTTCACCACGTCCGCCATTGCCAACGTCACCCTCGACGAAACCGGCAAAGGGGTCTTCAACTGGCAAATGAGCCCATGCAACCTGAAGATGGCAAAAGCGATCTGACGTGACGTGTGATCCAGCGGGATGCAGCGATTTGCCTCCCGCTGTTCTGTCAGAGCAACTCAGGCGGCTGCCACTCCTCAACTTCAATCAACACCAGCAATGCGGCATCTCCGCCGTACTCTTTCGGTGCCTGATGAAAAGCCATCACGTGTGGATGCTGAGCCAGCCACAGCGGCGTCTGTTGCTTAAGAATATGTTTACCGTGGCCATGCATCACGCAGGCGCAAAACACATGTTCGCGGCGACAGGCGGCAATCAACGCGCCCAGCTCCTGTTTCGCCTGCATCTGCGTTAAGCCATGCAGGTCGAGAAACAGCTCTGGCGAATAATCGCCACGGCGTAACTTTTTCAGTTCGAAATGGCTGACGTCTTCCCGTACGTACTTCACGGCCCCCTGTGTGTTAAGCAGCGGCTGAAATTCGTCTGAAAAATAGTGGCTGTTATCCGCCTGCTCCTGAAGCAGACGTTTGACCGGTACTTCGGTGATTTTTTTGCGCAGCGGGCGGTGGACAATGGTGTCCTGTTTGATTTGACGCGTCCCGGTCATGAGCTGTCGGAAGAGCGCCTGATCCTCCTCGTTAAGCGTGGTTTTCTTTTTCATTAGTCCGTCTCATCTCTTATTTCCCTCAGTGTACCTGACTAAACGCATTTTTTAACCTCAAGCGGTACGCGTCATTGCTGATTTATCCCCGTCTTCATGGCAAACTAGCCGCCGAAAATTATGCGAGCATGCCCTGGAGGAAAGAGTGGATAAAATTTTTGTCGATGAAGCAGTAAACGAGCTGCATACCATACAGGACATGTTGCGCTGGTCGGTAAGCCGCTTCAGCGCCGCGAATATCTGGTACGGGCACGGTACTGATAACCCGTGGGATGAGGCGGTCCAGCTGGTGCTGCCGTCTCTCTATCTGCCGCTGGATATCCCGGAAGACATGCGCACCGCGCGCCTGACCTCCAGCGAAAAACACCGCATTGTTGAGCGCGTGATCCGCCGCGTGAACGAACGCATTCCGGTTGCCTATCTGACCAACAAAGCCTGGTTCTGCGGCCACGAGTTCTACGTCGATGAACGCGTGCTGGTGCCGCGCTCCCCGATTGGCGAGCTGATTAACAACCACTTTGAAGGCCTGATTAACCATCAGCCTCAGCACATTCTCGATATGTGTACCGGCAGCGGCTGTATCGCGATTGCCTGCGCTTACGCCTTCCCGGAAGCGGAGGTGGACGCAGTGGATATCTCTACCGATGCGCTGGCCGTGACCGAGCACAACATCGAAGAACATGGGCTGATCCACCACGTCACGCCAATCCGTTCTGACCTGTTCCGTGACTTGCCAACCCTGCAATACGATCTGATTGTGACTAATCCGCCTTACGTCGATGCGGAAGACATGTCCGATCTGCCAAACGAATATCGCCACGAGCCGGAGCTGGGGCTGGCGTCAGGGTCTGACGGCCTGAAACTGACGCGCCGTATTCTGGCCTGCGCGCCGGATTATCTGACCGATGACGGCGTTCTGATTTGTGAAGTGGGTAACAGCATGGTACATCTGATAGAGCAGTACCCGGATGTGCCGTTCACCTGGCTTGAGTTCGATAACGGCGGTGACGGCGTCTTTATGCTGACTAAAGCGCAGCTTCTCGACGCGCGCGAACACTTCAGTATCTATAAAGATTAATCCAGCGGGCTTCGGCCCGTTCACAACGCTCAAACACAAATAACGACATCGGAGCCGTGATGGCAGGAAACAGTATTGGACAAGTATTCCGCGTGACCACCTTTGGTGAGTCGCACGGGCTGGCACTGGGTTGTATCGTTGATGGCGTACCGCCTGGCATCGAACTGACCGAAGCAGATTTACAGCACGATCTCGACCGTCGTCGTCCGGGCACCTCTCGCTACACCACGCAGCGTCGCGAGCCGGACCAGGTTAAGATCCTTTCCGGCGTTTTCGAAGGCCGCACCACCGGCACCAGCATTGGTCTGCTGATTGAAAACACCGATCAGCGTTCCCAGGATTACGGTGCCATTAAAGACGTATTCCGTCCGGGCCATGCCGACTATACCTACGAGCAAAAATACGGCTTCCGCGACTATCGTGGCGGCGGACGTTCATCCGCGCGTGAAACCGCGATGCGAGTGGCGGCCGGGGCGATTGCCAAAAAATACCTGCAGCAGAAATTTGGCATCGTGATCCGCGGCTGTCTGACCCAGATGGGCGACATTCCGCTGGCGATCAAAGACTGGGACCTGGTTGAACAAAATCCGTTCTTCTGCGCTGATGCAGACAAGCTGGATGCGCTGGACGAACTGATGCGCGGCCTGAAAAAAGAGGGCGACTCCATCGGAGCCAAAGTCACCGTGGTGGCTGACGGCGTACCGCCAGGCTGGGGTGAGCCGGTATTTGACCGCCTCGACGCTGACATCGCCCACGCGCTGATGAGCATTAACGCGGTGAAGGGCGTGGAAATTGGCGACGGTTTTGACGTGGTTCAGCTTCGCGGCAGCCAGAACCGTGACGAAATCACGAAAGACGGTTTCCAGAGCAACCATGCGGGCGGCATTCTGGGTGGTATCAGCAGCGGACAGCAGATTATTGCCAACATTGCGCTGAAGCCGACCTCCAGTATAACCGTACCGGGTCATACCATTAACCGCTCTGGCGAAGAAGTTGAGATGATCACTAAAGGGCGTCACGATCCTTGCGTGGGTATCCGTGCGGTGCCGATCGCAGAAGCGATGCTGGCGATCGTGCTGATGGATCACTTCCTGCGCCAGCGCGCGCAGAATGCGGATGTGACGACCACCATTCCACGCTGGTAAACATGAAAAAAACCGTAATCGCTCTGCTGGCACTGCTTGCCAGTGGAGCCAGTCTGGCCGCCACCCCCTGGCAAAAAATCACCCACCCGGTGGCGGGAAGCGCGCAGTCTATAGGCGCTTTTTCCAACGGCTGTATTGTCGGCGCACAGGAACTTCCTTTGCAGTCTGACACTTATCAGGTGATGCGAACCGACCAGCGCCGTTATTTCGGCCACCCGGACCTGGTGCTGTTTATCCAGCGTCTGGGCAACCAGGTATATAACCTGGGGCTGGGCACGATGCTGATTGGCGATATGGGCATGCCTGCCGGAGGACGTTTTAACGGCGGGCACGCCAGCCACCAGACCGGACTGGACGTAGATATCTTCCTGCAGTTGCCGAAAGCGCGCTGGAGTTCTGCACAGCTGTTGAAACCACAGGCGCTGGATCTGGTTTCGCGCGACGGTAAACGCGTGGTGCCATCACTCTGGTCACAGGATGTGTCCAGCATGATCAAGCTGGCGGCGAAAGATAACGACGTTACGCGAATTTTTGTTAACCCGGCGATTAAGCAGCAGCTCTGTCTGGATGCCGGAACCGATCGCGACTGGCTACGCAAAGTGCGTCCGTGGTTCCAGCATCGTGCGCATATGCATGTCCGTCTGCGCTGCCCGGCGAACAGCCTTGAATGTGAAGATCAGCCACTTCCACCGCCAGGCGATGGCTGTGGTTATGAGCTGCAAAGCTGGTTTGAACCCGCCAAACCTGGAACCTCTAAGCCTGAGAAGAAGACACCGCCGCCGTTGCCGCCTTCCTGCCAGGCGCTACTGGATGAGCATGTACTTTAATGGATAATTTCGTCGATCTGTTTATGGTGTCACCGCTGCTGTTGGCGGTGCTCTTTTTTGTTGCGATGTTAGCCGGGTTTATCGATGCGCTGGCGGGCGGCGGCGGTTTACTGACCGTTCCGGCACTGCTGGCGGCGGGCATGAGTCCCGCTCAGGCGCTTGCCACCAACAAGTTGCAGGCTTGCGGTGGCTCACTCTCTGCGTCACTCTATTTTATTCGTCGCAAAGTGGTGAGCCTCGCCGATCAGAAACTCAATATCCTGATGACCTTTATCGGCTCGACCTCAGGCGCGCTGCTGGTTCAGCACGTGCAGTCTGACATTTTGCGCCAGATTTTGCCGGTGCTGGTTATCTGTATTGGCCTCTACTTTTTGCTGATGCCGCGGCTCGGTGAAGAAGACAGGCAGCGTCGTCTGCACGGTCTGCCGTTTGCGCTGATCGCTGGTGGCTGTGTCGGTTTTTACGATGGCTTCTTTGGTCCAGGTGCTGGCTCGTTCTACGCGCTGGCGTTTGTGACGCTTGCTGGTTTTAACCTCGCCAAATCCACTGCCCATGCCAAAGTGCTTAACGCCACCTCCAACGTTGGCGGCCTGCTACTGTTTATCATTGGCGGCAAAGTCATCTGGGCAACCGGGTTTGTGATGATGGCAGGACAGTTTTTGGGCGCGCGCGCGGGCTCGCGTCTGGTATTAAGTAAGGGGCAAAAGCTCATTCGCCCGATGATTGTTGTGGTCTCGGCGGTGATGAGTGCCAAACTGCTCTATGACAGCCACGGACAGGAGATCCTCCACTGGTTGGGGATGAACTAATGAACAGTACGCATAACTATGAACAGTTAATTGAGATTTTTAACGGCTGCTTTGCCGACGATTTTAATACCCGTCTGATTAAAGGCGACGACGAACCGATCTATCTTCCTGCAGATGATGAGGTTCCCTACCATCGCATCGTGTTCGCACACGGCTTCTATGCCAGTGGCTTACATGAGATTTCGCACTGGTGTATTGCGGGGAAAGCGCGTCGCGAGCTGGTGGACTTCGGTTACTGGTATTGCCCGGACGGGCGTGACGCCGCAACGCAAGGGCAGTTTGAAGATGTTGAAGTGAAACCCCAGGCGTTCGACTGGCTGTTCTGTGTGGCGGCAGGTTATCCGTTCAACGTCAGCTGTGACAACCTCGAAGGTGACTTCGAGCCAGACCGTATTGTTTTCCAGCGCCGCGTTCATGCGCAGGTGATGGAGTACCTTGAAAAGGGCATCCCGGAACGTCCGGCGCGCTTTATCAAGGCATTACAGGATTATTACCACACGCCGGAAATTACGGCGGAATGCTTCCCGTGGCCGGAAGATCTTTAACAGAGGAAAGAAGATGATCGCAGAATTTGAATCACGCATTCTGGCGTTAATTGATGACATGGTGGAACACGCCAGTGATGATGAGCTGTTCGCCAGCGGTTATCTGCGTGGTCACCTGACGCTGGCAATCGCCGAGCTGGAAGCAGGGGACGATCACTCTGCCGAAGCGGTGCACGAAGAAGTCACCCGTAGCCTGGAGAAAGCTATCCAGGCCGGTGAACTTTCTCCACGCGACCAGTCACTGGTGCTGGGCATGTGGGACAATTTGTTCCAGCAGGCTAAACGCTAAGCCATCGTATTCCGCCCGGTGGCGCTGCGCTTACCGGGCCTACGAATATCCCCTCTCCCTGTGGGAGAGGGTTAGGGTGAGGGCACCAGGCCGCACTTTACTTAACCATTTTCCCCTTCAGCAGCTTCCGCACCCACAAGCGATTCGGATTCAGTCCCGCAAGCGTAACCCTGTCCAGCGGGATCGGCTCGCCGCTCATTTGCGCGGCCAACACTTCAGCCAGCAACGGCGCTGAGCACAACCCTCGTGACCCTAATCCACCCAGCATAAACAGTTCCGGATAGACCGGTGCGCTCATTGCCGTATCCCGGTTTTCTGCAAGGGCCCGATAGGCCTCAAGCGTTGCCTCGTAGTCCGGCACATTTCCTGCCATTGGCAGGTGATCGCGGGTGGCACAGCGCACGCCACAGCGCGCTTCACCTGCGCTGATATCAACCTCTTTCGCCCAAACAGCCTGCGGGAAACAGTCAAGCAAGCGTTGACGGTTTTGCTGCTGATCCGCTTCGCTGTAATGCGTGTCCGTTTTACCGCGATGGTAACTGGCACCTATGCAGTGATGACTGTCAGACGGGTTTTGTGGCGTCAGATAGCCGTCATAACACAGCACCTGGCGAAGTTTCTCCAGCGTCGGCGCTGACGGAATATGGCTCACCTGACCGCCGACCGGATAAACCGGCAATGCCTCTGTCTGGATAAACTGGCTGACGTTATGCCCGTTCGCCAGCACCACGCAGGGATGCTGCGCTTCTTTGCCATCAGCAAAACGCAGATTCCAGCCTTCTGTCCGGCTAAGCGATTCAACTTTATGCGCGTAGTGCACCGTCAGCCCACGTGATTGTGCCAGGGCTATCGCCGCAGCCGTCAGTTTAGCCGGGGACAGCCAGCCACCGAGCGGGTACTGAATACCGCCGCAGCCGGTATCGACGCCAGTAGTTTCAGCGACCTGCTGCGCATTCACCGCGCGGGCGATCGCTTGCGGCAGACCCAGGGACAGCATTTGCGCGATTTTCTGCTGGCTTTTCTCGTCCCAGCCGAGCTGCGTCACGCCGCACCAGTCATGGTCGAAGGTCACTGGCAGCATGTCATACAGACGACGGGCGAAAGTAAACGCCGCCGGGAAGAACTGGAACAGTGCAGGATCGTGAGCGCTCAGCAGGGGATAGAGTGCCCCCTGGCGATTTCCCGACGCGCCATTCGCAGGAGCGGCGTCGGCGCAGTAGAGCGTAACCTGCCAGCCACGCTGCAACAGCGCAAGCGAAAGCAGGGCGCTGGCGATCCCTCCGCCGATTATCGCCACCTCACGTGATGTGCTGGCGCTGCGTGCAAACCAGGGAGCCTGAGCGGGGAGCGCCAGCGTCTGATCCATTCTTCCGACCAGCATCTCGCGCTTGCGGCCAAAGCCTTTGGTCTTTTGCAGGGTAAAACCGGCCTCCTGCAACCCGCGGCGGACAAAGCCTGCCGAGGTAAACGTCGCAAGTGTTGCGCCAGGACGCGCCAGACGAGCCATCGCAGTAAACAGATGCTGACTCCACATGTCCGGGTTTTTCGCAGGTGCAAAACCGTCCAGGAACCACGCGTCCACTTTCTGATTCATTGAGTCGTCGAGTTTATCGGTCAGATCGTTGATGTCCCCCAGCCATAAATCGAGGGTGACGCGCCCGCCGTCCAGCAGCAGGCGATGACAGCCGCCAATGGCCGGAGGCCACTGCGCCTGGAGTTGTTCCGCCCACGGTGCAAGTTCCGGCCAGTGCTGATGAGCAAGCCGCAGATCGTGTGCGGTGAGCGGAAATTTTTCGAAACTGATGAAATGTAATCTTTGTAGCGTAGCCTCAGGATGGGCGGAGCGAAACCGATCAAACGCCTGCCAGAGGGTCAGAAAATTCAGCCCGGTTCCGAAACCGCTTTCCGCCACGACAAAAAGACTGCGTGGATGGGTCGGAAAACGGACGCTGAGACGGTTTCCTTCAAGGAAAACATAACGGGTTTCTTCCAGTCCGTTATCATTAGAAAAGTAGACGTCATCAAAATCTCGGGAAACAGGTGTACCCTCAGCGTTGAATTCGAGGTTGGCGGGTTGTATAGCGTTTTGTTTCACGTAAGTTACTCGTCTGACAGGCAGTGGCACGATCTTAACGATGTGAGCCTGAGGGTGCAAATTTCCACAGAAAATGGCTGATCGGACTTGTTCGGCGTACAAGTGTACGCTATTGTGCGACTCGAAACTTATTATAGTGCGACTTACAGAGGTATTGAATGAAACGTGCAGTGATTACTGGCCTGGGCATTGTTTCCAGCATCGGTAATAACCAGCAGGAAGTCCTGGCATCTCTGCGTGAAGGACGCTCCGGGATCACTTTCTCTGAAGAGTTTAAAGATTCGGGAATGCGTAGCCACGTATGGGGTAACGTCAAACTGGACACCACCGGTTTGATTGACCGTAAAGTGGTTCGTTTCATGAACGATGCCTCTATCTACGCCTATCTTTCCATGCAGGAAGCGATCAAAGATGCTGGCCTGAGCGAAGACGTTTATCAGAACAACCCACGCGTGGGTCTGATTGCCGGTTCCGGCGGTTCGTCTAAAGCGCAGGTATTCGGTGCGGACGCGATGCGTAGCCCGCGCGGCCTGAAAGCGGTGGGTCCATACGTTGTGACCAAAGCGATGGGTTCAGCGGTTTCTGCCTGCCTCGCCACGCCGTTCAAAATCCACGGCGTTAACTACTCCATCAGCTCTGCGTGTGCAACGTCTGCACACTGTATCGGTAACGCGGTCGAGCAGATCCAGCTGGGTAAACAGGACATCGTGTTTGCTGGCGGCGGCGAAGAGCTGGGCTGGGAAATGGCCTGTGAGTTCGATGCGATGGGCGCACTGTCCACCAAATACAACGAAACGCCGGAAAAAGCATCCCGTACCTATGATGCACACCGTGACGGTTTCATTATCGCTGGCGGCGGCGGTATGGTTGTGGTTGAAGAGCTGGAACACGCGCTGGCACGCGGTGCACACATCTACGCTGAGATCGTGGGCTACGGCGCAACGTCCGATGGCGCTGATATGGTTGCACCATCCGGTGAAGGCGCAGTGCGTTGCATGAAGATGGCGATGCACGGTGTTGATACGCCAATCGACTACCTGAACTCTCACGGTACTTCTACTCCGGTAGGCGACGTGAAAGAGCTGGGCGCGATCCGCGAAGTGTTCGGCGACAACAGCCCGGCTATCTCTGCAACCAAAGCCATGACCGGCCACTCTCTGGGTGCGGCTGGCGTGCAGGAAGCGATTTACTCTCTGCTGATGCTGGAAAACGGCTTTATCGCGCCAAGCATCAACATCGAAGAGATGGACGAGCAGGCGGCTGGCCTGAACATCGTCACTAAACCAACGGATGCGACGCTGACTACCGTCATGTCCAACAGCTTCGGTTTCGGCGGAACTAACGCCACGCTGGTGATGCGTAAGCTGAAAGCGTAAGTTTCACGCTTTGTGAGAAAGGAGCCTGATGGCTCCTTTTTTTATGCATTGACAACCAGCTGATCTCACAGGCAAACTTCACACCTCAACATTATCCTCACGATAATGCGTAAGCGTTTAACGTCATCCAACGCACCTTAATCCTGATAGTCAGGTAGAGGGGGCGTGGCTTTTCCCCGCCTTACTCTTCATTTCGGAGTAAAGCATGACTGCAGTAATTCAAACAGAAACAACCTCTTCAGCGAACGTCTCGCTGTTTCGTATCGCGTTTGCGGTATTCCTGACCTATATGACCGTTGGCCTGCCTCTGCCGGTGATCCCGTTGTTCGTTCACCAGGAGCTGGGCTATGGCAACACCCTGGTTGGCATCGCCGTGGGTATTCAGTTTTTAGCCACGGTGTTAACCCGCGGTTATGCCGGACGCCTGGCCGATCAGCACGGGGCAAAACGCTCGGCGCTGCAGGGCATGTTCGCCTGCGGGCTGGCAGGCGGGGCGTGGCTGTTAGCCGCGTTGCTGCCGGTGGAGCCGATGTACAAATTTGCACTGCTGGTTGTGGGGCGCTTAATCCTCGGCTTTGGTGAGAGCCAGTTGCTGACCGGCACTCTGACCTGGGGAATGGGGCTGGTAGGTCCTGCGCGTTCGGGCAAAGTGATGTCCTGGAACGGCATGGCCATCTATGGCGCACTGGCAGCAGGCGCGCCGCTTGGGTTGCTCATCCACAGTCAGTTTGGGTTTGCCGCACTAGCCGGAACCACAATGGTGCTGCCGCTCCTGGCGTGGGCGTTCAACGGTTCAGTACGCAAAGTGCCGGCCCATAAAGGCGAACGTCCTTCGCTCTGGAGCGTGGTCGGCCAAATCTGGCAGCCGGGCCTTGGGCTGGCGCTGCAGGGCGTGGGTTTTGCGGTGATTGGCACCTTCGTTTCACTGTACTTTATGAGCCGCGGCTGGGCGATGGCGGGCTTTACGCTCACCGCATTTGGCGGCGCGTTCGTCATGATGCGCGTGCTGTTTGGCTGGATGCCGGATCGCTTTGGCGGCGTGAAGGTTGCTGTCGTATCCCTGATGATTGAGACGGTGGGTCTGCTGCTGCTCTGGCATGCTCCGGTGGCACCTGTTGCGCTGTTGGGGGCCGCACTGACCGGCTGCGGTTGCTCGCTGATCTTCCCGGCGCTCGGCGTTGAGGTGGTCAAACGCGTCGCGCCGCAGGTCCGCGGCACGGCGCTCGGCGGTTATGCGGCGTTTCAGGATATCTCATACGGCGTGACCGGGCCGCTGGCAGGGCTGCTGGCCACGTCGTTTGGCTACCCGTCTGTCTTCCTGGCCGGTGCGGTTTCTGCGGTGGTGGGGATCGTGGTGACGCTGGTGGCGTTTCGCAGGTCGTAGTTTTTGCCTGGTGGCGCTTCGCTTACCAGGCCTACAAACGTGCGAAGCGTAGGCCGGGTAAGGCGTAGCCGTCACCCGGCAGTTTTAAGCAACCAGCCAGAAAATCGCCAGCGCAATCATCAGCGCAATAAACATCAACCCTGGACGGGCAGACAGCGTTCTGAACGTTTCCACCACTGGCGCAAACAGCGGGCTGTAAATGGGCTGAATGTTGCGCACGTCCGGCACTCCGCCTTCCCGTTCGCTACGGCGAATAAAGATCTGATTCAGCAAATCCTGCACCTGCGCGGTAGTCAGCACCGTCTGCGGTGTGGCCTGCCACGTTTGCTGGGCATAGTCCCGAATTGCCTCAAATTCGTGCCGTTCGAGTGGCTGTTTAAGCGCCGCCTGCACCGTATGTAGCGTGGGGGAGGTCTGGGTGCTGAGCGTCTGACGTGCCTGCAGCCAGGTCACCAGATGGGTGAACTGTTTCGCCGGAATCAACTCTCCGCTTTTTACGCCAGACAATTCCAGCATCGATTGCCAGATCAGTTTTGTTGACTCGCCGGTAGCGGCGGCCAGTCTGGTCACCATCTGATTGAGCGTGTTGTGCTCCGCTGGCAGCAGCGGCCGCTCGGTCGCCGGGCGCTGTTGCGGTTGAGGAATAGAGAGTTGATTGCTTTGCAGCAGCGTCAGCACGGTTTTCAGCTGATCCGCCGTAAGCTGGCTCAGCGCGGTATGACCAAACTGTTGACGAATAAAATCACTCACCGCCTGACGGTTGTTCCCCTGACCTAACAGCTCAGTCAGCTGCGAGACTATCTGGCGGGTGGTGTGGTTTTGTTGTGCAGCGTTAATACGTTGATTCAGGTTTTGTTCAGCGGCGGGGAAGTGGCGCGACTGCAAAGGCGCATCGTTTCTGACGCCCAAATCATGCTTTACGCCCGCCCATACCTCGGCATTTTGCTGAGAGGTCAGCGCAATCAGGCGCGTGATCAGTCGCTCCAGCACGGTGCGCTGTTGCGTGGATAGCGGTTGTTCACCTGCAACGTTTGGCGTGACAGGGCCTTCACCCGGAGGGCGTGGCGGCGTACCTGAAATAGGCTGCATCGTCAAAAATCCTTAAAGTCAAAACTCAGCGTTAACCCGGCATACGTATATGCCTGGCGGCGAGATTATGGCACACTTGGCAGGTTTTCTTCCTCTCAAACAGGTACTCAGACGTGAAAATCCTCGTTGATGAAAATATGCCTTACGCCCGCGAGCTATTCAGCCGCCTGGGCGATGTTAAGGCTGTCCCTGGTCGCCCAATTCCGGTCAACGAACTGGATGATGCCGACGCGCTGATGGTGCGTTCGGTGACCAAAGTAAATGAGGCGTTGCTCGCTGGCAAAGCGATTAAGTTTGTCGGGACTGCAACGGCCGGGACCGATCATGTGGATGACAAATGGCTTAAACAGGCGGGGATTGGCTTCTCTGCTGCGCCAGGCTGTAATGCCATTGCCGTGGTGGAATATGTTTTCTCCTCGTTACTGATGCTGGCCGAGCGTGACGGCTTTGCGCTGCAAGACCGCACGGTGGGCATAGTTGGTGTGGGCAACGTAGGCGGACGCCTGCAAAAACGTCTCGAAGCTCTGGGCATTCGCACTCTGCTGTGCGATCCGCCGCGTAAAGATAACGGTGATGAAGGGGATTTCCGCGCGCTGGATGAGCTGGTTGCACAGTGCGATGTGCTCACCTTCCACACGCCGCTGTTTAAAGAGGGGCCGTATAAGTCGCTGCACCTGGCCGATGAGGCGCTGATTCGCCGTCTGAAGGCTGGCACTATTCTGATAAATGCCTGCCGCGGCCCGGTGGTGGATAACGCTGCGCTGCTGAAATGTCTGGAAGAGGGGCAGGATGTAAGCGTGGTGCTGGATGTCTGGGAGCCGGAGCCGGATCTCAACGTCTCTCTGCTTGAGAAAGTGGACATCGCCACCGCGCATATCGCTGGTTACACGCTTGAAGGTAAAGCGCGCGGTACGACGCAGGTCTTTGAGGCCTACAGCGCCTTTATCGGCCATCCGCAGCAGGTGGCGCTGGATACCTTACTCCCTGCTCCTGAGTTCGGGCGCATTACCCTGCATGGTCCGCTGGATCAGGCAACGCTGAAAAGGCTGGTGCATTTGGTGTATGATGTGCGCCGCGATGACGCGCTGCTGCGTAAATCAGCGGCTATTCCGGGTGAGTTTGATAAGCTGCGCAAGAACTACGTTGAGCGCCGCGAGTGGTCTTCCCTGTATGTGATGTGCGACGACGCAACGGCGGCGGCGCTGCTACATAAACTGGGTTTTAACGCCGTTCACCATCCGGCACGTTAATATCTTCTTAATGCTCCCTGTTGGCTATACCGACAGGGACGCTTTTTTATTTCTGGAGTAAACCACCATGTCTGAAGGCTGGAACATTGCCATTTTAGGTGCCACGGGTGCCGTGGGTGAAGCCCTGCTCGAAACCCTTGCTGAGCGTCAGTTCCCGGTGGGTGAGATTTACGCACTGGCGCGTACCGACAGCGCGGGCGAGCATCTGCGTTTTGGCGGTAAATCCGTCATGGTTCAGGACGCGGCCGAATTCGACTGGACCCAGGCGCAGCTGGCATTTTTCGCGGCGGGCGCTGAAGCTACCGCCTCTTACATTGAAGAGGCCACCAATGCGGGCAGTCTGGTGATTGATCTGAGCGGCCTGTTCTCAATGGAGCCGGATGTCCCGCTGGTGGTGCCGGACGTGAACCCGTTTGTGCTGGCTGACTATCGTAATCGTAACATCATCGCGGTGCCGAACAGCCTGACCAGCCAGTTGCTTACCGCGCTGAAACCGTTGATCGACGACGGTGGCCTGTCGCGCATTACCGTGACCAGCCTGCTGTCTGCCTCTGCCAGTGGCAAAAAAGCGGTCGACGCGCTGGCAGGGCAGAGCGCGAAACTGCTGAACGGCGTTCCGATTGACGAAGACGATTTCTTTGGCCGCCAGCTTGCGTTCAATATGTTGCCATTGCTGCCGGATCGTGAAGGATCGGTGCGTGAAGAGCGCCGCATCGTCGATGAAGCGCGTAAAATTCTGCAGGATGACGGCCTGATGATCTCCGCCAGTTGCGTGCAGTCGCCGGTGTTTTACGGTCACGCACAGATGGTGAACTTTGAAGCCTTGCGTCCGCTGGCGGCAGAAGAAGCGCGCGATGCGTTTGGCCGTGGCGAAGATATTGTGCTCTCTGAAGAGAGTGAATTCCCGACGCAGGTGGGCGATGCCACCGGCAGCGCGCATCTCTCGGTTGGCTGCGTGCGTAACGATTACGGTATGCCGGAGCAGGTTCAGTTCTGGTCGGTTGCCGATAACGTTCGCTTCGGCGGCGCGCTGATGGCAGTCAAAATTGCCGAGAAACTGGTGCAGGAGTACCTGTACTGATGTCGGAAGTAGAACAAAAGCCGGTCCATAAAATTGCCCTCGGCATTGAGTACGATGGCAGTAAATATTATGGCTGGCAGCGTCAGAATGAGGTGCGCAGCGTCCAGGAAAAGCTGGAGAAAGCGCTCTCTCAGGTGGCGAATGAGCCGATTAACGTCTTCTGCGCGGGCCGCACCGACGCCGGCGTTCACGGCACGGGGCAGGTGGTTCACTTTGAAACTACCGCCGTGCGAAAGGATGCTGCCTGGACGCTCGGCGTAAATGCGAATTTGCCTGGTGACATCGCGGTGCGTTGGGTGAAAGCTGTGCCGGATGATTTTCACGCCCGTTTCAGCGCGACCGCGCGCCGTTACCGCTATGTCATCTACAATCAGCGTTTGCGTCCGGCGGTGTTAAGCCAGGGCGTGACGCATTTTTATGAACCGCTTGATGCTGAACGCATGCATCGCGCGGCGCAGTGTTTGACTGGAGAAAATGACTTTACGTCGTTCCGTGCAGTGCAGTGTCAGTCCCGCACGCCGTGGCGTAACGTCATGCACATAAACGTCAGTCGTTTTGGCGCGTATGTGGTGGTCGATATCAAAGCCAATGCCTTTGTACATCATATGGTGCGGAATATTGTTGGCAGCCTGATGGAAGTAGGTGCCGGACACCAGCCGGAGAGCTGGATTGCAGAACTGCTGGCAGCGAAGGACAGAACGCTTGCGGCAGCAACGGCGAAAGCGGAAGGGCTGTATCTGGTCTCGGTAGATTATCCGGACCGGTTTGACCTGCCAAAACCGCCAATGGGCCCGCTGTTTTTAGCGGACTAAACAAAGGTGCAATTAAGGCTTAGACAATATGGACGTAATACGTTTTCTGATTGATTTCATCCTGCATATTGATGTTCATCTGGCAGAGCTGGTCGCGCAGTATGGCGTCTGGGTATATGCCATTCTGTTCCTCATTCTGTTTTGTGAAACCGGTCTGGTTGTTACCCCGTTCCTGCCGGGCGATTCGCTGCTGTTTGTGGCCGGTGCGCTGTCTGCATTGCCAACCAATGACCTGAATGTGCATCTGATGGTGGTGCTGATGGTCATCGCCGCGATTGTCGGTGATGCGGTCAATTACACCATCGGGCGGGTGTTCGGCGAGCGGTTATTCAGCAACCCGGACTCGAAAATTTTCCGCCGCAGCTATTTAGACAAGACTCATGCGTTCTATGAACGTCATGGCGGGAAAACCATTATCCTTGCTCGTTTTGTGCCTATTGTGCGTACATTTGCACCGTTTGTGGCGGGCATGGGGCATATGTCCTATCGTCATTTTGCGATGTACAACGTCGTCGGGGCACTGCTGTGGGTGCTGCTGTTTACCTATGCGGGCTACCTGTTTGGCGATCTGCCTGTGGTTCAGGAAAACCTTAAGTTACTGATTGTAGCGATTATTGTGCTTTCCGTTCTGCCGGGCGTCATTGAAATTATTCGTCATAAACGTGCGGCGGCAAAACAAGCGAAGTAAATGCGCACTGGCGGTTCGACCACTTTTTTATCCAAAGTTTCGGGCTGTTATGTTTTAATGTGCAACATTCATGGTCTGTTGGAGGCAAAAATGGCATTATTCGCCTCTTACAGCAAAACTGGCATACGACCAGGTTCAGGCAGAAAGGTTATCAATGAGCTGGATTGAACGAATTAAAAGCAACATTACCCCGACTCGCAAAGCGAGCATTCCTGAAGGGGTGTGGACGAAGTGTGATAGCTGCGGCCAGGTTCTGTATCGCGCGGAGCTGGAACGCAATCTTGAGGTGTGTCCGAAGTGCGACCACCACATGCGTATGTCGGCGCGTAACCGCCTGCATAGCCTGCTGGACGAAGGCTCTCTGGTAGAGCTGGGTAGCGAACTTGAGCCAAAAGACGTGCTCAAATTCCGCGATTCCAAAAAATACAAAGACCGTCTGGCCTCTGCACAAAAAGAGACTGGCGAGAAAGACGCGCTGATCGTCATGAAAGGCACCCTGCATGAGATGCCGGTTGTTGCCGCAGCGTTTGAGTTCTCCTTTATGGGCGGCTCAATGGGCTCTGTGGTCGGTGCGCGTTTCGTGCGTGCCGTAGAGCAGGCGCTGGAAGATAACTGCCCGCTGATCTGCTTCTCCGCCTCCGGTGGCGCGCGTATGCAGGAAGCGCTGATGTCCCTGATGCAGATGGCGAAAACCTCTGCAGCGCTGGCGAAAATGCAGGAGCGTGGTCTGCCGTATATCTCCGTGCTGACCGACCCAACCATGGGGGGCGTCTCTGCAAGTTTCGCGATGCTGGGCGATCTCAACATCGCTGAGCCTAAAGCACTGATCGGCTTTGCCGGTCCTCGCGTTATCGAGCAGACGGTTCGTGAAAAACTGCCGCCGGGCTTCCAGCGCAGTGAGTTCCTCATCGAGAAAGGCGCTATCGACATGATCGTCCGCCGCCCGGAAATGCGCCTGAAACTGGCAAGCATCCTGGCGAAGCTGATGAATCTGCCATCGCCAAACCCGGATGAGCCGCGCGAAGGCGTGGTCGTACCGGATCAGGAACCCGAGGCCTGATAACTGAAAAGGGCAGGGCCGGTTGGCGCTGCCCTTTTGCTTTCTAAACCGTTAATGACAACCGGGCATTATGGAAAATAAAAGCATTCCCCAAGCCACGTCGCCCCTCGCCGCGTGGCTTTCTTATCTGGAAAACCTGCACAGTAAAACCATCGATATGGGGCTTGAGCGCGTAAGCCAGGTCGCCGCGCGTCTTGATGTGCTGAAACCCGCGCCTTTCGTGTTTACCGTTGCCGGAACTAACGGCAAAGGCACCACCTGCCGCACGCTGGAATCGGTTTTGATGGCAGCCGGTTATAAGGTTGGCGTTTACAGCTCTCCGCATCTGGTGCGTTATACCGAGCGCGTGCGGGTGCAAAATACCGAACTGCCGGAATCGGCACATACTGCGTCGTTCGCGGAAATTGAAGCGGCGCGCGGTGAGATCTCCTTAACCTATTTTGAATACGGCACTTTGTCGGCGCTTTGGCTGTTCAAACAGGCGCAGCTGGACGTAGTCATTCTGGAAGTTGGCTTAGGCGGGCGTCTGGATGCCACCAATATGGTGGATGCGGACGTGGCGGTGGTCACCAGCATCGCGCTGGATCATACCGACTGGCTGGGGCCGGATCGTGAAAGCATTGGCCGTGAGAAAGCCGGTATTTTCCGCGCAGGTAAACCTGCCGTTGTGGGCGAACCGGATATGCCGCACACTATTGCAGACGTTGCAAACGAGAAGGGCGCACGTTTGCTGCGTCGCGGTGTGGACTGGCAGTATGACGTAACAGCCGATGGCTGGCGCTTTAGCGATGCGCAGGGCACGCTGGACAACCTGCCATTGCCGCAGGTGCCGCAGCCTAACGCCGCCACCGCGCTGGCAGCGCTGCGTGCCAGCAACCTTACGGTGAGCGAACAGGCGATCCGCGAGGGCATCCAGAATGCTCTCCTGCCGGGGCGTTTCCAGATTGTCAGTGAGTCTCCGCGTCTGATTCTGGACGTGGCGCATAACCCGCATGCGGCGGCGTATCTCGCAGGACGTCTCAAATCGTTACCAAAAACCGGGCGCGTGCTGGCAGTTATCGGTATGCTTCATGATAAAGATATCGGCGGCACGCTGGCCTGCATGGAGAGTGTGGTCGATAGCTGGTATTGTGCTCCTCTGGAGGGGCCGCGTGGTGCCACGGCTGAACAATTGATGGAACATCTCAGCAAAGGTGCAATCTACAATAGCGTGGCGCAGGCCTGGCATGCCGCGATGGCGGATGCTAAACCAGAAGATACCGTGCTGGTGTGTGGCTCATTCCACACGGTGGCACATGTCATGGAAGTGATGGACGCGGGGAGAACCGGTGGCGAGTAAGTTTCAGAACCGTTTAACAGGAACGATTGTGCTGGTCGCGCTCGGGGTGATTATTCTCCCCGGACTGCTCGACGGGCAGAAAAAGCATTACCAGGATGAGTTTGCGGCCATTCCGCTGGTGCCAAAACCGGGCGATCGTGACGAGCCCGATATGCTGCCCGCAGCGACGCAGGCACTTCCTGCTCAGCCGCCAGAAGGTGCAGCGGAAGAAGTCCGGGCGGGCGATGCGGCAGCGCCGTCTCTTGATCCGTCGCGTCTGGCGGCGAATAACAATATTGAGATTGATCCGGTTCCGGTAGAGCAGCCTAAACCTGTCGAAAAACCAAAGCCGGTTGAAAAGCCGCAGCCAAAACCGCAACGGGATAAAGCGGCAGAGCAGCTGGCGGCTGCGTCAGAAACGCCACCACCGGCGAAACAAGACGCGGCACCCACCGGAAAAGCCTACGTTGTGCAGCTCGGCGCACTAAAAAATGCCGATAAAGTTAATGAGGTCGTGGGTAAACTGCGCAGTGCGGGATATCGTGTTTACACTTCACCTTCCACGCCGGTGCAGGGTAAAATTACCCGCATCCTCATAGGGCCGGAAGCGTCGAAAGATAAGCTGAAAGGATCGCTTGGCGAACTGAAGCAAATCTCCGGGCTGAGCGGCGTGGTGATGAATTACAGCGCGAACTGATTAAGATCTACCCCTCACCCCGGCCCTCTCCCCAACGGGGAGAGGGTGAAAATCGCATCGAGCTTGTTTGTATCAGACTGCATCGTACAGTCCCCTCTCCCCTTTGGGGAGAGGGTTAGGGTGAGGGGGCGTTGAACATTTTTTCAGCGCCTTTTTTATTTACGCGCGGGAAGGAAATCCCTACGCAAACGTTTTCTTTTTCTGTTAGAATTCGCCCCGAACTGGATGACAGGGCGTTAAATCGTGGGACACATATGGTCTGGATTGATTACGCCATCATTGCGGTGATTGGTTTTTCCTGTCTGGTTAGCCTGATCCGTGGCTTTGTTCGTGAAGCGTTATCGCTGGTGACTTGGGGTTGTGCTTTCTTTGTTGCCAGTCATTACTACACTTACCTGTCTGTCTGGTTCACGGGCTTTGAAGATGAACTGGTCCGAAACGGAATCGCCATCGCGGTGCTGTTTATCGCGACGCTGATTGTCGGCGCTATCGTCAATTACGTGATAGGCCAGCTGGTCGAGAAAACCGGTCTGTCAGGCACGGACAGGGTGCTTGGCATCTGTTTCGGGGCGTTGCGAGGCGTGCTGATAGTGGCCGCGATACTGTTCTTCCTGGATACCTTCACCGGGTTCTCTAAAAGTGAAGACTGGCAGAAATCGCAGCTCATTCCAGAGTTCAGCTTCATCATCAGATGGTTCTTTGACTATCTGCAAAGCTCGTCAAGTTTCTTGCCCAGGGCATAAACCCTGAGATGTGGCTTAACGAGGAAAAGACGAATGTGCGGTATTGTCGGTATCGCCGGTTTCATGCCGGTAAACCAGTCGATTTATGACGCGTTAACGGTGCTTCAGCACCGTGGGCAGGATGCTGCGGGTATCATCACCATTGATGCAAACAACTGCTTCCGTTTACGTAAGGCGAACGGCCTGGTAAACGATGTGTTTGAAGCCCGCCATATGCAGCGTCTGCAAGGTAATATGGGGATCGGTCACGTTCGTTATCCTACTGCTGGCAGTTCCAGCGCCTCTGAGGCTCAGCCTTTCTACGTTAACTCCCCGTATGGCATCACGCTTGCCCACAACGGCAACCTGACCAACGCGCATGAGCTGCGTAAAAAGCTGTTCGAAGAGAAACGTCGCCACATTAACACCACTTCTGATTCTGAAATCCTGCTCAATATCTTTGCCAGTGAGCTGGATAACTTCCGTCATTATCCGCTGGAAGCCGACAACATCTTTGCCGCCGTTGCTGCAACCAATCGCCTGATCCGTGGGGCTTATGCCTGCGTGGCGATGATTATTGGCCACGGCATGGTGGCCTTCCGCGATCCAAACGGCATTCGTCCACTGGTGCTCGGCAAGCGCGATCTTGGCGATGGCCGCACCGAGTATATGGTGGCCTCCGAAAGCGTGGCGCTGGATACCCTGGGCTTTGAGTTCCTGCGTGACGTTGCGCCGGGCGAAGCGGTCTACATCACCGAGAAGGGCCAGCTGTTTACCCGTCAGTGTGCCGACAACCCGGTCAGCAACCCGTGCCTGTTTGAGTACGTATACTTCGCCCGTCCGGATTCGTTCATTGATAAGATTTCCGTCTACAGCGCGCGCGTGAACATGGGGACCAAACTGGGTGAGAAGATTGCCCGCGAATGGGACGATCTCGACATCGACGTCGTTATCCCGATCCCGGAAACCTCCTGTGATATCGCGCTGGAAATCGCCCGCATTCTGGACAAACCGTACCGTCAGGGCTTTGTGAAAAACCGCTACGTTGGGCGCACCTTTATCATGCCTGGACAGCAGCTTCGCCGTAAGTCAGTGCGTCGCAAGCTGAACGCCAACCGTGCGGAATTCCGCGACAAGAATGTCCTGCTGGTGGATGACTCTATTGTGCGTGGCACCACCTCCGAGCAAATTATCGAGATGGCGCGTGAAGCCGGTGCGAAGAAAGTGTACCTGGCCTCTGCCGCACCGGAAATTCGTTTCCCGAATGTGTACGGCATTGATATGCCGACCGCCAACGAACTGATTGCTCATGGTCGTGAAGTGGACGAAATTCGCCAGATCATCGGGGCCGACGGCCTGATTTTCCAGGATCTGAACGATCTGATCGACGCGGTACGTGCCGAGAATCCGGATATTCAGCAGTTCGAATGCTCCGTGTTTAATGGCATCTACGTGACCAAAGACGTCGACCAGCAGTATCTCGACTACCTTGACTCGCTGCGTAACGACGACGCGAAAGCCGTTCAGCTGCAAAACGATCTTGAAAGTTTAGAGATGCACAACGAAGGTTGATGCCTCTGCAAGTGAGGGTATATGCCCTCACTTGCAACTCCCCGCAAAATCCTGCACAGTCTGCCCTGAATCAGTAAGGGCGAAAATCATGAAACGACTCATTGTAGGGATCAGCGGTGCCAGCGGTGCCATTTACGGCGTCCGTTTGCTGCAGGTGCTGCGCGACGTAGCAAACGTAGAAACCCATCTGGTGATGAGCCAGGCGGCGCGTCAGACCCTTTCCCTCGAAACCGATTTCTCTCTGCGTGATGTTCAGGCGCTGGCGGATGTCGTTCACGATGCGCGTGATATCGCCGCCAGCATCTCCTCCGGCTCGTTCAAAACGGCGGGCATGGTGATTCTGCCTTGTTCGATCAAAACGCTCTCCGGCATTGTGAACAGCTATACCGACACCCTTGTGACGCGCGCGGCGGATGTCGTGCTGAAAGAGCGTCGCCCGCTGGTACTGTGCGTGCGCGAAACGCCGCTGCACCTGGGGCATCTGCGTTTAATGACCCAGGCCGCCGAGCTGGGCGCGGTTATTATGCCGCCGGTGCCGGCGTTCTATCACTGTCCGAAAACGCTGGATGATGTGATTAATCAAACGGTCAATCGTGTTCTTGATCAGTTTGATATTGACCTGCCTGAAGATCTCTTCACACGCTGGCAGGGGGCGTAATTCTGTGCACTACCGATGTGCATGAAAAGAGATGTTGCCCTGTTTCAGGGCAAAACTGCAACCGCGATCATATCCTCGACATTTAATTCGTTTTTTCCCTTTTTCTCTCTCCGGTTCGTTCGGCAGACCTGCTATCTTTCACCATTAAGGCAATATCGCAACGTTTTATTAACATATTTAACGTCGAAATTTTGACCAGACGGCAATGTGGCATAAGACCTGCAAGAGAAGCCTGCAACACAACACACAACACAAACCATAATAAAATCACGGTACTTGAGGGTAAATGTATGAAGAAGACGGTTCTGGCTCTGTCTTTACTCGTGGGATTAAGTGCAGCAGCAGGTAGCTACGCAGCGCTTCCACAGACTGTACGTATCGGTACAGACGCAACCTACGCGCCATTCTCTTCCAAGGATGCGAAAGGCGATTTTGTTGGGTTTGATATCGATCTGGGAAATGAAATGTGCAAACGCATTGCGGTGAAATGCACATGGGTGGGTAGCGACTTCGATGCGTTAATCCCGTCGCTGAAAGCCAAGAAAATTGATGCCATTATCTCCTCTCTCTCCATCACTGAAAAACGTCAGCAGGAGATTGCCTTCTCTGACAAACTTTACGCTGCGGATTCACGTCTGATTGCCGCCAAAGGCTCCCCGATCCAGCCGACCATCGACTCGCTGAAAGGCAAGCATGTGGGCGTACTTCAGGGTTCTACCCAGGAGGGCTACGCCAATGCTAACTGGCGTGAGAAGGGCGTTGATGTGGTGGCCTATCAGAACCAGGATCTGATTTACTCCGACCTTGCAGCAGGACGCCTGGATGCAGCATTCCAGGATGAAGTCGCCGCGAGCGAAGGCTTCCTGAAACAGCCTGCGGGTAAAGACTTCGCCTTTGCTGGCCCGTCCGTGAAAGATAAAAAATACTTTGGCGACGGCACCGGCATTGGCCTGCGTAAAGACGACACCGAGCTGAAAGCTGCCTTCGACAAAGCCTTTGCTGAGCTGCGTAAAGACGGCACCTACGACAAACTGGCAAAGAAATATTTTGACTTCAACGTCTACGGTGATTAATGCCTGACGGCAATGCTTCATTCTGGTGCATTGCAGGTGTGAATGATCCAATATGGTGCAGTTTGTGCACTGTATTGGATCGCTGTGTGCATAGTTAAGCACTAATAATGCAAAAAATACCGTCTGGAAGGCATTAATCTTTGCCTGGCAGAGGGGATTAATGGCACATTAACCACACCCCGTCGTCGTAAAAATCCCGTATGAAGACAGTCTGTTGAGGATAGATATGAAAAAACTGGTGTTGTCACTTTCTCTGGTTCTGGCCTTTTCCAGCGCCACCGCGGCATTCGCAGCGATTCCGCAGAAAATCCGTATTGGTACTGACCCAACCTATGCCCCGTTCGAATCGAAGAATGCGAAGGGGGAGCTGGTGGGTTTTGACATCGATCTGGCCAACGAGCTGTGCAAACGTATTAAAGTACAATGTACCTACGTTGAGAACCCGCTGGATGCGCTGATCCCGTCGCTGAAAGCGAAAAAAATCGACGTGATTATGTCCTCTCTTTCCATCACCGAAAAACGTCAGCAGGAGATTGCCTTCACCGACAAACTCTACGCAGCGGATTCTCGCCTGGTGGTGGCAAACTCCTCTGACATTCAGCCAACGATTGAATCTCTGAAAGGCAAACGCGTGGGCGTGTTGCAGGGCACCACGCAGGAAACCTACGGTAACGAGCACTGGGCACCGAAGGGGATTGAAATTGTCTCCTATCAGGGCCAGGAAAACATCTACGCTGACCTGACGGCAGGCCGTATTGATGCCGCATTCCAGGATGAAGTCGCGGCAAGCGAAGGCTTCCTGAAGCAGCCAGTGGGTAAAGATTACAAGTTCGGCGGTCCGTCCATTAAGGACGAGAAACTCTTTGGCGTCGGCACCGGTATGGGGCTGCGTAAAGAAGACAACGAACTGCGCGAGGCGCTGAATAAAGCGTTTGCTGAAATGCGCGCAGACGGCACCTACGACAAGCTGGCGAAAAAATACTTCGATTTTAATGTTTACGGTGGCTAATTGCCCCGTCAGATAACGTGCGGCCCCTCCCGCAGCGGGAGGGGAAAAGACACGGTTCTACCACTCACGACACGACAGGGCACGCGGTATGTTGTACGGATTTTCTGGCGTTATTTTACAAGGCGCGCTTGTCACCCTTGAGCTGGCTATTAGCTCCGTGGTACTGGCGGTGCTGATAGGTCTGGCGGGCGCGGGGGCGAAGCTGTCGGCCAATAAACCGCTGGCGCTCATTTTTGAAGGCTATACCACGCTGATTCGCGGTGTTCCTGACCTGGTGCTGATGCTGCTGATTTTCTACGGTCTGCAGATCGCGCTAAATAGCGTGACGGATGCCATCGGTATGGGGCAAATCGATATCGATCCGATGGTGGCCGGTATTATCACCCTCGGTTTTATCTACGGCGCATACTTCACTGAAACCTTCCGCGGCGCGTATATGGCAGTGCCGAAGGGGCACATTGAAGCGGCGACCGCCTTCGGGTTTACCGCTTCCCAGACCTTTCGCCGGATCATGTTCCCGGCCATGATGCGCTACGCGCTGCCGGGCATCGGCAACAACTGGCAGGTTATCCTCAAAGCCACGGCGCTGGTCTCGCTGCTCGGCCTGGAAGATGTGGTGAAAGCGACTCAACTGGCGGGTAAAAGTACGTGGGAGCCGTTCTACTTTGCGGTGGTGTGTGGCGTGATTTATCTGGTCTTTACGACCGTCTCCAATGGTGTGCTGCTTCTGCTCGAACGTCGCTACTCCGTGGGTGTGAAGAGGGCTGACCTGTGATTGAGATTATTCAGGAATACTGGAAATCGCTGCTGTGGACAGATGGCTACCGCTTTACCGGCGTGGCGATTACGCTCTGGCTGTTGATTTCGTCTGTGGTGATGGGCGGCATTCTGGCGGTGTTTCTCGCCATCGGCCGCGTGTCGAACAATAAATTTATCCAGTTCCCGATCTGGCTGTTTACCTATGTATTTCGCGGGACGCCGCTATACGTGCAACTGCTGGTGTTCTATTCAGGGATGTATACGCTGGAGATTGTGAAAGGCACCGAGATGCTGAACGCCTTCTTCCGCAGCGGCCTCAACTGTACGGTGCTGGCGTTGACGCTCAACACCTGCGCCTACACCACTGAAATTTTTGCCGGAGCGATTCGCTCCGTACCTTACGGTGAAATCGAAGCGGCGCGTGCGTATGGCTTCTCGTCCGTGAAGCTCTATCGCTGCATCATTCTGCCGTCGGCGCTGCGTATCGCGCTGCCTGCCTACAGCAACGAAGTGATTTTAATGTTGCACTCCACCGCGCTGGCGTTTACCGCGACGGTGCCGGACCTGCTGAAGATCGCCCGCGATATTAACTCCGCGACCTACCAGCCGTTTACCGCCTTTGGCATTGCGGCAGTGCTCTATTTGATTATCTCTTATGTTCTGATTAGCCTGTTCCGTAAGGCTGAAAAACGCTGGTTGCAGCATATAAAACCTTCGACGCACTGAGACTGATGATGGCTGAGAACAAATTAAACGTAATTGATTTGCACAAACGCTACGGCGAACATGAAGTGCTGAAAGGGGTGTCGCTGCAGGCTAATGCGGGCGATGTGATCAGTATTATTGGCTCATCCGGCTCCGGTAAAAGTACCTTCCTGCGCTGCATTAACTTCCTCGAAAAACCGAGTGAAGGCTCGATTGTGGTGAGCGGGCAGAATATCAATCTGGTGCGTGACAAAGACGGCCAGTTGAAGGTGGCAGATAAGAATCAACTCCGCCTGCTGCGCACGCGCCTGACGATGGTGTTCCAGCACTTCAACCTCTGGAGCCACATGACGGTGCTGGAGAACGTGATGGAAGCGCCGATTCAGGTGCTGGGCTTAAGCAAGCAGGAAGCCCGCGAGCGCGCGGTGAAATACCTGGCGAAAGTGGGTATTGATGAGCGCCAGCAGATTAAATATCCGGTGCATCTCTCCGGTGGTCAGCAGCAGCGTGTTTCTATTGCTCGCGCGCTGGCGATGGAACCGGAAGTCTTGCTGTTCGATGAACCGACCTCCGCGCTCGATCCAGAACTCGTCGGCGAAGTGCTGCGCATCATGCAGAAGCTGGCCGAAGAGGGCAAAACGATGGTGGTGGTGACGCACGAGATGGGCTTTGCCCGCAACGTTTCGAACCACGTTATCTTCCTGCATCAGGGAATAATCGAAGAGCAGGGGCATCCGGACGAGGTGCTGGCAAACCCGCAAAGCCCACGTTTGCAGCAGTTCCTGAAAGGCTCGTTGAAGTAAGAGGGCATCAGGTCGCAGTGCAGCCCAATCGCCCGGTGGCGCTTCGCTTACCGGGCCTGCAAAACCGTAGGCCGGGCAAACGCAGTGCCGCCCGGCATTCAGGCCGCACCGCACTCCAGCCGATACACCCAGTCGTCATAGCGCACGCCGTCAATTTCATACGCCTTTTCCAGCACCTGCGTACGCACAAATCCCGCTTTCTCCAGCACCCGCACCGACCCGCCGTTATCCGCCAGCACATAGGCGTTAATCGCCTTCACGCCCGTCTGGTTAAACGCGTAATCGCACACCGCACGCAGCGCCTCGCTGGCAATACCTTTCCCCTGCGCCGCGGGCACAACCGTGTAGCCGATATCCGCCTCTTCGCGGTTTTCGGGGCTGATTTGCAGGCCGATATCGCCGAGCGGCGTATCGTCATCCCGAAAGCGGATCACGAAGACATGCTCCGCCATTAGTCGTGCGGCAAACACGCGTCGGGTCTCTTTTTCGGGAGCAATCGCGGCCATATAGCGCATGATGTCGCGGTTTTCGCGCAGCGAGCGGAAAAACGCCCAGTCAGAGGGTTCAAATGGAGTGAGGTGAAGCCGGGGAGTGGTGATTGTTGCCATCATTACGCCATTTCATCGGGACATGGCGTATGACTGTAACATATTCACCGCACCACATCCCCCAGCGCCTCTTCTAAGTCATACCAGCGGAACGCAAACCCGGATGCTTCTAATCTTTTCGGTAGCGCGCGCTGGCCACCCAGCACCAGCACCGACGATTCCCCCATTAACAGCCGAATTGCGGTGGCCGGCACACGCAGCACCGCCGGACGATGCAGGGCATGCCCCAACGCATGGGCGAACTGCTCATTACGCACCGGGTAAGGGGAGACCATATTAAACGGCCCGCGAAGATCGTTATCCAGCAGCCAGATAATACCGTTCACCATATCTTCGATATGAATCCAGGCCAGATACTGACGACCATTGCCGATTGGGCCACCGAGACCGAGCTTAAAGGGAGGAAGCATTTTCGCCAGAATACCGCCTTTCGGCGCGAGCACGACGCCGGTTCGCAGCAGGCAGACGCGGGTGATGTCGCTCTGCGCGGCACAGGCGATGCGCTCCCACTGGGCGCAGAGTTTATGGGTAAATTCGTTGTGCGGTGGCTCTTCTTCCGTTACCACCACTTCGCCGAGATCGCCGTAATAGCCCGCAGCCGAGCCTGAAATCAGTACCGACGGCGGCGTCTGGCTGTTGCGGATAAGCTCAACCAGCTTCTCGGTGATGTTCCACCGGCTGCTGCACAAACGCTGCTTTTGCTCTTCGGTCCAGCGCTTATCGGCGATCGGTTCGCCTGCAAGGTTGATAACGGCGTCGAAGCCGTCCAGATTCTGCCGATCCGCCAGCCCTTTCCAGATATCAACGCCGGTTCCCAGCACCTGTCGGGCTTTCTCCGGGCTGCGCGTGACCACGGTGATATCGTGATGGAGTTCTTGCAGGCGAGGAATGAGATGGCGTCCGATCAGGCCCGTACCGCCGGTCAGCAGAATCTTCATACAACCTCCAGGTTTACGCCTGGCGCTGCCAGCTTAACGTCATGGAGACGGAGTCGGCGTAACGCAGGGCGTGAAGTTTATCGATCTCTACTTCAGCATATGTGACCCAGTGATGTTCGCGTGCGATATCGAGCACATCCTGAGTTAATTTTTCCAGTAAAGAGAAACGGTTGTTCTCAACGTACTGGATGATGCTTTTGGTAATGGTGCGATAGTTCAGCGCGTCATTGATATCCTCACTGGCGCGCGCCTTGTCTGCCGGGTAGTGGATCACCACATTAATAACGATATCCTGACGGTTGGCGATCTCTTCGTCTTTGATACCAATGAACGTGCGTAAGCGTAAGTTTTTTATATGAATAATAGCGTCATGCTGCGACATTGCAGGTCTTCTCCGTGTCAGTATTTCCTCCTCATAATACATGAGAGCATCACGTGCGCCCAACCGGACGCAGGCTTAAATCTCCTGGATTTTTTGCATGGCGCGTTCGGTAGCCGGACGGGTGCGAATACGCTCAAACCAGTTGTTTACCGCCGGGTAAGCGGCTAAATCGATACGGTGACGTTCGTGGGTATTCACCCAAGGCCAGCAGGCAATATCGGCAATGCTGTAATGTTCTCCTCCGAGCCACGGAGACTTCTCCAGACGCCGGTTCAGCACGCCGTAAAGCCGCTGCGTCTCCACCTGAAAACGTTCGATAGCGTAAGGGATCGGCTGAGGCGCATAGCCGGTGAAATGGTGATTTTGCCCCAGCATAGGACCGAGACCACTCGACTGCCAGAATAACCATTGCAGCGTGTGGTGGCGCTCCCGCAGTTCTCCACTTAACAATTTGCCGGTTTTCTCTGCCAGGTAGAGCAAAATCTCACCGGATTCAAACAGGCTGAGCGGTTTGCCGCCATCAGCGGGGAGGTTATCGATAATGGCCGGAATTTTATTGTTAGGCGAAATGGCCAGAAAAACAGGTCTGAACTGATCGCCTTTACTGATATCCACGCGAATAATCCGGTACTCCAGTTCAGCCTCTTCCAGAAAGAGAGTGATCTTATGGCCGTTAGGGGTAGGGGCATAATAGAGGTCTATCATTCGCAACTCCTGTCAGTGCAAATAGTGATGCCATGAAAAATCAGTATAGGTGCTTGTTGTAAATCGTGAGTTTTCATCAAGTGACAGCGAGGCAAAGAGATTATATGTTGAGTGAAAACCGATCAGCCGAAGAGGATGTTATGAGCCAGCCAGCTATCACGTTATGGTCCGATGCGAACTTCTTTTCACCCTATGTTATGAGCGCTTATGTGGCGCTGGCCGAAAAAGGGCTTTCATTTGCCCTGAAAACCGTTGACCTGGACAACGGCGAACATTTGAAACCCCAATGGCAGGGCTATGCCCTGACCCGACGTGTGCCGGTGCTGGAAATTGACGGTTTTGAGCTGAGCGAATCCTCGGCGATCGATGAGTATCTTGAAGATCGCTTTGCCCCGCCAGAGTGGGAACGCATCTACCCTCACGATCTGCAAAAACGTGCGCGCGCGCGTCAGATCCAGGCATGGCTGCGCAGCGATCTGGTGCCGATTCGCGTTGAACGCTCTACCGATGTCGTTTTTGCAGGGATCAAAAAACCAGCCCTGAGTGAAGAGGGTCTGGCGAGTGCTCAGAAGCTGATTGAAACTGCTTCAGCATTGCTGGCACACGGGAACCCGAACCTGTTTGGCGAGTGGTGTATTGCTGACGCCGATCTGGCATTGATGCTAAACCGCCTTATCCTTAATGGCGATGCCGTACCGCCGTTGCTGGTGGATTATGCCACCTTCCAGTGGCAACGCGCGTCGGTGCAGCGTTATGTGGCACTCTCAGCTAAGCGCGCGGGCTGATAAGCGCGGACGCTTCAGGTATGATAAGGGCAGTCTGTTTTCCCGAGGAGTGACTGATGAAACTGATGTTTGCGTCGGATATCCATGGATCGCTGCCCGCTACCGAGCGTGTTCTTTCTCTTTTTGCTCAAAGCGGGGCGCAGTGGCTGGTGATACTGGGGGATGTGTTAAATCATGGCCCACGAAATGCCTTGCCGGAAGGCTACGCGCCCGCGCAGGTGGCGGAAAAACTCAATCAGTCTGCCTCACGCATTATCGCCGTTCGCGGCAACTGCGACAGCGAGGTGGACCAGATGCTGCTCCATTTCCCGATAACCGCCCCCTGGCAACAGGTATTGCTGGAAAAATGCCGTCTGTTTTTAACTCATGGTCATCTTTTTAGCCCGGATAACCTTCCAGCGCTGGCTGCTGGCGATGTCCTGGTTTACGGTCATACTCATATTCCGGTGGCAGAAAAACGCGGCGAGATTTATCACTATAATCCCGGCTCGGTCAGTATCCCGAAAGGCGGATATCCGGCAAGCTACGGCATGCTTGATGAGAATACCTTAAGCGTTATCGCACTTAATGATCAGCAAGTTATTGCGCAGGTAGTGATTAATCCGTAAGTTACACCTCAACTGCAAACGCGCCGAAAGAGCGCTTAGACGAGAAGGTTTCCCGATGGTGGAGCAGAGTCATTTGGCAAGTACAGAGTGGGTTGACATTGTCAGCGAAGAGAATGAAGTGATCGCGCAGGCCAGCCGCGAACAAATGCGTGCAGAGCGTCTGCGTCACCGTGCAACGTACATCGTTGTGCATGATGGCATGGGCAAAATTCTGGTCCAGCGCCGCACGGACACCAAAGATTTTCTCCCCGGTATGCTGGATGCCACTGCAGGTGGCGTTGTTCAGGCGGATGAAGTGCTGCTGGATTCCGCGCGTCGTGAAGCGGAAGAAGAGTTAGGCATTGCCGGAGTCCCGTTTGCCGAGCACGGTCAGTTCTATTTCGAAGATGAGCACTGCCGCGTCTGGGGCGGACTGTTCAGTTGCGTTTCCCACGGGCCTTTCGCCCTGCAGGAAGAGGAAGTGAGTGAAGTGAGCTGGATGACGCCGGAAGAGATTACCGCGCGTTGCGACGAGTTCACACCGGACTCGCTGAAAGCGCTGGCGCTGTGGATGACCCGCAACGCCAAAAATGAATCCGCTAAGCCGGAAAATAAACCGGAAAAAGAAGAAGAGGCTGAATAAGCCTCAACAACTCTCCCGTAAGCACAGGCTGGACGCGATAGGTTTATGATCGCGCCAGTCTCCGTCATTCAGGCGTTCCAGTAACGCTTTTCCTGCTTCAATCCCAATCTTACGGTGCGGCACCGCCATCGTCGTCAGCGGCGGCTGGCAGACGCGGCTGACATCGCTGTTGCCAAACCCAACCACCGCAAGATCGTCCGGCACTTTAATGCGCCGACGCTGGCACTCATACAACGCGCCACAGGCCAGTTCGTCCGAGACGCACACCAGCGCATCCAGCTCCGGCCACGCCAGCAGAAATTCCGGCAACTGCGCCGCGCCGGTAGAAAAGTTCGGCGGCATGGCGGCGTTTATCACTCTGTTTGGCGACATATGGTGGCGGAGCATGGCTTTGTACCAGCCCTGCAAATGTTGCTGGAAAATCCACTGCTCCTGGTTGGCGCACAGCAGGCCGATATTCTGGTAGCCGCGCTGGATCACCATCTCCGTCAGTTCATACATGGCCGCGACGTTATCAATCCCGATATTCATATCAATCGGATCGGCGCGCATGGCTCCCATCTCCATCACCGGGATGGAGGCATTTTTCAGCCAGTGGCGCACCGTGTCAGTATGCTCAACGCTGAGCAAAATCGCTGCGGCGATATTCGACGCCAGCAGGGTTTCCAGCAATTTCTCTTCTTGTTCAAGACGATGCTGGGATTCTGCCAGCATAATCTGATATCCGGCAGGCTGCAGTATCTGCTGTAACCCCGCGAACATTTCCGAGCAACCGGCTTCGGAAAGATTGGGTACGACCATAGCAATCGTCCATGAAGAGGCCGATGCCAGTGCGCTGGCAGCGAGGTTGGGCATGTACCCCAGTTCCTGCACAGCGGCTTCAATTTTTTCACGCAGTTTATCGGAAACTTGCTCCGGCGTGCGGAGTGCTCGGGACACAGTCATCGTGCCCACACCGGCGAGCTGTGCGACATCGGCGAGTGTCACTTTGCCGGTACTGCGCCGTTTTCGGGTTAGAGACATACACCTTCCTGCTGACCAGACGCGTTCTTATTATCATCCTTCGCTTCACGTGATTGGCAGTATACGCCTTAAATCCCTTTTTTTGCTGTGATTTCGCACCACGATACTAATTTGATAGCGCTATCACACTTCTGAATGTTAGAAATTGGTAGCGCTATCTTTGTGATCCTGATCGCAGTCAATCATTGATGCGTTGAATAAAGTTTGCTCATCTTTTGCGTTATGCCGGGAGTGTAAAATGCTCAAAAAGTGGATATATGATACAACCATCACCCTGCAGGATAGCGTAGAGAGTTGGCCCCAGGCGCTGGAACTGTGCGCAAAACCATTGCTGGATCTGCAGGTGATTTCGCCGGAATACGTTACGGCTATCATCGAACAGCACCGCACCTTAGGGCCGTATTACGTGCTGGCACCAGGGCTGGCAATGCCGCATGCGCGGCCGGAAGAGGGGGCAAAAGGACTCGGGCTGTCATTATTAAAACTGAAACAGGGCGTCTCTTTTGATGCCGGAGAATTCGATCCCGTCGATGTCATTGTGATGCTGGCAGCACCGGATAAACATAGCCATATCGAAATGATCTCCGCGCTCGCTGAGTTATTTTCCAGCGACGATGATATGGCCGAATTACATCAGGCGAACACGCTGGAGGAGATAAAAAAAATTATCGACCGCTTCTGATTTAATTATTTAATCCGATTAACCACAACATTACGCGCAGGCGTGATGGGACGTACTCTACTCATAAAAGGGGATAACAATGAAAATCATGGCTATTTGCGGTTCTGGCCTCGGCAGTAGTTTTATGGTCGAAATGAATATTAAAAAGGTGCTTAAAAAACTGGAGATTGAAGCTGAGGTAGAACACTCCGACCTCTCGTCTGCCACGCCTGGCGCGGCCGATCTGTTCGTGATGGCAAAAGACATTGCGGCCAGCGCCAGCGTGCCGGAAAGCCAGCTGGTGGTGATCAACAACATCATCGACATCAACGAACTCGAAGCGCAACTGCGCGCCTGGTTCGAAAGACTTTAACCCTGATTAGGCGAGGTGGATATGTTTATCCTTGAAACGCTGAATTTCGTTGTTGATATTTTAAAAGTCCCTTCGGTACTGGTGGGTTTAATTGCCTTAATTGGCCTGGTTGCACAGAAAAAAGCATTTTCTGACGTGGTGAAAGGCACCATTAAAACCATCCTCGGTTTTATTGTGCTTGGCGGTGGTGCCACCGTGCTGGTGGGGTCATTAAATCCGTTAGGCGGTATGTTCGAACACGCCTTTAATATCCAGGGCATTATTCCAAACAATGAAGCAATTGTTTCGATTGCGCTGGAAAAATACGGTGCCTCGACTGCGTTGATTATGGCCTTCGGTATGGTGGCGAATATTATCGTCGCCCGCTTTACCCGCCTGAAATACATCTTCCTGACCGGGCATCACACCTTCTATATGGCGTGCATGATTGGCGTGATCCTGACGGTGGCGGGCTTTGAGGGCGTGGGACTGGTCTTTACGGGCTCACTGATCCTCGGTCTGGTAATGGCCTTCTTCCCGGCGATTGCGCAGCGTTATATGAAGCGCATTACCGGTAACGACGATATCGCTTTTGGCCACTTCGGGACGCTGGGCTACGTGCTGTCTGGCTGGATCGGCAGCAAGTGCGGCAAAGGTTCACGCTCAACCGAAGAGATGAACCTGCCGAAGAACCTGAGCTTCCTGCGCGACAGCTCTATCTCCATCTCCCTGACCATGATGATTATCTACCTGATCATGGCGGTGAGTGCGGGGCGTGAATATGTCGAAGCGACCTTCAGCGGCGGCCAGAACTACCTGGTTTACGCCATTATCATGGCGATCACCTTCGCGGCGGGCGTGTTCATCATCCTGCAGGGCGTGCGCCTGATTCTGGCAGAAATCGTCCCAGCCTTTACCGGCTTCTCCGAAAAACTGGTGCCGAACGCGCGCCCTGCGCTGGACTGCCCGGTGGTTTACCCGTATGCGCCAAACGCGGTGCTGATTGGTTTCCTGTTCAGCTTCCTCGGCGGGCTGGTTGGGCTGTTCATCTGCGGTCAGTTCAGTTGGGTGCTGATCCTGCCAGGCGTCGTACCGCATTTCTTTACCGGTGCGACGGCGGGCGTGTTCGGTAACGCCACCGGCGGCCGTCGAGGGGCGATGATCGGCGCATTTGCCAATGGCCTGTTGATCACCTTCCTGCCCGTTCTGCTGTTGCCTGTGCTTGGCGCAATTGGATTTGCTAACACCACCTTCTCGGACGCCGACTTCGGCGCGGTCGGGATTGTGCTGGGCAATCTGGCGCGCTTCCTGTCACCGCTTGCCATTACCGGCCTTGTTGTTGCGTTGTTCGCGCTGCTGGTGGCGTACAACGTGTTCGCTAAAAACAAATCTGCGGGAGGTAGCGCGCAGGAAAACACCGGAGCCAAATCATGAATGAGAATGAGATAACCGAACTGGCGCGCCAGATCCGCCTCGAGACGCTGAAATCACTGACGCAACTGGGCTTTGGCCACTATGGCGGCAGTATGTCAGTCGTCGAAACGCTGGCGGTACTGTACGGCGCAGTAATGAAAATCGACCCGGCTGACCCGGACTGGCCGGAGCGTGATTACTTTGTACTGTCGAAAGGACATGCAGGCCCGGCGCTTTACAGCACGCTGGCGATTAAAGGTTACTTCCCGACGGAAGAGCTGAGCACCCTCAACCAGAACGGCACGCGTCTGCCAAGCCATCCTGACCGCCTGAAAACGCGCGGCGTGGATGCCACCACCGGCTCGCTGGGACAGGGGATCTCCATTGCGGGCGGCATGGCGCTGTCGCACAAGCTGGCAGGAAGACCAAACCGGGTGTTTTGCATCGTGGGTGACGGTGAGCTGAACGAAGGCCAGTGCTGGGAAGCGTTCCAGTTTATTGCTCACCATCGTCTGAACAACCTGACGGTGTTCGTCGACTGGAACAAACAGCAGCTCGACGGTGAACTGGACGAGATCATCTGCGCGTTCGACCTGGAAGGAAAATTCCGCGCCTTTGGTTTTGACGTGGTGACGGTGAAGGGGGACGACATTCCGGCGCTGCTGGAGGTGACGTCGCCGGTGCCTGCGGCAGATGCCCGTCCGCGGGTAGTGATCCTCGACAGCATTAAAGGCCAGGGTGTGCCGTATCTGGAACAACTCAGTAATTCACACCACCTGCGTTTGACAGAGGAGAGCAAAGCGGCACTCAACGAGACGATTCGCCAACTGGAGGCTACACATGATTAAGGTTGCACCTGCAGGACAAAAAGATACCGTTGAGATGCGCAAAGTCTACGCGGGTTTCGTGGCAAAGCAGATCGAGGCCGGTAGCGAGATTATTGCTCTCGAAGCGGATCTGATGAGCTCAATGGCGATGGACGGCGTGGCGCGTGATTATCCGCAGCACGTCATCAACTGCGGCATTATGGAGGCGAACGTGATTGGCACGGCGGCGGGATTGTCGCTCACCGGGCGCAAACCGTTCGTCCATACCTTTACCGCTTTTGCCAGCCGCCGCTGTTTCGACCAGTTGTTTATGTCCCTGGACTACCAGCGCAACAACGTAAAGGTGATTGCCTCGGATGCGGGCGTTACGGCCTGTCACAACGGCGGCACGCATATGTCGTTTGAGGATATGGGCATTGTGCGCGGTCTGGCGCATTCGGTGGTACTGGAGGTGACCGACGCGGTGATGTTTGAAGATGTGCTGCGCCAGCTTATCGATCTGGAAGGCTTCTACTGGGTGCGTACCATCCGTAAGCAGGCACCGAGCATTTATGCGCCGGGCTCCACATTTACCATCGGTAAAGGCAACGTGCTGCGCGAAGGGAGTGATATTACCCTGATTGCCAACGGCATTATGGTGGCGGAAGCACTCGAAGCGGCGCGTCAGCTGGAGCAGGAAGGGGTAAGCGCGGCGGTGATTGACATGTTCACCCTGAAGCCGATCGACCGGATGCTGGTGAAAAACTACGCCGAGAAAACCGGGCGCATCGTGACCTGTGAAAACCACAGTATCCACAACGGCCTGGGGTCAGCGGTGGCGGAAGTGCTGGTGGAAACCTGTCCGGTGCCGATGCGTCGGGTTGGCGTGAAAGAACGTTACGGCCAGGTGGGTACGCAGGACTTCCTGCAGAAGGAGTATGGCCTGACGGCACATGACATTGTGTCGGCGGCGCGGGAGCTGCTGTAAATAAAAAAGGCGACCGTTAAGTGGTCGCCTTTTTGTTGCCCGGTGGCGCTGACGCTTACCGGGCCTGTAGGCCGGATAAGCGAAGCGCCATCCGGCAAGACCTTACAATTACTGCTGCTGCGAAGACTGGATCGCCGTCAGTGCGATGGTGTAGACGATATCGTCAACCAGCGCGCCACGGGACAGGTCGTTCACAGGTTTGCGCATCCCTTGCAGCATAGGCCCGATGGAGATCAGGTCTGCAGAACGCTGTACCGCTTTGTAGGTGGTGTTACCGGTGTTCAGATCCGGGAAGATGAACACGGTAGCGCGACCTGCAACCGGCGAGTTCGGCGCTTTGGATTTCGCAACGTCAGCCATAACGGCGGCGTCGTATTGCAGCGGGCCGTCGATCATCAGGTCAGGACGTTTTTCCTGAGCGATGCGGGTTGCTTCACGCACTTTCTCTACATCGCTACCTGCACCAGAAGTACCGGTGGAGTAGGAGAGCATTGCCACGCGCGGTTCGATACCGAAGGCAATCGCGGAGTCTGCGGACTGGATAGCGATTTCTGCCAGCTGCTCTGCCGTTGGGTCCGGGTTGATCGCACAGTCGCCGTAAACGTAAACCTGTTCAGGCAGCAGCATGAAGAACACGGAGGAAACCAGAGAGCTACCCGGCGCAGTTTTAATCAACTGCAGCGGCGGACGGATGGTGTTCGCGGTGGTGTGAACGGCACCGGAAACCAGGCCGTCAACTTCGTCCTGCTCCAGCATCAGCGTACCCAGCACCACGTTGTCTTCCAGCTGCTCACGCGCAACGGCTTCGGTCATGCCCTTGTTCTTACGCAGCTCAACCAGACGGGCAACGTAGCTTTCGCGAACCACTTCAGGGTCAACGATTTCGATGCCCGCGCCCAATTCAACGCCCTGAGAGGCTGCAACACGGGTGATCTCATCCGGGTTACCCAGCAGCACACAGGTCGCGATGCCGCGCTCTGCACAGATAGCTGCCGCTTTAACGGTACGTGGTTCGTCGCCTTCTGGCAGAACAACACGTTTGCCTGCTTTACGCGCCAGCTCGGTCAGCTGGTAACGGAAGGCCGGAGGAGACAGACGACGGCTGCGCTCGGACGTCGCGGTCAGGGACTCGATCCAGTCTGCGTTGATGTAGCCCGCAACGTATTCCTGCACTTTCTCGATACGCTCGTGGTCATCAACCGGTACTTCCAGGTTGAAGCTCTGCAGGCTCAGGGAGGTCTGCCAGGTGTTGGTGTTCACCATGAACACCGGCAGGCCAGTGGCGAACGCGCGTTCGCACAGCTTGCTGACACGTGGGTCCATCTCGTAAGCACCGGTCAGCAGGATGGCACCGATTTCCACGCCGTTCATCGCCGCCAGGCACGCTGCAACCAGCACGTCTGGACGATCAGCGGAGGTCACCAGCAGGGAACCAGCGCGGAAGTGTTCCAGCATGTGCGGAATGCTGCGCGCACAGAAGGTCACGGATTTCACGCGGCGGGTGTTGATATCGCCTTCGTTGATCACGGTGGCGTTCAGGTGACGCGCCATGTCGATTGCACGGGTGGCAATCAGATCGAAGCTCCACGGCACCGCGCCCAGAACAGGCAGCGGGCTGGAATCCTGCAGTTTAGCCGGGTCAACTTTAACCACTTTCGCTTTAGACGAGTCGTCGAAGATCTCAGACAGGTCAGGGCGAGTACGGCCTTGCTCATCCACTGGCGCGTTCAGTTTGTTAACGATAACGCCGGTGATGCTGGTGTTTTTCGCACCGCCGAAGCTGCTGCGCGTCAGTTCGATACGCTCTTTCAGCTGCTCTGGGGTATCCGTGCCCTGAGACATCACGAAAACGATCTCTGCGTTCAGGGTTTTCGCGATTTCGAAGTTCAGAGACTGAGCGAACTGGTGTTTGCGGGTCGGGACCAGACCTTCAACCAGTACCACTTCTGCGTCTTGCGCATTTGCGTGGTAGTTGGCGATGATCTCTTCCATCAGCACGTCTTTCTGGTTGCTGGAGAGCAGAGATTCAACGTGGCTCATCTTCAGCGGTTCAGCCGCTGGCAGATTGGAGTTCTTGCGCACGATGGTGGTGGTCTGGTCTGGCGCATCGCCACCGGCACGAGGCTGGGCGATTGGCTTAAAGACGCTCAGACGAACGCCTTTGCGCTCCATAGCACGGATCACGCCAAGGCTGACGCTGGTCAGGCCGACGCTGGTTCCGGTAGGGATCAGCATAATAGTACGGGACACGGTTTATCCTCTTTCGTTACCGCCGCCATTGGGCGGGTTACAAAACAGCACCGCCAGCTAAGCTGGCGGTGTGGAATCAGGCAGTCAGACGGCTCGCGTCTTGCGCGATGACCAGCTCTTCGTTAGTTGGGATAACGATAGCAGGGCGGGTGCCTTCTTTGTTGATGAAGCCAGACTTGCCGAAGCGGGCAGCCAGGTTACGCTCGTGATCAACCTCGAAGCCCAGAACGCCCAGTTTGCCCAGGGACAGTTCACGCACCATTGCTGCGTTCTCACCGATACCACCGGTGAAGATAACCGCGTCGAGACGACCGTCCATCAGTGCAGTGTAAGAACCGATGTACTTCGCCAGACGGTGGCAGTAAACGTCCATTGCACGTTTAGCGTCTTCTTTCTCTGCGTAGTTGTCTTCAACGTAACGGCAGTCGCTGGTGACTTCGGTCAGACCCAGCAGGCCAGACTCTTTGGTCAGCATTTTGTTGATCTGATCAACGCTCATGCCCAGGGTGTCGTGCAGGTGGAAGATGATCGCCGGGTCGATGTCACCGGAACGCGTACCCATCACCAGACCTTCCAGTGGGGTCAGACCCATGGAAGTATCAACACATTTACCGTTGCGGATAGCAGAAACAGAACCACCGTTGCCCAGATGGCAGGTGATGATGTTCACTTCTTCAACCGGCTTGTTCAGCACTTTTGCGGCTTCCTGAGTCACATAGAAGTGGCTGGTGCCGTGTGCGCCGTAACGACGCACGCCATGCTCTTTGTACAGGCTGTACGGCAGGGCATACAGGTAAGACTCTTCCGGCATAGTCTGGTGGAACGCGGTGTCGAACACGGCCACGTTTTTGTCTTTCAGTTGCGGGAAGGATTTCAGCGCTTCAGCGATACCGATCAGGTGAGCCGGGTTGTGCAGCGGCGCGAAGGACGCAGAGTCTTTGATACCCTGAATCACAGAGTCGTCGATCACGACGGAACTGGTGTATTTTTCGCCGCCGTGGACGATACGGTGACCAATCGCAGTTAACTGAGCAGACAGTTCTGGTTTTTGTGCCAGAATAGTGTTAACGATAAAGTTCAGCGCTTCACTGTGAGCGGCGCCTGCACCTAAAGCCGCTTCTTGTTTGCTGCCGTCCATCTTCCACTTGATACGTGCTTCAGGCAGATGGAAACATTCGGCCAAACCAGAGAGGTACTCGTCACCGTTGAGCGCATCGATGATGGCGAATTTCAGTGAGGAGCTACCGCAGTTCAGAACCAGTACTAACTTACTCGACATGGAAGTACCTATTATTGATACGTGGCTAAAAAAACGTCAGTGAGTCTAAAAGCGTAACGCATGCTGACCCAGACATTTATGATTAACATCATGCCAAACGAACATTCTGGCATGATGGAAGAAATACCTATGATTTTATGCCATTTTGAACATTTTTCAGACAATGGCATAATATGCGATAATTTGACAAGTTAACGATTCTCGTCTAAGGCCCCATCAGGCTGGCACAGAATACCCGATACGGGGTAGCGATGACAAAATATTTTGAACGTTGTCATAGCCTGTTGTGGTTTTGCACAAAAATTTTAATTTTTATATGTGAAGTTGAGGTACAGCCATGTCGACACCCGAAATCCCGTCCGTGAATTTTTTCAGTCTGTTTCGTCGGGGACAGCATTACGCAAAGACGTGGCCGATGGAAAAGCGCCTCGCGCCGATGTTTATTGAGAATCGCACTATCCGCGCCACGCGCTATGCGATTCGCTTTATGCCCCCTGTCGCCATCTTTACCCTCTGCTGGCAAATTGCGTTGGGCGGGCAGCTTGGCCCGGCCGTCGCCACGGCGCTTTTCGCGTTAAGCCTGCCGATGCAGGGATTGTGGTGGTTAGGTAAACGTTCGATCACGCCACTTCCGCCTTCTATTTTACACTGGTTTTATGAAGTGCGTGGAAAACTGGAGGAGGCAGGACAGGCGCTGGCACCCGTTGAAGGCAAGCCGGATTATCAGGCGCTGGCGGACACATTAAAGCGCGCTTTTAAGCAACTGGATAAAACATTCCTCGATGACTTGTGATTGATCATCGAAACGACTAACAAAAGAAGGCACAGTAACACACCGTTACCGTGTCTTTTTTTTCAAGTGCAATGCGCTACAGGAGTCGAAAGATGGAAATGACCCATGCTCAACGTCTGATTTTGTCTAACCAGTACAAGATGATGACTATGCTTGATCCCGATAACGCTGCGCGCTACAGCCGCCTGCAGACCATCGTTGAACGCGGGTTTGGTTTGCAAATGCGCGAGCTGGATCGCGAGTTTGGCGAGCTGAAAGAAGAAACCTGTCGCATCGTTATCGACATCATGGAGATGTACCATGCGCTGCATGTGTCCTGGACCAATCTGAAAGATCAGCAGTCCATTGACGAACGCCGTGTGACATTCCTGGGCTTCGATGCCGCAACCGAAGCGCGCTATCTCAGCTATGTCCGCTTTATGGTGAACACCGAAGGGCGTTATACCCATTTTGATGCGGGCACTCATGGCTTTAACGCGCAGACCCCAATGTGGGACAAATACCAGCGCATGCTGAGCGTGTGGCACTCCTGCCCACGTCAGTACCATTTAAGCAGCAACGAAATTCAACAAATCATTAATGCCTGACGGAGGTGCGTGTGCAGTGTAAAGGTTTTCTGTTTGATCTGGACGGTACGCTGGTGGATTCGCTGCCGGTTGTGGAGCGTTCCTGGTGCCATTGGGCCGACAGGCATGGCATCGACCATCAGGACGTACTGAATTTCATCCATGGCAAACAGGCCATTACCTCATTGCGGCACTTCCTCGCGGCACGTTCTGAGGACGAGATTCAGGCGGAGTTCAAATACCTTGAGCAGATCGAAGCCACCGATACGGACGGCATCACCGCGCTGCCGGGCGCGCGTGAACTGCTTGAACATCTGAACGAAGCGCAGATCCCGTGGGCGATCGTTACATCCGGTTCGATTCCAGTTGCTCATGCCCGCCACAAGGCGGCAGGCTTACCGAAGCCAGAGGTATTCATCACGGCTGAGCGCGTTACGCGCGGTAAGCCTGAACCAGATGCGTTTTTACTCGGCGCTGAACTGCTGGGCCTCGCACCGGCAGACTGCGTGGTGGTGGAAGATGCGGCGGCTGGCGTGCTGGCCGGGCTGAACGCAGGAAGCCACGTTATCGCCGTCAACGTTCCGGCGGATTCGCCCCGGCTGGACGAGGCAGATTTCGTGCTTACCACACTGACTGCCATCAACGTCTCGAAGGCCCCGGACGGCATTGTAACCGTCTCGCTAAAAGTGTAATCCCATGATTTAGCCCCACATTGCTGGGGCTTTTTTATGGCAGAATTCCTTCTCTTTTCCACTGACAAGGATAGGTTGTGAACGGTGAACTGATTTGGGTCCTGAGCCTGCTTTTAATCGCCATCATTCTTTTTGCGACGGGCAAGGTACGCATGGATGCCGTCGCCTTGTTTGTCATTGTCGCCTTTGTACTGAGCGGCACGCTCACGCTACCCGAAGCCTTTTCCGGGTTTAGCGATCCTAACGTGATTCTGATCGCTGCTCTGTTTATCATTGGCGACGGGCTGGTGCGGACCGGCGTGGCGACCATCATGGGGTCGTGGCTGGTTAACGTCGCGGGCAGCAGCGAAACCAAAATGCTGATCTACCTGATGGTCACGGTTGCCGGGCTGGGCGCATTTATGAGCTCAACGGGCGTTGTTGCGATCTTTATTCCTGTGGTGCTGAGCGTCTCCATGAGGATGCAGGTTTCACCGTCGCGCCTGATGATGCCCCTGAGCTTTGCCGGGCTTATCAGCGGCATGATGACGCTGGTGGCGACGCCGCCGAACCTGGTCGTCAACAGTGAGCTGATCCGCGAAGGGCTGGAGGGGTTTAGCTTTTTTAGCGTGACGCCGCTTGGTCTGGTGATTCTGGTGATGGGGGTTGTCTACATGCTGCTCACCCGCTTTGCGCTGAAGGGCGAAAAGCAGGATAAAACCAAAGAGGGCTGGAAGCGGCGCACATTTCGCGATTTGATTAAAGAGTACCGCCTGACAGGGCGTGCGCGCCGTCTGGCAATCCGCCCCGGTTCGCCAATGATTGGCCAGCGCCTGGACGACCTGAAGTTGCGTGAACGCTACGGTGCGAACGTGATTGGTGTGGAGCGCTGGCGTCGCTTTCGTCGGGTGATCGTGAACGTTAACGGGGTATCCGAATTCCGCGCGCGGGACGTTCTGCTGATCGATATGTCCACGGCGGATGTGGATCTGCGTGAATTTTGCAGCGAACAATTACTGGAGCCGATGGTGCTTCGCGGTGAGTATTTCTCCGACCAGGCGCTGGATGTGGGCATGGCTGAAGTCTCGCTCATTCCGGAGTCTGAACTGTTAGGTAAAACGGTGCGTGAAATCGGCTTCCGTACCCGCTATGGCCTGAATGTGGTCGGCTTAAAGCGTGACGGTGTGGCGATGGAAGGGGCGGTGGTGGATGAGCCGCTGCTGCTGGGGGATATTTTCCTGGTGGTGGGAAACTGGAAGCTGATAAGCCAGCTCGGGCAGAAAGGGCGCGATTTCGTGGTGCTCAACATGCCTGTCGAAGAGAGCGATGCTTCTCCTGCTCATAGCCAGGCTCCGCATGCTATTTTTTGCCTGGTGCTGATGGTAGCGCTGATGCTCACCGATGAGATCCCGAATCCGGTCGCGGCGATTATTGCCTGCCTGCTGATGGGGAAATTCCGCTGTATTGACGCGGAAAGCGCCTATAAAGCCATTCACTGGCCGAGCATTATTCTTATCGTAGGGATGATGCCCTTTGCGCTTGCGCTGCAGAAAACGGGCGGTGTGGATTTGATCGTGAAAGGGCTAATGGATGTCGGCGGGGGATATGGCCCGTATATGATGATGGTCTGCCTGTTTATCATGTGTGCGTCGATAGGGCTGTTTATCTCCAATACTGCGACAGCGGTGCTGATGGCTCCCATCGCGCTGGCGATGGCAAAATCCATGGGCGTGTCACCGTATCCGTTCGCGATGATGGTCGCGATGGCGGCCTCTGCGGCGTTTATGACGCCGGTCTCTTCACCGGTTAACACGCTGGTGCTGGGGCCAGGAAACTACAGATTTAGCGACTTCGTGAAGATTGGCGTGCCGTTCACTGTGCTGGTGATGGTGGTATGCGTGGTGTTAATTCCGGTTTTATTCCCGTTTTAGCATGAGCGCGGAAACGCAGGCCGGGTAAGGCGAAACCGCCACCCGGCAAAAAATTACAACGGTGAATCCTGGCTAATCTCATCCAGCGACAAATGGAAGCTCGGCACAAACACCTGCATAAAGTAATCCATCTCTTCGCTGCGGCGGGACTCCAGCGTTTTTTCCAGACGCGTTTTCGCCAGTAAAAACTCGTTGTTTCCGGCGGACAACTCTTCCAGACATTTCAGATACGCGCACAGCGCGTCAGCCTGTTTCACCAGCGATTTTTCATCTTCGGTATACTGATGTTCGTCGATCAGCGGCTCAAAGATATCGCGCAACTCTTCAGGCACCATCTCGATCAGCTTCTGCTGAGCAATCTTCTCGATGGCCTTATATTCCTGCGCAATCTGCGAATTGAAATATTTCACCGGCGTCGGCAGATCCCCGGTCAGCACTTCTGATGCGTCGTGGTACATCGCCAGCAGGGCAATGCGCTCAGCATTCACCTGCCCGTTGAACTTGCGGTTTTTGATCGCGGCCAGCGCATGAGCGACCATGGCGACCTGCAGGCTGTGTTCCGACACATTCTCAGTACGCACGTTGCGCATCAGCGGCCAGCGGTTGATGAGTTTCAGGCGGGAGAGGTGGGCAAAGAAATGACTCTGACTCATAGGTTACCTTTTGTCTTCACTGCGACAGGACTTCATTGTGCGGGGAGGGGAGGCAAGATGCAAATTTGCAGATTTTGCAGGCCGGGTAAGCGCAGCGCCACCCGGCAGAAAGGCAATATTACTGGTGGTAACCTGAGAGGAAGCGTCCGAAGCGGCTGATGGCCATTTCGAGATCGTCTTCGCGCGGCAGGGTCACAATACGCACGTGGTCCGGCCACGGCCAGTTGAACGCGGTGCCCTGAACCAGCAGCACTTTTTCCTGCAACAGGAAATCGAGCACCATTTTCTGGTCATCGTGAATATTAAAGCGCTTCGCGTCGATTTTCGGGAACATGTACAGCGCCCCGTTTGGCTTGACGCAGGAGACGCCCGGAATATCGTTGATCAACTCCCACGCGCGGTTGCGCTGTTCATACAGGCGACCGCCGGGAACGATGAACTCGCTGATGCTCTGATAGCCCCCAAGTGCCGTCTGGATCGCGTGCTGTGCCGGCACGTTGGCACAAAGACGCATCGACGCCAGCATTTCAAGCCCTTCAATGTAGCCTTTGGCGTGTTTCTTCGGTCCGTTCAGTACCATCCAGCCCTGACGGAAACCGGCCACGCGGTAGGTTTTAGACAGACCGTTAAAGGTGACGGTCAGCAGGTCCGGTGCCAGCGCGGCAATAGAGTGGTGCTGTGCCGCGTCGTACAGGATCTTGTCATAGATTTCGTCAGCAAAGATGATCAGGTTGTGCTGGCGGGCAAGCTCGACGATCTCCATCAGCAGTTCTTTTGAGTAGACCGCGCCCGTCGGGTTGTTCGGGTTGATAATCACGATACCGCGCGTGCGTGGTGTGATTTTGGCACGGATGTCATCAAGATCCGGGAACCAGTCAGAAGACTCGTCGCAGAGATAATGCACTGCTTTACCGCTGGAGAGCGAGACAGCTGCGGTCCATAGCGGATAGTCCGGTGCGGGAACCAGCATTTCGTCGCCGCTATTGAGCAGTGCCTGCATCGCCTGCACGATCAGTTCAGAGACACCGTTGCCAATATAGATATCTTCAACGGTAACATCGCGCATGCCGCGCGCCTGGTAGTGCTGCATGATGGCTTTACGTGCGGAGTAGAGTCCTTTCGAATCGCAATAGCCTTGTGCAGTGGGCAGGTTACGGATCACATCAACCAGGATTTCATCCGGCGCTTCAAAACCAAACGGCGCGGGGTTACCAATATTGAGTTTCAGAACCTTGTTGCCTTCCTCTTCGAGACGTTTTGCCTCTTTAAGAACCGGGCCGCGGATGTCGTAACAGACGTTATCTAGCTTGCTGGATTTTTCGATAGGGGACATGAACCTTAACCTTTTTGCTGTGAATGCCACTCCCTGCCGTGGAAGTCAGCACGGAACAATGTACTCCCACCTCGTTTCGTTTTGAAGGGCATGCAGTAGAAGATTTTGTGCAATGGGCTAATTCCCTGCAAATCTATCTTGCTGCCTGCAGAAGGTTTTTATGAATTAAAGTGGTGTTATGCTTCGAAATTATGGTTTATTGTGCTTTTTTGTTAGCTTAATGTTGAATATTGTTCTGATAAAAATAAAGCGAAGCGCGCCAGCAAGAGAGATGTGCTGGATGTTACCCGAAGTGACCTTTCGAAAAATCTGAATGCACATATAAACGTTGCACGAATAGCCAGCCTGAGTTAAACGTTACTCATGTGAAAATAATGTTAAGTGTTATTAATGAATAGCCTTAATCTAAATTAAACTTTATTTATTATTACCGACGAAAATGCAACTTTCGTTAATTTTAATAAAATTAGTTTAGCTGCTTATCAACACCATTAAATCCTTAATATTGCAATAATACTTATAAATAAAGTGGATTTGGGTTAAGATGTCTTTCAGGGAAACCGAGGAGAGATATGCCTGTCCTGTATATCTGTATCTGGTTTTCTAAATTAATCGATTGTTATTGTTAGAGTTATCTCTGGCTGGATTGTCTGACTCACATCTTGCTACGCTGACAGCGCTGCGATAAAGATGGCAGGGGACGTATCTTACCTTTAATGGGATTTACATAAACCTGCAAACGTCTAAATATCCTGAACGTTAAGAGAATAAAAATAGCGTCATGAAACGTGGTTTCTGACTGTTGATATACAACAGCACAATAACTATCTGTCAGGCAGTCTGCCGGGCCGGGATGCGAGGGAAACCTTCAGAGGGAATTGCTTAACTGTTACACACAGCTTCAACCCGGGCAGCTCCGCACGAGCAACCTGAAAGTGAAAAGATATGATAAATGCAAATCGTCCGATAATGAATCTCGACCTCGATCTGCTGAGAACGTTTGTTGCGGTCGCCGATCTCAACACTTTTGCAGCAGCTGCTGCCGCAGTATGCCGAACCCAGTCCGCCGTTAGCCAACAAATGCAGAGGCTTGAGCAACTGGTCGGTAAAGAGCTTTTTGCTCGCCATGGGCGTAATAAACTCTTAACTGAGCACGGTATTCAGCTACTCGGTTATGCCAGGAAAATACTTCGCTTTAATGATGAAGCATGTATGTCATTAATGTTTAGCAACCTTCAGGGGGTGTTAACATTAGGGGCATCTGATGAGTCAGCGGACACGATATTGCCATTCCTTCTCAATCGAATTAGTTCGGTTTATCCGAAACTTGCGCTGGATGTTAGCGTTAAGCGCAATGCGTTTATGATTGAGATGTTGAAAGAGAATGAGGTCGATCTGGTGGTCACCACGCACCGTCCAGGCCAGTTTGATTGCCTGACGCTGCGCACATCTCCAACGCACTGGTATTGCGCAGCGGAATATGTGCTGCAAAAAGGTGAGCCGGTGCCGCTGGTTCTGCTGGATGAGCCGAGCCCGTTCCGCGATATGGTGCTGTCGGCGTTGAATGAGGCCAACATTCCGTGGCGTCTGGCGTATGTGGCGTCTACGCTGCCAGCGGTACGTGCTGCCGTTAAAGCAGGGCTTGGCGTTACGGCCCGTCCGGTAGAGATGATGAGCCCGGATCTGCGCGTCTTAGGCAAAACCGATGGTCTTCCTGCACTGCCCGATACAGAGTATCTCCTGTGCCATAACACGGCCGGTAATAACGAACTGGCAAAAGTGGTGTTTGAGGCGATGGAAAACTACCATAACCCCTGGCAGTTTGAGCATGTTACTCCGGAAGGGGGGGATGACTCGCTGATCGTCGAAGGGGACTTCGAGTGATCAATCACTCAAAATTCTCGTAACAAAATGTAAGTGTAAAAAAAGGCCACTCACGCGCTTTTTGCGTGGAGTGGTTTTTTTTGTCCACTAATACCCTTTCTCAACGAAAGGTTTATCAGAATAGCTTTTATTTATCAATATGGTAAATGCTTTCGCTCAACCTTTGTACTTATTCCGTTCTATCCTCCTCCAATCCCTTCTTATGTTAAAAAAACAGGAAATATGTTGCCGTTTTTTTGATTGAATTAACAAAAGCGTGTCTCAGATCAAGAAAATACTCCTATTTGGGGGGAGGAATCGTTGGCAAATCCTGTCAAAATAGGAGGGTTATTTTTTTTACTTCCAAAACGGACACGATTCAACAGCATGCATTTGACGTAAAGTCATGTACCCACCAGGGTTAAAGGGCACCAAATGTTAATGAGAATCGCTCGATGTAATTTAATGTGAAGAAACCTTTGTTAAAGTTGACAAAAGGTTATAGAAAGGAGTAAAAAACCCCATCATTTTGCTGTCTATGTCTCATTTCTGACAGTTAGTGTAAGGTTATTTTGTTCCTCCCCATGAATCGATGTGATGCCCATCTGCCAGCAAGAGCAGTGTCGTCGGTATCACTTTTGATGAGTAAGCAATGAGTATGTCAACATCCACAGAAGTCATCGCTCATCACTGGGCATTCGCAATCTTTCTTATTGTAGCCATTGGCCTGTGCTGCCTGATGTTAGTCGGCGGCTGGTTCCTGGGCGGTCGCGCCCGCGCAAGGCACAAAAACACACCTTTCGAATCAGGTATTGATTCAGTAGGTTCCGCTCGCTTACGCCTGTCTGCCAAGTTCTACCTGGTAGCCATGTTCTTCGTCATCTTCGACGTGGAAGCGCTTTACCTTTTCGCATGGTCGACCTCCATCCGCGAAAGTGGTTGGGTGGGCTTTGTCGAGGCCGCAATTTTCATTTTAGTGCTACTGGCCGGTCTGGTTTATCTGGTGCGTATTGGCGCGCTTGACTGGACGCCTGCGCGTTCACGTCGTGAACACATCAACCCGGAAAACAGTATCTCTAATCGTCAGCAGTAACAGCGAGGCAATAAGATGGATTATACGCTCACCCGCATAGATCCTAACGGTGAGAATGACCGTTACCCCCTGCAAAAACAGGAGATCGTAACCGACCCCCTTGAGCAAGAAGTCAATAAAAGCGTGTACATGGGCAAGCTCGAACATGCCATGCACGATATGGTCAACTGGGGTCGTAAGAACTCCATCTGGCCATACAACTTTGGCCTTTCTTGCTGCTACGTTGAAATGGTGACGTCATTCACTGCGGTGCATGACGTTGCGCGTTTTGGGGCAGAGGTACTGCGTGCATCCCCACGTCAGGCTGACCTGATGGTGGTAGCCGGTACGTGCTTCACCAAAATGGCACCGGTTATTCAGCGTCTTTATGACCAGATGCTTGAGCCGAAATGGGTTATCTCCATGGGCGCATGTGCAAACTCTGGCGGTATGTACGACATTTATTCCGTCGTGCAGGGCGTAGATAAGTTCATTCCAGTGGATGTGTACATCCCAGGCTGTCCACCACGCCCGGAGGCTTACATGCAGGCGCTGATGCTGCTGCAGGAGTCTATCGGTAAAGAACGCCGCCCACTTTCATGGGTTGTTGGCGACCAGGGGGTGTATCGCGCCAACATGCAGTCAGAGCGCGAGCGTAAACGCGGTGAACGTATTGCAGTCACCAATCTGCGTACGCCTGACGAAATTTAATTTGCGCCTGTTGGCCTGGAGAATACCTTCGCATATCACTACTCAAATAGCGCGAAGCCAGGCTTGACAGTCACCACGGACCATTTGCAATGGTGAACAATATGACCGACTTAACCGCGCAAGAAGCCGCCTGGCAAACACGGGATCATCTGGATGACCCTGTCATTGGCGAACTGCGCAACCGTTTTGGGCCGGATGCCTTTACTGTTCAGGCCACCCGCACCGGTGTACCCGTTGTTTGGGTGAAGCGTGAGCAATTACTGGAAGTTGTCGATTTCCTCAAGAAATTGCCAAAACCTTATGTCATGCTGTTTGACTTACACGGCATGGATGAACGTCTGCGTACGCACCGCCAGGGTCTCCCTGCTGCGGATTTTTCCGTTTTCTACCACCTGATCTCAATAGACCGTAATACGGATATCATGCTCAAGGTGGCATTGTCTGAAAACGACATGCATCTGCCGACGATCACCAAACTTTTCCCGAACGCCAACTGGTACGAGCGTGAAACCTGGGAAATGTTCGGCATGACCTTCGATGGCCACCCGCACCTGACGCGCATCATGATGCCGCAGACCTGGACCGGCCACCCGCTGCGTAAAGACTACCCGGCACGTGCGACTGAGTTCGATCCGTTTGAGCTGACCAAAGCCAAGCAGGATCTGGAGATGGAAGCGCTGACCTTCAAGCCGGAAGACTGGGGTATGAAGCGCGGTACTGAAAACGAGGACTTCATGTTCCTCAACCTCGGTCCGAACCACCCGTCTGCGCACGGTGCATTCCGTATTATTCTTCAGCTTGATGGCGAAGAGATTGTCGACTGCGTACCAGACATCGGCTACCACCACCGTGGTGCTGAGAAGATGGGCGAGCGTCAGTCCTGGCACAGCTATATTCCGTATACCGACCGTATCGAGTATCTCGGCGGTTGCGTAAATGAAATGCCATACGTGCTGGCCGTTGAGAAACTCGCGGGTATTGTTACGCCGGATCGCGTTAACGTGATTCGCGTTATGCTGTCTGAACTGTTCCGTATTAACAGCCACCTGCTGTACATCTCCACGTTCATTCAGGACGTCGGCGCGATGACGCCGGTCTTTTTCGCCTTTACCGACCGTCAGAAAATCTACGATCTGGTGGAAGCGATTACCGGTTTCCGTATGCACCCGGCCTGGTTCCGTATCGGCGGTGTGGCACACGATCTGCCGCGCGGCTGGGACCGTTTGCTGCGTGAATTCCTCGACTGGATGCCGAAACGTCTGGCCTCCTACGAGAAAGCCGCACTGCGCAATACCATCCTGAAAGGCCGTTCTCAGGGCGTTGCTGCCTACGGCGCGAAAGAGGCGCTGGAGTGGGGAACAACGGGTGCTGGCCTGCGTGCGACCGGTATTGATTTCGACGTGCGTAAAGCCCGTCCTTACTCTGGCTACGAGAACTTCGACTTTGAAGTCCCGGTTGGCGGCGGTGTTTCCGACTGCTACACCCGCGTGATGCTGAAAGTGGAAGAGCTGCGCCAGAGCCTGCGCATCCTTGAGCAGTGCCTCAACAACATGCCGGAAGGCCCGTTCAAGGCGGATCACCCGCTGACGACGCCGCCACCGAAAGAGCGCACGCTGCAACATATCGAAACCCTGATCACCCACTTCCTGCAGGTTTCCTGGGGCCCGGTAATGCCGGCACAAGAGTCCTTCCAGATGGTGGAAGCAACCAAGGGTATCAACAGTTACTACCTGACCAGCGACGGCAGCACCATGAGCTACCGTACCCGTGTGCGTACGCCGAGCTTTGCGCACCTGCAGCAGATCCCGTCCGCCATTCGCGGCAGTCTGGTCTCCGACCTGATTGTGTATCTGGGTAGTATCGATTTTGTTATGTCAGATGTGGACCGCTAATTATGCACGAGAATCAACAACCACAAACCGAGGCTTTTGAGCTGAGTGAAGCAGAACGTGCCGCCATTGAGCACGAGATGCACCACTACGAAGACCCGCGTGCGGCGTCCATTGAAGCGCTGAAAATCGTACAGAAACAGCGTGGTTGGGTGCCGGATGGCGCGATCTACGAGATCGCAAACGTGCTGGGCATTCCGGCAAGTGACGTAGAAGGCGTAGCCACGTTCTACAGCCAGATCTTCCGTCAGCCGGTAGGCCGCCATGTGATCCGCTACTGTGACAGCGTTGTCTGCCACATCACCGGTTATCAGGGCATTCAGGCTGCGATTGAGAAGAAGCTCAATATCAAGCCGGGCCAGACCACGTTCGATGGTCGCTTTACTCTGCTGCCAACCTGCTGCCTGGGTAACTGCGACAAGGGGCCGACCATGATGATTGATGAGGACACTCACAGCCATCTGACGCCGGAAGCGATTCCTGACCTGCTGGAGCAGTACAAATGAAAACTGTAATTCGTACTGCTGAGACACATCCGCTGACCTGGCGTTTGCGCGATGATAAACAGCCGGTATGGCTGGACGAATACCAGAGCAAAAACGGCTATGCCGGTGCGCGTAAAGCCCTCGGCGGCATGGCACCGGATGACATTGTCAACGCGGTAAAAGACGCTGGCCTGAAAGGGCGCGGCGGTGCGGGCTTCTCCACTGGTTTGAAGTGGAGCCTGATGCCAAAAGACGAATCCATGAACATCCGTTACCTGCTGTGTAACGCCGATGAAATGGAGCCGGGCACCTATAAAGACCGCCTGTTGATGGAACAGCTGCCGCACCTGCTGGTGGAAGGCATGCTGATCTCTGCATTCGCGCTGAAAGCGTACCGTGGCTACATCTTCCTGCGCGGCGAGTACATCGAAGCGGCAGAAAACCTGCGTCGCGCGATTGCCGAAGCGACCGAAGCGGGCCTGCTGGGTAAAAACATCCTGGGCACCGGGTTTGACTTCGAACTGTTCGTGCACACCGGGGCAGGGCGTTACATCTGCGGTGAAGAGACAGCGCTGATTAATTCACTGGAAGGCCGCCGTGCGAACCCGCGTTCCAAGCCACCGTTCCCGGCAAGCTCCGGCGTGTGGGGTAAACCGACCTGTGTAAACAACGTCGAAACCCTGTGCAACGTCCCGGCTATCCTCGCGAACGGCGTGGAGTGGTATCAGGGCATCTCTTCAAGCAAAGATGCCGGTACTAAGCTGATGGGCTTCTCCGGTCGCGTGAAGAACCCTGGCGTCTGGGAACTGCCGTTCGGCACCACCGCACGTGAAATTCTTGAAGATTACGCTGGCGGCATGCGTGACGGCCTGAAATTCAAAGCCTGGCAGCCGGGCGGGGCGGGGACGGACTTCCTGACCGAAGCCCACCTTGACCTGCCAATGGAATTCGAAAGCATTGGTAAAGCAGGCAGCCGTCTGGGTACGGCGCTGGCGATGGCCGTCGACCACGAGATCGGCATGGTGTCGCTGGTGCGTAACCTGGAAGAGTTCTTCGCCCGCGAGTCCTGTGGCTGGTGTACGCCATGCCGTGATGGTCTGCCGTGGAGCGTGAAGATCCTGCGTGCTATCGAACGCGGCGAAGGCCAGCCGGGTGATATCGAGACACTTGAGCAACTGTGTCGATTCCTGGGCCCAGGTAAAACCTTCTGTGCCCACGCACCGGGTGCCGTCGAGCCGCTGCAAAGCGCGATTAAATATTTCCGCGACGAATTCGAAGCAGGTATCAAGCAGCCGTTCAGCAATACCCATGCAATCAATGGTATTCAGCCGAACCTGCTGAAAGCGCGCTGGTAAAGACAGAATTTTGATTAACGCTCGAAGCAATTCGAGCCAACTGGAAGCATGCTAATGGCTACGATTCATGTAGACGGCAAAGAATACGAAGTCAACGGGGCGGACAACCTGCTGGAAGCCTGTCTGTCGCTTGGCCTCGATATTCCGTATTTTTGCTGGCATCCGGCGCTGGGCAGCGTCGGTGCTTGCCGCCAGTGTGCGGTGAAGCAATATCAAAACGCGGAAGACACGCGTGGTCGCCTGGTGATGTCCTGTATGACGCCAGCCACCGAAGGCACTTTTATTTCGATTGAAGACGAAGAAGCCAAACAGTTCCGTGAAAGCGTGGTGGAGTGGTTGATGACCAACCACCCGCACGACTGTCCGGTTTGTGAAGAGGGCGGTAACTGCCACCTTCAGGATATGACCGTGATGACCGGTCACAGCTTCCGTCGCTATCGTTTTACCAAGCGTACCCACCGTAATCAGGATCTGGGGCCGTTCATCTCTCACGAAATGAACCGCTGCATCGCCTGCTACCGCTGCGTGCGTTACTACAAAGACTACGCAGACGGTCAGGATCTGGGCGTGTATGGCGCACATGACAACGTCTACTTCGGTCGTCCGGAAGACGGTACGCTGGAAAGCGAATTCTCCGGTAACCTGGTGGAAATCTGCCCGACCGGCGTGTTCACGGATAAAACCCACTCCGAGCGCTACAACCGTAAATGGGACATGCAGTTTGCACCGAGCATCTGCCAGCAGTGTTCCCTCGGCTGTAACACCAGCCCTGGTGAACGTTACGGCGAACTGCGTCGTATCGAAAACCGTTACAACGGTACCGTTAACCACTACTTCCTGTGTGACCGCGGTCGTTTTGGCTATGGCTATGTGAACCTGAAAGACCGTCCGCGTCAGCCGGTTCAGCGCCGTGGCGACGACCTCATCACCCTGAACGCTGAACAGGCGATGCAGGGCGCGGCGGATATTCTGCGCCAGTCGAAGAAAGTGATCGGTATCGGCTCTCCGCGCGCCAGCATCGAAAGCAACTTCGCACTGCGTGAGCTGGTTGGGGCGGAAAACTTCTATACCGGTATCGCTCAGGGCGAGCAGGAACGTCTGCAACTGGTACTGAAAGTGCTGCGTGAAGGCGGTGTACATACCCCTGCGCTGCGCGAAATCGAATCCTATGATGCAGTTCTGGTGCTGGGTGAAGATCTGACTCAGACCGGCGCACGCGCGGCTCTGGCGGTTCGTCAGGCGGTGAAGGGTAAAGCACGTGAAATGGCCGCGGCACAGAAAGTGGCTGACTGGCAGATTGCGGCAATCCTCAACATCGGCCAGCGCGCGAAGCACCCGCTGTTTGTGACTAACGTCGACAACACCCGTCTGGACGACATCGCCGCCTGGACCTACTGCGCACCGGTTGAAGATCAGGCGCGCCTCGGCTTTGCGATTGCCCACGCGCTGGACAGCAACTCTCCGGCCGTTGAACTGGATCGTGACCTGCAAAACAAGGTCGACGTGATTGTTCAGGCGCTGGCGGGTGCGAAGAAACCGCTGATTATTTCCGGTACGAACGCCGGTAGCGCCGAGATCATTCAGGCCGCAGCGAACGTTGCCAAAGCCCTGAAAGGCCGCGGTGCAGACGTCGGTGTGACCATGATTGCCCGTGCGGTCAACAGCATCGGTCTGGGTATGATTGGCGGCGGCTCTCTGGAAGAAGCGTTAAGCGAACTGGAATCCGGTGCTGCTGACGCCGTTGTGGTGCTGGAAAACGACCTGCATCGCCACGCTTCTGCAGCACGCGTTGACGCCGCACTCTCCAAAGCGCCGCTGGTGATGGTAATCGACCATCAGCGCACCGCGATCATGGACAAAGCGCACCTGGTGCTCTCTGCGGCAAGTTTCGCAGAAAGCGACGGTACGGTGATCAACAACGAAGGCCGCGCACAGCGTTTCTTCCAGGTTTATGACCCGGCCTACTACGACAGCAGCACCGTGATGCTGGAAAGCTGGCGCTGGCTGCACTCTCTGCACAGCACCGTGCAGAGCCGTGAAGTGGACTGGACGCAGCTCGATCATGTTATCGACGCAGTGGTGGAAAAACTGCCTCAGCTGGCGGGCATTAAAGATGCAGCGCCGGACGCAAGTTTCCGTATTCGCGGCCAGAAACTGGCGCGTGAGCCGCACCGCTACAGCGGTCGTACCGCGATGCGTGCCAATATCAGCGTGCACGAACCGCGTCAGCCGCAGGATAAAGACACCATGTTCGCCTTCTCCATGGAAGGGAACAACCAGCCGTCTGCCCCGCGCTCCCAGGTTCCGTTTGCATGGGCTCCGGGCTGGAACTCCCCGCAGGCATGGAACAAGTTCCAGGCTGAAGTGGGTGGCTCTCTGCGCCACGGCGATCCGGGTGTGCGTCTGATTGAAGCCTCCGAAACCGGTCTGGACTTCTTCACGACCGTTCCGGCGAGCTTCCAGGCTCAGGAAGGGAACTGGCGTATTGCGCCGTACTACCATCTGTTTGGTAGCGACGAAATGTCCCAGCGTTCACCGGTATTCCAGGCCCGTATGCCGCAGCCGTACATCAAGCTCAACCCGGCAGATGCCGCGAAACTGGGCGTGAATGCGGGCGCGAACATTGCCTTTAGCTACGACGGTCAGACAATCAGCCTGCCGCTGATCATTTCTGAAAGCCTGACAGCAGGGCAGGTCGGTCTGCCAATGGGTATGCCTGGCATCGCGCCGGTACTGGCGGGTGCGCGTCTTGATAATCTGCAGGAGGCAAAAGCATGAGTTGGTTAACGCCGGATCTTATCGACATCCTGCTGAGCATTCTGAAGGCGATTGTGATTTTGCTGGTGGTGGTCACCTGCGGCGCGTTCATGAGCTTTGGTGAACGTCGTCTGCTCGGTCTGTTCCAGAACCGTTACGGACCGAACCGCGTGGGCTGGGGTGGTTCACTCCAGCTGGTTGCGGACATGATCAAGATGTTCTTTAAAGAGGACTGGATACCGCGCTTCTCGGACCGCGTGATCTTTACTCTGGCACCGATGATCGCCTTCACCTCGCTGCTGCTGGCATTTGCTATCGTTCCCGTCAGCCCAACCTGGGTGGTGGCTGATCTGAACATCGGCATTCTGTTCTTCCTGATGATGGCAGGTCTCGCGGTTTACGCGGTGCTGTTCGCAGGCTGGTCCAGTAACAACAAATACTCGCTGCTGGGTGCGATGCGTGCGTCTGCGCAGACGCTGAGCTACGAAGTGTTCCTGGGGCTCTCCCTGATGGGCGTGGTGGCGCAGGCCGGTTCATTCAACATGACCGACATCGTCAACAACCAGGCCGACATCTGGAACGTTATCCCGCAGTTCTTTGGTTTTGTTACCTTTGCTATCGCGGGCGTGGCGGTGTGTCACCGTCACCCGTTTGACCAGCCAGAAGCCGAACAGGAACTGGCCGACGGTTACCACATTGAATATTCCGGTATGAAATTCGGTCTGTTCTTCGTGGGCGAGTACATCGGTATCGTCACCATTTCCGCGTTGATGGTAACGCTGTTCTTTGGTGGCTGGCATGGCCCGTTCTTACCGCCGTTCATCTGGTTCGCGCTGAAAACCGCGTTCTTCATGATGATGTTCATTTTGATTCGTGCGTCCTTACCGCGTCCGCGTTATGACCAGGTAATGTCCTTCGGCTGGAAAGTGTGCCTGCCGCTGACGCTCGTCAACTTGTTGGTAACGGCGGCTGTCATTCTCTGGCAGCAGCCATAAGGGGCTTTGAGATCATGACCTTAAAAGAATTATTGGTAGGCTTCGGCACTCAGGTACGCAGTATCTGGATGATCGGCCTGCACGCGTTTGCCAAACGCGAAACCCAGATGTATCCGGAAGAGCCGGTATATCTGCCGCCGCGCTACCGTGGCCGTATCGTGCTGACGCGCGACCCGGACGGTTCGGAGCGTTGCGTTGCCTGTAACCTGTGTGCGGTAGCGTGTCCGGTAGGCTGTATCTCTCTGCAAAAAGCCGAGACGGTAGATGGCCGCTGGTATCCTGAGTTCTTCCGCATCAACTTCTCACGCTGCATCTTCTGCGGTCTGTGTGAAGAAGCGTGCCCAACCACGGCGATTCAGCTGACTCCAGACTTCGAGCTGGGTGAGTACAAGCGTCAGGACCTGGTGTACGAGAAAGAGGATCTGCTGATTTCCGGTCCGGGCAAATACCCGGAATATAACTTCTACCGGATGGCGGGTATGGCAATCGACGGCAAAGATAAGGGCGAAGCAGAGAACGAAGCTAAGCCTATCGACGTCAAGAGCCTGTTACCGTAAGGAGAGGGCAATGGAATTCGCTTTTTATATCTGTGGCCTTATCGCCATCCTGGCTACGCTGCGAGTGATTACGCACACCAATCCGGTGCATGCGCTGCTGTATTTAATCATTTCGCTGCTGGCCATTTCCGGGGTGTTCTTTGCGCTGGGTGCGCACTTTGCCGGTGCGCTGGAAATCATCGTCTACGCGGGTGCCATCATGGTGCTGTTCGTGTTCGTGGTAATGATGCTGAACCTGGGTGGCTCTGAAATTGAGCAGGAACGTCAGTGGTTAAAACCGCAGGTGTGGATTGGCCCGGCGATTCTGTCGGCCATCATGCTGGCGGTAATTGTTTACGCCATTCTGGGTGTGAACGACCAGGGCATCGACGGTACGCCAATCAGCGCGAAAGCAGTGGGCATTACGCTGTTCGGCCCATACGTTCTGGCGGTTGAACTGGCCTCCATGCTGCTGCTGGCGGGCCTGGTTGTCGCCTTCCACGTTGGCCGTGAAGAGCGTGCTGGCGAGGTGCTGAGCAACCGCACTGACGACCGCGCGAAAAGAAAAACGGAGGAACGCGCATGATCCCCTTAACACATGGACTGATCCTCGCTGCGATTTTGTTCGTTCTGGGTTTAACCGGTCTGGTTATCCGCCGCAATCTGCTGTTTATGCTGATCGGTCTGGAAATCATGATCAACGCTTCCGCGCTGGCCTTTGTGGTCGCCGGGAGCTACTGGGGCCAGACCGATGGTCAGGTGATGTACATTCTCGCTATCAGCCTCGCGGCTGCCGAAGCGAGTATTGGCCTGGCGCTGTTGCTGCAGCTCCATCGTCGCCGCCAGAACCTGAACATCGATTCAGTAAGTGAGTTGCGTGGATGAACATGCTTGCCTTAACCATTATTTTTCCGCTGATTGGCTTCGTGCTGCTGGCGTTTTCTCGCGGCCGCTGGTCTGAGAATCTGTCCGCGACCGTGGGCATGGGATCTGTTGGTCTGGCTGCGCTGGTGACAGCGTATGCGGGTATCGACTTCTTTAACAACGGACGTCAGGCCTTCAGCGTGCCGCTGTGGACCTGGATGTCGGTCGGTGATTTCAACATCGGTTTCAACCTGGTGCTGGATGGTCTCTCGCTGACCATGCTCTCCGTGGTCACCGGCGTCGGCTTCCTGATCCACATGTTCGCCTCCTGGTATATGCGCGGTGAAGAGGGTTACTCCCGCTTCTTCGCCTATACCAACCTGTTTATCGCCAGCATGGTGGTTCTGGTACTGGCCGATAACCTGCTGCTGATGTATCTGGGCTGGGAAGGCGTGGGTCTGTGCTCTTACCTGCTGATCGGTTTCTATTACACCGATCCGAAGAATGGCGCAGCGGCCATGAAAGCGTTCGTCGTGACCCGTGTGGGTGACGTGTTCCTCGCTTTTGCGCTGTTCATTCTTTACAACGAACTGGGCACGCTGAACTTCCGCGAAATGGTGGAACTGGCACCGGCGCACTTCGCCGCAGGCAATAACATGCTGTGGTGGGCAACGCTGATGCTGCTGGGTGGTGCTGTGGGTAAATCCGCACAGCTGCCGTTGCAGACATGGCTGGCCGACGCGATGGCGGGTCCAACCCCTGTCTCTGCGCTGATCCACGCTGCGACCATGGTGACCGCCGGTGTCTACCTGATTGCGCGTACTCATGGCCTGTTCCTGATGACTCCGGAAATTCTGCATCTGGTGGGTATCGTCGGTGCGGTTACGCTGGTGCTGGCAGGCTTTGCCGCGCTGGTGCAGACCGACATCAAACGCGTTCTCGCGTACTCCACCATGAGCCAGATTGGTTACATGTTCCTGGCGCTGGGCGTTCAGGCGTGGGACGCGGCGATTTTCCACCTGATGACGCACGCGTTCTTTAAAGCGCTGCTGTTCCTCTCATCCGGTTCCGTGATCCTGGCCTGCCATCACGAGCAGAACATCTTCAAGATGGGCGGACTGCGTAAGTCCATCCCGCTGGTTTATGTCTGCTTCCTGGTGGGCGGCGCGGCGCTGGCGGCACTGCCGCTGATTACCGCGGGCTTCTTCAGTAAGGACGAAATCCTTGCGGGTGCCATGGCGAATGGTCATATCAATCTGATGGTTGCGGGTCTGGTCGGTGCGTTCATGACCTCCCTGTATACCTTCCGTATGATTTTCATCGTATTCCACGGTAAAGAACAAATTCACGCTCACGCAGGGAAGGGGATTACCCACCACCTGCCGCTGATTGTACTGCTGGTACTGTCCACCTTCGTTGGCGCGATGATTGTGCCACCGCTGCAGGGCGTACTGCCAGACACCACCGAGCTTGAGCACGGTCGCGTTCTGACGCTTGAAATCACCTCCGGTGTGGTCGCAATTGCGGGCATCCTGATTGCTGCATGGCTGTGGCTGGGTAAACGTGCGCTGGTCACTGCCGTGGCCAACAGTGCGCCAGGCCGTCTGCTGGGCACCTGGTGGTACAACGCGTGGGGCTTCGACTGGCTGTACGACATGATCTTCGTGAAGCCGTTCCTGGGCATTGCGTGGCTGCTGAAGCGCGATCCACTGAACAGCCTGATGAATATCCCCGCGATCCTTTCCCGCTTTGCAGGTAAAGGCCTGCTGTACAGCGAGAACGGTTACCTGCGCTGGTATGTGGCGTCCATGAGCATCGGTGCGGTTGTCGTGCTGGCGCTGCTGATGGTGTTGCGATAGTGGTTTTGCCCGGTGGCGCTGCGCTTACCGGGCCTACGAGACCGTAGGTCGGGTAAGCGTGAGCGCCACCCGACACCACAAACCGCACTAACGCGTGAATTTTGTCGAATTTGTTGAAAATCGGTCCCTTAGGGACTTTAACAAGGAATAAAAATCGCCATGTTACTACCCTGGCTAATATTAATTCCCTTCATCGGCGGCTTCCTGTGCTGGCAGACCGAACGCTTTGGCGTGAAGATGCCGCGCTGGATCGCGCTGATCACCATGGGATTGACGCTCGCGCTTGGCCTGCAACTGTGGTTGCAGGGTGGCTACTCTCTGACCCAGTCTGCGGGTATTCCGCAGTGGCAGTCTGAGTTCATCCTGCCGTGGATACCACGTTTCGGCATTACCATCCATCTGGCGATTGACGGTCTGTCACTGCTGATGGTGGTGCTGACTGGTCTGCTCGGCGTTCTGGCGGTACTGTGCTCCTGGCGAGAAATCGAAAAATACCAGGGCTTCTTCCACCTGAACCTGATGTGGATACTGGGCGGCGTAATCGGCGTGTTCCTTGCCATCGACATGTTCCTGTTCTTCTTCTTCTGGGAGATGATGCTGGTGCCGATGTACTTCCTGATCGCGCTGTGGGGCCACAAGGCATCCGACGGTAAAACGCGTATCACGGCGGCCACCAAGTTCTTCATCTACACCCAGGCGAGTGGTCTGGTGATGCTGATTGCGATCCTGGCGCTGGTGTTTGTTCACCACAATGCGACCGGCGTCTGGACCTTCAATTATGAAGATCTGCTCAAGACCCCGATGTCTCACGGTGTTGAATACCTGCTGATGCTGGGCTTCTTCATTGCCTTCGCGGTGAAAATGCCGGTGGTTCCACTGCACGGCTGGCTGCCAGATGCACACTCCCAGGCACCAACGGCGGGTTCCGTTGACCTGGCGGGCATCTTGCTGAAAACCGCGGCCTACGGTCTGCTGCGTTTCGCACTGCCGCTGTTCCCGAACGCCTCCGCAGAGTTCGCGCCGATTGCCATGTGGCTCGGTGTAATCGGTATCTTCTACGGTGCGTGGATGGCCTTCACGCAGTACGACATCAAGCGTTTGATTGCTTACACTTCCGTTTCCCACATGGGCTTCGTGCTGATTGCTATCTACACCGGCAGCCAGCTCGCCTACCAGGGCGCGGTGATCCAGATGATTGCGCATGGTCTGTCTGCAGCCGGTCTCTTCATCCTGTGTGGTCAGCTGTACGAACGTCTGCACACCCGCGACATGCGTATGATGGGCGGTCTGTGGAGCAAAATTAAGTGGCTGCCTGCGCTCTCCATGTTCTTCGCTGTGGCCACTCTGGGTATGCCGGGCACCGGTAACTTCGTCGGCGAATTTATGATTCTGTTCGGCAGTTTCAAAGTGGTGCCGACGATCACCGTCATCTCCACCTTTGGTCTGGTGTTCGCTTCCGTATACTCGCTGGCGATGCTGCACCGCGCCTACTTCGGTAAAGCGAAGAGCGAAATTGCTGCACAAGAACTGCCGGGGATGTCGCTGCGTGAGCTGTTCATCATCCTGCTGCTGGTCGTACTGCTGGTGCTGCTGGGCTTCTTCCCACAGCCGATTCTGGATACCTCGCATAGCGCGATGGGTAACATCCAGCAGTGGTTTGTTAATTCTGCTTCTACTACAAGGCCGTAATTCGCCATGACAATAACTCCACAACAACTGATCGCGCTGCTACCGCTGCTGATCGTCGGATTGACGGTGGTGGTTGTGATGCTCTCCATTGCGTGGCGACGCAATCACTTCCTGAATGCGACCCTGTCCGTTCTGGGTCTGAACGCTGCGTTAGTCTCTCTCTGGTTTGTTGGCCAGGCGGGTGCAATGGACGTCACGCCGCTGATGCGCGTTGACGGTTATGCCATGCTGTATACCGGACTGGTGCTGCTGGCGAGCCTGGCAACCTGTACCTTTGCGTATCCGTGGCTTGAAGGCTATAACGACAACAAAGAAGAGTTTTACCTGCTGGTACTGATTGCCGCACTGGGCGGCATTCTGCTGGCGAATGCGAACCATCTGGCCGCGCTGTTCCTCGGTATTGAGCTGATCTCTCTGCCGCTGTTCGGCCTGATTGGTTATGCCTTCCGCCAGAAACGCTCTCTGGAAGCGAGTATCAAGTACACGATCCTGTCTGCTGCCGCGTCGTCGTTCCTGCTGTTCGGTATCGCGCTGCTGTATGCACAGTCTGGTAACCTCTCCTTCGTGGCGCTCGGCAAGAGCCTGGGCGATGGCATGCTGCATGAGCCGCTGCTGCTGGCAGGTCTGGGCATGATGATTGTTGGCCTCGGCTTCAAACTCTCTCTGGTGCCGTTCCACCTGTGGACGCCAGACGTATACCAGGGCGCGCCAGCACCGGTGTCTACCTTCCTGGCGACGGCGAGTAAAATCGCTATCTTCGGTGTGGTGATGCGTCTGTTCCTGTACGCGCCGGTAGGTGACAGCGAAGCGGTTCGCGTGGTGCTGGGCATTATCGCGTTCGTCTCCATCATCTTCGGTAACCTGATGGCGCTGAGCCAGACCAACATCAAGCGTCTGCTGGGTTATTCATCTATCTCCCATCTGGGCTACCTGCTGGTGGCGCTGATTGCGCTGCAGAGCGGTGAGATGTCGATGGAAACCGTGGGCGTGTATCTGGCCGGTTACCTGTTCAGCAGCCTCGGCGCGTTCGGCGTGGTGAGCCTGATGTCCAGCCCGTACCGTGGGCCGGATGCCGATTCTCTGTTCTCTTACCGTGGTCTGTTCTGGCACCGTCCGATTCTGTCCGCCGTAATGACCGTGATGATGCTCTCGCTGGCGGGTATCCCGATGACGCTGGGCTTTATCGGTAAGTTCTACGTGCTGGCTGTGGGTGTGCAGGCACACCTGTGGTGGCTGACAGCGGGTGTGGTTATCGGCTCTGCGATTGGTCTGTACTACTACCTGCGTGTGGCGGTGAGTCTGTATCTGAGCGCACCTCAGCAGCTTAACCGCGATGCGCCGACCAACTGGCAGTATAGCGCCGGGGGTATTGTGGTGCTGATTTCCGCGCTGCTGGTGCTGATCTTCGGTATCTATCCGCAGCCGCTGATCGACATCGTGCAGCACGCGATGCCGCTGATGTAAGAACAAAAAACCCGCCTCGGCGGGTTTTTTATTGCCCAGCGGCGCTACGCTTGCAGGGCCTACGGGTTTTGTAGGTCGGGTAAGCGAAGCGCCACCCGACTAAGCTAACTGCTTCCGACTGATCAGCGGCCCGTCAATCTTCTTCATCGAACGGTCCAGCACTTCCTCAATCACCGACGACAGCTCGTTCAGCTCAAACTTCGCCACATACCCGTCCGCCTTCACTTTACGAATATGATCTTCGTTAGCGTTGCCAGACAGGGAAGAGTGGATCACCACCGGAATATCTTTCAGGAACGGATCGGTTTTGATTTTGCGCGTCAGCGTAAAGCCGTCCATCTCTGGCATTTCGAGGTCGGTCAGCACCAGCGCGATCTTATCGGTGATCGGCACGCCCTCAGCCTGCGCCTGTGCCGCCAGCACGCCAATTTTCTCCCACGCGTCTTTACCGGTGATATACAGCTGTGCGGGGATCTCCATCGCCTGCAGTCCTTTCTCCAGCATCGAGCGCGCTACTTTCGAATCTTCCGCGACAATCGCGACAGAGCCCGGTTTGATGTTGAATTTGGTGGTCTGCAGGTTGGTGGCGTGCAGATCGTGGTTTGCCGGAGTGATGTCATACAGGATCTGCTCAACGTCAAGCACCATCGCCAGATCGTTGGTATCGGTCTTCTCGTCCAGGCAGGCGATACTGGTAATGTAGCGCCCGCTGACGGCGGTTTCAGCGGCGTGAACCTGCTTCCAGTCGAGACGCATGATGTTCTCAACCGATTCCACAGCAAATGCCTGCACGCTGCGGGCATATTCGGTGATCAGTAGAATGTTCAGCCCGGTTGTTGGCTTGCAGCCCGCGACGGCGGCCAGGTCAATCACCGGGATCACCTGATCGCGAATGTTCACCATCCCCATCAACGGGGACTTCATCCCCGCCGGTTTGGTGAACTCCGGCATCGGCACGATTTCACGCAGCTTAAAGACGTTAATGCCAAACAGCTCGGATTTATTTTCGTTCAGAGAGGTGCCAAGACGGAACAGCAACAGTTCAAAACGGTTCGACAGGGTGAGATTCGCCCTGTCATCAATATCTTTCTGGAAATTATCCATTCTACCCTCAAGAGAAATGCTGACCTTTTAATCGTTATCGGCACTCTGAGGGAAAAATGAAGGACTAAACGCTGACCTGAGTGAAATCTTCGGCCAGCTCACAGTTTAAGAAGACCTCACGACACTCTGCCAGCAGGCGTTCACTGCCCTGGGCGTCGTAACGCGAGCTGACGTGGGTGACGATCAATTTCCCGACGCCCGCCTGACGGGCAAGCTGTGCCGCCTGATGCGTGGAGCTGTGACCCCGGCTGTTGGCCTTCTCTTCCATCGCCGCTTCCAGCGTGGCTTCGTGAACCATCACATCCACGCCATGAGCCAGCTGCAGGGCGGAAGGGCACGGGGCGGTATCGCCAAAAATCGCCAGTTTCTTGCCTGGCTGAGGTGGGGCGAGATAATCCTCTCCGTTGACCACGCGTCCGTCTTCCAGCGTGATCGTGTCGCCCTGTTTCAGACGCTGGAACAGTGGACCCGGCTTCACGCCGTCTGCGATCAGCGCAGCGGCATTCAGCGCGCCGGGTTTGTCATGCTCTTCAATGCGATAGCCGTAACACTCCACCGGATGGTTTAGCGGCTGAGCGGTGACGTTATAATCCCCATCATTGAAGACCAGACCTTCTGCAATCTCGATCACGTCCAGCGGGTAATCTGTCCACGAGCCGCTCAGTCTCAGCGTCGTTTCCACAAATTCGGCAATGCCGGCTGGCCCGTAAATCGTCAGCGGGTTGGCATTCCCGGCCATCGAACGGCTGCACAACAGACCGGGCAGGCCAAACAGATGATCGCCATGCAGATGGGTGATAAAAATTTTATCCACTTTACCCGGATGATAAGCGGTGTGTAACAACTGGTGCTGAGTGCCTTCGCCGCAGTCGAACAGCCACAACCCGCCTCGGGTAGGGTGCTGCAGATCGAGCAGTATGGCCGTCACGTTTCGTGAGCGGGTTGGCACACCGGCGGACGTACCCAGAAAAATCAGTTCCATAACGTAATCAGCCCTTTGCCGAATGGGGAGGGGTTTAGTATAACGTGATGAACCCCAGGAAGGAGACTGACATGATCCAGTGGCAAGATTTACACCATAGTGAGTTAACCGTTAATTCGCTGTATGCGCTGCTTAAACTGCGCTGCGAAGTGTTTGTGGTTGAACAGACCTGCCCGTATCAGGACATCGATGGCGATGACCTCGTCGGCGACAACCGCCATATCCTCGGCTGGAAAGACAACGCGCTGGTGGCGTATGCGAGGATTCTGAAAAGCGCGGATGATAATGAGCCTGTCGTCATCGGCCGCGTTATCGTCAGCAGTAAAGCGCGCGGTGAAAAGCTGGGCTATCAACTGATGGAGAAAACGCTGGCATCCTGTGAAAAACAGTGGCCGGACAAAGCGTTATATTTAGGTGCGCAGGCACATCTGCAATCGTTCTATGCTCATTTTGGTTTTACGCCGGTGACAGAGGTGTACGACGAAGATGGTATTCCCCATATCGGTATGGCAAGGGAAGCGAAACAGGCGTAATGGCTCGTCGTTGTCTATAGTTAGCGGACTGGTGTACTAACATGGAGAAAATTATGTCATTTCAATCCTGGGATACCCGTATCGATGACGACCTGGCTTTACTGAGCGAAACGCTGGAAGAGGTGTTACGTTCATCGGGCGACCCTGCCGACCAAAAGTATATTGAGCTGAAAGAACGTGCCGAAAAGGCACTGCATGACGTGAAATCGCGCGTCAGCCAGGCTTCCGATAATTACTACTACCGCGCCAAAAAAGCGGTTTATCGTGCTGATGATTACGTGCATGAAAAACCGTGGCAGGGCATCGGCGTCGGTGCTGCCGTGGGGCTGGTTCTTGGTCTGCTTTTGGCCCGCCGCTAATCCTGTAATAAACGGTTAACCACTCCCTGTACGCGGGTACTGCAATTTATGGTCAGTACCCCGTATAATGTGAGGTTTTTACAGGGAGAGGTTCGCGTGCATTCGATTTCCATCGCGCTGGAACATCTGCGCAGCCAGCTTGCGCAAGCGTTACCCGCTACACCTGGTTTGCGTCATTTCGACGTCTCTTTCCCGTTAAACGACGCCTTCGATCCCCTGGCCTGGCTGGGTGCTCAATATTGTTATCCGCAATTCTACTGGCAGCAGCGTAGCGGTGATGAAGAGCTTGCCGCCCTTGGTGCCGTAGCGCAATTTGATTCGCTTGCCGCCGCCTCGCAGTTTTTGCATACGCATAATGCAGCCAATGATATTCGCATCTGTGGCCTTAACGCCTTTAACCCGGCTCACGGTAGCCTGTTTTTACCGCGCCTGCTCTGGCGGCGTATCGCCGGGGGGGCCACGTTGCGCCTGCAGCTCTGGAGCGAAACCTCCCTGCAGGATGATGCCCGTCACGCGCTGCAATTTTTAGAACAGCTTAATGACGCTAAACCGATTAGCCCGCTGTCGGCGCAGCTTCTGCATGAAACGCATCATCCGCAAAAACCACAATGGCTTGATCTTATTCGCCAGGCCACGGAGACCCTCGCACGCGGTGATTTTGAAAAAGTGGTGCTTGCACGCGCAACGGATCTGCAGTTCAGCCAGCCCGTCGACGCTGTTGCGCTGATGGCTGCCAGCCGCGCCCTGAATTTAAATTGCTACCATTTCTGCATGGTGTTCGATGCCAGCAATGCGTTTCTCGGTTCCACGCCCGAACGCCTGTGGCGGCGGCGCGGAAATCTGCTGCGTACTGAAGCGCTGGCAGGGACAGTCGCCAGCCATACCGACGATAAACACGCCCAGCGTCTGGGCGAATGGCTGATGAACGACGATAAAAATCAGCGTGAAAACATGCTGGTGGTGGAAGATATCTGTCAGCGTTTACAGCACCACACGCACGCGCTGGAGGTGCTGCCAGCGCAGGTCGTTCGCTTGCGTAAGGTGCAGCACTTACGTCGCTGTATCTGGACCGAGCTAAAACAGGCCGACGACGAGCTTTGCCTGTACGCCCTGCAGCCAACAGCAGCCGTGGCAGGATTACCGCGCCAACCCGCGCGCGAATTTATCGAAAGCGTTGAGCCTTTCGATCGCGAGTGGTATGCAGGATCGGCCGGTTATCTCTCGCCCGAACAAAGCGAATTTTGCGTGGCGCTGCGTTCTGCGCGTGTTCACTATGCCGCGCTACGCCTCTATGCGGGCGCGGGCATCGTCAGCGGTTCCGACCCGGAACAGGAGTGGCAGGAGATAGAAAACAAAGCCGCCGGGCTGCGTTCTTTGCTCCTTAGGGATTAATACTGATTCGCGCAATCCCGATTCATATCAAAATTCCAACTTTTTCTATTATTTATACTGTGTCGCATTATTGATACCGGACAACCTCATGTCAGTAAGTTCTTTTAACCGGCGCTGGGCGACGGTGATCCTTGAAGCCCTGACCCGCCATGGCGTCAGGCACGTGTGTATTGCACCCGGTTCTCGTTCAACTCCGCTGACGCTGGCGGCGGCTGAAAACCGGGCACTGATTCATCACACCCATTTTGACGAGCGTGGTCTGGGCCATCTGGCATTAGGGCTGGCGAAAGTCAGCAAAGAACCCGTGGCGGTGATTGTTACCTCCGGCACGGCGGTGGCGAACCTCTATCCGGCGATCATCGAAGCCGGGTTAACCGGTGAAAAACTCATTGTGCTGACGGCGGACCGTCCACCGGAGCTAATCGACTGCGGTGCTAATCAGGCTATTCGCCAGCCGGGTATTTTCGCGTCTCACCCTTCGCAGACGGTCTCGTTACCGCGTCCAACCCAGGATATTCCGGCAAGCTGGCTGGTCTCTACGCTGGATCACGCGGTAGGCTCGCTGCGCAGTGGCGCGTTGCATATCAACTGTCCGTTTGCCGAGCCGCTGTATGGCGAACTGAACGAAACCGGTCTGGCCTGGCAGCAGCAGCTTGGCGACTGGTGGGAGAATGAAAAGCCGTGGCTGCGTGAGCACACGCATCTGGAAAGCGCAAAACAGCGCGACTGGTTCTTCTGGCGTCAGAAACGCGGCGTCATCATTGCCGGGCGCATGAGCGCTGCCGAAGGCAAACGGGTGGCGGAGTGGGCGCAAACCCTCGGCTGGCCGCTGATAGGCGACGTGCTTTCCCAGACTGGCCAGCCGCTGCCGTGTGCCGATCTCTGGCTCGGTAATGCGCAAGCGGTTACGGAACTGGCGCAGGCGCAGATTATTGTCCAGATTGGCTCAAGCCTCACCGGAAAGCGCTTACTGCAATGGCAGGCGACCTGTAAACCAGAAGAATACTGGCTGATTGACCCGCTGGAAGGGCGGCTCGATCCGGCGCATCATCGCGGTCGTCGTCTGGTCAGCGAGATTGATGCCTGGCTGGAACTGCATCCGGCTGAAAAACGCAAACCCTGGGCGGTGGCGATCCCGGAACTTTCGCGCCAGGCGTGGGACATCACCAAAACGCAGTGTGAAGGTTTTGGTGAAGCCGGGCTGGCGCACCGAATTCGCCAGTATCTGCCTGAGCAGGGGCAGCTGTTTGTCGGCAACAGCCTGGTGGTGCGCCTGATTGATGCCTTCTCTCAGCTCCCTGCAGGCTATCCGGTTTACAGCAACCGTGGCGCAAGCGGCATCGACGGTTTGATTTCGACGGCGGCAGGCGTGCAGCGTGCCAGCGCCAAATCCACCCTCGCCATCGTGGGCGATCTCTCCGCGCTGTATGACCTCAACGCGCTGGCGCTGTTGCGTCAGGCTTCTGCGCCGTTTGTGCTGATTGTGGTCAACAATAATGGCGGGCAGATTTTCTCCCTGTTGCCCACGCCGCAGAGTGAGCGCGAACGCTTCTATCTGATGCCGCAAAACGTGCAATTTGAACATGCGGCAGCGATGTTCAGCCTTAAATATCATCGCCCGGAAAACTGGGAAGAGATGGATGCGGCGCTGAGTACCGCGTGGCGACAGCCCGGTGCCACGCTTATTGAGCTGGTGGTGAATGATTCTGAGGGTGCTCAGAAGCTACAAACCCTGCTGGCGCAGGTGAGCCAGCTGTGATCCTCTCGGGCGTCCAGCAGACCGGAAAATCAGGCTACCCGTGGCTGGTTTTTCTGCACGGCTTTTCTGGTGATTGCCGTGAATGGCAGGTTGTCGGGGAGTCCCTGAATGATTATCCCCGGCTGTACCTCGATCTGCCTGGTCATGGTCATTCTGCTGATACTGGCGTATCAGGCTTCGACGAAATGAGCGATTTGCTCGCAAGAACCTTACTTAGTTACAACATACTCAACTACTGGCTGGTGGGTTACTCCCTCGGCGGCCGCATCGCGATGTTCCATGCCTGCCAGCGTCCAAAGGGGCTGTGCGGGGTGATCGTGGAAGGCGGACATCCTGGACTCCAGGATGCCGATGCGCGTGCGACACGGTTTGCATCCGATAGCCGTTGGGCGACGCGTTTTCGCACTGAGGCTCTCGAAACGGTTTTTGCCGACTGGTATCAACAGCCCGTATTTGCTTCCCTTACGGACATGCAGCGCCAGGCCCTCATCACCCTGCGCAGCCAGAACAATGGTGCGCATCTGGCGCAGATGCTTGAGGCGACGTCGCTCGGCGTACAGCCTGATTTACGTTCCGCGCTTAAGGCATGCGATTTCTATTATTTATTTGGCGAGCGTGACGAAAAGTTCGCGGCTATCGCGGCTGAACTGAATGCCGGACGCCATGTTATTCCTCACGCCGGACACAACGCCCATCGGGAAAACCCTGATGCGGTTGTCGCAAGTCTGGCTCAGATACTGCGTCTTCGAACAAAGGACACTCTATGATCTATCCTGATGAACACATGCTTTACGCGCCGGTTGAATGGCAAGACTGCTCCGAAGGCTACACCGACATTCGTTACCACAAATCGGCTGACGGCATTGCCAAAATCACCATCAACCGTCCGCAGGTGCGTAACGCGTTCCGTCCGCTGACCGTAAAAGAGATGATCCAGGCGCTGGCGGATGCGCGCTATGACGACAACATCGGCGTGATTGTCCTGACCGGTGAAGGTGACAAAGCATTCTGCTCCGGTGGCGATCAGAAAGTGCGTGGCGACTACGGTGGATACCAGGATGACGCGGGTACGCATCACCTGAACGTGCTCGATTTCCAGCGCCAGATCCGCACCTGTCCAAAACCGGTTGTCGCGATGGTGGCGGGCTATTCCATCGGTGGCGGCCACGTGCTGCACATGATGTGTGACCTGACTATTGCCGCTGAAAACGCCATCTTCGGTCAGACCGGCCCGAAAGTCGGCTCCTTTGACGGCGGCTGGGGCGCGTCCTACATGGCGCGTATCGTCGGCCAGAAAAAAGCCCGCGAAATCTGGTTCCTGTGCCGTCAGTACAATGCTCAGGAAGCGCTGGATATGGGCCTGGTCAACACCGTGGTGCCGATTGCCGATCTCGAAAAAGAGACCGTGCGCTGGTGCCGCGAAATGCTGCAAAACAGCCCGATGGCGCTGCGCTGCCTGAAAGCCGCCCTGAACGCCGACTGTGACGGTCAGGCGGGCCTGCAGGAGCTGGCGGGTAACGCCACCATGCTGTTCTACATGACCGAAGAAGGCCAGGAAGGACGCAACGCGTTTAACGAAAAACGCCAGCCAGACTTCAGTAAATACAAACGGAACCCGTAATGCGTCGCGCGCAGGTTTACCGCTGGCAGATACCGATGGACGCGGGCGTGGTGCTGCGTGAACGGCGGTTAAAAACCCGTGACGGACTCTTCGTTCATCTGCAGCAGGATGAGTGCGAAGGCTGGGGCGAAATCTCGCCCCTTCCGGGCTTCAGCCAGGAGTCGCTGGATGACGCGCAATCCGCGCTGGTGGCGTGGGCGCGCGAATGGCGCGAAGGGGCCGATCCGGCACTGCCGGAGGTGCCTTCCGCTGCGTTCGGTATCAGCTGTGCGCTGGCGGAGCTTGACGGCAGTTTGCCACAGGAAGCCAATTACCGCGCTGCACCGCTCTGTACCGGCGATCCGGACGAACTGTTCGCGCTGCTCTCCGCCATGCCCGGTGAGAAAGTGGCGAAAATCAAAGTCGGTTTGTATGAAGCGGTACGTGACGGAATGGTCGCCAACCTGCTGCTGGAAGCGATCCCCGATCTGCGTCTGCGTCTGGATGCCAACCGGGCCTGGACGCCACTTAAAGCGCAGCAGTTCGCGAAGTACGTCAATCCGGCACATCGCGACCGCATCGCGTTTCTGGAAGAGCCGTGCAAAACCCGCGATGACTCCCGCGCCTTTGCCCGTGAAACGGGTATTGCGATAGCCTGGGATGAAAGTCTGCGCGAGCCGGATTTCCAGTTTGTCGCAGAGCCCGGTGTGAGTGCGGTGATCATTAAACCGACGCTGACGGGCAGCCTTGCGAAGGTGCGGGAGCAGGTCGCGGCGGCGCATGCCTCAGGGCTGACGGCGGTGATCAGTTCCTCCATTGAGTCCAGCCTTGGGCTGACGCAACTGGCGCGCATCGCCGCCTGGCTGACGCCAGACACCCTCCCTGGCCTTGATACGCTGAACCTGATGCAAACGCAGCTGCTCCGCCAGTGGCCGGAAAGCACACTGCCGTGTCCTGGCGTTGAGGCGCTGGAGCCGGTGTTATGAACTTTACCGACTGGCCCTGGCGGCACTGGCGTGCGCAGTATGCCGATAAACCTGCATTACGCCTGAACGACGATGTTCTCACCTGGCAACAGCTGTGCGCGCGTATCGACAGCCTCGCGGCGGGTTTTCATCGTCAGGGTGTGCAGGAGGGTGACGGTGTGATGCTGCTCGCCCATAACCACCCGCAAACCCTGCTGGCGTGGCTTGCGCTGCTCCAGTGCGGCGCGCGTATTCTGCCGGTGAACCCTCAGTTACCCCGACCGCTGCTGGACGTGTTGCTCCCGCAGATGACGCTGCGCCATGCTCTGGTGCTGGACGGCGCATTTGACGGGCTCGCTTCACTTGTCCTGAGCGAACACTCCGGTAACGATGCTGCTTCGTGGCAACCGGAGCGCCTGGCCTCCATGACGCTCACCTCCGGCTCTACTGGCTTACCCAAAGCGGCTGTCCATACCTGCGCGGCGCACCTTGCCAGCGCACAGGGCGTCCTGTCGCTGATGCCCTACGGTGGTGACGATGACTGGCTGCTGTCTCTGCCGCTGTTTCATGTCTCAGGGCAGGGGATTTTATGGCGTTGGCTGCAGGCAGGCGCGCGGTTGACTGTTCGCGAGAAGCAGCCGCTGGAGCAGGCATTACAGGGCTGTACGCATGCATCGCTGGTGCCAACGCAGTTGTGGCGTCTGCTGAATTCTCAGCAAAACGTCGCGCTGAAAGCCGTTCTGCTCGGCGGGGCGGCCATTCCTGTGGAACTGACAGAGAAGGCGCGCGAGCAGGGGATTTGGACCTTCTGCGGCTATGGCCTGACCGAGTTTGCCTCTACCGTCTGCGCGAAAGAGGCGGACGGCGAGCCGGACGTCGGCGTTGCCTTGCCGGGCAGAGAGGTGCAGGTGGTTGAAGGTGAAGTCTGGATCAAGGCGCAAAGCATGGCGGCGGGTTACTGGCGAGACGGGGCGTTACTGCCGCTGACGAACGATAAGGGCTGGTTTGCCACCCGCGATCGCGGTGAGTGGCGTAACGGACGCCTGTCCATACTGGGCCGCATGGACAATCTCTTTTTCAGCGGGGGAGAAGGTATTCAGCCGGAAGCGCTGGAGCGCGTTATCGCCACGCATCCGCAGATAAGCCAGGTGTTTATCGTTCCGCTGGACGACGCCGAGTTCGGGCAACGTCCGGTGGCGGTGGTGGAGTGCGAACCGGGTACGGATATCACGCTATTTCCTGACTGGGTGCAGGGAAAACTGGCGCGTTTTGAGCAGCCGGTACACTGGCTTGCGCTGCCCGCTGAACTAAAAAATGGCGGGATTAAAATCTCCCGCCAGGCGTTGAAACAGTGGGTCAATGCACTTCTGAGAGGATAATCAGCCGATGTCCGGCTGAGGCTTGCGCTGGCGTCGACGCAGCAGACGCAGGACCGGCGGCACCACGATCACCATAATTGCCATCGCCAGCAGCACCTTCGTCACGCTGCTCTCCCACAGAATCGACATGTTACCGTTACTGATGGAGAGGGCGCGGCGCAGGTTCTGCTCCAGCATCTCACCTAACACAAAGCCCAAAATCAGCGGCGACATCGGGAAGTGCATTTTGCGCAGGATGTAGCCCAGCACGCCAAGCAGCACCATTAACACCAGGTCGAAGGTGGTGCTGTGTACGGCATACACCCCAACCGCAGAGACGGCGGCAATGGCAGGCACCAGGAACCACAGTGGAATGGTCAGCATGCGGGTGAACAGGCCGATCAGCGGGATGTTCATCACCAGCAGCATTACGTTGGCGATCAGCAGGGCCGCAATCAGACCCCAGACAATATCCGGCTGTTCGGTAAACATCGCCGGGCCAGGCGTGATGTTATAGAGCGTCAGCGCGCCCATCATCACCGCCGTGGTGCCGGAGCCCGGTACGCCAAGCGTCAGCATCGGAATGAACGAGCCGCAGGCTGAGGCATTGTTCGCTGCCTCCGGAGCCGCCACGCCGCGAATATCGCCTTTGCCGAAGCTATCACTGTTACCGCTCAGCTTTTTCTCGGTCATGTAGGTGATGGCGCTGGCAATGGTCGCCCCTGCGCCAGGCAGAACGCCGACGAAGAAACCGATCACCGACGAGCGTAACGTGGCACCTACACACTGTACCCCTTCTTTGGCATTAAAGAGCATCCGGCCGGTTTTGCGCACCAGCGTCTGCCCGCTGCTGGTATGTTCCAGCATCAGTAAAATTTCTGAGACAGAGAACAGCCCGATCACGACGACGATAAACTGTACACCGTCAGACAGGTGAACGCTGTCGAAGGTAAAGCGATAAACCCCGGTGTTGGCATCCACGCCGACGGTGGCTAACCCTAAGCCAATCAGCGCGGACAAAAACGACTTCAGTGGATTCTGCGCCATCATGCTGCCGAGGCAGGCAATGGCGAACACCATCAGAGCAAAATATTCCGCCGGACCAAACGCCAGTGACCATTGCGCCAGGGCAGGGGCAAACAAAATAATCCCGCCAATGGCAATCAGCGAACCAAAGAACGAGCTGACGGCAGAAATGGAGAGCGCCACGCCGCCGCGCCCCTGTTGCGCCATCGGATAGCCGTCGAGCGCGGTCATAATGGCGGCGGCATCGCCGGGCACGTTAAGCAGTATTGATGAAATGCGCCCGCCATACTCGCAGCCGATATAAACCGTCGCCAGCAGGATCAGCGCGGATTCCGCGGGCAGGTGCAGGGCAAAGGCCAGCGGCAGTAAAATCGCCACACCGTTGATGGGACCAAGACCGGGCAGCAGGCCGACGATCGTGCCCACGAAGCAGCCGATCAGGGCGATCACCAGGTTTTCCGGGGTCATCGCTACCGCGAACCCCTGAGAGAGATAAATCCAGGTATCCATAGCGTGCTCCGTTAGTTAAACCATGCGCCAAGGGGTAACGTCACATCCAGCAGGCGGTCGAAGGCGTACCACAGTAAAATGCCCAGTACCGCCCCTGAGAGCCCCGCCGCGGGCAGCGTGGCGTTAAACAACATGCCGATCACCATCGTCAGAATGGCGGTGGCAACCGGGAAGCCGAGCCACTCAAAACCCCATGCGTACATCAGCAGCATAATGACCATCACCAGCAGGCGTTGCAGAATGCGCCCAGGCGGCCAGTCCACGGCGTCGGGATGACGCAGTAGCAGGGCGACCGAGCAGAGCAGCATCAGGCCGACAATCCCCATCGGAAAGGGGCGCGGCCCCACGGGTTCATAGCTGTATTCGCTGTGGATCTGCCAGGCGACGAACAGCCCGCCGATGCAGAGCAACAGCCATATTCCGGCAAAAATACGATCGCTCATAGCGCCTCCGGTTATTTCGCCAGGCCAAAGGCTTTCGCCTGCTCGCGGTAGTCATTCACCTGTTTTTTGACATATTCATCCAGCTGCTTACCGTTCAGGTTGAACTCAAACAGCCCGCGCAGGTCGCGCTGCTTTTTGAATTCGTCGGTTTGCTGGAGTTTTGCGAAGGTGTCCACCCACCACTGATATTCGGCGTCGGTCACTTTCGGTCCGACGAAGAAACCGCGAATGATCGGCCAGACGAGGTTATAGCCCTGCTCTTTGGCGGTAGGGACGTTCGCCAGCTGGCCCGGCAGACGGTTTTCGGAGAAAACGGCCAGCACGCGGATTTTATCGCCACTGAGGTAAGGCACCATTTCACTGAGATCGCCGGACACCGCCTGCACGTGGTTGCCCATCAGCGCCGTGACGGGCTCACCGCCGCCCTCAAAGGCCACGTAGCGCATCTTATGCGGGTCCACTTTTGCCTGCTGCGCCAGCAGCGCGGCTTTCATCCAGTCCTGGCTGCCAATCGACGCGCCCGCGCCAATTACCACGCTGTTAGGATCTTTCTCCATGGCGGTGAGCAGATCTTTCAGCGTTTTCCATTTAGAGTCGGCGCGAACGGCAATCATGCCGTAGTCCGTACCCACGGTAGAGAGCCAGCGCACGTCATCCACCCCGTAGCGGCCAAACTTGCCCTGAGACAGGTTCAGCAGCGATCCGCCGGAGAAAGCCACCACGGTGCCCGCTTCAGCAGGGCGCTGCGCGACAATCGCGTTATAGGCGACGGCTCCCACGCCGCCCGGCATGTAGGTTACGCGCATCGGTTTTTCGATAGCGCCTGTCTCCAGCATGCTCACCTGAATGAGCTTGCAGGTCAGATCGAAACCACCGCCGGGTTTGGCTGGAGCGATGCACTCGGTGCGGGACGGGGCGTCCTGCGCCTGGACGACAGAGGCATTCAACATCAATACGCTTGCAGCAAGGGTCGAAAGTAATTGTTTTTTCATCGTTTATCCTCACGCCGGTGAACCGGGAGTACGGGTACAGGTCTTTTTTCTGATTATGTGAACCACCTTGTAGCGGTTCCGTTGCGTGATTGTTAAAACATTAACCTTTCATTTCCCTTTCACTACGACACCAACTTTACAGGATGTGATATGCGTCTCTTACTGGCGGAAGATAATCGTGAGCTGGCTCACTGGCTGGAGAAAGCGCTGGTACAGGGAGGCTTTGCCGTGGATTGCGTTCATGACGGACGCGCGGCGGATCATCTGCTACAGGGGGAAAACTACGCGGTTGCGATCCTCGATATCGGTATGCCGGGCTTCGACGGGCTGGAGGTGGTTCATCGCCTGCGAAAGCGCGGGCAGACGCTACCGGTGCTGTTTCTCACCGCCCGCAGCAACGTGGCGGACAGGGTAAAAGGGTTAAATGCCGGCGCGGATGACTATCTGCCGAAGCCGTTCGAGCTGGAGGAGCTGGATGCGCGGCTGCGTGCCTTGCTGCGCCGGAGTGAAGGACGAACCCAGGAGCGGCAGCGTCTGGGGGAGCTGGAGTACGATGACGATGGCTTCTTTCTGCTGCGCAATGAGCCGCTTTCCCTGACGCCGCGCGAGCTTTCTTTGCTGAAAGTGTTGATGCACCGCCGGACCCGTCCCGTCTCCCGGCAGCAGCTTTTTGACCAGGTGTTTAGCCTGAACGATGACGTCAGCCCGGAAAGTATCGATCTGTATATTCACCGCTTGCGCAAAAAACTCACCGGCAGCGGGGTGCGGATCACCACCCTGCGCGGGCTGGGCTACGTGCTGGAGTGCGGTGATGAAGTGGGTTAAGCCGCAGTCGCTCTACCTGCAATTACTCCTCTTTCTGGGGCTTCCGCTGCTGTTGCTGTGGGGATTATCGGCCTTTAACAGCTACGTCAGCGCACTGCAGGCGGCGACGCAGGCATACGATCGCACGCTGTTATCGTCCGCGCGAACGGTGTCGGAGCGGCTGGTGGTTCACGATGGCAAGCTGGAGGTGAATGTCCCCTGGGTGGTACTCGACAGCTTTGAACTGAATATGAACGATCGGCTGTACTACAAAGTGGTCGACCCGGACGGGCGGGTGATCTCCGGTTATGACGATCTGCCAAAGATGCCGCCTTCGACCTCGCGGACCACGCTCTACCCGGCACTGGCCTGGTTTTATCATACGGAATATCGCGGACAGGCCATCCGTGTGGCGAAGCTGCTGCAGCCTGTCAACGAGGGCAATATTGTCGGGATGGCGGAAATTTATGTCGCCGAGACCCTGCAGTCCCGCCGCTATCTCGCCAGCCAGTTGCTCTTCTCATCCTGGGTTTCTCAGGGGCTGCTGGTCCTGCTGACGCTGGTATTAACGGCCTGGCTGTTGCGCCGCGTACTGCGCCCGATGCGCCAGCTTTCATCCCTGATGGTACGCCGTGAGCCGGGGCTTTTGGCCCCGCTGCCCGAGCTGCTGCCCTGGTCGGAGACACGTCTGCTGATCGTGGCATTTAACCGCTATATCGACCGATTACGCGGAGTGCTGTCACGCCAGGAGCGCTTTAACGCCGATGCGTCTCACCAGCTCAAGACGCCGCTGGCGGTACTGAAAACGCAGGTTTCTGTTGCCCTGACGAGGGACGATCCGGCGCTGTGGCTGGAGAGTTTGCGGGCGATGAACGTGACGCTGGATAACACGATTCTGCTGACTGAACGGTTGTTACAGCTCTCGGCGGTGAAGCGTAAAGAGCAGGGTGAACGTCAGTTTGCCCCCGTCGATCTGGTGCAGATTGTGCAAAACTGCTGTTTTTCCCGGCTGACGCAGGCGCGCAGCAAAGGTATCGATCTCGGCTATGACGGGCTCCACCAGCCGGTGATGATTGAGGGGGATGACGTCTTGCTCGGTGAGCTTTGCGCTAACCTGCTGGAAAACGCAATCAAATATACGCCGGAGCAGGGCGTCGTGACGGTATTCCTGCGCACGGATAACGGTGCCGTTGAGCTGTGCGTGGAGGACAGCGGACCGGGGATTGCAGAAAATCAGATCTCTCAGGCGATGCTCCCTTTTCACCGGCTGGATAACGTGGGTGACACTGCCGGGTCAGGCATTGGCCTGGCGCTGGCGAGCGATATCGCCCGGCTGCACAGGAGCCACCTGCAGCTAACACGCAGCGAAACGCTGGGAGGGCTGAGTGTGAAAATGCGGTTTTTGCCGATGCTCTAAAAACCTGAGGGTATCAAATCGTTACAAACTAATTGTCTGACGCACACAGAGTGCATTGATCCTGAAGAGACTCAGGTTAAAATCTCGCGGTTTTGGGACAACTCTACATAAATTGTGCGGGATCACGACAATGAAAAAAGTGGCATTACTGGGCTTAGGCGGCCTGATGTTTGTTTCGGCAGCGGCAAACGCGATTTCCTTCAACGGTTCGGCGGGTGAAGATTACACCCACCTGGGTTTTGGTCTGGGCACGGAAACCTCCGGCCTGGCGATGACCGGCGGCTGGACGCATAACGATGACGACGGCGATGCCGCCAGCCTCGGCCTCGGTCTGAACATTCCGCTGGGTCCATTCCTGGCGACCGTCGGCGGTAAAGGTATCTACACCAACCCGAACGACGGTGATGAAGGCTACGCGGCGGCAGTGGGCGGCGGCCTGCAGTGGAAAATCGGCGACAGCTTTGGTCTGTTTGGCGAGTATTACTACTCCCCGGATTCGCTCTCCAGCGGAATCGACAGCTATGAAGAAGCTAACGCCGGTGCGCGCTGGACCATCATGCGTCCGATTACCATCGAAGCAGGCTACCGTTATTTGAACCTGGCGGGTAAAGAGGGCAACCGCGACAACGCGCTGGCAGACGGCCCATACGTGGGTGTGAGCGCAGGCTTCTAATCTCTCCGGCGCGGCGTTCTGTCGCGCCAGTTTCTCGTCTCCCCACATGCAATTGCGCTATAGTGTTTTGACCATCGAAGTGGGAGAACACAATGATAAACGTGGAAATGTTATCCACCGGCGACGAAGTGCTGCATGGGCAAATTATTGATACCAATGCCGCCTGGCTTGCCGATTTATTCTTTGAGCAGGGATTACCGTTAACGCGTCGCAACACGGTGGGCGACAACCTTGAGTCACTGGTCAGCATTCTGCGCGAGCGCAGCGAACAGTGCGACGTGCTGATTGTGAACGGTGGGCTGGGGCCTACCAGTGACGATCTCAGTGCGCTGGCTGCCGCGACCGCAAAAGGTGAAGGGCTGGTACTGCATGAAGCGTGGCTGGCTCAAATGGAACGCTTCTTTACAGAACGTGGCCGCGTGATGGCCCCGAGCAACCGCAAGCAGGCTGAAATTCCGGCCAGTGCGGAACTGGTCGATAATCCGGTTGGCACTGCCTGCGGGTTTGCCGTTCAGTTGAACCGCTGCCTGATGTTCTTCACGCCGGGCGTACCGTCTGAATTTAAAGTGATGGTCGAACAGCAGATCCTGCCACGCCTGCGTGAACGGTTTACTCTGCCTGAGCCGCCGGTGTGCCTGTGTCTGACCACCTTTGGCCGCTCTGAAAGCGATCTGGCTCAGAGCCTTGACCACCTGCCGCTACCGCCGGGTGTTTCGATGGGCTATCGCTCCTCAATGCCGATTATTGAGCTGAAACTGACCGGCCCGGCAACGCAGAAAGCCGCCATGCTGGCGCTGTGGCCGGAAGTGCAGCGCGTGGCGGGTGAAAGCCTAATCTTTGAAGGAACGGAAGGGTTACCTGCACAGATTTCACAGTGCCTCCAGTCTCGTCAACTAAGCATCACCTTAAGCGAGCAGTTCACCGGCGGGCTGCTGGCGCTGCAGCTTTCGCGTGCGAATGCGCCGCTGCTGGCCAGTGAAGTGGTACCTTTCCAGCAGGAGACGCTGGCGCAGACGGCGCGTTGGGCCTCAGAGCGCAGAGTGAATCATTTCGCCGGGCTGGCGCTGGCCGTTGGCGGTGTGGATGGTGAGCATCTTAATTTTGCCCTGGCGACGCCGGAAGGCACCCATGCGCTGCGGGTGAAAATGAGTATTACCCGTCATAGCCTGCCGGTGCGTCAGGAAGTGTGCGCCATGATGGCACTGAACATGCTGCGCCGCTGGCTGAACGGTAAAGAGGTCGCCAGCGAACATGGCTGGATTAATGTCGTGGAATCGCTTTTCGTGGAGTAACCGGTTTGCCGGGGATCGCCCCGGCAAAACTTAGCCCAGCGCCTTTGCCAGTAATGCTATCGGGTGTTCGCAGCGTTTACTGGTGGACATCTCAATCTGCCATTTGCAGGTTTCGCAGTCAGTCACGACCAGATCGGCACCGCTCTCCTCAATCTGGCGGAAAAATGGCGCACCAATCGCCTGCGACGTTTCGTAGTTTTCACGTTTAAAGCCGTAGGTGCCTGCGATGCCGCAGCAGCGTGAATCCAGTACCGTCAGCTCCAGCCCCGGAATAAGTCGCAGTAGCTCCAGCGTATAGAGCGACCAGCCCATTTTTTCCATATGGCACGGCGTGTGATAGACCACCTTCAGGGGCAATTTACCCAGCGGCAGCGTCTGCCCGCTATCGAGTTTGCGCCACAGAAAGCGCGTTGCCAGCTCGATGTGGTCGCGCAGGCCGGTGTTATCGACGTCCAGCAGATGTGGATACTCGTCGCGCAGCGTGAAGGTGCAGGTGGAGGAGGTCGCCAGCACCGGAATACCTTTGTCGATAATCGCCTCACGCAGCGATGTCACGTTGCTTTTGGCCTGCTTACGCGCCTTATCGGTAAAACCGTTGGCAATCAGCGGGACGCCACAGCATTTCTCCTTGCTGAGGAGCTGCACCCCCGTGCCCATCGCGTTGAGCACTTTCAGCAGATCTTTCCCTAGCTGCGGATGGTTGTAGTTCACATAGCAGCCGTGGAAAAAGGCGACCTGCCCGGCAAACTGCGCCTGTTCAGCAGCCACTGATTTGTACCAACGGCGGAAGGTGCCGTGGGAATACGTCGGCAGGCTGCGATGGTGGTCGATTTTGAGCGCTGTATCCAGCAGCTGGCGCACCGGTTTTAGCGACGTGGCGGCATTAACTAACGGGGCGAAGGGGGTCGAGACGCTGCCCATCAGGTCGGTATGGCTGAGGATAGCATCGCGCAGGGTCGGCTTTTGCGTGCTGTAGCGCGCGCGGGCACGCTGAATGATGTCACCAATTTTGACGTCAGACGGGCAGGCCACTTCGCAGCGTTTGCAGTTGATGCAGTATTTCAGCGCATCGTCGTACAGTGCACCGTCTTTCAGGCGCAGACGTTCACCGTCAGGCCCGGCCTGTTTCGGACCAGGGTAGCGCGGGTTTACGCCGCTAACCGGGCAGACCGTGGTGCAGACGGTGCATTTAATACAGCTTTCAAATCGGGTGTCGTTCATTGTTCAGCCTCCATGCGCTGGATAATCTGCTCTGCAACGTGGAGCGCCGTTACCGCGCAGACGCCACCACCACAGCCCTGAGCGATGGGATCGTAACCGCCCAGAACCGAGCCGATGGCGTAGAGATCCTCAACAGGTTTCCCGGAAAGTTGTGGGTGAAGGTGGTTATCCACGATGACGCCGAACTGCTGCCAGGGTTGCGGTGTGAAAAAATCGCTCTGATACCAGTCCGTGCGGGAGCGGCTTTGCCGGACATCCAGCCCGAGAATGGCCTCCCGAATGCCGTCCCGGCTGCTTAACAGCCCGTTGCTGAAGAAGCTGCCGCTGGCGAGCACCGTGTAACGTGCGTGAAGAGGAATATCCCCGTGGTTTCGTGTCCACACATCGCTGGCTTCACCGTTATTCAGCGTGATTTTTTTCACCTCGTCACCCGCCATCCACACGCCGCCCTGAGCAACAAACTGGCGCTGAAGCTGGGTATGCAGACGAATGCCGGGAACGGAAGGGGGAAGCGTGGGCAACAGCCAGAGGGTGCAGGGCAGACGGTCGGACAACCAGCGCCAGAGCCGATTGTCCGTTAGGCCAAAGCAGGCGGGCATAAACAGCGTATCGCACTTCTCGCCGAGTGGCCTGAGTGCTTCATACAGCAGCGGCCATCTTTCCTCGTAATCAAGAAAACGGGCAATATTCACCGCGCGAAATTCGCTCGGGTTTTCGCGCAGCACATCCAGTTCAGGAAGGTCAATCTCCGCCGTTTCAGCGTGTATACCCTGTTTGTTGAGTGAGGCTGCCGCCAGATGCGGCTGGAAATCGAGAAAACCGCTGATGCCGACCACCAGCACATGCGCGGCGTTGAAGGGCGCGACGGGTACCTCCTCCGGGCTGAGCCAGGCAGAACGCAGAGTGCCGAGCGGCGTGACCCGCTGATGGTTTTGCCTTGCGCTCCCTTTCAGACGTGCGCCGCAATTCGCCAGTAGCGCTTCGGTTTCCAGGGCAAAGCGGTCAATATTATGCGCACCTGTCAGGTGCCAGGGATGCTCCGGGGGCAGTTTATCGCGGTAATTTTCATCCATCAGATCCAGCGAGCCTGACGAGAAGTGCAGGGCACTCTGACCACGGGTGACAATCGCGCAGCGTAGCCCTTGCTGTGTGAGTTTGATGCCGCAGAGCAAACCCGCGAGCCCGCCACCGATAATCACGGTATCAAATTTCATCGTGTTGCTCCTTCTCCAGACCACAAAGCCCCTGGTAGACCCAGCGGGTAAATTCGCTTTCGCGCAGGGCATCACCCCAGGCAACAGGCTGAATACCTTTCCAGCGCTCATTTAAAAAATCGCTGAGCTGAGCAAGCGACTGGGTTGAGGTGGTGGCATGAAAACGCTGCAGCAGCCCGGCGGCGCGACAGGCGCACAGTTCACCCTGGCAGGTCCCCATGCCGACACGCGTGCGGCGGCGCAAATCGAGCAGGTTATTGACCGTCAGGTTCTCCACTGCATATTGCACTTCGCCTGCGGTTACCGCTTCACACTCGCATACCAGACTGCGGCTCAGCCGACCTTCACCCAGCCACGCTGGCGTTCTGTCGCCGTGGCGATAAATGGCGGAACCGCGCAGCGGAGCGGGCAGTGAGATAATTTTTTGCAGTGTCTTTTCGGTAGGCTGTCGCGAGCCGGGCAGGGGCTGCTCCGCCGTCACGCACGGTTCGGTGTTGCCGAGTTTGCGGCAGACGGCATCGGTTGCCCACTGCGCCATCAGGCGATAGGTCATCAGCTTGCCGCCGGTGATGGTAATAAAACCGTCCATGCCGTCGCGTTCTGCGTGGTCGAGCAGCACGATGCCACGGCTGACGTTGCGACCACTCGGATCGTTATCGCTGGCCACCAGCGGACGCACGCCAGCATAGGCGCGCAGAATGCGGGTCTGCGCCATTACCGGTGCCAGTTTTTCCCCTTCGCGCAGCAGAATATCCACCTCAGCAGCAGTTACCCTGTTGTCGTCAATCTCGCTGTAGTCGACGTGGGTTGAAGTGGTGCCGATGAGTGAAATGGTATCCCCCGGCACCAGAATGTCGGCGTCCGAGGGTTTGCGGCAGCGGTTGATCACGTGGTTATTGATGCGGTGATCGAGGATCAGCAGCGAGCCTTTCGCCGGGAACATGCGGATGGATAAGTCAGCGTACTCAGCGATACGCTGCCCCCAGATGCCTGCTGCGTTAATGACGACGGCGGCAAACAGGTCGTGAGCTTCGTTATATTGTGTGTCAAAAACCCGCACGCCGCAGACGCGATGGCCTTCACGGATAAGCCCGGTCACTGCATGCCCGGTGAGGATGCGCGCGCCATGCTCGCGGGCGTCCAGCATATTGGCAGCGGTCAGACGGAAGGGATCGACGGTGCCATCAGGGACCCTGACGGCACCCGTGAGTGTCGGGTTCACGGAAGGCTCAATACGGCGCGCCTGCGCGGGATCAATGGCCTCGGCCGGTATGCCTGCTGCTGCGCAGGCTGTAATAAACGTGTGCTGAAACGCGAGGTCATCTTCGGGAAGCGTAATGAACAGGCCGTCGGTTGGCTCAATACAGTGGCGGGCGATGCGCTTAAGGATCTGGTTTTCAGCAATACATTCGCGGGCGGATTCGCCGTCAGTCACCGCATACCGCGCGCCGCTGTGCAGCAGGCCGTGATTTCGCCCGGTCGCACCCGTTGCAATATCATGACGCTCCAGAAGCGTGACGCGTAAACCCCGCAGGGCGCAGTCACGCGCGATCCCGGCTCCGGTTGCGCCACCGCCAATGATAATCACATCGCTGTAACGAGGATCGTGAATTGTCATTGTCTTCCCTCTATGTTCGTTTTTTATCATTTAGCCACACTGAAATTGTGGTTTGTTTGATTTCGAACATAAACGAGCGTTATTCGAAAGTGAAATGTGATTCCGTGCGCCTTTTTGCGCACGCTGTCATATTTCTGTAACAATCTGTGCGTTGATTCACAGTAACAATCACCGTGATTTTTTAACATCGCCGCCTCTCTGGAGTGTGGGGCAGTAAAACCCCAGAAAATTCAATACCTGGCCACGGAGGCTGTCATGCTCAGTATCTTTAAACCTGCGCCGCATCGGGCGCGTCTGCCTGAGGCAGAAATTGATCCGCTATACCGTCGTCTGCGTTGGCAAATCTTCCTGGGGATCTTCTTCGGGTACGCGGCTTACTATCTGGTACGTAAAAACTTCGCCCTCGCTATGCCATATCTGGTGGAGCAGGGCTTTTCGCGTGGCGATCTGGGATTCGCGCTGTCGGGGATCTCTATCGCCTACGGTTTTTCGAAGTTCATTATGGGCTCGGTGTCGGACCGCTCGAATCCGCGCGTTTTCCTGCCTGCCGGTCTGATCCTCGCGGCCGCGGTGATGCTGTTTATGGGCTTTGTGCCGTGGGCAACCTCCAGCATTGCGATTATGTTCGTGCTGCTGTTCCTCTGCGGCTGGTTCCAGGGGATGGGATGGCCGCCGTGTGGACGCACCATGGTGCACTGGTGGTCGCAGAAAGAGCGTGGCGGCATTGTGTCCGTCTGGAACTGCGCGCATAACGTTGGCGGGGGGATTCCGCCACTGCTGTTCCTGCTGGGGATGGCCTGGTTCAACGACTGGCACGCGGCGCTCTACATGCCAGCCTTTGGCGCGATTCTGGTGGCTATTTTTGCTTTTGCCCTGATGCGTGACACGCCGCAGTCCTGCGGTCTGCCGCCGATTGAAGAGTACAAAAACGACTATCCGGATGATTACAGCGAGCAGCATGAAGAAGAACTGACGGCAAAGCAGATCTTCATGAAGTACGTGCTGCCAAACAAACTGCTGTGGTACATCGCGGTGGCGAACGTGTTCGTTTACCTGCTGCGCTACGGCATTCTTGACTGGTCACCAACCTACCTGAAAGAGGTGAAGCATTTCGCACTGGATAAATCCTCCTGGGCCTACTTCCTGTACGAATATGCGGGAATTCCGGGAACGCTGATCTGCGGCTGGATGTCGGATAAAGTATTTAAAGGCAACCGCGGTGCAACGGGTGTCTTCTTTATGACGCTGGTGACCATTGCTACCGTTGTTTACTGGCTTAACCCGCCGGGCAACCCAGGCGTGGATATGGCGTGTATGATCGTCATCGGCTTCCTGATCTATGGCCCGGTCATGCTGATTGGTCTGCACGCGCTGGAACTGGCACCGAAAAAAGCGGCAGGCACGGCGGCAGGCTTTACCGGTCTGTTTGGCTACCTGGGCGGCTCTGTCGCGGCGAGCGCGATTGTGGGCTATACCGTTGACTTCTTTGGCTGGGACGGCGGCTTTATGGTGATGATTGGCGGTAGCGTGCTGGCGGTACTGCTGCTGATTGTCGTGATGATCGGTGAGAAACGTCACCACGCCGAAGTGCAGGCACGTCGTCAATAAGGAGCATTGCGATGAAACTGACTCACATAGCAACGGGTCTGCTGCTGGCGGGCCTGATGACAGGCTCCGCGCTGGCGGCGGATAAAATCGTCATCGCCCATCGCGGCGCGAGCGGCTATCTGCCGGAGCACACGCTTCCGGCGAAAGCGATGGCCTATGCGCAGGGCGCGGATTATCTTGAGCAGGATTTAGTCATGACGAAGGATGACCGGTTGGTCGTCCTGCATGACCACTATCTTGACCGCGTGACGGATGTCGCGGAGCGTTTCCCGGATCGCGCCCGTAAGGATGGCCGCTACTACGCCATCGACTTCACGCTGGCGGAAATTCGCTCGCTGAAGTTTACCGAAGGTTTTGAGATTGAGAACGGCAAGAAGGTGCAGGTCTATCCGGGACGTTTCCCGATGGGCAAGTCTGACTTCCGCATTCACACTTTCGAAGAGGAGATTGAGTTTGTTCAGGGGCTGAACCACTCAACCGGGAAAAATATCGGTATCTACCCGGAAATCAAAGCACCGTGGTTCCACCACCAGGAAGGGAAGGACATAGCCGCGAAGACGCTGGAGGTGCTGAAACAGTACGGCTACACCAGCAAGCAGGACAAAGTCTACCTGCAGTGTTTTGACGCCGCTGAGCTGAAACGCATCAAAACCGAGCTGGAGCCGAAGATGGGGATGGATCTCAATCTGGTACAGCTGATTGCCTACACTGACTGGAACGAAACCCAGGAGAAACAGCCGGACGGGAAGTGGGTTAACTACAACTACGACTGGATGTTTAAGCCGGGCGCGATGAAGCAGATTGCTCGGTACGCCGACGGCATCGGGCCGGATTACCACATGCTGGTGGCGGAAGGCTCAACGCCGGGCCACGTGAAGCTGACGGCAATGGTGAAAGAGGCGCACGCCAGCAAGATGCAGGTGCATCCGTATACGGTACGAGCGGATCAGTTGCCGGAATATGCGACGGACGTGAATCAGCTTTACGACGTGCTGTATAACCAGGCGGGCGTGGATGGATTGTTTACGGATTTTCCGGATAAAGCAGTGAGTTTTTTGAAAGATAAGCGCTGAAATTGCCGGGTGGCGGCTGCGCCTTACCCGGCCTACGAACTGCGGTTTTGTAGGTCGGGTAAGCGAAGCGCCACCCGACACAATCACATCTCGATCTCAATATCGCCTTTTGCCCGGCAGCAGCAGGGCAAAATTTCCCCTTCGCTGATAAAGGCCAGCGGTTCGGTTAGCCAGTCCACCTGGCCTGCGACCAGACGGCAGCGGCAGGAGCCGCAATATCCTTCGCGACACTGGTACTCTACTTCAACCTGGTGCGCTTCAAGCGCCACCAGCAGAGAAGGGTGCTCTTCCCGACACAGCACTTCCGTGCCGGAAAGACGTAGCGTCACACGGCTCATCAGAGCTGGAAGTCACTCAGATCGTCGGTGTTGACTTCAGAATCAATCTGACCGACCAGGTAAGAGCTTACTTCCACTTCCTGCGGTGCTACCTGCACGTTATCGGACACCAGCCAGGTGTTGATCCACGGAATCGGGTTAGAGCGCGTCTGGAACGGCAGGTCGAGGCCGACAGCCTGCATACGGATGTTGGTGATGTACTCCACATACTGGCACAGGATGTCTTTGTTCAGGCCAATCATGGAGCCGTCGCGGAACAGGTAATCTGCCCACTCTTTCTCCTGCTGCGCGGCCAGCACGAACAGATCGTAACACTCCTGCTTGCACTCTTCGGCGATCTCCGCCATCTCCGGGTCGTCCACGCCGCTGCGCAGCAGGTTCAGCATATGCTGAGTGCCGGTCAGGTGCAGGGCTTCATCACGGGCGATCAGGCGAATGATTTTGGCGTTGCCTTCCATCAGTTTGCGCTCGGCAAACGCGAAGGAGCAGGCGAAGCTCACGTAGAAGCGGATCGCTTCCAGCGCGTTGACGCTCATCAGGCACAGGTACAACTGTTTCTTCAGCGCGCGCAGGTTCACGGTAACGGTTTTGCCGTTCACATTGTGGGTGCCTTCGCCCAGCAGATGCCAGTAGCTGGTCATCTCGATCAGCTCGTCGTAGTAGTGCGCAATGCCTTCCGCACGTTTCTGGATCTGTTCGTTGGTGACGATATCGTCGAACACCACCGCCGGATCGTTAACGATGTTGCGGATGATATGGGTGTATGAGCGGGAGTGGATCGTCTCAGAGAACGCCCAGGTTTCCACCCAGGTTTCCAGCTCCGGAATGGAGATCAGCGGCAGCAGCGCCACGTTAGGGCTACGTCCCTGAATGGAGTCCAGCAGCGTCTGGTACTTCAGGTTACTGATGAAGATATGTTTTTCGTGGTCCGGCAACGCCTGGAAATCGATACGGTCGCGGGAAACGTCAACCTCTTCCGGACGCCAGAAGAAGGAGAGTTGCTTTTCAATCAGCTTTTCGAAGATGTCATATTTTTGCTGATCGTAGCGTGCCACGTTGACCGGCTGGCCGAAGAACATTGGCTCTTTGAGCTGGTCGTTTTTCGTCTGTGAAAAGGTGGTGTATGCCATTAAGGTGAGTCCTGTGGTGTTATTTCCCTCACCCCGGCCCTCTCCCACAGGGAGAAGGGGAAAGAGTTCCCTCTCCCACGGGGAGAGGGTTAGGGTGAGGGGATTTATTAAATCTTACATGCGCCGCTTTCGCAGCCATCGTCCTGAATTGACGGCACCATATCGTCCTGCGCGTCTTCCGCACCATCACGGGTGTTGTGATAGTACAGGGTTTTCACGCCAAATTTATAGGCGGTGAGCAGGTCTTTCAGCAACTGCTGCATCGGAACCTTGCCAGATGGGAAGCGCGTCGGGTCGTAGTTGGTATTCGCAGAGATCGACTGGTCGATAAACTTCTGCATGATACCCACCAGCTGCAGGTAGCCGTCGTTGTTTGGCATTTCCCACAGCAGCTCGTAGTTGTCTTTCAGCAGCTCGTAGTCCGGCACTACCTGGCGCAGAATACCGTCTTTCGACGCTTTGATGCTGACGTGACCACGCGGCGGCTCGATACCGTTGGTGGCGTTGGAGATCTGCGAAGAGGTCTCAGACGGCATCAGGGCAGAGAGCGTGGAGTTACGCAGGCCGTGAGTTTTAATAGACTCACGGAGTGCTTCCCAGTCCAGACGCAGTGGTGCATTCGCAATCGCATCCAGGTCTTTCTTATAGGTGTCGATCGGCAGAATGCCCTGCGCGTAGGTGGTTTCGTTGAACCACGGACATGCACCTTGCTCTTTTGCCAGCTCGTTAGAGGCTTTCAGCAGGTAATACTGAATGGCTTCGAACGTTTCGTGGGTCAGGTTGTTTGCGCTGCCGTCAGAGTAACGCTTACCGTTTCTCGCCAGCCAGTAGGCAAAGTTGATCACGCCGATACCCAGGGTACGACGGCCCATTGCACCACGTTTTGCCGCCGGGATGGGGTAATCCTGGTAGTCCAGCAGGGCATCCAGCGCACGCACGGCCAGCACGGCCAATTCTTCCAGCTCGTCCAGGCTCTTAATCGCACCCAGGTTAAACGCAGAGAGCGTACACAGGGCGATTTCGCCGTTTTCGTCGTTGACGTCGTCCAGCGGTTTGGTCGGCAGGGCGATTTCCAGGCACAGGTTAGACTGGCGCACTGGCGCAACAACCGGGTCGAACGGGCTGTGAGTGTTGCAGTGGTCAACGTTCTGGATATAGATACGGCCCGTGGAGGCGCGTTCCTGCATCATCAGCGAGAACAGATCGACGGCTTTCACGCGCTGTTTGCGGATGCTGTCGTCTTTTTCGTATTTGGTGTACAGACGTTCGAACTCATCTTGATCGGCAAAGAATGCGTCGTACAGCCCCGGAACGTCGGATGGGCTGAACAGGGTGATCTCTTCACCTTTCAGCAGACGGGTGTACATCAGTTTGTTGATCTGCACGCCGTAGTCCATGTGGCGCACGCGGTTGCCTTCCACGCCACGGTTGTTTTTCAGTACCAGCAGGCTTTCCACTTCCAGGTGCCACATCGGATAGAACAGGGTTGCTGCACCACCACGCACGCCACCCTGCGAGCAGGACTTCACCGCGGTCTGGAAGTGTTTGTAGAAGGGAATGCAGCCAGTGTGGAACGCTTCACCGCCGCGAATCGGGCTGCCCAGAGCGCGGATGCGACCCGCGTTGATGCCGATACCGGCACGCTGGGAAACGTATTTCACAATGGCGCTGGAGGTGGCGTTGATGGAATCCAGGCTGTCACCACACTCAATCAGGACGCAGGAGCTGAACTGACGAGTCGGGGTACGCACGCCAGACATAATTGGCGTAGGCAGAGAAATCTTGAACGTCGACACCGCATCGTAGAAACGCTTCACGTATTCCAGACGCGTTTCACGCGGGTAGTTAGAGAACAGACAGGCGGCCACCAGAATATAGAGGAACTGAGCGCTCTCGTAGATTTCGCCGGTCACACGGTTCTGAACCAGGTATTTACCTTCGAGCTGCTTCACCGCCGCGTAGGAGAAGTTCATATCGCGCCAGTGATCGATAAACCCGTTCATCTGCTCGAACTCTTCTTCCGTATAGTCTTCCAGCAGATGCGTGTCGTATTTGCCCAGCTCAACCATTTTTACCACGTGATCGTAAAGTGCTGGCGGCTCAAACTGGCCGTAGGCTTTTTTACGCAGGTGGAAAATCGCCAGACGTGCAGCGAGGTACTGATAATCCGGCGCTTCACGGGAGATCAGATCCGCCGCAGCCTTGATGATGGTTTCATGGATATCAGACGTTTTAATGCCGTCGTAGAACTGGATGTGGGATCGCAGTTCAACCTGGGAGATAGATACGTTGTTCAGGCCTTCTGCTGCCCAGTCGAGAACTCGATGGATTTTGTCCAGATTGATACGCTCGGTAGTACCGTCGCGTTTTGTCACCAGCAGACTCTGATTCATGTGGGTTTTACCTGTCCGTGAAATAAAAAATATCCCCCGTTTATCCACAGATCCGCCTTGTGACTAACTCTGTGGATAAATACTACATATAGGGGGTTTGCGATAAGAAGAACGCTATATGGTGAGTATTCTAGTAAGGATTCTTTTCAGTACAAGAGTTGATTTTGAGGTTAAATTGAGGTTGTGAAAGGGTAAAAAAGGCTAAGTCCTCGTACCGTAAGGCCTGGAAGAGATGTCAATAATTAAGAAAAAAAATTCAAAATTTGATCGAGTGCTGATTTCTTCAACGAGAGGTCAGAATTGCGCAACATGATGTCGCGCAATCTTTATAAGAATAGTTTATGACGTTAGTCGTTTTTAGCGGTTGTATGCAACATATAGTTAACATCCACGCCCGGTGCGAGTTTGAATTTGTCCGTTAATGGATTGTAATGCAGTCCGGTCATGTGCTGCTCTTTGAGCCAGGTCTGATCAACCCAGCTCAGTAATTCGGCAGGCTTGATGAATTTCTTCACGTCGTGTGTGCCTTTCGGCACCATGCGCAGGACATATTCCGCCCCGACGACGGCCATCAGCCAGGCTTTTCCGTTACGGTTGATGGTGGAGAAAAAGACCTGGCCGCCCGGCTTCACCAGTTTTGCACAAGCACTCACCACGGATTGCGGATCGGGGACGTGCTCCAGCATTTCCATGCAGGTCACCACATCGTACTGGTGGGCATGTTTTGCCGCGTGTTCTTCCACGGTCTCCTGCACATACTCTACCTGCACACCGGATTCCAGCGCATGAAGGCGCGCCACCTGCAGCGGTTCGAAACCCATATCGAGGCCAGTGACCGTGGCCCCTTCGCGCGCCATGCTCTCTGCGAGGATACCGCCGCCACAGCCAACGTCGAGCACCTTCTTACCGAACAGACCGCCGGAACGCGCCGCGATATAGCCCAGACGCAGCGGATTGATGCGATGCAGAGGCTTGAACTCACCTTCGAGATCCCACCAGCGGGACGCCACCGCTTCAAATTTGGCAATCTCTTCGTGGTCAACGTTGTGAGCCACCGGGGATTTTTCGGCATTCATGGGCGCTTTTACTCCTTATTTTGCAAGACTTCGGAGTATATCAGGCTACGCGAGTGAATAAAGCGTATAGGTTTACCTCAATCACCGCGGCTGTGTTATAATTTGCGACCTTTGAATCCGGGATACAGTAGAGGGATAGCGGTTAGATGAGCGACCTTGCGAGAGAAATTACACCGGTTAACATCGAGGAAGAGCTGAAGAGCTCCTATCTGGACTATGCGATGTCGGTCATTGTTGGCCGTGCGCTGCCGGACGTCCGCGATGGCCTGAAGCCGGTACACCGTCGCGTACTATACGCCATGAACGTATTGGGCAATGACTGGAATAAAGCCTACAAAAAATCTGCCCGTGTCGTTGGTGACGTAATCGGTAAATACCATCCCCATGGTGATTCCGCGGTGTACGACACTATCGTCCGTATGGCGCAGCCTTTCTCGCTGCGTTACATGCTGGTAGATGGCCAGGGTAACTTTGGTTCTATCGACGGCGACTCCGCCGCGGCAATGCGTTATACGGAAATCCGTCTGGCGAAGATTGCCCATGAGCTGATGGCCGACCTGGAAAAAGAGACGGTTGATTTCGTTGATAACTATGACGGCACGGAAAAAATTCCTGACGTTATGCCAACGAAAATTCCTAACCTGCTGGTGAACGGCTCGTCCGGTATCGCCGTGGGTATGGCAACCAACATTCCGCCGCACAACATCACGGAAGTGATTAACGGCTGCCTGGCCTACATCGACGATGAAGACATCAGCATTGAAGGGCTGATGGAACACATTCCTGGCCCGGACTTCCCGACGGCGGCGATCATCAACGGTCGTCGTGGTATTGAAGAAGCGTACCGCACCGGTCGCGGCAAGATTTACATCCGTGCCCGCGCCGAAGTGGAAGCGGACGCCAAAACCGGCCGTGAAACCATCATTGTTCATGAGATCCCGTATCAGGTGAACAAGGCTCGTCTGATTGAAAAAATCGCCGAGCTGGTAAAAGAAAAACGTGTTGAAGGTATCAGCGCCCTGCGTGACGAGTCTGATAAAGACGGTATGCGCATTGTGATTGAAATCAAACGCGACGCAGTGGGTGAGGTTGTCCTGAACAACCTGTACTCTCAGACTCAGCTTCAGGTCTCCTTCGGTATTAACATGGTTGCGCTGCACCATGGTCAGCCGAAGATCATGAATCTGAAAGAGATCCTGAGCGCGTTTGTGCGTCACCGTCGTGAAGTGGTGACCCGTCGTACCATCTTTGAACTGCGCAAAGCGCGCGACCGTGCGCATATCCTCGAAGCACTGGCCGTTGCTCTGGCTAATATCGACCCGATCATCGAGCTGATCCGTCGCGCGCCGACGCCAGCAGAAGCGAAAGCATCCCTGATTGCCCGTCCGTGGGATCTGGGCAACGTGGCCGCGATGCTGGAACGTGCGGGCGATGACGCGGCGCGTCCTGAGTGGCTGGAGCCTGAATTCGGCGTGCGTGACGGTCAGTACTACCTGACTGAGCAGCAGGCCCAGGCGATTCTGGATCTGCGTCTGCAGAAACTGACCGGCCTTGAGCACGAAAAACTGCTCGACGAGTACAAAGAGCTGCTGGAGCAGATTGCCGAGCTGCTGCATATCCTCGGTAGCGCAGAGCGCCTGATGGAAGTGATCCGCGAAGAGCTGGAACTGGTCCGCGATCAGTTCGGCGATGAGCGCCGCACTGAAATCACTGCGAACAGCTCTGATATCAACATTGAAGATCTGATCAACCGCGAAGATGTGGTGGTCACCCTGTCTCACCAGGGCTATGTGAAGTATCAGCCGTTGACCGACTACGAAGCACAGCGTCGTGGCGGTAAAGGCAAATCTGCGGCACGTATTAAAGAAGAAGACTTTATTGACCGCCTGCTGGTGGCGAATACCCATGACACGATCCTCTGCTTCTCCAGCCGTGGTCGTCTGTACTGGATGAAGGTTTATCAGCTGCCGGAAGCGAGCCGTGGCGCGCGTGGCCGTCCAATCGTCAACCTGCTGCCGCTGGAAGCGAACGAACGTATCACCGCTATCCTGCCGGTACGCGAGTACGAAGAGGGCGTGAACGTCTTTATGGCGACCGCGAGCGGTACCGTGAAGAAAACCGCGCTGACCGAGTTCAGCCGTCCACGTTCAGCCGGTATTATCGCCGTGAACCTGAACGAAGGTGACGAACTGATCGGCGTGGATCTGACCTCCGGTTCTGATGAAGTGATGCTGTTCTCTGCGGCCGGTAAAGTGGTGCGCTTTAAAGAGAACGCGGTCCGCGCAATGGGCCGTACCGCAACGGGCGTTCGCGGTATCAAGCTGGCGGGTGAAGATTCCGTTGTTTCCCTGATTGTTCCGCGTGGTGAAGGTGCAATCCTTACCGTTACGCAGAATGGCTACGGTAAACGGACGGCGGAAAGTGAATATCCGACCAAGTCCCGTGGTACGCAGGGCGTTATCTCCATCAAAGTGACCGAGCGCAACGGTTCCGTTGTCGGCGCGGTGCAGGTCGATGATACTGACCAGATCATGATGATCACCGATGCCGGTACGCTGGTGCGTACCCGCGTTTCCGAGATCAGCGTGGTGGGTCGTAACACCCAGGGCGTGATCCTCATCCGTACTGCGGAAGATGAAAACGTGGTGGGTCTGCAGCGTGTTGCAGAGCCGGTGGATGACGAAGAACTCGACTCTATCGACGGTAGCGTCGCGGAAGGTGATGATGAAATCGCACCGGAAGCGGATACCGACGACGAAGCAGCGGATGACGCTGACGAGTAATGTCTCCTGACGCAAAAAGGGCCGGTTTCCGGCCCTTTTCTTTTGCACAAGCAGACAAGTGAACGTTGCGACAAGGCGCGTTTACCGCTACCTTAACCACATTCTTTTTGACCCCGACGGCGGAGCCTCGCCCCCTTGAAATACCTCGTCTCCTTTCGTACCACGCTGAAAGTCTCTCGCTACCTGTTTCGGGCGCTGGCACTACTGCTTTGGCTGCTGGTGGCGTTGTTCTCGGTGTTTTACATCGTTAACGCGTTACACCAGAAAGAAGCGGAGATCCGCCAGGAGTTCAATTTAAGCTCCGATCAGGCCCAGCGTTATATTCAGCGAACTTCCGACGTCATGAAGGAGCTGAAGTACATTGCCGAAAACCGGCTGACGGCGGAAAACGGCATTCTTGCCATTCGTGGGCGAAATGAAAAAACCGAAGTGCCTGATTTTGAGCCTTTGTTCCCGGACTCCGACTGTTCAACCATGGGCAATGCCTGGCGCGGTTCGCTGGAGTCGCTTGCATGGTTTATGCGCTACTGGCGTGACAATTTTTCTGCCGCCTATGATCTGAACCGCGTTTTCCTCATTGGCAGCGACAACCTCTGTATGGCGGATTTTGGCCTGCGCGACATCCCCGTTGAGCGCGATGACGCCCTGAAAAGCCTGCACGAACGGATCGTGAAATACCGTAATGCACCGCAGGAGGAGCGGGGTAACAACCTGTTCTGGATTAGCCAGGGACCGCGTATGGGCGTGGGCTACTTCTATGCTCTCACACCGGTCTATCTGGGCAATCGTCTGCAGGCGCTGCTGGGGATTGAACAGACGATCCGTATGGAAAACTTCTTCACGCCGGGCAGTTTGCCGATGGGGGTGACCATCCTTGATGAGAACGGCCATACGCTTATTTCCCTTGTCGGGCCGGAGAACCGTTTAAAAGTCGATCCACACTGGATGCAGGAGCGTTCGTGGTTTGGCTACACCTCCGGTTTCCGCGAGCTGGTGCTGAAGAAGAGTTTACCCCCTTCGTCGTTGAGTATTGTGTACTCGCTGCCTGTCGATATGGTGCTGGAGCGTATCCGCATTCTTATTCTGAACGCCATTTTGCTGAATGTGCTGGTTGGTGTGGTGTTGTTTATGCTGGCGCGGATGTATGAGCGTCGGATCTTTATCCCTGCCGAAAGTGATGCCCAGCGCCTTGAAGAACACGAGCAGTTTAATCGCAAGATTGTGGCCTCTGCGCCCGTTGGGATCTGTATCCTGCGTACCCAGGATGGCACGAATATCCTCAGTAACGAGCTGGCACATAACTACCTGAACATGCTGACGCATGAGGACAGGCAACGGCTGACGCAGATTATCTGCGGGCAGCAGGTAAACTTTGTGGATGTGCTGACCAGTACCCACACCAACCTGCAAATTAGCTTCGTGCATTCGCGCTATCGTAATGAAAACGTAGCGATTTGCGTGCTGGTGGATGTCTCTGCGCGCGTGAAGATGGAAGAGTCGCTGCAGGAGATGGCGCAGGCGGCAGAACAGGCCAGCCAGTCGAAATCGATGTTCCTGGCTACCGTCAGCCACGAATTGCGCACACCACTTTACGGGATCATCGGTAACCTCGATCTGCTGCAGACCAAAGAACTGCCGAAAGGGGTCGACCGTCTGGTCACGGCGATGAACAACTCCTCAAGCCTGCTGCTGAAAATCATCAGCGATATTCTCGACTTCTCCAAGATTGAGTCTGAGCAGTTGAAAATTGAGCCGCGTGAGTTCTCGCCGCGCGAGGTGATGAACCATATCAGCGCTAACTATTTGCCGCTGGTGGTGCGTAAACAACTGGGGCTTTACTGCTTTATTGAGCCGGATGTGCCGCTGACGTTGCACGGCGATCCGATGCGCCTGCAGCAGGTCATCTCGAACCTTCTGAGCAACGCTATCAAATTCACCGACACTGGCTGTATTGTGCTGCATGTCTGTCGGGCAGGGGACTACCTGCGCATCCGCGTGCGTGACACCGGCGTAGGTATCCCGGCGAAGGAAGTTGTCCGTCTGTTTGATCCCTTCTTCCAGGTGGGCACTGGCGTGCAGCGCAATTTCCAGGGCACCGGGCTGGGGCTGGCGATCTGTGAGAAGCTCATCAGCATGATGGACGGTGATATCTCCGTTGATACCGAACCCGGCATGGGAAGCCAGTTCACCATCCGCATTCCGCTCTATTCCGCGCAGTATCCGGCGAAAGCAACCGTTGACGGATTGAGTGATAAACGCTGTTGGCTGGCGGTGCATAATGCATCCTTACAGGATTTTCTTGCTTCACTGCTGACCAGCAGCGGTGTGCGGGTCTCGCGGTATGAAGGCCAGACGCCGGATGCTGACGATATGCTGATTACCGATGGCGAACTGGAACAGGCGTGGACGGGCAGAGGCGTCGTGACGTTCTGCCGTCGTCATATTGGGATACCCGCAGAGCGTGCGCCTGGTGAATGGGTGCACAGCGTGGCGACGCCTCATGAGCTTCTGGGGCTGCTGGCACGCATTTACAGCGTACAGCTGGAAGACAGCGATGGCACAGCGGCACTGCCGTCACCGGATGCGCTGGCACTGGCTAATGACGATATGATGATTCTGGTGGTGGACGACCATCCGATTAACCGCCGCCTGCTGGCCGATCAGCTCGGTTCGCTGGGGTATCAGTGTAAAACGGCCAATGACGGTGTGGATGCCCTGAATGTGCTGAGCAAAAACCACATTGATATTGTCCTCAGTGATGTGAACATGCCAAATATGGACGGCTACCGTCTGACCCAGCGCATTCGTCAGCTTGGTCTGACGCTCCCGGTGGTTGGGGTAACGGCAAACGCCCTGGCGGAAGAGAAGCAGCGCTGTCTCGAATCCGGTATGGACAGCTGTCTGTCGAAACCGGTGACGCTGGACGTGCTGAAGCAGACGTTATCTGTCTATGCGGATCGCGTGAGGAAAACGAGAATATAAAAAAGGCCCGAAAGGGCCTTTTTTATTTGCCCGGCGGCGCTTCGGTTGCGCGGGCCTGCGGGGAGTGCATGCCGGGTAAGCGCGAGCGCCACCCGGCATTGACAGCGGGAATCAATCCTTGTCCGTCGCGCTCAGCGTGACAGAGGAGAGATAGTTCAGCAGGGCAATATCGTTATCCACGCCCAGTTTCATCATTGCTGATTTCTTCTGGCTACTGATGGTTTTGATACTGCGGTTCAGCTTCTTGGCAATCTCAGTCACCAGGAAACCTTCAGCGAACAGGCGCAGAACTTCGCTCTCTTTTGGTGACAGGCGTTTATCGCCATAACCACCCGCACTGATTTTTTCCAGCAGACGAGAGACGCTTTCAGGCGTGAATTTCTTGCCTTTCTGCAGCGCAGCCAGCGCTTTCGGTAGATCGGTCGGCGCACCCTGTTTCAGGACAATCCCTTCGATATCCAGATCCAGTACGGCGCTCAAAATAGCCGGATTATTGTTCATGGTCAGAACAATGATCGAGATGTCCGGGAAGTGACGTTTGATGTATTTGATAAGCGTGATCCCATCACCGTATTTGTCTCCAGGCATGGAGAGATCGGTAATGAGCACGTGCGCATCAAGTTTCGGGAGGTTATTGATCAGTGCTGTAGAGTCTTCAAATTCACCGACTACATTCACCCACTCGATCTGTTCAAGCGATTTGCGAATACCGAACAGTACAATCGGATGGTCATCGGCAATAATTACGTTCATATTGTTCATGTATAAGGCTACCTTGCTACAGCAAGCTCTTGACATAGGTGTCAATGTCGCTGATGTATTTTTCAATGCCAGAGGCATCTTTCTCACGAATTAGATGTTCCAGCGTTTCACATAACTGCTTGCCGGGAACCAGATTAAGCATGGCAAACACCCCTTTAAGCCGGTGTGCTGTCTGTGCCAGCGCCGCAAAATCATTCGCAGCGGACTCAGTATACAACCGCTTAACATCATCTGGTACTGTATCAACAAAGAGTGAATAATATCCGCTGGCGTGGAGCTCGGCATTTTCATTGCCGCCTAACGGTGATTCCGCTATCTCTTCCTGCGCCAGCTGTTCTTCTATAAGTTGTAGTACAGCTTCCTGCATTGCATTACTCATATTAAAGTTTACGCGCATCTGCCCAGGGCCGATTTTTCGCACGCCTGGCTCATCATCGCTTAAAAGCAAGCCGGAGGCAGTAAGATTAGACGGATTATCAGTTAAAAACAGATCAAATTCTTGACTCGCGAGCCTTTCGTCCGGGGTGATGCAGGCCGCGCCCCAGTTTTCTAACTGACGAACCACAATATTACGGATCTCATTTGATGTCACATCCACCATCACTATCACCTCATCCAGCAGGCGTTCTTCATCTTCTTCCTGTGGATTGGCGGCCATTTTAACATGCAGTGAGTAACGGGTGCCGAGCGACTCACGCGCCTTGATATTCAGATGGCCACCGAGTTTACGCGCCAGCTGGTCGCACAGCCAGAAGGTGAGGGCATTGGCCTTGCCATAGCGATCGCTTTGGGTATCGTTCAGGAACGGGAAATGCAGGTTATCGATTTCACTCACGGTAACGCCTTCACCGGTGTCCAGAATGCGGAACGTCAGACGATCATCTGTCGATTCGTCGGTGCTGACTTCAAGCGTGATTTTGCCGATCTGCGTCGTGGTCACCGCATACTGAATGAGCATCAGCAGTATGCGACGCAGCGCTTCACGATCCCCGTGGCGTTCATCATTCGCCGGCAAATGGTTGTTGATGAGCAGTTGTAGCCCTTTGCGCTTAATGACGGGCAGGACGTCCGGAACCACTTCATCGATCAGATCCTGAATAGAGAAGAGCGTTGCAGTTCCCTTCCAGATGTCGTTTTCCAGCATGTTAGCCAGCTGGATTTCATCGACCAGACGCACCAGCGAGTCGGCCTGGTTGGTCAACTGCTGGCTTTCTGGCGTGTTCAGGCTTGCGGCCTGCGCGGCCAGCGTTTTGAGCGGCTGCTTGAAGGCATCGCCAATATTCTGCATAAACGCCGCGCGACCCTGCTGGTTTTTCTCATACAGCCTTTGCGCCTGCTTGAGTTTTTTATTCACCAGCACTTCACGGTCCTGGTCGCGGATAACAAAGATTTGCGTGCGTGACGCAACCTGGCTACGGAACTGGCGGATCTCATACAGTTCATTATTGATGGTGGCCTGAATCACGCCCTGATGCTGGTCTGCCATGCTGGTGATGTTTTGCAGGTTAAGATGCGGAAGCAGGTGGTCGGCAATCTTGTTGCTCATCACCGTACGGTTTGCTTCCTGGTCGTGAACTAACACTCCGAGTGGCAGTACGGAAATGATCTCTTCATTCAGTGCGCGCAGTACGCGTAACTCATTGCTGGTCCCGGTGGAGACAGATGTGGCGTCACTCTGACGCGAGGGCTGGAAACGGAACGTGCTGTAGCCAAACAGCGCCAGCGCCAGCAGGCCGATATTCAGCAGAAGCGGCAGCAGAATGTTTTGCAGGGTGTCGAGCAGCAACGTACCAAAAGGCACCTGCCACACCAGGCGCATGCCGGTTGAGTTCAACGATGAGGCAATCTCAATCTTCGAGCCGTTAAACGAAATAGAGACGCTTTCGGCATTCTCTTTGTCCGGCGGCGTTCGCATATTTTGTGTGCTGTTATCGGGCTCCAGACGGAAGCTGTCCAGCGGCATATCCGGCGGGATCAGATCGTTAATGGGCAGATCGAAGGCGACCACGGTAGCCAGATGTCCAGGCTGGTTAAAGGTGGTGCGCAGCGTAAAATAGTGGCCATTTTGCCAGGCCAGACGGCGCAGGGAGGAGAAACTTTCACGTTCATCAAGCGCGTTGGCCTGTTGCAACATTTCAGCCCGACGGGAATCGACAATGCTGCCCACCGTCGTCTCTTTAAAACCAGACGAGAGATCTTTAAGCGGCAGGGTAGAGATCAGGATCATGCTGTTGTCCTGACCGTTCAGGTAGTACATCGACCACGGAACCGTCTCGGCACCCCACAGGGTATCAAGATAGGCCGAAATCCGCTGCGTCATCTCAAGCGTCGCGCTGTCATGCGAGCCGAATATCAGCGCTTCTGTTTTGCGCTGCGGCTTTTCGAGGTAATAGACATCCTGCTTGAGACGGGTTTCCTGCAAACCTTCCCCGGAGGAGGTCGCGGGTGTTGCGGCGATATTGTCGTAGATTTGCCATGTTGCATAACGCCAGGTATCGATGCGTTTATGCACTGCATGAGTGATATCGACAATCTGATAGCTCTTGTCCTTAAGCCAGGCATTGACGGCACTCTGGACCATCACTCCCATCGTGACTAACAGCACAACGATCAACAGAAGAAAGAAACGGGTGATGCTCCCAGGGAGAAGGGAAAATTTGCTTGGGGCAGTAGTTTCAGTCTGACTCATTGATTTGTATAACCCGTGATGGCCGCGCTTAAAGGGGATAGGGCAGTATAAAGGGTAATAACTGAATTTCCAGCGTCCTTGTCAGTGGGCAGAATACTTTTTCTGTACCGCTGAACGTTCTCCTGGGTTGCGTTAAATGTGTACGAAATGAGAAGGAATGTACAAATAAAGGACTAACTCATGGAAAGAATAGCACGAATTAACAAGAAATTAAGTTTTTCGATGTGTGTAAACCCGGTCAGATGGAGGCAGATGAGATTTAGTTAATAGTCGTTATAATTTCCACCTGGTAGCACAAGAAAATTATAATTACGTAAAGAAAGGTAAAAAAAAACCGAATGCTGAGCATTCGGTTCAATTAGGGATAAACAGACATTCAAAGCTGAATGACGGTAATAAATAAAGTTAATGATGATAGCGAGAGTTATTTTAGTGAGATTAAGTGATTTTGTTTTGTCTTTCAGTGCTGTAACCGTTTTTGGTGTAAGTTATTGATTACATTGCAATGAAATTTTATTTTGATTATTAGTGCTATATTTTTGAACGCTTTGTGCTTTGTAAAAGTTCCTCCAAATTTACAAATTGAAACATCTTGTTGGTAGAATGAAACATCTTCAAAGTTTTAGTATCATATTCGCATTGGATTATTCTGCATTTTTGCGGAGAATGAACTTGCCGACTGGTTAAGAGGGTTAACCGGTAAGCAGTGGTAATAATAAGGCATATAACAGAGGGTTAATAAAATGAAAGTTAAAGTACTGTCCCTCCTGGTACCAGCACTGCTGGTAGCAGGCGCAGCAAATGCGGCTGAAATTTATAACAAAGACGGCAACAAATTAGATCTGTACGGTAAAGTTGATGGCCTGCACTATTTCTCCGATGACGATGGTGCGGATGGCGACCAGACCTACATGCGTCTTGGCTTCAAAGGTGAAACCCAGGTTAACGATCAGGTGACCGGCTACGGTCAGTGGGAATACCAGATTCAGGGTAACACTGACGAAAGCGATAACCAGTCCTGGACGCGTGTGGCATTCGCGGGTGTGAAATTCGCTGAAGCGGGCTCTTTCGATTACGGTCGTAACTACGGCGTCATCTACGACGTAACGTCCTGGACTGACGTTCTGCCAGAATTTGGCGGCGACACCTACGGTGCAGATAACTTCCTGCAATCCCGTGCTAACGGCGTTGCAACCTACCGTAACCAGGACTTCTTCGGTCTGGTTGATGGCCTGAACTTTGCTCTGCAGTATCAGGGCAAAAACGGCAGCGTAAGCGGTGAAAACGACACCGGCCGTAGCACCCTGAAACAAAACGGTGACGGTTACGGCGCGTCTCTGACCTACAACCTGGGCGAAGGCTTCAGCATCGGTGGTGCGATGTCCTCTTCCAAACGTACTTCAGACCAGAACAACACTGACGCGCTGGGTGATGGCGATCGCGCAGAAGTTTACTCTGGTGGTCTGAAATATGACGCCAACAATATTTACCTGGCGGCACAATACTCTCAGACCTATAACGCAACCCGTTTCGGCGACTCTCAGAGCAGCAGCGACATCTACGGTTTTGCTAACAAAGCGCAGAACTTTGAAGTGGTTGCGCAGTACCAGTTCGACTTCGGTCTGCGTCCATCCGTGGCTTACCTGCAGTCCAAAGGTAAAGACATTGAAGGTTACGGCGATCAGGATCTGCTGAAATATGTTGATGTTGGCGCGACTTACTACTTCAACAAAAACATGTCTACCTATGTTGACTACAAAATCAACCTGCTGGATGACAACACCTTCACTCGCCAGGCGGGTGTAAGCACTGATGACATCGTAGCGCTGGGTCTGGTTTACCAGTTCTAATCGCTTCACGGTATTGCTAAGGGGCCAACTGGCCCCTTTTTTATGCATTTTTTAGGGTCTTCAATTCCTGCGTTTTGGTGTACTCTTGCCGCCCTGGCATGAGGATAATAATGAATGGACATGACTTTTTTACGCGCCAGCTTTCTGGCTACCCTTTTTTTTCTGACAGCATGCGACTCTTCCACACCTCCGGCAAAAACGAACGCGCCAGCGGCGACGGTGCTGGAAGGCAAGACGATGGGCACCTTCTGGCGCGTCAGCGTGATGAATCTCGACAACGCGCGTGCTGACGAACTTCGCGGCAAAATCCAGTCACAGCTTGATGCTGACGATCAACTGCTCTCGACCTATAAAAACGACTCAGCGCTGATGCGTTTTAATCTGTCCACCAGCACGTCTCTTTGGCCGGTGAGCGAAGCGATGGCCGATATCGTTACTGAATCTCTACGTGTGGGCTATAAAACGCATGGTGCGATGGACGTCACCGTGGGCCCGCTGGTTAATCTCTGGGGGTTTGGCCCGAACAAACAGCCGGTTACGACACCTTCTCAGGCGGCTATTGATGACGCCCGCGCCCGCACAGGGTTGCAGCACCTGACCGTGATCAATCAGTACGGTCAGCAGTACCTGCAGAAAGACATTCCCGACCTGTATGTCGATCTCTCCACGGTTGGCGAGGGCTATGCTGCGGATCACCTGGCCGCGTTGATGGCTGAGGAAGGCATTTCGCGCTATCTGGTCTCTGTGGGTGGCGCGCTGGTCAGCCGGGGCATGAACGCCAGCGGTAAGCCATGGCGGGTGGCCATTCAAAAGCCCACCGATCAACAAAATGCGGTGCAGGCGATTGTGGATATCAATGGTCACGGCATTAGCACCTCCGGAAGTTACCGGAACTATTACGAACTTGAGGGCAAACGCATTTCGCATGTGATCGATCCGCAAACGGGTCGCCCGATCGCCCATAACCTGGTTTCTGTTACCGTCATTGCCCCGACAGCGCTGGAAGCCGACGCCTGGGACACCGGCCTGATGGTGCTCGGGCCGGAGAAGGCGAAAGAGGTGGTGCGCCAGGAAGGGTTGGCCGTCTATATGATCACCAAAGAAGCCGACGGGTTTAAAACCTGGAGCTCGCCGCAGTTCGACAGTTTCCTGGTCAGCGAGCAGAATTAAAAAGCAAGGTTGCGGGTTTTTGCTCACTGGCACTCAGGCAAGGTAGGAGTATGCTTGTAAGAGGAGCCAATGATGAAAAACGCAACCTTTACCACCGATGAGGATCGCTGGCTGGCTGTTCTGGCCCGCGACCCTCGTGCAGATACTCAGTTTGTCTTTGCCGTGCAGACAACCGGCATTTTTTGTCGCCCGTCCTGTCGCGCCCGCCACGCACTGCGTAAGAACGTTCTTTTTTATCCCGATGCCCGACACGCTGCGCTTGCCGGGTTTCGCCCCTGTAAGCGTTGTATGCCCGACAAACGCGATCCGCAGGAGCAGAAGGTGGCAAAAGTTGAACTGGCCTGCCGTCTGCTGGAGCAGGACCCGTCGTTGACGCTGGAGACACTCGCGCAGCAGGTTGCAACCAGTCCGTTCCATTTCCACCGCCTGTTTAAATCCGTGACCGGGATGACGCCGAAAGCCTGGCAGCAGGCGGCGCGGGAACAGCGGCTGCGCAGTGCGCTGGCGCAGGGGGATAAAATCACCGACGCCGTACTGGCAGCCGGTTTTCCGGATAGCAGCAGCTATTACCGTAAAGCCGATGGCGCACTGGGAATGACGGCGAAACAGTATCGCAAAGGGGATGTTGCGGTACGTTACGCAACCAGTGACTGTTCATTAGGCCGCTGTCTGGTAGGAGAGAGTGAACGGGGGATCTGTGCCATATTGCTGGGCGATAACGACGCGGTGTTAACTGCAGAACTGTTAGCGCTGTTTCCGAACGCTGAGCGGGAACCGATGGAAGGCGAATTTGCCCTGCGCGTTCAGCAGGTCATTGCCAGTATCGACAGTCGCGCCACGCCGCTATCGCTCCCGCTGGATATTCGCGGAACGGCCTTTCAGCAGCAAGTCTGGCAGGCACTGCGCGCCATTCCCTGTGGTGAAACGGCAAGCTACCAGCAGGTGGCTCGGGCGCTTGGTAAACCGAATGCCGTGCGTGCCGTGGCGGCTGCCTGTGCTGCTAATAAACTGGCGATTATTATTCCGTGTCACCGTGTGGTGCGTAATGACGGGGCACTTTCAGGTTATCGCTGGGGTATTGCCCGAAAAGCGCAGTTGTTGAAACGTGAGGCAAAAAACCAGGAGGGATAATGCTCGATCTTTTTGCCGATGCCGAACCCTGGCAGGAGCCGCTGGCACCAGGTGCGGTGATCTTACGCCGCTTTGCTTTGTCGCGCGCGGAAGTGCTGTTTAGCGATATTCATGCTGTGGCGGCACGCTCGCCGTTTCGCCATATGGTGACGCCGGGTGGGTACACCATGTCGGTGGCGATGACCAATTGTGGTCAGTTGGGCTGGGCGACGAACGAACGTGGCTATTTGTATGCACCGGAAGACCCCCTAACCGGCAAGCCGTGGCCACCGATACCTGCAGCTTTTCAGGCGCTGTGCCATGCTGCTGCCGTGGAAGCAGGCTATGCCGATTTTCAGCCAGATGCCTGCCTGATCAATCGCTATGCCGTGGGGGCAAAACTCTCTTTGCATCAGGATAAGGACGAGCCGGACCTGCGGGCACCGATTGTCTCTGTCTCACTCGGTCTGCCCGCCGTGTTTCAGTTTGGCGGCCTGAAGCGCAACGATCAGCTCAAACGGCTGATGCTTGAGCACGGGGATGTGGTGGTGTGGGGCAGGGAGTCGCGGCTTTATTATCATGGTGTTCAGCCGCTTAAGCCTGGCGTTCATCCGCTGACGGGTGAGTTTCGCTACAACCTGACCTTCCGGCAGGCATCGTATGGCGAATTAAAATAAGAATTATTCTTGATGTGCGCGCTGGGCAGTTTAAACTGCTGGCTGATTTTTATTGCCCGGATAGCTCTGCATGCAACTACTCATTCTTGTCTGGTGTCAGTACCGCTGGCCTTTTATCGCTGTGATGGCATTGAGCCTTGCCAGCGCCGCGTTAGGTATTGGTCTGATCGCGTTCATTAACGTGCGTTTGATCGAAATGGTCGATACGTCATTGTCCGTTCTGCCGGAATTTCTGGGTTTGCTGCTGCTGTTGATGGCGGTAACGCTCGGTTCGCAGCTGGCGCTGACCGCGCTTGGTCACCATTTTGTTTTCCGTCTGCGCAGTGAGTTTATCAAGCGCATTCTGGATACGCAGGTGGAGCGTGTGGAGCAACTCGGAAGTGCTTCTCTGCTGGCGGGGCTGACCAGTGATGTGCGCGCCATTACCATTGCTTTTGTACGTCTGCCGGAACTGGTGCAGGGCATCATCCTGACCTTTGGCTCGGCGGCTTATCTCGCCTGGCTTTCCACCAAAATGCTGGCGGTGACCGCGCTGTGGATTGTTATCACCATCTGGGGCGGGTTCCTGCTGGTGTCGCGCGTCTATAAACACATGGCGGTGTTGCGTGAAACTGAAGACAAGCTCTATAACGATTATCAGACGGTGCTGGAAGGGCGCAAAGAGCTGACCCTGAACCGCGAGCGTGCCGAGCATATTTTTAACAACCTCTATATCCCGGATGCGCGCGAATATCGCCACCATATTATTCGCGCCGACACTTTCCACCTGAGTGCGGTGAACTGGTCAAACATTATGATGCTGGGGGCCATTGGCCTGGTGTTCTGGATGGCAAACAGCCTGGGCTGGGCGGATACGAACGTCGCGGCAACCTACTCGCTGACGCTGCTGTTTTTGCGCACGCCGCTGCTCTCCGCCGTTGGTGCGTTGCCGACGCTGCTGAGCGCCCAGGTCGCGTTTAACAAGCTCAGGAAATTTGACCTTGCGCCGTTTAAAGCCGAGTTTCCGCGCCCGCAGGTATACCCGAACTGGCAAACGCTGGAGCTGCGTAACGTGACGTTCCGCTATCAGGATAATGCGTTTTCCGTCGGGCCTGTCAACCTGACGATCCACCGCGGCGAGCTGCTGTTCCTCATCGGCGGCAATGGTAGCGGAAAATCGACCCTGGCGATGTTGCTCACTGGGCTCTACCAGCCGCAATCGGGCGAAATTTTGCTGGATGGCAAAGCGCTGAGCGCTGAAAAACCTGAGGACTATCGCAAACTTTTCTCGGCGGTGTTCACCGACGTCTGGCTGTTTGATCAACTGCTGGGGCCAGAGGGACAGCAGGCTAACCCTGCGCTGGTGGAGAAGTGGCTTGCGCACCTGCAGATGTCGCACAAGCTGGAGTTACAGGATGGCAAAATCCTGAACCTCAAGCTCTCGAAAGGGCAGAAAAAACGTGTGGCGCTGCTGCTGGCGCTGGCGGAAGAGCGCGACATCATCCTGCTGGATGAGTGGGCGGCGGATCAGGACCCGCATTTCCGCCGCGAGTTTTATCAGGTGCTGTTGCCGCTGATGCAGGAGATGGGCAAAACCATCTTTGCCATTAGCCATGACGATCACTACTTTATCCACGCCGACCGTCTGCTGGAGATGCGCGACGGCAAGCTGAGCGAACTGACCGGCGACGAGCGCGATGCGGCGTCCCGTGATGCGGTGGCGCGCACGGCCTGATGCCAGTGTGCCGGGTGGCGGCTTCGCCTTACCCGGCCTACGATTTTGTAGGCCCGTGCAAGCGTAGCGCCGCCGGGCACAATGATTTGCACGATATGCCGCTTTTTTATTCATCCCGCCCCGTTGTTTATTCTTATTTACATATCTCCGCGCTATGCTTGATGTCATCTCATTTTATGGATTTATGATTGATGTCGTTATTAAGCAAAAACAGCGCAAGGCTGCGCGACCAGGAGCGTGCGCGGCTCATCTGGCTCCTGACGACCGATAAAGCGGTCACGTCTGCGTTATTGGGCAAATTGACCCTGGCTGAGCAATATGATGTCGGCACGTTATCCGACGATATTGCTGAGGTAGGTGCGCTGGTCGCCCATTTACCGCCGCCGGATCTGGCGGATACTCTCGAAGCGCTTCCCTCGGAAGAACGCCATGCGCTGTGGCGGCTGGTGCAGGATCAGGAGCGCGGACAGGTGCTGCTTGAAGCATCCGAAAACGTCTGGGACGACCTCATTGATGAGATGAGTGACCGGGATATCCTTGATGCCCTGCAAACGCTGGATATCGACGAACAGATTTACCTTGTTCAGCACCTGCCGCGAAACCTGACTGGCCGCCTGCTGGCCTCGCTGCCTGCGGATGAACGGGCACGTGTGCGCCAGGTCATGCACTACGAGAAAAACAGCGTCGGCGCGATCATGGAGTTCGGCGTCATCATGGTGCGGCCGGACGTCACGCTTGGCACGGTACAGCGCTACCTGCGCCGCCTGGGAAGTATGCCGGACAACACCGACAAACTGTTTGTCACTTCGCGAGATAAAACCCTGCTCGGCGAGCTGGAGCTAAAAACGATCCTGCTGAACAGCACCCAGCGGCGGGTGAGTGAGGTGATGGAAACCGAGCCAATGGTCTTTTCCCCGGAAGATGACGCGGAAAAAGCGGCGCGTACCTTCGAACGTGATGACCTCGTGAGCGCGGCGGTCGTGGATTCTGTCGGCAAACTGATGGGGCGTCTGACCATCGATGAGATCGTTGACGTGGTTTATGAAGAGACTGACAACGATCTGCGTGCACTCGGTGGGATCAGTGCTGAAGATGATGTTCACGCTTCCGTTGGTAAGGCGGTCAAAACTCGCTGGGCGTGGCTGGCCATTAACCTGTGTACTGCGTTTATTGCTTCACGCGTTATTGATGGCTTTGAACACACCATTTCGCAACTGGTGGCGTTAGCCTCCCTGATGCCGATTGTGGCCGGCATTGGCGGCAACACCGGTAACCAGACCATCACCATGATCGTCCGCGCGCTGGCGCTGGAAAATATCCAGCCGGGTAACTTTTCGTGGCTGATTTTCAGAGAGATGGGTGTGGCGCTGATTAACGGCCTGGTGGGGGGCGGTATTATGGGCGGTATCACCTGGTGGCTGTACGATGATATGGCACTGGGTGGGGTGATGATGCTGGCGATGGTGCTGAATTTACTGGTCGCGGCGATGATGGGCGTCATCATCCCGCTGACGATGACCAGACTGGGACGCGACCCCGCGGTGGGGTCGAGCGTGATGATCACCGCCATCACCGATACCGGCGGTTTCTTTATTTTTCTTGGGCTGGCGACGATTTTTCTTCTGTAACCCGCCGCTTAATGCGGGCGGGAAGCAGTGCCATGACGATAATCCCGCCCAGCACGCCGATTGCCAGATTACCGGTTGAAACCGTTGCGGCTACGGTGACCAGCATCACGACTGTTTCAGCAATGGGCGCGCTTTTCACCGTCGCAGGCTGAAGGCTGTGCCAGCTGAACGTTTTGATCGCGACGATCGCCATGATGCCGGCCAGCACGGCCATCGGGATTTTGGCCATTACCTCGCTCAGTGCCGTCACCAGCACCAGCAGCACAATGCCTGCCGCGACGGTTGAAATACGGCTACGGCCTCTTCCCATCTCCACGTTGACGATGGTTTGCCCAATCATCGCGCAGCCTGCAATACCACCGTAAAAACCGGCCAGGATATTGCCGACGCCCAGCCCGATGCTTTCGCGGCGTTTGCTCGACGGCGTCACGGTCAATTCATCCACCAGTTTTGCTGTCAGTAGTGATTCCAGCAGGCCGACGAAAGCAATACTCAGTGCGCACGGCCAGATAATGCTCAGCGTCGCCATATTGAGCGGCACAAGGAGCTGAGTCAGCCCTGGCAGGCCGCCGCTCATCGAACCTTCATCACCCACGGTTGGCAGAATTTGCCCGCTGGTGACGGTGAACAGAGTAAGCACCACAATCGCGATAAGCGGAGAGGGGATGCTTTTGATATAGCGCGGCACCCACAGAACAATCAGCAGCGTCAGCACAAACAGGCCAATAATCAGCGGGTTTTTGCTCCAGAAATGGGGCACCTGCGCAAAGAAAATCAAAATACCGAGAGCGTTAACAAAGCCGGTCATCACTGACTGAGGGATAAAGCGCATCAGCCGCGCCATGCCAAGTGCGCCGAAGAGAATTTGGATCATACCCGCCATGATCACGGCTGGCAGAATGTACTGCACGCCGTGCTGCTGCACCATCGGACCAATCACCAGCGCAACAGAACCCGCGGCAGCGGTCACCATCGCCGGGCGGCCTCCGAGCACGGAGAGGGAGAGACAAAGCACGACGGAGGCGATCAGGCTCACCTTCGGGTCAACGCCCGCGACCACGGAAAACGAAATGACTTCAGGGATGAGTGCAAGGGCAGTAATCACACCTGCCAGCGTTTCGCGCATCAGACGTTCTGGTGAACGTAAAACAGTGGCGACACGGCCTTCATGGGATACAGACGAGTGGGGTAATGACATAACAATTCGCAAGTAGGGGCAGGCTTCCGTGCGCGCGATCACAAAGTGCAGCATAGTAGCCAGAAAATCCCGCTATTACCAGCTGCCAGCGTAATTCCCTACAAACAATCCATCATTAAATTTCACAATTACAATAATTTCGTAACCTTTAAACAATATTTAAAAGTTGCTACCGTTCCCCCGCAGCTTTTTTCACCTGCACTTTCCATGCATCACGCACTATTAACTAAGGCATAAATTATGAAAAAAATGACTGCCATGCTCTTTTCTCTGGCCGTGGGGCTGAACACTGTCTCAATGGCGGTGAAAGCAGACACACCAAAAGAGCAGGAAACGGACGTCCTTTTAATTGGTGGCGGTATCATGAGCGCCACGCTGGGAACTTACCTTCACGAATTACAGCCGGACTGGTCGATGACCATGGTTGAGCGCCTCGATGGTGCGGCTCAGGAGAGCTCTAACGGCTGGAACAACGCCGGCACCGGGCATTCGGCACTGATGGAACTGAACTATACGCCACAGAAAAAGGACGGTTCCATTAGTATCGAAAAAGCGGTCGAGATCAACGAAGCGTTCCAGATCTCACGCCAGTTCTGGTCACACCAGGTGAACAGCGGTGTGTTACACGATCCGCACTCCTTCATTAACACCGTGCCGCACATGAGCTTTGTGTGGGGCGATCAGAACGTCAACTTCCTGCGTGCACGCTACGCTGCTCTGCAGCAGAGCACTTTGTTCCGCGGCATGAAATACTCTGAAGATCATGCGCAGATCAAAGAGTGGGCACCGCTGGTAATGGAAGGCCGTGACCCAAATCAGAAAGTAGCGGCGACACGCACTGAAATCGGTACTGACGTCAACTACGGTGAAATTACCCGTCAGCTGGTGGGTTCTCTGCAGAAGAAAGAGAACTTTAACCTGCAGCTCAACACTGAAGTGCGTGGCTTCAAACGCAACGCGGATAACAGCTGGAGCGTGACCGTTGCCGACCTGAAAAACAACGAAGCTGAGCACATCATCAAGGCGAAATTTGTCTTTATCGGTGCGGGCGGCGCGGCGCTGAAGCTGCTGCAGGAGTCTGGTATTCCTGAAGCGGACGACTACGCGGGCTTCCCGGTCGGCGGCCAGTTCCTGGTGTCAGAAAACCCGGACGTGGTGAACCGCCATCTGGCGAAAGTGTACGGTCAGGCTTCTGTGGGCGCGCCGCCGATGTCTGTTCCGCACATCGATACCCGTATGCTGGACGGTAAACGCGTGGTGCTGTTCGGGCCGTTCGCGACGTTCTCCACCAAGTTCCTGAAAAATGGCTCCCTGTGGGACCTGCTCAGTGCCACTACAACGTCTAACGTCAAGCCAATGATGGATGTGGGGCTGGATAACTTCGATCTGGTGAAGTACCTGATTAGTCAGGTGATGCTCTCCGATGAAGAACGTTTTGAAGCACTGAAAGAGTACTATCCGCAGGCGAAGAAAGAGGACTGGCGTCTGTGGCAGGCGGGCCAGCGTGTGCAGATTATCAAACGCGATCCGAAAGAGGGCGGCGTGCTGCGTCTGGGCACTGAAGTGGTGAGCGATAAAGAGGGCACTATTGCCGCACTGCTGGGCGCTTCACCGGGTGCATCCACTGCTGCGCCAATCATGCTGCACCTGATGGAAAAAGTGTTCAAAGATAAAGTCGCGAGCCCGGAATGGCAGGCGAAGCTGAAAACCATTATTCCATCCTACGGTACTAAGCTGAACGGTAACGTGGCGGCGACGGAGCAAGAGCTGGAATACACCAGCCGCGTTCTGCAACTGCAATATGTGAAACCGCAGGCTGCGGATGCTGCGCCAAAAGCGGAGCTGAAGCCTCAGAAGGAAAACAAACCGGTGGCGGATATCGCGCTGTAAAATAAAAAAGCCGGGTGGTGCTGATGCTTACCCGGCTTACGTTCGGTGTTGTTTTGTAGGTCGGGTAAGGCGAAGCCGTCACCCGACTTTTTTAACGTACTACCGCTGGACTGACAGTCTCATCTGCCTGCCACACGCGATATTTCACCTCTACGTTTTCAGGCGTATATACCACGATCGGCAGCTTGCTGTTGTAGCGCAGCAGACTGTTATCTCCCAGATACGCAGTCACAAATTTTTTCTCTTTCTTGCCGTCCGGGCAGGCCATCATGGTAGAGACCGGCGACGTCACTTTATCAAAGACGTAGTAGTCATAGCCCCAGCCTTCCAGCGTTTTGCTTTCCAGCTGGCCGCCCAGACGGTGCTGGTTGCAGTCTACTTCCAGCGTCTGCCCGATTAGCAGTTCAACTTTAAAGTTGGCTTCATTCTGCTGAGCCGGCAACTGAATAACCTGACGCTTCATTCCTTTATCCGCTTGTGGATAGGGGGCTACTTTTTCCAGTGGCTGCTCTTTTGAAGAGTCGCTCGCAAAAGCACTGGCGCTGACGCAGGCTGCGGCGATCAGGGCGATAGCAAATTTAGGTGCGTTTTTCACAGTCATTCCTTTATGTCAAAACGATCCTCACCACATTACCATAACGTAGATGAATGATTGGATTGATTTACCTACATTTTCAAAATGACTAGTGGAATGCACTGCGTTATTGCTTTGTTTGTGGTTGTTAATGCTGTCATGGAGTCAGGCGGGCGATCGTGTTATTTTAAGCGCTAAATAATGTTAGCCATCTGTAAAGGGAAGAGAGACATGATTCGCGCAAAACTGAAAACAGCTGAAGGCCGTAAGTTCTTACTGGCGCTGCTGGTTGTATTTATGATTGCCGCTGCGTGCGTCGGGCGGGCAACCATTGTCGGCGTCATCGAACAGTACAACATTCCTCTTTCTGACTGGACGACCAGCATGTTTGTGCTGCAGTCAGCGATGATCTTCGTTTACAGCCTGGTGTTTACCGTTCTGCTTGCCATTCCGCTGGGGATTTTCTTCCTGGGGAGCCGTGAAAAGCACTAAGCATTCATTTGCGATAATGAAGCCAGCCTGCGGGCTGGCTTTTTTATGTCTGATGATATTTATTCGCATTTCCAGGATATTCTGTGTCGAACGATGATGTTCGTCAAACAGCAGGAGATGCTCAATGTTATCCCGATTTGCAACGCTCAGCCGGATCCCGAAGGGCGTCTGGGTTGTGGGTGGGGTCAGTATGCTGATGGATATCTCCTCGGAGATCATTCACAGCCTGCTGCCGCTGTTTATGGTCACGACGCTGGGAGCCAGCGTGCTTTTCATCGGGCTGGTTGAAGGTCTGGCTGAAGCCACCGCGCTGTTTATCAAGGTATTTTCCGGCGCAATCAGTGACTATCTGGGCAAACGTAAAGGGCTGGCGGTACTGGGCTACGGCCTTGGCGCATTGAGTAAACCGTTGTTCGCGCTCGCCTCGTCTTCAGGTATGATTCTGGGGGCACGCTTAATCGACCGGGTAGGGAAGGGGATCCGAGGTGCGCCGCGTGATGCGTTGGTCGCTGACGTTACGCCACCGGAACTTCGCGGCGCGGCTTTTGGTTTGCGTCAGTCGATGGACACCCTCGGCGCATTTCTCGGGCCGCTGCTGGCCGTAGGCTTAATGCTGCTGTGGAACGATGATTTTCGTACTATTTTCTGGATTGCGGTGATCCCCGGCGTCTTCGCCGTTGCACTGCTTTTCTTCGGCCTGCATGAGCCGAAAAAACCTGTCGAACATAAACGAACGAATCCCATCAAAAAAGAGAACCTCAGACGCCTCGGGAAAGGCTGCTGGTGGGTCATTGGCCTGGGTACCATCTTCACGCTCGCCCGTTTCAGTGAAGCCTTTCTTGTGCTCCGCGCACAGCAGTCTGGGATGCCGCTGGCGCTGATCCCGCTGGTGATGGTGGCCATGAATCTGCTCTATTTCCTGTCTGCCTATCCGTTTGGCAAGCTATCCGACACGATGAGCCACGCCCGGCTACTGCAGTGGGGGCTGGTAGTGCTGATTGGAGCGGATATAGTGCTGGCGCTGAGTTCCCACTGGGCAGGCATTCTTTTAGGCGTTGCACTTTGGGGAATGCATATGGGGATGACGCAGGGGCTGCTGGCGGCAATGATTGCTAAAACGGCACCTGCGGATCTGCGCGGTACGGCCTACGGCATTTTTAGTCTGCTCAGCGGCGTGGGATTGTTAGTCGCCAGCCTGGGAGCCGGGGCAATATGGGAAACGTTAGGCGCGGAATATACGTTTTATGCCGGAGCGGTGATTTGTCTGGCCACGCTGATCTATCTGTGCAAAACGCCGGATGAAGTAAAATAAAAAAACCAGCCGTAAGAGGCTGGTTTTCAATAGTTCTGCCCAGGGGGATAAGCCTATTTTTTTCTCAAACTTCTGAGCGTAGGCGAACAGCCTGAAAGATAATGCGACCTTCTACCGGACAGGGTTAACCCTATTTCAGTATCTCCAGTGGCCCGGCACCCAACGGAAGGTATCTCCATCAATGGCGACATGGCACACAGACGGGAAGGAGAGGTGTGTTGCCACAAGAGATTCCCGGTTGGCGGCGAGTTCCCGTAAGAGTTGAATCCGTACGCGAGCAGCTTCTTCGGGATAATGGTCGAAGCCATTGAACCAGTCAGGATGCTGGAAGCCGACCGGAAATACCGCATCGCCAGCGAATGTTAAGCGTTCACCACGTGATGCCAGACGGACTACGCTATGACCTGGCGTATGACCGCCAATACGCGTAATGAGAACGCCAGGAGCCAACTCACTCTGGTTCTCGAAAGTTTGCAACTGGCCCTTGTATTCCTGTAAGAACCGTGTCGCCGTTTTCCTGAGTGCTTCCGGGAAGCCCGTGGGCATGGATACCTGGGAAAAATCGGGCGACTCCCAGAAGTTAACTTCAGCCTCTGCCACATGAATACGAAGATCAGGACGCAAACGTTCTTTTACACCTTTGATAAGCAACCCCCCTATATGGTCCATATGCAGATGGGTGATCGCCACGTCAGTGATGGATGCGAGATTAATACCGGCAGATTCCAGCCGCTGAACTGTCCGTCCGGCTCGTGGCAGGTCAGGGAAGGCGGCACCCATACCTGCATCGATGAGGATCGTTCTGTCACCGCTTTTTACCACCACAACATTAAGAGCCCAGTCGAGTTCGTCGTAGGGTAAAAACATCTCTTTAAACCAGGCTGATCTCACGGAAGGATCGGCATTATGGCCCAGCATTGGGCCCGGTAAAGACAGAACACCATCACTGACAACAAGCACTTCAATGTCGCCGATCTTTAGCGGGTAACGCGATGGGACTAATTCTGGTTCAGAATGAGAAACGGACACGCGATCATCTGCAGGCATCGGCTCTGCCGCAGTTTTAGATAATTCCATAATACCTCCTGACAACAGATATAGACTCCCGGCTATCGTGGTGATAACGCGGACGGATTTATGGCAAGTGGGTTAACGTTTTAAACTTCACCTATACTCTGGAGACTATTTACACTGGCGTTGCGGGCATTATCATGAATAATCATGAGGTTATACTTAAAGATACCGTCAAGGAGATGACCCGAGTATTAAAAAATCAGCCAGAATTAAGCATGACTAGCAGCAATCCCTTGTCTGTAAACTGTTATCGATGGCCACATGGGCCGCTGCACGAAACTATTGCCCCAATGGATCAACACGTTATCATCGCGCACTTCGGCAATATGCAAACCGTTGAGCGAAGAACAGGACATCAGGTGGTAAGAGATACCATCAGAGAAGGCACCATTACGACTATTCCGCGTGGCAGTTCGTCACGCTGGGATATGCCTGGCACCGTTGATGTGATTCATTTTTACATTCCTGATCAAACGTTCAACGATCTGTTATTACAAATAGATGCCCCCCTAACGGAACTCCTGTTCCGCACCGCTTATTTTGATGATACAACCGCAAAAATAATTTCAGCTCTTCATGATACCCTTTCAGATAACAATAAAATCACTCATCTCCTTTGCGAACATTTAATGCTGGCGCTGGTACTTCAACTGATACAGAATCATTCCCCTGTTAAGACACCTGTCCAACAGGCCAACTATTTTCTGTCCCCACGCGTCCTTAAAAATTCGCTGGAAATCCTGGATAGCAGCCCGATAGGGGAGGTGACTATTCAGGCTCTGGCAGCGGAGCAGGGTATGTCATCTGCACATTTTTGCCGGGCGTTTAAAAACAGTACCGGTCTTACGCCTTATGGCTGGCTCAAACAGCGTGTAATGGAACGTGCTTTTTTACAATTACAATCCACCAATAAGCAGGTTTCTGAAATTGCACTGGAAAGCGGCTACAACTCGCAAAATGCATTTACCAGTGCATTCAGAAAAATGACGGGGTTAACTCCCAGTCAGTGGCGTAAAAAGAGCCATGATGCAAAATGAAGTCCAGGAAAATAACCTCAATGCAGTGCATCAAGGACGTTGTAATTTACGGCACAATAATATAATCGGGATTGGCGACAGAGAACATTTTCTCCCGATCGGGCTCAGGGGGATAAATCCACAAGGTATTAATTTCCTGCTTAATTTTTTTAGCCTCCTCGCCCTGATACATCACCTGATGATCCCAGCCTTCAGTATAAACGGCTCCCCATTTGCCAAGATCGAGGCAGGTAACGTATTTAGGCTGGCTGTAGGGATGCAATGGCAACTCCAGCAGTTCAGCCGCCGCGTTGTGTCCAGCCACGCGCCCCAGGCTCATGGCATGTTGACAGGACATTACATTGTAATTGCCATCATTATCAGTAGGCACCTTCACCGTGTCTCCGGTAACAAAGATACCGTGGGCTTCGGGGGCGCGTAAAAAAGAATCGCCGATCACGCGTCCCAGCGAATCGTGTTCACCAGGAATGAACCGGGTTAATGGACTTGCACGCATTCCGGCGGTCCAGATGACCGTTTTACTGGGAATAAACTCACCGTTCGATAGCGTGACGCCATTCGCCTCGATGGATGACACTCTTACGCCTGTGCGTACTGCAATTCCGCTGCTGGCCAGTGCCTGATTGATAATCTCACAGGCATCCTCTCCCATTGCCTGCCCAATTTTGGGCGCATTATCAACGATGATGACCTGCGGCTGACTTTCCGCGCCAAACAGTGTATTCAAACGTTCCGGCATCTCTGTTACGGTTTCCAGACCCGTTAAGCCTCCCCCTGCAACCACGACGGTATTCCGTGCCTGCGAATCAGGTTCTGCTGCCAGCGACTGTAAATGCGCATCAAGTTCGCGGGCTTTTTCCAGCGAATTGACATCAAAACTATACTCTTTCAACCCTTTCAATTCTGGATGAAAGACCTGGCTTCCCGCCGCCAGCACAAAACTGTCAAAATTAACTCGGGTCTCTTCATCTGGCTTTTGGACGGTAATCGTTTTATTTTGTGTATCAATATCAATAACCCGTCCACGAATATATTTCACATTCGCCGCCTTAAGCACGTCAAGAATCGACGGGGCCATCTTTTCAAGAACGGCCTCATAAAGCCTTGGACGTATGGTTAACTTTGGTTCAGGCGAGACAAGAAATATATCAACCTGATTGTCAGCATTGTTTAAGTGTATAAGTCTGGCCGCGGAGATGGCCGCCCACATACCTGCAAAACCTGCACCGGCAATAATAATACGTTTATTCATATAAATACCTTTAATAAACACTGGATAGTGATGGGCCCTTCATGGCAATAAATATAGAGATAATCAGAAAAAAGAACTTCATCAAAATTGATGTCTTTTAATCATATTTGATATTATTTTTGATCCCGGTTAAATCTGCCCCATCCCGCCATCCACACAGAGGTCAATTCCCGATATAAAACGGCTTTCATCTGAGGCAAGGAAAAGCGCAGCGGCAGCAACTTCTTCTGGTTTGCCAAACCGCCCGGCAGGTATATGGCTCGCAACGTTCGTATTAAACAATTCACGGTCTGCCTCAGAAATGCCCATTTTGCTGATGATTGGCGTGGCGATGGGGCCAGGACTTATGCAGTTAACACGGATACTTCGGTTTTTAAGATCCGCTGTCCAGCTTCGTGCGAAAGAACGTAACGCAGCTTTTGTCGCTGCATAGATATTGTGTCCGTCAAGGCCCTTGTAGTGAGCAATAGATGAGGTCAATATAATCGACCCGCCTTGTGGCATCAGCGGTAGAGCCCTTTGTACGGTAAAAAAAGTTCCTTTCACATTAATATTAAACTGGTTATCAAAGTCGCTTTCGGTCGAGTCCTGAAAATCAGAAAGCAAGATAATCCCTGCATTGGCAAAGACAATATCCAGTTTACCGAAGCGTTTTTCGATGGTTGAAAAAACAGCCTCTTGATTATTTAAATCACTAATATCTGATTGTATTGCAATGGCATTCTTATCCCCCAGCTCACGCATGGCCTGGTTCAGCGTATTTTCATCTCTTCCGGTAATGATGACTTTGGCACCTTCATTAATAAATCTTTTTGCTGTTGCCAGCCCAATGCCGCTGCTGCCTCCGGTAATTAAGGCAACCTTATTTTCTAAACGTTTCATATTTCATCTCTTTCCGATAAAAATATTCATCATTCGTAAGAATGTATCCGTGCAGCGAGTGCGTTTCGACGTTCGTTGAGTAACTCAATCAGCGTATCCAGTGCTTGTAGCTTATTCCGGTGCTGTTCCAGGCACATAATAAAACGGTCATCGTCCATATCGCTGATCTGAGAGAACTTTTCCAGCTCAGCTATCTGCCTGGTACTGAATCCACATTTAATTAACGAGATTACCCACTTCACTTTTTCCGCTTCCTTCGGATCATAATCACGATATCCATTATTTAGTCGCCGTGAACGGATGAGCCCTTTCGATTCATAATGACGCAGAACTCTGTTGCTTACTCCGGTGAGTTTTGCCAGATCGGATGGTCGCATACTCTTCTCCTCGCTGTAGTGGTAATCTACAAGATTGACACTAGTGTCAATGTAAAGCGAACGGGGATGTTAAATATGTAATAAAATATTTCAGAGAACGAATGCATAGGGTGGTAGTAAAGCGCTGGCGGCCTCTAACCGATGTATATCGTTATCGGAAAGCCCTATATCTGGCACGGAGCGGGAAAGCGCAGGGAGGATGACGTCCAAAGCGGTAGCGATTCATAAGGATAAAAAAAACCAGCCCTAACAGGCTGGTTTTTAATGTGTTTTTGGTCGGCACGAGAGGATTTGAACCTCCGACCCCCGACACCCCATGACGGTGCGCTACCAGGCTGCGCTACGTGCCGACGCATAAAAGGAATACTACCCGTTTCCTTGCTGAATGCAAGGGGAAGCCGACGCTAACTGGTTTATAATTAATCAGTTAGCGATAAACCGCTTCTCATCCGTCAGAACCTGAAGGAGCAGGCTTAATTGCGGTTTCTGATCTTTCAGCTTCTCGCCCTGCAGATTATAGGTCTGATAGTTCCCGTTGCTGTTCAACACCAGCGTCAGTTCTGGCGTGGTCACCGCCAGCGTGTTACCCCCGGCAGCCGTCACCCAGTTATGACGACGCGTCGCACTAAACAGATCCTGTCCCTGCGAGTATTCGTTCGCCGGTGTGCTCACGTGCAGCAGACGTTGCATCAGCGTGGTCATAACATCTTTATGGTCGGTGAGCATATTAATGCGCTGCGCAGGCGTTCCCGGCCAGTGAATAACCAGCGGCACATGCAGATTTGGACGCGACCAGTCCATGTTCTTCGCCTCATCACCTAACGGTACGCCGTGACCCGCAGTGATAATCACCACGGTATTCTCCAGCTTACCGGATGCGCGCAAGGCAGTGAGTACGCGCGCAATCTGCGCGTCGACATCACCCGCAGCGCGGGAGTAGCGGCGCGTAAAGCCTTTCTGATTACTGTCATCAAGCGTTGTGCCATTAAAGGCAACCCAGGAGAACCAGCGGTTATCTTCCTGGGCGTAGCGCTGCAGCCAGTTAATCCACTGGTTCGCGGTTTGCGCATCGGACTGGCTCTGCGCCGCAGGCAATGAGAAATCAGACAACAATGCCTGACGATACAACGAACTATTGAAGCCGTCTGACGCGAACAGACCTAACTGATATCCCTGCTGGTTCAGCCCGGTTATCAGCGCCGCAGGAATACGTGCAGACAGAACGCCGTCCATATAGCCCGACGAGATCCCATAAAACAGACCGAAAATACCCGCATCGGTAGCGTTACCGGAGCTCATATGCTGAGTAAAGGTGACATTATTCTCGCCAAATTCGGCCAGCGCAGGCATCTGTTTTTCGTAGCGCGAATAGTTAAGGCCATCAACGGTGATAAGCAGGACGTTCTGCCCGCGACCCATATCACGATAGCGCAACTCGCTGAGCGGATACTGTACGCTGACGGCTTCCGGATTCCCTTGCTCGACCAGACGACGCTGATATTCCTGAGCATCCAGCAGGCCGTGTTTCTCAAGGAAACGGCGTGCCGTCATAGGGTATGAGAGCGGCAGGTTGGCGCGCTGCATGGTAATTGGGCGATAGAAGTTCGCATCTGCCCAGATGTACATCAGGTGCGAACCAATAAATGAAATGAAAAAGAGCGCTGCGACAGGCTTCGCGTAATGGCGGCGTCGGGTCAGGCTGCGGAGCTTTTGCCAGCTCCACGTAGCAAACAGCATCTCAATCAACAGGATCACCGGGACGCTGATAAACATCAGCTGCCAGTCCCGCGCGGTCTCGTTTTGATCCGGGTTAATCACCAGTTCCCAGACGATAGGGTTAAGGTGCAGGTGGAATCGGGTAAAGACTTCGCTGTCGATAAGCAGCAGCGTCATACCGGCTGTCGCGAGGATCGCTGACAGGAACCGCATTAAACGCTGCGACATGACGATAAACGTCAAGGGGAACAGAATCAGCAGATAGGTGGCAAATACCAGAAAACTAAAGTGACCGACAACGCTCATCCAGGAGTAAATACGCCCGGTTAACGTGGTAGGCCAGTCCGCCACAAACAGATAACGGCAGCCAATCACCATCGCCAACAGAATGTTGAACAGGGCAAACCAGTGCCCCCAGCTGACCATCTGGGAGACTTTTTCGCGGTAGCGCTGACGATTTGTCACCATAAACTGTTATTCGTTTCCCTTAATGGGCCTGGTCGTCACTCACAGAGGACTGCAGAGCCTGGGCGAAAGATTTGGCAATCGCCTGACGCTGAGCCGGAGCAACGCTGGTATTGATAAGGTTGGTGACCATATTTCCCAGAACCATCAGGGAGAGATCGGTCGGCGTTTTATGTTTTTCCAGTACGTTGACCAGCTCACCGAGCAATTGTTCAACGTGTTCGTCACTGTAGCGGGAATGTTGTGGCATAAATCAAAATCAGTTTGTTGATGAAAGGGCAACATATTACCGTAGCAACAGCTTTTTTTCCCCTTTTTTATCTCTTGTTGCACACATGCGTTGGTGGTGGTTGAATACCGCCCGGTCTAAAAGGAGAGTTTATCATGAGTCTGGAAATCAACCAGATTGCCTTGCACCAGCTTATCAAGCGTGATGAGCAAACCCTTGAAGTGGTGCTGCGCGATTCGTTACTGGAACCAACGCCTACCGTTGTTGAGATGATGGCAGAGCTGCACCGCGTCTACAGCGCGAAAAATAAAGCCTATGGCCTGTTCAGTGAAGAGAGCGAGCTGGCAGACAGCCTGCGCCTGCAGCGTCAGGGCGAAGAAGATTTCCTGGCATTCAGCCGCGCCGCCACCGGGCGTCTGCGCGACGAGCTGGCGAAATATCCGTTTGCCGATGGCGGTATTGTTCTGTTTTGCCACTATCGCTACCTGGCGGTAGAGTATTTGCTGGTCACCGTGCTGAACAACTTAAGCAGTATGCGCGTAAACGAACAGCTGGATATCAGCTCCACGCACTATCTGGATATTAACCATGCGGATATCGTGGCGCGTATTGATTTGACCGAGTGGGAAACCAATCCGGAATCAACCCGCTACCTGACCTTCCTGAAAGGTCGCGTGGGGCGCAAAGTGGCCGATTTCTTTATGGACTTCCTCGGTGCCAGTGAAGGGCTGAACGCTAAAGCGCAGAACAAAGGTTTGCTGCAGGCGGTCGACGACTTCACGGCAGAAGCGCAGCTTGATAAATCTGAACGCCAGACCGTGCGTCAGCAGGTTTACAGCTACTGCAACGAGCAATTGCAGGCCGGTGAGGAAATTGAGCTGGAGTCGCTGTCAAAAGAGCTGGCGGGCGTCAGCGAAGTCAGCTTCCAGGAATTCACCGCAGAGAAAGGCTATGAGCTTGAAGAGAGCTTCCCGGCGGATCGCAGTACGCTGCGCCAGCTCACCAAATTCGCCGGTAGCGGCGGCGGGTTAACGATTAACTTTGATGCCATGCTGCTGGGGGAACGTATTTTCTGGGACCCGGCCACCGACACGCTGACCATTAAAGGCACGCCGCCAAACCTGCGCGATCAGCTGCAGCGTCGTACCTCTGGCGGGAAATAACTGCCATAAAAAAACCCCGCAGAAGCGGGGTTTTTCTCGACAGGTTTGCGATTACGCGCGAACGAAGTCGATGTGAGTCAGTTTTGGCTTGAACGCGTGACGCTGAACAGCCTGAACTTTCACTTTTTCTTCTTTACCGCCAACAACGATGGTCAGAACTTCGCTGTAGAATTCAGCTTTGTTCTGCATGTTCCACACTTTGTCGTGATCCAGTTCGATAGCAACTGGAGCAGCTTCGCCACCGTAAACGATAGCCGGGAACTTGTTAGCGTTACGCAGGCGGCGGCTCGCACCCTTACCCTGCACGTTACGTACTTCTGCTTCGATAGTGAACATTGATTTCTCTCTGTATTTAAAACCCTACTACAGGCGACCCAGCAGCAGGTGAGTGTTCTGCTTTGCGGATGCAAAAGCGGGCGGCATTATAGCCCCCAATCTCCCGCAGGGCAATCAAAACGTATGGCTAGACAGCCGGATGCGCGTTAAGCCACTGCCGGATACGCTGCTGGCTTTCATCATCCGCCGGATTGAAAACCATCATGGTTAAATCTGGTCGCCCCTCAATGATGAAGGTTGAAAACTCCAGCGCAATATCATCCAGTTGCGGATGACGAAGATGTTTTACCCCCTCCGCATGTCCGGCGACATCGTTGCGGCTCCACAACGCGGCAAATTCCGGGCTGGTGAGTGAAAGTTCTTCGATAAGCTGTTCTGTGTTGTGAAATTTCCCCGCACGGGCAACATCGGCACGAAACGCGTTAACGACTACACTTGCCACGCTTTCCCACTCTTTCTGGATAGATCGCGCCCGGCTGTCGCTAAACATCAGTCGCAGAATATTGCGTTTCTCGCGGGGCAGGGCACCGTAATCGGTGAGTACCACCGCGGCTGCACGGTTCCAGGCAATCACATCCCATGCAACATTCTTAATAATGGCAGGGCTATCCGGCATTGCGTCCAGTACGCGCTGCAGACGCGGCGTAATGGAATCTGGCCCACGAAAATGATTTTCGGGAGGATGTCCGAATGCAAGGATAAAGAGATGCTCCCGCTCAGGGGCGGTTAAGCGTAGTCCTGAGGCGATGCGATTAAGCACCTCCTTCGACGGTGCACCACCGCGACCCTGTTCAAGCCATGTGTACCAGGTCGGGCTGATATTGGCCAGTTGCGCGACCTCTTCGCGACGTAAACCTGGCGTGCGGCGACGTCCGGTTAAAAAACCAAAAGAGGCAGGATCAAGGCGCAATCGGCAGGCCTTAAGAAATTCACCGGGCGCATTATGCTTTTCATCAGTCATGGTTAGCCTGTTAATTCTTATACCACGATAATCTCACTACTTTTATAGTATCAGGAGAGAGCGTTAACGTACCTGTGACATTTATCAGGAGGTACGTTATGCGTCTTTTTTTAACCGGAGCGACGGGATTTATCGGTTCACGTATTGCTGAAGAACTTAAGCGTAATGGGCACCAGGTGATTGGCCTTGCGCGATCGCAGGAAAGTGCAGAACGGTTACGTGAGGCAGGTATTGAGATCCACCACGGTACGATTGATGAACCCGATACCCTTTTGCCTGCTGTGGAACGTGCAGATGCGGTGATCCATACCGCGTTTGATCATGATTTCAGCCGCTTTGTGGCTAACTGTGAGAAAGATAGCCGGGTGATCGCCACGCTAAGCTCTGCGCTTGCGGGGTCTGCCCGGCCATTGATCATTACCTCCGGGACCGGTATGGGCGATCCGGAAAACGGGCAGCCTGCGACGGAGTCGATTTTTAACCGCAACCATCCTAACCCGCGTATTGCCTCTGAACTGGCGGGAAACGCGGCTCTCGAAAAAGGCGTGGATGTTCGCGTGGTGCGCCTGCCACAGGTTCATGACACGCGTCGGCAGGGGCTGATCTCTTATTACATCCAGCTCTGTCGCGAAAAAGGCAGCGCAGCCTGGATTGAAGAGGGGATGAATAGCTGGTCAGCGGCTCATGTGAATGACGTGGCCCGGCTGTATTGCCTCGTGCTGGAAAAGGGGACGCGCGGGGAACGCTATCATGCCGTTGCTGAGGAAGCTATCGCGTCCAGAATGATTGCGCAGACCGTTGCGGCTGGCATGGGGCTACCGACGCTCTCCTTGTCAAAAGAAGAGGCCGCAGACTACTTTGGCTGGTTTGCCGCTTTCGCAACGCTGGATCTTCGCGCCAGTGGAGCCTGGACACAAAAACGTCTGGGATGGCAGCCCGCCGGACCCGGCCTGATTGACGATCTGAGCGTCATGAATTACGGCGACATACCTCACTAGCGCAGTTCGTTCGCCCGGCGAAAACGGCCTTCGTAGTCAAAGACCTTTTCCCGTACCTGCCAGAACTGGCCTTTCTTACGCGCCACCACGAAATCAGGGTGGCGCAGTAATAGCTGTTGATGCACGATATCCGCAACGGTTATCCAGCGTAGCGGCACGCCTGGTGTGCGGGTATGTGGGCGGATAAAGAGCTGCTCGAAAGCCGTTCTCTGGGCAGGCGTTTGTACCCTGAACCGTTCGCTAACGTCTGCACCGTCCTCGTCGTAATAGGTAATCTTCAGCCACTCGCCTTTTTCATCCGCGCCGGGCTGCAGCGCCATGCCGGAACAGCGCAGCACCAGCGCATCTTTCAGCTTCAGCGCCGCTTTCAGCATGTCGTCCGGGTCGACCAGCACCGTGTCGCACGCCCGGCAACGGCGGGCGGCTATGTCGTTTTCGGCGTTACAGTGCGGGCAGTTTTTAAAACGGAAACGGAAATCACACTGTTCGCGATGCCCTTCATCGTCTTCAAACCAGCCCTGACAGCGGCGGCCAAAGTGTTCAATCAGCGTACCGTCGGCGGTGGTTTTGCCCCAGAAGGTGTTAGCAAACCCACAGGCGGGACAAAACACCTGAACGGGGACGTTGTCACTTTTGCCTTTCGGCGTGCCAACTTCAGGAGAGTAGAGATCGTGCGGGTTACCCGCGTAATCCAGAATCAGGCAGTCCGTTTTCCCTGGAGCCAGCCGCAGGCCGCGCCCGACAATCTGCTGATAAAGGCTGACGGATTCGGTTGGGCGCAGAATAGCAATCAGGTCGACGTGAGGGGCGTCAAAGCCGGTGGTTAACACCGAGACATTCACCAGATAGCGAAACTGTTGCGCTTTAAAAGCGTCAATCAGCGCGTCGCGCTCCGGGCCGGGCGTTTCGCCGGTGATCAGCGCCGCGTCGTCAGCGGGTAATAAGCCGGTGATTTCTCGTGCGTGTTCAACGGTGGCAGCAAAAATCATCACGCCTTTGCGCGTCTGCGCAAACTCTTCGATCTGGCTGATGATGTGCGGCGTGATGCGCTGCTGTTTTTTCAACTCCTGATTAAGGTCCGCTTCACTGAATAAGCCGTTGCTTTGCGCCTGCAGACGGCTGAAGTCGTACTGCACCACCGGCATATCCAGGCGCTCCGGGGGCGTCAGGTAGCCATGCTTAATCATGTAGCGCAGTGGAAGCTCATAAATACAGTCGCTGAACAGCGCCTTCTCGTCTCCGCGCACCATGCCGTGATAATGGAAGCGATAAATCCAGCCTTTACCCAGGCGAAAGGGCGTGGCCGTCAGGCCGAGCAGGCGTAAGTGAGGGTTCACCTCTTTCAGGTGGGTGAGGATTTGCTGATACTGGCTGTCGTCGTCATCGCTGATACGGTGGCACTCGTCGACAATCAGCAATGAGAACTCGCTGCGAAACTGTTCCAGATTGCGGGCAACCGACTGCACGCTGCCAAACACCACTTTGCCGTGGCTCTCTTTACGTTTTAGTCCGGCGGCAAAAATATCAGCCTCCAGCCCAAGCGCACAATATTTGGCGTGGTTTTGCGCCACCAGCTCTTTAACATGCGCCAGTACCAGCACGCGTCCACGTGCCAGGCGTGCCAGTTCGGCGATCACCAGGCTTTTGCCTGCACCGGTCGGGAGCACAATTGCCGCCGGTTCCCGGTGTTTACGGAACCAGGCGAGGGTCGCGTCGACGGCTTCCTGCTGATAGGGACGAAGTGTAAAAGTCATGGGTTCTCGGTTTAGTTATTTCGCATATAGTATGCCACGAAACTTTTTCCCTTGAGTGACGCAACCAGACCATTATACTGAACCGTTCCTGACTGCTTCTTTTTCGGGCGTTGCCCGCTTCCAGCACCATTAAGGCTAAAAAGATTTCATGCGACTTGATAAGTTTATCGCTCAGCAACTCGGCGTAAGCCGCGCTATTGCCGGGCGTGAAATTCGCGCCAGCCGCGTTACCGTGGATGGCGACATTGTGAAAGACACCGCGTTCAAACTCCAGCCTGAGCATCAGGTTGAGTATGACGGCAACCCGCTGACCCAGCAGCATGGCCCGCGTTACTTCATGCTTAACAAACCGGAAGGGTACGTCTGCTCAACGGACGACCCGGATCACCCGACAGTCCTCTATTTTCTCGACGAGCCGGTTGCACACAAACTGCACGCGGCAGGACGTCTGGATATCGATACCACCGGTCTGGTGCTGATGACCGATGATGGCCAATGGTCGCATCGCATTACGTCTCCACGTCATCACTGCGAGAAAACCTATCTGGTCACGCTGGAATCGCCGGTATCGGATGATACGGCTGCGCAATTCGCTAAAGGCGTTCAGTTGCACAATGAAAAAGATCTGACCAAACCGGCGGTGCTTGAGGTTATCACGCCGACGGAAGTCCGTCTGACCATCAGCGAAGGGCGCTACCACCAGGTAAAACGTATGTTTGCCGCAGTGGGTAACCACGTTACAGGTCTGCATCGTGAACGTATTGGTGCGATTGAACTCGATCCAGACCTGGAGCCTGGCGAATATCGCCCGCTGACAGAAGAAGAGATCGCCAGCGTTGGTCTGACTTCACGCTAATTTCAGGAGAACTCTGTGACCACCAGGCCACACTCGTCGTTCAAAATCGTCTTTATCCTTGGCCTGCTGGCCATGTTGATGCCGCTGTCTATCGATATGTATTTGCCTGCACTGCCGGTGATCTCCGCGCAGTTTGGCGTCCCGGCGGGCAGCGCGCAGATGACGCTCAGCACCTATATTCTCGGTTTCGCTATTGGTCAGCTATTGTACGGCCCGATGGCCGACAGCCTCGGCCGTAAACCGGTTATTCTGGGCGGTACGCTGGTCTTTGCTGGAGCAGCAGTAGCCTGTGCGCTGGCGCAGAGTATCGATCAACTGATCGTTATGCGTTTCTTCCACGGTCTGGCGGCGGCAGCGGCGAGCGTGGTGATAAACGCCCTGATGCGTGATGTTTACCCGAAGGAAGAGTTCTCTCGCATGATGTCGTTTGTCATGTTAGTGACAACCATTGCGCCGCTGGTGGCACCGATGGTCGGCGGTGCCGTACTGGTGTGGTTCAGCTGGCATGCGATTTTCTGGATACTGGCGATTGCAGCTCTGCTGGCGTCGGCAATGATCTTCTTCTTTATTGATGAGACGCTGCCCGTCGAACGCCGACAAAAATTCCACATTCGTACCACCATGGGGAACTTCGCCTCGCTGTTTCGCCATAAGCGCGTGTTGAGCTACATGCTGGCGAGCGGCTTCAGCTTTGCCGGGATGTTCTCCTTCCTCAGCGCGGGGCCGTTTGTCTACATTGAACTGAACCACGTTTCGCCTCAGCACTTTGGCTACTACTTTGCGCTGAATATCGTGTTCCTGTTTGTCATGACCATCATTAACAGCCGCTTTGTGCGCAGAGTCGGGGCGATCAACATGTTTCGTGCCGGGCTGTGGGTCCAGTTTGTGATGGCTATCTGGCTGGTCGTGAGCGCGTTTTTCGGTGTGGGCTTCTGGGCTCTGGTGGTGGGCGTTGCGGCGTTTGTCGGCTGTGTGTCGATGGTTTCATCCAATGCGATGGCGGTGATCCTCGACGAGTTCCCGCACATGGCGGGAACCGCTTCATCGCTGGCGGGGACGTTCCGCTTCGGGATTGGTGCGATCGTTGGCGCGCTGCTTTCTATGGCGACCTTTAACACGGCCTGGCCGATGCTATGGGCGATTGCATTCTGCGCAACCAGCTCCATTCTCTTCTATCTTTACGCCAGTCGGCCGCGAAAAGCGGCTAACTAAAGAACACCTGAGGCCCGAATCGGGCCTTTTTGTTGATACATATCAACCAAACCTCCGTTCGTTTACCCTGTGTTTGTTTCTTTTATGTAAAATCTATTTGTGTAAAAAGTCACATCATTGTATTTAAAAAGGTTGAGTTAGATCGCAGAAACGGGTACATATAGCGCCGACGCGAACCTGTAACGCCTGTAAAAAAGCCCTTCATAGTGCAGGTTAGCGATGATGTGTTACTATAAATGTAAATAAATTGTGAAGTAAATTTGCTTCCGGGGAACGAACGTGAATACATTACAACTCTCCATTGTCCATCGCTTGCCACAGAGCTATCGCTGGTCGGCGGGTTTTGCAGGTTCGAAGGTTGAACCGATTCCGCAAAGCGCTCCAGGTTGCGAAAATTGTCTGGTCGCGCTCAAGCTGCTGAGCCCGAGCGATGAAGATGCGTGGCCAGTAATGGAGCGCCTCAGCCAGGCGCTGACGGATATTGAAGTGGACAGCTCCGTGCTGGAGTGTGAAGGCGAGCCTTGCCTGTTTGTGAACAGCCAGGACGAGTTCGCTGCGACCTGCCGTCTGAAAAACTTTGGCGTAGCAATTGCTGAGCCGTTCTCTGGTCAATATCCTTTCTGAGCGCTAGCCGGATGTTAATAGCTGGCGCGTGTAATTCTGCGTCGGTGCAGCGAATACGCGCTGGCACTCACCCTGCTCGACTACCTCTCCCTGCCGTAACACAATCACCTGATGACACAAAGCGCGTACCACCTGGAGATCGTGGCTGATAAAGATATAGGCCAGCCGGTGTTTCGCCTGTAGCCCTTTTAATAGCGCCAGGATTTGCGCCTGGACGGTTCTGTCCAGTGACGAGGTCGGTTCATCCAGTATGATTAACTCTGGTTTCAGGATCAGCGCACGGGCAATGGCAATGCGCTGACGCTGTCCGCCGGAAAATTCGGCAGGGTAGCGGTGCCGCGTGTCGGGATCTAAACCCACTTCCACCATCACCCGCATCACTTCCTCTTCGCGCTGCTGGGCCGTGAGCGCCGGGCGGTGTACTCGTAGCCCCTCTTCAACAATCTGCAAAACGCTGAGCCGTGGATTGAGCGAGGAGTTTGGGTCCTGAAATACGACCTGCATGCGCGGGCGCACGGGAAGCATCTGGCGGCGATCCCAACTGTGCAGAGGCAAATCATCGAAAAGAATGTGCCCTTGTGAGGCAATTAAGCGCAGCAACGCCAGACCGGTCGTGCTTTTGCCCGATCCTGACTCGCCTACCAGCCCGAGTGATTCGCCGGGACGCAGGGTAAAGCTGATATTTTTCAGAACCGGGTTCTGATCAACGACGCGGCGAAAAATACCTTTGCGGATAGGAAACGAAACGGCCAGATCTTCAACGCGCAGCAACGGCGTACTGTTTTCAGACAAAGGCACTGGATCGCCAGACGGTTCACTGTCGAGCAAACGCCGCGTATACGGGTGCTGAGGGGCGCTCAGCAAGGGGGCCGCTCTGTTTTGTTCAACGCATTGCCCGTTTTGCATGACGGCCACGCTGTCCGCCAGTTTCCTGACGATGCTCAGGTTATGGGTGATGAACAGCAGGCTCATGTTGAGCTCATCGCGCAACTCGCGCAGCAACTGCAGGATCTGCGCCTGCACGGTGACGTCCAGTGCTGTTGTAGGTTCATCGGCAATCAACAGTTCAGGGCGTGTGAGCAGCGCCATCGCAATCATTACGCGCTGGCGCTCACCGCCGGAAAGCTGGTGTGGGAAATCACTCAGCCGCTTTGCTGCATTGCGTATGCCGGTACGTTCAAGACAATCCAGTATTTCGCCCCGTGCCGCCTCTTTGCGCATACCCCGGTGCAAGGAAAGCACTTCGTAGAGCTGCTTCTCAAGGGTATGCAGCGGGTTGAGCGATACCATCGGCTCCTGGAAAATCATGGCAATCTTATTGCCGCGGACCCCGCGCAGAGTCTGTTCGTCGGCATGAAGCAGTGAACTGCCGTGAAAAAGAATATCCCCTTGCGGATAACTGACCGGCGGGGAAGGGAGCAGGCGAAGCACGGAGAGCGCCGAGACGCTCTTGCCGGAGCCAGATTCACCCACCAGCGCCAGCGTTTCGCCGCGCTGGATCTGCAGCGATAAATCATTGACCACCGTGCGCGTCTCACCCTGCTTCGAAAAGGCAATGGACAGATTTTCAATACTGAGAAGGGGTTGCGTCATGTCATACCGCCTTGTTGGGATCAAAGGCATCGCGCACGGCTTCGCCAATAAAGATCAGCAGCGAGAGCAGCACTGCCACAGAAAGAAATGCGGTAATCCCCAGCCAGGGAGCCTGAAGGTTATTTTTTCCCTGTAACAGCAGTTCACCAAGCGATGGTGAACCGAGCGGTAACCCGAAACCGAGAAAATCGAGCGAGGTCAAGGTGGTGATCGAGCTGCATAAAATAAATGGCAGGAAGGTGAGGGTGGCGACCACGGCGTTAGGGAGCATATGGCGGAAGATAATTCCGCGATCGCTCACACCCAGCGCCTGAGCGGCACGGATGTAATCAAAATTTCGCGTGCGCAGAAATTCAGCGCGGACAACGCCGACCAACGCCATCCAGCCGAACAGGACGGTAATTCCCAGTAGCCACCAGAAATCAGGCTGCACTACGCTTGAAAGCAAAATGATCAGGAAAAGGGTCGGCATCCCGGACCAGACCTCAATCACGCGCTGTCCCCAGAGATCGATTTTACCGCCGTAATAGCCCTGAACGGCACCCGCCACGACGCCCATCACGCTGGAAAACAGCGTCAGCATCAGCCCGAAGAGGATAGAGATCCGCGTGCCGTAAAGAATGCGCGCCAGCACATCACCGCCGTTGGCATCTGTGCCCAGCCAGTTTTGCCGTGAGGGTGGCGACGGGAACGGAGTCTCGGTGGAATAGTTAATGCTGTTCGCGCCAAAACGAACCGGTGCCCAGAGCGCCCAGCCGTGCTGTTCAATCTGGTTGCGTAGCCACGGGTCCTGATACTCGGCCGGAGTAGCAAACGGGCCGCCAAAATCACTCTCGCTGTACTGGGTGAGTACGGGGACATACCAGCGGTCATTAAAGTGCACCAGCAGGGGCTTATCGTTGGCAATCAGTTCAGAGCATAGGCTTAATACAAACAGCACGGCAAAAATCCACAGCGACCAGTAACCGCGGCGGTTATGGCGAAAGCGAGCCCAGCGGGCCTGGTTGACGGGGCTTAAACGCGGCATTAGCGGCCCTCAAAATCGATTCGGGGATCAACCAGCGTATAGCTGATATCACTGATGATATTCAGCAGCAGGCCAATCAGGGTGAAAATGTAGAGTGTGCCAAACATGACCGGATAATCACGCGACACGGTTGCTTCATAGCCCAGCAGCCCCAGGCCGTTCAGCGAAAACATCACTTCTATCAGCAGCGAGCCGGTAAAAAACATACTGATGAACGTGGCCGGAAATCCGGCGATCACCAGCAGCATGGCGTTGCGGAAAACGTGCTTCCACATGATCTGCTTCTCACCGACGCCTTTTGCGCGCGCGGTGACGACATACTGTTTACGGATCTCATCCAGAAACGCGTTCTTGGTCAGCATGGTTAGCGCTGCGAAACCGCCAATCACGGTAGCGAGCACTGGCAGGGTAATATGCCAGAAATAGTCTGTGATTTTTTGATACCACGGCAGGGTGCTGAAATCGGCGGACACTAACCCACGCAGCGGGAAGATGTCGAAATAGCTCCCTCCGGCGAAAAAGACGATCAGCAGTACGGCAAACAGGAACGCCGGGATCGCGTAACCGATGATGATCAACGTGCTGCTCCAGATATCGAAACGGCTGCCATTGTAGACGGCTTTACGGATACCCAGCGGAATGGAAACCAGATAGATGATCAGCGTTCCCCAGAGTCCCAGCGTGATGGAGACGGGCAGGCTCTGTTTAATCAGCGTCAGGACGGATGCGCTGCGAAACAGGCTGTCGCCAAAATCGAAACGCACGTAGTCCCACAGCATGGTGAAATACCGCTCGTGGAGCGGTTTATCGAAGCCATAGCGATGGACGATCTCGGCAATGACCTCCGGGTCCAGCCCGCGGCCGCCACGGTATTGGCTCTCGCTGATATTGCCTGTGCCGGTTCGGGCATGGCTTGCACCCATACCTTCGCCCCCGCCGCCAGGCATACCGCTGGTGTTGCCAAACTCAATGGCGGCGATCGCCTGATCGACCGGGCCGCCAGGGGCGATTTGCACGATAAAAAAGTTAATGGTGATGATGGCCCACAGCGTCGGTATAACCAACAGCAGACGGCGGATCAGGTAAGCACCCATCGTAGTTCCTTAACGCCGCTCAGCGGGGAGTCTGGCGGCTTTATTGACGTCGTACCACCATGTGTCAAAGCCCAGGGTGTAAACAGGGCGCACAGATGGCTGAGAGAATTTGTCCCAGAAGGCAATGCGATCTTCGCCCATATACCACATGGGCAGCATGTAATAATTCCAGGTTAATACTCTGTCGAGCGCCCGACCCAGTGGCACAAGTTTCTCTTTATCACCTTGTGCTGCCACGATTTTGGCGATCAGCGCATCCACTGCCGGGCTTTTAACGCCCGGTGCATTGTAGGAAGAATCAATATAGCGGGAATCCCAGGTGATCTGCAGATCTGTGCCGGGCCACGGTTGCGCCGCATACAGGCGTTGCATCATGTCGTAATCCCGGCTGCGCATGCGGTTGGTGATTTGCGCGTTATCCACCTGGCGGATATTCAGGGTTATCCCCAGTCGTTCAAGATTCTGTTTAAAGGGTAGCACCCACTGGTTGTTTGCGCCTGAGGAGAGCAAAAGCTCAAAACTCAGCGGCTTACCCGTTTGCGCATTGACGCGTTTTTGATTTTTCAGCACCCAGCCTGCTTCATCCAGCAGCGTACTGGCTTTTAACAGATTATCGCGATCGAAGCCCTTGCCGTCGGACTCAGGCGGTTCAAACACGGTGGTAAACACTTCTGGCGGCAGTTCCGCTTTCAGCGGAGCCAGCAGGACCAGTTCGTCGGCGTTTGGGTAGTTGCGCGCGGCATATTCGGTATTCTGGAAATAACTGTTGGTACGGCTGTATGCCCCGTAAAACAGCGCTTTGTTCATCCATTCAAAATCAAAGGCCAGGGTGATGGCCTGACGTACCCGGCGGTCGGCAAATACCGGGCGCTGGATATTAAACGCCAGCCAGCGGGTATCCTGCGCGGACTCATTTTTATGTTCGTCTTTGACGATATAACCTTTTGTGAAATTTTTACCGATATAGCGGGTTGCCCAGTTCTTTGCGCTGTTCTCCACACGAAAATCGAAAGCTCCCGCCTTAAACGCCTCGAACGCCACGTTATCGTCGAGATAATAATCATAGCGAAGGGTGTCGAAATTCCAGCGGCCACGGTTTACCGGGAGATTGGCCGCCCAGTAATCTTTGACGCGGGAATAGATCACATACTGCCCCATGCGCCAGTCGGTGATACGGTACGGGCCACCTGCCAGTGGCGGGGTGGAGAGAGGGTCGCTGAGTTTATGGTTTTTCCAGAATGATTCCGGCATAACGGGAAGTGAGAACAGGCTCAGCATGTTCTCTTTGTTCGGTTCGCTCAGTTCGATGCGCACCGTCAGCGGCGCAATGGCTTTCACCGTTGCGCCTTTATACACCAGACGGAACTGGGGAACGCCCTCGGTCATAAATTTATGGAACGTGAACGCGATGTCGCTGGCTTTAACCGGTGTGCCATCATGAAAACGCGCCCGTGGATTAATTGAAACTTCCGCCCAGGCAAAATTATCCGCGTAGCGAACGTTGTCTGCCACCAGCGGGTAGTAGCTGCCGGGTTCATCATCAGAGGTGACAAAGAGGGTGTCGTAGAGGGATTCTGTCCTTGCTGCTGCCACGCCGCGCAGCGCGTAGCGGTTGAAGTTATCAAAGGTGCCCATCGCAGAGAGCGTGACATTTCCGCCTTTGGGCGCGGCAGGGTTCACATAATCAAAGTGGGTAAAGTTAATTGCGTACTTTGGCTCACCAATGACGGCAAACGCCGTGCTTTCTTTGATGGTCTGCGCCTGGCTGGACAGGCTTACTAATGCCAACAGCATCAACACGAAGCGCATAAACATCTTCCGGCGGCTCCCTTTTTTATCCTGACGTACTCAATTAGGGTGAATGATAATTGACGCCGCTCGCATTGTGAAATTATTCACCGGGCGTCACGTCAGGTTGCCATTTACTGAATTGCTCCAGCGGCATGGGGCGGCTGATCCAATAGCCCTGCAGGAAATTAACGCCATGCTCACGCAGCCAGACGGCCTGCTCCGGCGTCTCTACACCTTCCGCAACCGTCGACATATTCAACCGCCTTGCCAGCGTCAGTACCGCGTCAAGCACCGGTGATGTCACCGTTTCGGTGCCAATGGCGTTCACAAAGCCCCGATCGATTTTGAGGTAGTCCATTGTGAAACGTTCTAGATAAATCAGCGCGCTGTGCCCGGTGCCGAAATCATCAATCGCAATCTCAAAACCTTCGTTGTGCAGCCATTCAAACAGCGACTTGGCCTCACGTTGATTAATCATGTCACGTTCCGTTATTTCCAGTACGGTCTGGAAATGATCCTGCGGCAGGGCTGCATTAAAGGCGCGTATATCCTCTTTAAAACTTTCTGCGTGCAGGTGGCCTGGCGCAATATTAATACCGAGTTTTGCGCCTGGAGGGAGTACAGTCTGCAGCACCGGGGCATCGCGTATAATCAGATCAAAGAGATGCAATGTCAGGGGGACAATCAGTTGCTGCGCTTCGGCAAAATTGATAAAGGCATCCGGCGGGATCTCTCCCATCGTGGGGTGCTTCCAGCGCATTAAGACTTCAACGCCGCGCATTTTAAGCGCTTTTGCATCCACCACCGGTTGATAAACCACGTAAAACTGACCGAGCTTAATGGCGGTTAAAATCTCTTTTCCTGGATTCAGGCGAATGGTGAGAATGTAGTAATTAAGCGAACCGGCTGCAATGCCGCAAACCAGACCGAAAAACAGGGCAAACAGCAGTTCATCGGTCGTCCATGCTTCGGCATAGAGCTTGATGGTAAGAGGAACTCCTCTAAGCGTGGCGGTGCGGGCCGGTTTTTCGTGCAAATCTTGCGCTTTAATCAGGGCACCGGACATGGTTGTTAATGCCTGATCACCAATGATCACGGCGATGCCCGCGAACTCATCCTGGCGCGCCGTATAAAGAAGATACGGTGTTAAATTGATATTAACGGAAGTAAACACACCGCCATCTTTCACCAGCGGGTTTCGATACCAGATGGCTATCGCCGGTTTGTTGGGCAGCATTGGCGTGCCTGGCAGGAGCGCCATATCGATCGGTTTAGTGATATGAAGCTCGGGAATAAGCTCCTCCATGGGGGTGTCCATCGGGCCTGTTGCCGATGAGCAGAATGCTTTTTTATCCCGGACCAGTAAAAAGGCCCGCACGTTGATACTGAAGGCCGCGCGAGAAGTCAGCTCTGCGCTCACCTCCTGACAGTTATTCAGCGTGAGAGGCTGGAGCGTATCGATCGAGGCTTTAAGCTCCTCAAAATAGCTTTCCATGTACACGCTCAAGTCCGAAATCAGGGTATCGGACTTCACGTCTCTTTTGTGGTAGCTCCAGAAAAATTGCAACGAACCCAGGAGCAGGGCAATGAACAGGCCAGTAAAGATACTGAGGACGAGGATCTTACGGTTGCTGGAGAAGTAGCGGGTGAACATAGACGTCGTGCTTCCTGAATTGCCGCTGAATGTACTCAGTGTAACGGGCAAAAAAAAACACCGCCGGAGCAGTGCTTTTTTCATCGTATCGCCAGCCAAGGGATAACCAACGATACGACAGTAATATTAACTACGGGTCAGAACACGGCGTGCTTCGTTGTAACGCTTCTTCCAGTATGGCTCGTTCATGCTGGAGATCGTCACACCGCTGCTGGTGGACGCGTGTACGAACTGGTCGTTGCCAATATAGATGCCAACATGTCGACCTGTAGAACCTGCACGGAACAGGACTAAATCACCCGTGCGCAGCTTGGTGCGAGAAATCGACTTGCCCATTTCCTGCTGTTCATAGGTTGAACGCGGAAGATCTAACCCAAATTGCTCGCGGAAAGTACGCTGTACGAAGCCGGAACAATCAATACCTTTTTTCGTGCTGCCGCCCAGACGATAACGCACGCCTTTCCAGTCAGCATACTGGTCCATAATACGGGACTTCACGTCCAGATTACGTACCATGTTTTCAAATTCATCCTGAGAGGCTTGCAGTGAAGAGGAATCTTCCATTCCCACAACACGCGTCTCAGGATGCATATTCTTCGCGGTGTTCGTTGTACTACATGCAGAAAGCAGAACCGCCACTGCTATCGCCGGGATACCCCGCAAGATATATCTCAAAATCGGTTGAGATTTGACCATTTTGTTTATTTTCCCTTGAAGTCCTTAACGACAAATATCGTTATAAAAATGCCAACCGTGACGAGACTAAATATCTGTTCACATTGAGACAATTCTTTCTGGTCAGATTTGTGGTGTAACGCACAAATTTATTCACCACGATAATAATTATCTCAGTGAGGCAAAACGAGTCTGAGATTAACCGATTGCGTAGGGCATTGCGAGTAAAAATAACCATTTTTTTATAAGAAATTGTGATACAGAAAGTGAATAACCGGGATTGCTTAAAATGGCAGCAGATCGGGTTAAAAAGCATGCAACATGTTCATTTATATCATGAATAATGTGACGTAATGATGACAGAAAACGTGAAAAAGGCGGGAGAATGTATCAGGGATCGACAATGATCCCTGATGGATGAGGTTAATTTGAGTTAATTATTTGTTTATTGCTTGTTGCATTTTGCCGGGAAGATAGCGATCAAAAAGCGCAATAAGCCGATCGCTTAATGGCGTCATCAGGCACCACGGCAAACCAATCAACACGGCGGAAAGTGAACCAACCGCAATATCCGACAGCCAGTGAGCGCCGATCATGACGCGCGGGAATGCAAATACCACAACAATCATCAGGGCTATAGCGAACGCTTTTTTGCCGAAATAACGCAGCATGAACGCGGAAAAAATAAGCAGCATCATGCCATGATCGCCGGGGAAACTATCCTTCGAGGCGTCTTTCGTTGAAATATGCAGCAATTCGCTGACGCGGTTAATATTCGGGAAATAGAGTGAAGGGCTGGCGCGTTTTACCGGCATCAGATGTTGTGCCAGCTGGTTAACGATTACCGCGGTCAGCAGCATTACCAGACCAATAATCATAATGCGGCGGCGTCCTGACTTGTCCTCCTTCAGCCAGAAAGAGAGCATCAGGCAGCCCATCGCCAGCAGCGAGCAGCCGTCGAAGGCGCGGTTGTTGGTGATGGCTACCAGCCACAGGAACGCCTGACTCTTTACCAGCGCCTGGTTAAAGAAGTGAAAAAGCCCGGAATCCAGCGGGAACCAAAAACCGTGGTTCACCGGCAAATACCAGGAGAAGAACAGCGCCAGGCCAGCGGCGTTAAGCAGCAGAATCAAAGGAAATCGAGTTGTCATCATTCTTCAGCAAGCAGTTAAATCAGGGGCAACGTTAGCCGCCGGAAGTTAAACGAATCTTCAACAGGCTGGACTGTAATGTGTTCCAGTCGGTGTTAACCGCACTAATTAGCTCTATTCGACTATCAGGCGGCGCAACATTCTGCGTTTCAATAAAGAAATCTTCACCCTGACGATTAATACGAACCAGACCGTCCTGGGTGCGCATAATGCCTTTAACGCGATCGACGGGCGCCAGCCTCGCCCACTCAAGTATACCAATGGTGTCGAAAACCGTGTCGGCATCGAAAATCCACCCGCACGCCTGATGTCCCTGGCCGCTGTTCAGGTTTCGCCGCCAGCGCTGATGTTCCGGCAGGCTCAATGCCGCCAGACCTTGCTTTACGCCATGACTATGGTTGTGTTCTGCGCTGGATGGCAGTTCAGCCAGGTTCAGGCGAGGGCGATCCAGCAGGGCGCTGTCAATCTTCCCCTGAGTGGTCTGAATACGCTGACGCCCGTTACCTGAACGTTGCCACCAGGCATCGAACGCGGCCTGGCTTTCTGCCGTAGCGCGATCTTCTTTATTCGCCACGATGATGTCTGCAGAAGCGAGTTGATCGCGGAAGTTCTCATTATTCACCGTTTTCTCATCCAGCAACTGGCGAGGATCGAGAAGGCACAGCGTGGCTCGCAGGTCGATCCATGGCTCATAAACCGGCGCGGTCAATAAATCGAGAATTTGCTTCGGGTGGCCCAGACCGGTGGGTTCAATCAACAGACGATCGGGTTTGCCCTGGCGCAGCAGCGTGTTCAGTCCAACCTGCATGGGCAGGCCATTCACGCAGCACATACATCCGCCAGGGATCTCTTTAATCATCGCGCCGCTGTCGGCCAGCAACGCGCCATCAATACCGACTTCGCCAAATTCATTGACCAGAACGGCCCATTTCTCTGCCGGATCTTTATTTGCCAGCAGATGCAGAATCGAGGTGGTTTTACCGCTACCGAGAAAACCGGTGATCAGGTTGGTTTTGGTCACGTGCGCTCCGATAAATAATCGTGATGCTTTAACAATTATCTATCATCCTGACGAAAAAACGGTGCAATGAGAAGAGGGCGGGCGAACGGAGGGCATTTCCGTTCGCCTTAAACGCAATAATCGTTAAATATTTAACGTCTCGACAACGGCCTGACGCGCACCGTGGCGAGCAACACGCTGGTACGCCTGGCTGACGGCCTCTACGAACTCAGGAGACTGCGGCAGGTCGTGACCAAAGATTTCACTCAGCCCAAGCAGAGCATTAACACGTTCCGCATCGCTGCTGGCGTCAACAATGGCGCGGATCTTATCGCTGAGCGGGTCGCGAACATCAATGCTGTGGCCGCGTTCATCTACGCCGCTGACGTAGCGCATCCAGCCTGCGATACCCAGCGCCAGTAATGGCCACGCGGTTTTGTGCTCAAGATGCACCCGGACACCGTCCAGCATGCGCTGAGGCAGTTTCTGGCTACCATCCATCGCGATTTGCCAGGTCCGGTGCTGTAACGCCGGGTTGGCAAAACGGTCAATAAGGCTATCGGCGTAAGCAATAAGGTCGACGCCAGTGATATGCAGCGTAGGGGCTTGTTCATCCAGCATTAAACGGCGCGCGGCCTCACGGAAGCTGTCATCCTGCATACATTCATTAATATGCGCGTAGCCAGCGAGATAACCGAGGTACGCGAGGAAAGAGTGACTGCCGTTGAGCATTCGCAATTTCATTTGCTCCCAGGGTAAAACGTCCTCCACCATTTGCACACCCGCCACTTCCCAGTCCGGGCGTCCGGCGACAAACTTATCTTCCACAACCCACTGAATAAACGGTTCACTGCTGATGGCGCAAGGATCTTCAACACCCAGTTCCTGCGTGATTTCCGCCAGCGAAGCGTCGGTGGCGGCCGGGACAATCCTGTCGACCATGGTGCCAGGGAAGCTGACATGGGCATCGATCCACCCGGCAAGCGCCGGGGAACGCTTCTGAGCCATACCGAGTACGGCATTTTTTACCACGTGACCGTTATCAGGAATGTTGTCGCAGGAGAGCACGGTGAAGGCCGGCAGATTGCGATCGCGACGACGGCTGAGTGCTTCGACCAGAATACCGGGCGCGGAATGGGGTTCAGTCGGGTTTTCCAGGTCATGAAGAATACGGGCATTTTGCATATCCAGCTTGCCGGTGGCCGGGTCGATGCAATAGCCTTTTTCAGTGATGGTGAGCGAAACAATCGCCACCTGCGGTTCGCAAAATTTCTCAATAATGGCAGCCAGCGAGTCCAGTTTTGCATTCAGGCACTCATGAACAGCCCCCACGATGATCGGTTGATTTCCTTCCGCGCCTTTTTCCAGCACGGTGAAGAGGTGATCCTGCGCGCGAAGCTGGCTCATCAGGACATCGCCGCTGAACAGGCTAATCTCACATATCCCCCAGTCACCGCCTTTGGCATTGAGCACTCTGTTTGTTAACAACGCCTGATGCGCGCGGTGAAACGCACCAAACCCAAAGTGGACGATGCGCGAGCGTAATAGCGTGCGATCGTAGCGAGGCTGCTGGACATGGGCAGGAAGCGCGGTGGAGGCAATAGTCTTCATGAAGTACACACCTGATTAACCATTAATTAACAATGGCAGTGTAAAGTTATATGACAACAAATTGAATTGGTAAGCCGTAAATATCCCTGTTATGTGAGATTGATCAATCAATGCAGCGGGCTGTGTTGACCCTTTTTCGTAAACATGTATGGTAGTCGTCATCGCAGTATCACATATTGGTATAACAACTTGAGGGGTGGGTAATGGAACAAACCTGGCGTTGGTACGGGCCGAACGATCCGGTTTCTCTTGATGATGTGCGTCAGGCTGGCGCAACGGGTGTCGTTACGGCGCTGCATCACATTCCTAACGGCCAGGTATGGCCGGTAGACGAAATTAAAAAGCGCCAGGCACTGCTGGCGGAAAAAGGCTTAACCTGGTCTGTTGTTGAAAGCATTCCGGTTCATGAAGATATTAAAACCCATTCCGGCGAATATAAAACCTGGATCGCCAACTACCAGCAGAGCATTCGTAACCTCGCAGCCTGCGGTATTGATACCGTCTGCTATAACTTTATGCCGATTCTGGACTGGACGCGCACCGACCTTGAGTATCAACTTGCTGACGGCTCCAGAGCGCTGCGCTTTGACCAGATCGCTTTTGCCGCATTCGAGCTGCATATCCTGAAACGTCCTGGCGCAGAAGCGGACTACACCGCGGAAGAGCAGCAGCAGGCCCTGCAGTGGTTCAATGCAGCCAGCGAAGCGGACATCGAAAAGCTGACCCGCAACATTATCGCGGGCCTGCCGGGAGCAGAAGAAGGTTATACCCTGGATCAGTTCCGTGCGCGTCTGGCGGAGTATGGCGATATCGATAAAAATCAGTTGCGTGAAAACATGGCGTACTTCCTGCGCGCGATTGTGCCTGTTGCAGAAGAGGCGGGCGTGCGCCTGGCTATTCATCCTGACGATCCACCGCGTCCAATCCTCGGTCTGCCGCGTATCGTTTCTACCATTGAAGACATGCAGTGGCTGAAAGAGACGGTAGATAGCATTTATAACGGCTTCACCATGTGCACCGGCTCTTACGGCGTGCGGGCAGATAACGACCTGGTCCGGATGATCGAAACCTTTGGCGATCGCATTCACTTCACGCACCTGCGGGCAACCTGCCGTGAAGAGAACCCGAAAACCTTCCACGAAGCGGCGCATCTTGGCGGCGACGTGAACATGGTCGCGGTGGTGGATGCCATTCTGGCCGAAGAGCTGCGTCGTAAGCATGCGGGAGATACCCGCCCGATCCCGTTCCGTCCTGACCACGGACATCAGATGCTGGACGATCTGCGCAAGAAAACCAATCCAGGCTATTCGGCGATTGGCCGTCTGAAAGGGATGGCGGAAGTGCGCGGCGTGGAGCTGGCGCTGAAGATGACGAAGTATCCGGAGCTTCTGTAAGCTCTGTCGCCTGGTGGCGCTACGCTTAACGTGCCTACGAAAAACCGGCCTGAGAGCCGGTTTTTCGTGTTTTGTAGGTCGGGTAAGGCGAAGCCGCCATCCGACAAATGCCGCAATCAGTCAGCGCGACCCATATAACGTTTTTCTTCGATATGGATGCGGATTTTCTCGCCAGCAGACAGATACTCAGGAACCTGCACAACCAGACCGGTGGTCAGGGTAGCCGGTTTGTTGCGCGCACTTGCAGACGCGCCTTTGATGCCTGGTGCGGTTTCAACGATTTCCAGATCCACCGTCTGTGGCAGTTCCAGCGCCAGCAGCACGCCATCCCACGTCAGAACCTGCATATCCGGCATACCGCCTTCAGGAATGAACAGCAGTTCTTCTTCGATCTGATCTTTGGTGAAGATATAGGGGGTGTAATCTTCTTTATCCATGAACACGTACTCGTTGCCGTCGATGTAAGAGAAATCAACATAGCGACGGGTCAGGGTCACGGTATCAACGATATCGTCACCTTTGAAACGTTCTTCAACCTTCAGGCCGGTACGAACATCGGCGAAACGCATTTTGTACAGCGTTGCTGCACCACGGGCGCTGGGGGCCTGAATATCGATGTCTTTCACAATCAGCAGCTTGCCGTTGTAATTCAGTACCATACCTTTCTTAATTTCATTCGCTCTTGGCATTGCAGTAATCCTGTTTACGGGAGGTAAAAAATATCGCGCCAAATTACTCGCGCGCGGCCTTTCAGGCAAGCGGAATTCGTGGCTTTTGCTATCAATACATAAAAGGTGTTACTGTGCGCCCAATGCCTGACTGCGCGGGCGTTCGTCACCAATAGAGAGCATTTATGGATTGTCGTCCAGATTGTGGCGCGTGCTGTACCGCACCGTCCATTTCAAGCCCCATTCCAGGAATGCCGGAGGGCAAGCCTGCCAATACCCGTTGCGTTCAGCTCTCTGAAACCAACCTGTGCATGATCTTTGGCTCGCCCCTGCGCCCGAAGGTGTGTGCCGGGCTTCAGCCTTCAGCGGAAATGTGCGGTAACACGCGCGCCGAGGCCATGACATATCTTCTTGAGCTTGAGTCGCTCACCGCACCTTAAACGTCTTTAATCCGCGTCAGGCAGGTTATGGTCAGGACGCACATCACCAGTGCAATCCAGAACACTGAATGATAATTCCAGATCTCAGCAACGATACCCGCCATTGAGCCTGCAATAATCCAGCCTACACGGGTCGTATTAGTATAAAGGGTGGTGGCGGAGCCTGCCTGTCCTGGCATCAGATCCTGGAAGTAGAGCATGCCAATCCCGGCCAGAATGCCGATATAGATGGCGTTCAGCAGCTGTAAAGCCAGCAGCAACGCTGGCGTATGTACCGTCAGCATACCGATGTAGAACAGCAGCCCCGCGACGGCGGCAATCCGCATTAAAAAACGCTTCCCGAAACGCTTCGCGTAATAGCCTGCAATCAGCATCGTCGGGATCTCAAGCCCTGCTGCAGTGCCCATCATGATCCCCGCCAGCTTCTCCGGCAGATGCAGCTCATCAATAATAAACAGCGGCATATTAATAATGTAGAGGCTATTGGTTCCCCACATCAGCGTACAGATGATGAATAACAACAACGCATCACGGCGGTTGCGGCGCGGAGCTTCGAGCGTTCCGGTCGCGACTTTTGGCTCTTTGCGCATCGACGGGAGGAAGAACCACACCATCGCGCCGCACACCACAAACGCGACAGCCGCGCTCAGGTACATCACCGTAAAGCCAAAGCCCATCGCCAGTGCGTAAGCCAGCGGCGGACCAATCACCCATGCCAGCGACACCTGCGCGCGTAATATAGAGCTGAACATCACCGCTTCACGTCCGGTATGGTCGGCATGCTCGCGGGCAAGTGCGAACATCTGCGGGTTAGCGGTAGAGCCGAAGCTGCTCAGGAATACGCCCACAAACAGCAGAACGAAATAGTTACGGTTCCAGGCAAACAGCACACAGGCAAAGACGCCCAGTAAGCAGCAGAAGACGATCAGGCTTTTGCGGTCGCCTTTTTTGTCGGAGCGTCCGGCGAGAAACTGGCTGACCAGAATGCCGATAATGGCGCTTCCGGTAAAGAAGAAGCCGACCATCGCCGGACGGGCATGGACTTCGTTGGTCAGAAATAAACTCAGCGTTGGTGTTTGTAACGCACCGGCAATTCCGGTGAGGAAGGCAACAATCAAAAACGCCGTTGACGTCAAATCAAAGGGCTTTGGTGAGGCGGCAGCGGGGGTGTTATGCATCTTTCACGATCGGCAGTTCATAAAGAGACGCGGAGTGTACGCCGCCTGTCAGAAAATAAACAGATGCTCCGATCAATTTCGCTACGAAAAATCAAAATAGCATTTCAGGTTACGATTTCAGGCTGAACATTGCTGAAATGTGCCTGCTGAACGTCAGCAATATTAGCTGAACGATGAAGAAATGTGCTGCGTATCTAACTTCTGAAATCAGAATTGTAACTTTTCTTGCAACATATTGGAGAAAGAGCAAGACTTCTTGAAACGTTTCAGCGCTACCTTGTTTTAACTAACGGAGCAGGTTAGCGCATTTTTTCTCAATTAAGCTGAAACGATTCAATTTCAGCAGGAGAGGAGAACCATGTTCCAGTTATCTGTTCAGGATATCCACCCGGCCGCGCAGGCCGGGAATAAAGAAGAGGCTATTCGCCAGGTTGCCGCTGCCCTTGTGCAGGCGGGCAACGTGGCTGAAGGCTATGTTGATGGCATGCTGGCTCGCGAGCAGCAGACGTCGACCTTCCTTGGCAATGGCATTGCCATTCCACACGGCACGACCGACACACGCGACCAGGTGCTGATAACCGGCGTTCAGGTTTATCAGTTCCCTCAGGGTGTGGTGTGGGGCGAGGGCCAGGTGGCTTATGTGGCGATCGGTATTGCCGCCAGCAGCGACGAACATTTAGGTCTGCTGCGTCAGCTGACGCATGTGCTGAGTGATGACTCCGTGGCTGAACAGCTGAAATCCGCCACGACAGCGGAAGAGCTGCGCGCCTTGCTGATGGGTGAAAAGCAAAGCGAAGCGCTGAAACTGGATAATGAAACGTTGACGCTGGATGTCGCCGCTTCCGATCTGGTCACGCTGCAGGCACTGAATGCGGGGCGTCTGAAAGAAGCCGGTGCGGCAGATGCCAGCTTCGTGACGCGTGCGATTAATGATAAGCCGTTGAATCTGGGCCAGGGTATCTGGCTGAACGACAGTGCTGAAGGGAACCTGCGTAGCGCTATTGCCGTCAGCCGCGCGGCCACCGCGTTTGACGTTGAAGGTGAACGCGCTGCAGTGCTTGTTACCGTCGCGATGGCCGATGAACAGCCGGTTTCCGTGCTGAAGCGTCTGGGCGATCTGCTTATGAACAATAAAGCTGAAAAACTGCTGAATGCGGATGCTGCCACTCTGCTGGCCCTGCTGACCAGTGACGATGCGCTGACTGACGACGTGCTGAGTGCTGAGTTTGTGGTCCGAAATGAACACGGTCTGCATGCCCGTCCGGGCACCATGCTGGTGAACACCATCAAGCAGTTCGAAAGTGAAATCACCGTCACCAATCTGGACGGTTCTGGCAAGCCGGCCAATGGCCGTAGCCTGATGAAGGTTGTCGCGCTGGGCGTGAAGAAAGGTCACCGTCTGCGTTTTACCGCACAGGGGGCAGATGCTGAACAGGCGCTGAAAGCGATTGGCGATGCCATCGCGGCCGGTCTGGGGGAGGGCGCATAATGAGCAGACGTGTTGCGACAATCACGCTGAACCCGGCTTACGACCTGGTGGGCTTCTGCCCGGAAATTGAGCGCGGTGAAGTTAATCTCGTGCGTACCACTGGCCTGCATGCTGCGGGTAAAGGGATTAACGTAGCGAAAGTGCTTAAAGATCTGGGTATTGATGTCACCGTGGGCGGCTTCCTCGGCAAAGATAACCAGGACGGTTTCCAGCAGCTGTTCAGCGAGCTGGGTATTGCGAACCGTTTCCAGGTGGTTCAGGGCCGTACCCGTATCAACGTAAAGCTGACGGAGAAAGACGGTGAAGTGACCGATCTGAACTTCTCTGGTTTTGAAGTCACGCCGTCCGACTGGGAACGTTTTGTTAACGATTCCCTGACCTGGCTCGGACAGTTCGACATGGTGTGCGTGAGCGGCAGTCTGCCGTCCGGCGTAAGCCCTGAAGCCTTCACCGACTGGATGACGCGCCTGCGCAGCCAGTGTCCGTGCATTATCTTCGACAGCAGCCGTGATGCGCTGGTCGCAGGTCTGAAAGCCGCGCCGTGGCTGGTGAAGCCAAACCGTCGCGAACTGGAGATCTGGGCTGGCCGTAAGCTGCCAGAATTAAAAGATGTCATTGAAGCTGCTCATGCGTTGCGCGAGCAGGGTATCGCTCACGTGGTGATTTCTCTTGGTGCAGAAGGTGCGCTGTGGGTTAACGCCTCTGGCGAATGGATTGCCAAACCGCCGTCGGTCGATGTTGTCAGCACCGTTGGCGCAGGGGATTCCATGGTCGGCGGCCTGATTTACGGCCTGCTGATGCGCGAATCCAGTGAACATACGTTACGTCTTGCCACCGCCGTTGCGGCCCTGGCCGTGAGCCAGAGCAATGTCGGTATTACCGATCGTACCCAGTTAGCCGCGATGATGGCGCGCGTTGACTTAAAACCTTTTAACTAACAGCAGGAGAGGAATAATGAAAACGCTGCTGATCATTGACTCCGGTCTCGGACAGGCTCGCGCCTATATGGCGAAGACGCTGCTGGGCGCGGCGGCACAAAAAGCACACCTGGAGATTATCGATAACCCAGGTGATGCCGAGCTGGCGATTGTTCTGGGCGATAAAATCCCGGCGGACAGCGCACTGAACGGCAAAAAAGTGTGGCTGGGCGATATCAATCGCGCGGTTGCGCATCCGGAGCTGTTCCTGAGTGAAGCGAAAAGCCATGCGTCGGTCTACAGTGCCCCCGTTGCTGAGGCACCTGTTGCAGCGTCTGGCCCGAAACGCATTGTCGCCGTAACGGCTTGCCCGACGGGTGTGGCACATACCTTTATGGCTGCTGAAGCCATTGAAACCGAAGCGAAAAAGCGCGGCTGGTGGGTGAAAGTTGAAACACGTGGCTCCGTAGGTGCAGGCAATGCGATCACGCCTGAAGAGGTGGCTGAAGCCGATCTGGTGATTGTCGCAGCGGATATCGAAGTGGATCTGGCGAAGTTTGCCGGAAAACCGATGTACCGCACCTCTACCGGCCTGGCGCTGAAAAAGACGGCGCAGGAGTTTGATAAAGCGCTGGCTGAAGCCAGGCCTTATCAGGCAAGCGGCGCGGCGAAAACCGCTACCGAAGGGAAAAAAGAGTCTGCGGGCGCGTATCGCCACCTGCTGACCGGTGTCTCTTACATGCTGCCGATGGTAGTGGCAGGCGGTCTGTGCATCGCGCTTTCTTTTGCATTTGGTATTGAAGCGTTTAAAGAGCAGGGCACGCTGGCTGCTGCGTTGATGCAGATTGGTGGTGGCTCCGCGTTTGCGCTGATGGTGCCGGTGCTGGCTGGTTTTATTGCCTTCTCCATTGCTGACCGTCCTGGCCTGACGCCGGGTCTGATCGGCGGTATGCTGGCAGTAAGCACCGGTTCCGGTTTTATCGGCGGTATCATTGCGGGCTTCCTGGCGGGTTACGTCGCGAAACTGATCAGCTCAAAGCTGAAGCTGCCACAAAGTATGGAAGCGCTGAAACCGATTCTGATCATCCCGCTGCTCTCCAGTCTGGTGGTCGGTCTGGCGATGATTTACCTCATTGGCAAACCGGTTGCGGGTATTCTGGAAGGTCTGACCCACTGGCTGCAAACCATGGGGACGGCGAACGCGGTTCTGCTGGGCGCTATCCTCGGTGGCATGATGTGTACCGATATGGGTGGTCCGGTAAACAAAGCGGCATACGCGTTTGGCGTGGGCCTGCTGAGTACCCAGACCTACGCGCCAATGGCAGCGATTATGGCGGCGGGTATGGTGCCTCCATTGGCTCTCGGTCTGGCAACGATCGTTGCCCGTCGTAAGTTCGATAAAGCACAGCAGGAAGGTGGCAAAGCGGCGCTGGTGCTGGGCTTGTGCTTCATCACCGAAGGGGCGATCCCGTTCGCGGCGCGTGACCCAATGCGTGTTCTGCCTTGCTGTATCATCGGCGGTGCGGTTACGGGTGCGATTTCCATGGCGGTTGGTGCGAAACTGATGGCTCCGCACGGCGGTCTGTTCGTACTGCTGATCCCTGGCGCAATCACGCCGGTGCTGGGTTACCTGCTGGCGATTATCGCGGGTACTCTGGTGGCGGGTCTGTCATATGCGGTGCTGAAGCGTCCGGAAGCGGACGTGGTAGCGAAAGCAGCCTAAACGATGTGTCGGGTGGCGGTTACGCCTTACCCGACCTGCAAAAAAGCCGGGTCGCATTAAGCACCCGGCTTTTTTTATGCCGCGTGTTCTGCGGTTTGCTGTGCCTTCAGCCAGGCAATCTCTTCCGCCCAGATATCCGGATTAATAGTCTCAAGCACCATCGGAATACCGTCGAAGCGGGTATCCTGCATAATAAACCGGAACGCATCGTGGCCGATATTGCCTTCACCGAGGCTGTGGTGGCGGTCGACGCGGCTGCCGAACGCGCTTTTCGCATCGTTCAGGTGCATCCCGCGCAGGTACTGAAAGCCCACGATGCGCTCGAACTCATCGAAGGTATCTTTTGTTGCCTCGATGGTGCGCAGGTCATACCCGGCCGCAAACGCGTGGCAGGTATCAATACACACGCCGACGCGGGATTTGTCTTCCACACCGTCAATAATCGCCGCCAGATGTTCAAACTTAAAGCCGAGGTTGCTGCCCTGACCGGCGGTATTTTCGATGACCGCCGTGACGCCTTTGGTTTTATCCAGCGTGATGTTAATGGACTCAGCAATGCGCGCCAGACAGGCATCTTCGTCAATCTGCATCAGATGACTACCGGGATGGAAGTTCAGCAGCGTCAGCCCAAGCTGTTCGCAGCGCTGCACTTCATCGAGAAACGCCTCACGGGATTTTTCCAGCGCCTCTTCGACCGGGTGGCCGAGGTTAATCAGATAGCTGTCATGAGGGAGAATTTGGCCCGGCCCGAAGTGGTATTTCTCGCAGGCGGCTTTGAAATCATCAATCACTTCAGTGGTAAGCGCGGCAGCACGCCACTGGCGCTGGTTTTTGGTGAACAGGGCGAAAGCGGTCGCCTCGATTTCGGCGGCACGAATGGCGGCATTCGCCAGGCCACCTGCAGCGCTGACGTGCGCTCCAACGTATTTCATAAAGGGACTCCTGTTAACCCGAAATGCCTATGATAGCGGGTTAACAGGAGAAGGATGTAGTGGTTTATGCCATCAGGCTGTGAACCGCGAGGTTAATCGCGCCACCGCCAACAATCAGCCAGATAAAGAGCACCAGTGCCATCAGCAGCGGTTTCGCACCGGCTTTTTTCAGCGCACTGACGTGAGTGGTCACCCCCAGCGCCGCCATTGCCATCGCCAGCAGTACCGTATCCAGCGTGACCAGCATATCCACCAGCGCTTTTGGCAACAGATGGAAAGAGTTAAATATCGCTACCACGATAAACAGGATCGCAAACCACGGAATGGTGATTTTGCTTTTCTGGTTACCGCCTGCCGGAGCCAGCTGTTTGACTCTTGCCGCCAGGATAATCAGGAACGGGGCCAGCATCATCACGCGCAGCATTTTGGCTATCACCGCCGCGTTTTCCGCTTCCGGATTAATGGCGTGACCAGCCGCCACCACCTGCGCCACTTCATGCATGGTTGAGCCAATATACATGCCATAGGTTTCCGGGCTAAACCAGTGAGCAACCAGCGGATACATGGCCGGGTAAAGGAAAATCGCCAGCGTACCGAAGATAACGACGGTCGCTACCGCTACGGTCACTTTGCTGGATTCCGCTTTCACCACCGGTTCCGTTGCCAGCACTGCCGCCGCACCGCAGATGCTGCTGCCCGCGCCAATCAGCCAGCTGGTTTGTTTATCCAGTCCGAATACTTTCTGTCCGATAACGCACGCCAGTAAAAACGTGCTGGTCAGCGTCAGGACGTCAATGGCGATCCCGCTTACGCCGACATCCGCAATCTGCGAAAAGGTGAGACGGAAGCCGTAAAGAATGATCCCCAGGCGCAGCAAGTGCTGCTTAGCAAAAATCACGCCGCCGTCGCAGGATTTCCAGATATGCGGATAAACGGTGTTTCCAACCACCATGCCGAGCAAAATAGCCAGCGTTAAGGCACTGAATCCTGCCCCCGCGACAGCCGGAATGCTGCCGCTCCATAACGCCACGCCAGTCACCACGGCGCTGAGCGCCAGGCCCGGCACGACGTGCCACAATGTACGATGATGCTGTAAGGTGAGTTCTGACATAACCTTCTCCTTTGTCTGGCTAAAAGGTTACGGCGCGCTGGCTTAAAAATAAAATTGATTATATATTTATAATCAATCTTTATAAGTGGTAAGCAATCATGCACATTACATTGCGTCAGCTGGAAGTTTTTGCCGAGGTGCTGAAGAGCGGGTCGACGACACAGGCGTCGCAGATGCTGGCTCTCTCGCAGTCTGCGGTCAGCGCCGCGTTAACCGATCTTGAAGGGCAGCTCGGCGTGCAGCTTTTCGACAGGGTAGGGAAGCGGCTGGTGGTCAATGAACATGGCCGCCTGCTGTACCCGCGCGCACTGGCGCTGCTGGAGCAGGCGACGGAAATAGAACAATTGTTCCGCGAAGACAACGGTGCGATCCGTGTTTATGCCAGTAGTACGATTGGGAACTACATCCTGCCGGAAGTGATTGCCCGCTATCGCCGGGATTTCCCGACCCTGCCGCTGGAGATGAGTGTCGGTAATAGCCAGGATGTGATTAACGCGGTGATCGATTTCCGCGTGGATATTGGCCTGATCGAAGGGCCATGCCATAACGTGGATATCATTGCAGAGCCCTGGCTGGAAGATGAACTGGTGGTGTTCGCGTCACCGGCCTCTTCATTATTACAGGGCGAAGTCACGCTGGAGCGCCTGGCACAGGCGCAGTGGATTTTGCGTGAGCAAGGCTCCGGTACGCGTGAAATTGTCGATTACCTGCTGCTGTCGCACCTGCCGCAGTTCCAGCTTGGGATGGAACTGGGGAACTCCGAAGCCATCAAGCACGCGGTACGCCACGGTCTGGGGATCAGTTGCCTCTCTCGCCGGGTGATTGTCGAGCAGCTTGAGGCCGGCACACTGGTTGAAATCCCGATTCCGTTGCCGAAACTGGTGCGCACGCTGTGGTGCATTCATCACCGCCAGAAACATCTTTCCAGTTCTTTGCAGCGCTTTTTGCGCTATTGTGAAATCTGAAAAACTCCCCGGTGGCGCTTCGCTTTCCGGGGCTACTCGTACTTTTCACCCCGCTTTTTCTGCTTTACTTATAATCCTGGCCGAGTCATGAAGCTCTCTTATAACTGCGTATTTCTGCCAGATGGAACGCTTATCGTCTGCTACAATCGCGCCTCATTTATTAGATGGACAGCATTTTCACATGGTTTCAGAAACTAAAACCACAGAAGCGCCCGCGCTACGTCGCGAACTCAAGGCGCGTCACCTGACGATGATCGCCATCGGCGGTTCAATCGGTACAGGTCTTTTCGTTGCCTCTGGCGCAACCATTTCGGCAGCAGGCCCTGGTGGGGCACTTTTCTCTTATATCCTGATTGGCCTGATGGTCTATTTCCTGATGACCAGTCTGGGCGAACTGGCGGCATATATGCCGGTGTCGGGTTCGTTTTCAACCTACGGTCAAAAATACGTTGAAGAAGGCTTCGGTTTCGCACTGGGCTGGAACTACTGGTACAACTGGGCGGTAACCATCGCCGTTGACCTGGTCGCCGCACAGCTGGTGATGACCTGGTGGTTCCCGGATACGCCAGGCTGGATCTGGAGTGCGCTGTTCCTGGCCGTGATTTTCCTGCTGAACTACATCTCCGTTCGCGGTTTTGGTGAAGCGGAATACTGGTTCTCTTTGATTAAAGTGGCAACCGTCATCATCTTTATCGTCGTCGGTGTGGCGATGATCGTTGGTATTTTCAAAGGCACTGAACCGGCGGGCTGGAGCAACTGGACCATAGGCGATGCGCCGTTTGCCGGTGGCTTCTCGGCGATGATTGGCGTGGCAATGATTGTTGGCTTCTCCTTCCAGGGAACCGAACTGATTGGTATCGCGGCCGGTGAATCCGAAAACCCGGAGAAGAACATTCCGCGCGCGGTGCGTCAGGTGTTCTGGCGTATCCTGTTGTTCTACGTGTTCGCCATCCTGATTATCAGCCTGATCATCCCTTATACCGATCCAAGCCTGCTGCGTAATGATGTGAAAGACATCAGCGTTAGCCCGTTCACCCTGGTCTTCCAGCATGCTGGTCTGCTTTCTGCGGCGGCGGTGATGAATGCGGTTATCCTGACGGCGGTGCTCTCTGCGGGTAACTCCGGCATGTACGCGTCCACCCGTATGCTCTACACCCTAGCCTGCGACGGTAAAGCGCCGTGCATTTTCTCGAAACTGTCTCGCGGCGGCGTGCCGCGCAACGCGCTGTATGCCACTACGGTGATTGCCGGTCTGTGCTTCCTGACCTCAATGTTCGGTAATCAGACGGTGTACCTGTGGCTGCTGAATACCTCCGGGATGACGGGCTTTATCGCCTGGCTGGGCATTGCTATTAGCCACTATCGTTTCCGCCGCGGCTATGTGATGCAGGGGCATGATCTGAATGACCTGCCGTACCGTTCAGGTTTCTTCCCGCTGGGGCCGATTTTTGCCTTCGTGCTGTGCCTGATTATTACGCTTGGTCAGAATTACGAGGCGTTCTTGTCAGATACCATCGACTGGGGTGGCGTGATGGCGACCTACATTGGTATTCCGCTGTTTTTGGCTATCTGGTTTGGTTACAAACTGGTGAAAGGCACGCACTTCGTTCGCTACAGTGAAATGGATTTCCCGGAACGATTTAAACAATAACCGCACTTCCTCTCTTTAAGCCCGCTCAGTTGAGCGGGCTTTTTTGTATGAGGATCAGAAGCTGTACGTCATGCCAACAGTGTAACGACGGCCATCAAGTACGGTGTCATAGGTGTCGTAATCAATCTGCTTATCAAGCACGTTGTAAACCCCGGCAGTAACCAGCAGGTTCTTATTCGCGTTGTAGCGCAGACCAACGTCAACCTGAGTATAAGAAGGCGTGCCCTGAGACATAGAGGTACGGCTCAGGTACTCAGAGGTTTTGCCACGAAGATTCAGACGGCTCCAGAAGCCAACGTCCGGCGTTGCCTGCCAGTCCAGGGTGGTGTTGAACATATGCTTCGGCATTTTGTTCAACGGTTTGCCGGAGAACTGGCCGCTTTTCTGCTCAGATTCCGTATAGGTGTAGTTTGCCGTCCAGTTCACATCTCGCGTGATTTTCCAGCCGAAGGTGGATTCCACGCCGCGCATGTTAGCTTTATCGACGTTGACACGGTCGCTGACGAAATCATAGGTGTAGTCGCCAATAGTACACGCGGGATCGGACCTGCTGTTACAGCGGCGAACTTCGGTGATCTTGTCTTTAAAGTCGGTATTAAACAGCGTCACCCCTGCGTTCAGGTTGTCGTTGTTATCCCAGAGCAGGGCAATCTCTTCGCTCAGGCTCTTTTCGGGTTTCAAATCCGGGTTACCGACGATAATACCGTCAAGGCGTCCACCACCGGTGACCTGGCCCCAGTTCGCAGAAGACTGGCGCAGATCCGGCGCACGATAGCCCGCAGAAACCCCGCCTTTCAGCGTCCACTGATCGGCCAGATGCCACACACCGTAGCCGCGTGGCGTCCAGTTCGTACCGTAGTTCTGGTCTTTATCCATACGCAGACCGCCGGTCAGCGTGAAGGTATCGGTCATTGCCCATTCATCTTCGGCAAACAGCGCCCAGCTCCAGCGTGTCAGCTTATTCAGCCCATCGGCTGCTTCCAGCTGGTTGCCGTTATCGCGCAGTTTCTCGTAGCGATACTGTCCACCCAGCGTCAGGGTATGATCGCCCAGGAAGATCTGGTTCTGGTTGTTGAACGTGGTGTTGTAAGAACGCATTTCGCGTTCCGGGTTATTGGTCTCTTCCTGCTGGATATAGCTGGTGGTATTGAAGTCGCTGTAATAACCGCTGTGGGTTAAAGCCCAGGTCGTATGTTCGTAACGCGTTTCACTTTTGGTGTTTGGCGTACAGGTATTTCCGCGACAGGTTTCTTCCGCTTTTGACATACCCGGCGTGCTGTTCCTGTCCTGAAGTTCACGGGCAAAATCGAGGTCGAAATCATTTTGCTCGTCCGGCGTGAAGTTCAGCGTGATGCCACCGTTACGCATCTTCTGCTCGTTATAGCCGTTCTCAATTTTATCTTCTGCGCGACGTGACAGCAGCCCCGTCACTTTTGCCCCAAGCAGGCCGTCAATCAGTGGACCAGAGGCGTAGGCGTTGGTCTGGAAAATATCACCGGAATCACTGTTTTCCTGGAATGTGGCATCGCCGTGCAATGAGCCGGTCCAGGCTTTGGTATTTGATACTTTTTTGGTGATGACGTTAATTACGCCGCCCATCGCATCAGAACCATAGAGGGAAGACATTGGCCCACGAATAACCTCAATGCGCTCGATGGATTCCAGCGGCGGCAGCCAGCCCTGTTCGATACCCGAGTTGTCGCTATTCGGGCGGGTGCTTCGGGTGCTGATACGCTTACCGTTGACCAGGAAAAGCGTGTACTGGGAAGCCATGCCGCGGATGCTAATATCGCTGCTGCTGCCACCGCCGGTTACAACGACGCCCGGCACATCTTTCAGCGCATCGGTGACGTCGCGATAAGCCTTATCTTCAATCTGCTGTTTTGAAATGACGGAGATTGACGCGGGAGCATTCTGGATCTTTTGTTCAAAACCCGTCGCGGTGACGACAACGGTATCCTGATCGGCTGCGTAAACGAATGGGGGAAGTGTGGCGACGCCAATGGCGACGGCCAGTGCCTTAACGCGAGGTATAGTCATTTGTACATTCCGTATAAAAATGAAAAAACTCCATCGGGATAACCCTGAGAACTGTATGTATTTGTCTTGTAAGAACTCTTTGTGATGTGGAATTGTACAAAAGAATGTAGAATTGTAAACACAAATGATAATTGAAATCATTTGTGTTTGATTGTGTGGCGAGAAAATAGCGCGGATTCAAACGGATAGATTAATGTAAAGAATGTAAGAGGGGAGAAGGCCCGGTAAACGAAACGCCACCGGGCATAGCAGGAGGGCCTTTATCTGAACAGATGCTCCGCATGGAAGCGGAGATGATCCTCAATAAAGGACGCAATAAAGTAGTAGCTGTGATCGTAGCCGGGTTGAATACGCAGCGTCAGCGGCCAGTCTTTCTGGCGTGCTGCTTCAGCCAGTACCGCAGGCTGTAGCTGACCGGCGAGGAACTGATCTGCATCGCCCTGATCGATAAGCGTCGGAATCGCATCTTTCGCCTCGCTTGCCAGCAACAGGGCACAGCTGTCCCACGCCTGCCATTTTTCCGCATCATCACCCAGATAATTCGCGAACGCTTTCTGCCCCCACGGCACCTGCGCTGGATTCACGATCGGCGCAAAGGCTGACACGCTGGTATATTTTCCTGGGTTTTTCAGCGCCAGAATCAGCGCGCCGTGTCCGCCCATAGAATGGCCGCTGATCGCGCAGCGTTCGCTGACGTCAAACTGCGTTTGCACCAGCGCAGGCAGTTCGTCGCGAACATAGTCGTACATACGGTAATGGCTCGCCCACGGCTGACGGGTGGCGTTCAGATAGAACCCGGCACCTTTACCTAAATCATATCCGGCATCATCGGCGACATCATCCCCGCGCGGGCTGGTGTCTGGCATGACCAGTGCAATGCCCAGCTCCGCCGCAATGCGCTGCGCACCGGCTTTAGTGGTGAAATTCTCGTCGTTGCAGGTTAAACCCGACAGCCAGAACAGAACCGGAGGCTTAACGCCATCTTTGGCCGGCGGCAGAAAAATGCTGAACGTCATGGCGCAGTTCAGAACGGTGGAGTCGTGCCGCCAGCGCTGCTGTCGGCCTTCAAAACAACGATGCTCTTCGAGCAGTTCCATGCAGGGCTCCTCAGTGCGATTTGCTATTCATAAAACCCATAATACAGAGTTTTCATTTACCTGTGAGCAACTTTCACTTTCGCAAGGCGGCGAGATGCTGCATCATAAATTAACTTTTATTTAACAACTGGAGTGATCATGGCGCTGCGAATCGCGCTCAGTGGCTTTGTGGTTCTGGTGGTGGCGATGGGGATAGGGCGCTTTGCCTTTACGCCTCAGGTGCCGCTGATGATTGCTGCCGGACAACTCACGCTTACCAGCGCGGGACTGGTGGCGGCGATGAACTATCTGGGCTATCTGGTAGGGGCATGGGATGCCATGCGGGCTCATCGCTTCGTTGAAACCCGCCTCTGGCTGGGGATTTTTGGTGCGGTGGCGCTCACATTGCTCTCCGCCGTGGCGGATAACGCCCTTGTTCACGGCCTGCTGCGCTTTGTCATCGGCTGCATGAGCGGCTGGTCAATGGTATTAATTGCCGCATGGACCAACGAGCGGCTGGGGCAACTGGGTAAACCGGGGCTCAGTGCCGCCGTGTTTGCCGGGCCTGGAGCGGGTATTGCCCTGAGCGGGCTGCTCGCGGTCTATATTCAGGCGAAAGCGCTGTCGGCGGGGGCCGCATGGCAAATCTATGGCGTCCTGGCATTGGTGCTTGTTGCCGTGGTGGCGCGATATCTGCCACGCGCAGGGCAACTTCATCGGCCAGGCACTGCACCGGAGCCGCTGGTGCTGACGGCGGATCTAAAGCGTCTGGTCTGGAGCTACAGCCTGGCCGGGTTTGGTTATATCCTTCCGGCGACATTCTTATCGCAAATGGCTGCGGCCCGTTTTCCTGGCAGCCTGTTTGCCCAGTTTGTCTGGCCAATATTTGGTGCGGCATCGGTGGCAGGCATCGCTCTCAGCATTGTTTTGCGCCACACCTCAACGTCTAACCGCAGGCTGGCGATTGTCCTGTGGTTGCAGGGCGCTGGCGTGCTGGCCGCCTGGCTGTTGCCGGGGATTGGCGGTTTGCTGACGGGCGGCCTGCTGGTCGGCGGCGGATTCTTGTGTGCCGTACAGCTCTCTCTTTTATATGGTCGCGAGCTGGCACCGAGCCACACGCGCTATATGGCCGGACTGCTCACCACCGGTTATGCCATCGGCCAGCTGGTTGGCCCGGTAACCTCTGCCTTATCGACCTGGCTGACGCACCGGCTGGAGCCTGCGCTGGGGCTGGCGGGCGTGGCGCTGTTTATCGGCGGCGCATTGGTCTGGAACCGTCAGGCCGAAAGGCAACAGCAATTGCAATAATTATCGTCGTGAATACTGGATTATGTGCGCCGCCTCACGCACAATGAGCGCACACTTTTGCCACAACGAGGGCAAAAGACGCCACACCTGCAGGAGAAAATAATGTCATCACTCAGTAAAGAAGCTGCCCTGGTCCATGAAGCCCTGGTTGCACGCGGCCTTGAAACACCGCTGCGCCCGCCGGTTCAGGAGTTAGATAATGAAACCCGTAAGCGACTGATTTCCGGGCACATGACCGAGATCATGCAACTGCTGAATCTCGATCTGAGCGATGACAGTCTGATGGAGACGCCGCACCGCATCGCAAAAATGTATGTCGACGAGATCTTCTCCGGCCTCGATTACGCCAATTTCCCGAAAATCACGGTTATCGAAAATAAGATGAAGGTGGATGAGATGGTGACGGTGCGCGATATCACGCTGACCAGCACCTGCGAGCACCACTTCGTGACTATTGATGGTAAAGCGACCGTGGCTTACATTCCAAAAGATACGGTGATTGGCCTGTCCAAGATCAACCGCATCGTGCAGTTCTTCTCGCAGCGTCCACAGGTGCAGGAGCGCCTGACGCAGCAGATCCTCACCGCGTTGCAAACCCTGCTGGGCACCAATAACGTGGCGGTCTCTATCGACGCGGTTCACTATTGTGTAAAAGCGCGTGGTGTGCGTGATGCCACCAGTGCGACCACCACCACGTCGCTGGGCGGTCTGTTTAAATCCAGCCAGAACACCCGCCAGGAGTTCCTGCGCGCCGTGCGTCACCATAACTAATCAGACAGGGCAGGGACCATGGAGCGAAACGTCACGCTCGATTTTGTTCGCGGCGTCGCCATTCTCGGTATCCTGCTGCTGAATATCAGCGCCTTCGGTTTGCCGAAGGCGGCTTATCTCAATCCTGCCTGGTATGGCGACATTACCCGTAGCGATGCCTGGACGTGGGCGATCCTCGATCTCTTTGCTCAGGTCAAATTCCTCACCCTGTTTGCACTGCTGTTTGGCGCAGGTCTTCAGCTTTTGCTTAAACGCGGCACGCGCTGGATACAGTCTCGCCTGACGCTGCTGGTGATCCTCGGTTTTATTCACGGCCTGTTTTTCTGGGATGGTGATATTCTGCTCGCCTATGGGCTGGTGGGGCTGATCTGCTGGCGGCTCATCCGCGATGCGCATAGCGTAAAAAGCCTGTTTAATACCGGCGTGATGCTCTATGTCATGGGGCTTGGCGTATTACTGCTGTTGGGGCTTATCTCCGGCGATGCGACTAACCGTTCATGGATACCGGATGCGGCAAACCTTCAGTATGAACAGTTCTGGAAACTGAAAGGCGGAACAGAGGCGATCGGTAACCGTGCGGATATGCTGGGGGATAATCTTCTGGCGCTGGGTGCTCAGTACGGCTGGCAACTGGCGGGAATGATGCTGATGGGCGCGTCCCTGATGCGTACCGGCTGGTTGAAAGGCGAATTTAGCCTGCGCCACTATCGCCGCACGGGCGCAGGTCTGGTTCTGCTGGGCGTGCTGATTAACCTTCCGGCCATCATCACCCAGTGGCATATTCACTGGGACTATCGCTGGTGTGCGTTCCTGCTGCAGGTGCCACGCGAGCTGAGCGCACCGTTTCAGACCATTGGCTACGCGGCGCTCATTTATGGCTTCTGGCCGCAGCTCTCACGTCTGTGGATCGTCAGTGCCGTCGCCTGCGTCGGGCGTATGGCGTTAAGCAATTACATTTTGCAGACGCTGATTTGCACCACGCTTTTCTATCGATTCGGCCTGTTTATGAAATTCGACCGGCTTACGCTGCTGGCGTTCGTTATTCCGGTCTGGGTTGTTAACGTGGTGTTTTCCGTTATCTGGCTACGCTTTTTCCGCCAGGGGCCGCTGGAGTGGGTGTGGCGGCGATTAACCGCACATGCTTCGGGTGTATCATTGAGTAATACATCCAGATAACGATCTGGATCACAATCATTAACAAAACGGATGTAAGCGTTTTCATCCGTGTGAGCTTCTTCACGTAGTCCCTTTTCTCTCGCTGCCAAAATAGCCACCTTGCTAAACACAGGGGGTATCTGTGAGTTGCTGCAATCCTTTGAAGGATGGTGAATATGATCACCATTCGTGACGTCGCCCGTCAGGCGGGTGTTTCTGTTGCTACCGTCTCTCGCGTGCTGAACAACAGCGCGCTGGTCAGCCCTGAAACCCGTGAAACCGTAATGAAAGCCGTCACCCAGCTGGGATACCGGCCAAATGCTAATGCCCAGGCGCTCGCGACGCAGGTCAGCGACACCATTGGCGTGGTGGTGATGGACGTATCAGATGCGTTTTTTGGTGCACTGGTTAAAGCGGTGGACGTTGTCGCCCAGCAGCATCATAAGTATGTGCTGATCGGGAACAGCTATCATGAAGCGGAAAAAGAGCGTCATGCCATCGAAGTGCTGATCCGCCAGCGCTGTAACGCGTTGATTGTCCATTCGAAAGCCCTGAGCGATGAAGAACTGGCCGGGTTTATGGAGCAAATTCCCGGCATGGTGCTGATCAACCGCATTGTGCCAGGTTACGCCCATCGCTGCGTAGGGCTGGACAATGTCAGCGGCGCGATGATGGCGACGCGGATGCTGATCAATAATGGACACCAGCGCATCGGTTATCTGGCCTCCAGCCATCATATTGAAGACGACACGATGCGCCGCGAAGGGTGGCAAAATGCCCTGAAAGAGCAGGGCATCGTGCCGCTTGAGAGCTGGGTGGGAACAGGTACGCCAGATATGCAGGGCGGTGAAGCGGCAATGGTAGAGTTATTGGGCCGCAATCTGCAGTTGTCTGCGGTCTTTGCCTATAACGATAGCATGGCGGCAGGGGCACTCACGGCCCTGAAAGATAACGGTATTGCGGTGCCACAGCATTTGTCGTTGATTGGTTTCGATGACATCCCCATCGCCCGTTACACCGACCCGCAGCTCACCACAGTGCGTTACCCCATTGCTTCGATGGCAAAACTGGCAACAGAACTGGCGTTACAGGGAGCGGCAGGGCAGTTAGATCCCGGTGCAACGCACTGTTTCATGCCGACTTTAGTGCGTCGTCACTCGGTATCCATTCGACAAATTGTGGTTCCGATCACTAACTGATTACATGTGGTGATGTAACCGTTTTCAATCTGTGAGTAAATTCACAGTATCTTAACAAGCCGCTGACTATGATGTCAGCGTTTTAAGGGCTGAAACGCTATGTAACGGTGATTATTCACTTTGACTATAGCCAACGCGCCGTAAACAACCAAAAAAACGCATTTCTGGAGCGTTACCGAACACGGAAGATAGAAATTTTATAAGTGAACTTCGGCGATCAGTAACGTTTTATTAACACCTGCCCGCCGTCCGTTATTCACAAGAACTACCCTGCATAAAAAAAACCGGAGATACCATGAATAAGAAGGTGTTGACTCTGTCTGCTGTAATGGCAAGCATGCTTTTTGGTGCAGCAGCGCACGCTGCGGATACCCGTATTGGCGTGACTATCTATAAATACGACGACAACTTCATGTCTGTTGTGCGTAAAGCAATTGAGAAAGATGCTAAGGCAGCGCCAGACGTTCAGCTGCTGATGAATGACTCCCAGAACGACCAGTCCAAACAGAACGACCAGATCGATGTTCTGCTGGCAAAAGGCGTGAAAGCGCTGGCAATCAACCTGGTTGACCCGGCAGCGGCAGGCACAGTAATTGAGAAAGCACGTGGCCAGAACGTGCCAATCGTCTTCTTCAACAAAGAACCTTCGCGTAAAGCGCTGGATAGCTACGACAAAGCGTATTACGTGGGTACTGACTCCAAAGAGTCCGGTATTATCCAGGGCGATCTGATCGCTAAACACTGGGCGGCGAACCCGAACTGGGACCTGAACAAAGATGGTCAGATCCAGTTTGTTCTGCTGAAAGGCGAGCCAGGCCATCCGGATGCTGAAGCCCGTACCACTTATGTTATCAAAGAGCTGAACGACAAGGGCCTGAAAACCCAGCAGTTAGCGCTGGATACGGCAATGTGGGATACCGCTCAGGCGAAAGATAAGATGGACGCATGGCTGTCCGGCCCTAACGCCAACAAAATCGAAGTGGTTATCGCCAACAACGATGCGATGGCAATGGGTGCAGTCGAAGCGCTGAAAGCACACAACAAATCGTCCATTCCTGTATTTGGTGTGGATGCTCTGCCAGAAGCACTGGCGCTCGTTAAGTCAGGTGCGATGGCCGGTACTGTTCTGAACGATGCCAACAACCAGGCGAAAGCGACCTTTGATCTGGCGAAAAACCTGGCCGATGGCAAAGGTGCAGCTGATGGCACCAACTGGAAAATCGACAATAAAATCGTTCGCGTACCTTACGTGGGCGTAGACCAGTCCAACCTGGCTGAGTTTATCGGTAAATAAGTTAATCGACATGTCTCCACTGGGCGCAATTCGTTGCGCCCTTTTATAACGCGATATGCGAGGCCAACAAGGTATAATTATGGTCAGCACAAATACTCAGTCGTCCGGTGAATACTTGTTGGAAATGAGCGGTATCAACAAGTCTTTTCCCGGTGTTAAGGCACTCGATAATGTTAATTTAAAAGTTCGTCCCCACTCTATTCATGCCTTAATGGGTGAAAACGGGGCGGGTAAATCAACATTATTAAAATGTCTTTTTGGGATCTATCAAAAAGATTCTGGCAGCATTCTTTTTCAGGGGAAAGAGATCGATTTCCATTCAGCGAAAGAAGCGCTGGAAAACGGTATCTCAATGGTTCACCAGGAATTGAACCTGGTACTGCAACGCTCGGTTATGGATAATATGTGGCTGGGCCGTTATCCAACCAAAGGTGTCTTTGTCGATCAGGATAAAATGTATCGCGACACCAAAGCTATTTTCGATGAACTGGATATTGATATCGATCCGCGCGCCCGCGTCGGGACGTTATCCGTTTCTCAGATGCAGATGATCGAAATTGCCAAAGCGTTCTCCTATGATGCCAAAATTGTCATCATGGATGAACCGACATCATCATTAACGGAAAAAGAGGTTAACCACCTTTTTACCATTATTCGTAAGCTGAAAGATCGCGGCTGCGGCATTGTCTATATCTCGCATAAAATGGAAGAGATCTTCCAGCTGTGTGACGAAATTACCATCCTCCGTGACGGCCAGTGGATTGCCACCCAGCCGCTGGAAGGGCTGGACATGGACAAGATCATCGCCATGATGGTGGGCCGTTCCCTCAACCAGCGCTTCCCGGACAAAGAAAACAAGCCGGGTGAAGTGATTCTGGAGGTGCGTAACCTCACGTCGCTGCGCCAGCCGTCCATTCGCGATGTCTCCTTCGACCTGCACAAAGGCGAGATTCTGGGCATTGCCGGGCTGGTGGGGGCGAAACGTACCGATATTGTGGAGACCCTGTTTGGTATCCGTGAAAAATCGGGCGGTACGATTACGCTGCACGGCAAGAAAATTAATAACCACAACGCCAACGAAGCCATTAATAATGGTTTTGCGCTGGTGACGGAAGAGCGACGCTCGACCGGGATTTATGCGTATCTCGACATTAATTTTAACTCGTTAATCTCGAATATTCGCAACTATAAAAATAAAGTGGGTCTGCTGGATAATTCCCGCATGAAGAGTGATACCCAGTGGGTTATTGACGCTATGCGCGTGAAAACACCGGGCCACCGTACACAAATCGGTTCGCTTTCGGGGGGGAACCAGCAAAAGGTTATTATCGGTCGTTGGTTGTTAACCCAACCGGAAATTCTGATGCTGGATGAACCTACCCGTGGTATTGATGTAGGTGCAAAATTTGAGATTTATCAGTTGATTGCTGAGCTGGCTAAAAAGAATAAAGGGATCATTATTATTTCTTCCGAAATGCCGGAATTGTTAGGGATCACAGATCGTATTCTGGTTATGAGCAATGGTCTCGTTGCCGGTATTGTTGACACCAAAACGACAACGCAAAACGAAATTTTGCGTCTTGCGTCTTTGCACCTTTAAGATCAGGGGCTCCTCATGAGTGCGTTAAATAAAAAAAGTTTTCTCACTTATCTGAAAGAAGGCGGTATTTACGTTGTTCTTTTAGTGTTACTGGCCATTATTATTTTCCAGGACCCTACGTTCTTAAGTTTGCTGAACTTGAGTAACATTCTGACCCAGTCTTCCGTGCGTATCATCATCGCGCTGGGCGTGGCAGGGCTTATCGTCACCCAGGGGACGGACCTTTCTGCAGGGCGTCAGGTCGGTCTGGCGGCGGTTATTGCGGCAACGCTGCTGCAGTCGATGGAAAACGCTAACAAGGTGTTCCCGGAAATGGCAACCATGCCGATTTTCGTGGTGATCCTGATTGTGTGCGCTATCGGCGCGGTGATTGGTCTGATTAACGGTATTATCATTGCTTACCTGAACGTGACGCCATTCATCACCACGTTAGGTACGATGATCATCGTCTACGGGATCAACTCCCTCTATTACGACTTCGTGGGGGCATCCCCGATTTCTGGCTTCGACAGCGGCTTCTCGACCTTCACGCAGGGGTTCGTTGCGCTGGGCAGCTTCCGCCTGTCGTACATTACTTTCTATGCGCTGATTGCGGTGGCCTTCGTCTGGGTGCTGTGGAACAAAACCCGCTTCGGTAAAAACATCTTCGCTATCGGTGGCAACCCGGAAGCGGCGAAAGTCTCCGGGGTAAATGTTGCCCTGAATCTGCTGATGATTTATGCCCTGTCAGGCGTGTTCTACGCTTTCGGCGGGATGCTGGAAGCGGGACGTATCGGCTCTGCGACCAACAACCTCGGCTTTATGTACGAACTGGATGCGATTGCCGCTTGTGTGGTTGGCGGCGTCTCCTTCAGCGGCGGCGTGGGTACGGTGCTGGGTGTGGTGACCGGTGTGATCATCTTCACCGTTATCAACTACGGTCTGACCTACATCGGCGTGAACCCGTACTGGCAGTACATTATCAAAGGCGCGATTATTATCTTCGCGGTTGCGCTGGATTCACTGAAGTACGCACGTAAGAAATAAGATTCTGAATAACGAAAAAACCCGCGTGATGCGGGTTTTTTTGTGCCCCATTGCAGGAGAGGCTCCGGTGCGTAATTCTGCCCGGTGGCGCTGCGCTTACCGGGCCTACAGGACGTGTTCTGTTTTAGGTGGGGTAATGCGCCTGGCAACGCTATTTCTTCTTCTGTATATCCAGCAACTGCTCTGGCGTTACCGCCGGATAACCCTGGGCATCTTCCGGCACTTCATGCATCGCCGGAATGGGCACCAGCGGGCCTAAGAAGCGCGGTTCGCGTTTGAAGATATACAGATCTGCCAGCGCGCCAAACCGCGCGCCAAACTCACGCACACGCACGCTCAGCATATCCTTAGGCGACGGCACGGCATAGCACTGGGCCTGGATGCCCATATGCAGCGCGATAAACAGCGCGCGCTCGCAGTGGAAGCGCTGAGTAATAATAATGAAATCGTTCGTGTCGAATACTTTACGGGTACGCACGATGGAATCCAGAGTGCGGAACCCGGCATAATCCAGCACGATATCCGCTGGATCGACGCCTGCGGCAATCAGATCTTTTCGCATCGTCACGGGTTCGTTATAGCTTTGCAGCGCGTTATCGCCGCTCAGCAGCAGGTAATTTACCTTGCCACTGTTATAGGCATTCAGCGCGCCCTGAATACGGTAGCGATAATACTGGTTGATCACGCCGGTGCGGTAATACTTGGCGGTGCCAAGTACGACGCCGACCTGACGGTAGGGCAGGTCCTGAAGATCATCGAAGATATAAGGGGCCGTTTTCCAGCTCATCCACCGGTCGAGACCCAGCACGATCAACAGCAGTATGCCGACCAGGACAGACAGGCTGTAAAAAACGCGCTTTAACATGCAGATGGCTCATACCTGAGGTGAAATTTAACTCAGGCTACTTTACCCGCCTGGTTAGCGCAAGAAACAGCGAATCAACTGAAGGGTTTTTCATCAGTCGGCGGGCATTTCTGCCCGCCGGAAATTTACGCAAGCAGTACGCGGTCGATGGTCGAGCAGCCCAGCGCTTTCAGCGTGGCGGCGGTGGCGTCCCATTGAATCAGCGGCGCATCGGCTTTTTCTGCCAGAATGGCACGCTGGATATCCGGGTAGTCATAGCCGTTCAGACTCAACAGGTTCAGGGCACCCTGCAGCGGAGGCAGCGTCGGGTTAAACGCAGCGTTTTCTGCATAGCTGCCGGTGAAGATACGGCCGTCACGACACTGCAGCGCCACGCCGCTTGGCGATTTGCTGTACGGGGTATGACTTTTATTTGCGGCAGTAATGGCCGCCTGGCTCAGCTCATCACCGGACAGGGCAAAGCCGTGGTTCTGGTCGTCCATCAGCAGCGTTTTGATCTCCAGATCTTTCGGCCCGAAGGCGTCCGGCAGATAATCGCCCAGCGTATGCGGCTCGCGGCCTGGCAGATTGATGCGCAGCTGCAAACCGCTGTTCAGCTCATTCATAAACTGACGGCAGTGACCGCAGGGCGTGTAGTTTACGGTAATGGCGCTCAGCGCTTTTTCACCGCGCAGCCAGGCGTGGCTGATGGCGCTTTGTTCCGCATGGACGGTTTGCTGCATGGTCGCACCCAGGAACTCCATGTTTCCGCCGAAGTACCATGTCCCGCTCACGCCGCGTGCAATTGCGCCGACATTAAAGTGGGAGAGATCGGCGCGCGCGCAGGCGGCAGCCAGCGGCAGCAGTGCGAAAGCCAGCGCGTCTTCGTCCAGTCCCGTTGCTTGTTTAAGCGTCGCGACCTGCCCGGCCGTCAGCAGGGCGGGGAAATGCGTATCCGCCAGAACCGGAGCCAGGGCTGATTGCAAATTCTCTGCAAGCTGGGCGAAAGCAGATTGAAAACGTGGATGCATGGCGTTGCCTCTTAAAGGTTAATGGATCGGTAGTGTACGGAGCCGTTACGGCTTTATATGTGATCCACTTCTCATTGTTTATGCAACTTATGAAATCAAAATGAAATTTGCGCGACGCATCGCAAATTTTAGCCCACCACCGCCAGAATAACCGGGAACACGAACGGAGCAATCAGAGAGGTAATGATCCCGCAAATCACCAGCGCCAGCGAGCTAAATGCCCCTTCCTGATAATCTGTTTCAGCGCAACGCGCGGTGCCCAGAGCATGCGACGCCGTGCCCATTGCCAGGCCGCGCGCGGCTTTCGTGTGGATACGCATCGCATTCAGCAGGGTATGTCCAAATACCGCACCCAGAATCCCGACGAAAATCACGCACATAGCGCTTATCGCCGGAATACCGCCGATACTGCCACCCACGGCCATTGCGATAGGCGTGGTGACCGATTTTGGCAGGATGGAGGCGGCAATCTGTGGCGACGCTCCCATCAGCAGAGCCACCGATGTTCCGGTGATCATCGCCACCAGGCTGCCGACGAAACAGATAGTAATGATGGACTTCCAGCGGGCGCGGATCTGGTGCAGTTGCTCATAAAGAGGAAACGCCAGCGCCACAACGGCAGGTTGCAAAAGGTCGTTGAGAATTTTGCTCCCGGCAAAGTAACGCTCATAGGGAATGCCGGTGAGCAGCAGGAAAGGAATGATCACCACCATCGCGACCAGCAGCGGGTTCAGCAACGGCATTTTGAAGCGTACCGCAAGTTTACGAGCGGCGAAGAACACCACCAGCGTTAACGGCAGCGACCACCAGATATTGGCCATCATTGTTTTGTTCCTTTCTGCCCGACCACTTTACGTTCGCCATGTACCAGATGCGAACTCCAGCTCACCACCAGGAAAACCACCAGCGTACTGACCGCGCAGGAGACGACAATCGGGCCGAACTGCGCTTTGAGCAAATCGAAATATTGCATCACGCCCACGCCGATGGGCACGAACAGCAGCGCCATATAGCGGATGAGAACGAAGCAGCCAGGGTTAACCCATTTTGCGGGCAGAATTTGCAGCGCCAGGAGCACAAACAGGATCAACATCCCGATAATGCTGCCAGGAATGGTGATGGGCAGCAGGGTAGCAATGAAGATCCCGGCGTAAAGACAGGCATAAATCAGGACGAATGCGCGCAGATATTGCCAGAGAGTATTCAGTGATTTGCTCATGATTAAAGTCCTTGATGAAACGCATTCATCATACAATTAAACCCGGAAATGTGCCACGGATCACATCATGAATTTTGAGCATACCAGACATTCCCAAATGGAACGTCGGGTATTTCCTCATGCCTGGAGAGCAGCTACTATAGCGCGTCTTTTTTCACAGGTAATCTTATGCGTGTTTTGCTGGCCCCAATGGAAGGCGTGCTCGATTCTCTCGTGCGCGAGCTGCTGACCGAGGTGAACGATTACGATCTCTGCGTGACGGAGTTTTTGCGCGTGGTCGATATGTTGTTGCCGGTAAAGTCTTTCTACCGACTCTGCCCGGAGCTGCACCGTCAGAGCCGAACCACCTCCGGTACGCTGGTGCGCATCCAGTTATTAGGTCAGTATCCGGAGTGGCTGGCGGAAAACGCCGCCCGCGCGGTCGAGCTGGGCTCTTACGGTGTCGATCTCAACTGCGGTTGTCCGTCGAAGCTGGTCAACGGCAGCGGCGGCGGGGCAACGCTGCTGAAAGATCCTGAACTCATATACCGTGGCGCGAAGGCGATGCGTGAAGCCGTGCCGTCGCATCTGCCGGTGACGGTCAAAGTGCGCCTGGGCTGGGACAGCGACGCGCGCCAGTTTGAAATTGCCGATGCGGTGCAGCAGGCCGGGGCAACAGAGCTGGTAGTACATGGCCGCACCAAAGAAGATGGCTACAAAGCCGATCGCATTAACTGGCAGGCGATCGGTGAGATCCGCAAAAGGCTCACCATTCCGGTTATTGCCAATGGCGAAATCTGGGATTACGAAAGCGCGCAGGCGTGCCTGAAAGAGACGGGCTGCGATGCGGTGATGATAGGTCGCGGTGCGCTGAACGTGCCGAACCTCAGCCGGGTGGTGAAATATAACGCGCCGCGTATGCCGTGGCATGAGGTGGTGACACTGCTGCAAAAATACAGTCGTCTGGAAAAGCAGGGCGATACGGGTTTGTATCACGTTGCGCGTATTAAACAGTGGCTAAGTTATTTGCGTAAAGAGTACAGCGAGGCACTGGGCTTATTTCAGGAGATCCGCACGCTGCAGACGTCTGCTGATATTGCGCGCGTTATCCAGGCAAAACGCTGAAGGGGCATTTCTTTGAATTTGCCCGGTAAAGTGCCGGGCAAATAAATCAGAAAATCATCTTGAATACACCCGTCACCACTAACAGCCCTATCAGAAAAATAATTAAAATTACCCACAATAATATTTTCATTCGGCTCTCCTGCGTCTGGTTATCGATATTAAGTGTAGCAGCCCTTCACGTTAACAATTCATAATCACAATAAATGAATTTAATTAACTGATTCTTAAAGAAAATATTTTTCTGATTGTGTAAATGTATGACAAATTGCTGATTGCCACGCGTTACTAAAAAAAATAACGATATCGGGCGTAACGTGCGCCTTTATTTTTTTGGTAATGCCGTAATGAAACGTTCTCTTATTTTATCTCTGAGTGCTCCCGTTGTTTTCATTTTGTCGGCGTGCGCGCCTGAACATGCCACTGTCTCACCCGTACAAACGCAAGCCGTCGCAACGTCTGTTAATACACAATTGAGCCACACTGACTGGCCGAAAAATGAGTGGTGGAAAGCGTATAACGATCCCCAGCTTGATTCGCTGATTGCAAAAGCCCTGAATGATGCGCCGGATATGCAAATTGCGCGGCAACGCATTACCCTGGCAGAAGCACAGGCAAAAGCTGCGATGGCTGCTGACGGCCCGCAGATCGACTTTTCTGCTGACGCGGAGCGCCAGAAGATGTCGGCAGAAGGGCTGATGGGGCCGTTTGCTATCACCGATCCTGCGGCGGGAACCACCGGACCGTGGTACACCAACGGCACATTTGGACTGACGGCAGGCTGGGATCTGGATCTGTGGGGGAAAAACCGGGACCAGGTAGAAGCAAGAATCGGCAAGGTGAATGCACAAAAAGCGGAGCTGGAACAGACCCGTCAACTGCTTGCCAGCAGCGTGGCCCGGCTTTACTGGGACTGGCAAACCCAGGCCGCTGTGGGTGATGTTCTGGCAGAGATCAAACGGGAGCAGGAAAATATCATCCACGCCGACCGGGAACTGTATCAGCACGGTATTACCTCCTCCGTTGAAGGTGTCGAAACCGATATCAATGCCAGCAAGACGGATGAACAGCTGGCAGAAGTGAACGGCAAAATGAAAGCGGTGGAGGCGCGCCTGGCGGCGCTGACCCAGTCCCCGACAATGAAACTTTCGCGCCACGCACTGCCTGCTACAGAAGCGTCGTTACCGACCACGCTCGGCTATGAGTTGCTGGCTCGTCGTCCTGATTTACAGGAAGCACACTGGTATATCGAAGCCTCCATGAGCGACGTCGAGGCCGCCAGAGCAGCCTTCTACCCGGATATCAATCTGATGGCATTCTTACAACAGGATGCTCTGCATCTGAGCGACCTGTTCCGCTCTTCTGCGCAACAAATGGGCGTCACTGCCGGGTTAACGTTGCCGATTTTCGACAGCGGCAGGCTGAATGCGAACCTTGATATTGCCCAGGCTCAGAACAATCTGTCGGTAGCGAACTACAACAAAGCCGTGGTGGATGCCGTGAACCAGGTTGCGCGGACGGCCAGTGAAGTCGAAACGCTGACGGCCAAAAATCAGCAGCAACAGCAGGTGGAAAAAGATGCCGCGCGCGTGGTTGCGCTGGCACAGGCTCGCTTTAGCGCGGGAATCATTGCTGGCTCACGCGTCAGCGAAGCCAAAATTCCGGCATTAAAAGAACACATCGCCGGGATCATGCTCAAAGGGCAGTATGTGGACGCTACGCTACAGCTCACTTCTGCGCTGGGCGGCGGCTATCATCACGGGTAAAAACGGTCATTATCTATACTTACCTCTTTGATGATATTGAGGAGGTGAGTATGACCAGAGTGGCAATTGTTACCGCATCTGATTCGGGGATTGGCAAAACCACGGCGCTGATGCTGGCTGAGCGGGGTTTTGATGTCGGCGTCACCTGGCATTCTGACGAAAAAGGGGCGCTGGAGACGTGTCGCGAGGTTGAAGCGCTGGGGCAGCGGGCAGAAGCTATCCAGCTTGATTTAAGCGCGCTGCCAGAAGGCGCGAAGGCGATTGAAACGCTTATCGGGCGTTTTGGTCGGCTGGATGTGCTGGTCAATAATGCTGGCGCGATGACCAAAGCCCCATTTCTGGATATGAAGTTTGACGACTGGCGGAGCATTTTTACCGTGGATGTCGACGGCGCGTTTCTCTGTTCACAAATCGCGGCACGTCAGATGGTGAAACAAGGAGAAGGGGGCCGCATAGTGAATATCACTTCGGTGCATGAACACACGCCCCTTCCGGAGGCGAGTGCGTATACGGCAGCCAAACATGCGCTGGGAGGGTTAACCAAATCGATGGCGCTTGAACTGGTGGAGCATAAAATTCTGGTGAACGCCGTTGCCCCTGGCGCGATAGCCACCCCGATGAATGATATGGACGACAGCGAAGTAAAGGCGGGATCGATGCCAGAAATCCCGCTGGCAAGACCGGGACACACCAAAGAGATTGCCAGCCTGGTGGCATGGCTGTGTGACAACGACGCCAGTTACGCCACCGGACAGTCGTTTATTGTCGATGGCGGATTTATGCTGGCAAACCCGCAGTTTAAGCCAGCAGGGTAGAGTGAAGGGTAAGTGCGTCGCGCACTTACCCTTCATCCCGCCGCGTCTTCTCACGATGCCTGAGCCAAAGCCTTACCCCAATCACCGCCACAACCACCAGAATCAACCACGCCCAGTGTTTAATATGCTGATCAAGGTTATGTAGCCACGGGCCAATCACTTCCCCACCCACGTAGCCGAGCGTGGTAAAGATAAGCGCCCAGGCAATTGCGCCAATAATATTGAGCGGCAGAAATAGTTTGGGCGGTAAGCGGCTGGCACCAATCAGAATTGGCCCGATAATCCGAAAGCCGTACATAAAGCGGGTGCCAATGACGAAAAGGTAAGGATTACGCTGGATAAGCCGTTGCGCACGGCGGATTTTCTTTTGATGTTTCGCAAAACGCTTTAAAAGCGTGGGTCCAAAACGCAGGCCCAGAAAGTAGAGCAACTGATCGCCAATCATGCCACCGAGAGCGACCGCAGCGACCACCAGAGGAAATTTCAGCAATCCCTGATGCGCGGCGACACCGCCTAAAAGCGTAATGGTTTCACCTTCTGCCACGCTACCGATCACCAGCGCAGCGTATCCGTATTGTTCAATAAGACCGTTGATATCCATTAAGTAAGCCTAATCTCCCTACACATGCCTGCCTTAATCATATACCTCATGAATAAATATCGCGGCAATCAACGGAAATTTCCCACTGTACAGAAAATAATCTAACCTCTGCATTATACTTACACTATCGCTGACGGGCCGACAACAAGGGGGCGTTATGAACCATGTCTGGGGACTCTTCTCCCATCCCGACCGTGAAATGCAGGTCATCAGAAACGAGAATGAAACGGTCGCGCATCACTATACGCACCATGTGCTGCTGATGGCTGCGGTGCCGGTGATCTGCGCGTTTATTGGTACAACACAAATCGGCTGGAACTTTGGTGATGGCACCGTCGTTCAGCTCTCCTGGTTTACGGGTTTATACCTCGCCATTCTGTTTTATGGCCTGATGCTGGCAGGGGTGGCGGTTATGGGGCGCGTCATTTACTGGATGGCACGTAATTACCCACAACGCCCGTCGCTGGCACACTGTATGGTCTTTGCCGGATATGTCGCGACCCCGCTGTTTTTAAGCGGTATTGTTGCGCTTTATCCACTGGTCTGGTTGTGCGCGCTGATCGGTACTGTCGCTCTCTTTTACACAGGCTATCTGCTGTATCTGGGAGTACCCACCTTCCTGAATATCAATAAAGAAGAGGGCCTGAGCTTCTCCAGCTCAACGCTCGCCATCGGCGTGCTGGTCCTGGAGGCGCTACTGGCGCTGACGGTTATTCTTTGGGGTTATGGATACCGTCTCTTTTAAGCTCACTGCATTGCTGGCGTAAATGCCAGCAATGCAGCATCTGTTCACGATTATCCGCTGGCGACAACGCACGGTCACCGCTATGATGCCAAAGCCAGCCTGTGATTGTCCGTTAACACAGGCGGTGTACGTCATTACGTGCGTGAATAATTATCAGAAGTCTCACCATGCTGAAATTCCGAGTTTCATTACTTAGCCTTGCGCTTATCCTGGGGGCATCTGTTGCCGCGCCAGCGATGGCCAAAACGCCCGCGGTGACCACCGCCGCTACCCAACCGCAAATCGCTTCCGGTAGCGCGATGATTGTTGATCTAAATACCAATAAGGTGATCTACGCCAGCCACCCGGATCTGGTGCGTCCAATCGCCTCGATTACCAAATTAATGACCGCGATGGTGGTGCTTGATGCACGACTGCCGCTGGATGAAAAGCTGAAAGTGGATATCAGCCATACGCCTGAGATGAAAGGGATCTACTCTCGCGTGCGTCTGAACAGTGAAATCAGCCGTAAAAATATGCTGCTGCTGGCGCTGATGTCCTCAGAAAACCGCGCAGCGGCGAGCCTGGCTCACCACTATCCGGGCGGCTATGACGCGTTTATACGGGCGATGAACGCTAAGGCTAAATCGCTGGGTATGACTAACACGCATTACGTTGAGCCAACCGGCCTGTCGATCCATAACGTCTCTACGGCGCGGGATTTGACGAAGCTGCTGATTGCCAGCAAACAGTACCCGCTGATTGGCCAGCTCAGTACCACGCGTGAAGATATGGCGACATTCTCGAATCCTGCGTATACGCTGCCGTTTCGCAATACCAACCATCTGGTCTACCGTGAAAACTGGAATATCCAGTTAACCAAAACCGGGTTTACCAATGCGGCAGGACACTGCCTGGTGATGCGCACCGTGTTTAACGGTAAGCCGGTGGCGCTGGTGGTGATGGATGCCTTCGGCAAATATACCCATTTTGCGGATGCCAGCCGTCTGCGTACCTGGATTGAGACCGGGAAAGTGCAACCGGTTCCGGCCGCTGCGTTGACGTATAAAAAGCAGAAAGCGGAACAGATGGCGACGGCACAAAACGACTGAGTCGCCTGTCTGTGCCGGGTGGCGGCTTCGCCTTACCCGGCCTACGGCCCTAAAGCAGCCCGACACGTAGGCCCGGTAAGCGAAGCGCCACCGGGCGAAAGTGCCTACTCCGGCAGCGTCCAGTCACCATCGTTGAGTGGACGCTGCATGATCAACGTATCCCGCCAGTCCCCCTTCTTGTAGCCTACGCTGCGCAACTGACCGACAACCTCGAAGCCATGTTTTTTATGCAGCCGTAACGAGCCCGCGTTATTGTTTCCGTCACCGACCACAGCAATCATCTGCCGCCAGGGACCTTGCTCACACCGTGCAATCAGGGCATCCATCAGCGCCGTACCAAAACCGCGTCCGGTGGTGCTGGCATCCACATAAATGGACTCCTCAAGCGTATAGCGATAGGCATGACGCGGGCGATAGGGCGTGGCATAGCAATAGCCTACGACGATGCCGCGATACAGCGCAACCAGCCACGGTAAACCGCTTCCGGTCACGTTTTTCAAACGCTCACGCATTTCGTCAACGGTGGGGGGAACTTCTTCAAACGATGCGCGACCATGGAGCACATGCCAGGCATAGATGGCCGAGATGGCATGCACATCGTCAGGAAGGGCATCGCGCACTTCCACTTCGGTTTCGGATAACGCCTCTACTGCCGACATGATGTGCCTGCTCCTCATCATTGAAGGCCGGAGAAAGGTTTCTCCGGCAACAGGCAATTACTCTATTACGTTTGAGACGCGCTTAACAATCTCTTAAATATGACGGTGTGCTTCAATCAGAGGCTTGCGTATTGTGCTGCTCGGTTTCGGCACTCTCTTTCCAGTATTTCTTCCGCGTTGTTTTACCAATGCCGGGATTCATACTGTTTGTAGGGTCATTTTCGCGATAAAACCGCTTAAGTGTCTCTGGCGCTTTATACAGATGACCGACGTTATGTTCCGCAGGATATTGTGCGCCGCGCTCGCGCAGCAGGGCGAGCATTTGCTCTTTCAACTCATGCGCGTCGACGCCTTTTTTGACGATGTAATCCTGGTGGAAAACGTAGCACATAAAATGGCCGTAATAGAGCTTGTGCACCAGCTTGCTGTCGATCTCCGGCGGCAGGTGTTCAAACCATTCAGTATCGTTTCGACGCAGAGCGATATCCAGCGCCAGAATGTCTTCCACCTCTTCGGAATGAACGGCCTGATACCGAATGGCCGCACCCGCAGCCGCGAAACGGTGCAGGAAGGCTTTGCTCCCTTCTTCAGGCGTACAGGCAAAGAAATCCCCGTCGGCGGTTTTGAAGAATTCGGTCAGCCAGGTTTGCGCTTCGGCAATGCCGTCCCCGGCCATTTTCAGCAGCAGATGGTGTTCATACTTGTCGCGCCAGGTCTTCATTCGCTCCGGTAAATGTGCCGGGAAGACATTGCCCAGTTTCTGCATGAAGCGGTCAGTAAAGTGTGGCTTAAACAGCGGCACCTTATCCAGCATGGCGTCGGTGCGCCCCTTCATGGTGAAGAAGAACGGCATTTTGTCGGTGCCGAGCTTGTCGATCATCAGGAAGGTGTCTTTCCCGTAGCGTTCGGCGATGTCGTAAATGTCCCGGTGCATATACTCGCCTGCCACCGGCAGATGGGTGAATTCGCCCAGAATATGACGTCGAATTTCGGTCAGTACTTCAGGCTGGTTGGTGCCGATATAAAACACCTGCTGCTTTTTCTCGGCCGGGAAGGTATCGAGGCGCACGGCAAAGACCGCAAGTTTGCCCGCACAACCGGAGGATTCAAACAGGCGGTCCGGGTCAGCGTTATAACGCGCAGGCGTGTCCGCCTCAATATCGCGCACGCGGGTCACGTAGTCGTGGTCATGCGCGTGGCGGCCATCGTGCTGAACGTCTTCGTCCTTCACGCGGTCATCGTCGAGTTTGCTGAGGATCTGTTCTGGCGTGACGCCCAGATCGATACCCAGATGGTTCACCAGCGTCAGCTTGCCGTTTTCATCGATACGGGCGTAGAGCGACATCTCGGTGTAAGCGGGGCCGCGCTGCACCAGCGAGCCCCCGGAGTTATTGCAGATCCCGCCAATCACCGACGCACCAATGCAGGAGGAGCCGATCACAGAATGCGGTTCACGCCCCAGCGGCTTAAGCGCTTTTTCCAGCGAATAAAGCGTGGTGCCGGGGAAGGCGAGCACCTGTTCACCTTTGTCCAGCAGGTGCAGTTTGTCGAGGCGCAGGGTGCTGATGATGACAATGTCGCGATCGTAATCATTGCCGTTTGGCGTTGAACCTTCGGTCAGGCCGGTATTGGCGGCCTGCATTAAGATAATTTTATCGGCGACGACGCAGGCGCTCAGTACGCGCCACAGCTCCAGCAGCGTGCCGGGGAATACCACCGCCAGCGCGTCGCCCTGGCCGGAACGAAAGCCCTTGCGGTAACGGGCGGTTTTGGCCGGGTCGGTAAGCAGGTGAGAGTGACCAACCAGGCGCGACAGTTCGTTAATAAATGCGTTGTTATCGTCAGTTCGAACAGAAGACATCTTCCACTCCTTGTGGTGGGGCAAATTTCTCGCTGTAAAGCATAGCGCGATTAACCCTTAAGCGGTCTAATATTCATGAGAAAAATCAGAGAATAACCCTGCAACGTTCAGAGGGTTTGTGGCACACTGCGCTTTTCGCACGGTCTGGCCGAGTTCTTCCGGCGGTTATTGATGAGAGAGTAAAACGACATGAAATGGCTATGTTCTGTAGGTGTCGCCGTTAGCCTGGCGCTGCAACCTGCGCTGGCAGAGGATTTATTTGGCAATCACCCGCTCACGCCTGAAGCACGGGATGCGTTTGTCACGGAATTGCTCAAAAAGATGACGGTCGATGAGAAAATCGGCCAGTTACGCCTGATAAGCGTCGGCCCGGATAACCCGAAAGAGGCCATCCGTGAGATGATCAAAGACGGACAGGTTGGCGCGATCTTTAACACGGTCACCCGCCCGGATATCCGCAAAATGCAGGATCAGGTGATGGAACTCAGCCGCCTGAAAATTCCTCTTTTCTTCGCCTATGATGTGCTGCACGGCCAGCGTACTGTCTTCCCGATCAGCCTCGGACTCGCTTCCTCTTTTAACCTCGACGCGGTGAAAACCGTCGGGCGCGTTTCTGCCTATGAAGCAGCAGACGACGGCCTGAACATGACCTGGGCACCGATGGTGGACGTCTCCCGCGATCCGCGCTGGGGCCGTGCCTCGGAAGGCTTTGGCGAAGATACGTATTTAACCGCCACGATGGGAAAAACCATGGTGGAAGCGATGCAGGGCAAGAGCCCGGCAGATCGCTACTCGGTGATGACCAGCGTCAAACACTTCGCGGCCTACGGTGCCGTTGAAGGCGGTAAAGAGTACAACACCGTCGACATGAGCCCGCAGCGTCTGTTCAACGATTACATGCCGCCGTACAAAGCGGGGCTGGACGCGGGCAGTGGCGCGGTGATGGTCGCGCTGAACTCACTCAACGGCACACCCGCGACGTCTGACTCCTGGCTGCTGAAAGATGTGCTGCGCGACCAGTGGGGCTTTAAGGGCATCACCGTTTCTGACCACGGCGCGATTAAGGAGCTTATTAAGCACGGTACCGCCTCCGACCCGGAAGACGCGGTGCGCGTGGCGCTCAAGTCCGGCATCAACATGAGCATGAGCGACGAATACTACAGCAAATACCTGCCGGGGCTGGTGAAGAGCGGCAAGGTAACGATGGCGGAGCTGGACGACGCGACGCGCCACGTGCTGAATGTGAAATATGACATGGGGCTGTTTAACGATCCGTATAGCCACCTGGGGCCGAAAGGGTCAGACCCGGTGGATACCAACGCGGAAAGCCGACTGCACCGTAAAGAAGCCCGCGACGTGGCGCGCGAAAGTCTGGTGCTGTTGAAAAACCGCCTGGAGACGCTGCCGCTGAAGAAATCCGGCACCATTGCCGTGGTTGGCCCGCTGGCCGACAGCAAGCGTGACGTGATGGGGAGCTGGTCTGCGGCAGGCGTGGCCGACCAGTCCGTGACCGTGCTGACCGGGATTAAAAACGCGGTCGGGGAAAACGCGAAAGTGGTTTACGCCAAAGGAGCGAACGTCACTAACGATAACGATATCGTTACTTTCCTCAATCAGTACGAGGAAGCGGTGAAGGTCGATCCGCGCCCGGCGAAAGCGATGATTGACGAAGCGGTGAACGCGGCGAAGCAGTCTGACGTCGTCGTGGCCGTCGTTGGTGAAGCGCAGGGCATGGCGCACGAAGCCTCCAGCCGTACCGATATCACCCTTCCACAAAGCCAGCGTGATCTGATTGCTGCGCTGAAAGCGACCGGCAAACCGCTGGTGCTGGTGCTGATGAACGGTCGCCCGCTGGCGCTGGTGAAAGAAAACCAGCAGGCTGATGCGATTCTGGAAACCTGGTTCGCCGGGACAGAAGGCGGTAATGCCATTGCCGATGTGCTGTTTGGTGATTACAACCCGTCAGGCAAGCTGCCGATGTCCTTCCCGCGCTCCGTCGGGCAGATCCCGGTGTACTACAGCCACCTGAATACCGGCCGTCCTTACAATGCCGATAAGCCGAACAAGTACACTTCGCGCTACTTCGATGAAGCCAATGGCCCGCTGTATCCGTTTGGTTACGGCCTGAGCTACACCACCTTTAAGGTCTCTGACGTGAAAATGTCAGCGCCAACGATGAAGCGTGACGGCAAGGTCACCGCCAGTGTGGATGTGACCAACACCGGTAAACGTGAAGGGGCAACGGTGATTCAGATGTACGTTCAGGATGTGACCGCCTCCATGAGCCGTCCGGTGAAACAGCTGCGTGGTTTTGAGAAGGTGGACCTCAAGCCTGGCGAAACTAAAACCGTCAGCTTCCCGATTGACGTGGACGCACTGAAATTCTGGAACCAGCAGATGAAATACGACGCCGAGCCAGGCAAGTTTAATGTCTTTATCGGCGTGGATTCTGCCCGCGTCAATAAAGGTGAGTTCGAGCTGCTGTAACCTTTCCTTCCACTCCATCCCCCGCCAGCCGGGGGATGTGTCTTATCTTATGCTAAAAAGGCATTTTGACGGTTAAATCCGCCGTTTTAAGCTACGCTTTTCTCTCAAGCCTCTGAAAAAGGCGACAAAAAAACGAGGACAGCGGAATGACGATTAAAAAGGGGATTTTAGGTTCTGCGGCGTTACTGGCGGCGCTGAGCTTGCCTTTGAAGGCGGCAGAGCCGGTGAAAGTAGGGTCTAAAATTGATACCGAGGGGGCATTACTCGGCAATATCATTTTGCAGGTGCTCGAAAGCCACGGCGTGAAAACGGTCAATAAAGTTCAGCTTGGCACCACGCCGGTCGTGCGTGGGGCGATTACCTCCGGCGAGCTGGATATCTACCCGGAATATACCGGTAACGGGGCCTTCTTCTTCAAAGATGAAAACGATCCGGTGTGGAAAAATGCCAAAGCAGGATATGAGAAAGTCAAAAAGCTGGATGCTGAGCAGAACAAGCTGGTCTGGCTGACGCCAGCGCCTGCCAACAATACCTGGACCATTGCGGTGCGCAAGGACGTTGCCGAAAAAGGTAAGCTGACCTCGCTTGAGGATCTCAGCCGCTACATCAAAGAGAAAGGTGAGTTCAAACTTGCGGCGTCCGCTGAGTTTATCGAACGTCCTGACGCGCTGCCCGCGTTTGAAAAAGCCTACGATTTCAAACTCGACCAGGCACAGTTGCTCTCTCTGGCAGGTGGTGATACCGCGGTGACCATCAAAGCGGCGGCACAGCAAACCTCCGGCGTCAATGCGGCGATGGCCTACGGTACTGATGGCCCGGTGGCGGCGTTGGGTCTGCAGACGTTAACCGATCCGAAAGGCGTTCAGCCGATTTATGCCCCAACGCCGGTGGTGCGCGAAGCGGTGCTGAAAGCGTACCCGGATATTGCTGAATGGCTCAAACCGGTTTTTGAAAAGCTGGATGAGAAAACGCTGCAACAGCTGAATGCCAGCATTGCCGTTGAGGGACTGGATGCCAAAAAAGTGGCGGCCGACTTCCTGAAACAACAAGGGCTTGTGAAGTAACAGGACAGGGCTGTGCCAATAAAATGTCATAACCGCGTACTGCTGCTGTTGGCCTGCGTGGCCATTGCAGCGGTTGCGCTACCGTTTGTGAATGTCGCGCCTAACCGCCTGATGTCGGGCGAAGGGCGCGCGCTCTGGCAGATCTGGTCGTTTATGCCGGTGCCGTTGGGCGTAACGCTCGCTGTTGTGGTCGCCTTATCGTTCTCGTCAACGCGCGCGGCGCAATGGCTGACGCTTCTGCTCTGCGAAGTGCTCTTTATTGCGCTGTTCTGGAGCGCAGGGCAGGCGGCGACGCATATGACGTCTGTCGAAAGCCCGCTTGCGCGTACCTCTGTAGGCAGCGGCCTGTGGCTCTGGCTGGCGCTGTGTCTGCTGGCCTGTAGCGATGCGATCCGCCGCCTGATGACGGGGTCGGTCTGGCGTTGGTTACTGAACGCACAAATCTGGTGTATCCCGTTAGTGCTGCTGTTTAGCGGTGAGCTGAATAATCTTTCGCTGTTAAAAGAGTACACCAACCGCCAGGATGTGTTTGACGGTGCGCTGGTACAGCATCTGACGATCCTCTTCGGTACGCTTTTCCCCGCGCTACTGTTAGGCGTACCGCTGGGCATGTGGTGCTATCGCCATCCCGCCCGTCAGGATGGCGTCTTTACGGTTCTCAATATCATTCAGACCATTCCTTCCGTTGCGCTGTTCGGCCTGCTGATTGCACCGCTGGCAGGGCTGGTGAAATCGTTTCCTGCGCTGGGAACGATAGGCATTGCCGGGACCGGGTTAACGCCTGCGCTGATCGCCCTGGTGCTGTATGCGTTGTTACCGCTGGTGCGCGGCGTGGTGGCAGGCTTAAGCCAGGTTGCGCCGGATGTGCTGGAAAGCGCCCAGGCGATGGGAATGAGCGCGCGGCAGTGTTTCTGGAAAATTCAGCTTCCGCTTGCGCTGCCGTTACTCTTGCGTAGCCTGCGAGTGGTGACGGTGCAAACCGTGGGGATGGCGGTGATCGCGGCGTTGATCGGTGCAGGTGGCTTTGGTGCGCTGGTATTCCAGGGACTGCTCAGCAGTGCGCTGGATCTGGTGTTATTGGGCGTGGTGCCCACCATCGCGCTGGCGGTGGTGCTTGATGCGCTGTTTGCCTTATGGCTCGCGTTGCTCAGAGGGAGAGCCAATGATTGAATTTCACGATGTGAGTAAAACCTTTGCGGGCCGCCCGGCGGCGAGCCACCTGAACCTGCATTTTGCCGAGGGGGCGTTTTCCGTGCTGATTGGCACGTCCGGTTCGGGGAAATCGACCACGCTGAAGATGATCAACCGGCTGGTGGAGCACGACAGCGGGTTGATTCGTTTTGCCGGAGAAGAGATCCGTAGCCTGCCGGTACTGGAGCTGCGCCGCCGCATGGGGTATGCCATCCAGTCCATCGGCCTGTTTCCACACTGGACGGTCGCGCAAAACATCGCCACCGTGCTGCAGCTGGAAAAATGGTCACAGGCTAACATTCATGATCGGATCGACGAACTGATGGCGCTGCTGGGGTTAGAGCCTGCGTTGCGCGATCGCTACCCGCACCAGCTTTCCGGCGGGCAACAGCAGCGGGTCGGGGTGGCGCGTGCATTGGCTGCTAATCCGCAGGTGTTGCTGATGGATGAGCCGTTTGGCGCGCTGGACCCGGTCACACGTGGTGCATTGCAGACGGAGATGACGCGCATTCACCGTATTCTGGGTCGCACTATTATTCTGGTCACCCACGATATCGATGAAGCGCTGCGCCTTGCTGACCATCTGGTGCTGATGGATCACGGCGAAGTGGTCCAGCAGGGAACGCCGCTTGAGCTACTCACTCATCCGGCGAACGATTTTGTGCGCGAGTTTTTTGGTCACAGCGAGCTGGGCGTCAGGCTGCTTTCTCTGCGCACCGTGGGCGATTATATGCGTCGACAGGGTTCTCAGGTGAGTGGCGAACCACTACGGGAGCAGATGAGCTTGCGCGATGCGCTGTCGGCGTTTGTTGCGCATCAATGCGAGGAATTGCCTGTTTCTGACGAGCAGGGCACGCCATGCGGTACGCTACATTTTCGTGATTTGCTTGCCGGGGAGGTGAGGCGTGAAGTGGGTGCGTGATCCGTTACTCTGGCTGGCTGGCGTTTTTATCGCCTTACTTTTCCTGATGCCACACAGTGCGGCGCTGTTTAGCTCGCTTTTTCCTGGCCTGCCGCGTCCGGTCTACCAGCAGGAGAGTTTTATTAATCTCACGCTGGCGCACTTCTGGCTGGTGGCGCTCTCAAGCGTTATTGCCATTGCGCTGGGTGTCGGGGCGGGGATTGCGGTGACGCGTCCTTCAGGCCGTGAGTTTCGACCGCTGGTGGAAACCATTGCGGCGATCGGCCAGACATTTCCACCGGTAGCGGTGCTGGCGATTGCCGTTCCGGTGATTGGCTTTGGTCAGGAGCCCGCCATTATTGCGCTGATTTTGTACGGCGTCCTGCCCATTCTTCAGGGCACGCTGGCCGGGATTGCGGCCGTTCCTGCATCGGTATTGAGCGTGGCAGAAGGCATGGGAATGAGCGCCTGGCAGCGGCTGCGTAAAGTTGAGCTGCCTCTGGCTGCGCCCGTTATCCTGGCCGGGGTCCGTACCTCGGTGATCATTAACATCGGGACGGCGACCATTGCCTCAACGGTGGGAGCAAACACGCTGGGAACGCCAATTATTATCGGCTTAAGCGGGTTTAATACGGCTTACATTGTACAGGGGGCGATACTGGTTGCGCTGGCGGCGATTGTTGTCGATCGCCTGTTTGAGCGCCTGGCTGTGTACCTCAGCCGACACCGCCACGAACAATAAACGAGTAACCTGCCAGCATCACGCCGCCGATACCGCTGACGGCCATCAGAACAAAAAGGGTAATTACGGCCAGTTTCGTTGCCTTCATCATGTGCTCCTGTTGTTAACGGAACAATTATACGGTGAAGCGCAGCTGTTAATGAACCATTAAATGCCGTTACGGTTCATTTGGGCCAAGCGGATAAACCGGATAACCATGCTCACGCCACTCCGTCAGCAACTGTTGCTGCGACGCGGACGGGACTTCGCCACACCAGACCAGCAGCGTTTGTCCGTCAAACAACTCAGGCCTTAGCTGGGCGAGAGAGTGCGCCAGAACGTCCACGCGCCAGCCGCGCTGGGTGGCGATCCAGGCTTCAAGCCACAGACGCGTGGTGTCATGAACGTTCCAGCCGACAACCAGCGCATCTTTGCCGCTCTTGTTTCTCGCTGAAGCAAGACAGACGGAAATATAGTTAATGAGCACGCCGTCGAGCATGCTGAGCAGCGCCTGCAAGGTGGACTGCTGACACTGCAGACGGCGACGTAGCGGGATAAAAAGATGCGTGATCAAGGTTTGCGCCGGATAGTCTCGCCCTTGCTCTTTGATCCACCCACGCAGGCGCTGCAGGTTACCGGCCTGCAGGAGGCGCAGGAGGGTTTCCTGCTGTTCGCGCCAGAGATGTTGTGTGTCAGGGTCATCCTGGCTGAGCAGCGATTTCACTTTGCCGACCTGAACGCCGTTGTCAATCCAGCTTTTGATCTCACGGATTCGATCGATATCCGCATCATTGAAAAGACGGTGGCCGCCGTCCGTTCTCTGCGGTTTGAGTAGACCATACCGTCGCTGCCACGCCCGTAGCGTAACGGGATTGATATCACAAAGGAGTGCCACTTCACCTATCGTGTACAGCGCCATATTCGCCCCCTGGCTTGCGCGTCCCCAGCTTAACTGTAGACCCACTTTGCCGAACCAGGAAGAATTGTCCGTTTTTTGAACAAATAATGCGAAGTATACGTTATGTTCAGCAAAAGGTGTGATGACGGACACGATTTATACCTTTTATGGGCTGCTTCAAAGAAAGTTAAGCTCCTTCAGTGTATGTTACGCGTTTTTAGAGTGTGCGGTTTGTGAGTATGTACGAGTTTAATCTGGTACTGCTGTTGCTTCAGCAGATGTGTGTGTTTCTGGTCATCGCCTGGTTGATGAGTAAAACGCGCTTGTTTATCCCGCTAATGCAGGTCACCGTACGCCTGCCGCACAAATTCCTCTGCTACGTTGTCTTTTCCATATTCTGCATCATGGGGACCTGGTTTGGTCTTCACATTGAAGATTCTATTGCCAATACGCGCGCCATTGGCGCAGTGATGGGCGGGTTGCTCGGCGGCCCCGTCGTGGGAGGGCTTGTCGGGTTAACCGGCGGCCTGCATCGCTATTCGATGGGCGGAATGACGGCGCTAAGCTGCATGATCTCAACGATCGTCGAAGGGCTGCTGGGGGGCCTGGTCCACAGCTACATGATCAAACGTGGACGGCCGGATAAAGTCTTCAGCCCGATAACCGCAGGGGCTATTACCTTTGTGGCAGAAATGGCGCAGATGGCGATCATTCTGCTGATTGCCCGGCCGTTTGACGATGCGCTCCACCTGGTCAGCAGTATTGCCGCTCCAATGATGGTGACAAACACCGTGGGCGCGGCCCTCTTTATGCGTATTTTGCTCGATAAGCGCGCGATGTTTGAGAAATACACGTCGGCATTTTCCGCCACCGCCTTAAAAGTTGCCGCATCGACGGAAGGGATACTGCGTCAGGGCTTTAACGAAGAGAACAGCATGAAAGTGGCGCTGGTACTTTATAAAGAACTGGATATCGGCGCGGTGGCGATAACGGATCGTGAGCGGCTGCTGGCGTTTACCGGCACCGGGGACGATCACCACCTGCCGGGTAAACCGATCTCTTCTGCCTATACTCTGCGCGCCATTGAAACCGGGGAAGTGGTCTATGCCGACGGTAACGAAGTGCCGTATCGCTGTTCGCTCCATCCGCAGTGCAAACTCGGCTCGACGCTCGTGATCCCACTGCGCGGTGAAAATCAGCGGGTGATGGGCACGATCAAACTCTATGAGGCAAAAAACCGACTGTTCAGCTCCATCAACCGCACGCTGGGGGAGGGGATTGCGCAGCTGCTTTCCGCACAAATTCTGGCGGGGCAGTATGAACGGCAGAAGGCATTGCTGACGCAGTCTGAAATTAAACTCCTGCATGCTCAGGTGAATCCGCATTTCCTGTTTAACGCCCTCAATACGCTCAAAGCGGTGATTCGCCGTGACAGCGATCAGGCGGCACAGCTGGTGCAGTTCCTGTCGACCTTTTTCCGCAAGAACCTCAAGCGCCCGTCGGAAATTGTTACGCTGGCCGATGAGATAGAGCATGTAAATGCCTATCTGCAGATTGAGAAAGCGCGTTTTCAGTCGCGCCTGCAGGTGTCGCTCTCCGTTCCCGATGAACTGGCGTACCAGCATCTTCCGGCCTTTACGTTGCAGCCCATCGTGGAAAACGCCATCAAGCACGGCACGTCGCAACTGTTGGGAATGGGGGAGATCACCATTTCTGCCAGCCGGTTTAACCACCATCTGGTGCTGGATATTGAAGATAACGCCGGTCTGTATGAACAATCCGCCTCAGGTGGGTTAGGCATGAGCCTGGTGGATAAACGCCTGCGCGCGCATTTTGGTGACGACTGTGGCATCACTGTCGCCTGTGAGCCAGATCGCTTTACCCGAATTACCCTACGACTGCCGCTGGAGGAAAACGCATGTTGAGAGTGCTGATTGTTGACGATGAGCCGTTAGCACGGGAAAACCTGCGCGTTCTGTTGCAGGAGCAGCCTGACATTGAGATTGTGGGTGAGTGCGCAAACGCCATTGAGGGTATCGGCGCGGTTCATAAGCTGCGCCCGGACGTGCTGTTCCTGGATATTCAGATGCCGCGGATAAGCGGGCTGGAGATGGTCGGGATGCTTGATCCTGAGCACCGCCCTTACATCGTGTTTCTGACGGCCTTTGATGAATATGCCGTCAAAGCGTTTGAAGAACATGCGTTTGATTATCTGCTGAAGCCGATAGAAGAGAAGCGTCTGGAAAAAACGCTCACCCGTTTACGTCAGGAGCGCACCGTACAGGATATGACGCTGCTGCCGGACAATCAGCAGCCGTTGAAATTTATTCCGTGCACCGGCCATAGCCGAATTTACCTGCTGCAGATGGATGATGTCGCCTTTGTCAGCAGCCGTCTGAGCGGGGTGTATGTCACCAGCGCGGAAGGTAACGAAGGGTTTACAGAGCTGACGCTACGCACGCTGGAGAGCCGCACGCCGCTGATTCGCTGCCACCGACAGTACCTGGTAAATATGGCGCACCTGAAGGAGATCCGTCTGGAAGATAACGGCCAGGCGGAGCTGGTGCTGCGTGCCGGGCAAACCGTGCCCGTTAGCCGTCGCTATCTGAAGAGTTTGAAAGAGGCGATAGGCCTGTAAAGCTGGTACACTGCGCGGCATTGCATCATCGACAGTTAAAGGCACTCATGATTAGTAATGATATTCTTCGTAGCCTGCGCTACACCCTGAAAGCAAATAATAACGACATGGTGCGCATTCTTGCGCTTTCCGATATGGAAGCCACGTCGGCCAGCTTCGATACCTGGATGACCAAAGAAGATGAAGAGGGCTTCGTTCGCTGCCCGGACATCATTCTGTCTGGTTTTCTGAACGGCCTTATCTACGACAAGCGCGGCAAAGATGAATCTGCGCCGGAGCTGGCGCTGGAGCGTCGGGTGAACAACAACACGGTACTGAAAAAGCTGCGGATTGCGTTTTCACTGAAAACCGACGATATCCTGACGATCATGACCGAGCAGAAATACCGCGTGTCGATGCCGGAAATCACCGCCATGATGCGCGCGCCGGACCACAAAAACTACCGCGAGTGCGGCGACCAGTTTTTGCGTAATTTCCTGCGCGGGCTGACTCACCGGGTGCATCATCCGAAGGCGTGATTTAGCCGGGTGGCGGCTTCGCCTTACCCGGCCTACAAAACCCGCAGGCCCGTGCAAGCGGAGCGCCGCCGGGCAAAAAAAAGCCGGAGATTATCTCCGGCTTTTTTTTTATTTCACCTGCTGACCCGGCTTCGCGCCTTCGTCAGGGCTTAACAGGAAGATATCTTTCCCGCCAGGGCCTGCGGCCATCACCATCCCTTCAGAGATGCCGAAGCGCATTTTACGTGGTGCCAGGTTGGCAACCATCACCGTCTGACGGCCAATCAGCACCTGCGGATCAGGATACGCAGAACGGATGCCAGAGAAGACGTTACGCTTCTCGCCGCCCAGATCCAGCGTCAGACGCAGCAGTTTGTCAGAGCCTTCCACGAATTCCGCGTTTTCAATCAGCGCCACGCGCAGGTCAACTTTCGCGAAATCATCAAAGGTGATGGTCTCCTGAATCGGATCGTCCGCCAGCGGGCCGGTTACCGGTGCCGCAGCAGCCTTCACTTCTTCCTTAGAGGCTTCCACCAGCGCTTCAACCTGCTTCATTTCGATGCGGTTGTACAGCGCTTTGAAGGTGTTCACTTTGTGGCTGAGCAGCGGCTGCTGGATGGCGTCCCAGGTCAGTTCGGTGTTCAGGAACGCTTCAGCACGTTCAGCAAGCTGTGGCAGAACCGGCTTCAGCCAGGTCATCAGCACGCGGAACATGTTCAGACCCATGGTGCAGATGGCCTGCAGATCGGCATCGCGGCCTTCCTGTTTCGCGACAACCCACGGTGCCTGCTCGTCCACGTAGCGGTTAGCCACGTCGGCCAGCGCCATGATTTCACGAATCGCTTTACCGAATTCACGGCTTTCCCACGCTTCGCCAACCGCGGCGGCGGCATCGGTGAAGGTTTTATACAGCTCAGGATCGGCCAGTTCAGCAGACAGCACGCCGTCAAAGCGTTTAGCGATAAAGCCCGCATTACGGGACGCCAGGTTCACTACCTTGTTGACGATGTCCGCGTTCACGCGCTGCACGAAATCTTCCAGGTTCAGGTCGATATCGTCGATGCGGGAAGAGAGCTTCGCGGTGTAGTAGTAGCGCAGGCTGTCGGCGTCGAAGTGGTTCAGCCAGGTGCTGGCTTTGATGAACGTGCCGCGAGATTTGGACATCTTCGCGCCGTTGACCGTCACATAGCCATGAACAAACAGATTAGTCGGTTTGCGGAAGTTGCTGCCTTCCAGCATCGCTGGCCAGAACAGGCTGTGGAAGTAAACGATGTCTTTGCCGATGAAGTGGTACAGCTCGGCATCGGAATCTTTCTTCCAGTAGGCGTCAAAGCTGGTGGTGTCGCCGCGCTTGTCGCACAGGTTCTTGAAGGAGCCCATGTAGCCGATTGGCGCGTCCAGCCAGACGTAGAAATATTTGCCCGGTGCGTTCGGGATTTCAAAGCCGAAGTACGGTGCATCGCGGGAGATATCCCACTGCTGCAGGCCGGATTCGAACCACTCCTGCATCTTGTTCGCCACCTGCTCCTGCAGCGCGCCGCTGCGGGTCCACGCCTGCAGCATTTCGCTAAACGACGGCAGGTCGAAGAAGAAGTGCTCGGAGTCACGCATCACAGGCGTCGCGCCGGAGACCACGGATTTCGGCTCGATAAGCTCGGTCGGGCTGTAGGTCGCGCCGCACACTTCGCAGTTATCGCCGTACTGGTCCGGAGATTTACATTTCGGACAGGTGCCTTTGACGAAACGGTCCGGCAGGAACATGCCTTTTTCCGGATCGTACAGCTGAGAAATGGTGCGGTTTTTGATAAAACCGTTCTCTTTCAGACGGGTGTAGATCAGCTCCGACAGCTCGCGGTTTTCGTCGCTGTGCGTGGAGTGATAGTTGTCATAGCTGATGTCAAAGCCAGCAAAATCGGTCTGATGCTCCTGACTCATTTCGGCAATCATCTGCTCCGGGGAAATCCCCAGTTGCTGTGCTTTCAGCATGATCGGCGTGCCGTGGGCATCATCGGCGCAGATGAAGTTAACCTCGTGGCCGCGCATTCGCTGGTAACGGACCCAGACATCAGCCTGGATATGCTCCAGCATGTGGCCGAGGTGGATTGAGCCGTTGGCGTACGGCAGGGCGCACGTTACCAGAATTTTCTTCGCGACTTGAGTCATAGTAGGCATTACTTCTTTTAACTGTGAAAAGGGTTTTCGATATTACCAAAAGGGGCATTATTAAGTAAGCACAAACCACGGCCTTTCAGGTAAACTTGTTCATCTAAGGTCTTATTCACAAGAACAAAGGAGTCGGGATGAGTTCTCAATCCCAGGCCAAATCACCGGAAGCCTTACGAGCAATGGTCGCCGGGACGCTGGCTAATTTTCAGCATCCAACCCTGAAGCACAATCTCACCACGCTGAAAGCGCTGCACCACGTCGCCTGGCTGGACGACACGCTGCACATCGAACTGCAGATGCCGTTTGTCTGGACGAGTGCATTTGATGTGCTGAAAGAACAAACCAGCTCCGAGCTGCTGCGCATTACCGGCGCAAAAGCGATCGACTGGAAGCTGAGCCACAGCATCGCCACGCTGAAACGCGTGAAAAACCAGCCGGGCGTTAACGGTGTGAAAAACATCATCGCCGTTAGCTCGGGTAAGGGCGGGGTGGGTAAATCCTCCACCGCGGTAAACCTCGCACTGGCACTGGCTGCCGAAGGGGCGAAGGTCGGCATTCTGGATGCGGATATTTACGGCCCGTCCATTCCGAACATGCTGGGCGCAGAAAACCAGCGTCCAACTTCGCCGGACGGCACGCACATGGCACCGATCATGGCGCATGGTCTTGCGACCAACTCCATCGGTTATCTGGTCACTGACGACAACGCGATGGTCTGGCGTGGCCCGATGGCCAGCAAAGCGCTGATGCAAATGCTGCAGGAGACAATGTGGCCGGATCTCGATTATCTGGTGCTGGATATGCCGCCGGGCACCGGTGATATTCAGCTGACGCTGGCGCAGAACATTCCTGTTACCGGTGCGGTCGTGGTCACGACGCCACAGGATATCGCCCTGATCGACGCCAAAAAAGGCATCGTGATGTTCGAGAAAGTCGAAGTGCCGGTGCTCGGTATCGTCGAGAACATGAGCATGCATATCTGCAGCAACTGTGGGCACCATGAGCCGATCTTCGGTACTGGCGGTGCGGAAAAGCTGGCGGCGCAGTATCACACCCAACTGCTGGGGCAGATGCCGCTGCACATTACGCTGCGTGAAGATCTGGACAGCGGGAAACCGACGGTGGTCAGCCGTCCGGACAGCGAATTTGCGGAGATGTATCGTCAGCTGGCGGGGCGCGTTGCGGCGCAGCTTTACTGGCAGGGCGAAGTGATCCCGAGCGAAATCGCGTTCCGCGCGGTGTAACGCCTCTGCGTTTTAGTGCCGGGTGGCGGCTTCGCCTTACCCGGCCTACGAAACTACAAATGGCACCATCACGTAGGTCGGGTAAGGCGAAGCCGCCACCCGACTTTAACCCAACCGATAGTGCATCAAATAATACTCTCCTTCCGGAGAATTCCCGGATGCCTCAATATGCCAGCCGTGTCGCTGGTAAAAGGCAATCGCCCGCGTATTTTTCACCAGACACTTCAGCGCCCCCGTACTGGTAAACGTCTTCTGTACGTGCTCAAGCAACATATGCCCGACGCCCAGGCTCTGATACTGCGGGTCGACAAACAGATTGTGCAGAAAATTATCGTTCGTCCAGACTGAGGCGAAGCCAAGTCGATGCCCATCCTGCACCGCCACCCAAATCTCTTCGTCCAGAATTGCCGCGTCAAAATCTTCAAGCTGCCACGCTGCGCTGTCCAGCCATGGCCAGGCGTCACGCCGGGCGTGGAGATAGAGCGTGCGCAGGAAAGGGCGATCGCTCTCCTGCCACGGCCGGATTAACATCGCCTTAGCGGTGATAGAAGATGTCACCGTTATAGGCTTTGTAGATTTTGCCATCCGCATCGCCAATCAGGACATAGTTTTCGCCCATGTAGGTCCAGTGTGTACCTGCATCCGGCGCGGGCAGATTTCGCAGCTGATACTGTTTAATGGTGTATTCAGGGGTTTGATACAGCGCGGGAGCCGTGTCGCCGATCTTGAACTTTGTGAAATCGGCAATGAACTCTTGCTCTTCATAGGCTTTGATGCCAGAAGGCGCAGACCCCGTTTGTGGGGCGGCAGAGGCCACACTCGCCAGAGACATTACTGCACCCAGAAGCAGCCATTTACATTTAGCCATTTTTTCTCCAGTTATACCGTTACAGATACTCACAGCCTGCTGTTGCGTTGACAGCCTGGCAGGCAGACCATTCTAAGGATCAGCGCCTGGTGTGTTTGATAAAAAATGTAACAAAAGTGAACGGTTTTGTGTAGTGAAACAGGCCAGCGCTATTCTTTGTGTGAATGTATTTAGGTCGGACTATTTCACTGGGGTTATGGTTTTTTTAATTAATTCTGAAAATGCATGTTAAATATTGCTTTATCAGAAATGTGGCATGCATTTTAATGAAATAAGATATAAGATTATAAAAAATGGAATCGAATAATTCGCCTGTAGTTAATTCAATCGTCTGGTTGTTTTATTTCACGTTATGATGAAATTGTCTGTTTAATTAACTGAAAACAACTGTGTTTAATGGTGCGAATAGCTTGTGGCTGGTTGGTTGTACGTCTTTCACTCGTTCATGGATGACAAATCACTTTAAATGAAAAAAATAACAGCTCTCTCTGTAATATTCTTAACACTAAGCCAGTTGACAGGGTGCGTATTTTCTCCAGGGCAAACTATAAGCACGGGAGGAAAAAATCGAATTACGTCTACGGAAGAACTTAATTATATAGACAAACGTATGGATATTTATCCCCTTACGCCTTCGCTTGTTGAAAAACTCCGCTCTCCCGCACTGAAATCTCAGGCAAATCCTAATCTGGATGAGCAGATCAAAAACTGGGAATACCGCATTGGAACCGGTGACATTTTGACGGTGACCGTCTGGGACCACCCTGAACTGACGACGCCAGCCGGACAATACCGTAGCGCGAGTGATGCAGGTAACTGGGTCAATGCCGACGGCACACTCTTCTATCCTTACGTCGGCAAACTGCATGCGGCCGGAAAAACGGTTGCTGAGGTGCGTGATGAGATCACCGCCCGGCTGGAAAATGTTATCGAAAGCCCCCAGGTGGATGTCAGCGTCGCCGCTTTCCGTTCACAAAAAGCCTACGTCACGGGGGAGGTGGTTAAATCGGGTCAGCAGGCTATCACCAATATTCCATTAACGGTGATGGATGCCGTCAATGCTGCTGGTGGCCTCTCCGCCGATGCTGACTGGCGCAATGTTGTGCTTACGCATAATGGTCAGGACTTACGTCTCTCTCTGTATGCGCTGATGCAGCACGGCGATCTCACACAAAATAAGCTGCTCTATCCTGGCGATATTCTTTTCGTGCCGCGTAACGATGCGCTGAAAGTGTTCGTGATGGGGGAGGTGGTTAAACAGAGCACGCTGAAGATGGATCGTAGCGGCATGACGCTGGCCGAAGCCCTGGGAAGTGCAGGCGGTTTAAACCAGGACATGGCGGATGCCACCGGGATTTTTGTCATTCGTTCGGTTGCCCAATCCGGGCAGGCGGGCAAGATTGCCAACATCTACCAGCTCAATGCGAAGGATGCCTCCGCAATGGTGCTGGGAACGGAATTCCAGCTGGAACCGTATGACATCGTCTATGTCACCACGGCACCGCTGTCACGCTGGAACCGGGTGATCACACAGCTTGTGCCGACAATCAGTGGCGTACATGACCTGACAGAAACGGTCCGCTACATCAGATCGTGGCCGCAATAATGTTTAATTCCATATTAGTGGTTTGTACCGGCAATATTTGTCGCTCTCCCATCGGGGAGCGACTTTTGCGCCAGCTTTTACCGGGGAAGCAGGTCTCTTCTGCGGGTATTTGGGGGCAGGAAGGAAGCCCGGCAGATCAAGATGCCCAGGTTGTCGCGTTGCGTCACGGCATTTCACTTGACGGTCATGTGGCGCGCAAACTGACGCGTAGCCTGATGCAAAAATCCGATCTGATTCTGGTGATGGAGCCAGAGCATCTTCACTTTATTTCCGCTATGGCACCGGAGATTCGCGGCAAATCGCTGCTGTTCGGGCAATGGCTGGACCCGCAGATCATTCCCGATCCGTACCGTAAAAGCCATGAAGCATTCGAATACGTTTTCGGGCAGTTGGGTAAAGCCAGCCAGGAATGGGCACGCCGTTTAGGGCAAAAAGGAATGAAGCATTAATGTCGTCTTATTCAGCAGACAATTATGGTGCCGCAGCACCTGAAAAAAATGAAATTGATATCGTCCGTTTTCTCGGCGAGATGGTCGATCACCGCGTAATGATATTGAGCGTCACCTTCCTGTTCACGTTATTTGCGGGGATTTATGCGTTTTCCACCACGCCTGTTTATCAGGCTGATGCCCTGATACAGATTGAAGCGAAACAGAATAACAGCCTGCTGAAGAACCTGAGCCAGCTTGGCAGTGAGCTTTCACCTGATGTTGCGCCAGAGCTGTTGCTCCTTAAATCACGCATGATTCTGGGTGAGACCGTCGATGAGTTAGGGTTAACGCAGCAGGTTAAACCCCGAGTGATGCCGGTGCTGGGCTCGTTGTGGGGGCGGCTTAGGGGGGAGACGCCGGGTAAAATAACGCTTCAGTCACTGCAGATCCCCCTTCGTGAGGGGAAGCCGCAAGAGCTGGTACTGACGGTTCTGGGGCAGAGGAAATACCGCGTTGACGGGGATAACGTTCATGCTGAAGGGGTTGTCGGAAAGCTGCTCACCAAAAATGGCGTATCGTTGCAGGTCACGTCACTTGCTGCGGCAACAGGGGCGCAATTCACGTTAAAAACGTTTACGAGGCTCGACACCATAAACCGGCTGTTTAAACGCTTTATCGTTACTGAATCGTCTAAGCAGAGCGGCATGCTGGTGCTAACGTTGACGGGTGAAGATCCTGAAAAAATCCCGGCAATACTCAACAGTATCGCAGGCAATTATCTCAAGCAAAATATTGCCCGCCAGGAAGCTCAGGATGCCCGGAGCCTTGCGTTTTTAAAGCACCAGTTACCAAAAATCAGCGGTGAGCTGGATCAGGCCGAGGCGCGGCTTAATACTTACCGTGAGCAGCGCGATTCCGTCGACTTATCCCTTGAAGCCAAATCGGTTCTGGATCAGGTGGTGAATGTAGAAAACCAGTTGAACGAACTGACCTTTCGCGAAGCTGAAATCTCACAGTTTTTTAAAAAGGATCACCCTACTTATCGTGCTTTAAGAGAAAAACGCCACACACTGGAACAGCAGAGGGCGCGCCTGAATGGGCGTGTCTCAACGATGCCTTCGACGCAACAGGAAATTTTACGTCTGAGTCGGGACGTGGAATCCGGGCGGGCCATCTATTTGCAACTGCTGACGCGCCAGCAAGAGTTAAATATCTCGCGCTCCAGTGTCATCGGAAATGTGCGGATCATCGATACTGCAGTGACTCAACCAGAGCCGTTAAAGCCCAAAAAAGCGCTGATTATTCTCGTTGGCATGCTGGCGGGCATGATGGTTTCAATGGGCTATCTGCTGGTAATTGTCGCTTTGAAGCGCGGTATTATGATTTCTGAGGAGCTGGAAGCCCACGGAATTCCGGTACTCGCGACGCTGCCACACTCGGTTTGGCTATGGAAAAAAACACACCTGCGCAGGACGAATCCATTTGCTTCCCAGTGGAAACATAAAACGTCGGAAATCCCCTTCCTGCCTGTAGAGAGACCGACGGATATGTTCATTGAGGCGGTGCGGGGGCTGCGTACCAGTCTGCATTTCACCATGATGGATGCCGCAAATCGCATTGTGATGATTTCCGGCCCGACTCAGGACTGCGGAAAGACCCTGGTCAGCACATCGCTGGCAGCCATTGCGGCTCAGGCGGGGCAACGGGTGCTGTTTATTGATGCGGATATGCGCAAAGGGTATGTCCATAACATCTTTGGTCTGCGTAATCATATCGGGCTAACCAGCGTGCTCGCCGGAAAACAGGAGTGTCAGGATGTCATTCAGCGTTATGAAAAAGGCGGTATTGATGTGATGACCTGTGGCCCGGTGCTGTCTCATCCTTCACTGTTGCTGCTGAACGATCGTTTTAAGGCCGTAATGTCATGGGCTGATGAACATTATGATTTGGTTGTTCTCGACACACCGCCCGTGCTTGCCGTAACGGATGCTGCGCTGGCTGCAAAAGAGGCCGCAACAACGGTACTGGTTGCTCGCTTCGGTAAAACCACAATGAAAGAGATGGAGACCAGCCTGAAACGTTTGCATCAGGCGGGCGTGAAGGTGAGCGGCACTATTCTGAACGATATTGTGAAATCCAGAGCACTTTATTACAGCTCAGGGTGTAGTTATCAGGACTACGACTACACCCCGAAGCAAAAGTGACTGCAGGATTAGTGCTTCACTAGCGTAGCGAAGTAATACACAAGGGGGATGGCGAGAACCCAAAGTCCAACAGGGATTTCGCGCCATTTCCCGGCAATCGTCTTGATGATGATGTAAAACAGTAACCCTCCAGCAATACCCGTCCCGAAGCTATTGGCAATCAGGGTGATCATCACCATCATCAGGACCGGAAGACCTTCGGTGAAGTTCGCCAGATCAACCTTTCGCAAGCCGCTGAACATATTCAGACCGATCAGGATAAGTGCGGGCGCGGTCGCTTCTTTCGGGATCATCAGCGCGATGGGCGTGAAAAGCAGCATCAGCAGGAACATCACCGCGGCGGCCAGCGCCGTCATGCCGGTTTTGCCACCCGCTTCTGCTGCTGCCGACGACTCTATAAGCGCTGTCGCAGCCGGTATCCCTACCCACGGTCCGATGGCGGCAGCAATCGAATCGACCATAAACGGGCGGTTAATTTGCGGCATGTTGCCCTCTTCATCAAGCAAGCCAGCCTCACCGCCCACCGCCAGGGTGGTCCCCATCGTAGAAAAAAACTCAGAAGCGAAAAAGACAAACAGGAAAGGCAGGAAAGCAATATTCAGTGCGCCCAACATGTCGATGTGACCCAACACCGGCGTCAGCGAATGAGGAACGTCAATAAAGCTGGATGGCAATTTCGTCACGCCCAACGGAAGCCCGACCAGGGTCGCGAACAGGATGGCCCACAAAATCGCGCCCGGAATACGACGGGCCTGCAACGCGATTGCCAGGAACAAACCAGACAGTGCCACGAGCGCGCCGGGTGAAAGAAAATCGCCCAGCATCAGTGCATTGGTTTTAGCGTTTGCCAGCACCAGCCCGGCATTGCGAAAACCGAGGACCGCGACAAACAGACCGATGGAGGCCGTCAGCCCCAGTTTGATAGACTGAGGTACGGAACGGGTGACCACTTCGCGCAGGCCAAAACGGGTCAAGAGGAAGAACAGAATGCCGGACCAGCAGGCGATCCCCAGGCCAATTTGCCAGCCTATCCCTCCACTTCCGGCAAGGGTTACGCCGACCAGGACTGAGCCGCCAATGCCCGGTCCGACGATGAACGGCAAGTTCGCATAGAACGCCATCAGCAGCGTACCGGCAACAAACACCAGAATCGTCCCCGTGGTTGCCGCGCCTTTATCCATGCCGCCTGTCGCCAAAAGACCGGGGATCACCACCAGTAAATAGGCCGCCGCGAGAAAGCCGGTGATCCCGGCGAGACATTCAGTGCGCACCGTACTGCCGCGCGAATGCAGTGCAAAACGACGTTCGAGCCAGCTCCCTGGTGCTGGCGAATTAACGGTATTGTCGGCCATTATCCGGCTCTCCTTCGGTATTATTGTGTTGTGTCCGGGGTTTCCCGGTAAGAAATCAGCGGATCGACAATCTGGCGCGTGGTGCCATCGGTCAGCCCAAGATCGGTTAAATGTGGCCCGGCATTACAGGCAAGGCAGGTTCCCTCAATCGCTTTAAATACCCGGTACGGCGGTTCCCAGTCGGCAATCAGGCTGCTGCGTTCGCGCAGCTCCCGGAACTGGCGCGCCAGCCCGGCAGGGGGCTGGTCCGACAGCATGCCTGCAATCGGCATTTCAACATGGGCAATTAATTTGCCGTTTTGCGCCAGGGCCATGCCGCCGCCGCTCTGGATCAGCGCATTGGCGGCCAGCGCCATATCGTCAGGATCGCGGCCCAGTACCACCAGATTATGCGAATCGTGGGAGTAGCTGGTGGCGATTGCACCGCGCAGCGCTCCCCAACCTTCCAGCAGGGCAATCTGCGGTTTTGCCGCATGGCGTGCGTGACGATGCTGAACCCAGATCACACTAAAGCCCTCCGGGATCTGCACCTTTCCGTTACGCACCTGCGCGTCAGTCTCCCCCCAGCGGGTAAACCGTGCGCCGCTGATGTGGCGCAGACGGGCGACACCGTGGTGCGCACCGGCAATACGCATGTGAAAATCATCGGCGCTCAGCGAAGACAAATGCACGGTATCGCATGGCAGTGCCAGTGCGGCATCTGCAATCGGTTCAATCATCGCTCCGTCCTGAGCAATCATTTTCCCGGCCACGTAAACCTGGCGAGCCGTCAGTTTTTCAAGGGAATCGAAGACCACCAAATCGGCACGACGTCCGGCAGCAATCAGCCCCAGGTCGTTGCGCTGCAGACGAAGGGAGGCGTTCAGCGTGGCAAAGCGCAGCGCGTCCGTTGCCGGTAATCCGTGCTCAATAAGCAGATTCAGCAACGCAATAATTCCACCTTTTTCCAGCAGTATGTCCGGCGGAACATCGTCAGTACAGACCGTGATCTGCGATGAAAGATGCGGCAGGGTTTTCAGCGCCCTGACGATATCCGGCAGCAGATAGGGGTGTGAACCGCGAATTTCCAGCGTCAGCCCGGCGCGTAATTTTTCCAGCGCATCTTCGGCGGAGGTCAACTCATGATCAGAGGTCATGCCAGCCGCCAGGTAAGCCTGTAAATCTGCACCGCTGAGCCCGCGCGCATGGCCTTCAATGAGCTTACCGCTTTCAAGCCCCGCCTGCAGGATCTCCAGCATTCGCTGGCTGCCGTTAAGCACGCCGTGCATGTCCATCACCTCCGCTACGCCGCGCACTTCCGGCCAGCGGAGTAGGGTATTCATCTCGTCTCCGGCGAAATCAGCACCCGACATCTCCAGCCCCGGCGTGGAGGGGACACTTGAGGGGGCGGCCACCATCACCTGCAGCGGCAGGTTACGGCTGGCCTCGATTGCAAAACGCACGCCCTCAATACCCAGTACGTTTGCCAGCTCATGTGGGTCCCAGAACACCGCCGTGGTGCCCTGCGCCAGTACAATTTCCGCGTAGCGGGCAGGCAGGAGGTGAGAGCTTTCGAGGTGGACGTGTGTGTCCATCAGGCCTGGGGACAGGAAGTGGCCTTGCAGATCGTGCGTCTCAAGCGCATCGCTTCGGCTTCCGCGCGGATGGACGCTGGCGATCAGTTCTCCGACAATGCCGACATCGGCATTGCGGATCTCGCCTGTAGCCATATCAACAATTCGGACATGCGTGAGCAGCAGGTCGAAAGGTGTTTCGCCTCGCGCGGCCTGAACGGCGCGGCGTCGGGTTTCAGCAGTCATGCAATTAACGGTTCCAGCATTCAAACATTGACGATACTCTATGCACCCGGCAAACGTTTGCCCAGCTGATAAAATTTATCGCCCGATAACTCCGGCTTATTCTGAGAAGCGTGAAAAAGATAATGACGACGGAACCCTGGCAGCGCTTGCCCGCGCTTTCTCTTCGGCAGCTTCAGTATTTTGTCACCCTGGCGCAACTGCGTCATTTTACGGATACCGCCAGTAAGCTGGCGATCAGCCAGCCTGCGCTCAGCAGCGCACTGCGGCAAATCGAAACGGTGCTCGGTGGAAAGCTGGTGAACCGTACCGCCTCGTCCGTTACGTTGACGGAGCTGGGTAACGCCATCCTGCCGCATGCGCAGCGGGTGCTTAGCGTGGCCCAGCTCGCATTTGACGACATGCAGCAGATTGTACAGGCGGGCGGCGACGGCACGGTACGCATCGGCCTTATTCCATCCGTCAGTTCTCTGCTGTTTCCCTCGCTTCCGCAGACTCTTGCGCAGGCTTTTCCCCGCCTGAAGGTGGAATTTCACGATCAGACCAATGATGCGCTTCTGGCACAGTTGCTGAAAGGGCAGATTGATTTTGGCATTGGCGCGCTGGATAACTCGGTTCCCGATGGGCTGGAGGTCTTTCCGCTGCAGGACGATCCGTTTGTTGCGGTGATCCACTGTGACGATCCCCTGGCGGCTTCAGCACATGTGCCCTGGAAGCAGTTAGCTGGCCGGGAGATTGCTGTCTTCTCGAAAGGTAACATTCAGCGTCTGGTCGGGGCGCTTGCGGAAAGCCATCGTCTGTCGCTGCAGACGCGCTATCAGGTGGATTACATTGAAACGCTGTACGGCCTGGTGCGCTCGCGGCTGGCCGTGGCGATTTTACCGCAGCTTTACACCACGCATCTTCAGGACCCGCAGCTCAGGGTGGTTCATCTTCAACAACCGGCACTGACCCGAACAGTGGCATTAATGCGCGCGCCGCAGGCATTGCCGCCGCTGATAGAATCCTGCTTTACGCTGATGGTTGAAACCTTGCGAACAAACTGAGGGGATGGGGCAGGGGAAATACCCTCTCCCGGAAGGGAGAGGGGTAAGTCTTACTTCGCCAGAACTTCCTGCGCGGTGCGTTCCACCAGAGACAGCAGGACTTTAACATCCTCCAGCGTCACGGTTGGGTTCAGCAGGGTCAGCTTCAGGCAGGTAATACCGTTGTGCTCGGTCACGCCAACGTTGGCACGGCCGGATTCCAGCAGCGCATCACCAATTTTCTGATTCAGCAGGGCAATACCTGCATCATCCATCTGTACCTGTCCACGGAAGCGGAACAGGACGCTTGCCAGCTGCGGCTGCATCACCAGCTCAAGCGCAGGCTGCTCTTTCACGTAAGCCGCAACCTGCTGTGCCAGCGTCACGCCGTGATCGATGATCGCCGCGTATTGCTCCTGACCCAGTGCTTCCAGGCTCATCCACAGCTTCAGCGCGTCGAAGCGGCGCGTGGTCTGCAGAGATTTGGATACCAGGTTAGGCACGCCTGCCTCTTCGTCGAACTCAGAGTTCAGGTAAGCCGCCTGATAGCGCATCAGCTCATAGTGACGCGCTTCTTTCAGCAGGAACGCGCCGCAGCTGATGGTCTGGAAGAACTGCTTATGGAAGTCCAGCGTCACGGAATCCACCAGCTCAATGCCGTCCAGATAGTGACGATACTGCTCAGACATCAGCAGCGCGCCACCCCAGGCCGCATCAACGTGTACCCAGATGTTCTGCTTCGCCGCCAGCTCAGCAATCGCGCGCAGCGGATCGATAGCGCCCGCATCGGTCGTACCTGCTGTCGCCACAATCGCCAGAATCTGCTCGCCGTTGGCATTGCACTGCTCAATTTTCGCCGCCAGATCGGTCAGATCCATACGCGAGAATTCGTCCGTTTTCACCTGCACCACGGACTGATAGCCGAGGCCCATCAGCGCCATGTTTTTCTGCACGGAGAAGTGCGCATTCTCGGAGCACAGCACGCGAATTTTACGCAGATCGCCCACCAGACCGTCCTGCTGAACGGAGTGACCCTGGCGCGCAAAGAACGCATCGCGCGCCAGCATCAGACCCATCAGGTTGCTCTGGGTGCCGCCGCTGGTGAAGACACCTGCGTCGCCAGCCTGATAACCCACGCGGGTACGCAGCCATTCGATCAGTTTGATCTCGATAATGGTTGCGGACGGGCTTTGATCCCAGGAGTCCATACTCTGGTTAGTGGCGTTGATCAGCACTTCCGCCGCCTGGCTTACCACCAGGCTTGGGCAGTGCAGGTGCGCCACACACTGCGGGTGATGAACAGACAAACTGTCTTTCAGGAAAAACTCCACGGCGCGTTCAATCGCCGCTTCGTTACCCAGCCCTTTCGGGTTGAAATCCAGCTTAATACGGTCGCGCAGTTCCGCGACCGTTTTGCCCTGGTACATCTCAGGCTGTTTCAGCCACTGCATCACAGCCTGAGAGCTTTGTTCAATCGCCTGCTGGTAAGCCTCAATGCTCTGCGCAGAGGAGAACAAAATTGGGTTTGAATCAGACATCGTAATCAACAACTCCGGTTACGCCGGGCGAACGCCCGCAGCAAGCAGTGCCTGCTCAAATTTATCCAGGAAGATTTTCAGCTCATCATCGCTGATCAGCAGGGAAGGCAGCAGACGCAGCACAATGCCGTTACGACCGCCACGCTCCAGAATCAGACCGGCTTCAAAGCACTTCTTCTGAATCAGCGCAGACAGCTCACCGTCGCCAGGGAAGCAACCCATGTGGTCAGCGGCTTCATGCGGCTTAACGATCTCAATACCGATCATCATGCCCAGACCGCGAACGTGACCGATAACCGGGTAGCGTTTCGCCATCTCTTTCAGCTGGCCTTTCAGCCATTCACCCTGAGCAGCGACTTTGCCTGCGATGTTCTGGTCTTTCAGGATTTTCAGCGTCGTCAGACCGGTTGCCATCGCCAGCTGGTTGCCGCGGAAGGTGCCAGTGTGGTGACCTGGTGCCCATGCATCGAACTGCTTTTTGATACCGAGCACAGCCAGTGGCAGACCGCCGCCAACCGCTTTGGACATCACGATGATGTCTGGCTCAATGCCAGCGTGTTCAAACGCGAAGAATTTACCGGTACGGGCAAAGCCAGCCTGAACTTCGTCGAGGATCAGCAGAATGCCGTGTTCCTGAGTCACTTTACGGATGCGCTGCAGCCACTCAGCCGGAGCCGGGTTCACGCCGCCTTCACCCTGAACGGCTTCCAGGATCACCGCTGCTGGTTTACGCACGCCGCTTTCAACGTCGTTAATCAGGTTGTCGAAGTAGTAGGTCAGCGCTTTCACGCCCGCCTCACCGCCGATACCCAGTGGGCAGCGGTACTCGTGCGGGTAAGGCATGAACTGCACTTCTGGCATCATACCGTCAACGGCTTCTTTCGGAGACAGGTTGCCGGTGACGGACAGTGCGCCGTGGGTCATGCCGTGGTAACCACCAGAGAAGCTGATGATACCGCTACGGCCGGTCACTTTTTTCGCCAGCTTCAGCGCCGCTTCAACGGCGTCTGCACCGGATGGACCGGTGAACTGCAGGCAATACTCTTTGCCCTGACCAGGCAGCAGAGAGAGCAGGTATTCTGAGAACGCGTCTTTTAACGGCGTCGTCAGATCCAGGGTATGTAACGGCAAGCCGCTGGTAATGACATTTTGGATGCTTTTCAGCACATCAGGATGATTGTGACCCAGCGCGAGAGTGCCTGCGCCAGCTAAACAGTCAAGGTATTCTTTGTTATCTGCATCGGTGATCCACACGCCTTCTGCTTTAGTGATCGCTAAAGGCAGCTTGCGCGGGTAACTCCTGACGTTAGATTCAAACTCGGCCTGACGGGCCAGATAGGTTTCGTTGCTTTTATGGGCATCTACAGTGTCAATACGGACTTTATCCGTCATCATATCACTCCTACAACCGCCGCTTCGTTATGAGCCACGATTGAATAAAAAGTTAAAAAACAGATGGGGCCTGAAAAAAACGCCGCCAATATAGAGCCTTTTGCCACGGGGCTCAATGGTTAATTTGTTTACGGTTTTGTGACGCGGAGGACGGGGGCGGAAATATGCCCGTTTTGAGAAAAGAAATTGCGCTTTATGCCAAATGAAAACAGACAGTTAAGTGCAATTTGTCAGGACTGTAAAAATAGAGAAAAGTATGTGACAAATCGTGCCACAGAACGAGGATAATGAGGGCAGAACGCCCCTTTTGCCTGATTGTGTCAGCATTACCCGCCAAATACGGTAGACACGTCAGGCTGTTTTTATTCCGGGACATATCCGTAATACCGTTTTCAATAAGCCTGATTGCTATAACAACTAACATGACAGCGAGGCACCGCCATGTCTTGCATCGCGCATTGACTTCACCTGCTCCGCAAAACGAGAGTAAGTTCTTATCAATGACTCGGGGTGCCGTTCCATAAAAGCCGGGTCAATCCCGGCTTTTTTATAGCAATGTCTCAACGCTATGAAAGGGGGCTGATTCAAAGAGGTATCCTTGCAGTCCCCAAATACCAACCTCCTGTAGTCGTTCGAGATGCTGTCTACTCTCTACGCCTTCCACCACTATCTTATTGCAATACCGTTTTATATTTTTTATCAACAAGGGAAATGTGGGTTTATCAATTTGATCATTGAAGAAATGACGGTCAATCTTCACCACTTCGAAGCAGCCTCCAAGCAGGCTGGCAACTGTTGCATTTCCGGCTCCCAGGTCATCCAGCCAGAGTGAGTTAACACCCTGACACAGTGCTTTCAGTATTGGGCTTTTAAGCCCTTGCTCAAGACCGGGAAACTCTTCAGAAACTTCAAGTTTGATAAACGGCATGGAACTGACTGTTAACTGTAATAAACCGTCATGCCTTAAAAGTGTCGCCATATCGTAATCAATGTTGAGAGAGCAGAACAAGCCGTTATGCTCGAACCAGTCCTGCTTACTGGCTATGACCCCAAACTGTTCATAGAGGAAAAGGCGTTTCCGATCGAAATCCCAGCCTGAAATGACAAACTCTGGGTGAAGAGGCCGCCTGGACTCAGAGATAAACCGGGTAAGAAGCTCGACTCCTAACAGCTTACCTTCAAAGTTCATTATGGGTTCAGCAATGAATTCGGAGTGCATGTTACGTTCCAGTTGAGTGATAACTGGCTGATAATGCACCTTTAAAAATTATTGATCAATAATAACGATCAATAATCAAGTAATGATCGATAAAAACGATAAATGTATCTTTTTGATTTTTAATCATAATTTATTTTTAAGATTATTCTTGAAGCTGGTCTTTTTTTAGGGTTGAGTCTTTGGCTTCCCGCTGGCATGATCCAGAACAGGGGTTAACGGGGCGTTAATCTCAACTTTTTGATTTTGTTTTAAATGACTCGGGGTGCCCTTCTTTGTGAAGGCTGAGAAATACCCGTATTACCTGATCTGGATAATGCCAGCGTAGGGAAGTCAGATGCCTTCCCGGTCATCGCTTCTTCACGCAAGGCAGGAGCGATACCATGCAGCCTGACCAGCTCGATTTACACGTTTTACATCAGTTCCGAACCCATTCCCCGCTCACGCACTGTATGACCAACGATGTCGTGCAAACCTTTACGGCCAACGTTCTGCTGGCGCTTGGCGCTTCCCCGGCGATGGTGATTGAAGCCGAAGAAGCCGAGCAGTTTGCCGCGCTTGCGGATGCGGTGCTTATCAACGTCGGCACACTCACCGCGCCGCGCGCCCAGTCGATGCGCCGGGCGATTGAAAGCGCTGTGGCGGCAGGCAAACCCTGGACGCTCGATCCGGTTGCAGTCGGCGCGCTGACGTTTCGCACCCGTTTTTGCCATCACATTCTTTCCCTTAAACCTGCTGCCATTCGCGGCAATGCGTCTGAAATTCTCGCGCTGGCGGGGATGAGCGCGGGCGGGCGTGGCGTCGATACCACCGACACCGCCGCCACTGCGCTGCCTGCTGCCCAGGCGCTGGCACGTCAGACCAATGCCATTGTGGTGGTCACTGGCGAGGTGGATTACATCACTGACGGGCAGCGAACCCGCACGGTAACGGGTGGCGATCCGCTGATGACCCGCGTGGTGGGCACCGGTTGTGCGTTTTCGGCGGTTGTGGCAGCCAGCTGTTCACTGCCTGGCGACAGGCTGGATAACGTGGTTGCTGCCTGTGGATTTATGAAGCGCGCCGGAAGCGTTGCTACAGCACACTCCCGTGGCCCCGGCAGTTTTGCCAGCGCTTTTTTGGACGCGCTTTATAACCTGGAGGAAGAGGCATGAAACGGATTAACGCACTCACTATTGCCGGCACCGATCCAAGTGGCGGGGCGGGCATTCAGGCCGATCTGAAAACCTTCTCCGCGCTGGGCGCATACGGTTGTTCTGTGATTACGGCACTGGTGGCGCAAAATACGCGTGGTGTGCAGTCGGTTTACCGCATTGAGCCGGACTTTGTCGCCGCGCAGCTTGACTCAGTATTCAGCGATGTGCGCATTGATACCACTAAAATCGGCATGCTGGCGGAGACCGATATTGTGGAAGCCGTGGCAGAACGGCTAACGCGTTACCAGGTGCAAAATGTGGTGCTTGATACCGTGATGCTGGCAAAAAGCGGTGATCCGCTGTTATCCGCGTCCGCCGTTGAAACGCTGCGTAAAAAACTGCTGCCGCAGGTCGCGCTCATTACGCCAAATCTTCCTGAAGCTGCAGCGCTACTGGATGCGCCGCACGCGCAAAACGAACGCGAAATGAAAGAGCAGGGAAACGCGCTGCTGGCGATGGGCTGTGGCGCGGTGCTGATGAAAGGCGGGCATCTGGATGACGCGGAAAGCCCGGACTGGCTCTTCACCCGTGACGGCGAGCTGCGTTTCACTGCCCCGCGCGTGCAGACCAAAAACACCCACGGCACGGGCTGTACGCTCTCTGCCGCACTGGCGGCGCTGCGTCCACGGCATGATAACTGGGCCGATACCGTGCGCGAGGCCAAAGCCTGGCTCTCAGCCGCGCTGGCAAAAGCCGATACTCTGGAGGTTGGTCACGGTATTGGACCGGTACACCATTTTCATGCCTGGTGGTAAGCCGTATACTGGCTGGAAACATCAGGCCTGAGAAAAACAGAGATGGAACAAGCGCATACCCGGTTAATCGCTCTACTGAATGAACGGATTGCCGCGCCGGACAACACGCCGCTGTACCTGAAATTTGCTGAAACGGTAAAAAACGCGGTGCGCAGCGGCGTGCTGGAACACGGGAATATTCTGCCTGGCGAGCGGGACCTGAGTCAGTTAACTGGCGTGTCGCGCATTACCGTGCGCAAGGCAATGCAGGCGCTGGAAAAAGAGGGCGTGGTGACGCGCGCGCGCGGCTACGGAACGCAAATCAACAATATTTTTGAGTATTCGCTGAAAGAGGCGCGCGGATTTTCTCAACAGGTGGTGCTGCGCGGACAAAAGCCTAACACGCTGTGGGTCAACAAACGGGTAGTGAAATGCCCGGAAGAGGTCGCCAGCCATTTGTCGATAGAGGCGGAAAGCGACGTCTTTTTGCTTAAGCGCATCCGCTACGTTGATGATGATGCCGTATCGATTGAAGAGTCCTGGGTTCCGGTAGGCTTAATCCCCGACCCGGACGCGATTGGCATCTCGCTGTACGATTACTTCCGCAGCCAGAATATCTTCCCACAGCGCACCCGTTCGCGCGTCAGCGCCCGTATGCCGGACAGCGAGTTCCAGGCGCACATAAAGATGGATGACAAAATACCGGTGCTGGTGATCAAGCAGGTTGCGCTTGACCAACAGCACCGGCCGATTGAGTACAGCATCAGCTACTGTCGCAGCGATCTATACGTCTTTGTGTGCGAGGAGTAGTTCCTCGCGCCCAGGCGCACAGTCCCCGCCGCGGTGGCTGACCACCCATGCAGCAACCGCATTGCCCAGCAGTACCGCATCCGCCAGTGACCAGCCTGCCGCCAGCCCGGCCAGCGTACCGCCCGCATGGCTGTCGCCAGCGCCGATAGTGTCGACGACAGTTGCCGGAAACGCCGGAACGTAACCTGAAGCGTCACCGTCATACCAGGCGGCACCGTCTTTGTCGTGGCGCACAATCAGGGCTGAGCCGAATCGTTGCTGCCACTCTGCGCCCAGGTTTTCAACATTCACAGCCAGTCTTTCCGCGGCAATCTCCGCCTCCTGGCGGTTGAGCGACACAATCGGTTTGCAGGCCATGATCCGCGCCATCAGCGCGTCGGGAATATCTGCGATGCGCGGGCCGAAATCGATAAACGCAGTGACCTCCTGCAACCCTTCCATCCAGGCCGTCAGCAGCTCGCCGCAGGGGGATGCCAGCTGATAGCCGGACAGATAGACCAGGCTCTCCGCCGGGACGTTCAGCGCATCCAGCCAGCCCTGCTGCCACTGATTTTCCACACCGCTGAACGACATAAAGGTGCGCTCACCGTCAGGCTCTACCAGCGCCAGACACCAGCCGTTATCGCCCGTGTCGGCTTCCACGGCGCTGTGCAGATCCTGCTTCGCCATTGCGTTACGGATAATATCCGCCCACACGCCGTGGCCGACGGGCAGGGCGTTTTGTGCCGCAATCCCGAGCCGTTTCAGGGCGATGGCGATATTGAGCGCGCAGCCGCCGATATTCACACCCTGCTGTTTTAGCTCGATATCACAGCCGCGCCACGGCAGGGCATAAGCGTCGGCGATGACGTCAATCACCGCCGCGCCCAGCACCGTCACCGGGCGTGTGGCGTGTAATGTTGCAAGGCGTTCGGCAAAATAACTCATACGCCCTCCCGTTGCTCCCGATAGTGCAGCAGTTTCTCGCAATAATGACCAAAATCGAGCGAGTTAACGGCGTCAAGTTCCGCCTTAAGCGCCGGGTCAACGGCCTGCACACCGTGCAGCGCGCCGCAGATCGCCGTCGCCATCGCGCCGATAGTGTCCGTATCACCGCCGAGGTTAGCGCACAATATTGCGCAGCGGTTCGGGTTGGTGCCTGCCAGTTCAACCATCGCAATGGCCGCCGGAACGGATTCGATGGTGCTGGTTCCCGCCCCAACAAGCTGGTACACCTGCTCGCTGGCCGATTCAATGCCGTTGGCTTCCCGCACGGTTTTGAGTGCCAGTTCAATGCGTGCCGCCAGCGATGCGCTGAAGGTGGTGGTTTTCGCCTCCTGCGCATAGCGGGCGATACCCGGCAGGGCATCCACGATGTTCTGCCAGCTTTCTCCGTCGATGGCGCGCGATATCGCCCAGGCAATCACGACCGCACCGGCAATCGCAAGGTCAGATTTATGCGTCGGGCTGGAGGCCAGCGCCACCTGCTCAACAAAGTGCTCCAGACGAGTGGCGGGCAGCAGACAGCCTAACGGGGAGGCACGCATCGCCGCACCGTTGGTCACGCCGTTGTTCTCCAGCTCGCTCACCGGCTTGCCGTCACGAATAGCGTTGAGGGCAATTTTCGACGTCGGACCGAGCACGTTCTTATTAAACGCATCGAAATCGAGCGCCCAGCGCAGAATATGTTTGCCGATAACATCCGCGTTAATTTGTCCGTCGCACTCGATAATCGCATCGGCCAGGCACAGCGCCATTGAAGTATCGTCGGTGAACTCTGCCTGGTTGAAATAGCAGGCCGCGTTATTCTCTGCCGGACCGGGCAGGAAGCGGTCGATCCAGCCGAAGTGTGCTTTCACGCGTTTTCTCGGCCACAGTTCCGACGGCATGCCCATCGCATCCCCTAAGGCCTGCCCGTAAAGAGCACCGAGAATACGTTCTTGTTTCATTTAACTTCCCCTTGTGTCAGCGCGGTATCGCCATCAACCACCTCAATTGCGGTGATCTCTTTATCCGATTCGCGGAAAAACAGCATAAACAGTACGGCGATCACGGCAATCATGATCCCGCCAAATGTCCACATTCCGGCCCAGTTGAAGGTCAGCCCATTCACCGGCTCTTTGTAAGCGAACATTTTTTCCATCATCACGCCGCCCAGGCGGTATCCCAGCAGGCTACCAAAGCCCTGACAGCACAGCGTAATCAAGCCTTGCGCGGCGGTACGCATGTGCGCAGGTGCTTTTTTGTCCACGTAGATGTACGCGGTCACGTAATAGAAGTCGTAGCTCACGCCGTGCAGCAGAATGCCGAGGAACAGCAGGGCGTAGGTGAAGTATTGGTCTGCACCGCCGTAAACAAAGAAGCCATAGCGGATTGCTGCGGTGATAAGACCAAGCAGTAAGACCTTCTTAATACCAAAGCGTTTGGTGAAGAACGGCAGCGCCAGCATAAAGAAGATTTCGGAGAACTGGCCGAGGGTCATCCAGCCGGTGGCATTTTTCATCCCCACTTCGGTGAGGTAGCCGTTGGCGAAGATGTAATAGAACGCCAGCGGCATCGCGAACAGGAACGAGCAGAAGAAGAACACCAGGAAGTTTCTGTCGCGAAGCAGGATCAGCGCATCCAGCCCCAGCATGACTTTGAAGTCCAGCTTGCCGGTGCTCTTCGGCGGCGTATTCGGCAGGAACAGGGCGAACACGCCGAGCAGGGCTGAGCTGGCGGCGGTCAGCAGCAGCGGGATATTGGTATCCGAGATATCGCTATAGCCCATCATCTGCGGCAGGAACCCACACGCCAGGCCGGAGGCGATCCAGCCGATGGTGCCCATCACGCGGATGCGCGGGAAATCGGCCTCCACATCATCCACGTTGGCGAAGGCGATGCTGTTGGTCAGCGCGATGGTCGGCATATAGGTCAGGGAGTAGGCCAGCAGCAGCGGGAAGAAGGTACTGAACTGGGTTTGCTGGGCGGCGAAGTACATCAGCACGGCACCGGCGAACATCAGTATCGCCAGCACTTTCTGGGCGGCAAAGAAGCGGTCCGTCAGCGAGCCGACCAGGATTGGTGAGAGAATGGCGGCAATGGCGGTACAGGCATAAGACCATCCAATCTCCCCGGCGGTAAAACCGCTTTTGCTCAGCCAGAGCCACAGCGGCACAAACCACGCGCCCCAGATAAACCATTCAACAAACATCATGAACGACAGTTGGACTTTCGTTTTCATTGTTTAATCCTGCATGTCAGAGAGGGTACGCCTTTAACATACCATTCAATAATACCTTTTAAATACCTTTGAGGCGAATATATGATCAGTGTAACAAAATTGTTGTACACGAAACGAGCCAGCAGATTGTGCTTAAAAAAGTTGCAGATGGTGGAAAATCTGTTAAGTCGGTACCAGGCTTAGTCTGCCCGCAAAAATGTGGGTTTGGATTACACGCTCCGACTTAACGTCGGACTTACGGGAGCATCGCTATGACTGATATTGCGCAGTTGCTTGGCAAAGACGCCGACAGCCTTTTACAGCATCGTTGTATGACCATTCCAGCCGACCAGCTCTACCTGCCTGGCCACGACTATGTAGACCGCGTGATGGTGGATAATAACCGTCCGCCTGCCGTGCTGCGAAATATGCAGACGCTTTACAATACCGGGCGTCTGGGCGGCACCGGGTATCTCTCTATTCTGCCGGTTGACCAGGGCGTTGAGCACTCTGCGGGCGCGTCCTTTGCCGCCAACCCGCTGTACTTTGATCCGAAAAACATCGTCGAGCTGGCGATTGAAGCGGGCTGTAACTGTGTGGCGTCAACCTACGGCGTACTGGCCTCCGTGTCGCGCCGCTATGCCCATCGCATTCCGTTCCTCGTCAAACTGAACCACAACGAAACCCTCAGCTACCCAACCGAATACGACCAGACGCTGTACGCCAGCGTCGAGCAGGCGTTCAACATGGGCGCGGTGGCGGTAGGGGCGACCATCTATTTCGGTTCTGAACAGTCGCGTCGTCAAATAGAAGAAATTTCTGCTGCTTTCGAGCGTGCGCATGAGCTCGGTATGGTGACCGTGCTGTGGGCGTATCTGCGTAACAATGCATTCAAAAAAGATGGCGTGGATTACCACGTCTCCGCCGATCTGACCGGCCAGGCGAACCATCTGGCGGCGACGATTGGCGCGGATATCGTGAAGCAGAAAATGGCTGAGAATAATGGCGGTTATAAGGCGGTGAACTTCGGTTACACCGACGACCGTGTTTACAGCAAGCTGACCAGCGATAACCCAATCGATCTGGTGCGTTACCAGCTGGCGAACTGCTATATGGGCCGTGCAGGGCTGATCAACTCCGGTGGTGCGGCAGGCGGTGACACTGACCTGTCCGATGCGGTACGTACCGCGGTGATCAACAAACGTGCGGGCGGCATGGGGCTGATCCTCGGCCGTAAGGCGTTTAAGAAAACGATGGCCGACGGCGTGAAGCTGATCAATGCGGTTCAGGATGTGTATCTGGATAGTAAAGTGACGATCGCGTAACGGATTTGTGATACAGGCCGGGTAAGGCGTAGCCGCCACCCGGCAAAATGCTCAGCGCAGAAGCGGGCAGTCCGGTGGCAACCGGCACTGTAGCGCGCCTGGGATAACCTCAATGCGGAACTGCGTCCCGCTCAACGGTTCTCCGTCGAGATTAAACGTCATCCCGTGCGGAGCATTGACTTCAAACCACGCGGATTTCCCGTCAATGATATTCGGGCTCTGTTCTGGCTGTGTCAGCGTGGTAAACAGCGCTGGCAGCAGGCCATCTCCGGTGAAAATGCGTAGCTGCAATTGCCCGTCATTGATCAGCGCCTCCGGGCATAGCTGCTGCCCGCCGCCTGCCTGACGGCCATTGCCGATACCAATCACCAGCGCATCGCCCTGCCACTGAAACCCTTCGCCGCGAATTTCGCAGCGGTCAGGCTTCAGGGTGTCCATGCGCATCAGACCGTGGATCAGGTAAGAGACGCCACCCAACGCCGCCTTCAGTTTTTCAGGGGTTTCGCTGGTAATGCGCGTGCCAAAGCCGCCGGTTGCCATGTTGATAAAACACGTTTTGTCATTCACCTGAGCAATATCCACAGCGGTGGCTTTACCCAGGATTGCCAGTTGAAGCGCTTTCCCCAACTCCTCCGGAAGCCCGGCGCTGGTGGCGAAATCATTGGCGGTGCCGAGCGGCAATATGCCCATCACCGGGCGGCTGGAAGAGGGGAGGTCAATTAGCGCGCCAGCAATTTCATTAATGGTGCCATCACCACCGCCTGAAATAATGGTGTCGACGCCCAGCCTGATGCTTTCATCGATATAGCGTGCTGCGTCGCCTTTTTCCCACGTTACGCGCACGTGTATACGCGCACCCTCTTCTCGCAGATCCGTAATTGCCTGGCGCAACAGATCGTTGCCTGCACTTTTGCCGTTGAGAATCAATAAACTGTCTGGATAGGTTGCCATCCGCGCTGCTCCCTTTTTTAGCGTTAGTAAGAGTGTATCGCAGAGACGGAAAAAGCGGGTAAGAACAGGATGAAAGGGGAAAAAACGGCAAACGGGCGTTACAATACGAAAACAGGCATTAAATGACATTCCAGGAAATCGATGAGAAATAAAATACTGGTGAGCGCTTGCCTGATGGGTTTCAGGGTGCGTTATAACGGCAGTGAAAAAGCGCAGTTGAGTGCTCAACTGGCTCGCTGGGAACAGGAACAACGCCTGGTTATCCACTGCCCTGAACTTGCAGCCGGATTGTCTGTACCTCGTCCCCCTGCGGAGATTATGTCTGCTGACGGCAAAGACGTGATGCACGGGCAAGCCAGAATAATTGAAAATACCGGGCAGGATGTTACTGAGCAGTATCAGCTTGCAGCCTGGTTAGCACTGCGTGCCGCCCAGGAGTCTGGCTGTAATGCTGCGTTGTTAACTGATGGCAGTCCAACGTGCGGTAGCCAGTTTATCTATGACGGCTCTTTTAGCGGTATACGTAAAGCGGGCATGGGTGTTGCGGCATCACTACTCGCTAAGCATGGAATAGCGGTATTTTCAGAGAGTCAGATTGCAGAACTTGTTACCTGGATTGAGGAAAAAGAAGTGGGAAAAAACAAGCCAGCATAAGAGTGTTTGTAAGCCATATGAAAAGGTAAGTAAGACCACCGCTTACCCGGTGGCCTTTAATTTTTTGGCTTACTTATGAGGAGGGAAATCAATACCCCCATTAGGTGGCCGACACCGATAAATCCTCTGTAATCCCAATTTCCATCCTTTTATAAAACCGAAACGCTTTAGAGTGACTAGCGTGTATCTGGAGCAGGAAGGGGTATGGCGGCAACGATTACGAATACTCATCGGGGCATGATCACGATATATGAGCACGAAACGTATACTAAGCCATTTAAGCATTTGTAACTTCTTTTCTGAAGGTGATGACGTAATAGTGAGTCAACGTTGACTTATTTCCACCAAAGCACCCTGGCCGCTCTTCGATACCGATAGTATCAACGCGCTGGAACTCCCAACCTTCAGTGGCCCAGGCGTTAACCTCTTGCTCTAAATATGCGGCGGCAATACCATTCTTGTTGTCCTTTGCCTTAACAGAAATGTTCGGTGGTATCTGAACCATCTTATACGTGTACATAAAAAACTCCTTGTTGTTTAGGTGGATTCCGATGGTAGAGCCTAACTCCGCATCATTCAAACGGATCGGTATGGCCGCAAGGTAATATGATCATCGTTGAAACTTACCTGATACCTAACCACTCACAAGTCAGAGTGATTTTAGCCGGACCTGAAATTCTCAAACAACACGGGGAGTCAGGGAAGTGGCCTAAATCGAACGATGCGAGCAACTGGAATTAGAGTCATAGCAAAAAGTCCTGATTTACGGGATTTAAGCCTTTAATTAATAAGTGGCATCTATAAAAAATAAGCCCGCGTAAGGGAGATTACGCAGGCTAAGGAGGTGGTTCCTGGTACAGCTAGCATTTATGGGTTATGTTTTTCAGCGGAAGGGATAATACCCGTATTGAACGAAGCGGTATGTGATCCGTTTCTAAGAATTATCCCAGCGCGAAAAAATTCCCCTGCTTAACTATTTGCTGTGTGGATTACGGGTACTTTCACCGTCGAAATTACGCATCAGCAGCGCAAAATCCAGTTCAACGCCTTCCGGGACCGGCAGCCAGACGGTATGTCCGTCGCCCGGTGCAACGGTAATGGCTTCACCTTTGCCGTTTTCCAGATGCTCCAGCGTAAAGTTCATATTGCCCTGCGGGGTCATCAGCTCCAGGCTGTCGCCTTTGGTGAACTTGTTTTTCACTGCGACAGCGGCCAGTGCGCCTTTGCGCTCTCCGGTAAAGTCGCCCACAAACTGCTGGCGTTCGGACACCGAGTAACCGTGCTCGTAATTTTGATAATCATCATGAGTATGACGACGCAGGAAGCCTTCGGTATAGCCACGATGCGCCAGACCTTCCAGCGTCTCCAGCAGGCTGGTATCGAACGGTTTACCGGCAGCGGCATCGTCGATGGCTTTGCGGTATACCTGTGCGGTGCGCGCGCAGTAGTAATAAGACTTTGTGCGGCCTTCGATTTTCAGGGAGTGCACGCCCATCTGGGTCAGACGCTCAACGTGGGCGATGGCGCGCAGATCTTTCGAGTTCATGATGTAGGTGCCGTGTTCGTCTTCAAAGGCGGTCATGTACTCGCCCGGACGTTTGGCTTCTTCGATCATAAACACGCTGTCGGTTGGCGCACCGATACCCAGGGTAGGCTCAACGTTGGTGACCGGAATAGGCTCGTGTTTGTGCACGATATTCCCGATGTCATCCTCTTTACCTTCCTGGACGTTATATTCCCAGCGGCAGGCGTTGGTACAGGTGCCCTGGTTCGGGTCACGCTTGTTGATGTAGCCAGAGAGCAGGCAGCGACCGGAGTAAGCCATGCACAGCGCACCGTGGACGAAGATTTCGATTTCCATATCCGGCACCTGGGTGCGGATCTCTTCAATCTCTCCCAGGGAAAGCTCGCGGGACAGAATGACGCGGGTCAGCCCCATCTGTTTCCAGAATTTCACCGTTGCCCAGTTGACGGCGTTAGCCTGCACGGAGAGGTGAATATCCATCTCCGGGAAATGCTCCCGAACCAGCATGATTAAACCAGGGTCCGACATGATCAGCGCGTCCGGCCCCATCTCCACGACCGGCTTCAGGTCACGGATAAACGTTTTCAGCTTGGCGTTATGCGGCGCGATGTTCACCACCACGTAGAATTTTTTGCCCAGGGCATGCGCTTCATTGATGCCGAGCTGCAGGTTCTCGTGGTTGAATTCGTTGTTGCGCACGCGCAGTGAGTAGCGCGGCTGGCCCGCGTACACAGCGTCGGCACCATAAGCGAAAGCGTAACGCATATTTTGCAGCGTTCCCGCCGGGGAAAGGAGTTCCGGTTTAAACATGATTGTTCTCGTTCTGATGACAGGTCAGATCCGCGTACACCTGGTGCAGCGGTAAGGGGAGATCCCCCACATTAAGGGCGGGCATTGTAGCGCTGCGGGGCGGGGAGGTAAAGTTATTGTGCCGGGGGGCGGCTACGCCCGACCCGGCCTGAATTGAGCCGCAGCAGACTACGCAATCCTGCAGGCATCCGCTTCCCACCGATACCCCACACCGTACACCGCGCGAATAAACGACTGGTCGGCATCGAGCGCTTCCAGCTTGCGGCGCAGGTTTTTGATATGGCTGTCGATGGTGCGGTCGGTGACCACGCGATAATCGTCATACAGGTGGTTCAGCAACTGTTCGCGAGAAAAGACTTTCCCCGGCTCGTGGGAGAGGGTTTTCAGCAGGCGGAACTCAGCGGGTGTGAGATCCAGAAGTTTGCTGCGCCAGCTTGCCTGGAAGCGGCTCTCGTCGACGATAAGCGGGCTTTCCGCGTCAAGCGCCTGCAGTTCACGCTGCGGTTTACAGCGGCGCAGGATGGTTTTCACGCGGGCGACCACTTCACGCGGGCTGTACGGTTTGCAGATGTAATCGTCTGCGCCAATTTCCAGCCCCAGCAGGCGGTCGATCTCTTCGATTTTAGCGGTCACCATCACGACGGGCACGTCAGAGAAGCGACGAATTTCCCGGCACAGCGTCAGGCCGTCGGTGCCCGGCAACATTAAGTCCAGCAGGATCAGATCCGGCGGCGTCTGGCGCACATACGGCAGCACCTGATCGCCATGATTAATCAGCACAGGGGCGTAGCTTGCCGCGCGTAAATAGTCGATCAGTAACTGCCCAAGTTTAGGCTCGTCCTCCACGATCAGGATGCGTGGCGTGTTTTCGTCAATGGGTAACTCGGTCATGCTTCTCTCGATAAATCCCGTTCCAGCGGTATCTCTACTGTAATGCTAACCCCGCCAAAAGGCGAATGGGCAGCGCGGATCGTGCCGTTGTGCGCTTCGACGATGTTGACGCAAATCGCCAGCCCTAACCCGGAGCCGCCACTGGCGCGGTTGCGCGAGCCCTCGGTGCGATAAAAACGTTCAAACAGTTTTTCCAGCTGTGCATCCTGTACACCGGGGGCGGAATCCGCAAAGGTCAGGATAAAACGGCCCTCTTCCTGCCTGCCTGAGATATGCAGCCCGCCGCCGCCGTCGGTATAGCGCAGGCTGTTTTCCAGCAGGTTATTAAAGAGCTGCATCAGACGGTCTCTGTCACCAAATACCACGGCGCGGTCCGGCAAGGAGAGGTCGATTTTCAGGTTACGGCTGGCAAAACGCTCGCGGAAGGCACCGCTGGCGACTTCCAGAATGTTAATGACATCCACCGGGGCTTTCTGGTAGGCCAGTGCCCCTTCGTCGGACATAGAGAGCTGGTGCAGATCGTCCACCAGTTTGGTAAGCGTGCCGACTTCGGCTTGCAAAGAGGCGACGGATTCCGGCGTAAACTGCCGCACACCGTCCTGAATCGCCTCCAGCTCACCGCGCAGCACCGCCAGCGGCGTGCGCAGCTCGTGGGAGATGTCGGCCATAAAGTCACGGCGCATCTGCTGGTTTTTCTCCAGCGTGCTGGCGAGCTGGTTGAAGTCCTGCGCCAGCTTGCCCAGTTCGTCCTGGCTGCGGGTATCCACGCGGGTGGAGAAATCCCCGGCGGCCAGCTTGTGTGTCCCTTCCACCAGGCGTTTAACCGGTGCAAGCAGGCCGCGCGCCAGCGGGAAGGTGGCGAGGGCTGCCAATAACGTGGAGAGCGCCACAATCAGCCAACTGGTCTGGCGCTGCTGGCGGTCAAAATTGATGTCGGTATTGCGCGTGAGGCGCTCAACCGGCGAGGCGATGACCCAGCCAACGGGGGCACCGTTCACGGTGATCGCGCGCTTCATGCCATCGTGCGGTACCGGCGCACGAGGGCCGACCAGCACCCGCATGTCCTGGTCGATCACCCAGAACTGGGTACGCCAGCCGTGAGGCGGCATACCGGGGCCGGGACGATCGTCATCGGTATCGTGCTCCAGCGATCGCAGGATCTGGAAAACAAAGCGATCGTTATTGCGCAAAAAACGCCAGTTCCCGTGGAGTGCGTACTGCTCGCCCAGCGCGTCGCTTAAGCCCTGTAACCGTTGTTCGTTGCCATGTTTGATGTAGTCAATAAAACCACGTTCGAAGCTGACCCGCACCGCCCAGTGCATGGTGATCAGCAGGACGATACAGGTGGCGAAAATCGCGACAAAAAGTTTGCCGGTAATGCCGGGACGCCAGAATTTCATGGTGCACTCCTTTTGCCGCGTCGGATAACGACGTTCTTGCTCGTATCGTCCGGTACTCTGGCGAAGATGAAAGCGGGCAGGGCGATAATCACCGCCATGCTGAGATAAGTGTATAAAAAGACCTGGTGCGCGACCGGCGTGTCGACGCTGAGATGATGCTGCCCGTACATGCCGAGCAGTAATCCGGCAACGGTGACGCCGACGCTCATTGAAAGCTGCATCACCATCGACAGCAGGCTGTTACCGCTGCTTGCCAGATCATCCGGCAGGTCTTTCAGCGTCAGGGTGTTCATCGACGAGAAGCGCATGGAGTTGATGATGCCCTGGCAGAACAGCACCAGCGGCAGGACGTAATACCAGCCCATCAGCGCCACGGCCATAAACAGCAGACAGACCAGCGCCAGGCCCAGCGTGGCGGCGACCAGCACGTGGCGATAACCAAAACGGTTCACCACCTGCACCACGATGCGCTTCATGCCCATACTGCCGAGCACCATCGGGATCATCATTAACCCCGCGTGGAACGGCGAGAAGCCCATGCCAATCTGTAAAAAGACCGGCGTCATAAACGGCAGCATGCCGCTACCGATGCGCCCGGCAAAGCTGCCGAACAGACCCAGTCGGTAGGTCGCATTTTTAAGCAGTGACAGGCTAAACAGCGCTTTATCGTTGCCTCTGGCATGCCACAGATACCAGAGAATGGCGGTGATTCCGAGGGCGACCAGTAACCCCAGCGTCAGGGACGAAATTCCCAGCCCTTTTTGCCCGTCGAGCGCCAGCGTCAGCGTCGCCATACCGGCCGCCAGCAGAATAAAACCAAAGAAATCAAAGCGCCGGGTCTGCATCTTGTAGTTAGGCATTAGCATCATGGTGGCGATGGCACCGACGATGCCGACGGGCAGATTGATTAAGAAGATCCAGTGCCAGGAGGCGTACTCCACCAGGATTCCACCCAGCGCAGGCCCAAGCAGTGGCCCCACCTGGCCGGGCAGGGTGACGAAGGTCATCGCCGCCATATATTGCTCGCGCGGGACGATTTTCATCACCGTGAGACGGCCGACAGGCACCATCATTGCGCCGCCGACCCCCTGCAATACGCGCGCCATCACCAGTTGATCGAGCGTATTGGCCTGCGCGCAAAACAGGGAGCCAACGGTAAACAGCACAATGGCGGTGAAGAAGATATTCCTCACGCCCACTTTGTCCGCCAGCCAGCCGCTGGCAGGGAGCATCACCGCGACCGTCAACACGTAGGAGACAATCACCATATGCATGTGCAGGGGGCTTTCCCCCAGGCTTTTCGCCATTGAGGGGAGGGCGGTATTGACGATGGTCGTATCCAGCGACTGCATAAAGAAGCCGAAAGCGACAATCCAAAGCTGCCAGCGAACGTTATTGGGTAGGTCGGTCATTTACTCGGTCACCGTGGTTCTGGTTTTACGCGAAAAACGCAGCCGCAGGCGGTCAAAGAACAGATAGACCACCGGCGTGGTGTACAGCGTCAGCAGCTGGCTCATCACCAGCCCGCCGACAATCGTGATCCCGAGAGGCTGGCGCAGTTCGGAACCGTCGCCCCCGGAAATCACCAGCGGCAGGGCACCGAACAGCGCCGCCAGGGTAGTCATCATAATCGGGCGGAAACGCAGCAGACAGGCCTGGAATATTGCTTCCTCCGGCGTCAGGTTGCCGTTACGCTGGGCGTCCAGCGCGAAGTCGACCATCATAATGGCGTTTTTCTTCACAATGCCTATTAATAGCATGATCCCAATCAGCGCGATTAGGCTGAATGGGGCACCGAAAAGCTCCAGTGCCAGCAGCGCCCCCACGCCCGCCGACGGTAAGGTCGAGAGGATCGTCAGCGGGTGAACGTAGCTTTCATACAGCACACCGAGCACGATATAGACCGTGGCTATCGCCGCCAGGATCAAAATCACCTGTGAGTTCATCGTCTCCTGAAACACCTGCGCCGTGCCAGCAAAGCTGCCCCGCACCGTGGACGGCACGCCGAGCTGCGTCATTGCGCGGGTGATCGCATCGCTGGCCTCTGAGAGCGACGAACCGGTTGGCAGGTTAAATGAAATGGTCGATGCAGCCGAAAGCCCCTGGTGATTCACCGAGAGCGGCGCATTTGACGGCTGCCAGCTGGCGAAGTACGACAGCGGAATCGCCTTGTCGTCGTTGTTAATCACAAACATTTTGTCCAGCGCGCTGATGTCCTGGGTATAACGCGGATCAACTTCCATCACCACTTTGTACTGGTTCATCGGCTGGTAAATGGTGGAGATTTCGCGCTGACCAAAGGCGTTATTCAGCAAGCTGTTAGCCGCTTCAACGTTTATGCCTAACCGGGACATAGTTTCGCGATCGTAGGTCAGCGCCATCTCCGCGCCGTTGTTTTGGCTGTCCGAGTTGACGTCGGCCAGCGCCGGCAGGGCAGCCAGTGCTTTACGGATCTTCGGCTCCCACTCGCGCAGGGCGGCCAAATCGTCAGAGAGCAGGGTGTATTGATAGCTGGCATTAGCCTGACGCCCACCGACGCGGATATCCTGAACGGCCATCAAAAACAGATTCGCGCCCGGCTCTTTGGCGAGCTTCACGCGCAGGCGGTCAATCACCTGCTGTGCGGTTTCGTTACGCTCGTCGCGGGATTTCAGAGCAATAAACATCATCCCACTGTTAACGCGTGAGCCGCCGGTAAAGCCGGTGACATTATCCACCGCCGGATCTTCACGAATGATCTTCATAAAGTCCTGCAGCTTGCCGCGCATTGCCTGGAACGAGATGCTCTGATCCGCCTGAATGCCGCCCATCAGTACCCCGGTATCCTGCTCCGGGAAGAAGGTTTTCGGGATGGTGATATACATCCAGACGTTAAGCCCGATGGTGGCGATCAGCACCAGCCCGACGATGCGCGTGTGGTTCAGTACCCATTTCAGCGATTTTCCGTAGCCCTCCTGCATTGCCATCAGAAGACGCCCAAAGCCTTTACGGCGCGGCTGTGAGTGCGGTTTGCTGCGTTTGAGCATCCAGCCGCACATCATTGGCGTCAGCGTGAGGGATATCAGGAGTGAAATGCCAATAGCGACGGAGAGCGTGACCGCAAACTCGCGCAGCAGTCTGCCCGGCAGGCCACCCATCAGCAGCAGCGGCAGGAACACCGCCACCAGCGACAGGCTCATGGAGAGCACCGTAAAGCCCACTTCACGCGTCCCCTGAAGTGCCGCCTGCAGCGGCTTTATCCCCGCTTCAAGGTGGCGGGAGATATTCTCCAGCACCACAATGGCGTCATCCACCACAAAGCCGGTGGCGATGGTTAACGCCATTAGCGACAGGTTGTTGAGGCTAAAACCGCACAGGTACATGGCCGCAAAAGTGCCAATCAGCGACACCGGCACCGCCACGGCAGGGATCAGCGTTGCTCGTCCCGAACGCAGGAACAGGAACACCACCAGGATCACCAGTGCCACGGAGATGATCAGCGTTTGCTCCACCTCTTCGAGCGAGGCGCGGATGGTGGGGGAGCGATCCTGTGCAATCTGCAGATCAATCGCTGCCGGAATGGTCTCCTGCAGTTCCGGCAGACGTTCGCGGATGCTGTTTACCGTCTGGATGATGTTGGCTTCCGGCAGCTTGCGGATCATCAGCAAAATCGCCGGCTTCGCGTTGGTCATCCCGGCGTTACGCACGTCCTGCACCGAATCGGTGACGCTGGCCACGTCACTTAAGCGCACCGCCGCGCCGTTGTTATAGTGAATGATCAGCGGCTGATATTCGGCGGCGGTTTTCAGCTCATCGTTGGTCTGGATCTGCCAGCGATGGCTGCTGTTCTCAATCGCCCCCTGCGGCTTGCGCACGTTGGCGTTGCTGATAGCGGTACGCACGTCGTCCAGCGACACGCCCTGGTTGAACAGCGCCTGCGGGTTTAAGCCCACGCGCACGGCGGGCAGGGAGCTGCCGCCCACGTCCACGTCGCCCACGCCGTCGATCTGGGCGATGGTCTGCGCCAGTTGCGTGGAGGCAAAGTCATAAAGTTCGCCCTGAGAGTACGTATCTGAGGTGAGCGTCAGGATCATCACCGGCGCGTCTGACGGGTTGGCCTTGCGATAGGTCGGACGGCTCGGCATCCCGCTTGGCAGCAGGCTTTGCGCGGCGTTGATTGCCGCCTGCACGTCACGCGCTGCGCCGTTGATATCGCGGTCGAAGCTGAACTCCAGAATGATGCGTGTACTGCCGAGCGAACTGCTGGAGGTCATCTCGTTGACGCCCGCAATTCGCCCGAGCGAGCGTTCCAGCGGCGTAGCGACCGACGATGCCATGGTTTCCGGCGATGCGCCCGGCAGCGAGGCGCTGATCATGATCACCGGGAAATCCACCTGCGGCAGCGGGGCCACCGGTAGTAGCCGAAAGCCCAGCACGCCGCACAGGGTGATGGCGACAGAGATTAAGATTGTCGCCACCGGGCGGTAAATGAAGAGGGCAAAAAACTTCACTTACGCCTCCTCTTCACGTTTCGGGAAGCGGCTTTTGGTCCACAACGCAAGACGGTCAAACAGCAGGTAGATGACCGGCGTGGTGAACAGCGTCAGCACCTGGCTGACCAGCAGGCCGCCGACCATGCCAATCCCCAGGGGACGGCGCAGTTCAGCCCCCACACCAGTGCTCAGCATCAGCGGCAGTGCGCCCAGCAGCGCGGCCAGCGTGGTCATCAGGATCGGACGAAAACGCAGCAGGCAGGCCTGGAAGATGGCATCACGCGGCGACATGCCCTGCTCGCGCTCGGCGGCAAGGGCAAAGTCGATCATCATGATGGCGTTTTTCTTCACGATCCCGATAAGCAGGATAATGCCGATAATGGCAATGACATCCAGCTCGCTGCCCGCCAGCATCAGCGCCAGCAGCGCCCCCACACCTGCGGTCGGCAGGGTAGAGAGAATGGTGATTGGGTGGATAAAACTTTCGTACAGCACGCCGAGCACAATGTACATCGCCACCACTGCCGCCACGATCAGCCAGATGGTGTTACCCAGCGCGGCCTGGAATGCCAGGGTGCTGCCCTGGAACTGGGTCTGGATATCGGACGGGAAGCTCAGCTCTTTTTCAGCAGAGAGAATGGCTTCCACCGCTTCGCCCAGCGAGTAATTATCCGGTACGTTGAACGAAATGGTGGTGGACGGGAACTGATCCAGATGGTTTATCGACAGCGGCGTATAACGCTCTTCCACGTTAGCAATGGCGCTTAACGGCACAATACCACCGTCTTTGCTGGTCAGGCGTACCGAGTCCAGCGCGGCAAGCCCTGGCGTGTTGTCGGTGTTATGCTCCAGCACCACGCGATACTGGTTCGCCTGGGTGTAGATAGTGGAGATCAGCCGCTGGCCAAAGGCGTTATACAACGCGTTGTCGACGTCTGACATGGTAATACCCAGACGGCTGGCGGTGTCGCGGTTGACGTTCACATACGCTGCCAGGCCTTTATCCTGCCAGTCGCTACTCACATCGGAGACCTGCGGCAATGTGTTCAGCTTCGCCACCAGCTGTGGCACCCAGGTGCTGAGCGCCTCAAGGGTAGTGGCCTGCAGCGTGAACTGGTACTGGGTACGGCTCACCTGCGTATCAATGGTGAGATCCTGAATGGGCTGCAGATACAGCTCAATGCCCGGCACGCGGGCCACAGACTGTTGCAGACGTTCAATCACCGTGTTCACCCGATCGTCGCGGTCATCAAGCGGTTTGAGGTTGATCTGCAGACGTGCGCTGTTCAGCGACGGGTTAGTGCCATCGACACCCACGTAGGAGGTCAGGCTCTCCACTGCCGGATCTTTCATGATGATCTCAGATACCTGCTGCTGACGCTGGGCCATACTGGCAAATGAAACGGTTTGCGGTGCCTGCAGCGTACCCTGAATAATGCCGTTATCCTGAATCGGGAAGAAGCCTTTCGGAATGAAAATCCACAGCATCACGCTTAATGCCAGCGTCCCCAGCGCCACGCCAAGCGTCGCCCACGGGTGGTTCAGCACTTTCGCCAGCATGTGGCCGTAAGCCGCAATAATGCGTTCGAACATCCGTTCAGAAGCGCGAGAGAAGCGGTTTTGCTTGCGTAAAGACTCGTGGCTCAGCATGCGGGCGCACATCATTGGCGTCAGCGTCAGCGAGACAACCGCGGAGATCAGTATGGCGACGGCAAGCGTCACGGCAAATTCGCGGAACAGACGTCCGACGATATCGCCCATAAACAGCAGCGGGATCAGCACCGCGATCAGCGAGAAGGTCAGGGAGATGATGGTAAAGCCGATCTCTCCGGCCCCTTTCAGCGCGGCGGCTAAGGGCTTTTCACCTTTTTCGATATAGCGCGAGATGTTTTCTATCACGACGATGGCGTCGTCCACCACGAACCCGGTGGCGATGGTGAGCGCCATCAGCGTCAGGTTGTTGATCGAAAAATCCAGGAACACCATTACCGCGAAGGTGCCAACCAGAGAAAGCGGCACGGCGACGGCAGGAATGATGGTTGCCGGGACGTTACGCAGGAACAGGTAGATGATCATCACCACCAGCGCGATCGCCAGCATCAGCTCAAACTGGGTGTCGGTTACGGAAGCGCGAATATTGGTGGTGCGGTCGGAAAGCACCTTCACGCTGACCGATTTCGGCAGGCTGTCAATGAGTTGCGGGAGCATCGTGCGAATGCTGTCGGCGGTTTCGATGATGTTTGCGCCCGGCTGGCGCTGAACGTTCATTACGATCGCCTGCTGTTTGTTGGCCCACGCGCCCAGCCAGCTGTTTTCCGCACCTTGCTCAACGGTTGCTACATCGCCCAGACGGATCGGCGCGCCGTTCTGATAAGCCACAATCAGCTGACGGTATTCATCGGCAGACTGCATTTGATCGTTCGCGGAGAGCGTTACCGCACGGGTCGGGCCGTCCAGCGAGCCTTTCGCCGAGTTGACGTTGGCGCTGCTGATAGCGGTGCGGATGGTTTCGCTGGTCAGGCCGAGTGCGGCAATGGCCTGGGCGTTAAGTTTTACGCGAACCGCCGGACGTTGCCCGCCCGCCAGCGTCACCAGGCCCACGCCGGTCACCTGGGAAATCTTCTGCGCCACGCGGGTTTCGACCATGTCTTCCACCTGCGTCATTGGCATGGCGGAGGAGGTGACGGCGAGCGTCATGATCGGCGGGTCCGCCGGGTTGACTTTGCTGTAGACCGGTGGGTTAGGCAGGTCAGACGGCAGCAGGTTAGTGGCGGCGTTGATTGCAGCCTGTACCTCCTGCTCGGCGACGTCCAGCGACAGCGTCAGCTGGAACTGCAGCGTCACAACCGATGCGCCGCCCGAACTTTGTGAGGACATCTGTTTCAGGCCGGACATCTGGCCAAACTGACGTTCCAGCGGGGCGGTAATGGCGGACGTCACCACATCCGGGCTGGCACCCGGATAGAGCGTAACCACCTGAATCGTTGGGTAGTCCACCTCCGGCAGTGCGGAGACGGGCAGGAAGCGATAGCCGATAATCCCGGCAAGCAGGATCGCCACCATCAACAGCGTCGTGGCGACAGGGCGCATAATAAACAGGCGTGATGGCCCACCTGTAGAGCCTGGTGGCATCACCTGCATCAGGCTTTTGCTCCCTGTTTCTCAGGCTGTACCACTTCGACTTTGGCACCTTCGGTCAGGCGGTCGATGCCGTCGGTCACCACGCGGTCGCCCACGGAAAGCCCGGCGCAGATCACCACCGTCTGGCTGTCCTGAATCCCGGTTTTCACCAGATGCTTACTGACTTTGTCGTCGCTGTTCAGCACCCAGACGAAGTTACCTTCGCTCCCCATCTGCAGTGCTGCTGTCGGGATCACCACCGCGTTTTCTTCGGTCGCGACCAGCATCCGGGCATTCACAAACTGGTTCGGGAAAAGGGCGTCGTCCTGATTGTTAAACCGCGCTTTCAGCTTGATGGTGCCGGTAGTGGTGTCGATCTGGTTATCGAGGCTCAACAGGGAGCCTTCGCTGAGTTTCTGCTTGTTGGTGCGGTCCCAGGCCTCAACCACCAGCCCTTTCCCGGCTTTTTGCGCCTGTACTACCGTCGCAATTTCGCTTTCCGGCAGGGTAAAGACCAAATCAATCGGGTGGGTCTGGGTGATGACCACGATGCCCGTGGTATCGCCGCTGGAAATCTGGTTGCCGATATCGACCTGCTTCAGGCCGACGCGACCGTCAATCGGCGCGGTAATACGGCTCCAGTCGAGCTGCAACTGCGCGCTGGCAACGGCGGCTTCATCGGCTTTGATGGTGCCCTGAGACTCGCTGACCAGCGACTGCTGGGTATCCAGTTCCTGGCGTGACACCAGGTTGGTTTTCACCAGTTGCTGATAGCGTGCTAAATCACGCTGCGCGTTGGCGAGCGTGGCTTTGTCTTTGGCGAGCTGACCCTGTGCCTGGGCGAGGGCAACCTTAAACTGGCTTGGGTCGATTTCCGCCAGCAGATCGCCCGCTTTAACCTGCTGACCTTCCTGGAAGTGAAGCGCCATGAGCTGGCCGTCAACGCGGCTGCGCACCGTCACAGTATTAGCGGCGGTAATGGTGCCCAGACCAGAGAGATAACGCGGAACGGCTTTATTCACCGCCGTCGCCGCCTGAACCGGAGCCAGCGCACCGCCGCGCATTCCGTGACGTCCACCCCCGGTTGGGCGTTGTGACGGGCTGCTGGCACCTGCGGGTGCAGTGGAATTCGCGGATTGGCTGTGCCAGTACCAGGCGGCGGCAAGGACCACCACAATGATGCCAGCGGCGATTGCCCAGCGGGATTTGTTACTGCCTTTCATCGTTATACGTTCTCATCCTGAAACACTTCGGGGAATGATACTAGTTTAGTCAGGCAACACGGCAGAAAAATGGAGGAAATATGGAAGACTGTCTGGAATTGTCTGAGTGTAGCCGGGTGACGCTTCGCTTACCCGGCCTACTTTCGAGGGTTTTGTAGGCCGGGTAAGGCGAAGCCGCCACCCGGCACAGCGGCATTAGCCAAACATCACCTGCGCCCAGCGCGCCAGCCCGGCCGTTACGGAGCCAAAGTCATCGCCTCCGGCAATCGGAATGCCTGGCATCTGCTCTGCCAGCGCTTTCTTGATCAGCGGCGAACGGGCGCTACCGCCGGTCAGGTAAATGACATCCGGTTTCTCTTTGCCGTTCTGCAGTGCCAGCTGCACCTGCTCCAGAATGCGCTGCAGTGGCTGTGTCAGCGCCGTTTCCAGCCCTTCCTGAGAAATCGCCGTGGCGAGGTCATCGCTGATAAACGGCAACGACACCGCATGTTCAGGACGATCCGATAGCGCGATTTTACTCTCTTCGGCAGTACGCACCACGCGGTAGCTGAGACGCTGACGCCACACTTTGTACAGCAGCGCGACTTTCTCGCCATCACGGGCATCGCGCACCATGTCGTTAAGGAAGCGGCCGTTGGCGGTGCTGTAAAAATCACTCTGCGCCGGGACGTCGTTGATGGCGATAGCGTTCCACCACGGCAGAATCGGCAGAGCGATCCCTTTTTCGGTTTGCCCGCCCATGCCGAGCAGCGGCATCAGGCTCTTGAACGCCAGCGCGATATCCAGATCGTTACCGCCCACGCGGCAACCGCTGTGCCCCAGCAGGCTGTTTTCACGATCGCGACGCGGGTGCCATTGTGGGCCCATCAGCAGCAGCGAGCAGTCCGTGGTTCCCCCGCCGATATCCACGACCAGCACCCGTTTCTCTTCCGTCAGGGTGGCTTCAAAATCCAGCCCCGCCGCAACCGGCTCGTACTGGAACACGACGTCGCGGAAGCCTGCCCGGTGCGCGGCGCGCTCAAGTATCCCCTGTGCCTGCTGGTTGGCGTCGTCGCCACCCAGTCCCTGGAAGTTGATCGGGCGGCCAATTACCGCCTGCGTGATCGCCTCCGGCACCTGGCTCTGCGCCTGATTACGGATGTGCAGGATCATGGCACACACCAGATCTTCAAACAGCGCCACCTGTTGTGGCTTCAGGCCGCTGGCTCCCAGGAAGGATTTCGGTGATTTGACGAAGTAGACCTCTTCCGGATCTTCAATGTAGTGCCCGAGCGAGGCGAGGCCGAACTGTACGCTGGAAGGCGTGACGTCAATGTCTTCCTCGCGGTTAAAACTGACCGCCCGGCGTAGCAATGCCTGGGTTTCTGCTGCGGTGGCCGGGATTTGATGATGGCGAAAAAGCCATTCGCTTACCGCTTCGCGCGTTGGAGCGCAGAGCATTGACGGCAGCAGCGTGCTCTCGTTTTCCATTTTCAGGAGCTGCGGTTGCCCGTTTTGCATCACCGCAACCGAACAGTTTGCGGTGCCGTAGTCGAATCCAATAAACACATTACATCCCCATGCCGGTGAGAAGGGGCGAGACTTTAGCGAAATGTCCGCCTGGCGACAACTGGAATATGAAAGCAAGGCGAAACAAGGCCTTTCGGTTTATGCTGTGGAGAACACAGAAGGAGCAGCGATGTATACCCTGACCTGGCAACCCCCTTACGACTGGCAATGGATGTTTGGTTTTCTTGGCGCGCGTGCGGTGGCGGGGGTCGAGACCGTGACGGATGACTACTACGAGCGCAGTTTCGCCGTTGGCGGGCATCAGGGAATATGCCGCGTGACGCCGGATATCATCAACCGCACGCTGAATGTGACGCTCAGCCCAGGGTTACTTCCCGTCGCTGAAACATGCCTTGCCCGTCTCGAACGGCTGTTCGATCTCGCCTGCGATCCGCAACAAATTTCAGTCGCGCTGGGCGAACTGGGCGCGGCGCGGCCTGGCTTACGTTTGCCGGGGGCAATGGATACCTGGGAGCAGGGTGTGCGGGCTATACTCGGGCAACTGGTCAGTGTGGCGATGGCGGCGAAACTGACGTCGCGAGTCGTGGCGCTGTACGGTGAACCGGTGAAGGATTCTCCGGGCTATATGTGCTTCCCTGCACCGGAGGTGCTGGCTGTCGCCGATCCGCTGGCGTTAAAAGCACTCGGGATGCCGGTAAAACGTGCGGAGTCGATGATTTATCTGGCGCAGTCGGTGGTCGACGGGACGTTTCCCCTTTCACCGCCTGCGGACATCGACGCGGGTATGAAAGCGCTACAGCAGCGTCCCGGAATAGGGCGCTGGACCGCCAGCTATCTGGCCCTGCGCGGCTGGCAGGCGAAAGATGTTTTCCTGCCGGATGACTATCTGATTAAACAACGCTTCAGCGGCATGACGCCCGCACAGATCCGTCGCTACGCCGAACGCTGGCAGCCGTGGCGCTCTTATGCGCTTTTACACATCTGGTACACCGAGGGCTGGTCACCCTCAGTTGATGGCGAAGTAGCTGGTGTTCAGCAGTAATTCCAGCGGCTGTGGTTCGGCGATGGTGTCGCCATAAATAAAATCGATGCCGATGCCGGAGAGCGTGTCCATCATAATGGGCTGATTGCCCGGTCCGGCGATGGTTTTCATCCCCAGGCGGCGAGCGTGCCCCTGAATGATGGTGACCATCATCTCATCCATCAGATTCCCGTGGACATTACTCACGATTTCCGCGTCCAGCATCAGATAATCGGCCATGTTGGCGCTGAGGTGGTTAAAGACGCTCATGTCGCGCCCTACCTGGCTCAATATTATCCGGCAGCCCGCGTGCCGGAGTTTTTGCAGGCTTTGCTGGACGTTTTCATCCGGGTTGCTCAGCACATCGACGGCGATCATCAGATGCAACAGACGCCCCGGTAATGGGCCTTTCTCCAACAGATCCAACAGTTCATCAACCAGCGTGACGCTGGCCAGACCGGCTTCAGAGAGCGGAAGCGCAACACCCATGCCTTTCGCGGCGACCTGTGTTGCATAAGTGCGGAAAAACTCACTGAAAATACGTCTGTCGAGCGCATGCAGCAGTTCAGGCTCTGCCAGTCCGGCGCGGAAGGCGTGCTCCTCCTGAACTTCGCCCTGGCTGGTCCACAGGCGTAATGAGATCAGCCAGAAGTTGCTGCTCTCCGGGATGCGAGGGGACGCGACGCTGCGGGCTATCATCATAAGATGGTTGTCTTTAATCATATGCCACTGCTCATCAAGCGACATCATGCTGCGCGTGCTGTGGACTCTTTCCTGCTGGGGTTCATAAACCGTCACCACGCCGCGACCGCTGTTTTTCGAGGCGTAACAGGCGATATCGGCCTGGGACATCACTTCTGCTGCCTGATAATTGGTGTCGTCAATAAGGGTGATACCCGCGCTGGCACCGATACGGTGCAGGCGACCCTCCCACATAAAGTGATAATCGTTGATGGCGTGGATCAGACGACCCGCAATGTAGCGCGCGCTTTCAATATTGCAGTCCGGCAGCAGCAGGCCAAACTCATCGCCGCCGAGACGTGCCAGCACATCGCTGGAGCGCAGCATGGTGAGCATTAGCGAGGAGAGTTCACGGAGCAGGGCATCGCCTGCAGCATGGCCTGCGGTGTCGTTGACAGCCTTAAAGCGGTCGAGATCGATAAACACCAGCGCATGACGCTGACGCGTCTCCTGAACCGTCTGCAGCAGGCGTTTGAGATGGTTCTCGAAGCTCACGCGATTGGCCAGATGGGTGAGAGCATCATGCGACGCGCTGTAGCTCAACTGGCGCAGCATCTTGCGTGACTCGGTGACGTCCTGAATCACCAGAACGGAACCGATATTTTGCCCGTCCAGCGTACTGAGCGGGGTGATGCTGTAATGGATGTCAAAGCACCCGCCGTTGCGGCAGTTGAGCACCACATCCTGTTCGATATCAGCGCGGGACATATCACCGCTGTGGATATTTTCCATCAGCGGGCCTTTCTCACCAAAAGTAATGTGCAGCACTTTCAGGATGGGCTGCCCCATTGCCTCGATTTGCGTCCAGCCGCTCATTTTCTCGGCCACCGGGTTCATAAAGGTGACGTTCATGTCGATATCGGTACAGAGTACCGCTTCACCGATGGAGTCGAGGGTAATGTGCAGACGCTCTTTTTCCTGGAACAGAGCCTCGTTAAGCTGCTTAACCTCGGTCATGTCCATATTAATGCCGAGCAGACGTTCGACCTCACCCTGTTTATTCAGCACCCGATTCGCAAGCGAGCGGATATGGCGAACGCCCTCCTTCACGCGGATGCGAAATTCGAGCTTAAACGGCAGCCTCGCCATCAATGAATCCCGGAGCACCTGTTCGGCATGTGCCCGGTCTTCCGGTATTATCGCCTCGTGCCAGAGCTGCCACGTGGGTTTAATGTGCGGCGGGATCTCATACAGCTCAAACATCCGCTTATCCCAACTGATAATGTCAGGCACCAGATCCCACTCCCAGATGCCGATCCCACCCGCTTCGTTGGCGAGTGTAATTCGCTCCATCAAACGCTTGTTAACCCATTCGGTGTGCTTCAGGTCGTTAATGTCTTCAATCTGAGCAATAAAATAGAGGGGAGTGCCGTCGGCATGGCGCACAACGGAGACGGCGAGCAGCGCCCAGACCACTTCCCCGTTGCGGGTGTAGTAGCGCTTCTCAAGGCTGTAAGTGTTGATATCCCCGTTGACCAGTTGTTCAAGCTGTTCCAGATCGGTGTTCAAATCTTCCGGCCAGGTCAGCTGCTGGAAGGTGAGGGACTGTAGCTCTGCCTGGCTATAACCGAGGAAGTTACACAGGGCCTTGTTAGCCTGCAGCCACTGGCCATCAATGCCGACCAGCGCCATACCAATCGCGGAATATTCCATCGCGTTACGAAAACGCTCTTCGCTCTCGGTGATATGTTTGCGTTCTGCGCGGAAGGCGTACATCACCATCGTCATAATATTGGCGGGCAGCAGCATCATCAGGAATGGCAGCCACGGAGCATTAAACGTCACAAGAAGGTTTTGCGGCGTCACGGTTATAGGATTGCGCGCCATCATCAGTGACACCATCATCACCGTGACCAGAAACACCAGGAAGGCTTCCATCCGGGGCAGACGCACCGCGCTCCACATCAGCAGGACAATAACGCAGGTAAAGGGCCACGGCAGCCAGGTTATCGCCGCCCAGCACAGCACCAGCGTCACGGCCATGGTGACGAGGGTTTCCAGCAGCAGTTTTGGGTTGCGATGGCGCAGCAGGTAATGCGGTTTAAACAGCAGGCCTAACGGCACCAGCGCCAGCGCACCGATGGTTTCCGACAACACCCAGACAAGGAAATTACGCAGTGGGTCCGCGCTTGGAACCAGTAAATGAACCAGTACGCCGCCCACCAGCGGCGGTATCAGGGCGCTGCCTGCTGCCAGGCGAATCCAGTCGTTGAGGTTTTGCAGCGGGTTATACCAGGGTAGCAACTTGCGCAGTAATAACGCACCTATACAAGCCTCAATAACGTTTATCGAGGTATAGGTGAGGTTGATGGACTCCCAGGAAAAGAGCATCCAGGAAGCAAAAATATTGCCGAATGAACAGGCCAGTGCAATGCCGGGCCACATTTTCCCCGCATGACGGTAAAACGCCACCATCATGATCGATGTGGGGAACCATAACGGTGCCAGCAGCGTGCCAAAGCGGGTTAATTCCAGCGAGAAAAGGGTAAAAATGAAGGTGATCAGCCCCAGGCAGACAAGTCGCAATAAAGGATGGGGGGTAGTAACCAAAACCCGCTGGTATTGTTTATTCATTACCGCATTATCCAGGGACGCCATGCCGTCAGGAGCCAGGTCCGGGCGCGTGAAATTAAGAATTTGGTTTATGCTAGTACAAACAATTTACAATTCATATGCCGACTGCTCAGAATTTGACATCATAGACTTATTAAATAGTTACTCTGCAAAAAAATCCTGTTAAACGCTGAAAAAGTGGTCGTTTAAATTTCGCTAAGGGAGCAAAAAGCCACTTTTCAGGGCGTCTCGCATAACCTGCGCATTCGACTGGTATCATGCCCGCGAAATCCCTATAATTGCCGCGTTTGACGCTCCGGCGTCGTCCTTCCTTAACATCCAGGTTAATCAGGTCGCTAAATTTATGACTGATAAGTCTCATCAGTGCGTCATTATAGGCATCGCCGGCGCATCGGCTTCAGGTAAAAGTCTTATTGCCAGTACGCTTTATCGCGAACTGCGTGAACAAGTTGGTGATGAGCACATCGGCGTTATTCCCGAAGACAGCTATTACAAAGACCAATCCCATCTTTCGATGGAAGAGCGCGTAAAAACCAACTACGACCACCCAAATGCAATGGATCACAGCCTGCTGTTCCAGCATTTAGAAGCCCTTAAGAGCGGCCAGGCGATTGAATTGCCGGTCTACAGTTATGTAGAACATACCCGCACTCAGGAAACCGTGCGCATTGAGCCGAAGAAGGTCATTATCCTTGAAGGCATTCTGCTGCTGACCGACGCGCGACTGCGCGAATCAATGAACTTCTCGATTTTCGTCGATACGCCACTGGATATCTGCCTGATGCGCCGCATCAAGCGCGACGTTAACGAGCGTGGTCGTTCTATGGACTCGGTGATGGCGCAATACCAGAAAACGGTTCGCCCGATGTTCCTGCAATTTATCGAGCCTTCCAAGCAATACGCCGATATTATCGTGCCGCGCGGCGGTAAAAACCGTATCGCCATTGATATCTTAAAAGCGAAAATCAGTCAGTTTTTTGAATAAGCTGTGCGAATTGTGTACCGTTCAGAGATAACCTGGTTTTGCCCTGAGCCTGTAAAGCTGCAGGGCACGATGCACGAAAGGAGAAAGTGCCATGCGTCTTTGTGACCGCGATATAGAAGCCTGGCTGGATGAAGGCCGCCTGTCTATCACCCCGCGACCGCCCGTGGAGCGCATTAACGGCGTTACCGTTGATGTGCGTCTGGGCAATAAATTCCGCACGTTCAGCGGCCACACGGCACCGTTTATTGACCTTAGCGGGCCAAAAGATGAAGTGAGTGCCGCGCTGGATCGCGTCATGAGTGACGAAATTGTTCTCGACGATGGCGAAGCCTTTTATCTTCATCCCGGTGAGCTGGCGCTGGCTGTCACCTTTGAGTCTGTGACGCTGCCTGCGGATCTGGTTGGCTGGCTTGATGGTCGCTCCTCACTGGCGCGTCTGGGCCTGATGGTGCACGTCACCGCGCACCGCATCGATCCTGGCTGGTCGGGTCGCATTGTGCTGGAGTTCTTCAATGCCGGTAAGCTGCCGCTGGCACTGCGTCCGGGCATGATGATTGGCGCGCTGAGCTTTGAACCCCTGACGGGGCCAGCGGATCGACCTTATAACCGCCGCCAGGACGCAAAATATCGCGACCAGCAGGGTGCGGTCGCCAGTCGTATTGATAAAGACTGATTGTTAGTCCACTGAGGATGCCATGAGAAGAGTTCTGACAACGCTGATGATTTTGCTGGTGGTGCTGGTTGCTGGCCTTTCGGCGTTGGTGCTACTGGTTAACCCGAATGACTTTCGCGCGTATATGGTGCGGCAGGTTGAAGCACGCAGTGGTTATGAACTTAAGCTGGACGGGCCGCTGCGCTGGCATGTCTGGCCTCAACTTAGCATTCTTTCTGGCCGCATGTCGTTAACTGCACCAGGAGCATCCCAGCCGCTGGTGTCGGCGGACAACATGCGTCTGGATGTGGCGCTGATCCCGCTCCTCTCGCACCAGCTGCAGGTTGATCAGGTGATGCTGAAAGGGGCGGTGATCCAGCTTACGCCGCAAACGGAAGCTGTCCGTCAGGCGGACGCTCCGGTCGCCCCGCGCGAAAATACCCTGCCTGATGTGCCTTCTGATACCGGCTGGTCGTTTGATATCGGTAACCTGAAAGTCGCTGACAGCGTGCTGGTCTTCCAGCATGAGGACGACGAGCAGATCACCGTGCGCAACATCAACCTGAAGATGGAGCAGGATGCGAACCATATTGGCACGATGGAATTCTCCGGGCGGGTCAACCGCGATCAGCGCGATCTGACGTTATCGCTGAATGCCAACGTGAACGCCTCAGACTATCCGCATCAACTGACGGCGGATATCCAGCAGCTAAACTGGCAGTTGTCGGGGGCCGATCTTCCGACAAAAGGCATCGTGGGCCAGGGGGCGCTGCAGGCTGTGTGGCGCGAAGAGCAAAAACAGCTGGCGTTGAATAATCTTAACCTGCAGGCCAATGACAGCAGTCTGAAAGGACAGGCGAGCGTCTCCCTCGAAGAAAAGCCGAAATGGGTCTTTGATCTGCAGTTCGACAAGCTGAACCTGGAGAATCTGCTCCCGCCTCAACCGGTCAGTGCCGCTGACAGCGATGTTGCCCAGACCGGGCAAAGCCAGATGGCGCAGTCGCGTCCGGTTATCTCGTCTAACCTTGAACAACCTGACTACAACGGGCTGCGCGGGTTTACGGCTGACATTCTGCTGAAAGCCAACAGCGTTCGCTGGCGTGGCATTGATTTTACCGATGTCAGCAGCCAGATGTTCAACCACAATGGTCTGCTGGTTATCTCTGAACTGAGCGGCAAGATGGGGGCAGGGCATCTGTCTCTGCCGGGGACGCTGGATGTCCGTAAAGATATTTCCAGCGCTGAGTTCCAGCCGCGTCTTGAAAACGTTGAGATTGGTACGATCCTCAAAGCCTTTAATTACCCGATTGCGCTGACGGGGCAACTGACGCTGGCAGGGGACTTCTCCGGCATGAAGATTGATGCCGATGCGTTCCGTCATAACTGGCAGGGTCAGGCGCATGTCGAGCTGAAAGATACCCGCATGGAGGGGCTTAACTTCCAGCAACTGGTGCAGCAGGCTGTTGAACGCAGCAGCAATGTGAAGGCCAGTGAGAATTACGACAGCGCAACCCGTCTTGATAGCTTTACCAGCCAGCTGACGCTGGAGAAAGGGCAACTTTCTCTGGATGATATGCAGGGAACCTCATCCCTGCTGGCATTAACCGGTACGGGAACGCTTGATCTCATCAAAGAGACGGCAGATACCCGCTTTAATGTCCGCGTGCTCGGCGGCTGGAAAGGTGAGGGTGAGCTGGTGGACTTCCTGAAAGAGACACCAATTCCGCTGAACGTCTATGGAAAATGGCAGGCGCTGAATTACAGTCTGCAGGTAGACCAGATCCTGCGTAAGCATCTGCAGGATGAAGCAAAACGTCGGCTGAACAACTGGGCGGATCGCAACAAAGACTCCCAGACCGGAAAAGACGTGAAGAAGCTGTTAGACAAGCTGTGAGCCTGTGGGATGCGGCCTGATACCCTCTCCTGTGGGAGAGGGTGCAAACACTAAAAACGGCAACGGGGTTGCCGTTTTGTTTTTACCTACACTTCAAAATCCATTTCATCCTCGGTGCGTAGCGGTATCAGCTGCACCTTCTGTACGCGATGACTCTCAACCTGTAACGTTTTAATCATATATTCCCCCACCTGAACTTCTTCGCCGGGTTCCGGAATGCGTTGCAGATACTCCATCAACAAACCGGCAATCGTGTGATACTCGCGTTTATCATCCAGGGGTAGCGGCACGTACTGCACCAGATCCTCAAGCGGCATATGACCATTCGCCGTCCAGGTGCCGTCAGCGTTCTTTTGAATGTCGTGGCGGGCATCAATCTCGTCCACTTCATTCGGCAGGTTACCGGCGATGGTTTCCATCACGTCGCTCAGCGTCACCAGCCCTTCAACGGAACCAAACTCATCCACCACAAAAGCGAAGTGCGTGCGCGCGTTGCGGAACTGCTCCAGCGCGGAGAGTAACGGCAGTGCCTCCGGGAACACCAGTGGCTGGCGCACCAGCGCGCGCAAATTAAGCGGCTCGCCGTGGAGTTGCTGTTGCAGCAGGTCGATCACGTGTACCACGCCCAGCAGTTCTTCCTCCTCTTCACCACCGGTTACGACGACGCGGGTGTGCTGGTTTTTATCCAGCAGGGTTCGAATTTGCGCCTCCGGCGCGGTCAGATCGATATGTTCGATGTCGTGTCGGGAGGTCATGATGCTGCTCACCGAGCGCTGGTTCAGATTGAGCACGCGCTCAATCATCCGCCGCTCCTGCGGGTTAAAGAGCGGATTGTCACTCTGGTCGGCAAGCATCGCAGAGGATTCGGCGTCCAGCTCGGCATCCTCTTTTTGTCCGCTCAGCAGACGCATTACCGTGTCGGCGGTGCGCTGACGAAGGGTCTGATTCGCGGAGAGGAAGCGGCGGCGGTTGAAAATCGCCAGTTGATTGAGCGCTTCAATCATCACCGAGAAGCCAATCGCGGCATACAGATAGCCTTTTGGAATGTGGAAGCCAAAACCATCTGCCACCAGGCTAAAGCCGATCATCAGCAGGAAGCTCAGACACAGGATAACGATGGTCGGGTGGCCGTTTACAAAGCGTGTCAGTGCCTTGCTCGCCATGACCATCAACGTGATGGCGATGATCACTGCGGCCATCATAACGGCCAGGTGGTCCACCATCCCGACAGCGGTGATGACCGAGTCCAGCGAAAAGACGGCATCCAGCACCACGATTTGCGCCACAACCGGCCAGAACTTCGCGCCCCGGCGCTGGGTAGGGTTTTCGCTGTCTTTCCCTTCAAGCCGCTCGTTCAGTTCGACCGTTGCTTTGAAGAGCAGGAACAATCCGCCAAAAAGCATAATCAGGTCGCGGGCGCTAAAGCTGAGGCCATGAACGGCGAACAGCGGTTTGGTGAGGGTGACCAGCCAGGAGATTGAGGCCAGCAGCAGCAAACGCATCACCATCGCCAGTAATAAGCCCGTGACGCGCGCGCGGTCGCGCTGTGAAGGGGGCAGCTTTTCGGCGAGGATGGCGATAAAGACCAGATTATCGATACCGAGCACTAATTCGATGACGACCAGCGTGACCAGTCCGGCCCAGATTGATGGATCGGCAATCCATTCCATAGTAATAGCAATACCTTCTGTTATATGACTAATGTCACACTTCGATCATGGATAAAGCTGGCGGAAATTGCAATGCCGGGCTGAGATTTCTCTTAATAGATCCTGAAAAAAAGAGAGCATACTTTTGACGGTGTAAATAAGGTTAAGAGAAGGATTTAAATATTAATGGCAATATTTAGGATATATCGCAGTAAGTGGTTTTAATACCCATTTTGTCAATATAAAGAAAATCCTAAAACTTTAAAAATTTGCTCTTAATATTATTCTTAAAAACCGCGGTTCGGATGGTTGTCTCCTTGCCTGCTATTAGGTTAGCTGCAACAATTCTTCCAGCATCAAATGTTAAATATCCTTGTTGCTATTTTTGTCTCGGTCTTTAGTGACGGTAATTCATTATCAGTCAGGTATAAGAACTGGCTGATATATTTTCCAGAAGACCTTATCCAAGAGGGTGTATATCCATAACACATTGTTTAGTCAGTGGATTGGTAACTGAAAGCCAAGGGCGGTAGCGTGCCTGAAAGCGTGTGAATCAGCCTCGATTATTCTGTCAATAGCCAATGGATGAATAAGCCTTTTTTTAGGACTGATGCCAGTTATATTTCTATTTGGTTAACTGCATCCTGAATGCTAAAACGACCCGCGCTTATTTAATTGCACAGGATAATTACTCTGCCAAAGTGATAAATAATCAATGATGAAATCCAAAATGAAATTGATGCCATTATTGGTGTCTGTGACCTTGATGAGTGGTTGCACGGTCTTTCCCGGCAGCAATATGTCAACAATGGGCAAGGATGTGATCAAACAACAGGATGCTGATTTCGATCTCGACAAAATGGTGAATGTGTATCCATTGACGCCGCGTCTGGTCGAACAATTACGCCCGCGTCCGAATGTTGCCCAGCCGAATATGTCGCTGGACCAGGAAATTGCCTCTTACCAGTACCGTGTGGGGCCTGGAGACGTTATCAACGTCACCGTCTGGGATCACCCTGAACTGACCACACCTGCGGGCCAGTACCGTAGCTCAAGCGACACCGGTAACTGGGTGCAGTCTGACGGAACCATGTTCTATCCGTACATTGGCAAAGTGCATGTTGCAGGCAAAACGCTTGCCGAGATCCGTAGTGATATTACCGGCCGCTTAGCGCAGTACATCGCTGACCCGCAGGTGGACGTTAATATCGCCGCATTCCGCTCACAGAAAGCCTATATCTCCGGCCAGGTGAACAAATCTGGTCAGCAGGCCATCACCAACGTACCGCTGACTGTTCTGGATGCCATCAACGCCGCCGGCGGTTTAACCGATGGTGCCGACTGGCGCAACGTCGTTCTGACCCACGAAGGCAGAGAGCAACGAATCTCGCTGCAGGCGCTGATGCAAAACGGCGATCTGACCCAGAACCGTCTGCTCTATCCGGGCGACATCCTGTATGTACCGCGCAACGACGATCTGAAAGTGTTCGTGATGGGTGAAGTGAAGAAACAGAGCACCCTCAAGATGGACTTCAGCGGCATGACGCTGACCGAAGCGCTGGGTAATGCGGAAGGCATCGATCTGACCTCCTCGAACGCCAGCGGTATCTTCGTGATCCGTCCGCTGAAAGGCGAAGGCGCGAAAGGCAAGATTGCCAACATCTACCAGCTGGATATGTCCGATGCAACGTCGCTGGTCATGGCAACGGAGTTCCGTCTCCAGCCATACGATGTGGTCTATGTTACTACCGCGCCGGTTGCCCGCTGGAACCGTCTGATCAACCAGTTGCTGCCAACCATCAGTGGCGTTCGCTACATGACGGATACGGCGCGCGACATTCATACCTGGTAATCCGCGATGTTTAACAAAATTCTGGTGGTATGCGTGGGGAACATTTGCCGTTCCCCGACGGCTGAACGGCTGCTGAAAAATTACCAGCCTGCGTTAACGGTTGACTCCGCAGGGCTTGGCGCGCTGGTGGGCAAAGGTGCCGACGAGCGCGCGTCAAGCGTTGCAATGGAGCACAACATCTCCCTTGACGGGCACACTGCCCGTCAGGTCTCCGGCCGGATGTGCCGGGAGTATGACCTGATCCTCGCGATGGAAAAACGCCACATTCACGCACTGTGCGATATCGCGCCGGAGATGCGCGGCAAGGTGATGCTGTTTGGTCACTGGGACAATGAACGCGAAATCCCCGATCCGTATCGCAAGAGCCGTGAGGCATTTGAGGCGGTTTACACCTTACTTGACCAGTCTGCCCGTCAGTGGGCGCAGGCACTGAAAGCTCAGCAGGGATAACAATGACAGAAAAAACAAGACCTTCTGCCGCCCCGACTTCGGGCAGTGATGAAATCGATATTGGTCGCCTGGTGGGCACCGTTGTAGAGGCGAAATGGTGGGTGCTGGGCATCACTGCCGTCTTTGCACTGGCGGCCGTGGTGTACACACTCTTTGCAACGCCAATCTACAGCGCCGATGCGCTGGTGCAGATTGAGCAGAACACCGGTAATTCACTGGTGCAGGATATCGGTTCGGCGTTGGCGAATAAGCCGCCCGCATCGGAAGCGGAAATTCAGCTGATCCAGTCTCGCCTGGTGCTGGGTAAAACCGTTCACGATCTGGGGCTTGATATCGCCGTCACCAAAAATACCTTCCCGATATTTGGTGCAGGCTGGGATCGCCTGATGGGGCGCAGCAACGATACCGTTAAGGTGACAGACTTTGTGCTGCCGAAAGGCGGGGCTGAGCAGACCTTCACCCTGACCGTTCTTGGCCCGAAACAGTATCAACTGACCAGCGACGCAGGCTTTAGTGCGCGCGGTGAGGTGGGGCAGATGCTGACGAAAGACGGTGTCAGCATGATGGTCAGCGCGATCCATGCCCAGGAAGGCGGTGAGTTTACGGTCACCAAATTCTCCACCCTGGGGATGATCAACAACCTGCAAAACAACCTGACCGTGACCGAAAATGGCAAGGACACCGGTGTCCTGAGCATGACTTTTACCGGTGAAGATAAGGACAAAATTCGCGACATTCTTAACAGTATCACCCGCAACTACCTTGAGCAGAACGTTGAGCGTAAGTCGGCGGAAGCGGCGAAAAGCCTGGCCTTCCTCGCCAGACAACTGCCGGAAGTGCGCTCGCGTCTGGATACCGCCGAGAACAAGCTGAATGCCTATCGTCAGGATAAAGATTCCGTCGACCTGCCGCTGGAGGCGAAATCGGTTCTCGACTCGATGGTCAACATTGACGCGCAACTGAACGAACTGACCTTTAAAGAAGCAGAGATCTCCAAGCTCTACACCAAACGCCACCCGGCCTACCGCACGCTGCTGGAAAAACGCCAGACGCTGGAGGAAGAGAAGGCGAGGCTGAACAACCGTGTGACCGCCATGCCGAAGACGCAGCAGGAAATTGTGCGTCTGACCCGCGATGTGGAATCTGGTCAGCAGGTTTATATGCAACTGCTGAATAAACAGCAGGAGCTGAAAATCACCGAAGCCAGCACCGTGGGCGATGTGCGTATCGTTGACCCGGCGATCACCCAGCCTGGTGTGCTGAAGCCGAAGAAAGCGCTGATTATTCTCGGCAGCATTATCCTCGGCCTGATGCTCTCCATCGTGGGTGTGCTGCTGCGCTCCCTGTTCAACCGCGGTATCGAAAGCCCGCAGGTACTGGAAGAGAACGGTATCAGCGTCTACGCCAGCATTCCGCTGTCGGAGTGGCAGAAATCGCGTGACAGCGTCAAAACGGTTAAAGGCGTTAAGCGTTACAAACAGAGCCAGCTGCTGGCCGTCGGCAACCCGACAGACCTCGCTATTGAAGCGGTGCGTAGCCTGCGCACCAGCCTTCACTTCGCCATGATGCAGGCCAAAAATAACGTCCTGATGATGACCGGTGTCAGCCCGTCAATTGGTAAGACCTTTGTCTGCGCCAACCTTGCGGCGGTCGTGAGCCAGACCAATAAACGCGTGCTGCTGATCGACTGTGATATGCGTAAGGGTTACACCCACGAGCTGCTGGGCACCAACAACGTCAATGGTCTCTCGGAAATCCTGCTTGGCAAAGGGGAGATCAGCGAAAGCGCGAAACCGACGTCGATCCCGAAATTTGACCTGATCCCACGCGGTCAGGTGCCGCCGAACCCGTCGGAACTGCTGATGAGCGAGCGTTTCACCCAGTTGATTGAGTGGGCGAGTAAGCATTACGACCTGGTGCTGATCGATACGCCACCTATCCTGGCCGTCACTGACGCCGCCGTGGTAGGTCGCCACGCGGGCACTACCCTGATGGTGGCGCGCTACGCGGTGAACACGCTGAAGGAAGTGGAAACCAGCCTGAGCCGCTTTGAGCAAAACGGGATCGAGGTGAAAGGGGTCATTCTGAACTCCATCTTCCGTCGCGCGACCGGCTATCAGGATTACGGCTATTACGAGTACGAATATAAGTCTGACAGTCAATAATCGTGAGCTTTGGGGAAGACCATGACCACACAACGCCCTTTGATTTCTATCTATATGCCGACATGGAATCGTCAGCAGCTGGCGATCCGCGCGATTAAATCGGTATTACGTCAGGATTACGATAACTGGGAGCTGATCATCGTTGATGACTGTTCCTCCTCTTTCGAGCAACTGCAAAAATTCGTCGACGATCTCAACGACCCGCGGGTGGTGTATACGCACAACGCGATTAACTCCGGCGCGTGCGCGGTGCGTAATCAGGCGATTATGCAGGCGAAAGGGCAGTACCTGACCGGGATCGACGACGATGACGAATGGACGCCAAATCGTCTGTCGACCTTCCTGTCGCACAAGCATCAACTGGTCACGCACGCTTTCCTGTATGCCAACGACTATGTCTGCCAGGGCGAAGTGTACTCGCAGCCGGCGAGCCTGCCGTTGTACCCAAAGTCACCGTACTCGCGCCGCCTGTTTTACAAGCGCAACATCATTGGTAATCAGGTCTTTACCTGGGCCTGGCGCTTTAAAGAGTGCCTGTTCGATACCGAACTGAAGGCGGCGCAAGATTACGACATTTTCCTGCGCATGGTGGTGGAATACGGCGAACCGTGGAAAGTGGAAGAAGCCACGCAGATCCTGCACATCAACCACGGGGAGATGCAAATCACCTCCTCGCCGAAGAAGTTTTCAGGCTATTTCCACTTTTACCGTAAGCACAAGGACAAGTTCGACCGTGCCAGCCGTAAATATCAGCTCTTTACCCTCTATCAGATCCGCAACAAGCGCATGAACTGGCGCACGCTGCTGACGCTCTTCTCCGTGCGTAACGGCAAGCGTCTGGCTGATGGACTTCGGGGGAAATAATGTTTCTGGAAGATTGCCGCGCAAACAGCTGGAGCCTGCGCCCGTGCTGCATGGTTCTGGCGTACCGCATTGCGCACTTTTGCTCGGTGTGGCGTAAGAAAAACGTCCTGAACAATCTCTGGGCGGCACCGGTTCTGGTGCTGTACCGCATCATTACCGAATGCTTTTTCGGCTATGAAATTCAGGCTGCTGCCACCATTGGCCGCCGCTTTACCATTCACCACGGTTATGCGGTTGTCATCAACAAGTTCGTTGTCGCGGGTGATGATTTCACCATTCGCCATGCGGTGACCATCGGCAACCGTGGGCCGGACAGCCTGGCCTGCCCGGTGATCGGTAATAACGTCGAGCTGGGCGCTAACGTGGTGATGATTGGTGACATTACTGTGGGTAATAACGTCACCATCGGCGCAGGTAGCGTGGTGCTGGACAGCATCCCGGATAACGCGCTGGTGGTCGGGGAAAAAGCCCGCGTGAAGGTGATCAAATGAACATTCTGCAATTTAATGTGCGCCTCGCAGAGGGCGGGGCGGCAGGTGTTGCGCTGGATCTGCACCAGCGCGCGCTGCAAAAAGGGCTGCAGTCGCGCTTTGTCTACGGCTACGGCAAAGGCGGCAAGAAAAGCGTCAGCCATGATAATTATCCGCAGGTGCTCAAGCAGACGCCGCGTCTGACGTCGGTGGCAAATATTGCCTTGTTCCGCCTGTTTAACCGCGATCTGTTCGGTAATCTCAATAACCTCTACCGTACCGTGACCCGCACGTCCGGCCCGGTGGTGCTGCATTTTCACGTTCTGCACAGCTACTGGCTGAACCTGGAAGAGGTGGTAGCCTTTTGCGAGAAGGTGCAGGCGCACAAGCCGGACACCCGTTTTGTCTGGACGCTGCACGACCACTGGAGCGTCACCGGACGCTGTGCGTTTACGGACGGTTGTGAAGGCTGGAAGACTAACTGTCAGAAATGCCCGACCCTCACTAATTATCCGCCGGTTAAAGTGGACCGCGCGCACCAGCTGGTAGCCGGTAAACGCCAGCTGTTCCGCGATATGCTTTCGCTCGGCTGTACCTTTATCTCTCCCAGCCAGCATGTGGCAGATGCGTTCAACAGCCTGTACGGGGCAGGGCGCTGCAAAATCATCAATAACGGTATCGACGTGGCGACAGAAGAGATTCTGGCGGAACTGACCCCTGTAGCAGAAACGGCAGGCAAGCCGAAAATCGCCATTGTTGCGCACGATCTGCGCTACGACGGCAAAACTAACCAGCAGCTGGTGCGCGACATCATGGCGCTGGGCGATAAGATTGAGCTGCACACCTTCGGCAAATTTTCCCCGTTCGATGGGGCGAACGTGGTGAATCACGGCTTTGAAACCGACAAGCGCAAGCTGATGAGTGCCCTCAACGGGATGGATGCGCTGGTGTTCAGCTCGCGCGTGGACAACTACCCGCTGATCCTGTGCGAGGCGCTCTCTATCGGCGTGCCGGTGATTGCCACCCACAGTGATGCGGCCCGCGAAGTGCTGGAAAAATCGGGCGGAAAAACGTTCGCGGAGCAGGAGGTGCTGCCGCTGGTGCAGTTACCGAAGGCTGAGATCGCGCAGGCCGTTTTTGGCACTGACCTGGAATCGTTCCGCAACCGCAGCCGCAAGGCCTACAGTGGACAACAGATGCTGGAGGAATATGTCTCGTTCTATCAGAATCTGTAGTTATCTGCTGCTGCCGCTGATCTACCTGCTGGTCAACGTCAAAATTGCCCAGCTCGGCGAAAGTTTCCCGATTACCATCGTCACCTTTTTGCCCGTATTGCTACTGCTGTATGTCGACAAAATCAATCTGAAGAAGCTGATGATTGCCTTAGGGCTGGGTTTCGGCCTGACGGCATTTAACTACATCTTTGGCCAGTCGCTTGATGCCAGCAAATACGTCACCTCGACCATGCTGTTTGTTTATATTGTTATCATTATTGGCATGGTCTGGAGTATTCGCTTTAAAACTATTTCTCCGCACAATTATAGGAAAATCCTTAGATTCTTTTATATTGTTGTCGGGCTCATCGTCATGCTTGCTGCGATGGAAATGGCGCAAATTATTTTGACCGGCGGCAGCAGCCTGATGGAAATAATTTCGAAGTATCTCATTTACAGTAACAGCTATGTACTGAACTTCATTAAGTTTGGTGGTAAGCGCACAACGGCGCTCTATTTTGAACCGGCATTTTTTGCTCTGGCATTAATCTCAATTTGGCTCAGCATCAAACAGTTCGGTATCAAAACGCCCAAGACAGATGCTATGATTCTTGCAGGGATCGTTCTGTCAGGATCGTTCTCAGGGGTAATGACATTTATTCTGTTTTACCTTCTGGAGTGGGCGTTCCAGTACCTGAACAAAGATGCGATTAAGAAAAAACTGCCGCTGGCGATTATCTCCCTGACGGTATTTTTAGTGGGTGTGATATTTGCCTTCCCGTACATCTCGGAACGTCTGGGCGATTTGGGAACGGAAGGTTCGTCGTCTTATTATCGTATCATTGGGCCACTGGTGATGGTGGGTTATTCCTTAACCCATATAGATGGCGTAGTAAGATTCGGCTCACTTTACGAATATGTTGCATCATTCGGAATCTTTAACGGTGCGGATGTCGGTAAAACCATAGACAATGGCCTGTATCTGTTAATTATCTATTTTTCGTGGTTCGCCGTACTGTTGACGCTGTGGTATTTGTTTAAAGTTTTCAAAATGATGATTAACGCGTTTGGTGACAACCAGAATTTTCGCGTTCAGCTTTATCTTTTTACACCAGTGTCGTTGTTCTTTACGGGGTCAATATTTAGCCCGGAATATGCTTTCTTGATTGTCTGTCCGTTTATTTTGCGCAAAGCGCTGAATATTACGCGCGTATGACGAAATGAGGTGATTTATGTTTCTTAGCGTCATTACTGTCGCCTTTCGTAACTACGAAGGGGTGGTAAAAACCTGGCGCTCGCTGCGCAACCTGGCGCGCGATCCAAGCCTCACCTTTGAGTGGATTGTGGTCGACGGCGGTTCGAACGATGGTACGGCGGAGTTCCTGGAAAAACTCAACGGTGAGTTCAACTTACGTTATATCAGCGAGAAAGATAAAGGCATCTATGATGCGATGAATAAAGGCATTGCAATGGCGCAGGGGCGGTATGCCATCTTCCTGAATTCCGGCGATGTGTTCCATGATGATGTGGCACAGTTTGCCCGCCAGCTGGTGCGTCAGAAAGAAGAAGCCATGTTTATCGGTGATGCATTGCTGGACTTTGGTGAAGGGAATAAAGTGCTGCGCAGCGCGAAACCGGGTTGGTATATTTACCACAGTTTGCCCGCCAGCCATCAGGCCATTTTCTTCCCGGTAAAAGGCCTGAAAAAACAACCATACGATTTGCAGTATAAAGTCTCTTCAGATTATGCGCTGGCCGCCAGCTTGTACAAGTCAGGTTATCCGTTCCGTCGAATTAAAGGGCTGGTGTCTGAATTTTCGATGGGTGGGGTGTCAACCTCTAATAATCTGGAATTATGTCAGGATGCAAAAAACGTGCAGCGTAAGATATTACGTGTGCCGGGCTTCTGGGCGGAATTATCTTATTTTCTGCGTCTGAAAACGACGGGTAAAGCAAAAGCCTTATATAACAAAGCCTGAAATATAAGGAAACGTAATGCAGGATTTAAACGGATTCTCCGTGCCGAAAGGTTTTCGGGGCGGGAACGGTATTAAAGTGCAGTTGTGGTGGGCGGTTCAGGCAACATTATTTGCCTGGTCGCCACAAATACTCTACCGCTGGCGCGCTTTTTTATTGCGTCTGTTTGGCGCAAAAATCGGAAAAAACGTAGTTATTCGTCCATCGGTCAAAATTACGTATCCCTGGAAATTAACGCTTGGGGATTACGCCTGGGTAGGGGATGACGCGGTGTTATATACCCTGGGCGATATTACGATTGGCGCAAATTCGGTGATTTCACAGAAATGTTATTTGTGTACCGGCAGCCATGATTTTATGAGCCCGCATTTTGATATTACCGCTTCGCCTGTTGTGATCGGTGAAAAATGCTGGCTGGCAACAGATGTGTTTGTTGCACCGGGTGTTTCTGTTGGCGATGGCACGGTAGTCGGTGCCCGCAGCAGCGTTTTTAAATCGCTACCGGCAAATAAGATTTGCCGTGGCAACCCCGCAGTGGTGATACGCGAACGCGTAGAAACTGAAAAACTTTGATAAGTACAGAGGAAATAAATATGTCTAAAGTCGCTCTCATCACCGGCGTTACCGGACAGGATGGTTCTTACCTGGCAGAATTGCTGCTGGAAAAAGGGTATGAAGTACACGGTATTAAGCGTCGTGCTTCGTCGTTCAACACTGAACGTGTGGACCATATTTACCAGGACCCGCATGCAGCAAACCCGAAATTCCACCTGCACTATGGCGACCTGACCGATACCTCCAACCTGACCCGCATCCTGCAGGAAGTGCAGCCGGATGAAGTCTACAACCTGGGTGCGATGAGCCACGTAGCGGTCTCCTTCGAATCTCCGGAATATACCGCTGACGTGGATGCCATGGGGACGCTGCGTCTGCTGGAAGCGATTCGTTTCCTCGGCCTTGAGAAGAAAACCCGTTTCTACCAGGCGTCTACCTCTGAGCTGTACGGCCTGGTGCAGGAAATCCCGCAGAAAGAGACCACGCCGTTCTATCCGCGCTCGCCGTATGCGGTAGCAAAATTGTACGCCTACTGGATCACCGTGAACTACCGTGAATCCTATGGCATGTACGCCTGTAACGGCATTCTGTTCAACCACGAATCCCCACGCCGCGGTGAAACCTTCGTCACCCGTAAAATCACCCGTGCGATCGCCAACATCGCGCAGGGTCTGGAGTCTTGCCTGCACCTCGGCAACATGGATTCCCTGCGTGACTGGGGCCATGCGAAAGACTACGTGAAAATGCAGTGGATGATGCTGCAGCAGGACAAACCAGAAGACTTCGTGATTGCAACCGGCGTGCAGTATTCCGTGCGTCAGTTCGTGGAAATGGCTGCTGCGCAGCTGGGCATCAAACTGCGCTTCGAAGGCACCGGTGTTGAAGAAAAAGGCATTGTGGTGTCCGTGACCGGCCACGATGCACCGGGCGTGAAGCCAGGCGACGTTATCGTTCAGGTTGACCCGCGTTACTTCCGTCCTGCGGAAGTGGAAACCCTGCTGGGCGATCCAACCAAAGCGCACGAGAAACTGGGCTGGAAACCGGAAACCACGCTGCAGGAGATGGTTTCTGAGATGGTGGCCAAAGATCTTGAAGCAGCGAAAAAACACTCCCTGCTTAAGTCTCATGGCTACGAGGTTGCCATCGCGCTGGAGTCTTAAGAATGACAAAACAACGTATTTTTGTCGCCGGTCATCGCGGAATGGTGGGTTCCGCGATTGTTCGCCAGCTTGAGCAGCGCGGCGACGTGGAGGTCATTGTCCGCACGCGCGACGAGCTGAACCTGCTCGACAGCGCAGCGGTACACGACTTCTTTGCCAACGAACGTATTGACCAGGTGTATCTGGCGGCGGCGAAAGTGGGCGGCATTGTCGCTAACAACACCTATCCGGCAGATTTCATCTACGAAAATATGATGATTGAGAGCAACATCATTCACGCGGCGCATCTGCACAACGTGAACAAGCTGCTGTTCCTCGGCTCATCCTGTATCTACCCGAAAATGGCGAAGCAGCCAATCGCGGAGAGCGAACTGCTTCAGGGCACGCTGGAAGCGACCAACGAACCCTACGCGATTGCCAAGATTGCCGGGATCAAGCTGTGCGAATCCTACAACCGTCAGTATAACCGCGACTATCGCTCGGTGATGCCGACCAACCTGTACGGGCCGCACGACAACTTCCATCCGAGCAACTCGCACGTGATCCCGGCGCTGCTGCGTCGTTTTCATGAAGCGGCTGTGGAAAACGCGCCGGATGTGGTGGTGTGGGGGAGCGGCACGCCAATGCGCGAGTTCCTGCACGTGGACGACATGGCAGCCGCCAGCATTCACGTGATGGAGCTGGATCGCGAAGTGTGGCAGGAAAACACCGAGCCGATGCTGTCGCACATTAACGTTGGCACCGGCGTGGATTGCACCATTCGCGAGCTGGCGCAAACCATCGCGCAGGTGGTGGGCTACAAAGGCCGCGTGGTGTTTGACGCCACCAAGCCGGACGGCACGCCGCGCAAACTGCTGGACGTGACGCGTCTGCACCAGTTGGGCTGGTATCACGAGGTGTCACTGGAACAGGGGCTGGCCAGCACCTGGCAGTGGTTCCTCGAAAACCAGCACCGTTTCCGGGGGTAACGATGTTTTTAAGTCAGGAAGATTTTGCCACGGTAGTGCGTTCCACTCCGCTTATCTCAATTGATCTGATTGTGGAGAACGAACGCGGCGAGTTCTTGCTGGGGAAACGAACCAACCGTCCTGCACAGGGCTTCTGGTTCGTACCCGGCGGGCGCGTGCAGAAGGATGAGACGCTCACCGATGCTTTTGAGCGTCTCACTCTGGCGGAACTGGGCCTGCAACTGCCGATGGCAGCGGGCCAGTTTTACGGGGTCTGGCAGCACTTCTATGACGATAACTTTTCGGGCACCGGGTTCTCCACGCACTACATCGTGCTGGGGTTCCGCCTGAAGGTGAGTGAGGCAGACCTGCGTCTGCCTGATTCTCAGCATGACGACTACCGCTGGCAGAGGCCAGGGGCGTTGCTGGCCAGCGACAATGTGCACGACAACAGCCGTGCCTATTTCCTGGCCGATCGTCAGTCCGGAGTGCCGGGCTTATGAAAATTTTGGTGTATGGAATCAACTACTCGCCGGAGCTAACCGGTATCGGGAAATACACCGGCGAAATGGTCGAGTGGATGGCGAGCCAGGGACATGACGTGCGGGTCATTACCGCGCCGCCATACTATCCGGAGTGGAAGGTGGGCGAGCGCTACTCAAGCTGGCGCTACCGCCGTGAAGAGGGGGCCGCGACCGTATGGCGTTGCCCGCTCTACGTGCCGAAGCAGCCTTCGACGCTGAAACGTTTAATTCATCTGGGCAGCTTTGCCCTGAGCAGTTTTTTCCCGCTGATGGCGCAGCGTCGCTGGAAGCCGGATCGCATTATCGGCGTGGTGCCGACGCTGTTTTGCACGCCAGGCATGCGCCTGCTGGGCAAACTCTCCGGCGCGCGCACCCTGCTGCACATTCAGGATTATGAAGTGGATGCCATGCTCGGCCTGGGAATGGCAGGTAAAAGCAAAGGCGGCAAGGTGGCGAAGCTCGCCAGCGCTTTTGAGCGCAGCGGCCTGCATAACGTCGATTACGTTTCGACCATTTCGCGCTCGATGATGAACAAAGCCCAGGAGAAGGGCGTGGCGGCGGAGAAAGTGATCTTCTTCCCGAACTGGTCCGAAGTGGCGCGTTTTCGCGACGTGACGGACAGCGACGCGCAGGCGCTACGTGCTCAGCTCGGTTTGCCTGACGACCAAAAAATCATTCTTTACTCAGGCAACATCGGCGAAAAGCAGGGGCTGGAGAGCGTCATTGAAGCGGCACAACAGCTTAGCAAACATTCATGGATGTTTGTGATTGTCGGGCAGGGCGGCGGGAAAGCGCGGCTGGAGAAAATGGCAAGCGAACGCGGCCTGACCAACGTGAAATTCTTCCCGCTTCAGTCTTACGAGGCTTTGCCTGCGCTGCTGAAGATGGGCGACTGTCATCTGGTGGTGCAAAAGCGCGGCGCGGCGGATGCGGTGCTGCCATCGAAGCTCACCAACATTCTGGCAGTGGGCGGCAACGCGGTGATCACCGCCGAGCCTGAAACGGAATTAGGCCAGCTGTGCGACAGCTATCCCGGTATTGCCGTTTGCGTGGAACCGGAATCGGTTTCCGCACTGGTGACCGGCATTGAACAGGCACTTGCCATGCCAAAAGTGAACACGGTGGCACGTGAATATGCCGAACGCACGCTCGAAAAAGAGAACGTGCTGAGCCAATTTATTGCAGATATACGGGGATAAATCATGAGTCAAACCACTTTGTATCCGGTTGTGATGGCAGGTGGCTCTGGTAGCCGGTTGTGGCCGCTGTCCCGCGTGCTCTATCCAAAACAGTTCCTCTGCCTGAAAGGGGACCTCACCATGCTGCAAACGACGGTCAACCGTCTGCACGGCGTGGAGTGTGAAAGCCCGGTGGTGATTTGTAACGAACAGCACCGTTTTATCGTTGCCGAGCAGCTGCGCCAGCTGAACAAACTCACAGAAAATATCATTCTGGAGCCTGCCGGACGTAACACCGCCCCCGCGATTGCCCTTGCGGCGCTGGCGGCAAAACGCAGCAGCCCGGATTGCGACCCGCTGATGCTGGTGCTGGCGGCAGACCACGTGATTCAGCAGGAAGAGGCCTTCCGTGACGCGGTGCGCGCGGCGATCCCTTACGCTGAAAGCGGCAAGCTGGTGACTTTCGGCATCGTGCCGGACCTGCCGGAAACCGGCTACGGCTATATTCGTCGTGGTCCGGTGACGCCGGGTGAAGGCGACAGCGTGGCGTTTGACGTGGCGCAGTTTGTTGAAAAACCGAATCTTGAAACCGCACAGGCCTACGTCGCCAGCGGTGAATATTACTGGAACAGCGGGATGTTCCTGTTCCGCGCCGGGCGCTATCTGGAAGAGTTACAGAAATATCGTCCGGATATCTTAAGCGCCTGCGAAAAAGCGATGGATGTGACTGATCCGGATCTCGACTTTATCCGTGTCGATGAACAGGCGTTTCTGGCCTGCCCGGAAGAGTCCATTGACTACGCGGTGATGGAGCGCACTGCTGATGCTGTGGTCGTGCCGATGGATGCAGGCTGGAGCGACGTGGGCTCCTGGTCATCTCTGTGGGAGATCAGCGCGCATACCCCGGAGGGTAACGTCCACCATGGGGATGTGATCAGCCACAAAACGGAAAACAGTTACGTCTACGCTGAATCCGGCCTGGTCACCACGGTGGGCGTGAAGGATCTGGTGGTTGTACAAACCAAAGACGCCGTGCTGATTGCCGACCGTAACGCCGTACAGGACGTGAAAAAAGTCGTTGAGCAAATCAAAGCCGATGGCCGTCACGAGCACCATATCCACCGCGAAGTGTACCGTCCGTGGGGCAAATATGACTCTATCGACGCAGGCGAGCGTTACCAGGTGAAACGCATCACCGTGAAGCCGGGCGAAGGGCTGTCGGTACAGATGCATCATCACCGTGCTGAACACTGGGTGGTGGTGGCGGGAACCGCCAAAGTGACCATCGACGGTGAGGTCAAACTGCTGGGTGAGAACGAGTCTGTCTATATTCCGCTGGGGGCGACGCACTGCCTGGAAAACCCAGGAAAAATTCCTCTCGACTTAATTGAAGTGCGCTCCGGTTCGTACCTGGAAGAGGACGATATTGTCCGTTTCCAGGACCGATACGGGCGAGTGTAGCGCTCACGCATCTTGCCCGGTGGCGCTGTGCTTACCGGGCCTACGAATGACAAAAATAAATCAGGCCATTACATGGTCAGGGCCAACTGTTGCCTGAAAAAGGGGTCATCATGGAAAAATTAACCTGTTTCAAAGCCTACGATATTCGCGGCAAGCTGGGCGAAGAGCTGAATGAAGACATTGCGTGGCGTATTGGCCGCGCGTACGGCGAATATTTAAAACCTAAGACTATCGTACTGGGCGGCGACGTGCGCCTGACCAGTGAGTCCCTGAAGCTGGCGCTGGCGAAAGGGCTGCAGGACGCGGGCGTGGACGTGCTGGACATCGGCCTTTCCGGTACCGAGGAGATCTATTTCGCGACGTTCCACCTCGGCGTGGACGGCGGTATCGAAGTGACCGCCAGCCATAATCCGATGGACTACAACGGCATGAAGCTGGTGCGTAAGGGCGCGCGTCCGATCAGCGGTGACACCGGCCTGCGCGACGTGCAGCGTCTGGCGGAGGCCAATGATTTCCCGCCAGTGAACGACGCAAAACGCGGCAGCTATAAGCAGATCGACCTGCGCAGTGCGTATATCGGCCACCTGCTGGGCTACATCAACGTGGCGAACCTTAAGCCGCTGAAGCTGGTGATTAACTCCGGTAACGGTGCCGCCGGCCCGGTGGTGGATGCGCTGGAAGCGCGTTTTAAGGCGCTGAACGTGCCGGTTTCCTTCATCAAAGTCCATAACACGCCAGACGGTAACTTCCCGAACGGCATTCCTAACCCGCTGCTGCCGGAGTGCCGCGACGACACTCGTAACGCGGTAATCGAACACGGTGCGGATATGGGCATCGCCTTTGACGGCGATTTTGACCGCTGCTTCCTGTTCGACGAGAACGGCCAGTTCATCGAAGGCTACTACATTGTCGGCCTGCTGGCGGAAGCGTTCCTTGAGAAAAACCCAGGGGCAAAAATCATCCACGATCCGCGCCTCTCCTGGAACACCGTTGACGTGGTGAGTGCGGCTGGCGGTCAGCCGGTGATGTCGAAAACCGGTCACGCCTTTATCAAAGAACGTATGCGTGAAGAAGATGCGATATACGGCGGCGAGATGAGCGCCCACCACTACTTCCGTGACTTTGCCTATTGCGACAGCGGGATGATCCCGTGGCTGCTGGTGACCGAGCTGCTGTGCCTGAAAGGGCAGACCCTCGGCGAACTGGTGCGCGACCGCATGGCGGCGTTCCCGGCGAGCGGCGAAATCAACAGCAAGCTGGCGGCACCTGCCGAGGCTATCGCCCGCGTGGAGCAGCACTTTGCCCTCCACGCGCTGGAGATTGACCGTACCGACGGCATCAGCATGGCGTTCCCGCAGTGGCGCTTCAATTTACGTTCCTCTAATACTGAGCCGGTGGTGCGCCTGAACGTGGAATCCCGTGCCGACGCGGCGCTGATGGAAGCGCGAACGAAAGACATTCTGGCGCTGTTGAATCAGTAAATCTTGCCCCCCTCCCGTTGGGAGGGGGGAACCGAAAACAGGAACAACGATGACGAATCTAAAAAAGCGCGAGCGAGCGAGAACGAATGCATCGTTAATCTCTATGGTGCAGCGTTTTTCTGATATCACCATCATGGTCGGCGGATTGTGGGCGGTGTGTCGGATCAGCGGGCAATCATTCTTGTACATGCATCTGCTGATGGCGTTGATAGCGTTGGTGGTGTTTCAGATGATCGGCGGGATGACGGATTTTTACCGCTCATGGCGCGGCGTAAAAATCACCACCGAGCTGATGCTTCTCCTGCAAAACTGGACCTTAAGCCTGATTTTCAGCGCCGGGCTGGTGGCGTTTAGCCATGATTTTGATAACCGCCTCGTGACTTACCTGTGCTGGTATCTGTTGACCAGTGTCGGCATGGTGGTGTGTCGCTCCCTGATTCGCTTTGGTGCTGGGTGGCTGCGTAATCGCGGTTATAACCGCCGCTTCGTCGCCGTGGCAGGTGATTTGCCGGTCGGGCAGGTGTTGCTCGACAGCTTCCGTAAAGAGCCGTGGCTGGGTTTTGAAGTGGTGGGTATCTACCACGATGCGAAGCCAGGCGGCGTGCCTTCAGACTGGGCGGGTAACTACGAGCAGTTGATTGACGACGCGAAAGCCGGAAAAATTCACAACGTCTATATCGCCATGCAGATGAAGGATGAATCCCGCATCAAAAAACTGATGCGCGAACTGGCGGACACCACCTGCTCGGTGATCCTCATTCCGGATGTCTTTACCTTTAATATTCTTCATTCACGTATTGAAGAAGTGAACGGTGTCCCCGTTGTGCCGCTGTATGACACGCCGTTGTCGGGTATCAACCGCCTGCTGAAACGCGGCGAAGATATTGTGCTCTCCTCTCTGATCCTGCTGCTGATCTCCCCGGTGCTGTGCTGCATTGCACTGGCGGTGAAAATCAGCTCTCCCGGCCCGGTTATCTTCCGCCAGACCCGCTACGGCATGGATGGCAAGCCGATTATGGTGTGGAAATTCCGCTCCATGAAGGTAATGGAAAACGACAAGGTGGTGACTCAGGCGACGCAGAACGATCCGCGCGTGACCCGTGTGGGCAACTTCCTGCGCCGTACTTCGCTCGATGAACTGCCGCAGTTCATTAACGTGTTCACCGGTGGGATGTCGATTGTCGGGCCACGTCCACACGCCGTCGCGCATAACGAGCAGTATCGCTCGCTGATTGAAGGCTACATGTTGCGCCATAAAGTGAAGCCTGGGATTACCGGCTGGGCGCAGATTAACGGCTGGCGCGGCGAGACCGACACGCTGGAAAAAATGGAAAAACGTATTGAGTTCGACCTGGAGTACATCCGCGAGTGGAGCCTCTGGTTCGATATCAAGATTGTTTTTCTGACCATTTTCAAAGGCTTCGTGAACAAAGCGGCGTACTAAGATGAGCTTACGTGAAAAAACCATCAGCGGCGCGAAGTGGTCAGCGATGGCGACCATCGTCATCATTGGCCTCGGTCTGGTGCAGATGACGGTGCTGGCGCGCATTATCGATAACCATCAGTTCGGTCTGCTGACCGTTTCGCTGGTGATTATCGCGCTGGCCGATACGCTGTCTGACTTCGGTATTGCCAACTCAATTATCCAGCGTAAAGAGATCAGCCATCTGGAGCTGACCACGCTCTACTGGCTGAACGTCGGGTTAGGCATCTTCGTGTTTGTGCTGGTGTTTCTGCTGAGCGACACCATCGCCAGCGTGTTGCATAACCCGGATCTCGCGCCGCTTATGCGCACGCTGTCGTTTGCCTTTGTCGTGATCCCGCACGGGCAACAGTTCCGCGCGCTGATGCAAAAAGAGCTGGAGTTCAACAAGATCGGCATGATTGAGACCAGCGCGGTACTGGCTGGCTTTACCTTCACCGTGGTCAGCGCCCATTTCTGGCCGCTGGCGATGACCGCCATCCTCGGTTATCTGGTGAACTCTGCTGTGCGCACGCTGCTGTTCGGCTATTTTGGCCGCAAGATTTACCGTCCGGGGCTGCACTTCTCGCTGGCGTCCGTCTCATCCAACCTGCGTTTTGGCGCGTGGCTGACCGCCGACAGCATTATTAACTACGTCAATACCAACCTCTCGACGCTGGTGCTGGCGCGCATTCTGGGGGCGAGCGTCGCGGGGGGCTACAACCTGGCCTATAACGTCGCGGTCGTGCCGCCGATGAAGCTGAACCCGATTATCACCCGTGTGCTGTTCCCGGCCTTCGCCAAGATCCAGGACGACACCGAGAAGCTGCGCGTTAACTTCTACAAGCTGCTCTCCGTGGTGGGCATCATCAACTTCCCGGTGCTGCTGGGGCTGATGGTGGTTTCCAGTAACTTTGTGCCGCTGGTGTTCGGTGAGAAGTGGGACAGCATTGTGCCAATCCTGCAACTGCTGTGCGTGGTGGGGCTGCTGCGCTCCGTGGGTAACCCGATTGGTTCCCTGCTGATGGCAAAAGCTCGCGTCGATATCAGCTTCAAATTCAATGTGTTCAAAACCTTCCTGTTTATTCCGGCGATTATCGTCGGGGGGCATATGGCGGGGGCAATCGGCGTGACGCTCGGCTTCCTGCTGGTGCAGATCATCAACACCGTATTGAGCTACTTCGTGATGATCAAGCCGGTGCTGGGCTCCAGCTATCGGCAGTACATCCTGAGCCTGTGGCTGCCGTTCTATCTCTCGTTGCCGACCTTGGCGGTGAGCTACGGTCTGGGCATTATCCTCAGCGGGCATCTGCCGCTGGCCGCGCTGCTGGCGGTGCAGGTTGCCGCTGGCGCGCTGGCGTTCGGCGTGATGATTGTGCTGTCTCGCAATGCGCTGGTGGTGGAGATGAAGCGCCAGTTTTGCCGTAACGAAAAAATGAAAACGCTGCTTCGCGCAGGCTAGTTATTTAAGAGGCCATTATGAAATTATTAATTCTTGGCAACCATACCTGCGGCAACCGTGGCGACAGCGCCATTCTGCGCGGTTTACTGGATGCAATTAACACCCTTGAGCCTGAGACAGAAGTGGATGTGATGAGCCGTTACCCGGTCAGCTCATCCTGGTTACTGAACCGCCCGGTGATGGGCGACCCGCTCTACAGCCAGATGAAACAGCACAACAATGCCGCGGGCGTGATGGGGCGCGTGAAGAAAGTGTTGCGTCGTCGCTACCAGCACCAGGTGCTGCTTTCACGTGTGACCGATACCGGCAAGCTGCGTAACATCGCGATTGCCCAGGGCTTTACTGATTTTGTTCGTCTGTTGTCGGGGTATGACGCCATTATTCAGGTCGGCGGCTCGTTCTTCGTCGATCTCTATGGCGTGCCGCAATTTGAGCATGCGCTCTGCACCTTTATGGCGAAAAAACCGCTGTTTATGATTGGTCACAGCGTGGGGCCATTCCAGGACCCGCAGTTTAACCAACTGGCGAACTACGTATTTGGTCATTGTGATGCGCTGATCCTGCGTGAATCCGTGAGCCTTGATCTGATGAAGCGCAGCGAAATCGACACGTCAAAAGTGGAACACGGCGTGGATACCGCCTGGCTGGTGGATCACCAGGAAGAGCATTTCCAGCCGAGCTATGCGGTGCAGCACTGGCTGAACGTGGCGGCAAAACAGAAAACCGTCGCCATTACCCTGCGCGAGCTTGCGCCATTTGATAAACGTCTCGGCACCACGCAGGCGGCCTATGAGAAAGCGTTCGCCGACGTGGTGAACCGCGTGCTGGACAGCGGCTACCAGGTGCTGGCGCTCTCAACCTGTACCGGTATCGATAGCTACAACAAAGATGACCGCATGGTGGCGCTCAACCTGCGCAATCTGGTTAACGATCCGTCCCGTTATCACGTGGTGATGGACGAACTGAACGACCTTGAGATGGGCAAACTGCTCTCCGCCTGTGACCTGACCGTCGGCACGCGCCTGCACTCGGCCATTATCTCGATGAACTTTGGCACGCCAGCGATTGCCATCAACTATGAGCACAAGTCCGCCGGGATTATGCAGCAGCTTGGTATGCCGGAAATGGCCGTTGATATCCGTCATCTGCTGGATGGTTCTCTGGGGGCGATGGTGGGCGACACGCTCGGACAACTGCCTGCCATTAACGAACGCCTGGCCGTGGCGGTGAAGGCCGAGCGCGAAAAAGGCATCGGCATGGTGAAATCAGTACTCGATCGCGTCGGGGAGGGGAAATGAAGGTTGGTTTCTTCTTACTGAAATTTCCGCTGTCGTCAGAAACCTTTGTGCTGAACCAAATCACCGCGTTTATCGATATGGGATATGACGTGGAGATTATCGCCCTGCAGAAGGGCGATACACAAAACACCCATGCGGCGTATACCCAGTATGGGCTGGAAGCGAAAACCCGCTGGCTGCAGGATGAGCCTGGCGGACGGATGAACAAACTGCGCTACCGTGCCAGCCAGACATTGCGCGGGCTTCACCGCGCAGCAACGTGGCGGGCGCTGAATGTGTCCCGCTACGGCGCGGAATCCCGCAACCTGATCCTCTCCGCCATTTGCGGCCAGACCGCTCAGCCGTATCGCGCTGATGTGTTTATCGCGCATTTTGGTCCGGCGGGCGTAACGGCAGCAAAGTTACGTGAATTGGGCATGATTGAAGGGAAGATTGCGACTATTTTCCACGGCATTGATATCTCCAGCCGTGAAGTGTTGAACCACTACACGCCGGAGTATCAGCAGCTTTTCCGTCGCGGCGACATGATGCTGCCGATTAGCGAACTGTGGGCCGGACGCCTGAAAACGATGGGGTGTCCGAGTGAAAAAATTACCGTCTCGCGGATGGGGGTTGATATGGAGCGCTTCACGCTGCGCCCGGTAAAGGCCCCAGGAAAGCCTTTGCAGATCATCTCTGTGGCGCGCCTGACGGAAAAGAAAGGGCTGCATGTGGCTATTGAAGCCTGCCGTCAGTTAAAAGCGCGCGGTGTTGATTTCCACTATCGCATTCTGGGGATAGGGCCCTGGGAGCGCCGCCTGCGCACGCTTATTGAGCAGTATCAACTGGACGACGTTGTGGAAATGCCTGGCTTCAAGCCGAGCCATGAAGTGAAGGCGATGCTCGATGAAGCGGACGTCTTCCTGCTGCCGTCCGTGACCGGTGCGGATGGCGATATGGAAGGCATTCCGGTGGCGCTGATGGAAGCGATGGCGGTGGGCATTCCAGTGGTGTCCACGTTACACAGCGGTATCCCGGAACTGATCAAATCTGACTATTCCGGCTGGCTGGTGCCTGAAAACAATGCCCTGGCGCTGGCCGATCGTCTGGCGGCATTCAGTGATATTGACCAGCAGGCGCTGGCCCCTGTGCTGCGCAATGCCCGACAAAAAGTCGAGGCAGATTTTAACCAGCAGGTGATTAATCGCCAGTTAGCAAGCCTGCTGCAAACGTTGTAACGCCGAGGTTGTATGCTCAAAAAGATTACCCGACGCCGTTTTGTCTCTTCTTTATCCGTCCTGGCAGCCATGCCTCTGTTGTCGTCCCGCGTTGCGCGGGCGACGACCGGGAAGACGGTTTCTGTTAACCACTACAACAATAACGACTGGATCGCCGCCTTTAAGCAGGCGTTTAGCGAAGGTGATATTGTCGTTGTCCCTGCCGGACTAACCTGTGAAAACATCAATACGGGGATTTTTATCCCCGATGGCAAAACATTGCTGGTCCGTGGTGCATTGAAAGGCAACGGACGCGGGCGGTTTGTGCTGCAGGAAGGCAGCAAAGTCATCGGTGAGGGAGAAGGGCGCACACACAATATTACGCTGGATGTTCGCGGTTCCGGTTGCGTAATTAAAGGACTGGCGATGAGCGGCTTCGGCCCTGTCACACAAATCTATATCGGCGGCAAGAAGCCCAGAGTGATGCGGAACCTGCTTATCGATAACATTACTGTGTCTCAGGCTAACTACGCCATCCTGCGTCAGGGATTTCATAACCAGGTGGACGGCGCGCGTATTACCAACAGTAAATTCAGCCACCTGCAGGGCGATGCGATTGAGTGGAACGTGGCGATCAATGACCGCAATATTCTGATTTCTGACCATGTGATCGACAACATTAACTGTACCAACGGCAAGATCAACTGGGGCATTGGTATTGGTCTTGCTGGCAGTACCTACGACAATGACTACCCGGAAAAACAGACGGTAAAGAACTTCGTGGTGGCAAATATCACGGGCAGCAACTGTCGCCAGTTAGTCCATGTTGAAAACGGCAAACACTTTATTATTCGTAATATAAAGGCCAAAAATATCACACCAGACTTCAGTAAGAAGGCGGGAATAGACAATGCGACGGTAGCGATTTACGGCTGTGATAATTTCGTTATTGATAATGTCGATATGGTCAATAGTGCCGGAATGTTAATTGGCTACGGCGTGATTAAAGGGGACTATCTGTCGATTCCCCAGAACTTCAAACTCAACGATATTCGCCTGGATAACCGACAGCTTGCATATAAATTACGCGGAATACAGATTTCATCCGGCAATGCCACTTCGTTTGTCGCCATCACCAACGTCGAGATGCAGCGCGCAACGCTTGAGCTGCATAACAAGCCCCAGCATCTTTTCTTAAGAAATATTAATGTGATGCAGGAGGCGGCGACTGGGCCTGCACTGAAAATGAATTTCGATTTGCGTAAGGACGTTCGCGGTAAGTTCATGGCTAAAGATGAGACACTGCTGTCGCTGGCAAACATTAGGGCGGTAAATGAGAAGGGGCAAAGTTCGGTGGATATTGACCGGGTGGATCAGCAGGTGGTGAATACGGAACGGCTGAATTTTGCGCTGCCTGTAAGAAGGAAATGATAAGTCTCGCCTGTAGAGGCGACTTCTTGATCACCACTAAAATTTGTTACTGAACTCAGCGATTTTAGGGTTTATAATCCAGTGTATTATTTTGCAATATTTGTCTAGTCATTAGCGATACCTCAGGGAAGATAGCGATCGCCAGAGGTTTTCCCAACACACATAACGCATTGAGTGGTGTATGAACGATAAAGTTTTGTTTATTGGCGCGTCTGGTTTCGTTGGGACCCGTTTGATTGAAGTTTCGCAGACAGCGTTTGATGTCACTAACTTCGATAAGCAGCAAAGTCATTTCTATCCCGACATTACCGTTTCTGGCGATGTTCGTAATCAGGATCAGCTCGATCAAGCATTAGCCGGCTTCGATACAGTGGTTCTTCTCGCCGCTGAACACCGTGATGATGTAAGCCCAACGTCGCTTTACTATGATGTAAACGTGCAGGGTACGCGTAACGTACTGGAAGCAATGGAAAAAAATAATGTTAAAAATATTATTTTTACCAGTTCAGTTGCCGTGTATGGCCTCAATAAGGTGAACCCTGACGAATCTCACCCGCACGATCCCTTTAACCACTATGGCAAAAGTAAATGGCAGGCTGAAGAAGTGCTGCGCGAGTGGTTCAACAAAGCCCCACAGGATCGCTCTCTGACGATTATTCGTCCAACGGTCATCTTTGGTGAGCGTAATCGCGGTAATGTTTACAACCTCCTGAAGCAGATTGCGGGGGGTAAATTTGCTATGGTTGGCGCGGGTACTAACTATAAATCAATGGCTTACGTGGGAAATATTGTTGAATTTATCAAGTTCAAATTGACCACTGTTAAACCGGGTTACGATGTGTATAACTACGTCGACAAACCAGACCTGAATATGAATCAGCTGGTTGCTGAAGTCGAAAAAAGTCTTAACAAGAAAATCCCTTCTGTCCATCTTCCTTATCCGCTCGGTATGCTAGGTGGCTATTGCTTTGATGTTCTTAGTAAAGTGACGGGTAAAAAATACGCAATCAGCTCCGTGCGTGTGAAAAAATTCTGCGCCACCACTCAGTTCGACGCAACTAAAGTACATACTTCTGGTTTTAATGCGCCTTACACCTTATCTCAGGGACTGGACCGTACGCTGAAATATGAGTTTGTCCATGAAAAGAAAGATGACATCACGTTTGTCTCTGAATAACGTTTGATGGCTACGATTAGTCGGAAACGGGGAGTTTAGCGTTTTTCTCTGTAGGGTTTCCGACAATTCTGGGTCACACTTGAAGCGTAATGAGGTGTAGTAGGGTAAGTTTCGACTTGAAACGTGATTTGCATTAGGCGCGGTAGACTTCATTTATCAGGCATTTTTCCTGGTCAGGTCTATACTTCGTCAACCATTTTTAGGTGGAAGAGATAATGATCAATTTAAAAGCCGTCATTCCGGTAGCAGGCCTGGGCATGCATATGCTGCCAGCAACGAAAGCGATTCCTAAGGAGATGCTGCCAATCGTCGATAAACCGATGATTCAATACATTGTCGACGAAATTGTTGCTGCAGGGATCAAAGAAATCGTCCTGGTTACCCACTCTTCCAAGAATGCGGTTGAGAACCACTTCGACACCTCTTACGAACTCGAAGCGTTGCTTGAGCAGCGCGTTAAACGTCAGCTTCTGGCTGAAGTTCAGTCCATTTGTCCCCCTGGCGTCACCATCATGAACGTACGTCAGGCGCAGCCGCTGGGGTTGGGGCACTCCATTCTATGTGCTCGCCCGGTTGTGGGTGATAATCCGTTTATCGTTGTTCTGCCTGACATCATTATTGATACCGCTTCTGCCGATCCGTTGCGTTACAATCTGGCGGCGATGGTTGCGCGTTTCAATGAAACCGGTCGCAGCCAGGTACTGGCTAAGCGGATGAAGGGCGATCTTTCTGAGTATTCTGTTATTCAGACGAAAGAAGCACTCGAGACAGAAGGGCAGGTGAGCCGTATCGTTGAGTTCATTGAAAAGCCTGATCAGCCACAAACGCTGGATTCCGACCTGATGGCTGTTGGCCGTTATGTTCTGAATGCGGATATCTGGGCGGAGCTGGAGAAGACGGAGCCGGGTGCCTGGCAGCGTATTCAGTTGACCGACGCGATTGCAGAGCTGGCGAAAAAACAGTCGGTTGACGCTATGTTGATGACGGGCGAAAGCTACGACTGCGGCAAGAAAATGGGCTATATGCAGGCGTTTGTGAACTACGGGCTGCGTAACCTGAAGGAAGGGCAGAAGTTCAGAGACAGGATTCAAAAACTGCTGACTAGCGAATAACAGACGAGCTTTTCAAAAGCGGCAACACTCTTTCTGAGCAGATAAGACAGCCAGAATGAGGGGAGCCGCTTTTGTATTTATGAATAAGCTGAGATAACAAGAGGTTATCTGTATTTTTTTTGGGCTGGCTTGTAGCGATTTGTGCTTGTTTCTGTTGTTGTTTAGGACGACAATTAATGCCAGTTTTGTGATGATCTGATGACAATTTTTTGTTCAGATACATTCGGACCCTAGAAATATGACATTCAATCTTCGCTCAGTACACTGGTAGCTGTTAAGCCAGGGGCGGTAGCGTGCAAATTTCCTGAGCCAGCTGTATATGGCTGGCTCATAGCATCAATATCTCGAATATCCTTCAGACGGAATAGTTAACGTGAAAATTCTTGTTACGGGCGGTGCCGGTTTCATCGGCTCAGCGGTGGTGCGACATATTATTAAAAATACTCAGGACGAAGTCGTCAATGTTGATAAATTGACCTATGCTGGCAACCTGGAATCGCTCGTAGAAGTAAGTGATAACGTTCGTTATGCCTTTGAGCATGCAGATATTTGCGATAAAGAGGCGATGGAACGTATTTTTGCTGAGCATAAGCCAGACGCGGTGATGCATCTGGCTGCTGAAAGCCATGTCGATCGCTCAATCACTGGCCCGGCTGCGTTTATTGAAACAAATATTGTTGGTACTTATGTACTGCTGGAAGCCGCTCGTGCCTATTGGTCTGGCTTAAATGAGGCGGAAAAAAGTTCGTTCCGTTTCCACCATATTTCGACCGACGAAGTGTATGGTGACCTGCCACATCCTGACGAGCATCCTGCTTCGGCTGAGCTGCCGCTGTTTACAGAAAAGACAGCTTATGCGCCAAGTAGTCCTTATTCCGCATCCAAAGCGTCGAGTGACCATCTGGTTCGGGCATGGCTACGTACCTATGGTTTCCCGACAATTGTGACTAACTGTTCCAATAATTATGGTCCATTCCACTTCCCGGAAAAACTGATTCCACTCGTGATTCTGAACGCGCTGGATGGTAAAGCGTTGCCAATTTATGGCAAAGGCGATCAGATCCGTGACTGGCTGTATGTTGAAGATCATGCGCGCGCGTTATACACCGTGGTGACCAAAGGAAAACCCGGCGAAACCTATAATATTGGCGGACATAACGAAAAGCGGAATCTTGATGTGGTGCGAACTATTTGCGATCTGCTGGATGAAATCGTACCAAAACAAGGAACATATCGTGATCAAATCACATATGTCACAGATCGGCCGGGGCACGATCGCCGCTATGCCATTGATGCCCACAAGATCGCCGAAGAATTAGGCTGGGAACCGCAAGAGACATTCGAAAGCGGTATCCGAAAAACTATCGAATGGTATTTAAACAACGCTGAATGGTGCCGCCGCGTGCAGGATGGCAGCTATCAGCGTGAGCGCCTGGGAATCATTTAATATGAAAGGAATTATTTTAGCTGGCGGTTCGGGAACTCGTTTATACCCAATTACAATGGGGGTTTCGAAGCAATTGCTTCCGGTTTACGACAAACCGATGATTTATTATCCCCTGTCTGTGCTGATGCTGGCTGGTATAAAGGATATTCTGGTCATTACTACACCTGAAGATCAGGCTGGTTTCCAGCGTCTTCTTGGTAATGGTAACCATCTGGGCGTAGAGATTCAGTATGCAGTTCAACCGAGCCCGGATGGTTTAGCTCAGGCGTTCATTATTGGAGAACAATTCATTGGTAATGATTCTGTCTGCCTGGTTCTTGGCGATAATATATTCTTTGGGCAAGGTTTTACACCTAAATTGAAAGCAGCCGCGGAAAGAAACTCCGGCGCGACAGTCTTCGGTTATCAGGTTATGGACCCTGAACGTTTTGGGGTTGTGGCCTTTGATGAAAATTACAGGGCGATCAGCATAGAAGAGAAACCTGTTAAGCCAAAATCAAACTGGGCAGTAACAGGTCTCTATTTTTACGATAACAGTGTTATTGAAATTGCAAAAGAAATTAAGCCTTCAGCGCGTGGTGAATTAGAAATCACAGCAGTGAATGAAGTTTATTTAAAACGCAATGCTTTGAATGTTGAATTACTTGGCCGCGGATTTGCGTGGCTTGATACAGGCACTCACGACAGTCTTATTGAGGCTGGCAGTTTCGTTGAAACTGTTCAGAAAAGACAGGGCATGATGGTTGCCTGTCCAGAAGAGATTGCCTGGCGTAATGGCTGGCTAACGGATGATGAGTTATGTCATCTTGGAAAACAAATTGAGAAAAACCATTACGGTAAATATCTTATTAATCTGGTAAAGAAACATGAAAGTTGAACTGATTCCGTTACAAAAGCATGGTGATGAACGTGGCATGCTGGTGGCACTTGAGCAGACTAAAAATGTGCCGTTTGAGATTAAACGTGTTTATTACATGTTTGGTACCCAGACTAACGTTCGCAGAGGCTACCATGCTCACAAGGAATTAAGACAGCTTGCTATACCGGTAAGTGGTTCTTGTCGTTTTATGCTAGATGACGGGAAAGAGAAGGTTGATATTCTTCTGGATAATCCTGCCCTGGGATTACTCATTGAGCCTTCCATCTGGCATGAGATGTATGATTATTCCCATGATTGCATTCTTTTAGTTTTAGCCAGTGATGTCTACAACGAAAGTGACTATATCCGTAATTACGATGAGTTTGTGGAGTCTGTAGAATGAAAATCCATAAATTAAGTGACGTGCAATCCACTCAGATCGGAGAAGATACAACTATCTGGCAATATTCTGTAATTTTGCCAGGAGCAGTAATTGGAAATGAATGTAATATTTGTGCTCATACATTTATTGAAAATGATGTCAAAATAGGGAACCGCGTTACGGTAAAATCAGGGGTATTCTTGTGGGATGGCATTAATATTGAGGATGATGTTTTTATTGGTCCTTGTGTCGCATTCACTAATGATAAACATCCTCGCTCTAAACAGTACCCCGAAAAATTTCTAAAAACGACTATTAAAAAGGGTGCTTCTCTTGGTGCTAATGCAACGATTTTGCCGGGGATTACTGTTGGCGAAGGTGCAATGGTCGGTGCCGGGGCAGTAGTCACCAGGGACGTTGCACCTTTTACTGTAGTTGCAGGTAATCCGGCAAAAATTCTTAAGGAAATCAAATAATGTTGCCATTTCTGGATCTGAAAGCTATTAATCAGCAATATAAAGAAGAATTAATGCAAGCATTTGAGCGTGTGCTTGATTCTGGCTGGTATATTATGGGCAAAGAGCTTAGCACCTTTGAACAACGTTTTGCACAGTTTTGCGGTACCAGGCACTGTATTGGGGTTGCAAATGGCCTTGACGCGCTCATATTAGTATTGCGAGCATGGAAAGAACTAGGTCTGCTCAGTGAAGGTGACGAAGTGCTCGTACCTTCAAATACTTACATTGCTTCAGTGCTTGCCATTACCCAGAATAATCTTGTTCCCGTATTTGTTGAACCGGACCCTTCAACTTTTAATATTACTGCAGCTGGTATTAAAGAAAAAATAACTGAAAGAACAAAAGCTATTTTACCAGTTCATCTCTATGGCCAGCTCTGTGAGATGGCAGATATTAAAGAGCTAGCACAGCAGAAAAATCTCTTAATCCTTGAAGATTGCGCTCAGGCACATGGTGCAATGTCACAAAATGTTATGGCTGGTAACTGGGGTGATGCAGCGGGTTTTAGCTTCTATCCAGGGAAAAATATTGGCGCATTAGGTGATGCTGGTGCCATTACAACAAATGATGACAAATTAGCTGAAATATTATTAGCGCTACGTAACTATGGGTCACATAAAAAGTACGAAAATCTTTATACAGGTGTGAACAGTCGCTTAGATGAAATGCAGGCTGCGTTGTTGTCTGTTAAGCTAGATTCAGTAGAGACTGAAGTAATAAAAAGAAGAGAAATAGCAAATTTCTATTTGAGCAATATTAATAATCCATTAGTAAATCTTCCGCGTGTTGTTTCAGAGGAAATGCACGTCTGGCATCTTTTTGTGATCACTTGTGCGCACCGTGAGGCTTTAGCTAAACATTTAACAGATAAAAACATCCAAACTTTAATTCATTATCCTATCCCGCCACATAAGCAACAGGCATACAAGCAATTTGAACATATGTCTTTGCCGATTGCTGAAGAGATACATCGTACAGTTCTGTCGATTCCAATGGGACCGACAATGACATTAGACGATGCAAAAATGGTAGCCGACGCGATTAATAGTTTTGCATTATGAGGAAATTGTTAACCGTTACATTTCTCTCAGGAATGCTAACGCTCTTGCGAATGTGTTGTGGCTTTATCATCAGTAAAATTATTGCTGTCTATACAGGGCCTACTGGTTTGGCCCTGCTTGGACAATTACAAAGTTTTGCCTCTATTTGTAACGGAGTTATCAATGCTTCTGTCAGCAGTGGCATTGTTCGTTATACATCTGAGCATTCTGATGATCCCGACGAGAAATTTACCTTGTGGTGGAAGGGAGGGGTGCAGGTCGGCTTGATTATTTATGCTTGCCTTTGCCCTGCGATAATACTCCTTTCTCCATTATTGTCTAAGCTAGTATTTGATAGTAATGATTATACTGTCTATATCATACTTATTGGCTTATTTCTTCCATTCTCCTTATTAGGCACTCTTTTAAATTCTGTCCTGAACGGTTTACAACAGTATAAAAGATTTGTTTTTACTGGAATGATTTCAGTAATTGCCTCTTTCGCATTAATGTGTCTGCTCACCGTAATATATGGTGTTCAGGGGGCCCTGATGGCAGCCTCGCTACAGGCTGCGATACTCGGTGTTACACTTGGCATTAGCTGTTTGAAATTTAGCTGGTTTAAGTTAAGTAATTTCTGGGGGAAAGTAGACAAACAGCAAAGATCAGATATTAATAAATATCTTACTATGGCAATGGTATCAGCATTGACACTACCAGTAGCACAGGTGTGTATAAGGAAGATTCTCATCGCCGAAGCTGGTTGGGATATGGCTGGTCAATGGCAATCTGTCTGGAAGATTTCTGAAGTGTATCTCAGTGTTGTAACAATGGCACTTGGTACTTATTTTATGCCAAAGTTAGCGAAGCTAAAGAGTGTCGCTGAGATACAAAAAGAAATCCACAGCGTTGTTTTGGTTATACTTCCTGTAATCATTGCAATGTCTTTGTGTATTTATTTTACACGAGATTGGATTATCCAGATTCTATTCACTAATGAGTTTTCTAAAGCTCGTGATCTTTTTATGATCCAACTTGTTGGTGATGTACTTAAAATCTGGAGTTGGATATATGCGTATCCAATGCTCTCACGTGCTGCTGTGAAGTGGTATGTTTCAACAGAAATTGCTTTTGCGTTCGTGTGGGTAGCACTATCTCTATTCCTTATAAACATGATGGGAGCCCAAGGCGCTAATTTAGCCTATACACTTGCATATGGTTTTTATCTAATTTTCATGATGTTCAATATGAAAAAATTTGCGAAGTAATATGAGGGTTTATGCGAGTATTGTTGGTAGGTGAGTTCTCTGGTGTTCATCTCAATCTGATGGAGCAATTAAACAAACAAGGCATTTATTGCGATCTATTGTCGGACGGTGACGGGTGGAAAGGGTTTAATTCAACTATAACGATCCCTAAACGCCAACCAATCAAAGGCATAGGAAAATTACTTTTCCCGGTACTCGATTTTTTAGGATTAGCTGGGCTCTCATCCTATCGCGAAAACCGTAATTTGATTGACAATCTCGACAATTACGATGTCATACAATTTATTAATCCTCAGGCTATAAAGGCATTCGGCGCTATTGGGAATTTATGTTTATTCAGAAAATTATCCAGAAAAGCACCTAAGACTTTTTTATGTGCTCTTGGCGGTGATTTATGCGTAGAAACATTTTATATCATGCGGAGATTGAAATATTCCCCATGGAGCAGTTTTAAGCTCAAACGGGTTAAGTATTTTTATCAAAACATATCTTTCTTTTTCCCCGCGCATGCTGCGTTACATTTTTATGTGACACGACAGGTTAAAGCAATTATTCCGGGACTCTATGAATATAGACGCGCTTATGAGAATAATAAAAAATGCACTTCAATAATAGGATTACCAATTAATAGTGGGGAATATCATCCATCTATATCAACATCAACCCACGATGGCCCGGTAAAGATATTTTATAGCAAAAAACCGCATATGGGTGATTATTATAAGAAAGGATATAAATATTTCGATGAAGCCCTTGCGATTTTAGATGAAAAGAAAATCTCTTATCAGTTAGTCACTGCTAATGGTATACCCTTCGAACAGTATAAAGCATTGTTAGCCGACTGTGATATCTTGCTGGACCAGACATTATCTTATGACAAAGGTATGTCGGGCATCATCGGTATGGCAAACGGTATGATCACATTTAGCGGAAATGAACCAGATATCGAAAAATTCTATGGTCGAAAGATACCCTGTATCAATGCTGAACCTGACGCTAAAGCATTAGCAATAAAATTAACACATATAATTGAAAATTATGAGGACTATAATTCTCTGCGAATTTCTGCTAAAGAGTATATAGATAAATACCACTCATCTGATGTGATTTGCTCAAAGTATATTGAGGTATGGAATAAAGAATGATTTTTTTCATTTTTATTATTTGCATCACGATGCTTGTCATTTTATGTCGAAATCGCGTCACCCTCGCATTTTGGTTTTTACTGGCTTTAATTGCTGCAATCAGATTTGAGGTTGGCACCGATTATCCAAATTATGTTAATTTATTCTATGATATAAGAGATGGATTCCAGAGTTATTTGCATATGGAGCCTTTCCATCTTGCAGTAAATGAGTTCGCTTTATACGCGGGATTTGGGCCACAATTTATATTTTTTATTTATGCAGTCTTAACGACATTATTCTTTGCGATGTTCTTCTATAAAATGTCGAATGCATTTACTGACGTTGAACCAAAAATAGTATTTGCATTATGTACAATTCTGTATTTAGGTAATTATTATTTCTTGAGTTTGAATAGTATTAGATCTTGCCTTGCTGCGAGTCTTTATGTATTAGGCTTATACTATTACATACAGCGAAGATCGTTCCTTACTATCCTGACATTTATTGCAGGCTGTTTTATTCACTTCAGCATGATACCCATTGCGTTAATAACCTGGTTGTCATTGGCCTTTATCTTTCCGGTCAAACGCAAGACGTTTATTGCTTTTGTAACAATAATTCTCCTTAACCCGTTGAGTCTGGTTGCTTATATTTTTGTAAATTATAAGCTAATGTATTACAACTATTTCCTTTCAGATACTTATGCTGTACCGGCAACATTTATTGGACAACTTTCGGCCTATGGTGGTGTTGCCCTTGCTCTGTTATTTTACTATTTCTTTATGAAAAAAATTGGTATCAAAGATAACAGAACAAAAGGAATTTTCCAGCTTTCAATTATCCTGTTTATCGCTTTCAGGATCTTTTCAAATGAACTGTTTATTTTTGCAAGGTTATCGAGGTATCTTTCTCCTGTACTCTATTTGTTTACTGCTTATAGTATCGCCTATTTTATTAAATACAAAATTGCAGACAATTCAAAATCGCTGGCATTGCTTGGCTTTGTTGTATTCTTAACTATAACTAATATCATAATGTTTGTGCCTCGTGGTCTGGAAGATGATTCCTATGGTAATTATAAAATAAACTACTGTATATTAAGTAATGAAATATGTGATGTATCAATTGATACGAGAAATTAAATAAAACTTTTGGATTTGATTCGTTATGTTATATATTTTGGTGGATGATATAGTTAAAGCTCGTTTTTTTTCGTGTTTTCAACAAGTTAATAATGTAATTTATTTAACGAATAAGATATCGTGCTTTCTTTTTCTAAGAAAAAAAACAAATAAAAAAGTCATCTTGCTTTCTGGATCTTCAAAGCATGAATCTGATTCCATTGTGGATCGTGCTCGTTTGTCAAAAACCATCTCTGTTCTGAATGGTCGGCAAACTTTGGACGATGCCATTAAAAACTATTGCGCTGTAAGAGCATCGTTATTTTCTAAAGTTATAAATAATATCGGTTGCAATGATACGGTGATTGTTTTCAATGGTAATCATGCCAGTGCTATTGCAACAACTGATGTTTTTAACAGCAAAGGCGCTAAAACACTTTATGCTGAGATAAGCAATCTTCCAGATAAAATGGTATTTGACCCTAAAGGCGTTAATGCACAATCCATACTCTATTCAAAACCCGAGGTATTGGACTCTCTGGAAAGTGTATCAGACGCTCAACATGAAGCATGGGTAAATGATTATATTACCTATAAAGAAAAACCCATTCCACAGTCAAAAATAAACGTCCCAACGTATTTATTGCTTGCTGTTGATGATATATTCGCAAGGCTTTTTAAAAATATAATAATAAAGGAAGACTCTCTCTCCTTTATCGATAAAGTCAAAATGTTTCGCAGTAAATTTAAATCAAGAAAAATCCTCAATTCTGCTGAGCACGCTGATTTAACTCAACCCTATATTTTCTTCCCTACGCAAGTTACCTCTGATACGCAACTTAAAATTAATAGCGATATTGATAACCTTCAGGCTATGAGTATTATTTTAGAGCGTGAAAAAGATATCGATATATACGTTAAAATCCATCCAGCTGAATCAAATATTGAAACTATTAATTATTTTTTAGAGTTAGCGAAACAAAAAAGAATCCGAATTGTAAGTAACAATACTATTGCATTGATTAAAAATGCCAAAAGAATATATACAGTTAATTCGACGGTAGGTCTTGAGGCACTGATTTTTGAAAAAGAACTAACTGTTTTAGGGCGTGCAATTTACAGTAATTTCGATAAGACCAGATTGAGACTATATATTCATAGGTATTTAATGGATTTAAACTATTTTGGTGAAAATACATTAACTGAAATTCATTTCGATAAATTATCCAGGCTGAGTGAGCTATAACTTATGTATGATTATATTATTGTAGGGTCCGGGCTTTTTGGATCGGTTTTTGCTCATGAAGCTAAGAAAGCCGGAAAAAAAGTCAAAGTAATTGAAAAACGTTCCCATCTTGGTGGTAATATATATTGTGAAAATATTGAAGGCATTAATGTCCACAAATATGGTGCGCATATTTTCCATACCAGTGATAAAGAAGTTTGGGACTATGTCAATAAGTTTGTCGAATTTAATCGTTTCACAAATTCGCCTGTCGCTATCTCAAAAGGCAAAGTGTATAATTTGCCTTTCAATATGAATACATTTAATCAGCTTTGGAACGTTGTCACTCCTGAACAGGCAAAAGAAAAAATTGCCTTACAGAGTTCCGAATTAAATGGAAAGGAACCTGAAAATTTAGAAGAACAGGCAATTTCTCTGGTTGGAAGGGATATTTATGAGACTCTTATAAAAGAATATACCGAAAAGCAGTGGGGCCGTCTTTGTAAGGAATTACCTGCTTTTATTATCAAGCGTTTGCCTGTGCGTTTCACCTACGATAACAACTACTTCAATGATAAATACCAAGGGATTCCTACTGGTGGCTACAATGCTTTGATTGATGGGTTGCTGGACGGCATTGAGGTCGAAGTTAATACCAATTATTTTGATCGGAAAGAATATTGGGATTCATTAGCTGATAAAATTGTATATACAGGCCCAATTGATTTGTACTTTGATTATTGTTTCGGTGCCCTTGATTATCGATCACTTAGATTTGAAACTGAGGTATTAGAGACTGATAATTATCAAGGTAATGCTGTTGTTAACTATAATGATAAAGAGTTTGCGTTTACCAGAATTATAGAGCATAAATTCTTTGAATTTGGGCAGCAACCTAAAACTGTTATAACACGTGAATTCCCAAAAGAATATGCTGTAGGTGATGAGTATTATTACCCAGTGAATGATGAAAAAAACATGCATATTTATAAAAAATATCGTGAAAAATCAAAAGAATTGGATAGCGTGATTTTTGGCGGCCGACTAGCAGAATATAAATATTATGACATGCATCAGGTCATAAAATCGGCGTTGACCAGTTTCCGAAAAGAGGCGAATATTAGTGAATAAGGATGTTGTCGCAGTTATTGTAACGTATAACCGTAAAGAGTTATTAGGTAAGGTTATCGATGCGGTTGCTAATCAAAGCTATCCATTGAAAAAGATCCTTATCATCGATAATAACAGCTCGGATGGTACGAAAGAGAGCGTAACCAGTAAATTGTCCTCCGTCGTTGAATATATCAATACTGGTGGCAATTTAGGTGGAGCGGGGGGATTCCATTTTGGCTTTAAAGAGGCAGAGAAGCATAGTTATGATTATCTGTGGCTGATGGATGACGATTTGATGCCCGCTCATGATTGCCTTGAAAAATTATTATCAACAAACCCTTTGGGGATTGCTCAGCCTGTCCGTTATAATCTGGATGAAACTTGTGCTGAATTATCTCCATTGCGTTATGATCTTTCCAATCCGTTAAAACTAAATCCGAAAGGTACTCCGCTCAAGGTTTATCTTGAGCAGAATAAAGAAACAGATCGGCTGATAAATATCGAAGCAATTCCATTTGAAGGGCCTTTAATCTCAAGAAAAGCCGTTACGGAAATCGGACTTCCTAATCCTGCGTTTTTCATCTTCTGCGATGATATTGAATACGCGATTAAAGCCAAAAGGAAAGGCATCCCTATCGTTTGTGACCTTGAAGCTAAAGCCTATCGTTTACTGATAAACAATCAGGGAAACGATCTGCTTTCCTGGAAAGGTTACTTTATGCTCAGAAATTTGTTCTACCTTCACAAGAATTACGGTACAAATGTTTTCGTGCGTAATAAGCCGATAGTTCTGGCAATTGGCTATGGTTGTTCTTGCCTCGTTAAAGGGCAATTTAAGCAATTGAAAGTGCTTTGGCGAGCATTCTGGGACGCTGGTTCGCTAAAAAATACTGACCTATTCAAGCCTGGGGCGAAAAAGTAAAAGCATCTTCCGCTATCACCATCACTTTGACCTGAGTTAACATCTAAGCCACATTTAAAACCGCGCACGTCTCGCGCGGTGACCACACCTGACAGGAGTATGTAATGTCTAAGCAACAGATCGGCGTCGTCGGTATGGCAGTGATGGGGCGCAACCTGGCGCTCAACATCGAAAGCCGTGGTTATACCGTCTCCGTTTTCAACCGCTCCCGTGACAAAACCGAAGAAGTGATTGCCGAAAATCCAGGCAAGAAACTGGTGCCATTCTATACGGTCCAGGAGTTCGTTGAGTCTCTGGAGACGCCTCGTCGTATCCTGTTAATGGTGAAAGCGGGTGCGGGTACAGATGCTGCCATCGACTCCCTGAAACCTTACCTGGAAAAGGGCGACATCATTATTGATGGCGGTAATACCTTCTTCCAGGACACTATTCGTCGTAACCGGGAATTGTCTGCTGAGGGCTTCAACTTCATCGGAACCGGTGTATCCGGCGGTGAAGAGGGTGCGCTGAAGGGGCCATCTATCATGCCTGGCGGTCAGAAAGAAGCGTACGAGCTGGTTGCGCCGATCCTGACCAAAATCGCTGCTGTCGCAGAAGATGGCGAGCCGTGTGTGACCTATATCGGTCCGGACGGTGCGGGTCACTACGTGAAAATGGTTCACAACGGTATCGAATACGGCGACATGCAGCTCATTGCCGAAGCCTATTCCCTGCTGAAGGGCGGCCTGAACCTGTCCAATGAAGAACTGGCTGAAACCTTCACCGAGTGGAACAAAGGTGAGCTGAACAGTTACCTGATCGACATCACCAAAGACATCTTCACGAAGAAAGATGAAGAGGGTAAATACCTGGTTGATGTGATTCTGGACGAAGCGGCGAACAAAGGTACGGGTAAATGGACCAGCCAGAGCTCTCTGGATCTGGGTGAGCCACTCTCCCTGATCACTGAATCCGTATTCGCACGTTACATCTCTTCTCTGAAAGAACAACGTGTTGCGGCATCTAAGGTGCTGTCTGGCCCACAGGCTAAACCAGCCGGTGACAAAACCGAGTTCGTTGAGAAAGTTCGTCGCGCACTTTACCTGGGTAAAATCGTCTCTTATGCGCAAGGCTTCTCCCAGCTGCGCGCGGCTTCAGATGAAAATAACTGGGATCTGAACTACGGCGAAATCGCGAAGATCTTCCGCGCAGGTTGCATCATTCGCGCTCAGTTCCTGCAGAAAATTACCGATGCTTACGCTGAAAATGCGGGCATTGCAAACCTGCTGCTGGCACCGTACTTCAAGAAAATTGCTGATGAATACCAGCAGGCGCTGCGCGATGTCGTAGCTTACGCGGTACAGAACGGTATTCCGGTTCCAACCTTCTCTGCGGCTGTGGCGTACTACGACAGCTACCGTGCTGCTGTTCTGCCTGCGAACCTGATTCAGGCGCAGCGTGACTATTTCGGTGCACATACCTACAAACGCACTGATAAAGAAGGTGTGTTCCACACCGAATGGCTGGATTAAGTTAATCTGCTTTAAGCCATCAAGACCCGGAGATCTCTCCGGGTTTTTTTTACACTAAAATTGACGATTGTTATTCGAAGTAGTCTGAATGTCGCCCCATTAGCGGGGAATCATCCCGCTTCGCCTTGACAGTTCTGTCGGCCAGGAGGTACAAAGCCCAACAGTTATGTTTATCGCGATGGTCAGATGACCATCTGTACAGTTAACTCACAGAAGTCATTAGCGAATGAAAATAACAATCTCCGGAACAGGTTATGTTGGTCTTTCAAACGGTATCCTGATTGCGCAGAACCATGAAGTGGTCGCGCTGGATATCGTGCAGGCCAAAGTGGATATGCTTAATCAGAAGAAATCCCCGATTGTTGATAAAGAGATCCAGGATTACCTTTCGAATAAACCGCTGAATTTCCGTGCAACGACGGACAAAGAAGATGCTTACCGCAATGCGGATTATGTCATCATCGCGACGCCAACTGATTACGATCCGAAAACCAACTATTTCAATACCTCCAGTGTTGAAGCTGTGATCAAAGATGTCACGGCTATCAATCCAAACGCGGTAATGATCATCAAATCGACCATTCCGGTGGGATTCACCAAATCAATCAAAGAAGAGCTGGGTATTGAGAACGTTTTCTTCTCACCTGAATTCCTGCGTGAGGGGAGGGCACTCTACGATAACCTGCATCCGTCGCGCATTGTGATCGGTGAACGCTCTGAGCGTGCAGAGCGGTTTGCGTCGCTGCTGCAGGAAGGTGCCATTAAGCAAGATATCCCGGTGCTGTTTACTGATTCCACCGAAGCAGAGGCAATTAAACTCTTCGCTAACACCTATCTGGCCATGCGCGTGGCTTACTTCAATGAACTGGACAGCTACGCAGAAAGCCTGGGGCTGAATACCCGTCAGATCATTGAAGGCGTCTGCCTCGATCCGCGTATCGGTAACCACTATAATAACCCGTCATTTGGTTACGGTGGTTACTGCCTGCCTAAAGATACCAAGCAGTTGCTTGCCAACTACCAGGCTGTACCAAACAACCTGATTTCGGCCATCGTCGATGCGAACCGTACGCGTAAGGATTTCATTTCGGATTCTATCCTCGCGCGCCAGCCTAAGGTTGTGGGGGTGTATCGCCTGATCATGAAGAGCGGTTCTGATAATTTCCGCGCCTCTTCCATTCAGGGGATCATGAAGCGTATTAAGGCGAAAGGTGTTCAGGTCATTATTTATGAACCAGCGATGCAGGAAGACGAGTTTTTCCACTCTCGCGTCATTCGCGATCTGAATGCCTTTAAAAAAGAAGCCGACGTTATTATCTCTAACCGAATGGCAGAAGAACTGGCGGATGTGGCAGATAAGGTCTATACCCGCGATCTGTTCGGCAGTGACTGATACAATAAAAAACCCGGCGTCGTTGCCGGGTTTTTTGTATTACACCTTATAGAAGTTGCGATACCAGTCCACAAAGTTCTTCACCCCGTCTTTTACGGAGGTTTGTGGTTTAAAGCCAATAACGTCATACAGCGCTTTAGTGTCGGCGCTTGTTTCCAGCACATCGCCTGGCTGGATCGGCATCATGTTTTTCTCTGCCTCTTTGCCCAGGGCATCTTCCAGCGCGGTAATGTAATCCATCAGTTCAACGGGTGAGCTGTTGCCAATGTTATAAACGCGATACGGCGCGGAACTGGTAGCGGGTGAGCCCGTCTCGACAGTCCAGTTCGTATCGGCCTGCGGAATCACATCCTGAAGGCGGATAATCGCTTCAGCGATATCATCAATATAGGTAAAGTCGCGTTTCATCTTCCCGTAGTTGTAGACGTCGATACTCTTACCTTCAATCATCGCTTTGGTGAATTTAAAGAGCGCCATATCCGGGCGGCCCCACGGCCCATAAACCGTAAAGAAGCGCAGGCCTGTCGTCGGTAGGTTATAGAGGTGCGAATAAGTATGCGACATCAGCTCGTTTGCTTTTTTGGTGGCCGCATAGAGTGATACCGGGTGATCGACTGAGTCATCCGTTGAGAACGGCATCTTGCGGTTAAGACCATAAACGGAGCTGGAAGAGGCGTACAGAAGGTGTTGAACCTTATTATGACGGCAGCCTTCAAGGACGTTGAGATGCCCCGTCAGGTTAGCATCCGCATACGCATGCGGGTTCTCAAGGGAGTAACGCACCCCGGCCTGGGCCGCCAGATGGATAACGCGATCGAATTTTTCATCAGCAAACAGTTTCGCCATACCTTCCCGATCGGCCAAATCCAGTTTCTGGAAAGTGAAATTGTCGGATGACAGAAGATCAAGGCGTGCTTGTTTCAGGTTGACGTCATAATAGTCATTCAGATTATCAATCCCGACAACCTGGTGGCCCGCTTCCAGAAGACGTTGGCTGACGTGGAAGCCGATAAAGCCCGCAGCGCCGGTGACCAGAAATTTCATACCTTTCCTCATCATATATCTACTCTGTAGGTGCGAAAACGCACCGGAATGGGGCTAATGATAGCGCGATGTACCAGGGTTACCAAACCTATCTTTTCGATATAACTAACAGGATTCCTATAGAAAATTTCACAACAGGCGATACACTAGTAAGCAAATATAATTATGCGATTTTTTGTCTTTTAAGGATTGTATGACGCAGAGCAACAATAACGTGGTCGACCGAAGCAATGACCCAGAGCAGATTGATTTAATTGATTTAGTGATGCAACTTTGGCGCAGCAAATGGACTATCGTTACGTTTGTTGTCATTGCTATCGTGTTGGCAGGAGCGTATTTGCTCATTGCAAAAGAGAAATGGACGTCAACGGCAATCATCTCCCAGCCTGATGCTGCACAAGTTGCCACCTACAATAACGCCCTCAACATTCTGTATGGCAATGCTGCGCCTTCCATGACGGAGGTTCAGACCCGCGTTATTGGTCGTTTCAACTCTGCATTTTCAGCCCTTTCTCAGGCGCTGGATAATCAGGAAGTTCCTGAAAAACTGTCTATTGAACCTTCCGTTAAAGGGCAACCTTTGCCTTTAAGCATCACATACACCAGTGATAGTGCAGAAGCTGCGCAGAAGCAACTGGCACAGTATATTCAACAGGTGGATGAGCAGACGGCGAAAGAGTTGGGCGTTGACCTGAAGGACAACATCAAACAACAGATTACGATACTGAATGACTCTCTTGAGAACCAGGAGAAAGTTGCCCAGGAGCAAAAGGATCTGCGTATTAAGCAGATTTCCGAGGCCTTAAAGTTCGCTGATGCGGCGAAAGTTTCTACCCCTCAGGTACAGCAAACACAGGATGTCACCCAGGAAACCATGTTCCTTCTGGGAAGCGAAGCGCTGAAATCGATGATTGAAAACGAATCGAGTCGCCCGCTGGTTCTCTCCCCGGCGTATTATCAGACTAAACAGAATTTGCTGGATATTGAAAAACTTAAAGTGGACCCTGCCACTATCCATGTGTACCGTTACGTGATGAAACCGGATCTGCCAATCCGCCGGGACAGCCCGAAAAAAGCCATTGTCTTGATCCTTGCCGTACTGCTCGGTGGGATTATCGGTTCCGGCGTCGTGTTAGGACGTAACGCACTGCGGAACTACAAGCCAAGAGGCTGATTCGCAGACAAAAAAAGACCGGGTTTCCCCGGTCTTTTTTTATTTGTGCCGTTTGCGAAGATTCTCTATCACCGCGGTTAAATCCAGCGACTGATCCTGCAGTAGCACCAGCAGGTGATACATCAGATCCGACGCTTCGTTAGTCAGCTCTTCCCGGTCATGCACCGTCGCGGCCAGCGCCGTTTCAACACCTTCTTCACCCACTTTTTGCGCAATACGCTTAGTCCCGCTGGCATACAGCTTTGCAGTATATGAACTCGTTGGGTCAGCCGTTTTACGCTCCGCCAGCAATTGTTCCAGTTGATACAGGAACAACCACTGGTGACTCGCCTCACCGAAGCAACTGCTGGTTCCTTTGTGGCAGGTTGGGCCAATCGGATTGACCAGTACCAGCAGGGTGTCATTATCGCAGTCCGGCGTAATGCTAACCACATTCAGGAAGTGGCCGGAGGTTTCCCCTTTGGTCCACAGGCGCTGTTTTGTGCGTGAGAAGAAGGTCACTTTGCCGCTGTCGAGCGTTTTCGCCAGCGCGTCCTGGTTCATATATCCCAGCATCAGCACTTCGCCTGAAACCGCATGCTGTACAACCACCGGCAGTAATCCGTCGGTTTTTTCCCAGTCCAGCTGTGCCTGTTGTTGCTCTGTTAACATACCCTGATCTCCACGCCCTGGCCTGCCAGGTACGTTTTTAACTCACCAATATTGATAATCTGTTTGTGGAACACGGAGGCGGCCAGCGCCCCGTCGACGTTCGCATCACGGAACGCTTCGAGGAAGTGTTCCATGGTTCCCGCACCGCCGGAGGCAATCAGCGGGACGTGGCAAACCGCCCGGACTTTTTTCAGTTGCTCAAGGTCGTAACCGTTACGCACGCCGTCCTGGTTCATCATGTTCAGTACGATTTCACCGGCACCGCGTTTTTGAACTTCCTGCACCCAGTCCAGTGTCTCCCACTGGGTGACGCGGGTGCGGCTTTCATCGCCAGTGTACTGATTGACGTGGTATTTGCCCGTCGCGGCGTCGAACCAGGTATCAATACCCACCACAACACACTGCACGCCAAAGCGATCCGCCAGGCGGGTAATAAGCTCAGGATCGGCCAGAGCAGGGGAGTTAATGGAAATTTTGTCGGCACCAAAAGAGAGTATTTTGGCTGCATCGTCGGCGGATTTAATCCCGCCCGCCACGCAAAACGGAATATCGATCACCTCCGCCACGCGTGCCACCCAGCTTTTGTCCACCACGCGACCATCGCTGGAGGCGGTGATGTCATAAAACACCAGTTCGTCTGCACCTTCATCGGCGTAGCGTTTTGCCAGTGGAACAATGTCACCAATGATCTCATGGTTGCGGAACTGCACGCCTTTCACTACCTGACCATCGCGCACGTCCAGGCAGGGGATTATCCGTTTTGCCAGCATTGAATCGCCTCCGTTACCGTAAATTTGCCTTCCAGCAGAGCGCGACCAACAATCACGCCACGCACACCCGTTCCGCGCAGTGCTGCGATGTCGGCTAAATCGCCGATGCCGCCAGACGACTGAAACGCCACCTGCGGATAACGCGCGCAAACTTCTTCATATAAAGAGACGTTCGAACCCGCCAGCGTCCCGTCACGGGAGATATCCGTACACAGCACGTGCTTCAGGCCAACGGGCTGATATATATCCACCAGTGCTTCCAGCGTCACGCCGGAGTTCTCCTGCCAGCCACTGACCGCCACCTGCTTATTTCCTTGCTCGTCAATGCGTACATCCAGCGCCAGCACCAGCGCATCCGCACCAAAGCGGCGGAACCAGCCTTTGACCTTTTCAGGATCGTTAACGGCGGTAGAACCAACCACCACACGCGCCACACCAGCGTCCAGCAGCGAGGCAACATCCTCTTCCGTACGCACGCCACCGCCGACCTGCACGGGAATATCCACGCCAGCGACCAGTTTTTTAAGCAGAGGGATCTGGCGTTTCGCCGGATCTTTCGCACCGGTCAGATCGACCAGGTGCAACACCTCCGCACCCTGGGCGGCATAATCCTGCAGACGCGGCAGCGGATCGTTACCGTAGTCGCGCTGCTGGCCGTAATCGCCCTGATGGAGGCGGACAACCGTGCCGTCAATTAAATCTAAAGCGGGAATAATCATCACATCTCCAGGAAGTTTTTCAGCAACTGTGCGCCTGCGGCACCAGAGCGTTCCGGGTGAAACTGCACGCCGTAAAAATTATCTTTCTGCACCGCCGCAGTGAAAGCCTCGCCATAATTGCACTGGGCGATGGTGTACGGATTTACCGGCATGGCGTAACTGTGGACGAAGTAAAAATACGCGCCGTCTTCGATACCGCGAAACAGCCGGTCGCCCGCTTTCGGGTAGACACGGTTCCAGCCCATATGCGGCAGAGGGAGGCCGTGGTCAGCCATCTTTGGCACGTCTTCTTCAATTATCCCGAGCAGGTCGATGCCGTTCGACTCTTCACTACGCCGCCCTAACAGCTGCATCCCTAAGCAAATGCCCAGCACTGGCTGAGTACAGGCTTTGATAAGCTCAACCAGCTCACGCTCGTGGATCTGATCCATCGCCGCCTGCGCTGTCCCCACGCCCGGCAAAAAAAGTTTATCCGCGCGCAACACCACATCGGGATCGCGGCTTACCACCGGCTCATAGCCGTGGCGAATGATTGCCGATTTCACGGAGTTCAGGTTGGCGCATCCGGTGTCCAGAATCACCACGTTCATTACAGCACTCCTTTCGACGAGGGAAGGGCGTCACCTTCAACGCGGATCGCCTGACGCAGGGTACGGCCAAAGGCTTTGAACAGGCTCTCCACGCGGTGGTGATCGTTCTTGCCTTTGGTTTTGAGGTGCAGCGTCAGCCCCATGGTGTAGGAGAGCGAACGGAAAAAGTGTTCCACCATTTCGGTGCTGAGATCGCCCACGCGCTGGTAGGTGAAGTCGGCTTTATATTCCAAGTGCGGACGCCCGGAGATATCCATCGCGCAGCGTGCCAGGCACTCGTCCATCGGCAGGACAAAGCCAAAACGGTTGATGCCGCGTTTGTCACCCAGCGCCAGCTTCAGCGCTTCGCCCAGCGCCAGACCGGTGTCTTCAACGGTGTGGTGATCGTCAATATACAGGTCGCCTTTAACGGTAATTTCCATGCGGAAGCCGCCGTGCGTGGCAATCTGGTCCAGCATGTGGTCGAAGAAGCCGACGCCAGTGTGGATCTTGCTGCCGCCTTCGCGGTCCAGCCAGACCTTCACGTCAATCTGCGTCTCTTTGGTGATGCGCTCAATGTGCGAGTAGCGGTCACGTTTGGTTAGCTGCTCGCCAATCATCGCCCAGCTCAGGTTGTCGCGGTTGTAGCGCAGGCCCGAAATCCCCATGTTTTCGGCAAGCGTAATATCGGTAACACGATCGCCAATGACATAGCTGTTGGCTTTATCCAGCACCTCTTCTGCCAGGTAGCGCTCAACCAGTTTCACCTTCGGCTTACGGCAGTCGCACTCATCGGCGGGAAGATGAGGGCAAATCAGCACTTCATCAAACGCCACGCCCTGCGAGGTGAGGATCTGCATCATCAGGTTATGCGGACCATCAAAGTCGGCCTGCGGGAAACTGTCCGTCCCCAGGCCGTCCTGGTTGGTGATTATCACCAGCTTAAAACCGGCCTTCTGCAGCTTAAGCAACACCGGGATCACGTCGGGTTCAAAGGCCAGTTTGTCGAAACGATCGACCTGAAAATCGGTTGGTGGCTCCGAAATAATGGTGCCGTCACGATCGATAAAGAGGGTCTTCTGACTCATACTTTCTCCGCTTTCAGGGCGTCAATGACGCGCTGGCTCTCTGCACGGGTGCCTACGGTAATCCGCAAACAGCCGCTTAAGGATGGTTGTTTATTTTGGTCTCGTAAGATAATGCCCTGATCCCACAAAGATTTAAATATGGCGCTGGACGCGGTGAAGCGTACCAGTATGTAGTTGGTTTCAGAGTCAAACACCTGTTCAACGCAAGGGATCTCTTTCAGGGCGCTGACCAGGTACTGGCGTTCCACCAGAATCTGCGCCACGCGCTCGCGCATCGCGTTGATACCCTGCGGAGCCAGTGCCTGGGCGGCAATATCGGCGACTGGCGTCGAGAGCGGGTAGGGGGCGATCACTTTCAGCAGCAGGTTGATAACTTCTTTATTGGCCAGCGTAAACCCACAGCGCAGGCCAGCGAGGGCGAAGGCTTTGGACAACGTGCGCAGCACCACCAGATGCGGGTACTCCTCAAGCCAGCCTGCCAGCGTCGCCTGCGGGCAGAACTCAATATAGGCCTCATCAGCAACCACCAGCGCTTTGCCGCGGGTCATTTCCAGCAGGGTACGGATATCCTGCGGATTGATAATTTGTCCTGTCGGGTTGTTTGGGCTACAAACAAACACCACTTTCACACCGTCAAGATTATCGGCAATGCCCTGCAGATCGAGCTGCCAGTCGTCCAGCGCCTGCACGTTACGACACGCCACGCCGAAGGTTTCGGCGCTAACACTGTACATCCCGTAAGTGGGCTGGCAGTACATCACCGCATCTTTGCCAGGCTCGCAGAAGGCGCGGATCAGCAGTTCAATGCCTTCATCCGCGCCACGGCTAACTAACACCTGCTCAGGCTTTACACCCGCGTATTGCGCGTAGTTTTCAATAACCGCTTTTGGCTGACACTCCGGGTAGCGGTTCAGCGTTTGCTGCGATAACTCAAAGGCGACCGCCGTCGGGAATTCGTTGGCGTTCAGCCAGACATCACCGTTACCGCCCAGGCGGCGGGCAGACTGATAGGGCGTCAGTCGACGGACATTTTCACGCGCTAATTCTTCAATGTTCATGCTTGCTCCTTCAGGGCTGCCACGCGCAGCGTCACGGCGTTTTTGTGGGCGGTCAGGCGCTCGGCAGCGGCCAGGGTTTCAATGGTGGAAGCCAGTGACGCAAAGCCTTCACGAGAAAGCTCCTGCACGGTCATGCGCTTCTGGAAATCCGCCAGCCCGAGGCTTGAGCAGGTTGAGGTGTAGCCATACGTCGGCAGGACGTGGTTGGTGCCAGAGGCGTAATCACCCGCCGATTCCGGTGACCAGTCACCGAGGAAAACCGAGCCTGCACTGGTGATGCTGTCGACCAGATCGCGCGCGCTGCGGGTCTGAATGATCAGGTGCTCCGGGCCGTACTGGTTGGAGATGGCAATGCACTGGTCGAGATCGCGGGCCACAATCAGGCGGCTGGAAGAGAGAGCCTGACGTGCCGTTTCAGCACGCGGCAGATCGGCCAACTGACGCTCAACGGCTTCACCTACGCGTTTCGCCATGTCCGCATCCGGTGTCAGCAAAATGACCTGTGAGTCCGGGCCATGTTCCGCCTGAGATAACAAGTCAGATGCCACGAAGTCCGGCGTGGCACCGCTGTCGGCAATTACCAGCACTTCAGACGGTCCGGCAGGCATATCGATGGCCGCACCGTCCAGACGCTGGCTGACCTGACGCTTGGCCTCGGTTACATACGCATTGCCTGGCCCGAAAATTTTGTCTACTTTCGGAATGGATTCGGTGCCAAACGCCAGGGCAGAGATGGCCTGCGCACCGCCCACTTTGTATACCGCCTGTACGCCACAGAGCTTAGCGGCATACAGAATTTCATCGGCAATCGGCGGTGGGGAGCAAAGCACCACTTTCTGGCACCCGGCGATACGCGCCGGTGTCGCCAGCATTAATACGGTGGAAAACAGCGGAGCTGAGCCGCCGGGGATATAAAGCCCCACGGACGCGACCGGACGGGTCACCTGCTGGCAGCGAACGCCTGGCAAGGTTTCCACATCAACGGTCTGCAATTTCTGCGCGGTGTGGAAGGTATCAATGTTTTTCACTGCGACGGCCATCGCCTGTTTGATGTCATCTCCCAGACGATTGCTGGCATCAATGATTTCCTGTTCGGCAACCTGTAATGCGCCGACGTCCGTCTTATCAAATTTTGCACTGTATTCACGCAGCGCATCGTCGCCACGGGCTTTGACGTTATTGAGGATCTCAGCCACGGTACGGGTGATGCTTTCAGATGCGGAAATCGCCGGGCGCATCAGTAATTCACTTTGCTGCTCTTCAGTACAGCTATTCCAGTCGATGATGGTATTAAAGCTCATAATCGTCTTCCTTTTTTGCCGGATGGCTGGTTGTTTATCCGGCCTGCGGGTCTTGTAGGCCCGGTAAGCGAAGCGCCACCGGGCAGCATACGTGGAATTACTCCATCATCTTCTCAATCGGCAGCACCAGAATGGAGCTTGCCCCCAGCGCCTTCAGTTTTTCCATGGTTTCCCAGAACAGGGTTTCGCTGCTCACCATATGCATCGCCACGCGCTGCTGATCGCCCGCCAGCGGCAGAATGGTTGGACGCTCAGCACCTGGCAGCAGGGCAATCACTTCATCCAGACGTTCGGTTGGCGCGTGCATCATGATGTATTTGGATTCACGTGCCTGAATCACCCCCTGAATACGGGTCAGCAGCTTGTCGATGAGTTGCTGTTTGGCATCGGCCATTTCGCCGTCGCGCTGGATCAGGCAGGCTTTGGAGCGATAGATGACTTCCACTTCGCGCAAACCGTTTGCTTCAAGAGTCGCACCGGTAGAGACGAGGTCACAGATGGCATCGGCCAGACCCGCGCGTGGAGCCACTTCAACGGAGCCGTTCAGCAGGCAGGATTTAAACTGTACGCCTTTTTGATCCAGGTAGCGCTTCAACAGGTGCGGGTAAGAGGTGGCAATGCGCTTGCCGTTCAGTGCTGCCGGGCCGTCCCAGGCTTCATCAGCCGGCGTTGCCAGCGACAAGCGGCAACCGCCAAAGTCCAGACGACGCAGGGTAAAATAGCGAGGATCTTCGCCCTGGGCGCGGCGGGTCAGAAGCTCTTCTTCCAGTACGTTTTCGCCGATGATCCCCAGATCCACCACGCCGTCCATCACCAGGCCCGGAATGTCGTCATCACGTACGCGCAGAATGTCGATGGGCATATTTTCAGCAAGGGCAATCAGGCGCTGGGTATGCAGGTTGATTTTAATCCCGCAGCGGGCCAGCAGTTCGCGTGAATCGTCACTTAAACGGCCTGATTTCTGAATAGCTATGCGTAAACGTGAGTTATCTAACATTCTTTATTCCTCGTTAACCTGTTTTAACCTGTCTGAATGCGGTCCAAAAAAAAGCCCCCGGAAGATGATCTTCCGGGGGCTTTCTCATGCGTTCATGCACCACTGGAAGATCCAAACGTCTTCCAGCACACATCGCCTGAAAGACTAGTCAGGATGATGGTGATGATGGTGGTGTTTAAATTGAACGCGTGTCATATAAATTCTCGATGAATGCTTATTCATTTGATGTCTTTTAACCTAAACCACTTGCACCGCAGAAAGCAAGGGCTTTTTTTAATCATTAATTCATTTCATATTGATGCTATGAATTGAGTGTTCGCCAGTGCTGGCGTAGCCTTAATAAAAACGTGTGTAAGCCTGGAGAATTCGCATGAAAAAGGTCGCGATTGTCGGTTTAGGGTGGTTAGGAATGCCGCTGGCGATGTCATTAGCCGCGAAAGGCTGGCAGGTGACCGGGAGTAAAACCACGGCGGACGGGGTGGAAGCCGCGCGGATGTGCGGTATTGACGGTATTCAGTTGCGTCTTGAGCCAGAGCTTGTTTGCGATGCCGACGAGCTGGACGAATTAATGAACGTTGACGCGCTGATCATCACCTTACCGGCGCGGCGCAGCGGGCCGGGTGAGTCGTTCTATCTGCAGGCCGTGCAGGAGATTGTCGATAGCGCGCTGGCGCACCATATTCCGCGCATTATTTTTACCAGCTCAACATCGGTCTATGGTGATGTTGAGGGAACGGTGAAGGAAAATAGTGAACGGCACCCGATCACCGCAAGCGGCCGGGTGCTGAAAGAGCTGGAGGACTGGCTGCATAATCTGCCGGGAACCCAGGTGGATATTTTGCGCCTGGCAGGGCTGGTAGGGCCGGGGCGTCATCCCGGCCGTTTCTTTGCCGGTAAATCGGCTCCGGACGGACAACATGGCGTCAATCTTGTGCATCTTGAAGACGTTATCGGCGCAATTGAGTTGCTATTACAGGCTCCGAAAGGAGGGCACATCTATAATATATGTGCGCCTTCTCATCCGGCGCGTAGTACCTTTTACCCTCTGATGGCGCGCCAGCTTGGGCTGGCTCCGCCGGTATTTGGTGACGCGCAGGGTGAAAGCAAAGGCAAAATCATTGATGGTAATCGTATTTGCCATGAACTGGGATTTGAGTATCAGTATCCCGATCCGCTGGTCATGCCCATGGAATAGTGTCATAGCGGAGGACGATTGCGCACCGTAAGGGGGCGAACATGAAACCGCTGCTGGATGTTCTTGTTATTCTTGATGCGCTGGAAAAAGAGGGGAGCTTTGCTGCAGCGTCGGCGAAGCTCTATAAAACGCCCTCGGCGCTGAGTTATACCGTTCATAAACTGGAAAGCGATCTTAATATCCAAATCCTCGATCGCTCCGGGCATCGCGCTCGTTTTACCCGTACCGGGCAGATGTTGTTGGAAAAAGGGCGCGACGTTCTTCACACCGTTCGCGAGCTTGAAAAGCAGGCCGTGAAACTTCATCAAGGCTGGGAAAATGAGCTGGTGATTGGCGTCGATGATACGTTTCCCTTCTCGCTGTTGACCCCGCTTATCGAGGCTTTCTATCAGCGCCATAGCGTGACTCGGCTGATTTTTATTAATGGTGTGCTGGGTGGTTCATGGGATGCCTTAACGCAGGGACGGGCAGATATTATCGTGGGGGCATTGCGGGAGCCGCCCCCATTGAGTGAATTTGGTTTTGCCCGTTTGGGCGTGCTTGAGCAGATCTTTGCTGTCGCCCCACATCATCCTTTAGCAAACGAGCCGGAACCGCTTAATCGCCGGGTTATTAAGGGATTTCGCGCTATCGTCGTGGGTGACAGTTCCCGCCCGGAATGCGCCGTCTCTTCGCAGCTGCTGGATGAACAGGAAGCTATCACCGTTTTCGATTTCAAAACTAAGCTGGAGCTGCAAATAAGCGGGCTGGGCTGCGGTTATCTTCCCCGTTATTTAGCGCAACGGTTTATTGAAAGCGGAGCGCTGGTTGAGAAACAGGTTATGGCGCAAAGCAGTAATGAATCGGTATGGGTGGGCTGGAATGAACAAACCGCTGGCCTCGCCAGCGCCTGGTGGCGGGATGAGATTTTAGCAAATAGTGCTATCGCTGCCGTTTACACACAGGCTGATATTGGTAAATCAAACGGTTAGTGAAAATAATTTATTGATGAGTTTCTCAATCTATTGCCTTTTGTATCCAAAGTGGGGCAAAATGCCGCCGCTGCAAACAAATGAATAATCGACGATATAAAAGGCGTCGGTTATTTTTTTTTGCATGTACGAAACGAAACTAAAAACCAAGAGGCCGGGCTTCGTACCGGATAGATATTTACTAAAATCCGACAGTTGTTGTCGCTGAGGAATAAAGAAATGGGGCAATTTTTCGCTTACGTGGCGGTTATCACCGTAAAGGAGAATAACTATGTCGCATAACGCAACTCCAAACACCTCTCGCGTGGAATTACGTAAAACGCTTACGTTGATTCCGGTTGTTATGATGGGCCTGGCCTATATGCAACCAATGACGCTGTTCGATACATTCGGTATCGTATCAGGCCTTACTGACGGTCACGTTGCGACGGCATATGCCTTTGCGCTGGTCGCCATTCTCTTTACGGCGCTGAGCTACGGTAAACTGGTTCGCCGTTTCCCGTCTGCAGGCTCTGCCTACACCTATGCTCAGAAATCCATTAGCCCGGCGGTTGGCTTTATGGTGGGCTGGTCATCTCTGCTGGACTACCTGTTCATGCCGATGATCAACATTCTGCTGGCAAAAATTTACTTCGAAGCGCTGGTGCCTTCCGTGCCGTCGTGGATCTTCGTTGTGGCGCTGGTGGCCTTTATGACCATCTCTAACCTGCGCAGCATCAAGACCGTGGCTAACTTCAACACCCTGATTGTTATTCTGCAGATGGGTATCGTTGCGGTTATCGTGGGTCTGATCATTTATGGTGTATCCCACGGTGAAGGCGCAGGTACGCTGACCAGCACCCGTCCGTTCTGGTCTGAGGGTGCACACGTGGTGCCGATGATCACCGGGGCGACCATTCTGTGCTTCTCGTTCCTGGGCTTCGACGGTATCTCTTCTCTGTCTGAAGAGACCAAAGACGCGGAGCGCGTGATCCCGAAAGCGATTTTCCTGACGGCGCTGATTGGCGGCCTGATCTTCATCGGTGCGTCTTATTTCCTGCAGCTGTATTTCCCGGACATCTCCCGCTTCAAAGATCCGGACGCGTCACAGCCTGAAATCATGCTGTACGTGGCAGGTAAAACCTTCCAGTGGGGCGTGCTGATCTTCTCAAGCGTAACCGTTCTGGCCTCTGGTATGGCGGCGCATGCCGGCGTTTCTCGCCTGATGTACGTGATGGGCCGCGACGGTGTGTTCCCGACCCGTTTCTTCGGTTACGTTCATCCGAAATGGCGTACTCCGGCATGGAACGTACTGCTGGTTGGCGCAATTGCACTGCTGGCGATTAAATTCGACCTGGTTACCGCAACCGCGCTGATTAACTTTGGTGCGCTGGTGGCGTTCACCTTCGTTAACCTCTCCGTGATCTCTCAGTTCTGGATCCGTGAGAAGCGCAACAAAACGCTGAAAGACCACTTTAACTACCTGGTTCTGCCGGTGTGTGGTGCGCTTACCGTTGGTGCGCTGTGGATTAACCTGGAAGAAAGCTCTATGGTTCTGGGGCTGATTTGGGGCGCTATCGGTCTGATTTACCTGGCCTGCGTTACCAAAAGTTTCCGCAACCCAGTGCCTCAGTACGAAGACGTTGCGTAATATCATGTCGGGCGGCGGCTACGCCTTACCCGACCTACAAACCCGCAGGCTCGCGTAAAAGCGCAGCGCCACCGGGCAAAAAAAAGCCGGAGACATCGCCTCCGGCTTTTTTTTTACCCATCACTCAAACAATCTCTTGCGCGTACTGGAACAGCGCTTTCAGCAGTGCCTGCTTCTCTGCATCCCCTTCATACTGGCTATAAAGCATCTCCAGCTCCTGGGCATAAGCATGCAGGAATTCCGGCGTAAAGACGTTACGGCGATGCTGCAGCCAACGTTCCTGCTCCACTTCATCCAGCGTGCCGGGATAGTTTCGCGCACGATAATTAAACATCAGTTTCTCGATGCGCTTGTCAGCAAAGGTAATATCCAGCGCCGGTAAATTGCGCGGGTCGGTTTGCAAAACAATCTTCATGGCGGCACGGTCAGCATCGCTAAAGAAGCCGTTATAGAGCTGCACATCGACATTTTCAGACGGTACAAACGGCTCCGCTTCAGCAAAGATCGCCACGACTTTTTCACGCACCTGAGGGTTGTCACGCAGGATTTTGAGGTTATCCAGGCAATGCTGGCGGTTTATGCCCAGTCTGTCGGCATCCTCCGGACGCAGCGTATTGGCTTGCGCCAGCACCGGGCATTTATTGATATGAACCAGTTTTACCGGTACTGCAGGCAGGTCACCCAGTTCATTTTTCGGCGTATAGAGCCGCTCACGCAGGGTATCGCTGTCAAGTTCCAGCAGCGGTGAGATATCACCGGCCAAATCCACCATGATGACGGCATTCCGGTTGTCAGGATGCCAGGCCAGAGGAGCGACCCAGCTTGTATTTCCCCGCCATGCGCCGAACATGCCGGAAATATGCACCAGCGGTTTCATTTGCGGGACATCAATCAGGGTGATGAGTTTATGTTTGCTGCGGTGGCTCAGCAGATAGTCGAACAGACGCGGTTGCGCGCGCTTCACCAGTTTCGCCATTGCGATGGTGGCATAGACGTCGGCCATTGCGTCGTGGGCATTACTGTGCTCAATGCCATTAGCGCGTGTCAGGTGTTCCAGCCGGAAACTCGTTAACCCTTCGTCATTTTCCGGCCAGGTGATCCCCTCCGGGCGCAGGGCATAGCACGCGCGCATGATGTCGAGTAAATCCCAGCGCGAATTGCGGTTCTGCCAGCTCCAGGCATAGGGATCGTAGAAGTTGCGGTAGAAGATATTGCGCGTCACTTCATCATCAAAGCGGATGTTGTTGTAGCCCACCACGCAGGTATCAGGCACGGTAAACAGGTCGTGGATACGGCGGGCGAACTCGGCCTCGTTTACGCCTTTGTCACGCGCTTCCTGAGGCGTAATACCCGTGACCAACACCGCGCCTGGCTGTGGCAGGTAGTCATCGGCGGGCTTGCAGTAAAAGACTTCTGGCTCGCCAATAATATTGAAATCATCGTCAGTGCGAATGGCGGCAAACTGCGCAGGGCGATCCAACGCCGGATGGGTGCCAAAGGTTTCGTAATCGTGGAATAAAAAAGTGGGGCGCGCGGCAGAGTCAGACACCAGTAATACCATCCTGTTAAAAAATGACATTGCTATGGTAAACGATCGTGATGCACAGACCGAATAAAAAGCGCCTTTATCAATGAAATTTGCGAGCTGACTTCAGGGGAAAACATGCCTCCTGTCACATTTTTTTGCAATTAAGGCAGGTAAGGACATCAGAACTCCCGTAAAAAGGTCAACGATTTTTAATGACCTGAGGATATACCGTTGAAACGCCGTCTGTTTATTGCTGTTTCTTTACTCGCTTCGAGTATTTCATCTGCGCTGGCTGCCGAACCACTGGATTTTTCACCGCAGCCTCCGACCATCCAGGCTGGCTCCTGGGTACTGATGGATTACACCACGGGTCAAATCTTAACGGCGGGCAACGAACATCAACAGCGCAACCCGGCAAGCCTGACCAAGCTGATGACTGGCTACGTCGTCGATCGCGCTATTGATAGCCATCGCATTAGTCCTGATGACATTGTTACCGTAGGCCGCGATGCATGGGCAAAAGGTAATCCGGTGTTTGACGGTTCATCGTTGATGTTCCTGAAAGAGGGCGATCGCGTCTCCGTGCGTGACCTGAGCCGTGGCCTGATTGTTGATTCCGGCAACGACGCCTGCGTGGCGCTGGCTGACCATGTGGCCGGAGGGCAGCCACAATTCGTGAATATGATGAACGACTACGTGCAAAAACTGCACCTGCGCGACACTCATTTTGAAACCGTGCATGGCCTGGATGCACCGGGACAACACAGTTCTGCCTATGACCTGGCGGTACTTTCACGCGCGATCATTCACGGTGAGCCTGAGTTCTACCATATGTACAGCGAAAAAAGCCTTACATGGAACGGCATCACCCAGCAAAACCGCAACGGCCTGCTATGGGATAAAACCATGAACGTTGACGGGTTAAAAACAGGCCATACCTCAGGTGCCGGTTTTAACCTTATCGCTTCAGCGGTAGACGGCCAGCGTCGTTTGATTGCCGTGGTTATGGGCGCGGATAGCCCGAAAGGCCGGGAAGAGCAGGCTCGCAAACTACTGCACTGGGGGCAACAGAATTTCGATACCGTGCAAATTCTGCATAATGGCAAAAAAGTGGGCACCGAGCGCATCTGGTACGGCGATAAAGAGCAGGTGAAATTAGGCACCGATCAGGATTTCTGGCTGGCCTTACCGAAGGCGGAAGTGCCCAATATCAAAGCAAAATACGTCCTGGATAAAAAAGAGCTGGACGCACCGATTGCCGCGCATCAGCGCGTCGGGGAGATCCAGCTATTTGACCGCGACAAAGTCGTCGCGCACTGGCCGCTGGTGACGCTGGAAAGCGTTGATAAAGGTGGATTTTTCTCACGGATGGGTGATTACCTGCATCATAAACTCTGACGCTGCAGATGAGCCGCGACGAGCAGACTGGCAGGGTTGCGAGTCTGCTCGCATAATAAACACTCCTTGTTTGCTGAACAGCGAAAATCTGCTTTATAGTGTATAAATACACAGTAATAAACGGAGGCAGCATGAACTACAGCATCAGACAGCAACAGAAACGTAAGATCGCGGGTTTTCACCTTGTCGGACCATGGGAAAACACGGTCAAACAAGGCTTCGAACAGCTGGTCATGTGGGTTGATGGTCGTCATATTCAACCTCTGGAGTGGGTTGCGGTTTATTACGATAATCCCGATGAGGTTCCGGCAGAAAAATTACGCTGTGATACAGCCGTCACGGTGCCCGATGATTTTGTCATCCCTGAAAACAGTGAAGGGGTGATGCTCACTGAAATCGCCGCGGGGGATTATGCCGTGGCAACGGCGCGTGTCGAAAACCACGACTTTGCCACACCCTGGTATCAGTTTTTTAATTCCCTTCTTGAAGACACACACTATCAAATCGCGCCAAAGCCCTGTTTTGAACGCTACCTGAACGACGGTAATGCGGATGGCTACTGGGATATCGAAATGTTTGTGCCGGTTGAGCACAAAGCGGGTTAGGCCTGTAAATAACAGGGTTTTTCAACCGGGTGTGATCCACCCGGCTGAAAACACAGTACAATTGTGGTTTGCCGTGTAGCTGGAGAGCGGGTGTGCGTCCCGACAAATCATTAACGCCTTTTGAAATCCGGTTGTATAAACATTACCGCGTGGTACATGGATGCCGTATCGCGCTGGCGTTTATTCTGACTTTTGTTCTGGTCCGTTTGCTGGATGTCCCTGAAGGAACATGGCCGCTGATCACGCTGGTGGTCATCATGGGGCCCATCTCATTTTGGGGAAATGTTGTCCCGCGTGCTTTTGAGCGTATAGGCGGCACTGTCCTCGGTTCAGCGCTGGGGCTTATCGCCCTGAAACTCGAACTGATCTCATTCCCGGTCATGCTGTTGTGGTGCGCGGCGGCGATGTTCCTCTGCGGCTGGCTGGCGTTGGGCAAAAAACCGTATCAGGCCTTACTGATTGGTATCACGCTTTCTGTTGTTGTTGGTGCTCCGGCAGGAGACATGACGACCGCGCTATGGCGAAGTGGGGATGTTATCCTCGGCTCGCTGCTGGCAATGCTGTTTACCGGCATCTGGCCCCAGCGCGCGTTCCTGCACTGGCGTATTCAGATGGCAAACTATGTCACAGCGTTTAATCGGGTCTACCAGGCGGGGTTTTCGCCAAACCTGGTCGAACGGCCGCGGCTGGAAAAACATCTGCAAAAAATCCTCAGTGATGTGGTTAAGATGCGTGGGTTGATCACGCCGGCCAGCAAAGAGACCCACATCCAGAAAGCCATTTTCGAAGCGATTCAGACTGTGAGCCGTAATCTGGTTTGTATGCTGGAGCTGCAAATCAATGCTCACTGGGCATCCCGTTCCAGCCATCTCTTAATGCTTAACGCGCATACGCTGAAAGAGACGCAGCAGATGACGCAGCAAACGCTGCTAACCATTGCCCACGCGCTGTATGAAGGCAACCCACAGCCAATCCTGGCGAACAGCGAACGTCTGAATGAAATCGTCGCCGAGCTGAAACAACTGATTAACGAGCGGCAGGGCGATAACGTGGCGGAAACGCCGATTCATGGTTATGTCTGGTTGAGCATGGAGCTGGCGCGACAGCTAGAGCTGTTGTCACATCTGATCTGCCGGGCGCTGCGCAAATAAAAAGCAGCTATTGCCATATGTGACGCCTGCTGCTTCGATTCAGCAGCAATTGGGGTTATGATAGCTTTAAACGATATACTCATTGTCATTCGCGGCCGCTGTCAGTAAGGTTACTGTTACAACGGTTGCTTTAACGAATCCGAATCTCACATTATCAGGGGTGTAAAAATGGAAACTACCAAGCCTTCGTTCCAGGATGTTCTGGAATTCGTCCGCCTGTTCCGCCGCAAAAACAAACTGCAGCGTGAAATCCAGGACGTTGAGAAGAAGATCCGTGACAACCAAAAACGTGTTCTGCTGCTGGACAACCTGAGCGACTACATCAAGCCAGGCATGAGCGTTGAGGCTATCCAGGGCATCATCGCCAGCATGAAAAGCGATTACGAAGACCGTGTTGACGACTACATCATCAAGAATGCTGAGCTGTCCAAAGAGCGTCGCGATATCTCCAAAAAACTGAAAGTGATGGGCGAAATCAAAAACGCTGAAGTAAAAGGCGAATAATCGCGTAGCATTGTGAAAAAGGCTCCCTGGTGTCAGGGAGCCTTTTTTATATCTGCAGGTGGCAGAAAAGCAAAAAGCCTGCTTTAAAAGCAGGCTTTTTAAATTTGGCTCCTCTGACTGGACTCGAACCAGTGACATACGGATTAACAGTCCGCCGTTCTACCGACTGAACTACAGAGGAATCGTGTGAACGGGGCGCATATTATCGATGCTCACCCATGATGTCAAAGGCAGAATGCAGATTTCTGATCGTTTGCCGATTTATTCTCCACTTCGTGCATTTGTCAGGCATTCTGGCGTTTCAGCGGCAACAGGTTCGGGTTTTATGCGCGGGTATTTCCATAACCAGCGTCCGCTCACCATTCGCCAGTAGAACAGCGTACCGCGCACTGCCCAGTCAAGGAACATCCCCAGCCAGACGCCCACTACGCCCATTCCCAGCATGATCCCTAGCGTATAGCCCGCAACCACGCGACAGCCCCACATACCAAGCATTGATACCCACATCGCAAAACGGGCATCACGTGCCCCTTTCAGCCCGGCGGGCAGAACCCAGGACGCCGCCCAGATCGGCATAAACGCGGCGTTCAGCCAAATCAGAATTTTAACGACTTCTTTTACGTCATTCTCATGGGTATAAAACGATGCCATCAGTCCGGCAAAGGGGGCCGTTCCCCAGGCTATCGCCGTTAGCCCGATAGTCGATAACCAGAAAACATGACGCAGTTGTCGCTCCGCCTGCCCTATCTGCCCTTTCCCGAGACGTTTGCCGGTGATGATGGTGGATGCAGATCCAAGCGCGTTACCTGGCAGGTTAATCAAAGAGGCGATGGAGAAGGCAATAAAATTACCGGCGATAACGTCGGTTCCCATACCGGCAACAAACATTTGCGTCAGCAGCTTCCCTCCATTAAACAGCACCGATTCAATACTTGCCGGAATACCAATCCCCATCACTTCCCAGATAATGGCAAAATTGAGTGGACGGAAATAACTTTTCAATGTGAGGCGCAGGGATGGTGTAATGCCGGTCATCAATACGCCTACGATTGCCGCCGCACCGATGTAGCGCGAAATGGTCAGCCCAAGCCCGGCTCCCACAAAACCCAGGCCGTCCCAGGAAAAAACACCATAGATCAAAACGCTGCTGATAATAATATTCAGGATGTTCATCCCGCCGTTGATCAGCAGCGGGATTTTGGTATTTCCTGCACCACGCAGTGCCCCGCTGCCAATTAAAGCGATAGCGGCTGCCGGATAGCTAATGACCGTCATTTCCAGATAGGTTAGCGCGAGATCTTTAACGTCATTTGTCGCTTCGCCCGCGACGATGTCGATAATTTCTTTACCGTAGTAATGAATCACAGCCGCCAGCACGATCGAAAAAAGGGTCATGATCATCAGCGACTGCCGGGCTGCTTCGCGTGCGCGTTTCGGATCGAGCTTGCCCAGACTGAATGCGACGACAACGGTCGTCCCGAGATCGATAGCGGCAAAGAAAGACATCACCACCATATTAAAGCTGTCCGCCAGGCCGACACCTGCCATCGCCTCCTTCCCGAGCCAGCTCACCAGAAACGTGCTCAGTACACCCATCAACAGGACGCAGGTGTTCTCCAGGAAAATAGGTACAGCAAGGGGGGTGATTTCACGCCAGAACAAAACACGATAGCTTTTACGTTTTGCATACCAGGGAGTGCGCATAATCGCCTGGCGTAGGGGGGCTGTGACGTTCAAAATGGACCTTAGCGAGAAAGTTGAAACTCCATTTCAAATGATGGGGTAGAAATGCCCATCCTGCAAAGTATTTTCCATAAAATATGTTTGGTTTTACAACAAACTGTCGACAGAAACAGCAAACAGCCGTGATTCCCAAAGATCGGGTTTGACAAAACTTTTTTCGCCGCTAAGATAAGCCTCCACAACGATTCCTCTGTAGTTCAGTCGGTAGAACGGCGGACTGTTAATCCGTATGTCACTGGTTCGAGTCCAGTCAGAGGAGCCAAATTTGAAAAGCCTGCTTTTAAAGCAGGCTTTTTGCTTTTCTGCGCCAGAGATTACCGGCTCACACGAATCGGCGCGGTCGCTTCAAATAGCCACGGACGCGCATCACTATCCACCAGCGGCGACAGCGCCTCACGCACTTTCTGGTGGTACTCATCCAGCCACTGTTTTTCCTGCTCGTTTAACAGGTGTAGCTCAGCCTGGCTTAGATCAATTGGGATCAACGTCAGCGATGCAAACGCGCAAAATCCCGGACGACTTTCCACGATTTCCACCTGGTTTTCAATGCGAATGCCGTGACTTCCGGCCAGATAATACCCCGGTTCAATGGTCATAATATTGCCTGCCATCAGCGGCCACGGGTTGACCTTTTTCGCAAAACGGTGCGGATTTTCGTGGATCAGGAGCTGATGTCCCACGCCATGCCCGGTGCCATGATCGTAATCCAGCCCCATCTCCCACAACGGACGGCGCGCAAAGGCGTCGAGCTGATGTCCCTGGCTGCCGGACGGGAACTGCAGCGTAATCAGAGACAAAAAGCCCCGTAATACCGCGGTGTAGTGTAAGCGCTGCTGCGGGTCGACCTTGCCCCACGCCAGCGTGCGCGTCGCATCAGTGGTGCCGTTGTGGTACTGGCCGCCAGAATCATTGAGATAAAAATGATCGTGACCGAGGGTTTTATTGCTGGCTTCGCTTGAGTGGTAATGGCACATCGCCGCATTGCTGGAAGATGCGGAAATTGTCGCAAAACTCTGCTCAATAAAGCCCGGTTGCTGCTGACGGAAAGCAAGCTGCTTTGCCTGTACTTCAAGCTCCGTCAGGGGCTGCCCAGCGGCCTGCCGCTTAGGCACCTCGCGGCTCAGCCAGGCGAGGAAATTGACCCACGCAGCACCGTCCTGATGATGGCACTCACGATATCCCGCCAGCTCCACTGGGTTTTTATGGGCTTTCATCAACGTGATGGGATCGGTCTGCCAGATAATTTCCCCGTCGGGTTCAATGGCAAAGCGCAACGCTACCGGGGCGGAATCGGCGTCGACCATTACCCGCTTACCCTTCGCAAGCTGCTGACAGCGTCCGATAAAGGCGTCCTGCGGCGCAATCGTGACAGTATGTCGAAACGAATCCGGTAAATTGCTCAGCTTGTTGTCGTTAACAAACCACTCGACGTGCCCGTCGCGGCCAAGCAGCGCAAATGAGAGCGGGACCGGGCTGGTAGAGATATCTGAGCCGCGCACGTTCAGCAGCCAGGCGATATTGTCCGGCTGGGTGATGGCCAGGTAGTCGGCCGCTTTCCCGGCCAGGATTTCAGCCACGCGCTGGCGCTTGTCGGCACTGCTTTCGCCGCTGATATCGTCTGGCATTTCACGGATAAGCCCCGCCGGTGCGGCAGGGCGGTCAGTCCAGAGCGTATCAAACGGCGACAGGTCAAGCGGCACCAGCTCGCACGGTGTAGCTGAAAGCTGCGTGAATTCTGCGTTGGTCATCAATAGCGCTTCAAAGCCAATCCGCATTCCTGCTTCCGCATTTTTCAACAGCCACTCGGCCAGCGGTTCGTTATGCAGATGATGAATTGCAATGTCATCCATGTTGACCTGTACGCGAGCCTGAACCTGATAGCGACCATCGACGAATAACAGGGCTTTGTCTTTCAGTACCAGCGCCAGCCCGGCTGAACCGTCGAAGCCGGTCAGCCAGGCCAGTTTTTCGTCGTACGGTGCACAGTATTCGCTTTGCCAGGCGTCCGCGCGCGGGACGATCATTCCGTCGAGGTTGTTTTCCTGTAGCCACTGACGCAGGGCGGATAACGGTGATGTGGTATGCATAGCTTTTCCTTACTGATATCAGCGGAATGGCGGTTCGTTGAAGGTGCGCAGCTTGCGGGAGTGCAGCTTGTCGCCTTCTGCCCGAAGTAAATCAATGGCACGAATACCAATTTGCAAGTGCTCAGAAATAGCGCCTTCGTAGAAACGGTTAGCCTGACCTGGCAACTTAATTTCGCCGTGCAGCGGCTTATCGGAAACGCACAGCAGCGTGCCGTAAGGGACGCGGAAACGGTAACCCTGCGCGGCAATAGTGGCGCTTTCCATATCGATGGCAACCGCGCGGCTCAGGTTGAAGCGTAGCGCCGAGGCGGAGTAGCGTAACTCCCAGTTACGGTCATCGGTGGTCACGACGGTGCCTGTGCGCAGGCGTTGTTTAACCTCTTCCCCTGGCATTCCGCTCACCTCTTTCGTGGCGTCATACAGCGCACGCTGCACTTCTGCGATGCTTGGGATCGGGATATCCGGTGGAAGCACTGCGTCCAGCACATGATCGTCACGCAGATAAGCGTGAGCCAGCACGTAGTCGCCAATCAGCTGGCTTTCACGCAGGCCGCCGCAGTGACCAATCATCAGCCAGACGTCCGGGCGCAGCACTGCGAGGTGGTCGCAGATGGTTTTGGCGTTCGACGGACCGACGCCGATGTTGATCAGCGTGATCCCCTGACCATCGGCAGTGATCAAGTGCCAGGCGGGCATTTGATGTTTCTTCCAGGCCAGATCGGAAATGGCCTGCTCGGGGGCTTCGGTTTCAGCGGTGATCCAGATCCCGCCCGCGCACGAGAGCGCAATGTACGGGCTGTCCGGGTCAAGAATTTGGCTGCAGCCCCAGCGGACAAACTCGTCAACATAGCGGGTGTAGTTGGTGAACAGCACAAAAGGCTGGAAGTGTTCGGCTGGCGTACCGGTGTAATGACGCAGGCGTGCCAGCGAAAAATCCACACGGCGGGCATCAAAGTGCGACAGCGGCGAGAATTCCGCCGGATGATAAATACCATCCGCCGTCTCATCGCCAATCTGCGAAAGTTCGGTGGTTGGGAAATGACGCGTCAGTCCCGCGCTCATAGAGCGGTCGAGCGTCAGCGCAGAGCCGTCGATCACATACGGATACGGGATCTCATGCAGCGAAGGCTCAACGGAAATATGTGCGCCGTAATCCTGATAAAGCAGCGTGAGTTGTTCTTCAAGGTAGGGCCGGAAAAGTGCCGGACGGGTGACGGTGGTGCTGTAACAGCCGGAGTGGGTAAAGCGCGCATAGGCACGGGTTTTTGGCGTTGTGCTGGCGCTGCCGTCCCAGGTTACAGAGAGCGATGGATAAACAAAAAGGCCCTGGGTTCTGGCCTTTTCGTCGGGGAGTTTCCCTGTTTCAATGTATTCACTAATGGCGCTGCGCAGTGCATTGACGGACTGTTCGTACAGCGCGTCAAGTTTTTCCAGCGCCTGAGCCGGGGTCAGGCTGGAGCCCTTATTATTCATGTCTGTCTCCTTGTTCCACAGGTGTGCGGCGTTACCCGATAGTATGTCACACGCTTGTGAAACAAAAGTGAGATCAGCTGTGGCTCGTCTCTTTCATAAACAGCGCCGTGGCGGCAGACAGCAGGCAACCCACCAGCAGATAAATCGCCACGCTGTGCCAGTTCCCGCCGGAGAAAGTCACCAGCGCGGCAGCAATAAACGGTGTAAACCCGCCACCGACCACGCTTGCCACCTGATACCCTACGCCTGCACCGCTGTAACGATAGCTCGCGCCAAACAGTTCGGTGAACATCGGCTGCTGTACGCACACCACCATGTCATGGGCGATGTTAGCCAGCATGATGGCGAAGAAGACAATCCAGAATACCGACTGCGCTTCCAGCGCCATAAAGAACGGCCAGGCGCTGAGTGTGCCAATCAACGCGCCAGTAATGTAGACCCGGCGACGGCCGAACCGGTCCGCCAGCCAGGCGAAACACGGAATGGTCAGGCAACTGATCCCACCAACCACCAGACCAATGTTCAGAAACAGTTCACGTGGTAAGCCGAGGTTTTGCGTGGAATAGTTCAGGGCAAACGCGGTAACGATATACATCGTCAGCAGCTCGCACAGGCGCAGGGCGATAATTTTCAGAAAAGCGCCAGGGTGCTGGACCAACGCTTCCATTACCGGCAGCCGTTTTTGGGTAGCGGGCTTTTCCCGCTGCTGCTGTTCAAATTCCGCAGACTCTTCCATTCCGTTGCGTATCCACAGCGCGGCGATCACCAGCACGATGCTGAAGATGAACGGAATGCGCCAGCCCCAGCTCAAAAACTGTTCGTCCGTTGTGAGCTGGCTTATCAGCGACACCAGCCCGGTGGAGAGCAGCAGTCCGACGCCATATCCCACCTGCACACCGCTGCTGTAGAACGCCTTCTTGTTTTTCGGTGCGCTCTCGACGGACAACAGTGCCGCGCCGCCCCATTCGCCACCCACGGCAAAACCCTGAATGGCGCGCAGCGTGACCAGCAGCACCGGAGCCCACCAGCCGATGGTGGCAAACGACGGTAAAATACCGATAAGCGCGGTGGCGATCCCCATCATCCACACGGTGAGCATCAGCATGCGTTTGCGGCCCAGCCGATCGCCAAAGTGGCCGAAAATCACCCCACCCAGAGGGCGGAACAGAAAGCCCACGCCAAAGGTGGCAAACGCGGCGAGCGTGCCCATGGCGGGGCTGATCTGGGGGAAAAATTCACGGTTAAACACCAGCGCGGCGGTGATGCCATAGAGCAGAAAATCATACCAGTCGACAACCGCACCAGCGAAGCTACCCAGTGCGGCGCGGCGGGCGCGGTTAAGCGAAGATGTCTCCTTGCGGGAACGATCGGAGATGAGGGTGGAGTCCATAGTTGTCCTGTCTGTACTGATTTTTAATTATTGGTATAAGAAAAGGTTACTCACATTGCAGCCATCATTGATGGAACGTATGAGACTACCGCGACAGGAGGCGAGAGAAAACTGATTTTATTTCCTGATGGGGATGCAAAGCGGCTACGCTATGTTTATCAAATATCGGGAGCGACTAAGGAAGGGATTATGCGTCGTCATATTCTGTTGGGCTGTTTAAGCGCGTTATTCATGAGTCAAACAGTGCTGGCGGTGAGTTATCCTCTGCCGCCTGAAGGAAGCCGCCTCGTTGGTGCGCCAATAACCATCACCGTACCTGATGGCAACACGCTGCCGCTCGAAGCGTTCGCTGCACAGCACGGGCAAGGGCTCAGCAATATGCTGGAAGCGAATCCGGGAGTCGATCCGTTTCTGCCTAAAGCCGGTACGCAACTGGTGGTGCCCCAGCAAATCATTCTGCCCCCCACGGTACGTGAGGGGATTGTGGTGAACGTCGCGGAAATGCGCCTCTACTATTACCCAAAAGAGGGCAATACCGTTGAGATCCTGCCGATTGGCATAGGCCAGGCCGGGCGCGAAACGCCGCGTAACTGGGTGACGACCGTTGAGCGCAAGCAGGAAGGGCCGACCTGGTCGCCAACGCCGAATACGCGTCGTGCGTATGCGAAAGAGGGGAAAACCCTGCCTGCATTCGTTCCCGCCGGGCCAGATAACCCGATGGGGCTGTATGCTATTTATATTGGCAGGCTGTACGCCATTCACGGTACAAACTCGAATTTTGGCATTGGGCTGCGCGTGAGTCAGGGCTGTATACGCCTGCGCAATAGCGATATCAAATACCTGTTTGACAATGTGCCTGTCGGGACGCGCGTGCAGCTTATCGATCAGCCACTGAAAATGACCACGGAGCCGGACGGCAGCCGCTGGATAGAAGTTCACGAACCGTTGTCGCGCAATCGTGCGGAATTTGAGTCGTCGGAGAAAGTACCGCTGCCCATCGCGCCCGCGTTGCGGACACAGCTAAAAAATGAGGGAGCCGATGCGGAACTGGAACGCCGGTCGGGAATGCCGGTGAAGATTGGTATTTAAGCCTTGCTGCGCGGTAATGTTTCAAAAGCAAAAAGCCTGCTTTAAAAGCAGGCTTTTCAAATTTGGCTCCTCTGACTGGACTCGAACCAGTGACATACGGATTAACAGTCCGCCGTTCTACCGACTGAACTACAGAGGAATCGTGTGAACGGGGCGCATATTATCGACGTCTGCCGGGCTTGTCAAAGGGTGGCACCACGCATTTGGTTCGTTTGCTGACAAAACAGGCAAAGTGGCTTTTTTGGCAACGAATTGCACCGTTATTGTGCAGATATACCTCTTATGGGGCAGATCATAAACCGCTGTTTCAGTAATAAAAGGGGCGTCAGTAATTAGGTTTCCTTATTTTCAGGCAGTTAGCGAACATATCAGACCTCTTCCCAAAACTGGCATTCATATTGCAAAACCTGTTTAAACAATGACAGCCGGTTCCGGCACAGCATGACAACAGGGGGCAAAATGAACTTAAGACGACTGAAATACTTCGTAAAAATCGTCGATATCGGCAGCCTGACTCAAGCGGCAGAAGTGCTGCATATTGCGCAGCCTGCCCTGAGCCAGCAGGTGGCTACGCTGGAAGGTGAGATGGATCAGCAACTGTTGATTCGCACCAAGCGCGGCGTAACGCCAACCGAAGCAGGAAAAATTTTGTATACCCATGCCCGGACGATTTTGCGTCAGTGTGAACAGGCGCAACTGGCGGTGAATAACGTAGGGCAGACCTTAAGCGGGCACGTCTCCATTGGTCTGGCTCCCGGAACCGCTGCCTCCTCTATCACGATGCCGCTGCTGCAGGCTGTGCGATCTGAACTGCCTGAGGTGCTGGTTTATCTGCATGAGAACAGCGGTTCTGTGCTGAATGACAAGCTGCTCAACGGCCAGCTGGATATGGCCGTGCTTTACGACCGTTCTCCGGTAGCCGGGATCACCAGCCAGCCACTGCTGAAAGAAGATCTTTATCTGGTGGGTACCCGCGACTGTCCGGGGCAAAGTGTCGATCTGACCGCAGTTGCAGAGATGAATTTGTTCCTGCCGCGTGATTACAGCGCCGTGCGCGTGCGTGTGGATGAAGCCTTTTCGCTGCGTCGCCTGACGGCTAAAATTATCGGTGAAATCGACTCCATCTCGACGCTGACGGCCGCGATTGCCAGCGGAATGGGCGTTACCGTATTACCTGAATCCGCCGCACGTTCGCTATGCAGCGCAGCAAACGGCTGGATGGCACGTATCACGACACCGTCCATGAGTTTGCCGTTGTCGCTGAATATGTCCGCGCGCGGCTCGCTGACACCACAGGCGCAGGCGGTGAAAGAGATTTTGATGTCTCTGGTGAGCAAGCCGTCGCTGGAGAATCGCGAACTGCAGCTTGTGAGCTGATATTCCATAAAAGCATAAGATGCTGGTTTTTATTATTTGTTCTGCAGCCTGGCTAACTCTAACAATAGAGCCATGTCACAAGCGCCGGAGTGAATCGTGAATTTCCAGCAACTTAAAATTATTCGTGAGGCGGCCAGGCGGGATTACAACCTGACTGAAGTCGCCAATATGCTTTACACCTCGCAGTCGGGCGTGAGCCGCCATATTCGTGAGCTGGAAGAAGAGCTCGGTATTGAGATTTTCATCCGCCGCGGTAAGCGTCTGCTGGGGATGACGGAGCCTGGCAAGGCATTGCTGGCTATCGCTGAGCGTATTCTCAACGAGGCCAGCAACGTTCGCCGTCTGGCCGATCTCTTCACCAATGACGCCTCGGGCGTGCTGACCATCGCCACTACCCACACGCAGGCACGCTACAGTTTGCCGCCCGTGATTAAAGCATTTCGCGAGCTTTTCCCTGACGTCCGTCTGGAGCTTATCCAGGGCACACCGCAGGAAATTGAAGTGCTGCTGCAGAATGGTGGAGCAGATATTGGTATCGCCAGCGAACGACTCAGCACCGATCCACTGCTGGTGGCTTTCCCCTGGTTTCGTTGGCATCACAGCCTGCTTTTGCCAGCCGATCACCCGCTTAACCAGGTATCACCGCTGACGCTTGAAGAGATCAGCAAATGGCCGTTGATTACCTATCGACAGGGCATCACCGGGCGTTCACGTATCGACGAAGCCTTCAACCGCAAAGGGTTGACGCCGGATGTGGTGCTCAGCGCTCAGGACTCCGATGTGATCAAAACGTATGTAGCGTTAGGGCTGGGTATCGGTCTGGTGGCGGAGCAATCCGGTGGCGAGCAGGAGTCAGGAGAACTGGTGCGTCTTGATACCCGTCACCTGTTTGATGCGAATACCGTCTGGCTTGGCCTGAAACGTGGTCAACTGCAGCGCAACTACGTGTGGCGTTTTATCGAGCTATGCAATGCGGGATTATCGGTCGATGAGATCAAACGCCAGGTGATGGAGCCGGAAGAAGTGGCGATTGATTATCAGATTTAAATATGGCTGAAGCCGATGGCGTTGCTGACCGGGTTATTCACCAAAAGCAAAAAGCCTGCTTTAAAAGCAGGCTTTTCAAATTTGGCTCCTCTGACTGGGATCGCCTTTGCCATTAACTGGCTGATTGTTAAGCTAAATCTAAAATTTAGGGTTGTCAAGACCACCAGAATGACCACCTTTTTAGCCAACATCGAACACACAATGAGTAAGCCTTGTAGATTCAACTATTCCATATATTTCTTAGCAAAATTTGCCAATTCTTTCGCCCTGGCAGGTTCCCAGCCGTTATTGACTGCAAACTGTCTGATTGCCTCTTCAGTTGCTCTGAATCCTTGCTTTTTTAGGTCAGAAAAAATTCGCTTTGCCATGTCTTTATCACATGGATGGCTGAGCCCTGTTGCCATGTTGATGCATCTGACCTGCTCCCCGTTGATTAACACACCCCGATGTTAGTAATGTCTTCATAAGCCACATGAGGACATCCCCATGAAGAAGCGTTTTTCCGACGAACAGATCATCAGTATTCTTCGCGAAGCGGAAGCCGGGGTTTCTGCCCGTGAGCTCTGCCGTAAGCACGCCATTTCCGATGCCACTTTCTACACCTGGCGCAAGAAGTTTGGTGGCATGGAAGTTCCTGAGGTGAAGCGGCTTAAATCTCTTGAAGAGGAGAACGCCCGCCTCAAGAAGCTGCTTGCCGAAGCCATGCTGGATAAGGAGGCGCTTCAGGTGGCTCTGGGGCGAAAGTACTGACGACAGACCACAAGCGGGAAGCCGTTAAGTTTATGTGTGATGCGACCGGTCTGTCGCAACGTCGTGCCTGCAGGCTTACTGGTTTGTCTCTGTCGACCTGCCGCTACGAGGCTCAGCGTCCGGCGGCTGATGCGCATTTATCAGGGCGCATCACTGAACTGGCATTGGAGCGCAGGCGTTTTGGCTACCGCCGTATCTGGCAGTTGCTGCGTCGGGAGGGCCTTCACGTCAATCACAAGCGGGTATACCGTATTTACCACCTTAATGGACTGAGCGTAAAACGCAGACGACGCCGTAAAGGGCTGGCAACCGAACGGTTTCCGCTTCTGCGCCCGGATGCGCCGAACCTGACATGGTCGATGGATTTCGTTATGGACGTACTGGCCAACGGTCGGAGGATCAAGTGCCTGACCTGTGTGGATGATTTCACTAAGGAGTGTCTGACGATCACCGCTGCTTTCGGTATTTCAGGCGTTCAGGTCACGCGTATTCTGGACAGCATCGCGCTGTTTAGGGGCTATCCGGCGACAATAAGAACCGATCAGGGCCCGGAATTTACCTGCCGCGCGCTCGATCAATGGGCCTTTGAGCATGGTGTGGAACTACGGCTTATCCAGCCAGGTAAGCCAACGCAGAACGGATTTATTGAGAGTTTTAACGGATGCTTTCGCGATGAGTGTCTGAATGAACACTGGTTCAGCGATATTCTTCATGCCCGGAAAACGATTAATGACTGGCGGCAGGATTATAACGAGTGCCGTCCCCATTCATCGCTGGATTACCAGACACCAGCTGAATTCGCAACGGACTGGCGAAACAGGAAATATGAAGAAAAACCAACCGACATTACTAACTGAAGGTTGTATCTAATCCTGGGGGCAGGTCAGTTCCAGTAGTCGAAGGGCACGGCGAGCCGCCCAAAGATAATGAAACTGATCGCCATCTCTACTGGTGCGAACAAGCAGGCTGTCAGACATTGAGCATCGTCCTTATGTCAGTTAGGCTACGAGAATTATAACTTCTTATTTTTTAATACACTATCTCTATAAATGATTCCGATAATACCCACTCCATCCATTCTGCTCTCTGTGAGCCTAAAAAATCTGATTCTGACAATGAACATTACTTATTGGAGTCTTCTCTGTGGTTATAACCCTCATATCTGACAGCGATTTGTATTATTTCTCTTTCGCTTCACAACGGAGTTTACCGGGCTGATTGACTTACACCTGTTTTGGTAGGGCAATGAACAGGTTTTACAGTTGGCGCCTGACAATCGATACCCTTTAAGTACTTATGAATATATGTATTTTATATATTGTGAGTTATCTTTATAGTATGTTTCATTATTTTATCCGATAATTTGAAAACATCGTGCGCTGAAATTTTATATTTTTCTGAAATCTTAAAAATATCCTCTGCATCATTTTCTTTACCAGAACCTGGGTCTGGATATCGACCAGCCCAATAAACAAAGTGTGTCAGCCCACGAAGAATTGCCAACTCTTTTTCACTTAAGTCGGGAATGAAAGTAGCTAGCTGATGTAATCTGTGATGCCGGTTTTGTGCCTCCATGGCTTTGTATCCTTCTATACCTTCCTTCATAATTATCATCGATTTAAGGCATATTTCTAAGCTATAGCCAACAAGCATTAAACCCACAGCGCAGTATTGGCTGTCGCAAACTCCGCGGATCAATACAGGCATGCTTTCAAAGTCTTGGTCTTTTCTTAAAACAGCAACCGCAGCTTCAGATAGCGCATGAGCCTGTGATAACCAAAGAATTGGGTTCTTTAATTCATCACTTGTCGCTGGTTTTGTTATATCCACAGGAAATCCTGCACTAGTGCTAGCCATTCCTAACATTTGGCGAGCGAATGCACTGTATCCGAAGGGATCGCTGGCGAAAATAGATCTATTTGGTTCTATATGTTTGCTGAAATTATTCATGTGATTTATCTATCATTGCATCAAAAAATGTTGGTTTGTACTGATTAGTCAGTATAAATATGAAAGCCTATGTTCTTATTGGTTTTTTGCTCTGTTAGCAGCATTCTCTTGACTTTAAACCGAAATACTATTCCAGCCTCAGCCTCTCCCTGAGTTCCTTCACCAGCGACATATCATCCAGCTCCGCGCTAATCTCATGACGAATAGCATTACTGAACTGCTCGCTACGCTCACAGCTATCATGATAACCATGTGACAGCCAGTTCCAGCTCCCGAGAACAATGTAGCGGCCATCGATCATCAGCACCTTTTCATGAGTACCTTCGGTCAGGCGGATAACATTGTCTTTTCCCAGTTGTTCGCGGTACTCAGCAATCAGAGTTTCATCATTATCCTCTTCACGGTCCAGACGTTGATGGTAATACCCGTAATAGACTTTAACGCTGACACCACGCCGCTGTGTTGCCACCAGTTGTGCCAGTTCCGGCCTTTGATATTGTTTACCGCCCCGACGGATCCATGGAGTGATAATAACCAGCTCCTGTTCACACTGGCTCGCCAGAGCACTGAATGCGGCGATATGTTCGCAGTCGCGGTAATAACGCTGCAAACGCGGTGTCTGGCTCAGGCTGGCGAAATTTGGATGCTGGCTGCCCTGTTCAAGAAGGAAATCTTCAGCAACAGTGTCCGCAAGAACTTTCAGGTATCCACCTGCCTGTCGCAACCGGTGGTGGTTACCTACCACGATAAACTGCTGTTTTGCGCGTGAAACCACGACATTCAGCATGTTTGGCGCATCGTTCTGAAAATTTGGATTATCAAGAGGATGAAAAATTACCGGGCTGTAAATGATGACCTCAAAGCCCACGCCCTGGAACTGATGCACTGTACCAATGCAGTTTTTCTGCCAGTGATTCATTCGCTGGGCAAGGCGCTTGATCAGTAATGATTTCTGATTGCTATAGGGAGTGACGATGCCCACATCGGTAGTCAGATCGTAACCGGCTTCTTCCAGCTTATTCAGCAGTAGCTCAATAGCATCGACTTCATCCAGATTAGTGTTAACCATATCGCCTTTCTGGCCTTCTACGCTGTAGAACATCAAATGATGCCCGCCAGACTTTTCAAAGGCACTGGCAATGCGGTCGGAAGGGGAGGACGTTTCCACGCTGACGCCATGATAGCCCGCCAGCCGGATAAAGAGATCGGCAATAGGTTTCTGGCACCGACGATGCTCATCGAGAATAATACCGTTGCCGGTATCATCCACTCGTCCGGAAAGTGTACCTGCCGCGCGGTGCCAGCCTGTAACGCTTGCAGGTGAAACCCGCTCATATAACGTATTATTGTCAGCAAAATGACGATCACGCAGTTGTGTTTGCAGGTTTTCTGACAGGTTTCTGATGGGTTCGATTTGCAGGGGATCTCCGACAATCATCGCTTTTTCGCTGCGACTCAATAGTGGCACCAGAGATTCAAGCGAAATCATGCCTGCTTCATCGCACAGTGCCAGATGCCAGGGTTTGTGCCCCCTGAGTTCATCAAGTTTACGATAACCCGCCACTTTCCACGCGGAGACCAGCGTGGTAGCCATTACCGGATACACCAGTGACAGTGCGCGAAAGAATTCATCCAGCTTGTCCAGCCAGCGATAGTAGCCCGCGCTGCGGCGATTACTCATCAGAGCCCGCCAGTGGGTCAGCACCTCTTCCAGCTCAATTTTTCGCTTCAGTTGTTCCTGCCAGAGATAGCCGATAGCAGCTTCAAACATTTCCCGGTGTTGCCTGATGAAGCGTTTACGCAAAATGTCACACCAGTTACCTTCGGGATAATGCTGTTGATACTGAGCCATAACCTGCTGTGTCCGGGTGACTTGCTGCCATTGTTTCCTGAGCGTTGTGATATCAGCACACAGCTTCACCAGATTTTCTTCCTGCTGCCCATCGGGTTCGTCCTGCATGAGCAGTTCCAGCAGGGCCAGATTGTCTGGCTGATGTGACAGCATCTCTCCCGCATCAGCCAGAGCCGCTAACTGGCGATGGGGCAGGGAAGAAAGACTGAAATGCTGAAAGTCCTCCGGTGCAGCAAGGCTCATTTGTTGCAGCCGTGCCGGATATTTTCCCTCGAACAGGCGGGCCAGATGACGTTTTATCCCCTTACGCGGATAGTCACGGTAATGCAGTTCCAGTGCGGGGCGTAGTGGTGAATCCATCCAGCGCAGTATTTGCGCCAGATCATGTCGTTGTGGCCATGTCGCCTGCAATGTCTGGTAAATTCTGCTGGCCTGCAAACGCTGGGCTTTTATCCCGCGAAGTTCCTGCAGGCGTTGTTCCAGCAGGCTGGTTAAGTTGTCCAGGTCGTCAGGATGATGCAGTGAAACGTCAATCCCCAGTCGTTGTGCATGAGCGGCTACCGGCGGGATTTTTGCCATAAAACGTGCCGGAAGCTCTTCTGCGTTTGTGGTGTTCAGATCACAATCCACAACAGACTGTATCGCGGTTGCCTTTTCATTCAGATACGCCCGGTAACAGGAGTTTAACTCGTCGCGGTGCCTGAGCAAAACAGCCAAAAAATCGCGCTGGTGCTGTTCATCATAGCTTTCCTGCCGCCAGCGGCTGAACAACTGCTCAAGCCGGGTAAGCTCATGCTGAACCTGTTCGTTCGATCCGCTATGAAACCATAACCAGTCAAGATCCCGGGTTGCAGGGTCACTTCGCAGATCGTCGATGATATTCTCCACCGCTTTTATTGCCGTGGAAGTTACCAGCATGCCGAAGTTCTGGTCCTTTCCATCAGCGATTGCCAGTGCTCTGGCAACCAGTTGTTGTGCGATGAGTGACTTGAACAGCGTTGTTTTACCCGTATCCTGGACGAATTACCGCGGGTGACAACTCTCTTTCTGAAGCCAGTGCCTGTGGAGGATGATGCTGCATTGCAGGAACTTCATGAGGCTGATGATGTGGCTGAAATGGCTGAAAATTATTTCCGGCATTTCCAGGTCCGGGCGGATGATTTCTCTGTCGATAATTATTATCCCTGGCGAACGAAGCCAGTATTTTCCTGCAAAACGGTCACGCAAAAGAAATCGCCTCTGACAATCCGCATGTTTATTGAATCTGCCAGGGCAGGACACTGGTTATATAAATAATTTCAGACTGCCCGTTCCGGGGCAGTCAGGTAAAACAGATTAACACCACGGAGTCATTATTATGAGTCTGACGGATACGTTGCAGAATACCCTTTCCGGTTTGATTAATACCACCCTGAATCGTTATCAGCTTGACATTCCCTCCTGTACCTCACCGCTTGATGTCGAAGATTTTTGCGGGACAGAAACACTGAGCCAGCTCTACCGCTATGACATCAGTTTCACCAGTACGGACAGGAATGTGGATGCCAGCCAGCTACTGAGCAAACCGGCGACGCTGACGATGGGCGGCAGCATATTACAGAGCCTGACTGAACATAAGCGGGTACATGGCGTGGTCACGCATTTTGAGCGAATCAGCAGTTCTGCTGACCAGACAGAATACATGATAACCCTCGAACCGTTCCTGTCCCTGCTGGATAAACAGTTCCGCAGCCACCGTTTCTTCGTCAACAAATCGGTGCCGGAGGTGGTGGAGCAGGTATTGCAGGAACACGGTCTGCACGGCTGGGAATATGAGTTTAACCTCAGACAGAGCTACCCGAAGCGCGAGCAGATAAACCAGTACCAGGAAAGCGACCTGGCGTTTATTCAGCGCCTGCTGGCAGAGGTGGGGATATTTTATTTCTTCACCTTACAGGAAGATGCGCAGAGTGAAGTGGTGCATTTTGCCGATGCGCAGCGGGCGCTGATGTTTGGTAAGACCCTCCCCGTAAACAGCCCGTCCGGGATGAGCGACAGCGGGGCCGACTCGGTGTGGGGGCTGAACGTCACCCATAACGTGGTGGAGGCGAGTGTCACCGCCCGGGATTACAACCACCGCGATGCTCAGAGCATCCTTCAGTCTGCGCCTGCAGATATGACCCGCGGCGACGGTGAAGGGGTAACCTATGGTGATGTTTATCACTACCGGCTGCGTCATCTGGCGCGCGGCGATAAAATCGACCCGCAGGCAGAAACCGCCAACTTTTACGCCCGCCTCGACCATGAGCGCTTTCTGGCGAACCGGACGCTGATTACCGGCAGCAGTACTGCGGCATGGCTTGCGCCGGCACAGATACTGACCATCACCGACGGCCTGCCGCCAACCCTGCCTGCACTTCTGCAGGATCCGGTATTAATCACCGGCACCGGGTTTACCGCCAGCCGTAAGGAGGCACTGCGGGTGACACTGCTGGCCGTACCCTACAGCGAAACGGTGTGCTGGCGTCCGCCGCTGCTGCCGCGCCCGAAGGTGACCGGGACCATGACGGCGCGGGTGAGCAGCGCAAAGGTCAATGATATCTACGCCTGGCAGGATGCGTCCGGTCTGTACCGGGTGAAATTTGACGCCGATCGTGACGGGAAAAGCCTGGGCCAGGAAAGCATGCCGGTACGCCTCGCCAGACCTTATGGCGGCGACGTGTACGGCTTTCACTTCCCGCTGATCCAGGGCACGGAAGTGGCGATCGCGTTCCATGAAGGCGATCCCGACCGCCCGTATATCGCTCATGCAATGCACGACTCCCGCCACGTTGATCACGTCACTGAAGCCAACAGCACCCGAAATGTTGTCAGGACTGCAGGCCTGAACAAACTGCGGATGGAGGACAAGCGCGGCGAAGAGCATGTCAAGCTCAGTACGGAGTATGGCGGAAAGACCCAACTCAACTTAGGCCACAATGTAGACGCCTCTCGCACCCTTCGTGGCGAAGGTGCGGAGTTACGCACCGATAAATGGGTGGCCGTTCGTGGCGGAGCCGGTGTATTCATTAGTGCGGACAAACAACCATCCGCCAGTGACAAAATGCTTTCTATGAAAGAGGCTGTGGCACAGCTTGAAAATGCGTTAAGTATCGCCAGAAGCCTTTCCGATGCGGCAGAAAGTGCTCTGGCGTATCCGGCGGATATCCAGAGCCAGAAAATGCTGACGGATGCACTGACAGAACTGGTACAGCCGGGGATGGTATTGAATGCACCGCAAGGCGTTAGCATCAGCAGTCCGGAAGGTGTACGCGTTTCCTCGGGTAGTGCCAGCGTGGGGATTGTAGCGCAAAATAATGCAGACATCAGCGCTATGAAGCGTTTCACGGTTGCGGCAGGTGAAGCTATCAGTATGCTGGCCCGTCAGGCGGGTATGAAGCTGTTTGCGGCGAAGGGGAAAGTCGAAATTCAGGCGCAGGATGATGCACTGGACGCTATCGCCAAGAAAGATGTTACGGTAACGAGCGCCGAAGGCAAAATTGAAATCACAGCAGCAACGGAACTGGTCGTTAACTGTGGTGGTGCCTATATCAAGTTAAGTGGCGGAAATATTGAGCTAGGTTGCCCAGGGAATATTTTACTGAAATGTACCAATGTCCAGAAAATGGGAGCAGCCTCGCTGAACACACCTGCTTCTGAATTTCCAAAAGGGTATGGTGGAGTTTACTCTCTGACTGACGAAGAAGGGAAAATTATCTCTCAGACTGAATATAAAGTGACGACAGCTGATGGGCAGGTATTCCATGGAATTTCAGATGATAATGGCAAAACACTGCCGATTTATACCACAATGCCCGGAAAATTAAAAATTGAGATCCTTGGAACCGGCAATTCAACAACAGGAAGTGAATAAGTATGAGTGATTACCATGCATGGGAAGCCAGTGATTGCGAGCATTTCACTGATGTTAATATTTCCGAGAAAACAGTTGTCTGCAAACGAAAACCCGTTCCGGGGATAACCATCACGATCGGGATGTTTTTTGATGGAACAGGGAATAATGTGTTTAATACCCAGAATCGCATCCTGGAGTCCTGTTCTCATCTTGACGTTGGAATGAAGCCAGAAGACGCTGAAGCCTGTGCCAAAAAACTAGGGAAAAATGTTGATAATGCGGGGAGTTATATTGGCTATTATTCAAATATTCACTGGCTCAATACACTTTATGCTACCAATGATGAAGTAATTGAAGGGCAGTCAGATTATCAACGTGCTATCTATGTTCAGGGGATCGGTACCGATAAAGGTAATAGCGATAGTGCTATCAGTATGGGGACCGGCGGTTGGTTTTATGGTGTCGTTGAAAAAACTGATGAAGGCGTCAGCCTTATTTCTGAACAAATTTCGAAATTCCTGGTTCTTAACCAAGGGCAAAATTTTGCAATTGAGAAAATCCAGTTTGATGTTTTTGGATTTAGTCGCGGTGCGGCGGCGACTCGCCACTTTGTTAACCGTGTAAGAAACAACGATAAAGCCATACAGCAGGCTATAACGAAAGGGCTTGGTGGTCGAAATCAGCATGGGAAACCTGCAGGTGAAACCCGCTTTCTGGGGTTATTTGATACCGTGTGCGCGGTAGGTACAGTCAGTAATCTATTTGATGTTCATAGTGGTGTGAACCCCGGCGTTGAGCTGGGCCTGCCTCCAGATATTGCACAGAAAGTCTTTCAGATCTCGGCAATGCATGAGTGCCGATACAACTTCAGCCTGAACAGTATTAAGGAATCCTGGCCGGAACTGGCTTTGCCGGGAGTTCATTCGGATATCGGCGGTGGCTATAATCCAAAGGAAAAGGAGTATCTTTTTCTGACCCAGCCCCAAAATGAAACTGTCAGTGAGAGTATCCCTCCTGAAGTGACCGATATCTACCGGCGTTCAGCGGCTGAAATACCTGACTTAAAGAGCCTGCCAGCGTTAAGTGCGATAATTCCGGGTGGTGAAGTAAAAACAGAAACCTGGTACGACTATCTTGTTAACGAGGATAGAAAACGTGGTGGCATCACACAAAAACGTGTTGGTGCGGCAGTCACTATTGAGAGGGTAGTAACTAATGACTGGAGTAAAGTTAGTTTACGAGTGATGCTGGATGCGGCACAAGAGGCTGGGGGAGTGTTTAATGAGATCCTCCCCAAGGATGAGAATTTCTCTTTACCGCCTGAGCTCGAAGCTTTATGTCAAAAAGCAATTGACCAGGGAAAGGCTGTGAGAAATGGTGGTGTGCTGACGCCTTTTATCTCACCAGAATTACAGTTAATTGGCAAATATATTCACTGCTCTGCTCACTGGAACCCTGTGGTTGTAAAAGATGTCTGGCTGGACGGGAATAAAGTGAAAACCATCTACGGGGCAGTGAAATCATCCGATCTATTTTTTTATATCAATCGCCCAAATCCGGGGTGGCTTCGAGCTGTCTGGAATATGCAGGGAGGTAAATCATGAAATCAATCGCCAGAATAATTTCGATCTTATTTCTTTTGGACTCTGTTAATGCCTGTGCTAGTGAGAAAACTAACAGCCTCAAAACTCCCTGGGACAAGTGGTATTTCGCTTTTACCACACCAAAAGCTTTACCAGCACAGGTTACATTGTTAAAACTGTTGGATGTTGATGGTTATGCATCGACGTATCGGACTATCGATCAGCCACAAGGGATCAGTGTAGATAAATGGAGTAAACGTAACTCTGCGGGGAATACACAATTTAATAAAGCCAACAGGTTGCCACAGATAATGATATTCTGCTGGGATTCGATTATTGATAAAAAAACATATCAGTCAACTTTATTTTTTACGCATGATACATGGGCTAAAATGATTAACCCTTACCCTGATGTCTTAGAACCTGGGAAAGATGCATACCGGCAGACGATGCTGATAGGGTTGGCCCCGGAGGGGAAAGTACGAGTCTGGCTAAGACAATATGGCCATTCGGACATCTCATTGAATGATACAAAAATAACGACTGTTTCAGGTAAAGACCTTGACATGTGCAAAGGTGAAACGAACTTTCCTAATGGCTATGAATATAGCGAGGGTATAATGAAATTTATAAATGGGAAAAAATACCCTTATGGGTCTTGGTGATAACTCACTAAAATAACTCCATTATTACGAGATCTGCCTGCTGAGTGCCCATGCAGTTAATCCATAGTTGCCAATGCTATTTATCTTGGCTTGCACGAGGTTTGATCGTGATGTTCTAAAGTGAGGTGAACTATGAAATGTAATATATTTAAGGCATTTTACGCTCTATTGATTGTGTTCGGACTCACGTCTTGTCTTCCTCCGATGTATGCGAATGGGTATAACCCTACATCAAGTAGCGATGATACTGGGTATATAATACACCCCTTAACATTTAATGTTGGGGCCTTTATAAATCAATGTTGGCAATCAAAGTATTATACTGATGAATTGCATGATGAAATGCTGTCTGCCTATATTGCAGAGCATGAAAAAATAACAGGCTTGAAACCAGTTGTAACCGACTATAAGCAGTATGTTGATTACAGCATTTGCAAAAAGCTTGTCTGTAATTTTGTTAATCTAGGATACATTCCAAGCGTAAATAAGAGAGAAGAAAAATGGTATAAGAAACCGGAAGGGGGAACTTGGGAGCTTGTAAAATAAATATGCTATTGGATATGGATAAGCGTTATTTGGCTTTGATTTACTGGGTGAGATGCATGCATTGCATTAAAATTATTTAATAGGTCTCTTATGTCTAAAGGCTTTGTATTGATTGGTGATAACACCACGCACGCCGACCAGGTCATTTCTGCCTCATCAACAATGGTAGTAAATGGAAAAAATGTTGCCCTCGTGGGTGATAAGGTCAGTTGCCCAAAAGATGGGCATGGCATTAATGCCATTATTGAGGGATCGCCTGAATGGACCTCTGACGGTAAAGCTGTGGTTGTGGATGGTTGCCATTGTGAGTGCGGTTGTCAGGTGATCTCCAGTGCACCGGATTGTGTAATAGGATAAGTAATGAGCTGGGAGCGTCAGAAATCAACAATATCGACTAAGCCTGAAGAGCCTTCATTTATCTTGTGGATGATGCTAGGGGTTTTCGCGCTGGTCGGTTGTGTACTGCTGTTTGTCCTGCATGCCAATAAACTGGCCGGGTCACTTCAAACATTTAATCTTTGGGCTGTCACCGCAGGCCCTGCAGTTGTCTGGTTTTTCTTTCTGTGTCTGCGTGGCTGGATCTATAACAATGCTTTTGACAGACACGAATTTGAAACCAATGAGGCAGAGTATGCGCAACAACAGTGGATGGAGTGGTCTGGACGCAATATCGCAGTATTACACAGTGGTGTAATGCTGCCTGCAAATCTGACACCTCAAAATTTTATTGCAGCCCCGCCAATGCTGGAGCAGAGCACATCTCTGACCCAACGAATGTGTCTGCAAGATCATGAGACACATTTTTCAGTTCTGTTGACCGGGTTAAGTCCTGTACTGGCAAAGTTGCCTTTAGATTTAATACCCGCTGTCACGCTACTGACAGATTTCCACGATGACATTCTGGTATTGCAGGATGCATTTGTGCAGGCCTGGCAGACAGCCATTCTGGATCTCCCTGTTCCACAGTTGACGATTCTTACGTCAAAGACCTTCCTCTCACTGGATGAGCGAATTAAATCACCAACGCTGGATGTGGATTTAATCCTTATTCACCAGACACAGGGACGGGACGCGTACAGTGATGCACTCGCAATCCTGTTGTTGACCTCTGATGATGTCGCCACAAAATATAATCTTTCGCTTAATGCCCGTCTTTTGCGTCCAATGGCTCTTGATATGGCGATTTCAGAAAAATCGCTGGATACATTTTTCTCGACACAAACTCAGGCTTGTGCCACTGCCAGTATTGTCGGCGACAGAGTGGAATGGGGTAATGCATTTTCTGATTTACTCGCAGCGACACAGGATTATGGCGGTCACTGGAAACCTGAACAACTCCACTGGCTGGAAAAATATGCCGGGCTCAGCGGCCCCTTTTCTCCATGGATAATGGCAGCAGTCGCCAGCGATATCGTGAACATACAAAAAGCAGACTGTCTGATGCTTTCTACAGATGGTGAGCAGAAATTTATTAATACAGTGCAAACAGGGAACCGAAACGATGACCACGGGTGATTCAGCATGGCGCGGAGGCTGGGGAAGACTGGGCTTCTCTGCGCTTTTATCAGGCGGAATTGCCTGGGGTATCTGGCACTTTGGCGATCAAATGGGGCTGCATACTCCGTTACTTAAAGGGCTGGTCATTGCCGGTGCCCTGGTTTTATTGATGCTGTTGCGCCATGGCAAAACCATTACACTTGCCATCAAACAGGGCTGGCATCGCTTTCAGTCAAAACGCAAAAATGTTCTGCCCGTCGATGAGGGACGTGTTGAGCAGACTGCCCCCCGTAACGTCACCGTTGACACCATCCGTGACGCCATGCGTAACCTCTACGGTCGTAGTTGGGGCCGTAAAACACGCTTTCTGCTGATAACCGGCACCGCCGCTGAGGTGGAACAACTGACTCCAGGCCTGACGGCTCAGCTCTGGCAGGAAGACCGCGGCACGCTGTTGTTGTGGGGCGGTGACCTCAATACGCCAGCGGACAGTGCCTGGCTGACCGCGCTGCGCAAACTGCGCCGCCGCCCGGTGGACGGGCTGGTGTGGGTCACCTCGGCTTTTGACCAGCTCTCAGCACCAGGGCTGGAGCAGCCGCTGCCGGTACCGTCTGAAAGCACCATGGATTCCCTGTCTCACGCCATCAGCGCTCGTATGGAAGCGCTTGGCTGGAAGCTCCCGCTGTATATCTGGTCACTGCACCCGCGCGCCGGTAAACCGGAAGGGCGCATTACTCAGGCTACCGGTTGTCTATTACCTGCCGGTTGCCGTACCGAAGGGCTGGCTGAGCAACTGTCCGCCCTGGCGCCGGACCTGACCTCGCAGGGTCTGCAGCAGACCTGTGGTGAGGTGAAACATAACTTCCTGCTGACGCTTGCCGACCAGCTCATTCGTGAGCCGGAAAGCGTGACCGCACCACTGTCGGTGATGCTCAATCCGTACCGCCCGCTTCCACTGGCCGGCGTGGTGTTCAGTCAGCCTTCAGCCGGTGCCGAACGTGCTGTGCCGCACCACTGGGGCATGGATAAACGCTGGGATGCCCTGCCTGAGTCTGTCCGGACACTCCCTGCCGGACTACGTCCGTGCAAGCCCGGCATTCCCTGGCGCAAAGTGTTTGCGTCGGTTGTCGCCCTGTCGATGGTGGGCTGGGCCGCGTGGATGGGGCTTGCGTATATAACAAACCGCAGCCAGATCGACGGCGCTAATGTCCAGGCTGCACTTGCCGCCCGGCAGAACCAGCCGCTGGAGCAGCGCCTGCACGCGCTGTCTGAACTGCAGAAAACGCTGGCCCGCCTGCAGTACCGCGCGGAGCATGGCGTGCCGTGGTACGAGCAGGCCGGACTGAGCCAGAACAATGCGCTGCTGGCCGCACTCTGGCCTCGTTACCAGCACAGCGCACTGCCGCTGTTGCGGGATGCCGCCGCTGACCATCTGCAGGGACAACTGAATGCCTTTAATGCGTTGCCGCCGGGCAGCCCGCTGCGCGAGCAGATGGCCAGAACCACTTATGACCAGCTCAAACTCTATCTGATGCTGGCCCGCCCGGAGCATATGGATGCATCCTGGTTCAGTTCTGCGTTGATGAATGACTGGCCTACGCGTGATGATGTGAAAGACGGCGTCTGGCAGGGTATGGCCCCGTCGCTGCTGTCATTCTATGGCGCACAGCTGGTCACACATCCTGAGTGGAAACTGCGAGCCGATGAAAACATGGTCAGCCAGGCGCGTTCCCTGCTGGTTCGCCTGATGGGGGTACGTAACAGCGAATCGACCCTGTACCAGAAAATGCTCTCTCAGGTGGCGCACCTGTATGTCGATATGCGGCTTGAGGTACAGGCCCGTCATCTGAAACTCCTGCGGCTGAAAGCTGGTCGCAGTGAGGCTGACAAGGCGCGACTAACACCAGTGATGGATCTGTTACTGTCCGGACTTATTCACCTTGATCCGGCACGAGCCGCTATTTTATGTGGATGATGAATAATGAATAAAAATGTCGGAACAAGTTACCTGGAAGGGTGGAAGAAAACATTTATCTATAAAGGGAATGCAACGCGCCAGGATTTTTGGTCTTTTATTTTAATTAATATAATTGTGGTTTTAATTATTGCAGCAGGAAGTTACTTAATCCTGGTTGGCGTTATCGCTGATCATACCAGTAGAGGTGGTATGGCGCTGGTATGGATGTATTTTGTTTATCTACCTCTTTGCGGTTTTGTCCCATTGATTTTATTCCTGCCCATTCTGTCTCTTGGTGTCAGGCGTATGCATGATATTGGGAAGTCAGGATGGTGGTTTAGTGGTCCACTGCTCATTGAATTAGTGGGAGGGCCCATCATCATCTCTGCTGTTTATTATCTATTGGTGAAATTCCTTAGTGAAGAAATGAGTCTGTTAATATTAAATGTAATTAACATGATATCTTCTGCTATTATTGTTATTGGCGTTATTTGGTTATGTTGTCAACCAGCAAACCCAAATTCTTCTGTATCACATTCTGAATTGTGACTTTTTATTGTTTCTCTTGAAAACTAATTTTTATTGATAAGGATGTTTACATGGTTCGCAAGAACAGAATTTTGGCAATGTTACTGGCATTTTTCTTTGGTTTCTTAGGTCTGGATCGTTTTTATCTGGGAAAAATCAAAACAGGAATATTGAAAATCATAACTTTAGGTGGCTTTGGTATCTGGTGGTTTATTGATGCCACACTGTTACTTTTGGATGCATTTCTTTATTCCTTGGGAAAAGATCATGGGTTTGTGAAAGATAAACTCGGACAGGATCTTAAATATGGTCTTTCTGCATATCGTTTTAAAGCAGGAGCATTCCACAAGGACTGGTTTGCAGATGATCTAAATACTGCGGATAAAGAGCCCACAGTATCACATGGGGATGTTCAGTCTCAGACGGTCCCTAAAAACTGGCTGGGGAGGAACTGGAAATGGGTAATTCCCTTTACCTTTGCTAGTCTGATTGCTGCTGTCTTTATCGGCATAATGTCGATGATGAAAAGTAGTGAAGTATACATAGTGTCTATGGCAGCAGTAAAAAATGATACCCGTATCACCAGTTTACTGGGTACAGATATCTCTGATGCATTTTTCGTTTCCGGGGAATTCAGCGGTAGTGCTGCCAGCATGAAGATCCCGGTCAGTGGAAGTAAAGGCAAAGGAAATGTTTATGTACAGGCCACAAACACCACCGGGCACTGGGAATACCTGATTCTGACGCTACATACTGAAAGTGAAGACATCGATCTTCTGACAAAAGAATAATTCCTGACGTAATGTCAGTGGCGCGACTTTCCCGGCGTTATTTAATAATGGAATCTCAAAGAAGTTGATTTCTACGGAAATACAAATGAAAGACCTGACTCTGCGTTACTACGATGCAGAAATGCGCTACCTGCGTGAAGCCGCAAAAGAGTTCGCGCAAACCCATCCCGATCGTGCAGCGATGCTCGACCTGGATAAAGCTGGTACACCGGATCCGTATGTCGAGCGTCTGTTTGAAGGCTTTGCTTTCTCGATGGGGCGACTGCGCGAAAAGATAGACGACGACCTGCCGGAACTCACCGAAGGGCTGGTCAGTATGCTCTGGCCGCATTACCTGCGCACAATTCCGTCGCTTTCGGTGGTGGCGCTGACGCCGGCACTTAATGCTGTGAAAATGGCCGAAGTCGTGCCCGCGGGGCTGGAGGTGTACTCCCGCCCGGTGGGGCCGAAGAATACGGTCTGCCGCTATCGCACCACGCAGGATGTGATGCTCAACCCGCTGAATATTTCAGGGGTGACCATGACCACTGAGCCTGACGGACGTTCGCTGTTGCGGATGCGCCTGGCCTGCAGCAGCCAGGCCGACTGGTCACACGCTGACCTCAGCCGTCTGAGCCTGTACCTCGGGGCGGATGCGCCGGTCAGCAGCCAGTTACACCTGATGCTGACGAAGCGCCAGGTGGCGCTGTACATGCGCCTGCCCGGGCAGACCGACCGTATCCGGCTTGACGGCTGGTTCTCGCCGGGAGGATTTGCGGAGGAAGACGGGCTGTGGCCGAAGGGTGATACCGCCTTCAGCGGCTACCAGCTGCTGCTGGAGTACTTCACCTTCCGCGACAAGTTTATGTTTGTCCACCTCAACGGTCTGGACGGCATCACACCGCCTGCCGGGGCAGAGTACTTCGATATTGAAGTGGTGTTCAGCACGCCGTGGCCGTCTGATCTGCCGTTCAGCAGCTTTCGTCACAAGGGTGGGATGATGCGCCGCCAGGCGCCACCGCGTTACTACCATACCCGCTTGAAGCGCAGTGTGACCGGGCTGTATGACACCTGGCTGATTCTGGGGGGGCACCAGTGGCAAGATGACCGCCTGTTTAGGCGCGAAGCTTCTATGTCTTTCAGTAAGGCAGTGAAATGCTGCGTTTTCAGCAGGGTAACGGGCAGATGGCCAATAACGGGGAAAATATGGTTGTTCATACTGGCAAGCAGACGAGCGGCATAATCAGCAGACCATTTTTTATCGGCTCTGCTTTTATGCCATTCCAGCGCCACGACTTTAAAGCATTTATCCGGGGAACGAGCAATCCGTTCGTTGGCCCGGTGCCGGGTGGGGTTGATGTTCTGGGCAAGGAGTTTACGGATCCCTTCCCGTTGTTGCCGGGCCTCGGAAAGAGAAACCTGAGGATACGGACCTAAGGCAATGCGAGATTCTTTACTGTTAAAGCGGTATTTCAGGTACCAGAGACGTGAACCGCCGGGATTGATAAGTAAGTACAATCCATGAGCATCAGTCAAATTAAAGGGAGATGTAGATGGTTTTGTATTGCGGATTTTTGTATCGGTAAGAGACATATGGTGGTCACTCCATTATCGAACTGAAATGACCCCAAATCAGACCACCAATTTGTCCCGATGCGGAGAGATAAATCAATATGCAATGAGACAAGTTTCTGTGCTAACTCCTTGAATCAAAATACTCTTGAGACATCCTGAGATGCATAGAAACAAGAATTTGGCTCCTCTGACTGGACTCGAACCAGTGACATACGGATTAACAGTCCGCCGTTCTACCGACTGAACTACAGAGGAATCGTGTGAACGAGGCGCATGTTAATGGCCTCGCTAATGTGTGTCAACACTAAAATTAACTCGCTGATTCAACTGGTTAATTAAGATGCAAACTGCTGTTTTAGTGTACCTGAGTGGCTATATTACCGCCGAGGGCATCATTTTTACGTAAACGCTGAAGCGGATCTTGCTGATAGAAATGGCAAAAACGTTGCCACAGTGCCGGGAAACGAGGAGCGAAAAGTTCCGGGGCGCTGAAGAAATACTCAGACAGCACGGCAAAACATTCCGCCGGGTCGCTTGCGGCGTAGGCATCAATGCTGGCGGCGCTTTCACCGACGAGATCGATCTCATCCTGGATATTGTCCATTGCTGCATGCAGATCATGCTCCCAGCCAGCCACTTCACGTAGCGGAATGAGCGGCACACCGCTGGCACGATCGCCATTGCGGGTGTCCAGTTTATGTGCCACTTCATGGATAATCAGGTTGAAGCCGGATGCATCGAATGAATCCTGAATATCCAGCCAGTTCAGGATGATCGGCCCTTGCTGCCAGCTTTGCCCGGACTGAACAACACGCTGATTATGCACAAGACCAATATCATCTTCCCATTCGTCGTCCACGATGAACGGAGCCGGGTAAATGAGCACTTCGTGGAAGCCATCCAGCCACTCGATACCGAGTTCCAGTACCGGTAAACAGAAGAGCAGGGCGATACGCGTGCTTTTTAACGGTTCCAGTTCGAAGCCCTGAAGAGGAACCAGCCGTTTTTGCTGCAAAAAACGATCGGCCAGGTGAATCAGCTTTGACTGTTCTTCCGGCTGGAGATTAGCCAGCACAGGAATCGCCAGCGCCTCATCCCAGGGCAGTGCCATATTTCGACCAGTATCATTCGATTTCCAGGGCCACTTAATCATCGCTTTGCTCGCAAACTCGTCACTTGAACAAAATTGAAAGGTCAGGTCTGTTAACATGCCAAACAACCCGGCATGATAGCAACCCTCGCCACACACGTTACCACTTCGCTTCTGTCTCAAGGTAGTGCTTTGCCACTATGTCATTCATTTTGTGAAGTAAGTCGTAGCTTGCTTTGTAACCGCTGTAGAGAAATCATTCAGCATTGCTGGCTTTACACCAACTCTCTGTCTTGTCAGTGTTAATCAGATTAATGGGCAATGCATTAAGAAAGTTCAGATCCGAATATTGAGCAGTGAGCCATCCATGGCCATATTCGCGGCTAACGCAATTCTCTCGCTATCGCGCTAAACGTGCAGAGAATCTTTTCCTGCAGGATCACGGTTTGCCGCATTCATCTTCAGGCAACCAGTGGAAAACCTCAGCGCTGTGAACATCCGTTGCACTGTTTATTCTGGATCTGCTGGAAAAAGTCGTTGCCTTTGTCATCCACCAGGATAAACGCCGGGAAGTTTTCCACCTCAATTTTCCAGATGGCTTCCATACCCAGCTCAGGATACGCCACGCACTCCAGGCTCTTAATGCTGTTTTGCGCCAGCACCGCCGCCGGGCCACCGATGCTGCCGAGGTAGAAACCGCCGTGTTTGTGACAGGCGTCCGTTACCTGCTGGCTGCGGTTGCCTTTCGCGAGCATGATCATGCTCGCGCCGTGGGATTGCAGTAAGTCCACATACGAGTCCATACGGCCCGCGGTGGTTGGGCCTAACGAACCGGAGGCATAACCTTCTGGCGTTTTGGCCGGGCCAGCGTAATAGATCGGATGATCTTTTACGTACTGCGGCAGCGCTTCGCCGTTATCAAGCAGCTCTTTCAGCTTCGCATGCGCAATGTCGCGCGCCACGATGATGGTGCCGTTCAGTGACAGACGGGTAGAAACCGGATGGGCAGAGAGCTGCGCCAGGATCTCACTCATCGGTTTATCGAGATTAATACTGACCACGTCGCCTTCGCCCTGTTGACGCAGGGTTTCAGGAATATACTGGCCTGGGTTGTGTTCCAGCTTTTCGATCCAGATACCGTCACGGTTAATTTTTGCTTTGATGTTGCGGTCAGCCGAGCAGGAGACACCCATGCCGATCGGGCAGGAGGCACCGTGGCGTGGCAGGCGGATCACGCGGATATCGTGGGCGAAGTATTTGCCACCAAACTGCGCGCCGAGGCCGAGGTTCTGCGCTTCCTGGAGCAGCTCCTGTTCCAGCTGCACATCGCGGAATGCCTGGCCGTGTTCGTTGCCTTCGGTTGGCAAAGCATCGTAATAGCGCGTCGAGGCGAGCTTGACGGTTTTTAGCGTGGCTTCCGCAGAGGTGCCGCCGATGACAAACGCAATATGGTACGGCGGGCAGGCTGCGGTGCCCAGTGTGCGCATCTTCTCAACCAGGTAGTTTTTCAGCTTCGCCGGGGTGATCAGCGCTTTGGTTTCCTGATAGAGGTAGGTTTTGTTGGCAGATCCACCGCCTTTGGCCATGCACAGGAATTTATACTCGTCGCCGTCGACGCTGTAGAGGTCAATCTGTGCAGGCAGGTTGGTGCCGGTGTTCACCTCTTTATACATGTCCAGCGCCGCATTCTGGGAGTAGCGCAGGTTATCTTCGATGTAAGTGTTATACACGCCCTGGCTCAGCGCCGCTTCGTCACCGCCGCCGGTCCAGACGCGCTGGCCTTTTTTGCCCATGATGATCGCCGTGCCGGTATCCTGACAGGTTGGCAGCACGCCTTTCGCCGCAATGTCAGAGTTGCGCAGGAACTGCAGGGCGACGTATTTGTCGTTTTCGCTGGCTTCCGGGTCGGTGAGAATGGCGGCAACCTGTTTCTGGTGCGAAGGACGCAGCATAAAGGCGGCATCGTGGAAGGCCTGCTGTGCCAGCAGGGTCAGGGCTTCCGGCTCCACTTTCAGCACTTCCTGACCGTCGAATTCCGCAACGGAGACGTGTTCTTTGGTCAGCAGGTAGTATTCGGTGTCATCGTGTGCGAGAGGGAAGGGGTTCTGGTAGTAAAAGGGTTTGTTTGACATAGCTTGCTCCACAAAAATAAAACCGCCGGAGGGTTACCCCGGCGGTCAGAAATCAGAACATCATGGACATCCACGGATAACCAATCAGCAGCAGGGCCGCCAGGAAGATGGCACCGAAGATGGTGCCCAGACGCCAGTAGTCTTTGGTTGGCAGATAACCGCTACCGTAGTAAATCGGGCTTGGGCCAGTTCCGTAAGGCGTGATGATCCCCATGATACCTAGCGACGTCACCATCAGCAGGACGAATACTTCCATATTCATGCCCGGAATGGTGGAGGCGATGGTCAGCATCGCGGGCAGCAGCGCCGTGGTGTGCGCGGTGGTGCTGGCAAACAGATAGTGCAGCAGATAAAACGCCAGCAGCAACACAATGGTGGCGACACCCGGAGAGATACCGCTCATCAGCATGCCCCCCTCTTTACCCAGCCAGCCGATGAAGCCGGTGGAGGAGAGGCCGTCTGCCAGCGCAACCAGCGTGGCGAACCAGACGAAGGTGTTCCATGCCGCTTTGTTACCGGTGATGTCGTTCCACTCCAGCACGCCGGTCCACAGCATCAGGCCGACGATCAACAGGGCAGCCATCGCGGGTTCAATCCACGCGGCCGCAAAGATCCACATCAGCAGGGCACAGCAGACGAAGACCAGCAGAAGGATTTCGTTACGGGACAGTTTTCCCAGTTTCTCCAGTTCACGGCTTGCCCACAGCGGCACTTCGTCGTTCACTTTCACTTCGGGTGGATAGAACCAGTACGCCAGCAGCGGCATGGTCAGAATCAACAGCACACCGAGCGGCAGGAAGGCGATAAACCAGGTGCCCCAGGAGATGTTAATCCCTACGGTGCTTTTCACCAGCGCCAGGGCCAGCAGGTTAGGCGCGAGAGCAGAGAGGAACATCGAGCTGGTGATACAGGCTGCGGTGATCGCCACCCACATCAGATACGAGCCAATTTTACGCGCGCTGGGATCGTTTGGTTTTGAACCGTACAGCGGCGGCAGGTTAGCGATAATCGGGTAGATGGTCCCGCCGCTGCGTGCAGTGTTGGATGGGGTAAACGGTGCCAGCAGCAGGTCCGCGAAGGTGATGGCGTAACCGAGCGTCAGGCTGCGACGGCCCAGATATTTCACCAGAATCAGCGCCAGACGGCGGCCGAAGCGGGTTTTATCATAGCCTGCGGCGAACATAAAGGCTCCGAAAATCAGCCACACAGTCGAGTTGCCAAAGCCACCGACAGCCCATTTAAAGGAGGCTCCTGCCAGCTTGAATTTCGGGTCGGCCAGTTGCTCCGGGCTGAACAGCACCCACTGGCTGCACAGGGCAATCGCCACCACGCCGGTCAGGCCAATGACGGCACCCGGCAGCGGTTCGAAGATCAACCCGACGATCACGCCGACAAAGATCGCGAAGTAATGCCACGCATAAGGCGGCAGCCCTTCAGGAACGGGAACAAACAGCAGCAGCACGGCGACGATAATCGGCAGCGCCATCATCAGCAGACGTTTTGCATTTCCGTCTGATGCTTTACTCGCCGCAGGAGGCGTTACAGCAGTTTTTGTGGTCATAGTTTTCACGTCTTAAGTTGTCAAAAATTCGTTCGTACGGTGAAATGACAAATCCGCTTTATTTAGTTGCTTTGCTTTTTTTAGTTATTAAACGTGCGGTTTTGTTATTTCAGTAAATAGTATTTGACGCATTTTTATATGCGCTAAATTAAAAAATATGATGTTTATATATTGCGCCTTCGGAGACCAGATCTGTTGATCGCGATCAAATAAATAGAATCTGAGGTGTATTTTTATTCGTTTTCAAATAACCACTCGGATGTATGTGGGTATTAGGTGTTTTCTGCTTTGTTTTTTATCATTGTGATAACATGATAAAATTGGTTTTTTTCTATCTTGTTGATATTTATTGTTTTTATGTATCTTGTTGTAATTGGTCTTACCTTCAAAATTTTAACGAATTTTAAATTGTTGTGAATGATGCAATCTATATTGCTAACACCAATGTGTTATTGATGTTATCGCAGGGATTAAATAGTTTTTTAACTAACGTAATATCTTTGGAAACTAAAAAAATCATTATATTACTATCATGACATCGGCATAAAAAAACGAAATAAAACTGAGCCCGATAACGAATTCTTAATTTTAAAGTTTGGAGTTTCTATTATGAGCACTAACGAACGTATTCTAAGCCCTTTCACATTACCGAATGGCACTGAACTAAAAAACCGTTTGTTAATGGCCCCCATGACAACCTGTACGGGCTATTACGATGGCACAGTCACCAGCGAGCTGGTGGAGTACTATCGCGCGCGTTCGGGCAGCATTGGCACCATTATTGTGGAGTGCTGCTTTGTGGACGATCTCGGCCTCGCGTTTCCGGGGGCGATTGGTATCGATAGCGACGAGAAAATCGCCGGGCTGGCGAAAATTGCCGAGGCTATTAAATCCAACGGCTCAAAAGCCCTTCTGCAGATTTACCACGGCGGCCGCATGGTCGATCCTAAACTTATCGGTGGCCGCACACCGGTTGGCCCAAGCGCCGTTGCCGCGCCGCGTGACGGTGCTGCGACGCCGGTGGCCCTGACCACGGCAGAAGTGGAAGGCATGATCGGTAAGTTTGGTGAAGCGGTGCGTCGTGCCATTCAGGCCGGTTTCGACGGTGTGGAAATCCACGGGGCAAACACCTATCTGATCCAGCAGTTTTACTCGCCAAACTCAAACCAGCGCGACGACGAGTGGGGCGGCAGCCGCGACAACCGTGCGAAGTTCCCGCTGGCGGTGCTGGATATTACCCACAAAATGGTGCGCCAGTACGCCGATGATGCCTTTATTATTGGCTACCGTTTCTCTCCTGAAGAGCTGGAAGTTCCCGGCATTCGCTTTGAAGACACCATGTACCTGCTGGAAAAACTGGCGGCGCGTGGCGTCGATTATCTGCACTTCTCCGTCGGTGCCACCCTGCGCCCTTCCATTGTCGACACGCAAGATCCCACTCCGCTTATCGAAAAATACTGTGCAATGCGTTCTGAAACGCTGGCACAGGTTCCGGTGATGGGCGTGGGCGGCGTGGTGAATGCAGCCGATGTGAATGAAGCGCTGGATCATGGTTACGACCTGATCGCCGTGGGTCGTGCCACCATCGCCTACCCGGACTGGACCGACCGTATTGCAGCCGGTGAAAACCTGGAGCTGTTTATGGACAGCACCAAACGCGAAGAACTGAACATTCCTGAACCGCTGTGGCGCTTCTCGCTGGTGGAGGCGATGATCCGCGACATGAGTATGGGAGAGTCAAAATTCAAACCAGGCATGTTCGTTGAGAAAGTGCAGGACGACGCAAACGAACTGGTGATTAACGTCAGCCTGGACACGGACCGCATTGCCGATATCGAACTGGCCTCTGGCCCGAGCGAAGACGTTGAGTTCGTTACCAGCTTTGAAGAGATCCGTACCCGCATTCTGGATGCGAACACGCCGCATGTGGATGCCATCACCGGCGCAACCAGCCAGAGCGAAGCGGTGAAAAAAGCGGTATCAAAAGCCATGCTGAAATCCAGCAAAGCGCTGGCGGCGGAAGAGGGCGTTGACCCGAACGAAACCAAAAGCGTGGACGTGGTGGTGGTCGGTAGCGGCGGGGCCGGTCTGGCGGCAGCGATTCAGGCGCACGATGAAGGTGCGAGCGTACTGATTATCGAGAAAATGCCGACCATCGGCGGCAACACCATCAAAGCATCTGCCGGGATGAACGCGGCAGAGACTCGCTTCCAGCGTGTGAAAGGCATTCAGGACAGCAAAGAGTTGTTCTATCAGGAAACGCTGCAAGGCGGCGGAAACAAGAACAACCCGGAACTGCTGCGCCGCTTCGTGGAGAATGCGCCAGAGGCCATCGAGTGGCTGGCAACGCGCGGTATCATGCTGAACGACATCACCACTACCGGCGGGATGAGCATCGACCGTACTCACCGCCCGAAAGACGGCTCTGCAGTCGGTGGCTATCTGATCAGCGGCCTGGTACGTAACGTTAACAAACGTAACATCGACGTGATGCTCGATACCTCGGTCAGCGATATTATTTTCGAAAACGGTGAAGTGACCGGCGTGCGTCTGACCACCGAAGAGAATGAAGCCATCACGGTGGCAACCAAAAGTGTGATTGTGGCGACGGGGGGCTTCAGCGCTAACAGCCAGATGGTGGTGAAATACCGTCCCGATCTGGCAGGGTTCGTCACCACCAACCACAAAGGGGCCACCGGTGGCGGCATCGCGCTGCTGGAACGCATCGGGGCGGGCACCGTGGATATGGGTGAAATTCAGATCCACCCGACCGTCGAGCAGAAAACGTCGTACCTGATTTCTGAATCCATTCGTGGTGGCGGGGCGATTCTGGTGAATCAGCAGGGGAACCGTTTCTACAACGAAATGTCGACACGCGACAAAGTGTCCGCGCAAATCATCGCGCTGCCAGAGAAATATGCCTACATCGTCTTTGATGAGCATGTTCGTACTAAAAATAAAGCGGCGGATGAGTACATTGCCAAAGGCTTTGTCACCAGCGCCAGTTCACCAAAAGCACTGGCTGAAGCACTGGGGATGGATCACCATGCCTTCCTGGCGACGCTGGAACGCTATAACGGTTTTGTGGAAAAACAGCACGATGATGACTTTGGCCGTACCACCGCGCTGCGTGCGCCGATCAACGAAGGGCCGTTCTACGCCATTCAGATTGCGCCGGGCGTTCATCACACTATGGGGGGCGTGACCATCAACACCGAAACCTGCGTGCTGGATAATAACCACAACGTGCTGCCAGGGGCGTTTGCCGCCGGTGAAGTGGTCGGTGGTATCCACGGTGGCAACCGCATCGGCGGTAACGCAGTGGCAGACATCATTATTTTTGGTACGCTTGCCGGACATCAGGCGGCGATGCGCGCGAAAAGAGCATAAGTCAGCCGTTATGGTTTGCCGGATACGCGTCGTGTATCCGGCATTTCAACCAGGGAGCTTGCACCATGTCTTCTGATCATCGCGTTTACAGCTATTCCGCCGTCCTGATGGGCTCTCCCATCCTCCTGAAACTCTTTTCCCATGACGAGGCGCTCGCCTCCCGCGTGTTTCGCCTGATCAAGCAGTATGAAGATCTGCTTACCGTCAATCGCGCCCACTCGCAGGTCATGGATATCAACCATGCTGCCGGTCAGCATCCGGTTTCTGTCAGCCGCCCGGTGTTTGAACTGATCCGCTGCGCAAAAGCGGCAAGCCTGTTCAAAGAGAGCGCATTTAACCTGGCGATTGGACCGCTGGTGAAGCGCTGGAAGATCGGTTTTAAGGGTGACAGCGTGCCGCCAGCCGCTGAAATCGCCGCGTTACTTAGCATTACCCGTCCGGAAGATGTGGTGCTGGATGAAACCTCCGGCAGCGTGTTTCTGGCAAAAGCCGGGATGGAGATTGATCTTGGGGCTATCGCTAAAGGGTATATTGCCGACCGCGTGCGGGATTATCTTCGTAAAGAAGGTACGACGCTGGGCCTGATTAACCTGGGCGGTAATATTCAGACGCTAGGCTCGCCGGAAGGGGGCTGGCACGTAGGGCTTAAAAAACCGTTCGCGGAAAATGAGCTGATTGGGTCGATGACGGTAGAAAACCGATCCGTCGTGACATCGGGAACCTACGAGCGTTACTTCGAACAGAACGGCAAACGCTACCACCACATCCTCGATCCGCGCACCGGGTATCCGCTGGATAACGAACTGGATAGCGTCACCATTCTGTCAAAAGAGTCCATCGACGGTGATATCTGGACCACGCTGCTGTACGGCATGGGCGTAGAGAAGGGCTGTACTGCGTTGCGAGCCCGTCCCGATATTGAAGCCATCTTTGTGACGAAAACCAAAGAAGTGGTGATCTCATCAATGCACCACTTCCGCTTTACGCTTCTGGATGACCGCTATCGCGTTACTGACAATACTGTTTGAGTAGCCCTGTCTGCTCCGGCTGGAGCCGGTAACGATACACCGGACGCCCGGTCGCACCGTAGTGAATGCTGGTGAACAGAATGTTAATCTGCGCCAGCCAGATTAAGTATTTACGGCAGGAGACGCGCGAAATATTGACCGCGTTTGCCAGGTCATCGGTAGAAAACTCCATTTCCGGGTGCGCGTCAATCCACTGGCAAATGGTGCGCAGCGTTTGCGGCGTTAACCCTTTCGGTAATTTCTTGCTGTCTGCCAGTTCCGGCGCACCGCCGTGGATCAGTCTGTCGACATCGGCCTGCTCATAATACTGGTGTGATCCCATCATGTTGTGCTTCGCCTTCCAGCCGTTCAGCGCCTCTTCAAAGCGCGGAAACTGGAAGGGCTTAATCAGATAGTCCACCACGCCATAGTGCATGGAGGTCTGGATGGTGGTGGCATCCGAGGCCGAGGAGATCATAATCACGTCGATCGGGCGGCCTGAAGCCCGGATGACGGGCAGCAGATCCAGGCCGTTATCCTGCTGCATATAGACATCCAGCAGCACCAGATCAATGGGCTGGTCGGGATTATTGATCAACGCCTCGGCCTGGTTGAGCGTGGAGGCGACGCCGCAGCAGCGAAAACCCTCAACGCGGTTCACGTACAGGCGGTTGAGGTCGGCTACCATAGCGTCATCATCGACAATTAAAACATTTATCACGCGATATTCCTCTCGCTATCCCAGGGGATCTGAACAAAAAATTGGGTAAATACGCCAGGTTCCGACTCGACGGTAATATCACCGCCCAAATTCTGGATCTGCTGGCGTGCAAGGAACAGCCCAACGCCACGGTTTTCACCTTTTGTTGAGTAGCCTTTGGTAAAAATAGCCTCCAGCTGCACCGGATCGATACCGGGGCCGTCATCGCTGACTTCGCAACTGAGCCAGCCATTCTGGTAATGCAACAGCAGGCTGATCTCGCCTTCTGGCTGGCCTTCCATTGCATCCAGCGCGTTTTCTATTAAGTTACCCAGCACGGTGATCAGCACTGCCACCTGCTCTTCGCTGGCAGTATCCGGCAACTGACACTCATCAGCCAGCGTCAGGGTGAATCCTGCTTCTTTAGCCCGATTGATTTTACCCAGCAAAAAGCCCGCGATCACTGGCGATTTAATTTTGCGCTGGATAATCCCAATGTCAGTCTGGTAATGATGCGCCGTTTGCAGGATGTACTCTTCCAGCTTGTCGTAACGCTTCATGTGTAAAAGCCCCAGGATCACATGCAGTTTGTTCATAAACTCATGCGTGTGGGCGCGCAGGGCGTCGACGTAATTGACCATGCCATCAATGCGCTGCATCAGCTGGCTGATTTCGGTTTTATCACGGAAGGTGCTGATAGCACCGATCACCTGGTTCTGGCTTTTCACGGGCACCATATTGCACAGCAGCAGTCGCCCGTTACAGCTGATCTCCTGATCCTGTCGCGCAATACCGGTCTTCGAGACTTCCCGCAGGCTTGCCAGCAGCGGTTCGCTGGTATTTTCAGAGTGCTGGCCGGAAGGCAGAAGTAAAATTTCGCGGGCGGCATGGTTAATCATCGTCACACGGCCATGAATGTCCACCGCCATCACGCCTTCCCGGAGCGACTGCAGCATTGCCTGGCGCTGTTCAAACAGTGCAGAGATCTCGTAAGGCTCCAGCCCGAACAGAATGCGTTTCAGGACGCGAACCAGGCCCCAGATCGCCAGCGAACTCATCAAAATACTGAACAGAATGGTCCATATGGCATTCAGCCGCCCGCGGGCGATCTGCTCTTCCACTTTATTCAGGGAGATCCCTACCACCACAACGCCAATTTGCTCATGCCGGGCATCATAAATGGGGGTAAATACGCGCAGCGCTTCGGCGAGTACGCCCCGGTTAACAGAGACGTTCTCTTTTCCTTCCAGTGCAGGCGTGAGGTCATCGCCGATAAAATGCAGGCCTAATAGCGCCTCGTTCGGGTGCGAATAACGGATGCCCCGCATGTCGGTCACGACTGTAAACAGCAGATCGTTGCGGGTTGTTACGGCCTGGGCAATGGGCTGAATGATATCCGCCTGCGGCGATTGCAGCAGGCCGCGCTTCACGTCCGGGCTGTCGGCAAAGGTCCGGGCAATACCCAGCGCCGTATCTTTGACATCATCGCGTGTGGCGCGCGTGATTTGCACGGAATAGAGTGCAAACACCAGCAACAGAACAGAGCCGATAATGGCACAGACCATCAGCGTGACCAGCGTGTTCAGTTTCATGGGGCGCTTGCGCGTCGGGGGGAAGGGCTGCAAATCGCTCATCAATACTCCGCGATGAAGAAGTAAGGGCTAATTATCACCGATGAAGCGCTTTTCTTAAAGCCATGTAAAAGCATGCATTCTGTCCTCTTTTCGTGAGGCTCCTCGCAGGTCATCTATATAAAACACTTTATAGTGTGTGGGAACTCATAATAAGGAGGCTGTTTATGAGCATTATGCTTACCGGTTCAGTCAAGGAAAGACGGCACGCCAGCACGATGAATATCGATAGATTGTCCACGCTGGACATGCTGAACGTCATTCACCAGGATGATGCACAAATCTCCGATGCTATTACTCCCTTTTTAACAACCCTTGCCCGTGTGGTCGATAACGCGGCGGCAACACTCAGCCATGGTGGTCGTCTGGTGATTGTCGGGGCGGGGCCATCCGGACGCGTGGCAGAGCAGGCAGCAGAAGAATATGCCCCCGGAAAACATCCCGTTTTAGCCATCTCTGCTGGCAACGATGCCGGAAACTATGAGCGCGGAGTTGCCGACCTGCAGACGATGACGTTTGGTGAGCACGATATGATGCTGGCCCTGACGGTCAGCGGTAAAACGCCCTGGGTCTGGGGGGCAATGCGGCATGCATGGTCGCTGGGCGCAGCCGTTGCCGTCATTACGGGCGATCCGCAAAGTGAAGCCGCGCAGCTGGCGAGTATGGTCATTGCGCCGGATCTGGGGGCGGATGTGGTCGCAGGGTATGCGAATACCAAAGCGGGGATAGCCCAAAAAATGATCCTCAATATGGTGATGACCGGACTGGCGATCCGCACCGGGCGCGTATACAGCAACCTGCGTGTGGATCTGGAGGCAAGCAACACCCGATGGGCAGAGCGGCAAATTGCCATTGTGATGGAAGCCGGCGGATGCACCCGCGCCGTAGCAAAAGCGGCACTGGAAAGCTGTAATCACAATTGTAAAACGGCGGTCCTGATGGTGCTGACGGGGCTGGATGCATGGAAGGCGCATGAACTGCTGGCGCAGAACAATGGCTTTATTCGGGTTGCGCTGCAGGAAGCGCCGTAACGATTGAGTGCATGAGATAAAAAAAGCCCGCAGAGCGGGCTTTAGTATTTATGGGGATTAGAACTGGTAAGTCATACCAACGCCAACAATATCGTCGGTCGCAATACCGTTGTCATTGTAGAAGGCATCGTCTTCATCCAGCAGGTTGATTTTGTAATCAACATAGGTGGAGAAGTTTTTGTTGAAGCTGTAGGTCATGCCCAGGTCGATGTAGTTAACCAGATCCTGGTCCACATAGTCATAGCCATTGCCTGGGTGGTAATCGTTGCCGCCCAGATCGATACCTTTTGAGTAAACCCATGCCAGGGATGGACGCAGACCGAAGTCGAACTGATACTGCGCTACGGCTTCGAAGTTCTGCGTTTTGTTGGCAATGCCAGTGTCGCCGTATGGCGTCATGTTGCGGGTTTCAGCATACATCATCGCCAGGTAGTAACCCTGCGCGTCGTATTTCGCGCCGATGGTCCAGGCTTCTGCCGTTTCACCACCAGCAAATTTGCTGAAGCGGTTATTGCTGCCTGCACCGTAAGCAACTTGCTCATTAGTACGATCGGAAGAAGAGTATGCAGCACCCAGGCTCAGACCGAAGTCGAAGTCATAGGTCGTTGACATACCGAAGCCGTCGCCATTCTGGAAACGAACATTTTCGTGACCATTTTTGGTGCCTTCCTGATCTTCGTTAATATTCGTACCTTCGTTGTTGCCCTGATATTGCAGCGCGAAGTTCAGACCATCAACCATACCGAAGAAATCATTATTACGGTAAGTCGCCAGACCGTTAGCACGGCCATTCATAAAGTTGTCAGTCCAGGTGTAAGAGTCGCCACCAAATACTGGCAGCATATCGGTCCATGCTTCGACGTCATACACAACGCCGTAATTACGACCGTAATCAAATGAACCGTATTCACCATATTTCAGGCCAGCGTAAGCCAGACGGTTAAAGGAGGTATCGCCCGCGCCTTCGGTATCGTTAGCGTAGGTTTTATATTCCCACTGACCATAGCCAACCAGACCGTTGTTGATCTGCGTTTCGCCTTTGAAACCAATCTGGACGTAGGTTTCATCGCCATCATCACCCGCGTGGTCAGAGAAAGTATGACGCGCGTCGACTTTACCGTACAGGTCAACTTTATTACCGTCTTTATTGTACATTTCTGCCGCATTTGCTGCGCCAGCCATTAATAACGCGGGTACAAGAATTGCCAAAACTTTTCTTTTCATTATATATTCCCTTTAAAGATAATTTATATGAATATATGTAATCACCCTCCGTAATTACATCGTCGATACTATTCTACGAAGAATGATTTTGGTTCAAAAATAAATGTAATTAAATTATATAAAATATTGCAAAATATTTCTTATTGTCACTTTATTATTCTCGCGAATTGATATATAAAATATATATGTCGTAATTATTATTAAGTATTTGGCGGTTCTATTTTTTAATTGAATTAATTCGGTTGTGTTATAGTTCGTTCTCTTTTTAGTGACTGGGCAGGGTTATGGATCTCGCACTGTGGCAACACCGCTTTGAACGTTGGCTCAAGGACAACCACGCGACGGATGACGCGGCGCATGATATTTCTCATTTCCGCCGAGTCTGGATGACGGCGCAGAAAATGCTGTCTCACCAGACGGTCAATCCGCTGGTGGTGCTTACCGCCTGTTACTTTCATGACATTGTCAGCCTGCCGAAAAATCATCCCGAACGACACCAGTCATCAAGGCTGGCCGCGCGTAAAACACGTGACATTCTGTGCCACCATTTCCCGGACTTCCCGCCAGAATGCTATGCCGCCGTCGAACATGCTATTGAAGCGCACAGCTTCAGCGCCGGGATTGCACCGCAAAGCCCTGAAGCCAAAATTGTGCAGGATGCTGACCGGCTGGAAGCGTTAGGCGCTATCGGCCTGGCGCGCGTCTTCGCCGTGTCCGGTGCGCTGGGCGTGGCACTGTTTGATGCGGACGATCCGTTCGCGGAAACGCGCCCTCTGAATGACAAAGCCTACGCGCTCGATCATTTCCAGACCAAGCTGCTTCATTTACCTGAAACCATGCAAACGGAGGTCGGGCGCGAACTGGCGCGACATAACGCCGATTTTCTGATCCAGTTTCTGGCGAAACTGAGCGCCGAATTGCAGGGCGACTGCCTGGGATTAGACAGCCAGGTGCAGCGTCGTTTCCATCGCAGCTTGAGATCCTGAACTGTGGTACTCTGTTTTCAGTCTTTATTGTCCGGTTAAGAGAATGCAGGAAAATCGATCTGTGACTGAGCCCGCGCCTGAGCGGAGTGAGAAATCAACGGCAGCGGTGCAGGCATTACTGCGTCAGCTGATGGATATCTATGATGCCAGAACGCTGGCGAACCAGCTGGAGGCTCACGGAGAAAGTCACTGGAGCCCGGCAATCCTGAAGAGACTCCTGAACAGCGAGCGGGCAGGGCACCGCCTGAGCGAAGGTGAATTTCGTTATCTGCAGAACCTGCTCCCGCGGCCTTCTGCCGCACACCCGGATTATGCCTTCCGTTTTATCGATCTCTTCGCCGGTATCGGCGGCATCCGCCACGGCTTTGAAGCTATCGGCGGCCAGTGCGTCTTTACCAGTGAATGGAATAAACACGCGGTACGCACCTACAAAGCCAACTGGTACTGCGATCCGCACGCGCACCATTTTAATGCCGACATCCGGGATGTGACCCTGAGCCATAAAAGTGGCGTCACCGATGAAGAGGCCGCAGCGCATATTCGCAACACCATCCCCGCCCATGACGTGCTGCTGGCGGGCTTTCCGTGCCAGCCTTTCTCGCTGGCCGGTGTGTCGAAAAAGAACGCCCTGGGACGCGCGCACGGTTTTGCCTGTGATACGCAGGGAACGCTCTTTTTCGATGTCGCCCGCATTATCGATGCCCGTCGTCCGGCGATTTTTGTGCTGGAGAACGTCAAGAATTTAAAAAGTCATGACGGCGGAAAAACGTTCCGCATTATTATGCAAACGCTGGATGAGCTGGGCTACGACGTAGCGGATTCACAGGATATGGGGGCAGATGATCCGAAAATTATCGATGGCAAACATTTCCTGCCCCAGCATCGCGAACGTATTGTGCTGGTGGGGTTCCGCCGGGATCTTAATCTGAAGGGCGATTTTACCCTTCGGGATCTCCCGTCGTTATACCCGGCGCGCCGTCCGACTATCGCTGATTTGCTGGAACCCGTCGTTGACGCGAAATTTATTCTCACGCCGGTGCTGTGGAAATACCTGTATCGCTACGCCAAAAAGCATCAGGCCAAAGGCAACGGCTTTGGTTTTGGCATGGTGAACCCTGATAATCCGGATAGCGTGACCCGCACGTTGTCTGCCCGTTATTACAAAGATGGCGCGGAAATCCTTATCGACAGAGGGTGGGATAAAACACTCGGTGAAAAAGATTTCGACGATCCGCAGAACCAGCAACATCGTCCGCGTCGGTTAACGCCCCGCGAGTGCGCCCGCCTGATGGGATTTGAGACGCCACAAGGCTACAGTTTTCGTATTCCGGTATCGGACACTCAGGCGTACCGCCAGTTTGGTAACTCGGTCGTGGTGCCCGCGTTTGCGGCGGTGGCGAAGCTGCTGGTTTCACGCATCAATAAAGCGGTGATGTTGCGAAAAAGTGAGGCCGTCAATGACGGATGTACACGACAAAGCAACGCGCAGTAAAAACATGCGTGCGATTGGCACGCGTGATACTGCCATTGAAAAGCGGCTGGCCGGGTTGCTGGCCGGGGCGGGGTTTACGTTTCGGGTGCAGGATGCGGCGCTGGCCGGACGCCCTGATTTTGTGATTGACCCGTACCAGTGCATCATCTTTACCCACGGCTGTTTCTGGCATCATCACGACTGTTATCTGTTTAAAGTGCCCGCCACGCGCACCGATTTCTGGCTGGAGAAGATAGGCAAGAACGTGGAGCGTGATAAACGGGATGTCGAAACGCTTTTGGCGGAAGGCTGGCGGGTACTGATCGTCTGGGAGTGTGCTCTGCGCGGCAGGCTGAAACTCAGTGATGTGGCGCTGACGGAGCGGCTGGAAGAGTGGATCTGCGGCGGCGGTCAGGCGGCGCAGATCGACACTCAGGGCATTCACCCGGTTACGGTTTCTCAACCTCACACGGTGCCACCACGGGCTTAGCGGGCAGCAAATATTTGCCCAGCGTCACCAGCACCACGGCAAAAACAATCACCCCCAGCGCCAGCCATTCAATGGTCGACAACACTTCGCCAGCAAAACCGGTGCCCAGCAGCACGGCGACCACCGGGTTAACATACGCATAGCTGGTGGCGACAGCCGGGGAGACATTGCGGATCAGGAACATATAAGCATTAATGGCGATGATGGAGCCAAACAGTGCCAGATAACCGACGGCGAGCAAGCCAGACAGATCCGGCATTGCCGTCAGCCTTTCCCCGGTCAACGCTGAGGCAATCAACAGCACAATACCCGCCGCAAGCATCTCAATGGCACCCGCCATCATGCCGGAAGGCAGTTCGATACGTGAGCCGTAGACCGAGCCAAAAGCCCAGCTCATGGAGCCAATCAGGATCAGCAGCGCCCCCCACGGATTCCCGCTCAGATTACCGCCACTGTTGAGCATAATAATCCCGGCCAGACCGATTGCGATCCCCAGCCATTCCAGTTTTCGTGTGCGAATGCCAAACAGACGGCTAAAGCAGAGCGTAAACAGCGGCACGGTGGCGACCACGACGGCCGCAATACCCGACGGCACGTTCTGGTGCTCGGCGACGGTGACAAAACCATTCCCCACCGCCAGCAACAGCAGGCCAATCAGCGCCGCGTTGAGCATCGGGCGCAGCGGTGGAAGTTTATGCCCACGTAGCAGTAAAAAGGCCATCAGCAGCACGCCTGCCGAGAGGAAGCGAACGCCTGCCATCATCAGCGGAGGCCAGCTCTCCACGCCGATACGAATGACAAAATAGGTCGAGCCCCAGATGATATACAGCGAAAAAAGCGCTCCTGTGAGCGGTAATAAGTGCCGGAAACGCATAGTCCCTCACGACGGAATAAAAAGGTCGATCATAGTAAACGTGAAAACTATCGCGCTGGCGAGTCCTTTAATTGTGGCGTTGATGTGAATTTTTTGTTGACTTGAGCTACCTGTTTCAGGGTTTCCGGTTTTGCTCCATACTATTCACTTAATTACCAAAAAAAGAAGGATAGAGATTTTGGCAGGAAGTAGCTTATTAACATTGCTCGACGATATCGCCACCTTGCTGGATGACATTTCCGTCATGGGAAAACTGGCAGCGAAAAAGACCGCTGGCGTACTGGGGGATGATTTATCACTGAACGCGCAACAGGTGAGCGGGGTCAGGGCGAACCGCGAGCTGCCGGTGGTGTGGGGCGTGGCGAAAGGCTCCTTTATCAACAAGGTGATCCTGGTTCCGCTGGCGTTGCTGATCAGCGCTTTTATTCCCTGGGCCATTACACCGTTGCTGATGATTGGCGGGGCGTTTTTGTGCTATGAGGGCGCAGAGAAAATAGTGCACTCCTTCGCTGCACGCAAAGAGAGCGATACACCCGAGGCGCGACAGCAGCGTCTGGAAGCGCTGGCCGCGCAGGACCCGAAAACGTTTGAACGCGATAAAGTCAAAGGCGCTATCCGCACTGACTTTATTCTGTCAGCCGAGATCGTTGCCATTACGCTGGGGATCGTCTCGGACGCGCCGTTGTTCAACCAGGTGCTGATCCTCTCCGGTATCGCGATTCTGGTGACAATAGGCGTATACGGCCTGGTTGGGCTGATTGTGAAGCTGGACGATATTGGCTTCTGGCTGGAAGAGAAATCAAGTGTGCTGGCGCGAGGTATCGGCAAAAGCCTGCTGGTGCTGGCTCCCTGGTTAATGAAGAGTTTATCCATTGTGGGCACGCTGGCGATGTTCCTCGTCGGGGGCGGAATTGTGGTGCATGGTATTGCGCCGTTGCACCATGCGATCGAACATTTTGCCGCAGCGCAGGGCGCTGTTGTGGCGGCTATTCTGCCGACGCTGCTCAATCTGGTGCTGGGTTTTATCCTTGGCGGTATCGTTGTGGCTGTCGTGACGCTGGTCGAAAAAATGCGCGGAACGTCGCACTAATTGTTTCTTTCTGAAGGATGCAAAAAGGCCATTCCTCGTCTAAATTGAAACAGTTTCACCCTGATACAGGAGGCAGGTATGGTCTTTTTGGTCAGTGATGAAGTAAAGCCTAAGAATGGCGGTCCACGCATGATCGTTACCGGTTATTCCAGCGGAATGGTGGAATGCCGGTGGTATGATGGGTACGGCATCAAGCGGGAGGCGTTTCGTGAAGACGAGCTTCAGCCGGGTGACAGGCGGCAGAACCGCGACAAGGCTTAATCACTTAACGCCCGGCCTGGCCGGGCGTTTTTACTGACGCAGGCTTATCGTATTGGGTAAAGAGTGGCAATCAGGGAGTGTGTGTGCAGCGCGATACCAACCGTGTAAAACGATCTTTTCTGCAATGGCTGCATAAGCGCAGCAATCCCGGTCTGATTGTTAATAGCTGTTTTCTGATCGTGCTGATCTTTTCCACTCTTCTGACCTGGCGTGAAGTTGTCGTGCTGGAAGATGCCTACATTTCCAGCCAGCGTAACCATCTCGAAACGGTCGCGAATGCGCTGGACCGACAGCTACAGTTCAGCGTCGATAAAATGCTTTTTTTCCGTCACAGCATGGGCGATGCGCTGCAAACGCCGCTGGCGTTCGGCGTATTGCATGATGCAGTGCTGCGCTTTAGTAGCCTGCGGGCCACCCCAAACTGGCAGATTGCACTGGACCGGAAACGCACGCTGCCGATAAATGGCGTTTCCGACGCGTTTGTCGAAAAAACCACGCTTCTTAACCGCGACAACACCCGTCTTAACAGTGAGCTTTCTGCCGCCCTGGAAGTGGGGTATCTGCTGCGCCTGGCATCGTCAGATAAACGCAAAGAAGTGCGCGTGGTGTATGTTTCTCGCGCCGGGTTCTTTCTCGCAACCGATGCGACGGATAAATCAGAGGATATTGCGCCTCGCTATTATCAACTGGTCACTCAACCCTGGTTTACCCAACAGTCTGAGCGCGGAAACCGGGCGCGTGCCGTGCGGTGGTTTATTTCACCGGCTTCGGCTTTTGTCGGGAAAGAACCGCTGATCACCGCCAGCGTGCCAATTTATTACGACCATTTCTGGTACGGCGTGGTGGCGATGGATTTCACCTTTGGCACCATGAAGCGTCTGCTTGAAGATGCCATGGATGATCATACGGAAGGGGAGTACCAGCTTTACGACACTCGCCTCAACATGATTGCTACCTCGGAAAGACCAGACAATCAGGCAAGCCGTTTTGATAAGCGTGAGACAGCGCAGATCGCCCGCGCCATTGAGAGCGATACGCAGGGCGGTATTCGCCTGGGAAGCCGCTTTATCAGCTGGGAGCGGCTCGATCATTTCGATGGCGTTGTCCTGCGTATCCATACCCTGAACGAAGGCGTGCGCGGGGATTTTGGCAGCATCAGTATTGTGCTGGCGCTGTTGTGGGCGCTGTTTACCGCCATGCTGCTGATCTCCTGGCTGGTTATTCGTCGCATGGTCAGCAATATGTATACCCTCCAGCATTCCCTTCAGTGGCAGGCCTGGCATGATCCGTTAACCCGGCTGCATAACCGTGGAGCCTTGTTTGAGCGAGCAAAAATTCTCGCCATGCAATGTCAGCAGCAGTCGCGACCGTTTTCCGTCATCCAGATCGATCTTGACTGTTTTAAGAGCATTAATGACCGCTTCGGGCACCAGGCCGGCGACAAGGTTCTTTCCCACGCCGCAGGGATTATTGCGAGCGGATTACGTGAGGGCGAACTGGCAGGGCGTGTCGGGGGAGAAGAGTTTTGCGTGGTTTTACCTGGCGTGGCGCTGCCGGAAGCGGCGGCAATTGCTGAACGTATTCGCTCACGTATCAACAGCAGAGAAATTCTGGTTCAAAAAAGTACGACGTTACGTATCAGTGCATCATTTGGGGTGAGTTGTGCGCATGAGAAGGGCAACTATGAGTTTGAACAGCTACAGTCTATTGCTGATACGCGGCTGTATCAGGCAAAACAGGGCGGGCGCAACCAGGTCGTCTGGCAGGATCACCCCAGGAAGTGATCGAGGCCCTCGCTCCAGCCCGCCGGACCGGGAAGCTGAGTGTGGTAAACCCGCTCAGGGTTATTATCCTGAAGCGTTATGCCGAGTCGGTTAATACCTTTGACGACAACGGCGAAGTCAACGCAGTCCAGCAGAGGGGCATCGTTAGGGCCATCACCGAGCCCCAGCGTCGTTGGCTCTCTGTCTTCATACTGGCGATAGCGTTCAACCATCCACTCAATCGCGATATCTTTACCACAGCGGGCATCCAGAACATGCCAGAAGCGTGCCCCCTGTACCAGTTTCAGGCCAGCCTGTTCCAGCGAGTCTTCAAAGCATGCGAGTTGCCGGTCGCTGTCGCGCCAGATTAACGTCACGGAGGCTTCATGCTTGCGCGCAAGCGTGGAACGCGCGCGGTTAAGCCCCGTCCAGTCGCTAATGATCTGTACATCCACATCATCAAACGTGGTGAATTTATAGCCCTCACGCGCGCGAACCTGCTCAATCACGCGGCGGATGTCAGGGTGCGGTATACCTCTGAGCAACCGTGATGCATTTTCCCAACGAATGTCAGGCTGAATAACCGCACCGTTTTCAGCAATGAACGGAAGTCCTTCCAGCCCCAGATCCTGCTGAATCTCGTGCATTTCCGCTGCGGTTTTGCTGCTGCATAAAATGACAGGGATCTGTTCATCCTGGAGCCTCTCCAGCCAGGACGCCGCAGGTTGCCAGTCATAGGTATGAATATCCAGCAATGTTCCGTCGAGGTCGGTGAAAATCAGTAAGGTCTCCTGCAGCGAAAGCATAATGGCTCCTGGTGATTGATAGCGGGAGGTTCTAAGAAAAATCCTAAATAACGGACACGGCAGAGGAGGGCTGGTTATGGAAACGATCCCGTCAAACCCATACGCCACGCACGTTTATGCTCATAACCAAAAATCACATGTATAAAATATTATATTCGTCAGAAGAATATATGCTTGTCAGGCAATTTTGTTGGGGATAATGTTTTCGTACATCAGATTTCCTGGTGTAACGAATTTTCAAGTGCTTCTTGCATAAGCAAGTTTCATCCCGGCCATCCCCATGACCGGGATTTTTTTCGCCTCAACGGTTCGCTTCAGACACGCTAAAGTCATGGATATCGAGCTCGAAGGCCTCGGCCAGCTCACGGTAGGTGTGGTAATCCCTGCCGTTCACAATCACTCTGTCGGAACCATCGTCCGTGCGACGAACCTCAGATTCGCTGATCTCATTGATAGCGGCGAGCAGGGCATCAACATCCACTTCCACGTCGCGTTTGATGGTGTCGCTGTACTCTTTATCGGTCTTCATTACGGGGTCCTCATTTAACCGTGTCCGTTTTTAAGTATAGACCGCACACAAAAACGCCATTCGAACCCGACGTCGATGCCAGGAAATGCGTTTTGTTCTACACTGGCTCAAAACCACAGGAGGAATGTATGAAGGTCAACGATCGGGTAACTGTCAAAACGGACGGTGGACCGCGCCGCCCCGGTGTGGTGCTGGCAATAGAAGAGTTTAATGAAGGCACGATGTACCTGGTGTCACTGGACGACTACCCGCTCGGCATCTGGTTCTTCAATGAACTGGGTCACCCGGATGGTATCTTTGTGGAAACGGCAGAATAGCAGGTGGTCGGGTGGCGTTCAGCGTACCCGACTTCTGCTGCTGTAAAAGCAAAAATCTCTGGCCAGGCCAGAGATCAAGGTAGGGTACGACAGCAGTGAGGCACACTAGCGCATATTGACGAAAATTCCATTTGTCACATTATCAGTCAGGCGAACGACGTGATAGATCACTTGCTTATTATGCGTTTTAATCTTCCTCTTAATATTTCCTTTGTGTGATGAAACGGTTTTTGCTTTGATATTCATCTGGTCAGAGATCTGAATTGTCCCTTGCCCAGCCATCCACATTCGTAACATACTTGATTCAGTTCTGCTTAATGATAGGGTGGGTAAGTTAACCGCCCCTACATTCTTCACTTCTTTATTCAAATAATCACCCAGGATGTCATCCAGCGACTCTGGTTTAATCGACTTAGAACTGATCAATAAATTTTTACGGACCAACAAATATTCATCGAAATGGATATTCGCGATCGCCATAAAAACAATAAACAGGGTTTTAGGATGCTGATTAATGATCTGCTTAATGTGCTGACTGTTGGCTGGATCGTGAATGAAACAGTCCTCATTAATAAACACCACGCCGGGCTTGTGTTCATCACAAGCGGCTGCAAGTTCGTCAACGGTGTGTGCATCGTTGATGTCTCTCTTTCTTACCCCTCTGCTTGCTAAGTACCCGGTTAACCCTAGCCGGGTGTAGCTGCATAAATCCATAATGATCGTTGACATGGCATACCCTCACTCAATGCGTAACGATAATTCACCATCTGCCTGAGAGCTCATAAACAGCCATACGGGATGGAAAAACGTAATAAAACCTGTGAGCATGACAAAGACTTTCAGGCGAACTCACTATCCCGTAAAGTTACGTATAATTTGCCAGGAATCATCTTAAAGTAAAGTAAATATTAAGTATTGTGAGGTGGTTAGAAACAATTAAACCGCGTCAGATATATCCTGGAAGATGTTTTTCGATTTTTATTTTAGGAATATCCTCAGAAAGACACCGTAAAGATTGCGGATTATTATTTGCGTGGTAATTCGCTAACAATATCTGCTAAGAGATTGAATATCTCGCTGAATAAATGTTCGCAGAAGGGGGCGATAAGTGGCATTAGCAATGACATTAATAAAAGTCCGACCGTCAGCGTCACCGGAAAACCGATAACAAATACCGATAACTGTGGTGCCATTCTGTTCAGTAAACCTAATGACAGGTTAACGGTCAGCAGCAGAGTGATGATCGGCAGCGCCAGCATCAGTCCGTTGAGGAATATAAGCCCGGCTGCACGGACGAGGGCCAGAAATGCGTTACTGTTCACCGGGTTCTCTCCAATTGGCAGGGTATGGAAGGTGTCTACCAGCATTGAGATCAGCCACAGGTGGCCATTGAACGAGAGAAACAGCAGCATCGCCAGCAGATCGATAATACGCGCCAGTACCGGCATGTTGAGATGGCTGCCGGGGTCGACGAAGGTCGCAAAAGATAAACCCATCTGCAGGCCGATCAGTTCGCCCGCAGTACGCACGGCAGCAAAAGCCAGCTGCATGGTAAACCCGACCGCGACGCCAATCATCACCTGCTGCAGGGCAACCCACACGGCGTTAGGGGAAAAAATGGGGATATCAACCGGCGGCAGTGAGGGCGCAACAATAATCGTGATGATGATGCCCAGCCCCACTTTGACGCGTTTAGGGACGGTTTTTTCACTGAGAATCGGCGCGGTTGAGATGAGCGCCATAATGCGCAGCATCGGCCAGAAGTAGACGCCAAGCCACTGAACCCACTGGTCGCTGGTGAAATGCAGCATCGTGATATCAGCCGATGATGTACGGCAGATTGGTAAACAGGTTGCGCATGTAGTCCAGCAGCAAATTGAGCATCCACGGCCCGGCGACGATAATCGCCACGAACACGGCGATGATCTTCGGAATAAATGACAGCGTCATTTCGTTAATTTGCGTGGCGGCCTGCAGGATACTGATAATCAGGCCGGTGACGAGCGCAACAAGTAACAGGGGCGCGGCGACGGCAATGGCCACTTTCATCGCTTCCGTGCCCATCATCATGACCGATTCTGGCGTCATTACGCGCTCCTCAACTGTAGAAACTCTGCGCCAGCGAACTGACCAGCAACTGCCAGCCATCGACCAGAACAAAAAGCATGATCTTAAAGGGGAGGGCAATGGTTGCAGGGGGCACCATCATCATACCGAGTGCCATCAGGACGCTTGCGATCACCAGGTCGATAATCAGGAACGGGATAAAAATGGTAAAGCCAATCTGGAACGCGGTTTTCAGCTCGCTGGTGACATACGCAGGCAGCAGAATGCGCATCGGCACCGCTTCCGGCCCCTGTAACTCACCGGTATTGGACAGGCGGGCAAACAGGGCCAGATCCGCTTCACGCGTCTGACGCAGCATAAATTCACGCAGAGGTTGAGCGCCTTTTTCCAGTGCATCCTGCATGGAAATTTTGTCTTCGCTGAATGGCTGGTACGCGTCGGTATAAATCTTGTCAATAACCGGCGACATAATGAAAAAAGTCAAAAACAGAGCCAGGCCAAGCAGCACCTGGTTTGGCGGTGCCGACGGTGTGCCTAATGCATTACGCAGCAGACCAAACACAATGATGATGCGGGTGAAGCTGGTCATCATCAGCAGGATCGCCGGAATAAACGTCAGGGAGGTGATGAAAACCAGCGTCTGAACCGGAAGCGACCAGCTTTGCCCGCCACCTGCCAGTGGCGTTGAAACCAGGCCAGGCAGTTGCGCATAGACGGCGGGAGCAAACAGGGCCAGGCCCGCAAGCGTAAGGGATAACAAACGGCGCATCAGGATCTCCCGGAACGCTTAAGCAAACTCTTCATAACGGACTGAAAATCCGCGGGTGTGTCGGCGCTGGCGTCCGCAGTTTCAGGCGCAGGCGGCAATGTATGTAATACGTTGATATGTGAAGCCGTCACGCCCAGCACCAGACGCGCATCTTCCACATCAACGATGACCACGCGCTCGCGCGGCCCCAGTGAGGTACTGGCGCTGACCTTCAGGCCACGCGCACCGGCGGTTTTACCCGCCAGACCAAAGCGCTTTGCCAGCCAGGCGGCGATCAGAATAAAGGCAATAATACCGAACAGAGCACCGCTCACCTGGAGCAGCGGCGAACCCGGTACTGCGGAGGGTTGGGATATTGTTGCCTGGGTTTTCATGCTTAACGGCTCAGGCGACGCATACGTTCAGACGGCGTGATGATGTCGGTGATACGCACGCCATATTTGTCGGCCACGACCACGACTTCACCCTGCGCAATCAGATAACCGTTGATCAGGATATCCAGCGGCTCACCGGCCAGGCCGTCAAGCGCCACCACAGAACCCTGCGTCAGGCGCAGCAGCTCTTTAATGGTCATGCGGGTGCGACCCAGTTCAACGGTCAGCTTGACCGGGATATCCATAATCAGATCGATGTCCTGCAGCGTGCCGCTGACGTCGCCGCCGCCTAGCTGCTGGAATACCGCATCTGCCGCGCTTTTGCTCGGGGTGGTTTTTTGCTCGTTTAATGCGTCAGCCCACAGATCGTCCAGTGCTCCGCTGTTTTCATCGGACGGATTGTTCATGTCACTCATTTGGGCTGTTCCTCATTCAGCGAATTCAATATCGGGTTGATCAAGTGCTCAACGCGTAACGCATACTGACCGTTTATCGTGCCGTACTGGCTTGTCAGCACGGGTACGCCATCCACATGGGCAATAATGCGGTCGGGTTTGTCTATCGGCAGAACATCGCCGGGTTGTAATTTCAGGATCTGGGATAACCGCATGGAGATGTCGGCAAAATTCGCCACCAGCTCCAGCTGAGAGTGCTGCACCTGACGTACCAGGTTTTCACGCCAGTTCTGATCTTCATGACGTGAGTTCTCCAGCGGCGGGTTCACCAGCAGCTCGCGCAGCGGTTCAATCATGCTGAACGGCAGGCAGATATTGAACTCACCGGTCAGGTTACCAATCTCTACGTGGAACGGCGTGTTCACCACGATATCGTTCGGCGAGGTGGTGATGTTGGTGAACTTCACCTGCATCTCGGAACGGACGTACTCCACTTCCAGCGGGTTAATCGCTTTCCACGCGTCGCTGTAGGATTCCAGCGCCAGCTTCAGCATGCGGTTAATGACGCGCTGCTCGGTATGGGTAAATTCACGGCCTTCCACTTTGGTCGGGAAACGGCCATCGCCACCGAACAGGTTATCAACCGCAATGAACACCAGGCTCGGCGAAAACACCACCAGCCCGGTGCCGCGCAGCGGTTTCAGATGGATCAGGTTAAGGTTGGTTGGCACCGGCAGGTTGCGGGCAAACTCATGATACGGCTGAATGCGGATCGCACCGACCGTGATATCCGGGCTACGACGCAGCAGGTTAAACAGCCCCATACGGAACTGACGCGCAAAACGTTCGTTAATGATCTCCAGCGCCTGCAGACGTTCACGTACCACGCGACGCTGGGTATTCGGGTCATAGGGACGAATATCACTATCGCCGCCAATACCCGGTTGCGGATCATCACTCTTATCGCTGTCGCCGTTAAGCAGCGCATCGATTTCTGCCTGAGAAAGAATACTGTCGCCCATGTCGTTACCGCAGTATGAAGGCTGTATACAGAACGTCAGTGACTTCCTGCTTAGGTTGGCCGTTTACCAGCGGTGTCGCCAGCGTCTGTTTAATGGCGTCGACCAGCTTTTGCTTGCCTTCATCGGTGGCAAGCGTCGAGGCATCCTGACGAGAGAACAGCAGCAGTAAACGGCTACGCACTTCAGGAAGATAATCGTTCAGACGAGAACGGGTTGCTTCGTCTTTCAGGCGCAGCGTAATCCCCACGTACAGCACACGATCCGCATCACCCAGGTTAACGGTGAACGTATCCAGTGGAAAGAATACCGGAGCCGGTGGTGGTGGGGGTTCTGCGTTGGCCGCCGTGGCGGCCGGTTCCTGCTGCATACGCCAGTAACTATAGCCCGCAGTAGCGCAGGCGGCGAGCGTGATCAACACCAGCAGCGGAACCCAGATGGAACGCTTACTTTTTTTGGTGATAGCGGAGTCAGTCATCTGATACGAGCTTCCTGTTTCGGTACAGCTTAATAAGGTGATTATCCCGTGTCCGGCTTAGGTCAAAGCGTGGAAAAGACGGAGATAATCACGTTACCTCTGGCGTTTAGGCGAAGATGTCTACGGCACTGTTGCCACGTGCGGCAGATTGCAGTGCGGCAGGCGTCGGCAATAACTCGTCGCTCTCTTCATTAAAGCCGCCATGCTGACCGGAACGCGACGCCTGCTGTTGCTGCTGAGAAGATGACTGCTGCTGCCCGGCGAAGCTCTCACTGCTGACGCTGCTTTGCGATAGCTGAATGCCATTTTCAGCAAGCTGAGTGCGCAGTATCGGCAGAGCCGCTTCCAGCGCGGCGCGCACATGGCTGTGTGGAGAAACCATCTGCAGCTGGGCCTGGTTATCATCCAGCTTGAGCGAAATTTGCACCTGACCCAGATCTTCCGGGTGCAGACGCAGTTCCGCTGTTTGTTGCCCTTGCTTAGTGAATAGCGTGATGTGCTGGCTCAGCGTCTGCTGCCATTCGCTGGTTCCGAGCGGCTGGCTCAGCACTGGCGCGGTAGCCACGGTTGCGGCAGGCTGTGCTGTCGCCTGGCTGCTGACAATCGGAGCCAGTGTTGAGGTCGGCGTCGTGGATGAGGCGTTACTTGCAATATCCTGCTTCTCAGCAACCACCGCCACGGCAGGTGTGACGGAGGCTGTAACCGGTTGTGAATCGTCTGGCGTCAGTGCCTGATAGGGAGACTGCGCTTTTTCATGCCCGGCAGTATTGTTCAGCGTCGCAGGCTGTTGACCGATGCCGGTCTGTGCCAGCGTCGACGTTGCAAGTGCTTTGGTGCTCACACCATCAATGCCGCTGGCCTGTGGCGTCATCGCGGTGGCGGTCTGCTGGTGTGGCAGCATCGCCATCAGTGCGCTTAAGCCTGCCAGCTCTTCTTCATTCAGCTCGGTTTTACGCTCATCCTGGGGTGCTGCGCCGGTCAATGATTTCAGGGCGTCGCTGTGTGTCGTCGGGACCAATCCGGAAATCAGCGTCTGCAGCGCATTGGTTTGCGCAGCGTCATTGCCGGTCAGGGTATCCTGACGCGAAAGCAGGTCGGCAATTTTTGCCTGCAGTGTGGCCTCGCCATCTTCCTTCTGCGCCGCTTTCGCCAGCTTACTTCCGGCGGCTTTCAGGTCAGCCAGGGTCAGCGGCGCATCCTTGCCCTGACCAGTGGCGTCGGTCAGCGCGCCCGCCAGCAGGGAGAGAAAATCTTGTGCACCCTCGGTGCCTTTCCCCGTCTGCGTGCTGCCTGACAGGTCACTGTCGGTCATCAGCAGTTGTTGCAGTGTGATCATTCCGGTTTCCTCATTGATGCGCGCTGGGCAAACTCATCCATTTTTTTCTGATCCAGGCGGTTTTCCGCCAGGGTTGTCGCGGCTACCTGCCGGTCCTGTAACGTTTGCCAGGCCTGCAGCCGCTGTTTTTTCTCGCGCCAGAAATTCAGCGCGTTATCGACTTTTTCAGTCCACTGGTTTAGCTGCTGGCGATGCTGCTCTATCGCCTTTTCCAGCGTCTGGATAAACTGCTGATAGTTAATCCAGCGCTGGCTGCCAATGCCCTTTGTCATATCGGTATTAAGGTTGGTGCGATATTCATGCTGATAGTCGATTAACATCTTCAACTGTTCTTCAGCCTGCTGACATCCGCGTCGCATTGCGCCAAGCTGCAATGCGGCATCATCAACTTCTTTTTCAGCCAGATCTTTTAGCGTTGATAACGCGCTGTTTTGCGCCATGACCTTCGCCCTCCACCTGTGTTACACCTGCGGGAAAATCAGTTCCAGAGCCTGAATTGAGTCTTCCCAGTCGGCGCGTTCAAAAATGCCTTGTTGCAAAAACGCCTCCAGCTGCGGCCACAGGGAAATCGCTTTGTCGAGCATTGGGTCGCTGCCTTTGGCATACGCCCCAACGCTCACCAGATCGCGGTTACGCTGGAAGCTGGAGAGCAGTTGTTTGAAGTTACGCACGCGGGCGTAGTGCTTCTCGGTGATCAGTGCCGTCATGGCGCGGCTGATTGAGGCTTCGATATCAATGGCCGGATAGTGCCCGGCTTCGGCCAGACGGCGCGATAACACAATATGACCGTCGAGGATTGCACGCGCGGAGTCGGCAATCGGGTCTTGCTGGTCATCGCCTTCGGTCAGTACCGTATAAAACGCCGTGATGGAGCCACCGCCGCTAATGCCGTTTCCGGCGCGTTCAACCAGGGCGGGCAGTTTGGCGAAGACAGAAGGCGGGTAGCCTTTGGTCGCCGGTGGCTCGCCGATAGCCAGCGCGATTTCACGCTGTGCCATCGCGTAACGGGTCAGGGAGTCCATGATCAGCAACACATGCTGGCCACGGTCGCGGAAATCTTCGGCGATACGGGTAGCGTATGCGGCACCCTGCATACGCAGCAGCGGCGATACGTCAGCAGGTGCGGCGATGACCACCGAGCGGGCACGGCCTTCCGCACCCAGAATGTTTTCGATGAAATCTTTTACTTCGCGGCCACGTTCGCCGATCAGACCGACGACAATCACATCCGCCTGGGTATAGCGCGCCATCATGCCGAGAAGGACGGATTTCCCCACGCCGGAACCTGCAAACAGGCCCATACGTTGCCCACGCCCAACGGTCAGCAGGGCATTAATCGGACGCACGCCGGTATCCAGCACATGCTCGATAGGGGTACGTTGCAACGGGTTAAACGGCTGAGTAATCAGCGCGCCGGTTTCGGTGGTGTCCGGGGAGGGCAGACCGTCGAGCGGTTTGCCGCTTCCGTCCAGCACGCGCCCCAGCAGCGCCGGGCCCAGCGGCAACTGTTTGCCACTTTGCAAACCATCGCCGGAATTATTTTTCGCGTAAACGCGCGCGCCGGGCAGAATGCCTTCGACTTCCTCAAGCGGCATCAGGAACAGGCGCTGGCCGTTGAAACCGACCACTTCGCTTTCCACTTCGCGCGTTTCCAGCCGGTCCTGGCGCTCTATCACGCAGGTGGCACCCAGCGGAAGCTGCAGGCCCGTTGCTTCCAGCACCAGACCGGTCGCGCGGGTTAGCCGACCGTAACGACGCACAGAGGGCAGTTGCGCCATCTTCGCTTCAAAATTATCAAGCGTATTGAGCCAGCGGGTGAGGCGAGCGGTCATCAGATGACTCCCGGTGCCGCCAGGCGGCACAGTTCCTGCCAGCGGGTGGCAACGCTGGCATCGAGATCGCCTTCATCGGCAGAGACTTTGCAGCCGCCGTGATGCAGCGACGGGTCGCCGCGCAGCCGCCAGCCGTGCAGGCTGAGGGTTGCACCGAGGCTCTCTTCAACGCGCTGTAAATCATCAGGGTGAACGCGCAACTGCGGTTTTCCGCTGAACAGCGGCTCCTGCTGGAGCAGCCCCTGGATCTGTTTGATGAGTGCGGCGTTATCCACCACGGGCGTCTGGCCGATCACCTGACGGGCTGCTTCCAGCGCCATTTGCATCAGGCGTGAGGCAATCACGCTGTCCAGCGCGTCCAGCGTGTGCTGGAATTCGCTGACCAGTTGCTGCATGCGGGCGTGAAGCGGTGCCTGCTGCTGACGCGCCTGTTCAATGCCTTGCTCTAAACCTTTTGCCAGACCCTCCTGATAACCCTGTTCCTGTCCTTTCTGGCGGCCTTCATTCAGCCCTGCATTAAAACCCTGCTCATGCGCCTGCATTTGCAGCTGTGCCAGCATCTGGGCTCGTTGCTCCTCTTCGCTCAGCGAAGGCTCGTCAGTGTCTGAGTCGCCCGTTTCGGGCGACATCATGGCAGGCGTGAATTCCGAGAGAGGAGGGGCCAGATCGTCGGGCGTCCAGCGTTTCCACGACAGCTCATCAGACATAGGTGTCGTCTCCGCTGCCAATCACCATCTCGCCGGTTTCCGCCAGACGACGAACAATAAGCAGGATCGCTTTCTGTTCGTTTTCCACCTGAGACAGACGGACCGGGCCGCGGTTGGCAAGGTCGTCGCGCAGGATATCTGCCGCACGCTGAGACATGTTGCGCAGGAATTTCTCGCGCAGTGGCTGTTCGGCACCTTTGAGGGCGATAAGCAGCGATTCGGAGTCCACTTCCTGGAGCAGGCGCTGGATGCTGCGATCGTCCACTTCGACCAGGTTTTCGAACAGGAACATCTCGTCGATAATTTTCTGCGCCAGTTCGCCGTCGAACTCGCGAACCGCCGTGATAACCGCTTCTTCCTGCTGCGTTTTCATCAGGTTGATGATCTCGGCCGCCGTTCTCACGCCGCCCATTTTGCTGCGCTTGAGGTTCTGGCCGTCGAGCAGGTTGTTCAGCACTTCGGTCAGTTCCGCCAGCGCGGCTGGCTGGACACCGCCAAAGGTGGCAATACGCAGCATTACATCGTGACGCAGACGCTCTTCGAACAGCGCCAGAATATCGGCCGCCTGGCCCCGTTTGAGGTGTACCAGAATGGTGGCGATAATCTGCGGGTGCTCGTCGCGAATAAGGTCGGCGGCACTCTGCGGCTCCATAAAGTTGAGCGTCTCGATACCGCTGGCGGTATCGCGGGTTTCCAGAATATCTTCCAGCAGGCTGGCGGCACGTTCTTCGCCCAGCGCCTTGACCAGCACGGAGCGCAGATATTCGTTGGCGTTGACGTTGAGCGCGGCAAACTGTTCGGCTTCCTGCTCAAACTCAGCCAGTACGTCGGTCAGCTGTTTATTGGAGATCTGACGCACGCTCGCCATCGCCGCACTGAGGATTTGTACTTCCCGCTGGGAGAGGTGTTTAAACACCTCTGCCGCACGGTCTTCGCCAATGGTCATCAGCAGGATGACGCTTTTTTCAGTACCTGTAAGCGTATTACTCATGTTCGTTACCCATCCAGCTGCGGATGACCAGCGCAACGACGCGCGGATCGTTATCTGACATTTCGCGAATACGCTGGCTCATAACCTCAGCGCCCATGCGCTGGTTAGCTCGGCGCTGCTGCATTTGTTCGTCTTTACTGAGGCGAACTTCAACGGCTTCTTCGACATCTTCACGCGCATTCAATTGCTCCAGCGCGGCTTTCTCTGCTTCAGCACGGCGCTGGAGCTGCGGGCGAATGCCCTTACGCCACAGCAGCCACGCGACAATCAGCACCAGTAACCAACGGCCTGCGGACATCAGCTGGTCGATAAACGCCTGCTGTTGCCAGAACGGCAGTTCGCCACCCGTTTCATCAACCGAGTTGAACGGCGAGTTCACCACGTTGAGGGTATCGCCACGTTTTTCGGAATAGCCCATCGCTTCGCGGGTCAGGTCTTCGATCTGTTTCATCTGCTCGGCGGTCAGCGGCAGCGGTTTACCATCCGGCAACGTTTTGTAATTCACCACGACGGCAACAGAGAGGCGCTGAATATCGCCCACGTTCAGTTTCGTGTGGCGGATAGTACGGTCAACTTCGTAGTTCGTGGTTTCGTTGCGGCTGCTGTTACGTGGCACGCCGTTATTCGCCGTTGACGTCGTCTGCTGATTATTTTGCTGGCCATTCTGCTGGTTTTGGTTGGCAGCAGGCGTGGTGATAGGCGCAGCGTTAGCCGGAGCCGGTTGGTTCGAGAGCGCACCCGGAACACCTCCAGGATAAGGGCCTCCCACCTGTTCGTTCTCATTGATCTGGCGGGAGCGCATCACGGCCTGAGACGGATTACCGTTCGGGCTGTACTGCTCTTCAGTCTGTTCTTTATTGGCGAAGTCAATCTGCGCGGTAACCTGAGCGTGAACGTTGCTGTTGCCCACTACCGGGCCGAGGATCGCTTCGATACGACGCTGCAGGCGGCCTTCCACATCAGCAGCATATTTTAACTGAGCATCATTCAGATCACGGCCTGCGCTGTTGTTTTGTGTCAGCAGATGTCCGCTCTGATCGACCAGCGTTACGTTACCCGGCGGTAAACCGGCGACCGCACTGGACACCAGATGCGTAACGGCACTGATTTGCCCTTCGTCAAGCGCACGACCCGGTTCGAGATTGACGGTCACTGAGGCCGAAGGCGATTTTTGTTCACGAACAAACAGAGACGGTTTAGGCATCGCCAGGTGCACGCGGGCACTCTTGACCGGGCCTAAGGTTTCAATGGTACGGGCCAGCTCGCCTTCCAGTGCACGCTGGTAGTTAACCTGCTCGCTGAACTGGCTGATACCGAATTTTTCTTGATCCAGCAGTTCAAAGCCCACCGCGCCACCTTTTGGCAGACCCTGTTGCGCCAGGCGCAGGCGCAGCTCATGAACTTTATCTGCTGGAACTTCAAGCGCACCGCCGTTATCGGCGAAGCGATACGGGATGTTCATCTGTGTGAGTTGGGTGACGATGGCACCGCCATCCTGATCGGAAAGGTTACTGTAAAGCGTGCGGTAATCAGGGCTTTTTGCCCACAGGACCATCGCTACAAGGATCGCAATGGCGGCGGCACCTGCCACGATCAGCGGGATTTTAGGGTTCGCGCGAAGGCGGTTCATCCACTCGAGTGATTTATTTTGTGGCGCTGTCGATGCTGCTGTCGCACTCATTGCGCACCTCTTAAATCCTGGTGGTTTACGTTATTCGTGTAGAGAAACAAAACTGACTCCCGGGTCGGCAAACACGACAAAAGTTCCATAGTGATGGCCCTGCCATTATTTGATGATTCAGAATTTTCTATGCGTCAAATAACCTGGTTTTTTCATGCTATTTACCGCCATTATCTTATTGACAAGCTGTTAGTCTTGACCGCGTAAAAAACCATCCAGGGGAAAGTCATGGCTATACAGGGCATTGAAGGGGTCATCAGTCAGTTGCAGGCAACGGCGATGACGGCCCGTAATCAGAACGTGATGGACGAACAGCCGACCATCAGCTTTGCGGGGCAACTGAACGCCGCGCTTGACCGTATTAGCGAAAAACAGACTGCGGCGCGTACTCAGGCGGAAAAATTTACCCTTGGTGAACCGGGCGTGGCGCTGAACGACGTAATGGCCGATCTGCAAAAAGCGTCGGTTTCCCTGCAGATGGGGCTTCAGGTGCGTAATAAGCTGGTGTCGGCGTACCAGGAAGTGATGGGCATGCAGGTCTAAAACGGCGGATCTTACGCTGGCAGCCTTACCGCTTTAATGCCACAATATTTTTTTCTTCGCATGCAGGAAACATGATGAAAAAAATAGCAATTGCTGGCGTGCTGCTGGCCTTGACCGGATGCGTTCAGGTTGATAACTATCAGGCCGTCATTAAGCATCCGGTGCCGTCAAATCTGGCCGGATACTGGCAGTCAAAAGGACCGCAAAGCCGTATGGTAAGCCCGGAAGCAATCGCCACGCTGGTGGTGACGGAAGAGGGTGATACGCTGGATTGCCGTCAGTGGCAGCGCGTGGTGGCCGTGCCGGGTAAGATTATGCTGCGTTCGGACAGCTACTATAACGTGACCCGTAAACTCGATGTCTATCCGCTTGAGCGCGAGGGGACTACGCTTGAATACGACGGGATGGCGCTGCAAAAAGTTGACCGCCCGACCGTGGAGTGCGCTGACTACCTGAGCAAAAATCCGCTGGAGAGTAAACTGCCTTAACGTTTTTGCCGGGTAGCGCTCGCCGCTACCCGGCTCCTGTCTACAGTACATCCTCTATGACCCACACGCTGACACTTCCGCCGTTACAGAAGAACGTCCCTTCGCCGTCGGCTGCTGTGGTGACCGTCTCTTCCCGGTTTCCGAGAAAATCACGCCATGTCTTGTTGCCGTAATTTTCACCCAGGCAGATCACCTTTTCCCCGTCGTCGCCATTCGACAGTACCACGACGCACCCTGGCGACTCATCTGTACCGCTGCGGCTAAACGCGATGCAGTTCGGGTGGTCAAAAAAGAGTGTCTGAACGCCGTGGGCGAAGCGCTGACGGGCCAGGATCAGCTCGTGCAGTTGCTCGATAACGGGCATGTCGATGTGGTACGTTTCGCCATCGCCGCCGGTGTCGTCGTAACTGGCTCCGAAGAGATCGGGGTAAAACACGCTTGGGACTCCGTTCTCCCGTAGCAGGATCAGCGCATAGGCCAGCGGTTTGAACCAGGCCTCGACAGGGGCTTCCAGCGCCTGCAAAGGTTGGGTGTCATGGTTGGCAACCAGCGTTACCGCATGGAACGGATCGGCTTCCACCAGCGTTCCGGTAAATATCTGGCTCATGTCGTAGTCGCGGCCCTGACGCGACGCTTCATGGAACTTCATCTGCAGCGGCGCATCGAACAACATGGTTTTGCCGTCAACCTGATCGATGTAGTTTTGCAGCTTATCCACTTCATGCGACCAGTATTCCGCGACAATGAACAGCGGTTGTTCTGCAACTTCCTGTATGTGCTCAATCCACTCTTTATAAAACCAGGCCGGAATGTGTTTTACCGCATCCAGACGAAAACCGTCGCAGCGCGTTTGTTCCATCACCCAGCGCGCCCAGTATTTAATCTCCTCGGTTACCGCGTGATTGCGAAAGTCGATGTTCTCACCCATCAGGTAATCGAAATTACCCATTTCATCATCGACCTGATCGTTCCAGCCTTCGCCGGTATAGTCGTTGACGATTTTAAAGATGCCGTCTTCATCAGGGTTTTCAATGTGATCGACGCCGCTGAAACATTTAAAATCCCAGATGAATGCCGAATACTCTCCGGCACGGGCAGGGAAGGTGTAGCGTGTCCAGGCCTCACACTCGATGATCTCGTCCTCGATTTGTGTGCGATCTTGCTCATTGACCCGCTGCACGCGAATTGTCTCTTTCTCATCGGCCCCCATTTTATGATTCACCACGACGTCCAGCAGCACTGCAATGTGATTGCTTTTCAGGGCATCAATCGCTTCCAGTAGCTGGGCTTTATCACCGTATTTGGTGGCAACGGTGCCTTTCTGATCAAACTCGCCGAGATCAAACAGATCGTAAGAGTCATATCCGACGGAATGACCGCCCGATGCGCCTTTGTACGCGGGAGGCAGCCAGATCATATTAATGCCGATTTCGTTGAGGTTAGGGGCTAAAGCTGTAACTTCCCGCCACAGTTCACCGCCTGCGGGGTAATACCAGTGAAAGCACTGCAGTAAGGTTGGATTGCGCATGCACCATCTCCATGAGGTCGCGAAACTCAAGTATGGAGCAGGTTTTGCAGAAATGCCTGGCGAACGAAGCGCGTAATGTTCGTTCGCCAGGTAAGAAGCTAATTTATATCGATATTGCTCTGCGGGACCAGGACATGGCCGCCCTGGTTGCTATAGGTGGAGAGAACCGTTTTCTGGATGGACGATTGGCCTACCAGCTTTGCCAGCTCGTCCATTCGGGTTTGCAGCAGCGCTTTCACCTGGGTTTCATTATCCAGGATCACGCGCAGCGTGGGACGAAGCTGCTCCTGCAATTGGCCTGAAGGTTCAATCTCCTGCGTGAGACGAGCCAGCGAGTGCACCGCATTGACATAATCGGTTTCACAGGTAATGAGGTCATCCCATAAGCCCTGGCGAGCCAGTCGCAACATCAACTGGCTCTGCTCAAGGAGTTGCTGATAAAGGGTATAGAGTTGCGGTGCATTACTCATTAGACGGCGTCCTGAATCAGTTGTGGCGTACCGGCAACCTCCTTCCACCCGTCAGCGATATTGCGCAGCAAGGTTTCCACCTCTTCGATGGCGCTGGCGTCGTTATTCACGTTGGCGTGCAGGAGTCGGCGTACCATATAGGCATAAAGGGCAATCAGGTTTTGTGTCAGCTCATCCCCATTTTCTTCAACCAGCCCAATTTTGAGCCCGTTCTCGATAATATTGATGGCTTTCGAAAGCGCTTGCCCTTTTGCCGGGATATTGCCGTCCTGCAAGAACAGACGCGCGCGTACCAGCGCGCTGAGGGCACCATCAAATAGCATGATAACCAGCTGCTGCTGGCTGGCGCTCATCACCGCGCTTTCAACCTCTATTTTTGCGTAGGCTTGCGTGCCTTTTGCGCCGTACATGTTATCCCCCTCGGGTCTGATTAGCGTTTACTACTTGCTGCTGGACGATGTGTTTTCGAACTGCTGCGTCAGATAGCTGCTGGTGTTGTTCAGTGAGGTCATCAGTACGTCCAGCTGAGTAAACTGGGCTTTGTACTGCGCCACGGTCGCATCAATACGTTCGCTCACGGCGTTGTATTGATCCGTCAGATTGTTCAGCGTTTTACTGACGCCGTCTTTGGCCGCCTGAATAATGCCTTTGCTGGAAAGCCAGTCGGTCAGGTTGGTGGCCATGCTGGTGGTGATACCGGTGGTTTTACCGTCACCGACAACCAGCTCTTTTACGGCTGCCGGATTATCGGTCAGCGCTTTTTCAAGTTTGGTACTGTCCAGCTCCAGCTTGCCGGAACTTGGGTCAGTGGTAATGCCCAGTTGCGACAACGTTTTATACGCTGTACCGCCGACGGTGTTGCTCAGCATGGTTTTCAACTGCGTCTGAATGGTGCGCAACGTGCTGTCGCCGAGCAGGGCACCGTTGCTGGCGTCCTGTGCGTCCGTACCTGCATCAACCGCGGTATATTTTGTTAATGTCGCGAAGCTGTCCTGAAGCGTGTTATACGCATCCACCCAGGCTTTCATCGCCGTTTCGGCTTTAGAGGTGTCCTTGGTGATCGTCAGCGTCTGGTTGCCGGTGGTCACGTCATTCAGGTTCAGGGTGATATCTTCCAGCGCATCACTGATGGTGTTGCTGCTGTTTTCGATATCAACGTTGTTCACCTTCAGCTTCGCGTTTTGCGCGGTGACGCTTTCGGTCATGCCGTTGCTGGTATCGGTGCTGGTGCCGTTGTAACCCATGAAGGATTGCAGGGCGCTGTCACCGCTTACGCTGATGCTGACGGCATTGTCCGCACCGGTTTCGGTGGCGGTGATGGACAGGCGATACTGACCATTACCGACGTTAATAATACTGGCGGTCACACCGGCATCGGCTTTGTTAATGGCATCGCGAATGCCAGACAGCGAGGAGTTCGCTGCGCTGATATCCACCGTAACCGGATCTTTACCATTACCCGCCGTAAAGGTGATTTTGCTGTCCGTTGTGGCAATCGCCGTTTTGCTGTCAGTCTGGGTGTTTTTGGTGGTCAGCGTTTGCGCCTGCGCCAGCTGTGACACGCTGATAGTATATTTCCCGGCAATCGCGCTGCCGGTTGTGGTGGCGCTAAATGCCGTGGTGCTGCTTGCCGTGCTGGTTGCCGTAAACAGGTCGGCTTTATTCAGTGCGGTATTTGCAGTCTGGAACGCTTCCAGCGAACTTTTTAACGTGCCGTAAGCGCTTAGCTTGGCGGTATAAGATGACTGCTGATTCGAAATCGGCGTCAACTGGGCTTTTTCAGCTGCTGTCAGGCTGTCCAGAATATCTGCTAATTGAAGCCCTGAACCGATTCCCAATGATGAAATACTTGCCATATTTATTCCTTAATCTATCGACACGTAGAACGAATAGTGGGGTTATCGGCTTTAATGGCGGAAAGTTTACGGTTAAATTCTTTTTTTTAATGGCAGGAATAACGCTAATAGAGAAGAGTATTTCTGTGGCTAAAAAAATTATCGAGATCCTGAAAAAAAATCTAAAGGTTGTTTTGGACCAGACGATAACACCTTTGACGGCGATGAAGCCGAAGGGTGGAAACCCAAATCTAACCAAACAGATTTGATGAACAACAGGAAACGTAATCATGGCACAAGTCATTAATACCAACAGCCTCTCGCTGATCACTCAGAACAACATCAACAAGAACCAGTCTGCTCTGTCTTCTTCAATCGAGCGTCTGTCTTCTGGTCTGCGTATCAACAGCGCAAAAGATGATGCGGCGGGCCAGGCGATTGCTAACCGCTTCACGTCTAACATCAAAGGTCTGACTCAGGCTGCACGTAACGCCAACGACGGTATCTCTCTGGCGCAGACCACTGAAGGCGCACTGTCTGAAATCAACAACAACCTGCAGCGTGTTCGTGAATTGACCGTTCAGGCAACTACTGGTACTAACTCTGATTCTGACCTGTCTTCAATCCAGGACGAAATCAAATCCCGTCTTTCCGAGATTGATCGTGTATCTGCTCAAACTCAGTTCAACGGTGTAAACGTACTGGCTAAAAATGGCACTATGTCTATTCAGGTCGGTGCGAACGATGGTCAGACGATTAATATTGATCTTCAAAAAATTGATGCGTCTAGCCTGGGATTAAGTGGTTTCGCTGTTTCCAAAAACTCACTGAAAGTTAGTGATGCAATCACCCAAATGGGTGCAGCTGGCTCCTTGGTTGATGTAGATTTGAGCTCCGTTGCTGCATCTCTGTCAAGCTCTTTGGGTACCACAGTAAGCAAAGACGACTTGACATTACATAACGTTCAGACTTCTGCGGGTGCAAGCACAGGCGTTTATGTTGTTAGCTATGGTAATGATAATTACGCTGTGTCTGTTGATGATACTGCCGCTACTGCAAACGTTAAGCTTAACACTGCTGATATCGATTATACCGATGCGAATGGTGGTACTGGTACCCTGACTGGTGTTGCAGTTAAAGTTGGCTCGGATTCTGCGGGTACTACAACTGCTTATGCTCAAGTACAAGGCAAAAACTATAAATTAAGTACTGGTTCCCTTGTTAATGATACTACTGCGAATACCAACTTAACTGAAACAGTAGATATGAGCAGTACTACTGATGCCGATAAAGACGGTGTTCCTGATGTTGAATTTACAGGTGTTGCTACCGCAGATCCACTGGCTCTGCTGGACAAAGCTATCGCGTCTGTCGATAAATTCCGTTCTTCTCTGGGTGCGGTGCAGAACCGTCTGAGCTCTGCTGTAACCAACCTGAACAACACCACCACCAACCTGTCTGAAGCGCAGTCCCGTATTCAGGACGCCGACTATGCGACCGAAGTGTCCAACATGTCTAAAGCGCAGATCATCCAGCAGGCCGGTAACTCCGTGCTGTCCAAAGCTAACCAGGTTCCTCAGCAGGTTCTGTCTCTGCTGCAGGGCTAATCGCCTGAATAAGCTCAAACCCCGCTTCGGCGGGGTTTTTTTCCTCTCTATATTATTTGTAACCCCTAAATAACCCCTCATTTCACCCACTATTCACCCGATTAAAACCCCTGCAGAATCGGATAATCATGCCGATAACTCAATTAATGCAGGGCTGTTTATCGTGAATTCACTCTATACCGCTGAAGGTGTAATGGATAAACACTCGCTGTGGCAGCGTTATGTCCCGCTGGTGCGTCACGAAGCATTGCGCCTCCAGGTGCGTTTGCCGGCGAGCGTGGAACTGGACGATCTGCTACAGGCGGGCGGTATCGGGTTATTGAATGCAGTTGACCGATACGACGCTCTGCAAGGAACGGCATTTACGACTTACGCAGTTCAGCGTATTCGTGGTGCGATGCTGGACGAGCTGCGCAGCCGCGACTGGGTGCCGCGCAGTGTTCGCCGCAACGCGCGCGAAGTGGCGCATGCGATGGGGCAGCTGGAACAGGAACTGGGACGCAACGCGACGGAAACAGAAGTAGCGGAGCGTCTTGGGATCGCTGTTGAAGAGTATCGTCAGATGTTGCTCGACACCAATAATAGCCAACTCTTCTCTTATGATGAGTGGCGAGAAGAGCATGGCGATAGTATCGAGCTGGTGACGGATGAGCATCAGCAAGAAAACCCGTTACACCATTTACTGGAAGGTAATTTACGCCAGCGCGTAATGGAAGCCATTGAAGCGCTACCAGAACGCGAACAGCTGGTGTTGACCCTCTATTACCAGGAAGAACTTAATCTCAAAGAGATTGGTGCGGTGCTGGAAGTAGGGGAGTCGCGGGTTAGCCAGCTGCACAGTCAGGCCATTAAACGCCTGCGCACGAAACTGGGTAAGTTATAGGTGATTGATTCACCTGAAAAATGCCGCACAACGTATTGACAACCAGGAGTTATCATGACGGTGCAGCAATCTAAAAGACGGCCTTTAAGCCGCTACCTGAAAGACTTTAAACACAGCCAGACGCATTGCGCCCACTGTAATAAATTACTCGACCGTATCACGCTGGTTCGTCGTGGCGAAATCGTGAATAAGATTGCGATTTCGCGTCTCGACACGTTGATGGATGAGGCTGCGTGGCTCGAAGAGCAAAAAGAGTGGGTAGCGCTTTGCCGTTTCTGTGGCGATCTCCACTGCAAAGAGCAAAGCGACTTCTTTGACATTATCGGCTTTAAACAATTCCTGTTTGAACAAACGGAGATGAGCCACGGCACCGTGCGCGAATATGTGGTTCGCCTGCGTCGTCTCGGCCAGCATCTGACCGTGCAAAACATTTCTCGCGATCTGCTTAAAACCGGGTATCTGGATGAAAATCTGGAGCCGTGGTTGCCTGCAACCAGCACCAACAATTACCGAATTGCGCTGCGCAAGTATGCACAATATAAGGTCCAAATGCCGGGTGCGGTAAAGCAGAAAGTCCACACCGGGACAACTTCTGATATATATTAAAAATGAATAAGATGTAGCGGAGTCGCCTTTGACGTTACAGGTGAAATCTCTACACTACTCAAAAATTCCACTGTATCGGGGTATATATGAAATTAGCACTTCTGGGTCGTCAGGCGCTGATGGGGGTGATGGCCGTTGCGCTGGTCGCGGGTATGAGCGTGAAAACGTTCGCGGCAGAAAATCTGCTGAATAAAGTGAAAGAGCGCGGCACGCTGTTGGTTGGGCTGGAAGGAACCTATCCTCCGTTCAGCTTCCAGGGCGATGACGGTAAACTGACCGGGTTTGAAGTGGAGTTTGCGGAAGAGCTGGCGAAACATCTGGGCGTGAAAGCGTCCCTGAAGCCGACCAAATGGGACGGTATGCTGGCGTCGCTGGACTCTAAACGTATCGATGTGGTGATTAACCAGGTAACCATTTCTGACGAGCGTAAGAAGAAGTATGACTTCTCCACGCCGTACACCGTGTCCGGTATTCAGGCGCTGGTGAAGAAAGGGAACGAAGGCTCCATCAAATCAGCGGCTGATCTGAAAGGCAAGAAAGTCGGCGTGGGTCTGGGCACGAACTATGAAGAGTGGCTGCGCCAGAATGTGCAGGGCGTGGATATCCGCACCTATGATGATGACCCGACCAAATATCAGGATCTGCGCGTTGGCCGTATTGATGCCATTCTGGTTGACCGCCTGGCGGCACTGGATCTGGTGAAGAAAACCAACAACACGCTGGCGGTTGCCGGTGATGCGTTCTCTCGTCAGGAAGCCGGTGTTGCCATCCGTAAAGGTAACGACGATCTGGTGAAAGCCATTGATGGTGCCATTGCGGACATGCAGAAAGATGGTAGCCTCAAGGCATTGTCTGAGAAGTGGTTCGGAGCAGACGTCACCAAATAAGTCTTTGATGGTAAAAAAAAGGCGCTTTTAAAAGCGCCTTTTTTATTTCTGGCACGACTACGTGCATAATAAAAAAAGTGCCTATTTACAGAGTTACCGGAGGTTTCATGTCACTGCAGAATTTAACGCGCTTTCCCCGCCTGGAGTTTATCGGCGCACCCACGCCGCTGGAGTATCTGCCGCGATTTTCCGACTATTTAGGACGCGATATTTTTATTAAGCGTGACGACGTGACGCCAATGGCGATGGGCGGCAACAAGCTGCGTAAGCTGGAGTTTCTGGCGGCTGACGCACTGCGTGAAGGTGCGGATACGCTGATTACCGCAGGGGCCATTCAGTCCAACCACGTTCGTCAGACGGCGGCAGTCGCGGCAAAACTTGGGCTCCACTGTGTGGCGCTGCTGGAAAACCCCATCGGCACGCGAGCAGAAAACTACCTGACCAACGGTAACCGCCTGCTGCTGGATCTGTTTAACGTGCAGGTCGAAATGGTCGACGCGCTGACCGATCCAACCGCACAGCTCGACGAGCTGGCCACGCGTCTGGAAGCGCAGGGATTTCGTCCCTATGTCATACCTGTCGGCGGCTCGAACGCACTGGGGGCGTTGGGCTATGTCGAAAGTGCGCTGGAAATTGCCCAGCAGTGTGAAGGGGCGGTGAGTTTATCTTCGGTGGTGGTGGCGTCCGGAAGTGCAGGCACCCACGCCGGGCTGGCGGTCGGCCTGGAGCAGCTGATGCCGGACGTTGAGCTGATTGGCGTCACCGTGTCCCGTAGCGTTGCGGATCAAAAGCCAAAAGTGGTGACCTTACAGCAGGCGGTGGCAGAGCAACTGGAGCTGCAGGCGAAAGCGGAGATTGTGCTGTGGGATGACTACTTTGCGCCTGGCTACGGTACGCCAAACGACGAAGGGATGGACGCAGTGAAGCTGCTGGCGCGCCTTGAAGGTATCCTGCTCGATCCGGTTTATACCGGTAAGGCAATGGCGGGGCTTATCGACGGCATTGCGCAGAAACGCTTTAAGGATGAAGGTCCGATTTTGTTTGTTCACACCGGCGGAGCACCTGCGCTGTTCGCCTATCATCCGCATGTCTAAAAATCAGGTCGAAAAATAATAATGCAAGAAAGTATTCAACTGGTTATTGATTCGTTGCCGTTCCTGCTGAAGGGGGCGGTGTTTACGTTACAGCTCAGTATTGGCGGGATGTTCTTCGGGCTGGTGCTCGGGTTTGTGCTGGCGTTGATGCGCATGTCGCCCGTCTGGCCGGTGCGTTGGCTGGCGCGGTTCTATATTTCCGTGTTTCGCGGAACGCCGCTTATTGCTCAGCTGTTTATGATTTACTACGGTCTGCCGCAATTCGGTATCGAGCTTGATCCGATCCCGGCGGCGATGATTGGCCTGTCGCTGAACACCGCGGCGTACACCTCGGAAACCCTGCGTGCGGCAATCTCCTCCATTGATAAAGGCCAGTGGGAAGCCGCCGCCAGTATCGGTATGACGCCGTGGCAGACTCTGCGCCGGGCAATCCTGCCGCAGGCCGCGCGCGTGGCGTTGCCTCCGCTGAGCAACAGCTTTATTAGCCTGGTGAAAGATACGTCGCTGGCGGCAACCATTCAGGTGCCAGAGCTGTTCCGTCAGGCGCAGCTGATCACCTCGCGTACACTGGAAGTGTTCACCATGTATCTGGCGGCCTCGCTGATTTACTGGGTCATGGCGACGGTGCTTTCCGCGCTGCAGAACTATTTTGAAAACCAGCTTAACCGCCAGGAGCGTGATCCGAAATGAGTGCAATCGACGTCAAAAACCTGGTGAAAAAATTCCACGGGCAAACGGTGCTCCACGGTATCGATCTGGAAGTGGAGCAGGGTGAGGTAGTGGCGATTATCGGGCCAAGCGGTTCCGGTAAAACCACGCTGCTGCGCAGCATTAACCTGCTCGAACAGCCTGAAGGCGGGACGATCCGGGTAGGGGATATCACCATTGATACCGGCAAATCCATTAGCCAGCAGAAAGGGTTGATCCGCCGTCTGCGCCAGCATGTTGGCTTCGTTTTCCAGAGTTTCAATCTTTTCCCGCACCGGACGGTGCTGGAAAACATTATTGAAGGCCCGGTTATTGTGAAAGGCGAACCGAAGGAAGAGGCGACGGTTCGCGCACGGGAATTGCTGGCAAAGGTCGGGCTGGCGGGCAAGGAGACCAGCTACCCGCGCCGTCTGTCGGGCGGCCAGCAGCAGCGCGTGGCGATTGCGCGTGCGCTGGCAATGCGTCCGGATGTGATCCTGTTCGATGAACCGACATCCGCGCTCGATCCAGAACTGGTGGGTGAGGTACTGAATACCATTCGCCAGCTGGCGCAAGAGAAGCGCACGATGGTGATTGTGACCCATGAAATGAGTTTTGCCCGCGATGTGGCTGACCGGGCTATTTTTATGGATCAGGGGAAAATTGTGGAGCAGGGGCCCGCGAAAAGCCTGTTTGCGAATCCGCAGCATCCGCGAACCCGGCAGTTCCTTGAAAAATTCCTTATGCAGTAGCATTTATGCGCTAAATTTGCTCCAGATTATCCCGCTGGAGCAAATTATCCTCCCCTGAAGTCCCTTTCGCTGTTCCTTTTATTCGGTTCATTCTGGCTAACTCATTTTTAAACTGAAGATAATGGGTTTGCGGCCGATATTTTGTATTAATAAATAAGTTTTATGTGTTACGTTATATTCACCATAATAATGATTATCTTTATCAGGGGCTTCATTCAGTCAGTATGAGGGATTCAGACTTTTTCACATGGCGGCGGGAATGCTTCCTCCGGTTTCAGGAATTGACCTGTGCCGACGAGGTATATCAGGAACTTCAGCGACAAACGCAGGCACTCGAATTCGATTATTTCGCACTCTGCGTTCGTCATCCTGTACCTTTTACGCGCCCTAAAATAGCAGTACATTCCACCTATCCGCAGCAGTGGATGGCGCAATATCAGTCAGAGAATTATTTCGCTATCGATCCGGTGCTCAAGCCTGAGAATTTCATTCAGGGGCATTTACCCTGGACAGATGAATTATTCGCTGATGCGCAGGAATTATGGGATGGCGCGCGCGACCACGGTTTGCGTTCGGGAATAACGCAGTATCTGATGTTACCCAATCACGCGCTCGGTTTTCTTTCCGTCTCGCGAGATGGTGCGCAGGTCAGTATGACCCGTAGCGAAGAAATTGAGTTGCGTTTGCAAATGCTGGTGCAAATGGCATTGACCTCTCTGCTCCGTTTTGAACACGAGATGGTGATGCCGCCTGAAATGAAATTCAGCAAGCGTGAGCGGGAAATTTTAAAGTGGACGGCGGAAGGGAAAACGTCAGCGGAAATAGCCATCATTCTCTCGATTTCAGAGAATACCGTTAACTTCCATCAGAAGAATATGCAGAAGAAATTCAATGCACCGAACAAGACGCAGATCGCATGTTATGCCGCGGCGACGGGGCTTATCTGATCAACCCAACGTTCTGCGTGTCAGACAAGACAACGGCTGAATGCATTGCATCCAGCCGTTTTTTTTACTGACGGTAAGCCTGTTTAATTTGCTTAACAGTATTAGCAAATACCGCGGACTCCGCTTCATCTTCCATCTGCGCGATCTGTTTTTCCATTTTAATGATCACACGTCCGGCGTCGGCCTGGCCCATTGCCTGCAGCATGAGTGTCAGCAGCGATTTCAGGCAGTTTACTTCCTGTGCCAGCTCTTGGTTATTCTCCGCAGTGGCGAATTCAGGTGTGCTCATTTATTTTCCTCATTATAAAACAGCGCTCGAGCGCGACGATGAAAGTTAAGGCGGCGGAGTATACCACAACCTGGGGCAAAAAAAGCAGTGGTTGTTTTTTGTACTTTTCTGCATTTTGTTTATTTGCGTAAACAATGTTCGGGGGTAATCTTTACCGCATGTCATCTGCAATTAATTGTTTATCACCGGTTCGCTTGCCGTTAATTGTTGTTACAAAAAGTTGAAAGCTGTTTTGATGTGAGGCTTCAATGCGTATTTTTTGTAACTTTTTGAATACAGATGCTTAAAAATAGCCGCTAAGGCTCTGGCCGCGCGGGTTTTCCTTTCCACTGTCTGTACAGGCTAATTTCCAAAAACGAGAGCAAAATCGAAGCGCGGGTTTTTTAGCGTTTTAATCTTGCGAGGAAAACCGTTAATATAAACGTAATTAGCAGTCAGTAGCGTTATCCCTATTCTGGAGACATTTCCTTTGATCAACGTCCTTCTTGTTGATGACCACGAACTGGTGCGCGCAGGGATACGACGCATTCTTGAAGATATAAAGGGTATCAAAGTTGCTGGTGAAGCATGCTGTGGCGAAGATGCTGTTAAATGGTGTCGTGCCAACTCAGCAGACGTCGTGTTGATGGATATGAACATGCCCGGCATTGGCGGGCTTGAAGCAACACGTAAAATCGCCCGCACGTTTGTTGATACCAAAGTCATCATGCTGACCGTACATACCGAAAATCCTCTGCCCGCGAAAGTGATGCAGGCAGGCGCGGCCGGGTATCTGAGTAAAGGGGCCGCCCCGCAGGAAGTTGTCAATGCCATCCGTTGTGTATATGCCGGGCAGCGCTATATTGCCTCTGACATTGCCCAACAAATGGCGTTGAGTCAGATTGAGCCGGAGAAAACGGAGTCGCCGTTTGCCAGTTTGTCTGAGCGCGAATTGCAGATTATGCTGATGATCACTAAAGGTCAGAAAGTGAATGAGATCTCTGAACAGCTGAATCTCAGCCCGAAAACGGTTAACAGCTACCGCTATCGGATGTTCAGTAAATTAAACATTCACGGTGATGTCGAGCTGACTCACCTGGCTATTCGTCATGGTCTGTGTAATGCGGAGTCGTTGATAAGTCAGTGAGTGAAGCGTTCGATTCAAAAGCATTTCTGAAAACCGTGACCAGCCAGCCAGGCGTCTATCGCATGTATGACGCTGGCGGTACGGTTATCTATGTGGGTAAGGCAAAAGATCTCAAAAAACGCCTTTCCAGCTATTTCCGCAGCAATCTGGCCTCCCGTAAGACCGAAGCGCTGGTCGCATTGATACAAAATATTGATGTTACCGTGACGCACACCGAGACGGAAGCGCTGCTGCTTGAACACAACTACATTAAGCTCTATCAGCCGCGCTACAACGTACTGCTGCGTGATGACAAATCCTATCCCTTTATTTTCCTGAGCGGCGATACCCATCCGCGTCTGGCCATGCACCGTGGTGCCAAACATGCGAAGGGTGAATATTTCGGTCCCTTCCCGAACGGATATGCCGTGCGGGAAACGCTGGCGCTGCTGCAAAAAATCTTCCCCATTCGCCAGTGCGAGAACAGCGTCTACCGGAACCGCTCGCGTCCGTGTCTGCAGTACCAGATTGGTCGCTGCCTCGGGCCTTGCGTTGCCGGGCTGGTGAGTGAAGATGAGTATGCCCAACAGGTAGAATATGTGCGCCTGTTTTTAGCCGGTAAAGACGATCAGGTCCTTACCCAGCTGATTGCCCGCATGGAAAAAGCCAGCGCTGCGCTGGAGTTCGAAGAGGCTGCGCGCATTCGCGACCAAATCCAGGCGGTGCGCAGGGTCACCGAGAAGCAGTTTGTCTCCAATACGGGTGACGATCTGGATGTTATCGGCGTTTCGTTTGACGCCGGTATGGCCTGTGTTCACGTGCTGTTTATCCGCCAGGGGAAAGTGCTCGGCAGCCGTAGTTACTTCCCGAAAGTGCCTGGTGGTACAGAACTGGGTGAAGTGGTCGAAACCTTTGTCGGGCAGTTTTACCTGCAGGGGAGCCAGATGCGCACGCTGCCATCGGAGATCCTGCTCGATTTCAGTCTTGATGACAAAACCCTGCTGGCAGATTCCCTTTCAGAGCTGGCTGGCCGTCGCGTCAATGTGCAGACCAAACCGCGTGGGGATCGCGCGCGCTACCTTAAACTGGCGCGTACCAACGCGGCCACGGCGCTGACCACTAAACTTTCGCAGCAGTCGACGGTCCACCAGCGTTTAACCGCTCTGGCAACCCTGCTGAAGCTGCCGGAAGTCAAACGTATGGAGTGTTTCGATATCAGCCATACGATGGGTGAGCAGACTGTGGCGTCGTGCGTGGTATTTGATGCCAACGGGCCGTTGCGGGCGGAGTACCGTCGCTACAACATCACCGGGATCACGCCAGGTGATGACTATGCGGCGATGAACCAGGTTTTGCGCCGTCGCTATGGCAAAGCGATTGAAGAGAGCAAAATTCCTGACGTCATCCTGATCGACGGTGGCAAAGGGCAGCTTGGCCAGGCGAAGGCAGTATTTGCATCTCTTGACGTTGAGTGGGACAAAAACCATCCGTTACTGCTCGGTGTGGCGAAAGGGGCGGATCGTAAAGCAGGACTGGAAACGCTGTTTTTCGAACCGGAAGGTGAGGGCTTTAGCCTGCCGCCGGATTCCCCTGCGCTGCATGTGATCCAGCATATCCGCGATGAATCGCACGATCATGCGATCAGCGGCCATCGTAAGAAACGGGCGAAAGTCAAAAATACCAGTACACTTGAGACCATCGAAGGCGTTGGGCCAAAGCGTCGGCAAATGCTGCTGAAGTATATGGGCGGATTGCAAGGATTACTCAATGCCAGCATGGAGGAAATTGCAAAAGTGCCGGGTATTTCGCAAGGGCTGGCAGAAAAGATCTACTACTCGTTGAAACATTGAGGGCTCTGTAGCAACATAGAGCTAAATTTTACTGACAACAGACAGTTACCGTCATTATGCGATTTAATATCCCTACGTTGCTCACTCTCTTTCGCGTCGTGCTTATCCCGTTCTTTGTACTGGCATTTTACCTGCCGGTTGTCTGGGCTCCTTTCGCCTGTGCGCTGATTTTCCTGATTGCCGCCGTTACGGACTGGTTTGACGGCTATCTGGCACGTCGCTGGAATCAAAGTACCCGCTTTGGCGCGTTCCTCGATCCGGTTGCCGATAAAGTGATGGTGGCGATCGCGATGGTGCTGGTTGCTGAGCACTATCATACCTGGTGGGTAACGCTGCCTGCGGCAACGATGATTGGTCGTGAGATCATTATCTCTGCCCTGCGTGAGTGGATGGCGGAGCTGGGTAAACGCAGCAGCGTGGCGGTATCGTGGATCGGCAAAGTGAAAACCACTGCGCAAATGGCGGCGCTGGTCTGGATGCTGTGGCGTCCGAACGCGTGGGTTGAATGGGCAGGGATTGGCCTGCTGTGGGTTGCCGCGGTGCTGACGCTGTGGTCAATGCTGCAGTATTTAAACGCTGCTCGCGGAGATTTGCTTGAACAGTGATCGTTTCGACGTAATTTTCAGCAAACGATCCAGGGATGTAAAAAATAACGTTGACTCAAAACGTCATATCAGTAGAATGCAACGCATCGAACGGCGGCACAGTTAGCCGGACGATAATGAAATCAAGTGGTTAGATGTTAACTTGATAACATGCGGGAATAGCTCAGTTGGTAGAGCACGACCTTGCCAAGGTCGGGGTCGCGAGTTCGAGTCTCGTTTCCCGCTCCAGATTAAATACATCGGCAATCGCGGGTGTAAGTCGAAAGACAACAGATTTAAGGCGCGTTAGCAAAGCGGTTATGTAGCGGATTGCAAATCCGTCTAGTCCGGTTCGACTCCGGAACGCGCCTCCACTTTCTTCCCTGGCCGGATGGTGGAATCGGTAGACACAAGGGATTTAAAATCCCTCGGCGTTCGCGCTGTGTGGGTTCAAGTCCCACTCCGGCTACCATGGGAAAACAAAGAATAATCAAAGCAATAAGCAGTGTCGTGTAAACCACCTACGGGTGGTTTTTTTATTGCCTGAAATTCACCTCTCCGAAAATGAATCTCCTCCAACTGCGCCATACCCTGACGGGCTAAAAAAAATTTCCTGGCAGGGCTTGAAAACGGTGTGAGTGGAATTATTTTATTTATCGGACAAGCAATGCTTGCCTCTATGTTGAGCTTTTGAACAGGAATTCAGGAGGTTAATTATGGCACTCAGAACCTTGTCAGCACTCCCGGTATTTGCTGATTCTATTTTCTCAGACCGATTCAACAGAATCGACAGATTGTTTAGTCAGCTAACAGGTGACACCCCTGTCTCTGCTTCGCCTGCATACGATCTCAGGAAACAGGATTCGAATCGCTATCAACTTACGGTAAGCGTTCCAGGCTGGAAGGAAGACGAGCTTGAAATTGAAACCGTGGGGGGAAATTTGACTGTTTCTGGTAAGCGGGCCGAAGAATCGACAGAAGAAAACGAAAACTGGATATATCGTGGTATTCGACGTGCGGATTTCCAGTTGAGCTTTTCATTACCTGAGCACACCAAAGTGAATGGTGCAAGGCTGGAGAATGGTCTGCTGCAGGTCGATATTTACCAGGAGATCCCGGAAAGTGAAAAACCTAAAAAAATAGCGATAGAGAATAACCAGAAAGTGATAGAACATAAATCATAATCGGGTGAGTGCTCAGCGCACGTCACACACTTTATTTCAGAATAACAAACAGTTATGCACTTCATATTTTGACCTGCCTGCGCAGGTCTTTTTTTTGGGCAAAACATGTCAGTTCGGTGGCGGAATGGTCAGGAATTATTTCATGTGCGTGGCCTGTCCCGTTACGGGATGATGCTGAATGATTGTTTTACGTTCGTTTACTCCAGGTTTATGTTTAAATTTGGTGGAGTCATCTTTATGGGATATAACCTTCAGAGGTTTATAAAGGAGGTTGTTATGAAAAGAGTTAACGCTCTCGTTCTTTCTTCATTCGTTCTTGTCTCATTTTCTACATTGGCCGCAGAGGATCTGCACAACAAACTTGTTATCCAGGCAATCCCTGAATCCGAAGGGACGGTGGTTATTGAGGGGCAACCTAAATATGAGAAAACCTTCAACCTTGTCGTTTCGAGTAAGGTTGATGCGCCAATTGAGCTTACAGGTTTTGTTGGGTGTTACAGGGCGTTCGATGAGAAAGGTAAAGAGTTCGATGAACGCACGGTGCAGTTAGATCTGTTAGGGACATTAAAAGATGGCGCGGCAAAAGTTGGTCATGCCTCTTTCGTCAGTGACGATGACGCCGTTTACAACGCTAAATTTGTAAAATGGTCAAAAGAATGTCCTAATCTGCCGCAGAAACCAAAGTAATACGGACATGGATTATCAAACAACCCGCTCAGGCGGGTTTTGTCGCGCTCAATCCAGGCGTCATTGCACGGATTCTTCACACACCACCCAGATACGCCTTCCTCACTTCCTGATTTCCCAGCAGTTCTTCACCGCTGCCGCTCAGCCGTATTTGCCCGTTGACCATCACATACCCTCGGTCAGAGAGCTTCAGCGCATGGTGTGCATTCTGCTCTACCAAAAATATCGTCATGCCATTCCGGGCCAGCTCGCGCAGTGTATGGAAGATCTGTTTCACCACAATCGGTGCCAGCCCCAGGCTGGGTTCATCCAGCAACAGGAGCTTTGGTCGGCTCATTAATGCGCGGGCGATAGCCAGCATCTGCTGCTCTCCGCCAGACATGGTCATGGCGCGCTGTTTACGCCGTTCTTTCAGGCGTGGAAACAGATCGAACATGCTTTGCATATCTTCCGCCGCATACTGACTGCCGATGGGGATTGTCCCCATCAGCAGGTTCTCTTCAACCGTCATATCCGGAAAGATACGCCGTCCTTCAGGTGCCTGGGCGATACCGCCGGAGGCGACATAGTGGGTGGATTGATGGCTAATATCCTCCCCACAAAAGAAAATCTGACCGTTGCGAATACGCGGCTGCCCGAAGATTGACATCAGCAGCGTCGATTTACCCGCGCCATTGGCACCAATCAGCGCCACGGTTTCGCCTTTATTGACCTCAAGGGAAACCTGTTTTAGCGCCTGGATCACGCCATAAAAAACGTCGACGTCACGAAACGCCAGCATCGGTTCGCTCACAGGTTGACCTCGCTTTCTTCGGTGCCCAGATAGGCGGCAATCACTTTTTCATCATGCTGGATCTGCTCTGGTTTTCCCTGAGCAATCACGTCGCCATGGTCGAGCACAATAATGTCGTCTGAAATCCCCATTACCATTCCCATATCATGCTCAATCAGTAAGACCGTCATGTTATGGTGATCGCGCAGAAAACGAATAATGTTACTCAGCTTGTGCGTTTCCACCGGGTTCAGGCCCGCGGCGGGTTCATCCAGGCAGATCATCTCCGGGCCGGTGCACATTGCGCGCGCAATTTCGAGCCGTCGCTGTTGCCCGTAGGACATCTCGCCCGCCAGACGATTCGCGCAATCCACCAGGTCAACCACTTCCAGCCAGTAAAAGGCCCTGTCCAGTGCGTCACTTTCTGCGCGACGGTAAGCGGGTGTGTTTAGCACGCCCGCGAGCAGATTGCGGTTGACGCGCATATGCTGTGCAACCAGCAGGTTTTCAATGACCGACATTTCGCGAAACAGACGGATGTTCTGGAAAGTGCGCGCAAGACCGGCGCGGTTAACCAGATGAGTCCCGCCAAACATTTTATAGAAAAGACGTTGCCCCAGCTGCGCCGGGTTGACCCAGTCACCTGGCTGGAACTTCTGCCCGAGCACCTGAATGACGTTGGTGGTTTTGTGGCGCGTATTGAACAGAATGCTGCCGCCGGATGCCCTGTAAAATCCGGTCAGGCAGTTAAATACCGTTGTTTTCCCCGCGCCGTTCGGCCCGATCAGGGCGGTAATCGATCCGCGTTGCACGTCAAGGTTGACGTCGTTTAACGCCTTAATCCCGCCAAAGTGCATCATCAGATGTTCAACGCGTAATATCGTCCCGTTCATGGCGCGACTCCCTTACGCACGGCGAAACCGCTGCGGTTAATGCGGATCAGGCCGCGAGGCCGCCAGATCATCATTACCACCATCAGCATGCCAAACAGCAATACCCGGTACTCCGCAAAGCTGCGTAACAGCTCCGGGGTGACGGTGAGCACGAAGGCGGCCAGAACCACGCCCACAGTGGAGCCCATACCTCCCAACACCACAATCGCGAGAATGAGTGCCGATTCAAAAAAAGTGAATGACGTCGGGTTCACAAATCCCTGATACGTAGCAAAGAACACTCCGGCAATGCCTGCCGTCGAAGCACCCAGCGTAAAGGCCGAGAGCTTGACCAGCACATGGTTCAGCCCCATCGAGCGGCAGGCGATTTCGTCTTCGCGCAGCGCTTCCCACGCCCGGCCAATCGGCATTCGCGTCAGGCGGTGCTTGATGTAAAGCACCAGCAACACCACCAGAAACAGCACTGCGTAGATAAAGATAAACTTCATGTTCGGGTTATAGGTCAGGCCGAAAAACTCGTGGAACGGTACGCCGCCTTCTTTTGCCCGTCGGCCAAATTCAAGGCCGAAAAAGGTAGGAGGCGGGGCAGAAACGCCGTTCGGCCCGCCGGTGAAAGAGAGCCAGTTGTTCAGGACCAGGCGGATGATCTCCCCGAACCCGAGCGTCACAATAGCCAGATAATCCCCGTGCATACGTAGCACCGGGAAGCCGAGCAGGGCACCGGCGGCAGCGGCCATGATTGCCGCCAGCGGTAGCATGCTCCAGAATCCGAGCCCCAGATACTGGTATCCGAGCGCCAGGCCATACGCACCGATGGCGTAAAAAGCGACATAGCCCAGATCCAGCAGCCCGGCAAGACCGACCACGATGTTCAGCCCGAGCCCGAGCAACACGTAGATCAGCCCAAGAATGGCAACGGTCAGCACGTATTTGGTGGCAACAAACGGGAAGCAGATCGCAAGAGCAATAATCAGGGGAATAATCCAGCGCATACGGCTCTTATATTCAGGAGGGCGGACATAAACGCCAGCGCTGTCCGCCTCAAAACGCGCCTGAAAACGCCGTCCGTAAGCCGTCCCTAAAAACGCACTCAGCAGAAAACGCCCCAGCATAACGATGGCGATGATCCATGCCAGCCGCCGACCTTCGAAGTTAAAGCTGTACCCGTCCAGCACTACGCCCGCGATGGGGCCAAAAATAATCAGAGCCACCAGTCCGGAAAAAACGGCATCCAGAATGCAGCGCTTAAGGGAAAACCCGGCAGATATCATTGTTTTCACCTTTACACTTTGGCCACGACAGGGCGGCCAAGCAGCCCCTGAGGACGGAAAATCAGGATCATGACCAGTAAGCCAAACGAGAACACGTCTTTATAATCTGAGTTCACCATCCCGGAGAATTGCGCTTCGGCCACGCCGAGTATCAACCCGCCGAGCATGGCACCCGGCAGAGAGCCAATGCCCCCCAGCACCGCCGCCGTAAACGCCTTAATACCGATGACAAACCCGACGTAGAAATCGAAGGTGCCGTAATTCATGGTGATCAATACGCCTGCCAGACCGGCCATCGCTGCGCCGATAACAAACACCAGCGAAATGATTCTGTCAGTATTAATTCCCAGAATGGATGCCATTTTGCGATCCTGCTGCACCGCGCGGCACATACGTCCCAGCCGGGTATGGCTGATTATCCAGGTCAACAGCAGCATCCCTGCGAACGAGGCGAGAAGAATAAACACTTTGGTGTAGGTTATCTGGACAAAACCCTCCCCGAGATGGAGGCGGAATACGCCGTCCAGCATGGTTGGAACGCCCTGCTGACGCGGGCCCTGGCTGAGCTGGGCGTAGTTTTGCAGGATGAGCGACATCCCGATGGCGGAGATCAGCGGTGCCAGACGGGTCGAGTTGCGTAGCGGTTTATAGGCGATGCGCTCGATAGTCCAGCCATAGACGCCCGTCACCACAACGGTAAATACCAGCGTACCCAGAATCAGCAGGGGAAAGGATTCCAGACCAAAGAAGGAGAGCAGCGCCAGTCCGATGGCACAGAGATAAGCGGAAATCATATACACTTCGCCGTGGGCGAAATTGATCATGCCAATGATGCCATACACCATCGTATAACCGATGGCGATTAACCCGTATACGGAACCCAGCGTTAATCCATTGATCAGTTGTTGCAAAAAGAATGTACTCATCATCGCGCGCTCGTGTTCTGGGCCGCGCGTTGCGCGCAGCCTGATGTTTATTACGCGTCGACAGGCGAACCTGCCGACGTTGAGCGTGACTCCGTCCCGTTACTGCACTTCCTTATATTTTCCTTTGTCGTCCCACTGATACACCACATAGTCAGAAACTTTCAGGTCGCCTTTGCTGTCCCAGGCTTTTTTACCCATCACCGTGTCAACGGAATTGGCTTTCAGCCATTCGCTGGCTTTGGCGGAATCGGTTCCTTTTGTGGCGTTAAATGCTGCCGCGATGGCCTGGATTGAGGCATAGGCGTAGAGAGTGTAGCCTTCAGGTTCGAACTTACCGGCGCGGAATTTATCGATAACGGCTTTGCCATCCGGGATCAGGCGTGGATCTTTCCCGAAGGTCATGTAAATACCTTTAGTGTATTGCGGGCCACCTGCCGCCGTGACCATCTCTTCATTGACGATGCAGTCGCCGGAGAAGAACTTGGCCTGCACGCCCTGTTCACGCATCTGACGAACCAGCGGGCCCGCTTCCGGGTGGCAGCCACCGAAGAAGACCACGTCCGGTTTTTGTGCGCCAATTTTGGTCACCAGTGCGTTAAAGTCCTTTTCCCCGCGCGATAAGCCCTCGTACATCACATCCTGAACACCGCGTTTTGCCAGCGCGGCCTTAGTGGCGTCTGCCAGCCCCTGCCCGTAGGTGTCTTTATCGTGGATGATCACCACGCGTTTGGCTTTCAGCTTATCGATAATGAAATCGCTGGCGACCTGGCCCTGCTGGTCATCGCGACCACACATGCGGAACATATCACTCATGCCGCGTTCGGTAATCAGCGGGTTTGTCGAACCGGGGGTGATGGAGATTATTCCTGCGTCGCTGTACACCTCAGAGGCGGGCATGGTGGAAGAGGAGCAGAAATGGCCGACCACGGCGTTGACTTTATCCTGGTCAACTAAGCGGTTGGCGACGGCGACCGCCTGCTTTGGCTCGCATGCGTCATCGCCCTGAACCAGTTTGATTTTCTCGCCGTTGATCCCGCCCGCGGCGTTAATGTCTTCTGCGGCCTGTGTTGCACCATGCCAGTACTGATCGCCATAGGTTGCATTCGGCCCCGTAAACGGCCCGGCCACGCCAATGACTATATCGGCCTGGGCGGAAAATGCCGTCACCAGACAACCAGCCAGCACAAGAGAAAGGGGACTTCTGATAAATTTCAGCGACATTATTATGTTCCTTAGCAAAGAGGTTTTTGCACCACGGTATAAACCTGAACGCCTGCTGGCGTTGTCAATCCAAAAACAAAAGCGAGAACAAAATGCACGAAACGAACGAGATCCAGACATTATTCAGCTCAGTACGGCGAGTTTTTCCGGCGTGGTTACGCGCGAAAAAGACTAAGCAAGAATGTTGCCAGAATGGTTAACCCGTTGAGTGGGTTGCGACATGTTTGAGTATAGAGCGCCGTTTTACGCAGCCTTCGGGGATGGCGCGAAATTACAGCGAAGATCACATCCCGTTAACAACAATGCCCATAAGTTGTGCAACGGTCACGATTTGCACGTTTTTACGGCAGCCCCGGCCTAAACTTCAGATAGGCATCGACTGCAATATATGTCAGGATCGTTTCCTTTTTATCAGGAGTGTCAGTAATGACTGAAGGCCCATTAAATGAAAGTGAAATGGAGTGGCTGGAAGAGACGTTAATGTCTTACGGTCATGACGATGCGTCCGTGATTGACGTGTCCGAACTGGACGGCATGCTTACCGCAGTGCTTTCCGGCCCCGTTGTGGTTGAACCCGATACCTGGCTGGTGGCGGTATGGGGCGGAGAGAAATATATTCCGCGCTGGAAAAACGATCGTGAAATGAACCGTTTTATCGATCTCTGCTTTAAGCATATGAACGACATTGCTGAGCGCCTGAGCGAATACCCGGATCAGTTTGAACCGATGTTTGGCTATAACGACGTTGACGGCCAGAGCTACACCGTGGTGGAAGAGTGGTGCTACGGCTATATGCGCGGCGTGGCGCTGACAGACTGGTCCGCATTGCCTGACGCGTTAAAAGCGGATCTGGATGTTATTGCGCTGCACGGTTCAGAAGAAAACAGCGAGACGCTGGATGACCTGACCGAAGCGGAATACACTGCCAGCATTGAGCGTATCCAGCCAGCGGCGTTGCGTTTGTACAACTACTGGGTGGAAAATCCGCAGCAGCCGGAAGCGAAAAAGCCAACGGTGAACGGGACGAAGGTTGGCCGTAACGATCCGTGTCCGTGCGGCAGCGGGAAGAAGTTTAAGAGTTGCTGTTTGCACTGATAAAAAGAGGGGCTCATTCAGAGCCCCTTTCGTTATCCCACTTCCGGCAGCATCCCCGCTGCGATCAAAAACTGCACCAGAATAATGACCACGCCGCAGGTAAAGACAATACACAGCAGCGGCTTACCGCCCGCTACGCGATACCCTTGCTGAGGATGCTGCTGACGGCTTTTCCACGCCAGCAGGGAAGGCAGCAGCAGCGCCAGTACCGATAACGCCACACCTGCATAGCCCAGCGCCATCACAAATCCTCGCGGATAAAACAGCGCGAAGGCCAGCGGGGGCAGGAAGGTGATCGCCCCTGTCTGTAAACGTCCGGCAACGGTGTTGCGACGCTGGAACAGATCCGCCAGGTAATCAAACAGACCGAGCGCCACGCCCAGGAATGAGGTGGCCAGCGCCAGGTCTGCGAACAGATGTACCGCCAGCTCGACGTGTGGGGAAGTGACGACCTCACGCAGCGCCAGCAGGAAACCATTCAGGCCCGAATGCGCCGCCATTAAACCGATAAAGGTCGGGGAATCAATGCTGCCGAGCGTCACCAGTTGCCAGAAGATATAGGCGATCAGCGGAATGGCACTGCCGATAACAAAGACGCGACGCAGCTTGCGTATGTCCCCCTTCATATAGCTAACAATGCTCGGTACGCTGCCGTGGAAACCGAATGAGGTGAAAATCACCGGGATGGCGGAAAGCGCCAGCCCCTTCTCCAGCGGCAGCGTCAGCAGGTTGACCTTGTGAACATGCGGTGCCAGCAGAACCAGCATCACAATCAGGAAGAGAATTTTGGCACTGAACAAAAAACGGTTAAACAGATCGACCAGTGAGGTCCCTGCACAGACGACACCGCCGCCAGTCAGCGCGAAGAACATGGCACCGGTCGCCGGTGAAATGTCAAAGCCGAACCCGTCATTAACGCTGGAGGCGATCAGCTCCCCGGCACCGCTAATGTAAGCGGCGGTGAGGGCGTACATCAGAAACATCATGCTAAAGCCGGTGAGCCACTTCCCGTAGCGTCCGAGATAGCGTGCCGCAAGCGAGCCCAACCCTGTATCAGCAGGAACATGCTGATAAACCTCCAGCAGTAGCAGGGCGGTGTAACACATCAGTGCCCAAAGCCCGGCCAGTAACAGCAGCGTGACGCTAAATCCAACGCCTGCGGCTGCCAGTGGCATTGCCAGCATTCCTGCGCCAATCGTCGTACCGGCGACGATAAAAATACTTCCCAGAGTTCTGTTTTTCACGCTTTCCTCTACAACCGTTCCATATCGCGACAAAATCTGCGGCGCAGAGTAAGGGAAAAGCCGTAACTCGTCAAATCACCGTTACAACCCATGTAATTAAATGTTTACGGTTCGACAGAGGGGCACAAATTGGGGCTGGCGCTAAGCGATATCTGGCGATGAGAAAGTGATGTGTTTAATTGTGTGCGAGGGGAAAAAAAAGGTAATACGTAGCGTGGATGTCATGAAAACGGTGCTGAAAGATCAGCACCGTCAGAGAATTAATTCTGCGTATCGAGCGTGGAAAGTTCTTTATCAATAAAGTAAAGACCTTCACCGGATTTACCTGCCAGAGATAATTTATCCAGCACGGATTTAAACAGTTTCTCTTCTTCATGTTGCTCTGCAACATACCACTGCAGGAAATTAAAGGTTGGATAGTCCTGGCCGATCATAGCGGCATGAACCAGTTCGTTAATTTTCTGGGTGATCAGCTGCTCATGCTCGTAGGTGGCGCGGAACAGCTCATCAAGAGAACCGTATTCCGCAACCGGGGAAGCCACCGGTTCAATACGCGGCAGGCTGCCGGTATCGGTCATGTAGTCAAACAGGCGCTGCATGTGGGTCATCTCTTCCTGCGCATGGCGACGCAGAAATGCCGCAGCACCTTCAAAGCTGTGGTAGCTGCACCAGGCGCTCATTTGCTGGTAAAGGAGAGAGGAATAAAGCTCAAGGTTCATTTGTGCATTGAGCTTGTCGATCATTTCAGTTTTCAGCATGGTGCAGCTCCGGTTTATTATTTCTGGTTCACGATGAGCGACACTATAATTTGTTATTTAATTATTTGCAAAAAGTAAAATAAATATTTCTTTATTAAAAATACGAATGGGAATAAAACGCATTGACGCTTTGTATTTATATTAATGAGAATTATTTTTGTTCTTAATTAAACAGACTGCCAGCGGTGCTGGCAGCAGAGATTATTACCACGGATTGGTTGCATTAGGGTTAACGGCGTAGCCCATGCATTTATACTGGATCGTCACGCTCTCATTAAGACACAGAGAGCCACTAATGAGGGTACATGTTTTGACGGGTTGACCATAGGCGGAGGCGGTGGCATATCCCATGCTCTGACAGGCTTTAACGGCTGTACCGTTATTCACATACTCATCGGAGTGGGCGTTTTGCAATATGGCCTGGCCGAAGTCAAGGCGGACAATCCCGTTGGGTGCGTCAAGATGGCTGACCTCAGCCTGGCGGTTAATGTTACACCCAGCGAGAAGCAGGATCGTGCCAGCTATGATTACTCTTTTCATGGTTCACTCTGCGTGAAGGGGAAATACGTTATTTTAACGTCCACCGTTCAGGTCAATGGCTGGAATAGCCGGAGGATCAACCCTTTCTCTTCGCAACGAACAGCATCAGGTCGAGAAATTGTGAGCGCATCTGTGTTTTTTAAAACAAGTTTTCACTTAATTTGAAAGCATGTTTGTTTGATAGTAAGGTTACTGATGAAAAGGTATCCACAGCGGGACTTCCCGCCATGCATTCAGGAGAGAAAAGATGAAAATTGCACTGATGATGGAAAACAGCCAGGCAGCTAAAAATCCCATCATCCTTAATGAGTTAAAAGCCGTCGCCGATGAGAAGGGCTTCCCGGTGTATAACGTGGGCATGAGTGATGAGAACGATCATCACCTTACCTATATTCACCTTGGAATCATGGCGAGTATTCTGCTCAATTCAAAAGCCGTTGATTTTGTTGTCACCGGCTGCGGTACGGGTCAGGGTGCGCTGATGTCTCTGAATATTCATCCGGGCGTGATTTGTGGCTACTGCATCGATCCTGCTGATGCCTTCCTGTTCGCGCAGATCAACAACGGTAACGCGCTCTCCCTGCCGTTTGCGAAAGGCTTTGGCTGGGGTGCGGAGCTGAACGTGCGCTTTATCTTTGAAAAAGCCTTCACTGGCCGTAATGGCGAAGGTTATCCGCCAGAGCGTAAAGAGCCACAGGTGCGTAACGCCGGGATACTGAACCAGGTGAAAGCCGCCGTGGTAAAAGAGAACTATCTCGATACTCTGCGTGCGATCGATCCTGAACTGGTGAAGACTGCCGTTTCCGGCCAGCGTTTCCAGCAGTGCTTCTTTGAAAACTGCCAGGACAAAGAGATCGAAGCCTTTGTTCGCGGGATTGTGGGCTAACTGTGTCATTGCCGGGCCGTGTTGCCCGGCTTATAACATCACCTCTTCGTCGATACGGCGCTGCCCGCATCTTTAGTCAGGTGTAGCGTGTCAAACATCCCCACCAGGCAAATGAGCGCGATGGCGACAAACGCCAGCCGGAAACTAATGCCGGGTATGGCTTCAAGCCCAAACGCCTCACTGATTTTTTCACCAATGCGAATACCAATTGCGCCCAGCGTGATGCCCAGCCCCACGGCAAGCTGCGTGGCGGTGGAAAACAGCGTATTGGCGTAACTCATCTGGGCTGAGGGCACATCGGCAAAGGCGAGCGTGCTTACTGCCGTAAACTGAATCGAACGAAATACCCCGCCGAGGTAAAGGATCAGCATAATCAGCCAGACGGGCGTGTCGGCGGTAAGAAACGCGCAGGCCAGCAGCGCCAGCACGTTTAATGCGCCGTTGATCAGCAGCAAGCGCTTAAAGCCTAATCCACGGATTAAGGGCGTGGTGGCGGGTTTAATAGTGAGATTCCCGACGAACACGGCAAGAACCAGCAGGCCAGAGTGAAAGGCATCCATCCCAAAGCCAACCTGAAACATCAACGGTAGCAGGAAGGGAACGGCGCTGATTGACGCGCGGAACAACGATCCGCCGTACATTGTCACGCGGAACGTGGGAACCTGCAGTGCATCAAGCCGAATCATCGGCCATTCCGTGCGCCTGAAATGGCGCAGAGCGAATACCAGCGAAAGTAAACCCACAACCATCAGTGCAAGCGTTATCCCTTCCTTCACATGCTGCCCGCCCAGGGTTTCCATCGCATAGACCAGGCTGACCATCGCAATCGTTGTTGCAACAAAGCCCGTGAGGTCGAAGGGGCGACGAGCATCTTCATGCAGGTCGGGAATAATACGCAGCGCCAGAATAATGGCCACAATCCCCAGCGGAACATTAATAAAGAATATCCAGCGCCAGTCGGCATAGCTGGTAATAAACCCGCCCAGCGGTGGGCCAATAATCGGGGCAACCAGCGCGGGCCAGGTCAGTGTGGCGATGGCTGTAATCAGCTGGTGTTTCGGTGTCGTGCGCAGGACGGCCAGACGACCGACGGGCACCATCAGCGCGCCGCCCATCCCCTGCAGGACACGCATGGCGACAAACTGATCGACCGTGTTCGACAGCCCGCAAAAAACAGAGGCCAGCGTGAAGATCGCCAGTGCAAAGGCAAATACTTTGCGCGCGCCGAAGCGGTCGGCAATCCAGCCGCTGGCGGGGATGAGCACGGCAAGCGTAATGAGATAGGCGCTGATCCCGATATTCAGATCCACCGCCTGCACGCCGAAACTCTTCGCCATGTCGGGCAGGGCGGTGGCAATCACCGTCCCGTCAAGAAACTCCATAAAGAAAGCACCGGCAACCAACAGCGCCGCAGGCGATAAGCCACGACGCTCTTTGTCAGTTATGTTCTCGCTCATTTTTCCTGCCATATCAAAAAATTTTATAAAAATTTACTGGAATTTATACGATCGTAACTAACGGATTTATCGTCATTTTTATTAACATCTCAGCCGCGCAGTGAGTTTTATGTCTGTGACTTGAGTCACAAAAGTATTGATTTTTGTGATGGTGGTCATATTATAAGCGCATTGACAATAACACCTGCATAACAAATTACCGGAGCATCATAATGAAACTGCGCAAAATCCTGAAAAGCATGTGGGCTAACTACTGCAACACCTTTAAAGACGTCCCACCGGGTGCGATGTTCTGATAAAAAAACCTGCTTCGGCAGGTTTTTTTATGCCTGCAGACGACGAGAGTGAGATGAAAGGGCGTGCGTTTTGCTACTATGGCGGCCTTTGAATAAGGAGAAAGCCCATGTCACAAAACCTGAGCGCCGATCAGGAACTGGTGTCTGACGTCGTCGCATGCCAGTTGGTTATCAAACAGATCCTTGATGTACTGGACGTTATCGCGCCAGTCGAAGTGCGCGAGAAGATGTCCACCCAACTGAAAAACATCGATTTCACCAGCCATCCTGCTGCGGCCGATCCGGTCACGCTCCGTGCGATTCAGAAAGCTATCGCGCTGATTGAGCTGAGATTCACGCCGCAGGGTGAGTCTCACTAAAATAAACCGATGTTTTGAAATTAGAAACAGATTTCTGCTCAAACGTCGAAGGGCGACACAGGTTGTCGCCCGGAGAAAGGATCAGAAGAAGGTCTGGACCAGCAGATAACTCACGACGCATGCCGAGCTTACGCCAATCAGCCCCGGCAGAATAAAGCTGTGGTTGATGATGAATTTGCCGATACGGGTGGTGCCAGAGCGATCAAACCCGATACACGCCAGATCGCTCGGATAGGTGGGCAGAACAAAATAGCCATACGACGCCGGGAAGAAGGCGATGAGCATTTTCGGGTCAATACCCAGCATTAACCCCATGGGCGCAACAGCGGTTAGCGCCGCTGCCTGGCTGTTCACCAGCTTGGAGACCAGGAACAGCACAATGGCATACGTCCACGGATGGCTTTTCACCACGCCTTCCAGCGCCATTTTTAGCTCATCAAGATGTGCCTGAAAGAAGGTATCACTCATCCATGCCACGCCGAATACTGAGAAGATAGCGACCATACCCGCTTTAAATACCGCACCGTTCGAGATGGCAGAGGCGTTGACCTTACAGGCCACGAGCATTACGGCACCGGCAATAAGCATCATCATCTGGATGACAAGGTTCATCGACAGCGCGGTCATTTTACCTTTGACCTCAAAGGCAGGACGCAGCTCCGGCAATGCACCCAGCAAAACAACAACGGCGATCCCGGCGAAGAAAATCCATGTGGACCAGTACGCCTGTTTCGGGAAACGCTGGTTCATCAACGTTTCCGTACTGCCATAAATGAACTCCCGCTGTTTCGGATCTTTTAGCTTTTCCTGGAACTCCTGGTCATCGGCCAGATCTTTGCCACGACGCAGGCTCCACATCGCGGCAATGGCGACGCCACACAGCGAGGCGGGAACGGACACCGCGAGGATTTCTAGTATCCCCCACGCGTGACCGATCCCATGCTGCGCACCCAGTATCGACACCAGCGAAACCACGGCAACGGAAACCGGGGAGGCGGTGATCGCCATCTGCGAGGCCACCGACGCCACGGCCATCGGGCGCTCCGGACGAATCCCTTTTTTCAATGCGATATCGGCAATAATAGGGAACATGGTGTAGACCACATGCCCGGTCCCGCACAGGAAAGTCAGCATCCAGGTGGTGAAAGGCGCAAGCAGGGTAATGTGCTGCGGGTGTTTACGCAGCAGGCGCTCAGCGAACTGCATCATCACATTCAGGCCACCCGCTGTCTGCAATGTTGCCGCACAGCCAATAACGGCGAGGATCGTGAGCATGACGTCAACCGGCGGTTTACCGGGTTGCAGGCCAAAGACAAAACTCAGAATAAACAGGCCAATACCGCTTATCAGCCCAAGCCCCATACCGCCGAATCGGGTGCCTACCAGCAGGCAGAGGATAATGACAATAAACTCAATGGTGATCATGATGCTCTCTCGTCAATGATTGTTATTAAACAAATCATTACACGATGTGTGGTTATTCATTGGGAGCAAGATCAGATTTGTTAAACTTCAGCAAAAGCAGGGCATTGTGGGAAGAAGAACCTGCCCCCGATCGGGAGCAGGGGGTAAATGTTTAGTGATGTTGCACCGTCACCAGATCGAGCAGATGGCGATCGGTTTGTTCCAGACATAAGCCGTTGCGTCTGGCATTGCGAATTTCATCGGCGAGCGTTTTGAGCAGCATGCCGTCCTGCTGTTGCTCTTTATCCATATCGCGTAAGAAATTCAGGGTCGTGCTGTCCTGCTGTGCTTTCGCTTCTTCGGCCAGATTGCTGAGCGTGGTGCAACGTTGCTCATACTCTTCAAGCGTTTTCTGAACCAGCTCTTCGAGAGAAGAGTAGCTGTCATCGATCGTATCTAGTGCTTTGACGATTGGGTTCGCCCCGGCAGTTTTCATAAAATTAAACACGCGCATCATATGCGTGACGTTGCTTTGTGCCTGCGTACGAAAGAAGGTGGCCGTACCGTTGAGACTGTTCTCAGAACACCATTTGCTCAAATGCAGGTGCAGATTTGATGCATAGAACTCCAGGTTCATCTGGGCATTGAGTTTTTGAATCATCGTTTGGGTAGCCATACAAATATCCTTATTGACTGAGGGACACGATGTCCGCTGCTTAACCTGACCCGGCAGGCTCATGCGATTGACGGGCAGAAATGTCATTTCTGCGCTGAATAAGGTGACCGAATATTCACTTCCTGTGTTCGATATAAATAAGCATACCCTTGTCTCTGGTCTAAGAAAACTCTTAACGTCGCTGTGTTTACCATAGATTACAAATTTTAATATAGTCCAAATTTTCGAATCAGCATGCATAAATTAAAAATATATAATCTTATGATTTTTATGGGATTAATTTTGGTTATTGAGCAAGAGACGTTTTTTAAATAATTAATGATGTAGTGGCGATAAGGAAAAGGTGAATGCGGATTAATAACTCCGAATATATGATGTAATAGAAAAAATGAGTCAGATCAAATTAGCATGATAAGCGCGTTATGTGATCTCCGTGCAGGTATGTTTCTGCGCATAATGATAAAATGAAACAGTGTTTTATAACTTTTATCACTGAGGTTAAAAATGGCTAAAGTTGCTGTGCTACTGGCTCCTGGGTTTGAAGAAGCGGAAGCAATCATCACAATTGATATCCTGCGTCGTCTGGAGATTGAGGTGGAAACACTGGCCTGTGCGGAGTCCCGTGCGGTGGTGAGTTACCACAATATCCCCATGGTGGCAGACAGCACGTTAACAGAGCGTATCAATACGCTTTATGACGCCGTGGTCTTACCGGGCGGGCCACAGGGGAGCATGAATCTGGCGGCTAGCCGCGACGTAGTGCGCTTTATTACAGCACATGATGAGAGTGGCAAACTGATTTGCCCAATCTGTTCCGCGGCGGCGCGCGTTCTGGGCGGGAACGGTCTGCTGAAGGGACGTCGTTACGTCTGTTCTGGCGACTTATGGGAAACGGTAAAAGACGGTGAATATGTTGATGCACCGGTTGTTGAGGATAAAAACCTGATCAGTGGCAAAGGGCTTGGACATGCTTTCGATTTTGCACTGACGCTTTCTGCCCGCCTGCTGGGTGACGAGGCACCGGTTCGCGATCACGCCGATCACATCTACTACGCCTGGTAATTTCCTCGCCGGACGCTATGGCGTTCGGCTGACAAGGATTTCTTAGCTGACCTTATGGATAATTCTGCTTAACCCCCTTTCATTTGTCCGACAATACCCTCCTTTTTTATGTCATTTTCCGCTGAATTTATGTACGCAATTACTGTAATTCTGCGGTGTGATGTCGCTCTCTTATGGATGATTAATTTCCCGCTAAAACTATCACCAGCACTAACGCTTATGACGAGGTAAGCGCTAATGCCTTGTTTTAAGTCCGATTAAATAAGAAGCACGCAATTATTCCCTACAGAAAAGAACGCTAATGCTGGAGTTTACCATGCACAAATTTACTAAAGCGCTGGCGGCCATCGGTTTGGCTGCCGTTATGTCACAATCCGCTATCGCAGAAAATTTAAAACTCGGTTTTTTGGTGAAACAACCCGAAGAACCCTGGTTCCAGACCGAATGGAAATTTGCTGATAAAGCCGGGAAAGATTTAGGTTTTGACGTTATTAAAATCGCCGTGCCGGATGGAGAAAAAACCCTGAACGCCATCGACAGCCTGGCGGCCAGCGGCGCGAAAGGGTTTGTGATCTGTACGCCGGACCCAAAACTGGGTTCAGCCATTGCAGCAAAAGCGCGCGGTTACGACATGAAGGTGATCGCTGTTGACGATCAGTTCGTGAACGCCAAAGGCAAACCGATGGACTCCGTACCGCTGGTGATGATGGCGGCGACTAAAATCGGCGAGCGTCAGGGCCAGGAACTCTATAAAGAGATGCAAAAACGCGGCTGGGATGTCAAAGAGACCGGGGTAATGGCTATCACCGCTGATGAGCTGGATACCGCGCGCCGCCGTACCACCGGTTCAATGGACGCGCTGAAAGCTGCCGGTTTCCCGGAAAAACAGATCTATAAAGTGCCGACCAAATCCAACGATATCCCCGGCGCATTCGATGCCGCGAACTCCATGCTGGTGCAGCACCCTGAAGTTAAACACTGGCTGGTGGTCGGCATGAACGATAACACCGTACTGGGTGGCGTGCGCGCGACAGAGGGGCAGGGCTTCAAGGCACCTGATGTCATCGGGATTGGCATCAACGGCGTGGACGCGGTCAGCGAGTTGTCCAAAGCACAAGCCACCGGCTTCTACGGCTCGCTGTTACCAAGCCCGGACGTACACGGCTACAAATCCAGCGAGATGCTCTACAACTGGGTGACCAAAGGGGTTGAGCCACCGAAATTCACCGAAGTGACCGACGTGGTGCTCATCACCCGCGATAACTTCAAAGAGGAGCTGGCGAAAAAAGGACTGGGCGGTAAGTAATACGCAGTGATTGCGCCCCTCGCCCATCGTGAGGGGCCAGACGTACACACTACTGGAATCACGGAGACGTTATGCGACAGTCTGATCCGTATCTCTCATTTCGCGGCATCGGGAAAACCTTCCCCGGTGTTAACGCGCTGACCGATATCAGTTTCGACTGCTATGCCGGCCAGGTTCATGCGCTGATGGGGGAGAACGGCGCGGGGAAATCCACGCTGTTGAAAATCCTCAGCGGCAACTACACGCCAACAACCGGAACACTGGCTATTCGCGGCGAAGAGATGGCCTTTGCCGACACCACGGCGGCGCTAAACGCCGGGGTCGCCATTATCTATCAGGAACTGCATTTGATCCCTGAGATGACCGTGGCGGAAAACATCTATCTGGGCCAGTTGCCGCACAAAAGCGGCCTGGTTAATCGCTCGCTACTCAATTATGAAGCGGGGCTGCAGTTAAAACATCTTGGTCTGGATGTTGATCCCCAGACGCCCCTGAAATACCTCTCTATCGGTCAGTGGCAGATGGTAGAAATTGCCAAGGCTCTGGCACGCAACGCCAAAATTATCGCCTTTGACGAGCCGACCAGTTCGCTCTCTGCGCGTGAAATTGAAAATCTGTTCCGCGTCATCCGCGAGCTGCGCAAAGAAGGCCGCGTCATTTTGTATGTCTCTCACCGTATGGAAGAGATTTTTGCCCTAAGCGATGCCATTACCGTGTTTAAAGATGGCCGCTATGTGCGCACGTTTACCGACATGCAGCAGGTTAACCATGATCAACTGGTGCAGGCGATGGTGGGTCGCGAGCTGGGGGATATTTACCACTGGCAGCCGCGTGAATACGGCCCTGAACGTCTGCGGCTGGACAATGTGAAAGCGCCAGGGGTGCGGACACCCGTTTCGCTTTCGGTGCGCAGCGGTGAAATTGTCGGGCTGTTTGGCCTGGTTGGGGCCGGGCGGAGTGAATTGATGAAAGGGCTGTTTGGCGGCACGCGCATTACCGGGGGGCAGGTCTCCATCGACGGAAAAGCGGTTGATATCCAGAAGCCGGCCCACGCTATCAACGCGGGCATGATGCTTTGCCCGGAAGATCGCAAAGCGGAGGGGATTATTCCGGTCCACTCGGTGCGCGACAACATCAATATCTCGGCAAGGCGTAAATACATCCGGGCGGGCTGCCTGATCAACGACAGCTGGGAAGCGAGCAACGCCGATCGCCATATCCGTTCGCTCAACATAAAAACGCCGGGGGCGGCGCAACTGATCATGAATCTTTCCGGCGGTAATCAGCAGAAGGCGATTCTGGGCCGCTGGTTGTCGGAAGATATGAAGGTCATTTTGCTGGATGAGCCGACACGCGGTATCGACGTGGGGGCGAAGCATGAAATCTATAACGTCATTTATGAACTGGCAAAACGCGGCGTGGCGGTGTTGTTCGCCTCCAGCGATCTGCCTGAGGTGCTTGGCGTCGCTGACCGCATCGTTGTGATGCGTGAAGGTGAAATTGCCGGTGAGTTGCAACATGAACAGGCGAATGAACAACAGGCGTTGAGTCTCGCCATGCCTAAAGTTAGCCAGGCTGTCGCCTGAGTAAGGAGTCAATGATGTCCTCTGTTACTACATCCGGAGCGCCGAAGTCAGCTTTCAGTTTTGGCCGCATCTGGGACCAGTACGGCATGCTGGTCGTTTTTGCCGCGCTGTTCATCGCCTGCGCGATTTTTGTGCCTAACTTCGCCACCTTTATCAATATGAAAGGGCTGGGGCTGGCGATCTCTATGTCCGGCATGGTGGCCTGCGGGATGCTGTTCTGTCTGGCCTCCGGCGATTTCGACCTCTCTGTCGCCTCGGTGATTGCCTGTGCGGGCGTGACAACGGCGGTGGTCATCAACATGACCGAAAGTCTGTGGATTGGCGTTTTCGCTGGTCTGTTGCTGGGCGTTCTCAGTGGGCTGGTGAACGGGTTTGTCATTGCCCGCCTGAAAATTAACGCTCTGATCACGACGCTTGCGACGATGCAAATCGTGCGTGGTCTGGCTTACATCATTTCCGATGGTAAAGCGGTCGGGATTGAAGACGAACGTTTCTTCACCCTGGGCTATGCGAACTGGCTAGGCTTACCCGCCCCCATCTGGCTGACGGTGGCATGCCTGATCCTGTTCGGCTTCCTGCTCAACCGTACCACCTTTGGTCGTAATACCCTGGCGATTGGCGGTAATGAAGAGGCTGCGCGTCTGGCCGGTGTGCCGGTTGTACGCACCAAGATCATCATCTTCGTGCTCTCCGGGCTGGTCTCTGCAGCGGCGGGGATCATTCTGGCTTCGCGTATGACCAGCGGCCAGCCAATGACCTCTATCGGTTACGAGCTGATCGTCATTTCAGCGTGCGTATTGGGTGGTGTTTCCCTGAAAGGCGGCATCGGAAAAATCTCATATGTGGTGGCCGGTATCCTGATTCTGGGGACGGTGGAGAACGCCATGAACCTGCTGAATATTTCACCGTTCTCGCAGTACGTGGTTCGCGGCCTGATCCTGCTGGCAGCCGTGATTTTCGACCGTTACAAACAAAAAGCGAAGCGTACCGTCTGAGTCACTTCCTGCCTTTATTCTGCTCAACTATTAACCATAGTTGACCTCCTGACCGGCCCGCCAGTTTCACAGGCGGGCCGGTTGTCAAATGGCGAGCACCGTCACACTGTCTATACTTACATGGTTGTTTACTCACTGTAAGGAGGAAAAGGGTGGCTGACTTGTTAACCGCACCGCCTGTACTGCCCGGAAAATTTGCTTTCTTTTTTGACCTCGACGGGACTCTCGCCGGGATAAAACCGCATCCCGATGAGGTCGTCGTACCGGATACGGTATTAGAGAATTTGCAGCAGCTCTCCCGAATGAACGAGGGAGCACTGGCATTGATTTCAGGGCGCTCAATGGCCGAGCTGGATGTGCTCGCCAGTCCATACCACTTTCCGCTGGCTGGTGTGCACGGAGCGGAGCGCCGCGATATCCATGATCAACTGCATGTGGTTTCACTCCCCGATACCTTAATCCAGATGCTGCATACGCATCTCGCTCAGGCGCTTGAAAAGCTGCCGGGTACTGAGCTGGAACCCAAAGGTATGGCTTTTGCCTTGCACTACCGCCAGGCCCCACATCATGAAGCGGCAATCTTTGCCATTGCCAGAAGCGTGGCCGAGGCACATCCGCAGCTCGCTCTGCAGCCGGGAAAATGTGTCGTTGAGATAAAACCGCAAGGGATCAACAAAGGCGCTGCAATCGCGGCGTTTATGGCTGAGCCGCCCTTCAGGGGCAGGACGCCAGTATTTTTTGGGGATGACCTGACCGATGAGGCCGGGTTTACCGTGGTAAACAAGGCCGGCGGGATGTCTGTCAAAGTCGGCCCTGGAGAAACAATTGCCGAATGGCGGCTGGAAAGCGTCGCCAGCGTCTGGCAATGGATATCTGACGTCGCTAACCAGCAACAACAACAAATAGCGCAAAACAACGGGAGAAATCATTATGGGTCGCTTAGTCGTCGTCTCTAATCGCATTGCACCGCCGGATGATAAAAAAGCCAGTGCGGGTGGCCTGGCGGTAGGGGTGTTAGGTGCCTTAAAAGCCGCCGGTGGCCTGTGGTTTGGCTGGAGCGGTGAAATCAGTAATGACGAGAAACCGCTGGAAAAAGTCACGCAGGGCAATATCACCTGGGCCTCGTTTGCTCTCAGTGAAAAAGATTATGAAGAGTATTACTCCGAGTTCTCCAACGCCGTATTGTGGCCTGCGTTTCACTACCGCCTCGACCTGGTGAAGTTCCAGCGGGAGTCATTCGAAGGGTATATGCGCGTCAATGCGCTGCTGGCGGATAAACTGCTGCCATTAATCCAGGAGGACGATATTCTATGGATACACGATTATCATCTTCTTCCCTTCGCCAGAGAGCTGAGAAAACAGGGCGTGAATAACCGGATCGGCTTCTTCCTGCATATTCCTTTCCCGACACCGGAGATATTCACCGCGCTGCCGCCGCATGAAGAGCTGCTTGAGGCGCTGGCAGATTATGATCTGCTGGGTTTCCAGACGGAAAATGACCGTCTGGCCTTCCTTGACAGCGTGTCCGGTAAAACGCGTCTGACGACGCACAGCGGGAAATCGCATGCGGCATGGGGTAAGACGTTCCACACCGAGGTTTATCCTATCGGCATCGAACCGGACGAGATTGCCGAACAGGCGTCAGGCCCGCTACCGCCGAAGCTGGCACAGCTTAAAAACGAGCTGAAGCATGTGAAGAACATCTTTTCGGTAGAACGTCTGGATTACTCAAAAGGCTTGCCGGAGCGTTTTCTGGCTTATGAGACGCTGCTGGATAAATACCCTGAGCACCACGGAAAGATCCGCTACACGCAAATCGCGCCCACATCACGGGGTGAAGTGCAGGCCTATCAGGATATTCGTCATCAACTGGAGACGGAAGCGGGCCGAATTAATGGCCGATACGGGCAACTGGGCTGGACGCCGCTTTTCTATCTGAATCAACACTTTGACCGCAAGATCCTGATGAAGGTCTTCCGCTATGCGGATGTCGGGCTGGTAACGCCGCTGCGCGACGGGATGAATCTGGTGGCGAAGGAGTATGTTGCAGCACAAGATCCTGCCGACCCTGGCGTGCTGGTCCTGTCACAGTTTGCCGGTGCAGCGAATGAACTGACGTCCGCACTGCTTGTCAATCCTTATGACCGCGATGATGTCGCGAATGCGCTCGATCGTGCGCTGAAAATGCCCCTTACCGAACGTATCTCACGACATGCGGAGATGATGGAAACCATTCGCACGAACGATATTAATCACTGGCAGGCGCGCTTTATGAGTGATTTACGCGAGATTACGCCGCAAAACAGCGAAGGCCATCTGCAAAAGAAGATCGCGACATTCCCTAAACTGGCATGATATTCCTCGGGGGCATTACCGGCCCCCGAGAGGCACTAACAGTACATCCACCTGGCTTGACGCAACAATTGATTTAGCCGAACAGGCTGCACGCGAAAAAAAGCTCTGGTTATGATTACCGCAAATAACCAAATCAATATTCTGTTTACGACATATATCCAGAATATGTTGATTTAATTCCCCCGTCGCAATAACGGTTTCATGAACAGGATATTGCGCCTTTTCTACCAGTTCCCGCAGAAATTGCTGTGTTTCTTCCTGCAGGACATCACGAATATCTTCAAGCATGGGCGCAGCCAGTTGATTGTACATCTCAGGCTCGGCGGCCAGCGTGATCAGGCTGATACGGGCATTGGTGGGTCTGGCAATGGAAACAGCACGGGCGACGAGTTGATGGCTTTCCGGTGAAACTGCTACAGAAACAAGAAGATGGCTGTAACTCATCACGCACTCCTTTGATGTCTGAAAGACAATGTTTTCTCAGCTTTACCGCGAATTTGCCACTTCTGCAAGTGGGGAATACGATAATAGTGTGAACCTTATCATAATTATTCATTAATTATTCTTATAAGAAGAATACTGCAAACGTGCTCCTGAATGAGAAAAATTAACATCTTAACCTAAATCACACATTTAACATTCTGCCTGGCTAAATCGTTTTAACGCGTTATTAACACGAGCGAGATGATTTCAGTGTGAAACTTCCTGCGGCTTTTTTAAGGATAACTCCCTGTTTTTCATGATTAATGAAACTTCGTTTCTGACAGCGCAGCCTCTCCAGCGTCTGGCCGCGTCATCGTTAGGGTGGTAAGCAATTCCTGTACCCATTTAACTCAGCCTTCTGCATCAGTATTCGTCCTGCTGGAATACAAAAGCGTGTCGATTGAGCATAAATTAGCCAACTTACAAGTCGTGCTGATGGATTTATAGGATATATTCGCTTAAATTATGTGATGTGGATCACATTTTTTTTAAATTTCAGGGGAGGCTGCATTGTATGTGTCAAAACTGACGAGTAGAGTTTGCGTCGAATTAGGAAAAATCTTAGTTATTTGTAAGAAATGATAAAAGGTGTAAGCAACGCATCCGCGTGCTGAGTTGCTGCGCGTTTTACAGCATACAACCTTAATTCAACTATGCATTTGGCCTTTTCTTTTTATACCGGGTGATTTCCCGGCGACATCACGGGGTGCGGTCTTTCCGCATAAAAATAATAGTTGGTTATTCGGGATGGGAAAAATGCATACATCCGAGTTGCTAAAACATATCTATGACATCAATTTGTCATATTTACTGCTCGCGCAGCGTTTGATTAGTCAGGACAAAGCGTCCGCGATGTTTCGTCTGGGTATTAACGAAGAGATGGCAACCATGCTGGGTGGATTAACCCTTCCACAAATGGTAAAGCTGGCTGAAACGAACCAACTGGTTTGTCAGTTCCGTTTTGATAATCCGCAGACGATTACGCGTCTTACTCAGGAATCCCGTGTTGACGATCTGCAACAGATCCATACCGGTATCCTGCTCTCAACTCGCCTGCTCAACGAAATCAGCCAGACTGATGACGCAGCCCGTAAGAAAAGGGCGTAAAAATGAGCGAGAAAAGCATTGTTCAGGAAGCCCGTGACATACAGCTGGCAATGGAATTGATTACGCTGGGTGCTCGTTTACAAATGCTGGAAAGCGAGACTCAGCTGAGCCGTGGTCGCCTGATTAAACTGTATAAAGAGTTACGTGGCAGCCCTCCACCGAAGGGGATGCTGCCGTTTTCAACGGACTGGTTTATGACCTGGGAACAGAATATTCATGCCTCGATGTTCTGTAACGCCTGGCAGTATCTGCTGAAAACCGGTTTGTGTAGCGGTGTCGACGCCGTGATCAAAGCGTATAAACTTTACCTTGAGCAATGCCCACAGCAGGAAGGAGGCCCCCTGCTGGCGCTGACCCGCGCATGGACGCTGGTGCGTTTTGTTGAAAGCGGAATGCTTGAATTGTCACACTGCAATTGCTGTAACGGTAATTTTATTACCCATGCGCACCAGCCTGCTGGCAGCTTCGCCTGTAGTTTATGTCAGCCACCATCCCGTGCAGTAAAAAGACGTAAACTTTCCCGACAGGCTGCCGATATTATTCCACAACTGCTGGATGAACAGATCGAACAAGCTGTTTAACCCGAACGTGTGGGCAAGATTCCAGCAGCGGTAAGTGATTACCGCTGCTTTTTTTTACCCTCCATTCCGGTAACCCGTTCGAGATGAACGTCCTGCCATAGTCACTAGCGGAAGGATGATGTCGTGCTTATCTTATTAGGTTACCTGGTAGTTCTCGGTACAGTTTTCGGCGGTTACATGATGACCGGCGGGCACCTTGGAGCACTCTATCAACCGGCTGAACTTATTATCATCGGCGGCGCAGGGATAGGGGCTTTTATCGTTGGCAACAACGGTAAATCGATCAAGGGGACGCTAAAAGCCATTCCGTTGCTGTTCCGTCGCTCGAAATACACCAAAAGTATGTACATGGATCTGCTGGCGCTGCTCTATCGTCTGATGGCGAAATCCCGTCAGCAGGGGATGTTCTCGCTGGAGCGTGACATCGAAAACCCAAAAGAGAGTGAAATTTTCGCCAGCTACCCGCGCATTCTTGCGGACGCGATGATGCTGGATTTCATTGTCGATTACCTGCGCCTCATTATCAGCGGCAACATGAATACCTTCGAAATCGAAGCGTTGATGGACGAAGAAATTGAGACCCACGAAAGCGAATCTGAAGTGCCGGCCAACAGCCTGGCATTGGTCGGTGACTCGCTTCCGGCGTTCGGTATCGTTGCGGCGGTTATGGGTGTGGTTCATGCCCTGGCGTCAGCGGATCGTCCGGCGGCAGAACTGGGGGCGCTGATTGCCCATGCGATGGTCGGTACCTTCCTCGGTATTTTGCTGGCCTACGGTTTTATCTCACCGCTGGCAAGCGTCCTGCGCCAGAAGAGCGCGGAAACCACCAAAATGATGCAGTGCGTGAAGATCACGCTGCTCTCTAATCTCAACGGTTATGCGCCACCGATCGCCGTCGAATTTGGCCGTAAAACGCTCTACTCCAGTGAACGTCCATCGTTTATCGAACTGGAAGAGCACGTGCGTGCGGTGAAAAACCCAAACCAACAGACGACCACTGAGGACGCATGAAAAACCAGTCCCATCCGATCGTCATCGTAAAAAAACGCAAGCACAAGGGGCATGGGCACGGTGCGCATGGCTCCTGGAAGATCGCGTATGCCGATTTTATGACCGCCATGATGGCGTTCTTTCTGGTGATGTGGCTGATCTCCATCTCCAGCCCGAAAGAGCTTATCCAGATTGCGGAATATTTCAGAACGCCGCTGGCCACAGCGGTGACAGGGGGACAACGCATTTCAAACAGCGAGAGTCCCATTCCTGGCGGTGGCGATGATTACACCCAGCAGAAGGGTGAGGTGAAAAAAGAGCCTAACATCGACGAGCTGAAAAAACGGATGGAACAGGCGCGCCTGAAAAAACTGCGTGGTGACCTGGATCAACTGATCGAAGCGGACCCGAAACTGCGCGCGCTGCGCCCGCATCTGAAGATTGACCTCGTGCAGGAAGGTCTGCGTATTCAGATTATCGACAGCCAGAACCGCCCCATGTTTAAAACCGGGAGTGCGGAAGTTGAACCCTATATGCGCGATATTTTGCGCGCGATTGCCCCGGTGCTGAACGGCATTCCTAACCGAATCAGCCTGTCAGGACACACGGATGATTTCCCGTATGCCACGGGTGAGAAGGGATACAGCAACTGGGAACTTTCTGCCGATCGTGCCAACGCCTCGCGTCGCGAGCTGGTGGCGGGTGGGCTTGATGATGGCAAGGTACTGCGCGTGGTCGGCATGGCAGCAACCATGCGTGTCACCGACCGCGGGCCGGATGACGCCATCAACCGTCGTATCAGTCTTTTAGTGCTGAACCAGCAGGCGGAGCAGGCCATCCTGCATGAAAACGCCGAAAGTCAGAATGAGTCACTGGACGATTTAAAACAGCCTGGGGCCGTTCCTTCGGCTGCCGTTCCAACATCGCCACCAGCCAATCCGAGGTGATAGCGTGAGCATGGATATTAGCGATTTTTACCAGACATTCTTTGATGAAGCCGACGAATTGTTGGCCGATATGGAGCAACACCTGTTGGATCTGGTGCCCGAAGCACCCGATTCAGAGCAACTCAATGCCATCTTCCGTGCGGCGCACTCCATTAAAGGCGGAGCCGGAACCTTTGGCTTTACCATTTTGCAGGAAACCACGCACCTGATGGAGAACCTGCTTGATGAAGCACGACGCGGTGAGATGCAGCTCAATACCGATATTATCAACCTGTTTTTGGAAACCAAAGATATTATGCAGGAACAGCTCGACGCCTATAAAAGCTCGGCAGAGCCTGATGCCGCCAGCTTTGAATACATCTGCAATGCGCTGCGTCAGTTAGCGCTGGAAGCAAAAGGTGAAGTCGCCGCGGCTGTTGTCCCTGCGGCAAAACTGAGCGTGGTCGATGCGGTTGCCGCCCAAGACGCTGCGCCAGCGGCTGCACCCTCGGGCAAATTGCGCGTGGTGCTGTCTCGCCTGAAAGAGAACGAAGTTGACCTGCTGGAAGAAGAGCTGGGCAACCTGGCGACGTTAAGCAACGTGGTGAAAGGCAAAGATAGCCTGGCTGCGACGCTTGATGACGGGATCAGCCAGGACGACATCATCGCGGTGCTGTGCTTTGTTATCGAAGCGGATCAGATTGCTTTCGAGACGGAAACCGCGGCCGTTGATGCGCCTGCGGTGGTGGAGGCCGAAGCCCCTGAAGCGGCTGCGCCCGCCGTCGTGCCTGCGGTACCTGTGCTGAAGGCCGTACCGAAAGAGGCGGCTGCGCCTGGTCGCGGCGAAAAACCGGCGGCGCGCTCCAGTGAATCCACCAGCATTCGCGTGGCGGTTGAGAAGGTTGACCAGCTGATTAACCTGGTGGGCGAACTGGTGATCACCCAGTCGATGCTGGCGCAACGTTCTAACGAACTGGACCCGGTCACCCACGGCGATCTCATCACCAGCATGGGTCAGTTACAACGTAACGCCCGCGATCTGCAGGAATCGGTGATGTCCATCCGTATGATGCCGATGGAATATGTCTTTAGCCGCTTCCCGCGTCTGGTGCGTGACCTGGCCGGTAAGCTGAATAAACAGATTGAGCTGACGCTGATGGGCAGCTCTACCGAGCTGGACAAGAGCCTGATCGAACGCATCATCGATCCGTTAACGCACCTGGTGCGTAACAGCCTTGACCACGGGATCGAACTGCCGGAAAACCGTATTGCTGCCGGGAAATCACCGGTCGGCAACCTGATCCTCTCCGCGGAACACCAGGGCGGCAACATCTGCATCGAAGTGACCGATGACGGGGCTGGCCTGAACCGCGAGCGCATTCTGGCGAAAGCCATTTCGCAGGGGATGGCGGTCAATGAAAACATGACTGACGAAGAAGTGGGCATGCTGATCTTCGCGCCGGGCTTCTCCACCGCCGAGCAGGTGACGGACGTTTCCGGGCGTGGCGTGGGGATGGACGTGGTGAAACGTAACATCCAGGAGATGGGCGGCCACGTTGAGATCCAGTCTAAGCAAGGCTCCGGCACGACCATTCGCATCCTGCTGCCGCTGACGCTGGCAATCCTCGACGGTATGTCCGTCAAAGTGGCGGACGAAGTCTTCATTCTGCCGCTGAACGCGGTGATGGAATCACTCCAGCCGCGCGAAGAAGATCTGCATCCGCTGGCGGGCGGCGAGCGCGTGCTTGAAGTGCGCGGGGAGTACCTGCCGCTGGTGGAGCTGTGGAAAGTGTTTGAGGTGGACGGCGCGAAAACCGAAGCCACGCAGGGCATCGTTGTGATCCTGCAAAGCGCCGGACGCCGCTATGCGCTGCTGGTGGATCAACTGATTGGTCAGCACCAGGTGGTGGTGAAGAACCTCGAAAGTAACTACCGCAAAGTGCCAGGTATTTCTGCCGCCACCATCCTCGGTGATGGTAGCGTCGCGCTGATCGTCGATGTTTCGGCGCTTCAGGGATTAAATCGTGAACAACGTGTGGCGTACACAGCCGCCTGATTAAGTAGAAGGTAATAACATGACCGGTATGAGTAATGTAACGAAACTGGCGGGCGAGCCATCAGGACAGGAATTCCTGGTTTTCACTTTGGGTGACGAAGAGTACGGTATCGACATCCTGAAAGTGCAGGAAATTCGTGGTTATGATCAGGTTACGCGCATTGCTAACACTCCCGCCTTTATCAAAGGTGTGACCAACCTGCGCGGCGTTATTGTGCCCATCGTTGACCTGCGCGTGAAATTCAGCCAGGGCGATGTGGAGTACAACGACAACACCGTGGTGATTGTGCTCAACCTGGGGCAGCGTGTGGTCGGCATCGTCGTTGACGGCGTATCCGATGTGCTGTCGTTAACGTCCGATCAAATCCGTCCGGCACCGGAATTTGCGGTCACGCTGTCGACCGAATACCTGACTGGCCTGGGTGCACTCGGCGAGCGTATGCTGATTCTGGTGAATATTGAGAAGCTGCTGAACAGCGAAGAGATGGCGCTGCTGGATATTGCGGCGAGCCATGTAGCGTAGGTAAATGCAAAACGGCAACCAGGTTGCCGTTTTTTGTGTTTGCCCCCTCTCCCTGTGGGAGAGGGCTGGGGTGAGGGCATCAGGCCTCACCCTTTTTTTCACCTTACGCTTCCTGCTCCACCAGTTCAGCTTCTTCTTCAAGCAACCCTTCGTTTTGCGCCAGCATTGCCGTTGCAATCCCGTTACCCAGCACGTTAATTGCTGAACGGCCCATATCCAGGAAGTGATCGATCCCCATCAGCAGCAGAATCCCCGCAACAGGAATATTAAAACCCGGAATGGTTGCTGCCAGTACCACCAGTGCAGAACGTGGCACACCGGCAATCCCTTTCGAGGCCAGCATCAGGGTTAGCATCAGTACCGTCACTTCCGAAAAGCTCAAATGAATGTTGTATGCCTGGGCGATAAACATCGAGGCGAAAGAGCAATACACCATGGAGCCGACCAGGTTAAAGGAATAACCAATCGGCAACACGAACGACACGATGTTGCGCGAGCAGCCAAAGCGCACCAGCTGCTCCAGCGTTTTTGGATAAGCCGCTTCAGAACTGCTGGTTGTAAAGGCAACCAGCACCGGATCTTTCAGCATGCTGACCAGGCGGAACACCTCTTTTTTCAGCATCATGTAACCGACCGCCATAAGCACCATGCAGGTCAGTACAATCGCGACATAATAGCCGCCAATGAAAGAGGCGTAATTCAGGAGAATGCCCAGCCCCTGGGTTGCGACAACCGACGAGATAGCCGCGAAAATAGCCAGCGGCGCAACATACATCACGTAACCGGTCACCTTCAGCATGATGTGAGAGACCACATCCAGCACGGCCACCAGCGGGGCGTTGAATTTCTGCCCTAGCGACGCACCGCCAATACCGAAGAACATTGAGAACACCACAATTTGCAGGATCTCGTTATTTGCCATCGCCCCGGCGATGCTGGTTGGAATGGTATGAGTCAGGAAGCCCTTCAGCGTCATTCCGCCGACGGCCAGGCCGGTGTCCACCGATTCAGCAGGAATCGCCAGATTCAGCCCGCTGCCCGGATGTTCCAGCGTGACGATAAACAGCCCCACCAGGATGGAAAGCACGGATGAGCTGATAAACCACACCATTGCTTTGCCCCCTACGCGGCCAATGGTGGACGTTTCGCCCAGTTTCATAATTCCGACCGTCAGGGTGCTGAAGACCAGTGGCGCAATGACCATTTTGATCAACCGCAGGAAGATGTCGGTGAGGAGCGTGATGTTATCAGACCAGGCGTTGATGGCATCCGGTGAGGCGTACTCATGAATTGCGGCCCCCGAAAGAATACCCGCCAGCATGAATATCACGATGAAGAGTGTGAGTTTGTTTGCACTTGCCACGAAAAAAGACCCTCTATGCGCTTACGATATATTCCACGCTGATGTATATGGATTTTTTATTGCAGCGTGGGAATTCATTCGGCACATAAATTGAAGTAAAGCGGGAAGGGATACAACTCTTTTTTAATTTTTATTGATTTTGTTGTGAGCGCCTGGTTGAAGCGGTAGCCATAAACGACATTCTCGATCCTCCTTCTCCTTTTCCCTTTCGCAAATGTAAAGTTCCTGTGGCGGGTGCCGATAACACCGTTAATAAATCTATGAGAAGGTGTTGTATGTTGAACCGTATCCGCGTTGTCACAATGCTCATGATGGTGCTGGTCATTTTCGCACTACTTCAGCTCATCTCCGGCGGGCTTTTTTTCTCGTCTTTAAAACAAAATCAGGACAGTTTCGCCGCGTCGAACGATCTCCGTTTACAGCAAAGTGAACTGACGTCGACGTGGGATCTGATGCTGCAAACGCGTATCAACCTGAGCCGCTCGTCCGCTCGCATGATGATGGACCCGAACAATCAGCAGAGCAGTGCGAAAACTGATCTGTTGAAAAATGCCCGTACCACCCTTGCCGATGCCGCAAAACACTACGACGCCTTTAAAAAGATCACTCCGCAGCCTGCGATGGCGCAGGTGAGCGCCAACATTGATGAAAAATATAACGCCTATTTTGCGGGCCTGACGGAGCTGGTGCAGTTCCTGGAAAGCGGCAATATGGACGCCTATTTTGCGCAGCCAACCCAGGGGATGCAAAACGCCCTCGGCGCGGCGCTGGGTGACTACGCCAAAGCCAGTAGCGAGCTTTATCACTCGGCGTTTGCCGAAAGCCAGAATGACTATCGCTTCGCCAAATGGCAGATGGCGGTTCTCGCGCTGGCGCTGGTTATCGTGCTGGTGGCCGTCTGGTATGGCATTCGCCATATTCTGCTTAACCCGCTTGGCCGTGTGATTGCTCATATCCGCGATATTGCCAGCGGCGACCTGACCAAAACCCTGACAGTTACCGGGCGTAATGAGATCACGGAGCTGGCAAACAGCGTGGATCATATGCAGCGCTCGTTAATTGATACCGTCGCCAATGTGCGTGAAGGGTCGGATGCTATCTATACCGGCACCAGTGAGATTGCCATGGGTAACAACGATCTCTCCTCGCGCACCGAGCAGCAGGCTTCCGCGCTGGAAGAGACGGCGGCCAGCATGGAAGAACTCACCGCCACCGTGAAGCAGAATGCCGATAACGCTCGCCAGGCTTCGCAACTGGCTGAAAGTGCCTCCGAAACGGCGCAGCGCGGGGGGCGTGTGGTCGATGGCGTGGTGAAAACCATGCACGAAATTGCCGACAGCTCGAAAAAAATCGCTGACATCATCAGCGTGATCGACGGCATCGCCTTCCAGACCAATATCCTGGCACTGAACGCGGCGGTAGAAGCGGCGCGTGCCGGTGAGCAGGGACGTGGTTTCGCAGTGGTGGCCGGTGAAGTACGCAACCTTGCCAGCCGCAGTGCCAATGCGGCGAAAGAGATCAAAGCGTTGATTGAAGACTCCGTTTCACGCGTGGATACCGGCTCGGTGCTGGTGGAAAGTGCGGGTGAAACCATGAATGACATCGTGAATGCCGTGACTCGCGTAACGGACATCATGGGTGAAATCGCCTCTGCATCGGATGAGCAGAGTCGGGGTATTGACCAGGTTGCCCTGGCGGTATCGGAAATGGACCGTGTGACACAGCAAAACGCCGCGCTGGTGCAGGAGTCCGCCACGGCGGCCGCTGCGCTGGAAGACCAGGCGAGCCGCCTGAAAATGGCCGTCTCGGCGTTCCGTCTTACTTCCAAAACAACAAAACCGGTCAGCTCGCGTTCATATAACGAGACACCGTCCGCGCCGGTGGCAACACGCACCCGCGCAGTCGTGGCCGGACAAGATGATAACTGGGAAACATTTTGACTGACATTTAAACCGCGGCTGCTTGCCGCTTGATGGGAGCGTGGATGTTAAATCGTATTCGTATCTCGACCACACTGTTTTTGATTCTGATCCTGTGTGGTGTGTTGCAGGTTGGCAGTAACGGGTTGTCTTTTTGGGCGTTTCGCGATGGCTATCAGAATTTGCAGGAAGTCGAGACGAGTAATCAGCAGCGTTCCGCACTGGCACAAACGCGTGCCGTGCTGTTGCAGGCAAGCACTGCGCTGAATAAAGCAGGGACGTTAACTGCGTTGAGCTATCCGCCGGACGATATCAAGGCGTTGATGGTAACGGCGCGCGACAGCCTCAGGCAGGCCGATGCGCAGTTTAAAACCTTCATGTCGCAGGACGCGGTGAACGAGAAAGGAAAAGCGCTGAAGGCGGCCATGAAGAAGAACTTTGCACAGTGGCACAGCGATCTGGAGCATCAGGCGACCTGGCTTGAGAACAACCAGCTCTCTGACTTTATGACCGCGCCGGTGCAGGCGTCTCAGGACGCGTTTGACGGCAGTTTTAACGCATGGCAGCAGGAGATTAACCAGTTTGTCGAGCGTGCAGGAGAAGGCAGCCGCAAAAGCTACCACATGTCGGGCGTGATTTTTGCCGTGATGGTGATCCTGGCGGCGCTGTTAACCGGCGGTGCGCTGTTCTGGTCACGCAAGATGATCGTACAGCCGCTGGCCATTATCAGTAGCCACTTCGACAGCATCGCTAAAGGGGATCTGGCGCGCCCGGTGGCGGTGTACGGTAAAAACGAAATCTCCGCAATTTTTGCCAGCCTTAAGGCAATGCAGGGATCGCTCAGGGAAACGGTGACCGATGTGCGCCAGGGCAGTTATGCCATGCACACCGGGATCTCAGAAATTGCGGCCGGGAATAACGATCTCTCTTCCCGAACCGAACAACAGGCGGCCTCGCTGGCACAGACGGCCGCGAGTATGGAGCAGTTGACCGCAACGGTGAGTCAGAACGCCGACAACGCGCGTCAGGCGTCTGACCTGTCAAAACAGGCGGCGTTGACGGCGAAGAAGGGGGGCGATCAGGCCTCCCACGTCGCGACCACCATGCAGGACATTGCCGCCAGCTCGCAGAAAATTGGCGACATCATTAGCGTGATTGACGGTATTGCCTTCCAGACCAACATTCTGGCACTCAACGCGGCGGTTGAGGCTGCGCGCGCCGGTGAGCAGGGACGTGGATTTGCGGTAGTGGCTGGCGAAGTTCGTAACCTGGCGAGCCGCAGCGCCAACGCAGCGAAAGAGATTAAGGGGCTGATTGAAGAGTCGGTCTCCCGCGTTCAGCAGGGCTCAACGCTTGTGGATACGGCGGCGAAAACCATGACCGAGATCGTCACCTCCATCACGCGGGTTAACGACATCATGGGTGAGATTGCCTCTGCGTCTGATGAGCAGCGTCGCGGGATTGAGCAGGTGGCGCAGGCGGTCAGCCAGATGGATCAGGTGACGCAGCAGAACGCCTCGCTGGTTGAGGAGGCGGCGGCGGCCACTGAGCAGCTGGCAAACCAGGCGGACCATCTGACCGGGCTGGTGGCGGTATTTAATGTGAAAGAGCACGTAGAAGCAGTAACAGAAGTCGGGCGGTCGCAGGCCGTGCCAGTTGTATCCTGAATGTGATTAAGAAGGCGCTATGACATCACCCATGCCCTCAGGGCAAACGTCATTATTGTTGCAGATGACACAGCGCCTCGCGCTGTCCGACGCGCATTTTCGTCGGATATGTCAGTTAATCTACCAGCGTGCGGGGATCGTGCTTGCCGATCATAAGCGAGACATGGTTTACAACCGACTGGTGCGGCGCTTGCGCACGCTTGGGCTGGATGATTTTGGCCGCTATCTGAGCATGCTCGAAGCGAACCAGAACAGCGCCGAATGGCAGGCATTTATCAACTCTCTCACCACTAACCTGACCGCGTTTTTCCGCGAGGCTCACCACTTTCCGGTGCTGGCGGAACACGCGCGTCGTCGTAGCGGGGAGTATCGCGTCTGGAGTGCAGCGGCATCGACCGGGGAAGAGCCGTACTCTCTGGCGATCACCCTTGCCGATACCCTGGGAATGGCTCCGGGGCGCTGGAAAGTGTTCGCCAGCGATATCGACACTGAGGTACTGGAGAAAGCCCGTAACGGCGTTTATCGCCAGGATGAACTGAAAACGCTGTCACCTCAGCAACTGCAGCGTTACTTCATGCGCGGCACAGGCCCGCATGAAGGGCTGGTGCGCGTGCGTCAGGAACTGGCGAACTGTGTCGAGTTCGCCCCCATCAATCTGCTTGACAAGCAGTACAACGTGCCGGGGCCTTTCGACGCCATCTTTTGCCGTAACGTAATGATTTATTTTGATAAAACGACGCAACAGGACATTCTGCGTCGCTTTGTTCCGTTGCTCAAGCCTGACGGTTTACTGTTTGCCGGGCACTCGGAAAACTTTAGCAACCTCGTGCGTGAGTTTAGCCTGCGTGGGCAAACGGTTTATGCGCTGAGTAAGGAAAAAGCATGAGTAAAATCAGGGTATTGTCTGTCGATGATTCGGCGCTGATGCGCCAGATCATGACTGAAATTATCAATAGCCACAGCGATATGGAGATGGTGGCGACAGCCCCTGATCCTTTAGTTGCGCGGGATTTAATTAAAAAATTTAACCCCGACGTGCTGACGCTGGATGTCGAAATGCCGCGCATGGATGGCATCGATTTTCTGGAAAAATTAATGCGCCTGCGTCCGATGCCGGTGGTGATGGTCTCCTCGCTGACGGGGAAAGGCTCTGAAATTACCCTGCGCGCGCTGGAGCTGGGGGCGGTGGACTTTGTCACCAAGCCACAGCTTGGCATTCGCGAAGGGATGCTGGCCTACAGCGAGATGATAGCGGAGAAGATCCGCACTGCGTCGCGCGCGAAGCTGGCCGCCCACAAACCGTTGGCTACCCCGGCAACCCTGAAAGCCGGGCCCTTACTCAGCTCGGAAAAATTGCTGGTGATTGGCGCGTCAACCGGGGGAACAGAGGCAATTCGTCATGTACTCCAGCCATTGCCGCTTTCAAGTCCCGGTATTCTTATCACTCAGCATATGCCGCCAGGCTTTACCCGCTCGTTCGCGGAGCGTCTGAACAAACTGTGTCAGATCAGCGTGAAAGAGGCGGAAGACGGTGAGCGCGTACTGCCGGGGCACGCCTATATTGCGCCGGGTGATAAGCATATGGAGCTGGCGCGAAGCGGTGCGAACTATCAGATCAAAATTCATGACGGGCCGCCGGTCAACCGGCACCGCCCGTCGGTGGATGTGCTGTTTCATTCGGTGGCGAAACATGCGGGGCGCAACGCCGTTGGGGTGATCCTGACGGGGATGGGCAACGATGGTGCCGCCGGAATGCTTGCAATGCACCAGGCCGGAGCCTGGACGATTGCGCAGAATGAAGCAAGTTGTGTGGTGTTCGGCATGCCGCGCGAGGCCATCAATATGGGTGGCGTGAGCGAAGTGGTCGATCTTAGCCAGGTAAGCCAGCAGATGCTGGCGAAAATCAGTGCCGGACAGGCAATACGTATTTGACTCAGGAGTATTATTTTATGGCGGATAAAGAGCTTAAGTTTTTGGTTGTGGATGACTTTTCCACCATGCGTCGCATCGTGCGCAACCTGCTGAAAGAGCTGGGCTTCAACAATGTTGAAGAAGCAGAAGACGGCGTGGATGCGCTGAATAAACTGCAGGCTGGCGGATTTGGTTTTGTTATCTCCGACTGGAACATGCCAAACATGGATGGTCTGGAACTGCTGAAAACCATTCGTGCAGATGCCGGTATGGCCTCTCTGCCGGTACTGATGGTGACTGCGGAAGCGAAGAAAGAGAACATCATCGCCGCTGCACAGGCGGGCGCAAGCGGCTATGTGGTGAAGCCATTCACCGCAGCGACCCTGGAAGAGAAGCTCGGCAAGATCTTCGAGAAACTCGGCATGTGAGGTGTTGGTTATGATGCAACCTGCTATGAAACCCGTTGAAGAACATTCGCCCAGCGATATTATTGCCCGCATTGGTAGCCTGACGCGCATGCTGCGCGACAGCCTGCGTGAACTGGGGCTGGATCAGGCTATTGCTGAAGCGGCAGAAGCCATTCCCGATGCCCGTGACCGTCTGGACTACGTTGTCCAGATGACCGCGCAGGCGGCGGAACGTGCGCTGAACAGCGTTGAAGCATCACAGCCACACCAGGATGCGATGGAGAAGGGTGCGAAGGCGCTGACTAAACGCTGGGACGAGTGGTTTGAAAACCCCATCGAGCTGGCAGATGCCCGCGAGCTGGTGACCGATACCCGCCAGTTCCTGGGGGATGTGCCGGGTCACACCAGTTTCACCAACGCTCAGTTGCTGGACATCATGATGGCGCAGGATTTCCAGGACCTGACCGGTCAGGTGATCAAGCGCATGATGGACGTGATTCAGGAAATTGAACGTCAACTGCTGATGGTGCTGCTGGAGAACATCCCGGAACCGGCTGCCCGTCCAAAACGCGAGAACGAAAGCCTGCTCAATGGCCCACAGCTCGACGCGACCAAAGCGGGCGTCGTGGCAAGCCAGGACCAGGTGGATGACCTGCTGGACAGCCTCGGCTTTTAAGTCTGCAGTGAAACCCTGCTCAGGCTGCGTGTCAGCCTGAGCAGGGTGTATTAACGCAAATCCATTTTTACCGTGACGTTGCCTTCAAAACTACCCGGTTCGGGTGTCGCATTCGTGGTGCTCACCGGTACGGCCTGAATTTTAACCACGCCATTTCCCTGTTCATCCATCGTAACCGGAAACTCATAGCTCCCGTCCAGAGCGACGTCATGGTTGTTTTCATCGTATACCCGCACGCCAAGGTCGTTTCGTTCAAGCAGCCTGGCGATGTACGGTGTACTGCTGTCCGCAACGCCCTGATCGGCAGTGAGCGTGAACTTAATCCTGTCGGTATTGCCGATGGCATTGTCATCACAGTGATAAGTAATATCGACATTTTTGAGCGCATAGCCCTGTGGCGGCTGGTCCTTGCTGGTGAACTGCTTGCTGACGATGCTGCCAAACTCGACTTCGATGGTACTGCCTTCGTTAATGGTGCAGCTCAGCGGGGCTGACAAGGTACCGCCGAACCAGATACTGGAGACCTGTTGCGCCAGTGAGGGATCGCAGCTACCGGAGCTAAAATAGAGGCAGGCATAGTTCTGGACGATAATTGTCGGTGGAATCACCTCTTCACCCAGAATGGGTTTTTTAACGTGCAGCATAACGCCCACCACGTTCCAGCGAAATTTACGCTTCACGGAGGTGGAATCTGCGGGGCGCGTCTCGTTGCTACACACGCTGGCTTCGCCCTCCGTTATCCTCGCCGTCTCAAACGTGACAGGCATATTTCCCCGTGACGTAGGGTATTCGTTGATTCTCAGGGGATTAAGATAGCTGCCATCAGGAGAATGGATCGCATCGGCGTAGCCGGTCACGTCGATGTCGATTTTATCGGTGAGATAGCCGTAACCATTTGTTCCCGGATTAAGCGGGCTGCCCGCCAGCGTATCTTCATAAACGATTGTGGAAGCATACAGATTGCCAGGACAACTGCAGTTTGCCTCCATTTCAGGACCTGCCCCTACCAGATGTCCCGGAATATCGTAGTCTTTATTGGCGACGTTATCGCTGGCTGCAAATTCATGATCGTACGAGATCGTGTAGGTTTGCGGCGCGTCAAAACAGTTATGCAGTACCGTTACCGCCCATACCGGCGTGGTGGACTGCGAAAGCCAGTGAAGCTGCGGTGAGCCGTCTCTTCAGTTTATTTTCCATGCGAGTGTTCCTGCTGGCAAAGCGCGCTAACCGAACGGATTCCGTTAGGGCTTACGTTTTGCCGATCTGACTGTTGTGAAATTCGGGCGCTGCACTGCTGATCGGGGGCGTTGCCCCATTTCACCGTAAGCTGCGCGGTTTCTGCTACGCCTGCCAGGTAAACGGTGCCGGTATCGTCAACGATACCGCTCAGCGCCGGAGAGGTGAGGGTGGCGATAGCGCCGAAGGGTACATGCTGGCCGTCAGGACGCGTCAACGTAATCAACAGGCGGTAGCCTACGTGGGCATCAAAATTCGCCATCACCGCCGCGTTGCGGGAAGGGATAACGGTGGCCGTGGTGTCGCCGCTGTCCACATCTTCCGGCAGGCTGGATGTGTCGATGCGTATGCGGTTTTCCTGATAAGGCGTCAGCGACGGGATGATGGCATTGCCCTGCCAGTCTGTCTGAATCCCCTGTTGGTTCTGGAAGCGAACCCCGGCGGCGTCGTTAGCGTTAACGATGGCAAACTGGCTGCCCAAAGGCTGAGCCAGGGTGAGGCCATGGGGATGTGCCACGATACCGCCGCTGATCCCATAGCTGAGCTGCTGTGAATCGTCTGTCGACGTGTAATACCCGGCGTTCAGGTTGGCATATTGCGAACGATAGCTGCCGTAAACGCTGCTGGTATCTTCCCCGTCGTGGTTGGAATGACTCTGCTGCAGCGAATAGCTTAAGCGTTCATCGTCCAGCAATGTTCCATTGACCCCCAGGTTTTGCCGCGTGTAGCCGCCTCTGGTGTTGCTGATGTTGTAGCTGCTCCAGGCGTGTGGCAGCAATCTGGCGAGCGGTAAGCTAAAGCCAAAGGAGACCATCCGGTCGTCATCTTCACCGTTGGTTTTGCTGTAGGTGTAGGCCAGGTGGTAGCTAATGCCAGCATAGACGGTGTTAAAACCGGCTGACAGGCTGCGTTCTTTTTTGGACGTTCCCCAGTAATCCTGCTGATAACCATTCAGGTAAAGACTTATCCCTGAAATCGTCTGGCTCATGCTGGCCTGAATACGGCTACGTTTGTTGTACTGGAACAGCAGATCGTCTTCATGCCCGTCCATTTTTTGATTGGCGTCGGCAAAGCTGTAGTACCCACGGCTGGAATAGCGATAACTGCCAAGAGTGAAGTTAGTATTGGTGCTGTCGATTTTGCCGGTATAGAGAAAACGCCAGGACTGGCCGGTATGCTCGCTGTCATCGTCAAGTTTTGCGCGGGCCAGGGTAACATCCGCCGACAGCGACCCCAGTAACCCCAGCGCCACGCCGACGCCGGTATTCACGGCATTATAATCTTTTGAAAGCGTCAGCCCGCCAAATCCGGTGAGGCGGTTGTTTAAACCGTAAATCAGGCTTCCCTGCAGAAAATCGGGTTCGTTTTGATCGCTGCCGCTGTCCGCCCGGTAACGCCCGGCCGTAAATTCGTATTTGAAATGCCCTGGACGCTGCATCACCGCGATACTGGAGTATGGTTGCGTAAAGTGATGCTCGGTACCGTCGGCCTCTTTTACCGTGACCTCCAGATCGCCGCTATTGGTGGTGGAGTAAAGATCGTTGATTTCAAACGCGCCCGGTGCGACGTTCTGTTGATAGATAAGATAGCCATTCTGACGAACGGACACTTCGGCATTTGAACTGGCGATACCGCGTATAACAGGCGCGTAGCCGCGCTGGCTGTAAGGCAGCATTTCTTCATCTGAGCTGAGATTCACGCCGCGGTACTGCAGGCTGTCAAATACTTCGCCCCGGCTGTTGCTTTCACCCGCCGTAAACTGCGCTTTCAGTACGTCAATGTCGTGCTGAAGGAACGTATTGATGGTATCCCATTGATTATCGGTGTCGGATTTACTCCACGTCGAGTAATTGCGCAGCCGCCAGCCGCCCAGATTAGCGCCGGTGCGCAGGTTCAAATACTGGTTCTCAGTGGTGTTGTGCTCGCTGTCTTCATTCTGCGATCCGGAAAAGGCGTAATCGGTGAACAATACGGGCACACCGTCATCCCAGCGAGAAGGGTCAATATAGTCGCGTCCATTGCTGGACATGGCCGCCTGGGGGACGCTTAACTGCAGCGTCATGGTTGAAAAATCAAGCTGTGCCGACGCCAGCGGTATGTAATTGCTGAGGGGCTGCGGCAATATTTCCTCAGCGGGAAGCTCAGCAAGCTGCGGGTAGCGATCGACGTTGATGCCCCATGCCCGCAGCATATTCGGCGTCAGTTGTGGTGCCAGCGCGCCTTCAGACGTACTGATATAGGCGATCTCCGCATCGCTCCTTCGGTTGTTGTTGATCACCACGCGAGATGAATAGGTGCCGGGTAACTGGGCGTTCGATTTCGAGAACAGCGAGAGATCGATATCCTGTTGGGTCAACATATCCCCTTCGAGCGAGGAAGGGGAAAAACGATACTCGCGGGCGTGCGCGGAGCAACTCGCCATAATTAAGATGCTGCTCAGGAAGCGAAGAAACGGATTCAGCTGAAACTGTCGCGGACCTGGCAAGGAATATCGTTCTGCAATCATGAAATGTTTTAATCCTGCGCCAGAATGGAAGAGAATTTTTCGGAAGCGTTGCCGTAGTCCGTGATGCAGCGCCAGCTGACGTGCGTTCCTTGTACTCTGGCGGGCAGCGCGATGTCAGCGCGGGAGTGAGGCGCGACCATGTCGGCTTTTTCCACTTTCTGATTGTCCAGCGTCAGGGAGTCAAAAATGCTGTAATACGCGCCGTCGTTTATGGCCGTAAGCTGCTGACCCTGGCGAATAAAACGCAGTTTCTGGCATGTATCAATGGGTGTGCCGCTCAGTCCTGCCGGACGCCAGAAAAGTTTCAGGCGCGTTTTGTAGATAAGACGCAGAACGTTTTTAGCTTCGTCATCCGCAGCCGTGGCAGGCACCGTGCGCACATTCAGATAAAAAAGCGTCTCTTTATCGGTGGGAAGCGGTGTGCCATTCCAGGTGATACGCAGGCTTTGCTCCTTTTGCGGATCAAGACGAAAAAGGGGCGGCGTAACGATAAAAGGCCCGCGTGTTTTACCGTCGCCCGTATCCGTCCAGGACTGTACCAGCCAGGGAAGTTCTTTATCATTGTTTAGTAGAGGCAGAGCAACTTCCTTTTTATTGGCATCGTAGATTACGCGGGTACGACCAATTTGTACGCCCGTTGCGTGACAAAATGAGCCTGTAATTAATGGAAGGCATAATAAAAGTCGCGTTGCGATGCGCATAGTAGAACCTTTTATAATGGCGATTAAGCGAAAAAGATAATAGTCCGGAAAAATACCGGAACTATTATCGGAGCATGACTCCTTAACGTCATGACGCGTATATAAGCATGCTGGATATAAATTAGCTGATGATTAACGATAAAGAATGTTTACCGTCATATCAGCATCGGCAGGGCCGGGTGTGACTTCATTCGCGAAAGATTTGTATCGCGCATTAAAGTCAGCCTGAATGGTATCTGTAGATTTGGTGGCCAGTTCGATATAAACCTGCTCTTCGGCACCATCCATGGTAATAAGACGCATATTTTCACCTTTAGGGCTGACGGCAATACCGATGCCGGTGGCTGCGGTATCACCTGTCGTGGTGATTGTACTGACGTCGAGCAGCGTGTTGGTGTTGGTCAATGCGGTGGGGCCATTGAAGGTTAACTGAATGGCTGGCAGACCATCGCTTCTTAACGGGCAGTTAGCCAGAACGATGGAGAAGGGGGTGAGGGGGGTTTCTGTCCCAACGCTGGTGAAGAGTGAGGTAGGATAAGTACCCAGAGGAATGGTACTGTCAGTACCGTCGTTTCCTTGAATGGTACAGCTTGGTTCAATAATTTCACCGGTGAAGTGGATTGTTCCGGCATTCATTTCTGCGGCAAACGTGCTCGTTGAAAGGGCCGCAAGCGCAATGCCTGCAAAAAAATGTTTTTTAAAGTCCATCTGATAAAATTCCTGAATATGAAAAACATGTGTGGTATGCCATTTGAATTTTTTTAAATCAAATTACACCACGCAGGAGTATAACGCGTTATTTTCTTCAGGTAAGGGTGGGTCATAATTAATATTAAATAAGATAAAGCATTTTTGATGTGTTGGAAATTAATTTAACTTCGGTTTTCAATATGTATGGTCTATTGAATTTACATATTTTTATCTTTTCTGAAAAGATATGAAGATAAAATCACCGACAATGTTAACGTCTTTTACGTGAAAGGGTATTGAGGCGAGGAATGTTGAGTTTTTTTAATTTCATTTTAAAGTAAAAATCACGCCAAAAAACGCTGGAATATTTCTGAATGATCATTATTTGCCCTGTCTGAACCTTCATCAACTGAAGGTGTAGCCCGTAAACTGGCTAAAAAGACCCGGTTATAGGGTTTTTTCAGCCCATTGATGACACGGTGCGATGGCATGATAAGCGTGACGTAATGGGTAGCGAGCGCGCGCTGTGGCAGAAGAAAACGACGACAAAACAGAAGCCCCCACCCCCCACCGACTTGAAAAAGCGCGTGAGGAAGGGCAGATCCCCCGATCCCGAGAATTGACCTCCCTGCTGATCCTGGTTGTAGGCGTGTGCATTATCTGGTTGGGTGGGGAGTCGCTCGCCCGCAGACTGGCGGGGATGCTCTCTGCCGGGTTGCGTTTTGACCACAGTATGGTCAACGATCCCAACCTTATCCTCGGCCAAATCATTATTTTGATTAAAGGCGCGATGATCGCCTTGTTGCCGCTGATCACGGGCGTGGTGCTGGTGGCTATTGTGTCACCGATCATGCTGGGTGGCCTGGTGTTTAGCGGCAAATCGCTGCAGCCCAAGTTTTCCAAACTTAATCCGTTTCCGGGCATTGCGCGTATGTTCTCCGCGCAGACCGGCGCGGAACTGATTAAAGCTATCCTCAAATCTACCCTGATGGGAAGCGCGGCAGGCTTTTTCCTGCTGCACAACTGGCCGGAGATGATGCGCCTGATTAGCGAATCACCGTTAAGCGCCATGAGTAACGCCATGAACCTCATCGGGTTATGCTCGCTGCTGGTGGTACTCAGTATTATTCCCATGGTCGGCTTCGACGTTATCTTCCAGATTTATACCCACATCAAAAAACTGCGCATGTCACGTCAGGATATCCGCGACGAATACAAGCAAATGGAAGGCGACCCGCACGTGAAAGGGCGTATTCGCCAGATGCAGCGTGCCGCCGCGCGTCGTCGCATGATGGATGATGTGCCAAAAGCCGATGTTATCGTGACCAACCCGACGCATTACTCCGTTGCGCTGCAGTATGACGAAAACAAAATGAGCGCGCCGAAAGTGGTGGCGAAAGGGGCGGGGCTGATAGCGCTGCGTATCCGTGAAATCGCGACGGAAAACCGCGTCCCCATTCTTGAAGCACCGCCGCTGGCACGTGCGTTATACCGGCATGCGGAAATCGGACAACAGATCCCTGGGCAACTTTACGCCGCCGTGGCGGAAGTGCTGGCCTGGGTGTGGCAACTGAAACGCTGGCGTTTAGCAGGCGGTCAACGACCTGTGAAACCTGAAAACCTTCCGGTGCCTGACGCGCTGGATTTTTTGAACGAGAAGGACACTGATGGCTAATCTGGTGGCAATGTTGCGCCTGCCCGGCAACCTGAAATCGACCCAATGGCAGATCCTTGCCGGACCGATTCTGATCCTGCTAATACTGTCGATGATGGTGCTGCCGTTACCTGCATTCATCCTCGACCTGCTTTTCACATTCAACATTGCGCTGTCCATCATGGTGCTGCTGGTGGCGATGTTCACCCAGCGTACCCTGGAATTCGCGGCATTCCCGACCATTCTGCTGTTTACCACCTTACTGCGCCTGGCGCTGAACGTGGCCTCCACGCGTATCATCCTGATGGAAGGGCATACCGGTGCGGCGGCGGCAGGTAAAGTGGTTGAAGCCTTCGGCCACTTCCTTGTCGGCGGTAACTTTGCCATCGGTATCGTGGTGTTCGTGATCCTCGTGATTATCAACTTCATGGTTATCACCAAAGGGGCGGGACGTATCGCGGAAGTGGGCGCACGCTTCGTGCTGGACGGGATGCCGGGTAAGCAGATGGCGATCGACGCCGACCTGAACGCCGGTTTAATCGCTGAAGATGAAGCGAAAAAGCGCCGTGCGGAAGTGACGCAGGAAGCGGACTTCTACGGTTCGATGGACGGTGCGAGTAAATTTGTGCGCGGTGATGCTATCGCGGGCATTCTGATCATGGTGATTAACGTAGTGGGCGGCCTGCTGGTGGGCGTTCTGCAACACGGTATGGACATGGGTCATGCGGCGGAAAGCTATACGCTGCTGACCATCGGTGACGGTCTGGTTGCCCAGATCCCGGCGCTGGTTATCTCCACTGCGGCGGGCGTTATTGTTACCCGCGTCAGTACCGATCAGGATGTGGGTGAGCAGATGGTGGGGCAGTTGTTCAGCAACCCACGCGTCATGCTGCTGGCGGCGGCGGTGCTGGGCCTGCTCGGGCTGGTGCCGGGGATGCCAAACCTGGTCTTCCTGCTGTTCACGGCTGGTCTGTTGGGGCTTGCATGGTGGATGCGTGGCCGTGAAACCAAACCGGCCGCTGAACCCGCACCGGTTAAAATGCCGGAGAACACCCAGGCCGTTGAAGCGACCTGGAACGACGTTCAACTGGAAGATACCCTCGGGATGGAAGTGGGGTATCGCCTGATCCCGATGGTGGACTTCCAGCAGGACGGCGAACTGCTCGGCCGCATTCGCAGTATCCGCAAAAAATTTGCTCAGGACATGGGCTTCCTGCCGCCGGTTGTTCATATTCGTGACAACATGGATCTGCCCCCCGCGCGCTATCGCATTTTGATGAAAGGCGTGGAAATCGGCAGCGGCGACGCCTATCCGGGCCGCTGGCTGGCCATTAACCCTGGAACGGCCGCCGGGACATTGCCGGGGGAACAAACCATCGATCCGGCCTTTGGCCTGGCAGCGATCTGGATTGAGAGCGCGCTGAAAGAGCAGGCGCAGATCCAGGGCTACACCGTGGTAGAAGCCAGTACCGTGGTGGCGACCCATCTAAATCACCTGATTGGGCAGTTCTCGGCCGAGCTGTTTGGACGCCAGGAAGCACAGCAGTTGCTTGACCGCGTGACGCAGGAGATGCCGAAGCTGACGGAAGACCTGGTGCCGGGTGTGCTGACATTAACCACGCTGCACAAGGTGCTGCAAAACCTGCTCGACGAAAAAGTACCGATTCGCGATATGCGTACCATTCTGGAAACGCTGGCCGAACATGCGCCGCTGCAGAACGATCCGCACGAGCTGACGGCGGTGGTTCGCGTGGCACTGGGCCGTGCTATTACCCAGCAGTGGTTCCCTGGTACTGGCGAAGTGCAGGTGATTGGGCTTGATACGCCACTTGAGCGCCTGTTGTTACAGGCCCTGCAGGGCGGCGGCGGTCTGGAGCCGGGGCTGGCCGATCGGTTGCTGGCACAAACTCAGGAGGCGCTGGCCCGGCAGGAGATGCTCGGTGCACCGCCGGTACTGCTGGTGAATCATGCCCTGCGTCCGCTGCTGTCGCGCTTCCTGCGTCGTAGCCTGAACCAGCTGGTGGTGCTGTCGAACATGGAACTGTCGGATAACCGTCATATTCGTATGACGGCGACCATCGGAGGAAAATAATGCGTAAGTGGCTATGGATACTCTTTTTCCCGCTGGCGGCGCAGGCTGCTGGCGAGGGGATGTGGCAGGCGAGCAGCATGGGGGTGACGCTCAGCAATCGTGGCGTTTCCATGTCTTCACGCCCGCTGTCCCCGCCTGAACCCGCCTCTGGCCTGATGACCCTGGTGGTCTGGAATTATAAGCTGATTGGGCCAACGCCTACCGGGTTGCGGGTACGCCTGTGCTCCCAGACCCGGTGTACGGAAATCGACGGTGAAAATGGAACCACACAGGCGTTCAACGGCGTCCCTGCGGTTGAACCTTTACGCTTTATCTGGGAAGTGCCGGGTGGGGGACGTTTGATCCCGGCGCTGAAAGTGCAGAGCAATTCTGTCATCGTCAACTACCGCTAACTGCCTGCCTTTTCACCAGCCATCGGGCAATTCTGATGGCTGGCTCGCAAAAATGACCTCGCCTTTTGATGCAATAGAAACGCTGTTTTATAAATCAGTGACACGCGTGACGACACTCTTTGCATTTTTGCCATCCGGCACTTTGTGATGGCAGAAACAGAAAGGTATCGGCAGGTCGATACTTTTACTGTAGCCGTGTAAAAACTCCCGGATGAGGTTTGCTTACAGGGAGTCTCCCAAAACTGATTAGGGTTGACGGCAATGAAAACACGTAAAATTGGACTCGCAAATTATCTTGCTTATGGGTCAGGGGATTTCCTCGGGGCGGGAACGACCGCGCTGACGGCGGCCTGGCTTTTATATTTTTATACGACCTTCTGTGGACTCACACCGATTGAAGCAACCTTTATCTTTGCCGCAGCAAGGGTGCTGGACGCTGTTGTCAGCCCGTTAATGGGCTTTTTGACCGATAACTTTGGCACCACCTGGCTCGGTAAGCGCTTTGGTCGCCGTAAATTCTTTATTCTTCTGGGTATTCCTTGTGTGTTCAGCTACTCACTGATGTGGGTTGGCGACATGAGCTTCTGGTACTACCTGTTGACTTATCTGGTGTTTGATATCGTCTACACCATGATTCTGGTGCCTTATGAAACGCTGGTGCCGGAAATGACAGATGACTTTAAACAGAAAACCAAGTTCTCCGGCGCGCGCATCTCTATGGCGCAGATGTCTGCTATTCTGGCGTCATTCCTGCCGGGGATATTGCTGACCCACTTCGGCAAAGACAACGCCATCTCCTTCTTCTATGCGAGCCTGGTCTTCTCCGTGCTGTGCGCGCTGATGCTGACTTTCGTCTGGTTCTTTACCTGGGAGCGCCCGCGCGAGGAGTGGTCTGAAGCGGCGCTGCGTGCCGAAGAAGAGAAGAAGAAACTGACGCTGGGGCAGAGCCTCAACCGTCTGTTTGTGGAGTTAAGCTCTACGCTGCGCATCAAGATTTTCCGTCAGCATCTGGGGATGTACCTCGGCGGCTATATTGCGCAGGACGTTTTCAATGCGGTCTTTACGTACTACGTGGTCTTTGTCCTGATGCAGGAAGCGTCTATGGCTTCTAACCTGCTGGGTACGATGGCTATCTTCCAGTTCCTTGCCGTCATCGGCATGATCCCGCTCTGTATTCGCTTTGGGCCAGCGCCGTCTTACCGCATGGTGGTGGTACTGTTCGGTCTGGCGTCCCTCTCTTATGCTCTGCTTTATTACGCGGGTCTGAGCGATATCTATTCTCTGTTGTTGCTGGTTTCTGCCGTTGCCGGTCTTGGCCGTGGTGGTATCAACTATGTGCCGTGGAATACCTACACCTACATTGCTGACGTGGATGAAGTGATCACCGGTCAGCGCCGCGAAGGGATCTTTGCCGGCATCATGACCCTGACCCGCAAAGCGTCGCAGGCCGGGGCGGTGATGCTGGTCGGGATTGTGATGCAGATGTCCGGTTTTGTCAGCGGCCAGAAAGTTCAGCCTGCGGAAGTCAGCCACACCATCCTGATGATCCTGAGCGTAGGCACGATTCTGGTCCTGTTCTGTGGTTTCCTGGTCTCCCTGCGCTTCAAACTTAATTTGCAGACCCACAGCACGCTGCGTGAAGAGACGGCCAAAATGCGCGAGTCTGGCCGCGCGATGCCGGAGACGGTGACCCCGCAAGCCCGCGCCACCGTTGAGATGCTGGCCGGTATGCCGTACGAATCGCTGTGGGGCAACAACAATATTGGTTATCTGAATCGCAATAAACCGGCGGCACCTTCCCTGAAGGATCGTGCGGTACTGAATTCGACATACAACAGAGGTTAAGATGATGAAAGTTTGGCCTGTCAAACATAGCCCGTTACTGCGTCAGCCTGAGCGTTTTATCGCCAGGGATGAACTGAAATCGCTGATTCAAAAGGTGACGCATAACCTGGTCAACATCCACGATAAAACGGGTGAATTTTTGCTGCGGCTGGACGACGGACGCGTGATCGACACCAAAGGCTGGGCAGGATGGGAATGGACGCATGGCGTTGGTTTGTACGGTATCTGGCAGTATTACTGCCAGACCGGCGACGAAGCGATGCGCGATATTATTGACCGCTGGTTTGCCGATCGTTTTGAGGAGGGGGCGACCACAAAAAACGTCAACACCATGTCACCGTTCCTGACGCTGGCGTATCGCTACGAAGAGACTAAAAACCCGGCCTGGTTGCCATGGCTGGAAAGCTGGGCTGAGTGGGCGATGAACGAGATGCCGCGCACCGAACACGGCGGTATGCAGCACATCACCCTGGCGGAGGAGAACCATCAGCAGATGTGGGATGACACGCTGATGATGACCGTGCTGCCGCTGGCGAAAATTGGCAAATTGCTCAACAAGCCGGAGTACGTTGAAGAGGCGGTGTATCAGTTCCTGCTGCACGTGCAGAACCTGATGGACCGTGAAACCGGGCTGTGGTTCCACGGCTGGAATTATGACGGGAACCATAATTTTGCCCATGCCCGCTGGGCGCGCGGCAACAGCTGGCTCACCATCGTGATACCGGATTTCCTTGAACTGGTGGATCTGCCGGAAAACAACGCCGTGCGCCGCTATCTGGTGCAGGTATTGAATGCGCAGATTGCCGCGCTGGCGAAATGCCAGGACGACAGCGGTCTGTGGCATACGCTGCTCGACGATCCTGACTCTTATCTGGAGGCATCGGCCACGGCAGGGTTTGCCTACGGTATCCTGAAAGCAGTGCGTAAGCGTTATGTCGGGGCGGAATATGCTGAGGTCGCTGAGAACGCGATTCACGGGATTGTGAAAAACATCTCTCCGGAAGGTGAACTGCTGCAAACCTCGTTCGGCACAGGGATGGGAAGTGATTTAGACTTTTACCGCCAGATCCCGCTGACGTCGATGCCGTATGGACAGGCAATGGCGATTTTGTGTTTGACCGAATACTTACGGAAATACTTCTGATAATAAAAAACCCGGCGATTGCCGGGTTTCTTTTTTACATACGCTCTACGGTTTCGATACCCAGGGTATCCAGACCCAGCTTCAGGGTCTTCGCCGTCAGTTGCGCCAGCTTCAGACGGCTGTTGCGAACGGTTTCGCTTTCTGCAGAGAGAATAGGGCAGTGTTCGTAGAAACCGGAGAACAGACCGGCCAGATCGTACAGGTATGAACACATGACGTGCGGCGTACCGTCGCGCGCGACGACCGCGAGGGTCTCTTCAAACTGCAGCAGACGGGCTGCCAGCTGCGCTTCGCGATCTTCCGTAATGGAGACCGTGGCGTTAGCCAGCACGCTCTCGTCAATGTTGGCTTTGCGGAACACGGAGAGCACGCGGGTGTAGGCATACTGCATATACGGCGCGGTGTTACCTTCGAACGCCAGCATGTTATCCCAGTCGAAGATATAGTCGGTGGTACGGTTCTTGGAAAGATCCGCGTATTTCACAGCACCGATACCCACGGCGTTTGCCAGTTTTTCCAGCTCATCGGCAGGCATGTCCGGGTTTTTCTCGGCCACCAGGCGACGGGCACGTTCCAGCGCTTCATCCAGCAGGTCAGAAAGTTTAACGGTGCCACCTGCGCGGGTTTTGAACGGCTTGCCGTCTTTGCCGAGCATCATGCCGAACATGTGGTGTTCCAGCGGCACGGAATCCGGCACGTAACCGGCTTTACGCACGATAGTCCACGCCTGCATCAGGTGCTGGTGCTGACGGGAGTCGATGTAATACAGCACGCGATCGGCATGCAGGGTTTCGTAACGGTACTTCGCACAGGCGATATCGGTGGTGGTGTAGAGGTAGCCGCCATCCTTTTTCTGGATGATGACGCCCATCGGTTCGCCTTCCTTGTTTTTGTACTCATCAAGGAACACGACCGTTGCGCCTTCGCTCTCAACCGCCAGACCTTTGGCTTTCAGGTCAGCCACAATGCCAGGCAGCATTGGGTTGTAGAGGCTTTCACCCATCACGTCGTCACGGGTCAGCGTCACGTTCAGGCGGTTATAGGTGAGCTGGTTCTGGGACATGGTGATATCAACCAGCTTGCGCCACATCTCCAGGAAATACGGATCGCCGCCCTGCAGTTTCACCACGTAGCTGCGCGCACGCTCGGCGAAGGCTTCATCTTCGTCGTAATGTTTTTTCGCTTCGCGGTAGAAACCTTCCAGGTCCGCCAGCGCCATTTCGCCGGCATTTTCCTGCTGTTGTTTTTCCAGGTAAGCGATCAGCATTCCGAACTGAGTACCCCAGTCACCCACGTGGTTCGCGCGGATCACTTTATGGCCGAGGAATTCATTGGTACGCACCGCCGCATCACCGATAATCGTGGAGCGCAGGTGACCCACGTGCATCTCTTTCGCCACGTTAGGTGCAGAGTAGTCAATCACCACGGTCTGCGCTTTCGGCTGTGTGACACCCAGACGGTCAGACTTCAGCGCTGCGTCAACGTGGCTTGCCAGGAAGGCAGGCTCAAGGAAAATGTTGATAAAGCCCGGACCGGCGATTTCGGTTTTGCTGGCAATGCCGGTGAGATCCAGATGCGTCAGTACCTGCTCAGCGAGTTGTCGCGGCGGCATGCCCAGTTTTTTAGCCACTGCCATCACGCCATTAGCCTGATAGTCGCCAAACTGTACTTTTGCTGACTGACGAACCTGTGGTTCGCAATCCGCAGGCGCACCTGCGGCAATCAGTGCCTGACTGACTTTTTCTGAGAGAAGAGCCTGAATATTCACCTGGATACCTTACGTTTTTGATGCGGGTTAATAACCACCCGCGCCAGTTAAAGAATTTAGGGCGGGAGTATACTGCAAATGCCCTCTGGCGTCAGCAATGCAGGGGCCGAAGATTGCTCAGAATCCAGGCTAAGAAGGTGTGCATAATCATGCAGTCAGCAAAACTCTGATTCTGCGGTTGGTCGAAAGGGGCTAACAGAGTAAATTAGCGGCTTTGCGACACGATAAGAGACTGATTTATGGCGAACTGGCAATCCATTGACGAACTGCATGATATTTCCGCAGATTTACCGCGCTTCACCCAGGCGTTCACAGAACTTGCCACCCGCCTCGGTCTGGATATCGCGCCATTAGAAGCCGATCACATTTCGTTGCGCTGCCATCAGAACGCGACCGCAGAACGCTGGCGTCGTGGGTTTGAACAGTGCGGTGCGCTGCTTTCGGAGAACATCATTAATGGTCGCCCTATTTGCCTGTTCAAACTGCATGAGCCGATCTGCGTGGCGCACTGGCACTTCACCGTGGTCGAACTGCCGTGGCCGGGCGAGAAACGCTATCCGCATGAAGGATGGGAACATATTGAAATTGTGCTGCCGGGTGAGCCTGAAACGTTGAATGCACGCGCGCTGGCGCTGCTATCAGACGAGGGCCTAAGCAAGCCGGGTATTTTTGTGAAGACCAGTTCCCCGAAAGGTGAGCGCGAGCGTCTGCCTAACCCGACGCTGGCCGTCACTGACGGACAGGTCACCGTGAAATTTCATCCCTGGACTATCGAACAGATCGTTGCCAGCGAAGCGTAAGAGTTGTGAGTTTACGCCGGGACCGTAAGTATAAGGCGTGTCATGATGGTGCGTTGAGTGGATTTTAAGGAGGATTACATGGCGCTGCTGGAGATTTGTTGTTACAGCGTGGAGTGTGCCGAAACTGCACAACAGCAGGGAGCCGATCGCATTGAACTGTGCGCGGCTCCGAAAGAGGGGGGCTTAACGCCCTCTTATGGCGTGCTGAAGTCTGCCCGTCAGGTCGTGACGATTCCGGTTCATCCGATTATCCGTCCGCGCGGCGGTGATTTTTGTTACACGGCGGGCGAGTTCAGTGCCATGCTTGAAGATATCGCCCTCGTTCGCGATCTGGGGTTCCCAGGGCTGGTTATCGGCCTGCTTGATGAGGACGGTCATGTTGATTTACCGCGTATGCAACAGGTAATGAGCGCGGCGAAGGGAATGGCTGTCACTTTTCATCGCGCGTTTGATATGTGTAAAGATCCTGTGCAAGCCTTTGATACGCTAGCTGAACTTGGCGTGGCGCGCATCCTGACATCAGGACAGCAGTCGAGTGCTGAAAAAGGACTGCAATTAATTACGGAACTAAAAGCACATTCCGGTGTTCCAATAATCATGGCGGGCGCAGGAGTACGCGCCAGTAATCTGGAACTGTTTTTGAACGCAGGGGTAGAGGAGCTTCACAGCTCGGCGGGGAAATGGACACCGTCACCCATGCGTTATCGCAATACAGGGTTGTCAATGTCGACGGATGCTGAAGCGGATGAGTACTCGCGCTACGGTGTAGATGGAGAGTCGGTTGCGGTAATGAAATCGTTGATTGAACGTCATCACGTGTAGCAACGTACCGATTTTTACCGCGCATCATGTCGCCCAATATGATGCTTGCTTGTACCAGGCCCCTGCAATTTCAACAGGGGCCTTTTTTTCTTTTTTGCCCGGTGGCGCTGCGCTTACCGGGCCTACGAAATCACGCGTAGGCCGGGTAAGGCGCAGCCGCCACCCGGCACAAACTACGGCTTCGTCGCAATCAACACCGCACGCATCGGTGCCGGATAGCCTTCGATGGTTTTGCTGTGATCGGTCGGGTCAAGGAACTGCTCCAGCGATTCGGTGATCATCCAGTCGGTGCGGCGCTGCTCTTCAATGGACGTTACGCTCACGTCCGCAATGCGTACATCCACGAATCCGCACTTCTCCAGCCAGTTCTTCAGCGCCAGCGCGGAAGGGATAAAGTAGACGTTGCGCATCTGCGCGTAGCGGTCACCCGGTACCAGCACCGCATTTTCATCGCCTTCAATCACCAGCGTTTCGAGCACCAGCTCGCCACCGCTCACCAGCTGATCTTTCAACTGCCAGAGATGCTCAAGCGGAGAACGACGGTGATACAGCACCCCCATGGAGAACACGGTATCAAACGCTTTCAGCGCCGGAAGTTGTTCGATGCCGAGCGGCAGCAGGTGCGCGCGCTGATCGTTACCCAGCAGTTTACGCACCGCTTCGAACTGGCACAGGAACAGCTGCATCGGATCGATACCGACGGCCAGATGCGCACCTGCGCCAATCATGCGCCACATGTGATAGCCGCTGCCACAGCCCACGTCCAGAATGGTGCGCCCGGTCAGGTCGGACAGGTGCGGCAGAACGCGCTCCCATTTCCAGTCTGAGCGCCATTCGGTGTTGATGTTCACGCCGTAGAGAGAGAACGGCCCTTTGCGCCACGGCATCAGGTTACGCATTAACGTTTCGATGCGGTTTATCTGCCCGGCCGGGAGCGGTTCTTCACTCTCTGCCGTCACGCTGTGCAACAGATCCAGACGGTGCGGCGTCAGTTCCGGCAGAAACTCAACCGCGTTGGACCACTGCTTTAACAGGCCATGCTGCTGATCGCGCTGCCAGGTGGCGATCTGCGCGGGCAGGGTTTCCAGCCAGTGGGAGAGGTGGTTTTTGGCAATCAGCTGATAGAAGTTACCGAACTCGATCATGCCGCATCCTCAGCTTTCAGCGCCACCAGAGAACCAAAATTGAAGCACTGGAACCACAGTTCGCTGTGCTCAAATCCGGCTTTACGCAAGCGTGCTTTATGCGTTTCAACGGAGTCCGTCAGCATCACGTTTTCAAGCATGCTGCGCTTCTGGCTAATTTCCAGCTCGCTGTAACCGTTCGCCCGTTTGAAATCGTGGTGCATATTGAACAGCAGTTCGCCCACCTGAGCGTCTTCAAAGCTGAATTTCTCGGATAACACCAGCGCACCGCCGGGGTTCAGACCTTTATAAATTTTGTCCAGCAACAGCTGGCGGTCTTCTGGCGCAAGGAACTGCAGGGTAAAATTCAGGACGACCATGGAGGCGTTGTTGATTTCGATATCACGAATGTCGCCTTCCACCACCTCGACCGGTGTTGGCGCTTTCCAGGCGTCAATGTGGCGACGGCAGCGTTCAACCATGGCGGGGGAGTTATCCACGGCAATAATTTTACAGCCTTCGTGGGGAATGTTACGACGTACCGACAACGTTGCCGCGCCAAGCGAGCAGCCCAGGTCATAGACCTGCGTGCCGGGTTGAACGAAGCGCTCAGCCAGCATGCCGATCATGGAGATAATGTTGGAGTAACCGGGAACAGAGCGCTGGATCATATCCGGGAAGACTTCAGCTACCCGTTCATCAAAAGTCCAGTCGCCCAGGCTGGCGATAGGCGCGGAAAAAAGCGTGTCGCGATCTGACATAACGTAAAAATCCGGGAAAAATAAAGTGGCGTATTGTGCGCTAATGGAAGGAGAAAACCAACTCCCACGGCATATACCAAAGGTTAGCCAGCACCATCAGCAAAAGCGAACACCATGTCGCGCTCATGCCGGAACGACGCCAGCGGAATAAGCGATGGTGAAAGCCGTAATAATGCATTAACCGGCCGGCAATCAGAAGCAGGCCACAGACGTGAACCATCCACGTTTCTGCGCCATCCATCTCCATAAACAGCAGCAAAATTAATGCAATGGGGATGTACTCGACCGCGTTGCCGTGAATGCGAATAGCGCTCTGCAGTTCCGAAAAACCACCGTCACCGTAGGAGACGCGGTACTGCATTCTCAGGCGCACAACATCAAATGAAAACTTAATCAGCAGTAATGCACCTAACACCGCATACAGCGCGCTGACCATACAAACTCCCTGTTTTTGGCAGATGGCACGTCTCTATGATAGGGGCTGATTTCAGAAAAGAGAAGATTGTTGTGGGATAGAGGGGGCGTTGCCTACCGACGGAACCGCAGCCTGCAAGGCCTGCCAGAGAGCATCGACCAGTTCGGGAGCCTGAGCGATATCCGGCGTATGCAAAAAGAGATACGGCGTGGTGGTTTGCTCCCATTTTGGCAACGTTTGCAGCCAGACATTAAATAATGCCTGATTTTGCTGCATGTTATCGCTGCCGATAAACCGGACCATCGGGTTTTTTGCCGTCACGACGGCATGCACCGGGACTTTGGGTTTTTTACGCTGGGCATCAATAATCGCTTCGTTATGCGGAACGGCGCTGTGCACGGGGCGGCTGTCGAGGATCACCCGGTTAATGGCGCGCTCATGCAGGCCGCGATTAAGCGCTTTTTCAGCCTCACCTTTGGCAAAGAATGTGGCGTGTCTGACCTCAACCCCGTAAGTAAACTCGCGGGGGAGGGTGTCCAGAAACTGCCACAAAGCAGGAAGATCGCGTGGTGCAAACGCGGCGGGCAGTTGTAACCAGTATTGACCAATCCGGTTTGCCAGCGGCGACATTCTGTGAAAGAACTCGTCGGTTAAATCGCCGCAGTTACGCAGCGCAGCAGTATGAGATATGGTTGCCGGAAATTTAAAACAGAAGCGGAAATCATCGGTAGTTTGCTCACGCCAGCGCTGGACGATCTCGGCCCGTGGCAATGCATAGAGCGTGGTGTTCCCCTCAACACAGTTAAAGTGTCGGGCATACTCTTCAAGGCTGGTGATGCCCAGACGCACCCATTTCGGGTGCGACCACTGGGGAAGGCCCACATACATCATAAGGCGTTTACGATCTCATCCGTGCTGCGCACACGGCCGATACGCGGGAAAATATGGCTCATGCTGCCCTGATGCTGCTCCGCAGACGCTGCACTGCAGGCATCTTCGGCAATCACCAGATTAAAGCCCAGTTCCCATGCGTTACGGGCGGTGGATTCCACGCCGATATTGGTGGAGATCCCGCACAGAATAATGGTATCAATGCCGCGACGGCGCAGCTGTAGCTCCAGATCGGTGCCGTAGAATGCGCCCCACTGGCGTTTGGTCACTTCGATATCGCTGTCACGTTTGCCGAGTGAAACCGGGTAGTTCCACCAGTTGGCGGGCAGAGCCTGTGCCGCCGCCTGCGCATCGACAGGTTGTTTCAATGCTTCGGCGAAATCTGCTGACCAGCCGACACGCACCATGACAACAGGCGCACCGTTGGCGCGGCATTTTTCCGCCAGACGCGCGGCACGGCTAACCACCTCGTCAGCGGTGTGCGGGCCGCCAGCAAAGGGGAGGATCCCTTCCTGTAAATCAATCACCACAAGTGCGGTTTTGGTGGCATCAAGTGTCAACATAATAACTCCAGTTAAATAAAGGTGTTGGCTACACCTTACGACGTTCTGACCTGTTATCGGGCGGATAATTTTGTTAATTTTTGTGAGAATGCGCAATAAGAGCGCAGCAAACGTGCGTCAGGCCGCGCTTCTCTCTTATCGTCAGGCGGAATTTCCAGTATAATAGCCGCCTTTTTTCATCCAGTTGTGACATACAGTAAAGCTGCGACAATCAGCCTGCGGCTAATTAAGGGATATCTCATGCGTACAGAATATTGCGGGCAGCTGCGTCAGTCCCACGTGGGACAGCAGGTGACCCTGTGTGGTTGGGTCAACCGTCGTCGTGATCTTGGTAGCCTTATCTTCATCGATATGCGCGACCGCGAAGGTATCGTTCAGGTGTTCTTCGATCCGGATCGTGCGGACGCGTTGAAACTGGCTTCTGAGCTGCGTAATGAGTTCTGCATTCAGGTCACCGGCACCGTTCGTGCGCGTGACGAGAAAAACGTAAACGCAGACATGGCGACCGGCGCAATTGAAGTGCTGGCGTCTGACCTGGTGATCATCAACCGTGCTGAAGCGCTGCCGCTGGACTCTAACCACGTCAACACCGAAGAAGCGCGTCTGAAATATCGCTACCTGGATCTGCGTCGCCCGGAGATGGCCCAGCGCCTCAAAACCCGTGCGAAAATCACCAGCCTGGTGCGTCGCTTTATGGATGACCACGGTTTCCTCGATATCGAAACCCCGATGCTGACCAAAGCCACGCCGGAAGGCGCGCGCGATTACCTGGTCCCGTCCCGCGTTCATAAAGGCAAATTCTACGCGCTGCCACAGTCTCCTCAGCTGTTCAAACAGCTGCTGATGATGTCCGGCTTCGACCGCTACTATCAGATCGTAAAATGCTTCCGCGACGAAGATCTGCGTGCTGACCGTCAGCCAGAATTTACCCAGATCGATGTGGAAACCTCCTTCATGACGGCCGGGCAGGTGCGTGAAGTGATGGAAGCGCTGGTGCGTAGCCTGTGGAATGACGTGAAAGGCGTGGAGCTGGGCGATTTCCCTATCATGACCTTCGCCGAAGCCGAGCGTCGCTACGGCTCTGACAAACCAGACCTGCGTAACCCGATGGAGCTGGTGGACGTTGCGGACCTGGTGAAATCCGTTGAGTTCGCGGTATTTGCCGGCCCGGCTAACGATGCGAAAGGGCGCGTGGCTGCCCTGCGCGTACCGGGCGGAGCGGCTCTGAGCCGTAAGCAGATTGACGACTACGGCAACTTCATCAAAATCTACGGCGCGAAAGGTCTGGCCTATATTAAAGTGACCGAGCGTGCGAAAGGTCTGGAAGGTATCACCAGCCCGGTAGCGAAGTTCCTGAACGCAGACATCGTGGAAGCGATCCTTGAGCGCACCGGCGCGCAGGATGGCGACATGATCTTCTTCGGTGCAGACAACAAGAAAGTCGTTGCGGATGCGATGGGCGCGCTGCGTCTGAAGCTCGGTAAAGACCTGAACCTGACCGACGAAAGCAAATGGGCACCGCTGTGGGTTATCGACTTCCCGATGTTTGAAGACGACGGCGAAGGCGGCCTGACCGCAATGCACCACCCGTTCACCTCGCCAAAAGACATGACGGCGGCAGAGCTGAAAGCGGCACCGGAAGATGCGGTCGCAAACGCCTACGATATGGTGATCAACGGTTACGAAGTGGGCGGCGGTTCCGTGCGTATTCACAGCGGTGACATGCAGCAGACCGTGTTCGGTATTCTGGGCATTAACGAGCAGGAGCAGCGCGAGAAATTCGGCTTCCTGCTGGATGCCCTGAAATACGGTACGCCGCCGCATGCGGGCCTGGCATTCGGTCTTGACCGTCTGACCATGCTGCTGACCGGCACCGATAACATTCGTGATGTTATCGCCTTCCCGAAAACCACTGCCGCGGCGTGTCTGATGACCGAAGCGCCAAGTTTCGCTAACCCGGCAGCTCTGGCTGAGCTGGGTATCGATGTGGTGAAAAAGGAAGAGAAAAACTGATATGACATATAAGCGTCCCGTTTCTGTTCTGGTCGTCATTTATGCAGAAGACACGAAGCGGGTGCTGATGTTGCAGCGGCGCGACGATCCTGATTTCTGGCAGTCGGTTACCGGCAGCCTGGAAGAGGGAGAAACCGCGCCGCAGGCCGCCGCGCGCGAAGTAAAGGAAGAGGTCACCATTGATGTTGCTTGCGAGCAACTGACCCTGAAGGACTGTCAGCGTACGGTGGAGTTTGAAATTTTTAGCCATTTACGTCATCGCTATGCGCCGGGTATTGAGCGCAACACGGAATCGTGGTTTTGCCTTGCGCTTCCCCATGAACGGGAGATTGTGTTCACGGAACACCTGACTTACCGCTGGGTGAATGCGGCGGAGGCTGCCGCGCTGACCAAGTCGTGGAGCAACCGGCAGGCGATTGAAGAATTTGTAATTAACGCTGCCTGAAAAGGCGCGCTCTTTGAGGATACTTTTATGGCAGGTCATAGTAAGTGGGCCAACACCAAACACCGCAAAGCGGCACAGGATGCCAAGCGCGGTAAAATCTTTACCAAAATCATTCGTGAGCTGGTGACAGCCGCGCGTCTGGGTGGCGGCGATCCGGCGTCTAACCCACGTCTGCGTGCAGCGGTTGATAAAGCGCTGTCGAACAACATGACGCGTGACACCCTGAACCGTGCGATTGCGCGTGGCGTGGGCGGTGACGAAGACGCGAACATGGAAACCATCATTTATGAAGGCTACGGCCCTGGCGGTACGGCGGTGATGGTTGAATGTCTGTCTGACAACCGTAACCGTACCGTTGCGGAAGTGCGTCATGCATTCAGCAAAACCGGTGGTAACCTGGGCACTGACGGCTCCGTCGCTTATCTGTTCAGCAAGAAAGGCGTCATCTCCTTCGAGAAAGGTGATGAAGACGTTATCATGGAAGCGGCGCTGGAAGCGGGTGCAGAAGACGTTGTGACCTACGATGATGGCGCAATCGACGTTTACACCGCATGGGAAGAGATGGGCGCGGTGCGTGATGCGCTGGAAGCGGCTGGCCTGAAAGCGGACAACGCAGAAGTGTCCATGATCCCGTCTACCAAAGCGGATATGGATGCAGAAACGGCACCGAAACTGCTGCGTCTGATCGACATGCTCGAAGACTGCGACGACGTGCAGGAAGTGTATCACAACGGTGAAATCTCTGATGAGGTTGCAGCGACTCTCTGATGAGAGCGTGTAAACCGTCTACAGGAGACGCGTGATGTCGATTATCCTCGGGATTGACCCTGGCTCACGCGTCACCGGTTATGGCGTCATCCGTCAGGTTGGACGCCAGTTAACCTACCTCGGCAGTGGCTGTATTCGTACCAAAGTGGACGATCTGCCGTCGCGCCTGAAGCTCATTTACGCGGGCGTGTCGGAGATTATCACCCAGTTTCAGCCCGACTATTTCGCCATCGAGCAGGTCTTTATGGCGAAAAATGCTGATTCGGCGCTGAAGCTCGGCCAGGCGCGCGGCGTAGCGATTGTTGCTGCGGTGAACCAGGATCTTCCGGTGTTCGAATACGCGGCAAGACAGGTTAAGCAGACGGTGGTGGGGATTGGTAGCGCGGAGAAAAGCCAGGTGCAGCACATGGTGCGCACGTTACTGAAGCTCCCTGCTAATCCGCAGGCCGATGCCGCCGATGCGCTGGCGATTGCGATTACCCATTGTCATGTGAGCCAGAACGCGATGCAAATGAGCGAGTCGCGGCTTAATCTGGCGCGAGGCAGGTTACGATAATGACAAATCAGGCTGGATGTTTATCCAGCCTTTTTTTATTATGTCGCATATCAAATTTTCCAGAACGCAGGAGCGTCACGTGATAGGCAGACTCAGAGGCATCATCATTGAAAAACAACCCCCGTTAGTGCTGCTGGAAGTGGGTGGCGTGGGCTATGAAGTCCATATGCCGATGACCTGCTTCTACGAGCTGCCGGATGCGGGCAAAGAGGCGATTGTCTTTACCCAGTTTGTGGTGCGTGAAGATGCTCAGCTGCTGTACGGTTTCAACAATAAACAGGAACGCATGCTGTTCCGCGAGCTGATCAAAACCAACGGCGTAGGGCCCAAGCTGGCGCTGGCGATTTTGTCCGGTATGTCTGCACAACAGTTCGTGAATGCTGTTGAGCGCGAAGATCCTGCGGCGCTGATTAAACTGCCGGGTATTGGCAAAAAAACCGCAGAGCGTTTGATTGTCGAAATGAAAGACCGCTTTAAAGGGCTGCATGGCGACCTGTTTACGCCAGCCGCTGACCTGGTGCTGACCTCCCCAGGCGCGCCAACGTCGGATGACGCCGAACAGGAAGCGGTTGCTGCGCTGGTGGCGCTGGGATATAAACCTCAGGAGGCCAGCCGGATGGTGAGCAAAATCGCCACGCCGGATGCCAGCAGTGAAACCCTGATTCGTGAAGCGCTGCGCGCCGCATTGTGAGGTAAAGGATGATTGAAGCAGACCGCCTGGTATCGGCAGGCACCCTTCAGGCAGAAGACGTGGTGGATCGCGCTATCCGCCCGAAACTGCTTGATGAGTACATTGGCCAGCCGCAGGTTCGTTCCCAGATGGAGATCTTCATCCAGGCGGCAAAGCTGCGCGGTGATGCGCTCGATCACCTGCTGATTTTCGGCCCGCCGGGTTTAGGTAAAACCACGCTGGCGAATATCGTTGCCAATGAAATGGGCGTTAACCTGCGTACCACCTCCGGTCCGGTGCTGGAGAAAGCAGGCGATCTGGCGGCGATGCTGACCAACCTTGAACCTCACGACGTGCTGTTTATCGACGAAATCCACCGCCTCTCTCCGGTGGTGGAAGAGGTGCTTTATCCGGCGATGGAAGATTACCAGCTGGATATCATGATTGGCGAAGGGCCGGCAGCGCGCTCTATTAAAATCGATCTGCCGCCGTTTACCCTGATTGGCGCGACGACGCGTGCCGGGTCGCTGACTTCGCCGCTGCGTGATCGCTTTGGTATTGTCCAGCGTCTGGAGTTCTATCAGGTGCCCGATCTCCAGCATATTGTGGGCCGCAGTGCGCGCTATATGGGGCTGGAAATGAGCGAAGAGGGTGCGTTTGAAGTCGCGAAGCGTTCCCGTGGTACGCCGCGTATTGCTAACCGTCTGCTGCGCCGTGTGCGTGACTTTGCCGAAGTGAAGCACGATGGGTCGATTTCAGCCGAAATCGCTGCCCAGGCGCTGGATATGCTGAATGTGGATGCCGAAGGCTTTGATTACATGGATCGCAAGCTGCTGCTGGCGGTGCTGGACAAGTTCTTTGGCGGACCGGTCGGGCTGGATAACCTGGCGGCAGCAATTGGGGAAGAGCGCGAAACGATCGAGGATGTGCTGGAGCCGTATCTGATCCAGCAGGGCTTTTTACAGCGCACGCCGCGTGGACGTATGGCGACGGTGCGGGCGTGGAATCATTTCGGGATAACGCCGCCAGCGATGCCTTAAATAATGCCGGGTGGTGGCTACGCCTTACCCGGCCTACGGAACGTTTTTGTAGCCCCGGTAAGCGAAGCATCACCGGGGACATGCTGGCTACTGCGCGGTCTTTTTCATCATACTGAAAATAAACAGCACTGCCGCGCACAATACCACCGACGGTCCCGCCGGCGTGTCATAGAACGCCGAGAAGGTTAACCCTCCTGTAACCGCAATCATCCCGATTATGACCGCCACGCTTGCCATCTGCTCCGGTGTGCGGGCAAAGCGACGCGCCGTGGCAGCAGGTATGATTAGCAGTGACGTAATAATCAGCGCTCCGACAAACTTCATTGCCACGCCAATGGTCAATGCCGTCACAAGCATCAGCAGCAACTTCACGCGCTGCAACTTCACGCCATCAACAAACGCCAGATCCGGGCTGACGGTCATCGCCAGCAGGTTACGCCACTGCCACAGCAGAATACCCAGTACCACGACGACACCAATGGCAATGGAAATCAGATCTTCCGGCGTAACAGCCAGCAGGTCGCCGAACAGGTAGGCCATCAGGTCAACGCGAACATTCGACATCAGACTCACCACCACCAGGCCGAGCGAGAGCGCACTGTGGGCCATAATGCCAAGCAGCGTATCAATGGCGAGGTGAGGGCGTTTTTCCAGCCAGACCAGACCGGCGGCCAGCAGCAGTGTAACCACAATCACGGCATAAAACGGGTTGACGTCCAGCAGCAGGCCAAAGGCAACGCCCAGCAGAGAGGCGTGTGCGAGGGTATCGCCGAAATAGGACATTCTGCGCCAGACCACAAACGAGCCGAGTGGGCCCGCAGCGCAGGCAAGCATAACCCCGGCCAGCCAGCCGGGCAGTAACAGTTCAATCATGAGTGTCCATTTCCCCGGCGCAGGACAATTCGTCCCTGTAAATCATGGCGGTGATTATGATGATGGCGATATATTCCGAGCTGTTCGGCACCGCGAGGGCCAAACATAGAGATAAACTCCGGGTGCATCGACACCACTTCCGGCGTACCGGAGCAGCAAATGTGGTGGTTCAGGCACAGCACTTCGTCGGTTTTTGCCATCACCAGATGCAGGTCATGTGAAACCATCAGCACCGCGCAGTTAAGCTCGCGGCGAAGCTGGTCGATCAAATCATAAAGCGCAACCTGGCCATTCACATCGACACCCTGCGTCGGTTCGTCCAGCACCAGCAACTGGGGGCTGCTTAGCAGGGCGCGGGCGAGTAAAACGCGTTGCGTTTCACCACCTGAGAGTTTCTGCAGTGGCGCATCAACCAGATGACCTGCCTGCACGCGTTTCAGCGCCGGAAGGATATCCGCTTTACGGGTGCCAGGACGCAGACGCAGAAACCGGCTGACCGTCAGCGGCAGCGTGGCATCCAGGTGTAATTTTTGTGGCACATAGCCAATACGCAAGGCGTTGTCGCGTTTGATCACACCTTCATCCGGTGCTACCAGCCCTAACACCACGCGGACAAGCGTCGATTTTCCTGCCCCGTTGGGGCCGAGGAGCGTCAGTATTTTACCGGGCTTCAAATCCAGCGACACGTCAGAGAGGACGCGGCGCTGACCAAAAGAGACCGAAATATTTTCGAGAGAAACCAAAGTCGTCATGTCAATTTATGCTTGCAGAAGTCATCGAATGTTATAATATCACATTCCACGCATTCATTACGATGATTAGTCGCATTATGTTACATAAAAATACGCTTCTTTTCGCAGCATTATCCGCTGCCCTTTGGGGTACAACAGCACAAGATGTTAACGCTGCCGTTGTCGCTTCGCTTAAACCGCTTGGATTTATCGCGTCTGCCATTGCAGATGGGGTAACGGAGACCGAGGTATTACTGCCTGATGGTGCCTCTGAGCATGATTACTCATTACGGCCTTCTGATGTAAAACGCTTAAAAAACGCGGACTTAGTTGTCTGGATTGGCCCAGAGATGGAAGCGTTTATGCAGAAGTCGGCAAAACAGGTTCCTGAGGAAAAGCAGGTCACCATTGCCGATCTTTCCGGTGTGAAACCGTTGCTCATGAAAGGGGCTGAAGACGACGGCGACGAACACGATCACGATCATGCTCACGGTGAAAAAGGTGACGGTCATCACCATCATGGCGAGTACAACATGCATCTTTGGCTCTCCCCAGAGATAGCGCGGCTTTCGGCGGTTGCAATCCATGACAAATTAGTGGAACTTATGCCGCAAAGTCGAGCCAAACTTGACGCCAACCTGAAGGATTTTGAGGCACAATTAGCCGCAACCGATAAGCAGGTAGGTAACGAGCTGACACCGCTGAAAGGAAAAGGGTATTTCGTTTTTCATGACGCCTATGGCTATTACGAAAAACACTACGGACTGACCCCGCTGGGGCATTTTACCGTCAACCCTGAAATTCAGCCTGGTGCGCAGCGTTTACATGAAATCAGAACACAGCTGGTTGAGCAAAAAGCAACGTGCGTTTTTGCTGAGCCACAGTTCAGGCCAGCGGTCGTAGAAGCCGTGGCCAGGGGAACATCCGTGCGCATGGGGACCCTTGACCCGCTAGGAACGAATATCCAGTTGAGCAAAGCGAGCTATTCGCAGTTCCTCAGCCAACTGGCGAACCAGTATGCGAGCTGCCTGAAAGGAGATTAACGAGGAAGTGAATACGTGCAACAGATAGCCCGCTCTGTCGCCCTGGCATTTAATAATCTGCCCCGACCCCACCGCGTTATGCTGGGGTCGCTTACAGTTCTCACTTTAGCGGTCGCCGTCTGGCGGCCCTATGTTTACCACCCGAGTTCTGCCCCTATCATCAAAACCATCGAGCTTGAGAAGAGCGAAATTCGTTCTTTGCTGCCTGAGGCCAGCGAGCCAATCGACCAGGCGGCTCAGGAAGATGAAGCTATTCCTCAGGATGAGCTGGATGACAAGATCGCGAACGAAGCAGGTATCCATGAATATGTCGTCTCAACCGGGGATACGCTGAGCAGCGTTCTGAACCAGTACGGCATCGAAATGGGTGATATCAGCCAGCTCGCCGCATCGGATAAAGAGTTACGTAACCTTAAAATCGGTCAGCAGCTCTCCTGGACATTAACCCCGGAAGGGGATTTGCAACGCCTGACGTGGGAAATGTCGCGTCGCGAAACCCGCACCTACGATCGCACTGCCACTGGTTTCAAGATGACCAGCGAACTGCAGCAGGGCGACTGGGTTAACAGCGTGATGAAAGGGACTGTCGGCGCGAGTTTTGTGTCCAGCGCGCGCGATGCGGGGCTGACCAGTGCTGAAATTAGCTCGGTTATCAAAGCCATGCAGTGGCAAATGGACTTCCGCAAGCTGAAAAAAGGTGATGAATTCTCTGTTCTGATGTCCCGTGAAATGCTGGACGGCAAACGCGAACAGAGCCAGCTGGTGGGTGTACGCCTGCGTTCTGCGGGTAAAGATTACTATGCCATTCGTGCCGAAGACGGTAAGTTCTATGACCGTAGTGGGACAGGGCTTGCGAAAGGTTTCCTGCGCTTCCCGACGGCAAAACAATTCCGTGTGTCATCCAACTTCAACCCGCGTCGTCTGAATCCGGTAACCGGTCGCGTGGCACCTCACCGCGGTGTGGACTTCGCCATGCCGCAGGGGACGCCAGTGCTCGCGGTGGGTGATGGTGAAGTCGTTATGGCGAAACGCAGCGGTGCGGCAGGGTATTACGTCGCCATCCGTCACGGTCGTACTTACACCACCCGTTATATGCACCTGCGCAAACTTCTGGTAAAACCAGGGCAGAAGGTGAAGCGTGGCGACCGTATTGCGCTCTCAGGCAACACCGGACGTTCCACGGGTCCACACCTGCACTACGAAGTGTGGATTAACCAGCAGGCGGTGAATCCGCTGACGGCAAAACTGCCTCGTACCGAAGGGCTGACCGGTAAAGATCGTACTGATTACCTGGCTCAGGTCAAAGAGGTCATGCCGCAGCTGCGCTTCGACTAAGCCATCCGTTTTGTTAAAAAGCCGGCGTCTGTATGCGCCGGCTTTTTCTTTTGTGCGTAAGCGGCTGCCTCGCTACACTATCTCAATGAATTTTTGCGTCACCAGACCCTGGAACCCGCATGGAAACCAAAAAAAACAATATTGAATATATTCCTGAGTTTGAAAAATCTTTCCGCCATCCACGCAACTGGGGGGCATGGCTTGGCGTTTACGCGTTTGCTGGCATCGCGATGTTACCCGCGTCTGTTCGCGATCCCGTGCTGGGCAAAATTGGCCGCCTTGCAGGACGAGCAGGAAAAAGCGCTCGCCGCCGTGCGCAAATCAATCTCTACTACTGCTTCCCCGAGAAAAGCGACGCCGAGCGTGAAGCCATTATTGATGCTATGTATACCACCGCCCCGCAGGCAATGGCGATGATGGCCGAACTGGCGCTGCGCGGCCCTGAAAAGCTCCTGAAGCGTGTGGACTGGAAAGGACTGGAAATCATCGACGACATGCGTCGCAATGATGAGAAGGTGATTTTTCTGGTGCCACATGGCTGGGGCGTGGATATCCCGGCAATGCTGATGGCATCCCAGGGTCAGAAGATGGCAGCCATGTTCCACAACCAGGGAAACAAGATTTTTGATTTCGTCTGGAATACCGTTCGTCGTCGCTTTGGTGGACGGCTCCACGCGCGAAACGACGGAATTAAGCCATTTATTCAGTCTGTGCGTCAGGGCTACTGGGGCTACTATCTACCGGATCAGGATCACGGTCCTGAGCACAGCGAATTTGTGGATTTCTTCGCCACGTACAAAGCCACGCTGCCCGCGATTGGTCGCCTGATGAAAGTCTGTCGTGCCCGCGTTATTCCGCTTTTCCCGATTTATGACGGTACAACGCATCGCCTGACCATTGAGGTGCGTCCGCCGATGGACGACTTGCTGACCGCAGACGATCACACCATCGCGCGTCGTATGAACGAGGAGGTGGAGCTGCTGGTGGGACCGCATACTGAACAGTATACGTGGATACTCAAACTGCTTAAAACGCGTAAGCCGGGCGAAAAAGAGCCCTACAAACGCAAAGAGCTTTTTCCGAAGAAATAAATAATACCCCTCTCCCTGGGGGGAGAGGGGATCAAACCTTATTCCACGGTCAATACGCGGGTGGTGTTGGTCGAGCCGATGGTGCTCATCACGTCACCCTGCGTCACGATAACAATATCACCGGACACCAGGTAGCCTTTGTCGCGCAGCAGGTTCACTGCATCGTGCGCGGCCGCGACGCCGTCATTGGTGCTGTCGAAGTGAACCGGGGTGACACCGCGGTACAGCGCCGTCAGGTTCAGCGTACGTTCGTGACGAGACATCGCGAAGATCGGCAGACCGGAGCTGATACGGGAGGTCATCAGCGCGGTGCGGCCGGATTCGGTCATGGTGATGATTGCCGTTACCCCTTTCAGGTGGTTCGCCGCGTACATGGCGGACATCGCAATCGCTTCTTCCACGTTGTCGAACTGAATATCGAGGCGGTGTTTAGAGACGTTAATGCTTGGGATCTTTTCAGCGCCCAGGCACACGCGCGCCATCGCCGCCACGGTCTCTGCCGGATACTGACCTGCAGCCGTTTCTGCTGACAGCATGACCGCATCCGTGCCGTCCAGCACGGCGTTGGCTACGTCCATCACTTCCGCGCGGGTTGGCATTGGGTTGGTGATCATCGACTCCATCATCTGGGTCGCGGTGATCACCGCGCGGTTCAGCTGACGCGCACGACGGATCAGCGCTTTCTGGATACCGACCAGTTCCGGGTCGCCGATTTCCACACCCAGGTCACCACGGGCAACCATCACTACGTCTGACGCCAGAATCACGTCGTCCATTGCATCCTGGTCGCAAACGGCTTCAGCACGTTCAACTTTGGCAACGATTTTCGCATCGCAGCCCGCGTCGCGTGCCAGACGGCGCGCGTAGTTCAGGTCTTCGCCGCAGCGCGGGAAGGAGACGGCCAGATAGTCGACGCCAATTTGCGCCGCGGTCACGATATCCGCTTTGTCTTTTTCGGTCAGCGCTTCTGCAGAGAGACCTCCGCCGAGTTTGTTGATCCCTTTGTTGTTGGAAAGTGGGCCGCCGACGGTCACTTCGGTGAACACTTTCATCCCCTGAACTTCCAGCACTTTAAGCTGTACGCGACCGTCGTCGAGCAGCAGGATGTCGCCAGGTACAACGTCAGCGGGCAAGCCTTTGTAGTCGATGCCGACTTTTTCTTTGTCGCCTTCGCCTTTGCTCAGGTTGGCATCAAGCAGGAACTTGTCGCCAATATTGAGGAAAACTTTCCCTTCTTTGAAGGTTGATACACGAATTTTTGGACCCTGCAGGTCACCGAGGATAGCAACATGACGGCCCAGTTTAGCCGCGATCTCACGGACCTTATCTGCACGTAATTTATGGTCTTCTGGTGTACCGTGAGAGAAGTTCATACGCACCACGTTGGCACCTGCGGCAATAATTTTTTCAAGGTTATTATCGCGATCGGTGGCCGGACCTAAGGTGGTGACGATCTTGGTTCTGCGAAGCCTTCTGGACATGTAATACTCCGTTGACTGAAACAACTTTGGTGTTGCGTGAACAATAAATCGGCCATCTTCTGCTGCAAGGCAACAGGGAGGGGACCGAATGCCGTGAATTGTTACATCTTCGTTATAAACTTTTAGGGAACATCGCTCTTTATAAGCAATTCTTTATCAAAACGCGATTCCTTCAGCGCTTCCTTGACCCGCTTCAAGTTATCTCTGAATTTTGCGCCACGACGCAGGGTAAATCCGGTCGCCAGTACATCAATCACCGTGAGCTGCGCAAGGCGGGAAACCATTGGCATATACATATCGGTGTCTTCCGGGACGTCCAGAGTAATGGCGAGCGTCGCTTCTCGTGCCAGCGGCGTACCGGCCGTCGTCAGGGCGATGACCATGGCATCGTTTTCACGCGCCAGTTGCGCCAGTTCAACCTGACTTTTGGTGCGTCCGGTGTGTGAAATCAGAACCACGACATCATCTTCGCTACAATTCATACAGCTCATGCGTTGCAGGACAATGTCATCGGAATAAATGACGGGAACATTGAAGCGGAAAAACTTGTTCATGGCATCATGGGCGACGGCAGCAGAGGAGCCAAGGCCGAAAAACGCAATCCGTTTGGCCTGGGTCAGTAAATCCACCGCACGATTCACTGAACTCATATCCAGCGACTGGCGGACATGGTCGAGTGTCGCCATGGCCGACTCAAATATTTTCGCCGTGTATGCATCAACGCTGTCGTCTTCATCCACATTGCGATTAACATACGGAGTACCGTTTGCCAGACTTTGCGCAAGATGCAGTTTAAAATCAGGGAAGCCGCGCGTTTCCAGGCTTCGGCAGAATCGGTTTACCGTCGGCTCGCTGACGCCCGATTCCTGAGCCAGAGCGGCGATGCTTGAATGAATCGCCTGAGCGGGAGAGGCGAGAATAACTTCAGCCACTTTTCGCTCGGATTTGCTAAGGTGTTCCAGTTGAAACTGGATTTTTTCCAGCATGTTCATTGTTAACAAGGCGCTCATGTGTGGAAACGATTTCATTTATAGATGAAACCATGATTCGATTTAGCCGATATTACCCCTGTGACTTCCCTAAAGGGTAACAGTCGGCAAGAAATGTTGTTGTTTTTTTTCATTACTTGATCGCTGTCGGGTTTTGCTGCGGCGTATCAGTACAAAGAATCAACGCTTTTTGCGTGATAACCGTCTCCTGCGCCTTTGAGTGGTGAAAAATCGCGGTATCGCACGTGACGCTAAGCGCTAATGGTTTCGGGAATGACGTAAAAGCAGTACAGTGCATTGTAATAAAATTACAACGATACCTGGCAGAAGTACCAGGTGATCCAACTGAGGAGAATGACATGGCGGTAACGCAAACAGCCCAGGCATGTGACCTGGTCATTTTCGGCGCGAAAGGCGATCTTGCACGCCGAAAATTGCTGCCTTCCCTGTATCAACTGGAGAAAGCGGGCCAGCTTCATCCGGATACCCGTATCCTGGGTGTTGGGCGCGCCGACTGGGACAAGGACGCTTATACTAAGGTTGTACGCGAAGCGCTCGAAACCTTCATGAAAGAGAAAATTGATGAAAGTTTGTGGGACACGCTGAGCGGACGCCTCGATTTCTGTAACCTGGATGTGAATGACGTGAGTGCGTTTTCCCGTCTGGGCGAGATGCTGGATCAGAAAAACCGCGTCACCATTAACTACTTCGCCATGCCGCCAAGCACCTTCGGCGCAATCTGCAAAGGTCTGGGCGAGGCAAAACTGAATGCCAAACCTGCGCGCGTGGTCATGGAAAAACCGCTGGGGACATCGCTTTCAACCTCGCGTGAAATCAACGACCAGGTGGGCGAATATTTTGAAGAGTGCCAGGTCTACCGTATTGACCACTATCTCGGTAAAGAGACGGTACTGAACCTGCTGGCGCTGCGTTTTGCCAACTCCCTGTTTGTGAACAACTGGGATAACCGCACCATTGATCACGTGGAAATCACCGTGGCCGAAGAGGTGGGTATCGAAGGGCGCTGGGGTTACTTTGACCAGGCCGGTCAGATGCGCGACATGATCCAGAACCACCTGCTGCAGATCCTGTGCATGATCGCCATGTCTCCGCCGTCAGATCTGACCGCAGACAGCATCCGTGATGAAAAAGTGAAAGTGCTGAAATCGCTGCGCCGCATCGATCGCTCAAACGTGCGTGAGAAAACCGTCCGCGGGCAGTACACCGCCGGGTTTGCCCAGGGCAAAAAAGTGCCTGGCTATCTGGAAGAAGAGGGTGCTAACAAGTCCAGCAACACCGAAACGTTTGTCGCAATCCGCGTGGATATCGATAACTGGCGCTGGGCGGGCGTACCGTTCTACCTGCGCACCGGCAAACGCCTGCCAACTAAATGTTCCGAAGTGGTGGTGTACTTCAAAAACCCTGAGCTGAACCTGTTCAAAGAGTCATGGCAGGAGCTGCCGCAGAACAAGCTGACCATCCGTCTGCAGCCGGACGAAGGTGTGGATATTCAGATCCTGAACAAAGTGCCGGGTCTGGATCACAAACATAACCTGCAGACCACCAAACTGGATCTGAGCTACTCCGAAACCTTTAACGAAACGCACCTGGCCGACGCTTACGAGCGCCTGCTGCTGGAAACCATGCGTGGTATTCAGGCGCTGTTCGTGCGTCGTGATGAAGTGGAAGAGGCGTGGAAATGGGTCGACTCCATTACCGAAGCGTGGGCTGCCGATCAGGATGCGCCAAAACCGTATCAGGCGGGCACCTGGGGACCGGTCGCCTCTGTTGCGATGATCACCCGCGATGGTCGCTCCTGGAACGAGTTTGAGTAAGCATTCCGGGTAATCCAAACGGGTTATTTTACCGGTAACATGATCTGGCACAGATTGTGGCACAATTTTTAATCATTTAAGCTCCGTGTGGATTCACCCACGGAGCTTTTTTTATTACACTGCCTCCAGTAATTTTGCCCACTGGCCCTGACTGCAAGCGTTTCAGCCTTGTTAATACATGCGCCTTACCTTGTTAATATTCGAGCCAGGGAAAACAAATTTTAGGAGCTTTTATGAATCCAGTATTGTTACGGGTAACACAGCGTATTATTGATCGCTCGAAAAAGACACGTACTGCCTACCTCGCACGTATCGAACAGGCCAAATCAGCAACGGTTCATCGTTCACAACTGGCGTGCGGCAATTTAGCCCACGGCTTTGCAGCCTGCCAGCCCGATGATAAAGCGTCGCTGAAAAGTATGCTGCGTAACAATATTGCGATCATAACCTCCTACAACGACATGCTTTCCGCGCACCAGCCGTACGAAGTCTATCCGGAGATCATCCGTAAAGCGCTGCACAGTGTGAATGCGGTAGGTCAGGTGGCGGGCGGTGTGCCAGCCATGTGCGACGGTGTGACGCAGGGTCAGGACGGGATGGAGTTGTCCTTGCTGAGCCGCGAAGTGATTGCCATGTCTGCAGCTGTGGGCTTGTCACACAATATGTTTGATGGTGCGCTCTATCTGGGCGTGTGCGACAAAATCGTTCCCGGCCTGGCGATGGCCGCACTGTCGTTTGGTCATCTGCCTGCGATTTTCGTGCCGTCCGGCCCGATGGCAAGCGGCCTGCCAAACAAAGAAAAAGTGCGTATTCGCCAGCTGTATGCTGAAGGCAAGGCGGACCGACAAGCGCTGCTGGAAGCAGAAGCGGCGTCTTACCACGCACCAGGCACCTGCACCTTCTACGGTACGGCCAACACGAACCAGATGGTGGTGGAGTTTATGGGGATGCAGCTTCCGGGTTCGTCCTTTATTCAGCCAGATGCACCACTGCGTCAGGCGCTGACGGAGGCCGCAGCTCGCCAGGTTACGCGTCTCACCGGCAACGGCACTGAATGGATGCCGCTCGGCAAAATGGTTGATGAAAAAGTTGTGGTGAACGGCATCGTTGCTCTGCTGGCGACCGGTGGCTCAACCAACCACACCATGCACCTGGTGGCGATGGCGCGGGCTGCAGGCATTCTGATCAACTGGGATGATTTCTCCGATATCTCTGCCGTTGTGCCATTGTTGGCACGCCTGTACCCGAACGGTCCGGCAGATATCAACCACTTCCAGGCCGCGGGTGGCGTACCGGTGCTGATGCGCGAGCTGCTGAAAGGCGGTCTGCTGCATGAAGACGTGAACACCGTAGCAGGGTTTGGTCTGCAGCGTTATACCCTGGAGCCGTGGTTGAACAACGGTGAGCTGGACTGGCGTGATGGGGCTGCCACCTCTCTTGATGCGCAGGTTATCGCCACTATCGATAAACCTTTCTCTCATCATGGTGGGACGAAAGTGCTGAGCGGCAATCTGGGCCGCGCGGTCATGAAAACCTCTGCCGTACCGGAAGAGAATCAGATTATCGAAGCACCCGCAGTTGTCTTCGAAAGCCAGCATGACGTTTTGCCCGCTTTCGATGCCGGCCTTCTCGACAAAGATTGCGTTGTTGTGGTGCGTCATCAGGGGCCAAAAGCGAACGGGATGCCAGAATTACATAAACTTATGCCACCACTTGGTGTATTATTGGACCGCCGTTTCAAAATTGCGCTAGTGACCGATGGACGCCTCTCTGGCGCATCAGGTAAAGTGCCTTCGGCGATCCACGTGACTCCCGAAGCCTACGACGGCGGCCTGCTGGCGAAAGTCCGGGATGGCGACATGATCCGCGTCAACGGCAAGACAGGTGAGTTAACGCTGCTGGTGGATGAAGCAGAACTGGCGGCACGTAAGCCATATATTCCTGACCTGAGCGCGTCGCGCACAGGCACCGGACGCGAAATGTTCGGTGCGCTGCGTGAGAAACTCTCCGGCGCGGAGCAGGGCGCAACCTGTATTACGTTTTAAGACGACTTGATTTTATCGATCTGGCGAGAGAAAACTCTGATGAAAAACTGGAAAACAAGTGCAGAAGCAATCCTGACGACTGGCCCGGTAGTGCCGGTTATCGTGGTGAACAAACTGGAGCACGCTGTTCCGATGGCGAAAGCGCTGGTTGCAGGGGGTGTTCGTGTTCTGGAAGTGACGCTGCGTACCGCCTGTGCAATGGACGCGATCCGCGCGATTGCCAAAGAAGTGCCGGACGCAATCATCGGTGCGGGGACCGTTCTGAACGCACAGCAACTGGCTGAAGTGACTGAAGCGGGCGCACAGTTCGCGATCAGCCCTGGCCTGACCGAGCCGCTACTGAAAGCGGCAACCGAAGGGACAATCCCTCTGATCCCTGGTATCAGCACTGTGTCTGAACTGATGCTGGGTATGGACTACGGCCTGAAAGAGTTCAAATTCTTCCCGGCTGAGGCTAACGGTGGCACCAAAGCGCTGCAGGCCATTGCAGGCCCGTTCTCACAGGTTCGTTTCTGCCCGACTGGCGGTATCTCTCCGGCGAACTACCGTGACTACCTGGCGCTGAAAAGCGTGCTGTGCATCGGTGGCTCCTGGCTGGTTCCGGCTGACGCGCTGGAAGCCGGTGACTGGGATCGCATCACCAGACTGGCCCGCGAAGCGGTCGAAGGTGCGAAGCAGTAAAGCACCATGAAAAACGGGCCGCCTGGCCCGTTTTTTTTACCCTGCGACTTTCACATTCGCGGCGGCTGTTTTGGCTCTTGTCACGGCTTCGTCCACATTATCCCCGCTCGCTAACGCCACACCCAGTCGACGTGTCCCGTCGATTTCCGGTTTACCGAACAAACGTACCTGCAAGCCTGCTCCCAGTGCCCCTTCAATATTATCAAAGGTGACATTCTGGCTGGTCAGTTGCGGCAGGATCACTGCCGAGGCTGCCGGACCATACTGACGAATGCCGCCCACGGGCAAACCGAGGAATGCGCGAACGTGCAGGGCGAACTCGGAGAGATCCTGCGAAATCAGCGTCACCATGCCGGTATCGTGCGGGCGAGGGGAGACTTCGCTGAAAATCACCTCGTCACCGCAGACAAACAGTTCCACGCCGAACAGCCCATAGCCGCCCAGCGCCAGCACCGTCTTGCGGGCAATCTCCTGCGCCCGTGCCAGCGCCAGGGCGCTCATCTGCTGCGGCTGCCAGGACTCGCGATAATCGCCATCTTCCTGACGATGACCAATCGGATCGCAGAAATGGACGCCATCTGTGGCGCTGACGGTCAGGAGGGTGATTTCGAAATCAAACTTTACGACGCCTTCTACAATCACGCGGCCGGCACCGGCGCGGCCACCCTGTTGGGCGTAGTCCCAGGCGTTGTCCAGCGCGCTGCTGTCGCGGATAAAGCTCTGTCCTTTCCCGGAAGAACTCATCACTGGCTTAATGATGCACGGGTAGCCAATCTCCCCGACGGCCTGCAGGAATTCATTTTTATCACCGGCAAAACGGTAGCTGGACGTCGGGAGCTGAAGTTCTTCAGCCGCCAGGCGACGAATGCCTTCACGGTTCATGGTCAGCTTTGCGGCTTTAGCGCAGGGCACTATGCGCTGGCCTTCCTGCTCAAGTGCAATGAGCGTGTCGGTAGCAATGGCTTCGATTTCAGGCACCACGAAATCGGGCTTTTCTGTGGCAATCAGCGTGCGCAGGGCATCGCCGTCAAGCATATTGATCACATGTGAACGGTGGGCAACCTGCATGGCCGGTGCGTCAGCGTAGCGGTCGACGGCAATGACTTCCACACCTAAACGCTGGCACTCAATCGCCACTTCTTTACCCAGTTCGCCCGATCCCAATAACATGACGCGCGTCGCTGAAGGTCGCAGCGCGGTTCCTAAACGAGTCATAATAATCCCCCTGAAAAAGTTGCGCGCAGTATAAACGAAAACGTTTGCGTCTGTCTTGCTCAGGGGCTGTGAGGGGGGTAAGAAATTTGCGCTTCTTTAGTACCGCCAGACATTTCCTGACACGCGCTCGCTTAGTCTGTGAAGATTATGCACTGTTAAGCGAGGGACATCATGTCAGGCTGGTTGAATCAATTGCAATCCATGTTGGGCCAGAAAGCCTCGTCATCTGGCGAGCAAGGGCTGAGTAAGCTGCTGGTGCCGGGTGCGCTTGGGGGGCTGGCGGGTCTGCTGGTTGCCAATAAGTCATCACGTAAGCTGCTGGCAAAATACGGGACCGGCGCACTGCTGGCCGGTGGCGGTGCGATTGCAGGGACTGTGTTGTGGAACAAATATAAGGACAAAGTCCGCACTGCGCATCAGGATGAACCGCAGTATGGGCAGCATACGTCGCCACTGGACGTGCGCACCGAGAGGCTTATCCTCGCGCTGGTATTTGCTGCAAAAAGTGACGGTCATATTGATGACAAAGAACGCTCGGCGATTGAACAGCAACTGCGTGAAGCCGGTGTGGAAGCGCAGGGCAGAACGCTGGTAACGCAGGCGATTGAACAGCCGCTCGATCCGCAGCGCCTGGCACAAAGCGTTAAAAACGAGGAAGAGGCGCTCGAACTCTATTTTCTGAGCTGTGCGGCCATCGATATCGATCACTTTATGGAGCGGAGTTACCTGAATGCGCTGGGGGATGCACTGAAAATTCCTCAGGATGTTCGCGAAGGGATTGAGCAGGATATTCAGCAACAAAAACAGGCATTACAGGTCACGTAATGTCTTACCGTGGTCATGTTTCGCTTGCATCATGCGTGTGTTTTGCCAACCTTATAGGGTGTAAAACGAAAAAGAATTCATGACATGCCACCGAAAGCCCCACGTACTGCTTATGCGATCACCACGCATGGTGATACGCGTATAGATCACTATTACTGGCTGCGGGACGATTCCCGTTCCCGGCCAGAGGTGCTTGACTATCTGCACCAGGAAAACGACTACGGCCGCAAGGTTATGTCCAGCCAGCAGGCGCTTCAGGACCAGTTGCTCAATGAAATGGTACAGCGTGTCCCCCAGCGTGATATTTCCGCGCCGTGGACAAAAAACGGCTACCGCTATCGCCATATCTATGAGCCGGGCAATGAATATCCCATCTACCAGCGGCAGTCCGTATTAAGCGCCGAGTGGGACGACTGGGACATTCTGCTGGATGCGAATAAACGCGCCGCCCACAGTGAGTTTTATACGCTGGGCGGCATGTCCATCTCCCCGGATAATGCCATTATGGCGCTGGCGGAAGATTACCTCTCGCGCCGCCAGTATGGTCTGCGTTTTCGCAATCTGGAAACGGGAAACTGGTATCCGGAAATGCTGGATAATGTCTCCCCCGATTTTGTCTGGGCGAATGATTCCGAAACGGTCTACTACGTTAAAAAACATGCTTCCACGCTGCTGCCTTACCAGGTCTGGCGGCATACCGTGGGTACGGATTCCGCTGACGATGAGCTGGTCTACGAAGAGAAAGACGAGACCTTTTATGTCAGCCTGCATAAAACCTCGTCGCGGCACTATGTGATTATTTTCCTTGCCAGCGCGACCACTTCAGAAGTTCTGCTTCTGGATGCCGAGCTGCCGGACGCGCAGCCGCTTTGCTTCCTGCCGCGCCGCAAAGATCATGAATACAGCCTGGATCACTTTCAGCACAGTTTTTACCTGCGTTCTAATCGCGAAGGTAAAAACTTTGGCCTCTATAAAACCAAAGTGCGAGACGAACGAAAGTGGGAAGTGCTCATTCCCGCGCGCGAGCAGGTGATGCTGGAAGGCTTTACGCTGTTTACCGACTGGCTGGTGGTGGAAGAGCGTCAGCGAGGGTTAACCAGTATCCGGCAAATCAACCGGAAAACGCGGGAAGTGGTGGGGATTGCGTTTGACGATCCGGCCTATGTCACATGGATTGGCTTTAACCCTGAGCCAGAATCTTCACGACTGCGTTACGGCTATTCGTCAATGACCACGCCGGACACGCTGTTCGAGCTGGATATGGATACCGGGCAACGGCAGGTGATTAAACAGGCCGAGGTGAAAGGATTTGACGCCGACAACTACCGCAGTGAGCACGTGTGGGTGATCGCCCGCGATGGCGTAGAGGTGCCCGTTTCTCTGGTGTATCACAAGGCGCATTTCAACAAAGGTAAAAACCCGATTCTGGTCTATGGCTACGGCTCTTATGGCTCCAGCATGGATGCGGATTTCAGCAGCAGCAGGCTGAGCCTTCTCGATCGCGGCTTTGTGTTTGCCATCGCCCATGTTCGCGGCGGCGGAGAGCTGGGGCAGCACTGGTACGAAGACGGTAAGTTCCTGAAAAAGAAAAACACCTTCAACGACTATCTTGATGTCTGTGATGCGTTGATTGAACAAGGTTATGGCGATCCGCAGCTTTGCTTTGGAATGGGCGGCAGTGCGGGAGGGATGTTAATGGGCGCGGTGATTAATCAACGTCCCGAACGCTTTAAAGGCATCATTGCGCAGGTTCCATTTGTGGATGTGGTGACGACAATGCTGGATGAATCCATTCCGCTCACCACCGGTGAGTTTGAAGAGTGGGGGAATCCGCAGGATGAGATCTATTATCGCTATATGAAAGAGTACAGCCCTTACGACAACGTAGAGGCGAAAGCGTATCCGCATATGCTGGTAACCACCGGCTTGCATGATTCGCAGGTGCAATACTGGGAACCGGCAAAATGGGTGGCGAAACTGCGTGAACTGAAAACCGACGATAATTTGCTGTTGCTGTGTACCGACATGGACTCGGGGCATGGCGGTAAATCGGGGCGGTTTAAATCCTATGAAGGGGTTGCGCTGGAGTATGCTTTTTTGATCGGCCTGGCGCAGGACACGCTGCCAGGCCGTGCGGAGCGTCAGGCTTCGCCCAGATAGTGCTTCAGCGTTAAGCGTAATTCCGGGCTCATTCTGTCGAGGTTGTTGTACAGCCAGCGCAGATAGCCCGGATCTTTATCAGCCACTTCAGATACCGCTTTACCGCGATATTTGCCGAAGGTAAAGGTGGTCAGCAACGCGGGGCGTCCTGTGATCGTCGCCATGTCATCTGGCGTCCAGCCGGAGGTATTCATGATATCGATCAGCAGTGCAGCGGTAATATAGCAGTCGTACAGGGCGCGGTGATGATGCAACCCTTCCGGCGTTCTGACGCTGAGCTTGCGGGATTTATACAGCGCCATATTGCTGTATTTAATTCCCGGCCACAGACGGCGAGCCAGTTTCATGGTGCAGATCCACTCACCCGGCATTTCCGGCAATACGCGACGGTCAAAGCTGGCATTATGTGCCACGTACCACTGGCTGCCGTGGTAGTGAGGAATAATCTCTTCAATCCACGGTTTATCCGCCACCATTGATTCCGTAATGCGATGGATGGCCATCGCCTGCGGGCTTATCGGGCGGTCTGGACGTACCAGGTGGCTCATTGGGTTGACTATCTTTCCGTCAACCACATCGACAGAGGCCACTTCCACAATTCCACCCTGAAGATCGCATGTTTCGGTATCGATGACGCGCAGCATTGATCGCTCCTGACCATAAAACGCTTAGCCTAATGGAATGATATCGCCTTGCCAACCCTGTCGACCCAGAGATCCGGTTAATAACAGCTCCCCTTTGTCGGCGCGGACAATCAGTTGGCCTTTTTCGTCCCATAAGGCGCTACCGCTACGCGCATTCGCCATTAACACCGCAATGGCATACTTATGCGCAAAACGCTGTAACGTATTGATGGATTGCCGCCAGCGGTTATCACCCACCGCCTGGCTACTGGTAAATAACGTCGCCAGCGGGTCGAGATTGGGGGCGTCAGACGGGCTTTCGATGATGGTTAACTGCTTGTCGCCGGGAATCAAACTTGCTCCACTTCCTTGCGGGTAACGCAGTATGGTATCGAGGTGTGGTGTGAAGAGCGCGAGCCCTTTCTGAGGCTGGCCGTCCTGAAGAAGCGTAATCCCCGCAATGACGCTGATATTCAACGACTGCGCGGCGTGAAGCAGTGGGGCAAGCTGTAGATCGTCTGGCGGGGCGGGTAACGTTGCCTCACCCGGACCGGTTAATGAGAGTTCAGGAAACACCACTAAATCGCACTTTTGCCGGGCTGCTTCGGCAATAAAACGGAGATGGTGTTCAACATGGTCATTAACGCTGTGGTGCTGTCGGGCATATTGGGCGGCAGCAATATTCCATCGTGACATCGTGACTTCCTTTTACACTAAGTCGCTGGGGTTTAAGAATACACCTAATTTAATAAGGGTTTTCTTATCCTGCCAGAATACATGTAAGGAAGTGTAACGAGTCGTTAAGGTTATTTCACTTTAGGTTCATACGGTAAACGCGAGAGGTTTACAGAGGCCAGGCGGTGGGCGATTAAGCGCTCACGAAACCAGTCACGCAGGTGCGCGGGTTGCTCACGTTCTACCACTTCCGCCACGACAGGCATGTTGTAACGCTCTTTGAATGCGACGCCAGCGGCAGCGAGATCGACATTCACTTTGTCCATCTCGTCCTGAGGAAGGGCGGCCAGATTGATCTTCATTACCTTCTCCTTTTTATGCGGCGGCAACGTTACCGCGATTGCACGATGATGACAAGCAGGCGCAGGATGATCCTCGACTCGCTTATTATACAGAGTTATTCTTTACCATACAGGCATAACAAAAAGGAATGATTGCGATGCGTTTCAACTCCTCCCGCGTGGTGTGCGCACTGGCTTTACTGATCTCCTCGGCAATGACGCCATCTGTTCTGGCCCATGCGCATCTTAAACAGCAAACTCCCGCAGCGGATTCTCTGGTTGCGGCCCCGCAGACACTGACGCTGAATTTCTCTGAAGGCATTGAACCGGCGTTTAGTGGCGTGGTAGTGACCGACGCACAACAGCAGCCGATCAAAACCGGCACAGTGAAGCGTGACGAAAAGAACAACGCGCAGCTCATTGTTCCGCTTGAACAACCGCTGAAGGCGGGTAAATACCAGGTCGACTGGCATGTGGTCTCTGTGGATGGCCACAAAACCAAAGGCAGCTATCACTTTAGCGTGAAATAGAATGCTGGCTTTGTGCTATGTCGCGTTGCGCTTCATCCATTTTGGCGCATTGATGCTGATTTTCGGCAACGCGTTATATAGCGTCTGGTTTGCGCCTTCTTCCCTGCATCGCCTGATGGTGAGACGCTTCCAGTTACAGCAGAAAATCGCCGCCGTAATCAGCCTGACGGCTGCACTCCTGATGTTCTCGGTTCAGGGGGGATTGATGGGTAACGGCTGGAGCGACGTACTTCGCCCGGCTATCTGGCATAGCGTACTCGGGACGCAGTTTGGTAGCGTCTGGCTGTGGCAAATAATTCTCGCTGTTATCACTGCCGGTGCCGCGTGGCTGGCACCGCAAAGGGGAGCGCGGCTATTGCTGTTGTCGCTGGGGCAATTTGTTCTGCTGGCGGGCGTCGGCCATGCGACGATGAACGAAGGTGCGGCGGGGGCGCTGCAGCGTCTGAACCATGCCATTCACCTTTTATGCGCAGCAACCTGGCTTGGCGGATTACTGCCTCTGCTGTTTTGTATGCATCTTGCAAAAGGGCGCTGGCAGACGGCGGCTATCTATACCATGATGCGCTTTTCCCGCGTAGGGCATTACGCCGTGGCGGGTGTATTGCTGACCGGGATTGTGAATGCACTCTTTATCCTCGGTTTTGCTGTGCCCTGGCACACGGCTTATGGACAACTGTTGTTGTTCAAATGTGCGCTGGTGGTAATGATGGTGGCAATTGCGCTGGTGAATCGGTATTTTCTGGTGCCACGCTTTCGCCCGGACGCCGGGCGGGAACAACAGATTTTTATCAGGATGACACAGACAGAAGTGGTGCTGGGCGCGCTGGTACTGGCAACGGTCAGTCTGTTTGCGACCTGGGAACCCTTCTGACAAGGTTAAAGAACATATGAAAAAGACACTGCTTTCTCTCTTACTGTTGGCCTGCGCCGGAAATGCGCTGGCGGCACCGCAGATTATCACCGTCAGCCGTTTTGAAGTGGGTAAGGATAAATGGGCGTTCAATCGCGAAGAGGTGATGCTGACCTGCCGTCCAGGGCACGCGCTGTATGTGATTAACCCCAGTACGCTTGTGCAGTATCCGCTAAACGACACCGCTGAACAGCAGGTCGCCAGTGGAAAGAGTAACGGCCAGCCTGTCAGCGTGATCCAGATTGATGATCCGGCGAACCCAGGGCAGAAAATGAGCCTCGCACCGTTTATCGAGCGGGCCAACACGCTCTGCTAGCCGTCTGGTTTCCAATAAAAAACCGCAGGCGCTTGTGAAAGCTCTGCGGTTTTTCAATTTTAATGATGCTGTGACGCTTTTTTTCAGGCCACTTTTGCTGTGGACTGGAAAACCTGGCGTCGTCATCTATTCTTAAAAGGCAAGGCGATTGAGCCTGCATTAATGCCAACTTTTAGCGCACGGCTCTCTCCCAAGAGCCATTTCCCTGGACCGAATACAGGAATCGTATTCGGTCTCTTTTTATCTGCATAAAAGTAAACGATAAAATCCACCAATCGACTTTCGCAGAGCGTACACTTCCTGTGCAACTGCTTCAACCATACCACACTACAGCGGGCGAAAGTCCAGCCCTTTTTGACTGTTTTGTTAAATTCTTGTGCGTAGTTAGCGAAAGGCGTCAGTGAACTTAAAAGCGTGATTTTACTGACGCTTCAATTTCATCAAGCAGTGCGAAGCGGCGACGGTATTCAGCCCGTTTTTTACTGGCAATCTCGTCGAGGGATTTACGTTCCATCTGCAGGGGCAACTGCCAGCAAAAATTCGAGAGCTTTTTACCATCAAGCGAGTCCCAGAATTCATCGTAGCTGGCATGGAAATGACGGCCTTTGCTCAGCCGGTAACGCAATGCGCGGAAAACGTGGCCTTCGTCGCTGACGGCAAAAATGGCATGGATGCGGGAGTGGGTCGCCAGTTGAAAAAGCACTTCCATCAGCACGCGCTTGGGGAACAGACCGTGACAGGCACGTGTTGCATGCTTAATCACGTCACGAGAGACATTGCGGCGTGGACCCTGAAGGCCGCCAATCACCAGCACGGACTGCCCGTTGCTGCGGGCAACGCTAAAGGTCAGGCTTGCAAGCAGCGTGTTATCGTTATCTCGCAGCCACAGGGTGCTTTCGCCTTCGCGTTCGGCTTTTCGGGCGGAAGACGCGTTGACGGTATAGATAACGTCGTTTTTCGCCTGAAATTGCACAACCGACTGCTCTTGTGGGCTCGTCAGCGCATGGGCGAGGACGGCGTCTTTCAGGCCATCGATCCAGTGATAGTGGCTAATGATAGCGTCCGCACGATCGCTGGCGTGCAGGCCACGCATCAGGTACTGGCGATGGGTTTTGCTCGGTAGGGTGATTTGAGAGGCCAGCAGACGGTCGAAATCATCACGGCCCGAGAGGGCATCCAGCATGCGATGGGTGGAAGACCAGAACAGAAGCGAACGTAAAAGAAACTTCAGCCGGTAATCGCGTTTCTGCCAGATGGGGCCCGGAATGAGCTTTCCTTTCACCAGACCGGAAATGATATTGGTGCGATGCGGATACAGCACATCGTTTTGCAGGTGTGTATTTGACACGTGAAGACCTCTTGTTATTTTCACCTCTTATTCTAAAGGGCAGGAAAAAACGGATTAATACCGCGGAGATCTTTATTTGCGGTTGGTTTACCGTTTGTTTGGCTTTGTGAAATCAACACGCGTCTGGTGTCATTTTCGGGTGCAGCTATACTTTTTAAAGGAGGCGTTATGTATCAGCGAATCGACGGTGAACACTGGCGTCATGTCTGGGTTGTGAGCGATATACATGGCTGCTATCAAGCGCTTGTGGACGAACTGAAGCGTCGTCATTTTAATCCTTATGAAGATCTGCTGATCTCCGTCGGGGATATTATCGATCGCGGTCCGGACAGCGTGAAATGTTTACAGCTTATGCATGAAAAATGGTTTTGCGCAGTACGAGGTAATCATGAACAAATGGCGTTGGATGCGCTCGAATATAATGATTTTGCCCTCTGGACAATCAATGGCGGTATTTGGTTTGCGAGGCTTGATAGCGAACAACAAAAACTGGCGCTGACGCTACTCGAAGAGTGCCGGGCCTTACCGCATATTATCGAGACGACCTGTGCAAACGGCCTGAATGTGATTGCTCATGCGGATTATCCCGCACCGGAGTATGTCTGGAACAAACCGGTGAGCGCCCAGCGTGTGCTGTGGGATCGCGATCGGCTGATGGGATTGATGGCCGGGAAGGGGCAGGGAATAACCGGAGCGGACCACTTCTGGTTCGGTCATACGCCTATTGAACGACGTTATGACTTCAATAACCTGCACTATATCGATACCGGGGCGGTGTTCGGCGGGGTGCTGACGCTTGTTCAACTCCAGTAATAAATAACCCGCCTTCGGGCGGGTTCTCTCTGGTCAGGCAAGACGCAAGACCCAGGCATCGGTTTTACTATCGTAATGCTCACGGTAAAGGACGGAATGTTCACCATCAAGAATTGCTGGAACGCTGGTGTCTGCATCCCAGGCATCGAGTTGCATGCACAAATCCGGGTCGGATTTGCAGGGAATACTTAACGTTCGATCGCCCTGAGCTTCGCCGCGCAGTTCCGCGTCGTCGATCTCAAAAGCGCCAATACGCACGCTGGTTTTCGTCATATTGCTCTCCGGGTTTGGGTTAAAATTCTGGTATGACCAGTTAGGCCGTCCATTTTTTAGCCTAGACAAGGAGAGCAAATTCGCCAGTAAAAAAGTGCGTTTTTTTTCAGGCGGTGAGATCGTTACCGGTAAACAGACGCCCGTCGCGCACCAGCTCTCGCGGATAGCTATTCTTCAGGCGGGAGCCTACCTTTTTCGCAAGTCCTAACGGATATCCCTGATATGTCACGATAACCTCATCCTGAGACGGGGCGTTTTCCGGATAAACATCGCGGCCGCGATACCATTCTTCGGCTTCCTGATGCGTCAGGGCAAAGGTATTTTCACTTCCGGCCAGCGCAATAACCGCTTCGTGCTGCCAGCGATAGCCTTTGTTATGGACTTCCGCGAGGCGAATGCCCAGGCGCGAGAAACGGACTTTGCCAATCAATGGCTCGATGTGAGTCGGGAAAAGCCAGATTTCTTTATCGCGCATCCACAGGCGCAGGCTCTCGTCCCAGACCAGCCCGACCTTGCTGGCGGCCGCTTCCGCTTGCGCCGCTTCGCGGCCTTTGAGCGGTGCGAACGGGAAATTACCTACCTTGAATGCAGGAGCAGGCAGGGGGGCGATTGCGTGGGTTTTCCGCAGGCGAGCAACGAAAAAACCTTCACAGTCATAAATCTGTGGGAAAACGTGCAGGAAACCTTCAGGCGTGATGGCCTCTCTGGCGGAGGCGAATAAGCCCTCCAGCGGCAGAAATTCGACGGCCTCCGGGTATTGCGCCTTCAGCCAGAGACAGACATCTTCATTCTCGTCGCGATTCAGCGTGCAGGTGGAATAGACCAGCGTCCCGCCGGGGCGAAGGGCATGGAACGCACTGTCGAGCAGTTCCCGCTGCGTGGCGGCGATCTCAAGGTTGCTCTCAACGGACCAGTTTTTTAATGCGTCGGGATCTTTACGTACCACCCCTTCGCCGGAGCAGGGGGCGTCCAGCAGGATAGCGTCAAAGGCCTCCGGTAAAGCGGCACCAAACACCCGCCCATCAAAGTGCGTGAGGGCCACATTATGGAGCCCGCAACGGCTGATATTGGCGTGCAGAACCTTAACGCGGCTGGCAGAAAACTCGTTGGCGAGAATAGCGCCGCGATTCCCCATCTTCGCGGCAATCTGGGTGGTTTTGGAGCCTGGTGCAGCGGCAACATCCATCACCCGCTCGGGCGCATTGCCCTCCGCGAACAGTGCGGCAACCGGCAGCATGGAACTGGCTTCCTGAATATAAAACAGCCCGCTCAAATGCTCCGCAGTGCTGCCCAGTGGCAGCGTTTCTTCATCATCCCGTTCGATCCAGAAACCCTCTTCGCACCAGGGAACCGGCGTTAGCTGCCAGTGGTATGGTGATACCAGCGTCAGAAAATCGGCCACGCTGATTTTCAGCGTGTTAACGCGGATACTGCGACGTAACGGACGCTGACAGGCCGCGATAAAATCGTCGAATGAGAGATGAGCAGGAAGCGCCTCGCGCATCTGCGCCAGGAATTGTTCAGGAAGAAATACGGAGTTTTGAGCCACGGAGACACCACACGGAAAAATTCAGACGCGCAGTGTAGCATAAAGGCTCCGGTGCGGTGACACCGGAGCCTTTGATATTAACGTGGCAGTGCGGTTCCCCACTCGCGCCACTCTTTCGGTTCGCTTTCCAGCAGCAGGAAGTGTTTACCCGGCTGTGCTTTTGGTGCCAGCGGTGTGCCCGGAGGCGTCGCAAAGGCGATACCACCGCGAATAAACTGGTTGAACGTACCGGTTTTCACGACGCCCCCAGTCAGGCCGAAGTCCAGTGAGTAGCCTGACGCCAGCCAGAATACGGAATTGTTCCGCACCAGATGCTGGTAACGCTCGCTGATACGCAGCCCCACCATCACGCGGTCGGACAGCGTGCCCAGCGTCAGGCCCGTTACCGTCCCCACCTCAATGCCACGGAACAGGACCGGCGTGCCGATGGCGAGGCCTCCCGCTTCCGGGACCTCCACCACAATGCTCAGGCCATCCAGATAGCGAGAGTCGGTAATCGTCGCTTCCTGAAGTTCAAAGTCACGACGGGCATTACCACGCCCAGGTTCAACGTTAATGTACGGCTGCAAAATTGTGTCGAGATGCTCAACGCCTGCGGCAGAAATTTGCGGTGTTACCACGGAGAAGCGCGAGCCTGCGCGGGCAAACGTCTGCACATATTCCGGGTAGAGCACGGCGGTGGCCTGCACTTCGTTGCGTGACGTGATTAGCGTCAGCTTCTGGATCTGCCCGATATCAATGCCGAGGTAGCGGATAGGCATCCCTTCGGACAGTTTACCCGCATCGAAAGCATGCAGGGTGATCTGTCCGCCCACGGCACGTGCCGCAGTTTCAGACGGGAAGAGAATACGCTTGTCACCCTTGCGCATATTGCCGCCCGCACCGGTCAGGTTATCGAAGCTAATCGCGCCGCGCAGCGCACGGGAGAAGGGGGACGCCTGTACGGTCAGGCCGCTGCCGTTAAGTTGCACCTTCGCGCCACCTTCAGCCCAGAACACGCTGTTTGGCGTCAGCAGCTTGCGATATTCCGGTTTGATATGCAGTTCGATATCAAACGCGTCCGCGCGTGGGCGAACGGCGATCACTTCCCCGACCTCAAACTTGCGATAGAGCACGACGGAACCGGCCTGGACATCAGGCAGCGTTTCGGCGGTTAATGTCAGCGTGGTGGTCGGCATGTCGCTCAGGCTGTTTTCAATCGCTTTGTCCAGATTGGCATACAGCGGGTAGCTTTCGCGCAGGGGGCCTTTGTTGCCCGGCAGAATGCGGACGCCACCGTTTACCCACTCGCTGGCGCTGGCCCCGAGGAACTCCACACCATCCAGCCCGACTTTCACATCGACGCGGCTGTTAACCACAAATTTACTGTCACCATGAACCAGATCGCTGTACTGCGGATCAATGGCGGCAGAGAAGGAAACACCCTTTTCCGACAGCTTGCGCTCCAGTATCTGGCCGACCTGCACGCCGTGTAAGATCAGCGGCTGACCGGCTTCAATGCCGTAACTTTCTGGCGCATTCAGCGTCACCGTTACGACGCCTGGCTTTTGCAGAAGTGCTTTGTCTGCCGGGGCGACGACAAAATTATTACTCGGCTGACCTTCACCGGGAATCAGCTCAAAGGTGCTGCCTGTGAGCAGGCTGCTGATACTGGCATCGCTCAGCGACAGCTTCGGGCTGCGCATTTCAATACGCGTTTTCTCACGCAGAAGATCGACCACGCTCGGGTCGACCGTCATCTCACCGGTAACAGAGCCGCCAGGGTTGAGCGTCATTTTGGTGAGCTGACCAACCTGTAAGCCCTGATACATCAATGGCGTTGAGCCCGCTTTTAATCCTTTTGCATCCGGCAGAGCCAGTTTGACGATCACGCCTCGCTGGCTGTGCGCCAGATCGGCATACAGTCCGAACGTATCATCGGCTTTGGCAGGGCTTGAGTTTTCCGGGGAATCAAAGGCGATAGCGCCATTAACCAGCGCCGCCAGACTCTCAAGTTTCACCTTTGCTCCGCTCAGGCTGACATCGGCGTCCACGCCAGAGACGTTCCAGAACCGGCTGCCTTTTTTCACCAGATTGGTAAAACGTCGCTCAATCAGGACATCAATGGTCACGCCCTGTTTGTTGGGATTAATGGCGTAATCGTAAACGCGGCCGACCGGGATTTTACGGTAATAAACCAGCGAGCCACTGTTCAGTGAACCTAAATCCGGTGCCTGCAGGTGGATCATCAAATCCCCGTTGTTAAGCCGGTATTTCGGCTGCGTATCCAGCGCAACGAAATGATCCTGCGGCTCACCTTTGCCCGGCATCATGCCGATATAGTTCCCGCCAACCAGCGCATCCAGCCCTGAAACGCCTGCGAGAGAGGCTTTCGGCGTCACCAGCCAGAACTGGGTTTCGCTGCGGAGCGCGTCCTGCATATCGGACTTAATGCTGGCCCGAACCTGAATTTTATTCAGCCCTTTTCCGAGCGTAATATCCTGAACCGTACCGACTTCAACGCCCTGGAAACGCACAGGCGTGCGCCCTGCGACAATACCGTCGGCAGACTGGAAATCGATGGTGATGGTACTTCCGCGATCTTCATAGCTCGTCCAGATAAGCCAGCCTGCAATCATCAGCGCGATGACAGGCAGCAACCAGAATGGCGAAATGCGGCGTTTTGTTTTAATTCTCGCTTCAGTCGGCGAAGCGGGCGTTTCCTGACTCATGTGCGTCCCAAAGTAAGCGGCTGTCCAGCCATTCCACTGCAAGAATAGTCAATATCACCGCAGAGCCGAAATAAAAAGCTGCGGGTCCCATTGTAAAAGCAAGCAACTGATCGCGATTGATGAGTGACATCATCAACGAAATCACGAACAGATCCAACATCGACCAACGACCAATCCAGGTGACGAATCGCAGGAGCAGAATACGGGTGCGTAAGCCCTGCTCGCATTTGAAGTGGATGCTGATGAGTAGCGTAAACATCACCACCACCTTGGTAAATGGCACCAGAATACTGGCGATAAAAACAATCGCCGCCACAGCCACGTTACTGTGGGCGAGGGAGATAATACCTGAAAGGATAGTATCTTCCTGGCGGCCTCCGTTCACATAAATAATGGAAATCGGCAGCATATTAGCGGGGATCAGAAATACCATTGAGGCAATCAGCGCCGCCCAGCATTTTTGCAGACTGTTGTTGCGACGTAGCCTTAACGGGATATGGCAGCGTGGACAGCGTCCACGGGCGTCAGGCAGCCCGGTGTAATGGCAGCCCAGGCAGACGCGCAGGTTTTCATCGGGCCGTGTGGCAGGGCGCTGCGGGTAAAAGCGCTCCCAAAGCTGTTCCACATTGAGGTGGATGAGCGTCAGGATGCTCAGCAGCACCAGCGAGATAAAGGCGAACAGGCCAATACCTGGCTGCAAAAAGGCGTAATCCTGGACTTTAATCGAGGCGACACCCACGCCGACGAGGTAGATGTCCAGCATCACCCACTCTTTGAGTTTATCCAGCATCAGCAGGACAGGGCGCAGGTTCATCCCCAGAATATTGCCAAACCACAGATAGGCGATGGCGGCAACCAACACCAGCGGCGCACCGACGGTGCAAAACAGCACCATCGCGGCGGTGAGCGGATCGCCCTGACGTGTCATCTGCCAGATCCCCTGCAGCACGTTGGCATCGATACGGACACCGAGAAGATAGAGCTTCAGCAGCGGCTCGCTCCACGCAAACGGCATCAGCAGCAGCATCGTCACCGCCATGGCTGCGAGTCGCGTTAAAGACCAGTCGCGTCCGTCGCGGATTTTGGCATCACAGCGAGGGCAAAAGGCACTTTGGTGCGATTTCATCTTCGGCAACATAAAAAGCGTATCGCACTGAGGGCAACGCTGATAATGTGCACGAGGCAACGATTCGCTTACCGCATGGACGGTGATCTTTCGTGTCGGCGTAATTTTGGGTGTTTTTAGAGCCATGAGTCGCGCACAGATAAGTATTGTTGAATGTTATAGTAACGCATGAATTGATTCACCTTGAGCATGAGCGCATTTAATGCTTATTTTAATAGGCAAAGCGGTAAATTTGTTAGACAACTAAGTGATTGAATAATGAACAAAACAGAATTCTACGCGGATCTTAATCGCGATTTTCAGGCATTGATGGCAGGTGAAACCAGCTTCTTAGCCACTCTGGCAAATACAAGTGCATTACTGTTTGAACGTCTCTCCGGTGTGAACTGGGCTGGTTTTTACCTTCTCGAAGGTGACACACTGGTGCTCGGGCCATTCCAGGGGAAAATCGCCTGCGTGCGTATTCCTGTAGGTCGCGGCGTGTGTGGTACTGCGGTTGCCACAAACGAGGTTCAGCGTGTAGAAGATGTTCACGCCTTTGATGGACACATTGCGTGCGATGCCTCCAGCAATTCTGAAATCGTACTGCCTCTGGTGGTAAAAAATCAGATTATTGGCGTTCTGGATATCGACAGTACAGACTTCAGTCGCTTTACAGCCGAGGACGAACAAGGGTTGCGCGAGCTGGTGGCAAATCTGGAAAATGTTCTGGCAGCAACCGATTATCAAAAATTCTTTGCGAGCGTCGCAGGATAATCAACGGATAACGTAGCATTTACTGATAGCGTCATTATAATGTCGCCTGTTCATGCCTGCGCTTGTTGGCAACGTCCGTTGTAATCAGGAAATTTCATGGAAAATCAACCTAAGTTGAATAGCAGTAAAGAAGTTATCGCATTTCTGGCCGAGCGTTTCCCACAGTGCTTCAGCGCTGAAGGTGAGGCTCGTCCCCTGAAAGTCGGTATTTTTCAGGATCTGGTCGCGCGCGTTGAGGGGGAGATGAACCTCAGCAAAACTCAGCTTCGCTCTGCCTTACGTCTTTATACTTCGAGCTGGCGTTACCTGTACGGTATTAAACCGGGCGCGACCCGTGTCGATCTCGACGGCAACCCATGTGGTGAGCTGGATGAGCAGCACGTAGAGCACGCTCGCAAGCAGCTGGAAGAAGCCAAAGCGCGCGTTCAGGCGCAACGCGCTGAACAGCAAGCGAAAAAACGCGAAGCTGCAGCGGCAAATGGCCAGGAAGACGCGCCACGTCGTGAACGTAAACCGCGTCCTGCGCAGCGTCGCAATGAGAATAACGATCGCAAACCGCGTGCTGACAAACCAGCCGCTAAAGCTCCGCGTGCGCCACGTGAGGAGCCGCGCCATACTCCGGTTTCTGACATCACTGCGCTGAGCGTAGGCCAGACACTGAAGGTCAAGGCGGGTAACAATGCGATGGACGCCACCGTACTGGAAATCACCAAAGATGGCGTTCGTGTACAGCTGACTTCTGGTATGTCAATGATTGTACGCGCAGAACACTTGTTGTTCTGAAACGGAGGCCAAGCCTGGCATGAACACTTTTTTTAAGCTCACCGCGTTAGCGGGCCTGTTTGCCATAACAGGCCATGCTTTCGCAGTGGACGATATTACGCGTGTTGACCAAATTCCGGTCTTAAAGGAAGAGACTCAGCATGCGACGGTCAGCGAGCGCGTGACGTCGCGCTTCACTCGTTCGCACTATCGTCAGTTCGATCTCGATCAGGCCTTTTCGGCCAAAATTTTCGACCGCTATCTGAACTTGCTGGATTACAGCCATAACGTGCTGCTGGCCAGCGATGTTGAACAGTTCGCCAAACGTAAAACCGAAGTGGGTGACGAACTCCGTTCCGGTAAACTTGACCTGTTTTACGATCTGTACAACCTTTCGCAAAAGCGTCGTTTTGAACGTTATCAATACGCGCTGAAAGTGCTGGAACGCCCAATGGACTTCACCGGCAACGACACCTTTAATCTGGACCGCAGCAAAGCGCCCTGGCCGAAAGATGAAGCCGAGCTGAATGCGCTGTGGGACGGAAAAGTGAAGTACGACCAACTGAGCCTCAAGCTCACCGGCAAAGATGAGAAAGAGATTCGTGACACGCTGACGCGTCGTTACAAATTTGCTATCCGTCGCCTGGCGCAGACCAACAGTGAAGATGTGTTCTCACTGGCGATGACCGCGTTTGCCCACGAAATCGATCCGCATACTAACTATCTCTCTCCGCGCAACACCGAACAGTTTAATACCGAAATGAGCCTGTCTCTGGAAGGTATCGGTGCGGTGCTGCAGATGGACGATGATTACACCGTGATCAACTCCATGGTGGCGGGTGGCCCGGCATCCAAAAGCAAAGCGATTAGCGTAGGCGATCGCATTGTGGGTGTGGGTCAAACCGGGCAGAGCATGGTTGATGTCATCGGCTGGCGTCTTGACGACGTGGTTGCGCTGATTAAAGGGCCGAAAGGCAGCAAAGTTCGCCTGGAAATTCTGCCTGCCGGTAAAGGCACCAAAACCCGTATCGTTACCCTGACCCGCGAGCGTATTCGTCTTGAAGACCGCGCGGTGAAAATGTCGGTGAAAACCGTGGGTAAAGAGAAGGTTGGCGTGCTGGATATCCCTGGCTTCTATGTTGGCCTGACCGACGATGTGAAAGTGCAACTGCAGAAACTTGAGAAGCAGAATGTCAGCAGCGTGATCATCGATTTGCGCAGTAACGGTGGTGGGGCGCTGACTGAAGCGGTTTCACTCTCTGGCCTGTTTATCCCGTCCGGCCCGGTTGTTCAGGTGCGTGATAACAACGGTAAAGTGCGTGAAGATGCCGATACCGATGGCGTGGTCTACTACAAAGGTCCGCTGGTGGTATTAGTGGATCGCTTCAGTGCTTCCGCGTCTGAAATCTTTGCTGCCGCAATGCAGGATTATGGCCGCGCGCTGATCGTGGGTGAACCGACGTTTGGTAAAGGCACCGTGCAGCAGTACCGCTCTCTGAACCGTATTTACGATCAGATGCTGCGCCCGGAATGGCCTGCGCTCGGCTCCGTGCAATACACCATTCAGAAGTTCTACCGCGTGAATGGCGGCAGTACGCAGCGTAAAGGCGTGACGCCGGACATCATGATGCCGACGGGCACCGAAGAGACGGAAACGGGTGAGAAGTTTGAAGATAACGCATTGCCGTGGGACAGCATCAATGCCGCGACATTTGTGAAGTCTGGCGACATGACCCCGTTTGGCCCTGAGTTGCTGAAAGACCATAACGAGCGCATCGCGAAAGATCCGGAATTCCAGTACATCATGAAGGACATTGCGCGTTTCAATGCCCTGAAAGAAAAACGGAATATTGTCTCTCTTAACTACGCTCAGCGTGAGAAAGAGAACAACGAAGATGACGCGACGCGTCTGGCGCGCATCAACGACCGCTTCAAACGTGAAGGTAAGCCGCTGCTCAAAAAACTGGACGATCTGCCAAAAGATTACCAGGAGCCGGACCCGTATCTTGATGAGACGGTCCACATCGCGCTCGACCTGGCGAAGCTGGAAAAAGAGAAGCCTGCCGTGCAACCGACACCGGCAAAATAACCCCCGGACAGGCACAAGAAATTGTGCCTGTTTTTTTAGTTCTGCATCCTCACGTCAACCTGAATTTCAATTGTGTAAAGTTGTGTCTTTCTGGTGACTTACGCGCCCCGAAACCTTGAAAATAGCCACAATACCCATACGATGTGGGTAATCGCATAGTGCGCTTTGTTAAACTGAGGTTAAAAGAAAATTATGATGCGAATCGCGCTCTTCCTGGCCACTAACCTGGCGGTTATGGTGGTTTTCGGGCTCGTGCTAAGCCTGACGGGAATTCAGTCGAGCAGCGTTCAGGGCCTGTTAATTATGGCGCTGCTGTTTGGTTTCGGTGGCTCCTTTGTTTCCCTGCTGATGTCAAAGTGGATGGCACTCAAATCTGTAGGGGGTGAGGTTATTGAACAGCCGCGCAACGATATGGAGCGTTGGCTGATGAACACGGTTGCGCAGCAGTCGCAGCAGGCGGGCATCGCGATGCCGCAGGTGGCGATTTACCATGCGCCGGATATTAACGCCTTTGCCACGGGTGCCCGTCGCGATGCGTCGCTGGTTGCGGTAAGTACCGGCCTGTTGCAGAACATGAGCCGTGATGAAGCCGAGGCGGTGATTGCCCACGAAATTAGCCACATCGCTAATGGCGACATGGTGACCATGACTCTCATTCAGGGCGTGGTGAATACCTTCGTTATCTTTATCTCACGTATTCTGGCGCAGATCGCGGCAGGCTTTATGGGGGGCAATCGCGACGAAGGTGAAGAGAGCAACGGTAACCCGCTGATCTATTTCGCCGTTTCGATGGTACTTGAACTGGTATTCGGTATTCTGGCAAGCATCATTACCATGTGGTTCTCCCGTCACCGTGAATTCCACGCGGATGCGGGCTCTGCAAAACTGGTTGGGCGTGAGAAGATGATTGCTGCGCTGCAGCGCCTGAAAACCAGCTACGAGCCGCAGGAAGCGAACAGCATGATGGCCTTCTGCATTAACGGTAAATCGAAATCGCTGAGTGAGTTGTTTATGTCCCACCCGCCGCTGGATAAACGTATCGAAGCGCTGCGCAGTGGTGAATACCTGAAGTAACGCGAAAGACAGAACAAAGCCGGGCAGGAGAGCACTCCGCCCGGCTTTTTTTATGCCTGCGCGCCGGGCTGCGTCACGCGAAGCCCGCTGACAATCGCGGCGACAGTCGCCAGCGTTCCGGCGGTGAACAATGCAACGTGAGTACCGTTTTGTCCGGCGAGGTTAAACATTAAGGCCACCAATGCCGCGCCGGTGCTTTGTCCCAGAAGGCGAGCTGTACCCAGCATTCCACTGGCTCCACCACTGCGATGGCGTGGGGCAGAAGTAATAATGGTGTGATTGTTTGGTGACTGAAAAAGACCGAAACCGGCACCGCACAGGATCATCCGCCAGATAATATCCAGATCGGTTGGCGAAGCGGGAAGCAATGCCAGAGCAAACAATCCTGCGGCCATCACGACCAGCCCGAGTGCGCCCAGCAGCCCGGCATGCACACGCTCAATTAAATAGCCTGCCAGCGGTGCCATCACCATCGTCGCCAGTGGCCACGGCGTTAACAGTAAACCTGTTTCCACCTCTGAACGGCCAACCACGCTTTGTAAAAAGAAGGGCAGAGAAACCAGTGCCAGCATCTGGGCGCAGAATGAACAAATTGAGGTGCAGATAGAGAGTGAAAACAGCGGGATACGTAAGAGGTCTACCGGCAACAAAGGTACAGGCAATGCCAGCTGGCGACGCACGAAGAAGAAGCCGATCGCCAGCATGGCGGCCACTTCAGCGGCAATTAAACTCAGTGACTGGCCTTGTGCAAAGCCGCTCAGCGCAGTGATAAGCAGGCCGAAAGTCAGTGCGTTCATCACTGCACTTGGCAGATCGAAACGTGGCATGGTGCTTTTAGGGCCATTAGCCGGGAGATAGCGTAGGGCAAAAACGATTGCCACAATGCCCAGCGGCACGTTGATTGCAAACAGCCACTGCCAGGAGGCGACAGAGAGAATTGCCGCCGCAATGGTAGGCCCGGCTGCCGATGAAACCGCCACAATAAACGAGTTAATCCCCATACCGCGCCCAAGATGGCGTTGCGGATAAATGAGCCGTATCAGCGCAGTATTCACGCTCATCAGGGCCGCGCCACCGAAACCCTGAGCAATACGCGCCAGCGTCAGGGTATGCAATGAATCCGAAAGCGCGCAAAAGAGTGAGGTCAGGGTAAAGACCACCAGTCCACACTGGTAGACCCGACGGTAGCCAAACATATCGCCCAGGAATGAGAGTGACAGTAGTGAAACCACAATGGCTATCTGGTACGCATTGACGATCCAGATGGAGCTGGCAGGCGAGGCATGCAGGTCGCTGGCGATGGTTGGAAGCGCGACGTTGGCAATAGCCCCGTCGAGAACCGCCATTGAAATGCCGATAATAATCGTGGCAATTGCGCCATACCGCTGCGGTAAGGGCAGGCCATCGGAAGGATTTTTTTCCATGGGAAATGAAAGACTCAAGGTGAAATTATTCTCAGAGTAACTATTTTAGCATCGTTAATTCGGTTTTATGTCGCAGATTTGTAACGAAGTAAACGCAGATTGATTGCAGGTAACATGACACGAATTTATAATAAAAACCGGTTCTGAATTTTATAAAACACTCTCCATGAGGTGATAAATGGCAATCGCAGATTTGGATAAGCAGCCAGATTCTGTTTCTTCCGTGCTGAAGGTGTTTGGCATCTTACAGGCGCTCGGAGAAGAGCGTGAAATTGGTATTACAGAGTTGTCGCAGCGTGTAATGATGTCGAAGAGCACCGTTTATCGCTTTTTGCAAACCATGAAATCGTTGGGTTATGTCGCTCAGGAAGGCGAATCGGAAAAGTATTCTCTGACGCTGAAGCTGTTTGAGCTGGGCGCGCGGGCGCTGCAAAATGTGGATCTGATCCGTAGCGCAGACATTCAGATGCGTGAACTTTCTCGTCTGACGAAAGAGACCGTCCACCTGGGGGCGCTGGATGAAGACAGTATCGTCTACATCCACAAAATTGACTCCATGTATAACCTGCGCATGTATTCCCGTATTGGTCGTCGCAACCCGCTGTACAGTACCGCGATTGGTAAAGTGCTGCTGGCATGGCGCGATCGCGAAGAGGTGAAACAGATCCTCGAAGGCGTTGAATACAAACGCAGCACCGGGCGTACCATCACCAGCACTGATGAGCTGCTGGCCGTGCTCGATAAAGTGCGTGAGCAGGGTTACGGTGAAGATAACGAAGAGCAGGAAGAAGGCCTGCGCTGTATCGGCGTGCCTGTTTTTGACCGCTTTGGCGTGGTGATTGCGGGCCTGAGCATTTCATTCCCGACACTGCGTTTCTCGGAAGAGCGTTTACATGAGTATGTCGCTATTCTGCATACTGCTGCCCGTAAAATTTCTGAGCAGATGGGTTATAACGATTATCCCTTCTAAACCTTGCTGAGAATAAAAAACGCCGCATCTGTTGCGGCGTTTTCGTGGTTACGTTGAAGCGTTAGCCGTTATCAACGACTACGGCCATTTTTCGCAGAACCGGGCAGTTCGTTAAGCCAATGATCCCACTATCCGAATGCAAATACTGTGCTGTGCTCACGCCCTGGGCTGTCAGGTACTTACACTGGATACCTAATCCTGCAGCGTTTTCGTTGCTTCCCACAAGTACACCGTATCCGGTTAACAGAAGGCCAATCCATAAAATGGCCAGTACAATAATGGTACGAATGATAAACTTCATCATTGCCTCTTTATCTTTGTTGTCATGTGCTAAGCGTAAACGGTTCACCCTGTGAAACAAGTGCATGATTCCGAAAAGAGTTTGATAGGGTTACAGTTAGCCCTTGTTTAAGATAACCGTGATAACCTGGTCGCATCAGGTCATAAGACGGAGTGTGGAGTGAAAAAAATACGCTGGGTAATTCTGGTTATCGTGTTGATTGCATGTGTGGTGCTCTGGACACAGACGATCAATGTGATGTGCGATCAGGATGTACAGTTTTTTAGTGGCATTTGTGCAATCAATAAGTTTATCCCGTGGTAGAACGCATTTTTTCTTAAGGTGATTTCCTTCCTTCGCGCCAGTGGTAAAATAGCTGTTTTTATCGAGGTGGTGAAATGGGTGAGTTACTGAATTCGGGGCTGCTAAGCATCGCATCCCTGGCGATCGCATTGGTGATCCTGGTGGTGGGTCTGGTGTTGTGGTTTTTCGTTAACCGCGCCAGTTCTCGCACGAACGAGCAAATTGAACTGTTAGAAGCGCTACTCGATCAGCAGAAACGCCAGAACGCGCTGCTGCGTCGCCTGTGTGAAGCCAACGAGCCAGAAAAAGAAGCACCGAAAGAAGCGGTTGTTGAAAATAAAGACGACGAAGACGATTTCATTCGCCTGGTGGCAGAACGTTAATCTGTCATATGCGGGAGGCGGCCTGGCCATGTCAGGGTAAAACCCTCCCGTGATCGCGAACAAAAAACTGCCATGCCTTATCGCGCTAAAACCGTATGTTCCGGGTTCATGCGTCCCACGCAAATGTAGTATCAGTTAATAATTCATTCAGGATACTGAAAACTGGCGAATATTTATCCTTATCGCTCAGGCACCATTAAGTTGCATATATTCTGTATTTGAACCTATCAACACCGGGTTTATTTTTATCGAAACGTTTTGCTTGCCTTCTTTTGAGGCAGAGTCATAAAAATTTCATTATTTTAGTGCAAAAGATGTTTATTAAACGGTGAAAATTAATACAGCCAGTGCGACACCGTTAACCCCGTATTTTTCTTGTAACATTCCCGACGTGTTACAAAGATTTCAGCATAAGTTTTCACAATTTGTTCTAACTCAATCATTGCGTTGAGAAAACTTTAACCGGGATCTGGACGCTTTAAAATGATTGAGCTATGGTAAAAATGTCTTAGATTACAGCGGTTGCGAATGCAGTCGTAAGGCAGTTAAAACTGGAAAGCCTCCTTTAGCAACACGCATAATTGTGCAGAACGTTGCAGGGAAGCCCCAGAATTTGTGCGGCGGATCGAGACACGTTTAAAAATGGCTTGCCATATTAAACGTTGTATGTGATAACACGTTTTGGGTCAAACGAGGTACAGTTCTGTTTATGTGTGGCATTTTCAGTAAAGAAGTCCTGAGTAAACACGTTGTCGTTGAATACCGCTTCTCTGCCGAACCTTATATTAGTGCCTCATGCAGTAATGTCTCAGTTTTATCTAAGTCAATGCCCGCGGGCTAAGAAAACACTCTAAGGAATTTTGCAAATGGCAAAGATTAAAGGTCAAGTTAAGTGGTTCAACGAGTCTAAAGGTTTTGGTTTCATTACTCCTGCTGACGGTAGCAAAGACGTGTTCGTACACTTCTCTGCAATCCAGGGTAACGGCTTCAAAACTCTGGCTGAAGGCCAGAACGTTGAGTTCGAAATTCAGGACGGCCAGAAAGGCCCAGCTGCAGTTAACGTAACTGCTATCTGATCGAACCACTGCTGACTGAAGTGCTTATGCGCTTCGATCTCAGACATGAAGCCTCGCATCGTGCGGGGCTTTTTTATTGCTTTATCTTTCAAAATATTACGTTTGCCTCTCTTGTTAGTAACTTGTTGCAAAGCTACGAGGTTATTAGCATTGTTTTCGCTCCCTTCAGATGTTTTTTCCCGTTAAATCAGGCCGTTGTTTAACAGTCCTGGGGTTCAGGTGAAAAAGAAAACGATAATGACCACCGGAAATTTCACTCCGGCGCGTTTTGCTCTACTCTGTCTTGCCATCTTTTGTAGTCTCGCTTTCCTGTTAGGCCGCGTGGCCTGGCTGCAAATCATCAAACCAGACAACCTGGTAAAACAGGAAGATATGCGCTCTTTGCGTGAAGTCGCGATTGATGCCCCGCGTGGCATGATCGTTGACCGCGAAGGCCGACCGCTTGCCGTGAGCGTGCCGGTCAGAGCTGTCTGGGCAGACCCGAAAACGGTACTGGCAAAAGGGGGCGTAGGGTTTGATGACCGCTGGCAGGCGCTGGCGAATGCTCTGCATCTCTCTCTGGGTACGCTGGCGTCCCGGATTAACAGTAATCCAAAGGGGCGATTTATCTATCTTGCGCGCCAGGTGGACCCTTCTCAGGCGCAGTGGATCGACAAGCTGAATCTGCCAGGTATTAATCTGCGCGATGAGTCTCGACGCTTTTATCCGGCGGGTCACGTGGCGGCTAACCTGATTGGTTTCACCAACATTGATGGTCAGGGTATTGAAGGCGTCGAGAAGAGTTTTAATACACAACTTACCGGTAAGGCCGGCGTCAGGCAGGTGAGGGAGGACCGCTACGGACATGTGGTCGAAAATCTGACGGAAGTGGCTCCTGTGCCTGCGCATAATATTCAACTGAGCATCGATGAGCGCCTGCAAACTATTACCGAAGATGCACTGGATAACGCGGTGGCCTGGAATAAAGCCGAGTCAGGTGCTTCAGTGCTGATTAACGTGCAAACGGGCGAAATTCTCGCGATGGCGAGTTTCCCGGACTTCAACCCAAACAACCGGGAGGGTGCGACGTTAGATGATTTTCGCAACCGTGCGATCAGCGACACCTTCGAGCCCGGCTCCACCGTTAAGCCCCTGGTGCTGATGACGGCGCTGCAGCAGGGGCTGGTACAGCCAGACAGCGTAATCGACACCCGACCCTATATGCTTGATGGTCACCGCATCCGTGATGTGGGTTACTATCCGGAGCTGACGATGACCGGTATTCTGCAAAAATCGAGCGATACGGGTGTCTCACGTCTATCTCTGGCGATGCCCATCCAGCGGTTACTGGATACCTATAAGAATTTTGGCTTTGGCACGAGCACCGGGCTTGGCTTAACGGGCGAGAGTGCCGGGCTATTGCCACAACGTAAATTCTGGAGCCAGCTCGATCGCGCCACGTTTGCCTTTGGCTATGGTTTGATGGTGACGCCGCTGCAGCTGGCGCATGTTTACGCCACCATCGGGAGCTACGGTCTTGAGCGCCCTCTGTCGATCACCCGTATCGATCCTCCTGTAATGGGCCACAGGGTAATGCCTGAAGAGATCGCCCACGAGGTGGAACATATGATGGAGAGCGTTGCGCTTCCAGGCGGTGGGGGCATTAAAGCGGCTGTGCGTGATTACCGCGTGGCGGTAAAAACCGGCACGGCGAAAAAAATCGACGATAGGGGGCAGTACGTTGATAAATATGTGGCCTATACCGCAGGCGTTGCGCCCGCCAGCGATCCGCGTTTTGCGCTGGTGGTGGTAATAAACGATCCACAAAACGGGGCATATTACGGCGGGGCGGTTTCTGCACCGGTTTTCAGCGAGATCATGGGTAACGTTCTGCGGCTGGAAAACGTGAAACCGGACGGCCTGGCGGCAGATTCTGAACATCTCATCGTCATGCGTTAACCCAGCCGTTTATAACCCTGGCGAATAACGGTACACTTTCGCCCTTTGAAGAATGCCCGGAGTCACCATGTCTTTCAGTTGTCCCCTTTGCCACGCGCGGCTCGCGCGCTCAGCGAAAAGTTTTGTCTGTCCGCAGGGACACCAGTTTGATATGGCGAAAGAAGGGTATGTGAATCTTCTGCCGGTGCAGCATAAGCGTTCCCGCGATCCGGGTGACAGCGCGGAGATGATGCAGGCGCGGCGTGCGTTTCTTGATGCCGGGAACTATCAGCCGCTCAGAGATACTGTCGCGGCGGTGCTGGGTGAACACCTGTCGGTGAACGCAACGGCTATGCTCGATATCGGCTGTGGTGAAGGTTACTACACTGCAGCGTTTGCTGAGATGGCTGGTGAGAAAGGCGCAGAAACGTATGGGCTGGATGTCTCAAAGGTTGCCATTCGCGCGGCGGCAAAACGCTATTCAGCCGTAACGTTCTGCGTAGCCTCAAGCCACAGGCTGCCGTTCGACGATGCCAGTATGGATGCCGTGGTACGTATCTATGCGCCCTGTAAAGCGGAAGAGCTGGCGCGCGTCGTGAAACCGGGCGGATGGGTGATTACCGTCACGCCGGGTCCGCGGCATCTGATGGAGCTGAAAGGGCTGATCTACGATGAAGTACGCCTGCATGCGCCACATTCAGAGCAACTGTCGGATTTTTCGCTCAGGCAGGCGCAGTCGGTAGCGTATGAGATGAAGCTGAAAGGTGAGGAAGCCGTGGCATTGCTTCAGATGACACCGTTTGCATGGCGGGCAAAACCTGAAGTGTGGAAAACGTTAGCGACGCAGTCAGAATTTCGCTGCCAGACGGATTTCAGTATCCACTGCTGGCAGCGCGACGTTTAACCCGCGAAGTGTGCCCAGAGGATCTGGGCACCAATCCCAATTAACACGATGCCACCTAAGATCTCGGCTCGTTTGCCCAGCAGCGGACCAATAAAGCGGCCGACCATCATTCCCACCGTAGACATAATCAGCGTGGCGCAACCAATTGCCAGCGCGGTGGCAATAATATTGACCTGCAGGAATGCCAGACCGACCCCAACCGCCATCGCGTCAAGGCTGGTGGCAATCGCAGTTGTTACCAGTAGCCAGAAGCCGTGGCGGTGCTGAGGCTCGTCATCTTCATCGCTGTTACCGCGAAAACCTTCAAGAACCATTCGGCCGCCGAGGAACACCAGCAGCACAAACGCGATCCAGTGATTCCACTCCAGCACAAACTGGCTGGCGAGCATGCCAAGACCCCAGCCGATAAGCGGTGTCAGCGTTTCGATAGCGCCAAAGATCAGACCGGTACGCAGTGCTTCAGAGAATTTAGGTTTGTGGAGCGTGGCACCTTTGCCGATCGACGCAGCAAATGCGTCCATGGACATGCCGAAAGCCAGAAGGATCGTAGCGGAGATATTCATAAGAGCGTCCAGACCGGGGATATCCATATGACACATCACTGCCCCCAGTAAACAGCAGTTGATGTATCTATGGTCTCGCCTGACCACCCTGCACGTAAATGTGCTGAAAGCGATCCGTACGTGCCACGTTTTTCAACGAGTATGTTGACACGTACATTTCCTGTGAGCAGGAAATCGGCTACTCCCCAACGACGGGCGCAACCTTAACATATTTTGAGAATATAAAACAACAACAGAGAAGTATTATTTCATTAACTCGTTGATAACGATTTTCATTTAGATTTATGCGTAAAAATAACGTTAATAAGTATAAGTGAAATATCTCTTCGGAATATAGCTCAGGCTATATTCATTGTATGAGAAAACGCCAGAATATAGCCAAAGCTATGTGTTTAACTTATTGAGTTTTAACAAGTAACTTATATATTTTTTCGAGGTCGTCTATATTCCTGACGCGAATAAGCAGGCGGCGCTGTTCTAATTGCATCACTAATACACCGTCTTCAGATAAATTCATCTCTTTAATACGGTTATATTCTATCCACACATTGGCGAAGAAGAATCCCGCTTTTTTGAAAATGATTTTAGGCGTACGGACCCAGAAGAGATAAACGGCCATTAATGCCAGCGCACATAATAACCATGTGGTTAATATTGCACCGTGGCTGGTGACGTTGTTGTAAATCAGAATGACGATCAGGCCAGCGAAGATAAACGCATCAACGCGACCGCGTCGCAGGAGGGGAAGGGCAAGTAGCGTCTCGCCGTGGCGGCGGGGCATGATGAACTCGTCATAGATCGCGTAAGCCAGAAGGGCAACAATAAACAAAACCAGTACGATGTCCGTGACAGTCATTCATCCTCCAGATAAAAAAACCGGGGGCAAGCCCCCGGCGTATATAACGTTATGTCTTACAGACCCAGCAGGCCGATAGCGTAGCCCGCGATACCGATGACGAAGAAGCCAACGATGATCCAGAGTGGGTTAACTTTCTTACGCAGCAACCACATACAGGCGAAGGTCAGCAGCAGCGGGACAAGGCCCGGCATCAGCTGGTCCAGAATGGTCTGTACGGTGGTGACACGGGTCTGACCATCCTGACCGGTGATGGTCGATACCACCAGCGGGATGTTCACGTGTGTCCACTTGTTAACCAGCGCCCCCATGACAAACAGGCCGAGGATTGACGCCCCCTCAGTCAGTTTTTGCAGGAAGCCGCCGCCCATATCCTTAACGATATCCACGCCTTTACGGTAGCCGTAAGCTACGCCGTAGTAACGGGTCAGCAGACGCACCGCATTGAACAGGATGAAGAACAGCAGTGGACCAAGCAGGCTGCCGCTCATCGCGATACCGGCACCCAGTGCCGCAAAGACCGGACGCACGGTACCCCAGAAGATTGGGTCACCTACGCCAGCCAGCGGGCCCATCAGACCGACTTTGATACCGTTGATGGCACCATCGTCAATCTCTGCGCCGTTGGCACGTTGTTCTTCCATCGCCAGCGTAACGCCCAGTACCGGTGCTGCTACATAAGGATGGGTGTTGAAGAATTCCAGGTGACGCTTAATCGCCTGACGACGCGCTTCGTTGTTTTCCGGATACAGGCGTTTGATTGCCGGCACCATGGAGAAGCAGAAGCCCAGCGCCTGCATACGTTCGAAGTTCCATGAACCCTGAAACAGGTTAGAACGGATGAACACGCCACGAATATCACCCGGAGTGAGTTTTTTCTCAGTGGTAGTTTTAGTCATATCAACCATTTCGCTCACCTGCTAGTCCAGTTCGTTATCGAGATCGTTATTACCAGCAGCCTGCGCTGGGGCACCCGCAACGCGGTTATATTTCGGGCTCAGCTGGATGTAGAGAATCGCCATCACTGCGCCAATCACACCCAGAGCAACCAGGTTAAAGTTAGTGAATGCAGCGGTAACGAAGCCGAGGTAGAAGAACGGCATCAGGTAGCCTGCGCGCATCATGTTGATAACCATCGCATAACCTACTACCACGATCATACCACCGGCAATGTTCAGACCGCTGGTGACCACTTCAGGGATCGCATTCAACATGCCCTGAACTTCACTGGTTCCTACAGAGATTGCAACGATTACGGCCGGGATAGCGATACGCATCGCCTGCAGGAACAGGGACGAGACGTGAATCCAGGATAGCGCCGTCAGGTTGCCATTTTCGGCCGCCTTATCTGCCGCGTGCTGGAATGCAACGGTGATAGTACGAACGATGATGGTCAGAACCTGGCCTGCTGCTGCCAGCGGGATAGCCAGGGCGATACCTGCACCGATGCTTTGGTGACCGGCAATAACCAGAACGGTTGAAATAATGGACGCCAGCGCGGCATCAGGCGCAACCGCCGCACCGATGTTCATCCAGCCGAGGGCGATCATCTCCAGCGTACCACCGATGATGATACCGGTTTTCATATCACCGAGAACGGCACCAATCAACGTACAGGCCACCAGAGGACGGTGGAACTGAAATTCATCAAGTACGGATTCCATACCCGCAATACACGCGACGATGAACACCAGCACAATCTGAAGAGTGGTAATCTCCATTGTACTTCTCCTATTACCTATGCTTTATGTGAAAAACCGGCGCGGGCTTATTTCCCAACTTTGCCGATCAAATCCATCATTTTCAGTTTCTGATCTGTGGAAACCTTACGGGCTTCCAGCTCAATACCGCGCGCATTCAGTTTGTTGAATGCCTCGATATCTTTCTCGTCGACTGAAATCGCGTTGTTGACCTGCGTTTTGCCCTGACGGAAAGCCATACCACCAATGTTGACGGAGGTGATTTTCACGCCGCCTTCAACAATGCGCTCGACGTCTGTCGGGTTTGTGAACAGGAGCATCACGCGTTCACCCGCATATTTCGGGTTGTTATAAACGCGGATCATTTTGGCGACATCCACCACGTGCGCGGTAACGCCCGGCGGTGCAACCTGAGTCAGAAGGGTACTACGCACCTTGTCGGCGGCGACATCGTCGCTGACCACGATAATGCGCTTAACGTTCGTTTCTTTGGTCCAGCGCGTTGCCACCTGGCCGTGGATCAGACGGTCATCGATACGGGCAAGGCCGATAACCATATAATCGTTCGGGCCCATCGGCTTCGCGGGTGCTGCAGCTTTCGGTGCCGCAACGGCTGGAGCGGGTTTCTCAACTGGCTGTGCTTTCAGCGCTTTCACGCCTTCGCGACCGGTTTCAACGGCCAGCGCCACCAGTTCATCGAAACTCGGGTTATCGTCACGTGCCATGAAGGTTTCCACCAGCATCGGGATATTCACCCCTGCGACGACTTCATAATGCTCTTTATCGACGACAATACGGCTGGCCGCGTTAAACGGACTGCCGCCCCATGTATCAACGAGAAACAGCACGCCTTTGCTGGTATCCAGCTTTTCCAGTTGAGCAGTGTACTTCTCTATCAGCGTCTCGGCGTTTTCACCGGGAACGAAATCGATCCAGCCGACGTTTTCCTGCTCGCCTAACAGCATCTCTGCGGTTTTGAGTAGCTGTTCTGCAGCCCAACCATGTGTGCCTATGACAATAGCAATGGTCACTTGCTACCTCCTTTTATTATCATTAATACGCCTGCCGGGCAGTCGTACTGAGAATCGTATCTCGTAAACCGAATCGATTCAGATAAGGGTTAGAGTTCAATAAACTAAGACTTCCGCGAATTATTTTAGATAGTGAAAAAATAATTTATGTGATGAAGATCCGTAATTTAGCTTCGCATTACAGAATTTCCTGTAGGGTAAAGCACTTGTGTTACAGATCTTTGCAAAGGAACGTAAATCTTTGCTAAAAAGCTGTTGTCTCTGATATGTTTAGCCTCCGTTTAATTGTTCAGGAGTAGAGGGCAGCAGCCCACTGTATGGATCGTCACCGACGTCAGTCATCTACCAGGCCATTTCGCGCCTTTTTCACCGGCGAACCTCGCCACGCATCAACTCTGTCTGCCATTGATTCGCCCACTCTAATCGGGGCACCGTTTGGTCATTCCTTTAGCAGGAGCTTGTCATGGAATTCTTAATGGACCCGTCAATCTGGGTGGGATTGCTCACGCTGGTTGTGCTGGAGATCGTTCTCGGCATTGATAACCTGGTGTTTATCGCCATCCTCGCGGATAAGCTACCGCCAAAACAGCGTGATAAAGCACGTCTGATTGGCCTCTCGCTGGCGCTGGTTATGCGTCTGGCACTGCTGTCCGTAATTTCGTGGATGGTTACGCTGACGAAACCGCTGTTTACCGTCATGGATTTCACCTTCTCAGGACGTGACCTGATCATGTTGCTGGGGGGGATATTCCTGCTGTTCAAAGCCACAACAGAGCTACATGAACGGCTGGAGAACCGTCAGCACGATGACGGTCACGGTAAAGGCTATGCCAGCTTCTGGGTTGTTGTTCTGCAGATTGTCGTGCTGGATGCCGTCTTCTCATTGGATGCGGTGATCACGGCGGTCGGCATGGTGAACCACCTGCCGGTCATGATGGCGGCGGTTGTCATTGCAATGGCGGTCATGCTGCTGGCCTCGAAACCGCTGACGCGTTTCGTGAACCAACACCCGACGGTGGTGGTGCTGTGTCTGAGCTTCCTGCTGATGATTGGTCTGAGCCTGGTGGCGGAAGGCTTTGGCTTCCATATTCCGAAAGGCTACCTGTACGCCGCGATTGGCTTCTCGATTCTTATCGAGCTGTTTAACCAGATTGCGCGTCGTAACTTTATTAAGCAGCAGTCCACATTGCCGCTGCGTGCCCGCACCGCGGACGCCATCCTGCGTCTGATGGGCGGTCGTCGCCAGGTAAACGTGCAGTCTGATTCCGAGAGCCGCAACCCGGTTCCGGTTCCTGAAGGCGCATTTGTGGAAGAAGAGCGCTACATGATTAACGGCGTACTCTCCCTGGCGTCCCGCTCGCTGCGCGGCATTATGACCCCGCGCGGTGAAATCAGCTGGGTGGATGCCAATCTGAGCGTCGATGAGATCCGCCAGCAGTTGCTCTCTTCACCGCACAGCCTGTTCCCGGTTTGCCGCGGTGAACTGGATGAAATCATCGGCGTGGTGCGTGCAAAAGAGATGCTGGTGGCGCTGGAAGAGGGCGTCAACGTTGAAGCCATTGCGGCCGCGTCGCCTGCTATTGTCGTACCGGAAACGCTGGACCCTATTAACCTGCTGGGTGTGCTGCGCCGCGCGCGCGGGAGCTTCGTCATCGTGACCAACGAGTTTGGCGTGGTGCAGGGCCTTGTCACGCCGCTGGACGTACTTGAAGCGATTGCCGGCGAGTTCCCGGATGCGGACGAAACGCCGGAAATCGTTGCTGATGGTGAAGGCTGGCTGGTGAAAGGAACGACCGACCTGCATGCGCTCTCGCATACGCTGGGTGTAGAGAACGTCGTTAATGACGATGAAGACATTGCCACCGTGGCAGGGCTGGTCATTGCTGTTAACGGGCAAATCCCGCATGTCGGCGATGTCATTGAATTGCCGCCGTTACATATCACGATTGTCGAAGCCAACGATTATCGCGTTGATATGGTGCGCATTGTTAAAGAGCAATCAGCACATGACGAAGAAGAATAAGCCTTTCTAACGTAATGGCATCAAGGGCACGATGTGTCCGTTATGATGCGCTGGCGGGGGCGTGCTCCCCGCCAGCCATTTCGGAAACTCCCGCAGCGGCATGGGCCGGGCATAGAAAAATCCCTGCAAGATATGCACACCGTGGTGACGCAAATACCGCGACTGCTCCTCGGTTTCAACCCCTTCTGCAACCAGTTCAATATTCAGCCGTTGCCCCAGAGCGATAATGATATCCATCACCGTCGAATTCACGGCATCGGTACCGATTGCAGTGGTGAAGGACCGGTCAATTTTCAGCACGTCCGGATGAAGTTTTTCGAGCCAGGAGAGGGAACTGTTCCCGGTGCCGAAGTCATCAATGGCAAGTTTCACTCCTTTATGATGCAGCTCACGGACAATGCGATAATCCACATCCTTCAGCGCATCACGCTCTGTCAGTTCAATCACCAGTTGCTGAATCGGCCTGGCGCTGAACCAGGAGCGGTTGAGATCCTGCAGCAGGGTGGCGTGACGAAAATGGCTGGCGGCAACGTTGATGCCAATATGAAAACCGCTTGATGCCGGGAAATACCCTATCTGGCGTACCGTTTCGCTGATGACGTAGCGGGTCAGCGGCACAATCAGGTTATGTTCCTCCGCCAGTGGGATAAACACATCGGGTGAGATCCAGCCCTGACGTGGGTTCTTCCAGCGCAGCAGGATCTCAACACCGATGCAGTCCTGGGTGCGGGCATTCACCAGCGGCTGGCAGAAAAGCTCAAATTCCCGCGCCGCAAGCCCCATATTGATCTCCCAGGTGAAGCTCATCCGGCGTGCGGTGGCCAGCCAGACAATATAACCCACCAGTAAACTGAGCATTAGCGCCAGTGGAAGTTGCGTGGGGAGATTTTTTAGCGCCATTTTGCCCGGACCAGGGCTGCTTACGGTAATAGTGAAAGGATAATGCGCTGAGGCTTGCTGCATCCGCGCGTCGTTGCTGCTCAACGTTAATTTGTCAGTGACCTGCTGGCCGTAACGCAGAAAACTGTCGCCCACCCTCAGCACAACGTCAGTAATCAGCGGTCGTTGTGGCTCAAGTATCATTTTGGTGATGAGATCGATATTCACAATCTCCATCACCCCATCCTGACCGCTCAGAGAGACGGGATACCACTGGACAAGGATCGGGCTGCCTTTCAACAGCCACTGATCCGTCGATAAAATTAGCTTTGGCTCTGCGGCGGGCAAAACCGCTTGAAAATCGTTTATCGGGACACGCCGCGTTCCGAAAATACTTGAACAGTAGAGGATGCCTTCTTTAATCAGGGCAATAGAACGCACGGTCTGCAGAATGGCGGCTTGCTTTCGCAACACAAGGTGAGCCTGTGGGCAGGGTTGCCCCACCAGAGGGAGTAGCGCGTCACGGCTGTTTTCCAGTGAAAGCAAAATATTATCCAGCGAGTGAACGGTATGGCTGGCAAATTCGAGTATCCGATCCTGATTACTATTACGCTGTGAAATAAAGCGGATGCCCAGCGTGAGGATGAGCGTAAGGAGCGCAACCGTCCCACAGACGATAACGCGTTTTCGGCGATATTTTTTGATTATCGTTTGTGCATTTTGCATGACACGGTCGCCCGTTACGCTGCCAGCCCCAAAAGCCGGAAGCAACAGAGAAAGTGTAGTGGGGAATGCGTCATCAGACGAGACGTGAGGAAAAAATTCGCCCATCCGTTGCAGACGGGCGAAAGGAGTATTAGTCGCACTGCACCTTAATAGCCAGACCGCCACGGGAGGTCTCACGGTACTTCGCGTTCATGTCTTTGCCGGTTTCGTACATGGTTTCGATAACCTTATCCAGCGATACGCGAGGTTCGCTGGTACGGCGCATGGCCATACGCGAGGCGTTGATCGCTTTCACCGAGGCAATGGCGTTACGCTCAATGCACGGCACCTGCACCTGGCCCGCAACCGGATCGCAGGTCAAACCGAGGTTATGCTCCATGCCGATTTCCGCTGCCACGCACACCTGCTCAGGGCTCGCGCCCAGCAGTTCTGCAAGGCCCGCAGCGGCCATGGAACAGGCCACACCCACTTCACCCTGGCAGCCCACTTCAGCACCCGAGATCGACGCATTCATCTTATACAATGCGCCAATCGCGCCTGCCGCCAGGAAATAACGAATGTAGATGTCTGCAGTCACAGGCTCGATAAAGTGGTCATAGTAAGCCAGCACTGCCGGAACGATACCGCAAGCGCCGTTCGTTGGCGCGGTAACAACACGCCCACCTGCCGCATTCTCTTCGTTCACCGCCAGCGCAAACATATTCACCCAATCCACCACGTTCATTGGATCGTTGGAGTATTTGTCGGTGGTGACCAGCATACGGCGCAACGCTGAAGCACGGCGCGGTACGCGCAGAGGGCCCGGCAGCACGCCTTCGGTGTTCATGCCGCGGTCGATACAGGCACGCATGGTCTGCCACACGTTGGCAAAATAGTCTTCAATCTCTTTTTTGCTGTGCAGCGCCAGTTCGTTCTGCATCACCATGCCGGAGAGCGACAAGCCCGTCTCTTTGCAAAACGCAAGCATCTCAGTCGCCGATTTGAACGGATACGGCACGTTGACATCGCCTGCGGACTCTTTGCCAAAGTGCTCTTCATCGACGATGAAACCACCGCCAATGGAGTAATACGTTTTGCTGTAAATTTCTTTCTCGCCGTTCCAGGCGTGGATGGTCATGCCGTTTTCATGCAGCGGCAGGTTGTCGCTGCGAAAACGCATGCCGTCATCCTGCGGGAAATCCACTTCGTGCTGGCCGTTCGCCAGCAGCAGGCGTCCGCGCGTTTCCACGTCGCGGATGAATGCCGGAATGGCATCAATATCAACAGTGTCCGGCATGTTACCTGCCAGACCCATAATAATGGCGATATCGGTGTGGTGGCCTTTACCCGTGAGAGACAGCGAGCCGTAGACATCCACGGCGACACGGGTAACGCTTTCCAGTAATCCTTTTTCGACCAGATCATCGACGAACTGTTTACCGGCCTTCATCGGCCCGACAGTATGGGAAGAAGAAGGACCAATTCCCACTTTGAACATGTCGAATATACTAATCACTTTCACACTCCTGACAGGGTTACCGGGGTTCCAGTAACGATGTTATAACTGCGCATAGTGTAAGAGGGAACATCCACCTCGGCTTAACTATTCACATGAATTAAACTAATGGTTAACGATGGTTTTGCTAATAGCGCGACGCCGATCGCAAACCTGGCAGAAGAGGGTGGAATGTAAAGTATAGTCAAGGCTTCAGGCCGATTTGCAGCGCCAGCTCACGAATGATGCCCGCCGTCATGCCCCAGACAAAATAATGCTGATACCAGGACAACCAGACCCGATGGGCATGGCCCCGACGCTGGATATCCAGTGGGTGGTAACGCCCCAGGCGAAGCGCCTCTTCCAGCGGCATTTCAAACACGGCAGAGACTTCATCGACACTGGCGTGGTACTGAAGATCGGGCGGAATAATGCCGACCACCGGCGTTACCTGAAAGCCGGTGACACTGTCGACCGGTGGCAGGACGCCAATAATTTCGACGGCTTCAGGCGGAATGGCGACCTCTTCCTGCGCTTCACGGAGTGCTGCGGCAATTAACGACGCATCGGTGCTGTCCACCGCGCCTCCCGGAAAAGCAACCTGACCCGCGTGTTTACGCATATGCGGTGAACGTTGCGTGAGCAGCAAACCGGGCTGCTCACGGCGTACCACCGGGATCAGCACCGCAGCCTGGCGGCTGTTCAAGGTTTCACGGTTCACTTGCGGACGTAACAGCTGAAAGCGTGATAAAAAATCATCCAGCGTCAGGTTCTCTTTTTCCACCCGTTAGTTCTCCAGTTGTTTCAGGATACGGTTAACTTTATCAAAGGTTTCCTGATATTCCGCCTCGACCTGACTATCGGCAACAATGCCGCCGCCTGCGGAACAGTACAGGTTTCCGTTGCAGGCGGTGAGGGTGCGGATGGTAATGCTGGTATCCATGGTGCCGCACAGGCTCACATAGCCGATGCTGCCACACCAGGCATTGCGGCGGTGCGGCTCCAGCTCATCGATGATCTCCATTGCCCGCACTTTTGGTGCACCGGTGATGGAGCCACCGGGAAAGGCGGCTCGCAGCAGATCGCAGGCGGTGCGAGCTTCGGGTAAGCGCGCGATAACGGTGCTGACCAGATGATGCACCGCGGGGAACGGCTCAACAACGAACAGTTCGGGCACGCGCACGCTGCCCGGTTCCGCGACGCGGCCAATGTCATTGCGCATCAAATCGACAATCATCAGGTTTTCGGCGCGATCTTTTGGTGACGCAGCCAGCTTTTCTGCCTGAAGGCGATCGGCAACGGGATCGGCCAGACGCGGAAGCGTGCCTTTGATCGGGCGCGTCTGAATGGTGCCATCCGCAAGATGGATAAACCGCTCGGGGGAAAGGCTGAGGATCGCGCCGTGTTCGAGACGTATGAACGCGCTAAACGGTGCGCGGTTACTGGCATTAAGGCGGGTAAACGCCTGCCACTCGTCGCCCTGATAGGTTGCCTGGAAACGCTGAGCGAGGTTGACCTGGTAACAATCGCCGCTTTGCAGATAAGCCTGAACGCGTGCGAATTTCTCTGCATATTCCTGCCTGCTCATGTTTGAACGCCAGTCTGAGGTCAAGCTGAATGCGTCGGCGGGTGCAGGCTTTTGCGCCTCAAGCCAGGCGAGACGGGCATTCACATCTGAATGGCTAAGCAGGGAAACCACCTGACGGTGGTGATCGACAATCAATGCCCAGTCGTACAGCCCCACAGCCATATCGGGCAGCGGGATATCCTCTTTCGCGTGGTTCGGCAGCGTTTCGAAACGGCGACCCAGATCGTAGCCAAACAAGCCCAGCGCCCCACCCTGGAAAGGGAGGTCCGGGTTCGGTGTAGCGGATAATTTCAGCGCGCTGATTTCTTGCTGAAGCTGCATCAGCGGATCGTCCGTCGGCGACTGGTCATCGGTTGTCAGCGTCTTTAGCGGATCGGCCACCAGAATATCAAAACGGCTGTATGGGTGCGCCGCGTAGCCAGAGTGCAGCAGCATCGCAAAAGGAAGGTGGCTCAGGCGGGCAAACCAGAATTCCGCGGCGTCAGAACGCCAGGGCAAAGTAATGACAGTGGGGAAGCGCATGTTCATGTGTGGCATACTACCGGGCAGCGTGAAATAATTAGCGCGAATAATTTAGCAGGAGTTGACGATGTTTGCAGGTTTACCTTCTCTCAGTCATGACCAACAGCAGAAAGCCGTTGAGCGCATCCAGGAGCTGATGTCCCAGGGGATGAGCAGCGGGCAGGCGATTGCGCAGGTGGCGGAAGAACTTCGCGCCAGCCATACCGGCGAGCGGATCGTGGCGCGTTTCGAGGATGAGGACGAAGAGTAATCCGGCTCAGACCGCCGCGATAATCTTAATCTCTACCTTGTATTCCGGTTTCATCAGTGTGGCCTGTACGGTGCAGCGTACAGGCGCATGACCCGCTACGACCCACGCATCCCACGCTTTATTCATCGCCGCGAAATCGTCTTTATTCGCCAGGAAAATCGTCGCATCCAGAATGCGGGATTTATCGCTGCCCTGTTTTTCCAGTACGGCGTCGATCTGCGCCAGGGTGTTCGCCGTCTGCTCAAAGGCATCGGCGTCAAGATTAGCCGGAACACCAGTGTAGTAAAGCGTCTGGTTATGGATCACCACATCAGACCAGCGGGCTTCGGCATCAATGCGCACGATTGTCATAAACGTTTCCTCGTTATTTTCATATCAGGCGGCAAGACTGCCATATTGTTCTCCCTTCGTCACTATTTGGGGTGGCACAGGAGAGAATGGGCTGACATAATCCCTGTGCAAAAATACAGTGAGAGAGCACCGTGGCAGACGATTTTTCCCCTGAAGGTCAGTTAGCGCAGGCCATCCCCGGCTTCAAACCGCGTGAACCACAGCGTCAGATGGCGCACGCCGTTGCACGCGCAATCGATAACGCACAACCGCTGGTGGTTGAGGCCGGAACCGGCACGGGTAAAACCTACGCTTACCTCGCCCCGGCGCTTCGGGCGAAAAAGAAAGTGATTGTCTCGACAGGGTCGAAAGCTCTGCAGGATCAGCTCTACAGCCGTGATTTACCGACGGTTGCAAAAGCGCTGAAATATAAAGGTCGTCTGGCGCTGCTGAAAGGGCGGTCTAACTATCTCTGCCTGGAAAGGCTTGAACAGCAGGCGCTGGCGGGAGGCGACCTGCCGGTACAAACCCTGAGCGATGTCATTATCCTTCGCGCCTGGGCCAACCAGACGGAAGAGGGGGATATCAGCACCTGCGCGAGCGTACCGGAAGATTCCCCTGCCTGGCCGCTGGTCACCAGTACCAACGACAACTGCCTCGGCAGCGACTGCCCGCTGTATAAAGACTGTTTTGTGGTGAAAGCGCGTAAAACCGCCATGGACGCCGATGTGGTGGTGGTTAACCACCATCTGTTCCTCGCGGATATGGTGGTCAAAGACAGCGGCTTTGGCGAACTCATCCCTGAAGCGGACGTGATGATCTTCGATGAAGCCCACCAGCTTCCGGATATCGCCAGCCAGTATTTCGGCCAGTCGCTCTCCAGCCGCCAGTTGCAGGATCTGGCGAAAGATTTCACCATCGCCTATCGCACCGAATTAAAAGATACCCAGCAGCTACAGAAATGTGCCGACCGTCTGGCGCAAAGCGCGCAGGATTTCCGCTTACATCTTGGCGAGCCAGGTTATCGCGGCAACCTGCGTGAACTGCTGGCGGACAAAAATATCCAGCGCGCCTTGTTGCTGCTGGATGATGCGCTTGAACTCTGTTACGACGTGGCAAAATTGTCACTCGGTCGCTCCGCGCTGCTGGATGCCGCTTTTGAGCGCGCCACGCTCTACCGCGGACGGCTCAAAAGGCTGAAAGAGATCAACCAGCCAGGGTTTAGTTACTGGTATGAATGTACCTCGCGTCACTTCACGCTGGCCCTGACGCCGCTGACGGTCGCGGATAAATTTAAAGAGGTGATGGCGCAAAAACCGGGGAGCTGGATCTTCACCTCGGCAACGCTGTCAGTGAATGACGATCTGCACCACTTTACCGAGCGTCTGGGGATTGAGCAGGCGGAATCACTGCTGCTGCCAAGTCCGTTTGATTACGAAAAGCAGGCGTTGCTCTGTGTGCCGCGCAATTTACCGTTGCCGAATCAGCCCGGTGCAGCGCGCCTTCTTGCGGCGATGCTGAAACCGATGATTGAGGCCAACAATGGCCGCTGCTTTATGCTCTGTACCTCCCACGCCATGATGCGCGACCTGGCAGAACAGTTCCGTGCCACCATGGCACTGCCGGTTCTGCTGCAGGGGGAAACCAGCAAGGGACAACTGCTGCAACAGTTTGTCAGTGCGGGTAACGCGTTGCTGGTGGCAACCAGCAGCTTCTGGGAAGGGGTGGACGTGCGCGGCGATGCGCTTTCACTGGTGATCATCGACAAACTGCCGTTTACCTCCCCGGACGATCCGCTGCTGAAAGCGCGAATGGAAGATTGCCGTCTGCGCGGGGGCGATCCCTTCGACGACGTGCAGTTACCCGACGCGGTGATAACCCTGAAACAGGGTGTCGGGCGTCTGATCCGCGACGTCACCGATCGCGGCGTGCTGGTGATCTGCGACAACCGACTGGTGATGCGCCCTTACGGTGCCACCTTTCTGGCAAGCCTGCCGCCCGCGCCACGCACGCGTGACATTAAACGCGCAGTCCGTTTCCTGGCTAACCCAACGGCGGAGTAATTTGCCCCGGAGTATGCTAAGATGCGCGCCATTTTGTGACTGACCACTGCGAGAGCGCGACGACTGATGCGAATTCTGGCTATTGATACCGCTACAGAGGCCTGTTCTGTTGCCCTGTGGAACGACGGTGCTATCTGTGCTCATTTCGAAGAGTGCCCACGGGAACACACCCAACGTATTCTGCCCCTGGTGAAAGCGATTTTGACCGAGGGCAACACTGCCTTAACCGAACTTGATGCGCTGGCCTATGGCCGTGGCCCTGGCAGCTTTACGGGCGTGCGCATCGGGATTGGTATCGCGCAGGGGCTGGCGCTGGGCGCTGATCTGCCGATGATCGGCGTCTCCACGCTGGCGACCATGGCGCAGGGCGCATGGCGAATGACCGGCGCAACCCGCGTACTGGCAGCGATTGATGCCCGCATGGGGGAAGTCTACTGGGCTGAATATACCCGTGATGAAAACGGCGTCTGGCACGGTGAAGAGACAGAAGCGGTACTTAAGCCGGAGGCGGTAACTGAACGTCTGCAGCAGTTGTCCGGCGAGTGGGCAACGGTCGGTACCGGCTGGCCCGCCTGGCCGGAGATGGCGAACGGCACCGGTTTAACGCTGGTGGATGGCAACATGCTTCTTCCCGCTGCGGAGGATATGCTCCCAATTGCCCGTCAGTTGCTGGCGGCAGGAAAAACCGTGGCCGTTGAACACGCCGAGCCGGTTTATTTGCGAAACACGGTTGCGTGGAAGAAACTTCCAGGCCGCGAATGAATCTCAGTAACAGGAACTGAGAAAAAAGGAGTCGCATCATGGCGGTTCAGACTAAAGTTGTACGCCTTTTTATGGCAGGCGTGGTTGCCATAGCACTGAGCGGGTGTGTAACCGTTCCTGATGCGATTAAGGGCAGCAGCCCTACGCCACAGCAGGATCTGGTTCGCGTGATGAATGCGCCTGAGCTGTATGTCGGCCAGGAAGCGCGGTTTGGCGGTAAGGTGGTTGAGGTCGTAAACCAGCAGGGCAAAACCCGCCTGGAGATTGCGACTGTGCCACTGGATAGCGGTGCGCGGCCAATGCTGGGCGAGGCTTCGCGTGGGCGGATCTATGCTGACGTCAGTGGCTTCCTTGACCCGGTTGATTTCCGTGGGCAACTGGTCACGGTGGTAGGGCCCATCACCGGTTCGGAGCAGGGTAAAATCGGCAATACGCCGTACAAATTTATGACCATGCAGGTGAACGGTTACAAACGCTGGCGCATTGCGCAGCAGGTGGTGATGCCGCCGCAGCCGATCGATCCGTGGATGTGGGGTCCACACCCGTATCGTTACGGTTATGGCGGATGGGGCTGGTACAACCCTGGTCCAGCACAGGTTCAAACCATCGTAACTGAGTAACTTACTGTTATTACTAGAAAAGAGACAGCGGCTCAGCCGCTGTCTCTGTTTTTTTACGGATAAAACGAAAAAAAAGAGTGACGCGCTTCGCAACCTTAAATCTGGGTAATTAATAAACTGGTACGCTGAGTTAATATAATGTTAACGAACTGTTTATTATCGGGGTTGTGATGACGACGAACGCTCATTTCAGAGGTGATGCATTGAAGAAGGTTTGGCTTAACCGTTATCCCGCAGATGTGCCTGCGGAGATCAACCCTGACCGTTATCAATCCCTGGTTGAATTATTTGAACATTCGGTAAGACGCTACGCTGACCAGCCGGCATTTGTGAATATGGGCGAAGTCATGACCTTCCGTAAACTGGAAGAGCGTAGCCGGGCGTTTGCTGCTTATCTGCAGGAAGGGCTGGGGTTGCAAAAAGGGGACCGCGTCGCGCTGATGATGCCAAACCTGTTGCAGTACCCGGTGGCGCTGTTCGGGATACTGAGGGCAGGGATGATTGTCGTCAACGTCAACCCGCTCTACACGCCGCGCGAGCTTGAACACCAGTTGAATGACAGCGGCGCGGCCGCGATTGTCATCGTCTCGAACTTCGCCCATACGCTGGAAAAAGTGGTCGAGAGAACGCAGGTTAAACACGTTATCCTGACGCGCATGGGCGACCAGCTCTCCACGGCGAAAGGCACGCTGGTGAACTTCGTCGTTAAGTACGTTAAGCGTCTGGTGCCAAAATATCATTTGCCGGATGCCATCTCGTTCCGCCGCGCACTCCATGCTGGCTACCGTATGCAGTACGTCAAACCGGAGGTTGTTTCTGAAGATCTGGCGTTCCTGCAATACACGGGGGGCACCACAGGTGTTGCCAAAGGGGCAATGCTTACGCATCGCAACATGCTGGCAAACCTTGAGCAGGTGAACGCGACCTATGGACCGCTCCTGCATCCAGGCAAAGAGCTGGTGGTGACCGCGCTACCGCTGTATCACATTTTCGCGCTTACAATGAACTGCCTGCTGTTTATTGAGCTGGGCGGGCAGAATCTGCTGATCACCAACCCTCGCGATATTCCGGGCCTGGTGAAAGAGCTGGCGAAATACCCGTTCACCGCCATGACGGGCGTAAACACGCTGTTTAACGCGCTGCTTAATAACAAAGAGTTTCAGCAGCTTGATTTCTCCACGCTGCACCTTTCCGCAGGCGGCGGGATGCCTGTTCAGCAGGCAGTTGCTGAGCGCTGGGTGAAGCTCACCGGGCAATATCTGCTGGAAGGTTACGGGCTGACGGAATGCGCGCCGCTGGTCAGCGTTAACCCGCACGATATCGACCACCACAGCGGCAGCATCGGCTTGCCGGTGCCATCGACCGAAGCCAAACTGGTCGATGATGACGGTAATGAAGTACCCCATGGCGAGCCGGGCGAGCTATGCGTCAGAGGCCCACAGGTTATGCTGGGCTACTGGCAGCGCCCGGATGCTACCGACGAAATCCTTAAAGACGGCTGGCTGCACACTGGCGATATCGCCGTGATGGATGATGAAGGCTTCCTGCGCATCGTTGATCGTAAAAAAGATATGATCCTCGTCTCCGGTTTTAACGTCTATCCGAACGAAATTGAAGACGTGGTGATGCAGCACAGCGGTGTGCTTGAGGTGGCGGCAGTGGGCGTCCCTTCCGGCAGCAGCGGTGAGACGGTGAAGATTTTTGTGGTCAAAAAAGATCCTTCGCTGACAGAGGACGAGCTGATCACCTTCTGTCGACGTCAGTTGACAGGCTACAAGGTGCCGAAGCTGGTTGAATTCCGCGATGAGCTGCCAAAATCCAACGTCGGGAAGATATTACGACGAGAATTACGTGACGAAGCCCGTGCCAAAGTGGACAATAAGGCCTGAGCTTCACGTTAATCGCCCAGACGCCGGTTAAGCCGGCGTTTTTTATGGGCGCAAACAAAAGAGAGTCCGATTTGAATTACCAGATGATCACTACCAATGACGAGCTGGCTTCGCTGTGCGAGGTGACGCGCGATTTTCCCGCTATCGCTCTGGATACGGAATTTGTCCGTACCCGCACGTATTATCCGCAGCTGGGGCTGATTCAGATGTACGACGGCAAACACGTCTCGCTGATCGACCCTCTCGGTATTACCGACTGGACGCCGATGCGTGAGTTGCTGCTCGATACTGCCGTGACCAAATACCTGCACGCGGGCAGTGAAGATCTGGAAGTGTTTCTCAACACCTTTGGCATCATGCCGCAGCCTCTGATTGATACGCAGATCCTCGCCGCCTTCAGCAATCGCCCGCTGTCGTGGGGGTTTGCGGCCATGGTGGAGGAGTACACGGGCTTAGTGCTGGACAAAAGCGAATCCCGCACCGACTGGCTCGCCCGCCCGCTGACGGCGCGTCAGCTGGAATATGCGGCGGCTGACGTATTCTACCTGCTGCCCATTGCCGGACAGCTGATGAAAGAGGCCGACGCCTCCGGATGGCTGCCAGCCGCACTGGATGAGTGTCGTATGACGCAGCTACGCCGTCAGGAAGTGGTTGATCCAAAGGATGCGTGGCGCGATATCACCAACGCATGGCAGCTCCGCACGCGTCAGCTGGCATGCCTGCAGTTGCTGGCCGACTGGCGTCTGCGTAAAGCGCGCGAGCGCGACCTGGCCGTTAACTTTGTGGTGCGTGAAGAGCATCTCTGGGCGGTTGCGCGCTATATGCCTGGCAGCATGGGCGAGCTGGATAGCATCGGGCTTTCCGGTAGCGAGATCCGTTTCCATGGCAAAACGCTGCTTGCGCTGGTGGCAAAAGCGCAGCAAATGCCGGATGACGCACTGCCGGAGTCACTGCTGAATCTGATGGACATGCCGGGCTATCGTAAAGCGTTCAAGGACATAAAGGCGCTGGTGCAGGACGTGGCGAGCGAAAGTAAACTGAGCGCGGAACTGCTGGCCTCACGGCGTCAGATTAACCAGTTGCTGAACTGGCACTGGAAGCTGAAACCACAAAATGGGCTGCCGGAGATGGTGGCGGGCTGGCGCGGGGAATTGATGGCCGATCGCCTGAATACGCTGCTGGAAGCATACCCACGATAAAGACTATGCCGGGTCATGAAACCATGCCCGGCACATTTTCCCGGTGACGCTACGCTTACCGGGGCTACGAAATCACAAACCTACGGACGCGACTCTTCCGCTTCCGGGAGCGTCACATTAAGCTCCAGAATCGAAATATCCCCGTCTTTCTGCTCAAGCTGTACGGTGACCATTTCCGGGTCAATCTGCACGTATTTACAGATCACTTCCAGAATGTCCTTGCGCAGCTGCGGCAGGTAGTGCGGCTCGGCGTCGCTACGACGACGCTCCGCAACGATGATTTGCAGACGCTCTTTAGCGATGTTGGCGGTGCTTTTTTTCCGCGAGAGAAAAAAGTCCAGTAATGCCATAACTTATCCTCCGAACAGGCGTTTGAGGAAACCTTTCTTCTCTTCTTCAATGAAGCGGAAAGGACGTTCTTCTCCCAGCAGACGGTCTACGGTATCCGCATACGCTTTACCCGCGTCTGCCTGTGTATCCAGAATAACCGGTTCACCCTGGTTAGACGCGCGCAACACGGACTGATCTTCCGGGATCACGCCAACCAGCTTGATGCGCAGGATCTCCAGCACGTCTTCCATGCTCAGCATATCACCCTTGTTCACACGACCCGGATTGTAGCGGGTCAGCAACAGGTGTTCTTTGATCGGCTCCTGGCCATTTTCCGCACGGCGGGATTTGGAGGCCAGAATACCCAGAATTCGGTCAGAGTCACGAACGGATGAGACTTCAGGGTTGGTGGTGATGATCGCTTCATCGGCGAAGTAGAGTGCCATCAGCGCACCGGTTTCGATACCGGCAGGGGAGTCACAGACCACAAAGTCGAACTCCATCTTTTTCAGATCGTCGAGCACTTTTTCCACGCCTTCGCGGGTCAGCGCGTCTTTATCACGGGTCTGAGAAGCCGGGAGAATGTAGAGATTCTCGGTGCGTTTGTCTTTAATCAGCGCCTGGTTAAGCGTGGCATCGCCCTGAATGACGTTAACGAAGTCATACACAACGCGACGCTCACAGCCCATGATCAGGTCCAGGTTACGCAGGCCGATATCGAAATCGATAACGACAGTTTTCTTTCCCTTCTGGGCCAAACCAGTAGCGATGGCCGCGCTGGAGGTGGTCTTGCCAACGCCTCCTTTACCCGAAGTCACAACAATAATGCGTGCCATAGAAATTCCTTGTTAAAAGGGATCAATTTAACGGTTGAACGGTCAAAGCGTTGTCTGCTAACAGCAGGCGAGCCGCTTTGCCATAAAATTCGGCTGGGATCTTGTCGCTCAGCCAATATTCACCTGCGATGGACACCAGCTCCGCCGTCAGGTGAGTACAAAATATTTGTGCATCCCGATCGCCACTTGCACCTGCGAGCGCTCGCCCACGCATCATACCGTAGACGTGAATATTGCCATCTGCAATCAGTTCTGCGCCAGCGCTGACGTGGCTTGTAACAATAAGATCACAGTTTGGCGCATAAATACGCTGACCGGAACGAACCGGCACATCAATCAATCGTGTTTTTGTGACGGAAGTAGCGTTTTGCACCGGAGGCGGGGCTGTTTGTGCGGCGACAGGAGCCTGACGTGGGGCTTTTTCTTTACCTTCGTTAAGAAGCGGCAGCCCTGCGCGGTCAATTTCTGCTTTTAACTCAGCGTCTTTACAGCCGCTGATGCCAACAATACGCAGCCCGGTCGACGAGACGGCCTGCTGGAGCAGCTCCCAGTTAACGGGAGCGTCCAGGCTACTGACATTGACGACGACGGGGGCATGTTTCAAAAATGCGGGAGCCTGCGCAATTTTGTCTTCTAACGCCTGACGAATAACCTCGGGTTTTGCATCATGCAAATGAACCACTGATAAGGTGAAGCTACTGCCTTTAAGCTCGATGGGCGTGTTTGACATCCTGGCCTTACTCAATTTGCTATTAACCGCAACACGTCGCTGCGATATTCCGAAGAGTATCAGGCATGTTATAGTCAGGAGTATATTGAGGCAAGCAACCACCCATTAATTCAGAGTAAAAACATGTTTTGTGTGATCTACAGAAGTACAAGCCGCGACCAGACCTACCTGTATGTCGAAAAGAAAGACGATTTTTCCCGCGTGCCTGAAGAATTAATGAAAAGTTTTGGCCGGCCACAGCTAGCCATGCTGTTACCGCTGGATGGGCGTAAGAAACTGGTGAATGCCGATCTGGAAAAAGTGAAAACGGCATTAACCGAGCAAGGCTATTATTTACAGCTTCCACCACCACCCGAGAATTTATTAAAACAGCATCTTGAGGTGAACGGAAAGAAATAGTCCGGGACGCTTCCGGAAACAACACATCAACCGTTTAGGGGTCGACCATGTATCAACATCATAACTGGCAAGGTGCATTACTGGATTATCCCGTCAGCAAAGTGGTCTGCGTCGGCAGCAACTATGCCAAACACATTCAGGAAATGGGCAGCGCGACGCCAGAAGAGCCGGTGCTGTTCATAAAGCCAGAGACCGCGCTTTGCGATATTCGTCAGCCGCTGGCGCTACCGCAGGGACTGGGGTCCGTTCATCATGAAGTGGAGCTGGCCGTGCTCATCGGTGCAACCCTGCGTCAGGCTTCCGAAGAGCATGTGCAGAAAGCCATTGCCGGTTACGGTGTCGCTTTGGATCTCACCCTGCGTGACGTTCAGGGTAAAATGAAGAAAGCAGGGCAGCCGTGGGAAAAAGCCAAAGGTTTTGATAATTCCTGCCCGATTTCGGGCTTTGTGCCGGCAGGAGAGTTTACCGACGATCCGCAGAACACCCCGCTCAGCCTGAAGGTGAACGGCGAGATCCGCCAGCAGGGAACAACCGCAGATATGATCCACAAGATCGTGCCGCTGATAGCCTATATGAGCCGCTACTTTACCCTGAAACCGGGCGATGTGATTCTGACCGGTACGCCTGAAGGCGTCGGCCCGCTTCACGGTGGCGACGAACTGGACGTCAGCTTTAATGGCCTTTCCCTGAAAACCCGCGTGCTGTAAAAGCATATTGCCGCCTTTATCGGGCGGCAAAACTTGCATCAACGTGCCAGACTCGTTATAAGGTGCGCTTTCTTTTGACGTGTGGACATCCTGATGAACGACATCCCTTTCTGGCAACGTAAAACGCTCGACGAAATGACCGACGTGGAGTGGGAGTCGTTATGCGACGGCTGCGGGCAGTGCTGCCTGCATAAGCTGATGGATGAAGATACCGACGAGATCTATTTCACCAACGTTGCCTGCAAGCAGCTCAACATCAAAACCTGTCAATGCCGCAACTACGAGCGCCGCTTCGAATATGAGCCGGACTGCATCAAGCTAACCCGCGAAAACCTGCCAACGTTTGAATGGCTGCCGCATACCTGCGCCTATCGTCTGCTGGCGGAAGGAAAGGATTTGCCGACATGGCATCCACTGTTGACCGGCTCTAAAGCGGCGATGCACGGCGAGCGTATTTCCGTGCGCCACATTGCGGTGAAAGAGTCTGAGGTGCGGGACTGGGAAGACCACATTATGAACCATCCCAATCGTTGATAATAAAAAACCCGCTAAGGCGGGTTTTTTTATGCGCTGTTGTGTCGGGTGGCGCTACGCTTACCGACCTACACAATCGTAGGCCCGCGCAAGCGAAGCGCCACCGGGCAAATTAGCGCCCAAAAAGATCGCGTTTCTTCGGTTTGAACGGCTGCGCAATCAATACCAGCAGCGCCACAACGAAGTAGGCCACAAAGATACCCACCAGCCATTGTGGCATCTCCAGCGTCAGGAATTCCCACTGACGGACTGAACAGTCACCGGATGCCACAAACACCTGCGGCAGCCATTTATCCAGCGGTAGCCAGCTCGGGAAGCGGGCGGCGAAATCACAGGTCATAAACGGTGACGGATGCAGCTGCATCATGGTGTGCTGCCAGGAAAGCTCAATCCCTTTCCAGGCGCTGTACAGCCAGACAGCAATACCGACGTAGCGTAACGGCGATTTTGGGGCAATCGCACCCACCAGGCCTGCCCCCATAATGCCGAACAGCGCGCAGCGTTCATAAATGCACAGCACGCAAGGTTTCAGCCCCATCACGTGCTGGAACCACAGCGCGACCATTTCCAGCGCAAAGGCGGTCAGGGCCATTAACAACCACGCTCCGCGACCGCGGGAGCACTGGTTTAAAAATCTCAACATAATCATTTCCCTGGAACATGCTTAGAAAGCGCAGTGTAAACGAATTCGTTTTTCGCGCCACCTGTACCTGACGAAATAAACGTAATTGGATGTTTATCATGCGAAAAGGCAAACGGGCAGCAAACTGCCCGCTATGCGTGTTTTAAGGCGCAGCAAGTATACCCGCTTGTATCAACCAGTGCGTATAAGGAATGAGGGTAATTTTGACGCACAGCAAGCCAACAAGTGTCAGCATCAGCGTATAGGGCAGGGCCATCCACACCATCCTTCCATAGGAAAGCCGTATGAGTGGCGCAAGCGCTGAGGTCAGCAGGAACAGGAATGCGGCCTGGCCGTTAGGTGTTGCCACCGATGGCAGGTTGGTGCCGGTGTTGATCGCCACGGCCAGCAGTTCGAACTGTCCGGCGCTGATGGTTCCTTGCTCCATTGCAGCTTTGGCCTCGTTAATGTAGACCGTCCCGACAAACACGTTATCGGAAATCGACGACAGCAGGCCGTTAAACAAATAGAACAGCGAAAGCTGCGCGTCCGGTGCGGCCTGCAGTACAAAGGCGATAATCGGCGCGAACAGATGCTGGTCGATAATCACCGCGACAACGGCGAAAAATACCGCCAGCAGCGCGGTAAACGGCAGGGCTTCGGTAAAGGCTTTGCCGATCGCATGCTCATCCGTTACGCCGGTAAAGGTGGTGGCGAGAATAATGACGGATAAACCAATCAAACCGACTTCGGCAAGATGGAACGCCAGCGCCGCGATAAGCCAGACGCCAATAATCCCCTGGGCAATAAGGCGCAACGTCTCCTGACGAGTTCGCTGGCGGCGGCTCTGCAGATCAAACGAATGCAGCTCATGGCGAACCGGTTCTGGCAGTTGCGCGCCATAGCCAAAGACCCTGAATTTCTCGACCAGAATACAGGTGGCTAATCCACAGAAGAGTACCGGGACGCTGACAGGTGCCATGCGCAGGAAAAACTCACCGAAATTCCAGCCTGCGGCTTTGGCAATGATCAGGTTTTGTGGCTCGCCGACCATGGTCATCACGCCGCCCAGTGCCGTACCGACACCCGCATGCATCATCAGGCTGCGCAGAAACGCGCGGAATTGTTCCAGCACCTCGCGGTTATGCATATCCACGTGGCTGTCATCCTGCAGATCATCTCCGGGGCGCGACGAAGCCACCCGGTGATAAATACCGTAAAACCCGACGGCGACGCTGATCACAACCGCGACCACCGTCAGCGCATCCAGGAAGGCCGACAGGAACGCGGCAGCAAGGCAGAACGCCAGCGACAAGGCGGTTTTTGAGGGAATGCTTAACAGCAGGCGAGTAAAGATAAACAGCAACAGCTGCTTCATAAAGTAGATCCCGGCCACCATAAACATCAGCAGCAGCAGGACTTCCAGGTTCGACGCCAGCTCCTCTTTAACATGCTCAGCGCGGGTCATGCCGATAACTACGGCTTCAAACGCCAGGAGTCCACCAGGCAGGAGCGGGTAGCATTTCAGCGCCATCGCCAGGGTAAAGATAAACTCCGCAACCAAAAGCCACCCGGCAAGAAACGGGTTCACAACGAAAATAACGGGATTAACGACCAGGAATACCAGTAAAGTCAGTTTGTACCAGTCAGGTGACTGGCCTAAAAAATTGCGCCACAGCGCGCGGCCAAATGAAATTTCCACGACAGACGTCCTTCCCCGTCAAATGAGACAAAACATCAGTATACGCAAAAATGGCGACGGAGAGGGCGGCAAAGCCATTTTGTAAATTTCACAAAAATGAAACGGCGATCCCTCTTTTCTCACTTTGCTGCGCTATCTGCCTTAGCGAGCCTCTGGTATGATGAGTGCAATTTGCTAAAGCTGTGTAATGGAAATCTCACTATGGTCATTAAGGCGCAGAGCCCGGCGGGTTTCGCGGAAGAGTACATCATTGAAAGCATCTGGAATAATCGTTTCCCTGCGGGATCAATTCTACCTGCTGAACGCGAACTCTCTGAACTGATTGGCGTCACGCGTACCACGCTCCGCGAAGTGCTTCAGCGGCTGGCACGTGATGGCTGGTTGACGATTCAGCACGGCAAGCCAACCAAAGTGAATAACTTCTGGGAAACGTCCGGGCTGAATATTCTTGAAACGCTTGCGCGTCTCGACCACGAAAGTGTGCCACAGCTGATCGATAATCTGCTCTCCGTGCGTACCAACATCGCCACCATCTTTATTCGTACTGCGTTTCGTCAGCATCCTGAAGATGCACTCGCTGTGCTGGCGAGTGCGAATGCAGTGGAAGATCACGCCGATGCGTTTGCAACACTGGATTACAATGTCTTCCGTGGTCTGGCGTTTGCATCCGGTAACCCGATTTACGGCCTGATCCTGAACGGGATGAAAGGGCTGTATACCCGCATTGGTCGTCACTATTTTGCCAACCCTGAAGCCCGCAGTCTGGCGCTGGGTTTCTACCATAAACTGAGCAAACTGTGTTCTGAAGGTCTGCACGATCAGGTCTATGAAACGGTGCGTCGTTATGGCCATGACTCCGGTGAAATCTGGCACCGTATGCAGAAAACGCTGCCGGGCGATTTAGCAATTCAGAGCCGCTAAAATAAAAAACCTCTCGCATGAGAGGTTTTTTTTCGTCGGGTAGCGGCTACGCCTTACCCGATCTACGGGTTTTGTAGGCCCGGTAAGCGCAGCGCCACCGGGCAAAAAAAGCGGTACTACAGCGTATTCAACCGCGCCGGGCACCGTTCCAGCAGCTCCACGCTGCCATCTTCGTTCTGTTGCTCCAGCAGTACGTCAAACCCCCACAGGCGATGCACGTGCTTCAGCACTTCCTTGCGCCCTTTGTCCAGCGGCGCGCGGTTGTGCGGGATATAGCGCAGCGTCAGCGAGCGATCGCCGCGCAAATCCACGTTCCACACCTGAATGTTTGGCTCAAGATTGCTCAGGTTGTACTGAGAAGAGAGGCGAGAGCGGATTTCCCGGTATCCCTCTTCGTTATGGATCGCTGAAATTTCCAGGTAGTTATTCCGGTCATCATCCAGCACGGTGAAGAAGCGGAAGTCGCGCATGATTTTCGGCGACATAAACTGGCTGATAAAGCTCTCATCCTTAAAGTCGCGCATCGCAAAATGCAGCGTTTCCAGCCAGTCCGAACCGGCAATGTCCGGGAACCAGTATTTATCCTCTTCCGTCGGCGACTGGCAAATGCGCTTAATGTCCTGGAACATGGCAAAGCCGAGGGCATACGGGTTAATGCCGCTGTACCACGGGCTGTTGTAAGCGGGCTGGAACACCACGTTGGTGTGGCTGTGCAGAAACTCCATCATAAACCGCTCGGTGACTTTCCCCTCGTCATACAGATGATTAAGGATGGTGTAGTGCCAGAAGGTCGCCCAGCCTTCGTTCATCACCTGCGTCTGTTTCTGCGGGTAGAAATACTGGCTCACCTTACGCACAATGCGCAGGATCTCGCGCTGCCACGGCTCCAGCAGCGGCGCATTCTTCTCCATAAAGTAGAGCAGGTTTTCCTGCGGCTCAGACGGGTAACGACGCGCCTCGGCGATGGTTTTTTCCTCTTCACGCTTCGGCAGGGTACGCCACAGCATATTCACCTGGCTTTGCAGATACTCTTCGCGGCTTTTCTGCCGGGCTTTCTCCTCCTGCAGGGAGATTTTTTGCGGGCGTTTGTAGCGGTCGACGCCGTAGTTCATCAGCGCGTGGCAGGAGTCGAGCAGTTTTTCCACTTCATCCACGCCGTAGCGCTCTTCGCAGTCGGTAATGTATTTACGGGCGAAAATCAGGTAATCGACGATCGAGCTGGCATCCGTCCAGCTGCGGAAAAGATAGTTGTTCTTGAAGAACGAGTTATGCCCGTAGCAGGCGTGCGCCATCACCAGTGCCTGCATGGTAATGGTGTTCTCTTCCATCAGATAGGCGATACACGGGTTGGAATTAATGACGATCTCATATGCCAGCCCCTGCTGGCCGTGCTTATACAGTCGCTCTGTCTCGATGAACTTTTTACCAAACGACCAGTGCGGGTAGTTAATCGGCATCCCGACGCTGGAGTAGGCATCCATCATCTGTTCGGACGTAATGACTTCAATTTGATGGGGGTAGGTATCCAGGCGATACAGTTTTGCTACCCGGTCAATTTCCGCCAGGTAGACATCCAGCAGCTCGAAGGTCCAGTCGGGTCCATCGCTCAGACGTGTGCTGTCCCTGGACATGGAATCAATAGTAGCCATTAGCGCGCCCTCGTTGTTGGTGCTCTCTCTGTCTGGAGAGCCTCCTTTCAAGCATAGATCAACGTGTTAAAAAACGTGCTGAAGCAGAAATTTTTTCTTTGCGATTTTCCATTTTTGATTCGGCAAAAAAAGCCCACTGACCAGCATTTTATGCTGGTTAAAAATGACGCGCAGCACGAGATCGCAAATAAGCCTTTACCCTGTATACAGGGGAGGATGTGAGATAAGTCACCATAAAAAAGTCGTATGTTGAATAATATTTTCAACTAGGTTATCAATCTGTAATTAGATGATTGTTCTTTTGCTCATTATGGAGTGGCTATGCGTGTTGTCATACTGGGAAGTGGTGTCGTTGGCGTGACCAGCGCCTGGTATTTAAGTCAGGCGGGACATGATGTTACCGTTATCGATCGCGAATCCGGCCCTGCACTGGAAACCAGCGCGGCGAACGCCGGGCAAATCTCTCCGGGCTATGCCGCGCCATGGGCGGCACCTGGTGTCCCGCTGAAGGCGATCAAATGGATGTTCCAGCGTCATGCGCCGCTGGCGATAAGCCTCGACGGCACGCAGTTCCAGCTTAAATGGATGTGGCAGATGCTGCGCAACTGCGATACCCGCCACTACATGGAAAATAAAGGGCGCATGGTGCGTCTGGCGGAATACAGCCGTGATTGCCTGAAAGAGCTGCGCGCATCGACCGGCATTGAATATGAGGGCCGTCAGGGCGGTACGCTGCAGCTTTTCCGCACCGCGCAACAGTATGAGAACGCCACCCGCGATATCGCGGTGCTGGAAGATGCGGGCGTACCCTATCAACTGCTGGAAGCCAGCCAGCTCGCCGGGGTTGAACCGGCGCTGGCGGAAGTGGCGCACAAGCTGACCGGCGGCCTGCGCCTGCCTAATGATGAAACCGGTGACTGCCAGCTTTTCACCCAGCGTCTGGCCAGCATGTGCGAGCAGGCGGGCGTTAAATTCCGCTTTAACACTGCTGTCGATAAACTGCTGTCGGAAGGGGAAAAGATATACGGCGTGAAGTGTGGCGAAGAGGTGATCAAAGCCGATGCCTACGTGATGGCGTTTGGCTCGTACTCCACCGCCATGCTGAAAGGTATCCTCGATATTCCGGTTTACCCGCTGAAAGGCTACTCACTGACCATTCCGGTGAAAGAAGAGAGCGGCGCGCCGGTGTCAACCATCCTGGATGAAACCTACAAAATCGCGATCACTCGCTTCGACAACCGCATCCGTGTGGGGGGCATGGCGGAGATTGTCGGTTTCAATACCGAGCTGCTGCAGCCGCGTCGCGAAACGCTGGAGATGGTGGTGGGGGATCTCTTCCCGCGCGGGGGCTTTATTGAGCAGGCGACCTTCTGGACCGGCCTGCGCCCGATGACGCCAGACGGCACGCCGATTGTTGGCCGCACGCCGTATAAAAACCTGTGGACCAATACCGGGCACGGCACGCTCGGCTGGACGATGGCCTGCGGCTCCGGTCAGCTGTTGAGTGACCTGATCTCCGGGCGCACTCCGGCAATTCCGTTTGACGATTTAAGTGCCGCACGCTATCAATCAGGTTTTACCCCAACGCGTCCACAGCACCTGCACGGCGCGCATAATTAAGGAGTCGTCATGTCCCGTCCCATTCTGGCTCAGCTGGATTTGCAGGCCCTGAAAGATAACCTGCAGATTGTTCGCCGTGCTGCGCCAGGTTCACGCGTCTGGTCGGTGGTGAAAGCCAACGCCTACGGCCACGGCATCGATCGTATCTGGAGCGCACTCGGCTCCACGGATGGCTTTGCGTTACTGAATCTGGAAGAGGCCATTCTGCTGCGCGAGCGCGGCTGGAAAGGGCCGATACTGCTGCTGGAAGGATTCTTCCGTGCGGATGATTTACCGCTGCTGGACACGTATCGGCTGACGACCAGCATTCACAGCAACTGGCAGGTTAAAGCCCTGCAGGATGCGAAATTACACGCTCCGCTGGACATCTACCTCAAGGTCAACAGCGGCATGAACCGCCTGGGCTTCCAGCCTGAGCGCGTGCATACGGTCTGGCAGCAGTTGCGCGCACTGAAAAACGTCGGTGAAATGACGCTGATGGCGCACTTCGCGGACGCGGAAAAGCCAGACGGCATTGCTGATGCGATGATGCGTGTTGAGCAGGCGGCAGAAGGGCTGGCGTGTCCGCGCTCGCTGTCTAACTCGGCGGCCACGCTCTGGCACCCGGAAGCGCATTTTGACTGGGTGCGTCCGGGAATTATTCTGTACGGTGCGTCGCCGTCCGGCCAGTGGCAGGATATTGCCAACAGTGGCCTGAAGCCGGTGATGACCCTGCGCAGTGAGATCATAGGCGTACAGACTCTGAAAGCCGGAGACACGGTAGGCTATGGCAGCCGCTACCGGGCGACGGGCGAGCAACGTATCGGGATCGTTGCAGGCGGTTATGCTGACGGTTATCCGCGTATCGCGCCAAGTGGTACACCCGTGTGGGTCGATGGGGTACGTACCGGCACTGTCGGCACGGTGTCAATGGATATGCTGGCGATAGATTTGACCCCATGTCCGCAGGCAGGCATTGGCTCGCCTGTCGAACTGTGGGGCAATGAAATCAAAATTGATGACGTGGCGACTGCGGCAGGAACGGTGGGGTATGAATTAATGTGCGCGCTGGCACCAAGAGTGCCGGTTGTGACGGTGTAACGATGGGTTGTGTCGGGTGGCGGCTTCGCCTTACCCGACCTACAAAATCCCCGGACGTAGGCCGGGTAAGCGTTAGCGCCACCCGGCAAAAAACCGCTACTCCGGTTCCTCTTCCATCGGCCTCACGCCGACTTTCCGCACCGCGTTATCCTCTTTCTCGGCAACCGTCCAGATCATCCCGGCAAACTCCACCTGGTCACCCACGACAGGCGCAGCACCCAGCATCTTCTGGATAATTTCGCCCAGCGTTTGCTGCTTGTCCCGGTACTCCATGCCTTCATCCAGGCCATAGATCAAGGCGACATCGGCAAATTTGGCGCTGGCTTCCAGAATAAAATCACCAAAGAAACGCTGGTCCAGCGCAACCGGTGGCGACTGGCTGAACAGCTTGCCCAGCGCGGGCAGATCGCGCTCACGGCCAATCACGCAGAGAATATCGCCCTCGCGCAGTCTTGTGCTGCCGGTCGGGTGCAGGAGGGCATTGTCACGGAACAGCGCCGCAATCCGCGTTTCGGCAGGCATGTGCAGATCGCGCAGCGACGCACCCACGCACCACTTATCGGCGCTAAGCTGGTAGACAAACTGCTCCCACGGGTTTTCCGGGTGGATATCCAGCCCCACGCGGGAGACCGGCCAGCCGACGGGCGGAACCACCACTTTCGCCTTTTTTGCCGCCCAACCCAGTGAGGTTCCCTGGAACAGCAGCGACACCAGCACCACGAAGAACGCCACGTTGAAGAACAGCCGCGCATTATCCAGACCGGCCATCATCGGGAAGACCGCAAGGATAATCGGCACTGCGCCGCGCAGCCCCACCCAGCTGATAAATACCCGCTCGCGCAGGTTAAAGCCGCGGAACGGCAGCAAACCGGCAAATACCGACAGCGGGCGCGCGAAGAAGATCATCCAGGCCGACAGCAGCAGCGCCGGAACGGCAATTGGCAGCAGATCAGAGGGGGTCACCAGCAGGCCGAGCACCAGGAACATGCCGATTTGCGCCAGCCAGGCCAGGCCGTCAAAGTTCTGTAAAATGGCATGGCGGTTGCGAATCGGGCGGTTACCGAGCAGGAAACCACAGAGATAGACCGCCAGAATGCCGCTGCCGTCCAGCGCAGTGGTCACGGCGAAAATCAGGATACCGCCGCTCAGGGCCAGCAAGGGATAAAGACCCGCAGGCAGGGAGATGCGGTTGATCATCTGCTGTAACAGATAGCCACCAGCCAGACCGATAATAATCCCCAGACCAAACTGCTGCAGGATATGCCAGGCAAACATCCAGCTCAGGCCCGTCTCGTGCTGCTGGATCATCTCAATCAGCGTAATGGTAAGAAATACCGCCATCGGATCGTTACTGCCGGATTCAATTTCAAGCGTTGAGCCGACACGTTCGTTCAGCCCTTTGCCGCCGAGCAGAGAAAACACCGCCGCCGCATCGGTAGAGCCCACAATGGCACCAATCAGCAGACCTTCCATGATGTCCAGATGGAACAGCCATGCCGCCATCATCCCGGTCAGGCCAGAGGTAATCAGCACGCCGACGGTCGCCAGCGACAGCGCCGGGCCTAATGCGACGCGAAACGAGCTTGCCTGAGTGCGCATCCCGCCGTCGAGCAGGATAACGGCCAGCGCGAGGTTACTCACCATGTAGGCGAACGGGTAGTTATCGAATGGGATACCGCCAATGCCATCGATGCCAGCCAGCATGCCGATGGCAAGAAAAATAACGAGAATAGGTATGCCGAGACGCGATGAAAATGAACTCAATAAAATACTACAGGTTACAAGCACAGAACCCAGAATGAAAAGGCTGATTATCGCTGCGGCATCCAATGTTTTATTACTCCCACCTCAATGTTAATGCTGTTATTAAAACCCTAACATATTAACGACAGAAACAGCGTTTTATTAAGGCGGTTTAACGGCTTTTTTATGCCTTTATAACCGGATGACCGCTGATGGTTAACCGACTGCCTGAATCATGATGCAATAAGTGCGCCTTCGCCCCCAGCGGCAGGGTGACGGTCCGCTGTTCATGACCAAATTCCAGGCCACTAATGACCGGAATATCCAGCCGGGAACGGATAAACTCAACCATTGATTCAAAAGAGTATCCGGCATCGTAATCATTGGGCAGCGCACCGCTAAAACTGCCCAGCACGATGGCGGACTGGCGCTCAAGAATACCCGCATGATAAAGCTGCAGCAGCATGCGCTCGACGCGGAACGGGTGCTCGTTGATATCTTCCAGCACCAGAATGCCGTTCTCTATCTGCGGTAACCACGGCGTACCTATCAGCGACACCAGCATCGCCAGGTTTCCGCCCCACAGCTGGCCCTCACACTCATGGTGCGGCCCGTGGCCTTGCCACTCAATACTGAATACCGGGTTCTCCAGCGCACGCCAGAAATGTTCCCCGGTAAACGCATCCAGCTCCGGTGCACCAAAATTCCCCGCCAGCATCGGGCCGCTGAAGGTGATGACGTTATGCAACGCCAGTAAACCAAGCTGGATCGCTGTGAAATCGCTGTGCCCGCAAATCAGCAGCGGGTTCTGCTGCTGGCGTTTTGCCAGCCCGGACCAGTTGATACTGTCCAGCAACCGGCTCGCGCCATAGCCTCCGCGCACCGCCAGCACAATAGTGTTCTCGTCCTTCAGGTTTACCAGGCTATTGATATCGTTCAGTCTCTGCGCGTCGGTTCCGGCAAAACGTTGCAGGCGGCGGGGGATAATTGTCTGATTTTCTACCCGATGGCCGGATTCCAGTAAACGCTGAACGCCTCGCTGTGCCGCGTCCTGGTTGATGCAATAGCCCGACGGCGAAATGAGATGAAACTGAGACATGGCAATTCCTTGCTGAATGAGAAACTAATTGTCTATATCATGCCGCTTATACGCTTCCCGCTTCAAGGGGCGGCGCACCGCGATGACCGGCTATAAGGATAGATGACGTGAAATTGAGATGGTTTGCTTTTTTGATTGTGTTGCTTGCTGGCTGTAGTTCAAAACATGATTATCAAAACCCGCCCTGGAACCCGGAAGTGCCGGTAAAACGGGCGATGCAGTGGATGCCAATCAGCGAACAAGCCGGGAAAGCCTGGGGCGTGAGTCCGCGTCTGGTCACGGCGATTATCGCGGTGGAATCCGGGGGAAACCCTTCGCTTGTCAGTAAATCAAATGCCGTGGGGCTGATGCAGCTTAAAGCCTCGACGGCCGGAAGAGAAGTCTATCGTTACATGGGCTGGAGCGGACAGCCTTCGACCAGCGAGCTGAAAAACCCGGAACGCAACATCTCAATGGGAACGGCTTATCTGAGCATTCTGGAGCATGGGGTGCTGAAAGGCATCGAAGATCCTGAGGTGATGCAATACGCGCTGGTGGTCTCTTACGTGAATGGCGCAGGTGCGCTGCTCAGAACTTTCTCCTCCGATCGCAAAGAAGCGATTGAAGAGATAAACGGCATGGACAAAGACGAGTTCTTTGAGCATGTGGTGAAGAACCATCCGGCACCACAGGCTCCGCGTTATATCTGGAAAGTACAGAAAGCGATGGATGCCATGTAAAGCCATTGTCGGGCGGCAGCCACGCTGCCCGACGCGCGTTACAGAACTTTATTCGCACGTTCCCGCGCTTCGCGTTCCAGCGAGAAAATAATACGCTGCAGTTCACGCTCTGCACCCGGCCCGACATTCAGAAAACGGAAGCTCAGACGCGGTGTGGTAATAGTCTCGTTTTTGCTGTCCACCACTTTACGCTCGCTGATGGCAATCAGTTGCGCATCAAACCAGAACCGTCCCCAGCCTCCCAGGTCCAGTTCAATTTGCGAGAAGCGCATGCCTTCGACCAGCCCTTCGGGTTTTGGCGTGTCCATCAATGCCCCCATCCCGCCCAGCGACAGGTCAAAGAGCCGGAAGCGGAACTCCTTTTTGTCCGGCATTCGGGCTTTGCAATAATAGGGCGGCTGCAGCGGGGCGCTGATGCGAAAATATTCGCGGCGCTGTACGAACCAGAGGTTAGTGGGAAACGATGTGACAAAAGCGGGCAGCCCCTGATACTCGCTGAGCGCCAGACGAGGCAGAATAAATTCCACTTTTGCACCCTGCGTTTCTGCCATCACCGAGATTTTTTCTGCCCGTAGCGCCGCGCGGTTTTCATACTCCTGGCTACCCAGGTCGATAATCAGGCGCTCCGGCGAGACATCAAGGATCTTGCTGATAAACTGATTGGTTGACCAGGTGATGCGCAGCGGCACCTCACCTTTTTGCAGGTCGCGCAGCACTCCTAATACAGCCAGCGGATTTTGTTTCAGGAACTGCTCACTGTAATTACTCACGCCAGATGGCTCCTCGATGTGTGACAGACTGTCTCTGAATTATCGGCAGCCTGATGTGAAACTTAATACAAACCTGTGAGTTTTTTCATCGCGGCAGCAATTTAAGTCGGTGAGATGAAACCAGTTTTACGCCGATAGCCTATACTTAAGTGACTTGCGCAGAAGCGTTTCTGCACATGCGTTAAACCTGCAAGAGGGCATCGCTATGGGTATTATCGCCTGGATTATTTTTGGCCTTATCGCTGGCGCTATCGCTAAACTTATCATGCCGGGGAATGATGGCGGCGGCTTTATTTTGACCTGCGTTCTCGGTGTCGTGGGTGCGGTGGTGGGCGGCTGGCTGGCTACCATGTTTGGTTTCGGCGGCAGTATCAGCGGCTTTGATCTGCACAGTTTCCTTGTCGCAGTGGTCGGCGCAATCGTCGTGCTGGGCATATTCAGGTTACTCAGACGGGCATAAGATTATCGAAAGCGGCTCTCCCTGGAGAGCCGTTTTTTTTTGGCCATATTGATTTGCCTACCTAAATGATAATAATTGTCGTTCCCAATATCATCTAATAATAAAGACGACAATATGAACACCTCACGTTTTGCGTTATGTGCGTTGGCAGGAGCCGTCGCGCTGGCATTGCAGGGACCGGCTTTCGCCGAAGAAACGACCCTCGTGGTGACGGGCGCTGAGCAGGACAGCGCGCTCCCGGTCTGGACCAACAGCGCCACCAAATCGGCTGTTGCTGAAAGTAAAACGCCGCAGGTGATCAACACCGTTTCAGCGCAGGAGATTGAGAAGCGTCATGCCCGTTCAGTAAACGAAATCCTGCGCTATGCCCCTGGGGTATCGACCGAGATGCGCGGTAATACGTCCTACATGAGCGAATACAAAATCCGTGGCTTTACCGTCGATCAGGAGTTCTACGATGGGCTTCAGTTGCCGTATAACGTTACCGGGAACACCAAAGCGCGTATCGATCCGCTGCTCATTGAGAGCGTCGATATTCTGAAGGGACCCGCATCCGTGCTCTATGGCGGCGGATCGCCGGGCGGCCTGGTCAACATCCAGAGCAAAAAGCCGCAAAAAACGTCCCGCACCGAGGCGGGCTTCAACACCGGAACGCGCAACCTGAAAGAGGGTTTCCTTGATTCCACCGGGCAGATTGCGGAAAGCGACTGGAACTACCGTCTGCTGGGTAAAGCAACGGAAGGTGACGATCAACCACACACCACGCGTGATGAAAATTATCTGCTGGCACCGTCTGTGGCCTGGCAACCGGACAGCAAAACGCGTCTCACAATCGATACGCTGGCGCAAAATACGCCGGGCCTGTCGCCGTCTGATCCGTTGCCGCTTTCATACCTGCGCTCGAAATATGCCGACAGGCGCGACTATGCCGGTGATGAGTGGAGTGGTTTCAAACAGCGCCAGTGGATGATGGGCTACCATTTTGAGCATCAGTTTGATAACGGCTGGGGGGTTAATCAGAAAGCGCGCTATTTCGATGTCGATACCCATCAGCGAAGCGTCTATTCAACAGGGCCGGGCAGCGAGGTCTATCAACTCAATCGTTTTGCTTACACCACGGATGAAAATCTTCAGAGCTTCAACATTGACAACCAGGTCACCAAAACGGTTGCGCTGGGCGAATGGCAGCATCACCTGCTGGCGGGGTTTGACTATCAGAAACTGAACTCGCACTTCCGCTATCGCTACGCGTCCGCCACCACGCCGGGCATTGATATGCGCAACCCTGACTATTCGCAGATCCACACGGGCGATTTGGGGCTTTATACCGCGCAGAAAAATCGCCTGAGTTACCAGCAGAATGGCTATTACCTGCAGGATCAGGTGGAATTTGGCGGGCTGAACCTGCTGGCCAGCCTGCGCTATGACGATTACCGCTCTGTCACCACAGACTATCTGCAGCACGACGACAAAGCATGGGTGGCGCAGGATCGTCTCACCAAACGTCTGGGGGCACTTTACGCCTTCGGGAATGGCCTCTCACCGTTTATCAGCTACGCCGAAGGCTTCGCCCCGGTGTCGCCGCAGGGAACGCTGACAGCGAAAGACGTTAAGCCGACGACCAGCAAGCAGGTCGAAGGTGGTCTGAAATACCTGCTGGAAGAGTACGCCACCACCTTTACCGCGTCGGTGTTCACTATTCGCCAGAAAAATGTGGTGACGAGCGACCCAGGCTTCCTGAACTACCGCCAGACCGGGGAAGTGGAATCTAAAGGTGCAGAACTGTCTGCCGTCAGCCGTCCGACGGATAATCTGACGCTGATTGCGAACTATGCTTACACGCACGCTATCAATACGGAAGATGATAAATACAAAGGGAAACGCCCTACGCAGGTGCCGGAGAATGCCTTCAACCTGTGGGGGGATTACACCTTCGACAGCACGCCGCTAAAGGGACTTATGCTGGGGGGCGGGGTGCGCTATACCGGGGCGATGGAGATTTCACCGACCAACGAAGCGGGCAAACTGGGTGGCACGACGCAATACGATCTGGCGGCATCCTACCGGATGGGCGAACTTTTGCCCTCGCTGGAAGGGCTGACGCTAAAAGCCAGTGCGCAGAATATTACCAGCAAAGAGACGCTGACCTGTTACGACGAGACTCACTGCTGGATTGGGCGTGACCGGACCTATCAGTTAGGAGCAAGTTACCGTTTCTGACGACCTTTTCCCTCTCCCTGTGGGAGAGGGGTAGGGTGAGGCCATCAGGCCGCAGGGGAATTACTGCGCCGCACTTTTCGCGGGCGCGACATCGTCGTTCGCCGCAGGCTGATTCTCCGGCACGCTGTCACACGGTTTCTCTTTCGGACATACCAGATCCAGCATTTTCAGCGTCACGCCATTGCTCCAGCCGAACCCATCCTGCAGGGGATATTCTCCGCCGCCTCCGCCGGTGCCCGTCGAGGAAACGTCATATTTCTCCACCAGTTTCTGTTCGCGATCATAGGTATGCTGAACGTTTTTCAGGAAGCGCCACGTTACATCCATCGCCACCTTGTTTTGCCCGTAATTCTGCAATCCTTCGGTCGCGACCCACTGCAGCGGTGCCCAGCCGTTCGGTGCATCCCACTGCTGGCCGCTGTTGATTGTGGTGGTGGAAATACCGCCCGGTTTCAGCAAGCGCGAAGCGGTAGCCGCCGCGACTTTGTCGGCGCGATCCTGCGCCGCCGCTTTCACGTAAAGCGGGAAAAGCGCGGCCGCTGTCAGCTGATTACGCACCTTTTTGCTTTTAAGATCGTAATCGGCGTACCACCCCTCTTTTTCATTCCACAGGTGGCTTTCAATCGCTTTCTGACGCGCCGTCGCCAGCGCTTCATATTTGCTCGCGCTGGCGGCATCGCCATCATCCTGGCTTGCCCGCGCCAGCAGTTTTTCCATCTTAAACATCAGCGCATTCAAATCCACCGGCACAATGCTGGTGGTGCGGATTGTGCCGAGTTTCTGCGGATCGTCCATCCAGCGGGAGCTAAAATCCCAGCCTGAGGCGGCGGCAGAACGCAGATCGCGGTAGATCTCCGTGGCCGGGCGATTCGGGTTGTTTTTGGCCGTGGTCACATCATCCAGCCAGGACTCCGGGCGGGGCGTGTCACGGTCATCCCAGTAGCGGTTGAGAATGGAGCCATCGTCCAGCTTCACCACCCGTTTGCTGGCGTCGCCAGGCTGCAGTGCGTCAACCCCATCCATCCAGTAGGCATACTCTTTTTCCATCTGCGGACGGTATTTTTTCAGCGCATCGCTGTCGTGGGTGGCGAGCAGCTCCACCATTAAAGAGAAGAACGGTGGCTGAGAGCGGCTCAGGTAATAGCTGCGGTTGCCGTTAGGAATATGGCCCCAGGTATCCAGTTCATAGGCGAAGTTGTCCACCATATCGCTGATTTTGTCCCAGTGCCCGCTCTCGGCTAAGCCCAGCATGGTGAAGTAACTGTCCCAGTAATAGACCTCGCGGAAACGCCCGCCGGGCACCACGTAGGATTTCGGTAACGGCAGGAGTGAATCCCATTTGCTGGCTTTGTCGGTCGTGCGGGTGAGCACAGGCCACAGATCGTCGATATGTTCACGTAAGTTCTGACCTGCGGGGGGAACATATTTTTCGCCTTCCGTCGGCAGGGTAAAGTTCATTTCCACAAAGTGGCGCAGGTCAAAACCAGACTGGGTACGCTGCATCCGGTAATCCGCCAGAATCATCAGTGGATCGCTTTTGGGGACCGCATCCGCAAAGGTTTTTTGATCCGGGAACAGTTTCGCGCTCTGAACATCATTAAAGAGTGGGCCAAACAGAATGTCGGGTGAGGTTTTCTGGCTCGTTAGCTGATCGTCTGCATAACCCAACGTGGTAACGCCGACGAGTAGTGCGCCTCCCAGCGCAAGATGCAAAAGAGCAGGGCGTAGTCTACGAGGTCTTATCATCGGTTCATCTCCTGTATTCGCTGAACAGCGTGACCGCTGTTGTCAATCACCTGAAAACCTTAGACGAATATTGCCCGCTTCGCGTGTTGAACATCCCATTTTGCGCACAACCAGACGATTTACCGCTGCGGTCGCAGTGCAGGGGCGGCAGGAGAATATTTTTGAAGAGAATAAATCCCCAAGAATAATTGATATTAAATATTATATTAAAGATTCTTTTTAATATTGATTGTGGTTATGGATTGAAGCCGTATTTAATAATGTGAGTCACGTTCTGTTTTAAAGCGGAAATAGGTGGAAAGTTTCTGCGAGGGTCACACAAAGTAAAAAACATAATACCCATACCAAAAAACATAATAGCGTCTTTGTCGGCATTTAGACGAAATTGCGGAACTCATCTTTTTGGGTGTTTACTTTTATTATCAGGATGGATTCTATGAAACTAAATAAAATAGCTGTCGTTATGGGGGCGCTCTATTCGGGGGCTCTGTTTGCTGCACAAACGCCATTGAGCGTGGAAGAAAAACTGGCGCAACTGGAAGCGCAAATCCAGGAATTAAAACAACAGCAGGCGGCCAGCCAGCCAGCGACAACCGTTGCAGTACAGTCGGCGGAGCCCGTAAACGCAGACGCGCCACCGAAGCTCACGTTGTCTGGTTTCGGTGATATTAAATTCTACGGCGATGTGGAATTTAATATGGACGCAGCAAGTAAAACCGGCAGTCTGACCTCTGTTAAGCAAAGCGCTAATAATGACTGGGCTCCCGGAGATAAAGAGCGCTGGGATATTAACGGACGTATTTTGCTCGGCTTTGATGGCTATCGAAAAATGGATAACGGTAATTTTGCCGGCTTCTCTGTTCAGCCGCTGGGAGATCTCGTCGGACAAATGTATCTTGATGATGCAGTATTCTTCTTTGGCACAGAAAACGACTGGGAAGTGAAAGTCGGACGCTTCGAAGCCTACGATATGTTTCCGCTTAATCAGGATACCTTTGTTGAATATTCCGGTAATACCGCAGACGATCTCTACAGCGACGGCTACGGTTATATCTATATGCTGAAAGAGGGACGTGGCCGTACCGACAGTGGCGGTAACTTCCTGATGAGCAAAACGCTGGATAACTGGTATTTCGAGCTGAATACGTTGTTTAAGGATGGAAGCGATCTGTTTGTCGATCAGCGTTATCACGGTGCAGAACTTGAAAACGACAAAAATGTGGCATACGTGCGCCCGGTCATTTCGTGGCAGAACGGGCCGTTTTCAACCGCCGTGGCGATGGAGACCAACCTGGTCAACAACGCTTACGGATATCGGGATGATGCGGGGCGTTGGGTCGATCAGTCTGACCGCACGGGCTACGGTTTTACCCTCACCTGGGACGGGCTCAAAACTGATCCGGAAGATGGCGTCGTCGTGAATGTCAACACGGCTTATCTGGATGCGGCTGACGAGACAGACCTGACCACCGGGATTAACGGCCTGTGGCACAACTTTGAGCTGGGTTATATCTATGCTCACAACGAAATCGATGAATTTAACGCCTCCACGTTTGATGCGGATTGCGATAACGACTGCTGGATCACCGATCCCGGCGAATATGACATTCATACCATCCATACATCATACCTGATCCCAAACGTGATGAAGATGAAAAACTTCAACATCTATCTGGGGGCGTATGCGTCCTGGGTGAACGCGTCGCCTAAAGAAGGTAACGATAAAAACGACGATCGCTATGGCGGCCGCGTGCGCTTCAAATATTACTTCTGATGGACCTGCCGGTCAGACCTCTTCCGGGGCCTGGCTGGCTTCCCGCAATGTTCCCGGCGCATGGCCGACGATGCGCTTAAACGCCCGGCTAAACGCCGCCAGCGACCCGTATCCCAGACGCAGCGCGACGGTTTCGACAGGCTGATGCTCATGGCGAATGTACTGGATCGCCAGCCGCATCCTTAACTCGGCGAGGTATTTTGCCGGCGTGGTGCCTGTAGCCGAGAGAAAACGTTCAGCAAATACGGAGCGCGATGTGCCCGCCTCTTTCGCCAGATCTGCCACGCTCCAGTTTACGCCAGGTTGCTGATGCATGGCATAAATCGCCCGGCTCAGACGGGGATCGCGTAACACCTGTACCCAACCCGTGGCTTTGCCGCACCCGGCTTCTACCCAGCCGCGCACAATCAGCGCGGCGACCACATCCGCCAGACGTGCCAGTATTCCGGCAAACCCGACCTGACGCGTCATCGACTCACGCTCCATGGCCGCCAGCAGTGGGTGGATCTCCGGCCAGGTGGACATTAACCGGCTTACCATCATCACTTCCGGCATCGCCTTAATCAGCGGCTGCATCCCGCCAAGCTCAAAATCCATGCATCCGCTGAAGATAACGGTCTTCTCACTCTCCGGGCAGGGTTCGCAGCGAATGGCGCAGACCGAGTTACATATTGGCTCGCTCGGAAAGGCATTCACCGGCGTCACGTTCGCATGTTCGTCAGAGAGGAGGGCGTGGGCGTTGCCGTTTGGGATGAATAAGGCATCGCCGCCATTCAACCCGAACGTCGCGCCGCTCTCCATGCGCAGCAGTGCCGTACCGTGGCTCACGAAGTGAAATTGTGCCTTGCCAGGCGCTTGCTGAAATGCCACGCCAAACGGTGAGCTGGCTTCGATCCGCCGGTATTTCACGCCTGACAGACGCATACCGCGTAAAAGCTCGCTGATTAAATCGGGTGACTGGACGCTCATCGGCACAACTCCGGACGAATAATCAATAAGTGGAGATTATATGTCATAGATCGTCCATTAGGAACACTCTATGCTTTTGCGACATTAGTCACATTTTTATAACGGGAGTACAACAGATGAACGCATGTGTCGCAGCGAGAGAGGCCGCTACGCCCGCAAAACCCGCCTGGCGAGCCGTCTATTCTCTGGGGCTGGGGGTGTTTGGCTTGATTACGGCGGAGTTCCTGCCAGCCAGTTTATTAACGCCGATGGCGGCAAGCCTGGGCGTGACGGAAGGCATGGCCGGACAAGCCGTGACCGCCACCGCCCTGGTGGCGCTGGTCACCGGATTGCTTATCACGTCAGCTACCAAAAGCATCGACCGGCGTTGGGTACTGATGTTCTTCTCTGTTTTACAGATTATCTCCAGCCTGCTGGTTGCTTTCGCGCCCACGCTGCATGTGCTGTTGATGGGACGTCTGCTGCTCGGTATCGCGATCGGGGGATTCTGGGCGATGTCCACCGCCACGGCAATGCGTCTTGTGCCTGCCGATAAAGTGCCCAAAGCGCTGGCGGTGATCTTCTCCAGCGTGTCGATTGCAACGGTAGTGGCTGCGCCGTTGGGGAGTTATCTGGGTAGCCTGATTGGCTGGCGTAACGTCTTTATCCTTTGTATTTTGCCTAGCATGCTGGCGCTGTTGTGGCAGCTGTGGGTGCTCCCGTCAATGAAACCGGAAAGTAGCGGCAGTCTGGGAACGTTATTCCGCGTGCTGCGACGTCCGGGAATGATCGGCGGGATGCTGGCGACGATTCTGATCTTCAGCGGTCATTTCGCCTTCTTCACCTACCTGCGACCGTTCCTGGAAACCGTCGGGCAGGCGAGTGTGGAAAGCATCTCGCTGATCCTGCTGGGCTTCGGGCTCGCCAACTTTGTCGGCACGTCTCTTGCCGGACATCTGCTGGCACGCAACTTACGTCTGACGCTGGCGCTGGTGCCTTTTGTGATGGGTGTACTGGCGCTGACCATGGTGGCGTTTGGTCATCTGGCGATGCTGGACGGGTTACTGGTCGCGCTGTGGGGCTTTGCCTTTGGCCTGGTGCCGGTGGGCTGGTCAACCTGGCTTGCAACCACGGTTCCGGATGAGGCAGAAAGTGCCGGAGGGCTGCTGGTGGCGTCCATCCAACTGGCGATAAGCGCGGGTGCGGCAGGGGGCGGTGCGGTGTTCGATCTCAACGGTGCCAGCGGGGTATTCATGGGGAGCGGCTTGTTGCTGGTGACCGCAATGGTGATTGTGTTTATGGGCGTCAGAGTTAAGGCGGAGTAGCCCTGTTCCCTCTCCCGGAGGAGAGGGAATGAGGTGAGCTTACAACCCTTTCTTATCCATCCACACGGCCAGGTCCACCAGTCGGTTCGAGAAGCCCCACTCGTTGTCATACCACGCCAGGATCTTGACCATGTTGCCGCCAATGACCAGCGTTGAGAGCCCGTCGATAATGGACGATCGCGGGTCGCCCTGGTAATCGCTGGAGACCAGAGGCTCATCGCTGTAACCCAGAATCCCCTTCAGTGCTCCGCTGGTGGCGGCTTTGCGGAACGCGTCATTCACTTCGTCGGCGGTGACATCACGGCTTAGCGTCACCGTTAAATCGACAATCGACACTACCGGAACAGGAACGCGCAGAGAATACCCGGTCAGACGCCCATCCAGCTCAGGGATCACTTTGCCCAGCGCTTTAGCCGCCCCGCTGGAGTAAGGGACAATCGACAGCGCTGCAGCTCGCGCACCACGCAGATCTTTCTCCGGCTGATCGTGCAGCGCCTGGCTGTTGGTATAGGCGTGGGTGGTATTCATCAATCCATGCTCAATGCCGAACGCCTGATGCAACACCTGAGCCGCCGGAGCGAGTCCGTTCGTGGTGCAACTGCCGTTACTCACCACAACGTGCTGAGCGGGATCGTACAGCGTGTGGTTGACACCCATCACGATCGTCAGATCGTCGTTCTTGCCTGGTGCGGAGATGATGACGCGTTTCGCTCCACCGTGCGTAATATGCACCGCGGCTTTGTCACGTTCGGTGAAGAAACCTGTCGCTTCAATCACCACGTCAACGCCGACATCACGCCAGGGGATATTTGCCGGGTCGCGTTCGCTAAACACCGTGATCCGCTGACCATCCACCTGCAGAGCGCCGTCTGCCGCTTCAACAGGGACCGGCAGCGTACCGAGCAGGGAATCATATTTCAGCAGATGAGCAAGCGTTTTGCTGTCTGTCAGATCGTTGATAGCGGCAATCTGAATTTCCGGATTACCCAGCGCTGCACGCAGAACATTACGCCCGATGCGGCCGAAACCGTTAATACCGACCTTAACCATGATGGACTCCTTATCAGTGTTGTCTGGCGTTACTGTAGGCGTCAGGCTAAGTGGCGTAAACGACAAAAAAGGATCACATTACGCCATTTTGCGGCAGTGGAAGCGCTGGCGGTATTCACCCGGCGTGAGATGAAGTTGTTTCTCGAAAACGCGGCGCAGATTGATGCTGCTGCCAAAACCACTTTTCTCCGCAATGTTCTCAAGCGTCTCCGCTGTTTGCTCAAGCAGCTGGCGAGCGGCGGCAAGGCGTGCTTCGGTCACATAACGCGCCGGAGAGACGCCCGTATCGCGGGTAAACACGCGGGTGAAATTGCGTGGACTCATGGCGACTCTTTCCGCCAGATTTTCCACACACAAATCGGCGGTGAGGTTTTGCAGTATCCAGGTCTGTAGCTCGCTAATCGGGCCGGTGGAGCCGGAATGCTGCAGGTTATAACGGCTGAACTGCAATTGTCCGCCAGGGCGGCGCAGATACATCACCATATCCTGGGCGACATCGCGGGCGAGGGAAAAACCGTAATCGTCCTCAACCAGCGCCAGCGTGAGATCGAACCCGGAGCTGACGCCTCCTGAGGTCCAGACTGGGCCATCCTGGATATAGAGCGGGCCGCCTTCAACCGTGATTGCCGGGTACAGCGTTTGCATGGTTTCCAGCAACCGCCAGTGCGTCGTCGCGCGCCGTCCATCAAGCAAACCGGTTTGTGCCAGCAGCATCGCACCGCCACAAATGGAGGCAATCCGACGCGCGTGCGGAGCAGCAAGATGCAGCCAGTCCACCACGGCGGTGCTCTCCTGCTCGTTCATGCCACGCCCGGTAATGATGATGGTGTCCAGCGGCTCGCGCGGGTCCAGCTCCGGCAGGCGGTAGTCTGCCAGCAGGTTTAACCCGGACTGGCCGTGGATCACCTGGTGAGGCTGGGTGGTCGCAATGATAATGCGATAGCAGGGATGGGTCGTGCCTTCCGGGTGCAGCCGGTTGGCCTGCATCAGAATGTCGGCGATACCGGCGGCTTCAAACAGCATGCCGCCGTCAGGAACGATAATCAGGATCTTCTTCATGTCCTGAAAAGTACCTTTAACACAGAATAAGTCAAGCCGGAGATGCGCGGCTGTATCACTTTTTGGCAAAGCAAAGCGATTTAAGTTGTTTGTTATTTCAGACGTTATCCGGGATCGTCATGCTCAATAGTTACTGACGGAAACGGCGTCTGACGGAATGGGTAAACGACACTCCCTCTATTTGCATGAACAACAACGCAATGAGATTCATCATCTCGCCGCGGGTTTTCTGTGGCGAAGTGAACTACCAACCTGGCTCTTAATCATCACTCTTTACGGCGGCTGGTTTTCCACGCTGGCGTACTGGCAAACGCTGGGGTTGCTGCCCGCCACGCTGCTGCTTGTCTGGTTTACCGCCTGGTATATGTCACTTCAGCATGAGTTAATTCATGGTCATCCCACGCGTTTCCCGCGGATTAACCAGCTTTTCGGCACGCTGCCGTTGGCTGTCTGGTATCCGTATGGTCTGTACCGGGATTCCCACCTGGCCCATCACCGTAACGATCACCTGACTGTTCCGGTGGATGATCCGGAGTCATACTATTTTACCGAAGAGAGCTGGGCGCGGTTTTCGCCGTGGCAGAAAAGGCTCATCCACGCGCGGAATACCTTTATCGGGCGCGTGCTGCTGGCACCGCTGCTGGATATTGTTCAGACACTCAACAGCGCGGTGGTGGCGTTTCGTCAGTGTCACCTTCGGGCGATGGTGATGTGGCTGGTGCATGTTGCGCTGCTGATTGTACTTTTCGCCTGGATGGATCACATCGGTTTCTCACCTCTCTGGTTTGTGCTGGCGGTGAGCTACCCTGCGCTGGCGCTGACTAAGGTGCGCTCCTTCCTTGAACATCGCGCGACGGACGATCCTTTGGCGCGGTCGGTGATTAACGAGGCCGGACTGTTCTGGCAGGTGCTGTTTTTAAATCTCAACTATCATTCAGTGCACCACGATCTCCCTGGTGTGCCCTGGTACGGGTTGAAGAGTATCTATCTGCGAAATCGCGACGATTATCAACAGCGAAACCACGGTTTTATGGTGAAAGGATACGGCGAATGGCTTCGCCAGTTCTGGGGCAAGGCGGTGGACATTACCGTTCATCCGGGAATTAAAAAGGATTAGGGGAATGAGTAACCTGCTGGCGTTCCCGATGTATGCTGTGGATCGCGCAAATACCGACGCGTTATGGCGGGCAGTACAAACGCTGCTGGCCGCGCGCGGCGTGGCGGTGGGCGATGCTGCGCCAGGTGTACCGGACGCGGAATTGCTGGAACACTGGCGAGATCCCCGGCTTATTTTGAGCCAGACCTGCGGCTATCCGCTGGTCACACAGTTGCCAGACGTGCAGGTTGTCGGCTGTTTTCACTACTCTGCACCGGGCTGCGAAGGGGAGCAGTACCGCAGTTTTCTGGTGGTGCGTGAGGAAGATAAACATCATCAACTTGCCGATTTTCACGGGCGGCGTGCGGTATGTAACTCGCTCGATTCCCAGTCAGGCTATAACGCCCTGCTGAAAAAGGTGGCACTGCTCGCAGTTAACGGACGATTTTTCTCGCAGATGAATGTTAGCGGCAGCCATCGCCAATCATTGAGGGCTGTAAGGCGCGGGGAAGGGGACATCGCGGCTATCGACTGCGTAACGTATGCGCTGTTGCAACGCCATGAACCACAATTATCTGAAGGACTGGCAGTGATTGATTGTACTCCACTGACGCCGGGTTTGCCGTTAATCACCTCCCGTGCGACATCAGCCGACACCCTGCATGCCCTTCGGGATGCGCTGAATGCGCTGGTAAAAGCACCGGAATACAGAGGCGTTTGCGATGCCGTGTTGATTAAGGGATTTAGTGAGATGACGCGTCAGCCGTATGCCCGGCTTCTCGCTCCGTATTAACGTTATTATCTAACCGCGTCAGGCGAGAAATAAAAAATCCACGCAACGGCGTGGATTTTGTAAGCAGGATGGAGAGGATTAAACGTTGAACAGGAAGTTCATCACGTCGCCATCTTTAACGATGTAATCTTTACCTTCTGCACGCATTTTACCGGCTTCTTTCGCACCCTGTTCACCCTTATAGGTGATGAAGTCTTCAAACGCGATGGTCTGAGCACGGATAAAGCCTTTCTCGAAATCGGTGTGGATTTTACCCGCTGCCTGCGGCGCAGTCGCGCCAACCGGGATGGTCCATGCACGGACTTCTTTTACGCCAGCGGTAAAGTAGGTCTGCAGGTTCAGCAGTTCGTAGCCTGCGCGGATCACACGGTTCAGGCCAGGCTCTTCCAGGCCCAGCTCCGCCATGAACTCTTCACGGTCGGCGTCGTCCAGTTCAGCAATGTCAGATTCAACGGCGGCACAAACGGCAACCACGACAGAACCTTCAGCAGCGGCGATTTCGCGCACTTTATCCAGATACGGGTTGTTTTCAAAACCGTCTTCGTTGACGTTGGCGATGTACATAGTTGGCTTCAGAGTGAGGAAGCTCAGGTATTTGATCGCAGCTTTATCTTCTTCGGTCAGGTTTTTCAGCGCGCGCAGCATGCCCGCGTTTTCCAGCTGTGGCAGGCACTTCTCCAGCGCGGCCAGTTCGGCTTTTGCGTCTTTATCGCCGCCTTTCGCTTTTTTCTGCACACGGTGGATAGCGCGTTCGCAGGTATCGAGGTCAGAGAGCGCCAGTTCGGTGTTGATAACATCGATGTCGTCTGCCGGGTCCACTTTGTTATTCACGTGGATGATGTTGTCATTCTCGAAGCAGCGCACAACGTGACCGATCGCTTCGGTTTCACGAATGTTGGTCAGGAACTGGTTGCCCAGACCTTCACCTTTGGAAGCCCCTTTAACCAGGCCCGCGATGTCCACGAACTCCATGGTGGTTGGCAGAATGCGCTGCGGCTTAACGATTTCCGCAAGCTGGTCCAGACGCGGATCGGGCATTGGCACAACGCCAGTGTTTGGCTCGATGGTACAGAACGGGAAGTTCGCCGCTTCGATACCCGCTTTGGTAAGCGCGTTAAACAGGGTGGATTTGCCCACGTTTGGCAGACCGACGATACCGCATTTGAATCCCATTTCTAAATCACCTTAATATCTTGATAATCAATCCGTTAGAGATAACCGATTGAAGAAAAGTAAATAACTACGCCTATTATACACGTAACCTGCAGGGTGCGCGGCAAAAAAGCCGTATTGCCCTGATTATTGCGCTTTAAAGGCATGTAAGCGATTTGTCGCCTTTGTTAAGCCCTCTTTGAGCCAGATTTCAGTGCAGCGCGCCGCTTCGTCTACCGCTTCATCAATTAATTTTTGCTCAGAAAACGGAGGCTTACCCAGAACAAAACCCACAACTTTGTTTTTATCGCCCGGATGGCCGATTCCCACGCGCAAACGGTGAAAATTCGGGTTATTCCCCAGTTTGCTGATAATGTCTTTCAGGCCATTATGACCGCCATGACCGCCGCCGAGTTTAAATTTTGCCACACCAGGGGGCAGGTCAAGCTCGTCATGAGCAACCAGAATTTCATCCGGATTGATGCGATAAAACGTTGCCATTGCCGCCACGGCTTTGCCGCTCAGGTTCATAAAGGTGGTGGGCACCAGCAGCCGCACATCTGCACCGGCAAGGTTGATGCGTGAGGTATACCCGAAGAATTTCGGTTCTTCACGCAGCGGGGCTCGTAACCGTTCGGCCAGCAGATCGACATACCAGGCACCGGCATTATGGCGGGTCGCTGCATATTCTGCGCCTGGGTTGGCGAGGCCGACAATCAGTTTAATCGTCACGATTCAATTCCTAATGGGTTCCAGATCTGGCGCGTAGTTTACTGTCTGGCGAGCCGCTTGACAAAGTTATGGGGCAGTCAGGCGGAAATGTGAATAATTACTGGTCTGAACCATTAGAATTTCAAGCTGTTCAGGCGCTTATTTGTAAACTTTTGTCCGGACGTCGTCTGTAATTGTGATCATTCACGCAACTCATATAAGCGGTGTTGTCTATACTTTACACACAAGGATTAGGGGATTATCCCTTACAACCCAGGTTCCGGAGGTGACATATGAAACGCAAAAACGCTTCGATACTCGGTAACGTACTGATGGGGTTGGGACTCCTGGTGATGGTCGTCGGTGTGGGTTATTCTATTTTAAACCAGTTACCGCAGCTTGACCTTCCACAATACTTCGCGCATGGCGCGGTGCTGAGCATCTTTATTGGTGCAGTGTTGTGGCTGGCAGGGGCGCGTGTGAGCGGCCACGAACAGGTGAGTGACAGATACTGGTGGGTGCGCCATTACGACAAACGTTGCCGCCGTGACCAGCATAAGCACAGTTAGTGCGTTGCAATTAAAGAACATAAAAAACGACTCTTTTCAGAGTCGTTTTTTTTACGGTTGCAGATTACAGATCCTTTAGCGCGGCTTCGCGATCGGGATAAAAAGCCAGGCGACCAGGGATTGGCTGCACGCCAGCGCGTGCCATGGTGCGCAGCGGCTGGAATTCCAGGTTACTGACCCGCAGCTCGCAACCCTCCGGCAGACGCTTAACGAAGCGCTGGAAGGCATCCAGCCCACCGGCATCCAGCACCGGCACGGCATCCCATTTCAGCACCACAATGCGTTTGCCCGCAATGCGGGACTCCAGATCGCTAAACAGACCTTCGGCGGCGGCAAAGAACAGCGGGCCGATCACGCGTAACACCAGCACATCGTCAGGCACCTCAACGTTAACCGGTGAGAGGCGTGTCATCTGCGCAATGCGGCGCATAAACAGCAACGAGGCCAGCACGATGCCCACGCTGATAGCGATAACCATATCGAACAGCACGGTCAGGGACATACAGATCAGCATGACGATGATGTCGTCTTTTGGCGCACGGCGCAGCAGATTTACCACCTTATGCGCTTCACTCATGTTCCACGCCACCATCAGCAGCAGAGCCGCCATAGCCGAAAGTGGCAGCCATGAAAGCAGCGGCGCGAGGATCAGCAGGGCGAGGATCACCAGCACGGAGTGAATAACCGCCGAAACCGGTGAGGTGGCCCCTGCGCGCACGTTGGCCGCAGAGCGGGCAATGGCGGCCGTTGCCGTGATACCGCCAAAGAATGGCGCGATGATATTCCCTAACCCCTGACCAACCAGCTCGCTGTTGGCTTTATGTTTGGTGCCGGTCATACCGTCCAGTACCACGGCGCACAGCAGGGATTCAATCGCCCCCAGCATCGCCATTGAGAAGGCGGCGGGCAGCAGCGCCTGCAGCGAATCCCAGCTCAGCGTGAAGCTGGAGCCAGGCATATCCCACGGCAGAACCAGTTGCGGTAATAGCTGTGGAATACCACTACCCTGAGAACCATCCGCCAGAACATAGTGGAACTGTGAGCCGATAGTGGCGACGTTTCCACCGAATAAATTAACGATGGCCATCACCGCACAGCCCAGCAGCAGCGCAGGCAAATGCCCCGGCAGACGAATGCCCAAACGAGGCCAGGCAATCAGCGTCCCCAGAGTGACAATCCCAATCGCGGCATCACCCACGTTGAGGGTCGGTAGCGCCATCAGCAGCGCTCCGACTTTTTGCAGGTAATGTTCAGGCACGTGCGTCAGCTGCAAGCCCAGAAAATCTTTGATCTGCATTGTTCCGATGGTAATGCCAATCCCGGATGTGAACCCCAGCGTCACGGAAAGGGGAATGTACTCGATTAACCGACCAAAGCGGGCCAGGCCAAACAGGATCAGAAAGACGCCGGACATCAGGGTGGCGACCAGCAGGCCAGCCAGGCCAAACTGCTGAGAAACCGGGTAGAGGATCACCACAAAAGCAGCGGTCGGCCCGGAAACACTGAAGCGTGAGCCGCCCGTCAGCGCAATCACAATCCCGGCGACAGCCGAGGTGTAAAGGCCGTACTGCGGTGCCACGCCGCTACCAATCGCCAGAGCCATCGCCAGCGGTATGGCGATAATACCGACAGTGATCCCGGCGATGACGTCACGTATAAAACGTGACGAGGTATATTTCTCTTTCCAGCAAGCGTCGATGAGGGCGCGAAAGGGCAGAACATGTGAGGAAGTTACGTTTTTCACAATTATCTTTCATCCGTGTGCGCATCATCTGTCATGTGAATGGCAGGTGAAGGAGGCATTAATCATACAAATACATATCAGAGACAAAAAAACCCGCCGCAGCGGGTTTTTCGGCCATGTTCGCTTAGTGTTCGAACATTGCTGAGATCGATTCTTCGTTGCTGATACGACGAATCGCTTCGGCCAACATTCCGGACAGGGTCAAAGTACGCACGTTTGGCAGCGCTTTGATTTCGTCACTCAATGGAATGGTATCGCAAACCACAACTTCGTCGATAACGGAGTTACGGAGATTATTCACCGCATTACCAGAGAAGATCGGGTGAGTCGCGTAAGCGAACACGCGCTTGGCACCACGCTCTTTCAGGGCTTCAGCTGCTTTACACAGCGTACCGCCGGTATCGATCATGTCATCAACCAGCACACAGTCGCGGCCAGCAACGTCACCGATGATATGCATCACCTGAGACACGTTAGCACGCGGACGGCGTTTGTCGATGATTGCCATGTCGGTATCGTTCAGCAGTTTTGCGATAGCACGTGCACGGACCACACCACCGATGTCCGGAGAAACCACGATTGGGTTGTCCAGATTCAGCTGCAGCATGTCTTCCAGCAGGATTGGACTGCCGAATACGTTATCAACCGGAACATCGAAGAAGCCCTGGATCTGCTCGGCGTGCAGGTCAACGGTCAGAACGCGGTCAACGCCTACGCTTGACAGGAAGTCAGCGACAACTTTGGCCGTGATAGGCACACGCGCGGAACGGACGCGACGGTCCTGGCGGGCATAGCCAAAGTAAGGGATTACAGCAGTGATACGGCCTGCGGAAGCACGACGCAGGGCGTCGACCATAACAACCAGTTCCATCAGGTTGTCGTTCGTTGGAGCACAGGTGGACTGGATGATGAAAATATCACCACCGCGTACATTTTCGTTAATTTGTACGCTGACTTCGCCGTCGCTAAAGCGACCTACGGCGGCGTCGCCGAGGGAAGTGTACAGGCGGTTGGCAATACGTTGTGCTAGTTCCGGGGTGGCGTTACCAGCAAAAAGCTTCATATCAGGCACGAGAAGAACCTCAGGCATGCGTCCAGTGGTGGATAGCATTCGCCGCTAACTGCGGGGCCTAAGCGAAATGCTATCCAGGCGGTGTATTAAAGAGCGCGATGCAACGTCTGGAACAGGGTGACGTTGTCACCGAAACTCAGTCTGCGCCAGAATGGCGTGCTGTAGGGGGGAGGTGTTCATCCCGCGTGCTACAAAACCATGCAGCCAAACCGGCGCTTGCTCAAGCACCTGACGAGCGGCGGACTCGGTGTCAAATTCAGCAAAGACACAGGCCCCTGTGCCAGTCAGGCGCGACGGCGCGTATTCTAACAGCCAGGAAAGCACCGCATCAACCTCGCGAAAACGTTTTCTTGCGATAACCTCGCAATCGTTGCTGAATTCACAATTTAATAACGTTTCTATTGACCGCACCGGGGTATTTCTTGGCAGGTCAGGATCTTTGAAAATAACAGGGGTCGGAATGCTCACGCCAGGGTGGGCAACCAGATACCATTTTTCCGCTGGCTCCACGGGCGAAAGTATCTCACCAACGCCTTCAGCAAACGCCGCATGACCGCGCACAAACACCGGCACATCCGCACCCAGCGTCAACCCTAAGGCTGCCAGCTCGTCTTTCGATAACCCACAGCCCCAAAGGTGATTCAGCGCAACCAGTACGGTAGCCGCATTAGAAGAGCCTCCGCCCAGACCGCCGCCCATCGGCAAACGCTTTTCAACGTGGATATCTGCGCCGCTGCCCGCAGGCAGCCGATCGGTATTCGCCGCCGCCTTCATCAGCAGGCGTGCGGCACGCACGATCAGGTTATCTTCATGCTCTACGCCGTCAACCGGCGTCAGCAGACGAATCTGCCCGTCCTGACGTAGCTCAATAGAGATTGTGTCGCCGTAGTCAAGAAACTGAAACAGCGTCTGCAGGGTGTGATACCCGTCAGCACGCTGCCCGGTGATGTATAAAAACAGGTTCAGCTTTGCGGGTGAGGGCCAGTGGGTCATCATTTAACGATCCAGTTGTCCATTTTCAGCTTGATGCGCTGGCTGCCCTGCGTCAGCTCCATATTGGATGGCAGCGACGGTTTCGTGTTGCTGTCATAGGCACTGTAAACCACTTTCCAGCTTTTGCCGTTCTGGGTGTAATTCACCTGGCTCAGACGGTACTGGGCATCGAGGGTGTAATCGGTCGCGTCACCCGGCAGGCCGAGTATCCACTGGCGCAGGCTGTTCAGCGGGATAGGCATGCCGGTCAGCTTGCCGATCATCTCTTCCGCATCGGTGGCGGTGTAATGCTGCCCTTTGTTGTCGGTGATCTGCGCTTCACCCGGCCTGGCGATGAGTTCCAGCTCGGTACTGCCCAGCGGGTTGAGCAACAGCAGACGGTAACGGTCCTGCCCCGTTTGCTGCCAGAAGAAGCGGGCGTACACTTTTTGCTCGTCAGACAGATAAGCAAAGGCACCGCGGGTCTGGTACTGACTTAAATTGCGCACGTCCTGCTGGTGCTGACGCCACTGCGGCGAGTCAGGGCTTTTGCCTGGTCCTTTGGGCGGGGTGATGGAACACGCGGTCAGAACCAGCGCCGCCAGAGGCAGCAGGCGAATCAGTCGGGTCATAATGATGACAAATCCTTGAGATACGTTGCAGTTATAACTGTTAATGCTAGCGTCACAGGGTGCTACCGTCTACGTTCAAATTATCTCAAAGCGTTGTGTAAGCTATTACTCCGAAAGGGGGCAGTCTCTTTTATTGATCTCGCGCATCCTGTATGATGCGACCTGCTAACCTTATTAACGCTGGTACTACTCCCGCTCAACATGACCCTATTAGCACTCGGTATTAACCACAAAACAGCCCCGGTTTCGTTGCGAGAACGCGTTACGTTTTCGCCGGATACGCTCGACCTGGCGCTGGACAGCCTGCTTGCACAACCGATGGTGCAGGGCGGCGTGGTGCTCTCGACGTGCAACCGTACTGAGCTGTACTTAAGCGTGGAAGAGCAGGACAACCTGCACGAAGCGTTAATTCGCTGGTTATGTGACTACCACAACCTCGACGAAGAAGAGCTGCGTAATAGTCTGTACTGGCATCATGACAACGATGCGGTCAGCCACCTGATGCGCGTGGCCAGCGGTCTGGATTCGCTGGTGCTCGGCGAGCCACAAATTCTCGGTCAGGTCAAAAAAGCCTTTGCGGATTCGCAAAAAGGGCATCTTAAAGCCAGCGAGCTGGAACGTATGTTCCAGAAATCCTTCTCCGTCGCAAAGCGTGTGCGAACCGAAACCGACATTGGTGCCAGTGCGGTTTCTGTTGCTTTCGCAGCCTGTACTCTGGCGCGTCAAATTTTTGAGTCGCTGTCGACTGTCACGGTGTTACTTGTGGGTGCCGGTGAAACCATCGAACTTGTGGCCCGCCATCTGCGCGAACATAAAGTGAAAAAGATGATTATCGCGAACCGTACCCGCGAACGTGCGCAGGTGCTGGCGGACGAAGTGGGCGCAGAAGTCATTGCGCTGAGCGACATTGATGAACGCCTGAAAGAGGCGGACATTATTATCAGTTCTACCGCCAGCCCGCTGCCGATTATCGGTAAAGGGATGGTGGAACGTGCGCTGAAATCCCGCCGTAATCAGCCGATGCTGCTGGTGGATATCGCGGTTCCGCGCGATGTCGAGCCGGAAGTCGGCAAACTGGCAAACGCCTATCTTTACAGCGTGGATGACCTGCAAAGCATCATTTCGCACAACCTTGCGCAGCGTAAAGCGGCGGCGGTGCAGGCGGAAACCATCGTCGAGCAGGAAACCAGCGAGTTTATGGCCTGGCTGCGCGCGCAAAGCGTCAGCGAGACGATCCGCGAGTATCGCGGGCAGGCAGAGCAGGTGCGTGATGACCTGACTGCCAAAGCGTTAGCGGCCCTGGAACAGGGCGGCGACGCGCAAGCTATTATGCAGGATCTGGCCTGGAAACTGACCAACCGCCTGATCCATGCCCCAACCAAATCTCTTCAGCAGGCTGCCCGAGACGGGGACGATGAACGCCTGACTATTCTGCGCAACAGCCTCGGGCTGGAATAGCGCCCTACACCCATTTTCTATTACAAGGTGCATTTACGCCTATGAAGCCTTCTATCGTCGCCAAACTGGAAGCTCTGCACGAGCGCCATGAAGAAGTACAGGCGCTGCTCGGTGATGCCGGGACCATTGCAGACCAGGAACGTTTTCGCGCGCTGTCGCGTGAGTACGCGCAGTTAAGTGATGTTTCTAAATGCTTTACCGACTGGCGACAGGTCCAGGAAGATATTGAAACCGCGCAGATGATGCTCGACGACCCTGAAATGCGTGAAATGGCGCAGGAAGAGTTGCAGGACGCGAAAGCGCGTTCTGAAGAGATGGAGCAGCAGCTCCAGGTGCTTCTGCTGCCAAAAGATCCTGACGACGAACGCAACGCGTTTGTGGAAGTTCGCGCCGGAACCGGCGGCGACGAAGCGGCACTGTTTGCGGGTGACCTGTTCCGCATGTACAGCCGTTACGCGGAAGCGCGTCGCTGGCGTGTGGAAATCATGAGCGCCAACGAAGGTGAGCACGGTGGTTTTAAAGAAGTTATCGCCAAGATCAGCGGCGACGGTGTTTACGGCCGCCTGAAGTTTGAATCCGGCGGCCACCGCGTGCAGCGTGTGCCTGCGACAGAATCTCAGGGACGTATTCACACCTCCGCCTGTACGGTCGCGGTCATGCCTGAGCTGCCGGACGCGGAACTGCCGGACATCAACCCGGCGGACCTGCGCATCGATACTTTCCGTTCCTCAGGGGCGGGGGGTCAGCACGTTAATACCACTGACTCCGCCATCCGTATTACCCACCTGCCAACCGGCATTGTGGTGGAGTGCCAGGACGAACGTTCGCAGCACAAGAACAAAGCCAAAGCGCTCTCCGTGCTCGGTGCGCGTATCCGCGCCGCCGAAGTGGCGAAACGCCAGCAGGCAGAAGCGTCTACGCGTCGTAACCTGCTGGGCAGCGGCGATCGCAGCGATCGTAACCGTACCTATAACTTTCCGCAGGGCCGTGTAACCGATCACCGCATCAACCTGACGCTGTACCGGCTGGACGAAGTGATGGAAGGCAAGCTCGACATGCTGATTGAGCCTGTCGTGCAGGAATACCAGGCCGACCAGCTGGCGGCCTTGTCCGAGCAGGAATAATGGATTTTCAGCACTGGTTACGCCATGCCGCAAGTGAGCTTTCTGCCAGCGAAAGCCCACGCCGCGACGCCGAGATTTTACTGGGTTTTGTGACGGGTAAAGCCCGCACGTACCTGCTGGCGTTCGGGGAAACCGGGTTGACCGCTGAACAGCAAACGAAGCTGGACGCGCTGCTTGCCCGCCGTAAAACGGGCGAGCCTGTGGCGCATCTGGTCGGGGAACGTGAGTTCTGGTCTCTGCCGCTGTACGTCTCGGCGGCGACGCTGATCCCTCGCCCCGACACCGAGTGTCTGGTGGAGCAGGCGCTGGCGCGGTTACCGGCGCAGCCATGCCACATACTCGATCTTGGTACGGGCACCGGCGCGATTGCGCTGGCGCTTGCCAGCGAGCGGCCGGACTGCACCGTGACGGCGGTGGACGTCATGCCTGATGCGGTGGCACTCGCGCAGCGTAACGTTGAACGTCTGGGGCTGAACAATGTTTCTGTCCTGCAAAGCAGCTGGTTTGCCGCCCTTAAGAACCGTACTTTTGGGATGATTGTCAGCAATCCGCCCTATATCGACGAACACGATCCGCACCTCGCGCAGGGTGATGTTCGTTTTGAACCGCTGACGGCGCTGGTTGCCGCTAACGAAGGGTTAGCCGATCTTGATCACATTGTGACAACGTCACGGCAACATTTACTTTCCGGTGGCTGGCTGTTAGTGGAACATGGCTGGACGCAAGGGGAAGCCGTTCGTGCGCTGTTTACACAGGCAGGGTACACCGCAGTGGAAACCTGTCGTGATTACGGCGGCAATGAACGCCTGACGCTGGGGCAGTGGTCGTGAGCGTGTTTACGGTGCTGATCTCCGTTCACCTGATTTCCGTAGCCCTGACCATCGGCTTTTTTATCGTCCGTTACTGGTGGCGCTACAGCAATAATCCGCTGATTAACGCGCGTTGGGTACGCATCGCGCCGCACTGTATCGACACCGTGCTGTTCCTTTCCGGCGCGGGGTTAATGTGGAAGACCGGCTATCTGCCATTTACTGATAAAGGCGCATGGCTGACTGAAAAGCTGTTTGGCGTTATCATCTACATCGTTTTGGGTTTTATCGCGCTTGGGCGTCATCGTCCGCGCAGCCAGCAGACGGGGTTTATTGCCTTTCTGCTGGGCCTGGTGGTGCTGTACATCATCATTAAACTCGCCACCACAAGAATACCGTTACTGGGGTAAGTCATGAGGTCCTTAGCCGATTTCGAATTTAACAAAGTGCCGCTCTGCGATGGCATGATCCTGATTTCTGAGATGATTCGCGACGACTTTACGTCACAGTATGTCTACGATGAGCTGGAGAATCTGGTCAGCCTGGCGCGCGAAGAGATCAATCAGGCCCGCCCGCAGGACTGGCAATTAGAGAAGCTGGTTGAGCTTTTCTACGGCGAATGGGGTTTCTGCGACACGCGTGGCGTGTATCGTCTTTCTGATGCATTGTGGCTGGACCAGGTGTTAAAAAACCGTCAGGGCAGCGCCGTTGCGCTGGGTGCCATTTTGCTGTGGGTGGCTCATCGCCTGGATATTCCGCTAGTACCGGTCATTTTTCCGACGCAGATGATCCTGCGTGCAGAGTGGCTGGATGGGGAGATGTGGTTAATTAATCCCTTTAACGGCGATACGCTGGATGAGCATACGCTGGATGTGTGGTTGAAAGGTAACATTAGCCCGGTGGCTGAGCTTTTTAACGAAGATCTTGATGAAGCCGATAATTCAGAGGTTATTCGCAAGTTGCTGGATACGCTAAAATCCGCGCTGATGGAAGAGCGGCAAATGGAGCTGGCACTGCGTGCCAGCGAGGTACTGCTCCAGTTTAACCCTGAAGATCCGTATGAAATTCGCGACCGCGGGCTTATTTATGCCCAGCTCGACTGTGAGCATGTGGCGTTACATGATTTGAACTATTTCGTTGAGCAGTGTCCGGAAGATCCCATTAGCGAAATGATTCGCGCGCAGATCAACGCGATCTCGCATAAACAAATCACATTGCATTAACTTAGTTCCGATTCACACCTGAAAAAGGCGATTATATGAAACAAAAAGTAGTTAGCATTGGCGATATCAACGTGGCAAACGACCTGCCGTTCGTGCTGTTTGGCGGTATGAACGTGCTGGAGTCCCGTGATCTCGCGATGCGTATCTGCGAACACTACGTGACCGTGACCCAGAAGCTGGGTATCCCGTATGTGTTTAAAGCCTCTTTTGACAAAGCCAACCGCTCCTCTATCAATTCTTACCGTGGTCCTGGTCTGGAAGAAGGGATGAAGATTTTCCAGGAGCTGAAACAGACCTTTGGCGTGAAAGTAATCACCGACGTGCATGAAGCCTCTCAGGCGCAGCCTGTTGCAGACGTGGTAGACGTGATCCAGCTTCCGGCGTTCCTGGCTCGCCAGACCGATCTGGTTGCTGCGATGGCGAAAACCGGTGCCGTGATCAACGTGAAAAAACCTCAGTTCGTCAGCCCTGGCCAGATGGGTAACATCGTCGATAAGTTTATCGAAGGCGGCAACGACAAGGTGATCCTGTGTGACCGTGGTTCAAACTTCGGTTACGACAACCTGGTTGTGGATATGCTGGGCTTCAGCGTAATGAAGAACGTTTCCGGCCAGTCTCCGGTGATCTTCGACGTGACCCACGCCCTTCAGTGCCGCGACCCGTTTGGCGCAGCCTCTGGCGGCCGTCGTGCGCAGGTGACCGAGCTGGCGCGCGCCGGTATGGCTACCGGCCTGGCGGGTCTGTTCATTGAAGCGCACCCGGACCCGGCCAATGCGAAATGCGATGGCCCATCTGCACTGCCGCTGGATAAGCTGGAGCCGTTCCTGAAGCAGATCAAAGCGATTGACGATCTGGTGAAGAGCTTCGACGAGCTGGATACCAGCAACTAATAAAAAAACCCGCTTCGGCGGGTTTTTCTTTGCCCGGCGGCGCTGCGCTTGCGCGGGCCTACGGGTTTTGTAGGCCGGGTAAGCGCAGCGCCACCCGGCAAAAAAGGTTACGCAAAAATCGTCATCAGGTACGCGACAAACAAGGCCATATGCGCGGCACCGTTCAGCACGTTGGTGCGGCCGGTCGAGAAGGATAACTGGCACAGCAACAGGGATGCCACCATCACAACCAGCTCTGGTGCGCCCAGCGCAAATTGCAGCTCATTACCGGTCATAAAGGCAATCAGCGTTACCACCGGAACGGTGAGGGAAATGGTTGCCAGAACGGAGCCAAAGAACAGGTTCATCGCGCGCTGCACCTGGTTGTTCAGCACCGCTTTCAGTGCTCCCAGCCCTTCAGGGGAGAGAATAAGCAGCGCCACCAGGAAGCCGGTGAAGGCCACGGGCGCATTCAGCTCAGTTAACAGCGTTTCCAGCGGGTTTGCGTTCATCTTGGTCACGGCGATAACCGCGATCAGATGCACAATCAGCCAGACGGTGTGCCAGGCGCTGCTGTGGGCTGACGGCTTACCGTGATGCGGGTCGTCGTCGTCGGCGTCATCTTCATGCTCGTAAACAAACAGGCTCTGGTGCGTTTTGGTCTGAATTAACAGAAACACGCCGTACATTGCGGCCGAAATCAGTGCGACCAGTAATGCTTGTGCAGTGGTGAAATTCGCACCCGGTAGCGCCATCGGGAAGACCAGCACAATAATGGCCAGCGGGAACAGGGCGATTAAATACTGTTTAATACCAAACAGATTCATATACTGGGTCGCAAATTTGCGTCCGCCCAGTAAGAGAGAAAAGCCCACCAGACCGCCCGTTACAATCATAATGATGGAATAGAGTGTATCGCGCATCAGCGTTGGCGCAGCGTCGCCGGTCGCCATGAGAGCAGATATCAGGCTCACTTCGAGAATAACAACGGAAAGGCTTAAGATTAATGAACCGTACGGCTCACCCAGGCGGTGCGCCAGCACGTCCGCATGGCGAACCACGCTAAATGCGCTGGTTAAAATCCCCACCAGCGCAAGGATATTGATACCCACCACCACTGGCAGTGACTGACTGCTTCCCCAGAAGAGCAGCACAGCCAGTGCCAGAACCGGGAAAATGAGCGACGTCTCCTTGTGGCGGGTCTTTACCGCCTCGTGTGTTGCTGTCATGTGCTTCTCCGTCAATGCAGGTGCTTGTAATTATAGATAGAATTTTGAGGCCATTAAACTAACAGATCTCTGTTGAATACCGTTTAATGTTTACTTAATTTTACCGTTAGCAGTAAATTCTTATTCTAAGTGGCATATCTTATCTTCTTTTATAAATAATCAATAAATAACAGTTAATTAACTTCTTTGGTATTTAAGAATTCTATTCTTGCTGGCACCATGAAGTATCCTCGTCCACACTTACCTCTTTAGCAAAAAGAGAGGTCAGAGATGCCATATAAAACGAAACGCGAATTACCCGACAGCGTGCAGCATGTCCTTCCCGCTCATGCGCAGGAGATCTATAAAGAGGCGTTTAACAGCGCCTGGGATCAGTACAAAGATAAAGACGATCGCCGGGATGATGCCAGCCGTGAAGAGACCGCACATAAGGTGGCATGGGCTGCCGTAAAACATGAATATGAGAAAGGAGACGATGATAAATGGCACAAAAAGAAATAACCGCTGCCTGATGCAACACCTTCATTTTGACTTTTCAGGCGGTGGAACTTCCGTTGTATTGCAACTGGCCTGTGAATTGCTTATCGTTCATTCACTGCGGGTAAAATGACCAGCATTTAATGCCGGGAAGGCGAATTACAGATGTCGCAGGGAAGCATGCAGTGGCGGAGGTGGAAAGTGTTAACGCGTGATTTCTTAATGAAGGCAGATTGTAAGACGGCATTTGGTGATATTGAGGAATCGCTTCTCTGGTCGGCTGAACAACGTGCGGCATCGCTCGCTGCGACGCTGGCCTGCCGCCCGGATGATGGACCAGTGTGGATTTTTGGCTATGGTTCGCTGATGTGGAACCCGGCCCTGGAATTTGTCGAATCGGCAACCGGTACACTTCCTGGCTGGCATCGCGCATTTTGTTTGCGCCTGACCGCCGGGCGCGGCAGCGCGTGTCAGCCGGGTCGTATGCTTGCACTGAAAGAGGGCGGACGCACCACCGGCGTGGCTTACCGGCTCCCGGATGCCACTCTGGAAGATGAACTGACGCTGCTGTGGAAGCGCGAGATGATCACCGGCTGCTACATTCCCGGCTGGTTCAAACTGGAACTCGACGATGGCCGCACCGTCAATGCGCTGGTCTTTATTATGGACCCGCGCCATCCGCTGTATGAAGCGGACACCCGCCCGCAGGTTATTGCCCCGTTAATTGCTGCCGCCAGTGGTCCACTGGGCACGAATGCGCAATATCTCTTTTCCCTCGATCAGGAGCTAACGCGGCTCGGCATGAAGGATGATTGTCTGAATGAGCTGGTGACGAAAGTCAAAGCGCTGATGGAAGGTAACCTGCTGAATAACCCGCTGCGTCCGGGCTTTGCCTGATAAAAATGCCCGACTGTGTGACTGCAGCCGGGCGTCGCGGTTAAGCGGCAACGTAACTCACAGAGTGTTCGAGTGACTGGCTGTGGCTGTCAATCAGCACATCCCAGGTGCCGGTGTACGGCACCGTCAGCCATGCCTTGTCATCCTGCACGGTCAGGACATCTGCCTGCGTTTGCTTTTGTGCTTTTGCACTCATCAAATGAATGCGGCAGCGCTCTGAGCAACGTACCACAACCGTATCCCCGCCAAACAGTTTCAGACTTGTTTTTACCAGTGCCATTTTTTTACCCCGTCGTCTTAAGCTACGCTCTTTGCAGCCAGCGCTGAGCGTGATGTTGTTCACAATTCACTCAGTGCATAACACCAAAGGGGAGGGTGAAGGATGCTGATTTTGATCAAAAAATGGCATAACGTTTAAACAAAAATGACAAAATTCCTGAAAGCATTCAGCTGGCGCGCGTTTTACCCCCTTTTCGCGCGCCAGAAGAAAATTAAATGCGGAAATGTCCGGCCGTTTCAGCAAGGTCGCCCGCCTGGCTCTGCAGGGCGCTGGCTGCGGCGGCGGATTGCACCACCAGTTCGGCGTTCTGCTGCACCATACGGTCCAGGTGCGTCACCGCATGGTTGATCTCATGAATGCCTTTCATCTGCTCACTGGTCGCGATGGAGATCTCGCGCATGATGCCCGAAACGCTACCGATGCTGGAGCGGATCTCATTCATGCTCTCTCCGGCCAGATGTACATAACGAGAACCGGTCGCCACGCTGTCAGTGGTGGAATCGATCAGAGATTTAATCTCTTTAGCAGCCTGGGCGCTGCGGCTGGCCAGGTTACGCACTTCACCTGCTACCACGGCAAACCCGCGGCCTTGCTCTCCGGCGCGCGCCGCTTCGACGGAAGCATTCAGCGCCAGAATGTTGGTCTGGAAGGCAATGCCGTCAATCACGCTGGTGATGTCGCCAATTTTAGCCGAGGCCACTTCAATAGACTGCATGGTGCTGATGGCCTGGGATACCACTTCGCCTCCACGCGAGGCTGCGGCTGAGGCTTTACTCGCCTGATCGTTGGCTTCCGCTGCGGACTCATTCGACTGGGTGACCGAGGCGGTGATCTCTTCGACGGCACTGGCCGTTTCACGCAGGCTGGAGGCGGCCTGTTCAGTACGCCCGGACAGATCCTGGTTGCCCGCTGCAATTTCCCGTGCGGCATTTTTCACCGACGCACTCGCATCCCGTAGCTGAACCATCACCACCGAGAGCTTATCGCTGAAGGCGTTAAACGCCTGGGCGATCTGTGCCACTTCATCTTCACCGTTATCGGGCAGGCGCTGCGACAGGTCGTTGGTGCCGTTGGCAATGTTATGCATCGCGTCGCGGATATCCGATAAACGCTTCAGCAGACGGGCAATCATGAAGTGGACAATTGCGCCGCTCAGCAGGGCCAGGATCACCAGCGACAGCGCCGAGGCTTTCAGCAGGGAGCGCATACCGGAGGTGGCATCATTGTTGTCGAGTGCCACAATCAGCATCCAGTGTGTGCCTGGCACCGCTGTTGCCACGAACGTTTTCTCAACGCCGTTAAACGTTCCGTCGACCGGGTCACCCTTTTTCAGCGCGCTAAAGTCAGTCCCCTTGAGCACGTCGGCAAACGGCTTCAGCGTCAGGGCCGGATCGTTGGCTGCAATCACGGTGCCGTCGCTGTCAATCAGCAACCCGCTGCTCGCCGGAGTGGGGTGAATACCGCGAATGTTAGCGACCACGCTATCCATTGCCACGTCGCCTGCGACCACCGCTTTCAGGGTGCCATTTTCTTTGACCGGCACGGCGAAGGTCACCACCAGCTTGCCGGTTCCTGCATCAACGTAAGGAGCGGTAACAACGGGCGCGTCGGCGCTGACGACCTGCTGATACCACGGGCGAATGGTCGGGTCGTAATCCGCCGGAACACCCGCAGGATCAGAGAATTTTGCCGTTTTGCTGGCATAGCCCACATAGACGTTAGTAAACCCGCCAGCCTGAGCGAGTTGTTTAAAGGTCGGAACCGGATCATCGCTCAGCGCGACGCTCTGCGCGGAAACAATCACGGTCATCTTGCTGTTTACCCAGTCCGCAATCGCCATATTATGGCTGGCACTGGTGCTGGTCAGGATATCGCGCTGCGACTGCTGGTTATCCTGGCGCGTGACCTGGAAGTTGATAACGGTATTAAGAAGAAGGGCGACGACCAGACAGCCTGTCGTCGCGGCAATGATACGAGCACGAATGGACCTGAACATAAGTGAAATACCTGCTGTGTTGTTTTCATGCCTATCGGCAATTTCGCAGGTAAACTTGATGCTGAAACCGCGTCCATAAGAAAATAATATTTTTACGGGTTTATTATTAAAAAGTTAATACTTTATCGGCGGTCAGAGTCCACTCAGCCAGCTCAACAAGGGTACCGATTTCAACACCCTCAATCAGCGGCAGCCCGGTGATCCCGCGCCCGTCGGTGCAGGTTTTACACAATTTAACCGGTACATTTTGCGCCGTCAGGATCTCCAGCATCTGCTGGATGTTGTACCCTTCAGCAGGTTTTTGCCCCTTCAGTCCGGCTGTTACCGCATCGGACATTAAAAAAAGACGCAGTTCCAGGTTGCTTTCGCGGTCGCGCAGCGCAATCGCCAGACGCAGGCTATTAAATAGGGATTCGCTACCGTAAGCCGCACCGTTGGCGACGATCACAATCTTCTGCATATTGACTCCTGTTCTTGTAAAGGCACGGATATTGCTTATCTCAACGGGTATACCTATCCGGGAGAGTAAGTATGACGTTGAAGGCTGGCAGTTCGCCCGGCGCAACCGCGTGGTTTCAACGCGCCAGGCAGATGCGCAGGGAACATCTCAGCAGGCTAGCGCAATCAGGGGCGCTGGTGAACGGCATCAGCCGACTGGTGCATATGTTACAGTGCGAACGCGGGGCATCAAACGTCTGGCTGTGTTCACAAGGCAAGCTCTATGCGCCCGAATGCAAAGCCAGCAGAGCACTGGTCGATGAAAATATTACGCTTTTTCATCATTTTCTCAATGAGCACTCCCCATTGCCGGGCAGTGCGGTGTGCGAACGCATTGCCCGTGCCCTGCAGTGTCTGGAGACGCTTGACGCACTGCGTGACGGCGTCACTGAGCAAACTATTGCGGCACCTCAGGCGATGGAGCACTACAGCCGTATGCTCCGCCATTTGCTCAGTATCGTTCCGCAGCTTAATGACAGCATTGACGATCCGCAAATCGCGGGCCGCTTTGTGGCGCTCTATTGTCTGATGCAGGGAAAAGAGCTGGTGGGCCAGGAGCGCGCGCTGGGGGCAATTGGCTTTACCCTAAACTTTTTTGACGATGAAACGCGTCAGAGACTGGTTGATCGCATTGACGGGCAGCAGGCCTGTTTTGAGGTCTTTTTATCGCACAGCCATGCCGACGTGCAGGAGACATTTACCCTCTATTGCCTGCCGGATCGTGAAACCGAGCAGCTCAGACGCATGGCCTGTACCCGCCAGCCTGCGGCCGATAACGGCAATACTGCGCTGAAGTGGTTTGCGTTGCAGACCGCGCGTCTTGAACATTTGCGCACGCTGGAGGAGGGAGAGATCGCCGATCTGATGGTCGCGGTCGATCAACGAATGCGCAGCGATGATGAATGCACACCCCAGGCCAGCGAGCATGACGATCCTCTCGCCCACTTCCCGGATAAGCCGCTTCTGCCACTGGTTCGTCATCAGGCGCGGGAAATAGAACAACTCTCTCGTCAACTGGCCTCGCTGCGCGACACGCTGGAAGAACGTAAAACCATCGATAAAGCCAAAAGCATCCTGATGACGTACCAGAACATGAGTGAAGAGCAGGCGTGGACGGCGCTGCGTAAAATGGCGATGGATAAGAACCAGCGGATGGTGGATATCGCCCGCGCGCTGCTCACCGTGAAGAATCTCTGGCAGATAACACCAAAGGAGTAGTTGCACAGTCAGTGGGCATTTTTTGCATGATTCAGGTGCGTAATCGCTGGCAGCAACCGATGAGAGCCGGAAAAACAAGGGATTAAAAACTGGCATCTACTTTGCAGTAACAAACTCACTACTTTCGACAATGTACCAACGGCGGTGCATGTGTCTTCGGGATAAAGGCGTCCAGCGGTGCTCCGGCACTGTCGGGCGCTTTTTTTTGGCTTTTTTTCAGGAGTGGTTATGGCGGATGTGTCGAGACGACGGTTTTTGCAGGCCAGCATGCTGGCGAGCGGGGCAATGCTGTTACCTGGCGTCATGCAGGCGGCGTGGGCGGCTGGCTCGGATAAGCCCGAGCAGGAGACGGTACGCGTAGGGTTTATCCCTCTGACCGACTGTGCTCCGCTCGTTATCGCGGCGCTGAAAGGGTTCGATAAAAAATACGGCATTACCCTCGTGCCCACGAAAGAGGCGAGCTGGGCGGCAGTGCGTGACAAGCTGGTCGCCGGGGAACTGGATGCCGCACATATTCTCTACGGCCTGCTGTACGGGCTGGAGCTGGGTATCGCCGGTAAGCCTCAGCAGATGGCAAACCTGATGACTCTCAACCAGAACGGCCAGGCCATTACGCTCTCCAGCGATCTGGCAGAGAAGGGCGTTCGCGATCTGGATAGCCTGACAAAAATGATTGGGCAGCAGGCACCGGGGACATACACCTTTGCACACACCTTTCCGACGGGCACGCACGCCATGTGGCTCTATTACTGGCTGGGCAGCGCGGGTATTAATCCGTTCGACGACGTTCGCACCGTGGTGGTGCCGCCACCGCAAATGGTGATGAACATGCGCATAGGCAATATGGTCGGTTTTTGCGTCGGGGAGCCGTGGAATGCGCGCGCCATTAACGACCGGATCGGGTTTACCGCCGCAACCTCTCAGTCCATCTGGGCCGATCATCCCGAAAAAATTCTCGGTACGCGCCGCGACTGGGTAGATAAAAACCCGCATACCGCCCGCGCGCTGGTGAGCGCTGTTCTGGAGGCTGCGCGCTGGATCGACGCTTCAGCGCAGAACAAACGCGAAACCGCGCAGATCCTCGCACGTCGCGCGTGGCTGAACACCAAAGAGCAATACCTCACCGGAAGGATGCTCGGTGAATACGAAAACGGCCTCGGCCAGCGCTGGCAGGATGCGCATCCAATCCGCTTCTTCAACGACGGTGCCGTGAGCTATCCGTATCTTTCCGACGGCATGTGGTTCTTAACCCAGTTCCGCCGCTGGGGATTACTCAAATCTGCACCGGACTATGCGGGCATCGCACAGCGTATTAACCAGACGTCGGTCTGGCAGGATGCCGCCACAGCCGTAGGGGGGATCACCACACCGGCATCATCACTTCGCAGCAGCACACTGATGGACGGCACCGTCTGGAACGGTACCGATCCGGAAGGTTACGCCACCCGCTTCGCCATTCATCACAGAGGGGCCTGATTATGCAGCATCTGCAAAATACGAAACCACAAGAGACGTCAGAGAGCGGGGAAGTGATTGTCCTGCCTCCGTTACAGGTTCGCCGTCGCGCGCCTGCGTTTGCCCGGCGGATGAATGGCCTGTTACAGCGCATCATCCCGGCGCTCCTCGGCCTGGGCTTGCTGGTGGTGCTCTGGCAACTGGCTGCGATTAACAGCAAAGGTTTCCCGACGCCGCTCAGTACGCTGGATTCGGCGTTAACACTCTTCGCCGACCCGTTCTACCGCGACGGCCCCAACGATATGGGCATCGGCTGGAACGTGCTTGCCTCGCTGCAGCGTGTGGCGGTGGGCTTTGGTCTGGCGGCGCTGGCCGGTATTCCGCTCGGTTTTCTGATTGGCCGCTTCACCTTTTTTGCGCGCATGTTCAACCCGCTGATTGCGCTTCTGCGCCCGGTCAGCCCGCTGGCCTGGCTGCCTATCGGCTTGCTGTTGTTCCAGAAAGCGGAACCCGCATCGAGCTGGACGATTTTTATCTGCTCGATCTGGCCGATGGTGATCAATACCGCCGAAGGGGTGCGCCGTATTCCGCAGGACTATCTCAATGTTGCTCGCGTGCTGCAGCTCTCTGAGTGGACCATCATGCGCCGCATTCTCTTCCCCGCCGTGCTGCCCGCCGTGTTGACCGGGGTGCGCCTCTCCATCGGTATCGCCTGGCTGGTGATCGTCGCCGCTGAAATGCTGACCGGGGGGCTGGGGATCGGCTTCTGGATCTGGAACGAGTGGAACAACCTCAACGTCGAAAACATTCTCATCGCCATCGTCATCATTGGCGTGGTCGGGTTGCTGCTGGAGCAGGGGCTGATGCTGATCGCCCGTCGCTTTAGCTGGCAGGAAAAATAAGGAGTGATGATGAAACCGTTAATTCAGGTACAAGCTGTGAGCCAGCGTTTTTCCACTGCCAGCGGCGAGTTTCTGGCGCTGCAGAACGTCTCTTTTGATATTCACGAAGGCGAAACTGTGAGCCTGATTGGTCACTCAGGCTGCGGCAAATCGACGCTGCTGAACCTGATCGCCGGGATCACGTTGCCGACCGAAGGCGGGCTGATCTGTGACAACCGTGAAATTGCCGGTCCAGGGCCCGAGCGCGCGGTGGTATTTCAGAACCACTCTTTGCTGCCGTGGCTCACCTGCTTCGACAACGTCGCGCTGGCGGTGGATCAGGTGTTTCGTCGCACCATGAGTAAAGTCGAGCGTAAGGAGTGGATAGAGCACAACCTCGATCGCGTGCAGATGGGTCACGCCCTGTACAAACGTCCGGGAGAAATATCCGGCGGCATGAAGCAACGTGTAGGTATCGCCCGCGCGCTGGCGATGAAGCCGAAAGTCTTACTGATGGATGAACCCTTTGGTGCGCTGGATGCGCTGACGCGTGCGCATCTGCAGGACTCGGTGATGCAGATCCAGCAGGCGCTGAACACCACCATCGTGCTGATCACGCATGACGTGGACGAGGCGGTGCTGCTCTCCGATCGCGTGCTGATGATGACCAACGGCCCGGCTGCCACCGTCGGGGAGATCCTGTCTGTTAACCTGCCGCGGCCGCGCAATCGGGTGCAACTGGCGGACGACAGCCGTTATCACCACCTGCGCCAGCAAATCCTCCATTTCCTCTATGAAAAGCAGCCGAAAGCGGCGTAACGAGGAGGCCACGATGCGACTGGTGATTATCGGCAATGGAATGGCGGCGACACGGCTGATTGCCTCGCTGACCGGGCGTGCGCCTGGCCGCTTTGCTATCACCGTGATTGGCGATGAGCATGAGCATGCCTACAACCGCATTCAGCTTTCTCCGGTGCTGGGCGGCGAAAAACAGGCGGCGACTATTCGCCTGCAGGAGGACGACTGGTATCAGCAGCGTGGCGCCACGGTTCTGAGGGGGGAAAAGGTGACGGCGGTGGATGTGGTGCGCGCTGAAGTCCATACCCAAAGCCTGACGCTGCCCTGGGATGAACTGGTGTTTGCCACCGGGTCGCTGCCGTTTGTGCCGCCGATCCCTGGTCACGACGCACCGCACGTCTTTACGTTTCGCACCCTGAAGGATACCCGCGCGATTCTCGAAACGCCAGGCCCGGCGGTGGTGCTGGGGGGCGGCGTGCTCGGTGTCGAGGCTGCGGCGGCGCTTGCGCGTACTTGTGACAATGTCACGCTGGTGCATCGCGGCCCGTGGTTGATGGAACAACAGCTGGATCAGCAGGCGGGGCTGCTGCTGGAAGAGGCCCTGGCGGAGCGCGGTGTGCGGTGTGAACTGGCTACCAGCATTACGGCTATCGCCGCGGATTTTGTGACGTTATCCCATGGCCGTCAGCTCGACGCCAGGCGCGTGGTGCTGGCTACCGGCGTGCAGCCCAACGTTACGCTGGCAAAAGCGAGTGGCATTGAGTGCGCCAGAGGCATTGTGGTTGACCGCTGGATGCAGACATCCGCACCACATATCAGCGCCATCGGCGAATGCTGCGAAACAGAGGGTCAGACATTTGGCCTGGTCGCCCCGTGCCTGGCACAGGCAGATATCCTCGCTGCTCGCCTGGCTGGTGATACAGCAACGCCCGTCGCGCTAACCGGGAACGGGATGCGCCTCAAGGTGACGGGCGTGGAGTTGTTCTGCGCCGGACGCGCAACGGCACAGGCGGATGATGTGGTCTGGCAATCGTGGGACCCGCTGACGCGCCATTACCGCCGCTTAGTGATCAATCACGGCACCCTTGCAGGCGTGCTGCTGGTGGGGGATTGCCGCAGCGCAACGACCTTCACCGATTTACTGGCAACGCCGGTTCCCGCACACGTGGACTGGCTGTTTGATCGTTTCACTACGCAACCGCAGGTTGCAGGACAAAACGCTATGACAAAACCTACTCTGGTGGTGGTTGGACACGGTATGGTCGGCCATCATTTTCTTGAAGACTGCGTTAACCGCAATCTGCACCAGCAATACCAGATTATCGTCTTCGGTGAAGAGCGCTATGCCGCGTATGACCGTGTCCACCTTTCAGAATATTTTGGCGGGCGCAGCGCAGATTCGCTCTCGCTGGTGAAAGGTGATTTCTTTACCGACAACGGTATTGAGCTGCGTCTGGCTCAGCAGATCGTCGCGATTGACCGCGAAACGCACGTGGTGCGCACCGCCAGCGGGCATGAAACCCACTGGGATAAACTGGTGCTGGCAACCGGCTCGTATCCGTTTGTACCGCCTGTACCCGGTAACGATCTGCCGGGCTGCTTTGTCTATCGCACGCTCGACGATCTCGACAACATTGCGGCACATGCTGAAGGCTCCCGTCGTGGTGTGGTCATAGGCGGTGGCCTGCTGGGGCTGGAAGCGGCGAACGCGCTGAAACAACTGGGGCTGGAAACTCACGTGGTGGAGTTTGCGCCGAATCTGATGGCGGTTCAGCTCGACAACGACGGCGCGGCAATGCTGCGCAAGAAAATTGAGGCACTGGGCGTGGGGGTACACACCAGTAAAGCCACCACGGAAATTGCGACAACGGACGACGGGCTGGTACTGCGCTTCGCCGATGGTGAACAGCTGGAAACCGATATGGTGGTCTTCTCGGCCGGTATTCGTCCGCAGGATGCGCTGGCACGCAGCAGCGGGCTGAGCACTGGTGAACGTGGGGGGATCTGCATTGATGCCCGCTGTCAGACCTCCGATCAAAACGTGTTTGCCATCGGTGAATGCGCACTATGGGAAGGCAAAATTTTCGGCTTAGTGGCACCAGGCTATCAAATGGCACGCGTGGTGGCGGCTACGCTTGCAGGCGAAGAGAAGAGGTTTGCCGGGGCCGATATGAGTACCAAACTGAAGCTGCTCGGCGTAGATGTGGCCTCGTTTGGGGATGCCCACGGGCGAACCCCTGGCGCGTTATGTTACCAGTGGACGCATGGCCCTCAGCAGATCTACAAAAAAATCGTGGTCAGTCACGACAGCAAAACGTTGCTGGGTGGCGTGCTGGTGGGCGATGCGAGCGAATACGCTACGCTGGTGCAGATGATGCTCAATGGTATCAGCCTCCCAAAAGAGCCTGAAACCCTGATTTTACCCGCTTCGTCAGGCAGTGCGCCGAAAGCGCTGGGCGTGGCGGCGCTGCCGGAAAGCGCGCAGATCTGTTCGTGTCATAACGTCAGCAAAGGCGATATTTGCCAGGCGGTGAGCGCAGGTGCAACGGATATCGGCGCGGTTAAACAGTGCACCAAAGCGGCGACGGGCTGTGGGGGCTGTAGCGCGCTGGTGAAGCAGGTGATGGAATTCCAGCTTGCGGAGCAGGGCGTGGAGGTGAAAAAGGATATCTGCGAACACTTCCCGTACTCGCGGCAGGAAATTTATCACCTGGTTCGCGTCAACCACATTCGCACCTTCGACCAGCTGATCGGTCGCTATGGGCACGGACACGGGTGTGAGATCTGTAAGCCGCTGGTGGGATCAGTGCTCGCCTCCTGCTGGAATGAATACCTGTTAAAACCGGCGCATCTGCCGCTGCAGGATACCAACGACCGCTACTTTGCCAATATTCAGAAGGACGGGACCTACTCCATCGTGCCGCGCATGCCAGCAGGCGAAGTGACCGCCGACGGGCTGATCGCCATCGGCCAGATCGCAAAACGCTACAACCTGTACAGCAAAATCACCGGCGGACAGCGTATTGATCTGTTCGGTGCCACCCTTGAACAACTGCCGGAGATCTGGCAGGCGCTGGTGGAGGCCGGGTTTGAAACCGGACACGCTTACGGTAAGTCCCTCCGCACGGTGAAGTCCTGCGTCGGGTCGACCTGGTGCCGCTATGGCGTGCAGGATTCTACCGGGCTGGCGGTAAAACTGGAGCACCGCTACAAGGGGTTGCGTGCGCCGCATAAAATCAAAATGGCGGTGTCCGGCTGCACCCGCGAGTGCGCCGAAGCGCAGAGTAAAGATGTCGGTGTCATTGCCACGGACAAGGGCTGGAATCTCTATCTTTGCGGTAACGGTGGCATGAAACCGCGCCATGCGGATCTCTTTGCCAGCGATCTGGATGACGAAACCTTAGTTCGTACCGTCGATCGCTTCCTGATGTTTTATATCCGTACTGCGGACCGCCTGCAGCGTACCAGTACCTGGATGGATAACCTTGAAGGTGGGCTGGACTACCTGCGTGAGGTGATCCTCGACGACAGTCTGGGCATCGCCCACGAGCTGGAGCAGGAGATGGCCCGCGTGGTGGAGACGTATCAGTGCGAATGGCAAACCACGCTTAACGATCCAAACCGACTGGCGCTGTTCCGTACCACGGTGAACAACACCCCAGCGGAGGAGAGCAAACGCTGGCAGGAGATCTGCGGCATCGACGACATTCCGGAACAAGCCGGGATTGGCGCGCGGCTGGGGCACAACCCTATTGCGCTGTTCCGCTTTGGTAAATCCGTTTATGCACTTGATGATATTGAACCGGGCAGCAGTGCGAACGTGCTCTCGCGCGGCATTCTGGGCGATGCGGGCGGTGAGCCGGTGGTGATCTCTCCGCTTTATAAACAGCGCATCCGCCTGCGTGACGGGCGGCAGTGTGAGAACGGTGAACCCGCCGTGCGGGCGTGGCCGGTAAAAGTCGAACACGGCAAAGTGTGGGTCGGTAGCCAGGAACTGGTCATGCGCGCGGAGGCATCATGAATGAAACGCGGACAACGTGCCCTTACTGCGGCGTGGGCTGTGGCGTGATCGTCAGCGTTGAGGGCGAAAAGGTAAGCGTGCGCGGAGATGAACGCCATCCTGCAAACTTTGGGCGGCTTTGTGTTAAAGGCTCGGCACTGGGCGAAACCACAGGCCTGCAGGGGCGGCTGCTACACCCCGTTGTTGACGGCCAGGACGTGGAATGGCCACAGGCGTTAAGCGCGGCGGGCGAGCGGCTACGGGAGATCATTGATACCTGGGGGCCGCAGGCGGTGGCGTTCTACGCCTCCGGCCAGTTGCTGACAGAGGACTATTACGCCGCCAATAAGCTGATGAAGGGATTCATCGGTGCGGCTAATATCGATACCAACTCCAGGTTGTGTATGTCGTCTGCGGTGGTGGGCTATAAGCGCGCATTCGGGGAAGATTTGGTGCCGTGCAGCTATGAAGATGTGGAAAACAGCGACCTGGTGGTACTCGTCGGGTCAAACGCCGCCTGGACGCATCCGGTGCTCTACCAGCGGCTGGTGCAGGCCCGGCAGAACAACGCCGGGATGAAAGTGGTGGTGATCGATCCGCGCAAAACCGCCACCTGCGATATCGCCGATCTGCATCTGGCGCTTGCGCCGGGCAGTGACGCCGGGCTGTTTGTCGGCTTGCTGAACCTGATTCAGAAAACCGACGCGTGGCCGGTTGCTCGCGTGGCAGAATTTTGCGGTTTATCCGCCGAAGAGATCGGGACTTTTTACGACTGGTTTATGACCGCCCCCCGCGCCATTACGCTCTACACCATGGGGATCAATCAGTCCACCAGCGGGAGTGACAAATGTAACGCCATTATCAACGTCCACCTTGCCAGCGGAAAATTCGCCCGTCAGGGCTGTGGCCCGTTTTCGCTGACCGGACAGCCAAATGCGATGGGCGGGCGGGAAGTGGGCGGGCTGGCGAATCAACTGGCGGCACACATGAATTTCGAACCGGACGATCTCTCGCGCGTGGCGCGCTTCTGGGGAACCGGGCGGCTGGCGCAAACGCCGGGGCTGATGGCGGTGGAACTGTTTGACGCCATTGCCCGCGGTGAGGTGAAAGCGGTGTGGATTATGGGCACTAACCCTGCTGTATCGCTGCCGGACAGCCATGCGGTGTGTCAGGCACTGGCGAACTGCCCGCTGGTCATCGTCTCGGAGGTAATGCAGGACACAGATACCAGCCGTTTTGCTCATATTCGTTTTCCGGCGCTGGGCTGGGGAGAGAAAAATGGCACGGTGACCAACTCCGAGCGCCGCATTTCGCGTCAGCGAGCTTTCCTGCCCGCCCCTGGCAACGCCAAACCGGACTGGTGGATTATCGCCAGGATAGCTGAACAGCTTGGCTATGGAGAGGCATTTGCATGGGAACATCCGCAGGCGATTTTTTGCGAACATGCGGCGCTTACGGCCTTTGAGAATAACGGTGAGCGGGCGTTAAACCTGCATGAACTTGCCGGCTTGACCCGCGCTGAGTGGGACGCGCTGGAGCCGTACCAGTGGAACGCCGGAGATTTCCCCTGCAGACGGATCGTTCCCGTCGAACCTGCATTACACAAGGCTGTGGCAGATGCGCTCTATCCGCTGATACTGAATACTGGCCGCATTCGCGATCAATGGCACACCATGACCCGCACAGGATACGTTCCCCGGCTGATGCAACATATCGCTGAGCCATTTGTTGAGATCTGTCCGACCGATGCCTCACGCTTTGCACTGCTCGACGGTCAGCTCGCGCGGATCAGCTCTCCGCGCGGTGTGATGGTCGCCAGAGTGCGCATTAACGACTCACCACGGGAGGGCGAGCTGTTTGCGCCCATGCACTGGAATTCCCTTTTTTCGCGTCAGGGCAGGGTGAACGCGCTGGTGGAAGGGCGCTGCGATCCCTGCTCAGGCCAGCCTGAGAGCAAACAAACCGCCGTAAGGATCATGCCCTGGCAGCCTGGCTGGCAGGGGGAACTGTATGCCCGCGAACTGCCGGACCTGCCGTCTTCCGTCTACTGGTGGCGCAAAACCTCTCGACTGACCGTGGCTGGCGATAAACCGCTGCTGGAGTGGGTAATGGCGTATGCCAGCAATCAGGGCTGGCAACTGCAAATCGCTAAAACCGACGAGCGCAGCAGCGTGCTGGCGTGGCATAACGGCGCGCTGATGCTTGGGTTCTGGGAAGGTACTGCATTACCGGATCTGGCACATACGTTTATTGAAGCCTCGTTCCAGCATGCTCCTGTTGATCTTGCCGGACGTCATGCGCTGTTGAACGGACAGAGCCCGGATGAGCGCGCCGAACCGGGGCGGATCATCTGTAGCTGTTTCAGCATCGGGGAGAAGGCGATTCGTGAGGCCATCGCCGGAGGGTGTGATTCTGTCGAGGCGCTGGGAGCCAAATTACGTTGCGGGACGAACTGCGGATCGTGCGTACCGGAGTTGAAAACCCTGTTTCAGGTTATTCCTGAAAATTCCCGTTAAGGCTGCAAAAGAAAAAGAATCACGTTAATGTACCCTGTGTTCTCACGTAAGCACCGGGTATTTCTTACGACGTTAATGACCGTTTTATTTCATCTCCGTTGGTTGTTTCTACTCCCCCTTATTTCGGCCGGAGCCGTTCACGGTGCGCCGAATTCCTTTATGCAGCAGGCGCAAAACCCGTTTGATAACAACGGTGATAATCTGCCGGATCTGGGCCTCGCAAAACCGACCTCGGAAGGTGAAAAGCATCTGGCGGAGATGGCAAAAGCCTTTGGTGAAGCCAGTATGACCGACAACGGCCTCACCACGGGCCAGCAGGCGCGCCAGTTCGCGTTTGGTCAGGTGCGTGATGTGCTGAGTGGTGAAGTGAATGATCAGATTGAGTCCTGGCTTTCGCCCTGGGGAAATGCCAGCGTAAATGTGCTGGTGGATGACGAGGGCAAATTCAATGGCAGCAGCGGGAACTGGTTTATTCCCTGGAATGATAATAACCGTTATCTGAGCTGGAGCCAGCTTGGGCTGACGCAACAAACGGACGGCCTGGTCAGTAACGCCGGGGCGGGGCAGCGTTGGGTCGCCGGAAGCTGGCTGCTGGGTTACAACACGTTTTATGACAACCTGCTCGAAGAAAATCTGCAGCGCGCCGGGCTTGGGGCCGAGGCGTGGGGGGAAAATCTGCGTTTGTCTGCAAACTACTACCAGCCGTTCGCCAGCTGGCGCGACAGCTCCGACGTTCAGGAACAACGTATGGCGCGCGGTTATGATGTGACGGCTAAAGCGTGGCTACCGTGGTTTCATCATCTCAACACCAGCGTCAGCTTTGAGCAGTATTTTGGCGATAACGTCGATCTGTTCAACAGTGGCAACGGTTATCACAACCCGATGGCGGTGAATCTGGGGCTTAACTATACGCCCGTTCCGCTGGTCACCTTAACGGCTGCTCATAAGCAGGGGGAAAGTGGCGTAACCCAGAACAATCTCGGGCTGAAGCTAAACTATCGCTTCGGTGTGCCCCTTGTTAAACAACTTTCAGCCAGCGAAGTTGCCGCGACGCGTTCGCTGCGGGGCAGTCGTTATGACTCACCGGAGCGGGATAACCTGCCAGTGATGGAGTTCCGCCAGCGCAAAACGCTGTCGGTCTATCTGGCGACACCGCCGTGGGATCTGAAAGCAGGTGAAACCGTGATGCTGAAGCTGCAAATTCGCAGTTCGAACGGTATCCGGCAGCTTCACTGGCAGGGCGATACGCAGGCGTTGAGCCTGACGTCACCGGCAAAGAGTAACAGCAGCGAGGGCTGGAGTGTGATCATGCCTGACTGGGATGACAGTGAAGGGGCGACCAACCGCTGGCGGCTGTCGGTGGTGGTTGAAGATGAGAAGGGGCAGCGTGTCTCTTCCAATGAGATCACGCTAACGGTGGTGCAACCGCTTATCGCCTTACCGAAAGACGACCCACGGTGGACGTTGCTGCCGGATGAATAAGTTAAAAAATGCGTTCCTGATGCACCCACACGGCGGCCTCGACGCGGGATTTTAACTTCATTTTCTTCAGCATATGTTTCACGTGCACTTTAACCGTGCTTTCGGTGATATCCAGGCGGCGGGCGATCATTTTGTTCGGCAGTCCCTGGGCAATCAGCTTGAGAATATCGCGCTCTCGCGGGGTTAACTGGCTGACGTCACGGTCGGACGTCGCGCGGTTCGCGCGCAGGCTGGCGGCCAGTACCGGCGTTAAGGCTTCACTCAATACCATTTCGCCCGCTGCGGCCTGTTGCAGCGCCTTGAGCAGATCTTCAGGCTCCATATCTTTCAGCAGATAGCCGTCTGCACCGCGCTTCAGCGCTGTGACCACATCTTCTTCATGATTCGAAACGCTAAAGACCACAACGCGTCCTGAAAGCGATTTCTCCCGCAGCTTGTCGAGGGTTTCCAGGCCGTTCATGCCGGGCATATTGAGATCGAGCAAGATCAAATCAGGATCAAGCGATTCGGCAAGTTCAATACCCTGTTCGCCGTTGCTGGCTTCACCGACAACGGTGATATCCGGTGCCATGCTGACAAGTTGTTTTACGCCAGTGCGCAGCATCGGGTGATCGTCGATCAGCAGGATCGATGCCGGTTCCTGATTAGTCATGGTTTTCTCCTTGAGCAGTTGTAAGGGGCTTTTCGGGTATGAAGGTGACGACGACTTCAGTGCCACCAGACTCTCCCCGGCGAACCTGGCAATCACCGCGCAGGCTTTGCGCGCGGTCTCGCATGATAATTAAACCATAGTGGTTCGTTCTCTCGGCATTTTCCGGCACGCCGCAGCCGTTATCCTGGACAGTCAGCTTCACCTGATTATTGTGATGACTCACGGTCACCGTGACCGCCGTAGCACCGGAATGCTTGAGTACATTGCTCAGGGCTTCACGGGCGATCTGCAGTAGATGAATCGCCTGGTGAGAAGGGACAAAACGAGGCGGAAGCTGGTAATCAAGTTTGACCGGGAACCCCAGTCGGGCGCTAAATTCGTGGCAGCTGGATTCAAGAGCAGGGCGCAGGCCTGGCTCGGTTAGCTGCAGACGGAAGGTGGTCAGTAATTCCCGAAGCTGGGCCCAGGAGGTGTTCAGCTCATTGCGGATCTGGCTAAGGAGCTGTTTGTTGCTCTCGGGCATCTCCGCATCCTGCATCTGCAGGCAGCTTACCTGCATTTTCATACAGGAGAGCGACTGGGCGATAGAGTCATGAAGTTCGCGGGCAATGGTGGCGCGCTCTTCCATGACAATCAACTGCTGCTGCTTTTCCTGGTGACGGTCAAGCGCCAGCGTGGCCGTCAGTTGTTCAACCAGCGTATCAACCAGCTGCTGCTGGTCATGGCTGAGATGGCGGCCTGCGGGAAGCGTCGCCAGCAGAATGCCGTACTGCGTGTGGCTGTCCGTCAGACGCCATTTCAGCGTAGTACCGCTGGTGGTCAAGGGAGGTAAACCGCGAGGGCAAAGATGACACCCTTTATCATCGCATGACATATCCGACTGACAGGTAAATTCCTGATGGTTCTCTTCATCTTCGACGTCGTAAACCCGCAGTTCCAGATCGTGCAACATCGTTAAATTTTGCAGACCGTTGAGTACCGGGGAGAGCCGCTCGCACAGCGGGACCTGCATATGCAGACGACGGTTTGCCTGCCACAGAAACGAGAGGATCTCGTTTTTCTGCTCAAGCCCGGCGGTTTTTTCCTGCACACGTTGCTCCAGCACCGCGTAGCTTTCAGCAAGCTCTCCGGACATGGTGTTCAGCGCCTGGCCCAGCATTGCCATTTCATTGCGACCGCTGATGTTGGCACGCTGCGTAAAGTCGCGCTCGGTGACTGCGCGCGCCACGGCGAGTAGCTGTTTCCAGGGATTCAGCAGCCGCTTACGCAGCCAGATAATGGTGAAAATTAGCAGCAGGCCCATAAATAGGGCCATTGCCCGGTGCAGGAGTACCACCCGCTCAATACGCATCTCGGTAGTATGGTCGAACGAGGAGACAAGGCTGTCGATGCGGGCAACAAAACTGGCGACATCGGTGGCTACCGCGTCTGGCGATGTGGCCTGTTTCATGCCGGGCTGCAGCTGGCTGTGCCAGTAATCCTGCAGTGATTTGAGCTGCGCCTGCTGCCCGTCGCGGTTGGCGGCAACGACCAGCTCCGGGCTGAATACGGTACGCTCCATATCATCAAGAAGCGGTTTATCATCCTGCGTAAGCGGGATGGCGGCCAGCAGGCGATAACTCTGCATGCGTAAGGAGCCTGCCTCGTTAATGGCATGCGCGCTACCCTGCACGCCCTGAACCAGACGGCCAGAGATAGCCATGCCGGTCACACCGATAGCGGTGGACAGCAAAACGATCAGTGCCAGTTGATTCACCAGCGTTAATGGTGATAAACATCTTTTTAACATAGAGTTGCCGGGCTCCTGACGTGGCCTGCTTGCAGGAATGGCGCTATTCTGGTGCATACCCTGGAGTATACCCATACCAATAAAGGATTACCCCTAAATTGCCATAAGGGTAGTGGTCGGGGGGAGGCCCCGACCAGGACGCTTCAGCACCGTGAAAAACCACACCTTTTTTGCATAAAATCCCTACCCACTAAGGGTGATGGCGTTTTTTTCGTCGCCAAACCCTCCACTTTTCCTTTGATTTATATCAACTTACCGCCGCCCTAAAACCCTAATGTTTGCAGCATCATTCGAGAATCAGAGGTGTCTATGAGTCACTCATCCGCTCCCGAAAGGGAAAACGGTGGCGTTATTACTGAATGGCGTCCGGAAGATCCGGCGTTCTGGCAACAGCGCGGTCATCGTGTAGCAAGTCGTAATCTGTGGATTTCCGTTCCATGTTTGTTGTTAGCGTTTTGCGTATGGATGTTGTTTAGTGCGGTCGCGGTGAATCTGCCGAAAGTCGGCTTTACCTTTACCACCGATCAGCTGTTTATGTTGACCGCGCTGCCGTCGTTATCGGGCGCACTGCTGCGCGTGCCTTACGCATTTATGGTGCCGGTGTTTGGCGGCCGTCGCTGGACGGCGTTCAGTACCGGTATCATGATCGTGCCTTGCGTGTGGCTCGGCTTCGCCGTCCAGGATACCTCCACACCGTTTAGCGTGTTCGTGATTATCTCCCTGCTGTGCGGTTTTGCCGGTGCAAACTTCGCGTCCAGCATGGCAAACATCAGCTTCTTCTTCCCGAAAGCGAAGCAGGGTGGTGCGCTGGGTATCAACGGCGGTCTGGGTAACATGGGCGTGAGCGTGATGCAGCTGATTGCCCCGCTGGCGATCTCTGTCTCCATCTTCGCAGCCTTTGGCGGCGGTGGTGTTGAGCAGCCGGATGGTTCTTCTCTGTTCCTGCAAAACGCAGCCTGGATTTGGGTGCCGTTCCTGGTGGTATTCACCCTCGCGTCCTGGTTCTTTATGAATGACCTGTCCGCGTCGAAGGCTTCCCTGAGCGAGCAGCTTCCGGTGCTGAAACGCGGCCACCTGTGGGTGATGGCGCTGCTGTATCTGGCCACATTCGGCTCGTTCATCGGTTTCTCTGCGGGCTTTGCCATGTTGTCAAAAACGCAGTTCCCGGAAATACAGATCCTGCATTTTGCCTTCTTCGGTCCGTTTATTGGTGCACTGGCACGCTCCCTCGGCGGTATGGTCTCTGACCGTCTGGGCGGGACGCGCGTGACGCTGGTGAACTTCGTGGTGATGGCTGTCTTCTGTGCGCTGTTGTTCCTGACGCTGCCAGGCGAGGGTCAGAGTGGTAATTTCATCGCCTTCTTCGGCGTCTTTATGGTGCTGTTCCTGACGGCCGGGCTGGGTAGTGCGTCGACTTTCCAGATGATTTCTATCATCTTCCGCAAGCTCACAATGGATCGCGTGAAAGCACAGGGTGGCACTGAAGAACAGGCGATGCGTGAAGCAGCGACCGATACTGCAGCGGCGCTGGGCTTTATCTCTGCCATTGGCGCGATTGGCGGCTTCTTTATTCCAAAAGCGTTTGGTATCTCACTGGACCTGACCGGTTCTCCGGCAGGGGCAATGAAAGTATTCCTCGTCTTCTATATCGCCTGCGTTGTGATTACGTGGCTGGTATATGGCCGTAATACCAAGAAAAACAAGTAAGTTTGATTATCCGTTTGCGCGGCCTTTGGGCCGCGCTTTTTTTATGTGCAAAGTAGTTACAACATACTTATCGGTGCTGCACCTGTTTTGAACCTCTGACACTGTGATCGCCATCGCTTTGCAGCTGTCTCTACCCCTTAATACCTAAGATGTTAAAAAAAGCAGCACTTTTTGTACGATAAATGGATTTTACCCTTATAAATCATAAAGATAAAAAACAGAAAAATATACCGCTTAAGTGGTAGCGCGTGTAATACCACGACGCGAAGAGCCTCTTTGCCTTGATCGTTATCAATTCTCGTCATCTATCAGGGCGTTACCTTCGCTGCAAATCAGCAATGTCGATTTAGAGAGCCACAGGCTCCACACAGGAGATACCCGATGAGCAAATTTTTGGACCGGTTTCGCTACTTCAAACAGAAGGGTGAAACTTTTGCCGATGGGCACGGCCAGGTTCTGGAGACCAACCGGGACTGGGAAGACGGTTACCGTCAGCGCTGGCAGCATGACAAAGTTGTCCGTTCTACCCACGGCGTAAACTGCACTGGCTCTTGTAGCTGGAAGATTTTCGTTAAAAACGGTCTGGTGACCTGGGAAATGCAGCAGACCGACTATCCGCGCACTCGCCCGGATATGCCAAACCACGAACCGCGTGGCTGTCCGCGTGGTGCCAGCTACTCCTGGTATCTCTACAGCGCTAACCGTCTGAAATACCCACTGATGCGTAAACGCCTGATGAAAATGTGGCGTGAAGCGAAAGTTCAGCACAGCGATCCGGTTGATGCCTGGGCATCCATTATCGAGGACGCTGACAAAGCGAAAAGTTTTAAACAAGCTCGTGGCCGCGGTGGTTTTGTCCGTTCTTCCTGGAAAGAGGTGAACGAACTGATTGCTGCCTCTAACGTCTATACCGTCAAAACTTACGGCCCGGACCGTGTCGCAGGCTTCTCGCCAATCCCGGCGATGTCGATGGTCTCTTACGCTTCCGGTGCTCGCTATCTGTCGCTGATCGGCGGCACTTGTCTGAGCTTCTACGACTGGTACTGTGACCTACCGCCAGCCTCTCCGCAGACCTGGGGCGAACAGACCGATGTGCCTGAATCTGCAGACTGGTACAACTCCAGCTACATCATTGCCTGGGGTTCTAACGTTCCGCAGACCCGTACCCCAGACGCCCACTTCTTCACTGAAGTCCGCTATAAAGGCACCAAAACCGTTGCAGTGACCCCGGATTACGCAGAAATCGCCAAACTGTGCGACCTGTGGCTGGCTCCGAAGCAAGGGACCGATGCCGCGATGGCGATGGCAATGGGCCACGTCATGTTGCGTGAATTCCACCTGGATAAACCAAGCCAGTATTTCACCGACTACGTGCGCCGCTATACCGACATGCCGATGCTGGTGATGCTGGAAGAGCGTGATGGTTACTATGCCGCGGGCCGCACACTGCGTGCAGCCGATCTGGTGGACGCACTGGGTCAGGAAAACAATCCAGAGTGGAAAACCGTCGCCTTTAACAGTCATGGCGAGCTGGTAGCACCAAACGGCTCTATCGGTTTCCGTTGGGGCGAGAAGGGTAAATGGAACCTGGAGCAGCGTAACGGCACCACGGGTGAAGAGACTGAACTGCGTCTCAGCATGCTGGGTAGCCAGGACGACATCGCTGAAGTCGGCTTCCCGTACTTCGGCGGCGAAGGTTCTGAACACTTCAATAAAGTTGAACTGCAAAACGTCCTGATGCACAAACTGCCGGTGAAACGCCTGCAACTGGCGGATGGGTCTACGGCGCTGGTGACAACCGTTTACGACCTGACCATGGCCAACTATGGTCTGGAACGTGGCCTGAACGATGAAAACTGCGCAACCAGCTACGACGAAGTGAAAGCGTATACGCCGGCGTGGGCGGAGAAAATCACGGGCGTACCGGCGGCACAGATCACCCGTATCGCACGTGAATTTGCGGAAAACGCAGATAAAACTCACGGTCGTTCGATGATTATCGTGGGTGCCGGTCTGAACCACTGGTATCACCTCGATATGAACTATCGCGGCCTGATCAATATGCTGATCTTCTGCGGCTGTGTGGGTCAGAGCGGCGGCGGCTGGGCGCACTATGTGGGCCAGGAAAAACTGCGTCCGCAAACCGGCTGGCAGCCGCTGGCGTTTGCCCTTGACTGGCAGCGTCCGGCGCGTCACATGAACAGCACCTCTTACTTCTATAACCACTCCAGCCAGTGGCGCTACGAGACGGTAACCGCGCAGGAATTGCTGTCACCGATGGCAGATAAATCCCGCTACAGCGGCCATCTGATTGATTTCAACGTTCGCGCTGAACGTATGGGCTGGCTGCCGTCTGCGCCTCAACTGGGTACTAACCCGCTGCGCATCGCGGAAGAGGCGAAAAAAGCAGGCATGACGCCGGTGGATTACACCGTTAAATCCCTGAAAGACGGCTCAATCCGTTTCGCGGCTGAACAGCCGGAAAACGGTAAAAACCATCCGCGTAACCTGTTTATCTGGCGCTCTAACCTGCTGGGTTCGTCCGGTAAAGGCCACGAGTACATGCTGAAATACCTGCTCGGTACTGAAAATGGTATCCAGGGTAAAGATCTCGGCAAACAGGGCGGCGTGAAGCCTGAAGAAGTGGAATGGAAAGACAACGGGCTGGACGGCAAGCTGGATCTGGTGGTGACGCTGGACTTCCGTCTGTCGAGCACCTGCCTGTACTCCGACATCGTGCTGCCAACCGCGACCTGGTACGAAAAAGACGACATGAATACCTCGGATATGCATCCGTTTATTCATCCGCTGTCGGCTGCTGTTGACCCGGCATGGGAATCCAAAAGTGACTGGGAGATCTACAAAGACATCGCGAAGAAATTCTCCGAGGTCTGTGTGGGTCACCTGGGTAAAGAGACCGACGTGGTTACGCTGCCAATCCAGCACGACTCTGCCGCCGAACTGGCGCAGCCGCTGGACGTGAAGGACTGGAAGAAAGGCGAGTGCGACCTGATTCCTGGCGTTACTGCGCCGCATATTATTCCGGTTGAACGCGACTATCCGGCCACTTACGAGCGCTTTACCTCTATCGGCCCGCTGATGGAGAAAATCGGTAACGGCGGGAAAGGCATTGCCTGGAACACCCAAAGCGAAATGGATCTGCTGCGTAAGCTCAATTACACCAAAGCAGACGGCCCGGCTAAAGGCCAGCCAATGCTGAACACGGCAATTGATGCGGCAGAGATGATCCTGACTCTGGCTCCTGAAACCAATGGTCATGTGGCGGTAAAAGCGTGGGCGGCGCTGAGTGAATTCACTGGCCGTGATCATACGCATCTGGCAACGAATAAAGAGGAAGAGAAAATCCGCTTCCGCGATATTCAGGCGCAACCACGCAAAATTATCTCCAGCCCGACCTGGTCTGGCCTGGAAGATGAGCATGTCTCTTATAACGCCGGTTACACCAACGTTCACGAGCTGATCCCATGGCGTACCCTGTCCGGTCGTCAGTCTCTGTATCAGGATCACCAGTGGATGCGTGACTTCGGTGAAAGCCTGCTGGTTTACCGTCCGCCAATCGACACCCGTTCGGTGAAAACTGTGATGGGCAAGAAATCCAACGGTAACCCTGAGAAGGCGCTGAACTTCCTGACGCCGCACCAGAAGTGGGGTATCCACTCCACCTACAGCGACAACCTGCTGATGCTGACGTTGTCCCGCGGTGGCCCGATTGTGTGGATGAGTGAAGCGGACGCTAAAGATCTGGGTATCGAAGATAACGACTGGATCGAGGTGTTCAACAGCAATGGTGCGCTGACGGCGCGTGCGGTAGTGAGCCAGCGTGTACCTGCCGGGATGACCATGATGTACCACGCGCAGGAACGTATCGTTAACCTGCCGGGGTCTGAAATCACCGAGCAGCGCGGCGGTATTCACAACTCCGTGACCCGTATTACACCTAAGCCAACCCACATGATCGGCGGCTATGCGCAACTGGCCTACGGCTTTAACTACTACGGCACCGTAGGATCTAACCGCGATGAGTTCGTGGTGGTACGTAAGATGAAGAATATTAACTGGTTAGACGGCGAAGGTAATGACCAGGTACAGGAGAGCGTAAAATGAAAATTCGTTCACAAGTCGGCATGGTGCTGAATCTGGATAAATGCATCGGCTGTCATACCTGCTCAGTCACCTGTAAAAACGTCTGGACCAGCCGTGAAGGTATGGAATACGCCTGGTTCAATAACGTGGAAAGTAAACCCGGCACTGGCTTCCCGACCGACTGGGAAAATCAGGAGAAGTGGAAGGGCGGCTGGATACGTAAAATCAACGGCAAGCTGCAGCCGCGCATGGGTAACCGCGCGATGCTGCTGGGTAAAATCTTTGCTAACCCGCATCTGCCGGGTATCGACGATTATTACGAGCCGTTTGACTACGACTACCAGAATCTGCATAACGCGCCGGAAAGCAAGCACCAGCCGATCGCGCGTCCTCGCTCGCTGATCACCGGTCAGCGCATGGACAAGATCACCAGCGGTCCAAACTGGGAAGAGATCCTGGGTGGTGAGTTCGAAAAACGCGCCAAAGACCAGAACTTCGAAAACATGCAGAAGGCGATGTACGGCCAGTTCGAAAACACCTTCATGATGTATCTGCCGCGCCTGTGCGAACACTGCCTGAACCCGGCGTGCGTCGCGACCTGCCCAAGCGGTGCTATCTACAAACGTGAAGAGGACGGCATCGTCCTGATCGACCAGGACAAGTGCCGCGGCTGGCGTATGTGCATTACCGGTTGCCCGTACAAAAAAATCTACTTCAACTGGAAGAGCGGCAAATCAGAGAAGTGCATTTTCTGTTATCCACGTATTGAAGCCGGGATGCCAACCGTCTGCTCCGAGAGCTGCGTAGGGCGTATTCGTTACCTCGGCGTGCTGCTGTATGACGCGGATGCGATTGAAAATGCGGCCAGCACCGAGAACGAGAAAGATCTGTATCAGCGCCAGCTGGACGTGTTCCTTGATCCAAACGATCCGAAGGTGATTGAGCAGGCGCTGAAAGACGGCGTACCGCAGAGCGTGATCGACGCGGCACAGCAGTCTCCGGTGTACAAAATGGCGATGGACTGGAAGCTGGCCCTGCCGCTGCACCCGGAATACCGCACGCTGCCGATGGTCTGGTACGTGCCGCCTCTGTCTCCGATTCAGTCTGCCGCTGATGCAGGCGAACTGGGCAGCAACGGCATTCTGCCGGATGTGGAAAGCCTGCGTATCCCGGTTCAGTACCTGGCGAATCTGTTGACCGCAGGCGATACCCAGCCGGTGTTGCTGGCGCTGAAACGTATGCTGGCGATGCGTCATTTCAAACGTGCGGAAACCGTTGACGGTGTTAACGATACCCGTGCGCTGGAAGAGGTTGGGCTGACCGAAGCGCAGGCGCAGGAGATGTACCGTTACCTGGCGATTGCGAACTACGAAGACCGCTTCGTGGTACCGAGCAGCCACCGTGAGCAGGCCCGCGAAGCCTTCCCGGAACAAAGAGGTTGTGGCTTTACCTTTGGCGACGGTTGCCACGGGTCAGACAGCAAATTCAACCTGTTCAACAGCCGCCGCATCGACGCCATGGATGTGACCAGCAAAACGGAGCCGCACCAATGATTGAACTCGTCATTGTTTCGCGTCTGCTCGAGTACCCGGATGCTGCGCTTGCGCAGCATCAACAGGAACTCTTCGATGCACTCGCGTCATCTGAAAACCTGGATAAAGAGGATGCCCAGAAACTGGGCGTTTTCCTCCGCGACCTGTTAGCGCGCGATCTGCTCGATGCGCAGGCGGATTACAGCCAGCTGTTTGACCGTGGCCGCGCCACCTCACTGCTGCTGTTTGAACACGTTCACGGTGAGTCCCGCGACCGTGGTCAGGCGATGGTAGACCTGATGGCGCAGTATGAGCAGCACGGTTTGCAGCTCGACAGCCGCGAACTGCCGGACCACCTGCCGCTCTATCTGGAGTACCTGGCGCAGTTGCCGAAAGAAGAGGCGCTGGGTGGTTTGCAGGACATCGCGCCGATTCTGGCGTTGCTCAGCGCGCGTCTTCAGCAACGTGAGAGCCGCTACGCAGTGCTGTTCGACCTGCTGGTGAAGCTGGCAAACGCCTCGGTCGACAGTGAAAAAGTAGCGGAAAAAATTGCGGATGAAGCCCGCGACGACACACCGCAGGCACTGGATGCGGTCTGGGAAGAAGAGCAGGTGAAATTCTTTGCTGACCAGAACTGTGGCGAGTCGGAAATCTCGGCTCACCAGCGTCGTTTTGCCGGAGCGGTTGCTCCGCAATATCTGAATATCTCTAACGGAGGACAGCAATAATGCACTTCCTGAATATGTTCTTCTTTGACATCTACCCGTATATTGCGGGCACCGTATTCCTGGTGGGAAGCTGGCTGCGTTATGACTACGGCCAGTACACCTGGCGTGCTGCCTCCAGCCAGATGCTGGATCGCAAAGGAATGAACCTGGCATCCAACCTGTTCCATATTGGCATTCTGGGGATTTTCGCCGGTCACTTCCTGGGCATGCTGACGCCTCACTGGATGTATGAATCCTTCCTGCCTGTCGAAGTGAAGCAGAAAATGGCGATGATCGCCGGTGGTGCCTGTGGTGTGATGACGCTGGTGGGTGGCCTGCTGCTGCTGAAACGCCGCCTGTTCAGCCCGCGCGTTCGTGCTACCACCACCGGAGCGGACATTCTGATTTTGTCCTTGCTGATGGTTCAGTGCGCGCTGGGTCTGCTGACCATTCCGTTCTCCGCGCAGCATATGGACGGCAGCGAAATGATGAAGCTGGTTGGCTGGGCGCAGTCTGTGGTGACTTTCCACGGCGGTGCGTCTGAGCATCTGGACGGTGTGGCATTTGTCTTCCGCGTGCACCTGGTGCTGGGCATGACGCTGTTTGTATTGTTCCCGTTCTCCCGTCTTGTGCACATCTGGAGCGCACCGGTGGAGTACCTGACGCGCAAATACCAGATTGTGCGTGCACGTCGCTAATCCGCTGTTTTGATACTGGCCCCGCATTTGCGGGGTTTTTTTTGTCCTGGCTCGGGGCGTTTAGCGCGGATGTCGCTGTCAGGTGCCGGATGGCGGCTACGCCTTACCCGACCTGCAACGGAGGCTCGGCTTTGTTTTAGCCAGGGAAAACGGTACAGAAATTACAAAGTGGAATTTTACAAAAGAGATGGTGGTGGGGGAAGGATTCGAACCTTCGAAGTCGATGACGGCAGATTTACAGTCTGCTCCCTTTGGCCGCTCGGGAACCCCACCAGGGGTAATTCATATTTTGAGGTAACGCTGAGAGATGGTGGTGGGGGAAGGATTCGAACCTTCGAAGTCGATGACGGCAGATTTACAGTCTGCTCCCTTTGGCCGCTCGGGAACCCCACCACGGGGTAATGCTATTAACTGGCCTGCTTCCTGCTGGAAGCGGGGCGCATCATATCAAATGACGCGCCCCTGTAAAGCATTCCTTTAGGAAAATGAAGCCGTTTGCCTGCTTTTTGTTCGTAAAGACGCAAAGCTAATCAGTTCATTTTCCGAAGGATTAAAGAATAATCGTTCTGTTACCGTAGACGAAGACCCGCTGTGCCAGAACCTGATACAACGCGCGGCTCAGTACGTTCTTTTCAACGTCACGCCCGGCACGCATCATATCTTCCGCCGTATAGGTATGATCCACATGAATCACATCCTGCATAATGATTGGGCCTTCATCCAGATTGTCATTCACGTAATGCGCCGTCGCACCGATGATCTTCACGCCGCGCTCGTATGCCTGATGGTAAGGACGCGCACCAATAAAGGCAGGCAGGAATGAATGGTGAATATTGATAATCTTGTTCGGGAATCTCGCCACAAAAGAAGGTGTGAGCACGCGCATATATTTTGCCAGCACCACATAGTCAGGGTTGTGCGCTTCAATAGCCTGTGCCATCAGGTTGTCGTGTTCTTCGCGGGTATGGCCTTCATGGCTCACCAGTTCAAACGGAATGTCGAAACGCTCAACCAGCGTACGCAGCGTCTCATGGTTACCGATAACGGCGGCGATTTCGACGTCCAGGCCGCCATAGTTTGCTTTCATCAGCAGGTCGCCCAGGCAATGGGCCTCTTTGGTCACCAGAATCACAATACGACGACGGCCCGCAGGCGTCAGTTCACGTACTGAGCCTTCCGGCAGGGCGCTGTCCAGATCGGCAAGCAGGGTGGTGTCGTTGAAAATGCCTTCCAGCTCGGTACGCATGAAGAAACGGCCAGTACGGTGGTCAACGAACTCGTTGTTCTGCACGATATTCAGTTCATGCTTGTAACAAATGTTGGTAATTCGTGCGATAAGCCCTTTTTGGTCGGGACAAATGGTGCGCAGAACTTTACGTTGTAGTGATTGCATCGCCGGGAAATCCTGTTTGAGTATTTGCGAAGTCTGAGTTGTCAGGCATTACTGCCCGCAACACTTTTTAAATTTTTTACCTGAACCGCAGGGGCAGGGATCGTTACGACCGAATTGAGGACGCGTACCGTCAATATAATACCATTGCCCGCTTTCCTTTAAGAACCGGGAACGTTCGATAATTGCTCCCGGTTTATTCTGTTCGCTAAACCGGGCAACAAAGCTCACGTAGCCTTCATTGTTGTCTCGGCCAGGAGCAGACTCAAACACGGTAAGCCCGAGCCATCGGGTGTTGGCGAACCCGGTTTCAATATCTTGCCGAAAATCGGCAGCGTGGCACGATGGGTGCCAGGTTTTAATCAGGTAGTCTGCGTCGCGGATCACAAAAGCAGTATATCGTGAACGCATAAGGTGTGACGGGTCTGGTGCAACCTGCTCGCCAGAAAGATATCGCTGGCAACATAGGCTATACTCCAGAGCGCTACCGCAGGGGCAGAGTTGAGACACGATTCTCTTCCTGGAACAAAAATTAACTTTTAAGGTAGCACCATGTTAACTGAGCAGTTGCGTTGACGCTATGTCTGGAATCCAGGGGAAGTTTAAGCAGGGCTAATGAGAAAGGTAAAAATAGGTCTGGCGCTGGGCTCAGGTGCAGCCAGGGGCTGGTCACATATTGGCGTTATCAATGCCTTAAAACAGATGGGAATCGACATTGATATCGTTGCAGGGTGTTCAATTGGTTCGCTGGTTGGGTCTGCATACGCGTGCGGTAAGCTCCCGGAGCTTGAACGTTGGGTTCGCTCGTTCAGCTACTGGGATGTCCTGCGCCTGATGGATCTCTCCTGGCAGCGTGGTGGCCTGCTACGCGGCGAACGTGTGTTTAATCAGTTTCGTCAGATAATGCCTCTTGATGACTTTCGTCATTGTCAGATGCCCTTCGGAGCCGTGGCAACGAACCTTAGTACGGGCAGAGAGTTATGGCTCACCGAGGGAGATATTCACCTCGCTGTGCGCGCATCCTGCAGCATACCGGGTCTGATGGCTCCTGTGCCGCATAACGGTTACTGGTTAGTGGATGGCGGGGTAGTGAACCCGGTGCCTATTTCACTGACACGCGCAATGGGCGCGGATATCGTCATCGCCGTGGATTTGCAACACGATGCTCACCTGATGCAGCAAGACCTCATGCCGGTCAACCTCCATAGTGATGATGCAGAGGGGGAGCGGCTCGCCTGGCATGAACGCTTACGCGGAAGAATAGGGCGTATGGCTGCAAAACGTGCCATCACTGCGCCGACCGCAATGGAAATAATGACCACCTCTATTCAGGTGCTTGAGAATCGCCTGAAGCGAAACCGTATGGCCGGAGATCCGCCAGATATTCTGATTCAGCCATATTGTCCGCAAATCTCTACCCTTGATTTCCATCGGGCCGAGGCCGCCATCGCAGCGGGCTCGTTAGCCGTCGAAAAGAAAATAGATGAACTGTTGCCATTTGTGCGGACAGCACTTTAAGCATCCTTTTTTTGATTACTTCAGCAAAATCTGACAGGCGATAGTACCGATAGCATGCCACTATTGAGTAACTGTCAGCCAGGGGAGGAACTATGACGCAGCCATTGGCCGGAAAACACATTTTGATAGTTGAAGACGAGCCCGTTTTCCGATCGCTGCTGGATTCGTGGTTATCCTCGCTGGGCGCAATTACGTCGCTTGCTGAAGATGGCATTGATGCGCTGGAGAAAATGGTCAGTATCACTCCTGATTTGATGATCTGCGATATTGCCATGCCGCGCATGAACGGTCTTAAGCTGGTTGAGCACCTGCGTAATGAAGGCGACCAGACGCCAATACTGGTGATTTCTGCGACGGAGAATATGGCGGATATCGCTAAGGCGTTGCGGTTGGGTGTGCAGGACATTCTGCTGAAGCCCGTTAAGGATCTCAGCCGTTTGCGTGAAACCGTACTGGCCTGCCTGTATCCCAATATGTTCAATTCCCGTGTCGAAGAAGAAGAACGCCTTTTCCAGGACTGGGATGCCTTAGTCAGCGATCCCCCTGCGGCCGCGAAATTATTGCAAGAGCTTCAGCCGCCAGTGCAGCAAAATATTTCGCATTGCCGAGTGAATTATCGCCAGCTGGTAGCGGCCGATCAGCCTGGCCTGGTGCTGGATATTGCCCCGTTGTCAGATACCGATTTGGCATTTTATTGCCTGGACGTCACGCGAGCAGGGGATAATGGCGTATTAGCGGCGTTATTACTTCGCGCACTCTTTAATGGACTGCTGCAGGAGCAGTTATCCCATCAGGGACAACGGCTTCCTGAGTTAGGAAGTTTGCTGAAACAAGTTAACCAACTTTTTCGCCAGGCCAATTTGCCAGGACAGTTTCCGCTTTTGGTTGGTTATTACCATAGCGGGCTGAAAAACCTCATCCTTGTCTCTGCGGGTTTAAACGCCTCACTGAATACCGGTGAACATCATATTCAGGTGAGTAACGGTGTCCCGCTGGGAACATTGGGCACGGCGTATCTCAATCAAATTAGCCATCGTTGTTCGTCCTGGCAGTGTCAAATTTGGGGGGCAGGAGGGCGGTTACGCTTAATGTTGTCCACGGAATAAGCAGTCAGATTTTATTAATCAGATTGCTTTACCTGTGTTTTGGCGGCAGTGCTACTATCACTACCAGATTCATTCGTATTTATCCTAATTGATCGGCAACGCGTTCTTTTCAGACCCGTACTACAGGGGATGGCTGATATACTCAACGCGTTATTTAATGCATAAAAGTTCAAAACTTGAACAGCTCAGGAGAATTTCAATGGCTGCCCTAAATTCGAAAGTCAGAAAGGCCGTTATCCCGGTAGCGGGATTGGGGACCAGGATGTTACCAGCAACAAAGGCCATCCCGAAAGAGATGCTGCCTTTGGTGGATAAGCCATTAATCCAGTATGTCGTTAATGAATGTATCGCTGCAGGCATTACAGAAATTGTACTGGTTACGCATTCATCTAAGAACTCTATCGAGAACCATTTCGATACCAGTTTTGAGCTGGAAGCAATGCTGGAAAAACGTGTTAAGCGCCAGCTGTTAGCTGAAGTTCAATCTATTTGCCCTCCACACGTGACCATTATGCAGGTTCGTCAGGGCCTGGCTAAAGGGCTGGGCCATGCGGTACTGTGCGCGCATCCGGTTGTGGGTAATGAGCCCGTCGCGGTTATTCTGCCAGATGTCATTCTGGACGAATACGAATCAGATCTTTCTCAGGATAACCTCGCCGAAATGATTAAACGCTTCGACGAAACAGGCAGCAGCCAGATTATGGTTGAGCCGGTTGAAGACGTGACCGCTTATGGTGTTGTTGACTGCAAAGGCGTTAACCTTGAGCCTGGCGAAAGCGTACCGATGGTCGGTGTGGTAGAGAAGCCAAAAGCCGACGTTGCGCCGTCCAATCTGGCGGTTGTGGGTCGTTATGTGCTGAGTGCTGAAATTTGGCCGCTGCTGGCGAAAACGCCTCCAGGAGCAGGTGATGAGATCCAGTTGACCGACGCTATTGATATGCTGATCGAGAAAGAGACCGTTGAAGCCTACCATATGAAAGGGAAGAGCCACGACTGCGGTAATAAACTCGGTTATATGCAGGCGTTTGTTGAATATGGTATCCGTCATAATAGCCTGGGCGAAGAATTTAAAGCCTGGCTCAAAGAAAGCGTGGGTATTAAGTAATAATCTGATACTCCGCTCAACAAGACCGGTGTGGCTTTGCCCGCCGGTTTTTTTATGCTCACAGGAACTTCGCGGAGTCACGGGAATGTAAAGGACGTTAAATCGACGCTTATGCTATATGACAGACTGTAAGCGGATGTTTGAGGTAAATTGTGGGCATAAAAAATCCCGCTAATAGCGGGATTCTTAGAATACGGCCAGATTAGTCCTTAATCAGGAAGTCATCCAGTTGTTTACCTTGCTCATCCATTGCTTTCTTGATAACGGCTGGAGTACGACCCTGGCCAGTCCAGGTTTTCTCTTCGCCATTCTCATCAATGTAGCTATATTTAGCCGGACGAGCAGCGCGTTTCGCTTTAGTACCTGTTTTAGCCGCAGCCATGCTGTTCAGCAATTCGTTTGGATCGATACCATCGGCAATCAGCATTTCACGATATTGCTGCAGTTTGCGAGTACGTTCTTCGATTTCGGCGGCAGCTGCGCTTTCTTCTTCACGACGCTCATTAACTACAACTTCTAATTTTTCCAGCATTTCTTCAAGCGTTTCCAGGGTGCATTCTCTTGCCTGCGCACGAAGAGTACGGATGTTGTTCAGAATTTTAAGTGCTTCGCTCATTGTAGTAATCTCAAACTTATAATGGGGGTGGTTTGTTGACCTAATAATAGAGCGATAAATTGAGTTGTGCAATAGCCAGGAATGTAAGGAATTCAAAAAATACTAAATTATCGACGCTATTATTAATTACGCTAACTTAAATTTCATCGCTTGTCTGTCCTGCAAGATATCACCCTAAACGGCAACAGCCTGCTGATTGCATGTTTGTTTTTGTGACATTTCCCTCAGGAATTATAGTTGCGGCGGATAAATATCAGCCTTTTGTATTACTCCAGCTAAGCGCAGCTACAGCAAAAAATAGTTAATAAATAGTGAATTTTAATGAACGTTGATTCCAGTATAAAAAGAAGTGTTATGTTTGGCTGGGCGCTTAAGGTAATGATGGCCTTAAAAGCGTTTAATGACTGTTTTAACGTATTATTTTCTATACTTCCCGATGCCTCCGCTTGCTCTGAACGGCATAGTCTGTGCGGTGTATCGCTGATGACGAGACAAAATATGGTACAATGATTCATCGGGAATATTACACATTGATTAGGGTTTTACAGCCAATGGCACAACTTTATTTCTACTATTCGGCAATGAATGCAGGGAAATCGACAGCGTTGCTGCAATCTTCCTACAATTATCAGGAACGCGGTATGCGTACCGTCGTTTACACTGCCGAGATCGACGATCGCTTTGGTGCAGGAAAGGTAAGTTCAAGAATAGGGCTCTCGTCTCCTGCAAGGCTGTATAACCCGGAAACTGATTTGTTAGAGGATATCCGTGCAGAGCATGCTTATAAGCCCATTCATTGTGTGCTGGTCGACGAAAGCCAGTTCCTGACGCGTGAACAGGTTCATGCGCTGTCAGAGGTTGTAGACGAGCTGGATATCCCCGTTCTTTGTTATGGCCTGCGCACTGATTTCCGGGGCGAGTTATTTCCCGGTAGCCAGTATTTGCTTGCCTGGTCCGATAAACTGGTAGAACTGAAAACCATCTGTTTCTGTGGACGTAAAGCCAGTATGGTGCTTCGTCTGGATCAGTCGGGGAAGCCATATGCAGACGGTGAGCAGGTGGTCATAGGCGGGAATGAGCGTTATGTGTCAGTCTGCCGCAAACACTATAAAGAAGCGCTTGTTGTGGGCTCGTTGACGGCAATCCAGAGTGACAATCGAAAATAATCCCTGATTGTAATTTTCAGGCCTGACATCAGGCATAAAAAAACCCGCCATTGGCGGGTTTTTTATCAGGCTGTCAATTAAGCGCTTTTCTTCGCTTTTTTGTCAGCTTTTACTGCAGGTGCTTCAACTTTTGCAGCAACAACGTCGCCTTCTTTGTACTCACGGCCGTAGTAGGTATCCATCAGGATCTGTTTCAGCTCGGAGATCAGCGGGTAACGTGGGTTAGCACCGGTACACTGGTCATCGAATGCATCTTCAGAGAGCTTATCTACGTGAGCGAGGAAGTCAGCTTCCTGAACGCCTGCTTCACGGATAGATTTAGGAATACCCAGCTCTGCTTTGATGCTGTCAAGCCATGCCAGCAGTTTCTCGATTTTCGCAGCGGTACGGTCGCCCGGCGCGCTCAGACCCAGATGGTCTGCAATTTCAGCGTAACGACGACGTGCTTGCGGACGGTCGTACTGACTGAAAGCAGTCTGCTTGGTTGGGTTGTCGTTGGCGTTATAACGAATAACGTTGCTGATCAACAGGGCGTTCGCCAGACCGTGAGGAATGTGGAACTGAGAACCCAGTTTGTGTGCCATTGAGTGGCAAACACCCAGGAAGGCGTTCGCAAACGCGATACCTGCGATAGTTGCTGCACTGTGTACACGTTCACGCGCTACCGGGTTTTTAGACCCTTCGTTATAAGATGCTGGCAGGTTTTCTTTCAGCAGTTTCAGAGCCTGCAGAGCCTGACCGTCAGAGAACTCAGAGGCCAGTACGGAAACATAGGCTTCCAGGGCGTGAGTGACGGCATCCAGACCACCAAATGCACACAGTGATTTCGGCATATCCATCACCAGGTTGGCGTCAACGATAGCCATATCCGGAGTCAGTGCATAGTCAGCCAGTGGGTATTTCTGACCGGTGGCGTCATCAGTCACAACCGCAAACGGTGTGACTTCTGAACCCGTACCGGACGTGGTGGTGACGGCGATCATTTTCGCTTTCACGCCCATTTTCGGGAACTTGTAGATACGTTTACGGATATCCATAAAGCGCAGTGCCAGTTCTTCGAAGTGGGTTTCCGGATGCTCGTACATGACCCACATGATCTTCGCGGCGTCCATTGGGGAACCACCACCCAGTGCGATAATCACATCTGGTTTGAAGGAGTTCGCCAGTTCAGCACCTTTGCGCACAACGCTCAGTGTTGGGTCAGCTTCAACTTCAAAGAAGACTTCAGTTTCGACGCCAGAGGCTTTCAGCACAGAGGTGATCTGGTCTGCATAGCCGTTGTTGAACAGGAAACGGTCAGTCACGATGAGCGCACGTTTGTGGCCATCAGTAATCACTTCATCCAGCGCGATTGGCAGAGAGCCACGGCGGAAGTAGATAGATTTCGGAAGTTTGTGCCACAACATGTTTTCAGCTCGCTTAGCAACGGTTTTCTTGTTGATCAGGTGTTTTGGACCAACGTTTTCAGAGATGGAGTTACCACCCCAGGAACCACAACCCAGAGTCAGGGAAGGTGCGAGTTTAAAGTTGTACAGGTCACCGATACCACCCTGAGAAGCCGGGGTGTTAATCAGGATACGTGCGGTTTTCATCTTCTGACCGAAGTGAGCAACACGTTCTGGCTGGTTGTCCTGGTCGGTGTACAGGCAAGAGGTGTGACCGATACCGCCCATGGCGACCAGTTTCTCTGCTTTCTCTACCGCGTCGTCGAAATCTTTCGCACGGTACATTGCAAGCGTAGGGGACAGTTTTTCGTGAGCAAATGGCTCGCTTTCGTCAACAACGGTTACTTCACCGATCAGGATCTTAGTGGTAGCCGGAACGGTAAAGCCTGCAAGCTCTGCAATTTTGTACGCTGGCTGACCAACGATAGCGGCGTTCAGTGCGCCATTTTTCAGGATGATGTCCTGAACAGCTTTCAGCTCTTTACCTTGCAGCAGATAGCCACCGTGGCTGGCGAAACGTTCACGAACGGCGTCGTAAACGGAATCAACCACAACAACAGACTGTTCAGAAGCACAGATAACACCGTTGTCGAAGGTTTTGGACATCAGAACAGAAGCAACAGCACGTTTGATATCAGCCGTTTCGTCGATAACAACAGGAGTGTTACCCGCGCCTACGCCGATAGCAGGTTTACCGGAGCTGTACGCTGCTTTAACCATACCAGGACCACCGGTCGCCAGAATCAGGTTAATGTCAGGGTGATGCATCAGTGCGTTAGACAGTTCAACGGACGGTTGATCAATCCAGCCAATCAGATCTTTTGGTGCGCCAGCTGCGATTGCGGCCTGCAGAACGATATCTGCTGCTTTGTTTGTCGCATCTTTAGCACGTGGATGTGGAGAGAAGATAATTGCGTTACGGGTCTTCAGGCTGATAAGCGATTTGAAGATAGCGGTAGACGTTGGGTTAGTGGTTGGAACGATACCGCAAATGATGCCGATAGGTTCTGCAATGGTGATAGTACCGAATGTGTCGTCTTCAGACAGCACGCCGCAGGTTTTCTCATCTTTATAGGCGTTGTAGATATACTCAGAAGCAAAGTGGTTTTTGATCACTTTATCTTCAACGATACCCATGCCGGATTCGGCAACGGCCATTTTAGCGAGAGGGATTCGAGCATCTGCAGCAGCCAGAGCGGCCGCGCGGAAGATTTTATCAACCTGTTCTTGGGTGAAATTGGCATATTCACGCTGTGCTTTTTTCACGCGCTCGACGAGTGCGTTCAGTTCAGCGATATTGGTAACAGCCATAATGCTCTCCTGATAATGTTAAACTCTTTTAGTAAACCAGCGCTCGATACGTCAGACAGTATAGTCAGAGCCGATAACCCTTGCGTAATACACATTAAAACAAAGGGTTACTTCTTGCTCCAGCTCACTAATTTACTAAAAGAGCCTTACCTTAGCATCATACCTTTTTGACGGGTGATCTCCCTGGCGGCGTAATCAAGATTACTCACTTCTGAGTACGAAAATCATGATCTGCGTCAATTTTCTCACAAGCTGATACCTTTCAGCAGGGTTATTTCGCCATGATTATTCCACTGTTAAATAATTACGTAACTATTGGAAGCGCTTCTATCATTGATTCTACAAATATTTAACATCATGAAATGAGGGCATTTTGACTCAGATTTCTGATGAAGTATGCGCATAAAAAGCGTATCTTCAGCGCGGTTTAACCATGACACATTTTTAGTCTCAGGCCATGCTCATTAGCGGAGCTACACGTGATTCAAACGCTCTTTGATTTCCCGACATATTTTAAGTTTTTTATTGGTTTGTTTGCACTGGTGAACCCGGTAGGGATCATTCCGGTCTTCATTAGTATGACCAGCTATCAAACGGCAGCGGCCAGGAACAAAACCAATCTGACGGCTAACCTGTCAGTGGCTATCATTTTGCTTACTTCGCTTTTTCTTGGCGACGCTATTCTGCAGTTGTTCGGGATCTCAATTGATTCATTCCGTATTGCTGGTGGGATTCTGGTTGTGACCATCGCCATGTCGATGATCAGCGGCAAGCTGGGGGAAGATAAGCAGAACAAGCAGGAAAAATCAGAAACGGCGATCCGTGAAAGCATTGGCGTTGTGCCGCTGGCGTTACCGCTAATGGCAGGCCCTGGGGCCATCAGTTCGACGATAGTGTGGGGGACTCGCTACCACAACCTGATGCATCTTATCGGTTTTTCCGTCGCCATTGCCGTTTTCGCGCTCTGCTGCTGGGGAGTCTTCCGCATGGCACCGTGGCTGGTACGTTTGCTGGGGCAGACGGGAATCAACGTTATCACCCGTATCATGGGCCTTTTATTGATGGCGTTGGGTATCGAATTCATCGTCACCGGGATCAAGAGCATTTTCCCCGGACTATTACACTGATTATTTCATATGAAAGAACGGGGCATGCGCTCCGTTTTTTTTTACGTGATTATCAGCAAATCATATAAATAAAGTTGAAAAATGCACGAGCCATAATAAATTCTGCTAATAATTGTCTTTTGTTAGTTTTCAAAGAGTTATTAATCCCTCCTTCGCTACCCTGCATGAAAAACCTTCAAACTCACTGTTATTTTCCTCACATGATACTCTGGGGCTTGCTGAGAGATAACCGAAATGATATTAGTAATTTTAACGTTCCCCCAGAGGAATGTGCTAAATAATAATCAGTTGTTAATTTTTTGTACAAATCCAGCCGATGATAGCGCAGCGACGCGCGAAGAGAGATACTTTTCTCTACTCTATTGAATAACAGGGGATTTTCCTGGTATTTGATGTCGGGCAGGGCTGCCCCCCAAGAAACGGCACTCGGCGTAAAAGAGAATTGCTTAACAAATTTGCAAAATGTATTGGCGAGAGTTTCCGCCTTTTGGTACTTTCCGGCCTTATATTTTGTAGCACTAAACAAGTAGATGAGAATTATTTTCATATAGTCCTCTTCTCAGATATCCAATACGCGTCACAGACAGGGGTGACGTGTTAATGAATCGACGCAAGACGGCCATACGAGCGGTCAGTAATAAAAAGTCGGTGATAGCAAGAAGTAAAAAAAGAACCTGACAGCAGCAAAAAAAACTCCTGCGCTGTACAGGCCCCAAAAGGGGATTACACAGCTGGCGAAGGCCAGTCATTATAATGAGTGGAGTATCAACACAATGTCCATCATCACAAAAAAAAGTCTGGTAGCGGCGGGAATTTTAACTGCGCTAATCACAGGCAACGCTGCAATGGCTGCGGACGTTCCTGCAGGTGTTCAACTAGCTGAGAAACAGACGCTGGTGCGTAACAACGGTGCGGAAGTACAATCTCTTGATCCGCACAAAATTGAAGGCGTTCCTGAGTCTAACGTTAACCGCGACCTGTTCGAAGGCCTGCTGGTGACCGACGTAGACGGCCACCCGGCACCGGGTGTGGCAGAAAAATGGGAAAACAAAGATTTCAAAGTCTGGACCTTCCATCTGCGTAAAGATGCGAAATGGTCAGACGGCACGCCAGTTACTGCCGAAGACTTCGTGTATAGCTGGCAGCGTCTGGCGAATCCAAATACCGCTTCGCCCTATGCGAGCTATCTGCAGTACGGCCATATTGCCAATATTGATGACATCATTGCCGGCAAAAAACCGGTTACCGATCTGGGCGTGAAAGCCATCGACGCCAATACCTTTGAAGTGACGTTGAGCGAACCTGTTCCGTACTTCTATAAGCTGCTGGTTCACCCGTCAGTTTCTCCGGTACCGAAAGCCGCTGTGGAAAAATTCGGTGAGAAATGGACTCAGCCTGCCAATATCGTCACCAACGGGGCGTATAAGCTGAAAGCCTGGGTGGTTAACGAACGTATCGATCTTGAGCGTAACCCTAACTATTGGGACAACGCGAAGACCGTGATTAACCAGGTAACCTACCTGCCAATTGCCTCTGAAGTGACAGACGTTAACCGTTACCGCAGCGGTGAAATCGACATGACTTATAACAACATGCCGATTGAACTGTTCCAGAAGCTGAAAAAAGAGATCCCTAAAGAAGTCCACGTCGATCCGTATCTGTGTACTTACTACTACGAAATCAACAACCAGAAAGCGCCATTTACCGATGTGCGCGTTCGTACCGCACTGAAGCTGGCTCTGGATCGCGATATCATCGTCAACAAAGTGAAGAACCAGGGCGATCTGCCAGCATACAGCTACACCCCGCCGTACACCGATGGCGCGAAACTGACCGAGCCAGAGTGGTTCAAAATGACGCAGGAGCAGCGTAACGCAGAAGCGAAGAAACTGCTGGCCGAAGCGGGTTATACCGCAGACAAACCGCTGACCTTCAGCCTGCTGTATAACACCTCTGACCTGCACAAAAAGCTGGCTATCGCCGTCTCCTCGATCTGGAAAAAGAACCTGGGTGCGAACGTGAAGCTGGAAAACCAGGAGTGGAAAACCTTCCTGGATAGCCGTCATCAGGGCACCTTTGATGTGGCACGTGCAGGCTGGTGTGCGGACTATAACGAACCGACCTCTTTCCTGAACACCATGCTGAGCGACAGCTCAAACAACACGGCTCACTATAAGAGCCCGGCGTTTGACAAGCTGATCGGCGACACCCTGAAAGCGACTGACGAAGCACAGCGTACCGAGCTGTACTCCAAAGCTGAGCAGCAGCTGGATAAAGACTCCGCGATCGTTCCGGTTTACTACTACGTTAACGCCCGTCTGGTTAAGCCGTGGGTAGGTGGTTATACCGGTAAAGACCCGATGGATAATATCTACGTTAAAAACTTGTATATTATCAAGCATTAATGGCAATGAGTGGGGCGGGCAGGCTCGCCCCACGGTGTCTAACCATCATCATATAATATAGGCACAGGCCAGAAGGTACGGGCAATGTTGAAATTTATCCTACGTCGCTGTCTTGAAGCGATTCCAACGCTATTTATTCTAATTACGATTTCCTTCTTCATGATGCGTCTTGCACCGGGAAGCCCTTTTACCGGTGAACGTACGCTGCCGCCAGAAGTGATGGCCAACATCGAAGCGAAATACCACTTAAACGATCCTATCGCCACCCAATACTTCAATTATCTGAAGCAACTTGCGCACGGTGATTTCGGACCGTCATTCAAATATAAAGACTATTCCGTTAACGACCTGGTGGCTTCGAGCTTCCCTGTGTCAGCGAAATTAGGTGCTGCGGCATTTATCCTGGCTGTCGTCCTCGGCGTCACGGCGGGCGTTATCGCCGCGCTGAAACAAAATACCAAATGGGATTATGCCGTAATGGGGGTCGCAATGACCGGGGTGGTTATCCCCAGCTTCGTTGTCGCGCCATTGCTGGTAATGATATTTGCCATCACGCTGAAATGGCTGCCCGGTGGCGGCTGGAACGGCGGGGCGCTCAAGTTCATGATTTTGCCGATGGTGGCATTATCGCTGGCCTATATTGCCAGTATCGCGCGTATTACCCGTGGTTCGATGATTGAAGTCTTGCACTCTAACTTCATCCGCACGGCGCGAGCGAAAGGGCTGCCAATGCGCCGCATTATCTTCCGCCATGCGCTCAAGCCTGCGCTGTTGCCCGTCCTGTCCTACATGGGCCCGGCTTTCGTCGGTATCATTACCGGGTCAATGGTTATTGAAACCATCTATGGCCTGCCGGGTATTGGTCAGCTGTTTGTTAACGGCGCGCTTAACCGCGACTATTCGCTGGTGTTGAGTCTGACAATCCTTGTCGGTGCGTTGACGATTCTCTTTAACGCCATCGTCGATGTGCTGTATGCCGTCATCGACCCGAAAATCCGTTACTAACTGGAGCACGCCATGATGTTGAGTAAGAAAAACAGCGAGGCGCTGGAAAACTTCAGTGAAAAACTGGAAGTGGAAGGTCGCAGCCTCTGGCAGGACGCCCGTCGTCGTTTTATGCACAACCGCGCCGCCGTCGCCAGCCTGATTGTGCTGGTGATCATTGCGCTGTTTGTCACGCTTGCGCCGATGTTGTCGCAATTCACCTATTTCGATACGGACTGGGGCATGATGTCCAGCGCGCCGGATATGGAGTCCGGGCACTATTTCGGGACGGACTCCTCAGGCCGTGACCTGCTGGTTCGTGTGGCGATTGGCGGGCGTATCTCGCTGATGGTGGGTATCGCCGCCGCGCTGGTGGCGGTGATCCTGGGCACGCTTTACGGCTCTCTTTCTGGCTACCTGGGCGGAAAAGTGGACTCCGTGATGATGCGTCTGCTGGAGATCTTAAACTCCTTCCCGTTCATGTTCTTCGTGATCCTGCTGGTGACCTTCTTCGGTCAGAATATCCTGTTGATCTTCGTGGCAATCGGAATGGTTTCCTGGCTGGATATGGCGCGTATCGTGCGCGGGCAAACGCTGAGCCTTAAACGCAAAGAGTTTATCGAAGCGGCGCAGGTTGGGGGTGTTTCTACGGGGAATATCGTGGTACGCCACATTGTCCCGAACGTGCTGGGTGTGGTGGTGGTGTATGCCTCACTGCTGGTGCCAAGCATGATCCTGTTCGAATCCTTCCTGAGCTTCCTGGGGCTGGGCACACAAGAGCCGTTGAGTAGCTGGGGCGCATTGCTGAGTGATGGCGCGAACTCTATGGAAGTGTCGCCGTGGTTGCTGTTGTATCCGGCAGGCTTCCTGGTCGTTACCCTGTTTTGTTTCAACTTTATCGGCGATGGCCTGCGTGATGCCCTCGATCCGAAAGACCGTTAAGGAGCGCCGTCATGACGATTATTGAAACGGCAACTGCGCCACAGGCGCAACGGCAGAGCAACATTCTGCTGGATGTGAAAGACCTCCGGGTGACATTTAAAACACCAGACGGTGACGTAACTGCTGTAAACGATCTCAATTTCAACCTCCGTGCAGGTGAAACATTGGGGATTGTGGGCGAATCTGGCTCCGGGAAATCCCAGACGGCGTTTGCGCTGATGGGGCTGCTGGCGGCGAACGGTGTTATCGGCGGTTCTGCGAAATTCAACGGTCGCGAGATCCTCAACCTGCCGGAGCAGGAGCTGAACAAACTGCGTGCCGAGCAGATTTCGATGATTTTTCAGGACCCGATGACCTCGCTAAACCCGTACATGCGCGTTGGCGAACAGCTGATGGAAGTGTTGATGCTGCATAAAGGGCTGGGCAAAGCCGAAGCGTTTGACGAATCCGTAAAAATGCTGGATGCGGTAAAAATGCCGGAAGCCCGTAAGCGTATGCGCATGTACCCGCACGAGTTCTCGGGCGGTATGCGTCAGCGCGTGATGATCGCGATGGCGCTGCTGTGTCGGCCAAAACTGCTGATTGCTGATGAACCTACCACGGCACTGGATGTGACCGTTCAGGCGCAAATCATGACCCTGTTGAATGAACTTAAGCACGAATTCAACACGGCAATCATTATGATTACCCACGATCTGGGTGTCGTCGCCGGTATCTGTGACAAGGTGCTGGTCATGTATGCCGGGCGCACCATGGAGTACGGCAACGCGCGTGATGTGTTCTACCACCCTGCGCATCCGTACTCGATTGGCCTGCTGAACGCAGTGCCACGTCTCGATGCAGAAGGCGAATCTCTGTTGACCATTCCAGGGAATCCGCCAAACCTGCTGCGCCTGCCGAAAGGTTGTCCGTTCCAGCCACGTTGCCCGCACGCGATGGAAATTTGTAACAGCGCTCCGCCGCTGGATGCGTTTGCCCCAGGCCGTCTACGCGCCTGCTTTAAGCCGCTGGAGGAACTGGTATGAACGCAATAGATGAAAAACGCAATGTGCTGCTCGAAATCGCTGACCTCAAAGTGCATTTTGATATCAAAGACGGCAAACAGTGGTTCTGGCAGCCACCTAAAACCCTGAAAGCGGTCGATGGTGTCACACTACGCCTCTACGAGGGGGAAACCCTGGGCGTGGTGGGGGAATCAGGCTGCGGGAAATCAACGTTTGCACGCGCGATTATCGGTCTGGTTAAAGCGACAGACGGTAAAGTCGCCTGGCTGGGTAAAGACCTGCTGGGCATGAAGCCGGACGAATGGCGCGACGTGCGCAGTGATATCCAGATGATTTTCCAGGACCCGCTGGCGTCACTCAACCCACGTATGACCATTGGTGAGATTATTGCCGAGCCGCTGCGCACTTACCATCCGAAGATGTCGCGTCAGGAAGTCCGCGACCGTGTGAAAGCGATGATGATGAAAGTGGGCCTGCTGCCGAACCTCATCAACCGCTATCCGCACGAGTTCTCCGGCGGCCAGTGCCAGCGAATTGGTATTGCGCGTGCGCTGATCCTCGAACCGAAATTGATCATCTGTGATGAACCGGTTTCTGCACTGGATGTCTCTATCCAGGCGCAGGTGGTAAACCTGCTGCAAAAACTGCAGCGCGAGATGGGGTTGTCACTGATCTTTATCGCGCATGACCTGGCCGTCGTTAAGCACATTTCCGATCGCGTACTGGTGATGTATCTGGGCCACGCTGTCGAGTTAGGCACTTACGATGAGGTGTACCACAATCCGCTGCACCCCTACACCAGAGCGTTAATGTCTGCTGTACCGATTCCCGATCCCGATCTGGAAAAGAATAAAACCATCCAGCTTCTGGAAGGTGAGTTGCCATCACCGATTAACCCGCCGTCAGGTTGCGTATTCCGCACGCGATGTCCGATGGCAGGGCCGGAGTGCGCACAAACGCGACCGGTTCTGGAGGGCAGTTTCCGACATGCGGTTTCCTGCCTGAAAGTAGACCCGTTATAATCGCAAGGGCTGACACGATGTCAGCCCTTATTTTTTGCGAGGTGAATGTGTCGCGATTATTCACGTCGGCCCGTCAGCGGCTGTATCGTTTATTATTCGATCCCCAAACGGTGTCGGGTCGCCGTTTCGAAGGGCTCTGCGGTTTATTCGCGCTGCTCAGCGTGATTATCATCTTTATCGAGTCCGGTGCCGGGACGCAGTACCATCTGACGTTCGACGAATGGCACGTTTTTCTCTGGCTGGAGCTAATAGTTACTCTCGTCTTTACCACTGAATATGTGCTGAGGGTCGCCTGCTGGCCTAATCCGGCGAAATATGTTTTCAGTTTCTGGGGATTTATAGATTTAGCGACTATCCTGCCGCTTTACGTGATGTGGCTCTGGCCGGAAATTAGCCTGAATTATGTGTTTGCCTGGCGGGCAATGCGTGCGATTCGCGTGTTACGAATTCTGAAACTGCTGCGTTTTATGCCGTCGTTGAGGGTTTTCTGGGTCGCGATATTAAGCGCGCGTCACCAGCTTATTCTCTTCTATTCGTTTATCGCAATCGTGATGATTGTGTTTGGCTCTCTGATGTATTTAATCGAAGGGCCAAAATATGGCTTCTCAACGCTGAATGCCTCCGTTTACTGGGCCATTGTGACCGTCACGACCGTTGGCTATGGCGATATCACGCCGCATACGCCGCTCGGGCGCATTGTGGCCTCGGTACTAATTCTGATCGGATATTCGGTGATCGCGATCCCGACGGGGCTGATTACCACGCATATGAGCAGTGCATTTCAGAGCCGCAAGCAGCAGCGTAAATGCCCGCGCTGCCAGCAGGGCGAACATGACCACAGCGCGCGGTTTTGTAACCGTTGTGGCAGCGAATTACCGGATTAAATAAAAAAGGCTGCATTCGCAGCCTTTTTTATTATTCGCGCCAGAGAATATGGCACAGCTTGTGGTCTTTCTCGCGGCAAAGCAGGACGCGAGCGAAGATATCGTTAATTTCACCGCCATCTTCATCCGCCAGGCCAATCACCACTTCGGCGAAGAAGTCCGGATTGAGGTCGAAATCCACATGCTCGGCCCAGTCTTCAGACGGATCGAACAGTTCGGCACCGCCACGTTCTTCAAATTGCAAATTGAAGAGGATCACGTCTGCGGGATCGAGATTATCAACCGCCAGTTCGAGAAAAATGTCGTAGGCCTGCTCGAGCGTTTCGTCTTCGGTCAGGCGATTGTTCAGATCCATTTCCATGATGACTACCTGTTTAACATCGTTGGGCACGTTTTACAGCAACGGGCTAAAGAAGTAAAACAGTCGTTCGGCAATTCGCTGCCACAGCGGACGTTTCACCCACAGCCTTGCATCCAGCAGGCGAGAGCGGGAGATATAGTCATCCTGAACCGCGGCGAGATCGCCACCAAATCCGGCATCATCAATCACCAGGGTGATTTCAAAGTTGAGCCACAGGCTGCGCATGTCCAGATTGACCGTGCCCACCAGGCTTAGCTCACCATCTACCAGCACGCTCTTGGTATGAAGAAGGCCTCCTTCAAACTGATAAATCTTCACCCCTGCGGCCAGCAGTTCGCTAAAGAATGCGCGGCTTGCCCAGCCAACCAGAAGGGAATCATTTTTACGCGGCATAATAATACTGACATCCACGCCACGCTGGGCGGCGGTACAGATGGCATGGAGCAGATCGTCACTGGGGACGAAATAGGGCGTGGTCATGATCAAATACTCACGCGCGGCGTACGTGGCGGTGAGCAGAGCCTGATGGATCAGGTCTTCCGGGAAGCCAGGGCCGGAGGCAATGGTATGAATGGTATGCCCGCTGGCCTCCTCAAATGGCATGATATTTCCGTCCGGTGGCGGGGGCAGGATGCGTTTGCCGGTTTCGATTTCCCAGTCGCAGGAGTAGACAATGCCCATAGAGGTCGCCACCGGGCCTTCCATGCGCGCCATTAAATCGATCCATTGCCCGACGCCGGAGTCCTGTTTGAAGAAGCGAGGGTCAACCATGTTCATACTGCCGGTGTAGGCAATATAATTATCAATCAGGACCATTTTCCGGTGCTGGCGCAAATCCATGCGGCGCAGGAATACACGCAGCAGGTTTACCTTGAGTGCCTCAACCACTTCGATGCCTGCGTTGCGCATCATGCCCGCCCACGGGCTACGGAAAAACGCGACGCTGCCCGCAGAGTCCAGCATCAGGCGGCAGTGGATACCGCGGCGTGCCGCCGCCATCAAGGATTCGGCGACCTGATCCGCCATTCCGCCCGGTTGCCAGATATAGAACACCATCTCAATATTATGGCGGGCAAGCTGAATATCGCGGATCAGCGCCTGCATCACGTCATCGGAGGTGGTCATTAATTGCAGCTGGTTACCTTTGACGCCCGCAATCCCCTGGCGACGCTCACACAGTTTAAACAGTGAAGAAGCAACGCTGCTGTTCTCTTCAGCAAAGATATGTTTGCAGGCTTTGAGGTCGTTAAGCCATTTCGCCGTGGAGGGCCACATAGCGCGGGCGCGTTCGGCACGGCGTTTACCCAGATGAAGCTCGCCAAAAGAGAGATAGGCGATAATACCGACCAGCGGCAGAATGTAGATAATCAGAAGCCAGGCCATGGCAGAAGGTACGGCTCTGCGCTTCATCAGGATGCGCAACGTCACCCCCGCGATTAACAGCCAGTATCCCAGAATGACCAGCCAACTCACCACGGTGTAGAAGGTTGTCATAGGTAAAAAAATCCTTTTGAAAGCGTGTTGTTATGAGTGTACGCATCAGGATTCATCTGGCAAATAAAAACGGCAGATAAAAGCGCTGGTTTGCCGCCGGGTTGGGTTTATAATGAGATTTCTGTTTAAGAAAGAGTTGTAGACATGAAGCGCAGTAGAACAGAAGTAGGGCGCTGGCGCATGTTGCGACAGGTGAGTCGTCGCAAGGCTCGTTGGCTGGAAGCACAATCCCGCCGCAATATGCGTATCCACGCCATCAGAAAATGTGGGCTGAACAGACACCGTAATGCGTTGCTGTTTGCCGTCCAGGATATCTGAACGTCATGAGGGCACCGTTAAGGTGTCCCTTAGCTATCAATTCTCGCAGTCCTCTCCCGACCTGATTCCGCGATATACTGTGTACCCCTGATGCGTTGAATATAAAATATGAATCCTTACCTCTGGGTTTTTGTCGTGCTTATGACGCTGGATGCGCTCAGAGAATACGCAGGACTTTCGTCGTTTCCCGCGTTGATTGACTATTTACTTAACGGGATAGCTCCGTAGTGTGACTAAAGGAATAAGGGATGAATGGAAAAATGCTGGCTGCAATTCTGGGAATTGCGCTTTTAAGCGGGTGTACCAGTACAAAAACATCACCGGAAAGACACGCGTATTCTTTCGTGTCCCATAAATCAAATTTCGTCGGCGGAAACTTTACGTCGAGCGTACCTCAAAATTACCGTCTGAACGTCCCGCAATTTCGCGAGCTATATGCGCAGGGTAAAGCCGATCGTTCAGCCGGGCGCACTGCGGCTGAGGCCAGCGAATATGCCCAAAGCATTCGCGATCAGTTGAGGAAAGAAGCCAGTACCGACCATGCATTCTCAGGCAATGCCAGCGATAAATGGACGTCTGAAATGGAAGACAAAGACGCCATTTTGTTCGGCAATGAACTGGCCGCGACTTATCTTGATGGCTATAACGGCGTACAATAAGCGGATGCGTTTTGGGAGTATCGCCGTTGCAGCGATATTCCCTTTGTTTTTTAGCAAAAGGAGGGAGAAGTGTTTGCGGAGTTTGGTGTACTGAATTTCTGGACTTACGTCGTCGGCGCATTTTTTATTGTGCTGGTTCCAGGACCGAACACCTTGTTTGTACTGAAAACAGGGATTGGGCACGGCGTCAAAAAAGGGTATCTGGCCGCGACCGGTGTATTTATCGGCGATGCCGTCCTGATGTTCCTGGCCTGGGCAGGTGTTGCGGCACTCATCCAGACCACGCCTGTCTTATTTAATATCGTCCGTTATCTTGGTGCGTTCTATCTGCTGTGGTTGGGCGGAAAAATGCTCTGGTCGGTCATTACCCGTCAGAATAATACGCACGAGAGCGGTACGGAACCGGCAAGCATGATCATGAAACGCTCGCTGGTCTTAAGCCTGACCAATCCAAAAGCGATTCTGTTCTATGTGTCGTTTTTTGTGCAGTTCATTGATGTAAATGCTGCAAATACAGGCACCTCTTTTCTGATCCTCGCAACCACGCTGGAGCTAATCAGCTTTATGTATATGAGCTTCCTGATCTTCTCCGGGGCGTTTGTTACCCGTTACCTGAAAACCAAAAAGAAACTGGCAAAACTGGGGAACGGGTTGATAGGGTTGCTGTTTGTAGGATTTGCGGCAAGGCTTGCATCGCTGCATTGATGAAAAGAAAGGCTCCTGAGGGAGCCTTTTTGATATCAAAACACTTTCTTGTACGGTCGCACACTGACTTTCTCATACACCCCGGCCGCTACATACGGGTCAGCTTCTGCCCAGGCGTTTGCCGCTTCCAGCGATTCAAACTCGGCGATGACCGTGGAGCCAGTAAAACCTGCGGCACCCGGATCGTTGCTGTCTACTGCGGGCATTGGGCCAGCGGTTAATAGTCGGCCTTCATCCTGCAGCAGTTGCAGGCGCGCCAGGTGAGCAGGGCGGACCGAAAGGCGTTTTTCCAGCGAATCAGCAACATCTTCAGCGTAAATCACATAAAGCACGGTGGAACTCCTAAACTGAGAAAGTGTTATTTACGTTATGTGAAAGCATAACTGACTGCAATGTAAACATAAAAACAATGTTAAAACCCTGAGCTAAGTGCGCCTTTTTTGGCCTCTCATGCGCTTAAATTGCGCCAGAACAAAGTGTCTTATTGATTATGATTGCTATTTGCATTTAAAATCAGGGTTCGGTTTTTTAACGTTGATGATTATGACTTCGATGACCCTTGATTTACCTCGCCGCTTTCCATGGCCGACGCTGCTTTCCGTCGTTATTCACGGTGCTGTCGTGGCGGGTTTGCTCTATACCTCGGTTCATCAGGTTATTGAAATGCCAGCGCCCGCGCAGCCAATTTCCGTGACCATGGTATCGCCCGCGGATCTTGAACCGCCGCAGGTTGCGCCTCCACCGCCTCAGCCGGTCGTTGAACCTGAGCCCGAGCCTGAACCGATTCCGGAGCCGCCGAAAGAAGCACCGGTCGTGATCCATAAACCGGAACCGAAGCCTAAACCCAAGCCGAAGCCAAAACCGGTCAAAAAGGTGGAGGAGCGTCCAAAACGTGAAGAGCGTCCGGTAGAGCCACGCGCTACGCAAACGGTAGAAAATACTGCGCCATCGCGTCCGGTAATGAATAACTCCACGACAACGGCGAAGCCGAAGATCACAGCGCCGGCCGGTCCTCGTGCGCTGAGCCGTAACCAGCCACAGTATCCGGCACGTGCTCAGGCATTACGCATTGAAGGGCGTGTGCGGGTGAAATTTGACGTTACGCCAGATGGTCGCGTTGAAAACGTGGAAGTCTTGTCCGCACAGCCTTCTAATATGTTTGAACGTGAAGTGAAAACGGCCATGCGCAAGTGGCGTTATGAGGCCGGTAAGCCGGGCAGTGGGCTGATAGTGAATATTGTTTTCCGCCTGAATGGCGGAGCGCAGATGGAATAAGAAAAGCCTCCGTAAGGAGGCTTTTTTTTACCCGGCAGTTATCGCAGGAAGCTGGCGCGGTTTTCCCTGACTGTCTACCGCGACATAAATAAACAGCGCTTCCGTTGCTTTGTAACGTTGTCCGATAGGCTCGGATGAAACTTTTTTGACCCACACTTCAATATTGATGGAAATTGACGTATTACCGCGCTTTACACAACGCGCATAACAACAGACCACATCACCCACTGCAACCGGGCGAAGGAAGGTCATTCCATCCACCCGCACGGTAACCACACGTCCATGAGCAATTTCTTTTGCCAGGATTGCACCGCCCATATCCATCTGCGACATCAGCCAGCCGCCAAAAATATCGCCATTGGCATTCGTGTCCGCGGGCATTGCCAGTGTGCGCAAAACCAGTTCGCCCTGAGGGGCGTTATTTGTTGTCATTGTTTTTAACTCGTAACTGAAGACTTCAGGCGGGATGCTACTATGATTTTGGATGAGAGAGAATAGCCCAGAGCGCGCTGACACGCGCTCTGGATATAACAATCAGTGCTTGTCGTCCTGCGGCATGTGCCGGTAAATATAAACGCCACTTAACAGAGTAAAGATAAGCGTCAGCGCCGTCAGGCCGAAGACCTTAAAATTGACCCAGATGTTCTGCGGTAGCCAGAAGGCGATGTAGATATTGGCCAGCCCACAGAGAATAAAGAACAGCGCCCAGGCCATATTCAGGCGAGACCATACTTCCTGCGGTAAGGTCAGCTCTTTACCCAACATGCGCTGAATCAGGGGTTTTTTCATCACCCACTGGCTGATTAGCAAGGCCCCCGCAAACAGGGCATAAATCACCGTCACTTTCCACTTGATGAATTCATCATTGTGGAAGAACAGCGTCAGCCCACCAAAGACGGCCACCATCACAAAAGTAATGAGCGCCATTTTTTCAACTTTACGGTAGCGAACCCAGCTGTAGATGAGTACGACAGCGGTAGCAATAATCAGTGCCGTCGTCCCGGCGTAAATGTCATACAGCTTATAAAACGCGAAAAACACGACCAGCGGTAAAAAATCCAGAAACTGCTTCATTCTACGATCCCATCTTCTGAGAAAAGCCGGGAACGCCCCCGGCCATCAGGATTACTGACGAATTAACATATACAGGCGGAACAAGTAGACCAGCAGTACAGCTGAAATCAGGTTGCTCAGCGTATTAGCGACCACCGCACCGACGTTTGGCGTTAATACGGCAAAGTTCGGTGCAAACAGCAGCAAAAGCGTTTTGGCAAGTAACCAGCTAACCACCGCAGGGGCGACCAGGCGCATGTTTGCCCACGCGAGCCTCATGCTGCTGCGCATCGCGGTGAAGATCCCCATTTTATCCTGCACGACCATCACCGGTGCAAAGGAGAGCACGATAGCCAACAGTACCCCAGGCACAACAACCAGCATAATCCCCATTTGCACCAGCAACGTGGTTAAAAAGATGAGAATAAACAGCTTCGGCAGCACCGGGGCGCTGGCACCAATGGCGCGTAAGGCGCTTACACGATGACCCGCAGAGACGAGCTGGATCATCAGCAGTACGCCACCGGCGAGAATGGCATTGCCAATCAGACCGGAGAAGGTTGAGGCTGCCGATGCGCGCAGCAGGATTTGCTGCTGTTCCGGCGTCATGTTCTGCACCAGCTCAAACAACCCCACGCTATCTGTAAGGTGGTCCCCCTGGCTCAGGCTGGCAATCTGCTCATCACTGGGTGAGAACGCATGACCCAGTACCACCGTGATAAAGGCGCACAACAATGCGATCAGCAAAAAGGTAATGAACTGATTGCGGAAAAAGTTTCCCGTGTCACGGTAGACAGACTTCGCCGTGATAGACATGCACTCTCCTTGAGTATTGCAGGTATTAATTAGCCGGCAATTGTACACCGGATAACGCTACTGTGGCAGCATCAAGGCTTGTATGGAAAAGCATATCTTTGTAAAGCGGCGGTAATGCCGCGCTCATGGGTAAATCAAATTACCCGCTCGGGTGATATCCGCAAAAATTAATCTGGATCAATAAATGTTAAGTTACTGGTTTTAATGTGATCTGTGTTAGATCACTTATTACTCATTTGTGAGTATATTCTCATCCGCTATGAAAACCACAACGATGGAGCGGATATGAAAAAATTAGCGGTGGCAGCCCTTGTCTTAAGCAGTCTCTCTGGTGGCGCTTACGCGCATGAAGCGGGCGAATTCTTTATTCGTGCAGGTTCGGCAACGGTGCGTCCAACGGAAGGTTCCGATAATGTGCTAGGAATGGGCGGGTTTAACGTCAGTAATAATACCCAGTTAGGTTTGACGTTCACGTATATGGCAACAGATAACGTTGGTGTTGAGCTTCTGGCGGCCACGCCATTCCGTCACCGCGTTGGGCTTGGGCCAACCGGCGATATCGCCACGGTGCACCATTTACCGCCCACGCTGATGGCGCAATGGTACTTTGGTGATTCCAGCAGCAAGGTGCGTCCGTATATTGGCGCAGGCGTGAACTACACCACCTTCTTTGATGAGAAATTTAACGATACCGGTAAAGACGCGGGGCTTACCGATCTCAGCCTGAAAGATTCCTGGGGGATGGCGGGGCAGGTAGGTCTGGATTATCTGATTAACCGCGACTGGTTAATCAACGCCTCGGTCTGGTATATGGACATTGATACCGACGTGCGCTTTAAAGCGGGCGGCGAGCAGCAGAGCATTAGCACACGCCTGGACCCGTGGGTGTTTATGTTCTCGGCGGGATACCGTTTCTGACCATCCTGTAAGAAGCTGGCCCAGCTGATGGCCAGCTTCGCAGACCCACTTAATTAATCCCCAGCTCTGGCATATGCTCAAGCGCATACAGCAACACCGTTTCCCCATCCAGAGACGCATAAGGGTAGCTTTCGATAATCAGCACCGGTAAATTTGCGTCGATCTGCTGTGCAAGCTCCTCACGTTTGTATTGAATGTGCGGTGCGACCAGATACCCATCAAACGCGGGGGCGACGCTGGCGAAATTATCCACTCCTACTGCGCTGATGACGAGAGGGTAGCCTCGCTCATCGGCAACATGCTGCATTTTCTTTGCAAGCGTATTCGCCGTATTACCGAAAAGACAACAAATCAGAATTTTTTTCATTGGTGTAACCTCCTGGAAACTGCCCATACACTATGCCTGCTCAGATCAGGAAAATGGGACGAGCGGCGTGTTTTTAGACGATTTATCGCGGGAGGAAGGTGCGCCCCTGAACGGAGCGCAGATAAGCGCTTATTTCTGGATCAAATAACGAATGGTAGGCCCGTCCTGCTGAATATCCAGCACCGTATAACCGTGGTTTTTGGCATCCAGAGGAATATTGTTGATGGACTGCGGACAATCGCTTACCACTTCCAGAATTTCTCCTTTTTTTAACTGCGGCAGCGCTTCAAGCGTGGCGACCGCAGGGTAGGGACACGGCTCGCCGATCATATCAAGGCGATAGTCAGGCACGATCTCACTCATGCAGCATTCTCCTGCGTTTCAGTTTTGACAGAGGTACGGCGAAAGAAACGTTTCTCCTGCGCGACGACCAGTAAAAATGCAACCAGCAACAGGGCATACGTCACCAGCAAGCCACCGAGCGGGCCAAAGGTGTTCAGCAGGTTGACCTTGTCCCAGTTTGTGGCCAGCACAGGTGACAAATCATCCCAGTAGTATGCCAGAATCGTGGAGCCGATAACGTTCCCAAGCCCCACCCACCAGTAATGTACCTGGCCTTCTACGGCGCGGTACATCCAGCCTGTTTCGCAGCCTCCGGCCAGAACAATGCCGAAACCAAACAGCAAGCCGCCAATCACCGCATTTGGGCCAGCCCACATGATTTTTGGCTCTACGCCAAGCTGGACATAGCTGAAGATGCCAATGGCGCTCACCGCCATCCCGGCAATAATCGCTTTCGCCATCATGGCGCGTCCGGTGATCCACATATCGCGAAACGCGGAGGTGAAGCAGATCTGTGCACGTTCAATCAGCAGGCCAAAGCCAACGCCGAACAGCATTGCCAGGCCCAGTTTCGGCTGGTTTAGCGCTGTGCAAATAGCCCATGCGATCATGGCAAAAAACACCAACATACCGAGGTGGAAACGGCGGCGCGCCTGAGAAGGCTGTTGTGTTAAGGGCGACGCAGCCGTCACCTTGACCATTTTGACAGGAATGCGGAACAGCGGCAGCAGGGTGAATTTAGCGCCAAAGTAAGAGCCAATGGCGGTTGCCACGGCAAAGAACCACGCGTGCAGTGAAAACTGAGGAATTCCCGTAAAGAAAGCGGCGAGGTTGCACCCCATTGCCAGACGCGCACCAAACCCGGCAATGATCCCGCCGGTAACCGCCTGCAAAATGCGAATCCGGCTTTTTGGCATTCTCAGTTTAACGTTATTTGCCCACAGTGCGGCAGCAAAACAGCCACCGAACATGCCGATAATCATCATTCCGTCGATGCGTGTCAGCGGTGTGCCGTCGAGATGAATGAGCCTGAAATAACCCCATTCTTCGGCATGCACGCCTGCAAGCTGCAATAGCTGACCACCCCAGCGGGTAAACTCGCCAGTGACGGCCCAGAATGTGCCGGTAATGCCGAAATAATAAGTAGAAAGAATGCCTGCCGCGATAACGGCCGGAACGGGCGACCAGAACTTAACCAGGTAAGCCTGTTTGAAGGTATGCCATGACATGTGTAAGCCTCTGAACTCAGAAGGTATAAACAGAAAGAAACCGGATCATACGCTTACGGCAGGGTTTGAAAAGTCATTCACGCCGAGAATATCGATGGGATCAATTTTGACGTAACCCTTAAGGGGAGGATAAGGAACCGTCTGGCAGTCGCGCCAGACGGTTTTTAACATCAGGCCTGACGTGTGGCCGCTTTCATGTCGGTAACGAAGGTTTTGAGTTCAGCCAGCATTTGCTCAGGTTTATCCACGTTTTTCTCAATGATCTTCACAATCGCGGAGCCGGAAATGGCACCGGCTGCCTTCGCGTCAATGGCCGCAGTCACCTGATCCGGTGACGAAATACCAAACCCCTGCAGCGGTGGTGCCGCGTGGTACTCCGCCAGCTTTTCTACCAGATGATGCAGAGGCAACGCCGCTTTGTTCTCCGCACCCGTCACGCCCGCACGGGAGAGCAGGTAAGTATACCCGCGTCCGTACGAGGCAATCTGGCGCAGCAGTTCATCATCCGCATTTGGCGGGCAGATGAAAATGGGGGCTACGTTGTGACGCATTGCCGCCTGGCGGAAAGGGGCCGACTCTTCAACGGGCACATCGGCAACCAGAACAGAATCGACGCCCACGCGCGCGCACTCGGCGTAAAATTCATCAATGCCACGGTTAAACACCAGGTTGGCATACATCAGCAGGCCAATCGGAATGGTCGGGTGCTTCTGGCGGATCGTTGCCAGCATCTCAAAACACTGCGTTGGCGTGACGCCAGCCGCAAAGGCACGCAGGGTGGCGTTCTGAATGGTCGGGCCATCTGCCAGCGGGTCTGAAAACGGGATACCCAATTCGAGTGCATCGGCACCGGCTTCAATCAGGGTGTCGATAATTTTCAGCGACTGTTCCGGGCCAGGGTCGCCCAGAGTAACGAAGGGAACGAACGCGCCTTCCTGGCGAGCCTTCAGTTGTGCAAATGCGTTATCGTAGCGTTCCATCAGATTTCCCCTCGTGCTTTCAGAATATCGTGAACGGTGAAGATATCTTTATCACCGCGACCGGAAAGGTTAACCACCAGCAATTGTTCTTTTTCCGGGTTCTCTTTCATCATTTTCAGCGCGTGCGCCAGGGCATGCGAGGATTCCAGTGCCGGGATAATCCCTTCGTTGCGGCACAGCGTTTTAAAGGCTTCCAGCGCTTCGTCATCCGTAATGGAAACGTAATCCGCACGACCAGTGCTGTTCAGGTAAGCATGCTGTGGCCCGACAGACGGGAAATCCAGACCGGCAGAGATAGAGTAAGACTCTTCAATCTGGCCTTCGTCAGTCTGCATCATTGGTGACTTCATACCGAAGTAGATCCCCACGCGGCCGTGCTTCAGCGGCGCGCCGTGTTCACCCGATTCAATGCCGTGACCGGCGGGTTCCACGCCGATAAGCCCCACGCTGGTGTCATCGATAAAATCTGCAAACATCCCGATGGCGTTAGAACCACCGCCGACGCAGGCGATCACCGCATCCGGCAGGCGACCCTCTTTTTCGAGGATCTGCGCTTTGGTCTCTTCACCGATCATGCGCTGAAATTCACGCACGATAGTTGGGAACGGGTGCGGGCCCGCCGCAGTGCCGAGCATGTAGTGCGCGGTGTCGTAGCTGCCAGACCAGTCGCGCAGCGCTTCGTTACAGGCATCTTTCAGCGTCGCGGAGCCGCTGTGGACCGGGATCACTTCCGCACCCATCAGGCGCATACGGAACACGTTTGGGGACTGACGCTCAACGTCTTTTGCCCCCATATAGATGCGACACTTCAGGCCGAGCAGGGCGCTGGCGAGAGCGGAGGCCACACCGTGCTGACCGGCACCGGTCTCAGCGATGATTTCAGTTTTGCCCATGCGTTTGGCAAGCAGCGCCTGGCCCAGCACCTGGTTGGTTTTATGCGCGCCGCCGTGGAGCAAATCTTCACGCTTAAGGTACAGCGTGGTTTTTGTGCCTTCCGTCAGATTACGGCATTTTGTCAGTGCGGTAGGGCGGCCCGCGTAGTTTTTCAGCAGGTCGGTAAATTCGGCCTGAAACGTCGGGTCTTTCTGCGCGCTCACGAACGCGTCTTCCAGCTGGCGCAGCGCGGGCATCAGGATTTGCGGGACGTACATCCCACCGAACTCACCAAAATACGGGTTTAGTAATGTCGTCATCTTTTCTTCCTTAATATGCACGCAGAGTTTTAAATACTGAGGCCAGTTTGCTGGCATCTTTCACTCCCGGTTGGGACTCTACGCCTGAATTGAAATCGAGGCCTGCGCAGCCGGTTTTCGCTGCGTCCACACAATTATCCGGGCTTAACCCGCCCGCGAGCAGGACATTGTCCAGCGCTTCGCCGTTCAGCAGTGACCAGTCAAATCGCTGGCCCGTACCGCCCTGGCCGTTGTCGAGCACGTATTTATCAACATGATTCAGGTTACGCGCGGGCAATGTCTCGCCAACGCTTTGCGCTTTCCAGAGCTGAACCTGAGGTGCGAGAGCCTCGCGCAGGGCATTGATATACGCCTGGTCTTCATCACCGTGCAGTTGCACTGCAGCCAGAGATAACGCTTCGGCTTTTGCGACAACGTCGGTGATATCGGCATTACGGAAGACGCCCACATAGCTGAGCGGCGCGGCTGCTATCACCTTACGTGCCTGTTCTTCCGTCACGGCACGAGGAGAGGTGCCCACAAAGATCAGCCCGCCGTAAATCGCGCCTGCCTCATACGCGGCTTGTGCATCCTCTTCACGGGTTAATCCACATACCTTGTTCTCACCGAGTAAGACACGGCGTACTGCGGCATTGAGATCGTCGTGTGCCATCATCGCCGAGCCAATCAGGAAACCGTTGGCAAAATGGCTCAGCTCACGCACCTGGGCGTAGCTGTTGATGCCAGATTCGCTGATCACCGTCACACCAGGCCCGAGGCGCGGAGCCAGCTGGCGTGTGCGGTTCAGATCAATCGACAGGTCTCGCAGATCGCGGTTATTGATGCCGACCACTTTGGCTTTCAGCGCAATCGCTCGCTCCAGCTCTTCTTCATTGCTCACTTCGGTCAGCACGCCCATGTTCAGGCTGTGTGCTACCGCCGAAAGCTGGCGATACTGTTCGTCGTCAAGCACCGAGAGCATCAGCAGGCAGGCGTCGGCCTGGTAAAAACGCGCCAGCCAGATCTGATACGGGTCGATGATAAAGTCTTTGCACAAAATGGGCTGCGGCGCGATACCGCTGACAATCGGCAGAAAATCAAAGCTGCCCTGGAAATATTTTTCATCCGTCAGCACGGAGATGGCTGACGCATGATGTTTATAGATACCGGCAATGCGCGCCGGGTCGAAATCGTCACGGATCACGCCTTTCGATGGAGAGGCTTTTTTACACTCCAGGATGAACGCGGTACGCGCACCCTGCAGGGCATCATAAAAACGGCGTGTAGCTGGCACCACATCGTTCTGAAAACTGGCAAGCGGCTGTTGTTGCTTGCGGGCTTCTACCCAGATGGCCTTATCGGCAACGATTTTCGCTAAAACGGTCTGCATTCTTTACCCTCTTGCCGCAAGTGCGGTAACGCGATCGTAAGCTGCACCGGAGCGCAGTACGTCCAGAACTTTTTGGGCGTTGGCCTTCAGATCTTCCTCACCATGCAAACGCATCAGCATGGCGACGTTGGCAGCCACGGCAGCCTCATGGGCGACCTCACCTTTACCTTGTAATAAGCGCGTCAGAATGTCACGGTTTTCTTCAGGCGTCCCACCCGCCAGCGCTTCCTGATGATACGGGGCTAAGCCGAAGTCGGACGCTTCCAGCTGATAGCTCAGGATTTCACCGTCGCGCAGTTCGGCAACAAGCGTGGGCGCATGAAGCGACACCTCATCCATGCCTCCGCTGTGAACGACGGCGGCACGCTGGTAACCCAGCATGCGCAGCGTTTCTGCAATCGGCAGCACCAGCTCAGGGCTGTAAACGCCAATCAGCGCCAGCGGCGGGTGCGCCGGGTTAATCAGCGGGCCCAGCACGTTAAACAGTGTGCGGGTTTTAAGCTGCTGGCGAACCGGCATCGCGTGACGAAAACCGGTGTGATATTTCGGCGCGAACAGGAAGCAAACGCCCAGGTCATCCAGCGCTTCACGCGAACGTTCGGCCTGCATGTCCAGGTTGATGCCGAACGCGGCCAGCAGGTCAGAAGATCCGGAACGGCTGGAGACGCTGCGGTTACCGTGTTTCGCTACCTTCAGTCCACAGGCCGCTGCAACGAACGCACTGGCGGTGGAGATATTGATACTGTTGCTGCCGTCACCACCTGTGCCGACAATATCCGCAAACGGATAGTCCGGACGCGGGAACGGAGCGGCATTTTCCAGCAGGGCCGTCGCGGCACCGGCAATCTCCTGCGGGCTTTCGCCACGTACTTTCATGCTCACCAGCGCGGCCGCCAGCTGTTCAGGTTTCAGCTCGCCGCGCACCACGGCGGAGAAGAGCTGGTGGCTCTCCTGCTGGCTCAGGGTCTGTGCCTGATACAGTTTTTCCAGTATCGGCTGCAGGGTATTGGTCTGTTCCAGTTTCTGTAACGCCCAGTCCAGCGTCTGCTCCAGCAGGCGCGCGCCGTTGGAGGTCAGGATCGATTCCGGGTGGAACTGCATACCGCAGACGCGATCGGTATCGTGACGCACCGCCATCACCATCCCTTCAAACGAGGCGTTGATGGTCAGTCCGGCCGGAATGTTGCTGCCGACAAGCGAATGGTAACGCGCCACGGGTAGTGGGTTTGGCAGCCCGGCGAACATCGCCTGGCCGTCATGTTCAATACTGGAGGCTTTGCCGTGCAGGATCTCACCGGCCTGACCAACGTAGCCGCCATAGGCTTCCACAATGGCCTGGTGGCCGAGGCAGATGCCAATAATTGGCAGCTTGCCACGCATACGGGTCAACAGCTCCGGCATACAGCCTGCTTCACTCGGTGCGCCGGGCCCAGGGGAGAGCATCAGCACCGGGTTTTGCATCGTAGCCAGACGGTCGATCAGCGTTTGCGCCGGTACGTGGTTGCGATAGATAACGACGTTATGACCATTCGCACGCAGCTGATCTGCCAGGTTGTAAGTAAAGGAGTCGATATTATCGAGCAGCAGAATGTCAGCCATCAGAAAATCTCCTGTGCATGGTGAGCGGTCGCGATGGCACGCAATACCGCACGTGCTTTACTGCGGGTTTCGTCAGCTTCAGACTGCGGAACAGAATCAAGAACAATCCCGGCCCCCGCCTGGACGGTGGCAATGCCGTCTTCCACGTAGGCGGAGCGGATTACGATGCAGGTATCCAGATCACCGTGTGCGGTGAAGTAACCCACCGCGCCGCCGTAGCTGCCGCGACGGCGACCTTCGGCTTCGGCAATCAACTGCATCGCGCGCACTTTTGGCGCGCCACTCAGGGTGCCCATATTCATGCAGGCGCGGTAGGCGTGCAGCACATCGAGGTCGCTGCGCAGTTCTCCCACCACGCGGGACACCAGATGCATCACGAAGGAGTAGCGGTCAACTTTGGTCAGATCCGCCACGTAGCGGCTGCCCGGTGTGCAGATGCGCGCCAGATCGTTACGTGCCAGGTCTACCAGCATCAGGTGCTCGGACAGCTCTTTATGGTCGGTACGCATTTCCAGTTCGATACGGCTGTCGAGATCGCGATCCAGTGATCCATCGGCGCGACGACCGCGTGGGCGGGTACCGGCAATCGGGTAGATCTCAATCTGGCGGCTGGTGGCGTCGTATTTCAGGGAACTTTCCGGTGACGCGCCAAACAGGGTGAAATCGTTGTCCTGCATAAAGAACATGTACGGGCTTGGGTTACTCTTTTTCAGCACGTCGTAGGCCGCCAGTGGCGACGGGCAGGGCAGTGAGAAACGACGGGACGGCACAACCTGGAAAATTTCCCCGGCGCGAATTGCTTTTTGCATCTGGCGAACCACCGCGCCGTACTGATCGTCAGTCTGGTTTACGTCGCACTTCATCTGTTCGACACGCTGCACTGGCAGTGCAGGTGGGGCTTCCGTCATCTGCTGCTGCAGTTGTGCAATACGGTGTTCGAGACGATGTTTTTCCGACGCAGACGGTGTGAACAGGCTGGCCTGGATGCGGGTGTATTTTTTCTGATGGTCAATTACCAGCAGGGTTTCGGCCAGATAGAAACAGTAATCCGGGCAGCGGTTGCCCTGTTCAGTCTCCGGTAAATCTTCGAAACCGGCGACCAGGTCGTAAGCAAACAGCCCGCCGAAGAACATCGCTTCACGTTCATCTTCCGGCACGGACACCAGATTTTGCAGCAGGCGGAAGGCGTCGAAAACGGACAGGGAGCACAGGCGGGCGTCTTCATCCAGTAGCTGGCTGACCGGCGGGAAATGCAGAATCCGCATTTCCGGGTGTTTTTCATTTTCAATACCAGACGGCAGAGTAGCGTCCAGCAGAGGCAGCAGCGATGCGCCGTTCTCTGACAATGCCTTAATAGTGACGGTGTCACCTAATGCGGTAATGCGCAGCGCACTGTCGACCAGCAGCAGGCTCTTGAGATCGTCTTTGCTGTCAATATCGGCGGATTCCAGCAGCAGCGTTGCCGGACGGGCACCGCAGACCTGATGAAACAGCGCGGTCGGATTGTGGCGATAGGCCGCCTCGCAGGTCAGCAATTCGAGGTGTGGTTTGGCTGTTTGCATTATATTGTTCTCATTTTTTGTTCAAAAAAAAGCCCGCCTGGTAGCGGGCTGGTATCTGTTTGCATTTTGCAGACGTGTGACACTGCCCGATAATCAGGAAGTACGCCACCAGCCATGCAGAGTGAAATGTGCGGTCATTTTCAGATACCTTTCTCGTGTGAACTTGCGTACTAGTTAACTAGTTCGATGGCGAGTTGTCAACCCTTGATTTCAGAATTTCGCGGCAAGTCGTTATCATAGACGTTTCGGATGTCTCCAACCTGTAACGGGAAGTGCTTTGAGCGATACCACCTACGCCATAATTTATGATTTACACAGCCATACTCAGGCCTCTGACGGCCTGTTGACGCCCGAAGCCCTGGTCCACCGCGCCGTAGAAATGCGTGTCGGCACGCTGGCAATAACCGATCACGATACGACAGATGCGATCCCCGCCGCCCGCGCGGAGATTGCCCGCAGTGGGCTCGCACTCAACCTGGTTTCCGGCGTTGAAATCTCGACCCTCTGGGAAAATCATGAAATACATGTTGCGGGCCTGAACATCGATACAGAACATCCGGCACTGCGTGCCTTTTTAGAGGAACAAAAAATACGCCGTAACCAGCGTGCGGAGATGATCGGTGAGCGTCTTGAGAAAGCGCATATTCCCGGTGCGCTGGAAGGCGCACGCAAACTGGCGAACGGCGGGGCGGTCACGCGGGGCCATTTCGCCCGTTTCCTCGTCGAGGCGGGGAAGGCAACCACAATGGCGGATGTTTTTAAACGGTATCTGGCGCGCGGGAAAACCGGATACGTTCCGCCACAGTGGTGTACAATAAAACAAGCTATTGATGTGATTCATCATTCTGGCGGTAAGGCAGTGCTGGCCCATCCGGGGCGGTATAATCTTTCTGCTAAATGGCTGAAAAGACTGCTGGCGCACTTTGCCGAATGCGGCGGTGAGGCGATGGAAGTCGCCCAGTGTCAGCAGGCTCCCAATGAGCGTTCACAGCTCGCGACCTATGCCCGCCAGTTCGGCCTGCTTGGGTCACAGGGTTCTGATTTCCACCAGCCCTGCGCGTGGATCGAACTGGGGCGCAAGCTCTGGTTGCCCGCAGGCGTGGAGCCTGTCTGGCAGCTCTGGGAACAGCCACAGCAAATTGAAGAGAGGGAAGTATGAGTCAGTTTTTCTATATCCATCCGGATAACCCACAGCCACGCCTGATTAACCAGGCCGTGGAGATTGTTCGCAAAGGGGGCGTGATCGTCTACCCGACCGATTCTGGCTACGCGCTGGGCTGTAAAATTGAAGACAAAGGGGCAATGGAGCGCATTTGCCGTATTCGCCAGCTACCGGATGGCCATAATTTTACCCTGATGTGCCGCGATCTCTCCGAACTGTCGACCTATGCTTATGTCGACAACGTGGCGTTTCGGCTGATCAAAAATAACACGCCCGGCAACTACACGTTCATCCTGAAAGGGACGAAAGAGGTGCCGCGTCGTCTGCTGCAGGAAAAGCGCAAAACTATCGGGATGCGCGTACCGTCTAACCCGATTGCGCAGGCGCTGCTGGAGACGCTGGGTGAGCCGATGCTCTCCACCTCGCTGATGCTGCCAGGCAGTGAATTTACCGAGTCTGATCCGGAAGAGATCAAAGATCGTCTGGAGAAGGTGGTGGAACTGATTATTCATGGCGGCTATCTCGGCCAGCAGCCGACGACGGTAGTGGACCTGACCGATGATGCGCCAGAAGTAATTCGTGAAGGCGTGGGCGATGTTAAGCCTTTCTTGTAAAGGTGTAAGCAGCTATACTACGCGGCCATCAAAATGGGGCGCAGTTCCGTTTTGACCTGATTCGACGCCTGTGAAGGCGACACCTGAGGAAGCTCAATGAGCGAGAAGTTACAAAAAGTGCTGGCGCGCGCCGGCCACGGTTCACGCCGTGAAATCGAAGCCATTATTGAAGCGGGACGCGTGAGTGTGGACGGTAAAATCGCCACGCTGGGTGACCGCGTAGAAATCGTACCGGGGCTGAAGATCCGTATCGACGGTCATCTTATCTCCGTGAAAGAGTCCGCTGAACAGATCTGCCGCGTGCTGGCTTACTATAAGCCGGAAGGCGAGCTGTGTACCCGCAATGACCCGGAAGGTCGCCCGACGGTGTTTGACCGTCTGCCTAAACTGCGTGGTGCTCGCTGGATTGCCGTGGGTCGTCTGGACGTGAACACCTGCGGTCTGCTGCTGTTTACCACCGACGGTGAACTGGCAAACCGTCTGATGCACCCAAGCCGTGAAGTGGAACGTGAATACGCCGTGCGTGTCTTTGGCCAGGTTGATGAAAATAAACTGCGCGATCTGTCGCGTGGCGTTCAGCTGGAAGACGGCCCTGCGGCGTTCAAAACCATCAAATTTACCGGTGGTGAAGGGATTAACCAGTGGTACAACGTGACCCTGACCGAAGGCCGTAACCGCGAGGTGCGTCGTCTGTGGGAAGCGGTAGGCGTGCAGGTTAGCCGACTGATCCGTGTTCGTTACGGCGACATCCTCCTGCCGAAAGGTCTGCCGCGCGGCGGTTATACCGAACTGGATCTCACTCAGACTAACTATCTGCGTGAGCTGGTTGGCCTGACGCCAGAAACCACCTCCAAAGTGGCGGTGGAGAAAGATCGTCGTCGTATGAAGGCGAACCAGATCCGTCGTGCCGTGAAACGTCACAGCCAGGTGAGCAGCAATCGCCGCTCCGGCAGTCGTAATAATAACGGTTAAAAACAGAAGCCCGGTCATGTCGACCGGGCTTTTTATTTAGTAATCAATGCCGATTTGCGCTTTGATACCCGCATCGAACGCATGCTTAACCGGACGCAACTCGCTGACGGTGTCTGCAAGCTCGAGAATATCCCGATGGCAGCCACGCCCTGTAATGATAACGGTCTGATGCGAAGGCCGATTTTTTAACGCCTCCAGTACAGCATCCAGCGGCAGGTAGTCATACGCCACCATATAAGTGATCTCATCCAGTAGCACCATATTCAGCGCAGGATCAGCCAGCATGCGTTTAGCGTGTTCCCAAACGACAAGGCAGGCTGCGGTGTCGGTTTCACGGTTTTGCGTGTCCCAGGTAAACCCGGTCGCCATCACCTGAAACTCAACGCCATGCGGCTCGAGCAAATTACGTTCACCGTTAGGCCATTCCCCTTTAATAAACTGAATGACACCCACTTTTTGCCCATGACCCACCGCACGCGTGGCGGTGCCAAACGCCGCGGTGGTTTTACCTTTGCCGTTGCCGGTAAACACGATGATGATCCCGCGCTCGTCCTGGGCTGCGGCGACGCGCGCATCAACCTGCTCTTTCAGACGCTGCTGACGTTGCTGATGACGTTCCTCACTCATTGCGAAATTCCCGGCTTGCGGCCTGGCTGGGCATCAAAGGTCATCCCTGTTTTGCGGCGGCTGTCGTCCCCCATCAACCAGAGATAGAGCGGCATGATATCTGCCGGGGTTTTGAGCTTCTGTGGATCTTCCGTCGGGAAGGCGCTGGCACGCATTTTGGTGCGCGTCCCGCCGGGATTAATGCAGTTTACGCGCAGATGGCGGCTCTGATACTCCTCGGCAAGAACCTGCATCATCCCTTCGGTCGCGAATTTTGAGGCGGCGTATGCCCCCCAGTTTGCGCGCCCCTGGCGGCCCACGCTGGAAGAGGTAAAGACCAGAGAGCCGGAATCAGAATTGAGTAATAAAGGAAGCAACGCCTGGGTGAGGAAGAATGTCCCGTTAACGTTCACCTGCATGACCTGCTGCCAGATCTCGGGATTTTGTTCTTCCATCGGGCGAACTTCGCCCAGCAGTCCGGCATTGTGCAGAACACCGTCAAGACGTGGGTAATGCGCGGCGATACGCTGTGCAAGCGCCTGGCAGGTTGCAGGGGTGCAGGTGAGTAAATCGAGCGTGTACCACGGCGTTGGTGTGCCGCCAGCATTTTCTATTTCCTGCGCGACCCGTTTAAGTTTGTCTTCGTTACGGCCCAGCAGGATGACGCTTGCGCCATATTCGGAATAGGTCAGCGCCGCTTCGCGACCAATTCCGTCGCTGGCACCGGTGACAAGAATAATCCGGTTCTGCAGCAGATTTTTTTGCGGTTGATAATGCACGGTGACTCCTCAGGCACACTGCGCGTCAAATGTGCCTTTATCTATGACTTTTCGGCTTTATGCCCGAAATAACAGGAGAATTCAATCAGTCTACAGGAGACAACGCAGCAAAATTAACAATTTGCAAATATTTAAACCAGAATGGGGGGATTCCTGAAGGCGGCTCGCAGAGGTAATGTCACGAGCGAGACGCCTGAGCAGGGCTGTTGTACACTGGCGTGAAAGAATCGTGGTTAAATCAAGGTGGAGCGCGTGGAATTACTTTCTCAATATGGGTTGTTTTTGGCCAAAATCGCGACGGTGGTGATTGCTATCGCGGTGATCGCCGTACTGATTGTGAACCTGACGCAACGCAAGCGTCAGCGTGGTGAGTTACGCATTACCCGCCTGAGCGAACAATATAAAGAGATGCAGGAAGAGATGTCGCTGTCGTTGCTGGATCACCACCAGCAAAAACTGTGGCTGAAAGCGCAGAAGAAAAAGCATAAGCAGGAGGCTAAAGAGGCGAAGGCGAAAGCCAAACTTAATGCGCCGCAGGATGAGGCAAAACCACGCGTCTATGTGCTCGATTTTAAAGGCAGCATGGATGCGCATGAAGTCTCCTCTCTACGTGAAGAGGTGACGGCTGTCCTTTCGGTCGCAAAACCGCAGGACGAAGTTGTCGTGCGTCTTGAGAGTCCGGGCGGGGTGGTTCACGGTTACGGCCTGGCAGCTTCGCAGTTACAACGCCTGCGTGAGAAGCAGATCCCATTGACGGTAGCGGTGGATAAAGTGGCCGCAAGCGGTGGCTATATGATGGCCTGCGTCGCGGACAAAATTGTTGCAGCACCTTTCTCCATCATCGGCTCCATCGGTGTGGTCGCGCAGATCCCGAACTTTAATCGTTTCCTGAAGAATAAAGAGATCGATATTGAACTGCACACGGCGGGACAGTACAAACGTACACTGACGCTGCTGGGTGAGAATACCGAAGAGGGGCGTCAGAAATTCCGTGAAGATCTGAACGAAACGCATCATCTGTTTAAAGACTTTGTACACCGTATGCGTCCTGCGCTCGACATTGAGCACGTCGCCACAGGCGAACACTGGTACGGCACTCAGGCGCAGGAGAAAGGGCTGGTGGATGAAGTTGGAACCAGCGACGATCTGTTGCTGAGCCTGATGGAAGGCCGCGAACTGGTGGGCGTGCGCTTCACCCGGCGTAAACGACTGCTTGACCGCTTCACCAACAGCGCCGCCGAGAGCGCCGATCGTCTGCTGCTACGCTGGCTGCAACGCAGCCAAAAGCCGCTGCTGTAAACAAAAACGCGAGGCATTTGCCTCGCGTTTTGCATTAATCGATCAGATGATATTTTTCTGACAGTGCATGTGCCAGGTATTTAAACATGTTAAATACCGCAGTGCTTTTCGGGGTGGGTAAACCTTGTTCATCAAGGAAATATTCGCCGCTGAAAACCAGCACGCCGTTACGTTGTTCTACGCCGGTCGCTTCAATGCCCGCCAGGGTGTCTTCATGATCGCGAATCAGTTTGTTCGCTTCGATAAGCAGAGATGCTCGGTCAATAGGTTGGGTCGTATTCTGCATAATCCACTCCTTAAACAGTGACAATAGTCTACGCCGGGGACGCTTTGGGGGCAAATTTTCCCTGTGATCTGAGGGGATAAGGGCGAGGAGGCGTGCTGGCGGGATTTGCTTTTGCATGCTAATAAAGTTGCGTAACGAATTTTATCAGGTACAGTGTGCGCTTTCGTCATTCTGGCAACAGAATTGCTTGACATTCGACCGGGAATTCGTCACGAATTAACTTTGATGTGAGAAAAATACCCGATAACTCAATGACCTGGATGTCGCCAATCTGACGTTCGGTAAGACATAGGGGTTGATATCCCCTGACGCAGTCGCAATATCAATGGCTCGTCGTCAGCGGAAGGGAAATCAACGTGCGGCGTATTCCTGGAAGAATTAAATTAGGTAAAGGTGAATATGGGTAAAGCTCTCGTCATCGTTGAGTCCCCGGCAAAAGCCAAAACGATCAATAAGTATCTGGGTAATGACTACGTGGTTAAGTCCAGCGTGGGTCATATCCGCGATTTGCCGACCAGTGGCTCAGCCAGCAAAAAGAGCGCAGACTCTACCTCCACCAAAGGGGCTAAAAAGCCTAAAAAGGATGAACGTAGCGCGCTTGTCAACCGCATGGGGGTTAACCCATGGCATAACTGGGATGCACAATATGAAGTGCTGCCAGGGAAAGAAAAAGTCGTTAACGAGCTGAAGCAGCTTGCTGAAAAAGCAGACCACATCTATCTCGCAACCGACCTTGACCGCGAAGGGGAAGCCATTGCATGGCACCTGCGGGAAGTGATCGGGGGTGACGACAAACGCTACAGCCGTGTAGTGTTTAACGAAATTACAAAGAATGCGATTCGTCAGGCGTTTGAAAAGCCGGGCGAACTGAATATCGACCGTGTAAACGCACAGCAGGCGCGTCGCTTTATGGACCGCGTTGTGGGTTACATGGTTTCGCCACTACTGTGGAAAAAGGTCGCCCGCGGTCTGTCTGCCGGTCGTGTGCAGTCCGTTGCCGTGCGCCTCGTCGTCGAGCGCGAGCGTGAAATCAAAGCGTTCGTACCGGAAGAATTCTGGGAAATTGACGCGAATGTGACCACGCCAGGGGGAGATGCGCTGCCGCTGCAGGTAAGCCATCAGAACGATAAACCGTTCCGCCCAGAAAACCGTGACCAGACGATGGCGGCGGTCGCGTTGCTGGAGAAAGCGCGTTATCAGGTGCTGGAACGTGAAGACAAACCGACCAGCAGCAAGCCCGGCGCACCGTTTATTACCTCAACGTTGCAGCAGGCGGCGAGCACGCGTCTGGGTTATGGCGTGAAAAAAACCATGATGATGGCGCAGCGCTTGTATGAAGCGGGCTACATCACCTACATGCGTACTGACTCCACCAACCTGAGCCAGGATGCAGTTAACATGGTCCGTGGCTACATCAGTGACAATTTCGGTAAGAAATACCTGCCGGAAAGCGCGAACCAGTACGCCAGTAAAGAGAACTCTCAGGAAGCGCACGAAGCGATCCGTCCTTCTGACGTCTCCGTGTTAGCGGAATCGCTGAAAGATATGGAAGCGGATGCACAGAAGCTGTATCAGCTGATCTGGCGTCAGTTTGTAGCATGTCAGATGACGCCCGCGAAATATGATTCCACCACGCTGACCGTTGGCGCGGGGGATTTCCGTCTGAAGGCGCGTGGACGCATTTTGCGCTTCGACGGCTGGACAAAAGTAATGCCTGCCTTGCGTAAAGGCGATGAAGACAGAACGCTGCCTGCTGTCAACAAAGGGGACGAATTGTCTCTGGTTGAACTGGTCCCGGCTCAGCACTTCACCAAGCCGCCAGCCCGTTTCAGCGAAGCCTCGCTGGTGAAAGAGCTGGAAAAACGCGGTATCGGTCGTCCGTCGACCTATGCGTCGATCATCTCGACCATCCAGGATCGTGGCTACGTGCGTGTCGAAAACCGTCGCTTCTACGCTGAAAAAATGGGTGAAATTGTTACCGACCGTCTGGAAGCCAACTTCCGCGAGTTGATGAACTATGATTTCACCGCGCAGATGGAAGACAGTCTTGACCAGGTTGCCAGCCACCAGGCGGAATGGAAAAAGGTACTCGACAGCTTCTTTAGCGACTTTACCAATCAACTGGATAAAGCCGAGAAAGATCCTGAAGAGGGCGGTATGCTGCCGAACCAGATGGTATTGACCAGCATCGACTGCCCAACCTGCGGCCGTAAGATGGGCATTCGTACCGCCACAACGGGCGTATTCCTGGGCTGCTCTGGCTATGCATTGCCGCCGAAAGAACGCTGCAAAACCACCATCAATCTGGTGCCGGAGAACGAAGTTCTCAACGTACTGGAAGGTGACGACGCGGAAACCAACGCCCTGCGCGCCAAACGTCGCTGTAAGAAATGCGGCACGGCGATGGACAGCTATCTGATCGATCCAAAACGTAAATTGCACGTCTGCGGTAATAACCCAACCTGCGATGGTTACGAGATTGAAGAGGGCGAGTTCCGCATTAAAGGCTACGACGGCCCGATCGTTGAGTGCGAGAAGTGTGGTTCCGAAATGCACCTGAAAATGGGCCGCTTCGGTAAGTACATGGCGTGTACCAACGACGAGTGTAAAAACACGCGTAAGATCCTGCGCAACGGTGAAGTGGCTCCGCCGAAGGAAGATCCTGTTCCGCTGCCAGAGCTGCCGTGTGAGAAGTCAGACGCCTACTTCGTGCTGCGTGACGGTGCTGCTGGCGTGTTCCTGGCTGCCAACACCTTCCCGAAATCGCGTGAGACGCGCGCCCCGCTGGTGGAAGAGCTGCATCGCTTCCGCGATCGTCTGCCGGAGAAACTGCGTTACCTGGCCGATGCGCCACAGCAGGACCCGGAGGGTAATAAGACCGTTGTGCGTTTCAGCCGTAAAACGAAGCAGCAGTATGTTGCGGCAGAGAAAGAGGGTAAAGCGACAGGCTGGTCAGCCTTCTTTGTTGACGGTAAATGGGTTGAAGGCAAGAAATAATCTTCACTTACCGTAACTTACCTCAAAAAGGGCCGGACTTCCGGCCCTTTTTTATTACGTTGTTATTATTTTTTGTTCCGTACTATACAGCCAGGCTATAAATGATATAGTGGTTATAGTTAACCCATTTCTTATTATCAAATCGTCTTAAGCGATTGAACGCGTGCGCTAAATCGGATGGTCTGGCATGAAACTACAGCAGCTTCGCTATATTGTTGAGGTGGTCAATCACAACCTCAACGTCTCTTCTACAGCAGAAGGACTCTATACCTCGCAGCCCGGCATCAGTAAGCAGGTTCGTATGCTGGAGGACGAGCTGGGGATTCAGATTTTCGCCCGCAGTGGTAAGCACCTGACTCAGGTGACGCCGGCAGGGCAGGAAATCATTCGTATTGCACGAGAAGTGCTCTCCAAAGTGGACGCAATTAAATCCGTTGCGGGTGAGCATACCTGGCCGGATAAAGGTTCGCTATATATTGCCACCACGCATACGCAGGCGCGCTATGCCTTACCGGGGGTCATCAAAGGCTTTATCGAGCGGTATCCTCGCGTGTCACTGCATATGCATCAGGGCTCACCGACGCAAATTGCCGAAGCCGTTTCTAAAGGCAATGCTGACTTTGCCATTGCAACGGAAGCGCTGCATCTTTATGACGATCTGGTGATGCTGCCGTGCTACCACTGGAACCGTTCTATTGTGGTCACACCGGATCATCCGTTGGCCGGGAAGGGATCGGTGACGATTGAAGAGCTGGCGCAGTACCCGCTGGTGACCTATACCTTCGGTTTTACGGGCCGTTCAGAACTCGATACCGCGTTTAATCGTGCGGGATTAACGCCGCGTATTGTGTTCACCGCAACGGATGCGGACGTCATCAAAACCTACGTGCGTCTGGGGCTGGGGGTTGGGGTGATTGCCAGCATGGCGGTTGATCCGGTCTCTGATCCGGATCTGGTGCGTCTTGATGCGCATGATATTTTTAGCCACAGCACCACCAAAATTGGCTTCCGCCGTAGCACCTTCCTGCGCAGCTATATGTATGATTTTATTCAGCGCTTTGCACCGCATTTAACGCGTGATGTTGTCGATACGGCTGTTGCATTACGATCTAACGAAGACATCGAAGAGATGTTTAAAGACATTAAACTTCCTGCCAAATAATCACTCCCGGTATCTTTCCCATGCGGAAAGATACCGAAATAACCTCTCAAACCTAAATTAGAATTATCATCATCTGCATATCTTCGCCATATAATGGCATAACCCATTTAATTTATAAGGTCTTACTGTCGCAAATTTGCGACAAAAGTAGAAAGTAATTTACGGCTTCGCAAATAATTCTTTTCAATTATTTATTTCTGGTCAAAAGAATGAATATTTCCCAGGCACAGATTCGTAAATTCACTGGCTTTTCGGCTAAAGTTTCTTTAGGATTTATCTCAACCGATGATTACTTGTACCAATTGTTTGGTCTCTAAATGATAAGCGATATCGATTGTATGAGGTTAGCAATGCCGTCAGGAAGTGAAGAACCGCAAAGGGACCCCGCGCTTAAGCGTAAAGCCTGGCTGGCGGTCTTTCTTGTCTCTGCCCTGTTTTGGGTGGTGGTTGCTCTCCTTGCCTGGAAATTTTGGGGTTAAATATGGCAATGACGGTACGTACAGAAACGGTAAAACAGATGTGTCAGCATCGTGACAATCGTCACAATGCGCGTAAGGCCCCTGCAACCAGCGTGCCGGCTTCCTGGAAACTGACACCGCAGCAGCAGGCTTTTATTGATATGTTCGCGGAAGACGAACCCAAAAAGCAGTAATTGCGTTTATTGCGTAATGATGTAATTAGCCTAACGATGGTGTGCGCTTTTGTACTCTTTAATAAATACACATCAGCAATATAGCACTGAGGGCTGACCTCAGACGGTTTAATTAATAAAGCCTGGTGTCCCTATGATGAATAACATGACAACTCTCAAATACTGGTCATGGATCGGCGTTTTTTCCGTGTCGATTCTCTTCTGGTGTCAGCTTATCTGGCTGGCTCTCCTCTAAATCGTAAAACCTCGCCACGGCGGGGTTTTTTGTTTTCCAGGGTTCTCTGGACCATTCCGAAATTTATCAATTTGGGTTGTTATCAAAACGTTACGACATCTTTGTGTTATCTTTAATTACGGCCCTGATGATTGTCAGGGTATCTCTGTAATTAAGGAGGAGCTTATGTCGTTAACCCTACGCGAAGCCAGTAAGGACACGTTACAGGCAGAAAATAAAACCTGGCACTATTACAGCTTACCACTGGCAGCCAGGACGCTTGGGGACATTTCGCGGTTACCCAAGTCGCTGAAAGTTTTACTGGAAAACCTTTTACGCTGGCAGGACGACGATTCCGTGACTGCCGAAGATATTCAGGCACTGGCGGGTTGGCTGAAGAATGCCCATGCTGACAGAGAAATAGCCTATCGTCCGGCCAGGGTATTAATGCAGGATTTCACCGGTGTACCTGCCGTCGTCGATTTAGCCGCCATGCGTGAAGCCGTTAAGCGCCTGGGAGGGGATACGGCAAAGGTAAACCCGCTCTCACCGGTTGATCTTGTTATCGACCACTCAGTGACCGTTGACCATTTCGGTGACGACGACGCGTTTGGTGAGAACGTTCGCCTGGAGATGGAGCGTAACCATGAGCGTTATGTTTTCCTGAAATGGGGGCAGCAGGCGTTCAGCCGGTTTAGCGTCGTTCCTCCAGGAACGGGGATCTGTCACCAGGTCAACCTTGAATATCTGGGCAAAGCCGTCTGGAGTGAATTGCAGGACAAAGAGTGGGTGGCCTATCCGGATACGCTGGTGGGCACCGATTCACACACCACGATGATTAACGGCCTGGGCGTGCTTGGCTGGGGCGTGGGCGGCATTGAAGCGGAAGCAGCCATGCTCGGCCAGCCCGTTTCTATGCTCATCCCGGATGTGGTGGGCTTTAAGCTGACGGGCAAGCTCCCGGAAGGCATTACCGCAACCGACCTGGTCCTGACCGTGACCCAGATGTTGCGTAAGCATGGTGTGGTCGGCAAGTTTGTCGAATTTTACGGTGACGGGCTGGATTCATTACCGCTGGCGGATCGCGCCACCATCGCCAATATGTCGCCGGAATATGGCGCAACCTGCGGCTTTTTCCCGATCGATAGCGTCACGCTGGAATATATGCGTCTGAGTGGCCGCAGTGAAGAGCAGGTGGCTCTGGTTGAGGCCTACACCAAAGCGCAGGGAATGTGGCGCAACCCTGGCGATGAGCCTGTATTTACCAGCACGCTGGAGCTGGATATGGGCACCGTGGAGGCAAGCCTCGCGGGGCCAAAACGTCCTCAGGATCGCGTTGCGCTGAACAACGTGCCTAAAGCATTTGCCGCCAGTAATGAACTGGAAGTGAACACCGCGCAAAAAGATCACCGTCCGGTCGACTATGTCATGAACGGGCATCAGTATCAGCTTCCTGACGGGGCGGTGGTTATCGCAGCCATTACCTCCTGTACCAACACCTCAAACCCAAGCGTGCTAATGGCCGCAGGGTTACTGGCGAAAAAGGCGGTACAGCTTGGCCTTAAACCGCAGCCGTGGGTGAAAGCCTCTCTCGCCCCTGGCTCGAAAGTGGTTTCCGATTATCTGGCGCAGGCGAAGCTCACGCCGTACCTGGACGAGCTGGGCTTTAACCTGGTGGGATATGGCTGTACGACCTGCATCGGTAACTCCGGGCCGTTGCCTGAGCCAATAGAAATGGCGATTAAGCAGGGCGATCTGACCGTCGGCGCGGTCCTCTCCGGTAACCGTAACTTCGAAGGGCGTATTCATCCGCTGGTTAAAACGAACTGGCTGGCGTCACCGCCGCTGGTCGTAGCCTATGCACTGGCCGGGAATATGAATATCAACCTGGTCACCGACCCGATTGGTCACGATCGCAAAAATGATCCTGTGTATCTGAAAGATATCTGGCCGTCCTCGCGGGAAATTGCGCGTGCGGTCGAGAAGGTGTCGACGGAGATGTTCCGCAAAGAGTATGCCGAGGTGTTTGAAGGCACGCCCGAATGGAAAGCGATCAATGTCGTCGGTTCTGACACCTATGACTGGCAGGATGATTCAACCTATATCCGCCTGTCGCCTTTCTTCGATGACATGCTGGCAGAGCCTGAACCGCTTAAGGATATTCACAACGCGCGCATCCTTGCAATGTTAGGGGATTCAGTCACAACGGACCATATCTCCCCGGCAGGCAGTATCAAAGCCGACAGTCCGGCCGGGCGCTATCTGCAAAGCCGTGGGGTGGAGCGTCGTGATTTTAACTCCTACGGTTCGCGCCGTGGTAACCACGAAGTGATGATGCGCGGGACCTTTGCCAACATCCGTATTCGCAACGAAATGGTGCCGGGTGTGGAAGGGGGGATGACACGACACCTGCCGGGCTCGGAAGTGGTGTCTATTTACGACGCGGCGATGAGCTATCAGAAAGAAGGTACGCCGCTGGCCGTTATCGCCGGGAAAGAGTATGGCTCAGGTTCAAGCCGTGACTGGGCGGCGAAGGGACCACGACTGCTGGGCGTCCGTGTGGTCATTGCCGAGTCGTTTGAACGTATTCACCGCTCTAACCTGATTGGTATGGGTATTTTGCCGCTGGAGTTTCCGCAAGGCGTCACCCGCAAAACGCTGGGGCTGACGGGTGAAGAGCAGATTGACATTAGCGGATTGCAAAATCTGCAGCCGGGCAAAACGGTGCCGGTAAAATTGACACGGGCGGACGGGACAACAGAGATGCTGGAATGTCGGTGCCGTATCGATACGGCAACAGAGCTAACCTATTACCAGAACGACGGCATTTTGCACTACGTGATTCGTAAAATGCTGGATTGATGAAACAAGCCCGGCACCTGTGCCGGGCTATTTGCGATCACTCGCCCAACAGGTGGCCCATTTTTGCGGCTTTGGTGTCGAGGTAGTGGGCATTTTTCGGGTTACGTCCAACGATCAGCGGCACGCGTTCGACGATATTGATACCCGCTTCGGTCAGGATCTCCACTTTGCGTGGGTTATTCGTCAGCAGGCGAACTTCATCTACGCCCAGCAACTTAAACATATCAGCGCACAGGGTGAAGTCGCGCTCGTCGGCGGCAAAGCCAAGCTGATGGTTAGCTTCGACCGTGTCGTATCCCTGATCCTGCAACGCATAGGCGCGGATTTTATTCAGCAAACCAATATTACGACCTTCCTGGCGGTGATAAAGCAGCACGCCACGGCCTTCCTCAGCGATATGGGAAAGGGCGGCCTCCAGCTGGAAACCACAATCACAGCGCAGGCTGAACAGGGCATCGCCGGTCAGACACTCCGAATGTACGCGAGACAGTACCGGCGTCTGTCCTGAAATGTCGCCAAACACCAGGGCGACGTGATCCTGTCCGGTTGCCAGTTCTTCAAAACCCACCATCAGGAAATCGCCCCATGGGGTTGGCAGTTTGGCTTCTGCCACACGTTTAAGCTGCATGTGATTCTCCAGAGTATGCTGACACGTTTCGTGTCTTTCGCCTGTTTGGCTTTCTGTATCCGTTTATTTTGCCACAAGCTCCGTGCGTTCGCCTAATCACCACCATGCTATACGAACGTTAAACGCACGATCCGACATATCCACCCTGTTGATGAAATTCAGTTATGATTGTGACGCTTAGCGAAAAAGGAGAAGACATGCTTTCAATCGCCAGACGAACGGCAGCAGGTGCGGCCATTTTGCTTATTATGCCTTTATCCGTATGGATTTCAGGCTGGATGTGGCAGCCCGGCCAGAATAGTGCGTGGCTGAAAGCCTTGTACTGGATAACGGAGACGGTCACGCAACCGTGGGGGATCATTACGCATGTGCTGCTTTGTGCCTGGTTCCTGTGGTGTCTGCGTTTTCGTCTGCGTGCTGCTCTAATGCTTTTTGCTATCCTCGGCGGCGCAATCCTTATCGGCCAGGGCGTGAAGTCCTGGGTTAAAGATCATGTGCAGGAACCGCGTCCTTTTGTGGTATGGATGGAAAAAACGCATCATGTTCCGGTGGATGAGTTCTACAATTTAAAACGTAAAGATCGCGGTGCGCTGGTAAAAGAGCAACTGGCGGAACAACAGGAAATTCCGAACTTTTTACGTAAACACTGGCAAAAAGAGACGGGTTTTGCCTTTCCTTCCGGGCATACGATGTTTGCCGCCAGTTGGGCGTTGCTTGGTGTAGGGCTTTTATGGCCGCGCCGTCGGACGGTGACTATCGCGATTTTGCTGGTCTGGGCGACAGGCGTAATGGGGAGCCGCTTGCTGCTGGGCATGCACTGGCCGCGTGATTTGGTGGTTGCCACGCTCATATCGTGGGTGCTGGTCACGCTGGCAACCTGGCTTGCCGAACGCATTTGCGGGCCGCTAACGCCGCCGCCGGAAGAGAAGGCAGAAATCGCCGAAAGGGAGCAAAGCGGCGTCTGAAGGTTGATATTCCGCATTTTGCCCATAAATCCATGACTGGCGCGCTACTTTTTCCGTTTCGCGCCCGTCACTAAAATGGTAGTTTATAAGGCTAATTGCGGTGAGTTGAACACACTTTATTCGCTTGAACCACATAACGGGAAGTAATGTGAAATATTTACTCATTTTCTTACTGGTGTTGGCGATTTTTGTCATTTCAGTCACATTGGGCGCGCAAAACGATCAGCAGGTAACGTTTAACTATCTGCTGGCGCAGGGCGAGTACCGGGTTTCGAGCCTGCTTGCGGTCTTGTTCGCAGCGGGTTTCATCATCGGCTGGCTGGTGTGTGGCCTGTTCTGGCTTAAGGTTCGTGTTTCCCTTGCGCGCGCTGAGCGAAAAATTAAACGACTTGAACATCAAATTGCGCCTGCAACTGACATTCCGGAAAGCAGTGCTGTGCCGGTATCCAGGGAATAATCGAATATGCTGGAGTTGTTGTTTCTGCTTTTGCCTGTAGCCGCAGCCTATGGCTGGTATATGGGCCGCAGAAGTGCGCAACAAACAAAACAGGATGAAGCAAACCGTCTCTCCCGCGACTATGTTGCAGGGGTTAACTTCCTGCTGAGTAATCAACAGGATAAAGCGGTTGATCTGTTCCTCGATATGCTTAAAGAGGACACGGGCACCGTTGAAGCGCATCTCACCCTGGGAAACCTGTTCCGTTCACGCGGTGAGGTTGACCGCGCCATTCGCATTCACCAGACCTTAATGGAAAGCGCTTCGCTGACCTACGATCAGCGTTTGCTGGCGGTTCAACAGCTGGGACGTGATTACATGGCGGCGGGGCTGTACGATCGGGCGGAAGATATGTTCGCTCAACTGGTGGACGAGACCGATTTCCGCATCAGTGCGCTGCAACAATTGCTGCAAATTTATCAGGCGACCAGTGACTGGCAGAAAGCCATTGATACCGCCGAGCGTCTGGTGAAGCTGGGTAAAGATAAACAGCGCGATGAGATAGCCCATTTCTACTGCGAACTTGCCCTTCAGCAAATGGGCAATGACGACATGGATAAAGCCATGGCGTTACTGAAAAAAGGGGCCGCTGCTGACCGCAACAGCGCTCGCATTTCCATTATGATGGGGCGTGTTTTTATGGCGAACGGTGAGTTCGCCAAAGCGGTGGAAAGCCTGCTGCGGGTTATCGACCAGGATAAAGAGCTGGTCAGTGAAACGCTGGAAATGCTGCAAACCTGCTATCAGCAACTGGGTAAACAGGATGAGTGGGTCGCTTTCCTTCGCCGGTGCGTAGAAGAGAATACCGGTGCAACGGCTGAACTGATGCTGTCAGACATCGTTGAGCAGCACGAAGGCAGTGACACCGCACAAGTCTATATCACGCGTCAGTTGCAGAGACATCCAACGATGCGCGTGTTCCATAAGCTCATGGATTACCACCTGAATGATGCAGAAGAGGGACGCGCCAAAGAGAGCCTGATGGTGCTGCGTGATATGGTTGGCGAGCAGGTGCGCAGTAAGCCGCGCTATCGCTGCCAGAAGTGTGGTTTTACCGCCTATACGCTCTACTGGCACTGTCCATCGTGCCGGGCCTGGTCCACCATCAAGCCGATTCGCGGACTTGACGGACAATAATTTTTTAAAAAACTTTTATTTAGTTACAACATACTAATGGTTCTTTTACCATTATCAGGCACCGTGCGGTTTATCGCCTGGCAGGAAAGGAAATCGATTCTGTCAATTTGTGCCGCTGGCAGGTAGAATGCTGGCCGTTTATCTGTTCCGCGCCGCTGCGCGCCCATAGACGAAAAGGGCTGGTCATGACGTCTGTAGCTTCCTCCGCTTCCCGCATAATTACCGATTCTCCTGTTGTCGTTGCTCTCGATTATAACAATCGCGATGCCGCGCTGGCGTTTGTTGACGGTATCGATCCTCGTGACTGTCGCCTGAAAGTCGGCAAAGAGATGTTCACGTTGTTCGGTCCGCAGATCGTCCGCGACCTACAGCAGCGCGGTTTTGACGTTTTCCTCGATCTGAAATTCCACGATATTCCGAATACCACCGCCCATGCCGTTGCGGCGGCGGCTGAGTTAGGCGTATGGATGGTAAACGTGCATGCATCAGGCGGGGCGCGGATGATGACCGCAGCGCGTGAAGCGCTGGTGCCGTTTGGTAAGGACGCGCCGTTACTGATTGCTGTAACTGTACTGACCAGCATGGACGATTCCGATCTGCGCGATCTGGGTGTGACGTTGTCACCTGCAGAGCATGCTGAGCGTCTCGCGCGGCTGACGCAAAACTGCGGCCTTGATGGTGTTGTCTGCTCGGCTCAGGAAGCGCTGCGTTTCAAATCTGAACTGGGGCGCGAGTTTAAACTGGTCACACCGGGTATCCGTCCAGCAGGCAGTGAGGCAGGCGATCAGCGCCGCATTATGACACCAGAACAGGCACAGGCCGCAGGCGTGGATTATATGGTGATTGGTCGCCCTGTGACGCAGTCCGCCCATCCTGCGCAGACCCTGAAAGCGATTAACGCATCACTGAGAAAGGGGGCATGATGAGCGATTCTAACAGCCGCCTGGTCTATTCCACCGGAACCGGGCGTATTGATGAACCAAAAGAAAAAGCAGAGCGTCCAAAAGGCGACGGTATCGTGCGCATTCAGCGCCAGACCAGCGGTCGCAAGGGGAAGGGCGTTTGCCTGATCACCGGGATTGATCTGGACGATGCCGAACTGACAAAACTCGCTGCGGAATTAAAAAAGAAATGTGGATGCGGTGGTGCCGTTAAAGACGGCGTAATTGAAATCCAGGGTGATAAGCGTGATTTAATTAAATCACTGCTCGAAGCCAAAGGTATGAAAGTCAAACTGGCAGGCGGTTAAAATAAATGAGCCACGGACAATGCCGTGGCTCTTTTTCTCGTGCGTAAGTCAGATCGGAAATATATTCAATATATCTTTTATACTGATTGTTGTCGGTATGGTGATTATTTACCCACCTGGTGACCGATAATACCGCCGACGGCAGCACCACCTAACGTACCCAGCGTACTACCATCCGTTAACACCGCACCACCCAGAGCACCAGCACCGGCACCAATTGCGGTGTTACGATCGCGTTTAGACCAGTTAGAGCATGCGCTCAGGGACATTGCTACAGTGATTGCCAGAACAGCGGCGGCTAATTTTTTGCTGGTTAAGGTCATAATACTTTCTCCTGAATTATCGATTCACGGAAAGAAATGCACTTTAAGTATAGCCCAATTGAATACTTAAATTCTTTTTCTCCGTGAAAGCTGGTTGCGCAGGTGTTACGTAATCACGCAGGTGATAGTCACTTCCTGTTATATCGCTAATATTAATTTTACGACTTCAGCCAGGGTTAAACAGGTAAAAAATCTTAAAGAAAGGGTCGGAATTTTCTCAGAAAATATGCGCCCGAGATTTGGGCGCGGAAAATAGTTATGCTGACTTTTTGACGATATTTACCGTCAGGCCGTCACGTTCGAGCTGCTGACGATGTTCATTACTCAGGCGCTCATCGGTGATCACGCGGCTAAAGCGGGACAAGGGGCCCATCGTGTAAGGGTGAACCGCACCAAATTTCGAGCTGTCGGTAAGTACAATGGCTTCACACTCTTTTTCCAGTACGGCGTTAACGACGTCAGTACGCATCATATCCCGGCCAGTGAAGCCGGTGTCTGGCTGCCAGCCATCAATACCAATGAAAGCCTTGCTGAAATGCACCTGTTGCACATACTGCCGGGTAAGCGGACCGACCATACTTTCGCTCTTTTTCTGATAAATCCCGCCTAACAGAATGACTTCACAGCGTGTTTCTTTGAGCAGATGAGCGATATAACTGCTGACGGTGATAATCGTTATATCTTTTTGTTCGGCGAGCGTGCGCGCGAGAAGGGCGTTGCTGCTGCCATTTTCGATAAATACCGTTTCACCGTTATTCACTAAGGATGCGGCAAATTCCGCCAGTTCCCGTTTAAGCGCATAGTTGTTCATCATGCGGGTTTCGACGTCTTCACTGTCCAGCGGGACGGCATACCCGTGTGCGCGGCGAAGGTAGCTCTGTTTTTCCAGCAGATTAAGATCCTGGCGGATTGTGACTTCGGAGACACCGGTGGCTTTAGCGAGATCGACCACGCTCACGCGGCCCTGATCGATGACCATCTGCAAAATGATTTGTTGTCGGGAATTCATAGCATCCATTTAAAAACAAGACGAGATCGGAAAAGACGTGGTCACACTTCCCACGGGGCTTTTGGTTGAGCAGCTTCTGGTGCGGTATCCGTGCCGTTCTGTGCCAGTAATTCAGATTTCAGAATCTCAAGATTACGGATAGCAGAGTGATAATCGCCCGCGACAAGGATATCCAGCACAGTATCAATACGTTGCGCCACGGTTTGTGCATCAATGTTAGACATAATCTCTCCTCAGGAGCGAAAAGTGAATATTTTCAATGATGCAGAAAATAGGTTCAAAAGAGAAGGGAAAAAATGCAATAACGAAAGTACATAAATGAAAGTGATAAATTTTCCCCTCTGCATGTAGCGGGCTGAATGAGTGGATTAGTCTAAAACTGCGCGCAAGGCGCTTTATTATATGAGGAATTAGACTATGACAGTTATCAACCAGGCTACCTGTACACTGTTTACTGATGCTGAACGGTTCACTCAACTGGCCGCTTATTATGAGGAGGAACGTCGTACGGTGTGGATGATGTTGCGGGCTCAGCCACGACCGTGCTTCAACCATGCCTTGATTGAAGAGATCATGAATCTTTCCTGGCTGGTACGGCAGTCCGGTTTTGTTGTCGATTTTTGGGTCACCGGATCGCTGGTTCCGGATATGTACAATGCCGGAGGGGATTTACAGTTCTTCGTGGAGTGCATTCGGCATGGCCGTCGGGAAGCACTGCGGGCTTACGCCCGTGCCTGTGTCGATTGCGTCCATGCCGCATCAAGAGGGTTTGATACCGGAGCTATCACACTGGCTATGGTCGAGGGGAGCGCGTTAGGGGGCGGCTTTGAAGCCGCGCTGGCGCACCATTTTGTTCTGGCTCAACGCGATGCCCGGTTAGGGTTCCCCGAAATTGCCTTTAACTTATTCCCCGGCATGGGCGGCTATTCGCTGGTCGCACGCCGCTCAGGTATGAAGCTGGCGGAGGAGCTGATCTACAAAGGGGAATCGCATACGGCGGAATGGTATGAGCAGCACGGGCTGGTCGATGGATTGTTTGAACCAGGACAAAGCTATGTCTCTGTACGGACGTTTATCGACACGCTGCAACCGAAACTTAACGGTGTACGGGCTATGCTGCGTGCCCGCACACGCGTTTTACAACTGCCACGCAGTGAACTGATGGACATCACGGAGGACTGGGTTGATGCCGCATTTTGCCTTGAACCGAAAGATATCGCCTATATGGAGCGGCTGGTAATGCTGCAAAACCGCCACCACGCTGCAGGCTTACGCAAAGCCAGCTAACGCATATTCCGTGCCTGATAACGCTTTAGCCATCGCTCGAATGCGGCAGCGGGCATAGGCTTAGCAAAAAGGAAACCCTGCCGTTCGTTGACGCCATTCTTCGTCAGAAAGGCGTCTTCTTTTGCACTCTCCACACCTTCAGCAATAACCTGTAAATTCAGGGCCTGCGCCACGGCCACGATGGCTCGCACTAAAGATTGCGATATTGACTGTTTATGGATGTCCCGCACAAACGACTGATCGAGTTTAATGGCATCAATCGGAAAACGCGCCAGCTGCGACAGAGAAGAGTAGCCGGTCCCAAAGTCATCCAGATGGATTTGCGCGCCCAACTGACTAAACTGCTGGATCACCGAGAGCGCCAGTTCTTCGTTTTCGATCAGGCAACTTTCGGTTAACTCTACGTCGATAGGGCAGTATTCAAAATGCAGATCTTTCAGCGCCTGCTTTAAATCGCTGAAAATGGTCTGGTCCGCAAGCTGGCGAGCGGAGACGTTGACTGCCACACGCAGGTTAATGCCTTTGTCGCGCCATTTCGCAACCTGACGAACCACATCAAGCATGACCCAACGCCCAAGCGGTACAATCAGTCCCGACTCTTCGGCATAGGAGATAAACTCCAGCGGCGGGATCAGGCCACGCTCTGGCGACTGCCAGCGCACCAGTGCTTCCAGGCTTCGGACCTCTCCGCGCCAGGTCATTTTAGGCTGATAGTGGATCAGCAACTGATCGTTATCCAGCGCTTTACGCAGGTTGGTATCCAGCCAAAGATACTCAAATACGCGCTGGTTCATTTCGGGGGAGAAGACGCAGAACTTGCCGCGGCCTCCCTCTTTTGCCGTATACATTGCGGTATCGGCGTTACGAATAACGCTCTCCCGATCGTTACCGTGCTGGGGGGCAAGGGCGATCCCCAGAGAGCACCCGGTATAAATCTCGATGAGACCGATACGAAACGGCTGGCGCAAACGGGTCAGAATACGTGATGCCATGGCTTCCAGCGAACCTTGCGAGGTGTCTGTGGCCAATACGATAAATTCGTCACCCCCGAGGCGTGCCAGCGTTTGCCCTCCATCAAGACAGCTCAGGATCGCCAGCGCGACAGCCTGCAGGAGCTGATCCCCAAACATATGCCCGTAGGCATCATTTACCTTTTTGAAGTTATCCAGATCGAGATACACCACGCCAACCTGGGTTTCTCCACGGCTGGCGATTGCGTCGGAAATCAGTTCATGGATGGCGTTACGATTGGGGAGCCCGGTAATGGTATCGGTATTGGCAAGCACACGAAGGCGCTCCTGAGCACGGCGTTCTTCCGTAATGTCCGTACCCGAACAGATAAGAAAAATTTCATTTTTACCGCTGCCACTGTGAACAAATTTGTTTCTGAACAGAAACAATCTTTGCCCTTTGCGCGTCTTGATCCAGCGTTCAACTTCATACGAGCTGCCGTTGCGGAAAAAACCGGTGATGTTGCGCTTTGAAGCCGCGGCTTCACTGCGGCTCATAAACAGTTTAAACACGTTCTGGCCGATAACTTCCTGCTCTTTCAGACCGGTATATTCTTCGCTTAAGCGGTTGAAGCGCTGAATATTACCGTGCTGATCGAGGATCACAATCACCGAGTTGGCTTCGGAAACAACCTGTTCCGCGAAAGAGAGCCCCTGGACCAAATCGCGCGCAACGGAGGGCGTATCGTTCCATGCGGATGCGGTTCCGGCCCACTCTTTTTTATTAATTTTGCGGCCAACAAGATGGACAGGTACATCCGTACCGTACAGAGACAGCGTCATGGTGATACTGGAGGTGATAACGGTTAACTGCCGAATAAGATCGGCCTGCTCATCGCTCAGTGCAACCACCTGAATAACATCGGCACTTTCGCTGGCGGCCAGATGCAGAGCATTGCTGTCAGCTGTCAGTCGCCACCAGGGACTGTGAGTGCCCACGTAACGAAACAGCAAATTCTGCTCCAGATCGTCCATCATGCTTTCTCCCGCGGCTGCTCATTAGCGCAAAATTTATTCATTTGCAGTCGACTTTTCCGTAGTGAAACAGCGGCAAAACCGAAGTGAACTTATTGTTTTTCACAGTGTTATTATCTTAAAACGAGTCGCGGTAAAAATCATACTCAGTGTATAAAAATTCAGGTAACCGAATATGACGGCTCTCTTTTACTGTAGATAATTCTGGCGAGTTTTGGCGAAGGGAGATTGAAAATAGTAAGAAAAAATGATGAATGTGTGGTTTGCGTTGAAAGGTAAAATTGTTGGCCATCCCCAAAAGGAAATGGCCAACATTTTAACAGGTTATCAGGCGACCGGGCGCGCGATAATGCTGCGGGTTTCCATACGGACTTCAGCGATGTTCACATCGATCACGTCAGTGACTTTGTAAACCGTCTCACCTTTAATTTGTACCGTCCCCGTTTCCTGGCTACAGACCAGTTCGTCGCGTACTGCATGCAGGAACGGGGCAGGGATAAAGGCGACAGCACCGTTATCGACCAGACGCACGCGCATACCGCCCCGGCTGATGTCGATGATTTCTGCAGGGAAACGGGTATCCGTGCCAGCCTTATCATTCAGGAAACGTGCATACAGCCAGTCACCGACATCGCGCTCTGCCATGCGGTTCAGGCGGCGACGTTCTGCCATCTGCAGCGTGGTGTCGTCCTGAGGACGCGCAACGGATTCACCTTTGATGATCGCTTTCAGCAGACGATGGTTCACCATATCGCCGTATTTACGAATCGGGGAGGTCCAGGTTGCGTAGGCTTCAAGCCCCAGACCAAAGTGAGGGCCTGGCTCTGTGCTGATTTCCGCAAAGGACTGGAACCGACGAATACGGCTGTCCAGGAAACCTGACGGCTGCGCATCCAGCTCGCGGCGCAGTTTGCAGAAACCTTGCAGCGTCAGCACTTCTTCCGGGTCCACGTGGACATCATGCGTTTTCAGCAGGGCAGCCAGCGCTTCGGTATTCGCCGGATCAAAACCGGTGTGGACGTTATAGATGCCAAAGCCTAATTTGTCGCGCAGCACGCGTGCAGCACAAATGTTGGCGGAAATCATGGCCTCTTCAACGATGCGGTTTGCAATGCGACGCGGCTCGGCCACGATATCCAGCACTTCACCTTTCTCGCCCAGAACAAAGCGATAATCCGGACGATCCTTGAACACCAGTGCATGGGTTTTACGCCATTCGCTGCGGTTCAGGCAGACGCGATGCAACAGGCGGATTTGCGCGGCAATGGCATCGCTTTCCGGTTTCCAGCTTCCGGTATTCTCCAGCCAGTCGGAGACGTCGTCGTAGGCGAGTTTGGCTTTAGAAACGATGGTGGCGGCGAAAAATTCAATATCATCTTCAATCGTACCGTCTGCTGCGATGGTCATGCGGCAGGCAAGTACCGGACGCACTTCGTTTGCTCGCAGCGAGCAGAGATCGTCAGAGAGTTCGCGCGGCAGCATTGGAATATTGAAGCCTGGCAGATAGTTGGTGAACGAACGCACTTTGGCCATATCGTCCAGCTTGCTGCCTTCGGCAATCCACGCGGTAGGGTCGGCAATCGCGACGGTCAGATGCAATTTGCCATCGGCTGTCTCTTCGGCAAACAGCGCATCGTCCATGTCTTCGGTGCTGGCGCTGTCGATGGTGACAAAATCCAGAGCCGTGAGATCGCGACGCGTCAGGCCTTCATCCTGCATTTCAGTTGCTACACCGTTTGGTGCTTCTTTCTCAAGATTGTGGCGTGCAAGCGTAACCCACCACGGGACGAAATGATCGTCACCGAAGGTGATGAACTGGGTCAGCTCCGCGTAAAAACCGCGATCGCCTTTCAGAGGATGACGGCGCATTTCAGCAACGGCCCAGTCACCTTCTTTAAAATCATGCTCAACGCCACGCGCAGCGCGGCACGGAATGGCATCTTTCAACAGGGGATGATCCGGCACGACAGAAAGACGATCGTCTTTTTTGTGTACTTTGCCAACGAAGCGCGTCAGGAACGGTTCAATCAGTTCTTCCGGCTCGGCGGATTCGCGCTCCTTTTCGGTATGGATCACGGCCATGATGCGGTCGCCATGCATCACTTTCTTCATCTGCGGAGGCGGAATGAAGTAGCTTTTCTGCGCATCAACTTCAAGGAAGCCAAAGCCCTTTTCCGTGGCTTTTACGACCCCTTCTGCACGCGGCGTCTGGGAATGCAGTTGCTGTTTAAGCTGCGCTAGCAGCGGGTTGTCCTGAAACATAATGTTCTATTTTCGTAGCCATTGAGCGGCTGACAGTTTTACGCGATTCTCACTGCTACAGCAAGCGCTCTTTGGGTAAATAGTACGGTTATTCCTGTTTGCCAAGCGCTAACCGCAGGCGGTCCAGCCAGCCGTAAAATGCGCTGCGAGTTAGCAGCTTGATGGCTCTCGCTGACGGAAGCCCTGCCTCTGCCAGCGGGGTAAATTGTGCGGCGCTGAACCGGTCCGGAGAACGTCTGAGGAGATCCATTGCTGTAAATAGCGCAGGAAGGTCGACATCGTCTCCGTCATCGAGGCTGAGCAGGATCTCGCCTGCCTGATCGAGAAGTTTTGGTTCGTGGCAGAGAACGGGCGTCAGCGCCTGAAGCGCAGGCACCGCCTGCCATCGTGAAAGGGCCTCAAGCTGATGGGCGCTCGCATAGCGAAGTTCGACGACGGGCAGAACAGGTGTCCATGTGTTGATAATGCCCGGCAGCGTATGGGGCTGAATAGGGTGTCCAGGCAACCAGCGCACCGGGTGCCCCAGTAACGCCTGGAAGACCGCTACAACGCGTGCCTGAAAACCGATAAACCCGATGATCTGGTTGATAAGCACAATGTCATAGGTCGTCAGGCCCACTTCATCAAGCTGGTGTTGTGCTTTATCGTCGATGACATCGGGTGAGCTGGCAAGCTGGCGGGCGTACTGGGTAATTTGTGCGAGGCGACGGTTACTTTCTCGGGATGAGTCAGGGCCAGGCAGGGGCGCGAGCAGGGCGGCGTAGTGGTTACAGAGCCGCTGGACACCGCATGCCTGAGCGACCGTCAGCGCGGTGCTTAGCCTGTCGTAGGCGCTGAGTGTGTGCAGCCTGTTTACCGGTGTATCCAACGGAAACAGAAGATGGCACAGCGTCCTGGCAGGTGCGAGCCAGCCGGAGCATGCGGCGATAATCTCTTCAGACAGGGCTAAATCGAGCAAAAAACGATCGTCGACGTTAGCGGCTTCGGGCACCAAAGGCAGGACATCCGTCTGCGAGTGATTGGACTGGGTTTCATGATACCAGTGGCCTTTGCCGGAAAAGCGGCGTTGTTCCATGGGCGTTCCTTGATCTCAAAATGGCGATCAATATCCTGGCGTAAGGCGGGTATGGGGAAAAATATTGTTAGGTGATAACAAATAGCAGAACGGAATAACGAAGGGGACAACAGGAAAAGGGAAACTCTCTTCCCGAGCGGGAAGAGAGTCACAGCTTATTTAATTTCCAGCTCGTTCATTGCCGCGATGTTGAAACCGCCGTCAACGTGAACCACTTCGCCGGAGATCCCTGCGGAGAGGTCAGAGCAGAGGAACGCGGCAGAGTTACCCACATCTTCAATGGTAACGGTACGGCGAATCGGCGTAACCGCTTCACAGTGTGCCAGCATTTTACGGAAATCTTTGATGCCTGAAGCCGCCAAAGTACGGATTGGGCCAGCGGAGATACCGTTAACACGCACGCCTTCCGGACCCATCGCGTTCGCCATATAGCGGACGTTTGCTTCCAGAGATGCTTTAGCCAGACCCATCACGTTATAGTTAGGGATGGCACGCTCTGCGCCCAGGTAGGACAGCGTCAGCAGCGCAGCGCCTGGGTTCAGCATGGTGCGGCAAGATTTAGCCATCGCCACGAAGCTATAAGAGCTGATATCGTGCGCGATTTTGAAGCCTTCACGGGTTACCGCGTTGACGTAATCACCGTCCAGTTGGTCGCCAGGAGCGAAGCCAATGGAGTGAACGAAACCGTCGAATTTCGGCCATGATTTTGCCAGCTCAGCAAACATGCCATCGATGCTTTCGTCCTGTGCAACGTCGCATTCCAGAACAATGCTGGAACCCAGCTGCGCGGCAAACTCTTCAACACGGCCTTTCAGCTTGTCGTTCTGGTAGGTGAACGCCAGCTCAGCACCTTCGCGATGCATAGCCTGTGCGATGCCGTATGCGATGGACAGTTTGCTGGCAACGCCGGTCACCAGAATGCGCTTACCGGAAAGAAAACCCATAGCTTTTAATCCTTATATTCATTGTTGTGGCGATCGTCATCTTAGCGGGACAATCGTCGTTAAAACGCGGCGATAATATCACGTGTCGCGTGCTTAGTTAATCCGACCACTCTGTTGACGCGCGGTTATCGGTCTTTTCGCCATGCATCGGCGGTTAATGCCTCGCCGAAATGCCCGGCGATAAGCCGTTTTGTCAGATCATGCAGCGGTGAGGCGAGCACATCTGCCGTACTGCCGCGCTCAACCACTTCACCCTGATGCATCACCAGCACCTGGTCGCTGATATGCTTCATCATTCCAAGATGCTGGGTCACATAGATATAAGAGATACCCTGTTTTTCCTGCAATTCCAGCATCAGATTAATTAACTGCGAACGCATCGACATATCCAGTGACGCCAGCGCTTCGTCGGCAATAATCACCTTTGGCCGCAAAATTAACGCGCGCGCCAGCCCCAGACGCTGCTTCTGGCCCGGTGCCAGCATGTGCGGGTAGTAGCTCACATGGTCGGGGAGCAATCCCACCAGACGTAAGGTTTCAACAATGCGCTTGCGGCGCGCTTCAGGCTCCAGATCGGTATTCAGCCGCAGCGGAAAATCGAGGATCTGTGAGATGCGCTGGCGCGGGTTGAGGGAGGTCGACGGGTCCTGGAAGATCATGCGAATGCGCTGGCTGCGAAATGAATAATCCCCGAAGGTGAGGGGATGATCGTCAATCAGCACTTCGCCGTCAGAAGGCTCAATCATCCCCGCCAGCATTTTCGCCAGCGTGGATTTACCGGAACCATTCTCGCCAATAATCGCCAGCGTCTGCTTTTCGCGCAGGGTAAAGCTCAGCGGTTTGACCGCCTCGACGGTCTGACGATGAAACAGCCCCGTGCGGTAGCGAAAGGTCTTACTCAGATTGCGAACTTCCAGCAAGGTTTCGACCATTTCACTCTCTCTCCATGTTCAGCGGGAAATGACAGGCATAAAGGTGGTTTTTAGCGCCTGTCAGCCTCGGCGTCTCAATGCATTTGCGCTGAGCATAAGGACAACGTGGCCCCAGACGGCAGCCAATCGGCAGCGATTCCAGCAGCGGGATGGCACCAGGCAATGTGTTCAGGCGGCTTTTGTGTGGCATCGCGCTGCCAAAATCAGGGATCGCCCGTATCAGCGCCTGGGTATACGGGTGATGAGGCGTATTCACCAGGTCTTCACTGACGGCGGTTTCAACCGTCTGACCGCAGTACATCACATCAATTTTATCCGCCCATTGGCTGAGCATCTGCAGGTCATGGCTGATCAGCAAAATGGTGGTGTTGTTGTTCTGGTTCAGACGCGTCAGCAGGCGGAAAATCTGCGCCTGGGTGGTCGGTTCCATCGCATTCGTTGGTTCATCCGCAATCAGCATACGCGGCTGATTCGCCAGCGCGATGGCAATCATGACTTTTTGACATTCGCCGTCGGTCAGTTCATAGGGGAAACTGCGCATCGCATCTTTATGATCTTTAATCCCGACACGGTGCAGCAGCTCAATGGCGCGGCGCTTACGCCAGCCTACACGTTGCCACCAGCGTCCTTTGTAGGTCCAGCCGGGGATATTCTGCATCAGCTGTTTGCCCACACGTTCGGACGGGTCGAGACAGGATTGAGGCTCCTGGAAAATCATTGAGACGTTATGGCCCACCAGCTTGCGCCGCTCGCGCGCAGACAGGCGCAGCAGGTCGATATCATCGAAGCGCATCCGGTCAGCGGTTACGCGCCAGTTGTCTTTCGCCACGCCACAAATGGCTTTGGCGATCAGGCTTTTTCCGGAACCGGATTCACCCACCAGCCCGCGGATTTCACCTTCGGCAAGGGTGATGCTGATGCGATCCACGGCTTTCACCCAGCCTTCGCTGGTTTTGAATTCAATCGTGAGGTTGCGGATATCAAGTAATGGCATTATTCCACCCCCGCATTGATTGCGCGGCGAATCCCGTCGCCCAGCAGGTTAATTAGCAGAACGCTCACCATAATGGCCGCGCCGGGTAGCATCACCGTCCACGGTGCAACGTAAATCAGCTCCAGCGCGTCACCGAGCATCGCGCCCCATTCAGGAGAAGGCAACTGCGCGCCGAGATCGAGAAAACCCAGCGCCGCGATATCAAGAATCGCCATCGACAACGCGCGGGTGATCTCCGTGACCAGCCCGGAAGCGATGTTTGGCAGCACGGCAAACCACAAAATATTGAGCGTGGTTGCGCCATCAAGACGTGCGGCCACAACATACTCTTTTTCCAGCTCGTCATGCACCAGGCTGTACACCGAGCGTACCATGCGCGGCAGAATCGCCAGCCAGACGGCAAACATGGCATGCGTAAGATGCGGCCCTGCGAACGCCACGACGATAATTGCCAACAGCAGGGACGGGATGGAGAGCAGGGTATCCAGAATATGATTCAGCACGGCGGAGCGCAGCCCGTGGGTGGAACCGGCAAAAATTCCCAGCGCCAGGCCAAAGACGGTTGCAGCCAGCGTAACCACAAATGCTCCTCCCACCGTCGGCGCAGCGCCGCTCAGCAGGCGGCTTAAGACGTCGCGCCCCAGATCGTCGGTCCCGAGGAAGAAGGAAACTTCGCCATAGCGTGACCATGACGGGGGCAACAATTGGTAGCCGAGGAACTGTTGATCGATACCATACGGCGCAAACCACGAGCCAAAAATGCACAGCACGGCCAGGCCAGCGCAGCCGTAAAGGCCGATCATTGCCGTGGTGTCGCCATAGAATTTACGCCACACGGTACGTAGCGCACCGGGCGTGCGCTTTTCACTGTATACGTTATCGTAAGGCATACCATTCCTTATGCTTCAGCGGGTTGGCCATGGCCCCCAAAATATCGGACAGAACGTTCACAATGATCACCAGCGAACCGATCACCATGACACCGGCGGAGATCGCCGCGTAGTCCTGCTGGCGAATAGCGTTGATTAGCCAGCGACCGAGCCCCGGCCAGCTAAAGACCATTTCCGTGATCATCGCCAGTGTCAGCATGGTTGAAAACTGTAACCCCAGACGCGGGATAACCGGCGGCAGGGCATTGTGCAGCACATGGCGGCGCAGAATCGTCAGGCGAGATAACCCACGTGTAGCGGCGGCTTTCACATAGTTTTGATCGAACACCTCAATGGTGCTGATACGCATCAAACGGATGACTTCGGTGGTGGGGGCAACAGCCAGCGTCAGCACCGGCAGAATCATATGGCGCAGGGCGCTCATGATCATCTCATGACGCCAGACCGAATCGGACAGCCAGGCGTCGATAATGGCGAACCCGCTGACCGTTTTCACCGTATAAAGCAGGTCGAAACGGCCAGATACCGGCAGCCAGCCCAGCGTCAGCGAGAAGAAGAGCGTTAGCAGCAGCGCCAGCCAAAAGACCGGGATCGAGAAGCCGAGCAGGGCAAGTGCGCTGATAAATTTATCCTGCCATTTATTGCGGTAAATTCCCGCCAGCATACCTACCGGAATGCCCACCATGAGCGCAAACCCGAAGGCCAGAATGCAGAGCTCCATCGTGGCCGGGAAAACCTCTTTCAGTTGCTCTGAAATCAGCTGGCCGTTGATGCTGGAGACGCCAAAATCCCAGTGCAGAAGGCCGTTAAACCAGAACAGCCAGGCGTCCCACAGGGAGGAACCCTGAAGCGGTGCATGCGGTGTAAAATAACTCAGGCTAAAACCGACAAAAGTCAGGAAGAACAGCGTGACCAGCAACAGCAGGAGTCGGCGCAAGGTAAAAATAATCATGGTTTTTTCACCTCTTGTTCTTTTTCGCGCGAAACGCCAGCAAAAGAGGCGTTACCAAACGGACTCAACACCAGCCCTTTAATATCGTAACGGTATGCCTGAAGGCGCAGAGAAGAGGCGAGCGGCAGCACGGGGAGTTCACGGGCTAAAATATTTTGCGCTTCGTCATAGGCGTCGATACGTGAAGCGAGCTGCTGTGAGGAAAGCGCTTTTTGCAAAACAGCATCAAACTCACGGTTACACCAGTGGGCGTAGTTGGTCTGAGAGTTAATCGCTGCGCAGCTCAGTAACGGGCGGAAGAAGCTGTCCGGGTCATTACTGTCTGTGGACCATCCTGCAAGGGTTAAATCATGATTCATGTCCATCAGGCGCGCCTCCTGGAAACGGCCCTCAACCGGTACGATTATCACCTTGACGCCCACCTGCGCCATATCAGCCTGCAGCAGCTCGGCGGTTTTCAGCGGGCTTGGGTTCCATGCCTGAGAACTGGTTGGCACCCACAACTGCAGCGTCAGGTTTTCTGCCCCGAGTGCTTTAAGCTGTTCACGCGCTTTCGCCGGATTGTATTCCGTAATTTTAGCCTCACCATCATAGGCCCAGGATGCACGCGGCAAAATTGATGCCGCGGTTTCAGCAGTGCCGTAATAGATCGACTGCATCAGACGCTGGTTATTAATGGCCAGCGCCAGCGCATGGCGCACGGCCGGGTTATTCAGCGGTGGCTTATCGGTGTTAAATGCCAGGTAGGCGATATTCATGCCGGGACGTAACGTCAGGCGCAGGCGAGGATCGTCGCGCAGAATGGTCAACTGGCTGGCAGCAGGCCAGGCAAGCACATCGCATTCACCGGTCAGTAATTTCGACAGTCGACCTGTCCCCCCTGAACCCAGATCGACAATCACCTGTGGCATCAGCGGTGTACCGCGCCAGAAGTGTTCATGTCGCTGTAAACGAATATATTGCCCGGCGCGGTATTCAGCCATCTGGAATGGGCCAGTCCCTACAGGCTGGCGGTCAAGAAGCTCCTGACGATCCTGTCTGGTTAACTGCGCCGCGTACTCCGCAGACATCACTGACGCGTAGTGCGTTGCCAGGTGCCACAGGAAAGAGGCGTCCGGCCGCGTCAGAGTGAACTCAACCGTCCGGTTATCCAGCTTGCGAACGCTTTTAACGGTGTCAGCAAATTGCAAACTGTCGAAGTAGGGGAAATTTCCCCCGTTGACGTTATGCCACGGATGATGACGGTTAAAGATACGCTGGAACGTAAAGACCACGTCATCAGCATTTAATTTGCGCGTTGGCGTAAACCACGGCGTGTGCTGGAACGCGACGTCATTGCGAAGGCGGAAGCGGTAGGTTGCCCCGTTGTCCAGCACTTCCCAGCTTTCGGCAAGCTCGGGCACCAGGCGGTAGGTGTACGGGTCCACATCAAGCAGACGATCGTAAAGCTGAGCGGCAAGTGTATCAACAATCAGGCCGCTACCTGCTTTTTGCGGGTTAAAAGTATCAACTTGCCCACTGACGCAATAGACAAAACCGCTATCGCGAATATCAGGAAGCACAGCACGTTCAGGTGCAGCAGAAGCCAGGCCGCTGAACAGACCGAGTGCAAACAGGGACGATAAAACCAGACGCATAATTTTTAGGGTTTTTAGGTTCGATCTGCAAAGTGTATCGCACTTACGCCTGCTTCGTAAAAATGTCTGCGGGTAAGTGCTGATAATGTCAGCGCATTTGATGCTTTTTGAGCAATGCCCTTAATTGATGGTAGGTCAGGCCCAGCAGTTCAGCCGCCTGCTTCTGATTATATTTTGCCTGCTTCAGGCTGCGCTCAAGCAACTGTTGTTCCTGTGCATGCTGGAACTGGCGCAAATCGATCGGGAGAGAAGGGGATTCGGAAACGGTCTCCGGCACCGGTACGGAATGCGTTTCACGGCGAAAAGGATCGAGAATAATGGTGTCCAGCTCGGTTTCACTGCTGCCATGACGATAAACCGACCGTTCCACCACGTTTTTAAGCTCACGAATATTCCCCGGCCAGTGATAGCCGAGCAAAGTTTCGGTGGCAGAGTCGCTGAATCCGGGAAAGAGGGGCAGGCCAAGCTCGCGGCACATCTGGATGGCAAATTGCTCCGCCAGCAGCATGATGTCGCTACGGCGTTCACGCAGCGGCGGGAGCTGAACGACATCAAACGCCAGCCGGTCGAGCAAATCGGCGCGAAACTTGTCCTCCGCCACCCTTTCTGGCAGGTTGGCATTTGTGGCGCAAACCAGGCGCACGTTCACCTGCAGCGGCTGGCTACCGCCGACGCGCTCCAGCTCGCCATATTCAATCACCCGCAGCAGTTTTTCCTGCACCAGCATCGGGGCTGTTGCCAGCTCATCCAGAAATAACGTGCCGCCATCGGCACGTTCAAAGCGGCCCGGATGGCGTTTTTGTGCGCCGGTAAATGCCCCGGCCTCATGGCCGAAAAGTTCGGTATCGAGTAAATTTTCGTTTAACGCCGCACAGTTCAGTGAAATGAACGGCCCATCCCAGCGGCCGGACAAATAGTGAAGGCGGTTAGCAATCAACTCCTTGCCCGTCCCGCGCTCGCCGATGATCAACACCGGCTTATTGAGCGGTGCGAGACGGGAAACCTGCTCCAGCACTTCTAGAAAGCTGTTGGCTTCGCCAAGTAAATTATCTTTGTATCCAGCCATGATGAAATTAACCACTCATTAGCGATATTCACCAGGTGAGAGTAGAATGACGGTGATGGAAAATCAACCATAACTATGAAAAACAACAAGATAAAAAGTTGGCACGCAAATTGGATTATCTCTGCAGCAGGGCATCGCCCGATAACAGAAATGTGAGGACTAAATTATGGGTATTTTTTCTCGTTTTGCCGACATCGTGAACGCCAACATCAACTCGCTGCTGGAGAAAGCAGAAGATCCGCAGAAGCTGGTGCGTCTGATGATTCAGGAAATGGAAGATACGCTGGTTGAAGTGCGTTCAACTTCCGCCCGCGCGCTGGCTGAGAAAAAACAGTTAACGCGTCGTATTGAGCAGGCGACCGCCCAGCTTAACGAGTGGCAGGAAAAAGCAGAGCTGGCGCTGCGTAAAGATAAAGACGATCTGGCCCGCGCCGCGCTGATTGAAAAACAGAAACTCGCGGATATGGTGAACACGCTTGAGCATGAAGTGACGCTGGTGGATGACACGCTGTCTCGCATGAAGAAAGAGATCGGCGAGCTTGAAAATAAACTCAGCGAAACCCGCGCGCGTCAGCAGGCTCTGGCACTTCGTCACCAGGCGGCAAACTCATCCCGCGACGTGCGTCGTCAGCTGGACAGCGGCAAGCTGGATGAAGCGATGGCACGTTTTGAATCCTTTGAGCGCCGTATCGACCAGATGGAAGCAGAAGCGGAAAGCCACAGCATCGGTAAGCAAAAATCGCTGGATCAGCAGTTCGCCGACCTGAAAGCGGATGATGAAATCAGCGAGCAGCTGGCCGCGCTGAAAGCCAAAGTGAAGCAAGATAACCAATAATAATGTATGCGGCACCCGAGTGTGCCGCCACGCATCGTAAGACAAGGAGTACACATGAGCGCGCTTTTTCTGGCTATTCCCCTGACCATTTTCGTGCTGTTCGTTCTGCCGATCTGGTTATGGCTGCACTACAGCAATCGTTCTTCACGCGGTGAACTTTCGCAAAGTGAACAGCAACGTCTGGCGCAGCTTACCGAAGAGGCGAATAAAATGCGCGATCGTATTCAGGCGCTGGAAGCCATCCTTGATGCGGAACACCCGAACTGGAGGGATCGTTAATGTCTGGACTGAACCTGAATAAGAAATTGTGGCGAATCCCACAGCAAGGCATGGTTCGTGGCGTCTGCGCTGGCCTGGCACATTATCTGGACGTACCGGTCAAGCTGGTACGCGTTGTGACCGTACTGTCGATTTTCTTCGGTCTGGCCTTTATCACCCTGGTGGCGTACATCATTCTGTCGTTTGTGCTTGATCCGATGCCGGAAGGGGAGCTGGATGCTGAAGGCGCGCCAACCAGCAGCGATCTCCTCAATGCGGTAGACGCACAACTGGCCGCAGGTGAGAAGCGGTTACGTGAAATGGAACGTTATGTTACGTCCGATACCTTTTCATTAAGAAGCCGTTTTCGTCAGCTTTAAGAGAGAATAGACATGAAGCAAAACTGGCAACAGGCCGGTCAGAAGGTAAAACCCGGCCTGAAAATCGCAGGTAAACTGGTCCTGCTGACGGCGTTGCGCTACGGCCCGGCAGGTGTGGCGGGCTGGGCGATAAAATCTGTTGCCCGTAAGCCGGTACGCATGTTGCTGGCCGTTGCGCTGGAACCTCTGCTGCACAAGCTGGCAAAGCGTTTTTCACGTCGCTACCTCTGATACTCCCTCGTCGTGCTCGCCCACTCCTCAGTTGCAGGAGGGCGAGCGAATCTCCTTAGCATTTTCCCTTTCCTTTCATTCTTTCTTTGCGGCAGCTCACATTAATGATTTGCGCTGCTTTCCAATCGCGGTTTTCTGGCTCCTGGTCCGTTGACAGATATTTTCCATGGGAGTAGATTGCGCTTCATGGGACCGCTACCACGGAAAATAACGTGAACGCTAAAATTAAGCATTTAATAGATCTTGTGTATGAACAATCATTCCCGGAAACGCACCTCGAACATCTGTTGGATAAAATAGAGTGCGCCAGAAGGGTTATTAAGGAAAAACGTAAGTTACGCTGGGATGAAAAAGATGTTGTCCTGATTACTTATGCCGATCAATTTTCTGCAGAAGGGAAGAAAGCCCTCCCTGTTTTTACACAATTTTATAACAAATGGCTTTCAAAATCTTTTTCGCATGTTCATCTTTTACCCTTTTATCCGTGGTCTTCCGATGATGGTTTCTCCGTTATCGATTATCATGAGATCGCCCAGGAAACCGGAACCTGGCAAGATGTCGCGGAATTAAAACAGTCAGCAAGCCTGATGTTTGATTTTGTCTGCAACCATATGTCGGCTAAAAGTCAGTGGTTCCAGAATTATTTAAATCAAAAACCAGGGTATGAAGATTTCTTTATTTCAGTCGATCCTGATACTGATTTATCGGCAGTAACCCGCCCTCGTGCTTTACCACTTCTGACGCCTTTTACAATGCATGACGGAAGCGTCCGCCACCTGTGGACCACCTTCAGCGAAGATCAGGTGGATTTAAACTTTGCTTCACCGCAGGTACTTATTGCGATGGTGGAGGTACTGCTTCACTACCTTGCGGAAGGGGCGAGTTACATTCGTCTGGATGCCGTTGGGTTTATGTGGAAGATTCCCGGAACAAGCTGCATTCACCTTGAACAAACTCACCGCCTGATTCAGCTTTTCCGCGCGATTACGGACGCTGTCGCGCCGGGAACCGTGATCATTACGGAAACCAATGTTCCGCATAAAGACAACGTCTCCTACTTTGGCAACGGTGAAAACGAAGCGCAGATGGTGTATCAGTTCTCTTTGCCGCCGCTGGTATTGCATGCCATTCACCGTCAGGACGTTCGTCAACTGTGTCAGTGGGCAGCCTCGTTAACGCTGCCTTCGGCTAAGACTACCTGGTTCAACTTCCTGGCTTCGCACGACGGCATCGGCCTCAATCCATTACGCGGCATTTTACCGGAATCTGAAATTCTCTCGCTGGTGGAAAAACTTCAGCAGGAAGGGGCGCTGGTTAACTGGAAAAATAACCCTGATGGCTCCCGCAGCCCTTATGAAATCAATGTCACCTATCTTGATGCCTTAAGCTCACGGGATAGCTCAGATACTGACAGAATTGCCCGCTTCATTCTGGCTCATGCCGTGTTATTAAGTTTCCCCGGTGTGCCCGCCATTTATATCCAGAGTATTCTTGGATCGCGTAATGATTATGAAGGCGTAGAGCGTCTGGGATATAACCGGGCGATAAACCGGAAGAAATACAGTGCGGGGCAGGTTGATGATGAACTCGTCAATAATAACAGCCTGCGGCAAAGAATATATCATAACCTGAGCGCATTGATCGCGGCCAGACGTAATGAAAAAGCCTTCCACCCAGACAGCCAGGCGCTATTCGAGACTGTGGGTGAACATATTCTTAAAATAGTCCGGATTGCGGATAACGGTGAGCGGATAACTGCACTGTTTAATTTCAGCCCTGATTCCGTGACGGTTGATGGCAATATTCAATCCGGCAGAGATGTGATTTCCGGACGCGATATAAACGGTACGACTCTGAACCTTAATCCATGGCAGGTAATGTGGATTAAAGAAAACTAAAAGGACCTTCAAAATGAAAATGCCCAGGATTGTGCTGATATCAGCACTGGTTTCGTGCGCCCTGTTATCAGGCTGCAAAGACGATAAATCCTCTTCAGTCACCATTGAATTTATGCATTCGTCGGTGGAGCAGGAGCGTCAGGCCGTTATTACAAAACTCATTGAAAAATTTGAGAAAGAGAATCCTTCCATCACGGTGAAACAAGTTCCGGTGGAAGAGGATGCTTACAACACGAAAGTCATTACTCTGGCCCGCACTGGCGCACTGCCGGAAGTCATCGAAATCAGCCATGACTACGCCAAAGTGATGGATAAAGAGCAGCTTCTGGATCGCGATGCCATCGGCGAAGCCATTAAAGCCGTGGGTGAAGATACCTTCTACGACGGTATTTTGCGTGTCGTACGCACTGAAGACGGCGCAGCGTGGACAGGGGTGCCGATAAGCGCCTGGCTTTCTGGCGTCTGGTATCACAAAGACGTGCTCGCGGCAGCGGGTATCCAGGAGCCACATAACTGGGAGCAACTGCTGAAAGCCAGCCAGACGCTCAATAATCCGGCTAAAAAGCATTACGGCATCGCACTGCCTACCGCAGAAAGCGTGATGACTGAGCAGGCGTTTTCACAGTTTGCCCTTTCGGGTGGCGCAAACGTGTTTGATGCGAACGGCAATGTCGAAATCGATACGCCAGAAATGTCAAAAGCCCTGGCGTTTTATAAAGGTCTGGCAGCAACCACCATGCCAGGGTCGAACGATGTCATGGAGATCAAAGACGCCTTTATGAATGGCTCTGCGCCGATGGCCGTTTATTCCACTTATATCTTACCGGCCGTATTCAAAGAGGGCGATCCTGCCAATCTTGGGTTCGTGGTTCCGACAGAAAAATCTTCTGCAGTGTATGGCATGGTGACGTCCCTGACGATTACTACAGGTCAAACCGAGGATGAAACCAAAGCAGCGGAGAAATTTGTAACCTGGATGGAGCAGGCTCAGAACGCATCTGACTGGGTAATGATGTCGCCGGGCGCGGCGTTGCCTGTGAACAAGCTGGTGGTCGGTACAGATACCTGGAAGAACAACGAAGTGATTCAGGCATTTGGTCAACTGCCTTATGAACTGATCGCGCAGTTCCCGAACGTGCAGGTCTTTGGTGCCGTCGGTGACAAAAACTTCACCCGGATGGGCGACGTAACCGGGTCCGGCATTATCAGTTCTATGGTGCATAACGTCACGGTGGGTCAGCAGGATCTCAGTGCAACGTTAAGCAGCAGCCAGAAGCGGCTGACCGATCTGATTTCACAACGATAGGAGCGCTCTGCGGAAGGGAATTATGAAGACGTTGTTTTCTGGTCGTTCAGATATGCCTTTCGCCATGCTGCTGTTGGCCCCCAGCCTGATTTTGCTGGGGGGCCTGGTAGCCTGGCCAATGATTTCCAACATTGAAATCAGTTTTTTACGTTTACCGCTGAATCCGCGTATAAGCGCCGTTTTTGTCGGGCTGGATAACTACATCCGTATTTTGGGGGATGCCGCATTCTGGCACTCCTTATGGATGACATTCTGGTATACGGCGCTGGTCGTGGTTGGCAGTACCGGGTTGGGGCTGGCGGTCGCCATCTTCTTCAATCGTGAGTTTCGTCTGCGGAAAACAGCGCGTTCGCTGGTGATCCTCTCTTACGTCACGCCGTCGATTTCGCTGGTGTTTGCCTGGAAATATATGTTCAACAACGGCTACGGCATTGTGAACTATCTGGGCGTCGACCTGCTGCACCTGTATGACCACGCACCGCTGTGGTTCGACAATCCGGGCAGTAGCTTTGTTCTGGTCGTGCTGTTTGCCATCTGGCGCTACTTCCCGTATGCGTTTATCTCCTTCCTGGCCATTTTGCAGACGATTGATAAATCGTTGTACGAAGCAGCAGAAATGGACGGGGCCAACGCCTGGCAGCGTTTTCGCATCGTCACCTTACCCGCAATTATGCCGGTGCTGGCAACGGTGATAACGCTAAGAACCATCTGGATGTTCTACATGTTCGCAGATGTCTATCTGCTGACGACCAAGGTCGATATTTTGGGCGTCTATCTCTACAAGACAGCTTTCGCATTCAATGACCTGGGTAAAGCAGCCGCTATCTCTGTCGTGCTGTTTGTGATCATCTTCGCTGTGATTCTGCTGACCAGAAAAAGGGTAAACCTCAATGGCAACAAATAAACGCGCACTGGGCCGTATTGGTTTTTATCTGGGGCTGGCGGTGTTTCTGATTATCACGCTTTTTCCGTTCTTCGTGATGCTGATGACATCATTCAAGAGCGCAAAAGAGGCGATATCGTTGCACCCGACCATTCTGCCGCAGGAGTGGACGCTGCAGCATTACATCGACATCTTTAACCCGCTGATCTTCCCGTTTGTGGATTACTTCCGGAACAGCATGGTGGTGTCGCTCACCTCGTCGGTGATCGCGGTGTTCCTTGGCACGCTTGGCGCGTATGCATTATCCAAACTGCGTTTTAAAGGCCGCGCGACGATCAATGCGAGCTTTTACACCGTCTACATGTTCTCCGGGATTTTGCTGGTCGTGCCCCTGTTCAAAATCATTACCGCATTAGGCATTTATGATACCGAACTGGCGCTCATTATCACCATGGTGAGCCAGACATTGCCGACAGCGGTGTTTATGCTGCGCAGCTATTTCGACACCATCCCGGACGAAATAGAAGAAGCCGCGATGATGGATGGCCTGAATCGCCTGCAAATCATCTTCCGTATTACCGTGCCTCTGGCCATTTCGGGCCTCGTGTCGGTGTTTGTCTACTGCTTTATGGTGGCGTGGAACGACTATCTCTTCGCATCCATTTTCCTGTCCAGCGCCAGCAACTTTACGTTGCCAGTGGGGCTGAACACGCTCTTTAGCACGCCGGATTATATCTGGGGTCGCATGATGGCGGCATCGCTGGTGACGGCGCTTCCGGTGGTCATCATGTACGCATTGTCTGAACGGTTTATTAAAAGTGGTTTGACCGCCGGTGGCGTTAAGGGCTGAGGCGGCCAGGTTTAACAAGGAGTAAGTCATGAAGAAGTTAGTTGCAACAGCACCTCGTGTGGCGGCGCTGGTTGAATATGAAGATCGTCCTGTCGCAGGACATGAAGTTAAAATTCGCGCTCGCTTTGGCGCACCAAAACACGGCACTGAGGTGGTGGATTTTCGCGCGGCGAGTCCGTTTATCGATGAAGAGTTCAATGCGGAATGGCAAATGTTTACTCCGCGTGAAGAGGGCTCGGCTCGTGGTATTGAATTCGGCAAGTTCCAGCTGGGGAATATGATCGTTGGCGACATCATCGAATGTGGCGCTGATGTGACGGAATACCAGCTGGGCGACAGCGTCTGCTGCTACGCACCGCTGCAGGAAACCGTCATCGTGAATGCCGTCGACAACTACAAACTGCGCAAAATGCCTCAGGGCGCTTCCTGGAAAAACGCGGTTTGTTACGATCCGGCACAGTTCGCCATGAGCGGTGTACGCGATGCCAACGTGCGGGTAGGGGATTTCGTCGTTGTTGTCGGTCTGGGTGCCATTGGCCAGATAGCGATTCAACTGGCGAAAAAAGCCGGGGCTTCAATTGTTATCGGCGTCGATCCAATCGAACACCGCTGTGATATTGCCCGTCGCCATGGGGCAGATCACTGCCTGAATCCGATCGGTACGGATGTTGGTCTGGAAATCAAAAAACTGACCGGTAAGCAAGGCGCAGACGTCATCATCGAAACCAGTGGTTTTGCTGATGCACTGCAATCCGCGCTGCGCGGGCTCGCTTACGGCGGCACTATCTCCTATGTTGCTTTCGCAAAACCCTTTGCTGAGGGCTTCAATCTTGGGCGTGAAGCGCATTTTAATAACGCGAAGATTGTCTTTTCCCGTGCGGGCAGCGAGCCCAACCCGGATTACCCGCGCTGGAACCGCAAGCGTATCGAAGAGACCTGCTGGGAATTGCTGATGAACGGTTATCTCAACTGCGACGATCTGATTGACCCGGTTGTTACGTTTAGCGCCAGTGCTGAGAGCTACATGAAGTATGTTGATCAGCATCCGGAACTGAGCATCAAAATGGGCGTCACTTTCTAAGCTAAGGAGAGCAAACAATGAAAATCGCAACGCAAAATCAGGCCTTTTTCCCAACCACGATCCTTGAAAAATTCCAGTACATCAAAGCCATGGGGTTTGATGGCTATGAGATTGACGGCAAGCTGCTGGTAGACAATCTGGACGAGGTGAAAGCGGCCATCAAAGCCACCGGTTTACCCGTTACCACCGCATGCGGAGGCTACGACGGCTGGATTGGTGACTTCATCGAAGAGCGTCGTCTGAACGGTTTACAGCAGATCGAACGCATTCTTGAAGCGCTGGCAGACGTGGGCGGGAAGGGCATTATCGTGCCTGCCGCGTGGGGGATGTTCACCTTCCGTCTGCCGCCAATGACGTCACCACGCAGCCTGGACAGTGACCGGAAAGCGGTTAGCGCCTCGTTACGCTGGCTCGATGAGGTGGCGGCACGTACAGGGACCACCGTTTACCTTGAGCCGCTGAACCGCTATCAGGATCATATGATCAATACGCTGGCGGATGCGCGTCGTTATATCGAAGAAAACGCGCTGAAGCACGTACAGATTATCGGCGATTTTTATCATATGAACATTGAAGAAGACTCACTGACGGAGGCGCTGCATCGCAACCGCGATCTGCTGGGTCATGTGCATATTGCTGACAATCACCGTTACCAGCCGGGAAGCGGTAGCCTGGATTTTTCAGCGCTGTTCGATCAGCTGCGTGCCGACAATTATCAGGGCTATGTCGTGTATGAGTGCCGTGTACGCGCTGAAGATCCGGCACAGGCCTACCAGGACTCTCTCACGTATTTACGTGAATGCTAAGGATGGCGAGCGTGATGAGTGCTTCAACAACTTTGCCTCTGCGCGTCGCCATTATTGGTGCCGGGCAGGTAGCAGACAAAGTGCATGCCTCGTATTACGCCACGCGCAGTGATGTTCAGATGGTGGCTGTTATGGACAGCCGCCTTGAGCAGGCACAGGCGTTTGCGGAGCGTCATGCCATTCCTTCGGCATGGCAGGATGCAGGCGAAATGCTGCAGGCGGTCAAACCTGATGTGGTGAGCGTTTGTTCGCCTAACCGTTTTCATTTTGAGCATGTCATGGCGGCGCTGGAAGCCGGTTGCCATGTCATGTGTGAAAAACCACCGGCCATGACGCCGGAACAGGCCGATAGCATGCGAATTGCTGCCCGCAAAGCGGGAAAAGTGCTGGCCTATGATTTTCACCATCGCTTTGCGCTCGATACCCAGCTGCTGCGCGACGCCGTCATGAATGGCACCTTTGGCGAGATTTATTTCACCACAGCGCAGGCGTTACGTCGCTGTGGTGTACCCGGATGGGGTGTTTTTACCAATAAAACGCTGCAGGGAGGCGGGCCGCTTATTGATATTGGCATTCATATGCTTGATGCCGCGATGTACGTGCTGGGTTTCCCTGCCGTGAAGCGCGTATCAGCGCACAGTTTCCAGAAGCTCGGCAACAGTAAAAGCAGCGGCCAGTTCGGTGAGTGGGACCCTTCTCAGTTCACCGTGGAAGACGCGCTGTTCGGTACGATCGAGTTTTGCAATGGCGGCATACTGCGGCTGGATACCTCGTTCGCGCTCAATATCCGCGAGCAGTCCATCATGAATGTCGCATTTTGTGGCGAAAAAGCCGGGGCGACTTTGTTCCCGGCGCATATTTACCACGATGAAGCGGGTGTTTTACAGACCCTGATGCAGCGTGAGGAAGCCGATGACCAGCGGCATTTACGCAGTATGGATGCGTTCATCCGCCACGTTCTGGGAGAGCCGGTGATGATCGCTGACGCGGAGCAGGGGCTGGTTATCCAGCAGATTGTCGCTGCGTTGTATGAATCTGCGGAAAAAGGAGAGAGCGTGACGTTATGCTGAACCTGACTGTATTAACTGAACCCGCCTTCTGCCCTCACAGCCTGAATAAATACGCCTCTGTTATGGCATGTGGTAATGGCTATATGGGGATTCGCGCCACGCACGAGGAAGATTATACCCGCCAGACGCGGGGAATGTATCTTGCCGGGCTTTATCATCAGGCTGGTCGTAACGAGACCAATGAGCTGGTCAACCTGCCGGATATCATCGGCATTGATGTTGAGCTGGATGGCGAAAACTTTACCCTGCTGGCAGGAGAGATCCTCAACTGGCAACGTGAGCTGGCATTTTCCAACGGAGAACTGCGTCGCAGCGTACTCTGGCGTTCGTCAACGGGGAAAAGCTACCGTCTGGAGAGCCGCCGTTTTGTTTCGCTGGATCAACTGCCATTAGTGGCGATGCAGTTCTCCATCACACCTGTGGACGGCCCTGCGCAGATTGTATTGAAGACCGGCATCGATGCGACACAAACCAACAGCGGCAGGCAGCACCTGGATGAAATCTCGGTCAGAGTGTTCGATCAGCATTTTATGCAGGGCATATACGAAACGCAGGATCGTGCCTCAGATGTTGTGATTTCGGCGTACTGCAGCGTATCGCCAGATGCTGATAGCTGTTTCACCGCTAAAAACCGGCGTGTTACGTCGCACCATTCTGTCAATGTCGCCCAGGGTGACACCGTCACGTTAGACAAGCTGGTGTGGCTTACGCACCGCAGTGACAAGGCACTTTCGCAAGACTCCTTCGCCCGAAATGCGCTGTCTGAATTAAAGGTTTGCGCGGCACGCGGCTATGCGTCGTTGCTGGAAAGCTCCTCCTGCGCCTGGGAGAGTGTCTGGCGTGACAGCCGGGTCGACGTGATGTCTTCGGAACCTCAGGATCAGGTCGCGCTGGATTATGCTGTCTGGCACTTAACGGCCATGACGCCTGCGCATGACGAACGAAGCAGTATTGCCGCCAAAGGATTAACGGGGGAAGGGTATAAAGGGCATGTCTTCTGGGATACCGAAATTTTCCTTCTGCCTTTCCATCTTTTTACCCGACCACAGATCGCCCGCAGTCTTCTTCGTTACCGCTGGCTTAATCTGAGTGGAGCAAGAGAGAAAGCCCGACGCAATGGATGGCCCGGCGCGCTTTTCCCGTGGGAAAGTGCCGCGAGTGGGCAGGAAGAGACGCCGGAATTTGCGGCAATTAATATCCGAACCGGTATACGTCAGAAAGTGGCGTCCGCACTGGCTGAACACCATATTGTGGCGGATATCGCATGGGCCGTTGTCGCTTACTGGCAGGCGACTCATGATGATGTCTTCATGCGCAATGAAGGGCTAACGCTGCTGATGGAAACCGCAGCGTTCTGGATGGGGCGAGCCACGGAAGCGAATGGGCGGCTGGAAATCCATGACGTCATCGGGCCGGATGAATACACGGAGCATGTCAATAACAACGCCTATACCAACTATCTGGCCTGGCACAACGTCGCCAGCGCAGTGCGGTTTATGGCGATGTTTGAACGTCAGGATCGGCGCTTTACGGAAAACGCCGCGCGTTTCCTTGAACGCCTGTGGCTGCCGGAAGCCAATGACGATGGGGTTATCCCGCAGGATGACACCTTCCTGTCAAAACCGGCAATCGATCTAAGCCGGTATAAAGAGAAAGCGGGCAAGCAGACCATCCTGCTTGATTATTCGCGTGCAGAAGTTAACGAGATGCAGATCCTCAAGCAGGCGGATGTGGTAATGCTTAATTATCTGTTGCCGGAGCGGTTTACCGTTCAGCAGTGTGCGGCCAATCTGGCATTCTACGAGCCGCGCACGATCCATGACTCGTCACTGAGCAAAGCCATTCACGGGATTGTTTCCGCACGCGGTGGTGATACCGAAAGGGCATATGCCTTCTGGCGAGACGGCATTGCCATTGATTTAGGCGACGATCCTCACAGCAGTGATGACGGCATACACGCCGCTGCTACGGGTGCCATCTGGTCCGGGGTGATTCAGGGCTTTGCAGGTATTCAGATTATGGAAGGGGAGCTGCACCTTGCGCCCAAGCTCCCGGCACACTGGCAGAAACTCGCTTTTCCGCTGCGCTGGCGTAACGCGCGGATGCGCTTCATCTTTGAACAGGATGCAGTGACGGTCGAAACGTCTGCCCCCGTCTCGTTTTCGCTGTGGGGAACAACCCTTCGTGCTTGCGGGCATCACGTCTGGTCTTACAAGGATTTTCTTACATCCGATAATGGGACCGCTACCATGGAGGGGAGCCATGACGCTTAACGCTGTGATTTTCGATCTTGACGGGGTAATTACCGATACTGCCCACCTCCATTTTCTGGCCTGGCGTGAAGTGGCAATGGAAATTGGAATCACCTTCGACGAGGCCTTTAACGAACAACTGAAAGGGATAAGCCGCATGGATTCCCTGCAGCGCATCTTGCGGCATGGGGGCAAAGAGGGGGCGTTTGACGATAAACAACGTATGGCGCTCGCGGTTAAAAAAAATGAACTGTACGTCCAGTCGCTGGCATCGCTGACGCAGGCATCACTGCTGCCGGGAATTCGTGAGGTACTCATGGAAATCCGCAGGGCGAACGTCAAAATTGGCTTAGCATCGGTTTCCCTCAATGCGCCTCGTATTCTGCACGCGCTGGGCATTCACGCGGCCTTTGATTTCTGCGCTGACGCTTCCCGCATTGCCCGCTCAAAGCCGGACCCGGAGATTTTTCTCGCCGCCTGTGCGGGGCTGCATGTCCGTCCCGATGAGGCGATCGGCATTGAAGATGCTTCCGCGGGTGTCGAAGCTATCAACGCTGCGGGTATGTTGTCCGTAGGGATAGGGCCTGGTCTGGGTCATGCGGGGCTACAACTTCACTCAACGCGGGAACTGACCTGGGAATGCCTGACGGATTTCTGGACATCCCGGACCGTATTGAAAAGGAACTAACAATGGCTCAACTTTCACTGAAACATATTCAAAAAATCTATGATAACCAGGTTCACGTGGTTAAGGATTTTAACCTCGAAATCGAAGACAAGGAGTTTATTGTCTTTGTGGGTCCGTCAGGTTGCGGCAAATCGACAACGCTGCGAATGATTGCCGGGCTGGAGGAGATCAGCGCCGGGGAACTGGTGATTGATGGCGTGCGCATGAATGATGTACCCGCCAAGTCGCGTGATATCGCCATGGTTTTCCAGAATTACGCGCTTTATCCCCACATGACCGTCTATGACAACATGGCGTTCGGCCTGAAAATGCAAAAAATTGCGCCTGCGGTGATCGAAGAGCGTGTGACCTGGGCGGCGCAAATTCTGGGTTTACGTGACTATCTTAAGCGTAAGCCAGGGGCGTTGTCCGGTGGTCAACGTCAGCGCGTGGCGCTGGGCAGGGCGATCGTGCGTGAAGCCGGTGTATTCCTGATGGATGAACCGTTGTCTAACCTTGACGCAAAGCTCCGTGTTCAGATGCGGGCGGAGATCAGCAAGCTGCACCAGAAGCTGAATACCACCATGATCTACGTGACTCACGATCAGACGGAAGCCATGACCATGGCGACCCGCATTGTGATCCTCAAGGATGGCATCATTCAGCAGGTGGGCGCGCCAAAACAGGTTTACAACGAGCCTGCGAACATGTTTGTGGCGGGCTTTATTGGTTCACCTGCGATGAACTTTATCCGTGGCGCGATTGATGGCCGTTATTTTGTTACGGAAACGCTGCACATTGAGATCCCGGAATCGACCCTTGCAATGCTTAATGCCAGGGGATATCAGCGTAAAGCGATCGTATTTGGGATCAGACCTGAAGATATTCTTACGGAATCACAACACGGTAAGGGCATTGCCGCGAAGGTCAGTGTTGCTGAGTTAACGGGTGCTGAATTCATGCTTTATGCCACCGTCGGCGGGCATGAACTGGTTGTTCGTGCCGCTGCAGCGAATGATTATGCCGCAGGCGATAATATTGGCATTCAGTTCGATATGAGTAAATGCCATTTCTTCGATGCTGATACTGAAGCTGCTATTAAATAAAAAAAGATGTTTGCCGGAAATAATTATTTCCGGTTTTTTTATTGTTTAATTATAAAGGAATATCTTAATGAGTACTCTACTAAGAAGTGCTGCGTTCGTTATGTGCGCAGGGGTAAGTTGCGCCCAGGCGACAGAAACGGCAAAACACTGGGATTTTAATATTGGTGCCATGTATGAAATTGAAAACGTCGAAGGTCAGGGCGACGATAAAGATGGATTATATGAACCTTCCGTGTGGTTTAACGCTACCTGGGATGCATGGACAATTTCACTGGCCATGTATCAGGAAGGCCCTGTTGATTACAGCAGTATGACCCGCGGGACCTATTTCGATCGCCCTGAGTTTGAATTACGTTATCGCTTTATTGGCACAGATGACTTTACGTTTGGTCTGACCGGTGGTTTTCGTAATTATGGTTATCACTTTAAAGATGAACACGGTGCTAAAGACGGCAGCGCGAATATGCAGCGCTACAAAATTCAGCCAGACTGGGATATTAAGTTAACCGATGACTGGCGTTTTGGTGGTTGGTTTGCAATGTACCAGTTTGCGAATGATCTGGAAAAAACCGGTTATTCTGACAGCCGTGTCGAAACGGAAACTGGCTTTACCTGGACGATAAATGAAACCTTCTCGGCTAAAGTTAACTATTATTTAGAGCGTGGTTTCAATATGGATAGTTCGCGTAATAATGGCGAGTTTTCCACGCAGGAAATTCGTGCCTATCTGCCGATTGCGTTAGGCAATACCACGCTTACCCCTTACACCCGACTGGGGCTTGACCGCTGGTCAAACTGGGACTGGCAGGACGATCCTGAGCGCGAAGGGCATGACTTTAACCGTCTGGGTTTACTGTATGCCTATGATTTCAGCAATGGTTTATCCATGACGCTGGAATACGCTTATGAATGGGAAAACCATGACGAAGGCGATAGCGATCGCTTCCATTATGCGGGGGTTGGCGTAAATTACGCATTCTGACGGGCAATCCACCAGGGGCTATCGGCCCCTGGTTTTAGCAAAGAGAGGCGGCAATCGTAAAATGCGTATCCACCAGTACACTCTGGGGCGCTGGTTTTCCCGCGATGCGCTTGAACAGCAGGTCACAACTCTCTTCCCCTAGCTTACGTGTCGGGATATCAAAACCACCAGGGGTTGGTGTCAGGATCAGCGACAGCATGGGATCGCTGTATCCTGCAACTGCAATCTGTTCAGGGATCATCAGATTTAACTCATCCGCGGCCCGATAGAGTCCGAGCAGTTTCATACTGTCCGTAGCAAATACCGCATCCGGTGGGTTGGCAGACGACAACAACTGGCAGGCCGCGGTGAGAGCATTTTCGTGAGTATATCCGCCGTCGATGATCCACTCCGGGTTAATCGCGATGTTATGCTTTTCCAGGCTGGCCTTATAACCTGCTAGACGATCAATCGACACGTGGTAATTAAGGGGAGCATGCAGGCAGGCAATTTTACGGCGACCGTGTGTGATAAATGTGTCCGTCAGCGTGAAGCTGTCATGGAAATTATCGGTATCGACGGAGTAGATGTTCTGATAATCCCCCTCCACTTTGCCAATAACGACAACCGGGACGCCATATGCATCCAGCCTTGAGAAAAAGGACTCATTTGCTGGTGAGCTTAGCATGATAATCCCTTTAATCATTTTCTGTTTTATTTTGTTTTCACATTTCAGGAGATCGTCTTCACTGCTTTTTGACGTTTGTAAAATAACGTCAAAACCTTCCTGTTCCGCTTTCGCGGTAATGGCGTGAAGAACATCGGAGAAAAAGGGATTTCCGGCAGTTGTTTTTGTTGAGCGGGTCGAGATAACCATAATGGCATCAAAGCCAGAAGAGGTTAGTGCGCGGGCAAGTTTATTGGGTTGATAATTTAATTCTTCAATCGCCTTCAGCACTTTTTCGCGGGCTTCTGGAGAAATATTCGTTTGTTTATTCAGAACTCTGGACACGGTTGATTTCGAAACGCCAGCAACGCGCGCAATATCATAGATGGTGGGTGACATACACCTTACTCACTCCTGACAGACAGCAATTGCGTTCATCTTACTGGAGAGAAAACGGCAATAGCAATAATTATGAATTGATAATCAACGATCTGCCCCAATTTATTGTATTCTGAAGCAAGTCATTCCAGGCTTCCAGGCAATGAAGGACGGCGATGAAGCGACTTAAAAACGAACTCAATTCTCTGGTGAACCGTGGCGTTGATCGCCATTTACGTCTCGCGGTGACCGGGCTAAGCCGTAGCGGTAAGACGGCATTTATCACGGCGATGGTGAACCAGCTATTGAACCTGCACTCGGGGGCACGTTTGCCGTTGCTCAGCGCGGTGCGGGAAGAGCGCCTGCTTGGCGTTAAGCGTGTCCCACAGCGTGATTTTGGTATTCCTCGGTTTACCTATGATGAAGGTCTGGCGCAGCTGTACGGTGAGCCACCGGCCTGGCCAACGCCGACACGAGGCGTTAGCGAAATCCGTCTTGCGCTGCGTTATCGGTCCAATGAATCACTGATGCGCCACTTTAAAGATACCTCCACGCTCTATCTTGAAATAGTGGATTACCCTGGCGAATGGCTACTTGATTTGCCTATGCTGGCGCAGGATTATCTGAGCTGGTCCCGGCAGATGACGGGCCTGTTACAGGGACAACGTGCGGAGTGGTCGGCGAAATGGCGACAGCTTTGCGCGGATTTAGATCCTCTGGCTCCGGCAGATGAAAATCGTCTGGCACAAATTGCAGAAGCCTGGACAGCGTATCTGCACCAGTGTAAGCAAGAAGGTTTACATTTCATTCAGCCGGGGCGTTTTGTCCTGCCGGGCGATCTGGCCGGAGCGCCTGCACTTCAGTTTTTCCCGTGGCCGGATGTAGACGGCGCAGGGGAGTCAACGCTGGCCCAGGCAGGCAAACATACCAATGCCGGCATGCTCCGCGAGCGTTACCACTACTACTGCGAAAAAGTGGTGAAGGGGTTCTATAAGAACCACTTTTTACGCTTTGACCGCCAGATTGTGCTGGTGGACTGTCTGCAGCCGCTCAACAGCGGGCCGCAGGCGTTTAACGATATGCGTCTTGCACTGACGCAGTTAATGCAAAGTTTCCACTACGGGCAGCGCACGCTGTTCCGTCGCCTTTTTTCTCCGGTCATCGACAAGCTGCTGTTTGCGGCTACCAAGGCCGATCATGTTACGGTCGATCAGCATGTCAATATGGTGTCACTGCTGCAGCAACTGGTGCAGGATGCCTGGCAAAACGCCGCTTTTGAAGGGATCAGCATGGATTGCCTGGGGCTGGCGTCGGTACAGGCGACCCAGAGCGGACTGATTGACGTTAACGGCGAGAAAATCCCGGCACTGCGTGGCAATCGTCTCAGTGATGGTAAACCGCTTACCGTCTACCCCGGCGAAGTGCCTGCCCGTTTGCCTGGGCAGGCTTTCTGGCAGGGGCAGGGCTTCCAGTTTGAAGCATTTCGCCCGCAGGCCATGAATGTTGACCAGCCATTGCCGCATATTCGTCTGGATGCGGCGCTGGAATTTTTGATTGGAGATAAATTGCGATGACGGAACCGTTAAAACCGCGCATTGATTTTTCCGGGCCGCTTGAGCAAACGCAGCCGGAGGCGTTTAAAACGGCGCAGACCTTCAACGGCACGCAGGCAGACAATTTTGCGCCAGCACTCACGGAAGAGCCATTTGTTGAAGAAGGACCAGCAGAAGCCGTCGTTGACGCTGCATTGCGCCCGAAACGCAGCCTGTGGCGCAAAATGATCACCGCCGGACTGACACTTTTCGGTGTGAGCGTCATCGGCCAGGGTGTGCAGTGGGGAATCAACGCCTGGCAAACCCAGGACTGGGTTGCACTGGGCGGTTGCGCTGCCGGGGCATTGATTGTTGGCGCGGGTGTCGGGTCGGTTGCGACCGAGTGGCGACGCCTGTGGCGTTTGCGGCAGCGTGCGCACGAGCGTGACGAAGCGCGGGATTTATTACACAGCCACGGAACCGGTAAAGGGCGTGCATTCTGTGAAAAACTGGCGAGTCAGGCAGGGATTGACCAGTCGCATCCGGCGCTTCAACGCTGGTATGCCGCCATCCATGAAACCCAGAACGATCGGGAAGTGGTTACGCTCTATTCCCACATGGTGCAGCCGGTACTGGATGCTCAGGCGCGCCGTGAGATCAGCCGGTCAGCCGCTGAATCCACGCTGATGATTGCCGTCAGCCCGCTGGCGCTGGTGGATATGGCGTTTATCGCCTGGCGTAACCTGCGCCTGATTAATCGTATCGCCAGGCTTTATGGCATTGAGCTTGGCTACTACAGCCGCCTGCGACTGTTCAAACTGGTCCTACTGAATATCGCCTTTGCGGGTGCCAGCGAGCTGGTGCGCGAAGTAGGAATGGACTGGATGTCGCAGGACCTGGCCGCGCGCCTGTCAGCGCGTGCGGCGCAGGGGATAGGTGCGGGTCTGCTGACCGCCCGCTTAGGCATTAAAGCGATGGAAGTGTGCCGTCCGCTACCGTGGATTGACGGCGATAAACCGCGACTGGGCGATTTTCGTCGTGAATTGATTGGGCAGCTTAAAGAGACGCTCAATAAAAAACCGGACCAGTGACTGTTTTGTATACTAATCGTGCTGGCTGTCAATATTTGTTGACAGCCATCTTCCCGATCACCGTGATCTGACATATTATTTTAATGTTATTGGCTTAAACGGTGAATTTCCCATGCGTCTGGAAGTCTTTTGTGAAGACCGTCTCGGTCTGACCCGTGAGTTACTCGATCTTCTTGTTTTACGTAGCATTGATTTACGTGGCATTGAGATCGACCCTGTCGGGCGAATTTACCTCAATTTTGCCGAAATTGAATTTAACACCTTCAGTAGCCTGATGGCGGAAATCCGCCGTATCGCTGGCGTTACGGATGTCCGCACGATCCCCTGGATGCCGTCAGAGCGTGAGCACCTGGCGCTGAGTGCATTGCTGGAAGCGATGCCGGAACCGTTCCTGTCGCTCGATCTGAAAAGTAAGGTTGAGCGTGTCAATCTGGCGAGCTGCCAGCTGTTCGCGCAGAGCCAGGAAAAGCTCAGCAACCACCACGCCACGCAGCTTATTTCCGGCTTTAATTTCCAGCGCTGGCTGGACAGTAACCCGCAGAACACCCACAGCGAGCATGTCGTGATAAACGGGCAGAATTTCCTGATGGAGATTACGCCGGTGTATCTGAAAGGAGAAAACGACACCCGCGTACTGACCGGTGCGGTGATTATGCTACGCTCCACCGTTCGCATGGGACGTCAGCTGCAGAATCTCTCCAGCCAGGATGTGGGAGCGTTCAGCCAGATCATTGCGGTGAGTCCAAAGATGCGCCATGTGGTTGATCAGGCGCGTAAACTCGCGAATCTTACCGCGCCGCTGCTGATTACAGGTGATACCGGCACCGGTAAGGATTTACTGGCTCATGCAGTGCATCAGGCCAGTCCGCGTGCGTCAAAACCGTATCTGGCGCTGAACTGTGCGTCGATCCCTGAAGATGCCGTGGAAAGCGAACTGTTCGGCCATGCGCCGGAAGGGAAAAAAGGGTTCTTCGAACAGGCGAACGGTGGCTCGGTACTGCTGGATGAGATCGGTGAAATGTCTCCTCGCATGCAGGCCAAACTGCTGCGCTTCCTGAATGACGGGACGTTTCGCCGTGTCGGGGAGGATCATGAGGTGCATGTTGATGTGCGCGTGATTTGCGCGACTCAGAAAAACCTGGTTGAACTGGTTCAGAAAGGCGTGTTCCGCGAAGATCTCTATTATCGTCTGAATGTACTGACGCTTACTATCCCGCCACTGCGCGATTGTCCTCAGGATATCATGCCGCTGACGGAGCTGTTTGTGGCGCGTTTCGCCGACGAGCAGGGCGTGCCGCGTCCGAAACTCTCCGCTGATTTGGGGACGGTGCTGACGCGCTACGCCTGGCCGGGCAACATTCGCCAGTTGAAAAATGCGGTCTATCGCGCGTTGACGCAGCTTGAAGGGTACGAATTGCGTCCGCAGGATATCCTGTTGCCGGATTACGATGCGGGCACGGTGTCGGTGGGCGAAGAGGCGATGGAAGGCTCGCTGGATGATATCACCAGCCGATTCGAGCGCTCGGTGTTAACACAGCTTTATCGCAGCTATCCGAGTACCCGTAAGCTGGCCAAGCGTCTTGGCGTATCGCATACCGCAATTGCGAATAAGCTGCGCGAGTATGGACTGAACCAGAAAAAAAGTGATGAGTAAAAAAAAGCCTCTGCAAAGAGGCTTTTTTATGTTTACGCTTTCAGCACGCTGAGCGCCGCGGTGTAATCCGGCTCGGTGGTAATTTCATTTACCAGCTCGCTGAACACGACGTTGTCGTTTTCATCGATGACCAGAACTGCACGCGCCGCCAGGCCTTTCAGGGGGCCTTCTGCAATGCTAACACCGTATTTCTCAAGGAAATCCGGGCTGCGCAACGTGGAAAGGGTGATGACATTGCTCAGACCTTCTGCACCGCAGAAACGAGACTGGGCAAACGGCAGGTCAGCAGAAATGCACAATACAACGGTGTTGTCCATTTCAGTCGCCAGCTGGTTGAATTTGCGCACGGACGCGGCGCAAACGCCGGTATCGATGCTTGGGAAAATGTTCAGGACTTTGCGTTTGCCAGCAAACTGGCTCAACGTGACGTCAGACAGATCTTTAGCCACCAGAGTGAAAGGCTGTGCTTTGCTACCAGACTGCGGAATGGAACCTGCAACAGCAACCGGGTTGCCCTGGAAATGAACGAGTTGTGACATAGATATCTTCCTGTTTACAAATAGTTAACGTCGTGGCTAGTGTATGCCAACAGCAGATAACACGGCAAACCAATTTTTTGCCTTACCGGGCCGCAAGGAGTCAGTGATGAGAAGTGTTAAGGTCTATGAAGAAGCCTGGCCATTGCATACCCCGTTTGTGATCTCCCGCGGCAGCCGAAGCGAAGCCTGCGTGGTGGTGGTCGAAATAGAAGAAGACGGCGTAAAGGGCGTGGGGGAATGTACGCCGTATCCCCGTTACGGTGAGAGCCTTGCCTCAGTGATGGCGCAAATCATGACGCTGGTGCCAGATCTGCAAACCGGCCTCACGCGTGAGTCGCTTCAGCGGCGATTACCTGCCGGTGCAGCCCGTAATGCTATCGACTGTGCACTCTGGAGCCTGGAAGCCGTTCAGCACCAGCAATCCATTCCGTCTGTGCAGGGTGTTACGCTTCCGGATTCGGTAGTCACGGCGCAAACGGTGGTGATTGGCGAGCCTGAACAGATGGCGGCGAGTGCGAAAGCGCTGGCCGATTCTGGTGCGACGCTGCTGAAGGTAAAACTTGACGATCGTTTAATCAGTGAACGGATGGTCGCCATTCGTGCGGCGGTGCCGGAGGCTACTCTGATTGTCGATGCCAACGAGTCATGGCATAGCGAAGGACTGGCAGCGCGATGCCAGCTACTGGCCGATCTGGGTGTCGCCATGCTGGAACAGCCGTTGCCGGCAAATGAAGATGCTGCACTGGCGAATTTTATTCATCCTTTGCCCATCTGTGCGGATGAAAGTTGCCACACGCGTGAGAGCCTTCCCGCGCTGAAAGGTCGCTATGAGATGGTGAATATTAAACTCGATAAAACTGGTGGCTTAACTGAAGCCCTGGCCCTGGCTGAGGAAGCGCAAGCGCAGGGATTTGCCTTAATGCTGGGCTGTATGTTGTGTACATCCAGGGCGATCGGTGCGGCGTTACCGCTGGTGAATAAGGTGCGTTTTGCCGATCTGGATGGCCCAACCTGGCTGGCAGTAGACGTTTCGCCAGCCCTGAAGTTTACTACCGGCGTGCTTCACCTTTAAGGCTGCCACCGCAGGAGCCCTGTCATTGCCTTGAGGTATTTTTCGCTTGCCTCATCGGAGGATATTGGCGGGAATTCTGCGGTGATGCAGTGTAAACCCAGGTCGGCGCACCAGCTACCAAACGAGCCGGGCGTTTCATAGCCAACGCTGGTGACGAGGGGAAGGGCAAACGCCTCTGCCAGCCACTGACCAAGCGCCGTATGGCGGGGATCTTCAATACAGGCCAGTGGATCGTGGAAAGAGACAACCCAGGCGGGGTGGATCTTATGAATAAGCTGGCACAACGCCTGTGTCTCCGGTTCTGAGCCTGGTTTTTCACCCGTTAATAAGACAACGTCACGCTCCTCGGCTGAACTGTTCCAGCGATACACCGTTTCACCGGCACGCCAGTTTGCCGCCGGGAAATTCCGGTTTAAGTCGATACCACGTGCATTAGCGCGTAGTCCAAGCTGGCAGCCATCCGGGTTGACGGTCAATATAACGTGATGACGGCGTAGCTCGGGAGCGAGGGTGCGCAGTGCACACGACAGCGTCACGATGGAGGCGTTCTCGTCGCCGTGTGTGCCTGCAATGATTAAACCACTATTACGATCGGCCTCAGGTGCCGGAAACCATATTAGCGGCGCGCCTAAAAATGAGCGGCCATAATGCTCGGTTCCAGGTGGAAAAGCGCCACGTTCTGTTCTTGGTCTGGTGAGGGTCATAGGTGATCCTGATAATGAAATCTCTTCTGGCAGTGTTGTGCAAAACTCACGGTTAATCAAATAGTTTCCGTGCGCGCGGAAAATTGCCGGATATCAACTTTCCGGATGAAGATATTTGCATTTCTCTCTGTCGAAACAAATAATTACGCATCTGCCCGTTACCTGACGTCTAAAAGGAAATCTCATGAAGCATCCTGTTTCGCTGCTTTGCTCTGCGCTGTGGTTGTGCGGACTCTCTTCATTCTCTTATGCTGCTGACGTGCCACAGGGAACGGTACTGGCGCAAAAACAGGAACTGGTTCGGCATATCAAAGATGAACCTGCATCGCTTGATCCGGCAAAAGCCGTGGGATTACCGGAAATTCAGGTGATCCGTGACCTTTATGAAGGACTGGTGAACCAAAACGAAAAAGGGGAGTTGATCCCCGGTGTCGCGACTCGCTGGCAAAGTAGTGATAACCGCGTCTGGACGTTCTCCCTGCGTGATAATGCCAAATGGTCTGATGGTACTCCGGTAACGGCGCAGGATTTTGTCTATAGCTGGCAGCGTCTGGTGGACCCAAAAACGACCTCTCCCTTTGCCTGGTTTGCTGCACTGGCGGGCATTAAGAATGCACAGGCGATAATCGATGGTAAAGCGGCTCCGGATACGCTTGGCGTAACGGCGGTGGATGCTAAAACATTGCGCGTTCAACTGGATAAGCCGCTACCGTGGTTCAGTAACCTGACGGCTAGCTTTGCATTCTATCCGGTACAGAAGGCCAACGTTGAAAGCGGCAAAGCGTGGACGCGCCCTGGTGCCCTGGTGGGTAACGGCGCTTATGTCCTGAAAGATCGCGTGGTCAATGAAAAGCTGGTTGTTGAACCGAACGAGTATTACTGGGATAACGCCAGAACGGTTCTAAAAAAAGTGACTTTTGTCCCAATCAATCAGGAGTCTTCAGCAACCAAACGTTATCTTGCGGGTGATATTGATATCACCGAATCATTCCCGAAAAATCTGTACCAGAAGCTGAAAAAAGATATTCCGGGGCAGGTGTATACGCCGCCGCAACTGGGGACTTATTACTACGCATTTAACACACAGAAAGGCCCAACCGCCGATGCGCGGGTACGTCTGGCGCTGAGTATGACCATCGATCGCCGGATTATGGCGGAAAAAGTGTTAGGAACCGGTGAAAAACCGGCATGGCATTTTACGCCGGACGTCACGGCCGGTTTTACGCCGGAAACTTCGCCTTTTGAACAGATGTCACAGCAGGAACTCAATGCGCAGGCAAAAACATTATTGCAGGCGGCAGGCTATGGCTCACAGCGTCCGCTGAAGCTGACGTTGCTTTACAACACCTCTGAAAACCATCAGAAAATTGCCATTGCCGTGGCATCCATGTGGAAGAAAAATCTGGGCGTTGACGTCAAATTGCAGAACCAGGAGTGGAAAACGTACATTGATAGCCGCAATACCGGGAGTTTTGACGTGATCCGCGCCTCATGGGTTGGAGATTACAATGAGCCATCAACGTTCCTGTCACTGCTGACGTCAACCCACAGCGGCAATATCTCCCGGTTCAACGACCCTGTGTACGATAAGATAATCAACCAGGCAACACTTGAAACCACCGAGAAGGCGCGAAATGCAGAGTATAACAAGGCTGAGAAGCTCCTTGCTGAAAAAGCACCGATAGCGCCCATTTACCAGTACACCAATGGTCGTTTGATCAAACCGTGGGTGAAAGGGTATCCGATTAATAATCCGGAAGATGTGGCGTATAGTCGTACAATGTATATTGAGAAGCACTGATGAATACCGGTTGCCTGCTGACGCCAGGCAACCACCACTAAATCCAGAGCTGGCAAGCACCCGATCTTTCTTACTCCCTCCCGCCAAAGCAAACTGTAATTTTCTGATGTATTCATTGTCCTTAATATGCTGCTCGTAAAAAACAACCGGCAGAATAGTATTGATACGAGAAATACCCTTCAAAAATACATTTGTATCAGGATTGCAGGCATGCATTTTGTTTAACCAGAGACGCCTCTGGACGTTTTATCTGTATTAACGTAAAGACTAACACCCATTCTGAAGTCCAGTTTTGGACTATTTCCCTGTTGTCACCTGTAACAAAATGAGTCGATAGCACAACGTGATTCCGTTCCGTATTTTAGCGTTAGTGGCTATCGCTGTTTGCGGATTATATTGATTTGGATCAGGTAATGATCAAACTTAAACAATAAGTCTGTTTATTTTCTTGATAACAGCTATTCGCTCCACTTTTTTGTGAATAAATAGTCAAAATTTCGTAACCTGAGTGCTTATCTGGCATTCTTCGTTGTTTACATTTAGTGGAAAATTCTTAAGAAATTTCCTATAGCAGATCTTTGATCTGGTAAGTTGATCTATACCGGTCTTTTGTTCTACTATGGGTTTGTAAAGAAGCGTCGTTCACTCAACAATTATTTCTTAAATGGAAAGGGACAGCTATGGCCGATACGTTCCAGAATGAAGTGCCTAAGGCACGCATCAATTTAAAATTAAGTCTGCACACAGGGGGCGCACAGAAAAAAGTCGAGCTGCCGCTTAAACTCCTTACCGTGGGTGATTTCAGTAATGGCAAAGAAAACCGCCCATTATCTGAAAGAGAAAAAATCAACGTCAATAAAAATAACTTCAACAGCGTACTTTCAGAATTTAACCCGGAAGTGAATCTCACCGTTCAGAATACCCTGGCGGGTGACGGTTCGGAAGAGAGCGTTAAGTTACATTTTTCCGATATGAAAGATTTCGAGCCTGAGCAGGTCGCCCGTCAAATTCCCCAGCTCCGCGCCATGCTGGCCATGCGTAATTTATTACGCGACCTGAAATCCAACCTGCTGGATAACGCCACTTTCAGAAAAGAACTTGAGAAAATTCTTAAAGACCCGGCGCTGTCTCAGGAATTACGCGACGAAATGAGTGCGCTGGCCCCGAAATAAGCGGTGCGCGTTTTTTAATGGATTAACCGGGAATATGCTTATGTCTGTGAAAACTGAAAACGCCTCCGCTCAGGGGCAAAATACCGTACTGGAAAAAGAGAGCGTTTACGCCTCTCTGTTTGAGAAAATTAACCTGACTCCGGCTTCCAGCCTGGGCGATATTAATGACTTCCTTGATGATGCCGCACTGTCCGATGCGCCTGCGGGTGAACGTCTGACGGCAGCGATGCAGGTCTTTATGGACTGTATCCGCAAATCGGGCCAGCAGGTGGATAAGCTCGACAAAACGCTGATTGACCACCATATCGCGGAACTGGATTTCCAGATCAGCCGCCAACTGGATGCGGTAATGCACCACGAAGCGTTCCAGAAAGTGGAATCCCTGTGGCGTGGCCTGAAACAACTGGTTGACAACACCGATTACCGCCAGAATGTCAAAACTGAAATCCTGGACGTCTCCAAAGACGATCTGCGCCAGGATTTTGAAGACGCACCGGAACTGATCCAGAGTGGCCTGTACTGGCATACCTACACCGCCGAATATGACACCCCTGGCGGTGAGCCGATTGGTTCGGTCATCTCCTCGTATGAATTTGACGCCAGCCCGCAGGACATTGCGCTGTTACGCAATATCTCCAAAGTCTCTGCTGCCGCGCATATGCCGTTTATCGGCTCCGTTGGCCCGAAATTCTTCCTGAAAGAGTCGATGGAAGACGTCGCCGCCATCAAGGATACCCACTGTACTTTCAAATGAACAGTTACAGTCGCTTCGACAGAAGTCTCCTTCCCCTGAGGAGGGCATTAAACACACACAGCAGCAGTTAGCACAGCTTTCTCAGCTAAAACCGGACTGGGCAGTCAGCTATGGCGACAGTCTGGTACAGCAGGCACTGACACTGTGGCCGGAGCAGGCAAAACCGCTGGCGCAGCGTTGGCAACAGCAGATGACGGCCACCGCGCTTTCGCCTGAAAGTCTGAATGGCTGGTATCAGGGGATGCAGCAACTGCAGCAGCTGACAAACCGGCTTAATGCGCTGGATGAGCAAAAGGGCAAGTACATAACCGTGAGTGAACTGAAATCAGCGGTTTTTGCCATGACGCAGTCATTTAACAGTACCATTCCGCTGGAAGAACAGTTGCGCCAGTTATCCGCTATCCCGGAAGAGCAGATTAAGAGCGCAGTCCAGCAAAAGCAGGCAGAACAGCATCTGCAGCAACTGATTGCCCGCTATGCGCTCCTGAAACAAAAAATGCCGGAACAAGAGTAATCAGTTTAGGAAATATCGCGCCAGAAACGTCGATTTGAGAGAAAACAGGGACGACGACATGTCAGCCAGAGAACGATTTTTTAAAAAAGTACAGCAAAACACTGAGATCATACCGCCCGGTAAAAAAACAGCTGAAGCCGAAATCCGGGCATTTTGCCAGCGGATGGATGATCTGGCTCAGCAAATTACCGAGTGGTTTGCCCATTCGGGTATTGAGGTAGTTTTAGCCACTAAACATATCCATGATCTGAGCACGATCGGCTTCAGCCTCAGTAGCGGTATATGTCGCTATAACATCACCACTATCCGCTTACAGAATGGTGAGCGGAGCGTCAGCATTATTCCTGAACAGCTCTGCCGTGACGGAGAGGTGGGTTATGTGAAGATGTGCGTTGAGGCCTGCGGTATCTGCCAGGTGTTTTATCTGAGCATGGCACCGAAAAAGGGTTGGTTTATCCGTCGTGAGCATCAGGACACAAAAGAGAATATTCTCATGACGGAAAATCTCTTCTTCCAGGCTGTCGACAGGCTGGCCTGAATGTATACCGCCTTCGTCAGAAATAAAAATCCCAAAAGAGTACGGGCGAAATAAATTTTTTTGATTCGCTAACCGCCATAAACGTACGTTATGGAGCCTCGATTGTGGGGTAGAGACTATTTTCAAAATACTCCACGACGAGCCATATTTCGCCACTGAAGATAAACCACAAGCCAAATATGATAAGGCTCAAAATAATTAAGATGAGTATTATTTCTGTTTTTCCCATCGCAGACTCTACCCACCTGAAGTTTGTCTCATTTAGGTGGGCATTGTAGCGAGGCTTCACTTATTACTCCAGTTTCATGCTGCCAGCACTTTGTTTCGGCCATCATTTTTGGCGCGATAAAGCGCATCATCCACGCGTTTAAACAGGTCATCAATGCTTTCCCCCTGATTATGCCGCGCAACGCCGATGCTGACAGTGAAACGAGGCAGGCCGGGGATCGTAATATGCGCCACGGCAACGCGAATGGTTTCCGCAATCTGCATCGCGTTCTCAAGCGTGGTGCGTGGCAGCAGGAGCACAAATTCTTCACCGCCCCAGCGGAACACAAAATCATCTTTGCGGCTGCAGGCTTCCAGAGTACGGGAAAGGGAGATAAGCACTTCATCACCCTTGAGGTGCCCAAAGATGTCATTGATCTCTTTGAAATGATCGGTATCTACCAGCAGCAGGCTAAACTGCTGTTGTGCGGGAAGGTGCGAGGGGGTGATTTGTTCAGTGATATTGTAAAACTGGCGGCGATTCAACAGGCCAGTCATGGAATCGCGCAAGGCAGCGTGTTCCAGTTCCTGCTCCAGCCGCTTCTGTTCCGTAATATCATGAATGATGCACAGCATTAGCTTATCGCCGTAGATCTCAATCGGTCCGGCATAGGTCTGAACGTGACGCGTTGTGCCGTCGGCAAGTCGATGCACAAAGTTAAGCGGTTTATGACCTCCCGGAAGGCTGGCGATTTCAGTCATGACGGGCAGGATATCGCGGCCCAGCGTATTAATTTCCCAGGTATGTTTGCGGCACATCTCCTCGTGGGCGTAGCCGTAAAAATGAAGCGCGGCAAGATTTGCATCAACGATTTGACCGTCCCTGGCGGGATCGATCAACAGCATGGGGGCGCTGTTAGTAAGGAAAAAGCGTGCGTAGAATCCCTGTTTTTTACGCTGGTAGGTAGCTGAACGACTGGCCTTAAGCCCTGCGTTGACCTGCGGTGAGAGGCCTTCAAAAACAATCACTTCTCCATGCGGTTCTGCACAGGTAAGCGTCAGGCGGCAACTTAGCGTGGTTTCCTGTTTATCACGCCATACCGTCCAGATTTCAACGATTTCCTGATTAGCTTTAAGATCGGGAACGTACATAGTGAGCAGGGTTTGTGCTTTTGCGGAATACATACCACTGCGCATATCGTCCAGGGTTTTATCGCGCATCACCTTTGTTGCGGCTGCATTGGCAAATATAATATTTTCCGAAACCGGGGATACCAGCCACACGGGCGTTTTAATGAAGTTAAGCGCATCAAAGCAATATTGCGGCATAGGGAATTCCTGTACATCAGCACGGTGTACTTGCGATCACGACGGAATTGACTCGCGTGGACTCCTTTGAAACATACCTTACTTAATCACTTCAGGCATGATTTTTTTGTGAAATAATGGTGGGTTCCGTGTGAATTTTACCGATTGGTATAATCTGCTTATCAGAGTGCTTTTGTAATAACAGCCAGGGAACCTGTTCGGCAGGCAACGGACGAGAGAATAAAAATCCCTGTAAATAATCACACCCCAGATTCACCAGCATAGCCTGCTGCTCCTCAGTTTCAATACCTTCTGCGACGACACTCATCTCCATTGTCCGGGCAATATTTATTATTGTTTCTACCAATTTTCTGCTTTTTTCATTTTCCAGCATTGAGCATACAAAACTTTTGTCGATTTTAAGTTCTCTGGCAGGAAGGACGCTCAGCATCAGCAGGTTGGAATAACCGGTTCCAAAATCATCTATTGAGACGGTGATCCCAGCCTGGTTGAAGGCATTGAGCAATTCGATGCTTCGATCGAGATTTTTAAGAGCCGTACTTTCAGTCACCTCCAGGATCAGCCGGGATGGTGCCAGATTATATTTTTGCAGCATCGAAGAGACGACCTGGAATATATCCTGTTGCTCGAACTGTACGGGAGACAGGTTGAATGACAGTGTCCACTGGCTGAAACCTTGTTCCGTCCAGAAGTTTAATTGTCGGCATGCAGCCTCAATGGCCCAGTTTCCGACCGAAATGATTAAACCGGTTTGCTCCAGTGAAGGTAAAAACAGACCAGGAAGCAAGACGCCCTGTACGGGATGACGCCAGCGCAGCAGTGCTTCAAACCCATGAATGGTATTCTGTTCAGCAAGATAGGTTGGCTGATACCACAGTTCAAATTGATCGCGCTCAAGTGCCTGAGAAAGCTCCTGTAAAAAGGCTGGCTCAGCAGGCACTGCGGTGGACATTTCAGGGCGATAAACAGCCCAGCCATTACGGCCTTCCAGCTTAACATGATGCATGGCCGCATCTGCTTTAAGTTTGAGCTCATGCAGCGTTTCACCATGAAGGGGGAAGAGGCTAACGCCTGCACTGCATGTGATGTTCAACGCGTGCCCACAAATTGAGAGCGGTCGGCGTAAATCATCCAGCAATCCAGAAAGAAGAATATTCAGCTTTTCGTCATCGTATTCCGGAGCCAGCAGAATAAACGCATCGGCACCCAATCGCGCGAGGGTCATCTCATGGGTTAATCTTGATGTAATGCGCTGTGCAATGTGTATCAACAGTTCATCACCAACGTGGTGACCCCAGGTGTCATTGACGCGTTTAAAATGATCAACATCGAGAAAAATAACCGCAAATTGCTTTTTATTAAGCAACGCACTGTGCAGACAATCCTGCAGGCGAAGATCCATCTGATGACGATTGGCGAGGCCGGTAAGCGCATCGAAGCGCGCCTGCAGTTCAAGCTGTCGGTTGAGTTGATGCAAATTATCGGTTAACCGACTGGTGCGCCAGTGAGAGTCCACCAGCGAAATGATAAGCATGATACCAAGCAGAGATAACGTCGTGACGGAAACCCAGATCGATAATCCCTGCTCGCTGATGCCGCCCGGTAAGGTATGTTCCATTTCGTGGAAATGAGCGGCACTCATGCCGGTATAATGCATTGCGCAAATGGCTGCTCCCATTACAAGAGCCGCCGCGATGCGGTTGATAAACACCCCTTTACGTTTATCCCGCAGGTGGAATGCCAGCCAGAGTGCGACGCCAGAGGCGATAATGGCAATGAGCACTGACAGCATCACCTTTTGCCGATCCCAGATGATGCTGCCTTCAGGCATCAATGCGGCCATGCCCACATAATGCATGGAGACCACGCCAGCGCTGAGGATCAGCGTAGAAAAGATCAGGCGAAAGGGAGAGAGCGATTTGCCGTGGACGGCGATATTAATCGCCAGCGTTGCGGCAAGCACCGCGACACCCAACGAGGCGAGGGTGAGCCAGAGGTGATAACTCAAGATCATCGGCATTTTCATCGACAGCATGCCAATAAAATGCATCGCCCAGATCCCGATTCCCAGCGTTACGCCACCCGTAATTCGCCAGAATGTCGCCGTTTTACGGCTGGATAGCGGGATTTTACCCGCACTGTCTAATGCTACAAATGAGGCGATAAACGCCACCAGATAAGAGATGGCTATTAAAACTGGGTCCCACGATACGTTAAGCATTATGCAATCCCACGCCAATAAAGGTTACGGAGTTTGTCTTCCGGATAGGTCTTGTATCTGTCTGTGACATGCTCGCTCAGGCAATATTAGTAATTGATCGTGAAAAATGACCATTCATATTAAAAATAATCGTTTAACAAAGAGTATAAAATATATCCTCTTTGAAAAATGATTAAGCATCGCTAAACAAAGAAAGGAATTTGCAGCAATACTCCTTAAATATGAGAGAGAGCATATTGTACTACCACAGCAAATGTTATCGCTTCAGGAGGGTATAAACCAGTCCGGCAGCATGGTGGCTTCAACATTTCCTGTAATACCATGCTTTATCTCATCCTAAGCTAAATCATCACAATCTAACTGCAAAGCGAGAAAGCTGCGTGGATCGTGAGGACAAAATTCGTGGTGGGTGCTATAAACGATCATGCCGACTAAAATATAAAGTTGTGGGAATAATCATGCTAAGAAATATGAGTGTCAGAACTTTCATTTTCTATTTTCTTGTATGTGTTTTTTTGATAAACGATGGGGCCATGACGTTATTCGCGGGGAGTATGCCTCTTTTTATTACTGTGAATATCATACAATTCGTTGCATTATTTATGCTTTGGGTCTACATGACAAAATATCTTGTGACGCCGATCAATACTGTGAAAAAAAGTATTGAAGAAGTGACATCGGGTAATCTTGCCGTATCGATCCCTGAGTTTGGCAATAACTGTGCAGGGCGCTTAATTCCTGGAATTAATAGTTTATCAAGTAATATCGCAACGCTGGTGCGTGAAATCCGGGCTTCGTCACAAACCGCTATGACCTTATCTGAGCAACTTTCTTCTCGCAGCGCGCAACTTTCCGTGAAAACAGAGCAGCAGTCTGCTTCGTTGATCCAGACGGCTGCCAGCATGGAACAGATGGCGGCGAGCACGAGAAATAATGCAGATAATACGCGTCTCGCCAGCGAACAGGCGAACGCCGCGACACTGCAGGCGCGTAAAGGGGGCGAGCTGATGGGACAGGTTGCCAACAATATGCAATCCATTACCGAATGCGCCCAGCAAATGACGGAGATTATCACTCTTATTGATGGCATCGCATTCCAGACCAATATTCTGGCCCTGAATGCGGCTGTCGAAGCGGCCAGAGCCGGAGATCACGGTAAAGGGTTTTCAGTGGTGGCGGGGGAAGTCCGGAGCCTTGCGCACCGCAGCGCTGAGGCGGCAAAAAACATTAAGGCGCTGATTGATGTAACCAGTAACAACGTGACACAGGGCGTGACTGTCGTCTCGGAAGCTGAAAAAAACATGCATGAGATAGTGGCAGGATCAAGCAATGTCAGCAGACTGATGGACGATATTTCCGCATCGACGTCAGAGCAGGAAAAAGGGATTTCGCAAATCACGCAGGCGTTATCTGAGCTGGAACGTGTGACCCAGAGCAATGTTGCCATGGCGGAAGAACTTAACGGCTCCTCCGATGTTCTGCGCAATCAGGTGATTGAATTGCAAACCCGGACCCGAAATTTCCGGCTGGATAATGGCTACCAGCCTGGCGATGCCTCGCCGCAGACACACCGGCCACCGCTGTTTTCACCGCGGCCAGGACATTCACATTAACCTGTGTACAATTCCTGAGCTAATTCAGCGTGATGCCCTACATATTTATTGCTTAACCCTGGACGAAAGCTAGACTGACAGCGAAAGCAATAAAAAGGTGGAGGCGTTGTGGAGAGCATTAAAGGGTCTGAAATTAACGTTCCTGACGCGGTTTTTGCGTGGGTATTTGACGGCCGGGGTGGCGCACGGCCGCTGGAAGATAATGATGACATTGACCGTGAACATCCCTGCTGGCTGCATCTGAACTATACGCATCCGGATAGCGCCCAGTGGCTGGCAACGACCCCGCTATTGCCTAACAACATTCGCGATGCGCTGGCGGGTGAAAGCCTGCGGCCAAGAGTCAGCAGAATGGGTGAGGGTACGCTGATTACGCTGCGCTGCATTAACGGCAGCACGGATGAACGCCCGGACCAGTTGGTTGCGATGCGTCTCTATATGGATGAACGCATGATTGTCTCCACACGTCAGCGTAAGGTGCTGGCGCTTGATGACGTGGTGAATGATTTGAAAGAGGGCACCGGCCCGACGGATTGCGGAAGCTGGCTGGTGGATGTCTGTGATGCTCTGACCGATCACGCCAGTGAGTTTATTGAAGAGTTGCACGATAAAATTATTGATCTCGAAGATAATTTGCTCGATCAGCAGATCCCGCCTCGCGGTTTTCTGGCGTTGTTGCGTAAACAGTTAATTGTGATGCGTCGTTATATGACTCCACAGCGGGATGTGTATGCGCGGCTGGCCAGCGAACGCCTGAGCTGGATGAACGATGATCAGCGTCGCAGAATGCAGGATATTGCCGACAGGCTCGGACGTGGCCTTGATGAGATAGATTCCTGTATTGCCAGAACGGCAGTAATGGCGGATGAAATCGCGCAGGTGATGCAGGAGTCGCTGGCCAGAAGAACGTATACGATGTCGCTGATGGCAATGGTATTTTTACCCAGTACATTTTTAACCGGTCTGTTTGGCGTAAATCTGGGGGGAATACCTGGCGGGGAATACCATTATGGTTTCACTGCTTTTTGCGTCATGTTAGTGGTTTTGATTGGGGGTGTTGCGTGGTGGTTGCATCGTAGTAAATGGCTGTAAATTTACGTTTTTTTGACGCGTTCTGTGCATCAAAACATGATTTTAATTGAGCGAAGTCAATAAACATCTACCCCGTAAGGTGCAATATTACTCCCGCAGGTGAATGCAACGTCAAGCGATGGGCGTTGCGCTCCATATTGTCTTACTTCCTTTTTTGAATTACTGCATAGCACAATTGATTCGTACGACGCCGACTAAATAGTCGGCTTTTTTTTGCCTCCGGTTTCTCAGCGTCTACCCTAAAAGAGTCCACACAAAAAACCTGGAGGAGAAGATGAGCCTGCTACTGACGCTGCAATACCTTAACACACGCCAGTCCGACCCGGTGCCAACCGATCCGACACCGGTGCCAGACCCAATCCCCCGTCCGCAGCCGATGCCGGACCCGCCGCCAGATGAAGAGCCGATTAAATTGTCGCATCGTTAGCGGAGATCTGCGAGGATACGCGCCATCTGACTGCGTTAATGACCACGAGAGTATATTGTGACCGCTTTTTCTACCCTGAACGTTCTGCCCGCCGCCCAGCTCGATAACCTTAATGAGCTGGGTTACCTCACCATGACACCTGTCCAGGCGGCAGCGCTGCCCGCTATTCTTGAAGGCCGTGATGTGCGCGTGCAGGCAAAAACCGGCAGTGGGAAAACGGCCGCATTTGGTCTTGGTTTGTTGCAGCATATTGATGCCACACTGTTTCAGACGCAGTCTCTGATCCTGTGTCCGACGCGCGAACTGGCCGATCAGGTTGCGGGCGAATTGCGTCGACTGGCGCGTTTTCTGCCAAACACGAAAATTTTAACTCTGTGTGGTGGGCAACCGTTTGGCGCGCAGCGCGACTCTTTGCAGCATGCACCGCACATTATCGTGGCAACGCCTGGCCGTTTGCTTGATCACCTGCAAAAAGGCACGGTTTCACTCGATGCTCTGCAAACGCTGGTGATGGACGAAGCCGACCGCATGCTCGATATGGGCTTTAGCGACGCCATTGATGAGGTTATCCGCTTCGCTCCGGCTAATCGCCAGACGCTGCTGTTCTCTGCAACCTGGCCTGAAGCGATTGCGGCTATCAGCGGTCGCGTTCAGCGCAATCCGCTGACGATTGAAATTGACACCGTAGACGCGTTGCCCGCTATTGAACAACAGTTTTTTGAAACGTCGCAGCAGGGCAAAATCCCGTTGCTGCAAAAGTTATTAAGCCAGCACCAGCCCGCTTCCTGTGTGGTGTTCTGCAATACTAAAAAAGATTGTCAGTCCGTGTGCGATGCCCTTAACGCTGCCGGACAGAGTGCGTTATCCCTTCATGGCGACCTGGAACAGCGCGATCGCGATCAGACGCTGGTGCGTTTTGCCAACGGTAGTGCGCGGGTGCTGGTGGCGACCGATGTCGCCGCGCGTGGTCTGGACATCAAATCGCTGGAGCTTGTGGTTAATTTCGAGCTGGCCTGGGACCCGGAAGTACACGTCCACCGTATTGGGCGTACCGCACGCGCCGGCAACAGCGGCCTCGCGATCAGCTTCTGTGCGCCGGAAGAGGCGCAGCGTGCCAATATTCTCTCTGAGATGCTGCAACTCAAGCTGAACTGGGTGAATGCACCCGGCAATGTCAGCATCGTTCCGCTGGACGCTGAGATGGTCACGCTCTGTATCGACGGTGGTAAAAAAGCCAAAATGCGTCCGGGCGATGTACTGGGGGCGTTGACCGGGGATATTGGTCTGGATGGAGCCGATATCGGAAAAATTGCGGTTCACCCTTCACATGTCTATGTGGCGGTCCGCCAGTCGGTTGCGCATAAAGCCTGGAAGCAACTGCAGAATGGTAAAATTAAAGGGAAGACCTGCCGGGTTCGGCTTCTGAAGTAGGCATAAAAACGCGTCTCAGAAACAGGTTCTGAGACGCTAAAATTTACTTCACTTCGACGACATTCAGACGCAGCTCATCGAATTGTGCGTCTTCTTCTTCCGGCTGCCAGCCTGCTGGCTGCATTGGGATCTCTTCACGGTCAAATGCCAGATCGCCGCCATTCACCACTTCAGAATCGTGGTTGATGCCTTTAAAGTCGAACAGCTCAACATCCGCCAGATGTGAAGGTACAACGTTCTGCATCGCACTGAACATTGTTTCGATCCGGCCCGGATAGCGTTTATCCCAGTCACGCAGCATGTCGCCGATCACCTGACGTTGCAGGTTTGGCTGTGAGCCACACAGGTTACATGGGATGATCGGGAATGCTTTGGCCTGAGAAAAACGCTCAATGTCTTTTTCGCGGCAGTAGGCCAGTGGGCGGATGACGATATGTTTGCCATCGTCGCTCATGAGCTTCGGTGGCATTCCCTTCATTTTTCCGCCGTAGAACATATTCAGAAACAGCGTTTGCAGGATGTCGTCACGGTGGTGACCGAGTGCAATTTTGGTTGCACCCAGTTCAGTTGCGGTACGATACAGAATGCCACGGCGCAGGCGAGAGCAGAGTGAGCAGGTGGTTTTCCCCTCCGGGATCTTCTCTTTCACGATACCGTAGGTATTCTCTTCTACGATTTTGTACTCGACGCCCAGCTTTTCCAGGTACTCCGGCAGAATATGCTCAGGGAAACCCGGTTGTTTCTGGTCGAGGTTGACCGCCACCAGAGAAAAGTTCACCGGTGCGCTTTGCTGAAGGTTGCGCAGGATCTCCAGCATGGTATAGCTGTCTTTACCACCTGACAGGCAAACCATGATGCGATCGCCTTCTTCAATCATATTAAAATCTGCAATGGCTTCACCCACGTTACGGCGAAGTCGCTTTTGCAGTTTATTCAGGTTGTATTGTTCTTTCTTGTTAATCTCTTGATTTTGCGACATTTATAATTTACTCAAATCTCAAATGGGGCACCGGCAGGGCAAGAATGACCATCAAGGCACCAACTTCGCATTATGGTACGGATTGCGGCGGCGAATACCAGCACGTTTTACAGTACTCCTGCTAATCTTTTTAGGGGTATGAGGGAGCATTAACATGAAGAATAAAGACGAACAAACAGGATTAGTGGGGCTGGCGATTGGTGCTGCGGTCATCGGGCTGGTCTCTGCACAGAAGCACATCAGTCGTGAAAGTATTGTTGCTGAACTGGTCAGACTCGGGAGGCAGAAAGGCGATGGCATCGAGGATGAGGTTTTTGTTAAAGCGGCTGAACTGGTGAGAAAAGGGGTATGAACGATGGCAGAAAAACGTAATGCGCAATGTCATTGTGGGGCGGTGACGTTCACCGTGGAGCTGACGGACGGTTTTAATACCGCGCGTCGCTGTAGCTGTTCTTATTGTCGGATGCGCGGAGCCATTGCGGTCTCTGCACCGTTGTCGGGGATCATCGTCACGAAAGGCGAAGATAAACTCACCGAGTATCGTTTTAACACGGGTACTGCGCGGCACTTTTTCTGCTCGGTCTGCGGTATTTATACATTTCATCAGAGACGTTCCAACCCAAATCAGTATGGTGTCAACGTCGCGTGTTTCGAAAATGTCTCACCCTTCGATTTTGCTGACGTGGTGGTGATGGATGGCGTTAACCACCCCATGGACGGGGACAGTGGCGTGTTGGGCTATCTTTCATTTCGTAAAGAAAAGGGGGGTTAACGGATGACGTCACCGCACCCTGATCTCCTTAAACTTGCCCTTCACGACACCATCATAGAAGCGGCCTTTTGAGACGACACTCAAAAAATCAGAAAATATGCGGGCCGGAACGCGCTGATACTGCAACGTGGTACGGTCGCGAAAGCGAACCTCAAGCGTGGCGCTTTGTTCATCATAGGCGATGGAGGTAATACGTGAAGATTTGACAGGATGATGAACCATGGCGATGCCCCTTACCGCTTGTGACAGAAGGTAATCATCTTACAGGAGGGTTCAATTGTGCAAGTTGAAAGTATTATGACGTGTGCGGTGTAAAGTATAAAAAGAGTTAGCCCGCAAAAATATGCGGGCTATGCAAATCAGAACTGATAAACCAGACCTAACGCTACAATATCATCAGTACCGATGCCATTGTTTTTGTAGAACTGGTCGTCTTCGTCCAGCAGGTTGATTTTATAATCAACATAGGTGGACATGTTTTTGTTGAAATAGTAAGTTGCGCCAACGTCAGCATATTTAACCAGATCCTGATCGTCCTGGCCTTTGCCCAGGTCTTTACCTTTTGACTGCAGGTAAGAAATCGCCGGACGCAGACCGAAATCGAACTGGTATTGCGCGGTAACTTCAAAGTTCTGGGTTTTGTTTGCAACGGCATTCTCATTATTACCGTATGGCGTCATATTGCGGGTTTCTGAATACATTGCTGCCAGATAAATATTATTGGCGTCGTATTTCAGACCAGCAGTCCAGGCATCCGCTTTGTCGCCGCCTGCGGTAGTGTTGGTGACCTGGTCATTGGTACGGTCAGAAGAGGCATACGCGGCACCCGCGCTGAAGCCCATACCGAAATCGTAGGTGGTAGAGATACCGAAGCCGTCACCGTTCTCGTGGCGAGTGTCACGACTGTTGTTCGTCCCTTCCTGGTTGTTGTTCGCCTCTTCGTTATTACCCTGGTACTGCAGCGCAAAGTTCAGACCCTGCACCAGACCATAGAAATCAGTATTGCGGTAGGTTGCCACGCCGTTTGCACGGTTGGTCATAAAGTTATCGGCTTTGCTGTAGGAGTCGCCACCGAACTCAGGCAGCATATCGGTCCAGCCTTCAACGTCGTACAGTACGCCGTAGTTACGACCGTAATCAAATGAACCGTAGTCGCCTACTTTCACCCCGGCAAACGCCAGACGCGTCCAGGACTGGTTTTCAGAGCCTTCGGTGTTGTTGGCCTGAATGTTGTATTCCCACTGTGCGTAACCGGTCATCATGTCATTGATCTGGGTTTCACCTTTGAAGCCCAGACGCATATAAGTCTGATCGCCATCGGCACCTTTATCATCAGAGAAGTAGTGCAGACCATCTACTTTTCCGTACAGATCCAGTTTGTTGCCATCCTTGTTATAAATTTCAGCTGCATGTGCTGCGCCAGCCATTAACAGAGCGGGGATAACCATTGCCAGTACTTTTCTTTGCATTTGTTTATTCCTTTGCAATTGTTTTTATTTATTAACTACGTGAACTTTCCAGTGTGGAAAGATGTCCCATGCTAAATCACTCTCGCTAAAGAGTAATAAAATATAATTGTTACGAATTAAGTAAAATCTAAACCGGATTATACGCAGGAAATGATGATTGATAGGGTGAATGTTTTATTGAGAATTATATGAAATAAAAATTATTAATTCCGCGCCAAAACAGGTAACCTTTGCGCTGTTATATGCCTTTAAGATTTCTTCATCCATAATTCGCGTGAATATGATTTACTTTGTTAATTGATATTCATTGATAATCTGGATTAGCCCGATGTGAATACATCGGGCTTTTTTTTATGGCAAAAATGCCCGGATAAGCCGGGCAGTGGATATCATTCGCTGGTCGATTTTTCCGCTTTACCGGCCAGCTGCGCCAGAAAGTCATAACGCTTTTGCAGGTCGGCTGCCGCATCTTTCCACAACTGTTCTGCCACCTCAGGCTGCTGAGCGTTGAGACGACGGAAGCGTTGCTCCTGCATCAACGTCTCGGCAAGCGCATCTGACGGCGGACGTGAATCCAGCGCAAGCGGCAATTTTCCTTCATCCGCACGACGTGGATCGAACCGGTAGAGAGGCCAGAAGCCGGTGGCGGTCAACTGACGCATCTGATCGTGGCTGAGGGCCAGGTCATAGCCGTGCTCCTCGCAAGGGCTGTAGGCGATGATCAGCGACGGGCCAGGATACGCCTCTGCTTCCTGAATCGCTTTCACCGTCTGGTTGAGCTGTGCCCCCAGTGAAATCTGAGCGACATACACGTGTCCATACATCATCATGCTGACACCGAGATCTTTACGTGCCTTGCGTTTACCGTGTTCACCAAATTTGGTGACAGCACCTAAAGGTGTCGCTTTCGATGCCTGGCCGCCCGTATTGGAATAACACTGCGTATCCAGCACCAGAATATTGACGTTTTCGGTCAGGCTCAGCACGTGATCCAGCCCGCCGAAACCAATATCGTAGGCCCAGCCATCACCCCCAATCAGCCAGATGGATTTCTCGACCAGCGCGTCGGCGTCTCTCAGCAGCTGTTCTGCACCGTCAACGCCCTGAAGGGCATTGCGCAGTTCAGCCACTTGCTCACGGCGAACATCCGGTGTTGCCTCTGCATGCAGCGCGTCATTCAGTTCAGCCGGGATCTTATCGACAAACTGTTCAAGAAGGCGCATCACGCGCGCGCGATGCTGATCGACGGTCAGGCGGAAGCCCAGACCAAACTCGGCATTATCTTCAAACAGCGAATTAGCCCACGCCGGACCGCGCCCGTTGGCGTCCGTCGTATAAGGGGTTGAAGGGAGGTTACCGCCATAAATAGACGAACAACCGGTCGCGTTCGCAATCAGCATACGGTCGCCGTAAAGCTGCGTCAGCAGTTTAATATACGGCGTTTCGCCACAGCCGGAGCAGGCACCAGAGTATTCAAACAGCGGCGTAATCAACTGTGATGTACGAATATCAATACGCTCCAGCTTGCTGCGGTCGATTTCCGGCAGGTTCAGGAAGAAGTCATAATTCACTTTCTCTTCTTCGACATGCTCCAGACGCGACATCATATTGATGGCTTTGATTTCCGGGTTCTGACGATCCTTCGCCGGGCAGACTTCAACACACAGATTACAGCCGGTACAGTCCTCTGGCGCGACCTGCAGAACATATTTCTGGCCGCGCATATCGCGGGATTTCACATCCAGTGAGTGCAGGCTGGCCGGTGCCGCTTCCATCTCTTCCGGCGAAACCACTTTGGCACGAATAGCCGAGTGAGGACAGGCCGCCACGCAGTGGTTGCACTGGGTACACAGCTCTTCTTTCCAGATGGGGATCGCTTCGGCGATGTTGCGTTTTTCCCAACGGGTCGTGCCCATTGGCCAGGTGCCGTCCGGCGGCAGCGCAGAGACGGGCAGGGCGTCACCCAGTCCGGCGAGCATGGCTGCCGTAACAGTTTTAACGAAATCAGGTGCCGCATCAGAAACAACAGGAGGACGGTTCGGGCTGGTGGCGTTAACCGGCTGCAGCGGAACGTTGAACAGCGATTCGCGAGCCAGCGCCAGCGCCTGCCAGTTACGCTCGACCAACTCCTGGCCTTTGCTGCTGTAGCTTTTTGCAATGGCACCTTGCAATTCCATTTGCGCGCTGTCGCCCGGCAGAATATTGGTCAGATGGAAGAAAGCCATCTGCATAACGGTATTGATACGCGCCGCCAGGCCACATTCACGGGCAATCTTCGCGGCATTGATCACAAAGAACCGTGCTTGTTTCTGGTTCAGCACCGCCTGTACTTCCTGCGGTAGCCGCGCCCACACTTCATCTGCACTGTATGGTGTGTTTAGCAGGAAAATACCACCAGGCTTCAGGCGCTCTGCCATCTGGTATTTATCGATAAACTGCAGCTGGTGACAGCCAACGAAATCCGCCTGTGAAATAAGATAGGCTGAGCGGATAGGCTGCTCGCTGACGCGCAGATGGGAAACGGTCAGTCCGCCTGCTTTTTTGGAGTCGTAGACGAAGTAACCCTGCGCATACCACGGCGTTGAGTTCCCGATGATCTTGATATTGTTCTTGGTTGCCGAGACGCTGCCGTCGCTGCCTAAACCATAGAAGAGCGCTTCTAGTTTTGCGTTCGATGGCAGGGTATTTTCCGGCAGGGCCAGGGAAAGATGGGTGACGTCATCATAAATGCCGACCGTAAAACGCGGCTTCGGTTTTGCTGCACTCAGCTCGTTAAATACGGCCAGCACGCAGTCCGGGCCAAATTCTTTAGAGGACAAACCATAGCGCCCGCCAATGACACGCGGCAGCGTTTCGCGCTCGCCGTTATTGAACGCTTCCGCCAGGGCGGTCATCACGTCCAGATAGAGCGGCTCGGCGTGAGCGCCGGGCTCTTTGGTACGATCGAGTACCGCCACGGTGCGCGCGCTTTCCGGCAGGGCAGAGAGTAAGTGCTTTGCGGAGAAGGGGCGGTAGAGACGGACTTTAAGCACGCCTACTTTTTCCCCGCGCGTCAGAAGTGCATCCACGACTTCCTCACAGGTGCCGATCGCGGAGCCCATCAGCACGATGACGCGCTCCGCCTGCGGATGACCGTAATATTCAAACGGCTTATATTCCCGGCCCGTCGCCGCCGCAAAATCGTTCATCGCCTGTTCGACGTGGTCATAAACCGCGTTATACCACGGGTTTGTCGCCTCGCGGGACTGGAAGTAGGTGTCAGGGTTAGCAGAGGTCCCGCGGATCACCGGGTGCTCCGGATTCAGCGCACGGGCACGATGGGCATCGATGTCCGCCTGGGGCAGCAAATTCAGAAGGGTGTCGTCTGCCAGCGGAACGATTTTATTGATCTCGTGAGAGGTGCGGAAACCATCAAAGAAATGAATAAACGGTACGCGACTCTTAAGGGTTGCGATGTGCGAAATCAGCGCGAAGTCTTGTGCTTCCTGTACGCTGCTGGCGCAGAGCATGGCGCAACCGGTCTGGCGCACGGCCATCACGTCGGAATGATCGCCAAAAATGGAGAGAGCGTGCGTGGCTACGGTACGGGCAGCAACGTGCAAAACAAAGGGCGTTAACTGACCTGCCAGTTTGTAGAGCGTCGGGATCATCAACAGTAATCCCTGAGAAGAGGTAAACGACGTTGATAATGCGCCAGTCTGCAGCGCGCCATGCACAGCGGCGATCGCCCCGGCCTCCGACTGCATTTCAACGACGCGGGGGACATCGCCCCAGACGTTTTTAAGCCCGTTCCCGGCCCAGGCATCCGCCTGTTCAGCCATCGTGGAACTTGGCGTGATCGGGTAGATGGCGATAACTTCGCTGGTTCGAAACGCGACAGACGCGACCGCACCATTACCGTCAATAGTTTGCATAGGACAACACCCTTACATTGCGCAAAAAAGAGGGACCCGTGAAACGGCGACGAGCCCTGATAATTATTCCCTTATTATAGGACGCGCCCCTATTCCATTGAAGTTATAAGGCTTTCGAGTGCACAAATTGATCCAGGGGGCAGAGCCTCAGGCAAGTTTTGGTTGATGATATCCACCTGATTTTTACCCATTTCTCCGATCCACTTGCTGTAGACCTCATAAATCATTTTCGCGGTTGCATGGCCCATCTGACCTGCAATAAACGATGGGTTCGCCCCGGCAGTGAGCGATCAGTAAACCGCGCACAGGCATGCTGGCGGTTCAAAAAGGTTGATGACGTGCTGGAGCGATTTATAGCATCAATGGAGCAGGCGCGAAAAGAAGGACATTGAGGGGAGCAGGCAATGAACCGGGCGCACGCAATTCTGTGGCCAGCGCCAGCGATATTTCAGCATTTTTTACCCCACAATTTATTGACGGGTAACGTAATAATTCTGTTCCTTATTACTTACTTAATGGAACTAAGAATGAGTTGGAATAAAGACCTTGCTGTTTCGTATCTCCGTTCACACGCTCTGGGGCACTCTCATAGTGAATGTGCTAAGTTTACCCGCCTGGCCATTCTGGCTGGCGGGGTTAAGGTACCGAACACAGATTACGCAAAAGATTATGGGGCGGAATTATTACGTGCTGGATTCAGTGAACTGCCGCCTGGTTCAACTTTAATTTCTGGCGATGTGGCTGTGATACAGCCTTACCCCGGTGGAAATGGCATAGGTCACATGACCATGTATGACGGCACGCAGTGGATTTCTGACTTTGTTCAAAAAAGCATGTATCCGGGTCCTGGATACCGCAAAATGCAACCATCCTTTAAAATTTACAGGATGCATTAATGAAAAGGATATTTTTATCAGTCGTTATGTTGCTGGTGGGATGTCGTTCGGCTGTCAATCAAGATCAGAGTGCGCAAGACGCTACCGAATCATTTTATAAATCCTATCTTTCCGCATTCAGCAGCGATGAAGCCAGGCCTTACCCTGCCGACGAACTGCGTAAATATGTTTCTGCTGATACTATTGCTCGCATTAGTGCCATTCAGGAAATCTATGAACAAGAGTTAATAGGGTCTGATTATTTTACGTATACCCAGGATTACTCTCGCGAATGGATACCTGCGTTACGAGTGGAAAACGCAAGACCATTTTTAAACGGTGAAGTAGTCCAGGTCATTGAGGGGGCAGGTGACGGTAGAAGCATACATCTTGAAGTATTTCTTCGTTGTGAAGATGGTGCATGGAAGATATACAGGGTTCGTGATGTAACCAATCACTACGAGCACCCTATATTCAATGCCGGAGCAATCGCCCAGGCAAAAGCCGCAGCAGAAAGCGGGCTGTAAACAGTCAACACTCATTAAGCCCTGGAAACCTCCGGGGCTTTTATTGATCTCAATCAGGCGTATGCTGCGCGAGCGGTTTTGCTCCAGGCACCATTCTCCGGAACTGAACGGCGCGGGCTGTAAAGTATGTGTCCGGCTACGATCCATTCATCGTTAATCCACTTCGTGACCTGCTGCGGGTTAACTTCAATGTTCGCTTTTGTCTCCTGGGTATTCTCGCCATCAATGAGTAGATCAAACTTTGAGTGGAAAAATTGCGAGAAATTGTTTCCGGAGCGCATAAATACGCACTTCCGCTCTCGACGACACGGGAGGTGATGCCTATTATGCATAGGTTTCGTATTCATTAGGGGGGTTAAAGCATGCGTTCAGCGTTTTGGGTAGGATGTGCCGCGTTATTGTTATCGGCCTGCAGCAATGAACCTGTTCAGCAGGCGACTGCTGCGCACGTTACGCCAGGTATGAAAGCGGCGATGTCCAGTTCAGGACAGGCCAACTGCGCGATGATTGGTGGTTCCCTGTCTGTCGCCCGTCAACTTGACGGCTCTGCCATCGGAATGTGCGCCTTACCCAATGGCAAACGGTGCAATGAGCAGTCGCTTGCCGTGGGTTCATGCGGTAGCTACTGATTACTTGACGCGCTTAAACATCAGCGTTTTCTCTGCTGTTGCCAGCGTTAACTGGTCTTCCGTCAGGTCGACCTGCGCGCCTTTGCGCAGCATGTCGCCGATGGTCTGATCCAGTTCGTTCAACTGTGGATCAGTACATAATTTTCGGGTCATCGTCAGCGTTTTGACCTTCAGCTCGCCTTCGGACAATTTCCCCTGTCCGTTAAAGCGGTTGCACATCATGCCTGAGACGGCGATGTTGTTAACCAGGCTAATATCGGGCTGAGCGCTAAACGAATCTCAGGCTGCGTTGTCACGGCCTTAACGGCTTTGCCGTCGACATTTTCCAGAACAAAGCGATGATTCTGTAACTGGTCAGGCTGAACAGAGGCCTTACCCGGATTGACGCAGCCAGTCAGTGCAAGGCTAATGAGACATAACGCAACATACTTTTTCATTTTTCTTCTCTAACTATCAATACTGTGAATCTATTTTCAGTGTAACGATACGCTCCGGTGAGTTAATGGGGTTTATCCGAAAGTGCGAGAAGAGACCGGGCTGCAGCGCTGCGCCCGGTACGCACGTTTAGTGAGATTTAAAGCCTGCCGCCGTCATTAGCATTCGGAAGAACATGCTCACGCAGGCCAGCGCCAGTACGCTCCCACCCCAGATGATGGCCAGCCACATCAGTCGTTTCCAGACAGGTTGTTGCATCAGTGATAACCCTCCCCATGCTGTACTTTTCCGCGAAATACGTAGTAGCTCCAGAAGGTGTAGACCAGAATCACGGGAATGATCAACAGCGCGCCCACCAGCATAAAGCCCTGGCTTTGTGCTGGTGCAGCCGCCTGCCAGAGGGTGATCGACGGCGGAATAATATGCGGCCAGATGCTGATCCCAAGCCCGCTGAAGCCAAGGAAAATCAACCCTAACGTGAGAAGGAAAGGCCGGTTATGGCTGTCGGCGCTGTTCAGGCAGCGCCACTGAAAGACGCTAAAAATGACGACGAACAGCGGGACGGGCAACAGGAAAAACAGATTTGGTAGCGTAAACCAGCGCGCGGCAATGGCTGCATGGGTCATCGGTGTCCAGGCGCTAATCACCGCGATGATGGCCAGCAGAACAATGAGCAGGCGTTTCGATACCTGACGCATACGCTGCTGCAGCGCGTTTTCGCTTTTCATCACCAGCCACGTCGCGCCTAATAGCGCATACGCTACGACAAGGCCGACGCCGCAAAAGAGATTAAACGGGGTAAACCAGTCAAATGGCTCACCACTATAATGGCGGCCAGTGACGGCGAATCCGTTAATCACTGCACCAACCGTTATGCCCTGAGTGAAGGTTGCCAGAATTGAACCGCCAGTAAAGGCCTTATCCCAGAATGGGCGATGAGCCGGGGTCGCTTTAAAACGAAATTCAAAGGCGACTCCGCGGAAAATAAGCCCGATCAGCATTAATGTCAGTGGGATGGTGAGCGCATCAATAATAACCGCATACGCCAGTGGAAAGGCACCGAACAGTGCCGCTCCGCCCAGCACCAGCCAGGTTTCGTTACCGTCCCAGACAGGCGCGACGCTGTTCACCATCACATCACGGTCGTCGGGGTTTTGCGTGGCCGGGAACAGAATGCCAATCCCCAGATCAAAACCATCCATCACGATATACATCAGCGTGGCGAAGACGATAATGACGAACCAGATAAGGGAAAGATCGATGCCCATTATGGCTGCTCCTTGTATTCAGTGGTGACGGCGGAAAGCGGGCGCGCCGGGCGGCCATCGGACTCCGTAGCGAAGGTTTCATGCGGCTGAGGACCTTTCCTGATGAGCCGCACCATATAGCTGTATCCCACACCGAATACCGAGGTGTAGACCACGAAGAAGGCCAGTAAACTCACGCTCATATGCAGATCGCCATGCGCGGAAACCGCGTCTTTTGTGCGCTGTAATCCATAAACCACCCACGGCTGGCGGCCCACTTCGGTTGTGATCCATCCGGCCAGAATGGCAATCAGCCCGGACGGCCCCATCACCAGGGCGAACCACAGGAAGGGGCGTGAGGAATACACCCGTTTTCTGTAGCGCAGCCAGACGCCCACTACGCCCAGCAACAGCATCAACATCCCTGAACCGGCCATAATGCGAAACGACCAGAAGACGATAGTGGCGTTAGGCCGATCTTCTTTCGGAAACGCTTTGAGTGCCGGAACCTGTTTTTCAAGGCTGTGGGTCAGGATCAGGCTACCCAGTGCGGGGATCTTCAGCCCAAAACGGGTACGCTCTTGTTCCATATCCGGCCAGCCAAACAGCAGCAGCGGCGTCGGTTCACCAGGTGGATTTTCCCAGTGACCTTCAATGGCGGCGATTTTTGCTGGCTGGTGTTTTAAGGTATTTAGCCCGTGCATGTCCCCGACCAGCGCCTGAATAGGGGCCACGATCAGGGTCATCCAGAGTGCCATGGAGAACATGGCACGAATGGCGGGTGTGTTGTTGCCACGCAGCAGGTGCCAGGCCGCCGATGCGCCGACAAACAACGCGCTGCTCAGGAATGCCGCGATCGACATATGCAGCAGACGATAGGGGAAGGAGGGATTAAACACCACGGCAAACCAGTCTACCGGGACAACCTGTCCGTTAACGATTTCATATCCCTGGGGAGTCTGCATCCAGCTGTTTGAAGAAAGTATCCAGAACGTTGAAATGATCGTCCCCAGCGCTACCATGCAGGTGGCAAAGAAGTGCAGCCCAGGCCCAACTTTATTCCAGCCAAACAGCATCACGCCGAGGAACCCTGCTTCAAGAAAAAAGGCGGTCAGCACTTCATAGGTGAGGAGCGGGCCAGTAATACTACCCGCGAACTGGGAAAATCCACTCCAGTTGGTTCCAAACTGGTACGCCATTACCAGCCCGGACACTACGCCCATACCAAAATTAACGGCAAAGATCTTCGACCAGAAGTGATACAGCGAGCGCCAGACCGGATTTTTGGTTTTCAGCCACAACCCTTCCAGCACGGCGAGATAGCTCGCCAGCCCGATGGTGATCGCCGGGAAAATAATGTGAAAGGAGACGGTAAATGCGAACTGTATTCTCGCAAGATGAAAAGCATCTAAACCAAACATGCAAAACTCCGCAGTGTTAATAAGTCGATGCAATTCTAAGCCGCGCCAGCGCTGGGTTGCAGAAACAGACCTGTGTTATTTACCTATAACAGTTTGCTCCTGCATGACCTTTCACAAATGGCTTTCAATAACCACTAATGCTCTGCCTATAGATGAATAAAAAAATTATTTTTATGAATTTTACGCATTAAACCGCTTGCTTTGTCGTCATCGAAGTGCGTTAATGGTTTTCTGGTTTTGAGTCCAAATAAATATCTGACGTAGGTTTATAAAGCAGTTCTCATCACGTTGTGCCTCTCCGCAGCCTCTCTTGGGTCTTTTTCTACACTCCGATTAGTTTTTGTTTCAAACCACTGTCGCCTGAAAGGCCCATTAGCACTTACGTTTTTTACGTTTACAGGAGAATCTTATGACTTCTTATATCCATTTCCGCTGCCCATGCTGTCATGGCTCGCAGTACCGTACCTCAGCTTTTGATGTGTCTGAGAAAAACCCTTACGGCGCGAAATGCATCTTTTGCAAATCGCCGATGGTAACGCTCGATCATTTAGCGGCCGCGCGTTTTGCACAGAGCAACGTCAGCGTGTTCCGTAAGTAATTAACAGCCAACCATAACAGTTAGCAAAATCTTCTCTTTTTCTCCTGCTGATATACACTGTCGGCCATAAGGAGAATCTGATGAAAAAATACCAGCGTCTGGCGCAACAAATTATCTCGCAGATTGAGCTTGGCGTATGGCTGCCCGGCGATAAACTGCCTTCGCTGCGGGAGCAGGTGGCGAGCAGCGGCATGAGTTTTATGACCGTGGGCCATGCGTATCAGATGCTGGAAAGCCAGGGGCGCATTGTCGCCAGGCCGCAGTCGGGCTACTACGTTGCCTCGCGCCCGACCGCACAACAGCCTGCACCCCCGGCTCAGGTGATGCGCGACGAAGTAGTAGATATCAACACCTATATCTTCGATGTGCTACAGGCCAGCCGCGATCCTTCCGTTGTGCCCTTTGCCTCTGCGTTTCCCGATCCCCGGCTTTTCCCGCTTCAGCAGCTTAACCGCTCGCTGGCAAATGTCAGTAAAACCGCCACCGCAATGAGCGTGATTGAAAACCTGCCGCCGGGTAACGTCGACTTACGCCACGCCATTGCCCGTCGCTATGCGCAGCAGGGGATGAATATCTCACCGGAGGAGATCGTCATCACCGCAGGCGCGCTTGAAGCGCTGAACCTCAGTTTGCAGGCGGTCACCGAACCAGGCGACTGGGTTATCGTTGAAAACCCCTGTTTCTACGGCGCGCTACAGGCGCTTGAACGCCTGAAACTGAAAGCCTTGTCGGTAGCGACGGATGTGCGGGAAGGCATTGACCTCAACGCGCTTGAGCAGGCGCTGAATGATTACCCGGTAAAAGCCTGCTGGCTAATGACTAACAGCCAAAACCCGCTTGGATTCACGCTCAGTGCAGAAAAAAAGGCACATGTAGTCGCTCTGCTGACAAAACACAACGTCACGCTGATTGAGGATGATGTCTACAGCGAGCTTTACTTTGGTCGTGAAAAACCGCTTCCGGCGAAAGCCTGGGATGAACAGGACATGACGTTGCACTGCTCCTCCTTTTCGAAATGCCTTGTCGCCGGTTTTCGCATCGGATGGGTAGCCGCCGGTAAACATGCGCGACGCATTCAGCAACTGCAACTGATGAGCACGTTATCGACCAGTTCCCCGATGCAGCTGGCGCTGGTGGATTATCTGGCGACCAAACGTTACGACGCTCATCTTCGCCGCCTGCGGCGTACCCTCGCCGAGCGCAAACAACAGGCCTGGCAGGCGCTGCTGCGCCACATGCCTGCAGATGTCAAAATTCATCATAATGACAGCGGCTACTTTTTATGGCTGGAACTGCCCGCGCGGCTGGATGCCGGGCTGTTAAGCGAGAAAGCCCTGAATCACCATATCAGCATTGCGCCTGGCAAGATGTTTTCTACCTCGGATGCCTGGACGCCATTCTTTCGTTTTAATACCTCATGGGCATGGGGCGAGCGGGAAGAGCAGGCCGTTATTCAACTGGGGAAATTAATTAACGAAATGCTGGAAGCATGATTTTCAATAATCTCGCCTTATCACAATAACGGTACGGCGAATCATTTGCGGTAGCGCATCATAGGAAATCTGCATACTGCCTCTCAACGCTAACTCCTTGTCTATAATCCAGTTAACGGGGAATGCGCCCTCGGTCACACCTTGATGAAATTTCCTTAAGCCGCACGGTGCGGCGCATTTGCGCGGTCTACGTTTAGTAAGGGAGATATTTTTACGGCACGGCTGCCGCTAAATTTCATTGCGACAGGAGTAAATCTAATGAGCAAAAAATTTGCCCGCAGCAGCCTGTGCGCGCTCGGCATGACGATCATGACAGCGCAAGCCGCCGAGCCACCAAAGGCTATCGGCGACGGGGAAGGACGACTGGATATTATTGCCTGGCCGGGTTACATCGAGCGTGGTCAAACCGATAAAAATTATGACTGGGTCACGCAGTTTGAAAAAGAGACCGGCTGCGCGGTCAACGTCAAAACCGCCGCCACCTCGGATGAGATGGTCAGCCTGATGGCGAAAGGGGGCTATGACCTGGTCACTGCGTCTGGTGATGCCTCGCTGCGCCTGATCATGGGTAAACGCGTACAGCCGATTAACCCAGACCTGATCCCGAACTGGAAAACTATCGATCCGCGCATCGTCAAAGGCGAGTGGTTTAACGTCGGTGGAAAGGTGTACGGCACGCCGTATCAGTGGGGGCCGAACCTGCTGATGTATAACACCAAAACTTTCCCGACGCCGCCTGACAGCTGGAAAGTGGTTTTCGTTAAACAAGACCTGCCGGACGGGAAAACCAACCAGGGCCGCGTTCAGGCCTATGATGGCCCGATTTATATCGCCGATGCCGCATTGTTCGTTAAAGCCACCCAGCCACAGCTTGGCATCACCGATCCCTATCAGTTGACGGAAAAACAGTATGCCGCCGTGCTTAAGGTCCTTCGCGACCAGCATGCCTTAATCCACCGCTACTGGCATGACACTACCGTCCAGATGAGCGATTTTAAAAACGAAGGTGTCGTCGCATCCAGCGCATGGCCGTATCAGGCCAATGCCCTGAAAGCGGACAACCAGCCTGTTGCGACCGTGTTCCCGAAAGAGGGCGTCACCGGCTGGGCGGACACCACCATGCTGCATTCGGACGCTAAACATCCGATGTGCGCCTATAAATGGATGAACTGGTCGCTAACGCCAAAAGTGCAGGGCGACCTGGCGGCATGGTTTGGCTCGCTCCCGGTGATTGCAGAAGGGTGCAAAGCCAGCACGCTTTTAGGCGATAAAGGCTGTGAAACAAACGGTTATAACTACTTTGACAAAATCATGTTCTGGAAAACGCCAATCGCCGAGGGGGGCAAGTATGTCCCTTACAGCCGCTGGACGCAGGATTACATCGCCATCATGGGCGGCCGTTAATCGCCGGGAGCAGAACATGACGTACGCGGTTGAGTTTAATGACGTATCCCGTCTGTACGGTGACGTGCGGGCGGTAGACGGCGTCACCATTGGTATTCGTGACGGGGAATTTTTCTCCATGCTGGGGCCTTCTGGCTCCGGCAAAACCACCTGCCTGCGCCTGATCGCCGGTTTTGAACAGCTCAGCGGCGGCGCGATAAAAATCTTCGGTAAAGAGGCCAGTGAACTCCCTCCGTGGGAACGCGATGTCAACACCGTGTTTCAGGATTACGCGCTGTTTCCGCATATGTCGATTCTCGATAACGTCGCATACGGCCTGATGGTGAAAGGCATCGACAAGAAAAAACGTCATGCTCAGGCACGCGAGGCGCTGGAAAAGGTCGGGCTGAGTTTTGCGGTTTCCCGTAAGCCGTCACAGCTCTCCGGCGGGCAGCGCCAGCGCGTGGCAATTGCGCGTGCGCTGGTCAACGAGCCCCGCGTGTTACTGCTGGATGAACCTCTGGGCGCGCTCGATCTGAAGCTGCGCGAGCAGATGCAGTTCGAGCTGAAAAAACTTCAGCAGGAGCTGGGGATCACGTTTATTTTCGTCACGCACGATCAGGGCGAAGCCCTGTCGATGTCAGACCGGGTGGCGGTGTTTAACAACGGCCGTATTGAGCAGGTTGATTCTCCGCGCGAGCTTTATATGCGCCCGCGCACCCCGTTTGTGGCGAGTTTTGTCGGTACGTCTAACGTGTTTGAGGCGGACGTAGCCCGTCACGTGTGCGGGATGGAGGGCATCTATTCGCTGCGCCCGGAACATATCCGCCTCAACGAAAGCGGAGAAGTGCAGGTTCAGGGTGTGGTTCAGGCCGTTCAGTATCAGGGGGCGGCGACGCGTTTTGAACTCCGGCTGGCAGATGGCGCAAAACTGCTGGTGAGCCAGGCCAACCTGAGTGGCGCAACGATACCGGCGGGTATAGAGCCAGGACAGCAGGTGTTGGCCTCCTGGTCACGCGAGGCCATGGTGCCGCTGCACGAGGAGAGGTGAAATGGAGATGAGCGTTTCACACACTCCCGCGCCGCACGGCAGGCTAAGCCGGATCGCTGCGCTGTTCTGGCGCAAACCGTCGCTCGGGCTGTTCCTGCTCCTGCTTGCGCCGCTGATGTGGTTTGGCATTGTCTATTTAGGATCGCTGCTCACGCTGTTGTGGCAGGGGTTCTATACCTTCGACGACTTCACCATGTCGGTCACGCCTGAGCTGACGTTTGCGAACATTCAGGCACTTTTTAATCCGGCCAACTATGACATTATCCTTCGCACGCTGGTCATGGCTATCGCCGTGACTGTCGCCAGCGCAATCCTTGCTTTTCCGATGGCCTGGTATATGGCGCGTTACACCCGCGGCAAATGGAAAGCGTTTTTTTATATCGCGGTGATGCTGCCCATGTGGGCGAGCTATATCGTCAAAGCCTATGCATGGACATTATTACTGGCGAAAGACGGTGTGGCGCAGTGGTTCCTGAACCATATGGGGCTGGAGCCGATCCTGACGTCACTGCTTACGGTTCCGGCAATAGGTGGCAACACGTTGTCTACCTCCGGCCTGGGGCGTTTTCTGGTGTTTGTCTATATCTGGCTGCCGTTTATGATCCTGCCTGTCCAGGCGGCGCTGGAGCGGTTGCCTGCCTCGTTGTTGCAGGCATCAGCCGATCTCGGCGCGCGTCCGCGTCAGACCTTCCGCTACGTGGTGCTTCCGCTGGCCATTCCTGGCATTGCGGCGGGATCGATATTTACGTTCTCGCTGACGCTGGGAGACTTTATCGTTCCGCAACTGGTGGGGCCGCCGGGGTATTTCATTGGCAACATGGTTTACTCCCAGCAGGGTGCTATCGGCAATATGCCAATGGCGGCGGCGTTCACGCTGGTGCCAATTGTGCTTATCTCCCTCTATCTGGCGTTCGTGAAACGTCTGGGAGCATTCGATGCACTCTGAACGCGCACCGTTGTTCCTGAAAGTGGCTGCCTGGGGCGGGGTTATCTTCCTGCATTTTCCACTGCTGATTATCGCAACCTATGCCTTTAACACAGAAGATGCCGCCTTTAGCTTCCCGCCGCAGGGGCTGACGCTGAAGTGGTTTAGCGTGGCGGCCGCGCGTGGAGATATCATCGATTCCGTGACGTTGTCACTTAAGATTGCGGCATTGTCTACTACGATTGCGCTGGTACTTGGCACACTTGCTGCAGCCGCACTGTGGCGCAGTGAGTTTTTTGGCAAAAACGCCATTTCGCTGTTGTTGCTGTTGCCGATCGCCTTGCCTGGCATTATCACCGGGCTGGCGCTGCTGACAGCATTCAAAACCATCAACCTTGAACCCGGCTTTTTCACTATCGTGGTCGGGCACGCCACCTTCTGTGTGGTCGTGGTGTTTAACAATGTGATCGCCCGGTTCCGGCGTACCTCATGGAGCCTGGTCGAGGCGTCGATGGATTTAGGTGCAGATGGCTGGCAAACCTTCCGCTATGTGGTGCTGCCGAATCTTGGCTCGGCGCTGCTGGCGGGGGGCATGCTGGCGTTTGCGCTGTCATTTGACGAAATAATCGTCACGACATTTACGGCGGGACACGAACGCACGTTACCGCTGTGGTTGCTTAACCAGCTTGGACGCCCGCGCGACGTACCGGTCACCAATGTGGTGGCTCTGCTGGTGATGCTGGTCACCACTATCCCCATTCTGGGAGCCTGGTGGCTAACCCGCGACGGCGAAAATATCGCTGGCAGCGGAAAATAACATCGATTTCAACAGGACAATGCTATGCAAAATCTACTGCTGATCAATGGTGAACTCATTCCCGGCGACGGGGAAAAACAGCCGGTCTATAACCCTGCCACCGGAGAAGTATTGCTGGAGATCGCTGAGGCGTCTGCGGCTCAGGTCGATGCCGCGGTGCTGGCAGCCGACCGCGCTTTTGTCGAATGGGGGCAAACAACGCCAAAAAGCCGTTCAGAGTGTTTGCTGAAGCTGGCCGATGTCATTGAAGCGCATGCTGATGAGTTTGCTCGTCTGGAATCCCTTAACTGCGGTAAACCGCTGCACTGTGCGCTGGGGGATGAAATTCCGGCTGTGGTGGATGTGTTTCGCTTCTTTGCCGGCGCGGCGCGCTGCCTGAACGGGCTGGCAGCCGGAGAGTACCTTGAGGGGCATACGTCTATGATCCGCCGCGATCCGGTAGGCGTTGTGGCGTCAATCGCCCCGTGGAACTATCCGCTGATGATGGCTGCGTGGAAGCTGGCACCCGCCCTGGCAGCCGGAAACTGTGTGGTGATCAAACCCTCTGAAATCACACCGCTGACGGCGTTAAAACTGGCTGAACTGGCGAAAGATATCTTCCCGCCAGGCGTGCTGAACGTCCTGTTTGGACGCGGTAAGACCGTGGGCGACCCGCTGACCGGGCACGAGAAAGTGCGGATGGTCTCGCTCACCGGTTCAATTGCCACCGGGGAGCGTATTATCAGCCACACGGCCTCCTCCGTGAAACGCACGCATATGGAACTGGGGGGCAAAGCGCCGGTCATTGTCTTTGATGATGCGGATCTGGATGCCGTGGTGGAAGGCGTGCGTACTTTTGGCTTCTACAATGCCGGGCAGGATTGTACGGCAGCCTGCCGCATCTATGCCCAGAAAGGCATTTACGCTGCGCTGGTGGAAAAACTGGGGGCTGCCGTTGCCTCCTTGAAGATGGGCGCGCCGGAAGAGGCATCAACTGAGCTTGGGCCGCTCAGCTCCGCTGCACACTTATCTCGCGTCAGTCACGCGGTTGAAGAGGCGAAAGCGCTAAGCCATATCCGTGTGGTGACAGGCGGCAGCAAGCAGGAGGGGGCGGGCTATTATTTCCAGCCAACGCTGCTTGCCGGGGCAAAACAGGAAGATGCGATTGTGCAACGCGAAGTGTTTGGTCCGGTAGTCAGCATTACGGAATTTGACGACGAAGCGCAGGTCCTCGCCTGGGCGAATGATTCGCAGTATGGCCTTGCTTCGTCCGTATGGACAAAAGATGTGGGCCGTGCTCATCGGCTCAGCGCCCGGCTGCAGTACGGCTGCACCTGGGTTAATACCCATTTTATGCTGGTCAGTGAAATGCCGCATGGCGGGATGAAGCTGTCAGGTTACGGCAAAGATATGTCGGTGTACGGGCTTGAGGATTATACGGTCGTGCGCCATGTGATGATTAAGCACTAAGTGAAATTGCCCGGCGGCGAGCGCGCCGCCGGGCTTGTTTACTACCAGCCACACACGTCGTGTTCATTCTCCGTATCGTACGCACGAACGGTATTCACCAGATCTTTCACCACGTCCGCAGCAACATCCGGGATCAACAGCTCCATCGGGGCTTCTGTTTCATAATCCACCGAGACACCGTTACTGTTATTGGTGACGGTTACGGTGTAAGTTGCCTTGCCCATGGGTTACTCCTTATGTGTGTTAACCACTTTACCAATGCCAGCGCCGGTGAGCGTGACGTCAGGATCGGCGAAAAAATCGATATTAAAGTAGGTATCGTCGGTCAACAGCTCAATGCGGTGCCATTTCTGTGGCGGGGAAATACCAAATGAACCGGCTTCAATCACCAGCTCAAGATCCGGCTCGGTCGCGGTCGCGTCCGGAAAGCCAAAGTAACGTACAGCCCCCTGCATCACGGACAGGCGGCCATAAACACCCGCTTTGGTATTGTGATGCGTAAAGAGCGCTTTCGGTGCGGTCTCTTTATTCCAGAACGGAGTGGAACGGGTATGAACAAAATTTTCAGGAATACGTAGCATAATGGTTTCCTTCTCAGCGTCAGCCGCTTAAAGAGACTTCAGAACATCAGGTTCGACAAAGAAGTCGATATTAAACAGCGTGTCGTCGGTCATGACCTCGATGTGGTGCCATCTCTCCGGCGGGAAAACGCCGAAATGACCCGCTTCGATAATCAGCTCGCTGTCTGGCTCAGGCGTAAATTCATCAGCATAGCCTAAGTAACGGACTGTGCCCTGCATCACCGAAAGGCGAGGATAAACGCCTGGGCGGGTGCCTTTGTCGAGGTGTCGCTGAAAAATCCCGGCGGGGGCGGTCTCTTTGTTCCAGAAAGGGGTGGAACGGGTGTGAATACAACTCTGCGGAATGCGTAGCATGTTTCCTCCCATGAAAGCCTGCCTTTATTAGACTGCTTTCTGCAGAGGGGAATTTAGCAAAATGTGCATTTAAAATGCGTGTTATTAAAACGGATAACTGCGGTTGCCTCGGGTTTGTTATACAACGTACTCAGTTGTTATTATCCTTAATATTTAAGTGGTTATGATGTAACGAAAAAACTTGATCTGTGTCAACGTATGACGCATATTGCGTGCGGTTATTTTTTGGCTCAGGTAAACAGAATGACGTTGTATCAAAAGATGTTGGTTTTTTACGCAATTATGGCGTCCATTTGCGCACTTATTACCTGGTTCCTGTCAAAAGATAAAAAACGTATCCGCCTGCTGAGCGCGTTCCTGGTGGGTTCAACCTGGCCAATGAGCTTTCCTGTCGCGCTGCTGATCTCGCTTTTCTGAAGCGAGCTTCCCGTTTTGAAAGATGAACATAGCATTCCTGATGTAATGACTGTATAAATAAACAGTTCATCATTAATGGAGTGCTTATGAACAGTTTTTATTCGCAGGTAGCCGGTTGTATCGTGCGCTGGCAAAATCTGCCAGGCGTCGGCGATCCCGTTGTGTTTATTCACGGCCTTGGCTGCGCCTCTTCTTATGAATACCCCCGAGTCGTATACGAGCCCAATTTTGGCGCACGTAGGGCCATTCTTATCGATCTCCCCGGCAGCGGTTACAGCGATAAACCCTCTGATTACAGTTATCGCACCAGCAAGCAGGCTGAGGTGATAGCAGAGTTGTTGACGCATCTTAACCTCGAGTCTTTCTGGCTATACGGACACAGCATGGGCGGCAGTATCGCCATTGAAACCGCAGGTTTACTGCGAACGCGTGTTAAGGGGCTGATAGTATCTGAACCTAATTTCCATGCAGGTGGAGGTATGTTCAGCCGCACAATAGCCGCACAGCCAGAACGCCGTTTTGTTGAACAAGGTTATAGAGCGTTACTTGAGGCCGAGAAATCTGCATGGGCGGGAAGTTTGCAAAGCAACGCCCCACATGCAGTATGGCGTGGTGCTGCGAGCCTGGTAGCGGGTGTTGAGCCCGAATGGGCAGAACAATTCCTGGCGCTCACCTGCCCGGTTACGCTTATTTTTGGAGAATGGTCACTGCCTGATTCTGATGTTAATGAGCTTCAGCAGAAGGGCGTGGAGGTAAAAATCATACCTGATGCCGGACATTCGATGTCCTGGGAAAACCCTTCAGCTCTGGCAAAGGTGTTGGCGGAGTGCCTGGAGAAAAGGTAATAGCCCGCATTACTGCGGGCTGAAATGTCTTAACTCAAAATATCATGAAGGGCTTTGCGGGCGGCAGGCTGCACGTCGTGCGGGTGCTGGTAATCTATGTTCTCGATTGCCCGGCTGTAGAGAGCCACCAGCCAGTCATAAACATAGACCGTTGCCGCATGGACAGGCTGCTCACCCAGGCGCGTCAGGCGCGGTGTGGCGCTATTGACCACGGGCGTGACAAAAATCGGCTGGCCTTTACGCACGCGGCTTGCCGGGCGTTCAGCAACAGGTGTGCGTTCATAACCGAGCCAGCCAACGAAATTACCCAACACGGCATGGAGTTGTGCTGCGCTGCTTTTATCCGTCTCGACAATATGTTGCAACTGTTGAGGAAGGTTCAGGCGGTAACTGGTCACAATCAGGACATCGGTGATTTGCTGTAACACCGCGGGCTCCAGACCCAAGCGGCTGGCGGCATCGCTGCGGCTCCACTGGCGCAGGTGGTTGATCCACACTTTGTGCGCGAGACGGGCTTTGTCTTTGGTCTGGAATGCGGCGGTACTCTCCGGCGCATTTTCCGCGAACAGGTCGATCACATCGGTAAACAGCCCGTTGACCTGCTCCTCGCGAGGTTGCTGTACCGCCAGAAGCGCTTCAAACGCTTTTAACGGGGGCAGCAACCCTTCAAGCAACTCACCGTGACGTGCAGCGCTTCCCTGAAGCATTCGCACCATCTTTTCGGCCTGAGAACGTCTGGCTCCCGCAGCCTGAGCGATCGGTGCCAGATATGTATGCATCAACGCCGACACCTCATGTGCCAGGAGCGTTCGCAACGCGTGAAGGCGCTTCTGGCGTTGTGCGGGCAGCGTGGCCTGCGACAACCATTCGATCACGCGCTGCATGCTATGGCTGTCCAGTGCCTGCAGAGTGCCCCAGCGCTGGCCCGGTTTTCCCAGAAGTTGCTGTACGGCTTCGTCGAGATTCTGTTTCGTGGTAAACCGCGCATCGTGTGGCGTAATAGCCCAGACCAGCCCCGGCAGGGCAGATTCTTCGGCAGGCTGTGTCTCTTTAACCCAGTTCAGAAGCACTTTCGCGGTTTTTGCCGTTTGCTCGTGCTGCGCGGTGGCGTTACAGATCACCAGAACATCCGGCTGGAGCTGCTGACGATAATGTTCAGGCAACCATAAACATTTGGCCTGGGTCAGCAGCGGAGCGTTTTTATCGTTCAACGCGGGGATATCAATAATATCGACGTTATCCAGTACGCAATTCTCAACCGGCAGCACCAGTTCTCGGGTCAGAAATGCCAGTACGTCGAGCGGTATGCTGATCGCGTTAAGCATCTCGCCGTTGTTCAACGGATGGAGCAGGGTTTCCTGTGTTTCAGGAGACGTCAATGCACCGTGCGTGAGGAACCCTTCACCCGGCAGGCCAAAGTTATCCACCAGCAGGCTGAGTGGTGCAGCGATCGCGCTCGCGTGGCTGGTCTGATGCAGAACGTGTGCGAGCTTAAGCCACTGCTGGGTTAGCTCCTGCTGCTCACCCCACAGCAGTGACCAGACGCTGGCACGGGTGCTGAGATCAAGCGACGGAACCAGCAACGCAAACTGATGCCACAGCGCATCATCAATTTGCTGTTTCGCGCCCGGTACGGTGCTTTGCCAGAAACGCGCGATTGCACCCACGTCCTGTGCGGTGATCCCCGGCACACCCTGCGGCTGGCGCAACGCACGCCATTTTTCAAGCCGGGTTTCGATAACCGATTTTTCCACCGGGCGGATTTGCGGATGCAGGGTCGTGCGCGTAATAAACAGTTGCACCAGTTCGGCTTCTGTCACCAGGCTCAGACGCAGCGGAAACGCCTCATCGATAATGTCCTGGCGCTCTCCGGAGAAGCGAACAGCCATGTTGGTTAGCGCGTGTCCGGGGTTAATATGCGAAAAATAGTCGAACGTGCGTTGACCTGGTGTGACGTTGAGGCGGCCATTTCCACTGCCGCACAGTGAAGAGAGCAGGTGCGCTTTCGCCGCCTGAGAATGGCCGTACAGACCAATACTGCCAGGGCCTGCAAGGGCGCGGTCAATAGCCTGCTCACGTGCCTGTGCTGCATTCAGCCTCGCCAGCAGGGCATCGGCTTCGTTATCCAGCATCGGGGCGTGCAGGCGCGTCTCGTTAATCCACCCGATTAAAGCCTGAGTGGTGGCCGTCGTCGCAGTCATTTCAGGTATACGCTCCCGCTGTCGATCCAGTAATGGCTACCGCTATGACGGCGATCGGCCAGTGTATTCAGTTTAAAGGTCAGGGCGTCGGGTGGAACTGGCGTACCATCCTGCAGCCAGGCATCGCTCAGTTCAAAGGATTCCGGGCCTTCCTGTTTATTTCCACCACACAGTTTCAGGCGCACATTCAGCACGCCATCGCCCGCAATGGCTTTTGCCAGCTCGGCGGAGTTGATGCTGAGGGTATACAGCGGCGTTGCGGGCCAACGGGCATTTGCCAGCTGACGGAAGCCGAGCGTGACGTTTCCGCGCAGCGGGAAATGCAGGCGGGCATCCAGTTTTGCGCCGGGTTTATCAAGATCAATATCCTGATACCAGACGTTCTCCTCACGCAGGGTATTAATGGTGTTATCCAGCACACCCAGATAACGCACCGTTGAGTACGCGCCGATATCGGCCGCTTTAAAGTTAAAGCGTGGGAGGCGCAAATCGAGTGCCAGGCTGCACAGCATCGCCCCCACCGCCGCGGTGGATTTTGGATTGCCGATGCGTCCCTGCTGACTGAACGGATACCATTCATGAACCTGATATTTATCCAGCCAGACGATGCGATTGACCGGAACAGGCTGCAGATGACGAATCAGGGCCTGGACACCCGGCAGACAACCCGGACGGCCGGTGATCAGCAAAATATCGCAGCTGTAATGTGAAATGGCTTCGCACACCGCGTGAAGCGGTGAGGCCAGCGTGAACTGACCTGCCAGCATTGCATCCTGCATCTCACGGAAATTGACATGCAGCGGTACGGCAAACAGATCGAAGTTTTCTGAACCGGCAGGCAAGGCGTGATCAATCGCCTGCTGGAGATAATTCATCACATTGCGCGTCGGTTTTTGCGTAAGGAGATCGCCAAATGTGGCGTGGAGGCCAGCCAGCGGATCGTCAATGTCGCTGGATTCCCACGCCGCCAGGATCGCATGACCGATCGGCATAAAGAGCTGAAGCGCCGTCTGCTGACGCAAAACGGCCTGGGTATCAATGCGCCCGGAGTCACCAAACAGCGATGCCATCAGCAGGGAGGCGTCCGCAATCCCTGATTTCTGCAGCTGAGTTTGTAGCGCAGGCAGTACGTAACGCTGGATCACGTCCAGCAGGGTATCGTCGCCAGCCACTTTAAACCCTTCGCGGAACAGGAGCTGTGGCGTGATTTTGACGTTATTACCGGAGCCATCGTCCAGTTGATAATGCGTAATCGCCATATCCGTTGTACCACCGCCGATGTCGATAGAGGCAACGCGCAGCGAGCGCCCTGGCTGAACCCCCGTTTCTGGCTCACGGTCCGGGCGGGCGAGGGAGGCGAAGAAGGCTTCCGTCTGACCGCCAAAATGGGAAATGGCTTCGTTGTACAGCCACACCAGTTGGCCGCAGCTGGCTTCGTCCCACTCCATCTGAATCTCAGGAACCGGCACCACGCTTTTTTCCTGCTGCTTGCGGCTGGAGAAATCTTCATCCTGCGGGTGCCAGCCCATCGCTTTCCAGACAATAGCAATGGCTTCAAACATGCGACGGCGGAAGATCTCACGTTCCTGTTTCGGCATGGCTGAAGGCAGGGTGAGAATGAGTGTGCGTAACTGGCGCGGAGACGCCGGGAAGCCCAGACGCAAGCGCGTGGCAACGCTGTTGATCTGCCCCAGTGCCTGCGCCAGCAGTTCACACAACATGTGTGTCATCAGGGTGCTTCGGCTGTACTGCGGCGAAAAGACTGGCAGGCGCTCGTCCTGAGGCAAGGTAAAGAGCGGCTCACCGTCATCATTCATCAGATTCATGAGCGGGAAGGCTGTCGCCAGCGGTTCACGCTGGGTTTTGCTGTTCATCTGGCTGAAACGCCAGTCCTGCACCACCGGAGTTTCATCCCACAGGTAGCGCCGGGGGCTGGAGATCCCACTGTTGCCTTCGGTCCCGAGACGCTGCATTGCCAGTTTACGCGCCTCATCGCCCACACGGACGATAGAGGGCCAGACAAAAGCATCTTCGCGGCCGCTTTCAACCGAGAAGTGCTGCTTGCCAAAACGCGCTTCCGAGAACTCCAGGCGGCTGGTGAAGAGAGGCTCATTCAGGAACTGTGGCTCGCTTAAGGAGCGCACCTGCAGCTCGGCAGTCTGGCGCAACCCATCGTTCGCATCACCATGATCTTCAATAATCACGCCGCAGGTATGGGTGTTACCCACGTCGAGGATCAGGTCGACCGGAATAGCAGGCGTGCTGAGCGTGTGGGTGACAAATTTCACTTCAGGCACGGTGAGTTGCTCACCGAGCATGGACAGCAGGTTGAGCCAGTGCGCCTGGTACTCAAAACTGCGCATAGCCTGATGGAGATCGCGTTCGGAACGGTTTTCAACGCCCGTTGCAAACTGGGTAAAAGCCTCGCGCAACCAGCCGTCAATCCACGTCTGGTCCAGGAAGTTTTCCACTTCGTCATCGCGCCAGGCGAGCGCAAAGCGTGTTCCGTTCAGAATATCGTTTTCGACTGGCGACAGCGCAGAGGTTGCATGCTCCGCAATCTGGCTGTCGAGCGCGAGGGTGACGCGGTGCGTATTGCCCGCTGTGTCAGGCGCGTCCAGTTTACGCACCTGAACGCGTGCCCAGTTATCCGGGCCATCAACAAAGGTGCGCGGCGGATTAAAGCGCAGGAACGGGATCGGAAGCCAGACACCGTCCAGCACCGTCAGGGACTGGTGCAGCGGAATTGTGCTTTCCGGCTTCACCACTTCCGGCTGACCGCCTCCCGTTGCGGGGAGCGTGTAACGGCCATTGATCAGATCGAAATCCAGACGCAGCAGCGGGCCATTGGCAGTTTTACGCACGAAACGCCCGTTGCTGGCGGTATCCTGCGGCGTCAGGCCAAAATCAAGGAACTGCACGCCGCTGTTGGCAATAAGCGTGACGCTCTGTTTGTAGTCGCAAAGATTTACCAGCATAAGGTCAGGCACCTGCTTTCTTAAACGTCAAAGGAACAACGGTTTTGGCATCATAACGTGCGCTACATTCCGACACATCGCTGGTGCCTGCTTTGCAGGAGATCTCCGGCATCGGATAACGTGAACCGTCCGTGCAGCGTGCATTACCGCGGCTTTTAATCATCAACTCACCGTTGCTGTGCAGCCCGGAGAATACATCGACGCGGCAGATGATATTGTCACCGTGAACCACGCGGGCAGTGCCCTTGTTATTCTGGATCTGATAACGCAGTGACGGCGGCTTGCCGGTCACCGGATCTTTCACGTCAAGGATGGCGCGCCAGGTTCCGTTAAGGAAACGGGTTGAACCGGCTTTTACCTGGTTTGCTTCCATCACCATGGCATCTTTCGGGATCGCAGCAATCACCACCGTTGCTGGAGCAGGCGCGGGCTCTTTTACTTTTGGCTCCAGAACTTCGGCCTGATGCAATGGCAGATTCATCACCAGTTTTTCCACCGTTTTGACCGGTGCAGGGGCAATGACAACCGGCGCGGGAGCAGACCCGGCGGAGGGTGCCGGTTTTGGCCACAGCAGGGGTGTGGCAATGGCGGCGACGATCACTGCGACGGCAGGCAGTGACCACAGCGGCACGCGACGTTTCTTACTTATAACCACAGGTGCTGGCGCTTCTGCCACAGGCTCAACAATGACCGGAGCAGGCTCTGGCGCATAGAGGTCATCCTCGGTGATGTGTACTGTGGTCACGGGCGTAATCAGCGGTTCATCGGCCTGTTCAAAGGTGATAACTGGCGTCGGTTCCGGTTCTGGTTCGGGATCGTCAATAACAACAGGCTCTGGGATGAGTGATTCGCGCAGGCAGTCGAGTACGTCGTCACGTGCATTCGCATTGAGGTTCACAAACCCCCAGAAGCAAATCACGGGTTTGCCCTCAATCAGAAACAGGAAGTTCTCATTCGGGAACTGAAATGCTTTTGAAAGCAGGGAACCAAACAGCTGCTGCGCGGTTTTAGGTGACTGGAGACACTTTTTACTCAGCGACTCAACGCTGGCGACGGTATTTTCCAGATAGCGCAGGGCACGAAACCGGGCGTCTTCATCGGCGGTTTTCCAGCTTACGACCTGCCCGTCGACGGGAGAATACCAGTCGACGCGATCGCCGCCGTCGTTAACCTGAGGAATGGCCAGACAATCGACGATCGCCTGCTGTTTGCGTAACCGGAGCGCTTCACGGATTTGCAACGCTGATTCAAACACGGCTTGTCCGCCGCCGCCAACGGCCTGAAAATCATCCAGATTACCGCTGCGTAAAAGTGTTTTTGCCACGATTTGATCCCATAGACTTCTTCACGCCATTACTTTAACGAAACCGGAAAGCAAGCAAACGGCGGAAGAGACGCCAAAAGGACCGATTTCTTGCGGCATTGATCCTGACGTTTGGGCTTGACGAATAATGGCACTTAAGGCAAATCAACGTTCGGGCACGGGTGATAAAACCAGCGAAAAAAACGGGATTAGAATAACCTGATAGTGTTTCGTTATTTGCCAGGCTATAGCGGCTGTGCTGTTATTACTGTCCACAATAATAAAACCGAAAGGGTTATAACCATGTCTACAGGGAAAACGCTGCTCGCCCTCGCGCTGAGCGCTCTTATACCGGCAGGTGCTGCATGGGCGGCAAATACTGACACCATTATTTACTGCTCGGAGGCTTCACCCGAGTCGTTTAACCCACAAATTGCCAGCTCCGGCCCGTCTTTTGTCGCCAGCTCTCAGGTGCTTTATAACCGCCTGATCAATTTTGACCCGGTGAAAAATACGCCGGTTCCATCGCTGGCGGAATCATGGACGATTTCACCAGACGGCAAGACCTATACTTTCACGCTGCGTAAAGGCGTGAAGTTCAACAGCAATAAATACTTCAAGCCGACCCGTGATTTTAATGCCGACGATGTGATTTTTTCCGTCATGCGTCAGAAAGACCCTAAGCACCCGTATCACAATGTCTCGCAGGGTAATTACGAATACTTTAACGACGTGGGGCTAGATAAGCTGATTCAGGATGTTAAAAAGGTCGATGATTATCATGTCCAGTTCACCCTGAGCGAACCTAATGCGGCGTTCCTGGCTGACTGGGGCATGGACTTTGCGTCAATTCTTTCAGCGGAATACGCAGATGCAATGCTGAAAAAGGGCACGCCAGAAAACGTCGATACCTGGCCGATCGGTACGGGCCCGTATGTGCTGCAGCAGTATAAAGTGGACTCACTGATCCGCTACGTCGCTAACCCAAACTACTGGGATGGCGCAGTGCCGACCAAACACCTGATCTTCTCCATTACGCCGAATGTGGAAACCCGGCTGGCGAAGCTGCAGACCAACGAATGCCAGATCATTCCTGCGCCGTCGCCGGTGCAGTTTGATGTGATTAAGAACAACAAAGACCTGACGCTGCACTCTGTCGATGCCCTGAACGTGGGGTATCTGGCGTTTAACACCGAGAAAAAACCGTTTGATAACGTGCTGGTGCGCCAGGCATTGAACTATGCCACGGATAAAAAAGCCATCGTAAATGCGGTCTTTATGGGCTCCGGTACGGTGGCGAAATCACCGATTCCGCCTAATATGCTCGGTTTCAACAAAGCGCTGAAGGATTACAGCTACGATCCTGAAAAAGCCAAAGCGCTGCTGAAACAGGCCGGGCTGGAAAACGGCGCGGAAGTGACGTTGTGGTCGATGCCGGTGCAGCGTCCGTATAACCCGAACTCACGTCGTATCGCGGAGATGATCCAGAGCGACTGGGCGAAAGTGGGCGTGAAGGCGAAGATTGTCTCTTACGAGTGGGGCGAATACCTCTCTGGTATGCGTAAAGGCGAGCATGACTCGGCGCTGTTTGGCTGGATGTCTGACAATGGTGACCCGGATAACTTTGCCGATGTGCTGCTGGGCTGCAACAGCATCAAAACTGGCTCAAATGCCGCGCGCTGGTGCGATAAGGGTTATGATGAGCTGGTGCAAAAAGCTAAACTGACCAGCAACCCGGCTGACCGTGCGAAGCTGTACAGCCAGGCGCAGGAGATTTTCTACCAGCAAGCACCGTGGATTGCGCTGGCAAATGGCAAAACGTTTTACGCCACCCGCAGCAACGTGACGGGCTATAGCGTAAGCCTGATGGGCAGTGATTTCTCAAAAGCGAAGCTGAACTAAGCATTTAATGCCCGGTAAGCGCAGTGCCACCGGGCAGTTGAAAAGGAGTGACAATGTCACATTTAAACGAGGTTATCGGCCGTGTGGATGCCGCCATTGAAGAGAGCGTGATCGCCCACATGAACGAACTGCTGATTGAACTGAGTGATGATAGCGAGCTGAGCCGGGAAGATCGCTACACACAGCAGCAGCGTCTGCGTACCGCGATTTCGCATCACGGCAAACAGCATAAAGAGGAGATGGAAGCGCGCCACGAGCATTTGACGAAGGGCGGCACCATCCTTTAGGCCTTAAAACTGGCGTCTTGCGACCAGCCAGGCACCCACCACCAGCATCACTGCGCCGCACACCGGCCCAACCAGCGCGCGCAGGGGGATGCCGTTGCTTTTCAACACGTCTATCACCAGCCCGCCAATTAGCTGGCTTGCCACCAGTACGGCAATTGTCGTTGCCGCTCCTACATTCTGATAACCGCTAATACTGGCAAAAACGAAAAACGACCCCAACAGGCCGGGGATCAACGTCCACCAGCGTACCGTCGAGACCAGTTCGCTGACTCCCGCAGTACCCTGTTTAATCAGCAGTATGCTGACAAACAGGACAATACCAACCAGCGAATTCAGGAGCATGGCGATAAGAATGGTCGAAGAGGACTGGGTGATACGCACCATCAGTGTGTTTTGCACGACCAGGCCAATACCTGCGGCGACCAGAAAAGCCAGCGTTAATGACTGATTCATGAAATAGCGTCCGGATCGCTGCGCTCATCAAGCTGCAGCTGCATAAAGGTTAAATCCAGCCAGCGGCCAAACTTGGTTCCCACCTGCGGCATTTGGCCGGTGATGACGAAGCCCAGAGTCTCGTGCAGATGAATCGATGCATGGTTTTGCGCCTCGATCCCGGCCACCATGACATGTTTCCCGATCTTACGGGCTTCGACGATCAACGCGTTCATCAGCAGGCGGCCAATGCCTTTGCCCTGGTGATCCGGGTGAACGTAGACCGAATGTTCCACCGTATGGCGAAAACCATCAAAGGCGCGCCAGTCGCCAAAGGAGGCGTAACCCGTCACCACGCCGTCCTCTTCGCTGATCAGCACCGGGTAGCCCATCAGTGTGCGTGCTTCAAACCATGCGATGCGGTTATCGGTATCGACGGTTTTATCGTTCCAGATCGCCGCAGTATGTAATACCGCGTGGTTGTATATTTCACCGATAGCGGCGCAATCTTCTTTGCTGGCATGACGAACAATCATGACTGATCCCCTGAATATGTTGTTCACTATAGTGTTACGAAACTGACACTATATTACAGAGTATTGGAATTACTCTGCTACGGCATAATCCATATTTTTTTGTTATGAAAACGCCATTGAAATGCCGTTCATACACTATAGTATGACGTCATGAACACTATGACAGACAATATGAATCAACGGATTAGTGCGCGAATTCGCCTTGAGCGCGAGTCGCGCGGGTGGTCATTAAGCGAACTTGCCGATCGGGCGGGGGTTTCACGCGCCATGATCCATAAAATTGAACGTGGAGACAGCAGCCCGACGGCGACGCTGCTCGCACGTTTATCCGGTGCTTTTGGTATCAGCATGTCTACGTTGATTGCGCGGGCAGAAATGCAGGAGGGCAAACTGCTGCGCCTGGCTAACCAGCCCGTCTGGCGCGATCCACAGACGCACTACCTGCGTCGCCATGTATCGCCGCGTACCGATCTCCCGATTGACCTTGTGCAGGTAGAGCTTCCGCCACGTAGCGATGTGCCGATGCCCGCCTCGTCTTACGCGCTTGCGCGTCAGCTGATCTGGCTGCAGTCCGGTGAACTGGTGTTTCAGGAAGGGGATACCCGCCATGAAATGAAGGCCGGAGATTGTCTGGAGCTGGGGCCGCCGAATGACTGCCGTTTTATTAATGAAACGAATGAATCGTGCGTGTATCTGGTCGTGCGGCTTAACCAGTCTGGCTCGTAATGATAAAGCGGCCTGCCGGATCAAGGACTAGTCTCTAATGACATTTGCACAAGTAAGGAGCGATCTATGAGTCAATCTGTAGCGCAAAATCGTCGCTGGGTGCTGGCCTCACGCCCACAGGGTGCACCAGTGGCAGAAAATTTCCGCTTTGAAGAACAGCCGATCCCCGCGCCCGCAGAGGGACAGGTGCTGTTACGCACGGTGTGGCTGTCGCTGGACCCGTACATGCGTGGCCGAATGAGCGATGCGCCATCCTACTCACCGCCGGTTGAGATTGACGCGGTGATGGTGGGCGGGACGGTCAGCCGTGTCGAAAAATCACGTCACCCTGATTATAAAGAGGGGGAATGGGTGCTTGGTTATAGCGGCTGGCAGACATACGAACTGTCTGACGGTAAAGGGCTGGTGAAGCTGGGCGAAAATCCGTCTCACCCTTCGTGGTCGCTGGGCATTCTGGGGATGCCGGGCTTTACGGCCTATATGGGGCTGCTGGATATCGGGCAACCGAAAGCCGGTGAGACGCTGGTTGTCGCGGCGGCGACCGGGCCGGTTGGGGCAACGGTGGGGCAAATCGGCAAAATTAAAGGCTGTCGGGTCATTGGCGTTGCCGGTGGCGCAGAAAAATGCCGCCATGCGGTTGAGGTACTGGGATTTGACCAGTGTCTGGATCACCATGCGGCTGATTTCGCACAACAGCTGGCGAAAGCCTGTCCGCAAGGTATTGATGTGTATTATGAAAACGTCGGCGGGAAAGTGTTTGATGCCGTGTTGCCGTTACTGAACACCTCCGCGCGCGTGCCGGTGTGTGGCCTGGTCAGTGGCTACAACGCGACGGGGCTACCGGATGGCCCGGACCGTTTACCGCTGTTGATGGCGACAATCCTGAAGAAACGTATCCGGATGCAAGGTTTTATTATCGGGCAGGACTACGGCCACAGAATCAGTGAGTTTCAGGAGCAAATGGGCCGTTGGGTACAGGAGGGCAAAATCCATTATCGTGAGCAGGTTACGGATGGGCTGGAAAATGCGCCACAGGCACTCATCGGGCTGCTGGAAGGGAAAAATTTTGGCAAAGTGGTGATACGCGTCGCGACAGATAACTGATTAAACGGATATGGCGGGTTCTCCGCCATAATTATTTGTGAAGATACGATATATTGTCTTTAATTAAATCAGCTAAACTTTACGCACCCTCAGCACAGATGGGCCGAAGAGTAAAAGAAAAATAAAATGTGCAGCATTTGCGTTTTATGCGAACTCCTCATCACCAGGCATGACGATACAGGATATATCGAACCGGCGTCGTTTTTTAAACTGACGCTGTAAATAGCATTTTGTTTTGGCTACGGGAATTAAACATGCTTGATTTGGATCATTTAGAAAAAGCTCAAAGGGTCAGCCTCACCATGCAAGTGGAGATCAGTTTGAAGGGCGCGTTAATTACGGGCTCGCTTAAACCGGGGGCCCGGCTGATCACCAAAGAGATTGCAGATAAATTAGGCACCAGCATCACACCTGTCCGGGAGGCGCTTTTACGTCTGGTGTCTGCTGGCGCTCTGCATGCCACACCGGCCCAGGCTTTCCTGGTGCCTGAGGTGACACTGGATCGCTATAACGAGATCAATGCCATCAGAAAGCAGCTTGAACCGATGGCCGTCGCCGCGGCCTGCGAGCATATGTCGGAGAGCAAACTGGCGACGCTGCGCGAACTGTCGGATATTTTCCATGAGGCCATGCGTCAGGGAAATGTACAGAAAGCGTTGCACGCCAACCGTGTGTTTCGGTTTACGCTTTATCAATATGCTGAAATGCCCACCCTCAGTGCATTAATTGAACAACTGTGGGTGCGGATTGGTCCGTGCATTAACTATCTGCATGAAGAGCTGAAAGACGTACCCGCCGCGACTTATCATTATGCGGATTTGCTCTCCGCGCTTGAGCGAAGGGATGTGGCAGCCAGCCAAAAGGCGATAGATAAAGCCATTGATGAAGCGAATCTACTTTTACAACGGCAATATTTTAGTTAAGGAATTATTTAGCAAGGCGCGTATTTATATTTTTAATATAATCTGGTGGCTAATTCCCGGCGCATTTTTTCCGGGGGGAATTATTATTTTCACCATAAAAAAACCGGCCACTTCCGTAGCCGGTTTTTAACTCACTCAAAGCGGTAAGACACTGACACGCCAACGCCGTAGTTACGACCAGGGGCCGGTTCGTAATAACGTCCGTTGGATTCATTTACGATGACAGAGCCAACATACTCTTTGTCAAACAGGTTATCGACGCGACCAAAGATATCCATGCCCCAGTTGCCATAGTTAAACTTATACCCGCTGTTCAGGCCGACGACGGTGTAAGAGGGCGCTTTCGCCGTGTTCTCGTCATCCGCCATGATATCGCTCAGGTAGCGCACGTCAGTTCCCGCATACCAGCCTTCTTCAGGCTGCCAGCCAAACGAGGCATAACCCATGTTGCGGGCAATACCTGGCATCCGGTTACCGTTACAGTCTGCATCGCTGCACACATTGGTGCGGTAGGTGGCGTCAAGGTAAGTCCAGGCCATTTTCAGCTTCCAGTTCTCTGCAAACTGCTGATCCAGAGACACTTCAACGCCCTGGCGGCGCGTTTTACCGGCATTTTTGTAGCTGGTACGGCCGCCGGAACTGGCATCCACGACGATCTCATCGTCAGTATCAGTGCGGAACAGCGCCGCCGTCAGCAGACCATTACCGATGCGGGTTTTACTGCCCACTTCATACGTGTTGTTGGTGGATGGTTTAAGACCAATGTTCAGTCCGCCCTGGTTGTCAGAACGGTAGGAGAGTTCGTTGATGGTCGGCGTTTCAAAACCGCGTCCTGCGGCAGCATACAGATTCCAGCCGTCAGTGACCGCATATTTCACCGAGCCTGCCGGGAGCCATTTATGGTAGCTCGCGTCTCCACTATCATCGCCATTACCTGGCGTTATGTAATGATCGTTGGAATCGAACCAGACCGAGCTGTAACGCACGCCCGCATCCACCGACAGTTTTTGTGTGAGCTGCCAGCTTGTTTGCAGATAAGGATCGACGTTCCACATCAGGTTACGTTCGTTACGGCGTTTGTCGCCCTTGACGCCATAATCGGGTGCGCCGTTGTCCATCACGAAGTTCTCGTAGCCGCGACGATCTTCGCTCATGTTTTCGTAGTTCAGACCGGTGGTAAATGTCACAGGAACCAGCAACTCACCACGGTGTGTCCAGCGGGTATCAATGCCCTGATAGTGGCGCTGCATATCAATCACGCCGCCGGAGTGGGTCGGCTTCAGCTGCGGCTGATAAGGAATCGACTGGTACTGCGTCATTTCGCGCTCACCGGCGTACATCATCACGCTGAGATCGTCTTGCTCGCTCAACTGTCGGTCATAGCGCAGTCCGGCCTGCGTCTGCTTGATGGTCTTGCGGGTGTTGTACTGATCGCCGCGCGGAGACTGGCGCGGGTTATCCCGCCACTCCTGATAATCCAGCCCGCCCGGATCGTTGGCTTTCATGTCCACGCTGTTGAAGATCAGCGTCAGCTTGCTGGCGTCATCAATGCGAACGCCCAGCTTCGCGTTGGCAAGATTTTTACGTGCGCCACTGTGATCGCGGTAGCCTTTGGTGGTGAAGCGGGTGGTGGAAACGGTGTAATCCACATCTCCCGCGTGTGTGCCATCGCCCATTGCACCGGTCGCTTTCATACCGTAACGCCAGGTGCCGTAGCTGCCATAGTAGCTGCTGGCTTCAAGGGTTGGCGGCTGTTGTCCGGTCTGCGTGTTGATGTTAATCACGCCGCCTGATGCATTGCCGTAGAGGGCAGAGAAGGGGCCGCGCAGCACTTCAACGCTCTCTACGCTGCTGAGGTCAATGTTGGACGTCTGCCCCTGGCCGTCCGGCATGGTCGCCGGAATGCCGTCCACATACATGCGGATGCCGCGCACGCCAAAGGTCGAGCGCGCACCGAATCCGCGCATTGAGAGCTGCAGATCTTGTGCATAGTTCTGGCGGTTCTGAATTTGCAGGCCAGGGACGCTGCCGAGGGATTCAGAAAGGTTAATACGCGGTGCAGCCTGACGCATATCGTCGCCATTCACCACGCTGACCGCTGCGGGGGTATCCAGCTCCGAGACGGGTTGCGGCGTGGCGCTGACGATCATGGTCTGTTCTTCTGCGGCCATCGCACTCAGAGGGCCAAAAATGACAGGAACCAGCAACAGCGGGAGAGTTGCCTTATGGGCAGAAATGATTTTCATGAAGTAAACCGGTTAAGGAAAAGAAACGAACCAAATGGAACATGTGCATACATGTTAAATCTTTTGTAAATCTTTTGAAAACTATAACCGCACATTGCGTTAATGAAAGGTGTTCAGGGAAAGAAAAACTCCACATTCATGCGATTAATGATTACTATTCTCATTAAAATAACGGCGAAGCCATGACTTTGCCTGCCGGAAGCAATGTCAGTAGTACACCCCCTCTTTTAAAAAGGAATTGTTATGTCTTTACGTCATCTGTGCTCGCCGCGCCTGCGTGGCTCTCTGCTGGTAGGCTCTTTATTGTTTGCCGGATCGTTCCAGGTTCATGCTGCCGAAGACATGCTGCGCAAAGCGGTAGGAAAAGGCGCTTATGAGATGGCCGTGAGCCAGCAGGAAAATGCGCTGTGGGTCGCGACATCGCAAAGCCGCAAAACCGACAAGGGCGGTATTGTCTATCGTCTCGATCCGGTCACGCTGGAAGTGACGCAGGCCATTCATAACGATCTCAAACCGTTTGGTGCCACGATCGACAAAGCGACGCAGACGCTGTGGTTTGGTAACACCACTAACAGCGCCGTGACCGCCATTGATGCCAAAACGGGTGATGTGAAAGGGCGTCTGGTGCTGGATGACCGCAAACGCAGTGACACAGTCAAACCCCTGCATCCACGCGAGCTGGTGGCGGATGACACCACCAATACCGTTTACATCACCGGTATCGGTAACGAGAGCGTGATTTGGGTGGTTGATGGCGCAACGCTGAAGCTGAAGGACACGATTGCCAATACCGGTAAATACAGCACCGGTCTGGCGCTGGATGCGCAGGCAAAACGCCTCTACACCACCAATGCGGACGGCGAGCTGGTAACGATTGATACAGCGACCAATAAAATTCTGAGCCGTAAAAAAGTGCAGGATGACGGGAAAGAGCACTTCTACCTGAACCTGAGCCTGGATACCGCCGGACAGCGTGCGTTTATTACCGATTCAAAACAGCCGGAAGTGCTGGTGGTCAGCCTGAAAGATGGCAGCGTCATCGAGAAAATCGCTGCGCCAGAATCGCTGGCGGTGCTGTTTAATCCGGTACGTAACGAAGCCTATGTGACGCACCGCGAAGCGGGCAAGGTGAGCGTGATTGACGCAAAAACCTATAAAGTGACGAAAACCTACGATACGCCGGTCTACCCGAACAGCCTGGCGCTCTCTGCCGATGGTAAAACCCTGTACGTGACGGTGAAGCAGAAATCCACCCGTCAGCAGGAAGCCACTCAGCCTGACGATGTGATTCGTATCGTGCTCTAATGTGGGGATTGCCCGGTAACGCTGCGCTTACCGGGCCTACAAAAACCATGAGTAGCAGGCCGGGTAAGGCGAAGCCGCCACCCGGCTTTTTTATTAACGCGAGGTCTCTTCAATCAGCGGACCGTCCTGTTTTTCATCATCAGGATGAACAGGCGCGGTGCTGTGGATCTCATAGACGCGTTTGCGCACACCAAACCAGCCAGCAACCAGCAGAACAGCCAGCAGTGGAATGGTTGCGATAGTGTAGGTGCCGTTCGGGTAGTCGAACGCCATCAGCACCAGTACGCTGAACAGGAACAGCAGGGTCAGCCATGACGTGACGGGCGCGCCTGGCAGTTTGAAGCTCACATCCGCCGCTTTCCCTTCTTTAATCGCTTTACGCAGGCGCATCTGGCAGACCACGATAAAGGCCCAGGAAGCAATAATGCCCAGCGCGGCAACGTTCAGCACGATCTCAAACACCTGAGAAGGCACCAGATAGTTCAGGAACACACCGAAAACGTACACCACCAGCGTGGCGAGGATACCGGCGTAAGGCACCTGCTGCTTGCTCATCTTCGACATGAATTTCGGTGCGGAGCCGCCCATCGACATGGAGCGCAGAATACGGCCGGTAGAGTAGAGGCCGGAGTTCAGGCTGGAGAGCGCAGCGGTCAGCACCACGATATTCATGATACTGCCCACGTAAGGCACACCCAGTTTAGAGAAGAAGGTGACAAACGGGCTTTGTCCTGCCTGGTAGGCGTTCCACGGCAGGAGCAGCACCAGCAGCACCACGGAGCCAACGTAGAACAGGCCGATACGCCAGATCACGCTGTTGATCGCTTTTGGCACCATGGTCTGGGGATCTTTACATTCACCTGCAGCCGTACCAACCAGTTCGATCGACGCAAAGGCAAACACCACGCCCTGAACCAGTACCAGCGCAGGCAGCAGGCCGTGCGGGAAGAAACCGCCATTATCGGTTATCAAATGGAAGCCTGTGGTATTGCCATCCAGCGGTTTACCGCTGCCGAGGAATACCGTACCGACCACCAGAAACACCACGATCGCCAGCACTTTCACCAGCGCAAACCAGAACTCCATCTCAGCGAACCACTTCACGCCAATCATGTTCATGGTCCCGACGATTGCCAGCGCACCGAGGGCAAACACCCACTGTGGCACATCGCCAAACGCGCCCCAGTAATGCATATACAGCGCAACGGCGGTGATGTCGACGATACCGGTCATCGCCCAGTTGACGAAGTACATCCAGCCCGCCACGTAAGCGGCTTTCTCACCGAGGAATTCGCGGGCGTAAGAGACAAAGCTGCCGCTGGAAGGGCGGTGAAGAACCAGTTCGCCCAACGCACGAAGAATGAAGAAAGAGAAAATCCCGCACACCAGATAAACCAGGGCGAGAGCAGGGCCTGCCATCTGCAGGCGTGCGCCTGCACCTAAAAACAGACCCGTACCGATAGCGCCGCCGATGGCGATCATTTGAACCTGACGGTTGCCCATCGCTTTGTGATAACCCTCTTCGTGAGAGTTCAACCAGCGACGTTTCGCAGCATGATGATCGGCTGCGCTTTTATTGCTTGTTTTCATTGAGTTACCTGTCTGAACCATAGTCATGATAGTCGTCCCTGGCAGGGGCGAAACAAACGATTGCCTCTGCGCAGACACATGCTGCCTTTCCAGTCATTCTGCGTATGGATAAGGCGAAACATGGCGAGGCATCCTACCCGCAATCGATAAGCGACGCAAAATATAACCGTGCCGAAAGTGATGCATGTCGAAGGAAATTGTGTGGTCAGAGCAGACGGGGATCACAATGCGCTGAATCGTGGCGTTTTTTTAGGCAAAACGGCGAGAAAGGTGCTGCTTTAATCATCAGCTTTGCTTAATGATCACACGGTGGAATCAAGCAACGGGAGGCGATTAACGTGACGTTGTCACAAATAACGTTCAGTATCCCGATTACGGTTTGCGCAGTGCGTCAACCAGCAAAGCAAACGCAGTGGTGTGCTGGCGGCGGCTTGGGTAGTAAAGATGATAGCCGTCAAATGCCGGGCACCACGCTTCCAGCACGCGGATTAACCGCCCCTTCGCAATCGCGTCCTGGACAGTGTCTTCCGGTACATAGGCCAGCCCCAGACCATTTTCTGCGGCGTCAATGCGCTGTGGCAGGCTGTTCAGCGTGAGCTGACCCTCAACCCGTACACGCAGTTCGCGGCCGTCACGTTCAAATTCCCAGGCGTACAGTCCCCCGCGCGTTGGCAGGCGCATATTAATGCAGCGGTGCGCGTTAAGCTGCTCGGGAGTCTCGGGCACGCCGAAACGGGCAAGATAATCCGCCGAGCCCACTACCGCCATACGCATATCCGGCGCGATCCGCACGGCAATCATATCTTTCGCCACCTGTTCACCCAGACGCACGCCGGCGTCGAAACGCCCATCGACGATGTCCGTCAGACCGTTATCCACCGTGACTTCGACGTTGATGTCGGGATAGCGCGCCATAAACGGCTTGAGCACGGGCCACAGCACGGCGGACATCGCATGCTCGCCTGCGGTGATGCGGATGTTTCCCGCCGGTCGATCGCGCGTATCACGCAGGGCCGTCAGTTCCTGCTCGATTTCCAGCAGATGTGGGCTTAAGCGCATGAAAAGTTGTTCACCAGCCTCGGTGGGCGCAACGCTGCGGGTGGTGCGGGTCAGCAGACGGACATCCAGCCGGGCTTCCAGATTGCGCATGGCATGGCTCAACGCAGATTGCGACACGCCGAGCTGCGCAGCCGCACGCGTAAAACTTCGCTCGCGGGCAACCACCATAAAAGAGAGCAGGTCGTTAAAATTGTCTTTTAGCATCGTGGATTCACCCATTCATGAATTGTATTCATGGTTCCTTTCTGATTATGCAGTCTAATGCTTACGGCACCTTTGCGCTACTGTTAGCGCAACAGCAAACGAAGGAGTACACCATGAAAATTATCCGTAGCGGTTCATTACCTTCAGTTAAGGGACCGGAAGCCTGGTTCACCGGTGCCGTGCGTATTGATGCGCCGTTTCAGGCGACAGAGCCTGCAAAAGTGGGGGGCGCAACGGTGACGTTTGAACCGGCTGCACGTACCGCGTGGCACACGCATCCTCTCGGACAAACGCTGATCGTTACCCAGGGGCGCGGCTGGTTACAGGAGTGGGGCAAAGAGGCGGAACCGCTGAATCAGGGCGATATCGCGTGGATACCGCCTGGCGTTAAACACTGGCACGGGGCGAGCGCCGAAACGGCGATGACGCATATTGCCATCGCCGAAGCGGTAAACGGCAGCCCGGTTGAATGGCTGGAAAAAGTGACTGACGAGCAGTATCCGAACCGCTAACCGCCAAAGACCGAAATGGCCTGTTTCAGACGCGTGGTGCGCTGCGTCAGGTGATTGGCGGCGCTGGTGACGCTATCTACCATCCCCGTATTGTTATGCGTCATCATGCCGATGCGGGAGATGGATGCGTTGATGAGCGTTAAGGCCTGCGTCTGCTCCTGCGTGGCATGGCCGATCTCTTTAATCAGGGAAGACATCTGCAGGACGTTGCCAATCATCACCGTCAACTGCGTTTCGGTTTGTTCCACCATTTCCACGCCGGAATTAACGCTGGAGACATTCTTCTCGATAAGCGTTTTGATCTCTTTTGCCGCTGTTGCGGAGTGCTGCGCGAGGTTACGTACTTCTGCCGCCACAACGGCGAAACCTCGTCCGGCGTCACCTGCGCGTGCGGCTTCAACGGCGGCATTTAGCGCCAGAATATTGGTCTGGAAGGCGATACGGTCAATCACGCCGATGATATCGACAATCTGGCTGTTATCCCGCGACACCGACTGCATCATGCCAATAGTCTCTTTCATCATCGCTTCGCCGCTGTGGGCGCTGGCGCGGGTGCGATCCGCCATCTGCATTGCTTCCCTGGCTGTTTCTGCCGTCTGCTGCACGGCGCTGGCAATTTCTTCAACCGCCGCTGCGGTTTGCCGGAGATCATCGGCAGTCTCTTCAGAGCGTGCCTGTAATGCGGCACCTTCTTTCGCCACCTGCTGACTAATGGTTCCAATACCGCTGATTTGCGTGCCGACATCGTCTACCAGTGAGCTAAGATTTAACCCGGACTGATTCACCAGCCGCATCATCAGGCCAATATCATCGACCCGGTTAAAATGAACGTAGTCCGTTTTACGGCCAGAAACGATGCGCTGCATCTGGCAAACAATAGTGTTAAGTGGGCCTGAGATTTGAACGTGCAAATAAAACGCCAGCGCAATAAAAAGAGCGACCAGCCCACACATTTGAGTTATTCCTGCAGGCAATAAATAAATCAGTGAGCCGAAGAGAAGGGCGGTAACCACGATGCCATAATTGATCCGTTTGCGGGTGCTGAGACGTTTAAACAGTGACAGAAAGGAAAATATCCCCTTACGCACCAATAATCCTTTATAAAAGCGATACTGCTTTAATTCGTTGTTGCGAATTTTCTCGTAGAGTTTTTCACTGGCATCGATCTCTTCACGGGCAGGAATATTACGTACTGAAATATAGCCAGTTAATGCATCATGTTGATACACCGGCGTGACGTTGGCCCGCACCCAGTAGTGATCCCCATTCTGGCGACGGTTTTTGACCAACCCCGTCCAGCTCTCGCCTTGCTGAAGAGTAAACCACATATCGCCAAAGGCCCCGGCAGGCATGTCAGGATGGCGGATAACATTATGAGGCTCACCCAGAAGATCGTCCTCATTATATCCACTGGCTTTAATAAAGGCTGAATTTGCGTAGGTAATATGGCTTTGCGTATTGGTTGTCGACATTAACGTCGTACCTTCGTTAAGCAAATACTCGTTTTGTGTAACGGGGGTGTTACGCCTCATGAGTAACTCCATGGTGATGTATAAGTAAAAAGAAGCCGCCAATAAAAATTCAGGCAAGATTAAAACGTTATTCTTTTGTTTTACCGCGGGCATATTCTCTCTGAATATTATGTTGTGTGAAATACCCTGAATTAAATAATTTTTAGCGGTTTAATTAAGTCAGTGTAATAAAATTGAAAATAAACAAGGTGAGACATTTTTAACGTCAACGAAAATAAATCACTTAAGTGAAATAAAAAGTGAGAAATGCACTTTTCAGGCAAACTGGCAAACCGACGTATGGTTTCATTAACAGGGTTGAAACCACTCTCTTTTGAAGCCACCCGGCTTTGCATTTCTGATTTCTGGCAAACCAAATGTAAATTAATTGTTTCTCAGAGGTGAAATCCACCTTTAATAATGACGACATGTTAAGTCAAACGAGAAAGCAACATGTCCTGGCGAATCAGCATTCTGGATAAAAGCCCTATAGCTGAAAACGAAACGGCGACCGATGCGCTGGCGCGAACCTTAAGCCTGGCGCAACAGGCGGAAACACTGGGCTATCACCGCTTCTGGATTGCCGAACACCACAACACCCCGCAACTGGCCAGCCCCTCGCCGGAACTGTTGATTGCCTGGGTTCTGGGTAAAACCAGGCGTATCCGCGTGGGATCGGGCGGCGTCATGCTCCAGCACTACAGCCCCTACAAAGTGGCTGAAAACTTCAACGTGCTGGCTGCGCTGGCACCGGGTCGCGTGGATCTGGGTGTCGGGAAAGCCCCAGGCGGATTGCCGCTCTCTACCCGCGCACTACAACTTGGACTGAATCAGCAGGAAAAGGGCAGTTTTGCCGAACAACTGGCACAACTGAATCGCTGGCTGCGACCTGGAAATCACTCAGCGGAGGAGATCGCGCGCGCCACGCCGCTGCCGCCCGAACCTGCGCAGGGTTTTCTGCTGGGCGCGAGCACCGAAAGCGCGCTGCTGGCCGCAAAGCTCAACTGGCACTTTGTCTTTGCCGCTCACCTGAATGGCGATCCGGATCTGCTGCGCGAGGTTATCGCCACCTGGCGTGAAAACAGTGTCCACGACGTCATCGTGGCGGTGCAGGTTATCGTCGCCGCGACACAGGCTCAGGCGGATGCGCTTGCACAAAAGGTGGAAGTATGGGGCGTGGAACTGGCAAACGGACAGCGCGTCACCGTGGCAAGCGAAGAACAAGCCTACGCCTTTGCGCGTCAGGCTGGCAGTGAGCCGGTACGCATTGCCCGCCGGGCGCAATCTTTACTGGCCGGGACGGCGGAGTCGGTGCTGGCGCAACTCGATGCCCTGCATCAACAGTGGGGTATCGACGAATTTATTATTGATACACCAGTGTCGGAGGGGGCGACGCGCGTACAGTCACTGCGTCTGCTGGCGCAGGCACGTCTCAGCAAGGAGGTTTCTGCATGAGTTTTGCTGAGCAACTGATCGCCTGGCGTCGCGAGCTGCACCAGAACCCTGAGCTGTCTGGTCAGGAAGTCGAAACCACTGCGCGTCTGCGCGACTGGCTGACAAACGCGGGTATCACGCCGCTGCCTTACGAACTCTCTACCGGTCTGGTGGTGGAAATCGGGAGCGGTAAAAAGCTGATTGCGCTACGGGCAGATATTGACGCCTTGCCGATTGAGGAGCGCAGCGGTGTGCCATTTAGCTCGCAGCGGCCCGGCGTAATGCATGCCTGCGGACATGATATCCACACCAGCGTGATCCTCGGTGCGGCGCTGAAGCTGAAAGCGCGCGCCGCCTCGCTTAACGGACGCGTGCGCATTCTGTTCCAGCCCGCGGAAGAGAACTTTGGTGGTGCGAAAAGCATGGTACGGGCCGGTGCGTTACATGACGTTCGCGCAATCTTCGGGATGCATAACGAGCCGTCGCTGCCGGTAGGCGAGTTTGCCACCCGCGGCGGTCCCTTTTATGCCAACGTCGACCGGTTTGTGTTCCGCATCACCGGCAAAGGTGCTCACGCGGCGCGTCCACACGAAGGCAACGACGCGATTGTCCTGGCGAGTCAGCTGGTGACGGCGCTGCAAAGTGTGGCCAGCCGCAACGTCAATACGCTGGATTCTGTGGTGCTGAGCGTAACGCGTATTGCCGGTGGTAATACCTGGAATGTCCTGCCCGAAAGCGTTGAGCTGGAAGGCACGCTGCGCACGCACCGCACGGAAGTGCAGCAGAACGTAAAAGTGCGAGTGGGGGAAATTGCTGCCGGGTTTGCCAGCGCCTTTAACGCTCAGATTGATATTACCTGGTACGCCGGGCCAACCGCCCTGGTGAATGACGAGCGCTGGGCGGAGTTCGCCACGTCGGTGGCGCGTGAAGCGGGATATGAAACCCGGCACGCCGAACTGCATATGGGCGGGGAAGATTTCGCGGTCTATCTGCAAAATATCCCCGGAGCCTTTGTCAGCATTGGCAGCAATAGCCCGTTTGGTTTACATCATCCGGCCTTTAACCCGGACGAAGCATTAATTGAACCCGCTGCCCGCTATTTTGCACAGCTCGCGGAAAAAGCACTGCAACACGTTTAATTCATAAGAGGTGAATATGTCTGCAACCCGACAATTGCGGCTGGGAACCATTTTGCATGGTGCATCCGGAAATATGTCTGCCTGGCGTCATCCGGCGGCCGTCGCAGATGCCAGTATCAATTTTGATTTCGTCAAAGAGACGGCGTTAAAAGCGGAAGAGGGAAAACTCGATTTTTTATTTGTAGCCGATGGTCTCTATATTAATGAGAAATCCATACCGCATTTTTTAAACCGCTTTGAGCCGCTGACGGTATTATCCGCGCTGGCCAGTATTACCTCGCGTCTGGGTTTAGTCGGGACGCTCTCCACCTCCTACAGCGAGCCGTTTACCGTGGCACGCCAGTTTGCCAGCCTTGATCACCTGAGCAACGGGCGGGCTGGCTGGAATGTGGTGACTTCGCCGCTGGAAGGATCAGCGAAAAACTTCTCGCGCGATAAACACCCGGAGCACGCGCTGCGCTACCGCATTGCGGATGAGTATCTGGAAGTGGTGAAAGGGCTGTGGGATTCCTGGGAGGGCGATGCCTTTGTGCGAAATAAGGAGAGTGGTCAGTTTTTTGATCCTGCAAAACTGCACACTCTCAATCACCACGGTGATTTCTTCCAGGTCGCCGGGCCGCTGAATATTGGCCGTACCCCGCAAGGACGCCCGATTGTATTTCAGGCTGGCGCGTCGGATGACGGGAAAAAGCTGGCCGCGAAACACGCCGACGCCATATTTACCCATCATGAAACGTTAGACGAGGCAAAAGCCTTTTATCGCGATGTGAAACAGCAACTGGAAATCAATGGCCGTCGCGCGTCTGATTTGCATATTTTCCAGGGCGTGAGCGTGATTGTGGGTAAAGACGCCGATGACGTGGAAAACCAGTATCAAACCACGGCGGCGCTGGTGTCGATTAATGATGCCCTCAATTATCTGGGCCGTTATTTTGAACATCATGATTTCAGTCAGTATCCGCTCGACGAACCGTTCCCGGACATCGGCGATTTGGGTAAAAACAGCTTCCGCAGCACTACCGATGAAATTAAGCGCAATGCCCGTGAGCGCCGCTTAACTCTGCGCCAGGTCGCGCTTGAAGCGGCATCACCGCGCCCGCGGTTTTCCGGCACGCCAGAGCAGGTGGCGGATGGGCTGCAGGCCTGGTTTGAGCACTATGCGGCTGACGGTTTCATCATTCAGGGCGGCACGCCGGATACTTTCCCGCGCTTTGTTGAGCAGGTGGTGCCTGTTCTGCAGTCCCGTGGCCTGTTCCGCACCGAATACCCCGGCACCACGCTGCGCGAAAGCCTGGGCTTAGACGAACCGAAAAATCAGTTCACACAACAATAAAAGAGAACACCGCTATGCAGAAAACCTCGCTTATTCTGGCGCTCGCGCTGGCCTTTACGCCTGCCGTCTGGGCAGAGAATGTGAATATTAACGGAACGGGTGTGAGCATTGAGGCGAATAAAACGCCGGTCAATACCGCCAAAAATAACGATGCGGTCGCGCAGTTGCCGAAAGATTATCGCTTTGCCGTACCGGGGAAATTTACCGTCGCGGTGGCGGGTCTGAATCAACCGCCGCTGACGGTTTTCTCCGATGACAACAAAACGCTGCTGGGGAGTGAAGTCGACATCGCCCGCCTGGTGGCCGACAGCCTGGGGCTGGAGCTGAACGTGGTGCCAACCTCCTGGGAGGACTGGCCGCTGGGCGTGGCATCCGGCAAATATGACGCGGCCATCAGCAACATCACCGTCACCAAAGAGCGTAAAGCGAAGTTTGACTTCGCCACCTACCGTAAAGACTCCCTCGGTTTCTACGTGAAATCGACCAGCCCGATCGCGTCGCTTCAGAAGGCAGAAGACATCGCCGGGCTGCGGATTATCGTCGGCTCCGGCACCAACCAGGAAGCGATCCTGCTGGCGTGGAATGACGAGAACCTCAAAAAAGGTCTCAAAGCCTTTACCCCTGTCTACACCAAAGACGATGCGGCACAAACGCTGGCGCTTCAGTCAGGCCGTGCGGATGCGTACTTTGGTCCGAACGTGATTGGCGCATGGAAAGCAGCATTAACCGGGAAAACCAAACTGGTCGGCAGCGTTGACGGCGGCTGGCCGAAAGCGGCGCATATCGCGGTGACGCTGAAAAAGGGCAGCGGACTGGTTGAGCCGGTACAAACCGCGCTTAACGGGGTGATCAAAAACGGGGATTACGACAAAGTGCTGAACCGCTGGGGGGAAGGCGTTGAGCGCATTCCTCAATCAGAAGTGAACCCGGCGGGCCTGGGAGACTAAGGAGGCACCATGAGTGAACAATTTCGCGATGTTTCACCGGAAGATGCCGAACTCCAGCCCATTATTGAGGGGCTGTTCGGTGAATATGCGGCTCGCTACGGAGACTACTTCTCTAAAGACGCGGAAGTGGAACTCACCGAGTGGTATTTAGCGCCGCAGGGGCTGTTTATCGTGCTGGAGCGCGACGGGAAAATTATCGCCACTGGCGCATACAAACCCTTTGATGAACAGACAGCCGAAATTAAACGCATCTGGACGGATAAATCCCTGCGTCAGCAGGGGCTTGCTGCCCGCGTGGTGCAGGAGCTGGAGCGCAGGGCGGTGCTGGCAGGGTATAGCAAAATCTACCTCACCACCGGTTTTCGTCAGCCGGAAGCGGTCAGGCTCTATATCAGCCAGGGGTATCAGCCGCAGTTCGATCTTGAGCGCGATCCGGAAGAGTACAGCCTGCCGCCGTTTGACGGTCGGCTGCGTTTCACCAAAACGCTGGTACGCGAAGCGTTCAGCAAAACCGCATGAGGAACGACGATGAGCAACGTTGAAACCATTAAGGTGGTCCCGGCGCGTTATCCGCTGCGAACCGTTGGTGCAGTGGTGGCGCTGTTTGTGCTGGCGGTCGTGACTCAGTCCGTGGCCTTTAACCCACGCTGGGAGTGGGCGGTGTTTGCCCGCTGGTTCTTTGACCCGGTGATCCTGGAGGGCGTGGGGCAGACGCTGCTGTTAACGCTGATTGGCACCGTGCTGAGCGTGGCGTTCGGCGGCATGCTGGCGCTGGCAAGATTATCCTCATCGTGGCTGTTGAGCAGCCTGGCCTGGGGTTACATCTGGCTGTTTCGTTCGCTGCCGCTGATTGTGGTGTTGATCATCCTTTACAACTTTTCCTATCTCTACGACACGCTCTCCCTCGGCGTGCCGTTTACGGGTATTACCTGGGGCAGTTTTGAAACCATCAACGTGCTGGGGCAGTTTTCCACGGCAGTCGTAGGGCTGACGCTGGTGCAGAGCGCTTATACCGCAGAAATCATCCGCGGCGGTTTTCTCGGCGTCGATCACGGTCAGTATGAAGCCGCCGCCGCGCTCGGGCTGCCTGCCTGGCGTCGCACCGTGCGCATCATTTTACCGCAGGCGCTGCGCACCATTCTGCCGTCCGGTTTTAATGAGATTATCAGCCTCGCAAAAGGCACGGCGATGGTGTACGTGCTGGCGATGCCGGAGCTGTTCTATACCATTCAGATGATCTACAACCGCACCCAGGAGGTGATCCCGCTGCTGATGGTCGGTGCCGTGTGGTATCTGGTCATTACCACCGTATTGTCTGCCATTCAGCATGTTGTCGAGCGCGGGCTCGCCCGCAGTGAACGCCGTTCGGCGGTGAACCAGAGCCGTTCGCCCAGCCGTACCCGCACCGTCCCGAACACGCAAACACAGGAGCCCGTCCATGCAAGCCTCTCCTGAAGGACACATTTCCATTACCGGGGTCAGTAAATTTTTTGGCCGTCACAAAGCACTTGATAACGTTTCGCTTGAGATCCCGCCGGGATCGGTCACGGTGATCCTCGGGCCTTCCGGTTCGGGAAAATCGACGCTGCTGCGCACCATCAACCATCTGGAGCGCGTCGATGAAGGGTTTATCCAGATAGACGGGGATTACATCGGCTATCGCCGTCAGGGTGACAAACTCTACGAGCTGAAAGAGAAAGAGATCCTCAAACAGCGCGTCAATGTGGGCTACGTGTTCCAGAACTTTAATCTTTTTCCGCACCTCACGGTGCTGGAAAACCTGATTGAAGCGCCTGTCGCGCATAAGAAACTCAGCAAAAAAGAGGCGGTGGAAAGGGCATACAGTCTGCTGGATGTGGTGGGATTGCGCGATAAGGCCGACGCCTGGTCGCGCCATCTTTCCGGTGGTCAACAGCAGCGTATCGCCATTGCCCGCGCGCTGGCGCTGCGTCCCCGCGTAATGCTGTTTGATGAGCCGACTTCCGCACTCGACCCGGAACTGGTTGGTGAAGTGCTGGACGTGATTAAAACGCTCGCCCGCTCCGGCACCACGCTGGTGGTAGTCACCCATGAGATCGGCTTTGCCCGTGAAGTGGCGGATCAGGTGGTGTTTATGGTCGACGGTAAAATTGTTGAACAGGGGAGCAGCGACGAGGTGTTGAACCGTCCGTCACACGCGCGAACGCGCCAGTTCCTCTCTAAAGTGCTGTAAGGAGTGCAGATGAAATATGGACTTCTGGCTGGTCTGGTGTTTACCACAGCGAGCTATGCCAGTATCGATTTGAATGCCAACGAACGGCCGCTGCCGGTAACGGTCGATCCGCAGGCGGTGGCGAAGATCCCGGCGAACTACAAATTTGTTGAGCCGGGCACGCTCACGGTCGCCATTTCAGCGCTTAACTCACCGCCGCTGGCGCTGCTCGCCAGCGATAACCGCACGCGCATCGGCAGCGATCCGGATATCGCCCGTTTACTGGCGGGCAGTTTAGGGCTGAAACTGAAACTGGTGCCAACGGCGTGGGAGGACTGGCCGCTGGGAATAACATCCGGACGCTATGACGTGGCGCTGGTGAACATTGCCGTCACCGAACAGCGCAAAGAGAAATTTGATTTTGCGACCTACCGCGTCGATTCGCTGGCGTTTTCGGTGAAATCCACCAGCGATGTCCGGTCAATCAAGAGCGCTGAAGATCTGGCGGGTAAAAAGGTGATTGTCGGCTCCGGCACTAATCAGGAGCGCATTCTGCTGGGCTGGAACGAAGAGAACAAAAAGGCCGGGCGTGAGCCTGCGTTGCCGGTCTATCTTACCGATGATGCCTCAGGCAATTTGTACATTCAGTCCGGCAGGGCGGATGTTTTCTTCGGGCCGCAGTCGGTCTCCGCCTATAAAGCGGCACTGACCGGTAAAACCCGCGTGGTGGGCTTAGGGCCGAAGAAAGCGTATGTCGCCACGACAACCAAAAAAGGCAACGGGCTGGTATATGCATTGCAGGCCGCGCTGGATGGTGCGATTCAGCGTGGAGAGTACCAGAAGGTGCTGGCGCGCTGGGGCGAGCAGGGCGAAGCGGTGGCCACATCGGACGTAAACCCGCCAGGGATAACCTACTAATCGTGCTCTACACTTAGGGTTTTCAACCCTGAGGGGGCAACATGATTAAACTCTATGGCGTACCCGGCTGGGGCTCGGCAATCAGTGAAGTGATGCTGACCCAGGCAGACATTCCTTACCAGTTTATCAACGTGGACGGGTTTGATCAGCCCGGCCCACAGCGTGAGCTGCTGCAAAAACTCAATCCGCTGTGTCAGGTGCCGACGCTGGAGCTGGAGAACGGGGCGATCGTGACCGAAACAGCGGCGATTGCCCTGATGGTGCTCGACCGCTGTCCCGATCTTGCCCCGCCCGTAGGGCAGGCCGAGCGCCAGCAGTTTCAGCGTTTGCTCATCTGGTTTGTGGCGAACGTCTATCCCACCTTTACCTATGCCGATTACCCGGAACGCTGGGTGCCCGATGCGCCGGAACAGCTACAGAAAAACTGCATTGAGTACCGGAAGTCACTCTATCTCTGGTTTGACAGTCAGCTGAAAGCCTCGCCCTTTGCGTTTGGCGAACGGTTGACCCTGCTTGACGTCTATATCGCAGTGGCGCGCACCTGGGGGCCGCGGCATGAATGGTTTGCGGCAAATACACCGAAGATAACGGCCATTGCGGACACGGTTTGCCAGCTTCCTGAACTGCACAAGGTGTTAAAAGCCAACGAGATAATCTGATAACGTGGAACGCTCACTCACAACAGGAAGCCTGCACATGCCACACGTTGATATTAAATGTTTCCCCCGCGATCTGAATGACCAACAAAAAACCGCGCTGGCGGAAGATATCGCGAAGGTGATTATTCGCCATTTCGACAGCAAAGACAGTTCCGTGTCTGTTGCCCTGAATCAGGTGCAGCCGGAAGACTGGAAAGCGCAGGTCTGGGATACGGAGATTGGACCCAAACTGGATGAGCTGATTAAAAAGCCTGGGTATTCGATGTAAGGCGTTTTATGCCGGGTACGCCAGAATGATCGCCCGGCATGATCACCGAACCTTCAGCAGTATCGCCATTAGCCCTGGAAAACGGGCATCCAGATCGTCTCTGCGCAGTGAAATCATATTCTCTCGCCCCTGCGGGCGCTGCCAGATCACGCCGCTGTCACGCAATACGCGCCAGTGGTGAGTCATGGTGGATTTCACCACATCGTCCGGGCGTAGCGCGTTGCAGCTTAGCTCACTGCCATCGGCGAGCCTGCGGATAATCGAGAGGCGGAGCGGGTTACCGAGCGCGAAAAGCACATTTTCCAGCAGTATTTGTTCAGGTTCCGGGTGGTTTGGGGTCATCGTTTTCCTGCGTTAAAAGTCAGATTGAGCTATATCAACAATAGGCATGGTGTTAAAAAATAGTTCGATAATACTCGTACAATGGGACTATTATAGCAAACGAACGAACACGCGACCATCCCGGTCGTCACACAGATGTCTTAATGACTAAGGATCTATTATGCCCCGACCCATCCCTCTCGAACGTTATCGCAACATCGGTATCTCCGCGCATATCGATGCCGGTAAAACAACCACCACTGAGCGCATCCTGTTTTACACCGGGATGAGCCACAAGCTGGGTGAAGTACACGATGGCGCGGCAACTACCGACTGGATGGCGCAGGAGCAGGAGCGTGGGATCACCATCACCTCTGCGGCTGTCAGCTGCTTCTGGCCAGGTATGGACAGAGGTTTTGAACCGCACCGGATCAACATTATCGACACGCCAGGGCACGTGGATTTCACCATTGAGGTGGAACGTTCTATGCGTGTGCTCGACGGTGCCGTGATGGTGTATGACTCCGTGGGTGGCGTGCAGCCGCAATCCGAAACCGTCTGGCGTCAGGCGAACAAATACCACGTTCCGCGGCTGGCGTTTGTGAATAAAATGGACCGTCCGGGAGCCGATTTTTACCGCGTCGTGCGGATGATGCAGGAGCGTCTGAAAGCCAATCCGGTGCCGATTGTGATCCCGGTGGGCGCAGAAGATCACTTCTCCGGCGTGGTGGATCTGATCAAGATGCGATCTATCGTGTGGGACGACGCGACGCAGGGCATGGTGTTTAGCTATGCTCCTGTGCCAGACGCGCTGCTCAGCACCGCCCAGGAATGGCGGGAAAAAATGGTCTCTGCCGCAGCAGAAGCCAGTGAGGCGCTGATGGATAAATATCTGGAGACGGGCGATCTCGACGAGTCTGAAATTATCCAGGGGCTGCGTATTCGGACCATTTCCGGTGAAATCCAGCCGATGCTGTGCGGCAGTGCCTTTAAAAACAAAGGGGTACAGCGGATGCTCGACGCGGTTGTTGAGCTGATGCCGTCGCCGCTGGATGTGCCTGCTATTGATGGTGTGGATGAAAAAGGGGAGCACGCAGAGCGTCACCCGTCTGATGACGAGCCGTTCTCGGCGCTGGCCTTCAAACTGATGAGCGATCCTTACGTCGGGCAGTTGACCTTTATCCGCGTCTACTCCGGCGTGCTGAGAAAAGGCGACGCGGTGTATAACCCGGTGAAAGGGAAGAAAGAGCGCATCGGACGCATTGTGCTTATGCACGCTAACGATCGTCATGAAGTGGATGAACTGCGAACGGGCGACATCGCGGCCTGCGTGGGGCTGAAAGATGTCACCACGGGGGATACCCTGACCGACCCGAATGCCGTGATCACCCTTGAACGGATGGAGTTCCCGGACCCGGTCATCTCCCTGGCGATCGAGCCAAAAACGAAGGCCGACCAGGAAAAAATGGGTATCGCGTTGCAGCGTCTGGCGGCGGAAGATCCGTCGTTCCGTCTCCATACTGACGAGGAATCCGGACAGACGATTATTTCCGGGATGGGGGAACTGCATCTGGAAATTATCGTCGACCGCATGAAGCGTGAGTTTGGCGTTGAGGCGAATATTGGTCGTCCACAGGTGACCTACCGTGAAACGCTGCGTAAAGCGGTGAAGGATATTGAAGGCAAATTTGTCCGCCAGTCCGGTGGTAAAGGGCAGTACGGTCATGTGGTACTGAGCCTTGAACCGACAGTACCCGGCAGTGGCTTTACGTTTGAAGATGCCACCAAAGGCGGCGTGGTACCGCGTGAGTATATTCCATCCGTAGAAAAAGGATTGCGCGAAGCCATGAATACCGGCGTGCTGGCGGGATATCCGGTTGTTGATGTGAAAGCTACCCTGACGTTTGGTTCGTATCATGACGTGGACTCCTCAGAGATGGCCTTCCGCATGGCGGCGATCCTCGGGTTTAAAGAGGGTGCGCGCAAAGCGGACCCGGTTATTCTTGAGCCGGTAATGCACGTTGAGGTCGAAACGCCGGAAGAGTACGCCGGGAATATTATGGGCGATCTCTCCTCCCGCCGCGGCATGGTGCAGGGGATGGCAGAGCAGTACGGCAGCCAGATTATTCGTGCGGACGTGCCGCTGGCGGAGATGTTTGGCTATGCCACCACGCTGCGCTCGATGTCGCAGGGGCGCGCGACGTATACGATGGAGTTCCATCATTTCGCGGAAGCACCGCGTAATGTTGCGGATGAGATTATTGCGCGGCGTGCGAAGTAGTTAATTCCACAGGGCAGCTATAGGGCTGCCCTGTGGTTTTTGTTATTTCAGATTTTCGTTACGCAGTATTTCTTGACGTGATACGGATTGAACCTTCCAGATACCTTCTTCTTTGACCATACAATCGATGACCGTGTACTCCTGGTTTTTACCAAACGACACGTAAATATTCGTACAAACCGGATCGTAATCGGATGAAACCACCGTCACATTCTCTGCCCAATCTTCCTCAATATCCTGCGACTTAAGAAAGAAATCAGCATCATAAAACTCGTCGTCAGCGAAACGAGGGTCCTGCGCATGCCTTAATTTCTTCATGGTATCTGCAGTGACGTATTCTTCTATTTTCGCATTGTCCATAATTGGGAATTTATTAGCAGCATATTGACTGATGTACCACTTATTAAACCTTAACGCGGTTTTAGCTGCGTTATCACTGTCTTCGGCATGCGCAGCGCTGGTTAATAACAGAATAAAAATTAAGACGGCTTTCATATTAATAGTGCCTGTAAAGCTGATACGCTGGGTGAGCTTTTCTGTATGCGGATCCAGGATACATAGTGCGCTGAGCGAAATCGCTTAGCCATTGATGACCATCATAAATACAAACATGACCATCAGGATGATTTTCTATGGACTGTATAACAACCACATCGCCTAACTGTGGGGCACCAGTGATTTTTTGAAACCCAACCTGGGACAGCGTAAGCCCCATATTTTTTGCTGACCCGGTTCCATGTATAGGTAAGCCGCCAGCAATGATGGCATTTTTCACAAAGAGCTCACATTTTCGATGGCTTTCGTGATAAACATGATTTTTTGCATACTCGACTGCAGCATATTTATTCCATGACATAGATATTTCCTTATCGATAGGTCCAACTTCAATCGCATCAGAAATATCCTCCGTTTCCCTTCATCCTGGTAAACATTAAATGCTATAGAAAATCTATATATATCAGCAATATATAATCATAAAAATCAATCCAGCGCCTTAACCATCTTTCCGCTCGCGACAAATGTTCCGGCTCCCAGATGATGCAGTGTATTCAGCTTATCCCCGTCAAACTGCCAGCGTCCTTCGACAAACGCGCGTTCATCGGCTGCCGCAGAAACCACTTCACCAAACAGCGTGTCATATTTCTCTGCCGCAGAGGTTACTGGCAGTAAACGGCACTCCATCCACGCCAGACATTTCTCTTCAATCACCGGCAAGCCGAGGACTGGACCATTCACTACCGGAATGCCGTAGCAGTTGAATTTGTCTTCATCGCGTCCGCTGATGCTGCCCACCGCCCAGGTCCAGTTGGCCGCCGCCACGCCGGGAATGACGATACCAAACTTCCCGCTGCGTTCGATCAGCTCACGAGTCCAGGTACTTTTATCCACCACGATCGCGATACGCGGCGGTTCAAATTCAACCGGCATTGACCAGGCTGCCGCCATCACATTACGGCGATCAATGGATTCATCGCGGCTGGTAATCAGAACAGTAGGGCCATGGTTCAACAAACGGCTGGCATGCTTTAACTCGACGGGGCGAAACGGATGCATAGACATTCCTCTTTGCAGGGTTTACGGCATTAAACGACTGAAGGGCGGGTGAAATCAAGACGCAACAGTAGCGTCATGTGTTCGTCATACAGTCTCCCTACAGTGGCGGACAGTAAATCCCAAAGAGGATAACAATATGCTGACCTCCATTACGCTCAAAGGCGTCTCGTACGCGTTTGGGACGAATACCGTTTTGAATCAAATCGATCTGCACATTGATGCGGGCAGCGTGGTTGCGCTGCTGGGGCCATCAGGCTGCGGGAAAAGTACGCTGCTTCGGCTGCTGGCGGGGTTAACGCAGCCAGCCGCGGGAGAAATCCACTTTGGCGAACGTCAGGTCGCAAAAGCGGGCTGGTCGCTGCCGCCGGAAGCGCGGGATATCGGCATGGTCTTTCAGGACTATGCGCTGTGGCCGCATATGACGGTGGCACAGAATGTGGCCTTTCCCCTGAAGATGCGCAATATCCCTCGTCAGGAGCGCGATACCCGCGTTGCTCAGGCGCTTTCACGTGTCGGGTTAAGCGATTTTACTGACCGCAAACCTGCCGGGCTATCCGGCGGGCAGCAGCAGCGCGTGGCGCTGGCTCGGGCGATCGTCGCTGAACCTCGCGTGCTGCTTTTTGACGAGCCGCTCTCTAATCTCGACAGCGAACTGCGCGAATCACTGTGTCAGGAGATAACCACGCTGCTGCGTCAGCTCGGGACAACCGCTGTGTATGTTACCCACGACCGCCGGGAGGCTGAAATCCTGGCCGATCGCATCGTGCATTTGTCTGCAGGCAGCGTTGCTGCCGATCGTTTGATTTCATCCTCAGGGGAGTTTGCATGAAAGCCACCATGTCTGTGAAAAAAGGAGTTCTGCTCGCCATGGCGTTATCGTCTGTCATGATCACCAGTGCCCATGCGCTGACGGTGTACACCGCCGGGCCGGGATCGCTTGCCAAAAATCTGGCGACCGGCTTTGAAAAGAAAACCGGTGTGAAAGTTGATATCTTCCAGGCAACGACCGGGAAGGTGATGGCGCGCCTGGAGGCGGAACAAGCCAACCCGCAGGCGGATGTTCTGATCTCCGCCTCCTGGGACACGGCTGAAGATCTGCACGCACGCGGCTGGCTGCTGCCGTTCCAGAGTGCTAACGCTGAAAAAGTTCCGGCCGACCTGAAATCTGCGGATTATGTGGCGCAGGGCGTCTCGGCGTTGGGGATCGTCTGGAATACCAAAAGCGGTACGCCGGAGCCGAAAGAGTGGCAGGATCTGACGACCGATGCGTTTAAAGACAAAGTGACCACGCCGGACCCGTCGCTGTCGGGTGCGTCACTGGATTTGTTGATCGGTCTGCAAAACGGCATGGGTGACAACGCCTGGACGCTGTTTGATGCACTGAAAAAGAACGGCATGGTGGTAAGCGGTCCGAACGCACAAGCGGTGACGCCAGTGATGCAGGGGGCAAAAGCAGCCGTGTTTGGTGCGGTGGATTATGTTTCTTACGGCAACATCAGCCAGGGCGAATCCCTGAAGGTGATCTTCCCGGCGAGCGGCACGGTAATTGCCCCGCGTCCGATGATGATCCTGAAAACAACCCGGCATCCGGATGATGCGAAGGCCTTTATCGATTATGTGCTTTCCCCGGAAGGTCAGGCGATGGTGGCCGACGCGTGGCTGATGCCTGCACGTGGTGACGTCAAGGCGAAGCGTCCGCTGCTGAACGAGCTTAATATCCTGCCGACCAAAAGCGATGGCACTCACGCACGCAGCGATATTCTTAAGCGCTTCAACACGCTTTTCTCCCTGTAATTCACCCGGCGGGGGCAACCCCGTCTTCAGGATTGCCTTGTGAATCAACGAACGTTGTCGGTTATGACGCTGGCGCTGCTGATTATTCTGGTGGCGTTTCCGTTGTCCTTTATTGCTCTGCAGGCGGTATTTCCGCAGTTCAGCGCAGGCGAGTTGACGGGGGCATTTAGCGGTATTCAGGCGTTACTGGCTGAGCCACACTTGCCCGGTATGCTGGGAGGAACGCTTCAGGTCGGTATCGGTGTTGCGCTGGTCAGCGCCCTGATCGGTTTTCCTCTCGGCGTGGCGCGAGGTTTGCTGAACCTGCCGCTGCCACGCCTGTGGGATCTGCTGTTCCTGATCCCATTTTTAACGCCGCCCTACATTGCTGCGCTGTCGTGGATGCTGGTGCTGCAAACCAATGGTTACTTGCAGCAGTTAACGGGTATCAACCTGAATGATGTGTTGTTCAGCAAAACCGGCATTGTGCTGGTGATGGCGCTGAACATTTTTCCGGTGATCTATTTTGCTGTCTCGCGCAGTTTACTGGCGAGTGGACAACGTCTGGGGCTGGTTGCCCGTGTACACGGCGCGAGCGCGGGAAGGGCGTTCTGGCACATTACGCTGCCGATGCTATCGCCGTCGCTGGCGGCGGGGATGCTGCTGGCATTCACGCTGGCGATTGAGGAGTTCGGTGTGCCTGCCGCACTGGGAACGCGAGCAGGTGTATTGATGCTGACTACCGACATCGAAAAGAAGCTGGCAGACTGGCCGGTCGATCTGTCCGGGGCTTCAATGCTTTCTGTGGTACTGGTGATGATTGCGCTCAGCGCCTGGGGAGTACAGAAAAAACTGACCGGACATCATGATGTCACCAGCATTACCGGTAAACCGATGCAGAATACGGGGGCAGAGGCGGGCGTATTCACGCTGCCGATTGTGCTCCTGATGGCATCCGCAGGAATCATCGCGGTGATCCTGCCAGGGCTGTCGATGGCGTTGTCGGGTGTGTTAAGAACCCTGTCCGGCGGTGTGGCAATATCTAACGTGACGTTGTCACATTACGCTGCGTTGTTTAATCAACAGGGCGATGCATTGTCGGCGCTGGGCACCAGCTTATCACTGGCGCTGGCTACGGCGTGCATAACCGGCGTGTCAGGGTTATTGGTCTCATGGCTGACGGTAGTGCAAAAGATAAAAGGGCGCAGCATACTGGACGCGCTCTCGCTGATGCCAGCCGCACTACCGGGTATCGTAGTCGGTGTCGGGTTAATCCTGCTCTGGAACCGTCCTTTCTGGCCGCTCTCGCCCTACAATACCTGGGTTATTCTGTTACTTTCCTATTGCTGTCTTTTACTGCCGTGGCCGGTGCGTTACGTCGGCAGTGCGCTGCGTCAACTGGGGAGTAATCTGGAACCTGCCGCGCGCGTACACGGGGCATCCGCGTTCCAGGTGCTGCGGTTTATCGTGATGCCGCTGGTTTCCCCTGCGCTGCTGGCGGCGATGCTGATGGTGTTCGCGATTGCCTCGCGTGAGCTGGTGACATCTCTGTTACTGGCACCCGCGGGGACTCAGACGGTGTCGGTCTTTATCTGGCGTCAGTTCGAGCAAGGCTCTGTTGGACAAGGAATGGCGATGGCGACACTGACGCTCATCACCGGGTTGGTGTTAATGCTGAGCGCATTCGGTATCCTGCAGCGCAACGCCCGGCCTTAAAAAGCACTTTTGCGCATCTCAGTACGACAAAATAGTTTATAAACAAGGAATATCACCTCAAGGAAGCGAATCATGTCCCCATTTCTGAGTGCCTATTTTTCCCGTACGGGCTGGACACAGCCCGCATCGGTTGATATCGATACCCTGCGAGCGCTGCATCTACACCACAACTGTGCGATCCCCTTCGAGAATATCGACGTCGTTCTGCCGCGTGAGATCCACCTTGAAGATCAGTGTCTGGTCGACAAACTGGTGACGGCGCGCCGTGGCGGGTATTGTTTCGAGCAAAACGGCCTGTTTGAGCGGGTGCTGCGCGAGGTCGGCTTCACGGTACGCAGCGTGCTGGGTCGTGTGGTTCTGGCGAATCCGCCGCAAATGCCGCCGCGCACGCACCGGCTGCTGCTGGTTGAGCTTAACGGCGAGCGCTGGATTGCTGACGTTGGCTTTGGCGGGCAGACGCTGACGGCACCGATACGCTTAATCGCAAACGAAGAACAGGCCACGCCGCACGGACATTATCGCCTCCTGAGCGAGGGTAACGACTGGGTACTGCAGTTCCGCCACCATGAGCACTGGCAGTCGATGTATCATTTTGACCTGGCGACGCAGTATTTTACCGATTATGTGATGGGGAACTTCTGGTCGGCCCACTGGCCGCAGTCGCATTTTCGTCACCATTTGCTGATGTGTCGTCATCTGCCGGACGGTGGCAAGCTGACGCTGACCAACTTCAACTTTACCCACTGGCAAAATGGCCATGTGGAGGAGCAGATCCATCTGCCGGATGCAGAGGCGCTGTATCAGCTGATGCAGGAACGGTTTGGGCTGGGTGTGGACGATCCGAAACATGGCTTTACGCTGGCGGAACTGACGGCGGTAATGGCAGGGTTTGACACGCATCCGCAGGCGGGGAAATAGAGAATAGCGGGCCGTGCGGGCTGATGCCCTCACCCCGGCCCTCTCCCACAGGGAGAGGGAGCAAGCATAAAAACGGCAACGCAGGTTGCCGTTCTACTTTTACCTCGCCACCCGACAAAATCAACGGCGCGATCTCACCACCTGATACCGACGGGTAAAATACTCAAACGGCGCGCTCCAGACGTGCACCAGCCGCGTGAACGGGAAGATCAGGAAGATGGTCATCCCCAACACCAGATGTACGCGGAAGATTGGTGCGACGCCGCTCAACATTTCAGATGAACCGCCCTTGAACGTCACGATACCCTGCGCCCAACCGACCAGCTTCATCATCTCGCTTCCGTCGGGGTACTGTGCTGAGAAGGGGATCGTTGAAAGCCCCAGGATGCACTGGATCAGCAGGATACTCATAATAATGATATCCGGCGTGGTGGAGGTGGCGCGTACCCGCTGGTTAAACAGGCGACGGATCAGCAGCATGGAGCCACCGATCAGCGTCAGCACACCGCAAATCCCGCCCGCAATCATCGCCAGCTGCTGTTTGACGGCAACGGGCAAAAACCAGGCGTACATCCAGTGCGGGGTTAACATGCCGAACAGATGGCCGAAGAAGATCCCCAGAATGCCGATATGAAATAGGTTTGAAGCCCAGTTCATCCCGCGTTTGCTGAGCAACTGGCTGGATGAGGCGCGCCAGGTGTATTGCCCATAGTCATAGCGCAACCAGCTCCCGAGGAAAAAAACGGTCGCGCAGATATACGGGTAGATGTCATAGAAAAACACGTTGAGGTAGTGGATCATTTTGTGCCTCCCGCGCCGACGTCAACGTACTGCGGTGCGACGTCCTGGCTAAAGCGTCGTTGATATTGCTGCATCGGCGAGCTGTCGCACGATGTGGCGTTGTCTTCGATAAACTTCACCTGTTCCTCTTCCCACACGGCGTCCAGCGCCTGACGGGTGTCATCCCGTTTTTCGCCAGACACCTGAGTTGCAACACTGTCGCTGGAAAGGCGGGTGCCCGCGAGCGTCAGCAGCGCATCGAATAGCTGGAAATGCGCCACGCCGCGCTGTTTTAACCGCCCACCAATCAGCGCCAGGATCGGCGCAACGTTTTGCAAACCGTCCCGCGCCTCATCATCGGTAACGATGCTGAGATACTCCAGATAGAGCGGCAGGTAGTCCGGCAGCTCGCGGCAGTCCAGCTGCAGCCCGGCTTTCTCGTACTGGCTCATCAAGTCGACCATTGCCTGACCGCGATCGCGGGACTCGGCATGAACGTGCTCGAACAGCAGTAGCGACGTCGCGCGGCCCCGTTCAAACACTTCACACCATTCGGCCTGCTTATCCAGCAGCGGAGCGCTCAGGTGCTGCCGGGCAAACGGCAGCAGCATGGGCGCGTCCTGTTCAATCAGGGAGAGGGCTTCATCGCGGTTTTCCCACAGCATTTCATCGGGGTACTCAATCAGCAGCGCGATGATTTTGAGGATCTGCATTATTCTCCCTCCCCGTGTTCGCGCACCTCGGTGATGTTAATGGCGTCGATGCGGCTGCTGTTGAAGAGGTTGAATTTGGTGTCGGAGCCGTGGCAGCCGTCGCCGAAGGTGAAGCCGCAACCGTTTTTCTCCGGGAAGGCGTCGCGGGCCATCTCGCGGTGGCTGGTCGGGATCACGAAGCGGTCTTCGTAGTTGGCGATCGCCAGATAGCGGTACATCTCCTCAACCTGTGCTTCCGTCAGGCCTACTTCTTCAATAGCGCGGGTGTCGGTTACGCCTTCTACGGTCTGGGAACGTTTGTAGTGACGCATCGCCATCATACGTTTCAGGGCGCGCAGCACCGGGCCGGTATCGCCCGCGCTGAGCATGTTTGCCAGGTATTGCACCGGGATGCGCAGGCTCTCCACCGCAGGCAGCACGCCGTCGCTCTGCGGCAGGCCACCCGCGTCCGCGTAGGACTGGATCGGTGACAGCGGTGGCACGTACCAGACCATCGGCAGGGTGCGGTATTCCGGGTGCAGCGGCAGGGCGAGCTTCCAGTCCATCGCCATTTTATAGACCGGCGAACGCTGGGCGGCGTCAATCACGTTCTGTGGAATCCCTTGTTTCACCGCTTCTTCAATCACAGCCGGATCGTGCGGGTCCAGGAACACGTCGCACTGGCGTTCATAGAGATCGGTTTCATGTTCGGTGCTGGCGGCCTCTTCGATGCGGTCAGCGTCGTAGAGCAGCACGCCGAGATAGCGGATGCGCCCGACGCAGGTTTCGGAGCAGACGGTTGGCTGGCCGGACTCAATGCGTGGGTAGCAGAAGATGCATTTTTCCGACTTGCCGCTTTTCCAGTTGAAGTAGATTTTTTTGTACGGACAACCGCTGATGCACAGACGCCAGCCGCGGCATTTGTCCTGGTCGATGAGGACAATGCCATCCTCTTCACGTTTGTAGATTGCGCCGCTCGGGCAGGTTGCCACACAACTTGGGTTGAGGCAGTGCTCGCACAGGCGCGGGAGGTACATCATGAAGGTGTTTTCAAACTGACCGTACATCTCTTTCTGGATCTTCTGGAAGTTACGGTCGCGGGCGCGTTTTTCGAACTCGCCGCCCAGCAGTTCTTCCCAGTTCGGTCCCCAGACGATTTTATCCATGCGTTTGCCGTCGATCAGTGAGCGAGGGCGTGCGGTAGGGAGATGATCGCCCTCTGGCGCGCGGTGCAGATCCTGATAATCGAAGGTGAACGGCTCATAATAATCGTCAATCTGCGGCATGACGGGGTTGGAGAATATTTTCGACAATACGCCCATTTTACCGCCGAGACGCGGCGTGAGTTTACCGTGAATACCTCTGATCCAGCCGCCTTGCCACTCGTCCTGGTCTTCCCAGTTTTTCGGGTAACCAATGCCCGGTTTGGTCTCAACGTTGTTGAACCACGCATATTCCATGCCTTCACGCCCGGTCCAGACGTTCTTACAGGTGACCGAGCAGGTGTGGCAGCCTATGCATTTATCGAGATTCAGTACCATGCCAACCTGTGAGCGTATTTTCATTTTTTCGCCTCCTGTACCTGATCCCGACCTTCGCCGTCCAGCCAGTTAATGTTTTTCATTTTGCGGATCATGATGAACTCGTCGCGGTTAGAGCCGACGGTACCGTAATAGTTGAAGCTGTAGGCCAGTTGCGCGTAGCCGCCGATCATGTGCGTCGGTTTCGGGCAGACGCGGGTGACGGAGTTGTGAATACCACCGCGTCGTCCGGTCACTTCGGAACCCGGAATATTCAGAATGCGCTCCTGGGCGTGATACATCATGGTCATGCCCGGTGGCACACGCTGGCTGACCACCGCGCGGGCGGTAAGCGCACCGTTGGCGTTAAAGGCTTCGATCCAGTCGTTATCCTCAATGCCCAGCTCACGCGCATCGGTTTCGCTGATCCAGACAATCGGCCCACCGCGCGACAGCGTCTGCATCAGCAGGTTTTCGCTGTAGGTGGAGTGAATGCCCCATTTCTGGTGCGGCGTCAGGAAGTTGAGCGCTTTTTCCGGGAAGCCGTTCGGCGGGATCTCGCGCATGTGGGTCACACTGCGGGTATCAATCGGCGGACGATAGGCCACCAGGCTCTCCCCGAAGGCACGCATCCACGGGTGATCCTGATATAACTGCTGGCGACCAGAAATCGTGCGCCACGGGATCAGCTCGTGAACGTTGGTGTATCCGGCGTTATACGAGACGTGCTCGCTCTCAAGACCGGACCACGTCGGGCTGGAGATGATTTTGCGCGGCTGCGCCTGGATATCGCGGAAGCGGATCTTCTCATCTTCTTTGTTCAGTGCCAGATGGGTGTGATCGCGTCCGGTCAGTTCACCGAGCGCTTCCCAGGCTTTTACCGCCACCTGTCCGTTGGTTTCGGGGGCCAGCGCGAGGATCACCTCGGAGGCGTCAATCGCCGTTTCAATGCGCGGGCGACCTTTCGCCGGGCCGTCGAGCTTGACGTAGTTCAGCTTGCCGAGAAAATCGACTTCATTCTGCGTGTTCCAGGAAATGCCTTTTCCGCCGTTGCCGAGCTTGTCCAGCAGCGGGCCGAGGGAGGTAAAACGCTCATAGGTTTCCGGATAATTACGTTCGACCACCGCAATGTTGGGTGCCGTTTTGCCGGGGATCAGATCGCATTCACCTTTGCGCCAGTCCTGAATATCAAACGGCTGCGACAGTTCGCCGGGAGAGTCATGCTGGAGCGGTTGCAGCACCACGTCGGTTTCGGTCCCCAGATGGCCGACGCACACCTCGGAGAAGACTTTGGCAATACCTTTGTAGATCTCCCAGTCGCTGCGGGATTCCCACGCCGGGTCGACGGCGGCGGAGAGCGGGTGAATAAACGGATGCATATCAGAGGTGTTCATGTCGTCTTTTTCATACCAGGTGGCGGTTGGCAGCACGATATCGGAGAACAGACAGGTGCTGGACATACGGAAATCGAGCGTTACCAGCAGGTCGAGCTTGCCTTCAATAGCTTTGGTCTGCCACTCCACCTCTTCAGGCTTCACGTCATCGGTCGAGCCTAAGTCCTCACCCTGAATGCCGCTCTCGGTACCGAGCAGGTATTTCAGCATGTACTCATGGCCTTTGCCGGACGAGCCGAGCAGATTAGAGCGCCAGACGAACAGGTTGCGCGGGTGATTCTTGCCGTTGTCCGGCTGTTCACAGGCGAAGCGAACGTCGCCCGATTTCAGCCCCTGAACGGTATACTCCTGCGGCGTCATGCCTGCGGCTTCCGCGCGGGCTTTAATGTGCAGCGGATTGAGGTTGAGCTGTGGGGCAGAGGGCAGCCAGCCCATGCGTTCGGCACGCACGTTGAAGTCGATCAGGTGTCCGGTGAATTTCGAGGCATCCGCCAGCGGAGAGAGAAGTTCCTGTGCGGTCAGCTTCTCATAGCGCCACTGGCTGGCGTGGTTGTAGAAGTACGAGGTGCTGTTCATCTGGCGCGGAGGGCGGTTCCAGTCCAGCGCGAAGGCCAGCGGCAGCCAGCCGGTTTGCGGGCGCAGCTTCTCCTGGCCGACATAGTGCGACCAGCCGCCGCCGCTCTGTCCGACGCAGCCGCAGAAGACCAGCATGTTGATCATCCCACGGTAATTCATGTCCATGTGATACCAGTGGTTCACACCAGCACCGAGGATGATCATCGACCGGCCATGCGTTTTGTGCGCCGTGTCGGCAAACTCACGGGCAATTTTTTCAATCAGGTACGCGGGTACGCCGGTGATCTGCTCACCCCAGGCGGGAGTGTAGGCTTTGATTTCGGCGTAACTGTGTGCCGCGTTGCTGTCTTCCAGACCGCGATCGAGGCCGTAGTTTGCCAGCACCAGATCGTACACGCTGACCACGCGTTTCTGGCTGCCATCGGCCAGCGTCAGGGTTTTGCCCGGCACGCGGCGCGTTAGCACCGGCTCCTGTTTCACGCTGCGGAAGTGGGGGTTTTCGTTGCCGCCGAAGTAAGGGAAGGCGACCTCCGCCACGCTGTCGTGGATGTTCAGCAGAGAAAGCGTCAGCTCGGTTTCCTGGCCTGCGGCAAGCGATTCCAGGTTCCATTTGCCTTTTTCGCCCCAGCGGAAGCCAATGGAGCCGTTCGGCACCACCAGATTACCGGCCACGTCGAAGGCGATGGTTTTCCACTCCGGATTATTGGCTTCACCGAGACCATCGGCGAGATCGGACGCGCGCAGCATCCGTCCTGGCACTACGCGACCGTCAGCCTGTTCATCCAGCAGCACCAGCATCGGCATGTCGGTGTAACGGCGACAGTAGTTGAGGAAGTAGTCGCTTGGGTTATCCAGGTGGAACTCTTTCAGGATCACATGGCCCATCGCCATGGCCAGCGCGCTGTCCGTCCCTTGTTTAGGTGCCAGCCACTGGTCGCTCAGCTTGGCGACTTCCGAGAAATCCGGCGTGATGGCGACGGTTTTGGTGCCCTTATAACGGACTTCAGTAAAGAAGTGGGCATCTGGCGTGCGCGTCTGCGGGACGTTCGAGCCCCAGGCGATAATATAACTGGAGTTGTACCAGTCGGCAGATTCCGGCACGTCGGTCTGCTCGCCCCAGGTCATCGGTGACGCAGGCGGTAAATCACAATACCAGTCGTAAAAACTCAGGCAGGTGCCGCCGAGCAGGGAGAGATAACGCGTACCGGCGGCGTAAGAGACCATCGACATTGCCGGAATCGGCGAAAAACCGGCCACGCGATCCGGGCCAAAGTTTTTAATCGTCCAGACGTTCGCGGCGGCAATTAACTGGTTCAGCTCTTTCCAGTTCGAGCGGATGAACCCGCCGCGTCCGCGCGCCTGTTTGTAGCTTTGTGCTTTTTGCGGATCGTTCTGGATGGCATCCCAGGCCAGCACCGGATCGGTGTGCTGCGCCAGGGCGTCGCGCCAGAGTTCTATCAGCTTGCGGCGCACCAGCGGATACTTCAGGCGGTTAGCGCTGTAGAGATACCAGGAATAGCTGGCACCACGCGGGCAACCGCGCGGTTCGTGGTTGGGCAGGTCGGGGCGGGTGCGCGGATAGTCGGTTTGCTGAGTTTCCCAGGTGACCAGACCGTTTTTAACGTAAATTTTCCAGCTACAGGAGCCGGTACAGTTTACGCCGTGGGTGGAGCGCACAATTTTGTCGAACTGCCAGCGCTGACGGTAGCTGTCCTCCCAGTCACGGTTGGTGGCATACACCTGCCCGTGCCCATTGGCGAAGCTGTCGCCTTTTGTTTTGAAGTAACGGAAGCGGTCCAACAGTTTGCTCATGACATTTCTCCTGCTTCGGACGTTTAGTTATTATTTTTTTGCGGATTTGCGGCCATATACCAGCCAAGTAACGAACACACAGACGATGTAAAACACGAGGAACACTTTCATGGCACCCACCGGAGAACCGGTCATTGCCAGCGAGGTGCCAAAGGCTTTCGGAATGAAGAACCCGCCGACGGCTCCAATGGCGGAGATAAAGCCCAGCGCGGCGGCAGTTTCGGTTACCGCTTCATGCTGCGCCTGCTCGTCAGTGCCTCCCTGCTGCTTTACGCGGGCGAGGGTGATCTGGCGAAAGATGATCGCAATCATCTGGAAAGTGGAGCCGCTGCCGAGCCCTGCGGTGAGGAACAGGCCCATAAAGACAAGATAGAAGGCGATAAAGCTGCCTGAGCCAGAGCCGGGCAGCGTCAGGAAGATCAGGGCGCTGAACACGGCCATAAAGATAAAGTTGATCAGCGTGACGCGCACACCGCCAAGCCTGTCTGAGATCATCCCGCCCGCCGAGCGCGCCAGCGCACCTATCAGGGGGCCAAAAAAGGCAAGATGGAGAATATTGACGTCAGGAAACTGGGTTTTCGACAGCATGGCGAAACCGGCCGAGAAACCAATAAACGAGCCGAATGTCGCCAGGTAGAGCAGGCTCAGCAGCCAGAGATGAAAGCGCTTCAGAACGGGAAGCTGGCTGGCAATCGAGGCCTTAGAGCTGGCGATATCATTCATCCCAAAGAACGCCGCGATGGTAGCCAGCAGCAGAAGGGGAGCCCATATCCAGGCGGCATTCGCCAGCCATAACGTTGAGCCGTCATCCTGCGGCACACCGTGCACGCCGAGGAAGGTGAACATCGGCAGGAAAATGACCAGCGGTGCAACGAGCTGCATCACGCTGACGCCCAGGTTCCCCAGCCCGCCGTTAATGCCCAGCGCACTGCCTTGTCTGGATTTTGGAAAGAAAAAGCTGATGTTGCCCATGCTGGAGGCAAAGTTGGCACCTGCAAACCCACACAGCAGCGCAATGATGATAAACACCCAGTATGGCGTGGCCGTGTTCTGAATGGCGATCCCCAGCCAGACGCAGGGAATAATCAGGATCACCGTACTTAATACAGTCCAGTAACGACCGCCAAATATTGGCACCATAAAAGAGTAGGGGACACGTAATATTGCGCCGGAAAGAGAAGGGAGTGCCGTTAACATGAAAAGCTGGTCGGTAGTAAAATTAAATCCAACTTTATTGAGATTGACCGCAATGGCACTAAATAACATCCAGACGCAAAACGCAAGCAGCAGACAAGCAACCGAAATCAAAAGATTTCTTCGTGCAATATGTTTCCCTTTATTTTCCCAAAACTGTTCGTTTTCTGGTTTCCAGTTACTCAACAGATAATGATTATTCTTCTCACTTTGATGTGACATATCGCCCTCTTGCTTATCCAGTTTAAGGAAAAAAAGAAGTTAAAACAGACAGATGCCTGTAAGCGTGTCGCGTAATTTATTGGATGTTTTAGGATGCTTCTGAAAGGATAGATAAAAAAGCGAACCCCTGAGTTTAGAAAGGGAATGAGGGCTCGCTTTATGTGTTACTAATTGTAACTTTTGACGGATTTAATTACTCACAAGGGAGTATTAATACAATTCCAGAGAGATTAATTTGTCGAGATGTTTATTAAACGCAGCGTCATCCATCTCTGGCATATTTAATATGTAAATACCATCGAGCCCGCATACCAGGCCAATCAGCCGCCAGGCAATATTTTCTGCCCGATCGCTGAGGGTAAATGCACCGGCTGCTGTACCGGCGTTAATAATCGCCACCGTCTCCTGATGCCACATTTCCATCGTCAGCACATAGGCCCCCTTAATTTCAGGGTCACGGCTCGCCAGGATTTGCGCTTCCCGCCAGAGGCGGATGTAGGGCTCGAATCCACCGTCATCGCTGCCGAGCATGGCGTGCAGACGTTCACGCCAGCTGGCGTTTTCGCCAGCGACTTCGGCATCAAGCAGCTCGCGGATCAGCCGAACAAAGGCCAATGACTTTAGCTCACCGCCTGAAGCAAAGTGGTGATGAACCTGCCCGGCCGCCACACCGGCTTCCGCGGCAATACGGCGCACTGTCATCGCCGCCAGACCTTCCGCCAGCGCCACGCGCATGGCTGCCTGTAAGATCGCTTCCCGACGCTCGTCCTTGCTCAAATAAGGCATTTTTGCTCACTCTTAATGGTCATGAAACGAGTGTAACAAAGCGCTGGACAAGTGTTCAACTTTACGTAGGATCGCATTCTGGACATGTGTCCAGTTTTAGAATGAAAAGGATATTTATGTTTCGTCAGTGGTTAGCGTTAGTGATTATCGTGCTGGTCTATATTCCGGTGGCGATTGACGCGACGGTGCTGCACGTGGCAGCGCCGACATTGAGCATGACGCTGGGAGCCAGCGGCAATGAATTGCTGTGGATTATAGATATTTACTCGCTGGTGATGGCGGGAATGGTGCTGCCGATGGGCGCACTGGGGGATCGTATTGGCTTTAAACGGCTGCTGATGATCGGCAGTGCTTTATTTGGTCTGTCGTCGCTGGCGGCTGCCCTTGCGCCCTCTGCAGGCTGGCTGATTGCCGCGCGCGCGTCGCTGGCGATTGGGGCGGCGATGATCATTCCTGCCACGCTTGCGGGAATTCGCACGCTGTTTGTTGACGTGCGGGATCGGAATATTGCGCTGGGTGTCTGGGCCGCAGTGGGCTCGGGTGGCGCGGCGTTTGGCCCGCTGATTGGCGGTATGCTACTTGAACATTTCTACTGGGGATCGGTATTTTTGATCAACGTGCCGATCGTGGTGATGGTGGTCTCGCTCGCCGCGCGTTTCGTGCCAGCTCAGCAGGGACGCCCTGAACAGCCGCTCAATATCAGCCATGCGATGATGTTAATTGTCGCGATTTTACTGCTGGTCTACAGCGCGAAAACGGCGCTGAAAGGCGTACTTTCTCCGTGGCTGGTGGCCTCTGCGTTGCTCGCGGGTGCGGTATTGCTGTTTATCTTTGTGCGTATACAGTTGCGCGCGCGCGTGCCGATGATCGATATGCGTCTTTTCTGTCACCGCATTATCTTAAGCGGCGTCGTGATGGCGATGACCGCCATGATTGCGCTGGTCGGTTTTGAACTGCTGATGGCGCAGGAGCTGCAGTTTGTTCACGGCTTCACACCGTTTGACGCGGGAATGTTTATGCTGCCGCTGATGGTGGCGAGCGGGTTCAGTGGCCCGATTGCGGGCGTACTGGTCGGAAAACTGGGGTTGCGCATTGTCGCAGCCGGAGGCATGAGCCTGAGCGCGGTCAGTTTTCTCGGCCTGTCGATGCTCGATTTCAGCACTCAACAGTGGCAGGCGTGGTGCCTGATGGTGCTGCTTGGCTTCAGTGCCGCCAGCGCGCTGCTGGCCTCGACCTCCGCCATTATGGCCGCCGCGCCGAAAGAGAAAGCTGCCGCCGCAGGGGCGATTGAAACCATGTCCTATGAACTGGGTGCCGGACTGGGGATCGCGATTTTCGGCCTGCTGCTAACCCGCAGTTTTTCGGCATCGATCGTGCTGCCGCAGGGGTTAAACGCTTCATTGGTTGATAAAGCCTCGTCGTCCATTGGTGAAGCGGTGAAGGTGGCGCAGGATCTGACGCCGACACTGTCGGAGTCGGTGATCGTGGCGGCGAAAAACGCGTTTATTACCTCGCACAGCGTGGCGCTGGCAAGCGCGGGGGGAATGTTGTTGATTCTTGCGGTCGGGATTTGGTTTAGCCAGGCGAAGGTGCCGAAGCAGTAAAGCCAGCCAATAATGCTGGCTTATGCAGGCCTATTTTCGGGTGGCGTACCAGCAGAGTAGCGATCCGGCACACACCATCAATGCTCCTTGCCAGAAGGAGAATGAGAGCGGGGAGCTAAGAAGGGCAGCTGCCAGTGCTGCAGATAATACCGGCGTGAAATAGGACACGGCGGCAAGTACGGTGACGTTACCGTGAAGGATACCGATATTCCACGAAGCATAGCCAAAGCCAAGCGCCACGCCGCACATGAAGAGTTTCACCACGACAGGAATGCTGAACACCATGTCTGGCTGGTCGCTTACGGCGTATTTCACCCACAGGCTGAGCGCAGTGAGTAAAACAAAAAGGGTAATGCCATTCTGCCCTTTGGCAAATTTGCTGGTCACGGTGCAGTAAGCCGCCCAGATAAAAGCACCGGCTAAAGCCAGCGCATAGCTGAGCGGGCTTGAAACCACATTGCGGATTATTTCATCAACGTGCAATCCATTTTCACCGCCTAATACCCAGCACACGCCTAACAGTGAAATGGCTAATCCGGGGATCACCCACAGGTTTGATTTTTGTCCATTGAACAGAATCGCAAAGACAATCGTCAGGCTAGGCCAAAGGTAATTAACCATCCCGACCTCAATAGCCTGAGCGCGCGTTGCGGCATAGCCCAGCGACAGCGCCAGGCATATTTCATAGCTGACAAACAGCACGCTTCCCGCAATAAGATAGCGGGGGGAGAAGCGTCGAACATCAGGAAAGCCAACCGTCACCAGACACAATAATCCGCTGACGGTGTAGATCATGGCCGCACCGCCAACCGGACCCAGCCCCTCACTCACGCTGCGAATAAGTCCAACCATCGTGCTCCACAAAAGAATTGCCGCCAGTCCAGTGAGCGTTGCTTTCTTTCTGTCCATTACTTTGCCATCGTTTTAAAAATCAAAGGAAAAACTTATAGCACTAATCCGCGCCTTCTCGCGAATAATTCTGTTAAGTCTTTAACCCGTAAGGAGTATTCAAACCAGCCAGCGCTGACTATTAAGGGGGCGAAGGCTGGTGTCCTTGATTTGACGCAAAAAAATCAGGGGCTTTACTGTTAGTTTGCGGCGCGAAGTCTTATCAGATAACGAGGACAGCAATGGACGTCAGCCGCAGACAATTTTTCAAAATCTGCGCGGGCGGTATGGCCGGAACAACAGCCGCGATGCTGGGATTTGCTCCCAAAATGGCGCTGGCTCAGGCACGCAACTATAAACTGCTGCGTGCCAAAGAGATCCGTAACACCTGCACATACTGCTCCGTGGGTTGTGGGCTATTGATGTATAGCCTGGGTGATGGCGCGAAGAACGCCAGAGAAGCGATTTATCATATTGAAGGAGACCCGGATCATCCGGTGAGCCGTGGGGCACTGTGCCCGAAAGGGGCGGGACTGCTGGACTATGTTCACAGCGAAAACCGCCTGCGCTACCCGGAATACCGCGCACCGGGTTCCGACAAATGGCAGCGCATCTCCTGGGACGAGGCTTTCTCTCGCATTGCGAAACTGATGAAAGCCGACCGCGACGCCAACTTTATTGAAAAGAACGAGCAGGGCGTAACGGTCAACCGCTGGCTCTCCACCGGGATGCTGTGCGCCTCGGCGGCAAGTAATGAAACCGGCATGCTGACGCAAAAATTTGTGCGTTCCCTCGGCATGCTGGCGGTAGACAACCAGGCGCGCGTCTGACACGGACCAACGGTAGCAAGTCTTGCTCCAACATTTGGTCGCGGTGCGATGACCAACCACTGGGTTGATATCAAAAACGCTAACGTCGTGGTGGTGATGGGCGGTAACGCCGCTGAAGCCCATCCGGTGGGGTTCCGCTGGGCGATGGAAGCGAAAAACAACAACGATGCGACGCTTATCGTCGTCGATCCGCGCTTTACGCGTACGGCATCGGTGGCCGATATCTATGCGCCGATTCGTTCCGGTACGGACATTACGTTCTTGTCTGGCGTGCTGTTGTACCTGATCGAAAACAACAAAATTAACGCGGAATACGTTAAGCACTACACCAACGCGAATCTGCTGGTGCGGGATGATTTTGCCTTCGATGACGGGCTGTTTAGCGGCTATGACGCCGAAAAACGCCAGTACGATAAGTCCTCCTGGAACTATCAGTTCGATGAAAACGGCTATGCGATGCGTGATGAAACGCTAACGCACCCACGTTGTGTGTGGAATCTGCTGAAACAGCACGTTTCCCGCTATACGCCGGACGTGGTGGAAAACATCTGCGGTACGCCAAAAGCGGACTTCCTGAAGGTGTGTGAAGTGCTGGCCTCGACCAGTGCAGCAAACCGAACCACCACCTTCCTCTATGCGCTGGGCTGGACGCAGCATACCGTCGGTGCGCAGAACATCCGTACCATGGCGATGATCCAGCTGCTGCTTGGCAACATGGGGATGGCCGGTGGCGGCGTGAATGCGCTGCGTGGTCACTCCAACATTCAGGGCTTAACTGACCTCGGTCTGCTGTCGACCAGCCTGCCGGGTTACCTGACGCTGCCGTCGGAAAAACAGACTGATTTCCAGACCTGGCTCACGGCGAATACGCCGAAAGCCACGCTGCCGGATCAGGTGAACTACTGGAGCAATTATCCGAAGTTCGCCGTCAGCCTGATGAAATCCTTCTACGGCGATGCGGCGCAGAAAGAGAACGACTGGGGCTTTGAGTGGCTGCCGAAGTGGGACCAGGCCTACGACGTCATCAAATATTTCAACATGATGGATAAGGGTAACGTCACCGGTTATATCTGCCAGGGCTTTAACCCGGTCGCGTCGTTCCCGGATAAAAACAAGGTTGTTCGCAGCCTGAGCAAGCTGAAATACATGGTCGTCATCGACCCGCTGGTGACGGAAACCTCCACTTTCTGGCAGAACCACGGTGAATCGAACGATGTCGATCCGGCGTCGATTCAGACCGAAGTGTTCCGCCTGCCATCCACCTGCTTTGCGGAAGAAGACGGTTCGATTGCCAACTCTGGTCGCTGGCTGCAGTGGCACTGGAAAGGGCAGGACGCACCGGGTGAAGCGCGCAACGACGGGGAGATCCTGGCCGGGATTTACCATCGCCTGCGTGAGATGTACCGCACTGAAGGCGGTAAAGGCGCTGAGCCGCTGCTGAAGATGAGCTGGAGCTACAAACAGCCGGATCATCCTGAGTCAGAAGAAGTGGCGAAAGAGAATAACGGCGTGGCGCTGGCCGATCTCTATGACGCGAACGGTAACCTCGTGGCGAAAAAAGGCCAGTTGCTGACCAGCTTTGCGCTGCTGCGTGATGACGGTACTACGGCGTCTTCCTGCTGGATCTACACCGGTAGCTGGACAGAGCAGGGTAACCAGATGGCTAACCGCGATAACGCTGATCCGTCAGGACTTGGCAATACGCTGGGTTGGGCATGGGCATGGCCGCTGAACCGTCGCGTGCTCTACAACCGCGCGTCGGCAGATATCAACGGTAAGCCGTGGGACCCGAAACGGATGCTGATCCAGTGGAATGGCTCGAAGTGGACGGGTAACGATATCCCGGACTTCAATACCGCACCGCCGGGAAGTAACACCGGGCCGTTTATCATGCAGCCGGAAGGTCTGGGGCGTCTGTTCGCGCTCGACAAGCTGGCAGAGGGGCCATTCCCGGAACACTACGAGCCGATGGAAACGCCGCTCGGCACCAACCCGCTGCACCCGAACGTGGTCTCCAGCCCGGTTGTGCGTATTTACGAGGACGACGTGCTGCGTTTAGGCAAAAAGGACAAGTTCCCGTATGTGGGAACCACCTACCGCCTGACCGAACATTTCCACACCTGGACCAAGCACGCGCGGCTGAATGCCATCGCGCAGCCGGAACAGTTTGTGGAGATAAGCGAAACACTGGCGAAAGCGAAAGGCATTGCCAACGGCGATCGCGTGAAGGTAAGCAGCAAGCGTGGTTTTATTCGCGCTGTCGCGGTGGTCACCCGTCGTCTGCAGTCGTTGAACGTGCATGGTCAGCAGGTGGAAACCGTCGGTATTCCGCTGCACTGGGGCTTTGAAGGCGTGGCGCAGAAAGGCTACATCGCCAATACCCTGACGCCAAACGTCGGCGATTCCAACTCGCAAACGCCGGAATACAAAGCGTTTCTGGTCAACATCGAGAAAGCGTAAGGAGCGATTAAATGGCGATGGAAACACAAGACATTATTAAGCGCTCCGCGACGAACCCGATTACTCCCGCGCCTCGCGTGCGGGATTACAAGGCCGAAGTTGCCAAACTTATTGATGTCTCTTCCTGCGTGGGTTGTAAAGCCTGCCAGGTGGCCTGCTCGGAGTGGAACGATATCCGCGACGAAGTGGGACACTGTGTCGGGGTTTACGATAACCCGGCCGATCTGAGCGCCAAATCCTGGACGGTGATGCGCTTTAGCGAAACCGACCAGAACGGCAAGCTGGAGTGGCTGATTCGCAAAGACGGCTGTATGCACTGTGAAGATCCGGGCTGCCTGAAGGCATGCCCGTCTGCCGGGGCGATTATTCAGTATGCCAATGGGATCGTCGACTTCCAGCAGGATAACTGCATCGGCTGCGGTTATTGCATCGCGGGATGTCCGTTTAATATCCCGCGCCTCAATAAAGAGGATAATCGGGTCTATAAATGCACTCTGTGCGTGGACCGCGTCAGCGTCGGGCAGGAGCCTGCCTGCGTGAAGACCTGTCCAACCGGCGCGATCCACTTCGGCACGAAGAAAGAGATGCTGGAGGTGGCCCAACAGCGGGTGGACAAGCTGAAAGCGCGCGGCTACGACAATGCGGGCATTTACAACCCGCCGGGTGTGGGCGGTACGCATGTCATGTATGTGCTGCACCACAACGACCAGCCGGAGCTGTACCACAATCTGCCGAAAGATCCGGCGATCGATACCTCGATCAATCTGTGGAAAGGTGCATTGAAACCGCTCTCTGCGGCGGGCTTTATCGCCACCTTTGCCGGGCTGATTTATCACTATATCGGTATCGGGCCAAACAAAGAGGTGGATGAGGACGAGGAGGAACATCATGAGTAAGTCGAAAATGATAGTGCGCACGAAGTTTATTGACCGCGCCTGTCACTGGACGGTGGTGATCTGCTTCTTCCTGGTCGCGGTGTCGGGGATTTCGTTTTTCTTCCCGACCCTGCAATGGCTGACCGAAACCTTCGGGACACCGCAGATGGGGCGCATTCTGCACCCGTTCTTCGGCGTACTGATTTTCGTGGTGCTGATGTTTATGTTTGTGCGCTTCGTACACCACAACATCCCGGACAAGCAGGATATTCCGTGGGTGAAAGGGATTGTCGAAGTTCTGAAAGGGAACGAGCATAAAGTCGCGAAAGTAGGCAAATACAATGCCGGACAGAAGATGATGTTCTGGACCATCATGAGCATGATATTCGTGCTACTGGTGACCGGCGTTATCATCTGGCGTCCATATTTTGCGCACTATTTCCCGATTCAGGTGATTCGTTACGCGCTACTGATCCACGCGACCTCGGCCATCATTTTGATCCACGCCATCCTGATCCACATGTATATGGCGTTCTGGGTGAAAGGGTCGATCAAAGGAATGATTGAAGGGAAGGTGAGTCGCCGCTGGGCGCAGAAACATCATCCGCGCTGGTATCGTGACGTTGAGCGTCTGGAAGCGAAAAATGAGAGTACGGAAGGTATGAAGTAAGTTCTCCTGCGCCGTCGGCTTTGTCTGGCGGCGCGTCGCTTGCGCGGGTCTATCTGGGTGGTCTTAAGTCATGTGTTAGTCAATAAACGATCTACTGCAGCTATAACATCATGACGAGCATTGCGTAAATTACAAACAAAGTCTTTATTGTTAATTTTCTGATTATTAATATTACTTATCATTGGCGAATAAATTAGAAAGGTTTCAAAATCTATATTTATTCTCGGTGCCAGATGGCTTTGCCATAAGGGTAATTGACTTTTTCTCATTAATGGCACAATAACGCGTGTGGCAAGATCATCATAACAATCATCCTGGATGAGCATATAGTAAGGAAGACAATCCCTGGTTGCTGCTGAAGGATTACGATAGACATTAAATTGTTTAAGCATCAAAGCACCCTGAAAAAATCATCGTCAGTAATCGTTCCATGTTTTTCCACAAATTCATTCATTGATCGTATATATGCGAGGCGTCTTCCAGTAATATCACAATCGCTCAGCAACATCCCTGAAAGGATATTTACGACATCAACAGTTGCTCTTACTCACCATGATTGTCATCCTCAGGTTGTCCGGCACGATAAAGAGCGAGGCCGCAACAGGCGTGTGATCCACCTGAATTAATGGATTAATGTGTCAGTAAACTGATTTGAACTGGCTCACCATACAAGATTGGTCAATAATGCCCGCTATAAACTTTTAACGCCTGGTTGTGTTATGAAAAAGACAATTTTCTCGCTGGCGCTTGGTACGTTTGGCCTCGGAATGGCTGAGTTTGGCATTATGGGTGTGTTGACGGAGCTGGCGCATGACACCGGCATTTCGATTCCCTCCGCCGGGAATATGATCTCCTTTTACGCCTTCGGCGTGGTGATCGGCGCGCCGATCGTGGCGCTATTTTCCAGCAGGTTCTCATTAAAATCGACGCTGCTTTTCCTGGTGACGATGTGCGTCATCGGGAATGCCCTCTTCAGCGTGTCTGGCTCGTATCTGGGGCTGGCGGCGGGGCGTTTGATCTCAGGTTTCCCTCATGGTGCCATTTTCGGTGTCGGGGCGATTATTCTTTCGAAAATCGCGCCTCCGGGTAAGGTCACGGTGGCGGTGGCCGGGATGGTGGCGGGAATGACGGTGGCCAACCTGGTCGGTGTTCCCCTCGGCACCTGGCTGGGCCATGAATATCACTGGCGTTACACTTTCTTCCTGATCGCTGCGTTCGACGCGCTGGTCATCCTTTCCGTGCTGCTGTGGGTGCCGAAACTTTACGATAAAACGGAAACCAGGCTCACCGAGCAGTTTCACTTTCTGAAAAAACCGGAACCGTGGCTGATTTTTGCCGCCACCATGTTTGGCAATGCCGGGGTGTTCGCCTGGTTCAGCTTTGTTAAGCCGTTTATGGTCAATGTGTCTGGCTTCTCCGAAGGGGGGATGACCATCATTATGATGCTGATGGGGCTGGGCATGGTGCTCGGTAATCTTATGAGCGGGAAACTATCCGGCCGTTATAGCCCGCTGCGCATCGCCGCGACGACCGATCTGGTGATTGTCGCTTCACTGCTGCTGCTCTTTGCTTTCGGTGAACAGAAAACGGCCTCGCTGGTGATGGGCTTCATCTGTTGCGCCGGGCTTTTCGCGCTCTCTGCACCGCTGCAAATTCTGCTGCTGCAAAATGCAAAAGGGGGCGAACTGTTAGGCGCTGCCGGAGGGCAGGTGGCGTTTAATCTGGGAAGTGCGATCGGTGCGTATTTTGGCGGGATGATGATCACCCTCGGTTTTAGCTGGAGCTATGTCACGTTACCCGCGGCTATCCTGTCGTTTTCCGCGATGACCTCACTGCTGCTTTATGCCCATCTGAAAGTAAAAACTCGTCACGCGAGTGAACGCACGGCATGAGCCTTAAAAACCGCTCCCGTTAAGGAGCGGTAGCAGGAGACTAGACAAATTTTGCCAGCGGATCGGCAGCGGCAAACGCGAGGGTGCGATCGGCTGCTGGTGGGTAAATCAACTCATTGGTAATGGCGATTTTGATCTTCTTCGCGTCGTCACGAACCGATTTCACCACCTGTTCCCACCCTTCGGTATACACCGCGCCCCAGGCACCTAAATCCAGGCAGGTGACGTAGTTCACCTGACGATAAGGATAGGGTTCGACGTTTAACAGACTGGCTGCAGCGTTGTGACCGGCAAACTTACCCAACTGGATTGCGTGCTGGCAGGTCATCAGCGCGGTATTGCCCTTGTCGTCTGTTTTGGCGTGCGCCATGTCGCCGGTGGCGTAAACGTCAGGATGTGCTGGCACCTGCAGATACTCAGTAACGATGAGACGGCCCTGCGTGTCACGTTCGCCCGCGATCTGCTGGCTGAGGGGATTCGCCTCAACGCCCGCCGTCCAGACAACCGTCGAAGATGCAATTCGCTCACCGTTTTTCAGCGTCACGCCTGTTGCGTCAATAGCCTCGATTTCACTGTTCAGACGCCATTCAATGCCCAGTTCGTTGCTGGCATCTTCTATGGTTTTGCGCAACGCTTCGCTATAGCGACCGCCAATGACTGCACCTCTTTCAACTACGATAACATTAGTCTTTGTTTCATCACCAAAACGTGCGCGAAGGCGGGCAGGGAGTTCGGTTGCCAGTTCAATACCGGTAAAACCACCACCGCAGACCACAACGGTATTGCGCTCAGGAGTGGACGGGCGATCGACCAGTGAATCAAGGTGCTGTTCGAACCGCCGGGCTGATTCCAGCTGGTCAATATCAAACGCGTATTCGGCCAGTCCGGCAACCGGAGGGCGTCTGGTCTGGCTGCCTGTCGCCAGCACTAAGCGTTCGCAGGACACCGTTGCCTTAGCGCCGTTTGCATCGCGGTATGATACAGTTTTCTCTTTTGCATCAATGTGTTCAGCGCTGCCGGCGATAAATTCAATATTCAGTTCGGTAAACAGGTCGGTGAGCGGGGCGACCAGCGATGAAACTTTCTCTTCATAGAAGCGTGGGCGAACGCGCAGTTCCGGGGCAGGAGCCAGCACGGCAATCTTGAGGCCGTTATTGCCTTCCTGTTCTGCCAGTCGCGCGGCACTCACCGCAGCCCACATTCCGGAAAAACCACTACCCACAATTAAAATTTGCTTCTTCATGTTCGATCCTTTTTAACCGTCAGGCTGTATGTCTGACATAACTGCCACTATACTTGTCGGAGTTAACTGCGACAACTTCTTTCTGAGTTAAAAATCGTTATAATGGCCGCAACAGTAACTTCGGAGTTAACCATGGCTTTTTACAGTTCCGGTGTGGAATACGGCATCCATAGTCTGATGTGTATGGTGGATGCCAGAGGCAACGAACGTGAGATGAGCGTCCGGGAAATGGCGGCCCTGCAGGGTGTGCCATATGACTACCTGGGAAAGATCTTCACCCGTTTGTCGCGTGCCGGGCTGGTGATCAGTACCGAAGGCAAGGGCGGTGGTTTTAAGCTGGCGCGTCCGGCGGAGTTGATCTCCGTACTGGATGTGGCGCATGCCATTGACGGAGAGAAGAATATGTTTGAGTGTCGGGAAGTGCGTCAGCGGCTGGCCGTATTTGACGACGCTCCTCCGGCATGGGTGTGTGACGGCCCGTGTGGTGTGCGCTCGGTTATGGACAGCGCACAGCAGCGGATGGAAGAGGAGTTAGCGCGCCATACTATTCTCGATCTGGCTCGCAAAATGTACCGCAAAGCGCCGGATACCTTTCAGATTGAAGTACAGGAGTGGATTGCAGACAGACGCAGCGCGTCCTGATTGCTTGCCCTCTCCCTGGAGAGAGGGCATTTTTAACGGTTTACGAGCGTAAATCAATCACCATACGGCCACGGATTTGGCCCTGTTCCATCTCTTTAAAGATGGCGTTAATGTCCTCTAATGGACGCATTGTGACTTTCGGTACAACCTTGCCTTCCGCAGCAAACTGGAACGCTTCCAGCAGATCCTGACGAGTGCCGACCAGCGACCCTACGACCTGAATACCGTCCAGGACCAGACGTGGAATATCAAGGCTCATCGCTTCCGGCGGCAGGCCGACGGCCACCACACGTCCTCCGGCACGCACGGCGTCTACCGCGGAGTTAAATGCCGCTTTCGCGACAGCCGTGACGATTGCAGCGTGTGCGCCGCCGGTTTTCTCCTGAATGACTTTCGCGGCATCTTCACTGCGGGAGTTCACGATCAAATCCGCACCCATGCTGGCCGCCAGCTTCAGCTGTTCATCATTCACGTCGATAGCAATGACCCTGGCGTTAAAGACATTTTTAGCGTATTGCAGGGCAAGGTTACCCAGCCCACCCAGACCATAAATCGCAATCCACTGGCCTGGTTTAATATCGGAAACTTTCACCGCTTTGTAGGTGGTGACCCCGGCACAGGTGATGCTGCTGGCAGCGGCAGAATCGAGACCATCCGGTACTTTTACCGAGTAATCGGCAGTAACAATGCACTCTTCAGCCATGCCGCCGTCAACGGAATATCCTGCGTTTTTCACGGCGCGACACAGGGTTTCGTTGCCGGTATTACAATATTCACAGTGTCCACAACCTTCGAAGAACCATGCCACGCTTGCGCGATCGCCCACTTTCAGTGACGTGACGCCAGGACCAATCTCTTTCACGATACCAATCCCTTCATGGCCCAGGATCACGCCAGTCTTGTCGCCAAAATCGCCATTTTTTACGTGAAGATCGGTATGGCAAACGCCACAGCATTCCATCTTCAGCAGCGCTTCTCCATGCTTAAGAGGGCGTAAGTTTTTTTCGGCAACATTGACCTGATGATCCTGAGTAACAACAGCAGCCTTCATGTGTATCTCCTTGTTCATGATAAGAATCTGCATAGCAGGTGTAATACCTCTTAAGGATTAATACTTTGGCGCTGTAATGCAAGGCGACAGCAACATAATGTCATCATTTGATTCGATTTCGGATAAAGAATACAGCGTTCTACTAACAATAAAGGGTGGAAAATTCTGCCAGAAACCGCAGAAATTAACTGGCCCGGCGGGGGACCGCCGGGCGCAGACTTACAGTTGTGTTTCAATCCGCTCAATTTCTTTACGCCATTGCGCCTGTAAATGCGGCTTTTGGTGCTTCGGCTTACGCGCCAAATCGTCTTCCAGCAGCGTTTCCAGCGCAACAAGACGTTCCAGCAGATCGTCAACGTTCGAAGAGTGAGCGTCTGCCGCCGCTGGCGAAGCCGTCGGTAATGTCTGGCCCGCGCGTTCACGCAGCCGTTCAAATACCGCTTCAGAGTCGTGCCATTCGCTCAACATTCCGTCTTCAATCAGCCAGAAACGGTTACAGCTCTGGCTAATTAACTGACGATCGTGGCTGACCAGCAGCACGCCGCCCTCGAACTGTTGCAGGGTTTCTGCCAGAGCCTCTTTGCCTTCCATGTCCAGATGGTTAGTGGGCTCATCGAGCATCAGCAGGCTATAGCGGGCGAGCGTCAGGCCGACAAACAGCAGGCGAGAGCGTTCACCGCCGCTCAGTTTGCTGACTTTTTGCCCGTGACGCGCCCACGGGAAACCAGCGCTAATGAGTGCCATCTTGCGATTTTGCGGATCGGGTGCAAACGGCTCCAGCGCATCCAGCAGCGAAGCATCATCCGGCAACTGGTGCAGTGCCTGGTCGTAATAGCCTGGCGATACGCGTGGATGGATTTTCAGCCCAGCTTCCGCCTGTTCGCCAGTAAAATGCCGCCAGATCAGTTTCATCAGCGACGATTTTCCGCAGCCATTACGGCCGACAATCGCGACGCGATCGCCGCTTTTGAGGCGAGCAATGTCGATGTTGAACAGGTCAGGTAATCCTGGCGCGGGTGGCACGCCGAGGCTTTCCATCTCCAGCAGACGGTCAGCCCGTAGCGCGTCGCCGCGCAGGGTGAGTGTCCACGGGCTACCTGTCGTGACCTCCGTCTGGCTTTCCTTCAGCCGTTCGACCTGTTTTTCCATCTGTTTCGCTTTGCGGGCCAGATCTTCGTTGTCGTAGACCTTGCCCCAGGTCGCCAGCCTTTTGGCGCTGGCGGCGACGCGGTCGATCTCCTTTTGCTCCGCTTTGTGGCGCAGCGCATCGCTTTCGTCTTTTGCAACCAGCGCCTTGCGTGCGGCCGTGCAGGGAAGCGCAAAATAGTGCAGTGTCTTATCCCGCATGATCCAGCTTCCGTTGGTGACGGCATCCAGCAGTTGCCTGTCATGCGAAACCAGGACAAAGCTGCCGGACCAGCTCTGTAAGAATTGCTCCAGCCAGAGCATAGTGGGGAGATCGAGATGGTTGCTCGGTTCATCCAGTAACAGCAGATCCGGTTCGCTAATCAACGCGCGCGCCAGCAGCAGGCGGGTGTGCTGGCCACCGCTCAGCGTGGCCGCTTGCAGCGCCATGTCCTGTGACGTGAAACCCATGCCCGCCAGCAGCGTTTCGGCTTTCCAGCGCAGGCTGTCACGTTCGCCGGGTGATAATTGCGCCAGTACCGCATCCCGCAAAGTGAGCGGATAAACCGCCTCCGGCAAATGTTGCTCAACGCGCGCCAGCAGGCAGTGTCCGGCCAGTGCTACCGTTCCGGCTACGGGGGAGACGGTGCCGTCCAGTACCTTCAATAGCGTACTTTTGCCGCAGCCGTTATCGCCCAGCAAACCAATGCGGTCGCCTTTTTTCAGCGTAAAGGAGAGGGAATTGAAGAGCGTGCCAAACGCCGTATCAACACGTAAAGATTGTGCAGTGAGTAAAGTGCTCATTGTTGCTTACCCAGGAGTTACAGGCATGTTTATGCCTCGCCAAACATCGCTGACGATAACTCAGTAAGCCCGAGGGAAGGGATTTCAGGGGTTGGTGTCTTCGCTCAAGCAGAAGTTATCGCAGCACGATATCGATAACGCCTGAGCAGGTGCGATCACCAAATGTATGTGAAACATTGAAAATTTCACAGTACAGCATAATTGGCCTCCTTATATATTCAGTAGGTTAATGGATGAGGTGAGTGTAGCGGGGGAAACGGCGTTTGGCTAGTCATTGAGTTGGTTTTGGGACCATTATCAATTACTCATGTTTATTGTCGAAGATGCCTTTGGCGCTGTTGATACGCAACATTTGGTCACGTGGATACTTTGTAGATACTGTCGGTGTGAACGAGGAAATTATCAGACGATATGTGCGGCATCAGGAGAAAACGGAACAAACGCATGAACAGCAGATGGAATTTCTAGAGTAGTAAGGGGGAAGTGATAATAGCCCCCCTTACAGGGGGCATTCTCAAAAGCCACCTTCTAAGAAGGTGGTCTTTTACATTCAAAGTTCTGTAGTTCTAATTATATATTTTAGAATGCCGTTGAATTCATTGAATGATTCTAGAACCCCAGGGGCTATCTTATCTCGGACTTCAAATATTTTACATTCCATATTGTATAGGAAGTATGACATACTATCTTCTCCAATAACGATGTTATCTTTTAAATCCGGGTCTATGAATATTTCATTATCTCTATTATAAAAGTTCATCGTGTAAATATTTGACCACAACAGTTCCCCATCAGCAACCTGACTGAACCCATATATCGTCGCTGCGTTAAATTCTAAACCATCAATTTTTGCATAAAAATATTTTAAATCTTGCCTCTCGTCAAATATTGTTTTTATGTCTTTGTGTATATTTTTCTTTATTTCATTCCAGTCTTCGGGAGGTACATCGCTTTGAATAAAATCTTGTATTTCCTGAGAGAGTGGCGTTGCGATAGTATAATGATATTTAGCCATATTACTTTTTAATACTTCAATTGATCTATCAATATCTTGATAGTTTATGCTTTCCATTTTTAACTCCTATTTATTGAAAATTGTTCCATTTGGCATAGGCCATAATGTATCAATGCTTTCACCAGGCATCAGATCTTTAGTTACGGATTTTTGCACCCCAGTTAATGCATTATGATATGGTTTTGATTGTATTAGAATCAAATTTTCAAAGCTATTATCTCCCCCATCATCAAGAGGTAATTTATGATGAACCTGCCAGGTTTCAGGAACACTACCACGCGCCATTAATTCAATTTGAGTAGCATTAAAGTAATTATCAATTCCAGGTTCTACAGATAAGCTCTTCAAAAATTTTTTTCTGACTGAATTATCAAATTCTTTCCTAAGTATTAAATATTCATCGCGTGGTCTGCGTAAGTAATTAATTTCTTCAATTTTAACGTCCTGCAAGAAAACTTTTGAATTTTTTATTTCCCCCAAAAATCCTGTTAACTCTTCAGTCATCGTAGGATTCTTTACCAAAAGAATAGATGCAGCCGCTATAACCAATCCTATATTAGTATCGGTCATAACTCCTTTATAACCTTCTAAAACTTCTCCCCCGAGTTGTTCAGCCGTCTTTCTAAATCCTTCAATGTTACCATTATATACGCCGCCAGCCGCTAACAGACGTCCAACATTTCTACTATTCAATGTCTTGGTTGATTGAGCATGTTGTATCGGTTCAACATAACCGGACGCACCATACTGTATTTTCTGTGTTGGACGTGGTTTTATTCCTTGATTTCTTTCTAATACTTCCTGATATGCGGCCATCACTTCATCACGGAATGAACTTTCCCAATGATCTGGCATAAAAGGTTCGTAAACAATATTCCCTTCTTCATTAAAATAAAAAGGGTTATTATACCAGGTCCAATGCTCATCTCTATCTAAAGCAATAAACCATCCTAGTTGTAAATTTGTCTTTACATCATCATATATTGGATCATAATAACCTAAACTTCTTCTTTCATATTTTTTTCCGAAGATTCTATCTCCGTTCCATTTTCTTTCTGGCAAATGAAAATGCATTCCGTGTTTATAATAATTATAGTCTAATTCATAATAGCTACATGCCAATTCCATTCCTCTCCTGGGACTTACTATCTTTTCGAAGTCTGTAATATTGGCTACCTGTCTAAAATCATATAGTTCATAAATTTCAAATCCAGGCATTTTGTTTCCTCTATCGAATTAAATGGTAGAAACATTCACTATACATGCATGGAAACAATATCTTTCGCTTTGTTAATAAGGAAGCAAATGTCCATAAACAAAATCCGAATTGCATTTATATGCAACTCGGATCTAAATTTTGATGCTTGTAAAATTATTTATGCAAAAATCACATTACAAAACCATATCATTTTCCATAATTTTATGGATAATTCCCATACCATCATCTTCTAACAAAAGACTTAACACCTTTTCCCATTTTAAAGTAGTTTCGCGCTTTTCAATGAAATAATCATATTTATCATAGTGCTTTTTACTGATTGTTTTGTTTACATGCTGATTAACTATGTCGCGTTCATTTTCTGTAAAATATAACATTCCTGCGAGTGTTTTAAATGTACGGCGAATATCACGCATAGAGAATGGCTGATCAAAGTGTTTTTTTGTAAATTCGTACATATGCTTTTTCCATGCATCACTATTAAGTCCTATTGTGGGTTTTTCCATTTTTGTAATCGGATTGGCTTTTAATTCCTTTTTGTATTTTTTTAATTGTTCTTCATAGTTAACATTTGGGAAAAAGAAATCGCTATCTGGATAACGCACTGCTTGCTCATTTAGAATATCTTTTGCTTTATCGCTTAAGCGGTGCATACAATTTGCATAACAGTGGGTGTTGTTGCGGGTGCTGTTACACTGAAATCGTATGCATCCGTATAGGATTGCACAACTATTAAATAGAATTGTTAATCAGTTAGTTACCACAAGTCTGCGATTAAATTATAGCCAATGATTTTGAACGTCCCTCTCCCTGTGGGAGAGGGGCCATCTGTGCTTACAATTATATTGATGTGCGTCGATAACTCCGGTATTCCGGCATCCAGAAGTTATCGTCGATCGCTTGCTGCAGCGCATCGGCAGAGGTTTTTACTGCGACACCCTGCTGTTGCGCCATTTTGCCGACCGCGAAAGCGATAGCACGTGACACCTTATGGATATCTTTGAGTTCCGGCAGCACCAGTCCTTCACCGTTATTCACCAGCGGTGAATGTTTAGCCAGCGTTTCGCTCGCAGACATCAACATTTCGTCGGTGATCCGTGACGCGCCAGAGGCGATAACGCCCAGACCAATACCGGGGAAGATATAGGAGTTGTTGCACTGGGCGACAGGATAAAGTTTGTCTTTCCACAGAACCGGATCGAACGGGCTGCCGGTGGCGACCAGCGCATTGCCTTCGGTCCAGGCGATGATGTCCTGCGGCGTCGCTTCAACGCGGGAAGTCGGGTTAGACAGTGGCATCACGATAGGGCGGGCACAGTGTTTGTGCATCTCGCGGATGATCTCTTCGGTGAAAAGACCCGTCTGCCCGGAAACGCCAATCAAAATATCCGGCTTCACGTTGCGCACCACGTCCAGCAGGGAGAGCACCTCGTTGTCGGTATCCCAGTTTTTCAGGTTGTCACGCTTTTGTACCAGTTTGGTCTGGAACGGCAGCAGGTTTGGCATGCCGTCGGTCAGCAGGCCGAAGCGGTCAACCATAAAGACGCGTGAACGGGCCAGTTCTTCGCTTAAGCCTTCGCGCTGCGTCTGGGCGATAATCTGCTCGGCGATACCACACCCGGCCGATCCTGCGCCGAGGAAGACAATTTTCTGATAGCTCAGTTGGCTTCCTGCCGCGCGGCTGGCGGCGATCAAAGTGCCGACGGTTACGGCCGCAGTGCCCTGAATGTCGTCGTTAAACGAGCAGATCTCGTCGCGATAGCGGTTCAGCAGCGGCATGGCGTTTTTCTGTGCGAAATCTTCGAACTGGAGGAGAACGTCCGGCCAGCGATGCTTCACGGCCTGAATGAAATCATCGACAAACTGATAGTATTCATCATCAGTAATACGCGGATGACGCCAGCCCATGTACAGCGGGTCGTTGAGCAACTGCTGGTTGTTGGTGCCGACATCTAGCACCACCGGCAGGGTATATGCCGGGCTGATACCGCCGCAGGCGGTGTACAGGGAGAGCTTCCCGATTGGGATCCCCATCCCGCCAATGCCCTGATCGCCTAGCCCCAGAATACGTTCGCCATCGGTCACCACAATCACTTTGATGTTGTGGTTTGGCACGTTCTGCAGAATATCGTCCATGTTGTGACGGTTCTGGTACGAGATGAACACGCCACGGGAGCGACGGTAGATCTCAGAGAAGCGTTCACAGGCTGCGCCAACCGTAGGGGTGTAGATCACCGGCATCATCTCTTCGAGATGGTTTTGCACAAGGCGGTAGAAGAGGGTTTCGTTGGTATCCTGGATGTTACGCAGGTAGATGTGTTTGTCGATTTCGGTTTTGAAGCCCTGATACTGTATCCAGGCGCGCTCTGCTTGTTCTTCGATGGTTTCAACCACCTCCGGCAGCAGGCCAAGCAGGTTAAAGCTGCTGCGCTCTTCCATGCTGAAGGCACTGCCTTTGTTCAGCAGGGGGAATTCAAGTAAAACCGGTCCGGCATACGGGATATATAAGGAACGATGTTTTTTCAGTTTGTTGTCCATGTCACTCACTCTTTTTTTGAAGATCCGTCCCTGACACTGCTGTTTGTCATCTTTCTGGCCTGTTCTGCGGGGGGGCGGTCGGGCGGTATTATAAAGGAGCTAAATGTTAATTACCGCAACCCATAAAAAAAACACCATCGGGATTACCGATGGTGTCGTGGATTTCTTACCGGAACTTACTTGCCTGCGTGGCGTTTCCTGCCGGTGGCGTGGGTGACTTGCGTTTCGCTGTCGCCCTCAATCACCACTTTACGCTGATTAGAGAGCTTGTAGTTCAGTCCCAGAATATGGCGTGCCTGACGGTTCGATTTCATGTTAACTCCTCAATCCTGTTGATAGTTTTAAGGACAAGTTTGCTTTCGCAAACGAAATGTAACCCCTTAGGTTGCAGATCCAGCATAGCAGGTTTTTACAAAGGGGCATTTTGCCCGCTGACAACATAGTTGATGGTCTGCTGATAGATGTCACTGAGGATGTCATTGTCTGTGGCTTCCACCCACTTCGTCAGTTCCATCAAAATGTCATCTTCAGTCACAGCTCCATGCTCAGCGTGGAGACCCTGTGCAATCGCATTAACGAGTTCGGGTTGTGCTGCTGTGGTATTTGCCGGGTAATAAGTAAACATGCTGCCTCCGTGTCGTTGTCTGTTTAATGGTACGGCTCGCAAAAACGTAATTCACAAACAGAGTGACAAATATTTCTGCTGATGTGGTTCAGATTCATCCTGGAAATATTAATAACACTTTGTGTAGCACAAAATTAAATTTTTGGTGTCCAGTGACGTAAATTTATCTTTTTTTGTAAGGGGCGGGAGAAGTCAGGAGAACACTGCCAGTTCAGGGTGCAGCGGGCTTGTAGCTGGCACGGGCGTTGGGACTCGTGGGCCGTATCATTATTTTTTGAGTTTAGAAAAATAGAATAGGGGTAATATTGCTTGCCGTTGATTCTCGTTTTTTTCTCCTGCTATAAAAATATAGCAGGAGAAGTTTACGCGATTACCACTTCATCTCGCCAGTATTTACTTTGGCGCTTAACGCCAGAGAGCTCTCTTCCGCCAGATCGGGATTTTCTTTTTTCATGGTGTTGATTACGCCAGCCGAATCTTTATTTTTAGCCAGAGCAGCGCCAAATTGCTGCAAATACTGGCGCGTAAAATCGATGGCCCCGGTTCCCGCTGGAGGCGTGCCGAGATAATGGCCTGGGATCACGCGCTCTGGTTTATGGGCCGCCATTGCGTCCAGCGTGCGCTGCCACTGCTGGCGACTCGCTTTTGTCTGCGTGTCCGCCGTCCATACGTGAATGCCCCAGGATACACCCGTACCCCCTAAAATGGTTTTGGCCGAAGGGACCCACACAAAAGCCGCATAGCTGTCAGCATGTTCGATATCCACTTTCTCACCATCGATCAAAAACGTGGTGGAGGCGATGACCTGCGGCACCACAATCGTCGTCGGCGCGCCGTCTTTCATCTGTGGCCCCCAGAAGGCGAGTTTGGCGTCTTTTGTGGCGTTGATATGATCAACGACCTGCTGTGTCGCGACCACTTTGGCATTGGGGAAGGCTTTAACCAGCGGCTGCAGACCAAAGTAAAAATCCGGATCGCCGGAAGTGATCACAATCTTGTTGAGCATTTTGCCGCTGCGGCGGATTTTTTCGACCAGCGCTTCGCCATCTTTCACGCTGAATTGAGCATCAAACAGCACGGCCTCTTCAGGCCCGTAAACCAGCGTGGAGGAGACCGCAAAAATGCCTTTCTCCTGCGGGTTGTAAGTTTCAATGGTGAGCGGTGCGGCAAAAACGGCTGGCGTAAAAAGGGTACACAGTGCGGCAAGGTGAGTGAACTTCATTGGAATGTCTCTGTTTTTCAGGGGAGGCTCTATTGTACGGATATCAGCATTTGCCAGAATTCCTGAAACACGACATGCTTAGTTTCATAAATCGAGCAGATGGAGCACAACATGGATCGCGTTATCGCCGCCCAGGTCTATAACCGCATATGCGAACTGGGGAGCCTGAGCGCTGCGGCGCGGGCGCTGGGTATTTCTCGCCCGATGGTCAGCCGGTATCTGGAGCAGATGGAAAAATGGGCTGGCACCCGGCTGGTGAATCGCTCAACGCGTAAGCTCACGCTGACCGTAGCAGGGGAAAAAGTGCTGCAAAAAACGCGCACGCTCTCGCAGATTTCTCAGGAAATAGAAGATCAGTCAGCGAAAGATCTCCCTGCGGGGACGCTGCGCGTGGCCTGCGCGCATTTTACCGCCATGCACATGATTGCGCCGGTGTTGCCCGAACTGCTGACGCGTTATCCACAGTTACGGATTGAGCTGGACGTGAATAACCATCCGGTGAGCCTGGTTGGAGAACGTATTGATGTGGCGATACGTATCACCGATAACCCGGAGCCGGGCATGATCGCCCGCCGGCTGGGGGAGTGCCGTTCGGTACTCTGCGCGTCGCCGCAGTATCTTGCCGCGAACGGTACACCTCAGCGGCTGGAGGAGCTGGAACAGCATAACTGTCTGCATTACAGCTTCTTTGCCGGGCAATCATGGAATTTTGTTACCGCTGAGGGAGAAGTTGTGTCAGCCGCCGTCAGCGGCAATCTGAGTGCGAGCATTTCGTCTCTACTGATGGAGGCGGCAATTCACCACTGCGGGATTGCAATGCTGCCGGAAAACGAGGCACAAACCGCGCTCAGTCAGGGCTTTCTTGTCCCCGTACTGAGCGCATTTACGCCCAAATCAATTGGCATTTATGGGATTTATCAGTCGCGAGATTATCAGCCTGCGGCTCAACGCGTCTTTCTGGATGCGCTGGCCCGATACCTGACAATCCGCTAAGACTCGTCTGTCTTAACTGCAGAATACGATCGGCGTTCTATACTTAACCCTTTGTAAGCCAAAAGGAGAGCAAGAATGACGATTCATAAGCACGGTTCAGCACACTGGTCTGGCGACATTAAGCGCGGAAAAGGGACGGTCTCGACCGAAAGCGGCGTCCTCAACCAACAACCTTACGGCTTTAATACCCGTTTTGAAGGCGAAAAAGGCACCAACCCGGAAGAGCTGATTGGTGCAGCCCACGCCGCCTGTTTCTCGATGGCGCTGTCGCTGATGCTGGGTGAGGCGGGTTATACGGCAGATTCCATTGATACCACAGCAGATGTGTCCCTGGATAAAACCGATGGCGGTTTTGCGATCACCAAAATTGCGTTGCAAAGCAAGGTGACGGTGCCGGGTATTGATCCGCAGCAGTTCGACGGCATTATCCAGAAAGCGAAAGCGGGATGCCCCGTTTCACAGCTGCTGAAAGCGGAAATCACGCTGGATTATAAGCTGAACTAAGTCAGAGCCGGGCGTATGCCCGGCTAGCCCTCCAGATTACGCCAGCAGCGTACAGTCCGTCCTTCCGTTGACGCCTGTAACGGTTGCGGTCTTTCACATCCCTCCGTCGCCTGCGGACAGCGGTCGCGGAAATAGCAGCCTGTGGGCAGATGGCGATTTCCGGGAAGTTCCGTTTTACGCAATGCCAGGGTTTCGTCCAGCGGTTCGCCGGTACGCGGTACAGAATCAAGCAGCAGGCGCGTATAAGGGTGCCGCGGCTGGCCCAGTACCTGAGCGGCAGTGCCCAGCTCGACAATTTGCCCGAGGTACATCACCGCCACACGGTCACTCATATGCCTGACCACCGAGACGTTATGTGAAATCAGCACATAGGTCAGATTACGCTGCTGTTGCAGCGTCACCAGCAAATTCAGGATTTGCGCCTGTACGGAAATATCCAGCGCGCTGGTCGGTTCATCCAGCACAATAATATCCGGGTCTGAAGAGAGCGCACGTGCAATGGCAATACGCTGACGCTGACCACCGGAAAAAGCATGCGGCAGCCGATCCAGATACTCCGGGCGAATGCCAACCTGCTGCGCCAGGTTTTCCGCCAGCTGGCGGCGCTCGCGTTCGCTGCTACGCTTTTGCACCCACACCGGCTCCGTGATAATCCGCCAGACGGGCAGACGCGGATCGAGTGACGAGAGCGGGTCCTGAAACACCATTTGCATGCCGCCTGCGCTGCGGGTCCGCAGACAGGCACCGGTGCTCGGCCTGAGCATCCCCATCAGCAGTTGCGCCAGCGTGCTTTTGCCACAGCCGGATTCACCAACAATACCCAGCGTTTCACCGCGATTGATCTGCAGATCAAGACCGTTGAGGGCATGCACCTGTTCGGTGACGCGGCCGAGCCAGTTTTTCCGCGCAGTAAAGTTCACATGCACGCGATCCAGTTCCAGTAACACATCAGACATGACACTCTCCCCGTTGCGGATACCAGCAGGCGGCGTGTTGCCCCTCAGCACCATGAGGTTTCAGGCGCGGCGTTTCGCCACATTTTGCTCCGGCAGCAAAACAGCGCTCGCGAAACGCACAGCCGCGCGGGAGCTGGCTGAGGTTGGGCACCGTACCGGGAATGGCCGGCAGCATTTCGCGAGGTTCACCGTTTTCCGGGGCACACTGCAGCAGGCCGATGGAATAGGGGTGGACGGGATGCCGGATCAGTGTCTGCGTATCACCACTTTCAATGACGCTGCCCGCATACATCACGTACATCCGATCACAGAGCTGAGAGACGACGGCCATATCATGACTGATAAACAGCACCGAGGTTCCGCTGGCCCGCGCCTTATGTTTCAGCAAACGCAGCACCTGCAACTGCACGGTCACATCCAGTGCGGTGGTCGGTTCGTCAGCGATGATAAGTTCAGGCTCGCAGGAGAAGGCCAGGGCGATCATCACCCGCTGGCGCATCCCGCCGGAAAGCTCAAACGGATAGCGGGCCATCACTTCAGCCGCATCCGGAATTTGCATCTCTTCCAGAAGCGTTATCGCCTTGTGTTGCGCTTCGCGGCGTGAAAGGGGCTGGTGCTGGCGGATCACCTCCACCATCTGCTTACCAATGCGTCGCGTCGGGTTCAGCGCCGTCATTGGCTCCTGGAAAATCATCGCCACTTTTGCGCCACGCCACTGGCGAAGCTGCTTCTCCGGGGCGTTCAGCACATCTTCACCCAGCAGTTTTACCTGTCCGTGGTGAACGTAGTAGCTGCCTTCCGGCAGCAGGCGCATCGCCAGCATCGCCGTAACCGATTTGCCCGAACCGGATTCGCCCACCACGCCGACAATTTCTCCGCGCTGGATCTCCAGCGAGACGTGATTGAGCGCATGGACTTCACCACGGTAGATCGGAAAGCTCAGGTGCAAATCTTCTATCGATAAAACAGGTTGACTCATCACTGTTTTCCTCCCGATTTCGGGTCAAGCAGATCGCGGATGCCATCACCAAACAGATTGAAACCCACTGCGGTGATCAGAATGGCCGCGCCCGGAAATGCACAGTACCACCACTGGTCAAGCACGTAGTTACGGCCCACGGCCACCATCGCCCCCCATTCAGCCGTGGGCTGTTGCGCACCCAGCCCAATAAAGCCGAGCGTTGCCGCCATAAGTATTGCGCTGCCGATATCCAGCGACGCCTGCACAATCAGCGGCGGCAGGGCGTTGCGCAGGATATGCCAGCTGATCAGATGCCAGCGCGAGGCCCCAAAAGTTCGGGCGGCCTGAACATAGGTAAACTGGCGCACCACCAGCGTCTGCCCGCGTGCCAGACGCACATAAAACGGAATGCGCACAATGGCGATCGCCAGCATGGCGTTAAACAGGCTGGGACCGAGCGCGGCCGCCAGCGCCATGGTCAGTACCAGAGAGGGAATGGAGAGCATAATGTCCATCACCCGCATAATAATGGCGTCGCCGCGTCCACCGAGCACGCCGGACAAACAGCCGAGCAGCGAGCCAATTCCTCCGGCGATGGCGACCACCGCCAGCCCGGCAGCGATGGACTGCTGGCTGCCCACCAGCACGCGGCTGAACAGATCGCGCCCGACTTCGTCGGTGCCAAACCAGTGTTGTGCAGACGGGGCCTGCAAACGAGCGGTCAGATCCAGCGCGTTCGGGTCGTGCGGAACGATCCACGGCGACAGCACCATCAGCAACAGCATCAGGATCATGATCACGCCGCCAGCCAGCGTGAGCGGGCTTTTACGCAGCATCCAGAACAGTTTTGCCCAGTCGATGCGCTGTTTCGCGGTTTTGACGGGGACGGGCGTTTCCTGAGTCAGCATCATTCGGCACCTCCGCGTCCGATTCGTGGATCAATCCACAGATAAAGCAGATCAACCACCAGGTTGACCAACACATAGGCCAGCGAAACCACCACCGCGAACCCCATCACGGCGGGGAAATCGAGCGCCTGAATGGAGGTCACCACCCAGGCTCCCATTCCCGGCCAGGCAAAGACGGTTTCGGTGAGCACTGCGCCATACAGAAGATCGCCCAGCGCCAGCCCAAGCACGGTAATGGACGGGATCATTGCGTTAGGTAAGGCATAGCGCAGCACGATGTACCAGCCCGGCAACCCGCTGGCGCGGGCGGTGCGAATGTAATCTTCGCTAAGCTGTTCCAGCATGGCGGAACGAACCTGACGCGCCACAATGCCCAGATGAACAAACGCCAGCGTCAGCGAAGGTAAAATCAGATGCTGAAGGGCGTTAAAGAACACTTCACCGTTGCCCTCCAGCAGCGCATCCAGCAGATAAAACCCGGTAACGTGCGCAGGCGGATCGAGCCAGTCGTCCAGCCTGCCGCCGCCAGGCAGGATTTGCAGTTGGCCATAGAACAGCACAATGACACCCAGCCCCAGCCAGAAAGCTGGCGTCGAGATCCCGGTCATCGCCATCAGCCGGACCAGGTGATCCAGCCAGCGGTTGCGATAAACTGCGGATAAAATTCCCAGCGGCACGCCGATGACCAGCGCCAGCAGCAGGGAACAGAACGCCAGCTCCAGCGTGGCGGGGAAAAAGGCTTTCAAATCATCCACCACAGGGCGGCCGGTACGAATGGAGGTGCCCAAATCACCGTGCGCAAGGGCATCTACATAGCGGCCAAACTGGATATACAGCGGCTGGTCCAGCCCCAGTTGCTGGCGGATACTTTGCACAATGTCGTCGCTGGCGCGGTCTCCGGCCAGCAGGCGGGCCGGATCGCCGGGGATCATGTGTGAAATAATAAAGGTGATAATACAGACACCGGCCACCACCAGGATTAACCCCCAGCAGCGCTGGCGCACAATGCTCCAGAACGTCATACACTTTCCCCCGGCGCGGACCGTTACTTGCTCATGGTGGCGATGTTGAACACCTGTTCGAGCATCGGATTAAAGGTGAAGCCTTTGACCTCTTTGTTCATCGCCAGCTGGTAGTTCTTCTGGAACAGATAAACGTAGGCCGCCTCGTCGATCACGATTTTCTGCGCCTGCTGGTAGTCTTTGGTGCGCTCAGCCTGGTCGGTGGTTTTCAGCGCGGCCTGCAGCAGGGCGTCGACCTCTTTGTTCTCATAGAACGAACGGTTTCCTGGCAGCCCTTTTTTGTCCGATTCAAACCAGTAATTCATGAACATGTACGGGTCGGCAAAGTCCGGGCTCCAGTTCCCGATAGCAATGTCGTAATCGCCTTTGCCCACGCGATCGCGCATGGTGGCGTTCGCCAGTTTCTCCAGCTTGACGTTAATGCCAAGTTTGCCGAGGCTCGCCTGGGTGGAGAGGGCGATCGGCTCCCAGTTCGGGTCGTTATCGGAGTAAAGGAAGGTCAGGCTGGCGGGTTTATCTTTCACTTTCTCCAGCGCGGCTTTGGCTTTAGCCTCATCAAAGCTGTACTGCATGGCGTTGGCGTCAAAGCCCCACATGCCGTCCGGGATCGGGCCGCGCATCTGTTTGCCGTTGCCGCTCAGAATCCCTTTCACCATCCCCTGATAATCTGTCGCCCAGGAGACCGCCCGACGCAAATCCACCTGATTCATCGGCGCTTTACTGTTGTTGAGATACAGATAAGTGACGCGCAGGGACGGGTACTCCGCCACGGCTACTTTGCCTTCCTGTTTCAGGGCCGCAAGCTGATCCACTGGCAGGGAATCGGCAATGTCCAGGTCACCACGGGAAAGCTGCAGGCGACGCGACGCACTTTCACCAATGATTTTCACCGCAACGCGCTTAAAGTGCGGCTTGTCACCCGCCCAGTGCGGGTTCGGCACCAGCACCAGCTGTTGACCTTTCTGCCAGCTTTTCAGCATAAACGGGCCGGAGCCAGCCGTGTTTTGCGCCAGAAAACCACGCGCATCATCGGCAGCATTGGCCTTCAGCACCGCCGGGTTAATAATGGAGGCTCCGTCGTTCGCCAGCGTATAGAGGAACGGCGCGAACGGCTGACTTAAGGTGAACTTCACCGTATGTTCGTCTACAGCATCAATTTTGAGATCTTTCGGGAAGGCTTCCGAAGGACCCTGGCTGATTTTCAGCAGGCGCTCAAACGACAGTTTCACTGCGTCGGCGGTGACGGGCGTGCCATCGGAAAATTTTGCCTTGTCCGTCAGAGTGAAGGTCCACTCCTTCTGGTCATCGGATGCCTTCCAGCCCGTCGACAGATCGCCCTCAACCTCGGTGGTGCCTGGCTTGTACTTTACAAGACGCTGGTAAGACGGATAGGTGACGGTCCAGTCGTTGTTGTCGATGGTCACCGCCGGGTCGAGCGTTTGCGGGTCGGCCGCTTTACCAATGACCAGCATATCTTTCGGGACGGCAGCCAGCGCAACAGGCGCGCTCAGTGCCAGCGTAGCGGCGATCAAGGTTGTGAGAAGCGTTGTTTTCATGGCAGTGCTCCGGGTTTAAAGGGATGTGTGCGTCAACGGAAAACAGTCAAAACGATCGTCAAGAAGGGGATAGCTGGCGGCCTCGGGCAGCTCAAAGTGCCACCATTCGCTGCCGATCCCCACAAAACCGCCGCCAAACATAATGGCGTTGAGCAGCAGACGATTACGCTGCGCATGCGGCGGAACGGACGGGTGGTACGGATGCGAACGGTCATGCATCTCGTCAAACCCGGCCCCCATATCCAGCACATTGTCGTGCTCATCCATCAGCGTCACGTCAATAGCGGTGCCACGACTGTGGTTAGAGCCAATCGCGACGTCCACTACGTATTCCGGGTTCGGACAGGCATCCCACAGTTGTGCCTGCGCCTGCTGTGGGCGGTAGGCGTCATAGACCACCAGTTTCAGCCCGGCGAGCGTGGCAATACTGACGGCTTTCGCCAGCGCGGTGGCGGCATCGGCATGAAGCAAACACAGCGCCTCCTGATAAATCGGGCGGCCTGTGATGTTGTCGGCGGTCGCGTATTTCAGATCGATATGCAGCGTGGGAAAGGTCTTCGCCACGTCAATCAGTGGGCTCTCTTCGGGCATAGCTCCGCTCCTTTAGCGTTCGAATTGACCAAACTCTTGTTGTAATTGTCGGTTTACCGCCAGGCGGTCCGGCAGCGCATCACCGAGCGCCTCCACCACGCCCGACAGCAACAGGTTGAACAGACAACTCACGGGTGCCAGCGAATCCCAGAAATGGCCGGTATCGGTTTTCACCTGGAGTAAATCAATGGGGTAATCCCGCGCCCACGGACACCAGATATCGGTGATGAGCGCCATCGGGATCGCCTTCTCACTCGCCACACGGCAATACTGGCGGGCGATAGCGGAGTAGGCGCGGGTGTCGGTCAGTACAATGTAGGGACGCGCAAAACCGGAGTTCAGCGATTCCACCCAACTGCCGGACAACCCTTCGGAGTAGCTCACACGAGGACGCAGATATTCCAGATGGCTGAAGAACGCGTTAGCGATCCCGCGAGTGGACTGAATGCCCAGTACGAACACGGCGTCTGCATGCGTAAGGCGATGGACAATCTGCTTAAATGCGTCACTTTGCGCCAGTTGGTAAACATGGGTAATGGCGTCCACCTCCAGCGACAACGAGTGCTGCATGCGGTCGGACAGCGGGCGCTGCTGCTGCCAGGAGTCGAGGCGATCGTTCATTCCCCAGGGTTGATACGGATCGCGCAGGCTTTTTTTGGCATCGTCCAGGTTGCGATAGCCCAGCTTACGCAGAAATCGTCCAACGGTGATCCCGCTGGTTCCGGTCATCAGCGCGACGCTTTCCGCCGTTTCAAACGGGATCTGTGCCGCATGGGCCAGCATCCAGCTCGCCACCCGCTTTTCGCTGGGCGTGAGCTGGCTGAAGGTTGTTTCGATACGGTTCAGCACTTCGGGTTTTGTCGTCATACCGCCTCGCTGTTAACAGGCTGTCAAACGCCGGTTTTTTGTTACCCGATTAACAATGCATGACGCGTGCCATGTTCACAGGGCGCATAAAACCGCCTGTGCTGCAAAGTTAATGCAATATATGTTTAACGAATGATCAACATTTGTGCAGCGTAGTTCACTTTTGGTGCAATGTCGGATCGGGAAAGGGGGAATTTGGCGAATACGTCAGTGCCTTCACATTTTTGATAAGATATAGCCTCTGTGAATATGAAAGGAATAGCGGCATGGCGAATCTGCCCTGGCGGATCAGCGTGCGCCTGATGGCGCTCATAAAGAAAATGGCACTGGTGCTGGGGATCGTGGTGGTTGTGCTGCTCGCGGTGCGCGTGTACCTTTCGCAGCAAGGGCCTGACCTTCATCTGTGGCACACCTGGAGCGCACATGAAATGTCCGTCCGGGCGATGGATAACGCGCGCTTTACGCAGTATGTCGCCAGAGAAAACGCTATTTTTGCTGATTTAGACGCGAACGTGACGGCGAAAACGAAAGGTGAGGAGCGTACAGCGCTGAACCGCTATTACCGCCAGAGCCTGGTGTGGCCCGGTCAGTTTTCGCCCGATGCCAACCGTTCGTTTGTGCTGATGCCAGCCGGAAAACCGCGTGGTTCGGTTGTGCTGCTGCACGGGCTGACGGACTCCCCCTACAGCGTAAGACACCTGGCCCTTAATTATCAGCAGCAAGGGTTTGTGGCGGTCGTTCCCCGCCTGCCAGGACACGGGACTGCTCCCGGTGCGCTGACGGACGTTGACTGGGAGAGGTGGCTGGCAGCGACACGCCTTGCCGTGCGTGAAGCAACGCGCCTGGCGGGTGAAGATGTGCCGCTGCATCTGGTGGGGTATTCCAACGGCGGGGCGCTGGCGATGAAATATGCTCTCGATGCGCAGGAAACGCCGGTGCTTCGCAAGCCTCAGCAGCTGGTCTTACTTTCACCCATGATTGGCGTGACCGCGTTTGCTCGCTTTGCCGGAATGGCCGGCTTGCCAGCGATGCTGCCCGCGTTTGCGAAAGCAGCGTGGCTTAATATCGCGCCGGAATATAACCCATACAAATATAACTCCTTTCCGGTTAACGCGGCGCGCCAGTCGTGGTTGCTGACGCAGGCATTACAGCAGCAGCTCAGCCGCGATGTGCGGGAGCATAAACTTGCCGGGTTCCCTCCGGTTCTGGCGTTTCAGTCGGTGATGGACTCAACGGTCAGCACGCGTGCCGTCGTCACCGGGCTGTTTGATCAGCTCCCGGAAAACGGCAGTGAACTGGTGATGTTTGATATTAACCAGGCAGCAAGTTTCCGTCCGCTGTTTAAACCGTCGTCATGGACAGCGCTATCCGGGTTATTGCCTGTTGCTCTGCGGCGTTACAGTGTCACGCTTGTGACAAACGTTAACGCAAACAGTTTCGATACGGTGGCGAAAACCACGCCCGCAGGCAGTACGCGTGAAACGGTCGTACCGCTATCGCTTCGGTATCCACAAGAGGTCTACTCGTTGTCGCATGTGGCCGTGCCATTTCCACCGGATGACGACCTGTATGGCCGCCATCCTGAGGTTAAAAACCGTTATGGCATCAGTCTCGGGACAATTGCACTGTGGGGAGAAACGTCTGTACTAAGCGTCGGAAAGGATGCGCTTATGCGCGTGACGTCGAATCCGTTCTATGACTATATGCAGGCGCGGATCAACAGGCATACCGAGCCGCAGAAAAAGTGATGAATCATTTGTACGGCTTATATATTAGTGAGCACTGTTGAAGTATGCTAAACAATAGCTTATAGGCGCATATCTCACATTGGGACCCGTTACTGTGCTGACTACACTCATTTATCGAAGCCAGTTACATCCATCCTGCAAATCCGCTCAGCTGGTTTCGCTGGTTGAACAGGCCCGGAGCCGTAATACCGGGTTGAATATCACCGGTATTTTGCTTTCTGACGGCCGCGAAATTTTGCAAATCCTGGAAGGATCGGAAGAGAGCGTGGTTAACCTCTTTCATAAAATTCGCGATGATAAGCGGCATTGTAATGTGGTTGAACTGATGCGGGACTATGGGCCGCGCCGACGCTTCGAAAATGTCGGCATGCTGCTGTTTGATCTGCAGGTCAAATCGGCCAAAGACGTTCTTCAGTCAGTGTTGCATTACAGCAAACTCGAAAGTTATCTGGCTTCTGATGACCGGGTGTTTAAATTTATCCAGACGTTCATTACCGGGAAAATGCCGCCTCAGTCTGGTGCAATGTTCGACGCGGATAAATGGACGCTTTCACGGGAAAATCTGCCGTTTGGAGAGGGTATTGGGCTTATCGCCAATCAATCATGCCAGTTTGCCCTGCAGCCGATTGTCGAACCTACCGAAGGGAAAATCAGCTCACTCGAAGCCCTGATCCGCGGCAATGACGGCGGTAGCCCGGAGCATTTCTTCAGTACGCTCGATCAGGACAAAATTTACGAAGTCGATTTGCAGACCAAAGCCTACGCCTTTGCCCTGGCGGAAAAACTGGGTATCGGCGGCCATAAACTGGCGGTGAACCTTCTGCCGATGTCACTGGTGAATGTGCCGGGGGCCGTGGAATTTTTGGTTCACCAGATCAAGATACATGGCCTTCAGCCGGAGCAGGTGATCATAGAAGTCACCGAAAACGAGATGATTTCCGGCTTTAACAAATTTAATAGCGCCATTAAACAACTGCGTGCGGAAGGGATCGGCCTGGCGATAGACGACTTTGGTTCGGGCTATGCCGGGCTTTCGCTGCTCACACGATTTCAGCCGGATAAAATTAAGATCGACCGGGAGATTGTCTGCGACATCCACCTTAGCGGGCCGAAACAGGCGATTGTGAAATCAATCGTCAGTTGCTGTACCGATCTCGAAATCACGCTGGTGGCGGAAGGCATTGAGAAGATAGAAGAGTGGTGCTGGCTTGAATCCGCCGGTATTCGACGCTTCCAGGGTTTTTTGTTTGCGCGTCCGCAGCTTAACGGCGTCGGTGATATTAACTGGCCCCATTTTTCACGCTAGCCTGGTGGTTATTTCAACACTTCAATAACTTTAATTAATAAAAGATCTGAACTGGCCGATAACCAAAGGGAAATTTTATCCCTGAGGTGTTTATGTCGTTGAAAAAATCGTCCCTGATTATTTTGTTCTCTCTGTTATTTTTCTTTGTTGCCAGCACCATCACCAGCGTTGGACTCATCATCAAAAGCAATAATTCACTGGATAACGTGAATAAAGAAATTCAGGTTGTGTTGTCAATTATTGATCCCATCAACCATAGCCGCACCCTGCGCGTGAGGGTGATGGAGTATGTGAAAATGGTGGAAGCGGGGGACACTACGGATGCGTCTGCGAAGCTGGAGGCTGTCAAAGAAGCCCTGGTGAAAGCGGACAATGCGTTTGCCGCCTTTATGGACTCGCCGCGTCTGACGGATGAAGCTCCACTGGTAAGCGCTTATCAGGATGCCTGGCGAAACTATCGTAATCAGGGGCTTGAGCCGCTGATTAATGCCGCCGCCGCGCATGATATTGCGAAATTTAACGCGTTAATCCCTGAAGTTTCCCGGCTTGATCGGCAGTATGAGATTGTGCTCGACCAGGTGCTGTCGGTACACCAGAAATATGCCAAAAGCCTGAATGAAGATGCGAGCAGCAATTTTGTTTCCGGTCTGGTGATTATTGCTGCGATTGCGCTACTGTTTGTGCTGGTTATTATCGCGGTTAGCCTGCTGATGAAACGCTTTGTCTTTACGCCGGTCAACCTTGCGCGCGAACACTGTAGCCAGATTGCAGCCGGTAAGCTGAACATTCCTGTTCCCGTGAAAGCCCATTCCGGCAACGAGATCGACCACCTGATGGGCTCAATGGAGCAGATGCGTCTGGCGCTGCTCACCACCATTTCGCAGGTGCGTGATGCCAGCCATACGGTGACTCACGCGGCACAGGAGATTGCATCCGGGAATATCGACCTGGCTTCCCGTACTGAGCAGCAGGCGTCTGCGCTGACGCAAACTGCCGCCAGCATGGAAGAACTGAGTGCTACCGTAGCGAACAACACCGAGAATGTCTGTCAGGCGGGTAAACTGGTTCAGGACGCGGTGAAAAATGCCCACACCGGGGAAGCCGTGACCCGTGAAGTCATTGAAACGATGAATACCATTGCCGCAAACTCAAAGCGCATTGAGGACATTACTAACGTCATTAACAGCATTGCGTTCCAGACCAACATCCTGGCGCTCAACGCGGCCGTTGAAGCGGCACGAGCCGGAACCCAGGGGCGTGGATTTGCAGTGGTGGCCAGCGAAGTGCGCACCCTGGCCCAGAAGAGTGCGGTAGCCGCGAAAGATATCGAGAACCTGATTGCGCAGTCTGTCGCCAGCGTCAAAGATGGCGCGCAACTGGTGAATCGATCTGGAGAGGTTATCAATTCAATCATTGATTCTGTCAATAAAGTGAATACCCTGATGGAGCAGATTTCCGTTGCCTCTGAAGAGCAGAGCCGTGGTATTGGCCAGGTTGGTCAGGCGGTGACGGAGATGGACGGTGTCACGCAGCAGAACGCCGCGCTGGTACAAGAGTCCGCCGCCGCTGCCGCGTCTCTGGAAGAGCAGGCGCAGCATTTAACGCAGAGCATTTCGAGCTTCAGTTTGCCCGCTCACGCCTGAACGTCATGAGAGAGTGATTTCTGCACATCGCAAGAGGCTAAATGAGTTATGAAAAAATTACTGTTACTTTCACTGCTGATGGCGTCAGGGCTAACCCAGGCCGCTGATGATATACCGGATGCAGTGAAGAACTTCAGCGAGCAGCAAGATATCACGATCATTAAAAAGATTGACGCTCCCGGCGGTGCCCCTGCCTGGCTGGGGAAATATCAGGACATGGGCGTTACCCTTTTTCTGACACCTGACGGAAAACATGTTGTTTCCGGCTATCTGTACGATGAAAAAGGGAAAAACCTCAGTGAGGCGTATTTTCAGAAAGAGATTTACGCCCCGTTGGGACGCGAGATGTGGAAGAAACTTAATGCAGCACACCCATTGAAAGAGGGGGCAGATAACGCGCCACGCAGAGTCTTCGTCTTTGCCGATCCGTTCTGTCCGTACTGCAAAGCCTTCTGGTCCGAGGCTCAGCCGTGGGTGAAGGCAGGGAAGGTTCAACTGAATACGCTACTGGTGGCTTTTCTTAATCCTGATAGCGGGCGATATGCTTCTGCAATTTTGACGGCGAAAGATCCGGTTGCGGCCTGGCGAGAGTACGAGCTTTCTGGCGGTAAAACATTGCCAAAACCGGAGGGCAGTGCGTCCCGTGAAACCGTTGAGACACTGCAAAAACACCAGACATTAATGGACAGTCTGGGAGCCAGTGCCACGCCGGCCATTTACTATATGAATGGGCAAAATGAGCTTCAGCAGGTGGTAGGGATGCCGGACGAAAAGCAATTGCTGGACATGTTTGGACCGAAGCCGTAGTTAAATCGGGCAGAAGTGTGCTGTTTCTGCCCGATTTTTAACGCTTAGCTTCCCCAACGGCCTTTGAGATAGCTGACAGCGTCCTGCGTTTGCGGCTGGTTAAGATAGTCTTCACGGAACAGGATCGTGCCGTTGACGTTCGGCAGTGAGTCATTCAAATCAAGCTGTTTTTTCAGTTCCGGTACGCCACCGTTCACCGTCCAGTCCGGCTCATTTCTGGAAGGTGCGCCCACTTTATAGAATGCGATACCGATATAAAGGCGGGTATGGGTTGGCTTCACCACCTCTGCCCACCATTTTGTCAGCACGTCATACCGCGCAGCGTCTCGTGAGAAAGGCCAGTAGATCTGTGGCGCGATGTAATCCAGCAGACCTTGCTGTACCCACTTACGCGTGTCGGCGTAGGACTCATCATACGCGGCCGCACCGCGCGTGTCAGAACCCGCCGGGTCGAAGGAGCGATTGCGCCAGACGCCTGCCGGACTCACGCCAAATTCGATATCGGGTTTCAACTGCTTAACGGCTCTGGAAACCTGCACAATAAGCTCTTGTGTATTGTGACGACGCCAGTCCGCTTTTGAGGTAAATCCCTGGCCGTAGCGCCTGTAGGTCTGCGAGTCGTTCAGGGTTGAACCGGGCGATTCTGCGTAGAAGTAGTCATCAAACTGCACGCCGTCTATCGCATAGTGAGACACGACTTCGGCCACCACCTGGGTGATCCAGTCCCGAACGTCCGGGATGCCCGGATCAAGCACAAAGCGATTGCCCGCTGTGCGAACCCACTCCGGATGCTGCACGAAAACACTGGAAGGGTGTAATGACGAGGTTCGGTTTAGCTCGGCGATGGTTGAGGGCCTGGTGTTCGTCGATACGCGATACGGATTAAACCAGGCGTGGACTTTGATGCCGCGCTTGTGCGCTTCGTCGAGCATAAATTGCAGGGGGTCATACCCTGGGTATTCGCCAATTTTGCCTGTCAGCATATCGGACCAGGGCAGTATTTTAGACGACCAGAGCGCGGTGCTGTCTGGCTTCACCTGAAAAAAAACGGTATTGATACCGAGGCTTTTCAGTTTATCGAGCTTATCTTTCAGCGCCTGTTGCTGCTGTTGAATACGTTGATCGGCGCTGATGGCGTTCACCGACGAGACCGGTGGCCAGTCAAGACGCGAAACCGTCGTCAGCCAGACGCCACGGACAGGCACATTTGCCTGCTGAGCCGGTTTATTCACGGACGGCAGCGGCGTAACGAGAGATTTCGGCGGCGTTGAGGAGCAACTAACAAGTAAAAGTGCGCAGCCAGCCAGCGCACCAATCCGTTTTACATGTCGCGACATGGATGTTTTAGTTCCTGGTCAATCTGTTGTTGGTCCACGGGTTAAAGGCCGGGACATCCGCTTCAACGTCTGTGTTATCACTCAGGGAATCCAGATACAGCGCTTCAACTTCTGCACGCGCCCACGGGGTGCGACGCAAAAATTTCAAACTCGATTTGACGCTGGGGTCTTTTCTGAAACAGTTGATTTTGATTCGGTTGCCCAGTTCGCTCCAGCCATATCGCGCAACCAGCGCGTTTACCTGCATTTCCAGCGTTACGCCATGCAAAGGATCTTTAGAAATGTGTGCAGTCATGTGGCCCGGTTGTCTCAGTTTTTATGGGGGGATAAACGATGAAAGGGTACAAGAAAGGCGGGTAAGCGGCAATTTTACTTATTAACATTCCTGCGCGGTCAGGCCTGTCCATGACGGACAGGCCTGAGATAGCGGATTACGCGACACCCGTTCCGCCGTCGGAACACCATACCTGCCCGGACGCAAACGAGCAGGTATCGGATGCGAACAGGACATAAAGCGGAGCGATTTCAACCGGCTGGCCCGGCCTGCCCAGCGGCGTATCTTCACCAAACTTCTGCACTTTTGACTGTGGCTGGCCGCCACTCGACTGAAGCGGTGTCCAGTACGGCCCTGGCGCAACAGCGTTAACCCGAATCCCGCGCGGTCCAAGCTGTTTCGCCAGTGATTTGGTGAATGCAACGTTACAGGCTTTGGTCTGGGCATAGTCCACCAGAATTCCACTGGGTTTAAACGCCTGGACGGATGAGGTATTGATGATAACGGCACCGGCGGAAAGATGACGGAGGGCGGCCTTCGTTATCCAGAAAGGGGCATAGACGTTGGTTTTAAATGTCGCGTCGAAGTCCGCCGTGGTGAGATTGTCGATAGATTCGCAGTATTGCTGGCGTCCGGCGTTATTGACCAGGATATCCAGCCCGCCCAGTTCAGCGACCGCTTTTTCCACCAGGGTATCGCAGAAAGACTCAACCCGGATATCGCCGGGGATCGCTATGGCTTTACGGCCCTCAGCCCGGATTAGGGCAATCACCGACGCTGCGTCGGCCTCTTCCTCCGGCAGGTAACCAATGGCGACGTCTGCACCTTCACGCGCATAGGCGATGGCAACGGCCCGGCCAATACCGGAATCTCCGCCGGTGATTAAGGCTTTTTTCCCTGAAAGTTTCCCTGAGCCGATATAGCTTGTTTCGCCATGATCCGGTAAGGGTTTCATTTCTGATGCCAGCCCTGGGGCCTGTTGCGGTTGTTCCACAAACGGTGGGCGAGGATAATGAAGTGTGGGGTTATTTCCTGCAGACATACCGGCCTCCTTAACGAGTGAATTTCAAGATTAGCCGCTAAATGTGCGTGAGCGGGCAAAAATAACACATTCAGACAAATCTGGTGATTAAACCGCAGCCATAACACTCTTTTCATCCTGGACTAAACTTGTACTTCGTTGCGCGTAAAGCGTGGCTCATTCGAGGACAATGAATGGAATCCAGAATGTTTCAAAAACACTGGGGTGCTGAGTTTATTTCCGATGACGTTGTACGTTTTCGCGTCTGGGCTGAAGGGCAAAAAACGCTTACGTTGCGGCTTGCGGAAAAGGATATTCCGATGGTGGCTGCAGGCGACGGTTGGTTTCAGGTTGACGTTACAGGCGTTAATCACGGCGCGGAGTATCAGTTCGTTTTACAGGACGGCATGACGATACCCGATCCTGCCTCGCGGGCGCAGAAAGGTGATGTGAACGGGCCTTCTGTGGTTATTGACTCGCGCGTTTCGCATCACGTAAGCCAGGCCTGGAAAGGGCGTCCGTGGGAAGAGACGGTCATTTATGAACTGCACGTGGGGACGTTTACTCAGGAAGGGACGTTCAGGGCCGCTATCGATAAACTCCCCTGGCTGGCAGAACTGGGTATTACGCAACTGGAAGTGATGCCCATTTCTCAGTCTGGCGGGACACGGGGATGGGGTTACGACGGCGTGTTGCTCTATGCGCCACATTCAGCGTATGGCACGCCGGATGATTTTCATGCCTTTATCGACGCCGCCCACGGGCTCGGGCTTTCGGTGGTTCTGGATATCGTTCTGAATCACTTCGGCCCTGAAGGTAACTATCTGCCACTGCTGTCACCGGCTTTTTTTCACCAGGATCGCATGACGCCGTGGGGCAATGGCATTGCCTATGACGTGGAACCCGTCAGGCAATATATCACTGAAGCACCGTTATTCTGGTTAACGGAATATCATCTGGACGGGTTACGGTTCGATGCCATTGATCAGATTATTGATTCTTCAGAAACACATATCTTACAGGCGATCGCTGAACGTATTCGTGAGGCGATCCCTGAGCGTCATATCCATCTCACCACGGAGGATAGCCGCAACGTCATTTTCCTGCATCCACGGGATGAACAGGGCAAGACGCCGCTCTTTACCGCCGAGTGGAATGATGACTTTCACAACGCCGCACATGTATTTGCCACTGGCGAGACACACGCTTATTACCAGGACTTTGCGTTTGAGCCTGAGAAAAAATTCGCGCGGGCGCTTACAGAAGGGTTTGTATACCAGGGCGAAATTTCGCTTCAGACGGGGAAATCGCGCGGCGTGGAATGCCATACTCAGCCGCCAACATTCTTTGTCGATTTTATTCAAAACCACGACCAGATCGGTAATCGCGCGCAGGGAGACAGGCTCATCACGCTTGCTGGTCCTGATAAAACACGCGTTTTACTTGCCGCACTGCTTCTTTCGCCCCACATTCCTTTGCTGTTTATGGGGGAAGAGTATGGTGAAACCCATCCGTTTCTCTTTTTCACCGATTTCCACGGCGATCTCGCTAACGCCGTGCGGGAAGGGCGCGCAAAAGAGTTTACGGGCCATGCCGGTCACGATGAATCCGTCCCGGACCCGAATGCGATAAGCACCTTCTTACGTTCAAAACTCGACTGGAATAAGGCGACAACCGACGAAGGAAAAGCATGGCTGCGTTTGACGAGAAACCTGCTTTTATTGCGTCATCGCTATATTGTGCCACTACTTCGACAAACCGGTGCCGTGGAGGGAAGCGTTCTGCAGGCGGTGCCTGGCATGGTTGCGGTGAGCTGGCAATTCCCGTCCGGTACGCTGTCGCTGGCGCTCAATATCGGTAAAAAAAGCGTTGAATTACCCGAACTGCCGGGAGAAACCCTCTTTACCTGGCCGGAGGCAGACGACGTTTTGCTTCCGAACAGCGTCGTTGTTCGCTTTGCTGCCGGAGACGCCTCGTTATGATCCCTTCCGCCACGTACCGTATTCAGTTTCGCAATGGAATGACCTTTGATCGCGTTGTTGAACTGGTGCCGTATCTGAAAGATCTCGGCATTAGTCACCTTTATGCATCACCCGTGTTTACGGCCACCCACGATTCCACGCATGGCTATGATGTGGTCGACCCGAATGAGATAGAGCCCGCTATAGGCGGGCGCGCGGGTTTTGATCGGATGGCAAGCGCGCTCCGTCAGGCAGGGATGGGGCTGATCCTGGATATTGTCCCTAACCATATGTCGACATCCCTTGAAAACCGCTGGTGGCGGGACGTTATTGAGTATGGTCAGCAGAGCCGCTATGCGCGCTATTTTGATATCGACTGGTCGCGCCCGCTGACGTTACCGTTTCTCGGCGATACTTTTGAGGCGGAGCTGGAGAAGGGGGCAATCACGTTAAAACGTGACACTGTCACCGGAAAGGCAGCACTGGTCTATTATGACACCGCCTATCCTCTTAACCCGGCAACCGTTGCGGATGATAAAACCCTTGCAGAGCTGCACGAGGCGCAAAGCTGGCGGCTGATGTCCTGGCGCGAGGCATCGAAGCAGCTCTCCTGGCGGCGCTTCTTCGAGATCACAGGCCTTGTGGGTGTCAGAGTTGAAGATGAAGCAGTTTTTAACGATACGCACCGTTTGATCCTGGATCTTGTCCACGCTGGCGTTGTTGATGGCTTGAGGATTGATCACGTTGATGGGCTTGCCGATCCATTAGGTTACCTGCAGCGTCTGCGCCAGGCCACCGGCCCGGCGTGTTACATCACGGTTGAGAAAATCCTGGCGAAGGGGGAGCAGCTCCCCGCCGAATGGCCGGTATCGGGCACGACCGGGTATGAATTTATCGCCTCGCTTGCCGAAGTGCTGGTGGACGATAACAACCTGGAGCGCCTCGAAAATATTCATGACCAGACGGTGGGCGGAACGGTTGATCGTCATGATGCGCTGCGTGACGCCAAAGGGCTGATGACCGATCGCAACTTTGAGGGTGAATTCACGACGTTACTGACCATCGCCACGGATCTGGCCCGGCAAAACGGACTTGCGCTCCACAGTGACGACATCCGGCACACATTGCGGGAACTGCTTATCGCGTTTCCGGTTTACCGTACCTACGGCACGGCTGAAGGGTTAACGCCGTCCGATGTTGCGCTGCTTAATCGCGTTGTCGCCCGCATTACCACGCCTGAACCCGCACTTAGCCTGATCATGCGTATCCTGACCGGCGACGTGCAGCCGCACAGCCGAGACGCGGCTGCACTTTTCAGAACCCGCTTTCAACAGCTGACCGGGCCACTGATGGCGAAATCGGTAGAAGATACGCTGTTCTTTCGCCATAACCTAGAGCTTGCGTTGAATGAAGTGGGGGCCGACCCGACTCCGCAGGCTTTCTCTTTGGCGCGTTTTCACCAGGAGATGCGCATCCGTCTTGCCCGTCAGCCTGACGCGCTGCTGGGGACGTCAACACATGATACCAAGCGCGGCGAGGATGCGCGTGCGCGCCTTTACACGCTGACTGAAGCACCGGAGCAGTGGGGCGAAAACCTGGCGCGCTGGCGGCAAATGAACCAGACGCAGGTGCGTTTTCTTAATGACGGCACCGCGCCGAACGCGGCCGATACCTGGATGATCTATCAGGCACTTGCTGGCGTCTGGCCTGCAACGTTATCGCCGGACGATCGCGACGGGCTGAAATCACTCGAAGATCGTTTTCTCGGCTTCATTGAAAAAGCACTGCGCGAGGCCAAGCAACGTACCGACTGGATCGACAGCAACGAAAGCTATGAAAACGTGGTGCTGGATTATGTGCGGCATCTGCTTTCTTCGGATAACACGCTGTTCCTGCATGATTTTTGTGAATCTCTGCAACCGTTCATCCGCGCCGGGCTCATGAACAGCCTGAGCCAGACGGTCATCAAGCTGACCGCGCCGGGTGTGCCGGATATCTATCAGGGAAGTGAAGCGCTCAATTTTAGCCTGGTCGATCCGGATAACCGCCGCGAGCCGGATTTTGCGGTGCTCAGGGCTAACCTCAGTACCGGCGATTCGGGTTTGTTTCATCACGAACAGCGCTGGCGAGACGGAAGTGTGAAGCAGTACGTCACGGCGATGCTGTTACGGCTCCGGCCGCATTATCCGGCGCTTTTCCGCTACGGTGACTGGCTGCCGTTAAAAGTGAGCGGCGAGCGCGAAAATAACCTGATTGTCTATGCTCGCGTCAAAGACGACTCTGCATTGATTGTCGCCGTGCCGCGTCTGGTTTTTGATGTAACAACCCCCGACACGCTGTGGGCCAATACCACGGTCGCCATACCCGAAGAACTGACCGGGAAGCGCTACCGGGATCTGTTTACCGGTGAAAGCAGGATGCTGGAGGAAACGCTGGATTTGACCTCTGAATCGGGATACCTGCTGGTTCTGCTTACTTGCGAATAAACACGGAGAATAACAATGCTAAAGGATCAAACGTTTGAAATCCGGGCCGGTCATGGCCAGCAGCCAGGCGCTAATTATGATGGCAAGGGCGTTAACTTCGCTCTCTTTTCCGCTCACGCCGAGCGCGTGGAACTGTGCCTGTTCGATCCCACGGGTAAAACGGAAATCGCCCGTCTGGAGCTGCCGGAATATACCCATGAAGTCTGGCACGGCTACGTGCCCGATCTGAAGCCGGGCGCGCTTTATGGGTATCGTGTTTACGGGCCTTACGACCCGGAGAACGGCCACCGATTCAACCCGCATAAACTGCTTGTTGACCCGTATGCACGCGAACTGGTGGGTGATATCGAGTGGAACGAGGCCCATTTCGGCTATGAACTGGGGCATGAAGACAAGGACCTGAGTTTTGATACGCGTGACAGCGCGCCCTTCACGCCAAAATGCAAGGTCATCGACCCGGATGCTTTTGACTGGCAGGATAACAACCGGCCGAACGTTCCCTGGCCGAATACCGTCGTTTATGAGAGCCACGTGAAGGGGTTCACCCAGCTTAATCCGGCCATTCCGCCTGAACTGCGCGGCACGTTCGAGGGGATGGGGCATAAAGCCTCAGTTGATTACATCAAAAGTCTGGGCATTACGTCCGTTGAGCTGCTTCCCGTTCACTGGTTCCCGGACGATCAGCACCTGCTCGACCGAGGGTTAAAGAACTTCTGGGGCTATAACACGCTGGGCTTTTTTGCCCCGGCGTCTCGCTATTACGGACCTGCGGGTATTCAGGGGTTTCGCGACATGGTGCGTGCATACCACGACGCGGGCATCGAGGTCATTCTTGACGTGGTGTATAACCACACGGCGGAAGGGAATGAACTGGGGCCGACGCTTTCATTTAAGGGCATTGATAACTTCTGTTACTACCGCACGTTGCCGGATCAGCACCGGTACTACATCAATGATACCGGTACGGGAAATACCGTAAACACATCGCACCCGCGCGTGTTGCAGATGGTTATGGATTCGCTGCGTTATTGGGCTGAATCCATGCATATTGACGGTTTTCGCTTCGATCTGGGGACCATCCTTGGGCGTGAACCTGAAGGTTTTGATCCGCGCGGCGGCTTTTTCGATGCCATCAGTCAGGACCCTGTTTTATCCAGACTCAAGCTCATCGGTGAGCCCTGGGACATAGGTCCTGGGGGTTATCAGGTGGGCGGTTTTCCGCCAGGCTGGGGGGAGTGGAACGATAAATATCGTGATACCGTGCGGGAATACTGGAAGGGCAATAATGTCTCCACCGATTTTGCCGCACGACTGCTCGGCTCCGGTGATTTGTACGATTTGCGCGGCCGTCGCCCCTGGGCCAGCGTCAATTTTATTACCGCCCATGACGGCTTTACGCTAAACGATCTGGTTTCCTTTAACGAGAAGCATAATGCCGATAATGGCGAAGAGAATAACGACGGACATAACGAAAACCTCTCCTGCAACTATGGCGAGGAAGGGCCGACAGAAAATCCGGATATTATCGCTACCCGTGAGCGACAAAAACGTAATTTCCTGACGACGCTCTTTTTCTCCCACGGTACGCCAATGCTGCTGGCGGGGGATGAATTTGGCCGGACGCAAAAGGGCAACAATAATGGCTATTGCCAGGACAGCGAGATCTCGTGGATTAACTGGAAAGGGCTGTCTGAAAACGACACTGCGCTTCGCGACTTTACCCGGCGTGTGATTGCACTGCGTGCAGAACAGCCGCTGTTACGTCGTGAAAGCTGGCGTGACGGGCTTGAGATCCGCTGGTTCAATGCCGGTGGCGGCCCGCAGCAGTCTGAACAGTGGGATGAAGGCTCGACGCTCGGTGTCTCCATCAGTCGGCCGGATCTTAAACAGGAAGAGGGCATCTGGCACGATGTGCTGATGCTCTTTAACCCCTTTGAAGGCAGCGTCCCGTTCCAGATCCCGCAGTTTGGTGAAGGGGGCTGGGTGCTGGAACTGTCAACGGCTGCGGATGCGACTCCCGGAGAGGTCTTCACCAGCACCGTGGATTACGAGCTGCCCGGACGAAGTATTACCCTCTTCAGGCGTCCTTAATATCACAGTGATGCCGCCGCCCGCGCGGCGGTGTCATACAGTGACGATATCGTTCTGAGCAACTGCGCGGTTTCCCCGATAGAGGTGCCCGAAATACCACTTTCTGCATGAATGTTGATCAGACAGGCTTCACGCACGTCCCGATATTTCATGCACAGCGCTTTTCCTTCATCTGTTGTCGAGAAATAGAGTTCTTTACCTGCTTTCTCACTTGTCACATAGCCTGCTTTTACCAGCTTTTTCAGCGCATACGTCACCACGTGGGTATCTTCCACGTTTAAAACGAAACAGATATCGGCCAGCTTTTTCTTGCGGTCGCGGTGATTAACATGGTGCAGAAGCGAAACATCGAAAGCGCCCATATCCGGCTCACCGGCTGCCGTCATGCAGCGAACCATCCATTTGTTGAAGGCATTGCTGGTCATGATCAGCGCGTACTCCAGCTCCGATAGCTCAGCGCAACGCTCAGACACCAGATGGCGAGAGGAAACGATACGGCCGTCAGTAATATCGTCGTGATTAATTGGGGTAGCACTCTTTTTTGCGGTCATAACGTTCCTTTCGCGAATGTGACTGTCACCTAAAAATGTAAATGGGAAACGATAAAATAAGAACATTTTATTGATAAATTGTTTACATGTTTTTGTGGTTCAGATATAGCTTTTTAGTGCAGGTTCTCCTGAGCCTGGCGCAAAACACAACATCGCTCGCCGCAATGCACCCGCTTCGCCCTGATGCGAAGTATTAAAAAAATAGCCGTCGGCGCGCAACGCTCACTTTGGATAGGGTAAACGTTTATGGACGGTTCTACGCTGTTGCCACTTATCGGGATACCGGTGGTGGTTATTGGTTTTGCACTGCGCTTCAACCCGCTGCTGGTTGTCGTGGTGGCGGGGCTGGCGACGGGTCTGTTAGTCGGCATGGATTTCGGAATGTTGCTGGAAACCTTTGGCGAGAAGTTCGTCAACAGTCGTTCGCTGGCCACCTTCATTTTGATCCTGCCGGTGATTGGTCTGCTGGAATATTACGGGCTGAAAGAGCGTGCCCAGGCCTGGGTGGCGAAGATTGCCAGTGCGACCTCGGCACGTATTCTGATGCTCTATTTTGTCGCGCGCGAGGGGACGGCCGCGCTGGGGCTGATGTCGCTTGGCGGGCATGCACAGACGGTGCGTCCGCTGCTTGCGCCAATGGCCGAAGGGGCGGCGCTCAATGAATACGGCGAGTTACCGCAACACATCCGCGATAAAATCAAAGCCCATGCTGCCGCGTGCGACAATATCGCGGTCTTCTTTGGTGAAGATATTTTTATCGCCTTTGGCGCGGTACTACTGATCGACGCGTTCCTCAAAGAGAATGGCATTCAGGGCATCGAACCGCTGCACATCGGTTTATGGGCCATTCCGACTGCCATTGCGGCATTGATTATTCATATGACGCGTTTGCTGCGCCTTGACGCCAGCATTCGTCGCGATGTCATGGCCTGGAAAGCAGAGCAGGGTACGCAGGAGATCGCATCATGATGACACTGATCACCATTAACCGCGTTTACTACCTGATTGGCTTTGTCGTGATGTTGCTGGTCGTTATGACCCTGCGCGATCGTGGTAATCCTAAGCGCTTTACGACCGCACTGTTCTGGTTTTTATTCGGCGGGATCTTTCTGTTTGGCGACCTTATGGTGCAGGAGCTGGGCAGGTCGCTGGCGTACCGGATTATTGGCGGCTGCGTGATCGTTATTGCCTTGCTGGCAGGTTTCGGGCTGGTCGGGAAGGGGCATTACAAAATGTCTACGGAGCCTGAACGCGTCGCCTCGTCTGAGCGCCTGAAAAACTGGCTCTTTTTACCGGCGTTGATGATCCCGGTAGTGACGGTGATCGGCACGCTGTTCCTCAAAGGCGTCTCGATTGGCGGTGTCTACCTGCTTGACCAGAAACAGCTTACGCTGGCGGCGCTGTGCGTGGCGTGTGTCGCCGCGATCCTGACGGGATGGTGGCTGACGCGGGGTACGCCACTGCATGCAATTCGTCAATCCCGGCGACTGGTGGATACCATTGGCTGGGCGATCATTCTGCCACAGATGCTCGCCATGCTGGGCGGTGTGTTTGTGGTCGCCAACACGGGCGATTCTGTTCAGAAAGTGGTGAGCCTGTTTGTTAATCCTGATAGCCGCTTCATGTTGGTGGTGATTTATTGTGTCGGCATGGCGCTTTTCACCATGATTATGGGCAATGCCTTTGCAGCATTCCCGGTATTGAGCGCGGGCATTGCCTTACCCTTTTTGATTAACGTCCATCATGGTAATCCGGCTCCGCTACTGGCAATTGGCATGTATGCGGGCTATTGCGGCACGTTGATGACGCCGATGGCCGCGAATTTCAATATCGTTCCCGCAGCGTTACTGGAGCTGAAAGATAAATATCAGGTGATCAAAATCCAGATCCCGACCGCGTTAACGCTGTTGGTGGTGAATGTCTTTTTAATGTATTTCCTCGTGTTTCGCTGAGAGCGGCAACGACTTAAGGAGCTGATATGGAATTAACGCAACATCAGGCTGACGCTTTTGCCCGGATGCCTTTGACCTATTTGCGACAGGAATACCCGAACCACATTATGCATTTGCTTAATGACGATGGTGATGTGTTGCCACCGCGGGAACTGCATCCTGTTTTTTATGGCTGTTTTGACTGGCACTCGGCGGTACACGGTTACTGGCTGCTGTTGCGCTGCGTTCGTCTTTATCCTGAACTGCCGTGCCGGGAAGAGATAATCACACTGTTTAATGAACACATGACGGAAGAGAAGGTTGCGCGGGAGCTGGCGTATTTTAACGCGCCGTTCCGCGCCTCCTTTGAGCGTCCGTATGGGTACGGCTGGCTGCTGGCGCTGGCTCAGGAGCTGAAGCAGTCATCGTTGCCGCAGGCTGAGCGCTGGTATCAGACGCTGCAGCCCTTAACGCAGGATATTCGTAACCGGCTGGTTGATTATCTCAGCAAGCTGACTTATCCAATTCGGGTCGGTACGCATTACAACACCGCATTCGCGCTGGCGTTGGGGCTGGATTATGCCCGCGAGGTAAATGACAACACTCTGGAGCAATCCATTCTGGCAGCAGCGAACCGGTTTTATCTCGCGGACACTCATTATCCTGCACATTATGAACCCGGTGGAGATGAGTACATTTCCGGTGCGCTCACCGAAGCGTTGTTGATGAGTAAGGTGGCGGAAGATTTCCCGGCATGGTTTGATCAGTTCCTTCCTGAGGTAGGGGCAGTGAACGCTCTTATGAATCCGGCGGAAGTGAGCGATCGGACAGACCCGAAAATTGCACACCTGGACGGATTAAACCTGAGTCGCGCCTGGTGTATGAAGCATATTGCTCAGGCGCTGCCTGCGAACCATGCACAGCAAAGGGCGCTGAAGGATTCTGTAGCGCGGCATCTGTCTGCAAGCGTGGATCACGTGGTGGGAAGCCATTACAGCGGCGGGCACTGGCTGGCCAGTTTTGCGTTGCTGGCGCTGGAGTGATGGAAGGAGGGTGCAGTATTTACGATGCTGCACCTGCTATAATTCCTTTCTAACAACTTAAAGGTTGTTAAGCAACAAATACAACCTTTAAGCTGTAATGTTGATAAAACAGCCTATAGGGTGTATTTTATGAAAACAGCCTATAAGTTGTATGAGAGTCCATTACAGCGGCCATCTTATTATGAATAATGTTTACCCATTGAAAACGCTCAACCAGCTGCGTCCATTACTCCTTGGTTTTCGCAAGGCGAATGGTCTGACGCAAAAAGACGTGTCCGAAAGGTTAGGTGTTACTCAGCAGAATTACGCTCGTCTGGAGGCCAATCCTGCCAGTGCGAGCATTGAGCGCCTGTTTAAGGTGTTTTCCGTCCTTGGTGTCGAAATCAGCTTTTCCTCTTCGACCATCACATCAGAGAAGACGCAGACGGAAGAAAACCCAGAGTTAAATTCACCTGCGCGCCTGGAGAAATGGTAATGATATGAGCCGGAAACAGCAGCGTTTAGCAATATGGATGAACGGCATCAGGGTCGGACACTGGGAAAAGAATAAAGGGGTAGGACGGCATAGCATGCTCGAACAGACAATGGTGGACAATCAGGCTGTTCAAAAGAGTTTCGTTGAGAAGATGCAGCAGTCCTTATTGCAGGAACAGCAGTTGTCCCATCAGCATCTGCTCGGCGAGCTTGAGCGAAACCGGCTGGATTTAATTAATTCGGTCAAATCAACCGTAAACCAGTGTGATGCGCTCCAGCATGAAATATCCGTTGTTGTGGCGCAACAAGCTGATAGGCAAACAGGCATTGATCATGCTATTGCTGAGTTACAGGTGAATTTTCTCAAATCCCGGTTTCGTCACCGCTTTGTACTGACGGTTATGGGTTGTATTGTTGGGCTTTCTGTCGGTTGGCAAATTGCGCAGTACTTTATGATCTTCTGATTATATTAAACCGCATCTGCATAAGGGATGCGGTTTGTACTAACCCCACACAGAAAACATACCGCAAGAAGAAGATGGGGGATAGGTAAGGTAAGTGTGTGGTTGGCCGATTATGAACTAAATGTACGACTAATTGAATTTAACATAATATACATTATGCGCACTAACGTATATGTACGAGAAAACCAGCCTTTACCCTGTATCATTTCCCTAACGTTCATAACTGTCGTTCTTGTCATCAGTGATGGCCGCGGCATTCACCTTGACGTCGTTAAACATCAATCCGTCAACGCCGGAAATTTTGCCGAACTCACAGGCGTCGATCTCAATGGATGTCAGCGATAACTCAGAAATCGGCCGCTCAGGATACCCTTCAATAAAAAACGCGCGGGAAAATGGTTTTTCAGTCGAACGACGCGCAGTAATGTTTTCTATTGTCAGACGACTGACATGCGTCAGACCCGCGCTGCCTTCCACACCTTCGGCGAGCTTGCGCCAGTGCTCAGGTTTATCCGCCAGGTTGCTTTTATCGCCATAGCTGTACTGCGGGAACCAGTTTAGCTGAATCAGTACGGGAAAACGTACGTCCAGGAGCTGTAAATCTCTGACCGTAATATCACGAATAAACCCTCCCCGATTACGGGCCGATTTGATACGGAACCCTACACCCGTGCCGTTAAAACGGTTATGTTCAATCAGCACATTTTCAATCCCCCCGGACGTTTCGCTGCCCAGCGTAATACCGGAACCTTTGTTCAGCGTGCAGCCGCGAATAACAATATTTCTGGCAGTACGCGCTTTTTGTGCCGCCTCAAGCCCACGGCCTGCTTTAATGCAAATATTGTCGTCATTGCAGGAAACCACACAACGTTCAACCTGTACCTGCTCGCAGGAGTCGATATCAATTCCGTCCGTGCTTGGTCCCGCTGAGTTACTGATCTTAACGCCTTCAACCGTAACATTATGCGAATAACAGAGATGCAGATTCCAGAAACCAGACTCACGGCTGGTGAAATCCTGTAGCATAATATTCTGGCTTTCATAAACAAGAATATTGCGTGGTCGCTGGCAGTCATAGTCTACGACCCAGCGCAGTCCTCTGGCGCTGTAATCGCCTGCCATGCCGCTCTGTTCATCCTCACCCCAGAACCGCTGCCACCAGAATTTCCCCTGCCCGTCTAGCGCTCCCGTTCCGGTGATGCTGACATCGTCACAGTTAATGATGTTTATTATCCCTGCGGGCCAGCGCATATCGATGCCCGCGACACGGGTATCAATGAGCGGATAATCATCCAGGTTTTGACTGCCAATAAGCTCTGCACCGGCTTCAAGGTGCAATGTGATGCCGCTTTTCAGGAAAAATGCGCCAGTAAGGAAACGCCCGGCGGGTATCACAACCGTATCATTGTGCTGCGCTTCAGCGATAGCCTGCTGAATAGCAACGGTTGAAACGCGTTTACCGGTTGGATCTGCGCCTGCCGCAAGGATTGAAATGCTTTTCATGAGTTGTCCTTATCCTGATGAAAAATATCAGTATAAGAATCTGCAACAAAGATAACCTTTGTCTCAAAGCCAACCACACCGTTACGCTGGCAAAATTACGGTCATTCCACTGACGGCTCCAGTACCGATGTCTGCCTGTGCTATCCTTGCTGAATAATGCAAAACGGAGATGCAAATATGGCCGACTGGAATCCCTCGCTTTATCTGCAATACAGCGCAGAGCGTACACGCCCTGCCGCAGAGTTACTTGCTCGGGTCACACTTGATGACGTCACGTCCATCGTTGATCTGGGTTGTGGACCAGGAAACAGCACCGCGTTGCTGAAACATCGCTGGCCATCAGCACAGATTACCGGCGTGGATAATTCGCCGGCCATGCTGGAAGAAGCGCGCAGAGCCTTGCCAGATTGCCAGTTTGTGGAAGCGGATATCCGTCATTACAAGCCAAATCAACCGCTCAGCCTGATCTACGCAAACGCCTCGCTGCAGTGGATACCGGACCATTACGATCTCCTGCCGCATCTTGTTTCGTTGCTGCAGTTGAACGGCGTGCTGGCAATTCAAATGCCTGATAACTGGCTTGAACCGACGCATGTATCAATGCGTGAAGTGGCATACGAACAAGGTTACCCGGATCGTAGCCGTGAACCGCTGCCTGGCGTTCATGCCTGCTACGATATTCTGACGGAGGCAGGTTGCGATGTTGATATCTGGCGGACAACCTACTACCACAAGATGAGTTCGCATCAGGCGATAATCGACTGGGTTAGCGCGACCGGCTTGCGCCCATGGTTACAGGAGTTAAATGAGAGTGAGCAAAAATGTTTTCTGGAACGGTATCGCGAACTGCTGGAAGAGCAGTATCCGCTCCAGGAGAACGGGCAGATACTGCTGGCATTTCCTCGACTGTTTATCGTCGCAAAACGTGAGCCGTGAGACGCTGATCAGGAACGCGCGTCTTTAAGTAATTGCCGGATAACCTGCTCCTGTTTGTCGTAGTTTCCTTCGCCTGCCGAGATGTATCGCAGCTCTCCACTGGCATCAAAAATGTAATGTGCAGGCCAGTACTGGTTTCCAAATCTGTTCCAGATTTGATAGTTGTTATCCGTGACGACTCGGTACGGGAGTTGCCATTTGTTTACTGCATTTTTTACAGACGTTATTGGTTTTTCCCACGGGTATTCTGGCGTGTGAACGCCTATTACCACCAGGCCCTGCCCCTGGTATTTATTCGCCCAGTCGCGAACATACGGGAGCGTATGCTGGCAATTGATGCAGTCCCACGTCCAGAAATCAACAAGAACGACGTTACCCCTTAAGGACTCAGGCGTGACAGGGTCACCATTGATCCACCCTGTTCCACCGCTGAACGAAGGGAGTTTGTTACTTGAAACGGGTTCAATGACCGGTTGTCGTTTCATCGGTGTGGTGGCGGGTTTCGCCAGCGTCAGCAGTATCGTTTCCAGGCGGTCAGTCACGCCGTTAGCCCCTTTTAATCGTGGGTTCACCCCCACGGCATTGAATACAACCGCCGTCAACATCACCACTCCTGCTCCTGTGCGTACTCTTTCCATCAGCGCCGATCGTGCGCGTAGCGGTGCCAGCAATTTGCGCCCTCCTGCAACCAGAATACCCAGCATGAAAGCACAACCACCGCCGTACGCAGCCAGCAGTGCACCGGTTGTAATGGCTGAATGTCCGGTAATATTGATGCTGAAGATAGCGCCGAGAATAGGCCCGGCGCACGGTGACCAGAGCAATCCAACCGCCAGCCCGGCCAGAAAAGCGGACAGCATGCCCCGCGTCTGGCGGCTTCGGTCATTAAGGATGTTACCGGCACCGACCGCAGGCCCGGCAAGGCGTTGTGCAAACTGAGGAAAAATCAGGGCCAGAGCCGCGACCGCAAGTATGGAAAGCGCAATCCAGCGGCCTGTAAGGGTCGCGTTTACGATCCATTCGCTGGAAGCAGTGACAACCAGAGCCACAAAGGTAAACATGACAATCATGCCAGCCAGGAGTGCCAGAATATGACGCCGTTGTCCGTGGAAACCTGCAAAAAGCAGTGGGATAACGGGGAGTGTGCATGGGCTAAGCAGGCTAATCATCCCCCCTAAAAAAGCAATTATCAGAAACATAATGACCTCACATGACAGATTTTCTGCGAAGCTGCAGTGAGGTTATTTCAGCGTGCGGATATGTTCAGGATATGTGCAAACAGGCTGGTTTTGTCTGCTTAGGTATCCTCGCGGCGCAGGATACAAAACCGTACAATTACTGGCGTGGCAGCGTGATGCTAACATCCAGGCCGCCTGTCGTGCGGTTCGTCAGGCGCAGCGTGCCGTTGAGCTGCGCCGTCAGCTGTGCGGCAATCGCCAGGCCTAATCCGGTTCCTCCGGTCTCCCGGTTACGTGAGGTTTCTATCCGGTAAAATGGCTGTAATACCGCGTCACGTTCCGCGTCAGGGATACCGGGCCCACCATCCATAATATGAATGACAATCTCTCCGGCATGGGTATCATCAATCTCAACAAGGGCGTACTCACCAAACTTAAGGGCATTATCCAGCAGATTTGTCATTACCCGGCGCAACGCCTGCGGCCGCGTGACAATCGGCAAGCGCGTATCCGCCGCATGAAATTGCACGTTTTTACCGATGTCCTGGTAATCACTGACCATACTGTTGATCCAGGCGTTCAGCTCCATTTTTAGTGCGGTCTCTTCCAGCGATTCTGCCGATCGGGCATACGCAATTCCCTCGCGGACCAGACGCGACATGTTATCCAGATCGTTTAGCAATTTGTCACGCAGTTCAGGCTGCTCCGCCATTTCAACGCGAAGTTTCATGCGCGTGATCGGGGTCTGGAGATCGTGAGAAATCGATGCGAGTATCCGGGCGCGTTCCCGCAAATAGGACTGAATACGCGACTGCATCGCATTGAATGCGTGCGCGGCTCTGCGCACTTCTACGGGACCTTGCTCGGCCATCGGTGTGTTTGCCGCCGGGTCGAGAGCATCCACCGCACGGGTAAACTGCGAGAACGGCCGCACCACCTGGCGCACGGCGATCCATGAACAGAGTGCGACCAGTAATAATTGCAATACCAGCACGACAGGCAGCCAGCGGGCAACTGGCGGCATACGCGGGATCAGATCGATGGTGAGTGGTGCACCGTCGCTCAGCGTAAGATGCGCCTGAATGTGGGACGTCGGCCCAGGAATGGCCGTAAAACTGAGCGGATATTTCGCTGAGAGCGTCTCCTTTAAGGTACGGATAGCATCTTGCGAGCGCCTGTCCTGGGGCGCGCCACCCGATGCTCCAGGACCAAGAATATAACGATAATTGCCCCGATCAAGCCGCCAGATCCACCCTGCCCGCTCGCTGGCCGGAAGCCTGTCGAGAATAGCGACGCTTGTGGCAACATCATATTCCAGATTGCCCAGCATGACGGTGCGCGCGCTGCGCATTCGCTCATACATTACCAGCGTCAGGCTGAGTGAATTGGCCAGCAAAAGCCCGAGAAGTACGATGATCAGCAGCCGGGCCAGAAGCGATCGCGGCCAAAGCGTCATTCATTCGCCTCTTTGATGGTCACCGGCATGGTAAAGACATAACCTTCGCTGCGCACGGTTTTGATATAAACAGGCGTCCGGGCATCTTCATTCAGGCGCTGGCGCACCCGGCTTACCAGCAGGTCTATCGAACGTTCGAAAAGTTCGGCATCCCGCCCCTGAGTCAGGTTCAGCAACTGGTCGCGCGTCAGAACGCGCTGCGGGTGATTCAGAAACACGCGCAGCAGGCGGTATTCTGCGCCACTCAGGGCCACAATCATGCCTTCGCTGTCAATCAACTGACGCGCAACGGTATCCAGTTGCCATTCCCCAAATTCAACCAGTCGCCCTGCCTCGGTCACCTGCAGATTGGGCGGCATAGTGCGAAACCGGCGCAAAATGGCTTTGATGCGTGCCAGCAACTCGCGAGCCACAAATGGCTTCACGACGTAGTCATCCGCCCCCATCTCCAGCCCCAGAACCCGATCGGTATCGTCGTTACGCGCCGTCAACATCAGGATCGGCAGATCTTTATGTTTGCTACTGCGCAGCTGGCGGCACAGCGTCAGCCCGTCATCACCGGGCATCATTACGTCAAGCACCACCAGGTCGATATGCTGTTTATCAAGCACCACGCGCATCTCTTTGCCGTTAGCCGCACCGGAGGCGTAGTAACCAGATTTCACAAGATAATCAACAATCAGTTCACGAATATCCCTGTCGTCGTCGACGACAAGGATGTGATCAATATGCTCCACCACAGGCTCCTGAATGAAGGGTAACGGATTGAAAATAGCACATTTCAGAGCTTATCCGCGTCGACTACCGCTTTAACAAAGTCCAGGGGATCTTCCTGCGGTGGATTGTGTCCTATCGTTGGCCCGAAGGTACGGTGTTCATATTTTCCTGTAAATTTACTGGCGTAGGACTGCGGTGCCGGATGTGGAGCACCATTGTTACCCCCTTCAATGGTGATGGCTGGAACAGTGATATCGGGTAATGTCGCCAGTTTCTGCTCATAGATATCGTATTTGCGCTCCCCTTTTTCCAGCCCTAAACGCCAGCGGTAATTGCTGAGTGTTACCGCTACATGATCCGGGTTATCAAGGGATTTGGCGCTGGCGTTGAAGGTCGCATCGCTAAATTTCCAGTCAGGTGATGCCTGTGACCAGATTAAGCGGGCGAAGTCATGCGTATTTTGGGCATAACCCTGAGCGCCGCGTTCCGTGGCAAAATAGAACTGATACCACCATTGCAGTTCCGCCTTCGGCGGCAACGGCTGTTTACCAATCGCCTGGCTACCGATCAGATAGCCGCTGACCGATACCAGCGATTTCACACGCTCCGGCCACAGCACCGCGATGATATCAGCTGTGCGAGCCCCCCAGTCATAACCCGCAAACACCGCGCGTTTGATGTTGAGAGCATCCATCAGGTTCACGATGTCTTTCGCCAGGGCTGAAGGCTGGCCATTACGCGGCGTGTTGTCGGAAATAAACCGTGTGGTGCCGTACCCGCGCAGTGAAGGCACAATGACGCGGTAGCCTTTAGCGGCCAGTGCTGGTGCGACCTCGGCGTAACTGTGAATATCGTAAGGCCAGCCATGCAACAGGATTACGGGTTGACCCTCTTTCGGGCCGATATCGACGTAACCGACGTTCAGATCCCCCGCATTAATCTGGTGTACCTGGTTAAACGCAGCAGAATAATCTTTACCCGTTACTTCTGCCTGGCAGGACAAGACGGTGCCAAGAGATGCGGTTAACGCCAGGGTTGAACAAATGAGTTTGCTAAACATGTTGGTATCTCCGGTTGAGTACAATTCACGGGGATATAACAACACCTTTTTGTATAGCGGATATGTGCGAAAGACGGTTATTTGCAAGCCTGTGTATGTATCTCAGGCACGGATACAGTGTGATACAAACACAGGCGATTAAGCATTACAGGGAAATGCGGTAGCGAACGTAATCGTCAGCTTCGCTAAACTGGTCATACAGTTTACGCGCCGGATTATTTTGCCGGGTGACCCAATAAAGTTTTGACCACCCTTCGCGTTTCCCTTCGGTCAAGAGGGCATTAATCAACGCCTTTCCGGCCCCGATGCCACGGACAGAGGCATCCACAAAGAGGTCTTCCAGATAACAGATCGGCGCTGTTGACCAGGTCCCTTCATGCAAAATACAGAGCGCAAAACCAATAACGTGACCGTCCATTTCTGCGACCCGACAAAACATTGGCGAGCCCGGATTGAGCGCCCTTTCCCAGGTAAATGCCGTGACGGATTCATCCAGTTCACAGTCATAAAACTGCGTATAGCCATCCCAGAGGGGTCGCCACCGGGAATAATCGTCTTCGTGTAAGGCTCTAACCGTTACCGCCATTGTGTCCTCGGAAAATTTCAGTAGTAAATGATTTACAGCAAGCCGGAATAGATTGTGATAATCATGAAAATAGCAGAAGGCAAACAAAAGCATAACGCTTAAAAAAGGAGATCCAGATGTCGATGCCCACACTTTTAACGGAACGCTTAGTGTTAAAACCGCTGGTTGCCGAAGATGCTGTCCAGATCCAGCAACGCTTTCCGCGCTGGGAGGTTGTGCGCTATATGGTGGCTTCCGTCCCCTGGCCCTATCCGGATAACGGCGCAGAATATTATGTTAACAAGGTTGCGCTGCCGGATATGGCAAAGGGCATCGCCTGGTTCTGGAGTATTCGCCGCCAGGCGGCACCGGAGGAATTAATGGGGATCATCTGCCTGTATGACATCGAAGATAATAACCGCGGATTTTGGCTGGCTCCGGAGTTTCAGGGGCAAGGTTATATGCGCGAAGCCAGCATGGCGGCAACGGACTACTGGTTTAATACGCTGAACAAAACGGTACTGCGCGCCCCGAAAGCGGCAGCCAACAGCCGCTCTCAACGGATTTCAGAAAGTAGCGGCATGCGGCTTATCAGAACGGAAAAGAAAGAGTATGTCAGTGGACTACTGGATTCCGGGCTGTGGGAGATCACCCGCGATGAGTGGAATGCCCGTTACGTCAGTTGATAATGCTTGTCCGGCATAATGCGTTCGGGTATCGCGTCTTCATCGTTCATCTGCAACAGATCGCGTTCCATCATGTTGCAGATGGCGTCCAGCGGCAGGTCGTTATCTTCCGTACCAAACGGATCTTCCAGCTCTTCTGCCAGCGTATCCAGCGAGATAAAGGTGTATGAAATCAGCGCCGAGACGAACGGAGTCATATAGTGCAGATCCACAACCAGCGCGAACGGCAGCATGATACAGAACAGATATACGGTGCGATGCAAAATCAGCGTATAAGCAAACGGAACCGGTGTATTGGCGATACGCTCACAGCCGGCCAGAACAATGGACATATCGTTCAGGCGGTTATTCAGGCTGTGGAACAGGATATCGGACAACTGCCCTTCCCGACGTCTTACCGCCAGCCATTCTCCCATAATCAGCAAGATACGATTGGCCGGTGAGTTCGCATTCATCACATCGCGCAAATGTGTTGCTGACAGATAACCTGAAAGCTGCTCTGCCTGTGGCTGACGGCGGAGCGTCATTCGCAGGCAATGTGCGAAAGCAATTTGCAAGCGAACAAATTCCCCAAGCTGCGGATCGTCAGGCAAGGTGTTTTTTACCTCGCGAAACAGCGAGCGTGCCGCTATCATCAGTTGCCCCCACAGCTGGCGAGCTTCAACGTAGCGTGAATAGCAGGCGTTGTTTCGAAACCCCAGGAAGATGGCGATGGCTACCCCCAGAATACTGAACGGTGCTACGGTAAACCTGACGCCCAGCGAGGTATACCACGGCAGCATCAGGATGACGGCAATTGAAAGCAGGAAGTTAAGCAGCAATCGGGTATAGATTTTTGGCAGTACAGAGCCGTGCCAGACAAAAATCAGTTGTAGCCAGTGCTGTTGAGGACGAACAATCATAGTCAGCTTCAGGAAAGGAAAGTGCGCGGCTATTAAACGTGATCGTGCTCACGGTTGCAAGCATGTTAAAGGAACATTGCATTTTCTACCCTGAACAGACAAAAACCGCACGGTGCTGCATTTTTTAAAAACAGAGAAAGTAGTATGTTGTAACTAATTAATGTGCCATTAAAACCCGGCTGACGCCGGGCGTTAAACGTTTAGCAAAGGGGTTTGACCGCCGCTCGCATTCCCTGGTGCAGAATTGCATCCAGATCCCGCGTAACATGTTCTACCAATCCGCTAACCTGAGTGAGATCATGCTCCCAATGCTCGCTGACGCTCAGAACCGCGTTAACCAGTTCGCTCGTGCTGATCTGCTTATCATTGTGCTGTGTCCAGAGCTGCTGGTAGCGCTCCAGCCAGTGTGCATCGTCCTGTACCGGGTAGCTTTCACCGTTACGTTCCGCACGGTAGAAGGCGATCAGCGCCGCCAGTGCAAAGGTCAGGCGTGGAGGCAGTTTGCCGGTGGTCTTCTGCCCTGCCAGCAGTTGCGGCAGGATACGCGTGCGGTATTTGGTCATCCCGTTCAGCGCAATCGACAGTAACTGATGCTTGATGTACGGGTTACGGAAACGCCCGGTCACCGCGCGGGCAAAGGATTCCAGTTCATCACGTGGCAGATCCAGCACCGGAATAATTTCCTCATAGATCGCCTTTTCAACGAATGCGCAAACATCCGCATCGTTCATCGCCTCACCTACCGTATCCAGCCCGGCCTGGAATGCCACAGGCACCAGTGCCGTATGCGCACCGTTCAGGATCGCGACTTTACGCTCTTTGTACGGTTTAATGTCATCAACAATCAGCACGTTCAGCGGTAATTTATCCAGGCGCAGTTCACTGGCGAGCGTTTTGGGCCCCTGAATCACAAACAGGTAGAAGTGTTCAGCGGTATCCAGGAAACCATCGTGATAACCGAGTTCCGCTTCCAGCGCGGACACTTCATCGCGCGGATAGCCAGTTACGATACGGTCAACCAGCGTGGAACAGAAGCTGTTGGCATCATCCAGCCACTGAATAAATGCCGCCGGTAACGCCCACTCCTGCGCATAACGCAGCACCAGCTCGCGCAGCGCATCACCGTTATAATCAATCAGTTCACATGGAATGATGATCCAGCCTTTATCCGTAGCGCCATTGAAATGGCTGAATCGCTCAAACAGCAGCCGCGTCAGTTTCGCCGGATAGCTAACCGCAGGCGCATCATCAAACTTATCACCCGCGTGGTAGCTGATCCCCGCTTCTGTCGTGTTTGAAAAGACAAAACGCATATCCGGATTATGAGCCAGCTTCAGAAACTCATCGTACTGGCTGTAGACGCTGATCTCACGGTTAACCGAGCGGATAACACGAGCATCGCTGACGGCCTCGCCCTTCTCATTCAGACCACGAATAATAGTTGTGTACAGCCCGTCCTGAGTGCTCAGTGACGGGGGGAAGTCGCTCTGAATCGGGCGCACAATGACCACGCCAGCGTTGAGATCGGTATGTTCGTTTAACAGGTCGATTTGCCAGTCAACGAACGCACGTAAAAAGTTGCCTTCACCAAACTGAATGATACGTTCAGGGTAGATCGCACCGGGGAAATCACGACGGTTGAGTGTGTTCACGTTGGGGTCCTTTTATGATTAGTCATACAGCCTGATAAGATTGGTGTGATAACTTACCAAAACTTTACGACCGGGAACCCTGTTTTGATCAATTCATGACGCAATTGTGAAAAATAATCACAAGAATTTATAAAAGACCGATGTCCCATTCATCTCGCCGTCTGGCATTAGAGCGTAACGCGGGATCTCTCCCACTTTTTGCCAGCCTGCACGCTGGTAAAAGGTTTCCGCTCCGCTCCCGGTGGAGGTATCCAGTACCAGCACTGTGCGCCCTTTTTCGCGAGCCACGGCTTCAAGTGCCTCCATCAGGGCCATCGCAGCCCCTTTACGACGGGCTTTTTCGTGAACCAGCAGCTTTGCCACATCTGCGCGGTGGGGCTGATTTTCCGGCTGATCCGTTATCAACTGTACCGTACCGATAACCCCCTGCTGATTATCGATACAGGAGCAGTACGGTACGTTCGTTTCGCCCGACGCTTTCAGCAACACCGAGCCAGAATGAGCGGGCTTTTTCATGGCTGAAAGGCAGCATAAAGCTGACGGATGCACCGCCATTCACACAGTTAAAGAGAATGTCGGTCAGAGCAGAAAGATGGGAGAGTATCTCTTCCCGCGAGAGGGTTTTGATGTGCAGTGGGGAGGTCATTATTGCTCCTTCTGATGAATTCCCCACTTTGCTATTAACATTCTCGTAACGCAATAGCGTCGGACATAGGTTTTTGTTATGTCAGCGTCTGGCCTGGCGCTGCTGTTTCATGGCATACATTTTCTCATCAGCCGTTTTCAACCACCGCTGCATATCATTGCTGGTGTGATCGAATTCACTCAGCCCCCACGAAAAGTGTAAAGACCACGGGTGCTGCTTACCGGCGTTATAATTTTCTACCTGCTCGGCAAGATACTGCATTGCTATCCAGGCCCCCTGCTCATCCGTATCGGCAAACAGCACCGCGAACTCATCCCCGCCAAAGCGGGCTAAAAGGTCGGCCTCACGGAAGGAGGTACGCATCAGGGTTGCCATCGCCTTCAGTGCGTTGTCGCCTTCATCATGCCCATAGCGGTCGTTAATCTGTTTAAAGCGATCCAGATCCAGCCAGCCCAGAGTTAATGGCTCTGCCCGTCGTCTGGCCACAGAAAGCACAAACGGAACAAACTGATTAAAACCGCGACGATTGTACAGGCCCGTCAGTTCGTCTGTCGTCGCCGCACTCACTGCCGCGAATTCGCCCTCCACCAGAGCACTCAGATCGCTTAACACGGCGAGATCGGCCGCTGAAAATTCACGGGGAGCGTAATCAATAAGGCAGAGCGAACCAACATTTACCCCGCCACGCAAGCGCAGCGGAAACCCTGCGTAAAAGCGAACGCCGGGCTCACCGGCCACCAGCGGATTATCCGTGAAGCGAACATCCCGAAGCATATCCGGCACCACCAGCGGCGCGTCGTTCAGAATGGTATGACTGCAAAATGAGATATCGCGGGGAATGCTTGCAGGAGCCTCTCCGTCAGCCGATTTGACGATAAGCGAATGTTCATCGATCAGGTTAACCATCGCCAGGGGCACGTTAAAAAAGCGTTTAGCCAGCCGCGTCAGCCGGTCAAACGCCGGAGAGGTGTCGAGTTCCAGCAGGCCGGATTCACGCAAAGCGTTCAGACGATCCGTTTCATTAACAGGGATGGCGGGTATTTTCATAACGTCTCCTGACGCTTTTACGTTATTAAAAGCGTAGCTTACAGCGACATTATCAGTGGGCGAAAATTCTGTTCTTACCCTCACGCTTGGCCTGGTAAAGGGCATTATCGGCTGCCTGCAGCCAGTCGGTCACGCTGTCCATGTCGCGCGTGGCGCAGGCTATACCGATACTGAGCGTACAATGCACGGCCTCCTGAGCGACATCTTTCATCACCGCAGCGGCATCCATAATACGGGTAGCCACAATATGGGCTTCATCAAGGGTGGTATTCGGCAGCAGGATCACGAACTCATCGCCGCCCAGACGCGCTGGCGTATCCGTAGGCCGTGTCGCCAGATGCAGGATCTGCGATACCGTAGCCAGCAACGCATCCCCTACCTTATGGCCAAAACGGTCGTTAACCTCTTTAAAATTGTCGATATCAATAAACATCAACGCGGACTCACGGCAGGACTGGCGAAGTTTATTCAGCTCGTGATCGATACGCTTTTCAAGCAGGCGTCGATTGGCAATATCGAGCAACGGGTCCATCATGGCGATCCGCTCAAGCTCCCGGCTCTTGATCCGAAGACGCCGCGCAATACTGTCCGTGAGCACGCTAAGGGCAATCATGTAGATCGCAATCAGGGGCAACGTGGCAAACAGCGTTCGCGGCGAGACGATCAGGTCTACAGCCATCCCCTGTGTTAGCCAGCTCACCAGAAAAACCGCCAGCATCAGAACCGCCGCCTTCCTCATCAGCGGAAGTCCTCCCGCTGAGAGTCTGTCTGCGAGCAGGATCGTGGCAATCACCACAGATGGCAGCGGATTCACCGCCATCATGGCGATCCAGAATCCCCCGGCTCCGGCATCAAGGAGCAGGTTTTGCTGTTCTGTGACCAGAGGAACCGGTGATTGACGCGCGCGATACCAGGCAACAGTGGGCCAGATAAAAGCATTCATCCCCAGCAATACCATAAGCCAGACTGAACGTTGGTGCTCGGCCAGCACGGACAGGACGGGGAAAAAACAGAGCAGCGTACCGAGAATACGCATCAGATACATACGTTTGACAAACCGACTGCCGGGTACGCGGGGCGTGGAGCTGAGTTTGTCAGTGGCATTCATGCTAAGATTTTTCCGATATATTTCTTGCGGTAATCTTATTGAGCTTAAAAATACGTAGCAAGCAATTTATCCGCTAATCATTCAGACGCATACCGCATTCTGACTGAACGGATGACATTTTCGCCCACTACGCCCCCCGCTCCGGTTCGGCGACGATCAGATCCGCCGACAACCGCGCACTGGTACGATTTCGGCCTGCTTTTTTCGAACGATAGAGATAATCGTCTGCCTCGGCCATGAGCCTGTTAAAGACCTCTGTTAGCTCCCAGGACTCCGATTTTCCGCTTCCCAGCCCGATACTGACCGTTAAGTACAAGGTTTGCTGCCGCCAGGTAAACGGATGATTTGCTATGGAGAGCCTGATACGTTCAGCCAGGGTAAAACCGTGTTGCGCATCGCCGGAGTTCACGACCACCGCAAACTCTTCACCCCCCATACGCGCCACCAGCCCATCCTCACCCACGACCTGCTGCACTTTCTGCGCAAAAGACGCCAACACACGGTCGCCACACTCGTGGCCGTAGTTGTCGTTGATACTCTTGAAATAATCAATATCCAGAAGCATAACCGTCAGAAAGCGTGAGTGCCGGTGCGCCCCTTCATGTTTGAGTGCTTCGTACAGACCGGAGCGCGAATAGACATGCGTCAGAAAGTCGTAATCCGCCCGCAATGAGACCTGCCGGATAAGCGAGTTAATGGCTGCCACGCTCACGGAAACCATTACCGGGCAAATCGCCATCGTCGCAATCCCGAGGCGCGCCGAGAACATCATCGGTGTCGACAGCGGCGCGTCGACCGCAATATCAATAACAGAGTTAGCAACCAGTATGATCTCTGCCGCTCCGGTAACAAATGTCAACAAACAGGTTGCTGGCAGGGAATACCTTACAGCACACCAGATAAGCGCGGGCAACGGAAAGGCCAGGCTCCCTGCTCCGCCAATGATGACCGACGCCGCAACAGAAACGATCAACGCCAGCACCGGCAGGAGCTGCTCAGGATGGAACCGGATAAAGCGTTCCGGTATTTTCACCGTAAGTATGCACGGCACAATCAACACACCTGTCGAGAACTGCTCACTAAACCAGTCGGCAAAGAGCGGCCAGAACGTCAGGCTGTCTATCCCGTCCGAGCCTGTCGCCCCCAGGAGTGCACACAGCAAGGCGGCAACCAGGCAATAATTAAACAGCCGCAGCGCGTTGATCGGTTCCTGCGTAGCCATCATTAACCGCTTATCACGCAGCACCAGCAGCGCCACGGTAACAATAAAGACCATATTCGATGCATTGATCACCAGAGAAGCCATTCCCCAGTTAGTGGTTACCGCATCGTACATCAGCATGGCGACGTAAGAGACCGTGTAATAGCGAAGGCGGTTAAGGTACAGATAACGGGAAAATACGCCTGCCATGACCCCGTTCAGCGGCCAGAAAAGAGATAATGCTTCCACCAGACGCAACTCTGCACCGATAAAATAGAACAATGTGGTGAGGAGAAAGATACCCACCGCATTGCGTAGCGGGCTTTCTGGTCGAAAAAGTGTGAACGAAGCGATAGCAGAACGCATGAAATATCGATCCATATAATCACTTATGGCGCGTATTTGCGGCCATTAGCATGAATGGAAATAATTTAGCATGCATCTATAACACATACACAACACGATCATAACCTGCCAGTTTCAGGCGTTCATCTGTAACACCAGCCAGTGATGGATCACGCTGACAATGTAGTGCTGCTGTTGCGCAGTGAGTGGCTCCCCCTGCGGGATATTGTGCCATTTTGCCAGACAGCCCCGACAACAGGTGGCGGTAGCGTGCTGCGCGATAAATACCGGATGTCCGCGCATCGGCGTTTGCTTTCCATCCCTGGCAGGATGTGCCGGGGCCAGCCGCTTAGAAACAAAATCTGCGGCATGTTGATCGATGGTGTCGGCCCCTTTGTCCCAGCAGTATTGCCGCTCTTTCGGCCCTAAGCGAAAACGGGAACGAAAGGTTGAACGTGACAAACGAATAAATAACGGCTCCAGCGTTGACATCAGTAGACCGACCGCCCCAGGCGTTGTGTCAGTTGCTCCAGCACTGCCACACCGGCAAGTGAATTTCCCGTCTCATCCAGTTCCGGGCTCCAGACGGCTATCGCCATCTCGTGCGGTACAATCGCCACGACGCCCCCGCCAACGCCCGACTTGGCTGGCAAACCAACGCGCCACGCGAACTCACCGGCGTTCTGATACATCCCGCTGGTCGCCATCAGGGCGTTAATCTGGCGAGCCTGCATCGGGGAAACCACATCTTCAGAGAGATGCGGCGCGTGGCCCTGGTGAGCGAGGAACAAAAACGTTTGGGCCAGTTCAACGCAGTTCATCTTCAGCGCACAGTAGTGAAAGTAGTTTTGCAGAACGGTGGCAACATCGTTATGAAAATTGCCAAACGATTTCATCAGCCAGGCAATTGCCGCGTTACGGGCGGAGTGTTCAAACTCAGAGCGTGCCACAACCGGATCATAGGCGATATCCTGCACACCGGAAAGCTGGCGCACAATTTCAAGCATACGTTGACGAGGCGCACTGAGGCGGCTTTGCAGCATATCGCACACCACCAGCGCCCCGGCGTTGATAAAGGGGTTACGCGGTTTACCCTGTTCAATTTCAAGCTGCAGGAGAGAGTTAAACGGCTGGCCGGACGGATCTTTACCCACGCGCTGCCAGATTTCATCTTCATCATACTGACGCATGGCCGCCACCAGGCTCAGCACTTTTGAAATTGACTGAATCGAGAAGCGCTCACGGGCATCACCGGCTTGATAGCGCTGGCCGTCTACCGTACAAATGGCGATGCCCAGCTTATTACCGCTGACCGACGCCAGCGCCGGAATATAGTCGGCAACCTTACCCTGCCCCAGTAACGGACGAACCTGCGCCAGAATCTCGTCCAGCATCTCATTATGGATGACCGCAGCCACACTTTGCTCCTTGCCCTCAGGCTAAAACGGGCTGCGAGTATAACAGACGCTGATATGTCGCGTCAGGCAGGGAGACGAAAACGCGAAACGGCGTGCAGCAAAAGATCGGACTCCTGCTGCAGACGCTCGGAGGCTTGTGACGCATCAGTGACCAGCGCGTCAGTCTGGCGTGACACCTGGTTCAGCGCCTGAAGCTGGCGGGTCATCTGGTGAATGCTCTCCCCCTGGCTCAGCGTGGCGGTCGAGATATCATTCAGCAGGCTGCTTAAATTCGCCACCAGCCCGGTCACCTGCTGGAGGTTATCTTCGAGGCGCGTGACGGCTTTCGAACCATCTTCAATGCCCTGCAAGGAGTGGTTGATCAGCTCCTGAATGGTTTGGGTTGAGTGGCTGCTCTTTCTGGCAAGCAGCCCTACCTCTCTGGCAACCACCGCAAAGCCGCGGCCCTGCTCCCCCGCATGCGCCGCTTCAATGGCTGCGTTGAGAGCCAGGATATTGGTCTGAAACGCCACGCTGTCGATCATCGCGACGATCCCTCGCATCTCAGAAGATCGGTCAACGATCGCCTGCATGGATTCATTGACGGTCGACATCATGTGATCGCCACCGGCTGCAGCCTGCCTCGCCTCATCCGCGCGCGTGCTGGCAAGCCTCGCATAGCCGGTATTGCCTTCGACGTGCGTCTCCAGCACTGCAATATGTGACGTGACATCTTCCAGTTCCTTCGCCTGACGAGCCGACTGCTGATACAGCTTCTGATTGCCCTGTGCCAGCGATCCAATATTTTCAACCATTGAGGTAGTGGCATCACTGACCTGCATCACCAGCTGCTGCAGGCCCGTTTGCAGGGTGACAACACTGTCGCTAAGTTGCCCAATTTCGCGGTTAAAGCGCATTACGCCAGGCGGTGTGCCCGACAAATCCCCCGCAGCCAGCAGGTTGATGTGTGCGATCAACCGACGCAGCGGTGTAATGACCCACTTTGCCATCCCGAACCAGACGACAATCGCTATCGCCAGCAGCACAACCGGCGCAAGCAGGAAAAGCGTTTGCAGCCCTGAAAGCTGTTCCATCAGCGCCTGCCGTCCCTGTACTGCCTGTTTCTCGCTTACCTGCTGATAGCGAGCATAGTTATCGTTAAAATCAGTCTGGAACGCCTGGGAGGGCACCGCGAAAAAGGCATCAATTGAGTTAGTTTTGATAAGCCCTTCGGCCTGCTCTTTAATGGCTCCATAGAATAGCTGGTAACTGTTTATCAACGCTTCGTCCTTCGGCGGATTAAGTGCAAGCCAGGCATTCCATGCCTGCTGAGACGCCTCCAGCGATTTTTGCGCCTCGTCCATCAGGCTGTGCCAGCTTCCTTCTGAGCCGGTCTCTTTATCCTGCATAAACCAGACGCCCGAACGGTTAAGCAGATCGCTTGCCGCCAGCAGAGAGACGCGCGCCAGATCCAGCTTTCCCTGCTGCTGATATGCCAGCTGATTGTGCTGCTCGTTGCGCTGGGCCTCTTTGAGAGAAGCGGTTAACAGAAAGGATGAAGAGAGTTGCAGTGCGGAGAAAAGCCCAATAATACAAAAGATACCGGCCAGCAGACCAAACTGACGTGGGATGATGCGCTGCGCAATACGGCGTAAAATTTGCGTTAGGTTCATAATTTTCTTCTGTAACAATGCGTTAGACGCGATGGAGTCTACGAGAGAAAAATGACAGAACCATTGCAAAAACGTGACAAAGGCCTTCGCAATGAAGGCCCTTTTTCGTTAAACGCGATCTTTCCATACCGTCTGCACATTACAGAATTCGTGCAAACCAAAGTGTGAAAGCTCACGACCAAACCCGCTCTTCTTCACGCCGCCAAAGGCAACACGCGCATCACTGGCGCTGTAACCGTTAATAAACACGCCGCCACACTCCAGCTCGCGTGAGAATAATGCCGCCAGCGCACTGTTGGCGGTAAAGACGGTGGCAGACAAACCGAAATCACTGTCGTTGGCCAGTTGCAGCGCGTGTTCCGCATCTTTTGCAACCGTGATGGCCGCGACAGGGCCAAACAGCTCCTGACGAAACGCCGTCATTTCCGGCGCGACGTTCCCCAGTACCGTTGGCGCGTAGTAATTCCCCTCGCCGGCGATTTTCTCTCCGCCCAGCAGCAATGTCGCACCTTCTGACAGCGTCGCCTGTACCTGCTGGTGCAACTCATCACGCAGGTCAAAACGCGCCATCGGGCCGATATCGCTCTCTTCTTTATCCGGCGCGCCGACCTTCAGCGCAGAGGCGGCATCGATAAAGCGTTGGGTAAAGGCATCGGCAATGCCCGCTTCAACGATAAAACGCTTCGCCGCTGCGCAAACCTGCCCGGTATTCTGGTAACGTCCGGCCACTGCGGCTTTTACAGCCAGATCCAGATCGGCATCATTCAGGACGATAAACGGATCGGAGCCTCCCAGTTCAAGCACGCATTTTTTCAGCGCCGCCCCCGCCTGTGCCCCGATTGCCGCACCGGCACGCACGCTCCCGGTCACGGTGATGGCAGCGATACGACGATCGTTAATCGCCTGGCTCACACCGTCGTTAGTGGCATTGACCCAGCCAAAAACCCCCTGAGGAAAACGGGCGTCGGCAAAAATACGGGCAATAAGTTCGGCTGAGCCCAGCACGTTAGGCGCATGCTTGAGCAGATAGCTGTTCCCCGCCAGCAGGATCGGCACTGCACCACGCAGTACCTGCCAGAGTGGGAAATTCCACGGCATCACCGCCAGAACAGGCCCCAGTGGGCGGTACTCAATTACCGCATTCTGGTTTTCCACCTGCGTCGGTTCGGCACGCAGCATTGCCGGGCCGTGTTCGGCATACCAGTCACACAGACTGGCCGATTTCGTCACCTCCGCGCGCGCCTGCAAAATGGGTTTTCCCATTTCGCGGGACATCATCTGGGCCATCTCTTCCGCCCGGTTACGCAGCGCCACACCGAGATCGCGCAGCTTCTGAGCGCGGTGGGACACGCTCTCACGCCGCCACTGACGGAAACCGGCGTCCGCCTGCGCGATAGCCTGTTCAACCTCTTCGGCGGTCGCCCACGGATAAGACGCCAGCGTTTCGCCGGTCGCCGGGTTTACAGATGTAGCAACTGACTGAGTCATAATATTCTCCACACAATAACAGTTGCTTCAGTGTGGCTCACTCTGCTATTTCTTAAAAATGAATAATAATGACCACCTTATTCACAAAACGAGAATGGCATGGACTTAACTCAGCTTGAAATGTTTAACGCCGTTGCGCAGACCGGCAGCATCACCCAGGCGGCGCAGAAAGTGCATCGCGTTCCGTCAAACCTCACGACCCGCATCCGCCAGTTGGAGGCGGATCTCGGCGTAGAGCTGTTTATTCGTGAAAATCAGCGGTTGCGGCTATCGCCAGCCGGACATAATTTTCTGCGCTACAGTAAGCAGATCCTGGCGCTGGTTGATGAGGCGCGGAGGGTTGTCGCCGGTGATGAACCCCAGGGATTGTTTGCCCTCGGCGCGCTGGAGAGCACCGCCGCTGTGCGCATCCCCGAAAGCCTGGCCTTATTTAACCAGCGCTATCCCCGTATTCAGTTTGCCCTCTCTACCGGCCCCTCAGGAACGATGATCGACGGCGTGCTGGAGGGAACATTAAGTGCCGCATTTGTCGACGGGCCGTTATCGCACCCTGAACTGGACGGCATGCCGGTCTACCGGGAAGAGATGATGCTGGTAGCGCCTGCTGGACACCGTGAAGTCTCCCGCGCAACGCAGGTAAGCGGCAGCGATGTGTATGCCTTTCGCGCTAACTGCTCCTATCGTCGACATCTGGAAAGCTGGTTTCATGCAGACAGAGCAACACCGGGGCGCATTCATGAGATGGAGTCGTATCACGGGATGCTCGCCTGCGTGATCGCAGGGGCAGGCATTGCGCTGATGCCCCGCTCAATGCTGGAAAGTATGCCAGGACATCATCAGGTTGAGGCGTGGCCGCTGGCGGAGAACTGGCGCTGGCTTACCACCTGGCTGGTGTGGCGTCGCGGCGCGATGACCCGCCAGCTCGAAGCCTTTATCGCGCTGCTGAACGAACGTCAGGCACCTGCGCCTTCTGCATAACGATTAGCGTCACGACGCGAGAGTCAGCCGGGCATCCAGCTGGCCGAGTTGCGTCTGAATCTCGGTATCCAGCCGATTGTCGGTCACGATATCCGTCAACGTATTGAGATGAGCGACGTTGAACAGTGACCAGGCACCATACTTGGAGCTGTCCGCCAGCAATACGCGGCGTCTGGCGTTGGCTATCAAATCACGTTTCAGCGCAGCTTTTTCTTCCGTTGGTGAGGTAATCCCGCGGGTAATGTCCCAGCCATTACAGCTTACAAAGGCCACATCAGGCCAGATGTTTTGCAAAAGGCGACGCCCGTGATCGCCAATGCAGGACTGGCTCGAATCATCAATTCGTCCGCCGATAATCGTCACTTCAATCTGCTTAAATTCCGACAGAAACAGCGCAATGTGCAGATCGCTGGTAATCACGCGCAGCGGGAGGTGCGTCAGCTGACGAGCGAGTTCAATCATCGTGGTTCCCGCATCCAGCACGATGGCATCCCCCGCTTTAACAAAACTCGCAGCCGCACTGGCGATAGCGTGTTTTTCCGCCAGGCTGCGCTGCATTTTTTCATGTGTCGTGGGCTGGGAAGGAATAAACCGGTTAAGGGTGACACCGCCGTGGGTACGGCTGATCACCCCCTCCTGATCGAGCTTAATCAGATCGCGGCGAATCGTCGCCGGCGAGGCATCGGTGATCGCTACCAGTTGATCCACCGTCACCAGGTTGTGCCCTTTCAGGTAATCCATTATCTGCTCTAACCGGTTATATCCCTTCATATTATTCCCGTGTGATTTGCATAGCCAACTGGATAGACACCGTCATGCTCTCAGACTTCGCTTTACCGGTCCACGCAATGTCAAACGCGGTGCCGTGGTCTGCAGAAGTGCGAATAAACGGCAATCCGGCGGTGATATTCACCCCGTCGTAAAAACCGAGTAATTTTAACGGAATATGCCCCTGATCGTGATACATCGCAACGACCATGTCATACATTCCTTCGTGGCACTGCATAAATACTGTATCCGGCGGGCAAGGTCCGTAGACGTTTAGCCCCTGTGCTTTCATCGCCTCAACGGCAGGTCCGACAATCTTGATCTCTTCATCACCAAACAGACCGTTTTCGCCCGCATGCGGGTTAACGCCCGCAACCGCGATGCGAGGATGAGTGTATCCCACACGTTTCAGGAACGTATCAGCAATACCGATCACGGTTTTTACCCGATCCTGGTTGAGCGTATCAAGGAATTTACGCAACGCAATGTGGGTGGTGATGTGAATCACCTTGAGTTTATCGGTGTACAGCACCATGGCGTAATCTTTGCTTCCTGTCAGATGTGCCAGCAGTTCCGTATGGCCGGGATAGTGATGCCCGGCCAGATGCAGCGCTTCTTTATTCAGCGGAGCCGTGGCAATAGCCTTTACCTCGCCCGCCATTGCCAGCCCGGTGGCGCGTTTCACGCAACGATAAGCCAAATCGCCGGCCTGAGCCTGAACAACGCCCGGCTTCAGTGCATCAGGATCGGCCAGCGGCTCATCCAGAACGTTAATCACTTTCGGCGCAAATTGCGCATCACTGACCTTATCGATCACCCGAATATCGGCCTGCTCTGTGATCCCTTTTTCCAGCACCCGTTGTAGGGTACGGGCACAACCCACCACCACGACAGGCGAGCCTGACAATTCGCCTTCAGTCAGGGATTTAATAATGATTTCCGGGCCAATGCCAGCCGGGTCACCCATGGTTACAGCAATGATATTAGTCACTCAGTCTCTCCTCGATAAAATGCAAAACCTCAAGCAGCGTCTCTTTCTTGCCGAAGCCCCCTGCTTTGGTCATTACCGGCCGGAGCCAGGCACAACCCAAAAATTTTCCGTATGGCACACACTGTGCAACACGCCCTGTAATTTCAAACCCTTGTGCGCCCAGTGCGCTGGCCACCGCCATCGCCACATCGCCACCGGAGACATACAACGCATCCGGCGCGCGCGCTTCCAGTGCCTGTCGGGTCAGTTCACCCAGGAACGAGCAGATCCTTTCGCCCAGTTGCGCACGGGTAACCTGATGCTTCTGACAAAGTATCCCGACCTGGTGACGGGCCGCCTGGTCCGGGCAGGTATGGACAATGCAGTGGTTGCCAGCCTTAAACGCCTGCGTAATCTGCGTGAGATAGCCCGCCGTCACGCCCGTCAAAACATCATTAACATCAATGAACACTGACGACACGCCAGGCGCTCCGGCGGCCAGAGCAATCTGGCTCTGAGCGATCTCGCTCATAGAGCCAACGACGGCCAGCAGCTGTTTACGCCGCACAGGGGCAAGGTGGCGTGCCAGCGCATCGCACAGTCCGGCAGACCCCACCAGCAGCGGCGTCTCTGCGCAGGTCAGCGCGGCGGCGATAATGGCATCCAGATCGTCATCGCTTGCCGCATCCACTATCAGCAGCTCCGTTCCTTGCGCCAGCGCGTTCTGCAGCGTGTTTACCGTCGCGGTTCTGGCTACATGGCCGGTAAACAGCTCCGCAATGTCCGCGGCTGGTACGGGGGTTTTTGGATCGCTGGCAAATTCGGTTTCATTCACCGGAATGCCGTTCACCAGACATTTGCCGTGCTGTGTGGTCCGCCCGGCGGCTGGATACGCCGGTGCGATAATGATCTGCCGCTTACCGCTTAGTGCCTGAAGCGCGGCGGTTTCAGCCCCCACATTGCCGCGCAGCGTGGAATCTATCTTCTTGATAAGCCAGCGGGCACCCGCGATATCCGCACCAAGCTGCGCGATTTTTTCAGCCGCCTCTGATGCCCGTAACGCCCTGGAATCTGTATTAATTACCAGCGCATCGGCTGATTCGCTAAAAGGCGTATGAAACGCCACGCAAACCTTTTTGCCGCGCAGCGCCAGGCTGACGCCCGCATCGTTAGCACCGGTAAAGTCATCGGCGACCACGACCACATCTCTGTACAGGTTGTTCTCTTTCATCCCCACTCCGGGTTCGTGCATTCTGTTAATGATTATATTCAATCATGATTGATTATATGTGAGCAAGATCAAGTTATTCAGTTTGCGAATAAATTATAAATTTAGCCACACGATGACCATGACTGATCTGATTTGAGCGAAATCAATCATGGACACAGAGACAGGAGAAAAATGTGGTAACTATCAACAGCACAATTATCAGCGGCGCAGGTGCCATTCCCGCCATCAGGCCGCTGCTCAGTGGAAAAGAACAGCTCTTACTGGTCACAGACGGCAATATTTCGCGTCTGGACGCGGCGAAACAGATCCGGGCGATCCTCGAAGAGGAAAATCGCAGCGTCACTATTATTGATAATGTGCCACCGGAACCCTCCCACCATGATGTCAGCCAGTTGCTGAACGGCATGACGTCCGGTGTTTACGATTTGGTTGTGGGGATCGGCGGTGGCAGCGTGCTGGACGTGGCAAAGCTGCTCTCTGTGCTGTGTCATCCCCGGTCACCGGGCCTGGATACCTTGCTGGCGGGAACGAAACCCGTCGCGCGTATTCCTTCTTTACTGATCCCGGCCACTGCCGGTACGGGATCGGAAGCCACGCCGAACGCCATTCTGGCGATACCGGAGCAGAACACGAAAGTGGGCATAATCTCTCCCGTGCTGCTGCCCGATTACGTTGCCCTCCTGCCGGAGCTGACCACCAGCATGCCGGCACACATTGCCTCGTCGACGGGTATTGACGCCCTGTGCCACCTGATCGAGTGTTTCACCTCGACGGTCGCAAATCCGGTGAGTGACAACGCCGCGCTGACCGGGCTGTACAAGCTGCTGAACAATATCGAAACGGCCTGCGCCGAACCGGGCAACCTGGTGGCAAAACTGGAGATGCTGTGGGCCTCTTATTACGGTGGTGTGGCGATTGCCCACGCCGGTACTCACCTGGTTCATGCGCTTTCCTACCCGCTTGGGGGGAAATACCACCTGCCGCATGGCGTGGCCAACGCCATTCTTCTGGCTCCCTGCATGCGCGTGGTACGTCCTCATGCCGTTGCAAAGTTCGCACAGGTCTGGGATCTGGTGCCAGGTGCGGATACCACCCTGCCAGACGAGGAAAAATCCCATGCGCTGGTGGAATACTTTGCGTCGCTGGTGCGCAGGCTCAACCTGCCAGACAACCTTGAAACGCTGGGCGTACCGCGAGAGGACATTGCCTCCCTGAGCGAGGCCGCACTGAACGTCAAGCGTTTGATGAATAACGCCCCTTGTCAGCCAGACCACGACGAGGTGCAGGCCATTTACCGGACACTGTTTCCCCAAAATTGATATCGAAGGAGTGAGTAATGCGTAACAACATTAAGGGTGTGCTGACAGCTATCGTCACCCCCTTTGACGCTGAAGGTGACCTCAATCTTGCCGGCTTAGAACGGCAGATCGCCCGCCAGCTTGATGCCGGCAACGGCATTTTTTGCGGCGGAACAAACGGTGAGTTCTTCGTCCTGAACGAAGAAGAGAAAATCGCCGTTACCCGTACCTGTGTGGAAACCGTCGCGGGACGTGCGCCGGTTGTCGCCCACATCGGCGAAATCTCGACCCGAGACACCCTCCGTCTGGGGAAACACATTGCCTCGCTGGGTGTGGATGCCGTATCCGTCATTACCCCTTATTTCGTGCCGCTGAAACAAAACGAGCTTGTCGCGCACTACACGGCGATTGCCGATGCGTTAAGCGTGCCGGTATTCCTGTACAACATTCCGGCGCGTACCGGCAACACCATTGAACCTGCCACCGCCCGGGCTCTGGCAGAGCACCCGAATATTATCGGCATCAAAGACAGTGCCGGGAGTTACGAGAGCCTGACCGGGTTCCTGAACGCAGTGAAAGATATCGACGGTTTCGACGTACTTAACGGGCCGGACTCACTGATTCATCAGGGATTTGTTGATGGCTGCTCCGCCTGCATTTCCGGGCTGGCGAACGTTGCACCCGCGGCAATTAACGCCATCTGGGCACGCTTTAACGCGGGTGATATTGACGGCTCCCGCCGGGCGCAGGAGAGCGTCACGCAGCTTCGCACGGATTTGTATAGCGTGGCGTTTTCCCCTGCCGCGGTCAAAAAAGCGCTGCAGCTCATGGGAGAAGACGTCGGAGAGAGCCGTTACGCCGTGGCGTTTGACGCGCAGCAACAACAACAGATACGCCAGACAGTAACAACATTACTTAACTCAATGGCGTAAGTTTCGTCAATAAGAATACCGGGTACTGCTGGTGCTCAGGATTCACTCGCCCTGAAGAGAGGCAAAGATGAATAATTTTACCGCTGAACATACCCTTATCATTGTCGGCATTGTGATTGCCTACATCCTGTTCACCACCTGGCTGACCTTCCGGATACGGAGTAAAAACTCCGGTGATTTTATGGAAGGCTCCCGCGCGATGCCGGCGTTTATTGTCGGGATTTTGCTGATGTCTGAGTATATTGGTGCCAAATCCACCATCGGCACGGCACAGGCCGCATTTGAAGATGGCTTTGCCGCCTCCTGGTCCGTCCTCGGCGCGGCGATAGGCTTCCCGCTCTTTGGCCTGCTGCTGGTGAAACGCATTTACAACACCGGCAAAATCACCATTTCGGGTGCCATTGCCGAAAAATACGGTAACAGCACCAAAAATATTATCTCCATCATTATGATCTACGCCCTGTTGCTGGTTAACGTGGGTAACTACGTCAGCGGCGCGGCGGCTATCTCCACGGTCCTGAAGGTCAATCTGCCGGTAGCAGCCTTCATTACGGCCATCGTCAGTACCTTCTACTTTGCCTTTGGCGGCATGAAGGGCGTGGCCTGGATAACCGTGCTGCACAGCGCGCTGAAATACTTTGGCATTCTGGTCATCATGGGGTTTGCGTTGTCCAAAACCGGCGGTTTCGCGCCGATGATTGAAAAAATGCCAGACTACTACTGGACCTGGGATGGCAACATCGGTGCTTCCACCATTTTCGCATGGCTTATCGGCACCATTGGCTCCATCTTCTGTACCCAGTTTGTGATCCAGGCGATTTCTTCCACCAAAGACGTAAACTCGGCAAAACGTTCAACCTGGGTGGCGTTCTTCTTCTGCCTGCCCATTGCCCTGGCGATTGCCGTGATCGGCGTGGCGGCAAAATATCTGCACCCGGAAATCAACAGCCTGTATGCGATGCCGATCTTCCTGCAGGATATGAACCCGTGGCTGGCCGGCCTGGTGACAACGTCTCTGGTCGCGTCCATCTTCGTCAGCGTCAGTACCGTTGCGCTGGCTATCGCCTCGCTGGTGGTGAAAGACTTCTACGTGCCGATGCGCAACCCAACGCCTGAGCAGGAGTTTAAGGCCACGCGCTGGATCTCCCTGCTGATTGGCTTCCTGCCACTGATTTTTGTACTGCTGGTGCCTGAAGTCCTGAAACTGTCGTTCTTCACCCGCGCCATTCGCCTGTCAATTTCCGTTGTGGCTGTTATCGCATTCTACGCCCCGTTCTTCCGCAGCACGCGGGGCGCTAATGCCGGCCTGATCGGAGCCTGCGTGGTGACCTCCGTCTGGTATCTGCTGGGCGATCCGTTTGGTATCAACAATATGTATATCGCTCTGCTGACCCCTGCCGTCATCATGGTGATTGACCGTCTCATTCCGGGGAAAGCACAGGCTAAAGCCCCCGCCCCCGCTGAAAATAATGGAGTCTGATATGTCTGTAACCGTAACCCGCGACGGCATTGTTCGCCCACAACCGCAGGACATTCGCATGGAGACAGCCATGCTGCCTTCCTCCTGCCCGCAAAACCACGCGGCGAACCTTCTACCGCTGCCGGATGGCTCACTGATGTGCGTCTGGTTTGGCGGCACACAGGAAGGTATTGCTGACATCTCTGTATGGGGTTCACGTCTGGCTCCTGGCAGCCAGCGGTGGAGCGAGGCGGTAAAACTTTCTGACGATGCGACGCGTTCCGAGCAAAACCCGGTACTGTTCCTGGCCCCCGATAATGTGCTGTGGCTTCTGTGGACCGCGCAGATTTCCGGTAATCAGGACACCGCCATCGTGCGCTATCGCCAGTCTCACGATCTGGGCAACAGCTGGGGCGAAATCAGTACCCTGCTGGATAAACCCGGCACCTTTATCCGTCAGCCGATTGTTGTGCTGGAAAATGGCAACTGGCTGCTCCCGGTGTTTTACTGCCGTACACAACCCGGTGAGAAATGGGTCGGCAACGATGACATCAGCGCGGTAAAAATTTCGGAGGATCGCGGCAAAACCTGGCGTGATGTTGAGGTGCCAGAGAGTCTGGGCTGTGTGCATATGAATATCACTCCGCTCAACAATGGCACTCTCGTGGCCTTATTCCGTAGCCGCTGGGCGGACAATATTTACTACAGTCAGTCAACGGATAATGGCGAGAGCTGGTCTGTGCCAGAGCCCACCACGCTGCCAAATAACAACTCATCTGTTCAGGTGACAACGCTTGCCAGCGGCGAACTGGCGCTGGTGTTTAACCATATGAGTGCAGCCGGTGCACCGGAGAGACGCGCCTCGCTTTACGATGAGATTGACGATGGCGACGGCCGCAAAGAACCCGTCGTCACCCATGGACGCGCGGCCTTCTGGGGGGCTCCGCGTGCGCCGATGACGGTCGCCATTTCACCGGACGGCGGAAAAAGCTGGCCGTGGCAACGTCACCTGGATGAGGGTGACGGCTACTGCATGACCAACAACTCCCTGGAGAAACTGAACCGCGAATTTTCCTACCCGAGCATTAAACAGGGCCCGGACGGTGCGTTGCACATTGCCTATACGTATTTCCGCCAGGCCATAAAATACGTGCGCGTGACCCCGGAATGGGTGAAGGAGTCAGTATGATTATCGGACATCTTAACGCCCTGCCGCAGGCAGGGCTTCCTCAGGCGCTGTACACCATTCTGTCCCGCCCGGACTGCACACTGCAGGCGCTCAGCGCTCGCGATGACGGGCGCTGGCAGCCGGAAAATGCCGCATGGTTTTGCCATATCGGTCCTGCACAAACGCAGCCGCGCGAAGACAGGCACACGGAGTACCACCACCAGTGGGCAGATATTCAGGTTGTTTTAGCGGGTGACGAGTGCATTTATGCAGGCGTGCGTTCCGTTGAGCAGCCAGGCGACGAAGAACGTAAACCCGATCTTTTTATTGCATCGTCTTCTGAACACAACGTTGCGATCCGTCTTGGCGCGGGTGACTTTGCGGTCTTTTATCCCGGAGAGCCGCACCAGGCACTGTGCGCCGTGGATTCGCCAGCGACCGTTCGCAAAGCGGTGTTTAAAATTCCTCGCACTGTGCTGGAGGCCTGAAATGCGTCATGCAGTCGTGACCGGTGCCAGTTCCGGTATTGGTGAGGCGATCGTTAAACGTTTACTGGCGGAAGGCTGGCGAGTGACCGGGCTCAGTCGGCGGCCTGTCGTGCTGGATACGGTTAACTTCACGAGTCTTCGTGTTGATATCAGCGATCCGGTCGCCCTGAATTCCGCGTTACAGACCCTCTCCCCGCCTCAGGCAGTGATCCACGCCGCCGGAATGATGGCAGCCGCACCACTGGGGCATCTGGATAGTGACACCGGCACGATGCTCTGGCGGTTACACGTCCAGGCATGTGAAACCCTGTTTAACCACTTTGCGCCTGGCATGGAGCCAGGCGGTAGATTTGTGGCGATAGGCAGCAGAACGTCCCAGGGCGCAGCAGGACGATCGCAGTATGTTGCCACCAAAGCGGCGATGGTGGGGATGATCAGAAGCTGGGCTGCGGAACTTGCCCCACGTGGGATCACCGCGAATGTGGTCGCCCCAGGGGCAACACAAACGCCGATGTTACGTGCGCCAGGGCGGGAGACGTCTCCGCCGAAATGTCCGCCGATGGGCCGCCTCATCACGCCGGAGGAAGTGGCGGGGCTGGTGAATTTTTTGCTTGGCGAGGAGGCCGCCGCTATCACCGGGCAGGAGATAGTGATTTGCGGCGGTGCGTCGCTTAGCTAGCGCAGGAAAATACGGCCCTTCAGGTACAGCGAGGCCTGGCCGCCAATCAGTACGCGGTCACCGGTTAACTCACAGCGCAAGTCACCCCCTCGCGCCGACACCTGACGGGCTTTCATCTGCGTTTTCCCCAGTTTTTTGCTCCAGTACGGAATCAGCATGCTGTGGGTTGACCCTGTGACCGGGTCCTCCGGCACGCCTTCGCCAGGACAGAAGAAGCGGCTGACAAAATCGTCGTGTTCGCCCGGTGCCGTTACGCAGACCATTTTCCCCAGCGGGATCATGGCGGCAATATCCGGCGTTAAGGCTTCCACCTGCTGCTGGTTCTCCAGCACCACCATATAATCGCGCCCGACGCGCACCTCTGCTGCACCCTCAATGCCCAGTGAACTGAAAAGCAAGGCCGGTGGCGTGTCGACCACTTCCGTCGCCCAGGCCGGGAAGTTTAGCGTCAGCCAGTCGCCGTTGCGTTTCACCGTCAGGTTGCCCACGAATCGCGTCGAAAAGGTAATTTCCGTATGAGGATAATCAAGGTATTCAAAAATGACGTGGGATGCCGCCAGCGTCGCATGGCCGCACAGATTTATCTCATATTGCGTGGTGAACCAGCGCAGCGCAAAGCCCTCGTCGGTGCGGACGAAAAACGCCGTTTCAGACTGATTATGCTGCTGCGCCATCCTGAGTAGTGTCTCATCCGGTAACCACTCTTCCAGCGGGCATACCGCCGCCGCGTTACCGCCGAACGCCTCGTTGCTAAAAGCATCGACCAGATAAAAATCAATCTCCTGCATTCTGTTACCGCCTGTTTTTATTGTGTTGGTCTTTATATTCGATGAAAACAACCGCGTCCGCTACCGTTGTGATAAGGTAAATATTGGGATCTGAGTCACATAATGGTTGAGTTTTCGCCGTTTAAAGCCTTAAGATCGGCCTCTCATCTTTTATCCAACGAATCCCAGACATCCCTATGACAACAAACACTGTTTCCCGCAAGGTCGCGTGGCTACGTGTGGTCACGCTTGCTGTTGCCGCGTTTATTTTTAATACCACAGAATTTGTGCCCGTTGGGCTGTTGTCTGACATCGCAAAGAGTTTCCAGATGGAGACGGCTCAGGTGGGCATTATGCTGACCATCTACGCGTGGGTCGTGGCGCTGATGTCGCTGCCGTTTATGCTACTGACCAGCCAGATGGAGCGGCGAAAACTGTTGATTGGCCTGTTCGTGGTGTTTATCGCCAGCCATGTGTTGTCGTTTATGGCCTGGAACTTTACCGTGCTGGTCATTAGCCGTGTGGGGATCGCATTTGCGCATGCCGTGTTCTGGTCGATCACCGCGTCGCTCGCCATTCGTCTCGCCCCTGCGGGCAAACGCGCTCAGGCACTGAGCCTGATTGCGACCGGAACGGCGCTGGCGATGGTGCTGGGTCTGCCGATTGGCCGCATCGTCGGGCAATACTTCGGCTGGCGCACCACCTTCTTCGCTATCGGTATGGGCGCGCTGATCACACTGGTTTGCCTGATTAAATTGCTGCCAAAACTGCCAAGTGAACATTCCGGTTCGCTGAAAAGCCTGCCGCTGCTGGTTCGCCGTCCGGCGCTGATGAGCATCTATCTGCTGACCGTGATTGTCGTGACCGCGCATTACACGGCGTATAGCTATATTGAGCCGTTTGTACAGGTTGTTGCCGGTTTTAGCGCTAACTTTGCCACCGTCCTGCTGCTGATTTTAGGCGGCGCGGGCATTATTGGCAGCATCCTCTTCGGTAAACTCGGCAATCAGCATGCTTCGGTGCTGGTAAGCGGTGCCATCGGCCTGCTGCTGGTGTGTCTGGTATTACTGATGCCCGCAGCGGGCAGTGAAAGTCATCTGGCGATCCTCAGCATCTTCTGGGGCATAGCGATCATGATTATCGGGCTTGGTATGCAGGTAAAAGTGCTGGCCCTGGCCCCGGATGCCACCGACGTGGCGATGTCGCTATTCTCAGGCATTTTTAATCTGGGTATTGGCGCGGGTGCGCTGGTGGGCAATCAGATCAGCCTTCATGTATCGATGTCGGCGATTGGCTACCTGGGGGCGATTCCGGCACTCGTGGCGCTTATCTGGTCGGTGCTGATTTTCCGTAAATGGCCGGTAGCGATGGAAGAACAGGTGCATCACGGGTGAGTGTTTTGCCGGGTAAGCGCAGGCTACCCGGCAAATAACCTCAGTGGTAGGTTTTAATAATTTCCAGCACGCCGTTAATAATAAACTGCACGCCCATACACACCAGCAGGAAGCCCATCAAACGCGAGATCGCTTCGATACCGCCCTTGCCCACCCAGCGCATAATCGCCCCAGAACTGCGCAATGACCCCCACACAATAATGCCGATCAGAGCAAAAATGATCGGCGGTGCGACAGTCACAACCCAGTCCGGGAAGGTGGAGCCATCACGAACCGTCGAGGCGGAACTGATAATCATCGCGATCGTTCCCGGCCCTGCCGTACTCGGCATCGCTAACGGCACGAAGGCAATATTGGCGCTCGGCTCGGTTTCAAGTTCTTCGGATTTACTTTTAGCTTCCGGCGAATCATGGGCTTTTTGCGCCGGGAACAGCATCCGGAAGCCGATAAAGGCGACGATCAGACCCCCGGCAATACGCAGCCCAGGGATGGAGATCCCAAACGTGTTCATCACCAGTTGCCCGGCGTAGTACGCAACCATCATGATGGCAAACACATACACGGAAGCCATCATCGACTGATGATTACGCTCCGCGCTATTCATGTTCCCGGCCAGCCCCAGAAACAGAGCCACCGTGGTTAACGGGTTCGCCAGGGGCAGCAAAACGACCAACCCAAGACCAATTGCTTTAATCAAATCCACCATAACGCGTCGCTGTCCTTATCCATTTTCAACTCCGCAATTATAGGGGGAAATCTCATGATTCAGCTATCGTCACGACGTAAGGATTGTTTTCACGCCTGAACCATAACACTCCGTTATGTTTATGATTTGAAAGCCGCAAAAAAAGGTTCACGAAACGTTTTAGCAATTCGTGGCATCGGCTGATTCATTCAGTTGACTTATACTTGCCTGAGCAATAATATCTGCCGTGACTAAACTACTTGCCAGGGCAACCATTGTGAAAAGCACCAGTGATCTCTTCAACGACATAATTCCACTGGGTCGTCTTATTCATATGGTTAACCAGAAAAAAGATCGCCTGCTCAATGACTACCTGTCACCGCTGGATATCACCGCAACACAGTTCAAAGTGCTGTGTTCTATTCGCTGCGAAGTGTGTATCACGCCGGTTGAGCTGAAAAAGGTGCTCTCTGTCGATCTGGGTGCGTTAACCCGCATGCTGGATCGTCTCGTCTGCAAGGGATGGATAGAACGAAGCCCTAACCCGAATGACAAACGTGGCGTACTGGTGAAACTGACCAGCGACGGCGCGGCCATGTGTGAGCAATGTCATCAACTAGTAGGACAAACACTGCACCAGGAACTAACAAAAAACTTAACGGCAGATGAAGTGGCAACGCTTGAGCTTTTGCTTAAGAAAATCCTGCCGTAAACAGAAAAAGAGGTATGACGATGTCCAGACGCAATACTGACGCTATCACTATTCATAGCATTTTGGACTGGATCGAAGATAACCTGGAATCGCCGCTCTCCCTTGAGAAAGTGTCAGAGCGTTCAGGTTACTCAAAATGGCACCTGCAACGGATGTTCAAAAAAGAGACCGGCCATTCATTAGGTCAATATATTCGCAGCCGTAAGCTGACGGAAATTGCCCAAAAACTGAAAGAAAGCAATGAGCCGATCCTTTATCTGGCGGAGCGTTACGGTTTTGAATCCCAACAAACCCTGACGCGCACGTTCAAGAACTACTTCGACGTGCCGCCTCATAAGTATCGTATCACCAGCATGCCGGGTGAATCCCGATACCTTTATCCGTTAAAACATTGTAGTTAATCATCGCCTGTAAAGACGTAACCGAGGAAATCATGAACGTTATCGCCTCCGCCGCCCTCGCCTTGCTGGTGCTTGTCTCCAGCCAGGCCTTCGCGGAGCAAACACCCCGTGCAGCACAGCAGAACAATCGTGATGCGATGACCCTGCCGTCCGCACATGACCAGTCCCCCTTTGATTTCAACCACATGGGGGCTGGCAGCGATAAATCCGACGAATTAGGCGTACCGTATTACAACCGGCACGACTTCTGATTCGTTTTTGCCCCGCAGGTGCGGGGCTTTTTTTTGCCTTATCCCTTCACCCGCGCGGTACGACGCACCCGCAAACCAAAGATATTGATATAGAGCCCGGCCATGATCAGCACTGCGCCAAGCAGTTGCAGGGCACTGAGCTTCTCATCCAGCAAAATGGCGGCGCTTGCCAGCCCGACCACCGGCACCAGCAGCGACAGTGGCGCAACACGCCAGGTTTCATAGCGCCCCAGGAGCGAGCCCCAGATCCCATAGCCTACAATGGTTGCCACAAACGCCAGATAGATAAGCGACATAATGGTCGTAATGTCGATCTCAACCAGGCTACTCAGCATGGCGTCTGGCCCGTCAAGAATGAATGAGGCAGCCAAAAACGGCACAATCGGAATTAAGGCGCTCCAGACCACCAGTGACATCACCGCCGGACGCGCATCATGCTGCATAATCAGTTTGTTGAAAATGTTCCCGCACGCCCAGCTTAGCCCTGCCGCCAGCGTCAGCATAAAGCCGAGCAGCGCCACGTGTTGTCCATTAAGGCTGGCTTCGATCAGCACCAGTACGCCAAATACCGCCAGCGTGATCCCTGCAAGCTGTTTGCCCTGCAGACGTTCGCCAAACACAAATGCGCCGAGAATGATGGTAAAGAAGGCCTGGGCCTGTAATACCAGCGAAGCCAGACCAGCAGGCATACCGAACTTAATGGCGCAGAACAGAAAGGCGAATTGACCAAAGCTGATAGTCAGGCCGTAACCCAGCAACAATTTAAACGGTATGTTGGGACGGGCGACAAAAAAGAGTGCCGGGAACGCCACCAGCATAAAACGCAAACCGGCCAGCATCAGCGGGGGCATATTGTGCAAACCCATTTTAATGACCACAAAATTCAGCCCCCATACTACGACCACCAGCATCGCCAGCAGCCCGTCTTTACGTGTCATACCCTGCCCCTGAATTATTAAATTTTTGTAAACACTTCAAGGTAACGAAAAAAACGCGTCACGAGAAGATCATTATTTCTGGCAGTCAGGTGAAGCACTTACGGATAAATCAGGTGCTATACAAGCCCCTTATGTCGTGGTACTCCTGATATAACATAAAAAAAACATAACGATTTTCTGGGCAAGAATATGAAACCATCTCTCAGGCGCTCCACTGCAGCGCTGCTGGCATCGTCATTGCTATTAACCATTGGTCGAGGGGCAACGCTGCCGTTCATGACCATCTATCTCACGCGCGCCTACAGCATGAGCGTCGAGAATATTGGTTATGCCCTGACCATCGCCCTGACCATTGGCGTGGTGTTCAGCTTAGGGTTTGGCATTCTGGCCGATAAGTTTGATAAAAAACGCTACATGCTGATCGCTATCCTGGCGTTTATTGCCGGTTTTGTGGCGATCCCGCTGGTAAATAACGTTACGCTGGTAGTGCTGTTCTTTGCCCTGATCAACTGCGCCTATTCTGTTTTTTCAACGGTGCTGAAAGCCTGGTTTGCCGATGTGCTAACCTCCAGCGAAAAAGCGCGCGTGTTTTCGCTGAACTACAGTTTCCTGAACATTGGCTGGACGGTCGGGCCGCCCATCGGCACGCTGCTGGTGATGTACAGCCTGCAGCTACCCTTCTGGCTCGCAGCCTTCTGTGCCGCGCTCCCGCTCGGGTTTATCCACTTCTTCGTGCAGAAAAGCGTGGCACTGGATACGACACAGCCGACAGCGCCCTGGCAGCCGTCCTTGCTGCTGCGCGACCGCGCCCTGTTCTGGTTCACGCTGTCCGGCCTCCTTGCTTCTTATGTTGGCGGCTCATTCGCCAGCTGCATTTCGCAGTACGTACTGGCGGCAAATGCCGACAGCGATTTTGCCCAGAATGTCGTCGCCGTCGTGCTTCCGGTGAACGCCGCCGTGGTGGTGACGCTGCAGTACGTCGTTGGACGCAAAATTTCAGCCACTAACATTCGTCCACTAATGACTGTCGCCACCCTGTTTTTCATCGCGGGACTCGGCGGGTTTATGCTCTCCGGGGAGAATCTGGTTTACTGGGGCATTGCCGCCGCCGTCTTTACGCTGGGCGAGATTATTTATGCACCGGGGGAATATATGCTGATTGATAACATTGCCCCGCCGGGGATGAAGGCAAGCTACTTCTCTGCGCAGGCGCTGGGCTGGCTGGGCGCGGCGGCCAACCCGATGATCACCGGGATTATCCTGACCCATCTGCCACACTGGTCGTTGTTTGTCATTATGATGGCGGCCATTGTCATTGCCTGGCTGATGATTTTGCGTGGAATGAGCATGAAGGCGTGGTGCGAAACGCCTGACGTAGTGTGAGCCGTTTAACTGCCGGGTGGCGCTGCGCTTACCCGGCCTACGTTCGCGTTCTTGAAGCGCAGCGCCACCCGGCAACAGCAAAAACCTAGTGGTGCAACATCTCCTCCACGACCTGCTCTTTCTCCATCTCGTTCGGGTAATACGTCGGCCAGTTATCCATCTCTTTCAGCAGTGCCTCGTGAGAGGTGTTGCCCATAAAGATATGGAAGTGTGACGAGGCTTTCGGCCCGATGATATGGTCACTGAACTGGACAAATTTCGGTGCCTTGCTGTCAGCATCCTTACACTCGAACAGGTAGCGAACCCCTTTTTTGCCTGAGGCATAGGTCAGGATTTTGTAGCCGTTGTAATCGTACTGGCAGCTGCTCACCGCGTTGCCTTTATGGAATTCCATGACGTTATTTTCAATGCCAATCGAATCCACATCGGTCGCGTAACCGGCACGGTAATAGGTTTTCACCTCGTCAAAGGATTTATGTTTATCCTTCTCCGCTTTCTTTTTAAAGACCGGGTCCAGCGAGCCATCCAGCAAAAACGGATAGACCGACTGCCAGACGCCGTCCCAGTCGGACAGTTTTCTGTCCTTAACGTCTTTATCTTCAAAAACGCCGTTCGCCGCTTTCTGTTCCGCTTCGGTCATCTGGTGACCGTGCGAGTGGGCAAACAGCTGGCCGCTGACCAGCAGCGCCCCCAGAGTCATTGCAAATTTTCCAATACGTATAGCCAAAATAAAACCCTCACTCCGTTTGATGAGAATGAGGATGTTATATTATAACATTTCAGATCGCAACCTGCCCGCGAACCCCTTCCTGCTCCATATTTTCACCCCGCCCCCGCTGGATGATGGTGCCGCGAGACATCAGCAGATAGCTGTCGGCAAGCTCCGCAGCAAAGTCGTAGAACTGTTCAACCAGCAGAATAGCCATATCGCCTCTGTCTGCCAGCTTGCGGATCACCTGTCCAATTTCTTTAATGACCGACGGCTGGATGCCCTCTGTCGGTTCATCCAGAATTAACAACTGCGGCCGACTCGCCAGCGCACGACCAATCGCCAGTTGCTGCTGCTGACCGCCGGAGAGATCGCCCCCGCGGCGGTGCTTCATCTCTTTTAGCACCGGGAAAAGTTGCCAGATTTCGTCCGGCACGCTTTTCGCGTCTCGCGCGCTGAAGCGTGACAGTCCCAGCAGCAGATTTTCTTCGACGGTGAGACGCGGGAAAATCTCGCGTCCCTGAGGCACATACGCCACGCCAGACTGCACACGCTGGTGCGGTTTACTGTGGGTGATCTTTTTGCCCTGCCAGACGATATCACCTGTTCTGGCGGGGATCAGCCCCATCAGACACTTCAGCAGCGTGGTTTTCCCGACACCGTTGCGTCCCAGCAGGCAGGTCACCTCACCGGTAACAGCCTCAAAGCTCACACCGCGCAGAATATGGCTTCCGCCGTAATACTGATTCAGTTCATTAACCTGTAACATCGCGGCTCCTTAGCGTCCCAGATAGACTTCAATCACCTGCTCGTTGGCCTGCACCTCGCGAAGCGATCCTTCCGCCAGTACGCGTCCCTGATGCAGTACCGTAACGTGATCGGCAATGGTTTCCACAAAGCCCATATCGTGCTCAACCACCATCAGGGAATGCTTGCCCGCAAGCGTTCTGAAAAGTTCAGCCGTATATTCAGTCTCCGCGTCGGTCATCCCGGCGGCAGGCTCATCCAGCAGTAACAGATGCGGGTCTTGCACCAGCAGCATGCCAATCTCCAGGAACTGCTTCTGCCCGTGAGAAAGCAGCCCCGCGCGGCGGTCACGTTCCGTGGTCAGGCGCAGCAAAACCAGCATCTCATCGATACGATCGCGTTGCTCACCAGTGAGTTTAGCCCGCAGGCTCGCCCAGACAGACTTGTCGGTTTTCATCGCAATTTCGAGGTTTTCCCACACCGTTAACGCTTCAAACACCGTCGGTTTCTGAAATTTTCGCCCGATCCCCTGTCGGGCAATGGCGGCGGGCTCCAGCGTGGTCAGGTCGGTAGACTGGTCGTAAATGGCTTTCCCGCTTTTTGGCCGGGTTTTACCGGTGATGACATCCATCAACGTGGTTTTCCCTGCACCGTTTGGCCCAATCACGCAGCGCAGCTCGCCGACGCCGATATTCAGTGAAAGGTCCGTCAGCGCCTGAAATCCATCGAAATTCACGTTGATGGCCTCCAGTTGCAGCACCGGATCGGTCTGGTCGCGATAGCGGTCGCCGGGCAACTGGCGGGTAAACAATCCTTCTGCTGGCTGCATTATTTCTCTCCCTTACGCAACAGACCGTAGACGCCGCGCGGTAAAAACAGCGTGACCGCGATAAATATCAGCCCCAGAAACAGCTGCCAGTATTCCGGCATTGTGACGGTAAACACGCTTTTCGCCCCATTCACCAGCGCCGCGCCAATCACTGGCCCTGCCAGCGTGCCACGCCCGCCCAGCGCCACCCAGATCGCCGCTTCTATCGAGTTAGTCGGCGACATTTCGCCGGGGTTAATGATGCCGACCTGCGGAACATACAGTGCCCCCGCCAGGCCACACAGCACGGCAGAAAGCGTCCAGACCAGCAGTTTGAATCCGCGTGGATCGTAGCCGCAAAATGTCAGGCGGTTTTCAGCATCACGAACGGCCGTCAGAATGCGGCCAAACTTGCTCTTCGCCAGCGCAAAACCGATTCCCAGTGCCAGTAGCAACAACAGCACGGTTGCCAGAAACAGCGCTATGCGCGTAGTCGTTGCCGTTACGGAAAAACCGAGCAGCGTGGTAAAGCCGGTAAAGCCGTTATTTCCACCGAAGCCGGTTTCATTGCGAAAGAACAGCAACATGCCCGCGTAGGTCAACGCCTGGGTCATGATGGAGAAATAGACCCCTTTGATCTTCGAGCGAAAGGCAAACCAGCCGAAGACCAGCGCCAGCAGGCCGGGAACCATCACAATCAACACCAGCGCCCAGGCAAAGTGTTGCGTTCCCCACCAGAACCAGGGCAGTTCACTCCATGAAAGAAACGACATAAACGCAGGCAGACCGTCACCCGCCGCCTGGCGCATCAGATACATTCCCATTGCATAGCCGCCCAGCGCGAAGAAAATACCGTGCCCCAGAGACAACATGCCCGCATAACCCCAGACAAGGTCGAGCGCGACGGCCACGATGGCGTAACAGAGGATCTTACCCAGGAGCGTTAGCATCCAGGTCGAGAGCGCCAGCGGGTGGCTGGCGGGCAGCAAGGCGAGAAACGGTAATACCAGCAGGATCGCCACCAGCAGGCTGCCAATAATTTGCGTGGTCCGTGGCGCGCTACGCGCCAGCGTTAAGGTCAGTGGCTGGCTCATTAATCAGTAACCCTCCCTTTGAGTGCAAACAACCCCTGCGGGCGTTTCTGAATAAACAGAATGATCGCCACCAGAATCAGGATTTTGCCTAGAACCGCGCCCATCTGCGGCTCCAGAATTTTGTTGAAAATCCCCAGGCCAAATGCCGCAGCCACGCTTCCTGCCAGCTGGCCTACGCCGCCCAGCACCACCACCAGGAACGAATCGATAATGTAGCCCTGACCCAGTTCCGGCCCGACATTACCTAGCTGGGATAACGCCACTCCGCCTAAACCCGCAATCCCTGAGCCAAGACCAAAGGCCAGCATATCAATACGCCCTGTCGGTACGCCGCAGCAGGCGGCCATGCTGCGGTTTTGCGTAACCGCGCGCACGTTAAGGCCAAGACGGGTTTTATTCAGAATGAGCCAGGTGAAGAACAGCACCAGCAACACAAAACCCAGCACCACGATACGGTTCCACGGCAACGTCAGGTTGGCGAATACCTGTACGCCACCCGAAAGCCAGGCTGGATTGGCAACCTCAAGGTTTTGTGCGCCAAAGGTCATGCGCACCAGTTGGATCAGCATCAGGCTGATCCCCCAGGTGGCCAGCAGCGTTTCCAGTGGTCGACCGTACAGATGGCGGATCACCGTGCGTTCCAGCACCATCCCAATGGATGCGGTCAGAATAAACGCGACCGGCAGCGCCACCACGGGATAGAGCGCCAGCCACTGCGGTGCCAGTTGCGCCATCATCTGTTGCACCATCCAGGTGGCATAGGCTCCCAGCATCAGCATCTCGCCGTGCGCCATGTTGATGACACCCAGCAAGCCGTAGGTGATCGCCAGCCCGAGCGCTGCCAGCAGCAACACCGACCCCAGCGAAAGGCCCATAAACGCCTGCCCCAGCAGATCGCCCCACATCAGACGGTACTTAATATGCTTCAGGCTCTCTTCGGCAGCCGCACGCACGCTGGCATCCGGTTCGTTTTGTGGCTGGGTAAAGGGCATCAGCCTGGACTGAACGTCCGGGTCGTCGGACTGGCCGAGCAGTTCAACGGCCTTGCGGCGCACCTCTGCCTGAGGGTTGTTTACCTGCAGGTTCGCCAGTGCCAGCAGAAGCGACTGCCGCGCAACGTCGTCCGTCTCGCTGTTTGCCCGCTTTTGCAGGAAATCGAGCATTTCTGGCTGGGCATCGCGCTGAAGTTGTTTCGCTGCTGCGCGTCTTTCCGTGACGTTGTCACTGACAAGTTGATGGGTTGCCAATGCGGTGGCAGACAAAACGCGTAGCCGGTTGGTCAGGCGTACCGCTTTGGTTTGCCCTGCTGCCGCTTTTGCGTCGCCCAGCGCAAGCATGTGGCCCTGGCTGCGCGTAAAGGCATGTTTTTGACTGTCGATAAACAGGTTTTCGGTTTGCAGCGCGTGTAGCAATGCCAGCCGCGCCGGTTCCGGCGATGCCGCCCATTGTGTCAGCATCGCTGCCTGCTGGCTGCGATTCGCGGCAACAAAATTATCGGCATCCGATGCCTGCGCCATCCCTGGCAGCAGTCCGGTAAGCCACACAATAGCGATGATCATACGCATGGCGTTCATGACTTTTCTCCCTGCGGTAATGGCTTAGTTGCTGGCGGTTTTCATCGGCTGATCGGGTTTTTTGTCATTCCCGTCAATGAACGGGCTCCACGGCTGGGCGCGAACCGGCTGTTCAGTCTGCCAGACCACGTTGAACTGGCCGTTGCCTTCAATTTCGCCAATCATGACTGGCTTATGCAGGTGGTGGTTGGTGGCGTCCATGGTGAGGGTAAAGCCCGACGGTGCCTTAAAGGATTGCCCGGCCATTGCCGCGCGGACTTTATCCACATCAGTCGTGCCCGCTTTTTCCACCGCCTGCGCCCACATATGAATGCCTACATAGGTCGCTTCCATGGGATCGTTCGTGACAACGGTATCGGCGTTCGGCAGCTTGTGTGCTTTGGCATACGCCTTGTAATCCGCCACAAACGCCTGGTTGGTCGGGTTATCGACGGACTCAAAGTAGTTCCATGCCGCAAGGTTGCCTACCAGCGGTTTGGTGTCGATCCCACGCAGTTCTTCCTCACCCACGGAGAACGCCACTACCGGCACATCGGTCGCTTTCAGCCCCTGATTCGCCAGTTCTTTATAGAACGGCACGTTAGAATCGCCGTTGATCGTTGAGACCACGGCCGTTTTACCGCCAGCGGAGAATTTTTTGATATTGGCAACAATCGTTTGGTAGTCGCTATGGCCGAACGGGGTATAGACCTCTTCAATGTCTTTATCGGCCACCCCTTTCGAATGCAGGAAAGCGCGCAGGATCTTGTTGGTGGTACGCGGATAGACGTAGTCCGTCCCCAGCAGGAAGAAGCGTTTGGCACTGCCGCCGTCTTCGCTCATCAGGTACTCCACCGCCGGGATCGCCTGCTGGTTTGGTGCCGCGCCGGTATAGAAGACGTTAGGCGACATCTCTTCACCTTCGTATTGCACCGGATAGAACAGCAGCCCGTTAAGCTCTTCGAACACAGGCAGAACCGATTTGCGAGATACCGACGTCCAGCAGCCAAATACCACAGCCACGTGATCCTGGCTCAGAAGCTGACGCGCTTTCTCCGCGAACAGCGGCCAGTTTGAGGCCGGATCAACGACCACGGGTTCCAGCTTTTTCCCCAGCACGCCCCCTTTGGCATTGATCTCGTCAATCGTCATCAGAGCCACATCTTTCAGCGGTGTTTCAGAAATGGCCATGGTGCCGGACAGCGAGTGCATGATCCCCACTTTGATGGTATCAGCCGCCTGCACGCCAAAGCTCATCCCCATGGCAACAACCGAGGCTGATAGCGCAAAGGCTTTTAATAAGGTACGACGGTGCATATTTTCACTCCTGAAAAGTAAGCTGTGCGAATACGTCCGTTACGGCGTGGACGCAGAAAATAAACGTGTGTCAGCTTAAGGAGAGCAAAAAGGATGCCAGAATGGGGAGAGCGGATTTTCGGGGGATGGAGACGAGGATCGGGCGGGAACGACTCAGAATGGCACAGCGTTGCACTTAAATAATGCAGCGCTGTGCCCTGGGTTTACCAGACTTCGCTGGCGATTTGCGTCACCAGACGCACTTTATCCCACTGCTGAGCTTCACTCAGGCTGTTGCCCTCTTCAGTTGAGGCAAAACCACACTGCGGGCTTAAACAGATCTGCTCTTTGGCAACATATTTCGCCGCCTCTTCCAGACGCGCTTTCACGCCGTCCGGGTTTTCCAGTTCACCGTTTTTCGTGGTGATAAGACCGAGCACCACCTGCTGCTTGCCGGGGCGGACAAAACGCAGCGGCGCGAAATCCCCGCTACGGTCGTTGTCATACTCCAGGAAGAACGCATCGACGTTAACGGTGCCGAACAACACTTCCGCGACCGGCTCATAGCCACCCTCTGAAATCCAGGTTGAGCGGAAGTTACCGCGACAAACATGCAGGCCGATGGTCAGGTCGTCCGGTTTGCCTTCCAGCGCTTTATTCAGCACGCGGGCATAGATACGCGCCAGTTCGTCTGCGTCATCGCCACGCTCGCGGATTTGACGACGCTGGTCGTCCGAGCAAAGGTACGCCCAGACGGTGTCATCCAGTTGCAGGTAGCGGCAACCAGCATCGTAAAAGGCCCGAATCGCATCACGCCATGTGGTGGCCAGATCGTCAAAATACGCATTCAGATCCGGGTAAACCGTCGCATCAATGTCTTTGCGACCGCCGCGGAAATGCAGCACGCTCGGGCTCGGAATGGTCATCTTCGGTTGAGCGTTACCGCTAATGCTTTTCAGATAACGGAAGTCTTCCAGCATCGGGTGATCGCCAAAGCCCAGTTTACCCGTGACGCGCACGCCGTGAGCTTTGGTCTGAACACCGTTGAACTGAATCCCCTGCTGTGAATCGTAACGCTCGACGCCCTGCAGGCCATCGAAGAAATCGAAATGCCACCAGGCGCGACGAAACTCACCGTCGGTTACCACGTGCAAACCGCAGGCACACTGCTGTTCGACAACATGGCGGATAGCCTCATCTTCCACGGCGCGAAGCTGCCCGGCATCAATCTCGCCGCTGGCAAATTTCAGGCGAGCCTGCTTGATGGCATCCGGGCGTAAGAAACTGCCTACTACATCGGCGCGGTACGGGGCGTGTTGTCGTTGCATCGAAATCTCCTCTGTCTGCTGGCGATAATTGCCAACAGTGATAATTCATTATTTGAACTTTTAGACTTCTGGATGTCTAAATGTCCAAAAAAGATGTCATACCTGGCCGATGACGACAAACGAGAAAAATTCACGTGTGTTGAAAAAAATTCATCTTCACGACATCAGCGATGAAACCTGCCCGGCAAAATCAAAGCGTTCATCTTCCCAGCCGGTAATCCCACCGAGCATAATTTTTACCGGTAACCCCAGGCGCGCCAGCTTCAACGCGGCCCGGTCCGCGCCGTTACAGTGCGGACCGGCGCAGTACACCACAAACAGCGTGTCCGCAGGCCACTGTGCCATCCGCTCCGCTGTGATCTGGCTCCAGGGCAGGTGCAACGCACCGGGAACATGACGACGCGCAAACTGCTCGATATTCCCGACCACATGCAATAAAACAAAATCCTGTTCATTGTTCGTCAGCGCGTGATGCACATCAGCACAGTCCGTCTCGACACTCAGGCGACGCAGAAAATGCGCAACGGCTTCCTGCGGTTCTGCTGCCGGAAATTCAGTAACATAGCTCATGATCCTTCCTCATCTGTTGTGTTTGTGTTAACACTACTCTATCTATAAATTCAGCCAGTGAATGCGCCTGCTTATGCCAGAAAACAGCAAAAAGATGACAACGTTACGACACGGTGCTCCCCCGCGCGTGGTTGTGCTGGCATATGACGGCTTATGTACCTTTGAGTTTGGCGTGGCGGTAGAGATCTTCGGCCTTCCGCGTCCGGAAATGGGCGACGCGTGGTATCGGTTTGCCGTAGCCGGTATCGAGGACGGTGAACTGCGGGCAACGGGAGGCGTTCGCATTTTGACCGATGGCCATCTTAGCCTGCTTGACGCTGCGGATTTGATTGTTGTCCCCGGCTGGCGCGGGCTGGATGAACCCGTACCGGACGCGCTTTGCGAGGCATTACGGCAGGCCAGTGCCCGTGGCTGCCAGCTACTTTCTATCTGCTCTGGCGTTTTTGTGCTGGCCGCCTCCGGCCTGCTTAACGGCCGTAAAGCCACCACTCACTGGCGCTACATTGAGGCACTTAAAACGCGCTTTCCGGCCATCAACGTGGTTGACGATGTTTTGTATCAGGACGAAGGCGATATTCTGACTTCCGCAGGCAGTGCGGCCGGAATCGATTTGTGTCTGCATATCGTGCGCCGGGATTACGGCATGGAGGCGGCGAACTGCGTCGCTCGTCGTCTGGTTATCCCGCCACACCGGGACGGTTCACAAACGCAGCAGCTTAGCCGCCCGGTAGCACAGTTGCGGGAAAGCCAGCGACTGGGCCAGTTGTTTGATTTTCTGCACCAGCATCTGGCTAAAACGCATACCGTTGATTCGCTGGCTCATCGGGTGGGTATGAGTCAGCGAACGTTTTTACGACGCTTTCGGGATGCCACCGGTACAACCCCCGCGCGCTGGCTGCTGAATGAACGTCTGCTGCGGGCCAAAGATTATCTGGAAAACAGCCGGTTAAGTATCGATAGCATTGCCGAACAAACGGGATTTGGCCAGGCAGCAACATTGCGTCACCACTTCCGCCAGCATTTTGCCCTTTCTCCTGCCCGGTATCGTAAACAGTTTGCGGCAACACCCCGATAAACAGGCAAAAAAATACCGCCATTAACTGGCGGTAAATGCTTGCATGGATAGATTTGTATTTTCGTCTCTACGTTCCCGACACGTCATGCCGGGCAGCGGAACCCTGATAACCTAACGCCCATATTATCAACGGCAGTTAAACAAACCCTTTAACCCGCTTTGGTATTAATTTGCAGATATTGCATTAATCCCTGCTTTGCGCTCTGTCTGGCCTCATCATTAATGGCTTCCAGGTAGAACGAACGCGACACAGAATACGGGGCCTGGTCGGCTGAATAGACGGCATACTGGAACGTTTTGCCTTTCGCGCGACTGGTACAACCTAATTCCCAGCGCTGTTCAGTAACTTTTGCGCTATTACACGCCACTTTACCGTAATAACTGGTTAAATATGAACCGACCCGCACTTCAGCAGACTGAATATAGTCCGGTTTATCATTCAAGCTGTAACTCACACAGGCGGTTGCTCCTGCGGCAACAATCAGAAGCGCAGCAGTGAATACTTTCTTCATTGAATTCGACCCATTCCTTTGCCAGAAAACGCCATTATATAGGATTTATCTTTAAATCTAATGACTGAAAATGTACTAAATATGGTTGTTTACAGACCCAACCAATTAAATTAGGAATTATCTTAATAACGGTTAAGCCTGTACCACAGTTTCTGACAATCCCTTTGCGCTAATTTGAAATTTCGAATAATAACTCAAGGAAATTATCTGCATGATAGCGGGGAATTATCATTCACGGGTGAAATCATGTTGAGAAAAGGATTAACGCTTATTCTGCTGATCTGCGCGTTATTTTCCGGGCAGCTGATGGCGGGGCATAAAGGGCATGAATATTTATGGGTACAAAACGTCGACCATCAGCTTCGTCATGAAGCCGACAGTGACGAAATACGTAACGCCGCAGAGGAGTCTGCAGAGGGTTTACGCGAACATCACCACTGGCAGAAGTCGCGCAAACCAGACACTCACATTCGCTGATTAATTGCCTTTGCGTTTTGGCAATGTTTTCAGCAAATCTTCAGGACTGACAGAGGCCACAATGCTGCCTGGCGGCGGCATTTTGAAGATATGATTTTTCATTTTGCCTATCACGTGCATCTCACACGGGCGGCAGTCAAATTTCAGGGTCAACACCTCGTCCCCATTCACCAGCTGCATCGGCGTTGCTTTCCAGCTCTTGATATTCCCTTTGGCCTGCTTTGGGCAAAGGTTGAACGCAAAACGCAGACAGTGCTTGGTGATCATCACCGGCACATCGCCCTTCTCTTCATGGGCTTCATAGGCCGCATCAATCAGCTGAACGCCGTGGCGATGATAGAATTCACGCGCTTTATGATTGTAAACATTCGCCAGGAAGGATAAATGCGTGTCAGGATAAACCGGTGCAGGTACTGCTTCGGCTTTACGGCTGCCGCGCGGATAGTTTGCCAGGCGAGCGTTATCCAGCATCTCTGCCGTTTCACGGCGGAACTGGTTCAGCAGGCTGTTCGGAATAAACAGCGCATCAGGCAGATTCACCTCAATAGTGCGCGGGTAATAGATCGTCTGACCCAGCTTTGCCACGCCGTCTTTCAGGTTGTTAAGCGCTTTTTCAGCATTGTTTGCCACCTCAAACTGACCGTCAAGCATATGCGTTACGCTGATACCATCTTCGCAGGTCAGGGTGAGGATCAACTGCTCTTCCCAGCCGCCAAGTTCGATATCCACCGCGATACGGCGCTCACTGGAGGTTTTCAGCAGCGCCTGCTGCCAGTTGTGGTCAAGGTTGCGGTTCAGCGCGGCGTTCGGGCGCGCCTTAAAGAGATCGGCAGGCATTTCATTTGGCCACACGCGGTAACGATTTTCGCCGGTTTTTTCCACTGTATTGGCACGGAAACCCACCACTTCGCGTTTGATCATCACGTTCAGGCCATCGCCGTTTGCCAGCGGCTCCGTCACTTCCACGTCCAGATAATCTTTCGCCACTTTCAGCACTTCACCGACGGGAAGGCCGATAAACTTCGGCGAATCGAACGCACCAATATCGCCTTTACGGGCATTCACAAAGTAGTCCGTGCTGCCGCGATGGAAGGTTTTGTCTGTTGACGGGATAAAGAAGTGTTCGGTGCGCCCGGCAGATGCGCGCGCCAGGTCGCCACGATCTTCAATGATGGCATCCAGCATCTGGCGATAGTGCGCGGTGATGTTCTTCACATAGCTCATGTCCTTGTAACGCCCTTCAATCTTGAAGGAGCGCACGCCTGCGTCGATAAGCGCACCGAGGTTGGCGGTCTGATCGTTGTCCTTCATGGAAAGCAGGTGTTTTTCGAACGCCACGACGCGGCCCTGATCGTCTTTCAGGGTATACGGCAGACGACAGGCCTGCGAGCAATCGCCGCGGTTGGCACTGCGGCCTGTCTGCGCATGGGAGATGTTGCACTGTCCGGAATAGGCCACACACAGCGCACCGTGGATAAAGAACTCAATGGTCGCGTCGGTCGCCTGGTGTATATCGCGGATCTGGTTCAGGTTCAGCTCACGCGCCAGCACAATCTGAGAAAAACCCACGTCGGAAAGAAACTTCGCCTTTTCCACGGTACGGATATCGCACTGGGTACTGGCATGCAGTTCAATTGGCGGGATATCCAGCTCCAGTACGCCCATGTCCTGTACGATCAGGGCATCAACACCGGTCTGGTAGAGATCGGTGATCAGACGCTGCGCAGGCTCCAGTTCATCATCATGAAGAATGGTGTTCAGGGTGACGAACACTTTCGCCCCAAAGCGGTGGGCGAACGGCACAAGCCCGGCTATGTCGCGCAGGCTGTTACTGGCGTTATGGCGGGCACCGAAGCCTGGGCCACCGATATAGACGGCATCAGCACCGTGAAGGATCGCTTCACGGGCAATGTCGGCGTCGCGGGCCGGACTCAAAAGTTCAAGATGATGGGCGTGCAGGCGCATACTTCGTCGTTATCCGTTATGGTCAAAATGGCGGCTATTGTATTCAGAAGTCTGCGTCAGCGAAACAGTTTTGCGTGCCTTCAGCGGGGATAATGGATAAGGGAGTGAAAATGTACCGTCCGGGTGCCGCTGTTGCGGTATGCGTGCGGTTTATCGCCTGCGAAACGGACCCCGGAATCGGCGTAAAGCGTGCGCCAGCTTCCCTCAATATTCATCTCAAGCTCACCGCTTATCACCACCACATGCTCAATGACCCCTGCCTCATGCGGTGTCGACTCACTGAACGCGCCAGGTGCCAGCGTAATAGAGAAATGGTCGAACTTCAGCGCATCGTCCCAGGGAAACAAGGGTTTCACCACCATTGCCTGCTGCTGGGGATCAAACACCGCCTGCGGATCGGTTTCCGGCGTGATGAACGCGGAAAACGGCACATTCAGCCCGGTGGCGATTTTCCATAGCGTCGAGACCGTCGGGCTGGATTCGTTGCGCTCAATTTGTCCAAGCATCGCTTTTGACACGCCCGTCTCTTCCGCCAGCTTCGACAGACTCCACCCACGCGCCTGGCGCAGTGATTTCAGCGTGGATGCAAGGTGTTGTGTAATGTCCATGGGGCCTCCCGTTGTGGTAAGCATACCACTTGTACGCTATAACGCACAGTGTTACCTTAGCGTGGACGTTATAACGCACAATGGAGTTTTCATGCGCACCTCAACGCATCTCTTTCCCGCCGTGCTTGCCGGGTTTGTTGCCGTCCTGGTGGGATACGCCAGCTCTGCCGCCATTATCTGGCAAGCGGCTGCCGCAGCGGGTGCCTGCGCGCAACAGATCGCCGGGTGGATGACCGCTCTTGGGATCGGAATGGGCCTGAGTACGCTCGCCCTGTCATGGTGGTATAAAGCCCCGGTGCTCACCGCCTGGTCTACGCCAGGGGCAGCGCTGCTTGCCACCAGCCTGCACGGCGTCACGCTTGCTGAAACTATCGGCGTCTTTATTTTTGCCAACGCACTCATTCTGTTTTGTGGTGTAACCGGGTTATTTGCTCGCCTGATGAAGCTGATCCCCCATTCGCTTGCCGCTGCCATGCTGGCAGGCGTGCTCCTGCGGTTTGGTCTGCAGGCGTTTAGCCACCTTGAAGGAAATCTTCTGCTGTGTGGCAGTATGCTGATGGCCTGGCTGGTGGCAAAGGCATTTGCACCCCGTTACGCCATGGTTGCCACCCTGCTGGCTGGCGGTATGGTGGCATGGGCGACAGGTGACGTTGTCACTAAAAATCTCACCCTGACTGTCGTTATGCCAGAATTTATCGCCCCCACGTTCACCCTCACCAGCCTGGTGAGCATTGGTCTGCCCTTCTTCCTGGTCACGATGGCCTCGCAGAATGCGCCCGGCTTTGCCACGATGAAAGCCTCAGGCTTTCCCTTACCCGTTTCGCCGCTGATGATCTTTACCGGCGGGCTGGCGCTGCTGTTATCGCCCTTCGGCGTCTATTCCATCTGTCTCGCCGCTATCACCGCTGCGATTTGCCAGAGCCCGGACGCGCATCCGGATGCCAGCAAGCGCTGGCTGGCTGCCGCTGCAGCGGGCGTGTTTTATCTGCTGGCGGGGCTGTTTGGGGGTTCAATCACTGCGTTGATGTCCGCCCTGCCGCTGAGCGGAGTCCAGACACTGGCAGGGCTGGCGCTTCTTGGCACCATCAGCGGGAGTTTGTATCAGGCATTGCATCACGAAGCGGAACGCGATGCGGCAATCGTCACCTTCCTGATGACCGCCAGCGGCGTCACGCTACTGGGCATCGGTTCGGCATTCTGGGGGCTGGTGCTGGGAGGGTTGTGCTACACCGTGCTTTTACGCGTTCGCCGCACGTAACCGGGAAGGTGTGATACCCATGACGCTGCGAAAGCGGTTGCTGAAGTGGCTGGCAGAATTAAACCCGCAGGCGAGCGCAATATCGGTAAGCGGCATCGACGTATTCTGCACCAGCGATTTGGCTTTCTCCATCCGCCGCTGCATCACATACTGGTGGGGTGCCAGCCCGATCGACTGACGAAACATTCTGGCGAAGTGGTACTCACTGAGCGCAGCCTGATCGGCCAGTTCCGCCAGCGTCAGCGGCTGCGCAAGGTTCTCTTCAATGAAAGCCAGCACGTTGCGCAGTACAAACGGCGACAACCCGCCGGTGACCACTGGCAGCTTCCACTGCACGCTGGAGTAATTCTGCAACAAATGCGTCAGCAGTAGCGTAGAGGCCGTGCTCAGGGTGAGCTGGTTGGCCTTTTGCTGCCAGTCACAGCCAAGCAGAAACTGACGATACAGCGCGGTAATTTTCGCATCACTGCCAAAGATTTTTTCATCCAGGGTCAGCGACAGCGGGCGCTTGTCCCAGATCTTTTCCCCGACATCCCGCAGATGTTCATCAGTACAGTAAAGATGGACAAACGACAGGTCATCACGAATATCCCACGTGGATTCGCTCTCTTTTGGCATCAGACAAAAACGATCGGGCCCGCCACCGTTCTTCCAGCCACCCGGTGTCTTTTGATAGCTCTCATAGCCGTCTGCCACATACAGGCTCAGGGTATGATGGTTGCTTTTAACCGTTATTGTATCGTGCTTGTTGTACCACGCCGCCAGCTGGATGCCTGAGTTAAGCGCGACGGTTTCCCGGAGCACCGCATTCTGTTGGCGTAACGTTTCAAAGGTGTCGTAAGCGCGAGACATAGCCGTTAACAAGTGATTAATCAGACTGTCAGTCTAAGAAGTGTTGCCGCGCGTTGCCAGATCTCCCGGAATAAAAAAGCGCAAGATTTTGCAAGTCCACCGCAAACGGGTGAAAGCCAGGCACCTGTCCTCTCGCCACAATAGGGTTTTCGCCGTGTGAAAAGAGAGAAACAATGAACGCATTACTTTATGGTCTGGTCGTCGTTATCTGGGGAACCACCTGGATCGCCATTTTCCTCCAGCAGGGCCCCGTTGCCGCACCGGTCTCCATTTTCTGGCGCTTCGCCGTCGCCAGCGCCGCGATGATGATAGTCTTAGTTGCTCTCCGCCGCTTGCGCAGGCTGGCGTTCAGGGATCATCTCTTCTGTATGCTTCAGGGCTGCTGCGTGTTCTGTTTTAACTTCTGGTGTTTTTATACTGCCGCCGCACACATCAATACCGGGCTGGAATCGGTCATTTTTTCCATGGCTGTACTCTATAACGCCATCAACAGCTTTATCTTCTTCGGCCAGCGCCCTCCTGCGCGGTTCTGGACGGCGGCAGCGCTGGGTCTCATTGGGATCATCACCCTCTTCTGGGACGATCTGCTGGCAAGCGGCTGGAGTGCCTCGCTACTGACGGGAATTGGCCTTTCTGCCCTCGGCACTTATGGCTTCTCGCTGGGGAATATGATCAGCATGCGCCACCAGCGCAACGGGCTGGAGACGATGACCACCAACGCCTGGGCGATGCTCTACGGGACAGCCGTAATGGGTGCGATCGCGCTCGTCAGAGGCGACAGCTTTATGCCGGAATGGACCGTGAGCTACATTGGCGCGCTGTTGTACCTTGCCTTGTTTGGCTCCGTGATCGCCTTTGGCGCGTACTTTACGCTGGTAGGCCGTATTGGCCCCGGCAAAGCCGCCTACAGCACCCTGCTGTTCCCGTTAGTGGCACTCTCTATCTCAACGGTTTATGAAGGCTATGTGTGGCATATAAACGGGATTATTGGGTTATTGCTGATTCTGGGCGGAAATATGGTGATGTTTACGAAACCAGAAACCTGGTTCAGACGCCTTCGTATGGCGTAAAAAAAGGGCCTGCAATATTGCAGGCCCTTTTTATTATTGTGCCGTTTTATGCAGATCAAACATGGTGGCATCGGTCGCCAGGTCGTCAACAACCTGTTTCAGCGTGGCGAAGCCCATCGGCGTATTTTCGTTCGCCAGCTCTTTACCTTCGCCTTTACGCACCACTTTCATGACGGGCTTGTTGGTTGCGGCGTCAATCAGTTCCCCCTCAAAGAAGAGATGGGTATCCATCGTGCGGTGACCGGTTGCCATCTGCGTCCCCGCAACAACTAACGCGACGGGAACCACTTCATAGAACTGCAGCCCCTCTTTCTGCGAACTCACCCCGGTGATAGCCCCACGGAAAATCAGGCTATGTTTACCCGGCGTCGTCACAATCGGCTTACGCTGGCCAATCGCTGTTTTCATTTTGGTATTGGTGTACGCCAGAAGCTCATCCAGCGTTTTTTGACCAATCTGGGTGGTCGGTTTTGGCACCGGATAGTAGGTAATCGGCGTCCAGATAATACTGTCGTAATTTGCTTCGTTATAGGAAGGATCTACCCAACGCAGGGTCGGTTTACCTGTCGCAGACGTTGTTTGCTGCAAGCCGGAATAATCTTTTAAAAAGCCTGAATACTGTTCGGGAGCCGCGACTTTTGATGAACAACCCGCTAACGCCAACAGACCAGAAAGCACTGCAACTTTAAAAAAAGTGTGGGTACGCATGATGGAATTCCATGTTATCTGCAAGTATGCATTTGAAGTTATAGCAAAAACGGGGAGGACTTGTTGTGGCAAAAAATGACGATGGCAGCACAAATTGCGAAAAGAGTGCCCGGCCATGTGCCGGGCAGTGAAAAACGACTATTTTATATCCACCTGCCAGAACAGATGTTTGCCAAACGGATCGATTTCATAGCCTGTAACCTCTTTGCGCACCGGTTCGAAAATCGTCGAATGGGCAATCATCACCGCGGGCATTTGATCGTGCATCATCTGCTGCGCCTCTTTGTATAGCGCCACGCGTTTATCATGATCGGTTATCGATTTTGCCTCGGCGATAATCTTATCAAACGGCTTATAGCACCATTTCGATGAGTTCGAGCCGCCATTCGCAGAGGTACAGGTAAAGAGTGGGCCGAAGAAGTTATCCGGGTCGCCTGTCGCCGTTGTCCATCCCATCAGGGCTGCCTGGTGTTCACCGCCCTTCACGCGTTTGAGGTATTCACCCCACTCATAAGTGACAATCTTCGCGTGGACGCCGATTTTCGCCCAGTCTGCCTGAATCATTTCGGCCATACGTTTGGCGTTCGGGTTATACGGGCGCTGAACTGGCATTGCCCATAAATCGATACTCACGCCGTCAGCAAATCCGGCCTCTTTTAGCAGGGCTTTTGCTTTTTCAGGATCGTAGTCGTAATCCTTCAGTTCGCTGTCCGCACTCCAGACGCCCGGCGGCAGCAGGTTCTTCGCCGCTGTCCCCGTGCCGTGGAACACCGCGTCAATAATGGCCGGTTTATTGATCGCCATAGCCAGTGCCTGGCGGACGTTGACGTTATCCAGCGGCGGCTTCTGGGTATTGAACGCAAGGAAACCGGTATTCAACCCGTCCTTACTCATCAGGTTGATGTCTTTGTTCGCTTTCATACGCGGCAGATCGGCCGGGTTCGGGAACGGCATAACCTGACACTCATTTTTCTCCACTTTCGCAAAACGCACTGACGCATCGGGCGTAATGGTAAACACCAGGCGATCCAGTTTTGATTTGCCCTGCCAGTAGTCCGGGAAGGCAGTAAACAGGATACGGGAATCCTTCTGGTACTGTGCCAGCTTAAATGGTCCGGTGCCAATCGGCTCCATATCGACCTTTTCCGGCGTTCCGGCTTTCAGCATCGCGTCGGCGTACTCTGCTGAGAGTATCGAGGCAAAATACCAGGCCAGATCCGCCACGAACGGCGCTTCCGGGTGTGCCAGCGTAAAGCGCACCGTGTGGTCATCCACCTTGTCGATGGCGGTAATCAGGCTGCCAAACTCCAGACTTTCGAAGTTGGAATAGCTGCCGTTGGAGACGTTATGGTACGGGTGGTTGACGTCTTTCTGACGCATGAAGGAGAAGATCACATCGTCAGCGTTAAAGTCGCGCGTCGGTTTAAAGGCTTTGTTGCTCTGGAATTTCACGCCCTTGCGCAGATGGAAGGTATAAACCTTGCCATCCTCGCTTACCTCCCAGCGTTCCGCCAGGCTCGGCACCAGCTCCGTGGTTCCCGGTTTAAAATCCACCAGACGGTTATAGACCGGCACCGCGCTGGCATCCACGCTGGTGCCAGAGGTATACAGTTGAGGATTGAAATTTTCCGGTGACCCTTCGGAGCAATACACCAGCGTTTTTGCGGCGACGGTGGAACTGACCGTCAGTGCAGCAAGCGCCAGCGTGAATGTTGTCAGTTTGCTTTTCATCATTTATTCCTGTCTTTTTAATTCGACGGCTAATTAATTCTTTTGCCATTTCATAAATAACATTAAAGTGAGAATGCAAACACCTGATAAAACAAAAAAGAGAGAATCACTATGCGCTCCGCACTTTCCAGACAATTAACGCACCGCTTTTTCCGCTATCTCGCCATCACCAGCCAGAGCGATGCGAAAGTGAAAACCCTTCCCTCAACGCCAGGCCAACACGACATGGCGCGAGAGCTGGCGAAAGAGCTGGCACAGCTGGGTTTAGACGACATTGTGATTGATGAATTTGCCACGGTAACGGCCGTAAAAAAAGGCAATGTTGCGGGCGCGCCGCGTATTGGTTTTATTACCCATATCGATACGGTTGACGTCGGTTTATCACCGGATATTCATCCACAAATATTAACGTTCACCGGTGAAGACCTCTGTCTGAATAAAGAGAAAGCGATCTGGCTGCGGGTGAAAGAGCACCCGGAAATTCTGGCCTATCCCAACGAAGAGATTATTTTCAGCGACGGGACCAGCGTATTAGGCGCAGATAATAAAGCGGCGGTAACCGTGGTAATGACCCTGCTGGAAAACCTGACGCCGGAAGATCGGCATGGCGATATTGTGGTCGCGTTTGTGCCGGATGAAGAGATCGGCCTCTGCGGCGCAAAGGCGCTGGATCTAAAACGCTTCGACGTCGATTTTGCCTGGACAATTGACTGCTGCGAGCGGGGGGAAATTGTTTACGAAAACTTTAACGCGGCAGCCGCCGAAATACGCTTTACCGGCGTGACGGCGCACCCGATGTCCGCCAAAGGCGTGCTGGTGAACCCACTGCTCATGGCAACTGACTTCATCAGCCATTTCGACCGACAGCAAACGCCTGAGTGCACCGAAGGGCGTGAAGGCTATATCTGGTTTAACGGCATCCAGGCGGGGCAAAACGAGGCCGTGCTGAAAGCGAATATTCGTGATTTTGATAAAACGCAATTTGCTGCCCGCAAGCAGCACATTGCCGATGTCGCAGCGGCGATCGCCGCACAGTATCCAACAGCCAAAGTGGAATATCGCATTGAGGATACCTACAGCAATATCAGCAATGCCATTGGCGAAGACCGCCGCGCTATCGACCTGATGTTTGAGGCAATGAAAACGCTCGGGATCACCCCGAAACCAACGCCGATGCGCGGAGGCACAGACGGTGCCGCGCTTTCAGCTAAAGGGCTGCTCACCCCGAACTTCTTCACCGGCGCGCACAACTTCCATTCGAAGTTTGAGTTTTTACCGCTGTCGTCGTTCGAGGCGTCTTACCACACCGCCCTGCAGCTTTGCCTGCTGGCCGCCCGTTAAGCGGGCTTACGCGCCAGCATGGTGGCAAAACGCAGCTTGATGCGGTTACCGTTCTCGTCGGTGCGGTGCAGTTCACCGACCTCTTCGTTGTATTTCAGCAGCGACCAGCCTTCATAGTAGTGGCTCAGTTCCTGAGGCTTGAAGGCGAACGGGAAGCCCACGGTGCACGGGTAATCCGGCGTATCCATCGCGGCAACAATCAGGTTATAGCCGCCCGGTTTGGTGCAACGCTGCATATTGGCGATAAGACCAGGGATGGTCTTTGCTTCCAGGAACATCAGCACCACGGTGGAGAGAATAAAATCATACTCGCCGTCAAAACTCAGGCTGTTGAGATCTTTAATCGCCGTTTGCAGACTGGTAATGCCTTCCACCGCTTTAATGCGCTCGATGTTATCGATGCTCATCGGGTTTTTGTCCCACGCCGTCACATCGTAACCGTTAGCCGCGAGGTAGAGGCTGTTACGGCCATTTCCGCAGCCCAGATCGAGGGTTTTGCCCGGTTTAACGATCTCCGCGCTGTACAGCACCTCTGAATGGGTACGCGTCAGACCATACTTATCGGTGAAGTAGCTTTCATCAACAGTCATTATTTTTCCTCAGATTGCATAAGCAGTGCTTTATCAGTGCGCACCAGGAGTTTGCCCTGCATCAGCAAGATAAATGTACGAACCAACAACATCGCAATGATGATGTTGGTGAAAATAAACAGCGGGATCGCTATCGCATGGAAGAAACCCGACGGGCTGCTCTGTCCCAGATGCAGGCCGGTGGTTGCCAGGGCTGACACACCGAACGAGAAGCTCCAGAACGAAGCATTAAACGGCTGCGACAAATACCACGGCATCAGGCGCAGCATAAACAGCAGTTGCAACAAACCATAGCCGAACAGCATTTTGGCAAAGGTATCGGCCTCACCACCGTTGACGCTAAACCAGGCGCTACAGGCCACCAGCGCGGGGGCCAGTTGAATGCCCAATGAAGTGCGCAGGGCTGGAGGCAGTTCTCCGGCGCTGCGCAGGCGTTGCAAAATCACCGGCTCAAGGCTGAGCCAGGAAAAGACGCCTGCCCCCAGAAATACCAGACCGGCATCCCTGAACCCTAACGCACCGCAGGCCATTGCGCTGATAAAGTTGTTTGCCACGGTCGGCAGATACAAGCCCGGCGTGGTGGCCTCCTCCGGGTGCTTGCCACGCCAGAGTCCGGCGCTTTGCCAGGCGGAATAGCTCAGTTGTATCACCACGCCAGTGCCGAACAGCACCAGAGAAATGGCACGACACCAGGGCACAAAACCGATCGCGACCAGCATTGTCGTGGCCGGAAAAAGACTCACAAAACTGCTCATCACCGGATGACGCATTTCTGCCATGACACTATGCGGAAAACGCATCGCACGGCTGATAAACGCCACCGTCAGCAAAAACCAGACGGCCACCGCCAGCCCAACCAGAACATCCCCCGGCCAGCGCGTGACTGGCCAGAGCGTGCTGGCATAGCGCCAGGCGAAGCCCATCCCGATGATCCCCAACACCATGCCAAAGTAGCCTGCGGGCATGTTAAGGACCTGTTGAGGATTGTTAGATTTATGCATTTATTTTAAAGTTTAAAATGTATTTTAAATGCCATTTTAAGGGGTTTCGACAGCGGATGCCAGCACTTCGAAAAGCCTAATCTTTGCTACGTTTAGTTAAGACGCTTATCAGAGATCACATAATGAAAAAGTACCGACTCAGCGAGGAAACTCGTCTCTGGCACTGGCAAAACGGCGAGACAGTATCAACGGCCACGCTCAGGCAGATTATTGCCACGGCTGATTTTAACGATATCGTCAGCGGGACGAAAGGCGGCTGGATCGAGGATGAGAGCGCCCTCGCACAGGACGGAAACTGTTGGATATACGATGAAAACAGCGTGGTTTTTGCCGGGGCAAAAATCGTCGATAATGCCCGTCTCACCCAGCCCTGCGTGATCAGCCATCATGCTGAGGTTGGCGGCAATAGCTGGCTGGATGCCGCGCAGGTCAGCCACGGCGCAAAAATAAGTGACAACGTCACTATACAGCAATCCGCTATCCGCGGCGAATGCCACATTTATGGCAACGCCCGCATTCTTCATCACAGCCAGGTCATCGCGGCGAAAGGGCTTACGCCCGACCACGAACAGATCCTTAAGATTTACGATAACGCCACGGTGAGCCAGTCCCGTGTTGTACATCAGGCGCAAATCTACGGCGACGCCATGGTGAATTATGCCTTTATTGAGCACCGCGCAGAGGTGTTTGATCGCGCGGTTCTCGACGGAAACGATCTCAATAACGTCTGGGTTTGCGACTGTGCCAAAGTTTATGGCAATGCGCGTCTGATTGCGGGCCAGGACGATGACGCTATCCCCACCCTGCGCTACAGCTCTCAGGTGGCGGAAAACGCCGTTGTCGAGGGTAACTGCGTGATCAAACATCATGTACTGATTGGCGGACAGGCGTGGCTACGCGGAGGGCCCATTTTGATTGACGATAAAGTCGTTATTCAGGGGCGCGCCCGCATCTTCGGCAACGTGTTGATCGAGCATCGGGTTGAAATCACCGATGATGCGGTTATCGAAGCCTTTGCGGGAGAAAGCATTCATCTTCGCGGGGAAAAGGTGATCAATGGGACTCAGCGGATCACCCGCACGCCCCTGCTGGGCGCGCTATAACGCCTGTCGACGCTAACCTCATTCAGGCCGGGTATGGCGAAGCCTTTACCCGGCACATTTCACGAGATTAACGCATGATGCGATCGTCAACGTAGTTACGTTTGTCCGGCGCGGGCGGGAAATACTGATACAGCCATGTTTCACTGATGGCATCACCCTGACAGCGCAGGAACATACGCATATCTACCGGCTCCGTTGAATCCGACGTTGGATACCAGTCAAACAGAATACGATACCCGTCAAATGGCTCAACGTAGAGGATCTCAACCTGCTTCGCTTCGCCGCTGGAGAGGGTGATCACCGGTTCAATCCCCTTCGGTGCTGCCGCCTTCAGATCGCCACCGACAAAATCAATGGCAAAACGACGAGCCCACACTTTCGGGTAATTTTCACCCGGTGCCCACCCTTCCGGGAACCCACCCATACCGGTGCGTGTGGCGTAAACATTTGCCAGCGGTGAACGGACCGGAGGCTGCGCGCTCCAGTAGAGGCGATATTTAAAGTTAAGCTCATCACCCGCTTCCACCGTTTTTTCCGGCTGCCAGAAGCACACCACGTTATCGAGTGTTTCACCCGTGGTCGGGATCTCCATCAGACCCACAGAGCCTTTCCCCCAGTTGTTGCGCGGCTCCACCCACAGGCTTGGGCGCTTGTTATACCAGCCCATGATGTCCTGATAGTGCGAGAAATCGCGGTCAAGCTGCAGCAGACCAAAGCCTTTCGGGTTCTTGTCCATGTAAGCATTGAACTGCAGTTTCTGCGGATTGTTCAGCGGGCGGCAGATCCACTCGCCATTACCGCGCCACATGGCCAGGCGGTCAGAATCGTGGATTTGCGGGTGAATGGTGTCGCACATGCGGCGTTCGTTATTGCCGCAGCTAAACATACTGGTCATCGGCGCGATGCCCAACTGTTTGATGTCTTTACGCGCATAGAGATGGTTTTCCACCTCCATGATCACCTGGCTCTTCTCGCAGTGGATCACAAACTTATAGGCACCGGTGATACTCGGGCTGTCCAGCAGCGTATAAACGGTAAAGGTTGTGTCGCCTGGCTTGACGGTTTCAAACCAGAATGCGGTGAAATCCGGGAACTCTTCCGGCGTGTCGGTAAAGGTATCTACCGCCAGACCACGCGCAGACAGGCCGTACTGGTAAGTATCATCCACAGCACGGAAATAGCTTGCCCCCAGGAAAGAGACGATATCGCGACGCGCCAGTTCAGGCGCTTTAAAGGCGCGGAAGCCCGCAAAACCGAGATCGCTTTGCCCTTCCAGTTGCCGGGTATCAACACCCGTATCGCCATAGCTGAACAGCTCCGGCCGGAAATGGATCTCACGCGCCTGGGAGGTCGCCTGATCCAGGGAGAACATGCGCACGCGGCGGCGGAACCCCATTCCCATATGGAAGAACTGCACGTCCAGTTGACGGCCTTCAATGTTGTTCCACAGCGACTGTTTCTCATCGTACCGAATGGCGTTATAAGCCTGTGGCGTCATAGTCGCCAGGGTTTCCGGCAGCGGACGCGGCGCACCTCCCCACGGAGTTTTCGCCAGGTCGTGAGCCATGGATTGCAGCACGGAGAAGTCAAAACGACGGCTCTGACCGTCGGCGATGTCGGAATCAGCAGCATATGCTGCCTGGGAAAACAGTGAAGCGAGGCCAGAAGTGCCGCTCAGGGCAGCCATTGCCAGCGAGCCTTTTAGAAAACGTCTGCGATTCATGCCTGAGAAAACGTCCTTATGGTCGTGTGAATGAGTTTCGCGCCCGGCGAAATGACGGCAAGAAAGAACGCACAGCCTAAACAAAAACGGTTAAGAATCCAATTGTTGACCGGCGATTATATGCACAAACTGAGAAATATTTTATGTCGACCAGAACGGCCTGAAAGTGGTGTAAAGAAAGGTATAAAAAAGCCCCAGTCAGACATCAGTAACTGGGGCCAAACGAGGCGGTTATTTTACGCTGACATCGATACCCGGAAAGTACTTATCAGCGAGTTTAGCGATCGTGCCGTCGGCACGTACTTTATCTATTGCGGCATCAAGTTGCTTTTTGGTGGCCTCATCCCCCTTACGCAACCCAAAGCCGATACCACTGCCGAGGATCGTGTCGTCAGACACGGGTTTGCCGATAAAGCCAAACCCTTTCCCCTGCGGCTTGCTCAGGAAACCCGCCTGCCCGGCCGCTGACATTACCAGCGAGGCATCAATACGGCCATTCAGCAAGTCTCCCCAGGCCATATTCTGATCTTTATAAGACACCACGGTGACACCGTGCTTTTCCCAGTGCTCTTTTGCATAGGTTTCCTGAATGGAACCCTGCAGAACGCCGATGGTTTTGCCTTTCAGCCCTTCAGGCGTCGCCTCTACCGCCGTACCAACTTTACCCACTAACTGTGACGGAATACGGTAGACAGGCTGCGTAAAATCAATACTCTGACGACGTTGCTCGGTGATGTTCATCGCCGAATTAATGGCATCGAATTTCTTCGCCACCAGACCAGGGATCAGTGCATCAAACGACGTTTCAACCCAGGTGCATTTCAGGGCTGCAGCTTTACAAATCGCATTACCCAGCTCAATGTCGAACCCTTCCAGTTCGCCGGAGGCGTTGCGGCTCTCAAACGGCGGGTATTCAGCTTCCAGGCCGTAACGTAACTCGGTGGCAGCGAACGAAGAAAATGCACACAGCAGTCCCATGCCGACAACTAACGCGCGTAATTTCATCTCAAACTCCTTAGCGTGGTTTAACCCGACACAGGGCCTGGGCACCTGCCCGTAACGTCGCCTCATCTTTCGCAAAAGAGAGACGAATGAATTTATTGTCTGTGCCATCCGCATAAAACGCCGACAGCGGTATCGTGGCAACGCCGCACTCGATAATCAGCCGTTTCACCATGTCGCTGTCACGCTCATCGCTGAAGTGGCTGTAATCTGCCAACAGGAAGAACGATCCGGCGCTCGGCAGCAGCTTAAACGGTGAATCCGTCAGCAGATTTTGCAGCAGATCGCGCTTGCGCTGATAAAACGCCGCCAGGGACAGCCAGGTTTGCGGATCGGTCATATGCTCGGCAAACGCGTACTGCATTGGGGTATCGGCAGAAAACATCAAAAATTGATGGACCTTGCAAATCTCGTCCATCAGGTCTGCTGGTGCAACACAATACCCCACACGCCAGCCGGTCACGTGATAGGTTTTTCCGAAAGATGAGATAATAACGCTACGCTCCGCCAGTAGGGGATGCGTCGCCATTCCGTGGTGCGGCTCGCCATCAAATACCACGTGTTCATACACTTCGTCAGACAAAATAATGATATCGGTGTTGCGCGTCAGCGCCGCCAGCTGTTGCAGGTCATTCGCAGAGAAGACCTGGCCGCTCGGGTTATGTGGCGTATTGATGATGATCATACGCGTTTTTGGCGTGATCGCCGCGCGCACTTCATCCCAGTTGACGGCAAAATCCGGCACCGTCAGTTTGATCGCTACGGGCGTTGCGCCCTGCAGACGGACAATCGGCGCATAGCTGTCAAACGACGGCTCAAAGTAAATCACCTCATCGCCCGGATGCACCAGCCCGCTGATGGCCGAGTAAAGCCCTTCACTGGCGCTGGCGGTCACCAGCACTTCACTGGTCGGGTCATACTGCGTGCCGTAGAGCGTAGCAATTTTTTCCGCGATACGTTCTTTCAGTGGCTGCAGGCCGGTCATCGCCGCGTACTGGTTGTGCCCGGCTTCCATCGCACGGGTGACGCCCGCAATCAGCTTAGGATCGCAGGAAAAATTAGGCGCGCCCTGAGAAAGGTTGATGGCGTTATGCTGCGCGGAAAGCTGGCCGATAACGGTAAAAATGGTCGTACCCACATCAGGCAGTTTTGAACGTGTCTGCACCGGCGTTCGTAAAGTCATCCTCTGTCCCTTCTCATGAATATTGCATAACTATTCAAACAACAAGTCAGTTGTCGGGACAATCGAATTGTTGTCATAATAGCCATGAGAAAAATGCATACCTGAGGTGTTTATGTCGCGCCGTTCATTCCCGCTCAATGCCGTAGACGCATTTTTAGTCACTGCGCGGCATCTGAATCTCACCCATGCCGCCGGAGAATTGTGTCTGACGCAGGGGGCCGTGAGCCGTAAAATTGCCTCTCTTGAAGCGTGGTTCGGGTTTCCGCTCTTTGAACGCCACGCGCGCGGTTTACGCCTCTCTTCTCAGGGCAGCGCCCTGCTGCCGGAGCTGCAATCAGCCTTTGAGCACCTGCTGACCATCGCCGACCGGGCCCGCGCTCACCAGACCGTGATTCGCCTGAAAGCGCCGACCTGCGCCATGCGCTGGCTAGTGCCGCGTCTGTTAAAGGTGGAGCGTGAGCAGCCGGACCTGCAAATTGCACTCACTACAACGACCGATCATAACGTCAATTTCAAAACGGAGTCCTATGACGCGGCCATTGTCTTTGGCACACATATGAGTGCGGGCGATCTGCTGTTTGAAGAGGCGTTAACGCCGGTAATCAGCCCGCTGCGGTCGGGCGTGGCGCTGGAGTCGCTCACCTTCCTGCATCCCACAAGGGATAAGACCGACTGGTCGCTGTGGCTGGCAAAACAGGCGATACCGACCTTTACCATGCACAAAAATCAACACTTCGATACGATGGATCTCGCCATTACGGCCGCCATTCAGGGACTGGGCGTGGCCATTGCCGATGAAACGCTGGTGGCGGAAGATATCCGCGCCGGACGGCTGTCGCGGCCTTTTGACTCCAGCATTAAAACGGGTGCCAGTTACCGCCTGGTAATGCGCGACACGCAAAGCGATGAGAATGGCCTTATTGCGTTTCGCGACTGCCTGCTTAGTCGAGACTGACGTGGTGTTTCATTACCCGTTTGAAAAGGCTCATTCGGGCGCGCATAAAACGGTTTTCAAGCCTGAAACCTGCATGTTTATTCACACCTATACGTAACAGAACGTCACGTCCTTTACGGCACGCAGGCCAGTGCGTTGGCCCCGGTAAGCTATCGCGAGTCCCTGCTTCACGCGCGAAGTTCACCCAATAATCCGCGACCTGGGCAGAAAACTGGCGGTCGCGTTCGTTCACATAGTGGCGCGAAGGCTCCACCTCACCGAGTGTGTCAAACACATAAGGCACTTCGTTGCCGTGCCAGGCACCGTTAATGTAGGTCGCGTGTTCGGCTTCTGCCACATAGTCAAACCAGTAGCGCCAGCACAGCCCGCCAACGCGCTGCTGCGCCTGCATGACAACGTAGCCCATAGTGGTAAAAGCCATATCCCGGCAAACCTGCCGCCCCAGTTCTTCATCCCCCTTCACGCCAGGATAAAGCAGCTTAATCAGCCCCAGACCAAAACGTCTTTCGCGGCGAAGTTTTTGAATCTGCCCGGCAAGATCAACGCCGAACACCGCCATCACGCTCGCCTCATCGCTGTTCGAACCGATCATCACCGGAACAGGATGCTGGCGGGCAGCAAAGAAGACATCAAGCATGGCCTCCGGCAGAACGCAATCCCCCACAATGGGAGCCGGGGCGATATTCAGCGGTGACTCAAGCGGCCAGAACGCGTCAGCAGGAATGGCGCGTAGCTGTTCTGCAGTGGCATTCTCAAGCCCAAAATGGCGAGCCAGCGCTTCCCCTTGTTTCAGCGCCTGTTCACGCGGCGTATCCGGCAAGGTATACCCGCTCTGCACAATGGCTTTGTGGAACAATCCTTCCGCCAGAGGGGATGCCAGCAGCGAGAGCACGCTGCGCGCACCGGCAGATTCCCCAAACAGCGTGATGTTGTCAGGATCGCCACCAAACGCTGCAATGTTGTCTCGCACCCAGTTAAGGGCCGCGATTTGGTCAAGCAGCGCAAAGTTATGCACCACGCGATCGTCTTCACCTTCCAGTGCAGGATGTGCAAAAAAACCGAGATGGCCGAGCCGGTAATTGATCGTCACCACGATCACATTACGCTTTGCCAGCGCCCTGCCGTGATAGGGAGGCAGGCCACCCGCGCCGATGGTAAACCCTCCGCCGTGCAGCCAGACCATCACCGGCAGTGGAGAAGCACGCGAGACGGGCGACCAGACGTTAAGGTAAAGACAATCTTCGGAGAACTGGCCGGGATCGCCGCCCCCCAGTTCCTGGCAATATTCGCTGTTTTGCCAGCTTGATGCAGAAAATGCCGTCGTCTGGCGCACGCCCTCCCGGTTTTCGGGCGGCCGCGGAGCGCGCCAGCGCCATTGACCAACAGGCGGTGCGGCATAAGGGATGCCATACCACGCATACACATCGTCATCAGTGAAACCAATCAGTGCGCCCTGGCGCGTTTCAACCACAGGGGCGGAGGGATTTTGCATACCGGCCTTCTTTTTCCATCACACCCCTGAAGAGTAACGATTTCAGAGCAAACCGCAACGCTGTTTGCTGCGGGTTTCCGCCTCCTGGTAGAGCGTGAATTCGTCATGCACCGGGCAGCCCAGCGCCGCTTCGAAAGCCTCGCGGCTGGCATTGCCGTGGCTGCGTGCCTGAGTTTCGTTGCCGAGATTTGACTGGAAAATCCCTGCCGCGCTGACGGGCAGAAAATCTTCATACGTGATCGGCTGCGCCACCACCCAGCCCCGCTCGATCAGCGGTTGCGGATCGTCGCCAGGACGAAAGGCGTGACGGTGCGCCTCGCCTGCAGGTGTCAGACGATAACGGAAATAGGCCAGTTCCTGTCGGCGCAGAAACATCTCGCTGTCCGGGAAGGCACTGAACATGTCCCGCAGGTGAAGCTGGTGCGTCAGGTTGTCTTTGCCCGTCCCGGCCTGTCCGAGCAGGCTGTCGTACAGCTCACGGCCTTTTGGCGTGAGTGCCACTCCCCGCTGTTCAATCTCACCGAAACGCGCCGTGTGCGTGCCTTTATGTTCGCCGGAAAAAAGTACCGGCTCCTCCAGCGCCTTAAAGCTGGTCTGGCGCAGCAAAATCGGCACTTCACGACGCGGTGGCCCTTCAATCAGAATTTTCGGCTCAATGCCGTACTTCGGCATCAGCTCCTGCACCCGGTCGATATCCAGCGTGCGCGGCGTAAGATGGTTAATGTGGCAGCCGGGGAAGCAGACCACATCGGCAATCAGGCGGTGCTCATTGCTCAGGGCCAGGTACGTCTCCTGATCGACCGTTGCATGGCGGTGCCAGCGGAACGTTTCCAGCGCTTCATGAACAAACTCGCGCGCCTGCGCTTCGGTAAATTGCCCTTCTGACTCGTGCAGTGCGATCAGTTCAAGACAACGCGGGGTAAAGATGTTACGCCGGGAGAGAATATCAGCCGCACGCTGGCGCAGGTCGGCGTTATCAATCAACTCCAGACGCAGCAGAGAGGTAAAAATGCGAAACGGATTGCGGCACAGAGCCGCATCATCAATCGGACGAAACGCTGTTGAGTGAACAGGAACACCGGCCTGCGAGAGATCGTAATAGCTGACCGGATACATGCCCATAATCGCGAACATCCGGCGTAAGGTGGAGAGTTCCTGCGCGGTGCCCACGCGAATGGCTCCGTGACGTTCAACATTCAGCCGCGCCAGTTCATCGGCGTTCGCCAGTTGTTCATGTAACTGCGGATTATTTTCCAGAACCGCCAGGTTCACGTCCGCCACCAGTTCCAGCAACGTGCCGTACTGCGGAACTTCCTGCTGGTACATCGCCGACATAGCCTGCGAAAAGTGTTCCCGAATATCATCAGCCGTGATGGTGTTCGCCATGATGTCATGCCTCCAGTGAATATTACCTGGAGTGTAGAGAAGCCCGCCCTCACTGGCGGGAAGAATTTACGAATTGTGATCCAGGCAGGCGAGTGGTCAAAGCCTGCGCGTTGCCGAAAACAGGTTGTAACTCAAACAGATCAAATGTTAAAAATATTTTGCTATCAAGTTATCAAAATTAAACAACTTAACTTGTCACCCGCATCGCTCTGTTTTTAACATCGCCTATGGAAAAAAATGGTCTGTTCAGTCAGCGCATACGCTTGCGCCATTTACATACATTTGTGGCCGTCGCTCAACAGGGAACGCTGGGGCGAGCGGCTGAAACCCTTAACCTCAGTCAGCCCGCGTTGTCGAAAACACTGAACGAGCTGGAACAGCTTACCGGAACCCGATTGTTCGATCGTGGTCGCCTTGGCGCGCAACTTACGCTTGTGGGCGAGCAATTTCTGACGCACGCGGTGAAAGTTCTCGATGCGCTTAATACGGCGGGTCAGGCGTTAAACCGCAAAGAGGAGCCGGCCAGCGATATTGTGCGTGTGGGGGCTCTCCCGACAGCGGCGCTGGGCATTTTGCCTGCTGTAATTGGTCAGTTCCACAAGCAGCAAAAGCACGCCACGCTTCAGGTCGCAACCATGAATAACACCATGCTGCTTGCGGGGCTAAAATCAGGAGAGCTGGATCTCGGTATCGGCCGGATGTCCGATCCTGAACTGATGAGCGGGCTTAACTATGAACTTTTGTTCCTGGAATCGCTGAAGCTGGTCGTGCGTCCCAATCATCCGCTTTTACATGATACCGTCACGTTAAGCCGGGTAATGGAGTGGCCTGTTGTGGTATCACCAAAAGGAACAGTGCCGCGCCAGAATGCCGAGGCGTTGCTGCAAATGCAGGGCTGTTCGCTACCTGCCGGGTGCATTGAAACCCTGTCGGCTTCCCTTTCTCGTCAGCTTACCGTGGATTATGACTACGTCTGGTTCGTGCCATCCGGTGCAGTCAAAGACGATTTACGCCGTGGTACGCTCACCGCCTTGCCGGTTACTTCCCCTGGCGCAGGTGAACCAATTGGGGTCCTGACCCGTGTGGATGCCCCGCTCTCCTCAGGCGCGCAGACGCTACTCAGCGCCATCCGCAAGTCCATGCCAGCCTGATCATCGCTTCATCCTTCCTTCACCCGCCGCCACGGCGGGTATATCTGCCCTTTAATCAAATAATGCGAAATCTTTCATTAACAATTGCGCAAAACAATTTAACAGTTTTATCATAGCGGCGAATTCACCAAATGGTTCGCACGTGATTTTTTGATCGTGAATTCCTACGCTATTTAAACGGTTTTTAACCGTAAACCATCGTAACTCTCGCCTTCAGTTATCCAACTGGTACAGATGCCGCACAGCATAAACCTGAAGAGGTGGGAGTATTTAAGGAGACAGAAATGGCTTTTGGCAACGCGCCGCGTGGGATACCTCGTATCCTGCAGTGGCTTCTTGCCGGACTGATGGCGCTCATCGGTCTGGCAGTTGGCGGGCTGGGCTTCAGGCTCGCCACAGCAGGCGGAAGTAGGTACTTCCTGATCATGGGCGTGGTGATGGTGATTGCCGCTATCCTGATTTTCGCCAGTCGGATTAGCGGGATCATTCTCTACGCAATTGCGTTTATTGCATCACTGTTCTGGGCGGTGAGCGATGCGGGCTGGGATTTCTGGCCGCTCTTCTCGCGCCTGTTTACCTTCGCCGTTCTCGCCCTGCTGTGCGCCATTGTCTGGCCTTTCCTGCGGGCAGCAAACAGCAGTACACCGATCAACAAAGCCCCTGCATTTAGCATAGCCGCCGTGCTGGCCGTCGCGATGCTGGTGAGCCTTGGCTGGATGTTTAAACCACAAACGCTTGTGGCGGCTAACGAGCCGGTTCCGGTAAAACCGGTTGCGCCCGGTGAACAGCAAAAAAACTGGGAACACTGGGGCAACACCACCCACGGCGATCGCTTCGCCGCACTGGATCAAATCAACAAACAGAACGTCAGCGAACTGAAAGTGGCCTGGGTTGCCCACACGGGTGACATTCCACAGAGCAACGGCTCCGGCGCGGAAGACCAGAACACCCCGTTACAGGTTGGCGACACTCTGTATGTTTGTACGCCATACAGTAAAGTGCTGGCGCTGGATGTGGACTCCGGTAAAGAGAAATGGCGTTACGATTCAAAAGCCACGGCTCCTAACTGGCAGCGCTGCCGTGGCCTGGGCTATTTCGAAGATCGCTCAACCGTGACAACGTCACAAACAGAAACAAAGCCTGCGGCCTGTTCCCGTCGTTTGTTCCTCCCGACGACCGATGCACGCCTGATTGCCATCAATGCCGACAACGGCAACCTTTGTGACGATTTTGGCGACCACGGCACCGTTGACCTGAGCATAGGCATGGGTGAAATCAAACCGGGCTATTACCAGCAGACGTCTACGCCACTGGTGGCGGGGCACGTGGTGGTGATCGGCGGACGCGTGGCGGATAACTTCTCCACCGGTGAACCGCCGGGCGTGGTGCGAGCTTATGACGTGCATACCGGTAAGCTGGCATGGGCGTGGGACCCAGGCAATCCCGCGCTGACCGGCCTGCCGCCGGAAGGCCAGACCTGGACGCGTGGTACGCCGAACGTCTGGTCTGCTATGGCATACGACGCAAAGCTGAATCTGATCTATCTGCCGACCGGAAACGCCACGCCAGACTTCTGGGCGGGTGAACGTACTGCGCTGGATGATAAATACAGTTCGTCCATTGTTGCGGTTGACGCAACGACCGGTCAGGTGCGCTGGCATTTCCAGACTACCCATCACGATCTGTGGGACTTTGACCTGCCTTCTCAACCGCTGCTGTACGATCTGCCAGACGGTAAAGGTGGCACAACGCCTGTGCTGGTGCAGACCAGTAAGCAGGGCATGATCTTTATGCTCAACCGTGAAACCGGTAAGCCGGTTGCCAAAGTGGAAGAGCGCCCTGTTCCTGCCGGTAACGTTGAGGGTGAGCGCTACTCACCCACTCAGCCCTACTCTGTTGGTATGCCGATGATTGGTAACCAGACGCTGACGGAGTCCGACATGTGGGGTGCCACGCCTGTCGACCTGCTGCTGTGCCGCATTCAGTTTAAAGAGATGCGTCACCAGGGTGTCTTTACGCCGCCTGGGCTGGACCGCTCCCTGCAGTTCCCTGGCTCGCTCGGCGGTATGAACTGGGGCAGCGTGTCGGTTGATCCGAACAATAGCCTGATGTTCGTTAATGATATGCGTCTGGGGCTGGCAAACTATATGGTGCCACGCGCGAACGTCGCGAAAAACGCCAGCGGCATTGAGATGGGGATTGTACCAATGGACGGCACGCCGTTCGGCGCAATGCGCGAGCGTTTCCTGTCGCCACTGGGTATTCCGTGTCAGAAGCCACCGTTTGGCACCCTGTCAGCGGTTGACCTCAAATCAGGCAAGCTGGTGTGGCAGGTTCCGGTCGGCACCGTGGAAGATACCGGTCCGCTCGGCATTCGCATGCATATGCCGATCCCAATCGGGATGCCGACCCTGGGCGCGTCACTGTCGACGCAGTCTGGCCTGCTGTTCTTTGCCGGGACTCAGGACTTCTACCTGCGTGCGTTTGATACCGCAACCGGGAAAGAGATCTGGAAAGACCGCCTGCCTGTGGGCAGCCAGTCCGGCCCGATGACCTACGTTTCACCGAAAACCGGCAAACAGTACATCATCATTAATGCGGGCGGCGCGCGCCAGTCCCCGGATCGGGGTGATTATGTGATTGCGTATGCGTTACCGGATAAGAAGTAACAGATGACAAAAGGGACCGAGAGGTCCCTTTTTTGTAGGCCAGCACGTAGGTCGGGTAAGGCGAAGCCGCCACCCGACACAACACGCCACTCAGAACGTCTCCCAGTTATCCCCGGAAACCGTCGTCGCCGGGCGCAATGGCGCGCTCGTTGCCACTGGCGCAGACGTCACCGTGCGGCCAGTCTTCGCCCCGTTAAGACGAAACGCCCCTACCGCCTCGGTCAGTCGTGCGCCCTGTTCTTCCAGCGACGCGGCGGCGGCGGAGGCTTCCTCCACCAGCGAGGCGTTCTGCTGGGTGACTTTATCCATCTCTGAAATCGCCTGGCTGACCTGCACGATTCCACGGCTCTGCTCATCAGACGCAGCGGCAATTTCCAGCATGATATCGGTGACGCGTTTAACCGCCTCGACGATTTCATTCATGGTGTTACCCGCCGCCACGACTTCACCGGAACCCTGGTCAATCAGCGAGACGGATTCATTGATCAGGCTTTCAATCTCTTTTGCCGCATTCGCACTGCGGCTTGCCAGGGTGCGCACTTCACTCGCCACCACTGCAAAACCACGACCTTGCTCACCGGCTCGCGCTGCTTCTACCGCCGCGTTAAGCGCCAGAATATTGGTCTGGAAGGCGATGCTGTTGATAACCGCCGTGATCTCAGAAATTTTCTTCGAACTGGTGGAGATGTTCCCCATCGTTTTCACCACGCCAGACACCATCTGACCGCCACGGCTGGCTTTGCCGGACGCATCTTCCGCCAGTTTGCTGGCATGGTGAGCGTTATCGGCGTTCTGCTTCACGGTGGCCGTCAGCTGTTCCATGCTCGCAGCCGTCTGCTCAATGGCGGCGGCCTGTTGCTCGGTTCGTGATGAGAGATCGGTATTCCCGGCTGAAATCTCGCTGGTACCGCGATAGATCTCTTCCGCCCCCTGACGCACAGTGCCTACCGTCGTCACCAGTGAATGCTGCATGGTTTGCAGATCACGCGTCAGACGGCCGATTTCGCTGCGTCCTGCCGCGTCATCCGGCATCGTCAGATCACCCTTCGCAATGTTCGCGATGCGCGTGGCGGCGCGTTGCAGTGGGTTAATCACCGTGCGGCGCAGTACGATAAAGGTCATTGCCGTCAGCACCAGCGCCAGCGCGAAAGCTCCCACCATAAACATCAGGCCCAGTTGTGTACGGGTATGAGCCTGTTTCGTGAGGGCGTTAGCGCGGTCGGTGCGAATTTTAATGGCTTTCATCAGCACGTCATTGTAGGCATCATCCAGCGGACGTGCGGTTTCATTTTCGTGGTTGATGATGGCTTCAAACATGCCGTTTTTGGCGAATTTCAGCATCGGTTGAAGACCCGCGATATACGCCTCGTAACGCGCTTTCAGGTCGGCATCCAGCGCTTCGTCCGCAGGGCTACGAACACTGCGATTCATGTACGTGGCAAAACCGTCCTGCGATTGCTTAATGCGGGTTTCTGCCTCGCTGATGTTCTTCTTCATTGCGTCCATTTCAGCAATACGACTCGCGGCACCTGCGTGGATCATATTGATGCGTGCGGTACGCAAATGGTTCGAGCTATTCGATAGCCCCATACGCACCTGGATTTCAGATGTGACATCCTGCTGATCGTTATCGGCCTGTAACAGGAAATATCCTGCCAGACCAGCGCTCAAAGCAAACAGAAGAATGATGCCACCGAGAATGGAGGAAAACAGCGGAACCAGCCTGATATGATGCAGGAAGCTCAGCTTGTGCTGCGCCTGCACCGATGTTGTGTTGTCCATGACCGTCGACTCTCTTTATAGGTAAGATGCGTAAAAACACGCCTGTGAAATAGTCATCGGCACAACGGGAAATTAGATTACGGCTAAAAGCGCCAGACAGGTCACACTTTAGAGAAGATTATTAAAGAAAAGCCAGCGGTAAAAACCGCCGGCAGAATAATCAGTTGTCGCCGAAATGGATAACGGTACGAATGGATTTGCCTTCGTGCATCAGGTCGAACGCCTCATTGATCTGATCCAGCGGCAGGCGGTGAGTGATGAAAGGATCGAGCTGGATTTTCCCGGCCATCGCCTCTTCAACCATACCCGGCAACTGGGTACGACCTTTCACGCCCCCGAATGCCGACCCGCGCCATACGCGCCCTGTCACCAGCTGGAACGGACGGGTTTTGATCTCCTGGCCTGCCCCTGCCACGCCAATGATGATGCTCTCGCCCCAGCCTTTATGGCAGCATTCCAGCGCAGAACGCATCACATTGACGTTACCAATACATTCAAAGCTGAAGTCAACGCCGCCGTCGGTCAGTTCAACAATCACGTCCTGAACCGGTTTATCGTAATCTTTCGGGTTCACGAAATCGGTCGCGCCCATTTCGCCAGCCAGTTTGAATTTCTCCGGGTTGGTATCCACTGCGATGATACGACCGGCTTTTGCCTGTACCGCGCCCTGGATCACCGCCAGGCCAATCCCGCCCAGACCGAATACCGCAACGGTATCACCTTCTTTAACCTTCGCGGTGTTATGCACCGCGCCAATACCGGTGGTCACGCCACAGCCCAGCAGACAGACTTTATCCAGCGGTGCCTGTGGGTTGACCTTCGCCAGCGAGATCTCCGCGCAAACGGTGTATTCACTAAAGGTGCTGGTGCCCATGTAGTGGTAGATTGGCTCACCGTTATAAGAGAAACGGGTGGTGCCGTCTGGCATCAGGCCTTTCCCCTGCGTGGCGCGCACCGCCTGGCAGAGGTTGGTTTTGCCGGATTTACAGAACTTACACTCGCCACATTCAGCGGTGTAGAGCGGAATAACATGGTCACCCGGTTTCAGGCTGGTGACGCCCTCACCCACTTCCACCACGATACCGCCCCCTTCATGGCCGAGCACCGCCGGGAACACGCCTTCAGGGTCATCACCTGACAGGGTAAACGCATCGGTATGGCATACGCCGGTGTGGGTGATTTTGATCAGCACTTCGCCTTTCTTTGGCGGTGCAACGTCGATTTCAACGATTTTAAGCGGCTGGCCTGGGCCAAATGCGACAGCTGCGCGAGATTTCATAATGACTTCCCTTATGTGATGTCTGTGGGTTTATTTTAGATAAGAGCGCAGCAAATGGCCGACTTCTGCCATTCGTACTGCCCGTTGATCGGGAGTTGTCTCCCCCGTCACCAGCTCATCTTTGAGGTGAATTTCGACCATTTCGCCCATCAGACCATTGGCAGCCCCGCGCACGGCGGCAATTTGCTGCAGGATGGCCAGACAGGGATCGCCGGATTCCAGCGCACGTTCGAGGGCATCAACCTGGCCCCGAATGCGGCGGACGCGAGTCAGGATGCGTTTTTTATCCTGCGGTGAATGCGGCATATGCACTCCTTTATATACTATAGGGGGGTATAGTAATTTTTTATAGTCCTGATGTAAAGCCGAACAGTACCTGGGAAACGATACGATCGCTCATGGCGTTGTGCGGGTTTATTAATGAAGATGACACTTCTATGGTGTGCAGTAGTATTTCTGTCACTACGCACACTCTATAAAGTTATTCCGCCTGACACACAGTATGCTATTGCTGAGCATTTTGAAATATATTGAGACGAATTAATTATGGATTTTGTTTTGTATGTTTTTTTTCAGTACAGCCATATATTTGCTTATGCAAAAAAATAATCAGGTTGTCACTCCATGACATACTGATTCCCTCAGAAAACGGCCGTCCCCTGTGAACACGTGCGTCGTCAGCCAGCATTGCGATGGAGACATATCCTAAAAAGGATGGATTTCAACGTTCAGCCTCCCCGTTCAACAAAGAGAGTCTATCCTTAGTGTATTAACAAAAGAATGTATTAACAAAAGGAGGTAACAATGTCTGATTTCGAAGCTGATAAACATGCTAAATATGCAGGTGATAAAGCGGAAAATAAAATCGACGAACTGGCTGGCTCTGCGCAACAGCAGTTTGGCGAATTTGTCGATTCACCAAAACATCAGGTTAAAGGTGCGGCTAAAAAATACGCTGCACAGGCCAGTGACGCCGTTTCCGATGTAACTGAAGCCGTCAGAAATAACCCTCTGTCAGGGTTAATTGCTGCAGGTGCAGTTGGTGTGGTTTTGGGGCTGTTACTGGGTCGCAAATAATATCAGGCCCCGCGGGGCCTTATTCTTTACGCTCCCTGCAGGATCACCGCTGACCAGAAACACCTGTACCTATCAGACCGGACAAAATAACGGCCTCCGCACCCGAGCAGACGTCGATCTCTTCGCCCAGCAAGTGCCAGACTCCCCGCGACGTTCCACCATTTTCAACGTCGGTAATAAGAACGTCTGAATAATAGGCTTTCTGAACAATGCCTCTGAACTTAATCCAATAGTAACCGTCTTGCATGGCATACCCTCCTTTATGGCATGGTTAAAGTATTGCAGAGATCCAGAAAATATGTGACGAGGCCGGGATCTTTTCTCCTGCCCGAAAAAACTTGTACAATTTAACTGTACAGATTTCTATTCATGGTATAGATTCAATCACAACAATGTTAATGAAATGTTCGATAACGGTGGTTTAATCATGCGTCGCAATCAGGCTCCCTCTTCTGCAGAGAACGCTATCAACTTATATTTTAACAAAAATAATTTACCCACTCAGCAGGAGACGCTGGGGCTGCTCGTCAGTGAAATCATCAAAGAAAATGTACAATTGAGCAGAATGACAATTTGTACAAAGCTGTTGCGTCGCATTGAAGAGTCATCCTGTGAGGTTGAAAAGGCGCACTATAACGGTCTCATCGCACTCTTCTTCGAGCGTTAACTTGAATACTGATTTTTAACTTACTAAGTTGGTTACGCAGAGAAAGAGAATATATTCACCATTACGCGCTAACTAACCCAATGTTACAGCCTGCAGGGTGTAGCAGAGTGAGACTGAAGCTATGCACAGAACTAAGTTTGAACGACTGAAAGATGACTTAATTGGTGAAGCCGTATTATTGATACTGAAAGAGCACGGGCCCATCACCTTTACATCTCTGGCTAATCGACTGCATACGATGGCAAATATTGAATCAAATCATGAACGTAAAAATGCATTGATTGCGGCTGAAGATGAAGTTCGCCAGAGGATCGCTGGCGTCCCGCACGATCGCGGAAGCGTTATTGGCGATTATAACGTCGGAAGAATTCGCTCTCTGTTCAAAAAAGAGACCTTGATTCCCCCGGACAAGAAACACTAATTAATGACGGATACGGTGATAATCATGAGTAAGGCCATGAGACAGCAGAATAACATTTTTGAAGCGCTACAGGATAAAGGACTGGCCGAACACTTTCTCAACGCGGGAAGTCATCTCAATGATGAGGCAGAAGTATTAGGCTCCGCGATACGCTGTATTATGCTCTGCGGGGATAACCTCACCAATAAAGAGCTTATTTTGCAATTGATTCATGCTCTCGAAATCACAAAAGAGCCTGAAGCCTGTGATGTCATTCGTAATACCCTTGAAATTGTTGTCGGCTATACCCGAGACGACATTTAACGCCCGCCGGGAAAGCCAGCCAAACCAACCGATTCAGTTAACGCGTTGGTGGATATTTTCAATCGCCACCAGCGTTCAGGCTGTCCTTAAGCCTTCCTTTATATCCCCTGCCATGAACGATTCCTTTTTCTGACAAATGCTGTAATATGCAATTTATTGCGACATTTTGCAGGATTTCAGCCCCCATGCACAAAACCGCCAGACAAAATTATGTGCTTGATATCATTAGCGAGAAAGGCCAGGCCAGCATTACGGAGCTTGCAGAGAAGCTGCAGGTTTCTGCTGATACCATCCGCCGCGATCTCACCGAACTGGAAAAACAGGGACTGGCGCAAAAGAACCACGGTGGCGCTATCGCACTGAATCTTTCCGCTATGAATCGTCAAAGCAGAAACACGTTACTGCCGCAAACCAAACAGCGTCTTGGTCAACAGGTGGCGGAACGCGTTCCTGCCGGTTCAACGCTATTTCTGGACGCGGGCAGCACGGTAATGGCCGTCGCACGCTTTCTTAAAGGGCCGCTGACGGTGATCACCACCTCGCTGGATATCGCCCAACACGTTAGCGATCGCGATGATATTGAGCTAATCCTGCTCGGTGGGAGATGGGACCAGAAGCAACGCTTGTTCGCCGGAAGCGCCACGCTGTCGCTGCTCTCCCGCTACCGGGCGGATATCGCGATCCTCGGAGCCTGCGCCATTCATGCGCAGCTTGGCCTAAGCGCCAGCAAAGAGGCCGATGCGGAAGTCAAACGGGCGATGCTGGCGGCAAGCCATGAACACTGGATCGTTGCCGATCATCTGAAACTGAACCATTGCGAGCCCTATCTGGTTTCCGGGTTATCCGGGATTCATCAACTGTTTTTAGATCGTCCATGGGCAGAGCTTGGGGACAACAGCGCATTGCACGTCACTGTTTGCGCGTAATAACGTGGAGAAAGTCATGAATAAAGTTAGCGGTAAGACAATTAACGTTGCGCTGATCGGGTATGGTTTTGTGGGCAAAACCTTCCATGCCCCGCTTATCCAGTCCGTCGACGGGCTTAAGCTGGCGGTGGTTTCTTCTCGTGATGAAGAAAAGGTCAAACGTGATATTCCCGACGTCATCGTCGTTGGGACGCCTGAAGAGGCCATTCAGCATCCGGACATTGACCTGGTGGTCATTGCCTCCCCTAACGCCACCCATGCGCCGCTGGCAACGCTGGCGCTACATTCGGGTAAACATGTGGTGGTGGATAAACCCTTCACCCTTGATATGCAGGAAGCGCGCGATCTGATTGCTCTGGCAAAAGAAAAGCAGCTGTTGCTGTCTGTCTTTCACAACCGCCGCTGGGACAGTGATTTTCTCGGCATTAAGCAGGTTATCGAACAAGGGACGCTGGGCAACGTTAAACATTTTGAGTCACATATTGACCGTTTCCGCCCGGAAGTCCGTGTGCGCTGGAGGGAGCAAAACGTCCCCGGTAGCGGCCTGTGGTTTGATCTGGGGCCACACCTGATTGACCAGACGCTACAGCTTTTTGGCCTGCCGCAGTCTGTGCAGGGCAATATCGCCACGCTGCGCGACGGCGCGGAAATTAACGACTGGGCGCATGTGGTCCTGAATTATCCGGAACACAAAGTCGTTCTGCACTGCAGTATGCTGGTTGCTGGCGGAACATCCCGCTTCACTGTTCATGGCGACAAAGCCAGCGTGCTCAAAGGGCGCATCGATCAACAGGAAGTGCAGTTACTGGCAGGTGTGATTCCGGGCAGTGAGCACTGGGGGGAAGACAGCGACGACATGGTGCTGTTTGATGCCAACGGCGAAACCTCGCGCGTGAAAACCCCGAAGGGCGATCAACGTCAGTATTACCTCAACGTACGTGATGCACTGACCGGGAAGACCGAGAATCCGGTACACCCGGTCGAAGCCCTGGCGGTGATGGCGGTACTGGAGGCGGCGGTGAAGTCTTCTGAAACGGGGTCAACCCAGGCGCTGGAATTAAGCGCTGAAGAGCGTGCTCTGATGCGATAAAAAAATGCCGGGTGGCGCTGCGCTTGCCCGGCACAGGTTGACCGCTACTGACGTTTTTTTGGCATCATGCGCAGCAACGTGTTGTCTTTCCAGAAATAGTGATGCATCAGCGCTGCCAGTGCGTGCAGACCAATCACAAAATAGCCCAGGTTTGCCAGCGTGACGTGCCACTCTTTCAGCACATCCACCAGGTCAAAATTCCCTTCCGCCGCATGGGGCATCACCATACCGAAGGCAAACCAGTTATTGCCGCGGTTATACATCATCACCACGCCAATCACGGGCAGCGCAATAAACAGCAGGTAGATAATAAGATGCCCCAGGTGCGACAAGCCGGTGATCATCGCTTTCGGTTTTGGCGTAATAGGCGGTGCCGGGAACTTAAGACGGATAAGCAAACGCGCGACCATCAGTACCAGGACAGAGATACCGCATGAAACGTGGATCATATTAATCAGCGGGCGGTCGCTACGCGGGAAATAGCCCCTGAACTCCATGGCGCAATAGGCCACGATAACTAACAGAAACACCAGCCAGTGAATGCCAATTTGCAGGCCTGTATATTTAGTGCGCATATGGTTTCCTGATAAAAGACAAATACAGCGCCAACATAACCAGCTTTCCTTAAAAATTCATTAACTTTTCTGTATGGTTTTTCAATTACTTCGCCTGGCATGAAGCATCTTCAATTGCCGCACTCCCCGTCATGGTCTAAGCCTGGATAAGTTCAAACTGTCGTATCGACACGTTCAACAGGAGCAAATCATGAGTAAAATTGGCATTAACGGATTTGGACGCATTGGACGCCTTGTATTACGTCGTCTTCTTGAAACCCAGGACAGCAACACCGTCGTCGCCATCAATGACCTCACCTCCCCCAAAGTGCTCGCCTATCTGCTCAAACACGATTCAAACTACGGTGGTTTTCCGTGGAGCGTGGATTTCACCGAAGACGCACTGATTGTCGACGGTAAAACAATCTCGGTGTACGCCGAAAAAGAGGCCAAACACATCCCGTGGAAAGCGGCAGGCGTGGATATCGTCGTGGAATGTACCGGTTTTTATACCTCGGAAGAGAAGTCCCGCGCGCATCTGGATGCAGGCGCGAAAAAAGTGCTGATCTCGGCCCCGGCGGGCGAGATGAAAACCATTGTGTTCAACGTAAATGACGACACCATTGACAGCAGTGACACCATTATCTCCGTGGCCTCCTGCACCACTAACTGCTTAGCACCGCTGGCAAAAGCCCTGCATGACGCGTTTGGTATTAAAGCGGGGACGATGACCACCATTCATGCCTATACCGGTACGCAGGCGCTGGTGGATGGCCCACGCGGGAAGGATCTTCGCGCCTCACGCGCGGCGGCAGAAAACATTATTCCGCATACTACCGGGGCGGCAAAAGCGATTGGGCTGGTGATCCCGGCGCTTAGCGGCAAACTGAAAGGCCACGCGCAGCGCGTGCCGGTGAAAACCGGTTCTGTGACCGAACTGGTGGCGATCCTGGAGAAAAAAGTGACGGTAGATGAGATCCATGATGCCCTGAAAAAAGCGACTCAGGGCAATCACTCATTTGGCTACACCGATGAAGAAATTGTCTCGTCTGATGTGATCGGCTCGCACTTTGGCTCCGTATTTGACGCGACGCAAACCGAAGTGACCGAGGCCGGAGAGATCCAGCTGGTGAAAACCGTCGCGTGGTACGACAACGAATACGGCTTTGTGACGCAACTGGTGCGCACGCTGGATAAATACGCCGCGCTATAATTCGCGATCCCCTCTCACCGGAGAGGGGATCATCTGATTAAGACTGCAAATAGACCACCTGCGTCTGCAGGTACTCATTCAGCCCGTGCTTTCCGTCCGCGCCACCAATACCGGATTTACGCCAGCCGGCGTGGAACCCTTGCATCGCTTCAAAGTTCTCGCGGTTAATGTAGGTTTCACCGAACTTCAGCCCCTTAATCGCTTTCATGGCAACGTTAAGATCCTGCGTATAAACAGAAGAGGTTAAACCGTAATCGCTGTCGTTGGCCATCTTCAGTGCCTCTTCCAGCGTGTCAAAGGCGACCACCGGCAGAACCGGGCCAAACGTCTCTTCATGCATGATCGCCATATCCTGACGCACGTCCAGCAACAGCGTTGGCGGATAGAAGTAGCCTTTCCCCTCAACCGCTTTACCGCCGAGCACCACTTTCGCCCCCTCCTGTACCGCGCGCGCCACTTTCTGCTCGACGCGCTCAAGTGCAGCAGCGTTGATCAGCGGCCCCATAGCGATATCGGTGCGCTCAGCCGGGTTGCCAAATTGTACGGCTTTCATCGCCTCGCCCAGACGGTTCACAAAGCGATCGTAAATCCCCTTTTGCACATAAACGCGTTCAGCGCAGTTACACACCTGCCCGGTGTTGATCACACGGGAATCAACAATGGCTTTCACCGCCAGCTCAAGGTCGGCATCGTCCATCACAATCGCCGGTGCTTTCCCCCCCAGTTCCAGACCCACTTTGGTGATATTCTTTGCTGCCGCCGCCATAATCTTTTCACCCGCAACGACGCTACCGGTCATGCTCACCATCGCCACTTTCGGGTTGCCTGCCAGCTCCTGCCCCACGGTTTCACCGCGCCCCAGCACCAGGTTAAAGACCCCTTTCGGCAGCCCGATGTCGTCAACAATTTTGGCGAACGCAATGGCGTTGTTCGGCGTAAATTCGCTCGGTTTGATGACGATGGTATTGCCGGTCAGCAGCGCCGGAGCGAGCTTGCGGGCAATCAGGAAGAACGGGAAGTTCCACGGCAGAATGCCGGTAGTGACGCCGAGCGCACGTTTAAAGACCAGAATATTTTCGCCAGGACGATCGCTCTGGATAATCTCCCCTTCGTAACGGCGCGCCCACTCGGCCATGTAGTCGATGTAGTCGGCGGTAAAATTCACTTCGACTTCCGCCAGTTGCTGAATTTTGCCGCCTTCGGCCACAATTAAGGCGCTGATCTCACTGACGCGCTCACGTATCCCGGCAGAGATTTTACGCAACCAGTGAGCACGTTCGATGGCGGGCAGCGCTTCCCAGCCAGCCTGCGCGCGCTCGGCCGCGTCAATCGCTTTGCGCGCATCGTCGGCACGACCATCGGGAATACGGGAAATGACCTCTTCGGTGGCCGGATTGATCACATCAATCCAGGCATCACCCTGCCAGGCAACAAACTGTCCGTCGATATACATAGGATGTTGTACGGGTACTGTCATGACCTGCTCCTGTAATTACACTGTTTTCAACAAGTAAATTCATTGTTAAAAACTACAATTACAGCGTCACATTCCTACTCTATCAGGCTGTTTTTGTGAGATATCTCATAGAAGAATCGGGTCAGCCAAATATTTAAGTTACAAATCGGCAACATAAAGTGCCCGTTTGCGAAAAAGAGAGCGCAAACGGGCAACAGATTAAAGCAGAGAACGGCTTGCCAGCGCGTCGGTGAGAATGACGTCATTACGCAAAACATGCCACGCGGCATCAACATCGGCAGGAATATCCACATGGGCAATAAAATCGCGCCCCGCGGGACCATAGCCGTTAATGTCATCCCGCAGGCGCGGGAGTTCACCCAGTACCAACGACAAATAGCGTTCAACGGGCCACAGTCCTTTATTCACGCCGCTAAACCGCAGACCGTTATCGCCATTTTGCAGCACGGGTGTCAGCCCCGGATGGCTCACCCACGTCGGAGAGGCCGGTTCGTCCTGACATACGCGCGCAAAGGTCGCCATCGTGCGGCGTTGCATGGTTGGGTCCTGCACCACCAGCACACGCTCTGCTTTCAACCCGCGGTGTTTGATCACATCCCAGCTAAAGCGTGCATTCTCGCCGCAGTTGGTGGACTGATCTTCTACCAGCACCCGCTCCGCCGGGATTTTCCAGAAACGCGTTGCGATATCCGCCAGGATCGCCGCCTCGGCGCGGCCTGTGGTCGGAAGCGTGTTATAGCGGGGATGCTTCGCAATGGCGGCATACAGGAAGGTAGTGGAATGCCCAATCCCGCCGCTTATGAGTAGCGGCACATTCTGTTCTGCCGACACTCTGCAGGCCGCGTCGATGGTTGGGATCACGGCGTTACCTGCCAGAATGACCACATCCACAGGCCGATCGCTTTGCAGGTCATCCTGCGCCAGCCACTGCCCCACCGTATTAACGGCGCTGAGCGTCGCATCCGGGAGACAAGGGAAAATTGTCGGTATCATCGTTACCTCCTTACAGCTTTCAGGGAAAAGCGTACCGCATTCATTAGCGCTGAAAAGGAGATCTCTCTGAAAGCCAGCGCACCCGTCATACCGCTATTCTCTCATTTTTCTGCTTCAATGGCGTAACATGTCATAATCATATTCACTTGAATTATGATTTGCGTCAGACGTAGAATCATTAGCCCACTAACTATTCCATTTTTCAAAGGTAAACGACGTTATGCGCCTGCCCCAACGCGATCCTTATGCTCCTCGCGAGTGGCAGCCACATGAAAAACCCGCTCTGCTCGGTTCGCCTTCCACGCCGGTGCACAGCACGCCGAAACGGGTTGCCTATGGCGTCGTCGGTTTACTGGTGTGCCTGACGGGTGCGCTGGGGAACGCGGTGGTCACCGCCAATCTGCAAAATCTGCAGGGCACTTTTGCGGCGTGGTCTACCGAGATCGCCTGGTTGCCTGCTGTCTATGTGATGACCAACGTCTCGATTAACCTTTTACTGGTGAAGTTTCGCCAGCAATACGGTCTGCGGGCGTTTACCGAAGGTTTTCTGGTGCTGTATGTGCTGGTGACCTTTTTCCACCTGTTTGTGAACGATCTTAGCTCCGCCCTGATGGTCCGCGCGGCGCACGGCATGGTGGCCGCCGCGCTTAGTTCGCTGGGCATCTACTATCAAATTCAGGCCTGGCCCGCGAAGCACCGCCTGAAGGCACTGACCATCGGCATCACCGGCTCATCCCTTGCAATCCCCCTGGCCCGGCTGTTTTCCACCGAACTGCTGCAGCTTGATGAGTGGCGCGGGCTGTACTTCTTTGAGCTGGGCCTGGCGCTGATATCGCTGGCCTGCGTGATGGCGCTGAAGCTGCCGCCGGGTGACAGGCGCAAGGTATTCGAGAAAAAAGATTTCATTACCTTCTTTCTGCTGGCTCCGGGGATGGCGCTCCTGTGCGCGGTGCTGTCGCTAGGCCGCCTTGACTGGTGGTTTGAAGCGCCGTGGATTGGCTGGTCGCTGGCGCTCTCGCTGGTCTTAATTGTCTCCGCCATTGTGTTTGAGCATAACCGCAGCAATCCCCTGCTCAATACCCGCTGGCTGTCGAGCGGCAGTATCGTGCGCCTGGGGCTGATTATGCTGCTGATCCGCATCGTCCTGGCGGAACAGAACACCGGTGTGATTGGCTGGCTACAGTTTGTCGGGCTGCAAAATGAGCAGATGACCCACCTGGCATGGTCGATTTTCGCCGGGATCGTCTGCGGTATCGTCGCCAGCTGTCTCACGATAAAACCGACGAAACTGGCGTGGCCAATAGTCACTTCGCTGCTGCTCATGATTATCGCCTCGCTGCTGGACAGCCATTCCAGCAATCTCACCCGCCCGGATCAACTGATGCTCAGCCAGTTCCTGCTCGGCTTCGGTAGCGCGTTCTTCCTCGCCCCGGCGATGCTGGCCGGCATTGGTGGCGTGATTGCCGACCCGCGTAATCTGGTCAGTTTCTCTGTGCTGTTCGGCATGAGTCAGAATATCGGCGGGCTTCTCGGCTCAGCCGTTCTGGGCACGTTCCAGACCTGGCGCGAAAAATACCACTCCAGCCTGCTGGCGGATCAACTCACAACGCTGAACCCGCTGGTGAATGAGCGGATTCAGGCTTACACCCAGTTGTACCGAAGCCTGATCGGTGACAGCTCGCTGCTCAGCACGCAGGCCATCACTCAGCTTCAGACGGTCACAACCCTTGAGGCAAACATTCTGGCTTACAACGATACTTACCTTCTGACGGCAGCCATTGCCGCCGCCACGCTGGTGTGGATTTTATGGCGCTTGCTGCGCCTGCGCATCACCGCCCGTATGGCCCTGAAGAAGGCTACTGGCAATAAATGATGGATATTACAATGATTTCTCTGGAGATGTTATGAGTCAGCAGGATGCCGCCAAAGAGCAGGCCAATACCCGCAAAAATGTGCGCATTGTTTCTGTTTTCACCGCAGCGGCAATCGGGATTGTCGGCGTGCTGGTGATCCTTTACGCCTGGCAGCTACCGCCCTTCACCCGGCACGCGCAGTTTACCGATAACGCCTACGTGCGCGGCCAGACGACGTTTATCAGTCCGCAGGTTAATGGCTATATCACCGAGGTGAAGGTGAAGGATTTTGTGCAGGTTAAAAAAGGTGACCTGCTACTGCAGATTGATGACCGCATCTATCGCCAGCGCGTGCATCAGGCCGAAGCCCAGCTGGCAATGAAAATTGCCGCGCTTAATAACAATCTCCAGCAACGTAAAAGCGCTGAAGCCGTCATCGCCAGAAACGAGGCGGCGTTGAAAAATGCCCGCGCCCAGAGTCTGAAAACCCAGGCGGATTTAAAGCGCGTAAAAGATCTGACAGCAGACGGCTCACTCTCCGTTCGTGAGCGCGACGCCGCACTGGCAAGTGCCGCTCAGGGCAATGCTGATATCGACCAGGCCAAAGCCACGCTTGAGATGTCGCGTCAGGATCTGCAGACGGTCATTGTGAATCGCGGTTCGCTGGAGGCGGATGTTGAAAACGCTAAAGCGGCGCTGGAACTGGCGCAGATTGACCTGCAAAACACCCGAATTGTCGCCCCGCGTGACGGCCAGCTTGGTCAGATTGCCGTCCGCCTCGGAGCTTACGTCACCGCGGGTACTCACCTCACCACGCTTGTACCGCCGCAGCACTGGGTGATCGCCAATATTAAAGAGACGCAGCTCGCGAATTTACGCGTCGGCCAGCCGGTAACCTTCACCGTCGATGCGTTAAACGATAAAGCCTACACTGGCCGGGTAGAAAGTATCTCTCCGGCAACCGGCGTCGAATTCAGCGCCATCTCGCCGGATAATGCCACAGGCAACTTTGTCAAAATCGCCCAGCGCATTCCGGTGCGCATCGAAGTGCTGGGTAAACCCGAAGAGTCAGCGCTGCTCCGTCCCGGTATGTCAGTGCAGGTGACCATTGACACACGCGAGGCGCAACAATGACGCTTCGCCCGATAGCTGGCCTGATAATCGCCGTAACGCTGGCCGGATGCCTGTCGGTCGACGTTAAACCTGTGCAACCGTCCCTGCAAATCCCCGCCCAGTGGCGTGCGGCTACCGGGCCGACCAGCCCGGCGGAACAACTCTGGTGGCGCAATTTTCACGACAACGACCTTAACCGCTACGTGGATCAGGCGCTTAAGAACAACAGCGACGTGCTGATTGCCCGCGAACGTATCAATGAGTATCAGGCACGGGTGTACGCTGCTGACGGCAGCCTGTTTCCGTCGCTGGATGCCGGTGTGACGGGCTCGCGCGCTCGTTCACAATCTGCCGCCACTGGGCTGCCTGTATACGGTACGCTGTACAAAGGTAGCCTGACCGCAAGCTATGACGTCGATATCTGGGGCGTAAACCGTAGCACCGCTAATGCCGCCGAAGCGTCGCTGGAGGCACAAAAAGCGGCGGCGGTCGCGGCTGATTTGACCGTCGCATCCTCGGTGGCCTCCGGGTATGTCACCCTGCTTTCGCTGGATGAACAGCTTCGCGTTACTGAATCCACGCTGAAATCCCGCGAAGAGGCGTTCAATCTCGCCAAACGTCAGTTTGAAACGGGCTACAGCTCACGTCTGGAATTGATGCAGTCAGATTCTGAGTTACGCGCCACGCGGGCGCAGGTTCCTCTGCTGCAGCACCAGATTGCGCAGCAGGAGAACGCCCTGAGCCTGCTGCTGGGCAGTAACCCTGGCGACGTGGTACGCAGTAAACATTTCGATTCACTGACGCCCTTGAAACTCCCTTCGCAATTACCTTCCACGCTGCTTAACCGTCGTCCGGATATCGTTCAGGCCGAACGGCAGTTGATTGCGGCAGATGCCACACTTGCGGCATCGCGCGCCAGCCTGCTGCCGTCGATCAACCTGACGGCAACGGGATCGATACAGGATCGCACGCTCTCCGGTTTACTGGATAACCCGCTGCAGCTCTGGAGCGTGGGTGGCAGTATTCTTGCCCCACTGCTGAACCGTCAGGCGCTGAACGCACAGGTGGATATTTCCCAGTCCCAGCGCAATCAGGCGCTCTACGGCTATGAAAAAACCGTGCGCAATGCGTTTGCTGAGGTGAACGACAGTCTCGACGCCATTACGCGCTATCAGGAACAACTGACGGAGCTGCTGGCGCAGCAGGATGTGGCGCAGGAGACGCTGCGCATTGCGCAGAACCGCTATCGTAATGGCTACTCGTCTTATCTGGATGTGCTGGATGCCCAGCGCACGCTGTTCTCGGTGCAGACCAGCGTGGTACAGGTGAAAAATAACCTGCTGCTGGCGCAGATTGATTTATATAAAGCGCTGGGCGGCGGATGGAAGAACGCGTGAATCAGAAGTGTTCTCGCTGATGCCCTCACCCCGCCCCTCTCCCAATGGGAGAGGGAGAAAACCGGCACCCGGCAATTTCCCCTAAGGAGTCAATCTATGCAACAACCGTGGTCTGCAGTAGATAATTACATGATTTCTTCGCTTATCCCTGAGGATGAGGTACTCCAGCAGGTTCTTGAAAACAACAAACGCGCTGGTTTGCCTGAGCACGATGTTGCCGCCAATCAGGGGCAACTTCTGGCATTGTTTGTTCGTATGACTCAGGCAAGGCGTGTTCTGGAGATCGGTACGCTCGGTGCCTACAGTTCAATCTGGATGGCGCGCGCCCTGCCACCGGACGGTAAGCTGATTACGCTTGAAGCTGACCCCACGCATGCCGAGGTTGCACGCCAGAATATCAGCCTGGCGGGGTTGAACGATCGCATAGAGATAATTGAAGGCGCAGCGCTCAAATCGCTGGAACAACTTGGCGATATTCCTCCGTTTGATCTGATTTTTATCGATGCAGATAAGCCGAACAACCCCGGTTATCTGGAATGGGCGCTGTACTATTCCCGCCCCGGCACGGTGATTATCGGCGATAACGTGGTGCGCGATGGCGAAGTGATTAACGGGCAAAGCGACGACCCGCGCGTGCAGGGGGTGCGACGGTTTATCGAGATGACTGGGGATAATCCGCGTTTAACCGCCACCGCATTGCAAACGGTGGGGGTTAAGGGTTGGGACGGGTTTACGCTGGCAATGGTGGAACGATAACCAGCCGCATGGCAGCTCTCCTTACCGGGCCTAATTTTCTTCCGTAGGCCCGGTAAGCGCAGCGCCACCGGGCAAGGGTTTTAACCGGAAATCTGCTCCATCGCCTGCAAAATACGCTTATCCGAAATCGGATACGGCGTACCCAGTTGCTGAGCGAAGAAGCTGACGCGTAGCTCCTCAATCATCCAGCGGATCTCCCGCACGTCCTCATCATCGCGGCGCGCCGGAGGCAGTTTGTTCAGCCACTGCTGCCACGCCTGCTGCACGTTTTCCACTTTCAGCATCTGCGCACGATCCCGATGCGGATCGATAGCCATTTTCTCCAGACGTTTTTCAATCGCCTGCAGATAACGCAGCGTATCACCGAGGCGCTTAAAACCGTTGCCGGTGACAAACCCACGGTACACCAGCCCCGCCATCTGTGCCTTCACGTCAGACAGCCCCAGCGCCATGGTCATATCCACACGCCCTTTCAGGCGCTTATTGATATTGAATACGGCGGTGAGGATCTGCTCGACCTGTCTGGCGATATCCACCACGGTGTCGTTCAGCCCGGCGCGCACTTTGTCATGCAGCTTCGCAAAACCCTCTTCCGTCCAGACAGGACCGCCCGCCTCGTGGATCAGCTTGTCCACGCCGCAGGAGATGCAGTCGTCAATCAAATCCAGCACTTTCCCGTAAGGGTTAAAGTAGAGACCCAGCTTGGCTTTGTTCGGTAACTTCTCGTGCAGATACTTAATCGGCGACGGGATGTTCAGCAGCAGGAGGCGACGCAGCCCGCGCCACATCATCTGCTGCTGCTCCTGCGGGTTATCAAAGAGCTTGATCGCCACGCTGTCGCGCTCATCCACCAGTGCAGGCCAGGCTTTCACCTTGTAGTTGCCGCGTTTCTGCTCGTAGCTTTCCGGAAGCTGACCAAAGCTCCAGATATGCAAGCCGCTCTGCTCAATGCCGTCATCCGCCACGGCAGAGAGCGTCTCCTGCACTTTGCCCTTCAGGGCGTCTTTAAGTTCAGTCAGCGAACGGCCTTCCTGCAGTTTTTTATTTTTATCGTCCACCACGCGGAAGCTGATTTTCAGGTGATCGGGCACCTGATCCCAGTTCCAGTCGTCGCGGTCGATGGTGGTGCCGGTCATGCGCCGGAATTCACGCTCCAGCGCGTCCAGCAGCGGCAGTTCCAGCGGCGTCACGCGGCCTAAAAACGCTTCGGCGTAGTTTGGCGCGGGCACAAAGTTACGGCGCACCGGTTTAGGCAGCGATTTAATCAGCGCAATCACCAGCTCGCGACGCAGGCCGGGAATTTGCCACTCGAACCCGCTCTCTTCCACCTGGTTTAGCAGCGGCAGCGGGATGTGTACCGTCACGCCATCCGCATCTGCGCCCGGTTCAAACTGATAAGTCAGCCGCAGCTTGAGGTTGCCCTGATGCCAGAAGTTCGGGTAGTCGAGCTTGCTGACCGACTCCGCGCCCTCTTTGATCAACATGCTCTTTTCAAAGTTGAGCAGGTCCGGCGTCTCTTTGCTGGCTTTCTTCCACCAGCTGTCGAAATGGCGGGCGGAAATGACATCGTGGCTGATGCGCTGGTCGTAAAACTCAAACAGCGCGTCGTCATCCACCAGAATGTCGCGGCGGCGGGATTTATGCTCAAGCTCTTCCACTTCGGCGCGCAGTTTGAGGTTTTCACGGAAGAACGCGTGACGCGTCTGCCAGTCGCCCTCCACCAGCGCGTGACGGATAAACAGCTCGCGACACAGGGCCGGATCGATCTGGCTGTAGTTGACCTTACGCGCGGCCACCACCGGCAGGCCATAAACGGTCACCTTTTCTGTTGCCATCACTGCGCCCTGCGACCGCTCCCAGTGCGGTTCACTGTACGAGCGTTTCAGCAGGTGCTGTGCGACAGGCTCAACCCACTCAGGATCGATACGCGCCGCAATACGCCCCCACAGACGGCTGGTTTCCACCAGCTCGGCAACCATTGTCCATTTCGGTGGTTTTTTGAATAAGCCCGATCCAGGGAAAATCGAGAAGCGGGCGTTACGCGCGCCGGTAAATTCCTGCTTGTCGGCATCTTTCATCCCGATATGGGACAACAGGCCGGTCAGCAGCGCGATATGAATTTCGCGGTACTCCGCCGGTTCACTGTTGACCGGAATCCCCAGCTCTTTCACCACCTGACGCAGTTGAGTGTAGATATCCTGCCACTCACGCACGCGCAGGTAGTTGAGGAAATCCACGCGGCACTGACGGCGGAACTGGTTCGAGGAGAGCGCTTTCTGCTGCTCGCCGAGGTAATTCCACAGGTTCACGAAGGCGAGGAAATCGGACTCTTTGTCGTGGAAGCGACGGTGTTTTTCGTCAGATGCCTGCTGTTTATCCATCGGACGTTCACGCGGGTCCTGAATCGAGAGCGCCGAGGTGATGATCATCGCCTCACGCACGCAGCCGTGTTTCTGCGCCTCCAGGACCATCCGCGCCAGACGCGGATCGACAGGAAGCTGGCTGAGCTGACGGCCCAGCGGCGTCAGTTTGTAGGCCGTCGCCTGCTCGTCAGTCGTGATCGCACCGAGTTCCTCCAGCAGACGCACACCGTCCTGGATGTTGCGCTTGTCCGGCGCTTCCACAAACGGGAACGCGGCAATATCGCCCAGCCCCAGCGCAGTCATCTGCAGGATAACGGACGCCAGGTTAGTACGCAGAATTTCCGGGTCGGTAAATTCCGGGCGCGACAGGAAATCATCCTCGGAGTAGAGACGGATACAGATCCCTTCCGACACACGACCGCAGCGGCCTTTACGCTGGTTCGCTGAAGCCTGTGAAACCGGCTCAATCGGCAGACGCTGGACTTTGGTGCGGTAGCTGTAGCGGCTGATACGCGCCGTACCAGGGTCAATCACATATTTTATGCCCGGCACGGTAAGCGAGGTTTCCGCCACGTTGGTCGCCAGTACAATGCGACGCCCGCTGTGGGGCTGGAACACACGGTTTTGTTCGCTGTTCGACAGGCGGGTATACAGCGGCAGGATCTCGGTATGGCGCAGGTCGCGCTTGCTGAGCGCATCGGCGGTATCGCGGATTTCCCGTTCACCGCTCATAAAGATCAGAATGTCACCCGCACTTTCGTTACCCAGCTCGTCGACGGCATCAAAAATGGCCTGTAGCTGATCGCGCTCGGTATCGTCCGCCTCTTCGACTATCGGGCGATAGCGCACTTCGACCGGATACGTGCGTCCTGACACCTCAATAATCGGCGCATTGTTGAAATGCTTCGAGAAGCGTTCCGGGTCGATGGTCGCGGAGGTAATGATGATTTTCAGATCCGGGCGACGCGGCAGTAGTTCTTTCAGGTAGCCGAGCAGGAAATCGATGTTCAGGCTGCGCTCATGCGCTTCATCGATAATAATGGTGTCATACTGCATCAGCAGGCGATCCTGCTGGATTTCCGCCAGCAGAATACCGTCGGTCATCAGCTTGACCATGGTGTTATCGCTGACGTGATCGCTGAAGCGCACCTTATACCCGATGCAGCCACCCGACTCCGTTTGCAACTCCTCGGCAATGCGGTTCGCCACGGTGCGCGCCGCCAGACGACGCGGCTGGGTGTGGCCAATCAGCCCTTTCACCCCGCGCCCCAGCTCCATACAAATCTTCGGTAGCTGGGTGGTTTTCCCCGAGCCGGTTTCCCCCGCGACAATCACCACCTGGTGGTCGCGCACGGCGTCGAGAATGTCCTGTTTCTTCTGGCTGACAGGCAGGTTTTCCGGATAGGCGATCGCCGGACGTGCGGCTTCGCGCAGCACAACCTTCCCTGCCGCCTGAGCTATCTCTTTCGCCATCTCCTGGTAAATGGCCTGTTGTGCATCAGGATTTTTAACCTTCTTAACGCCGTGCAGACGGCGCGCAAACCGCTGTTTGTCGCGCAGCATCAGGGAATCAAGCTGTTGCAGGAGCATCGGGAAGGTGAATTTTTGTTGATCTGTCATAGCGTTAACGGGCAGTGCACTGCCGGATAAATTCTCTTTTTAATGATTGATATAGAGTACCACATCGGCGCTTTTAGCGCCTTATTCAAAAATTTCGAACATAGAATTCGATATATTGCGCTATCCCTGTGGCAGGATTGTGAATAGAGTGTCAACAAGCAACGGGGCAACCCCCTTCAATCAAATACAAAACAGGAATCACCCATGAGCAAAGTATTAGTGTTGAAATCCAGTATTCTGGCAGGGTACTCACAGTCTGGTCAGTTGTCCGACTATTTTGTTGAACAGTGGCGTGAGCAGCATTCCGCTGACGAAATCACCGTCCGTGATCTGGCGGCGAACCCGATTCCTGTACTGGATGGCGAACTGGTTGGTGCGCTGCGTCCGAGCGATGCGCCGCTGACGCCACGTCAGCAGGAAGCCCTGGCGCTGTCTGACGAGCTGATTGCTGAACTGCAGGCGCATGACGTTATCGTCATCAACGCGCCAATGTACAACTTCAACATCCCTACCCAGTTGAAGAACTACTTCGACCTGGTGGCACGTGCTGGCGTAACCTTCCGTTACACCGAGAACGGCCCGGAAGGTCTGGTGAAAGGTAAACGTGCGATTGTGCTGACCAGCCGCGGCGGTATTCACAAAGACACCCCAACGGATCTGGTGGCTCCGTACCTGAGCCTGTTCCTGGGCTTCATCGGCATTACCGACGTGAACTTTGTGTTCGCGGAAGGTATCGCTTACGGTCCTGAAGTGGCGACCAAAGCGCAGACCGATGCTAAAGCGGCAATCGACAGCCTGGTTGCAGCATAAGATTTTCCCCTCTCACCGCCCGGTGGGAGGGTTTTTCTTTTCCCTGTATTTCGTTATCATCCGCTCCCACTCTCCAGCCGGGCAGCCTGATGTCAGTCATTGTCGATACCTTTATTGCCCCACCTTGTCCTGATGAGATCGACGTTCTCTGGCAGGACGAGCATCTGCTGCTGATCAATAAGCCTTCCGGCCTGCTAAGCCTGTCGGGTAAAAACCCGCAAAATCTCGATTCCGTCCATCACCGTCTGGTGCAAACCTTTCCTGGCTGCACGCTGGTGCATCGTCTTGATTTTGGTACATCCGGGCTGATGGTGATTGCCCGTAATAAAACGATAAATGCCGCGCTATGTCACCAGTTCAGCCAGCGCACCGTGAAAAAGATCTATACCGCCCTGCTTTGCGGGCATGTGAAACAGGACGAAGGGATCATTGATGCGCCGATTGCCAAAGACCCGGCACTGTTCCCGCTGATGTCGATTTGCGCCATCAACGGTAAACCTGCCCGCTCCTGTTATCAGGTGGTAGAGCGGTGTTATCAGGGAACGGAACTGCCGCTGACGCGGGTGAAACTGATTCCGGAGACGGGGCGTACTCACCAGTTGCGCATTCACTGCCAGCAGTTGGGTCACGCTATTTTAGGCTGCGATCTGTATGGCGGTCTTGCGTGGCCCGGCACCGAAAAGACGCCGCGGCTGATGCTGCATGCCAGCGAGCTGGATTTTGTCCACCCTGTCAGCGGACAGGCGATCAACGCCCGTCACGCCGCCCCGTTTTAAAACGGGTTTACCACATTAAATCGTCAGGGATTTTGAAATCCGCGTAAGGATCGTCTTCGTCCTGCTCTTCCTGGCTTAGCGTACTGTTTAACACAATGCTGTCGGCATCGCGCTGGGCTATTTTATCGGCCACTACCGCCGGAATAATCGCATAGTCACAATCACCGTTGGCATTCATCACCAGACGCGCAATCGCCAGACGGCCGTTGATCAGTTGTGCCTGAGTCTGCTTATCCACCTCGATCTTTTTGATAAGATTACCGTCGGTGAAGTTAAACGTGATGCTGCCTTTTGAAATGGTAATGCGGTTCATCTCAATCAGCTGCTTCACCTGCGCTTTAAACTCTTTCGCCAGCACAGCCTGTTTTTGCTGTTCGCTCAGTTGCTTGTCACGCTCAATCTGCGCTTTTTTGTTCTCTTCTACCGCCTCTCTGGCCTCACGCGCCTGTACGCGTGATTTTTTCGCCGTGCGCTGCACTTTAGCCATTTTCTTGCTGCTGACTAAGCCTGCTTTCAGCATCTGCTCTTGTAGGGTGAGTTTTGTCATGATCGTTTCTAAACCGGTTGGAAATTTTAAGGATTATACCTGGAACTGAGCCGTTCATGAAGATAGCTCATGTTGCAGTGAAATTAAGTCACTTCCCCTCCCCCGGTGACTCAGGCATAAATGTGCATTATTAACTCTTTAGTAACATGAAAACCCAGGATACACGATCACGATGAGTAACGCTTTTACATTTACGCTGAAGCGAAGCGGCTTTGATGAGAATTATAATCCGTCAGAAAGAACGCGTACGACGACTAATTTTGCCAATCTTGCCAGAGGGGAAAAGCGGCAGGAAAATTTGCGCAATACGCTTGCGATGATTAACAATCGTTTTAATGCATTAGCCTGCTGGGATAATCCAAAATCCGATCGTTATTCTGTTGAGCTTGAAATCATTTCTGTTGATCTTAACATTGCGCATGAGGGAGGTCATCATTCCTTTCCGGCAATCGAAATATTGCAAACCTACATCGTAGATAAAAAAACCGATTCGCGTATTGCAGGCATAACAGGAAATAATTTTTCTTCCTATGTACGGGATTATGACTTCAGTGTTGTTCTGCCAGAACACAATAAGGGTCAATCCGGCTTCAGCATTCCGGACGATTTCGGTAAATTGCATGGCAACATCTTCCGGCATTTCATTCACTCCAGTGAATATAAAGAGAACTTTAAAAAAATGCCGGTGATCTGCCTGAGCGTTTCGAGTAAAGACATCTACCGTCGCACAGGAAACCTGCACCCTGTACTGGGCATTGAGTATAAGCCAGAGGGCACATCGTTGACTGAGCAATACTTCGGTAAAATGGGGCTGCAGGTTCGTTATTTTATGCCTGAAAACAGTGCCGCGCCGTTTGCCTTTTATTTTACCGGCGACTTACTGAACGATTATACCAATCTTGAACTGATCGGCGCTATCAGCACGATGGAGACATTCCAGAAGATTTATCGTCCTGAAATTTATAATGCGAACTCGACAGCGGGTTATTATTACCAGCCAGATCTGAACCACCAGGATCACTCATTAACCAAAATTGTGTATGACCGGGAAGAACGCAGCCAGTTAGCCATTGAACAGGGTAAATTCACTGAAGAGTGCTTTATCAAACCTTATAAACATATTCTTGAGCAGTGGTCTAATAACTACCCGCTTTAATTCACTTATCCAAGGTCTTTTATTATGAAAACATTGCTCCCCACCTCAACGGCCGGCAGTTTACCGAAGCCGTCCTGGCTTGCTCAGCCAGAGACACTCTGGTCACCCTGGAAATTGCACGATGAAATATTAACCGAAGGCAAACAGGATGCTCTGCGTCTGTCTCTGGATGACCAGCTACGCGCGGGTATCGACATTGTCAGTGACGGCGAGCAAACCCGCCAGCACTTCGTGACAACATTCATTGAACACCTGAGCGGTGTTGATTTTGAAAACCGTCAGACCGTGCGAATTCGTAATCGCTATGATGCGAGTGTCCCCACCGTGGTTGACGCCGTGGCGCGTCAAAAACCCGTTTTCGTTGACGATGCAAAATATTTACGTCAGCTTACCCGGCAGCCGATAAAGTGGGCGTTGCCGGGCCCAATGACGATGATCGATACGCTGTACGATGCCCATTATAAAAGCCGCGAAAAGCTGGCCTGGGAATTCGCCAAAATCCTTAACCAGGAAGCCAGAGAGTTAGAAGCGGCAGGCGTCGATATCATCCAGTTTGACGAACCCGCCTTTAATGTCTTTTTTGATGAGGTCAATGACTGGGGCATCGCCGCATTAGAAAGGGCCATTGAAGGACTTAAATGTGAAACCGCGGTACATATCTGCTATGGCTATGGCATTAAAGCCAATACCGACTGGAAAAAAACGCTGGGCTCAGAGTGGCGACAATATGAAGAGGCCTTCCCGAAGCTGCAAACCTCGAATATCGACATCATCTCACTGGAGTGCCATAACTCCCGCGTTCCCATGGATCTGCTTGAACTGATCCGCGGTAAAAAAGTGATGGTTGGAGCTATCGACGTCGCCACAAATAGCATTGAAACGCCAGAGGAAGTCGCGGATACATTGCGAAAAGCACTTCAGTTTGTCGATGCCGATAAGCTCTATCCTTCGACAAACTGCGGTATGGCACCGTTATCTCGTCAGGTTGCCAATGGCAAGCTCAACGCGCTAAGCGCAGGCGCTGACATTATCCGCAGGGAACTCTCGTCGCAATAACACGGCGATTTAAGTGCCGCACAAGGTTAATGCTGAGGCAGGTTATCAGTCCATGAACGGATAACCTTTCAGCATTACCTTAGTGCAACTTTATCATTTATCTACCAGGCTTATCCTTTTTGTTCATAAGGATGCCTCACGATGAGACGTATATTTTTAGCACTGTTTTCAAGCCCGGAATCGTTGCTACAGGTGATGAGCCAGCAGGAAATCATTGAAGCCGTGGAGGATGGTGACCGTATTATTATTGACCAGGACGGTAACGCCTCCGTTAACTATAAAAGCAACGACGTGCGACAAGACTTCCTGCGCCATGTTAACGCACTGAAGAGGGCGTAATATGGGAACGGCGATATTTATGGTGCTGATGGTGTGTGGTTACTGGTACACCAGCCGCGATCTCTCCACCCGCTTCAAAATCAAGCGTTCCTTCGGCTGGGACGTTTATTTTCTCGTCGCGCTGTATGGCTGTATTTTCGTTCTGCAGGGCGTGCTCGCAACCGGCCTGCTCTGGTTACTGCTGCTCGCGCTTTCCGCTGCGGACAATACTTTCCACCTGATGTCTCAAAAGTATGCCGACTGGCAAATTGACTTTATGAACTGGAGCTTTCTGGGTATCCAGGCTCCGGTGGTCGTGATGCTGGCGTTCGCCATACTGTTTTGCCTCTACCGTTCTAACTGGGCTGGCAGCGCCAGGCTGGATGGTGAAGGCAGAAAAAAGCTGTATAAGCGCCTGGCACAGTCGAGCGGTATCGAACAACTGCTTTATCAGTGCATGGAGGAAGGTGAACTGGCGCAGGTAACGCTTAAGTCGAGGCGAATATATGTCGGCATGATCCATACCGCGACGCTGGAATATGAAAAGACAGCCAATATTGTGCTCATTCCGATGCTCAGTGGCTACCGTGACGGAAAAACCATGAACCTGTGCATTGAGCATAATTACAGTAAGTGGTACGCCGAACATGATATTACGCTTGATTCCGAGCCACAAAGTGCAATGGCCTTCAGAAAAGTGATTATGCTGGATCAAATCGAGAGTCTTTCACTGTTTGATCCGGCGAGTGCCAGCGCATTATCGATGGCGCAACGCGGGGAAAATCTGAAGCGCTAAATCTCAGCCCGACGAGAGCAACGATCTATTTGTTCGTTGCCAAATGAGTCGGTTCCTGAATTTATTCACATCATCATCTGGCAAGTACGGGCTTTTTAGAGTCGTTGTGTTGATTTAAAGAGAGTGCTGCAGTACGGGCAGACAAGTTGAGATCCTTTTTGGACACGGCTAAAACTATGTTCAGAATCTTTTGAGCAGTTCGGGCATGGGCATTTAACTAAGTGATTTCGACGAGCTTGTGTATTTTTACGTCCAGACATAGGCATCTCCTGATTTAAGGGACTGCCACCATACACGTTTCATGAGAATGTTGCTTGTATTTGTTACGCCATAACGTACAACAGGGCCAAAATACCCCCCTGCCTTTTTCTTTCCGGCATCCGGTTGACGTTATGCGCTCGCTTACCTGCCCGTTCAGGAAGACTTCGGTTTTAAATTCTCACGAAACGTTGGCCGCTTACGCTCTGGCTCGATCTCTCGCAACGGCTCCACCTGGTGCATCGTTCGTTTACAACGCTCCACCAGCATCTGATACTCCCGCGTGCCCTGCTGCTTCCATGCCAGCTCCTGCTCGCTCAGCTCACGAATCGCTTTCGCCGGGCTGCCAATGATCAAATGGTTGGCCGGCATTTCCGCTTTCGCCTTAACAAACGCCGCCGCACCGACAATACTGTTTTCACCGATCACTGCGCCATCCATCACCACCGCGTTCATCCCCACCAGCGCATTACGGCGGATAATACACCCGTGCAGAATGGCGCTGTGACCAATGTGCCCGTCCTCTTCCACTACCGTATCCTGATCCGGAAAACCATGCATCACGCAGTTATCCTGGACGTTCGCCCCATCTTTCACCACGATACGGCCAAAATCACCGCGCAGGCTGGCGTTGGGGCCAATATAAACGCCTTTGCCCAGAATCACGTCGCCAATCAGTACCGCCGTCGGGTGAACATAGCTCTCTTCAGGCACCACCGGCGTCAGGCCGTCAATTTGATAAACAGGCATACCTTCTCCTTATGCGATATTCAGACCACCAAAACGCTGATAATAGAGCGTGCCGGGCGAAGGCAGTTCCCCGACAGAGGTTTCACCTTTTTCGCTGACAAACGCCAGCGCTCCCGGCGCAACGCGCTGGTAGATGTTGATACACAACTGCCGCGCGCTTTGCCCCGCCCAGTGCGCAGGGAGCAACTCCTCCGGCAGGAGCGGATCTTTCAGCACCACGCGGCGGTAAAAATGAATCAATAACAGCTGGATCTGGAAGCAGCGCGCTGGCGTAAGATCGTCCGGCGCGGCCTCTTTCAGTAATGGTAGTAGCGGACGGAATGAATCAATAAACGTTTCGTACAGGGTGTTTTGTTCGGTCAGTTGCCAGCACTCTTCAACCCGCGAGCGCAGCGCGGCGCGCGACAGCGCCAGCGGAGAATGCGCTTCGAAGAAGATGACATTTTCCGCCACGCCTGCATCGTGAAGCAGCGATTGCACATCCGCCAGATTCTGTGACGGCGAGGCCATCAGGCTCGGCGCTAATGTACCAAACCCTTGCCAGACTAGCTGTTTTTTAACGTCCGCGAGCGTGGTTTTATCCAGGCCTTCAGACAGCAGCAGCAGCCATTTTCCGTCCCACGCGGGCAGTTCCGCGCGGTAGATTTTACTCTCCGCACGACGGGTTAAACGCAGCCCTTTATCGCTCAGACGATAAAAGCTGCGCCGACCAATGCGGGAGACATCCAGCCAGCCCTCTTTGTTCAGGCGAAACAACGCAGTACGTACAAAACGTTCGCCAAATCCCATCCCTTCCAGCAGCGCCGCCAGGCTACCAAGCCAGATCTCGCCGCCGCGATGGGAAAGTGCATCACCGTATAAAGACGCGATGAGCGAGGTTCCACTGATGGGAACAGAGCTGACAGCATGCTGGATAAAGGCATCAAGTTTCATATGATTCATTCTGTTGTATTTTTTGTCCTGGATGAATCATAGCATACGAATCAGAGGTATACCCTCACCCCGGCGCACTCCCACGGGGTGAGGGGAAAATTCAACCATTAGCCGCCACTTTGCGCAAATCAAACACCCGACAGGCTTTCCCCTCGGAGCGCGGTATGCTGCCACAGTTGACGATCATCACGTCGGTAGAGATCCCGACCATCGACTTAATGCGATGGCGAAGCTGATGGCACACCTGGCAGCGCTGTTCGTGCGTCAGCGTTAAGCTGCTCTCTTTCAGCTCAACCTTCACAGAAAGCGAATCAAGATGTCCACGGCGATTCACTTCCAGCTGATAATGCGGGGACAGGTGTTCGAACTTGACGATCTCCTCTTCCAGCTGCGACGGGAAGACGTTCACGCCGCGAATGATCAACATATCGTCGCTGCGCCCGCTGATCCTGTCCATACGGCGCATGGTGCGCGCGGTTCCCGGCAGCAGACGCGTCAGGTCGCGGGTGCGATAACGGATCACCGGCAGCGCCTCTTTGGTCAGGGTGGTGAACAGCAGTTCGCCCTGCTCGCCGTCGCTCAGCACCGTGCCATCGTTCGGGTTAACGATTTCCGGGTAGAAATGATCTTCCCAGATGGTCGGGCCGTCGGCGGTTTCCAGACACTCCATCGCCACACCCGGCCCCATCACTTCGGACAGGCCATAGATATCCAGCGCCGTAATGCCTAAGCGTTTTTCGATCTCGCGGCGCATCGCCTGCGTCCACGGCTCTGCACCGAACACACCGACGCGCAGTGAACACTGGCTGGCATCGCCGCCCATCTGGCGCTCCAGCTCCTCAATCAGGTTCAGGCAATAAGACGGCGTCACCATGATCATATCCGGCTGGAAATCGCGAATTAACTGCGCCTGTTTTTCGGTCTGGCCGCCGGACATCGGGATCACTGTTGCCCCTAAACGCTCTGCACCGTAGTGCGCACCCAGCCCGCCGGTAAACAGGCCGTAGCCATAAGCCACATGAATTTTATCTTTCGGGCTGCCGCCTGCAGCACGCAGGGAACGGGCAACGATATTGGCCCAGTTGTCGATGTCATTTTGTGTGTAGCCAACGACGGTCGGTTTTCCGGTGGTGCCGGATGACGCGTGGATACGCACCACCTGCTCCATCGGTACGGCAAAGGTGTCGAACGGATAGTTATCGCGCAGATCCTGTTTGGTGGTGCACGGGAATTTTTGCAGGTCGGCAAGCTCTTTAAAATCGTCGGGGTGAACGCCCGCGGCATCAAACTTACGTTTGTACATCGGGACATTGTTATAAGCGTGGTGCAGCGTCCACTTCAGGCGCGCGGTCTGCAGAGCCTGTAATTCATCAATGGACGCGGTTTCGATCGGATCTACCGTTGTTGTATTTGTCATTGCAGGGTACTCACATTGTTATTCGCTCAAACACGCTCAAGGATCATGGCAATGCCCTGACCCACACCGATGCACATCGTACACAGCGCATAGCGTCCGTTGCGTCGATGCAATTCATTGCTCGCGGCCAGCGCCAGCCTGGCACCGCTCATTCCCAGCGGATGGCCCAGCGCAATGGCCCCCCCGTTCGGATTGACGTGTGCGGCATCATCCGGCAAGCCCAGCTGGCGTAGCACACCCAGCGCCTGCGAAGCGAAGGCTTCGTTAAGCTCAATGACGTCCATATCAGTCATGCTGAGTCCGGCGCGCTCCAGCACTTTGCGGGTGGCGGGCACCGGGCCTAATCCCATCAAACGCGGTTCAACGCCTGCCGTCGCCATCGCCACGATACGCGTGCGCGGGACTAACCCTTGCGCACGCGCCATCTGCTCGCTGGCGATAATCAGCGCCGCTGCGCCGTCGTTCACGCCGGAGGCGTTCCCCGCCGTGACCACACCGTTCTGACGAAATGGCGTTTTTAGCGCGGCGAGTTGTTCCAGCGTGGTATCGGCGCGCGGATGCTCATCCACAGACACCTCGCTGACGGCCCCTTTCTTACCCGTGATGCTCACCGGCACGATCTCCTGCGCCAGAATGCCGTTTTGCTGCGCCTGCGCGGTGCGTTGCTGACTGCGCAACGCGAAGGCGTCCTGATCGGCTCGACTGATATTTAACAATTCAGCTACATTCTCTGCCGTTTCCGGCATGCTGTCAGTTCCGAAGTGCTGATGCATGAGCGGATTCACAAATCGCCAGCCGATGGTGGTATCGAAAAGCTCCGCCTGACGCTGAAACGCGGTGGTAGCTTTGCCCATCACAAACGGCGCGCGGGACATCGACTCCACGCCGCCCGCGATCAGCAGGTCACCATCCCCCGCCTTGATAGCGCGTGCCGCAAAACCAATCGCATCGAGACCCGACCCACACAGACGGTTAATGGTGGTGCCGGAAACCGTCTGCGGCAGCCCGGCCAGCAGCGCCGACATGCGTGCTACGTTGCGGTTGTCCTCCCCGGCCTGGTTAGCGCAGCCGAAGATCACATCATCAATGCGCTCCGCATCCAGCTGTGGGTAGCGCGCCAAAAGCGCACGCAGTGGCACCGCGCCAAGATCGTCTGCGCGCACTCCCGATAACGCCCCGCCATAACGACCGACCGGGGTACGAACACCATCACAAATAAATGCGTCACGCATCAGGCTCCTCCTGTCAGACTGCCGCCAGTGCGGTGAGATTTTCCGCGAAAGAGAGCGACGGTTTTCTGTTGTTGATTTTGAATTTCAATGTCGTACACGCCGGTCAGTTTGCCCTGATGCTTCACCCGCGCAGTGGCGGTCAGCGTGTCACCGGCAAAGCCCGGACGCAGAAAATCAATCGCGCAGCCAGAGGCCACCGCCGCCAGCCCCTGGCTGTTGCAGGCGTAGGCAAACGCGGTATCGGCCAGCGAGAACAGTTGTCCGCCGTGGCAGGTTTTATGGCCGTTGAGCATCTGCGGGGTGATGGTCATGGTAACCACTGCATAGCCTTCGTCCATGTCGATAATGTCGATGCCGAGCGCCTGCGCACAGGCGTCCTGTTCATACATGGTGCGGGCGTTGTGCCAGGCGTTATGACTCATAGCTACTCTCCAGAAGCGCACGCTGGCGCAGCAGTGAACAGGGGCGATAACGTTCTTCGCCGTAGTGACGTTGCAGGTTTTCCAGCAGCGTTAACAGGCGTTGCCAGCCCAGACGTTCGCCCCAGGCGATCGGACCGTTCGGGTAATTCACGCCGAGACGCATGGCGGTATCGATATCCTTCTCGCTGGCGACTCCTTTTTGCAGGGCGTCCAGCGCTTCGTTGGCAATCATCGCCAGCGTGCGCCAGACCAGCAGACCAGGGTAATCCGCTATCTGCACCACCCGTTTTCCCTGCTGTTGCAGGTAACAGATGGCTTTTTGCGTGGCCGTATCTGGATTACTGGACGCTACCGCGATAACGGCGACATCACGCTCCATCCGATCCACCACCACAACCGGACGCTGATGACGCAGCGCCAGCGATTGTGCCGTCTCCCCCTGCGTTTCAATCAACAGCACGTCGTCAATTTCCGTGACACCGTCACTTATTCGTTCCACGTGCATCGGGCTAAAGCGCTTGCTGACCGTCTCTGACCATCGGACTTCAGGCTTATCGCCCTGCCAGTCGTAAACGCCTTTCCCGCTTTTTTTACCCAGCCGCCCCGCCAGCACCAGCTCCTGTTGCACCAGCGACGGCAGAAAACGACGCTCCTGCCAGAAGGCATTAAACACGGAACAGGTCACCGCAAAATTAACGTCCTGACCTATCAGGTCCGTCAGCTCCAGCGGCCCCATCGGGAAGCCACCGCCTTCGCGCAGCGCAGCGTCAATCACTTCAGGTGTTGCCACCTGCTCCTCCAGCGCACGCCAGGCTTCGGAATAAAATGGTCGTGCCACGCGGTTGACGATAAAACCGGGCGTCGACTGGCAGCGCACCGGCTGTTTTCCCCAGTTCACCGCCAGCTCGCACAGCGCGTCTGCCACTTCTGGCGACGTCGCCAGCCCGCTGACCACTTCCACCAGCTTCATTACCGGTGCCGGGTTGAAGAAATGCAGCCCGGCGACACGCTCAGGATGGTGAATGTCTGCCGCGATCGCAGTAACAGAAATAGATGAGGTGTTGCTGGTGAGCAGCGTCTGCGGCGGGCAGATAGCGGCCAGTTTCGCAAACAGCGCTTTTTTCACCTCAAGACGCTCAGAAGCAGCCTCAATGATCAGATCCGCTGCGGCCAGGGCCTGGATATCCGTTACCGGCAGCAAACGTGCAAGGATCTGTTCGCTGGCATCGGCAGACAATTTTCCGCGCGCCACACGCGACGTCAGGCGCTGGCGAATACCGTCAATGGCACGAGAAATCGCCTCTGCGGCGATGTCATAAACCAGCACCTGGTGCCCATGACTTGCGGCCACTTCAGCGATACCCGCCCCCATCGTGCCGCTGCCAATCACGGCGACAGTACCTATGTTCAGCATCTTATTTCCCCGTAAAGTTCGGCGCGCGCTTCGCCAGAAAGGCGCTAACGCCCTCGCGGTAGTCATCGCTGCGCCCGGCCAGGCGTTGGTAGTCGCGCTCCAGGTCAAGCTGGGCATCCAGGGTGTTGGTTTCAGCAGCGTTGATCGCCTGTTTGATCAGCCCCAGACCAAAGGTGGGCTGCGTCGCAAAGTGCAGCGCCATCTGCTGTGCGGTAGCGGAAAGTTGCTCGTCATCCACCACCTGCCAGATCATCCCCCAGGCCTGTGCCTGCTCAGCGCTGAGTTTGTCACCGAGCAGCGCCAGCCCCATGGCGCGGGCGCGTCCGGCAACGCGCGGCAGCAGCCAGGTCCCGCCACAGTCCGGCACCAGGCCCAGTTTACTGAAGGCCATCACGAAGCTGGCTGAGCGGGCCGCAATCACCATGTCGCAGCCAAGCGCCAGCGTGGCACCGGCTCCGGCCGCCACGCCATTGACGGCACAAATCACCGGTTTCGGCAGTTTTGCCAGGCGATGCACCAGCGGGTTGTAGAAGGTTTCAACGGACATGCCCAGATCCGGTGCAGGACCATTCGGGTCTACGTTGCGGTCGTTAAGATCCTGCCCTGCGCAGAAGCCGCGCCCCGCGCCGGTGATCAGCAGGCAGCGGATAGTGTCATCGCGCTCGGCCTGTTTCAGGCACTCAGCAAGCTGCTGGTGCATCACATCGTTAAAGCTGTTCAGACGGTCCGGACGGTTCAGCGTAAGGGTCATCACGCCTTGCTCTACATGACTCAGAATACATTCCACAGTTAGCGTCCTTTAAAGTCGGGGGTGCGTTTTTGTAAGAAGGCGTCGATGCCTTCCCGGCGATCGTCGGTCGCTGAGAGCAGCGTAAACAGTTGCCGCTCCTGAGCCAGCCCCGCCTGCAGCGGGACTTCCTGAGACTGACGCAGCGCCTGTTTCGCCACCTGAAGCGCCAGCGGAGAGTGACGCGCCATCAGTGCCGCCTGTTTCAGGGCATATTCCAGCGTCAGGGCGGGTGGGAAAACATCGCTGACCAGACCGGCGTTCTGCGCCTGCTGCGCGGTAATGCTTTCCCCCGTGAGGATCATTTTGCTGGCAAGGGATTTACCGACGCAGCGGATAAGACGCTGAGTGCCGCCTGCGCCCGGCATAATGCCGAGGGTAATTTCCGGCAGGCCGAAACGGGCGTTATCGCCAGCTATCACCACGTCACACAAAAGCGCAAGTTCGCACCCGGCTCCCAGCGCGAAGCCGTTTACGGCGGCGATCAGCGGTTTGTTAAAGGCGTTGATCCGCGCCCACAGTTGAGGGCGAATGTCATTCAGGGTGGCGGGCAGATCTTTTTCCGCCATTTCGTTGAGATCTGCCCCGGCAGCAAAGCAGCGCTCGCTGCCGTGGATCACACAGACGGAGATTTCGCTATCCACTGCAGCGGCTTCCAGCGCGTCGGCAATCTGCAATAACAGCGCATTGTTGAGTGCATTACGTGCCGCCGGACGATTCAGCGTCAGCTGCAGCACGCGGCCATGACGGGTGACAATCAGTTCGCTCATGCCATCCCCTTCGCATCAAAATCAACCATCACGTCGGCGGTTAACGGCAGCGCCTGACAGCTCAGCACATACCCGGCGGCCAGTTCGTCCGGCTCCAGGCTGTAGTTGGTGGCCATGTCCACCTTGCCGCGCAGCACTTTGCATTTACAGGTGGCGCAGACGCCGCCTTTGCAGGCATACGGCAGATCCGCGCCCTGGCGAAGGGCTGCGTCAAGAATGCTTTCGTCATCCGCGGTCAGGGTGATTTCGCGGTCGCGTCCGTCCTGGCGCACGGTGACTTTCTGACCTTCGGCCTGTACGCTCACCGCGCGTTTAACACCAGCACCCGGCGTGTTGAAGCGCTCAAGGTGAATCGCTTTTTCCGGCAAACCCAGTGCTTTCAGTGTCGCTTCCGCGTCATCCATCATCGCCGACGGGCCGCAAATAAAGGCTTCGTCGTACTGGCGGAAGTTGATCAGCGTTTTTGCCAGCGCCTGCAGTTTTTCACCGTCGATGCGGCCATAAAGCAGATCGCTGTCAAGCCGCTCCTGGCTGAAGATGGAGACCAGTTGCAGCCGCTGCGGGTATTTGTCTTTCAGGTCTGCCAGCGCGCCACGAAACATCATGCTCTGGCTGCTGCGGTTGCCGTAAATCAGCGTGAAATGGCTGTTCGGTTCGGTGGCGAGCGTGGCGGAGATAATCGCCAGCATCGGCGTGATCCCGGAGCCTGCGGCAATCGCCAGATAGTGGCCTTCCCGGTCGGCCTGGGGCTGGTAGCCGAAATGCCCCTGTGGAACCATCACTTCCAGCGCCATACCTTGTGTAATTTCATCACGGGCATAGCGGGAGAAACGCCCGTCTTCGATGGCTTTGACCGCCACGCTGATCTCACCCGGCGCGGCGCTTCGACAGATGGAGTAGCAGCGGCGCAGTTCATCACCGCCAAGCGTGGCTTTCAGGGTCAGGTGTTGCCCTGGGCGGAAGCGGTACGCCTCCTGCAAAGCCTGTGGCACCGCAAAAGTAATGGTCACCGCGTCGCGGGTTTCGGGTTCCACTTTTGCTACTGTTAATGAATGAAACGTTGTCATGGCAGCCTCAGATGCATTTGAAATAGTCGAAGGGCTCACGGCAGGTATTGCAGCGATAGAGCGCTTTGCAGGCCGTTGAACCAAATTCACTGATAAGCGAGGTATCAGTGCTGGCACAGCGCGGGCAGCTCACCTCTGCAGTTGCATGCGCGTGGCAGCTATGGCCCACGGGCGGGCTGATGCCATACTGGCGCAGACGTTCACGGGCATCGGCGGTCATCCAGTCGGTGGTCCACGCGGGGTCAAGCTGCAGCACGATATGCACCGGGGCAAAGCCATGCGCGGTCATCGTTTCACGAATGGCACCCAGCAGATGTTCCGTGGCCGGACAGCCTGAATAGGTTGGTGTGAAGCCGATAACCCAGCCCTCGCCCTGCGCTTTCACGCTGCGCACCATGCCCAGATCGGTAATGGTCAGCACGGGGACTTCCGGGTCCGGGATCTGGCTTAACAGCGACCAGATCTGCGGGATCTCCGCAGGGGCAATCTCAGCAAAACGTTGCATTGCGACCTCCGCACTTACCACTGCTGTCCTGGGTAGACGCGCTGGAGATATTGCATCTCTGCCAGCATCGGCCCCAGATGTTCGGTATGCAGCCCTTTCTTGCCACCCGTGCGATACGCCACTTCAGAAGGCACATTCAGGGTGGCGTCATTCAGACCGGCAAACACTTCGTTTTCCCACGGCTGGCGCAGGGTACGCGGGTCAACCGCCACGCCGGAGGCAATCAGTTCCAGCTCAACGTCATCGGCCTCGAACAGCTCGGCCGTAAAGCGCCACAGGTTGTCTACCGCCTGCTGCATTTTTAGCGAGGAGGCTTCGGTGCCGTCCCCCAGACGCACCAGCCAGCCGCGGCTAAAGCGCAGGTGATAGCGCGCCTCTTTAATCGCTTTTGCAGCGATGGCGGCAATCTGGCTGTCGCTGCTGTGGATCAGGCGCTCGTACAGCGCGACGTTCCAGGCATCCATGAAATACTGGCGGGCGATGGTGTCGGCGAAGCTGCCGTTTGGCTGCTCCACCAGCAGTAGATTGTGGAACTGCCGCTCATCGCGGCCAAAGGCCAGCGTGTCTTCGTCGCCCTTGCCTTCCTGTTCGGCGGCATAGGTCAGGAAATTGCGCGCCTGCCCCAGCACGTCGAGGCCGATATTGGCGAGCGCGAGATCAATTTCCAGCTCCGGCGCGTGGCCACACCAGGCCCCCAGACGCTGGGAGAGCACCAGACCGTTGTCGCCCAGACGCAGGGCATATGCAGATACTGTTTTCATCCCCAACCTCACATGTGCTCGATGCCATCAGGGATGGTGTAAAACGTCGGATGGCGATAAACCTTGCTTTCCGCCGGGTCGAAGAATTCACCGCTCTCTTCCGGTTGTGAAGCCACGATTTCGCTCGCCTTCACTACCCAGATGGAACAGCCTTCGCTGCGACGGGTGTAGGCGTCTCGCGCGTTCTCCAGCGCCATGCGATCGTCAGCAGCATGCAGGCTGCCCACATGACGATGGGACAAACCCTGTTTGGATCGCACAAAAACTTCATATAACGGCCAGTAGACATTGCTCATTGCTCTTTCCTCTTATGCGGCCTGACGGGCACGCTGTTTTTCTGCGTGAGCCAGGGCGGCTTCGCGTACCCACGCCCCGTCGTCCCAGGCTTTACGTTTCGCCGCCAGACGTTCGTGGTTACAGATGCCGCGCCCGTTAATCACTTCCTCAAATTCGTGCCAGTCGATTTCACCGAAGCGGTAGTGTCCGCTCTCTTCGTCGAAACGCAGATCCGCATCCGGCACGGTCATGCCGAGCATTTCCACCTGTGGGACGGTGTTATCCACAAAACGCTGACGAAGCTCATCGTTACCAAAGCGTTTGATTTTCCAGGCCAGGCTGCGAGCGCTGTTTGGCGAGTTGTCATCGTTTGGCCCGAACATCATCAGCGCGGGCCACCAGAAACGGTTGATGGCGTCCTGCAGCATCTGACGCTGGGATTCACTGCCCTGCGCCAGCGCCATACAGGCTTCAAAGCCCTGTCGCTGGTGGAAGCTCTCCTCTTTGCAGATTTTCACCATCGCGCGGGCATACGGGCCGTAGGAGGTGCGGCACAGCGCCACCTGGTTGACGATGGCCGCGCCGTCCACAAGCCAGCCAATCACCCCGATATCGGCCCAGCTCAGCGTCGGGTAATTGAAGATGGAGGAGTATTTCATCTTGCCGTCGAGCATCTTCTGGTAGATGTCTTCCCGTGCGCAGCCGAGCGTTTCTGCTGCGCTGTAGAGATACAGGCCGTGTCCGGCTTCGTCCTGCACTTTTGCCAGCAGGATCGCTTTACGCCTGAGCGTTGGCGCACGGGTGATCCAGTTTCCTTCCGGCAGCATGCCGACAATTTCGGAGTGTGCATGCTGACCGATCTGGCGGATCAGCGTTTTGCGGTAGGCATCCGGCATCCAGTCCTGAGGCTCAATGGCCGTCTCCTGCGCTATGCGCTGCTCAAAGCGTTGTTCTTGCATCACACCCTCACCCTTTATGATTCACTAAAACATTTAACATCGCGACAATACGAATCACTTTGTTTCGTAAAAGTTACACAATGGTTAAACATAACCCCAAGGAGTGTTTGTTTATTTTGTGATGTTGCTCGCAAGGCTTTTCGCAAATGCCTTGAATTCTGGAGTGTTGGCGGTTTCATCCCAACAAGCCAGATCACAATGTTAACAATTCATTAAAACTCAGCTTGATTTTTATGATTCATGATTAAACTATCTATAGTGAAATCACGTAACATCTGGAGATAAGCGATGCAGCAGTTAGCCAGCTTCTTGTCCGGTGCCTGGCAGTCTGGCCGGGGCCGCGAACGCAACATTCATCACGCCATTAGCGGCGAAGCCTTATGGACCGTGACCAGCGAAGGGCTGGATATGGCAGCCGCTCGCCGTTACGCCATTGAACACGGCGGTGAAGCACTTCGTGCAATGAGTTTTATTGAACGCGCCGCCATGCTGAAGGCGGTGGCGAAACATCTGCTCAGCCAGAAAGAACAGTTTTACGCACTGTCTGCCCAGACCGGGGCGACCAGGGCCGATAGCTGGGTGGATATCGAAGGCGGGATCGGTACGCTTTTCACCTACGCCAGCCTCGGCAGCCGTGAACTGCCGGACGACACGCTGTGGCCGGAAGACGAGCTGATCCCCCTGTCGAAAGAAGGCGGCTTTGCGGCACGCCACGTATTAACCTCAAAATCCGGCGTGGCGGTGCATATCAACGCCTTTAACTTCCCCTGCTGGGGCATGCTCGAAAAACTGGCACCGACCTGGCTTGCCGGGATGCCCGCCATTATCAAACCCGCGACCGCTACCGCGCAGGTGACACAAGCGATGGTGAAATCCATCGTGGAGAGCGGTCTGGTGCCGGACGGTGCCATCAGTCTGATCTGCGGCGGTGCGGGCGATCTGCTGAGCCATCTCGACAGCCAGGACGTGGTGACCTTCACCGGCTCCGCCGCCACCGGCCAGAGCCTGCGCATTCACCCGAATATTGTGGCGAACGCCATTCCCTTCACCATGGAGGCCGACTCCCTGAACTGCTGCGTGCTGGGTGAAGACGTTACGCCAGAGCAACCGGAATTTGCCCTGTTTATCCGCGAAGTGGTGCGCGAGATGACCGCCAAAGCCGGACAAAAATGTACCGCCATTCGCCGCATCATCGTTCCGCAAAGCCAGACGGAAGCCGTCAGCCAGGCGCTGATTGCGCGGCTGGAAAAGGTGGTAATGGGCGATCCGGCACAGGACGGTGTGAAGATGGGCGCGCTGGTCAACAGCGATCAGCGCGCCGACGTACAGGAAAAAGTGGACTCTCTGGTTGCCGCAGGCTGCCAGATCCGTCTGGGTGGCAAAGCGGATTTGCGGGCGGCCGGTGCATTCTTCCCGCCCACGCTGCTTTTCTGTCCACAGCCGGACGAAACGCCAGCCGTGCATGCCACCGAAGCCTTCGGCCCCGTCGCCACGCTGATGCCGTATCGCAACGCAGACCACGCGATGCAGCTTGCCCGCGCGGGCGGCGGTAGCCTGGCGGGAACACTGGTGACGGCTGATCCGGAGACTGCTCGTCAGTTTATTGCCGGGGCTGCGCGTTCACACGGACGTATTCAGATCCTCAACGAAGAATCGTCCAAAGAGTCGACCGGGCACGGTTCTCCTCTGCCGCAGCTGGTACACGGTGGTCCGGGACGTGCGGGCGGTGGTGAGGAGCTGGGCGGGCTGCGCGCTGTGAAGCACTACCTCCAGCGCACCGCCATTCAGGGCAGCCCGACAATGCTGGCCGCCATCGGCAAGCAGTGGGTACGGGGCGCAAAGGTGCAGGAAGATCGCGTTCATCCGTTCCGCAAATACTTCGAGGAGTTGCAGCCTGGCGACAGCCTGCTGACGCCGCGGCGAACCCTGACGGAAGCGGATATCGTTAATTTTGCCTGCCTGAGCGGAGACCATTTCTACGCTCACATGGACAAGATTGGTGCGGCTGAATCGATCTTTGGCGAGCGCGTGGTACACGGTTACTTCCTGATTTCCGCTGCCGCCGGGTTGTTTGTCGATGCGGGCGTAGGGCCTGTGATCGCCAACTACGGCATGGAAAACCTGCGCTTCATCGAGCCGGTTAAACCAGGCGACACCATTCAGGTACGCCTGACCTGTAAACGTAAAACGCTGAAGAAACAGCGCAGCGCTGACGAGAAACCGACCGGCGTAGTGGAGTGGTCCGTGGAGATCTTCAACCAGCATCACCAGGCGGTTGCGCTCTACTCCATTCTGACGCTGGTGGCACGCCAGCAGGGTGATCTCTAAAACATTCCTCTCTCATACGTTAACCGGGATGTGATCCACTCCCGGTCTTTTTTTAACCTGGCAAGACTGACAAACAACCTGGCAGATGCAGGCAAACGTTTTGCGTGGGCTCCTGTCAGGATAAGGCTGTCACAACACAATAAACACAACAAGATGAGGTCTGCGATGGGAAGCAATTCTTCTTTTTCTGCCCGTAGAACGGCACTGGCTATGGCCGTTGCGCTGTGTTGCGCCTGGCAATCCCCTGTTTTCGCCCACGGCGGCGAAGCGCATATGGTTCCGATGGACAAAACGCTGCAGGAATTTGGCGCGGACGTGCAGTGGGATGATTACGCTCAGATGTTCACCATCGCCAAAGACGGTGCCTTTGTGAAGGTCAAACCGGGCGCGAAAACCGCGATCGTCAACGGCAAGCCCCTGACGCTACAGGTGCCGGTGGTGATGAAAAACAAAAAAGCCTTTATCTCTGAGACCTTCATCAACGATGTTTTTCAGTCCGGTCTCGACCAGACATTTCAGGTGGAAAAACGCCCTCACCCGTTAAACGCACTGACGGCTGACGAAATTAAGCAGGCCGTAGAGATTGTAAAAGCCTCTGCGGATTTTAAACCGAATACCCGCTTTACCCAGATCGCCCTTGCCGAGCCGGAAAAAACCAAAGTCTGGGACTTCGTGCTGAACGGCACCGCTGTTGACGCTCCACGTCAGGCGAATATCACCATGCTGGATGGCAAACATGTAATTGAAAGCCTCGTGGATCTGAAAGAGAAAAAAATCCTGCGCCAGGAGCCCGTCAAAGACGCACATGGCATGGTGCTGCTGGATGATTTTACCGCCGTTCAGCAGATCATTAACGAGAGCACAGAGTTTGCCGACGTGCTGAAAAAACGCGGTATTACCGACACGAAGAAAGTGATCACCACGCCGCTGACCGTCGGCTACTTTGACGGCAAAGACGGTCTCAGGCAGGAAGATCGTCTGCTGAAAGTGGTGAGCTATCTGGATGTGGGCGACGGCAACTACTGGGCGCATCCGATTGAAAACCTGGTCGCCGTGGTTGATCTGGAGCAGAAAAAAATCCAGAAAATTGAAGAAGGTCCGGTGGTGCCGGTTCCGCTCACCCCGCGGCCTTATGATGGCCGCGATCGCGTAGAAACGGCGAAAAAACCGCTGGAGATCATCGAACCAGAAGGCAAGAACTACACGATCACCGGTGATATGGTGCACTGGCAGAACTGGGATTTCCACCTGAGCCTGGACTCCCGCGTCGGCCCGATGATTTCTACCGTAACCTACAACGACAACGGCAAAAAGCGGCAGATTATGTATCAGGGATCGCTTGGCGGGATGATCGTTCCCTACGGCGATCCGGATGTGGGCTGGTATTTCAAAGCCTATCTGGATTCCGGCGACTACGGCATGGGCACCCTGACCTCCCCGCTGGTACGCGGCAAAGATGTGCCGTCTAACGCCGTGCTGCTCAATGAAACCATCCCGGATTACACCGGCACGCCGATGGAAATCCCTCGCGCGATCGCTATCTTCGAGCGCTATGCCGGGCCGGAGTATAAGCACCAGGAGATGGGCCAGCCAAACGTCAGCACCGAACGTCGCGAACTGGTGGTGCGCTGGGTAAGCACCGTGGGTAATTACGACTATATCTTCGACTGGGTGTTCCACGAAAATGGCACCATTGGCATTGATGCCGGTGCAACCGGTATTGAAGCGGTAAAAGGCGTCATGGCAAAAACCATGCACGATGCCACCGCCAAAGATGACACCCGATACGGAACGCTGATCGACCATAATATTGTGGGCACCACGCACCAGCATATCTATAACTTCCGCCTGGATCTGGACGTGGATGGTATTAACAACAAACTGGTGGCGATGGACCCTGAAGTGAAGCCAAACACCGCGGGCGGCCCACGTACCAGTACCATGCAGGTCAATCAGTACGACATTGATACCGAGCAGCAGGCAGCGCAGAAATTTGACCCCGGCACGATTCGCCTGCTGAGCAACACCAGCAAAGAGAACCGCATGGGTAACCCGGTTTCGTATCAGATTATCCCGTATGCAGGGGGGACACATCCGGTCGCCACCGGCGCGAAATTCGCCCCGGACGAATGGATTTACCACCGTCTGAGCTTTATGGATAAGCAACTGTGGGTGACGCGTTATCACCAGAATGAGCTGTACCCGGAAGGGAAATTCCCGAACCGTTCGACGCATGACACGGGGCTGGGCCAGTACAGCAAGGATAACGAGTCGCTGAACGACCAGGACGACGTCGTCTGGATGACAACGGGAACAACCCACGTCGCCCGCGCCGAAGAGTGGCCTATCATGCCAACGGAGTGGGTTCATACCCTGCTCAAACCGTGGAACTTCTTTGACGAGACACCAACGCTCGGCAAGAAGAAAGACGAACAGAAATAAAACAGACCGGGCGCAATGCCCGGTTTTCATCGGCTGACTTGCTGTATACCGCATCCAGATTATAGTTATTTTACCTCGCGTATTCCCTTTGCATCTCTTGAAACATTTTCAGCCAGGACACCAGAGAAGTTCTTTGGCTACCACATTGTGACACCGTAACGCGTATTTACGGGCGGATCTTCCGCCCGTTTCAGGAAAACAATTTTTATGGAAAAACGACACACAACGGCACCAGAGCTGGCCACCTGGCCCACGCGCAAATCAATGGTACTGCACGGGCTGGTGATGAACCTCCCATGGCTGGCGTTTGTGAACGTCAGCTTTGCCCTCATGCTCTTGCTGCGCAATATGTTGTTCGGTGATATCGACACCCTTTTGCGTGTACGCCAGCAACTTATTCTGGTTGTCGATGCATCAATGCTGGGGATCATTGTGCTGTCCGTCGCCTTAATCATCATGATCTGGCGGCACATCCCTGGTATTAGCGTTGTTCTGTTCTTATGCAGCCTGATCTGGTCAGTCTGTTGCTATTGGTTTATTACCGAATTACAGCTTCCCCATGCGTGGCCGATGTTTATCACATTATTGATGGCGGGAATGACCGCACTCTATTTTTACCCGGCGGGACTGCTGTGTTTTATTTTTCCCCTCTGGCTCTCACTGCCAATCGCCAGCATGACGCTGAACCATGGGGTCAATATTCGGTTCGCTGGCGTCTGGGGTGTTTTTACCCTCATCCTTATCTGCGGCCGCTTTATACTCTTAAGCTGGTTTGAAGAGGCCTGGCGACGTAACCAGCAGAATCAGCTGTTGATTTCGCGCCTGGATGCGCTGGCCCATCAGGACCCGTTGACCAAAACCGCGAACCGCCGATCGATGGAACTGGTGCTGGAAAATGCCGTCGAGCAGAAAAAAAAGTTCTCACTGATTATGCTGGATGTCGATTACTTCAAACTCTACAACGACACATATGGCCATCAATCGGGAGACGAGTGTCTGACGCGCGTGGCGCAGGTGCTAAAAACGTCGGTGCGGACGCCTGATGATGTCGTTTCCCGCTACGGCGGCGAAGAGTTTGTGGTGATCCTCTTTGATTGTCCGGCGAAAATGGCCGAGCAGATTGCTGCACGTATTCAGGAAAGTCTACGCAAAGCGGCAGTGCCACATGTTGCCTCAAAGGTCAGCGATTATGTCACTGTCAGCATGGGAATTGCGGAAATGGCCGAAGGTCTGGCCGGTACAGAGATTATCGCCCGCGCCGATGCGGCGCTTTATCGGGCGAAAGAGGCCGGACGGGATCGCTGGTCACGATAAGCCTGCCGGGTCAACAAAGCGCGACCCGGCCAGATATCAGTAGCGAACACATACCGATTTGGTTTCACACCAGCCGTCCAGCCAGTCCGGGCCGAAGTCGCGCCCGGTGCCGGACTGCTTCATACCGCCGAATGGCAGGTTAGCGTCGATCAGCGTGTGGCTGTTCACCCACACCGTTCCGGCCTGCAGCCTGTCGGTGTACTCCAGCGCTTTGCTGATATTTTGCGTCCAGACGCTGGCCGTCAGCCCGTATTCGGTATCGTTCGCCAGTGCCAGCGCCTCTTCCCCGTCGGCCACGCGCACCAGGTTAACCACCGGGCCGAACACCTCTTCGCGGGTCAGTCGCAGACTGGCATTCGGGTTCACCACCAGCGTCGGCGAGACGTAATAACCGTTCCCTTCCGGCCCTTTATTACCGGTGATCAGCTCCGCATTGCGCGACGTCGCCTCATCAAGGAAAGTCTGCACTTTGTCGCAGTGGGCACGGGAAACCAGCGGGTTAATAAACGCCTGCGGCGACATGCCCGGCCCGACGCTCAGGGATTTCACTGCCTGTTCAAACCCGCTCACCAGCGTATCGAACAACGGCGCTTCAATATAGATACGGGAACTGGCCGCGCATACCTGCCCCTGATTGAGGAAACTTCCGGTCATCAGCCCTTCAATGACCCACGCGGGATCGGCATCTTTCAGCACGATCGCCGGGTTTTTACCTCCCAGCTCCAGCGTTACGCCCGTCAATGTATCCGCCGCCGTTCGTGCAATCTGCTTGCCCGTGGCGGTCGAACCGGTAAAGCTCACTTTGGCAATGCGCGGGTGCGAGGTCAGCGCCGCACCGCAGACGGCACCACTGCCGGTAACAACATTGAATACACCGTCCGGTACACCGGCTTCACTTGCCAGCTCCGCCACGCGCAACATGGTCAGCGGCGTGGTTTCAGACGGCTTAATCACAATGGAGCAGCCAGCCGCCAGCGCAGGCATGACTTTCCACATGCCGATCATCAGGGGGAAATTCCACGGCACAATTCCGGCCACCACGCCAACCGGCTCTTTTCGTGTCCACGCCTGGTAGCGCGCCCCCTGCGGCAGGGGAATCGAAAGATCGAGGGTTTTGCCCGCAATTTTGGTGGTTAGCCCGGCGGTATAACGCATCCAGTTCAGGGTACAGCCCACTTCAAAGGCGCGGGAAATGTTAATGGATTTCCCCTGCTCCAGCGTTTCAAGCTGCGCCAGTTCTTCGCTGTGCTGTTCCAGCAGATCGGCAAAACGCAGCAGGATGCGCTCACGCTCCGCCGGTAATTTTCCCGCCCAGCTTCGGGCCACAAAGGCGCGCCAGCCAGACATCACAGCGCGATCCACATCGTCCACGCTCGCATCCGCCGTCGATGCAATAACCTCGCCCGTGGCCGGGTTGTAGATATTCAGGCGCTTCTCGCTCTCTGACGCCACCTGGCGGCCTTCAATCCACAGGCCGTGGTGTCGGTCTAAAAACTGCTGTACGGCAGGCAGGACGGCTACCTGTGATTCAGACATCGGGAACTCCTTTGTTATTCTTCGCAGGGTGTTAATGCAGTCTACGAGGGCTTTCGCATTCCCGCTTTTGTCTGTGTGACATTCGCTTTGCCACCTGTGACAGGCTCCGCAATTCGTGATAATTCCCGCTTATTACGCTGTTACCAGTGAGTGTTCTTTCCTATAGTCAGCCTCATGGCTCTGACAAATTGCAACATAAATGCAACAATGCAAAAACATTGACGATGCATCGGGATAAACAATGGCGTGTGCAAGCGAACAGGAAAAATATCAACAGTGGCTGGCGCAAATAAACCAGGTGTGTGGACGCTTTGCGGCCCGTCCGCTGGAGGGTAAGTTTATTGGCGAACTGGAGACCAGCTACGCCCGAAGTCTGAAGTTAAGCACCGTGACCACCGCGGGCGTAAACCTGTTCCGTAGCCGCCATGAGATTAAAAACGGCAATGATGCCTGGTTCTATACCGTGTTCCAGCTGGAAGGAAGCGCGGAAATTGAACAGGACGACCGTCGCGCCATTCTTAAAACCGGTGACATTACCCTTCTCGACGCATCGCGCCCCTGCTCGATATCCTGGCACGACAAATCGCGCCAGATTTCACTTCTGCTGCCCCGCCAGATTGTTGAGCAACAATACCGTTTCCAGGAGGTGCACTGTGCGCTGCCCCTCCCACGCACATTACCTACCGTGCAACTGAGCCACCGACTGTTGCAGGAGAGTATGGGAAATCCTGATTTGAGCGATCTGGAGAGCGAAGCCGCGCTGGCAGCGATGGTCTGTCTGTTGCGTCCGGCGTTTGTGCAACGTGAGCCCGCGCAGCCGCCGCGCAAGGAGCGTCAGTTCCGCAACGTGCTTGCTCTGATTGATGACCATATCCAGTCTGAAGCATTGCGCCCGGAGTGGATTGCCGCGGAGAGCGGCATGTCGGTGCGCAGCTTATACCGTATGTTTGCCGATAAAGGTCTGGTGGTCGCCCAGTACATTAAGAATCGTCGTCTCGACCTGTGCGCTCAGGTACTGCGCACCGCCAGCGATGACGAAAAACTGGCGGGAATTGGTTTTAGCTGGGGCTTTTCTGACCACAGCCATTTTTCGACGGCCTTTAAGCAACGTTTTGGCGTCTCACCTGGCGAATATCGTAAGCGTTTTCGCTAACTATTTTTTCAGCCACTTACCGTTAATACCCTTCACGTATTCGCCCGGCTGTGCGCGGGCCACCAGCTTTTGCCCTGCCATTTTCGCCACTTCATCAACAGGCAGATTATTGCTGTCGGCCAGTTGCTGGTAGCTCTCCGTGCGTGCCGCGTTAATACGCTTCACCAGCGCCAGCGTTTCTGCATCCTGCTTAATCGGCGCGATATAGCCGCTCAGGGTTTCGCCAACACGCCCCTGCGCACGGGCGTCGTTCAGCGTGAGTGTTGCAGCCTGCACGTTCATCCCCAGCGCCAGTAGAATCAAAGCTAAAGCGAGTCGTTTCATGGCGTCCTCAGAACAGATCGCTGCGTGATTTCAGCAGGGCTTCAACGTCTTTATCGACCTTGATATGGATCTCGTGTTCGATTTTGACATTCATATTGATGGTTATCGGTTCTTTCGGCGCTGCGACTTCAATGCGCGGCGTACAGCCTGTCAGCAACCCGACAACGGCGACGGTGAGTACACCAGCCCTCTTTTTCATTGTTGTTCCTCACTTTCCTTGCCAGCCGAACTGCGGATACCGGGTATCGTCGCATGTTGCTCAAACCAGGTTTGCAGATTGTCCCCAAAGCGCAGGCTGCGCCAGAGCGTAAAAACATTCTCTTCGTGAGTGTAGTTAAGGTTCACGGAGCCGCTTTTACCTTCCACGCGGCTGGTTCCCTTAAGGGTCGACTGCATCGTTAATTCACCCAGATTATCCAGATTGATTTTCGTCCATGACCGGGAAATTTCCATATAGCGTAGCCAGTTAATCGCCGCCCCCGCCACCATATTATCATTCACAATGGCATCTGCCGTGTCTTTGTCGATACGCAGCGTCATTGGCCCTGGGTTGGTTAACCAGCCATCTTTGATGATCCATTTTTCATTGTCCAGCCAGAATGGCAGCGCCCCGCTCACCGGACCAGACAGAGTGAACTGCTTCGGATTGATGGCGCTGATAAGCTCGCTGGAGGAGATATTGTCTACGCGCAGTAGTGCCGGATCGTGCTGTGGCATACGCAATTGCTGCAGAGTGATCTTCCCGCCGAGCGTCTCGACCTTCACGTTGGAGAGCAACAGAGGATGGTTCTCTGACCATGGATAATCACCCTGCAAATCCGCCGTGATATTGCGCGCGGTTACCAGGTTTTGCACTTCACCAATGCGTAACGTCACGGGGCCACGCGTGCCCAGCGACCAGGTGCCCTCGCTAAAGCGGAACGGCAGAACAAAATCGACGCCGTTGATTTGGTTATCGGGCATCCACACACTGCCGGATTGCAGCACGCCGTGGCCACCCGCTTCAAAACCTTGTTCCGCCGCCGCTGAGAACGCCACCTGCGCGTACAGCGAACCTTCACGCAACGTCATTTTCCAGTCCGGTGGAAGCAAAGGCTGGAAAACGGTGAGAGACTGTTTCGGCCACCAGGCCTGCCCGCGCAGACGCTCGCCATCCCAGCGTCCATTCACCCGCACTGGCCCGATTTTATCGGCATGGAGATCGCCTTTGAACTGGAAGATCGTCGGGTCGGTGCCGTCAACGCGAAAAGTCAGTACCGATGGAGGTAGCACGCTTCCGCCGGAAAATGTCGTTTGCCCGGCATTGAGCGATAACGCGCCGCTAAATGTCGGGCTGTCAGGGTCGCGATACCAGCGCACCGGCGTGTCCAGCGCCAGGCGCGGTTTGCTGACCAGCATGGTGCCGTACTGGAGTTTATCGAAGCCGGTTGAGAGATCCGTCAACTCAATAACGTTATCACGCCACTCCCCTTTACCCGCCACATCCCAGCGCGCGTTCATTGGCGTGAAGTTCCCTTTCCCCCAATAGCGCCACTGCCACAGGCCGTTATCCGGTAAAAAATCGCTGGCCTGGCCGTCCAGATGAAGTTCAAAATCCCCCATCTCGTTTTCATGCGCCCGCAAAATGGCCTGCAGGCGGCCATCCACTCCCTTCTGCGTCAGCTTTACACCTGCCAGCGGCCAGCGTATTTCATCGATATCCAGCGAGTTAATAATGCGACCACGCGAGCGCAGCAGCGCCCCTGGCTCGAAAGTGAGCAGCGGATCGTTAAGGCTTCCCGTCAGCCTGGCCGGGAGTTTTGCATAGAGGATCAGATCGTTTTGTTTGGCTTCTCCGCTCAGATGCAGCGGCATGTTGCTGTTTTCCATGCTCAGCGTGCCGGGCCCGATATTCAGAACGGCGTTCCCTTTACCGGCATCGCCCTCGGTTAATACGTTCAGTCGTCCGGCGAAAGTGGCCTTCTCCAGCCCGTGTTGCCAGTTGTCGATCTTAAGGCCCAGGCGTCCACTCAGCGGCATCCCGGACTGTTGCCAGTTCCAGCGCCCATCACTGATAGTCAGTTGCTGCGCGGTGATTTGCCACGGCAGATCGAGCAGCGGATCGGGATTATCCCGCGCCATGACCACCAGTTGCCCCTGGCTGTTCTCCCAGTCCAGTTCGGCATCGACCAGCGAATCGATCTGTGGCACGTTAAAGGTTGCCAGCGCATGGCCTTTGACCGGCACACCGTCCGGCACGAGCGGCATTGTAAACTCACCCACCAGTTTCAGCGGCTGAGGTTGATTCGGAAGTTGCACATCAAACTGACTGATGGAGAGCATCTGACCGCGCAGTTGACCTTTGATGCTCACCTGCTCGCCTTTGTAGCTCAGCGACTGACTGGCAGGCGTCAACGAGGCTCGCAGTTCTCCCTGCCACTGCTGCCAGGGCGCAAGCGTCAGACGATGAATAGTCAGCCAGGTGTTGGGCAGAATGGCCTGCCACTGCGCCAGCGTTTTTGGCGCGACGGTTGACGGCGCAGATTGGGGCAATTGACTCAGGCACGCCGAGTTAAGCTCAAGCGCACCAATATCGAGATTCCAGCGGCTGGGATGCGATAAGGTGATATTGTCGATTCGGGCAATTTCGCAGTCTTCCACCAGATAACGGAGATCGGGGATCTGGAGGGAGTGACGCGTCAGACGGGGACTTTTTTCAAAGGCGATACGCGTTCCCACCGGCAGCCAGATCCCGGCAAGCGTGGGCACCCACTGGGCAAGCGTCATCAGCAGCGTCAGCGGCACGAGTATCAACAGCAGTAAGAGCGCAATCGCGGCTTTGTATTTACCCTTCATGGGCGGTTAATATCCTGATTTAGCGAGAAAAATAAGCCGACATTGCCGATCATTGTCGCATGTTTAGCCAGTCAGTTGAAGTGAACGCCATTTTTAAGGATAGATGCTCTACAATGATTCATAGAACTTATTGAATTCAATAATATTTTATAAATTGTAAGATTATTTTAATCATGCTAACGTGAATGCAAAATCACTGGAGAAAGTCTTATGAAACTCGCGGTATATAGCACAAAGCAGTACGATAAAAAGTATCTGCAACATGTTAACGAGGATTACGGATTCGATCTCGAATTTTTCGACTTTCTGCTGACCGAAAAAACCGCCAAAACGGCGCACGGCTGTGAAGGCGTCTGTATCTTTGTGAACGATGACGGTAGCCGCCCGGTGCTGGAAGAGTTGAAAAAACACGGGGTGAAGTATATTGCCCTGCGTTGTGCAGGTTTCAACAACGTGGATCTTGACGCAGCGAAAGAGCTGGGTCTGAAGGTCGTTCGTGTTCCGGCATACTCGCCTGAAGCGGTGGCCGAACACGCCATCGGTATGATGATGTCGTTGAATCGTCGTATTCACCGCGCTTATCAGCGTACCCGCGATGCCAACTTTTCTCTGGAAGGTCTGACCGGCTTTACCATGTACGGTAAAACTGCTGGCGTTATCGGTACGGGTAAAATCGGTGTGGCCGCCCTTCGCATTCTGAAAGGCTTTGGCATGCGTCTGCTGGCATTTGATCCCTACCCAAGCGCTGCTGCGCTGGATCTCGGCGTAGAGTATGTCGACCTGCCAACCTTGTTCTCCCAGTCAGACGTGATCTCCCTGCACTGCCCGCTAACGCCGGAAAACTATCATCTGCTCAACCAGACCGCATTTGACCAGATGAAAGATGGTGTGATGATCATCAATACCAGCCGTGGGGGGTTGATTGATTCTCAGGCCGCCATCGAAGCACTGAAAACGCAGAAAATTGGCGCACTGGGCATGGACGTGTATGAGAATGAACGCGATTTGTTCTTTGAAGATAAGTCTAATGACGTAATTCAGGATGACGTGTTCCGTCGTCTGTCCGCCTGTCATAATGTGCTGTTTACCGGTCATCAGGCCTTCCTGACCGCCGAAGCGCTGATCAGCATTTCCGAAACGACACTGGGGAATTTGCAGCAGCTGGAAAACGGTGAAGAGTGCCCTAACGCAATTGCGTAGGTAAACATAAACGGCAACCGAGGGTTGCCGTTTTGCAATATTATCTGCCATTGGTTATAACCACATATCTTGATCTGCTTTATTATCTGCGATCGATGTCAATACTGCTCCTGTTGTAAGCCCAACAAATAAGGGCAGAACGATAATAAATATAAAAAGCCATACTGACATATGCTCTACAACCTGTGGAGCAAATGCTGCTAACCCAATTAAAATAGTCACCATAGTGCAAACTCCAAACATTCCCCCTGCTTCCCACGGGCTACGATAGTTGGTATTAATTTTTGTTATTAATGCCTTAGGGATTTTTGAGGATAAGGCAACCAGTGATAGTTTATTATCTGTTGACGCCGCAATGAATTGCGGCCCCTGAGCATATTTTACGCCATCTGCCGCCAGAGCCAGCGCAAACCACCGATAACCTTCCGTTGACGAACCGAATGATCCTTCCAGTTCCAGCCTGTTTGCTGCCATTTTCCAGTCGTCTAATATCTTCAACAGCGGATATTTTTGCGATTTAGTTAAACCGGTATACCATAACGTCTTTGGTTCCTTCACCTGCTCGGTTTTAAGGTAAACAGGTATCGTTTCTTCCGGATCGGTTATGTCAGTTATCGGACGAAAAATATATATCGTCTTTTCGCCTTCTACTTTCCCATAACTGTTTGTCAATAATAATGCCGTTGCATTCTCCATCGATTTTGACGGTTTATCTTCCTCATGCATATCAATGATGATGAGCAGGCGTTTGATTACATAATCATTCCTCATCCATTCATTTAATAATGTGTAGCCGGGACACTCAGCCAGATAAGAGATTTCCGTTGCCGGGATATTGAGCTTTTCTAAGGAATATTTTAATTCTTCACTACAGCTTTCATTCCCGCCGCGGACCCAGAGACAGGCCTTGAAGCCATTACAGGATGCTTTTAACTTATCCACCAGTGGCGTTACCCCCTCTTTTTTAACAAGCATATTCGCCAGCATAGTAATGATTGTCCCCTGGCTATGGGCAACTATATTAATTACATCATCTTTGGTTACGGGCTCACGTCTAATCTGGAGTATTAAATCAGCAAGCCGTTGCGCCGCAAAAAACTGGTATATCCGGTGCGGGTTGGAATACATCGCATGGGTGTAATCCCCGTCTGAGGGATTACGAGACATTTTCGCTACCAAATCATAACTTAACCCAGCGGAACCAGGGCCTAACATATCCGGGATGCAGGTTGTCGCATTGGCGAACACACCACCGCCTTTGGCATAGTTCTCATCAAGTGCGTTAGCAAAGTTATCATTTTGAAATTTAAATGGTCCTTTACCATCATTACCCGCGGCGGCTTTTTTCTCAGGGTCAAACTCCTGATAAGCGTCATAAGGCAGCCTGGCATCTCCGGAAAGTTTACCCACTTCATCACGGTAGCGTTGCTGGTCTGTTTTCCAGTCTGCATATGTGACGGGTTTATATCCCCAATAAAAAGGAATAACGGGGCTTCTGCCCGGCTTACAGATTTTTGCACAATTTTCGCCAGCGTCCGAAATCTGAAAATGATTCCATCCATGAGGATACATATCATCGCGATTCAGCCGCTTCGATAATCCGGCAATAATACCTTTTTCCTGATTCTGATAGGCTTCACCTACATCATTCACACCATGAATAAGGATGACGATCCCAGGCATAGGACGAGGGATACTCACGACGGTGGTACAGGCTGCAAGTCCGGCACCTTTATGTGCCGGAATATCCCCCTGAGAAACAACACGAGGCCGATAAGGGCTTTTATTCTGTTCCGTCATTCAACTAACTCCATGATGTAGGTATCTAAGTCTGTGGCATCAAGTAGCGGCGAATTGCCGTTACTGTCAGTCATACCTTCCGTGACCTGGCCGGAGGAACTTGTCAGTTTAAATTTTTGATTCGCAATGGGTTGCCCGTCCGTCTGCAGTTGATAGCGTTTCTGGAAAGTCCCCTCTTTAAATGCCGGCGCTTGCACCTGAACGCTTTCAGGGCCATCGTATTTAAAGCCAGGGGCTTTTATTTCTACGCCTGTCGGCGAAAATATTTCTACAAGCCCATTGGGATTAATACGAATCCCGCCACCGCCACAGCTAAGTTGAATCCCTTTTTTCGCGCTGCCGTTCATCCGCCCTTCTGAACTCATCAGCGTGAAATCCTGCTGTGAAAACAGATGTACTGCGCCGCGTTGTGCCTGAGTAGTGATATCGCCTTTGCTGGCAATCAACTGAATGCCGAGTTTGCGCACAAATAAAGAGAATTTTTCGCCTGCGGCAACCGACAGTTTTTTGACAATATTCACACTGCCGTTATTCCCCGCCGTGGCAACCAAATCGTTACCCGCTGAAAGCTGCAGAGTTTGTGGAGTTACGTGCGCTTGCCCCTGGTCGGCATAGCTCAGAAGCCCCGCCCCCGTCAGCTTATCAAGCATGGCCTTTAGTTCATGTTGTGACGCCGTCTCCGTCTCACTGGCTCCGGCCGCGGCGGCGCATTGTTGAAGCGTATTTGCGATGCTTAACGCTTTCTCAAGCTGCGCTATGGCAGCGGCCATATCCAGTTGCTTGCCCTGCGCGCGAGGCTGAGGCTCTGTTGTGATTAACACGCCTTTACCGCCACGTAGCGCTATGCGGTCATCAGTACGCCCCTCAATACCTTCTCCGCGCGGTTTCCCTTGCGCATCGACGAGATTGCCTACGCTTAACTGGCTTTTCCCGTGCTCTGTGGAAATCTTGATATGTTCCTGTCCCCGCTTGTCTTCAAGCCGGATTTTATTCAGGCCAGCAGTGCGAATAACGTTGCGGGTGTTGTTACTGTTTGTCACCAGGTCCGGCGCTCTGCCATTATGCAAAACATGCGCGATAAACGGCCTGTCCGGATCGCCTCCCTCAAACGAAACAGCCACTTCGGTGCCATTGAGTAGCGGGAAATGAAAACCGTAAGTCTCGCCCCCATAAGGACGGCCTAACCGTATCAATGCGCTTTCAAACCCTTCACGTTTTTCAGCTAAATCAAAATCAAACTTCACCCGGTAGCGGCCCTGAGCGTCTATCCCTGCATAGGTTTTATTGCTGCCCAGGGAGGCTATGCGTGCAGGTACGGTTCCGGTAATCACAGGGCGGGAAGAATAAGCTGGACGATAGCTATAACCGTCAACGTAGGGTATGCCGTTGATGACACTCTGATAATGTTCTGAGCGACTGCCTGTAATTGTCAGCCTTGTCACCACCAGGCCCCGTGTGAACGATTGAGGTACAGGGCCGCCAGGCGTAAACACAGTGCCTGGAATTAGAACAGGATCGCTGGTGGTTGCGCTCAGGAGGCACTGCTCGTTAAGGAGTCGCTCATGCCGGACGCGTGCGTAGAATGCGGCGGTTTCTGTTTCATCGCCAAACAAATCACCTTCTTCCCTGAAGGGATCTGCATAGTGGTATTCCTGTCCGCAAGTAATTCCCTCTGGTATGTCATGAGAGGCTATTGCTTTATTTTTTTGCGGTGAAAAGGGAATTCGGTAGTTATAGCTTCGGACCAATGCGCTTCCGGAAACCAGAGTATGTTTTTCTTCCAGGTCGGTAATATATTCGTTGTAGCTAGTCATCCCTGAACGGCGTACATAAGGAATAGCCCGGTCACAAAACACATACTGGCCGGAGGAATCACCAAAAAGGACGACAACTTCGCTTTGCACTTTTTCGTGGTTTTCAAAACGGAAAAAGATCCCTACTTCGGCCAGTAAACGTTGAATAAACTGGAGATCCGTCTCTTTCCATTGGATCACCATTTCGCGCCGAGGGTAATGGTGGCTGAGCTTATCAAAATCGATGTTAAACCCTTCAAAGTAGCCACTGTCTGTCATTAATTTTTTAACCAGTTCCGGTACAGACAAATTCATATAAACAGCGGAGCGATAATTCCTGTTCAGTAACGAAAGTTCGTGTTCCAGAACACATTCATAAAACGCTTCATCAGCCGATGATTTGATACGCGCCAACGAGGTGATAGTACCATTTACCCGTCTGACAGGAAGCCAGGGGGTTTGTCCATGCCAGGCGGCTTTAGGGTTAGGCTCGCGAATATGAAATTCTGCACAATGATTGAGTATTCTTTCTACCGGGATATTTGATTCTTTAGAGGTGAAACGTATCGTGTAACGATAAGGGGTACTAAGCGCTTCCGTTGCTATAAAGGAATGGACATCGGCTATCACATCCTTACTATAAAAAAAAAGGAGATACCTGTTTAATGTGTCCTGCTGTTGTAGGGGAAATTGCTCTTTCATAGGAACATCCGTTTAAGTAAGCCGCAAAAATTATACGACCACTTTCCCCGGAGAGAAATACGTTTTCATCTACTATTAATTCAATACATTTATCAAAAGAATAAACTCACCCCCAACAATAAAAATTAAATATATTAATTACAGGGGGGCTTTTTATATTATATCTAACTCTTTCCGCTTTTTTAATTCAGACGCCCCTCTCCTTGTGGGAGAGAGGCAAAGTGAAAGCGATAACTCGTTAACTTAACCCACGATTCTTCAACATCGGCTCCAGCTTCGGATCGTGCCCGCGCCAGTCGCGGTATAGTGCTTCCAGGTCGCTGCTGTTCCCGCGTGACAAAATCGCCTCGCGGAACGTTTGCCCGTTTTCTCGCGTCAGGCCGCCCTGCTCAACAAACCACTGATAGCCATCGTCCGCGAGCATTTGCGTCCAAAGGTACGCGTAGTACCCTGCTGCATAGCCGCCACCAAAAATATGGGCGAAATAGCTGCTGCGATAGCGAGGCGGTACGGCGGGGAGATCCAGCCCCTCTTTTTTCAGTGCATGCGTTTCAAAAGCCTCAACATCCTCCACTGGCTCGCTGATCTCGTGCCAGTTCATATCCAGCAGCGCGGCGCTCAGCAGCTCCGTCATGTCGTAGCCTTTGTTGAACTGGGTCGCGCTAAGCATTTTATCCCGTAGCGTGTCCGGCATTGGTTCGTTGGTTTCATAGTGACGCGCATAATGCGCAAATACCTGCGGATGGCTGGCCCAGTGCTCGTTAATTTGCGACGGAAACTCTACAAAATCGCGCGGCGTGTTAGTACCAGAGAGCGTGGCGTACCGCTGGGTTGCAAACAGGCCGTGCAGCGTATGTCCGAATTCATGGAACAAGGTGATGACGTCATCCCAGGAGAGGAGCGCTGTCTGCCCCTGCGCCGGCTTTTGGTAATTACATACGTTGTATATGACCGGACGAGCGGAAAATTCGTATGACTGCTCAACGAAATTTCCCATCCACGCACCGCCGCTTTTGGAGTCGCGGGCGAAGAAATCACCGTAGAACAGCGCCATTCCTTCGCCGGTGTGGTCAAAGATTTCCCATACGCGAACGTCCGGGTGATAGACAGGAATGTCAAAACGCTCCACGAAACTGATCCCAAACAACTGGTTCGCGGCCCAGAATACGCCGTCATGCAGCACGGTATTGAGCGCAAAGTACGGTTTTATTTGCGACTCATCCAGCGCATATTGCCCCAGACGCACGCGCTCAGCATAAAACGCCCAGTCCCATGCCTGAACCGTAAATCCGCCCTGCTCATCGTCAATCACTTTCTGAATGTCGGCCTGCTCACGCTCTGCGCGCGAGCGCGCCGCAGGAACAATACCCCGCATAAACGCCAGCGCCGCGGCTGGCGTTTTCGCCATCTGATCGGCAATGCTCCAGCTGGCATAGTTTTCGAAGCCGAGCAGTTGCGCCTGACGCGCGCGTAATGCCGTGAGACGGCGGATCAACGCACGGGTATCATTTTCATCACCCTTCTGCGTACGTACCCAGCCCGCGTTGAATAAATTTTCGCGGGTCTGACGATCGCGAAGTGCAGAGAGCGCGGGCTGCTGCGTGGTATTAAGCAAGGGGATCAGCCACCGATCGTTCAGCCCTTTTTCTGCCGCGGCCTGCGCCGCCGTTGCAATCTCATCGGCGCTGAGTCCATCAAGCTGGTGAACATAATCCACAACCAGCCCGCCCGCTTTATTTGCCGCCAGAAGTCGCTGGTTAAACTGGCTCGTCAGGGAGGCCGACTCGGTATTTAACGCCTTCAGCTCCGCTTTTTCTGCATCATTCAGACGAGCCCCCGCCAGAACAAAGTGCTGATACGTCTCTTCTGCCAGACGGCGGGACTCGGCATCCAGCGCCGCGCGCTCCCGCCAGACAGCCTCCACGCGGGAGAAAAGCAACTCGTTAAGCCAGATGTCGTTCGCGAGCGCTGCCAGTTCCGTCGAGAACTGTTCATCCAGCGCTTGTAAAACATCATTGGTATGCGCGGAAGTCATCGCGAAGAACACGCTGCTGACGCGGGACAGCATGGCCCCGCTTTTTTCCAGCGCCAGCACGGTGTTGTTAAAGTCCGGTTCTGTCGTTTGCGCGACGATAGCGTCGATTTCCGCGCGTTTCTGGCGCATGGCTTCGTCAAATGCCGGGCGATAGTGGCTATCGGTAATCTCGTCGAAACGAGGAGCCTGATAAGGTAACGGGCTGATTTCAAAGAAAGGATTGTTGACCGACATCGTTTACTCCTGAGAACGGTATATCTCCCCAGAGTAGGCCAGGCCGCCGCGCCCTGCAATGCCGTCATACAAATGTTGCCTTAACGGGGTACCTGAGAGCGTGCTATGGTAGTAGAACACAAAAAGCGTTGAGGAACAGTGAGATGATTATTTTAGTTACCGGGGCGACAGCAGGGTTTGGTGAATGCATCACGCGCCGCTTCGTCGCCAACGGTCATAAAGTGATTGCGACAGGCCGTCGTCAGGAACGTCTGCAGGAGCTGAAAGATGAGCTGGGTGACAGCATTTTGACCGCACAACTGGACGTGCGTAACCGTGCCGCCATTGAAGAGATGATAGCGAACCTGCCTGCCGAATGGCGTGACATCGACGTGCTGGTGAACAATGCCGGTCTGGCGTTGGGTATGGAACCTGCCCATAAAGCCAGCGTGGAAGACTGGGAAAATATGATCGACACCAACAATAAAGGGCTGGTGTATATGACCCGCGCCGTGTTGCCTGGCATGGTTGAACGCAATCGCGGCCATATCATCAACATCGGTTCAACCGCGGGCAGTTGGCCTTACGCGGGGGGGAACGTCTATGGCGCGACCAAAGCGTTTGTACGCCAGTTCAGCCTGAATCTGCGCACCGACCTGCACGGCACTGCGATTCGCGTGACCGATATCGAGCCTGGTCTGGTTGGTGGTACGGAGTTCTCTAACGTGCGTTTCAAAGGGGATGACGCGAAAGCGGATAAAACCTACGAAAATGCCAATGCGCTGACGCCGGAAGATGTTACCGAGACCGTCTGGTGGGTCGCAACCTTGCCAAAACACGTTAATATCAACACCGTTGAAATGATGCCTGTCAGCCAGAGTTTTGCCGGACTTAGCGTCCATCGTGGTTAATTTACCCTTCCCGGCCTGCGGGCCGGGGATGTGATGACAGACAAAAGAATGGTAGTATGTGCAGGTTAACTCTCTGAGAAACCACAACACATGGCCGCTGAATCGCAACTCAATCCTACCCAGCCTGTTAATCAGCAAATCTATCGCATTCTGCGACGTGATATCGTTCACTGCCTGATCCCGCCAGGAACGCCGCTCTCTGAGAAAGAGGTATCCGTCCGTTTTGATGTCTCTCGTCAGCCTGTGCGCGAAGCATTCATTAAACTTGCAGAGAACGGTCTGATTCAGATCCGCCCGCAACGCGGCAGCTATGTAAATAAAATTTCCCTTTCTCAGGTGCGGAACGGCTGTTTTGTCCGTCAGGCGATTGAGTGCGCAGTGGTACGCCGCGCCGCCTCGCTGATTAATGACAACCAGTGTTACCTGCTGGAACAGAATCTTCATCAGCAGCGCATCGCCATCGACCGTAAGCAATTGAACGACTTTTTCCAGCTTGATGATGAATTTCATCAGAAGCTGGCTCAAATCGCTGATTGTCAGCTGGCCTGGGATACCATTGAAAATATCAAAGCCACCATTGACCGCGTGCGCTACATGAGCCTTGATCATGTCTCACCACCGGAAATGTTACTCCGACAACACCATGATATTTTTAATGCACTGGAAAAGCGTGACACCGACGCTGTTGAAAAAGCCATGACGCTGCACCTGCAGGAAATTAGCGAATCTGTGCAGTTAATTCGTCAGGAAAATAGCGACTGGTTCAGCGAAGACTAAATTCGCCGCCCCCTTTCGGTTGCGGCGTAGTGATTAACGAACGACTAATACCGGGATACTGGCATAGCGCAGGATGGATTCGGCGTTCGAACCGAGCAGATGGGTGGTGATACTCGGATTTTTTGATCCGATGACGATAACATCATATTCCCCTTCTTTGCTGAGCTTGATTATTTCATCGCGCACATTACCGAAGCGTACTACGCAGTGAATATCTTCCGGGGCGATATCGAATAACCGCTTGAGGTCCGTCATCTTTTTTTCGGACTCGGCGGTCATATACGCTTCAAACTTTCTGATATCGGCATTAAATCCACGTAACAATGACCGGCTGCTGCCCGGCAGAATATTAACCAGCGTAATCGACGCGCCTTCCGCCTTTGCCAGATTAGCCGCGTGGCGTACTGCTTTGTCGCTCAAGTCCATTTCAAACACATCAACAGGCATCAAAATCTTTTTATACATAAGCCTGACTCCCTTATTCCAGTGAAAGGATTATTTCCTGATCCAAGTTTGACATCTGCAATATAAACGAAGCCTCAACACTTACCTGCAGAAACTATCATTCTGCGAAAATAACTGTCCAGTTTGTAAATTGCTGTCCTGAACTGTCAGCAGCCACCAATAGTGAGAAAAAAGTGTGAGTTTGATCAAAAACAAAAAAACGAAGTGCAGACAGGCGTATTTATAGTGCCCCGTGAACGACAAAACCAGAATAGCGCCGTAACGGATACGTTAGAGAGGAGAAAATACCATGATGACATACGACCGAAACCGCAACGCAATTACGACCGGCAGCCGGGTCATGATCAACGGCACAGGACACACTGGTGTAATTAAAGCGATTCACAGCAACGGCCTTGATGCCGCACAGGTGCGTCGCAGCAAAACGGTTGAAGTGGAAGGATGCGAAGGTAAGTTTGAACCGATTGAACTGATTCGCCTGGGAATGCACTAAAACGTGCAAATCATGCCGCCGCGAACGGCGGCATGTGATGCGTTACAGCTGCGCCGCGTACTGCGCAACCGTTGCTTTCGCGCCTTTCTGAAGTAATGTCTTGTACGCCGCCATCACCGCGTCAACAAACACCGCTTCCTTCGGTAATTCTGTTCCAAAGATAGCCTCAATACCCAACAACGCTTTCACGCGGCTTTCACCTTCTGCACTGCCGTTTACGGCTGCCTGGATCACCGCCAGCTGCGGATCGCTCACTTCAATGGCGTTCCCCTGCTCGTCCACGCCACCGACATAGCGCATCCACCCCGCCACACCAAGTGCCAGCAGCGGGAAGTCTTTCTGGTGCACCAGGTGCCAGCGCACGGAATCGAGCATACGCTGCGGGAGCTTTTGGCTGCCATCCATCGCAATCTGCCATGTCCGGTGACGCAGAGCCGGGTTGCTGTAGCGCGCGATCAGCAGATCGGCATAGTGACCTAAATCGACCCCTTTCACTTTGAGCGTAGGGGCCTGCTCTTTCAGCATTAGCGCGTGCGCGGCTGTACGGTAGTTCGCGTCTTCCATGCAGTCGTTAATGTGCTGATAACCAGCCAGATACCCAAGGTACGCCAGGAAAGAGTGGCTGCCGTTGAGCATACGCAACTTCATTTCCTCAAACGGAATAACGTCAGACACCAGTTCAGCACCGGCTTTTTCCCACTCTGGCCGTCCGGCGACAAAATTATCTTCTACCACCCACTGACGGAACGGTTCACAGGCCACACCTGCCGGATCACGCACGCCGGTCAGCTGTTCGATTTTATCCAGCGTTTCCGCAGTCACCGCCGGAACAATACGATCCACCATCGTTGACGGGAAGGTCACATTGGCTTCAATCCAGTCTGCCAGCTCACCGTCCACAGCGCGTGCATAAGCACAGGTGACGTTTCGCATGACGTGACCGTTTTCCGGCATATTGTCGCAGGACATCACGCTGAAGGCTGGCAAACCCGCCGCTTTACGACGCGCCAGTGCTTCAACCACAACGCCCGGCGCAGATTTAGGCTGGTGCGGATTTTGCAAATCCGCAGCGATAAACGGGTGATCGAGCATTAATTGCCCGGTGGCCGGTGAGTGGCAGTAACCTTTCTCTGTGATAGTCAGTGATACAATCGCCACCTGCGGTTCACACATCGCCGCCAGCACGCTCTCCAGCCCGTCAACCTGCGCGTGCAGCGCATTTTTTACCACGCCGACCACGCGTGAAGTCCAGGCATCGGCTGACATTTCCGCCACGGTATAGAGGTTGTCCTGCGCCTTAAGATCGGCAATCTGTTGCTCGCCGCCAATCAGGTTTACTTCGCAGTAGCCCCAGTCGCTGCCGTGTTCAGCAGCAAGGATATCGGTATAGACTGCCTGGTGCGCACGGTGAAACGCACCGAATCCTAAATGCACAATACGTGCGTTGAGACGCTCACGGTCGTAATGAGGAAGTGTCGCCTTCGCCTGTAATAATCGGTTTTCCATGATTGTGACTCGTAAATGTAATTGAGGATCGTTTTGCCGCCGCGGCCACGTTACCGCTCGACCTGCTGACTACACCAACTAGAATGGTAGTTAATGCGTTATTTCTTTACCCGTAACCATACTGAATGTGCTGGTCTGAATATTGATTTACATTAACTTTCTTCTAATTGGTGTGATACAAACTTCAAGTTGTGTGACATCTAAGGCAATAGATGTAAACCAGGTTAGCTCACTGACGACGACCGGACTGCCACGCTATCTTCTGCATGCTCAGGCTCACGGCACAACGAATCGTAGGAATAGCCAGTAAGATCTTCCACCACGCGACGTGCCTCAGGCGTGGCATGCTGCGGTGAACCTTTTGCTTTCAGTCGCTCCAGTTCATCAACAAAAATTTTATGCGTGCGTTTGTTCAAATGGAATGTTAATGCCTGCCACAGAGCAAGGATCAGCAGCCCCGCAGTGCCGATAAACATCAACATAGCGATAGTGTGAATAGCTTCCGGCGGTTGCGTCTGGCTTCCTTTCACGAACCCACCGTTTTGCAGCAGGAGGCCAACAATAAAGGTGGCGATAGCAACGGTGGTTTTGCGGGAGAAGGTCATCACAGCGGCAAACAGCCCTTCCCGACGCTGGTGGCTTACCATTTCGTCGATGTCTGGAATAAACGGGAATACGTTCCACGGCGTAAATTCCAGCACGCAGCGCCCAACCTGATACAAACCCGCCAGAATAACCAGCGTCGCGACAGTATTCAGTGCCGGGATCTGGTACACAGCAAAGAACCCGCCCAGGCAGAGCATCATCAGAGAGTAGGCAAAGACATACAGTTTCGACGGGCCAAACTTAATGATCCCGATACCGGCAATCAGGGTAACCGGCAACCCGACGATACTCATCGACAGCAGGCTGCCTGCCAGCGAAGAAGAAACATTCAGACAATAAACACAGAAGAAGACGAATACGGTGTTGTAAACATCCTTTCCGGTAAAAGAGAGCAGGTATATCGCCAGATGTTTTCTGAATGCACGAATTTTAAGGGTAGAACCATAATCTTTAAACAGACGTCCAAATGCAGCTAACTTTTCAGCCAGCGTTTTTTGCCGCTCGGTTTTTTCAAGCTCAGCCAGCATTTCAGGAGTCAGTTCGCGTTCCCATGTCACTTTCCAGGAGATAAATACGCAAATCATAAACAACACGGCAAAGATCACACCGTTAATAAGATAGGCTTCGGCACTTTTTTCACCAAAGTAGCCAATGAGTAAGCCTGGAATAAACGTTGCCAGAAATGTTCCGGATGCAGAGAGAAACATGCGACAGGTTGACAGCTTCGTTCTCTGGTTAAAATCTTTGGTCATCTCCGAAGGTAATGTTTCCCAGGGGATCAAGACCATCGCGGCAATAATTTCAAACGCCAGGTAGACTGCAAGATAAAAACCATACGTCATACCATCAAGCCAGAGTAAGGCATACACCAGCATCAGCGGTGCCCCGATCAGCAAGAAGAAACGGCGGCGACCGAATTTCTTCCCGAAATAATTCTTATAAAAGTGATCGGTATAACTCCCCATAAAAAGACTGACGACAGCATCGACAATCCTGGCAATAGCAACTATCGATGCCGCTTCGACAGGTGACAAACCCACAAATGTCGTATAAAAAAACAGTAGCCAGGCACCAATGACGGTAAATGCACCACCGCCCATAATGTCTGTTAATCCATACCCAATACTGACCGGGATGGTTACATTTTTATTTTTGCGTAACATGTTCTATCCCCACTCTAAGAGTAGTTATTTAAAATTTAAAATAGTTATGAGCGTTATCGTGGCAAATATTGCTTATCATTTTTGTGAGTATCTTGTTATTATCGGGGACTTCCCCTTTTTCTACCCAACCGCCAATTAAATTACACAAGATCCTGCGAAAATAATCATGCCGGGTATAAGAAACCAGACTTCTTGAATCTGTGAGCATACCGACAAAATTCATTAACAAACCCTGGTCGGCAAGACTATTAAGTTGATTTTCCATCCCCCGCCGCGTGTCGTTAAACCACCAACCGGAACCAAACTGCATCGGCGACTTCACGCCGAGTTCAGCAGACTGGAAATTGGCAATGGTAGAGGCAACGATATCGTTATAACTGGCATTAAGGTTATAGAGTATTGTTTTGGGTAGCCCTCCATTCTGTGACATGGCATCTAAAAGCCCGTTCAGGCTTGAAGCCAGATGAGACTGATCGGTTATGGAATCGAACCCGGTATTCAGCCCCAACGTCTGGTACATCCGGGTATTATTATTGCGAATCGCACCAAAGTGAATTTGCATCGCCCAGTTGTGCTGTTTATAGTGCTTTGCCAGCATAATAAATATGGCACTGTCCAGAACCGCATTATCCAGATGATTAATCCCCTCCCCTTTGCATTTGCGCGCAAAAATGGCTTCAACCGATTGTTCATCGGCAGCCTGATAATGTATTTCGACCGGGCCGTGATCAGAAATACGGCATCCCATTTCATGGAAATAATCAATACGCATTCCGAGCGCGGTAGAGAAATCAGAAAACGAATGAATATTTACCCCTGTCAGCGCGGATAATCGTTCAACAAAGGTGGCAAACTGCGCCGGACTTTCTGCAAAAACATCATCCGGACGGAACGTAGGCAGCACCTTCACTGAAAATGTTTCGTCGTCACGCAATAGCTGGTGGTAGTGCAATGTGTCCAGCGGTGAATCTGTGGTACAGATCACTTCGACGTTTGAACGGTTAATCAGCTCCCGAGGCGCAAAATCGGGGCGTTGCAATAAACGATTGCAGTGCTCCATAATGTCACGCCAGTTATGGCTACCAAGCTGCTCGTCACAGAAGAAGTAATGACTCAGTTCTAAATGCGTCCAGTGATAAAGCGGATTACCAAAACTGGCTTCTACCGTTTCCGCCCATGCAGCGAACTTTTCCTCCGGTGAGGCATTTCCGGTAATGTATTTTTCGTCGATACCGTTCGCACGCATCGCTCGCCATTTATAGTGATCGCCACCCAGCCAGAGCTGAGTCATATTCTCTGCGTTTTTATTCTCGAATATCTCTTTGGCATCAAGATGGCAGTGATAGTCGATAATAGGTAAGTTTTTGGCAACGTTTTGATATAAGCGTAAGCCCGTTGCATTGCCAATCATAAAATTATCGTTAATAAAACTCATAACAGCGCTCCATATTTTTGATTCTCTCCGGCCTTGCCTTTGTGAGCTTTTGCTTCAGCCGCATCTTCCGCCTCGCTCAAATCGCGGTCGCGTACTTCCGGCATTAACACCGCAGAGATCAACCCAATCAGCGAGTACGCCACCAGCATCGCAACAATGGGCCACCAGGAACCGGTCATATTGCAGAAGATCCCCGCCAGCACCGGGCCAAAGCCGACCGCCACCAGCCCCCCCGCCTCTTTCGAGATAGCCATGCGGGTAAAGCGATTACGTGAGCCAAACATTTCCGCCATAGTGATATTTTCCAGCGCGAATAACCCCAGCACCGCAACGTTATGGATGACGATGATGGACATCATGATCACACCCGGCGCATAGCTTTTATCAACGATAATCGACAGCATCGGGTAGGCCAGAATAATGGCGGAGATGTTGAGAATGATGTACGGCAGACGACGCCCGACTTTGTCAGACAGCCAGCCCAACAGCGGGATAGAGATAAAGCCGAGGATGGAACTGATCATCAGCGCGTCGGTAGGAATTGCTTTATCGAACAGTAATGACTGCACCAGATAACCGGCAAGAAACGTCTGGATCAAACCTGAATTGCCCGCCTGACCAAAGCGCAAGCCGGTCGCCAGCCAGAAGGATTTGCTTCTGAACATTGCCCCCAGGGATGTCTCCTGCGCAACCGCTGGTGTCGCCGCGTCAGCATCGTTCACCTTTTCAAATACCGGGCTCTCTTTGAGGTTCATTCGCAGCCAGATGGCAAAAATCATCACCACCACGCTTGCGAGGAAAGGCACACGCCAGCCCCAGGCAACCAGATCTTCACGATCGAGGGCAAAAAACATAACCGCCCAAATCGCCGTCGCGCTCAGGGTCCCGCAGTTAGTCCCCATCGCCACCAGCGACGAGATGATGCCGCGTTTCCCTTTCGGTGCATACTCCGCCAGCATGGTTCCCGCACCGGAGATTTCCGCCCCTGCACCCAGCCCCTGAATAATACGCAGCGTCACCAGTAGCACCGGCGCGAAAATCCCAATCTGCGCATAGGTCGGCAGCACACCGATCAGCGTGGTACAGATCCCCATCATGGTAATGGTGATAAACAGCACCTTCTTACGACCGATACTGTCGCCCATTCTGCCGAAAATAAAGGCTCCGACGATACGCGCAATATAGCCCGCGCCGTAGGTCCCCATCGCCAGAATCAGCGCCATTGCAGCTGACTGTTCAGGGAAGAAGATTTCATGGAATACCAAAGCAGCGCCCAGCGAGTAGAGCTGGAAATCCATAAACTCCAGAGCGGTGCCCAGCCAGCCAGAAACGGCGGCTTTCACCAGATCTGAAGTCGTTCTTTGAGGTTGTGCTTGAGTCATAATAGCTATCTCTGAAAGGTAAGATGCGTACCACTCAGAGCCTGTCTGTGCAGGCTCTTAACCGCTGTGTTTTTATTAGCCGAACGTGAGCAAGACTTTGCAGCACTGCCGCTGGTCTTTTTCAAACAGTTCGATTGCGTCTGTTACGTGGTGATAGTCAAAGGTATGGGTAATCAGTTTTTCCGGGTCGATCAGCCCCTTTTCCAGCCAGTCGATAACGACCGGGAATTTGTTGGCGTTCAGGCGCGAGGAGAATATCGACAGCTCTTTCCCGGTGATCCCCTGCTGGACAATCTGGCTTGGGTCACTGGAAAAGCCCATCAGCACGATACGTGCCGCCGGCGAAGCCAGCGCGATCGCCTCCTGCAGAATCGACGGATGACAGGCGGCATCAATAATTAACGTCGGTTTGATCCCTTTTTCTTCCAGGGCAGCCTGTAACGGCTGTTCGCCATTGTTAAATACCCAATCCGCGCCGCTGCGCTGCGCCATCGCCAGCCGCTCGTCAATCCGGTCGACCACGATAACCTGCTTCACCTTGTAGACGCCTTTCAGCGCCTGTACGGTGACCAGCCCCATCGGACCTGCGCCGTAGATCAGCGCAACATCCTGCTCCGTTGGTTTTGCCTGGCCCGTCACGTTCGCAGCAATGGTAAACGGCTCCACCATTACGGCGTGCTTGTCTGAAATAGCATCCGGAATAGGCCAGGCGTTTTTTGCCGGAACCACGGCATATTCGCTGAAACCGCCGTCACGGTGGACACCCAGCACCACCAGCGAGGTGCAGACGTTGGGTTTACCCACCGAGCATGGGTAACAGTGGCCGCAGCTGATCACCGGGTCGACCGAAACGCGCTGGCCCAGGCGGGAACGCTCAACGCCCTCGCCTACGGCATCAATCACGCCGAAGAACTCATGGCCGATGACGCGCGGGTATTTGGCAAACGGGTTATGACCACGGTAAATATGGCTGTCTGAACCGCAGATCCCCGCCAGCGTGATTTTGACGCGCACGTCCCCGGCGGCAGGCTCAGGGAGCGGGCGTTCTTCAATTACCAGTTCATTCGGCTGTTGAATGACTACGCTTTTCATCGTTCACTCCTTTTACCAGTTCCACAGGGTGCCATCTTCAAGGCGAGCTACGGGCAGGTAAGCCGGGTCGTATGGATATTTCGCCGCCAGTTTTTCGTCAAACTCAATGCCAAGCCCTGGTTTATCGCCTGGGTGCATATAGCCGTTGTCGAAGCTCCAGCTGTGCGGGAAGACTTCCAGCATCTGCTCGGAGTAGCCCATATATTCCTGTACGCCAAAGTTTGGCACCCACAGGTCGAAATGCAGCGCGGCAGCGTGGCAAATCGGCGACAGATCTGACGGGCCGTGTGAACCGGTACGCACCTGGTAGAGTGAGGCGAAGTCCGCAATACGACGCATCCCCGTGATGCCGCCCGCATGAGTAATGGTGGTGCGGATGTAGTCGATAAGCTGTTCTTCGATGAGCTGTTTGCAGTCCCAGATGCTGTTGAACACCTCGCCCACGGCGATCGGCGTAACGGTGTGCTGGCGGATGAGACGGAAACATTCCTGATTTTCCGCAGGGGTTGGATCTTCCATCCAGAACATGCGGAACTCTTCAATGCTTTTACCAAAGCGCGCCGCTTCGATAGGCGTCAGGCGATGGTGCATGTCGTGTAGCAAATGTTCATGGAAACCAAATTTGCTGCGCACCGCATCAAACAGTTTCGGCGTGAAGTCGAGGTACTTCTCAGTAGACCAGAGCTGCTCTTCCGGCCAGTTACCTTTGGTGGCAGGCTCATAGGCCAGCCCTTTCCCTTTGGACATGCCGTAGGTGGTTTTCATCCCTGGCACACCGCACTGAACACGGATAGCCTTAAAGCCCATCTCTTTGTGACGGGCGTAATCTTCCAGCACGTCATCAATGGTGTGGCCGGTTGTGTGGCAATAGACCATCACCCCTTCGCGGGATGCGCCGCCCAAAAGCTGGTACAGCGGCATGTTGGCGGCTTTCGCTTTGATATCCCACAGCGCCATATCTACAGCGGAGATCGCCGACATAGTGACCGGGCCGCGACGCCAGTAAGCGCCTTTGTAGAAAAACTGCCAGATATCTTCGATACGGTGCGCATCGCGGCCAATCAGCTGCGGGCAGAGGTGGTCTTTCAGGTAAGAGGCAACGGAGAGTTCACGTCCGTTCAGTGTGGCATCACCAAGACCGACGATCCCCTCGTCGGTGGTGATTTTTAGGGTGACAAAGTTACGCCCTGGGCAGGTAACAAAAACTTCAGCCCCGACAATCTTCATAATCCAGTTCCTTACATCGTTCGTTGTGATGCAGGAAATTTACGCAACTACACTACTACCATACAAGTATAATGATCATAAAATCAGCGAGCGATCACAAAACGAGGGCGCTTAAGCGCGCCCCCAGCCTGCCACAATGATCAGCATGCCGCACAGCGCAACCCCTGCACCAGCCCAGTCGTATACGCTGAGTTTGACGCCATCGACCACGCGCAGCCACAGCAGCGCTGTGCAGACATACACGCCGCCATAAGCAGCATAGACCCGCCCGCTGGCGGCCGGATGCAGCGTTAACAGCCAGACAAACAGCGCCAGTGCCACACCCGCCGGGACAAGCAGCAGCACCGCTCCCCCCTTCTTCAGCCAGAGCCAGGGTAAAAAGCAACCGATGATTTCACACAGCGCGGTGGCAAAAAATAACAGTGTCGTTTTGAACATGTATGAGGTTATGTGAGGATTGATTTAAACATCATACCCGATAATAGCCTTTACTTTTCCATACCTGCGGCGCGGGTATGCCGACATTTCGGTTTGGTGTAGAATTCGGATTGGGTATACCGCATATCTGCATCGTTTTTAAAGGAACACGCTATGACTACATTAAGCAAACGCCTTTGTCTGACAGCATTGCTCGCGCTGTCAACGTTCACCTTTGCCGCAGCAGCGACTGCCGAAACCAGCAAGCTCATTATTGAATCTGGTGACAGTGCGCAAAGCCGTCAGAACGCCGCCATGGACAAAGAACAATGGAATGACACCCGCAGCCTTCGTCAGAAAGTGAACAAACGTGCTGAAAAAGAGTGGGATAAAGAAGATGTCGCCTTTGATGCGCGTGATAAGTGCCAGCAAAGTGCTAACGTCAATGCCTACTGGGAGCCAAACACCCTGCGCTGCCTGGATCGTCGTACCGGCCGCACGGTTGCACCTTAATCTCACGGAGTGAAAATGGCTGATATATCAGACGTTAAACTTCGTCCGCTGGAGCGCGAGGATCTGCGCTTCGTCCACCAGCTCGACAACAACGCCAGTGTGATGCGCTACTGGTTCGAAGAGCCTTACGAGGCGTTTGTCGAGCTGTCCGATCTTTATGACAAGCACATCCACGATCAAAGCGAACGTCGTTTTGTGGTGGAGTGCGAAGGTGAAAAAGCCGGTCTGGTCGAACTGGTTGAGATTAACCACGTTCATCGTCGGGCAGAGTTCCAGATCATTATTTCCACGGAACATCAGGGAAAAGGTCTCGCCACGCGGGCGGCAAAGCTGGCGATGGATTACGGATTTAACGTCCTGAATCTCTACAAGCTCTACCTCATCGTGGATAAAGAGAACGAAAAAGCGATCCACATTTACCGTAAACTGGGCTTTATGGTAGAGGGCGAACTGATCCATGAGTTCTTTATCAATGGCGAGTATCGCAACACCATTCGCATGTGCATCTTCCAGCATCAACATCTGGCCGGGCATAAATCGTCAGGTGCCAGCCTGCTGAAACCGACCGCGCAGTAATCTGCGCGGCTCTTACTCAATAGTAATCAATGCTGTTTTTAATGGTGTATTTGCGCTCAATGGCAGGTTTTACGCTGTCATCGACGATCACCAGATCGCAGCTCACCGGGTTGTTATGCCTGTCGTAGTCGCAGCTCTGCTTCACATTGCCCATTGGTTTATCGTTCAGCACACTCACCGCCGTGTAATCCATTCGTTTACGCAGATCCTTTGATGGCGTCGACTGGACGGATAAGTGTTGATCTCCGGATACGGTCGTTTTGCCCAGCGGATAGCCGTCGGTGTCGTAGCGATATTTAACTTCCATCTCTTTACCGTGCGCCGCCACCACGAAGCCATTGTCGTCGGTGTCCCACGTCACACCCGCTGAAGGTAATTCCGCAAGCTGGCATTTCCCCTGCAGCTTCACTTTCTGCTGCTGGGTTTCAGCATCAAGATAATAGTTTGCATCCAGTACCAGTGCGACGCCGGTATTGGCCTCCAGATCGTGCAGCTCCAGGGTATCGAAGCACCCTTCCGTCGACAGGGTGCCGGTCACGCGTTTTGAGACCTCCCCCTTGTCGTTAAACAGGGTCTGGGTAAAGTCTTTGACCGGCCCGCGCAGAGGATCAAAATCAAATTCGTTTGAGAAGCTGGCCATTTCCGGCGTAAATGACAACGGCGCGGAATTGTTATCACATCCCGCCAGTACCATCGTCAAAAGCGCTATTGCTGCGTATTTCTTCACATCATTTACCGATACAGAAAGATTATTCCCAATCATATTAGCAAATACAGATGTTTACACGAACCCTGCTAAAATTAATCTACACACAGAGAAAAGGAGCTACAGATGAAACGGTTAACCTGGATTACCGCCCTGCTGATGTTGAGTGCATCACCGGCCGTACTGGCTGCCCCCGATTCCTGCGAGCGCGTGAAAAGCGACATCCAGCAGAAGATCATTAACAACGGCGTGCCGGAGTCCGGCTTTACGCTTAACATCGTCCCTAACGATCAGGCCGATCAGCCTGATGCACAGGTGGTTGGGCATTGTGCCAATGATACCTTCAAAATTTTGTACACCCGCACAAGTAGCGGTAACTATCCGGTCAGCGGCGCGGGTACTCAGGATAACGCCCCCGCTGAACCACAATGATTTTCTCGACTCAATGCCCTTTCAGTTGACGAGGATTAATATTTAATACCCCCAAATAAGTAACATTCACCCCATCATTAGCCCGGTTGTAATCACGGGTGAAAATAATACGTAATAACAATGATGGGGTGAGTCATGTCCGATGTTGAACATCACGGCGGGATTAGCCGTCGAACTCTGGTTAAATCCACTGCAATAAGTTCACTGGCGCTTGCCGCCGGAGGGCTGTCATTACCGTTTGGTTTGAAAAGGGCCGCTGCCGCGGTGCAAAACGCCATGCAACCTGCGGAAGATAAAGTCGTCTGGGGAGCCTGCTCTGTAAACTGCGGGAGCCGTTGCGCGCTGCGCCTTCACGTGCGTGATGACGAAGTATACTGGGTCGAAACCGACAATACCGGTGATGATATTTACGGCAACCACCAGGTGCGCGCCTGCCTGCGCGGTCGTTCCATTCGCCGCCGCATCAACCACCCGGACCGTCTGAACTACCCGATGAAGCGCGTGGGGAAACGGGGTGAAGGTAAGTTCGAGCGTATCTCCTGGGAAGAAGCGCTGGATACGATCGCCCACAGCCTGAAAGGTGTGGTAGACAAATACGGCAACGAAGCGGTCTACATTAACTACTCATCCGGAATTGTTGGCGGCAATATCACCCGCTCCTCCCCTTATGCTTCGCTGGTGGCACGTCTGATGAACTGCTACGGCGGTTTTTTAAGCCACTATGGAACCTACAGTACCGCGCAAATCGCCTGCGCGATGCCTTACACCTATGGCAGTAATGAGGGCAACAGCACCTCGGATATCGAAAACACAAAACTGGTGGTGATGTTCGGCAACAATCCGGCGGAAACGCGTATGAGCGGCGGCGGGATTACCTATTACCTTGAACAGGCGCGTGAACGTTCTAATGCGCGGATGATTGTTATCGATCCACGCTATACCGACACTGCCGCAGGCCGTGAGGACGAGTGGATACCTATCCGTCCGGGGACGGACGCCGCGCTGGTAAGCGCGCTTGCGTGGGTCTTGATCACCGAAAACCTTGTCGACCAGCCTTTCCTCGATAAATACTGCGTCGGCTACGATGAAAAAACGCTGCCGGAAGGTGCGCCAGCAAACGGACACTACAAAGCCTGGGTCCTCGGTCAGGGTGATGACAACACGGCCAAAACGCCGGAGTGGGCCGCCCGCATTACCGGCATTCCTGCAGACAGAATCATTAAGCTGGCCCGCGAAATCGGCTCCGCTAAACCGGCCTACATTTGCCAGGGCTGGGGTCCACAGCGCCAGGCCAACGGTGAGCAAACCTCTCGCGCCATCGCAATGCTGCCGATCCTCACCGGTAATGTGGGGATCAACGGCGGGAACAGCGGCGCGCGTGAATCCACCTACACCATCACCATCGAACGTATGCCGTTACCGGATAATCCGGTGAAAACGCAGATCTCCTGTTTTAGCTGGACAGATGCCATCGCCCGTGGCCCGGAAATGACCGCCCTGCGCGATGGTGTGCGCGGCAAAGACAAGCTGGATGTGCCGATCAAGTTCATCTGGAACTATGCCGGTAACACCATCATTAACCAGCACTCTGATATCAATAAAACCCACGACATTTTGCAGGACGAAAGCAAGTGCGAAATGATCGTGGTGATCGACAACTTCATGACCTCATCGGCAAAATATGCCGATATTCTGCTGCCGGATTTAATGACCGTTGAGCAGGAAGACATCATTCCTAACGATTATGCAGGCAATATGGGCTATCTGATTTTCCTGCAGCCCGTTACCGCGCCGAAGTTTGAGCGTAAACCAATCTACTGGATCATGAGCGAGGTGGCGAAACGCCTCGGGCCGGATATCCACCAGCGTTTCACCGAAGGCCGGACTCAGGAACAGTGGTTGCAGTATCTGTACGCCAAAATGCTCGAAAAAGATCCGCAACTGCCGTCCTATGACGCGCTGAAAAAAATGGGCATCTACAAGCGCAAAGATCCGGCTGGACACTTTGTGGCTTATAAGAAATTCCGCGATGACCCGGACGCGAATCCATTAAAAACCCCGTCGGGTAAGATTGAGATTTACTCCAGCAAGCTGGCAACTATCGCTGCCACCTGGGAGCTGGAAAAAGATGAAACGATCACCCCACTGCCCGTTTATGCCTCCACCTTTGACGGCTGGGATGCCCCTGAGCGCAGCAAATTCCCGCTACAGATGTTCGGTTTCCACTTCAAGGCCCGCACGCATTCCAGCTACGGCAATGTCGATGTCCTCCAGGCCGCCTGCCGCCAGGAAGTCTGGCTTAACCCGCTTGATGCCGACAAACGCGGCATTAAGAACGGTGATATGGTCCGCGTCTTTAACGATCGCGGCGAGGTGCGTATTCCGGCGAAAGTTACGCCACGCATCATGCCCGGCGTAAGTGCGATGGGCCAGGGAGCCTGGCACGATGCTGACATGAACGGCGATCGCATTGATCACGGTTCGTGCATCAACACGTTAACCACGCACCGCCCGTCACCGCTGGCGAAAGGCAACCCGCAGCACACGAATCTGGTGCAGATCGAGAAGGTGTAAGGAGTAACCGATGACAACCCAGTATGGATTTTTCATTGATTCCAGCCGTTGTACCGGTTGCAAAACCTGCGAGCTGGCCTGTAAAGATTACAAAGACTTAACGCCGGATGTCAGTTTCCGTCGTATTTACGAATACGCGGGCGGTGACTGGCAGGAGGACAACGGCGTCTGGCATCAGAACGTCTTTGCCTATTACCTGTCGATTGCCTGTAACCACTGCGAAGATCCGGCGTGTACCAAAGTCTGCCCGAGCGGTGCGATGCACAAGCGCGACGACGGTTTTGTGGTGGTGGATGAAGATGTCTGCATCGGCTGTCGCTACTGCCATATGGCCTGCCCGTACGGCGCGCCGCAGTACAATGCCGCCAAAGGGCATATGACCAAGTGCGATGGCTGCCACACCCGCGTGGCGGACGGTAAAAAGCCGATCTGCGTGGAATCCTGCCCGCTGCGTGCGCTGGACTTTGGCCCGATAGACGAACTGCGTAAAAAACACGGCCAGCTTGCTGCGGTGGCACCGCTGCCGTCCGCGCACTTCACGAAGCCGAGTATTGTGATTAAACCTAACGCCAACAGCCGTCCGACGGGTGACACCACCGGCTATCTGGCAAACCCGAAGGAGGTGTGAGATGGGAAGTGGATGGCATGAATGGCCGCTGGTGATCTTCACCGTCTTTGGGCAATGCGTGGCCGGCGCGTTAATTGTAAGCGGCTTTGCCTGGTTCAAAGAAAAAGACGAGGCGATAAAATTACGCATTGTACGTAGCATGTTCTTTCTCTGGGTGGTGATGGCGATTGGCTTTTTGGCCTCGGTGCTGCATCTCGGTTCGCCGCTACGCGCATTTAACTCCCTGAACCGCGTCGGTGCCTCAGCGCTCAGTAATGAGATCGCCGCAGGTTCCGTTTTCTTTGCCGTCGGCGGATTCTGGTGGCTGGTCTCCGTCATCGGTAAAATGCCCGCAGCTCTGGGGAAAATCTGGATGATCGTCAGCCAGGTTCTGGGGATTGTCTTTGTCTGGGCCATGACCCGTGTGTATCAAATCGATACCGTGCCAACCTGGTATACGGGTTACACCACGCTGGCCTTTTTCCTGACGCTGGTTCTGGGAGGGCCGCTGTTTGCCGCCCTGTTACTTCGCGTCGCCGGAGCGAGTTTTAAAGGCACACGTACCGCAGCGCTAAGCGCGCTGGCGTTGTTAATCAGCGTGGCTGTCATTGTGCTGCAAAGTAACGATCTGGCGACGATCCACAGCTCGGTTCAGCAGGCAAGCGCCCTGCTACCTGATTATGGTTCATTGCAGATCTGGCGTCTCGTGCTGGTCGCCGCCGGATTAGGCTGCTGGCTGTGCCCGCTTATTCGTCGTCAGGAGCCAAAAACCCTCGGCCTTTGTGCAGGTGTGGTACTGGGGGTGCTGGGTGAGCTGATTGGCCGTGGGCTATTCTATGGACTGCACATGACCACAGGTGTGGCAATTGCGGGTTAACATACGCGCGGCAAGCCGTGCGTGAGTAAGGAACGTTGTAATGAATGAAGTATCAGATCGTGAGTTGTTCGCTTTCAGCGCCAGGGTGCTGGGTGCGCTTTTTTATTTTTCCCCGACCAGCGAGCAAACCGCACCGCTGGTAAATGCCCTTACCCACAGTGACTGGGTGCAGGACTGGCCACTGGCACAGGAAGTGCTGCACCCTGTCGCGGAAGGTTTTAAAACCCCTGCCAGTGAAACGCTGAAAGACGCCTGGCAACGTCTGTTTATTGGCCCCTACGCCCTGCCCGCGCCGCCGTGGGGCTCCGTCTGGTTAGACCGCGAATCTGTCCTGTTTGGTGACTCCACTCTGGCGCTACGCCAGTGGATGCGCGAAAACAATATTGCCTTTGAAATGCAGCAGAACGAGCCGGAAGATCACTTTGGTACGTTACTGCTGCTGGCTGCATGGCTTGCGGAAAATGGTCGCCATACAGAACGTGACCAGCTTCTGGCCTGGCATTTACTGCCGTGGAGCACGCGTTTTCTTTCAGTCTTTGTCGAAAATGCCGCTCACCCGTTCTACACGGCGCTTGGCAAACTCGCGCAGCTCACGCTCGCGGACTGGCAATCCACCTTGCTTATTCCGGTTGCGGATAAGCCGTTATACCGTTAATCACCCTGGTTTGCCCACTAATGGTGGGCAAACCAGGCCTTCCAGCTACTGAATACCGAAAACTTTTGCGCGCTGGTGGCGTTACATCGACCAGTTGAACTCACAGCCAACAGCGAGCATAAAATTTATTACAGTGACTTAAATTAATTTCTATTTCGCAGGTCTGTTCCATGGCATTTTTAACAACAAACTCGCCATCCCACATAGACCACTCAACCCTGCAAAAAGTAATCCTGCACCCACAAAGCCTGACAGAAGAAATAGCCTGCTATCAATGGCGTACCCCAAAACAACCCCTGTAAGAATAAGGGTGCCCGCAACAATCTGGACTTGCCTCATGACAGGCAACGGTTGCTTTTTGTCTTCAATAGTAGGGAGGCCGGCGCTCTTCCACGCATTAATACCTCCTGCCATCAGTAAAACCGGTGCAGGGCTAGCTGCTTTCGTGAGTACATGGGCATTTTGAGCTGTACGCATTCCCGTCAGGCAATGAAAAATGACAGGCTGGCGCTCTGCACTTACCACCGTTTTATCCGCTGTAATATCAGCGAGTGGAAGTGAGAGCGCATAGGGTATGTGCTCACGCAAGTATTCAGCGCGGTCTCGGATATCAATGAGCACAGCGCCTTGCTCAATAAGTCTTTGGGCCTCTTGTGGAGATACTGATTCTGATGTCATTTAAAAACCCTCAGGACAGTAAATGTCTTTCAAAGTGGAGATGATTTTTTCCACCGCATCGTTTTTGATGAAGTAGTTCACTCTTTGCGCCACTCTTTTTGACTCAACCAAACCATCTTCTTTCATTTTCGCCAGATGTTGAGAGGTTGCGGAAGGCGTAAGGCCGGTCAGTTGCCCTAACTCACCCGATGAAGTACCAGGTTTATCAATGAGAACACAAAGAATTAGCAGACGATTGCTGTTACTCATCGACTTAAGCAACGTTGTTGCCTGTGAAGCGCCTTCTTGTAATTGGAAAAGTTGAGTCTCTTTCATCTTAATTTTAGATTTATCTAAATTTAGAATACCCTAAATCAAAGAGGGTACACACGCAATCAAAAAATTTAAGGTCTCAGGATGTTTACTGTTCGCTCACAGCGGACCTTCCTGATACTTATCGCATTTCTTACAGCACTCTTTTAAATGCTACAATTTCTGCAACCATACTTTTCCTGAATAAAATGACTGATGGCTATAGCTAAATTTGAACGACCGAAACTACAACTTCCAAACGGCGCAGATAAATTGTTGTTGCACTCGTGTTGCGCCCCCTGTTCCGGTGAGGTAATGGAAGCCATCCTGGCGTCGGGCATTGATTACACCATTTACTTCTACAATCCGAACATTCATCCGCACAAAGAATATCTCATCCGTAAGGAGGAGAATATTCGTTTCGCTAAGAAACATGGTGTGCCTTTTGTCGATGCAGATTATGACACCGACAACTGGTTTGATCGCGCGAAAGGAATGGAGTGGGAGCCTGAGCGCGGCGTTCGGTGCACCATGTGCTTTGATATGCGCTTTGAGCGCACAGCGCTGTATGCCGCAGAAAATGGGTTCAGCGTGATCAGCAGTTCGCTCGGGATTTCCCGCTGGAAGAATATGCAGCAGATTAACGACTGCGGACAACGCGCTGCCTCACATTATCCGGGAATGGTGTACTGGGATTACAACTGGCGTAAACAGGGAGGGTCATCGCGCATGATTGAGATCAGCAAGCGCGAACAGTTTTACCAGCAGGAGTATTGTGGCTGCGTCTATTCACTGCGCGATACTAATATGCACCGTAAATCGCAAGGCAGGCCGCTCATCAAACTCGGTCAACTTTACTACGGTAAGGAAGATGAAGGGCAATAATACGAGAGGCGTTTATTTCCTCTACATATTCAGAAAACCCATTCGGAACATCCCGTTGATGCAGATAATTAGTGGTTGAAAATATGGCAGGAATGACGGAAGAATATGCCAATGTTGCTGAGGTTCAAATGGATTGAGAGGCAAGAAGTGGGATCGTCTGAGACAGTAAAGAAAATCGTTCTGCTGACCATTGCGGTCAGCCTGGCCGTGGGATGCGCGCCGTTACATCCTTCCGGCTGCCATAAGACCACGGCAACGGGTAATTGCAGTTCAGGACGCTGGGATGATCAGGATGAATGGGGTGCGCAAGCGCGGGCAATCAGGGCAGCAATAAATGCCAAACTTGATGATCCACAAAACTGGAAAGGGAAAAAATGCAGGTTGCATATGGAATTTTCTCAGGATGGCACGGCTTTAAAAATATCAACCAGCAACGGCAATAAAGCCTATTGCGAAGCGATCAAATCTGCAGCCCATAAAGCCAAATTCCCGGCCTTCAACAATCCGGAAGTCTATAGAGATTTTCAACAATCCGGCTTCGACATGCGCGGTTAGCTATCTAAATGTCGCCTCCTCGCTCATCGCAGTCACATAAACGCAATCAACTTCCTTTTTCATTCAGCGCCACGTCCTAGAAAATCAGCACTTCATGCCGGGACTTACCCTAAATTTTCAGCGTATCAATCACCGCTCTCAGGGCTGGCGACACGTTGCGGTGCGGATAATACAAGTACAATCCATCCATGCGCAGGCTATAGCGCTGCAACACTCTGATCAGCACTCCACGTTCTAAATCATCCGCCACCAGCTCCACCGGAACATAAGCCAGCCCCAACCCCTGCCGGGCGGCTTCGGCTTCCATATAGCTGTCAGACAGGGCCCATTGTCCTTCTGGCCGATGGGTTATTTTCTTACCGTCCTGAACGAGTTCCCACTGATAGAGACTGCCGTCGGCAAACTGATAGGCAATGCAGGGATGAGCCACTAAATCTGCAGGCGTTTGCGGGAAACCGTAGCGTCGAAAGTGATCCGGAGTGGCAACTACGGCCATCTCCATGTCGGGCGTGATGCGCACCGCGATCATGCCCTGGCCTACCTCTGGTCCCAGCCGTACACCCGCATCGAAGCGCTCAGCAATAATGTCGACAAAACGACTCTCATTCATCAGCTCCAGCCGGATGTCAGGGTAACGCTGTTTGAAAATTGCGAGCTTTGGCAGGAGGCATTTATCAATAGCGTGCTGGCTGGCATTAATGCGAACCGTGCCGGACGGTGTCTGGCGATAATGTGCCAGGGTCGCCAGACCCGTATCGAGCGCATCAAATCCCGACTCTGTTGTCTTGTAGAGCTGCTCCCCCGCGTGGGTCAGCGACAGTTTTCGCGTGGTGCGGACCAGAAGCTGGACGCCAAGCCGCTCTTCCAGCTCGCGCACCGAACGGCTGATACCGGATTGCGCCAGCCCGAGCCGTTGCGCTGCTGCAGTGAAACTGCCCTCCCGCACCACCTGCATAAACAGGTACAGCTCATTGTAGTTTTCCCGTTTCGCCATCATGGCTCCGCTATTTATAACAATATGATATGAATCTTAGCAGCTTTCGCCCTCTAATCAGCACTATTCCTGCGAACTATACTGGCCCCATCACAACAACACACGGTACCTCTTATGAAAATATTCACCCAAAAACTGATAGTTGCGATGCTGTTATGCGCATCATTAAGTGGAGTGACGACAATGAGTTATGCAGAAACAACCAACCCGAACGCGCCGGTTTCAATGGTTACCACCTGGGACAAAACCTTCGCGGAAAGTGACAAGGTTGATCACCGTAAGGTGTCATTCCAGAACCGGTACGGGATCACCCTGGTGGGCGATCTTTACCTGCCAAAAGACCGTGGAGCGCGCAAACTGGCAGCGATTGCCATAAGCGGACCGTTTGGCGCGGTTAAAGAGCAATCCAGTGGTCTTTACGCGCAAACAATGGCTGAACAAGGATTTGTGACGCTGGCATTCGACCCTTCCTACACGGGCGAAAGTGGCGGTCAACCGCGCAACGTCGCCTCTCCGGATATCAACACCGAGGACTTTAGCGCAGCGGTGGATTTCCTGGGTTTACAAAAGGAAGTCGACCGTAATCGTATCGGTATCCTCGGCATCTGCGGCTGGGGCGGCATGGCGCTGAACGCGGCCTCCATGGACACCCGCGTGAAAGCAGTCGCGACTAGCGTGATGTATGACATGAGCCGAGCAATGGGTCATGGCGTCGGCGACGGGAAAGACCGTTATTCAACAGCTGACCGCCGCGCGGTTTTACACTATCTGAACGAGCAGCGCTGGAAAGACGCCGAAAGTGGAACCGTTGCGCATGGTGGTCATGATATTTATGTCGATGAGAACGGCAAAGTGACCGCCGCTGAGCGTATTCTGCCAGAAGCACTACCGGCAAACCCGAATCCGGTGCTGAAGGAGTTCTTTGATTATTACCGGATGCCGCGAGGCTTCCATGCGCGTTCCGTTAACTCTACAGGCGCATGGACCGCGACAATGCCGTTATCATTCATGAACATGCCATTGCTGAGTTATGCCAAAGAGATCACCATCCCGACGCTTATCGTGACCGGTGAAAAAGCCCACTCCCGCTATTTTGCGGAAGATGCCTATAACGCTGTCGGCAGCAAACAGAAAGAACTGGTGATTGTCCCAGGCGCAAATCATGTCGACTTATACGACAACGTCGCCGGGAAGATCCCTTTTGCACAGTTTGAACAGTTCTTCAAAACCAGCCTGAAATAATCCTCTCAGCCACCTGTGTTTTACGGGTGGCTTCGCTTCTCGTTTTTGCGAAATCTGATTATGCCTGCATTGAGCCATACCCCACCACAGAATACCGGCCATGCGCACTGGAGCGGTATTTTTGCCATGACCTTGTGCGTATTTGTCCTGATTGCCTCTGAATTTATGCCTGTCAGCCTGCTAACCCCTCTGGCCAGCGATTTGGGTGTCCCGGAAGGGCTTGCAGGCCAGGGGATTGCCCTCTCCGGCGTGCTGGCGGTCCTGACCAGTCTGTGTCTTTCTCAGCTTGCCGGGAATATGAATCGTAAACATCTCCTGCTGGGAATGACCCTGGTAATGGCGATATCGGGGATCGTCATTGCCTTTGCATCCAGCTATCTGGTCTATATGGCAGGCCGCGCGTTAATCGGTATCGCAATTGGTGGATTTTGGTCTATGTCTGCCGCAACGGCCATTCGCCTGGTGCCTGAACATCAGGTATCCCGCGCGCTGGCGATATTCAACGGCGGCAACGCGCTGGCGACGGTGGTAGCCGCCCCGCTTGGCAGCTATCTTGGCGCAACCATCGGATGGCGCGGAGCCTTCTTGTGTCTGGTCCCGGTGGCAATAGCGGCCTTCATCTGGCAGTGTTTTAGCTTGCCTGATATGCACAGGAACCCTCACTCATCACCGCGCAGGAGCGTACTGCGGTTGTTCCATCACTCTGCGGTTTCCGTTGGTCTGACGGCCTGCGGGCTGTTCTTTATGGGGCAGTTTGCGCTGTTTACCTATGTCCGTCCGTTTCTGGAAACCGTTACATCTGTCAGCACCTCCGGCTTATCGCTGATTTTGCTGACCATCGGTATCGCCGGTTTTGTTGGCACTCTGATCGTCGCCCTGTTCCTGAACACTGTGTTTTTCCTGACGTTAATGATGATCCCATTGCTGATGGCCGCCATCGCCGGGATGTTAATCCTGGCCGGGCATAGCGTGTGGATCGTTGCTCTGCTGTTAGGTTTCTGGGGCATGCTGGCAACAGCAGCACCGACGGGATGGTGGACGTGGCTTGCGCGTGCTCTGCCAGAGGATGCCGAGGCAGGCGGCGGGTTAATGGTCGCAGTGATCCAACTCTCCATTGCGCTTGGATCAACGGCGGGCGGTATCGTATTCGACTCGCTTGGCTGGCAAAGCACGTTTGCCTTGAGTGGCATATTGCTTCTGTGTGCCGTAGTGCTGACCGGTGTCACATCGCGTCACCGGGCCAACACGCAGTAGTCTGAAGAAGGGCCACGCGCCAGGAAGGTGGGCAGCGCAATATCACTGCGCACGGAACGTCCCCCTTCCACACTCTGAATTTCATCAAAATGAATGTGACAGTGTCACTTGCCTGAATCGTCTTTAGGACTATTCTGCCTGCCCTGCAGTCAGCCCTTACTCCATAAGGCTTAACACAAGGTCTTCACTACTTTCATAAGGTTATTGATTTTTATCCTTTGCTGGAACCCTTCCCAATCCCTTGCTATAGCTCAATCACCCCTGCCGAAACATGGCATAACAACAGGCAACCGCTGGTTGCTATAATGCATGCGCACAGGGAGACACACCGCAATGCACCCATTACTTAAACGTTCGCTGCTTTTTATCGGCGCGATTATCGTGGTTCTCGCCCTCCTCATCTGGGGAATTGGACTTGAGACAATCAAAGCACGACAGGTTGACCTGATCTATCTTGGGCAACAGCATCTGATTTTGGTTTTCTCCTCCATGTTCTTTGCCCTGCTGGTCGGTATTCCGAGCGGAATTCTGCTGAGCCGTCCGGCCGCGCGCGGTATTGCCGAATATGTGATGCAAATCTTTAACGTCGGCAATACGCTGCCACCGCTTGCCGTGCTGGCGCTGGCGATGGTGGTCATCGGTATTGGTGATAAACCCGCCATTATTGCGCTCTTCCTCGCCTCGTTACTGCCGATTGTGCGTAACACCTACGCAGGGCTGTGCTCCGTCCCGCCGTCGTTACTGGAGGCCGCCAACGGCATCGGCATGACCAAATGGCAGCGTTTGCGCCAGGTCGAAATTCCCAACGCCTGGCCGGTGATGCTCTCCGGTATTCGCATCGCCACCGCCATTAACGTGGGAACCGCACCGCTGGCGTTTCTGATTGGTGCCAGCAGCTATGGCGAGCTGATTTTCCCCGGTATTTACCTGAACGACTTCCCGACGCTGATCCTGGGCGCAGCGGCCACCGCCCTGTTCGCGCTGATTCTGGATACCTTGCTGGCAGCGCTGGGTCGCGTGATGAGCCCGCATCTCGCTCGATAACAATAACAAGGAGCTTTTATGAGACTATTTTCCGGCCTGACGGCACTGTTCGCCGCCGCGCTCTTTACCAGCCAGACGCTGGCTGCCCCGCTGATTCTGGCGACCAAGAGCTTTACCGAACAGCATATTCTCTCGGCCATGACTGTGCAGTACCTGCAAAAGAAAGGGTTCCAGGTGCAGCCGCAGACCAATATTGCGACGGTCATCTCCCGTAACGCGATGATCAACAAGCAGATTGATATGACCTGGGAGTACACCGGTACGTCATTAATCATCTTTAACCACATTAACAAACGCATGTCGCCGCAGGAGTCTTACGAAACAGTAAAACGCCTGGATGCGAAGCTCGGTCTTGTATGGCTTAAGCCTGCGGATATGAACAATACCTATGCCTTTGCTATGCAGCGCAAGCGTGCCGAAGCGGAGCATATCAACACCATGTCGGAGATGGTGGCAAAAATAGAACAGATCCGCAAAACCGACCCGGACAACAACTGGTTGCTGGGTTTAGACCTGGAATTTGCCGGGCGCAGTGACGGCATGAAACCGCTGCAGGCGGCGTACAACATGGAGCTGGATCGTCCGCAGATCCGCCAGATGGACCCCGGACTGGTTTACAACGCGGTGCGCGACGGGTTCGTGGATGCCGGGCTGATCTACACCACCGATGGCCGCGTGAAGGGCTTCGACCTGAAGGTTCTGGAAGATGATAAAGGCTTCTTCCCGAGCTATGCGGTGACGCCGGTGGTACGCAAAGACACGCTGGAGGCGAATCCGGGTCTGGAAGAGGCACTCAACACGCTCTCCTCTCAGCTCAACAACGACGTTATCACCGAACTGAACAAGAAGGTGGATATCGACCATCAGTCACCGCAGCAGGTCGCCCGTGATTTCCTGCGTAGCAAACAGTTGCTGTAGGAGGCGCTATGGAGACGATTCACTACATTATTGATAACTGGGACTATCTGCTGACGCTAACGCTGCAGCATCTCTGGCTGGTAGCGCTGGCCGTGGGCTTAGCCATTATTATCGGCGTGCCGTTGGGTATTTTGATTGTTCGCCACAAATGGCTGGCAACGCCGGTGCTGGGGATTGCCACCATCGTGCTGACTATCCCATCCATTGCCCTGTTTGGGCTGATGATCCCGCTCTTTTCGCTGATCGGTCAGGGTATTGGCGCGCTACCCGCCATCACCGCCGTCTTTCTTTACTCTCTGTTACCCATTGTGCGTAACACACATACGGCACTCGACAGCCTGCCGCCGGGCCTGCGTGAGGCCGGACGCGGCATCGGCATGACCTTCTGGCAGCGTCTGCGTTGGGTTGAAATTCCAATGGCGCTTCCGGTGATTTTTGGCGGCATCCGTACCGCCGTGGTGATGAATATCGGCGTGATGGCGATTGCCGCCGTCATTGGTGCGGGCGGCCTGGGCCTGCTGCTGCTTAACGGCATTGGCGGAAGCGATATTCGCATGTTGATTGCTGGCGCGCTGATGATTTGCCTTTTAGCGATTGTGCTCGACTGGTTATTGCACCGTCTGCAGGTCGTTCTGACTCCAAAGGGGATTCGATAATGATAAAACTGGAAAACCTCACCAAACAATTTTCACAGAAGCACGGCCAGACCTTTAAGGCCGTGGACAACGTCAACCTGAACGTCCCCGAAGGGGAAATGTGCGTCCTGCTTGGTCCATCCGGCTGCGGCAAGACCACCACCCTTAAAATGATTAACCGCCTGATTACACCGAGCAGCGGAACGATCCTGATTAACGGCGAAGACACCAGCGGAATGGATACGGTGACGCTGCGCCGCAACATCGGCTACGTGATCCAACAGATTGGCCTGTTCCCGAACATGACCATTGAAGAGAACATCACCGTTGTGCCACGCATGCTGGGCTGGGATAAAGCGCGCTGTAAAACCCGTGCGGAAGAGCTGATGGATATGGTGGCGATGGACCCGCACAAGTTCCTCAGCCGCTACCCGCGCGAGATGTCTGGCGGTCAGCAGCAGCGTATTGGCGTGATCCGCGCCCTGGCGGCCGATCCTCCGGTACTGCTGATGGATGAACCCTTCGGCGCGGTCGACCCGATCAACCGTGAAGTGATCCAGAACCAGTTCCTTGAGATGCAACGCAAGCTGAAAAAAACGGTAATGCTGGTGAGCCACGATATTGATGAAGCTCTGAAACTGGGTGACCGTATCGCCGTTTTCCGCCAGGGACGCATCGTCCAGTGTGCCAGCCCGGACGAACTGCTGGCTAAACCGGCCAATGAGTTTGTTGGCTCGTTTGTCGGCCAGGACCGCACCCTGAAGCGCTTGCTGCTGGTATCGGCGGGCGACGTGACCGATCAACAGCCCACGATTACGGTTCGGGCGTCCACTCCGCTACCGGAGGCGTTTGTCACGATGGACGATAACGATATCCGCGCCATCACCGTGGTCGATGAACACGGTAAACCACTGGGCTTTGTGAAGCGTCGGGAAGCGCGTAACGCCAGCGGCGTCTGTGCCGATATCCTTCACCCGTTCCGCATGACCGGAAAGGCCGAAGACAACCTGCGCGTGGTGCTCTCCCGCCTGTATGAGAGCAACACCAGCTGGATGCCGATTGTGGATGAGGACGGGCGCTACAATGGCGAAATTTCGCAGGACTATATTGCGGAGTATTTGAGTTCTGGTCGTACACGTCGGGCGCTGAATATTCATAGTGACAGTTAATCCTTCCAGCCGGGCTCGCCCGGCTTTTTTTCGCACGCATACCTTTTGCTAACCCCGCGATTTCCCGCCACAATATTGTATCTTTCCCGTTTAATCGCGACCCATGCAACGTCTTCACGCTTACCCCGACATTCGCGCAATGTTTCGCCGCCTCCTGATCGCCACCGTTACCGGCGTGCTGGCCGCGTTAGCCGTTGCGGTATTTCGTCATGCCATGTATCTGCTCGAATGGCTGTTTCTCAGCAACGACAGCGGCAGCCTGGTTAATGCCGCCGCCGCATTAGCGCCCTGGCGACGGGCGCTAACCCCCGCGCTGGGCGGCCTGGCCGCCGGGTTATTGCTCTGGGGATGGCAACGATTTAACGCGCAACGCCCCCATGCCCCAACCGACTATATGGAAGCGCTGGAGACGGAAGATGGACAGTTTGACTACGGGGCCAGCCTGGTAAAATCACTCGCGTCACTGCTGGTGGTCGCCAGCGGGAGCGCCATCGGACGCGAAGGGGCGATGATCCTGCTTGCTGCCCTCGCCGCCTCCCTGTTCGCCCGACGCTTCACACCAAAATCGGAATGGAAATTGTGGATAGCCTGCGGAGCTGCCGCGGGGATGGCCAGCGCCTACCACGCGCCATTGGCCGGAAGCCTCTTTATCGCTGAGATCCTCTTTGGCACGCTGATGCTGGCTTCGCTCGGTCCGGTGGTGATTGCTGCGGTGGTGGCGTTACTCACAACACGTCTGCTCAGCCCCGGCGCAAACACCCTTTATCAAGTCCAGCTCAGCGAGCTCCTCACCGCAGTGGATTATTCCCTGATAGTCGGCATGGGCCTTCTGGCCGGGCTGTGCGGCCCGCTATTGATGTGGCTGATGACCTCCAGCCACTCCCTGTTTCTGCGTCTTAAACTTTCGCCGCCGTGGCAACTGGCGCTCGGTGGGCTGATTGTGGGGCTACTGTCGCTCCTGACCCCGAAAGTCTGGGGCAATGGCTATAGCGTGGTGCAGGGTTTTCTTCTCTCTCCGCCATTGCTCCCGGTGATTGCAGGAGTATTTATTTGTAAGCTGCTGGCGGTACTGGCGAGCAGTGGTTCAGGTGCGCCGGGCGGGGTATTTACGCCGACCTTGTTTGTCGGCATGGCGACAGGGATGCTGTTTGCGCAAATCGTCGCGCTGTGGTTTCCGGGTTCAGACGCGGCGATTTTGCTGGGGCTGGCCGGAATGGCGACGATGCTGGCGGCGACGACACATGCACCGATTATGTCGGCGCTGATGGTTTGTGAGATGACCGGACAGTACGTTTTACTGCCCGGTTTGCTGATTGCGTGTGTTATTGCATCGGTGCTGTCGCGGACGTTACGCCACGACTCGATCTACGGACAACATACTGCCGAAAGCAGAGAGGTCGATGTACTGCGCTAATTCACGCTGTTCAGCGCGAGGCAGATAAGGCAACTCACCAACCAAAGGCCCCGGCAGTTTTTTGCTCAGCACGTCGATAATTTCAGCGTAGTGTGCGAGGCCGGGGTTAATACGATTTGCCACCCAGCCAATCAACGGCAGGCCATCATTGGCAATGGCCTGTGCCGTCAGCAGCGCATGGTTGATGCACCCTTCCTGGATGCCGACCACCATCACCACCGGCAACTGTTCCTGCACCACCCACTCGGACAACGGACGTAAATCGTTCATCAGGCTGCGCCAGCCACCGGTGCCTTCAACAACAACGTGGTCAACCTTCTCGCCCAAGTTTGCCAGGCCGTCAGATAACAGGCTGTAGTTAATCAGACCGCTGTGGGCCACGCTACTTTCATCTTCGCTTAAAGCGATGGGATTGACGGCGTGATAAGGCAATTCCAGAGACGAGACGCTTTGCAGAACCAGAGCGTCTTTATTACGCAACCCTTCTGGCGTCTCTTTACTGCCTTTTGCGACTGGTTTGTACCCTGCAACACGCTTGCCGCTTGCCGCCAGGGCCTGCAGCAATGCGCGGGATACAACAGTCTTCCCGACAGAGGTATCAGTACCAGTTACAAAGAAACGCTTAAGCATGACTCATTCCACCTCTTGGGTATGCTTCGAAAATATAAACCAGGTAAATAATTCAGTGGAGGAAGTCTACGGGAAGCCTGCGCTACCCGGCTTGAGATAGCGCAATATTTCTTACATCTATAGAAAAGAGTTAACCCTGCAACAAGCGAATCAGTAACGAACCGTTGTACATCGCATCTTTCACCAGTGCGGCACCTGCCATTGTGCCCTGGTTGGAGAACTGGGTGCTTTCGACCACGATGTTTTTGCTGTATGCCGGAAGTGCCTGCTGGTTGATACAGGCAGAAATCGCCGGAAAGAGAATATCCGCCGCCTGGCTGAGCGGCGATCCAATCAGAATTTTTTGCGGGTTAAACAGATTCACCATGATGGCAAGAATACGCCCCACATTATTCCCGACGCCGGTAATGATGTCTTTCGCCAGCAGATCGCCCTGCCGTGCCGCGGCACATAATGAATCGACCGTTAACGGCTGGCCGTGCAGCGAGGAGCTCATCGACTGGCTGAGGCGCACCTGTGCCAGCTCCAGGATGCTCTCGACGCTGGCAATGGTCTCCAGACAACCGTGGTTCCCGCAGTAGCAGCGTTTACCATACGGGTCGACCTGAGTATGACCAATCTCCACCAGGCTGCTACTTCCGGCATGCAGCAGACGCCCGTCGGTGATGACTCCGGCTCCCACGTTGTGGTCAATCACTACCTGAATCACGTCTCGCGCACCGCGAGATGCGCCAAACAGCGCTTCGGCCATTGTCCAGGCGCTGATGTCATGCTGAATATAGACCGGCACACCGGTATGGTTTTCCAGCACGTCGCCAAGCGGCATCTCTTTAACGTCGTCATAAAACGGCATGCGGTGCACAATACCGTTTTCGGTATCGATAATGCCCGGCATGGTGATGGCAATTGCCGTTAAGCGTTCAAGACGCTGTTGATGGCGAATAAAGAACTGATCGATATGGGTGAGAATGGTCTCCAGCAGAGGCTGCTCCGCATCAAGCGGCAGCTCCAGACGGTCTTCCACCACCAGCTTGCTGCTGAGATCGCGCAGGGCCAGGAAGATTTCGCCGCGACTGATGCGCAGCGACAGGTAGTGCCATGCTTCGGTTTCCACCACCAGCCCGACCGCCGGACGGCCACGGCTGCCCGGTTCCTGAATTTCCGTCTCCTGCACCAGGTGGGCTTCCAGCATCTCGCGAACAATCTTGGTGATACTGGCGGGTGCCAGTTGTGCCAGGCGCGAAAGATCGATACGCGAAACCGGACCAAGTTGATCAATCAGGCGATAAACCGCGCCTGCGTTGGTCTGCTTAATCTGATCAATATGCCCTGGCTGACTATCAGCAACCACCTCGTACTCCCTTATTTTCGAGCTTCGAAATAAACTGTGGGCTATGGTGAATCACTTCACCAGGCGGCGTCAAATATTTACTTAGCCATGTGATTTACTGCACATTATTACCCACACTTCCCTATAAATACCGCTTTGCAGCGACGGTGATAAGCTGCTTTTTGAAACGCTGTGCCGCATGACTCATTTCGCGATGCTTTGACCACACCAGCCACATTTCTGACACGGCATCGTCTTCGGCAATCGTCACCCAGCGCATCTCCCGCAATTGTACCCGTTTAAAGGAGGCGGGAAGAACAGAAACGCCCAGTCCTGCCGCCACCAGCCCAATAATGGTCATGGCTTCACCCACTTCCTGGGTAATGACGGGCGCGAGATCGTAACGGCGCATCAGGCCCAGTATATCGTCATACAACCCGGTGCCAACCTGCGGATCAAAAAAGACAAAGGGTTCTTTTGCCAGCTCCGCCAGCGTGACCACAGGCTGTGCCGCTAGCGGGTGGTCGCGGGGGATCATCGCCAGCAACGGTTCGCGCAAAATCACCTCCCACGCCAGCGTATCAGGCAGTTGCGTGTTGCGCATCAACCCCAGGTCAAGCGCCCCTTCATTGAGCGGTGATATTTGCTCACGGGTATTAATTTCGCGGGTCTGAATATGCACATCCGGAAAGTGACGGCGAAACGACGACAGGGTTTCCGAGACCGCACTGATAAACGGTGCCGACGAGGTAAAACCAATGCGCAATTCACCGGTTTCCCCCAGATAGAGCCGCTCTGCTCTTGCTGCCGCGTCATCCACCATACTCAGGATCTGGCGGCTGTCGGCAAGAAACTGCTTACCCGCCGCCGTCAGGCTTACGCTGCGGTTGGTTCGCGCCAGCAGACGCGCCCCAACCTGCTGCTCGAGGATCTGAATTTGCTGGCTCAGCGGCGGCTGGGAGATGTTCAGGCGTGCCGCTGCGCGACCAAAATGCAACTCTTCTGCCACTGCAATAAAATAGCGTAAATGACGCAGTTCGATATTCATATCTTTAAAGTATCATTCGAGATTATTAATATATTAGACAGAATATTTACATTTTCCTACCCTGATCGTGTGGTCATACCCGTCACCAGAAATCACGGGGATGTTTAAGCAAGGAACATGTGTGAGTCGTACAACTACCATCGATATTACTCCGGCAAATGATATTGATGATTTACCTGTCGCATCGCAGCCGGTGCAGTTTATTAAACGTGGTACTCCCCAATTTATGCGCGTCACGCTGGCGCTCTTCTCAGCGGGCCTGGCGACCTTCGCCCTGCTCTACTGCGTTCAGCCGATCCTGCCTGTCTTGTCTCATGAATTTGGCGTATCGCCTGCCAGCAGCAGTATTTCGCTCTCCATTTCTACCGGGATGCTGGCGATTGGCCTGTTGTTCACCGGGCCACTCTCCGACGCCATTGGCCGCAAGCAGGTGATGGTTACCGCGTTGATGCTGGCGTCTGTCTGTACGCTGCTCTCCACCATGATGACCAGCTGGCACGGCATTTTGATGATGCGCGCGCTGATTGGGCTATCGCTAAGCGGTGTGGCCGCCGTTGGGATGACCTATCTCAGTGAAGAGATCCACCCGAGCTTTGTGGCCTTCTCGATGGGACTGTATATCAGCGGGAACTCTATCGGCGGGATGAGCGGTCGCCTTCTGAGCGGCGTATTTACCGACTTCTTTAACTGGCGTATTGCGCTGGCGGTGATTGGTCTTTTCGCCCTCGCCTCTGCGCTCATGTTCTGGAAAATTCTGCCGGAATCCCGCCATTTCCGCCCCACATCCCTGCGTCCGAAAACGCTGTTTATTAACTTTCGTCTGCACTGGCGTGACAAAGGGTTGCCGCGGTTGTTCCTGGCCGGTTTCCTGCTGATGGGCTCGTTCGTTACGCTGTTTAACTACATTGGCTACCGTCTGATGCTTTCACCATGGCATATGAGCCAGGCGGTTGTGGGCCTGCTCTCCGTCGCGTATCTCACCGGAACATGGAGTTCGCCAAAAGCCGGGGCAATGACCGCGCGCTATGGTCGCGGCCCGGTCATGGTGGTCTCCACGGCGGTGATGCTGCTCGGCCTGCTGATGACGCTGTTTTCCTCCCTGTGGCTGATTTTTGCCGGGATGCTGCTCTTCTCTGCGGGCTTTTTCGCCGCGCATTCGGTCGCCAGTAGCTGGATTGGCCCGCGCGCACGTCGCGCCAAAGGACAGGCATCGTCCCTGTATCTCTTTAGTTACTATCTCGGCTCAAGCATCGCCGGGACGCTCGGCGGCGTGTTCTGGCATAACTACGGCTGGAACGGCGTGGGTGGGTTTATCGCGCTGATGCTGTGTGCGGCGCTGCTGGTGGGGGCTAGTTTGCATAAACGTCTGCATTAACATTCTGCGGCCTTCGTGTTTAAATCGAGCCGATGCTAATTTTTGTCATCGGCTGATTCAGACACGAGGGCTTCATGAAAAACAACTACCAACAACTCACCCGCACCTTCCAGCGCCTCTCCCGTTTCTCCCACCTCTCCTCCATCGCCAGCTGGGATATGTTTACCATGATGCCACCAGGCGGCAGCGCCGCGCGCGGTGAAGCGCTGGCCGAGATGAGCGTCCTGCAACACCAGATCCTGACCGATAAAAAAGTGGGCGAATGGCTGGCGGCGGCGGCGAGTGAAGACCTGAACGATGTTGAACAGGCCAACCTGCGTGAAATGACGCGCCACTACCAGCAGGCCACGTTACTGCCGGAATCGCTGGTAGAAGCCAAATCGCTGGCGGGCAGCAAATGCGAACACGCCTGGCGTACCCAGCGCCCGGCCAACGACTGGCACGGTTTTTCCGCCAATCTGAAAGAGGTGGTCAAACTCAGCCGCGAAGAAGCTCGCCTGCGCGCCGACGCTAAAGGCTGTAGCCCTTACGACGCGCTGCTCGATATTTTCGAGCCGGACATGACCAGTGAACGTCTGGATGTGCTGTTCGGTGACATGAAAACCTGGCTGCCGGATCTGCTGGCGAACGTCGTGGAAAAACAGGCTCAGCAGTCGTTCGTGCCGCCACAGGGTCCCTTCCCGACGGCAACACAGCGCGAGCTGGGGCTTGAAGCCATGAAAATGCTCGGCTTCGATTTTAACGGTGGCCGCCTGGACGTTAGCGCACATCCATTCTGCGGCGGCGTGCCGGAAGATGTGCGTATCACCACGCGTTACGATGAAAACGAACTGCTCAGCGCCCTGTTTGGCGTCATCCACGAAACAGGTCATGCCCGCTACGAGCAAAACCTGCCGCGTGCATGGGCGGGTCAACCTGTCGCACTGGCACGTTCAACGGCAATCCACGAATCCCAGAGCCTGTTCTTTGAGATGCAGCTCGGACGCAGTAATGCCTTCCTCAGGCACCTTCTCCCGGCCGTTCATGCCCGTTTTGGCAGCCAAGCGGCCTTCAGCGAAGAGAACTTTATCGCCTGGAACCAGCGCGTAAAACCAGGTTATATCCGTGTCGATGCGGATGAAGTGAGCTATCCGGCACACGTCGTGCTGCGCTATGAGATTGAACGCGCATTGATCAATGGCGACATTGAGGTCGACGATATTCCGGCGCTGTGGGATGAGAAAATGCAGGCCTGGCTTGGTTTGTCCACCAAAGACAACTACCGCAACGGCTGTATGCAGGATATCCACTGGACCGACGGCGGCTTCGGTTACTTCCCGTCGTACACGCTGGGCGCAATGTATGCCGCGCAGCTGTTCCATGCGGCCAAAACCGCGCTGCCGGGACTGCAGGACGCCATTGCTGAGGGCGATTTCTCCGCGCTGTTTGACTGGCTGCGCCAGAATATCTGGCAACACGGCAGCCGGTTTAGCACGTCGCAATTAATTACCCAGGCGACCGGGGAAGATCTGAATATCCGTTATTTCCGCGAACATCTGACCTCCCGATACCTGTAAGTACGCGTGCCGGGGAAAATCCCCGGCGTTGTACAAACGGTTACACGCCGATACCAATCACTCACGGAAACCCCGAATTTACAGGGATATAGTTATTTCAACGGCCCCGCAGTGGGGTTAAATGAAAAACCAAATTCGAGGGTATGAACATGAAAAAAGTATTAGCTCTGGTTGTTGCCGCTGCTATGGGCCTGTCTTCTGCTGCGTTCGCTGCTGAAACTACCGCAGCACCAGCCACCACGACCACTACCGCACCAGCCAAAGCGGTACACCATAAGAAACATCACAAAGCAGCGAAACCTGCTGCAGAGCAAAAAGCCCAGGCGGCGAAAAAGCACCACAAAAAAGCGGCGAAACCCGCTGCAGAGCAGAAAGCCCAGGCGGCGAAAAAGCATCACAAAAAAGCAGTAAAACACGAAGCGGCTAAACCTGCTGCACAGCCAGCGGCATAAGTCGTAATCGCTTAACCGTGCCTATACGGGCACGTTGCTAAACCGGCGCTGAACCCTCCAGTTCCGCGCCGTTTTTTTATCCGGAGGGCGTATGCTGCGGCGCTATCGGTTTGAGCTCATTCTTATCATGCTTATTTTATGCGCGCTCATCGCAAGCCACTTTTATCTTTCCTGAATGTAGCACGCTGATTTTACTCCCACTTTCGTGCTGTCCCGTCTATAGTATTTTCATAGGGTTCACTTTTAATAATCATAATTACCCCACCAGAGTGTGATATGCGTAAATCTGTTGTGTTGTTACTGGGAACGTTTGGGCTTTTTTCTGGCTTTACACATGCGGATGATGGCGATGATGACGCCATTAGCGCCAAAGAGGTCAAAACGCTGTTTTTTGGCCATGACGATCGCACGCGAGTTCCCGATCCTACTCAGGCCCCCTGGGATGCTATCGGGCAACTGGAAACCGCCAGCGGTAATCTCTGCACCGCCACCCTGATCACTCCTCAACTTGCGCTGACGGCGGGTCATTGCCTGTTAACGCCGCCAGGCGGCAAACCGGACAAAGCCGTCGCGTTGCGATTTGTGTCGCAAAAAGGCCTGTGGCGCTATGAGATCCACGGCATTGAAGGCCGGGTTGACCCTTCTCTGGGGAAACGTTTAAAACCGGATGGTGATGGCTGGATTGTTCCCCCGGCGGCGGCATCCTGGGATTTCGGCCTGATTGTTTTGCGTTATCCACCGTCCGGCATTACGCCGCTGCCGTTATTTGACGGCGATAAAGCTGCACTGACCGCCGCGCTAAAAGCGGCCGATCGAAAAGTGACGCAGTCTGGCTATCCGGTCGATCATCTGGATTCGCTTTATACGCACACGGACTGCATTGTCACGGGCTGGGCACAAAATAGTGTGTTGTCGCACCAGTGCGATACCTTACCCGGCGATAGCGGCTCACCATTGATGTTAAAAACAGAAAATGGCTGGCAACTGATTGGCGTACAAAGCTCCGCTCCGGCGGCTAAAGACAGGTGGCGTGCCGATAACCGGGCGTTGTCCGTAACCGGTTTTCGCGACAAGCTGGAAGCACTGGCACAACAATGATCGCTGACGCAACGCCATCATCGCCTCAATGGGCACCGGCTGGCTGAATACAGGCAGCGGATTTCGCTGCCTGTAAATAATGGCGGCGCTTAGATCAGGCCAGTTTTATCATGATCATACCGGCCAGCAGCAGTACCAGCCCTACCCAACCCTTATGATTTAAACGCTGACCGAAAAGTATCCAGCCTGCTGCGAGGGTGGCGGCGATACCGAACCCGCCCCACAGCGCATACGCGACGGAAAGATCAATGCCTTTCACCGCCTGTGACAAAGCGCTGAACGCCCCAAGTACGGCGGCAATCGACATTAATCCGTAGAATTTACGACGAAAACCATCGGAGAACTTCAGAAAGACGTTAGCCACGATTTCCAGCACAATAGCCAACGCCAGCCAGGCTCCGTGGAACCATTCAAACTGCTGCATGGCGCTGCTCCTTCTGCTGTTTTGCCGGCTTGCGTGTACCCGATTTAATCAGCACGATACCTGCCACCAGCGTCGTTAATCCGGCGATTTTCATTGTCGATAACGTCTCATCAAATAGCATGACGCTGAACAACGTAATCAACAAAATACCGATACCTTCCCACAGGGCGTAGGCTACACCCAGCGCGATCTTTTTCACCGCAAAGGAGAGGAAAATATAGGAAAGTGAAATCATCACCAGCATTAAAATAAAACCCGTATGACCATCACTGACGCTTGCCCATTTCATAGACAACGTGCCGGTAATTTCAGCGACGATAGCCAGAGCTAATAAAATCCAGTAAAACATGTTTTTCTCCTGCTTGAGAATATAATCCATCAAGGCTCGCCGTAGACAGCAAACCCAAAAATATGAAATTAAATCAGGTAGCTAAGCGCATAGCGCCAGCTCAGGCAGAAGATGTGACTATAGCGCGGTGCGCCAGTGTTGCTCACCAGAAAGAAGGCAGAAAGAGGTGGAATATACAGCGGTGTTGTTTGAAAAATACGTCCTGAACAAATTGTCCATAAAATTACAATTATCCGCGGTGTTGCTTCTCGTCTTTGCGGATGAAAATTGTCCTCAGTAGTTGAACACGCCTGATTTGTATCATAAGCCAGGTTTTTACTCAAAGTCTTTTCAATTCTTTACCCACTCTGTTTGACTTTGGTTAGTTTATTGCGAAGGCTTTCGCATCTATTATAAATAAAAATATTATTCAGGAATTTCCATGGCTAAACCCATCATTACCCTGAACGGGCTTAAGATTGTCATTATGCTGGGCATGCTGGTGGTCATTTTGACCGGCGTCCGCTTTGCGGCCGACATTATTGTGCCCTTTATCCTGGCGCTGTTTATCGCCGTGATCCTTAACCCTCTGGTGCAGCGCATGGTGCGGCTGCGCGTGCCGCGCGTACTGGCGATATCAGTGCTTATCAGCGTCATAATTATCGCGATGGTACTGCTGGTGGCCTACCTGGGCACGTCCCTGAACGAGCTGGCGCGCACCCTGCCCAAGTACCGTTCATCGCTGGCGATCCCTCTGTTGCAAATTGAACCCTGGCTGCAGCGGGCAGGCATTGAGGTGTCCGTTGATGAGATGCTGAAATATATCGACCCAAACGCTGCAATGACGATCGTTACCAGTCTGCTGGCACAGCTGTCCAATGCCATGACCTCCATTTTCCTGCTGTTTTTGACGGTCGTGTTTATGCTGCTGGAAGTGCCACAACTGCCCGCGAAGCTGCAGCAGATCATGGTTCGCCCGGTGGAAGGAATGGGAGCGATTCAGCGCGCACTGGACAGCGTCTCGCGCTATCTGGTGTTAAAAACCGCCATTAGCCTGGTGACGGGGATAGTCGTCTGGGGCATGCTTGTCGCACTGGATGTCCGGTTTGCGTTCGTCTGGGGATTGCTCGCCTTCGCACTCAACTATATTCCCAATATTGGCTCCGTACTGGCCGCGATCCCGCCGATCCTTCAGGTACTGGTTTTCAGCGGATTTTACGATGCCCTCGTTCTGCTGGCGGGCTATCTGATCATTAACCTTGTGTTCGGGAACATTCTGGAGCCGCGCATGATGGGCCGCGGGCTGGGGCTTTCCACCCTTGTGGTATTCTTGTCCCTGATTTTCTGGGGCTGGCTGCTTGGCCCGGTCGGCATGCTGCTTTCTGTCCCGCTGACCATCATTGCAAAAATTGGCCTTGAGCAAACGGCAGGCGGGCAAAGTATCGCTGTCTTATTGAGCGATATGGATCACCACTAGCGCTCCATCACCAGCATGGGTTTGCCGATCCTGCCAGCTTCACGATACGCACTCAGCGCCCTCTGCCATTCCGTCAGAGGGTACAGCGCGACATCGCTGTACTGGCTGGCACGCAGCTTAGGCCAGATACGATGAAACTCCGCCTGCCACGCCTCCACGCTTAGCGCGTCAAGATAGTTGCGTATATGAAACCACTCCACGCGTGGCAACGCCCGCTGCTGCCGGAACGTCTGTCCGGAGAGCAAGCCGTAGCAGACAAAAATGCCCTGTTCCGGCATTACGCTCAGGATCGTTTCCGCCAGTTTGCCGCCTGTGGCGTCGTACACCACATCAGCTCGCGCGGCGATGTCCCGTACTCCTGCCGTATCATGTTGTGCAATCGGGATAATGCCCATGGCACTCAGCCGTTCAGCATGGACGGATGAACGATGAATACCATATACCGCCGCGGCCCCCGCCAGGCGTGCCCACTGTCCGAGTAAAATGGCACAGTCAGATCCGGCGGCCGTGAGCAGCACGCGTTTTCCCTGCGGCGAATAGCGGGCCAGCATCATCTGCGCAGCCAGCGGGTTGATATAGGCCCGTGCGGCAAGGTGCGGGTCGATATCCTCCGGGACGGGGACCGCATACTCTGCCGGGCAATCCACATAGCGCTGCCAGGTTCCCTGCCCCCGTAGCGGCAAAACGCGTGTACCCGGCAGGTGCGCGAACGCTGCAGGGGCATCGGTCACAATGCCAACCCCTTCATAGCCTGCTATTGCCGGTAGCGGCGTCCGGTGACGATACGCGCCGGTAATGGGAATAAGGTCGGATGCATTGACCGGAGAAAAGAGCATGCGCACGCGGAGGTTCCCCGTCTGGCGCGCATCAGGCGTGGAGATTTCAGGCTGCAAAACGGTTTCGGGCTCGCCAAAACGGCGATACCAGAGGGCGAGATTATTCATTGCGATCGCGCCAGCCCATTTCGGGCGCAACATGCTTCAGAATGGATTCAATAACATGCACGTTGTAATCGACACCCAGCTGATTCGGGACGGTCAGCAATAACGTATCCGCTTCGGCAATGGCTTCGTCCTGTTTCAGTTGTTCGATCAGCTTGTCGGGTTCTGCAGCATAGCTGCGTCCGAAAATCGCGCGCGTCTTCTCATCAAGGAAACCGACGCTGTCACTGTCGTCCCGGCCAGAGCCGAAATACATCCGATCGCGATCGTTCATCAGGGCAAAAATGCTGCGGCTGACGGAGACGCGTGGTTGACGCGAATGCCCGGCTTCCGCCCAGGCCTGCCGATACGCGCGGATCTGTTTTGCCTGCTGAATATGGAAAGGTTCGCCGGTTTCATCGTCTTTCAGCGTTGAGCTTTGCAGGTTCATGCCCAGCGTTGCGGCCCAGACGGCCGTCGCGTTCGATCCCGCTCCCCACCAGATACGATCGCGCAGGCCTTCAGAGTGTGGCTCCAGACGCAGCAGCCCCGGCGGGTTCGGGAACATGGGTTGTGGATTGGGTTTGGCAAAGCCTTCACCGCGCAGTACCTCCAGCAGCACCTCAGTATGGCGGCGCGCCATATCTGATTCGCTTTCACCTTCCTGCGGTACATAACCGAAGTGACGCCAGCCATCGATCACCTGCTCCGGTGAGCCACGGCTGATACCCAGTTGCAGACGTCCCCCGGCGATCAAATCCGCTGCACCCGCCTCTTCCGCCATGTACATCGGATTTTCATAACGCATATCAATAACGCCCGTACCAATTTCGATACGTTTGGTTTTTGCGCCTGCCGCGGCCAGCAGCGGAAACGGCGAGCTGAGCTGACGGGCAAAGTGGTGCACACGAAAATACGCGCCGTCTGCACCCAACTCTTCGGCAGCCACAGCCAGATCGATGGATTGCAGCAGCGTATCGGCAGCCGAGCGGGTGGCAGACTGCGCCGACGGCGTCCAGTGGCCAAATGACAAAAATCCGATCTTTTTCATAATCATTTATCCTGATTCTGCTTCGGGTTCCCTCACTTTACGCATTACCTGAGGAGAATAAATGCCCTTTATTTCACTGATTGCATCAAATAAATTGACTGAAATACGCGGCCTGCACCCCGGACGCAAATCAGGCGGCTCCGGTCACCAGCCCGAGATACGCTTTTACCGCTTCACCCGGTTCCTGTTCCCGACTGATCAGCACCAGGTTAGCGGTTAAGTCTGGCTCGTTCAGAGGACGATAGACCAGGCCCGGAATATGTACCTGCTGTAAAGGTGCAGGAACCAATGCCAGCCCCAACCCGGTGGCAGCCATAGCCAGAATGCTCAGCGTGCTGCCGGAACGATACGCGACCTGACACGCTTCCCCAAGCCTGCGGGTCAGCATAATAAACAGATGTTCATGGGCGTCGTGAGCGTCATAAAGAATAAGCGGATGCCCGGCGAGCATGTCGATCGTTAAGGATGCCTGCTGTGTGAGAGGATGATCCTCCGTCATTGCCACAAGGATTTCCCAGTCTCCGATGCGCCTGACGGCAATATCCGGAGCCGAAACGTTGCTATGCGCTGGCGTATAGCCGATGTCCAGATGCCCGCCACGGATCGCCTCGACCTGCTCCTGCGGGCCGACTTCCTGAATCATCAGTTCTGCATCTGGAAAGCGCCGGTGAAAAAGACGCAGGTCGGCCACCAGTTTTCCGCTAAAGATGGCATTCCCGGCAAATCCAACCCTCACCCGCCCCGTTTCCCCGCGCATGGCGCGTTCTACGGTGAGACGGGTGTGCTCTGCCTGCTCAAGCGTTCGTCGGGCTTCGGTCTGCAGGAGGACGCCAGCATCAGTCAATTCAACCCGGCGACTGGTACGCACAAACAGCGCCCCGCCCAGTTCAGCCTCAAGCGCTTTGATTTGCATACTGAGCGCAGGCTGAACGATGTTAAGTCTCTCCGCTGCGCGGCCAAAGTGCCCCTCTTCGGCGACGGCTAAAAAATAACGCAGGTGGCGCAGTTCCATACCTTACCCCGGTTATCATTAAAAATGATTGATCAGTAATATCTATATATTTCAGTTTATCCTGTTTTCGCGGCAAACTGAATTCAGTCAACCAACAGGAGCTATCACAATGCATAATCACGATGACGACCGACAGCAGCTTAACGATCTGATGAATGGCTGGATGCACCGCGATTTAGGTGAATGGGAACCGCTACGCAACCTTTTCCACCCAGACGGCACCATTGAAATCACGTGGTTTGAAGGGCTGGCGAGCGAGTTTGTCAATGGCTCAATGCGCATGGGGGCCTCGGATTTGCGCACCAAACACATGATCGGAACGCCCGCAGTGACGTTCAATGACAGCGGTAATAAGGCTATCCTCGAAACGAATGCCATCATCATCGCTGAGAACGTCAAACTGAATATTGGCTGTGAATGCCACAATCGTTTTTATGATCTGGCGGAAAAAAGAGAGGGTGTGTGGAAGCTGTTTCACCGCCAGAGTATTTACGATATGGGCACATTTACGTTCCCGTTCGGCCCGGTCGGGATTGACCAGCACATTGTTGCAAAATACCCGCGTGAATATGCAGCACTGGCTTATTTACTGGAACAGAGCGGATTTCCACTCGGGCGTGTATTTGCCACACGCGGCAGTGAGCTGGAAGCAAAAATGAAAGCCGGGGGCCGTCGCTGGTTGTCTGCCTGACGCTGGAGGAGCACGCCAGCCCTCTCCTTCTCCGCCGTTATGGGATATATTGTCACTTATCTTTTTATGACAGGTAATACCGACAATGGCTCTGATCCCCAAAAACTACGCGCGGCTTGAAAGTGGCTACCGTGAGAAAGCACTCAAAATCTATCCCTGGGTTTGTGGGCGCTGCTCACGGGAGTTTGTTTATTCAAATCTGCGTGAGTTAACCGTTCATCATATCGACCACGATCATACCAATAACCCCGAAGATGGCAGTAACTGGGAATTATTGTGTCTGTATTGCCACGATCACGAACATTCAAAGTACACCGAAGCCGATCAGTACGGCACCACCGTTGTGGCGGGAGAAGACGCGCAAAAAGAGGTGGGTGCCGCCACGTATAATCCTTTTGCTGATCTGAAGGCGATGATTGGTAAGAAGAAATAATGCAGCCATGACGCGGGTGGCAGCAAGTAACGCCTTGAACTTTCACAAATATACATTTATTTACATTTAACTTACAGAATTACCTGCATGCGATAAAGCAAATAATTATCATTGCCATTCTTATTTGAATGATTTGCATAAAACAACAACGACTGGCAGGTAAAATCATGCTTCTTAATGGCAGGGGTAACCACGGGAAAACGCCCGCACGGGCGATGTATAAACCGTTTTCTTTTTCACTTCTTGCGCTGGCGATGCAGGCCGTGATGCATCCGGCGCAGGCGGCTGAGAACAAAAACGAACAAGAGATGGTGGTCTACGGCGAGGCAAATGCGAGCGCCGATCAGCAACAGGATTACGCGGTGAAAACCACGCGTGCCGGAACGAAAATGCTGCTGGCACCGCGCGATGTCCCACAGTCCGTTAGCGTGGTGACGCGCCAGCGTATTCAGGACCAGAATCTGCAAACCGTCGACGAGGTGCTGACGAATACTACCGGCATTTCGTCGCAGCACTTCGACAGTGAGCGCTCAAGCTATTTTTCTCGCGGCTTTGAAATTACGAATTTCGCCTACGATGAGATCCCGACGTCAATGGGTGACGCATGGAACTTCGGAGATGCGGAGGAAGATACGGCAATTTACGAACGCATCGAAGTGGTGCGCGGCGCAACCGGCCTGATGACGGGTGCAGGCGATCCGGGCGCAACGGTGAATATGGTGCGCAAACGCGCCGGGAGTAAAACCTTCACCGGCAACGTCAGCGCAAGCTACGGTAGCTGGAATAAACAGCGTTACGTGGGCGACGTCTCTGCGCCGCTGAATACCGACGGCAGCCTTCGCGGACGCGTGGTTGCGGGTTATCAGGATCAGGACAGCTGGCTGGATCGGTACGGTAAGCGCAAGAAGTTTCTCTATGGCGTCGTTGAAGCCGACCTTACTGATCACACAACCGCCTCGCTGGGCTGGGATTATCAGCAAACGAATACCGCTAACCCGACCTGGGGCGGTTTACCCAGCCTGTACAGCAATGGCTCTCGCACCCATTACGATCGCAACGTCAATACCTCGGCGAACTGGACCGGGTATACCGTCGAGTCGCGTAAAGTGTTCGCTAACCTCACCCACAACTGGGATAACGGCTGGTCATTCCGTTTCAACGGGACCCACGGTGAACAGACCTTTAACGACACGCTGCTTTATATTATGGGCAACCCGGACGCCAGCACCGGCGAAGGGGCATCCGGCTGGGGGAGTAAGGATCGCGGCAAGCGCACCGTGGACTCTTTCGACACTTACGCCAGCGGTCCTTTCGCACTGCTCGGCCGTCAGCATCAGTTGATGGCGGGTGCCAGCTACAGCCGCCAGCATAACGCCACATTCAGTAAAGACGGACCGATGGATAGTGACCAGATCGGTATCTTTAACAATAACTGGAACGGTCGCGTTGCTGAACCTGAGTGGGGCGACTGGTATCTGAACTCAGATGATATCGTGCGGCAAAAATCGGCATACACGGCGGCACGCTTCTCACTGGCTGATCCCCTGTCGCTGATTGTTGGTGCACGCTATACCCAGTACAGTTCTGACGGTAGCAGCGGCGATATGCGTAAATACAACACCACACCTTATGGCGGCCTGGTGTATGACATTAACGACAGCCTTTCCGCTTACGCCAGCTATACCTCGATTTTCGCCCCGCAAACCAAACGCACTAAAGACGGTGCATGGCTGTCGCCAGTAACCGGGAAAAACTATGAAACTGGTCTGAAAGCTGACTGGATGGATGGTCGCCTGACGACTAACGTTGCTCTTTTCCGCATTGAACAGGAGAACGCGGCGGAGGCCATCAGCGGTGAATTCGTCAACGGTTCCAGCGAACAGGCGTACCGTGCCACAAAAGGTGCGGTGAGCAAAGGCGCGGAATTTGAAGTGAACGGTGCCGTCACCGATAACCTGCAGTTGACTTTCAGCGCCACCAGATACGTTGCCCGTGATTCGGATGGCCGCTTCAACAGCTTCGCCCCGCAGACACAGCTGAAGCTATTCAGCCGCTATCGTGTGCCGGTGCTTCCTGACCTCACCGTAGGCGGTGGCGTTAACTGGCAGAACCGGGTGTATACAGATGTCACCGGCCCGGATGGAGAGACCCAACGCCTGTATCAGGGAAGCTACCCGTTGGTTGATCTGTTCGCACAATATCAGCTGACTAAACAGCTGGCGGTGCAGGCTAACGTCAGAAACCTGTTCGATCGGGAATACTACTCTTATCTTGATGACTCCGCAGTTTATGGCGAACCGCGTAGCGTCTCGGTGAGCATGAGCTACGCCTTCTGACCGAATCGTCTCACGTTGACGCCCTGTGCCACAGGGCGTCGCGACATCCCTGGGCACAAAGCCAGCGACATCGTCATCCTCTACCTCACGACCAACAACTCCTCATATCTCGTCGTATACGCCGGTGACAGCATTTCGCGCTTCATCGCCCAGGGTTTCTCAATCCCCTGCCCGGCAAACCACACCTTCCCTCTCCCGGAGTGATTCAGGCTGTCGATCATCTCCATCAAAGCTGCACTGTTTGCGCGCGGACGACTGTCATCAAACAAGTTGAGCTGTGCAACGCCACTGCTGAAAAAATCCGCCAGCATCACCCCTGCCTTCATATAGCGATACCCGTCAACCCATATACGCTCCAGAGCGCTGGTCGCGGCCCGCACAATGTCGCGCGTATCATTTGACGGCGTCATCAGGATCGCCGAGGCCTGGTTGCCGTAATACACTTCATTGTCTGCGTGCGGGCTGGTGCGCAGAAACACGCTAATAAGACGACAATACTGGCGCTCACCTCGCAGCTTTTCCGCCGCGCGTTCAGCGTAAGCGCAAATGGCCTGATGCATCTCAACGTATTCCGTAATGCGGTATCCAAAAGAGCGGCTACAGACAATCTGCTGTTTGGTCGGACTAAACTCTTCCAGCTCAAGACAGCGTTCACCGCGAAGCTCGCGCGCCGTGCGCTCCAGAACGACATTAAAATGCTTTCGGATCACCCACAACGAGCTTTTTGCCAGGTCCAGCGCGGTGATTATTCCCATAGCGTTAAGTTTTTTCGTGATGCGTCGCCCGACGCCCCACACCTCTTCCACCGGAACAATCGCCAGCAATTTTCGCTGCCGCTCGCGATCCGAGAGATCAACCACCCCGCCGGTGCCTCGCCATTTTTTTGCCGCATGGTTAGCCAGTTTTGCCAGCGTCTTCGTTGGCGCAATCCCCACGCCAACGTGTAGTCCGGTGTTTTTAAACACCTGATTACGCATTTGCTGGCCAAACGCTTGCAGCGGCATACAGTTATTGATGCCGGAGACATTCACAAACGCCTCATCGATGGAGTAGATCTCTATCGCCGGGGCGAGATCGGTCAACGTCTGCATCACGCGGCTGCTGAGATCGGCATACAGCGCATAGTTTGAACTAAAGACGTACACCCGCGAAGGATAGTCCTTCTCCTTGAATTTAAAGTACGGTTCACCCATTTTTATGCCGAACTGCTTTGCCTCCTTCGAAAGTGAAATAATGCAGCCGTCGTTATTGGACACCACGACGATGGGCTTTCCTTTCAGATCGGGGCGAAACACCGTCTCACAGGAGGCGTAGAAACTATTGACATCAACCAGCGCGAACATGTTTATGCGTTTTGAGCGTATGGGTGACGACACCGAAGATCTGCAACTCTTCTTCGGACTGAAACGTAATAGGCTGATAGCGGGCATTGTGCGGAACCAGCCTCAGCACCGGACGGGTTTGTAGCTCTTTCACCGTAAATTCTCCGGCCACGGCTGCCACAACGATATCGCCATGCCCGGCGTCCAGTGACCGATCGACCACCAGCAGATCGCCGTCGCCAATCCCTGCCCCGATCATGGAATCCCCGCTGACCTTCACAAAGTACGTCGCGCTGGGATGCCTTACCGCCAGCCGGTTAAGATCGAGACGATCTTCAATATAATCCTGCGCCGGGCTTGGAAAGCCACAGGCAACGCGCTCGACAAACAGCGGTAATTCAACGTATTGCCGGGGATGATAAGAAAAGAGAGTGCTCATAAATGCCTTTCCTGCTTTGTACTGTATATAAATACAGTATTACGGATTACTGGCAGGGATCAAGGCACTTTCCGGACTTACAACGCAAACGTATTGAACTCTGAGGAGATTTAATTCAGGCATCTGACCCGGCACACCATGCCGGGTCAGGTATGGTCAGCAGGTTAACGCTTTATCCTTCGCAAGCAAGAAAGGCCGTAAATAGGCGACCGTACTGGATAGCGGAATGACGTCGTCACTCAGTTTAACGTTAAGCACGTCAACGATATACCGCTTACGGGTTTCGATGCGCGCCCAAAGTTCAGGCCAGGCACGCTGGATCTCAGCCTGAAGTTCACGATCCGCCAGGGCAATACTCTCCTCAGCGCTGGTGCCCGTATATCCCTTCACGGACGGAATAATATCGATCTGCAGGATCATGCCGCTTTTTAGCGTTTGTGTAGAGTGTTTAAAAATGGGGGATGACATCCACTCTTCGTCGGCGCTGAGATGGCCCGGATTCAGATGCCAGCCGTATTTCTCTTTAGGAAGAACATTCTCAATAAGTGAATATATTTCGCCACCTTTCATGCCGATGTGGATATTTTCAAGCCACGTCACGATGGCAGCGAAATAAGGTTTTGCTACACGATTGAGATAATCTTTCTGCGTTGTCGGCAGCTCACTTTCGTCGGCAATGATGAACCCGGTACGGCTGGATAATCCGCCTTTAAAACCGGTAGTCATGGAAAGCGGTTGACCACGTTGCAATGGCTTGTATGTCGGATAAAGATTCGCTTTTTCAAAGCGTTGCCCGGCTGCCGCGATGGTCACGACCGTATTGTACTGGCCTTCCGCCGTAAGATAATGGCCTAACTCTGCCTCGCGAATACCTGGCTCAACGGCATTCATGGCGTTCAGCATGCAGGTCGAGGCGAGGTTTGCGCCATACTCGTAGTGAGCGATTTCGTTGGCGTTATTAGTGATACGCGCGCCGTTATCTCCGCCAATAAAAAGATGCGCGGCGTTTTCAATGACCGCACCGGCAGAAACGCTGTTTCTGATGGCATCAACAATAAAACAGGGTAAATCAAAGAACTGCTTATTATCTGCGTGGGTCGCGGTAAACATTTTCCAGCCTACTAACCCAATGCGCGCCAGGTTTTGCAGACCCAGTTCATGGAATAACGCTTCCAGTGGTTTTTCGTTATCCATTGGCTGATTGGGCAATGAGAAATAAGGGCTATGCTTCAGCGCCACCGGAATGCGCGAATGCGCCGCCATTTTGAGATTTTCATTGCCGAGAATAACGGCCGCCTCCCCGCTCTTCTTCAGAACCAGCAGTCCCTCTTCAAACCGAGGAATAAAACCGGTCAGATATTCGAAATTGCTGCCGTGCTCTTTGTCGGCATAAATAATCAGGGCGTCAAACCCTTCAGCCTTCATGCCTGTAAGAAGTTTGTCTTTACGTGTCTGAATGGTGGCATCCGAGAGCGGCACGGGCGGCACATCCGGAAATCCCTGTGGCGCGGGTATGGCCTGCAACTTCACTGTCTTAAAATCCATATTCTATCCTTCACGTTTGGATGGTAGCCGTCAGAACGACCAGATGGGGTATGCAGAAACACAAAGCCCGGATGCTCCCGTCGGGCTTTGCCCATGCAGTGGTTAATCTACCAGCGAATTCAGCGTAGCAAGCGCGTCAGGTGGCAACACCAGATCTGCCGCAGCCAGGTTTTGCCGCAGATGCGCCACGGATGATGTGCCAGGGATCAGCAGAATATTCGGCGAACGCTGCAGCAGCCATGCCAGCGCGACCTGCATTGCCGTTGCGCCCAGCGAGTCTGCAACCGCCTGCAGTCCGGAAGATTGTAGCGGTGTAAACCCGCCCAGCGGGAAGAACGGCACATACGCAATCCCCTGCTGCGCAAGCGAATCAACCAGCGCGTCATCGCCGCGATTCACAATGTTGTACATGTTCTGTACGCAAACAACGGACACGATCTTCTGCGCTTCCGCGACCTGAGCAGCGGTTACGTTGCTCAGCCCGATATGGCGGACCAGCCCCTGCTGCTGCAGCTCCGCGAGCGTCGTCAGCGGCTCTGCAATCGATCCTTCTGCCGGGCCGTGCGTACTAAACATGATCCGCAAATTAACCACGTCCAGCACATCCAGCGCCAGATTACGCAGGTTGTCATGCACCGCCTGCGTCAGCTCTTGCGGCGAAAAGGCGGGTAGCCAGGAAGCATCATCGCCACGCCGGGCACCAATCTTGGTCACAATAGTCAAATCGTCCCGATACGGATGAAGTGCCTCGCGAATAAGCTGATTGGTGACATGTGGGCCGTAAAAATCACTGGTATCAATGTGATTAACGCCCGACGCCACCGCCTCGCGGAGCACCGCCAGCGCCGCCTCTTTATCCTTCGGCGGGCCGAAAACCCCAGGCCCGGCAAGCTGCATCGCACCATAGCCGAGCCGCTTAACGGTACGGGTTCCTAAGGCATATGTTCCGCTTTTATCAGTGCTACTCATGTCGACCTTCCTCATAAAAATGATCCGGATTTACAACAGGTTCCGTGACGGAACCATTAGTTAAGCAATAGTTAAATTAAAGTTTAATTTCGCTACGACGATAGTAGTTGTGTAACCCCTGCCTCTATAACGGACGACCGCTATGCTGAAAAATCTGCACGTGATTACCGGTATTATCTTTGCTCTCACCATATTCTGTCTGCTGCAAGTTGTCACGGGAGGGTTGTTCTACTCCGCCGTTAACAACGATCGCCATAATTTCCAGAACTCCGGCGTTCTGAATGCCCAGCAGGAAAGCCTGAGCGACAGCGTCAATACGCTGGTCAAAACACGCGTCACCATCACACGCGTGGCGATCCGCTACCTGAAAAACCAGCGCGATCCTGCTTCCCTGGCCGCTATCAACACGCTGCTGGGTACGGCCAGTGAGTCCCTGACTAAAGCCGAAGCCTATAACAAAGACTGGCAGAAAATGCCGCAGGTTAACGGCCAAAACGCGGCATTAACCGAGGAGATGCAGAAATCCTGGAATCAGATGCATGAAGTGATGCGTCTGTCGATTGAGTATCTGCGTGCAGACAATTATCAGGCGTATGGCGACCTGGATGCCCAGCAGGCGCAGGATGATATGGAAGCGGTCTACAACCGCTGGCGCTCCGAAAACAACACGTTACTTAAAGCTGCCGCCGAAGAAAATCAGAGCAGCTTTACCCAGATGCAGTGGACGCTGGCAGCCATTTTCCTGGCCGTTATCGCCGTACTGGTGGTGATCTGGCAGGGTTTACAATATCTGCTGTTAAAACCGCTCAAAACCATTATGAACCACATCCGCACCATCGCGGGGGGCGATCTCACGCAAAATGTCGATATCTCTGGCCGCAATGAAATGGGCCAGCTGGCAGCCGGTCTGCATGAGATGCAGCTGTCACTGGTGAGTACGGTCAGCGCTGTGCGCGGTAGCACTGACGCCATCTACACTGGCGCAGGCGAAATTGCAGCCGGAAGCAATGACCTCTCCGCCCGTACCGAGCAGCAGGCCGCCTCGCTGGAGGAGACCGCCGCCAGCATGGAAGAGCTGACCGCAACGGTTAAGCAGAACTCCGATAACGCCCGACAGGCCACGCTGCTGGCAAAAAATGCCTCTGAAACCGCCGCGCGCGGTGGTCACGTGGTCGATAATGTTGTTCGCACTATGACCGAAATTGCCGACAGTTCACAGCAAATTGCGCATATTACCGGCGTGATTGACAGCATCGCGTTCCAGACCAACATCCTGGCGCTCAACGCGGCGGTGGAAGCAGCGCGTGCCGGGGAGCAAGGGCGCGGCTTTGCGGTCGTGGCAGGTGAAGTCCGTACTCTGGCCAGCCGCAGTGCGCAGGCCGCGAAAGAGATCAAAGGGCTTATCGAGAACTCCGTCAGCCGGGTAAGTACCGGTTCTGAGCAGGTGAGCGAGGCAGGAGCAACCATGAAGGAGATTGTTGCCGCCGTCACCCGCGTGACCGATATTATGGGCGAGATTTCCTCGGCGTCCGATGAACAGAGCCGGGGTATTGAACAGGTAAGCCTGGCCGTGTCGCAGATGGACAGCGTGACGCAGCAAAACGCCGCGCTGGTGCAACAATCCGCTACGGCCGCTGCCGCACTGGAAGATCAGTCCGAACAGCTGCGTCAGGCGGTGGCGGCATTCCGCCTGAACGTGCAGGAAAACGCCGCCCCGCGCCCGAAAAATACAAAAACACCGCAGCTGTTGCGCCCGGCCACGGTCAGTGCGTCAGGCGACAATAACTGGGAAACGTTCTAAACCGTGTCGTCAACGGCTGCGCTTGGCGTGCCGTTCCCAGTTCTCCTGTTTCGCTTCGTCGGATTTTCGCAGTGAAACATAGCAAGCCCCGCTGCCGCCGTGATGCGGCAGCGCCACACAGAACGCCTGCACTTCTTCGAACTCGGTTAACCAGCGTGCCAGATAGCTGCGCACGACATTAGGATGCGAATTCTGCTCGCGCCCTTTCCCGTGAATAATGATCAGGTTTCGTAACCCGTCACGACTGGCCTGACGGATAAAGGCGTACAGCATCTGGCGACAGCGTTCGGCGGGCTGTCGCAACAGGTTTAAGCTCGCCTGACGGGAATATTTACCGGAACGTAGCTTATCAATAACGCCCTGCTGAACGCCTTCGCGCTGGAACGCCAGCGGCTCTTCAAGCGGCAATAACTCCAGGAAACCCAGGGTCAGAAAGTTGTCGAGCTGTTCGGTATCGATGTCCTGGCGGGTCCGGGTATTACGACTTTGCTGCCAGTGGATATCCGTGCAACGTTTCAGGGGCTGGACATCTTCCATGGCGTCAAGAAAAAGTGATTTGTCGTCAGGGTTCATGGAAATCCTCCGGCTACATCTGAGCCTGTACTATACCTGCGGCAGCGATGGGCCTCAATAACGGGCTGGCGTCACACACAGTGAACAAATATTACGCTGATAAAAATAAAAGCGTGTGCCCGAAATTTAAACTGCCCTTAACTAAAATTTCAGCCGGGATAACATACAAAATTTAAGTTAAAATTTCGTGAAATCAATCACTCCAGTGACTTTCATTTTGACCGAAAACTGTTATAACTACATTAACCTGCCTAATGGATATAACACGTGGGCTCCGCGAAAGGACGCACTGCTGTGTGTACTATAGAGTCTGTCTGATGTCGGACAGACTCTGTTTTTTTATTCTTTAATTTTATTGTGAAATTAATTTTCGCGCTTCTCTTCTGAATTGCGTTATTAATGATTCAGCCAGTGGCGTCTGCCGGGAATCACGACGCTGAATTAAATAATAAGCTGCTTTAGGCAGCGATTCGACGACAGGGAGCATCACCAGACGGTGGGCCAGAAGCGGATCACAGCCAAGCTCCTGCGGCAGAATACTCAAGAAATCGCTTTGCGCAACCAGGCTTATACAGGAGGAGAAAGTTTCACAGACGATCCCAATTCGCGGTACTTGTGAAAGATGGCTAAACACATCTTCTAATTGCTTATAATAACTCCCCCGCGGCGTAGGCATGGTCCAGTTATAATGTAAAAGGTCATTAATGGATGTTGTTCCAATAGCCGGATGTCCCTCCCGACAAAATACCGCAAAGGGCTTTTCAAACAGTTTTTCAAAGGTAAATTCGTGATCGTAAGGTCCCTGATAATAGGTATTAATGGTGAAATCCAGCTCACCCTGACGTAATTCATTAATCATCGATACCAGTTGCCCTTCCATAATCCGCACGTTGACCTGCGGATGCTGAGCATGAAAGCGCGTAATCACCGCGGGCATTAACGTGCGCGAAACACTGGCTCCCATCCCGATATTGATTTGCCCGGCCAGTTGCCCCTGCTGCTGGCGGATATCATCCTGCGCGGCACGCAGCTCCTCCAGAATCAGCCTGGCGCGCTGATAAAACCCTTCACCGCATTCTGTCAATGCGACGCCCTTACTCCTGCGCACGAAAAGCTGTGCCGCCATTCCCTCTTCCAGCTCTTTGATCGATTTGGTCAATGCGGGTTGCGAGAGATTAAGCGTCCTGCTGGCACCGCGAATACTGCCCTGGCGAGCCACTTCCACAAAGGCGCGAATCTGATGAAATTTAATCTGAAATGACATAGCCCGACCGATAACCGTTGTTTATCAGAGTAAAGAAACTGTCATCTACTTTAATGGAAAGGGATGTGCGAGGGTAATTCCTGAACGGTTAAAACTGTGAAAAAACGGTTAGTGATAAGTAAAAACTATCACAGCGTGAAGCAGTTCACATATTTTAATGATGACAGGAAAAGATATGGATCAACTGGCGCACAACATCCAGACGTTAATGCCGCAACTCACCGCATGGCGTCGTGATTTTCACCATTTCGCTGAATCCGGTTGGGTGGAATTTCGCACGGCGGCAAAAGTCGCGGAGATTTTAGATAACCTGGGTTATGAACTGGCGATGGGCCGCGACGTGATTGACGCGGAAAGCCGGATGGGACTACCGGATGAGGCAACGCTGGCGCAGGAATTTGCCCGTGCCCGCGAACAAGGGGCACCGGAGAAGTGGCTTGCCCCGTTTGAAGGCGGTTTCACCGGTATCGTCGCAACCCTGAACACCGGCCGCCCTGGGCCGACGCTGGCTTTTCGCGTGGATATGGACGCGCTCGATTTGAGCGAAGCCCTTGACGATAGCCACCGCCCGTTCCGGGAGGGCTTTGCTTCGTGTCATCCGGGGATGATGCATGCCTGCGGCCACGATGGTCACACCACCATTGGTCTGGGTCTGGCACAGGTTCTTAAACAGAACGAAGCGCAGCTGAACGGCACGATCAGGCTGATCTTCCAGCCCGCCGAAGAAGGCACGCGCGGCGCGCGGGCGATGGTCGCAGCCGGGGCCCTGGACGGCGTGGACTACTTTACCGCTATTCATATCGGTACTGGCGTCCCTGCCGGAACGGTGATCTGCGGCAGCGATAACTTTATGGCCACCACCAAATTCGACGTGCGGTTTACGGGCGTGGCGGCACACGCAGGCGGCAAGCCGGAAGAGGGTCGTAACGCCCTGCTTGCGGCGGCGCAGGCCGCGCTTGCCCTGCACAGCATTGCCCCGCATAGCGAAGGCGCGTCCCGCGTCAACGTCGGCGTAATGCAGGCGGGCAGCGGGCGTAATGTCGTACCCGCAAACGCACTGCTTAAAGTTGAAACCCGCGGTGAAAGCGAAGCGATCAATCAGTACGTGTTCGAACGTGCGCAATCCGTGATTAACGGCGCAGCAGCACTCTATGGCGTCACAGCAGAGATGCGTCTGATGGGGGCGGCAACCTCCAGCGCGCCAACGCCGGCTTGGGTCGACTATCTGCGCGAACAGGCCGGTCAGGTTTCCGGCGTGACGCAGGCGATTGATAAGGTCAAAGCCCCGGCAGGCTCCGAAGATGCCACGCTGATGATGGCTCGCGTGCAGCAGAGCGGCGGAATGGCCTCCTATATGGTGTTTGGCACCGATTTGAGCGCCGGACATCACAACGAAAAATTCGATTTTGACGAGAACATCATGACCGTCGCAGTCGAAACGCTGGCGCGTACTGCGCTCAATTTTCCGTGGACGCGAGGTGTGTAATGCAGGAAAACTACGCTTTTATTGAAGATGCGATCGACACACGATGTCAAACGTTTACCGAGATTGCCGACGCGATCTGGGATCATCCTGAAACCCGTTTCGAAGAGTTCTGGTCAGCCGAGCGCCTCGCCAGCGCGCTGGAAGCTGAAGGGTTCACCCTCACGCGCGAAGCGGGCGGCATTCCAAATGCGTTTATTGCCAGCTTCGGCAGCGGGAAACCCGTTATCGCCCTGCTCGGTGAGTACGACGCGCTGGCCGGATTAAGCCAGCAGGCGCACTGCGCTACCGCGCAATCTTCCACGCCGGGCGCGAACGGTCACGGTTGCGGGCACAACCTGTTGGGTACAGCAGCCTTTGCGGGTGCCGTCGCGGTGAAAAGCTGGCTCGAACAACACGGCGGCAGCGGAACGGTGCGCTTTTACGGCTGTCCTGGTGAAGAAGGCGGCTCCGGGAAAACCTTCATGGTGCGCGAGGGGTTGTTCGACGACGTTGATGCCGCTGTTACCTGGCACCCGGAAGCCTTTGCCGGGATGTTTAACGTCAGTACGCTGGCCAATATTCAGGTCGCCTGGCGCTTTCATGGCATAGCGGCTCACGCGGCAAACTCCCCTCACCTGGGACGCAGCGCGCTGGATGCGGTCACGCTGATGACCACTGGCACCAATTTCCTCAACGAACATATTATCGAGAAAGCGCGCGTCCACTACGCCATTACCGATACTGGTGGGATTTCGCCAAACGTGGTGCAGGCCCAGGCCGAGGTGCTGTACCTGATCCGTGCCCCGGAGATGGCCGACGCGCAGCAAATCTATCAACGCATCGAGAAAATCGCCCAGGGTGCGGCGATGATGACCGAAACCACCGTCGAGTGCCGTTTTGATAAAGCCTGCTCCAGTTACCTGCCGAACCGCACGCTCGAAGCGGCAATGTACCGCGCGTTACAACACTACGGTACGCCGGACTGGACAGAAGAAGAACGCGCATTTGCCCGTGAGATCCGCGCCACGCTGACGCCCAACGACCTGCAAAACAGCCTCAAAAATATTGCCGCAACGGGTGGCGAAGCCGGTAAAGCGTTTGCCCGTCGTCAGCAGGAGACGCTGCTGGTGGATGAGGTTGCGCCTTATGCCATCACCGATAACGTGCTGGCAGGCTCAACCGATGTAGGCGATGTCAGCTGGAAGATGCCTGTGGCGCAGTGCTTCAGCCCCTGCTTTACCGTCGGCACGCCGCTGCATACCTGGCAGCTTGTTGCACAGGGGCGCACCGCCATCGCCCATAAAGGCATGCTGCTGGCGGGAAAAGTGTTGGGCGCTACCGCGCTTAATCTGCTGCAGGATGCAGAATTGCTAAACAAATGCCGGGAAGAATTCGAACAACACATCACAGAAAAACCGTACGTGTGTCCGATCCCACAGGGCGTGACACCGTCACCTTTAAAATAAAAAAACACAACACAACAACACAACAACACAACAGTCCCGAGGAACGCCCATGAGTATGTCATCCATACCTTCGCATTCCCCATCCGGTAAGCTCTATGGCTGGGTTGAAAGGATCGGCAACAAAGTGCCACACCCTTTCCTGCTTTTTATCTATTTGATTGTGATTTTAATGGTCGCCACTGCCGTGCTCTCCGCTTTTGACGTCAGCGTGCGCAGCCCGGCAGACGGAAGTCTGGTCGCGGTAAAAAACCTGCTCAGTGTTGAAGGGTTGCACTGGTTTTTACCGAACGTGATTAAAAACTTCAGCGGCTTTGCGCCGCTGGGCGCGATCCTGGCGCTGGTGCTGGGAGCCGGGCTGGCTGAACGCGTGGGCCTGCTGCCGGCATTGATGGTGAAAATGGCCTCTCACGTCAGCGCCCGTTACGCCAGCTATATGGTGCTGTTTATCGCCTTCTTCAGCCACATCTCTTCTGACGCCGCGCTGGTGATCATGCCGCCGATGGGCGCGCTGATTTTCCTCGCCGTCGGTCGTCACCCCGTGGCGGGCCTGCTGTCGGCAATTGCGGGTGTGGGCTGTGGGTTTACCGCGAATCTGCTGATCGTTACCACCGATGTGTTGCTCTCCGGTATCAGCACGGAGGCGGCGAAAACCATTGATACCGCAATGCACGTCAGCGTGATCGACAACTGGTATTTTATGGCAAGCTCGGTGATTGTCCTGACGATTGTCGGCGGGCTGATTACCGATAAGATCATCGAACCGCGACTGGGTAAATGGGAAGGCCGTAGCGATGAAAAGCTGGAGACGCTGAGCAAAGAGCAGCGCTTCGGCCTGCGCGTGGCCGGGATGGTCTCGCTGGCATTTATCGCTCTGGTGGCGCTGATGGTGGTGCCGGAAAACGGGGTATTGCGCGATCCGGTTAAGCATACCGTCCTGCCCTCGCCGTTTATCCAGGGCATTGTGCCGCTGATTATTCTTTTTTTCTTTGTCGTTTCACTCGCTTATGGCATCGCCACCGGCAAAATTCGCCGTCAGGGTGACCTGCCGCAGTTGATGATTGAGCCGATGAAGGAGATGGCGGGTTTTATCGTGATGGTGTTCCCGCTGGCGCAGTTCGTGGCGATGTTTAACTGGAGCAACATGGGCAAGTTTATGGCCGTCGGCCTGACCGATGCGCTGGAAGCGGCTGGTTTAAGCGGCGTTCCGGCGTTTGTTGGCCTGGCGCTGCTGTCATCGCTACTGTGTATGTTTATTGCCAGTGGTTCGGCGATCTGGTCGATTCTGGCACCCATTTTCGTGCCGATGTTTATGATGCTGGGGTTCCACCCGGCCTTTGCGCAGATCCTGTTCCGCATCGCCGACTCGTCGGTGATCCCGCTGGCTCCGGTATCGCCGTTCGTCCCGCTGTTTTTGGGCTTCCTGCAGCGCTATAAACCTGAGGCCAAACTGGGTACCTACTATTCGCTGGTCCTGCCGTATCCGCTTATCTTTTTAGGGGTATGGCTGGTGATGCTGGTGGCGTGGTATCTTGTCGGCCTGCCGATTGGGCCGGGGATATACCCGAGGCTGAACTAAGGAATGACGATGCTGAGATTACTCGAAGATAAAATTGCGACGCCGCTTGGGCCGCTGTGGGTTATCGCGGACGAGCAGTTCAATCTGCGCGCCGTTGAGTGGGAAGAACACAGCGACCGCATGGAAGAGCTGCTCACCATTCATTATCGCGCGCAGGGTTTTGAACGTATCCGTGCCGTTAATCCCGGAGGGTTGAGCGATAAACTGACGGCGTACTTCGAGGGCGATCTCAGCATCATTAATACTCTGCCAACGGCCACCGCAGGCACGCCGTTCCAGCGTGAAGTGTGGCAGGCGCTGCGCAGCATTCCCTGTGGACATGTGATGCACTACGGCCAGCTCGCCGAGCAGCTCGGCCGTGCGGGTGCAGCCCGCGCGGTGGGTGCGGCAAACGGCTCAAATCCGGTCAGTATTGTCGTTCCCTGTCATCGCGTGATTGGGCGTAACGGCACCATGACGGGCTATGCCGGAGGCGTGCAGCGTAAAGAGTGGTTGCTGCGTCACGAAGGGTATCTTTTGCTGTAGATTCCAGGCTTTTAGTGCTTAATTTTCTTCCGGTTAGGCCAGAAATCCTTAATCAATTTGTGGAATTTCAAGAAGATGGCGACACGTTGCCGTCTCTTGTCCTTATTGGTGGTTTGCCAGGCTTACGTACTTACCAAAAAGATGTTAAAATTGACCAATATCAATTAAGGCTTGAGCAAACCTATGATCCCGGAAAAGCGAATTATACGACGCATTCAGTCTGGCGGTTGTGCTATCCATTGCCAGGATTGCAGCATCAGCCAGCTCTGTATCCCGTTTACCCTGAATGAGCATGAACTCGATCAGCTTGATAATATCATCGAGCGCAAAAAGCCAATTCAGAAAGGGCAGACGCTGTTTAAAGCGGGAGACGAACTGAAATCGCTCTATGCAATCCGTTCTGGCACCATCAAAAGCTACACCATTACCGAACAGGGTGATGAGCAGATCACTGGCTTCCATCTGGCAGGTGACCTGGTTGGCTTTGACGCCATCGGTACTGGCCATCACCCGAGCTTTGCTCAGGCGCTGGAAACCTCTATGGTTTGCGAAATTCCGTTCGAAACGCTGGACGATCTCTCCGGCAAGATGCCTAATCTGCGCCAGCAGATGATGCGTCTTATGAGTGGCGAGATCAAAGGCGATCAGGACATGATTCTCCTGCTTTCCAAAAAGAATGCAGAAGAGCGTCTGGCCGCGTTTATCTACAACCTCTCCCGTCGCTTCGCAGAGCGCGGTTTCTCCCCGCGTGAGTTCCGTCTGACGATGACGCGTGGTGATATCGGTAACTACCTGGGCCTGACCGTTGAAACCATCAGCCGTCTGCTGGGTCGTTTCCAGAAAAGCGGTATGCTGGCGGTGAAAGGGAAATACATCACCATCGAAAACGGTGAAGCGCTGGCGGTGCTGGCGGGCCATTCCCGCAACGTGGCATAACCCTCCTCCTGTGACAGATGCCGGATCGATAAATTTCCTGATTTATTGATCTGGCAAAAACTTCCCCCCTGTTTCATTCAAGATATATAGGTTACTCTTTTAATTACAGACTGCGGTGTCAGTTGTAAGGAGACCTGTATGGCAAAGTATCAAAACATGCTGGTGGCCATCGATCCTAATCAGGACGATCAACCAGCGTTACGACGTGCTGTGTATTTACATCAACGGATTGGCGGCAAAATCAAAGCGTTTTTGCCGATCTATGACTTCTCATATGAGATGACCACCCTTCTGTCGCCTGACGAGCGCACCGCGATGCGTCAGGGCGTGATCAGCCAGCGTACTGCGTGGATACGCGAACAGGCAAAATATTACCTGGAAGCGGGTGTGCCCATCGATATTAAAGTGGTCTGGCATAACCGTCCTTTCGAAGCCATTATCCAGGAAGTGGTGGCCGGTGGGCACGACCTGCTGCTGAAAATGGCGCACCAGCACGATAAGCTGGAATCGGTGATCTTCACGCCTACCGACTGGCATTTGTTGCGTAAATGTCCTTGCCCGGTATGGATGGTGAAAGACCAGCCGTGGCCGGAAGGCGGAAAAGCTGTTGTGGCCGTGAACCTGGCAAGTGAAGAGGATTATCACAATTCGCTCAATGAAAAGCTGGTCAAGGAGACACTTCAGCTTGCTGAACAGGTTAACCACACCGAAGTTCATCTGGTGGGGGCTTATCCGGTGACACCGATTAATATCGCCATCGAACTGCCTGAATTTGACCCGAGTGTCTATAACGACGCGATCCGCGGTCAGCACCTGCTGGCCATGAAAGCGCTACGCCAAAGATTCAGCATTGATGAGAAAATGACGCACGTGGAAAAAGGGTTGCCTGAAGAGGTGATTCCGGATCTGGCGGAACATTTACAGGCGGGGATTGTGGTACTGGGCACGATTGGCCGTACCGGTATCTCTGCCGCTTTCCTCGGCAATACCGCCGAGCAGGTGATCGACCATCTGCGCTGCGACCTGCTGGTCATTAAGCCGGATCAATACCAGACGCCGGTTGAGCTGGACGATCCAGAAGACGATTGAGCCATAAGATGAAAAAAACCGCCGGGAAACCAGCGGTTTTTTTTGCCGGGTGGCGGCTTCGCCTTACCCGGCCTACGTTTTCTCTGTCAGAGTGCTTTCAGAATCGCATCCACGCTGGCTTTGGCGTCGCCAAACAGCATATGGGTGTTCTCTTTGAAGAACAGCGGGTTCTGAACGCCCGCATAACCGGTGTTCATGGAGCGTTTGAAGACAATCACGTTCTGCGCCTTCCACACTTCCAGAACCGGCATACCAGCGATTGGGCTACGCGGATCGTCCTGCGCCGCCGGGTTAACGGTGTCGTTGGCACCAATCACCAGTACGGTGTCGGTATCGGCGAAATCATCGTTGATTTCATCCATCTCCAGCACGATGTCATAAGGCACTTTCGCCTCCGCCAGCAGCACGTTCATGTGACCAGGCAAACGGCCCGCAACCGGGTGGATACCAAAGCGTACTTTAATCCCGCGTGCGCGCAGTTTCTCCGTGATTTCCGCCACCGGATACTGCGCCTGCGCCACCGCCATGCCGTAGCCTGGAGTGATGATCACCGAATGCGAGTTTTTCAGCATATCGGCGGTGTCTTCCGCATTGATTTCACGGTGCTCACCCACTTCCTCGTCGGAACCGGTAGAAGAGCCGTCAGAACCAAAGCCACCGGCGATCACGCTAATGAACGAGCGGTTCATCGCTTTACACATGATGTAGGACAGGATCGCACCGGAAGAACCGACCAGCGCACCGGTGACGATCAGCAGGTCATTGCTCAGCATAAAGCCTGCCGCCGCTGCCGCCCAGCCCGAGTAGGAGTTCAGCATTGACACCACCACCGGCATATCCGCCCCGCCAATGGAGGCCACCAGATGCCAGCCGAATGCCAGCGCAATGATGGTCATCACCAGCAGCGCCAACACCTGCAGTCCCACGCTTTCGGTACGCACAAAGATCACCAGCAGTGCAAACGAGACCACCAGCGCCGCCAGGTTCATCTTATGACGGTTTGGCAGCATCAGTGGCTTAGAGGAGATCTTCCCGCGCAGCTTACCAAATGCCACAATCGACCCGGTGAAGGTGACCGCACCGATGAAGATACCGAGGAACACTTCGGTCAGGTGAATATTAACCAGAATCGGCTCCATGCCCGGTTCGTGGTAGAGATAGCTGTTGAAACCCACCAGTACCGCCGCCAGACCCACAAAGCTGTGCAGGATCGCCACCAGCTCCGGCATTTCGGTCATTTCAACGCGTTTTGCGAGACGAATACCGATGGCTCCACCGATAATCATCGCCACTAGAATCCACGCCACGTTGCCGGTGTCCGGCCCGAAGATGGTGGCAATCAGCGCAATCGCCATCCCGGCGATACCAAAGTTATTCCCCTGCTGAGACGTTTCGTGTTTGGAAAGCCCCGCCAGGCTGAAAATAAACAGGATCGCAGCAACAATGTATGCGGCTGTGACTAATCCTCCAGACATATGCTACCCCTTAGCCTTTACGAAACATTTTCAGCATGCGCTGAGTCACGGTGAAACCACCGAAAATATTGATACTGGCAATCAGCACCGCGATGAAGCTCAGGAAGCTGATCCAGCCACCGTGACCTATCTGCAGCAACGCCCCCACCACGATGATCCCGGAGATGGCGTTCGTGACCGACATCAGCGGCGTATGCAGCGCATGGGAAACGTTCCATACCACGTAGTAACCCACCACGCAGGAGAGCGCAAAGACGGTAAAGTGGCCGAGGAACTCTTTCGGCGCGACGTCAGCCAGCCAGCCAAACAGAATGATAACCAGTGCCATAATGGCGTATTTGCGCCACGGCGAAGCAGGTTTCTCTGGCTCTTTAGGTTCCGGAGCGGCTTTCGGTGCCGCCTGAGGCTGAGCAGAAACCTGAATTGGCGGCGCAGGCCAGGTGATTTCACCCTCGCGCACCACCGTTACGCCACGCACCACCACGTCTTCAAAATCTACGGTGATGTTGCCGTCTTTCTCTTTGCAGAGCAGTTTCAGCAGGTTAACAAGATTGGTGCCGTACAGCTGGGAAGACTGGGTTGGCAGACGGCCCGGCAGATCGGTATAGCCAATCACCTTCACGCCGTTAGCGGTCGTGGTGACCTGGTTCGCCACGGTGTATTCACAGTTGCCACCGTTTTGCGCAGCCAGATCGACAATCACGCTGCCCGGCTGCATGGAATCAACCATTTCGCGGGTGATCAGCTTCGGTGCCGGTTTGCCAGGGATAAGCGCGGTAGTGACGATAATATCGACCTCTTTCGCCTGTGCGGCGAAGAGTTCCATTTCTGCTTTAATAAAGGCTTCGGACATCACCTTCGCATAACCATCACCGCTGCCCGCTTCTTCCTTGAAGTCCAGCTCAAGGAATTCGGCCCCCATACTTTGTACCTGTTCCTTCACTTCAGGACGGGTATCAAAAGCACGGACAATCGCGCCCAGGCTGTTTGCTGCGCCGATCGCCGCAAGACCTGCAACGCCCGCACCAATCACCATCACTTTAGCTGGCGGAACTTTGCCCGCCGCGGTGATTTGACCGGTGAAGAAGCGACCAAATTCATGCGCCGCTTCAACGATAGCGCGATAGCCCGCGATATTCGCCATGGAGCTCAGCGCATCCAGTGACTGCGCACGCGAAATACGCGGCACGGAGTCCATCGCCATTACCGTCACGCCACGCGCGGCCAGTTTTTCCATCAGCTCTGGATTCTGGGCAGGCCAGACAAAGCTCACCAGCGTGGTGCCCGGATTAAGCAACGCAATTTCACTCTCTTCAGGTGCATTCACCTTCAGAATGATCGGTGATTGCCAGACCTCAGCACCGTCCACCACGTCCGCGCCAGCGTGAATAAACGCTTCGTCATCGAAACTCGCCAGTTTGCCCGCGCCGCTTTCAACCGCGACGGTAAAACCCAGTTTAAGCAGTTGCTCCACCGTTTTCGGTGTCGCCGCTACGCGGGTTTCATTGGCTAACCGTTCTTTTGGTACCCCAATACGCATAGTTTTCCCTTCCATCGGTTTTTGATGATGGTTTGTCGATAAATGCCCGTGATTTGTATCAACTTTCGCCATCCTGATAACGACGACGTATGATTAACCCCGGAAATTAAAACAGTAACAAACTTTCTATAACCTACTGAAAATAGCGCCCGTGATCTACCGCCAGAAAACACTATTTCTTATTTTATCTGTGAAAAATAAGTGATCCGTGTCGCTGACAGAGATATTTACCTTAAATTCAACGCCGGGACCGATAAATCGCGCAAGCGAGGCGGTAAAAACATGATATAGCGCCATAAGAGATCAAGTTATTAACATTAAATTAACTTGTAAAAGTCATATGCTTTATCAGTTTTGCTTGTCAAACGCCTGTTTTTTCAACATATCACGAAATGTTATCGAATCGGGTCATGTTGTGAGCACGTGCTGCGAAAAATGGCGCAGACAGCGATGGGTTTTAAATGCCATAATCGGGACCGTCTCAAATTTACAACAATACCAGTACATGGTTTGCGCAAGGCGAAGGATTATTTTTATGAAACTTAAGAACACACTCCTGGCGTCCGCACTTCTTTCCGCGACCGCCCTGTCTGCGAATGCCGCGACAGAGTTAACGCCGGAGCAAGCGGCAGCGTTAAAGCCTTTTGACCAGACGGTCATTGTGGGCCGTTATAACTCCATCGGCGATGCCGTTAACGCTGCATCAAAAGCCGCCGATAAAAACGGTGCTGCTTCGTTTTACGTTCTCGACCAGTCCGATCAAGGTAACAGTGGTAACCAGCGTGTGACCATTGCGCTGTACAAAGAAAATGCGCCTGCAGCCGACGCGCCGAAAAATCGCGTGATTAACGGCATCGTAGAGCTGCCGAAAGATCAGGCCGTTGCGCTGGAACCTTACGATACCGTCACCGTTCAGGGCTTTTACCGCAGCCAGCCTGAAGTGAATGATGCCATCACCAAAGCGGCTAAACAGAAAGGGGCTTACTCTTTCTATATCGTGCGCCAGGTGGATGCTAACCAGGGTGGCAACCAGCGTATTACCGCATTCATTTATAAAGAAGATGCGAAAAAACGCGTACTGCAAAGCCCGGATGCCATTCCTGCTGATTCCGATGCGGGTCGCGCGGCATTAGCAAAAGGCGGCGAAGAGGCGAAGAAAGTGGAGATCCCTGGTGTGGCCACCTCTGCAGCACCAAGTGCTGAAGTGGGTCGTTTCTTTGAAACGCAAACCACCAAAGGTGGTCGTTACACTGTAACGCTGCCAGATGGCACCAAAATTGAAGAGCTGAACAAAGCCACTGCGGCGCAGATGGTGCCGTTCGATAGCATTAAGTTTACCGGCAACTACGGCAACATGACGGAAGTCTCTTACCAGGTTGCTAAGCGTGCGGCGAAGAAAGGTGCGAAGTATTACCACATCACCCGCCAGTGGCAGGAACGGGGTAACAACGTGACAATCAGCGCCGATCTGTACAAGTAACAGGCCTGTTGAACCAGGGCGGCGCTATGCCGCCTTTTTTATTACTTTTTTTCGAATTTCTGCCGCGCATCATTGCATGCTCTCGTTACACTCCGTAAAATTCCGCGCCTTAGTGTGATCCACCATTTTTATGCGCCTTAGCGAAATAATTATTCTGGATTTGGACCTTTCATAACAGGAAGCCAATGGAAAAGAAACTTGGCCTGAGTGCTTTAACTGCACTGGTATTGAGCTCGATGCTGGGCGCGGGCGTATTCAGTTTGCCGCAAAATATGGCGGCCGTCGCCAGCCCTGCCGCGTTACTGATTGGCTGGGGTATTACCGGTGCCGGAATATTGCTGCTGGCGTTCGCCATGCTGCTGCTGACCCGCATTCGCCCGGATCTGGATGGCGGAATTTTCACCTATGCACGTGAAGGTTTCGGCGAGCTGATTGGCTTCTGTTCCGCCTGGGGTTACTGGCTGTGCGCGGTCATCGCTAACGTCTCGTATCTGGTCATTGTCTTCTCGGCACTCAGTTTCTTCACCGATACGCCCGCGCTGCGCCTGTTCGGCGATGGCAATACCTGGCAGTCCATTGTGGGGGCTTCTGTGCTGCTGTGGGTGGTTCACTGGCTGGTTCTTCGCGGTGTTCAGACCGCTGCCAGCATCAATCTGGTGGCTACGCTGGCGAAACTGGTTCCGCTCGGTTTGTTTATCGTACTGGCGTTTATCGCGTTTCGTCTTGACGTCTTCAGGCTTGATTTCACCGGCATTGCGCTGGGCGTTCCCGTCTGGGAGCAGGTCAAAAACACCATGCTGATCACCCTGTGGGTGTTCATCGGCGTTGAGGGTGCCGTGGTGGTTTCCGCACGAGCGCGTAATAAGCGCGATGTCGGTCGCGCGACGCTGCTGGCCGTGCTGGCTGCGTTAGGCGTGTATCTGCTGGTGACGCTGCTGTCGCTGGGCGTGGTGGCGCGTCCTGAACTGGCGGAAATGCGTAACCCGTCCATGGCCGGGCTGATGGTAAAAATGCTCGGTTCCTGGGGCGACGTAGTGATTGCCGCAGGTCTGATTGTTTCTGTCTGCGGGGCTTACCTGAGCTGGACGATTATGGCTGCAGAAGTTCCGTTCCTGGCCGCTACGCACAAGGCGTTTCCGCGCCTGTTTGCACAACAGAATAAGAACAATGCACCGTCCGCCTCGTTATGGCTTACCAACATCAGCGTGCAGGTCTGCCTGGTGCTGATCTGGCTCACAGGTTCAGACTATAACACCCTGCTGACCATCGCCTCTGAAATGATTCTGGTACCCTATTTCTTAGTGGGTGCGTATCTGCTAAAAATCGCGACCCGTCCGGCGCACTATGCCGTGGGCGTCGGTGCCTGTATTTACGGGCTATGGTTGTTGTATGCTTCCGGGCCTATGCACCTGCTGCTGTCGGTGGTGTTGTATGCACCAGGCCTGCTGGTGTTTATCTACGCCCGCCGCACGCATCAACTGGATAACGCGCTTAAGCGCCGCGAGATGGCCTTGATTGGGCTGCTTTTAGTGGCTGCCGTACCGGCAATGTGGACGTTAATGGGATAGCACCGTCTTTCCCATTGTTGAACTGAAAAGGAGAATACGATGGGAAAAGCGCAGCAACGCCCAATTCTGATTACTGGCGCAGGCCGTCGCATCGGCCTCGCCCTCGCCCATCATTTTCTCAACCTTCGCCACCCGGTGATTGTTAGCTACCGCCGTGAATACCCTTCGATTGAAGGGCTCCGGAAAGCCGGTGCAACCTGTATTCAGGCAGATTTTTCGACCGATGAGGGCATTCTTGCCTTTGCGGAAAAGGTCAAATCCACCACTGACGGATTGCGGGCCATAATTCACAACGCCAGCGCATGGCTTCCTGAAAAGCCGGACACTCCGCTCAGCGAGACGCTCGCCTGCATGATGCAAATCCACGTCAACGCGCCGTATTTGCTCAACCACGCTCTGCAGGATCTGCTGCGCGGCCACGGGCATGCCGCAGGGGATATTATTCACTTTACCGACTATGTGGTAGAGCGCGGGAGCGACAAACACATTGCCTATGCCGCGAGCAAGGCGGCGCTGGATAACATGACACGCTCGTTTGCCCGCAAACTGGCACCGGAAGTAAAAGTGAACGCGGTCGCCCCATCGCTGATTTTGTTTAACGAGGGGGATGACGCCGAGTACCGCCAGCAGGCGCTCAATAAGTCGTTGATGAAAATCGCGCCCGGTGAAAAAGAGGTCATTGATCTGATCGATTATCTGCTGACCAGCTGTTACGTCACCGGCAGAACCTTTGCGGTGGATGGTGGTCGCCCACTACGCTAGTGGAAACGGCTCCAGAAGAAGATCAACACCCAGGCGCTGAGGCTCCAGCACACGACCGCCCCGCCCAGCGCCAGCGGAAGGCGCAGAAAACCGGTGAAATACCATAGCGACAGCAGATAGAGAAAGTAAGGAATAATAGACCACATACCGAACACAATAGTGGCGCGCAGCGCTTCAATGCCGCGCTCAGAGGCCACAATGTAATGGGCAATCAGCGCGAAAGTCGGGAACAACGGAATCAGCCCGGCAATATAGTAATTCTTCGTTTTTGCCAGAACGCCAATCAGCAACACCACCAGCGCACCCAGCGCGGCTTTAATCACCAGCCCCATACTTTTTCCCATAACAATCAAGTAACAATGTAATTCAGAATAACGGAACTGGCGCTAATTTTGAAAGATTAATGGAAGGTTAAGGTTGCGCGGTGTATGTTGGCTTTTTTTCGCGATAACTGACGTTGTATGACAAAGATTGTTTATGTAGAGGACGAACCCGAAGTTGGGCAGTTGATTGCCGCTTACCTGGGGAAACATGATATGGACGTCATCGTTGAACCTCGTGGCGATCGCGCTGAAGAGGTTGTGGTGCGAGAAAACCCGGACCTGGTGCTGCTGGATATCATGCTGCCCGGCAAAGATGGCATGACGCTTTGCCGCGACCTGCGCACCCAATGGGACGGCCCGATCGTGCTGCTGACCTCTCTGGACAGCGACATGAACCATATTTTATCCCTCGAAATGGGGGCTAACGACTACATCCTGAAGACAACGCCACCCGCGGTATTACTGGCCCGCTTACGGCTGCATTTGCGCCAGCGTGCCAGCAGCGAGCGTGAAACCCCCGCCCCCGCTTTAACGCCGCATAAAGCCCTGCGTTTTGGTACGTTATCAATCGACCCGGTTAACCGGCAGGTGCTGCTCTCCGGTGAGGTGATTGCGCTCTCCACGGCCGATTTTGATCTTCTGTGGGAGCTGGCTACCCATGCCGGGCAGATTATGGATCGCGATGCGTTGCTGAAAAATCTGCGCGGCGTGAGTTATGACGGAATGGATCGCAGTGTTGATGTCGCCATTTCTCGCCTGCGTAAAAAGCTGCTGGATAACGCAACCGAGCCATACCGTATTAAAACCGTGCGTAATAAGGGCTACCTTTTTGCCCCACACGCCTGGGAAACCTGATAAGGAAGCCCCTCCGGGGGCGTAAAAAATAAGAAAACCACGAACCACATTTATCATTGTTCTTGAATGAGGTGTGAAGAAACAGAATATAACGTTTAATACGAAATATACTTTACCCGCCTGTCAACACCCATCTGTGTTAACTTCTGCATCCAGAAACAAACAAAAACATATCTAATGGGTTATCTGCCCAAAGGGGAATATACATACAATCCTGCAAGCGACATTACTGATCAAAAATCCGCCATTCGCTTCGGGAATACGTTCAAATTTTGTATACGTACAATCTCAATCATTACATTATCCTCATGAAAACAAAGGAGATATATTTCTAAATTAAAAAATCCCGATCATTTTCAACAACTTACGAGATTGCTGATTCCTGGATCACGTGCTAAACATTATAAGCTGAAAATTGTTTAATGATAGAGGTATAGCGATGTCATGGAGAGTCATTAGCTCGATTATTTGCCCTAATACTGGGATCGTTTATTCCAGCATTCTGGGCCTTAAGTTTCTGAAGCTGATTATATGGTATGAAAGCGATGTGTATTTATACCCTGGAGACAGAATATACCCGACTAAAAATGGAATTTTTATTAATGGCATTTACAGCCCTATATCTCTTTACAACGTGTCGCCTTATAATGAAATGCTATGGAATGAAATAAAGAATAAAATGGCCTGCCCGTTTAATAAAAATAAGGATGAAAATAGCTGTTCCTTTTCTTCTCATTGCAATGCGCGTAAATGTCCACATGGATTTGCCACCAATCCACTGATTGTGAGTGCTACCCAAAATAGGCATTAACGCTGGACAGCGTTATACATCCGATCGACGTAGATATATGCCGGGGATCAGAATATGCTTCTGAACCTGAGGTGCGGGGGTTACACTGATGCCCCATAGCGCCCCCACAAAATGAGGGCGCTAAGTCTATGTATTTGGGTGGAATTCAATGAAAAAGCTGTTCGTGCAGTTTTATCTTCTTTTGTTCGTCTGCTTCCTGGTGATGACCATGCTGGTCGGGCTGGTCTATAAGTTTACCGCCGAGCGTGCAGGCCGACAGTCTCTGGATGACCTGATGAAAAGTTCGCTCTACCTGATGCGAAGCGAACTGCATGAAATTCCCCCGCATGACTGGGCGCGCACCATGAAAGAGCTGGATCTTAATCTTTCGTTTGATTTGCGTATTGAACCGCTAAAAGACTTCGATTTAGATCCTCCAACCCTGCAACGACTGCGCGACGGAGATATCGTCGCGCTGGATGAGAAGTACACCTTTATTCAGCGCATCCCGCGCAGCCACTACGTTCTGGCCGTGGGGCCGGTGCCTTATCTCTATTATCTGCACCAGATGCGGCTGCTGGATATGGCATTGCTGGCCTTTATTGCCATTTCACTGGCTTTCCCGGTCTTTATCTGGATGCGTCCTCACTGGCAGGACATGCTCAGGCTGGAAGCCGCCGCGCAGCGTTTTGGCGAAGGTCACTTTACCGAGCGAATTCATTTCGACAGCGGTTCCAGTTTTGAACGTCTGGGCGTGGCGTTTAACCAGATGGCTGATAACATCAACGCGTTGATTGCCAGCAAGAAACAGCTGATAGACGGGATCGCGCACGAACTGCGTACACCGCTGGTTCGCCTGCGCTATCGGCTGGAGATGAGCGAAAACCTCACAGAGGTAGAGTCGCAGGCGCTTAACCGCGATATCGGCCAGCTTGAAGCGCTGATTGAAGAACTGTTGACCTATGCCCGCCTCGATCGCCCGCAAAATGAGCTGCATCTCAGCACGCCCGATCTGCCCGCCTGGCTGCAAACGCATATCGACGATGTACAGAGCGTCAACCCACAGCGAACGCTGTTGATGAGCGTCACCGCCGGTGATTATGGCGCGCTGGATATGCGCCTGATGGAACGCGTGCTGGATAACCTGATGAATAACGCCCTGCGCTATAGCGAGAGCACGTTGCGGATAGGCCTGGATTTACAGGGTAATCAGGCCAGCCTGTCGGTAGAGGATGATGGGCCCGGTATTGCCCCGGATGAGCGCGAAAAAGTGTTCGAGCCGTTTGTGCGCCTTGACCCCAGCCGTGACCGCGCCACCGGAGGCTGCGGCCTGGGGCTGGCGATAGTCAGCTCTATCGCGCAGGCGATGGGTGGCTCGGTTCGTTGTGAAGAGAGTGAGCTTGGCGGCGCGCGTTTCTGCTTTAGCTGGCCTGTGTATCACCTGCTCCCCCTTCCCGTTCCTGCCTGACCTTAACCGCAAACCGCACGCTGGCCTGACTTAGCGTGTTGTGCTATACCGTAAGTATGTTGTAACTAATTAAGGGTTAGCATGGCGACGTATGACCTTATCGACAGGCTGAACACCACCTTTCGGGAAATAGAACACGAGTTACTGACGCTGGCTGAACGTCTGCAGACTTGCCGGTTGCTGGCTGCGCGCGTTTTTTCCCTGCCTGATGTAGCCAAAGGCACAGAGCACGATCCGCTGGAAACCATTGAGGTGAAACAGCATATCGGCAACACGGCGCTGGAGTTAACGCTGCAACACTACCGCCGCCTGTTTATTCAGCAGCAATCAGAAAATCGCAGCAGTAAAGCTGCCGTACGCCTGCCTGGCGTGATCTGCCTGCAAACTGACGCCGCAACGCGTGAATCACTGGAAGCGCAAATTACGCATATTAATACGCTGAAAGCTGCGTTTGAAAAGATCGTTACCGTTGAGTCGGGCCTGGCCCCTGCCGCCCGTTTTGAGTGGGTGCATCGCCAGCTTCCGGGATTAATTACGCTCAATGCCTACCGCTCGCTGACGGTGCTGCGCCATCCCGCCACGCTTCGCTTCGGCTGGGCCAACAAGCACATCATCAAAAACTTTACCCGCGATGAGATCCTGGCGCAGCTGGAGAAAAGCCTGAAAGCGCCGCGCACGGTCGCGCCGTGGTCGCGTGAGCAGTGGATTGAACGGCTGGAGCAGGAGTACCACAGCATCGCCTCGTTACCGGCTGACGCGCGTCTCAAGATAAAGCGCCCGGTGAAGGTGCAACCTATCGCCCGCGTCTGGTATTCCGGGCAACAAAAGCAGGTGCAGTATGCCTGCCCAACGCCGTTGATTGCGCTCTATGATGCCGATCAGGGTGCGGTGGTGCCGGATATCGGAGAGCTGTTGAATTACGATGCCGAAAACGTTCAGCATCGCTATAAACCGCAGGCACAGCCGCTGCAATTGATTATTCCGCGGCTGCACCTGTATGTGGCGAAATGATTATTTCATGCTGCCAACCATCTCTTCAGGACGGACCCAGCTGTCAAATTCAGCGTCCGTCAGGTAGCCCAGCGCCAGCGCGGAGGCTTTCAGCGTTAGCCCCTCTTTGTGCGCTTTTTTGGCGATCTCAGCGGCTTTGTCGTAGCCAATGTGGGTGTTGAGCGCGGTGACCAGCATCAGAGATTCATTGAGCAACTGGCTGATACGCTCACGATTCGGCTCAATTCCGACCGCGCAGTGCTCGTTGAAGCTCTCCATACCGTCGGCCAGCAGACGTACTGACTGAAGAACATTGTGGATGACCATCGGGCGATAAACGTTCAGTTCAAAGTTCCCCGACGCGCCACCCATGTTAACAGCCACATCGTTGCCCATCACCTGACAGCAGAGCATAGTCATGGCTTCACACTGGGTCGGGTTCACTTTTCCGGGCATGATGGAGCTGCCCGGCTCATTTTCCGGAATGCTGATTTCACCGATACCACAGCGCGGCCCTGAGGCCAGCCAGCGCACGTCGTTGGCGATCTTCATCAGCGAAGCCGCCAGCCCTTTCAGCGCACCGTGGGTATGAACCAGCGCATCACAGGTGGCAAGTGCTTCAAATTTGTTCGGCGCAGTGACAAACGGCTGACCGGTGATACTCGCCAGTTCTTCTGCCACGCGCACGGCATATTCCGGATGGGTGTTAAGCCCTGTCCCGACGGCCGTCCCCCCCAGCGCCAGCTCCGCAAGATGTGGCAGACTGTGCTCAATGTGCTTCAGGTTGTGCTCCAGCATCGCCACCCAGCCGGAAATCTCCTGGCCGAGCGTCAGCGGCGTGGCGTCCTGCAGGTGCGTGCGGCCGATTTTGACAATATCGCGGAAAGCCTGCGCTTTCTCATTGAGCGTGTTCTTCAGCACGTTCAACTGCGGGATCAGCTGTTCACGGATGGCAATCACCGCCGCCACGTGCATGGCCGTCGGGAACACGTCGTTAGAGCTTTGGCTCTTGTTTACGTCATCGTTCGGGTGAACCTTACGTTCCATACCGCGCACGCCGCCCAGCAGTTCGCTTGCCCGGTTCGCCAGCACTTCGTTCATGTTCATGTTACTTTGCGTGCCGGAACCGGTCTGCCAGATGGCGAGGGGGAATTCATCGGGATGTTTGCCTGCCAGCACTTCATCGGCAGCATTGATGATGGCGGTCGCTTTGTCCGTCGCCAGCAGACCCAGATCCTGGTTCACTTTAGCTGCAGCGCGTTTGGTCAGGGCCAGCGCCTGGATCAGCGAGATGGGCATCTTCTCGGTTGAAATACGGAAATGCTCCAGCGAACGCTGGGTTTGCGCGCCCCATAGCTTGTCGGCCGGGACGTCGATCGCGCCCATCGAGTCTTTCTCACTGCGATGCGTTGTCATTACTTTCTCCTTGATGATAAAAGATGGATTGCTCACATGCTTAAGAGATAAGTATTGATGACTTCTGAAAAACATTATGGCGCTTTGTGCGCTCTTTTGGGTGTCGGGTGGCGGCTTCGCCTTACCCGACCTACGAGAATGTAGGCCGGGTAAGCGTCAGCGCCACCCGGCATTTTCTTCAGACTACTTCACACATGCCGAACACTGAGACGACTGGATCTGTTTGAAGAAGTCATTGCCTTTGTCATCCACGAGGATAAACGCCGGGAAGTCTTCCACTTCAATTTTCCAGATCGCTTCCATACCCAGTTCCGGGTATTCCACGCACTCCAGGCTCTTAATGCTGCCCTGCGCCAGCACCGCCGCCGGGCCGCCGATGCTGCCCAGGTAGAAGCCGCCGTGCTTGTGGCACGCGTCCGTCACCTGCTGGCTACGGTTGCCTTTCGCCAGCATGATCATGCTGCCGCCGTTGGCCTGCAACTGATCAACGTAAGAGTCCATACGGCCCGCCGTGGTTGGGCCTAACGAACCGGAGGCATAACCTTCTGGCGTTTTTGCCGGACCTGCGTAGTAGATCGGGTGATCTTTAATGTACTGTGGCAGCCCCTCACCGTTGTCCAGACGCTCTTTCAGCTTCGCATGCGCGATATCGCGGCCCACGATAATCGTCCCGTTCAGGGAGAGGCGCGTCGAGACAGGGTATTGGGACAACTGCGCGAGGATCTCTTTCATCGGACGGTTCAGGTCAACGCGAACCGCTTCGCCCTCACCCGCTTTACGCAGCGCTTCCGGGATATATTTGCCTGGGTTATTTTCCAGTTTTTCGATCCAGATGCCGTCGCGGTTGATCTTCGCTTTAATGTTACGATCCGCCGAGCAGGACACACCCATCCCGACCGGGCAGGAGGCACCGTGACGCGGCAGACGGATCACGCGAATATCGTGCGCGAAATATTTACCGCCAAACTGTGCACCAAGCCCCAGATTCTGCGCTTCGGTCAGCAATTCCTGTTCCAGTTGTATATCGCGGAACGCCTGGCCGTGTTCGTTCCCTTCGGTTGGCAGGCCGTCGTAGTATTTGGTCGACGCCAGCTTTACCGTCTTCAGGGTGCTTTCTGCCGATGTACCGCCAATCACAAAGGCGATATGGTACGGCGGACATGCTGCTGTACCCAGCGTGCGCATTTTCTCAACCAGATAGTTTTTCAGCTTGCCCGGCGTGAGCAGTGCTTTGGTTTCCTGGTAGAGATAGGTTTTGTTCGCTGAACCGCCGCCTTTGGCGATGCAGAGGAATTTGTACTCGTCGCCATCCACGCTGTAGAGATCAATCTGCGCGGGCAGGTTCGTGCCGGTATTCACCTCTTTGTACATATCCAGCGCCGCGTTTTGCGAGTAGCGCAGATTGTCTTCGGTGTAGGTGTTATAAACGCCGCGCGCGAGTGCGGCTTCATCACCGCCCCCAGTCCAGACGCGCTGGCCTTTTTTGCCGGTGATAATCGCGGTGCCGGTATCCTGGCAGGTCGGCAGAATGCCTTTCGCTGCGATATCGGAGTTACGCAGGAACTGCAGCGCAACGTATTTATCGTTTTCGCTGGCCTGCGGGTCGTTAAGGATATCGGCAACCTGCTGCTGATGCGCCGGACGGAGCATAAAGGAGGCATCGTGGAAGGCTTGCTGCGCCAGCAGCGTTAGCGCCTGGGGGTCAACCTTGAGGATCTCCTGCCCTTCAAATTCAGAGACAGAAACGTAATCGCGGGTTAACAGATAATACTCGGTCTGATCCTTACTGAGGGGAAAAGGATCTTGATAATGAAAGGGTTTGTTCGACATTGTTCTCTCACTTACTGCTTCGGTCTGGTTATTTGGGCAGATGTTCCGCTGCCCGCTTAAAAGCGAGTCAGCTTATCCTACACAATTTTTTAACAAAAACTGAGACTAGTACGACTTTTTACATCCGCAGGTTACTTCCACGCGGTTTATTGCTTTAATACCCGAAGTTAATTCCACATTTGAATCAGGGCTTGATAATGCAAAAACTCATCAACTCAGTGCAAAACTACGCCTGGGGAAGTAAAACTGCGTTAACGGATCTCTACGGTATCGCGAATCCAGACAACCTGCCGATGGCAGAACTGTGGATGGGCGCACACCCGAAGAGCAGCTCAAAAATCGAGGACGCAAGCGGCCAGGTTCGCAGCCTGCGTGACGTGATTGACGCTGACAAATCTGCGCTGCTGGGCGACAAGGTTGCCAGCCGCTTTGGCGAGCTACCGTTCCTGTTTAAGGTTCTGTGTGCAGACCAGCCGCTTTCCATTCAGGTGCACCCGAACAAAAAGGCTTCTGAAATTGGCTTCGCAAAAGAGAATGCGGCGGGTATTCCGTTAGACGCCGCCGAGCGCAACTACAAAGATCCTAACCACAAGCCGGAGCTGGTTTTCGCTCTGACGCCATTCCTGGCGATGAACGCCTTCCGTGAGTTCTCTGAGATTATCTCTTTGCTGCAACCGGTCGCAGGGGCGAATACCGCCATTGCCCACTTCCTGGAAAACCCGAATTCAGAGGCGCTGAGCCAGCTGTTTGCCAGCCTGCTCAATATGCAAGGTGAAGAAAAATCCCATGCGCTGGCGGTGCTAAAAGCAGCGCTTAACAACCAGCAAGGCGAACCGTGGGACACCATCCGCGTTATTGCGACGTTTTACCCTGACGACAGCGGCCTGTTCTCTCCGCTACTGTTAAACGTGGTCAAGCTAAACCCAGGCGAAGCGATGTTCCTGTTTGCCGAAACGCCGCACGCCTATCTGCAGGGCGTGGCGCTGGAGGTAATGGCAAACTCCGATAACGTGCTGCGCGCGGGCCTGACGCCGAAATACATTGATATTCCGGAGCTGGTTGCTAACGTGAAATTTGTCGCGAAGCCTGCGGATGAGCTGCTGACTCAGCCGGTGAAAAAAGGTGCAGAGCTGGACTTCCCTATTCCGGTTGACGATTTTGCGTTCTCTTTGCACGATCTGAGCGATGCTGAAACCGCCATCGCCCAGGACAGTGCAGCGATCCTGTTCTGTGTGGAAGGCGAAGCCGTTCTGAATAAAGGTGAACAACGTCTGGTACTTAAGCCAGGTGAGTCGGCGTTTGTTGCGGCTAACGAGTCGCCTGTCAGCATCAGCGGCAGCGGTCGTCTGGCACGTGTTTTCAATAAACTTTAAGGACTTACTGAATTATTTAACAACTCTTGCTAAGCTAGTTAAAGGCTTTATATCACCGGGCGGTTTTTACCGCCTGGTTTCATTTTAGGGATAGTCGCAATGAAAAAATCGGTCGTAGCGGTAGGAGTGATTGTTGCATTAGGCGTTATCTGGACGGGTGCCTCCTGGTATACCGGGAAACAGCTGGAAAGCCGTCTGGCAGAAATGATGACGCAGGCAAACAGCGAAATTAAGCGCAGCGCACCAGAAGCCGGCGTGGAGCTGAGCTATCAAAATTATCAGCGCGGCGTATTTACCAGCCATATGCAGGTTGTTGTTAAACCCGTTGCCGGTAACCAGAACGCGTGGCTGAAACCGGGCCAGAGCGTGGTACTGGATGAAGAGGTCAGCCATGGCCCGTTCCCGCTGGCGCAGTTAAAATCCTTTAACCTGATCCCTTCAATGGCATCAGCGAAAACGGTTCTGGTTAATAACGAAGTGACGAAGCCGCTGTTCGACCTGGCCAAAAATGCGTCGCCATTCGAGATTAACACCCGCATCAGCTATGCCGGTGACACACGTTCTGATATCGACCTGAAAGCACTGAACTACGAAAACGGTAACGAGAAAGTCGCCTTCAGCGGCGGTACTTTCCAGCTTGATGCCGATCGTGACGGAAAAAATGTTTCTCTGACTGGCGATGCGCAAAGCGGTCTGGTCAATGCCGTCAACGAGTACAACCAGAAAGTTCAGTTAACGTTCAACAACCTGAAAGCCAGCGGCAACAGCCGTATGACCGATTTTGATGAGCGTATTGGCGATCAGAAATTCAGTCTCGATAAATTTGCCATTGCGATTGAAGGCAAAGAGATGGCCGTGCTGGAAGGCATGGATCTGGACGGTAAGTCCGACGTGTCCAAAGATGGCAAAAGCATCAATACCCAACTGGATTACACGCTGAAAAGCCTGAAAGTGCAGAATCAGGATCTGGGCAACGGCAAACTTTCGCTGAAAATTGGCAATATCGACGGCCAGGCGTGGCATGCGTTTAGCCAGAAATACAGCAAAGAGAGCCAGGTCTTGCTGACCGATGCCGCGCTTCAGCAAAATCCTGAAGTTTATCAGCAACAAGCCATGGCAGTGCTGTTCAACAACCTGCCCATTCTGCTGAAAGGCGAACCGGTCATCACCATCGCGCCGCTGAGCTGGAAAAACAGCAAGGGCGAAACCAACTTTAACCTGTCACTGTTCCTGAAAGATCCGGCAACTGCCACCGGCGAGCCACAGACGCTGGCGCAGGAGGTGGATCGCAGCGTGAAGTCTCTCGACAGCAAGCTGACCATTCCAATGGACATGGCGACCGAGTTTATGACCCAGATTGCTAAACTGGAAGGCTATGGCGAAGAAGACGCCGGCAAGCTGGCGAACCAGCAGGTGAAAGGCCTGGCGGCGATGGGCCAGATGTTCCGTATCACAAAGGTGGAAGACAACACCATTTCCACCAGCCTGCAGTATGCCAACGGCCAGGTCACACTCAACGGCGACAAAATGCCGCTGGAGGACTTTGTCGGGATGTTTGGGATGCCGACGCTGGGGATGCCGGAACCGGCTGCACCGCAGCAGTAAACAACAAAACCCCTCATATGAGGGGTTTTTTATTGCCGGGTGGCGCTGACGCTTACCCGGCCTACGATTCCGGGCCGTTGTAGGCCCGTGCAAGCGCAGCGCCGCCGGGCGATGTGCAGTGGAGGTTACTTCACCGTCACTAACCGCGCGGCCACAATCTGGTGCCCGGCCTGGACATCGGTATTCTCAATGCGCTGCATGATCCTGTCCGCCAGGGTGTAGCCCATCTCCCGTGCAGGGGTCGTGGCCCAGACGATCGGAAGATCGTCGAGCGCGTTTTCGCCAACATCCGCAAACGCGCCCAGCGCCACCTGATGCCCGAAGAAGGTTTCGACGCCGCCCTCACCGCTCTGGCGGCCAGCACGAATTAAGCCAAACCATGCGCCCATCGCAATGACGTCGTTATAGCAAATCACCGCACTTATCGTCGGGCTGCTGCGTAACAGTGAGCCGATCGCTTCAGCGGCTTTCTTCTGGCTGGATTCACACTCCACAACCCATTCACTGTGGAACGGTAAGCCATATTTAATCAGCGTGGCGCAGTAGCCCCCCACCCGTTCGGCGCGCGTCAGGGACGAGCTCTGGCCGCCCAGCCAGGCAATCCGTTGATGTCCACGATGAATAAGATGCTCGGTTAGCATTTGCGCGGCCTGCATGTTGTCAGGGCGCAGCGTATCGGCTTCGTCGAGATAGCTGGCACGCGAAGCAAACACCAGCGGGACGCCTTTCTCAGCGGCGCGTTCACACAGCTCACTTCCCACGCCGGACGCCCCGGCGATGATAATCCCATCGACACCCTGCGTCAGGAGCATATCCAGACGCTGGAGTAATTGATCAGACTCACGCCCGCCATGCAGCAGAAACACCATCCGTCCCTGCGCCTCAAGTGCTTCCGTCAGCCCGGCGGTAAGCTCCGCGTAAAACGGAGAGGTCAGGTCGCGGACGATCAAACCAATCACCCCACTTTGCCCCCCACGCAGAGCCGAGGCCTGACGGTTGCGCACGAAGCCCAGTTGCTCAACAGCCTCGTTGACCCGCTGGCCGGTCGCAGGAGAAATGCGCCCTTTCCCGCTCAACACCAGAGAAACGGTGCTGACAGATACACCAGCCGCAAGTGCGACATCATTGATGGTAATTTTTTTCGCTACAGCCATGTCCTGGCGTGACTCCCTGATAATGAGATCGGTAAAACGTTTTATCAATACGTTATCTTTATACTACCAGTAAAAGCCTGAGAATGTGATTTAGCGCGCACTAAAGTTTGATAAAACGTTTTATCTTCTCGCTGCATTGAAGCAGGTAAATCTTTTTTAACTATCAAGGAGTCGTTTTATGACGGCGAAAGCAGCACAAAAAATATCGCTGTGGGAATTTTTCCAGCAACTGGGTAAAACCTTTATGCTGCCCGTGGCGCTTCTCTCGTTCTGCGGGATCATGCTGGGGATCGGCAGTTCGCTGAGCAGTAACGATGTCATCACCCTGATCCCGTTCCTCGGCAACCCTGTGCTGCAGGCCATCTTTATCTGGATGAGTAAAGTCGGCTCCTTTGCGTTCAGCTTCCTGCCCGTTATGTTCTGTATCGCGATCCCGCTCGGCCTGGCGCGTGAGAACAAAGGCGTAGCAGCTTTTGCGGGCTTCGTGGGTTATGCGGTCATGAACCTTGCGGTCAACTTCTGGCTAACCGCGAAAGGCATTCTCCCGACTACGGATGCGGCGGTGCTGAAAGCGAACAACATCCAGAGTGTCATTGGCATTCAGTCCATTGATACCGGGATACTTGGCGCAGTGATCGCAGGCGTTATCATCTGGATGCTGCACGAACGCTTCCACAACATCCGCCTGCCCGATGCGCTGGCGTTCTTTGGCGGCACCCGCTTTGTGCCAATTGTCACCCTGGTCGTAATGGGCCTGTTCGGTCTGATCATTCCGCTGATTTGGCCCGTCTTCGCGATGGGTATCACCGGTATTGGCCGCATTATTAACGGTGCCGGTGATTTCGGTCCGATGATCTTCGGTACTGGCGAACGTCTGCTGCTACCGTTTGGTCTGCAGCATATCCTCGTGGCACTGATCCGCTTTACCGAAGCAGGCGGCACCATGGATGTGTGTGGTCACGATGTCAGTGGTGCACTGACCATCTTCCAGGCACAACTGAGCTGCCCAACCTCACATGGCTTCTCTGAAAGCGCAACCCGATTCCTGTCACAGGGTAAAATGCCAGCCTTCCTCGGCGGTCTGCCAGGTGCGGCGCTGGCAATGTACCACTGCGCACGCCCGGAAAACCGTCATAAAATTAAAGGCCTGCTGATCTCCGGCGTGATCGCCTGTGTCGTCGGCGGCACCACCGAGCCAATCGAGTTCTTGTTCCTGTTCGTAGCGCCGGTGCTGTACCTCATTCACGCCGTGCTGACCGGTCTGGGCTTTACCGTTATGGCCGTGCTGGGTGTGACTATCGGTAACACTGACGGCAACGTGATTGACTTCGTGGTGTTCGGTATCCTTCACGGCCTGTCCACTAAGTGGTATCTGGTCCCGGTGGTGGCAGCTATCTGGTTTGCGGTGTACTACGGTATCTTCCGCTTCGCGATCACCCGCTTTAACCTGAAAACACCAGGCCGTGATACCGATACCGCCACCAGCGTTGAGCAGGCGGTGGCAGGGACGATAGGAAAATCCGGCTATAACACCCCTGCCATTCTGGCGGCGCTGGGTGGTGCGGATAACATTACCTCACTGGATAACTGCATCACCCGTCTGCGTTTATCGGTAGCGGATATGTCAAAAGTCGATACCAACGCACTGAAAGCCAACCGGGCCATCGGCGTGGTACAGTTAAATCAGCATAATTTGCAGGTTGTCATCGGCCCGCAGGTGCAGTCAGTAAAAGATGAACTGGCAACCCTGATGCGAACAGTAGAAGCCTGATGCCGCAACCCCCTCACCATGAGGGGGTTTTACTTTAAGGACTAACGTCATGTTTGATTTTTCTACCGTCGTGGATCGCCACGGCACCTGGTGTACTCAGTGGGATTACGTGGCCGATCGCTTCGGCGCTGCCGACCTTCTGCCTTTCACTATTTCTGATATGGATTTCGCGACAGCCCCGTGCATTACAGATGCACTGCAACAGCGGATTAATCACGGCGTGTTCGGCTACAGCCGCTGGAAGAATGACGAGTTCCTTGCGGCCATTGACCACTGGTTCCGGCAGCGTTTTAACAGCCGTATTGATACCCAAACCCTCGTTTATGGTCCTTCCGTTATCTACATGGTCTCCGAACTGATTCGCATCTGGTCAAAACCGGGAGACGGCGTCGTGGTGCATACTCCGGCTTACGATGCCTTTTATAAAGCCATCGAAGGCAACGCACGTAATGTTGTTGCCGTTGCGATGGAAAAACACGCGACCGGCTGGCAGGGAAATATGGCAGCGCTTGAAGAGGCGCTGGCGAAACCTGAAAACAGTATTCTGCTGCTATGCAGCCCGCAAAACCCAACGGGTAAAGTCTGGACACGCGAAGAGTTGACCGTTATAGCAGAGCTTTGCGCAAACTATGACGTGGCGGTGATCAGCGATGAGATCCACATGGACATGGTATGGGGCGAACACCGTCACACCCCGTGGAACGACGTGGCGCGGGGCAAATGGGCATTGCTGACCTCCGGCTCCAAGAGCTTTAACATACCGGCACTGACCGGAGCATACGGTTTGATCGGCGATGATGAGACCCGCAATGCTTACCTGAGTGCGCTTAAAGGCCGCGATGGACTCTCTTCCCCTTCCGTACTGGCACTTACCGCACACATAGCCGCTTACCAGCAGGGTGAAACCTGGCTGGATGCGTTAAGGGCTTATCTGGAAGAAAACCTGCAGTATATTGCGCACGAATTAAACAGTGCTTTTCCGAAACTCAACTGGCAGCCGCCCGAGGCGACCTATCTCGCGTGGATCGATCTGCGCCCGTTAAATCTTGATGATCGCGCCCTGCAAAACGTGCTGATTGAGCAGCAAAAAGTCGCCATCATGCCGGGATATACCTACGGTGAAGAAGGTAATGGTTTTGTCCGTCTCAACGCAGGCTGCCCTCGCAGCAAGCTGGAGCAAGGGGTCCAGCGGCTGATCGCCGGGATTAACACCCTCCTGTAATGCCTTTGCGCAACGGAATATTCCCTTGCGCAAATAGCTTTTTACCTCGTTTTGTTTTTATAATATGGCGCACTTTAACCAGAAAAGAGTGCGACCATGATTGATACACGCCTGCCTTTAACTGATATTCATCGTCACCTTGACGGTAACATTCGTGCCCAAACCATCCTCGATCTTGGCCGCCAGTATAATTTAACGCTTCCCGCTCAAACGATTGAAGCCCTGATCCCCCATGTGCAGGTTACGTCTAATGAACCGGACCTGGTCAGCTTCCTGAGCAAACTTGACTGGGGCGTGAAGATGCTGGCCTCGCTGGACGCCTGCCGCCGCGTAGCATTCGAGAACATTGAAGACGCGGCTCGCAACGGCCTGCATTACGTCGAACTGCGCTTTTCACCTGGCTACATGGCGATGACCCACAACCTGCCCGTCGCGGGCGTGGTGGAAGCGGTGATTGAAGGCGTTCGTGAAGGGTGTAAGGCCTTTGATGTCGAAGCGCGTTTGATTGGCATTATGAGCCGTACCTTCGGAGAAGCCGCCTGCCTGCAGGAGCTGGAAGCACTGCTTGCGCATCGCGACCAGATCACCGCCGTTGACCTAGCCGGTGATGAACTCGGTTTCCCTGGCAGCCTGTTCCTCTCCCATTTCAACCGTGCGCGAGACGCTGGCTGGCACATCACCGTTCATGCGGGTGAAGCCGCAGGCCCCGAAAGCATCTGGCAGGCGATTCGCGAGCTGGGTGCAGAGCGTATCGGCCACGGCGTGAAAGCCGTTGAAGATCGCGCGTTGATGGATTTTCTGGCAGAACAGCGCATCGGGATTGAATCCTGCCTGACCTCCAATATTCAGACCAGCACAGTCGCGACGCTGGCGCAGCATCCACTGAAAACCTTCCTCGAACACGGTGTGCTGGCCTCACTGAACACTGACGATCCGGCGGTTCAGGGCGTGGATATTATTCACGAATACAACATTGCCGCACCGCAGGCCGGGCTGAGCCGCGAGCAGATCCGCCAGGCGCAGGTTAACGGGCTGGAAATCGCCTTCTTAACGGCAGAAGAAAAACAGGCTCTGCGCGACAAGGTTGCACAAGGATAGTCCTTTGCCGGGTGGCGGCTTCGCCTTACCCGGCCTACACATTATTATGCCAGACAGAGCGTTGCGCGATGTTTGGCAGATTCGATCCCCAGTTCGATCAGCTCCATAATCTGAATCGCCTGACTGGCGGGCACCGGATTCTCCCCCGTGCCGTTCAGTGCGTCACGAATAGCCGCATAATACGCCGGATAGTTGCCCGGTATGGTCAGCAGCGTTTCCTGGACCTGTTCTTCCCCCTCTGCTCGCGTCACTACGCCGTCCCGCATGTCATAACCCCAGTCCTCCTGCGGCAGACGCTCACCATTTTTCAGACGATCCTCCTGAGGGTCCAGGCCATACTTCACGTAGCTACCGCGCGTGCCGTGCAGAATGTAGCGTGCTGATTCTGCGGCAGCGAGCATCGTCCCGTGCAGCACAATACGGCGCTGCGGATAACTCAAAATCGCGTGAAAGTAATCCGTCGTCTGCGCGCCCGATCTGAGCTGAGCCAGATCGACGGTCATGCTCACCGGCAGCCCGAACAGATTGACGGCCTGATCGAGAAGATGCGGCGCTAAGTCGTACCAGATACCGCTACCGGGGCCTGCCTGTTCGCGCCACCGGGAGCGCACTTGCGGGCGAAAACGGTCAAAATGCGATTCAAAATAGACAATCTCTCCGAGCGTTCCCTCGCTGAGTAACGCTTTCACCGTCAGGAAATCGCTGTCCCAGCGGCGGTTATGAAAGACCGACAGCAGCCTGCCCAGGCTTCGCGCCAGGGAATCCAGTTCACGAGCCTGTGACAACGTCACGGTAAAGGGTTTATCGACTACCACATGCTTGCCCGCCTCCAGCGCGGCTTTTGCCAGCGGAAAGTGGGTATCGTTGGGAGTAGGAATAACAATGAGGTCAATGTTGGGATCGTTAAACAGATGCTTAGGCTCAGATACAACCTGAACGGTGGGCCAGTCAGCATGAACTTTGGTGGCATCACTGCTGGAAATCGCCACAAGCGTCATGCCGGGCGTCCCCGCAATCAGAGGGGCGTGAAAGGTTTTACTTGCGTACCCATAACCAATGAGTCCGACACGGATATTTTCACTCATAGCGTTGCCCTCTCAGGTAATCATCTTATTTCATCCTGGTTGCCCTGCCAGCACCCCACATTAATAATGTGCCATATGACTTAAAATAGCATCCTCTGCCGGTTGTTTTTGTAACATTTACATAACCTGCTAATGTTGTTTAAGGGAATCGTTCCCAAAGCACTTGCCGGGAAAGATGTTGCGCTGTAGCATTTGCAATCTGTATTTATGGATAAATTACAAACACGAATCATGACGTCAATAATTAATCGAATCATTGAATTAGCGGGATGGATTGTCCTTGGGGTGTCGGTCATTTTGCTGGGCGTTGCCAGCCATATCGATAACTACCAGCCGCCGGAGCCTGCCGCTGTCGTACAACCGAAGTAATCTCACCGCCGTAATAAAGAGTGACATATCGTGTCAGTTACATATTGCCAGCCGTGTTGAACAGGGTTAACCTTCTCTTCCAGGCATCCTTGATGCCTGTTTCTTCACAAAGAAAACTCCTAATTTAGTCGCGTTACCTGAGTGGGCAGTTTACGTCTTTATTAATCCGTTTATTATTCGAACGAATTACCTTCACTGGTATTACACACTTTTATATGGAAACTTATTAATATGACAGTTCAGGACTATTTATTAAAATTTCGCAAGATCAATTCCCTTGAGAGCCTGGAAAAACTGTTTGACCATCTGAACTACACGCTGGCGGATAATCAGGACATCATCAATATGTACCGCGCCGCAGACCATCGCCGTGCAGAGCTTGTCTCCGGTGGCCGCCTGTACAATGTGGGCGAAGTCCCTAAATCTGTATGGCGTTATGTACTATAAGAAAGTAGCCATCCGCGTGAAATGTTATATACTCTCCGCCCTGCAAATTTCTGTATACCATTTCACGCAGACTGATGGGAGAGATCATGACCGCATCGCCTGGAGAAAGAATTGGAGGCTGGTTAATCGCCCCGCTGGCATGGCTGCTGGTTGCCTTATTAAGCGCATCGCTGGCGCTTTTGCTTTACACCACTGCATTGATCACCCCTCACGCAATCCAGACATTGATGTCGCAAAGTGTGCTTAATATTGCGATGTGGTTTGTTTCATTCGTTTTCGCGATTGCCATGTGGTACTACACGTTGTGGCTGACTATCGCATTCTTTAAACGCCGCAAGAGTGTGCCAAAGCACTACATTATCTGGCTGCTGATCTCCGTCCTGCTGGCGATAAAGGCTTTTGCTTTTTCACCGGTATCAGACGCGCTGGCGGTTCGTCAGCTTCTGTTCCCGCTGCTGGCGGCGGCGCTTCTGGTGCCCTATTTCAAGCGTTCAGCGCGCGTGAAGAACACCTTCGTTAACCCGTAATAACCTTACAGTTAACCTGTTGTCGCCTGGTGTGGTTTGTCCGATAATAGGCGGCTTTTTTATTTCAGGCTGAATAATGACCGATTACTTACTGCTCTTTGTCGGAACTGTGCTGGTTAACAACTTCGTGCTGGTGAAGTTCCTCGGCCTGTGCCCGTTTATGGGCGTTTCCAAAAAACTGGAGACGGCAATGGGCATGGGGCTGGCGACCACCTTCGTGATGACGCTGGCGTCGATTTGCGCCTGGTGGATTGACACCTGGGTCCTCATCCCGTTGGGCTTAACCTATTTACGCACGCTGGCCTTTATTCTGGTCATCGCGGTGGTGGTGCAATTCACCGAAATGGTTGTACGCAAAACCAGCCCGGCGCTGTATCGCCTGCTGGGCATCTTTCTGCCACTGATCACCACCAACTGTGCCGTGCTGGGTGTGGCGCTGCTGAACATTAACCTTGGGCACAACTTTATGCAGTCGGCACTGTACGGTTTCTCCGCCGCGGTAGGTTTTTCTCTGGTTATGGTGCTGTTCGCCTCGATTCGTGAACGTCTGGCGGCGGCAGATATTCCTGCGCCGTTTCGCGGTAATGCGATTGCGCTCGTTACTGCGGGCTTAATGTCTCTGGCCTTTATGGGCTTTAGTGGTCTGGTGAAGTTGTAATGAATGCTATCTGGATTGCCATCGCGTCCATCAGCGTACTGGGATTAGTGTTTGGCATCATTCTGGGCTATGCCTCCCGCCGTTTCGCGGTCGAGGACGATCCGGTTGTTGAAAAAATCGATGAACTGTTACCGCAGAGCCAGTGTGGGCAATGTGGCTACCCTGGCTGCCGCCCTTATGCGGAGGCGGTGGGTATTCAGGGTGAAAAAATCAACCGCTGTGCGCCTGGTGGCGAAGCGGTAATGCTGAAAATTGCCGCCCTGCTTAATGTCGATCCGCAGCCTGTTGATGGCGGTGCGGAGGTACAGGAGCCGGTACGAGCCCTCGCCGTGATCGACGAAGCCAACTGCATTGGCTGCACTAAATGTATTCAGGCGTGCCCCGTCGACGCTATCGTCGGCGCAACCCGCGCTATGCACACCGTTGTGGCGGATTTGTGCACCGGCTGTAACCTCTGCGTGGCCCCCTGCCCGACGCAGTGTATAGAATTACGCCCGGTTGAAACGACTACCGAAAACTGGAAGTGGGATCTTCAAACCATTCCGGTTCGCATCATTCCTGTGGAACAACATGCTTAAGTTATTTTCTGCTTTCAGAAAAGAGAAGATTTGGGACTTCGATGGTGGCATTCATCCACCAGAGATGAAAACCCAGTCCAACGGCACACCGCTGCGTCAAATACCGCTGGCGACCCGTTGCGTTATGCCGCTGAAACAACATATCGGTACGGAAGGCGAACTGTGCGTGAAAGAAGGCGACCTTGTCCTTCGCGGCCAGCCGTTGACCTTTGGTCGTGGACGTATGTTGCCGGTACACGCCCCCACCTCCGGCCGGGTGGTGTCGATTGCCCCCCATACCGTGGCGCACCCTTCTGCTCTCTCTGAACTGAGCGTTATCATTGAAGCCGACGGTGAAGACCGCTGGATCGAACGTGATGGCTGGAGCGATTATCGCACTCATAGCCGTGAGGCGCTCATTGAACGTATTCATCAGTTCGGCGTGGCCGGGCTGGGTGGCGCAGGGTTCCCGACGGGCACTAAACTGCGCGGTGGCGGCGACAAAATCGAGACGCTGATTATCAACGCCGCCGAGTGTGAACCGTACATTACCGCAGACGATCGTCTGATGCAGGACTGCGCTGCGCAGGTGGTGGAAGGCATTCGTATCCTCGCGCACATTCTGCAACCACGCGAAGTGCTGATCGGCATTGAAGATAACAAACCGCAGGCGATCTCCATGCTGCGTGCAGTGCTGGCGGGCAGCCACGATATTAGCCTGCGCGTCATCCCGACCAAATACCCGTCTGGCGGTGCGAAACAGCTCACGCAAATACTGACCGGTAAACAGGTGCCGCACGGCGGTCGTTCCTCTGATATTGGCGTGCTGATGCAAAACGTCGGCACGGCGTATGCGGTAAAACGCGCGGTTATTGACGGCGAGCCGCTGACCGAGCGCGTGGTGACGTTGACCGGTGAGTCAGTGTCTCGTCCTGGCAACGTCTGGGCGCGTCTGGGCACACCGGTACGCCATCTGCTGGAACAGGCCGGATTCTGCCCTGGCAGCGACCAGATGGTGATTATGGGCGGCCCGCTGATGGGCTTTACCTTGCCGTGGCTGGATGTTCCGGTGGTGAAAATTACCAACTGCCTGCTCGCCCCTTCCCCAACGGAGATGGGCGAAAAGCAGGAAGAGAAAGGCTGTATTCGCTGCAGCGCCTGTGCCGATGCCTGCCCGGCGGATCTGCTGCCGCAGCAGCTTTACTGGTACAGCAAAGGTCAATTGCACGATAAGGCGAAAGCGCACAATCTTGCCGACTGTATCGAGTGCGGTGCCTGTGCCTGGGTCTGCCCAAGCAACATTCCGCTGGTGCAGTATTTCCGTCAGGAGAAGGCAGAGATTTACGCCATTTCGATGGAAGAGAAGCGCGCGGCCGAAGCGAAAGCCCGTTTTGAGGCGCGTCAGGCACGACTTGAGCGCGAGAAACTCGCTCGCCAGGAACGTCATAAACAAGCTGCTGTGCAGCCTGGTGAGAAAGATCAGGACGCGATTAACGCCGCGCTGGCACGCGTTCGCGAGAAAAAAGCGACTGCGGCGCAAACCATCGTCATCGCTGCGGGCGAGAAGCCGGATAACAGTGAAGCGATTGCCGCCCGCGAAGCGCGTAAGGCCGAAGCCCGTGCTCGTCAGGCAGAGAAAGCGAAAAACACGCAGGCAGACGCTGAAGTCGATCCGCGTAAAGCTGCTGTTGAAGCGGCGATTGCCCGCGCCAAAGCGCGTAAAGCCGAACAGCAGAACGTAGCGCCTGCACCGGAAACGGTGGACCCACGCAAGGCAGCCGTTGAAGCGGCCATCGCCCGCGCCAAAGCGCGTAAAGCCGAACAGCAGAACGTAGCACCTGCACCGGAAACGGTGGACCCACGCAAGGCAGCCGTTGAAGCGGCCATCGCCCGCGCCAAAGCGCGTAAAGCGGCACAGCAGGAAGAACAATCCGAAGCCGCGAACGACGATCCACGCAAAGCCGCCGTCGCTGCCGCGATTGCGCGCGTTCAGGCGAAGAAAGCCGCACAGCAAGCCGTTAACGAGGATTAAATGGTTTTCAGAATCGCAAGTTCCCCTTATACCCATAACCAGCGCCAGACATCACGCATTATGATGCTGGTCTGCCTGGCTGCACTGCCTGGCATTGCCGTACAGCTCTGGTTCTTCGGCTGGGGAACCCTTTTCCAGTTGGTTCTTGGCTGTGCCAGCGCCTTAGCGGCGGAAGCCCTGATCCTGAAGCTGCGCAAGATGAATGTCACCCGTATTTTGAGCGATAACTCCGCCCTCCTGACAGGCCTCCTGCTGGCAATCAGTATTCCTCCGTTTGCACCGTGGTGGATGGTGGTGTTAGGCACGGTATTCGCCGTGATTATCGCTAAACAGCTCTATGGCGGACTGGGGCATAACCCGTTTAACCCGGCGATGATTGGTTACGTAGTGCTGCTGATCTCCTTCCCGGTGCAGATGACCAGCTGGTTGCCGCCGCATGAGATCGCTGCAACCGTGCCTGGCTTTATGGATGCGCTGCAGGTGATCTTTACCGGCCATACGGCGCTCGGTGCGGATATGAACACGCTGCGTATGGGCGTGGACGGTATTAGCCAGGCCACGCCGCTCGATACCTTTAAAACGTCCCTGCATGCCGGACACAGCGTTGAGCAGATTATGAAATCGCCTATCTACAGCGGCATGCTGGCAGGTGCTGGCTGGCAGTGGGTCAACCTGGCGTATCTGTTGGGTGGTGTGTTCCTGCTGCAACAGAAAGCGATTCGCTGGCATATTCCGGTCAGTTTCCTCGTGACGCTGGCGCTCTGTTCTACGCTCGGTTGGTTATTCGCCCCTGAATCACTGGCCAGCCCACAGATGCATCTGCTCTCTGGTGCCACTATGCTGGGCGCGTTCTTTATTCTGACCGATCCGGTAACGGCCTCAACGACCAACCGTGGCCGCATGATCTTTGGCGCGCTGGCGGGGTTGCTGGTCTGGCTTATCCGCAGCTTTGGCGGTTACCCCGATGGCGTCGCCTTTGCCGTCCTGCTCGCTAATATTACCGTTCCGCTTATCGACTACTACACGCGTCCGCGCGTATACGGTCACCGCTAAGGGTTTCGCCATGCTAAAAACAATGCAAAAACACGGCGTGACGCTGGCAATTTTCGCCGCAGCCCTGACAGGGCTGACCGCGCTGGTTAACGAACTGACCAAAACAACGATTGATGAGCAGGCTACGAAGCAGCAAAAAGCGCTGTTTGATCAGGTGATCCCATCTGACTTCTACGATAATGACCTGCAGAAAAGCTGCTTTATTGTTCAGGCTCCCCAGCTAGGCAAAGGGACGCATCGCGTCTTTATTGCACGTAAAGGGGATGATGCGGTAGGTGCCGTAATGGAGGCAACCGCACCCGATGGCTACTCAGGTGCCATTCAACTGCTTGTGGGAAGCGATTTCTCAGGTACCGTGCTGGGCACCCGCGTGACGGAACATCACGAGACACCGGGCCTCGGGGATAAGATCGAACCACGTCTGAGTGACTGGATTTTGCACTTTGCCGGTAAAGTTATTCATGGCGAAAATGATACTGCCTTTGCGGTGAAGAAAGATGGCGGTGAGTTCGACCAGTTCACGGGGGCAACCATCACGCCACGCGCGGTCGTTAACGCCGTAAAACGTGCCGGGTTATATGCAGAAACGCTGCCCGCGCAGATCAACAATCTTCCGGCCTGTGAGGAGTAATCATGAGCCAGGTTAAAGAGGTTATCGTCCAGGGACTCTGGAAGAACAACTCCGCGCTGGTGCAGTTGCTGGGGATGTGCCCGCTGCTGGCGGTCACATCCACTGCGACCAACGCGCTTGGTCTGGGCCTGGCGACGACGCTGGTGCTGACCCTGACCAACTTGTCCATCTCTGCCCTGCGCCGCTGGACGCCGTCGGAAATCCGTATTCCGATTTACGTGATGATCATCGCCTCGGTGGTGAGTGTCGTGCAAATGCTGATTAACGCCTATGCGTTTGGCCTGTACCAGTCGCTTGGGATCTTTATTCCGCTTATTGTAACCAACTGTATCGTCGTGGGCCGTGCGGAAGCCTTTGCGGTGAAGAACAGCCCGGCCATGTCAGCGCTGGATGGATTCTCTATCGGTATGGGAGCCACCGGCGCAATGTTCGTTCTGGGATCACTACGCGAAATTCTGGGCAACGGTACGCTGTTTGACGGTGCGGACGCACTGCTGGGCGGCTGGGCAAAAGCCTTGCGTATTGAGGTGTTCCATACGGACACCCCGTTCCTGCTGGCGATGTTGCCGCCAGGCGCTTTTATTGGCCTTGGCATGATGCTGGCGATAAAATACCTGATCGATGAAAAACGTAAACGCCGTGCCGCCGAGCGCAGCGTTCAGGAAGGGATACCCGAGAAGGCTTCATGAATAAAGAGAAACGCATTGCGATCCTGACCCGTCTGCGGAATGAAAATCCACACCCCACGACGGAGCTGAATTTTACCTCTCCTTTTGAGCTGCTGATCGCGGTGCTGCTCTCTGCGCAGGCCACTGACGTAAGCGTCAACAAAGCCACTGCCCTGCTCTATCCCGTTGCCAATACGCCGCAGGCTATGCTTGATTTGGGCGTGGAGGGCGTGAAGTCCTATATCAAGACCATCGGCCTGTTTAACAGCAAAGCCGAAAATGTGATTAAGACCTGCCGCATTTTGCTGGAGCAGCATGGTGGCGAGGTGCCGGAAGATCGTGCGGCGCTGGAAGCGCTGCCGGGCGTAGGCCGTAAGACAGCGAATGTGGTGCTGAATACTGCGTTTGGCTGGCCGACTATCGCCGTTGACACTCATATTTTCCGCGTGTCTAACCGCACCAACTTCGCGCCAGGTAAAAACGTCGAGCAGGTCGAAGAGAAACTATTAAAAGTTGTTCCCGCCGAATTCAAGGTTGATTGCCATCACTGGTTGATCCTTCATGGACGCTACACCTGTATTGCACGCAAGCCCCGCTGTGGTTCCTGCATTATTGAAGATTTGTGCGAATTTAAAGAAAAAGTCTATTCCTGATCTCACCTTTTCTTTTTTACTTCTCCTGTCAAAACCTTATAAAAGGAAGGTCATCTGCGAACCTTCCTTTTGACCGCCAATTGTCCGTCCCTGATGCTTTTAACGTTGTCGATTGTGTGGTCATTTAACACTCAAACAGGTTAATTGTTTTTTCATCATCAAAAATTTCTATACATATGTGATCAAGATCACTCTGATAACGTCATGTTGGATTTTTGTTGTTAAACCTTGCGCAAACCCTTTGCCAGACAAGATATAACCCTTTCAACACCGCAGATAAGACCAGTCATTTTTCAGAATATGGACCATATCACTACCTGAAAGGCGAAATAGCAGAACATATCGCCATACAGCCGCTTTCAGGGGGATTCTGTAGTGAAAAAAACCAGCATTATCCAACCAATAAAATTTAACGCTGAATAACATTTGCATGATCCGACGATTATACCGCTTGAGTTATATGTAACAGAGTATTACAAACATCTTGCCAGACGGGTCAGGATAGTGAACATTACCCGCCGTTTCCCCTCCCAATATAACTATAAAGCGGATGGACTACGGTCATCACGCTATGAACACCCCCGTTAATATGGGATGTAAAAAAAGAGGTATATGTGTCTACTGCAAACAATAAACCAACAGAAGAAAGCGTGAGCCTGAACGCTTTTAAACAACCAAAAGCGTTCTATCTCATCTTCTCTATTGAGTTATGGGAGCGTTTTGGTTATTACGGCCTGCAAGGGATCATGGCGGTTTACCTGGTAAAACAACTGGGTATGTCCGAAGCAGATTCCATCACGCTGTTCTCTTCATTCAGTGCACTGGTGTACGGCCTGGTCGCTATCGGCGGTTGGCTGGGCGATAAAGTTCTCGGCACCAAACGTGTCATTATGCTGGGTGCCATCGTGCTGGCGATTGGTTATGCACTGGTTGCATGGTCCGGGCATGATGCGGCTGTGGTCTATATGGGTATGGCGACCATCGCGGTCGGTAACGGTCTGTTCAAAGCGAACCCGTCTTCCCTGCTCTCTACCTGCTACAGCAAAGATGACCCGCGTCTGGACGGTGCATTCACCATGTACTACATGTCCGTGAACATCGGTTCCTTCTTCTCCATGCTGGCAACGCCATGGCTGGCCGCGAAATTCGGCTGGAGCGTCGCGTTCTCCCTGTCCGTGGTCGGTATGCTGATCACCGTGGTGAACTTTGCTTTCTGCAAACGCTGGGTGAAAGACTACGGTTCAAAGCCGGACTTCGAACCAGTACACATGGGCAAACTGCTGGCCACCATCGTCGGCGTTGTGATCCTCGCGGCTGTCGCGACCTGGCTGCTGCATAACCAGGGCGTCGCTCGTGCGGTTCTGGGTGTGGTTGCACTCGGTATCGTTATCATCTTCGGTAAAGAAGCCTTCTCCATGCAGGGTGCTGCACGCCGCAAGATGATTGTTGCCTTCATTCTGATGCTGGAAGCGATTATCTTCTTCGTGCTGTACAGCCAGATGCCAACCTCTCTGAACTTCTTCGCTATCCGCAACGTTGAACACTCTATTCTGGGTATCGCGTTCGAACCGGAGCAGTATCAGGCACTGAACCCGTTCTGGATCATGATTGGTAGCCCGATTCTGGCTGCTATCTATAACAAGATGGGTGACCGTCTGCCGATGCCGCATAAGTTTGCTATCGGTATGGTGCTCTGCTCTGGCGCGTTCCTGGTGCTGCCGCTGGGTACGAAATTTGCGACCGACGCAGGTATCGTCTCCGTTAACTGGCTGATCCTGAGCTACGCGCTGCAGTCTATCGGTGAGCTGATGATCTCCGGTCTGGGTCTGGCAATGGTTGCACAACTGGTGCCACAGCGTCTGATGGGCTTCATCATGGGTAGCTGGTTCCTGACCACTGCCGGTGCAGCAATCATCGCAGGTAAGATTGCAAACCTGATGGCGGTACCGGATAACGTGACCGATCCCCTGGTCTCTCTGAACGTTTACGGTTCTGTATTTATGCAAATCGGTATCGCAACAGCGGTTATCGCTGTGTTGATGCTGCTGACTGCACCAAAACTGAATCGTATGACTCAGGACGACGACAAAACCGCTAAAGCGACCGAAACCGCTACCGCGTAATGTCATCGGGAAACGACTGAACAGAAGCCGCTAATGATTAGCGGCTTTTTTTTTATCCTGCCGCGCACTAACATAGCGGAAACCTCAGCAAAAAGGAGTTACCGATGAAACTGTTCTACAAACCAGGCGCATGCTCTCTTGCTTCCCATATTACCCTGCGCGAGAGCGGCAAAGATTTCACGCTGGACGGCGTTGATCTGATGAAAAAGCGCCTGGAAAACGGCGACGACTTCTTTGCTATTAACCCGAAGGGGCAAGTTCCGGCTCTGCTGCTGGATGACGGTACGCTGCTCACCGAAGGTGTGGCGATTATGCAGTTCCTGGCTGATAACGTCCCGGATCGTCAGTTGCTGGCTCCCACAGGCAGTATTTCCCGCTACAAGACGCTGGAATGGCTGAACTATATCGCCACCGAGCTGCATAAAGGCTTCACGCCGCTTTTCCGCCCGGATACGCCTGAAGAATACAAACCAACCGTGCGTGCCCTGCTGGAGAAAAAGCTGCATTACATTAACGACTCGCTGAAAGACGATCAGTGGATCTGTGGCGCGCGTTTCACGATTGCCGATGCGTATCTGTTTACCGTTCTGCGCTGGGCGCGCGCGGTTAAGCTGAACCTGGATGGGTTAGACCATATCGCGTCTTATATGGAACGAGTGGCAGCGCGTCCTGCGGTAGCGGCGGCGCTGAAAGCGGAAGGGTTGAACTAACCAGGCGGCCTGTGTTGCCGGGTGGCGCTGACGCTTACCCGGCCTACAAATTCCCCAGCCTCTGCAAGCGCAGCGCCGCAGGGCATCGTTTAAAGCTGTGTCGCGCTGAAATAGTGCTCCGGCTTCGCGATACGATCCTGTGCCGCGACAACCTGTAATTCATATTCCTGCATCGTTTTCGTCGCAATCATGATTTCATAAACGGCTGCCGTCACGTGCTCCAGTGCATCACGCAGGCTCGCGCCCTGTAATAACTTCACCAGCAGCAGGCTACTGGTCACATCACCCACACCGACCGGCTGACGCACGCCAAAATCCACCAGCGGACGACTGATATGCCACGCTTCGTCTTTCGTCACCAGCAGCATCTCGAAACGGTCCTGGCTCAACCCGGCGCGCGCCAGGTGCTTCACCAGTACAATCTCAGGCCCCTGAGCAATCAGCTCGCGAGAAGCGCTTACCGCCTCTTCTACGCTGTTCACCGGATGCTCACAGAGGATCTCCAGTTCGATCAGGTTTGGCGCGATGATATCGCTGGTGGGCAGTGCATGGCGCACGTGAAACTCTGCAACGCCGGGTGCCACAATGCAGCCCTTCTCAGGATGGCCCATTACCGGGTCGCAAAAATATTTCGCCGCCGGGTTTGCCGCCTTTACCTGACGAACAATGCCAAGGATATGTTCACCCTGCTCTGCCGAGCCGAGGTAGCCGCTCAGTACGGCGTCACAGCGCTTAAGCTGGTCAATATCAGCAATGCCCTGCACGATCTCTGTCAGGTGCGAAGGCGGCATCACGCAGCCGGTCCATTTGCCGTATTGCGTATGGTTGGAAAACTGTACCGTATTAAGTGGCCAGACGTTGGCACCGAGACGGCGCATCGGGAACTCCGCTGCGCTGTTGCCAGCATGTCCAAACACAACGTGGGACTGAATGGCGAGGATATTCTTCATTGTTTACTTACCACAACCCTGAAAAAACAAAAGGGCGTGGTTTCCCACGCCCCTGCATACTTTTAATTACTTCCAGCACACCAGACAGTAGTTTTTCTTACCACGACGCAGCAGCGTGTAGCGGCCATACAAACGATCGCCGTCAACGAAGGTGTATTCCGGGTCAGCCTGTTTCTCACCGTTAATGGTGATCGCGTTAGACGCGATGGTTTTGCGCGCCTGTCCGCGGGAAGGCTGCAGCTCAGAATCCACCAGCGCCTGCATCAGGTCTGCACCTTTTTCCATCTCTACCATCGGCACGCCATCCTGTGCCAGCTGTTCGAAGTCCGCTTCGCTCAGATCGCTCAGCGTACCGTTGAACAGGCTTGCGGTGATGCGTTTCGCCGCTGCCAGACCTTCTTCGCCATGAACCAGTCTGGTGACTTCATCCGCCAGCACGTACTGCGCACGTGGCGCTTTACCGCTGTTTTTATCTTCTTCTTCGAGGGCATTGATCGCTTCAATGTCCATGAAGGTGAAGAACTTCAGGAAGCGGTAAACGTCGGCATCCGCCGTGTTGATCCAGAACTGGTAGAATTTATACGGGCTGGTTTTTTTCGGATCGAGCCATACTGCGCCACCTTCGGTTTTACCGAATTTGGTGCCATCCGCTTTAGTGATTAACGGAACGGTCAGGCCGAAGACCTGGTTCTGGTGCAGACGACGGGTCAGATCGATACCGGAGGTGATGTTACCCCACTGGTCAGAACCACCAATCTGCAGGGAAACGCCGTGCAGTTTGTTCAGACACGCAAAGTCATAGCCCTGCAGCAGGTTGTAGGAGAACTCGGTAAAAGAGATGCCCTGATCGTCACGGTTCAGACGTTGCTTCACCGCTTCTTTGTTAATCATCTGGTTAACAGAGAAGTGCTTGCCGATGTCACGCAGGAAGGTCAGCACGTTCATGCCACCAAACCAGTCATAGTTGTTCGCGGCAATTGCAGAATTGTCACCACAGTTGAAGTCGAGGAACGGCGCAACCTGTTTGCGGATCTTGTCCACCCACTCCTGCACGGTGTCTTCGGTGTTCAGTTTACGCTCAGCGGCTTTGAAACTTGGGTCGCCAATCAGACCGGTCGCGCCGCCCACCAGGGCAACAGGCTTGTGGCCCGCCATCTGGAAGCGTTTCAGGCATAACAATGGAACAAGATGCCCCAAATGCAAGCTGTCAGCGGTGGGATCGAAGCCGCAATAGAGCGCGATCGGGCCTTGCGCCAGTCGCTCTGCTAACGCTTCCTCGTCCGTCACCTGAGCCACGAGGCCCCGCTCTTGCAATTGTTTAATCAAGTTACTGCTTGCCATCAAATTCTCCATGTATAAACGACTGCACCTTTGCCGGTACACGACTTTTCGCCTGATGCGAAAGGACCATAGAATAAAGCGCCAGCGCTGTGTGCGCTAGCGCTTAAAACAACAAATTTCAGGGATTACGGTGCCAGTCTGTCGATTTTCCAGCTGCCATTGTCGCGCTGGTATAAAAAGCGGTCATGCAGGCGATGTTCGCCCCCCTGCCAGAATTCCATCTGTTCAATGGGAATGCGGAATCCCCCCCAGAAACTCGGTAGCGGAACTTCACCCTGCTGGAACTTCTGTTTGAGTTCGAGGAATTTACTTTCCAGTACGCCGCGGGCAGAGATTCGGCTGGACTGCTTTGAAACCCAGGCACCAATCTGGCTGTCACGTGGACGGCTGTGAAAATATTTCACCACTTCCAGTGTGGAAAGACGTTCGGCTTTACCCGTAACCATCACCTGACGCTCCAGCATATGCCACGGAAACAGCAGGCTGATACGGGGGTTTTTCTCTAAATGGTGCGCTTTACGACTGCCCAGGTTGGTGTAGAACACCAGCCCTTTCTCATCATAATGCTTAAGCAGCACGATGCGCTGATAAGGCTGACCGTGTTCATCCACCGTCGCGACCACCATGGCCGTCGGGTCGGCGAGTTTGGCTTCACAGGCTTGTTTTAGCCAGCGTTCAAAAAGCACCAGCGGTTCGGCGGGAAGATCCTGGCGACGTAAGCCACCTTTGGTGTATTCACGGCGCAGATGCGCGATTTGCTGCAATTCGTCGTTATCTGACATGGCGTTAGCTGACATTGACATAGGGTGGCGCTATTGTGCGCCGCCCCTGTGAAAATCTCAACGCTTCGGATTTTGAAGCTGGCAATTGTTCAGCACAATGCGGTCACGTTTGTAGACCGTTGCACTGTCACCTTTTGACCAGAATACATAGATGCCGTCCGTATATCGCGCGCCGGAGGCCGATATTCCCTGTTTCAGCGTCAGCAGGTTATTGTCATAAACAAAGCTGGCTTCCTGACGCGGGTTGTTCAGCTTCACGGTCAGCGGCTTTTCATCGCAGCGATACTCCAGCGTATCGGTCTGCATACGCTCAACGAACTGGTTATAGACGCTGCATCCTGTCATTAAAAAAGGGATAGTAATAAGAAGAAGTTTTTTCATGGGCGTGTTCCGAACACTTTTCTGGTTCCGGAGGACATTACTGTCCTCCTGTTTTCGCACCCAGTGTAACGGCTGTCGGCTTCGCTGGATTTCAGTTAACTCTGATTATGGCGTGGGTTTGCCGGGTAAATCGCCCCGAGAACGCTCGCTTCCCGCGCCCCTGTCACAGAGGGTAAATTTCCTGGCAATCCGGCAACGGTGCGCCAGGCAAGCCAGGCGAAAGCCAGCGCCTCCATATCATCACCGCTGATCCCGGCGTCATCTGTGGTTGTCACTTCTGTTCCGGGCAGCAGCCCGGCAAGACGTGCCATCACCAGTGGGTTACGGCTTCCGCCACCGCACACCAGCAGCCGTTCGCACCCACCGCTGAGCAGAACCTGTTCGGAAATCGATACGGCAGTTAACTCGGCAAGCGTCGCCTGGACATCCTGAGGGGCAAGCGCCGGAAACTGCGCCAGCTGACGTTCGAGCCAGCCATAGTTGAAATATTCACGGCCGGTGCTTTTCGGTGCCGGCAGCGCAAACCAGGGATCGCTTAACATCGACTGCAGCAGAGGGATAATCACTTTCCCATCGCTCGCCCAATCAGCGTTCTTATCATATGGTTTTCCGCACTGACGCCAGATCCAGGCGTCCATCAACATGTTGCCAGGGCCGGTGTCATACCCGCGGACCGGTTGACCAGGAATGAGCATCGACAGGTTGGCAATCCCACCGATATTAAGCACCATCCGGCGTTCTACCGGATGAGCCAGCAACGCCTGGTGAAATGCCGGAACCAGCGGTGCGCCTTGTCCGCCCAGAGCAATGTCGCGACGGCGAAAATCGCCGACCACCGTTACGCCCGTCTTCGCCACAATCTGGTTGTTATCACCAATTTGCAGGGTGTGTGGCGCATCGCCAGTGGGTTCATGCCAGACCGTCTGTCCGTGGCAGCCGATCGCGACGATGTCCTGCGGCTGAAGTTTTTCTTTATGCATCAGCGCCAGTACCGCGTCAGCAAATAATGAGCCCAGACGCACGTCCAGTTGCCCAAGCTGTGAAAGCGTCAGTTGCTGGCCCTGACAGATGTTTAAAATGTCCTCTTTTAACGAGACAGGGATCGGCCAGCTCAGGCTTGCCTGCTGCGCCACCATGTTTTCATCGATTGCGGCCAGTACGACATCAACACCATCAAGACTGGTGCCAGACATCACACCGATATAGCGACCCGATTTCATGCGCTTTCCTTACGTTACGTGGGCTTAAGCTAAACACTCCACCATAAACAGCGACGCTTTACTATGCGGAGATAATATTTTTTAACAATGTCAGACATGTAACACACGGACGCTCTTGTTTATGTCTCGTTAAGTCAAATTCAAGTACAATTTTCCTGGTATGAGTGGAAAAATAGAACTATGGCCCCTGATGCCATATAATTTAGCCATAACGGATGCCCGATTCGGGCGTTTTTGGTGAACAGGAGATTCAAATGATGTTACGTGCACTGGGCGTTTCGCTGATTGGTTTAACACTGGCTGGTTGTGTGAATGACAGTTCACTTTCCGGCGACGTATATAGCGCTTCTGAAGCCAAACAGGTTCAGAACGTCACATACGGCACTATCGTTAATGCCCGTCCTGTTCAGATCCAGGGGGGAGATGACACCAATGTTGTGGGTGCAATTGGCGGTGCCGTGCTGGGTGGCTTCCTGGGTAACACCATTGGTGGCGGTACGGGTCGTTCTCTGGCAACCGCAGCAGGTGCTGTAGCCGGTGGTGTCGCGGGCCAGGGCGTACAGGGTGCGATGAATAAAACGCAGGGCGTCGAACTGGAAATCCGTAAAGACGACGGGAATACCATCATGGTTGTTCAGAAACAGGGTAATACCCGCTTCTCCGCAGGCCAGCGTGTTGTACTGGCAAGCAATGGTAGCCAGGTCACCGTCTCTCCGCGTTAATTAATTAGGGATGTGGTCAAATGACTACATCCCTTTACAAAATACATAAATAGAATGAATATATTTACAAAATTCATTCTCAGCAATTATTACTTATTCTTTACTATATTGTTCCTGCGCAAAGTATTCACGATCCTTTCACGTTAGACTCCTCGCAATTCTCTTTTTATTGATTTCTATTATTTTGTTAAAAATATTTATGCTTGCGATGAATCGTTATGTAAAGAATCGTTATATCTCTTTCTGCCTTGGCTGCATTATTGTTATTGGGATATTACAAACTTTCTTCTCTAAACTGGTTGAACTGGTCCCTTCGTTTTCACCGCTTTTATTCCCCACGCTCACCATTTTTTTACTGGTGTTCCATTTATTTATTGCGTGTTTTATGGCAATGAAATACTGGTGCGATAGAAGGCGGTTGTATCTGGTTCCCATTGCACTTGCCTTCACCGGCTCGGCACTGCTGATGGTGGGGACGCTGTCCAGTTTTCCGGCCTGGCTTGACCTTTATCAGTTCAACGTCGTCAACTACAACGATGCCATGATCTTCTATATGTTCCGCCATATTTTAATGGCAGTGCTGATCATTGCTTCAGCGATACTGTACACGTTACGGAACCACCCTCTTTCGCGGCTGTCGCATATTTTCATCGTTGCTGGCGTGCTTGTTTTTACCCTGAGCATAGTTACGCTTTCCTGGTTCTATTCCAGCCACTCACCGCTGTTATCCGTTGATCTTGTCGATAATGAAACCCGGCAATTTATGGTTCTCTGGAGCCAGGCTGTCAATATTATCTTAATCATTCTGTGGATCGTTACACTTCTCACGCTGATGATTATTACGCGCGTTAAAAATCTTTTCTGGATTGGCGGTAATTTTTTATGCGTCTGTTATGTCATGACCTTGTTAATGCTGTTGTTTGGTGGCCATGCTGAGGATATCTCCTGGTATCGCTCACGATTATTTGAAACCGTCGCTACATTGCTTATTATTTTCGTACTGCTGTATGACGTGTTTAATCTCTATCGTGACTCGCATTTAAAGTATCAGCAGTCTTATCAGAACTCGATTCGCGATCCACTGACGCGCCTCTACAATCGCAGCTATTTTTACGACTCGCTTAACCAGTCGCTCAGCACAGCAAAAGAGACACGTCCTGTTTCGGTGATAGTGAGCGATCTTGACCGTTTCAAGCGTATTAACGATTGCTACGGGCATTTGCAGGGAGACAAAGTTTTGCAGTTTGTTTCCAACCTGCTGATGGACTCGGTTCGCCCTCAGGATATTGCGGCGCGTATTGGTGGCGAAGAGTTTGTCCTGATGCTGAGCAACACCTCTTCCGACGCAGCGCGTCAAGTTGCAGAGCGGATTCGGCTGAAATTAAGCAGCTTTGACAAAGCCAGCAGCGGTGGACAATTACCCGAACCGATAACCATTAGTATGGGGGTCTTTACCGCAACGTCTCCGGAGATTACCGCTGAAGAGTGTGTAGAAAGCGCAGATAAAGCCATGTACGAAGCGAAAGAGACGGGCAGGAACCGGGTTGTCGTCTATCAGTGAAAAAAAAGCCTTGCGGTTGCAAGGCTTTTTTATGTTTTAGTCGCGTGACTGCAGCTCATGTATATTCTGCTCGAGACGGCTAATGAGGCCGATTAGCATTTCAAGTTCTGCAGGCGTGATCCCTGACAGGATCTCCCCCCGCGTTTTGCTGATCACAGCTTCCATCTCGGTAATAATGGGGGCTGCTTTTTCAGTAAGTTTAATACGCTTAGCGCGACGATCGCTGGCACAGGTTTGCCGGGAGATCAGCCCCTTCTCCTCCAGCTGGTCGAGCGTACGCACTAACGAAGGCTGCTCGATACCGATCGCTTTAGCCAGTTGAATTTGCGACTGTTCGGGTGGAAGCTGATGGATGTTATGCAGCGTAACCCAATGCGTCTGTGTCAATTCCAGAGGTTTCAGGCGATGGTCAATCAGAGCACGCCAGACGCGTACTAACCTTGCCAGATCAGAACCTAATGGCGATTCCAATTTCATCTCCTTATAATTAGCTTGCTAAGTTATTATACTGATTTTAGAATAGTGTGCAGCATTTATAGTGCCAAAACAAATGCAATACTGCATTCATCGATGCTGAAAGTATGATTTACACTGAATACTGATGTTCATCGTGAAAAGACAGGCCATTGTGGCATTCTCTCCACTGCAAAGGATCTCTGCTCGTGACGTTCTCTTTAAGCTCCACGGGGTTACCGCTTCAGGACCTGATCGTTGGTGCGTCAGTCTATTTCCCTCCCCTGTTTAAAGCCGTCATGCTGGGCTTTTTAATCTGGCTTGTTGCGCATCGCCTGCTGCGTGACTGGATGTATTCCGGTGAAATCTGGCACCCCATGTTAATGGATCTTTCCCTGTTTGCCTTGTCCGTGTGTCTTGGCCTTGCTGTGTTGATTGTGTGGTGAATATGTCCCTGAAAACACTTAAATACTTTTCCACGCTTCTGGTTCTTACCCTGGCACTGATTGCCGGGTGGTGGCTCTGGAATTATTACATGCAGTCACCCTGGACACGCGATGGCAAAATTCGTGCGGAACAGGTCAGCATCACGCCACAGGTTTCAGGCAGTATCACAACGCTTCTTGTTAAGGATAACCAGTTCGTCAAACAAGGCGATGTTTTGTTCCGCATCGACGAGACGCCCTTTCATATTGCCGTACTCAATGCCCAGGCCCAACTTGCTAAAGCCCGGTCCGATCTGGCAAAAGCCAACAACGAAGCCAACCGTCGTCGCCATTTATCGCAAAACTATATCTCTGCGGAAGATTTAGACACTGCCAATATTAACGTCAAAGCCATGCAGGCCAGCGTTGATGTGGCTGAGGCAACGCTGAAGCAGGCCGAGTGGCAGTTGACTCAAACTGTGGTAAAAGCCCCGGTTGACGGCTGGATAACCAATCTCTCCACGCGCGTGGGAGATTATGCGACAACGGGCCAGCCGCTCTTTGCGCTGGTCGATAGCCACTCGTTCTACGTAATCGGTTATTTTGAAGAGACCAAGCTACGTCATATTCAGGACGGTGCCCCTGCCCGGATAACGCTCTATAGCAGCTCGCAGGCGTTACAGGGTCACGTTTCCAGCATCGGCCGCGCTATTTACGATCAAAGCGTTGAAATCGACTCAGGTCTGGTGCCCGATATTAAACCCAACGTACCGTGGGTTCGCCTGGCGCAGCGTGTACCGGTTCGCGTCGAATTCGACAATCTGCCGAAGGACATGACGCTGGTGTCAGGCACAACCTGCACCGTCTCAATCGGGACGCGATAATGAACCTGCCGGCTTTCTCCTGGCGGACGTTGCCCTGGATTAAAGCGACGCGCCCACAGTGGCGTTATGCGCTGCGTAACGGTATTGCGATGTGCCTTGCGCTTACGGTGGCCTACTATCTGAATCTGGATGAACCCTACTGGGCAATGACCTCAGCAGCGGTAGTCAGCTTCCCCACCGTCGGCGGCGTGATCAGCAAAAGCCTGGGGCGTGTAGCCGGGAGTCTGCTGGGTGCCACCGCAGCGTTAATTATCGCCGGTCATACGCTGAACGATCCGTGGCTTTTTTTACTGAGCATGGCGGCCTGGCTGGGTTTTTGCACCTGGGCCTGCGCCCATTTTACCAATAACGTCGCCTATGCCTTTCAGCTTGCAGGCTACACGGCGGCAATCATTGCCTTCCCGGTTGTGAACGTGCTGGACACGACCGAGCTATGGGATATTGCTCAGGCGCGCGTCTGCGAAGTGATCGTCGGTATTCTCTGCGGCGGGGTCATGATGATGATTCTGCCCAGTACATCGGATGGCACAACGCTCATCGGCGCGCTGAAGACCATGCACGCCCGCCTGCTGGAACATGCCAGCCTGCTCTGGCAGCCCGATACGAATGATGAAATCCGCCTCGCGCACGAGAAAGTCATCGGCCAGATCCTGACCATGAATTTGCTGCGTATCCAGGCTTTCTGGAGCCACTACCGTTTTCGCCGCCAGAACAATTTGCTTAACTATTTGCTCCACCAGCAGTTACGTATGACCAGCGCCATCTCCAGCCTGCGCCGGATGTTACTTAACTGGCCGACGCCACCAGAGAATACCCGATCGGTTATCGACACGCTGCTGGCAGCCCTGGCTCGCCCGGATGCGGATATTTACACCGTGGCACGGATTATCGCGCCGCTCGCCCCCACCGATGAGTACGACTACCGTCACCGCGCTTTCTGGCAACGCCTGAATTATTTTTGTCGGTTATACCTGCGGAGCAGTCGCTGGATAAAAGCCGTTGAGAACGCCACGCCAATAACTGAATTTACCGTCCCTGGCAGCCCGGCGCTGGCGAGACACACGGACACAATGGAAGCGCTGTGGAGTGGTTTTCGAACCTTCTGCGCGCTGACCCTGGTTGGCGCATGGAGCATCACCACGCAGTGGGAGTCCGGCAGTGCGGCACTCACCCTCGCCGCCATCAGCTGCGTGCTTTACTCCGTCGCGGCCTCGCCGTTCAACTCTCTGACGCTGCTGCTGCGCACGCTCGTTTTGCTGTCGCTGTTCAGTTTTGTCGTGAAGTTTGGTTTGATGGTGCAGATTAGCGACCTCTGGCAGTTCCTGCTGTTCCTCTTTCCGCTATTAACCACCATGCAGTTGCTGAAGCTGCAGATGCCGAAGCTGGCCGGGTTATGGGGGCAATTAATCGTCTTTATGGGCTCGTTTATCTCGGTGACCAATCCGCCTGTTTACGATTACGCTGATTTTCTTAACGATAACCTGGCGAAGATCCTCGGCGTCGGTCTGGCGTGGCTGGCCTTCGCTGTGTTACGTCCTGGTTCAGATGCACGTAAGAGCCGCAGGCACATTCGCGAATTGCGCAGAGGATTCGTTGACCAGCTCAGCCGTAAACCGCATCTGCGTGAAAGCGAATATGAGTCGCTGGTTTATCACCATGTCAGCCAATTGAATAACAGCCAGGATTCGCTCTCCCGCCGCTGGCTGTTGCGCTGGGGCGTGGTATTGCTGAACTGCTCGCATGTGGTATGGCAACTGCGTGCGTGGGAAACCCGCTCCGATCCACTGTCGCAGGTCCGTGATATCTGTATTTCCCTGCTGCGTGATGTGATGAGCGAGCGCGGCGTCCAGCAACGTCCGCTAAGCGTAACGCTCAGCGAGCTGCAGCGCATTTGCGATACCCTCGCACGCCATCATTTGCCGGCCGCGCGCGATTTAGCCTCGATAATCTGGCGGCTACACTGCTCGCTGTCACAGCTGGAACAGGCACCGCCGCCAGGGACCATCGGGGATCAGATAACCCCACAGGCATAGCGTGCCCCACCACCACCAAGCGGTTTAGGCTGATCGGACATGTTATCGCCGCCGACGTGGATCATCAGCGCTTTGCCTTTGACCTCATCCAGTTTTTTCAGCCGCGGTGCCACAACAGGGTCCGTGGCTTTACCGTCATTGTTTACCACCAGCACAGGCAAATCACCAAGATGCCCCATACCGTCCGGGCCTTCATGTTTACCTGTGTTTTGTGGATCAAGGTGCCCCCCTGCGGCCTCTGCTGCTGAGGCTTTACCCTCTTTCAGAGCAGGCTGACAGCTGCCTTTGGCATGTACATGGAATCCATGCTCACCGGGCGGGAGTGCTTTGAGATCGGGCGCAAATTCCAGTCCTTTATCGGTTTCAGTAATTTTTACCGTTCCAATTGACTGGCCAACGCCCTGAGACGTGACGAGGTTCATTTCTACTTCGTCGCTGGCTGCCTGCGCCCCTGCGCAAACAACCAGCGTAACAAGTGCCAGAGCAAAACGCTTCATATGACCTCCTCGGGTTATTTTTTGCCCCTTAAGTGTATACCAGAGGCGAAGATTTCACCGGAAAGGCCTGTTTTTGCCCATTTATGGAACGTCGTAACCCAGCGCTGCTTTGCGAATGCGGAACCACTGTTGACGCGTCATCTGCAGCTCTTCCGCCGCCAGCGCAGAGCGAACGCGTTCAATTTTGCCGGAGCCAATAATCGGCAGCGGTCGGGACGGCAGGCGCAGTATCCACGCATAAACCACCTGTTCAATGCTCTCAGCATTCAACTCACGGGCGATGGTTTCAAGCTCGTCACGGAGCGGCTGGAACTCATCATCATTAAACAGACGACCCCCGCCCAGGCACGACCAGGCCATAGGACGAATGCGCAATTGCTGGAGCTGGTCGAGCGTACCATCCAGCAGCAGCGGTTGATGCACCGGTGAAATCTCGACCTGATTCGTTGCCAGGGTAAACGGCAACCGCGATTGCAGCAGCGCGAACTGGGCTGGCGTGAAGTTTGAAACACCGAAATGGCGCACTTTGCCACTCTGGTGCAGATTCAGGAATGCTTCCGCCACCTCATCAGCATCCATTAACGGATCGGGGCGGTGGATCAGCAGCAGGTCGATACGATCTGTCGCCAGATTGACCAGCGACTGCTCGGCGCTTTTAATGATATGCGCACTGTCGGTGATGTAATGCCCAAGAGCATGTTCTGGTTTCGCGGTTGTCGCGATACCGCATTTAGTGACGATCTCCATACGCTCACGAAGCGCAGGAACCAGTTTGAGTGCCTCACCAAATGCCGCTTCGCACTGATAGCCGCCATAGATATCCGCGTGATCGACGGTGGTGATCCCTAAATCAAGATGCTCCTCAATAAAGCTCGCCAGCTGAAGGGGGGACATATTCCAGTCCATCAGACGCCAGTAGCCCATCACAAAACGGGAGAATTCCGGGCCCTGCGGGGCAAGGGTAATACGCTGAACCATAACAATTTCCTCAAGGACGTAATGGTAACAGTATACGCAATTCCCCTGCTAAAACAGTGAGGGTTGCTGAGGTTCTTCGGTTTCACCCGGCTTGTTTGCACGAATTTTACGCAGCAGACGCTGGCGACAGAGGCGTAAAACCTCCTGCTTTTGCATATCGCTAAAATTTTGCCAGTTAAAACGCTCATCGCGGGTGCGCATGCATCCACGGCAATATCCGCGTTCATCCACCTGACAAATACCCCGGCACGGGCTCTGGATGGGGAAAAACTCCAGTTGCTCTGCCACACACACCTCCGCAATCCCGTTATTCACCTACAGTGAAGACGTTAAACGCCCCACGTGCAAGGGCTTGCCGCACAATTGTGGCATTAAGGTTTCACTAATCTTCCTTCCCTATACTCGCCACATCAATATAACGAATGGTTTGTTTATGATGTGGCTCGCTAAAAAGTTACAGTGTAACGATATTAAGTTCACTCTGGGCTGTGCTCTCTTCTTTACCGTGTTGAACGCGCTGTTTATTCAGCGTAGCTGGGCCATCATTGCCCCAACACACCTGCATGACCTGCTCTTTGCCGCCTCCGTTCCGGTGGTGCTGTTCTGCGGCTGGATCATTGTCTTTAGCCTGATGAATATCCCCTTTATCCGTAAACCGCTGCTGATCCTGTTAACCATGGGATGCGCCGCCGCGACGTACTTTATGTCTACCTACGGCGCGGTGATCGATCAGAATATGATTGTCAACGTCTTCGAAACCAACTCACAGGAAGCCACCGCGCTGGTCACGCCGCAGATGATCCTGTGGATGGCGGTAGCCGGTTTAGTGCCGTCCGTCATATTGGCCCTGACGCGTATTCGCACCGGGACATGGTGGTATGCCCTGCTGATGCGGTTTGCCGCCATACTCGGCGCGCTACTGATCATCATTCTGGTCGCAGCGGTATTTTACAAAGACTACGCCTCGTTGTTTCGCAACAACAAAAGCATCGTCAAAATGGTTACTCCGGCGAACTACGTCAGTGCTGTGGTGAAATACTCGAAAATGCGCTGGTTTGCGGGCGATCAAACGCTGGTGCGCATGGGGGAAGATGCTCATAAAGGCCCGCTCATTTCCGGGCAGCGGAAGAAAACGGTGCTGATTCTGGTCGTCGGTGAAGCATCGCGCGCAGCAAACTACTCGCTGAATGGCTACGGGCGTGAAACGAACCCCGAGCTGAAAAAGCACAATGTCATTAACTTCCCGCAGGCCACCTCCTGTGGCACCGAAACGGCCGTTTCCGTCCCGTGCATGTTCTCCGGTATGACGCGGAAAAAATACGACGCCGATCTGGCGCGCCACCAGGAAGGTCTGCTCGACGTGCTCGGCCATGCGGGAATCAACCTGTTGTGGCGTGACAACGATGGCGGCTGTAAAGGTGCCTGTAACCGCGTACCGCACACGGACATGACCCAGTGGAAACTGGAGCAGTTCTGCAAAGATAAGTCCTGCATTGATGATGTAAACCTGTATCGTCTGGATGAGGTACTGGATGGCCTGAAGCAGGACTCCGTGTTGGTTATTCATCTGATGGGCAGCCACGGTCCGGCGTACTACAACCGCTACCCGAAAACTTTCCGTAAGTTCACCCCAACCTGTGATACCAACGAAATTCAGGATTGCAATCACCAGGCATTGATGAACACCTACGACAACACCATTCTTTACACTGACAGCGTGGTCAGCAGAACGATAGACGCGCTAAAAGCACGTCAGGGCAGCATGAACACGGCGCTGATTTACCTTTCGGATCACGGTGAGTCACTGGGTGAAAGCGGGATCTATCTGCACGGGACACCGTACATGCTGGCTCCTGAACAGCAAACGCACATTCCGTTTATGTTCTGGCTCTCCCCGGATTACGCGAAAAATTTCGGCGTTAACGAGCAATGTTTGCGTACCCGCGCAGCAAAAGAGGCCGTTTCTCAGGACAATCTGTTCTCCACGGTTCTGGGAATGATGGACATAAAATCAAGTATTTATCAACAGTCGTTGGATATTTTGTCAGTCTGTCGGTCCTGAGTCTCTTGCATTAGACCGAATGGTCTATTAGAGTGACGGCATGAGCAGACACACTGAACACGATACACGCGAACACTTACTGGCGACCGGCGAGCGTCTTTGCATGCATCGCGGGTTCACCGGTATGGGTCTGAGCGAGCTGTTAAAAACTGCTGAGGTGCCGAAAGGATCGTTTTATCACTACTTTCGCTCCAAAGAAGCCTTTGGCGTGGCCATGCTGGAACGTCACTACGCCAGCTACCACCAGCGCCTGGCGACCCACTTTGCCAGCGGCGAAGGTAACTACCGGGATCGTGTGCTTAATTACTATCAGGAGACGCTGACGCAGTTCTGTCAGCAGGGCATCATCAGCGGCTGTCTGACGGTAAAACTTTCTGCTGAAGTGTGCGATCTGTCCGAAGACATGCGCACTGCAATGGATAAAGGGGCCAGTGGCGTGATTGCTCTGCTGGCTCAGGCGCTGGATAAAGGGCGCAATGAAAAAACGTTGGCCTTCTCTGGCGAGCCTTTGACCCAGGCGCAGGTGCTTTATGCACTCTGGTTAGGTGCGAACCTGCAGGCCAAGATTTCTCGCAGTGCGGTGCCGCTCGAAAGCGCGCTGGCACATGTGAAAAGCTGTATTACAACGCCTGGCGTGTAGCAGGCGTTTTTATTTACTCAATTACTAGTCGACTGGTCTACTCAGGAGTCGTTATGTCCGCTGAAACGTTATTTACCCCACTGAAAGTGGGTGCTGTTACCGCTCCGAACCGCGTGTTCATGGCCCCACTCACCCGTCTTCGCAGCATCGAGCCTGGTGATATCCCAACCCCACTGATGGGTGAATATTATCGTCAGCGCGCAAGCTCTGGCCTGATTATCTCTGAAGCGACGCAGATTTCTGCCCAGGCGAAAGGCTATGCTGGCGCACCGGGTCTGCACAGCCCGGAACAGATCGCCGCCTGGCAAAAAATCACCGCAGGCGTTCACGCGGAAGATGGCCGTATCGCGGTACAGCTGTGGCATACCGGTCGAATCTCACACAGCAGCATCCAGCCTGGCGGTCAGGCTCCGGTTTCAGCCTCTGCCCTGAGCGCAAACACCCGCACCTCCCTGCGCGACGAAAACGGCAATGCGATCCGCGTCGATACCTCCATGCCACGTGCGCTGGAGCTGGAAGAGATCCCCGGTATCGTGAACGACTTCCGTCAGGCGGTTGCGAATGCGCGTGAAGCCGGTTTTGACCTGGTTGAACTGCACTCAGCACACGGTTACCTGCTGCACCAGTTCCTGTCACCTTCTTCTAACCATCGTACCGATCAGTACGGCGGCAGCGTTGAAAACCGTGCCCGCCTGGTGCTGGAAGTGGTAGACGCCGTATGCGAGGAGTGGGGCCCGGAACGCATCGGTATCCGCGTATCGCCAATTGGGACATTCCAGAACGTCGACAACGGCCCGAACGAAGAAGCTGACGCGCTGTATCTCATCGAAGAGCTGGCAAAACGTGGTATTGCCTACCTGCATATGTCCGAACCGGACTGGGCCGGTGGTCAGCCTTACACTGAAGCCTTCCGTCAGAAAGTGCGCGAGCGCTTCCACGGCGTGATCATCGGTGCGGGCGCTTATACTCCAGAAAAAGCCGAAGACCTGATTGGCAAAGGTCTGATCGACGCGGTGGCGTTCGGCCGTGACTATATTGCTAACCCGGATCTGGTTGCCCGTCTGCAGAAAAAAGCAGCGCTTAACCCGCAGCGCCCTGAAAGTTTCTATGGTGGTGGCGCAGAAGGCTACACCGACTACCCTTCTCTGTAATCCCGCCATTGTGCATTGATAGCGGCGACATTTCGCCGCTATACTAAAACATCGTTTCTGTTCAAAAAGATAATCCAATCCATTGGTTAATGAGGAAATTATGCGCCTACTTCACACCATGCTGCGCGTTGGCGACCTGCAACGTTCAATCGATTTCTACACCAACGTTCTGGGCATGAAACTGCTGCGCACCAGCGAAAACCCGGAATATAAATATTCCCTGGCGTTTGTCGGTTACGGCCCGGAAACAGATGAAGCCGTTATCGAGCTGACCTACAACTGGGGCGTCGACAAGTACGAGCTGGGCACAGCATACGGCCATATTGCGCTGGAAGTGGATAACGCGGCCGAAGCCTGCGAGCGCATCCGCAGCAACGGCGGCAACGTTACGCGTGAAGCGGGCCCGGTTAAAGGCGGCACTACCGTGATTGCCTTTGTTGAAGATCCTGACGGTTACAAAATCGAGCTGATTGAAGCCAAAGACGCCGGTCACGGCCTGGGCAACTGATCCCGCCGGGCGCACTATGCGCCCGTAGTTTTACTGCATCCCCTCTCAAAATTTGCCATAATGCGCACTGCTTTTTTCCCCTTGTAAGAGACCCTGATGTCCGATAATGCTCAACTTACCGGTCTGTGCGACCGTTTTCGTGGTTTTTATCCTGTTGTCATTGATGTAGAGACAGCCGGATTTAACGCTAAAACCGATGCGCTGCTTGAAATTGCCGCCATCACGCTGAAGATGGATGAACAGGGCTGGCTTACACCGGACACCACGCTGCATTTCCACGTTGAACCTTTTGAAGGTGCAAACCTGCAGCCAGAAGCGCTGGCGTTTAACGGTATCGACCCGACAAACCCGCTGCGCGGCGCGGTGAGTGAATATGACGCGCTTCACGCCATCTTCAAAATGGTGCGTAAAGGCATGAAAGAGAGTAACTGCAGCCGCGCGATTATGGTGGCCCACAACGCCACGTTCGATCACAGCTTTACAATGGCTGCCGCCGAACGCGCCTCGCTTAAACGCAACCCGTTCCATCCGTTTGTGACCTTCGACACCGCGGCCCTGAGTGGCCTGGCGCTGGGACAAACGGTCTTATCCAAAGCCTGTATCACGGCGGGGATCGAGTTTGACGGTACGCAGGCGCACTCTGCGTTATATGACACGGAGCGCACGGCAGAACTGTTCTGTGAAATTGTGAACCGCTGGAAACGGTTGGGTGGCTGGCCACTGCCGATGGGCGATGAGGCAGATATTCAATCGTAGATCGGGTAAGCGCAGCGCCACCCGGCAAAAAAAAGCGACCTCTACAGGTCGCTTTTTCTATTTCCGGAGAAAACTTACTCTGCGCCCGGCTCTTCCGTTTTGTACCTGGCAGCCGTTTCTTTGATCAGCTGTTGCAGTTCGCCACGCTGATACATTTCAATCAGAATATCACAGCCGCCTACCAGTTCACCGTCAACCCACAGTTGCGGGAAGGTTGGCCAGTTGGCGTATTTTGGCAGCTCAGCGCGGATGTCAGGGTTTTGCAGGATATCAACGTAAGCAAAACGCTCACCACAGGCAGACAACGCCTGAACCGCTTGCGCGGAGAAACCGCAGCTTGGCAGCTTCGGAGAACCTTTCATGTACAGGAGAATCGGGTTTTCAGCGATCTGACGCTGGATTTTTTCAATAGTGGTGCTCATGTCTTGCTTCCTTTAACTTCTGTTACGGCATTCGTCTGACATTGTAGCGGTTCAGGCAGACATCGGAAAATAACATTTTTGTCACGTCTATATATTTTATCGTGAGTCCGCATAAGTTGCATCGCAAATGTAGCTTAACGGCGGAGCGTATGCGGTTTTGCTTAGGGAGTGAACAAAACGGCTTCCGATCGATACATTTTTTTGCACTTGCTAACGAAACACGTTTTTAGATTGAAAAATGCTATTAACTTCTCGGGTTTTTATAGATTAGAATCGACGGGCTTTGTAAATCATACGCGGGTATTATTGATGACCTGCATTTATCAGGGGACTGCCCAGTGGCGCGGATAAATAAAATCTCGATCACGCTCTGTGCTTTACTGTTTACAACACTCTCTTTCACGCCAGCGGCGAACGCTTCTGAACAGGCGCGGCATTCTGCTGTACAAAAAACGCATCTGGCAAAAACCACAGAACGTAAGAAAAAAACAACCAGCAAAACAATAAAGAAAGCGACAACCACTCAAACTAAAAAGACCGCCTCCAGCAAGACCAAAGCCAAAACCACCCGCTCCGGCACACGTAAAGCTCCCCAGACCACTGCCAGCCTCGTTAATGAAAAATGCACCGTGCGCAAAGGCCATAAAGCGAAATGCACGAAAGTAACGAAACTGGCTGAAGTGCATAAGGTACGCATGCAGAAAGCGCAAAAAACGGCAATGAATAAGCTGATGGGGCAAATTGGCAAACCGTATCACTGGGGTGGCTCTTCCCCGCGTACCGGTTTCGACTGCAGCGGCCTGGTGTATTACGCCTATAAGGATCTGGTGAAGTTCCGTATTCCGCGCACTGCGAACGAAATGTATCACCTGCGGGATGCCTCTCCGGTTGACCGTGGCGAACTGGAAAGTGGCGATCTGGTCTTCTTCCGCACCCAGGGCCGCGGCAAGGCTGACCATGTCGGTGTCTACGTCGGCAATGGGAAATTCATCCAGTCACCGCGCAGCGGCCAGGATATTCAGATCACCTCTCTCAGCGAAGATTACTGGGTACGCCATTACGTTGGTGCGCGCCGAGTAATGACGCCAAAAACCATCCGTTAATCCCTGCCCTGCCGCACTCGTGGCAGGGTAAGTTCCTCTTTTGCATACCCTTTCAATTTGCTATTCTGTCCTTGTTGTCTGTAGGGTTATTGGCAACGTAACTATAATAAGGAGAGAAGCAATGTCGTTCGAATTACCTGCACTACCGTATGCAAAAGACGCCCTGGCTCCACATATTTCTGTGGAAACCCTGGAATATCACTACGGCAAACACCACCAGACCTACGTCACCAACCTGAATAACCTGATCAAAGGCACCGAGTTCGAAGGCAAATCGCTGGAAGAGATCGTGCGCAGCTCAGACGGTGGTGTCTTCAATAACGCCGCTCAGGTGTGGAACCATACCTTCTACTGGCACTGCCTGGCACCGAATGCTGGCGGAGAACCAACCGGCGAACTGGCTGCCGCCATTAACGCCGCGTTTGGCAGCTTTGCGGAGTTCAAAGCGAAGTTCACTGACGCTGCCGTCAAAAACTTCGGTTCTGGCTGGACGTGGCTGGTGAAAGAGGCCGATGGCAAACTGGCTATCGTTTCAACGTCTAACGCGGGCACCCCGCTGACCACCGGCGCAACGCCGCTGATGACCGTGGACGTATGGGAACACGCTTACTACATTGATTACCGTAACGCGCGCCCGAACTACCTGGAGCACTTCTGGGCACTGGTTAACTGGGAATTCGTGGCGAAGAATTTCGCCGCGTAAAAGGCACGCAGAAGGGTTCGCCCTTCTGCGTTTTTGTTTACTCTGCTGCGCAGGCCGCTTCTGGCTGTTTACGGCCGGACATCAACACCAGCAGCAGGCCCAGAGCAGCGATAATCGCCCCCATCACCGGCACAAAGCTGTATCCCAGCCCACCCGAAATCACGGCTCCGCCCGCTGCCGCGCCGAGCGCGTTGCCGAGGTTAAACGCACCGATATTCACGGAAGACGAAAGTCCCGGCGCTTCATGGGCGACACGCATCACGCGCATCTGTAATGGAGGTACTACCGCAAAGGTTGCCGCCCCCCACACGATCATGGCAATGGCCGCCCCCACTTCATTGCGTGCCAGCCATGGGATCGCCACCATGATGACAATCAGCAGCGTCAAAAAGCCTTTCAGCGTCCCGCTGACGGAACGGTCAGCCAGTTTCCCGCCCAGATAGTTACCGATGGAGAAGCCTACGCCAATTAACACCAGCATCGCGGTAATAAACATCGGCGTAGCGTGCGTGATATCGTGCAAAACAGGCGAAATATAGGTATAGAGCGTAAACATCGCGCCAGCACCAAGAACGGTGGTCAGCAATGCTGAGAGCACCTGCGGACGCACCAGCACCGACAACTCTTTACGCACGTCAGGACGCTCTCCGGCACTGCCTTTCGGCAGAGAGAAGAACAACGCAACCATCGCGACAACGCCCAGTACAGCGGTGGCAAGGAAAGACATACGCCAGCCAATCACCTCACCCAGCCAGGTTGCAGCGGGTACGCCACCGATATTCGCAATCGTCAGCCCCATAAACATGGTCGCTACCGCACTGGCCTGTTTATGTTTTGGCACCACGCTGGCGGCGACGACGGACCCCAGCCCGAAGAACGCACCGTGGTTCAGACTGGTCAGAATGCGCGACAACATTAAGGTTGTGTAATCCGGCGAAATTGCAGACAACACATTGCCCAGCGTAAATATCGCCATCAGGAAAATGAGTGCATTACGGCGCGCACGGTGCGAAAGCAGCAACGTCATCAACGGTGCCCCCACCATTACGCCAATGGCATAAGCGCTGATTAACATACCGGCCGCAGGGATAGAGACATCCACCCCCCTGGCGATAACCGGCAATAATCCCATTGGTGAGAATTCCGTGGTGCCAATCCCGAAAGCGCCAATCGCCAGGGCCAGCAGAGGAAAATTGATTTTCATGAATAAACTCCGGATGCCGTGTCAGGTAGCGACACAGAACAAAGAAGTCAAAAGCATGACATCAATCACAAATAATGAGAAGTTAACATTTTGGCAAAAGATTTTTGCCGGAGGAGTAACAATCAAGGCAGGTCTGGAGGGAGAACGGATATTCTCCCCCCGAGTAAATCAGTGCAGTGCAGCCGTCAGGCCACCCGCCACAATCAACGCCAGAACAATAAAGGTGGTAACCAGCGAAAACTTCAGATCGGAACTCATCAATTTTTCTCCTTTTAATCACCCCACGAAAAGTGAGCTTGCTCATTTTTACACAGTTTACGTCAAAAATCTTCCCGGATTTAAACTGATATCCACTTTTGCTCTTCCCCTTTTCATCAAGATAGGACAAAATTCCACGCTAAATTTATTAGCGTACCGGCCATTGACCCCCTCCTGACGTCCTGTGTCGTTTTCCCGGCGTGTCGCAATTCAAGATTGCGTAATAAGGGTGAGAGAAGGCAAACGTTTACCTTCATGATATTCAGGAGCTTAGGATATGGTCTGGAGTGACATCGAATGGCAACAATAAAAGACGTGGCAAAACGCGCAAACGTTTCCACTACAACCGTATCACATGTAATTAACAAAACGCGCTTTGTGGCTGAAGAGACGCGCAACGCTGTCTGGGCAGCAATTAAAGAACTGCACTACTCTCCGAGTGCGGTGGCCCGTAGCCTGAAAGTTAATCACACCAAGTCGATCGGCTTGCTGGCCACCAGCAGTGAAGCGGCCTATTTTGCCGAGATCATCGAAGCGGTTGAGAAAAACTGCTTCCAGAAAGGATATACCCTGATTCTGGGCAACGCGTGGAACAACATTGAAAAACAGCGTGCTTACCTGTCGATGATGGCGCAAAAGCGCGTGGATGGCCTGCTGGTGATGTGTTCCGAATACCCGGAATCGGTGCTCTCCATGCTGGAAGAGTACCGCCATATTCCAATGGTCGTGATGGACTGGGGCGAAGCGCGCGCAGACTTCACCGACTCGGTCATTGATAACGCCTTCGAAGGCGGTTACATGGCTGGCCGGTATCTTGTAGAGCGCGGTCATCGTGAGATTGGCGTGATCCCTGGCCCACTTGAGCGTAACACCGGCGCAGGACGACTGGCCGGGTTTATGAAAGCAATGGAAGAAGCGCTGATCACCGTGCCGGAAAACTGGATTGTGCAGGGCGACTTTGAGCCAGAGTCAGGCTACCGCGCGATGCAGCAGATTGTCTCTCAACAGCATCGCCCGACTGCCGTCTTCTGCGGTGGCGACATCATGGCAATGGGCGCGCTCTGTGCCGCCGATGAACTGGGCCTGCGCGTGCCTCAGGATATTTCCGTGATCGGGTATGACAACGTGCGCAACGCGCGCTTCTTTACCCCGGCGCTGACCACCATCCACCAGCCGAAAGATTCGCTGGGTGAAACGGCTTTCAACATGCTGATGGACAGGATCGTCAACAAACGCGAAGAATCGCAGTCTATTGAAGTCCACCCGCGTCTTATCGAACGCCGTTCCGTTGCGGATGGTCCGTTCCGCGACTACCGTCGCTGATCGCTGTTCGGGGCCAGCGAGTCTGGCTCCCGTAACCACTCCCGGTTCAGCGTTTCGCTGTCTCCAAGATAATCCAGAAGCCAGGCCATTGCGGGCGAGATATCGTTTTGCTGCCAGGTCAGGCAACAGGCTGCGTCCGGGAAAGGGTTTTCGAGCCTGAGCGCAACCCATTCTCCGGTATCTGTTCGCGGTCGGGCAAAGTGAACGGGCACCATCGCAACACATAAGCCAGCGGAAAGACAGGTAGCAGAGGACTCCCAGTCCGGCGCAACCACGCGCCGCTGGTTATCCAGCAGCCAGGTTATCCGCTTGGGCAGCGAACGGGAGGTATCTTCCAGCACCAGCGAAGGCCAGTTGCGCAGCGTATCGTCGCTGAGCGGCCCCTCCATCGAAGCCAGCGGATGATGGCTGGCGACGACGCAGGTCCAGCTCAGCATACCCATATCGCGAAACGCGTAACGCCCACCGACAGGAATGGCCTGGGTCGCCCCGATCGCCATCTCCGCCCTGCCGTCCGCCAGCGCATCCCAGACACCGTTGAACACCTCCTGGGAGACTCGCAGCTCGACGTCTGAAAAATGGCGGTAAAAATCAACAATCATCTGCCGGGTGCGCTCAGGCTTCACGATATTATCCACCGCAATGGAAAGATGTCCTCGCCAGCCGTTGGCGATCTGCTGACACTGCTCACGGGTGATCTGCATTTTTTTGATAACAGAACGCCCTTCCTTCAAAAACCACGCCCCGGCGGGCGTTAATTCTACGTCACGATGGCGGCGTTCAAACAGCGGAACCGCCAGCCACTCTTCCAGCTGACGCACCGTATAACTGATAGCCGACGGGACGCGGTGAAGCTCCTGCGCTGCGCCGGTAAAACTGCCGTTGCGCGCAACCGCATCCACCACTTCAAGGGAATAATCTGACCACATTTTCTGCCTGCAAAATTTTTGAATGCACCAGCCAAATATTAGCGTTTCACAAGCAGCTTTGCACTCCCTACACTCTGCGCCAACGTACACCTGCCTCCTCAAGGAGAATAAAACAGTGCAACCCAGGAAAGGATTTTTAGTCTGGCTCGGCGGCTTAAGCGTGCTGGGCTTTTTGGCCACCGATATGTATCTGCCCGCGTTCGCCGCGATGCAGGAAGATTTACAAACACCTGCTGCCGCAATTAGCGCCAGCCTGAGCTTATTCCTCGCCGGTTTTGCCTTTGCGCAACTGCTGTGGGGACCGCTCTCTGACCGTTTTGGCCGTAAACCGGTGCTGTTACTGGGCCTGGCGATCTTTGCTGTAGGCTGTCTGGGTATGCTGTGGGTGCGCGATGCAGCCTGGCTGCTGGTGCTGCGTTTTATTCAGGCCGTCGGCGTCTGCGCTGCTGCGGTAACCTGGCAGGCGCTGGTAACCGACTACTACCCGGCGTCACGCACTAACCGTATTTTCGCCACCATTATGCCGCTGGTCGGCCTGTCGCCCGCCCTTGCCCCGCTGCTGGGGAGCTGGCTTCTGGCGCATTTCGAGTGGCAGGCGATTTTCGCCACCCTGTTTGCCATTACCCTGGTATTGATGCTGCCTGCATTTGCCCTCAAACCCACGCCAAAAAAAGCGACGCACGCTGAGGCAAAGCCGGTAACGTTTATGTCGTTACTGCGTTCTAAAGCCTACCGTGGCAACGTCCTGATTTACGCCGCCTGCTCCGCGAGCTTCTTCGCCTGGCTGACTGGCTCGCCGTTTATTTTGCACGATATGGGTTACAGTCCGGCGGCCATCGGCCTCAGCTATGTGCCGCAGACTATCGCGTTCCTGGTGGGAGGCTACGGCTGTCGCGCCGCGCTGCAAAAATGGGAGGGTCAGCAAATGCTGCCGTGGCTGCTGGGTCTGTATGCGTTAAGCGTGATCGGCACCTGGGCAGTGGGCTTTATCCCGCATGTCGGTCTGACAGAAATTTTACTTCCGTTCTGTGTTATGGCGGTGGCTAACGGTGCCATTTACCCTATCGTGGTGGCACAGGCGTTACGCCCTGTCCCTCAGGCAACTGGCCGCGCCGCCGCTCTGCAAAACACACTCCAGTTGGGCCTGTGCTTCCTGGCAAGCCTGGTGGTCTCTGCGTTGATTGCCACACCGCTGTTGACCACCACCAGCGTAATGCTGGTTACCGTTATACTGGCCGCCGTCGGCTATCGCATGCAGGCATCCGCTCAGCGTGAGCAAGACAGCACCCCGGAGGCGGAAACATCGCATGCATAATCGCGTGGGAAATTATGTTACATTTCAGTGATTAGGTTGCTAAGAATTTTCTATTGAATCACCAAATTTTGAGGCCTATACTAAATTTGGTTCGATTAAATACGATAAATATTAAGTGTTAACGGGAGCCGGAGTGCTCCCGTTTTACCATGGAAGGCATTTCGGCAAGGGTTATCTCCCTTCCTCTGTTCTACGTCGGATACTAGCCTCGCGGTGGAATACCGTGAGATTTCTCACAAACCATAAAAAGCGTCTACGCTGTTTGAAGGTTCTGATCACAGCAAGGTGATGGAGAAGCTATGAGTTCATCGTGTATAGAAGAAGTCAGCATTCCGGACGATAACTGGTCCCGGATCGTCAGTGAGCTGTTGAGTCGTGCGGGCATCACCATCAACGGGCCCTCACCCTCCGACCCGCAGGTTAAACATCCCGATTTTTTTAAACGTGTATTGCGGGAGGGATCGTTAGGTCTGGGCGAGAGTTACATGGATGGATGGTGGGAATGCGAGCGGCTGGATATGTTTTTCAGCAGCGTTTTACGCGCCGGTCTGGAAAACCAGCTTCCGCGTCACTTCAAAGACACATTGCGTGTCGCCTCCGCCCGTTTGTTCAATCTGCAAAGTAAAAAGCGGGCGTGGATTGTCGGCAAAGAGCATTACGATCTTGGTAACGACCTGTTCAGCCGTATGCTTGATCCCTTCATGCAATACTCTTGCGGCTACTGGAAAAAGGCGACAACTCTTGAAGAGGCGCAGCAGGACAAACTGCGTCTTATCTGTGAAAAATTGCAGCTCCAGCCCGGTATGCGCGTGCTGGATATTGGCTGCGGCTGGGGCGGGCTGGCGTATTTTATGGCGAAACATTACGGCGTCAGCGTTGTGGGTGTCACCATCTCTGCCGAACAGCAAAAAATGGCACAGGAACGCTGTCAGGGGCTGGACGTTGATATCCGGCTTCAGGATTATCGTGACCTGAACGAGCAATTTGACCGCATTGCTTCTGTCGGGATGTTTGAGCACGTAGGGCCTAAGAATTACGACACCTATTTTGAGGTGGCCGATCGTAATTTAAAACCGGAAGGTATCTTCTTACTGCATACCATTGGCTCTAAGCGGACCGACAATAATGTTGATCCGTGGATCAACAAATACATCTTCCCGAATGGTTGCCTGCCGTCCATCCGTCAGATAGCAAAAGCCAGCGAGTCGCATTTCATTGTGGAAGACTGGCATAACTTCGGTGCGGATTATGACACCACTCTGATGGCGTGGCATGCGCGTTTTCAGGCCGCCTGGCCTGAAATTGCGGATAACTATTCGGAACGGTTCAAACGGATGTTCAGTTATTATCTGAATGCCTGCGCGGGTGCGTTTCGTGCCCGCGATATTCAGCTATGGCAGGTGGTCTTTAGCCGTGGTATAGAACACGGTCTGCGCGTCGCCCGCTAAAAAATAACCCCGGCCAGCCGGGGTTATTTTTATTCAGCTTCCGCTGTCTTTATTATTGCGGCCTCTTTTGCCGCCAGCACGCGTTCAACGGTATCCACTACCGCCTGAGTTTGCGGATCGATTTCAATATTTACCCGATGCCCCAGTTTTTTCGCGCCCAGGGTTGTACGCTGCAGCGTTTCAGGAATTAAATGCACGCAAAAACGGGTTGGTGTCACTTCCCCGACCGTCAGGCTAATCCCATCAATACCAATAAATCCTTTGTAGAGGATGTATTTCATTAATGACGGGTCCTGAACTTTAAACCAGATTTGACGATTATTTTCCGAGGTCACGATTTTGGCCACTTCAGCGGTGGTCATGATATGGCCTGACATCAGATGTCCGCCAATCTCATCGCTGAACTTCGCCGCACGCTCTACGTTGACGGTATCGCCCACCACCAGCTCACCCAGATTGGTGATGCGCAGCGTCTCTTTCATTAAATCAAAGCTAATCAGGTTACCGTTAATTTCGGTTACCGTCAGGCAGCAGCCGTTATGCGCAATCGACGCCCCGGTTTCAATACCTTCAAGCATATATTCCGGCAGCTCAACGACGTGAGTACGGAAATTGGGTTTTTCATCAATAGACACCACTTTCGCAGTGCCCTGCACAATACCAGTAAACATGCTTACAACTCCTGTTTTTTCCGGACGGTGGCGACACCGTTTAATCCCTTCACAATAACAGTTGGAAAAACAGGTTGCCAGCGGAGCGCATTTTCTGGCGATTTTTTCACTAGATAATTAGTTAAACCCCGCTACAATAGCTGGCATCCCCCTGCATTTTCTTCTTGCTGCCAGTAACGGCGGCTTTTTTAATCTCTCAAATAACAACAATACAAAGGTGTTCACGTGCAGAAGTACATGAATGAAGCGCGTCAGTTATTGGCACTGGCAATACCGGTGATCATCGCGCAAGTGGCCCAGACCGCAATGGGATTTGTGGATACGGTCATGGCCGGTGGCTACAGCGCCACCGATATGGCCGCCGTTGCGATCGGGACATCGATCTGGCTCCCGGCCATCCTCTTTGGTCACGGTCTTCTGCTGGCGTTAACGCCAGTAATCGCACAGCTTAACGGTTCCGGTCGACGAGAACGCATCGCCCACCAGGTTCGCCAGGGGTTCTGGCTGGCGGGTTTCGTCTCCGTTCTTATCATGGTGGTGCTCTGGAACGCGGGCCATATCATTCGCGCGATGCATAATATCGACCCGGCTCTGGCTGATAAAGCCGTGGGCTATCTGCGCGCCCTGCTCTGGGGTGCGCCGGGCTACCTCTTTTTCCAGGTCGCACGTAACCAGTGTGAAGGTCTGGCAAAAACCAAGCCTGGCATGGTGATGGGCTTTATCGGTCTGCTGGTTAACATTCCGGTGAACTATATCTTTATTTATGGCCACTTCGGTATGCCAGAGCTCGGCGGCATTGGCTGCGGCGTGGCAACGGCGGCGGTCTACTGGGTGATGTTCTTCAGCATGATCACCTTTATTAAACGCGCGCGATCCATGCGTGACATCCGTAATGACAAGGCATTCAGCACACCAGACTGGACGATCCTGACGCGTCTTATTCAACTGGGTCTGCCGATTGCACTGGCGCTGTTCTTCGAGGTGACGCTGTTTGCAGTTGTTGCCCTGCTGGTGTCGCCGCTGGGAATTATCGACGTTGCGGGCCACCAGATCGCGCTGAACTTCAGCTCGCTGATGTTCGTTCTGCCGATGTCGCTGGCGGCGGCGGTCACCATTCGCGTCGGTTTCCGGCTCGGACAAGGTTCAACGCTGGATGCGCAAACGGCTGCGCGTACCGGTCTTGGCGTGGGTGTCTGCATGGCGGCCTGTACGGCACTCTTTACCGTCGCGCTACGTGAGCAGATCGCCCTGCTCTACAACGATAATCCGGAAGTGGTCCTTCTGGCATCTCACCTGATGCTGCTGGCTGCGGTGTACCAGATTTCGGACTCCATTCAGGTGATCGGCAGCGGCGTGCTGCGCGGGTATAAAGATACGCGTTCTATTTTCTTTATTACCTTTATTGCGTACTGGGTGCTGGGTCTGCCGTGTGGGTATGTTCTGGCGCTCACCGATCTGGTGGTTGACCGTATGGGGCCAGCAGGATTCTGGATGGGCTTTATTATCGGCTTAACCTCTGCGGCCATTATGATGATGCTGCGTATGCGCTATCTGCAACGTCAGCCATCTACCATTATTTTGCAACGCGCCGCACGTTAAATACGCAGTAGCCGCCTGCAGGCGGCTACTTTCTCTTCACTTTGCGCGGTAATGAAGCAATCGCGTGAAATCAGAGAGAAAATTGCATTTTCCCTCTTGCCACTGCGGTGCTGTGCCGCTAATATTCGTCCCCGTTGTCACCGGCAACACGTTGCGTTCATAGCTCAGTTGGTTAGAGCACCACCTTGACATGGTGGGGGTCGTTGGTTCGAGTCCAATTGAACGCACCATTTGCGTCTGTAGCTCAGTTGGTTAGAGCACCACCTTGACATGGTGGGGGTCGATGGTTCGAGTCCATTCAGACGCACCATTCTGTTTTTCCTCTATCATTCCTGCATTTGATCGTCCAATACCCACTGCGCAGTTACTACAACCGACTTCTCAGTCCGCTTATATTCCATTTTTAATTGAGCGCAGCGCCGTACAGTACGGGCAAGTACAGCCAGGTACAGGCACAGCAGCGCAAGTCCCGAGGGCAGAAATTTGTGGTCGCTCGCCGTGCTCGCTGTAATAACCACTGAGAATATTATTCTCCACATTTCGCATTTGCTGCGCAGAGATCGCCGGATTGATGTTTTCTTTCGCCTGAAATGCCAGCGCCCCCGTCGAGACAACCGACAACGAAATCGCAACCAGTTTACTGATTTTCATCCTGTTCACCCTCATGTAGTGCAGGCTTAACCTGCATTTGCCTGTAGTGTCCATCTCGCATTCACTTTGTCTCATCAAACTGTAATAAGCGCCCGGTATTGAGCAGCACCAGCAGCGTGCTCAGGTTATGGAGAATCGCGGCAATCAGCGCCCCGGTGGCCCCAAGCAGCCCCATTGCGGCGGCAGAGACGATTAACAGCGTCCAGCCCAACCCGATAAACACATTCACCTGCAGCGTGGCACGGCATTTTCGGCTCAGCCGAATGGCGCATGGCAGGCGGCGTAAATCAGAGCCGGTAAGCACCACGTCAGCCGAGGCCAGCGCAATATCCGCCCCATTACCGCCCATCGCAATACCAACCGCACCGGCTTTTAACGCCAGCGCGTCGTTGATGCCATCTCCGACCACCATTGGCCGCCACCCTTCATCAACAACACGCTGCACCTGACGCAGTTTTTCCGCAGGCAGCGCCCCGGCGGAAAGTTCGTCGATCCCCGCCTGCTGCGCCACCCGCTTCGCCACCGCCAGACGATCGCCGGTCAGCAGCTGTTGCCTGTCAATACCCAGTGATTTGAGCATCGCAACCATCTCCGGTGCCTCGGGGCGAAGCGTATCCTCCAGCAGGAACCAGCCAAGAAAAACGCCAGCGTGCGCCAGGCCAACCACCGGGCCATCGTGCTCCGGCACTGGTGATACCGCAATGTGGTAACGTGCAAACAGCGTCTGCTGCCCCAGTAATGCCAGCCCTTCGTCGGTTGTCGCCACAACGCCAATGCCCTGAATTTCTTCAATGTCTCGCAGTGTTACCTCACCTGGCGCGGACACCGTCCCGGCCAGCACCCGGCTCACCGGATGGTTACTGGTAGCTCCCAGCGCTGCCGCCAGTTGCATTACGCGCTCACGCGGCATGTCGGTCGCCAGCATCACGTCGACGACACTGAGCTTCCCCTGAGTCAGGGTCCCCGTTTTATCCACAATCAGGGCATCCACATCCGCCAGCTCTTCCAGAAATGCCGCGTTGCGAATCAAAATACCGTGTCGTGCCGCCACAGCTATCCCCGCCATTGCGGTTGCAGGCGCTGAAAGCACCAGCGCACAAGGACAGGCGGCAACCAGCACCGCCAGCATCGCCTGGCTGTTATACGTCAGGAACCAGGTGGTTGCCGCAATCAGCAGCACCAGAATGAGATAGTGGCCCGCATAGCGCTCTAACATCCGGGTAATCGGCGGCTTTGCCTGGCTGGCGTCCTGCATCAGCGCAATCACTTTCCCTAGAGTCGACTGCTCACCCGTGTGGGTGACCTTCACCCGCAGCAGGCCGTTCAGATTAATGCTTCCGCCAAACACAGCCATTCCCGCTGCCGCTTCAACCGGTACGGATTCACCGGTAATGTGCGCCACGTCCAGGCTGGCATAGCCGGAAAGGATCTGCCCGTCAGCGGGCACCCTGTCGCCGGCCCGCACTTCAACGACGTCGCCAGAGTGGAGATGCTGGCTGTCGATCTGCTCAAGCGCACCGTCTGCCCGCACGCGCCTGGCCTGGCTGTGCGTCAGTTTGCTCAGCCCGGCGATAGCCTGACGGGTTCCCATCACGCTGCGCTCTTCAAGAATATGACCGAAAATCATAATCACCGGCAGCAGCGCGGCGGTCATTAAATCACCCAGCGCCCACGCACCAAGCATTGCCAGCACCACCAGCAGATCGGTTACGCCATGCAGATCGGGATGCAGCAGGCTGTGCCAGGCGGCCCGAAAGACCGGAATGGCCACCAGCAGCCACGCGACGCCCGCCAGGATGTCGCTAATGCCGGGTTGCTCAGGCGCAAGCGCTTTCCAGAGCAGGCTCAGCAGCAGCAAGCCAATAGTGATCATCGTCAGCGTTAACTGACGTAGCATACGCCTCTGCTCGGCTGGTGTTTGCAGATTGCCGTCAAAGTGAAAGTGTCCGTGGCTGCACTGGTGGCTCATGGTTTTTTCTCGCTAACGGTCGGAGTGGCGGATTGTGCAGGCAACCCCTGCAGGATCAAGCGGCTGTCGTCGCCCGGCGCGACGGTAATCACCTGCCCCGCCTGCGCCAGAATAGCCGTCACTTTTTCACGCCACAGGCGCTGCAAAAGACCTCCATCGGCCCCTTCACGCCTCGCCTGGGCCAGTTGCATAATGGTGCGGGTGTCGACACTGGCCTGCGCGAGAATTTCCTGACGCCCCGCCTCCGCCTGCTGAAGCGTCCGATCCGCCTGCTGTTGCGCCTGCTGGGTACGCAGCGCCGCCGCCGTGCGGGCGCTGGCTACAGCCTGCTCCGCCTGCTGTCCCGCCGCCAGCACCGCATTAAACGCTGCCACCGCGTTCTGGGGCAAAGAAGAGGTGATATCAACGCGTTCAATGCGAATGCCCGGATCGTTCCCTCCGGCAGCCAGCAGGGTAAGACTTTGCGTCATCGCCTTTCTGAAGTCGCTGCGTAGCTGAAGCCGCTCCTGTGCCGCGTGGCGATCGTTTTGCAGCGTCTCAGGACGGGTCACCAGGATCGAATCCAGATCGCGTCCCACGCAGACAACCGCCGCGGCGTGCTCGGTCAGGCGGTCGATCAGCGGATCGATATGCGGACGCTGAAGCGCGTATCGGACAGGATCGCTGACGCGCCAGAAGACCCGCACGTTCAGCTGTACGACCCCGGCATCGCCAGTAAGCAGGTAGCCCGCCCCCGCTCCGGCATCACCATCGCGCTCCCAGCTGTTGATCTGGTCAAGCTGCTGACTGCGCTGCAACGCCTGAACATCGCGCTCCAGAATTCGCTCCTCGCCGGGCACCCGCTCCACGCGTTCAATCGGATAGGGCCAGGCAAACAGCAACCCGGCGTTTTCCACACGAACGGGCTTACCAAAGCGGTAAACGATCGCCCGGCTGTCCGGGGCGACCTGATAAATACTGGAAAACAGCCACGCGCAGGCCGCGATAATCGCCGCGCCGTACAGGGCAAAGAACGCAATCCGGTATGACTGCCCCCAGGGAGTGCGCTTCAGCGGTGGCTGCATCATGGTTTAGCCGCCTCTGGTGTTTGGTCTGGCCCCTGCACCAGCGCGCGGAACGGTTCTGCATCGGTACGCAGCACCAGGCGGGTGTTGCCATTAACGATGGTGCTGAGTGTATCCAGGGAACGCAGCAGGCTATAAAGTTGCGGATCGCTGGCCCAGGCTTTGCCATATATTGCCGCTGCGTCGCGCTGTGCGTTGGCGGCAATAGCCGCCGCTTTAACGGAGGCATCAGCTTCCAGAATGCGTCCATCGCGATCCGCCTGTGAATGGATCTCCGCCGCCAGCCGTTTCCCCTCAGCCGTCCGCTCCGCTGCAATGGTTTCCCGCTCGGCGCGCATGCGGTCAACGGTGGCGTTAAGCGTCACGGCCGGTAGCGTCAGGCGCTCAATACCGGTCTGGATCACCTCGATGCCGTAGCTGTTGAGAAGCTGCGCTTTCAGTTGCGCCTGCACTGCCTGCTCAAGCTGAGCGATTTTGACCTTCTTGCTGTCGACGTTGACGATATCCGCCAGCGCGTAGTTACTGGTGGTGGTTTCCAGTGCCGAGCCAATAAAAGTACGGATTTGGCGAGCCGCTTCATCCGGCTGGTTCTGCACGGCGCGGATAAAGCGCAGCACGTTGTCATTATCCGGTTTCACCTTCCAGATAACCCACGCCTGCACCAGCACCCGCAGCCCGTCACGCGTGCCAACATCCTGCAAACCGCTGGACGTTGAACGCACGCGTAAATCGACATTCACCGGCGTTTCAAAGGGTGCCGGGAAACGCCACGCCAGACCGGGCGAGAGCAAGACCCGCTGTGGATTGCCAAAGCGCGTCACTACCGTCGCGCTGCCTGCGCTGACGTCAAGCAGGCAGGCGGTAAGCACCGCCAGCACCAGTAACAATACCGCAATGCCGATGCGTAACGTCCGCTTGTGGCGCTGTGGCGCGGGCGACGTCATCTGACGTATGCCAACTTTTTCCGCGTGTTCCGAAGAGGTGATGGAGTGGATCTTCATTTCGTGCTGGCCTTCTGTGGTGCGGTACTGTCGGATAATGCAGGATACTGGCGCAAATCCAGTACGGGCTCGCGGGTGCCCTGCAAACGGTCGTCCAGGATCAAAAGCGGTGTATGCGCCAGGCTCTGGCCGAGAATGTGGTAACGGCGCTCAAGAAGGAATGCCGCGCCAGCCTGCTTCCACGCCTGCTCGTCCGCCGCAAAATGGATCGCTTCCGCTCTGGCACGCGCGAGATCTTCTGCGGCAAAGGCCTGCGCGTCGTTTACGCGGGTTTCCGCTTTTTGTTGCGCCTCGCGAGTCACCGTGGCGGCATACCCCTTCTCACGGGCGACCCGCGCGCTGGCGGCTATTTGCGCCGCCTGCACGCCGTGCCAGGCATCGGCGGCCCCCGCAGGCGGGTGAATCGCTTCTATTCGGGTTGAGAGCAGCTCCACGCCGGTATGCAGTGTCGCTAAACGCTGCTGGATCTGCCGGTTAAGCGCTGTCGCCAGGCTCGCGCGCTGCTCGTTGAGCAGCACATCCAGCTGCTTGCTGGCAAACTGCACCACCAGTACCTGTCGGGCAATACTGCGGATCAGCACAGGCAGATCTTCGGCCTGATACTGGCTGTTAAGCGCGTCCTCATTACGCAGCCCGACGCGCCAGATAAGGCGGATATCCATATTTACTATCTGAAAACTCTGGCGGTCGTTAGCCTTGCTGGCAATCACCTGAGATTGATCGGTCAGATGGCTGCTATCCCACAAGCGCCAGCTACTCTGCGGTGCAGGACCTTCGGCACTGTCGGGCTCTGCGCTCTGCGCCTGCGATTCCGGTTCATCACTGAGCCGCAGCTCATGTACCGTCCCATTTTCCACGGGGCGAACCCGACCAAATGGCCAGGGCAATCCGACATGCAGCCCCGGAGAGAGCACCGCCAGCGGGCGGCCAAAACGTTCGTAAATCCCCCGCTGCTGCAGCGGGACTTCCGTCAACCCACTCAGCAACCAGCCCAGCACGGCAATGCCAAAGGCTACGGGCAACACCGTTTTTCCCATCAGGCGAAACGCCTGCACCTGGCGTAGATCAATGCCAAAACGCTGCTCAAGCGCGTCCAGAACCACCGTCAGTGGGCGCAGAGGCCAGCGGTACAAGGCAGCAACGGTGCTGACCGTCAGAAAACGGGGAGCCTCATCCGCCGGAAGCGGCGTGAGAGCGGCGATGAGGGTACGCAGGAGATATTCCAGCGCCATCACGAGGACCAGCAGGCTGCCAAGCCGGATAAGCCACAGCGCCAGCGTTGGGGAAAAGGTCACCAGCAGCAGCGCAGCGGCAAGCACCAGCAGAAGGCTGAGCATCGCACGCGCCAGCCCGATATATTCGCGCTGATAGCGCCAGTGGCGGACAATTTTAAAGCTGATCATGCGTTCAATGACCAGCAGGCCAAAGCTCAGCAGCAGAAGCACCCCAGGGATCACGCGGCTGATAACCGTGTCTGCTTCGCTGAACGACGCCGCATCGGCAAGGTTTGCGATAGCAAAACAGAGAGCCAGCACGGAAATCGTCGCGGTAGTGACCAGATGCTGGTGAAAATGCGATAGCCAGGCCTGCAACTGCGGTGGCAGTTGCAGCCGTTTAGGCTCCGGGGAAGCAGGCTCCTCTGCGGGCATTTCCGCGACCGGTGCTGCAGCTTGTTCACAGCGTAGCGCATTTTCTACAAACGCCATCGCCACCAGCCCCGCAGCCAGCAGCAGCCGAAATGCAAATAACCAGATTGCGACGTCAGAGAATAGATGCAGAAAAAGGTAAACAAGGCCGACGGGCAGCAGAAAGCCGTAAAGACAAATTTTTGTGATCAGAAGGCGCTGCAGCAAACGACTTACCTGAGCGCTATTCTGCAATAGCGGTAACGACACCCTGGTACTCCCATTAGTTTCGCCTGCCTGGCTGAAATACATACGGTAATAGCAGGAATGGCGCACGGATCGTGATTTAAGCGTTACGATATAACATTCAAACCGTCATCAAAACAGGAAATACTCAGCGGGTACGTTTAATTTGGTATCAATATGTGACTGAATTTTCGCGCGCTGATTCACCGCTTCTTTTGCTACGCTTTTCATATGACAATAAAACGAAGGAAGAGTGTCGATGAAGAAAATCGCTATTATCGGCTCAGGCCCCACAGGGATTTACACCTTTTATTCTCTTTTGAAAAACACGACACCTCTTGCTGTCTCGGTTTTTGAGCAGGCTGAAGAAGCGGGCGTCGGGATGCCCTACAGTGACGAGGAAAATTCACGGCTGATGCTGGCAAATATCGCCAGTATTGAAATTCCGCCCATTTTCATCACGTATCTCGACTGGCTGAAAACGCAAAGTGAAGCACATCTGCACCGGTTTAAGGTGGATAAAGCCACCTTGCACGACCGGCAATTTCTGCCGCGTATTCTGTTGGGTGAGTATTTTCGCGATCGGTTTCTGGCTATCGTCGCCGAGGCTGAAAAAAAGGGATTTCAGGTTGAGGTACATGAATCAGCCGAAGTGACCGATATCACCGCCACGACAGATAAGGTCACGCTTTCGGTAAACGGAGAAACGCACCCTGACAGGTTTGACCTTGTCGTGATTGCGACAGGTCATGTCTGGCCGGATGAAGAAAAGGCAACCCGCACTTACTTCCCCAGCCCCTGGTCCGGGCTGATGGACGCCACTATCCGCGCCTGCCAGGTCGGTATTATGGGGACATCCTTAAGCGGTCTGGATGCTGCCATGGCGGTGGCAATGCAGCATGGCGACTTTACGGGCGACCAATTCAGGCTCGATGAGAAAAGCCAGGCGCTCAGCATCACCCTGATGTCGCGAACCGGCATCCTGCCGGAAGCAGATTTTTATTGTCCCATCCCGTATGAGCCGCTTTCCGTATTGACTGAAACGGTCGCTGAAGCCGAAATAGCTAAGGGCGCAGAAGGGTTACTTGACCGGATATTTACCCTGATGGTGAAAGAGCTTGAACATGCCGATCCACAGTGGAGCGAAGCGATAGCCCTGAACACGCTGGATGCAGACAGCATTCGTGATGCCTGGTTTGCCGATCGTAAAAAACACGACCCGTTCAGCTGGGCCGAAGATAACCTAGAAGAAGTTGAACGCAACAAACAAAACAGGCATACCGTTCCCTGGCGCTACGCCGTTCTCCGGTTGCATGAAGTGGTTCAGGAGATTGTCCCTCACCTCAATGAAGAAGACCGGAAGCGCTTCAAAACGGGGCTGGCACGCGTATTTATTGATAATTATGCTGCCATTCCGTCCCAGTCCATCCGCAGGCTGCTGGCTCTGCGTGAAGCCGGGATAATCAACGTGCTGGCGCTCGGCGACGACTATGAGCGTGATATCGGCAGCGATCAAACCGTGATTACGACAAAAGAGAAAACTCACCGTTTCGATGTATTTATCGATGCGCGTGGGCAAAAACCGTTGAAAACGAAAGATCTGCCCTTCCCCACGCTGCGTAAGCAGCTTCAGGAAACCGGCGAAGAGATACCTGATGTGGGTGACGATTACACGCTCAGGGAACCGGAAACCCTTCGCGGACGGATTGCTTTCGGTGCGATACCGTGGCTGATGCACGACCAGCCGTTTGTGCAGGGGCTTGCAGAGTGCGCAGAACTGGGGGAGGCAATGGCGAAAGCAGCGGAGAAACCAGCAACGGGATCGCGCAGGAAACTGCCCTTTGTGGAGAACTGACAGGGCCTCCGTGCCCTGACGCGTCTGACTACTCGAAGAAGACTTCCGGGTTTTCAGACAGAGAGACGAAGGTTTTGCTGTTTTTATCCAGCGCACGGATTTCGCCGCTTTCGATGTCATATACCCAGCCGTGCAGGCGAATGGAGTTGTTGCGCAGACCAACAGCAACCGACGGATGCGTTTTAATGTTGCTCAGCTGTGCAAACACGTTCTCCTGCACCATTGCGTTCACTTTATCGACGGGCGTGTCCCAGGTTTTCTTCTCAACCACCGCTTTTGCCGCATCGGAGTAACGCAGCCAGTGAGACACCGCAGGCATCGGCTCAAGGTTCGCATTGTCGGCAATTGCTTTCATTGCGCCACAGTTAGAGTGACCGCAGATCACGATATCGGTCACGCCTAACGCCACGACAGCGTATTCGATGGTGGCGGATACACCACCCGGCTCCGGCCCGAACGGTGGCACAATATTGCCAGCATTACGAATGACAAAGAGCTGTCCCGGCTCTTGCTGGGTGACCAGCTCAGGAACCAGACGGCTGTCGGAGCAGGAGATGAACAACGCTTTGGGATTCTGGCTGGACGCTAAACTGCGGAAGAGCTCTTTACGTTGCGGGAAAATCTCTTTTTGAAAGCTGAGAAAACCTTCAATGATATGTTGCATAGCCATTTCTCTTTTTCTGTTTTAGTTTAGACATGATCGAGATCACGCGACTGAAGTTTACCCACCGCCCTTTACTTCAGACAAGCAATATATTTCTGGCCCGACCGCTGCACAATCTCACTCGCTTTCGCCGTAATATCCTGCCCTTCGAACGCGCCATAGAGACGTTCAAACGGTTTGTCCTCAAGATGACGGGTTATCCGCTCGACGGTACGGGCAGGCAACGGAAGCATATTAGGGTAGCTCCACATAAACGAAACGGCATCTTTACCGGGTGTCACCTGCAGTATGTCGCCTGCCAGCAACACGCCCTCGCCTTCATGCCAGTGCAGCACCGTACCGCCCGCAAAGTGTCCGCCGAGCCGCAACAGCGTTACAGACGGCATCAACGCCAGAGAATCCCCCTCCCAGAAGTGAAGCGCCGGGCTGCTGCGCATGACCCACTCACGATCGCTGGCATGCAGATAAACCGGCGCATTAAAGGCTGCAGCCCAGTCCTGCATGGTGGTGTAGTAATGAGGATGGGAAATGGCGATGGCACTGATACCGCCGAGCGCGGCAACTAACGTGCTGGTCGCCGGGTCGAGGTTGGCGATACAGTCCCACAGAATATTGCCGTGCGGTGTGCGCAGAAGAAGAGCCCGCTGGTTGATGGCAAAAGACGGAACCGTTTTGATGCTGAACAGCTGCGGCTCCAGTTGCTGCCATTTATTCGTGTGCGTGGCGGTCACGGTTTCAGGATCAATCCACCGCTGGCCGGTTCTCGGGACGTACTGGCGTTCGTCTTCGCAAATCGAACATCGGTCCGGGTGTGTGTCATAAGAGGTGCCGCAGGTTTTACAGAGAGTAATCATGAGGTTTCCTCAGCGGTAAAGCCTTGAGTATGGCAGGGATTATCCTTATGTGCTGCGGGGTGCAGGGCTAGCCGTTTTTGCCCTATACTGTGCCAGTATCAAAAACCGAACAATGCAGGTGCCCCATGGAAATTGATCTTGAGAACTTAGTCTTTAACGGACTGGATGAAGCAGAAGAGCGCAACGCAGAACGTCTGGACGACGCGGACAAAAAAGCGCAGGCGATCGTCGCGGACGACGACTGCGGCGATGCCTGCAAAATCTGACGATAAAGCACCGGAAATCCCGGTGCTTTTTTTTACCCGTGAGGGTTAAATTTCCGGCGTCTTTTTGAATCCACTGAGCATCAGGATGAGGCTTTGAGGCGAGGAGCCCGGCTCAAACTGATAATGATTACCCTGCCGATCGCCGCCGATATACCACGAGATCTCCGTTTTCCCTTCTGCCAGCGCTTTGCGCACTGCTTTGTCTACGTCCACCATCCGGTATTCACGGGAATGGTTGAGGTAAAGCACAGCATCCGATTTGTAATTACACGCCGGACGTGATTTCCAGCTCACGGTTGCCGGGTCCCAGTCGTTACTGGCCGGGTAGAAAAAGATCTGATCGGCACCGTCTGTTTCTACTTTGCCGCCGTAAATGCGCACACGGTATTTAAACAGGGAAGCATCCTGCCCCACCGGCAGCGGCGGGATCTTGAATTTCACCAGTGACAGGGTTTCACTGTTTTGGGTTCTGCCCCCGTTCTGCCAGTTATCCTGCACCAGTAAAACCTGCGGTTCCGGCAGAGAAAGCGTCGGCTCCATGCTGCTCAGCCAGACGTTTGCCTTCGCTTTCGAGTAGCCATACGGCACGGTGGTGCCGCAGTCCATCCCGCGATTCATACACAGCTCGGTCATAAAGCGCGCGGCGTCTTCCGTCCAGCCGTTCATGAAATCCGCATGCGCGGTATAAAGACTGCCCCATAGCTCCTCGCGCTCGTTGCCGTGCATGATCGGGTCAAGCGAAAGCTGCACGTTGCGGGTATCCAGAGAAGTGATCGTTGGGATCACGTAAGCCACGTTCATGTTCACGGTGGGAATTTTCACCGGGAATGCGGCCGGACACTGCCCTTTAATATCGTATGCCGCGTTAGCAAGGCCATGAGCCGGTTTCAGGTTTACCCCATCCCAGCAGTTCGGGAACTGAATGCCAATATTAAACTGCACCGCATCCCGTGCCTTACGTAACCCACAGACTTCTCCCGTTTTGGTGGTATAGCCTTTGCCGTTCGCGCATAAGAAAGTGATATGCGGATTAGGCGTCGTGCCATGGTGGTCGCCCGCCAGCAGCGACAGCCCCGCCGGGAAGGGTTGCAGCGGATACGTTTCGACATTCGATGCCTGATAGTACGTTTTTTGATACGCAGGTTTGACGACCGTTCCGTCAGGCAGACGCAGCGAGGGAGCCCAGTATGCAGAGCTGTCCGCTTTGTTATCACAGGTGGTCTCTTCATGCTGGCGCAATGTCTCCCGGCGTGAGAAAGCATCCGTGTGTGTGTTACCAAAGAAGTCGTGCAGCATGGCCTCGTTGGGCATGCCGAACATCATGATGGCGTCATCGCCGAGGGTGTGGGAGTAGCCGCAGACAACATGCGCCTGGGGTGCGGCGTGTGCCGCCTGCATTGCGAGCAGTAAAGCGGGGAATGAAAATGCCGTTGTTATCGTGGTCCGTTTCATCATTTTCTCCATGTATGAAAGGACACATTGGTAACAAAAGCGCGTTAATTAACAGAGTGTTTCACAGCGTACTTTTCCGCTCTCCCTGGCTTTACAAACCGTGAGCACAGCTCATTCCAGTACATTTCGCGCGTGCGGCGCAGTTCAGCGTGACGTTTTATCATGGAACCACTCCGGGTCAATGTTAGCGACGTCGACGCCATACAGGCTGGCGACAGGCAGAATCGACTCAAGAACACGTTGCGCGCTGTTCTCCGCATTGTCCGGCCGGGTCGCAAAAAACCGCCGTAACGTGCTTATCCACTTTTTCATCGTCTTTACCCTCTTCGCTTCACCTGTCCTCAGTTAAACACCTAAATTTCACGTAAGGGAAATACCAATATTGACTGTCAATGTGCAGAATGCGCAAATAGCCTCCCATTCATTTACTTGTCAATAACACATTGTTCACTAATGCTTTTTTGCTTATAGCAAAGAAGAATTTCTTATTTGGCGATAGCGTTAGCTTATGGGAGCGTATCCGGAGAAAACAAAAACGACGGGAAGACGCATTACTATGGCAGCATATAAAAAATCGTATCAAAAAATAGCAGTGGCTTTGGGTTTACTGGCGGCAGGCGGCATATTGTCGACACAGGCGCAGGCCGACCAACTGGCGGACATCAGGGCAGCAGGCGTGGTGAAAGTCGCCACCTTTGACGCCAACCCACCGTTTGGTTCTATCGACGCGAAAACCCATGAGATCGTGGGCTATGACGTCGATTTCGCCAACGCGCTGGCAAAAGCGCTTGGCGTGAAGCTGGAACTGGTTGCCACTAATCCGGCCAACCGCATTCCGCTGCTGCAGTCCGGTAAAGCCGATTTAATTGTGGCAGACATCACCATCACGCCAGAACGCGCGCAGGTGATCGATTTTTCCACCCCCTATTTTGTGACCGGACAGCAGTTCCTGGTGCCAGCAACGTCCCCGGATAAACTGGACGAATACAGCCGCGCGCGTATTGGTGCGGTAAAAGGCACAACAGGTGAACAGGCTCTCCACCAGCGTTTCCCGCAGTCCCGCGTGCTCTCCTACGATGATATTCCGCTGGCGCTGACCGCACTGCGTAACGGTAACGTGCAGGCGATCACCCAGGACAGCACCATTCTGGCGGGCCTGCTGGCACAAGCACCGGATAAAGCGAACTTCAAAATTCTGCCTGACCTGCTCAGCAAAGAAGAGATTGGCGTTGGCGTGAAAAAAGGCGAAACGGCGCTGCTGAAAGTGGTGAACGATGAGCTGATTAACCTCGAGAAAAGCGGTCAGGCCGCAAAAATCTACGACACCTGGTTTGGCCCACAGACCCCGTCCCCACAGCCTCGCGCCTTTAAAATAGAAGCCCGGTAATATGCTCTCAGGTTTATTTTCACACTCCGCGGCCGGTGCCGCGGATTTTTCACATCTGGAACACGCCAGCGTTGAGTTTCGTGACGTGGTTAAACGTTACGGTAATCATGAGGTGCTCAAAGGGATAAACCTGAGCATCACGCCCGGTGAAGTGGTTGCTATACTCGGCCCTTCCGGTTCCGGCAAGTCCACTCTCATCCGGCTCATCAACCAGCTGGAAACCCTTAACGGCGGCGAAATTCTGGTCGACAACAAACCCACCGGGCAACTTTCCGGTGTGGCGCTTCGACAGCTTCGCAGCCGCGTTGGCTTCGTTTTCCAGCAATTTAATCTTTACGCGCATCTCACCGCCAGCCAGAACATTACTCTGGCGCTGGAGCACGTCCACGGCTGGAAACCTCAGCCTGCTCAGGAACGTGCCGCCGTCCTGCTGGAAAAAGTGGGCATGCTGGAAAAAGCCCACCATTTCCCGGCAGAGCTATCAGGAGGGCAGCAGCAACGCGTCGCCATCGCCCGTGCGCTGGCCTCTTCGCCGCAAATCATCCTGTTCGACGAGCCGACGTCAGCCCTCGACCCGGAGATGATTGGTGAAGTGCTGTTTGTAATGAAAGCGCTGGCGCATAGCGGGATCACGATGGTCGTGGTAACGCACGAAATGCAGTTTGCCCGTGAAATTGCCGACCGGATTGTTTTTATCGATGGCGGTCAGATCCTGGAAACGGTCTCGCCGGAGCAGTTTTTTACGCAACCATCGCATCCGCGCGCGCAGCGTTTCCTGCAAAAGGTGCTCAACCCGCTTCATCAGGAGCATCTGTAATGCCCGCGCTCGACTGGCAGGGGGTGCTGACCGGGCAGCCCCTGCAGTGGATATTATCCGGTTTTCTGACCACGCTGTGGGTCACTCTCGCGGGTGCGATACTGGCCAGCCTTTTCGCGCTGTTGTTTTTGCTGTTACGCCTCTCTGGCGGGCGAACCGGCGAAGGGGTTGTCAGCGCCTGGGTCTCCCTGTTTCGCAATACCCCCCTCCTGGTACAACTGCTGTTCTGGTATTTCGCCGCCTGGAACTGGCTTCCGCTGGCGCTTCGGGATGTGGTGAATGCAGATCACAGCTGGTCGATCCTGCCCGGCGACGTCTGGTGGTTCACACCGGAGTTTTTATGTTCTGCCTGGGGACTGGGGGTGTTCACTTCAGCCTTTTTAATTGAAGAGATCGAGTCCGGGTTGCGCTCCGTCCCCACCGGGCAGCGTGAAGCTGCGATGGCGCAGGGATTTTCCGCCTGGCGGCTGTTTCGTTACATTCTGTTGCCACAGGGGCTGGCTAACGCCTGGCAACCGGTCGTCGGGCAGTATCTCAACCTGATGAAGCTCTCCTCGCTTGCCAGTGGAATTGGCTTTGCCGAACTCACTTACCAGGTACGGCAGATAGAGAGTTACAACGCCCACGCGCTGGAGGCATTTACCGTGGGAACGGCACTGTATCTGCTCACGGGCGTGGTGATGGGCATGGTGCTGGTGCGCATCGGCCCTGCCAGAGGGAGTGTAAAATGATTGCCGGAATAAATGTTATTACCGAAAACCTGGATTATCTGCTGTGGGGACGTGCGGCGGCGGGTGAGCCTGGCGGGGTGTTGCTCTCACTATTGATGGCTACAGGAGCAGCGCTGCTCGCCCTGCCTGGCGGCATTGCCCTTGCGTGCCTGGCCTGGCGTTATACGGGGCTGGTGCGCAAGGCGCTGTTTCTGTGGGCAGAGCTGATCCGCGGAATCCCGTTAATCTTCGTGATTTTCTGGATGTGGTATCTGCTGCCGCTGATGACCGGCGGCGAACTGCCGGGTGCGCTGACGGTCACGCTGGCGCTGGCCTGGTTTACGGCGGCATCGGTGATGCATTCGGTACTGGCCGGGCTAAACGCGCTGCCTGCCGGACAGTATGAGGCGGCGCTATCTCAGGGATTCAGCACCCAACAAACCCTGTGGCGCGTGCTGCTTCCGCAGGGGTTGCGCAACATCCTGCCGTCTCTGGTGGGCATTTTTATCAGCCTGCTGAAGGATACGTCGCTGGCGTTCATTGTAAACGTGCCGGAACTGACGACAGTGGCAGGACAGGTGAATAACCGGGTGCAGATCTACCCTGCCGCCATTTTTATCTTTACCGGTGTGGTCTACTACCTGCTCTGCTGTTCACTCGAACAGCTCGCGAAACGCTGGCGGCTTACCCGGCCAGCGCTTTAACCACCGTTTCCATCGCTTCGGTTGTCAGCTCACTGCGTTTGACGCGCTGGTTCGCCAGCGCGGTACGCAGCACACCGGCGATCACAATATGCTTTGGCTCCTGGCCTAAATCACGCATCTCAAGCACCACCTTCCCGACCACCCGACACATCTCCTGGTACAGCGCTTCGTCTTTGGTCACATTGCCCATTGCCAACCCTCCATTGCCCTAAACGTTCAGCTTAAATGATTCGTGGGCTGGATACAAAAAGAAGCCCGACGAGGATCTCGCCGGGCTTCTTTGTAAAATCAAGGAATTAGTTATTTACAGGGATAACCGCGCCTTTATATTTGGTACGAATCCACTCCTGAATCTCTTTAGAGTGCAGCACGTTCACCAGCGCGACGATATCTTTCTTCTTCTCGTCACCGCGATGCACGGTAATGATGTTGGCATACGGGTTATTTTCACCGCTCTCAACCGCAATCGGGTCGTGAACCGGGTCCAGACCGGCGTCAATCGCGTAGTTGGCGTTAATCACCACCGCATCGCCTTCGTCGTTGTTGTACATTTGCGGCAGCAGGGAGGCTTCCACGTTAGGAGTGAACTGCAGCTTTTTCGGGTTCTCCACGATGTCGCTGATGCGCGCGGTCACTTTGTCGATGCCCGGCTTCAGCTTGATCACACCCTCTTTTTCAAAGATAGAGAGAATGCGACCCTCTTCCGAAACGGCATCACGCATGATGATTTTGCCGCCTTCCGGCAGATCTTTCAGCGACTTGTATTTTTTAGAGTAGATACCGATTGGCTCAATGTGGATAGCACCTGCGCTGACAAAATCGTAATCCTTGTCGCCCGCGTGATCTTTCAGCACGCTGTTCAGGTAAGGGATATGCTGGAAGTAGTTGGCATCGATATCATGCCCCGCCAGCGCGGTGTTTGGCAGAATGTAGTCCTGGAACGGTTTGATCTCCAGATCGATACCCTGCTTCGCCAGAATCGGCTTCGCCTGCTCCAGGATTTCGGCATGCGGCGTGTTGGACGCGCCCACGGTCAAGGTATCGGCCCAGGAAGCAAAGCTCAGGGCGCTCAGGGTTGCTGCGGCGATCAGTGTCAGTGTCTTTTTCATGATGATGGTTCCTGTGTGTATTTATTAGCGTTTATCTAACAGTGAAGTAATGATGTCGCCGCAGAACTGGATAACGAAAACGATGATCAAAATGGTCACCGTTGCTACCAGCGTGACGTCACCATGGTTGCGCTGGAATCCTTCCAGATAAGCCAGATTTCCCAAACCGCCAGCGCCAATCACCCCCGCCATTGCGCTGTAACTCACCAGCGCGATCAGCGTCACCGTAATGCCTGAAACCAGTGCGGGTGAAGATTCCGGCAGTAAAACCCGAAACACTAAGGTGCTCAGTCGTGCGCCCATTGAGCGCGTTGCTTCTATGACCCCTTTGTCCACTTCACGCAGGGCAATCTCCACCAGACGCGCGTAGAACGGTGCCGCGCCCACTATCAGCGCAGGCAGCGCCGCATTTGCGCCGAGGATGGTACCCACGATGGTTTTCGTGAACGGGATCAGCAATACAATCAGGATGATGAACGGGATAGAACGGAACACGTTCACCACAATCGAAATCACGCTATAGACCGTGCGGTTATGAAACAGCCCACCACGGGCGGTTAAAAACAGCGCCAGGCCGAGCACAATCCCCAGGACAAAGGTCGCCACACCAGAGAGTGCCGTCATGTACAGCGTCTCCAGCGTTGCCGCCCACAGTTGATCCCACTTCAGATGCGGAAAGAGATCCTCAGCCATGTTTAATCACCTCGCCCTGAATATCACTTTGCTGCAGGTCGGCAAGGATATTGTTCAGTTGTTCGTCAGATGCCACCACGTGTACCCAGAGTTGACCGAAAACACCGTGGGCGGTTTGTGTCATTTTTCCGTGCAGGATATTAAACGGCAGGCCGTAGCGCAGCGTCAGTTCCCCCACGATCGGCTTATGCGTGCTGTGCCCGGTGAAGGTCAGCCGGATAACCGTGCCTTCCAGCTCGTTTGCCAGTTCAGTATTGAACGTCTCTTCCTCGGCATACTGGCTTACCTGACGGACAAACTGTTGCGTGATGGGCTGCTGTGGGTGGGTAAAGACGCTCAGCACGTCGCCCTCTTCCACTACTTTGCCGTTCTCCATCACCGCCACGCGGTCGCAGATTTTGCGCACCACGTGCATCTCGTGGGTAATCAGCACGATAGTCAGCTTAAAACGACGGTTAATATCCAGCAGCAGGTCAAGGATCTGATCGGTGGTCTGCGGGTCGAGCGCGGAGGTTGCTTCATCGCAGAGCAGTACATCCGGGTTATTCGCCAGCGCACGCGCGATGCCTACCCGCTGCTTTTGCCCGCCACTGAGCTGAGAAGGGTACGCATTTTCGCGCCCCTTCAGCCCGACCAGCGCCACCAGTTCGGCCACGCGGGCCTTGATGTTGGCTTTGGGCACACCGGCGATTTGCATTGAGAAGGCGATGTTCTCGTTCACCGTGCGCGACCACAGCAGGTTGAAGTGCTGGAATACCATGCTGATCTTCAGACGTGCCTGGCGCAGCGCTTCACCCTTTGCGGCAGAGATGTCCTGCCCGTTAATGGTGACGCTCCCGGTACTCGGTTTTTCGAGGCCATTCAGCAGGCGGATCAGGGTACTTTTCCCTGCGCCGCTGTAACCGATAATGCCGTAAATTTGTCCCTGTTCGATCGTCAAATTGACGTTATCAACGGCAGTGAGTGCCACCTTTCCGTTGTCAAAAACCTTCGAAATATTCCTGAGTACAATCATTCTTATTCTTTATCCGTTACGCATATAGCGGTTTAGCAGTATGGATGTCCAAATGAGTGTAAACAGAGGTGATCAGGTTTTAAATGACCAAAAAGGAATGTCTTATAACGACCGGAAATAAGCAGCGAAATAACAGGGCAACGGGCATTTAGATTATTTTCAGCAATGAATATCTGCCAGATGCATATATCACCGACCACCACCGGTAAAAATGGCTATTTTTGCAGCATTTTATGCCTGTATAGCCATCCTCACATCCAGAGCACTTTACGTCTTGCTTTCCTGACATCCAAAACTGGCATGAATATGCTTTTCTGTTCTAAAAGACAGTGAAACGTTCTTTATTGAGAAAAATTCACGGTCCTATCATCCCGTCATGAACTTCTTAAAGGGAAACCCTCATGACGATTTATCATTCCGTTACCGAACTGATTGGCCGCACGCCGCTGATCCAGCTACATAAACTCGATACCGGCCCGTGCTCGCTGTTTCTTAAGCTGGAAAACCAAAACCCCGGTGGCTCGATCAAAGATCGCGTCGCGCTGTCGATGATTAATGAAGCGGAGCGCAAAGGTCTGCTGCTACCCGGCGGCACGATTATTGAGGCCACCGCCGGGAATACCGGCCTCGGGCTGGCGCTGATTGCCGCACAGAAAGGGTATTCACTGATTCTGGTGGTGCCCGACAAAATGAGCCGCGAAAAAATATTCCACCTGCGCGCGCTGGGGGCTCAGGTGGTGCTGACCCGTTCCGACGTCAACAAAGGTCATCCGGCCTATTATCAGGATTACGCCCAACGGCTGGCGAACGACCTGCCCGGCGCGTTTTATATTGATCAGTTTAATAATGAAGCCAACCCGCTGGCGCACCGCACCACCACCGCGCCGGAACTGTACGAGCAACTCGATGGAAACATTGATGCCATCGTGGTCGGCGTCGGTTCCGGCGGCACGCTGGGGGGCCTGCAGGCCTGGTTTGCCGGGCACTCCCCGCATACGGAGTTTGTGCTGGCCGACCCTGCGGGTTCGGTTCTCGCCGATCAGGTGGAGACCGGGCGTTACCACGATGCGGGTTCATGGCTGGTTGAAGGGATCGGTGAAGACTTCATTCCCCCGCTGGCGCACATCGAGGGCGTTCATCGCGCCTGGCGTATTACCGACCAGGAAGCCTTTACAACCGCGCGCGCGCTGCTGAAAACGGAAGGCATTCTGGCGGGTTCCTCCAGCGGCACTTTGCTGGCAGCCGCACTGAAATACTGCCAGGCGCAGACCACGCCGAAGCGCGTTGTCACCTTCGCCTGCGACAGCGGTAATAAATATCTCTCGAAGATGTTCAACGACGACTGGATGCGTCAGCAGGGGCTAATTACGCGCCCTCAGGCTGGCGATCTTTCCGACTACATCGCCCTTCGCCACGATGAAGGCGCGACCGTTACCGCCTCACCGGATGACACTCTCTCCACCGTGCTGGCACGGATGCGTTTGTACGACATCTCCCAGCTTCCTGTGCTGGATGACGGTAAGGTCGTCGGTATCATCGACGAGTGGGATCTGCTGCGGCACATCGGCGGCGAAGGCGATCGTTTCACCCTCCCCGTCACTCAGGCGATGACGCGGCAGGTGGAGTTTCTTGATAAGCACGCACCGGAGAGCGACCTGCACGCCATTTTTGACCGCGGACTGGTCGCCGTTATCACTGACAACGAGCGCTTTCTCGGCCTGATCACGCGCAGCGACGTCCTCACCGCCTGGCGCAACCGTCTACAACAAGAAAGGAACACACGATGAAAAATCTGGCCACTCTCAGCGTTCATAGCGGCGAATTTAACGATCAGCACGGTGCGGTGATGCCGCCGATTTACGCCACCTCAACGTTTGCGCAGCCGTCACCGGGAGAACATACCGGCTATGAATATTCCCGCAGCGGTAACCCGACCCGCCATGCGCTGGAAACGGCGATTGCTAAACTGGAAAGCGGGACGCGTGGCTACGCCTTTGCGTCAGGGCTGGCGGCCATTTCCACCGTGCTCGAACTGCTGGATAAAGACAGCCATATCGTCGCCATTGATGACGTCTACGGCGGGACGTATCGCCTGATTGAAAACGTGCGCAGGCGCAGTACCGGTCTGCAGGTCAGCTGGATTAAACCGGACGATCTGGCGGGGCTGGAAGCCGCCATTCGCCCGGATACCCGGATGATCTGGGTGGAAACGCCGACCAATCCCCTGCTGAAGCTGGCGGATCTGGCGGCTATTGCCGCGATTGCCCGGCGTCATAACCTCATCAGCGTGGCAGATAATACGTTTGCGTCACCGATCATTCACCGCCCTCTGGAGTCGGGTTTCGATATTGTGGTGCACTCTGCCACCAAATACCTTAACGGCCACTCTGACGTGGTGGCTGGGCTGGCGGTCGTGGGGGATAACAAAGCCCTGGCTGACACGCTGGGTTACCTGCAGAACGCCATCGGCGGCGTGCTTGATCCGTTTAGCAGCTTCCTGACCCTGCGCGGTATTCGCACCCTTGCGTTGCGTGTGGAGAAGCACAGCACCAACGCACTCGCGATTGCGCAATGGCTTGAGCAGCACCCTCAGGTGGAAAAAGTCTTCTATCCGGGGGTGGAGTCGCACCCACAGTATTCGCTCGCCCGCTCCCAGATGGCGCTGCCGGGCGGCATGATTGCCGTGGTGGTAAAAGGTGATGCGCAACGGGCAACAGAGGTTATCCGTAACCTGAAGCTGTTCACCCTTGCCGAAAGCCTGGGTGGTGTGGAAAGTCTGGTCAGCCAGCCTTACAGCATGACCCATGCCTCCATTCCGCTGGAACAACGTCTGGCTAACGGCATTGTTCCTCAGTTGATCCGCCTCTCAGTCGGGATTGAGGATGTGAAAGACTTAATCGCCGTTCTCCACCAGGCGCTGAAAATCTGAGCAAAATGCGGCGGGCGTTCGGCCTGCCGCCATAAGATGTCATTATGCCTTAACGCCTTGATAACAATATTGTGTGAAACTGCACAGATTATTTTTGAAACGCTGTTTTCATTTTCCTTTTTGCTGAAAATCAGCGTATAATGCGCGCCTAATCCCTGGTGAATGGTTTCAGCGCTTGGAATACAAAAAACAACGTACAATTTCTCCTCTCCTTCGTTGGGCTGACACTCAGGCACACTTTCTTCTGCACGCTCATTTGATGTCTCCTATCCTTAGTGCGTGTCATATACTCTTTTGCAACACAGGTTTGACTCCGCGGCGGTGCGCCCCCGGAGCGAGATTTCCATATCCTTCCCAACTTAAAGACTAAGACTGTCATGAAAAAGACGAAAATTGTTTGCACCATCGGCCCGAAAACCGAATCTGAAGAGATGCTGACCAAAATGCTGGACGCCGGCATGAACGTTATGCGTCTGAACTTCTCCCACGGTGACTATGCTGAACACGGTCAGCGTATCCAGAACTTGCGCAACGTGATGAGCAAGACCGGTAAAAAAGCCGCTATCCTGCTCGATACCAAAGGTCCAGAAATCCGTACCATCAAACTCGAAGGCGGTAACGACGTCTCTCTGAAAGCGGGCCAGACCTTCACCTTCACCACTGACAAGTCTGTTGTCGGTAACAACGACATCGTTGCGGTGACCTATGAAGGCTTCACCAGCGATCTGTCCGTGGGTAACACCGTGCTGGTGGACGACGGCCTGATCGGTATGGAAGTCACCGCTATCGAAGGCAACAAGGTTATCTGTAAGGTACTGAACAACGGCGACCTGGGCGAAAACAAAGGCGTTAACCTGCCAGGCGTTTCTATCGCTCTGCCAGCGCTGGCTGAAAAAGACAAGCAAGACCTGATCTTCGGCTGCGAGCAAGGCGTTGACTTCGTTGCTGCGTCCTTCATTCGTAAACGTTCCGACGTGGTTGAAATCCGTGAGCACCTGAAAGCGCACGGCGGCGAGAAGATCCAGATCATCTCCAAAATCGAAAACCAGGAAGGCCTGAACAACTTCGACGAAATCCTCGAAGCATCTGACGGCATCATGGTTGCACGTGGTGACCTGGGCGTTGAGATCCCGGTTGAAGAGGTGATCTTCGCGCAGAAGATGATGATCGAGAAGTGTGTTCGCGCGCGTAAAGTGGTTATCACTGCCACGCAGATGCTGGACTCCATGATCAAAAACCCACGCCCTACCCGCGCTGAAGCAGGCGACGTGGCTAACGCCATCCTCGACGGCACTGACGCAGTGATGCTGTCCGGCGAATCCGCGAAAGGGAAATACCCGCTGGAAGCCGTTAGCATCATGGCGACCATCTGTGAGCGTACCGATCGCGTCATGACCAGCCGTCTGGACTTCAGCAACGACAGCCGCAAACTGCGCATCACCGAAGCAGTGTGCCGTGGTGCTGTAGAAACCGCTGAGAAACTGGACGCACCGCTGATCGTGGTAGCCACTCAGGGCGGTAAATCTGCTCGCGCAGTACGTAAATACTTCCCGGACGCCACTATCCTGGCACTGACCACCAACGAAACCACGGCGCGTCAGCTGGTGCTGAGCAAAGGCGTTGTTGCGCATCTGGTGAAAGAGATCGCCTCTACTGACGATTTCTACATTCAGGGTAAAGAACTGGCGCTGGAAAGCGGTCTGGCTCAGAAAGGCGACGTTGTCGTGATGGTTTCTGGTGCACTGGTTCCATCAGGCACAACCAATACTGCATCTGTTCACGTACTGTAATAATTCCCGAACGAATGCATTCTGTTAAAAAGCGCCCTCGCGGCGCTTTTTTTATTGCTGGCATTAGCTATATCTAAACAAAATAGCAAATCGGGTTTTTCTATTTAATCGCGATTTATCTAAGATGAATCCGATGAAAAATGCCTTTTTTAACATAGCTTTTTCGACAAAAATGCCAAATTCGTTGCTTCTTTGAGCGAACGATCAAAAATAGGCGTATTCCCATCAAAAAAATATTCTCAACCTAAAAAACTTTGTGTAATACTTGTAACGCTACATGGAGATTAACTCAATCTAGAGGGTATTAATAATGAATCGTACTAAACTGGTACTGGGCGCGGTAATCCTGGGTTCTACTCTGCTGGCAGGTTGCTCCAGCAACGCTAAAATCGATCAGCTGTCTTCTGACGTTCAGACTCTGAACGCTAAAGTTGACCAGCTGAGCAACGACGTGAACGCAATCCGTTCCGACGTTCAGGCTGCTAAAGACGACGCAGCTCGCGCTAACCAGCGTCTGGACAACCAGGCTACTAAATACCGTAAGTAATAGTACCTGTTAATAAAATGGCGCACATTGTGCGCCATTTTTTTTGCCTTCTCAAACGGCCTATTGCGTCACTTTCTCCCCTTCTTCTTCCGCAACCGCCGTTGACACACGACTGTTCTGTACCGATAACACAGGGTTACTGGCGGACGGGCCATTATCTGCCGACACAGCAACCGGAATGCCCGCCCGACGTGACAACGCTTTATCAATAAGCGCTTTATCACTCCCCGTCTGGGAAACAAACGCGGCAAACTCTGCGGAATGCGTAATTGGCGCAACCTGAGGGTTTTCCCCTTCAACCTGTGCCAGAGGTCGGTGAACTTCAATATAGCGTTTACCGTCAGGCTCCACGGAGAACTTCACCGGTTCATTAATGATCTGCACCCGCGTACCGACGCGTACCTGCCCGAACAGCGCCTTGATGTCCGGCGCATTCATGCGCATACAACCGGAGCTGACACGCAGCCCGACGCTGTCCGGCGCGCTGGTCCCGTGAATGAGATATTCCCCATTCCCGATGCCTAAACGCAATGCATAGCGCCCCAGCGGGTTATTTGGCCCTGCGGGCACCACCGGGGGCAGTTTGATGCCCTGTGCCAGTGAGCGCGCCCTGATGCCCGCTGTTGGCGTCCAGGTAGGGTTAGGGATTTTCTGACTCACGCGGGTAGTTGATACCGGCGTTTCCAGCCCAAGCTGCCCGATCCCCAGCGGGTAAACCTGAACGCTATTTTCACCCGGCGGGAAGTAATAGAGCCGCAGTTCTGCCAGGTTCACCACAATGCCCTCGCGCGGTGTATCCGGCAGTAGCATCTGAGACGGAATCGTTATCACCGTTCCCGGCGCAGGATTGACCGGCGCAATGGTATTATTGGTTTCAAGAATAAGCTGTGCTGCGGTATTAAACCGACGGGCAATGGTTTGTAGCTTATTGTCGCCTTCCTGAATGGTGTAGGTTTGGTTTTGACCAATAAGACGGCTGCCCTCAGGCGGCAAAGGGTAATCTACCGCTCTGGCTGAATTAAGAGCACCGAGCGAACCAAGCAGTACCAGGGTTATAAAAGACGCGCGCTTCATGCTGAGATTCCTTATTCACTGACAGAACGTCAGAAAGCTGAAAAACCAGCGAGGCAGAAACCACCTCGCGAAACAGAATGAATGCTGTCTTTTAAGTCTAGCTAAGGATTGCGGCTTTAGCGCGAATCGCGCGGATCATCGCTTCCAGCCCCTGGGAGCGGGACGGAGTGAGGTGTTGGGTTAGCGCCATTTTTTCAAACCACGGGCGCACATCAAACGTGGCAATGTCCTGCGCCGTCATCTGGTGATACAGAATAAACACAACGGCAATCAGCCCTTTCACAATTGCGGCATCGCTGTCGCCCTGTAATTCCATCACACCGTTTTTGTCAGGCTGCATCACGATCCACACCTGGCTCTGGCAGCCCTGAATAATATTATCCGGGTTATGCGCCTCTTCACTGAGCGGCGGCAGACGCTGCCCAAGCTCAATGATATAGAGGTACTTCTCTTCCCAGTTTGCGCAACGCCCAAAGTTACGCAACAGCTTCTCTTTATCCGGCAACTCTGCCATCTCTTGCCTCTCGTTAGCCCAGCAGCTGGTGAATGCGTTTTAGTCCCGCCACCAGTCTGTCGACCTCTTCCGTTGTGTTGTACATCACCAGCGATGCGCGGCACATCGCCGGAACCTGGTAAAACGCCATCAGCGGCATAGCGCAGTGGTGTCCGGTGCGCACGGCCACGCCGTAGTTATCAAGGAAACTGCCCACATCATAAGCATGGTGTTTACCCAGATTAAACGCTATTACACCCTGCCGCTCTGCAGGACCGTATAACGTAAGATCCGGCACGCCGGCCAGCTCCTGCAATGCGTAATGCATCAGCTGCTGTTCGTATTCCTGAATGGCGTCCAGACCCATCGCGGAGACGTAAGAGACCGCCGCGCCAAGCCCAATAATACCGCCCGTGTTTGGTGTGCCCGCCTCAAAACGCCACGGCGCACGCGCGTAGGTGGTGCCTTCGGTCAGGCTGACGGTGGCAATCATCGAACCGCCCCCTTCCCACGGCGGCATAGCCTGCAGAATATCTTCTTTGACGTACAACACGCCAATACCGGTAGGCCCGTAGAGCTTATGGCCGGAGAAAACATAGAAATCACAGTCCAGCGCCTGCACGTCGACCGCGTGGTGCATCACCGCCTGCGCACCATCAATCAGCACCTTCGCGCCCGCCTGATGAGCCTTCTCAATAATCTCTGCCACCGGGTTTTCAGTGCCCAGCACGTTAGAGACCTGGGTCACCGCCACCAGCCGCGTGTGTTCATCCAGCAACGCGTCGAGTTGATCAAGCTGCAGCGTCCCGTCGACGTTAAGGGGGATCACCCTCAGTTCGGCACCCACACGCTCACAGAGCATCTGCCAGGGCACGATATTGGCGTGGTGTTCCATCCGGGTGATGATGATGTTATCGCCCGCGTGTACCTGCGCGTTACCCCAGCTGTTAGCGACCAGGTTGATCCCCTCCGTGGTCCCGCGCACAAACACCAGCTCTTCCGGCGAGCGTGCATTGAGGAAAGCGGCAAGCTGGGTGCGCACGTTTTCCATACGCTGAGTCGCCTCGGCGCTCAGCGTATGAATACCGCGATGCACCGCCGCATAGCCGTGGCGGTAAAACTCCGCTTCGGCGTCCACCACCTGGTTTGGTTTCTGCGCGCTGGCAGCACTGTCGAGATAGGCCAGCGGCAGACCGTTCACTTCACGGGTCAGAACCGGAAAATCTGCCCGGACTTTCTCTACGGGAAAACTCATGCTTCGCCTCCAAGACGCCGGCCTATGCGGGCCAGCACCTGCTGTTTTAACGCCTCATCGCTCAGCGCTTCCGTCAGCTCTGCCGCAAAGGCATAGATGATCATCTTCTGCGCGGCCTGCCTGTCGATACCGCGCGAGCGCAGATAGAACATCTGTTCGTCATCAATGCGCCCGACCGTCGCGCCGTGGCTACATTTCACGTCGTCGGCGTAGATCTCCAGCTGCGGTTTGGTGTCCACTTCCGCCAGACGCCCCAACAGCAGGTTGTTGTTGGTCATCTGCCCGTCGGTTTTGATCGCGTGCTGCGCCACGTTAATCAGGCCGTTAAACACCGCGCGGCCTTTGTCACTGACAATGGTTTTATGCAGCTGACGGCTGTTGCAATACCCTTTGTTGTGCTCAAGCCAGGTGCGCGTATCACACACTTCCGAGTTGACCGGCATCGCCAGGCTGTTGATGCGCAGCGTAGTATTTTCACCGTTCAACTGCGTACTGGTGTTGTGTCGCAGCACAGCATCACCCAGCAGGAAGCTGTGGCTGTACGCCGCAGCGTCCTGCCCCAGCAGAATGTCATTATGGGCGAAGTGGTGGCTCAGCGGGTTTTCAAATGCCAGCTTGATATGGTGAAGCTGGGCATTGGCGGCCACATTCATCGTCAGACGTGCGCCCGTGAAATGGCGGGTATCATTGAGGCTGACATAATGCTCCATCACCGTCGCCTCCGCCCCTTCGGCCAGCTCAAGGTGATGGCGATAGTGCGCCGTATTGATCTCGCCACCCTCCAGTCCCTGAGTAATGTGCATTAACAGCAGCGGTTTCGCCGGACGCTGGTTACGCGTCACATGGATATGCGTCACGCTCTGCGCCAGGCTTTCTGTGAGATGCAGGAACACCTCAGGCTGAACGGCAGCAGTCAGCCGCTGGCGGTCGTCGTTAATGGTAATCTCAAACCCACTCTCCCGCGTGTTGTCGCTCAGCTCCGCCCGGAACTGTCCGTCGACAAACACCAGGCGCACGGCATCCACGTTAAGCGCCAGAGCATCACGCTGGGCCGGGCTGATATCCGCCAGCCGCGTCACAAACTCGCCGTTCAGCAGGCCATCAAGCGGCGTGTATTTCCAGTTCTCATGCTTACGCGTCGGCAGGCCGAGGCGCAACAGTTGCTGAAGGTGCTGCTGAGCCTGCTCAGAGCGCGTTTCACCCTGCGCTTCAAACAGGCGGTGCCATTGCTGGAGTGCATTACTGCTGTTCGGTAAGCCAGCCATAACCCTGCTCCTCCAGTTGTTTGACCAGCGTAAAATCGCCGGACTTCACAATACGCCCCTGATAGAGCACGTGGACGTGATCCGGTTTGATATAGTCCAGGATACGCTGGTAGTGGGTGACGATGATAAACGAGCGTTTGCCGTCGCGCAGGGAGTTGACGCCATCGGCGACAATCTTCAGCGCATCAATATCCAGACCAGAATCGGTCTCATCGAGAATGCAAAGCTCAGGTTCGAGTACCGCCATCTGCAGGATGTCGTTACGCTTTTTCTCACCACCGGAGAAACCAACGTTGACCGAGCGGGTCAGCAGGTCTTCCGGCATTTTCAGCAACTTGATCTTCTCTTCCATTAAATCCTGGAAATCAAAACGATCCAGCGCCTCCAGGCCACGATACTTACGCACCGCATTCAGGGCGGTTTGCAGGAAGAACTGGTTGCTGACGCCGGGAATTTCCACCGGATACTGGAAGGCCATAAAGATGCCCTCGCCCGCACGATCTTCAGGAGACATCTCCAGCAGATCTTTGCCGTTAAACTCCACCGTTCCACTGGTGACTTCGTAATCCTCGCGCCCTGCCAGCGTCGCTGAAAGCGTACTTTTCCCTGAGCCATTCGGCCCCATAATGGCGTGAACTTCACCTGGTTTGACGTCAAAATTGAGGCCGCGCAGGATCGCTTTGTCTTCCACGCTTACCTGTAAATCTTTAATGCTTAACATGTGCTTTCCTTAACCGACGCTGTGTTCAAGACTAATGGCGAGGAGTTTTTGTGCTTCAACGGCGAATTCCAGCGGCAGTTCAGAGAACACATCCTTACAGAAGCCGTTCACAATCATCGAAATGGCATCTTCTTCGCTGATGCCGCGCTGCAGGCAGTAGAAGAGCTGATCTTCACCGATACGCGATGTGGTCGCCTCGTGCTCTAGCTGGGCGCTATTATTGCGGCACTCCACATACGGGAAGGTATGTGCACCGCAGTCCGCGCCAATCAGCATGGAGTCACACTGGGTAAAGTTACGCGCATTGGTAGCCGTTGGCATGATCTTAACCAGCCCACGATAGCTGTTCTGGCTGTGCCCGGCGGAGATCCCTTTTGAGATGATGGTCGATTTGGTGTTTTTACCAATGTGGATCATCTTAGTACCGGTATCGGCCTGCTGACGGCCGCTGGTCAGCGCCACCGAGTAAAACTCACCGATGGAGTTATCACCACGCAGAATGCAGCTCGGGTATTTCCAGGTGATGGCGGAGCCGGTTTCTGACTGAGTCCAGGACATCTTGCTGTTTTCACCTTCGCACAGCGCTCGTTTGGTCACGAAGTTCAGAATACCGCCGGTATTGCCATCGCCAGGGAACCAGTTTTGTACCGTGGAGTATTTCACCTCGGCGTCTTTGTGAATGATGACTTCAACCACCGCCGCGTGGAGCTGGTAGCTGTCACGAACCGGCGCAGAGCAGCCTTCGATGTAGCTGACGTAGCTGCCTTCATCGGCCACCAGAATGGTACGTTCGAACTGGCCAGTTTTCTCGGCGTTAATGCGGAAATAGGTGGACAGCTCCATCGGGCAACGCACGCCTTTCGGCACGTAGATAAAGGTGCCGTCAGAGGCCACTGCGGCGTTAAGCGCCGCAAAGAAATTGTCATTACTCGGCACCACCGTACCAATGTACTTTTTCACCAGTTCCGGGTGATCGTGGATCGCTTCGCCAAAGGAACAGAAAATGATCCCCTGCTCTGCCAGCTTTTCACGATAGGTTGTCGCGACCGATACGGAGTCAAAAATGGCGTCCACCGCCACCTCTTTCCCTTCTCGCACCGGCACACCGAGCTGGTTAAACGCTTCTTCAACCTCTTTGCTCAGGAAGCTGTTCTCAGCGCCGGTCTGCTGAACCGCTCCCGGCTGCGAGGCGCAGGTATCGTCACAGCTCCCGCAGGAGGGCGCGGAGTAGTAACTGTAATCCTGGTAATTCAGTTTGTCGTAGTGTGCTTTCAGCCAGTGCGGCTCCTCCATTTCCAGCCACGCGCGAAAAGCGCTGAGGCGGAATTCAAGCATCCACTCCGGCTCATTACGTTTAGCCGAGATCGCACGAACGACATCCTCGTTGATGCCTTTCGCCAGTTCATCGGTCTGCAGCTGCGTGAAGAACCCTTCTTTATAGTTAAGGTGTCCGCCGCTCCAGGTGTTCACATCACTCGTTGCTTCAGTATTACGAGACATAGTACCGCCTATACCCCAAAACTTTCGCCGCAGCCGCATTCGTTCTGGGCTTTCGGGTTATGGAATTTGAATAACTGGTTTAAACCTTCACGAACATAGTCGACTTCCGTTCCGTCGATAAACGGCATCGCCTGCAGCGCAACATAGAGTTTCGCGCCATCGGTCTCGAACACCAGATCATCCTTTTCAGGCTCAGTCACGGTATCAAGAACGTAGCCGAAACCCGCGCAGCCGGTCTGCTTCACGCCCAAACGCACGCCGAGGATGTCGGGCTTTTTTGCCACCAGTTCGTGGATATGCGCCGCAGCCGCAGGCGTGAGGGTTAAACCACGCCAGGCAAAATCGGCCGGATTAAAGGTTTCTGATTGCAGTTCCATAGGTCCACCTCATCTGTTAAGCCACCAGGGCATAACACCATGTTAGTGATAACGATTATCACTTCAACCCCCTGACAGCAGGGGCTTTCGGCTAATTCGCCCTTTTTAGCTACTTTTATTAAGCATAGACCCTGTCACGCGATGCTGACGGGAAGGATGTAATTGTTCAATGCATTGATTAATAATGCATTTGACTGCAGGAGCGGCATGAATCTGGTGAAAAATAAAATATGCATCGGAAATGCCTATTTTTGAGATAGATTTTTTAATTCGCGTTAAATAAGGCTAACATTGCAAATTCAGCAACTTGCGGTTTATGGCAGCAGACGATATGATTCAAATCATTGCCCCGTATTGTTTTTTATCACCTGCTTTCGGGCTCTTGCGTAACCTTCAAAATCGACAAAACACCCTCCGTTACGTCAGTCTGCCGTTAATTAAAATCTTCACGTTTCAGCGTGTGCCTCTTCTTCTTAATTCATGCAAAATGTCTGACTACGGAAGGTATAATTTTTGAGCGCTTAAAGAACTTTACTGTATACACTGTCAGTCGCCACCTACATACGCTTGACATTTTACAAAAAAGGCATTTTTTCTCCTTGCGGTCCTATACCTTTTGGGTAAACTTCACGTTGACTCCTGAATGTGAGTCCCTGAGGAGAAAAATATGAAATACTTACGTTGCATGGCCTATCATCAGGATGGCGTTTACGTTGCCGCTTGCCTTGATTTGTCCCTGGCGGCGCAAGCAGATTCAATGAAGGAAGCCATGGATAAGCTTGAGCAGCAGATAAATGCTCTGTTTGATGAAGTAGAAGCAGAGCCACAGTATGCGAAAGACCTGTTGCTGAACCGTAAAGCCCCTCTGTCTTTATGGATAAAGTATTGGTTTATTGGTCTTAAAATGCTGTTTTCCAGGAAACCAGGAAGAGCATCCCTGTTTAACGAGCCTTGTAAAGTGACTTGTTAAAGGGGGAGCGATTGAATGCTTTTTACTAAGAAGCTCACCCCTTTAAAGTATGACGAGGTTATCCGGGGCTTAAAGGCCTTAGGATTCGAAATGAAACCCAAAACGGGTACATCTCACGAGCAATGGGTAAAAATTTCTGATGGCAGAAAGCTACTTGTTACGGTCGATAAGCATCATGCCCCTTTTTCACGTGATCTTATTAAATCGATGGCAAAGCAGGCCGGAATGAATGACAGAAAATTCCATGCCTTATGCAAAGGCAGCGTTTCACTGGTCGACATCGGATTACAGCCTTCTGAGTAAAAACCGCTTCGGCGGTTTTCCCCTCACTTCTTCATTCCATATATCATCTGTATCAGTAAACCATTCCTTTGTTGGCCTGGCGCGCGGGTAAAAAGTCGTGATCAACTTAGTCATTTCGAACAATTTAACCGCGAGTCATATCGTCGGGAAGCAAGAACCCCGCGTCTGCAAGGTTCTGCGTGCTAATGAAATTAGCACTTTCCATCCCTGCCAGTATGGCGTAGCTCTTCCTGGGATGAGTGATTTATTTTATTTTCTGGCCCATTCTCACGTTTTAGCGAGATAGTTAGCACGATTAGCTGGATTCAGCGGCAAAATTTAAGGTATACATGTATAGTAATAAAATGCTTCGCCGTTAGTTTCTGGAACGATAGTGGAATATGGTGTTGGCTCATCTATTGAATCTATTACATGCCCGCTTTTATTATAAAAAACTGATTTGCTGATTTGTAACTCTTTACTTTTACAATTAATTCTCCACTGACTCATAACAAAAGCATAATGTTTACTTGCGTTTTTTATCTTCACCCAAGCTAAAAAAAACTCATTATCAGCGTACTCTTTTCGGAAAGACAAATTATTATCAATTTTTACCCAGTCATTTCCAGTGTTTTGATTCACATAATTCACTGTTTGAGCGAGTGGTGGAGTAATAACTTCTGTTTCCGGAAGCGGTGCTTTATCAAGTATGACTCTTGCACAAGCCACTCTGTTACTCATTAAGTAGGCGTTTTCTTTACAATTTTGTAGTTGTTGATCTGTCATCATTGATGTATTAACACTACATCCTATTAATAACAACGATGTCATAAGAACTAATTTATTTCTCATAAGAACAATACCCTCCCTTATGATGCGAACCCGTTCCGCCATGCGGATGCTGGCCTTTTGGGCATGCGTTTGCAAGGTTTGCTCCCGCTGCTAAAAAGAATAGTGTTGTAATGAATAATATTTTCATCATGAATCCGTTTCCTGAATATTACTCCGTAAAGTATTTATTGAATCTATTTATCAAGACTGGTCATCAGTCAATTATCCAATCTATAAATACTTCATGCAAAAAACCATGCGCAAACGCAATTATCTTCTTCGGCAGTTAAATTTTTCACACAGCCAAAACCACTTTTATTCTGAATATCTTCGTGCTCGAGCGTACACGCTATCTCGCTTTACTTTTCTGTCAACCGGGACTAAAGAAATAAAAAAGGCCCTTCCGGGCCCTTTATGTTCTTGCGTGGAAGGAGACTGAAAAACCCTGTTCCCGCCAGTAATCCAGCAACTCCTGCTGACGAGGCGTAGGGGATTTTCCCGTCCAGACAAAGATTTTTTGCCCTGGAAAGAGTTCAGGGCGCGGAGAATCAATGGGCTCTGCCAGCACATCAATATGCCAGCCCTTATGCGCCAGACGAGCGGCCTCAAGCCACAGATGCGTGCGATCGTCACACTCCCAACCGATCAGCAGGGCATCTTTCCCGGCTTTTTTTCGCGACTCAGCCAGGCTTGTGACGGCGAATTCAATCAGCACACCATCGAGCAGGCTCGCCATATGACGCACCGTGTTCTGATCCTGGCTTATTCGTTGGCGAACGGGGATGATAATGTTATCGATAAGCGCATCCGTCGCATGATCGCGGCGGAATTCACCGAGTTTGGCACGCAGTTTTGCCGGGCTGGCGTAACGCACAACGGACAGCATCTCTTCCTGAAATGACACCCAGTTTCCCTGCGTGATGACGTTTTTGTTTTCCAGCAAGGCTTTCACCTTGCCAACCGAGACGCCACTTTTCATGAGGCGCTTGATCTCTTCAATGCGCAGGATATCTTCATCGTCGAATTGACGATGTCCCCCTTCGCTGCGCTGTGGCTTCAACAATCCATAACGGCGCTGCCAGGCACGCAGCGTAACGGGGTTGATACCGCATCGTTCGGCCACTTCGCCGATACTGTAATAGGCCATTAACTCCCTCACGCTCAGAACTTCCATACCTAACTAAGCCAACCTTATCAGATTGTACAAACCATTTGTATAACTAAGACCTCATTTTGAAACAAGTGAATGGCGTACAAACCATTCACTCTGTTTATGTATTGTTGTATAAATTCAGCCGTAGGTACAGCTACCTCTGAAGAGTTATGTACAAGTTTCTCAGGAATCGAATTTTTTCTCTGGCCAGGCAATGGCAGGAACGGCCCCTTGTCGCGGGCTGGCAAACAGGTGCCCCTGGAACTGGGAAATCCCTGCAGATTCCAGCCACATCCACTCTTCTGCCAGCTCTACGCCGACAGCACAAACCTGAATTTCCAGGGAAATACAGCACTGAATTATCGCCTGAATTATCGCCTGTCGCGGGCCGCTCTTATGCACATTGGCGATCAAATCACGATTAATTTTGATTCTGTCCGGCTGAAATTGCGCCAGTAGTTGCAGCCCGGCAAACCCGGCACCAAAGTGATCGATCGCCACGCTGATGCCAGCGCTTTTCAGCTGCCTGACTGCGCTGGTAAAGTCATCGAAGCGAGAGATCGCCTCGCTCTCCGTAAACTCCACAACAATCTGTTCTGGTACAAAGCCATTTGCTTCAATGGCATTGAGCAGAAAATCTACGGCATTGGGAACATTGACCAGCGTCATAGGCAGCAGATTGATGGACAACGTCTGCCCCTGCAAACCCAGCGCACTGGCCATCGACAACGCCACTTGCTTGCTCTTCAGATCCGACTCATAGACAACATCACGAGGCAGGTTTTCAAAATAGATCTCTGGCGATTCACCGGACGGAGTGCGAACCAGCGCCTCCCAGGAGACAACCTGCTGCATAAACGGGTCCACTATCGGTTGAAATGCAAAGCTGCAGTTCGCCCCTTTTGCCACGACTTCAGGCTGCGCGGATAACGGCGTCTCTTCAGAGATAAAGTCCCAGGAGTCCGCAGGCGGCAGCTCAAAATAGTTGGCTTTTTCTGTAGCCTCAACAAAAGTGCGGAAAAACTGCAGAGGGCGATCGTTATATGCCATCTGATATTTCGTTGTGCTTCTGTCGAGCACCTGCTGCAAAACTTCATTTCTGTCGAACTGACGTAAATCAAAAAGCTCCATTCCCACGTTGCCAAAACGTCGGGTGGGGCCGTGATCGCTCAGCAGTTCCACGACATTATGATGTCTCGGATCGTGGCAAATCTGCTGGTAGATAGCCGTGACGTTTTCAACAGGCCCTTCAAGCAACTGAAAAAAATGTGTGCCGTTGAACAGCAAGATCCCCGTGACATCGGCTTGCCGGTTTTTACTGTTTGCAGCAGCTACCATTTCTTCCAGCGCTTTCACCGGAACGTCCTCGCAGATGTGACTGCGGTAAATGATGGTTGTTAGCATGCTATTCCTGGGGGTTATGGGGTCAGCCACGACATTGACGTGGGTAAAGCTATTTTATAGCACATTACCTGGCTAACAAATAATTTACATCTCAAGGCCTTACGCCCTACCCGGCGTTTCTCCTTCCGCTTGTACAATTCTGCATCAATGGAACAGGCTGTACAATATATCCTGCGACATACGCAACAAATAATCCCAATATAACCAACTGAAATATAAATATTTTATAAAATATATTATAGAAAAAGTGAAAAATTGTACATTTTAAATGTACAGATTTGAAAATTGTGTATACCTTAAATGTAACGTTACTGATTACGGATATTTACAGGAGCGAAACATGCAACAGAACGGTTACGCCGCAGATTCAGCAACAGCGATTGCGCAATATTTTGAGAAAACTGCGCTGCCAACTCAGCAGGAGACACTGGGTCAGGTGGTTGTTGAAATCCTGAGCGATGGTCGACATCTCAACCGCAAATCGCTCTGTACCAAATTATTAAGCCGCCTCGAAAATGCCAATGGCCCGGACGAGGAACAGCATTATCACATGCTGCTTGGTCTGCTCTTCGAACGCTAACGTTATGAACAGCAGTGACGCAGAGCGACTGATTGACCAGCTTATCGGAGACGCTGTTCTTTCTCTTCTGAAAGAGTGGGAACCGCTGACCATCGATCGCTTAGTTCAGCGCCTGCGGGATATGAAAGCACATGAACATAATCCCCAGCGGCGGGAGACTCTCGCGAAGGCGATCGCCGAAATCGGTGAGAACATTATCGCCTTCAGACGCGGCAGAACCGCACAGGGAAGAACCCTCAGAGAGGGACCTCTCAGAGATAACAAAGACAATGTAGTGCCGTTATTGGGTAATGGAAAACCATCCGATCCAAAGAAAATACATTGACTACCACTTTACAGCTACGGTGAAAAGAAATGAGACAACACATTCAGCTTCAACCCAAATACCATTCCGCCTTTTTAGATAGCGCGTTATCGGAGTATTTCCGTCACGCCGGCGATCGTTTTGCTGAAGAGTCCGCCATTTTTGCTACTGCAGTACGTTGTGTTCTTGCTTCCGAAGGCCACCTTACCAATAAAGCGATCATTCTTTGGCTGATCCAGACGCTGGAAACAACTGACGACGTTGTGAAGGCGGATGTTATTCGTAAAACGCTGGAAATTGTCGTGGGTTATACCATGGATGATCTGTAACCTCCCCTTCACCAACCCTTGCTAACGTGTCATCGTCAGTTTTGACGAAGCGCCTGACGATGACACGCTCCCCCTCTTCATAACTCCCTGTAAAACAACAAAAGACAATGTGGCATGGTTTCTGCTAGCTCTCCCCTACGGGACTGGGCTATCCAGTTAAACATCGCTTCATTTCTTAACAGGTCTGTTATTGATGAAAAAAATCGCTAGCGTCTGCCCTTACTGTGGTGCGGGCTGTAAATTAACTCTCGTTGTAGAAAATAACCGCATTATCCGTGCCGAAGCCGCGAATGGTGTAACCAATCAGGGCACCCTGTGTCTGAAAGGGTATTACGGTTGGGACTTCCTGAACGATACGCGTCTGCTGACTCCCCGCTTAACGCAACCCATGATCCGCTATCATAAAGGCGCTGCTTTTACGCCTGTTACATGGGAAGAAGCTATCCGCTATACCGCGCAAAAACTCAATAATATCAAAGCCCAGTTTGGCCCCCGCACAATCATGACGACGGGTTCATCAAGGGGAACCGGGAATGAAACCAACTATGTCATGCAAAAATTTGCCCGCGCGGTGCTTCACACCAATAACGTCGACTGCTGCGCGCGCGTCTGCCATGGCCCCTCTGTTGCTGGTTTACAGGAAACGCTCGGCAACGGGGCGATGAGTAATTCCATAAATGATATTGAACACTCAAAGTGCCTGCTGGTGTTTGGCTACAACTGTGCTGATTCCCATCCGATCGTCGCCAGACGGGTGCTTAAAGCGCGCGAGAACGGCGCGAAAATCATCGTCTGCGATCCGCGTCGCATTGAAACGGCACGCATCGCCGATCAGCATCTGCAACTGAAAAACGGCAGTAATATGGCCCTGGTCAACGCGTTTGGCTATGTGCTGCTGGAGGAAGAGCTGTACGACAAAAACTACGTTGCGCGCTTCACGGAAGGTCTGGATATGTATCGCCAGATGGTCAGCGATTACGCGCCGGAGAAAGTGGAACACCTTACAGGCATTCCTGCGCAGGAGGTTCGTCAGGCGATGCGTACCTTTGCCGCAGCGCCTTCCGCAACGGTGATGTGGGGAATGGGCGTAACGCAGTTTGGTCAGGCAGTGGACGTCGTGAAAGGTCTTTCCAGCCTGGCGCTATTGACCGGCAACCTGGGTCGCCCTGCCGTGGGTGTCGGCCCGGTTCGCGGGCAGAATAACGTTCAGGGTGCCTGTGACATGGGCGTTCTGCCCAATATGTTCCCCGGCTATCAGGACGTTACTGACCCGGCAGTCAGGCAAAAGTTTGCCGATGCGTGGGGGATAGACGTCAATAACATGGACGATCGTGTCGGAACGCGTATCACAGAAGTACCGCACCTTGCGCTGGAGGGGAAGGTCAAAGCCTACTACATCATGGGGGAAGATCCGCTTCAGACCGAGGCCGATCTCGGCCTGGTCCGCCGCGGTTTCGAGGCTCTCGATTTTGTCGTCGTGCAGGACATTTTCATGACCAAAACGGCGGAAGTGGCGGATGTGCTGCTGCCTGCAACCTCCTGGGGTGAACACGGCGGCGTCTTTACCTGCGCTGACCGGGGCTTTCAGCGTTTCGGCAAAGCCATTGACGCCAGCGGTAACGTGAAGCGGGACTGGGAAATCATCAGTCTGCTGGCCACTGAGATGGGCTACCCGATGCAGTACAGCTCTAACCAGCAGATCTGGGATGAGATGCGCGAGCTGTGCCCGCTGTTCTATGGCGTTACGTATGAGAAAATGGGCGAGATGGGCCATGTGCAGTGGCCGTGTCCGACGCTCGATCATCCGGGGACGCCGTACCTGTATAAAAATAATCAGTTCGATACGCCGACTGGCAAAGGACAGCTTTTCGCCGCCGCCTGGCGCGCACCGGCTGAAACTCCGGATATGGATTATCCGTTAGTGCTGTGTACCGTGCGCGAGGTCGGTCATTACTCCTGTCGTTCAATGACCGGTAACTGCGCCGCGCTGCAAAGCCTCGCCGATGAACCCGGTCAGGTGCAGATCAACCCTGCCGATGCGGATAAACGGGGCATTGCCGATGGTCAACTGGTATGGGTACGTTCACGCCGGGGTAAAGTCATCACGCGCGCCAGCATCAGCGAACGCATTAATACCGGTGCGGTGTATATGACCTATCAATGGTGGATTGGCGCATGCAACGAACTGACGCAGGATAATCTCGACCCGGTCTCCAGAACGCCGGAAACGAAGTATTGTGCAGTACAACTGGAGGCGATTGAGGACCAGCGCCGGGCGGAAGATTTTGCGGCTTCGGCGTACCAAACTATGAAATCACGGCTGATCAGCGCCGTGAACGTTTAAGGATATTGCCGGGTGAGGCGTAGCCGCCACCCGGCAATACCGTATAGCGCTTTCGCAGTCACCTCACGTTCTGTGATTCTTCGCCTGGCGCAGTCTCCCCACCGCAGGCCTGACGTACAGACGTTTCTGCATCGCTTTCTTCACTGAAATCTTTTTCCAGATAGTCACGGAAAACGTTAGGGTGACTGTTTTTTGCAACCAGCCTGTTGAGCAAAGCGATCAGTTCATAATCGCTTCGCAGGTCAAATTTCTGCATCAAAATATATTTATGGGTAAATACCGTTTTATCGCTTATCCGCAACGCTTCAGCTATCTGCATAACTGATAAACCCCGGTAAAAACTCACCATAATTCTGACTTGCTGTGGTGATAAGACTCTATGTTGACAATTCAGACAGGTATTTTTATTCCAGCTATATCCAGGTAATTGCATTTTAAGCCATGCAATAAAGAGCGTCTCGCTCACCTGGTCAAGAGAAGCGTTACGGGAAATAAATATAATATCCTGAAAACAGGATGACATCGCCTGGAAGCGAAACGCATCGTCAACCAACCCTATCACAATGCCTTTTTTGCGGTATTTAAACTCAGGGAAGCAGGTCAACATCTCACCATTACATAAAGAAAGAACGACAATATCGGCCATACTGACGCTGTCAGCCGTAAATACATAATTAAACTGGAGATGATGCTTAAAATTACGGGAAAAGAAATCCACAAGAAAATATTGTAATCCGGCTCTAAAAAACAGATCCGTTTCTTTAATCAAAATATTCAACATAGATCGTACCGATGTATCGTAATAAAAAAGACGAACAGTTCTCTTCCACTTAATTGTATTGCAGCGTAACCATCACAACTGCACTTATGCTTCCTGGCGCTACCCCACCCGATACAGATTTAACCAACGCCTGCATTGGCATAGTTGCGGTTCTGTCTGCCGCGATGTTTTGTGAGATGCTGGAACCCGTCCCCTTGAGCATGCCAGACGCCCGCTCTCTCATTGCCACCGCAACATTGGTGGCCGAACCGCTGTTCATATAATAGTCCGCGCCTGCAACAGGATCGGGCGTTCCGGTAAAGCTGGCGGTGACGGTACGCGTACCCACCGGACAATGGGTAAACACAAAATTAAATGTGACCGGATCGGACGTTGACCCTGGCGTCGCCATATTTATCGCCTGAATATTCCCAAGGTTCACATCAAGATTTGAATTCCCGCCGTTAAATACACAGGGCGAGGCCACAATATTTCCCGTGACGCTGACATTCACACCGTCTGCGGCATAGACGTTCCAGCACAATAAAGCGAGAAAGAGAAATTTCTTATATTGTATTTTCATTATCTCACCTGTTACTGGTAGGTCAACGTCAGCGTTGCTGAGGCATTTGCTGAGCCCGGTTCAATGCTCGTTAACGTTTGATAATAGCGAGCCGTTAATGGTAACGTCTCTTGCCCACCCGCAGATTGTTTTAACAGAATCCGGCTATTCATGACCAACGGTGAACCGTTATATAAAAGCTGCACACCAACGCCTTTTGCCGTACCTGCATTCCCTTGTCCTGTTAACGCCATTACGCTTGTATCAGCCACATCCGGGTTTTGTATACCACTCAGTGAAACGTTGATATTGGTTCCGGCGGAACAACTTAGTCCCAGATTTTGCGTATTCTGCGCCCCTGCCGGCGTTGTTCCCACAACAGAACCGAACATTGAAACAGGAATATCACCCATCGGAAACGTTAACTGAGACGAACTGATACTGCATGCCAGCGCGTTGATAGTCCCATCGTTAAGCTGCGTGGTGAGACCTTCGCGGTAAACTCCATCAGCCCCCTGCAGCATAACTACGCCAATGACACCAGGCATTAATACGCCTGACGACACCGGGCCGGTTACAATCAATTCAATCTTTCCGCCAAACCATTCGACATAGGATGTCTGGGCGTTATACGTAAATGTATTATTCGGACTCTCAAAGTAATTCCCGGAGGAAAACCGTATTCCAATGCCACTGATATTAGTGGCGTATACGTGGTTGCCAAAACCACTCGGTATTGCATTATTATACCGCATACTGAATCCCAACATTAACGGATTGGAACACCCCGTTAAATACGAAGTTGTCCTTGTCGCTGCACGGGAAAATATCACTGTACCGACAGGTGTATCGCGCTGAACGTTAATCGTACCGACAGACAGCGTAGAAAGTTGCGGCGTAATCGTTGTACAGGTTCCGGCATGGGCAATATTCCAGCCAGTAAACGAACACAGCAAAAATATAAAGGTTGCAATTTTCATTTTAACGGTCCTGAAGGCACTGTGCGTTTACTTCTGTTATGCCCCCATAAGATGATTGTTTTGGCAAGCTGAACTCAGCCCGACACCGTTGACCAGGTTGATTTCCCCATGTTGCTAATATTGCTCCCTGCTCGCGCATACCCGTTAAGTACACCTGTCCGCGATCGCCCACGATAAAACTGCTCTGGCTATCACCTGAGAGCGTGACCACCGCGCCAAATGGAACAAAATGGTTATTATCCGATAAGGTCATCAGAACCCGGCGACCCACTTTAGAGATATATTCGGCTTTAACCAGCGCTCCCCGCGTCGGTATTACCGTTCGGGTATTAATGTCCAGTTCAACATCGTCAGGCATATTTTCCGGATCGAGAATAACGTCATTTTTCCGGTAAACTGAAAGATTGCTGACCACCGTATAGCCTTTGTAATCCGTGCGGACACCCGGCTGATTTCGAATATCCACGCCATGAGCGCCGGGTGCTTTTACCAGTACATTTGTTTCCCCCAGCGGCTGAGAGAGTGTCACACCGTCACCATGAAGGATGATCCCACCCTGCAAACCATAATTCAGACGTGTACTGTTTTTATCGTAGCTATACCCCACCGAGGCTTCGCCGTATGTTCCTTTATAGTCACCGTTTACATTACCTGTATAACCCACGCCATCCGTACCGTAACCCTGTTGCATGTTCCAGCTCAGAGCCCGGTTCTCCAGCGCCACGCCGTTCATACCAATATTGTGCGTCGTGCCGCGATCCTTGCTCGCGTTCACGCCATAGTTAGCCCAGGTTTGCGGCAGGAATTTCTCCAACGGCACGCTGACATTAAAAGCCAGGAGCTGATCGTGGTCATAGGTTTTAGCGCTCTCGTTATTTGAGGCAGAGTGGCTGTTTTTACTGTATGTCCATGTCACGCCATAGCTGATGTTGTGCCAGTAATTGTTGTATCCGACGCTCCAGGAGACCATCGATTGAGGGGAATTCCAGTAATCTTCACGCGCAGCGCTAAGCGTCAGAGCGCCGAGGTTTCCCCCCAGCGTCTGGCTCATTGTCAGCTCCGCACGGTTACGTCTTCTGTCCTGCAGTGCAGTGCTGTCCCCGTATGAATCCAGCACGTCCTGCATCCCGTAATAGCCACTGGTCGAATAGCGGTATCCCGCAATGGAAAAATTCGTCCCGCTATTCACAAAGTTCTTGCTGTAACGCGCTCGCCAGGACTGGCCGCGCGTTTTTGCTGTTTTATTCGGTGTGGACCATGCCTGGATCACGTCTGCGGACAGTGCGCCAAAATCGCCCATGTTTTTACCTGTACCGAAAGCAAGCGACTGATATTTGCTTGATTCCTGCAGTCCCCCGTAGAGGGTAATGCCATGCTTCAGGCCATATATTCCGGTGATTTGTCCAAACGGGGTGTTATCCACACTGCTGTTATATGAGCGATATTGTCCTCCGGTGAGGGCATATTTCAGCCGCCCCTCACGCTGCAATACGGGCAGGGAGGCATAAGGCAGAGTGAAATGTTGCTCGCTTCCATCGGCTTCTTTAATCGTCACCTCAAGATCCCCTGCGCCTCCGGTGGGATACATGTCCACAATTTCAAATGCGCCAGGCGAGACATAGCTTTGATAAATCTGATACCCGTTCTGGCGCACCACAACCTGAGCATTGGTACGCGCGATACCGCGTACCACCGGCGCATAGCCTTTCAGTGAGTCTGGCAGCATGTCGTCGTCCGATGCCAGCTGTCCACCACGAAAAGGCATGCTGTCAAACACATCGGCAGGCGCAGTGCTGTCCCCTACCGTTAGCTGCGCTTTCAGGGGAATAATGGCACGCTGAACGTAGGTATAGACGGTGTCCCATTGATCCTGGCCGGATGCATCACGCGACCACGTGGAGTAATTTCGTAAACGCCACGGGCCAATATTTATCCCCGGACGCAGGTTTGCGTACTGGCTATCGCTGTTAGTGCCATTGCGCGTTTTCGCCCAATTGTTCGCGCCACTCAGACTGTAATTGAGCATTGCAGCCTGTATACCCTCATCCCACATCTCCGGCGGTACAGAGCCTCTTGCAGGCAGGCTAATTGCAGCCTGGGGGATACTGATGACCAGCCGCTGAGTGCCAAACTGAAAATCTGTGCTGGCTTGTGGAATTGCCTGAAGATTAGCGCAAACACTGTTGTCGGCTGCAATATCAGGAAAAAGATCGGTTTTCACTCCCCAGCGTTTGAGCTGTTCCACATTCAGGCAAGGCTGCAATTTTTCATTGCCATCAACGTCTTTAAGGGTATTAAAGGGGATATCAACGGTCTCGATTAACTGGTCGTCAAGAATGACGTCAACATGGTACGTTCCAGGCATCTGCGATCCTGATTCAAAGGCAGATAAATCTGCCCTGCCCATTCCAGGATTATCCAGTTCAACCAGTTCGGAATTAAACGTCTCGCTGGCATACAGAGGCTGTGCTGAACCTGTAAGCGCGATGGCGATATACGTCGCCAGGCGAGCAGGCCGCATCTTATTATTTTTTATTGTCATTGTTATAAGCCTAATCAGTACAGAAGCGCCGCTTTTTAACACTCACAAGCTGGCTTGATGTGATTTTCCGGGGCTGCCATAGTCGTTGATAATTTTAAATATGAGCGAGTTGCCACGAGCCCCTGCGGGTAATGGGAAGCGGGCTGATTCTCCTGGCAAAACATATGTCACATCGTCAATGTTTTGGCCGCCAACACTCACTTCATTAAAATTGATCACATAGCGTGTTGGGTTAGTGACCTGAAGTTCATTTCCTGTTCTTTGCCAGGTTAATTTCGTCGCTTGCTCTTCCGGTGTTGACGCACGAAGATCCTCAGGCCGATAAATGAGCTTAATACGTGTTTTAACGGCGATTTGCAGAGAATTAGCCTGGCTGGATGCAGCCGGAATGGCTTTAATATTTAGCCAGAACAACGTTTCTTTATCCTGCGGCAAGGTTCCTGTCATCACGATACGTTCCACGTTTTGTTGCCCGCCATCCAGACGGTATAAAGGTGGTGTGATAATAAAAGGCGTTTTACCGGAATGACCGTCTTTTAAATCAATCCAGGACTGAATTAAATACGGAGTGCTGTCAGGGTTAGTGACACCTATTGACGCTTCCTTTTTCGCACCATCAAAAATGATACGCGTGCCGCCAATAATCACTCCGGCATTGGCCCCTGAAAATATTAGCGGTAACGATACCGCGGCCAACCCGATTGTTCTGATAAAACGCATGTGATTCCTCATAAAACAAAGGGGCCGGGAAGCCCCCCCTTTTAATTGCTGCAAATGGCTTAGTTGTAAACAACAGAGAAATTAGCGACTGCGTTAGCCGGACCCGCCGTCACCGCTGACGCTGTTGAAATATACTGGGCATAAAAATCAAGGACATTTTCCGTCGCGCTGTTGAGCACGTAGGAGAACCCGTTGTTATCATGAAGAGGTAGATCGGCTTTATCTGCGGTCATCAGGTTAATCGCCACACCCGTTGCCGCACCAGTAATGGAGGAATCAATAGCAAGCAAACTGCTATTGGTTACATCAGGCGTACCGTCAAAGCGCACCTTTGCAGTAGTTACTGATACCGGACAGTTTTTCAGAATAATATTGAATTTTTTCGCGGCCGTTCTGGCACCTGTCGATGAAAATTCCGTTTTATTATAATCCCCCAACACCACTACCTGGTTCTGGGATGCCACATCAACATCACAGGCAGAATCCAGAATATTTCCATTAAAATTCACGGTGCCCGCTGCTGCGAAAGCGTGAGTCATTGTCAATGCAGAACTTGCTGCGAGCATAGCAATGATAATTTTCTTTTTCATGATGCCATATCCTGTATTACTTTATTTATTACTGATATTCAGGCAAAAAACATTTAATGGTTCATTCACCATTTGCGTTTTGTCCATTGTTATTTATATGCAGACAGAAACAGAACAAAATGAGTATTGCTGATACAATAAATTTCTGGCGCTCCTGTCGGCCTGATAAAACTTATCCTACTCCCTACCTGCAGACAATGTGTTTTGGAGTCTAGCTGTAGACTCGAATTTAACAAAAATAAAACATTATTATTTAGGATAATCTCAAGCCCGCCAAAAACGGTCCACTTTTAGACTGACGTAACAAAACCTATTATTTCAAACGGTTAAGGCCCTCTTTTCTGTAGGTCTATTATTAGACTCGCGCCTGATATTCCATGAGTTGCTGGTTTTTAAGATAATTCTTGGGTCGATTAGAAAGATAGTCTCTGCTGGCGAGGTAACCAATGAACACGCGAATCGCACCTGTACTCGGCGATGAACAATCTACTGTACTTGGATTAAAGCCCTATAATCACATTGAAAAAATAATTGATAACGTACTTCCATTTACTGAACGGCTCATTCTTGCAAAAGGTGAAATTATCCATTATTTCAACAATGAAATTCGTCAATGTTTTTTGCTGATACATGGCAGCGTGGCTTTACATCGTCGCGGTGACGGGATTGTTTTGAATTCAGAATCCTCACCGTTTATTCTTGGCGTAAGCAGTCAATTATCTTCAGAGCACCTTTATGTCAGGGCGGTTGAAACCTCGGAGGTAGCGAGCGTACCTCTGGAATGCTTTAATCGTGTGATTGCAGAGCATAACCTCTGGGAACATTTCTCAAACCTGCTTATCTATACTGCATCCCGTGTTTATGAACATTGCGCTCAGATTTCCCAGATGTCTGCTTATGACATCATTCGCTTTCAGCTTGTGGAATTGATGCAAGAGCCTGACGCAATAAGACAAAATATCACCGCGGCTGCTTATATTAAAAGCCGAACCTACCTCTCTCGTAGCGGTATTATGAGGATACTGGCGGAGCTGCGCACGGGAAAATACATCACAATGGAACGCGGCGTATTGCTTGATATCCACCACCTGCCGCGGAAGTACTGACCGTCAATTTATATCTGGAGATAGCTGAAGATAAGAGCGAAACTATAACGTATACGTTCTTCTCAAAGGTTATAGCCATGTCCGCTTCAGACCAGCCATTTCGCGGTTCTCCTTATGCACAGGAACTTATTTCTCATTTCTGGCCATACTGCACTCCCCGCAGAACAGGCCGCGGTGAGCAACTTGACCTTCAGGTAAACGGCCAGGCAATGTGTTATTTAATTACGGAAGGCACGATTGCAGTATACCGAAGAAGCGACAACATGATGCTTTCAACGGCGCGCAGTCCCGCGCTTTTTGGCCTGGCTAACCTTACCGGCACCTACTTCAATGACTATCTTAAAACCGTCAGCCCTTGTCTGATCGGCGTGCTTACTACCGAACGGGCAAATGAAATCATCAAAGAAAAAGGGTTATGGGGGCTTATCTCTAAGCAACTGATGTTTGTCTATGGCCGCCTTTATAACAACGTAATGCCTCAGGGTGCGCCGACCGCGTATGAGATGATTCGCCAACAGTTAATCAAGCTAATGGATGAAGATGAGAGCTACCGTTGCAGCGTAACGGCGGAAAGGTATATCAGAGAGAAAACGCAGCTTTCCCGTAGCGGCGTAATGCGAATTCTGGCGGATTTAAAAACCGGCGGGTTTATCGAAATGGATGAAGGCAGGCTTATTAAAATCAACAAACTTCCTGCTAAATACTGAATTTCAGAGACAAAAAAGGCCGCAACCGCGGCCTTTTCTTTAGCGCTTAATGGACGTGAACGCCCAACCGCCAGGCAAAGTAGATCTCTTCTTTCAGTTCATTTGAAGAGAGCGCCAGCAAATCAGCAAACTCCAGCTCAAGCTGTTTCAGTTTTTTCAGGTACTGCGCCGGAGACAGGTTGCTCTTATCGCGACGTAAATATTCGATTGCCAGTTGGGTTGGGGTTATTTCAGTATCCATGATGTCCTCGCTTATGTTCAAAACCTGACCAGTATACCACAATGCGCTGGTTAGTTTTTGACCAAAGGCAAGGCATCCGGAAACTTTACACAACCGCCGTCGTCAGACGGGACGAACAACACAGGCGTTCCTGTTCATCCAGAATATCAATCTGCCACACCTGATGACGGCTCCCGGCATGAAGCGCGCGACAAATACCGCGCACGCGGCCCCTGCGCACCGAGCGAATGTGGTTGGCGTTAACCTCCAGCCCGACGACCTTCTGCTCCCCTTCCGTACACAGATAACCCGCCACCGAGCCCAGCGTTTCAGCCAGCACAACGGACGCACCGCCGTGCAACAAGCCAAACGGCTGGTGAGTACGGTTATCGACCGGCATCGTCGCCTCCAGTTCGTTCTCACCAATACGGGTAAACTGAATATCCAGCAAACCCACCATATTCCCCTCGCCCATGGCATTCAGCGCCTGTAGCGTCACTGCACGTTTCCAGATCATCCTATAATCTCCAGTAAAGCCTGTAATGGATGGCGGACACCGTTACCCTCAACGCGTTTCACCTGGCTGCGGCAGGAGTAGCCCGTCGCCAGACAGCGGTTTCTCGGTAAGCGCTGCATCGCCTGGTGCCACGACAACTCGTAGATACCCAATGAATTAGCATGATTTTTAACTTCATGCCCGTATGTCCCCGCCATCCCGCAGCAGCCGACGCTGACGCTTTCCAGTTTCGCGCCAAAACGGGCAAAAATAGAGGCCCACTGTGCCGGTGCGCCTGGCAGCGCGGTGACTTCAGTGCAGTGGCCAAACAGATACCACGGTTCGCCGCTGACCTCTCTGTTGTCCGTCTGCTCCAGGGCGGCAGGCAGCCACTCATGCACCAGCATAACGTGGAAATCGCCGCGTTTGTCACCGAGCGTCTGCTTGTACTCATCGCGATAGCAAAGCACCAGTGCCGGATCAACACCGACCATCGGCATCCCGAGCTGCGCCACGCGGTTCAGGAAGTCCGACGTTTTCTGCGCGGTTTTCGCAAAGCGGCTCAGGAAACCTTTAATGTGCTGCGCCTTGCCGTTCGGTGAGAAGGGCAATACCACCGGCTGCCAGCCAATTTTCTCCGCCAGTCGCACAAAATCCGCCACCACCTGCGCGTCGTAGTAGCTGGTGAACGGGTCCTGAACCACCAGCACCACATTCGCTTTTTGCTCAGGGCTTAGCGCCTCAAGCTGCTCCAGCGTCATGTTCGCAGAGTGGTGCCCCACCAGCTGGCGCTGCAGCGATGGCGCAGACAGCAACGGCAAATCCACCATCCCGATATGTTTTTCGGAAAGTTTGCGCACCAGCGGTTGATTGATAAAGAAGTTAAAGGTTTTTGGCGCGCGCGCCATGAGTGGCGCATAGCTTTCCACAGTCGCCACCAGGTGGTCGCGCATCGGGCGCAGATAGCGCGTGTGGTAGAGCTGCAGGAAGCGCGAACGGAACTCCGGCACGTCTATCTTAATCGGGCACTGGGTTGAACAGGCCTTGCAGGCCAGACAGCCGGACATTGCCTCTTTTACTTCATGCGAGAAATCGTATTCGCCCTTATTCGCATGCCAGCTGTTCCGGGTACGTTCGATAAGCGAGCGCAAACTGGCCCGTTTTTCCGGCAGTTCCTGCTCAAGTTTCAGTGGATCGACGCCACGGTCGGCCAGCAGACGCAGCCATTCGCGCACCAGCGTTGCACGGCCTTTGGGGGAGTGAATGCGATTGCTGGTGATCTTCATCGACGGACACATCGGGCTTTTCACATCGAAGTTAAAGCACAACCCGTTGCCGTTACATTCCATCGCGCCGCGCCAGGATGTACGGACCGCAATCGGGATCTGACGATCGTAAGTACCACGTTTGGTGGCATCGACGCGCAGCATTGGCGCATCAACCCCTTCAGGCGGGCAAATTTTACCAGGGTTAAGACGGTTATCCGGATCGAATGCCGCTTTGACTTTGCGCAGCTCACCAAACAGTTGCTCACCGAAGAATGCCGGGCTGTATTCGGCGCGGAACCCTTTGCCGTGCTCGCCCCACAGCAGACCACCGTATTTTGCGGTTAAGGCCACTACGTCATCCGAGATCGCCTTCATCAGGATCTCCTGCTGCGGATCGCACATATCCAGCGCCGGGCGCACGTGCAGCACACCCGCATCAACGTGCCCGAACATACCGTAGCTCAGGCCGTGGCTGTCCAGCAGCGCGCGGAACTCCACAATGTAATCCGCCAGATGTTCAGGCGGCACGCAGGTATCTTCAGCAAACGGGATCGGCTTGGCGGCACCTTTGGCGTTGCCGAGCAACCCCACCGCCTTTTTGCGCATCGCGTAGATACGCTCAATACCGGAAAGATCGTTGCACAGCTGCCAGCCAATGACGCCACCTTCCCCCGCAGCAATAAGGTCGTCCAGACGCTGGCAGAGCGTACTCACCTGGCTTTCAATCAGTTCGGCGTCATCACCTGCAAATTCCACAATGTTCAGACCGAGCATCTCTTTATCTGGCACATCGGTAATCAGCTCGCTGACGGAATGCCAGACGATATCTTCGCGGGCCAGGTTAAGCACTTTCGAATCGACGGTTTCCACCGACAGCGCCCGTGCCTCCACCATAAACGGCGCATTGCGCAGTGCAGAATCGAAGGAGTTATATTTAACGTTCACCAGGCGGCGCACCTTCGGCAGCCGGGTGATATCCAGACGCGCCTCGGTGATAAACGCCAGCGTGCCTTCCGAGCCGGTCAGCACGCGTGTTAAATCGAACTGGCTCAGATCATCATTAAAGACGTGGCGCAGATCATAGCCCGTCAGGAAACGGTTCAGTTTCGGGAATTTATCGAGGATAAGCTGGCGGTTGTCGCGACAGCGTTCCAGCACGGTGCGATAAATTCGCCCGATCGTGGTGTTCTCTTTACCGAGCGTTTCGGCCAGTTCGACCGGCATCGGCTGGGTATCAAGGATATCGCCCCCCAGCAGGACCGCACGAACCCCCATCACGTGATCTGAGGTTTTCCCATAGACCAGGGAACCTTGTCCGGACGCATCGGTATTAATCATCCCGCCAATCGTGGCGCGGTTGCTGGTGGAAAGTTCCGGTGCAAAGAAGTAGCCGTAGGGTTTCAAAAATTGATTGAGCTGATCTTTGATTACGCCCGCTTCCACGCGTACCCACCCCTCTTCAGGGTTGATCTCTATGATGCGGTTCATATAGCGCGACATATCAATAATAATGCCCTGGTTCAGCGCCTGTCCGTTGGTGCCCGTACCGCCACCGCGTGGGGTAAATACCAGAGAGGTGAACCGCTCCTGCGACGCCAGACGGGCAATCAGCGCCACATCTGCGGTTGAGCGTGGAAAAACGACTGCATCGGGAAGAAGCTGGTAAATACTGTTATCGGTCGCCATCGTCAGCCTGTCGGCGTAATCCGTGGCGGTATCACCTGTAAAACCCTGTTGCTCCAGTGACTGCAAAAAATTAAGCACCAGCTGAACGACGCCAGGTGCCTGAGAAATCTGTGGGATCATTACGGTCGACCCTAATTAGAGGTGTGAAATCGTTTGCGTTGTGTCTGGAAAGTTTTATCACATTTTTTTCTTATACGCTCAGCAGAATTACAGGCAGAATCCGCCTGTCAAAAATCGCTGAAATCACTAATGATTAGTAAGACGCGGTTTACGTTTCCGTCAGCCATGCTGACGTTCATTAAAGGAAAGTTTCATTTATGGTCAATCTTCGTCAGCCCAGGGATGTTGCGCAAATTTTGCTGTCGGTGCTGTTTTTAGCCATCATGATAATTGCGTGTCTGTGGATTGTTCGCCCCTTCGTGCTCGGCTTTGCCTGGGCCGCGACCGTTGTCGTCGCCACCTGGCCCTTGCTGCTGCGTCTGCAGACGTTACTGTTTGGTCGTCGCGGGTTAGCGGTGCTGGTAATGACACTGCTGCTCTTCCTGCTGTTCATTATTCCGATTGCGCTGCTGGTGAACAGCCTGGTTGATTCCAGCGGCCCGATTATTCGTGCTGTTACCAGTGGCGACCTGACTCTGCCGGATCTCGCCTGGCTTAACAGCATTCCCGTCGTCGGGGCAAAACTCTACAGCGGCTGGCACAACCTGCTGGAGATGGGTGGCAGCGCCCTGATGGCAAAAGTGCGCCCCTATATCGGCACCACCACCACCTGGTTTGTGGGACAGGCGGCGCATATTGGTCGCTTTATGATGCACTGTACGCTGATGCTGGTCTTCAGCGCCCTGCTGTACTGGCGTGGAGAGCAAGTTGCGCTGGGTATTCGTCATTTTGCAACCCGTCTGGCGGGTAAACGTGGCGATGCCGCCGTCCTGCTGGCTGCACAGGCCGTGCGCGCGGTGGCCCTTGGCGTCGTGGTGACGGCACTGGTACAGGCGGTGCTGGGCGGTATCGGTCTCGCCATTTCAGGCGTGCCTTACGCAACCGTCTTTACCGTCGTGATGCTGATGACCTGTCTTGCGCAACTGGGGCCATTGCTGGTTCTGGTGCCGGGCATTATCTGGCTCTACTGGACAGGCGATACCACCTGGGGGACCGTTCTGCTGGTCTGGAGCTGCGTTGTCGGCACCATGGATAACGTGATTCGCCCGATACTGATCCGCATGGGGGCTGATTTGCCGCTGATCCTGATCCTCTCAGGCGTGATTGGCGGCTTAATCGCTTTTGGGATGATCGGTCTGTTTATTGGTCCGGTGCTGCTCGCCGTGACCTGGCGTCTGTTTTCTGCCTGGGTGCATGAAGTCCCACCACCGGGAACCGATCCGGACGTGATCCTCAGCGAGCTTGAAGAGCTGGAAGACAAGAACAAGCAGTAACAGCGTTGCCGGGTGGCGCTACGCTACCCGGCTTTGATTTCCTTCAGCAATACTTAAACACCGCTAAACTATTTATTCCCTGCACACTGGTCAGACCCGCCATTTCGCCCGTAAGACTGCCATTCACTCTACGAAATCTTTACGTCTCTTTAACTATTGAGACGAATCTGATCGACGCAAAAAGTTAGCATGCCTACTATTAGGACACGGTTATAAATCAACACCTTGATTTATAAGCATGGAAATCCCCTGAGTGAAAGAACGAATTGCTGTGTGTAGTCTTTGCCCATCTCCCACGATGGGCTTTTTTTTCAGTAATTTACAGTGCTATGTAGGGCTTTAGTGTGCAACTATGCGATGAGCAAAAAGTGCTATCATTCTTGTTCCCATAAAATATCAATAGCTTACGCTGTGTGCATATTGTTTCTGGTTGTTTGACAAACACAACAAGCCCCAAAAAATGGAAGCTCCAGAATCTCTTTGAACTCCTGTTCTTTCATTGTCTAGAAAGTTCCCCTGCATTCAAATTCATTAATCTTAGGCATAACAGGACCAAACACAGTGACAATAGTTAAACCATCATTCACCCAATGGACATAAAGCCTATTCTGTTCATCAAAGGTAAAGACGCTACTACCATCCTCAGCGGTTCCAGAGTGATAGTATTGCTTGCCAGCATGCTCCATAAATTCACCCTGCTTATCAGTGCCATTTTCAATAGTGGCTTTATTCCCGTTCATATCCTTACAGACAAAAGCAGAAGCGTTAGCACCTAAGGAAGCAAGTAGTGTGGCGGCAATAATGAAATGCTTCATCTTAATCCTCAACAACATAAGGAAAGTCTTTGATGAAATTATCAAAGTCAGCACGTAAGCGCATTTTCTGTTTATCAGAGCAGCCCTTATAACTACCTTTGATTATCTGGGCACTAGAAACAAATCCTTTCTCACGTTGCTCTTCATTAGGTATAAATACATCAGCTTCGTAGAAGCTATTGGTGTGAGGCTCAAAGGTGAATGTATTAGAGTTACTAGAATCCCCAGTGTTAATAATATGAGAGTCAGGCATAGCTCCCAGATAAGTGATTCCCATTAACATTGTATGGTCTACAGGGTTAATTGGCTCATAGAAAAGCTTGCCATTTGTTTTCATGAAAATTTCAGCGGATGTGTTTTTATGCAAATCCTCCTTACTTACACCCTTAGCATTACTTACGGTCCAGTCATTAAAAGTAACGACGCGGCAGAAATCAGAAGCTGTAGCTGCTGTAGACATAGCCATTAATAATACCAAAATACTCTTATTCATTTCCATCCCCTGCGAATGCCATTAAACAAACTGTAAGCCCTGCTCATGCGTTTTATTATTAACAGGGCTACAAGAGTGCTTAGTTTGATTAGATTGTCTCTGTAGTCTTTCAGCGTTTCCCGCATGGATTGGAAAGGAGCAGCAAGCGCTTCAAGTTCCATGAGTCGAATTGTTAACGCTGCTGCTCTGGGCGTGGCTAACCCCCGTGTTTTGGAATGCAGTACGATTTCAATCATTCTCTTATCGTAACGCTTCTTCCAAAAGTAGCCTTTCTTGTCTGTGTGCATTAAGTGTGCAAACTGTGTGCTCATCACTAAACCCCGAGGTTTCTAAGGATTCATTGTAAGCACCGCCATTACAGACTTCTTAGCTTTGGATGTTGCCCTTAAAGTGGGCAAGTATCCTTTTTGCCCATCTCCCACGATGGGCTTTTTTTTAAGCTGATTACGCGCGGCTGATATGACAGGTACTCAACATCCGCCACTCTTCAGGCAGCACCCGCGTCTCCCCACGCACATTCACCGTCACCACCTTGCGAATATCCGCCGACGATGCGCCAACCTGCAACTCAAATTCCCCAGGTTCGACGATTCGCTTCCCGTCCCGGCGCGTGAAATTCAGCATCTCGACGGGCAGCGTGAAGGTCAGCGTGGCGGTTTCACCTGGCGAAAGCGTAACGCGCTGGAACGCTTTTAACTCCTGCAGTGGCCGCACCTGCGTGGCGACTTTATCCCGCACGTAAACCTGCACCACTTCGCTACCACTGCGCTCGCCGGTGTTAGTGATATCAACGCTCAGCACAATATCACCTTCGACAGGCACACGGTTTTCAGCCACGCGCACCTCTCCCCAGTGGAACTGCGTCCAGCCGAGACCAAAACCAAACGGATACCGCGAGCCAAAATGGAACGCAAACGGCGTACCGCCACTTTTCAGCTTGTGGTTGTAATAATAGGGCATTGCGCCCGCACTCTTCGGCACGCTCACCACCAGCCTGCCCTGTGGCTCTGCGCGCCCCGTCAGTATATCTGCAATCGCCCAGCCCCCTTCCTGCCCCGGTGCCCAGGCCATAATCAGCGCGGCGACCTTATCTTCCAGCCCCTGCAGGTTGTACGGGCGTCCACCGGTCATAACGACAATCACTGGCTTACCGGTTGCCACCAGCGCTTCCAGTAACTGCTGCTGTACGCCTGGCAGGTTCAGGCTGTCCGTATCCGAACCTTCCCCCACGGTGCCGCTCTGGAACAATCCGGCGAGATCGCCGACGCAAGCCACCACCATGTCACTCTCTTGCGCAGCGTTTACAGCCTCGGGAATCAACGCAGCACTTTGTGAAACCGGCGATTGCTGCATCGGTTTTCCGCCGCTGTCGCCAGGGAAGACCGGCGCACCCGCCATCCTTTTTTCGATGATGTGGCACCCTTTGGCATAGCGCACCTGCGATGTGCCCAGGTACTGCTCCAGCGCTGCGCGCGGGGTCGTCACCTGAGGAGTCTCTTCAACCATATCGCTGATAATCAAGTGCACCGGGAAGCTGTAGCCGCTCAGCAAGGCAAGCGGATCGTCTGCTGTCGGTCCCACTACCGCCACGCGAGGTTGGCCACCGAGGGGCAAAATGCCGTTGTTTTCCAGCAGCGTTATCGATTTTGTTGCGACATCCCGCGCAGCCTGCCGGGTAACCTCATTTTGCAGGTCAATGCCATCTTCATCGACATACGGGTTTTCAAACAGTCCAAGACGGAATTTTTCAGCCAGAACGCGCGTCACAATCTCATCGATTTTCGTCATTGCGATCAGTCCGCGCTCTACCGCTTCCGCCAGGTGCCGCGCACAGTCATCTTTCGGCAGTTCAACATCCAGCCCGGCATTAAACGCCAGCGCTGCAGATTCAGCAGCATCATGGGAAATACCGTGATGCTGGTGCAGCAGACTGACGCCACCATAATCCGCCACGATGATCCCGTCGAATCCCCACTGTTCACGCAAAACGGTGGTCAGCAGGAAGCGATCGCTGTGCCCCGGCTGATTATCAATATCGTGGTAAGCGGGCATCACCGAACCGGCATTTGCCAGCTTCACCGCCATTTCAAACGGCAGCAGGAAGGTGTCGTTCAGCTCGCAAAAACCCAGATGTACCGGCGCATGGTTGCGCGCCCCTTCGCTGAACGAGTGACCGACGTAATGCTTAAGGGTCGCCAGCAGATCGCGTTTCTTCCCCTGTAACCCTTTGACATATGCCGTTGCCATGACGCCAACAAGCCACGGATCTTCACCGAACGTCTCTTCGGTGCGCCCCCAACGCACATCGCGGGAGACATCCAGCACCGGAGCCAGCCCCTGCTGACAGCCGACAGACCGTGCCTCCTTGCCAATCTGCTCAGCCGCATGCTGCACGAGGTCCGGGTCCCAGGTTGAACCGTAGTTCAGTGAGGACGGGAACAGTGTCGCGTCTTTGCACAGCAGGCCAACCAGACACTCTTCATGGAACAGCGCCGGAATGCCGAGCCGCGTCTCTTCAACCATCATGCGCTGCAGGCGGTTTGCCGCGCGCACGCCGGTTTTTGCATCGACGATGTGCGTACCCAGCGGGCGCGTGATCTGCCCAACGCCCAGCTTCAGACGCGCTTTTAGCGAAGCCTGTTCACTGACACCGGCAAATTCATCACTCAAATCGCTCCGCTCGCGGTGGTCGCCATTTTCATCGAGGATCAACCAGTACGCATGCATCTGGGCAAATTTCTCTTCCGGGGTCATACGCGCCAGTAGATCAGCGACGCGCTCGTGCACGGGGCGACCCGCGTCCTTATAAATAGCCGTCATGTTTTACTCCTGTATTGCGGAATGGGTTGCCGGGCTGAAGGATTCTGCATCGGGCCGTTCGTCACGTTTGCGGGCCAGTTCCCGTGCGATGGAATCCACCAGACGACTGTTCAGTTTGTAGATGGAAAGGAGCGCGACCATGCAGAGGAACAGCGCGCAAGGTATGAGGGTAAACAGCGCATTGATGGTGGAAAGTACGTGCGGTGTCTGGGTCGTCTGGCCTGGCGCGTAATCCACCATTCCCAGAACCCAACCCACAACAGCGCCCCCCAGCGCAAGCCCAAACTTGATGGCAAACAGCGCAGTTGAAAAGACCAGGCCATCCAGCCTGCGACCGCTGCGATGCTCTTCGTAATCCACCACATCCGAGAACATGGTCCACTGTAGCGGCGTGGTCAGGTTTTGAATAAAACTAAAGACGATGTTCAGGCCAAATATCAGCCAGACCTGTGACGGAGGAATGAAGAAAATCAGCGCACCGAAAATAACAAAGGAAATAATGGTCCACTGATAGGCACGCACGCGGTCATATTTCCCCAGTAAACGTTCAGATAATAATGCACCGCTTAATGACGCCACCATTCCTGAAACAATAAAAGCGAAGACCAGTTCCGGGCGCAGCAGTACATAGTTGACGTAATACATGGTCGCAGAGCCGCGCGTCACCACGGCAGTTAACAACAAAATATTAAACAGAAAAACGATACGCCACTGGCTATTTCCCGCCAGCAGTTTTAAATCTGTGAGCATGGAGCCGGAGGTATCATTACGCGGAGAATAACGTTCGCGGGTCATGAAAAAACAGCAGAAAAATAAAACGATACCCAGTAAGCCCATCAGACTCATGGCATAAAAATATCCTTTTTGCACGTTACCCTGGCCTAAATGCGAGACCAGCGGTAAGGCGATCACCGTGACGATCAACCCGCCGATAAACGACAGGCCAAAGCGCCAGGACTGCAGGGAGTGGCGCTCACGCGGGTCCAGCGTCAGTGCACCCGGCATAGCGCAGTAAGGCACATTAATGGCGGAATAGATCAGGCTTAAAATGGCATAGGTGACGCAGGCATAAACAATTTTTGCCGTTGCGCCCACATCGGGAACATAGAAGGTAATGAGACAACTTACGCCAAACGGAATGGCAAACCACAGCAGCCAGGGACGGAACCGACCGTGGCGCGTCCGGGTGCGATCCACCAGCGCACCAATACAAGGGTCGACAAAAGCATCGACCGCGCGAACCACTAAAAACATGGTTCCCATAATGGCCGCGGGTAAACCGAAAACGTCCGTATAGAAATACGCAAGAAATAACGTTGCCGTTTGCCAGACCAGCGCGCTGGCCATGTCACCTAAGCCATAGCCTATTTTATCTTTGGTACGCAAAACAGAGGAGATTGTCATTGTTATATGCCTTTTTATCAGGTTAAAACGTATTTCAACCATTTCCGCATTACGTACATCTCATGCGAAGTCAAGGCTCAAGTATTAGCAACGCGTTGCGCACTAACAATTGTCTAAATTAACAGACAAATTATGATATTTGGTTTTTTGTTTTATTTGTGATGAGGTGCAAATAAGAGGAAAAATAAAAGGGTGAGGACTATCGCCTCACCCTGAGTTTTTGCAGCCCCGTAAAACGTTACTTATTCAGTTCCGCCAGGCTTAGCCAGGTTTGCACCACGGTGTCCGGGTTCAGAGACAGGCTATCAATCCCCTCCTCCATCAGCCACGCGGCAAAGTCTTCATGGTCGGATGGACCCTGACCACAAATCCCGACGTATTTACCCTGTTTCTTCGCCGCGCGGATGGACATCGACAGCAGCGCTTTCACCGCTTCGTTGCGTTCGTCGAACAGCTCAGAGACCACGCCGGAGTCACGATCCAGCCCCAGCGCCAGCTGCGTCATATCGTTCGAGCCGATAGAGAAGCCATCGAAATGTTCCAGGAACTGCTCGGCCAGCAGGGCGTTGGAGGGGATCTCACACATCATGATGATCTTCAGCCCGTTCTCACCGCGCTTCAGCCCCTGACGCGCCAGCTCGTCCACCACCGCTTTCGCCTGATCCACGGTACGCACGAACGGGATCATGATTTCCACGTTGGTCAGCCCCATGTCGTTACGCACGCGTTTCACCGCCTCACACTCCAGGGCAAAGCAGTCGCGGAAGCTGTCAGACACGTAGCGTCCGGCACCACGGAAGCCCAGCATCGGGTTCTCTTCTTCCGGCTCGTAACGCTCACCACCCACCAGGTTGGCGTATTCGTTGGACTTGAAGTCCGACAGACGCACAATCACGCGTTTCGGGTAAAACGCTGCCCCCAGCGTGGCGATCCCTTCGGTCAGACGGCCGACGTAAAACTCTTTCGGCGAGTCGTAGCCTTTCATCATCTCGCGGATTTCATTCTGCAGTTTCGCATCCTGGTCATCAAACTCCAGCAGCGCGCGCGGGTGAACGCCGATCATGCGGTTGATGATAAACTCCAGACGCGCCAGACCAACGCCTTCATTCGGCAGGCAGGCAAAGTCAAACGCACGGTCCGGGTTCCCGACGTTCATCATGATCTTCAGCGGCAGATCCGGCATGGTATCGACGCTGGAGCTTTTCACGCTGAAGTCGAGGATATCGGCATACACGTAACCGGTATCACCTTCGGCACAGGAGACAGTGACTTTCTCGTCGTCCTTCATGCGCTCGGTGGCATCGCCACAGCCGACAACCGCAGGAATACCCAGCTCGCGGGCGATGATCGCCGCGTGACAGGTACGGCCACCACGGTTAGTCACGATAGCCGCAGCTTTCTTCATGATCGGCTCCCAGTCCGGGTCGGTCATGTCGGTCACCAGTACGTCGCCCGGCTGAATGCGGTTCATCTCGCTGATATCGTGGATCACTTTCACCGGACCGGCACCGATGCGGTGGCCAATCGCGCGGCCTTCCGCCACGATTTTGCCCTGCGCGTGCAGCGTGTAGCGCTCCATCACCTGACCACGAGAACGCACCGTTTCCGGACGTGCCTGCACAATAAACAACTTGCCAGTGTGACCGTCTTTCGCCCATTCGATATCCATCGGACGGCCGTAATGTTTCTCGATCTGCACCGCCTGCTTCGCCAGCTCCTGCACTTCAGCATCGCTCAGTGAGAAGCGATCGCGCTGCTCCTGCGGGACATCTTCAATCGTGACCTGCTTGCCATGCTCCTGCGTCGGGGCATAGATCATGCGGATTTTTTTCGAGCCCATGGTGCGGCGCACCACCGCCGGACGGTTTGCGGCAAGCGTTGGTTTGTGTACGTAGAATTCGTCAGGGTTCACGGCCCCCTGCACCACCATCTCACCCAGGCCCCACGCGGAGGTGATAAACACCACCTGGTCGAAGCCGGATTCGGTATCAATGGAGAACATCACGCCGGAGGAGCCGACATCAGAACGCACCATGCGCTGCACGCCAGCGGAGAGCGCCACGCCACGGTGGTCATAGCCCTGGTGCACACGGTAGGAGATGGCGCGGTCGTTAAACAGGGAAGCAAACACATGCTTCACCGCCACCAGCACCGCATCGTAGCCCTGGACGTTGAGGAAGGTCTCCTGCTGTCCGGCAAACGACGCATCTGGCATATCTTCAGCGGTGGCAGAGGAGCGCACGGCAAAGGAGGCCTGCGCATCGTCCGTGGAGAGCTGGTTGTAGGCGTCGTGGATGGCTTTTTCCAGTTCCGGCTGGAAAGGTGTGTCGATAATCCACTGGCGGATTTGTGCCCCGGCTTTCGCAAGCTCGGTAACATCATCAATATCCGTTTTATCCAGCAGGTCGTAAATGCGCTGGTTTACGCCGCTCTGGTCTAAAAACAGGTTAAACGCATCGGCAGTTGTGGCAAACCCGTTTGGTACGGAGACACCCATACCGGACAGATTTGTAATCATTTCACCCAGGGAGGCATTTTTGCCCCCAACTCTGTCTACATCATTCATGCCGAGTTGGTTATACCAAAGCACCAGCGGTGACGAGCCATTGTTGGACATCGAAACAATCCTTTTGTGATATTTGATCGGAGTAAGAAACACCTGACTACGTATTTATACTGGCATAATTATTTGCGCTAAAAAAACGGTGAATCGTGTAAGCAATTTAAATTTTCAACTTTTCGGACACTTTCCTGTTCCGCGCTAACCCGATGATTCCTAAAGAATCCGCAAAAAACCACAGAAACAAAGCCGCTATTTGAAAAATGAAATCCACTTTTCAGGAAAATTAAAAACACCATTTCATTTATAATTAGGATAAGTTCTTTGCTGTGGTTTTAACTTTTTTAATTTATGCTTTCAGGCAATTAGGTACGCTATTCAGGGTGGATAAAATGGATAATGCTGTCGATCGCCACGTTTTTTATATTTCTGATGGTACGGCAATCACCGCCGAGGTACTGGGGCATGCGGTGATGTCGCAATTCCCCGTTTCGATTAACAGCATCACGCTGCCGTTTGTGGAAAATGAGAGCCGCGCCAAAGCGGTTAAAGATCAGATTGACGCGATTTTCCAGCAAACCGGCGTGCGCCCGCTGGTTTTCTATTCCATTGTTATCCCTGAAATTCGCAACATCATTCTGCAAAGTGAAGGTTTTTGTCAGGATATTGTGCAGGCGCTGGTTGCGCCGCTGCAGAGCGAACTGAAGCTCGATCCAACGCCAATTGCCCACCGAACCCACGGGCTGAACCCCGGTAACCTGACCAAATACGATGCACGTATCGCTGCCATTGACTACACCCTGGCGCACGATGATGGCATTTCGCTGCGCAATCTGGACCAGGCGCAGGTGATCCTGTTAGGCGTATCACGCTGCGGTAAAACGCCGACCAGCCTCTACCTGGCGATGCAGTTTGGTATTCGCGCGGCAAACTACCCCTTTATTGCCGATGACATGGATAACCTTGTCCTGCCCGCTGCGCTCAAGCCGCTGCAACACAAGCTGTTCGGCCTGACCATCAACCCGGAGCGGCTGGCCGCTATCCGTGAAGAGCGCCGCGAGAACAGCCGCTACGCCTCAATGCGCCAGTGTCGGATGGAAGTCTCTGAAGTTGAAGCCCTGTACCGCAAAAACCAGATCCCGTGGCTGAACAGTACCAACTACTCGGTAGAAGAAATTGCGACCAAAATCCTTGATATCATGGGACTGAACCGTCGCATGTACTAATATGCTAGTACATTATTTGAGATTCAGTTATCATTATGCCCATCATCGGGGCGAATTCGCCCCGAACTTGAAATCAGCAGGGATTGGTTTAAGGTGATGCCCATCACTTCCCGGTAGTCTGCCGATGAAGCAAAAAATTTCTGAGATATCCCATGAATAAAACCGACGAACTCCGCACTGCGCGCATTGATAGCCTTGTCACTCCGGCTGAACTGGCACAGCGGCATCCCGTTTCCGCAGGCGTTGCGGAACATGTCACCGCGTCCCGCCGACGCATTGAAAAAATCCTCAATGGCGAAGACAACCGTCTGCTGGTGATCATCGGGCCGTGCTCGATCCACGATCTGGATGCGGCAATGGATTACGCCAAACGCCTTCAGGGGCTGCGTGAAAAATATCAGCATCGCCTTGAGATTGTGATGCGTACCTACTTTGAAAAACCGCGTACCGTGGTGGGCTGGAAGGGGCTGATTTCCGATCCTGACCTCAACGGCAGTTACCGCGTGAATCACGGTATTGCGCTGGCGCGCAAGCTGCTGCTGCAGGTGAACGAGCTGGGTGTACCGACCGCAACCGAATTCCTCGATATGGTGACCGGACAGTTTATCGCCGATCTGATCAGCTGGGGAGCCATTGGCGCACGCACCACCGAAAGCCAGATCCACCGCGAGATGGCGTCTGCGCTCTCCTGCCCGGTCGGCTTCAAGAACGGAACGGACGGCAACACCCGTATCGCCGTGGATGCCATTCGTGCCTCCCGCGCCAGTCACATGTTCCTCTCGCCGGATAAGAGCGGCCAGATGACCATCTACCAGACCAGTGGCAACCCGTACGGCCATATCATTATGCGCGGTGGTAAAAAACCGAACTACCACGCGGAAGATATCGCCGCGGCTTGCGAAACGCTGGCCGAGTTTGATCTGCCGGAACACCTGGTGGTGGATTTCAGCCACGGAAATTGCCAGAAACAGCACCGCCGCCAGCTGGATGTCTGCGATGAGATCTGCCAGCAGATCCGCAGCGGTTCCACTGCCGTTGCGGGCATTATGGCCGAAAGTTTTCTTAAAGAAGGTACCCAGAAGATTGTGGCCGGGCAGCAGATGGTTTACGGCCAGTCGATTACCGATCCCTGCCTGAGCTGGGAAGACAGCGAGCTGTTGGTGGAGAAACTGGCGGCGGCGGTTGACTCGCGCTTTTGATGTGATTGTCGGGTGGCGCTGCGCTTACCCGACCTACGGTTCGTGCCCCTCTCCCTCTCCCCTTGGGAGAGGGTCGGGGTGAGGGCATCAGGCCTCACCTCCCCTTCCAAATTTGATCCCGTCACACAATTTTCACAAAAACGCTTGCCGTGAATTTGCAGTTTATTGATAATGATTATCATTGTTACATTGATTGCTATTTATAAACATTATGTCACGTACGGCTAACAGTGCGGCAACGCCAGCAAATAACCACACAGCCTCTTCCCCCGCGCCTGGCGATCGCCGAATCGACAGCAAAACCCTGTTGGGTGACGAAGGGCGGGTGATCATCGAGCATGACGGCCAGCACTACCTGCTGCGCCAGACGAATGCCGGAAAACTGATCCTCACAAAATAAACTAAACAAAAAATACGCCAGCCACCCAGGTGATCCCCAGGCAGCCAGCGCTTTCGATTCTTAATGGAGAGTTGCTATGCCACACCTGCATTCCGCGTCTTTACGTCCGTCACTCCTGGCTCTGGCGATTGTCAGCACCCTGCCGGGCGTCGCGTTTGCTGCCACAGATGATATTACCGTCACCGCCACGGGCAACGCCCGTAGTGCCTTTGAAGCGCCAATGATGGTCAGCGTGATTGATGCTACCGCCCCGGAAAATAAAACGGCCAGCTCTGCCGCCGACCTGCTGCGTAAGGTGCCAGGCCTGACGCTGGACGGCACTGGCCGCACCAACGGTCAGGATGTCAACCTGCGTGGTTACGACCGCCGTGGCGTGCTGGTGCTGGTTGACGGCGTGCGTCAGGGCACCGATACCGGCCACCTCAACAGCACCTTCCTTGACCCGGCGCTGATCAAACGCATCGAAGTGGTGCGCGGCCCGTCTGCCCTGCTGTACGGCAGCGGTGCGCTGGGCGGCGTGATCTCCTACGACACTGCCGATGCCAAAGACCTGCTGGAGCCGGGGAAAAACAGCGGCTACCGCGTATTTGGTACGGGTGCGACCGGCGATCACAGCATCGGTATGGGTGCCAGCGCGTATGGCCGTACTGATACCCTGGACGGCCTGGTCGCGTGGTCGAGCCGCGATCGCGGTGATATCCGCCAGAGCGATGGCGCTACGGCCCCTAACGATGAATCGATTAACAACATGCTGGCGAAAGGGAGCTGGAAGATCGACCCGGCGCAAACCCTGAGCGGCTCCCTGCGCTACTACAACAACGACGCGCAGGAACCCAAAAACCCGCAAACCACCGACGCGGACGACAGCAGCAACCCGATGACCGACCGCTCCACCATCCAGCGCGACGCGCATCTTGGCTATAAAATAGCGCCGGAAGGTAACGACTGGCTGAACGCCGACGCGAAAGTTTACTGGTCTGAAGCCCGTATTAACGCCCAGAACATCGACGGCACCGGTGAATTCCGTAAGCAGACCACCAAAGGGGGGAAAGTGGAAAACCGTACCCGCCTGTTCAGCGACTCCTTTGCCTCGCACCTGTTGACCTACGGCGGAGAGTATTACCGTCAGGAGCAGAATCCGGGTGGCACTACAACCGGCTTCCCGGAAGCAAAAATCGATTTCAGCTCCGGCTGGCTGCAGGATGAGATCACCCTGCGCGACCTGCCTGTGACCCTCCTCGGCGGTACGCGTTATGACAACTACCGTGGCAGCAGCGAAGGCTATGACGATGTCGATGCGGATAAGTGGTCATCACGTGCCGGATTAACCGTCAGCCCAACCGACTGGCTGATGCTGTTCGGCTCTTACGCACAAGCGTTCCGCGCGCCGACGATGGGCGAGATGTATAACGACGCCAAACACTTCTCCATCGGCAGTTTCTACACCAACTACTGGGTGCCAAACCCGAACCTGCGTCCGGAAACCAACGAAACCCAGGAGTACGGTTTTGGTCTGCGCTTTGACGATCTGATGCTCGCCAACGATGCGCTGGAGTTCAAAGCCAGCTACTTTGATACCAAAGCCAAAGACTACATCTCCACCACCGTCGATTTTGCGGCAGCGACCACCATGTCCTATAACGTCCCTAACGCCAAAATCTGGGGCTGGGACGTGATGGCGAAATACTCTGCCGACCTGTTCAACCTCGACGTGGCCTATAACCGCACGCGCGGTAAAGACACCGATACGGGCGAGTACATTTCAAGCATTAACCCGGACACCGTGACCAGTAAGCTGGATATTCCGGTGGCGCAAAGTGGCTTCTCCGTGGGCTGGATCGGTACCTTTGTCGATCGCTCAACGCATATCAGCAGCAGCTACAGCAAGCAGCCTGGCTATGCGGTTAACGACTTCTACGTGAGCTATCAGGGTCAGGAGCAGTTCAAAGGCATCACCACCACTCTGGTGCTGGGCAATGCCTTCGATAAAGAATACTGGTCACCTCAGGGTATTCCGCAGGACGGCCGTAACGGTAAGATTTTTGTGAGTTATCAGTGGTAATCCCCTCGCCCCGGTTCGCCGGGGCATTTATCCGGAAGGAAGAGACAATGAATCACTACACACGCTGGCTTGAGCTAAAAGAAGAAAACCCAGGTAAGTACGCGCGTGACATCGCAGGCTTAATGAATATCAGCGAAGCGGAGTTGACCTTCGCACGCGTGGGCCACGATGCCTGGCGGCTGCACGGCGACATTCGCGAGATTTTAGGCGCGCTGGAAGCCGTGGGTGAGACAAAGTGCATCTGCCGTAACGAGTATGCCGTTCACGAACAGGTTGGCACCTTTACCAATCAGCACCTCAACGGCCACGCCGGGCTGGTACTGAACCCACGTGCGCTGGATCTGCGTCTGTTCCTCAACCAGTGGGCAAGCGTGTTTCACATCAGTGAAACGACCGCGCGTGGCGAGCGCCAGAGCATTCAGTTTTTTGACCACCAGGGCGATGCACTGCTGAAGGTATACACCACGGACAATACCGACATCTCCGCCTGGGGCGACGTGCTGACCCGCTTTATCTTTGCCGATAATCCGCCACTGGAACTGAAAGCAGCCGAAGCACCGGCTCACGCCGAATATGTCGACGCAGGCACTGTGGACAAAGAGTGGCGCGCCATGACCGACGTACACCAGTTCTTCAGCCTGCTGAAGCGTCACAACCTGAGCCGCCAGCAGGCGTTCCGTCTGGTGGGTGACGATCTCGCCTGCAGGGTAGACAACAGCGCACTGGCGCAGTTACTGGATACTGCACGTCAGGACGGCAACGAAATCATGGTGTTTGTGGGCAACCGCGGTTGCGTGCAGATTTTCACCGGCGTGGTGGAAAAGCTGGTGCCGATGAAAGGCTGGCTGAATATCTTCAACCCGAACTTTACCCTGCATCTGCTGGAAGAGACCATTGCGGAAACCTGGGTGACCCGTAAACCAACGGCTGACGGTCACGTTACCAGCCTGGAGTTATTCGCCGCCGACGGCACACAAATCGCGCAGCTCTATGGTCAGCGCACCGAAGGCGAGCCTGAGCAGAGCCAGTGGCGCAGCCAGATCGACGCCCTGACACCAAAAGGGCTGGCCGCATGAAAAAATGGCTTGCTCTGCTAAGTGCCTTACCGTTTGTCGCCTTTGCCTCTGCGCCGGAGAGGATTGTCTCTCTCGGCGGCGATGTCACAGAGATTGTCTATGCGCTTGGCGCGCAGTCTTCTCTGGTGGCGCGCGACAGTACCAGCCAGTGGCCGCAGGCGGCGAACGACCTGCCTGACGTAGGGTATTTGCGCCAGCTCAACGCCGAAGGGATTTTATCCATGCGCCCCACGCTGGTCCTGGCGAGCGCACAGGCACAACCGTCTCTGGCGTTAAAGCAGGTTGAGCAAAGTCATGTGAAGGTGATCACCGTCCCCGGCAGTAACGACCTGAGCGTCATCGACGAAAAAGTGCGGGTGATTGCTGACGCAACGCATCGCGAAGCGCAAGGGGAAACTCTGCGCAATACGCTTCGTCAGGCGCTGGCAGCGCTGCCCTCTTCACCGCTGAACAAGCGGGTGCTGTTTATCCTCAACCACGGCGGGATGACCGCGATGGCCGCCGGACAACAGACCGGTGCAGATGCAGCCATCCGCGCAGCGGGTTTGCAGAATGCGATGCAGGGTTTTACCCGCTACCAGCCGCTCTCGCAGGAAGGCGTGATCGCCAGCCAGCCGGATCTGGTGGTGATTTCGCAGGATGGCATCAACGCACTGGGTGGTGAAGCGAATCTGTGGAAGCTGCCAGGGCTGGCGCAAACCCCGGCGGGACGCAATAAGCAGGTACTGGCAATCGATGATATGGCGCTGCTGGGTTTTAGCGTGCGGACGCCACACGCGATCCAGCAGTTGCGCGCCAGAGCGGAGCAACTGCCCTGATGTCCCGGCGGGTCACGTTGTCGCTGTGGGTACTGGCTGCCCTGCTGACCGTCATGACGCTAATGGCGACCGGTTTTGGCGCGTTGCGCCTGCCGGTCAGCCTGCTGTGGAACGGCAGCGATGAGGCGCTGCGCCAGATCTGGCTGACTATCCGCCTGCCCCGCGTGTTGCTGGCACTGGTGATAGGTGGTTCGCTGGCGCTGGCAGGCTGCGTGATGCAGGGGCTGTTTCGCAACCCGCTTGCCGATCCTGGCCTGCTCGGGATCAGCAGCGGTGCGGCGCTGGCCGTTGCTCTGTGGGTGGTGCTTCCCCTCTCCTTGCCTGCGCTGGTGATGCTCTACGCCCCGATGCTCGCGGCGTTTATTGGCGCACTGGCAGCAACGGTCGTGATTTTCCTGCTCAGCCAGCAGCGTGACAGTTCCCTGTCGCGTCTGTTGCTTATCGGCATCGCCATCAACGCACTGTGCGGTGCAGCAGTCGGCGTGCTGTCCTGGGTCAGTAACGATGCTCAGTTGCGTCAGCTTTCACTCTGGGGCATGGGCAGTCTCGGCCAGGCGCAGTGGTCAACACTGCTGGCCGTCACCTCGCTGATGGTGCCCACGGTACTGGTTGTCTGGCGTCTGGCCAGCGCGCTCAATTTGCTACAGCTGGGCGAAGAAGAGGCGCATTACCTTGGCGTGGATGTCGCCGTTGTCCAGCGGATACTGCTACTGTGCAGCGCCTTGCTGGTGGCGGCCGCCGTCGCCGTCAGCGGCGTGATTGGTTTTGTGGGGCTTGTCGTACCGCACCTGATGCGTATGTGGCTGGGAGCCGATCACCGGGCCGTTATTCCAGGCTCGGTGCTGGCGGGTGCATCACTGCTGCTTGTCGCTGACACGGTAGCACGCACGTTGGTTGCCCCGGCAGAGATGCCGGTCGGTTTGTTGACCAGCATTCTCGGTGCGCCGTGGTTCCTGTGGCTTATTTTTCGGCGGGGAAGCCAGCATGGCTGAACGTTATACCGCGGAGAACGTCTCCTGTACGCTTTCCGGGCGAACGCTTATTGATGATGTTTCGCTGTCGCTATCCCAGGGAGAACTGGTGGCGTTGATTGGCCCCAACGGTGCAGGGAAATCCACACTGCTGCGGCTGCTGACCGGCTACCTGAAACCCGCCAGCGGACGATGTCTTCTGGCGGGAAAATCCCTCAGCGAATGGCACCCGGAGACGCTGTCCCGTTACCGGGCGGTCATGCGCCAGCATACGCAGCTCGGCTTTGACTGGCCGGTTGAAGGTGTCATTGGGATGGGACGAGCACCGTGGGGCCGCCAGCCCGATCGGTCTATCGTTCACGACGTGATGCAGTTGACCGGCTGTCTGCCGCTGGCAGGCAGACAGTACAATGCGCTGTCTGGCGGTGAGCAGCAGCGCGTACAGCTTGCCCGCGCGCTGGCACAGATCTGGCGCGACGGTGCTCCTCGCGGCTGGCTGTTTCTCGATGAACCCACCTCCGCGCTGGATCTTTACCACCAGCAGCATCTGCTGCGGTTGTTGAAATCGCTGACCCGTCAGGGGCATCTCCACGTCTGCGTGGTGCTGCACGATCTCAATCTGGCGGCGCTGTGGGCGGATCGCATCATGCTGCTGCACAACGGCAGGATGGTCTCCCACGGCACGCCGGAGCAGGTGCTGCAGGCTGACGTACTGGCGCGCTGGTATGGCGCGCAGGTACACGTCGGCAGGCATCCGTCCCACACCGCCCCGCAGGTTTTTCTTGCACCTTAACTTGAGCAGCTCACCTCCAGCCGCTTGCCCCAGTCTGGCGGGCGGCTGACATAATCATCCTCCCGATCGGCAAACGGCGTGCGCAACGCGATATGCAGACGGTGTAACTCGTCGTAATCGCCCCGCTCTGCCTGCTCAATCGCACGCTGTGCCAGCCAGTTTCGCAGCACCATCGCCGGATTGGCCGCCATCATTTTTGCCTGACGGGTAGCATCATCAATCTGCTCTTGCTGCAGACGCGCCCGGTATACGGTAAACCAGTCGTCAAAGGCCTGACGGTCAATAAACTCGTCGCGCAGCGGTGAGGCGGCGCTGTGTTGCTCGGTATGACCCAACATGCGGAAAGTACGGGTGTAATCGCTGCCTTCGCGCGCCATCAGCGAGAACAAGGCGTTAAGAAGGTCGTTATCGCCTTTCTCCTGCGTCAGCAGCCCCAGCTTGTTGCGCATGAGCGCACCATACTCCCGCAACAAAACCGCCTGGTAACCGTCGAGCGCATCATTCAGCGCGTCAACATCAATAAACGGCGACAAGGACTGCGCAAGGCGCTGTAAATTCCACAGCCCCACGGCAGGCTGATTATCAAAGCTGTAGCGTCCCTGATAATCTGAGTGGTTGCAGATATAGCCCGGCTGATAGTCATCCAGAAAGCCGAACGGGCCATAATCGAAGGTCAGGCCCAGCAGAGACATGTTATCGGTGTTCATCACGCCGTGTGCAAAACCCACGGTCTGCCAGCGGGCGATCGTTGAGGCGGTACGGGCAACAACATCACGGAACCAGAGGACGTATTTATCCGCCTCATTCTGCAACCGGGGCCAGTGGCGTCGGATGGCGTAATCCGCAAGCTGGCGGACTTTCTCCGGCTCGCGGCGATAGTAGAAATGTTCAAAGTGTCCGAAGCGCAGATGACTTTCAGCCACGCGCATCAGCATCGCGCCCTGCTCCATCGTCTCGCGTGCAACCGGCGTATCGCTGGTGACGACCGATAACGCGCGGGTGGTGGGAATGCCAAGTGCATGCATCGCTTCCGAGGCCAGACTTTCGCGGAGGGTTGAACGCAGCACCGCCCGGCCATCGCCCATCCGTGAATATGGCGTCAGACCAGCGCCTTTCAGATGCCAGTCGACGGTATCACCACCGGTGAGCTGTTGTTCGCCCAGCAAGATCCCCCGGCCATCACCCAGTTGTCCCGCCCAGACACCAAACTGATGTCCGCTGTAGACCTGAGCCAGAGGTTGCATTCCTGGAAGGAGCGTTTCGCCGCCCCAGACGCCAGCGCCATCGGCAGGCTGAAATAAGGCAGGCGGAATACCCAGCGAATCCGCCAGCATATCGTTGTGCCAGATCAGACGAGCATTCTGTAACGGTGTTGGTTTAAGCGCGGTGTAAAAACCTGGCAATTCATCATGCCAGTGAGCAGTAAAAGACAGGGTCATAAGTCCTCCTGCTTTTAGTGTAGAGGGTTTACCTGCACTTAAACACGGGCGAAGAAAAGGGTTATCACTGAACGAGCGTCGTTACCTGTTCTGCCGGAACCGCAGGCCAGAGATTGCCCTGCATTGCACCAACGTTAAATGACAATACGCGTTGCAACAGGTTGTGATCGTCTATACCGGAGAGGATAACGGACTGACAATGAGGCGTAATTTGCCAGAGTATCGCGCGCATAAAAGGTTCAAAAGAGAGCTCGGACGCACGCTGCTGGATAAAACCTTTATCCAGTATTACCCGTTTAAACAAACCGTCATAAACCGCTTTGAGGGTGGCGATGCCCGCACCAAAGTTAGCCAAAACCAGAGGGAAATGGATCGCCATTCTTGCCAGCATCAGATCGTCTTTGCCGTTATTTAAACCTGGATAGTTCTCATTAACACTAAACTCCAGAAATGGATAGCGTTCAAGTATTGAAACAGCGTTCCCGTCAGTTAATAAAAACTCAACAATTACAGGTGTAATATTGATCCACGCAATTAACTGATGCTGAATAAAGAACAGTTTACAGGTATCGAGCAATTGCAGTTTCTCATGAAACAGCACTAACTCTTCTTCCGGTGAAAGGTGCGGAGTAACCAGTTCAGTTGGGATTCTGACATCCGTACCTACGCCAGTAAAGTTAACCATAATTTCTAAACCTTTAAGCTCACCTGCACTATTTCGCGCCGGAAGCAGTAAAAGTTCAGACTGGTAAGCATTATCTAGCGTGACAATCATCGCGCTCGCCCCACATTAAAGATGAAAGAGGACATCCTGGAGCAATTGCAGGCACAATTCCACTGGCTTGATTTTAATAAGATTAATTTCATTCGTTCCGTATTAATTTTCAGATTTATCCCTGAATCTAAAATAATCTTATCCTGGTTACTGAATAATAGCCAGTTTTAGATAAAACAGACACATACAGACATATGTAATTCATCAGAAATTTAACTTTAATCATCCCGATGAAGAAAACCTGGCGCGGTTTATTAGACGCCAGGTCAACAGAACGGCCACACGTACATTGTCCTAAATACGTCTGGCTTGCCAGAAGTTTTTACGCCAGTAAACATTATCGAGAGAGGAGCGCATCACTCCACGACTGGTCGACGCATGAATGAACTGGTTATCGGTGTCATAAATGCCAACATGAAGGCCGCTTTCACCCGAGCCTGTTTTGAAAAACACCAGGTCGCCGGGGAGTAAATCCCCTTTATCGATTTCCGTACCAATTTCTGCCTGCTTACGCGTTTCGCGAGGCAACTGGAGATCAAATTTATCGCGAAAAGTCATCAGGACGAAGCCAGAACAATCGACACCGCCCCGGCTCATACCACCGTAACGATAAGGCGTACCGCGCCAGTTGCTCAACTGGTCGTTCAGGCTGGCAATAACCGTAATAGAATCGGAGAGCCGCGGATTAGGCGGAGGCGCACGATGGCTACTGCATCCCGCAAGAATTAATGTTGCCACAAGGAGAAACCAGCCTCGCATTTTCAGACGAATCCTCTGCTTTTTTTGCTCTTTCCGTAATTTAGCGTGCAAATGTGCACCTGCGCAAGAAACGGTTACTCCGCAGTAGTGGAAATCAGCATCTTATGCCCCTCAATATCCAGCCGACGGAACAACATGTTATACGCGGTGGCAAGGTTTGGTGGGGTCAGTACGGTATCGCGCGTTCCACTGGCAATGAGCTTGCCCCGTGCCAGCAACCACACCCGATGCGCATGGCGCAGCGTATGGTTCAAATCATGGCTGCTCATTACCACCGCCACCCCTTTGCGGGACAACGCGCTGAGCACCCTGTCCAGCGCGGCCTGCTGAGCAACGTCCAGGCCGCTCATCGGCTCGTCCAGGAGCAACAGGCAGCCGTGCGGATTGCCTGCCGGATGGATCTGCAGAATAACCGCCGCCAGACGCACGCGCTGCCACTCCCCGCCAGAAAGCTGGCTGGCGTGACGGGTGAGCTTATCTTCCAGCCCCAGCGCCGCAGCCACTTCGGTAAGCAGCGCCGTGTTATGTTTATCATGCAAATGCAGCAACAGATAGTGCCAGACAGGCATCGCAAACGGCGGTATCTGCTGTTGCACTAAATAGCTCCGCCGGTGTGCCAGCGCCACTGGTGACCAGTCGGTAAGCGCATGGCCGAGCAACGTTATCTCTCCTTGCCCGGTGGTCATGCCCGCCATGCGCGCCAGCAGCGTGCTCTTGCCTGCGCCATTCGGCCCCACAAGATGCACGATCTCTCCCGCATTGATTGTCGCAGTTATCGGCTCCAGACGCCCCTTCCCGGCGACGTCCGTGAGCTGCATCAGCAAGGTCATTATTTTGCCAGCGCCAGCTTGATAGACTCCATGACAATCGGGTCTTCAGGCGTCATATCCGGGGAAAAACGCTGGACAACCTGGCCGTCACGCCCAATCAGGAACTTCTCGAAATTCCACAGGATATCGTCAGGATAGAGCGGCGCACGCCCTTTGCTCGCCATACGCTCGTAGAAACCGCTACCCTCAGGCGCAACGGCCGTCGGCGCTGCAGCAACCAGTTTCGCATACAGCGGATGACGGTTCTCACCGTTGACATCGATTTTGCTGAACATCGGGAACGTCACGCCATAGGTGGTGCTACAGAACGTTTTGATCTCCTCTTCGCTGCCCGGCTCCTGGCCCAGGAACTGGTTGCACGGGAAGCCCAGAACGGTGAAACCGTCTTTCTCCCAGGCTTTCTGAATGTTTTCCAGTTGTTCGTATTGCGGTGTCAGACCGCATTTAGACGCCACGTTCACGATGAGCAAAACGTTGCCTTTGTAGCCTTCAAGCGTGATTTTCTCGCCGTCGATGGTGGTCACTTCGGTATTCAGAATATCAGACTGCATAGCATTCCCTCAGGTTGTCTTACGGGTAGTGATTTAACGTCCGGCTTTTAATAGTAGCCAGATAAATACCGGCGCGCCCAGCGTGGCGGTGACGACCCCGATGGGTAATTCGGCCGCCGTCAGGGCGAGCCGGGCGATAATGTCGGCGACCAGCAAGGTTGCAGCGCCTGCAACCGCCGAAGCCGGGAGTAAGATGCGGTGATCCGTTATTCCGCACAGACGCAGCATATGCGGGATGACCAGCCCGATAAAACCAATCGCCCCCGCCAGCGCCACGCTGACGCCAACCATCCAGCCGATGGCTATCACCAGTACGTTGCGCCATAACCCCAGCGACATACCGAGCTGACGGGCTGACGTTTCACCCAGCGCGAGGGTATTTAACGGCTGAGCCTGAAAACAGGTCCAGAGCATGACCGGGATCAACAGCGTCATCAACCAGCCCTGCCGCCAGTCAACGCCACCGAAGCCGCCCATCATCCAGTACATTAACTGGCGCAGATCAAAGGAGGTAGAGAAGTAGACTGCCCAGGTCATCAGCGCGCTGCAGATGATCCCCAGCGCCACCCCGGCAAGGAGTAACCGGCTTGTTGATAAATGTCGCCGGGCAAAGCGCAGTAAAATGACCGTTATCAGCAGTGCGCCGGAAATGGCGCTCAGGCTAATCCCCCAGGCGGACAGTTCGCCACCACCCAGCATGACAGCAGCAATCAGCCCTACGCCAGCGCCATTCGACACGCCGAGCAGCCCCGGTTCCGCCAGCGGATTTTCAAACAGCGCCTGCATCATTGTGCCGCACAACGCCAGCGCGGCACCGACCAGGATCACCGCCAGCGTTCGCGGCAGGCGGATCTGCCAGACAAAGAGCTGTCCGTCAGGGCTAAACCAGCTTTCCGGCCCCAGCCACCGTTCGCCCGCACACAGGCTGACCACGGCGGATGCCACAAGAAACAGCACGAGCATCCCCAGGCGGCGTCGATCGGAACGGTGCTGTTGGCGGACGAAATCAAGCATAGGCAGTGTATTTTCAGGAGTCAGATATCATTGATTTTACGGCGGGTTTGCCGGGCAGAGCAAAGAAAAAAGGCCGCTAATGCGGCCTTTTTGGTTAGTTCATATTACTCTGCTTTGGGCGTTGCGTTTTCGACACGGCTTTTTAACTTCTGGCCGGGTCTGAAGGTCACCACGCGGCGGGCTGTAATGGGAATATCTTCCCCCGTCTTCGGGTTACGGCCCGGACGTTGGTTTTTGTCTCGCAAATCAAAATTGCCAAAGCCGGAGAGTTTTACCTGCTCACCATTTTCCAGAGCACGACGGATCTCTTCGAAAAACAGCTCTACCAGCTCTTTAGCATCCCGTTTGCTAAGCCCTAGCTTATCAAACAGATATTCTGACATTTCAGCTTTTGTAAGCGCCATAGGTTCAATCCCTCAATGATGCCTGGAATCGCTCTTTTAATGCCTCTACACATTTGGCGACGGTAGCGGCAATCTCCTCTTCTTCGAGTGTACGGCTGGTATCCTGAAGGATAAGGCTAATAGCGAGGCTCTTGAAACCTTCTGCTACGCCCTTGCCGCGGTACACGTCAAATAAGTTTACGCCAACTACCTGATTTACGCCAACTTTCTTACATTCGGCCAAAATATCTGCTGCAGGCACGTTTTCCGCGACCACAACCGCGATATCGCGGCGGTTCGCCGGGAAGCGGGAGACGTCCTGCGCCTGAGGAATGACGCGGTCTGCGACCGGGTTCCACTCCAGCTCGAACACGATGGTACGGCCGTTCAGATCCAGTTTACGTTCCAGTTCAGGGTGAACAACACCAATGAAACCAACACGTTTGCCGTCTAAATAAATTGCCGCACTCTGGCCCGGATGCAGGGCTGGAATGGCTTCTGCACGGAATTCAATTTCAGATAATTTACCGGTCAGATCGAGAATCGCTTCCAGATCGCCCTTCATATCGTAGAAATCAACGGTGCCTTTTGCCAGGTCCCAGTGCTCTTCATAGCGGTTGCCGCTAATTGCACCAGCCAGCATGAGATCCTGACGGATGCCTAAATTTGCCTGATTATCCGGTACAAAGCGTAAACCGCTTTCAAAAATTCGCACACGGTTTTGCTGGCGATTCTGGTTATACACGATGGTGCCAAGCAGACCCGTCCACAGAGAAAGGCGCATTGCAGACATTTCGCTGGAGATCGGGCTTGGCAGAATCAACGCTTCCTGGCCTAGGTGGATTAGCTGCTGCAGCTTAGGGTCCACGAAGCTGTAGGTGATCACTTCCTGATAGCCTTTGTCGTTCAGCATGGTTTTCACACGCTTCAGGGACAGATCAGCTTCACGGTGGGAGCCCATCACCAGACCCGCCTGCACCGGCTCGTCAGGAATGTTGTTGTAGCCGTATACGCGAGCCACTTCTTCCACCAGGTCTTCTTCGATCTCCATGTCGAAACGCCAGGATGGTGCAACGGCTTTCCACTCGTCCTGACCTTCAGTCACTTCACAGCCCAGACGCGTCAGAATATCGGTCACCTGTGCATCGGCAACATGGTGGCCAATCAGGCGATCCAGCTTGCTGCGGCGCAGGGTGATGGTGGCGCGTTTCGGCAGAGTTGCTTCGTTGGTCACATCGATAACCGGACCGGCTTCACCGCCACAGATGTCGATCAGCAGGCGAGTCGCACGCTCCATCGCTTTGTACTGCAACGCCGGGTCAACGCCGCGCTCATAGCGGTGAGAGGCGTCGGTGTGCAGGCCATGACGACGTGCACGACCAGTGATAGAGAGCGGGCTGAAGAATGCGCATTCCAGCAGGACGTTTTGCGTTTCGTCGTTGACGCCAGAGTGTTCGCCACCGAAGATCCCGCCCATTGCCAGCGCTTTGCTGTGGTCAGCAATCACCAGGGTGTCGGCGTTCAGTTTCGCTTCGCTGCCGTCCAGCAGAACCAGGGTTTCGCCCTCTTTCGCCATACGCACAACAATCCCGCCTTCGATGCGATCTTTATCGAACGCATGCATCGGCTGGCCCAGCTCCAGCAGAACGTAGTTGGTCACGTCAACCACGGCATCAATGGAACGGATACCGCAGCGACGCAGTTTCTCTTTCATCCACAGTGGAGTTGGCGCTTTAACGTTGATACCTTTCACCACGCGGCCGAGGTAGCGCGGGCAAGCGTCAGCGGCTTCAACCTGGATTGGCAGCGTGTCGCTGATGGTGGCGTCAACCGGGGCAATTTCCGGCGCGTTCAGCTCAGCCTGGTTCAGCACGGCAACATCGCGCGCCACGCCGATAATCCCTAAACAGTCGGCACGGTTTGGCGTGACGCTGATTTCGATGGTGTTGTCATCAAGGTTCAGATATTCGCGAATATCGGTGCCAACTGGCGCATCCTGCGGCAGCTCAATAATACCGCTGTGATCGTCAGAAATACCCAGCTCGGAGAACGAGCACAGCATGCCTTCAGACGGTTCACCACGCAGTTTCGCCGCTTTAATTTTGAAATCACCCGGCAGCACCGCACCAACGGTTGCTACAGCCACTTTCAGTCCCTGGCGGCAGTTTGGCGCGCCGCAGACGATATCCAGTAAGCGATCGCCGCCGACATTCACTTTTGTCACGCGCAGTTTATCCGCGTTTGGGTGCTGACCGCACTCAACCACTTCACCCACAACCACACCGTTGAAAGCACCTGCAACCGGCTCGACGCCATCAACTTCCAGACCCGCCATGGTGATCTGGTTGGAAAGCGCTTCGCTGTCAAGCGTGGTGTTCACCCATTCGCGTAACCACAGTTCACTGAATTTCATTGTTCTGTCCTGCCCTTATTTAAACTGTTTGAGGAAACGCAGATCGTTTTCGAAGAACGCACGTAAGTCGGTCACGCCGTAGCGCAGCATGGTCAAACGCTCCATACCCATACCGAACGCAAAGCCGGAGTAAACTTCCGGATCGATGCCCACGTTGCGCAGCACGTTTGGATGCACCATGCCACAGCCCAGCACTTCCAGCCATTTGCCGTTTTTGCCCATGACGTCAACTTCCGCAGACGGTTCGGTGAACGGGAAGTAGGACGGACGGAAACGAACCTGCAGATCTTCCTCAAAGAAGTTATTCAGGAAGTCATGCAGCGTGCCTTTCAGATTGGTAAAGCTAATGTTTTTATCAACAATCAGACCTTCCATCTGGTGGAACATTGGGGTGTGCGTCTGGTCGTAATCGTTACGGTAAACGCGGCCAGGAGCGATGATGCGAATTGGCGGTTCCTGATCCTTCATGGTGCGGATCTGAACGCCGGAGGTCTGGGTACGCAGCAGACGCGTGGCGTCGAACCAGAAAGTGTCGTGGTCAGCACGTGCCGGATGATGGCCTGGAATGTTCAGGGCGTCGAAGTTGTGATAGTCATCTTCGATTTCCGGGCCAGTCGCCACGGTAAAGCCGAGCTCACCGAAGAAACTTTCAATACGATCAATGGTACGGGTGACCGGATGCAGACCACCATTCTCAATACGACGGCCAGGCAGAGAGACGTCGATGGTTTCTGCCGCCAGACGCGCATTCAGCACTGCGCTTTCCAGCTCGGCTTTACGCGCGTTCAGCGCCTGCTGTACCTGCTCTTTGGCTTCGTTAATCACCGCACCCGCTGCCGGACGCTCTTCAGCAGGCAGCTCACGCAGGGTAGTCATTTGAAGGGTCAGATGCCCTTTCTTACCCAGATATTCGACGCGGACATTGTCTAACGCGGCAACATCTGAGGCCTGGTTAATGGCAGCCGTTGCACTGGCAACCAGCTCTGCGAGATGTGACATGGTTTTCCTCATTATGTCGGTGCAGACACCGAATTGTTGGACTTATTCTCTCGAATTCAGGCACAAAAAAAGCCTCCATCGGGAGGCTTATCTGGCGCTGTTTTTCGTTTCATCTTTCACGCGCTAGCCTCCTGAGTTCAGGTGCTAAAGTAAAAGAAGAAGCGGAAAATAGCAGCATTCATGCTTGCGTTACCTTGTGTGGTAAAAAACCGTTAAGACCTTATTGAAAAGCCTGCACGGATAAATGTCAATCTTCTGATAGTGTTAAATGAAAAGAGGGAGCTAAGCCCCCTCTCTCAACTGGCTTATGCCAGTGCTGCTTTCGCTTTTTCGACCAGAGCGGTGAACGCTACTTTGTCGAATACTGCGATGTCAGCCAGGATCTTACGGTCGATTTCAACAGAGGCTTTTTTCAGGCCGTTGATGAATTTGCTGTAAGAAATACCGTTCTGACGTGCTGCTGCGTTGATACGCGCAATCCACAGTTGACGGAACTGACGCTTACGCTGACGACGGTCACGGTAAGCGTACTGACCTGCTTTGATAACAGCCTGGAAGGCAACGCGGTATACGCGTGAACGCGCACCGTAGTAGCCTTTAGCTTGTTTCAAAATTTTCTTGTGACGTGCACGTGCAATTACACCACGTTTTACGCGAGCCATGTGTGCTCTCCTGTATCTATTCTAAGTTAAAAAAGTTAAACGTTAACGACTTATGCGTACGGCAGGCACGCGATGACCAGGCCCAGATCGCCTTTAGAAACCATGGCTTTTGGACGCAGGTGACGTTTACGCTTGGTAGCTTTCTTAGTCAGAATGTGACGCAGGTTAGCGTGCTTGTGCTTAAAACCACCTTTACCGGTTTTTTTGAAGCGCTTAGCAGCACCGCGTACGGTCTTAATTTTTGGCATTTTAATAACTTCCACTTCGCATTGTTAAATAAACGAAACATAGGCGAACAAAACCTATGAAGCCCGAAGGCTCCACAGATTTTGCTGCTTGAAGGCCTTACTGTTTCTTCTTAGGAGCGAGCACCATGATCATCTGGCGGCCTTCGATCTTCGTAGGGAAGGATTCGACTACTGCCAGTTCACTCAGATCGTCACGGACGCGGTTAAGCACTTCCATACCAATCTGTTGGTGGGCCATCTCACGACCGCGGAAACGCAGTGTGATCTTGGCCTTATCGCCATCTTCCAGAAAGCGAATCAGGCTGCGGAGTTTTACCTGATAATCGCCATCGTCGGTACCAGGGCGGAATTTGATTTCCTTAACCTGGATAACTTTTTGCTTCTTCTTCTGTTCCTTAGAAGACTTACTCTTTTCATAAAGGAACTTGCCGTAGTCCATGATACGACAAACTGGCGGTTCGGCGTTAGGGCTGATTTCAACTAAATCTACTCCAGCTTCTTCAGCTTTTTCGATCGCTTCTCTCAGACTCACAATCCCCAGCTGCTCGCCTTCCAGACCTGTTAAGCGAACTTCCTGGGCGCGAATCTCGCCATTGATACGATTCGGACGTGCCGTTTGAACTCGTTTTCCGCCTTTAATACCTTATTCCTCCAGTTGTTGAAGACTGCGGCTGCGAATCTCTTGTTGCAGCTTCTCAATCACTTCACTTACGTCCAGGCTGCCCAGGTCTTTACCACGGCGGGTGCGAACGGCCACTTTGCCTGCTTCCACCTCTTTATCACCACAGACCAACATATACGGGACACGACGTAAAGTGTGCTCGCGGATTTTAAAGCCAATCTTCTCATTTCTCAAGTCCGCTTTTACGCGAATGCCCGCATTTTGTAGTTTCTGCGTCAATTCTTTAACGTATTCAGACTGAGAATCGGTAATGTTCATCACCACGACCTGCACTGGCGCGAGCCAGGTTGGGAAGAAGCCCGCAAACTCTTCAGTCAGGATGCCGATGAAGCGCTCCAGAGAACCGAGAATTGCACGGTGAATCATAACCGGCACCTGACGCTCGTTATCTTCGCCAACATAAGAGGCGCTTAAACGCTGCGGCAGGGAGAAGTCCAGCTGTACAGTACCGCACTGCCATGCGCGATCGAGGCAGTCATACAGGGTAAATTCAATTTTCGGACCGTAGAATGCGCCCTCGCCCAGCTGGTATTCAAACGGGATACCGTTCTCTTCCAGCGCCACGGCGAGATCCGCTTCTGCGCGATCCCATGTCTCATCGCTACCGATACGTTTTTCCGGGCGCGTTGAGAGTTTGACCACGATCTTCTCGAAGCCAAAGGTGCTGTACATATCGTAGACCATACGAATACAGGCGTTAACTTCATCACGTACCTGATCTTCAGTACAGAAGATATGCGCATCATCCTGGGTAAAGCCACGAACACGCATCAGACCGTGCAGCGCACCTGATGGCTCGTTACGGTGGCAGCTACCGAATTCCGCCATACGCAGCGGCAGATCGCGGTAGGATTTCAGACCCTGGTTGAAGATCTGAACGTGGCCAGGGCAGTTCATTGGCTTGATGCAGTATTCACGGTTCTCAGACGAGGTGGTGAACATCGCATCTTTATAGTTGTCCCAGTGGCCGGTTTTTTCCCACAGCACACGGTCCATCATGAACGGGCCTTTTACTTCCTGATACTGGTACTCTTTCAGCTTCGAGCGCACGAAAGTTTCCAGTTCACGGAAGATTGTCCAGCCGTCGTTATGCCAGAACACCATGCCCGGCGCTTCTTCCTGCATATGGTACAGGTCAAGCTGCTTACCAATTTTACGGTGGTCACGCTTCGCCGCCTCTTCCAGGCGCTGCAGGTAGGCGTTCAGGGCTTTTTTATCTGCCCACGCCGTACCATAAATACGCTGCAACATCTTATTGTTGCTGTCGCCACGCCAGTAGGCACCGGCGATCTTCATCAGTTTAAAGTGATGACAGAAGCGCATGTTCGGCACGTGCGGTCCACGGCACATGTCGACGTATTCTTCGTGATGGTACAAGCCCGGCTTGTCATCATGCGAAATGTTTTCGTCAAGAATAGAGACTTTATAGCTCTCGCCACGCTTCACGAAGGTTTCACGCGCTTCGTGCCAGCTGACTTTCTTCTTGATAACGTCATAGTTGGTTTCAGCGAGCTCGTGCATACGTTTTTCGAGCGCGTCGATATCTTCCTGGGTCAGGGTGTGGTCAAGGTCAACGTCATAATAAAAACCGTTGTCAATAACCGGGCCGATCGCCATTTTGGTGTTTGGCCACAGTTGCTTGATAGCATGACCTAACAGGTGCGCGCAGGAGTGACGAATGATCTCCAGACCTTCTTCGTCTTTCGCGGTGATGATAGCAAGCGTAGCATCGTTTTCGATCAGGTCGGATGCATCAACCAGCTCACCATTTACACGGCCAGCGATGGTCGCTTTCGCGAGTCCAGGGCCGATGTCCAGGGCAACATCCATTGGGCTAACAGCGTGGTCGTAATGGCGTTGGCTGCCATCAGGAAGAGTAATTACAGGCATTTTATATCCTTATTTGCAGTGATGCCCCACACATAAGAGCATATACAAAGAAAATAATCGTGATTTAACAGTAGATTACGAAACCATCTGACCAACAATCGTCAAATTGGCTCGTCATCATGCACCCGCCAAAATCAGACAAAGGCGGATTTACGGCAAGCGCTCCAATGGTAACACTAATAACAAGGCGAATGCATCCTCTGCGGCCAGTTTGAGTCACTCATCCTTTCGTATGAGTTCACTTACTTTCGCTACCAGAGGCTCGCAATTCAACATTGCTGAGCTATTCTTGAACAGGGTCTTACACCTCCAGGAGGGCATCAAATGAATGTATCCAGTAGAACCGTTGTGATATTGAATATACTTTCAGCGGCAGGGTTGGTTTTGATTCTTGCCGACAGATTCCACTGGTTCTAGCCCGGACCGATCATATTGCATAACCTTCCGTCCCGGATAATGCGCAATCTGCCGCATGTTTTGGTAGACTGGAACAATTAACGGACAAGGATTAGGTTATGCCAACGAAACGATTTGCTGTGAAGCACTGGAAGATGGTGGTGGTATTAATTGCCATTTGTGGCGCGATGTTGCTATTGCGATGGGCCGCGATGATCTGGGGTTAGTGCATTCGTCTGCCATCAAGAGAGATAAATAAAAATTAACTGTTGCGAATAAATGTTAAATACTTTTGCAGCGATAACGCGTCAAAAAACCGGTACATCTCTATCCGGTTTTTGGCGGGTTGATTATTGAGTGATATTCAACACAGTAACACGCTTATCAGGACCACTCACCCGCAACCAGTTTATGAACATCAAATGCGTCGTTCATCGACTGGCCGGTAGATTGTGACCCTGGCGCGAGGTTAGAACCCGCTTCAACGTCAGAGGCTTTAGTCATGCCGATTTGGCTATTGGCGTCACTGGCAGGTGTGGTTTCGGCATCAGCAGCGAATACGCCAAAAGAGAGTGCGGAAAGCACTATTGCTGCTGCAGCGGTTTTGATTTTTTTCATAATGATTATTCTCTTACTGAATTAAAGCAGAATGACTTAAGGCATAAATTTGCCTGTGTTTTTAGTGTAGATCTGGATCACACTTCTGCCTAGTCAATTTATTTATCAATTCGTGTCAAATAAATTGAATATCTATATCAAAGCGTAATTATGAAGAAATTATGGAGAAAGCTGCGGACCAATTATTTTAAAACGCTGTTTATTATAAAACAGCACAGTTTCTGAAAATAAAAAACGGGCCGATAATATTTCGGCCCGCTTCAATTACATTTTGTAGCCAAGAGAAACGGTGGTTCGGCGGTCGGTATGATCCGGCGCAGAGGCTGGAGGTGAAGAGTTCCAGGTCACGTTATAAGCCACTTTCAAACCGAAGTGTTCATTGATGGCAACGTTCAGCGCACTCTCAGAGTTCAGCGTTGTATCATCAGCACCAAACACCGATACACCCTGCGTAAATTTGGTGGTGTCGGTCATCTGCCAGGCATAGGTACCCGATGCATAACCTAACGGTTGGGTTTTGGTATCGCCATCGGTGTACTCGTCATAACGGACACCAGGACCGAATTCAAAACGGAAGCTGTGCACCGGTCCGTTCAGGAACTGGCGGCCATAACCTGCGGTAAAGACATCGCGCTGACGGTAGCCATTGTAGCGGTCAGTTAACCAGCTCGCCTGGCCGAAGAGATAGTCATAATCGGTCATGTTATAACGGCTACGCCCGCCTACGGCATATTTCTCCGAAGAACGTTCGTCGTTAGCGGACGTGTTGCTGGCATTCCCCCACAGTGACCAGGCGGTGGTGTTGCCGTACCAGGTCAGCGTGCTGTCTGCCGTCAGGGAAGAGCTTTTTGTGTTACCAGATTGCGCCAGATACCCTGCGTTCAGGTTACCTTCAAAGGGTTTTTGCGCCGTAGCAGGATCGTCCATGACAGTAAAAACGGAGTCATCGGCGGTTGCATTCATTGATGCAAACACACCACCCGCCAGCATCAGTGCAGCAGGAACTGTCTTCAAAAGCTTCATTTTATTAAGGAGTCCATACAACAAAAAAAGAGACCGTCACGGTCTCGGAAACTTTCTTGAGGATCAATGACAAGGCGTCCAGAGAAAGGTAACAAATTATAAAAAGCCGCTAATAACATAGCAATGTTTTCTTATTTCGTTTTTTGAATAAGAACGATCTCAAAACATGTTTTAATTTATATATCTGCAGCGGAGACTTCGTCAGTATTCATATTTAAAATCATACTGTTATTTACATTGCCTTCCTGCCGATCGGTGCCAGGCTTAAAAGAACCCATGCTAAAAGGAGGTAATGATGGTTTCTATCTACACGTTGACACTCTCCCCTTCCCTCGATTCCGCCACCCTAACCCCGCAAATTTACCCGGAAGGTAAATTGCGCTGCAGTGCCCCGGTATTTGAGCCTGGCGGCGGCGGCATCAACGTGGCGCGAGCCATTACGCACCTGGGCGGCAAAGCCACGGCCATATTCCCGGCCGGGGGAGCCACGGGTGAACATCTTGTTTCTCTGCTGCTGGATGAGCAGGTTACCGTGCAGACCGTCGATGCCAAAGACTGGACCCGACAGAATCTGCACGTACACGTTGAATCTTCCGGTGAACAGTACCGTTTCGTTATGCCCGGTGCGAAGCTAAGTGATGATGAGTTTCGCCAGCTCGAAGAGAAAGTGCTGGCAATTGAGAGCGGCTCAATGCTGGTCATTAGTGGAAGCCTGCCGCCGGGGATCAAAACTGAAAAACTGACGGATCTTATCCGGGCGGTTCAGAAACGCGGGATTCGTTGCATTGTCGACAGCTCCGGCGAAGCGCTACTTGCGGCGTTAGAGCCGGGGCATCTTGAGCTGGTCAAACCGAATCAGAAAGAGCTGAGCGCACTTGTCAATCGCGAGCTAACCCAACCGGATGACGTTCGTACAGCCGCTCAGGAGCTGGTGAAGCGCGGCAAAGCACTTCGGGTCGTCGTCTCGCTTGGCCCTCAGGGGGCGCTGGCTGTAGACGAAACCGGATTTGTCCAGGTCGTCCCGCCGCCCATGAAAAGCCAGAGTACCGTTGGTGCAGGCGACAGCATGGTGGGTGCAATGGCGCTGAAACTGGCTCAGGGTGCTTCGCTTCTGGAGATGACGCGCTACGGCGTTGCTGCGGGCAGTGCTGCAACCATTAACCAGGGCACACGGCTCTGCTCGCTTGCCGACACGCAGAAAATCGTCGACTACCTGTCCCGTAATTAACGCATTTTCCCCTTCGTCATGAAGGGGAAAGGCGCACCATAGTCGCCAAACGCGTACTATCGGCTATGCTAAGAAAACTTTCATGATAACAATGAGGTGAATTATGAGCAGTGGTGACATCACCCGCTACGTCGTAACCGTGAATATTCATGAAGCGTCACTGACTGAACTTAACGAACTCAACAACGCTTTTACCCGGTCCAACTTTCTGCTCACGCTGACGGACGAGGAAGGCAATATCCATGACCTGGGAACCCTGTCATTCGGCCTGATCAGCGCCCTCAGTAAGGATGACGTTAACGCGCTGGCATGCCGTCTGGTTGAGAGCGCGACCGACAAAGCAGCCGAAATTGAGGTGGAAACCTGGGAAAACTGGCAAAAAAAAGAACAATAAGTGCCCTGTATGAAACTAAACCGCTCAGGTGTGCGTTAGTTCGTATTTTTTTACAGCCGTTTTGCGCTAACTTTATGATCTGGCAGACAACATGGGAGAGACATCATGTGGCAGGCTATCAGTCATCTTTTAAGTGAGCAACTGGGTGAAGGTGAAATTGAACTGCGTAACGAACTGCCAGGCGGAGAGATCCACGCCGCGTGGCATTTACGTTACGCGGGTCGCGATCTTTTCGTGAAGTGCGATGAACGAGAGCTTCTCCCTATCTTCACTGCCGAAGCCGATCAACTGGAACTGCTGTCGCGCAGCAAAACGGTTACCGTCCCGCAGGTGTGGGCAGTTGGCAGCGATCGTGATTACAGCTTTCTGGTGATGGAGTATCTCCCGGCCCGCCCGTTAGATGCGCATAATGCGTTCATTCTCGGCCAGCAGATTGCCCGCCTGCATCAGTGGAGCGATCAACCGCAATTTGGCCTTGATTTCGATAACGATCTCTCCACCACGCCGCAGCCGAATGCCTGGCAGCGTCGCTGGTCGACCTTCTTTGCCGAACAGCGTATCGGCTGGCAGCTGGAACTGGCCTCCGAAAAGGGAATGGAGTTCGGTAATATCGATGCCATCGTCGAACATATTCAGCAGCGTCTGGCCTCGCATCAACCTCAGCCTTCGCTGCTGCACGGTGATTTGTGGTCTGAAAACTGTGCGCTGGGGCCAAACGGGCCGTACATCTTCGACCCTGCCTGTTACTGGGGAGACAGAGAGTGCGATCTGGCTATGCTGCCCCTGCACCCCGAGCAGCCTCCGCAAATTTACGACGGGTATCAGTCGGTTTCGCCCCTGCCATCGGATTTCCTCGAACGCCAGCCAATTTATCAGCTTTATACCCTGATTAACCGGGCCATTCTGTTTGGTGGCGAACATCTGGTAAACGCGCAGCGCGCCCTGGATCGCATCCTGGCAGCCTGACGGCAACACGGGTGGTCACACACCACCCGTTTTACGCTTAAATAAAACCGAGCAGAGAGAAGAAGAAGTATCCGGCCACGATAATGATCGCTGGCAGGATATAGAGCGGGAAAATCTGCAGTAAAATCGTATGGCGCGGCACCACAATGCGCGACTCAATCTGTTGACGACTCAACCCTTCAGGCCCTTTGGCCTTCTCCAGAATCAGCTGATCTTCCACGCCTTCACGCAAAAAGCGCGTTTGACGGCTCATGCGAGCGCCGGATGCCTGCAACGCTAAGGCAATAAAGATCAGCGCGTAGATAATCCAGAATCCAACGTTTAACTGCTGATGAAAATCCGGCGTGGGCGAGTTGAACCAGAAAAAGTTCAAGAACGGCGTGTTAAAGCGCATCATTTCAATCATGACATGAGCAAAATCAAGCATTACCGCATTGATACCCGGCTGTTTTTCACTGTGATCGTACATAAATTTGAGCACGGAAATCAGCGTGGAAATCACGGCCGGAATAAAAATGACCCAACCGGCAATACGTTTTAAGACAGCGATGCGTCCAGCTTGTTGATACGTCATCAGTTCCCCTTCAAAAAGACGCGTTATTTGTGCCTAAGTCTACCTGCTGCCCATCATTTTCGCCCGCTCTTTAAAAGCAATATGCTAAATTGCTTGTGCTTAGCACCGATCGTCTGTCGAACACCTGAGAGAAGGAGACGTTGTGATGTCGACACCGCGCCAAATACTTGCCGCTATTTTTGACATGGATGGGTTGTTGATTGATTCCGAGCCCCTGTGGGATCGCGCTGAACTGGATGTCATGGCCAGCCTGGGCGTAGATATTAGCCGTCGTAACGAACTGCCCGATACGCTTGGGCTGCGCATTGATATGGTCGTTGAGCTGTGGTACGCCCACCAGCCGTGGGCAGGGCCCGATCGCGATGAAGTCACCGCACGCATTATCCAACGCGCCATTACGCTGGTCGAAGAGTACAAACCTCTTTTACCTGGCGTTCGGGAAGCCGTCGCGCTGTGCAAAGCACAAGGGCTTAAGGTCGGGCTGGCCTCGGCCTCACCGCTGCACATGCTGGAAAAAGTGCTGACTATGTTTGAGCTGCGTGACAGCTTCGACGCGCTGGCCTCCGCCGAAAAACTCCCTTACAGCAAGCCGCACCCGCAGGTTTACATGGACTGCGCCGCTAAACTGGGCCTCGATCCCCTGACCTGCGTGGCACTGGAAGATTCCGTTAACGGCATGGTCGCCTCAAAAGCCGCACGTATGCGCTCCATTGTTGTTCCGGCTGAAGAAGGCCGCCACGATCCCCGTTTCGCGCTGGCTGATGTAAAACTGACATCGCTTGCCGATCTGACTGTTCAGCATCTGCGCGGCGAATAATACGCATCTACAGGCAGCGTTCGCTGCCTGAAATTAAAAATAAAACATCGTTTCATGTTATTTGCTTTTCCTGCGCCCGCCTCCTATCCTTACGTTCAGAACGACAATAACCCTATATCTGAGGCGCGTATGATACTGGATACCTTCACTCTTTCAGGCAAAGTGGCCCTTGTCACCGGATGCGATACCGGTCTGGGACAAGGAATGGCGCTCGCACTGGCGCAGGCCGGATGCGATATCGTTGGCGTAAACCGTAAAGTTCCCGAAGAAACTGCCGCCCTCGTAACCGCATGTGGAAGACGATTTATGGCAATTCGTGCCGATCTCGGTCAGCAGGAGAATATCCAGAGCGTGGTGGAAAGCGCCGTCGGGGAGATGGGACGCCTTGATATCCTGGTGAATAATGCCGGGACTATCCGTCGACAGGATGCGCTGGCGTTCAGTGAAAAAGACTGGGATGACGTCATCAATCTGAATCTCAAAACGGTGTTTTTCCTCTCTCAGGCTGTAGCGAAGCAGTTTATTGCTCAGGGCCAGGGAGGAAAAATCATCAACATCGCCTCCATGCTTTCTTTCCAGGGTGGGATTCGCGTTCCCTCTTATACCGCGTCCAAAAGCGGCGTACTTGGTATCACGCGTCTGCTGGCAAACGAGTGGGCGGCGCATGGCATCAATGTGAACGCCATCGCGCCGGGTTATATGGCAACGAATAACACGCAGCAACTGCGCGATGACGAGCAGCGCAGCCAGGAGATCCTCGACCGTATCCCCGCCGGACGCTGGGGGCTCCCGGATGACCTGCAAGGTCCGGTGGTGTTTCTCGCGTCAGCGGCATCGGATTACGTCAACGGGCACACGCTGGCCGTCGACGGTGGCTGGCTCGCGCGTTAACGCCACATTGTGACAAAGAGTTACACCGTCACCTCTTTCGCGCACTGTATAAAAACCCTATACTGTATGAATCGACAGTTTTCTGGGTTTTATCATGACGGCGGAAGGCCACCTGCTTTTTTCAATTGCATGCGCGGTGTTTGCAAAAAACGCTGAACTGACCCCTGTGCTGGCACAGGGGGACTGGTGGCATATTGTCCCTTCCGCCGTATTGACCTGCCTGCTGCCGGATATTGACCATCCGAAATCGTTTCTCGGGCAACGGTTAAAGTGGGTATCCAAACCCATTGCCAGAGCTTTCGGCCATCGCGGATTTACCCACAGCCTGCTGGCCGTGTTTGGCTTGTTAACCCTCTTTTACCTTAAGGTTCCTGAAAGCTGGATTGTGCCTGCCGATGCCATTCAGGGAATGGTGCTCGGCTATTTAAGCCACATTCTTGCGGATATGCTGACGCCTGCAGGCGTTCCGCTGCTCTGGCCCTGCCGCTGGCGCTTCCGTTTCCCTATTCTCGTCCCGCAAAAAGGGAACCAGCTGGAGCGCGTTCTGTGCATGGCGCTTTTTGCTTATGCCGTCTGGATGCCACAAACATTGCCCGAAAATGGTGCAGTTCGCTGGTCATCACAGATGATTAATTCGCTGCAGTTTCAGTTCAATCGTTTTATTAATCACCAGATCGAACATTAAACCGACAAAACAATCACATTTGTCATAATTCATTCCATTTGGATATAAGCGCGACATCACACTTCTGCTAACCTTGCGCCAACAGGTTCGGGTAAACCGACCACATAATAAATCAGGAGAACGGGGATGAATTTTCCACTCATCGCGAACATTGTCGTGTTCGTTGTATTGCTATTGCTTCTTGCGCAGGCGCGCCACAAACAGTGGAGCCTGGCGAAGAAAGTGCTGGTTGGTCTGGGCATGGGTGTCGTATTTGGTCTGGCATTACAGGCTATTTACGGTTCCGATAATCCGGTTCTGAAAGACTCTATCCAGTGGTTTAACATTGTCGGTAACGGCTATGTTCAGCTGCTGCAAATGATCGTTATGCCACTGGTCTTTGCCTCAATTTTGAGCGCCGTTGCCCGTCTGCATAACGCCAGTCAGTTGGGAAAAATCAGCTTCCTGACCATCGGTACACTGCTCTTTACCACGCTGATTGCAGCGCTGGTCGGTGTACTGGTGACCAACCTGTTTGGCCTGACCGCCGAAGGTCTGGTGCAGGGCACAGCGGAAACGGCTCGTTTGACGGCGATCCAGACCAACTATGTGGGTAAAGTTGCCGATCTGACCGTTCCGCAGATGGTGCTCTCCTTCATTCCGAAGAACCCGTTTGCTGACCTGACCGGCGCAAGCCCAACCTCCATTATCAGCGTGGTAATCTTCGCTGCATTCCTCGGTGTGGCAGCACTGAAGCTGCTGAAAGACGACGCGCCGAAAGGCGAACGCGTACTGACCGCTATTGATACGCTGCAAAGCTGGGTGATGAAACTGGTTCGTCTGGTGATGCAGTTAACGCCATACGGCGTGCTGGCGCTGATGACCAAAGTGGTTGCGGGCTCTAACCTGCAGGACATCATTAAGCTGGGCAGCTTTGTGATTGCCTCTTACCTCGGTCTGGGCATCATGTTTGTGGTACACGGTATCCTGCTGGGCGTGAACGGCGTAAGCCCGCTGAAATACTTCCGTAAGGTCTGGCCGGTCCTGACCTTCGCCTTCACCAGCCGCTCCAGCGCCGCGTCTATTCCGCTGAACGTTGAAGCGCAGACGCGTCGCCTGGGCGTGCCGGAGTCTATCGCCAGCTTCTCTGCCTCTTTCGGTGCCACCATTGGTCAGAACGGTTGCGCAGGCCTCTACCCGGCCATGCTGGCGGTAATGGTTGCGCCGACGGTGGGTATCAACCCACTGGACCCGGTCTGGATTGCCACGCTGGTTGGTATTGTCACCATTAGCTCCGCAGGTGTTGCGGGTGTGGGCGGTGGCGCGACCTTCGCAGCGCTGATTGTTCTGCCAGCTCTCGGCCTGCCGGTAACGCTGGTTGCGCTGCTGATCTCCGTTGAACCGCTGATCGACATGGGCCGTACCGCGCTGAACGTCAGCGGCTCCATGACCGCCGGGACGCTGACCAGCCAGTGGCTGAAGCAGACGGATAAAGCGATTCTGGAAAGTGAAGACGACGCCGAACTGGCTCACCGCTAATCACTGCTGAAATAAAAAAACCGCCTGATGGCGGTTTTTTTATGATTGTTATTCTTCAACTTCCTCGTCCTGACGGGTCTGTACCGCCCATCGCTGCGCCGATTCCGGCATCGAAAAAGCAGGAGAACGGCGAAAATGCTCACCAATAAGGACAAAGGCGACGTATTTGCCCCGTAATTGCCACACATCGCGAAAACCATCTACCTTCAGGGCGTGTTCAGGCGGCGCAGGTTCGACGCGGGGCACGTAGCTAATAACAGGACGGTTTTGTTGACGAAATGGTTTCATAAGCGACTGGTTCACTAAAGCACATTCTTGAAGCAGGAAATTTCTATCATAGCCGATTCTCCCCCCATGCGTCGCGCCTTCCATGCTGCAGAAAGCCCCTTTCGCTAAGCAAGTCTTCTGAAAACTCTTAGTTCGCCTGTCATCTCACGACATTGTTCTATCCTTAATAGGGTTTTTGGCAATGAATAAAGGAGAAGCGTGCAATGTCGAACAAAGATAAACCACATCAATCACCCATTCATGGCACTGAAGAATCTCAGCCGGGTATGGACTCGCTGGCTCCCGCTGACGGATCTCACCGCCCTTCCCCAGGCCCATCGGCTCCAGGCGATCAGCCCACTGCACCGGGAAGCATGAAATCCCCGGAGAACGGAAATGAAAAGCTCAACGCACTTGAACCTCATCGTAAAGGCGGAGAAGGCTTTGCGCTCACCACCAACCAGGGGGTGCGTATCGCTGATGACCAAAACTCCCTGCGCGCAGGCAACCGGGGGCCGACACTGCTGGAAGATTTTATCCTGCGTGAAAAGATCACCCATTTTGACCACGAGCGCATACCGGAACGTATCGTTCACGCGCGTGGTTCCGCCGCACACGGCTATTTCCAGCCCTACAAAAGCCTGAAAGCGATCACCAAAGCGGACTTCCTCTCCGATCCCGATAAAATCACGCCCGTGTTTGTGCGATTCTCCACCGTGCAGGGTGGCGCAGGCTCGGCCGACACGGTGCGCGATATTCGTGGCTTCGCGACCAAGTTTTATACCGAAGAGGGGATTTTCGACCTGGTCGGCAATAACACGCCGATTTTCTTCATTCAGGATGCGCATAAATTTCCTGACTTTGTCCATGCCGTAAAACCGGAGCCTCACTGGGCTATACCGCAGGGACAAAGTGCGCATGACACCTTCTGGGACTACGTTTCCCTGCAACCAGAAACATTACACAACGTGATGTGGGCAATGTCTGACCGTGGGATTCCGCGCAGTTTCCGCACTATGGAAGGGTTTGGCATCCATACCTTCCGCCTGATCAACGCCGAGGGCAAAGCGACGTTTGTCCGCTTCCACTGGAAGCCGGTTGCAGGTAAAGCCTCGCTGGTGTGGGATGAGGCTCAAAAGCTGACCGGACGCGACCCGGACTTCCACCGTCGCGAACTATGGGAATCCATTGAAGCTGGGGATTTCCCGGAATATGAACTGGGACTTCAGCTCATCCCGGAAGAAGACGAGTTTAAATTCGATTTCGACCTGCTTGATCCTACCAAGCTGATTCCGGAAGAGCTGGTGCCGGTACAGCTGGTGGGCAAAATGGTGCTCAACCGCAACCCGGATAACTTCTTTGCGGAAAACGAGCAGGCTGCGTTCCATCCGGGTCATATCGTTCCCGGTCTGGATTTCACCAACGACCCGCTGCTTCAGGGACGCCTGTTCTCCTACACTGATACGCAGATCAGCCGTCTTGGTGGCCCGAACTTCCACGAAATCCCGATTAACCGCCCAACCTGCCCGTACCATAATTTCCAGCGTGACGGGATGCATCGTCAGGATATCGACACCAATCCGGCAAACTACGAACCGAACTCGATCAACGATAACTGGCCGCGCGAAACACCGCCAGGCCCGAAACGCGGCGGGTTTGAGTCGTACCAGGAACGCGTCGACGGGGCAAAAATTCGTGAACGTAGCCCGTCGTTCGGGGAGTATTACGCCCATCCTCGCCTGTTCTGGAACAGCCAGACCCCAATTGAGCAGCAGCATATTATCGGCGGGTTCAGTTTCGAACTGAGCAAAGTGGTGCGGACGTACATCCGCGAGCGCGTGGTCGATCAGCTGGCGCATATTGATATTCAGCTCGCCCAGAGCGTGGCGGATAACCTCGGCATTACCCTGACCGATGAGCAACGCAATCTTGCACCGCCGAAAGAGGTTAACGGTGTGAAGAAAGATCCGTCGCTGAGCCTTTACGCGGTGCCGGGTGGTTCGATTAAGGGCCGCGTGGTCGCCATCCTGCTGAACGACAAAACCCGCGCCAGCGACGTGCTGGGGATTATGCAGGCGCTGAAAACCCAGGGGGTGCATGCGAAACTGCTTTATTCCCGTATGGGCGAAGTGACGGCGGACGATGGTTCAGTGCTGCCGATTGCCGCGACCTTTGCCGGCGCGCCATCGCTGACGGTGGATGCGGTGATTGTGCCATGCGGCGATATTGCCAGCCTGCTGACCAACGGTGACGCCGTATATTATCTGCTGGAAGCCTATAAGCACCTGAAACCGATCGCGTTGTCCGGCGACGCGCGTCAGTTTAAGGCGCAACTGAAGGTTGCCGAGCAGGGTGAGGACGGTATTGTCGAGGGAGATAACGTTGACGATGCGTTTATGACGAAGCTGTTTGATTTGCTTGCGGCGCACCGCGTCTGGTCGCGCAGCAGTAAGATTGATCGGATCCCGGCGTAAAACCATTCCCGGTTGTGCGGCCTGATGCCCTCACCCCGCCCCTCTCCCACGGGAGAGGGAGAAAACAATAAAAACGGTAACCCAGGTTACCGTTTTGCTTTTACCTCGCCACCGGGCTTTATCTCAAAGATCCCCAAACGTCCCCAGACGATACCCGCGCTCGGCAATCGCATATTTCAGCGACGCCGACGTCAGCACATCCAGCTCCGTCAGGCGCGGCCAGCAATAAGCACTCTTACGCACGATGTTATCGACAAACGCAGGATGCGCCATCACCTCCAGCGAACATTCACCTCGCGCGGCTGAGGCATCCAGCACTTGCAGGAACAGCGCTTCGTCGATCGCATCGCCGTAAAATGCACTGCTGAACCCCTCCGTTGTTGTCACGGCGAACTCCGGCAATCCGCGCACCTCTCGATCCACACGCATCGCCACGCCCTTTCGTTGAGCAAATTCCACAACAATCGGGAAAATCGCCGGGATCATATGCACATGATGGTGGCTGTCAATGTGCGTCGGCTCACGACCAAACAGGTCAACAAAGCGGTTAAACTGGCAATCCAGCTCGCGGGCAATCTCATCGAGCGGCAGAGCATCCTGCTCTGCCAGTTCCCAAATCCATTTCCCCAGCTGTCCGTCGCGCGTCAGACCCGGCATCGGTGACAGCGGCATTCCCAGCGTGAGCACAAAGTGCATCCCCACGCCCAGGCCCGGCGCTTCACGGCTCAGTTGGGCGGCATGTTCAATCGCCTCACCGTTGACTAATGCCGTTGTGGAGGTCACTACCCCCCGACGACAGGCTTCAATAATGCCGTAGTTCTGCCCTTTCGACAGGCCAAAATCATCGGCATTTACGATCAGCAGGTTTTCCATTGCTCATCCTCTTAACGGTGTTTGAACTTCAGTTTCTCAACCGTTGCAGCAAAGTTTGGCAGCCATTTTTCGTGCGCCAGGATCATCTCACTCGCCAGCTGTTCTGCATCACGGTCAGAATGGACCAGCGGGCTGAGGTTCAGCGCCAGAAGTACGTCGTTCAGTTCACCGCTCAGCGCCGCATGGCTTGCCGCCACTTCAAACCCTTTGATGGTGTGAATGAGGCCCATCACCTTTTCATCGAAGTGGGTGATGCGCGGATGCGGTGTTGCACCATCACGACCGAGGATACAGGTCATCTCAACAGCCCAGTCTGCCGGAATATTGTCGATGTGCCCGTGGTGCGGCACGTTGACGTAGTGCTCAGCCTGCTTGTCATTGTAAATCGCGTTGATCACTTCGCACGCCGCGTCCGAGTAATACGCCCCGCCACGCTGCTCCAGCTCTTTCGGTTTAACGTTCAGGTTCGGATCTTTATACAAATCAAATAGCTGCTTCTCAACTTTCTGTACCACCTGAGCACGCGCACCGCCCTTATAATACTCGCCCATTTCAATGGCCAGCATCTCTTTCTGCTTGAAGTAGTAGAGCAGATAGGAGCACGGCAGCAGATTCAGCGAGCGGATCAGTCCTTCACTGAACGGCAGATCGAAGATGTTTTTCACGGACGCCGCAGTCAGGCGGCCAGATGCCACGCCGTCGAGCAGTTCGGCGAAGCGCGATTGACCATTCACCATCACATCTTTGATAAACACCATGTGGTTGAGGCCGAACAGGTCGATAGAAAGATCGTCGCTGTCGGACAGTTCCAGCACATCGCGGATAAACATCTTCATGCCAATCGGGATATTACAGACGCCAATAAAGCGTTTGAAGCCGGTGTGACGATAGACTGCCTCGGTCACCATCCCGGCCGGGTTGGTAAAGTTAATCACCCATGCGTTCGGGCAGATCTCTTCCACATCTTTGATGATGTCGAAAATCACCGGAATGGTACGCAAACCTTTGAACAGGCCGCCCGCGCCGTTGGTTTCCTGGCCCAGATAGCCATGACTCAGCGGAATACGTTCGTCCAGCTCACGCGCTTTCAGCTGGCCAACGCGCAGCTGGGTTGTCACGAAGTCAGCATCTTTCAGCGCCAGTCGGCGATCGAGCGTTTTATGCACGGTTAATGGCACACCCGCTTTTTCAACCATGCGTTTGCACAGGTCGAAAATAATATTCAGCTTCTCCTGCCCTTCCTCAACGTCCACCAGCCATAATTCACTGACCGGCAGTTCATGATAACGTTTCAGGAAACCTTCCAGTAATTCCGGGGTATAGCTGCTGCCGCCGCCAATGGTTACGACTTTTAATTTCTGTTGCATAATATCTCCCTTAGCGTATCAGGTTAACCGCCTGCAAGGTATAGCGTTCTCTTCCCGCTATTTGGGCAAGCAATTAAGTCAATATTCGTGGCGGATAACTCCGCCGAATGTTAATTAATTACCGTCAGATTTTTCCGGTAACTGTTCGGTGTGAATGAAGTAAATTTTTTAAAGGTCTTAATAAACAGGCTGGGGCTACTGTAACCGGACTCATAAGCAATGTCGGTGACAGAATAGTTAGTAATCTCCAGCTGTTTCTTGGCAAAATTAATGCGGATCTCATTAATAATTTGCACGGGCGTTTTGCGATAATAACGCTGAGTGGCGCGGGTTAAATATTCCTGCGATTTACCCGACAGTGCGACCATATTTTCCAGTGCATTGTCGCTGAACTGTCCTTTGTCGTGCATCAGCTCAACGGTGCTGCGCAGCCACTGCGGGATATCGTCAATCACCTGTTGCTCTTCACGGTGGTGACGCAGGCGGTTCATTACGTAGAACGTCACGGTTTCAATAAATTCATCAAACTCGTTGTCGCGGAAATTCAGCGAGGCGATGACCGTTTCGATCCAGGTCATAAACTCGTTTTTCACGCGATACACCTGTGAGGCCACAAAACAGAACGGCACCAGCGGCAGATAATGTTTTTCAAAGAAGCGTCTGCTCACGCCGACATTAAGAATGCGCGTGGCACCAAATTCATAAAAGCTCTGGTGGTAAGACCCCATCGGCAGGAAGACAAAGTCACCGCGCTCCAGCAGGACGCGCTTGCCGTTGATCTCCTGGTAGTAGCGTCCGGTCAGAACAATCGTGAACTCGTAGTAGTCATGCTGGTGCAGACCACTGGCGCTCTCCGTCTTGTTGTAGATAACCACGTGAAAATTTTTGCCATTAAACAGTTGCTGCTCAAGTGCGGTTTTAATTTCCATCGCGCTGACCTCCTGCTGCTAAAACTGACCTACTGCATTTTCTCGTGAAGCTCGATAAGCTCCGCCACCAGCTCGCGCGCCAGCATGGAGGTCATCAAATGATCCTGCGCATGCACCAGCACCAGGCTCACCTTCATCTTCCCTTCGCCCTGGTCACCTTCGATGAGCTTCGTCTGAACCAGGTGAGCTTCATTTAAGGCGGTACGGGACTGATCCATCATGGTTTTCGCTGCAGCGAAATCGCCCTGCTTAGCCTGTTTAAGGGCGGCATACGCCAGGCTGCGCGCTTGCCCTGAGTTAATGATGAGACCCATCACCACCTCTTCCAGATCGTTCTCTGCGGCCTCTTCTGCGACGATACTATCCAAATCTAACATCTTTTTGCTCCTTTTCGCTGGCGCGGGTTGCCCCGCGCCGTGCAATTTTAGAATTTCAGTGCGAGGGCGATATCCTCTTCGCTCTCTTCTTCATCGATAACCGTTGCGGCTTTATTCGCAATCGCCACGAATGGCATGTAGAGCAGTGTTGCAATCCCGAGGTTAAATATCGCCAGCAGGAAGGCAGCGACGCTACCGTTAGTGTTGAAGAACGCACCCAGACCGGCTGGCATTGTCCACGGTGCAATGTTGGTCACCGGCGGGATAATACCCAGGTAGTACGCCGTCAGGGTAATCGCGGCCAGCAGCGGCTGCACCAGGATAAACGGAATGAACATGACCGGGTTCATGATGATTGGCAGACCAAACAGAATCGGTTCGTTAATCTGGAAGATACCGGACGGTAGTGCCAGCTTCGCAACCTGACGATGGTCAGCGCGGCGAGAGACAATAAAGACCGCGATGATCAGACCCAGCGTCGCCCCGGTACCACCCAGGAAGATATAGGAGTCAAGCATCGGCTTCGCCCACACATGGAAGGTTTTACCGGCTGCCAGCGCCGCATCCACGGAGCCGTACTGCTGGTAAAGCGCAACGTTTTCCAGTGCCCACGGGGTCATAATGCCGCTGTCCAGCGCCGCCAGTGCCAGTGAACCATGCACGCCGAAGAACCACAGCAGGGAGGTAAAGATGACATATGCCCAACCGACCACGCCACCCATCGACGCCAGCGGCGTAGAGATGGAGTCCATGATGATCTGGTGGAAGTTTGTCCCCCAGTGAGAGAGCGCCCAGGCGATAATCCCCATAATGGAGAGAATAATGAAGCCTGGAATCAACGCGGAAAATGAACGAGAAACGGAGGCCGGGACGCTGTCCGGTAAACGGATCACCCAGTTACGACGAATAATGAAGGTGAACATCTCAGCAACCACCAGCCCGATAACAATACCGGAAATAATGTTTGCCCCACCCAGCCAGTTGGCTCCCACAGCATAAGCCTCGCCCACGCTGTACGGTGTCACCGTCATAAAGGCCGCGACGGATAATAAACCCGCCGCCAGAGGATCGACTTTTCGCTCTTCAGCCAATGCCATTCCAATAAAGAAAGGTGCCATCAGCGACATAATACCCAACGTACCGTTGTATACATTGCCGCCGATGGCTTTAAAGCCATTGAGGGTCTCAATAGTCGAAGCGTCTAATCGAATTCCTAATGAATAAAAGAAGGAACCTTCACCAAAGCTCAGAAAAACGTTGTTAATTAAAACGAACATTGCCCCGGCCAGCGTCAACGGCATTAATTTAATAAAGCCGTTTTTGATGGCATTAACGTGAGGCTGCTTTCCTATTTTAACAGCAAAAGGAAGGAGTACCTTTTCAAGTGAAGCGATGACTTTACTCATAGGAAAATACCCTTAAATGCCGCAACGAGAGTTACGGCGTATTGTGTGTGAAATTACTCTTTGACGGGAAAAATAAAAAATTAATTTGCAGCTTTCTTAATCGCCGCAACAGCAGCTTTTAATACACCTAAACCATCGATCTTGCCGTACAACCCGGAGTCAATGACTTCAACCGGCTTGTTTGGCAATAAACGTTGAATTTCTGGCAACATGTAAGCGATTTGTGGCCCCAGCAAAATAACATCTGCAACCTGGCCCTTTTCGCCCGCCAGCGTCTCTGGAAACGCTTCAATCACCACAGGGACTTCATACTTTTCAGCCTGCGCACGCATCTTTGACACCAGAAGCGAGGTTGACATGCCCGCAGAGCAGAACAGATAGATATGTTTCTTTTCCATAGTAACTTCCCTCTTGTATAACCGCTCGCCGTCGCACTCTCACTCGACTCGCTATCCTGGCAGACGGGCGGTTTGCTTACTGTTGTTTATCGTTGAAGTGAGTATACGCAATGGTACAAGGAGGGGATAATTCTGGATAGAGACAAATTGTCTCTCATTGACCTGGCGTGTTGACTACCTTCACATTTCAGGCAAATAATTCGCGCAAAGAAATAAGATTTACGTATGAATAAAAAAACCGGCACAAAGGCCGGTTTTTTAACATCCTCAGGCAAGCAGGTTACTGTGCCTTAGGTGCCTGCGGGTCGGTATCGTACTCAGCACAGGTCTGATAACCGGAATTGATCACATGACCGGTATCATCCAGGGCGACGAAATAGGTCTCAGTCTTACCATCACGTTGACCCAGGATGTATGTCTGGCACGTACCACGTGCATGGATCATGGTCACTTCAGAGGAAGGCTTACCCGCAATCGCAGCAACCTGTGAACGCGTCATCCCTTTTTTGACATCTTTCACCACAGGCTGTGTGAATTGATCTTTGGTGCGATCGTAAGCCGTACACCCTGCCAGCATAGTCAGTACCGCCGCTGCACTTAGAATTCCTGCTACATTCTTGTTCATATTCCGTCCTCTTGTTTATCAGCGTGTTATCTAAGCATGGAATAAAAGATACTATTGTTCAACTTTGCGAGTAACGCCAGACGAATTTCGGAAAATTCTAATAAAACAACGATAAGCTGCTAAATCGTCGTAATTAAGCGCACTTGAAACTGTGATCCTTGTCGTTTTCCGCCCAACGGGTTAGTTTTAACAGATAACTCTTTTTGTTTAGTTCTGCATATGGAGGGCGTAATGGCTCTGCAACAAGACATTATTCAGGCGCTGGGCGCGAAGCCAGCGGTAGACGCAAATGAAGAGATCCGTCGAAGCGTCGATTTTTTAAAATCCTATCTCAAAGCGCACCCCTTCCTGAAGTCTCTGGTGCTCGGCATCAGCGGCGGCCAGGACTCCACCCTGACGGGCAAACTGTGCCAGATAGCCATCTCCGAACTGCGTGACGAAACGGGCGATAACGCCCTGCAGTTTATCGCAGTGCGCCTTCCGTATGGCGTACAGGCAGATGAGCAGGATTGTCAGGACGCCATCGCCTTTATCCAGCCGGACCGCGTTCTCACGGTCAATATCAAAGGTTCCGTGCTGGCAAGCGAGCAGGCGCTGCGCGAAGCAGGCATTGAACTGAGTGATTTTGTGCGCGGCAACGAAAAAGCCCGCGAGCGCATGAAGGCGCAGTACAGCATTGCAGGCATGACGAAAGGCGTTGTTGTGGGGACCGATCACGCAGCAGAAGCGATTACCGGCTTCTTCACCAAATACGGTGACGGCGGTACGGATATTAACCCGCTGTTCCGCCTGAACAAGCGTCAGGGCAAACAGCTCCTTGCCGCTTTGGGCTGCCCGGAACACCTTTATAAGAAAGCGCCAACGGCCGATCTGGAAGACGATCGCCCTTCCCTCCCGGACGAAGCGGCGCTGGGCGTAACCTACGAGAACATTGATGATTACCTGGAAGGCAAAAAGCTGGATGAAGGTACGGCGAAAATTATTGAAAGCTGGTATCTGAAAACCGAGCACAAGCGTCGTCCGCCGATTACCGTGTTCGACGATTTCTGGAAACGTTAGTCACAAGCGAGGCGGGCAGCACCCGCCTCTTTTTTAACCATCCGACACCTGCTACACTGTATGCCTGAACAGTATAGGGAGTGTTGTGTGAGCAGGCGTCAATCAGCCCCGCGTCTTGAATTCGAAGCGGCGGCCATCTATGAATATCCCGAACATCTTCGCCCCTGGCTTGAGGCTCTGCCGAAGCAACCTGGCGTCTATTTCTTTCACGGTGAAAGCGACACCATGCCGCTGTATATCGGTAAAAGCGTCAATATTCGCAGCCGGGTTATGTCTCACCTGCGCACGCCAGACGAAGCGGCGATGCTTCGACAGTCGCGGCGTATCACCTGGATACAGACAGCAGGTGAGCTGGGTGCGCTGCTGCTGGAGGCCCGGCTGATAAAAGAGCAGCAGCCGCTGTTTAATAAGCGCCTGCGCCGTAATCGCCAGCTCTGTTCTTTACAGATCAACGCCGGTAAGCCTCAGGTGGTGTATGCCCGTGAAGTCGATTTCTCCCGTGCACCCAATCTTTACGGTCTGTTTGCCAACAAACGCGCTGCGCTGCAAACCCTGCAATCCCTGGCCGATGATTTACAGCTTTGTTATGGGGTGTTAGGGCTGGAAGCCGTGACGCGCGGACGCGCCTGCTTCCGTTCTGCGCTCAAGCGCTGTGCGGGTGCTTGTTGCGGGAAAGAGAGCGTTGAGGAGCATCATGCACGGCTCCTTAGCGGGCTGTCTTCCATTAGCGTCAACTGCTGGCCGTGGGAAGGTGCCGTTGCGCTGAAAGAGAGCCGGGATGAAATGACGCACTACCATATCATCCATAACTGGCTGTGGCTGGGTGCCGTTGAAAACGTAAGCGACGCCGATGCCCTGTTGCGCACTCCCGCCGGATTCGATCAGGACGGCTACAAAATTCTCTGTAAACCCTTACTGACCGGTGAGTATGAGATCATACCGCTCAATGGCCCGGCAGCCAGCGAATTTCGCTGAACAGCAGGGTTCCTTCAGATTCCAGTAAACGCAGCGTGTGAGTTCCGCCTTCCCAGCAGGCTCCCTGATCGGCCGTCAGCAGTTTTTCACCCAACTGCCACGCGCCGCTTAGCACGAAAACCACACCGCCACGCGATCCGAACGTGGTAAAGGTCCGGTCTGCCACACGCACCTTCGCATGGCAATGGTCCCGTCGGGTCATGATGTTGAAGTCCATCGACATCTGACCGTCGGTCAGCAGCGCTTTTACCGGCAGGTCACCTGCAAAACTATAAGGTTGATGATGTTTCAGGGTATGGCTAAACGCCTTTCCCGCATCCAGTGTGACCTCGCCACCCTCCAGCAACGTGATCACGCGGTCAACGCCGGGAAAAGAGGAGAATTCGCCATTGCTGGCAATGGACGCAATACTGGCGCGCCAGGAAAAATCACGCGTTGCGGGAGGAAAACAGCAAATCTCACGTGTTTCGCCAGCACCATTACGCCAGAGACTGACCGGCATTTTACGGATATCAAAATACTCCATCACCACTCCTGAAGGGCACAACATGTGCCAGGGCAACGGTATCGCTACCGCTGCGATCTTGATTGTTATAGTCAGGTAATCACGAACGTATTATCGGCAGCAGAGCAGACATGCCTTAGCCTGCGTGGATAAAAAAATATAACGCTATGACTCTGTTAGACATTATCTGAAGCGACTACAGGAGAATACCGCGCTTCTGGCAACAGACAAGAGGGTGTGAAAGAAAAAACCGCCGGTCCTGTCCACAGCGATTTCGCTTTTGTAGACAGGAGCCCGGCGGTCTTAAGAGAGTGAACCGATTATTCGGCTGGTGCTGGCATTTTACCTTCCGGTGCGCGACGTTCTGTCAGACGCTTCTCAAAATTGGCATTAAACTGTTTTTTCTGTTCCGGCGTCAGAATGTTGTAGATCTTATTCTGGGTTTCCATACGAGCCAGCATGCTTGCTTTATGCTGTTCCGCCATTTTGTCGATCTGCGCTTCGGCTTTTGCTTTATCGAAGCTGTCGCTGGCGATGATGTCATGCATTGCACGGCGTTCTTCCAGTGGAGGACGTTTCATCTGGTCGCGCTGGCTTTTCATGATCTCGCGAACCTGCTGTTTCTGTGCATCGGTCAGGTTCAGATCTTTAAACATCATGTCGTGGTGCATACCTGGCTTGCCTTTATGATGCATCATCATTTTACCTTCAGCAGGTGCTGCTGTGGTGGTCGCCGTATCTGCAGCGAACGCCATGCTGGTCGCGCCCAGAGCCAGGGTAGAAGCAACAAACAGTGCAGTTAATTTACGCATAATGTATTTCCTTACTTTCAGTTATTCTTCGGCGCTATGCCGTGTTGACGAGATTAACTTTACGGGGTTTATCGTCAATTAGTCAGAGCAACGGTAAAACAATGAAAGTATAAAAAACACATTTTCACCAAATATGGAGAAATTAAGGAAAAAGCGTGGAGAGTTGAAACAATAATATTCAACAGGATGATTTTAAAGAGATTATGAAGAAGTATAACGAAGCAACGGGTAATAATAAAGCAATTATCCAGGAATAATCCGCAAAAGAAACGTGACCGCCTTAATCGCTAAGAAAATAGTGCTCCTTTCCCCCTCACCAGTAAAAGAGGGGGAATCAGTCAGGACAATTTTTCCAGCATCAGTCCTGCTCTCAGGCCAAATGCCACAGAGGGATTCGGGAATAAGACATACTCAGTGCTTTTCTGCACCTCATAGCGCTCCTCTCCGTCTTCTGCCAACAGCACGCCCTGGCGGAATGGCGTAAAGTTCAGGGTATGCGCTGCCATGTGCAACTGGAAGGCGTCGCTGCGACGGGTAATCTGCTGCACTACACGGTAACGCGCAACGGGCTCCGGATTATGTTCCGGCGTCGTTCCACCGAGCAATGCCCTGAGCGCAGCATGCGTGGGCGCAAAGCGTGTGAGATCGTTATGCCCGAACGGCAGCGCTTTGCCCAGTTCCAGCGTGCAGGCCAGCGCACCGAAATGTTCACAGGTAAAGTGGGTAAAAGTGCCGCCTGGCGACTGGTGGAACACCAGCGCCTCCAGCCCTGCATCACCGAGCCAGGACAAAAAGTCTTCATCCCACGGCAGGCTACGCTGCGGCAAAACGCCAAAACGCAGATGGTACGAGGCGCGGATCGCCGTGTGCAGATCGAGGTGCCAGCGGCATGGCCCGGCAGCGGTAAAAAACGCCGTCACCGTCTTTTCCAGCCACTGCGCGCGCGCCGTTTCGTCACTTTGCGGGAACTGCGCCCAGCGACCGCCGAACATGCGGTTAATATCGCTCACCAGATAACGTTTATTTTGCGCCAGCGCAGGTGGATTGCCGAGAATCACCAGCAGACGACATTTCAGGGTAATGTCGCCGCGGTACAGGGCATGAAGCAGCAGATCGACAATCTCAACGGGTGCCGTTTCGTTACCATGAATCCCCGTTGAAAGCAGAACCGACAAACCGGCATCCGCGAATGGCGTCAGTTCGAGCACGCCACGCCCGATCCACCGCCAGTTGAACGACGGGCCTTCACCCTCGCGCTGCTCCGGCACGTTATCGGCCAGCGTCAGCGCCAGTAAATTTTCCATACCTTCTCCTTTAGCGCTGGAACGGATAAACAGAGCCCAGGTGCAGGATTGTCGACAACGCATCCAGCGCCTCGCGGCCCTCACGCAGAAGCTGCGGGTCAACCAGATCGGCCTGGGTCAGCCTGTCACGATAGTAACGATCCACCCAGTCGTTCAGCGTGTTAAACAGCGTGTCGTTCATCATCACGGCAGGGTTCACGGCCTGCATTTCGCTTTGCGTCAATACCACGCGAAGACGCAAGCACGCCGGGCCGCCTCCGTTGGCCATGCTTTCGCGCAGGTCAAATACGCGCAGTTCATCGATCGGGTTATCAGCCTTCACCAGTTCGCTCAGGTAACGCCACACGCCATCGTGATTGCGGGACTCCTGCGGCAGCACCAGCATCATGCTGCCATCATCACAGCTCAGCAACTGGCTGTTGAAGAGGTAGGTTTCCACCGCATCCTGCACGCTGACGGCCTGCGTCGGAACCTGAATGGGCATAAAACCGGGCACCCGCTCATGCAGCGTGGCGAGCAGCTTCTCCTGGTGAGCAAACGCCTGTTCATGGCAGAACAGCACCTGACGGTTGGAGACGGCAATCACATCGTTGTGGAACACGCCCTGGTCGATCACCTGTGGATTCTGCTGAGCAAAAATCACCTGCGAAGGATTAACCTGATTCAGGCGCGCAACCGCCTGGCTTGCGGCCAGGGTCTGGCGGGCCGGATAACGCGTCGGGGCTGAATAACCGCCCTCTTCCCGCCCGTAAATAAACAGCTGCAGACCCGGCTCGCCATAATCACCGCCCAGGCGGTTATGGTTAGCGGCCCCCTCGTCACCAAACATCGCCACCTGCGGCAGCGCCTGATGCACGCTGAAATACGTTTCATCACTGAAGATAGCGCTCAGCACACGTTCGGTGGTATCCGCCTCGGTAGCGCGATGGAATTTGTTATTCAGATTCGCCACGGTCAAATGCACTTTGCCATCCAGCGTATCTGCCGACGGCGCGACGGTTGCCGCATTTGCCACCCACATTGAGGAGGCGGAGCTGGCCGCAGAGAGCAGCTGTGGTGTCTGCGTACCTGCTTTCTCAACCACCTGCTCATCGCTGCCGCTAAACCCAAGCTGGCGCAGCACCGCCACATTCGGGCGCTCCTGCGGCGGGATCACCGCCTGCGGGAAACCGGCATCCGACAGCGCCTTCATTTTCAGCAGCCCCTGCTTCGCTGCCAGCTTTGGATTAGAGATCTGGAAACGGTGCTTCGTCGAGGCTTCATTACCAAACGACAGACCGGCATAGTGGTGCGTCAGCCCCACCAGCCCGTCGAAATTAACCTCACGCGCTTTCATGGGCGTCTCCCTGAGTGAAATCCAGCCCCGGATTCAGCGTCTCCGGCAACGTCAGCGCTGGCGTTTCCAGGCTCGCCATCGGCCACGCGCAGTAGTCAGCGGCATACCACGCGCTGGCGCGGTGGTTACCGGATGCCCCTACGCCGCCAAACGGCGCGGTGCTCGCTGCACCGGTGAGCGGTTTATTCCAGTTCACGATCCCTGCGCGCGCTTCAAGCAGCAGTTGATCGAATTTCTCGCGTTGCGGCGAAATCAAACCGCTCGACAGGCCATAGCGGGTGTTGTTCGCCATTGCGATGGCGCTGTCAAAATCGTCATAGCGCCAGACGCACAGCAGCGGACCAAAGACCTCCTCATCCGGCACGTTGCGGGCGTCGCTCATCTCAATAATCCCTGGCGTCAGCAGCGAAGTGCCTGGCTGGGTCTGCTTTGGCTCCAGCAAGGTTTTCGCGCCGCGCGCAACGTGGTCCTGCCAGGCTTTCAGCACGTTCTGCGCGGCCTGCGCGGAAATCAGCCCACCGATAAACGGCTGTGGTTCGGCATCCCACGGCGCGGGCACCAGCCGCGCCGTAACGTCCACCAGTCGCGCCAGGAACGCGTCACCTTGTGCCCCGCGCTTCACCAGCAGACGACGCGCACAGGTACAGCGCTGCCCGGCGGTAATAAACGCTGACTGAATGGTCAGGTGCACAGCCGCATCAATATCGTCAGGATCTTCGACAATCAGCGGGTTATTACCGCCCATCTCCAGCGCCAGAATTTTTTCCGGCTGCCCTGCCAGCTGGCGATGCAGCTGATAGCCCGTTCCGGCGCTGCCGGTAAACAGCAGGCCGTCAATATCACTCAGCGCACTCAGCGCCTGGCCGGTTTCACGCCCGCCCTGTACCAGGTTGAGCACGCCCGGCGGCAGACCAGCCTGTTCCCACAGCTTCACCACCGCTTCACCGGTTAACGGCGTTAACTCACTCGGCTTGAAGATAACGGTATTACCCGCCAGCAACGCAGGCACAATGTGTCCGTTCGGCAAATGGCCGGGGAAGTTATACGGACCAAACACTGCGAGCACACCGTGCGGGCGATGGCGTAGCGTGGCCGCACCGTCGGGCATCTCAGTGTGATGTTCACCGGTGCGGGTGTGGTATGCCTTCACCGAAATGGCGATTTTGTTGATCATCGCCGTCACTTCGGTTGTCGCCTCCCAGCGCGGTTTGCTGGTTTCCGAGGCGATAACCTGGGTCAGCTCAGCTTTATTCGCCTCCAGCAGAGCAGCAAATTTTTCGACAATGGCCTGGCGCACGGTAAAAGGCTGTTTCGCCCATGCCGGGAAGGCGCGGCGAGCAGCGTTACAGGCCTGCTCAACCTGCCCAGCACTGGCATCGTTCCCCTGCCACAGCACCTCTTTACCCACCGGATTGGTTTTTACGCGCGGCTCGCCTTCACCCGTAACCCAGTCACCGTTAATCCATAAAGTCATGCTGTTTTCTCCTCAGGGCAGAGTCGCACCAGACGAACCGTGTCGCCGGCGTTACATTTCAGGGCATCCAGTTGGGCGGGCGTCAGCACCAGCCGCTCGCATTTCGGGTTCGTCCGCACTAGCATGGCGCGGAAATTGTCGTATTGTTCGTTCGCCACCAGACAGGCCGGCCATTCGCCCGGTGCAGGTTGCCCCTCAGAGACCTTCACCAGACGGCTTTTACGGATGGCACGCACGCGGTCAATGTCACACTCAAGCGTTGGGCCGCCGTCAAAGATGTCGACATAGTTACGGTAGCGGAATCCTTCTTTCTCCAGCACCGCGCGGGCAGGTGCGGTTTGCGGATGCACTTCGCCGATCACCGCCTGTGCTTCAGGGCTGAGGAAGTGGGTATAAATCGGGTGTTTTGGCATCAGTTCAGCGATAAAGGCTTTTTGACCGGTCCCGCACAGGTAATCCGCCCGGCTAAACTCCATCGAGAAGAAGCGTTCGCCCAGGCTCTCCCAGAACGGGGAGTAGCCTTTGTCGTCGATAACACCGCGCATCTCGGCGACCACTTTTTCATTGAAGCGATCGCGGAAGGCGGCCATAAACAGAAAGCGCGATTTGGAAAGCAGATAACCGTTGCCTTCTTTGCGCCAGGCCGGGTCAAGGAACAGCGTACAGAGTTCGCTGCTGCCGGTGTGATCGTTACTGAGGAACAGCGTTGGCAGCGCATTGTAGACATTCAGCTCTTTCGAGGCGTGAACCAGCGTGCCTACCCGGTAGTTGTACCACGGGTCGTTAAGCCCCACGGCCACTTCAATGGCGCAAATCCCGGCCACGGTGCCGGTGTCGGTATCTTCGAGTACGAACACATAACCCTGTTCGCTTTTCGGCAACGTCCCTTGCCAGGTCTGCAGGGCGCGCTCAATACGCGCCGACAGCGTCGTTTCATCGGCAGGGAGCGACGTTAGCCCGCCTCCTGTCTTACCGGCAAGCTGCATAAGCCCGGCGAGATCGCCGCGCTCAACGGGACGGATGACCATCATGATGACACCCCTGACTTCACCTGTTCACAGGCCTGCGCAAAACGGTCTAAACCGGTCTGAACCTCTTCCTCACTGACAATCAGCGCGGGGGCAAACCGCACCACGCTGGCACCCGCAATCAGCACCATCACGCCCATTTTTGCTGCTTCCTGTGAGATAAGTTTAGCTTTTCCGGCAAACTCAGGCGTGAGTTCGCAGCCAATTAACAGCCCCAGACCGCGGATCTCTTTAAACAGGCCCGTCTTGTTGTTGATGGCGGTTAAACGCTCGACAAACCAGTCATGACGCTGCTTCACACCGTGAAGGACCTCCGGCGTGTTAATGATATCCAGCACCTGTCCGGCCACGGCAGATGCCAGTGGGTTGCCGCCGTAGGTGGTGCCGTGAGTGCCCACCGTCATCACGCTGGCGAACTTATCGGTCGTCAGCATCGCGCCAACCGGGAAACCACCGCCCAGCGCTTTTGCAGTGGAAAGCACATCCGGCGTGACGCCATAGTGCATATAGGCATACAGCTCACCGGTGCGGCCAACGCCTGTCTGAACCTCGTCAAAAATCAGCACCGCGTTGTGACGATCGCACAGTTCCCGCACCCCTTGCAGGAAGGCTTTTTGCGCCGGAAGCACGCCCCCCTCGCCCTGCATCGGCTCGACGATCACCGCACAGGTGGTATCGTCAATCAGCTCGCTCGCGGACTGCAGATCGTTATAAACAGCGTGACGAATATCCGGCGGCAGCGGCGCAAAATCCTGCGAGTACGCTGGCTGGCCGCCCGCACTGACGGTAAACAGCGTGCGGCCATGAAAGGCATTTTTAAACGCGACGATACCGCTCTTGTGTGCGCCAAATTTATCGTGCGCATATTTGCGCGCCAGCTTCAGCGCGGCTTCGTTCGCCTCCGCACCGGAGTTACAGAAAAAGACTTTCTCTGCGAAGGTGGCGTCAATCAGTTTTTTCGCCAGACGCAGTGCCGGTTCGTTGGTATAGCCGTTACCGGTATGCCAGAATTTTGCCGCCTGATCGTTCAGCGCCTGACGCAGCGCCGGGTGCGCATGCCCCAGCGCATTCACCGCAATCCCACCCGCAAAGTCGATATACTCTTTGCCCTGCTGATCCCACAGGCGCGAGCCTTCCCCACGTACCGGAATAAAAGCCGCCGGAGCGTAAACCGGCATCATCCATTCATCGAAATTTCCACGCGTAATTGACAGAGACATAGCGACCTCATCCGGTAAATAAAAGGTTGTTTAAATGTTAAATTATTGAGTGTTTGCACTGTGAATGTAGATTGCAGAGTTCGTGCCAGCCAGCGATAAAAATGCATAAACGGGTTGGGAGGACAGAATATCAATGAGTTACAATATGGAATTATTCACTGTTATTGCATAAAAAGTGAATATTTTTACAGCAAGCGGCGCTTTGCCGCATGAAAACCAGAAAGAGTATGCACAGGCCAAATATAATTCTGGAATTGTGATCGCTGGCGAAATTTATCGGCCGTTTATGCCCCATTTGAGGGCGAGGCGCGTCGGAATGGTGCAAATATTGCACTACTGGCCATATCTGTCGCAGTAATTGGGCGAAGCGGATAACAGACGACGCAATTTCTGCTACCATCCATGCACTATTCACCTTGCACTGGCAGCGACTATGAAATTTGTCTCTTTTAATATCAACGGCCTGCGTGCCCGCCCTCACCAGCTTGAAGCGATTGTTGAGCAACATCAACCCGATGTGATCGGCCTGCAGGAGACAAAGGTCCACGACGATATGTTCCCCCTCGAAGAGGTGGCGAAACTGGGCTATAACGTCTTTTATCACGGGCAGAAAGGCCACTACGGCGTTGCGCTGCTGACCAAAGAGACGCCCGTTTCCGTGCGCCGTGGCTTCCCTGGCGATGACGGCGAGGCGCAGCGCCGTATCATTATGGCGGAAGTGCCCTCAGCATTGGGCAATATCACGGTGATCAACGGCTATTTCCCACAGGGCGAGAGCCGCGATCATGAAACCAAATTCCCGGCCAAAGCGAAGTTCTATCAGGATCTGCAGGATTACCTGACTACCGAGCTGAAAAAAGAGAATCCGGTGCTGATCATGGGCGATATGAACATTAGCCCGACCGACCTGGACATTGGCATCGGTGAAGAGAACCGCAAACGCTGGCTGCGCACCGGCAAATGCTCTTTCCTGCCGGAAGAGCGCGAGTGGATGGAGCGGCTGCTGGGCTGGGGCCTGGTGGATACGTTCCGCACCGCTAACCCGGAAACGCAGGACCGCTTCTCGTGGTTTGACTACCGTTCAAAAGGTTTTGATGACAACCGGGGTCTGCGTATAGACCTGCTGCTGGCGAGTGCGCCACTGGCGGACCGCTGCATTGAAACGGGCATTGACTACGCGATTCGCAGCATGGAAAAACCCTCTGACCACGCACCTGTGTGGGCGAAATTTAAGCTGTAAACCGTGTGAACACTCAAAAAATACTCTTCCTGTGCGCCCTTCTGGGCGCATTTGCGCTGGCATTCACCGTCCTCCCGCCAGGGACGCTTTCTCTGGATACCATAAAAACACACCAGCAGACGTTACTCGCTCAGGTAGAGCGGGCTCCGCTCCAGAGTGCGCTGGTCTATTTTGGGCTTTATGTGGTGGTCTCCGCGCTCTCTATCCCCGGCGCAGCAATATTAACGCTGCTGGGCGGGGCGCTGTTTAGCCTGTGGGAAGGCGTGCTGCTGGTGTCATTGGCCTCCACGCTTGGCGCAACGTTCGCCATGCTCGCCAGCCGTTATCTGCTGCGCGATTGGGTACAGCGGCGTTTTGCGCGCCAGATGCACACTATCAATGCCGGAATGGCTCGCGACGGCGCACGTTATCTTTTTGCCCTCCGCCTGATGCCGCTGTTTCCGTTCTTCCTGGTCAACCTGCTGATGGGCCTCACCCGTCTCAGCGCGATCCGCTACGGATGGATTAGCCAGCTTGCCATGCTCCCTGCGACGGTGCTTTTTCTGAACGCCGGACGTGAGCTGGGTGAACTGACGTCGCTACGCGATATTCTGTCGCCGGGAGTGTTATTCGCCTTTACACTATTAGGGTTATTACCGCTGGTCACTCGCTGGCTGTTTTCCCGTTACACCTCCTCTTTTAAAAAGTGAGGCATTATGCGCCGTGTGCGTTTTTGCGCGTTTCTGACAGCTCTGCTGCTGACCGCCCCTGCATTTGCTACAGATAGCTGGCAATCCCTTCAACAACAGGCCAAAGGCCAGACCGTCTGGTTTAATGCCTGGGGCGGCGATCAGGCGGTCAATCGTTATCTCGACTGGGTGAGTGGTGAAATGAAAACGCACTACGCCATCGACCTTAAAATCGTTCATCTGGCCGATGCCGCCGATGCCGTTAAACGTATCCAGACCGAGGCGGCCGCAGGGCGAAAAACTCACGGCTCGGTCGATCTGTTATGGGTTAACGGGGAAAACTTCCGCACGCTGAAAGAGGCAAACCTGCTGCAAACCGGATGGGCACAGGCTCTGCCAAACTGGCGATATGTCGATACCCGTAAACCGGTCACGGAAGATTTCGCTATCCCGACCGACGGAGCAGAATCCCCATGGGGCGGCGCGCAGTTGAGCTTTATTGCCCGCAAAGCAAGCATACCGACACCACCGGAAAATCCTCAGGCCTTGCTGGAATATGCAAAGCAGCACCCAGGCAAAGTGAGTTATCCGCGACCGCCTGATTTTACCGGCACCGCGTTTCTTGAGCAGTTGCTTCTGGCGCTGACCGCGCAACCTGAAGCATTAAAAAAAGCGCCAGATAATACCTTTGCGCAGGTCTCCGCCCCGCTATGGGATTACCTCGACAAGCTGCATCCGCTGCTGTGGCGTGAAGGAAACGATTTTCCGCCCTCACCTGCACGGATGGATGCCCTGCTGGCAAGCGGAAGCCTGAACCTGTCGCTGACCTTTAACCCGGCCCATGCGCAGCAGAAGGTAACCCGCGGCGAACTGCCTGCCGACAGCTACAGCTTCGGCTTTCACGACGGGATGATCGGCAATGTCCATTTCGTCACCATTCCGGCCAATGCCAGCGCGAGCGCCGGAGCAAAAGTGGTCGCTAATTTCCTGCTTTCCCCGCAGGCGCAGATCCGCAAAGCCGATCCGACAATCTGGGGCGACCCGAGCGTGCTTGACGCAGCAACCCTGCGTGCTGAGGAGGCCAAACAACTTAGCGCCCACACGCCCGCAGGTTTACCCCCTGTCCTCCCGGAGCCACACGCCGCCTGGGTTAACGCACTGGAACAGGAATGGCTGCGCCGTTACGGCACCCGCTAAGCGGCCTCGTCTGGCTGGCGATGGCGGTGATTTATCTGCCGCTGATCCCCACCGGTGCCATGCTCCTGGCACCGGTATTTTCTGTTGCCAACTGGCAGTCGCTGCTTAGCGATCCACAGCTACCTCAGGCGCTGGCCGCCACGCTGGTGTCTGCGCTTACCGCGACGCTGGGTGCTCTGTTTATTGCTCTGAGCCTTGTCACGCTACTGTGGCCAGGGAAACAGTGGCAACGCCTGAGCACCCGTCTGCCATGGCTGCTGGCGATCCCGCACGTTGCCTTCGCTACCAGCGTGCTGCTGATGTTTGCTGAAGGCGGCCTGTTCTACCAAATCTGCACGTTCTGCTCGCCGCAGCTTGACCGGTTCGGTATTGGGCTGGGTCTGACGCTTGCCGTCAAAGAGAGCGCGTTTGTGCTGTGGGTGATTTTCGCCGTGCTGCCGGAAAAGCGTCTGAGACAGCAGAAAATTGTCTTGCAAACCCTCGGCTACGGCCGCATTCAGGCGGTAAGCTGGCTGATTCTGCCAGCCATCGCACCCGCGCTGGGGGCGGTGATGCTGGCGGTACTGGCCTGGTCGCTTTCCGTTGTGGATGTCGCAATCGTTCTGGGACCAGGGAACCCGCCAACTCTGGCGGTGCTGGCCTGGCAATGGCTCAGCCAGGGGGACGCGCAGCAGCAGGCAAAGGGCACACTCCTGTGCCTGATCTTACTGGTGTTGCTGGTCATACTTTCGGCGCTCGGCTACGGCATCTGGACACGGTGGCGACACACGCTGCCAGACCTTACCGGTATTCGTCGCCGTTCGCCTGCCGTGCTGCCTGAGCGTTTGTCTGGCTGGCTGCTCCCGGCATGTGGGCTGCTCTGCAGCGCGGTGCTGTTGCTGCTGGCGCGACAGGACGACATCGGCCCTGTCGGTACCAGCCTGTCATTCGGGCTGGCCTCCAGTCTGATTGCCCTTGTGATTATCTTTCTCTGGCTGGAGTGGGGACCGCAGCGCGGCGCACTGTGGGTGTGGCTGCCGCTTGCGCTCCCGGCGCTGCCGCTTGTTTCCGGGCAATATGTTGTGGCGCTGTGGCTGGGTATCGACGGGCAATACGTCGCCGTGCTGTGGAGCCATCTGCTCTGGGTATTGCCGTGGATGTTGCTGGTGTTGCAACCCGCGTGGCGCAGGCTCGATCCACGGCTTATCCTGACCGCCCGAACGCTGGGCTGGGGACAGGCTAAAATTTTCTGGCTGCTGAAATGCCCACTGCTGGTGCGCCCTGCGTTACTGGCCTTTGCGACCGGCTTTTCGGTGAGCATGGCGCAGTACATACAGACGCTCTGGCCGGGCGCGGGACGCTTCGCCACCCTCACCACGGAGGCCGTCGCGCTCAGCAGTGGCGGCAGCGTCCCGATTCTGGCAAACCGGGCACTGGGACTCTTGTTGTTGACGGGTATCGTGTTTGGCCTTGCCGCGCTGCTTTCCCGGCTCGCAGGCCGCTACCGACAAGGATTACGTTAATGCTGAAAGTAAAAGATCTCACCATTGAGCCGCTGTTTCGGCAGGTCAGTTTCTGCGTCCCGCGTGGAGAAATTGTCACGCTAATGGGGCCATCCGGTAGCGGTAAATCGACGCTTTTCTCCTGGATGGCGGGCGCGCTGTCGGCTGATTTTCAGGCTCACGGTGAACTGTGGCTCAACGATCGTCGCTGCGATTCGCTTCCCGTGGAAAAACGAGGGTTAGGGATTTTATTTCAGGACGCCCTGCTGTTTGACCATTTCAGCGTCGGGCAGAATTTGATGGTCGCACTTCCGGCGCAGATTACCGGACGCGCACGGCGGTCTGCGGTTGAGCAGGCGCTGAATTCAGCCGGGCTGTTTAACCATTACCACAGCGATCCGGCAACGCTCTCTGGTGGCGAACGCGCCAGGGTGAGCCTGCTCCGCGCCCTGCTCGCCCAGCCGCAGGCGTTACTGCTTGATGAACCGTTCAGCCGTCTGGATAAGGCGCTACGCACGTCGTTCCGGGCGTGGGTATTCGAGGTGGTTCGTGCGCGCAATATTCCGGTGGTGCTGGTCACGCATGACGAAGACGATATTCCACCGGGCGGCAAGGTGCTCAGTATTTCTCGCTGGCAATAATGTGCTAACGCAATGTTTTCTGTTTCAGGAGAGACGACAATGCCCACCTCATTTACTGACGTCAGGCTTTTCGATGAAACGTGTTTCTCAACTGACCGCGCTGGCCCTGATTTGCGGCCTCGCCTCATTTTCCTCCATGGCGGCTGATATGCCCCACTCTCTCACGCTGGCACAGCTACAGGAACAGCACGGCGCGGTAATCGATACCCGCATCAGTGCGTTTTATAACGGCTGGCCAACGCTGAGCGGAACATCCGGCCATGAACCCGCCGCGCTGAACCTGTCTGCCTCCTGGCTTGGGGCGATGAACGATGACCAGCTCAGCGGCTGGGCGAAACAGCACCAGCTTACGCCATCAGCGCCGATTGCACTTTATGGCAGCGATAGCGATAACCAGGCCGTCAAAGCGCGCCTGGAAAAAGCCGGGTATAGCCATATATCCACGCTGAGCGATGCCCTGCAGACGGCCGACCGTTTGCAGCGTTTACCCCACTTTGAACAGCTGGTTTACCCGCAGTGGCTCCACCAGTTACAACAGGGTAAGCAGGTTGCCGCCGCCCCTTTGGGCGACTGGAAAGTCATTGAAGCCGGATGGGGCACACCGAAGTTTTACCTGCTTAACCATATTCCCGGCGCGGGCTATGTCGATACCAATGACGTCGAAAGCGAGCCGCTGTGGAATAAAGTGTCCGACGATAAGCTAAAAGCGATGCTGGCAAAGCACGGTATCCGTCACGACACCACGGTGATTCTGTATGGTCGTGACGTTTATGCCGCCGCACGCGTGGCGCAGATTATGCTGTATGCGGGTGTGAAGGATGTACGCATGCTGGATGGCGGCTGGAAAACATGGTCCGATGCGGGTCTGCCGGTTGAACGCGGCATGCCTGCGAAAGTGAAACCCGCACCTGATTTTGGTGCGCCGATCCCTGGCCAGCCGCAGCTGATGGTGGATATGGAACAGGCCCGCGATATGTTGCATCGCCAGGATGCCTCGCTGGTCAGCATTCGTTCGTGGCCGGAGTTTATCGGTGAAACCAGCGGCTACAGCTATATTAAGCCAAAAGGCGATATTGCAGGCGCACGCTGGGGCCACGCGGGGAGCGACGCCACCCATATGGAGGATTTCCATAACCCGGATGGCACCATGCGCAGCGCGGATGATATTGCCGCCATGTGGAAAACATGGCATATCCTGCCGGAACAGCACGTCGCGTTCTACTGCGGTACGGGCTGGCGCGCGTCGGAAACCTTTATGTACGCGCGCGCCATGGGCTGGAAGAATATCGCCGTGTACGACGGCGGCTGGTACGAATGGAGCAGCCACCCGCAAAATCCGGTATCGACCGGCGAGCGCGGGCCTGAGCGTTCCCTCTAAGGGCTGAGTGACTTCAGCGTCACATAACCGCTCCAGATGCGCGTTGTGGTGGTCAGCCAGCACAACGCGCCAAATACCCAGGCGAACAGCGTAAAGTGCGCCGGAAACAGGCAGCACAGCACAAACAGCGCGATCGTCTCCGTCCCTTCCGTTAACCCGCCAATGTAATAAAACGACTTGTGCGCATAGCCAGGGTTATTGATGTCATACTTCGCGGCCAGCGCAGCAAACGCCAGAAAGCTACTCCCGGTACCAATAAACGCAAACAACAGCCAGGCGGCGGCCAGCGCATTTTCTGCGGGTGCGGCCAGGGCAAAGCCAAACGGCACCAGCGCGTAGAAGAGAAAATCGAGCGCGATATCCAGAAATCCTCCCGCATCCGTCAGCCCCCGGCGTCGCGCCAGCGCGCCGTCCAGACCATCCAGCAGGCGATTCAGCACGATGGCAATCAGCACCGCCGGATACCAGCCCAGCGCCAGAAACGGCAGCGCCAGCACGCCGATAGCAAACCCGGTCAGCGTTAATCCATCGGGTGAGATAAAGGGTTTATCCAGCGCGACAGCAAGCTGGTTTAACGCCGGTTTCACACGGGGATGCAGGTATTTATCCAGCATGCGGTTTCTCTTTAAACGTGGCGCAAAGCCCCTGTTCCGGGATCTCAAGGGCTGCATTAAAGCGCGCTGAGAGATTTTGAAACGCAATCAGCGCCGTCATTTCGGTAATAGCTTCATCCGTAAAGTGATGTTTTAGTTGCGCTTTAATGGCCTCATCCACCTGCGGCGGCGTGGCGGTGACCGCCTCAGCAAATGCCAGTGCGGCACGCTCCTCATCGCTGAACAACGCGGAATGCTGCCAGTCGTTGACGGCCTGAACTTTATCCAGTGCGCCCGAACGCCCGGCAAGACGTAAGCTATTGGCATCAATACAGAATGCACAGTGACAAAGCTGCGAGACGCGGGTCATCAACAGTGAACGCAGTACGGGGGAAAGACGCGCGTTTCTTCGCTCCAGAAACCCCACAAACAGCGCCACCAGCCAGAACAGACGCGGCATTCGGCCCCACCAGCGCGTAGGGTTAAGCACCGCACCAAAGTGTTTTTTCTGCATGGCGGCAATCGGTTTTAGGCTGGCGGGAATGGATTCGATGGGTGCAACCCAGGTGGATGTCTCTTTCACCTGATTCTCCTGATGACTGGACTCTTTGAAAGGGCACGATAATATGTCGTTTTTCGCTATCAATTATTGACGACCATGCTGAAAACACTCGATGTCGTTGCCGCTATCATCGAAAAAGACGACAAAATTTTACTGGCGCAGCGCCCGGCTCATGCCGACCAGCCCGGCATGTGGGAATTTGCCGGTGGGAAAGTCGAAGCCGGAGAAACGCAGCCCGACGCGCTGATCCGCGAACTGCGTGAAGAACTTGGCATTGAGGCCATGCCTGAGCAATACGTGGCGAGCCACCAGCGGGAAGTCTCACAGCGGTTGATTCATCTGCACGCCTGGCATGTCCCCTTCTTCAGCGGAGAGCTGAAAGCGCACTACCACAGTGCGCTGGTGTGGTGTACGCCAGAAGAAGCCCTTATGTACGATTTAGCCCCGGCAGATATTCCCCTGCTGGAAGCGTTTATCCTTTTACGCGCCGCCAGACCAGCGGGTTCGTGCTGATGGTGCGTTCATCGCGCTGGCACTGCAGCAGCACGCCATCCGCTTTAATGACCGCCCCTTCCGAATAGTTTTGATCCTGGTAAATGCAGCACTGGTTACACGGCTGCGCACGCTGGCCGCTGGTGCTAAAAACATCCGGCGGCACATTCACTTCCACATCCGGGCGAATGCGGTCGGCCTGAGCACCTGCGGATAACATCAAACATAACGCGGTCATTACGTAACGGTTCATAGACTTATCTTCCTGTTGTGTCCTGATAATGACTATAACGGTAAACCGGAGCCGAACCTTTAATTTATCCCGTCATCGTTTTTAGTTATGACAAACGCCCCGTGATGAATTTCCCTTTCGACATAAATTTCTGCTTGCCTCACAAAGCACTGCGGGTGGTATAGTCAAAAAAACAACACAAATCGCTTAAGCAACAAACATAAAATATTATAAGAGGTTCTTATATCTATGGATCAGACACGCTCTCTGGAAAGTTTCCTTGCCCACGTCCAGCAGCGCGACCCGCATCAAAGCGAGTTCGCGCAGGCTGTTCGTGAAGTCATGACAACACTGTGGCCATTCCTTGAGGAAAACCCGCGTTACCGTCAAATGTCTTTACTTGAGCGCCTGGTTGAGCCAGAGCGCGTGATCCAGTTTCGCGTGGCGTGGGTGGACGATCGCAACCAGGTGCAGGTCAACCGTGCGTGGCGCGTGCAGTTTAACTCGGCTATCGGCCCGTTTAAGGGGGGGATGCGCTTCCACCCTTCCGTGAACCTCTCCATTCTGAAATTCCTCGGTTTTGAGCAGACGTTTAAAAACGCCCTTACCACGCTGCCAATGGGCGGCGGCAAAGGCGGCAGCGATTTCGATCCAAAAGGTAAAAGCGAAGGTGAAGTGATGCGCTTCTGCCAGGCGCTGGTGACCGAGCTGTATCGTCACCTGGGGCCAGACACCGATGTACCTGCCGGTGATATCGGCGTGGGCGGCCGTGAAGTGGGCTTTATGGCCGGGATGATGAAAAAACTCTCTAATAACAGCGCCTGCGTCTTTACCGGCAAAGGATTGTCGTTTGGCGGCAGCCTGATTCGCCCGGAAGCGACCGGATACGGTCTGGTCTACTTCACCGACGCAATGCTTAAGCGTCATGGACTGAGCTTCGAGGGAATGCGCGTGGCGGTTTCAGGCTCCGGCAACGTGGCGCAGTATGCCATCGAGAAAGCTATGCAGTTTGGCGCGCGCGTCGTGACCGCCTCTGACTCCAGCGGCACCGTGGTGGATGAATCGGGCTTTACGGCTGAGAAGCTGGCGCGCCTGTGCGAAATTAAAGCCAGCCGCGACGGTCGCGTGGCGGATTATGCCCGTGAGTATGGGCTGACCTATCTGGAAGGCAAGCAGCCGTGGTCAGTGCCAGTGGATATCGCCCTGCCGTGCGCTACCCAGAACGAGCTGGATGCAGACGCGGCTCGCACGCTTATCGCTAACGGCGTGAAAGCCGTGGCTGAAGGGGCCAATATGCCAACCACCATTGAGGCGACCGATCTGTTCCTGGAAGCAGGCGTTCTGTTTGCGCCGGGGAAAGCCGCGAACGCAGGCGGCGTGGCGACGTCAGGCCTGGAAATGGCGCAGAATGCCGCGCGTATGGGCTGGAAGGCAGAGAAAGTGGATGCCCGTCTGCACCACATCATGCTGGATATTCACCATGCGTGCGTTGAGTACGGCGGTGAGGCGTCGCAGACCAACTACGTGCGCGGCGCGAATATTGCCGGGTTCGTGAAGGTGGCGGATGCGATGATCGGGCAAGGGGTCATCTGATTTTCTCGTTGTGCCGGGTGACGGAAGTGTCGCGCCACCCGGCGATCATTCAAGCCTGTTAATGAGTTCACGGGTCCGCTCTATCATTGCCAGAGAGTGCCGATCGTTAAGCTGTAGCAGGCCAACGAATAATAAATCTGTTATGCAGTTTTGCGCGGTTCGGGAAGAAATCGACGAACTGCGCCACTGATCTTCGTTCGACACCGTCTCTAAAATATAATCAGCAATGTCACGCAACGGATTTTTTGCCAGAGAGGTAATGGCTATAATCTTTGCGCCTTTCGCTTTTGCTGCTTCGGCGGCAATCAGGATCTCTTTTTTTCGGCCCGAATACGACAGCGCAATTTGTATATCGCGTTCTGTTAACGCCTGCGCAACCGATATTTGTACATGCGAGTCAATCTCGCAGGTCACCCGAAAGCCAATTTTCATTAATTTAAACGCCAGGTCTTTAGCTGCCAGTGCAGATCCCCCGAGCCCCACTATCTGTATCTGTTGTGCTTTGTTAATTATTCCGATGATTTTTTCCAGCTTAGTGAAATCAATCGTCTGGGTTGTCTCTCTTAATGCCTGTACTTTTTCTATTATCAATTTCTCAGCAATGACATTGAGCGAGTCGGAACGCTGAATAGTGCTGTGCAAACTGTGATCGGTCTTTGCACTTTTTTCCCGGCTGTACTCTTCTATCAACAGCATTTTTAACTCAGAAAAACCCTGCGCCCCCAGTTTTTGAGCGAATTTCGAGATGGACGATTGCGCCACACTCAGTGCAATCGCGATGGAATGGGAAGAGCAGCCTTTGAAAATATCAAGATGGTTAATGATATAGAGCGCTATTTTCCTCTCCGTTTCCGTGTAATTTTCATAATCCATTCTTATCTTTTTCAAGTAACTCATAGACCACCCCTATAACATTTTAAAAGACAATGTATTTCCCTTCAAAGATAAAAGCAACATATAACAAAAAAATTCCCTGCGATAAATTTTGACACCCATCACAAACATTTAAAAGGAATTTATGATTCCATTTAAAATAAAAATAAAACGATCAACAATTCCCATCGCAATTAATATTACACCTCCATCCCCTATAGGATTAGTTTATGAAAAACGGACTTAAATATTTATCCGGATTATTCATTATGCTGGCGTCTGCAGGCCATGCCGCCGTTATCTATCAGGCTAATGATGGCTCGAACATAGACCTTTACGGACGCCTTGGTTTTAACGTTTCAGATAAAAAAACGGGCGACGTTTCAGGTGATTTTGACGGGCGAATCGGCTTCTCGGCACGACAGATGATCAACGACAAGTTCGCCGTTATCGGTTTTACGCAATACCAGGTAAATGCCGCTGAATACGCAAACAATATCAAAGCGGAAGACCCCGACGATCTGACTGCGCGTTACGTCTGGGCAGGCGTCGATTTTGCGGAGTACGGTAAAATCACCGCCGGACGTGTTTCATCCGGTCTGATTATGTTTACCGACATTGGTGATGTGTTCGCCTCTTCAGATGTCGCGATGGCACGGCAGGCGAACGCTATCGACCCTACCGCGGTGCAGGTTTTCCGTCAGGACGGTACGATTCAGTACCAGAACACGTATGGAAACGTTGATATTTCCACTGCATGGATCATCGGCAACAACTCCTCCGATCTGGATTACGGCGTCAACACAGCCCTGCGTTATACACTCGACCTCGGTGCGGCAGGGAAATTACAACCGGTTATTGCAGCCCAACAGTCGCAAGCCAGCCATGATGAGACGTCTGCACAGTCAGATGACGACGCCGATAAATACCAGATGTGGGGAGTCGGCACGCGTTACTATCTCGGTGATGTCATGTTAGGCCTGCTGTATGCCGAAGACACGGTCGAATATCTCGATGGCCGCCCGGACAGCACAGATAAAGACTACGAAGCGACGCTTGTCTGGTCGATGACGCCCGAATGGTGGTTCCGGACCGGTTACCGTCACTTAGAAAACAGCGACGGTGACGGGCTCAAACTTCGCGATGCCACTTTCGAAGTGCAGTACAAAGCCACCGCCAAAAGTTCTCTCTACGCCTCTTATTCCTGGCGCAATGGCGAAGCCGGAACCAACAGAGTCACCGGCGATACCGTCTCTTTTGGTGGTAGCGATCCTGAGGATGATTATTTTCACCTCGGCCTGCGGTATGAATTTTAATATTTCATAGCCATTAATCCCCCACAGATAAGGGCAATAAACGTGCCCTTTTTCCAGGAGTCGTCTGTGAAAAATTCTATCTTTATGCTGCTCTTTATTATTTCGGGTTCTGCAGCGGCCAACGTCACGCTGGAGCTTGGCGAAAACATCGTTGCGCTGGCGGCAAAAGACGCCAAAGTGTCAATGTTTTCCAGAAGCATTTCATTACCCGATGAAGAGCAAAAACTGGTTATAAAATTCGATAGTTCCGTGAATCCTGAATCCGTCAACCAGGGCAAAGGGAGAATAACCTCCGCACCGTATATTTTCACGTTTAACTATAAAGGCAAAGAAAAAATCACCCTGACCACGCCCGTCGTCACCGATGAAAAAGAAGCCAAAAAGCAGGCTGAAAATCCACAATTCAGTTTACGGGCAAATAATGCCGCTATTCCCTTCACGCTGATAAAAGTAGATCCGGAGAGCGTGACTATTTTTTCTGATTTCAGGTCATTACTGGCGGGTGAAAAGCATGACGCCGGGGAGATAAAACAAGAAAGTCAGGATGCGCTTGAGCAGGCCAAAGTCGCTTATCTGGCGTTATCTGATAAACAGAAACTCTCATTCATGAAATGGTTGTTAAAAAATTAAGAGGTTATAATGAATTTTGATTTGAGCGGGAAGGTAACCTCATGGCAATTAATAAGGAAGTGGAATCATGTCTAAACAGATCAGCAACGATTTGCTGGAAAAAATAATCACGCTGGCAGGAGGCAAGGGCAACATTCAGCATTGTGGCAACTGCATGACCCGCCTGCGTCTGCGAGTGGGTGATACATCGTTAATAGCCAGCAATATCAAAGAACAACTCGCAGGCAGCGTCAGCGGCGTGGTCATTAATGGTAATGAAGTTCAGGTTATTTTTGGCGTCGGAAAAGCACAACGCGCAGCCGAAAGCATGAACCATCTGCTGGGGATTAAAGATCTGACGGCTATTGCAGCAGAAACCAAAAGCCAGATGAAAAGTAAGCAGCAATCATCTTTGCAGCAATTCCTGGCGAATTTTGCCACCATATTTACCCCTCTGATTCCGGGTTTTATCGCGGCAGGTCTGATGCTGGGCATCGCAACGCTGGCCGGAACATTAATGCACATCGCGCCAGAGGCAAAAGGCGTATTACCTGACGCGCTGAATTTCTTAAAAGTATTCAGCAAAGGGCTCTTCACGTTCCTCGTTATTTTAATTGGCTACAACGCGCAAAAGGCTTTCGGCGGCACAGGTGTAAACGGCGCAATCATCGCTTCGCTGTTTATTCTTGGCTACAACCCGGAGGCAACCGTGGGCTACTACTCCGGCTTACAGGACTTTTTTGGTCACACCATTGACCCACGCGGGAATATCATTGGCGTGTTGCTGGCGGCCTGGGCCGGTGCGAAGATCGAGCGATTCATCAGAAACGTTATTCCTGATGAACTGGATATGATTTTAACCTCAATGCTGACGCTGATCCTGACGGCCACACTGACTTACATCGTTATCATGCCTGTCGGCGTGTGGCTATTTCAGGGAATGTCGTGGCTGTTTATGCACCTGAACAGTAATCCTCTGGGCTGTGCTGTACTGGCGGGCGTTTTCCTGATTGCGGTGGTCTTTGGTGTTCACCAGGGATTTATTCCCGTCTACCTCGCGCTAATGGACTCGCAGGGCTTTAATTCTCTCTTCCCTATTCTCTCGATGGCCGGTGCCGGACAAGTTGGTGCGGCCCTGGCGTTATACTGGAAATCCGATGCAGCCTCCACGCTGCGGGTGCAAATCCGGGGCGCAATTATTCCCGGTGTCCTCGGCGTGGGTGAGCCACTGATTTACGGTGTGACCCTCCCGCGAATGAAGCCCTTTATTACGGCGTGTCTGGGCGGCGCGGTTGGCGGACTCTTTATAGGGACTGTCGCATGGTCCGGACTGCCTATTGGCCTCAACAGCGCTTTTGGTCCTTCCGGACTTGTCGCGTTGCCGCTCATGACCTCTGACGAAGGTATTCTGCCAGCCATTGCCGTTTATGGCGCGGGGATACTTATTTCGTGGCTGTTCGGCTTTATTATTACCGTCTTGTTTGGTTGCAAGAATGTGGACTTACAGTGAGGGATCGATAATGAAACGACGTGCAATTTTTGCTGCTCTGCTGGCGTTATCAGCCTCGGCGTTTGCGACCGATTACCCGGTACTGACGAATGCGCAGCCGGAAAGCGTAGGCTTTAATGTCAAAAAACTGAACACGCTCGATCGCTGTATTCAGGAGCAAATTGATGCCGGCTATCCAGGCATGAATGTGTTAGTGATCAAAGACAATCGTATTGTTTTTCAGAAAGCCTGGGGCTATGCCAAAAAATATGATGGCTCTCTTTTAACCCGCCATCCGATAAAAGCCACAACGGACACGCTGTACGACCTGGCCTCCAATACCAAAATGTATGCAACAAATTTTGCGCTACAAAAACTGGTGTACGAAGGCAAGGTAAATGTGAACGATCTTGTCACGAAATATATTCCCGGATTCACGGATAAACCCACTGACAAGATTAAGGGAAAAGATTCCCTGCGCATTATTGATATTCTGCACCATACCGCAGGTTTCCCGGCCGATCCGCAATATCCAAACAAGCGCGTCGCCGGTGATCTCTATTCCCAGGATAAACAGACCACGCTGGAGATGATTAAGCGAACGCCGCTTGATTATCCGCCAGGGACAAAACACCTCTACAGTGATGTCGATTACATGATCCTCGGATTTATCATTGAATCCGTCACCGCAATGCCGCTTGATGTCTATGTTGAGAAAACGATTTACCGGCCTCTCGGCCTGAAGCACACGGTATTTAATCCGCTGTTAAAGGGCTTTAAACAGCAGCAGATTGCGGCAACGGAACTCAACGGTAATACCCGTGATGGTGTTATCCACTTCCCGAACATTCGCACAACCACAATCTGGGGCCAGGTACATGATGAAAAGGCCTGGTACGCCATGGGCGGAGTTTCCGGTCATGCGGGGCTGTTCTCGGATACGCATGATATTGCCGTTCTGATGCAGACCATGCTGAACGGTGGCGGTTATGGCAACGTAACGCTGTTTGACAAGAACACCGTGAGCGAGTTTACCCGTAGCTCAACAGCCGATGTCACCTTTGGGCTGGGCTGGCGGGTTAACGGCAATTCATCAATGACACCGACCTTTGGCGTCCTCTCCGGCCCGCAGACTTACGGCCACACGGGCTGGACCGGCACGCTCACCGCCATTGATCCCGTTAAGCATATGGCGATTGTCATTCTGGGCAACCGCCCCCACTCTCCGGTGGCCGATCCCAAAACGAATCCTAATGTTTTTGTCAGCGGGACGTTGCCTGCGGCGACTTACGGTTGGATAGTTGATCAGATCTATGGCGCACTTGAAAATTAAGTGCCGCCATTCTGGAATGCACAGCCCTCAGGATGAGGGCTGCGCAGAATTGTTATCCCCGACGCGGGATTTTTTTCCGGAACGTTTGAATGGTGCTTTCTTGCCCGCCCCCGGCGCAACCATGCCTCTGAACCGCTTCACCGGCGTACTGCGCGCCTGATCGATCAACTGATAAAGCGTCCCCACCAGCGGCTGCATAAAGTCCTGGTAACGACACTGCTTTTCGCTGATTTGCGTCAGTACCGATTCCCAGTGTGCCGTCATGTCTGGCCGCGCGGCCAGCTCCGGCAGCGAATGGATTAACGCCCGGCCCGGTTCCGTCGAATGGATATAGCGCCCTTTCTTCTCAAGAAAACCGCGCTTAAACAGCAATTCGATAATGCCTGCGCGGGTCGCCTCCGTACCTAAACCATCGGTGGCGCGCAGGATCTTCTTCAGATCTTTATCCTGAACAAAGCGAGCGATACCGGTCATTGCCGAGAGTAACGTCGCATCGGTGAAATGGCGCGGAGGCTGCGTCTGGCGCTCCACCACTTCGCCCTTCTCACAGAGCAGTTCATCGTCTTTGGCGACGACCGGCAGCGGCGTGCCGTCGTTCTCTTCGTCACGCTCTTTGTTGCCCAGCAGCGTGCGCCAGCCCGCTTCCGCCAGGAAACGCGCTTTGGCAACAAACTTGCCTTTGGCGATTTCCAGCTCGATCACGCATTTGCGGAACACCGCATCCGGGCAGAACTGCATGAGATACTGACGGGCAATAAGGTTGTACACCTTCGCTTCGTTTTCCGTCAGGTTGACATTGCTGGCGCGCGCCGTCGGGATAATCGCATGGTGGGCATCCACCTTTTTATCATCCCAGCAGCGATTATGGGTATCCGGGTTCACCGCCGGTTGCGGCAGCAGATCCGGCGCGTGAACGCCGATGGCGTTCATTACCGAGTGACGTCCGGCAAAGTGTTCTTCCGGCAGATAACGGCTATCCGAACGCGGATAGGTGATCAGCTTGTGGGTTTCGTAGAGCTTCTGGCAGATATCCAGCACGTTCTGCGCGCTAAGGCCAAACTTTTTGGCCGCCTCAATCTGCAGCGCCGAAAGCGAGAACGGCAGCGGCGCGGGTTCCGATTCCCGTTTATCGTTATAGCTGGTGACGATGGCGGGCTGACCGGTAATGCGGTTGACCACGTGCTCCGCCAGCGGGCGATGCAGCAATCGCCCCTCTTCGTCCTGGTACGATTCGCAGGCATCGCTCGGCTGCCAGACAGCGGTAAAGCGTTCGTCTTTAGGGGTGACGATATGCGCTTTCACTTCAAAGAAATCTTTGGCGACGAAGTTCTCGATCTCTTCATCACGACGTACCACCAGCCCCAGCACCGGCGTTTGCACGCGGCCCACGGAAAGCACGCCCTGATAACCCGCGTTGCGCCCAAGAATGGTGTAGGCGCGGGTCATGTTGATGCCGTACAGCCAGTCGGCGCGCGCACGGGCTAATGCGGAGACGCACAGCGGGATAAATTCGCTGTTGGCGCGCAGACGCGAAATCGCGCGCTCTACCGCCTGCGGGTTGAGGTCGTTAATTAAACAGCGCTGTACCTGCTGGCGTTTTTCCGGTGCCAGCTCCAGGTAATCCAGCACTTCGTCCACCAGCAGTTGCCCTTCCCTGTCCGGGTCACCCGCGTGGACGACTTCAGACGCCTCATGCAGGAAACGCTTAATAACGTTGAGCTGTTTAGTGACGGAGGGACGCGGCTGCAAACGCCACTTTTCCGGCACGATGGGCAGATCGTTCAGGTTCCAGCGGGCGTAGCGGCTGTCATAAACATCCGGCTGCGCCTGCTCAAGCAGGTGACCGATACACCAGGTGACCACCTGCCCGTTACCGCATTCGATAAAGCCGTCGCCTTTGCGATGCGGTTTAGGCAGCACATCGGCAATAGCACGCGCCAGGCTCGGCTTTTCGGCAATAAACAACCGCATCGAATTAACGGATCTCAATCATCGGTCGGCCACCGCGCGCGGTCACCAGCTCACCGATTGCCGTCAGCGTGATGCCGAACTCAGCGGCGGTCGCCTGAACGTCGGCTTCGGATTCCGGCGTGACCGCCAGCAGCAGGCCACCGGAGGTTTGCGGATCGCACAGCAGGTTACGCCATGCTTCCGGCATGTCGCCCATCAGGTGACCGTAGCTGGCGAAGTTACGCTGAGTACCGCCCGGCACCGCGCCCTGAGCAATATACTCTTCTACACCCGGCAGCTTCGGCACGTCCTGATACCAGACCTGCGCCTGTACGCCCGCGCCCTGACACACTTCGCTCAGGTGACCCAGCAGGCCAAAACCGGTGACGTCCGTCATCGCCTTCACGCCGTCGATGCTGGCGAAGGCCGCACCCGCGAGGTTCATCTGGCACATGACTTCCGTTGCCAGGCCAATATGCTCTGGTTTCAGCAGAGATTTTTTCTCAGCGGTAGTGAGTACGCCAATGCCCAGCGGTTTGGTGAGGAACAGTTTGCAGCCCGCCTGCGCGGTGCTGTTGCGCTTCACGCGCTCGGTAGGCACCACACCCGTGACGGCCAAGCCGAAAATCGGCTCCGGGGCGTCAATGGAGTGTCCACCGGCCAGCGCAATCCCCGCCTGCTGGCAGGCGAAACGCCCGCCATCAATCACCTCGCGGGCAATTTCTGGAGCGATCGTGTTGATCGGCCAGCCCAGAATGGCGATCGCCATAATCGGCTTGCCGCCCATCGCGAAGATATCGCTGATAGCGTTGGTAGCCGCAATACGCCCGAAATCGAACGGATTGTCGACAATCGGCATAAAGAAATCGGTGGTACTGATAATGCTGGTGCCGTTACCTAAATCATAAACCGCTGCATCGTCACGCGTTTCGTTGCCGACAAGCAGGTTCGGGTCGACAAACTTCGCCTGTTCACTGTGCAGGATGGTTTCCAGCACTTTCGGGGAAATTTTACAACCGCAACCGGCTCCGTGGCTGTATTGCGTTAAACGAATGGTTTGCTCGCTCATGGACATCTCCTGTCATTGCAATCGCGCTATGGTAGCGCTCATTCCATAAAGAGGTAAGTATGACTGTCTGAATTCTGCGGCAGATGCTCAGAATCCAGACAGTTTAGCGCGCGTTATCAGAAACGGCTGACGAAAGGCGTGGTATCCGGCACGCTGATTGTGCTGGAGGCTTTAAGCTGAGGCGTGCCGAGGTAAAGGAAGCCGACGATTTTATCGTGTTCACCGCAGGATAATCCCTCGCGTACAGCGGCGCTTTCAGTCAACGGTCCCGTGCGCCAGATGCCATTGAAGCCTTGCGCGACCGCGGCCATTTGCATCGCCATCACCGCGCAACCGGCAGACATCTCCTGCTCCCAGAGCGGTACTTTATGGTCAGCCTGGCATTTTGCCACCACCGCAATGATCATCGGCGCTCTGAACGGACCGCTGCGCGCTTTTTCAATCCCTTTTTCATCCTGCCCCGCGGCAACCGCACCTTTTTCCAGCAGTGCACTGAAGCGCTCGCGACCTTCACCTTCAATAATAAAGAAGTGCCACGGCTGAAGCGTGCCATGATCCGGCGCGCGCAGACCGGCGCGCAGAATGTTTTCCAGCTGCTCGCCCGCAGGCGCAGGATCGGCCAGACGTGAAGCGCTACGACGGTTAACAAGCAGTTCAAGTGCATCCATTGGTTAACTCCTGTCTTGAAATTTACTCACAAAATTAACACGGCGGCAGATTTTGTTACAGCGCAGCAGGCGATTCCTGCTGACAAGAGGCGGTTGGGTCATTACGATAACCCCACATTACCGTCCAGTGGCGACGGAAACAGTCATTTTCTGGTTAGGGAGAATACATGCGAACCCTTTGGCGAATCTTTGCCGGTTTCTTTAAATGGACGTGGCGACTGCTCAACTTCGTCCGCAACCTGGTGATGAATATCTTCTTCATCTTCCTGGTTCTGGTTTGCGCGGGCGTCTGGATGCACATCAGCAACGCGAATCAGTCGCAGCATTCGACTCGCGGGGCGCTGTTGCTCGACATCACTGGCGTCATTGTTGATAAGCCCTCCACCAGCAATCGTCTGGGCGTGATTGGCCGTCAGCTGTTTGGTGCAACGTCTGACCGTCTGCAGGAAAACTCCCTGTTTGATATCGTTGATACCATTCGTCAGGCCAAAGACGATCGTAACATTACGGGCATCGTGCTGGATCTGAAAGATTTCGCCGGAGCCGATCAACCGTCAATGCAGTACATCGGCAAAGCGCTGCGCGAATTCCGCGACAGCGGCAAGCCGGTGATTGCGGTAGGCGATAGCTACAGCCAGGGGCAATATTATCTGGCCAGCTTTGCGAATAAAATCTGGCTCTCTCCACAGGGCACGGTTGACCTGCATGGTTTTGCGACCAACGGCCTGTACTACAAATCCCTGCTCGACAAGCTGAAAGTCACGACTCACGTTTTCCGCGTCGGCACGTATAAATCCGCCGTTGAACCGTTTATCCGTGATGATATGTCCCCTGCCGCCCGTGAAGCGGACAGCCGCTGGATTGGCGAGCTGTGGCAGAACTATCTGGGCACCGTTGCCGCGAACCGTCAGATCACGAAGGAGCAAGTGTTCCCTGGCGCTCAGGGCGTGCTGGAGGGGCTGCGCAAGGTTGATGGTGATACCGCGAAATATGCGCTCGATAACAAACTGGTCGATGCACTGGGAACCAGCGCGGAGATCGAGAAATCCCTGAGCAAGCAATTTGGCTGGGACAAAGAGGATAAAAACTACAGCGCCATCAGCATGTATGACTACGCAGCGAAGAAACCGGATGACAGCGGTGACAGCGTCGCGGTGGTCTTCGCCAATGGTGCGATTATGGACGGCCAGGAGACGCCGGGGAACGTCGGCGGCGATACTACGGCGTCGCAAATCCGCGATGCGCGTCTTGATCCGAAAGTGAAAGCGATTGTTCTGCGCGTGAACAGCCCTGGCGGTAGCGTCAGCGCCTCCGAAGTGATCCGCGCTGAACTGGCCGCGGCTCGCGCGGCGGGCAAGCCTGTAGTGGTGTCAATGGGTGGAATGGCGGCATCTGGCGGTTACTGGATCTCCACGCCAGCGAACTATATCGTCGCTAACCCAAGCACGCTGACCGGCTCGATTGGTATTTTCGGCGTGATCAACACCGTTGAAAACAGCCTCGATTATCTGGGCGTGCATACCGACGGCGTTGCCACCTCGCCGCTGGCGGATGTGTCGGTCACCAAATCACTGCCGCCGGAAGTCTCGGAGATGATGCAGCTCAGCATTGAGAGCGGCTATAAGCGCTTTATTACTCTGGTCGCAGATTCCCGTAAAAAAACGCCTGAGCAGATTGATCAGATTGCTCAGGGCCACGTCTGGACCGGGCAGGATGCGAAAAGTAATGGCCTGGTAGACAGCCTCGGTGACTTTGATGACGCCGTGAAGAAGGCGGCTGAACTGGCAAAACTCAAGCAGTGGCATGTGGATTATTACCAGGACGAACCGACGTTCTTTGATATGGTGATGGACAGCATGTCCGGCTCCGTGCGCGCCATGCTGCCGGAAGCGCTGCAGGCTTACCTGCCTGCGCCTGTGGCATCCGCCGCAAACGCGATGAAAGCGGAGAGCGATAAACTGGCCGCGTTTAATGATCCACAAAGCCGTTATGCGTTTTGTCTGACCTGCGCAAACGTGCGTTAATACCCGTCCCCTCTTCGCCTGAAGAGGGGATTTTTCTTTGAAGCACAAGAACTCACTATCATGCAGAAGAAATCGATTTATGTAGCCTATACCGGCGGTACTATCGGTATGCAGCGCTCTGAAAACGGCTATATCCCTGTCTCCGGCCACCTGCAGCGCCAGCTTGCGCTAATGCCTGAATTCCACCGCCCAGAGATGCCGGACTTTACCATTCACGAGTATGATCCACTGATGGACTCCTCTGATATGACGCCGGAAGACTGGCAGCATATTGCGGATGATATTAAGGCTAATTACGACCAGTATGACGGTTTCGTGATCCTGCATGGCACCGACACCATGGCGTTCACCGCCTCGGCGCTCTCCTTTATGCTTGAGAACCTGAGCAAACCGGTTATCGTCACGGGCTCGCAAATCCCGCTGGCGGAACTGCGCTCTGATGGTCAGATTAACCTGCTTAACTCCCTGTATGTGGCGGCCAATTATCCGGTTAATGAAGTGTCGTTGTTCTTCAACAATCGACTGTATCGCGGCAACCGTACCACCAAAGCGCATGCCGATGGCTTTGACGCCTTTGCGTCGCCAAACCTTCAGCCGCTGCTGGAAGCGGGTATTCATATTCGTCGTCTGGGAACGCCGCCTGCGCCACACACCGCAGGCGAGCTGATAGTCCACCCGATCACCCCACAGCCAATTGGCGTGGTGACGATTTACCCAGGGATCTCTGCCGACGTGGTGCGTAACTTCCTGCGCCAGCCGGTGAAAGCGCTGATCCTGCGCTCTTACGGCGTGGGTAATGCGCCGCAAAACGGTGAATTCCTGAAAGAGCTGCAGGAAGCGAGCGACCGCGGAATTGTGGTGGTGAATCTGACGCAGTGTATGTCCGGCAAGGTCAATATGGGCGGCTATGCCACCGGGAATGCCCTGGCGCACGCGGGCGTAATCAGCGGATTCGATATGACCGTTGAGGCGACGCTGACTAAACTTCACTATTTACTGAGTCAGGATCTGGACGTTCAGTCCATTCGCAGCGCGATGATGCAAAATCTGCGCGGTGAACTGACCCCGGACGAATAAGGAGTTCTCATGAAGCAACGCGCTCTGTTACTGGTCGATTTACAGAATGATTTTTGTGCGGGCGGTGCGCTGGCCGTCGCCGAAGGTGACAGCACGGTAGACATTGCAAATACGCTGATTGACTGGTGCAAATCACGCGGTGAAGCGGTTGTCGCAAGCCAGGACTGGCACCCGGCGAATCACGGCAGTTTTGCCAGCCAGCACGGCGTTGAGCCCTACAGCCAGGGTGAACTCGACGGGCTGGCGCAAACGTTCTGGCCCGATCACTGCGTGCAGCAGACGGAAGGCGCAGCGCTGCATCCGCTGCTGAATCAGAAAGCCATCGACGCGGTGTTCCATAAAGGCGAAAACCCGGCTATCGATAGCTATAGCGCGTTTTTTGATAACGGGCATCGTCAGAAAACCGCGCTGGATGCGTGGTTACGTCACCATGAAATCACCGAGCTTATCGTGCTCGGACTGGCAACGGATTACTGCGTGAAGTTTACGGTGCTGGATGCGCTTCAGCTTGGCTACAGCGTTAGCGTGATCACCGACGGCTGCCGTGGGGTGAATATTCAGCCGCAGGACAGCGCGCAGGCGTTTATGGATATGGCCTCCTTTGGCGCGACGCTGTACACGCTGGAAGACTGGCTGGAGACGCAGGCGTAACCTTTTAGCCGGGCGGCGGCTGCGCCTTACCCGGCCTTCTTCTTTGGTTTTGTAGGCCGGGTAAGCATCAGCGCCACCCGGCATTTCTTCCTCAATCCCCATAAAGTGAACTCCCTCGCATCTCAGGCGAAGCGGCAATGCTATTCTTTTCAGGCTGTTTTTTCGCCACGCCTTTTCTGTGGCGTGGTTATTTTTATTAAGTCAAAGAGGAACATGTATGAAACGTTTGCCCTTGCTGGCAGCATTACCCTTGCTTTGCGCGTCAGTTGCTTCCGCCAGTACCCTGATGTCCGTGGGCTACTTTAACGGAGGTGGCGATGTCACCGCCGGACCGGGTGGCGATATCAATAAACTCGACGTTCGCCAGATCACCCATCTGAACTACTCGTTTGGTCTTGTTTATAACGATGAGAAAGACGAAACCAACGCCGCGCTGAAAGATCCGGCGAAACTGCACCAAATCTGGCTGTCGCCAAAAGTCGCTTCCGACCTTGCGTTAATTCCTGCCCTGCGCAAACAAAACCCGAACCTTAAAGTGCTGCTTTCCGTGGGTGGCTGGGGCGCGCGAGGTTTCTCTGGCGCGGCAGCAACTAAAGAGACACGCGCCGTGTTTATCCGTTCCGCGCAGGAGATTGTCGAAAAATACGGCCTCGATGGGATCGACCTCGACTGGGAGTATCCGGTCAACGGTGCGTGGGGGTTAGTAGCGAGCACGCCGGCCGATCGGGATAATTTCACCGCGCTGCTGAAAGAGATGCGCGATGCCTTCGGGCAGAAAAAGCTGGTCACCATTGCGGTAGGTGCGAATGCAGAGAGCCCGAAAAGCTGGGTGGATGTGAAAGCGATCGCCCCACTGCTCGATTATATCAACCTGATGACCTACGACATGGCGTACGGCACCCAGTATTTCAATTCCAACCTGTATGATTCCAGCGCCTGGCCGACGGTTGCCGCTGCCGATAAATACAGCGTCGATTTTGTGGTGAATAACTATCTGGCCGCCGGGCTGAAGCCACAGCAGATGAATCTCGGGATTGGTTTCTATGGCCGTGTGCCGAAACGTTCTGTTGAACCGGGTATTGACTGGACGAAACCGGATGCGCAAAAAAATCCTGTCACTCAGCCTTACTTTGGTCCGCAAGAAATTGAACTGTTTAAATCGCTTGGTTATGACCTGACCAAAGATACCTACGTGAAGTACAACGATATTGTGAAAAAGCTGCTGAACGATCCGCAGAAGCGTTTTACCGAACACTGGGACGACCAGGCAAAAGTACCGTGGCTGTCAGTGAACGCTGCCGACGGGAAAGCGCTGTTTGCCCTCTCCTACGAAAACCCGCGCTCTGTGGCTATTAAAGCGGACTACATTAAGGAGAAAGGCCTTGCCGGGGCGATGTTCTGGGAATACGGCGCAGATGACGAAAACCTGCTAGCGAAGCAGCTGGCAGAGTCGCTCGAGATCCCGCACAAGTAGTGAGGCAATCAAGCCCTCTCCCGTGGGAGGGGGCATCAACCCGCGCGGTTATTGCATTTTCATGGTCGCAATCGGCTTCGGCGTAATACCAAAATCTTCTTTCAGCTCGCGCTTGCTCTTCATTACCATCTGACCCTGGGTGTCGATCGTCATGTGCTGTGCGTCAGTATTGTTGCGCGCCTGCCATAACATCACCAGCTGCAGGCTGTTCTCTTTCTGCTCCGCCGTGAGCGCCACACCATCCGGCCATTTTCCCAGTTCAACGGCAGTAACCAGACGCTGATATATTTCCGGTGTCATACCCGTAATCATGTCATCAATATTCATGATCTCTCCCTTTCAAAGGAATAATTTGCTGAATCGTTTTTTCAGCCTTTGGTCTGGTCGCCGTTTTCATCATCGGTGAAGCTCATCGATGCTGAATTGACGCAGAAACGTTCGCCTGTTGGCTGTGGACCATCCGGGAAGACGTGACCGAGGTGTGCGTCACACTTTCCGCAGCGAATTTCGGTGCGCACCATACCGTGCGACGCGTCGGTCAGATAGCGGATTGCGTCATCGCTGACCGGCTCATAAAAGCTCGGCCAGCCACAGCCAGAGTCGTATTTTGTTTGCGAACTAAACAGCGGCGCATCGCACACCAGGCAGTGGTAGACACCGTCCCGCTTGTTGTGCAGCAAACGCCCGGTAAAAGGCGGTTCAGTACCGTGATTCTGCGTCACGTAAAACTGCATTTCTGTGAGGTTTTTTTTCAAATCATCAGGGTTACGTTGGTTCGACATATGCTTACATCTCGCTGTAGAAACAGACATCTTTTAACCCAGATTCTAACAAAACATTAACACCTGCGCGTGCACTTTTGTTCTAAACTTATTTGTCGCGAAAAGGCGGACAGGCAATTGTGATCGGTTTCACATTTTTATCCTGCAAGGCCTTTAAAATTCCGGGCGCAGCCCCCATGTGGTTGCTAGCTCAAAGGGAAAGTGAGGCGAGTCAGTCGCACAAACGTTAGTCACAGGATTGATTTGTCGCAATGATTGACACGATTCCGCTTGACGCTGCGTAAGGTTTTTGTAATTTTACAGGCAACCTTTTATTCACTAACAAATAGCTGGTGGAATATATGACTATCAAAGTAGGTATCAACGGTTTTGGCCGTATCGGCCGTATTGTTTTCCGTGCTGCTCAGAAACGTTCTGACATCGAAATCGTTGGTATCAACGATCTCCTGGACGCTGAATACATGGCGTACATGCTGAAGTACGACTCAACTCACGGTCGTTTCGACGGCACCGTTGAAGTGAAAGACGGCCACCTGGTTGTTAACGGCAAAACCATCCGCGTTACTGCTGAGAAAGACCCAGCTAACCTGAAATGGAACGAAATCGGTGTTGACGTTGTTGCTGAAGCAACCGGTATCTTCCTGACCGACGAAACCGCGCGTAAACACATCACTGCGGGTGCGAAAAAAGTTGTTCTGACTGGTCCTTCCAAAGACAACACCCCAATGTTCGTTCGTGGTGCTAACTTCGAAACTTACGCTGGCCAGGACATCGTTTCTAACGCATCCTGCACCACCAACTGCCTGGCACCGCTGGCTAAAGTTATCAACGACAACTTCGGCATCATCGAAGGTCTGATGACAACTGTTCACGCGACCACTGCGACTCAGAAAACCGTTGACGGCCCGTCTCACAAAGACTGGCGTGGCGGCCGTGGCGCGGCTCAGAACATCATCCCATCCTCTACCGGTGCTGCTAAAGCAGTAGGTAAAGTGCTGCCAGAACTGAATGGCAAACTGACGGGTATGGCGTTCCGCGTTCCAACCCCTAACGTATCCGTTGTTGACCTGACCGTTCGTCTGGAAAAAGCTGCTTCTTATGAAGAAATTAAGAAAGCGATCAAAGCTGCTTCCGAAGGCCCAATGAAAGGCGTTCTGGGTTACACCGAAGACGACGTTGTATCTACCGATTTCAACGGCGAAGTGTGCACTTCTGTGTTCGATGCTAAAGCAGGTATCGCACTGAACGACAACTTCGTTAAACTGGTATCCTGGTACGACAACGAAACCGGTTACTCTAACAAAGTACTGGACCTGATCGCTCACATCTCTAAATAAGTTGAGATGAGAATCTGATCCAAAAAGGCGACTTCGGTCGCCTTTTTTATTGTTTCAAGACAGAGGATTGCTTAATGATTAATAAAATTTTTGCACTTCCGGTAGTCGAACAACTTACCCCTGTGCTCTCCCGCCGTCAGATTGACGGAGCCGACATTATCGTCGTTGACCACCCGCGCGTAAAAGCCTCCGTAGCGCTGAATGGCGCTCACCTGCTCTCCTGGAAACCAGAGGGTGAAGAAGAAGGGCTGTGGCTGAGCGAAGCGACCTCATTCAAAAAAGGGGCAGCAATCCGCGGCGGCGTACCGATCTGCTGGCCGTGGTTTGGCCCGGCTGCGCAGCAGGGTTTGCCTGCTCACGGTTTTGCGCGTAATCAGCAGTGGACGCTGAAAGCACACAACGAAGATGACAACGGCGCAGTGCTGACTTTTGAACTGCAGGCGAACGATGAAACCCGCGCGCTTTGGCCGCATGATTTCACCCTGTATGCCCGTTTCAAGCTGGGTAAAACCTGCGAAATCGAACTTGAAGCCCACGGCGAGTTTGAAACCACTTCCGCCCTGCATACCTACTTTAACGTCGGCGACATCAGTGCGGTAAAAGTGAGCGGCCTTGGCGATACCTTTATCGACAAAGTGGATAACGCGAAGGAAGGGAAACTGAGCGACGGCGTGCAGACGTTCCCGGATCGCACCGATCGCGTCTACCTGCATCCGGAAGCATGCAGCGTGATCCACGACAGCGCCCTCAACCGGGGTATTGAGGTGGTTCACCACCATCACAGTAACGTCGTGGGCTGGAACCCTGGCCCGGCGCTCTCTGTCAGCATGGCGGATGTACCGGACGACGGCTACAAGACGTTTGTCTGCGTGGAAACCGCATGTGTGACTGCGCCGCAGAAAGCGAGTGAAGAGAAACCGTCTCGTTTAGGGCAGACAATTAGCATTGTAAAACGCTAAGACGCCGCTCGCCCTCTCCCCTGTGGGGAGAGGGGATAATCCGTACAGATTTAAACGACATCTAATGGCGTTTTGACTGCAGGGGCCTGAAAAGCCCTGTCCAACAAAAGCAGTTCTTCAGCAGTAAGCGTAATGTCTAATGCCCCCGCGTTTGCTTTTACGTGTTCAATGGATGCCGCTTTCGGAATGGCGATGACGCCTGGATGGCTAATCACCCACGCCAGCAGAATTTGCGCGGCGGTAGCATGATGGCTGCGCGCGATCTCATTGACGACCGGGTGGTTCATCAGCCCTGAACGTAAACACCCGGCCTGTGCAAGTGGGCAGTAAGCCATTACCGGCATCGCCTGCTGCTGGCACCATGGCAGGAGATCGTATTCGATGCCACGCGAAGCAAGATGGTAGAGCACCTGATTGGTCGCGCAGGCAGAACCGCCCTTCACACTCCAGAGCGCCTGCATGTCATCGTAATCCAGATTCGACACCCCCCAGCGCCCGATTTTGCCCTGCTGCTGAAGTTTTTCCATCAGTTCCACGGTTTCAGCCAGCGCGTAATTCCCGCGCCAGTGAAGCAGGTAAAGGTCGATATGATCGGTGCCGAGACGCCGCAGACTCGCTTCACACGCGGCCAGGCCTTTCTGACCACCTGCATTCCACGGGTACACTTTGGACACCAGAAAAACCTTATCACGCTGGCCCTTAATAGCCTCGCCGACCACCTCTTCCGCCCCGCCTTCGGCATACATTTCAGCGGTGTCAATCAACGTCAGCCCCAGGTCAATGCCCGCACGCAGTGCATCTGCCTCGGTTTTACGCAGGCCAGCCTTTTCGCCCATATACCAGGTGCCCTGCCCGATTGCGGGAAGCGGGCGGCTGCCGGAAAATGTTACGGTTTTTACGCTCATCTCACTCTCCTGTTTTGTTGCACCAGGTTAAAGCAAACGGGGCGCAAGCGCCCCGTTATCATGCACAGATTGCACTGTAATAATGCACAATCAGAACTTGTAGGTTACACCCACAGAGAAGATGCCGGACCAGGACTTATCGACCATCGGGCTATCTTTCACTTCATCGCTCAGACGGATATAACGGCCGGTGCCGTAAACGCTCCAGTCACCGAGGAAGTTATAGCTCGCGCTCAGTTCCAGGTACGGGTCCCAGCCGTCATCAGCGCTGTAACTGTTCAGACCACTGTGGCGAGATTCTTTTTTGGATACGCCATAATAGTAGTCGTTATAGTTTTCGCTGCTGTACTGCACACCAATACCTGGTGTCAGCGTCAGCGCCCCGTTGGTGTAGCGATAAAGCCACGCCAGATCCCAGATAAAGCCGTCGTTGTTATCCAGAGTATCGCCCGCCAGTGCGGTACGCAGGAAGCCATACTCGGTGTTGTGGACGTAAGAGAGACCCGCCATCAGTGAGCCTCTGCGCTTGTCAAGCTGGCGAAGCGCATGGCTGTCGCTGTCGCCTGGCTTGAAGTGCGTCGGATCATAGTACGCCATGATCGAGAGCTTATCGGCCGTATCGTTCCACAGATAGTATCCGCCGCCCAGGCCACGGAACCAGAAGTTATCGCCTTCATAGGTGACAACGGGAACGGGATAAACATCGCGGTCATACTGCTTGTACGGGCTATTAATTACGCCAGCGCCCGCGCCAACAGTCCACTGACCTTCCGCTTGTGCGGTGCTAACGGCGGTAGCGGCAAGGATGCCTAATGCCAGAAGTTTGAGTTTGGTCACAATCCATTCTTTCCTGTAGTCAAATAATCAGCGGGTGAAGTGTAACCGCCATTCCCGAACATCCCAAAACTTTTTGCCTGCTAATGAGTTTGATTAACCCGCTATTTTTCACTTTTCAGATGACAGCCCGCTTTCATTTATGTGACTGCAGCATGAAAAACACACTTTCACCTTATAACAACAGTGGATTTTTTTGGATGAGTTATTGATATGTCATTGAAATTAGATTTTCCCGGCATGCAAGTTTTGCAAATGCCATCTACGCTTTAATTTAAGAAGAGATTTTGCAAAACACCCTGCGGTTCTTAGCGTCTGACCTGGCACACAGGTTGCTGCTCTGGCAGTGAGGTGCGAGAAATTCTCTTCCGGGAGCCTCCACTACTCATACGAACGGCTCTTTTCCTGTGCTAAAAAACGAAAGGACGGCATGCCATGAATATATTCGATCACTATCGCCAGCGCTATGAAGCTGCCAAGGACGAAGAGTTCACACTGCAGGAGTTTCTTACCATTTGTCGGCAAGATCGCAGTGCCTATGCCAATGCGGCAGAACGGCTATTGATGGCTATTGGTGAGCCAAACATGGTTGATACTGCCCTGGAACCACGGCTTTCCCGTCTCTTTTCGAATCGGGTGGTTGCCCGATATCCTGCGTTTGAAGAGTTCTATGGCATGGAAGATGCCATTGAGCAGATCGTCTCCTACCTGAAGCATGCCGCTCAGGGCCTGGAAGAGAAGAAACAGATCCTCTATTTGCTGGGACCTGTGGGTGGCGGTAAATCCTCTCTGGCGGAACGCCTGAAAGCCCTGATGCAGCGCGTGCCGATTTATGTGCTGAGTGCGAACGGTGAACGCAGCCCGGTAAATGACCATCCCCTGTGCCTGTTTAATCCGCAGGAAGATGCGCAGATTCTGGATAAAGAGTTTGGCATCCCGCATCGCTATCTCGGTACGATTATGTCGCCGTGGGCCGCGAAACGTCTTCATGAATTTGGTGGGGATATCACCAAATTCCGCGTGGTAAAAGTGTGGCCGTCTATCCTGGAACAGATCGCCATCGCCAAAACAGAACCGGGCGATGAGAACAACCAGGATATTTCGGCGCTGGTTGGTAAAGTCGATATCCGTAAACTGGAACATCACGCGCAAAACGACCCGGATGCGTATGGCTATTCCGGTGCCCTGTGCCGTGCGAACCAGGGGATTATGGAGTTCGTCGAGATGTTTAAAGCGCCAATTAAGGTGCTGCATCCGCTGTTGACCGCCACCCAGGAGGGGAACTACAACGGGACAGAAGGCATCTCTGCCCTGCCGTTTAATGGGATTATCCTGGCGCACTCCAACGAATCTGAGTGGGTGACGTTCCGTAACAATAAAAACAATGAGGCGTTTCTTGACCGTGTTTATATCGTCAAAGTGCCTTATTGCCTGCGGATCTCAGAAGAGATCAAAATTTACGAGAAACTGCTTAACCACAGTGAGCTTATGCATGCGCCCTGCGCGCCTGGCACACTGGAAACACTGTCACGTTTCTCTATCCTGTCGCGTCTGAAAGAGCCGGAAAACTCCAGCATCTACTCAAAAATGCGCGTCTATGATGGCGAAAGTCTGAAAGATACCGATCCAAAAGCGAAGTCATATCAGGAATATCGTGACTACGCCGGGGTCGACGAGGGGATGAATGGTCTTTCCACGCGCTTCGCGTTTAAGATCCTCTCCCGCGTCTTTAACTTCGACCACGCAGAAGTGGCGGCGAACCCGGTTCATCTGTTCTATGTCCTGGAACAGCAGATCGAGCGCGAACAGTTCCCACAGGAGCAGGCTGAACGTTATCTTGAGTTCCTGAAAGGCTACCTGATCCCGAAATATGCCGAGTTCATTGGCAAAGAGATCCAGACGGCCTATCTGGAATCCTATTCGGAATACGGGCAGAACATTTTCGACCGTTATGTCACCTATGCCGACTTCTGGATACAGGATCAGGAGTATCGCGACCCGGATACCGGCCAGCTGTTTGACCGTGAATCCCTGAATGCGGAACTGGAAAAAATCGAGAAGCCTGCCGGGATCAGTAACCCGAAAGACTTCCGTAATGAGATTGTGAACTTCGTCCTGCGCGCCAGAGCGCATAACAACGGACGTAATCCGAACTGGACCAGTTACGAAAAACTGCGCACGGTTATTGAGAAGAAAATGTTCTCGAATACCGAAGAGCTGCTGCCGGTCATTTCGTTTAACGCCAAAACCTCAACCGATGAGCAGAAAAAGCATGACGATTTTGTCGACCGTATGATGGAGAAAGGCTATACCCGCAAACAGGTTCGCCTGCTCTGCGAATGGTATCTGCGCGTGCGTAAATCGTCTTAAAACAAGTGCCCGGTGCGCGAATGCTTACCGGGCCTACAAAATGCAAGTTGGCAAATGCAGTACGGGGGGCATATGACCTGGTTTATTGACCGGCGTCTTAACGGCAAAAACAAGAGCACGGTAAATCGCCAGCGCTTCTTGCGTCGTTATAAAGCGCAAATTAAACAGTCGATCTCCGAGGCCATCAACAAACGCTCGGTAACCGACGTCGACAGCGGCGAATCTGTCTCCATCCCCACGGATGACATCAGCGAACCGATGTTTCATCAGGGGCGTGGCGGGCTTCGCCATCGCGTCCACCCAGGTAATGACCACTTTGTGCAGAATGACCGAATCGAGCGTCCGCAAGGCGGAGGCGGTGGTTCAGGAAGCGGTCAGGGACAGGCCAGTCAGGACGGCGAGGGCCAGGATGAGTTTGTCTTCCAGATTTCCAAAGACGAATATCTCGACCTGCTGTTTGAAGATCTGGCACTGCCGAATCTGAAAAAGAACCAGCACCGCCAGCTTAACGAATATAAAACCCATCGCGCCGGTTATACCGCTAACGGCGTGCCCGCCAATATCAGCGTTGTGCGTTCGCTGCAGAATTCACTGGCGCGCCGCACGGCAATGACGGCCGGCAAACGACGCGAGCTGCGTGAGCTGGAAACCAGCCTGAAAGTGGTGGAAAACACCGAACCGGCGCAACTGCTTGAAGAGGAGCGGCTGCGTAAAGAGATTGCAGAGCTGCGGGCGAAGATTGATCGGGTGCCGTTTATCGACACCTTCGACCTGCGTTATAAGAACTACGAAAAACGTCCTGAGCCTTCCAGCCAGGCCGTGATGTTCTGCCTGATGGACGTTTCGGGTTCGATGGATCAGGCCACTAAAGATATGGCGAAGCGTTTTTACATTCTGCTCTATCTGTTCCTGAGCAGAACGTATAAGAACGTGGAAGTGGTCTATATTCGTCACCATACTCAGGCCAAAGAGGTGGATGAACATGAGTTCTTCTACTCGCAGGAGACCGGTGGGACCATCGTGTCGAGCGCGCTGAAATTAATGGATGAGGTGGTGAAGGCGCGTTACGATCCGGCACAGTGGAACATTTACGCTGCGCAGGCATCGGACGGTGATAACTGGGCGGACGACTCGCCGCTTTGTCATGAGATCCTGGCGAAGAAAATTTTGCCGGTGGTGCGTTATTACAGCTATATCGAAATCACGCGTCGTGCGCACCAGACGCTATGGCGCGAATATGAGCATCTGCAATCGATGTTTGATAACTTTGCGATGCAGCACATTCGCGACCAGGACGACATCTACCCGGTGTTCAGAGAGCTGTTCCACAAGCAATCGTCCACCAGCAATGCCTGACTGAGCAGCCAGCGATCCCGCTGGCTGTTTTTTTAATTGCTGACGTTAATACAGTCGAGGTTTTTAGTAATGAGCATGGTGCAGTTTCGCCCGCCGTGTTTGCCTCTGTACAACGCTATATCGGCCCTTTCCAGCACTTCGCGCAGCGATTCCCCCTGATGAACCCGCGTTAAACCTGACGTAAAGGTAATGCGCAAAGTATGTTCGCCGGACACGGTCTCTGTCCCGGCAATGGTCCGCCGTAAACGTTCGGCTACCGCGCTGGCTTCGCGATCGTTTTTTGCCTGCAGAAGAATGATAAATTCCTCTCCGCCGTAGCGATACACCGACTCCGAACGGCGAACGTTGTCCTCAAGGTGCAGCGCAAGCGAACGCAGTACCGCATCCCCCGTCAGATGGCCGTAATTGTCATTCACCTTTTTGAAATGGTCGATATCAAGCAGCAGCAGGTATAACCCGGCATCATTCTGCCCCATGTTCAGGGAGTCGAAGGATTCATCGAGAATTCTGCGCAAGGGTAAACCCGTCAGCGCATCGTAACTGGTTCTCAGCTGGAGCAAATGCACTTTAAAGCGCGACAACGATTCGGTAAATGCCAGCAACGCAGCTTCAAACGCATCATAAGATGGCGAAGCAACTTCCCGCCGGTCTATGGAGTCCATGATGTCACGGCAGGCCTGGTGAACGCGCTGGTGGCGGGCTGAAATATCGACCAAAAAATGACGGTCATCCCTCTCCTCCTGTAACTGAATATTCAGCCATTGCCCAAACTCACAGCGATGATGCGCGTCATCATGCGTGATTTCGGGTAATTCAACGTCCCGGTTAGTCACATACCGTAATACAGTGACCAGCCATTTAAAATGCGCATCCGTTGAATGATTTAAACCGTTCAGGGTTTCGTCAATATCTCTGAACTTCCTGTTCACAAGCACTCCTGTTATTGAATTGGTCACCAGCAATGATAATAACAAGGGGTATCTTTATATTTGTCAATAAGGCGTATATAACCTTGAGGGTGAATGGCCCGCAGTCGAAATGAAATGTGCTACTGTAAAAGCCCGATATCATCTGCTACAGGTAATACTCGCATGTCTGAAGAGGTAAAAGGCACCGCCACCCACCGGCAGTTAATTTCGCTGTTGTCTGACCAGGGGGCGAAATACCGCGTTGTGGACCACGAACCGGTTGGGAAATGTGAAGCGGTGAGTGAAATTCGCGGTACAGCGCTGGGACAGGGCGCAAAAGCGCTGGTCTGTAAAGTGAAGGGAAACGGTGTAAAAAAACACGTTCTGGCGATCCTGGCCGCCGATCAGCAGGCCGATTTAAGCCAGCTTGCCAGCCATTTTGGCGGACTCAAAGCCTCTCTTGCCAGCCCGGCGGAGGTCGATTCCCTGACCGCCTGCGTGTTTGGCGCTATTCCGCCTTTTAGCTTCCATCCCGATCTTACGCTGGTCGCCGATCCGCTGCTGTTTGCACGTTTTGATGAAATCGCGTTTAACGCCGGTCTGCTGGAAAAATCCGTCATTATGGACACGCAGGATTACCTGCGTATTGCCCGCCCTGAGCTGGTGTCATTCCGGAAAAATTAAACCGCAAGGCTGGCAAATTTGTCAGCCGTTTTTTTCCAGGAACAGCACCGACGCGACCAGAATAATGGCAATGGTAAAAAACGATGAAGAGATAATCAGCGTTTCAAGAAACATTTGATCGTTCATCATGCATACCCTTTTGCTGTGTCTGGTGCTGTTTTATCTCTCGCAAATGACAACGACATGACAGAGATAAGATCCTTTTTTAACAGCTGCCAGCATCCGGTTTTACACGTAAAGTAAGCAGGCTGACTTTTTTCTGGCAAGGATGACTCATGTTTGATCCAACCCTCTTAATACTTATGGGACTCGCGGCGCTGGGCTTTATCAGCCATAACACCACCGTTGCCGTATCCATACTGGTCCTGATTATCGTGCGCGTGACACCGCTGAACACCTTTTTCCCCTGGATTGAAAAGCAGGGCCTGACGGTCGGGATTATCATTCTGACAATCGGCGTGATGGCCCCCATTGCCAGCGGCACATTACCTGCCTCAACGCTGCTGCACTCGTTCGTCAACTGGAAATCGCTGGTTGCTATCGCGGTAGGTATATTCGTCTCCTGGCTCGGCGGGCGAGGTGTCACATTAATGAGTTCCCAGCCGTCGCTGGTCGCCGGATTGCTGGTGGGAACCGTACTGGGCGTGGCCCTCTTCCGGGGTGTGCCGGTTGGCCCGCTCATTGCTGCTGGTCTGGTTTCACTCTTTATTGGGAAGTCATAGACAAACTGGCGACATAGCGAGCAGGGGTTTGCCCTAGCCCCTTTTTGAACATGGTGATAAACGCGGTGGTTGAATCATACCCCAGTGCTTGCGCTACCTGCTGGACTGACTTGCCACCAATCAATAGCTGCAGCGCCACAATCAGTTGCAGCTGATGTCGCCAGCGACGAAAATTTAACCCCGTCTCTTTTACCACCAGCCGTGCCAGGTTGCGCTCGCTCATGGCAAAGTGGCTCGCCCATTGCGCCAGCGTCTGCCAGGCGGCGGGTTCCTCAGCCATTTTCTCGCTCATCAGACGGATTTTGGGATGGGGAGAAACCGGCAACTGTAAATGTTCCTGGGGCTGAAGCGGCAGCTCATCAAACAGGACATCGACCAGACGCGATACCGCGGGCTGGTGCAACTGCTCAGGCGATTTTCCCGCCAGCGAGAGAATCAACTCCCGTACCAGCGGCGAGATTTTTAGCGTACAGCACCGATCCGGCAGAGCGACAGCACCGGGTTCAATAAACAAAAAGCAGAGTTGCGCGCTCGGCGTGGCCTTATTGCTGTGCGGTAGCTGGCCGGGTATCCACACCGCATACTGCGGGGGAACCATCAGCATGGCGTTTTCCACTTCGCAGGTAATCGCGCCCGCCAGAGCCAGAATCAGCTGGCCTTTTCGGTGCTGATGCAAGGGGATGTATTGCTCCTCTGCGACAACGCGAATACGAAACGCCACCGCCGCATCATGTTGACTATCGGGTTCATAGCCATCCAGTCCCAGACCGATCATTAATTTGTCCGATATTAGCGATAAACTGTCATTTTAGCCTGATTTCAACCGCCAGGAAAATCGGTATTGTGTGCGCTCGCTTGAACGTAAGAGATAACAATGACTACTGCTATTCGACCTTCAGGAAAACAAGGCGCGCTGCTGATTGCAGGCATCCTGATGATTGCCACAACGCTTCGCGTCACCTTTACCGGTGCCGCCCCACTCCTCGACACCATTCGCCATGACTATGGCTTAAGCACCGCGCAAACTGGCATGCTGACAACACTGCCGCTGCTGGCCTTTGCATTCATCTCCCCGCTTGCCGCAGGCGTTGCTCGCCGCATGGGTATAGAGCGAAGCCTTTTTGTCTCCCTGCTGCTGATTTGCGCCGGGATTGGCATTCGCTCTATGCCGTCCGCCGCGATGCTGTTTACCGGTACGGCGGTCATTGGCTGCGGTATCGCTCTGGGAAATGTACTGTTACCCGGTTTAATCAAACGAGACTTTCCGGGCCAGGTGGCTAAACTCACGGGAGCCTACTCCCTGACGATGGGAGCAGCGGCAGCATTAGGTTCAGCGCTCATTGTACCGCTGGCTCAGGGTGACGCAGGCTGGCACGGCGCGCTGCTCATGTTGATGGTCTTCCCGATAGTGGCACTGCTGCTCTGGCTGCCGCAATGGCGTCAAACGCCTGCCGCGACGGTGACGGGCGCGGGAACGTTGCACAACCGCGCAATCTGGCGCTCCGCCCTCGCCTGGCAGGTAACCCTCTTTCTGGGCATTAACTCGCTGATTTACTACATCATTATCGGCTGGCTACCGGCAATTTTGCTCAGCCAGGGCTACAGCGAAACGCAGGCAGGCTCCATGCATGGTCTTCTGCAGCTGTCTACCGCTGTACCCGGCCTGGCCGTTCCGTTGATCCTCCATCGGCTTAAAGATCAGCGCGGGATCGCCGGGCTCGTTGCCCTGATGTGTGCCGTCAGCACCGCCGGGTTGTGGTTTGCCCCTGGCCTGGCCGTCATATGGTCGCTGGTGTTTGGCTTTGGCTCCGGAGCCACGATGATCCTCGGCCTGACATTCATCGGCCTGCGCGCCAGCTCTGCGCATCAGGCTGCGGCTCTGTCGGGAATGGCGCAATCAATTGGCTATCTGCTGGCCGCCTGTGGGCCGCCGTTAATGGGGAAAATACACGATACCGCAGGCGACTGGCGTATTCCGCTCATCGTCTGCGGGCTGGCCGCCGTGGTAATGGCCATTTGCGGGATGCTTGCCGGGCGTGACCGGGAGATCACGCTCCGTTAAAGACGATGGCAGACGTTAAAGTCTGCCCTTTTTTATTCGCGCGCCGCGCGCAGCATCGCCTGCACCAGCACAACCGGCCTGCCTTCCAGCGCCGCACGTTCATGCTGGAACAGAGTAATAACGAAGAACGGATGGGTAACCAGCTCCGCGGCACGAATCTCGCCCTGCTCGTCCCAGCCCGTCACTCGCATATCGCCACTTTCAAGCGCCTGCGCAAACGCCGGTGATACGCCGTAATTGCAGTGATATCCCTCTTCAATTTCGGGTTTGCCGTAAGCTCTGGCGATCAGCGTATTGTTACGCAACTCAATGACGTCGGTTTTTTCCACCAGCGAGCAGGCCAGTGGTGTAATAACCAGGGTGCCTTCAGTGTCGGTTTCAGCATGCCCTGCATCATGCCAGCCCAGCACATTGCGGGCGTACTCAATCAGCGCATGCTGGAATCCACCGCAGGTCCCCAGGAAAGGAATACCGTTTTCACGGGCATAGCGTGCGGCAATAAAGGCCGCCGCGGCGTTTTTATAGGGGCTTGCAGGAACCAGCCAGATGGCATCGTAACCCACCAGATCTTCGGGACTGGTTAGCTCGGTCGTGGCAAGCCAGTCATAATCAGCAGTGAGATCCAGTACAGCAGCGGCGTCGTCAATGGCCAGCGGGATCGCCTTGTGCGCAACTACATCGGGATTGTAATCACCCACCAGCGCAATGCGCAGCGTCGTTTTAACCGGGGAGAGTTCCATGAAAGGTTCCTTATGCCAGAATATTATCAGACAACATAAGGAACCTCAGACTACCGATCTTCTGCAATTATCACAATACCTTAAATTGGGTGGGTAAAAACGAAGTGCTATAGTAACCAGGCTAAGGAGGGAAAATGATTCAATGCAAACGCGTATATGAACAGGCAAGTCCTGATGACGGATACCGTGTCCTGGTGGACAGGCTATGGCCGCGAGGGATGAAAAAAACCGATCTCATCTTCGATGAGTGGTGCAAAGTGCTGACGCCGTCCAGCGAACTGCGCAAAGCCTTGCATAGCGAGACGATCGATTTTACGACCTTCAGCAAGGCGTACCGGGACGAGCTGGCGCAGCAGCAGGAGGAAGGGAGACGTCTTGCTGAACGCGCTAAAAAGCAGACCGTAACGCTACTTTATGGCGCGAAAGACACGCAGCAGAACCACGCGCGGGTATTAGCTGACTGGTTGCGCCATTTGTAATCAAGACAGCATCATTTCGTCGAGCGTTTGTGACGCCTCGTCCGGTGAAATCGGCATCAAATGTTCCGGGCGAACAAAGGCAAAACCATGCTGATTATCAAACGCGTAAACGTCCCCTGTTACCAGCCACAGCGCACGATCTGCCGTGACGGGCAACTGAGTCATTACGCCATTCACCGGGTTAACAAAACGCAGGCCAGGCTGGCAAAGACCAAACAACTCTACAGATTTACCGATGTTACGACGGCCTGCCGTCGTGCGGGCACCAATGATCATTGCCAGGCTGCCCGGTTTTAACTGAAACATACTTCTCTCGCGGTAAGTAACGCCAGAAACTGGCTAAGAATAATCCTAAAGAGAAGTGTATCGCAGTCTCTGTATCGCTGTCACCTGGCAGGTTGTGGATGATCGCGGCGATAGAGATCCCATTCATCAATCACTTCACCACCGGGCAATTTGCACTCAGTGCGAACACCCTGCGGGCTTTGAATGGGGATTTGCTCTCCCCCTTTCTCAAGGCAATAGACCGATGCAGGGTTTGCCATACCGAGCTGTGGGGGCGCTGGCGCATCGGGTGGTGTTTTCGTTGTTGTGCATGCGGCAAGCGGTAGTGCCAGCACGAGTAACAGATATCTCATTGCGTTGCTCCTTTAAAAATCCTGTAACCCTTAGGGTAACGGCTCATCAGTGCTTTCTCCATGTTTTCTCCATTAATCCTGCACTTTTCAACACTATAGTGTGCTTGTTCTCGATTTGACCAGAGAACATCATTCCGTAATCAAGATGTTTTTGCCCCGTCTCAACAACGGGGCTTTTTTTGCTTCTCTGCCAGCCCCCTGCAGGCAGCGCTATATAGCGGGCAAAAAAGGAAAAATCAAAACACGCTTTCTCACGGCGGATTAACCCCGTACACTTTACGACATTACGTAAACCGAAACAGGTGATGGCATGAGAACAGGAATCCTCTTCCCGGTCGTTATTTTTATAACGGCACTGGTTTTTTTGGCATGGTTTTTCATTGGCGGTTACGCCGCGCCAGGGGCATAAATGAGAAAAACAACCCTCATTATGTTGATAGTGGCTATCGTGGCTGTTGCCGGTACACAGCTGGGCTGGTGGTAATACCCCAATGTAAAAAGGCTGCCTTCAGGCAGCCTTTTTCAATGCATATCAGGTTTAGCTTTTGATTTTTCTGTAGATAAACAGAACGACCAGGGCACCGATCACTGCGACAGCAAAGCTGCCAAAGTTGAAGCCATCGACTTTGCCAAATCCGAACAAGGTACTGATCCAACCGCCGACAACGGCACCGACAATCCCCAGAATGATGGTTACGATAAATCCGCCACCGTCTTTACCTGGCATAATCCACTTCGCCAGAATCCCCGCAATCAGCCCAAAGATAATCCAGGATAAAATTCCCATAGCTTTCCTCTCCGTATGGTTTTTGTCATTAAATCAACGACACAGAAAAGGATAGCACAGGATCACAGAAAGGAAATTCGTGATGAAGATCACGTCACTGACTTGCTCACTTTTAAAACAAAAAAAATCACGTTCCACAATAAATGTAGGGTTGCATCTTTTATTGAGAAAGATTATCTTTCTCAATACTGAATAGTTGAGCAAAATACTCAGGTATTCAGTACGACATTGCTCACATTGCTTCCAGTATTTCTTGCCCACTTTTTAGTGGGCTTTTTTTTGGAGGTTACTCCCCCATTATGGTCAGGGTTGTACCTTCAACAGCCTGTGGTAAGATCCGTGAGGTTCAAGGAGCAGACAGGAACCAGGAAATGAAAAAGAATGTTGCTGTTGCAGTTATTTCATCCTTCCTTGTTATCCTTTCTCTTTATGCGGTTAATGCCATCATTATTGAGCAACAAAAGAATAAGCAGCTCGAGATATCCACCACACTTTTGCATTATTCAGAAAACTTATCGCTCAGTTTGGCGACAGCCCTCAAAGAGATGACTGCTCAGGGATGTAGTAACACCAGCCTGAATCACTACAGAACGTTAAAGCGCGACAATCTCTATTTTGATGACATCGGCTTCATTGAAAACGGGAAAATAGCCTGTACGGCCTTTTGGGGCAAACTGGCAACACCCGTCGCCCTTCCTTCTGAATTACATAAAACGCCACAGGGATTTATTTTAGCGCAGTTCCCCCCATACGGTTTTTTCACCGGCAATGCGGCTATATATAATAATGTCATAATCTTCACGTCCCGCTATGCATATGACAAATTTACACCAGTCACGGAAAACTACTCACTCAGTTCAACAACGAAAGATCATGGCAGAACGTTTTTTTCTGTCTCCCCTGCTCCGGATAAACACAACTGGCGGCATTCAACCTTATTTACGTTAACTATCACGCAGTGCAGCTCAAGATGGGATTTATGCGTTATAGTGAAACACTATGGCGCGGGTCTCGCATCCTTATCCTCTGTGGTCTTTATTGTGCTGTCAGCCATTCTGGCTCTCATCGGAACAGCGCTCGCGCTTTTTTCCATCAGACTCTACGAAGACCGTTTTTCGCTGGAGCGAACGTTGGTCAGGGCGGTCAAAAGCAATACGATCGGCATAAATTATCAGCCCGTTATTCGCATTGCTGATAAAAAAATTGTCGGTGTTGAAGTCCTGTCGAGATGGCGTGATGCGAACCATATGAATGTCTCCCCTGAACTTTTCATCCCTCTCATTAAGAAAATTGGGCTCTATAAAACGTATTACGTTAACGTCATTAAAAAATCCCTTGCTGAAATAGCCCCGCTGACAATTAAGCATCAATTGATGGTGTCGTTAAATGTTGGCAGAACAGAGATTGAGGACGGGCAATTTATCAATCTTTTACGCCGGGAATGTTTACTGAACAATATTCCTCTGTCACTGATAAAAATTGAATTATCTGAAAACGCTGTCGCCAGCGCAGGTATCCTCGAAGAGTTTTGTCAGGAGTTAACGCTCATTGGCGTTAAGGTGTCGATAGATGATTTTGGTGTACAAAATTCAAACCTGGCGAGGCTAACCAACCTCGAATACGATGAAATTAAAATAGACAAATCTCTGGTTGATGGCATCAGCGAGCACTATAAACAGGATATCTTTGTCATCTTTTGTGATGCCCTGGCGAAGATGAACAAAACGCTTGTTTTTGAGGGTGTCGAGAATGAAACGCAGTATAACTTTATCGCCGAAAGGTATCCTGACGCCCTGATTCAGGGTTGGTATTTCTCAAAATCACTGAGCCGCAGCGACCTCGCTAAAATGCTTGCGGGTTTAGTGCATTGACTCCCGTTAGTATCATCACGTTTCCCCGGTTCATCTCATAAAAAACGGGAGCCTTCTGGCTCCCGTTGTCACTTAACCCGTAATCTGGATTACATGTTCGCGATAATCGCGTCGCCAAACTCTGAGCATTTCAGCAGCTTAGCGCCTTCCATCAGACGTTCAAAGTCATAGGTCACGGTCTTGTTGTTGATCGCGCCTTCCATCCCTTTCACGATCAGGTCTGCGGCTTCGAACCATTCCATATGACGGAGCATCATCTCTGCGGAGAGGATGATAGAGCCAGGGTTCACTTTGTCCTGACCTGCGTATTTCGGTGCAGTACCGTGGGTCGCTTCGAACAGCGCGCACTCATCACCGATGTTCGCACCAGGGGCGATACCAATACCACCAACCTGTGCTGCCAGGGCATCAGAAATGTAGTCACCGTTCAGGTTCATACAGGCAATGACGTCGTATTCAGCAGGACGCAGCAGGATCTGCTGCAGGAACGCATCGGCGATCACATCTTTAATGATGATCTCTTTACCGGTGTTCGGGTTCTTAATCTTCTGCCATGGGCCACCGTCGATCAGCTCACCACCGAACTCTTCCGCCGCCAGCTGGTAGCCCCAGTCCTTGAACGCGCCTTCGGTGAACTTCATGATGTTGCCTTTATGAACCAGCGTCACAGAGTCACGGTCGTTGGTGATCGCGTACTCGATGGCCGCACGCACCAGACGCTTGGTGCCTTCTTCGGAGCATGGCTTAATGCCGATACCGCAATGTTCCGGGAAGCGAATTTTCTTCACGCCCATCTCTTCGCGAAGGAATTTAATCACTTTTTCTGCGTCAGCAGAGTCCGCTTTCCATTCGATACCTGCATAGATGTCTTCTGAGTTTTCGCGGAAGATAACCATGTCAGTCAGTTCAGGGTGCTTAACCGGGCTTGGGGTGCCCTGGTAGTAACGAACCGGACGCAGACACACGTACAGGTCCAGCTCCTGACGCAGTGCCACGTTCAGGGAACGGATACCGCCGCCAACTGGCGTCGTCAGTGGGCCTTTAATAGCAACGCGGTAGTCGCGGATCAGGTCCAGCGTTTCAGCTGGCAGCCAGACGTCCTGGCCATAAACTTGCGTAGATTTTTCACCGGTGTAAATTTCCATCCAGGAAATTTTACGCTCGCCTTTGTAGGCTTTCTCAACAGCGGCATCAACCACTTTCAGCATTGCCGGGGTAACGTCTACACCGATACCGTCGCCTTCGATGAACGGAATAATCGGGTTGTGAGGAACGTTAATCTTGCCGTTTTGCAGGGTGATCTTTTTACCTTCCGCCGGAACAACTACTTTGCTTTCCATTAACCTCTCCTTCGAGCGCTTCTGGTTGTTACTGATCTTATGTTAATAAATTGTAATGAGCCTCCCGATAGTACCTGATTGTCCGGCACCATGAAAGGTCTTCGTTATTGGGCTATAATGCGGCAATTGATAAAGTCTGAAAATACCATGAAGAAAACTTCTTTTAGAAATCACCGGGTTGAGCGATTCAGCTCGCGACAAGCCGCCAGAAAACCGCAAGAAACCCAGCCAAAGCGGGTCATATTGTTCAATAAACCCTACGATGTATTGCCGCAGTTTACCGACGAGGCCGGGCGCAGCACGCTGAAGGATTACATTCCCGTTCAGGGCGTCTATGCCGCCGGGCGGCTGGACCGGGACAGCGAAGGCCTTCTGGTGTTAACCAATGATGGCGCGCTACAGGCGAAACTCACTCAGCCGGGCAAACGCACCGGTAAAATTTACTTCGTCCAGGTTGAAGGTGAGCCGGATGAAGCAGCGCTGGCGACATTACGCAACGGCGTCACGTTGAACGATGGCACGACCTTGCCTGCAGGCATTGAGCGGGTTAGCGAGCCTGAATGGCTGTGGCCGCGTAATCCCCCCATTCGCGAGCGCAAATCCATTCCGACAAGCTGGCTCAAAATTACCCTATATGAAGGCCGCAACCGTCAGGTGCGCCGGATGACTGCGCATGTCGGTTTCCCTACCCTGCGCCTGATTCGCTACGCCATGGGCAATTACACGCTGGAAACACTGGCAAACGGTGAGTGGCGCGACGTTGCCCCTTAAGGAGACACTATGTTCAAACCGCATGTCACCGTTGCCTGCGTCGTTCACGCGCAGGGGAAATTTTTGGTCGTGGAAGAGAGCATCAACGGTAAAGCACTGTGGAACCAGCCTGCCGGACATCTCGAAGCGAACGAAACGCTATTGCAGGCCGCCAGGCGCGAGCTGTGGGAAGAGACCGGTATCCGCGCCGAACCTCAGTATTTTATTCGCATGCATCAGTGGATCGCGCCTGACCATACGCCTTTCCTGCGCTTTTTATTCGCCATTGAGCTTAGCGAAACGTGCGCCACTGAACCGCACGATGACGATATCGATCGCTGCCTGTGGGTGACCGCAGACGAGATCCTGAGCGCATCAAACCTGCGTTCACCGCTGGTTGCCGAAAGTATCCGCTGCTGGCAGTCAGGCGCACGCTTGCCGCTGGATGTCATCGGAGAATTTAACTGGCCGTTTACAGAGGGTGTCAATGGTGGGGGGGCGTGATAGAATACGCCGCCTTGAAGTTCAATGTCGTGAGTATTCCATGTCAGATAACAGCCAGAAAAAAGTGATCGTCGGCATGTCCGGCGGTGTCGATTCCTCCGTTTCCGCCTACCTGTTACAGCAACAGGGCTATAAGGTGGAGGGCCTGTTCATGAAGAACTGGGAGGAAGACGATGGCGAGGAATACTGCACTGCCGCTGCGGATCTCGCCGATGCGCAGGCCGTGTGCGACAAGCTCGGCATTGAACTGCACACCGTTAACTTTGCCGCAGAATACTGGGACAACGTCTTCGAACTCTTCCTTGAAGAGTACAAAGCGGGCCGTACCCCGAACCCGGACATTCTGTGCAACAAAGAGATCAAATTTAAAGCCTTCCTGGAATTCGCCGCAGAAGATCTGGGCGCAGACTACATTGCGACCGGTCACTACGTGCGTCGCGCAGACGTGAATGGCAAAAGCCAACTGCTGCGCGGTCTGGACGGCAATAAAGATCAGAGCTATTTCCTCTATACGCTGAGCCACGAACAGATTGCCCAAAGCCTGTTCCCGGTCGGCGAACTGGAAAAGCCGGAAGTGCGTAAAATCGCCGAAGCGCTGGACCTGATCACCGCGAAGAAAAAAGACTCCACCGGTATCTGCTTTATCGGCGAGCGTAAATTCCGCGACTTCCTGGGACGTTACCTGCCAGCACAGCCGGGCAAAATTATCACCGTTGATGGCGATGAAATTGGTCAGCATCAGGGGCTGATGTATCACACGCTCGGCCAGCGTAAAGGGCTGGGCATCGGCGGTACCAAAGACGGTAGCGAAGATCCGTGGTATGTGGTCGACAAAGATGTCGAAAACAATATTCTGATTGTGGCCCAGGGCCATGACCATCCGCGTCTGATGTCCGTTGGCCTGATTGCGCAGCAATTGCACTGGGTTGATCGCGAGCCGCTTAAAGGCACACTGCGCTGCACGGTGAAAACGCGCTACCGTCAGACCGATATTCCATGCACCGTTACCGCGCTGGACGACGATCGTATTGAAGTCCGTTTCGACGAACCGGTTTCCGCCGTTACCCCTGGTCAGTCTGCCGTCTTCTACAGCGGCGAAATTTGCCTGGGCGGTGGGATCATTGAACAGCGCCTGCCGCTGCCTGCTGTTTAACACGATTGCACACATAAAGGAGAGCGTGTGGCGAAGAACTATTACGACATCACCCTGGCGCTGGCGGGAATTTGCCAGTCTGCCCGTCTGGTGCAACAGCTGGCGCATCAGGGTCATTGCGACGCTGACGCCCTGCACGTTTCACTCAACAGCGTTATCGATCTTAACCCCGGCTCCACGCTGGGTGTGTTCGGTGGCAGTGAAACCAATCTTCGTCTCGGTCTTGAAACGTTGCTCGGCGTGCTCAACGCCAGCAACCGTCAGGGATTAAACGCAGAACTGACCCGCTACACGTTAAGCCTGATGGTGCTGGAGCGTAAGCTGAGCGCAGCGAAAGGTGCGCTGGATACGCTTGGCGATCGCATCGCCGGCCTTCAGCGTCAGCTTGACCATTTTGACCTGCAGTCCGAAACGCTGCTGAGTGCGATGGCCGGTATTTATGTCGACGTGATAAGCCCGCTGGGTCCGCGTATCCAGGTCACCGGCTCCCCTGCCGTGCTGCAAAGTCCACAGGTTCAGGCGAAGGTTCGCGCCTCGCTGCTGGCAGGCATTCGCGCCGCCGTGCTGTGGCACCAGGTTGGCGGTGGCCGCCTGCAGTTAATGTTTTCTCGTAATCGCCTGACGACTCAGGCAAAACAAATTCTTGCTCATTGTTAACCTCCCGGAGTTGCGAATTATGGAATTATCCTCACTGACCGCCGTATCCCCTGTCGACGGACGCTACGGCGATAAAGTCAGCGCGCTGCGCGGGATCTTCAGCGAATATGGCCTGCTGAAGTTCCGTGTTCAGGTTGAAGTACGCTGGCTGCAAAAGCTGGCCGCCCAGGCAGCAATCAAGGAAGTTCCTGCTTTTGACGAAAAGGCAAACGATTACCTTGATAAAATCGTTGCTGAGTTTAGCGAAGACGATGCAGCGCGCATTAAGACCATCGAACGCACCACTAACCACGACGTGAAAGCGGTTGAGTATTTCCTGAAAGAGAAAGTCGAAAGCGTCCCTGCCCTGCACGCGGTCTCTGAATTTATTCACTTCGCCTGTACCTCTGAAGACATTAACAACCTGTCTCACGCGCTGATGCTCTCCACCGCGCGTAAAGAAGTGGTGCTGCCTTACTGGCGTAAAATTATCGATGCGGTTAAAGCCCTGTCTGTGGAATACCGCGACATTCCGCTGCTTTCCCGTACTCACGGCCAACCTGCTACGCCATCCACGATGGGTAAAGAGATGGCGAACGTGGCGTACCGCATGGAGCGTCAGTATCGTCAACTGGAGCAGGTTGAGATCCTCGGTAAAATCAATGGTGCAGTCGGTAACTACAACGCCCACATCGCCGCTTACCCGGAAGTGGACTGGCACCAGTTCAGCGAAGAGTTTGTGACCTCGCTGGGCATTCAGTGGAACCCGTACACCACCCAGATTGAGCCGCACGACTATATTGCCGAGCTGTTTGACTGCATCGCGCGCTTCAACACCATTCTGATCGACTTCGACCGTGACGTGTGGGGCTATATCGCCCTGAACCACTTCAAGCAGAAAACCATCGCCGGTGAAATCGGTTCTTCCACCATGCCGCATAAAGTGAACCCGATCGACTTCGAAAACTCCGAAGGCAACCTGGGCCTGGCAAACGCCGTACTGCAGCATATGGCGAGCAAACTGCCGGTTTCCCGCTGGCAGCGTGACCTGACCGACTCCACCGTTCTGCGTAACCTGGGCGTGGGCATTGGCTACGCGCTGATCGCGTATCAGTCCACCCTGAAAGGCGTGAGCAAGCTGGAAGTGAACCGTGACCGTCTGCTGGACGAGCTGGATCACAACTGGGAAGTGCTGGCAGAGCCGATCCAGACCGTAATGCGTCGCTACGGCATCGAAAAACCGTACGAAAAACTGAAAGAGCTGACCCGCGGCAAACGCGTTGACGCCGAAGGTATGAAACAGTTTATCGACGGTCTGGAACTGCCAGAAGAAGAGAAAACGCGCCTGAAAGCGATGACCCCGGCAAACTATATTGGCCGCGCCATCACTATGGTTGACGAGCTAAAGTAATCGCCCTCTCCCCCTTTCCGCCCGGAAAGGGGTTGCTTTCCCCTAGTTTACTCAATGTTTATACCCACAACAACATAATCAGCGTTAAACTATTCATACCATTTATTTAGGGAGAAGAGATGATGCGCGTATTGGTTGTTGAGGATAACGCATTGCTACGCCATCACCTGAAGGTGCAGCTTCAGGAGATGGGACATCAGGTGGACGATGCCGAAGATGCAAAAGAAGCCGATTATTATCTCAATGAACACTTACCGGATATCGCCATCGTCGATTTAGGATTGCCGGATGAAGACGGGTTGTCGCTGATCCGTCGCTGGCGCAGTCATGACGTTTCCCTGCCCGTTCTGGTCCTCACCGCCCGCGAAGGCTGGCAGGACAAAGTTGAAGTGCTGAGCGCAGGTGCAGATGACTATGTCACCAAGCCGTTTCATATTGAAGAGGTCGCCGCCCGTATGCAGGCGCTATTGCGCCGTAACAGCGGGCTGGCCTCACAGGTCATCTCCATTCCGCCTTTCCAGGTAGATCTCTCGCGTCGTGAATTTTCCATTAACGATGAAGTGATCAAGCTGACCGCGTTCGAATATACCATTATGGAAACGCTGATCCGCAACAGCGGTAAAGTCGTGAGTAAAGATTCCCTTATGCTCCAGCTTTATCCGGATGCTGAGCTGCGCGAAAGTCACACCATTGATGTGTTGATGGGACGCCTGCGCAAAAAAATCCAGGCGCAGTATCCGCAGGACGTGATCACGACCGTGCGTGGCCAGGGCTACCTGTTTGAATTACGCTAGATGAAACGGATTTTGCGCCACATTCTGCCGCTCTCGTTACGGGTCCGCTTCCTGCAGGCAACCGCTGCCGTGGTGCTGGTGCTGTCGCTCTCCTACGGGATGGTAGCACTGGTCGGGTATAGCGTGAGCTTTGATAAAACCACCTTCCGCCTGTTACGCGGCGAAAGTAACCTGTTTTATACCCTGGCGAAGTGGGAAGATAATCGCATCAGCGTGGAAATGCCGGAAAACCTGAACCAGCAAAGCCCAACTCTGGCGCTGATTTACAACGAGAAAGGTCAGTTGCTGTGGGCGCAGCGTGACGTGCCGTGGCTGGTAAAACGCATCCGCCCGGAATGGCTCAAAACCAATGGTTTCCATGAGATAGAGGCCGATCTCAACTCAACCAGTGCATTACTGCGTGACGATCGTTCTCTCCAGCAAAAGCTGAATGAGATCCGCGAGGAAGATGATGACACGGAAATGACCCACTCCGTCGCCATTAATCTCTATCCTGCCACGATGACTATGCCGCAGTTGACTATTGTGGTGATCGACACAATTCCGGTTGAGCTTAAACGCTCCTATATGGTCTGGAGCTGGTTCGTGTACGTTCTGGCCGCTAACCTGTTGCTGGTTATTCCGCTGCTGTGGGTTGCAGCCTGGTGGAGCCTGCGTCCGATCGAATCGCTTGCCAAAGAGGTGCGCGAACTGGAAGAGCACCATCGTGAGAAGCTCAACCCGGAAACCACGCGCGAGCTGACCAGCCTGGTGCGAAATCTTAACCGTCTACTGAAAAGCGAGCGTGAACGTTACGACAAGTACCGCACCACGCTCACCGATCTTACACACAGCCTGAAGACGCCGCTGGCGGTAATGCAAAGTACGCTGCGTTCAATGCGCAGCTCAAAACTGAGCGTCGACGATGCCGAGCCGGTTATGCTGGAACAAATCAGCCGTATTTCGCAGCAAATCGGCTACTACCTGCACCGTGCCAGTATGCGTTCCGGTAGCGCGTTATTAAGCCGGGAATTGCACCCGGTTGCACCGTTACTGGATAACCTGACCTCCGCGCTGAATAAGGTTTACCAGCGCAAAGGCGTGAATATCAGTCTTGATATCTCACCGGAAATCAGCTTTGTCGGTGAGAAAAATGACTTTATGGAAGTGATGGGCAATCTGCTCGACAACGCCTGTAAATATTGTCTGGAATTTGTGGAAGTGTCAGCGCGCCAGACGGATAACGAACTGCATATTATCGTTGAGGATGATGGCCCCGGCATTCCGCGCAATAAACGCGACCTTGTTTTCGACCGGGGCCAACGCGCCGATACGCTACGTCCGGGCCAGGGCGTGGGATTATCCGTGGCACGTGAGATTGTTGATCAGTACGATGGCAAAATTGAAACCGGCGAGAGTTTACTCGGCGGAGCCAGAATGGAAGTTATTTTTGGCCGTCAGCAGCCCACATCGAGCGATAGTTAAGCCGTTATGCGAAAAATGCGAGGTTCTCGCCCCCAGGCTCCTGAGCTTCCGTTATAATCCGTCTCAGTAAGAGCCTGCGGAATAAAAAAATATGGATTATCACTTAACGCTTAACTGGCCCGATTTTATTGAACGCTACTGGCAAAAACGCCCGGTCGTTCTGAAACGCGGGATCAGCAATTTTGTCGACCCTATCTCCCCTGACGAGCTGGCCGGTCTGGCGATGGAAAATGAAGTGGACAGCCGCCTGGTGAGCCACCAGGACGGGAAGTGGCAGGTCAGCCACGGTCCTTTCGAAAGCTACGATCACCTGGGGGAAAACAACTGGTCTTTACTGGTTCAGGCGGTTAACCACTGGCACGAGCCTACCGCAGCCTTAATGCGTCCGTTCCGCGCCCTGCCCGACTGGCGGATGGACGATCTGATGATCTCCTTCTCCGTGCCGGGTGGTGGCGTTGGCCCACATCTGGATCAATACGACGTGTTTATCATTCAGGGCACCGGCCGTCGTCGCTGGCGTGTGGGCGAGAAAGTGCCGATGAAACAGCACTGCCCACACCCTGATCTGCTCCAGGTCGATCCGTTTGAAGGGATCATTGATGAGGAGCTGGAACCGGGAGATATTCTTTATATCCCGCCAGGATTCCCGCATGAAGGTTACTCGCTGGAAAATTCACTGAACTATTCAGTCGGTTTCCGCGCACCCAGCGGTCGCGAGATGATCAGCGGTTTTGCTGATTACGTTCTGCAGCGTGAACTGGGAAGCTACCGCTACAGCGACCCGGATGTCCCTGCACGTGAACATCCTGCCGACATTCTGCCGGAGGAGCTGGATAAACTGCGCGGCATGATGCTTGAGCTGATCAACGAGCCTGAGCATTTCAGACACTGGTTTGGCGAGTTTATCAGCCAGTCGCGTCACGAGCTGGACGTTGCGCCGCCGGAGCCACCTTATCAGGCTGACGAAATTTATGATGCACTACAGCAGGGTGACAAGCTGGCTCGTCTCGGCGGGTTACGCGTACTGCGCATTGGTGAAGATGTTTTCGTTAACGGCGAGAAGCTGGATTCCCCACACCGCCCGGCTCTGGAAGCCATCGCCAGCCATCTGGTGCTGACGGCAGATACCTTTGGTGACGCGCTGGAAGATCCGTCCTTCCTCGCTATGCTTGCCGCGCTGGTGAACAGCGGGTATTGGTTCTTTGAGGACTGAGTCGCTTTAATGCCCGGTGGCGCTTCGCTTACCGGGCCTACAAAACCCACGAATGTAGGCCGGGTAAGGCGTAGCCGCCACCCGGCTTTTTACTTCCGCTCCCCCGCCACAAAATCCTCGATCTCCCCCGCCCAATCCGCCGGATACAACCCTTCACGCACGTCCCGATGAAACGTTGAAAACGGCCAGTCGATGACCTGGCTGACATAGCCGTGCTTTACCGGATTAATGTAGATGTAATCCATGTGCCGCCGGTAATCCTCTTCATGACGAATAGTGTGCTCCCAGAAACGCGGCTGCCAGACATGGCGCATCTCAATATTGCGGCTGAACGTTTTTTTGATATCCCGCCAGCGGGCGGAGAAGTCACTGTCGCCTTCCGGTAACGTCCAGATACAGTGCATATGTTCGGGTAAAATAACCCAGGCATTAATGATGAAGGGCTTTGAGCGTTTTACGGTTGCGGTGGCAGCACGCAAGCTGTCGATATGGCGGGTAAGCAAATCGCTCTGACGATTTTGCAGGTTGACGGTGAAGAACCAGGTCCCTCCGGGGACGTAATGGCGACGGTAATTTGACATTGGCACTCCTTGCCTGAATGCCGGGTGGCGGCTTCGCCTTACCCGGCCTACATTCTGATCGTAGGCCCGGTAAGCGAAGCGCCACCGGGCGAGTTCTCAACGTTTCGCCGTCAACTCCGCAATCCGCACAATCACTTTAACCGCTTTCTCCATCCCTTCCAGCGTCACGAACTCATGTTTTCCGTGGTAGTTGTAGCCACCGGTAAACAGGTTCGGGCACGGTAGTCCCATGAAGGAAAGCTGCGAGCCGTCAGTGCCGCCGCGAATCGGCTTTAACTGCGGTTCAATATCGCAATCACGCATCGCCTGTTGAGCAATATCCAGAATGTGCGGATGCGCCATGACCTTTTCACGCATATTGTAATAGCTGTCCTCAATGATCAGCTCAATATAGCAATCCGGATGCAGCCCCTTGCCGACCTTCTTCGCAATTTCCATCATCTTACGCTTGCGCGCTTCAAAGGCTTTACGGTCGAAATCGCGGACAATGTAGTGCATTTGCGCACTGTCCACGGTACCTTTGATGCTGGTGAGGTGATAAAAACCTTCGTACCCTTCCGTCATCTCCGGGCTCTCTTCAGCCGGCACTTCGGCATGAATGCGGGATGCCAGCGACAGCGCGTTCACCATCACGCCTTTAGCAGAGCCAGGATGGACGTTGTTACCCACGATTTTGATGGTAATTGACGCCGCATTGAAGTTTTCATACTCCAGCTCGCCCACGCCACCGCCGTCAACGGTATAAGCCCACTGCGCATTAAAGGCGTCGACGTCGAAGTGTTTCGCGCCTTTGCCCACCTCTTCATCTGGCGTAAAGGCCACACGAATATCGCCATGCGGAATATTTTTACCTTTCAGTACCGCTAGCGCCGTCATAATTTCGGCGATGCCCGCTTTATCATCGGCCCCCAGCAGCGTTTTACCGTCGGTGGTGATCAGCGTCTGTCCCAGCAGTTGATGCAGCACCGGGAACATCACCGGAGACAGCACTTCGTCGCCAATGCCCAGCGCAATATCGCCGCCGCGGTAGTTTTCAACAATCTGCGGATTCACATGCTTACCGCTGAAATCCGGTGAGGTATCAACATGGGAGATAAAGCCAATCGCCGGAATATCTCCGTCGACATTCGCAGGCAGCGTTCCCATCACAGTGCCTTTATCGCTTAACGTGACATTGACCAGCCCCAGGGCTTCAAGCTGCTCTTTCAGCAGGTTTAATAATTTCCACTGGCCTTCGGTGCTCGGCACCTGTCGGACACCCGGTTTAGATTGGGTATCCAGCGAAACGTACTGTAAAAAACGCTCAAGTAATTTATCCATGCAGTCACCCTCACTTTTTGTGACAACATTATCAGTAAGCATCAAAACGCAAATATTGCGTCAGGTCACTTTTATCCCGCAAACGAGAATATTTTCCGTTTATGTCGTTATGCGTTAATAAATGTAGCTTATGAATCAGTGACAAGGATTGGCGATTCAACGGGTTTGCCGTAGAATGTCCGCCCTCATTACGAGTCACCAAGGTGGTTACACACAAACCCCGCTTCGGTCTGCGGCCTGAAGCGTCTATATGGGACAGTGCAAAAATTGAATACACAATCCCGTTCCCTTTCACCGCTGGTGCAACTGGAACGAATTCGTAAAAGTTTTGATGGCAAAGATGTCATTTCCGACCTGAATCTGACCATCAACGACGGTGAGTTTCTCACGCTGCTTGGCCCTTCTGGCTGCGGCAAAACAACCGTACTGCGCCTTATCGCCGGGCTGGAAAGCGTCGATAACGGCCACATCCATCTTGAGAACCAGGACATTACCCAGGTTCCTGCCGAAGATCGCCACGTCAATACCGTCTTTCAGAGCTACGCCCTGTTCCCGCACATGACGGTATTTGAGAACGTGGCGTTTGGCCTGCGGATGCAAAAAACGCCGGCAAATGAGATCCCGCCGCGCGTCACCGAAGCCCTGAGAATGGTGCAACTGGAAGAATTTGCCCAGCGAAAACCTCACCAGCTTTCCGGCGGCCAGCAGCAGCGTGTTGCCATCGCGCGTGCGGTGGTCAATAAACCGCGTCTGCTTCTGCTGGATGAATCCCTCTCTGCGCTGGATTACAAACTGCGTAAGCAGATGCAGAACGAGCTGAAAGCGCTGCAGCGTAAGCTCGGCATTACCTTTGTCTTCGTCACTCACGATCAGGAAGAGGCCCTGACCATGTCCGATCGCATTGTGGTCATGCGCGACGGCAAAATCGAGCAGGATGGCACCCCGCGTGAAATCTACGAAGAGCCGAAAAACCTGTTTGTCGCCAGCTTCATTGGCGAAATCAATATCTTCAACGCCACGGTGATCGAACGCCTGGACGAACAGCGGGTTCGCGCTAATGTTGAAGGACGCGAATGCAATATTTACGTCAATTTTGCCGTCGAGAGAGGACAAAAGCTCAACGTCCTGCTGCGTCCGGAAGATCTCCGGGTCGATGAGATCCACGACAGTCGCGAAGCCGAAGGGCTGATTGGCTATATCCGCGAGCGCAACTACAAAGGGATGACGCTTGAATCCGTCGTTGAACTCGAAAACGGCAAGATGGTGATGGTCAGTGAGTTCTTTAACGAAGACGATCCTGATTTCGACCACTCGCTGGATCAGAAAATGGTTATCAACTGGGTAGAAAGCTGGGAGGTTGTACTGGCTGATGAAGAACACAAGTAAATTCCAGAATGTGGTGATTACCACGATCGTCGGTTGGCTTGTGTTGTTTGTCTTTTTACCCAACCTGATGATCATTGCCACCAGCTTCCTGACCCGCGACGACGCAAACTTCGTCAAGCTGGTCTTTACACTGGACAACTACTCGCGCCTGCTCGATCCGCTCTATTTTGACGTGCTGCTGCACTCGCTCAATATGGCGCTGATCGCAACTATCGCCTGCCTGGTGCTGGGGTATCCTTTCGCGTGGTTCCTTGCCCGCCTGCCGCAGAAGGTGCGCCCGCTGCTGCTGTTTTTACTGATTGTGCCGTTCTGGACCAACTCTTTAATCCGCATCTACGGGCTGAAAATCTTCCTCAGCACAAAGGGCTATCTCAACGAGTTTTTGCTCTGGCTGGGTGTGATTGATACGCCAGTACGCATCATGTTCACGCCGGGCGCGGTGATCATCGGTCTGGTTTATATCCTGTTGCCGTTTATGGTCATGCCGCTCTACTCCAGCATTGAAAAGCTCGATAAACCGCTGCTGGAAGCGGCGAAAGATCTGGGTGCCAGTAAGCTGCAAACCTTTGTCCGCATTATCATTCCGCTGACCATGCCCGGCATTATCGCGGGCTGTTTGCTGGTGATGCTGCCCGCGATGGGGCTGTTTTACGTCTCCGATCTGATGGGTGGTGCGAAAAATCTGCTGATCGGAAACGTGATTAAGAGCCAGTTCCTGAACATTCGCGACTGGCCGTTTGGCGCGGCCACCAGCATCACGCTGACCGTGGTGATGGGGCTAATGCTGCTGGTTTACTGGCGTGCTTCGCGCCTGCTGAATAAGACGGTGGAACTCGAATGATCGGTCGACTGCTTCGCGGCGGTTTTATGACCGCCATTTATGCTTATCTTTATATTCCGATCATCATTTTGATCGTGAACTCGTTTAACAGCTCCCGCTTCGGGATTAACTGGCAAGGCTTTACGACCAACTGGTATAGCCTGCTGATGAACAATGACAGCCTGCTGCAGGCCGCTCAGCACTCGTTGACGATGGCGATCTTCTCTGCCACCTTCGCCACGCTGATCGGCTCGCTGACTGCCGTGGCGCTCTACCGCTACCGTTTTCGCGGTAAACCGTTCGTCAGCGGGATGCTGTTTGTGGTGATGATGTCGCCGGATATCGTCATGGCCATTTCGCTTCTGGTGCTGTTTATGCTGCTGGGCATCCAGCTTGGCTTCTGGTCGCTGCTGTTTTCTCATATCACCTTCTGCCTGCCGTTTGTGGTGGTCACTGTGTATGCACGCCTGAAAGGGTTCGATGTACGCATGCTGGAGGCGGCGAAAGACCTGGGTGCCAGCGAGATGACGATCCTGCGCAAAATCATCCTGCCGCTGGCGATGCCTGCGGTCGCGGCAGGCTGGCTGCTCAGCTTCACCCTGTCGATGGATGACGTGGTGGTTTCCTCTTTCGTGACCGGGCCGAGTTATGAAATTCTGCCGTTGAAGATCTATTCGATGGTAAAAGTTGGCGTTTCACCAGAGGTGAACGCGCTGGCGACCATTCTGTTGGTGTTGTCGCTGGTTCTGGTAATTGCCAGCCAGGTTATTGCTCGTGATAAAACAAAATCTCAGGGGACAATGAAATGAAAAAAATGCTTGCCGCTGCGGCACTGGTGTTCGGAATGAGCGCCGCGCACGCTGATGACAGCAAAACGCTCTATTTCTATAACTGGACAGAGTATGTGCCGCCAGGCCTGCTGGAGCAGTTCACTAAAGAGACGGGCATCAAGGTTATCTATTCCACCTATGAGTCGAATGAAACCATGTATGCCAAGCTCAAAACGTACAAAGACGGCGCTTACGATCTGGTTGTTCCCTCGACCTATTTCGTCGATAAGATGCGCAAAGAGGGCATGATCCAGAAGATCGACAAAACAAAGCTAACCAATTTTTCAAACCTCGACCCGGAGATGCTTAACAAGCCGTTCGACCCGAATAACGACTATTCGATTCCTTACATCTGGGGCGCGACGGCTATTGGGGTTAACAGCGATGCCATCGATCCAAAAAGCGTGACCAGCTGGGCCGACCTGTGGAAACCGGAATACAAAAGCAGCCTGCTGTTAACCGACGACGCGCGTGAAGTGTTCCAGATCGCGCTGCGCAAACTGGGCTATTCCGGCAATACGACCGATCCGAAAGAGATTGAAGCGGCGTATAACGAGCTGAAAAAACTGATGCCAAACGTGGCGGCATTCAACTCTGATAACCCTGCGAATCCGTATATGGAAGGCGAAGTGAATCTCGGGATGGTGTGGAACGGCTCGGCGTTTGTTGCGCGTCAGGCCGGGACACCACTGGAGGTGGTCTGGCCGAAAGAAGGCGGGATTTTCTGGATGGACAGCCTCTCTATTCCAGCAAATGCGAAAAACGTAGACGGTGCGCTAAAGCTGATTAACTTCCTGCTGCGCCCGGATATCGCAAAACAGGTTGCGGAAACCATCGGCTACCCGACGCCCAACCTGGCGGCGCGTAAGCTGCTAAGCCCGGAAGTCGCGAACGACAAGTCGCTCTACCCGGATGCCGAAACCATAAGCAAGGGTGAATGGCAGAATGACGTTGGTGACGCGAGTCGCCTCTACGAAGAGTATTACCAGAAATTAAAAGCAGGCCGTTAAGTTTACAATACCGGGCGGCACCACACCGCCCGGTATTATTACAATCCCTTCAGCAGCTTATCCACAAATGCTGGCACCACTTCACTGGCTAAGCCGTAATGTTTCTCTTCAAACTCACTTCCGACCTGGCTCGGTTCCAGATTTAACTCTACCGTGTGCGCGCCATGCAGTCGTGCTTCGTGAACAAATCCCGCCGCCGGATAGACATGCCCCGACGTACCGATGGCGATAAACACATCTGCCATCGCCAGTGCGCTGTATATCTCATCCATGCCCAGCGGCATTTCACCGAACCATACCACATGCGGGCGCAGCCGTGACGGGAACTGACAGCAGTGACACTTATCTTCCGGCAGCACGTCATCCTTCCAGTCCAGCACCTGACCACTCCAGTCACAGCGTACCTTCAGCAGTTCACCGTGCATGTGGATGATGTTCTTATTACCGGCCCTCTCATGCAGATTATCGATATTCTGCGTGACCAGCAGAAACCGGTCGCCAAGCGCCTCTTCCAGCTTCGCCAGCGCCAGATGCGCCGCATTTGGCGCAATCTCCGGCTGCTGAAGCTGACGACGGCGGGCGTTATAAAACGCCTGCACCAGATCCGGGTCACGGGCGAAGCCTTCCGGCGTCGCCACATCTTCCACATGGTGTTCTTCCCATAAACCGTCCGCAGCACGGAAGGTACGAATCCCGGACTCGGCGGAAATCCCCGCCCCGGTCAGCACGACGACTCTGGGTTTATCCATCGCTTCTGGCATCATCCTGTCTCTGAAAAAGATCCGCTGGCGCAAGCGCTCACGTAAGCGGCGTTTATTTTTGCGAAAACGGCTGAGTCGACCTAAGCGACGCGACAGCATAGTAACCTCATAAACTAATCGGTGAGATGAAGGAATGCGGCTCCGCGCATACCTCCTGCGTCCCCGTGCCGCGCACGCTCAATGCGTGGCACGCGGGCGACCGGCAATAAATGTCGGGGCAAACGCCCGGACAACTGTTCCGTGATCGCAGTAAAGTTTGACAGCCCGCCACCAATCACCAGCAGATCCGGATCGACGATAGTCAGGATATTCCCCAGACACACCGCCAGCAGATCGAGGTAGCGTTCAACGTGCTCACGCGCCTGTGCATCCCCTTGCTCCCACAAGGTAATGATTTGGGGGGCCTCAAGTTTCTGATGATAGAAGTGTTCATATAGCCATGCAAACCCACGACCTGAAAGATAGTTCTCAATACAGCCATGCTGGCCGCAGCCGCAGCGTGTGAGCGGGAAATCACGCCCTACAACCTCAAGGGCATCTACCGGCAGACGAATATGGCCAAATTCGCCGGTGATATAACTGCGTCCGGTAATCGGTTTACCGTGAGTAATGATACCGCCCCCCACACCTGTACCGAGGATCAGCCCCATGACCAGCGGGTAATCGCGGAATTCATCGTCCCAGGCTTCCGAGAGAGCAAAACAGTTGGCATCGTTATCTAAACGCACGTCGCGTTCAAGGAGGGCGGAGAGATCGGCGCGAAGCGGTTTACCGCTGGCAGCTGGGACATTAGCGGCATACAGCGTGCCGTCGTCGGTTTCGGGCATGCCCGGAATACCAATGCCGACGCTGCCTTTTGCGCCAAAGCGTTCATCCGCTTGCGCCACCAGCGCGGCAATGGCGGTTAAAAAGTCATCATAGCTTTCGCGTGGCGTGGGAACACGGGTTTCCCACTGGAGTTTGAGGTTTTCATCAAACACGCCGAGCGCAATTTTGGTGCCGCCAATATCAAATCCGTAATACATAGTGCATTCCTCTCTTTGATCCAGCGGCCAAAAGACCGCTAAACCATGACGTAATTACTGGCCACTTAGTACCCTCGCCGGATCAATTCGGCTTGCGCGACGCGCCGGATACCAGCTTGCCAGCAGACTCAGTAAAAGTGCTGTAACCAGCACATAAATAACGTCCAGCCAGTGCAATTCAGACGGCAGGAAGTCAATAAAATAGATATCGCCCGACAGGAACTGATGGCCGATCAGCTTTTCAATGCCGTTAATGATCGGCGTCAGCTGCAGGGAAACGACCACGCCGATCGCCACGCCGCAAAGACTGCCAAACAGCCCTGCCAGCAAACCGTACCAGACGAAGATGGCGCGAATAAGACCGTCTTTTGCCCCTAAAGTACGCAGCACAGCGATGTCGCCGCTCTTGTCTTTCACCGCCATCACCAGCGTCGAAACGATATTAAAGCACGCCACACCGATCACCAGCACCATCGCCAGATACATAATGGCGCGGATCATCTGGATATCACGGTACATATACCCGTAAGTGCCGATCCAGCTTTTGATGTAGACATAGTTATTGGTCACACCGCCTGCATCTCGCACCAGTTTATTGGCGTTGAAAACATCGTTAACCTTGATGGCGATGCCCGTCACGCTGTCGCCCATGTCCAGATACTGGCGCGCATCTTCCAGCGGCACCATCGCAAAGCTGTGATCGAGCTGGCCGCTCAACTGAAGAATACCGGTGACGTGCAGGCGCACGCGCTTAGGCTGTTGCAGTTTATGGTCTGAGCTGGCGTTCGGGATCATGATCGACACCCAGTCGCCCTGCTTCACCTTGAGTGCATCGGCCACGCCTTTGCCCATGATGATCTGCTGCTCACCGGCCTTAAAGTTGGCCCACGCATTGTTCTGTACATAGTGTGGCAACGCGCTGAGGCGTTCTTCCTGGGCGGGATTCACCCCTTTCACCTGAATGGCGCGCAGGTTAACGCCGCTTTCCACCAGCCCGGTAAAGTTGATGTAAGGGGCGGCGGCGGCAATGCCCGGTACTTTTTCCACTTTAGTGAGCGCATCGCGCCAGTCGGCCCACGGTTGGTTGACCGGCTCGATTTCACCGTGCGGCACCACCGCCAGAATGCGGTTGTTCAGCTCACGCTCGAAACCGTTCATGGCGCTTAAGCCGACGATCAGCACCGCCACGCCCAGCGCAATACCGATGGTGGAGATGACCGAGATCAGCGATACCATGCCGCTGCGACGACGGCCGCGGCTAAAGCGTAACCCGATGAGTAACGATAACGGTGAAGCCATTACTCCACTCCCATCAGGGTCAGTTCGGCATTCAGATGACCGTCGCGCATCTCAAGCTGGCGTCCCATGCGTTTTGCCAGCTGCAGATCGTGAGTCACCACCAGAAACGCGGTGCCCTGCGAAGCATTCAGTTCACCCAGAAGCTGGAAGATACTGTCGGCATTGCGCGCATCCAGGTTACCGGTCGGTTCATCTGCCAGCACCAGACGTGGGTTATTTACCAGCGCACGGGCAATCGCCACGCGCTGACGCTCGCCGCCGGAAAGTTCAGACGGACGGTGGTTCCCACGGTGCCCAAGCCCTACCGCCTTCAGCATGTCGCTGGCGCGGGCGTTAATTTCTGCCGGTTTCTTTTTGCCAATCAGCAGCGGCATCGCCACGTTTTCCAGCGCCGTGAAGTCCGGCAGCAGGTGGTGGAACTGATAGATAAAGCCCAGTTCGCGGTTACGCAATTCCGCTTTCGCCGCAGAGGACATCTTGCTCATTGGTTGACCAGAGAAGATCACGTCACCTTCAGTTGGCGTATCCAGCCCGCCCAGCAGGTGCAGCAAGGTACTTTTGCCGGAGCCTGAGCTACCGACAATCGCCATCATCTCGCCCTCGCCCACGCTAAAGCTCACATTGTACAGCACGTCAGTCTGCACATTGCCTTCCTGATAGCGTTTGGACAGGTTGTCGCATTGCAACAGGATCTTATTCATAACGTAAAGCCTCAGCGGGTTGAGTGGCGGCAGCGCGCCAGGAAGGATAAAGCGTAGAAAGCAGCGCAATGGCCATCGCGGCCAGCGCAATTCCGACCACCTGCAGCGGTTCGATGGCGACCGGCAGCGCCGCGCCATCCAGCAGTGCACCGATGATCGGCATGAGATTATTCAACTGACTGGCAAGCAGTGCGCCAAGCACGGCACCAAGCAATGCGCCGATTATCCCGGCGCTCGCGCCTTGTACCATAAACACGGCCATAATCTGGCGCGGCGTCAGCCCCTGGGTTTGCAGAATGGCGACTTCGCCCTGCTTTTCCATCACCATCAGGCCCAGCGAGGTGATAATGTTAAACGCGGCGACAGCCACGATCAGGCTCAGCAGCAGCCCCATCATGTTTTTTTCCATGCGCACGGCCTGGAACAGCTCGCCTTTACGGTCGCGCCAGTCCTGCCATTTGGTGCCTTCCGGCAGGGTTTGCTGGCTGAGGGTGTCCACCTTAAGCGGCTGATCGAGCCACAAGCGCCAGCCAGTGATATTCCCTGCCGGATAGCGCATCAGGCGCGAAGCGTCCTGAATGTTGACCAGCATCTGATAGCCGTCGACTTCGCTGTTGGCGGCAAAGGTACCGACGACGTTAAACAGACGCTGGCTGGGCAAACGCCCCATCGGCGTAAACTGGCTGGCAGACGGCACCATGACGCGCAGTTGGTCACCACGGTTGACGCCAAGCTGCCCGGCAAGCTGTTCACCGAGGATGACGTTGTATTTACCCGCTTGCAGATCGGTCTGTTTGACATTGACCAGATACGGCGTCAGCGGATCGTTTTGTGTCGGATCAATCCCCAGCATGACGCCCACCGCCACGCTGCGTGCGCTTTGCAGCACCACGTCACCGGTGGTTAACGGCGCAACACGCGTGACACCCTGTAACTTCACCGCGCTTTCCGGCAGTTGTTGCGGGTTTACGGAACCGTTGGTTGAAGAGAGAACGGCCTGCGGCATCAGCCCCAGAATGTTGTTTTGCAGCTCGCGCTCGAAGCCATTCATGACGGAAAGCACCGTCACCAGAGCCATCACGCCAAGCGTAATGCCAATAGTCGAAAGCCAGGAGACAAAGCGACCGAAGCGGTCCGCGGCGCGCCCACGCATGTAACGTAAGCCTATGAAGAGTGCGACAGGTTGATACATGAAATCCGTCTGTTTGCTGATAGCAGACCCACGAGTATATAAGCGAATCCGCTAAGCGTAAATGACTGAAACCGTAAGCGTTGGTAATCTTTTTTCCGAAAAATTCAGATAAATCATCATGCTACTGACGTAACGACCGCCTCTTAGCCTCCACTTTTTCCGAAAATCGTCCTGATACAGACTGTTACCCGTTACATCCCTGCCGCGTTTTAGAACAATGATCCGTTCGTTTATGGCAAAAAGGGTGTCGCGAACAATGAAACAAAAAGCATTATGGATTAACCAGATAAAAGGGCTTTGCATCTGCCTGGTGGTAATTTACCACTCGGTAATCACCTTTTATCCCCATCTGAGTGGGCTTCAACACCCGCTTTCTGGCCTCCTCGCCAAATGCTGGGTCTATTTTAACCTTTACCTCGCCCCCTTCCGCATGCCGGTATTTTTCTTTATTTCCGGTTATCTGATTCGTCGTTACATTGATGAAGTGGACTGGCGCACCAGCCTCGATAAGCGCATCTGGAGTATTGTCTGGGTACTGGCGCTGTGGGGTCTTTTACAATGGCAGGCGCTAAGCCACTTGAATGCCTGGCTGGCACCAGAGCGTGAATTAGCCACCTCCTCGAACGCCGCGTATGCCGATTCATTCACAGGCTTTATTCGCGGCATGCTCACCGCCAGCACCAGCCTGTGGTATCTGTATGCCCTGGTGGTCTATTTCACGCTGTGTAAACTGCTCAGCCGTTGGAAGTTACCGGTGCTGGGTCTGCTGGCGCTGGCGAGCATCGCGATTAACTTCCTGCCGCTGCCGTGGTGGGGGATGAACAGCGTGGTGCGCAACATGATCTACTACAGCCTGGGTGCATGGTACGGCGCACAGCTGATGACGTGGATGAAAGGGCTGCAAATGCGTCGCGTCTGGCTGGCGGTGGTCGCGTTCGGCATGGTCTCCGTCGTGTTGTGGTTTGCAAACGTCCCGTTACCGCTCTCCCTGCTGTCGATAGTATTGATCATGAAGCTCTTCTACAGCCTTGAACAACGTTATGCCGTTCATCCCAGCAATCTTCTCAATGTAGTGGGTTCAAACACCATCGCGATTTACACCACTCATCGCATCTTAATAGAAGCCTTTAGCCTGATTCTGATTGGTGAAATGAACGCTGCGTACTGGCCCGTATGGGCGGAGCTAACGCTCATCCTCGTCTATCCGTTTGCCAGCCTGCTGATCTGTACGCTTTTCGGTCTTGGTGCCCGCAAACTCTCCACTGCACTGTTTGGCGATCTTTTCTTCTCCCCTCCTGCTCGCCTGTCTCCGGCCCCTGCCACCCGCTAACGGGCTCTCGCCTCCTTTTTGGGGGCGAGTTTTCCTGCTGTGCGCTTACGATTTGCTAATGTAAAACGATCGAGGATAATAAAGACATTGCGTATCAGTGATATGCCCCAATACTGTTGGTATATCCATAAGAGACTCTGACATAGCCATGCCTGAACACGATCGTTATTCCTTGCCTGTCAAAGCGGGCGACCAACGCCAGCTGGGCGAACTCACGGGCGCGGCATGCGCCACGCTGGTGGCTGAGATTACGGAGCGCCACCCTGGCCCGGTGGTGCTGGTTGCCCCGGACATGCAAAACGCCCTGCGCCTGCACGACGAAATTCGTCAGTTTACCGATAGTCTGGTGTTCAGCCTGGCCGACTGGGAAACGCTGCCGTATGACAGTTTCTCCCCGCACCAGGAGATCATCTCCTCACGTCTGTCCACGCTATACCAACTGCCAACCATGCAGCGCGGCGTGCTGATTGTACCGGTGAACACCCTGATGCAGCGCGTCTGCCCGCATAGCTACCTGCACGGCCATGCGCTGGTGATGAAAAAAGGCCAGCGTCTCTCCCGCGACGCCCTGCGTTCACAGCTCGACAGCGCCGGTTATCGCCACGTCGATCAGGTGATGGAGCACGGGGAATATGCCACGCGCGGCGCGCTGCTCGACCTTTACCCGATGGGCAGCGATCGGCCTTATCGTCTGGATTTCTTTGATGATGAAATCGACAGCCTGCGCGTGTTCGACGCCGACACGCAGCGCACGCTGGAAGAAGTGGAATCCATTAATTTACTGCCTGCGCACGAATTTCCGACGGACAAAACCGCGATCGAACTGTTCCGCAGCCAGTGGCGAGATAAGTTCGACGTGAAGCGCGATGCGGAACACATTTATCAGCAGGTGAGCAAAGGCACGCTGCCTGCGGGGATCGAATACTGGCAACCGCTGTTCTTTAACGAGCCGCTGCCTGCGCTATTCAGCTACTTCCCGGCGAATACGCTGATTGTGAATACCGGTGATATCGACGCCAGCGCCAGTCGTTTCGAAAGTGAAACCCGCGCTCGCTTCGAGAACCGTGGCGTGGACCCGATGCGTCCCCTGCTGCCACCGGAAACGCTGTGGCTGCGTACCGATGAGCTGAACGCTGAGCTTAAGCGCTGGCCGCGCATGCAGCTTAAAACCGAAACGCTGGCGAGCAAAGCGGCCAATACTAACCTGGCATACCAGAAGCTGCCGGACCTGTCCGTCCAGGCGCAGCAAAAATCACCGCTGGATAACCTGCGTAAATTCCTTGAATCCTTTACCGGACCGGTTGTTTTCTCCGTTGAAAGCGAGGGCCGCCGTGAGGCATTAGGTGAACTGCTTGGCCGCATTAAGATTGCGCCAAAACGTATCCTGCGCCTGGACGACGCCACCGGAACGGGACGCTATCTGATGATTGGTGCCGCCGAACATGGGTTTATTGATACGCTCAATAACCTCGCCCTTGTTTGTGAAAGCGACCTGTTGGGCGAACGCGTGGCGCGCCGCCGTCAGGACAGTCGTCGCACCATCAACCCGGACACGCTGATCCGCAACCTGGCCGAGCTGCATCCGGGCCAGCCGATTGTTCACCTGGAACACGGCGTCGGGCGGTATCAGGGGATGACGACTCTTGAAGCTGGCGGTATTAAAGGTGAGTACCTGATGCTGACCTACGCCAACGACGCCAAACTGTATGTGCCGGTCTCATCTCTGCATCTGATTAGCCGCTACGCCGGTGGTGCCGAAGACAATGCGCCGCTGCATAAACTGGGCGGCGACGCCTGGGCGCGGGCGCGTCAGAAAGCGGCGGAAAAAGTCCGCGATGTAGCGGCTGAGCTACTGGATATCTACGCCCAGCGTGCGGCCAAAGAAGGTTACGCCTTTAAGCACGATAAAGAGCAGTATCAGCTGTTCTGCGACAGTTTCCCGTTTGAAACCACGCCGGATCAGGCGCAGGCTATCAATGCCGTATTGAGCGATATGTGTCAGCCGCTGGCGATGGACAGGCTGGTATGCGGCGATGTTGGCTTCGGGAAAACCGAAGTGGCGATGCGCGCCGCCTTCCTGGCCGTGGAGAACAACAAGCAGGTGGCCGTGCTGGTGCCAACCACCCTTCTCGCCCAGCAGCATTTCGATAACTTCCGCGACCGCTTCGCCAACTGGCCGGTACGCATCGAGATGTTGTCACGTTTTCGCAGTGCCAAAGAACAGACGCACATTCTGGAACAGGCCAGTGAGGGCAAAATTGATATCCTCATCGGCACCCACAAGCTGCTGCAAAGCGACGTGAAGTGGAAAGACCTGGGGCTGTTGATTGTCGATGAGGAGCACCGCTTCGGGGTACGCCATAAGGAGCGTATTAAAGCGATGCGGGCGGATGTCGATATTCTTACCCTCACCGCGACGCCAATTCCGCGCACGCTGAATATGGCGATGAGCGGGATGCGCGACCTGTCAATTATCGCCACGCCACCTGCGCGTCGTCTGGCAGTGAAAACCTTTGTACGTGAATACGATAACCTGGTGGTACGCGAAGCGATTCTGCGTGAAGTGCTGCGCGGCGGCCAGGTGTATTACCTTTACAACGACGTGGAAAATATCCAGAAAGCCGCCGACAGGCTGGCAGAACTGGTGCCGGAAGCACGCATCGCCATTGGTCACGGGCAGATGCGCGAGCGCGAGCTGGAACGGGTGATGAACGATTTCCACCACCAGCGCTTTAACGTGCTGGTGTGTACCACCATCATTGAGACCGGTATCGATATTCCAACGGCGAATACCATTATCATTGAACGTGCAGATCACTTTGGTCTGGCTCAGCTTCACCAGTTGCGTGGACGCGTCGGGCGTTCACACCATCAGGCTTACGCCTGGCTGCTGACGCCACACCCGAAAGCGATGACCACCGATGCGCAAAAGCGTCTGGAAGCCATTGCCTCGCTGGAAGACCTGGGCGCGGGCTTTGCGCTGGCCACGCACGATCTTGAGATCCGCGGTGCCGGTGAACTGCTGGGCGAAGACCAGAGCGGCTCCATGGAAACCATCGGCTTCTCGTTGTATATGGAACTGCTGGAAAATGCCGTCGACGCGCTGAAAGCCGGACGTGAACCGTCACTGGAAGATCTGACCAGCCAGCAGACCGAGGTGGAACTTCGCATGCCTTCCCTGCTGCCGGATGATTTTATTCCGGATGTGAATACACGCCTGTCGTTCTATAAACGCATTGCCAGCGCGAAAAATGAGAGCGATCTCGAAGAGATCAAAGTCGAGTTGATTGACCGCTTTGGACTTTTGCCGGATGCTGCCCGAAACCTGCTGGATATCGCCCGACTGCGTCAGCAGGCGCAGAAACTGGGCATTCGCAAGCTGGAAGGGAATGAAAAAGGCGGTGTGATTGAGTTTGCAGAGAAAAACCATGTCGACCCGATGTGGCTGATCGGTTTACTGCAAAAACAGCCGCAGCATTTCCGTCTGGATGGCCCGACGCGTCTGCGTTTCACGCAGGAACTGGCCGAGCGAAAAACCCGTATGGACTGGGTGCGTAACTTTATGCGTCAGCTTGAAGAGAACGCCATTGCATAACCCTTCCCCCCGTTAGCACCACGTTAACGGGGGACATTTACAAACTCTTTGCACTTTGCCTGCACTTCCCAACACACTCATTCGCCATAATTATCCTTAACGCCTTATAAAACAATAACCTTATAATTTATATGGATTATAGTGATGATGACCTCTTCGCGTTTTACTCGCTGGTTAACGTTATTTGCGCTGGCTGCGACGGTGGCGGTTACGCTTCCTGCTCGCGCAAACACCTGGCCTCTCCCGCCTGCTGGCAGCCGTGTCGTGGGAGAAAACCGCTTTCATGTCGTTGAAAACAATGGTGGTTCGCTGGAAGCCATTGCCAAAAAATATAACGTTGGGTTCCTGGCACTGCTGCAGGCTAACCCAGGCGTTGATCCTTACGTACCGCGAGCAGGCAGTGTGCTGACCATTCCGCTGCAGACTATTTTGCCGGACGCGCCGCGCGAGGGGATTGTGATTAACCTCGCCGAACTTCGCCTTTACTATTATCCACCGGGTAAAAATGAAGTGACCGTCTACCCTATCGGCATCGGCCAGTTGGGGGGTGATACGCTCACGCCGACGATGGTGACCACCGTGTCGGATAAACGTGCCAACCCGACCTGGACGCCAACGGCTAACATTCGTGCACGTTATAAAGCACAGGGAATAGAACTGCCCGCGGTTGTACCGGCCGGGCCAGATAACCCGATGGGACATCATGCGATTCGCCTGGCGGCGTATGGCGGTGTTTATCTGCTGCACGGAACGAATGCGGATTTCGGTATCGGGATGCGCGTCAGCTCTGGTTGTATTCGCCTGCGGGATGATGATATCAAGACCCTTTACAAGGTGATTACGCCTGGCACCAAAGTGAACATTATCAATACGCCGATTAAAGTCTCTGAAGAGCCCGGAGGAGTGAGACTGGTCGAAGTCCACCAACCATTATCGAAAAATATTGATGATGATCCGCAAACCCTGCCGATTAACCTGAATGCGGCTATGGTGAGCTTCAAAACGAACATCAATACTGACGGACTGGTTATGGCGCGTGCGATGGAAGTGCGCTCCGGGATACCGACCGATGTCACGCGGCATCATGACGTGACGCAACAGTCGATGTAAGACACAACGAAAAACGCCCTGCTCATGCAGGGCGTTTTTTTAGCAGTGGCAAAAATGAGGGTTTATGCCGGCTTATTTGTAGATGACAGCAGTACCGTGCAGGGTGTTCGGACCGGTCACAGAGGTGATACGGAAGGATTTTGCACCCATCGCGTCAGCTTTTTGTGCCAGCTGATCTTCCAGAGAACCCAGGTTAGTCCCCGCGCTTGCGGAGATGGTGCCGACTTTATGCTGGTCAACCGGAGTTGATTGCACTTCAACAGCAGCAAAACTTGCGAAAGAGAGTGAACTCAGTACAGCGGCAGCGATCAGGGTTTTTACGTTTTTCATGATTTTTACCTTTAGGCAGATGAATTGTAGGTCGCTAGTTATTTACTTAACGATCGATAGTTAAATGATAGATGTGATCTGCGTCACACGTCAATATCTTTTTATAACGACCGTTAAATTAATTTTAATTTCGTTTATTTTCATACCCATATGATTAATTTATTTTTAAGCAATGAGCGCTGGTCGCGGCTGTGGATTATTTTTATAATGATCATTCAACAAACCAACAGAGGACCAACGGCAAATGACAACCGATGTCACGAGTTGCGCGAAGAAAAGCCGTGGCCGACCAAAAGTGTTCGACAGGGATGCGGCGCTCGATAAGGCCATGACACTCTTCTGGCAACATGGGTATGAAGCGACTTCACTTTCCAATCTGGTGGAGGCTACCGGTGCCAAAGCACCGACGCTGTACGCGGAATTCACCAATAAAGAAGGGCTTTTCAGAGCCGTGCTGGACAGATACATCACCCGTTTCGCGGCCAAACACGAAGCCCAGCTGTTCTGTGAAGAGAAAACGGTTGAACAGGCGCTACGGGACTACTTCACGGCCGTCGCAACCTGTTTTACCAGCAAAGACACACCGGCGGGCTGCTTTATGATCAATACCTCCGCCACCCTCGCGGCCTCGTCTAAAGAGATCGCTAATACGGTGAAATCGCGTCACGCTATGCAGGAGGAGACGCTGAGCACGTTTCTGGCCCAGCGCCAGCAGCGTGGTGAAATACCGGCGCAGTGTCGTCCACAGGAGCTGGCGCAATACCTGAGCTGTATTTTACAGGGCATGTCGATCAGCGCCCGTGAAGGAGCGAGCCTGGAGAAACTGCAGGGTATTACGCAGACGACCCTGCGTCTGTGGCCCGAACTGCTTAAATTCTGATCGTCCGGGCGGTTCGCCGCCCTTCCTCACTGCTCCCCCACCTCTCTTTTCATCATTACCCTTTTATTTTCTCAGGTTGATAATGATTTTTATTATCGGCAGTATTCGCATTTGCATTTTTTATTTGTTAGACAATGACCTGCCAATAAAAGAGCGAATGCTCAATAAGGAATGATGATGAAGAAAAACCTCTGGGTGCTCAACCCAATATTGCTGTCTATCGCAATGCCGCTGTATGCCGAACAAACCAATGAAGAGAGCCTGGTCGTCAGCGCCAACCGTAGCCACCGCACGGTGGCCGAAATGGCACAGACCACCTGGATAATAGAAGGCCAGGAGATTGAACAGCAGGTTCAGGGCGGCAAAGAGTTTAAGGATATTCTCGGGCAGTTGATCCCAGGGATGGATGTCAGCAGCCAGGGGCGTACCAATTACGGGATGAATATGCGCGGTCGCGCCATCGTGGTGCTGGTGGATGGTGTACGCCTGAACTCGTCGCGCACCGACAGCCGTCAGCTCGATTCTATTGACCCCTTTAACGTCGATCACATCGAAGTCATCTCCGGCTCAACTGCACTTTATGGTGGTGGCAGTACGGGTGGCCTGATCAATATCGTGACTAAAAAAGGTCAACCGGAGACGGAAGTCGATCTGGAACTGGGCAGCAAAACGGGGTTCAACAATAGCAACGACCACGACGAACGTGTGGCGACCGCCGTCAGCGGAGGGAACGACCATGCATCCGGTCGTCTTTCCATTGCATATCAGCGTTTTGGCGGCTGGTATGACGGGAACGGCGATGCCCTTACCTTTGATAACACTCAGACAGGGTTACAGCACTCTGACCGCCTCGACGTGATGGGAACCGGCACCATTGAGATTGACGAGACGCGGCAGTTGCAGGTGGTGACCCAGTACTATAAAAGCCAGGGTGACGATGATTACGGGCTATATCTCGATAAAAACATGAGCGCCGTCACCGGGAATGGAACAGCCCGCACCCGCAGCGGTTTTAGCTCCGACCGCATTCCGGGGACCGAGCGTCACCTGATCAGCCTGCAATACTCGGATGCCGATTTCTGGGGGCAGGAGCTGGTCGGGCAAATTTACTATCGCGACGAATCCCTGCGTTTCTACCCCTTCCCTACCCTGGATAAGGACAAGAACGTCACCAGTTTCGCGGCCTCAGAGCAGAACACCGATCAGTACGGCGCAAAACTGACGTTGAACAGCACGCCGCTTGATGGCTGGCAGATCACCTGGGGTATTGATGCGGATCACGAAACCTTTGATTCCAACCAGATGTTCTTTGACCTGGCAAACTCGGTTCCGTCCGGTGGAATGAACAACACGTCTGTTTACACGACCGGCCGCTATCCGGGATATAGCATCACAAACGTTGCGCCGTTCCTGCAAAACAGCTACGACATTAACGATATCTTCACCCTGAGCGGCGGCGTTCGTTATCAGTGGACTGAAAACCGCGTAGACGACTTTATCGGCTATTCACAGCAACAGGCGATTGCCAATGGCAACGCGACATCGGCTGACGCGATCCCTGGCGGTAAAACCGATTACGACAATGTGCTGTTTAACGCCGGGCTTCTTGCGCATCTTACGGAGCGTCAGCAGGTCTGGTTTAACTTCTCCCAGGGCGTGGAACTGCCCGATCCGGGAAAATACTACGGTAACGGTTCTTATGCAAAAGCCGATGCCCAGGGCCATCTCGCGCTGCTGAAAAGCGTGAACCCGAATGATGCCAAACTCGAAGGCATCAAGGTCGATTCTTATGAGCTGGGCTGGCGCTACACCGGCAATAACCTGCGCACCCAGATCGCGGCTTATTACTCTCTGTCTGACAAATCTATCGACATCAATCGCAGCGACATGACCATTGACGTGAATTCACTGAAGCGCCGTATCTATGGCGTGGAAGGCGCAGTGGATTACTTTATCCCTGACAGCACCTGGAGCGTAGGGGGTAACATCAACGTGGTGAAATCAGAAATCAAAACTGACGGATCGTGGGAAAAATGGGATGTCACTCAGGCGTCACCGTCGAAAGCCACAGCCTACGTTGGCTGGGCACCGGAGCCATGGTCGCTGCGCCTTCAGACACAACAAACCTTTGATCTTACCGATGCAGCCGGGAATAAAATCGATGGCTACAACACGGTTGATTTACTGAGCAGCTACCAGCTTCCGGTGGGCAAATTGTCGTTTAGCATCGAAAATCTGCTGGATAAACAGTACACCACCGTCTGGGGCCAGCGTGCGCCACTACTCTATAGCCCAACCTATGGCAACGCCGCGTTATATGAGTATAAAGGACGCGGGCGTACCTTTGGTCTCAACTACGCGCTGACTTTCTGAGCAAAAAAAAGCTCCTCAGCCTGAGCGCCTGAGGAGCTAAGTTCAGAGAACCGCTTTTTTTACACGTTGTTATTCAGTACCAGCTGGCCATTGCCGTCCAGCGGGATCTGTGTGCCAGGGTCCTTATCCATACGAATTTTTCCCTGCTGGTCACCAATTTTGTATGTGACATCGTAACCCAGCATTTTTTCCGACTTGTCATAGACCGTTTTACAGCGCTGCTGAGTCGTCGTGTAAGTGTCGTTATTCTGCATTGCGCCCTGCACCTGGTTACCGGCATAACCGCCACCCAGTGCGCCAACCACGGTCGCCACATCTTTACCACGACCACCGCCAAACTGGTGACCGATTACGCCACCTGCTACCGCCCCCAGAACAGACCCGGCGATGCGGTTTTCATCCTGTACCGGACGACGATGAGTGACAGAAACATTACGGCACTCCTGGCGAGGCGTTTTTACCGTCTCTTTAATTGGTGTGGCAGAAACAACCTGTGCGTACTGCGGGCCGCGATCAAGCACATTGAGACTGGCAACCGCAGCCACACCTAACGCAGCAGCTACGCCAATCCCTATACCCGCCAACATTGATTTATTCACGGGACTTCCTCCTTTGTTGCTATTGGTAACAATTTTGCAATGAAGGAGAGTCGTCGCCAATCAGATAAAGGATCAAAAAAAGGGCGTACAAGGGGGGATATATCGTATTTAAGAGAACTCTTAAGCACCCAATCGAAGATGAGCAGCACGATATGCTAAAAAAACCCTCCGGAGGGCCCGGAGGGAGTCAAAGATTAGTGCAGTTTGAGGCGCGGACGGATCACGCGGTTGATTCTGCCAACCAGCATCATCAGGCCGGTTTTAAAGTATCCGTGCAGCGCAATCTGGTGCATACGGTACAGCGAGATGTACACAAAGCGCGCGATGCGCCCTTCTACCATCATGGAGCCGCGCATCAGGTTACCCATCAGGCTGCCCACGGTGGAGAAGTTAGAGAGCGAGACCAGTGAACCATGGTCTTTATAGACATACGCTTTCATCGGCTTGCCTTTGATCTGCGCCAGAATGTTATGCAGTACAAGGCTTGCCATCTGGTGAGCGGCCTGAGCACGTGGCGGGACAAATCCGCCTTCCGGACGGGCACAGGATGCACAGTCGCCGATTGCGTAAATTTCCGGATCACGCGTGGTTTGCAGCGTCGGCTCGGTCACCAGCTGGTTAATGCGGTTGGTTTCCAGCCCGCCGATGTCTTTCATGAAATCAGGGGCTTTGATTCCCGCCGCCCAGACCATCAGGTCCGCTTCAATGTACTCGCCATCTTTGGTGTGCAGGCCGCCTTCGTCCGCGCTGGTCACCATGGTTTGCGTCAACACGCGTACACCCAGTTTGGTCAGCTCGCTGTGCGCTGCACCAGAAATACGCGGAGGAAGCGCAGGCAGAATACGTTCGCCCGCTTCTACCAGCGTGACGTTCAGCGCGTCGTTCGTCAGCCCTTTGTAACCGTAGCTGTGCAGTTGTTTCACTGCGTTATGCAGCTCAGCAGACAGCTCAACGCCCGTCGCACCACCGCCCACAATGGCGATGTTTACTTTGCCGTTCGCACCCATATTACTGGTGTATTTCAGAAACAGGTTTAGCATTTCCTGATGGAAACGACGCGCCTGATGCGGATTATCGAGGAAGATGCAGTGCTCTTTCACGCCCGGCGTATTGAAATCGTTTGAGGTGCTGCCCAGCGCCATCACCAGCGTGTCGTACGGCAGTTTACGCTCAGGCACCAGCAGTTCGCCTTTGTCGTCACGCAGCTCAGCAAGCGTAATGGTTTTGCTTTCGCGATTGATGTCCACCACTGAACCCAACTGGAACTGGAAATGGTGATTGCGTGCATGCGCCAGATAGCTCAACGCGTCCACACCTTCATCCAGCGACCCCGTCGCCACTTCATGCAGTAACGGTTTCCACAGGTGACTATGGTTGCGATCCACCAGCGTAATTTTGGCCTTCTTGCCGCGACCCAGCTTTTTACCCAGCTGTGTCGCCAGCTCCAGCCCGCCAGCACCACCGCCTACAATCACTATCTTTTTCAATGGCGTAGTCAACGTGACCCCCTCAAATTATTAACCAATTGTTAATTAAAAGTTATAAAAATAACCCTTAATTAACAACAGGTTACAGCACTGAAACCATTCAGGTGCATTGAGAATAACACGTCAGGCGCATTGGTCATACCAAAATTGATATGCATCAAGTTTTGATGGCTTAAAAGTAGACAAATCTGACGAAAAAGAAAGCCCGGCACGCGTTCGCGGCCGGGCCTGAGGAAAGATGAGACGTTTGTTAGCCCAGCGTTTTAAAGGCTTTGATGCGCTGCAGGTGCGGAGAGATATTCTTGAATTTGTGGGTCTGCTCTTCATCCCAGACAATTTCATAAAAATGGTGCAGCAAATCCGCCGCGCGCGTGCTGCTGAGCGCTTCGTCGTTACGGGAGAGGATCACCAGACAGCGATCGCGATTTTTTTCACGGAAGTTACTGACGCATTTTGTCGCGATGTCGGCATACTCCTCCGGGCGGTCAATCTTGCCTTCCATGTTCTCATTCGGGAACAGGTTCGGGTTGAAAATCACCTGACGAATATCGCACAGGAACCCGATGCGCTCAGCCCAGTATCCCCCCAGCCCCACGCCGCAAATTAGCGGGCGATCGTCGACGTTAAGCTGCAGCATTTTGTCCACTTCTTTCAGCAAATGCTGCATATCATGTTTCGGATGGCGCGTGCTGTAGCTGATCAGCCGAACATCCGGATCGATAAACTGCAGTTGCAGCACCTTCTCATGATTACCAGGACTGTTTGAATCAAAACCGTGTAAATAGATGATCATTGTCTTCTCACCACGCTACGCCTTCCGGGAGGGATCACAGGCTGGCTTTATGTGCCTGCCAGCGCTCGTTTAGCGCCTCCAGCTGGGCATTGATCGTTTTCCACCGCGCCGAGCCGATCAGCTCCTGACGGCTAAATGAACCTTTATGATACAATTGTGTAACACGTTCAGCATTGATCGGCGACAGGTTATCCAGCACGCTGACCGCTCCCTTACGATTATTACAGACCAGGATCATATCGCAACCTGCATCCAGCGACGCCTGACCACGCTCCGCATAGCTGCCCATAATCGCCGCCCCTTCCATCGACAAATCATCAGAAAAAATGACGCCGTTAAAACCCAACTCCTGACGAAGCACGGTTTTCAGCCAATGCGGGGAACCGCTGGCCGGACGCGGATCGACATCGCTGTAGATCACGTGCGCGGGCATAATGGCGTCCAGCTTGTTATCCGTGATGAGGGAACGGAACACCGACATATCTTTAGCGCGGATCTCTGCCTCAGGGCGCGGATCGCGCGGTGTCTCTTTGTGGGAATCTGCGGTCACTGCACCGTGTCCCGGAAAGTGTTTTCCGGTAGTTTTCATTCCTGCATCGTGCATACCGTCAATGAAGCGTGTCGCCATCGCCAGCGCAATTTGCGGATCTTCATGGTATGAGCGTTCACCAATCGCGGCACTGATATGACCGACATCCAGTACTGGCGCGAAGCTGATGTCGATATCCATCGCAATCATCTCGCTTGCCATCAGCCAGCCCGCATCCTGCGCCAGTCTGCCGCCCTCTTCGGTGCCCAGCAGTGCTGCAAAAGATTGGGCTGCGGGTAAGCGGGTAAAACCGTCGCGGAAACGCTGGACGCGTCCGCCTTCCTGGTCAACCGCCACCACCAGGTGGTTGCGTGAAGCCGCGCGGATCTGGCGAACCAGTTCACGCAGTTGCTCCGGATCGTGATAGTTGCGGGTAAACAGAATCAGACCACCAACCAGCGGGTGCGCCAGAATTTCACGCTCTTCCGCATCCAGCTCATACCCTTCCACATCCAACATAACTGGACCCACACGAACCTCTCTTATCCTTTCGTTTGTAACTGACGCCAGACGTCATCTGCCAGCGCGATAAATTGTTTGTCTTTTGACTGTTGAAAGCGCATTTCAAACCAGCCCGCCATCAGCATTAGTACCCACGGACGCCAGCGCCGGACCTGGCGCGAAAGCGTTAACGCATCCATTTGCGCACGGCGTGCGTAGTCCCTGATCAGGCGCGCGCGCGAGGTGTCATCGGGCATCCACACCGCCGCAAGCTCAAGCGCCACATCTCCGTCTCCGGCATATTCCCAGTCAATGAGTTTCTCGCCCGTCGGGGTGTGAACGACATTACCGGCATGAACGTCCATATGCAGCGGTGCTAACCGCAACGGCTGCGGCTCACCGGCTTTGCGTAACTGCTTCAGTTGCGCCAGCCAGTAAGGCGTTCGTCTGCGAGGTGATGATTGCTGCCAGTACTGTTCCAGTAAAGGCAGCAGCACAATGCGCCAGCCCAGACGCCGTTGACGATGCAGATGATACAGCATGGCAGCAAGCGTTGGGGTATCCGGTAACACGCTTTTGATCTCGCCCGCAAGATACTCCACGGCCATCCAGTCCCGTATAAAAAAACAGGGCTGTGGCACGAGATCCGCCGGAAGACGCCTCAGCGCACGGAACTGGCGGCGAAAATGGGAAGCGGGTGCCGTGGCATCGTGATGCTGGCGTAACACCAGACGATGCCCGCCCCGCTCAATAATGCAACTCGCGCCGCCAAGCCCGGAATGGGCCTGCGGCGCGACAAGACGGTACTGAGGAAAATAACGCGTCAGAACATCGTCACGCGTGTGGTTATTGTTGCGTAACGGCACCTTTACCTGACCAGATAATCTCGCCTGTCTGAACCAGCATCAACTGCATCTGCAGCGCCGGGGTATTCACGTTGCCGGTGGCGTTAGAGTAAAGCACATACTGCGCGCCAACGTTACGGGCAATACCGATCGCTTTGCTGCGAGAGCCGAGGCTATCCTGTGGCGACAAGCCCAGCTGTTGTTTAGCCACCGCCAGCTGCTGCGCAGAAACCAGCGTAAATTTACCGTTATTTGCCAGCGCATTACGCAGGGTTTCCGTTGCTTCAGCCGCATTCAGCGAACCGTTTGTGCGGTTATTTACGCTATCCACCAGCAACACGCTGCCCGGTGTAACGCCTTGTGCCTGTAGCATTTTACCCACCATCGGTTGCATTGCGCCGTTCCAGTCATAGTGGCGCACGCGCGGCGTGGGTTGCGCCGTTTCATCCTGATGCTCAATCGGACCAGGCTGCGCCGGAATGGCTGGAACAGAGGGCACCGTTGGCACAGGTTGTGTCGGCTGTGTCGGTTGTTCCGTCCCCGGTTTCGCCTCTTCCACCGGAGCAGGCTGTTCCGTTCGCGTCACACACCCTGCAAGGAAGAGTGCAAACGCACTCAGGAGCGCATAGCGGCTCATATTTTTAATCAAGATTCACTCCTTACAGATAAAGATAAAGTCTTACCTTATGAGCACCCAGGAAGTTGGCGCTGCCATAGAGCGTGACCGACGATCTCGCCGGTATCGTTACGCTGCGCGGCGCTTCAAGCGGGTGCATTTCAAGACCTCTTACGTCGTACCAGTAGAAACGGTAATGTACCGTAACGGGCTCATGTCTTTCGTTATAGAGCGTAGAGGAGGCAGAAGGCTGGATTTCGCTGATCGTCAGCGAAGGTTGCTCTGCCGTGATGCCAGCCGCAAGCACGGAGGACTCCATCACCAGCGTCTGTTCATCGCTGACCGGGATCGCAGGACGCGTACTGCACCCCACCATCACCAGCGTCATCATCAACGCCGCAATACGCCCTCTTAACATGTCAAAGACCTTTATGTGCAAGCATCGGTCCCAGCGGACGCCCGCCCAGCAGATGCATATGAATATGGTAAACTTCCTGACCGCCATGACGGTTGCAGTTCATAATCAGACGATAACCGTCTTCAGCAATGCCTTCCTGCTCAGCGATTTTCGCTGCCACCGTAAGCATACGGCCTAATGCCACTTCATGCTCGGTTTTCACATCATTTACGGTAGGAATCAGAATATTGGGAATGATAAGGATGTGCGTCGGTGCCTGCGGTGAAATGTCCCGGAAAGCCGTCACCAGCTCATCCTGATAGACGATATCCGACGGAATTTCGCGGCGGATAATTTTACTGAAAATGGTTTCTTCAGCCATGGCCTTTTCCTTTTATGTTTAATCTGGCGTGGTGCGTTCGCGACTAGCACACATCGTCTGTATTGCTGTGTGACGCAATTCAAGAGTATGAGCGACTTTCTCCTGTCCTTTCAACCTTCTCCCGCGATTTCTTTCCTGTTTGTACACCGGCTGGCTGGAGAGTAACCACCGACACATGCTTACACACTGAAACCTTATTTCAAAACCGTCTGAAACATCTGTTTACAGCGCTAATCACAATGCGTATATTTCGCATTTGCATTTACATGCGCATTTTTAACATAGAAAACGACCTCAGCCCGTGCTAGCGGGACTGACGCACACAACTTTCACCATTCATTAAGGGTTTGATGATGTCTTTCATTAATCATACCAGGGATGGGCAACGTCAGCCTGTCGCAACACCTTCGTTGCTGGCAGCCTGCATTGCTATGGCATTGACGCCTACTATAAGTTTTGCCGCTTCTGAGACAGAAGATACTGTCGTTGTTGATGGCGGTTTTGATAACGCGCAGGACCCAACAACCAGCCAGGATCAGGACTACAGCGTCAAAACCACCACCACCGGCACCAAATTGCTGCTCGTGCCGCGCGATATTCCGCAGTCCGTCAGCGTGATTAGCCAACAGCGTATGCAGGACCAGGAGCTGAACACCATCGGGCAGGTTCTGGATAACACAACTGGCGTCAGCGCCTCCCGCATTGATACCAGCCGTACTAACTTTTACGCACGTGGTTTCTTCATAAGCAACTTTGCCTATGAAGATATGCCAACATTCCTCGATAACCGCTGGAACTTTGGCGATACCGCGGGCGATACGGCAATCTACGATAAAATCGAAGTGGTACGTGGCGCAGCGGGATTGATGAGCGGTACGGGTAACCCTTCCGCTTATGTCAACATGGTGCGTAAACATGCCGACAGTAAAGCGTTTAAGGGGTCGGTATCCGCCACCTATGGCAGCTGGGACAAACAGCGCTACGTGCTGGATCTGCAGGCTCCGCTGACTGAATCAGGCAATGTGCGTGGCCGCGTCATCACGGGTTATCAGGATAATGATTCCTGGGTTGAGCGTAACCACTATCGCAAGAAGTTTATTTATGGTGTTGTTGATGCCGACCTGACTGACTCGACTACGCTCTCCGTGGGTTATGACTACCAGGAAAGTGAAGAAGATAGCCCAACCTGGGGCGGCTTCCCTTCCCTGTTTAGCGATGGCAGCAAGACACATTTCCGTCGCGGCTTTAACACCGCAGCCGACTGGACGTATTCCAATAAGGACTCAACGAAAGTCTTTGCCAACCTGACTCAACGTTTTGATAACGGCTGGGAAGCGAAGATTAACGCCATGCATGCTGAAACGAACTTCGACAGCAAGCTGATGTACATTGATGGTTACCCGGACAAAACGACCGGCCTGTACGATGCCTCCCTCTATCAGGGCGCATGGGGCGGCTGGAACCGCGGTGAGCGTAAACAGGACTCGGTGGATGCATTCGTTCGTGGTGGATACGATCTGCTGGGGCGTCAGCATGAGCTGATGCTGGGCGGTAGCTATAGTCGTCAGCGTAATAACTATGACAACTCTTATCCGGTCAATGACAATTACGGTCTGATGGATGTGGGCAGCATCTACGATTATAACGGTAAACTGGCCGATCCCGCCTGGTCTGATTTTGCGCTTTACCAGCGTGACGTGATTCGTCAGAAATCAGTGTATGCCGCCACGCGCCTTTCCCTGGCCGACCCGCTTCACCTGATCCTGGGCGCACGTTATACCGAGTGGAGCGCCAAGTACAATCTGGAGCGTAAGCCGGACGAGATCCGCAACGCGAAGTTTGATGACGTTACCCCTTACGCCGGGCTGATTTACGATATTGACGATACGTGGTCGGTCTACACGAGCTATACCTCCATCTTCCAGCCTTCCGGCCAGCGCGATATCAACAGCAAGTTTATCGATCCAACGACCGGGAAAAGCTATGAAGCTGGCGTGAAAGGTGACTGGTTCAACACCCGACTGACCGCCTCCCTCTCCGTCTTCCGCATCGAACAGGACAATGTTGCGGTGAATACTGGCGTCACTATCCCTGGCTCCGGCGGACAAAGCGCATATAAATCGATAGATGGTACGGTGAGCAAAGGCGTAGAGTTTGAGCTGAACGGCGCATTGACCGACAACTGGCAGTTGACCTTCGGCGGCAGCCGCTACATTGCGGAAGATGAAGACGGCAATGCGGTTAACCCGCAGCAGCCTCGCACGACGCTTAAGCTGTTCACCCGTTACCAGCTTCCAATGCTGCCTGAGCTGACGGTTGGCGGTGGTGCCCGCTGGCAGAATAAAACCTGGTATGACTTCGAAACGCCGGGTCCCAATGGCGTTAAGAAGATCACTCAGGATGGTTATACCGTCGTGGATCTGTTTACCCGCTACCAGGTCACCAAAAACTTTGCGATACAGGGCAACCTGAACAACGTCTTCGACAAAGAATATTATGACTATCTGGGAACCTACGGCGTCTATGGGGCACCGCGTAACTTCTCCGTAAGCGGAAGCTACAGTTTCTAAGTTATCAGCAACGACAAAGGGAGCCTGCAGGCTCCCTTTTTTATATGAAGATTAACACCCGTAAAAAAGGCAGCCATTCGGCTGCCTTAGTCTCCCCAGGTCACAACTTAGTTGTTGCGGATGTACTCATCCATTTCTGTTTTCAGGTTATCGGATTTCGTACCGAAGATAGCCTGAACACCAGAACCTGCAACAACAACGCCCGCTGCACCCAGTTTTTTCAGGCCAGGCTGGTCAACTTTTGCCACGTCAGCAACGCTCACACGCAGACGAGTGATACACGCGTCCAGGTTAGTGATGTTTTCTTTACCGCCGAACGCTGCAACCAGAGCCGGAGCCATTTCGCTGGTCGCGCCAGCTTTAGTGTCTTCAGACGCATCTTCACGGCCTGGGGTTTTCAGGTCCAGTGCTTTAATCAGCACGCGGAAGATGGTGTAGTACACAACGGCGTAGCACGCACCCACGATTGGGAACAGCCACAGTTTGCTGCTGTTACCGGACAGAACGATAAAGTCGATCAGACCGTGAGAGAAGGACGTACCGTCACGCATACCCAGCAGGATACAGATTGGGAACGCCAGACCCGCCAGAATCGCGTGAATGATGTACAGAATCGGCGCAACGAACATGAAGGAGAACTCGATCGGCTCGGTGATACCGGTCAGGAACGAGGTCAACGCTGCGGAGATCATGATACCGCCCACTTTTGCACGGTTCTCTGGTTTAGCAGAGTGCCAGATTGCAATCGCCGCGGCTGGCAGGCCGTACATTTTGAACAGGAAGCCACCAGACAGTTTACCTGCAGTTGGGTCGCCCGCCATGTAACGTGGGATATCACCGTGGAATACCTGACCTGCTGCGTTGGTGAATTCACCAATCTGCATCTGGAATGGAACGTTCCAGATGTGGTGCAGACCAAATGGCACCAGGCAACGCTCGATGAAGCCGTAGATACCAAACGCCACAACCGGGTTCTGGTAAGCAGCCCACTGAGAGAAGGTCTGGATAGCGGAACCGATTGGTGGCCAGATGAAGGACAGGATCACGCCAGTGAAAATCGCGGCCAGACCAGAGATGATCGGAACGAAACGCTTGCCCGCGAAGAAGCCCAGATACTCAGGCAGCTTGATGCGATAGAAGCGGTTGAACATATACGCTGCAATCGCACCGGAGATGATACCGCCGAGAACACCGGTATCAGCCAGGTGTTTCGCTGCGATCTCTTCAGCAGGTAAATGCAGAACCAGCGGCGCAACCACAGCCATGGTTTTCACCATGATGCCGTAAGCGACAACGGCGGCCAGAGCGGATACACCGTCGTTATTGGTAAAGCCCAGAGCAACACCGATCGCGAAGATCAGCGGCATGTTAGCAAAAACAGAACCGCCTGCTTCGGCCATCACATGGGAAACTACGGCTGGCAGCCAGCTGAAGTTAGCAGAACCGACACCCAGCAGGATACCTGCGATAGGCAGTACGGATACTGGCAGCATCAGCGATTTACCGACCTTTTGCAGGTTAGCAAATGCATTCTTAAACATAATTGAGAGTGCTCCTGAGTATTTGTGCTTTTTTTTACGCTTTTCACGCATTGGCACGGGGGGAGTACCGTGCCGTGGACAGGACATCTAAGCGCCCTTTATTTATTACACAGAGTAAAATAAATCCCTCTGAGTTTGTTTGACGGCTATCACGTTTCAGCTTAAGACGGCCAAAAAACTTTCAGTTATTTACAAAAAGCATGTCTGGATGTGTCTAAAAACACCATCACCGCCCCAAATGAGGCGGTGAACTTTACTCGCTTTGTTTATTAATTACGAGCCTAAAAAAAACAGGTGTATCAGACAGATTGCAGGCGGGCGGGGTCAATGTGGAACAGGCTGGCGAAGTTTTCCGTCGTGGCGCGGGCAAGCTCATCAATGCTAACGCCCTTCAGGACAGCCATATATTCAGCCACATCTCTCGTCATGGCTGGCTGATTTTCTTTACCGCGGTGCGGCACCGGAGCCAGATACGGAGAGTCTGTTTCCACCAGAATGCGATCGAGCGGGACATAACGTGCAGCATCACGCAGTTGTTCAGCGTTACGGAATGTCACGATCCCCGAAAACGAGATATAAAACCCTAAATCAAGCAGCTTACCCGCCGTTTCTCTGTCTTCTGTGAAACAGTGTAGTACGCCCCCGCAATCCGTCACCTTTTCTTCCCGGAGGATATCAAGGGTGTCGGCACGCGCATCACGGGTATGCACCATGACAGGTTTGTTCAGCTCGCGGCCAATGCGGATATGGTTGCGGAAGGATTCCTGCTGACGCGGTTTAGTTTCCGGCGTGTAAAAATAGTCCAGCCCGGTTTCACCCATCGCGACCACGCCCTCTTCTGCCGCCAGGCGACGTAAATCGTCTACGTTGTACTCTTCATCCTGATTCAGCGGATGCACGCCACAGGAGAAGACGACGTTATCACGCACGCCTACCAGCTCACGCATGGAACGATATCCGGGCAGCGTGGTAGCGACGGCAAGGCAAAATTTCACATCGCGGGCGGCAGCTTTTGCCAGCACGTCATCGACGTTTTTATGCAGGGATTGATAATCCAGGCCATCAAGATGGCAGTGTGAGTCGACTAAAAACATAATGTCTCTCTCAGAGATGGGAAACAGGCGGTATCACGCCTGGTTGCAGGTAATGTTCAATACGCAGTAACCGATCGGTCAGTAAAAGCTCGCGATTAAGACCGACCACTGTCAAAAGTTGTTCGCGACTGTGGCAGACATCATGAAGGATAGCGCGCAAAGCCGTTCCCGACAGGCGATTTGCCAGGGTATTCAGCAAAGGCCAGACGTCGAGGTTTGTCAGTAGCGTCGCTCCTTGCTGGAGTTTAAGCGCATCCAGAAGTAAGGCCGCCAGCCAGTGTAAGCGTTCGGCCGCCTGATCGCTGTTCAGCGCAGGCAGTAAACTCAGCCAGTCACGGCTGTCCAGGGCCGATTCAACCGCGCGACAGAGCGTCTCGCGCTGTGTCCAGATGTCAGGTTGCAGCAATGCCAGCGCAGCTGCAGGTGCGCCGCTGCACAAGCGCAGAGCGGTCAACACCGCATCTTGTGACATTGTCACTTCTCGTTCAAGCCAGGCCAGCGCCCATGCTTCCTGGGGTACAGCAAGGTGGTGAAGCCGGCAACGGCTGCGCAATGTAGCCAGTAATCTTCCCGGTTCGCGGCATGACAGGAAGAACCAGGTTTTTTCCGGCGGTTCTTCAAGCGTTTTCAACAGCGCATTGGCTGCGGCTTCTGTCAGCAGTGCGGCATCTTTCAGCCAGACCACTTTTGCGCCGCCCAGACGCGCGTGCTCGTACAGTTTTTCACTGACCTCACGCACCGCATCAATGCCGAGCGTACTTTTGCCTTTCTCAGGCTCCAGCGTGTAATAGTCCGGATGCGTGCCCGCCTGCATCAGTTGGCAGCCGCGGCATTTGCCACAGCTTTTGTGCCCTTCCGGCTGCTGGCACATCAAAAAACGGGTGATGGCGTAGATCAACGCCTCATCGCCCATTCCCGGCAATGCCTGAATCAGTAACGCATGATGCCCCCGCCCCGCCTGATAGCTGTTGATCAGCTGTTCAAAGTGCGGGCGCAACCATGGATACCATTTCATGCCTGCTGCTCCTGTAACCACTGTGTGACCGTTGCCTGAATGTCACGCGTAACATCGTCCAGAGATTGCGTCGCATCAATGGTGCGAATCGAACGATCCTGTCCGGCCAGTTCAAGATAGCGCGCGCGGGTGCGATTAAAGAAATCGAAGGATTCCTGCTCGATGCGGTCCAGCTCTCCGCGCGCGCGGGCGCGCTTCAACCCTACTTCCGGCGTCACGTCGAGATAAAGCGTCAGGTCTGGACGGAAATCGCCCAGCACTGCGTCGCGCAATGTCGCGAGCATCGTCTGGTCAATACCACGACCACCGCCCTGATACGCCTGCGTCGACAGGTCGTGACGGTCGCCAATCACCCATTTGCCTTCCGCCAGCGCAGGCTTGATGACCGTCTCCACCAGTTGTACACGCGCCGCGTAGAACATCAGCACTTCGGCTTTGTCAGTAATCACCTCGTCGCCAACGGATTTGATATCCAGCACCAGGCTGCGCAGTTTTTCAGCCAGCTGCGTGCCACCCGGCTCTCGGGTGAAAACCATCTCCGCGACACCGAGCGATTTCAGCGTATCAACCACCACATTGCGGGCCGTGGTTTTACCCGCCCCTTCGAGTCCCTCAATGACAATGTATTTACTGCGCATTTTTTTCCTTAAGTGCCTTCAGATAGTCCTGAACAGAACGATTATGGCTGGCAAGGTTGGTGTTAAAGGTATGCCCCCCTTTTCCGTCAGCCACAAAATAGAGATACGGTGTTTTTGCCGGGTGTGCAGCGGCTCGCAATGAGGCTTCACCTGGTGTCGCAATCGGACCTGGCGGCAGGCCGTTAATCACGTAGGTATTATACGCCGTTGGCGTCTCCAGATCTTTTCTGGAAATTTTGCCGCTATAACGCTCGCCCATCCCGTAGATTACCGTTGGGTCGGTTTGCAGACGCATGCCAATGCGCAGGCGGTTGATAAACACGGAGGCAACCTGGTCACGCTCGGCGGCAACCGCCGTCTCTTTTTCGATGATGGAGGCCATCGTGACAAACTGGTTTTGATCTTTATACGGCAAGCCATCTGCCCGACCTTCCCACGCTGACGCTACCGCTGCGACCATTTTTTTATGCGCACGCTTGAGAATAGCCACATCCGTGGTACCTGCCGTGTACATCCAGGTATCAGGCCAGAACCAGCCCTCCACCCACTCAGGATGTTCAAATTTCAGTACCTCGGCCACCGTCTCGTAGCGATCATCTTTCAGCGTGTGTTTGATATAAGGCGCATCACGCAACTGTTTGAGATAATCGCTCAGGCGCATACCTTCAACAAAACGCAGCGGGAACTGAGCCTCTTTACCGCTCTCCAGCAATTGCAGCATTTCTCTGACGGTCATGCCAGGCGTAAAGCGATAGGTTCCGGCCTTAAAGTGCGACAAATCAGGCTCAATACGCAGCAACCACTGGAATACCCGCGGGCGGTTAATAATCTTGTCACCATAAAGCTGTTCGCCAAGCGCCTGACGCCCGGTGCCTGCTTTAAGAGTAAAAATCGTCTCGTCTTTAATCAGGATCTTACTGTCCGCCAGCTGGCGAACCTTCCACACTCCCGCTCCGCCAGCGATACCCAGCACAACAATAAGGAGGAGGACAAAGCGCAACATTTTCTTCATGACTATCTGGTTTGCTCACATAACGGGGCTAAAAACTGAAACAGTTCGCGGGATGACCAGCACAGGCGATCATAAGCGCGAACGGGCACCACGGGCATCAGCGCATTGCAAATAACAACTTCATCCGCTGACAGGAGCGCCTCTTCCCTTGCGCTCACTTCGACAACGTGAAAGCCAGAGTGTGCCAGCTGTTGCAAACAAAATTGACGCATAATGCCGTTTACACCGGCCTGTTTCAGCGAAGGCGTGAAGACATCACGTCCTTTACGCCAGAGTAAATTAGCCGCACAGCATTCCGTAATGAACCCTTCGCTGTCAAGGACCAGAGCCTCGTCAGCGTCCGTCTGCTCAAGATGAGTACGAATAAGCACCTGTTCAAGCCGGTTGAGGTGTTTTAATCCTGCAAGCATCGGATTTCTTCCCAGGCGTACCGGGCTTAACGCCAGCGTAATGCCATCATGTCGCCAGCGGGCATAGTGGGCCGGGTAATCAGAAACAGAGAGAATTCTCGTCGGATGTTGGCAACTGGCACTGCTGTAGCCCCGGCCACCGCTCCCGCGACTGATAATCACTTTTAACACACCGCTGACTTTAGTTGACGCAAGCTGGCGCATTTCACGCTGAAGCGTCTCCCACTGAATGAAGGGGATCAGCAATTTTTCGCAGGTATGTTGCAGACGCAGAATATGGGCATCTGGCAGGCATACCTCTCCGTTGAGGATGCGGGCCGTTGTGAAGCAGCCATCGCCAAACTGAATCGCCCTGTCGCTTGCAGGCAGAAAATCGTGCTCAAGGCCATTGATTAAAAACATGATGTCTCCCGATGCGTGGGGTTCAGTCTGGCAGGATGTCTTTGACCGGACAAGGGGATTACGCTTAATAAAAAAGGCCCGACATGCGGACCTTTTTTAATCGCTATCGTGCAGTCAGGCTCAGACCTTTTTGAAGATCAGAGAGCCGTTCGTGCCACCGAAGCCGAAGGAGTTACACAGGGTGTACTCCATACCGCTAACCTGGCGTGCTTCGTGTGGAACGAAGTCCAGATCGCAACCTTCATCCGGGTTATCCAGATTGATGGTTGGCGGAACAGCCTGATCGCGCAGCGCAAGGATAGAGTAGATAGACTCTACCGCACCCGCTGCACCCAACAGGTGACCGGTCATGGATTTCGTCGAGCTCACCATTACGCGGCTGGCAGATTCACCGAAGATAGACTTAACAGCCTGCGCTTCTGCTTTATCGCCTGCCGGAGTAGACGTACCGTGCGCATTGACGTAGCCAATCTGAGCGGGTGTGATACCCGCATCGCGAATGGCATTCGCCATTGCCAGCGCAGCACCCGCACCGTTTTCCGGTGGTGACGTCATGTGGTAAGCATCGCTACTCATACCGAAACCAACGATTTCAGCATAAATTTTCGCACCGCGTTTTTTAGCGTGTTCGTACTCTTCCAGTACGATCATGCCCGCACCATCGCCCAGCACAAAACCATCTCGGTCTTTATCCCACGGACGGCTCGCCGCCTGAGGGTTATCGTTGCGGGTAGAGAGCGCACGCGCTGCACCGAAGCCACCGACACCCAGTGGGGTACTGGCTTTTTCAGCACCGCCCGCCACCATAGCATCTGCATCGCCGTACGCGATCATACGCGCGGCCTGGCCGATGTTATGTACGCCAGACGTACAGGCTGTTGCGATGGAAATGCTTGGACCACGCAGGCCATACATGATGGTCAGGTGACCTGCCACCATGTTAACAATCGTGGACGGAACAAAGAACGGGCTGATCTTACGCGGGCCGCCATTCATCAGCGATGTATGGTTTTCCTCGATCAGACCAAGACCGCCAATCCCGGAGCCGATAGCAGCGCCGATACGGGTTGCGTTCTCTTCCGTAATTTCAAGGCCAGAATCCTGCATGGCCTGAACGCCAGCGACAATTCCATATTGAATGAAGGCATCCATCTTGCGCTGTTCTTTGCGCGAGATGATCTCTTCACAGTTAAAATCCTTTACTAAGCCAGCAAATTTCGTTGCATAGGCGCTAGTATCGAAATGGTCGATTAGGCTGATGCCGCTCTGACCGGCAAGGAGAGCTTTCCAGGTGGACTCTACGGTATTGCCGACAGGAGACAACATGCCAAGTCCGGTCACAACTACACGACGCTTAGACACGTTTGTCCTCCAGGGAGGGATAAAAAAAGAGATTCGTGGGACTAAAAAAGATAAAACTCAGGCGGTCGAATGACCGCCTGGAGATGTTCACTTACGCCTGGTGACCGTTGATGTAATCAATGGCAGCCTGAACGGTGGTGATTTTCTCAGCTTCTTCGTCCGGAATCTCAGTATCAAACTCTTCTTCCAGAGCCATTACCAGCTCAACGGTGTCAAGAGAATCTGCGCCCAGGTCTTCAACGAAGGAAGCGGAGTTCACAACTTCTTCCTGCTTAACGCCCAGCTGTTCGCCGATAATTTTCTTAACGCGTTCTTCGATAGTGCTCATACTCTTAAATTTCCTATCAAAACTCGCTTTCGCGATGGTTTTCGTAGTGTATAAAATGTTGAAAAATTTGCAACTAAATCCCGGCAGGTCTTACCACGATTTTACGTTATTTTGAGGCCAACCCCTACAATAACGCAAATATTTTTCATCGTGGTTAAACCATGTACATCCCGCCGTTGACGTGGAGGGTCTCACCAGTGATGTAACCCGCTTCGTCAGAGGCTAAAAATGCAACCGCGCTGGCGATTTCTTTAGGGTCACCAAGACGACCCGCCGGAACTGCCGCCAGCGTACCCGCACGCTGATCTTCAGTCAGCGCACGCGTCATGTCCGTTTCAATAAAGCCCGGAGCAACAACGTTTACAGTAATCCCGCGGGACGCGACTTCACGCGCCAGCGATTTACTGAAACCAATCAGACCTGCTTTCGCCGCAGCGTAGTTAGCCTGACCAGCATTTCCCATGGTACCAACCACAGAACCAACAGTGATAATGCGACCATGACGCTTCTTCATCATAGCGCGCATTACCGCTTTTGACAGACGGAATACAGATGACAGGTTGGTTTCGATAATATCGTTCCACTCATCATCTTTCATTCGCATCAGCAGGTTGTCGCGAGTGATCCCGGCATTATTGACCAGAATATCCACTTCGCCAAACTCTGCGCGAATATTTTCCAGAACAGATTCGATAGATGCAGGTTCGGTCACATTCAGTACCAGACCTTTGCCGTTCGCACCCAGATACTCGCTGATGGCCTGAGCGCCCTTCTCGCTGGTTGCTGTACCGATCACTTTCGCGCCGCGCGCAACCAGTGTTTCAGCAATTGCACGCCCGATACCACGGCTTGCGCCGGTGACCAGTGCGATTTTTCCTTCAAAACTCATGGTATTCCTCTTTTATTGCGAGAGTGCCGCTGACAGTGCTTCCGGCTCGTTAATCGCCGAAGCCGTCAGGGTGTCAACAATACGTTTTGTCAGACCGGTGAGGACCTTACCAGGGCCGACTTCATACAGATGCTCAACGCCCTGTGAGGCCATAAACTCAACGGTTTTGGTCCACTGTACCGGGCTGTAGAGCTGGCGAACCAGTGCATTACGGATAGCCTCTGGCGCAGTTTCGCATTTCACATCGACGTTGTTTACAACGGAAATCGTCGGTGCGTTGAAGGTGATTTTTTCCAGTTCAACCGCCAGTTTATCAGCAGCGGGCTTCATCAGCGCACAGTGCGAAGGTACGCTCACTGGCAGCGGCAGAGCACGTTTCGCACCCGCGGCTTTACAGGCAGCCCCCGCACGTTCAACCGCTTCTTTATGACCGGCGATAACCACCTGGCCTGGCGAGTTGAAGTTCACCGGCGAGACGACCTGACCTTCGGCGGATTCTTCACACGCTTTTGCAATAGCGGCATCATCAAGGCCGATAATGGCAGACATGCCACCCGTTCCTTCCGGCACCGCTTCCTGCATGAATTTACCGCGCAGCTCAACCAGACGTACCGCGTCCGCAAACGCGATCACGCCTGCACATACCAGCGCAGAGTATTCACCCAGACTATGGCCCGCGAGCAACGCTGGCGCTTTGCCGCCCTGCTGCTGCCAGACACGCCACAGCGCAACGGAGGCGGTCAGCAACGCTGGCTGAGTCTGCCAGGTTTTGTTCAGCTCTTCGGCCGGGCCCTGCTGAGCCAACGCCCACAGATCATAACCCAGCGCGTCGGACGCTTCACGGAAAGTCTCTTCGATTACCGGATAATTTGCTGCCATTTCAGACAACATCCCAACGGTTTGAGATCCCTGACCGGGAAACACAAAAGCAAATTGCGTCATCTTTTAGTCCTTATACTAGAAACGAACCAGCGCGGAACCCCAGGTGAAACCACCACCGAAGGCTTCAAGCAAGACCAGTTGGCCCCGTTTGATTCGTCCATCGCGTACCGCTTCATCAAATGCGCACGGTACAGACGCCGCAGAGGTGTTGCCGTGACGATCGAGGGTCACAACAACGTTGTCCATTGACATGCCCAGTTTTTTAGCCGTCGCGCTGATGATGCGCAGGTTCGCCTGATGCGGCACCAACCAGTCGAGCGCGGTGCGTTCAAGGTTATTCGCTTCCAGCGTTTCGTCAACGATGTGCGCCAGCTCGGTCACGGCCACTTTGAACACTTCGTTACCTGCCATTGTCAGGTAAATTGAGCTGTCCGGATTAACGCGATCGGCGTTCGGCAGCGTTAACAGTTCGCCATAGCGACCGTCAGCATGCAGATGCGTGGAGATGATGCCCGGCTCTTCGGACTGCCCCAGCAGTACCGCACCCGCGCCATCACCAAAAATAATGATCGTACCGCGATCGGTTGGGTCACAGGTACGTGCCAGCACGTCGGCACCAATGACCAGTGCATACTTCACGGAACCGGATTTAACATACTGATCGGCAATGCTCAGCGCGTAGGTAAAACCTGCGCAGGCAGCGGCAACGTCAAACGCCGGGCAGCCTTTAATACCCAGCATGTTTTGCACCTGGCACGCCGCGCTTGGAAACGCATGCGTGGCAGACGTCGTGGCGACCACGATCAAACCAATCTCTTCTTTATCGATCCCAGCCATCTCAAGCGCGCGCTGTGCGGCTTCGTAACCCATGGTGGAAACCGTTTCGTCTGGCGCGGCGATACGACGTTCACGGATACCTGTGCGCGTGACAATCCACTCGTCAGACGTATCTACCATTTTTTCCAGATCGGCGTTGGTTCGCACCTGTTTTGGCAGATAGCTGCCGGTACCAATAATCTTCGTATACATGTACGCTCAGTCACTTTTAGCTAATACAGATTCCAGGCGAGCGGCAATCCGCTGAGGGACTTGTCGCTGCACCGCCTGCACTGCCTGTTCAATCGCGACGGAAAATGCTCGCTGATTGGCAGCACCGTGACTCTTAATCACAATGCCGCGCAATCCTAACAGACAGGCGCCATTATACTGGTCGGGGTTGAGGTGACTGAATCGCCGCGTCAGGCTTTTTTGTAACCAACGCTTTAATAAAATCAGCCACCAGGACCTTTTTTTCCCCTCTCCCTGCGATTTCAGCAGAGAAAGAAACATTCTCACCACCCCTTCCATGGTCTTCAACGTTACGTTTCCGGTGAAGCCATCGCAGACCAGGACATCCGTTTTGCCCGTCAGCAACTCATTAGCTTCGAGATAACCAATATAGTTGATGGAGGGCACCTGTTTGAGTATTTCCGCAGCATCGCGAATACTGTCCAGGCCTTTCGTCTCTTCTTCACCAATATTCAGTAATGCAACGCGGGGGGAGTTGATCCCGACCACTTCTTCTGCCAGCACCGACCCCATAACGGCAAACTGAGCCAGCATTGTACTATCACAATCAACGTTAGCACCCAAATCGAGCACCACCGTTTTGCCCTTTTGTTGATGCGGTAATACCGTCACCAGCGCCGGACGCTCAATACCCTCAATGGGCCTGAGCAGTAATTTCGACAGCCCCATCAGCGCGCCGGTATTCCCCGCACTGACGCAAGCCTGCGCTCGCCCTTCTTTCACCAGCTCCAGCGCGATGCGCATAGAACTGCCGCGGCTATTGCGAATAGCCTGCGAGGGGCGCGCATCACTGGCAATAACTGACTGCGCAGGAATAATCTGCAGACGTGAACGTTGTTCGAAGTCAGCTTTTGCAAGTAATGGCGTGATTGTGTCGGGATTGCCGACTAAAAGAAGTGTGAGTTGCGAATTAGAATCCAGTGCCTGCAATGCTGCAGGCACTGTCACGGAAGGGCCAAAATCTCCCCCCATGACATCTAACGCCAGGGTTAGACGTGTCAAGGTATCGTCGCAGCCTGGTTCGGTAAATTCCCCGTTTGCACGGGGAGTTCCTCACTAAGCCTAATCACGCTGACGCGTGATTACTTAGTGATAACCTTGCGGCCGCGGTAGAAACCGTCAGCAGTGATGTGGTGACGCAGGTGTTTCTCACCAGAAGTCTTGTCTACAGACAGGCTGGTAACTGCAGTCAGCGCGTCATGGGAACGACGCATGCCACGTTTGGAACGGGTTGGTTTATTCTGTTGTACGGCCATGGACCTTACTCCTCAATTACTTACGCTTTAAGCTGGCTAATACGGCAAATGGGTTTGGTTTTTGCGCTTCATCAGGCAGTTCCCCAAAGACCATGTCCGCCTCGGACACTTCACAGTGTTCAGAATCATGCACCGGAACCACTGGCAAGGTGAGGATGATTTCATCTTCAACCAGCGCCAGCAGATCGATTTCACCGAATTCGTTAACCTCAATCGGCTCATACGCTTCCGGGAGTGCTTCAGCCTGTTCGTCAGAACGAACCGGACTGAAACAATACGTTGTGTGAACATGCTGTACAAACGGTTTCCCGCAACGCTGACACTCGAGCGTTACCGTCACCTTTGCATCACCGGTTAAAACGGCGAGGCGCTGGTTATCGATAGCGAACGACATGGAGCATTCGACATCACTGTCCACACTGACTACAGATTCGGCAATACGCTCTGCCTGATCGGAAGTATAGATACCTTCATAATCGAGGCGTTTTTGAGCCGTACGAACCGGATCAAGAGTCAGGGGTAATTTTACCTTTTGCATAGGGCGCGCATATTAACTTTGTAACGTCATAGAGTCAAAGAAAAAGGCAACCTGGGCTGCCTTTTGCCAATTATTCGCACACATTGCGGCCTGTAGTTTAAAATGGCTGGCATCGATACGCTATATCTGGTGATAAAAATATGCCAAATCTCGTTCTTGCTTCCACATCACCCTACCGCCGAATGCTGCTGGAAAAACTCGGGATTCCGTTTGAATGTGCCGCGCCAGAGATTGATGAAACGCCGCATCCGGGAGAATCACCTCGTCATCTGGTCACCCGTCTCGCACAAGAGAAGGCACAGGCGCTTGCCGCCCGCTATCCCGCTCATTTGATTATAGGCTCCGATCAGGTTTGCGTGCTGGACGGAGAGATCACCGGCAAGCCCCATACCGAAGAGAACGCCTGCCAGCAGTTGATGCGAGCACGTGGCACTATCGTGACCTTTTATACGGGTCTTGCGCTCTACAACGCCGCCTCAGGCCATCTGCAAACGGAATGTGAACCCTTCGACGTGCACTTTCGTCACCTCAGCGATCAGGAGATTACCGACTACGTGCGTCGGGAACGTCCGCTGAACTGTGCGGGGAGCTTTAAAAGTGAAGGACTGGGGATTGCGTTGTTCGACAAGCTGGACGGCCGTGACCCAAATACGCTGGTTGGATTGCCGCTGATTGCGCTGTGCCAGATGTTAAGGCGAGAAGAGTGTAATCCGCTGACGATGTGACCTTCGCCGGGTGGCGCTGCGCTGACCCGGCCTACAAAACCGTAGGTCCGTGCAAGCGCAGCGCCGCCGGGCAAAATCAGCCGCGCAGGACCTTAAGACAGCGTTTCAACTGCTCATCCAGCGGCGCTTCAATACGGATAGTTTCGCCGGTATTCGGATGGGTAAACTTCAGTGCCGCCGCATGCAGGAACAGACGCGACAGCCCCGTCCCTGCCAGCTGTTTGTCGAATTCACGGTCGCCATAGCGATCGTCAAACGCAATCGGATGCCCGGCAAACTGCGTATGCACGCGGATCTGGTGAGTACGGCCCGTCACCGGGCTACAGCGCACCAGCGTGGCAAACTCATACCGCTCTTCTACTTTAAAGCGCGTCTCAGACGGTTTACCTTCCTGATTCACACGCACGATGCGCTCGCCGCTCTGCAAAATATTTTTCAGCAGCGGTGCCTGCACTACCTTAACGTGGGATTGCCACTGACCGCGAACCAGTGCCAGATAATCCTTCTGCATCCCTTTTTCACGCAGTTGCTCATGGAGCGAACGCAGCGCAGAACGTTTTTTCGCCACCAGCAGCACGCCGGAGGTGTCCCGGTCCAGACGATGCACCAGTTCCAGGAAACGGGCTTCCGGGCGCAGCGCGCGCAACCCTTCAATCACGCCGAAGCTCAGCCCACTGCCGCCGTGTACGGCTGTCCCAGACGGCTTGTTCAGCACAAGAATATAGTCATCCTCATAAAGGATAACATCACTCAGCGCAGCCACTTTTTGCAGCTTAGGCGAAACCACTTCTTCTTCACGTTCAGCCACGCGCACCGGCGGGATACGCACTTCATCACCGGCTTCGAGCTTGTACTCGGGCTTCACGCGTTTTTTGTTCACCCGCACCTCGCCCTTACGCAAGATGCGATAAATCATACTTTTTGGCACACCTTTCAGTTGGTTGCGCAAAAAGTTATCGATGCGTTGCCCCGCTTCATCATCCGCGATGGCAACCATTTTTACGGCTGGAGTCTCTGTTTTCATGGTTGGCGATTCTAAATATCGTCAGGCATTAGCGCCACTCATTTTTCTATGCTTATATTTACTTTTATCCGGCCTGCTCCTTCTTTTGCGCAATCGATTTGGTGGTTATTAAACCAATCGTCGCGTTGAAGTGAAGAAACTGTGAGTAACCGGGTGATAATTGGTAAAAGTCATCTTGCTATAACCCGGCGAGCAGTGGAATAATGAGGCTGTTTTCCGCGTTAAATCCGGGTTTTGTAAGGATATCGACGGAATGACCAATTTTGTCTGACCGATCATCCACGCAGCAATGGCGTAAGACGTATTGATCTTTCAGGCAGTTAGCGGGCTGCGGGTTGCAGTACTTCCCGGTATAAGGATTGTTCTCTGGAGAGTTTTCCCAGGCAATTCCCCTGATAATTGCGCTGTGTTTCCGTATGAAATACAGGCAACCGACACTCTGCGCCTCTTAAGCGAGCGACAACCGTGAGGTTGGCGACGTGAACAGACACGAGGCCATCGGTTCATACCCCGGAAAGCGTCACCTTGCCCGCAGCTTTGTCGTCAATGTAAGAATAATGAGTAAGTTACGATGAAAAGAATGTTAATCAACGCAACTCAGCAAGAAGAGTTGCGTGTCGCCCTTGTGGATGGGCAGCGCCTGTACGATCTGGATATCGAAAGTCCTGGACACGAACAGAAAAAAGCGAACATTTACAAAGGTAAGATCACCCGCATTGAACCAAGCCTTGAAGCTGCATTTGTCGATTACGGTGCTGAGCGTCACGGTTTCCTCCCTCTTAAAGAAATCGCCCGCGAATATTTCCCTGCAAACTACAACTCCCATGGCCGCCCAAACATTAAAGATGTTCTGCGTGAAGGTCAGGAAGTTATCGTCCAGATTGATAAAGAAGAGCGTGGCAACAAAGGTGCCGCACTGACCACCTTTATCAGCCTGGCGGGGAGCTATCTGGTTCTGATGCCGAACAACCCGCGTGCGGGTGGTATCTCTCGCCGTATCGAAGGTGATGACCGTACCGAGCTGAAAGAAGCGCTGGCGAGTCTTGAACTGCCGGATGGCATGGGGCTTATCGTTCGTACCGCAGGTGTGGGCAAATCTGCCGAAGCGCTGCAGTGGGACCTGAGCTTCCGTCTGAAGCACTGGGAAGCCATCCAGAAAGCGGCAGAAAGCCGCCCTGCTCCGTTCCTGATCCACCAGGAAAGCAACGTTATCGTGCGTGCCTTCCGTGACTACCTGCGTCAGGATATCGGCGAAATTCTGATTGATAACCCGAAAGTGCTTGAGCTGGCTCGCCAGCACATCGCTGCGCTGGGTCGTCCGGATTTCACCAGCAAAATCAAACTGTACACCGGTGAAATCCCGCTGTTCAGCCACTATCAGATTGAATCCCAGATCGAGTCCGCCTTCCAGCGTGAAGTGCGTCTGCCGTCCGGCGGTTCTATCGTTATCGATACGACCGAAGCGCTGACCGCTATCGACATCAACTCCGCACGTGCAACCCGCGGCGGTGATATCGAAGAGACAGCCTTCAATACCAACCTTGAAGCCGCTGATGAAATCGCCCGCCAGCTCCGCCTGCGCGACCTGGGTGGTCTGATTGTTATCGACTTCATCGATATGACGCCTGTTCGTCACCAGCGCGCGGTTGAAAACCGTCTGCGTGAAGCGGTGCGTCAGGATCGTGCGCGTATCCAGATTAGCCATATCTCGCGCTTTGGCCTGCTGGAGATGTCCCGTCAGCGTCTCAGCCCGTCACTGGGTGAGTCCAGCCATCACGTTTGCCCGCGCTGTTCCGGTACGGGTACAGTGCGTGACAACGAATCGCTGTCCCTCTCTATTCTGCGTCTGATTGAAGAAGAAGCGCTGAAAGAGAACACCAAAGAAGTTCACGCCATTGTTCCGGTGCCGATTGCCTCCTACCTGCTGAACGAAAAACGTGCCGCGGTAAGCGCCATTGAAGCACGTCAGGGTGGCGTTCGCTGCATCATCGTGCCAAACGATCAGATGGAAACCCCGCACTATCACGTTCTGCGTGTTCGTAAGGGTGAAGAGACCTCGACGCTCAGCTACCTGCTGCCGAAGCTGCATGAAGAAGAGATGGCGCTGCCATCGGATGAAGAACCTGCCGAGCGCAAACTGCCTGAGCAGCCTGCCTTAGCCACCTTCATTATGCCGGAAGCACCGCCGGAAGCCGCGCTGGAAAAACCAGCCGCGAAACCTGCTGTGCAAAAACCTGCGCCAGCGGTGGCGAAAGCACAGCCGGAGCAACCAGGCCTTCTGAGCCGCCTCTTCGGTGCGCTGAAGAAAATGTTTGCAGGCGAAGAAGTTCAGCCGGAACAACCGAAAGAAGCACCGAAAGAAGCGAAGCCTGAACGCCAGCAGGATCGTCGTAAACGTCAGAACAACCGCCGCGATCGTAACGAGCGCCGCGATAACCGTTCAGACAACAACGAAGGCCGCGAGCAGCGTGAAGAGAACCGTCGCAACCGTCGCGAGAAACAACAGCAGAACGTTGAAGACCGCGAAATTCGCCAGCAGGCGGCGGGTGACGAGCCTGAGAAAACCAAACAGCGTGACGAGCAGCAGCCTCGCCGTGAGCGCAATCGTCGCCGTAACGACGATAAACGCCAGGCGCAGCAGGAAGTTAAAAACCTGAACCGCGAAGAGCCTGTGGAACAGCAAGAGGCTGAACAGGAAGAACGTACTCAGGTGATGCCGCGCCGTAAACAGCGCCAGCTGTCGCAGAAAGTGCGTATTGGTGCACAGCAAACGGAAGAGACGGCCGTTGTCGCGACTGAAACGACCGAAAGCGCACCGGGCACACAAGTGGCGAAAGTTGACCTGCCAGCCGTAGTTGAAAGCAACGTCGAACAGGATGATAACGCTGAAAACCGTGATAATGCTGGTATGCCGCGTCGCTCCCGTCGTTCTCCGCGTCACCTGCGCGTCAGCGGCCAGCGCCGTCGTCGTTACCGTGACGAGCGTTACCCGACTCAGTCTCCAATGCCGTTAGCCGTGGCATGCGCGTCACCAGAAATGGCCTCCGGTAAAGTGTGGCTCCGCTACCCGGTTGCTCGCCCGGAACAGATTGTTGAAGAACAACCTGTAACCGAAGAGGTGATTGCACCAGTGGCTGCGGTTGAAGAGGTCGTGCCTGAAGCAGCTACTGTGGTTGAACCGCTGGCTGTAGAATCTGAAGCCCCGCACGCGGTTGAAGTGGAAACCACCCACCCGGAAGTGATTGCTGCGCCAGTTGATGCTGCACCACAGTTTATCGCCGAAGAAGACACCGTGGTGGCTGAAGAGGTTGCAGAAGAAGTTGAACCTGCAACTGCTGAAGAACCTGCTGAAGTCGTTATTGAAACTGTCGCTGAAGACGTGGTTCAGGAAGTAGAAATTGACGTTGAACCTGTTCGCGAAACCGTGGAAGTGGAAGCACAAGCACCAGAAGTGAAACCGGAGCCGGTTGCCACTGCTGCAGCCCCACACGTTGCCACTGCGCCGATGACGCGCGCACCTGCACCTGACTATGTGCCGGAAGCGCCACGCCATAGCGACTGGGTTCGTCCTGCATTCCATTTTGACGGTAAAGGTGCCGCCGGTGGTCACAGTGCAACGCACCAGGCTACTGCGCCAGCTACCCGTCCACAGTCTGTTGAGTAAATCTCATTAAGACGAAAAGCCGACCTTCGGGTCGGCTTTTTTATGGCGTCTGTTCAGGGGAAATCAGCTAAAAAAAATGCCCAATCCAGACGGATTGGGCAGTCAAAACATGCCCAGTTTCAAGACATGTTCTAAGAGGTCAAGACATTATTTGTTCAGCTGGAACAGAGACATACCCTGCATATCGCTGAACGCTTTATAAGAGGCCTGCAACGCTGCCTGCTGCATGGAATAAGAGGAAATCACAGAGTTCCAGTCCACATCCACGAGGTTGCTCATCTGCTGAGTTTGCCCCAGCGCACGATCATCGCCCAGAGAGTCAAGTTTGCTCAGCTCATCCAGCTTAGTCCCCAGATCCGCACGAACGGTAAGCACGTTATTGAGTGAGTTACTCAGCCCACGGTTCGCTTTATCCATGCTGGCGGTAAACTCATCCGCTTTTGTCTGATCGCCTTCTATCGGCGTATTCAGCGCGGCAATTGCCGTATCAAGGATCTTAAACAGGTTTGTTTCCGGCGTACTGCCATCCGGCTCAGGTTTCGCGTTGCTGGTAAAGCTGTCGAAAACTTCACTGCCTGTATGGCTGATTTGCATCGAACGTGCAGAATCCACCTGCTGGGTAATCGGCGTCGTACCGCCCTGATAATCACCCGAAGTCTGATCAAAAGACGCGGCTTCCGTTTTATAACCGGCAAAAATATAGCGTCCATTTCCGTCGGTGCTGTTCGCCAGGTTCATCAGCTGATCGCGGATACCCTGCAGGTTGGTTGCCAGCGATGCACGGTCGTCATCACTCATCGTGCCATTACCCGCGTTGACGATCTTTTCCTGAGCACTGATGATCGCTGTGGTGACCTGTTTAAGGACATCCTCTTCCAGCGAGACTTTCTGCGTGGCAAAGGTACGGGCAAGTGCATACTGGCTGTTCTGCGTTTGCGCCTGAGACAAAACTACGGCCTGAGAGGCAGCAATCGGGTCATCAGACGGGCGATTGACTCGCTTGCCGGTAGACATCTGTTCGCCATAGCTGAGCCACAGACTCTGGGAGTTTGTCACCCCACGCATGCTCTGCTCATACATCATTTGTGTACTAATACGCATTTTTAACCTCAGCCTTAGCGAATGTTGATTAACGCATCAAAGAGCGTGCTGGCAGTCTGAAGAACCTGCGCATTCGCCAGGTAATACTGCTGATAACGTTGCAGGTTGCCATACTCTTCATCCAGGTTAACCCCGGAGATAGATTGCTGCTGCTTAGTGAGCTGAGTTACCACATTGCCCTGGGTTTCACTGCTGGTTTTCAGCGATGCCGTGGTGCTGCCCACGGTACTGACCAGTGCGGCGTAAGCATCGTTAAAGGTTTTGCTGTTACCCACCACTTTGGCATTCTGCAGATCCAGCAGTTTTTGCCCGTTGGTGTTGTCACTCTCACCGCTGTCAGCGGCGGAAGCCATCGCCAGCTTTGATTCATCGGAAATAGTCAGTTCCATATTAACGATGACGTCATTGACTGGTTTTACGAGGAAACTGTCTTTCTGATTGGCTGTACCGCTGACATTCACATTCAGGCCATCAAACGCCAGATTGCCGCTGGCATCCGGTGTCACCGTAAAGCTGGTTTTGTCTGACAGGCGCGTCACCGTCCAGTCGGTGCCGTTATATTCGACTTTATAGTTAGTTGCCTGCACGGCAGAGCTATCAGAAACCGTTGCCGTCAACGACGCGCCACCGGTGTTTTTGCTGTTGCTCAGTACTGCCGGTGAACCGAAGTCGAACAGTTTTCCGCCCGCCTGACCGTTCGCATCGAAACCGGCTTCATGCTGGGTATTCATGGCATCAGCAAAAGCCAGTGCCATCTGATTCAGGGTATTGCGCGCCTGGTCAAGATCCTGAGAGCGGAACGTCAGCAGCCCGCCCAGCGAGCCGGTGGTGATCTGCTTTTCAGGAATTTCAGTGTTGCCTGACGCGGCATCAACATAGGCAATTGTGGTACGTGACGGGTCAGCGCTGGACTGCACTGCAGCCAACTGGCTTGCCGTACTGCCCTGCACCAGAGAGTAACCATTCGCGAAGGAGATGTTATAGGTGCCGCTGTCCTGCACGGTCACTTCCACACCGACAATCTGGTTAAGCTGGCTGACCAGCTGATCGCGCTGGTCGAGCAGTTCGTTTGGTGATGCCCCCGCCCCCACACCGGTAAGACGAGAAATCTGATCGTTCAGGTTCGCAATTTGCTTCGCATACCCGTTGATCTGATCAACGCTGCTGGTGATAGAAATATTCACCTGCTTATCCTGGTCACGAAGATACTGATCGTTCGTTTTGAACTGATTGACCAGCCCATCGGCTTTGCCCAGCACCGTCTGACGTGCAGCCGGATCTTCCGCGTTGCTGACCAGCGTTTGCAGGCTTTTAAAGAAATCCTGCAGGGTGGTGGAGAGCGAGTTGGTAGTATCAGAGAGGACGTCATCAATTTTTGACATCTGCTGATAACGCGTCGTCAGGCCGCTGCTTTGCGTCTCTGCAGCACGAAGCTGATTGGTAATGAAAGCATCATACTCACGCTGTACACCGGAAACATAAACCCCGTTGCCAACCCAGCCACCGCCTGTCAGCGTACTGTTAGCCGCCCCAAGGATGGTGTTCTGGCGGGTATAACCTGCCACGTTATAGCTTGAAATATTATTACTGACGGTATTGAGTGCCGCCTGTGCAGCACTGAGGCCACTCATGGCGCTGTTAATCAAACTGGACATGGGGGTTCCTTTTATACTTTCAGACACGAGTCCTGATGAAGGTTATCGGCAGCCGCTACCGGGACTTGAGAACTTTCAGAACAGATTTTCAATATCTGTGCTATAGGCTTTGCTGACTTTCTCACTCATCGATTTCAGTTGCTGAATCATGCTGGTGAGCTTACGCGCATAGTTCGGATCGGTGGCGTAACCTGCGTTCTGCAATGCCTGAGCGCCCTGCTCTGGTGTCGCCGCCTGCGTGACGGCGGTATAACGCGGATTGCGGCTCAACAGGCCCACATAATCCGACAGCGCTTCAAGATAAGAGCTGTAGACGCGGAATTTCGCTTTGACCTTCACCGCTGCACCGTTTTCGTACTCGGTGGTGGTGATCTCCGTCGTTGGCCCTTTCCAGCTGGAGGTGGCTTTTACGCCAAAGATATTAAAGCTCGGCTCACCGTTCTCTTTACGGATTTGCCGTTGTCCCCAGCCAGATTCCAGCGCGGCTTGCGCCAGAATAAGGTGATGCGGTACGCCGCTCTGCTCACTGGCAAGACGGGCAGGCAGAGAGAGCTGTGCCAGGAAGTCTTTGCTGTCGCCGGAGAGCGGCTCATCGTTGGTCGCGGCCGGCTTCGGTATCGCTTTGCGTACCATCTGCGTCAGCGCCTGATTCTGATAACTGGTCACCGTTTCCAGGTCGAACTTCATCGGCACCTGTTGTGGCTGATCCTCTGGCTGAATACCCTGCGCGGCTGCGGTCTGTTTCACAATCATGTCAGCCAGACCTAAGCCTTTACCGGCTGTCATCTGCTGCGCAATCTGCTGGTCGTACATGCTGGTGTAGAGGCGCGTCGAGTCGCTGCTGAACATCCCGTCTTTCGGCAGGGTTTCACGCATGCTTTTCAGCATCATCTGCACGAACATCCCCTCCACCTGGCGGGCGACCGGGCGGATATTCGCCGCCGGGTCTTTGCCTGCTTTGGTTTTCAGCTCGTTAAGCGACTGGGCATCCCAGGCGGCACTGGTCAGCAGTTTGCTATCGGTCAGCATCAGATGATTTCCAGTTTGGCACGCAGGCAACCTGCACTTTGCATTGACTGCAGAATGGACATTAGATCCATCGGCGTTGCCCCCAGAGCGTTCAGGGCACGCACCACGCTGTTCAGGTTGGCGCTGGAACGCACGCTCTGCAGCGAACCGCCGCTCTGGCGCAAATCAATCTGCGTTTGCGGCGTCACTACCGTCTGGCCGCCACCAAACGGCGTGTCTGGCTGGCTGACGTTAGCAGAACGGTTCACCGTCACCGAGAGGTTGCCCTGCGCCACGGCACAGCTGTCCAGCGACACTTCGCGGTTCATCACCACCGACCCGGTGCGCGAGTTGATAATGACTTTGGCATCCTGAAGCGGCACGTTCACTTCCATATTCTGGATATCCGCCAGCATACGCACCTGGTTACTGCTGCCCGTGGAGGTACGGATCTGCACGGTACGCGCATCCAGCGCCGTGGCGCTACCGTAGCCACGGCTGCGGTTGATGGTGTCGGCAATTTGCTGCGCCATGGTGAAGTCTTCATTATTCAGCTGCAGGTTGATGGTATTCCCGGAGCCGAACTGCGTCGGCAATTCACGTTCGATGATCGCACCGTTTGTGATACGCCCGCCGTTCAGCTGGTTCACCTGAACACTGCTGCCACCCGCCGATGCACCCGCACCGCCCACCAGAATGTTACCCTGCGCCAGCGCATAGACCTGGCTGTCGACGCCCTTCAGAGGCGTCATCAGCAGCGTACCGCCGCGCAGGCTTTTGGCATTACCCATAGACGAAACTACAACATCAATGGTTTGCCCCTGACGAGCGAACGCCGGGAAGGAGGCAGTGACCATCACCGCAGCTACGTTTTTCAGCTGCATGTTTGTCCCGGCCGGCACGGTGATGCCAAGCTGGGAGAGCATGTTGTTTAAACTTTGCGTGGTAAAGGGCGTCTGGGTGGTCTGGTCACCCGTACCGTCCAGCCCCACCACCAGACCGTAGCCGATCAGGGAGTTTTCGCGTACACCCTGAACGCTGGTCAGGTCACGAATACGGTCAGCCTGGGCGAAGGTTGCCACCAGCGCCAGCGCCACGGCGAAGATCGATTTAAACATGGGTCACCTCGCTTACATCGGCGATAAGTTAAGGAAGAAGCGTTGCAGCCAGCCCATATTTTGCGCTTCATTGATGTAGCCGTTGCCGACATACTCGATGCGCGCATCCGCCACCTGGGTAGACGGAACGGTGTTGGTGCCGCTGATGGTGCGAGGGTTAACCACACCGGAGAAGCGAATGAACTCAGTGCCCTGGTTAATGGCAATCTGTTTTTCACCCACAACGTGTAAGTTGCCGTTAACCAGAACCTGGTCAACCGTTACCGTCAGCGTACCGCTGAAGGTATTGCTGGCATTCGCGCCACCTTTACCGTTAAAGGTATTGCCGCCAGAGGCATCCACATCCGCACGCGCATTGCCGAACAGGCCCTGCAGATAACGTGGCACGGTGTCGAAGCCAAAATTCGTTTTGCCATCGCGGCTGGCATTCGCCGACGAGCTTTTGCTCGCACTGACGTTTTCCTGCAGCACAATGGTCAACGTGTCGCCGACGTTACGCGGGCGACGGTCTTCAAACAGCGGCTGATAACCGTAGTTAATCGGCTGGGCTGTCTGGAAAATAGAGCCATTCACCACCGGCGCGGGGCCGGGAACGGGTTGGGCGGTCGTCGCACCCTCGACCAATGGTTTAGACGGTATCCAGGCACACCCGCTAAGGGTCACAGCCAGAACAGTCAGTATCGGATAACGAAACGCCGCGTTTTTTTGCATTGCCTTCATCTTCGAAAACAGGGAGCCGGTGCGGCGTTGACCGCACCGGGCTACACCTTAGAGTTGCGTCAGTTTCTGCAGCATCTGGTCGGTCGTCGACACTGCTTTACTGTTAATTTCATACGCGCGCTGAACCTGGATCATATTCACCAGCTCTTCCGCCACGTTAACGTTCGAGGTTTCGACATAACCCTGGTACAGCAGACCCGCGCCATTCAGCCCAGGCGTACTTTCATTTGGCGTACCGGAGGACTGAGTTTCGGTGTAGAGGTTCTCACCAATGCTTTCCAGACCGGTATCGTTCATGAAGGTAGTCAGGTTGAGCTGCCCAACCTGAACAGGCGCAGCCTGTCCTTGCTGGGTCACACTCACGATGCCGTCACGCCCGATGGTAATGCTCAGGGCATTCGCCGGAATGGTGATCGCAGGCTGAACCTGGAAGCCGCCCGCCGTCACCAGTTGGCCGTTCTGATCCACCTGGAAAGAGCCGTCGCGGGTATAGGCAGAGGTGCCGTCAGGCAGTTGCACCTGGAAGAACCCCTGCCCTTTAATGGCAACATCTTTACTGTTGTTGGTCTGAGACAGGTTGCCCTGACTGTGCAGACGCTCGGTTGCGACCGGGCGAACACCCGTACCGATCTGTAAACCGGACGGCAGCGTGGTTTGCTCAGAAGATTGCGCACCCGGCTGACGAATCGTTTGATAAAGCAAATCTTCGAAAACAGCACGCTGACGCTTAAAACCATTGGTGCTTACGTTCGCCAGGTTGTTGGCAATCACATCCATGTTGGTTTGCTGTGCGTCCAGGCCGGTTTTCGCGATCCATAAAGAACTGATCATAAGGAGTCCTGTTAACTCATAGCCAGTAGTTGGTTAGCTTTGCTCGCGTTCTCATCCACGCTGCTGATAACCTTCATCTGCATTTCAAAACGGCGGGCACTGGCGATCATGTCGGTCATGGCTTCCACCGGTTTGACGTTACTGCCTTCCAGCACGCCAGACATCACACGAATGCTCGGATCGGCCTGTAACGTGGCACCACGTGTCGCCTGTGCGGCCTGGGTCAGGCGGAACATGCCATCATCACCACGCTGCACTTCCCTGCCTTCCGCTTTGACCAGTTTCAGACGCCCGACAGGTGCCACGGTATTGACCGGATCGCCCGGATTCAACGCCGAAATGGTCCCGTCCGCAGCGATAGTCAGCTCTGATCCTTCAGGTACGGTGATCGGCCCTGCTTCGCCGATCACCGGATGCCCCTGAATCGTCAACTGACCGTTCGCATCCACCTGGATATTACCGTTACGGGTATACCCTTCGCGGCCGTCTGCGGTTTGCACCGCCAGCCAACCGTCCTGCTGGAGGGCAACGTCCAGCGGACGCGAGGTATAATCCATCTGGCCGGGCGTCATGTCGGCACCCGGCGTGGAGGCGGTGACCAGCGTGCGCGTTGGCAGCGAAAGTCCTTCCACCGGCACCGCACGCAGCGCGTTGAGCTGCGCACGAAAACCTGGCGTTGAGGCGTTCGCCAGGTTGCTGGCGGTAACAGCCTGCTGATTGAGCGTTTGGCTTGCCGCGCCCATCGCCGTATATATTGCGTGATCCATTGCGCTTTCCCGTCAGCCGCTTAACGCAGGTTAACCAGCGTGTTGAGGATCTGATCCTGAGTTTTGATGGTCTGCGCGTTCGACTGATAGTTACGTTGCGCCACGATCATGTTCACCAGTTCTTTACTCAGATCAACGTTAGAGGCTTCAAGCGCACCGTTGGTCAGCGTACCGAAGTTACCGGTCCCCGCCGTACCCAGCAGCGCAACGCCGGAAGACTGCGTGGCAGACCAGACGTTATCGCCTTCAGATTTCAGGCCTTCGTTGTTGGCGAAGTTTGCCAGCACGATTTGGCCCAGAACCTGTGTCTGTTCGTTGGAGTAGTTACCCACAACAGTACCGTCGTCGTTGATCTGGTAGCTCACCAGATCGCCCGGCTTGTAGCCGTTCTGGGTGGTGTTCACCACGCTGTTCGTGCCGGTGTTCTGCTGCATGGAGTTCTGGAAGCTCAGGGAGAATGTCGCAGGGGTTGCACCGCTGACGGATTCCGTGGTGATGTTGATAGCCGGCGTAGCGTTCGGGGTTCCGCTCAGTACAACACCCGCCGCATCGTAGTTATACACACCATCAAGGTTACCGTTTTCATCAAAGCTCATCTGTGCCGCTTTGGTCACCGGGCCGTTCGCAACGCTACCGTCCTGGGTGTAGAGATCCCATTTGTTGTCTGCTGTTTTGACATAGTAGACATACATGTTATGGGCGTTACCCTGGCTGTCGAATACCGTTACGGTACCTTTTTTATTGTAGGTATCCTGGTTCGTCGCATCGAAAGCCGCAGTCTGGATATCATCCGTGGAGTTCAGGTTAATCTGCTGCGTTGCGGTGGTGGTCGACTTCGCCGCCATCAGGGTGTTAGGGATGGTGATCGCCTGAGGGTTCGCACCGGTCTGTACGGTAGGTGGTGTCCCCGCCACCGGATAACCGGTTAACTGCATCCCCTGCATGTTGACCAGCGTACGGTTCTCGTCCAGCTTGAACTGACCGTTACGGCTGTAGAACACGGAACCGTTGGAATCAACCATACGGAAGAACCCGTTCTGGCTAATGGCAACGTCCAGGCCACGACCGGTGTTGGTTGTGGTGCCGTCGGTGAAATCCTGAGTGATACCTGCGACTTTAACGCCCAGGCCTACTTTGGAACCGGCAAACATGTCTGCAAAAGACGCCGTACCGGATTTAAAACCATAGGTCGCGGAGTTGGCGATGTTGTTGCCAATGACATCCAGGTTGGTGGCTGCAGCATTCAGGCCGCTGACCGCTTGAGAAAAGGCCATGACTTACTCCTGATAAGTGTTAAGGCTTAGATAATCTGCCGAACTTCGTCGAGTGTGGTGGTACCAGAAGTACCCAAATCCAGTTTGTTGCCGTCGCTACCTTTAATCACGCCCTGAACCAGCGCGAACTGGAGCGGCTGAGCCACCAGTTGCGTGGTGCCACTGCTGGCGCTGATAGCCACTTTGTAGGAACCGTTTGGTGCCGTGGTGCCGTCCGTCATGCTGCCATCCCAGGTAAAGGTATGAACGCCCGCGTCCAGCTTGCCGATATCAATGGTTCGGACCACCGCACCGGAGGCATCGGTGATCGTCGCGGTTACCTTATCCGCCGCCTGCTGCAACTCAACGCCAAATGGTGTAGTGGACGTCGTGGTTGTGCCATCGGTCGTGCTGCTGCCCGCAAGGATCGTGGTCCCTGGGATCATCACCCCGTGACCAATCAGGTTGGCAGCCTGCAGAGACTGGCTATTGTCGATTTGGCCAGAGACAGAGCCGAGGGTGGTATTGAGCTTCTCAATGCCGCTAACGGTGCTGATCTGCGCAAGCTGCGTGGTCAGTTCGTTGTTTTGCATTGGGTTGGTCGGGTCCTGGTTCTTCAACTGAGCCACCAGCAGCGTCAGAAAGCTGCTTTGCAGATCAGAGGCACTGCTTCCCGTCAGAGAGCTGGAACTCCCTGAACTGGTACTGGTTACGCCCGAATTGGTCGTATCATTCACGTTTACGGCGATGGACATGCGTGTCTCCTTTACTGGCCGAGAGTGAGTGTTTTGAGCATCATGCTCTTCACGGTGTTAAGCACTTCGACGTTTGCCTGGTAACTGCGTGAGGCAGACATGGAGTTCACCATTTCACCCACCACATCCACGTTAGGCATTTTCACGTAACCACTGGCATCCGCGAGCGGGTTGCCGGGCTCATACACCAGTTTGTCCGGTGCCTGGCTCTCTACCACGTCGGAGACTTTCACGCCGCCCGTTGCCGCACCCGGCGCAGCATTTACCTGAAAGACGACCTGTTTCGCACGATAAGGCTGTCCGTCTGGACCGGTCACGCTGTCGGCGTTGGCGAGGTTACTGGCCGCCACGTTCAGACGCTGTGACTGCGCGGTTAACGCTGAACCGGCAATATCAAAAATATTCAGCAAAGCCATGGATTAGTTGCCCCCCTGAAGGACGGTCATCATGCCTTTAATCTGTCCACCGAGTAGCGTCAGGCCCGTCTGGTACTGCAGGCTGTTATCGGCAAACTGTGTACGTTCCCGATCCATATCGACGGTGTTACCATCAAGAGAGGGCTGGTCAGGGATGCGATAAAGCAAATCGGTCGTCGGCGCGGTCATCGCCTGAGCGGGAATGTGGCGTGAGGATGTCAGTGCAAGTGCGACACCTGTTCCTTCGGCACGTCCACGCTCCATCACTTTTTTAAGTTCACTGGAAAAATCAATATCGCGAGCCTGATACCCAGGGGTATCCGCGTTAGCGATATTGGCGGCTAAAATCTCCTGCCGCTGGGCGCGTAAATTGAGCGCTTCCTGCTGAAAACGTAACGCGGCATCGAGTTTATCGAGCATGTCTCCTCCGCTAATGGGAAAATTTCAGTTCACAGCTTAAATCTCAACCCGTCTGCCTTATCGACGGAATAAGCGCAAAATGCGTCGCTATTTATTGCGTTGATGCAAAACCACTGCGGGTAGAATCGTCCCAATTCTGAAAACGGTGGAACTTGCGATGCGGACGTTAAAAAGTGCCCTTGCGGCAACCTTATTGCTTTTAAGCCCTCTGGTGCAGGCTGAAGGGTTACAGGGGCAGTTAACCGCCTTTTTTGCTCAGCAGCTGGCAGGCTTTAGCGATGAGGTCAGCGTTACCGTGCGAACGCCCCCCAATCTTTTTCCATCCTGTGAACAGCCCTCATTCAGCGTGACCGGCAGTGCTAAACTGTGGGGTAATGTGAATGTGCTGGCGCGTTGTCCTGGCGAAAAACGCTATTTGCAGGTTGCCGTTCAGGCGACAGGCAATTATGTTGTCGCCGCCCAGCCGATCGTCAGAGGAAGCCAACTGCAGGCGAACAGCGTTACGTTAAAACGTGGCCGCCTGGACCAGTTGCCGCCTCGCACCATGCTCGACATTAACCAGGCCCAGGACGCCATTAGCCTGCGGGATGTGGCACCAGGCCAGCCGATACAGCTCTCTATGCTGCGTCAGGCATGGCGGGTAAAAGCGGGGCAACAGGTGATGGTCGTCGCCAGCGGAGACGGCTTTAGCATCAACAGCGAAGGGAAGGCATTAAACAATGCCGCCGTGGCACAAAATGCCCGAGTCAGGATGTCTTCAGGCCAGGTGGTTAGCGGAACCGTCGATACTGATGGGAATATTCTGATTAACCTATAATCTTTTTAAAGATTTCGCGGCGACTGCCGATAAATATTCAACTAATGATGATGTCAGGCGCAAACGCCGCGAACCCTCGATGAGGACAACACTATGAGCATTGATCGTACATCAGCCCTGAAGCCGGTTAGCACTGTACAACCTCGCGAAACGAATGACACTACGCCGCAGAAAACGCGTCTGGAAAAACCGTCGACGGCCAATAGCACCAGCGTCACCCTGAGCGATGCTCAGTCAAAACTGATGCAGCCAGGCAGCAGCGATATCAACATGGAACGTGTTGAAGCACTGAAAACGGCGATTCGTAACGGCGAGCTGAAAATGGATACCAGCAAAATCGCTGACGCGCTGATTAATGAAGCGCAGAGTTTCTTGCAGAGTAACTAACCGTATGAGTCGACTGTCAGAAATACTGGATCAGATGACGGTTGTCCTGAATGACCTGAAAACGGTAATGGATGCAGAGCAGCAGCACCTGTCTTCCGGTCAAATCAACGGCAGCGCGTTGCAGCGCATTACGGAAGACAAAAGCTCGCTTCTGGCGACACTGGATTATCTCGAACAGCAACGGCGCGCTGAGCAAGAGCCTAAGCGCAGTGCCAATGATGAGATTGTTGAACGCTGGCAGACGATTACAGAAAAAACCCAGCACCTGCGCGATCTCAACCAGCACAACGGCTGGCTGTTAGAGGGGCAAATTATGCGTAATCAGCAGGCTCTGGAGGTATTAAAGCCCCATAAGGAGCCTGGGCTCTACGGCGCGGATGGTCAAACAGCCAGTTCGCGTATTTCAGGCGGGAAAAAGATTTCGATTTGACGCAGTCGCGGCATGTCATGACGTGGGGAGCACACCGCTGGTGAACTCCCCTTTTGTCGTTTATACCGTGCGACGGGTAAACTCTTTGACTTTGAAACCGAGCACCGCAAGCGTGGCGAAGTACGCAACAACCCCCACCAACACTACCGCCATCAGGCGCATCAGGCGGTAAGGCATCGTCCCCAGCGACCAGTCAGGCATCACATACATCATGCCCGTTAACGCCGCAGACATTACCAGCACGGCAATCACCAGACGCACCAGGAAACTGAACCAGCCAGGCTGAGGGGTAAAGATTTTCTGCTTACGTAACTGCCAGTACAGTAGCCCGGCGTTCAGACAAGCCGCCAGACCAATCGACAGCGACAGACCCGCATGTTTCAGTGGGCCGATAAACGCCAGGTTCATCAACTGGGTCATAATCAGCGTGACAATGGCAATTTTAACCGGTGTTTTGATGTCCTGACGGGAGTAGAACCCCGGAGCCAGTACCTTAACAACAATCAGCCCCATCAACCCAACCGAGTAGGCAATCAGCGCACGCTGAGTCATCGCGGCGTCAAAGGCGGTAAATTTGCCATACTGGAAGAGTGAAACGGTTAACGGTTTCGCCAGAATACCCAGCGCCACTGCGCTCGGCAGCGCCAGCAGGAAGCAGAGGCGAAGCCCCCAGTCCATCAGGCGGCAGTATTCGTCATGATTACCACTGGCAAAACTTTTCGACAGTGACGGCAACAGGATCGTCCCCAGCGCAACGCCCAGCACCCCGGACGGAAACTCCATCAGGCGGTCAGCATAGTACATCCAGGAGACCGAGCCAGAGACCAGGAAAGAGGCAAAAATGGTGTTGATGATAAGCGAAATCTGGCTGACGGAAACGCCGAGGATCGCCGGGCCCATCTGTTTAATCACACGCATTGCACCGGCATCTTTGAAATTGATGCGCGGTAACACCAGCATGCCAATTTTTTTCAGATGCGGCAGTTGATAGGCAAGCTGCAGCACGCCACCCACGGTGACCGCCCAGGCCAGCGCAAGGATCGGCGGGTTAAAATGCGGCGCGGCAAACAGCGCAAAGCCAATCATACTGACGTTCAAAAACGTTGGCGCAAACGCCGGAACAGAGAAACGGTTCCAGGTGTTGAGGATCGCCCCCACCAGCGAAGCCAGCGAGATCAGCAAAATATAGGGGAAGGTTATGCGCAGCAGTTGCGAGGTCAGCGCAAATTTATCCGCCGTATCAGCAAAGCCAGGTGCCGTGACCATAATCACCCACGGTGCGGCCAGCATCCCCAACACGGTGACTACCGCCAGGGCCAGCGTCAGCAGGCCGGAAACATAAGCCACAAACACGCGCGTGGCGTCTTCGCCCTGCTTGCTTTTATACTCCGCGAGAATGGGCACAAACGCCTGCGAAAATGCCCCTTCGGCAAAAATACGTCGCAGCAGGTTTGGTAATTTGAAGGCCACAAAAAAGGCGTCCGTCGCCATTCCTGCGCCAAAGATCCTTGCCACAATCGCATCGCGCGCAAAGCCAAGCACGCGGGAAAACATGGTCATCGAGCTGACGGCTGCCAGCGATTTTAATAAGTTCATTAATGTGAATGTCCACAACCATACGGCAAAACGCCTGCAATGCAGGCGTTGAAGAAGCGCTTAGTCTACCCGGATTTAACGGAATTACTATTGGCAGATGTTACAGCGAGTTATTCACTCATGGCTTCGCGCCAGAGCCGCTCCACGATGCGCTGCGCCATAATGGCCTGCTCACCGGATGTTTCAGGAACCGTCTGATTTTGCACGCAAGTCATGAAGTGACGCGCGCAGCCGACGAATCCACGCTGTTCCAAAGTGCTTTGCCAGCCTGCAACCGGTAATGTCACCACGCCATTGCCCTTCTCTTCCCGCCACTCACGCATATCGGTGATGTCGTACAGCGCACCGTCGGTTATCGCCTGAACGCACTCGCGCTGGCTACCGGCACGGCGATGCATACTGGTCGTGACCTGCAGATGTTCGACAGCAAAATGGTGCTCGGCATAAACCATCTCACCCTGCTCGTTGGTCACCAGCGTTCCGCTTTGCAACTGAGCGTGACCGTTCGTCAACCACAGCGCGGTGTCCACCACATGCAGATAGTCATCGAGCAGCGTAAAGCGTAAATCGTTTGGCCCGATGCTGTCGGTACGGTGTTTATCCATCCGCAAGGAGGCAAGCGTACCAGACTGCGCTTTTAACTGCTGATAGAGCGGCGCAAAACGGCGGTTAAAGCCAACCATCAACGTCAGGTTTTTGCGCGCGGCCAGTTCAATCAGGCGTTCGGCATCCTGAACATTTTCCGCCAGCGGTTTATCCACACAGACATGAACGCCCGCATTGAGTAACTCGCTCACCACCTGGTAATGGGTCGCCGTTGAGGTATGAACAAACACCGCGTCGCAGTCGCGCGCCAGATCCAGCAGCGAATTTGCATACGGCATTCGCCAGGTTTCACAGATGCGCTCCGCTTTCTCACGCGTTGGCGACCACGCCCCCTGTAGCGTCCAGTCCGACGCCGCCCCTAAAACGGGTAACCAGGCTTTTTGCGCAATTCCGCCCAGCCCCACAACACCCACACGTAACTTTGTCACCGTTAATCCCCCAAATGTGCCAGCAGTGCGTCAAGTCGCTGTTTCAGCCCGGCGACTTCTTCTTCCAGCGCCTCCACGCGCGCCGTCAGGCTGGCATTGGCTACCGGAGAATCGGTTTCAACAGCCAGTTCGGAAGCATCGACCTCACCACTGAACAGGTGCATAAAGCGGCTTTCACGCTTACCTGGCTCACGCGCCAGACGGACCACATAGGGCCCGTCTTCGCGGGTGGTCAGGCCCTCCAGCGTCTGCTCAACGTCCTGCATATCGCGGAACTCATGCATGCGGGACGCGCGAGTCCGCAGTTCCCCCGGCGTTTGTGCACCGCGCAACAGCAGCGTGGCGATCACGGCCACTTCTGCGCTACTCAGTTTCAAATCACCAAATTCGGAATTACAAAAGCGCTGCTCGTATTTCGTGACGCGATTACCGAACCCACTAACGGTGCGCAGATAGTGACGTTTAACCAGCTCATCCAGGATGTCCTGCACCTCGTGTTCGCTGAGGTTCATGACCGGCTCGCGGTTCGTTTTCTGGTTACAGGCCATCATCACAGCATTAACCGAAAGCGGATATTGCTCCGGTGTGGTGACCTGCTTTTCAAGCAAGCAACCAACCACGCGCGCTTCGGTGTCGTTTAACTGATATTTCATCTTTTCTCCTTAACGACCTGCGGTCCAGTCCTGGGTGGTTAACGCGGTAAGCACATGGTCACGCCACTCACCGTCGATCAACAGATAATCTTTGGCATACCCCTCTTTTTCGAACCCTAAACGTGCCAGCAGATCGCCACTGCGTTTATTGTGGGGCATGTAGTTTGCCATTATGCGATGGATATGCTGGGTGCGTTGCATATAGCGAATCGCCGCAGTTAACGCCTCATACATTAGCCCTTGTCCCTGCCACTTCTGGCCAATGGAGTACCCAAGGTAGCAGGCGTGAAACGAGCCGCGCACCACGTTAGAAAAGTTGGCAATGCCGATAATTTCTTTTTCTTCAGGGTCCAGTAGTGCGAAATAGAACGCACTGCCCTGCTTATGAAATTCTGCGATCATACTGAGGCGCGCCTGCCAGCCGGAAGGGTAGCAATGGCTCTCATCCCGAACGGGTTCCCAGGGCTTTAAAAACTGGCGATTCTCGGCGTAATAATCCGCCAGACGCCAGGCATCACGCTCATGCACCAGACGAACGACCAGCCTGTCCGTTGTCAGACGCACTTTTGGCACATTACTGCGATAGCCAAACATCGATACCACTCCTTCCCGTCGCTTCTGCCTTACCTTTTAGCTTTACTATACCTGCGCCTGTGCCGTCTGTGAAAACAGTGACATACCATTTTCACATTTTTCGATGAGAACTCTCTATCAAAGCACCCTTTTGATAAAAAAATATTGTCACCGACAGGGATGGGAAAACGTCCGGCGACACCGCAGAATATTAGCGTGCTTACCTTCTGATTTTCCCTGGAGGGAAAATGTCCCGCGTATCACAGGCCAGGAGCCTGGGTAAATATTTCCTGCTCGTCGATAACATGCTGGTCGTGCTCGGCTTTTTTGTCGTTTTTCCGCTTATTTCGATTCGCTTTGTCGATCAAATGGGCTGGGCGGCGTTAATGGTCGGTATCGCATTGGGTTTACGTCAGTTTGTCCAGCAGGGGCTGGGCGTGTTTGGCGGAGCCATCGCCGACCGCTTTGGCGCTAAGCCGATGATCGTCACGGGCATGCTGCTGCGTGCAGCAGGGTTTGCCACGATGGCGATAGCCCATGAACCCTGGCTGCTGTGGTTTTCCTGCTTCCTCTCCGGGATCGGCGGCACCCTCTTCGATCCCCCGCGCACCGCGCTGGTGGTAAAGCTGATCCGCCCGCAGCACCGGGGACGCTTCTTCTCGATTCTGATGATGCAGGACAGCGCTGGTGCCGTTGTTGGCGCTCTGCTGGGAAGCTGGTTGTTGCAGTACGATTTCCGTCTGGTCTGCGCCACCGGTGCCGTTCTCTTTATTCTGTGCGCGCTCTTTAACGCCCTGTTTCTGCCCGCATGGAAACTGTCGACGGTCAAAGCGCCGGTACGTGAAGGGCTCGATCGCGTGTTAAGTGACAAACGCTTTGTCACCTATGTATTGACCCTGACGGGTTATTACATGCTGGCCGTGCAGGTCATGCTGATGCTGCCGATCATGGTTAACGACATTGCAGGTACGCCAGCCGCCGTTAAATGGATGTATGCCATTGAAGCCTGCCTGTCGCTGACCCTGCTGTATCCGATTGCCCGCTGGAGCGAGCGTCGTTTCCGTCTTGAGCACCGCCTGATGGCCGGGCTTCTGTTGATGACGCTGAGCATGATGCCCATCGGTTTAGTGGGCTCGCTGCAGCAGTTGTTTATGCTGATTTGTACCTTCTACATCGGCTCAATCATTGCCGAACCGGCTCGTGAAACGCTGAGTGCTTCACTTGCCAACGCGCGTGCCCGTGGCAGCTACATGGGCTTCAGCCGTCTTGGTCTGGCGCTTGGCGGAGCACTCGGCTATACCGGTGGCGGCTGGCTGTTCGACGCCGGAAAAGCGCTGAAACAACCGGAACTCCCCTGGATGATGCTCGGCATGGTAGGCTTAATGACTTTTATCGCGCTGTGGTGGCAGTTTAGCCAGAAGCGCAGCACGCGCGGTATGCTTGAGCCCGGCGCGTAACCCTTCTCTCTGTCTGGCGGGGCTTTCCCGCCTTTATTCTCAGTTTTTTCTGCTGGTTTCTGCCATATCACACTGACATACTGACGCTCAGGACAGATGCGCCAATTTTTTGTTGAGGAATATCATGAAGAAGATTGTCATTGCCGCTGCGTTAATTTTCAGTGGCCTGCTGGTGGGTTGTAACCAGCTTACGCAATACACCGTCAGTGAACAGGAAATTAATCAGGCGCTGGAGAAACATAACAACTTTTCAAAAGACATTGGCGTTCCGGGCCTTGCCGATGCGCATATTGTCCTCAGCCATCTCGTCAGCCAGATTGGGCGTGAAGAACCAAATAAAGTCACCCTCTCCGGTGATGCGAATCTGGATATGACGTCGTTATTCGGTAACCAGAAGGCAAACATTAAGCTGAAACTTAAAGCGCTGCCTGTTTTCAACAAAGAAAAAGGCGCGATCTTCCTGCAGGAGATGGAAGTGGTTGATGCAGTGGTTTCCCCGGACAAAATGAAACCGGTGCTGCAAACGCTGATGCCTTATCTGAACCAGTCGCTGCGCAACTATTTTAACCAGCAGCCGGCCTATGTTCTCAGTGAAGACAAGAGCAAGGGTGAAGCACTTGCGAAAAAATATGCAAAAGGGATAGAGGTGAAGCCGGGAGAAATCATCATTCCTTTCACCGATTAACCTGAAGGGCGCTGAAGCGCCCTTTTTTTTACGGAAAAGTGTGCAAACGAAAACGTTTCCGCTTATGATTTGTGTCCGGCAAAAACAGCCCTCTTATGACTGATCTCTTTCAAGCCGGAGCTTCCATGACTGTACAATCCCAGGTTCTTAAAATCCGCCGCCCTGACGACTGGCATATCCATCTGCGTGATGGCGAGATGCTGAAAACTGTCGTGCCCTATACCAGCGAAATTTATGGCCGCGCGATTGTTATGCCTAACCTGGTGCCGCCAGTCACCACCGTTGATGCCGCGATAGCTTACCGTCAGCGTATTCTGGATGCCGTACCGGCAGGACACGACTTCACCCCGCTGATGACCTGCTACCTGACGGACTCGCTCGATCCGAACGAGGTGGAGCGCGGGTTTAACGAAGGCGTGTTTACCGCCGCCAAACTCTACCCGGCGAATGCCACCACCAACTCCAGCCACGGTGTCACCAGCATCGACGCCATCATGCCGGTGCTGGAAAGAATGCAGAAACTGGGAATGCCACTGCTGGTACATGGGGAAGTGACGCACGCGGAAATTGATATCTTCGACCGCGAAGCCCGGTTTATCGAAACGGTAATGGAGCCGCTGCGCCAGCGTCTTCCAGCGCTGAAAGTGGTATTTGAACATATCACCACCAAAGATGCCGCCGAGTATGTCCGCGACGGTAACGAGCTGATCGCCGCCACCATCACGCCACAGCACCTGATGTTTAACCGCAATCATATGCTGGTTGGCGGTGTCCGCCCTCACCTCTATTGCCTGCCGATCCTTAAGCGCAATATCCACCAGCAGGCACTGCGTGAGCTGGTCGCAAGCGGCTTCTCCCGCGCGTTCCTGGGCACTGACTCTGCACCTCATGCTCGTCATCGTAAAGAAGCCAGCTGCGGCTGCGCGGGCTGCTTTAACGCACCAACCGCCCTCGCGAGCTATGCGAGCGTATTTGATGAGATGAATGCGCTTGAGCATTTCGAGGCGTTCTGCTCCCTCAATGGCCCGCGTTTCTATGGCCTGCCGGTGAATGACACCTTCATTGAACTGGAGCGTAAAGAGAGCCAGGTTGATGAATCTATTCCGCTGACGGATGACACGCTGATCCCGTTCCTGGCGGGCGAAACCGTGCACTGGACGGTAAAACGCTAAAAATTTCCTGCCTCCTTGTTGTCAAATCGATAATATAACTGTATAAATAAACAGTATATTACACAGGGGGGCATTTATGCGTATTGAAGTCACCATAGCCAAAACAACCGTTCTGCCTGCTGGCGCGCTCGATGCGCTGGCGGGTGAGTTATCCCGCCGTATTAACAGCACTTTTCCTGAAAACACCGGCAACGTCACGGTACGCTATGCGGCAGCGAACAACCTGTCGGTTATCGGCGGCGCGAAAGAAGATAAAGATCGTATCAGCGAAATTTTGCAGGAAACGTGGGAAAGCGCCGACGACTGGTTCATCACCGGGTAAATTTTGCTCCCTCATTGTGTTTTTTTGCCGGGTCGCCCCGGCTTTTTTTTGATTCGTCACGCCGAAAGTTCAAATTATTTCAGCATCTTCTTAGAAAATCGTGAACAAGATGGTGTTTTATTGCTCGAACAATCCTAAAAAGCAGAAAAATGTGTTGCCAGCTGTTTATTTTTCCCTTCGGAACCCTTATTTATTGATATACTGAAATTGCTTCAGAAAAACATGCATTGAACCTCAAAGTCGTTGTCTTCTAGCACGTATTAAGGGGGTTATAATGGAAAAGAATAGTGAAGTCATCCAGACCCACCCGCTTGTTGGTTGGGATATCAGTACCGTAGACAGCTACGATGCGCTGATGCTGCGTTTGCACTACCAGACCCCGAATCAGCTAAACCGTGAAGAAGCGGAAGTTGGACAGACGTTGTGGCTTACGACAGACGTCGCCCGTCAGTTTATTTCTATTTTAGAAGCTGGCATTGCAAAAATAGAATCTGGCGATTATCAGGAAAATGAGTATAAACGGCATTAACCTCATGCCCACTCGTCACTCAACAGGCACCCTTGCGGTGCCTTATTTATTTCTCCCTTGTATCTGCCCACATAGTTAATTACTCTGCTAACAAAGCGTGCGTTAAGAGATACCTATGAAATACGACTTAATCATTATCGGGAGCGGCTCCGTGGGTTCTGCCGCAGGTTATTATGCGACTCAGGCAGGTCTTAAGGTCCTGATGATCGACGCTCACCACCCTCCGCATTCAGACGCCAGCCACCACGGTGATACCCGCCTCATTCGTCACGCCTATGGTGAAGGTGAACGGTATGTCCCGCTGGTTCTGCGTGCCCAGACGCTGTGGGACGAACTGGCGACCCTCACCGAAGAACGCATCTTTGACCGCACGGGCATTCTCAATCTTGGCCCGGCCAGCTCCGCATTTCTCGCCACTGTCGAACACAGCGCGAAACAATTTAACCTTGATGTTGAGCGTCTGGATGCTGAAGGCATCATGACGCGCTGGCCGGAGATCGCCGTCCCGGACGATTATATTGGGCTGTTCGAAGCGAACTCCGGTGTATTGCACTGTGAAACGGCGATCAAAACCTGGGTCGATCTTTCTGCTAAAGCGGGATGCGCTCAGCTGTTCAACTGCCCGGTCACAGCCATAACCCACCATGCTGACGGCGCTACCGTTACTACGCCGGAGGGGGAATACGCCGCGTCACGCCTGCTGATTAGCGCAGGAACATGGGTCACAAAACTGTTGCCAGCGCTGCCCATTCAACCGGTGCGGAAGGTCTTTTCCTGGTTCCAGTCTGACGGGCGTTACAGCAGCCAGAATAAATTCCCCGCCTTCACGGGTGAACTGCCTGACGGTGACCAGTTCTACGGCTTCCCGTCGGAAAAAGACGCCCTCAAAATCGGTAAACATAACGGCGGGCAACGTATCTCCTCTCCAGAAGAGCGCAAGCCCTTTGGGGCATACCCACAAGATGGCTCAGAAGCCTTTATGTTCCTGCGCAACATATTGCCGGGCGTGGGTGGATTGCTCTATGGTGCCGCGTGTACTTATGACAACACGCCGGATGAAGATTTTATTATCGATACGCTGCCGGGCCATGCCAACACGCTGCTCATTACCGGGCTCAGCGGTCACGGTTTCAAATTTGCCTCCGTACTGGGTGAAATCGCCGCCGGGTTTGCTCAGGGCATTGCGCCACAGTTTGATCTAACGCCCTTCTCACTCTCGCGTTTTGACCGATAATATACTGCTGGCTCCGGAGGGTCCGGAGCCAGCGTGGTAACATGGGGAATTATGCGCAGACTGTTTGGTTTTCTCATCAATAATATACGTGAGCATTTTATGCTCTATATTCTGTTGTGGTCACTACTGGCGATCATTGATGTTATTTATATTGTATTTTTCTGAAAAGATATTTTGACATTTATTGACACTACTTTATATAAACTGAACTCTTCGTATTTTTCAGTACATCATTACTTTTTTATTGTACGAAGCAATTGAAATACTTTCCCGAAACACTTTCAAATCTGCTGAAATAAATTAAATAAAAATCGTTATTCAGTTATTTCAGTTGCAATATCTTTTCTTCCCGTTCATTTTTATTGTTCTGATTATTGAGAATGGTACTCTCTATGCAACTGCGTAACTCTTCCCGTCGTTACGGAATAATATCCATATTATTACACTGGATATTTGCTCTCGCGGTTTACGCCATGTTCGGGCTTGGGCTCTGGATGGTGACGTTGAGTTATTATGATGGCTGGTATCACCAGGCCCCGGAGTTGCATAAAAGCATTGGCGTTCTGCTGATGATGGGGCTGGTTATTCGCGTGATCTGGCGACATATTTCCCCGCCGCCACCCGCGCTAAAAAGCTACAGCAAACTCACCCGCCTCAGCGCTGCCGGGGCGCATATCGCTCTCTATGTCTTGCTGTTCGCCATTCTGATCAGCGGCTACCTCATATCCACGGCAGACGGAAAACCGATCGGCGTCTTTGGGCTTTTCGAGGTCCCCGCCACGCTCTCCGATGCCGGTTCACAGGCTGACACCGCCGGTGTTATCCATCTGTGGCTTGCGTGGAGCGTTGTCATCCTCTCCGTCCTGCATGGGCTTGCAGCCCTTAAACATCACTTTATCGATAAAGACGATACGCTGAAGCGCATGCTTGGCCGTTCGTCAGTTGACTCTGGAGCATAAAATGAAAAAACGCCTGCTGGGTATCGCCTTAGGTTCGTTGTTATTTACCACCGGCTCTGCTGTCGCCGCTGATTATAAAATTGACAAAGAGGGTCAGCATGCCTTCGTCAATTTCCGTATTCAGCATCTTGGCTATAGCTGGCTGTATGGCACGTTTAAAGATTTCGACGGAACATTTAGCTTTGACGAGAAAAACCCGGCGTCAGATAAAGTGAGTGTCACCATTAATACCAACAGTGTGGATACCAACCACGCCGAGCGTGATAAACATTTACGCAGCGCGGAGTTTCTGAATGTCGCAAAATTCCCGCAAGCCACCTTTACCTCAACAGAGGTAAAAAAGGACGGTGAGAACCTGGATATTACCGGGAACCTGACGCTTAATGGTGTGACGAAACCGGTAACCCTTGATGCAAAATTAATGGGTCAGGGAGACGATCCGTGGGGTGGTAAACGCGCAGGCTTTGAAGCCACAGGTAAAATCACACTGAAAGATTTTAATATCACGACAGATTTAGGTCCGGCATCGCAGGATGTAGACCTGATCATTTCTGTGGAAGGTGTTCAGCAGAAGTGATGAAAAACGCCCGGCAGATTTTACTCTGTCGGGCGTGTAGCGTTATTCAGGATCAGGAATACCCAGTTTGGTATTCAGTCGGCCACGGGACTTATTAAAAATCTTATTCCCGTTCTCGCGCCCTGCGCGACGGCGACGCTGTTCTTCCTCCGGCAGCACGCTCTCTTCACTGCACAGCTCGCTACAGCAGCCGTTAAACTTCTCTGCACACGCCGGGCACTGAATGAACAGTAAATGGCAGCCATCGTTTTTACAGTTCGTGTGCGTATCACACGGCGTACCGCACTGGTGGCAATGTGCGATCACATCGTCTGAAATACGCTCGCCCATTCGCTCGTCAAAGACGAAGTTTTTACCGATAAAGCGAACCGGCAAGCCCTGTTCACGCGCACGTCGGGCATACTCAATAATACCGCCTTCAATGTGCCAGACCTTAGTAAAGCCGTTGTGTTTCATCCACGCGCTGGCTTTTTCGCAGCGAATACCGCCCGTGCAGTACATAACGATTTTTTTATCTTTATGTTCCTGCATCATTTCAACGGCTTTCGGCAGCTGTTCACGGAAGGTATCTGCCGGAATTTCCATCGCGTTCTCGAAATGCCCCACTTCATATTCGTAGTGGTTGCGCATATCAATAAACACTGCATCCGGATCGTCCAGCATCGCATTCACTTCGGCAGCTTTGAGGTATTCCCCCACATCACCGGCATTGAAATCAGGATCGTCGATCCCATCGGCCACGATACGTTCCCGCACTTTCATGCGCAGCACCCAGAACGATTTCCCGTCATCATCCAGAGCAATATTCAGCCGCAGACCATTGAGAGCCGGATCGAACCCGTAAAGGTAATCGCGGAAGGCGCTGACTTTGCTTTCCGGCACGCTGATTTGCGCATTGATACCTTCACGCGCCAGATAGACGCGCCCAAATACATTTAGCGTCGTGAATGCCTGATAAAGCACATCGCGGGTCGCCTGCGGATCGTTAATGGTAAAGTATTTATAGAATGAGATGGTCGTGCGTGGTTCGGTTTCCGCCAACATACGCGCTTTCAACATCTCATTCGACACGCGGTTGTGTAACACTGGCATGGTGTACAAGTCCTGCAATCGTCAGAGAGAAATAAAATCGGTCGGCATGATATAGCAAACAATGACAATTTACATCCACACAATTTACGCTACATTTCACTCAGCCTGATTAATCAGGATTAACATTTGCTGCATTCGTGCACGTTTCGACGACAGACATTTTGGCTATGACTCAAAAAATGAGACAATAGCCATTCAGGACGTTAGAACACAGGACAGACATGACCCAGTTACCAAAATTTACTGCCGCTCTTTTGCATCCTCGCTATTGGTTAACCTGGACAGGCATTGGTTTTTTGTGGCTTCTCGTACAGCTCCCTTATCCCGTTATTTTCCGCCTGGGCAAAGGGATGGGTCGTATTGCTCAGCAGTTCATGAAACGCCGCGCCAGGATCGCGTATCGCAACCTTGAACTCTGCTTTCCGCAGATGAGCGAATCGGAACGCCACGAGATGGTGGTAAAAAATTTCGAATCCGTCGGCATGGGGCTGATGGAGACCGGTATGGCGTGGTTCTGGTCCAACAAACGTATGGCCCGCTGGACGGAAGTTGCCGGAACGGGCATGGAACCGGTGCACACCCTTCAGGCTAATCAGACGGGCGTGCTGCTGATTGGCGTCCATTTCCTGACGCTCGAAATTGGCGCACGTATGTTTGGTATGCAGGCACCGGGTATTGGCGTTTACCGGCCTAACGACAACCCGGTGATTGATTTGCTGCAGACCTGGGGCCGCATGCGCTCCAATAAAAGCATGATTGACCGTAAAGATCTGAAGGGCATGATTCGGGCACTGAAATCCGGTGAAGTGATCTGGTATGCTCCGGACCACGATTACGGCCCGCAGGCGAGTGTGTTTGTCCCCTTCTTTGCCGTTGAAGAGGCTGCCACCACCACCGGCACCTGGATGCTGGCGCGCATGTCCAAAGCCGCTATCGTTCCGTTTGTGCCACGTCGCAAGCCGGATGGCTCAGGCTATCAGCTGATCATGCTGGAGCCGGAAATGAGCCCGCCGCTGGACGATGCAGAGACTACAGCCCGCTGGATGAACGGCATTGTTGAGAAATGCATCATGCTCGCCCCGGAGCAGTATATGTGGTTACATCGCCGCTTCAAAACCCGTCCGAAGGGTGTGCCTTCGCGCTATTGATCCTCATGCGGCCACTCCGGCCGCATCTGTTTTAGCTTTAAAAGCTCTCTGACATTGCAGCAATCATAACCCAGGCGCATAATTAGCAGGCTTAGTACCTCACACGCCCCGGTGCCCTGCACCTCGTTATGCGGATTGTTATGTCACCCTCAGATGCCCCCATAAACTGGAAACGTAATCTTACTATTGCCTGGCTCGGCTGTTTTCTTACCGGTGCCGCCTTTAGCCTGGTGATGCCCTTCCTTCCCCTCTACGTTGAACAACTGGGCGTTACCGGCCACAGCGAACTCAATATGTGGTCCGGGCTGGTTTTCAGTATTACCTTTCTGTTCTCTGCCATTGCTTCGCCGTTCTGGGGAGGCCTTGCTGACCGCAAAGGACGAAAGATCATGTTGCTGCGCTCAGCGCTTGGAATGTCCATCATTATGGTGTTGATGGGGCTGGCACAGAATGTCTGGCAGTTCCTGATCCTGCGCGCGTTGCTCGGCCTGCTGGGCGGCTTTGTTCCTAACGCTAACGCGCTCATTGCCACACAAATTCCCCGACAAAAAAGCGGCTGGGCTCTGGGAACACTCTCAACAGGCGCAGTCAGCGGCGCGCTTCTCGGCCCCCTGGCAGGCGGTTTGCTGGCGGATAATTACGGCCTGCGTCCGGTTTTCTTCATTACCGCCAGCGTGCTGTTCCTTTGTTTTATCGTGACGCTCATCTGCATTCGTGAGAACTTCACACCCGTCGCCAAAAAAGAGATGCTTCACGCGCGGGATGTGCTGGCTTCGTTAAAGAATCCTAAGCTGGTGCTCAGCCTGTTCGTCACCACGATGATTATCCAGGTGGCGACCGGTTCGATTGCCCCCATTCTTACGCTGTATGTTCGTGACCTGGCGGGGAACGTCAGCAATATCGCGTTTATCAGCGGGCTTATTGCTTCTGTTCCTGGCGTCGCAGCGCTGATCAGCGCCCCGCGACTGGGTAAACTGGGCGATCGTGTCGGGCCTGAAAAGATCCTGATCTGCGCGCTGGTGATCTCCGTTCTGCTGCTGATCCCCATGTCGATAGTGCAATCGCCGTGGCAGTTAGGTGTGTTGCGCTTTTTACTGGGCGCTGCAGATGGCGCTTTGCTCCCCGCAGTGCAAACCCTACTGGTGTACAACTCCACCAATCAAATTGCCGGACGTATTTTCAGCTACAACCAGTCGTTTCGCGATATTGGTAACGTCACCGGGCCGCTGGTTGGCGCGGGCATTTCGGCCACTTTTGGTTTCCGGGCCGTCTTTATCGTCACGGCGGGTGTCGTTCTGTTTAACGCCATCTATTCCTGGTTCAGTTTATCCAGGGCATTACGCCCGGTGGCTGAATAACACAGATGCGTGACGGCTTATTTTCGCATTCATACTTGCAAAATCAGATAATCAGCTATCCTTTCCCTGAATACCTTCTCAAAAAACAGGGAGACACCGATGACCATGTACGCCACGCTGGAAGAAGCGATTGATGCCGCACGCGAAGAATTCCTCGCCGATAATCCCGGCATTGAGGAAGAAAATGCTGACGTGCAACAACTCAATATCCAAAAATATGTTCTGCAGGACGGCGATATTATGTGGCAGGCCGAATTCTTCGCTGACGAAGGTGCAGACGGAGAGTGTTTGCCGATACTGAGCGGTGAAGGTGCGCAGGCCGTCTTTGACGGCGACTACGATGAAATCGAATTACGTCAGGAGTGGCTTGAAGAGAATACGCTACATGAATGGGATGAAGGCGAGTTTCAGCTCGAACCTCCGCTGGATACAGAAGAGGGCCAGACCGCAGCAGATGAGTGGGACGAGCGTTAAGGTCGTTTACTCATAAGGGCCATGGCTGGCATCCACAGGCAACAGTAGTGTGTCGAAAATAAGTGAGAAGGGTAAATCGAGCACGGTCAGGTAACGCCATGCTGAATCCCGAACGTCCCATTTCACGCCGGGGTAATACTGATTACCGTGACCTTGCCCCGGAATGGTGCGGCTGATGATACTGCCACAACCGCTGAGCAGCATCGCCATTATGACGACAAAGACTATTTTCATTTATGACCTCATAAAAAAATACCGGCAACTAAGCCGGTATTTTTATATTGCGCAGCTTACTTCGCTTTCAACGCCAGTGGATTGAGCTTCAGTGTCTTATAGTAGTTTACCCAGGAAGAATATCTCTCCGGGGCAGACCAGACACGGTAGTGAAGTCGCGCCATTGTAACCGGATCGCTTAACAGGACCAGACGACGGTCGCGGTTCAGTTTTTCCGGTGTCTCGTTCAGCGCCTGCTCAACGTGGCGATCGCGGGCAATCTCCAGCACTTGACTGGCGCGGTGACGGGCGGTTGCCATCGCGGTTGCCAGCGCATTGAATGACGGGTTAAACACAGCGTGCATAAAGCCATCAGCCAGCGAACGATTACGGTTCAGCTCCAGATACTTATCGGTGTCCACCAGCACCTGCGGCGGGGAATACTCTTCCGGGATCAGGAACAGCTTCCAACGTTTGGTACGCAGGCCCACCGTTGAACGGCTGGAGATCACAGACACAAACGGCGACAGGATCAGCGAGAAGACAATCGGTGCCAGCCAGAACAGGAAGCGCAGATCCAGCCATGCCATCCCGGCCGCCCATACCAGCCCCAGCAGCAACTGAGAGCCGTGACGCATAAAGGCTTCGCTCCACGGCGTGGAGTCATCATCACGCTGCGGGGAGTTCCAGACCACTTCCCAGCCTAGGAACGCACTGACCACAAACACGGTGTGGAACAGCATACGTACCGGTGCCAGCAGCACGGAGAACAGCACTTCCAGCAGCAACGAAAGGGTGACACGGCAGAAACCGCCGTACTCTTTCGAACCTTTGCACCAGATCAGGATGATACTGAGCAGCTTCGGCAGGAACAGCAGCACCATAGTAGAAGCAAACAGCGCAATCGCCAGCTCCGGACGCCACTGCGGCCACACCGGGAACAGCTGGCGCGGCTGCAGGAAGTATTGCGGTTCCGTCAGAGCATGCACGACCTGCAGAGCCGTCGAAAGCGCAAGGAACATAAACCACAGCGGTGCGGAGAGATAAGACATCACGCCCGTCAGGAACACCGCACGGTGAACCGGGTGCATCCCTTTGACCAGGAACAGACGGAAGTTCATCAGGTTACCGTGACACCAGCGGCGGTCACGCTTAAGTTCGTCCAGCAAGTTCGGCGGCAATTCTTCGTATGAGCCAGGCAGATCGTAGGCAATCCAGACGCCCCACCCCGCACGACGCATCAGCGCTGCTTCCACGAAGTCATGCGACAAAATCGACCCGGCGAACGACCCTTCACCCGGCAGTGGCGCAAGCGCACAGTGCTCGATGAACGGCTTCACGCGGATAATGGCGTTGTGTCCCCAGTAGTGAGACTCACCCAACTGCCAGAAGTGCAGACCTGCGGTAAACAGCGGGCCGTAAACACGGGTTGCGAACTGCTGGCAACGCGCGTACAGCGTGTCCATACCGGAGGCTTTTGGTGAAGACTGAATAATACCGGCGTTCGGGTTGGCTTCCATCAGGCGCACCAGACCGCTCAGACAGTCACCGCTCATCACGGAGTCCGCATCCAGTACCACCATATAGCTGTACTGATTTCCCCAGCGACGGCAGAAGTCATCAATGTTACCGCTTTTACGCTTCACACGACGACGGCGACGGCGATAGAAAATCTGGCCTTCGCCCTGCACTTCCGCAATCAGCTCCATCCAGGCTTTTTGTTCTGCCACGCAGATATCCGGGTTGTAGCTGTCGCTCAGGATGTAGACGTCGAAATGCTCAGCGTTACCGGTCGCCTTTACGGACTCCCAGGTCGCACGCAGCCCCGCAAATACGCGGTCAACGTCTTCGTTACAGATAGGCATAATCAGCGCCGTACGGTGCTCAGGATTCAGGGGTTCATCCCCGACCGTTGACGCAGAAATGCTGTATTTGTCACGCCCCATCAGCAACTGCAGGAAGCCCATCAGCGCCGTCCAGAAACCGGCCGATACCCAGCAGAAAAGGACGGCGAACAACAGGAGGATACCGCTCTGCAGAATATACGGCAGCAGCTGCATGAAGGAGACCCAGATATCCTGGCCCATCATGTCTGCCGGGTTGATCAGCGCCCAGCCCTGGTACGGCAGAATGGTTTTCATGTACCAGGTGGCGACCACCGTTTGTGCCAGCGTCAGCAGCAACAGGATGTAGCGACGAATGGTGCCGACGGTACGCCATTTCTGTTCAGACGCCTGCTCTTCTTTGGTCAGACGAGACAGGTAGCGTGGTGTAACGTCACGTCCGCGCAGGCGATCCCAGAAGCGACCCACCGGGTTAGTGCGCCACGGATCGGGGAACATAGACGAACGCGTAGCTTTCGGCATCGCCTGAAGCTGGTCACGCCCTTCGTCGTCTTTGATCAGTTGCCCTTCTGCCAGAGAATCTGGCCACGCCTGCTCCAGACGCGCCTTCACTGACCCCAGAGGCGTGTCATCATCACGGGTAAACGGATGATGTTCACCATCCAGCGCGGTTTGCACCGCGCGGATGTCGCTCTTAGGCAGTGCCGCTTTTTCAATGTCCGTCAGCGGCAGGGCATCAATATATTCAGTTGTATTATTCATTGGCAGGTAGCTGATAGCTCCAGGTTTCACTCAGTGGCTGATCGTTGCTGACCAGCGCAGCGCGCATTTCGGTGGTCTGTTTCGGATCTTTCACTTTCACGCGCAGGGTTAAACGCCACCCTTTGGTAACCGGGTTATAACGCACGGTGTTTTCAACGATTTCACCGTTATCACCAATGCTGGCCTGCGCGGTAACAGCCGTGTCCGGAGCCAGTTTTTTCATATCCTGACCCGCGAAGTCCACCACAAAGGCAAGCGTGCCATCTGGCTGACGGATCAGGTTAGACTGCTTCACATCACCCGTAGAACGACGCGTCTGCATGACATAGGCATTATCCGGCGCGTGCAGCTTGTCTTCGTCACGGCTGAAAGTAATGGCGTATTTGAAGTTCATCTCTTTACCGGCTTCCGGAAGCTGATCCGGTGTCCAGTACGCCACGATGTTGTCGTTGGTTTCATCGTTAGTTGGGATCTCAACCAGCTCAACTTTTCCTTTACCCCAGTCACCCTTCGGCGTTACCCAGGCGCTTGGACGCAGGTCGTAGCGATCGTCCAGGTCTTCAAAGCGAGAGAACTGGCGGCCACGCTGCAGCAGGCCAAAGCCCTGTGGGTTTTCCATCGCGAAGCTGCTGACAGCGAGATGTTTCGGGTTATTCAGCGGACGCCAGATCCACTCACCGTTACCGGCATGAATAGAGAGGCCATTGGAATCATGCAGTTCCGGGCGGAAGTTAGTGGCCGGAGACGGCTGGTTCGGCCCGAACAGGAACATACTGGTCAGCGGCGCGACGCCCAGTTTGCCCACTTTATCGCGCAGGTAAACTTTAGACTGTACGTCAACAACCGTGTCACGACCTGGCATAATAACGAAGCGGTATGCACCTGTCGCACGAGGGGAGTCCAGCAGAGCATAGATCGTCAGACGTTTGTCGGTTGGTTTTGGACGCTCGATCCAGAACTCGCGAAAGCGAGGGAATTCTTCACCTGATGGCAGCGCGGTATCAATGGCCAGGCCACGCGCGGAAAGCCCGTACACCTGCCCCGCACCAATCACGCGGAAGTAGCTGGCACCGAGCATGCTGACGATTTCGTCGTTTTTGTCTTTGCTGTTGATCGGATAAAGCACCTTAAAGCCTGCGAAGCCGAGGTCCTTTACCGTATCTTTATCGTGTTGCACATCGCCAAAATTGAAATAATCCGGGCTGTACTTGATTTTACGTACCGCGGTCGCCGTCACTTCATTGATGGCAACAGGCGTGTCGAAGTACATACCCTGGTGATAAAACTCAAGTTTGAACGGGGTTTTAATGTTGTTCCAGTACGCTTTGTCGTGATTGAACTGGATCTGCTGATAGTCCGCGTACTTCATGTCGCGAAAAACGGAGGGCAGGTTACTTTTCGGCGCTTCGTAGCTCTTGCCCGCCATCGATTTTGCCTGTTTTGCGACATCATCGATGTTAAAGGCCAGGGCTGATGAGGTATACAGGGACAACACCACTGCCGCACCCAACCAACGCATTTTCATCATTTGTGATTTATGTTTCATAATAAGTAAGCACTTCCCCCTTTGTGTGCTTATATCGATCCGATCCATTTTAATGGAAACTCAGGCAATCCGACAACATTATCACCGCTTTGTTCAGCTCGCTGGCTCAGGGATTAAGCAAATGAAAGAACCCGCTTTTCACTTTGCGTGCTTATCCTGGAGACAGGGTGTCGGTCTTGGTGTAGGGTTGGCGTCGAATGTAACCATTATGAGTCTTAGGGATAAGGCGAAAAGTCTGAGAATGCGCAAAGTTATATGAGCACTACACCCGTACAACGTGAATATTTCCTCGATTCTATCCGGGCATGGCTAATGCTGTTGGGGATACCCTTTCACATCTCACTGATTTACTCCAGCCACACCTGGCACGTTAACAGCCAGATGCCTTCCTGGTGGCTCACGCTGTTTAATGACTTTATCCACGCCTTTCGGATGCAGGTGTTCTTTGTCATTTCCGGCTATTTTTCTTATATGTTGTTTTTGCGCTATCCGATGAAACGCTGGTGGAAAGTTCGCGTGGAGCGCGTCGGCATTCCGATGCTGACGGCGATTCCTCTGCTGACGTTACCGCAATTCATTATGTTGCAGTACGTGAAAGGTAAAGCAGCAGACTGGCCGAATCTGTCGCTGTATGAAAAATACAACACGCTGGTCTGGGAGTTGATCTCTCACCTCTGGTTCCTGCTGGTGCTGGTGGTGCTGACCACGGTCAGTCTGGTGATATTCAGCCGTCTGCGCCGACATTTAAGCACTTCATCGGACACCTTTTTCGCCAACATGACGCTCGGTAAACTGTCCCTGCTCTTTTTGGTGCTGGGGATTGTCTACGCGGCCATCAGACGCACGCTGTTCATTATCTATCCCCCGATTCTGAGCGACGGGCTGTTTAATTTTGTGGTGATGCAATCCCTGTTCTACATCCCCTTCTTCCTGGCTGGCGCGCTGGCGTTTGTCTATCCACAGTTGAAATCGCTGTTTACCACGCCTTCCCCCTGGTGTACTGGCGGTGCCGCACTGGCGTTCGCGGCCTACCTGCTCAATCAGCGCTACGGCAGCGGTGACGCGTGGATGTACGAAACGGAAAGCGTGATCACCATGCTGCTGGGCTTATGGATGGTTAACGTGGTGTTTGCCCTGGGCCACCGCCTGCTGAACTTTAAATCCAGCCGAGTGACCTATTTCGTCAATGCGTCACTGTTTATTTACCTGGTCCATCACCCGTTGACGCTGTTCTTCGGGGCTTACATTACCCCGCATATCGCCTCCAATACGCTGGGCTTCTTCACCGGGTTGATCTTCGTGGTGGGGATTGCCATCGCGTTATACGAAATTCATTTACGTATCCCGTTGCTGCGTTTCCTCTTCTCGGGAAAACCACTCGTTAAAGCATGATAAACAGAGCGGCACCTTCAGGTGCCGCTTTTGCGGAATCAGGTATCCAGCTCTTGCCCGCGTTGGGTCAGGAGCCGCTTATAAAGGTGAGTGGTTTCTTCATCAAAACAGACAAAGATCACCTTTTCCGGCATCGGTTTAAGGGAAAGATAGTGGTATACCGTATTCACCGCTATCGTAGCGGCCGCGGCCTTCGGATAACCGTAAACACCGGTACTGATGGCCGGAAACGCCAGGGTTTTGTAACCATTATCAGCTGCAAGACGCAGGCAGTTTCGGTAAGCATCTTCCAGAAGTCTCGCTTCGTGCCGATCTCCGCCATGCCATACCGGCCCGACGGCGTGAATAACCGCTTTCGCAGGGAGATCGCCTGCCAGCGTAATCACGGCATGCCCCGGAGGACACTCCCCCTGCTGCTGACGTACAGCCTTGCATGCTTCCAGAAGCTGCGGCCCGGCAGCGCGATGGATCGCGCCATCCACACCACCGCCTCCCATTAATGATGGATTCGCTGCATTGACGATCACGTCAACGTGCAATGTCGTGATGTCACCGTGAATAACGTCGATTTGCGGTTTCATAAACACCCTCTGCTACCCGCCTTTTTTATAAGTGTATCGCAGAGGGAGGGGGAGAAAAAACGTGTCGTGTAAAAGAGCGTTAACGGCTACCGATAGTCAACCTGGACGACAGCCAGTGTTTTATCCGGATTAAGGTATTTCATACTGACCGTGGTCAGCCCCGGATACGCAGTCCGACCATTAAGGGCCTCCTCATAACTTACCATGCGCGTCCGCATACGATTATTTTCCGGACAGGACATCGCGAACTGGCGATGTTGAGGTGTAATCTCGCAAGGGTCGGCAACAATGGCACCACGAAAATGAATGACACCACCATTCACGATGGTCGCTGAAAATGCAGGCGTGATAAAAGCAGAGGCGATCAGGCCAAAACCTGAAATGAGCAGAGCGGTAGATTTAGTCACAAGATGTACTCCTCAATGTAATTCATCCATGAGGGGTAAAAAGCGCTCCATTATGACAAGGCGGTATCAGGCAGTTGAATATCACTATTTATTCAGCTCCTGATAACATCATAGTTACACCTTTCCACTCCCGCCACATCTGCAAATCATTGATTTACTGAATGATTAAAGCGTGCGGTCTGGAGGCGACCACTGTTGTGATAAATGAAGCGATTTTCCGTCAGAGACAGTGACAATAATGGTCACTGAATCCCCTGATTCGATATTTAAACTCAACCGTGTCAAATCAATCGTCTGATTAGCGGGTATAGAACGGTTATTTTGCTGCCGGGATGTACTTTGCCCCCCTGCTCCCTGACGCATTGACAGAATCTGAACCTGGCATTCACACGATTCGGTCAGAGTGACCTGCGGAATAATGGTTGTCATATGCCCTTGCTGAGAGGTTTGAAAAGTAATTTGGCTGGATAATGCGGCAAGGAGTAATAACGTATTCATGATGCACTCCCGAAAAAAAACAGGGCAAATGCCCTGTTTTTTTGTAGCACAGATTTGAAATTAGTATTGATGCGCAGTGGCGTTGTTGCCGAAGCCGACCTGGTGCACAGTTACAGTTGACCCGGAAGCGGTCTGGTCCACTGCCGCGCCGTTGCCGCCGCCGAACTGTTTAACATTGATGATGGAATCTTTGCTATTCCACTGGTCAATGGTTGCACTGTTACCAAAGCCTTTCTGCAGCAGATCAATGGAGCTCTCATCAGAGCCTTGTCCTACATCAGCGCCGTTACCGCCGCCATGCTGAGTAATGGTCAGATCAGAGTCTTTAGCATCAGTTTGCAAGGCAACAGCGGAGTTGCCGCCACCGTACTGGTAAATGCTCAGGGTTGAGTCAGGGCCGCTATTACCGCCACCCCAGCCGCCACCACCGCCACCGAATTGTGGAACCGCACCTGCGAAAGCACTGCCAGAAACTACGATTGCTGCAATTGCTGCCACTTTGAAAAGTTTCATGGTAAACCCCCATCGGATTGATTAATTTGTCACAACGCACTAGCGCTGAATAACGCGAATAGCCATTTGTGACTGTCTCTGTACTACGACTGCTGTTTTCTGAGTACCATACTGCGTAATATTCGCCCTGTTACCCGACCCTTTTTGGATAATCATTGCGGTATTACCAAAGGCTTCCTGCTTAATACTCGCATCATTCCCGTTGCCGGCCTGATCAATATAAGCAAGATTGTAAGTCCCTGATTGATCAACTTTCGCTCTATTGTTTCCACCTTCCTGAGAAACAACGGACAGTAATTTAGAACCGCCCTGGCGAACATTGGCATTATTACCTGAGCCTTGTTGACCAATAATGGCTGCCTGATTATATGAAGACTTGCTTAATTCATTAACCGCAAAGTTATATTCAGAACCTGCCAAATCTGAATCCCCTGCGATTACAAATCCAGGCGCACCCAGTAATGTAAACATCATAAATAACGTTCTGTTTTTCATGTTGTCACCCTGGACCTGGCTATACACAAATTAACGTTCATTCAGTGTTAACGCGTTTCGTATTTTGTTAACGCCGCGTTACGGTGAAGAGTATGTCTGCCGAAACAATTTAAATATCTCACCCGCGCGGCTTATTTTTATTATTGGTTTCACCTCAAAGTATTAATTCTCGCCAAAATACGCAGGAATCAGCGTAACTTAGTGCAAATAAAAAAAGAGTCAGTTACAGGTTGTACACTGTAAGGAGTGCCTGTCCAGCCTTACCTGTCGCGACTTCACGTTAGCCAGAGATGATTTTTTACAAGCCTCGTGACACACAGCATGTTTTCTTAAGATGCCTTACACAGTTGAACCAGGGCTTAGTTTTTTCTCTGTTCTCATACCAGAAAACCACCCACACCAAAATAAATATATCGTTATACTTCATATAGATATAATAATTTGTATGATTTTTAAAATCTGTGCACTGATATTAATGTGTACAACTTTTCTATTAAATTAAAACTAATTACCCACCAGAAATACACAATTTAATATTGATTTTTACATTTAGTTACATGATTAACACTTGCTTTAAAGTTCGTAATAGCTAGATTGAAATCAGCAGTAAGTCATTTTGTTTTTATTTATCTCCCCCTCTGGGGGGATGGTTTGATTCTACACACAGCAGTGCCACATCTGTCAGTACCTCTGGTGTCTCTTTCTCTATTAGCGAGGGACAGCTGTCAGGTGTCATAAATAAAGTGGGGTTTCATCATGTTTAATGAAGTCCATAGTTTACATGGTCATACATTATTGTTGATCACAAAGCCTTCTTTACAAGCGACAGCACTATTGCAGCACTTAAAGCAATCTCTGTCACTGAACGGGAAATTGCATAATATTCAACGTTCTTTTGATGATATTGCATCTGGCAGCATCATTCTTCTCGATATGATGGAAGCGGATAAAAAACTTATTCATTACTGGCAAGATAACTTAAGCAGGAAAAACAATAATATCCGCGTGTTATTATTGAATACCCCTGACGAATATCCTTTCAGAGATATTGAAAGCTGGCCGCATATCAATGGCGTATTCTACGTCACTGAAGAAGAAGATCGTGTCGTGGAAGGGCTGCAAGGTATATTACGGGGAGAATGTTATTTCTCGCAAAAACTTGCCAGCTATCTCATTACACACTCCGGTAATTATCGCTATAACAGTTCAGAATCCGCACTGCTGACGCATCGTGAGAAAGAGATCCTGAACAAGCTGCGCATTGGTGCTTCAAATATTGAAATCGCCCGTTCGTTATTTATCAGCGAAAATACGGTTAAGACGCACCTTTATAATCTTTTCAAGAAGATAGCTGTTAAAAACCGAACTCAGGCAGTTTCATGGGCAAACGATAACCTCAGGCGTTAATAGCATGAAACGCACGTTGAGTTGGATTGCCGCAGCAGGCTTTCTGCTTGCTGCCGGGAACCTCCAGGCTGTGGAAGTTGAAGTTCCCGGATTGTTGACCGACCACACTGTCTCTTCTGTCGGGCACGATTTTTACCGTGCCTTCAGTGATAAATGGGAAAGTGATTACCCCGGTAACTTAACAATCAACGAACGGCCCAGCGCACGTTGGGGAAGCTGGATAACAATAACAGCGAATCAGGATGTTATTTACCAGACCTTCTTATTCCCGACGAAAAGAGACTTCGATAAGAACGTCGCTTTCGCACTGGCACAAACAGAAGAGGCTATTAATCGTCTGCAGCTAGATAAAGCGCTGTTGAGCACTGGTGATTTAGCAAAAGATGAGTTCTAGCAACGATACCTATTTTGGAGGCTGTAATGCGTCTCGCACACACAGTGATCTCGTTAATGCTCATTGCGCCGCTAAGCTGGGCCGGAAATATGACCTTCCAGTTCCGCAACCCTAACTTTGGCGGTAACCCGAACAACGGGGCATTCATGCTTAACGAAGCCCAGGCTCAAAACTCGTATAAGGACCCCAGCTATGATGACGATTTCGGTATCGAAACCCCATCAGCGCTGGATAACTTTACTCAGGCCATCCAGTCGCAAATATTAGGTGGCTTATTAACCAATATTAACACCGGTAAACCCGGCCGCATGGTGACAAACGACTTTATTGTCGATATCGCCAATAAAGACGGGCAGCTTCAGTTGAATGTGACTGACCGTAAAACCGGAAAAACATCGACAATCCAGGTTTCGGGTTTGCAGTCTAATTCAACTGATTTCTAAACAACGTCGAAATAAGGACAATCATCATGCAGCGCTTTTTAATAATTGTTGCAGTGTGCTTATTGAGCGGTTGTTTAACTGCTCCACCGAAAGAAGCCGCTAAGCCAACATTAATGCCTCGGGCACAAAGCTATCGCGATTTGACGCATTTGCCGACACCAACCGGTAAGATATTTGTCTCGGTTTATAATATTCAGGACGAAACCGGACAGTTCAAACCGTACCCGGCAAGTAACTTCTCAACGGCGGTGCCACAGAGCGCTACCGCGATGCTGGTCACCGCGCTGAAGGATTCACGCTGGTTTATTCCTCTGGAACGTCAGGGGCTACAAAACCTGCTGAACGAGCGTAAAATTATCCGCGCCGCTCAGGAAAATGGCACCGTCGGCGTCAATAACCGAATGCCGCTTCAGTCTCTCACCGCAGCCAATATCATGGTGGAAGGCTCCATTATCGGCTACGAAAGTAATGTGAAATCCGGTGGTGTGGGTGCCCGTTACTTCGGTATTGGCGCAGATACGCAATACCAGCTCGACCAGATTGCCGTCAACCTGCGTGTGGTCAATGTCAGCACGGGTGAGATTTTATCCTCCGTGAATACCAGCAAAACCATTCTCTCCTATGAAGTACAGGCCGGGGTGTTCCGCTTCATTGATTACCAGCGTTTGCTGGAGGGTGAAATCGGATATACCTCCAATGAACCGGTGATGCTGTGCCTGATGTCAGCCATCGAAACGGGCGTCATCTTCCTGATTAATGATGGTATCGATCGCGGGCTGTGGGATCTGCAGAATAAAAACGATGCAAAAAATGAGGTTCTGGTGAAATACCGCGAAATGTCGGTGCCCCCGGAATCCTGATCGGAAACAGACAAAAAAGGCGAGATCATGATCTCGCCTTTTTTTATTCACTCACCGGTGTGGTGTTCTGAGCCCTTTCTCGTCGGGATGCCAGCCACAGGCCGCTGTTTTTCATGGCATAGCCAAACAGCAGCCCCAGCGCCAGCGATGGCACAACCAGCTTCCAGTCGCCCTGCCCCGCAAAGGTTGCACAAGCACCAATGAAGGTTCCCGGCACAAAAGAGAGCAGCAGATGCTTCGCCTGGACGCACATCAGAAACGCGACCACGCCCGTCATGGCATAACCCAGGATCTCAAGATGCGGAGCCAGCGCGCTGCCTTTCATAATGACCAGCGCCCAGATAACACCGCTCATCATGGTGCAGCCAGAGATAAACAAACCTTTTACGCCACCCTGCGGGCAAGCAAAGTAGGCCGTGCAACCGAGGAAACCGGCCCAGCTCAGCAAACCAAGAGAGACAGCCACCCATCCCCAAAGCCCGGAGAGAATGCCCGTTGTAAGTGCAATGCAAAGTAATATGTTCATGGTGCGCATCTTAGCAGAAGCGCACCAGAGAAATGAGATCAGAAGCACATTACGTGCAAGTTGAAATGTATCGTTGCAGAAATTTTGTGATTTAAATCACTCTTCATTCTCTTCTTCCAGTTCATCCCACATGGCGGCAATCGCGTCTCGGGTCAGGGGTGCCAGCGTTCGCCAGAAGGGGGACGTGGCATGCGCCTCAACCTTGCCGAGGAAAGCCCCGCACCACGGCAGCAGGTACTCTTCAAACAGGGTTTCGATGGCTTCGTTTTCATCCTCACCCGCATGATCTTCAATCCAGGAGGCTGCCAGCAACAATGTACCAATGTGATCGGCTGGCGTATCGGTCAGCGGCATGCCGCGCTCAGAGAGAAACGCACGCACTTCGGCCTCCGTCGCACCGTCCTGCCAGGCAGAGCGATACGGCGAAACGCGACACTCTTCACCCACGAAGAGCGCGTTGTAATCCGTGGAAATCTGCTGCATGTCACAGGATTTTTGCAGGCGCGCCAGTAAATCATCCTGTTCCAGCGGCCAGTTCTGCGCCAGCTTTCCTTCACGGATCAGCGTAAAGAGTGGAACCAGCAGTGGGTCTTGTGGCTGACGGTAGTAAAGCGTACCCAGCACGCGACAGAGGATGGAAAATTCATTCATGTTTTTATTCCAGTACACAATTAAAGATCGGCAAATTCGTCAATCGGGGTCATTCCACGCGACTCAAGGAAATCAAGCATCCGCCGCGGCGTGACGTTCAGGATACGCTCTTCCGGGAAACCGACATCCTTAAGCACTTTCAGACATTCATTAAAATCACCGAGCGTAAATGCCGTATGCGAATCAGAGCCCAGCGCCACCATGCCTCCGGCATCCCGAACGGCCGCCGCCACGTCGCGACAATTTGCTTCACTGCCCTTACGCGAGTGGACAAAAGAGGAGTTATTAATCTCCAGCGCGACGCGGTGTTTAGCCGCCGCCTGCGCGACAGCCTGGATATCAATCGGGAACTTAGGGTTGCCTGGATGGCTGATAATATGCACGTTGCCGCTGGCAATCGTGGCGATCATCGCCGTGGTGTTTGTCTCTTTATCCTGCGGTGCAAAAACCGGCTCATGGAAGCCAGCAATAATCAGATCCAGCGAGGTGAGCATCGGCCCGGTGCAGTCGATTTCACCGTCGGTATTTTTGATGTTCGCTTCGATGCCGCGCAGTATCCCAACGCCATCGACCAGACGTGGCCAGATGCGCATATTCACAAAATGCCAGTAGTGCGGCGCATCAGCCATATCAGGACCGTGATCGGTAATGGCAAACAGCTTGATGCCTTTTAGCTTCGCTTGCGCGATGTAATCATGCAGGGTGCTATACGCGTGGGTACTGGCGACGGTGTGCATATGCAGGTCAACGGGATACATCTTTCTCTCCTCTGCGTTTTTTCCAAAGGATAGCAGTTATCAGCGGCGAATATTAGCAAAAACCCGGCCAACGCCGGGTTTCTCTTAGTAACCGCGCTGTCTGTCGACTTGCCCGGTGACGGCGTGTCCCTGCTCCATCTGGCTGATGGTGTGGGAAATATAAGCCACGGCTTCTGCCGGGCGCGTGACCGCTGCCACATGCGGTGTCATCGCCACGCGCGGGTGCGCCCACAGCGGGCTGTCCGCTGGCAGTGGTTCACGGCTGTAGACATCCAGCATTGCCCCTTTGAGTTTGCCACTTTCCAGAGCATTGAGGAGATCGGCTTCCACCAGGTGAACGCCACGCGCCAGGTTCATCAAATAGCTCTGGTCAGCCAGTTGGTTCAGTAGCGTACTGTTAATGATGCCGACCGTCTCTGCTGTATTGGGTAGCAGGTTAATGAGCACACGCGTGCCTTTCAGGAAGGCACCGAGTTCGTCGGTTCCGGCAAAACTCTGTACACCCGGATAGTCTTTGCGGCTGCGGCTCCAGCAGCGCAGCGGGAATCCCCACGGGGCCAGCGCCTCAGCGACTTTCGAGCCCAGTACGCCAGCACCAAGAATACCGATAGTAAAATCTTCGCGCTGATAATCCGGCAGCGGCTTCCAGTGTGATTGCTGCTTAAATGCCTGATAATCATCAAAACGGCGGAACCAGTGGAGTACCTGGCTCACCGCATATTCCTGCATTTGCTGGCCCATGCCAGTATCTTCCAGACGGAACAGTGGAATATGCTCGGGTAGCATTTCCGGGTGCGCCTTCAGTTTGCTGAGAATGGAATCGACGCCCGCGCCCAGGGCAAACACGGCCTTCAGTTCGCGCCCCTGGAGCATTTCAACCGGCGGATGCCAGACCAGCGCGTAGTCGGCATGTTCATTATCGCCCCGCTTCCACTCGCGAACGCGTGCGCCCGGCAGCGCTGCCGAAAGTGCCTTAATCCAGTAAGCGGTATCAAACGTAGGGTGATAAAAGATTATATCCATGGTCATTCCTGCCTTTTATTGCGCTGTTTTGTTTTCATTTTCAACTGGATTGCCAGCATAACAAATTTATCGGCAAACCGCGTTGCTGATAAAAGAGGCACTTTTAGCACATTTCGGAATCAGGTTGCCTGAAGTTTGTCTAAACGCGCTAATTTACTGAAAAAGTGAGTTGACGGCCGTTCGGCTTTTCCTTACATTAGCGCCCGTCCCGACAACGCCGGGATGACAATATGGTGAGGTGTCCGAGTGGCTGAAGGAGCACGCCTGGAAAGTGTGTATACGGCAACGTATCGGGGGTTCGAATCCCCCCCTCACCGCCATATTCAAGATGAGAGCCCGTATGAAAGTACGGGCTTTTTTCTTTTATATTCTCCGGGCTGGGGGGGATGAGAACCTCCGACCGGGGTTCGACAACTGGCGACAGCCAGTTGGACAGACTGTGAGCACAGCGAACAGGCTGCCCGCAGGGCGAGCGTAGCGAGTCAATCCCCCCCTCACCGCCATATTCAGGATGAGAGCTCGTACGAAAGTACGGGCTTTTTTTTTTTATATTCTCCGTACTGGGGGGGATGAGAACCTCCGACCAGGGTTCGACAACTGGCGACAGCCAGTTGGACAGACTGCGAGCGCAGCGAACAGGCTGCCCGCAGGGCGAGCGTAGCGAGTCAATCCCCCCCTCACCGCCATATTCAAGATGAGAGCCCGTACGAAAGTACGGGCTTTTTTCTTTTATATTCTCCGTACTGGGGGGATGAGAACCTCCGACCGGGGTTCGACAACTGGCGACAGCCAGTTGGACAGACTGTGAGCGCAGCGAACAGGCTGCCCGCAGGGCGAGCGTAGCGAGTCAATCCCCCCCTCACCGCCATATTTGAGATGAGAGCTCGTACGAAAGTACGGGCTTTTTTCTTTTATATTCTCCGGGCTGGGGGGATGCACTGTGCAAGATTCATGTCGGGTGGCGCTGCGCTTACCCGACCTACAAAAGACGCTATTCTTCCACCATCCGCGCATACTCTTCGGTAAGAAAATCCACCAGCGTCCTTACCGACGGCAACAACCCACGCCGTGAAGGATACACCGCATGGATCACCTCCCGCCGTGGTTCCCACGCGTCCAGCACCCGAACCAGTTCTCCGGACGCTAACTGATCTTTCACCATCAAAATCGGCAACTGCACCACACCCACACCCGCCATTGCCGCTTCCCGCAGTGCCAGCATGTCGGTGGTAATAAAGCGTGGCGAGTAATGGATCTCCGCTTTCGCCCCTTCAGGCCCACTGAGTTCCCACTTATGCAGTTGCTTACCTGCGCCCATGCTCAGACCTGGCCACTCACTGAGCTCCGAAGGCATAACCGGTTTTCCCATGCGTTCAATCAGCAGCGGGCTCGCCACAAGACAATGCCCCCTGTCCGCCAGCACTCTGAGCACCAGATCGCTGTCATCAAACGGACGCGGACGAACGCGGATTGCGACATCGATCCCTTCGCCCACCAGATCCACCCGCCGGTTGGTCGCCTCAAGCTGGAGATTAATGCCGGGATAGAGCGCCATAAACCTCGCCAGCATTGGCCCCACGTGGACATGCAACAACGTAACAGGACAGGTGATCCTGACAATACCACGCGGTTCAGCCTGCAGTGCAGCGACAGCCTCCTCCGCCGCTTCCGCTTCTACCAGCATCGCTTTGCAGTGCTGATAGAATGTCTGCCCCACTTCCGTGACCGTAAACTGACGCGTCGTGCGCTGTATTAGCCGCACGCCAAGCCGTGCTTCTAGCTGGGCAATCCTGCGGCTCAGTTTCGACTTGGGCTGATCGAGCACTCTGCCCGCCGCAGCAAACCCACCGCAGTCGACCACTTTCACAAACCACATGAAGTCGTTGAGATCCTGCATAAATCCTCATTGTTCTGTTTATGGAACAGTGAATGTCATTTTAACTATCTACCGGGATATTAACTCCGAATATAAGCTAATTACATCAACAAAACATCAGGAGTTAATCATGAAAAACGTAACAGGCGTTTATACCGCACCACGTCAGCACTGGGTCGGCGACGGTTTTCCGGTTCGCTCGATGTTTTCTTACCAGACGCATGGTGAACCACTCAGCCCGTTCTTGCTGCTTGACTACGCGGGACCGCATACCTTCCCGGCAGACGGCGTAAAACGCGGCGTGGGCGAGCACCCTCACCGTGGTTTTGAAACCGTCACCATCGTCTATTCCGGTGAGGTCGAACACCGTGATTCCACCGGCAGAGGTGGTGTCATTGGCCCCGGCGACGTGCAGTGGATGACAGCGGGTGCGGGCATTCTGCATGAAGAGTTCCACTCCAGCGCGTTCTCGCAGAAAGGAGGCGAACTGAAAATGATGCAGTTGTGGGTCAATTTGCCTGCGAAAGACAAAATGGCCACACCCGGTTACCAGAGCATCACGAAAGGCGATATCCCGGTGGTGGCGTTGCCTGAAAACAGCGGAGAGGTGCGGGTTATCGCAGGCCGTTACCAGGACGTGGCGGGCCCGGCACACACGTTCTCCCCGCTGAACGTATGGGATATCACGCTGCATCAGGGAAAATTTCTTACGCTTAATCAGCCCGAGGGCTGGAGCACGGCGCTGGTTGTGCTTGAAGGGAACGTAGTAGTGAACGGTACGAGCCAGGCCGGTGAAGCACAGCTAATCGTCCTGAGTCAGGACGGCGACAAACTACATCTGGAAGCCAGCCGCGATGCCAAAGTGTTGCTGATGGCCGGTGAACCGCTGAACGAACCTGTCGTCGGTTATGGCCCGTTTGTCATGAACAGTAAAACCGAAATCGCCGAAGCCATTCGCGATTTCAATTCCGGCCGCTTCGGCCAGATCTGAGAGCAATAAAGGAGAGGATTATGTCTACCCCTGCTAACTTCAACGGCGCACGTCCCGCAATTGATGTAAATGATGCGGTCATGCTGCTTATCGATCACCAGAGCGGTCTGTTTCAAACCGTGGGTGATATGCCAATGCCGGAGCTGCGTGCCCGCGCTGCGGCACTGGCGAAAATCGCTTCGCTGGCAAATATCCCGGTGATCACCACCGCGTCGGTCCCGCAAGGACCGAATGGTCCGCTCATTCCGGAGATCCACGCCAACGCACCTCATGCACAATATGTGGCGCGTAAAGGTGAGATTAACGCCTGGGATAACCCGGAATTTGTTGCAGCAGTGAAAGCGACCGGACGCAAAACGCTGATTATTGCGGGAACGATTACCAGCGTCTGCATGGCGTTTCCGTCTATCAGCGCCGTGGCTGATGGCTATAAAGTGTTTGCGGTGATCGACGCTTCAGGCACCTACAGCAAAATGGCGCAGGAGATCACCCTGGCGCGCGTGGTACAGGCGGGCGTCGTCCCGATGGATACCGCCGCTGTTGCCTCTGAGATCCAGCGCACCTGGAACCGTGCAGATGCCGCCGAATGGGCAGAAGTCTATACGCACATTTTCCCGGCTTACCAGTTGCTGATCGAAAGTTACAGTAAAGCGCAGGACGTCGTAAAAAATAGTGAAGCACTCGATTCACAGCGTTAATCACAGGCTCCGCGGTGTAAAAACCGTGGAGCTGATTATTGCTTAACCGAACAAGCACTAAAGCAGAAAATCTGCTTGACCGTTTTAGCGCAACTCCCTATAGTAGCGCCCCGTTGCCCCCAAGCGGTCAGGCAGCAAAACAATATGGTGAGGTGTCCGAGTGGCTGAAGGAGCACGCCTGGAAAGTGTGTATACGGCAACGTATCGGGGGTTCGAATCCCCCCCTCACCGCCATATTCAAGATGAGAGCTCGTACGAAAGTACGGGCTTTTTTCTTTTATATTCTCCGGGCTGGGGGGGATGAGAACCTCCGACCGGGGTTCGACAACTGGCGACAGCCAGTTGGACAGACTGTGAGCGCAGCGAACAGGCTGCCCGCAGGGCGAGCGTAGCGAGTCAATCCCCCCCTCACCGCCATATTTGAGATGAGAGCTCGTACGAAAGTACGGGCTTTTTTCTTTTATATTCTCCGGGCTGGGGGGATGAGAACCTCCGACCGGGGTTCGACAACTGGCGACAGCCAGTTGGACAGACTGAGCGCGCAACTACAGCGCTCCCGATGCCTACACCGTCGGAACCGTTCCACCGTCAATCACAAATTCTGTTCCGGTGATCGTTGCCGCACGTGGCGAGGCCAGAAAAGCGATCAGGTTTGCCACTTCAATCGGCTTCGACGGACGCCCCAGCGGAATACCGCCCAGGGCATCCATGATAATTTTCTTTCCACCTTCATAATCTGTCCCCGCCTGCAACGCCAGCCGTTCGGCCATAGCCACAGACGCTTCCGTTTCAATCCATCCTGGTGCCACACGTACCACACGTACCCCCTTTGGAGAAACCTCTTTTGACAGGCTTTTACTGTAGGTCGATAACGCGGCCTTCGCCGCCGCATAGCCGGTCGTCGATTGTGGCAAGGGGAGTTCACGCTGAATGGATGTAACGTGAATAATCACGCCTTCCCCCTGCTCCAGCATACCGGGTAACAACGCACGATCCAGCCGGACGGCAGGCAGCAGGTTAAGGTTTAACTCCTGCTGCCATTCCTCTTCACCTAATGCAGCGAAGCCACCGCCCGGTGCAGTTGAGCCACCGGCAACATGAACAATAATATCAACGCCGCCAAAGTGAACCTGTACCGCCCTGGCCACGCTCTCACATCCCTCAATCGTGGTGAGATCCGCCGCGATAAAAACATCGGCTATCGCTTCCGCAGGCTGTGTTCTTGCTGTGGTTAATACTTTCGCGCCGAGTTCACGAAAAAGCCCCACCACCGCTTTTCCAACGCCCTTCGTCCCTGCGGTTACCAGAATTCGTTTCCCTTGTAGCTCAAGATTCATAGACATTACACCATCTCCAGCGTTGAGATCTTGCCATCCACCAGTCCGCAAGCATGACTGAGTTCATCGATAACCCGTGCATCTGCCGTGAAGCAGTGAATAACATTCGCGATATCCGCCTCAAAGCAGGCAGAAAGAACGGCAGGAAAAAAGAGTGACATCGTGCTGGCTCCTGTTAGTTGCAGTACAGGCATTTTCACCATAGACTGTAAAAACATCAAGAACGCACAAAAAAGTAAGTTACTGAATTATGAGTAAGGTTTACACGCCTGCCACAGCGGCATTCGGTGTTGAAGAGGTCATTCGACTGCTGGAAGGTCGCTGGAAATTAATCATTCTTTTCCATCTTTTCGACGGAAAAGTTCAGCGTTACTCAGACTTTGAAAAATTGATCCCTGGGATCTCGCAAAAGATGTTAGCTCAACAGCTGCGACAGCTTGAGTCCGACGGAATCGTTTCGAGAAAACTCTACCCGCAGGTGCCGCCAAAGGTTGAATACCGCCTTACGGAATGGGGGCAAGCCCTGTGCCCGGCGCTGGATGCCATGCTGAAATGGGCCGAAAAGCGCGAAACCTGTCAGGCCATCCCTGCTGACGACACGCACAAGTCTTTATAATTGCGCCTCAGGTAACGCCCATAAAAATAAGGCCTGGTTTCCCAGGCCTTCAACACAATCTCACACTCAGTAGTACGCTTGCAGCGTGCGCTGGCACAGCGCCGAACGGACGCAGTCATCTTTTGTAAAACGCACCACGCCGATCATCTCATCTTCCTCAAAACGTGACATCGCGTCGCTCAGTCCGGATTTCACGCCGGATGGCAGGTCACACTGGGTAATATCGCCGTTGACGATAACCGTCACGTTCTCCCCGAGGCGCGTTAAAAACATCTTCATTTGCGCAGCAGTCACGTTCTGAGCCTCGTCAAGAATGACGACCGCATTTTCAAATGTACGTCCGCGCATATAGGCGAACGGCGCGATTTCCACCTTGCCAATCTCTGGTCGCAGGCAGTACTGCATAAAGGATGCGCCCAGCCGCTTCACCAGCACGTCATAGACGGGCCTGAAGTACGGGGCAAACTTCTCCGAAATATCTCCGGGCAAGAAGCCGAGATCTTCATCAGCTTGCAGTACCGGACGAGTGACGATAATCCTGTCCACGTCCTTATGGATCAGAGCTTCCGCCGCTTTGGCTGCACTAATCCACGTTTTCCCGCATCCGGCTTCACCGGTTGCAAAGATGAGCTGTTTACTCTCGATAGCATTCAGGTAGTGCGCCTGAGCTTCATTACGCGCCACAATTGGTGAAGTATCACGGCTGTCACGCGCCATGCCAATTGCTTCTACGCCACTCATCTGCACAAGCGAGGTGACCGATTCTTCTTCACGTTGTTTATGGCTACGTGAATCCCGTCTCAGCACACGTTTTGCTTCGCGACGAGCTTTGATCACTGCTTTTTGTCTTCCCATGGATAGCACCTTGAGTTGTTGGTATTCATCACACGCGCCAGCGTCGGCACGATTATGCGCACGAACATCAGAGGGTTGGCTTCCTTGTAAGCCATTGCTTGCTTTACCGGATGACGATACAGAATAGCTACGCGCACCGTTCTGCACGTCGGTGGAATCAGATTCTTGAGGTGAAGGGGGGAATTTCGTGGTGAAGAAATCGCTGCCGGAGTCTGAGCCTCCGCGCCGGGTGCTGCGGTTGTTTTGTTTACCTTGTCCAGTACAGGACGCAACCATTCGCGATCTCCATAGTGAATCAGTATCACTGCCGGGAACTACCGCTGTCTTATCTTAAGTACATCAGGATTTATCATAAATGCAACATTTATTTTACCTGGATGCAACTTTTCAGACTGCTCCTGCAATGGATTCAGTCTCATATACGAATATTACAGAAATATAACAGAAGGTTAGTCATATGAAAAAATAATGTCCCCGCGAACTATCGCAGGGACAATTATCAGGCTTCGATTAATCCCTGGCCAAGATAAGCCTGGCGATCGCGTGCGCCTGGCAGGGCAAAGAAGTAACCACCACCGATGGGCTTTATGTACTCTTCCAGCGCTTCGCCGTTTAAGCGCTTCTGTACGGTTAAAAAGCCCTTCTCCAGATCGTGCTGGTAGCAGACAAACAGCAGTCCCATATCCAGTTGACCGGAGTTCGTGACGCCCAATGAGTAGCTGTAGCCCCGGCGCATCATCAGGCTGGACTGCGTTTCTTGCGTTCGCGGATTCGCGAGGCGAATATGGCTGTCCAGCGCGATGGTGTCGCCATCCGGGTCGCTTGCGTAGTCCGGCACATCATGCTCGTTCTTCATGCCCAGCGGCGCGCCGCTTTGCTTGTCGCGACCAAAGATCGTCTGCTGCTCTTTCAGCGGGGTACGGTCCCAGAACTCTACGTGGAACTGGATAATCCGCACCGCCTGATAGCTGCCGCCCACGGTCCAGGCGGGTTCATCCTGGTTGTCCGTCACCCAGACGATATCTTTCATTAACGCAGCATTGCTGCTGTCCGGGTTAGCCGTGCCGTCTTTGAAGCCCAGCAGGTTAACCGGCGTCTCTTTCCCTTTGCTGCGGGCGGCGTGGTCAGAGATAAACCCTTCCCGCTTCCAGCGCACGCTCAGCAGATCCGGGGTGTGCTTAATAATATCGCGCAACACGTGGATCACCGTGTCCTGAGTGTTGGCGCAAATCTGCAGCAGCAGATCGCCATGACACAGCGCCGCATCAAGGGAATCGTTCGGGAAGCGCGTCATTTTTTGCAGCGCTTTCGGCTTCTGCTTCGCCAGGCCGTAACGGTCATCAAACAGCGACTCCCCCACCGACACAGTAATCGTCAGGTTATCTGGAGCGATAAACGGCCCCAGAATGCCGGAGTCCATTGGCGGCAGGCGCGGGTTTGGCGTGTCCGGTGCCGGGCCGCCTGCGGTGAGAAACGCGATCCGCGTCGTCAGCAGGCGAAACAGACGTTCCAGGTCGGCCTTATCACTCGCCAGCGAATCAAACGCCACCAGCATCATCGCGGCCTGCTGCGGCGTCAGAATGCCCGACTGGTGCTCGCCATAAAACGGCTGCGTCTCCATGCGGGCATCCGGCGACAGCGTGCCGGGGGCACTTTGCGGTTTTGCCGCATGTGCCACCGGACAGCCCCCAGCCAGAGCAAGCGCGCCGCCAAGCGCCCCTACTCCTTTCAGCAATCGACGTCGTGAAGGTTCAGCGACATCATACTCGTCTTGCTTGTTCATGGTGCTTAGTCCAGGCCCAGAACGCCACGTAACTGAGCCAGATCTTCTGCCAGCGTGGTAATAGGCCCTTTCAGCGCATTACGGTCAGCATCGGTCAGTTTGTCGTAGGTTTCGAAGCCGTCTTTAGTGCGATACTTCGCCAGAATGGTGTCGACTTTCTTAAAGTTGGCATCCACTTTCGCCAGCAGTTCGCTGTTCGCTTTCTGCAACTGAGGACGCAACAGATCGACAATTTTCTTCGCACCGTCTACGTTCGCCTGGAAATCCCACAGGTCGGTGTGGCTGTAACGATCCTCTTCACCACTGATTTTGCTGGCGGCCACTTCTTCAATCAGACCGGCCGCACCGCCCACCACTTTTGACGGCGGGAACGCCAGCTCGCTGATACGCTTTTGCAGATCCAGCACATCGCTGTTAAGTTGCTCAGCGTATTTCTCCATCCCTTTGGTGGAGTTATCGCCAAACAGCGCTTTTTCCAGGCGGTGGAAACCGGTGAATTTCGGATCGGCGGCTTTCTGCTCGTAATCGTCTTCACGGGCATCAATGCTGCCATCGAGATCAGAGAACAGCTCGGCAATTGGTTCGATGCGCTCATAGTGCTGACGGGTTGGGGCATAAAGCGATTTCGCTTTTTCGATATCGCCCGCTTTCACCGCGTCGGTAAAGGCTTTTGTGCCTGTGACCAGGTCTGCCGTCTCTTTGGTGACATAGGCTTTGTACGCCGTGATAGCATCGCCCAGGCTTAGCAACGCTTCGCCTTTAGCGGCATCTGCCGTCGCTTCACCTTTCACGATCAGCTTGCCTTTCGGGTTAGTCAGCAGGCCGCAGGTCATGTCGTACTCGCCCGGCTGCAGGTTAGCCGTCATTTTCTGGCTGAAACCAGGGGCGATGTTTTCACGCTCTTCCACCACCATCACGCCTTTGAGGATCTCCCACTCCAGCGCCTTCTGGCTGTGGTTTTGAATAATAAACTGCGTCTTACCGCTGTTGACCGTAATGGTCATCGGCTCACACTGCTTATCATTAACGGTGACTTTAACCTGCGGAATATCCGCAGCCTGCGCAGCGAATGCAGACGCAATCAGCGCCGCCACACCAGCCTGTAACGCACTACGACGAAATTGAATTGCCATGACCCTTCCCTTTTTAAAGTATGTTGTAACTACAATGAGCACTTCAGGGCGCAGTACGCGACGGCTGCGTGCTGGGGCGCGAGGGCATGAAGAACAGCACCAGCGCCGGAATGAGATAAATGAAATAGATCGCCACTTCGCTGACGCTCGGCGTTTCCTGATAACCGAAGATACCTTCGAGCAGGGTGCCGGTCAGAGAATGGGTGGTGATGACGTTGCTGAGGTCAAACGCCACGTCCTGGAAGTGATTCCACAGTCCCGCTTCGTGGAAGGCGCGGATTGCCCCTGCCGCCAGCCCCGCCGCCACCAGCAGAATAAACAGACTGGTCCATTTAAAGAATGCGCCCAGGTTAAGGCGAATGCCGCCCCAGTAGAGCAGGAAGCCCAGCACCACGGCGGTTGCCAGCCCCAGCATTGCACCAACAGGTGGCCAGATACCGACATCCTGTTGAAACGCTGCCAGCAGGAAAAACACCGACTCCAGCCCCTCGCGCGCCACAGCGAAAAAGACCATCATGATCAGCGCCCAGCCGTGGTTATTGCCCTTTTGCAGAGCGTTATCCACCGCCTGCTCCAGTTGCACTTTTACATTGCGGGAGACTTTTCGCATCCAGAACACCATCCAGGTGAGGATCACCACCGCAATCACCGCGACAATACCTTCAAATAGTTCTTGTTCTTTCTGCGGGAATTCACCGGTCGTTTCGTTGATCAAAATCCCCAGGCCCAGACAGAGCCCCGCGGCGAGAAACACGCCCACCCACATCACGCCAATCCAGCGTCCGCGCTGGGTTCGCTTCAGGTAACTGGCGATAAGGCTGACAATCAAGGCCGCTTCGAGGCCTTCACGTAACATAATGAGAAATGGAACAAACATGCCGACACCTTAAATGTTTATCGCGGTCAACTGATGCAAAGAAAAGTAAATTCTTTTGATAGTGATTATCATTACGGCAACAAGAAAAACAAGCGAAATGTGTGGTGTTTTGATGACGAGATGTAAACGCATCGCGGGATAATAATCGCATGAGTTATCGTTAAGTTTATAAGTTATAACGAAAATGCCCATTTACGGTTAACCTTCGCTATGGCTAAATATGCGCCTCATTAATCTGCAGATCATCAATCATGTATAACATTGTCCATTTCCTGCTGGCGCTGGCGATTATCCTTGCGCTCGCCTGGCTGGTGAGTTTCGACCGCCGAAAAATCCGCATTCGTTTTGTTTTACAACTCATTGCCATTGAAATAGCGCTGGCATTCTTTTTCCTGCACGCAGAAAGCGGCCTGTTCATTATTAAGTATGTGTCCGGCTTCTTTGAGTCTCTGCTTAAATTCGCCGCCGAAGGGACCAATTTTGTCTTTGGCGGAATGGGTGAAAAAGGTCTGGCGTTCATTTTCCTTGGCGTGCTCTGCCCGATTATTTTTATTTCCGCGCTGATTGGTATTCTTCAGCACTGGCGAATTCTGCCGGTCTTTATTCGGGTTATCGGTACGCTGCTGTCGAAGCTGAACGGCATGGGTAAGCTGGAGTCTTTTAATGCGGTGAGTTCGCTGATCCTCGGTCAGTCGGAAAACTTCATTGCTTACAAAGGCGTACTGGGCGATCTCTCGTCTCGCCGCCTGTTCACAATGGCCGCTACGGCGATGTCGACCGTTTCTCTGTCGATTGTCGGTGCTTATATGACCATGCTCGACGCTAAATTTGTCGTCGCGGCACTTATTCTGAACATGTTCAGCACCTTTATTATTCTCTCCGTTATCAACCCGGCGCGCCCGGAAGCGGAGCCGGATATCAAACTGGAAAAACTGCATGAATCCCGGAGCTTCTTTGAAATGCTGGGCGAATATATTCTGGCCGGTTTTAAAGTGGCGATGATTATTCTGGCAATGCTGATTGGCTTTATTGCCCTTATCAGCGCCGTTAATGCCCTGTTCTCCAGCGTATTTGGCATGAGCTTCCAGCAGATCCTGGGCTATGTGTTTTATCCGCTGGCATGGCTGGTGGGTATTCCGCTGAGTGATGCCTTAAACGCAGGCAGTATTATGGCGACGAAGCTGGTCGCGAATGAATTTGTCGCAATGATTGAGCTGCAGAAAATTGCCCATCAGATGACGCCGCGCGGGCTGGGCATTTTGTCCGTTTTCCTGGTGTCGTTTGCTAACTTCGCGTCCATCGGCATTGTGGCAGGGGCGATTAAGGGCCTGAACGAGCAGCAGGGCAATGTGGTGTCGCGGTTTGGTCTGCGTCTGGTGTACGGCGCGACGCTGGTGAGTTTGCTGTCGGCGAGCTTTGCTGGATTAGTGCTGTGATGTTATGCCGGGTGGCGCTTCGCTTACCCGGCATACAACATAACAACGGCGGGTTATCCCGCCGTTTTTTATTAAAACTGCACGCACACCGGCTGATCGACCCGCATCACCGACTCCTGCGCGAAGCGTGACTTATAGATCCCACGTAACGCTTCGATATTTGTCTCACTCTGCGCATCTTTGCCGTGGATAAGCATCAGCGCCTTGCTCGGCTCACGCGCCACTTTTCCATCATTCCCCAGCCACTGCCCGCGCGCATCAAATACCGTTAAGCCATCACGAAAACGCGGCGTCACGTCCTGGTCAACAAACTGCTGCCACTCGTTAGCGGTGATCTGCGCCCCTGCCGGACGATTCAGTCCGAAGTAGAGCGTGGTCTGCTGCATCTGATTCTCGGCTTTGCAGGTCTCCACCGCCGCGTGCTGCGAGGGAGCAGTGCAGCCAGCCAGCATCAATACTGCCGCCACCATTACCCCTGCTTTGATTGTCATGCTTCGCTATCCTCATTGTTATAAGTATATGGATATCACAGGAAATTACGGATTTTGGCAAGAAAAAAGCCGGGTGGCGCTTGCGCTTACCCGGCCTACATTGTGCAGCGAGAAAAATTATTCTGCCTGGAGTTTAGACGGCGGTGCAGAGCGATAATGCGCATCCGCTTCTGCAAAGCGTTTCTGCATGGACGCAGACGGCGCTTTACCCAGCAGGCTGAACACCACAATACCGATGCTGCCGAAGATGAAGCCCGGAATAATTTCGTACAGACCCAGCCACGCGAACTGTTTCCAGACGATCACGGTAACTGCACCAATGATCATTCCCGCCAGCGCGCCGTTACGGGTCATGCGTGACCACATCACGGAGAACAGGACCACCGGGCCAAATGCCGCACCAAAGCCTGCCCACGCGTAGCTCACCAGACCAAGCACACGGTTTTCCGGGTTTGCGGCCAGCGCAATCGCCACCAGCGCCACTGCCAGCACCATAAAGCGCCCTACCCATACCAGCTCTTGCTGGCTCGCGCCTTTACGCAGGAACGCTTTGTAGAGGTCTTCGGTAATCGCACTGGAGCAGACCAGCAGCTGGCAACTGAGGGTGGACATCACAGCCGCAAGGATCGCTGACAGCAGAATACCGGCAATCCACGGGTTGAACAGGATCTGCGCCAGCTCGATGAACACGCGCTCGGCGTTCTGGTTCACCGCGCCCGCCTGCGCCGGGTTGTTGTTGAAGTAGGCGATACCGAAGAAGCCTACCGCACACGCGCCAGCCAGACAGAGGATCATCCACGTCATACTGATTCGACGCGCATGAACGATGGTGTGGTGAGAATCGGCAGCCATAAAGCGCGCCAGAATATGTGGTTGACCAAAGTAGCCCAGGCCCCAGCCCATCAGGGAGACGATGGCCACGAAATTCAGTCCCTTCAGCATGTCGACGTTTTCAATGCTCTTCTGCTTGATCACTTCCAGCGAATCAGCAAAACCACCAACGGTGAAAATCACAATCACCGGCGTCAGGATCAGGGCGAAAATCATCAGGCTCGCCTGCACGGTATCCGTCCAGCTTACCGCCAGGAACCCGCCCACGAAGGTGTAGAGGATGGTTGCCGCCGCACCGGCCCACAGCGCCGTTTCATAGCTCATGCCGAAGGTGCTTTCGAACAGACGCGCGCCCGCCACGATGCCGGAAGCACAATAGATAGTGAAGAACAGCAAAATCACAACCGCGGAGATAATACGCAGAATGCGGCTGTTATCTTCGAAACGTCCGGTGAAGTAATCCGGCAGCGTCAGGGCGTTGTTGTTGGCTTCGGTATGCACGCGCAGACGGCCTGCCACCAGCTTCCAGTTGATCCACGCGCCCACTGTCAGGCCAATCGCGATCCAGCTTTCGGAAATACCGGAGATGAAAATTGCCCCCGGCAGCCCCATCAGCAGCCAGCCGCTCATGTCGGATGCGCCTGCAGAGAGTGCAGTCACCATCGGGCCTAAACTGCGTCCGCCCAGAATGTAGTCGTCAAAGTTTTTCGTTGAACGCCACGCCAAAAACCCTATCAGGATCATGCCAAAAATATAAACGAGAAATGTCACCAGCATCGGTGTGCTAATTGCCATTCAAATTCTCCAAAATGTCGAGCGACAACCGTCCGGGTTGCCTTGTTATGTCATCACCGGAACGTAGTGATGTGTGTATGTGTTTCTGTTGGCCGCGCGTATCCTGCCGTAAGCTGTCCCCGCGCACAAACGATTTAACACTGCATTTACATCAAATTCATCCCTGGTTTTATACGTCTTTCCTATAGGTTGCACTCGCTCACGCTTTTACGGGTTGCACCTTTAAAAAGTGTTAAGTTCCGCATAAAAACAGGTGTGAGATGCAGAAGCCCATACTTTTTCCTGGCTAACCAACCATTAACAATCCATTCATTTTCCGGGTTGCAGACCAGGTCACATTTAACACGGTTGCACAAAGTTGCAACATGGTGGATATTTCACGCTAACGACAGAACACGATTAAAGCACAACAGGAGTTTTGGCATGGGGATGACCACCATGGGGGTTAAGCTGGATGACGCGACCCGCGAACGGATTAAAACCGCAGCAACCCGTATCGATCGCACACCGCACTGGTTAATTAAGCAGGCCATTTTTAACTATCTGGAAAGGCTCGAGAGCGAAGAAGGGCTGCCTGAACTGCCCGCCCTGCTGACGGGCGCAGCGAATGAAAGCGAAGAGGCCACAACCGTGGCTGAAGAAAATCATCAGCCGTTCCTCGAATTCGCCGAGCAGATCCTGCCGCAGTCCGTTAGCCGCGCCGCCATCACCGGTGCATACCGCCGCGCCGAAACCGACGCTGTGCCGATGCTGCTGGAGCAGGCTCGCCTGCCGGAAGCCATCGCCGCCCAGGCGCACAGCCTGGCATATCAGTTGGCCGACAAACTGCGTAATCAGAAAACCGCCACCGGCCGCGCCGGGATGGTTCAGGGGCTGCTGCAGGAGTTCTCCCTCTCCTCTCAGGAAGGCGTGGCGCTGATGTGCCTGGCGGAAGCGTTGCTGCGCATTCCGGACAAAGCCACCCGTGACGCGCTGATCCGCGACAAAATCAGCAACGGCAACTGGCAGTCACATATTGGCCGCAGCCCGTCGCTGTTCGTCAACGCCGCGACCTGGGGCCTGCTGTTTACCGGCAAGCTGGTCTCAACGCATAACGAAGCCAACCTGTCACGCTCCCTGAACCGCATCATCGGCAAGAGCGGCGAGCCGCTGATCCGTAAAGGCGTGGACATGGCGATGCGCCTGATGGGCGAGCAGTTCGTGACCGGTGAAACCATTGCCGAAGCGCTGGCGAACGCCCGCAAGCTGGAAGATAAAGGTTTCCGCTACTCTTACGACATGCTGGGTGAAGCGGCGCTGACCGCCGCCGACGCGCAGGCCTACATGGTCTCTTACCAGCAGGCGATCCACGCCATCGGTAAAGCGTCCAACGGTCGCGGTATTTATGAAGGTCCTGGCATCTCTATCAAACTGTCCGCCCTGCACCCGCGCTACAGCCGCGCGCAGTACGACCGGGTGATGGAAGAGCTTTATCCACGCCTGAAGTCCCTGACTCTGCTGGCGCGCCAGTACGACATCGGCATCAACATTGACGCCGAAGAGGCCGACCGTCTGGAGATCTCCCTCGATCTGCTGGAAAAACTGTGCTTCGAGCCAGAGCTGGCAGGCTGGAACGGGATTGGCTTCGTTATCCAGGCCTACCAGAAGCGCTGCCCGTTCGTCATTGACTACCTGATTGACCTGGCCAGCCGCAGCCGACGCCGTCTGATGATCCGTCTGGTGAAAGGCGCCTACTGGGATAGCGAAATCAAACGCGCCCAGATGGAAGGTCTGGAAGGCTATCCGGTCTATACCCGCAAGGTCTACACCGACGTCTCTTACCTCGCCTGCGCGAAAAAACTGCTCGGCGTGCCGAACCTGATCTACCCGCAGTTCGCCACCCACAACGCCCACACTCTGGCGGCAATTTACAGCCTGGCCGGTCAAAACTACTATCCTGGCCAGTACGAGTTCCAGTGCCTGCACGGCATGGGCGAACCGCTGTACGAGCAGGTGACCGGTAAAGTGGCCGACGGCAAGCTGAACCGCCCATGCCGCATCTATGCCCCGGTGGGCACCCACGAAACCCTGCTGGCCTACCTGGTGCGTCGCCTGCTGGAAAACGGCGCGAACACCTCCTTCGTTAACCGCATCGCCGACACCACGCTGCCGCTGGACGAGCTGGTGGCCGATCCGGTGCAGGCCGTAGAGAAGATGGCGGCGCAGGAAGGCCAGATTGGCCTGCCGCATCCGAAGATTGCCCTGCCGCGCGAGCTGTATGGCGCTGGCCGCGTCAACTCGGCGGGCCTGGATCTCGCCAACGAACACCGTCTGGCATCCCTCTCTTCTGCCCTGCTCAACAGCGCGCTGCAGAAATGGCAGGCCAAACCGATCCTTGAGCAGTCTGTCGAGGACGGCGACATGCAGCCGGTGATCAACCCGGCCGAGCCGAAAGATATTGTCGGCTACGTGCGTGAAGCGACCGATTCGGAAGTCGAGCAGGCGCTGGAGAGCGCGGTGAACAACGCGCCAATCTGGTTCGCCACCCCGCCGCAGGAGCGTGCCGCCATTCTGGAACGCGCGGCGGTGCTGATGGAAGATCAGATGCAGTCGCTCATCGGCATTCTGGTCCGAGAAGCGGGTAAAACCTTCAGCAACGCCATCGCCGAAGTGCGCGAGGCCGTCGACTTCCTGCACTACTACGCCGGTCAGGTGCGCGATGATTTCGACAATGAAACCCACCGCCCGCTCGGCCCGGTGGTGTGTATCAGCCCGTGGAACTTCCCGCTGGCGATCTTCACCGGCCAGATTGCCGCCGCCCTTGCCGCAGGCAACAGCGTGCTGGCAAAACCGGCAGAGCAGACTCCGCTGATTGCCGCTCAGGGCATCAACATTCTTCTGGAAGCGGGCGTGCCTGCGGGCGTGGTTCAGCTGCTGCCGGGCCGCGGTGAAACGGTCGGCGCGAAATTGACTTCCGATAACCGCGTGCGCGGCGTGATGTTTACCGGCTCGACCGAAGTGGCCTCCCTGCTGCAGCGCAACATTGCCACCCGTCTGGATGCGCAGGGACGTCCAACCCCGCTCATCGCCGAAACCGGCGGGATGAACGCCATGATCGTTGACTCCTCCGCCCTTACCGAGCAGGTGGTGGTGGACGTGCTGGCCTCCGCCTTCGACAGCGCGGGCCAACGCTGTTCGGCTCTGCGCGTGCTGTGTCTGCAGGACGACGTGGCCGACCACACGCTGAAGATGCTGCGCGGGGCAATGGCCGAATGCCGCATGGGCAATCCGGGCCGTCTCACCACTGATATCGGGCCGGTGATCGACGCGGAAGCCAAAGCCAATATTGAAAACCACATTCAGGCCATGCGTGCCAAAGGCCGCCCGGTATTCCAGGCGGTGCGTGAGAACAGCGAGGATGCCCGCGAGTGGCAGACCGGCACCTTCGTGCCGCCAACGCTGATTGAACTGGCGAGCTTCGATGAACTGAAAAAAGAGGTCTTCGGCCCGGTACTGCACGTGGTGCGCTACAACCGTAACAACCTGAAGGAGCTGATTGAGCAGATTAACGCTTCCGGCTATGGCCTGACGCTCGGCGTGCATACCCGCATCGACGAAACCATTGCCCAGGTCACCGGCAGCGCCAGAGTGGGCAACCTGTACGTGAACCGCAACATGGTCGGTGCCGTGGTAGGCGTACAGCCGTTTGGCGGCGAAGGTCTGTCCGGCACCGGCCCGAAAGCGGGCGGTCCGCTCTATCTGTACCGTCTGCTGGCGAACCGTCCGGAGAATGCGCTGAGCGTGACGCTGGCACGTCAGGATGCGGAACGTCCGGTGGATGCGCAACTGAAATCCGTACTGACACAGCCGCTGGACGCGCTCATCGCGTGGGCAGAGAAACGCCCTGAACTGCGTGCTGTCGCGCAGCAGTATGGTGAGCTGGCGCAGTCGGGTACGCAGCGTCTGCTGCCAGGTCCAACCGGCGAGCGCAACACCTGGACGCTGATGCCGCGCGAGCGCGTGCTGTGCGTGGCGGATAACGAGCAGGACGCACTGGTTCAACTGGCCGCCGCCGCTGCGACGGGCTGTGAAGTGCTGTGGCCGGAAGATGCGCTGCATCGCGACCTCGCCAAACAGCTGCCGAAGGAGGTCTCGGCCCGCATCCACTTTGCGAAAACCGATGCCCTGCTCACCCAGCCGTTTGATGCGGTCATTTACCACGGTGATTCCGACCAGTTACGCGAGCTGTGCGAGCAGGTTGCGGCACGCAGCGGGGCGATTGTCTCAGTGCAGGGCTTTGCGCGCGGAGAAACCAACCTGCTGCTGGAGCGTCTGTACGTGGAGCGCTCGCTCAGCGTCAATACCGCGGCGGCGGGCGGTAACGCCAGCCTGATGACCATCGGTTAATCGTGTAAACTCTCCCTGGAGGCGCTACGCTTACCGGGGCTACCAGTGTCACCGTAAGCCGGATAAGCTCAGCGCATCCGGCTTTTTTACATGGAGGGGACGATGAAACGATATTTGATTGCAGGTGCAGCACTGCTCCTGAGCGCCAGCGCGCTGGCCAACGAGTGCGACAACGCCACTACCCAGCCTGAACTGAATACCTGTAGCGCGGAGCAGTACCAGGCCGCCGACAAGAAGCTCAACCAGACGTATCAGGCCGCCATTAAACGCGCGGCTGCCCCCCAGCGCGACCTGCTGAAAAAAGCGCAGCAGGCGTGGATCGGCCTGCGCGATGCGGACTGCGCGTTTATCGGCTCGGGTACGGAAGGTGGCAGCGTTCAGCCAATGATTATTAACCAGTGCCTGGCGGAGAAAACCGTCGAGCGCGAAGCGTTTCTGGCCTCGCTGATGCAGTGTGAAGAAGGCGATTTAAGCTGTCCCCTCACCCCGGCCCTCTCCCCATAGGGGCGAGGGAGAAAAGACAGCACAGAGCAGTCCCCTCTGAGAGGGTTAGGGTGAGGGGAACTAGCGCACGCGGACCCCTTCGATAATCATTCGCTGCACGTTTTCCAGCGTGCTCTGGAAAAACGCCTCATCCTGCAGCGTTTTGCCGGTCACCGCTTCAACCTGGGCCGCAAAGTCAGCGTAATGCTGGGTGGAGGCCCAAATCATAAAGATCAGATGATGCGGCTCAACGGGAGCCAGCTTCCCGCTGGCAACCCATCCGGCGATGATCGCGGATTTATCGTCCACCAGCTGTTTTAAATCCCCTGTCAGTTCAGCCTGCAGCAGCGGTGCCCCCTGCAGCATTTCCAGGCAGAATAGCCGTGACGCCTGCGGGTAGTCGCGGGAGACCTCCAGCTTCAGGCGGATGTACTCTTTAATCGCCACCAGCGGAGCCAGTTCCTGACGAAAGGCTTTTAGCGGGGCCAGCCAGATATCGAGGATCTGCTGCATCACCGCCACATACAGCGCCTCTTTCGACGGGTAGTAGTAGAGCAGATTGGTTTTAGACACTCCGGCCTGCTCGGCCACCTGCTCAAGGCGCGTGCCGTGAATACCAAACTGCGAAAACGTATCCAGCGCCGCGCTGAATATCGCCTGCTTCTTGGCGCTCACCGCCTGCGAACGTTTACCGGGTCTTTTCACTGCCGCCTGAGTCATTTTCGCTCTCCTTGTTTTTCTTAAAATGAATCCATGGGTTGGCTTTACTCAACCGTCAGATCCCCCGCCTCGCTCCGGCGCTTTCTGAGCTTTAGCTCGCTCACCAGCACGCCAGCGATGATAAACGCTGCGCCCACTATTGCCAGCCACGGCAGACGCTCCCCGGCGAGCCGTCCGAACACACCCGCCCAGACTGGTTCACCAGTGTAGATAACCGTGGCGCGCGTCGGAGAAACACTGCGCTGCGCCCAGTTCATCGTGACCTGGATAATGGCGCTAAAGATGCCCAGCCCCAGCGCGACGACGAGTAATCCGGTGGACATTGGCGGAACAGACTCTCCTGCCGGAACCATGGTGGCAAATGCCACAAGCGACGCGGTTGCCAGTTGCACCACCGTCACCCGCCTGACGTCCACTTTTCCCGCCCAGGCGCTAATCAGGATAATTTCCGCCGCAATCGCCACCGCGCCAATAAGCGTGATCAGTTCACCGGGCCCCAGTGCCAGCAGCGAGTTTCCTGGCCCCGCCAGCAGGATCAGGCCGATAAACGCCAGCCCAATCCCGATGCAGGACATCAGGCCGGGGAGTCGCCCCAGACACAGCCATTGCAGTAACGGCACCAGCGGGACATACATAGCGGTAATAAAAGCGGATTTACTGCTGGAGATGGTCTGCAACCCCCACGTCTGCAGGCTGTAGCCCATCGCAATGGCGATACCGATCGCCACTCCGGCCTTTAGCTCTTTGAGGGTCAGCCCACGCAGGGTTTTTAACGAGATCAACGCCACGGCAATCGCCGCCGTTGCAAACCGCAGGCCGACAAAAAAGAACGGATCGCTCAGGGTGACGGCATACTGGACGGCAAGGAATGTTCCACCCCAGAACATGGTGATGAGAATGAGGATGGCTTCCTGAGGTTTAACGGAGAATTTGAAACGTGAAGCAGACATGAGGCACCAGCAATAATCATCGATTCTGTAGTGTGCGATGCCTTTGGTTACAGTTCAATGTTGCAGAAATAAAAAAACCGCCGGGAAACCCGGCGGCAGAGGATCAACCCGGCGTATTACTTGCTGCTGCCGTGGCTGTTTTTACCCCCTTTTTTGCCAGCTTCAGATGCGCGCTGAGGGTCATTTTTGAAGTTGCCCCCGCTGCTCTGACCACCTTTACGACCTGCTTCTGATGCTCTTTCACGGTCTTCAGCGAAATTACCTGAACCACCACGATGGTTTGCCATCTCTAACCTCCAGAGTGTTAAACATTAGACATCATATTGCATTCAGTAAAAGAGGATTCTTTCACCTGGCGACTTAAGGACAGTGCCTTTATCTGCGTCGCGTGAAACTAATCTTAGTGGAATGAGGCTATCCGGCCAGTTAACAGTAATATCCTGCAACATGATCTCAGCCTTTCGAATGAGATAACGCGGCGGTTATTCATAAGCCTTTCTTATACATTAAAAAATCCACGCCATTAAAGTTGTTTCAGTTTGCTACAAACGGCATTTTAAAATTTATTGTTATAAATCAAAGAAATGCTGTTCATTTTTGCAGTCTGGCTGTGATGTCATATCTTTAAAAGAACGCAGCGATCCGCTGTCAGAAAAAACAAACGAGGAGTGATGCAAAATGGCAAAAGTTCTGGTGCTCTATTATTCCATGTATGGACACATTGAAACCATGGCTCACGCAGTTGCAGAAGGTGCAAACAAAGTGGATGGCGTTGAGGTTGTGGTGAAGCGTGTACCGGAAACCATGCAGGCCGAAGCCTTCGCCAAAGCCGGGGGGAAAACCCAAAACGCCCCGGTCGCGACCCCGCAGGAGCTGGCCGAATACGATGCCATTATCTTTGGCACTCCTACCCGCTTTGGCAATATGTCAGGCCAGATGCGCACCTTCCTCGATCAGACCGGAGGACTTTGGGCATCGGGTGCATTATACGGCAAGCTCGCCAGCGTCTTCAGTTCCACCGGTACGGGGGGCGGCCAGGAACAGACAATCACCTCAACCTGGACTACCCTTGCTCATCATGGAATGGTGATTGTGCCTATTGGCTATGGTGCGCAGGAACTGTTTGATGTCTCTCAGGTTCGCGGCGGCACGCCTTACGGTGCCACCACTATTGCGGGTGGTGATGGTTCACGTCAGCCCAGCAATGAAGAGCTCTCTATCGCCCGGTATCAGGGTGAATATGTCGCGGGTCTTGCCAAAAAACTGAACGGCTAACCCAACAGGAGGACAAGCATGCCAACTCAAGAATCCAAAGCTCACCGCGTGGGCGAATGGGCAAGTTTACGTAATACCTCGCCGGAGATTGCCGAAGCCATCTTTGAAGTCGCAAAATACGATGAAAAACTGGCAGAGCAGATTTGGGAAGAAGGCAGCGATGAAGTTCTGGAGCGCGCCTTCGGGAAAACGGACAAAGATTCGCTCTTCTGGGGTGAGCAAACCATCGAACGTAAAAACGTCTGAACGTTTCCCCCCGCCGCTGCGGGGGGTTGTCTTGCTATTTCGCCGCGTCGTTCATTACCGCATTAAATTTATCGATCGGACAGAAGCCGTTGGCATCCACCGGACAGCCTTTTAGCTCCAGCGTTACGCGCTGCGCCGGAGACTGCAGCGACAGTGCGCTGGCATTTCGCAGCTGTTCTGAGCTTTGATAAACATACTCAATCTTCATCAGTTCACGATTCGCGCCCTTATCATGCCAGCGCTGGAACACAATCTTGCCGCCAATGGGGGTCCGCTCCTGCTGGTCATGCAGCTGATAGGGTTTAAAATCAAGCGCCGTCAGCAGCGAAGCGATGTTGGAGTCATGCCCCACCAGCAGCGTGATTTTCGGTGCTTTCGCCTGTTCAGTCACCAGGGCTTTGTCGATGTACTTCACCAGCGGTTTAGCAACGTTCTGCGCAACTTCCGTAGAGGTAAACAGCGAGTCCTGATAACCATTTTTCAGCTTCGACAGTACCCGCCACTGCTGGTCAGTTTTGATATCGCCCCAGGCAACCTGATCAAGCGGGAAGCCTTCGTAATACTGCAGCGTAAAGGCATCGACCAGGGAATTACCGACCTTAAGCGGCCCGGAAACGCCGGGCTCTTTTTCGTATTCTGCACTGAACGTATCTTTCTCCCCGGTCAGCGAGCAGACTTTTTTCTCTTTGCAGGACGGTGATTCCGCGTAATTTGTCATCTGCTCCAGCAGCTTGTAGCTCTCATCAAGCTGCATTTTCTGGCGTTCCGCCGCCATTGCTTTCAGTGCTTTTTCACGGAATTCAGGCGAGTTATCGGTGATGACCGGATTAAAGGTCGGGTCCATCGTGCCCATTTTTTCCTGATGGTGCACCGGAACATCACACCCCGGAAACGCCCCGGTAATAAAGAATTGCGCGGTCGCTACGGTGCGCTGCAGACTGTTGGCGTAGGCATAAACGGTATCCGCTGGCGGACACTCACCCGTGGTGACCATGCCCTGTTTTGCCAGCCACTCACGCATATAGTGGCCCATATAGACTTCGAGCACACCGCCTTTGGTCGTCAGTTGACCACCCGGTACATCCCATTCCGGCCACTTTTCTGGCGTGGACTGCTCCAGCACGCTGCCGTTATTGGCGAGCGGCGCACGCAGGTTATGGCGACTCATGATTAAAACTTGTTCCAGCTGATACCCGTCCGGCGTCTCTTGCGCCTGGGCACCAAACGTCACTGAAACTGAACCTGCCACGGCAATCGCGAGTAGTGCTTTTCTCATCCCTAATTCCTCACTCGGTTTTAAAGGTCGGATCAAGTGTGACAGATTGATGACAATTTTCCCGGAAGCATTTCTCAAACTGATAATTACGCGGGCAGAAAGGGCGTTCAGGGTTCAGAAAAGCGTGATGCCAATGGCCGCGCCCACATACAGCGCCGCCCATACGGAGGCCGAAACCAGGCTGATAAGATAGACCTTCACCACGCTGAGCCTGAGCATACCCGCCGCCAGCGGCACGATATAACGCAACACCGCCAGAAAACGGGAGGTGAACAGGACAAGCACGCCGTTTTTCTGTAGCTGATGCTGTACACGCAAAAATTTATCAGCATGTTTTGAGGTGAAGCGCGTGACCCAGCGCGTATCGCCCATGCATTGTCCGGTATGGTAATTCAGCAACGAGCCCGCCGTTGCCCCCATCACAACAGCGAGCCATGCGAGACCCGGATGTAAACCCGGCTGGCTGACGGTTATTCCCGCCAGCAACATGACCGACGCGGGCGGAAGCACAGAGGAGATAATCACCGTCGATTTACCCAGTGCCATTGCGAATAACAACGCGAACAGATGAGCTGGATAAAGCGCAAAATGATTAAGTAAATTATCTAACCACGCCATCTCCCCGCCTCCGCGTTATTTAATCCTCCATTTAAAGTTAATAACCTTAAATAAACCCTCAACGTATGAACAGAAATAATCACCTAAACATTTCTTAAACATTATTTAAATTTCAAAGCAGCAGGAAAAAATAAGCGTATTATCCCCCTCGTTTACAACGATCTCGTTATGGCGAGGCTCCTGTACAAATACACGTTATCGCTCTGGTGGGTTCGAGAGAACCGGCACAGGGTAAAACAGGCACTGTCGAATCAAGGCTTTGTCAGTATAACTTCCTGAAAAGGATACGGTGTACAGTGCTGAACCCAGGACGTGGGGATCTCTTCTTCGACATGCCCTGTCTTGCTCGCCCCTGAGAGATTTTATTATTCAAAGGGAATTCACTATGTCTTACTCCATTCACAACCAAAACCCGGCATTCAATGAAAGCGCGATCGCGCAATATATGAATACCGATTTTATCGCTCTTGATATCTCATTATGCGTGGGACTGGCGCGCGAGCAGTTTTTCGAGAAATTAAAAGACAATGATATTCCGTCGCATATTTTCATCGAAGATAATGGTCGTCTGGCCGGTATGATTGCCGTTCGCAGATTATTGCAGGAAGCCAATACGGTGCAACCGGTTAACGCTCTGATGGTGTCGCATTTTATTCAGGTTAAACCTGAAGACGAACGCGCGGATATTGCCGCACTGCTGGCCCACGGAGAGGCCGACGTGGTTCCGGTGGTCACGCACGGAAAACTGGTCGGATGCCTGACAGAGCGCGAAATTGCGCATCTGCTGGAGGATGATGTGACGGAAGATGCCCAGCTTCAGGGGGCCACTCTGCCGCTGGAAAAACCGTATCTGGAAACCAGCGCATTCAGCCTGTGGAAAAAACGCTCCGTCTGGCTACTGCTGCTGTTTGTTGCCGAGGCTTATACCAGCTCAGTCATTCAACATTTTGAAGAGGCGCTGGAATCCGCCATTGCGCTGGCGTTCTTTATTCCATTGCTGATTGGTACAGGGGGAAACAGCGGTACGCAAATTACCTCCACGCTGGTGCGCGCGATGGCGCTGGGAGAAGTGCATTTACGCGATGTTGGCCGCGTACTGCGCAAAGAGATGAGCACCTCGCTCATGATCGCCGTCACGCTCGGCCTGGCAGGATGTTTCCGGGCATGGATGATGGGGATTGGGCTGGAAATTACCCTTATCGTCAGCCTGACGCTGGTCTGTATAACGCTGTGGAGCGCGACTGTCTCTTCTGTGATCCCGATGGTGCTTAAGCGCTGCGGTATCGACCCTGCCGTGGTCTCCGCGCCGTTTATCGCTACCCTGATCGACGGCACCGGTTTGATTATCTACTTCAAGATTGCCCAGTACACGCTGGGGCTGGAGTAATATCCCCCTTTCCCGGTAACGCCAGGTAAAAACAAAAAGCCCTGCAATATTGCTATTGCAGGGCTTTTCAAATTTGGCGGAAGCGTAGAGATTCGAACTCTAGAACCCTTTCGGGTCGCCGGTTTTCAAGACCGGTGCCTTCAACCGCTCGGCCACGCTTCCAGAGTGAGGCGCACTATAAACGTCTCAACGCGCTATGTAAAGCAGGAAATTGAGGAATTTAAACATGTTTCGCTCCCGCCGCGGTGAGACGGTTGCTCTCAGCGCCAACATATGTATTATGTTATAACATAACAATTAAGGGATCGGGATCGTGTTTACCAAAAAAGCGCTAGTAATATCTGTGTTAATGACTTTTGCTCATGTCACTTTTGCCTCATCAACCTTCCCTCTTTCGCTTGAAAACTGTGGGATAAAACAAACGTTCTCTGCGCCACCGAAGCATGTTGTCACTGTCGGACAGCATGAGACCGAATTACTGCTGGCATTAGGGCTGGAGAAAACAATTGGCGCTACGTCAGTCTGGTTTGAAAAGCTGCCAGCGCCCCTGGCGGAGGCCGGTAAAAATCTCAAAAAGCTGGCCGACAACTCTCCCTCTTTTGAAGCGATTGTGGCGCAAAAACCCGATCTGGTGCTCGCCCAGTATCACTGGCACATCGGACCGCAAGGTGAAGTCGGCACCCGCGAACAGTTTGCATCGCTGGGGATCAACACCTGGATTTCTCCGGCGGACTGCACAAATAAAGGCGTAACCGAAAACTCAAACGCGGATGGCGCGCGCAGTGCGCCCTTCTCAATGGCGGAGATTGAGCGGGAAGTCAGCGATCTAGCGACGATTTTTGATGTCGCAGAGCGAGGAAAGCAGCTGAATACAACGCTGACAAAACGCATTGCGCATGCGCAACAGCAAGCTGGCGCAAATTCGCGCGCACCGCTGAAAGTTGTATTTTGGTTTTCAAGCAGCAGACTGAACGGCGATCCCTGGGTAGCCGGGGATTACGGGGCTCCTGGCTGGATCAGCCGCACGCTTGGATTGCAGAATATTATTGATTCCCATGATGAGTGGCCAGCCGTGACGTGGGAGCATATCGCTCAGGCACAGCCTGACGTTATCGTCATTGCTGATATGGCGCGGAGGCTCTACCCTGCCGATGATGTTGCCGCTAAAAAGGCCTTTTTGCTAAGCGATCCGGTAACGAAGAATATTCCCGCGGTCAAAAATAATCGCATTATTGTTGTTCCGGCGATGTCCCTGAACCCTTCGCTGCGCACCGTTGATGCCGTTGAGAAAATCAGCCAACAGCTTGTCTTGTTTCAGGCCAGGTAATGAACCGTTTCCCCTTAACCTTACCTCGCTGGAACCAGCGAGGCCCGATCACGCTGGCTGTCATTGCCTTACCCTTGATGCTGGTATTCGCCGCCAGTATCGGGGATATGGCGGTATCGTATACCAGCACGGCAAAAGCGATCCTCAACGGGCTGGGAGTCACCTCGTATGTTCTGCCCCAGACAGAAGAAGGCATTGTCTGGCAGTACCGGATGAGCCGGGCGCTGATGGCAGCGTGCAGCGGCGGTGGTCTGGCACTGTCCGGGTTGGTACTGCAGTCGATTCTGCGCAATCCATTAGCTGAACCTTACCTGCTGGGTGTTTCTGCCGGGGCGTCCCTGGGGGCCGTGTGCGTGATGCTGCTGGGGATCGGCGGCAGTACACTCGGCGTCAGTAGCGGTGCGTTTGTGGGCTCCTGCGCTGCTTTCGTGCTCATCATGCTTATTACCAATGGCATGACCGAAAGTCCGTCGCGCATTTTGCTGGCGGGAATAGCCGGAACGCAATTGTTCAATGCACTGACCGCGTATGTGGTCAGTACCTCAGCAAATGCCGAGCAATCACGTAGCGTGATGTTCTGGCTTCTGGGGAGCCTGAGTGGTGTGCGCTGGCCGGATGCGATACTGGCGTTGACGGTGACGATGCTGGGCTTAATTGTGGTGTTAACCTTTGCCCGTGCACTGGATACGTTCTCCTTTGGCGATGAGGTCTCCACGACGCTGGGCATTCCGGTGACCTTCGTCCGCGTTATTTTGCTGCTCACCTGCGCGTTAGTCACCGCAACCCTGGTGAGCGCAATTGGCGCAGTGGGCTTTGTCGGGCTGGTGATCCCTCACGTGACACGCATGATCGGCGGACCTGGACATAGTCGATCCGTTCCACTGACGTTCCTGATCGGCAGTCACTTTATGATTGTGGCGGATATCGTATCTCGTACCGTGATAACGCATCAGGTGCTGCCGATTGGCGTGGTGACAGCCCTGGTGGGTGCCCCTGCGTTTGTGGTGTTGCTGTATCGCAACCGGGAGACTAAAAAATGAACATTTCCGTTGCCGGATTACAGGTGACAATGCAATCACAAACGGTCCTGAAGGGGATCGATCTTGAACTGCCATCCGGACAAATCATCGGCCTGCTTGGACCAAACGGCTCAGGGAAATCAACGCTGTTGCGCTGTCTGGCGGGGCTATTCCCGCAACACGCGCAACGTGTCGCGTTTAACGGCAGGATGCTTGGTGATGTGCCACTCAGGATACGAGCAAAACAGCTGGCCTTTGTACCTCAACATGCTGAGGTTGACGGGGAACTTACCGTCGAACAGATCGTCCGTTTGGGTCGAACGCCCTACCGAAGGGCGCTCCGGCGCTTCACCGATGAAGATGAGTTGGCCGTTGAAGAGGCGATACGTTTAATGCGGCTAAACACGCTTCGTCACCGGCGATGGGGGCAATTATCGGGTGGAGAGCGCCAGCGCAGCCAGATAGCCCGCGCGCTGGCGCAACAACCGCACGTATTACTGCTGGATGAGCCGACAAACCACCTGGACATCCAGTACCAGCTGGAACTGATGATCCTGATTTCGCAACTGCCGCTCACGGTGGTCATAGCCCTGCACGATCTCAATCTGGCGGCGAACTACTGTCAGCGTCTGGTGCTGCTGAAATCCGGACGCATTTCATCCATCGGTACACCCGAAAATGTCCTTACGCCGGACAATATTGAGAAAACCTGGAACGTTAAAGCGAGGGTTAAACGGGAAGACGAGAAAATCGCGATCAGCTATATCATGGGGTAACTTTGGCCCTGAAAAGAAAAACCCCGCGATATTGCTATCGCGGGGCTATTCCTTATCTGGCGGAAGCGCAGAGATTCGAACTCTGGAACCCTTTCGGGTCGCCGGTTTTCAAGACCGGTGCCTTCAACCGCTCGGCCACACTTCCGGAATGAGGCGCACTATAAACACCTCATTGCGCCCTGTAAAGGGTGATTGCATTCGTTCGCCTGAAAAATAGCCAACACGTGTTTAATCGGTTGAATTGACAACGCATTGACCATTTTATCAACACAAAATCTTACCGCTACTCAGTGCTTTTTGATGTACATATCTTTGGTGAAGTAATAACCCAGTTTGTCTGGCGTAAATCCACCCACCCACGGTTTCACCAGGTGTGTACGCACGTAGTGGTAAACCGGAATAGCGGGAACATCGCGCCCCAGGAGATCTTCCGCCTGCTGGTAGAACTTCCCGCGCGCTTCCGGCGTTTTGGCTTTTGCTGCATTTACCAGCGCCTGATCGTAATCCGGGTTGCTGTACTGGCTGGTGTTCTCGCTGTCGCCGGTGCGGAAGTTGTTCAGGAAGGTCGCCGCATCGTCATAATCCGCAATCCAGGCGTAGCGCACTGCATCGAAGTTATGGGTATGCATGGTATCCAGCATGGTTTTCCACTCCTGATTTTGCAGCTTCGCCTCCACGCCGAGATTTTTTTTCCACATGGAGCTGGCGGCAATGGCAATGCGCTGGTGCGATTCAGAGGTATTGTAGAGCAGATTAAAACTGAGCGGATGGTCGGCGTTAAACCCGGCTTCAGCCAGCAGTTTTTTCGCCTCGGCAATGCGTTTATCCATCGGCCAGCTGGCGTAATCCGGATTCTTCAATGTTACACCGCCAATATCCGGCTGGCTGATCAGCCATGCCGGACGTTGCCCCTGACCCAGCACTTTTTCCGCAATGATGTCTTTATCCAGCGCCATATTCAGCGCTTTTCGCACGCGGGCATCGTTAAATGGCGGTCGTGTGGTGTTGAATTCATAATAGTAAGTAGCAAGCTGCGGAGACACGTCCAGCTCGCTACCCAGCGTTTTCCTGAGTTGGGCAAACTGGTTGATTGGCACGGTGTACACAATGTCAATCTCACCCGCTTTATAGCGGTTCACATCCGAGGCTTCTGAGGTGATTGGCAGGTATGTCACCTTGTTAATGACGGTATGAGCGTTATCCCAGTAGCGCGGGTTACGCTCGGCCACAATACGCTCGTTGACCACCCACTGCGAGAGCTTATAGGCACCGCTGCTGACGAAATGCTCCGGCCGGGTCCACTTCTCACCAAAGCGACCAATCAGCACTTTATCGACCGGCACCAGCGACGGGTGTGCCAGCATCGCCAGGAATGCGGCATTAGGTTGGGTGAGCGTGACTTCCAGCGTAGCGTCATCGATTGCTTTGACGCCCAGTTTGTCCGGCGTTTGTTTACCCTGGGCAATGTCTGCCGCATTAACGATATGCATATTGCCCGGATAGCTGGCATACGGCGAAGCTGTCTTAGGATCAACCAGACGCTGCCAGCTCCAGACAACATCTTCCGCCGTAATGGCAGTGCCATCGCTCCATGTAATGCCCGGACGCAAATGGAAGGTCCAGACGGTGTTGTCTTTGTTTTCCCATTTTTCCGCCAGCCGCGGCTGGATCTCACCTGACGGGGAGACGCTCACCAGCCCTTCGAATAAATCACTGATAATATTAAATTCGACATCGCTTTCGACTTTATGCGGATCGAGCGTTGACGGCTCACTGCCATTATTCCTGACCAGTTCCTGTTTTTCAGCCAGCTGTGTTCCTGCTGGTACGTTAGCCGCCCAGGTCGCTGTGCTGGCGCACAGAAGCCCTGCGGATAACAAAGAAAGGGTAACGTGCATGCGTGATTGTGGTTTCATTTCCTTCGCCTTATTGTCTGTTTTTTGACGATCCGGAGATAACTCTTAGCGCTCCGGATGTAATAAGGCAATATATTTCAGTAACCTATAAGAGGTTGATCTGAATAAATCGCGCAAACCGTTCTTCATTCTGCAGAACCGTCTTTCTGCAGAAGAAACAACCAGCGCCGCGGCTAACGTGCTGAGTAAAGATGGGTAAAACCACTTTGAGACTGGCGCATCGTTTCCTATTCTTGCCGTTAATTACATCTGTCATAAGAGAGTGACTCATGGATCGTATTATTAGTTCTTCACGCGACCGCACATCGCTACTCAGCACCCATAAAGTGCTGCGCAACACCTATTTCATGCTCAGCCTGACGCTGGCGTTTTCTGCGATCACCGCCACGGCCAGTACCGTACTGATGCTGCCGTCTCCGGGGCTGATCCTGACGCTGGTGGGTATGTATGGCCTGATGTTCCTGACTTACAAAACGGCTGACAAACCGGTAGGTATTCTGTCGGCATTCGCCTTCACTGGCTTCCTGGGCTACATCCTGGGGCCGATCCTGAACGCCTACATGTCAGCCGGAATGGGTGACGTCATTGGTATGGCGCTGGGCGGCACCGCGCTGGTGTTCTTCTGCTGCTCGGCCTACGTGCTGACCACCCGCAAGGATATGTCCTTCCTCGGCGGTATGCTGATGGCGGGTATCGTGGTGGTGCTGATTGGTATGGTGGCAAACATCTTCCTGCAGTTGCCTGCCCTGCACCTGGCGATTAGCGCGGTATTTATCCTGATTTCATCTGGCGCAATCCTGTATGAAACCAGCAACATCATTCACGGCGGTGAGACCAACTACATCCGCGCGACCGTGAGCCTGTATGTATCGCTGTATAACATCTTCGTTAGCCTGTTGAGTATCCTGGGCTTCGCCAGCCGCGATTAACGCACAGTGCTGTAAACCAGGCCCCGCTTATGCGGGGCTTTGTTTTTTGGTACACTGCAGCGGTTTTTGACTGATGTGTGAATGACTATGTTGTGTTTTGAAGGTAAAGAGATCGAAACCGATAACGACGGTTATCTGAAAGAGAGCAGCCAGTGGAGCGAAGCGCTGGCGGAAGTGATTGCTGAGAAAGAAGGCATCGCGCTCTCCCCTGAACACTGGGAAGTGGTGCGTTTCGTGCGCGAATTCTATCTCGAATTCAACACCTCTCCGGCTATCCGCATGCTGGTAAAAGCCATGGCGAACAAATTTGGTGAAGAGAAAGGTAACAGCCGCTACCTGTATCGCCTCTTCCCGAAAGGCCCGGCAAAACAGGCGACCAAAATCGCGGGTCTGCCAAAACCAGTGAAGTGCATTTAATAGCGAATACCAAAATTATCGTATTCCCGATCGGGTTGATGCGGTTCCGTTAAAACCTTATCAACCCGCGCACTTCGCGGCCCGCCCGCTTTCAGCCACGCCACCAGCTTTTCTACCTGTGCTTCTTCGCCACAGGCGACCACCTCCACGCTGCCGTCATCCATATTGCGTGCGTATCCCGTTAGTCCAAGCTGAACGGCTTCGCGCTGTGTGCTGTAACGGAACCCAACCCCTTGTACGGTGCCGTAAACCCAGGCAATGGTGCAGACTTTTGACATCTTCCTTCTCCTTATCCGTCTGGCGCGTTGCATTTCCTCACTGAACTCGGGAAAATGGCGGCCATTTCATTGGAATCGACAGAATAGCAAATTATGAGTGTACGTTTAGTGTTAGCCAAAGGGCGCGAGAAGTCATTACTGCGCCGTCATCCCTGGGTCTTTTCCGGCGCAGTTGCCCGTATGGAAGGCAAAGCCAGCCTCGGTGAAACCATTGATATCGTTGACCATCAGGGGAAATGGTTAGCGCGCGGCGCATACTCGCCTGCATCCCAGATCCGCGCTCGCGTCTGGACCTTCGATAAAGACGAAACCATCGACATCGATTTCTTCGTTCGCCGCCTGCAGCAGGCGCAGCAGTGGCGCGACTGGCTGGCAAAACGTGACGGGCTGGACAGCTACCGCCTCATTGCCGGGGAATCCGACGGTCTGCCGGGCGTCACCATTGACCGCTTCGGTAACTTCCTCGTGCTGCAACTTCTGAGCGCAGGGGCGGAGTATCAACGCGCCGCGCTGATTAGCGCGCTGCAAACCCTGTTCCCGGAATGCGCTATTTACGACCGCAGCGATGTGGCAGTGCGCAAAAAAGAGGGCATGGAGCTGACCCAGGGTCCGGTTACCGGCGAGCTGCCGCCTGCCCTGCTGCCGATTGAAGAGCACGGCATGAAGCTGCTGGTGGATATTCAGGGCGGCCACAAAACGGGTTATTACCTTGACCAGCGCGACAGCCGACTGGCGACCCGCCAGTACGTTGCCGACAAACGCGTCCTGAACTGTTTCTCCTATACCGGTGGCTTCGCCGTATCGGCACTGATGGGCGGCTGTGCTCAGGTGGTGAGCGTAGATACGTCACAGGAAGCGCTGGACGTGGCGAAACAGAACGTTGAACTGAACAAGCTGGATCTCAGCAAAGCGGAATTTGTCCGTGATGACGTGTTCAAACTGCTACGCAAATACCGCGACCAGGGTGAGAAATTTGACGTGATCGTCATGGACCCGCCAAAGTTCGTGGAAAACAAAAGCCAGCTGATGGGGGCTTGTCGCGGCTATAAAGACATCAACATGCTGGCAATTCAGTTACTGAACCCTGGCGGGGTATTACTGACGTTCTCCTGCTCTGGCCTGATGACCACAGATTTATTTCAGAAAATCATCGCTGATGCCGCAATTGATGCGGGTCGTGATGTACAATTTATAGAGCAGTTCCGTCAGGCGGCCGATCATCCGGTGATCGCTACCTACCCGGAAGGGCTGTATCTGAAAGGGTTTGCCTGTCGCATCATGTAACTTGAAAAGAGGAATATTGCCCATACATACGGTATGAGTAATGTTTCCGGGGAGGTGACTATGATTGCCAGCAAATTCGGTATCGGCCAGCAGGTCCGCCACACCTTGCTTGGTTATTTGGGTGTGGTCGTGGATATCGACCCGGAATATTCCCTTGATGAACCGTCAGCAGATGAGCTGGCAGTTGACGCAGAGCTTCGCGCAGCACCCTGGTATCATGTGGTGATGGAAGGTGATGACGGACAGCCCGTTCATACCTACCTTGCCGAAGCGCAGCTAAGTAGCGAACTGCAGGACGAGCATCCGGAACAACCCACTATGGACGAGCTTGCTCAGACCATCCGCAAACAGTTACAGGCTCCAAGACTGCGAAATTAAAGGTGTAAAAAAGCCCGGCGAACGGGCTTTTTTTTGTTACTTTGCCAGCCCCAGACGGGGAATATCGATCGCCGGACAGCGATCCATTACCACGTTTAACCCGGCATCCCGCGCCAGCACAGCCGCCTGCTCATTTATGACGCCCAGTTGCATCCACAGCGTTTTCGCGCCAATGGCAATCGCTTCCTGCGCCACGCCCCAGGCCGCCTCTGAGTTACGGAAGACATCCACCATATCCACTTTTTCAGGCACATCAGCCAGCGTCGCGTAACCCTGCTGGCCCAACAGCGTTTTACCCGCCACCTTTGGCGATACCGGGATCACGTGGTAGCCCTGATCCAGAAGGTATTTCATCACCCGGTAGCTTGGGCGATCGGGTTTGTCGCTCGCCCCCACCAGCGCGATAGTGCGTGTGGACGTCAAAATCTCGGCAATATCGTTCTCTTTCATACTCATCCTCCTGGCTTTTTTCAAAGTGTACGTCAAAGCCGTGTTCACAACCATTCATCCCATACAGATGTATGAGGGCAAAACGGTGGAATATGTCTATATGTTAGTAAACGTGATTATCGAAAAATTTAGATACATTATTACGAAGAAAGTATTTTCAACAGGAGCGCCCTATGAAAACCGGCATTGTCTCTGCTGTGATTGCGTTAGTCATGCCGGTTTGCGTCTTTGCGACCACACTACGCCTCTCAACTGACATTGATCTGCTGGTACTCGATGGCAAAAAAGTATCCAGTTCACTTCTGCGTGGCGCAGACAGCATAGAACTCGACAACGGGCCGCATCAGGTGGTTTTTCGGGTAGAGAAAATGATCCGCCTTGCCAACCATGAACAACGGATGTACATCTCGCCACCGCTGATTGTGAGCTTTAATACTCAGCGTATCAGTCAGGTAAATTTTAACCTCCCGCGCCTCGAAACCGAAAAAGAGGCCATCGCTTTTGATGCCGCGCCGCGAATTGCGCTCGTAGATGGCGACGCGATGCCCATTCCGGTGAAACTGGATATTCTGGCACTGACAAAAATGCCTAAAGGCACGGATTACGAAGCAGATACGGAGGTCTATAACAAAGCCGGTAAGCGCGCTTCGCTGCCGCAATTTGCCACGATGATGGCTGACGATAGCACGCTATTGTCTGGCGTATCAGAACTGGATGTGATCCCGCCCCAGTCGCAAACGCTCACCGAGCAGCGCCTGAAATTCTGGTTCCAGCAGGCCGATCCCGATACGCGAGCCCGCTTTCTGCAATGGGCGAAGCAACAACCTTCGTCATAAGCCACATTTTTTTGTCCTTTCTCTTGCAGCATCAGGCAGTTCCCGTCATCGTGTAGCCAGGTAACCTGACGGACAAGATTATGGAACTGACAACACGCACGCTTCCTGCACGCAAACACATTGCTCTGGTTGCGCACGATCACTGTAAACAAATGCTGCTTAACTGGGTTCGCCGCCATCAACCGTTGCTGGCAAATCACGCCCTCTCAGCCACGGGGACAACCGGCAACCTGATCCAACGCGAAACGGGTCTGGAAGTGAATGCCATGCTGAGCGGCCCGATGGGCGGCGATCAGCAGGTGGGCGCACAGATTTCGGAAGGCAAAATTGATGTACTGATTTTCTTCTGGGACCCGCTGAATGCGGTGCCACATGATCCCGATGTTAAAGCGCTGCTGCGCCTTGCGACGGTGTGGAATATCCCGGTAGCCACAAATCTGTCGACGGCGGATTTCATCATTGAATCACCGCAGTTCAACTCTCCGGTTGAGATCCTGATCCCGGATTATCAACGTTATCTTTCCGAGAGACTGAAGTAGCTCTTTGCCCGGCGGCGCTACGCTTGCGGGGGCCTACGGTTTTTGCAGGCCGGGTCAGGCGTAGCGCCGCCCGGCAATCCAGCTACGGTTTCCTCGCCACCGGCACGTCAATACTCTTCAGTATATCGACAAATACCGACGGCTCGTCTTTATTGAACAGCAGCCACACGCGATGGCGCGCGCGGGTTATCGCCACATACAGCAGACGCCGTTCTTCTGCATCCGGGAAATCTTCCGGTACTGGCAGCAGCGCCTGCTCCATTACCGACTCACGTGCCGGAGCCGGAAAACCATCACTTCCCTCTTTCAGCCCGACCACAATCACGTAGTCAGCCTGCTGGCCTTTGCTGGCATGGATAGTCATAAAATCAAGCTGTAGCGTTGGCCAGCGAGTGGCCGCCTTTTCCAGCACCGTCGGTTTAAGATGGTGATAACGCGCCAGCACCAGAATCCGTTCATCGGGCTTTGCATACCCGCTCAGTTTATCCAGAAGCGGCTCAAGCTGATCGTCCGCCAGCAGCGTGACCGCTTTCTTATCTCCCGGCCTCAGGCTGTTGAGCGGTTTCGCCAGTTGATGCGGGTTTTGCTGAATAAAACGGTTTGCGATTTCGCCAATTCGTGAATTGAAACGGTAGGTAGTATCCAGATCGCTGCGATCGCCCTCGCCAAAATGGTGGTGAAATGCAGTTGTGAGCGAGAGTTGCGCCCCGCTGAAGCGATAGATAGCCTGCCAGTCATCCCCCACGGCAAACAGCGACGTATGTTTGTTCTGCGCCCGCAACGCCGAGAGCAATGCGGCACGCTGAGGCGAGATATCCTGGAACTCATCCACAAGGATATGCTTCCACGGACTGACAAAGCGTCCTTTCTCCAGAATGACAATGGCCTGATGAATAAGACCGGAAAAATCGACGGCATTTTCCTCTTTCAGGGCCGATTTCCAGGCTTTCAGCAGCGGTGCCATTAATTTGACGCGCTTTGAAAACACGGTGCGGATCGCTTCCGGCGCGCTGTCGATCATCTCTGCCTGAGAGCCGCCGTGCATGCGCATCAGGCTCACCCAACGGTCAAGTCGCGCGCCGAGGCGTCGCGCCAGCTTTTCATCCTGCCAGAAACTGCCTTCCGGCACTTCCCAGTTCAGTTCCTCCTCCAGCCACTGACGCCACCCTTTGGCCTGCGCTTTTTTCTCGCTGCACTGCTGACGCCACGTCTTAATAAACAGCGCCTGACGAGCCTGGGTGTCATTTTCCAGTTTACTGATGGACGGCACTTTCTTACTACCCTGCTGAATAATATGCAGTGCGAGGGCGTGGAAGGTGCGCGCCGTAATATCCTGAGTATGCAGGCGCTGCCGGATTCGCTCGTCCATCTCCTGCGCAGCTTTGCGGCCAAAGGCCAACAGGAGGATTTGGTCAGCTACGGCTTCACCGGTTGTCAGAAGCCAGCCTGCACGCGCCACCAGCACGGAGGTTTTACCGCTGCCTGCGCCCGCCAGCACCAGTAGCGACGGTTCACCGTTGACAACGGCACGCGCCTGAGCCGGGTTGAGCGGCGACGATTCGACGGTGCTGAAGAAATCGGCATATTCCGCAAGCATGGCATCGGTCCAGGCCTGGTTATGTGCCAGTCTGCTTTTATCAATATCGCTGAGCCAGGCCTGACACTGACGCCACGCATCACGGCAGTTTTCAAACTCATTAAGACGGGAGACGGGGAACGGCAGCGCGGTTAGCGCCTGTGTTATCTTTTCCTGCAACCCGGCGGTTTGCTGGCGCGTCAGCCACTTTTGCTGCGCGTTACTTCGGGCGATATCGTCAAGCACCTGCTGCAGCACCTGTGCCGCAATCACACTCATGTCATGGCTCCACTGTTGCCAGAGCGTGTTCAGATGATGGTGAAAACGTTGTGTTTCTGCCCACTCAGTACCGTGCAGACGTACCACTTTATCGGCTGGCAGGACGAACTCCAGTTCCCCCCACACCAGCCCGCGTTTGCAATGAATGGCCAGAAGTTGATTAAACGGAATGAGATATTCATGACGCTCACCGGAGACTTTCACTCCCGCATTGAGAAGGACAACCTTGTCGTAAGGGTGCTGCGCCAGGCGTTTGCCCATTGAAGTTGCTTTCAGTTCCATATCCAGCCGGACCCACAAAGAGATAATTTGTCTGACAGTTTAACTGCCAGTTTTAAGGTGCTCCAGCCTAAAAAAACGTTACAATCACTCAGCGTTAGTCTTATCGAAAGGAAATGAGGGTTTATGCGTACCGTTCTGAATGTTTTGAATTTTGTCCTTGGCGGTTTTGCCACCACCCTTTCCTGGCTTTTTGCCACCCTGGTGAGCATCGTGCTCATTTTCACCTTGCCGCTGACCCGCTCCTGCTGGGAAATCACCAAACTCTCACTGATTCCCTTCGGCAATGAAGCTGTCCATGTTGATGAACTGAACCCGGACGGGAAAAATGCCCTGATGAATACCGGTGGTACTCTGCTGAACGTTCTGTGGCTGATTTTCTTCGGCTGGTGGCTGTGCCTGATGCACATCGTTGCCGGCATTGCACAGTGCATTACGATTATTGGCATTCCGGTTGGGATCGCTAACTTTAAAATTGCCGCCATTGCCCTGTGGCCGGTTGGACGCAGAGTCGTCCCGGTAGAAGTGGCGCAAGCCGCACGTGAAGCCAACGCTCGTCGCCGTTTTCAGTGAATAAGGACAGGCCGCGCTCATGCTAAGCCCACTGCTTCGCCGTTATACCTGGAACAGTAACTGGCTCTATAACGTCAGGATTTTTATTGCCCTCTGCGGCACGGTTGCCCTGCCGTGGTGGCTGGATGATGTAAAACTGACCATCCCGCTGACCCTCGGCGTGGTGGCCGGGGCGCTTGCCGATCTTGATGACCGTCTGGCCGGACGTTTGCGTAACCTGGTCATCACTCTGGTCTGTTTCTTTATAGCATCAGCGTCCGTTGAGTTGCTGTTCCCCTGGCCCTGGCTTTTTGCGCTGGGGCTTACGCTTTCAACCAGCGGGTTTATTCTGCTTGGCGGGCTTGGGCAGCGCTACGCCACCATCGCGTTTGGTGCCCTGCTGATTGCTATCTATACCATGCTCGGTGTCTCTCTTTACGATCAGTGGTATCAGCAACCCGTTCTGCTGTTGGTGGGGGCGATCTGGTATAACTTGCTGACCCTGACCGGACACCTTATTTTTCCGGTTCGGGCGCTGCAGGATAACCTCGCGCGCAGTTACGAGCAGCTGGCTCAGTATCTTGAATTAAAGTCACGTTTGTTTGACCCGGATATTGAAGAGGAGAGCCAGGCACCGCTTTACGATCTGGCGCTGGCGAACGGCCAACTGGTGGCAATGCTTAACCAGACAAAAGCCTCGCTGCTTACTCGTCTGCGTGGCGATCGGGGTCAGCGTGGCACCCGAAGAACTCTACATTACTATTTTGCCGCCCAGGATATTCATGAACGAGCCAGCTCATCGCATGTCCAGTATGCAGCCCTGCGCGAGAAGTTCCGCTATAGCGACGTCATGTTCCGTTTCCAGCGCTTACTGTCGATGCAGTCTCAGGCCTGTCAGCAGCTGGCGCGCTCAATCCTGTTGCGTACACCGTACCAGCATGACCCACGTTTTGAGCACGCTTTCAGCCATCTTGATGCAGCCCTCGATCGCGTTCAGGCGAGTGGGACATCACCAGAGCACATCAAAGCGCTGGGATTCCTGCTCAATAATCTGCGTGCGATTGATGCCCAACTGGCAACCATTGAATCCGAACAGGCAATGGCGATGCCACGAAGCGACACGGAGAACCAGCTTGCGGACGACAGTCTGCACGGCGTTAGCGATATATGGCTGCGCCTGAGCCGCCACTTTACGCCAGAATCGGCGCTCTTTCGCCATGCGGTGCGGATGTCACTGGTACTGTGCGTAGGCTATGCCTTTATTCAGATAACCGGCTTGCAGCACGGTTACTGGATCTTACTGACCAGCCTGTTTGTCTGCCAGCCCAACTACAACGCCACCCGCCACCGTCTTGCGCTGCGTATTATCGGCACGCTGGTGGGCGTCGCTATCGGGCTACCGGTGCTGTGGTTCGTGCCCTCGGTTGAAGGACAGCTTATTCTCATCGTCATCACCGGCGTGTTGTTCTTTGCCTTTCGTAATGTGCAGTACGCACATGCCACCATGTTTATCACGCTGTTGGTTCTGCTGTGCTTTAACCTGTTGGGTGAAGGGTTTGAAGTCGCCCTGCCCCGCGTGATCGATACGCTGATCGGCTGTGCTATTGCCTGGGCGGCAGTGAGCTTTATCTGGCCTGACTGGCGTTTTCGCAATTTGCCGCGCGTGACAGACAGAGCAATGAATGCAAACTGTCGCTACCTGGATGCCATTCTTGAGCAGTATCACCAGGGCCGCGATAACCGCCTGGCCTACCGTATCGCCCGTCGCGATGCGCATAACAGCGATGCTGAACTCGCGTCAGTAGTTTCAAATATGTCCACAGAGCCGCGCGCGACTGCAGAGATACGTGAAACCGCGTTTCGCCTGCTCTGCCTGAACCATACGTTTACCAGCTATATCTCTACGCTGGGTGCCCATCGCGAGAAATTGACCAATCCGGGTATCTTGTCCCTTCTCGATGATGCCGTCTGCTACGTCGATGACGCCCTTCATCATCGGCCTGCCGATGAACCCCGTGTGCAGCAGTCGCTGGACGACCTGACTCAGCGTATTGCGCATCTCGATCCAGGCTCCGACAGCAAAGCTCCACTGGTCCTTCAGCAAATCGGCCTGCTTATTGCTCTGCTGCCGGAAATTTGCCGACTACAACAGCAGATCGCTACCTGGCGGAATGACTCTCCTGAGCCTCAGGCAGTGCATTAAACCATTCCGTTAGCTCCCGGCGAATGTCCGCCGGGAGCGCCGCTTCGTGCATTCCCTCAATTGCCCCTTCAAGCGCAAACAGCACCTTAATGCTCAGCCCCTTATTTTTTGATCGTATTTTCAGCCAGCTCGTTTTTGCGCCCAGTTCCCGTAACGTCTCTTCATTTGTTATACCCGCTTCACAGAGCAGAACTTCAATCTGAAATGTCAGGTTCGGCAGATCTTTTAGCCGATTCCGCTGGTGACGCTGATACCGCTCTTTTCTGGCCGCATCAAGTGCAGACGATGAAAGTTTGAGCAGCTCATCCCTGTTCTGCCAAAGCCCGTCATCCACGCGGTAATAGTTAAGAAGGACAGGACGGCCCCGCTTCATTAACGTCAAAAATGAAGAGGCGTGTTTTACACAGTATTTTGCGCTCTCTTCACAGGCCCGAAGATAGAGCTCCCCGTCCGACACCATGGCGAAAACCGCATCATCCACCGCAAGGGTATATCCTCCAAAAAGCGCGCGATGATGAATTTCTCCTAATGGAGAAAGGTATTCCTGCGATTTATAAATCCGGTCATAAGATATCTTTTTCATGATATTTCCCTTCAAAATCATAAAGTAACAACATATTTTCTTACTAGCGGATCCGTTAGCAGGAAAATAGGCAACTTATTGCCTGTGAGCAAGATGATTTTTCGAGGCACGCCATTAATGAGTGAAATTTGCGAGTCGCTTTCCGAAAATGAGGTTGATCTTTATGCATACAGGGGTTACTGTATATCCATACAGTAACTACAGGGCTGGAATGAATATGTACACTTCAGGCTATGCAAATCGCTCAATCTCTCTTTCTTCTACCGCTGACACTGTCGCGCAGAAATCTGTCGGGCGCGTTTCAACCGGGCTTATTAGTGAAGTGGTTTATCGTGAAGACCAGCCCCTGTTGACACAGCTCTTATTACTGCCACTATTACAGCAGCTTGGCCAACAGTCCCGTTGGCAGTTGTGGCTGACGCCACAGCAAAAATTGAGCCGTGAATGGCTTCTCTCCGCAGGGCTGCCGCTGGCAAAGGTGATGCAGATTAACCAACTCCCGCCCTGCGATACGGTTGAGTCAATGATCCGCGCATTACGCACCGGAAATTACAGTGTGGTGATTGGCTGGTTATCGGATGAGCTGACGGAAGAAGAGCATTATCGGCTCACGGAAGCGGCAGAAGAGGGAAATGCGATCGGGTTTATTATGCGACCTGTTCGGGCAGATTCTCACCGCAAAGGACAACTTTCCGGGCTAAAAATTCACTCTAATTTGTATCACTAAGCCATTTTAAGAGTTTTCCTGGAATTTTTTTTGACCTCAGGATTGGAAAAAAGTTCCAGGTGACAAAACTGCGGCAAGGCTTGTCTGGAGCGGTTCTTCTTAATTTTACTGCACAAAATTCGTTCTAAAAATGTTAAATATTAGGTATACGGAACTTTTTTTTTCATATGCCTGACGGACTTCACACTTGTAAGTTTTCAGCTACGTTGTAGACTTTACATCGCCAGGGGTGCTCGGCCTAAGCCGAAGATATCGGTAGAGTTATAGTTGACCACGCCCCCCGGTGAAGGATTTAACCGTGATTTCTCTGTTGAGATTTACATGGCGAATTTTGGATGATAACGAGGCGCAAAAAATGAAAAAGACAGCTATCGCGATTGCAGTGGCACTGGCTGGCTTCGCTACCGTAGCGCAGGCCGCTCCGAAAGATAATACCTGGTATGCAGGTGGTAAACTGGGCTGGTCTCAGTTCCATGACACTGGCTGGTACAACAGCGCTAACAACAACGACGGCCCTACTCATGAGAGCCAGCTCGGTGCAGGCGCGTTCGGTGGCTATCAGGTTAACCCGTATGTTGGTTTTGAAATGGGTTACGACTGGTTAGGTCGTATGCCATACAAAGGCGACACCGTTAATGGCGCTTTCAAAGCTCAAGGCGTACAGCTGACCGCTAAACTGGGTTACCCAGTAACTGACGATCTGGACGTGTACACCCGTCTGGGCGGCATGGTATGGCGTGCTGACTCCAGCAACAGCGTTGCTGGCGACGACCACGACACGGGCGTTTCCCCAGTATTCGCTGGTGGCGTTGAATGGGCAATGACCCGTGACATCGCTACCCGTCTGGAATACCAGTGGGTTAACAACATCGGCGACGGCAACACCGTTGGTGTTCGTCCAGACAACGGCATGCTGAGCGTAGGTGTTTCCTACCGTTTCGGTCAGCAGGAAGAAGCTGCGCCAATCGCGCCAGCTCCGGCTCCAGCACCAGAAGTACAGACCAAGCACTTCACTCTGAAGTCTGACGTTCTGTTCAACTTCAACAAAGCGACGCTGAAACCAGAAGGTCAGCAGGCACTGGATCAGCTGTACACCCAGCTGAGCAACCTGGACCCTAAAGATGGTTCCGTAGTGGTTCTGGGCTTCACCGACCGTATCGGTTCTGACGCTTACAACCAGGGTCTGTCTGAGAAACGTGCTCAGTCCGTTGTTGATTACCTGGTATCTAAAGGTATCCCAGCTAACAAGATCTCCCCACGTGGTATGGGCGAATCTAACCCAGTTACTGGCAACACCTGTGACAACGTGAAAGCTCGCGCTGCACTGATCGACTGCCTGGCACCAGATCGTCGCGTTGAGATCGAAGTTAAAGGCATCAAAGACGTTGTAACTCAGCCAGCGGCATAAGTTATCGTCTTAAAAAAAACCCCGCACTGCGGGGTTTTTTATTGTCTGAAGAAAAGGAAGAGATTACTTTTTGCCAAGCAGTGCCTGAAGATCGTTCTTCAGTGTCGACATTTGACTGGCATACTTTTCTTTATGCTCAGCATCTTCAATCAGCTGCACAATCGTTTCCGATAATGTTTTCCCGCGACGCTGCGCAAGCCCTGCCAGTCTCTGCCAGACCATAAACTCCAGATCGATAGACTTCTTGCGGGTATGCTGATGCTCAGCATTAAAATGCCGTTTGCGACGCGCACGGATAGTTTGCTTCATCCGGTTTAACAGCGCCGGATTGATATGCTTCGCTATCCAGCTATTGACCTGTACCGGTTCGTTTTCGAGGGTCAGCAACATATCCACGGCCTCTTGTGCCGCGCTGGCTTCGATGTAGCAGGTGATCAGTTCACCTTCACGGTGCTTCTTGACCAGGTACTTCCATTTCCAGCCGCTTTCGAGGTTTTCCAGTTGTTGATATTTCATTGCGATCTCAGTGTTACCACGTAACTCTGTTCAGAATATCAGTTTTTTAGCAATCTGCTGAAAAGAAATCATATCCTGTGAAACATGACAGAAGATTCACTCGCCGAAATCCCCATTCCTGCATGGGCAGAAACCACCGCTTACGGTATACTCCACGGTTTTACATCTGACTAAAAAACATCGACTTTGACCATTACGAAACTAGCATGGCGTGACCTGGTTCCGGATACGGAAAGCTATCAGGAACTGTTTGCACAGCCAGACCTCGCAAAAGAACACGAATTTATACTTAGCGATACACAACCGCGTTTGCATTACGCACTGGAGCAGGTGTTAAGCCCGTGGGCTACATCTCCCTTCATGCTGCTCAAAGCCCCGGAAGAAGCCGAGTATTTGACGCTTCTGGGGGATGCTATGCGCCAGTTAAAACCGGACGCGAACACCGTTTATGGTGGCCAGTATCGTATCGCGGGACAACATATCACTTTCACTCCCGCAGAACGGGCAGATGACCATTTTGCCGCCAAAGGTGAAGTGATTACCGCCAGTTGGGTTGAAGCCGAGCAGTTATTCGGTTGCCTTCGTCAGTTTAATGGCGAACTGTCGTTACAACCTGGGCTGGTACATCGTGCAAACGGCGGCGTATTGATCATCTCTCTTCGTACCCTGCTCTCCCAGCCTCTGCTGTGGATGCGCCTGAAAACGATTGTGAGCCAGCAACGTTTTGACTGGGTGGGATACGACGAGTCACGCCCTCTGCCGGTTTCTGTGCCGTCGATGCCGCTCTCTCTGACTGTCGTCTTAACCGGTGACCGTGAGTCTCTGGCTGATTTCCAGGAGATGGAGCCGGAACTGGCTGAACAGGCGGTCTATAGCGAATACGAAGACAATATTCAGATTGCTGATGCCGATGATATGGCGCAGTGGTGTCAGTGGGTGATGGCCGTTGCAGAACGTTCAGCACTGCCAACTCCCGCCGCCGATGCCTGGTCAGGTCTGATCCGTGAAGCGGTCCGTTATACTGGCGATCAGGAAACCCTGCCCCTCTGTCCACTCTGGATCGGCAAGCAACTGCGTGAAGTGGGTGTCATCAGCGGTGAAGGGTCGTTTACCGGTGAGCAGTACGCGCAAATGCTTGCCCAGCGCGAGTGGCGTGAAGGTTACCTTGCTGACCGTATGCAGGATGAAATTCTGCTGGAGCAGATCCTGATCGAAACCGAAGGCGAGCGTATCGGTCAGATCAACGCCTTGTCTGTCATCGAGTTTCCGGGGCACCCGCGTGCATTCGGCGAGCCGTCTCGTATCAGTTGCGTGGTACACGTCGGTGACGGGGAATTTACGGATATTGAACGCAAAGCCGAGCTGGGCGGGAACATTCATGCCAAAGGCATGATGATCATGCAGGCGTTTCTGATGTCTGAGCTGCAGCTTGAACAGCAAATCCCCTTCTCTGCATCGCTGACCTTCGAGCAGTCTTACAGTGAAGTTGATGGAGACAGCGCTTCAATGGCGGAGCTGTGCGCATTAATCAGCGCCCTGGCGGAAGTGCCGATTAATCAGAACATTGCGATTACGGGTTCTGTCGATCAGTTTGGCCGTGCTCAGCCTGTTGGCGGCCTGAACGAGAAAATTGAAGGTTTCTTCTCTATTTGTCAGCAACGCGGTTTAAATGGCAAACAGGGCGTGATCATCCCAGCCCCCAATGCGCGCCATTTGAGCCTGAGTCAGGAACTTCTGGATGCGGTGGAACAGCAACAATTCTCCCTGTGGGCCATCGAAGGCGTTGAGGATGCACTACCCTTACTGACAAACCTTGTCTGGGATGGCGAAGGGCAGACCACTTTGATGCAGACCATTCAGGAACGTATTGCTCAGGCAACACAGCAGGATGCTCGTCATCGTTATCCTTGGCCGTTACGCTGGCTAAGTTGGTTTACGCCGAACTGATCGGACTTGTTCAGCGTACACGTGTTAGCTATCCTGCGTCCTTCACTAAAATAAGGCTTACTGAGAACATGGTAGATAAACGCGAATCCTATACAAAAGAAGACCTTCTTGCCTCTGGTCGCGGTGAACTGTTTGGCGCTAAAGGCCCGCAGTTACCGGCCCCGAACATGTTGATGATGGACCGTGTCGTGAAAATGACCGAAACCGGCGGCAACTTCGATAAGGGTTACGTAGAAGCAGAACTTGATATCAACCCGGACCTGTGGTTCTTCGGCTGCCACTTTATTGGCGATCCGGTAATGCCTGGCTGTCTGGGCCTGGATGCGATGTGGCAGTTGGTTGGCTTCTATCTGGGCTGGCTCGGTGGCGAAGGCAAAGGCCGCGCACTGGGCGTGGGTGAAGTGAAATTTACCGGTCAGGTGCTGCCTACGGCGAAAAAAGTCACCTACCGTATCCACTTCAAACGCATCGTTAACCGTCGCCTGATCATGGGCCTGGCGGACGGTGAAGTGCTGGTAGACGGTCGTTTGATTTACACCGCAAACGATCTGAAAGTGGGTCTGTTCCAGGATACCTCTGCATTCTGATTTTGCTTTTTTAGCCAATCCAGAAAGGCGAAACCTCCGCATTGCGGAGGTTTCTTTTTAAAGAGACGTTATCAAACAAGTACTGCCCTGTCTCCGATGGCTTCTCGCCAGCCCCCTAACCATTGAGATCTCTGATTCAGAGTCTGATAGGGACACATTTCTTTTGAACGTCCGGCGATGCCAGCCTGATAACCACGTTGATGAGCCCTTTCCAGGCGATCTCGTTTCTGTCTCTTCATGCCTCGTTTCCCTCATTCTTTTGTCTGGTGGAAAGAAAACAGTGATTGCAAAATGTGCAACCACAGATAACGAATACCGCGAATCAGGCTCAGCGTCAACGTTCAAAATTCATACGGGTGTCATATTTGTGAGCTACATGGAATATCATTTGTACAAAAAATGTGACCCGGCACAAGTAACGGTCTGAAGATAAAACGAAAAAAAAGCCGCAATCAGCGAGACACTGAGTGCGGCTTTTGGCTATGAATTTTACTTATGGAAGTCGGGAAATCTCTCTGGCTATACTGGCCGACTCCTGCGCCCACCCTTGTGCCAGAACTTTCACCATTTCATCATAACCGTCTTTCTGTTGTTTCATTTCGAGATGGAACGGACGCTTAATCAGCTGTCCCTGATGATTCAACAGCCACTCGCCGCTGATCACCACCGCACCATCATAACGCCCATGGAAACCAGTCACCGTCACATTGAGCGTATCCTGGTCGCTGCCTAGCGGTTGCGAAGCGACAATCCAGCCCGGAAGCTGACTGCTCAGATTCGCCACCAGCGTGTTGCGTAGCTGCTGATCCAGCGGGCTAGCCCACAGGTTATTATTGGCAATGACGTACTGCACATCGCTGGTTTGATACACCACCCCGTTTCCGGCGAGATAATCAGGCACCGCGACCTGCTCCACCCATAACAGACGGTTGCCCTGCGAGGCGTGACTTTGCGACCCCACCTGCGCAGTCAACGGTAGCTGGTAATAGCTTTTGTTTTCGCTTCCTGAGCTGCAGGCCGTTAGTACCATCGCTCCCACAATCGCTAGCCACTTTTTCATTGTTTAGCCCTCTTCGGCTCAGGATCTTTTTTATCTTTTGCTTCAAATACCAGCGCGTTGCTCTTCTCATTGAGCGTTTTCAAGACTGGCTGCAGCTCACGTAATACCTGATCAAGACGCTGCATATCTGCCACCATCTTGTTATACGCCGCCGAACCTGGCTGGAAGCCCTGCATACTACGGTTAAGCTCACGCAATGTTTTCTGCATATCCTGCGGCAATTGCTGCATGGACTGGCTTGCGGTGATCTTATTGATATTATCCAGCGTGGTTTGCAGACGTCGCATCGTCGCCTGGCTTTGACTCAGTGAGTTTGTCGCGGCTTCAATCATCGGATTCAGTGGCAGATTGTTAATCTTATCCAGTGTTTCCATCAGACGCTGCTGGATTTGCGCCAGACCGCTGCTGACCGTTGGGATAATCGTATAGCCACCGAATTCACGCATACCCGTAATGGCAGGCGCTTTTGGATAGAAATCCATATCCACATACAGCGCGCCAGTCACCAGGTTACCGGTTTTCAGCGAGCCTCGCAGCCCACGGTTCATGAGGTCAGTAATATGCGCACCAATATCCTGATTCTCGCCGATCTGATTGATTAACCGCTCAGGCTCAATGCGAATCAGCACCGGAATGCGGTAATCATCATCCAGCATCTGCTTAAGACCCGGCACAAAGAACGGCACCTGTCCTACCGTACCCAGACGAATACCGCGGAACTCAACTGGCGCTCCCGGCTGCAGACCACGGACGGAATCTTTAAAGAACATCAGGTAATCGATGTGATCGGTATAGAGTGCATCCTGAATGCTTTTTTGATCGTCAAAGAGCCTGAAAGCGGTTTTCTCGGCAACCGGCTGCCCCAGATCGATCCCCTCTGGCACATCAAAACTCACGCCACCGCCAAACAGGGTGGTCAGAGAGCCCATTTCCACTCGCATACCAGCAGAAGTGAGATCAACCGCGATCCCGCTGTCTTTCCAGAAACGCACGTTGCTGGTCACGAGGCGATCGTTTGGCGCATTGATAAACAGCTGATAGCTGATGGTACGTTTTTGCGGATCAAAGGTACTGGTTTCTACCGAACCAACCCGATAGCCGCGGAACAAGACCGGGTCGCCAGGGCTTAACTGTCCCGCTTTTTGACTGTCGAGGATCACACGAATACCTTTCGCATCCGGCGGCGCGAGCGGCGGTGAATCAAGCAACTGATATTCCGCAGGCTGGTTACCTTTCGCGCCAGGCTGCAGTTCAATATAGGCACCAGACAGCAACGTGCCCAGGCCACTGATCCCTTCACGGCCAACCTGTGGCTTTACCACCCAGAATACGGAATCACTGTGCAGCAGCTTTTCCATACCGGCATTCAAACGCGCTTTGATTTGCACATGCGTTAAATCATCGGTCAGGGTTGCACTTTCGACCACGCCCACATCCACGCTACGGCTCTTGATGGTCGTCTTGCCGCCCTCAATCCCTTCTGCATTGGTGGTGATCAGCGTGACTTCCGGCCCCTGATGGCTGTAATGATAAAACAGTATCCAGGCACCGATCAGCGCAGTCACGATGGGGAATATCCACACCGGCGACCAGTTTCTGACCTTCTGCACTTTCGCCTCTCCACTTTTGTTTTCCATGCTCTTACTCTTCCTCATGGCTTGACTCGGGCTCACGATCCCACGATAAACGAGGGTCGAAGGTCATGGCCGCAAACATGGTCATAATGACGACCAACGCAAACATTAGCGCTCCCATAGCGGGATAAATACTCATTAGTCCCCCCATGCGCACCAGCGCAGAGAGAACCGCAATCACAAATACATCTATCATTGACCAGCGACCCACAAACTCCACAACTTCATAAATCAGATGCATGCGTTCGCTGTCGCGTTTGCCATGGCCTTTCGCATCCCAGCAGAGCCAGGCAATTGCGATCATTTTTAAGGTCGGCACCATGATACTGGCGATAAAAATAACACCGGCAACCGGGTACGAGCCTTCTCCCCAAAGCAAAATAACCCCTGCCAGGATCGTCGAAGGCATTTTATCGCCGAGCAAATCGGTGATCATGATGGGCAGGATATTGGCAGGCAGATAGAGCATGATGGACGTCACCAGTAACGCCATTGTCCACTGCAGGCTGTTTTTACGTCGCACATGGCCCGTTGTCCCACAGCGCGGGCAAACTTCGTTGTCTGCCGGCAGCACTGCCGTACAACAGGAGCAGGAGCGCAGACCCTGGCGAATACCCGGAACGCCCACTTTTACCACCTGCGGTAGTGTTGGGGCTGGCGCGATATCGTCCCACACCCAACGACGGTCCACGCACTGAAAAGCACGAAGCTGCAGCACACAGTACAAACACCAGGGGATAAAACTGCTGCCAATCCCGACATCGCCGTAAGCCATCAGCTTCACGAAACTGACCAGTATCCCCGCCAGGAAGATCTCAGCCATCCCCCAGCTTTTCAGCTGGAACAGTATTCGCGCAAGTTTGATTTTAAGAGAGGCGGGCATCTGCACGCGGTTGACCAGCAAAAGGATCACGATCAGGCAAAAAGCCGGAACGATCTGTACAAACAGAAGAAAGAACGTGCCGAGGCTGGCGTAATCTTCCGAGAACATCACGCCAGGTATTTCAAGAAGTTCGACCTGGCTGGTCATCCCTCCCACTTTCATATAAATGAAGGGGAAGAGATTCGAGAGCACAAGCATGAACAGAGCAGCAATAGCATAGGCCGTGGGACGCTGTCTTGGCGCGTCCCATTCGGTCGTTAACGTTGCACCGCAGCGCGGACAGGTTGCCTTATGTCCGTGACCAAGCTCTGGCAACGCCACGAGCAAATCGCATTGCGAGCATAATATATGCCGATCGGCATGGTGCTGGTCACACATAGTTAATCCCTGTTTATGCGCCGTTTTTCAGAGACTCAAGGTACTCCCAGCGCTCAAATGCTTCTTCCAGTGCCTGCTCGGCCTGGGAGAGATCAGCCAACACTTTCTGAGTATAGTCGTGAGGCTGCGTAAAAAATGACGCATCTGCGACCTGAGATTGCAGCGCTTCCAGCGAGGCTTCCAGCTCTTCGAGACGCTGTGGCAACCCTTCCAGTTCGCGCTGCAGGTTATAGCTCATTTTAGCAGGAGATTTTTTAACAGTTTCTGCTTTCGCGGCAACCGGTTCGGCAGTATTTTTGGTTTTTGCCTGCTTTTGCGCCAGCGACTGAGCCTGCTGGCCTCGCGCGTCATGATAACCGCCGACATACTGCCCAATCCGCCCCTCGCCTTCGAAGATCCAGCATTCGGTCACGGTGTTATCCACAAACTGACGATCGTGACTCACCAGCATGACGGTTCCCTGGTAGCCGTCGATCAACTCTTCCAGCAATTCCAGCGTTTCGACATCCAGATCGTTCGTCGGTTCATCGAGAATCAACAGGTTACTGGGTTTTAAGAATAATCGGGCAAGCAACAGACGGTTTCGCTCACCGCCTGACAATGCGCGCACTGGCGTCATGGCACGTTTCGGGTGGAACAGGAAGTCCTGCAAATAGCCAAGCACGTGACGCGGTTTACCGTTAACCATCACCTCTTGTTTCCCTTCGGCCAGGTTATCCATCACCGTTCTGTCCGGGTCCAGCTCCGCACGGTGCTGGTCGAAGTACGCGACTTCCAGTTTTGTACCGCAATGAATACGCCCGCTGTCGGCCTGCAGTTGTCCCAGCATCAGTTTCAGCAACGTGGTTTTACCGCAGCCGTTCGGGCCGATGAGCGCAATTTTGTCGCCACGCTGAACCTGCGCGGAGAAGTCCTTCACCAGCACTTTGCCATCAACCTGGTAGTTGACGTTTTCCATTTCAAAGACAATCTTGCCGGAACGGGACGCTTCTTCGACCTGCATTTTGGCGCTGCCCATCACTTCACGGCGTTCGCTACGCTCGCGACGCATCGCCTTCAGGGCACGCACGCGGCCTTCGTTACGGGTACGTCGCGCTTTGATGCCCTGACGAATCCACACCTCTTCCTGCGCCAGCTTGCGGTCGAACTCTGCGTTTTGCAGCTCTTCTACACGCAGGTTCTCTTCTTTCTCCAGCAGGTAGGTGTCGTAATCGCCCGGATAGGTGACCAGCTTGCCGCGATCGAGATCGACAATGCGCGTCGCCATATTGCGAATAAACGAACGGTCATGCGAGATGAAGATAATGGTGCCGCTAAAGGTTTTGAGGAAACCTTCCAGCCAGTCAATCGCTTCAATATCCAGGTGGTTGGTCGGTTCGTCCAGCAGCAGCACTTTTGGCCCGCTGACCAGGGCACGGCCCAGCGCCGCTTTACGCAGCCAGCCACCGGATAACGCCGACAGCTCCATATCCGCTTCAAGGCCGAGCTGTGCCAGCACCTCGTTAATACGGTTTTCCAGCTGCCACAGGCCGTGGTGATCGAGCATCTCCTGCACTTTTGCCAGTTCGTTAAGATTCTTGTCGCTCGGATCGGTCATCACCAGATGCGAAATCTCGTGATAACGCTTCAGGTATTCCGCCTGTTCAGAGATGCCTTCCGCCACGAAATCGTAAACGCTGCCGGTCACATGACGCGGCGGGTCTTGCTGCAGACGTGAAACAATCAGATCCTGCTCGTACACGATACGGCCATCGTCCAGCCCTTGTTCGCGGTTGAGGATCTTCATCAGCGTGGATTTGCCCGCGCCGTTACGGCCCACCAGACAGACACGCTCGTTATCTTCGATGTGCAGTTCTGCATTATCAAGAAGCGGTGAGTCGCTGAAAGAGAGCCACGCGCCGTGCATACTAATTAAAGACATTTATTTTTCCTTTCAAACCGCGGAGATTAACCAGCAGTTATGGATCTGACGGTTACGGGCAAAGTCCTGAGACAGCGTTTTTTGGCTGATTTCTTGTGCTTTCAGTCCCAGTGCGGCCAGGCCGTCGTGATCCATACGGAATCCACGTTTGTTGTTTGAGAACATAATGGTGCCGCCTTTACGCAGCAGGCGTTTCAGGTCGGTCATCAGGCGCAGGTGATCGCGTTGAACATCAAAGCTATCTTCCATACGCTTGGAGTTTGAGAACGTCGGCGGATCGATGAAGATCAGGTCGAACTGTTCATCGGTGTCACGCAACCAGCCCAGTACGTCGGCCTGCATCAGACGATGCTGACGCCCGGTTAAACCGTTCAGGCGCAGGTTACGCTCCGCCCATTCCAGGTAGGTACGGGACATATCTACCGTGGTGGTGCTGCGCGCACCGCCCAATCCCGCATGTACGCTGGCGCTGCCGGTATAGGAGAACAGATTGAGGAAATCTTTGCCCTTGCTCATCTGGCCCAGCATACGACGCGCGATACGGTGGTCAAGGAACAGGCCAGTATCAAGATAGTCAGTCAGGTTAACCCACAGGCGCGCGTTATATTCGCCCACCTCGATGAAGTCGCCCTTCTCGCCCATCTTCTGGTACTGGTTTTTCCCTTTCTGACGCTCACGGGTTTTCAGCACCAGTTTGTTAGGTGCAATGCCAAGCACATTGATTGTCGCGGCAATGACGTCCAGCATACGCTGACGGGCTTTTTGCGCATCAATGGTTTTTGGCGGGGCATATTCCTGAATCACCACCCAGTCTGCATAGCGGTCAACCGCCACGTTGTACTCCGGCAGGTCAGCGTCGTACAGGCGATAACATTCAATTCCTTCCTGCTTCGCCCATTTTTCAAATTTCTTCAGGTTCTTACGCAGACGGTTGGCATAATCTTCTGCCACACCTGACGGTTTGCTGTCTGCCGCTTTCTCTGCCAGATGGTAGTTCTTCTGCACGCAATCCAGCGGGCCGTTTTTCGCTTTAAACTGGCGTTCGGCACGTAGCTGAAGGCAACTCAACAATTCTGGTGACGCACTGAACAGGGAGAGATTCCAGCCACCGAAGTAGTCTTTCATATTGCGACCCAGCAGGCTGTGCAACGCAATCAGTGCCGGTTCGCTGTCCAGACGCTCGCCGTATGGCGGGTTGCTGATCACAGTCCCGTATGGACCTTTTGGCAGCGGGTTGGTCAGGTTCGCCACGTCTTTCACCTCGAAGGTGACCAGCTCACCGATACCGGCACGACGGGCGTTGCTGCGCGCACGTTCTATTACACGCGGGTCGCTGTCAGAACCGTAGAAGTGTGAGGTGTACTCTGCCAGGCCTTTACGCGCACGGTTCTGCGCTTCGGCTTTCACCTCTTTCCAGAGCGCTTCGTCGTGCTGTGCCCAGCCGCTAAAGCCCCAGTGTCCGCGGTGAAGCCCCGGTGCGCGATCGGTTGCCAGCATCGCCGCTTCAATCAGCAGCGTACCGGAACCACACATCGGGTCGAGCAGCGGCGTACCCGGTTGCCAGCCGGAGCGCATCACAATAGCGGCGGCCAGCGTTTCTTTAATGGGTGCCATACCGGTACGATCGCGGTAACCGCGCAGGTGAAGGCCCGCTCCACTCAGATCCAGCGAGATACTCGCGGTGTCACCGTTGAGCCAGACGTTGATACGCAGATCCGGGTTTTCGCGATCGACGTTCGGACGTTCCTTATTTTTACGGGTGAAGCAGTCAACAATGGCGTCCTTCACGCGCAGCGCGCCATACTGGCTGTTGCGGATCTCGTCGTTCACGCCGTTGAAATGCACCGCAAAGGTGGCATTCGGGGTGAAGATCTCTGTCCAGTCGATCATCTGTACACCGGTGTAGAGATCAAGGTCGCTGTAAACCTTGCACTCTTTCATCGGCAGCATGATGCGCGACGCCAGACGGCTCCACATCAGGCTCTGGTAAATAAGCCGTGTGTCGCCCTCAAAATGGACACCACCCTGAACCACCTGGCACTCTTGTGCACCCAGGGCTTCCAGTTCAGTTTTTAACAGCTCTTCCAGCCCACGGGCCGTACTGGCAAACAGAGAATTCATATCGTCACTTATACTCTTAGAAAATTGTCGCGCATTATAGCTAATATGGCGTGTATGTCATAAAGTTGAAGGCTTATTTTCAATTGTGGGAGTGTGCAGTGGCGACGTTATCCAGGCTTTTTATTCATCCGGTGAAATCTATGCGCGGTATCGGCGTCTCTCACGCGCTGGCCGACATGAGCGGATTTGCCTTCGATCGTATTTTTATGGTCACCGAGCCTGACGGTACGTTCATAACGGCACGCCAGTTCCCGCAGATGGTTCGCTTTACCCCTTCCCCCCTGCATGACGGCCTGCATCTGACCGCGCCGGACGGCTCCAGCGTGGTGATTCGCTTTGCTGATTTTGCGCCTGTCGACGCGCCAACGGAAGTCTGGGGCAATCATTTTACCGCCCGCATCGCGCCAGATGAGATTAACCGCTGGCTGAGCGGCTTTTTCTCTCGCGACGTGCAGCTGCGCTGGGTCGGGCCTGAATTAACGCGTCGCGTTAAGCGCCATGACGCCGTTCCCCTCTCCTTCGCCGATGGCTACCCTTTCCTGTTGACCAACGAAGCCTCGCTGCGCGATTTGCAGAGCCGCTGTAAGGCCAGCGTCCAGATGGAGCAGTTTCGCCCGAACCTGGTGGTGACGGGTACTGACGCCTGGGATGAAGATACCTGGAAAGTGATCCGCATCGGCAGCGTCATTTTCGACGTGGTAAAGCCGTGCAGCCGCTGCATATTTACAACCGTAAGCCCGGAAAAAGGACAAAAACACCCCTCCGGCGAGCCGCTGAAAACGTTGCAGTCGTTTCGAACCGCACAGGATAACGGCGATGTGGATTTTGGTCAGAACTTAATTCCCCGCACCAGCGGCGTGATCCGCGTGGGTGACGAGGTGGAAATTCTCGCCCGCGGGCCATCAAGGATTTACGGCGCAGGTCAGGAAGAAGAATTCGTCGACGTTGAGACATCGGTCAGCTCAGCGGTGGATATTCACTGGCAGGGCACCCTTATCCGGGGCAACAATCAGCAAGTTTTACTTGAGCAACTGGAACAGGCAGGTATCCGTGTACCTTACTCGTGTCGTGCGGGAATTTGCGGATGCTGTCGCATAACGCTGGTTGACGGTGAAGTCAGCGCCCTGAAAAAGTCGGCGATTGGAAATGACGGAACCATTTTATGCTGCAGCTGTGTGCCAAAAACGTCGGTACGGCTGGAAGTTTAAACCGCCTGTTCGAGGTTGAAAGCGTCCACGCGAAGCTGCGGTTTCAGCCTGTCGTTCATCACTTTTATGGCATCACCCAACTGCATCACTCGCCCGGCAATCGTTACGCCGGGCTGAGCCAGCAGACAGAGCGCCGCGTTTTCACCAGGTTCAACCACCAGCAAACTGACCTCTTCTGCGGTATCGCTCAGATTGACGCTGGCCGCATCGCCCGTTGCAGGCATCCAGTTCACACCGTGCGCCAGGAAATGCCAGCTTTTTGGCATTTGTGGCTTCAGGAAACGGATCGCCACCAGCGCATTTAATACCAGCTCAGCGCGCTGTTCTTTTGAGAGTTCCAGATCGCGGCATTTTTCTTCGAATGAGAAATAAAGCGCTGCATCGTCAACGCAAAAGCCTGAGGGTGCAAATGCGTCCGGGGTCAACATTCGGCGTGGAAAACGAGAACGAAACAACATGCCATTGGCTAAATCGAGCATCATTCGATCATGCTCGTCGCAAAAATACCAGCGCCAGTTATCGTCAGGTTTAATTCGCATGTTTCTCTCCCGTCCCCAAACACCCTGTTCTAAAAATGTCCTGTTTGCCGCCTCGTTTATAACAACATTAATAAAAGACTATAATGTCTAAATAAGCAACAATGACGGAATATAAAACAACCAGGGCTGGAAATAAAGCCCTGGTTGTCTGATTCAGAAAAAAGATTAGATATGAGTAACGATTTCTTTAATCAATGGCGGCCCTTTAAAAATAAAGCCGGAATAGATTTGTACCAGCGATGCTCCTGCCGCCATCTTTTCACGGGCAGCTATCACCGAGTCGATGCCACCCACACCAATAATCGGCAGTCGGCCATTTAATTCGGCAGACAACGCGCGAATAATTTCGGTGCTTTTTAATTGCACCGGACGGCCACTTAAGCCCCCCGCTTCGTCACAGTTTTTCATTCCCTGAACGAGAGAGCGATCGAGTGTGGTATTGGTCGCAATAACACCATCAATATTATGGCGGACTAAACTATCCGCAACCTGGATCAATTCTTCGACAGAAAGATCCGGGGCGATCTTAACCGCGACCGGAACATATTTATGGTGGATCGCCTGCAGCGCATTTTGTTTATTTTTAATGGCACTGAGAAGATCGTCCAGCGCTTCGCCATATTGCAAAGAACGCAGCCCCGGAGTATTCGGTGAAGAAATGTTCACCGCAATATAACCGGCATAGGCATAGACTTTTTCCATACAAATCAGATAGTCATCTTTACCCTGCTCGACTGGCGTATCTTTATTTTTGCCAATATTGATGCCTAATACGCCATCAAAATGGGCTTTTTTAACGTTCTCAACCAGATGATCAACGCCGAGGTTATTAAAGCCCATACGGTTGATCAGCCCTTCGGCTTCGACCAGACGGAACAGGCGTGGCTTGTCGTTACCCGGCTGCGGACGCGGAGTAACCGTACCGATTTCGATGGAGCCAAACCCCATCGCCCCCAGTGCATCAATGCACTCACCATTTTTATCCAGACCGGCCGCGAGACCCAGCGGGTTCTTAAACGTCAGGCCCATGCAGTGGACTGGTTTTTCCGGCACGTTTTGACGCACCAGCGCAGCCAGTGGCGTGCCGGTGATACGACGCAATTGCTGGAATGTAAATTCATGAGCGCGCTCAGGATCGAGCTGGAAAAGGGCTTTACGAACGAAAGGGTAGTACATGAACTCTCCTGGATTCCCGGTGTGCAAACCGGGAGGGGATTATCTGCGATCCTGCCCGGAAAGGGAATTGACCTGTGGCAAAAAATGCAGCTTAAAAAGCAAACGTTTCCCTTGCAGCACACTTCTTATGCAATTTCCTGCAGTTCACTTGCAGATAAATCATTTAGTGGAATAACCCGGCGATGTCACACTCCTGAAAATTGTTATGAATGTTAGATAAAAGCAAACAATTAGTTATAAGGAGCATGCATGCGCGTCATCACTCTTGCCGGAAGTCCACGGTTCCCTTCACGTTCCAGCGCATTGCTGGAATATGCCCGCGAAAAACTGAACGCCGTGGATGTGGAAGTATGTCACTGGAATCTGCACAACTTCGAACCGGAGGATCTGCTCTACGCTCGTTTTGACAGCCCGGCGCTCAAAACCCTGATCGAACAACTGAAAGGGGCTGACGGGCTAATCGTGGCGACGCCTGTCTACAAAGCCTCTTTTTCTGGCGCACTGAAAACCCTGCTGGACCTGCTGCCTGAACGCGCACTGGATGGCAAAGTGGTGTTACCACTGGCAACAGGCGGCACGGTGGCTCATCTCCTGGCGGTGGATTATGCCCTTAAGCCGGTGCTGAACGCACTTAAGGCACAGGAGATCCTGCACGGCGTTTTTGCTGACGATTCTCAGGTCATTGATTATCAGCATAAACCACACTTCACGCCGAATCTGCAAACGCGTCTCGACAGTGCGCTGGAAACCTTCTGGCACGCGCTGCATCGCAGGGATATTCAGGCTCCCGCATTTGGTCAACCACAAGGAGTTGCTCATGTTTAGAACGCTAACCCGAATCGGGCTGGCTGGACTGTTGGCTATGTCTGCGCTTGCTCATGCGGCACAAACGGCACCGGAAAGCCTGCGTATCGGCTACCAGAAAGGCAGCGTCAGCATGGTGCTGGCCAAAAGCCACCAGTTGCTGGAAAAACGTTTCCCGCAAACGAAATTTTCCTGGGTGGAGTTCCCGGCCGGACCGCAAATGCTGGAGGCGCTGAATGTCGGGAGTATCGATCTCGGCAGTACCGGGGATATTCCGCCGATTTTCGCTCAGGCGGCCGGGGCAGATCTGGTCTACGTGGGCGTTGAACCTGCCAAGCCAAAAGCAGAAGTGATCCTGGTTCCTGAGAACAGCGCCATTAAGAGCGTCGCCGATCTCAAAGGCCATAAAGTGGCGTTCCAGAAAGGTTCCAGCTCGCATAACCTGTTACTGCGTGCCTTACAGGAAGCCGGGCTTAAGTTCACCGACATTCAACCGGTTTACCTGACGCCCGCCGATGCGCGCGCTGCATTTCAGCAAAAGAATGTGGATGCCTGGGCCATCTGGGACCCGTACTACTCCGCCGCATTACTTCAGGGGGGTGTACGTGTCCTGAAAGATGGCACCACGCTTAAGCAGACCGGTTCGTTCTACCTGGCAGCACGTCCGTATGCGGAAAAGAACGGTGCCTTTATTCAGGGCGTGCTGGATACCTTTACCCAGGCCGATGCACTGACGCAGAGCCAGCGTCAGGAGAGCATCACCCTGCTGGCTAAAACCATGGGCCTGCCGGAGCCCGTCATTGCCAGCTATCTCGACCACCGTCCACCCACCACGATTACGCCCGTGGATGCACACGTAGCGGCACTCCAGCAGCAAACAGCCGATCTCTTTTATCAAAACCGCCTGGTTCCAAAACAGGTGGATATTCGTGACCGTATCTGGCAACCCAATGGTAAAGAAGGAACCAAATCATGAGCCTGAATCTTTTCTGGTTTTTACCCACTCACGGTGATGGACACTATCTTGGTACAGAAGAGGGGTCCCGCCCGGTCGACCACGGCTACCTGCAGCAAATTGCGCAGGCGGCGGATCGAATCGGTTTTACCGGCGTGTTGATCCCCACCGGACGCTCCTGTGAAGATGCATGGCTGGTCGCTGCCTCAATGATCCCGGTGACCCAACGCCTGAAATTCCTGGTCGCGCTGCGTCCGAGCGTGGTGTCCCCTACCGTTGCGGCACGTCAGGCGGCAACGCTGGACAGGCTCTCTAACGGTCGCGCCCTGTTTAACCTGGTGACCGGCAGCGATCCACAGGAACTGGCGGGCGATGGCGTATTTCTCGATCATACCGAACGTTATGAAGCCTCGGCCGAATTCACCCGCGTCTGGCGTCGTCTGCTTGAGGGTGAAACCGTTACCTTTGAAGGCAAACATATCCATGTTCGTGATGCAAAGCTCTACTTCCCGCCGGTGCAGCAACCGCGTCCGCCGCTCTACTTCGGCGGATCGTCAGATGTTGCGCAGGATCTGGCGGCCGAGCAGGTTGACCTTTATCTGACATGGGGCGAACCACCGGAGCTGGTCAAAGAGAAGATTGCCCAGGTGCGCGCCAAAGCCGCCGCGCATGGGCGCAAAGTGCGCTTTGGTATTCGTCTGCATGTGATTGTACGCGAAACCAATGAAGAAGCCTGGCAAGCTGCTGACCGCCTGATCTCGCATCTGGACGATGCCACCATCGCGAAAGCGCAGGCCGCGTTTGCGAAAACCGACTCCGTCGGGCAGCACCGGATGGCGTCCCTGCACAACGGCAAGCGCGAGAATCTGGAGATCAGCCCGAACCTGTGGGCAGGTGTGGGCCTGGTTCGCGGCGGTGCAGGTACGGCGCTGGTCGGCGATGGTCCAACCGTTGCGGCGCGTATTAATGAATATGCCGATCTGGGCATCGACAGCTTTATCCTCTCCGGCTATCCGCATCTGGAAGAGGCATACAAAGTCGGTGAGCTGTTATTCCCGCATCTGGATGTCGCCATCCCGGAAATTCCGCAGCCTCAGCCACTTCAGTTACAGGGCGAGGCGGTAGCGAACGAGTTTATTCCGCGTAAAGCGGCGCAGAGCTAAGGAGTCGCCATGTCTGCCATCTCACAAAAATGGTTGCTGCGCGCTGCCCCCTGGTTTTTGCCCGTCGGCATTGTCGCTATCTGGCAACTCGCGTCGTCAACCGGCTGGCTGTCGAGCCGTATTCTGCCCGCACCTATGGGCGTTGTAGAAGCATTCTGGTCGCTGAGTGTAAGCGGCGAGCTATGGCAACATCTGGCGATCAGCTCATGGCGGGCGGTGATCGGTTTTTCCATCGGCGGAAGCATCGGCCTGACGCTCGGGCTTATCAGCGGCCTGTCTCGCTGGGGCGAGCGGCTGCTGGATACCTCCATTCAAATGCTGCGCAACGTGCCGCATCTGGCGCTTATCCCGCTGGTTATTTTGTGGTTTGGTATTGATGAGAGCGCCAAGATATTCCTCGTGGCGCTGGGCACGCTGTTCCCGATTTACATCAATACCTGGCACGGTATTCGAAGTATCGATCGCGGTCTGGTGGAGATGGCACGCAGCTACGGGTTATCCGGTTTTGCACTGTTTACCCATGTGATCCTGCCGGGTGCCCTCCCCTCCATTATGGTCGGCGTGCGTTTTGCGCTCGGCCTGATGTGGCTGACGCTGATTGTGGCGGAAACCATTTCGGCCAATTCCGGCATCGGTTATCTGGCGATGAACGCCCGTGAATTCCTGCAGACGGATGTGGTGGTGGTTGCCATCATTCTTTATGCCCTGCTCGGCAAACTCGCCGACGTCAGCGCCCAGTGGCTGGAACGCAGCTGGCTGCGCTGGAACCCGGCCTATTCACTTCAGGAGGCTAAAGCATGAATACTGCCCGACTGACTCAGGGGACGCCGTTATTATTGAACGGCGTAACCAAACGCTATGGTGATAACACCATTCTTAATGCGCTGGATCTGCATATTCCTGCCGGACAGTTTGTGGCCGTAGTTGGTCGCAGCGGCGGCGGTAAGAGTACACTGTTGCGCCTTTTGGCCGGTCTGGAAGCACCAAACGACGGTGCAATTCTGGCGGGCACGACACCACTGGCCAATATTCAGGACGATACCCGCATGATGTTTCAGGACGCGCGCCTGCTGCCGTGGAAAACGGTAATTGATAACGTCGGGCTGGGTCTGAAAGGTAGCTGGCGGGATAACGCGCGTCAGGCGCTGGCCGCCGTCGGGCTGGAGAATCGCGCGGGCGAATGGCCTGCGGCGCTGTCAGGCGGGCAAAAACAACGCGTGGCGCTGGCTCGTGCATTGATTCACCGCCCTGGTCTTCTGCTGCTTGATGAACCGCTTGGTGCGCTTGATGCGCTGACGCGTATCGAAATGCAGGATTTGATTGAATCCCTCTGGCAGACACACGGCTTTACGGTGCTGCTGGTGACGCATGACGTCAGCGAAGCCGTGGCGATGGCCGACCGTGTGCTGTTAATAGAAGAGGGGAAAATTGGACTGGATCTGACGGTGGATATCCCGCGTCCTCGGCGTGTCGGTTCGGCAAAACTGGCGGAGCTGGAGGCGGAGGTGTTGGATCGGGTGATGAAGCGTGGGAGTGCGGAGTTACAGCGGATCAAAGCTAATGCCTGATGCCCTCTCCCTGTGGGAGAGGGAGAAAACCAGTGCCCCGCTATCACACGGTGCAAGGGTAAATCGTAGGCCCGGTAAGCGTAGCGCCACCGGGCTTTTTTACATCAGGCCAGCGCCTTAGTAATCTTCTCGTACAGATCGCCAGACAGATTTTCCAGCCCTTTCAACTGCTCAAGCGCGGCACGCATTTTCGCCTGACGCTTCGCATCGTAGCGTTTCAGGCGGATCAGCGGCTCAATCAACCGTGACGCCACCTGTGGGTTGCGGCTGTTCAGCTCGGTCAGCATCTCAACCATAAACTGATAACCGCTGCCGTCTTCCGCATGGAATGCGGCCGGGTTGCTGCTGGCAAACGCACCAATCAGGGAACGCACGCGGTTCGGATTGCTCATGGTGAACGAACGGTGCTTCAGCAGGCTGCGTACTTTGCTGAGGGCATCGGCCGCCGGGCTGGTGGCCTGCAGAATGAACCACTTGTCCATCACCAGACCATCCTGATACCACTTGTCGTCGTACTCCTGCATCAGCGCATCACGGCACGGCAACTCGGCAGCAACGCTTGCAGCTAAAGCAGCCAGCGCATCGGTCATGTTATCGGCTTCATGATACTGCTTGCTCACCAGCGTATTCGCCAGTTCCACTTCACCAAAGGCCAGATAGCGCAGGCAGGTATTACGCAGGGAGCGTTTGCCGATATCGGCATGTTCTACGCGATACGCATCCAGCTTGTTGGTGTTGTAGATCGCCAGGAACTCATCCGCCAGCTCGGTTGCCAGAGTACGGGTCAGCGCTTCACGCACAGCAACAATAGCAATCGGGTCGATAATATCGAACAGCTCGGCGATTTCACTGGCCGCTGGTAAGGTCAGAATTTCAGCCGCCAGCGCCGGATCAATCTTCTCGTCCAGCAGGATAGCGCGGAATGCGTCAGCAACATGGATCGGCAGAGACAGCGGCTGGCCCTGCTGGTGACGGTTCACGTTCAGCTTGATGTACGTTGCCAGCAGGCTTTGTGCCGCATCCCAGCGGGAGAAATCGTTGCGCGCGTGACGCATCAGGAACGTCAGTTGCTGATCGCTCCACTTATACTCCAGCTTCACTGGCGCTGAGAATTCGCACAGCAGCGCAGGCACCGGCTGGAAATAGACGTTATCGAAGATAAAGGTCTGCTCAGCCTGGGTTACGTTCAGTACGTGGTGTACCGGATGACCGCCCTTCTGCAACGGGATCACTTTGCCTTCATTGTCGTACAGCTCAATGCTGAACGGGATGTGCAGCGGGTGTTTCTCTTCCTGCTCGGCCGTAGGCGGCGTGCGCTGGCTGATGGTCAGAGTGTACTGCTCAGTTTCCGGGTTGTAATCGTCTTTGACGGTCACCACCGGCGTACCGGCCTGGCTGTACCAGCGGCGGAAGTGAGAGAGATCGACATTAGACGCGTCTTCCATCGCCTGCACGAAGTCGTCGCAGGTGGCAGCGCTGCCGTCGTGACGTTCGAAGTAGAGCTGCATCCCTTTCTGGAAGTTCTCTTCGCCCAGCAGGGTATGGATCATACGGATGATTTCTGCACCCTTTTCATACACCGTCAGGGTGTAGAAGTTGTTCATCTCAATGACTTTATCCGGGCGAATTGGGTGCGCCATTGGACTGGCGTCTTCCGCAAACTGCAGGCCGCGCATGGTGCGCACGTTGTTGATGCGGTTCACCGCGCGTGAACCCAGATCGGAGCTGAACTCCTGATCGCGGAAAACGGTCAGGCCCTCTTTGAGGCTCAACTGGAACCAGTCGCGGCAGGTGACGCGGTTACCGGTCCAGTTATGGAAATACTCGTGGCCGATGACGCGTTCAATATCGAGATAGTCTTTATCGGTGGCGGTATCGGTACGCGCCAGCACGTATTTGGAGTTAAAGACGTTGAGGCCTTTATTCTCCATCGCGCCCATGTTGAAGAAATCGACGGCGACGATCATATAAATGTCGAGATCGTATTCGAGGCCAAAGCGCTCTTCGTCCCACTTCATGGAGTTGATAAGCGAGGTCATCGCCCACGGCGCACGGTCAAGGTTGCCACGATCAACAAACAGTTCCAGTGCTACTTCGCGGCCAGAGCGGGTTTTAAAGGTATCGCGCAGCACGTCGAAATCACCGGCTACCAGCGCAAACAGGTAGCACGGTTTCGGGAACGGGTCCTGCCACTGCACCCAGTGACGCCCGTTTTCCAGCTCGCCTTCACCGACGCGGTTACCGTTGGAGAGCAGGAACGGATAGAGGGTTTTATCGGCGATGATTTTAGTGGTGAAGCGGGCCAGCACGTCCGGGCGATCGAGATACCAGGTAATATGACGGAAGCCTTCCGCTTCACACTGGGTACACAACGCCACGCCGGACTGGTAAAGCCCTTCCAGCGCCGTGTTCGCAGCAGGGCTGATTTCATTGACGATGCTCAGCGTGAAGCGCTCAGGCAGATTGTTGATAACCAACTGGTTATTTTCTTCTTTATAGTCTGACCATGCTTCATCATTAATATGCAGGGAGACCAGCGTCAGGTCTTCACCATCAAGACGCAGCGGCACTGCTGTCGCGCTCTGGCGCGTCACCTGACTGACCGCCGTGACAACGGTTTTAGTGGCATCCAGGTCAAAAGTCAGATCGATATCGCTAATCAGGTAATCCGGCGCACGATAGTCGTGGCGGTATTTGGCTTGTGGCTGTTGTGTCATAGAAAACCTTATGCATCGTTTGTCGAATATCGAATCCAGTCTATTCCTGTTGTGTAAAACGCGCTACGCAGAATGTTCATCTTTTCAGGCACAACGACCTTTTTCGCTACATTTTTATAACAAGAGGCACGAAATGCCATCGACCCTAAAGACAGCTTATGTTGTGATCGGGGTTCAATAAATCACTAAACAAGGTATACTCCGGAGTTGTTTATTGTACTAAACGCTCCTGTGAGAGGATGCTACTGCGCACCTATGACTCAATTCGCTTCTCCTGTTCTGCATACGTTGCTGGATACCGACGCGTATAAACTGCATATGCAGCAAGCCGTTTTCCACCATTATCATGATGTCCATGTAGCGGCTGAGTTTCGCTGCCGTGGCGACGACTTGCTGGGTATCTACGCAGACTCCATTCGTGAACAGGTCGATGCCATGCAGCATCTGGCGCTGCAGGACGACGAATATCAGTGGCTTTCCGGCCTGCCTTTCTTTAAAGCCGATTATCTGAACTGGCTGCGCGATTTCCGCTATAACCCGCAGCAGGTCACCATCACCAATGAAAACGGCAAACTGGACATCCGGCTTGAAGGTCCGTGGCGTGAAGTGATCATGTGGGAAGTACCGCTTCTGGCTGTGATCAGTGAGCTGGCTCACCGCTATCGCTCTCCGGAAACCGGCGTTAAGCAGGCGGTTGCTTCGCTGGAAAACAAACTGGTTGAGTTCTCACATCTGACCAACGATCTGGATATGTCCCGCTTCCGCCTGATGGACTTTGGCACGCGCCGCCGTTTCTCGCGTGAGGTTCAGCAGGCCATCGTTGAGCGTTTGCAGCAAGAGCCGTGGTTTGTCGGGACCAGTAATTACGATCTGGCGCGTCGTCTGGACCTGACGCCAATGGGCACCCAGGCACATGAATGGTTCCAGGCGCATCAGCAAATCAGCCCCGATCTGGCCAACAGCCAGCGTGCTGCACTTGCCGCGTGGCTGGATGAGTACCCGGACCAGCTGGGTATCGCCCTTACCGACTGCATTACAATGGATGCTTTCCTGCGCGACTTTGGCCCCGAATTCGCTGAGCGCTATCAGGGTTTACGCCATGACTCCGGCGATCCCGTTGAATGGGGCGAGAAGGCCATTGCTCATTACGAAAAACTGGGCATTGACCCGATGAGCAAGGTGCTGGTCTTCTCTGATAACCTTGATTTAGCAAAAGCCGTCGATCTCTATCGCCATTTCTCCTCCAGAGTGAACCTGAGCTTTGGGATTGGGACCCGTTTGACCTGCGATATTCCTCAGGTGAAACCGCTGAACATCGTCATAAAACTGGTGGAATGTAACGGCAAGCCGGTCGCGAAACTCTCCGACAGCCCCGGTAAAACCATCTGCCATGACAAAGCGTTTGTTCGCGCATTGCGCAAAGCGTTCGATCTGCCACAGGTTAAAAAAGCCAGTTAATCGCTTTCGGGAGCCTGACCGGCTCCCCTCTCCTTATTTATTTCTGATTTCTTCTCTTTTGACTGCGAAATCTGCTTGTCTGGCGGCGGATGCCAGGTAACATAGATATCCCCCCTTTAAGGGCGGACAAGTGTTTATTTTTTCCGACTATTAACAGAGAGAATATTATGAGCGTTGTGCCTGTAGCCGACGTACTCCAGGGCCGTGTCGCCGTTGACCAAGAAGTCACCGTGCGCGGATGGGTGCGTACTCGCCGAGATTCTAAAGCTGGCATCTCCTTCCTTGCCGTCTATGACGGTTCCTGCTTTGATCCTGTACAGGCCGTCATTAATAATTCTCTGCCCAATTACAATGATGACGTTCTGCGCCTGACAACGGGTTGTTCCGTTATCGTTACCGGCGTTGTTGTCGCATCGCCTGGTCAGGGTCAGAGTTTCGAAATTCAGGCATCTGCGATTGAGGTCACCGGCTGGGTTGAAGATCCGGATACCTACCCGATGGCGGCAAAACGTCACAGCATCGAGTATCTGCGTGAAGTGGCGCACCTGCGCCCGCGTACCAACCTGATTGGTGCGGTTGCTCGCGTGCGTCATACGCTGGCACAGGCGCTGCACCGCTTCTTCGATGAGCAAGGTTACTTCTGGGTATCCACCCCGCTGATTACCGCTTCCGATACGGAAGGTGCGGGTGAAATGTTCCGCGTCTCAACGCTGGATATGGAAAACCTGCCGCGCACGCCGGAAGGCAAAGTGGACTACGACAAAGATTTCTTTGGTAAAGAGTCCTTCCTGACGGTATCTGGCCAGCTCAACGGTGAAACCTACGCCTGCGCACTGTCGAAGATCTATACTTTCGGCCCAACCTTCCGTGCTGAAAACTCCAACACCAGCCGTCACCTGGCGGAATTCTGGATGCTGGAGCCGGAAGTAGCGTTCGCGGATCTGGATGATGTTGCAGGCCTGGCTGAAGCAATGCTGAAATATGTCTTCAGGGCGGTGCTTGAAGAACGTGCTGACGACATGAAATTCTTCGCAGAGCGTGTAGACAGTGATGCCGTTGCGCGTCTGGAGCGTTTCGTTTCCGCAGATTTCGCTCAGGTGGATTACACCGATGCGGTCGCCATCCTTGAGAAATGCGGTGAGAAATTCGAGAACCCGGTTTACTGGGGCGTTGACCTGGCTTCTGAGCATGAACGTTATCTTGCAGAGAAACACTTCAAAGCACCGGTCGTCGTTAAAAACTACCCGAAAGATATTAAGGCGTTCTATATGCGCCTTAACGAAGACGGTAAAACGGTTGCCGCGATGGACGTTCTGGCTCCGGGCATTGGTGAGATCATCGGTGGTTCGCAGCGTGAAGAGCGCCTGGACGTACTGGATGCGCGTATGGCTGAGATGGGTCTCAATAAAGAAGACTACTGGTGGTATCGCGATCTGCGCCGTTACGGTACCGTACCGCATTCCGGTTTCGGTCTTGGTTTTGAGCGTCTGATTGCTTACGTAACGGGTGTTCAGAACGTGCGTGACGTGATTCCTTTCCCACGTACTCCACGCAGCGCAACCTTCTAAATCCTCGTCATCTCAATGGCCAGCTCTGCTGGCCATTATTTTATTCTGCATTGTCAGTTTGTGTCAGTTAAAAGTCAGTATCTTTAAATCTCAACCCCGACAAATCCCCTGATTGTTACCTGGTATTTCCCCGAAATATCTTTGAACAAAAAATAAACCGCACAGACATTGCGCCTAATCTATTTCTTACGCTTTAGCACAAAACTCAGCCAATTTCTCAGACTTCCAGATGTCCAGAGTGCGTCATAAGAAAAATAAACTTGTTTAACTTCTGTTTATATGAAATGCCTTTATCAAAATTAAACATAAGCAATTCATATATATAGGATAGGTTCAGTCGTTTAAATAACCAATCGGTTCTGAAATTTGAGGTGCTTCACAAAGTTCCTTAAAATTCACATTTAGTTACACATAATTTCTTTTTGTTACTGAATCTTGAGGATTGTAGCACTTTCAGGCTAGCGAAACGGTTCTATGAATGGAAAGATGCCTGTCAGATACATAAAGACACCAAACTCTCATCAATAGTTCCGGAAATATTTATTGACAGAATTTATTGACGGCAGTGGCGAGTGTCATAAAAAAACCAATGAGGGTAATAAATAATGATGAAGCGCAATATCCTGGCAGTGGTTATCCCTGCCCTGCTGGTAGCCGGTGCAGCTAACGCTGCAGAAATCTATAACAAGAACGGCAACAAACTGGACTTCTACGGTAAAGTTAACGGCGAGCACGATTTCGTGACCACCGGCGACGACACCAATAGCACTGATGGTACTTACGCACAGATTGGCTTCAAAGGCGAAACCCAGATCAACGATCAACTGACCGGTTACGGCCAGTGGGAATACCGTTTCATGGCTAATCAGCCTGAAGGCGGCAACCAGTCCAACAAAAACCGTCTGGCTTTCGCTGGTCTGAAAGCAGGTGACGCTGGCAGCATCGACTACGGTCGTAACTACGGTATCGTTTACGACGTAGAATCTTACACCGATATGGCACCGTCCTTCTCCGGTATGACCTGGGGCGGTAACTACGTCGATAACTTTATGACCAGCCGTAGCACCGGCTTGCTGACCTACCGTAACAGCGATTTCTTCGGTCTGGTTGACGGTCTGAGCCTGGGCGTACAGTACCAGGGCAAAAACGACCGTGCTGACGTTAACACCTCTAACGGTGATGGCGTAGGTTACTCCCTGGGTTACGATTTCGGCGAAGGCTTCGGTGCAATCGCATCTTACAGCAACGCTAACCGTACTCTGAATCAGAAAGCTGATGGCCAGGGCGATAAAGCTGAAGCATGGGGTGTCGGTCTGAAATACGACGCTAACAACATCTACCTGGCAACCACCTATGCTGAAACCCGTAACACTACCCGTACTGGTTCTAGCGGTGATGCTGGTTTTGCTAACAAAACCCAGAACTTCGAAGTTGTTGCTCAGTACCAGTTCGACTTCGGCCTGCGTCCGGCAATCTCCTACGTCCAGACCAAAGGTAAAGACCTGGCTGCCGTCGGTGGCTTCAGCGGTGGCGATGCAGATCTGGCGAAATTCGTTCAGGTTGGCGCGACTTACTACTTCAACAAAAACTTCAACGTGTGGGCTGACTACTACATCAACCTGCTGGACAAAGACGACGCATACGTGTCTGAAGTTGGCGGCATCAACGGCAACGACGACATGGCTGCTGTTGGCGTAACTTACCAGTTCTAATCAGTACACCACTTTGTTATATGCTTAAGAAACAGGGCTTCGGCCCTGTTTTTTTTATGCCTGAAAGCAAAAAGTCGCGTCTTTTGAAAAGCCGCACGCTTTTTGTCGCAAACGGTTGGCATTTTGTAAATCTACCGTTAACCTGATAGCGGATTTCACTTCTGTAATCACAATGGAACTTCGTCATGTTTGAGAACATTACTGCCGCTCCTGCCGACCCAATTCTGGGCCTGGCCGATCTGTTTCGTGCCGACGACCGCCCTGGCAAAATCAACCTGGGTATTGGTGTATATAAAGATGAAACCGGCAAAACTCCGGTACTGACCAGTGTGAAAAAAGCTGAGCAGTATCTGCTGGAAAACGAAACCACCAAAAACTACCTCGGTATTGATGGTATCCCTGAATTTGGTCGTTGTACTCAGGAGCTGCTGTTCGGTAAAGGCAGTGCAATTGTAAGTGACAAACGTGCGCGCACGGCACAAACCCCTGGCGGTACAGGCGCATTGCGCGTTGCGGCGGATTTCCTTGCGAAAAACACCTCAGTTAAACGTGTCTGGGTAAGTAACCCAAGCTGGCCAAACCATAAAAGCGTCTTTAACTCTGCTGGCCTGGAAGTGCGTGAATACGCCTACTACGACGCCGCAAACCACTCGCTGGATTTCGATGGCCTGCTGGCCAGTCTGAACGAAGCGCAGGCGGGGGATGTGGTGCTGTTCCACGGCTGCTGCCACAACCCAACCGGTATCGATCCAACGCTGGAACAGTGGGAACAGCTGGCAAAACTGTCCGTTGAAAAAGGCTGGCTGCCCCTGTTCGACTTCGCCTATCAGGGCTTCGCCCGTGGTCTGGAAGAAGATGCTGAAGGCCTGCGTGCGTTCGCCGCGGTGCATCAGGAACTGATCGTCGCGAGTTCCTATTCCAAGAACTTCGGCCTGTATAACGAGCGCGTGGGGGCCTGTACGCTGGTCGCTGCTGACGATCAGACCGTTGATCGCGCATTCAGCCAGATGAAATCCGTCATTCGCGCTAACTACTCCAACCCACCGGCTCACGGTGCGTCTGTTGTTGCTACTATCCTGAGCAACGATGCCCTGCGCGCTATCTGGGAGCAAGAGCTGAACGATATGCGTCAACGCATTCAGCGTATGCGCCTGCTGTTCGTGAATACACTGGCAGAAAAAGGTGCTGACCGTGATTTCAGCTTTATCATTAAGCAAAACGGCATGTTCTCTTTCAGCGGTCTGACCAAAGAACAGGTGCTGCGCCTGCGTGAAGAGTTCGGTGTATACGCTGTTGCCTCTGGCCGTGTAAACGTTGCGGGTATGACGCCAGACAACATGGCACCGCTGTGTGAAGCGATTGTCGCGGTGCTGTAATTTGCACCCAAACAAAAAAGCCTGCGTTATGCAGGCTTTTTTAATGCGGGTTACCAGACAGGCATTTCATCCTGAAGGAACGGATTATGCAACCGTTCATAGCCCAGCGTTGACATCGGACCGTGTCCAGGAATAAACGTCACATCATCGCCCAGCGGCAACAACGTCTGTTTAATTGACTGAATCAACTGCCCGTGATCGCCACGCGGGAAATCGCTGCGTCCTACGCCGCCTTTGAAAATCACATCGCCGGAAATCAGCAGACGGGACTGGTCATCAAAGAAGACGATATGGCCTGGCGTATGCCCAGGACAATGCAACACCTGTAAAGTCACATTCCCTACGGTTACGCTATCTCCTTCGTTCAACCAGCGATCGGGCGTCAACGGCAGACACTCATCAAGGCCAAACATGCGGCTTTGGGCGGGTAACCCCTGCAGCCAGAACTCATCTTCTTTTTCCGGGCCAATCACCGGCACACCGTAGTGTTCAGCCAGCTCCGCCGCAGCACCCACATGATCAAGGTGACCATGGGTCAGCAAAATTTGCATCAGCGTGACACCGCTGGCTGCGACCTCTTGCTTGATTTTCTCGGCGTCACCGCCGGGATCGACAAGCGCGGCCAGTTTGGTTTGCTCGCACCAGATTAATGAACAATTCTGGGAGAACGCGGTAACCGGAATAATACGATAGTTCATACTGCTCCTGTGTTTCGTTATTACCAGTGCCGAACCGGCCCGGTATCAATATGCACAAAGTTGCTACGTGGGTAATATCCTACACCACCTGCGCGCATAGATAACGCAGCTTTGCGAATATTGGCTAACGAAACGCCTTCAATATGGAAATCCATTGCCTGCCCTTTCGTGTGATAGCTTTTTTTGGCTACCCCACGGCTGTGGGCGCGCAGTTCATTATTGGTATCAAGGGAGCGATAGCCAGAAATGAGCTGCACCGGCTTGCGGGTTCCCAGCAGGCCCTGAAGGCGGAATAATTGATCAAATAATCCTGGGTCGATGGCTTTTATTTTATTCGCGCGGAAATCACGGAAAAAATGGTTGAGTCTTGCTAATTCATCCTGAATATAGCCTCTGCCATCAAAAAACTCCGCTTTAAGCGTCTCACCCGTGTGGAGGTTGTTGAGCGTTAAAATGCGCGGACGAGGTGTCGAGAGGGTGGCAAATGCTGGCGTCGGCAGGATGGCCGCTGCGCCCAGCGCAACGCCACCTAACGCCAGCAGTTTGCGGCGATTAGCGTCAAATTTGTCCATGATAATCAGGTCTACAGGTCAAGGTTTATCGTATGTATGCTTAGCGCACGAAGGGCACCATAACTGGCAAAGCCAACGACGTCAAGGCACCCAACCCCAGTAAATACGGGGCTTACAGCCTTATCGCCCCGATTTCACCATAACTTACGACAATCTATTTTCCCGAACTACTTCATTTATCTGATTAATTGTTCAGCTTTTGGCAAAATTTGTGCGCCAGATCGCGCGGGGAGATCATAATTGTAAATATCTGTACGATACTGGGTACGCCCGTCTTCGCCAACAAATGCCGTCAGATAGTAAAGGTTGACCGGAATATTGTGTCGAATGTTAACGTAACGCGTATCCCCTTGTTTCAGCGCATCGGAAATCCGCGTATCGTTCCAGCCTGCATCCTGCAATAGCATATTGGCCAGTTCAGAGGCTTTGTTCACGCGAACGCAGCCAGAACTGAGCGCGCGGGCATCTTTCTGGAACAGGTTATGGTTCGGTGTATCGTGCAGGTAAATAGCGTCCGAACTTGGCATATTGAATTTATACCGTCCCAGCGAGTTATGTGCGCCAGGTGCCTGCTGAAAACGGAACGGCAGGTTCGAGGCGGTAATTGTTGACCAGTCAACCATATACGGATCGATAGCCTCTTTGCTGTTCCATCCTCGCATCACGGTATATCCATGGCGTTCAAGATAACCCGGATCGTTCCATACCTTCGGCAGGATATCTTTGCGCGCAAGCGTAGGCGGCACGTTCCACGGCGGATTCACCACAACGTTATTCAACGCGCTGCTCATCATCGGTGTTTTACGGTCAGGACGACCGACAATCACACGGGACGCCAGCACTTCACTACCGTCCTGGTAATAAACCAGGGAGTAGGCAGGAATGTTAACCATAATACCGGTCGACAACGTGCCCGGCAGCAAGCGCAAACGCTGGATGTTCAGGGCCAGCACACCTGCACGCTGCGCAGGAGAGACATTCAGCCACTCACGCGTTGACTGACCAATCACACCATCGGCTCCCAGCCCCTGCGCGGCCTGAAATTGCTTAACCGCCGCGACCAGCTCGCGATCGTAAGCCGCAGGTTTATCGCTCAACGCCACGGCTTTCTGCTCTTTCACCGGTGCAGACGGGCTGACAACCACACTTTGCGGATCATCACCCGGAAGCGCGATTTTTGGTCCATTTTCCAGAATGCCGGAACGTTTAAGGATCTCACGCAGGGCTGGAACATCACTGCTCCACTGGCCAGGGCGAAGCGTTGCAGTCGCCCGCAGTTGCGGCCAGGGACGGGAATCTGCCACCAGCTCAAGTAAGGACTGGTGCATCGTGGCATATTGCGGGTGTGCAGGTGCCAGGCTTGCGATAAAGCGTGGCAGTTGGCCATTATCCAGCGACAGTTGCCACTGGTTAATCACCGACAGTGCAGGCGTTGCCAGCTTGTACGGCTTTTCGCTGTATAACCAGCGATTACCATTGACCGGAATACCCGCCACAAACTGAAGGTAACCCATCAGCGCATCGGACAGCACCACATCACGCGCCTGCCCGGTCACGGCAGGATCGGTCAGCAACTGGACCCACGTTGTAAATTGCGGCTGAAAACCCGCAATGGCCACTTCCGCCAGTTGCTGCTGGAAAGCACGTACCGCGTCGCGATCTTCCCACATTGGTTTCATATCGCGCGCAGCATAAAGCAGCGTTAACTGGTTGATATAAGCAGGTGTATAGCCGGACGGCAACCCCGTCATCAGCTGCTGGCGAAGCGATTCGGTGTCGATACCTTCCGGTAACGGCTTAATGCCGGCCATAATGGCCGTCGCCGGAGATTGTTCCAGCGGTTGCGACAGTGACGTAGGCTGTGCACCCATCGTTGCGGAGCTGTCACTCGGCACAATTTCAGGCTCGTCGGCCTGAGCGGTAAACAGTGGAGCAAACATCACCGTCAGGCACAAACTCAGCGCTGACAGCTGACGACCACGATTTTTCATTAGCAACATCCCTTGCCCCCTGTTTTCTCACGACATTCCCAATACACTGGGGCTAATCTTCATTATAGGAAGGCAAAAACGCTGTTGCCTTACCTTATGTAAAGAAGTTTAAAGATAACGCAGCCGTAAGTACAACTTAAGAGAATAAAAAAAGCGGCGCATTTGCGCCGCTCTTTGTAACAAAACGCGTTATGACGCGTCAGCCGTACCCGGTAATGACTCCGGTGGCTGCGGTGCAAATCCGCGCAAACCGACAACGTGTACGTGCTCACTGTTCTGGAACACCTTACGCACCAGCTTGTAGGTCGTCCCTTTTTCCGGGCTGATATTTTCCGGTGCCGCAATGATGAGCTGCATATCAAGGCGATCGCAAAGCTCAAACAGCGTGGCGATGGAGCGCGCATCAAGACGTGCCGCTTCATCCAGGAACAGCAAACGGCATGGAGAGATATCTTTGCCGCGCAGACGACGCGCTTCATCTTCCCAGCTTTGCACAACCATCACCAGAATCGACATCCCCGTACCGATAGCTTCACCGGTAGAGAGCGCGCCGGATTCCGCACGCAGCCAGCCGTCTGAACCACGGTTAACCTCAACTTCCATCTCCAGGTAGTTACGGTAATCCAGCAGCTCTTCGCCGATGGTTTGTGGCGTACGCTGCCCCATATCAATCTGTGGATTCAGGCGCTGATACAGTTTCGCCAGCGCCTCGGAGAAGGTCAGACGGTTGCTGTTGAACAGATCCTGATGCTGTTCGTGTTGTTCGGACAACACATCCAGCAGCGTGGCGTGAGCTTCACGCACATTCACGTTCAGACGCACGCTGTTAACCTGGCCGAACGACACGCTCTGCAGACCCTGGTTCAACTGGCGGATACGGTTCTGCTCGCGCTGAATGGTTTTGCGGATGATATTCGCCACGCTGCGGGAACTGATAGCCAGTTTTTGTTCGCGGGAGGTTAACTCTTCCGTCAGGCGGCCCAGCTCGATTTCCATCTGTTCAATGGCTTCAACCGGATCGTCGGTACGGATAATGTCCTGACGAATACGTTCGCGCAGGTGCTGATAAACCGCCACGAAGAACTGAATTTTACGCTCAGGACGCTTCGGATCTTCTGACATGCGCAGCACGTCGCGCAGATGCTCGTTATCCGCCACCGCCAGACGCAACGCACCCAACGCTTTATCCGACATGGAACGCAGTTCATCTCCGGAGAGATACGCCAGCTCACGACGATGCAGACGACGTTCAACACCGTTGTCTTTCACCATGCGCATCACCGCACACCAGCCCGCCTTCGCGGTCACGACCTGCTCGCGCATTTCGTGATAATCGCGTTCCAGCTTGCGCAGCCGACGAGTCAGATTGTCCATCTCCGCTTCGCAGAAGGTCAATGCTTTTTCCAGCTGATTACGGCGCGCACGGTTGTTGCTGAGCTGCGCATGTAGCTCATCGCGACGAATACGCGCCCTCTCTTCTGCACCACTGTCGGCACGCACGCCGATGTCCTGCAGCTCTTTATGCAGATCGTTTAACAGCTCTTTCTTGGTGTCGAAGGAGCTTTTCAGCGAGGCCATGACCTGGCTGTACTGGCTCAGTTGCGCAGCATGAGTACGCATCGCGTCACGAGCGCGGGTACGCTCCGCTTCGGCCTGCTCAAGGCGCTGGCGCAGTTTTTCATTCAGGTCACTGTTGCCGCTCAGCATTTCCGCCGAGTCGGAGTAGCCAAAGTGGGCGCGACGTTGCACCACTTCCGTCAGGGCAAACGCCTGTTGACGCGCTTCGCGCTGGACCTGCTGAGACCAGGCATAATCTTCTTTTAACTGCTCGAACTGCTCCGGGTCGCTCTGCAGAACGGAAACCATTGGCTCCAGCTTCGCCAGTTGATTACCGTACTGCTGAACGAAACGCGCGGCTTCCTGGGCTTCATCCAGCCGTTCCTGGATTTCATCCACGCGGTCTGCCAGCGTGTCATCGGCCAGCAGATTCAGACGAGGCAGGATGCGGTTCAGCGCGGCAACGCCCTCTTTCGCCTGTTCGAACTGGACGCGGCTCTGCTGGTTATCATTTTCATGATTAGCAATCGCCCGCTCCAGCTCACCACGACGGGTGTTGAGCTTGCGAATTTCGGCTTCCGGGTCCGCTTCAAAGGCCACGCCCAGATGGCTGCCGATAAAGCGGCTGAAGGCCTGGTGCAGACGCTGAGTTTTCTGAACGTCGAACGACAGAGTCGCAAAACGTTCGGAAAGGGTTTCACGCTCCGCGTGCAGGCTTTCGATACGGCTTTCACGCGCGGCGCGGCCAAACAGCGGCAGTTCCGGGAAGCGTGAATAACGCCACTGACGGTCAGCGATTTTTACAACTACCGCTTTTTCCAGTTCATCGACGCTGAACACGCTGTCATCAAACGACTGCGGATCGCCCTCGATCAGATAGAGATCTTCCGGACAATCTTCCAGGCCTGCGAGTTGCTCAGAAATCAGCGACAGATCGGGCACTACAATCGCGTTACGCGACGGGCCGTACAGCGCGGAGAAGTACGGTGCGTCATCAAGACCCACATCGTCATAAATTTCAGACAGCAGCACGCCGCCAAAACGCTCCGCCAGAGTGTTCAGGCGCGGATCTTCTGCCCCGCCCGGCTGGCTTAAGCGTTCAATTTCTTCGTCGACGTCACGTTTACGCGCGCCGACTTCATCACGCTCAACAATCGCTTCGCGTTCACGCTCCAGCAGTTGTTGCAGGTATTCAGTCACTTCCTGGCTGGATTCAAACTCTTCGCCACACTGCTCGCTGAGCTGGTTCAGGCTGCTTTGCGCCGCAAGCCAGACCGGTGCACGCTGCAACAGCGCCTGCGAGCGGGACTGGAGCTGTTCCATCTCCTGGCGTAGCGTCATGCGCTGTTCGCTGGCGCTGGATACGGTATCGGACAGGGCCGCAATACGCGCCTCCAGCTCCTGATGCAGGGCTTCCAGATCGTCGATATCGTAATTTTTACCCTGACGCTTGCAGAACTCGGCCAGCAGACGCTCGGCTTCCTGCTGCTCGCGCAGGCGCTGCTCCAGCTCGTTCAGACGCATACGCAGCGGTTGCACCTGCCCGGCCAGATGGCGCTGATTCACGCTATCGCGCAGCAATTCACGCGCAACGTCCCACGCTTCATTACGCGCAAGCGGGCCATTGATCGCTACCACGAGTTGATAAGCCTGTTCAAACTGGCTGTGTGCCGTTTGCGCTACGCTCATTTTCTGCTCGAGAGACAGCAGTTTCTCCGTGGCTTCCTGCTCTTTGGCCTGGAAGGTTTCCAGCCATTCATCGGCGCTGTCCGGCGTTAAATCCGGCAGATGGCACAGCTCTTTTGCGCGCTGCAGCGCCTGAAGTGCCTGAGTGTACTGAATGGCACGCGTCTGCTGCACGTCCAGCGCCTGCTGATAGTCGGCAAGCTGGCTTTTCAGCTCATCCACTTCCAGCTCGGCAGCTTCGGCGCGCGCTTCGTTCTCTTCCTGCATGTCGGCAGCTTCAGCCACCACTTCATTTTGCTCTTCGAGACGAATTTGCAGTTCATCAAGATCCGCTTCATAGCGCTCGATTTTTTCCTGCTGGCGCAGTGCGGTCTGCACCAGGTTCAGGTGATCGCTGGCCGCCTGATAATCCGCTTCCAGATCGCCCTCGGCACCGTTGTGCTCGCCCAGTTCGCGCGCCATTTCAACGTGCTTATACTGCTCGGCCACCAGCTGTTTACGGGAGGTAAACAGTTCACGGCGGTACTCTAACGCCTGATCGAGATGAATGCGGCGCTCGTTGGCGTGACGCATATAGTCCGCAGCCACATAGTTTGTGGCTTCGCTGATCAAGTGTTTAAACAGGTCGCGATCGGACTGAGTCACGCGGATCGCTTCCAGCGTCATGCGGTTTTCACGCAGCGCGGCTTCCATATCCTGGAAGGCCTTACGCACGCCGCTGTTTTCCGGCAGCAGGTAGTCACGCAGGGAGCGGGTAATGGCGCTGGAGATACCGCCGTACAGTGACGCTTCGATCAGACGGTAGTATTTGCTACGGTCTGAGGCGGTGCGCAGGCGACGCGCGACAACGCCCAGATCAAACATCAGGGAGTGGTAATCGGTAATAGAGTTGAACTGCTTGAACTGCACGCCTTCGATCGTTTCGAGCTTGTCTTTCAGCTCCTGCAGGGTCAGCACGCGCGCCTGGCGTTCGTTCAGGGTCTCCGTCAGCAGCGCCGTGGGCTGCATCGATGTTGGCAGCCCCTGGATGGCGAACGGTTTAATATCAACTTTACGGTCGCGCCCGGCAACCTGCTGCAGACGCACACCCACCACGACACGCTGGTGACGAGAGTTGATCACATCCAGCACCGAATAACAGACACCCGCTTTCAGCTTACCGTGCAGGCCTTTATCACGGGAGCCGCTTGTCGCCCCCGCTTCGGTGGTGTTACGGAAGTGCAGCAGCGTCAAATCTGGGATCAGCGCCGTAACGAAAGCGGCCATGGTGGTGGATTTACCCGCCCCGTTACCGCCGGAGAGCGTGGTCACCAGCTCATCCAGATCGAAGGTTCGGGCAAAGAAACCGTTCCAGTTAATCAGCGTTAGTGAGCGAAATTTACCGCGTTCAATCATTACTCTTCCTCCCCGCTATCCGGCTGATTCTCTTCGTGCTCATCATTGAGCTGCAAATGGTTTTCCACCGGCATCGCTTCACCGTCGCGGATCATACGCAGCTGCGCCTCACGCGCATCGTCACCCGCACGCACATCGGCACCAAAGCGGAAGACGGACTCCGTAATGCGGAATTTGCTGCTGTCATGGCCCATAAACCAGACCATCCCCAGACGGCGCAGACGGTTCAGGGAAGAGCGTACTTTTTCCTGCAATTTCTGACGATCGAGATCCGAACCCGTTGAACGGTTATTCACCAGCTTCAGCAGCTTGCTTTCATCCGCCAGCGCGAGCAGCTCATCGTAAAGCTCCTGCTGAGTGAAGATACCTTCGTTCGCCAGACGTTCCGGGCTGAGATAGAGATAGCAGAGAATTTTACCTACCATCATGTCCAGCTCGGAAAGCACGGAACGCGGAATAAGCGTCGTGGAGCGCGGACGCAGGTAGAAAAAGCCTTCCGGCGCACGGATAAGCTCAACGTTATAACGCGCGTAAAACTCCTCCAGATATTCCTGGAAGTCCATCAAAAAGGCGTGATTATCCAGCTCGTCAAGGCCAATGTGACGACCGGCACGCAGCTGGCTGTCCAGCGCCGGAAACAACGGATTTGCCAGCGCCTGTGCCAGTTTCACTGGCATCACTTGTTCAATATTTGTCAATGACATGCGCCTGTACCTTGGCTCCGTAATCGTTAATCGGCTGCCACTTCGGCGGCAGTCCGGTGAAATCTGCTTGTGCAACACCCAGGCGCACAGCCTGGTCTACAACAATGCGGGCGATATCAAAATGGCGCGCACGTGGATATTGCGCCAGATAGTCGCGCACCACGAGCCCAAGATCCAGCGGCACTTGTCTGGTTTTGTAGACAGCAAGCTGTTCTTCGATCATCGCCGCAAGTTGTTCGCGAATTTCGTTAAATTCTTCGTATTCCAGATCCGGTGGCAATTCACCGGTCACCTCTTCGTCGCGCAGCGCCATCTCTTCGTCGCGCATATCCAGCAGACGATCGGCGTTAGCGTAGGTCAGCGCCCATGGCGCATCGAAATAAGTCTGTACCGACTGACGCAGACGCTGAGCAAAGACGCGGTTTTTATCCATATCGATGGCGGTACGGATAAATTTATGCACGTGACGGTCATAGCCAATCCAGAGGTCGATCGACTGCTGGCCCCAGCTAATAATGCGATCAAGTTTGCTCTGCAGGTCGAAGACCAGACGATCTATAAAATGCAGATCGTCATGCGCCAGCGTCGCATCCTGAATACGCAGCAGGTTGGCCTGCAGTTTGTCACCCGCCGCCTCCAGCGTATCCTGCAGCTCACGCAGCGTACCGGAAGTTTCAGACAGTAAAAGTTCACAGCTTGAGATGGCCGCGCGCCAGTCTTTGTTTAGCAACTGGGCGATATCATCTTTTACCTGCTGCTGTTGTTCGTCCATCAGACGCTGAGTCAGATCGATGCTGTCGAATATCTCCGCAACCGAGTATTTCAGCGGGGCGTAGACGTTGCGGTGCCAGTGGAACTCATCGCCGTTTTCATCCGCGGCATCGGCAGCGCGTTTCAGCTCGCCCGCCACAATGGAGAGCTGCATAGAAAGGCGCAGCGTGGAGAACTCACGCTGACGGATGTAGTAATCAGTTATGCCGATGCCCAGTGGCGTCAGACGATAGATGGCGTTTCCTTCCGCCTGCTCGCTGGTAAAGCGGTTCAGCAGACGTTGACGCACCATATCGTTGATAGCGTTGTTAGCACGCACGCTAATGGTTTCGCTGGTTTGCTCAAACGCATCACTGACATGGCGGAACGCATCCACCAGTTCACCCTCGCTCATTTCACCATCCAGCCGTTCGCCGTTCAGCGTGGCAACCGCCAGCAGGAAAGAGAGTCTGTCTACCGGCAGCGAGATGGCGAAATCATTTTTCCTGGCCCAGGCAACCAGTTCTGGGACTGTCTGGGAAAATTCACTCATAGGTTATCCTTGCATCTGCGGTTTGCGGGCAGTGACATGTATATAACGGCCAAGGCTGATAAACGGCTCCTGGCGGCAATACCGCGTTTCTAATTCTGCTAAGGTATCAAAACAGTCACGCTGTTTGTGTTTTTCACGCAGATAATCATGAAACACCCTGACGCCCGTCTTTCCGGTAATCTCCCAGCCAATCTCTTCCAGCCAGCTATAGACCTGCTGTGGATCGCGTGGGTAGTCCGGCGAAAGCGTGCGCTTTTTCTTTTTCGGCATCCCGACCTGAACGTAGTCGAAGTTACCTGCAACCATGTTGTGCATCAGGAAGCCGTTTGCATTGTAGAACATCAACGACAGCGTGCCGCCGGGGCGCAGCATTGACCAGAGGGTTTGCAAGACCTTTTGCGGATCGGCAACCCACTCCAGCACAGCATGAAACAATATCAGATCAACTTCGGTTTCCAAATGTTGAGCAATGTCCTGAGCGGCGCTGTGTATAAAATGCATGTTGTCGCTCACACCTTTCTCTTCTGCTGCTCGGGTCGCACGCGCAACCATCTCAGCAGAAAGATCGCAAAGCGTGACGTGATGACCGCGCTGCGCCATTTTTATGGCCGTTTGCCCTTCACCGCCGCCAGCGTCCAGCACACGCAACGTCTGGCTACCGTAAGCGGCAAGGATGTTGTCCAGATCCTGCCAGAGGATCGTCTGACGCAACTGCCCTTTGGTGGTGCCATAAATGTTGCGCGAAAACTTTTCCGCGATGTCATCAAAATTGCGATCCCGCATTGGGAGAGTTCCACTCGCTAACTGCAATACCGCTATTTTGTCACACCCGAGCGGAGAATGAACCTCTCTGGTGTAATATCACAGACAATCGCCTGCTATATGGTTAAAAAAGGAACCAAAAAGGATGCTTTTTACCCTGAAGAAATACATCGGAGGCATGATGCTTCCTCTTCCGCTGCTGCTTCTGCTCATTGCGCTGGGGCTGGCGCTGGTGTGGTTTAGCCGCTTTCAGAAAAGTGGCAAATCGATCATTACTCTGGGCTGGCTGGCACTGCTGTTATTGAGCCTGCAACCGGTGGCCGATGGACTATTGCGTCCCATAGAAGATAAATATGCAACCTGGCAAGGCACGCAAAAAGTTGAGTACATCGTGGTGCTGGGAGGCGGCTATACCTGGGATGCAAACTGGGCCCCCAGTTCTAACCTGATTAACAATAGCCTGCCGCGTCTGAACGAAGGCATTCGTCTGTGGCTGGCGAATCCGGGATCAAAGCTGATCTTCACCGGCGCGGCGGCGAAAACAAATCCGGTCAGTACGGCAGAAGCCGGAGCAAGAGTGGCTGAATCACTGGGGGTGCCGCGCTCCGCAATCATCACGCTGGATAGCCCAAAAGATACGGAAGAAGAAGCCGCAGCGGTTAAAGACGCGATTGGCGATGTCCCGTTTTTACTGGTGACGTCTGCTTCGCACCTGCCAAGGGCCATGATTTTCTTCGAGAAACAAGGACTACACCCCTTGCCCGCCCCTGCCAATCAGATGGCCATAAACGCGCCGCTCAACCCGTGGGAACGGGCGATTCCGTCCCCAATGTGGTTGATGCACAGCGATCGGGTAGGCTATGAAACGCTTGGTCGCGTCTGGCAGTGGCTGAAAGGCTCGTCAGGCGAGCCAGGGCAGCAGTGATTTTGTCGCAAGATCGAAGTTGGCGCGGTTGAACCTGCCGGTATTCACCAGTTGCGCCACTTCATCCCAGAGCAGATAGAGCCAGCGCCGCCAGAGAAACGCCTCTGCGACAGGGGCTCGCTGCAGATAATGCCACAGCAAACCTTCTGCAGAACCGCTATCGCTCAGCCGGAACAGCTCATATTCGCGGGGGGCCCAAAGCATGATCCCCGGTCCGACCATCGCCAGTAACTGGTCGCTGCGGGGATCTTTCAACATACTGCGCAGCGTGAAATTGCCATGCACCAGGACGCAGTTATCGTTGAATCCCTCAAACAACGCAGGCAGACACTCGCGTGTGCGGAAAAGGATGCGTTTGTCCTGCATGGTTAAGCCGGTATTATTGAACTGATTAAGCGTCCCCCATAGCACCTCAACACGCTGGCGATACCACAGAGGCCACAGATTTTCCTGAGTGCTGTCTACAGGGCCGACAAGCCCGCGGCTATCCTGCCGGTGCCAGGCCAGCAGCGCTTCAACAATCTGATCTTTTAGCTGTTCCCAGCGTTCCGGCGTGCGAGCCGGAGCTTCAACAGAGACGCCGCGTAAACGCTCAATAAGGAGTACATCCGGGCCAGGGTGTTCCTCATGCGTCATCACGCCGTAAACCGTTGGCATGCGGACCGTCCCTTCCCGTGCCAGCATCGACATTTTCCAGGCGAGCTGTCTTGCGACCCCCGGTGAGGTAAAACTTCTTGCCATCAGTGGCATCGGGTTTCCCTGGCTGTCGTACAACGACCAGAGAGCGGTATCTGCTTTTTCATTCACGCACTCGACCCGGCTTAACTTTTCGCCAAGCAGGTGGCTGAGTTCGGCACGCAGTTGTTCCATATGAGATTACCCCCATTAAGACTACTGCTTTTATAATGAGCGCGCGGGGAGCAGAAGTCACCCGTGAGAGATCAATTATGGAAAAGAAAAGAAAAAAATAACCAGGCGGGAGAACATCCCCCCGAACGAGGGGATGGCGGTAAAATTAACGCATTTCGGTACGCACGCGCTCAAGGTCTTCAGGCGTATCAACGCCCGTACCCGGCACTTCCTTTGCCACTGCAACGTGGATCTTTTCGCCGTACCACAGCACGCGAAGCTGCTCAAGCATTTCAATATGTTCCAGCGGGCTGGGTGCCCAGCTGACATAGCGGCGGATAAAGCCTGCACGGTAACCGTAGATGCCAATATGACGCAGGAAGGTGTCGCCTATCGTCTCTTTTGAAACGGCAAAGCGATCGCGATCCCATGGAATGGTCGCACGCGAGAAATAGAGCGCATAGCCTTCAGCATCCATCACCACCTTCACCGCATTCGGGTTAAACGCCTCTTCGGCATGGTGAATCGGCACAGCGAGCGTTGCCATACCGACCTGACGCTGAGCCAGGTTTTCCGCCACCTGGCGAATAATGACTGCCGGGATCATCGGCTCGTCGCCCTGCACGTTAACAATGACCGTATCGTCGCTGAAACCACATTTTTCGACAACTTCAGCCAGACGTTCAGTACCAGACTGGTGATCGGCGCGGGTCATGCACACTTCTCCACCCGCTGCTTCAACAGCACGTGCAACATCCGCATGGTCAGTGGCGACAATAATGCGATCGGCACCTGATTCACGCGCACGTTCGAGAACATGCACAATCATCGGCTTGCCATTGATATCAACCAGCGGTTTACCAGGCAGACGCGTTGACGCATAACGCGCCGGGATAATGACGACAAAACTCATGGTTTGCTCTCTTCTGCGACCAGGGAACGGGCTTCATTTTCCAGCAGGACAGGAATACCGTCACGCAGAGGGAAAGCCAGGTTGTCCAGTTTGCATATCAGCTCTTGTTTATCCTGGCTGTAATACAGCTTGCCGTTGCACACCGGGCAGGCAATGATTTCAAGTAAACGGTGATCCATAGTTCCTCCGTATGGGTAATTGCTACAGCTTAACACATTCCCTCTTCAGGCTAAGCCTGTTTCCCAGCCACGTTGACAGGATATAAACAACCCGTCAGGCAGACGCCCCAGCGTGACTTCCCTGGCTCCCTGCCAGACAGCAAACTCATTAATGGCAGACGTTAATCCCCTTTCCAGCGCGGCCGTGACGTTCACGCCCTCTTCCAGATAGAGCGCAATGATCTCCAGGATACCGGTTTTACGGTGCATCTTGGCATCCATACGGCCGACCAGTTGCCCTTTGTGCAACAGAGGCAAAACGAAGTAGCCATACTGACGTTTTGGTGCCGGGGTATAACATTCCAGCCGATAGCTAAAATCAAACAGCTGCATGGCACGTTTTCTGTCCCACACTACCGGATCAAACGGTGACAACACCGCGCTGTGGGTGGCCTGAAGTTTGCCTTCCAGGGCCTGCGGCAATAGCGGGAGTAAATCTGCATGCAGCCACATCTCCCCCAGCGTCTCCACTGAGACCGGAATCACGCGCTGTGTCTGTTGCCAGTGCTCCAGCAACGGTTTCAGCGCAGGCTGGCGGAGACGGTAGTAGTCCGCCAGCCATTGCGGACGAAAAATACCCAGACTACGGGCACTGTTCTCCAGCATAATGGCCTCAGCGGTATCCTGGGTGAGCAGATCGCGCGCGTCATCCCAGTGCGGCATCACGCGATGCGTCAGGTCGTAAACACGCTGAAAATTACGGCGCTCCACCACCATCACTTTGCCTGATGTAAAAAGCCCTTCAAGGTGGCGCTTATGCGGCTTCCACTCCCACCAGCCGCTCGCGCCTTTTCGCGGATGTTCAAAATCAGCGGAGCGTACCGGACCGTTCTCCTGAATATGGGCAATAAGCTGCTCAATTTCAGCCGCGTGCTCCTGCATCCACTCCTGCCGGTATTTCCAGCCCATCTTGTCGGGGGAGAGCATGCGGTGGCGAACCAGTGCGAAATCGCTGCGAGGGAGGAAACAGGCTTCATGCGCCCAGTATTCCATTAGTTCACCCTGACTGAGCGCCATATCCAGCCATTGAGGCTGATAGTGTCCCAGACGGCTGAACAGCACCAGATACGGGCTACGTGCCACGATATTAATGGTGTCGATCTGCAGCAGCGACATGCGCTGCACGGTGGAAAGGATGTCTGCGGGGCGGGCGCGACGACGGGGCTTTTTAAGCAGCCCCTGCGCAGCCAGGTGTAAATGACGTGCAGCTGAAAGTGTGAGTTGCGGTAAAGACATGCTTTTTCCTGTCAGTTAACGCGCTACCGGAAACAGGATTGCTATTAATGTGTTAGCGCAATCAGCTCCCTGAGCAATTGTTCCGGCTGCTCGCCGCTGAGTTCAGCGTCAACCGGCAGATACCACCAGTTTTCTTTCGCGAAGGCACGGCATTTCACCGCATCTTTTTCTGTCATAATGAGCGTCTGTCCAGGCGCAGTCAGCGCTTCAACCTGCTCCGGAACCAAAGCCTGGTGATCGGCCAGTGGCACGCATTTTTCAAGCCGGGCACCACACTGTTCAAGCGTCGTAAAGAAGCGTGGCGGATGACCAATACCCGCCATCGCAACCAGAGAGGAGAGTTGCGCGACATCCTGACGTTCACCGGTCAAAAGATTCACCGCCAGACCAGGGTGAAGGTGCATCGGGATTTCCCCCGCTCTGGCTTCGCCACCGTTTACGATGACCGCATCAACAGACTTCAAACGGGATGCGCGTTCACGCATCGGCCCGGCGGGTAACCACCAGCCGTTGCCAAAACGGCGCACACCGTCGATGACCACAATCTCTTTGTCTCGCGCCAGGGCATAATGCTGCAGGCCATCATCGGTAATGATGATTTGAACCGCATGCTCAGCGAGAAGTGCCTTCACGGCGTCACTGCGCACAGGAGACACCGCAACCGGCGCGCCCGTGCGCTGGTAGATCAGTACAGGCTCGTCGCCAGCTTCAGCCGTTGTGGTTTGAGCGCTTAACAGCAGAGGATATTGCGCCGCTTTGCCCCCGTAGCCACGTGAGACCACCCCAGGCCGGAGACCCCGTTTCTGAAGTTGCTCTACCAGCCAGATAACCACTGGCGTTTTACCGTTTCCACCCGCAGTCAGATTACCGACCACCACCACCGGAACCGGTGCGCGCCAGGCGCGTTTCAGCCCCAGACGGTAAAGCAAGCGGATCACACCACTCACCAGACCATAAAGCCAGGAGAGCGGCAGAAGCAGCAGCCACAGCGGTGATTCACCTGACCAGATGCGTGCTATCATTCGCCAAACTGCATCTTGTGAAGCTGCGCGTAAACGCCGCGATGCGCCAGCAGATCCGCATGGCTACCACGTTCGACGATAATGCCATCTTCAACGACGACGATTTCATCAGCTTGCTCAATCGTCGACAGACGATGCGCAATCACCAGCGAAGTACGGTTCTTTTGCAGTTCATCCAGAGCCGACTGAATAGCGCGTTCAGACTCCGTATCCAGTGCAGACGTCGCTTCATCCAGGATCAGAATTGGGCTGTCTCGCAACAGCGCACGCGCAATCGCGATACGCTGACGCTGGCCGCCGGAAAGCAGAACGCCGTTTTCACCGATAATCGTATCCAGACCGTTATCCATCTTGTTGATAAAGTCCATCGCATAGGCCATACGAGCAGCATTTTCAATTTGCTCGCGGCTGTACTCTTCGGTACGCGCATACGCGATATTGTTTGCGACCGTATCGTTAAAGAGATGTACGTTCTGCGATACCAGCGCAACCTGGTTACGCAGCGATTGCAGGGTATACTCACGCAGATCATGGCCATCCAGCAGGATCTCGCCGTCGTCGATGTCATAGAAACGCGTTATCAGGCTGGCAATCGTCGATTTACCAGAACCCGAGCGGCCCACCAGTGCAACCGTTTTACCTGCCGGGATATTCAGGCTGATATTACGCAGCGCAGGAGCTTCGCGGCCAGGGTAGGTAAAGGTCACGTTACGGAACTCAACGTCTCCGTTTGCACGTTCAATCACGCGCTTACCTTCATCTTTTTCCTGCTCGGAATCCAGAATGCTGAACAGCGTCTGGCATGCTGCCATCCCGCGCTGGAACTGCGCGTTGACGTTGGTCAGAGATTTCAGCGGGCGCATCAGTGCAATCATGGACGAGAAGACCACCGTTATAGTCCCCGCGGTCAGGGTCTCCATGACGCTCGGGAAACTTGCCGCATACAGCACAAATGCCAGTGCCAGAGAGGCAATCAGCTGGATGATCGGATCGGAGATAGAAGAGGCTGACACCATTTTCATCCCCTGCAGACGCATCTTGTTGCTGACCTTATCAAAGCGTTTGGTTTCGACATCCTGACCACCGAAAATCAACACTTCTTTATGCCCCTTCAACATCTGTTCAGCGCTGGTCGTCACCTGCCCCATCGTATTCTGCATGTTTTTACTGATATTGCGAAAACGCTTAGACACGACGCGGATCGCGATAGAGACAATCGGTGCCAGAACAATGAGGATAATCGACAGCTGCCAGCTGTAATAGAACATCATCACAAACAGGCCGATGATCGAAGCACCTTCACGCACAACGGTGATCAGCGCGCTGGAGGACGAGGAGGCTACCTGCTCTGAATCGTAGGTAATACGCGACAGCAACGTACCGGTAGACTGTTTATCGAAGAAAGCGACAGGCATACCCATCATATGGCTGAACAGCCGACGGCGCATGGTCATAACCACTTTTCCCGATACCCAGGAGATGCAGTAGCTGGAAATATAGCTGGTGATACCGCGTAAGATCATCAGTCCGATAACCACCAGAGGCATCCATAGCAACACTGAGCGATCCGTTTTACCAAAACCGTCATCCAGTAACGGTTTGAGGAGCGATAACATAAAAGTATCGCTGGCTGCGTTGAGGATTAACGCTACGCCCGCCACGATCAAGCCTGCTTTAAAAGGTGCAATCATCGGCCAGAGACGGCGGAACGTTTGCCACGTGGAGAGATCTTTGTCGTTATGCATTCAAAAAACCAGCATTTGTTGAAATAGCCGCATATTCTACCCGTTATCGACGGGCGCGCCAAACCACTGATGATACCAACGTGGCAAATAGTGATCGCGTAAGCGACGGATTTGCCTGTCATGTTGCGAAAACGTCACAGAAATTTGTCCGGAGTGAGGCGTATCAAGCCAGATATAGCCCTCTTTTCTGTAACGCCTGACCACTTTAACAGACGGAAATCGCCACGCGTTATAGCGGGCCGCTGAGGCCAGCGCTATCTTCCCTTCGGCACGCTGCACCAGCGGCAGTGATGAAGAGGTATTGCTGCCATGATGCGGTACCTGAATGAGTGTAGACGCAAGATAGCGCCAGTGGTGGCTCAGCATCATCTGTTCAGCCCGCGCTTCAATGTCTCCCGTCAGCAGTACACTCTGTTCACCATCATCAACTTTTACCACGCAGGAGCGGTTATTGCCTTTGGCGTGATACTCCTCTGGCGGCCAGTGCACGGTGAATTTTAAACCCTGCCACTGCCATTGCTGCCCACGAAAACACGGAAGATGCCCGGCCCAGCGTAGCGGACTTTTTATCCACATATCTGGCCATGCTTTTTGTAGTGATGGCAGGCCACCTGCATGGTCAAGATGCTCGTGGCTCAGAATCACGCCTTCCGGCTTAAGATGGTGCCAGCGTAGCCAGGGTATTATCAGTTGCTGTCCACTGTCGCCCCCCGGCCACGCCAGCCCGGTATCGTATAAAATGGCTTTCCCGTGGCGTTCAACTACCATTGCCAGCCCCTGCCCCACATCAAGCATATGCAGCGTCCAGCTGTCTGTTTTAACCGTTCGCCAGAGAGGAAACGACAGCATAATACTTCCTGCCAGACAAACCGCAGGTACGGCTTTCAGGGCGCGGAAACGCCAGCCAGCTATAGCAAACCACGGCAATAACGTCAGGTATTGCCAGCGTTCATCGACATCCTGCCAGCCATCCGGCAGTCGCATCAGCAGCCAGAACAGCCCCGCAAGAGATTTATCTGACGCAAACCAGACGGCGTTCTCAAGAGAAACCAACGGGAGCAGATGCAGCAGCATACCGAACAGGATCAGCGGAACCGAGATAAACGTCACCAGCGGAACGGCAAAAAGGTTAGCAACCAGTGAAGATATGCTGAAGCCATGGAAAATCAGCACCTGTAAAGGCAGAAGCAACAGCAACATACCCAACTGCAGATAGATTAAATTTACCAAAGGGCGTATCCGGCTAGCCCAGCGCCAGTGCGGGAGAGGCAACCACTGATACCAGAAAATTAATGCCGCCACGGCAAAAGCCGACAAAATAAGGCTTTGTGATAGCACAGACATGGGATCGAAAATCAGGATCGTCGCCACACAGCATAACCAGACCTGCCAGGGTGACCACAGGCGGCCGCTCATCCGTAAAGCTGCCAGCACCGCAAGAGAAATAACAGTACGCAGTGCCGGTGGCTGTAAGCCAGTTAGCCACGCGTAAAAGGCGGCAAACAGCAGGCCAGCAAGTAGCGGTATCTGCCATATCATCCAGCGACAGGGCAAGAATAGCTGGATGCCCCGAGCCAGAAACCAAAAAACAGAGGCTGCCAGCGCAATGTGCAAACCTGAAATTGCCATCAGATGCAGGGTCCCCGTCTCACGCATTAAATTTTTTATTTCGCGCGACACATTCAGACGCTCCCCCATTCCCAGCCCCAGGATCACTGTCCCCCACTGAAATGGGGAAAGAGAACGTTGCAATGATGTCAGGTACTGTGAACGCAGGCTGCAGCGAGCATCAATACTCTCTGCGTGAGTGAAGCGTCCGCTCAACGTTTGATGTCGGGCAAAGGCACTCTGCTGCGAATCATAGCCTCCCTCGTTGAGTTCACCATGTACCGCTCTGAGGCGCAGCGTCATGGCCCAGCGCTGACCCGCGCACACCTTTTCAGGTAAGTAATTACCATACAGCGTTACACCCGTTGCGGCCCCCCAACGTTTTCCGTTTAGGCTGACAATGTTTGCCTGATGCACCGTCGCACCGTCGGTTGCGGTAATCACCACCTCTGCCTGCTGTGGCCCTGTCGTTAAGTGCTGCATGGGCCAGATATTTTCCTGCGCGTTCAGAATGCCCCAGGCAAAAAATAACAACCCGGTTCCCATGTAACGCAGCCACGTCCGCTGCTGAAAAGCCAACACAATCCCGACGGCAATGCTCCCCCAGACAGTATGAAGGTCCGGCAGAACGGGTAACCAATACAGTGGGATAATTGCCAGAATGGCACACAGACTGATAGCGGATATCCCCATTTTCACCTCCCTGTTTCAGAGAAGTATGCGGGTTTAATGGGGCATCGTCAGACGGATAAAGTGAGTGTTGCGGCGGTCGCTGTAACGTTTTTGGTTGGTTACAGAAAACCAAACAGGAATTGCGGCACATCTTCAGAAATGAAGGAAGGAAAGTAAAAGACCACCTTCTAAGAAGGTGGCTTTTGAGAATGCCCCCTGTAAGGGGGGCTATTATCACTTCCCGCTTACTACTCTAGCAATTCCATCTGCTGTTCATGCGTTTGTTCCGTTTTCTCCTGATGCCGCACATATCGTCTGATAATTTCCTCGTTCACACCGACAGTATCTACAAAGTATCCACGTGACCAAAAGTGGTTGCCCCATAGCTTTTTTCGTATATGTGGAAAACGATTGTAGAGCCTGATGGCGCTGCGGCCTTTCAGATGCCCCATCAGGGTTGATATCGAGATTTTAGGTGGGACGATTACAACAAGATGTACATGATCTGGCTGAATATTTAGCTCCAGAACCTCACAATCTTTTATTCCACAGAGAATGTAGATTGTCCTGTAAAGTTCCTTACCCAACTTATCTTTCAAGATCCTGAAACGGTACTTTGGCGTCCAGACTATGTGGTATTTGCAACGCCAATATACATGTGATGAACTCCTGTAAAGCCCCATGTCGGTTTGTCTCCTTTTACTTGTGGTGAGTAAGCAGAGATATTCCGGCATGGGCATTCTTCAGGCTATAGCCTTACAGGATCAATCACCACCTCCCCAGGAGGTGGTTTAGGGGTGACAACAAAAAAAGCACCCGAAGGTGCTTTCTTTAAAACCCAGTTTAACCCTGACGGCTAAACTCAGTTGCCATAAATATTGGCGCGATCGCGCAGTTCTTTACCCGGTTTAAAGTGAGGAACGTATTTACCTTCCAGTTCAACTTTATCGCCAGTCTTCGGGTTACGCCCGGTGCGTGGAGCACGATAGTGCAGAGAGAAACTACCGAAACCGCGGATTTCAATGCGCTCGCCCTGGGCAAGAGTGGTGGCCATATGCTCCAGCATCTCTTTAACAGCATCTTCCACAGCCTTTGCCGGGATGTGCGGTTGCTGACTGGCAAGTCTTTCAATCAATTCTGACTTGGTCATGATTCCTCCGGTTCCTTCAAACCATTTAGCTGAACAGCTCATTAAACAAGGGCGGCCGTAGCCGCCCTTTGTTATTGATTACAGGACGAATCCTGCAATCTGTCAAGTCTGCTCCTCATCCTTCGCGCTGTAAATGCGTTACAGATCAAATGATGCTGAGAACCTGATATTACTCGCCTTTAGCTGCTTTGAATGCTTCAGCCATTGCGTTGTTAGAGAAGTTTGCATCTTCCTGTTTGTTAACAGTTGCGATTGCATCTTTCTCATCAGCTTCGTCTTTAGCACGAACAGACAGGCTGATAGCACGGTTCTTACGGTCAACACCGGTGAACTTAGCTTCAACGTCGTCGCCAACACTCAGAACCAGAGTTGCATCTTCAACGCGGTCACGTGAAGCCTCGGAAGCGCGCAGGTAACCTTCAACGCCGTCAGCCAGTTCTACGGTTGCGCCTTTAGCGTCAACTGCAGTCACTTTACCGTTTACGATTGCGCCTTTCTTGTTCAGTGCAACCCAGTTGTTGAACGGATCTTCTGCGAGCTGTTTAACGCCCAGGGAGATACGCTCACGCTCTGCGTCAACCTGCAGAACAACTGCAGCGATTTCGTCGCCTTTTTTGTATTCACGAACTGCTTCTTCGCCTGCAACGTTCCAGGAGATGTCAGACAGGTGAACCAGGCCATCGATGCCGCCGTCCAGGCCGATGAAGATACCGAAGTCAGTGATAGACTTGATTTTACCTTCAACACGGTCGCCCTTGTTGTGGGTTTCCGCGAACTGCTGCCATGGGTTGTTTTTGCACTGTTTCAGGCCCAGGGAGATACGACGACGTTCTTCGTCGATATCCAGAACCATCACTTCCACTACATCACCAACGTTAACAACTTTGGATGGGTGGATGTTTTTGTTGGTCCAGTCCATTTCGGAAACGTGCACCAGACCTTCAACGCCTTCTTCGATTTCAACGAAGCAGCCGTAGTCAGTCAGGTTAGTAACGCGACCAGTCAGTTTAGTACCTTCTGGGTAACGCTTAGCGATAGCTACCCATGGATCTTCGCCCAGCTGTTTCAGGCCGAGGGATACACGAGTACGCTCGCGGTCGAACTTCAGCACTTTAACAGTGATTTCGTCGCCCACGTTCACGATTTCGCTTGGGTGCTTAACGCGTTTCCACGCCATGTCGGTGATGTGCAGCAGGCCATCAACGCCGCCCAGATCAACGAATGCGCCGTAGTCAGTGAGGTTCTTAACGATACCTTTGACTTCCATGCCTTCCTGCAGGTTTTCCAGCAGCTGATCGCGTTCTGCGCTGTTTTCGGATTCGATAACGGCACGACGGGAAACAACAACGTTGTTACGCTTCTGGTCCAGCTTGATTACTTTGAACTCAAGCTCTTTGCCTTCAAGGTGCAGGGTGTCACGGACTGGACGCACGTCTACCAGTGAACCTGGCAGGAACGCACGAATACCATTCAGCTCAACAGTGAAGCCACCTTTAACTTTGCCGTTGATAACACCGACCACAGTTTCAGCTTCTTCGTAAGCCTTCTCCAGCGTGATCCATGCTTCGTGACGTTTAGCTTTCTCACGAGACAGCAGGGTTTCGCCGAAGCCGTCTTCTACTGCGTCCAGAGCAACGTCAACTTCGTCACCGACCTGGATTTCCAGCTCGCCCTGGGCGTTTTTGAACTGCTCTGCCGGAATGGCGGACTCAGATTTCAGACCGGCGTCAACCAGCACTACGTCTTTGTCGATAGCAACAACAACACCACGAACGATGGAACCCGGACGGGTTTCGATTTCTTTTAAGGATTCTTCAAACAGTTGAGCAAAAGATTCAGTCATGTTTAATCTTCAGGTTAATATTAACGTCCACCTGGCTCCGTGCCGGATGGGGTTGTTTCACATACCCGCCGTCAATCCATTGCAGCGGGGGTACTGCTAAATCGGTCGCGATTACGCGAGTGCCAGTTTTTGGCGCGCATATTGTAGCGCTTTTTCAATCACTTGCTCAATAGTTAAACTGGTTGAATCCAGAACTAATGCATCTTCTGCAGGAACAAGTGGGGCGACAGCGCGGTTACGGTCGCGGTCATCGCGCTCTTTTATCTCGGATAAAAGGCGATCAAAGTTAACACTAAACCCCTTTTCCTGCAACTGAAGCATGCGACGTTGAGCACGTTCTTCCGAGGAGGCGTCAAGGAAAATTTTCACTGGCGCATCAGGAAATACAACAGTTCCCATGTCACGGCCGTCGGCAATAAGCCCTGGGGCCTCACGGAAACCACGCTGACGACGTAAAAGCGCCTCGCGAACGCGCGGGAATGCCGCCACTTGTGAGGCCGCGTTAGCGACTTCCTGAGTACGAATTTCGCCACTGACGTCTTCGCCTTCCAGGATCACTTCAAGATTGCCATCAGTGGAGACGAAACGCACATCCAGGTGTGCAGCCAGCGGAACCAGCGCCTCTTCAGATGCGACATCCACATGGTGATGCAGCGCAGCCAGAGCCAGCACACGATAGATTGCTCCCGAATCTAAAAGATGCCATTGCAATGCTTCCGCCATCGCTTTACACAGAGTACCTTTCCCTGCGCCACTTGGCCCATCAATGGTGATTACCGGGGCAACTGCCGTCATCTTTTTCTCCTTAATAAAGGCATACCGTTAACATGAACGCCGCGCATTATACGCGTCAACGTGCGCAACTGTTACCCTTGCGTGCAAATTACGGAATGATTGAAGCAGAGTGTAGAAGAAATGGGCGGAAGTGTTCGTCAGGAAGCGTAAGGAAATGCCGCACCGGATGATGCGGCAGAGAACGATCAGGCCAGCGTGCTAATGCGCGCCAGCTGTTCGAAGTAGTCCGGGAAGGTTTTCGCCGTACACTTCGGATCGAGAATAGTGACCGGTGTGTCGGACAGCGCCACCAGCGAGAAGCACATCGCCATACGGTGATCGTTGTAGGTGCCAATTTCCGCAAACTGCAGTTTCGCCGGAGGCGTGACGCGAATGTAGTCTTCGCCCTCTTCCACCTCGGCACCCACTTTACGCAGCTCGGTGGCCATCGCGAACAGGCGGTCCGTCTCTTTTACGCGCCAGTTATAGATGTTACGCAGCGTGGTGGTGCCTTTGGCAAACAGCGCCGCCGTGGCAATGGTCATTGCCGCATCCGGGATATGGTTCATGTCCATATCGATGGCGTTCAGCTCGCCACGGGTACAAGAGATGAAGTCATCGCCCCAGGTGACAATGGCACCCATTTTTTCCAGCACGTCAGCAAAGCGGATATCGCCCTGTACGCTGTTGCGGCCAATGCCGGTCACTTTTACCGTACCGCCTTTAATCGCGCCAGCGGCAAGGAAATAGGATGCGGATGAAGCATCACCTTCAACGAGGTAGTGGCCCGGAGACTGGTACTGCTGCGCACCGCGAACCACAAAACGCTGATAAGCCTGGTTTTCAACCTCAACGCCGAAAGTTTTCATCAGGTGCAGCGTGATATCAATATACGGTTTAGAGACCAGGTCACCTTTGATAGTGATAACTGTATCCTGCGGAGCCAGCGGTGCCGTCATCAGCAGTGCCGTCAGGAACTGACTGGAGACACTGCCGTCAACCTCAACCGTACCGCCAGTAAAACCACCGCGCAGACGCAGCGGCGGGTAATTTTCCTGCTCCAGGTAATCGATCTGAGCCCCCCCCTGACGCAGAGCATCCACCAGATGGCCGATCGGACGCTCTTTCATACGCGGTTCACCGGTCAGCACAATGTTATTGCTGCCGAGGCACAGCGCGGCGGCTAACGGACGCATCGCCGTCCCTGCATTGCCCAGGAACAGCTCCAGCGCTTCACCGGAACGTAACGCACCGCCGTTGCCGGTCACCTCACAACGGGTACGATCGTCAGAGAGTGTGTAATGTACGCCCAACGCTTTCAGTGCATTGAGCATATGGCGCACGTCATCGCTGTCCAGCAGGTTTGTGAGGACGGTGGTGCCGTTTGCCAGAGCTGCCAGCAGCAGAGCGCGGTTCGAGACACTTTTTGAACCAGGCAGATTAATGGTGCCATCTACCCGCGCGATAGGTTGTAACGTCAGGGATTCCATGAAACTTAACTCTCAACTCAACATAATAAAAACCCCGCAGCAATGCTACGGGGGTGAAAAACAGCGCAATTAACCGTGACGACGTTCGAAGTCGATCATGAAATCGGTCAGTGCCTTAACACCTTCCAGCGGCATGGCGTTATAAATAGAGGCGCGCATCCCGCCCACTACACGGTGGCCTTTCAGCGCGTGCAGCCCCGCAGCGAAGGACTCTTCCAGGAATACTTTATCCAGGTTGCTATCCGCCAGCTGGAACGGCACATTCATGCGGGAACGGTTAGCTTTCGCCACATCGTTACGGTAGAAGTCGCTTTTATCAATCACGCCGTACAGCAGTTCCGCTTTTTGCTGATTGATGGTGTTCATCTGCGCCACGCCGCCCTTTTGCTTCAGCCATTTGAAGACCAGACCGGAGAGATACCAGGCGAACGTTGGCGGCGTGTTGAACATTGAGTCGTTATCGTTCAGCACGGTGTAATCAAAAATCGACGGGCAGGATTTATGCGCTTTACCAAGCAGGTCTTCACGCACGATGACCAGGGTCAAACCTGCGGGACCGATGTTTTTCTGCGCACCGGCATAAATCACACCGTAACGGCTGACATCCAGAGGCGAGGAAAGAATGGTAGAAGAGAGATCCGCGGTCACCACCACGTTCTCACCAAAGTTTGGCTCTTCGTGAATGGCGATGCCGTCGATCGTTTCGTTCGGGCAATAGTGCAGATAAGCGGCATCAGAGGAAAGCTGCCACTCGCTCATTGGCTTAACGGCGCGCAGACCGTCAATGGTCACTTTGGCATCAATAACGTTTGGTGTGCAGTATTTGTGCGCCTCTTTTACCGCACTGGCTGCCCAGTAGCCTGCATCAACGTAATCGGCGGTGGTTTTGTCGCCCAGCAGGTTAAGTGGGATACCGGCAAACTGACCGCGTCCACCACCGTGGCAGAATAATACTTTGTAGTTGGAGGGAATGTTCAGCAGATCGCGAAAATCCTTTTCTGCCTCTTCTGCCACCTGAATAAACTCTTTACCACGGTGGCTGATTTCCATCACCGACGTACCCAGACCGTTCCAGTCACACAGTTCCTGTTGAGCCTGTTTAAGTACATCCGCCGGTAACATTGCCGGACCTGAACTGAAATTAAAGACTTGAGCCATTTCCCCTCACCACGCTAAAAGCAATAAGTTATAACTGTGGATATCGGTTTTATCATTCAGTGACACGCGCCGCAATGTCTAAAACTTATGACGGGTGAAATGTGTCCTTCGTCACACAATACATTCTGCCGCTCCGCTGTCACAAAACCGACAAAATGGCTGTCAGGTAACACGTATAGCCCGGCTAACCTTCGTCCATTCTGGATTCGTACAGCGAGGGCATAATTGATGATCACCCGCCCGCATGGCAACCACATGACTACATTTGATACAGGCATACTCTTCGGTTTCGGGTACGGTCGTAAACCGTTCCACCAGCATATCCGGCAGGATGCACAACCCAGGCTTCACCTCATCGTCGGGATAGTAGTAGACGCTGATTTGCCCGTTCGTTTCCATAATGGCCAGACGCACCTGCCCCAGTTGTTCAACGCTGTTGAGACGCAGTTCCATAAAGAACTCGAACTCCGTCATATTGGCACTTTGCACTTTCTCCCAGGCCAGTTGCCCGTCTTCCACAATCACCACCGGTTTCCCTTCAAGCAGATCTTCCAGCTTTTCGCTTTTCGACATCAGCCACATCACCAGCCGGTACAACAACGCGAGGGAAACAAAGACAATAAAAACCGGCACCATCGGCACATCGTCATAGAACGCCACATCCCCTGCCGCTGAACCCAGCGTCAGAATGATAAGCACTTCAAAGAGGGACATCTGCCGAACGCCACGGCGTCCGGTGATTTTGAGAAACAGAAACACCAGCACGAAGGTATAAAGGCTACGCAGCGCCACCTCACCTAAAAATTCAAGAGGAACTTTGTCAAACGCCATCCGCTGGAGATCAAATGCTTTCATTTTTCTACGCCTTAACAGTGGGTTACTGTCTTTAAGCATAGTCCAGCCATTTATTTTCGCCGGAGATAGCACCCGTCACGCAAAACCCGTATCATTGCGCGCTTTACGTACGATAAAAGTGAACGCCATGACTCAAACGTTTATCCCCGGCAAAGACGCCGCTCTGGAAGATTCCATCGCTCGCTTCCAGCAGAAACTGACCGACCTGGGCTTTAATATTGAAGAAGCCTCCTGGCTGAACCCGGTGCCTCACGTCTGGTCCGTGCATATTCGCGATAAAGACTGCGCGCTGTGCTTTACCAACGGTAAAGGCGCAACTAAAAAAGCGGCACTGGCCTCTGCGCTGGGTGAGTATTTTGAACGTCTGTCGACCAACTATTTCTTTGCTGACTTCTGGCTGGGCGAAACCATCGCCAACGGTCCATTCGTTCACTACCCAAACGAAAAATGGTTCCCGCTGACGGAAGATGACGAACTGCCGGAAGGCATTCTTGATGCCCGTCTGCGCGCGTTCTACGACCCGGAAAATGAACTGACCGCCAGCATGCTGATCGACCTGCAGTCTGGTAACGAAGATCGTGGTATTTGCGCTCTGCCTTTCACGCGTCAGTCTGACGAGCAGACCGTGTATATTCCGATGAACATCGTCGGCAACCTGTATGTGTCCAACGGCATGTCCGCTGGTAACACCCGCAATGAAGCGCGCGTGCAGGGTCTGTCTGAAGTCTTCGAACGCCACATCAAAAACCGCATTATTGCCGAATCCATCAGCCTGCCAGAAATTCCGGCCGACGTACTGGCACGCTATCCTGGCGTGGTGGAATCCATCGCTAAACTGGAAGCAGAAGGTTTCCCAATCTTTGCCTATGACGGCTCACTGGGCGGTAAATACCCGGTTATCTGCGTGGTGCTGTTCAACCCGGCGAACGGAACCTGCTTCGCCTCCTTTGGCGCACACCCGGACTTTGGCGTGGCGCTGGAGCGTACCGTCACCGAACTGCTGCAGGGCCGCAGCCTGAAAGATCTGGACGTGTTCACCCCACCAACGTTTGACGATGAAGAAGTGGCCGAGCATACCAACCTCGAAACCCACTTTATCGACTCCAGCGGTTTGATCTCCTGGGATATGTTCAAGCAGGACGCGGACTATCCGTTCGTGGACTGGAGCTTTGCTGGCACCACCGAAGAAGAGTTTGCGACGCTGATGGCGATCTTCAACGCCGAAGATCAGGAAGTCTATATTGCTGACTACGAACACCTGGGTGTTTATGCGTGTCGCATTATCGTTCCTGGCATGTCGGATATCTATCCAGCGGAAGACCTGTGGCTGGCGAACAACAGCATGGGCGCACACCTGCGTGAAACGCTGCTGGCCCTGCCGGGCAGCGAGTGGGAAAAAGAAGATTATCTGAACCTGATCGCCCAGCTGGACGATGAAGGCCACGATGACTTCACCCGCGTGCGTGAGCTGCTGGGTCTGGCGACCGGTAAAGATAACGGCTGGTACACCCTGCGTATTGGTGAACTGAAAGCGATGCTGGCGCTGGCGGGTGGCGATCTGGATCAGGCGCTGGCCTGGACTGAGTGGACAATGGAGTTCAACCAGTCGGTCTTCTCTGCCGAGCGCACCAACTATTACCGTTGCCTGCAAACTCTGCTCCTGCTTTCTCAGGAGGACGATCGCGAGCCATTGCAGTACCTGAATGCATTTGTTCGTATGTACGGTGCAGACGCGGTTGAAGCCGCCAGCGCGGCGCTGAGTGGTGAAGAGCCGTTCTATGGCCTGCAGGCCGTTGATAGCGATCTGAAAGCCTTCCCGGCGCATCAGTCATTACTTAACGCTTATGAGAAATTACAGAAAGCGAAAGCCGCTTACTGGTCAAAATAAGCGCATATAACATTAGCGGCTGTAGGCGTATTCAATCGTCTGAGCTATATTACGGGGCAATTTCATTGCCCCGTTTTTTATTTTTTCGGCAATGACTGTTGATTGTAATAATAAAGTTAAATATGGGTAAATATAATAATATTTATCCACGCTTTATTGTTACTTTTTATGGTAAATACTCCATATTAATTAACTGTTTTCCGGGAGGCCGAACGAAATAATTCAACTCTTTTCATAACTTTTAAAATTTATTTTTATACGGATAATCAAATACTTACTCCGCACTTGCTGTAAAACCATACGCATTGCGGGCCTATAAGCCAGGCGAGATATGATCTATATCAATTTCTCTTCTATAATGCTTTGTTAGTATCTCGTCGCCGACTTAATAAAGAGAGAGTTAGTGTGAAAGCTGACAACCCTTTTGATCTTTTACTCCCTGCTGCAATGGCGAAAGTTGCCGAGGAAGCAGGTGTCTATAAAGCAACGAAACACCCGATGAAGACGTTCTATCTGGCGATCACAGCCGGTGTGTTCATCTCAATCGCTTTCGTCTTCTACATTACTGCCACCACCGGTACTGCCGCGATGCCTTTCGGCATAGCTAAACTGATTGGCGGTATCTGCTTCTCACTGGGTCTGATTCTCTGCGTCATCTGCGGTGCCGACCTCTTCACCTCTACGGTGCTGATTGTGGTGGCGAAAGCCAGCGGAAGAATTACCTGGGGCCAACTGGCGCGCAACTGGCTTAACGTCTATGTTGGCAACCTGATTGGCTGTCTGCTCTTTGTTCTGTTGATGTGGCTCTCTGGCGAGTACATGACCGCCAACGGCGGCTGGGGGCTTAACGTCCTGCAAACCGCTGACCACAAAATGCATCACACATTTATCGAAGCCGTTGCTCTCGGCATCCTCGCAAACCTGATGGTCTGCCTGGCTGTATGGATGAGCTACTCGGGTCGTAGCCTGATGGACAAAGCCATGATTATGGTTCTGCCGGTTGCGATGTTTGTTGCCAGCGGCTTTGAGCACAGTATTGCGAATATGTTTATGATCCCGATGGGTATTGTAATTCGCAACTTTGCGAGCCCGGAGTTCTGGACTGCTATCGGTTCAACCCCGGAAAGTTTCTCTCACCTGACTATCATGAATTTCATTACTGATAACCTGATCCCAGTCACTATCGGGAACATTATCGGTGGGGGTCTGTTAGTCGGGTTGACATACTGGGTCATTTACCTGCGTGGCGGCGACCATCATTAATGGTTGTCTCAGGCAGTAAATAAAAAATCCACTTAAGAAGGTAGGTGTTACATGTCCGAGCTTAATGAAAAGTTAGCCACAGCCTGGGAAGGTTTTGCGAAAGGTGACTGGCAGAATGAAGTCAACGTCCGTGACTTCATTCAGAAAAACTATACCCCGTATGAAGGTGACGAATCCTTCCTGGCTGGTGCAACTGACGCGACCACCAAGCTGTGGGACAACGTAATGGAAGGCGTTAAACTGGAAAACCGCACTCACGCGCCAGTTGATTTTGACACCTCCGTTGCATCCACCATCACTTCTCACGATGCTGGCTACATCAACAAAGCCCTTGAGAAAATCGTTGGTCTGCAGACTGAAGCACCACTGAAACGCGCAATCATCCCGTTCGGTGGTATCAAAATGGTTGAAGGTTCCTGCAAAGCGTATAACCGCGAGCTGGACCCAATGCTGAAAAAAATCTTCACCGAATACCGCAAAACCCATAACCAGGGCGTATTCGATGTTTACACCAAAGACATTCTGAACTGCCGTAAATCCGGCGTTCTGACCGGTCTGCCAGATGCGTATGGCCGTGGCCGTATCATCGGTGACTACCGTCGCGTTGCGCTGTACGGTATCGACTTCCTGATGAAAGACAAATACGCACAGTTCGTATCCCTGCAGTCCGATCTGGAAAACGGCGTAAACCTGGAAGCCACTATTCGTCTGCGTGAAGAAATCGCTGAACAGCACCGCGCACTGGGTCAGATCAAAGAGATGGCGGCGAAATACGGCTGCGATATCTCTGGTCCTGCGACTAACGCTCAGGAAGCTATCCAGTGGACCTACTTCGGCTACCTGGCCGCAGTTAAGTCTCAGAACGGTGCAGCAATGTCCTTCGGTCGCGTATCCACCTTCCTGGATGCGTACATCGAACGTGACCTGAAAGCAGGTAAAATCACCGAGCAAGACGCTCAGGAAATGATTGACCACCTGGTCATGAAACTGCGTATGGTTCGTTTCCTGCGTACCCCAGAATACGATGAGTTGTTCTCCGGTGACCCAATCTGGGCGACAGAATCTATCGGTGGTATGGGCGTAGACGGCCGTACTCTGGTAACCAAAAACAGCTTCCGCTTCCTGAACACCCTGTACACCATGGGTCCTTCTCCGGAGCCGAACATCACCGTTCTGTGGTCTGAAAAACTGCCTCTGAACTTCAAGAAATTCGCCGCTAAAGTGTCCATCGACACCTCTTCTCTGCAGTACGAGAACGATGACCTGATGCGTCCGGACTTCAACAACGATGACTACGCTATCGCTTGCTGCGTAAGCCCAATGGTTGTTGGTAAACAAATGCAGTTCTTCGGTGCGCGTGCAAACCTGGCGAAAACCATGCTGTACGCAATCAACGGCGGCGTTGATGAAAAACTGAAAATGCAGGTTGGTCCTAAATCTGAGCCAATCAAAGGCGACGTGCTGAACTATGACGAAGTCATGGAGCGCATGGACCACTTCATGGACTGGCTGGCTAAGCAGTACGTGACCGCGCTGAACGTTATCCACTACATGCACGACAAGTACAGCTACGAAGCCTCTCTGATGGCGCTGCACGACCGTGACGTCGTTCGCACCATGGCGTGTGGTATCGCGGGTCTGTCCGTTGCGGCTGACTCCCTGTCTGCAATCAAATATGCGAAAGTTAAACCAATTCGTGACGAAGACGGCCTGGCTGTAGACTTCGAAATCGAAGGCGAATACCCGCAGTTTGGTAACAACGACGCTCGCGTTGATGACATGGCGGTTGACCTGGTAGAACGTTTCATGAAGAAAATTCAGAAACTCACTACCTACCGTAACGCTATCCCGACTCAGTCTGTTCTGACCATCACCTCTAACGTTGTGTATGGTAAGAAAACCGGTAACACCCCAGACGGTCGTCGTGCTGGCGCGCCATTCGGCCCAGGTGCTAACCCAATGCACGGTCGTGACCAGAAAGGTGCTGTAGCCTCTCTGACCTCCGTTGCTAAACTGCCGTTTGCTTACGCAAAAGATGGTATCTCTTATACCTTCTCTATCGTGCCAAACGCGCTGGGTAAAGACGACGAAGTGCGTAAAACCAACCTCGCGGGTCTGATGGATGGTTACTTCCACCATGAAGCGTCCATCGAAGGTGGTCAGCACCTGAACGTGAACGTCATGAACCGTGAAATGCTGCTCGACGCGATGGAACACCCTGAGAAATATCCTCAGCTGACCATCCGTGTATCTGGCTACGCAGTACGTTTTAACTCCCTGACGAAAGAACAGCAGCAGGACGTTATCACCCGTACTTTCACTCAGTCCATGTAACTGGATTTGACTGAAATCACGCGTTAAAAGGCGTACAATAAAGGCTCCACGCAAGTGGGGCCTTTTTAACACCCTCTCTGCCTCAGTCTCTTTTGTCCGCTATCTATACTCAATGGATAACAGCCAAAACAGACTCGACATAGCCTTTGAGCTGTGCACCTACATAGGCCCCGGATGGGCCAAATTCGGAGATATCACCGCAATGTCAATTATTGGTCGCATTCACTCCTTTGAATCCTGTGGCACTGTCGACGGCCCAGGCATCCGCTTTATTACCTTTTTCCAGGGCTGCCTGATGCGCTGCCTGTACTGCCATAACCGTGACACCTGGGATACGCACGGCGGTAAGGAAGTCACCGTTGAAGATTTAATGAAAGAGGTGGTGACCTACCGCCACTTTATGAACGCATCCGGCGGCGGCGTGACGGCATCCGGTGGCGAAGCCATTCTGCAGGCCGAATTCGTGCGTGACTGGTTCCGCGCCTGTCGTAAAGAAGGGATTCATACCTGTCTTGATACCAACGGTTTTGTGCGCCGCTACGACCCGGTCATCGACGAACTGCTGGAAGTGACCGATCTGGTGATGCTCGATCTCAAACAGATGAACGATGAGATCCACCAGAACCTGGTTGGCGTCTCCAATCACCGTACCCTGGAGTTCGCAAAATACATCTCCGGGAAAGGCATCAAAACCTGGATTCGCTATGTCGTCGTACCGGGCTGGTCAGATGATGATGATTCAGCGCATCGCCTGGGGGAATTTACCCGCGATATGGGCAACGTCGAGAAAATCGAACTCCTGCCCTATCACGAACTGGGTAAACATAAATGGGTGGCGATGGGCGAAGAGTACAAACTCGATGGCGTGAAGCCGCCGAAGAAAGAGACGATGGAACGCGTGAAAGGTATTCTTGAGCAGTACGGCCACAAGGTTATGTATTAATAAAAAGCCCGGTGAGGACACCGGGCTTTTTTAATTTTATTTGAAAACACCGTTGATAATGGTAGTTACAATCGCCGTGCTGAGGGCAATTAAGACCAGGTCATCTCCCACCACTCGCCATTCATAACCTGGATAAGAAGGCAGTTGACCAAGCATTGATGCTGGCACAGTCTTTTTCGCAATCCCCGGAGGCAGTGGCTTACCGCGAGCCAGGTTCTTCGCAATACCTGGGGGCAATGAGTCATAGCCTGTTAAACCGTAATTCAATGCCAGATGACGGGCATGGTCGAAGCTCACGCGGGCTTCAACATCGTCACTTACGCTTTTATTCGATTTGCCTGGGTTTTGATTACCGTTATTTTTATTACCATGGTTAGCGGAATTCCCGTTGCCATGATTGCCGCTATTGCCGTGACCATTCCCGTTTCCAGGATTCGCCATAACCGGAGCCGTTGCAAACGTTAAAGACAACACTACTGCCAGCGCGGTAGTGGAAAAACGACGTAGTGACATGATTGCTGCCTTTTAGTGATAGAACTCAATTGAATTATCACCTGGCGCAATAAACAAACAATAAGTAAAACTCTTAGATGTGATGGGGACAAAAAAGCCTGTCATCGACAGGCTTTTATTTAATCAGGCATGAGCCACAGGCGTTGGATGTTCGCCCACCTTGCGCAGCAACATTAAGAGATAAATAAACGACACGCTGGCAATCATAATAAACAGCAAATTGTCGGAATAATTCTGCATAAGCATGGCGGTAAATGTCGGCCCCAGTAAACTGCCGATGGTATAACTCAGCAGCAACGCCTGGTTCATCGCCACCAGCTGGTGATGCTCCACTTTCTCACAGGCCCAGGCCATTGCAACCGGATAGAGCGTAAAGCCCGCTGCGCCTAAAATAAACAATGCTGGTGCCATAGCCGCGTTGCTGAGCATGGCAAGACAACCCATTATCACTACGAATACCTGAACGCGCAGCACCAGCAGGCGTCCAAAACGATCCGCCAGACGGCCAATTGGCCACTGCCCGACAATCCCGGCGCTGACCATCACCGCCATCCAGAAACCAATCCCGGAATCACTCACGCCCTGATGATTCAGGTAGAGCGGCATCAGGCCATAGAGCGAGCCGAGCACAATTCCGGAGATAATGCAGCCATTAACACCCAGACGCGCCTGTCGGAGCCTCAGCATCGGCCAGACGTGGGTCACCTCCTGGTGTTCGCTGCTCTGGTTTACGATGCGCGTAAACAGCAGCGGCAGGATCGCAGCCAGCACCATGCCCGTAACCCACGGCAGGACGCTCATCAAATCGGTTGGCAGTTTGCTGACCATCAACTGGCCCAGCACGGTCCCGACGTAATAGACCATCATATAAGCTGCAAGCAGGCGTCCGCGGTTGCGCGATGTACCGCTGCACATCAGCGCACTTTCCACCACTACCCAGATCATCGCGCAGCCCACGCCAGCAATAAATCGCCAAGCCATCCAGCTCCAGAAGCCAACCATCAGCCCTAACCCGGCACATCCGGCGGCGAAAATCAGCGATGCCAGATAATAGCTACGGTTAAAGCCAAAACGCTTAATCAGGCTTCCTGTTAATAGCGTACCCAGCAGGTTGCCGGTAAAAAACGACGAGCTAACCATACCCACCTGCCAGGTCGGTAAGTTTTCATGGGCGAGCCACAGCGGGACGAGCGTGTTTAACACTGCGATCGCCAGGGTCAACAAAAGCAGGCCACAGAGCAACAAAAGCACTGGCCGGGTATAGGTGGTCATGGGTTAAAAACCGTGAGGAAGTTCAGATTTCGTGCGCATCATGCCACTGGCAAAAACAAAGTCAATCCACTGATTTAGCCGCCTCGCACAATATGTTCCCTGTCGATTTAAAAAACTTATCCTGCTAATGCAATACTGGCTATAGATATTAATTATGTATCTGTTTTTATTTATTTATGGCGAGAATTAAAACCAAACGACAGTCGAAAAATTTCATGAATGAAAAAAGAAAAGCCGGGCACACAGTCCCGGCTTGATATAACAAAAAACGTGTTAACTGGCGACGGCCATGCCCACGGTCATATGCAGCCCGTAGAACACACCACGGCCAATCAGTTCGCCCGCCAGCATCAGCACAAAGGCCAGTGACAACAACGGCAGCGCAGGCTGATATCCTTTGAGCTGAGGCGCGATCCAGAACACCAACGCCGCTACCAGCAGAACGATACGCCACGCCATCAACGCACCGTAATCCGGCACCAGCGCAGATGCCTGCTGAACAGAGCTATGAATGGTTGCCAGTTCAGCGCCCTGCATCAGAGCAACCATCGCGCTCACCACCAGCGCCAGCAGTGAAACCGCTGGCAACAAGCGCATCGCCCAGCCATCAACACCCGCCACGCGCAGTAGCAGGTAGCCCAACAGCGGCCCGCCGATAAACAGGGTCAGGAAGAAGCTCATCGGCGTCCAGACGCTGTACCAGGTGGGGACGGTGTCGATGGTGTTGTAGACGCGTACCATCATCCACACGAATACCACGCCCAGCACCATCGTCACGATCAGCCACAGGGTGCGCAGGCCCGCAGGCAATTTCTTCAGCGCAGCCAGCAGCCATCCCAGCCCGCCGACGGCAAAGAAGATCGCCCCGCTGGCAATCTCGTTACTGAGCGAAGAGGCACCGACGCGGTTCAGGGAATTAAACGCACGCATTGGTGAACCGAGGTGCAGCGTAGAAGCAATAAAGCCAATCCCCATCAGCACCCACAGGCCAAACATGCTTAACACCAGACGCTGCTGCTGTTCGGCATTCAGATTGCCTTTTAACAGCGCCAGGGCGAGCACAATAAAGCCACCCGCGACGCACTGCCCAAAGACCGTGAAGATCATCAGCGGCCATTCATGCCATCCACTTCCCATCTCACACCTCCTTCGGGTTTGCCAGATAGCCGGTGGTGTCACCCGTCGGACGGCTGTTGGCGTTAGGTTTAATCACAATACTCGGCTTCGTGAAGTGCGCGGACGGCAGCGGTGCCACCGCAGCAAGCTGGCCGTGTTTTTTGCGCAGTTCGTCTATCGGGCCAAAGTCCAGCGCACGCAGCGGGCAGGATTCCACGCAGATCGGCTTTTTACCGTCCGCCACGCGGGTGTGGCAGCCATCGCACTTGGTCATATGCCCTTTGGCGGCATTGTACTGCGGCGCGCCGTACGGGCAGGCCATATGGCAGTAGCGACAGCCGATGCAGACATCTTCATCCACCACCACAAAACCGTCGTCGCGCTTGTGCATCGCACCGCTCGGGCAGACTTTGGTACACGCCGGATCTTCGCAGTGGTTACAGGCAATCGACAGGTAATAGGCAAAGACGTTCTGATGCCAGACGCCGTTGTCCTCCTGCCAGTCACCGCCCGCGTATTCATAAATACGACGGAAACTGACATCCGGCGTTAAGTCTTTGTAATCTTTACAGGCCAGCTCGCAGGTTTTGCAACCGGTACAACGGCTGGAATCAATGAAAAATCCATACTGGGTTGTCATCGGTTACTCCTTACACCTTTTCAACCTGAACAAGGTTCGTGTGGGACGGGTTACCTTTCGCCAGAGGCGACGGGCGCTGCGTGGTCAGTACGTTAATACTGCCAGCCTGGTCGATGCGATTTGCATCCGGGCTATACCAGGCCCCTTCCCCCAGCGCGACAACGCCAGGCATCATGCGCGGTGTCACTTTGGCTTCGATATGTACTTCACCGCGACCATTAAAGATGCGCACGCGATCGCCATTGCTGATACCACGCGCTTTGGCATCCATCGGGTTAATCCACATCTCCTGACGACATGCCGCTTTCAGTACGTCTACGTTTCCGTAGGTTGAGTGCACACGCGCTTTGTAGTGGAAACCGGTCAACTGCAGCGGGAATTTCGCCGTCAGCGGGTCGTTGTAGTTTTCGAAGCCAGGCGTGTAGATCGGCAGCGGATCGATAACGTCCCCTTCCGGCAACTCCCAGGTAGAGGCGATTTTTGCCAGCGCTTCGGAGTAGATTTCGATTTTGCCCGACGGCGTAGTCAGCGGATTAGCCTGCGGATCTTCACGGAAGGCCTTGTACGCCACGTGGTGTCCTTCAGGATCACGCTGCTTGTACATCCCCTGCTTGCGGAACGTATCGAAGTCAGGCAGGTCCGGGATCGCTTTGCGGGAGAGTTCATGCAGGTGGCGCATCCATTCTTCCTGAGTGCGTCCTTCAGTAAACTTCTGCTCGACGCCAAGACGTTTCGCCAGCGCAGACGTCATCTCATAAATGGTTTTGCATTCGAAGCGCGGTTTAATGGCCTGGTCGGTGAAGATCACATAGGACATGTTGCCGCAGGAGGCGTCCAGCGCGAAATCCATCTGCTCAGAGGCGGTGCAGTCCGGCAACAGAATATCGGCATATTTCGCTGAAGAGGTCATGTGGCAGTCGATCACCACAATCATCTCGCACTTCTTGTCGTCCTGCAGGATCTCGTGGGTGCGGTTGATCTCGGAGTGCTGGTTGATGAGGCAGTTACCGGCATAGTTCCAGATCATCTTGATCGGCACATCCAGTTTATCTTTGCCGCGCACACCATCGCGCAGCGCGGTCATTTCCGGGCCACGTTCAATCGCATCCGTCCACATAAACATGGAGATGCTGGTCTGAACCGGGTTATCCAGCGTCGGCATGCGTTCAAACGGCACTTCATACGAGCCTTCACGCGCGCCGGTGTTACCACCGTGGATACCAACGTTACCGGTCAAAATAGAGAGCATTGATATGGCACGAGTCGCGATTTCACCATTGGCATGACGCTGCGGCCCCCAGCCCTGGCTGATATAGGCCGGTTTCGCCGAGCCAATTTCACGCGCCAGCTGGACAATACGCTCGACCGGAATACCGGTGATGGTGGAGGCCCACTCTGGTGTTTTCGCCACGCCGTCGCTACCCTGACCGAGGATATATGCTTTATAGTGACCATTTGCAGGCGCACTGGCTGGCAGCGTTTTCTCGTCATAACCGACGCAATATTTATCAAGGAATGGCTGATCGACGAGGTTTTCAGTGATCATCACCCACGCCAGCGCGCTAACCAGCGCAGCATCCGTACCTGGACGGATGGGTATCCACTCGTCTTCACGGCCTGCACCGGTATCGGTATAGCGCGGATCGATAATGATCATACGCGCGTTGGATTTAGCTCGAGCCTGTTCGAGATAGTACGTTACCCCGCCGCCGCTCATACGCGTTTCACCTGGGTTGTTACCGAACAGCACCACCAGTTTACTGTTTTCGATATCGGACGGACTGTTACCGTCTGCCCAGCCGCCGTAGGTGTAATTCAGACCGGCAGCAATCTGTGCAGAAGAGTAGTCACCGTAGTGATTGAGATAACCGCCACAGCAGTTCATCAGACGCGCCACCAGCGTTTTTCCCGGTGGCCAGGAGCGGGTCAGCGTGCCGCCGAGCGTCCCGGTGCCGTAGTTCAGGTAGATGGATTCGTTGCCGTACTCTTTGATCAGGCGCTGCATACTGGTGGCGATAATATCGTAGGCTTCGTCCCAGCTAATGCGTTCGAACTTCCCTTCGCCGCGTTTACCAACGCGTTTCATTGGGTATTTCAGGCGGTCCGGGTTATAGACTCGACGACGCATGGAGCGACCACGCAGGCAGGCGCGAACCTGATGTAACCCTTCGTAGTTATCGTCCCCGGTGTTATCCGTTTCGACGTATTTGATTTCGCCATCCACCACATGCATACGCAGCGGACAACGACTGCCACAGTTTACGGTACAGGCACTCCACACGACTTTTTCAGGGGCCGTGGCCGGGGACAGCGCATCCGCTGCCGATGCCAGACGAGAAAAAGGGAGCGTGAAGGCGCTACTGGCAACAGCCAGACCACCAATTGCCGTGGTTTTCATCAACCCACGGCGAGTGACCTCGGCAGCCATTAACGTTTCAGGCGCTTTGATTTTCATAGAGACTCACTTTGGTTGCTCACAAAGAAAAGAGAGGCGGTGATTAACCGCTATATAGTTTTATATATATCGAATTTCTGCGTTATCAGCTTTTTATGCTGATTTATTCAGATGAGTATTACTACTTTAGAGGGAGGGGTTATTGCTTAGTATCAAATCAGGGGCGTAAAAAAAGCGCCAACAGGCGCTTTTTTGATTCAGGGGACACATTAACCGATGTACTGCAGGCCTTTCATATACGGACGAAGCACTTCCGGGATCTCAATACGTCCGTCTGCCTGCTGGTAGTTTTCCAGCACGGCAACCAGCGTACGACCCACAGCCAGACCAGAACCGTTCAGGGTATGCACCAGACGGGTTTTCTTGTCAGATTTGCTGCGGCAACGTGCCTGCATACGGCGCGCCTGGAAATCCCAGACGTTTGAGCAGGAGGAGATTTCACGGTAGGTGTTCTGCGCAGGAACCCAGACTTCGAGGTCGAAGGTTTTGCAGGCTCCAAAGCCCATATCACCAGTGCACAGCGCCATACGGCGGTACGGCAGACCCAGCAGCTCCAGCACTTTTTCCGCGTGGCCGGTCATTTCTTCAAGCGCATCCATAGACTCTTCAGGACGCACAATCTGTACCATCTCCACTTTGTCGAACTGGTGCATACGGATCAGACCACGGGTATCACGGCCGTAAGACCCCGCTTCAGAACGGAAACACGGAGAATGTGCGGTCAGTTTGATTGGCAGATCGTCTTCGTCGATGATCTCATCACGCACGAGGTTAGTCAGCGGCACTTCCGCGGTTGGGATCAGCGCGTAGTTGCTGCTGTCTGCTTCTTCGTCCAGCGGACGGGTATGGAACAGATCGCCAGCAAATTTTGGCAACTGCCCAGTACCGTACAGCGTATCGTGGTTCACCAGATACGGCACGTAGGTTTCACTGTAACCGTGCTGCTCAGTGTGCAGATCCAGCATGAACTGCGCCAGCGCACGGTGCAGATGGGCAATCTGGCCCTTCATTACCACGAAGCGAGAACCGGTCAGCTTAACCGCAGCCGCAAAATCCAGCCCCGCGTGCATTTCGCCCAGCGTCACGTGATCGCGCACCTCGAAGTCGAACTCGCGAGGCGTGCCCCAGCGTTTCACTTCAACGTTATCGTTTTCATCTTTACCGACCGGAACGCTGTCGTCAGGAATGTTCGGGATCGCCAGGGCGATATCACGAATTTCGGCCTGAAGAACGTCCAGCTCAGCTTTCGCCTGGTCCAGCTCTTCACCCAGTTTGTTGACTTCCAGGCGTAATGGCTCAATGTCTTCCCCGCGCGCTTTCGCCTGGCCGATGGATTTCGATCGAGAGTTACGCTCTGCCTGCAGATTTTCAGTTTGTACCTGCAGAACTTTACGACGCTCTTCAAGAGCGCGCAGCTTATCTACATCCAGCTTAAAGCCCCGGCGTGCCAGTTTTTCAGCGACTGCGTCTGGCTCATTACGCAGCAGATTGGGATCGAGCATGCTTATCCTGTGCTTATCGAATTAAAATAGGGAAAAGTGGCCACAGCCTGCGGCCACAGAGATACATTGCCAACATTACCGCAACGATCGCGCTAACGGTAGCGTTTTATAGGGCTATTTTGATCCTGTCCGGCGAGCCAGGCGAGCTTTTCGCCAATCTTGCCTTCAAGACCTCTGTTTGTAGGGTGATAATAGCGTGTTTGTGCCATTTCTTGCGGGAAATACTCTTCACCGGCAGCGTAGGCATTCGGCTCATCGTGGGCGTAGCGATACTCCTGCCCGTAGCCCATCTCTTTCATCAGTTTGGTCGGCGCATTGCGCAGATGAACCGGCACATCATAGTCCGGACGTTCACGCGCATCTGACATCGCCGCTTTGAAGGCGGTATACACCGCATTACTTTTCGGCGCACAGGCCAGATAGACAATCGCCTGCGCAATGGCGCGCTCGCCTTCTGCTGGCCCAACACGGGTGAAACAGTCCCAGGCGGAAATGGCGACCTGCATCGCGCGCGGGTCAGCATTACCCACATCTTCAGACGCAATCGCCAGACAGCGACGCGCTACATATAACGGATCGCCGCCTGCGGTAATAATACGCGCGTACCAGTAGAGCGCCGCATCCGGCGCGCTGCCGCGCACAGATTTATGCAGCGCAGAGATCAAATCGTAAAAACGATCGCCTTTGTTATCGAAACGCGCGCTGCGTTCACCGGCAATTTCGGTGAGCAGTTCAGGTTTCAGCACACGCTTGCCGGAATCATCCACTTCAGCCATATCGGCCATCATTTCCAGCGTATTCAGCGCCCGGCGCGCATCGCCGTTAACCAGTTCTGCAATCGCCCGGCGCGTCTCATCCGGCAAAACGATATCCTGCCCGCCATAGCCGCGTGCTTTGTCGTCCATCGCCTGCGTCAGAACCTTTTCGATATCTTCCGTGGTTAGCGATTTAAGCAGGTAAACGCGCGCACGGGAAAGCAGCGCTGAGTTAAGTTCGAAAGACGGGTTTTCAGTGGTGGCACCGATGAAAAAAATCGTGCCGTCTTCAATGTGGGGAAGGAAAGCATCCTGCTGGCTCTTATTGAAGCGGTGGACTTCGTCCACAAAGAGGATAGTTCGACGTCCGGCATTGCGGTTCTGACGCGCGCGCTCTATCGCCTCGCGGATCTCCTTCACACCCGACGTCACCGCCGAGATGCGCTCAACGTCCGCGTTGGCATAGCGGGCGATCACTTCAGCGAGGGTCGTTTTGCCGGTCCCAGGTGGCCCCCAGAGGATCATCGAGTGAAGATGCCCGGCCTCAATGGCGCGCGGCAAGGGTTTCCCCGCAGCCAGCAGGTGCTGCTGGCCGATGTACTGCGCTAAATTTTCTGGCCGCATACGCGCGGCCAGAGGTTGAAACGCATTATCTGAAAAATCGAGCGACAGGTTGCTCACTCACGCCTCTTACTTACGTTGGTCATCCACCGTTACGCCCTGCGGCGGGGTAAAGGTGAATTTCGATGCATCAACAGCGCCGTTTTGCTGCGATTTAAGCTGATAGCTGCTGCGCTGATCGTCCTGCTCAACCGCACCGAACTGATTAATTGTACCGTTGCTGCTCACATTGATGGTGAACTGCTTCAGGTTGCCGTTGCTGCCTTTTGGCGTCAGGACAAACTCATCCCCGTTCTGCTTGATGTTGTACTGCTGCCAGTCGCTGGACTGGTTACGGGCGATCAGCATAAACGGCGTGTTGCTGGTCGCATCTTTCAGCCAGGTCGCGGTCGCCTGTTCAACAAACGGGTTGAAGAACCACAGGGTTTTACCGTCAGACACCAGGATGCTTTCATCCGGCTGGGTCATGTGCCAGTTAAACAGATTTGGGCGTTTCACCCACAAATCCCCCTGACCTTCCTGCACCGCGTTACCGCTGCCATCAGTCACTTTCTGCGTGAAGCTGGCGTGGAAGCTGCTCACTTTATCCAGTCGGCTTTTAAGGTCGCTGGCTGCATCAGCCCAGACGCTGCTGGCAACAAAACTGGTGAGAAATGCACAGGCGATGGCGATTTTTTTCATTGTCATTCCTTAAAATACGTCTTCCCGATGTGGGGGTTCCGTCTTCTATTCTGGACCTGCCCGCAGGCAGGTGACAGAAGAAAATGCTTAATTTTGGCTGATTTACCCTTCTTTGCAATCAGAACGCGGTCAATCAAACGGCGGTGGTGCCAGCACCTCACGGTTACCGTTATGTCCCTGCTCGCTCACAATGCCCTGCGCTTCCATCTGTTCGATGATACGCGCAGCACGGTTGTAGCCGATACGGAACTGACGCTGCACGCCGGAGATAGACGCTTTACGTTTTTCAGTCACGAAGTTAACCGCCTGGTCGAATAACGGGTCCAGCTCTTCGCCGCCGTCGAAGCCACCGCCGCCGCCTTCGCTTTCGCTGTCGGAGGTGATGCCATCAACGTATTGCGGACGACCACGTGCTTTCCAGTCCTGTACGACCGCGTGAACTTCCTGATCGCGAACAAACGCGCCGTGAACACGTACCGGAGAGGTAGAGTTCGGGCCGGAATAGAGCATATCACCCATTCCCAGCAGCGACTCCGCGCCGCCCTGGTCAAGGATAGTACGTGAGTCAATTTTGCTCGATACGGTAAACGCGATACGGGTCGGGATGTTTGCTTTAATCAGACCGGTGATGACGTCCACAGACGGACGCTGCGTCGCCAGCACAAGGTGAATACCCGCCGCACGTGCTTTCTGCGCCAGACGAGCAATCAGCTCTTCCACTTTCTTACCGACGGTCATCATCAGGTCGGCGAACTCATCCACCAACACAACGATGTAAGGCAGTTTTTCCAGCACCGGATGCTGGGCATCCATGCTGTCGCCCGGCTTCCAGTATGGGTCCGGAATTGGACGCCCCATACGCGCCGCCTCGGCGATTTTCTCGTTATACCCGGCAAGGTTACGCACACCCAGCGCCGACATCAGCTTATAGCGACGCTCCATCTCATTGACGCTCCAGCGCAGGGCGTTAGCAGCATCCTTCATGTCGGTCACAACTTCCGTCAACAGATGCGGAATGCCTTCATATACCGAAAGTTCCAGCATTTTCGGGTCGATCATGATGAAACGCACATCTTCCGGCTGCGCTTTATAGAGCATGCTCAGGATCATGGCGTTCACACCGACAGACTTACCGGAACCGGTCGTACCCGCGACAAGCAGGTGAGGCATTTTCGCGAGATCGGCCACCACAGGATCGCCTGCGATATCTTTACCCAATACCACGGTCAACGGGGATGGGTTATCACGGAACTTGGTATTATCCAGCACTTCACGGAGGTAGACGGTCTGGCGTTTCTTGTTCGGCAGCTCCAGGCCTACATACGGCTTGCCTGGGATCACTTCCACCACACGCACCGCAACGGTCGACAGCGAACGCGCCAGGTCACGTGACAAATTAGAAATACGAGCTGCTTTTACACCCGGTGCCAGATTGAGCTCGAAACGGGTAATCACCGGACCAGGAGAATAGTTCACCACATCCGCTTTGATACGGAAGTCTGCCAGACGGGCTTCCACCAGTCGGGCCATCTGCTCAAGCGCAAACGTATCAACAGGCTCCACTTCTGCCGGTGGAGGCGTTAACAGATCCAGCGACGGCAGCGGCGTGCTTGGACGTTGCAGCGGACGGCTGTCACCGTTACGCATCAGCAGCGGGTGAATCAGGCTTTCCTGCGGCTGTGCCTGAGGCTGCTGGAACTGCGGTGGCTGTTGTGGCTGTGCATATGCCTGCGGAGCCGGTTGTTGTGGCTGAGCATACGGCTGTGGCGCAGGTTGCTGGCGCACCGGTTCGGCTTCAGGCATCACACTCGGGGTGAACAACGGCTCGCTCGGGCCATCATCCACCAGATCTTTCATTGGCGAGAATTCAAAATCGGACAGTGAGAACGGGTTCGCACCGGCAGGTTGTTCACCGGAATAGCGTTGCTGCTGGGTTGCAGCAAACTGACGCGCTAATTCCGCCTCGGCCGCCTCATCGTCATCCTGGTGGGCTTGATGGTGCTGCACATCATGCTGGTATTCTTCACCATACCGCTGTTGCTGTTGCGCGGCGAACTGGCGCGCCAGTTCATCCTGCTGCAGTTCATCAGTGTCGTCTTCGTACTCAGGCTCACGCGCTTTCTCTTCAGCCATACGCTGGGAGGGCAATTTAATGCCATAAGAGGCCAGCTCACGGCGCGTCGGAACGCGAACGCGGTTAGGGCGCGGCAGCTGCGGGCCAATCCCCTCTTTCACCTGTGGGCGCGGCGCGCCACCGGCTGCCAGGCTAAACACCGGCGCAGCAGCCGCTGCTGTTGCAGTGGCTTGCTTCACGCTTTCAGCCACAGGAGCAACCGCAGGTGTTGGGTCGACTGGCGGAACGGAAACGGTCGGAGCCCTGGTGACAGGCTCCTGAAGCGGTTCTGGCACTGGCTGATACCAGGCCGCCAGCTGTTCGCGCTCACGGGCGCGACGCTCTTCAACCTCTTCAAAATAGTACAGTGGCGGACGCGACGGTTTCGCCTCTTCCACCACTTCCGGTTCAGGCTGTGGCGCGACATACGGTTGCACAGGTTCAACCGGCTCAGGCGCATACTCCTGATACGGCTGAGCAACAGGCTCCTCATACTGCGGATATTCCTGCGGCTCCGGCTGATAAGGCTGCTGCCACTGCTCCTGCTGAACGGGCACATAGCTTTCTGGCTCAGGCGCAATCGTCGGCTCCGGCGTATGGACACCTGGCGCAGTCTGCCAGTCAATCTGTGGTTGTTGAATGGCAGATTCGGGTGCAGGAACCTGCGCGGAAGGCATGACGGCTTCCACAGGGGCAGCATAAGCCTGCGTGGCCATAGTGGCCGCTGCGGCAGCCGCCACAGGTTCAGTAACCGAATGGCCATTTAACAACGGATCGTATTCGTCGTAATCGCCAGGCATCGCACGGCTGCCAGAGAAAAGAACATCGTCAGGATCAAGGGCAGCCCCCGAGGTGCGGTACTCAATGTGCTCTTCGTCATCCATGCGTTTGCCGGAGAAAAGTGCCGCATCGGTTTTACGACCTAACGGATTGGCGAATTTTTCAGCGACGCGTTTACGACGCGCCAGCGCACCGCGCAGAATGCGGGCGCGACGAGATTCGCGACGCTCAACAGGCGCGTCATCATCCTCTTCGTACTCATCTTCATACTCGTCTTCATCGACCCATGTATCGTCGCGGCGGGTACGGTTACTGGCAAAGGTGAGAATATTGAGGATAAAGCTGCCGATCTTCTCAGCGATGCTCACCCACGACCAGCCGGTGAACAGCGTCAACCCGGCCGCCCAGATGCAAAGCAACGTAAGGGTGCCGCCGCTGCTGTGGAGCATCGGTTGCAGCGCGGTACTCAGCAGGCTGCCGATCACGCCGCCGGAGGCGAAATACCAGATATCATCAGCATTGATAGCCGCCAGCCCGCAGGAGGTGAGGATCAATGCCAGCGCGCCTATCAGGCGCAATGAAACGGCAAAGTAATCGATGTAGTCATCGTTCTGTCGATGACGCCAGGCAAACCAGCATCCGCCAATAATAATGACGGGAATGGTATAGGCCATCACACCGAAAATGAAAAAGAGGGTATCCGCAAGCCAGGCACCAGGAATGCCGCCTAAATTATGGATAGGCTCATGCCATGCGGTTTGTGACCAGCTGGGATCGGAGGGATTGAAACTGAGTAAGGCGACCATCAGCCAGACGGCAAAAAGGGCAATAACGATCAGCAACGCCTCAAGGAGGCGACGTCCGCTGCTTAGTTTCGATAATGTGACTTCTTTGTCTTCGGTATATTCCTGGCTCAAGAAAGGCTCTCCAGGTATCAGGCATGTCCTGCCTGTTTGCTAAAACGGACAACAGCGCCGGGGTTCCCCGGCACTGTTGCTGTATGGATTAACAGGAGTGTAATCAAACTACGCTGATTTTGCACCTGTTCCGTGTTAGCGCGTCTTAATAACCAGACGATTGCTCTGTTTGACCTCTTCCATCACCACATAAGTACGGGTGTCGTTCACGCCTGGCAGACGCAGCAGGGTTTCACCCAGCAGCTTACGGTAGGCGGACATGTCTGGCACACGGGTTTTCAACAGGTAGTCGAAATCACCGGAAACCAGATGACACTCTTGAATTTCTTCAAGTTTTTGTACAGCGGCGTTAAATTGCTCAAACACATCCGGCGCACCACGATTCAGAGTAATCTCAACAAATACCAGAAGTGAGGCATCCAGATAATGCGGGTTCAGCAGAGCCGTATAGCCCTGAATAAAACCCTGTCTTTCCAGTCGGCGCACACGCTCAAGGCACGGCGTCGGGGAAAGTCCCACACGTTTTGAAAGCTCGACGTTGGAAATACGCCCATCCTTTTGCAATTCATTAAGAATGTTACGATCGATACGGTCGAGATCTTTGCCAGGGCGCTTCTTGCTATCTACCATTATTATTGTCTCTCTGTATTCCTTCCCTACTCCTGCCTGGACCCTGTGCACATCACTGTTCAGAGCCTGTACCCGTTATTCATCACATCGCCTGGTTATGTGTTAGACGCGATGCGGATTCGGGTTCTGTTGGTAAGAAGACCGTTGCCCGAAGGCAGTCACCGACATCACGTATGGCGTCTGTCCACGCCATGCGTAGATTTCACTGACCCGGTAAAAATGGCATTTACGTGCATGCCTATGCGGCACACGGTTAACGCGGTTTTTTTTCTTCCTTGAATGTTTTCGCAAAAGCGCAGGGGATTGTCAAAGCAAAACATCGATTTTTAGTACAACATGCCGGATATTCATTACGGTCGCGTATTAATCATCATTTTATTGCCTTATAAACGACCGGTTTTCAGTAGAAATCGTTATGTTATAGCGCTCCATTCATCGTCGGCGTCTATTGCACATATTGATATCAAAATTGCTGTGCTCTTTTTTTACGGCAACAAATTCCCTACAATCCAGCCAAATGTCTGCCAACAACAATGGGGATCTCATGGGCACGGCCAAACACAGTAAGCTGCTAATCCTTGGTTCTGGACCTGCGGGATATACCGCGGCGGTCTATGCTGCACGCGCTAACCTGCAACCGGTATTAATCACCGGTATGGAAAAAGGCGGTCAGCTGACCACCACCACTGAAGTGGAAAACTGGCCAGGCGATCCGAACGACCTGACCGGGCCGCTGCTGATGGAACGTATGCACGAGCATGCAACCAAATTCGAAACTGAAATTCTGTTCGACCACATTAACAAGGTCGATCTGCAGAACCGTCCGTTCCGTCTGACAGGCGACAGCGGTGAATACACTTGTGACGCATTGATCATTGCCACTGGCGCATCAGCCCGTTACCTCGGCCTGCCGTCAGAAGAGGCATTCAAAGGCCGCGGCGTGTCTGCCTGTGCAACCTGCGACGGTTTCTTCTACCGCAATCAGAAAGTCGCGGTCATCGGCGGCGGCAACACCGCAGTGGAAGAAGCGCTCTACCTGGCGAACATCGCCTCTGAAGTGCACCTGATCCACCGCCGTGACACCTTCCGTGCCGAGAAGATCCTGATCAAACGTCTGATGGATAAAGTGGCGAGCGGCAACATCGTGCTGCACACCAACCGTACACTGGAAGAAGTGACTGGCGATCAGATGGGCGTGGCGGGTCTGCGTATTCGCGATACGCAGAACACCGACAACGTGGAAACGCTGGAAGTGGCGGGCCTGTTTGTGGCGATCGGCCACAGCCCGAACACGGCAATCTTCGACGGCCAACTGGAGCTGGAAAACGGCTACATCAAAGTGCAGTCCGGTATCCACGGCAATGCGACCCAGACCAGCATTCCTGGCGTGTTCGCCGCAGGCGACGTGATGGACCATATTTATCGTCAGGCAATCACCTCCGCGGGCACTGGCTGTATGGCCGCGCTGGATGCTGAACGCTACCTGGATGGGCTGGCTGAACAAGCCAAATAATCTTTACAAGTCAGTAACAAACGTAAATAAAGGCGGCCACAGGTCGCCTTTATTTTTGGTCACGTGTAACATGCAGTTGTCTAATTTCTTATAACGTCACCTGCAAAATACGCAATGGAAAAAACCCGTCAACAAGAGTTAACACGCTGGCTAAAACAGCAAAGCGTTCTATCCCGCCGCTGGCTTACCTTTTCCCGACTTCTGGGATTTGTCAGTGGTCTGTTGATTGTTGCCCAGGCATGGCTGCTGGCCCGCATTCTTAATCATATGATTATGGAGAACATCCCGCGCGAAGCGCTGCTGCTGCCCTTTATCATTTTAGTCCTGGTCTTTGTGCTGCGCGCCTGGGTCGTATGGCTGCGTGAGCGTGTTGGTTTTCATGCCGGACAACATATTCGCTATGAAATTCGCCGCCAGGTGCTTGACCGTCTTCAGGAGGCGGGGCCAGCGTGGATTCAGGGTAAGCCTGCCGGAAGCTGGGCAACGCTGATCCTTGAGCAGATCGACGATATGCATGACTACTACGCCCGCTATCTGCCACAGATGGCGCTGGCTGTATTCGTTCCGCTGCTGATTGTGATCGCTATTTTCCCTGTCAACTGGGCCGCTGCGCTGATTTTGCTGGGCACCGCCCCGCTGATCCCACTGTTTATGGCGATGGTTGGGATGGGTGCCGCAGATGCCAACCGCCGTAACTTCCTTGCTCTGGGGCGTTTAAGCGGTCATTTCCTTGACCGTCTGCGCGGCATGGAAACCCTGCGTATATTTGGCCGTGGTGAAGCGGAAACCGAAAACATCCGTCTGGCCTCACAGGATTTCCGCCAGCGCACCATGGAAGTGTTACGTCTGGCGTTTTTGTCATCTGGCGTTCTTGAATTCTTTACCTCACTGTCGATTGCCCTGGTGGCGGTCTATTTTGGCTTCTCTTACCTCGGAGCGCTGGATTTCGGCCACTACGGTACGGCAGTCACCCTTTCTGCTGGTTTCCTTGCGCTGATCCTGGCACCGGAATTTTTCCAGCCGCTTCGCGATCTCGGCACGTTTTACCATGCCAAAGCGCAGGCCGTTGGCGCAGCCGACAGCCTGAAAACGTTCCTTGAAACGCCGCTGGCGCACCCGGCACGTGGTGAAGTGACCCTGAACGCCCAGGAGCCTGTGACCATTGAAGCGCGGGATTTCTCTATTCTCTCGCCAGAGGGAAAAGTGCTGGCAGGCCCTATGAACTTTACCCTGCCAGCCGGACAACGTGTGGTTCTGGTGGGCACCAGCGGCTCCGGGAAAAGCTCGCTGCTCAATACCCTTTCTGGTTTTATGGCCTACACCGGTTCCCTTCGCATTAACAAAACAGAACTCAGTGAGCTTGATCCTGAGGCCTGGCGTAAACAGCTAAGCTGGGTGGGGCAAAACCCACAGCTTCCTGCCGCCACGCTGCGTGAAAATGTGCTGCTGGCGCGCCCTGATGCGCGAGAAGATGAGTTGCAATCGGTGCTCGATCGCGCCTGGGTCAGCGAGTTTCTACCGCTGCTGCCGCAGGGTGTGGATACCGTGGTTGGCGATCAATCCGCCGGACTGTCCGTTGGGCAGGCGCAGCGCGTGGCTGTTGCCCGTGCGCTGTTGAATCCCTGCCAGCTTATGCTGCTGGATGAACCCGCCGCGAGCCTGGATGCGCACAGTGAGAAACGTGTAATGGATGCGCTTAACGCGGCTTCGCGCAGGCAAACCACTCTGATGGTCACGCACCAGCTGGAAGGCATTGCCGACTGGGATCAAATTTGGGTGATGGAAAATGGTCGTATTGTTGAGCAAGGCGATTACGCCTCTCTCGTTGCTGCGCAGGGGCCGTTTGCCACCCTGCTGGCGAATCGTCAGGAGGACATTTGATGCGCGCCTTACTCCCGTATCTTACCCTGTATAAACGCCACAAATGGATGCTGACGCTGGGCATCGTTCTGGCAATTGTTACCCTGCTTGCCAGCATCGGCCTGCTTACGCTCTCCGGCTGGTTCTTGTCGGCTTCTGCCGTCGCGGGCTTCGCCGGATTATACAGCTTTAACTATATGCTTCCGGCTGCGGGCGTACGTGGCACCGCCATTACCCGTACTGCCGGACGTTATTTCGAGCGTCTGGTCAGCCACGACGCGACGTTCCGCGTGCTGCAGCACCTGCGTATCTATACCTTCAGCAAACTGCTCCCTCTCTCCCCTGCCGGGCTGGCGCGTTTTCGCCAGGGCGAATTGCTCAACCGTGTGGTAGCGGATGTCGATACACTCGATCACCTCTACCTGCGTGTGATTTCTCCGATCGTGGGTGCGTTTGTGGTGATCGTGGTGGTCACGCTGGGACTTTGCGTTCTGGACGTACCGCTCGCATTGACGCTGGGCGGCATCATGCTGCTGACGCTGATTATCCTGCCGCCGCTGTTTTACCGTGCCGGTAAGTCAACAGGCGAAAACCTGACCCGTATGCGCGGGGAGTATCGACAGCAGTTGACCTCCTGGCTGCAGGGACAGGCAGAACTTACCATTTTTGGTGCCAGCACGCGCTACCGTTCGCAAATGGAAAGCACCGAGTTGAACTGGCACGAAGCTCAGCGCCGCCAGTCAGAACTGACGGCCTTCTCCCAGGCGCTGATGATGTTAATCGGCGGCGTGGCGGTTACCGTTATGCTGTGGATGGCCTCCGGCGGCGTGGGCGGCAACGTACAGCCCGGCGCGCTGATTGCGCTCTTCGTATTCTGTGCGCTGGCGGCCTTTGAAGCCTTAGCCCCGGTCACGGGGGCGTTCCAGCATCTGGGACAGGTTATCGCTTCTGCAATGCGTATTACGGAGATTGCTGAGCAGGAGCCGGAAGTGAAGTTCACTGCTGCGCAGACAACCACGCCTGAACAGGTCGCACTGACGCTCAGTGACGTCACATTCGCCTATGACAAGCAGGCGCAGAATGCACTGGAAGGCATTAACCTCGTCGTTGAAGCGGGCCAGCGCATTGCGATCCTTGGCCGTACCGGCTGCGGTAAATCGACGCTTCTGCAGCTCTTAACGCGCGCATGGGACCCGCAGCACGGCATAATTCGGTTTAACGATACGCCACTGGCTAACTTCAGCGAGCAGACCTTGCGTAAGACCGTGAGTGTAGTTCCACAGCGTGTACATCTGTTCAGCGCCACACTTCGCGATAACCTGCTGCTGGCCGCGCCGGATGCTCCGGACGACACGCTTTGCGCGATACTGGAACAGGTCGGGTTGCATAAGTTACTCGAAGACGACGGGCTTAACGGCTGGCTGGGCGAAGGTGGCCGCCAGCTTTCCGGTGGCGAGCTGCGTCGTCTGGCGATTGCGCGTGCGTTGCTACACGATGCGCCGCTGATGTTGCTGGATGAACCCACAGAAGGGCTGGATGCTACTACCGAGAGTCAAATCCTTGATTTACTGGCGAATGTGATGGTTGGTAAAACCGTGTTGATGGTCACGCACCGCCTGCGCGGGCTGGCGAGTTTCGATCAAATAATTGTGATGGACAACGGACACATTATTGAGCAAGGTAGTCACGCAGAACTGTTGGCGAAACAGGGTCGTTATTACCAGTTTAAACAGCGTCTGTAGACTATATTTGAACCGATCCTCACTCGCGTATTGGAGTTCTGCTGTCATGCGCCTGGTCCAGCTTTCTCGTCATAATATTGCGTTTCCTTCCCCGGAGGGCGCGCTACGTGAGCCCAACGGGTTGCTGGCACTTGGCGGCGATCTCAGCCCGGCACGGCTGCTGATGGCCTACCAGCGCGGGATATTCCCGTGGTTTTCACCCGGCGACCCGATTTTATGGTGGTCGCCCGATCCGCGTGCCGTGCTGTGGCCAGCGCAATTCCACCTCAGCCGTAGCATGAAGCGTTTTCATGCTAAATCGCCTTATCATGTCACCCTTAATCACGCGTTCGGGCAGGTCATCGAAGGCTGCGCCGAGGATCGCCATGAAGGTACATGGATCACCCGTGACATCATTACCGCTTATCAGCAGTTACACGAGCTTGGCTATGCGCATTCCATTGAAGTCTGGGATAAAGACGAGCTGGTGGGCGGCATGTACGGCGTAGCACAGGGGACGTTGTTCTGCGGGGAGTCGATGTTCTCCCGCGCCGTTAATGCATCGAAAACCGCGCTGCTGGTTTTCTGCAAGGAATTTGCCGAACGTGGCGGACAGTTGATGGATTGTCAGGTACTCAATGAGCATACCGCCTCACTGGGAGCCGTTGAAATCTCCCGCCGTCACTATATTGAGCATCTGGATACCTGCCGCCAGGAGAAGCTCCCGCGCGACTTCTGGATACCAAGAACGCTCTTTATGCCCAATGCCTAAATGTTTTCCGCACATTTTTTATGAGGGTGTTATAATTACGCCGCAGAGTAGCTTCTGCCTGTTGCCCCGCCGCCGTTTGGGACCCTCGCTTCAGATAACGTCCTGACGTTTATCCTGTTGTCTCCCCTTTACGAATGCGCTTCCCGTTCGGTTGTACCGTGACGCTTGGGCAATGCGCTGAAACTGTTTTGCTGCGTTTTAAACGCGCAATTCTTTACTTAATTGATGAATTTCGGCATTATCTTGCCGGTTCAAAACTTGGTAGTGATACCCCAGAGGATTAGATGGCCAAAGAAGACAATATTGAAATGCAGGGTACCGTACTTGATACGTTGCCTAATACCATGTTTCGCGTAGAGCTGGAAAACGGTCACGTGGTAACTGCGCACATCTCCGGTAAAATGCGCAAAAACTACATCCGCATTTTAACGGGCGACAAAGTGACTGTTGAACTGACCCCGTACGACCTGAGCAAAGGCCGCATTGTCTTCCGTAGTCGCTAATTGTTTTCGCCTGTAAGGGCAGATGAATATTAAATAAGGCCGGGATAGTCCCGGCCTTATTTTTTGGTCGTGCGATCGATTACATAAACCGTTATTTGAGGTTTCTTTTCAGCTCAGCGCTGGCTGTTCGACAGTGCAAAATGTAAGGGTGTGAAGACCTTATTTTCTATTTTGCTAAGCTGCCTATACGGCAGTGCACGAGACAGCATGGCCGACGGCAGCCTGTACAATTTTCTAAGCTGCCTATACGGCAGTGCACCGCCACCACCCCCAGCCCAGGCCCCAGGTTATTTTCTAAGCTGCCTATACGGCAGTGCACACAGGACAAACGAACACAGCGCGCGTCTACAATTTCTAAGCTGCCTATACGGCAGTGCACGTGTACGCCAAGCTGTGAGAGGGCTGGTACACTTTCTAAGCTGCCTATACGGCAGTGCACTCGTGCCACATCTCACGAGCTTTATTAGCAAATTTCTAAGCTACCTATACGGCAGTGCACGCATTGTCGGCGTTTTCCGGCGGCTATGCGTCTTTCTAAGCTGCCTATACGGCAGTGCACGACAATCGCGCAACTATGCCACGCCGGAGTAATTTCTAAGCTGCCTATACGGCAGTGCACTATCGAGGTGCACAACCGGCGCATGTTGGCCTTTTCTAAGCTGCCTATACGGCAGTGCACTCGAGCGGGCCCGCAAAAAATGCTGGATGGTATTTCTAAGCTGCCTATACGGCAGTGCACTTATCGAAATTGTCGACAGCCTCGGCCAGAGTTTTCTAAGCTGCCTATACGGCAGTGCACTGAAATAATACCCCCTTACCATTATGATTTTCATACAAAAAAAGCTAAAACCCTATTCCTATCCTATTTTACCCCACCCACAATATTTCCAATATAAATCAATACATTACATATCACTCCAAAATTAGGGGTAAACAGCTGAATTCTCTTCCACCGCCCCGCGCAAAAAACATCCATTCCAAACACCACGACAAATGACTATACTAATCTATGACAAATGACTTCAACCAGGAGGTACTATGAGAACATGGGTTCCCGCGCAGAAACCTGCTGATAACGCGCTTTGGCGCTATGCCGGTTTACCTGCAAACCGTGGTATGCGGTTAGTTGAATACCTCAATCAAGGTTTACCCGTCAGTATCCTCGATAACATTCATGAATGGACGTCGATGTCGAAAGCGGACATCCTTCGCGTGACGGGGATTAACGAGCGCAATGTCGCTCGCCGCAAAAGCGCAGGGCGAACGCTGACGCCCGATGAAAGCGAGCGCGTGGCACGTTTCGTGCGTGTGCTGGATGCTGCTGTCGATTATTTTGGTAGTAAAGAGGAAGCATGGAACTGGCTGCAAGCACCGGTGCGTGGGCTTGGGAATGTTGCGCCAGTCAACCTGATTGCCACTGAAACCGGCGCGCTGGAAGTCACCGATTTGATTGGTCGTCTGGAACACGGAGTGTTTGCGTGATTTTTTATCGTCTGGTGACAGGACGTTATGCCAGCGAAGCGTGGAGTGGTAGCGGCGCAAACCAGTATGGCGGTCGCTGGAATCATAAAGGGCATCCTGCCGTCTACGTATCCACCGCCATCTCGCTGGCATCGCTCGAAATTTTGGTGCACGTGAAAAAAGACACCGTGCTGAATCAGTACCAACTGTTCAGTATTGATATCCCGGATGACCAGATTGACTACCTGGACAAAGCCTGGTTGCCCGAGGACTGGCAGGAAAATCCGACACCGGTATCAACGATGGATCTGGGAACCGGTTGGTTGCAGGCGAACAGTGCGCTCGCGCTTATCTTACCTTCCTGCATCATTCCTTATGAAAACAACGCCATACTTAACCCATTACATCCGGCATTCCACAAAACACTCAATTCTGTCCAGCAGCTCCCTTTTAATTTCGATATTCGTCTGGCAGAAAAAACCGCACCCTGAAAGCTGATGCGGTTATTATTCTCAGAACCAGGGAATGGTCGCCGTTGCACTTAACCCGTATGTCGAAAACGCCCCGATGACAGGCGTAGAAAGTAGATCACCATGACGGATAAAGAGCCTGAACGACTGGCCTGTAGAGAGGCTACGCAGATTAAGCCAGGGCAAATCAGTCCGCGCCTCTTGCATTGTCAACAGGCGTTGCTGCGCCTCCTCCTCTGTTAACCATCCTTTTTTCACCGAACGACGCATAAGCCTTTGCGCACTGCTTTTAACCTGAACGCGGCTCACACAGCGCCATTGCGTAACGGCAGGCACGGGCTTTATGTCCGAAGACACGCAGTAGTCGCTCAATCCTTTGCGCCATGTCAGTGATTCGAGAACGCTTAACGCCTGGTGCTGACCGTGCAGACGTAACACCGGGCCAGGCTTTATGCTGTATGCAGGGAAGCTAATACCAATATCACCCTGCCCTCGTTGCCCCAGCGCGCGGTGCAGCTTAGCCACCAGCGCGGCCATCAGCATTTCCTCGCTAAACTCCGGGTCGGGCAGTACGCGGATCTCAATGTAGTGATCCATTACGACTCCTTACTCGCTTTTCTCACCGAAGACGCCGCCGCGGATCAGGACGGCCATCACGTAATGCTGCTGTTCAACGTCTGGCTTCTGGCCTTTCGTCACCCAGTTATCCAGCAAGGTGTAAAAATCCATTTTATCTTTCGGCTGACGACACGCCACGCCGCGGCTGGTGACAGAGCCGTACGGTTCGACGGCGATCGCCCCCAACTCTTCAACTTTAGGATGCCAGGTATCAATAGTGCGCAACGCATTACCCAATTTCTGTGAATGCATCCCGGCAACACCATCCACCTGATACAGCAGACGGCTCTTACTGCTGTTGCTGTCGAGCACAAGTTCCTGCGACGGGAAAATCTCCTGTCCGGCACCAAGTAATACCTGCGCCTCTACATTCAGCAGGACGAATCCGTTGCCGCTGAGCCCTTTTTCTATTTCCTGAGCCAGTTCGTTCAGTTGCTCGTCGCTGGCAGAAAAATCACGCAGCGCATAGGCGTAGGCATCGAATGTCCATGACTTGCTGCCCGCTACCTTAACGATAATCTTCTCGGCACCGACACGGTTACGCCATAAAAAACGGGCATTCGCCAGGTTGGTCGCATAGCGGCGTGCCAGCTCGGCAAAACCGTGTTCACTGATATAGCCGTCAATGACCTGCGTGAGTTCATCCTGATAGGCCCGGTCGTTACACACAGAAGGCGTCGAAAGATTTCCCAGCACGCGCAGGGTAAACTTCACTTTCAGGGTATCCGCATCAGCAGGTAACGCCGCCACATCGACACGCTGCAGGTTCGCTTTCTGGATCTCAGCATCCAGTTTTGCCGGATCGCTGGTAATGGCATTTTTAAGACGGTTTGAAATGGTGCCACGCACCGCTTTCTCCTGAATACGAATCAGTTGCCAGACCTCTTCCCCCCAGGTGCCTGAATACATTACTGCATCGGAGGTTGCCAGTTTCCGTTCAAATGCCAGTACAGATGCCGTTTTAACGGTAGTTGGAGCCTTTGCCATAGTTAAGTCCTTTTTAATTTGAATGTTCAGATGTCACTGGCGCGCCCGCGCCCTGACAGTAGTAGCCCGTTTCTGTCGTGCGATAACGCCAGAAAATGTCATCAAGTGACTGAATTCGATGCAACCCACACCATTCGCCCACGCCATACACCGCTTCGGTAAACGCGAAGGGTGTTTCTGAATCGCGCGCGTTTGCCACAACGCCGGGCGCGTAGAGTTCAGAGATGCGCTGATAACCGGTCATTAACGGCACCAGGTAACCGGGGTTGGGTTTAGGAACATAGTGCCAGTTTGCCGGTTCGCCTTCGCGGATGTCACCTTCCTCCGGCGTTTCGGCTTGCATTTTCAGGGCAGCAAAATCCAGCCAGGCGTCAAGCAACGTGGCGTTAGGATCGTTTTCAAGAAGCGTTTGATGATGTTCGCCCAGCCAGCCGCTGCGATCGCGCAGGGCAAAGCCCGGCATCAGTTGCCACTGTAATCGCCCCATCTCCTGACGACTGGCAGGCATTGCCATCACAGAGATATCCTGAATATCGACGATAATTCCTCCCGCCAGTCGGAGCGTCGGGCACACCTGCAACAGAAACTCTGCCAGGTCGCGCTGCCCGTATTCACCATTGGGGATTTCTCCGTGACATTCCAGCAGCAGAGATACGGTTAAATGCATGCGCCCCTCTTCATTAAAGGAGGCGGTTTTCGCGTCACGAGTTAACGGGTTGCGGGTCAGCGCAAACTGATAATCACGGCCAGACGTATGCGCGTGGATCTGGTGCTCGTGGCTCACGACCGCACAGCCATCAATACGCAGCCCGTGCGTTTCCGTCAGCTTGCGGGACAGCGCATGGGAAAATCCCATGAAATGGGTGATAGCGGGAAAACCATACGTCAGGCCAGCAATCGCGTTGGCGTTTTCGACTCTGACGCGGCGAAGCAGGATCAATGAGCTCATTTCAGCGCCTCCCGGATGATTTTTTCCATCTCGCGCAGGTTCGTGCGTAAACGTTCGCGGGTTTCCCATTCACGCTTTTCTACCGCACCTAAATCAGGCAATGCCTTGCGCAGACGCGCGTTCAGCCACAGGGCAAAATCCTCTGCCACAGAGTCCTGCCAGTCGTCTTTTTCACGCTCAAGGCGGAAGGCTTCGTCTGTTTTTGTGCGCCAGGGGTCGAGCCAGAGTTGCTGATGGGATTTAAGATCCGGACAGTTGAGCGTCCAGTTTTGCCATGTTTCGCACTGAAATTGAGCCGCAACGTCAAACAACAGGTCGATAAGCGCGTTGATATAGCCATCACGTGCTTCGCGAATACGAAAGCTGGTGTAACCGCCCGTTCTCGTCAGCAAGGAAATAAGCAACTGAATTTGACTCTTGGCACGACGGTCAAATTGCCCACCCGAGGCGAAAACAGAACGTAAATTCGTTGGCGGCTTTTCTGCTCTTTTCCACTGTGGTGGCTGGCAGGAAAATAGCCAGCTACGTCCGCCGCGCACGCTGTTGAGATACGAAATGTTCTGCGGTTTTGTGCCACCGAAGTGTATTTCCGCTGAATCCGGGAAGAGTGTCAGCGGAGTGGGATGCCAGGTTTTCTCGCGACGCGCTTTCCAGATGGCTTTAACCTCATCGCCAAAACGCAGGGCAACCATTTTCTGATGCATAGCATGGACAAGCGAGGTGGCAAACAGCAGGCTTAACAGGTGGTAACCATCACCTACCGGAAAATAGCCCTGTTTTGCGAGTTTGTGCGAAGCTGGCTCTCCTGGCTTCAGAGCGCGCGAAAATCCCGCTATCCACTCATTTAACTGATGAGTGTCGTCGGTAAATGCGGCCAGCGCGGCATGGTCACCGCGTTTCAGGCTCGCCAAAAGGGAGTCGCCCCCTTCGATACGGGTCTGCAGAAGTTTCGCCACATCCAGCGCTGCAGCATTACCCACGGCATCCGGTTCCAGACCAGACAACGCTGCGCTGCTGAGATATCCTTCCTGCGCCACTGCCTCGCTGTAAATACTGCTACTTTTTGAATCCCCGTGGGTAAATTTCGCCGCATGGGTCACGAGGTTAATTTGTCCGGCTCGCTTCGCGGCATCCGTCAGCCATGCTTTCGGTTCATAGCGAAGCTCCAGCTCCCGGCGTTCTGCCGCAAGCGTCGCGCTCTCTGCCTCGCTGCGTTTTGCGGCCTCTTTTTCAAATGCTTCCAGCTTTGTTTGCCGTCGTCCGGCAATGTAACAGCGAATAGACTCTGTCAAAGATGACTTGCCCATCGTGCTCTCCCTTTACAATTTACCTCACGACTTCACAATTGTTACAAACGAGTTAAATACGTGAGAAGGTGCATTTATGTTAAACGTCTGATGTACAAGTAACTGCTTTGTCAGGACAGGATAGACAATCAATATCATTGAAAACCACAATACGTTTGGCTTCTTCATGAGTTTTTGGCCTTAGTTAAGATATGCCTTTAGGTTATAACTCAAGCAAGAAAAAATCAACCTATCACGCATGAGATTTAATATGCAAATACTAAACATCATTGACGCCACTTTTCTTACACAATAGTCTTGGCCCAGACTACCGTTCAGGTAGCTTAGAAATATCAAGCATGAGATTTTACTCAATCGATCAATATACTGCTGAACAAGCAGCTCGCGCCCTCTTCAGAGGGCGCGAAACACACCCAGTACCGGGTGATACAGCCATTGTTCCGTCTCCTCCTCCCTGCTGACCCTCAATGTGATTTCGCCATAACGACGCGACACCGCATCCAGCTCCATCTGCTTTTCATCCGCAAGCGCCTGCAACACCCTGGCATAATCAATCGCAAACCACGGTTCTACGCCGTCGGCCATGGATAACGAATGCGAGCGAAACCGCTCCGAAGGTTTTAACCTGCCGTCTTCCTGCATCAGACAAAACACGGGTTCGTCGTCTTCCTCCTGCATACTCAAAAAGAAAGAGTCCTCAGGCGATGAGCGGCGAAACGGTGTTCGTTTTTGAAGCTCACCGTTCCACGTCAGTGGCAATCGCCACCACGACGCGGCAACAACATCCGGTTTATCCCCACCGTCCAGCAGCGCGGCACGCAACCGGGCATGCTCCAGCGCCGCCAGCGCATTACCGGGTAAATCTTCAACGATGCGCGGGATAGCATTGAGTGTGCGATAACTTTCTTCACTGAGCAGTTCATGAAGATCATGGTGAGGCAGCGGATGGTGTTCCGTTTCGAAACCAGGACGACAGTAGGCCACGCGCTCCCCACGAAGCGCGCGCACGTTGCGTTCCAGAATCACCAGGTTTTCACGCTCAGGAACCTGCTGGCGATGACGCTGAATACGCCCGGCAAACTGAATAAGCGAACGCATTGAACTCGGTTCGACGATCCCCCAGTCGGCATCAAAATCTCGCCCGACCTCCAGCACAGACGTCCCCAGCACAACAAAAAGATGGTGTTGCTCCGGCGATGTCAGCGCCTGCTTCACTTCCGGTAACTGCCAGACATGTTCCGGGTCGTGTCGCGTGAACGCGCTGTCCAGCCGTTTTTCGATCGCCGCGCGCACCGCCAGCGGGTGCTGACTGTGATAAACGCAATAATGAATGCGGTAATTGTCCGGCGAGGGGATTGCCATCAGCGCCTGCGCAACAGCAACCAGCGGATTGATATTGGCCATGCGAACCAGGCCAAACGAGACCGTTTTTCCACTTTTATGGGCTGTGTGATGACGCTGATGAAGTTCAACCATCTGCTGGTGCAACGTCTCCGCCAGGGCAGACACCACGTCTGCATTACTGGCTGAGTTCGGCATAACAGGAGCCAGTTTTCCCAGACGAAGCCGTGGCTGGTCAGGCAGGCGTTTAATCCGCTGATGCACAAATTCGCCGTGCGCCTGACGAAACTGGTTTTCATCGGCCACATCCTTTGACTGTGCGCCGTATTCATCAAACCAGGCGCAGCAGATACTCAGCGGTCTGTCGGAGATCCCGCAAGCGATTTGCCAGGCTTTGCGTCCTTCCCGATAGGCTTCAAACAACGCTTCCGTTAACGCAGGGGGCAGCGTTGCCGACGAGAGAAGCACACGAGAGCAGAGCATTCCCGCCCAGTTCACCAGCCGACACAGGGCGTGCAAATCATCAACGTCAAAATCATCTGGCTCATCAAGCACCAGATCGCTGGTCAGCAGGCGCAGCATGGCGGGGATCTGCCGCCCCCCGCGTACGCCTTCCGTCGCGGGCATAAGATGATCGACGGTTGTCACCAGCACCGGCGCACTGACCAGACGGTTAAGCGTCGGTTCTTTCGCCAGCCACTGTTGCGCAATACCGCTGCTCATTGCGCCCTCATAATGAACGTAATGATGGCTGGCGAAAAACGCTTCGTCGCTGGCGCTGCTGTTATCTTCAACGTCATTCCCCTGGTACAGCTCCTTCACCGCCGCAGCACCGGTCACGACGGCCAGCGTGTCATCGTCGAGTCCCAGACGTGACTGCAACGCATGTCCCGTCTGAAGGGTTAAGGTCCGCAACCCCAGCGCCACGCTGAAGCGACATCCCGCCTGCTCATCTGCGAGGGCATACATAATTCGGGCATTGGCAAAGGTTTTGCCGCACCCTGTCGAGGCCATATTGATGCCGAAGAAACCCTGCTCTGCACTCTTCTCCCGCAAGGCAGAGGCCACATCCCATGCTTTGTTCTGCCATTGAAAGCGCGGATTTGTTGCCCTTTCCCGAAACGCTTTATGTCGGGCGATGGCGGGCAACGAACGACGCAAAGAAGGAAGAGAACGCCCCATCAGCAGCGCCAGGTGCGCGACACCGACATTGTGCTCATCCAGTTTTTGCTTAAGCAGCCCTGACTGGCGGTCACTGTTGGCCCAGCACTGGACGGCATCATCCTGCCATTTGGAATAAGCCGGTTGAGAGGAGTAAACGTGATCGGCCAGCATCAGCGACAGACGAGCAAGATGGAGGGTGAAAAGATTATCCAGCGATCCCGCATGAAGCAGTGCGGGGAGGTTACGGATGCGTTTACCAATCTGCCTGGCCTTCTCGCGCCAGGTTTTACTTTTTAGCGGCGTGCCGTGAGGAAATGTCCAGACGTTTTGTTTTTCCCGCGTGGTCCAGCCATGCTTTTCCTGTTTGTGATTTAGCGCGTTCCAGTCCACATTCAGCTGTCGCTCAAGCCAGCCTTCACAGTACAGTAATGAGGGATTTTTCGGATGGGGCTCAGGTAAACGGTGGTGTGATAACATCAGCCACGCCACCACTTTAGCGACGGGTGGTAATGTTCCCAGCGGACTATTACTCCACTCTTCCCTGTCCTTCTTCAGCGCTTTTAGCATGGCCTTTTCGTCAGCGGCTTTGAGCTGTGTTAAGGATGTCAGCCACTGTTCATCGGTTTGTTCTCCTACAAATGCCTCGAACAGACGAACAGAGATCCACTCATGGCGAAACATTTGACAGAAGCGCTTACTTTCACCCTTAAGCGTTTGCTGGAAACTCATCCCCGCTTTACCAAAATCATGAAACAGCCCGGCGATCGCCGCCAGCAAGGCGATGCTTTCCGCACTGTGCCAACGGTGTTCGTTGTCATTGCGGATAATTTGCAGGGTCGTGCGATTTGTGGGCACACGTCCTTGCGCGTTAAAGCGACGCAAATTCCCGACAATCCACAGCAGCTCTGTTTGCCCGCTTTTTTTCAGCCAGTGGCAGGCCACGGCGGTATTACGCCGTGCAGTTTTACGCAGCAGCTTACGTAGCGTGTTAACGCCTTCCATTGTGATCGTCGTCTGCCACGCAGCGTCACCCGTGCGCTCAGCAAATTGATCGATAATTTGACAGCTTTGCTCGCGCGCACGTTTCGTACACCGGGAGATAATCAGCACATTCATTTTGCGACTCCCGCCAGCGACTGCGAGGTTTCCTGCAACGTGGCGATCATCACATCCAGCGCATCAGCCTGTTGAAACACGTTGATGCAGCGCTGACGAAACTGTTGATTATCCTCACCCTCCATAGCCGCAATAAATGCCTGTGGCATAACGAGGGCGTCTTTCATTAAATCAGCAATATCAAAAACCAACCCACCGCGTCGGGTTTTACCGTGCATAACCGCAAGCCCATGAGGAATGCCCGTCACCCAGGCTGCGACAGCCGCCAGCCCGTAGGCCAGATAGTTGCCCTGATCGAGAAAACGGTTCGCCATATCCGCCCCGCCACCCCGTTTGGCGCGGATAAAGCTGCCGTAGCCCACCGTCTGGCTTGCCAGTTTATAGAGTAATTTCGTCAGCTGTGCCTCCTGAAGCATCAACGACGTATGATCCTGAGCGTTTTCCATGCCCTGCTTCGCACGCTCAAGAATATTATTCAGCGCATCCTTATCTGGTTGAAAAGAGGTTTCTCGCTGCATCCGCAACCCGGACCACTGTTTTTCGATTTGCTGTAAACGAATAAACTGAAAGTGCTTTGCCGCCTGCAGACGTTTTTCTTCGTCAAACCAGAATGAAACCCAATTTTGCAAATACCCCGTCGGGCGATATTCACTTTGCGGACAAAGCCAGGAGACATCAATATCCACTTCGTTTGCCGCATAAAGCGGCGTGCCATCCGTTCCACAAAAACCAACCATCACGCCTGCCCGTGCAAATTCCCGCATTGCCATTTGCGTAACGGAGGTTCCCATACCCAACATGACCGCCGTAGTATTGGCGATGGGAATGTTCCAGTAAAATGACTCTTTCCCTTCCTGGGTGACATATTCAACCCGCCCACCATTTACCTGAATACGACATTTCTCCAGATAATAGATATTGGCGCGTTTAGAGTGGAGTATGGTTTTTAAATCGCCAGGCGTGATGCTGTTTGCGGGCATGTTAAGGCTTTTATTTCAAAGAATTGAATGCAGGATATGTTAGCGAGTTTTAGACAAAGACAAATGTGATATATATCAAATGAATAATAATCAGAGGGGTAATAAAACAGAAAGTGTGTTTAATAGCGCATTTATCATCCCAATGAATAATGCATTCCTTTGATTATATTTATGGATTGGATATGTTTTTTGATTTAAATAAAAATGATAGAGATAATAGTGATGTGTTCTTATGAATGATCGATTTGGTGCATGTAATTGCAAGACCTTTTTAGCAAGAGTGTGTGTGTGGCGTTGAACATTAACGCCTTCGTCCAGATGGGCATTGAGTGTTTCTAAGCTGCCTGCACGGTAGTGAACAAAGATCCAGACTCTGGATATGCCGTTTCTCTTTTCTAAGCTGCCTGCACGGCAGTGAACCACGCAATAAGCGGATGTAAAACGGTGCTAACTTTCTAAGCTGCCTGCACGGCAGTGAACGTGCGCTGCGTCCATGTGCCAAACCCCAGCCATTTCTAAGCTGCCTGCTGCACGGCAGTGAACCCCAAGCTGATTAATGACTGGCTTTGTCATGCTTTCTAAGCTGCCTGCACGGCAGTGAACATTGAAGAATGGACGAAGCAGGACGGTTCCCATTTCTAAGCTGCCTGCACGGCAGTGAACCGGTGGGTTTGGTCGCCCACCTCAGCATCGCCTTTCTAAGCTGCCTGCACGGCAGTGAACAGTGACCGTACCAAGCGGGTTATCCAGCTGCATTTCTAAGCTGCCTGCACGGCAGTGAACTGAAGCATCTTCGCCACATCGTCATTAAACAGTTTCTAAGCTGCCTGCACGGCAGTGAACATGGTGGCGTTCGCCAGGCTGAGTTTCTCAGTTTTCTAAGCTGCCTGCACGGCAGTGAACTTATCCGCTGTAGGGGGTATTGCCATTACGATTTTCTAAGCTGCCTGCACGGCAGTGAACCGTTGTGTTGTCATCCCACTGCTTTGGAATCATTTCTAAGCTGCCTGCACGGCAGTGAACACTTAAACCCGGATTCGACTACCGCGACGTCTTTTCTAAGCTGCCTGCACGGCAGTGAACCTAAACACGAATGCCCTTGCTGACCTGATGGGTTTCTAAGCTGCCTGCACGGCAGTGAACAAACAGGTGACGCAATCTACACCCGCCTGTTTTTTCTAAGCTGCCTGCACGGCAGTGAACTTCCAGCCCGCGCCAGTCCTCACATTTCCTGTTTTCTAAGCTGCCTGCACGGCAGTGAACACCTTCGGTCTGATACTGCGGCGAGCGCTACATTTCTAAGCTGCCTGCACGGCAGTGAACTGAAAGGAAACCTCGCCATCTTATTGTTGTATAAGAAAATAATCAATACATGCGCATTAAACCCTTTTTTTCAAAGCGCAAATCCTCATCATATAAATCAATGAGTTACAAAGCCGCCAGAAAAAAGGGTTTAACCTGCATGCATCGAAACAACTCCCCCGACGCGACAAAATAATCAGGGAATAATATGGATAACGGTTTCTGCACTACGAGGCGCAACCACATCTGCCGCCATTGAGTGAGTAATGTCGTGCAATAATCCCGTCAGGTACGGCAGCATCTCGCGGTCAAAATGCGATACCAGCAGCACGTGATTTAATGCGCGGCAGTAATCGCACTTGGTTTCAGTACCTTCCAGCAACCACTCTTTTTGCCGCGGTGGCTCCTCTTCTTCCTCAAATTCTACTATCTGAAAATCACTCATCGATTCCACAAGGCCGGTTTTGACTTCCTCCAGATAAGCACCAAGACAACGACAAACGGGTTGAGTTTGCGGGAGCGAGTTGCAGTCCAGCAGGATTTCAGTGAGCAATTTGCAACGCTCAGTAAGGGTTGGGAGATCGAGGTTTAGAGTAAGTTCGCTGTAGAGTTGGGCGAAATTATTTTTTGTATTCATTGGGTAATTCCTTCACACACTTTGAATTTACCACCGCAGGAAACGCCAGATTCGCTGGCGGCGGACGAAAAGGAATTGGCGTACCAGTGTGTGTGCTACTGGCGCTTCAAAGGAAGCTCCCGATTCGCCCGCCAGATGCAGATTATACCCTTTTCCTTAGGGCGAACGAAGCCTGCAGCAATACTGCTGCTCACACACTTTCAGGACGCCAATCCCGACACCTGATTTTGCAGGTGCGTCGCCATTTTATTGCTGTGGATTTATCCAGCAACAGACATCAAAAGAAACTGGAAAGCGCCTCGCAAAATTTCGCTGCGACCTGATGCCCTCACCCCAGCCCTCTCCCACAGGGAGAGGGAGAAAAGCGGGCATAAAAAAACCGGGCAAATGCCCGGTTTTTTCGTTTAACGTTCAACTCAGTGAGCCGCTTCCGGCTTGTGCTTCGCCGCACTCTGGAAATCGTACGTCAGTTCGTTCTTCGCCTGGTCCAGCGCCACGGTCACCTGGCCGCCGTCCACCAGCGAGCCAAACAGCAGCTCGTTCGCCAGCGGTTTCTTCAGGTTGTCCTGAATCACACGCGCCATCGGACGGGCACCCATCGCACGGTCGTAGCCTTTCTCTGCCAGCCAGTTGCGGGCCTCCTGGCTCACTTCCAGCGACACGCCTTTCTGATCCAGCTGAACCTGCAGTTCGACGATGAACTTATCCACCACCTGATGGATCACCTCGGTAGACAGGTGATCGAACCAGATAATGTTGTCCAGACGGTTACGGAACTCCGGCGTGAAGATCTTCTTGATCTCTTCCATCGCATCGGTGCTGTTATCCTGGTGGATCAGGCCGATGGATTTACGCTCGGTTTCACGCACCCCGGCGTTGGTGGTCATCACCAGCACCACGTTGCGGAAGTCCGCCTTACGCCCGTTGTTGTCGGTCAGCGTCCCGTTGTCCATCACCTGCAGCAGGATGTTGAACACGTCCGGGTGCGCTTTCTCGATTTCATCGAGCAGCAGTACCGCGTGCGGATGCTTGATCACCGCGTCGGTGAGCAGGCCGCCCTGGTCAAAGCCCACGTATCCCGGAGGCGCACCAATCAAACGGCTGACGGTGTGACGCTCCATATACTCGGACATATCAAAGCGCAGCAGTTCAATGCCCAGTGCTTTGGAGAGCTGCACCGTCACCTCGGTTTTCCCGACACCGGTTGGCCCGGCGAACAGGAAGGAACCAACCGGCTTGTGATCATGCCCCAGCCCGGCGCGTGCCATCTTGATCGCTTCGGTTAAGGCCTCAATGGCTTTATCCTGACCAAAGACCAGCATTTTCAGGCGATTGCCGAGGGTGCGCAGCGTATCGCGGTCACTCTGAGAAACGCTCTTCTCAGGGATACGCGCGATGCGGGCCACCACGGACTCGATATCCGCCACGTTAACGGTTTTCTTGCGCTTGCTGGCTGGCATCAGGCGCGCACGCGCCCCCGCCTCATCAATCACGTCAATCGCCTTATCCGGCAGATGACGGTCGTTGATGTATTTCACCGCCAGTTCCACCGCCGCACGCACCGCTTTCGCGGTATAACGCACGTCGTGGTGCGCTTCGTACTTCGGTTTCAGGCCGTTGATGATCTGCACCGTCTCCTCGACGGACGGCTCAGTCACGTCGATTTTCTGGAAGCGACGCGCCAGCGCACGGTCCTTCTCGAAAATGTTGCTGAACTCCTGGTAAGTTGTGGAGCCAATCACGCGGATCTTGCCGCTGGAAAGCAGCGGTTTGATCAGGTTAGCGGCATCCACCTGGCCACCGGAGGCCGCACCTGCACCGATGATGGTGTGGATTTCATCGATAAACAGAATGCTGTTAGTGTCCTGCTCAAGCTGCTTTAACAGCGCCTTGAAGCGTTTTTCAAAATCACCGCGGTATTTGGTGCCCGCCAGCAGCGAGCCGATATCCAGCGAGTAGATGGTGCAATCGGCAATCACTTCCGGCACGTCGCCCTGCACTATGCGCCAGGCAAGACCTTCGGCAATCGCGGTTTTACCGACGCCAGATTCCCCTACCAACAGCGGGTTGTTCTTGCGGCGACGGCACAGCACCTGAATCGCACGCTCCAGCTCTTTATCGCGACCAATCAGCGGGTCGATACCGCCAACGCGAGCAAGCTGATTAAGGTTGGTGGTGAAGTTTTCCATACGATCCTCCCCGCCTGCTTGCTCTTCGTTGTTGTTAATCTGATTGCTGGAATCCGATGCCTGGTTAGGCTCGTCTTTGCGCGTCCCGTGAGAGATGAAGTTGACCACATCCAGTCGGCTGACTTCGTGTTTGCGCAGCAGGTAAGCCGCCTGTGACTCCTGCTCGCTGAAGATGGCGACTAAGACGTTTGCGCCAGTCACTTCGCTACGCCCGGAAGACTGGACGTGGAAAACCGCGCGCTGCAGCACACGCTGGAAGCTAAGCGTCGGCTGCGTGTCACGCTCTTCTTCACTGGCTGGCAGCACCGGTGTGGTTTGTTCGATGAAGGCTTCGAGTTCCTGACGTAGCGCCACCAGATCCACGGAGCAGGCTTCCAGCGCTTCGCGGGCAGATGGGTTGCTAAGCAGTGCGAGCAGCAAGTGCTCGACGGTCATAAACTCATGTCGGTGCTCACGCGCTCTGGCGAAAGCCATATTTAAACTGAGTTCCAGTTCTTGATTGAGCATAGGCACCTCCCCCAATTTTATGCCTTATCAGGCCTTTTCCAGCGTACACAGCAACGGATGCTCGTTCTCCCTCGCATAATCGTTCACCATCGCCACTTTGGTTTCCGCAACTTCGGCAGTAAAGATGCCGCAGATCGCTTTGCCACGATAATGAACGGTAAGCATCAGTTGCGTTGCACGTTCTACATCATAAGAAAAGAACTTTTGTAGCACGTCAATAACAAATTCCATCGGCGTGTAATCATCGTTCATTAACATAACTTTATACATAGATGGCGGTTTTAGCGCGTCACGCACTTTATCTTCCGCCAGCTGGTCAAAATCCAGCCAGTCGTTCGTCTTACCCATTATGCATAACCACTTTGAATCTACCTCAGATGTTAGATAACAATCATCTATTACTGTCATCCGCGATGTCTGTCACAAACTGTTGCAATAGCGTTAACTGCCTCAAATTTTGGTTGATTATTGTCCCAACTCCAGCGCCAAACGCTTGACGGCTTCTTTCGTTTATCTAAATTGTACAAGCGTGAGTTGGCGAGGTTTTGAACAGCCCCCACTCCACCACCGGTTCATTCCATCTTAATTTATAAGATTTACGAAGGATGTCGAAGCATGGAAATGGGTACTGTTAAGTGGTTCAACAACGCCAAAGGGTTTGGCTTCATCTGCCCCGAAGGCGGCGGCGAGGATATCTTCGCTCACTATTCCACCATTCAGATGGATGGTTACAGGACGCTCAAAGCCGGGCAGTCCGTCCGGTTCGATGTACACCAGGGGCCAAAAGGCAATCACGCCAGTCTAATCGTGCCCGTTGAAGCAGAAACGGTTGCATAGCCCTCTGTTTTATTGTGTACATCCCGCAGGCAAAATGCCAGCCCGATCGGCTGGCATTTTTATTGTCACCCCTAAACCACCTCCTGGGGAGGTGGTGATTGATCCTGTAAGGCTATAGCCTGAAGAATGCCCATGCCGGAATATCTCTGCTTACTCACCACAAGTAAAAGGAGACAAACCGACATGGGGCTTTACAGGAGTTCATCACATGTATATTGGCGTTGCAAATACCACATAGTCTGGACGCCAAAGTACCGTTTCAGGATCTTGAAAGATAAGTTGGGTAAGGAACTTTACAGGACAATCTACATTCTCTGTGGAATAAAAGATTGTGAGGTTCTGGAGCTAAATATTCAGCCAGATCATGTACATCTTGTTGTAATCGTCCCACCTAAAATCTCGATATCAACCCTGATGGGGCATCTGAAAGGCCGCAGCGCCATCAGGCTCTACAATCGTTTTCCACATATACGAAAAAAGCTATGGGGCAACCACTTTTGGTCACGTGGATACTTTGTAGATACTGTCGGTGTGAACGAGGAAATTATCAGACGATATGTGCGGCATCAGGAGAAAACGGAACAAACGCATGAACAGCAGATGGAATTGCTAGAGTAGTAAGCGGGAAGTGATAATAGCCCCCCTTACAGGGGGCATTCTCAAAAGCCACCTTCTTAGAAGGTGGTCTTTTACTTTCAGGTTATTCCCGCGCCAGCGCATCCACCGGATCGAGCCGCGCCGCATTGCGTGCTGGCAGCCAGCCAAACAGGATACCGGTAAAGGTCGAGCATAAAAACGCCGTGAGAATTGCCACCGGTGAGAAACCGATCTCCCAGCCGGGTAAAAAGAGCTGGAGCGCAAAGGCAATCATCATCGACAGCGCAATCCCCATCGCACCACCGACCAGACACACCAGCACCGCTTCGATCAAAAACTGCTGCAGCACATCGCTGGCTCTGGCCCCGACCGCCATGCGGATACCGATCTCCCGCGTGCGTTCCGTGACCGACACCAGCATGATATTCATCACCCCGATACCGCCGACCACCAGCGAAATCACCGCCACCAGCGTCAGGAACAACTGAAGAGTACGTGTGGTCTTTTCCGCCGTTTTCAAGAGGCCGTCCATATTCCAGGTGAAGAAATCCTTCTTCCCGTGGCGCAGGGTTAACAACCGCTCAAGCTGCTGTTCGGCCAGGGTGCTGTCGTAGCCCTCCTTCACGCGAACGGTGATGGAGTTAAGCCATGACTGGCCCATAATCCGCCCGGAGATGGTGGTATACGGCAGCCAGACGCGCAGGATCTTGCTGCTGCCAAACATCGACTGTTTCTCTTCCGCCACGCCGATGACCGTGGCAGGCATGTTCCCCACGAGGATCACCTCACCCACAACGTTCGTTTTATTCGGGAAGAGCTGCCTGCGCGAGTTTGCATCTAACACGACTACCTGTGCCCTGCCCGCCAGCTGTTCGGCATTGAAGGTCGCGCCTTCGCTGAAGGTCATGCCGTAGACGTTGAAGTAATCACCGCTGACGCCGTTGGCGCTGGCCGCCACGTCGATATTGCCGTAGCGCAGGCGCAGGTTTTGCGAGACCGCAGGCGTAGCCGAATTGACCCATGGCTGTTTCTGAATCGCCGCCAGGTCGTCATATTTCAGCGCCTGTTGATACTGTGGTTCATCGTCGCCAAAGTCTTTGCCAGGGTAGACGTCAATGGTGTTGGTGCCGATTGCGCGAATATCCGCCAGCACCAGCTGTTTGGCCGCGTCGCCCACCACCACAATCGACACCACCGACGCGATACCAATAATAATGCCGAGCATGGTCAGCAGCGTGCGCATTTTATTCGCTGCCATCGCCAGCCATGCCATGGTCAGCGCTTCGCGAAAGCCGCTGGAAAACTGCCCCCAGCCGGTTGAAGCAGGCAATGCTTCTTTCGGCGCAGCCGCCCTGGACTGACGCGGCGGCGGGTTGCTCACCAGCTCGCCGTCGTGGATCTCAATAATCCGCTCCGCCTGCGCAGCCACCTGCGGATCGTGGGTAACGATAATTACCGTATGCCCCTGGTCACGCAGTTGATGGAGGATCGCCATTACCTCTTCACCGGAACGGCTGTCGAGCGCCCCGGTCGGTTCATCCGCGAGGATCACCTGACCACCGTTCATCAGCGCGCGGGCAATACTCACGCGCTGCTGCTGGCCTCCCGAAAGCTGCGACGGCTGATACTCCACACGCTCCGCCAGCCCCAGACGCGTTAACAATGCTTTCGCACGCTCAAGGCGTTTTTTACGCTCCACACCCGCGTAGACGGCCGGCACTTCTACGTTCTGCGCCGCGCTCAGATGAGAGAGCAGATGATAGCGCTGGAAGATAAAGCCGAAGTGCTCACGGCGCAGTTTCGCCAGCGCATCGCCGTCCAGCGTAGAGATATCCGTCCCGGCCACACGATATGTGCCGCTGGTGGGTTTATCGAGACAGCCGAGAATGTTCATCAGCGTCGATTTACCGGAACCGGACGCACCGACAATCGCCACCATTTCGCCCGCTTCAACGCGCAGGGAGATCCCCTTAAGCACTTCCACCGGGCCGTCGCCGGAAGGATAGCTGCGACGAATGTCATTCAGCTCAAGCAGCGCGGTCATTTAGCGGCTCCGGGCAGGCTTTCGCTGGTGACAACCTCTTCCCCCTCTTCAAGCCCTTTCACCACCACCACGTCCGTGTCGTTACGTGCGCCAATCACCACTTCACGCTCGCGCGTTTCGCCGTTGCGCAGCACCTTCACTTTATAGCGGCTGTCCCCTGCGGACTCACCCAGCGCTGAGAGTGGGATGGTCAGCACGTTTTTCACCCCGGTTAACTGGATGTGCACCTGGGCGGTCATATCCAGGCGCAGCACGCCCTGCGGGTTAGGCACCTCGAAGCGCGCATAATAAAAGATGGCGTCATTGACCTTTTCCGGCGTCGGCAGAATATCTTTCAGTACGCCTTCATAGCGGGTTTGCGGGTCGCCCAGCACGGTAAACCAGGCGTTCTGCCCCGGCTTAAGATGAATCACATCTGCCTCAGAGACCTGCGCTTTCACCAGCATGGTGCTCATGTCTGCCAGCGTCAGAATGTTCGGAGCCTGTTGCGCAGCAATCACCGTTTGCCCCTGCAACGTGGTGATTTGGGTGACTTCCCCGGCCATTGGCGCGACGATGCGCGTATAGTCGAGGTTGGTTTTCGCCGTATCGAGCGACGCCTGGTTACGTTTGATTTGCGCATCAATGGTGCCGATCTGCGCCTGTTTTACCGCCAGCTCTGTTGCTGCGGTATCCAGATCCTGCTTCGAGATGGCCTGCGTTTTAGCCAGCGCCTGCTGGCGCGTCAGGGTGACCTGCGCGAGGTTGCGCTCCGCCTGAGCCTGAGCGCGTTGCGCGCGTAACTCCATCAGCGTCGCTTCCACTTCGCGGATCTGGTTCTCCGCCTGCTCAGGATCGATAACGCCCAGCAACTGGCCTTTTTTCACCTTATCGCCAATCTCAACCGACAGCGTTTTCAACTGGCCGCTCACCTGCGCCCCTACGTCAACCTTGCGCAGGGCATCAAGTTTGCCTGTCGCCAGGACATTCTGTTGCAGTTCACCTGGGCGAACGATCAGCGTCTGATACTGCGGCACAGGCGCGTTCAGCACCTGCCATAACCAGAAACCGCCCACTAACACCAGCACCGCCAGCAGCAGAAATAGCGTTCTGCGTTTTCCCTTAAGATTCATAAATATTCCAAATAATTGTCCTGGCTATCATCACCGTTGATTCTATCTAAACCACTCCTCAACGAAACCCCTGTTTTCTGGAATCGTCGGAATTTGTTTACGAGATGTTGATAAAGCGCCTGCTGAAATAACGATCTTCCACAAGGAGCAGGATCTAACATGTCTTCCATCGTCGATACACCTTATTCAAACCTGTCACAACCTAAAACCGGCTGGCAACTTTTCAGGAGCCTGGCATCCGGGGCGATTACGCCAGGACTGGCGTGGCAAAACCCCGCCTATCGACGCAAATTCATGCTACGTTCACTGGCAACCCCGTTCAGCACCGCGCGTCTGCTGGCAAGCCTGGCAAAACAACCCTGTCTGATGCAAATGTTACAGGTGCAACCTGGGCTGCCGTGCCGTCTGCACCGTCCCTGGCTGACCGTGAATATGAGCCGGCAGAACGCGCTGGAATCGCTTAACTGCCACTACCAGATGATGAGCCGTCAGCTTCCGGCGACGCTACTGAAAGGTTATCTCTCGAAAAAAGGGATGACGCTGGTCACCTTAACCGGCAAAGACGAGCAACCATTCACCCTCCGCCTCTGTGCTGATGCGTTTCTTGATAAAGAGGGTGAAGCGACCCTCGCCTTTTGTGACCATCAAAATACGGTACTGGCGGAGATGACCTTTACGCTGTGTCAGTTTGAAGGGAAATCCACGCTGTTTATCGGCGGATTACAGGGCGCGAAATCGCATGTGCCGCATGAGCTGATCCAGGGGGCGACCAAAGCCTGTCACGGCCTGTTCCCGAAACGTCTGCTGGTTGAAGCCGCGATGACCCTGGGGACAGCTTTCCCGGTCGAACAGATTGTCGCCGTGAGCAACGCCACGCATATCTATCGTAGCTGGCGTTATCGCAAGAAAAAAGAGGGAAAACTGCTGGCAGACTACGACAGTTTCTGGCTTTCCATTGGCGGCCAGCAGCAGGATCACGGCAACTTTGTGCTACCGCTGACAATGCCACGCAAACCGATTGAAGAGATTGCCAGTAAAAAACGTTCCGAGTATCGCCGTCGCTACGCGCTGCTGGATAGCCTGATTAGCCAGGTAAACCAGGCCACTCACCGCTAATCCGCTCTCCCGCGTGCGAGCCAAAGTACGCGGGAGAACATTTTGCGCAGCAGCGTAGGCACCGATTCAACACCCCTCCGCCCTGCTTCCGTTGCCACTTCAATGGCCAGATCCGGTTTTGACGATCGGTGAATTGCTTTGGCGATCACCCGACGCATATTCATCGGCACATCCACCGGCACCATCGCAATGCGGTGGAATACGTCATCGAAACCCTGACGATACATAAAGTGTTCCATATCCATCGCGGGCAGCGTGGTTAAATGATCGCGCTCTTCTTCCCGGTCATTGTTGAGCAGGCTGCGGACGGTAGCGGCATATTTTTTCCCTGCTTCGTCACCATCCACCAGTACATGCCACTCAATGCCCATCCGGCGGGCGAATTTGATTAACGGTTTTAATCCCGACTGCGCGAACTCAATGACCTTAATGCCTTCTGCATCGAAGTGATGACCGCACTGGCGCGCCAGCTCGTTGATAACCCAGGTTTCGGTTTCCCCCTCGACCAGAAGCCAGCAACGCGCAAACAGCGACGACGCGCGGTTAAAGCGGATATGAAACGCAATGCGGCGACCGTCCTCCGCGTTCAGGCCGCCCGGCCCCAGCCGGTAAGCCGATACGCGCGAGGATTCACGCACCAGACGGCAGACATACTCCACCGGCGTGAGGGATAACAGCTCGCCGGAATTGGTGGTGGTAATACGTTGCAGCGGCAGCAGGTTTAATAGCTGCCACGCAACGGAGAGCATGATAGGGTGCAGGCGCGTTTCAGGATCTTCCACCAGCAGCAGCGGCCGCGCGTCCCTGTCCAGCCGAACGGTGCCTTTGGCCTGCAAAAGCGTGGAGAACAATCCCAACAGGATCACTCTGTGAGTGCGCCCGCCTGGCCGGTCGATCATGCGGTTAATGATATCGAGGTAGCGCCAGCTTCGCTGTTCATCGTGCGAGCGGCGGCGCATCAGACGGTTACGTGACTGCGATGTTCCCTGCTCGGAAAAGTAGTGCTCAAGCAGTTGCACCATGGCAGATAACCCCTGGCGGATCTGCCCGTCGGTCAGGTTTTGCGGACGAGAGACCAGCTCACGCGCCAGAAAATCCAGCTCGCGAGCGGTCACTTCCACTTCAGGCATATTCGGTACAGTGCCGTTACGGATGCGCCGCATAAAACGCGCATCACGCAAGCGTAATACCGGCGTCAGGCGAATCAGGTGGCGGGCCATCTCATCAATGTTTTCCAGCGAGAGGGGATGACCTTTGCCATCGAGAAATTCACGCAGCGTTAATACGCTCTCATTCTCGGCCAGCTCACCTTCCAGACGGTAGAAAATACGATGGAAGTCATCATCGCACGGCACCCAGCACGACGACAGCGGGCGAAAGCGACGCACGCGATGACGCCCCGGCTCAGATTCCCGAAAGGTCAGAATGATATGTAAATGCTTCTCGCGCCCCGTGACATCACCCGGTGGGAACCAGAAGTCATCATGAACGAAGTGGTACAAATTATCTTCGGGTGAAAGCAACAGGGTCAGGGCATCCAGCAGACTGGACTTTCCCCAGGCGTTTTCCCCAATCAGGACGTTGTTCTGTTCCAGTTGCAGCGACAGACGGTTAATACCGCGAAACCCGACTATTTCCACTCGTTCGAGAAGCATAAATCCCCCGCGAAATGATCACTTTTTCCTTCAAGTTATCAGCAGTATAGCGGCAGGATGTTGGACACGATAGCAGAAGATACGCCCGTTTAAGAATTGGACTATGATCTATTTACCTCCCGCTCGAACAAGGAATAACATCACATTGCCTTAAATCAAATTAATTGAATTTATTTAAGTGGCGAAGGGGTGTTGTAGGTTTCTAAAATAATGGCTCTTTGAGTCGTCATCCCTTTATGGCGATATAACCCGCACGCGGGATAGTGTGCGGAAATTTATTATTGAGGTGGTTATGTTCAGAAAGTTAGCGGCAGAATGTTTCGGTACATTCTGGCTGGTATTTGGTGGTTGCGGTAGCGCAGTTCTCGCAGCCGCTTTTCCAGAATTAGGCATTGGTTTTGTCGGTGTCGCCCTGGCTTTTGGCTTGACGGTGTTAACGATGGCATTTGCCGTAGGTCATATTTCCGGCGGACATTTTAACCCGGCAGTGACATTAGGTTTATGGGCAGGCGGCCGGTTCCCGGCGAAAGACATTCCTGGCTATATTATCGCTCAGGTGGTTGGCGGCATTATTGCCGCCGCGGTGCTGTACATGATTGCCAGCGGTAAAGCAGGCTTTGATGCGGCAGCCAGCGGTTTCGCCTCTAACGGCTTCGGTGAACATTCGCCGGGCGGCTATTCCATGCTGTCTGCCATTGTGATTGAAATTGTGCTGACGGCTGGCTTCCTGTTAGTCATCCACGGTGCAACGGATAAACACGCACCCGCGGGCTTCGCGCCAATCGCTATTGGTCTGGCGCTGACGCTTATCCACCTGATCTCCATTCCGGTTACCAACACCTCCGTAAACCCGGCGCGCAGTACCGCGGTCGCGATTTTCCAGGGGGGCTGGGCGCTTGAGCAGTTGTGGCTGTTCTGGGTGATGCCAGTCATCGGCGGTATACTGGGCGGTGTGCTGTATCGTACCCTGCTGGAAAAACGCGATTAATAAAAGTGCGGCCTGTAATGTCGGGTGGCGCTAACGCTTACCCGACCTACGCGATGGCGCACGTTATAGGCCGGGTAAGGCGTAGCCGCCACCCGGCTTTTTTTGTAGCTTTACCTCAAAGCCTTAATTGGGTAGTGTCACTGGCGCTTAACAGATACTCAAAAGGACCAGCTGTTCATGTTTTCAGGACTCCTCATTATTTTGCTGCCCTTGATTGTGGGCTACCTTATTCCGCTGCGCCGTGAATCCGCATTAAGGCTCATCAATCGTTTTCTCAGCTGGATTGTCTACGTTATTCTTTTCTTTATGGGGATTAGCCTCGCTTTCCTGGATAACCTGGCCGCTAATTTGCTCTCGATCCTGCATTATTCAGCCGTCACGGTTGTGGTGATATTACTGTGCAATATTGCTGCGCTTTTCTGGCTGGAGCGCTCAATTCCGTGGAAAAATCACCACCACCAGGAAAAATTACCTTCGCGTATTGCGATGGCGCTGGAATCATTAAAACTGTGCGGCGTCGTGGTGCTCGGTTTTCTGCTGGGACTTACCGGATGGGCATTTTTACAGCACGCCACGGAAGCCAGCGAATATACCCTGATCTTCCTGCTATTCCTGATTGGTATTCAGCTGCGAAATAATGGCATGACGTTAAAACAGATCGTCCTCAACCGCCGGGGAATGATAGTGGCCGTTGTCGTGGTCGCCAGCTCCCTGGTCGCGGGTGTCATTAACGCCTTTATTCTTGACCTGCCGCTGAAAACCGGGCTGGCAATGGCCTCCGGCTTCGGCTGGTATTCTCTGTCTGGCATCCTTCTGACGGAATCGTTCGGGCCGGTGATTGGCAGCGCCGCCTTCTTTAATGACCTGGCGCGCGAACTGATTGCCATCATGTTGATCCCAGGCCTGGTTCGCCGCAGCCGCTCCACCGCACTGGGCCTGTGCGGTGCCACATCGATGGACTTTACCCTGCCGGTGTTACAACGTTCCGGCGGTCTGGAGATGGTGCCTGCCGCCATCGTACACGGCTTTATTTTGAGCCTGCTGGTTCCGGTTCTGATGGCGTTTTTCTCCGCCTGATACTTCTTTGGCGGTAGCGAACCTGCCGCCAAAATTGCGCTAAATCAATATCCCTCTACTTTGTAGCAGAAAGCACTTTTCACCGTTCTGGCACAAGCATAATCTTAAACATGTATATTAAATATAACTTTAACAGGTGTGATTATGTTTTGTGTGCAATGTGAACAAACCATCCGTACTCCGGCAGGCAATGGCTGCTCTTACGCGCAGGGTATGTGCGGCAAAACCGCAGAAACATCAGACCTGCAGGATCTGCTGATTGCTTCCCTGCAAGGGCTCTCCGCGTGGGCGTTCAAAGCCCGTGAATACGGCATTATCGACCACTACGTCGACAGCTTCGCCCCTCGCGCATTTTTCTCCACGCTGACGAATGTCAACTTCGACTCCCCGCGCATTGTCGGTTACGCCCGCGAAGCGATTGCCCTGCGTGAAGCACTGAAAGCGCAGTGTCTGAATGCCGATGCCAGCGCTCGTGTGGATAATCCAATGGCAGAACTCCAGCTGGTGAGCGATGACCTGGGTGAACTGCAGCGTCAGGCGGCAGAATTTACGCCAAACAAAGATAAAGCTGCGATTGGCGAGAACATTCTCGGCCTGCGTCTGCTGTGCCTGTACGGCCTGAAAGGTGCAGCCGCCTATATGGAACACGCGCACGTTCTCGGTCAGTACGACAACGATATTTATACTCAGTACCACAAAATCATGGCGTGGCTGGGAACCTGGCCTGCCGATATGAATGCGCTGCTTGAGTGCTCAATGGAAATCGGCCAGATGAACTTCAAAGTGATGAGCATTCTGGATGCTGGTGAAACCAGCACCTACGGCCACCCGACGCCAACGCAAGTTAACGTCAAAGCGACCGAAGGCAAGTGCATCCTGATCTCCGGTCACGATCTGAAAGATCTCTATAACCTGCTGAAGCAAACCGAAGGCACCGGCGTTAACGTCTATACCCACGGTGAGATGCTGCCTGCACACGGTTACCCTGAACTGCGTAAATTCAAACATCTGGTCGGTAACTACGGCAGCGGCTGGCAGAACCAGCAGGTTGAGTTCGCCCGTTTCCCTGGCCCAATCGTGATGACCTCCAACTGCATTATCGACCCAACCGTGGGCGCGTATGACGACCGCATCTGGACCCGTAGCATCGTCGGCTGGCCGGGCGTGAGCCACCTCGAAGGTGACGATTTCGGCCCGGTTATCGCCCAGGCACAGCAGATGGCAGGCTTCCCTTACAGCGAAATCGAACATCTCATCACCGTCGGCTTTGGCCGTGAAACACTGCTCGGTGCGGCGGATTCTCTGATTGACCTCGTCAGCCGTGAAAAACTGCGCCACATCTTCCTGATTGGCGGCTGTGACGGCGCGCGCGGTGAACGTAACTACTTCACCGATTTCGCCACCCGAGTGCCGGAAGATTGCCTGATCCTGACCCTGGCGTGCGGTAAATACCGTTTCAACAAACTGGACTTTGGCAACATCGAAGGTCTGCCGCGCCTGGTGGATGCGGGCCAGTGTAACGATGCTTACTCTGCCATCATTCTGGCGGTCACCCTGGCGGAGAAGCTCGGCTGCGGCGTGAACGATTTGCCGTTATCACTGGTGCTTTCCTGGTTCGAACAGAAAGCGATTGTCATCCTGCTGACCCTTCTCTCTCTGGGTGTCACCAACATCGTGACCGGACCGACCGCGCCAGGCTTCCTGACACCGGACCTGCTGGCCGTACTGAACGAGAAATTCGGTCTGCGTTCCGTGACCAATGTTGAAGATGATATGCAGCAACTGCTGAGCGCGTAAGGAGCAATTCATGACCATGCCAACCTCACAATGTCCGTGGCGGATGCAGGTTCATCACATCCATCAGGAGACGCCGGATGTGTGGACGCTGTCGCTGCTGTGCCATGACTACTATCCGTATCGCGCCGGGCAATATGCGCTGGTCAGTGTTCGCAACTCTGCGGACACTCTGCGCGCTTACACCATTTCCTCAACGCCGGGTGTGAGCGAGTACATCACGCTCACCATCCGTCGCATTGATGACGGTGCAGGCTCCCAGTGGCTGACCCGTGATGTGAAGCGCGGAGATTATATCTGGCTGTCTGACGCGCAAGGTGATTTCACCTGTGACGACAAAGCAGACGATAAATTCCTGCTGCTGGCAGCCGGTTGTGGCGTAACGCCGATTATGTCGATGCGCCGCTGGCTGGCGAAAAACCGTCCACAGGCCGACGTGCAGGTGATCTTCAGCGTGCGCTCACCAGAGGATGTGATTTTTGCCGATGAGTGGCGCGACTATCCGGTAACGCTGGTGGCAGAGAATAACGCCACCCACGGTTTTGTCGCCGGTCGTCTGAGCCGCGAGCTGCTGCAAAGCGTACCGGATATTGCGAACCGTACCGTGATGACCTGTGGCCCAGCACCGTACATGGATATCGTGGAAGAGGACGTAAAAGCGCTGGGCGTGACCCGCTTCTTTAAAGAGCAATTCTTCACGCCAGTGGCCGAAGCGGCAACCAGCGGGATTCAGTTCACCAAACTGCAACCCGCGCAGACTTTCTTTGGCCGCGTGGGTACTACGCTGCTGGAAGCGCTGGAAAGCAACAAAGTGCCCGTGGTGGCAGCCTGTCGTGCTGGCGTGTGCGGTTGCTGTAAGACGAAAGTGGTTTCTGGTGAGTACAGCGTGACCAGCACCATGACGTTGACTGACGCGGAAATTGCGGAAGGTTATGTGCTGGCGTGTTCGTGTCACCCACAGGGTGATCTTGTGTTGGCGTAAGCGGTAAATGCAGCATCGTAAGCCCGGTAAGCGTTAATGCAACCGGGCTTTTTTCTGAATATCACTATAACAAGAGCCGCCTATCATCCTGATGTTACATATGAGCTTAATCTTATGATAATCAAACAAAGGATGAAGCTATGGATACAATTGAAGAGCTCGGTGGAACCTATTTCTACCACGGCAATGCGAATGTGACCCCAAAGGAGTTGTTTTGGTTGATATTCGCGGAGGGCCTTGCTGACCACTTAGGAATTGAGATAGAAGCGGCTGCGATGATTCTGGCAGGACAACCCATAATACCAAAACGTGTAGTATTAGGTTCGAAAGTCAAACGTACCAGCATTGCTTCTAAGTTGGCGCGTGCAATACTTAAGAATGCTCGTTTCCCATTTGGAATACGTTTCAATACCAGCGTGATGGGACATTCTCGTCCTACGAACAAAATCGGAACAGTGGTAGGTCGTGCGATTCCGTTTCTTGGCTACGCCCAGGTTGTTATCCTTTGTGTTAAAGTCGCCAGTGAGACGAGAAAAAAATATAATTTGATTGCCAAACCTAAAGATCAAATTTTATGGACGTCCTTCTGATGTTGCTACCCGATGAACAAGAGTTTTTAGATTACATTACTGAGAATTATAGTGAACGAAAGCGTCCAGCAAAGAAGGAATGGACATTTCAGGAATATTTTAATTTCGTACCAGAAGATCTCGAAGATATGCTCATTGACCTTTTCACTCGATATGGCATTGAGCATAGCAATTTCAATATAGATAATTATTTCATGCCAGAGTTGTACTGGTGGCAGTTTAGGCTTAAGAGAGAGTTTCGTGATCGGCAATTTAAAACGCTGACTCTGCAAATGATCATTGAGTCAGCAAAAGCGGGACACTGGCTGTATGACTAAGGGGTTCACCGCCCCTTATAATGTCTACGCCGACTGTCGTTCATTCCATGAATCACTAAAGATGATGTTCCCGTCGTGGTGCTTCCAGGTTATTTTCTCGTAGCGTAGTTCGACTGTTTCCATATGGTTTTCATTAGGGTTATCTCCTGTAGCCATAGCAGGGGAAATAGATACTACCCGAACACCTTCCAGCAGCATGTTAAAGTATTCTTCTTCCTGGCCCGAATAGTTAATCCTATACCATTTTATTTCAGCTGATATCAGATTCTGACCTGTCGCGACAGCTTTATAGAGATAGGGGCTGGAACAGTCGAACTCCTTAATGATGAGCATAGGTGAGTGCACCCTTGTCCCTGTCACTTTACCTGTGGCGTTATCAGTTGGGATCATAAGGTTATGATGGAACCCTTTTACCTCAATACTGTCGTCGCGGTGTATGACATCGACGCCCCCTTTAATCAATGCGCCACCATCGTCCTTGAGCCATAAATAAGCAGGTATAGCCATGTATATTTCCTTTGTTTCAATATATAAGACTCGTCATTAGAGCATTGCCATATACGTGATTCACGATTGCAAGCCTACGCTTGACCACAACATGGAAGTTCAAACCAGATCATAATTACGTCTTACGCTTGTTTTTTAAGAAAATAACCAGGCAATTTTTAACCAGAAGAAAGGAGCCTGCGCCCCTTTCTTACCACTACGATCCATACTCAACGCCACGCCGGATCTTTCCCCACTGCAAAACGCCCTGCCCCTAAAAATACCACCGCCAGAGAGCCGATAAAGAAATACACCAGGCTCTCAATGGCCCAGGCACCTACCGCATCCAACGCGAACGTCTTTCCAGTTCCGACCATCAACCATGCCACAACCATCGTAAACGCCAGCACCAGCGCAGCCGGGCGGGTGAAGAGGCCGATAATAATCAGGATCGGTGCCACCACTTCACCAATCAGCACCCCATAAGCGATAAACCCCGGTAAGCCTTTCTCCACCAGCATGCCGCTGATGAATCCCACGCCACCAAATAGCTTATGCAAACCGTGAAACAGCATCAGCCCGCCGACGGCAAGTCGTAACAAGAGTTTGCCAAAATCGTCGCACATTAGCTTTTCATTAACAGCAATTAACAATGATTTAACCATTTGAAATGATTCCTGTTTTCACCTGAGGTATCACCAGATTATGCCGAATAATTGCGCATGAAAAGCACCTTTTAATCAGGGGATTTGACAGCCAATACGGAGACTTTCTTCTACGCTTGTAAGCGATATCACAAAAAGGAGACGGACACCCATGAAACAAACCGTGGCTGCATACATAGCGAAAACCCTTGAACAGGCTGGCGTAAAACGCATCTGGGGCGTCACCGGCGATTCCCTGAACGGGCTCAGCGATAGCCTCAATAAGATGAAAACCATTGAATGGATGCCGACTCGCCATGAAGAGGTGGCCGCGTTTGCTGCGGGTGCCGAAGCGCAACTGACGGGTGAACTGGCCGTCTGTGCCGGGTCGTGCGGTCCGGGGAACCTGCATCTGATCAATGGTCTGTTCGACTGCCACCGCAACCATGTTCCGGTGCTGGCGATTGCGGCACATATCCCCTCGTCAGAAATCGGCAGTGGTTATTTTCAGGAGACGCACCCTCAGGAGCTGTTCCGCGAATGCAGCCACTATTGCGAGCTGGTTTCGTCTCCGGAGCAGATCCCGCAGGTACTGGCAATTGCCATGCGCAAAGCCGTCCTGAACCGTGGCGTCTCGGTGGTGGTTATACCGGGAGATGTAGCCCTCAGGGCCGCACCTGAAGGTGCCAGCAACCACTGGTATCACGCGCCACGCCCGGTCGTTACGCCTGCCGAAGAGGAGCTGAAAAAACTGGCGCAGCTGTTGCGCTACTCCAGCAATATCGCCCTGATGTGCGGCAGCGGCTGCGCGGGCGCGCACAAAGAATTACTGGAATTTGCAGGCAAACTGAAAGCGCCGATTGTCCACGCCCTGCGCGGCAAAGAGCACGTGGAGTATGACAATCCGTATGACGTGGGGATGACCGGGCTGATCGGGTTTTCCAGCGGCTTCCATACCATGATGAACGCCGACACGCTGATATTACTCGGTACTCAGTTCCCGTACCGGGCGTTCTATCCGTCAGATGCCAAAATCATCCAGATCGACATTAATCCGGGCAGCATCGGCGCGCACAGCAAAGTCGATATGGCACTGGTAGGCGATATCAAGTCTACGCTCGCCGCCCTGCTGCCGCTTCTGGAAGAAAAAACAGACCGCAAATTCCTCGACAAAGCGCTGAGCAATTATCGCGATGCACGCAAGGGGCTGGACGATCTCGCCAAACCGAGCGACAAAGCCATCCACCCTCAGTATCTGGCGCAGCAGATCAGCCATTTCGCCGATGACGACGCCATTTTTACCTGCGACGTGGGCACGCCGACGGTCTGGGCGGCGCGCTATCTGAAGATGAACGGTAAACGCCGCCTGCTCGGCTCATTCAATCACGGCTCAATGGCGAACGCGATGCCACAGGCGCTGGGGGCGAAAGCCACCGCACCGGAGCGTCAGGTGGTGGCGATGTGCGGCGACGGCGGGTTCAGCATGCTGATGGGGGATTTCCTGTCGGTGGTGCAAATGAAGCTGCCGCTTAAAATCGTGGTCTTTAACAACAGCGTGCTGGGCTTTGTGGCGATGGAAATGAAAGCCGGTGGCTACCTCACGGACGGCACCGAGCTGCACGACACCAACTTCGCCCGTATCGCCGAAGCCTGCGGTATTACCGGTATCCGCGTGGAGAAAGCCTCTGAAGTGGATGAAGCCCTGCAGCGCGCCTTCTCCATCGACGGTCCGGTGCTGGTAGATGTAGTGGTTGCCAAAGAGGAACTGGCGATCCCACCGCAGATCAAACTGGAGCAGGCCAAAGGCTTTAGCCTCTATATGCTGCGTGCAATTATCAGCGGCCGCGGCGATGAAGTGATCGAACTGGCAAAAACCAACTGGCTCAGGTAAAACATCTGGCATCGCCTTTTTGATTATAAGGATATGCCATGATTGATTTACGCAGTGATACCGTTACCCGCCCGAGTCGCGCCATGCTCGAAGAGATGATGGCCGCCCCGGTCGGGGACGACGTTTACGGCGATGACCCGACGGTCAACGAACTGCAGCGCTACGCTGCTGAGCTAAGCGGCAAAGAGGCCGCGCTGTTCCTGCCGACCGGCACGCAGGCCAACCTGGTGGCACTACTCAGCCACTGCGAACGCGGTGAAGAGTATATCGTCGGCCAGGGCGCGCATAATTATCTGTATGAAGCAGGCGGCGCGGCGGTGCTCGGCAGCATCCAGCCACAGCCGATTGACGCTGCGCCGGACGGCTCTCTGCCGCTCGATAAAGTCGCGGCTAAAATCAAAGCCGACGATATCCACTTCGCACGCACAAAACTGCTCAGTCTGGAAAACACCCACAACGGTAAAGTGCTGCCGCGTGAATATCTGCAATCCGCATGGGAATTTACCCGCGAGCGCAAGCTGGGGCTGCATGTGGACGGCGCGCGTATTTTTAACGCCGTGGTGGAATACGGCTGCGAGCTAAAAGAGATTACACAATATTGCGACTCGTTCACCATTTGCCTCTCTAAAGGGCTGGGCACGCCTGTAGGTTCCCTGCTGGTCGGTAATGCAGACTACATTAAGCGTGCCAACCGCTGGCGTAAAATGACCGGCGGCGGGATGCGTCAGGCCGGGATTCTGGCGGCAGCAGGATTGTATGCCCTGAAAAATAACGTCGCGCGTCTGAAGGACGATCACGACAACGCCGCGTGGATGGCTACGCAGTTGCGTGAAATTGGCGCAGATGTCATGCGTCACGATACCAATATGTTGTTTGTACGCGTGGGGGATGAGCACGCTGCCGCGCTGGGTGAATTTATGAAAGCGCGTGGCGTACTTATCAACGCCTCTCCGGTTGTGCGTCTGGTGATGCATCTCGACGTGAACCGCGAGCAATTGGCAGAGGTGGTGAAACACTGGCAGGCGTTTTTACAGCGCTAAGGAGCCTGACGTGCCGCAACGTATTCTGGTGCTCGGTGCCAGCGGTTATATCGGTCAGCATCTGACCACGGCGTTAAGCCAGCACGGACACCAGGTGCTGGCCGCGGCACGCTCCACGGAACGCCTGCAAAAGCAAAATTTGCCCGGCGTGACGTGTCACAACGTCGATCTCAACTGGCCGAAAGCGCTTCCTGCCCTGCTGGAAGGGATCGACACGCTTTACTACCTGGTACACAGCATGGGCGAAGGGGGCGATTTTATTGCCCATGAACGCCAGGTAGCGCTGAACGTCCGCGATGCCCTGCTGCAAACACCGGTGAAGCAGGTGATCTTTTTAAGCTCGCTGCAGGCACCAGAACATGAGCAGTCCGACCATCTGCGCGCCCGCCAGCTCACGGCTGACACCCTGCGCAGCGCCAATATTCCCGTCACCGAACTGCGTGCCGGGATCATCGTCGGCGCGGGGTCTGCAGCTTTCGAAGTGATGCGCGATATGGTCTACAACCTGCCGGTGCTCACGCCACCGCGCTGGGTGCGCTCACGCACCACGCCGATTGCGCTGGAAAATTTACTTCATTATCTGGTGGCACTGCTGGAACATCCCACTGAGCAACACCGCGTGCTGGAAGCCGCTGGCCCCGAAGTGCTGAGCTATCAGGCGCAGTTTGAGCATTTTATGCGCGTGAGCGGTCGCCAGCGCTGGCTGGTGCCGATCCCCTTCCCGACCCGCTGGATCTCGGTGTGGTTTTTAAATGTCATCACCTCGGTGCCACCGACCACGGCGAAAGCGCTGATCCAGGGGCTGAAACACGATCTGCTGGCGGACGATCGTGAACTGCGGGCGCTGATCCCGCAGGACTTGATCCGCTTTGACGATGCCGTCCGCAACACGCTAAAAGAAGAAGAGAAGCTGGTGAACTCCAGCGACTGGGGTTACGACGCGCAGGCGTTTGCCCGCTGGCGGCCGGAGTACGGCTACTACCCGAAACAGGCAGGCTGCACCGTTAAAACAGAGGCGAGTCTGGAAGCGCTGTGGGACGTCATAAACCAGATTGGCGGCAAAGAGCGCTATTTCTTCGGCAATATCCTCTGGCAAACGCGCGGCGCGATGGATCTGCTGGTGGGTCATCGTCTGGCGAAAGGCCGCCCGTCTCACCCGTATCTTGAGCCAGGTGATACCGTCGACAGCTGGAAGGTGATCATCGTCGAGCCGAAAAAACAGCTGGCGCTACTGTTCGGCATGAAAGCGCCAGGGCTGGGACGGCTCTGTTTTACCCTCAAAGACAAGGGTGACCACCGTGAACTCGACGTCCGCGCATGGTGGCATCCCCACGGTATGCCTGGTCTGTTCTACTGGTTGTTTATGATCCCTGCGCACCTGTTTATTTTCCGCGGGATGGCAAAGCGTATTGCGCAACTGGCAGAACAAAAGAAGGAAAAGATCTAAATAAAACCCTTATTCTTTCACCTTTCCCATTGCAACCCGCCGTAATTCACGAAAGAATGCGCACGAAATTCTTTTTCAACACAGTGGATTGATATGAAGGTACTGGTTACCGGAGCGACCAGCGGCTTAGGCCGAAACGCGGTCGAGTTTCTGCGCAACAAGGGCATCAGCGTCAGGGCGACCGGTCGCAATGAAGCGATGGGTAAGCTGCTGCAAAAAATGGGCGCAGAGTTTGTCCATGCCGACCTGACGGAGCTGGTTTCTTCTCAGGCGAAAGTGATGCTCGCCGGTATCGATACGCTGTGGCACTGCTCCAGTTTTACCTCCCCGTGGGGCACGCAGGAAGCCTTTGACCTCGCCAACGTGCGCGCCACGCGCCGCCTGGGCGAATGGGCCGTTGCCTGGGGCGTGCGTAACTTTATCCATATCTCCTCCCCGTCGCTCTATTTCGACTATCACCACCACCGCGATGTTCAGGAAGATTTTCGTCCGGCACGCTTTGCCTGTGAGTTTGCCCGCAGCAAGGCCGCCAGTGAAGAGGTGATCGACCTGCTGGCGCAGTCAAACCCGCACACGCGTTTTACCGTCCTGCGTCCGCAAAGCCTGTTCGGACCGCACGACAAAGTGTTTATCCCGCGACTGGCGCAGATGATGCACCACTACGGCAGCGTGCTGCTGCCACGCGGTGGTGATGCGCTGGTGGATATGACCTACTACGAAAACGCCGTCCATGCCATGTGGCTGGCGAGCCAGCCGGATTGCGATAAGTTGATTTCCGGGCGTGCGTATAACATCACGAATGGTGAACCGTGCACGCTACGCAGCATTGTGCAGAGGCTGATTGACGAGTTGCAGATCCAGTGCCGGATTCGCTCCGTACCGTATCCGATGCTGGATATGATCGCCCGCAGCATGGAGCGGTTTGGCAATAAATCTGCGAAAGAGCCCGCCCTGACGCATTACGGCGTGTCCAAACTTAACTTTGATTTTACGCTGGATATTTCACGTGCGGAGAACGAGCTGGGTTATAAGCCGATCGTGACGCTGGATGAAGGGATAGTGCAAACCGCGGCGTGGCTGCGGGATCACGGTAGATTACATCGCTAGCTTTTTTGCCCGGTGGCGACTTCGCCTTATCGGGCCTACAACTGCACCGCACTGTCCCCTCGCCCCTTTGGGGAGAGGGTTAGGGTGAAGGGAAAGAGCAGACACTAAAACGGCAACCTTTCGGTTGCCGTTTGCTTTTACAGAGCCGTCCAGGCATCAGACCATGCCAGACCTGCGCCTGGTTCATAGTATGCCGGGGCGTTGTTACACCAGCCGCTGTACGGGAACGGCTTGCACTGGAACAGTTTACCGTGGTTGTTCACGATATCGCCTGCCTTGTACTTGCTGTTCGCGCTCCACGCAGCGTAGGTATCTGAGCTACCTTCATCCTGAGACGCAGCTTTCGCTTTCACGTTCAGCAGATAAGAGGTGGTGCTGCTCAGTTCACCGTCGCTTACGGTCAGGCTAACTTCATACTGCTGAGCGGTTGCTGACTCTGGCGCAGTGAAGGTCACTACCGCTTTGTCTTCACCCGTCACAGTCTGGCCGTCCTGGGAACGCCAGGTATAGGTCAGTTTGTTACCGTCTTCGTCAGTCGATCCTTCAGCGCTCAGAGAAACCTGCGCACCCGCCTCAACTGCACCAATTGGACCGGCAATCTGCGCAACCGGCGCGTGATTAACCACTGTCGGTTCTGCTGGCGTTTCGTCCGGCGTCGGCGTTGGTGCCGGCGCTGGCGTGTCATCAGATGGCGTTGGTGTTGGCGTTACTGGCGTCTCATCAGGCGTAACGGAAGAACCGTCATCGTTGATAATGTTGACGTTATAGAACTTCTTCACGCAGTTAGTGTAGTCACCTTCTTTGAAGGCGCTGAACGGCGTCTGGTAGCCCACCAGCTGGCAAGAGTAGGTCTTGCCGTCAGGCGTATCCGCACTCCATCCCCAGTCCTGCTCCCAGTAGATCTTCAACGCACCGGCTCCGCCTTCATCGAACTGCTTCATGTTGGCGCAACCCAGCACTTCGTTCGCAGGAACAGGCACTTTCAGGTAGTTCGCGAACTCTTTGTAGTATTTGATACGGTTCTGAGACTGCGCAATTTCAGTCGGGCCGCCGCACTCAACGCCGCCGTTAATGATCTGCGTGGTCACGCCGAAGCCCGGAACCAGACCATTGGCTTTATCACGATCGTTTGGCTGCCATGTACCGTCGATCACCTGCAGCATGCTTGGTTTCGGTGGTTGTGGGTAAGCAAAGAAGAAGATCGCACTCGCCAGGTTCAGCCAGGTATCAGCCACCAGCTCCGGTTTATCCAGCAGCGTGCGGACAGTGCCAAACATCGCTTCGGAGAACGGACCGTAGTTGTAGTTGTAAGACAACTGCTTAGCGCCACGACCAAAGTAGCTCACGAAATCGCCATCTTTGTCTTTGCCGCACGGCCAGGTTTGGCCCTGCCAGATGTCAGGGTTACATTCACCGTTGTAGCCGCCTTTCTGACCTTCCGTCCAGCCCATTTCACGAACGTGAACCAGCGCCTGACGCCATTCCGCCTCCGGACGCCAGCTTTCATGCCCGCCCGTTTCCTGCGCAAAGTAAGCGAACATCGTCGCCAGCTCTTTACGGCAGATGGCGTCACTGTCACGACCATCGTTATAGGTCTTACACAGTGCCGGGAATTTACCCACCGCTTTCAGGAAATTGCTGTAGGTATAGGATTCCGCACGCATCGGGAACAGGTATTCCCAGTCGCTGGCCTTAACGATCCCTTCAACGCGTTTCACGTTGTCCGGGTTCGCCGCACGGCCTGGCTCAATCATTTCGACCTGCGCGTTATCCAGCGTTTTGATCGTCTCTTTAACTGAGGCCATCAGCGGGAAGCTGGTCAGTTCTTTTTCCTTTTTCGCCAGATCGCTGGCTTTCATGGTATACGGTTCGCTGCTGGTCGCCTGCAACGTGGTCGCCTGAGCCATAAATGGCGCAATGCATGCACCCGCCACGAGAACGCTCAGTAATGTCCTTTTAGTCATTTCAAATAATCCTGTATTCAAAAACGAGGGTTAATACATTCCAGGTTTATTTATTACTCCCTTAATAAATAAACCAAAGAATGCGGTGGTTTTCATTTTTTGAAGAACACCATCCAGCATTCTTCAAAAAATAAAAATGAGAATTCACAGGTTGCCAGCCGTCTTTATTTGCTGATATTTTTCCCAAACCTTGCGGGCATATTTCATACGCTGGGGATAATTTTCTTTTTTGAGTCCGGCGTTGTAAGCACCCACCGCCTCCCAGTTATAGCCATAGACCTTTATCATATGAGCCAGTATGGATGCACCGACCATAATAGACGTACAGGGTTCAGTCATTAAGCGATACTCATCGATGCCGTGGCGTTCTAATTCATTAAAATGCGAGCTGTTAATTTGCATTAAACCCACATCCCGCGAACCATCGTGATTCCAGCCCACTGCATGAGGATTCATCCCCGACTCCACATTCGCGATTGCAAATAATAAATAGGGGTCGACGTGGTAATAATGTGCAGCGTTGTCCCAACAATTGGCGAATGCACTTTGACTGATAATCAACAATAACAAAATTAGGCGTTTCATTGTCTTCACCTGCTTGATGAGTTTCCCATTCTCTCCTTGCGCACATCGTTTTATATGTTGGGTTATTGGTCACACCCGAAGTGGGGTGTGACCAATAATTGCGGGCTGATATCATGCCCGCAATTTCAGGCTCAGAAGATTATTTGCAGTCCGCAGACGCGCCTTCTTTCACCCATACGTCGCTGTTGGCCGGGTTATCACCGCGGGTCCACCATTTGGCACGGTAAACGTTACCCTGATAGGTGGTGGTTTCACCGCCGTTATAGACCAGGTCAGAACGCCAGTTCATCTTCACGTTGCTCACCAGCTCCCATGCGTCCACACCGAAGCCAGGCTGGTTACCTTGCGTCCAGTATTTCGCTTTCCACACCAGGTGGTCGAAGCTCACGGTATCGCCATTGTTGTAGATTTTGCTGGATTCCCACGCAGCATATTTGCTGGCATTAGCATCAACAGGCTTATCACAGCTGCCGGTTGCCGTACCTTCGTCAGAAGGTGGCGTGACATCATCAGACGGAGGAGTAACGTCATCGGATGGAGGCGTCACGTCGTCAGCTGGCGGAGTCACTTCGTCTGCCGCTTTTGGCGTGACGACAACCTGCACGTTGGACTGAACGCTGGTTTTACCGTCGCTCACCACTACGCTCAGCGTATAAGAGGACTCAGAACTCACTTCCGGTGCCGTGATAGACACGTTCGCGGTGTCAGTACCGGTTGCATGCATATCAGCCGGCACGCTCCAGGAGTAGGCCAGCGCATCACCGTCCGGGTCCGCAGCCTGAGCATGCAGAGCGTAAGTTTCGCCTGCCTGCAGGGTAACGGATTCCATTGGGTTCACTACCGGAGCCTGGTTGGCTTTTGGTGCTTTGTTAACAACCTGCACGTCAACCGCATTGCTCAGCCCTTTGGCATCTTTCACGGTCAGGCGGAAGGCCAGCGTCTGGTTGCTGGTCACAGCAGCCACGTTGAAGGTCGCTTTCGCTTTGGTACTGTTGGTGATGGTCACCGTTGGGCCAGAAATCTGGGTCCATTTGTAGGTGATTGCATCGCCATCTGGATCGGTAGAGGCAGAGCCATCCAGGGTGACAGTGGCCGGACCGGTCACAGTCTGGTCAGCAGCAGTCGCAACCGGCGCGTGGTTAGTCACAACCGGATCAACCGGAGCAGACCCGCCGCCCAGCAGGCTTTCATTCATCGCGTTCAGAATGTCGCCGGTATCGGAGTCGATAGACCATGCGAAGAGGCCACCCAGTTTATTTGCCAGAACGTACTTGCCTTTTGCGGTAGTAGAACGCGCATCTTCATAGGTGATCAGATCACCGGTGGATTTGTTGAAGACGTATGGCGCTTCAGCATCCGCGTCGTAGCCGTATTCCCAGCCTGGCTTGCCTTTGTATTCGTTGACGATTTGACGATAGTCAACCACGCCCGGCTCCCAGGTGCCTTTCACCATGCCAGTCGCGGTGCCAGTGAACGGGTTATTGCCGGTGTAGCCATGTACACCCGTCCAGCCACGGCCATACATGCCCGTGCCCACAACGATCTTGCCTGGCTGTACGCCCTGCTCCAGCAGCGCATTAACGCCATTTTCGGTGGTGTAGTTGGTATCCGGTCTCCATGACGGTGCACGCAGTGCCGTCTGGTGGCCCAGCTCGGTGTTGCTCCAGCCGCCGTAGAAGTCGTAGCTCATCAGGAAGATATGATCCATATACTGCTGAGCCGTGGTGTAATCCACATCTTCAATTTTATCTTTACCGGCCCCGATGGCGCTGGTCAGTTCATAAGTACGCCCTGTCTGAGCAGACAGTTCGTTCAGCATGGCACGCAGGTCATGCATCAGCGCTGTGTAGGTGGCTTTGTCCTGCTGCGGATTGCCCTGGTTTTCACTCACACCGCCGCCGCCTGGGAATTCCCAGTCGATATCCACACCGTCAAAGAATTTCCAGGTTTGCAGGAACTCTTTCACAGAAGAGACAAAGCGCGCGCGGATTGCCGCGTCACCCATATGGTAGAACGGATCAGACAGCGTCCAGCCACCGATGGATGGCAATACTTTCAGGTCTGGATGCGCTTTTTTCAGCGCCATCAGCTGGCCAAAGTTACCTTTGTACGGGTCGTCCCAGCCGGACACACCTGACTGTGGTTTTTGCAGCGCTGCCCACGGGTCGTGGATAGCGACGGTAAAGTCAGGACGGCCCTGGCAGTCACGCTGAAGCACGGCGAAGCTGTTACCGCCTTCAACGGTTTTCAGGCCGTCGTTGATGCCGTCGCCGCCGCAGATTGGAATAAAGCCGTACAGGATGTGGTTCAGGTTCGCTGCCGGAATTTTATCAACCGGGAAGTTACGACCATACACGCCCCATTCCGGGAAATACGCCGCCACCACTTTATCGGTATGCTGGGCGAAGGTTTTGTTATTTTCCTGCATCGGTGCATTCAGCGGAAGCAGGTGGCTACCATCGGTATCCGCAACGATAATCAGCTTGCTGGCGCTTTTGGTACAGCCACTGGTGTTACAGAGTTCAACCTGTTCCTGGTAGCGCCCACCTTTTTTGACCTTAAAGGTGGCAGAGCCCGCCGCGCTGCCCGCACCGGTCCAGACGGTTTTACCATCCAGCAGAACTTTTGCGGACGTTGGCGCATCGCCACTCCACACATTCCACTCGACCTTCACATCCACACCATCGTGGTGAACTTTGACGAGGCTATTGTAATCCTGCGCGGCCTGATCCACTTCAACAAGGGCAAATTTGTCGTTGCCGCTGCTGATAGTAGGCGTACCTGGTGCCGCTGCGAATGCAGAGCTGGTTGCCGCTGCAATAAAGAGCGCCAGATATTTAGGCTTCATAAATTTCATTTTTATTTCCTGATAAATTTATTAACGTGAATGACCCATGTATTCCTTTAGAACATGGAGTGTCTTATATCTTCAAAAACATGACAGCCGTTACCAAAAACGATGACGAGTTGTTTTCCTCCATAAAAAGATACAAGCTAAAAGTCCGTATAGCTTATGTCTATTACAATACACTGAGGGGTAAACGTATTCCTTCCATTTCCTCGTCGAAAAGATTTATAAAAAACCTTGACCTGGATATTTAATATGTGAATGCAAATAGCTGACTAACGAAAACACCTATTCCTGCAAGCGCCAGGTACGGCCCGAAAGAAATAGTTTGGTTATTTTTATTTAGCTTATTAAATAAGAAGTAACCGGCAATACCGCTTACAGACGCAGCAAACAGAATCAGGGGTAACGCCTGCCAGCCGCACCATGCCCCCAGTGCAGCAAGCAGTTTGAAATCCCCGTATCCCAGCCCTTCGCGGCCCGTCAACAGGCGAAACGCCCAGTAGATCAGCCAGAGCGAGAGGTAGCCCGCCACTGCGCCAAATAGCGCGTCCTGCAGGGGCAACGTGTGGCCCACCGCGTGAAGGAGCAATCCGGCCCACAGCAGGGGTTGCGTCAGACAATCCGGCAGCAGCTGGTGCCGCCAGTCAATCATCGCCAGGGGCAACAGGAACGCCGCCAGCAGCCAGAGCGAAAACAGCGTTCCGGCGTCAGCGATAAAACAGGCTGTGAGGCCAAAACCCAGTGCTGACACAAGCTCCATTAAAAACAGCCGCAGCGGTATTGCGCTACGGCATTTCCGGCAACGTCCACGCAGCGCCAGCCAGCTCACCAGGGGAATATTCTCCCATGCGGACAGCGAATGCTGACAAACCGGGCAGTGAGAGCCGGGGAAAAGCAAATTATCGCTTTCCGCTTCCTCTCTGACCATCGCCGGAACACGTTCGACGACAACGCCGAGAAAACTTCCTGTTATTGCGCCAAACACCGCGCTCATCACCGGAAATCCCACAGGCCAGGCCTCACGGAGAGAGTCGATAATGCTCATGCACTCGTTTTCCAGGTTAGCTCAATTTCAGCTTTGACGTCGTTCAGGTGATCAACAGGCGTGAGATTCATCTTTTGCAGCCTGACGCCCGATGCAAGGTTAATTTCCCGCAGCCAGTTCTTTAACTCATAAACATTGACGCGGTTAACCACAAACGCCAGAGTCTGCCCGTCCTGACGTACATCCGTCAGGGATAAATTAATCTCATGGGCACTATTTTCCACCACGGTGCGCGGATTATCTGTTTTAACCACATGAACCTGAAGATGATTTTTATCAATTTCGCTGCGCATCCAGTTCAGTGTCTCTTTTTGTCTGGCGAGCGTGGCTTTACTATTTTGAATCATATTATCCAACGGGATCACTCCTGCGTAATATACGGCGGCGCAGCAAAGTGCCACGGCACACAGTTTTAAAATATTTTTTTCCCTGGCACTGTATTGTTGATAACGCGATTTTAATTGTGCGATTCGCTCTTTCATTTATATTTCCCTGCGATCATTGCGGTGTATGGCGCGCTATTTGAAACAGGTTGCAGACTGAAATCAAAATTCGCGCTGGCCTGATTGATAAATTCCTGTAATGCCTGCGGGTCTTGTGCACTCACGTTAAGGGTTAATGCATTCTGACTGCTGTCATATTCCAGCAGGGTGATTTCCAGCGCCGGGACCCGCTGGCGAATGATTTCCAGATCCTCAAGCTGCCGAAAAATCCCTTTGCTCCGTTTTTTAATATTCTGACCAAAGTGGTACTTGATGTTGGTCTGCTGGCGCATGCTGGGAAAGTGGTGCTGGTAGACCTGGACGATCTCCTGCTGCGTAATGTTCTCCTGCTGCACCAGCATCCAGGCCATCGCAATACGCGGGCCAAGCAGCATTCCAAGTGACAAAAGCCCCATTGCCACAATGGCAGCCCGCACGCCCCTGACCACGCCCGCGTTCGCGCCTTTAGCACTGAATTCACCGTGTAAAAGATTGACGCGACAGGTTTGCCACTGCGCCTGAATTAACGCCAGTGGGTGCTGCCAGGAACGTTGTTCGTCAACCGCCACGTCCGCCGGGATGTCGCCATAACAGCACACCTCACCCTCACCGTTTTTTTGCATCAGCAGAGGAAGCAATGTTGCGTCGACTTCACATGCCGCAGAGGGAGAAAAACGCACCCAGTAATTCTCGCCCAGCGAGATGATCGTGCTTCCCCCCTGAGTCACCGGCAGCAGCCAGGCATCCGGCAGGACCTGAACAACGTTTAGCCCCGCAGCCTGAAAACGGCTCAGCCATTGGCGCAGACGCGTGGCGTCGATAGCGACCGCGTCGACCTCTCTCCCTTTTTTGTTGAGCACCGTCCAGTGGAGATTATCGACCTCACCTATCAGCGTCTCTTCCGCCATCCATGAAAACGCCGTCGCCTGCGACGATACCTTTTTCGGCAGCGTAAAGTGGCGAAAGATCATTTCACTGGCAGGCAACAGCAGGCATACGCGGGTCGCCAGAGGATGGCTTACAAGCGTCTCCAGACTTTCCAGCGCTTCAACCTGCTGACTTCCGGATTCACACCACCATACTGTCCCGCCTTCACGACTGTCGGGACGAATAAAAAGCACCTGTTTCATAAAATTCGACTTTAGTTATTCAATCATTCGGTAACGACGTTGCCATGTCACAATCTCGCCAGCTTCGTTATTCACCTGGAGCTGACTGGCCACGCGCAGCGTTAAATCATCGGTATTGCCGACAAAGTTGACGCGGAAATAGCGGCTATTAATGGAGAGCTGCTCCGCCACCCGCGGTAAATCATCTTTCAGTTGCGGGAAGTTTTGCTCCAGAACCTTGCTGAACGCCTCAATATTTTCCCAGCCCGTTTCAGGGCGCGATTCGATCAGGCGAACCGCATCATCGTCCGTCAGTTTTCCAGGAAAAAGCGCGGCCAGAATGGCGGCCTGTTCCTGGCTCAGGGTGTTGATATCCACCTTACTGGCGCTGTCCGGCAGCGCACACAGCAGCTTGCTGACTTTCGCATACGCCGCGGCCGGAAACGCAGGCAGTAACTTAATTTCGGCAATGTTGCGCATCATCTGGTTAGCCGGCAGACGAGCGGGCACCACGCCCGCCCAGGCATCGCTTTCAGCCCCCTCTTTTACGGTGGTGCTGTCGCCATCGAGATAGTCCACCAGCTGCAGATAGATCTCTTCCGCAGTGGACTGGCCGATCCCGCTACGGGCCAAGATCTGCTCAATCATCAGCTCTTTCAGCGGTTTTTCCGGCACGGCTGGCGCATTTTGCCCCTGAGCGATCTTCTCTGCGGCAAGCAGGTTATTGACGTTAAAGCAGTCCTGCGCGTCTTCAACCTGGCTTACCACCGTGTAATCTTCACCCTGGGTTTCCAGCGGCTGGTGCCAGTCGCCATCAGGCGCGAGCGGTTGACTTTCGCCGCTGGCGTCAGTCTGAAGACGATCTTTCACCACTTTTTCCTGCGCCTGCATCGCCCAACGCAGCTGCTGCTGGCTCACCTGATAGTGCGTTTTCTGCAAATTGCGGCAGAATTGCTGGCTGATTTTGGCGGCCAGCGCAGACATCATGACCAGCAGGATCAGCACCACCAGCAGAGCAACGCCTTTCTCTTTGCGTATGCGGCTCATGGTTTAACCTCCGGTGCTGGCGCACCTTCTGCTGCTGGCACAGGCGCTTCGGCGCTCTGTTCTGGTGCTGCAGCCACTTCCGGCATATCGCCTGGTGTGGTAAACACCCAACGCCAGGTATCACCGTTTTCCATCGTGAGCGTCAGTTCTACGCCATCCGGCTGCCGCGCAGCGTCGTCCCAGCTTTTCAGCCAGCCTTTGTGGTAAAAGCGCCATTGCATGGTTTTTACCGCACCGACGATGGGTACCTCTTCCGGCTTCACCTCCGCCGGGCTGTCGATAGCAGGCCAGACATCGCGATATAAAACGCCCTTTTCCAGCCGCCAGCGCACGCGCTCAAGCTGCACTGATCCGCTCACGCCGTTCAGTGTCGTCAGTTCAAGGGCATCCCCTTCCTGGCGGAACACATCCTGCTCGTTACGCGGCGCACGCGCCTGCAATTGAAAAAAATCACGTTCCATCAGGCTCCAGGCTCGCTGAAGCTGATTAAGTTTTGCCGCGCTGGCATCCGTTGCAGAGCTGGTGCGCATGGCACCGTCCAGAATTTGCCAGGCCAGGGTGCTGATCACGGCAAAAATGGTCAGCGCAATCATGATCTCCAGCAGGGTAAAACCGCGCTGGCGTTGCGTTTTGTTCACTTACTCTCTCCCGGCGGAATAATCTGCAGCGTAATAACCGGCTGGCTTTCATCGCCTTCCGCATAGACGCGGATCGCATTCGCCCAGCCGTTATCCGCCGTTTTTACCCGCTGTTTGCGCCAGCCCCAGCTGCGCCCGCCCATGATCTCCGTCCCCTGCTCTTCCGCATCCGGGAAATCACTTTTGGTGAGCTGCGCTTCCGCAAGCTGGTTCTCAGCCACCCAACTGGCCTGCAATGTATCGGCCAGGCCGTGGGTGAAACGCACGTTCAGGGAGACCGAATTCATCAGCGCCAGCGCGGCGGTGGAGAAGATGACCAGCGCGACCATCACTTCCAGCAGCGTCATCCCCTTTTGCTTTTTGTTGCCGTTAGCCATCGTTTTCTACCGATACCGGTGCCGCCCCTTGCGACACCACGCGGAAATGATGTTCTTTGTCATAACTTTGCAGCGTCAGCGTGAAGCGGCTGATTTCACCATCCGGCAAAAAGACCACCTGCGGCTCAGCTTCCACCGTGGCGGCCAGGCGCTGAGGCGAGAGTGAGACGTGCATCTCTTCCGGGAAATCGCCTTTAGTGGTAATTCGGCCAGCAGATAACGGCACCCAGTGACGTTCGCCGTTTTTATCTTCGAGCGTCACCAGTTGATATTTATCCGTGGTAATAACCAGCCCGACGATATTCCCGTCCATGACCGCACGGTCCGAACCATAATCAACAAGAGCTTTTAATTGCTGGCCAAATATATCCGCACCGCTGCGTGATGGTATGGTTGACACCACCATCATGGCGCAACTGGCAAATATCACCAGCGCCAGAATAATTTCCAGCAACGTAAAGCCGCGTTGATTTTTCATTATTTCTCTTTTTTATCCAGAGACCAGTTAGTGATGTCATCAGCCGTATTCGCTTCACCGTCCGGGCCTGCGGAAAATACATCTACTGCGCCATGTTCACCGGGGCTTACCAGAATATAGTCACCGCCCCACGGGTCCTGCGGCAGACGACGAATATAGCCATCCGCACGGTAGCCGTTCGGGATTGGCGCAATTTCAGGCTTAGTCACCAGAGCCTGCAAGCCCTGCTCGGTTGTCGGATAACGGTGGTTATCCAGCTTAAACATATCCAGCGAACCTTCGAGAGCGACAATATCGCTGGTCGCTTTTTGCGTGTCCGCTTTTTCTTTATTGCCCATTAAGTTTGGTACTACCATACTCGCCAGTACGCCGAGAATAACAATAACCACCATTAATTCGAGCAATGTGAAGCCCGCCTGGCGAGCCAGGTGTTTATTTTTCATAGCCATGATTTAACCTACCATATTATTAAGTTGCAGAAGCGGTTGTAATATTGACAGGACGATGAATAAAACAATCGTCGCCATTGATACCACCAGCGCCGGTTCAAATACCGACAGCGTTAATGTAATACGATGCTGTAATGCTGATTCCTGGTTTTCCGCCGCGCGGTCCATTAAATTGCCTAATTCACCGCTCTCTTCACCGGAGGCAATCATATAGAGCATGGTCGGCGGGAATAATTTCGCCTGCTCCAGCGCCGCATATAATGACGCCCCCTGGCGCACAGTATCGGCAGCCTGCTCCAGCACCTGCCGGGCATAGAGGTTTTCGATACCGTCCATCGCGATATACATCCCCTCCAGCAGCGGCACGCTGCTGGCCTGCAGAATACTCAGAGTACGGATATAACGGGCGCTGTTGATGGCGCACACCAGCTTTTTAATCGGCGAGCCGTTCACCAGCCAGCTGTGCCAGCGAAAGCGGTTTTTGGCATTTTTGAGCCAGGCTTTAAAGCCGATAAATCCGCCCGCGAGGCTACCCGCAATATAGATACCGTAAGCCTGCAGGAAATCGCTCACCGCAATCAGCGTGCGGGTGGTGATCGGCAGTTGCTGTTTCATATGGGTGAACTGCTCAATCACCTGTGGCACCACCGCCACCAGCAAAATGCTGATCACCGCAATGGCCACGACGGTCAACGTAATCGGGTAGACCATCGCCTGCGTCAGCTTGCTTTTCATCTTCTGGCGCTGCTCGTTATACTCCGCCAGCTTTTCCAGCACATCGCCGAGGTGACCGGTTTTTTCACCTGCCATCACCAGCGTGCAATAGAGCTTGTCGAAGGTGCGAGGAAACTGGCTGAATGCATCAAACAGCGTATGCCCTTCCACCACTTTTTCGCGGATCTCCACCACCATCGACGCCAGCTTTTTATCTTCCGTCTGCTTCGAGATCGCCTTCAGCGCACTCTCCAGCGGCAGCGCAGCATTAACCAGCGTGGAAAGCTGACGGGTAAACATCGACAGCACCGGCGTAGTGAGCTTTGCCCCGGTTTTCGCTTTCCCGGCGGCAGTGGCCTCGCGGGTTTCGGTAATTGTGACCGGCATCAGCTTTTGCTCGCGAAGCCACTGGCGAACCTGCTTTTGCCCTTCGGCCTGCAGCGTGCCGCGTCGGGTTTTCCCTGCCGCGTCCGTTGCCGTCCATGCCCAGGAAGCCATTACTCATCCCCTCCGCGCTCGGCAGTAACGCGCATCACCTCTTCCAGTGACGTCACGCCGCTAATCACCTTCAGCAGCCCGTTTTCGCGCAGGCTGTAGGCCTGCTTAAACAGCTGCGTTTCGATGGACATTTCATCTTTGTCTTCATGGATGGCGCGGCGCATGGTGCTGTCCACCACCAGAAACTCATGAATACCGGCACGGCCCTGATAGCCGCTCTGACGGCAGTGCTCACAACCTACCGCGCGGAAGATCGCTTTCGGCGGCGTGTCCATAAAGCTGAACAGCGCTTTTTCATTGTCATCCAGCGGACTGGTGGTACGGCAGTGCGTACACAGCCGACGTACCAGACGCTGGGCAATGACACCGAGCAACGATGACCCGATTAAGAAAGACTCCAGCCCCATATCGCGAAGACGCGTTATTGCCCCTGCGGCGCTGTTGGTGTGCAGCGTAGACATGACCAGGTGACCGGTAAGCGAGGCCTGCACCGCGATTTGTGCGGTTTCACCATCACGAATTTCCCCGATCATCACCACGTCCGGGTCCTGGCGCAGGATAGCGCGCAGCCCGCGGGCAAAGGTCATGTCCACGCGCGGGTTAACCTGCGTCTGTCCCACCCCTTCCAGCTCGTACTCAATTGGATCTTCAACGGTCAGAATGTTACGTTCATGGCCGTTCAGCGCCGAAAGGATCGCGTACAGGGTGGTACTTTTACCGGAACCTGTCGGCCCGGTGACCAGGATAATGCCGTGCGGGCGGTCAATCAGCCCTTTTAACTTCTCCAGTTCCTCATCAATCAACCCAAGTTTGTTGATATCTGGCTTCAAATTACTTTTATCGAGCAGGCGCATAACGACGCGTTCGCCGTACTGAGACGGGATCGTCGACACACGCACGTCAATCGCCTTGCGGCCAATGCGCAGAGAGATGCGCCCGTCCTGCGGCAGACGTTTTTCGGCGATATCCAGTTTTGACATCACCTTAATACGCGACACCAGCAGCGGCGCGAGTTTACGCGCAGGCTGCAGCACCGGGCGCAACACACCATCAACGCGAAAGCGAATGCTCAGCGTGCGCTCAAACGTTTCGATATGAATATCCGATGCACCGTCTTTGACCGCCTCACCAAGAATGGCGTTGATCAGGCGGATCACCGGCGAGTTTTCGTCGTTATCAAGCAGATCCTCGTTATCCGGGATCTCCTCGGTCAACGCCATCAGATCGATATCCGCATCCATATCATCCACCAGCTGCTGGGAGACGCCGCTGTTCTGCTGCCAGATTTTTGCCAGCATCTCCTCAAACGCTTCCGGCGTCAGGATCACCGGGACGAACGTGCGCCCCAGTACCCGGCGCACCTCCAGCAGCGCAAACGCTGGCGTATCATCACGGATATAAACATCCTCGTTGTAAAACAACACGCCGTTATCTTTCGCGTAGCTACTGCTACACAGCGCTTTACTCAGTTCGTCCACATTGCACCTCCGCCTTACTCTTTAAACGGATTGCGTGATGCGCTGGCGCTGGTTTTCACCGGGGCTGCGCTTGCTGAAGGAAAATCGGGCAAGACGGGGTTATCGGCCGGTTCAAGAATGCCGAGCTTTTTCTCTTCCACACGCTGCTGCTGGCGGGCGCGGATTTGGTCATATTTTTCCTTCGACGCCGCGCTGTAGTTGTCGTCGTCGCGCAGCACCGTGGTATGGATAAAGACCATCAGGTTGCGTTTTGACGAATCCTGCGAGGTGTAGCGGAACAGCTGACCGACCAGCGGAATATCGCCCAGCAGCGGTACTTTGGAGACCGTCTGTTTGGTGACGTTTTCCATCAAACCGCCAAGCACCACCGTCTGACCACTGTGCACCATCACTTCGTTATTAATGGTGCGCGTGTTGAACGTTGGGCCAAGGCTGGCATCTTCCGTTGCGTTGTTATCCACGCTGGAAACTTCCTGCTCGATTTTCAGGTGGATCATGTCGCCATCGTTGATTTGCGGCACAATTTTCAGCTTCGTACCGACCGTTTTACGCTCAACGGAGTTAAACACGTTATCGCCACTGGTGGTCTGCGAGCCGGAAAGCACCGGCACATCCTGACCGACGTTAAACGACGCTTCTTTGTTATCCAGCGTCACGACGCTTGGCGTAGAAAGAATGTCATTTTTGCCGTCAGTGGAAAGCGCGGTCATCAGTGCGCCGAAATCACCGTTAAAGAAGCCCGTTGCCAGACCGGTAAAACTCGCGCCTTTCATGGTGCCGTTCTTAATCTGGCTGATTGGCAGGCCGGTTGAACCGAACTGCACGCCACCGTGCTTGCTCGTCCACTGCACGCCGAGATCCAGTCCGTTGCCGTCCTGGACTTCCGCAATGATCGCTTCCACCAGAACCTGCGGACGACGAATATCGAGCTTGTCGATCACCTTCTCAAGGGAGTTCATCACGTTAGGCTGCGCGGTGATCACCAGTGAGTTGGTTGATTCGTCGGCGGTAATATTCAGGTCACCTGACGCAGGCGCAGTTTTGCTTTTCGGCGCACCGGCCTTGTCTTTCAGCTGCTCGCCGATTCCGGTCAACACCGGGACAACTTTGCTGGCGTTGGCATATTTCAGGTAAAACACGCGGGTATTACCTTCATTGTTCTGCTCGCGATCCAGCTGGCCGATCAGCGAGCGGGTACGGGCACGCGCCCCTTCCGAACCGCTAATAACCAGGCTGTTGGTTTCATCGTCCGCCACCACTTTGGTCGCCAGCTGCGGTGCGTTCTGCCCTTTCTGCTCTTCGTTGTTGAGGTTATTCAACATATCCGAAAGCTCTTTGGCAGAAGCAAAGCGCAGCGGCACGATCTCGCGGCGCTGAATACCGTCTTTATCGACGCGTTGCACCAAATCCACCAGGCGGTTTACCACCGAGGCTTTACCGGTTAACAGCAGGACGTTCGACGGTTCAAAGTGCACCACGTTGCCGATACCGGACGCATCGTTGAGCTGGCGCAGCAGCGGGGCCAGTTCACGCACAGGAACGTTTTCCATGCGCACAACGCGGGTGATAATCTCATCACCTTTACCCGGATTTTTGCTGTCAGCAACCGGAGCACCTGCCGTGCGTGCCACGCTTGAGCGCACCACTTTGACCATGCCGTTGTCCATCGGGATCACCGACAGCCCGTACAGATCCAGCACGCTTAAGAAGAACTGGTAATACTCATCTTCCGTCAGCACGTTATAGGTTCTGACCGATACAGACCCCTGAACGGAGGGATCGACCAGAATGGTTTTGTTTAGGTTGCGGCCTACCGTATCGATAAATTCACGGATATCGGTGTTTTTAAAACTGGCGCTAAAGTTGGCTGCAAGCAGTGAACTCGAATATAACGACAATGCGGTCAGCGCCACGCACGCCCAGGGAAATTTCTTCATGTCTGTACACTTGTTAATTGTTTAGAACATTAACCCGAATATTTTCAAGGTGAGCGTGACGTCTGACGACGACCTCCGCTTCTTTCATATTTGACCAGTTAGCAATAATATTTTTTGCCTGTGTTTCATTGGTCATATCAACAGAGTTGACTTCTATAGCCACATCCCCTTTTTTCAGCCCGGAATGGCTGTAAAAAGAGGACACATTCCGTGGATTGATGTTGTAACCCTCCAGCTGGCCCTTTTCGATTAACGGTTTTAACACCAGATAATCATCCAGGTGCACACTGTCAGCCCCCGCGTCCTTTGTCGATTTGGTTACCGGGCCGCTGTTAACGCCGCCCTTAAAATAATCGGGTGTTTTTAATGCCAGTACCTGCGAAGTACCTTCGTAATTAATCACCACATTGTCTTTATTGATTGTCTCAATATACGCGTCGCTGAAACCGGAAAGATTTTCACCTTCACGATAGCTTTTCTGACCGCCCGGCGTCTTGATAACGGCGAAGGAGAGCCAGGCATCATCACTGCTGACAATGCCTTCAATCTCAGCGGCTAACGGAGCTTTCGCCGCCGCACGCGGGTTCTCCTGACGCACCGCGGCAGTAAAAAGAGTAAACGCTTTGTCACTCTGGCGCTGTTGAGGCTTTTTGACGTCAGCATTCGCCAGTTTATTTGAAACTTTTTTATAATCTTTATAGATCACATACCCTTGCTGGCCGCAAAAAATCAGCGACACAAACATAATACAGGGTGTTATCCACCGGGAGAGAAATGAGAAACTCATTATTCATCTGGCCTTTAGCAAAGCGAAAATAAGCAGCGTCGTGCTGCGCCAATATGTGATGCAAATAGTAAATAGTCGGCTCAAAATCGACCACCTGCTTTGCCATTAACTTTGATGAAGAAAAATATTGACCGGGAAAAAACCAGATGTTAAGGCTGAAAGACAGGTTATTTTTACTCTGACTGCAAATTGACCAGACGTAGCGCTTAGCTTACTTTTTCGTCCCAGTGCTATTCATGTAAAGAGACGGTAAGTCGTTATGTATCAGAGTCATTTTAATTTTAAAAATCCGCCATTCAGGAAGGTCACCCGCGTATCGGGTGACTTTTTTGTGCCTTATCATCAGGACGTGTTCAACCTGCTGAAGGAGAAAACCCGGACGGCGGGAATTACCGGGCTCTTTTGTCACGACACCGCGCTGCTTTGCCAGTTCAGCGATGCGCTGAAAGCCGCCTGCCGCGACGTACTTTCTGTAAATGCTTTTCCAAAACTGAGTGCCAGTAGCCTGCTGTACAAACTCAGCCCGGAGAGTAAAGAGAATAAAAGCCGCGTCCAGGCAGTCGATGCCGTACTGCGTCACTGGCTTGAAGAGAGCACTTCCCGCAAGACGAAAAGTAAAGTGCTGGTGATTTCCCACATGGAAGCCATGAAGGAGAGCTGCCGGGAGGTACTGGGAATGTTGCTGGCCCGTGCGCAGGAGCTTGAGTTTCAGTTAGCGATTGTGCTGACGGGCGCAGTGGATCAGGAAACGGTTCTGGTGCAGCAGTCAGGGCTTCAGGAGTTTGTGCATACGCACCATGTGGTGCGTGGCCTGACCTGCCGTGAATATCTCAGCTATGTGCAGGCGCAATGCGAGGAACTGGGCTGCGAAACAGCACCGTTATCTCCCGCCCGCGTTCGCAAAATGCATACGCTAACAAAAGGTCACATCAGTAAATTCAATGAACTGGCGCACCTGTCCCTGCTTGCCGCCTGGACGGAACGCGCAGCACAGGTGAGCCCGCGTCATTTACGTCTGGCCGCTGGCGAAATCCTCCCCGCGAAAAGACCCGGTAAGCGCCTGGCAACCGTTGGACTTTTCGCCTCTGTATTATTCGCTGCCTGCGGCTGGTATTTAACATCGTCAATCAACGCCAGGCTGCCGGTTCAGTTGCCGGTGCCGATCAGCTGGAAACAGCAGACCCCGAAAGCAGACGTGCCTGTCGTGCCGGTCATCGACAATGAAATGGTCAACCAGCCGGATGCCATGCACCAGCTTTACCTGATGTGGGGTTACGACGCGTCGGCGGAAGACGCGCTGTGTCAGAACGCCGCCAGGGTTAACCTGATGTGTAAACAGGGAAATGCCTCGCCGGATGCGCTGGCACACGAAGGCTATCCGTGGGTGAGTGAAATGAAAACCGGTAATCACCTTAATTATGCCGTTGTTGCCCGCGTCGGGGACAGCTCAATCGACCTGCTGATGAATAATCGTACCTGGCAGGTAAGCCGCAGCTGGTTTAACCAACATGCGACCGGGAATTACACGCAGCTGCACCGCCTGACGCCAGAAGGTAAAGACGCTATCAGTGCCGCCAGCGACAGCAAAGAGCTGGCGTGGCTCGATCAGCAGTTGAGTCTGGCACTTTCGCAGCCCGAAACACACGCCCAGACCTGGACGGCGGAGTTAATGAAACGCACCCGCGCGTTCCAGCAGAAGGCTAATCTGCATGTGGATGGCATTCCGGGAGAAGAGACACTGATGCAGTTAATGCGGGATACCAATACCACGCCGAACGTGTTGATCCAGACATCCCGTTCAGAACCCGCCGCGAAAACGCAGGAGAAGAGTTCCTAATGTCTACCATCTGTCTTGCGGCCCAGCGCAGTTACGTTACCGGGGAGGCGGTCTGGTTTTCATACCGCGTCCCCAGCCTGAGAAAAGTCGTCGGTCATACCTTTTTATGGATGCTCGGGCTTTGTGCCATGCTCGTTGCCGGGCTTTACGCACACGTTTACTGGAACTTGCGACACCCCGCACCTGAACCGGTAAAAGCAAGCGTCGCCAAACCTGAAACGCAATTGTCGGATATGCATTACGTGTATGTGAGTAAACCTTTCCCGCATCCACACCCGAAACCTGCGCCGGTGCATGAGGAGATCCCCGCGATGCAGGATCTGCCAATTAATAACGACGACGCTGACTGGCAACAGGCACCTGACGGTAATATTCCGCACGATACGTCACGTGATACGTTACCAGGAACAGAGGCGCACGATGATGTCGACGCCGTTCAGAATAGCCGTACAGATAATGACGATACATCATTAAAAGAATTATTCAGGCAGGCGCTCAAAGAACAAGAGCAGGATTATGCGCAAGGGAAAATTCCCGCGCCGCCGGTTGACGAAACGCAGGATAATTCGCAATCTGGGATGCTACATAAAGATAATTCCCGGCCTCCGTTAAGTGAAAAAGGAGACCGGCTGGAGTAATTAATATTTTTCAGGCAGTGCGGTGAGATTAAGAAGTCGACCTTTTTCCACCACAATGTATTGACCTTTCTTCAGGTCAGAGAGGATTTTAATAATGGTGCTGCGAGCCAGATTAGTGTACTCCTGAATGTAATCATAAACATTAATATCGCGTTTATGTTCAACAATCAGTTCATTAATTTCATATAAAAACTCGCGTACAACAGAATACGCACTGCGGGCAACCAGAACGTCATCACGTTTGCTCAGCATGCAGACATAGCAGGCAAGCACTTTAGCCAGCTCAGGCCAGAGATTTTTATCGGTCATCAGCTGTGTAAAAACATCTTTTTTTATGGAGCGGACAACGGTATTTGCACGCACAAGCCCATACATGTGGGTTGAATGATAGAAGATGGATGAAAGACCGAAAATGCACTGCCCCTGAACGGTGAACATACATAATTCGTCAGATTCGCGTCGGAATTCTACTTCGCCGCTGACGATAATATGAATATACTGGGAATCAGCAGTGGAGATTTTCTGCCATTTCTTTAACGTTTTTTCTTCGAAACCTGACGTTGCAGAAATAATAGCGTCCATTTCGTTTTGTGGACGTAATTTTTTAGCATAGATGCTTAACATTGTTATACCCGTTATAAGATGTGAACTTTAAAAAGCAGGACTGAGGTTAAATAACCTGAGTCCAGGAATATTTTCCTGATAATGTTCTCAAAGAGAGAATAAAAAACTGATGCTTTAAATATTTTTTTGCTGCATTGCTTAGCAAGCTATGTGTCCATCTTAAATCCGGATAATTTTAAGTCAATTAACTAAAAATGAATTGAATTTGTACCTAAGATTAATCTTAAGAAAAACATGAGAAAAATACGTCTTTGGGGGTAAACCCAAGGATTACCCCTGTCCGTATTTCTCTAAAAGTGCTTCGGCGATCGCCATGGTTTCTCTATCAGCAACGCCATTCCATAACTGCGGACGAAAATGCATCTGGAAAACGCTAATGACTCTTTTCTGCTGCGCTGGTGTGCTGTTTTCAGGCACGTCATAGCCGTAACGCGCTAAGAGGTCGAGAAGCATCGCGGTATCGACCGCCTGAAAGCGTGGTCGACCGTTCAGATAAAACGTCACGCGTTCGGGATCGGGCCAGGCACCAATCCCCTGCTGCGCCAGTTCGCGCCAGGGAAACAGCGGGCCTGGATCGTCTTTACGCTGAGGGGCGATATCGGAATGGGCCACCACGTTCTGCGGTTTAATGTTGTAACGGGTAATAATGTCTCTGGCGAGCGGGATAAGCGCCGCGATTTGCGCAGGCTCGAAGGGGGCGAATGTTTTCACGCCCTCATTCATCTGCCAGCCACGGTTTTCCAGCTCAATGCCGACAGACGTGTCGTTGATACGGTTTGTACCGCGCCAGAAGCTCAATCCGGCATGCCACGCCAGTTCACTTTCAGGCACCAGTTGCCAGATGCGCGGTTTGCCATCCGGTGCAGGAGGTTTAGCTGGGATAAGATAGTGAGAACTGACGTTTTTGTCGGTTAACGTCGCCAGCGAGGTGTCGAAATCATCGGCGGTGTAGTGGATCACCAGCACCTTTATACGCGGGTACGCCGCCTGCGCCTGGTGACGGGTATCCAGCTCGTAGGTGCCTTTATCAACAATGCCTTTTTCGGTAGTACATCCTGCCAGCAGCAGCGCCAGCAGGAGTGTGGATAGCGAGCGTTTCATCGACGCGTTTTCACCGCCGTACCGCTTACGCTCACCATCAGCATGCTGGCATCTTTACCAACGGTCTCATAATCAATATCAATACCCACAACGGCATCCGCGCCCAGCGCTTTTGCCTGCTCGCCCAGCTCCTTAAACGCGATTTCGCGCGCCTTACGCAGCTCTTTTTCGTAGGCCCCCGAACGGCCACCGACGATGTCGCGGATACCGGCAAAGAAATCCCGAAAAATATTCGCGCCGAGAATAGCTTCGCCCGTGACCACGCCGCAATATTCGGTAATCGGCTGCCCTTCCAGGGTTGGCGTTGTTGAAAACTGCATACTTACTCTCCTTCTTTAGCGTTCAATGCCTTAGGCTATAACTTCAACAGCATTATCGGTTCGTTACGCTATGATTGAAAGGATAGTTAATAAATAAGGAAATCAACATGCGCTACTCTGCTTTAACGCTTTTAGTGCCGTGCGCGCTGGTGCTCAGCGCCTGCACCACCCCGGTCACGCCAGCTTTTAAGGATATCGGTACGCGTAGCGGCCCTTGTATTGAGGGCGGCCCGGATACCGTGGCGCAACAGTTCTATGATTATCGCATCCAGCACCGGGGTAACGACATCACCGCCCTGCGCCCGTACCTGAGCGATAGTCTGGCAAAACTGCTGAACGACGCTTCGCGCGATCCACAGCATAATGCGCTGCTCAAATCCGACCCGTTCTCCAGCCGCGCAACGCTGCCGGATAGCGTCGAGGTCGCCAGTGCTTCAACGATCCCGAACACCGATGCGCGAAACATTCCGCTGCGCGTGAAGCTGACTCAGGGTAGCCAGACCTGGCAGGATGAAGTGCTGATGATCCGCGAAGGCCAGTGCTGGGCGGTAGACGACGTGCGCTACATCGGCGGCAACGTTCATGCCCCGGCTGGCACGCTTCGCCAGTCGATTGAGAACCGCTAAGTCATCCGTTATAAAAATGTTAACCCCGTAAAATGTCCGGCATTTCATGCGGAATGCCGACATTTATACTCGCCGTCATTGCCCATCGCTATTTTGTGCTATGTTTAGAGAGGATTACGGGTTATATTTAACTTTTAACGCAGAAATATTGCATAACTATTCTGTCAACGGTACTATCTGCGGCCTCAATTGCTATAGATTGCCTGGATGAGTAAAGACTGCCCCGATGAGTATTCAACTAAACGGCATTAACTGCTTCTACGGCGCACACCAGGCGCTGTTTGACATTACGCTGAACTGCCCGGAGGGCGAAACGCTGGTTTTGCTCGGCCCAAGCGGCGCAGGCAAAAGCTCCCTTCTGCGCGTCCTTAATCTGCTTGAAATGCCCCGTTCAGGTACGCTGGCGATTGCCGGTAACCATTTCGATTTTGCGAAAACGCCGTCTGATAAAGCGATCCGCGAGCTGCGTCAAAACGTCGGCATGGTCTTTCAGCAATACAACCTCTGGCCGCACCTGACCGTCCTGCAAAACCTGATTGAAGCGCCTTGCCGCGTGCTCGGTTTAAGCAAAGACCAGGCAATGGCGCGCGCCGAAAAGCTGCTGGAACGTCTGCGTCTTAAGCCGTACAGCGATCGCTATCCGCTGCACCTCTCCGGTGGTCAGCAGCAACGCGTGGCGATTGCCCGTGCGCTGATGATGGAGCCTGCGGTGCTGCTGTTTGACGAGCCAACCGCAGCGCTGGACCCGGAAATTACCGCCCAGATCGTGAGCATCATTCGTGAACTGGCGGAAACTAACATTACTCAGGTCATTGTGACTCACGAAGTGGAAGTGGCGCGTAAAACCGCCAGCCGCGTGGTTTACATGGAAAATGGGTATATCGTTGAGCAAGGTGACGCGAGCTGCTTCACAAACCCGCAAACCGATGCCTTTAAAAATTACTTATCTCACTGATGTGTTAGGGAAAATGATAATGAAAAAAGTATTGATTGCCGCGCTGCTTGCTAGCGTCAGCCTTTCCGCTACCGCAGCCCAGACTATTCGTTTCGCCACCGAAGCGTCTTATCCTCCGTTTGAATCTATCGATGCAAACAACAAAATTGTTGGCTTCGATGTGGATCTGGCAAACGCTTTATGTAAAGAGATCGACGCGACCTGTACTTTCAGTAACCAGGCGTTTGACAGCCTGATCCCAAGCCTGAAGTTCCGTCGTATTGATGCCGTGATGGCCGGTATGGACATCACCCCTGAGCGTGAAAAACAGGTTCTGTTCACTACGCCTTACTATGACAACTCCGCGCTGTTTATTGGTCAGAAAGGTAAATACACCTCTGTTGATCAGCTGAAAGGTAAGAAAGTCGGCGTGCAGAACGGCACCACGCACCAGAAATTCATCATGGATAAACATCCGGAAATCACCACCGTTCCGTATGACAGCTACCAGAATGCGAAGCTGGATCTGCAGAATGGCCGTATCGACGGCGTATTCGGTGATACCGCAGTCGTGACCGAATGGCTGAAAGCGAACGATAAACTGGCCGCCGTAGGTGATAAAGTAACGGATAAAGATTACTTCGGCACTGGCCTGGGTATCGCGGTTCGTCAGGGCAACACTGAGCTGCAGCAGAAATTCAACACTGCGCTGGAAAAAGTGAAGAAAGACGGCACCTACGAAACCATCTACAAAAAATGGTTCCAGAAGTAATTCCTGATGAATGAAATTTTTCCTTTAGCAAGCGCCGCCGGGATGACCGTCGGCCTTGCCGTTTGCGCACTGGTTATCGGCCTGGCGCTGGCGATGTTCTTTGCGGTGTGGGAGTCAGTCAAATGGCGTCCCGTCGCATGGCTTGGCTCAGCGCTGGTCACGGTATTGCGCGGACTACCGGAGATTCTGGTGGTCCTGTTTATCTATTTTGGCTCGTCACAGCTACTGTTAACGCTGTCGGACGGCTTTACGATTAATCTTGGATTTGCACAGATCCCGGTGCAAATGCAGATAGAGAATTTTGACGTCAGCCCGTTCCTGTGTGGCGTGATTGCCCTCTCCCTGCTCTATTCTGCGTATGCCTCGCAAACCCTGCGCGGTGCGCTGAAAGCCGTACCACAGGGGCAATGGGAATCCGGTCAGGCGTTAGGCCTGTCGAAAGCGGCAATTTTCTTCCGCCTGGTGATGCCGCAGATGTGGCGTCATGCCCTGCCGGGCCTGGGGAACCAGTGGCTGGTGCTGCTGAAAGATACCGCGCTGGTGAGCCTGATCAGCGTTAACGATTTGATGCTGCAAACCAAAAGTATCGCCACCCGCACCCAGGAGCCCTTTACCTGGTACATCGTGGCGGCGGCTATCTACCTGGTGATCACGTTGCTGAGCCAATACATCCTTAAGCGTATTGACCTGCGTGCAACGCGTTTTGAACGGAGACCAGGCTGATGCTTGAGTATTTACCCGAGCTAATGAAAGGGCTGCACACCAGCCTGACGCTGACCGTGGCATCCATCATCGTGGCCCTGATTCTGGCGCTGATCTTTACCATCATCCTGACGCTGAAAACGCCGGTGCTGGTGTGGATTGTACGCGGCTACATCACTCTGTTTACCGGTACGCCGCTGCTGGTGCAGATCTTCCTGATTTACTACGGACCGGGCCAGTTCCCGTCTTTGCAGGAGTATCCGGTTGTCTGGCATCTGCTCTCTGAGCCGTGGCTGTGCGCCCTGATCGCGCTCTCCCTGAACAGTGCCGCGTATACCACGCAGCTGTTCTACGGTGCGATCCGCGCGATCCCGGAAGGACAATGGCAGTCCTGCGGGGCGCTGGGGATGAGCAAAAAAGATACGCTGGCGATTCTGCTGCCTTATGCCTTTAAACGTGCGCTCTCCTCGTATTCCAACGAAGTCGTGCTGGTGTTCAAGAGTACCTCGCTGGCCTACACCATCACATTGATGGAAGTGATGGGCCACGGGCAGTTGCTGTATGGACGTACTTACGACGTGATGGTATTTGGTGCCGCAGGTCTGGTGTATCTGGTGGTCAATGGTTTGCTGACGCTGATGATGCGTCTGATCGAGCGTAAAGCGTTAGCGTTTGAGCGCAGATCGTAGGCCGGATAAGCGCAGCCCCCCGGCAAGAAGTGCATAAATGTGATTTATCAATGCGGGTAACTTTCTGGTTATCCGCATTTTTTTATCCACAAATAAATATTTAATCATTTATATTGCATACAAATTCATTAAATGGCATTGTACTTTCATAAGACCTACAGACGGGAGTATGACAATGAAAAAGTTAGTTCTGGCCGCATTACTGGCAACTTTCGCCGCTGGCGCTACAGCGGCAGAGAAAATCAATTTTGGCGTTTCAGCCACCTATCCACCATTTGAATCGCTGGATGCCAGCAACCAGATCGTCGGTTTTGATATCGATCTCGCGAAAGCCGTGTGCAAACAGATGCAGGCCGACTGCACGTTCACCAACCACGCGTTCGACAGCCTGATCCCGTCTTTGAAATTCAAAAAATACGACGCGGTGATCTCCGGGATGGACATCACGCCGGAGCGTAGCAAACAGGTTTCTTTCACCGACCCGTACTACGCGAATTCCGCGGTGGTGATTGCGAAGAAAGGGGCGTACACCTCTTTTGACCAGTTGAAAGGCAAGCGCATCGGGATGGAAAACGGCACCACGCACCAGAAATACCTGCAGGACAAACACCCTGAAGTGAAAACCGTGGCCTACGACAGCTACCAGAATGCGATTATCGACCTGAAAAATGGCCGTATTGATGGGGTGTTTGGTGACACTGCCGTCGTCAACGAGTGGCTGAAAACCAACCCGCAACTGGGTACGGCGACGGAGAAAGTCACCGATCCGCAATATTTCGGCACGGGCCTGGGCATTGCGGTGCGTCCGGATAACAAAGCCCTGCTGGAAAAACTGAACGGCGCGCTGAAAGCGATTAAAGCAGACGGCACGTATCAAAAAATCAGCGACCAGTGGTTCCCGCAGTAATGTCTTTTGCCGGGTGACGGCTTCGCCTTACCCGGCCTACGGGGGTGGTCTGTAGGCCGGATAAGCGCAACGCCATCCGGCAACTCTACAGCGGCACAAAGAAGCGAAAACGCGCCCCGCTCACCGAATCCATCAGCCTGATCCCACCGCCGTGCAGCTCCAGCATCCGTCTCACAATGAGCAGCCCTAAGCCGCCACGATTCTCCCGCGATGCCTGGGAATTTAACGCAGAAGGACGCTGAAACAGATCGTCGCGTAGCGCCGCATTCACCCCCGTTCCGCTGTCTGCCACTTCAACCTGCAGTTGCTCATTCTCCTGCCACACCGCCAGACGGATTTCTCCGCCCGCAGGCGTATGGCGGATCGCATTATCCAGCAGGTTTGTCACCACCCTCTCAATCATCGACACATCCGCATTAACCAGCGGCAGTGGACCCGGCACATCAATATGCAGATTCAGTTCGCGCGTGCGGGCGGTCAGTTCGAACTTCTGCGCCACGTCAGAGATAAGCTCCGCCATCGCGAAGCGTTCGCGCTGCGGCTTAATGCCACCATGTTCCAGGCGCGCCAGTTCAAACAGCTGCTGCGAAAGGTGACGCACCTTTTGCCCCTGACGCAGCGCAGTGGCGAGATACTGCTGATGCTCCTGTGGCGTCAGCGTGGCGGACTTGAGCGACAAGGTTTCCAGATACCCCAGCAGCGAGGTGAGCGGTGTGCGCAGATCGTGCGAAATATTGGCAATAAACTCCCGGCGCTGACGGTCGCTGTCGGCCAGTTGATCCCACTGAGAAATTATTTTGCGTGCAAGCTCGATAAAGGTGTTGCGCAGAGTCACCACTTCATCATTTGCCGCGGGCTCCAGCGGCTGTGCCGCCAGCTGTTTGATGGCGCTAATGCTGTCCTGCTCCAGCCCTGCGACGTCCGTCGTCAACTGTTTTACCGGACGCGTCACCCAGTACCAGAGCAGCAGCCCTGTCAGCAGACCAAAGAGCGCCACCAGCAACAGAGACCACATCGCCGTGCTCCAGAGCGCTTTATGCCACGCCATCTCTGCCAGCGCGTTTGACTCTTCGCCCTGGAGAATAATGTACAGATAGCCTTTAAGCTCACCGTCCTGGCGTAGCGGCATGGCGCTGAAAACCTTTTGATTCTGGCTACGCGGGTCGTCGCCGTAAACCGGCATTGCCGCACCGCTGAGAAACGTCTGCAGCGGCGCAATGTCGATTTTTTGCCGCTGGATATGGCCTGGCGGTGCCGCATCGGCCAGCAGTTCACCGTCCGGAGAGACGACATAAAGCTCAACGCTCGGATTAAACGTCATCAGCCGATCAAACAGCGGCTTCAGTACGTCACGATCAACCCTGCCCTGGGCGTTCAAAATCGGTTCACGCTGTACAATCTGCTGCGCCAGGCCACCGGAGAGCCGCTGTACCATGGCATTGCCGTATTGCATGCTGTTGTAAAGCTGCACCGCGCAGGCGACGGCGGCGCAGAGCATCATCAGCAGAATGAACAGCAGCGTCAGCCGCTGGCTCAGGCTAAAGCGCCGCATCATGCTTCAGCTCCGCAAATTTGTAGCCTTTGCCCCAGACGGTGCGAATGATCTCCGGCTCGGCGGCATCTTTCTCAATCTTGATGCGCAGGCGGTTAATGTGTGTGTTAACGGTGTGTTCATAGCCCTCGTGCTGATAGCCCCATACCTGCTCCAGCAAAGCGAGACGGGAAAAGACTTCACCGGGGTGGCGGGCAAAGAAGTACAGCAGTTCAAACTCGCGCGGAGTGAGATCGACGTCTTGCCCGTTCAGGCGTACCGTGCGTGCCAGCGGATCGATCGTCAGGCCGTGAGCGTGAATGAGGCCGGAAGTCTGCACCTGCCCCATCGCCTGCTGGCGGCGAAACAGCGCTTTAATGCGCGCAATCAGCTCCTGCACCGAAAACGGTTTTGCCAGGTAATCATCGGCCCCGGTTTCCAAGCCGGTAATGCGGTCCGTCTCGCTGCTACGGGCGCTGATGATAATAATCGGCAGGTAGCGCGTCATCTGACGGATGCGACGGCAAATCTCCAGACCATCGACGCCGGGGAGCATTAAGTCGAGGATCACCGCATCCCACGGCTGTGCTTCAAGCCGCTGTAGTGCATTGCCGCCGTCGGATTCATGGGTGATGGTGTAGCCTTCGTCTTCTAAATTGAGACGCAGGAGTGCTGCGATATCGTGGTCATCTTCCACCAGCAGGATCTGCTTCATGGGTAAGCCTTAATTCATTTCGTTGTCTTAAGATTACCTGATTTCGCAGGGATGAAGAGTTCACATTTTGTTTAAGGTTATGCGATGGCTATGGATTAGCGCGTTTTCACCAACAACGTCAGCACTTCATAATGCGCGGTATGCGGGAACATATCGAAAAGCTGAACGCGTTCAATACGGTAGCCCGGCAGGTCAGCAATGTCTTTCGCCATCGTCTGCGCGTTGCAGCTGGAGTAGATGAGGTAATCTGGTGCCATCTGGCTGAGATAGTCACACAGGGCTTTACCAATGCCGCGACGCGGCGGGTTGACCAGCACCAGCTCCGGCACGTTGCCCTGGCCGGTCGCAAAGCGGGTGGAATCCAGCGCCTGAAAATGAAGATTCGTTAGCCCCAGTTCCGCGGCGGATTGTTTCGCACAGGCAATGGCTTCGGCGGAAATTTCGATCCCGGTCAGCTGCATTTCGGGCGTGGCGCAGTGCAGGCCAAAACCGCCCACGCCGCAGAACAGATCCCACATATGATGGATGTTCAACGCGCGAACCCAGTCGCGTGCGGTGGCATACAGCGCGCTCGCGACGGTCGGGTTAGTCTGGAAGAAACTTTGCGGGCGAACCCACAGCGGCACATCATTAAAACGCTCTGCCAGCGCGTGCTGTTCGGTGAAGAAAATCTCTTTCTCCCCTTCCATGATGGCCATATGCACAGGCTGAATATTGGCGGTAATGACCTTTAATTGTGGAAGCTGCTGCTGGAGCCACGGCAACGCCGCGCGCAGTTGTTCCAGTTTGGCTTCCGAGCGCAGCACGAAGCGCAGCATCATCCCGCCATCGAGCTGGCTTTCAGTCAGCAGAAGGTATTTCAGCTCACCGCGCTTGCGGGCAACGTTATAGGGCGTTAACCCTGCGCGAGCAATAAACGGTTTGAGCGCGGTGAAAACCGGTGCAAATGAGGCAGGATAAAGCGGACAACCGGTCAAATCTTCCGGTGTGCCGTCGCGATGCAGCATACCCAGCAGCGGTTTTTCAACGCTGCCGCTGACCACCATTTTGGCTTTATTACGAAAACCCTGTTCTGGCCCGCTAACAGGTGCGCACCACTCTCCCACCGCGTGTTCAGCCAGCAGCTGTTGCAGATCGATCATTTTAGCGGTGAGTTGTTGAGGGACGGGCTGTTCTATCCACTGACAGGAGCGGCAGCGTCCGGCGTCATAGAGTGCGCACTGCATATGAAAACCTTCAGGAAAACGAGGGCTGCGATTATACACATTATTGCAGGCGGAAGAACCGTCGGCTGGAGGCAGGTGCAAAGAGCAGGAACAGCACCAGCATATCCGGGAGTTTTTGCATCATCAGCGAGTGAAAAATCTCGCGTCGGGAGCCGCCGGGAATACTGAACAGCTCCGGGTAGCCATACCCCAGCGAGGCGGCCCACAGGTAACTAGCAGCCGTGACCTGCGTCAGCAGATAGACCCAACGCGCCCAGTTTCGCCCTCTGACCAGCGAAAATGCGCAGTAAATCTCGATAAAAACCAGCACCAGGCTGCTGAAAAAAACCAGCGTCAGATTCCACGTCTGCACACTGCGGTGAATAAACTCACCGATGCCGCGCGCGCCTAAGGTATTCAGAATCATCAGCACGTCCAGACAGCGGATCATAATAATGGCGAGCGCCGCCACCTGCACCAGCGCAGGAACGTTCGGACGAGCGTGCGTATGACGTGATTTTTGTAAGAATCCCAATGTTTTTACTTCCCTGAAAAACAGTGCCGCGTCATGCGCGGCACTTCACTGGGAATTTTAAATGCTTCAGCCGCGTCTTGCACGCTGGATATCACGCACACGCTGTTTTTCCGCGCGCGCCATCAAATACCAGGCGATAAATCCGACAATTCCGACCACGCCAAGGATGATAGAGGCCAGGGCGTTGATTTCCGGGTTGACCCCCATGCGCACGCTGGAGAAGACCAGCATCGGCAGCGTCGTCGCCCCTGGGCCGGAGACAAAGCTGGCGATAACCAGATCGTCGAGCGAGAGCGTAAACGCCAGCAGCCAGCCGGAAATCACCGCAGGCATAATCATCGGCAAGGTAATGATGAAAAAGACCTTCAGCGGCGTTGCACCGAGATCCATCGCCGCCTCTTCAATAGAGCGATCCAGCTCGCGCAGGCGGGAGGAGATGACCACCGCAACATAGGCAGTACAGAACGTGACGTGCGCCAGCCAGATGGTCAGCATGCCGCGATCCGCCGGCCAGCCGATGGCGTGCGCCAGCGCCACAAACAGCAACAGCAGCGAGAGGCCGGTGATAACATCCGGCATCACCAGCGGCGCGGTGATCATAAAGGCAAAACCGTTCGCCCCGCGGAAACGACCAAAGCGCACCATCACCAGCGCGGCAATCGTCCCCAGCACACAGGCCATCGTCGCCGCCAGCGCCGCAATGGTCAGACTTAAACCCACCGCACTCATCATCGCATCGTCGTGAAACAGTTCGCTGTACCAGCGCGTCGACCAGCCCGCCCAGACAGTGACCAGCCTGGAGCTGTTGAACGAGTAGATCACCAGCATCAGCATCGGCGCATACAGGAAGGTAAAGCCAATCACGAGGATCAGAATTCGCCACGGGGAGCGCACTACCGGTAAGTTGTTCATCCGTGATCTCCCATCTGTTTCTGCTGATGTTTATGGAACCACATGATCGGCACGATCAGCAGCAGCAACATGACGATCGCCACCGCCGAGGCCACCGGCCAGTCGCGGTTGTTGAAGAACTCCTGCCACAGCACACGGCCAATCATGATGCTGTCCGGCCCGCCGAGCAGTTCCGGAATGACGAACTCACCGACAGCAGGGATAAAGACCAGCATCGACCCGGCGATAATCCCGCCTTTGGTCAGCGGCACAATCACGCTGAAAAAGGTCTTCAGCGGGCGTGCGCCCAGGTCCAGCGAGGCTTCCACCAGCGAGTAATCAATACGCGTCAGCGCCGTGTAGATCGGCAACACCATAAACGGCAGATAGGCGTAAACAATCCCGATGTAGACCGCGAGGTTGGTGTGCAAAATCGTCAGCGGCTGGTCGATAACGCCCAGCCACATCAGGAAATTATTCAGCACGCCGTTGTTTTTCAGGATACCCATCCACGCATAAACGCGGATCAGGAATGAGGTCCACGACGGCAGGATCACCAGCAACAGCAGGATGTTACGCGTCGACGGCTTGCTGTGCGCCACCGCCCACGCCAGCGGGTAACCCATCACCAGACAGCAGATCGTCGAGATCGCCGCCACCTGCAATGACTGCAGGTACGCTTCGAAATAGAGCGGATCGTCGGTGAGCTGCAGGAAGTTGCCGAGATTTAGCGTCAGCGTCAACTGGCCGTCTGCCCAGTCCAGCAGGTTGGTATACGGCGGGATCGCCCGCGCCATCTCCGCCAGGCTGATCTTAAAGACAATCAGGAACGGCAGCAGGAACAGCAGGATCAGCCAGATATACGGCATGGCGATCACCAGCTTGCGGCCATGCGCCATCTGCATACGCGCCAGCCAGTGCGCAAAGCCGCCTGGTTTTTTTACGCGGGCTGGAGGTTCAAGTGTGCTCATGATCGCTCCTTATACCGTCAACACGACGCAACTGTCTGCATCCCAGCACAGGCGCACTTCGTCGCCCCAGGTCGGCTGTCCCTTGCGATAGCGATGTTCGTTCTGCAACTGGGCGCTGAGCATCTGTCCGCTTTTCAGGCGCACATGGTAAATAGAGAGGTCGCCCAGATAGGCAATGTGCACCACTTCTCCGACGGCAAAGTTATAGCCATCAGCAGGCGGCTCGTCGCAGAGCATGATTTTTTCCGGACGCAGAGCAACATAGACCGGCACGTTGTCCACCACCGAGTTATCAGGGTCGACCTTCAGCGGATGCACCAGCCCCGGCGATTCGATGACCAGCCCATCCTCCTGACGATCTTTCAGCAGCCCCTCGAAGACGTTGACCGAGCCGATGAACTCCGCGCTGTAGCGGGTGGTTGGGTGCTCGTAAATCTCTTCCGGCTCGCCTATCTGCACGAATTTACCGCGATTCATGATCGCAATACGTCCGGCCATGGTCATCGCCTCTTCCTGGTCGTGGGTCACCATCACGCAGGTCACGCCCACGCGCTCCAGGATATCCACCACTTCCAGCTGCATGCGGTCACGCAGTTTTTTATCCAGCGCCCCCATCGGTTCGTCGAGCAGCAGCAGTTTCGGGCGTTTCGCCAGGCTGCGGGCCAGCGCCACACGCTGACGCTGGCCGCCAGAGAGCTGGTGTGGTTTACGCTTCGCGAACTCCTGCATGTGTACCAGGCTCAGCATCTCGGCCACGCGCGCGGTGATTTCGGCTTTCGGCAGCTTGTCCTGCTTCAGGCCAAAAGCAATGTTCTGCTCAACCGTCATGTGCGGAAACAGCGCGTAGGACTGGAACATCATGTTGATTGGGCGCTGGTACGGCGGCACGCTGGAGAGATCCACGCCGTCCAGCACAATCTGTCCCGCGGTGGGCTGTTCAAAGCCTGCCAGCATACGCAGCAGTGTGGATTTGCCACAGCCAGAGGCACCGAGCAGAGCAAAAATTTCGCCTTTATAGATTGTCAGGCTGACGTCGTCCACGGCATGCTGGCCGTCGAAGGATTTAGTGAGGTTACGGATTTCAAGAAGCGGGGTCAGCGCTTTACGGACTTTCGCCTGCGGGCGGGGGATCGCATCATTCACGGGGTGTTCTCCGGCAGAAATCAAACTGGTGCAGGCGCACCAGAACGGTGCGCCAGTTGCCGGGGTCGCTACGCTTGCCCGGCCTACAACAAAGGGTTATTTACCGCTTTTCACCTTCGTCCACGCACGGGTCCGCACGCGGTCAATTTTCGGCTCCTGAACTTTCAGGGTGAACAGCTTGGCAAAGACATCCGCCGGTGGATAAATTGCCGGATTATTGCGGATCTCTTCACTGACCAGCGGCACAGAAGCCTTGTTACCGTTGGCGTAGTAAACGTGGTCGCTGATATGGGCGATCACGTCCGGACGCATCAGGTAGTTGAGGAACTGATACGCTTCTTCTTTGTTTTTCGCATCAGCAGGCATGGCGAAGACATCAAAGAACGCCAGCGCCCCCTCTTTTGGAATGAAGTAAGAGACATTCACGCCGTTTTTCGCCTCTTTCGCGCGGTTAGCCGCCTGCCAGACATCGCCCGCCCAGCCGATGGCCACACAGATGTCGCCGTTTGCCAGGTCGTTAATGTACTGAGAGGAGTGGAAATAGCGAATATTGGGACGCAGCTTCAACAGCAGGTCGGTGGCCGGACCGGTGTAATCATCGGCTTTGTTGCTGTTCGGATCTTTACCTAAGTAATTAAGCACAGTGGCGAAAATCTCTTCCGGCGCATCAAGGAAGGAGACACCGCAGCTTTTCAGCTTCTCAAGGTTTTCCGGCTTCAGCACCAGATCCCAGCTATCCAGCGGAACATCTTTGCCCAGCACCGCTTTCACTTTATCGACGTTATAGCCGATGCCGGTGGTCGCCCACAGATAAGGCATCGCGTATTTGTTGTCCGGGTCGTGTTTTGAAATCAGCTTCAATACTTCCGGATCGAGGTTTTTCCAGTTTGGTAATTTGCTCTTATCGAGCGGCTGGAAGACACCCGCCGTGAGCTGGCGCTCAAGGAAGCTGGCAGACGGCACGACCAGGTCGAAGCCGGTACTGCCCGCCATCAGTTTTCCTTCCAGCACTTCGTTGGAATCGAACACATCGTAGACCACTTTAATGCCGGTCTCTTTTTCAAAATTCGCGACGGTGTCCGGCGCAATATAGTCAGACCAGTTATAAACGTGCAGCGTTTTTTGTTCCGCAGCGAGCGTGCCGGCAGAGACGGCCATCAGAGCACCCGCAACCAGACCCGATAACCATTTTTTATTCAAGGCGATCATATCGTTATTCCTTCTGAAAGCTCGTTAACAAACGAACTAAAACTGTGCAATCTGAAGATATGCAATAATCATGCATAGTTTGTCGCTCTGCCTGAAATAAAAATAAACCGCTTTTCCCGGCAGGAACCGCTCGCTTTTTTAAGCATCGCAAGAATAACTGTAGCCCGTGTCTCCGGCTATAGCCCAGACGAAAAAACGCCTTTTATCAATTTTTTATGCAGGTTATGTCTACGTGATAAGCCGAAATGGCCTTTGAGGAGGTGAAAAATTCTTTAAAGAAAGGTTAAATGCAGCAGAAAAAATGGCGTTACGCAGCCGCTCTGGCAGCGACTGCGCAAAAGTCAGCCAGGCTCAGTGAAGAAAATTGGGAGATGCATCATTATTCTCTGCATCATCTTCTGCGCTGTACAGCAGATGATGTGCATTGGCTTCCATCATGACCATCGAAATTTGCTCTTCGCTCAGGCGCATAAACCAGGCGAACTGCTTAAAGGAGAGGCCAGCACCGGAGAATAAAGACTGGCAAACAACCAGTTTCGGCAGATTATCATCCTGTATGTCGAGAAATGCTTTTACTGTCAAAGAACTGGCATTAATGGCCGACAGATCTGACGCCAGCGCCAGCAGCGCCGACGGCTTTACCTCAGCCAGCGCAGAGAAAAGAATGACATCGTTAATCAGATCGATTTTGGCATCAAAAATGCCATCGAAATTTTGCATATGAGGCAGATGCAGCGCCTGACAGGAGTCGCATTCAAAGAAAGTGATACCGGCATCATCGAGCCATTGACGTAACGTATCCAGTGTTGGAACGACCTGTAAATCCATCGCTGTGCAGCCTCTTTAAAAATAATTCGCCTAGATTACGCAAAAAGTGCGCGTTAATCCATTTACCCGCCCGTTTTCAGGCAGAATCCCGGCGTTGCATGACGTTCAATCCATCTGATCATTTTACCTGCAATATCGACGCCTGTGGTTTTTTCCACGCCTTCCAGCCCTGGCGAGGCATTCACCTCCATCACCAGTGGGCCACGTGTTGCGCGCAGCAGATCCACACCGGCGACGTCCAGGCCTAACGTTTGTGCCGCTTTCACGGCAATCTCGCGTTCACGATCGCTGATACTGGCCACCCGCGCCACCCCGCCCCGGTGTAAATTAGAGCGAAAATCGCCCTCCTTCGCCTGACGTTCAATCGCAGCAACCACTTCGTCTCCGACCACGAAACAGCGAATATCGCGACCTTTGGCCTCTTCGATATACTCCTGCACCAGAATGTGAGCGTTAAGGCCACGAAAGGCGTCGATCACGCTCTCCGCCGCCTGACGCGTTTCTGCCAGCACCACGCCAATGCCCTGAGTGCCTTCCACCAGCTTGATCACCAGCGGCGCGCCGCCCACCATGTCGATCAGATCGCTGGTGTCATCCGGCGAGTGGGCGATGCCGGTGACGGGCAAATCAATGCCCTGACGCGCAAGCAGCTGCAAAGAGCGCAACTTATCGCGGGCACGCGAAATAGCGACAGATTCATTAAGAGGATAGCTACCGAGCATTTCAAACTGGCGCAACGCGGCAGTACCGTAGTAGGTAATCTGAGAACCAATGCGGGGGATCACCGCATCATAATGCGGTAACCGGCGGCCTTTATAATGAATAGACGACGCCGCAGGATCGATATTCATATAGCAGGAAAGCGGATCGAGGATCTCAACCTGATGGCCGAGTTTACCCGCCGCTTCTCGCAGGCGTTTACATGAATAGAGCGTTCCATCCCTGGACAAAATGGCAATTTTCACCCTGCACCTCGCTAAAGACATGGAAAAAGCCTGCGTATCATACAGAATGAACTATCGCGTCGCCCAGCCCTGTTTGTGCAGATAATCGAGAATAAACGGGCGGTTTTCTTTAATGATAGTGCGACGGATATGGTCGCTCCAGGTATCGCGGCGGTTGTTGCTGTCGCGCGTCAGATAGTAGTTCGCCAACTCTTCATCGTATTGATTCAGCACATCCTGGTCGACCGGCTGATAGTGGTTTTCATGCACCAGCATCGCAGCAGGAATGCGCGGTTTCAGATCCGGGTTATCCGCCGGCCAGCCGAGGCACAGGCCAAACAGCGGCAGGACGTGTTTAGGCAACTGAAGCAGTTCGGTGACGCTTTCGATATTGTTACGCAGGCCGCCAATATAAACGCCGCCTAATCCCAGCGACTCCGCCGCCGTGAAGGCGTTTTGCGCCATTAAAGCGGTATCGACGACACCCAGCAGCAGCTGTTCGGCCAGGCCCAGTTCGGCTTCAGGGCAAATCTGCAGATGGCGGTTAAAGTCAGCGCAGAACACCCAAAATTCAGCCGCCTGGGCGACGTGTTTTTGTCCGCCCGTCAGGGTCACCAGCTGTTCACGCATTGCCGGGTCGGTAATGCGGATAATGGAGCTGCACTGCAGGAAACTGGAGCTGGATGTCCCTCTTGCGCTGTCGATAATCGCGTCGCGCTGCGCCTGGGTGATCGGCTCATCGGTGAAATGGCGAATGGAACGATGGGAACGTAACAGGTCAATTGTCGGCGTCATTTTCTCTCTCTTTGTCTGTCTTTACGCGGTATGGCAGCCAGTATAGGCAAACATCTTCGTCATGTAATTGGCGAAACATAGCTCGTAGATATTAAAGCGACAGGTGAAACCTTCTTTCCATGACGGCAGGTTATCGTGCACTATACGCGTCATTCGCCGTCAGGCTTGTTTTTTGAGGAGAGAGAAATGTTTGCAGTAATTTTTGGTCGTCCGGGATGCCCTTACTGCGTGCGCGCAAAAGAACTGGCTGAGAAACTGACCGAAGAGCGTGATGACTTTAACTTCCGCTATGTGGATATCCACGCGGAAGGGATCAGCAAAGCCGACCTGGAAAAGACCGTCGGTAAACCGGTTGAAACCGTCCCGCAGATCTTCCTCGATCAGAAACACATTGGCGGCTGCACTGATTTTGAAGCCTACGCTAAAGAAAATCTGGGCCTGTTTGCGGCTCAGTAACGATAAAAAAGCCCTCAACTGAGGGCTTTTTTATTTGTGGTGCCGCCTGTGCATAATCAGGCTTCGCACAAATAAGAAGCACAGCGCCCCAAGCGCGCACCAGAATACCGCACTCAATAACCACGCCAGCTCCTGCCAGAACGTTCTCGACGTGATAAATACCAGACGCATCAACAGCAGACACAACGGTGCTGCCAGAATCGCGCCTAATAACGGTTTAATCACCTCTCCACCACGGGAAAGAAAACTGGCTGCCGCACCCGGCAGGGTGAAAAAGAGCAGTCCCAGCTCCGGATGGCCGGAGGCCCTGAACGCCCCCTTCACATTAAAAGCTAACGACACGCAAACGACCGTAAACAGCAAAAAGCAGCTGATCACCCCCGCCCAGTTTCGCTTAATGTTCAAACTATCCTCCTGACTTATCTCTATCAAATACACATTCGTCCGATGGACGCCCAGTCAGATAAAGCATCGTGGCAATCCTTGCCAAAGCACGCACAGGGTAATGCGATAATAGGTGGCTGTTGATAGCTAATACGATTAAACTAACCGCCTGCTAGTGTTTTAGGGAATTTTTAAGGAAACAGGGAGTATTGCTGTCTTTCCCTGGCTCTGAAAACAGTAGCCCAAATAGTCCTTTCATTCAACAACTTACTGGTAAACAAGAAGTTAGCCTCCGTGAATATAAACGTCGCAGACTTGTTAAATGGGAATTACATCCTGTTATTATTTGTGGTACTGGCACTGGGCCTTTGTCTGGGAAAATTGCGCCTGGGTTCAGTTCAACTTGGTAATTCCATTGGCGTTTTAGTCGTCTCCTTATTATTAGGTCAGCAACATTTCAGCATTAACACGGACGCACTTAACTTAGGTTTTATGCTGTTTATTTTTTGTGTTGGTGTGGAAGCAGGACCCAACTTTTTTTCAATTTTCTTTCGCGACGGCAAAAATTATCTAATGCTGGCGCTGGTGATGGTCGGTAGCGCGCTGCTGATCGCGTTGGGGCTGGGCAAACTGTTTGGCTGGGATATCGGGTTAACGGCCGGTATGTTGGCAGGTTCTATGACCTCCACGCCGGTGCTTGTGGGGGCGGGCGATACTCTGCGTCATTCCGGCATGGCGGGAGCGTCGCTTTCTACCGCGCTCGACCACCTGAGCCTCGGCTATGCCCTGACCTACCTGATTGGTCTGGTAAGCCTGATTGTGGGTGCCCGCTACCTGCCAAAACTGCAGCATCAGGATTTACAGACCAGTGCGCAGCAGATTGCCCGCGAGCGCGGCCTGGATACCGACTCCAAACGTAAAGTCTACCTGCCTGTGATTCGCGCCTACCGCGTGGGGCCAGAGCTGGTGGCGTGGGCGGACGGTAAAAACCTGCGTGAGCTGGGAATTTACCGCCAGACAGGTTGTTATATCGAACGAATTCGTCGCAACGGTATCCTGGCGAACCCGGACGGCGACGCGGTGCTGCAGATGGGCGACGACATCGCGCTGGTGGGCTACCCTGACGCCCACGCGCGCCTCGACCCGAGCTTCCGTAACGGCAAAGAGGTGTTCGACCGCGATCTGCTCGACATGCGCATCGTTACCGAAGAGATTGTGGTGAAAAACCATAACGCCGTCGGCCGCCGTCTGGCGCAGCTAAAGCTGACCGACCACGGCTGCTTCCTGAACCGCGTGATCCGCAGCCAGATTGAGATGCCAATTGATGACAACGTGGTGCTCAACAAAGGTGACGTTTTGCAGGTTAGCGGCGACGCCCGCCGCGTGAAAACCGTTGCCGACCGCATTGGCTTTATCTCCATTCACAGCCAGGTCACCGACCTGCTGGCCTTCTGCGCTTTCTTTATTGTCGGCCTGATGATCGGGATGATTACCTTCCAGTTCAGCAACTTTAGCTTCGGCATCGGTAACGCCGCCGGACTGCTGTTTGCGGGGATCATGCTGGGCTTCCTGCGTGCGAACCACCCAACCTTCGGCTATATCCCGCAGGGTGCGCTGAACATGGTGAAAGAGTTCGGTCTGATGGTCTTTATGGCAGGCGTTGGCTTAAGCGCCGGTAGCGGCATTGGCCACAGCCTGGGAGCCGTCGGCTGGCAGATGCTGGTTTCGGGGCTTATCGTCAGCCTCGTCCCTGTGGTGATCTGCTTCCTGTTTGGTGCTTACGTGTTGCGTATGAACCGCGCCCTGCTCTTCGGCGCGATGATGGGTGCGCGTACCTGTGCCCCGGCGATGGAAATTATCAGTGATACCGCACGCAGCAACATCCCGGCGCTGGGCTATGCGGGGACCTATGCCATCGCCAACGTACTGCTTACCCTGGCGGGTACATTGATCATCATCATCTGGCCTGGTCTCGGATAACTCTCAAGTTTGCGCGTGGCAGAAAAAATTTTTGTTACGCGCAGAACTTTTTTATCAGGGGGCAGTCATAACTAGTGCCACTGCTTTTCTTTGATGTCCCCAATTTGTGGAGCCCATCAACCCCGCCGTTTTGGTTCAAGGTTGATGGGTTTTTTGTTGTCTGAAAAATTACCTTTTTTTAAATCAATGGTTTATGCCACCACTTTCCCTTACATGGCGACATCGTCGCGGCAGAACTTTCGGATTTTGTAAGAAGTCATTCAATATCGAACTCATCTATTTCACTTCTTGCTCAAGACAGATTGTGTTTGGGTTAAAAAATATCAGGTCATAATCTTAAAAAGACTCTGCTTGTCGTAAACATGATCTGCTTTGAACTTCCATACAAGTGACGAGAATACTCTGGAGTGGATAGAAGCACACTCTGGAGGGAACAAGAATGACGTTTCCAAGCGCAGTAATGGCAACTGAACTCATCGTAACGGTCTTAGAGAATGCGGCAAAAGAACGCTCGATTGAGCTGAAGTACGAGGCCAGTAAGCATGTACCATTCTGACGAGATCATCCGACAGCTTCAGAGCCAAAAGATACTGGCAACGAAGCTGGACCGGGCGGTACGCGCTGTAGGTAAAGAGGTAAAGAACCACCTGAATAATATAGGTGCCGGTGCCCAACGCCTGCTGTACTACACCTCCTGCTTTACCGATGAATATTACGATGTATGCATCAGACAAAACCTGGAGGATGCTCGCTTCCGAAAGGGCATATTCCATCTCGTTTCTCGCTGGAACATTGTGTTTGACATAATCAACACATACGTTGAGGAGCTGGTAAAAGATTTTTCCCCGGCAGAATTAGCAGCGATACAGCATGCTCTAATGCGCGCTAATGTTTACATATCCACCAGCACGCTAACCTCGTATTCATTCTCTGCAGGCGTCGCATCGACTGTTTGCCTCTATGTGACCATTCCACCTTCGGGACTAAAGGTCGTTTCAGGGTTAACGGGCGCTGCTATTGGCGGGCTGGGGATATATGGGATTGTGCAAAAGGCCGCTGACAGCGCTCGCCGTCTGCAAGTGATACATCCCGCCTACTATCAAGCGTTGTATCTACGAGAGCTAGAGATGATGTATTTCCTGGTGGAGCCTGCGTTTATGCGCGCGGGCGTGCTAACCCAACAGTGGACTGATAACCAAAGCCCTTATGGTGCTGCGGACACGATCCTGAAGCTAATGGGTAGACACTGATGAGCTTTCTAAGACTCTGGCTCAAATCTCAGGCTCAGTTTTTCTTCTGGACCTATGTCCCCATCCTCCTCACGTTCATTTTTGGTTATGTCCTTGACGTTTACTTCCCTGAGGTTAATCAAGGATTCATCCTCCTGTTTTACCTGGTAACACTGGGACTGGCTTACTGGATATGGCATTGAAGACCATCAATGCTTCACGCTCACTAATAAGGAAATTATATGCTGACACCCGCACACCTATGGCTTGAAGACGAAAACGGCTCGCCGGTTGTCGGTAGTTGCATGATGCCCACACGTCTTGGTTCCATAGAGCTAAAATCGTTCTCCCACGGTGTTACTATTCCCGTTGACTCAAGCTGGGGCAAGCTGACCGGCACGCGCGTCCATCGTCCTGTCACGATAGTCAAAGAGTTTGATCAGACTACCCCGTTTCTTTACCGCGCCGTGTGCGAAGGGCGAGTTATGAAGAAGGGGAGCATTAAGATGTACCGCATTTTGGAGTCCGGTATCGAGGCCGAATATTTCAATATCGTGATGGAAAATGTTAAGTTCACGACAGTGGCACCATTCCTGACCCCTAACGGGATGAGCAGCACCCATCTTGAAACGATCGAATTGCGTTATGAAGCAATCTCCTGGAAGTACACGGAGGGGAATATCATTTACCGTGACACCTGGAACGATCGCTGTTGCGCCTGAGCAGAGAAGAGTACTGAAAAACCGCCGGCCTGCCGCTCATTGTGTCGAACCTGGTCAACATTGATGACGTTGCCGGTCCTGTTTGTATCGCTCGCCGCGCTGGCGTTACGTCTCTCCTTCACACAATAATGAGTAACGGATATGACCCACATCACCATCTATCACAACCCATCTTGCGGCACCTCACGTAACACGCTGGAGATGATCCGCAACAGCGGCACGGAGCCAGAAATTATCCTCTATCTGGAAACCCCACCGTCGCGCGATAAGCTGACCGCACTGATTGCCGATATGGAGATTTCCGTGCGGGATCTGCTGCGTAAAAACGTGGAGCCCTACGATCAACTTGGTCTGGCCGAAGAAAGATTCACCGACGAGCAGCTTATCGATTTCATGCTGCAATACCCGATCCTGATTAACCGTCCGATCGTGGTGACGCCGCTGGGCACTCGCCTCTGCCGCCCTTCTGAAGTCGTCCTCGACATTCTGCCTGAGGCGCAAAAAGGGGCGTTTACCAAAGAGGATGGTGAAGCGGTCATTGACGCCAGTGGGAAGAAAATCGCCCAGAAATAGATGAGGCCGGGGCGAGCACGGCTAACACCCACCCTCGCCCGCAATCCGTCCCACCATCGCCCGGATCTCCTCCCGCGACAGCGGCTGTCTGTCGGTCACAAAGTGCAGCGTCATCCCTTCGATAAACGCGTCCAGCGCTCTGGCTGTAACCGGATCAAACCACTGCTCAAGCGTGGTCTGGCTCATCTTCATCCAGTCCTGCATCACCGTTTTCAGCGCCGCACTGCGGTGCATAAAGGCATACAGCTGATACATCAGCGCCATGTTGTGCGGCGTGGTGACTTGTGAGCTGTGGATTAACGTGGTGATGGACTCGCATGCCATCTCCGGGCCAGCCACGCCCGCAAAGAAATCACGATACTGCTGCGACATCTGTCGGGTAAACCACGTGAATGCCTCTTCCAGCAGCGGCTCTTTGCCGTCGAAATAGTAGGTCATCGATCCCAGCGGCACGCCCGCACAGCTGGCGATTTTACGGTGCGTAACGGCATGGATACCATGCTCAGCAATGGTGTCCAGCGTGGCCTGGAGGATCTTTTCCCGGCGCTTAGGGTCGTTCGGCGGTCTGCTCATAAATTCCTCATGCGGTTTATGTACAAATGTACACAAAGTTGCTAGTGTTGTCGCTATTGTTGTACTTCTGGTGCTTATCCCAATGACGTTGACCTCTCCCCGTAAAGCCCTGCAGCTGCGCATGTGGGCGCTGTTTATGTTCTTCTTTATTCCTGGGCTGCTCATGGCTTCATGGGCAACGCGTACCCCCGCTATCCGCGATATTTTGTCCGTTTCAACGGCCGAGATGGGCATCGTGCTGTTTGGCCTGTCGATTGGCTCCATGAGCGGTATTCTTTGTTCGGCCTGGCTGGTGAAACGCTTTGGCACGCGGGCGGTGATCCGCACCACTATGTGCTGCGCGGTAGCCGGAATGATAGTGCTGAGCGTGGCGCTGTGGTTTGCTTCTCCTGTCCTGTTTGCGCTGGGACTGACGGTCTTTGGCGGAAGTTTTGGGGCCGCAGAAGTGGCGATTAACGTCGAAGGGGCGGCTGTCGAGCGTGAGATGAACAAGACGGTGCTCCCGATGATGCACGGCTTCTACAGCTTCGGCACGCTGGCGGGCGCGGGTGCGGGGATGGCACTGACGGCATGGGGTATCGCTGCTAACCTGCATATTTTACTGGCCGCGCTGGTCTGTATTATCCCCATTCTGATCGGCATCCGGGCGATCCCTGACGGCACAGGTAAAAACTCCGCAGAAGAACAAAAATCCGCCGAAAAAGGGCTACCATTCTACCGCGACATCCAGTTAATGCTGATTGGCGTGGTGGTGCTGGCGATGGCCTTTGCCGAAGGCTCTGCAAATGACTGGCTGCCGCTGCTGATGGTGGATGGACACGGGTTTAGCCCCACCTCCGGCTCACTGATCTACGCCGGGTTTACGCTGGGGATGACCGTCGGACGCTTTACCGGCGGCTGGTTTATTGACCGCTACAGCCGCGTGGCGGTGGTTCGCGCCAGCGCCCTGCTGGGCGGCTTAGGCATCGCAATGATCATCTTTGTGGATGTGGACTGGATTGCCGGCGTCTCCGTGATCCTCTGGGGGCTGGGAGCATCGCTTGGTTTCCCGCTCACCATTTCCGCCGCCAGCGATACCGGACCGGATGCGCCGACGCGCGTCAGCGTGGTGGCAACCACAGGCTACCTCGCCTTCCTCGTCGGGCCACCGCTGCTCGGTTTCCTCGGTGAGCACTACGGGTTGCGCAGCGCGATGCTGGTGGTGTTAGGGTTAGTCATTATTGCGGCGCTGGTGGCGCGCGCGGTGGCAAAACCGGAAGCAGAACAAACGTCAATGGAGAAGGGATATGAGCGTTAAACTGATTGCAGTCGACATGGATGGTACCTTTCTGAGCGATGCAAAGACTTACAACCGTGCGCGTTTTCTGGCGCAGTACGCGCGCATGAAGGAGCAAGGCATTCGCTTCGTGGTTGCCAGCGGCAACCAGTATTACCAGCTGATCTCATTTTTCCCGGAGATTGCACATGAAATTTCGTTTGTTGCCGAAAATGGCGGCTGGGTGGTTAGCGCAGGGGAAGATGTCTTTAATGGCGAATTGACGAAAGCACACTTCGATACCGTGGCCGCCGTGTTAAACGATGTGCCAGGCATTGAGATTATCGCCTGCGGAAAAAGCAGCGCCTATACCCTGAAGGCTTATGACGATGTATTCAAAGCGATCGCCGCGAAATACTATCATCGGCTGGAAATGGTGAACAATTTTGACCATCTGAACGATATCTTCTTTAAGTTCGGGCTTAACGTCTCCGATGCTGAAATACCGCGTATTCAGGCATTGCTGCATGAAAAACTGGGCGACATTATGGTGCCTGTCACCACCGGCCACGGCAGCATCGACCTGATTATCCCCGGCGTGCATAAGGCCAACGGCCTGCGGATATTGCAGGAACGCTGGGGGATTGAAAACAGTGAAGTGGTGGCGTTTGGCGACAGCGGTAACGACGTGGAAATGCTGCGTCAGTCCGGCTTTAGCTTTGCGATGGCAAATGCCAGACCGCAAATTAAAGCGGTGGCCCGGTTCGAAGCGCCGCACAATAATAACGAAGGTGTTTTAGACGTGATTGAGAAAGTGTTGAACGGAGAAGCGCCGTTTCATTAACATCGTGCGGTCTGGTGCCCTCTCCCAAAGGGAGAGGGAAGAAGGATTAAGGTTGCAGGGCGTTTCCGACACGTTTGTCTTTCAGGAACACCACCATCAACCCGACCCACAGCACGCCGTTGGCAAGGTTAAACAGGCTGAACAGCCCGTTGCCGCCAAAAGCATAGGCGTGCTTGCTCACCTCAATACCAACAGTGAAAATCAGCATCTGCAGCATACCCATCGCCGCGGACACCGTGCCTTTACTCATTTCGCTGGCAAAGAGCGTCAGACGCACCAGTCCGGCATTCGCCAGACCAATACCAAAAGCATAAATACTCAGCCCCGCCGTCATCCACAGGTATGCATGCGATGACGCGACAGTCGCAACCGCCGCCACAATCAGCCCTGCCGCGATCGGCCAGCCACCCATAATGATCAAGGAACGCACGGTCCGACGCGACGTCAGGCGAGCCAGCACCAGGTTACCGATAATCAACGCCCCGAAGATTGGCACCTGCAGCAGGCCATACTCATAGCTGCTGAGCTGTTCACCGCTGATAATAATCACCGGCGACTGGGCGATCCACGCCAGAAGCGGCAAACTGACAAAGCCCGTCGCCAGCGCACCTGCGACAAAACGGACGTTTTTCAGGACCTCTTTATAATCCCGACCCAGCTCTTTCAGCGAGAGCGTTTCCCCCAGTCTGGTGGCGGTTTCCGGCATTGCACGATGCAATCCAAAGAAAGAGATAGCGGCAAGCACCGCAAAGAGAATAAACATCCCTTCCCACGGCGCAACGTGTACCCACGCAGCCCCCACCAGCGGCCCCAGCAACGGCGCGATCAGCGCCACGTTCGCCATCAGCGCGGTAATTTTGATGCACACCGCCTCTTCGAACGATTCCTGAATCGCGGCATACCCCACGGCACCAATGAAGCACAGGCTGACCCCCTGCAGGAAGCGCAGCAGAGTGAATTGTTCAATATTTTGCGCCAGCAGCGTGGCAAGACAGGTGACGATAAACCACACCACGCCGGTCAGCATCACCGGACGACGGCCAATACGATCCGACAGCGGTCCTAACAACCACTGCAAAAACATGCCGCCAGCCAGATAGGCGGTCATGGAGGTCGGCACCCACTCAATACCGGCGTTGTACTGTTCCACCACGGCCAGCATACCGGGCTGGATCATATCGTTGCCGATGTAGGTAGAGAATTCGTAGAGCACCAGACACAGAGGAAACAGTAACGCCTGACGACCCAGACGGTTACCGGAAGAAGAACGGTTTAACATGCAGTCTCTTTATGATGAAAAAATCGCGATGAGTGTAATGAATTGCCGCTGCCTGAGATAGCACATTATCGAGAAAAAACAGAAATAAAGCACATATCGTTGTTGTTTAAGGTTTCCTTAAGTTGGCCCCCCTATGATAGCGCTATTTCACGTCATTAACCGAAATTATGGCACATATCTTCAGCCCTTCAGAATTGTCTAAGTTACCGACAACTAAGACAAAACAACTTTACCGTTTGCCGACCCGCTTTTATGGTTATCAGCTTTTCGTGCTGATCGTCTTCGCGGTGTTGTTTACCTGGCTGTCACGTGACGAAACGCTCGACAGGTGGATCACCGGTTTCTGGTACGACGCCGCCGCACAGCGTTTTCCGCTGCAGCAAAATCCCCTGCTGGATCTGCTGAACCACCGGCTGGCGAAGTACGTTGCGATTGCGATGGCTGCCGTGGCGCTGATTTACGGGGCATGCAAACGCAATGCGCGGCTGGTGACTGCCGCGTTGCTGATGGGACTGGGCACGCTGGTGGTCGGTGCGCTGAAAAGCATTAGCCACCATAGCTGTCCGTGGGACCTGGTGGAGTACGGCGGAAAAGCGGTCTCTTACCCGCTGTTTAGCGCAGTACCGGCAGCGAGCGGGCCCGGACGCTGCTTCCCCGGCGGGCACGCCTCAAGCGGCTTTATGGTGATGGGGCTGTTTTTTGCGTTCTGGCGCGAACGTCCGCGCCTGGCCTGGAGCTTTGTCGTGCTGGGTGCCGTAGCAGGGCTGGCAATGGGTTACGGCCAGGTGATGCGCGGGGCACATTTTTTCTCTCACAACCTGTGGGCTGGGTGGTGGGTCTGGTTTTCTCAGGTGGTGGTCTACGGCCTTGTTTCCACCTGGTTTGCTAAAGAGTGATGAGGGTATGTTAGAAAATCTGAACTACGGACTGTTTTATCTGATCAACGCCACGCCAGCCTCGCCGGAATGGATGATTGATATCGCCACCTTTATTGCAAAGGATTTGATCAGCATCGTTCCCGCGCTGGCCGCTATTCTCTGGCTGTGGGGGCCACGCAAACAGGTGAACGCGCAGCGCCAGCTAGTTATCAAAGTGGCGATGGCTCTCGGTGTCAGCGTGCTGACCAGCTATGTTCTGGGACACGTGTTCCCGCACGAGCGTCCCTTCGTCGGGCATGTAGGATATAACTTCCTGCACCATGCGCCGGATGACTCCTTCCCGAGCGATCACGGTACGGTGATTTTCACCTTCGCACTGGCGTTCCTGTTCTGGCATCGCCTATGGTCCGGAGCGGTGCTGATGGTAATAGCGGCCGCTATCGCCTGGTCCCGCGTTTACCTGGGCGTGCACTGGCCGCTGGATATGGTGGGCGGGTTCCTGGTGGGGCTGATGGGCTGCGTGAGCGCGGCGATCCTGTGGAGCCTGTTTGGTCCGGAGCTTTACCGCGGGCTGTCTCAGCTTTATCGCATTCTGTTTGCTATCCCGATCCGTAAAGGCTGGATACGTGACTAATCCTGGCTCAACAGGTTACACTTGAACCCCCGCCCTGCGGGGGTTCACTTTTCTATCCCGAGGATCTATGGAAACACGACGCGATGACCGCATTGCTCAGCTGCTCCAGGCGCTGAAGCGCAGTGATAAGCTGCATCTCAAAGAAGCCGCTAGCCTGCTCGGCGTCTCGGAGATGACCATTCGTCGTGACCTGAACAGCGACAGCGCGCCCGTCGTGCTGCTGGGCGGGTACATCGTCCTTGAGCCGCGTAGCGCCAGCCATTATCTGATTAGCGATCAGAAAACGCGTCTGGTAGAAGAGAAACGCAAAGCCGCACGGCTCGCGGCCTCGCTGGTACAGCCGCATCAAACGCTGTTTTTTGACTGCGGAACGACCACGCCGTGGATCATCGAAGCCATCGACAGCAGCCTCCCGTTTACCGCCGTGTGCTACTCATTAAATACCTTCCTGGCACTGCAGGAAAAACCGGAGTGCCGGGTGATCCTCTGCGGCGGTGAGTTTCATGCCAGCAACGCGATTTTTAAGCCACTGAACCTGCAGGACACGCTTAACAATTTATGCCCGGATATCGCCTTTTACTCTGCGGCAGGCGTGAATGTGCGTCAGGGAGCGACCTGCTTTAACCTCGAAGAGCTACCGGTGAAACACTGGGCGTTGAACGCAGCGCAGTACCATGTGCTGGTGGTCGATCACAGCAAGTTTGGTAAGGTGCGTTCGGCAAGAATGGGTGAGCTGGCGCAGTTTGACGCCATCGTGAGCGATTGCCGTCCGGATGACGAGCTGGCGGCGTATGCAAAAGCGCAGCAGATTAAGTTGATGTATTGAGAGGGGTGCGGTCTGATGCCCTCTCCCACGGGGAGAGGGAGAAAAACGTAGGCCGGGTAAGCGCAGCGCCACCCGGCAAAAACTTAACTAAACCAACTGCCAAACCACCCGTGGAATTTCATTAATACGAAATCCCACATCCGGCTGAAGAAGCCGCCCTCTTCCACCGCTTCCATAACCACCAGCGGACGCTGTTCAATCGACTTACCATTAAGCTGGAAATCAATCGTCCCGACGACCTGGCCTTTTTTCAGCGGTGCAGTCAGTTGTGGCTCAGTCAGCGTGAAGCTGGCTTTCAGGTTTTTCAGTTGACCGCGCGGGATGGTCACCGAACCGGCTTCACCCGCCCCCAGATTCACCTCACGCTTGTCACCAAACCAGACGCGCTGGCTGACGAAAGTCGCATCCGGCTTAATCGGCGTTACGGTTTCGAAGAAGCGGAAGCCCCAGGTCAACAGTTTTTCTGATTCGTTAAAACGAATGCGGTCGGTTTTAGTGCCCAGCACCACCGAAATCAGGCGCATATCGCCCTGGGTCGCCGAGGCCACCAGGTTGTAGCCCGCGCCCGCTGTCGTCCCGGTTTTCATGCCGTCAACGTTGACGTTGCTGCTCCACAGCAGACGGTTACGGTTCGGCTGGCGGATCTTATTGAACGTAAACTCTTTCTCTTTGTGAATCGCGTACTCATCCGGCACGTCATGAATCAGCGCTTTACCCAGCAGCGCCATATCACGCGCGGTACTGAACTGACCCGGCGCATCCAGACCGTGGACGGTTTTGAACGTCGTGTTGGTCAGCCCCAGCTTTTGCGCATAGCCGTTCATCAGGCCGATAAAGGAGTCCTGGCTGCCAGCCACGTAATCCGCCAGCGCAATACAGGCGTCGTTGCCGGACTGGATAATGACCCCTTTGTTCAGATCGGAAACCGAAACCTGATCGCCTGGTTTCAGGAACATCACGGAGGAGCCACGCAGCGCCGGGTTGCCGGTCGCCCAGGCATCTCTTCCAACAGTGACCATGTCATCAAGTTTGATTTTGCCCGCTTTTAATGCCTGGCCCACCACGTAGCTGGTCATGATTTTGGTCAGGCTGGCCGGATCGAGCTTTTCATCGGCGTTGCCTTCCGCCAGCACTTTACCGCTGGCGTAATCCATTAAGATCCAGGCGCGTGCATCGACAGGCGGAGCTTCGGGCGCTGCCTGTTCCGCCGCATAAAGTGTTGGTGCAAAAAGGAAAAGCAGCGCAGAACCTGCCGCGAGGCTGCGCAGAGAAGAAGTTTTTTGCGTCATAAATGCCACCCGAGTGTCCTTTCTAAAAATCACGTCACAATCACCGTGTCGCAAGAAGCGATGAGTAATAGCGCACTACAGCGTTCAAAGAAACCTAAACCAGGTAAAGTTTTTAAAGTTTATGCAATAACATTCAGATACGCTTTGATAAGCGCGATTTTTTTGTCCTCTGTTGCGTAATTGTTAGCTTTATCTCACCATGGCGTATCGTGGGCTCTGATTCTGTTTGACTATTGTGGGAGTTAATATGATTACGCTGTGGGGCAGGAACAATTCAACCAACGTTAAAAAAGTGCTCTGGACGCTGGAAGAGCTGGATTTACCGTTTACGCAGGTGATGGCAGGTTTACAGTTTGGCGTCAATCACGAGGCTGAGTATCTGGCCATGAACCCGAACGGCTTAGTGCCGCTGCTGCGCGATGAAGAGACCGGGGCGACGCTCTGGGAATCTAATACGATCGTGCGATACCTCGCCGCCCAGTACGGTCAGAGCCGCCTGTGGGTAGAGAGTCCGGCTCAGCGCGCCCAGGGTGAAAAGTGGATGGACTGGGCAAACCAGACGCTCTCTCCCACTCACCGCGTGATCCTGATGGGGCTTATCAGAACGCCCGAGCCAGAACGCGATTACCCTGCCATCCACGCCGCACAGGACGCCTGCGAAGCGCTTTTTGCGATGATGGACGACGAGCTGGCGAAGCATACATGGTTCTCTGGCGACGCCTTCGGCGTGGGTGATATCGCCGTTGCGCCGTTCGTCTGGAACCTGACCAACATGGGCCTGACGTGGACGCCGCGCCCGCACCTTGAGCGCTGGCTACAGCAGCTCAGCGAGCGCCCGGCGTACCGTAAGGTGGTCATGATCCCGGTGAGCTGATTACGCGCCGGACGGGCTGACTTTCAACAGTTGCCCGTCCGACTCATCGGTCAGGACATACAGATAGCCATCCGGCCCGACCCGCACATCGCGGATACGCTGATCTTTATCACCCAGAATACGCCCGTCCTCGGTCACCTTGTTGCCATCCACGCTCAGCACAATAATGTCTTTTTCCTTCAGCGCACCGATAAACAGCTTGTTTTTCCACTGCGGGAAAACATCGCTATTGTAAAACGCCATGCCGCTCACGGCGGGTGACACCTTCCAGACAAACAGCGGTTTTTCTGTTCCTTCCACGTGCTCGCCTTTGGCTTCCGGGATCTTCAGGCCACTATAGTTAATGCCGTGCGTCGCCAGCGGCCAGCCGTAGTTTTTGCCTTTCTCCGGGATGTTGATTTCATCCCCGCCGCGTGGCCCATGCTCGTTGAGCCATAACGTGTCGCTCCACGGGTTCATCGCCATACCCTGCGGGTTACGAATACCCAGGGACCAGATTTCCGGCCGCGCGCCAGAGGTGTTCACAAACGGATTATCCGGCGGCACTTTCCCGTCTTCGGTCAGGCGCACCACTTTACCCTGCAGCTTATCCAGATCCTGCGCCGTTGGACGCTGGTTATTTTCGCCTAAACCGATGAAGAGATAGCCTTTCCCGTCAAACACCAGCCGGCCGCCAAAATGGTTACCGGTGGAGAGTTTCGGCATCTGACGGAGTACCACCTGGAAACCCTCGATGCGCGACAGATCGTCACTCAACCGACCATACCCCACCGCAGTCCCCGCTTTTCCGTCATTACCCGCCTCGGCGTAGCTCAGCCAGATGCGGCGTGATTTTTCAAAATCCGGTGCCAGCACCACGTCCAGCAATCCCCCCTGTCCGCTCGCCCACACCTTCGGTACACCGACAATCGGATCGGAAAGCCCTTTCCCCGCCTGCCAGTGTTTAAGCTGCCCGTCTTTTAACGTTACCAGCAGCCCCTTATTGTCCGGTAAAAAGGCCAAAGACCAGGGATGATCGAGCCTGGTTTGCAATACCTCGACCTTCACCGCATCCGGGGCAGCAAGCAGCGAAACAGGGAATAATAATGCAGGAATGAAAATCAACGAGGATCGATGCATAACGCGCTCCTTTGTCGGCATATGGCATAAAGATTAGCCACAACGCCCGGTCGCGTTATCACTTTTACAAAATCTTAATCAGAAGGGGGAGTCGCCTCCCCCAGGCTTAATGCTGTTCAAGCGTCTCCTGCTTGTTCAGACACATGATGCATAGAGAGAGCGTCGTCAGGCAGTTTTCGAGCTTCTCTGCGTTGACAGCAATAAAATTCGGGCAGTCATGGCGTCCGGTCATCAGACATACCCCGGCAATGGAGAGCACCTCAGCGGCGCGGCGCAGAGCAACCAGCTCGCTTTCAGCGCATTCCGCTTTCAGAACAGGTGCTTTTTCACGCATAAAGTTGCCAAGTTCAAAGAGATTATCACGCAGATGTTCGCTTTCGCTGACTGACATATACCCTTTCGCCTTTCTCAACTGCAGATACGCGGCAAGGTCGATTCGGGCGTTGATCAGCTTGTTAAGCAGATCGCGTTTCAGTCTGTCAACGGACATGCTATTTCCTCCTCTGTCAGCCTTGTTGCACATTCAGAATAAGGTTATTTTTTGTACAATTTAATGCCTGAGATCAATAAAACGTAACTCGTTAACATTCTTTACAATGTTACAACGTCTGGCGAAGTCATCCGCCCCGCAAAGGGTGTATAAATCCCTCGCGGAACGCTGTAAAATCCCGCCCTGATAACTCCATAATTGATGAATTTTTAACCTATGAGCAATGTTACCCACCAGCCGAAAATCGGCTTCGTCTCCCTGGGCTGCCCGAAAAACCTGGTGGATTCTGAACGCATCCTGACCGAACTTCGTACCGAAGGCTATGACGTGGTGCCAAGCTACGACAACGCCGACATGGTGATCGTCAATACCTGTGGCTTTATCGACAGTGCGGTACAGGAGTCTCTGGAAGCCATCGGTGAAGCGCTAACGGAAAACGGCAAAGTAATTGTGACCGGGTGCCTGGGCGCTAAAGTGGATCAGATCCGCGAAGTACACCCGAAGGTACTGGAAATCACCGGCCCGCACAGCTACGAGCAGGTGCTGGAACACGTGCACCACTACGTGCCAAAACCAAAGCACAACCCGTTCCTCAGCCTGGTGCCGGAACAGGGCGTTAAGCTGACGCCGCGCCACTACGCTTACTTAAAAATTTCTGAAGGCTGCAACCATCGCTGCACCTTCTGCATTATCCCGTCTATGCGTGGCGATCTGGTGAGCCGTCCAATCGGCGAAGTGCTGGCGGAAGCCAAACGTCTGGCCGACGCGGGCGTGAAGGAACTGCTGGTGATTTCTCAGGATACCTCCGCCTATGGTGTAGACGTGAAACACCGCTCCGGTTTCCACAACGGCGAGCCGGTAAAAACCAGCATGGTTGGCCTGTGCGAACAGTTGTCTAAGCTGGGCATCTGGACGCGTCTGCACTACGTCTACCCTTACCCGCACGTTGACGACGTGATCCCGCTGATGGCGGAAGGCAAAATCCTGCCGTACCTGGATATTCCGCTGCAACACGCCAGCCCGCGTATTCTGAAACTGATGAAACGCCCTGGCTCCGTTGATCGCCAGCTGGCTCGCATCAAACAGTGGCGCGAAATCTGCCCGGACCTGACTCTGCGCTCCACCTTTATCGTCGGCTTCCCTGGTGAAACCGAAGAAGATTTCCAGATGCTGCTCGACTTCCTGAAAGAAGCTCGCCTGGACCGCGTAGGCTGTTTCAAATACAGCCCGGTAGAAGGCGCAACGGCTAACGAGCTGGCGGATCAGGTGCCGGAAGAGATCAAAGAAGCGCGCTGGAACCGCTTTATGCAGTTGCAGCAGCAGATCTCTGCTGAACGTCTGCAGGAGAAAGTGGGCCGCGAAATTCTGGTCATTATCGACGAAGTGGACGAAGAAGGCGCGATTGGCCGCAGCATGGCGGATGCCCCTGAAATCGACGGCGCGGTCTACCTGAACGGTGAAACCAACGTCAAGCCGGGTGACATTATTCGCGTGAAGGTTGAAAACGCGGACGAGTATGATTTGTGGGGTAGCCGGGTTTAATCTTCCTACTCCTTTGTTGTAGGCCGGGTAAGGCGTAGCCGCCACCCGGCACATTCTACCGCACTACCCCTTAATCCTCGGGTCCAGCGCATCGCGCAGCCCGTCTCCCAGCAGATTAAACGCCAGCACGGTCAGGAAAATCGCCAGGCTCGGGAATATCGCTACGTGCGGCGCAATCACCATATCCGCTCTTGCCTCGTTCAGCATCGCGCCCCACTCTGGCGTCGGTGGCTGCGCCCCCAGCCCCAGAAACGACAGGCTGGCCGCCGAGATAATCGACACCCCGATACGCATCGTAAAATAGACCACGATTGACGACACCGTACCCGGCAGAATATGGCTGAACAGGATCGTGGCATCGCTGGCTCCCATGCTGCGCGCCGACTCAATAAACGTCTGCTGCTTGAGTACCAGCGTGTTACCGCGCACCAGGCGGGCGAACGCCGGAATGGAAAAGACCGCCACGGCGATGATCACATTCGCCATGCCGCTCCCCATAATGGCGACGACGGCAATCGCCAGCAGAATACCGGGAAACGCAAACAGCACGTCACACACGCGCATGATAATGCGGTCCCACCAGCCCTCGTAATACCCGGCGACAAGACCGAGTACCGTCCCAATGATTGCGCCAATCAATACCGCAAAGACCCCGGCCGCCAGCGAGATCCGTGCCCCTACCAGCACACGGCTGAAGATATCGCGCCCGAGCGAATCCACGCCAAACCAGTGCAGCATCGACGGTCCGTCGTTCAGACGGTCATAATCAAAGTAGTTTTCAGCATCAAACGGAGCCACCCACGGAGCGATAACTGCCACCACAATCAGCAGCAGAACAAAAAGCCCCGCCGTCATAGCCACTGGCTGGCGACGAAAGCGCCGCCAGAACTCAACCCACGGCGTGCGGATGTGGTCCGGCTTAAGCCCCGGCATAGCGTTTACAATGGCCTGGCGACGCCAGTTCAACAATCGCATCTTACTTATACCTGATGGCCGGGTTAATGGCGGCGTAGAGCACATCCACCACTAAATTGATAAGAATAAACTCCAGCGAGAAAAGCAGAACTTCCGCCTGAATGACCGGGTAATCACGCATTTCGACCGAGTCCACCAGCAGACGCCCCAGCCCCGGCCAGTTAAAGACCTTTTCCACCACGATAGAGCCGCCCAGCAGGAAGCCGAACTGCAGCCCCATCATTGTTACCACCGGGATCATCGCATTGCGAAAACCGTGCTTGAGAACCACCCATTTTTCACTCACCCCTTTCGCCCGCGCGGTGCGGATATAATCTTCACTCAGCACGTCAACAAACGAGGCGCGGGTAAAGCGGGCCATCACCGCCGCCACGGCCGCGCCCAGAGTTACTGAAGGCAGAATGTAGTGCTTCCAGGTATCGGCCCCGACGGTCGGAAGCCAGCCTAACTCCACCGAGAAAATCTGCATCAGCAACATCCCAAGCGCAAACGCCGGGAAGGAGATACCGGTCACGGCCAGCGCCATGCCGAGCTTATCCGGCCAGCGGTTGCGCCAGATTGCCGCCACAATTCCGGCAGCAAGGCCAAACAACACTGCCCAGGCCATGCTGGTAATGGTTAACCAGAATGTCGGCATAAAGCGGCTGGCAATCTCTTCCGAAACCGGGCGACGGGAGACCATCGACGTCCCAAAATCGCCCTGCAACACGTTGCAGATATAGTGCAAAAACTGCTTATACAAAGGCTGGTCGAGGCCCAGTTGTTTGCGCACCAGTTCAATGACTGTCGCGTCCGCATCGGAACCGGCAACCAGCCGCGCCGGATCGCCGGGCAGCATATGGACAAATAAAAACACCAGCACCGCCACAATCAGCAACGTCGGGATAAGCCCCAGCAGGCGTTTACAAACATAATTCAGCATGAGTTTTATTTTAAATCCGCGTCATCGAAGCTGAAGCCCGTGTCCGGCATGATATAGAACCCGGTCAGCGCTTTGTTATGCGCCGACACCAGCTTCTCCACCACCAGCGGCACCCACGGCGACTCTTTCCAGATGATATCCTGCGCCTCTTTATACAGGCGCGCTTTCTCTTCAGGCTTCGTCGTTTTCAGCGCATCGGCCAGTGCTTTATCCACCTGCGGGTTGCTGTAAAAGGCGGTGTTGAACAGCGTTGGCGGCCAGTTCTGGGACGCAAACAGCGGCGACAGCGCCCAGTCCGCTTCACCGGTTGATGCCGTCCAGCCGGTATAGAACATCCGCACGCCGCTCTCTTTCTGCCCTTTGCCTTCAACTTCGGCGGCACGCTGTCCGGCATCCATAGCCGTCACCTGCGCTTTAATCCCTACCTGCGCCAGCTGCTGCTGGGTGAACTGCAGCACCTTCTGGGCGGTGCTGTGATTATGCGACGACCAGAGCGTGGTGCTAAATCCGTTCGGGAAACCCGCCTCTTTCAGCAGTTCACGCGCTTTGGCCGGATCGTAAGGCCACGGCTGATAACGCTGCGAGTATTGAATCGCTGGCGGCAGAACCCCGGTCGCGGGCGTTGCGTAGCCCGCAAAAGCTACCTTCACCAGTGCCTGACGGTTGATCGCATAGTTGATGGCTTCACGCACTTTAGGGTTATCAAACGGTTTTTGCGTGACGTTCATACTGATATAGCGCTGCATGATGGACGGGCTGGCGACCAGCTCCAGCTTGCTGTTTTTCGACAGCAGCGCCGCCTGCTCATAAGGGATCGGGAAGGCAAACTGCGCTTCGCCGGTTTGCAACATCGCCGCACGGGTGTTGTTATCAACGACCGGACGCCAGGTGATGGTGTCCAGCTTCGGCAGGCCCTTCTGCCAGTAACCGGCGAATTTCTTCACCTTCACAAAATCAGTCTGGTTCCAGGTGAGCAGCTCATACGGGCCGGTCCCGACCGGATGGAAGCCGATCTCTTTGCCGTATTTTTTCAGCGCGGCCGGGGAGATCATCGCCGTGGCCGGGTGCGCGAGAATATTAATAAACGCCGAGAATGGCTCTTTCAGAGTGATCTTCACGGTCGCCGGGTCTACGGCTTCAGTGCTGGCGATATTTTTATAGAGATTATAACGCTTGAGGCTGTTTTCCGGGTTGCTGGCACGGTCAAGGTTCGCCTTCACCGCTTCCGCGTTAAAGTCGGTGCCGTCCTGGAACTTCACGCCGGTTCGAAGTTTGATGGTATAGACCAGCCCGTCGTCCGAAACGGTATAGCTTTCCGCCAGCACGTTTTTCAGCTTCATCTCTTTATCCAGGCCAAAAAGCCCCTGGTAGAACGATTTTGCTACCGCCTGCGACAACGTGTCGTTCGCGTCATACGGGTCCAGCGTGGTGAAATTAGACCCAACCGCCACAACCACATCTTTGGCAGCGAACGCGGGGGCTGCGGCCAGGGCTGCCGTCACGCTCGCGGCTAACAGCCATGTACGAGCAACAAATTTAACCATTGTGTTCTCCTGCCTGTTGTAAGTTATAACCGCGAGAATGCATTGTCCTGGCGCGGTGGTGCGACAAAATGACCAGGGCCGACCTCACGCAACGTCACACGCTCCATGCTTTCGCCCCGCTTACGAATATTGCTCGGCATTTCATCCTGCAACAATACGCGCTGGGCGTGACGATGCGCCGGATCGGCGACCGGTACGGCGGCCATCAGCTTACGGGTATACGGGTGCTGCGGGTTTTCAAACACCGCCCGCCGGGGGCCAATTTCTACAATCTGCCCCATGTACATCACCGCCACGCGATGGCTAATGCGTTCCACAACCGCCATATCGTGCGAGATAAACAGGAATGCGATCCCCATATCTCGCTGTAAATCGAGCAATAAATTAATGATCTGCGCCCGGATAGAGACATCCAGCGCCGAAACGGACTCATCCGCTATCACCACTTTCGGGTTCAGCGCCAGCGCGCGCGCAATGCAAATACGCTGCCGTTGTCCGCCAGAAAACTCGTGCGGATAGCGCCAGGCGTGTTCCGGCTTCAACCCCACGCGCTCCAGCAGCCAGGCAACACGACGCTGTGCCGCCTCGCCGTCGAGCAGGTTGTGCACCCGCAGCGGCTCCATGATCGAGTACCCCACCGTGTGGCGCGGATCGAGGGACGCATACGGGTCCTGGAAAATAAACTGAATATCCCGGCGCACCGCCTGCAGCTTGCTCTCCGGCAGGGTATCAATACGCTCACCGTTAAAGGTGATGCTCCCCTCCTGAGACTCCACCAGCCTGAGTAACGCCCGTCCGGTGGTGGATTTTCCACAGCCTGACTCCCCCACCAGCGCCAGCGTTTCGCCAGGCCATAAATCAAAACTGACGTTTTCCACCGCATGCACTTCGCGCTTCACACGATTCAAAATCCCACTGCGCAGGGGAAAACGGGTGACCAGATCGCGCACTTCCAGAATCGGCTTGCCCGGCACCACGGTATCCTGTTCGGTTTCAGCTTCCTGCGCAGTCAGCGGAAAACGTCGCGGTAAATCACTGCCGTTCATCGCACCAAGACGCGGAACCGCCGCCAGCAGCGCTTTGGTGTAGGGGTGAACCGGGGCATGGAAAATTTGCTCAACGCTGCCCGTCTCCACGGCGTTCCCCTGGTGCATTACCAGTACGCGATCGGCGATATCCGCCACCACGCCCATATCATGGGTGATAAAGATCACCCCCATCTCCATCTCCTGCTGCAGAACTTTGATCAGCTGCAGGATCTGCGCCTGAATCGTCACGTCCAGCGCCGTGGTTGGTTCATCGGCGATCAGCACTGCCGGACGGCACGAAAGCGCCATCGCAATCATCACGCGCTGACGCATGCCGCCGGAAAGCTGATGCGGATAGCGCGCTAAAATCGACTGCGCCTCCGGAATACGCACCAGCTCCAGCATTCGTCTGGCTTCGTTGAGCGCCTCATCGCCGCTCAGCCCCTGGTGCAGGCGGATCGACTCCGCGATCTGCTCACCCACCGGAAAGACCGGGTTCAGCGACGTCATCGGTTCCTGAAAGATCATCGCGATATCTGCCCCGCGCACGCTCTGCATCTGCGAGGCGCTCATTTCGCCGATATCAATCACCTGACGGTTACGGCGGCGCAGCAGTATTTTGCCGCACGTCACCTGTCCACCGGTCTGTTCGAGCAGGCGCATCAGAGACAGCGCAGTGACTGATTTACCCGATCCAGACTCACCGACAATCGCCAGCGTTTCGCCGCGATTGAGCGAAAACGATAAATTCTGTACTGCGGGAACGAACTGCCGCTCTTCCTGAAACGCAATATTCAGTTGATGGACCGCCAGCACTTCCCGGCTGTCCAGCTCTTCACTGTGCGGCACATTTTGCCCCTTATTCACGATAGATCCCCGTACTGGGCTCATCACCGGCATAACCCCACGCGCGGTACATGCCTTCACTGTTGAACGGCAAGGCCACGTTGCCCTCGCGGTCGACGGCAATTAGCCCGCCGACGCCGCCCAGCGCGGGTAATTTTTCCATCACCACGCGTTCACAGGCCTCGGCCAGACTGAGCCCGCCGTAATCCATCAGTGCGGTAATGTCATACGCGGCCAGCGCGCGGATAAACACTTCACCCGTACCGGTACATGACACCGCAGCGGTGGCATTATTGGCATAACATCCGGCCCCCGGTAGCGGGCTGTCTCCAACGCGTCCCGGCAATTTGTTGGTCATACCGCCCGTCGAAGTCGCAGCAGCAAGGTTACCCGCTTTATCGAGCGCCACCGCCCCTACCGTGCCCATTTTGCTGCGCTCATCCAGCGGCGCGGCGTGATCAAGCTGCGCAACGCCCGCCGAACGCGCTTCCAGCAGTTGCTGGTAACGCTCCGGTGTCGAAAACGTATCGGGTGAAACGGATTCCATACCATGCTGACAGGCAAATGCTTCTGCGCCCGCCCCCGTCAGCAGTACGTGCGGGCTCTGCTCCATCACCAGACGCGCCGCCAGCACAGGATTACGCAGATGGCTTACGCCTGCGACGGCTCCCGCGTTAAGGGTAATACCGTCCATCACGCAGGCATCCATCTCGTGCGTTTCATCGCGGGTAAAAACCGAGCCGATCCCCGCATTAAATAACGGACACTCTTCCAGCAGGCGTACCGCCTCGGTGACCACGTCCAGCGCGCTTTCGCCCGCCTCCAGCATCCGCTGGCCTGTTTCCACAATGGCATACAGCGCGTCAATGTAGCGCTTCTCCTGCTCAGGGCTGAGCTGCGCACGGGTGATTGCCCCGGCACCACCATGAATTGCGATTACCGCATTAACCATTTCGCATCACCCGTCAGCCAGACTTACGGCTTTTTCTATAAATATCATTATCGTCGATGAAACTTCAGATGATTTTTGAATATAGAAAGACGCAACTGTGATGTAAAGCGTACGCCTATCGGGTCATACAGTTAGCCGCACTTTTCTGCCATAATGGACGCTTTCGTTGTTACTCCGCAGGAGCCCCCATGGATTTTACCGCCGGACTGATGCCGCTTGAGACGGCACTCACGCAGATGCTCGACCGCATTTCCCCGCTGCAGGACCACGAGACGCTGCCGTTAGCGCGTTGTTTTGGTCGCATCGCCGCACGCGATATCGTCTCCCCGCTTAATGTGCCAGGGTTCGATAACTCGGCGATGGACGGTTATGCAGTGCGCCTGGCAGATATCCAGACGGGTCAGGCGCTGCCTGTAGCGGGTAAAGCGTTTGCCGGACAGCCGTTTCACGGCGAATGGCCGGCAGGCACCTGCGTGCGCATCATGACCGGCGCGCCGGTTCCGGCAGGCTGCGATGCCGTGGTGATGCAGGAAGAGACCGAACAGACTGACAACGGTGTGCGTTTTACCGCCAGCGTCAACGCGGGCCAGAACATCCGCCGCGCGGGCGAAGACATTACTCTCGGCGCAACGGTGTTTGCCGCCGGACAGAAGCTGACGGTGGCCGAGCTGCCGGTGCTGGCGTCGCTTGGTATCGCTGAAATCGACGTCATCCGCAAGGTGCGCGTGGCGGTCTTTTCCACCGGTGACGAACTGCAACTGCCGGGCCAGCCGCTACAGGACGGCCAGATTTACGACACCAATCGTCTGGCGGTTCACCTGATGCTCGAACAACTGGGCTGCGAAGTGATTAACCTGGGCATTATTCCTGATGACCCGGAAAAACTGCGCGCGGCCTTTATTGAAGCGGATAAATCCGCCGACGTGGTGATCAGCTCCGGCGGCGTCTCCGTGGGGGAAGCGGACTACACCAAAACGATGCTTGAGGAGCTGGGCGAAATCGCTTTCTGGAAGCTCGCCATCAAACCGGGCAAACCGTTCGCCTTTGGCAAGCTGGCGCACAGCTGGTTCTGCGGCCTGCCGGGTAACCCGGTCTCGGCAGCACTCACCTTCTACCAGCTGGTGCTGCCGCTGCTGGCGAAACTTTCAGGCAACAACGCCAGCCCGCTGCCGGAACGCCAGCGCGTGCGCGCCGCAACGCGCCTGAAAAAATCGCCGGGCCGTCTCGATTTCCAGCGCGGTATTCTGGCGCGCAACGCCGATGGCGAGCTGGAAGTGCGCACCACGGGCCACCAGGGTTCGCACATTTTCAGCTCCTTCAGCCAGGGCAACTGTTTTATCGTGCTGGAGCGCGAGCGCGGCAACGTAGAAGCCGGTGAATGGGTTGAGGTGGAGCGCTTTAACCACTTGTTTGGAGGCTGATATGACGGTGGAACTGAGCGACCAGGAGATGCTGCGCTATAACCGCCAGATTGTGTTGCGCGGTTTTGATTTCGAAGGTCAGGAAGCACTCAAGGCGGCCAGCGTGCTGGTGGTCGGGCTTGGCGGTCTGGGCTGCGCTGCCGCGCAATATCTTGCCGCGGCGGGCGTGGGCAGGATGACGCTGCTGGATTTTGATACCGTATCGGTGTCCAACCTGCAGCGCCAGACGCTGCACAGCGACGCGACCCTCGGCCAGCCGAAAGTGGGATCTGCGCGCGAGACGTTAACGCGCATCAACCCCAACGTTCAGTTCACCCTGATTAACGCCCTGCTGGATGACGAGGCGCTGTTTGCACAGATTGCGCAGCACGATCTGGTGCTGGACTGTACCGATAACGTCACCATTCGCAACCAGCTGAACACCGGCTGTTTTGCTCATAAAACGCCGCTGGTTTCCGGCGCGGCGATCCGCATGGAGGGGCAAATCAGCGTCTTTACTTACGCCGAGGGCGAGCCGTGCTATCGCTGCCTGAGCCGTCTGTTTGGCGAGAACGCCCTGACCTGCGTGGAAGCGGGTGTCATGGCACCGTTAGTCGGCGTGATTGGCTCGTTACAGGCGATGGAAGCGATCAAGGTACTGGCGCATTACGGCACGCCAGCGGCGGGGAAAATCGTGATGTATGACGCGATGACCTGCCAGTTCCGCGAGATGAAGCTGATGCGTAATCCGGGATGTGAGGTTTGTAGTCAGTAAAAAAGTCGGGTGGCGGCTTCGCCTTACCCGACCTACAACGACTCGAACGTAGGCCGGGTAAGCGTTAGCGCCACCCGGCTACAGCATCAGATTGACAACCGTCCAAACGCCCCCTGCCAGTCCTGCTCAAACTTCACAATCGCCGCATCCACGGCCGGTGAAGTCATAAACTGCTGCGCCACGTCCAGCGGCAGCGTGATAGATTCACAGCCCGCCAGCAGGCAATCCAGCGCCTGACGCGGCGTTTTAAAGCTCGCGGCCAGCACTTTTGACTGTGGCGCATGCAGCGTCAACAGCTGTTGCAGCTCTACTACCGTCTGTATCCCGTCACCGCCCTGTGCATCCACGCGGTTAACATAAGGCGCGACATACTCAGCCCCTGCCAGCGCGGACAACATCCCCTGCGCCGCGCCGTACACCGCGGTGCCAAGCGTTGGAATGCCTTCAGCTTTCAGCATCTTGATCGCCGCCAGCCCTTCCGCCGTCACCGGTACTTTCACGACCAGGTCGTTAATTATCGCACGCAGCTTACGCGCATCCTCCACCATCCCTTCGGCGGTGGTTGCCATAACCTGCGCAAACAGACGGCCTTTCCCGCCCAGCGCATCGTGCAGTTCTGGCAGCAGGACGTCGAGCGGCGTTTTACCTGCCGCCACGATGCTTGGGTTAGTGGTTACGCCCGCCAGCGGGAAAATACGCGCCAGCTTTTTTACTGCCGCAACGTCGGATGTATCGAGATAAAGTTCCATGATGTCGCCCTCAAAATTAGCCTGTACTTACCCTATCACGGCAAAACCTGCTCAGGAGTTGACCTGCATCAATATAACTTTCATTCGAAAGTAATTTAATCTTCATATGCAACCTGAGAGCGAAAAAATGATCTTCAATATTCAGCGTTATTCCACCCACGATGGCCCCGGTATTCGTACCGTGGTGTTCCTGAAAGGCTGCTCGCTGGGCTGTCGCTGGTGTCAGAACCCGGAGAGCCGCTCCCGCACGCGGGATGTGCTGTTCGACGCACGTCTTTGCCTGGAAGGTTGCGATCTGTGCCAGCACGCGGCACCGGACATTATCGAGCGTGCGCTGAACGGGCTGGTCATCCACCGCGAAAAACTGAGCGAAGAGACGCTCGACGCCCTGGCAAACTGCTGCCCGACGCAGGCGCTCACCGTATGTGGTGAAGAACAACAGCTCGCCGATATTATGGCAACGGTTTTACGCGATAAACCTTTTTATGACCGCAGTGGCGGCGGCATTACGCTTTCCGGCGGTGAACCCTTTATGAACCCGGTGCTGGCACACGATCTGTTTAAGGCCAGCCATGAGCAAGGCATTCATACCGCCGTTGAAACCTGTCTTCACGTACCGTGGCACTATATCGAACCCTCATTACCGTACATCGATCTGTTCCTGGCCGATTTGAAGCACGTCGATGGCGAAGTGTTTAAACAGTGGACGGACGGTTCGGCAAAACGTGTGCTGGATAATCTGAAACGCCTGGCGGCTGCCGGAAAACAGATCACCATCCGTGTGCCGCTGATTCAGGGCTTTAACGCCGATGAAGCGTCCATTACCGCCATTACCAATTTCGCTGCCGATGAACTCAACGTTCACGATATTCATTTTCTGCCGTATCACACGCTGGGCATGAACAAGTACACCCTGCTCGGCCAACCTTACTCTGCCCCTGACAAACCGCTGGATAACCCTGCGCTGCTGGACTTCGCGCAGCAATATGCCTGCCAGAAAGGGTTAACCGCGACCTTACGAGGATAAACTTATGACGACCCTGAATCTCAACACCCTCAGCGAGCGCATTAAAGCGCACAAAATGGCTCTGGTGCACATTGTTAAGCCGCCGGTCTGTACTGAACGCGCGCAGCACTACACCGAAATGTACCAGCAGCACATGGACAAACCGATCCCGGTACGCCGCGCGCTGGCGCTGGCGCATCACCTGGCTGAGCGTACCATCTGGATCAAACACGATGAGCTGATCATCGGTAACCAGGCAAGCGAAGTGCGCGCCGCACCGATCTTCCCGGAATACACCGTCTCCTGGATTGAGAAAGAGATCGACGATCTGGCGGACCGTCCGGGTGCAGGCTTTGCGGTAAGCGAAGAGAACAAGCGCGTTCTGCATACGATCTGCCCATGGTGGCGCGGCCAGACGGTGCAGGAACGCTGCTACGGGATGTTCACCGACGAGCAAAAAGGTCTGCTGGAAACCGGCATTATCAAAGCCGAAGGCAACATGACCTCCGGCGATGCGCACCTGGCGGTAAACTTCCCGCTGGTACTGGAGAAAGGCCTCGACGGCCTGCGTGACAAAGTGGCTGAACGTCGCTCACGCATCAACCTGACCGTGCTGGAAGACCTGCACGGCGACCAGTTCCTGAAGGCGATTGATATTGTGCTGGAAGCCGTCAGCCTGCACATTGAACGCTTCGCTGCACTGGCCCGCGAAATGGCGTCTGCGGAAACCCGCGAAAGCCGCCGCGACGAACTGCTGGCGATGGCGGAAAACTGCGACGTGATTGCCCACGAACCGCCAAAAACCTTCTGGCAGGCGCTGCAGCTGTGCTACTTCATCCAGCTCATTCTGCAGATTGAGTCCAACGGCCACTCCGTGTCGTTTGCCCGTATGGACCAGTATCTCTATCCGTTCTACCGCCGCGACGTAGAGCTGAACCAGAGCCTCGATCGCGAGCACGCCATTGAACTGCTGCACAGCTGCTGGCTGAAGCTGCTGGAGGTGAACAAGATCCGCTCCGGCTCGCACTCCAAAGCCTCCGCCGGTAGCCCGCTGTATCAGAACGTCACCATCGGCGGTCAGAAGCTGGTCAACGGTGAGCCGATGGATGCGGTCAACCCGCTCTCCTACGCGATTCTGGAATCCTGCGGTCGCCTGCGCTCCACTCAGCCGAACCTGAGCGTGCGTTACCACGCGGGCATGAGCAACGACTTCCTCGACGCCTGCGTGCAGGTGATCCGCTGCGGCTTCGGGATGCCCGCGTTTAACAACGACGAAATCGTTATTCCTGAATTCATCAAACTGGGCGTGGAGAAAGACGACGCTTACGATTACGCGGCCATCGGCTGTATTGAAACCGCCGTGGGCGGCAAGTGGGGCTATCGCTGCACCGGCATGAGCTTCATTAACTTTGCCCGCGTGATGCTCGCCGCACTGGAAGGCGGCCGCGATGCCACCAGCGGTAAAGTGTTCCTGCCGCAGGAGAAAGCGCTTTCTGCCGGTAACTTCGACAACTTCGATGAAGTGATGGCGGCGTGGGATAGCCAGATCCGCTACTACACCCGCAAATCTATCGAGATTGAGTACGTAGTGGACACCATGCTGGAAGAGAACGTGCACGATATTCTCTGCTCGGCGCTGGTGGACGACTGCATCGAACGCGCGAAAAGCATCAAGCAAGGCGGCGCGAAGTATGACTGGGTCTCCGGCCTGCAGGTGGGGATCGCCAACCTCGGCAACAGCCTGGCGGCAGTGAAAAAGCTGGTGTTCGAACAGGGGACGATCGGTCAGCAGCAGCTGGCCGCCGCGCTGGCGGATGACTTCGACGGGCTGACCCACGAGCAGCTGCGTCAGCGACTCATCAACGGCGCACCGAAGTACGGCAACGACGATGACAGCGTGGATATGCTGCTGACCCGCGCTTATGAAACGTATATCGAGGAGCTGAAACAGTACCATAACCCGCGTTACGGCCGTGGCCCGATTGGCGGTAACTACTACGCCGGAACGTCATCCATCTCTGCAAACGTACCGTTTGGCGCGGCGACAATGGCCACGCCGGACGGACGTAAAGCGCACACCCCGCTGGCAGAAGGGGCAAGCCCGGCCTCCGGTACGGACCACCTCGGCCCGACGGCGGTGATTGGCTCCGTGGGTAAACTGCCAACCGAAGCGATCCTCGGTGGCGTGCTGTTAAACCAGAAGCTGAACCCGTCGACGCTGGAAAACGACAGCGACCGCCAGAAGCTGATGGTGCTGCTGCGTACCTTCTTCGAGGTGCATAAAGGCTGGCACATTCAGTACAACATCGTCTCGCGCGAAACGCTGCTGGAAGCGAAGAAACATCCTGACCAGTATCGTGACCTGGTGGTGCGCGTGGCAGGTTACTCGGCGTTCTTTACCGCCCTGTCGCCGGATGCGCAGGACGATATTATTGCCCGTACTGAGCATACGCTCTAACGGCGTATCCCCTCTCCCTTGAGGGAGAGGGTTAGGGTGAGGGGGAAAGGCATACGCTGATGCCCTCACCCCGGCCCTCTCCCACAGGGAGAGGGAGAAAACACTAAAAACGGCAACCTGGTTGCCGTTTTGCTTTTACTTTCGAATGAAATTAAATTTGTGCTCCCCGTCACCTTGTTATTAGAATGTTTCAAAACGCAGTGACCCAGGAGCACAGTATGACCGTTAAAGTTATCGTCACCGATATGGACGGAACTTTTCTTGATGATGCCAAGCAGTACGATCGAGACCGCTTTCAGGCACAGTTTGAACAGCTTAAAGCCCGCAACATTGAATTCGTTGTCGCCAGTGGCAACCAGTATTACCAGCTCATCTCCTTTTTCCCGGAGCTGAAAGAGCAGATCTCCTTCGTGGCGGAAAACGGCGCGCTGGTCTTCGATCACGGCGAACAGATTTTCCACGGCGAGTTGACGCGTCATGAGTCGCAAATCGTCATTGGCGAGCTGCTGAAAGACAAAGGCCTTAATTTCGTAGCCTGCGGGCTGGAGAGCGCCTACGTCAGCGACCAGGCCCCGGAGCAGTTCGTGGCGTTGATGTCGAAGCACTATCACCGCTTAAAGCGCATCAGTGATTACCGGGAAATTGACGACGTGCTGTTCAAGTTCTCCCTGAACCTGCCGGACAGCGATATCCCGAATCTTATCGACAAACTGCACGTCTCGCTGGACGGCATCATGAAGCCCGTCACCAGCGGCTTCGGCTTTGTCGATTTGATCATCCCCGGCCTGCACAAAGCTAACGGTATCAGCAGGCTGCTGAAGCGGTGGAAAATCTCCCCGCAGGAGTGCGTCGGCATTGGCGACAGCGGCAACGACGCCGAGATGCTGAAGCTGGTGAAATACTCCTTCGCGATGGGCAACGCGGCAGAGAGCATTAAAGAGATTAGCCGCTACAGCACCGACGACAACAATCATCAGGGCGCGCTGAACGTCATTCAGGCCGTGCTCGACGCTCACTCTCCCTTCGACGCGTAATCCCCTTCCTGCCGGAGTACCGCTCCGGCATTTTACTCTTTCTTCATCCTGTGGCGCACTTCAAGGTTTTAAACTTGCATTAACTTATTTTTAACTTAAAGTATCACTTGTAGATACTTTTACTTTCGAATGAAAGATGCGAGGCAGTTATGACCTTTACCAGTGAAACCTTGCCAGCGGATCACAAAGCGGCAATCCGTCAGTTGAAACGGGAACTACGCGCGCAGATTGGTGACGTGCAGGCGGTATTCAATAAGCTCAGCGATAACATCGCCACCCGCGTGGCGGAAATCAACGCCCTGAAAAATAAGGGTGAATCTGTCTGGCCGGTGATTCCCTTTGCAGATGTGAAAAACGGCACGATCACAAACGCACAGCGCGAGGCGGTAAAACGTCGTGGCTGCGCAGTGATTAAAGGGCACTTCCCGCGGGAGCAGGCGCTGGCGTGGGATCAGTCGATGCTCGACTACCTCGATCTCAACCAGTTTGACGAGGTGTACAAAGGACCGGGCGATAACTTCTTCGGCACCTTAACCGCCTCCCGCCCGGAGATTTACCCCATCTACTGGTCGCAGGCGCAGATGCAGGCGCGCCAGAGTGAAGAGATGGCGCAGGTGCAGTCGTTCCTGAACCGTTTATGGACATTCGAGAGCAACGGAAAACAGTGGTTCGACCCGGACGTGAGCGTGATTTACCCGGATCGCATCCGCCGCCGTCCACCGGGAACCACCTCGAAAGGACTCGGCGCGCATACCGATTCAGGCGCGCTGGAGCGCTGGCTGCTGCCCGCTTATCAGCAGGTATTTGCCCGCGTGTTTGACGGCAACGTAGAGAAGTACGATCCGTGGAACGCCGCGCACCGTACCGAAGTGGAAGAGTATACCGTGGATAACACCACCAAATGCTCCGTGTTCCGTACCTTCCAGGGCTGGACGGCGCTGTCGGACATGATCCCCGGCCAGGGCCTGCTGCACGTGGTGCCGATCCCGGAAGCGATGGCGTACATTCTGCTGCGTCCACTGCTGGACGACGTGCCGGAAGACGAGCTGTGCGGCGTGGCACCGGGGCGCGTGCTGCCGATTTCCGAAAAATGGCATCCGCTGTTAATTGAAGCGTTAACCAGCATTCCGGCGCTGGAGGCAGGCGATTCGGTGTGGTGGCACTGCGATGTGATCCACTCCGTCGCGCCGGTTGAAAATCAGCAGGGCTGGGGCAACGTGATGTACATCCCTGCCGCGCCAATGTGCGAGAAAAACCTCGCCTACGCGAAAAAGGTCAAGGAAGCGCTGGAAACCGGTGCATCACCGGGAGATTTCCCGCGTGAAGACTACGAAAAAAGCTGGCAGGACCGCTTTACCGTGAACGACCTGAACATCCACGGCAAGCGCGCGCTGGGCATGGTTTAACTGTCGTATAACCCTTCCCGCTCCACGGCGGTGCGTCGTTTCCCCTGACGTATCCGCCGGACTGATTCCCGTATGCTCAGCGTGCCATTAAGCAGCAGGGTCCCTACTGGTGCATCCGGGCGCATCAGTCGCTGCTGGAGCATATGCACGGCTTCGGTGCCCAGTTCATCACGCGGAACGTGCACCGCCGTTAACGGTACATCCTGGATCGCCGCGAGATTAAAGCCGTCAATGCTCATCACCGACACGTCCTGCGGCACACGCAGGCCATACTTTTGCAGGGCGCTAATCGCCCCTGCCGCCATAAAATCGCCCCCGACCAAAAATGCCGTAGGCAAATCCTTCCCCTGACGCTGTTTAAGCCATTCGCTGACCGCTTGCTCTGTCTCTTTCGCACTGAAACTTGGCACCACCAGCAGATCGCGTTTGTCGTTGAACTTCAGATTGTGGGATTGCCATGCATCGCGAACACCCGACAGGCGCAGGTCCATCGTGTAACGCCGCAGGCAAAGCACATTCATCACCTCGCGGTGCCCCATTTCGAACAGGTATTCCGCCGCCCGTTCACCAATGGCGCGGTGATCCGGTGCCACCGCAGGCAGGCGCATATGTCGGTCACGGCAGTTAATCAGCATGCAGGGTTTACCCACATCCACCGCCAGATCGTGGATATGCGGATCGTCGATACCCAGCAAAATTGCGGCCTGAGTGTCTGGCTCGTTCATTCGCGCGAGAAACAGTTGCGCGTCGCTGTCGTTCTCTTCCAGCGCACAATAGCGTAATCGCACCTCATGCGACGCCAGCCCTTTGCTCACGCTCTGGATCACTCGGTAGTAAAAGATGTCGGACCGCTCATCAAACGCCCGCTGCGGCGCAAATACCACCAGGCCATTGAGCAGCAGGCGTCCCGCAGCCAGACCATCCATCACGCCCAGCGACCGCGCGCACTCCAGCACTTTAATGCGCGCTTTTTCGCTGGTATTAGCCTTCCCCGCCAGTACGCGAGAAACGGTACTGATAGACAACTGCGTGCGGCTGGCGATTTCGGCGATTTTTAGCCTTTTGTCCATTTTGTGATCTGGCTCCGGTTACGAAATGAAAAAATTTTCATGACGTGATCATCAGGAAATAACTGACATGAAAGCCATCATGCCAAATGGCGGCCGTTCATTATGAGAAACTTTGCACAAAATCCACTATTGCCCGCTCATTTTCTCCCTTAAGGTGAACTTGTCACACAACTTCCATACTAGTTGTATATCAACTTGGTCCATTAAAACAGATAACTATCAATGTATTAAAAATCTGTGTGACATCTGAATCCATCCCCTACCGTCCGTCTTGTGGAGAGTAAAATGAGTCAGGACATCAATAATACCGTTGCGGCAAGCAAGCCTCGCCGCGTCATCAAAAATCTGCGCTGGTATGTGCTGGTGCTGTTTTTACTTGGCGTAACTGTTAACTACATCACCCGAAACTCACTGGGTATTCTTGCGCCGGAGCTGAAAGAGAGCCTCGGGATCACCACCGAGCAATACTCCTGGATCGTTGGCGCATTTCAGATTGCCTATACCATTTTCCAGCCTCTGTGCGGATGGCTGATCGACGTCATTGGCCTGAAGATTGGCTTTATGGTTTGCGCCGGGATCTGGGCGCTGATGTGTATCTTCCACGCGGGGGCCGGAAGCTGGCTGCACCTGGCGATCCTGCGCTTCTTTATGGGTGCCTCTGAAGCCGCCGCAACCCCGGCGAACGCCAAAACCATTGGTGAATGGTTCCCGAAATCGGAGCGTCCTGTTGCCGCAGGTTGGGCGGGCGTAGGCTTCTCCATCGGTGCAATGCTGGCCCCGCCTATCATCTACTTTGCTCACGCCTCGTTTGGCTGGCAGGGTGCGTTTATGTTTACCGGCGTGCTAGCGCTGGTGTGGGTGGTCCTGTGGTGGGCGTTCTATCACAACCCGGAACAGCACCCGAACCTGAGCAAAGACGAGCTGGCGTTTATCAAGCAGGACAACGAACCTGCCCCGGTCAAACTGCCCTTCCTCACCGCGCTGAAAACCGTCTCGAAGAACAAACGCTTTTACGGTATCGCCATCCCGGCCTTTATGGCGGAACCGGCCTGGGCGGTGCTGAGCTTCTGGGTGCCACTGTACCTTGCCAAAGAGCACGGCATGGACCTGAAGCAGATTGCGATGTTTGCCTGGCTGCCCTTCCTCGCTGCTGACCTCGGCAGCGTGGCGAGCGGCTACCTCACCCGTCTGTATACCCGCTGGTTCGGCTGTACCCGCGTCAATTCCGTGGTGGCAAGCTCCGTGACCGGTGCGTTTCTGATGATCTCACTGGCCGTGGTAGCAGTGACTCGCGACCCGTATATCACCATCGTGCTGATCTCCATCGGCGGTTTCGGGCACCAGATCATCTCCTGCATGTTGAGCGCCCTGGTCGTGGAATCGTTTGATAAAGGCCAGATGGCGACCGTCAACGGCATGCGCGGCTCGGCGGCGTGGATCGCCAGCTTCCTGTTCTCTCTGTTAATCGGTGTAACCGCCGACAAAATCGGCTTCAACCCGCTCTTTATTGCCATGGGTTTCTTTGACCTGATTGGCGCTGTCTTCCTGGTAGCCTTTATTGCTGAACGTCGCGCCAGGCACAACTGATAGTGGATGTATTGCATATGAAAACCCTGAAAAACTGGACCAGTGATACACAGTCGGCAAACCATCTGGAACTGCTGGTGGATAACCAGCACCGCCTGTGCCTGTATGTGCTGGAAGAGAACCTGTTCCGCGTGCTGATTAAACGCAAAGGCGAGCTGGCGCTGGACCGCACCTGGAGCATCGCCCCGGAGCAAGACGTACCGTGGGAAGGCCGTCATCGTGATGACGTGAGCGGCTTCTCCTGCCCCGCCTGGACGCTGACGCAGCAGGACGATGTGCTGACAGTGGCAACCGAACAGCTGCGCGTGACCGTCCACCAGCCGCTGTGGCTGGAGTGGCACTACCGTAATGACGCGGGCGAGTGGCAGCCGCTGGTGAATGACCGTCCGACCAGCGCGTACCTGCTGAACGCCCACGGCGACGGCGTGGCGCACTATCTGAGCCGTCGTAAGGACGAGCGTTTTTACGGCCTGGGTGAAAAAGCGGGCGATCTGCAGCGCAACGGTAAACGCTACGAGATGCGTAACCTCGATGCGATGGGCTATAACGCAGTGAGCACCGATCCGCTGTATAAGCACATTCCGTTCACTATCGCCCGTCGCGACGACGTGAGCTACGGCCTGTTTTACGACAACCTGAGCAGTTGCTGGCTGGATCTGGGTAACGAAATCGACAACTACCACACCGCCTATCGCCGCTGGCAGGCGGAAGCGGGCGATATCGATTACTACATCTTTACCGGCAAGCGCGTGCTGGACGTCACCAAAGCCTTTGTGCGCCTGACCGGGAAGACGCTGTTCGGGCCGAAATGGAGCCTGGGCTACAGCGGCTCGACTATGCACTACACCGATGCGCCGGACGCCCAGAATCAGCTGATGAACTTCATCCGCCTGTGCGAAGAGCACGCCATTCCGTGCGACTCGTTCCAGCTCTCGTCGGGCTATACCTCCATTAACGGCAAGCGCTACGTCTTTAACTGGAACTACGACAAAGTGCCGCAGCCGAAGGTGATGAGCGCGGCATTCCACGACGCGGGGCTGCGGCTTGCAGCAAACATCAAGCCGTGCCTGCTGCAGGATCACCCGCGCTATAACGAAGTGGCGGAAAGCGGCCTGTTTATTCGTGATTCAGAAACCGATGCTCCAGAACGTTCCAGCTTCTGGGATGACGAAGGATCACACCTCGACTTTACCAACCCGCAGACGGTGCAATGGTGGCAGAATGGCGTGACCACGCAACTGCTGGAGATGGGGATCGACTCCACCTGGAACGACAACAACGAGTACGAAGTGTGGGACGGTGAGGCGCGCTGCTTTGGCTTCGGCAAGGAGATCGCCATCAAGCACATTCGCCCGGTGATGCCACTGTTGATGATGCGCGCCTCGCTGGAAGCGCAGCAGCGCTTTGCGCCGGAAAAACGTCCGTACCTGATCTCCCGCTCCGGCTGTGCCGGGATGCAGCGCTACGTGCAGACCTGGAGCGGCGATAACCGCACCAACTGGGACACCCTGCGCTATAACATCCGCATGGGGCTGGGCATGAGCCTGTCCGGGCTGTTCAACGTCGGTCACGATGTCGGCGGTTTCTCTGGCGATAAGCCGGACGCCGAGCTGTTTGTCCGCTGGGTACAGAACGGCGTGATGCACCCGCGCTTTACCATTCATTCATGGAATGATGATCACACGGTGAACGAGCCGTGGATGTATCCGGGCGTAACACCAGCGATTCGTAGCGCCATTGAACTGCGCTACCGTCTGCTGCCGTACCTCTATACCCTGCTCTGGCAGGCGCACGCCGACGATGAGCCGATGTTGCGCCCGACCTTCCTCGACCACGAGCATGATGCGCAGACCTTTGAAGAGTGCGACGACTTCCTGCTGGGCCGTGACCTGCTGGTCGCCAGCGTGGTCGAAGCCGGGCAGCGCGAGCGCCGCGTCTGGCTGCCGGAGAACGACACCGGCTGGTACGATTTTTACACCCACGAATGGTACTCAGGCGGGCAGTGGATCGTCCTCAACGCGCCGCTCGAAAAACTGCCGCTGCTGGTGCGCGCCGGTGCCGGTCTACCGCTTAGCGAACGCATCACCCACGTGAGCGCCGGGAAAGACGATACCCGCGAGCTGAAGCTCTTCCCGGTGAAAGGCGTCGGCACCACCTCTGGCCTGCTGTTTGAAGACGATGGCGAAAGCTGGGGCTACCAGAACGGTAATGCGCTGTGGGTGGAGTGGGAAATGGTGTGCGACGGGGCAACCATCAACCTGAAGGTTAACGCGCGCGGCGATTATCGTCCGGCGTGGAAAGCGCTGAAGGTGTCGTTACCGGTGGGGGAAAAACGTACGCTGCGGGTGAATGGGGTTGAAGGGGGCGAGTGGGTGCTCTGAACAATGCCGGGTGGCGGCTTCGCCTTACCCGGCCTACAAACTGACCCGTAGGCCCGGTAAGCGTAGCGCCACCGGGCAAGGTTTTTAGCCGTCGATGCCTTTACTGCGCAGGTAATCTTCGTAGTTACCGGTGAAGTCCACCACGCGCTCTGGCGTAATTTCGATCACGCGGGTCGCCAGCGAGCTAACGAACTCACGATCGTGAGAGACGAAGATCAGCGTACCCTGATACATCTCCAGCGCCATGTTCAGCGATTCGATAGATTCCATATCCAGGTGGTTGGTGGGTTCGTCCATCACCAGGATGTTTGGTTTTTCCATCATCAGCTTACCGAACAGCATACGGCCCTTCTCACCGCCGGAAAGCACTTTGGCAGGCTTTTTGATGTCGTCCTGGCTGAACAGCAGACGTCCCAGAATACTGCGCACCGCCTGCTCATCGTCACCTTCCTGCTTCCACTGGCTCATCCAGTCAAAGACGGTCAGATCGTTTTCGAACTCATATTCATGATCCTGCGCATAGTAACCAACCTGCGCGTTTTCGGACCATTTCACCGTACCGTTATCCGGCTGCAGTTCACCTACCAGGGTTTTCAGCATGGTGGATTTACCCACGCCGTTGGCACCGAGGATGGCAATCTTCTCACCCACTTCCAGCAGCAGGTTGAAGTTTTTGAACAACGGACCGTCATCGAAGCCTTTGGTGAGGGCTTCCACTTCCAGCGCGTTACGGAACAGTTTCTTGTCCTGCTCGAAGCGGATGAACGGGTTCTGACGGCTGGAGGCTTTAACCTCTTCCAGCTTGATTTTGTCGATCTGGCGCGCACGTGAAGTCGCCTGGCGAGATTTCGACGCGTTGGCGCTGAAGCGGCTGACGAAGGATTGCAGGTCCGCAATCTGCGCTTTCTTCTTGGCGTTGTCCGCCAGCAGACGTTCACGCGCCTGGGTTGCCGCCGTCATGTATTCGTCGTAGTTGCCCGGATAAACGCGCAGCTCGCCGTAGTCCAGATCCGCCATGTGGGTACAAACCATGTTCAGGAAGTGACGGTCGTGCGAGATGATGATCATGGTGCTGTCGCGGTCGTTCAGCGTCTGCTCCAGCCAGCGGATAGTGTCGATGTCCAGGTTGTTCGTCGGTTCGTCGAGCAGCAGAATGTCCGGGTTGGAGAACAGGGCCTGCGCCAGCAGCACACGCAGCTTCCAGCCTGGCGCAACTTCGCTCATCGGGCCGTAGTGTTGTTCAACAGGAATACCGACACCCAGCAGCAGCTCACCCGCACGCGCTTCCGCAGAATAGCCGTCCATTTCGCCGTACTGTACTTCGAGGTCAGCCACTTTGTAGCCGTCTTCTTCGCTCATTTCCGCCAGCGCGTAGATGCGATCGCGCTCCTGCTTCACTTCCCACAGCTCCGCGTGTCCCATGATCACGGTGTCAAGCACGGTGAACTCTTCGAAGGCGAACTGATCCTGACGCAGCTTACCGATGCGCTCGTTAGGGTCGAGCGATACGTTGCCAAGCGTTGGCTCTAAGTCGCCGCCGAGGATCTTCATAAAGGTGGATTTGCCGCTACCGTTGGCACCAATCAGGCCGTAACGGTTGCCGCCGCCAAATTTGACGGAAATGTTTTCGAACAGCGGCTTACTGCCAAACTGCATAGTGACGTTGTTGCAAAGAAGCAAAATTGATACTCTCTTGTAAGTTACTGAGATGGTTATGAAACAAAAAATATAAGCATACTCTTACATAAGATTCTCATCAAAGAAGCAAGAACGAAGCGTTCCGGTAAGACGCCAAACAGAACTTGCTGAGCTGAACAGTATGCACATGCGAATACTTTGATTCTATCAGAGAAGAGCTTTCAAAACCTCGGAATCTCAGCATACAAAGAGGGAAACAGACCCTCACTCGCTGATACGCCCGAAGCAATCGAGCAAGGTCGGATCGCAAAAGCATCGACATGACTCTACAGATCGTTAAATCGATCCTGCAAAACAGTACCTCTATCGCTTCGCTGCTGACTAAACCAGGGGGACTGTCAACGACCGGGTAAGTGTTATCAGTTACCCTTGCCTGAAGAGAATTACGGAGAAAGATGGATCGGAACAGAGAAACATACGATATCGTTTATATCAAACAAAACGATATTTTTAGCTCATAAAAAATTTATACAATTTAATCATTTACAAGAGAACAAACATAAAATTCGGGTTCGACATTTATAAAATGTAATTAATATGAAAACTCCATATTATTAGAATACCAGAGGATGGCTATAAACTGGCAAAATATAATGACGAATATTATGAACTACCGGAGGCACCGTGAACATCAGCAAGCAGTTTTAATGAATTTTACTGTTACTCTGCCATGTGTTAATATACGCTCGTCATCTTTTTAAGGTTAAAATGAAATGCGCAAAGAGTTATTAATAAATGCAGACTCAATAAACGAGTTAAAAAAACTAGAAGCTAATAGTATAGACCTTATTCTGAGTGACATTCCTTATGGTATAGGTGCTGACGACTGGGATGTATTACATAAAAACACGAACACAGCATACTTAGGAAACAGTCCAGCCCAAAAACAAGCAGGAGCTGTTTTTAAACGCAGAGGAAAACCAATTAATGGATGGTCAGATGCTGATAGAAAAATTCCAGTTGAATACTACCAATGGTGTCAAACATGGGCATCTGAATGGTTAAGGGTTTTAAAACCTGGCGGTACAGCCTTTGTTTTTGCTGGCAGAAGATTTGCGCCAAGATGCATTGTCGCATTAGAGGATGCCGGCTTTAACTTCAGAGACATGTTATCCTGGATAAAACCTAAAGCTACTCATAGAGCGCAGCGATTAAGTATCGTTTATGAGCGTAGAGGGATGCAGGAAGAGTCCCTTCACTGGGATGGTTGGCGTATTGGTAACTTAAGACCTGTTTTTGAGCCAATCATATGGTGTTTCAAACCTTATAAACACACCATTGCTGACAACGTTCTTGAGCATAAACTGGGTGCATATAATCAATTTGCGTTCGAAGAAATGACTGGACATTTTAATAATGTACTTGAGATAGGGATGGCACCTAAAGAAGGTGGGCTTCATGATGCTCAGAAACCAGTAAAATTGTTAGAGACGTTAATTTCATTAGTTACTGTTCCTGGACAAGTTGTTTTAGATCCGTTTGCAGGTAGCGGCTCAACCGCAATAGCTGCAATGAATTTAAATCGAGATTTTATTATGATCGAAAAAGATTTAAATACTTTTTCGATCATGAATGAAAGACTTTCAAAGTCAAAACAGACTATATCTTTATTTGATTAGCTTCCTGAAAAAACTAATATTATCTCTTTGCCTTAAAAGATGTTGATTGCCTAGCTGATATTTTATATCAGCTAGCTGCCTTTTTGCCTCATCAGCAGAAAGAGACTCGGCCCATGTAAGAGCCCTCGCTTTTTCCTCTGCCAGGAAATTATTTAACGATAAAAGTGTTGATGTGGCTTTTTCGCTTGCTATTACGTCAGCAGTTTCTGAGAACTCAGACCATTTTAATTTTCCACAATTAAGCAAATGTTGTTCTAACTTATCAAAATATATTTTTCTTGATCCAACTTTATTAAATACTTCATTCGGGAAAATGTCTTTATGATTACGATAAAAGCCCAACAAATCATCTTTATTCATGCCTGCTAATAGCATAAAAGCCATATGCTCATAAAACAACATGATGATTGGAGAACTTTTATCTGTCAAATATAGATAAAAATCACTTCCGTTCTTCCAGTCATGTTGTGATGGAAATGCAACAAGCCCACCGATACGGTTATACCTGGATTGGTCATAATACGCCAACCATTTTGCGATATCTCCTTTTTTGAGTGCATCTTTTACATTTGGCGCAGCCTGGCTTCTTCCTAAACGGTAAGATTTAGCATCAGCAACAATAATATTGTTCCCATCCGAAATAGTAATATCTTCTTTACTTGATTTCTGAGTAGGCAATGATGAATAGATAAAACCCATTCGAATAGCCCACTCATTCACCATTGCTTCAACTAATTTAGAGTAAAGTGTTTCCTGGCTTGAGTCAGCTTTATATATTTCGGGTATATAACCAGTATGACACAGTAAAAATGAGAAATCTTTTAAAGATAACGATCTCAACTGGGCAGAAAATTTTGTCGCAATCACATTAGTATTAGGAGCGAAATCCCAATTTAAATGCTCCTTTTGAATATAATTTTGTATATATTCATAACTATTAAAACGATTACTATAACCTGCATAATAATCACTAAACCAATGAGCTATAGATTTATTTATATGACCGACCTGGCCTTTTTCTGATAGCGCCTCAAATTCCAAATCATCATCTTGAGCTAAAGGCGGGATCTTCACCATTTTTACTACTTTCATCATGATTCATTCCTGTGATTATTATAAATTAGAATTTTACTTATTCAGTCCTCGTCTTTATCAGAAAGTAGAAATGTCTTTCTTTCTGATTCACTTAATTCACTCCATTTTAAAATCATCTGTGCCAGATCGTCTTCCTGTGTATAAAAGTAGGAAACGGGAACTTGCAGCACCTTCGCTAATCTATTAGCCATTTCGTAATCAGGCGCGTGCTTTCCTCTCTCATATTGGTTCATTCTTGCACTGGCTGAAGCCTCATCAATGCCAGCAAGTATCCCCAGTTTTTCCTGGGAAAGCCCTGCCCTAAGACGTGCTTCTTTCAGCCTTTTTATAAGCATAAAAACCTCAGCCCAATTCTTTCACTAAGATTTTCTTAGTTTATAGATACAATTTCACTAAGGATTACTTAGCAAAGGCACGATGATGCAAGATCATCATTTAAGGCTAACAATATAATTATCAATAGATTAGCAAATATATCCTTTACTTAAAGGATATTTAAAACCGCATCTGGCTCCTGCTAAACCGATTGTAAGTGCCCATGATAAACTCTCTACCGTTCCCATCACACTTCAGCGCTCATGCGGAGAATGAACTCACATGCATATGCGCCTGGCTACGAGCCAGTGCTCCAATTTTGCTTATGTGTCAAAAATCGAGGAGAGTGTGACGTTGCTGATAACTAACACGGAGATGGCAGTGAAAAGTGCGATAAACACAGCCTTATGCCACAATTCCGAATTGAGATCCCGTGTTGCGACTATCCACTAAACTTTAACAAATTCGAAAAAAATGTGATTTCGTACACATCTGAATTCCCTGTTAGCGGGAATGCACATATAATGCGCTCCCATCACAGATTCAGACTTATTCAACCAATCGCCAGAGTGGCTCAGATACCTCGCACAACATGAACATGAAATTAACAACGCTTTTTGCGGCGGCGTTAGCCGTAGTAGGTTTTTGTAAGACCGCGTCTGCGGTGACGTATCCCCTGCCGACAGACGGTAGCCGTCTGGTGGGTCAAAACCAGGTGGTGATTGTGCCGGAAGGCAACTCTCAGCCGCTGGAATACTTCGCTGCACAGTACCAGCTCGGTCTGTCTAACATGCTGGAAGCCAACCCAGGCGTTGACCCGTATCTGCCAAAAGCCGGTACGGTGCTGAACATTCCTCAGCAGTTGATCCTGCCGGACACCGTACATGAAGGTATCGTGATCAACAGCGCGGAAATGCGTCTGTACTACTACCCGAAAGGCACCAACACCGTGATCGTGCTGCCAATCGGTATCGGCCAGCTGGGCAAAGACACCCCGCTGAACTGGACGACCAAAGTGGAGCGTAAGAAAGCGGGCCCAACCTGGACCCCAACGGCTAAAATGCACGCAGAATACATCGCGGCAGGTGAACCGCTGCCGGCCGTTGTGCCTGCAGGCCCGGATAACCCAATGGGTCTGTACGCGCTGTACATTGGTCGTCTGTATGCCATCCACGGCACTAACGCTAACTTCGGTATCGGCCTGCGCGTCAGCCACGGTTGTGTGCGTCTGCGTAACGACGACATCAAGTTCCTGTTCGAAAACGTGCCGGTCGGCACCCGCGTCCAGTTCATTAACGAACCGGTTAAAGCGACCTCCGAACCGGACGGTAGCCGTTACATCGAAGTACACAACCCGCTGTCCACCAGCGAAGACCAGATTAACAACAACGAAATCGTACCGATTAATCTGACCAGTGCGGTACAGACCGTCACCTCTCAGCCGGATGTCGAAACGGCCGTGGTTGATCAGGCGATTCAGAACCGTTCCGGTATGCCGGTGCGTTTGAATTAATCGCGAAACATTAAAAAAGCGGGCTTCGATGCCCGCTTTTTTTTATCCGTTATTCACTATCACGATCCCGCCGTGGTCGTACCGATAGTGGCAGTGGGCATACTCCAGCGGAGTACCATCTTCAAGGTAGATCACCTGCTCCACCTCCAGCACCGGATCGCTTTGCTCGCAAATCAGGTGCTGCATATCCAGCGCATTCGGCTTTAACGCGCGCACTACGCGATAAGAGCCCATAATTTTCAACCCCAGCGTCTCCTGAACGTACTGAAATACCGAGCCTTCAAGGTGGCTTTTATTCAGACCAGGCACCAGGTTGAGCGGCATCACCGTGGAATCCAGCGACATCGGCTCGCCGTTTAGCAGGCGCAGACGAATGAAATCATAGATCGGTGTATCCGCATTTATCATCAGCGAGGCCTGCTCTTTCTCGTTCGGGAAGCGCAGCTCGAAATGGACCACCTGGCTGCTTACCGTCCCCAGATGTTCCCAGGTTTTCGTCGCGCCAAAATAGTCGCTGCCGGAGAGATCCCACTGCGACAATTGCAGGAAGTTTTTTCGAATAAAGGTTCCCTGCCCCTGACGGGTATAAACCAGCCCTTCAACGATCAGCTGGCGCATCGCTTGCTGAATGGTCATCCGGCTGGTACTGAACTCCGCCGCCAGCGCAAACTGGTCCGGCAGCGGTTCATTGGCGGCATATTGCTGGCTGATAATGCGTTTTTTAATTTCCCGCGCTATGGTGATGTACTTCGCCGCCATCGTCCTTCCCTTCTGATTAGTTTGCTGTCCCGCTATTTTTCAATGCCACTCTCTCGGCTATTTTGAGGAAAGGCAGGTAGAAGAATACACCAAATGTAATGATTGCCAACTGCACCACCACTGCCCGCCAGTCCCCCGCCGTCGCCAGCCAGGCGCTCAGAACGGGCGGTGTGGTCCATGGGATCATCACCACACAGCGCGACATCAACCCCAGCGTGGTGCAGAGCCAGGCAAAATAGATACCGATGGCAGGCAACAGCACAAACGGGATCATTAGCGGCAGGTTAAAGACAATCGGCAGGCCGAAAATCACCGGCTCGTTAATGTTAAACAGACCCGGTGCCAGCGATAAACGCGCCACCTGCTTCGCCGATTGTTGCCGCGAGAAGATAAAAATGGCAATCAGCAGCGAGATAGTACTGCCGGTGCCGCCCACCATACCAAACGTCGGCACAAAGATATTATTAATGATATGCGGAATCGGCTGACCGTTGGCGAAGGCCAGCATATTTTCGTTAGTGTTAATCAGCAGGAACGGCTCCAGAACCACGCTGTTAACCACCGACTGATGAATACCGAGCGTGAACAGGAAGTTACCAAAGCTGTAAATGAAAATCGTCCCCGGCAGGCTGGTATTAATCAGCCGCAGCGGTTGTTGAATAAACGTGGTGATCAGATGGATTAAATCCGTATGCAACACATTTGCCAGCACTGCCGCCAGCACCGCAAACAAAGAAAGCGTGAGAATGGTCGGGATCAGCGCGGTAAAGGATTTGCTTACCGCCGGAGGCACATTTTCCCCCAGTGAGATGTGCAGCGCCCTGAGCCGCGAAATGGCGATAAACAGCTCTGTTGAAAGTAACCCAATCAGCACCCCGGCGAAAATGCCGGTGGAGCCGATATTGGCGAATGTCAGCACTTGCGTAACGTTGACCGCCGCATCGCTGCCGACGGGCGTCAACTGCAGGCGCATCGGCATCATGATAATAAAGCTACTGACGGCGATAACCACTGCCGAGACCGGATTGTCGAAATCTTTGTTACGCGCCAGAGACCAGGCAATCATCGGGGCCAGCAGCAGCGCGGCGATGTTCAGCGTGCCGTTGATAATCGCCTCGCCCCACACCTTAAACTGCGTGAGCGTGTCGCCTTCAAAGATCCACGGAAACACCACGTTGTTCACCAGCACCGCTAATCCGGCGAGGATGAAAATCGGCATCACCGTGGCGAAGGCATCGCGTAAGGACCGAAGATGCACCTGGTTTGCCAGGCGCGCCGAGAACTCTACAAATCTGTCGACAAAGGACTGCATATGCGGTGTTATTTTTGTATCAGACATAGCGGATGTTTCCCATCAATCAGTCACAAAAACGGCCCGGCAGCGTACGGCTTACATCTCGCGTCCGTTGGTATGAATAACCTGTTTCAACCAGGCGTAGCTTTTCTTCGGCACACGCTTTAAGTCTTTCAGGTCATGGTTTTCACGGTTGACATAGACCACACCGTAGCGCTTGCGCATGTCACCCTGCGAGCTGAGAATGTCGATTAAGCCCCAGCCGAGATAGCCAATGACCTCTGCGCCGTCCTCGAACATCGCCGCTTTCATGGCGTCGATATGCGCCCGGTGATAGTCGATTCGGTAGGTGTCTTCAATCGGGTTCACGCCGTCCCAGGACTCAATGACCCCGATACCGTTTTCAATCGGGAACACCGGCATGCGCCAGTCGTTGGCGTAGCGGGTGATGATGGTGCGAAAGCCCAGCGGATCGATCTGCCAGTTCCACTCGGTCGCTTTCAGGTACGGGTTGTTCTTCTCGCCGTGCAGCAGGTAATAATTGACCGGGGTGCCTTCCGGAATAGCATCACTGTCCAGCGTTTTACTGGCGTAGTAGCTGAAGGCCATGAAGTCATTTTTGGTGCGCGCCAGTAGCGCTAAATCCCCGGCACGATAGATATCGCCAAAACCTTCCTGCTCAACCACCGCCATCACTGCCGGGCTGTAACCCTGGCCGGCAAAGACGCGCAGCAGGTTCTGGTTGAGGAATTCGTCATACTGCTGGGCGCAAAAGATATCGCGCGGTTTGCAGGTGGCCGGGTAGATCAGCTGGTGCGCCAGCATACCGCCCATCAGTTGGCCCGGTTTGGTCTGGTGCAGATACTCGGTCAGCGCCATATGCGCCACCATCGCATGGTGCTGCAGCTCGTACAGCTCGCGCAGGGTTTTCTCCCCTTTCATATAACCGGAAATACGAAACGCTTCCGGCATATGGAAGATGTTCTGCTCGTTGAAGGTCAGCCAGTACTTCACACGGTCGCCGAAGCAGTCAATCATCTTTTTGCCGTAGCGGATAAAGGCGTCCATTACCCGGCGATCGTTAAACCCGTTGTACTCCTGCGCCAGCGCCAGCGGCATATCAAAGTGATAGAGACAGATCATCGGCTCGATGCCGCGGGCAATGAGATCGTCGATAAAGCGGTCATAAAACGCGATGCCTTCGTCGTTGAACTCGCCGTCGCCCTGCGGGCAGACGCGGCTCCATGAGATCTGGAAGCGGTAGCAGTTCATGCCCAGATCCTGCATCAGGTCGAAATCTTCCCGATAACGGTGGTAGGAATCGGTCGCTACTTTCCAGTCGGAGATGTTTTCTCCGGCTTCACGAATGTCGTACACCGACATGCCTTTCCCGCCCTCATTCCATGCCCCTTCCGTCTGCATGCTGGACACCGAGTTGCCCCATAAAAAATTGGCTGGCAGCGAATTGTTCATGCTCTCTCCCTATATGACTAGTCATTTAAAAACTTATGACTAGTCATATAGGCGAAGATGAAATGATGATCAAAGGGGAGGATCGTTTTTTGTGAAGTTGATGGAATTAAAAAGCCTCGACAGGCATCGAGGCTTATTGAAAGTTTAATGGTTAATGTTTAAAGCCCGCTTTCTGCTGCAACTCTTGCCTGAGTAATTGCTCCGGCATTGAATATGGGGTGCTCATAGTTGTCGGTTACATCGCGAACTCTGTATATCTTCCATGCACCAGCCTCACGACGAACGAATACCTGCAACTCTACTTTTCCACCGTTTTCTCTCCCAATCCAGACTGGCATAACCTCCCCCCCCATAAACGATTTGGCTGGCCCGACATTTAACGCCGAAACCCAGGAGGGATCATAGTCCTGCGCATAAGCGAAGTAATCAGATCCAAGCAGGTCTTGTTCGGGTATCGACTCTATATCATCCAGTCTCTTAATCGTGTCAGCAGAGACATATTCGCGCAGATCAGACGGCGAATATTCATTGTCGCTGCTTGTAAGAGACATCAGATATGTGGAGTAAAAAGAATGCACTCGCGTCGGCGCGCTCTGATCCGGCTTAACTGAGCAAGCTGAGAGCAAGCATGCGCATAACACTATTGCGGCTCGCATCAATTCATCCTGTATATTTTGAAAATCGGTTGAGCCGCGCGATACCCTGGACCAGGGTACATACTGCGCTGTCTGAAATCGGAGATCCATTGCGTCCCATCATATATTGTCATATGCCCACTGGAGTTTCCTCCCGGATAGGGTTGGATCACTGCGACATCACCGCTCAATAATGTTGAACCCGGCGGGATTTCACGAAATCCCGCACGCAGTAATGCTGGCCCGTAATCTTTTGCGTTTAGCGTTCTCTCCAGCCGAATACCGCCTGCCGCTATAGCCTCTCTGGTAAAAGTCGCACATTCGTTATGCGAGCGACCAAGAGCGTGTGACCGGAGGTGTGAAACGGCAACTTCTTTATTCCAACTCATTCTTAGTTCCCTTAAGTAAGTAAAAACGGAATTATTGTGGCAGTCATTAACCTAATGTTGGCTAAAAAATGCTTAAATTTGTCCGGTCAAAATATTGTTTTCGCGACCAATAAAAAGGCCGGATTCGCTGCGCGGATCCGGCCAGAGTCATCGCCGTTAACAGATTATCCGCGCGGGGCGTCGCCAAAGACCTTGTAATCCGGTAATTGCACCTGCTGATACGGCTCCCAGCCGCCGCCGAGCGCTTTATAGAGCGCCACCAGGTCAAGCGCACTTTGTACCTGCGCCTGCGCACGCTGCTGCTCGGCCTGCGCCAGCTGGCGTTGGGCGTCCAGCACGTCAATAAAGCTGGCGATCCCCTGCCGGTAGCTGTCGCTCGCCAGATCAAACGCGTTTTGCAGCGCATCGATGGTTTTCGCGAGCCCCGCTTCACGCTGCTGATCGGTACGATAGCTGACCAGCGCGTTCTCGACATCTCCGAGCGCGGTGAGCACCGTCTGGCGATAGTCCAGCACCGCCGCTCCCTGCTGGGCACGGGCCACCTTCACGCTGGAGACCAGCCGCCCGCCCTGGAAGATGGGGATGGAGACCTGCGGACCGAAGCTGTAAAAGTGGCTGCTCCAGTCGGTCAGCCAGTTGCTTTCGCTGTTACGCAGACCAAACTGCCCGGAAAGGGTAAAACTCGGGAACAGCTCTGCCACCGAAACGCCGATCTGCGCCGTCGCGGCATGAAGATTCGCCTCCGCTTCGCGCACGTCCGGGCGACGGCGCGCCAGGGTTGACGGAATACCCGTTTGCACGATATCCGGCAGCGCGGGCATCGGCTGCACAGACTGAAGTTCACCATCCAGCGCCCCCGGCGGCTTGCCGAGCAGGATCGCCAGCCCGTTCATCGCCTGCCGCTCCTGTGCCTGATACTGCGGCAGCTGCGCTTCAAGATTCCCCAGTTGCGCCCGCGCATTTTCCACATCCATCTGCGGCGACAGCCCGCCGCGCTGGCGGCTTTCGGTGAGATCCAGCGTCTGCTGCGCGCTTTCAATCTGGGTATTCAGGGTCGCGATAATGCTCTGGGCCCCCCGTAGCTGGAGCCACGCCCGCGCCACTTCGGCTTCCAGCGATACCAGCGCGTCGTTACGCTGCTCTATCGCCGCTTTCTGCTGCGCTTCGGCGGCTTCCACCTGACGGCGCACCTTGCCCCACAGGTCGATTTCCCATTGCGCATCGAAGCTGCCCTGATAAAGGTTAATCGGCTGCGTCAGCGGGCCTAGCGCGCCCCGCAGTTCAGGATCGACATTATCCAGTTGGTCATACACGCCGTGGGATTTCAGCTCCCCTTTCAGCCCAAGCTGCTGGCGCGTTGCCTGCAGATTGCCGTTCACCGACGGGAAAAACGCCCCGCCCGCCTGGTTAATCTGCTCACGCGCGCCGGCAATGCGCAGCACCGTTTGCTGCAGGGATAAATTTCCGGCGATGGCGCGTTCAACCAGGCTGTCGAGCTGCGGAGAGCCGAAGGTTTTCCACCAGCGCGGGTTGGTCGCGGCGGAGGTAGTTTGCGATTTCACCTCGCTGTCGGCCTTGTCGTTCCAGTGCGTGACGGCAGGTGGCGCAGGCTGCTGATAGTCCGGGCCAACGGCGCAGCCCGCCAGCAGCAGCATTATCATCAGAGGGTGTAAACGTCTGTGTATCATCAGTGTGCTCCTGCACTCCCCTCGCTCTTAACCGGCGAGAGCAACAAACAAAACGGAATCAGTAAAAAGGCCACCGCGCTCAGGAGGGTGAAGACGTCGATGTAGGCCAGGAAGCGCGACTGCTCGATCATGGTCTGGTACATGCGCCCGGTGGCGATGCCCGTCGGGTCGCCTACTTGCGTAGTGAAGTTCTGGATTGCCTGGGCGCTTTCGCGTATCGCCTGCTGGAACTGTTCGTTAAACGGCGAAGCGTGATACGCCAGATGCGCGCTGTGCGCCTGAGAGCGCTCGGTGATCGCGGCCGTCGAGAGCGAAATGCCAATCGACCCGGCCACGTTACGGAACATGGTGAACAGCGCCGCCGCATCGGCATTCAGCCGTCTCGGTATCGAGATAAAGGCAATGGTAGTCAACGGCACAAACAGGAACCCCAGTCCAATCGACTGCGCGCTGCGGAACAGCACCAGGGTTTCGAAATCGATATCCGGCGTCAGCGTGCGTGACCAGAAGAACGACACTGCCAGACAGGTAAAGCCAAAGGCAATAATCCAGCGCGTCTGCACCACCGGCATCAGCTTCAGCACCAGCGGGATGGTGAGCACAATCAGCACCGCACCGGGCGACAGCACCAGCCCGGACCAGGTCGCCGTATAACCTAAATCCTGCTGCGCCAGCTGTGGGATGACCACCGAGCTGCCGTAGAGGATCATCGCCATCCCCGCCATCAGCAGGCTGGAGATCGCAAAGTTACGATCCTTCATACAGTGGAGATCAACCACCGGCTTTTTGGCATACATTAGCCAGTAGATCGCGCCGATAATGCCGATAAGCGTCAGCACCGCAAAGGTGCGGATAAAGTTCGAGTAGAACCAGTCGTCATCTTCACCGCGATCGAGCATTACCTGCAGACAGCCAAGACCAAGGGCGATCAGGCCGATCCCCGTCCAGTCGATGGTGAGCTTCTCTTTCGCTTTGCTCTCCCACGGCGGATCTTCCAGCAGTTGATAGATCGCCAGCACCGTCACAATCCCGACGGGAATATTGATGAAGAACACCCAGCGCCAGGAGTAGTTGTCGGTGATCCAGCCGCCCAGCGTCGGGCCCAGCACCGGCGCAACGATAATGGCGATAGACGAAAGACCAAAGGCTTTGCCTCTGTCCTCCGGCTTGAAGTAGTCGAGCAACACCGACTGCTGTGTCGGCTGCAACCCGCCGCCGAAAAAGCCCTGCATCACGCGGAACAGGATGATTTGCCAAAGCTCGGTGGCAATGCCGCACAGGAACGAGCAGACGGTGAACATCACGATGCAGATTAAGAAGAACTGCTTGCGGCCAAACACCCGGCTCAGGAACGCTGAGATAGGCAATACAATGCCGTTCGCCACCAGGTAGCTGGTTAACACCCAGGTGGATTCGTCATAGCTGGAAGAGAGCGACCCCGCCACGTGCGGCAGCGCCACGTTGACGATGGTGGTGTCCAGGATCTCCATAAACACCGCCAGCGTGACCACAATCGCCACCGCCCACGGGTTGCTGGCGGGCTTCCAGTTATCGTGGCTGTGGTCCGTCATTCCACGGTTACCTTCGGTTCAACCGACAGCCCCAGCGGCAGCGGCTTGTTCGGATCGAGCCCCTTATCAATCACGATCTTCACCGGTACGCGCTGGACGATTTTAACAAAGTTACCGGTGGCGTTTTCCGACGGGAAGGCGGAGAAGCGCGAGCCGCTGCCCTGCTGGATGCTATCGACATGCCCTTCAAGTTCCATATCCGGCCAGGCATCCACGGAGACGCTTACCTTATCGCCCGGCTTCATGCGCTCCAGCTGCGACTCTTTAAAGTTCGCGACGACCCACACGTTCGGAGAAACCAGCGAGAACAGCGCCGTGCCCGCCTGTACCAGCGTGCCAGGCTGCACGTTACGTTTGGTGACAAAGCCGTCAAACGGGGCGCGGACTTCGGTGTAAGAAAGGTTCAGGTTCGCCGTTTCCAGCTGCGCTTTGGCCTGATCAACCTGCCGCTGGCGGGCTTCAACGTTGGTCTCCTGCTGGCGGATCTGCAGTTGAACCTGCTCCGCCACTTCCAGTTGCGCCTGCGCACTGGCAAGACCCGCCTGGGCGCTACGCAGTTGAGCGTTAGCCGCATCAATGCTTTGCTGGGTGGTCGCGCGCGGGTCGACGCCGCGCTGACGGCGATACTCCGCCTGCGCGTTCGCCATATCCGCCTGGGCTTTCAGCACCTGCGCTTTGGCCTCGTCACGCTGGGCGGGATATTGCACTTTCGAGAGCGCCAGCTGCGCCTGCGCCTGGTGCAGTTGAGCGATAGCCAGCCCAAGCTGAGCCTGAGCCTGATCGCGCTGCGCTGTGGTATCGCGAGGATCGATAACCACCAGCAGATCGCCTTTTTTTACGCGCTGGTTATCACGCACCCGAAGCTCGGTAACATAGCCCGCGGTTTTAGGGGCAATCGTCACCACATCGCCGTCGGTAAAGGCGTCGTCGGTGGTCTCTTCGTTACGGGTTAAGAACCACCAGACCAGCGCCACAATCACCATCACCACCACGACAATGCCGAGGATGATTAACGGTTTTTTGCCCGGACGCTTACGTTCGTTATTGTTGTTTTCCTGCTCGTCAGCAGGGGAGTTTTGATCTTCTGCCATAGGTCAGCAACGGTCCTGTCAGTGAGCGGCATCACACTATGCCGTTCACTAAAGCTAGGACGTTGCTATACATTTGCCAGGATAAACTGACAAATAGCGCACTATATGAGAAGGAATAGTCCGAAACCGATCGTCACCGTCCAGAGCAACATCGGAATCGACCATAAATGGAAACGCCACCAGATGCGGCGATCGTTAGCCATCCGCAGGGCGATCAGGTTCGCCAGCGAGCCGGGCAGCAGGCCAAATCCGCCGACGTTAACCGCCCAGGCGAGAAGCGTCGTTGGGGGAACATAATTGAGCAACAGAATGGTGGAAGGCACATTGCTGATAAACTGCGACAGGCCAATCGCCGTCAGCCAGAGTCCCGGTTGCGACAGGCCGCTAACGCCGTGCAGAACGTTTTGCAGCGCCGGAAGCTGAATAAGCAAATGCACGTCAATAAACATCGCCATAAACACCAGCAGCAGCGTCCAGTCCACGCTCACCAGCACACGTCTTGCGAGGAATAAAAAGCCGCAGGCAACCAGCACCACGCCCACCAGCGCCTGTTTCATCTCCAGCGCCGTGAGGAAAACGATATACAGACCCAGGCAGCTCCAGACCAGACGCGGCTGCCACTGCGGGCTGGTTGTCCCGCTATGGTACTGCAGTTTTTTATCGGGAAAGGCAAACCAGCAGACCGTCATCAACGAGATCATCACCACCAGCGCCAGCGGGGCCATCTGCCAGGTATAGGCCACAAACGACAGCCCGGAACGCCCCCAGAGCAGGATATTTTGCGGGTTACCGATGGGCGTGAGCAGCGAACCGCCGTTAACGGCCAGCGCTTCAAAAATGATAAGACGGGTGACGGGGATTTCGCAGAGCTTACGCAGCGTGAGCGTCAGCGGCACCACGATGAACAGCGCCACATCGTTGGTGAGAAACGTTGACAGCACCGCCGCAGAAAAGACCATAAACAGCGCCAGCTTGCGCTCTGTGGCAAAGCGGCGCACCATTTTGCGCCCCAGCACATCAAAATAACCGCTAAGCTCGACACCTTTGGTGAGCATCATTAAGCCGCTCAGGGTAACGATCGTGCGCCAGTCAATCGCCGCGGGCCAGGTGTGAGGCGCAAACGGCACAAAGAGGCTGAGTCCTGCACCGGTGATGAGTAAAAGATGAAAAAAACGATCGCGAGCCAGAGCCCGCAGTCCAGGGATTGTCATTCAGCAGAGGGACCGTATTTGCGGGTAAATTCGCGGAACTTCGCCAGCGTCTCTTCGCTGACGTGATGTTCCATCCCTTCCGCATCCCGACGGGCAATCTCCGGGCTTACGCCCAGCACCAGTAAAAAGTTTTCGACGATCTGATGACGCTCACGGCTCTCCTGCGCCAGTTTTTCACCTTCCGCCGTCAGAAATACGCCGCGCCATGGGATCATTTCGATCAGCCCCACTGACGCCAGCCGCTTTAGCATTTTGGCAACAGTCGGCTGCGAAACGCCCAGACGCGCCGCCATATCCACCTGACGCGCTTCGCCAACCTCGCGAATCAAATCGGAGATCAACTCAACATAGTCATCAATCAGCTCCCGGCGATGCGCTTCACGTACCTGGCGGAACCCTTCGACATGTTCTTCAACATTCACCAGTTGCGTCGTTTTTTTTGTTGTTGGCTTACCTGCGCGACGGTTCATTGTGCTTCCTCAGTGGGGTGACGCTTCCCAGCGCCCTGTAACAGAGCGCACATTGTAAACCATAGCTCTACAAGCACAAAAAATTAACGAATTAGCCATAGCTATACAATATAGCCTGTGCTATATCTGTATGTAATGCAGTCACCCTTCACGGATCGAAGGGATCTCAAACCAGGAGGCAATATGAACGAATTCAAGAGGTGTATGAACGTGTTTACCCACTCTCCATTCAAGGTACGCTTAATGCTGCTGAACATGCTGTGCGATATGTTCAACACCAAACCCGATCAGGACGACAAATCCTCGCACTAAGCGGCGTCGCGGTACGCCGCTTCATTTTTCCGTCACACTCCCCCTGTAAACTGGCTTCTGGCCGCCCAATTCCCGATCTTTTTCACGGATTTGCAGCCCCCTTCGCAAAACATCTGTTTAGCAACTGTTGACCTTATTTCGCGCTCGCACTATCTTCTTGCAGCCCTGCACTATTTGCGGCTCGCTGAAGCGGACCCTTCATTCCCTCTCCACGCACTGTCAGGCAGGATTTGACCCTCGACGCCAGGGTGAGCACATGGCGTTTTCATGATAGTGATCTATGAACGTAACCCTGAAAGAAACACTTGTTACCCGCAGCCGGGCCTTAAGCCCGTGGACGGGATTTTACTTTCTGCAATCGCTGCTGATTAACTTTGCGCTTGGCTATCCCTTTAGCCTGCTTTATGCCGTTGCCTTCACCTGCGTACTTCATCTGCTGTGGCGCAGTACGCCGCGTGTACAGCAAGCATTCGTCGGGATCTGTTCGCTGGTCGCTGCCTTCTATTTCCCGTTTGGTCAGGCCTATGGCTCGCCAAACTTTAATACCCTGCTGGCGCTGCACTCCACCAACATGGAAGAGTCGACAGAGATCCTGACCATCTTCCCGTGGTACAGCTATGTGGTTGGTCTTTTCATCTTTGCGCTTGGCGTCATCGCCGTTCGCCGTAAACCGGAAGAGAAAAAAGCCTGGGGCAAAATCGAATACCTGTGCCTGGTATTTAGCGTGGCAACATTTTTTGTTACGCCGGTACAAAACCTGGCCTGGGGCGGCGTGTTTAAGCTGAAAGATACGGGCTACCCGGTGTTCCGCTTTGTGAAGGACGTCGTGGTCAATAATGAGGAAGTGCTCGACGAACAGGCGCGCATGGCGGAGCTTTCAAATATGAAAGACACCTGGAGTGTGCTGGCAGTGAAGCCTAAATATCATCTCTATGTGGTGGTGATCGGCGAAAGCGCGCGTCGTGATGCACTGGGTGCTTTTGGCGGCCACTGGGATAACACGCCGTTTGCCAGTTCCGTGAACGGTACGCTGTTTACCGACTACATCGCCGCCAGCGGCTCAACGCAGAAATCCCTCGGCCTGACGCTAAACCGCGTGGTAGACGGCAAACCCCAGTTTCAGGATAACGTAGTCACCCTGGCTAACCGCGCGGGCTTCCAGACATGGTGGTTCTCCAACCAGGGACAAATTGGCGAATACGATACGGCCATCGCCAGTATCGCGAAACGTGCTGACGAAGTGCAGTTCCTGAAAAGCGGTGATTTTGAAGCCGATAAAAATACCAAAGATGAAGCCCTGCTGAAGATGACGGCGCAGGTCTTTGCGACCCAACGCACCCAGCCGCAGCTGATTGTCCTGCATTTGATGGGGTCACACCCGCAGGCGTGCGATCGTACCGGGGGAAAATACGCGGAGTTTGTGCAGTCGAAAGAGACCTCATGCTATCTCTACACCATGACGCAAACCGATGACCTGCTCAGCAAGCTGTATGCGCAACTGCGCAACACCGGCGACACGTTCTCGATGGTCTATTTCTCGGATCACGGTCTGGCCTTTAAAGAGCGTGGCAAAGAGGTGCAGTACCTGGCGCATGATGACAAGTTCCAGCAGAACTTCCAGGTGCCGTTTATGGTGCTCTCCAGCGACGACAAAGCCCATCGCATCATCAAAGCGCGACGCTCAGCGAATGATTTCCTGAAATTCTTCTCGCAGTGGACGGGGATTACTGCGCAGCAGATAAAAAATGATTATCCGTTTATCTCAAACAAAAAAGCGCCGCCGGTTTACATTACCAACTTCAAGTTACAGAAAGTGGACTATAACCATTTGGGTACGGATATTTTTGATATTAAGAGTAAGTAAACTCTGCCGACTCGTGCGGCCTGATGCCCTCACCCTGGCCCTCTCCCACGGGAAGAGGGAACAAACACTAAAAACGGCAACCTGGGGTTGCCGTTTTGCTTTTATCTTCCACAAAAAAAATCCGCCACATTGGGCGGATTTTTTATTAACTCACCGAAGTGATTAGAAGCGGTAACCTACGCCCGCGATCCAGGTGCCAACGTCAACGTTGCGGATGCGGCTCTGCTCATAGGAGAAGTCCAGAGCAACGTTTTCGATTGGGTTGAACTGCATGCCCGCGCCATAGGAGAAACCGTAGTCGCTGTTGCTTGCAGTGCGGTTAGCACCTTCGTTTTCAGTCTGCTGGAATTTACCGTAGCCAACACCTACAACACCGTAGATGCTTGCCCAGTCGTTCAGGCGGTAAGCAGGACCCGCGGTGATACCGTAGTACTGACCTTTGTTATATGCGCCGTCTTCAAAACGATCTTTCTCGGTGTAGGTGAAAGAACCGATTACGCCCAGCGGGTTGTTATCCTGCTCGTAACGATACTTCAGGTTGAAACCGTTGGTTTTGTTCATCACGCCCTGCATATCGCTCTGAGCGTAACCACCCGTTACGGTAGAAGTAGCAGCTACAGCAGTACCTGCGGAAACGGCCAGAACAGCAGCCAGTGCTGAAAGACATGCAATTTTTTTCATAACCACCTCAAATGTGCTTCAAGTAAATCCGTAAGTTTTAAATATATCAAAAATTCTTGTGAAACTCTTTGTCATTCGTGATGTCTAACGGGACCTTTCCTGTAACAGAACATTTCCACTGTCAGCTATCTCGTTCAAATATCGCAGAATTTCCGCTTTAAAACGCTAATAGTGCGCGTCATTACCGTTACATTCATCCAGATTATTCCTAATCTGACAGGCGATAAAACCAGCAACGCTTAACTATTTTACGGATTTTGCCTGGTTTTTTTTCAACAGTAGCTCAACCGTTGCCGCATATTTCTATTACACTGCGGCTTTTACCTTATCTGACATAAATTGACAGGAGAAAGGATGCCAGGGATATCCCGCAAAACGTCGGTATGGTTGCCGGTGGCTGTAATATTGATCGCGATGCTCTCTATTCAGAGTGGCGCGTCACTGGCGAAATCGCTCTTCCCGATCGTCGGAGCGCCTGGCGTCACGGCACTGCGTATCGCATTAGGGACACTCATCCTCGTGGTGATCTTCAAACCCTGGCGGTTGCGCGTCAAAAAAGAGCAACGTTTACCCCTGCTTTTTTACGGGCTGTCTCTGGGAGCGATGAACTATATGTTCTATCTCTCTATTCAGACCATCCCGCTTGGGATTGCCGTTGCGCTTGAATTTACAGGCCCGCTGGCGGTTGCCCTTTTCTCCTCCCGCCGCCCGGTCGATTTTATCTGGGTGGTGTTAGCCGTTCTGGGGCTCTGGTTCCTGCTGCCGCTGGGCCAACATGTTTCGCATATTGACCTGACAGGCGCAGCGCTGGCACTGGGGGCGGGCGCGTGCTGGGCCGTCTATATTCTTTCTGGCCAGCGCGCAGGGGAAGAACACGGGCCCGCAACGGTTGCGCTGGGTTCACTCATCGCGGCGGTTATCTTCGTCCCGCTCGGCATGGCTCAGGCAACGGAATCGCTGTGGCAGTGGTCCATCTTACCGGTGGGGCTGGCCGTAGCCGTGCTCTCAACGGCACTTCCCTACTCGCTGGAGATGATAGCCCTGACGCGGCTGCCTACGCGTATATTTGGTACGCTGATGAGCATGGAACCTGCCCTGGCCGCTATTTCCGGTATGGTTTTCCTCGGCGAAACCCTGACATTCACACAGACGCTGGCGCTCTGCTCAATTATTGCAGCCTCAATGGGGTCTACCTTGACCATGCGCCCTGAACCTAAAGTGAATAAAGTAGATATCAATTAATGGTGTATATTCTGCATGGCTTCAGCGCCATGCAGAATAATGCTCCACCCCGGCTATTCTTTAATTCCTTACACTCTTTGTCATAAAGACGAAATATGTTCCCCGCTGCTTTGCAGAAGGATGAATTAAGATTGATCTGCATCAATTTTTAATAACTCTATATTTTTCATGGCGTTAGTAATTCAAGCCCCTTCTCGCTATTAAACCGATAGGCAGAGCCAAGCCGCAGACGAAAAATCCGGTGCTATACTTAGTTCCGTAATTACCTGGGACACAAACATCAAGAGGATATGAGATTATGAGTACCGCTAAACTGGTGAAAACGAAAGCGTCTAATCTGCTTTATACCCGTAACGATGTACCGGACAGTGATAAAAAAGCGACGATTGAGTTGCTGAATCGCCAGGTGCTCCAGTTCATCGACCTGTCGTTGATCACCAAACAGGCCCACTGGAATATGCGCGGTGCAAACTTTATTGCCGTTCATGAAATGCTGGATGGCTTCCGCACAGCACTGGTCAGCCACCTTGACACGATGGCAGAACGCGCCGTGCAGTTAGGCGGCGTGGCGTTGGGTACAACGCAGGTTATCAACAGCAAAACGCCGCTGAAAAGCTATCCGCTGGATATCCACACCGTTCAGGATCACCTGAAAGAGCTGGCCGATCGCTATGCCATCGTGGCTAACGATGTCCGTAAAGCGATTGGTGAAGCCAAAGACGAAGACACTGCGGATATCTTCACCGCCGCGTCTCGCGACCTGGATCAATTCCTGTGGTTTATTGAGTCTAACATCGAATAAACCATACGAATTTCCTCTCAAACCCTCGCCTCTGGCGAGGGTTTTGCACATTTATGGTGCGGACTTTGGCCCTGCAACGGGGCAAAAGTGAATGAAATGTAATAATCACCTCACACAACGGTTAATGTAAGATTGTTTTTTCGTCAGAATCTGCGCTAAATATCATCCCGTTAGTTGTCCAAAACGAAGCGCACCAAAACGGTGCTCCATATTGGTGCAATTCGACATCATTGCCACGTTTATTGTGCAATGCGTGACATCATCCCCTTTTCAAAACAATGACTTGTAAAGTTGGCACGATTCTTTCATTGTGCCAGTCGTTCTCGCAGGGGATCGCCCCGTGGATATAAAAGGAAATGCTATGAAGTCTGTATTTAAAGTTTCACTGGCTGCACTTACCCTGGCTTTTGCGGTGTCTTCTCAGGCCGCCGACAAACTTGTTGTAGCAACTGACACGGCGTTCGTTCCGTTTGAATTCAAACAGGGTGATAAGTACGTTGGTTTCGACGTGGATCTCTGGGCCGCCATCGCGAAAGAACTGAAGCTGGATTACACCCTGAAGCCAATGGACTTCAGCGGCATCATCCCGGCGCTGCAAACTAAAAACGTTGACCTGGCGCTGGCCGGTATCACCATTACTGACGAACGTAAAAAAGCGATCGACTTCTCTGACGGCTACTACAAAAGCGGCCTGCTGGTGATGGTGAAAGCCGATAACAACGACGTGAAAAGCGTAAAAGATCTCGACGGTAAAGTGGTGGCAGTGAAGAGCGGCACCGGCTCCGTTGATTACGCGAAAGCCAACATCAAAACCAAAGACCTGCGCCAGTTCCCGAATATCGATAACGCCTACATGGAACTGGGCACCAACCGCGCTGATGCGGTTCTGCACGATACGCCAAACATCCTGTACTTCATCAAAACGGCAGGTAACGGCAAGTTCAAGGCAGTTGGTGAATCTCTGGAAGCACAGCAGTACGGTATTGCATTCCCGAAAGGCAGCGACGACCTGCGTAACAAAGTCAACGGCGCGCTGAAAACCCTGAAAGAGAACGGTACGTACAACGAAATCTATAAAAAATGGTTCGGTTCTGAGCCTAAATAATTCAGCCTGAATTCAGGTTTGTAACGCCCGGTAGCGCTTACGCTTGCCGGGCCTACATTTTTTGTTTTTCACCACGGTATACAGGAATACATCATGCAGTTTGACTGGAGCGCCATCTGGCCTGCCATTCCTCTCTTGCTTGAAGGCGCTAAAATGACCCTGTGGATTTCGGTCCTCGGTCTGGTTGGCGGGTTGATTATCGGCCTTGTTGCCGGTTTCGCCCGCACCTATGGCGGCTGGATTGCTAACCACATCGCGCTGGTTTTCATCGAAGTGATCCGCGGCACGCCAATTGTCGTGCAGGTCATGTTCATCTATTTCGCCCTGCCAATGGCCTTTACCGATCTGCGCATTGATCCGTTCAGCGCGGCCGTTGTGACCATCATGATCAACTCCGGTGCCTACATTGCAGAAATCACCCGTGGCGCGGTGTTGTCGATCCACAAAGGTTTCAGTGAAGCGGGTCTGGCATTAGGGCTTTCCCGTCGCGAAACCATCCGCCACGTTATTCTGCCGCTGGCACTGCGCCGCATGCTGCCACCGCTCGGTAACCAGTGGATCATCAGCATTAAAGATACGTCGCTGTTCATTGTGATCGGCGTAGCTGAGCTGACCCGTCAGGGCCAGGAAATTATTGCTGGCAACTTCCGTGCGCTGGAAATCTGGAGTGCGGTCGCCGTTGTCTACCTGATTATCACGCTGGTTCTGAGCTTTGTTCTGCGTCGTCTTGAAAGAAGGATGAAAATCCTGTGATTGAATTTAAAAACGTTTCCAAGCACTTTGGGCCAACCCAGGTGCTGCACAATATTGATCTGAACATCAAACAGGGTGAAGTGGTGGTGATTATCGGGCCATCCGGTTCCGGTAAATCGACGCTGTTACGCTGCATCAACAAGCTGGAAGAGATCACCAGCGGCAATCTGATTGTTGATGGCCTTAAGGTTAATGATCCGAAAGTGGACGAGCGCCTGATCCGCCAGGAAGCGGGCATGGTGTTCCAGCAGTTCTACCTCTTCCCACACCTGACGGCGCTGGAAAATGTGATGTTTGGCCCACTGCGCGTGCGCGGAGCCAGTAAAGCTGCCGCCGAAACTCTGGCAAAAGATCTGCTGGCGAAGGTCGGCCTCGCGGAGCGAGCGCACCACTACCCTTCTGAGCTGTCCGGTGGTCAACAACAGCGTGTGGCGATCGCCCGTGCGCTGGCGGTGAAGCCGAAAATGATGCTGTTTGATGAACCCACTTCCGCCCTCGACCCTGAGCTGCGTCACGAGGTGCTGAAAGTCATGCAGGATCTGGCCGAAGAAGGGATGACGATGGTTATCGTGACCCATGAAATCGGCTTTGCTGAGAAGGTGGCGTCCCGTCTGATCTTCATTGATAAAGGCCGTGTCGCGGAAGATGGCAATCCACAAGCACTTATTGCGAACCCGCCAAGTCAGCGTTTGCAGGAGTTTCTGCAGCACGTGTCGTAAAACGACACTGTTCAACAAGCCGGGCATGCCCGGCTTTTTTATGCCAGATTGTTCCCAAAAATCCCTCTCCGCTCCTCGCACTCTATACTTATCATTTTGTTGAACATTTTCACCGGAGGACGCCGTGCCGTGGATATTGTTGCTGTTGCTGAGCTTGTTTAGTGCGCCATCGCTTGCCGTCACGATCCCAGGTGTTACCACCGGAACCGCCACCACGCAGGAAAGCACGCCGCCACCGGAACCTGACGTTGAACAGAAAAAAGCGGCCTACAGCGCCCTGGCTGATGTGCTTGAAAACGACACCTCGCGGCAGGAGTTAATCGATCAGCTACGTAAAGTGGCTGCCACTCCGCCACAGGAGCAGGTCCCGACCATTACGCCGCCGGAGGTTAAAGAGCAAAAAACGGTGCTGGAGAATGTTACCGACGTCAGCCGTCACTATGGTGAAGCTCTCTCCTCGCGTTTTGCCCAGCTCTACCGCAACCTGATTGGCTCCCCGCACAAGCCTTTTAATCCGCACACCTTCTCTGCGGCCGCCACTCAGTTTTTGATACTGGCTGGCGCGGTATTCATCTTTTACTGGCTGATACGCCTGTGCGCCTGGCCGTTATACCGAAAAATGGGCCACTGGGGGCGTAAAAAGAACCAGCAAAAAAGCAGCTGGTTACACCTGCCCGCCATGATCGCCGGAGCCTTTATCATTGATTTGCTGCTGCTGGCGCTAACGCTTTTTATCGGTCAGGTACTGGCCGACCATCTGAATACGGGCAACAAAACTATCGCCTTCCAGCAGGCGTTGTTCCTGAATGCTTTCGCGCTGATTGAATTTTTCAAGGCGTTGCTGCGTCTGATTTTTTGCCCGCACGTGCCGGACCTGCGCCCCTTTTCGATACGGGATGAGAGCGCCAGATACTGGGCTGTTCGTTTAAGCGTACTCAGCGGATTGATAGGTTACGGCCTGCTGGTGGCCGTGCCGATAATCTCCAACCAGGTCAACGTGCAGTTTGGCGCGCTGGCGAATGTGCTGATCATGCTCTGCATCACCGTCTGGGCGCTCTACCTGATCTTCCACAATAAAAAATCGATCACCGAGAGTCTGCTGCATCTGGCCGATCGAACGCTCTCTTTCTTCAGCCTGTTTATTCGCGCCTTCGCTCTGGTGTGGCACTGGCTGGCAAGCGCGTACTTTATTGTCCTGTGCTTCTTCTCGCTGTTTGATCCCGGTAACAGCCTGAAGTTTATGATGGGCGCAACGTTCAAAAGCCTGGCGATTATCGGCATTGCAGCCTTTGTTTCGGGCCTGCTGTCTCGCTGGATTTCAAAAACCATTACCCTGTCGCCACAGGTCCAGCGTAGCTATCCGGAACTGCAAAAACGGGTTAATGGCTGGATGTCGGTATCGCTTAAAGTGGCGCGCATTCTGACCGTCTGCGTGGCCATTATGCTGCTCCTCAACGCCTGGGGCCTGTTTGATTTCTGGAACTGGCTGCACAACGGCGCAGGGGAAAAAACCGTTGATATTCTGATTCGTATCGCGCTGATTTTGTTCTTTTCCGCCGTCGGCTGGACGCTTCTTGCCAGCCTTATTGAGAACCGGCTGGTCTCGGATATCCACGGCAGGCCGCTACCCAGCGCGCGCGCCAGAACGCTGTTAACCCTGTTCCGTAACGCGCTGGCGGTAATCATCAGCACCATTACCATCATGATTGTGCTCTCGGAAATCGGCGTGAATATCGCCCCGCTGCTGGCCGGTGCAGGTGCTCTGGGGCTGGCGATCTCCTTCGGTTCGCAAACGCTGGTGAAAGATATCATCACCGGCATCTTCATCCAGTTTGAGAACGGCATGAATACGGGCGATCTGGTGACCATTGGGCCGTTGACCGGTACGGTGGAGCGGATGTCCATTCGCTCCGTTGGCGTGCGTCAGGATACCGGTGCGTACCACATTATTCCGTGGTCATCGATCACGACCTTCGCCAACTTTGTGCGCGGGATTGGCTCCGTTGTGGCGAACTACGATGTGGATCGTCACGAGGATGCGGATAAAGCGAAGCAGGCGCTACGGGATGCGGTCAGCGAACTGATGGAGATGGAGGATATTCGCGGGCTGGTGATTGGCGAGCCGTCCTTTGCGGGTATTGTGGGGCTGACGAATACCGCCTTTACCCTGCGCGTGTCGTTCACCACTCAGCCGCTGAAGCAGTGGACGGTGCGTTTTGCCCTCGACAGCATGGTGAAAAAGCACTTTGATCTGGCGGATGTGCGGATGCCGGTGCAGACGTATCAGGTGTTGCCATCGCCTGTGGCACCACCGCCGCCACAGGAGCCGACGTTGTAGCGTGGTTGCCCGGTGGCGTAACGCGACCGGGCCGAGCGATTACTTACTGCGTTTGTTATCGTCCATAAATGTCCAGGCGATAAAACGACTCTGTTTCTGGCCTTGGGCCATCTCTTTTTTCACCACTTTTACCGCACCGACGTCGGTCAATGCACGATACAGCGGCGGCAGGTTATCGCCACGCGATACCAGCGTGGTAAACCACTTCACCTGACGGCCAAATGATTGACTTTCGGCAATCATCCGCAGGATAAACGCCACTTCTCCTCCCTCGCACCATAGCTCCTGCTGCTGGCCGCCGAAGTTCAGCGCGGCGTCTTCAGCCTGCCCGAGGTTGCGACGCTTACGCTCGCTGCCCGCACGGGCCGCGGCGGCTGAGTCATGGAACGGCGGATTACACAAGGTGGCATCGTACTGCTCGTTCTTATGAATGATGCCGTTGAAGATTGAGGCAGCGTCTTTTTGGCGACGCAGGCGGATCGCGCGGCTTAAACCTGCATTTGCGCTGATAATCGCCTGTGCGCTGGAGAAGGCTTCAGCACTCGTTTCACTGCCGGTAAAACGCCAGTGATATTCGTGAGCACCAATCAGCGGGTAGATGAGATTTGCCCCCGTACCGATATCCAGAACGGACGCCTGTTCTGGTATCACACCATGATTATCGTCTGCCAGCAGGTCGGCGAGATGATGAACGTAATCGGCCCGGCCAGGAACTGGCGGACAGAGAAAGCCTTCGGGAATGTCCCAGTGCGTCACACCATAAAAATGAGCCAGCAGCGCTTTATTCAGGGTTTTGACTGCCTGCGGGTCGGCAAAGTTAACCGAAGGTTCGCCAGCAGGCGTCTGCACGATAAAGTCCTGCAACTCAGGGCAGCTCAGGCACAGCGCTTTCATATCATAGCGGCTGCGATGGCGGTTACGCGGGTGCAATCCCGGCTTTTGGGAAGTCATGGCATTCTCCTTTAAACAGCGGCGTAAGATACCCTTTGCTGACCCAACGGTAAATATCTCTCTGCGAAAGGGAAAAAAGCGACCAAAATCAGACGCCTGTATGTCTATGATCTGTCAATGATTTGTCAATTAATATCGTTCAAAAAATAAGCAGATCATAATCAAATTTTTGCGCTAAATCACACTCGCCAGGCTTCTAAACTTAAGGGGAATCACCTGTTGTTTCCCTGAGGATGTGATTATGAAAAAGTACCTGACCCTTGCTGTAATCGCTGGTGCGCTGACGACAGCGTCATTCTCTGCCTGGTCAGTTCAGCCTCTGACCGACGGCACAGATACCAGCCAGCTTCGACCTGCTGGTACGGTTTCAGTAAGCCGTGCGAGCAACCTTGACGATCTGCAGGATAAACTGGCTGAAAAAGCCCGCCAGGAAGGTGCCAAAGGTTTTGTGGTGAACTCCGCCGGTGGAGATAACCATATGTATGGTACAGCCACCATCTATAAATAATGTCTTAACCTGTCCCCTGACTGCATCTGCCCGACAGATGCAGTTTCTTTTTGTCCCGTCTTGACTGTACGATTTTTAACCCCATATTCATGTTATGCGTTCTGGATACCACTCAGGAGGGTGTTATGGCTTCCGGCTGGGCAAATGACGATGCCGTTAACGAACAGATCAACAGTACAATTGAAGATGCGGTTGCCCGCGCTCGCGGTGAAATTCCGCGCGGGGAGAGCTTATTTGAATGTGAAGAGTGCGGTGAGCCAATCCCTGAAGCGCGCCGTAAAGCCATTCCCGGCGTGCGGTTATGCATCACCTGCCAGCAGGAGAAAGATTCAAAAAATGCTTCTCACTCAGGATATAATCGCAGAGGATCGAAAGACAGCCAGTTACGTTGACTTTCCTTTACCAAAGTTAACCGCGCAAGCGGTTACCTTTACGCTCACGATTTTAAGTGAAACGTGTAGCAGAATGTGCCTTTCATACTCACTCTGTAAAGCGCAGCGACAAGAAGTGTAAATCGCCTCTCTGAATTTATTAATATTCAATAAGTTATTTGTCGTTCAGTTTTTTTGAGCAATGACGTCAATTCTCTTCGATTTTATCTCTCAGAAAAAAACGTGATACTTATCACATCGACGGAACATCGTCCCCTTAACAGAATAACCTGCGAGAGATTAATCATGAAAACCATCAAATATGCTGTTGCTGCTGTTGCCCTGTCCGCTCTGTCTTTTGGCGCATTCGCTGCAGAACCTGTCTCTTCTGCTCAGGCGCAGAGCCTCAACAAAATCGGTGTTGTCAGTGCTGAAGGCGCGACCACGCTGGACGGTCTGGAAGCCAAACTGGCTGAGAAAGCCGCAGCTGCCGGTGCAAGCGGTTATACCATCACTTCCGCGAACACCAATAACAAACTGAGCGGCACTGCGGTTATCTACAAATAATCGACCACATTATGCTCCACCCTCGCCATACCCTCTGGTGAGATGCTCCAACCCTCATTGACCCTGTTGTTGTTACCCTTGTTTGCCCGTCCGCCACTGGACGGGCTTTTTTTTGCTAAAACGCCTGCGCAATACGTTCCAGCCCGGCTTCTACCGTCTCTGCCTCACCCGTTGCCAGCAGACAGCAGGCCATCTGCAGCCTGATAGCGTGTGGAACAGGGACATTTCCGGCAAGGCACTGCGCAATCCAGTGGGCGGTGGTCTGCGGATCTTTTGCCTGTGGCAGGATCACATCGCTATTTTCTTCGCCACGCTCAAGCACAGCGCGCGTGCCTGCGGAATCAATCAGCGTCAGTTGCGGACAACGCTGCGGATTGGCATACACCTCACCTTCTGTCCCGTGCATCAGCAACGCCCGGCCACCGATCTCTTCAAAGAACTTACCGACCCGCGTCACGTACTCCGGGTGCGACACGCTGGAAAGGCGCAGCGCAGTATCCTCAGCAAACGGGGTAGCCAGTTTCGCCAGGGTGTGTGCGCTGTTGCGCACGCCCATCCGCCAGCGCATGTCCAGCTGCTTTTCCAGCGGCGGACAAAGCGCGCTAATCGGAATGTATACCGGCTGGTGGCCATCCAGCTTCGCCTGCGCTTGCCCGGCGTGCAGAGTCGGTTCAATCCCCAGTAGCGCAAAAATGGTTTCTGTCAGAACTCGGGTCGGATCTTCACTAACACCATGCACAACGACCGGAAAACCCAGTTTATTCAGCAAAATAGCCAACAGCGGCGTCAGGTTCGCCTGTTTGCGTGCGCCGTTATAGCTTGGGATCACAATCGGCATCGGTTTCGCCACGGGAGGCGTCAGGCGGAGGGTCTGCGCTTGCATTGCGTCGTAAAAGCCCCGCATCTCAGCCTCACCTTCACCTTTGATACGAAGTGCGATCAGAATACCGCCCATTTCAAGCTCAGGCACATCACCATTCAACATATGAGTGTAGAGCGCACGGGCGGTTTCCAGATCCAGGTCACGTGCATGATTTTTCCCACGCCCTACCTCTTTGATAATTTTGCGATAATCCACGACATCTCTCCTTACGGCATCATCTTGTTAACAATATAGCCCTGAAGAAGACCTCCACGGTAGTTTTTTATCATCGTTATCAAATCGCTGATTTAAATGAAATTAATTAAAAACAAGCATTATTTAAATTAATTGTGATTTATGCAGAAGATTCTTACACATCCTTTTTTTGGTTAAATACTCAGCGAAACATCATTGAGGATTAACGCTGAAACTGTCCAGGCAACATTTTTAGCGAAAAACATATCAGGATTTATTATGAACAAGGTTGCTTTAGGTTTATTCATCGCTGCAATGGTGGGATGTTCAGCATCCGCATTTGCAGCAACAAACGGTGAAGGTCAGATTAACTTCACGGGCGAAATTATTGATTCTGCTTGTCAGGTCGTTAATGGATTAAGTAATCCATTAAATGTGCAGTTAGGTAAAGTCTCAAAAACGGTATTCACCGGTGCAGGCTCCACCAGCACATTGACGAAGTTTGATATCCAGTTAAAAAATTGCCCGGAATCGGTCACCTCCGCTGCTATTAATTTTGGCGGTACGCCGGATACAAATAACAACTCTACGCTGGCAGTCACGCCAGAGGAAGATGCCGCAACAGGCGTCGCTATTCAGCTGGTTGATGCCTCAGAGCAGCCGGTCAGCCTGTATACGCCGTCTCAGCAGTATCCGTTAGCATCCGGAACCACCGTGAATGATCTGGAATTTGGTGCACGTTATATTCAAACCGAAGCGGCTATTACAGCGGGTCCGGCTAACTCTGTATCCACTTTCACCGTCATCTACAATTGATATTGTCAATCAAGAGATATGAGTTCTTTCCCCGGAACTGATATCTCTTCTTCTTATTGAGAAAGATTTATGCGTCACGGTTATTTACTTGCTTCTCTTTTACTGGCAGCAGCAACGGCACATGCCGGTGTCATTATTAATGGCACACGTCTGGTTTACCATGGAGATAAAAAGGAATCGTCTCTCGGTCTTTCAAACCCGGATTCAATGGATTATCTGGTCCAGTCCTGGGTCGACTCTGGCGGTAAAAAACTGAATAAAGCCCCCTTTCTTATTACTCCGCCGCTTTTCCGTCTTGATGCGAAAGAAGATAACGTTCTGCGTGTCGTGCGTACTGGGGGAAATTTGCCGGAAGATCGTGAGTCTCTGTACTGGCTGAATATTAAAGCGATCCCGTCATCAAAACGTGTGGAGGGGATGAACACTCTGCAAATCGCCATTAATACGCGTATTAAATTGTTGTATCGCCCTGCAGCGGTAAAGGGTCAACCTGAAGACGTCGCGGAAAAACTTGAATGGCATCGCGAAGGTCACGATCTGGTTGTTAATAACCCAACACCTTTTTATATGAATTTCCAGACGGTCACACTGAACGGCCATAAAGTTGCTAAAGCAAACTGGGCAGTACCCAAAAGCGAAACCCATTTTGCCTTGCCTGATAATACCGGGGGCACAAACGTGTCATGGTCAATTATTACCGATTACGGCAGCATCAGTCATACCTGGTCTTCAACCGTTAATTAAGTCATTCATGTACAGACACGCTAAATAATCATGTACAGCACTAAAAAGCCCTTTACCTGCCGCTTATCCCCTTTGCTGACCCTGTTGTGTGGTCTGGCAATGGCGATCTTTGCACAGCAGGTCTGGGCTGATGATTATTTTAACCCGGCGTTACTGGATATTGATAATCCCCAGCAGGGAAAAACGGATCTGTCTCTCTATGAAAAAGGGCCAGGCCAGGCACCGGGTAAATATGAGGTGTCCATCTTTATTAATAATAATAAAATTGACACCCGTAATGTCACCTTCAAATTACAAAAAGATGCTAAAGGGAATAGTTCTCTTCAGCCATGTTTCAGCGCGGATGATTTAAAAAGCCTCGGCATTAAAACCAAAAAATACCCGCAACTGCTGAGTCAGGGCCAGTGCGCTGACCTGAGTGCGATACCTGCGGCCTCTGCTTCGTTTCATGTCCGAAATCAGCAGTTGCTGCTCAGCATTCCGCAAACTGCACTGGGCCAGGTACCGCGCGGCTATATCGACCCGAAAGAGTTCGATGAAGGGATCACCGCAGGCATACTCAACTACAGCGCGACCGCCAGCCAAAGCCGTGCCCGGCAGCAGGGTGAACAGGACAACAGCAGCCAGTATGTCAACCTGCGCCCCGGATTGAACGTTGGAGCCTGGCGCGTTCGCAACTATTCAACATGGAATCGCAGCACCACGGGTAAAGAGGAACAGCAGAAGTTCTCTTCTGTTTATACCTATGCACAACGTGACATCGTGGCGATGAAAAGTGATGTTACGGTCGGGCAAAGTTCCTCGCCTTCAGATGTGTTCGACAGCGTGCCCTATACCGGTGTGCAGCTCAAATCAGACAGCGACATGCTGCCGGATAGCGAAAGAGGCTATGCGCCGATTATTCGCGGCACCGCACACAGTAACGCGCTGGTGATGGTACGCCAGAACGGCTATGTCATTTACCAGAACACCGTCGCACCGGGCGCGTTTGAAATTAACGATCTCTACCCGACAGGCAGCAGCGGCGATTTGCAGGTCACCGTCAAAGAGACGGACGGCAGCGAAAGCCATTTCGTGGTGCCTTACGCCTCTGTTCCCGTGCTGCAACGTGAAAAAAACCTCCGCTACAGCGTGACTGCAGGACGCTATCGCTCTTATGACAAAGATGTCGAGAAAACACCCTTTGCTCAGGGGAGTGCTATCTACGGTCTGCCTTATGGTTTTACCGCCTATGGCGGCGTACAGCAGAGCAGCCATTATCAGTCGCAGGCTTTTGGTGCCGGGAAAAACATGGGCGATCTCGGCGCGTTCTCCGTCGACGTGACGCGCGCAAAAGCGCTGCTGAAAAAGCAGCAGTCCAGCAAGGGGCAGTCCTGGCGCGTGCGCTACAGCAAAGATTTTGCCGGTACGGGGACGAATTTCTCGCTGGCGGGTTATCGCTACAACAGCAAAGGGTTTTACACCCTGGAAGACACCATGGAGTCGTATACCCGCTCGGACGACTGGTCTGCCCCACAGCAGCGCCGTGCCCGCACTGAAGCTACCGTCGATCAAACGCTGCCCGAGGGCTGGGGCTCGTTCACCCTGAGCCTGGTAAAAGAGACCTACTGGAACCAGAGCCAGGACATGACCTCAATGGGCATCAGTTATAACAACAGCTGGCACGGCGTGAGTTACAGCCTGAGCTACAGCATGAATAAAAATACCCAGGACAGCGATGAGGATGGTGAATCTGTTACCAATGACAACCAGTTCTCGTTAAACATTTCGGTTCCGCTTGATCACTGGATGCATAACACCTGGGCCACTTACAACCTGAACAACACCAAAGACGGGACGACGCAGAATTTCGGTCTTAACGGTACCGCGCTGCCGGAAGACAACCTGAACTGGAATATTCAGGAGGGGCTCAGCACCACTGGCAGCGGCAGTTCAACCAGTATGACTGCCGATTACAAAGGCACCTACGGTGAAGCGAGCGGCGGCGTCAGCCAGGACAAATATCAGCAGACGGTGAACGTCGGGCTGCAGGGCGGCATGATCGCCCACGCTAACGGCATCACGCTGAGCCAGCCGCTGGGTGAAACTATCGCCCTGGTAAAAGCGCCCGGAACGCACGGCACTCATATTGCTAACCAGACCGGTGTCGAAACCGATTTCCGCGGCTATACCGTGGTGCCGTTCATCACCGCTTATCGCCATAACACCGTTGCACTGGATACCGAAACGCTGCCGGACGATGCCGACGTCACTCACGCTGCGCAAATTGTCACGCCAACGCGCGGTGCCGTGGTGCGCGCCAGCTTTAATACCCGCGTGGGTAACCGTGTACTGATGACGCTTACGCATAACGGTAAACCGCTGCCCTTCGGCGCAACGGTCACCACAGACGATAAGGACAATGAGTTTATCGTCGGTAACGATGGGCAGACCTATCTCTCTGGTTTGCCGCAGCAAGGACACCTTGCCGTCTCCTGGGGGCAGGATTCCAGCGAACATTGCGTCGCTGACTACGCGCTAACGGATGAGAAAGATAAATCCAGCATCATTAACGCTGCCGCGCAGTGTCATTGATTCAATGTTCAGGCTAAACATTATGCAAATGATTAAACAGTGCTTTTTCTTACTGGTTCTGGGAACCGCAGCGTTATTTATGCCCCATGCAAAGGCCACCTGCACCTCGCCGGACATGCCAAAAATGATTAACGTGGCCTCTATTTCAATCCCGACGACGCTTGCCGTGGGCGAAACCATTCCGGGTACGGAGCAGACGGTACACGTTGCCAGTAATTGCAACCAAAGTGTCGATAGCGGGCAGGAAATCGTCTCCTGTTATTACGGTACGGGAGCAGAGATCCCCGGACTGCGAGGCGTGTATGACTCCGGCGTACCTGGCGTGGGCATCGCTCTGATGAATGACAAAGGCCAGCGAATCAGCGGCGCAGGCGGCGTACAGTGCGATTCGCGGGGGACACCCGTTGGCTATGTCTCTACCGACGGGCAACAATCGTTTAGCTTCGAAGTCACGCTGGAACTGGTGAAAACGAGCAATACGGTGTCAGCAGGCACGCTGGTGCAGGGGCAGACGGAATTCGGCATCGGCGTTTTTGGCCATGAAGGGATCGGCAACCCTAACCATATCTCCTATTCCGGCAACGTTACTTTCCACGAAGTAACGTGCAACGTGTCACCGAAAAATCTCACCATCAATCTGGGTGATTTCCCGGTCAGTGATTTTATCGGTGCAGGCGTGCTCTCCTCACCGGCACAGAAATTCTACGTCAGCGTTAATTGCGACACCACGGTGCAGCCTGAAATCAAAATAAACAGTGCCAATGGGTATGAATCCGGCTATGAGGGCGTCATCAAACTCACTCAGCAAACCGGCATGGCGACGGGGGTCGGCGTCAGAATGCTCTTTGACGACAATATCGCCACCTTTGACACCTATATCCCGACAAAACAGCCAGCGAATGCCAATGAAACGTTAGCGATCCCGTTCGAGGTGCGCTATGAGCAGGTCAGCGACACGGTGACTCCTGGCCCTGCAAACAGTATTGCGACCCTCACCCTTGCCTATAAGTGATCATTATGAAAAAGACAGCATTGCTCCTGGCCCTGGGTCTGATAGCCCAGGCGCACGCAGAGGATATCCAGATACAGATGACAGGCAATATCTACGCCAATACCTGTGTCATCGACAGCGCCAGCCGCAATCTGACGGTAGATTTAGGTCAGGCGGTGGCGGGTAATTTTAAAGACGTGGGAGACACTGGCGAGTGGAAAGATTTTTCCCTGTCGGTGACACATTGCCCGGCAACGCTCGCGCTGGCTACCGCCTTTTTTTACGGACAGGCAGACAGCATACACCCGACAAAATTTGCCAACACCGGCAGCGCGAAAGGGCTGGCGCTGGAGCTGGCAGACCGTCAGGACAAAATACTCATCGCCCCGCAGGCGGCGTTTAACGTCCCGATCAACTCAGCCGATCACACCGCAACGTTTCCTCTGGCTGCACGTTACTACGCCACCTCTATGCCCGTCAGCGCCGGAACCTTCAACAGCGTGATTCAGGTGACCTTTACATACCAGTAGGACCGCGCCCCTTAGCACGGATGCTTTTCTTACGCCCGGCGGTCAGTTTTGCCGGGCGTTTTTTTACCTCCGGCACGTCGGGTTGCTCAATCGGGAAAACGGGAAGCGCATTCAGGAGGCGTTGGCCGTAGTTTTTGGTCAACAAACGCTTGTCATAAATCACTACCTCGCCCCAGCAGCCGTGGCTACGAATCAGACGCCCCACCTGCTGGATCAGGTTAAACGACGCCGCAGGCAGGCTTTGTACCTCAAACGGATAGCGGTTCAGACTTTTCAGCCACTCGCCTTCGGTGATCACCACCGGACTGTCGATTGGCGGAAAGGCAATTTTGTGGATGTGTACCTGCGTCAGGTAGTCTCCTTTCAGATCCAGCCCTTCGGCGAAGGACTGCAACCCGACCAGCACGCTGCGCTCGCCGTTATCAATACGTTTACGATGGGTTTCCACCAGCCGGTAGCGTGGCTGATCGCCCTGCACCAGCAGGAGTAAACGCAGGTCGGTGACGTATTCCAGGAAACGCTGCATCGCGCGCCCGCTGGCAAACAGCACCAGCATGCCGGGGTATTTTTTGCTCTCGATCTGCTCGCGGAAGTAGGCTGCCATTTCCGCAATGTGCTGCTCTTCGTTGTCGATGAGCGGCTCAAACTTCATGCGCGGAATGACCAGCTTGCCCTGTTCGCAGTGGTTAAACGGCGAGTCCAGTGCTACAAAGCGGTCGCCCGCTTTCTCTTTCAGGCCGCTCATCTCCTGCAAGCGTGAGAAACTGTTCAGGGATCGCAACGTCGCAGAAGTGATGACCACATGGGGTACGCTGCGCCAGATAAGTTTTTCCAGCTGATCGGCGACACGAATACCCACGCAGTGGAAAAACAGATGCACCTGCCCCTCTTTCACTTCACGCGTTGCCCATTTGGTCACTGGCGCGCCGGATGCCTGGGCTAAAGAGGCCAGCCGCCACAGTTTGCTCTGCGCCTCAAACATGCCGAGCGCGCGGTTCATCTGGAGCAGAATGCGGTGCAGACGGACCACGTCATGCGTGCCGGTTTTCTCACTCAGATCGTTTAAAAACAGCTCCGCCAGTCCGCGCAGCTTTTCGAGGTGCTTCGCCAGCTGCTGGCAGATCTCCATCACCTCTTCCGGCAGTTCCCCCATCGCAAAGCGGTGTTCCGCCTCCTGGGTCGCCGGAAGATAGAGATTCAGGATGTTGTTGAGTGATGAAATGAGGCTGTAAACCTCTTCGCAGTGCTCGCTCAAGCGCTCAGGCACCGCCAGCGGCGGCGTGGTTTTCGGGCGAAACTGCTCCATGCAGGTCGCCACCAGCTTGCAGAAAAGATCGAGCTGCAGACGAAACCACGGCGCGGTGATTTCAGCGCTCATCTCCAGCGCGTCGCGCGCCACGTCCGGCAGATGGTGGCCTTCATCAAGCACCAGCAGCAGGTTTTTCGGCTCCGGCAGTACCGATTCGCTCTCCAGCGCGGCCATCACCAGCGCATGGTTAGCCACGACCACTTCCGCTTCCTGAATTTCGCGCCGGGCGACAAAAAACGGGCATTCACGGTAGTAGTGGCAGTTGCGGTTCAGACAGCTGGCTTTATCGGTGCTGAGCCTGCGCCACAAATCATCGCCAATTGCCTGGCTGGTATGATCGCGCAGACCGTCCCATTTGTAGCCGTCGAGATCGGCTTTCAGCTTCGCACATTGTTCCTGCTCGACCTTGTTGTTCGGCGTGAGTTCATCGTCGAGAAATGCCAGCAGATCCTGTTGATTAGGCTCACTGCTGGCAAGCGCGGCCAGATTGCGCGGGCAAACGTAGCGCCCACGCCCAAAGGCCGCCGTAAACCGCAGGTCGGGGATGATTTTGCGCAGCAGCGGTAAATCTTTGCTGAAGATCTGATCCTGCAGCGCCACGTTGGCGGTGCTGACCACCAGCGTTTTATCCTCTTCCCGCGCAATAGCAATACCGGGAATCAGATACGACAAGGTTTTCCCGACGCCGGTCGGGGCTTCAATCGCCAGATGTCGCCCGTCATCCCCGGCGAGCGTTTTTGCCACGTCAGCAATCATCTGCCGCTGCGGTGCTCGGGGGATAAAATCGGGGATCTGCTGTTGTAGCGCCTTATACCATGCGCCAATTTGCGCTTTGAGCGCAGCGGTTAAAGCCATTGGAAAACCTGAAATACTGTATAAACAGCCACTATTGTGGCACTTTCTCTCCGCTGCCGCAAAAAGAAAAGCCCGGCTTTACGACCGGGCTTCCAGATTACTGCGGTTTAGCAGGCTTACGCGGGCGGCGTCGGCGCTGCCCTTCCCCTGCCGGTTTTGCCTCACCGCTGCGCCACGGGTTTTCACCACCAGATTTAGCCTCACTGCTGCGGCGCGGAGGTTTTCCCGGTTTTTTCGGTGCGCCGCCTTCTGAACGACGCGGCTGCTGACCACGACCGCCGCCGCCGCGCTGCTGGCGACCGTTTTGAATGGGCTCAGCCTGAATGGACGGGTCCACCTCATAGCCCGGCGTTTCGATACGCGGGATCTCTTTTTTCAGCAGACGCTCGATATCACGCAGCAGTTTGTGTTCATCCACACAAACCAGTGAAAGCGCTTCACCGGTTGCCGCCGCACGACCGGTACGGCCAATACGGTGAACGTAGTCTTCCGGCACGTTCGGCAGCTCGTAGTTCACCACATGCGGTAGCTCTTCAATATCCAGGCCACGCGCCGCGATGTCGGTTGCTACCAGCACGCGGATATCGCCAGATTTAAAGTCCGCCAGCGCACGGGTACGTGCCCCCTGGCTCTTGTTGCCGTGGATGGCGGCACTGCGAATGCCGTCTTTATTCAACTGCTCCGCCAGGTGGTTAGCGCCGTGCTTGGTACGGGTAAAGACCAGCACCTGCTGCCAGTTGCCCTGACCGATCATCTGGGAGAGTAACTCCCGCTTACGTTTTTTGTCGACGAAATGCACGTGCTGCGTCACCTGCTCGGAGGCGGTGTTACGGCGCGCCACTTCCACTTCCAGCGGGTTATGCAGCAGCTTTTCCGCCAGCGCCTTGATCTCATCGGAGAAGGTCGCAGAGAACAGCAGGTTCTGACGACGCGCAGGCAGTTTTGCCAGCACGCGGCGGATATCATGAATGAAGCCCATGTCCAGCATACGGTCGGCTTCATCCAGCACCAGGATTTCGATGCTATCGAGCTTCAGCGCGTTCTGGTGTTCCAGATCCAGCAGGCGACCCGGCGTTGCCACCAGCACGTCCACACCGCCGCGCAGCTTCATCATCTGCGGGTTAATGCTGACGCCACCGAAAACCACCAGCGAACGAATGTTGAGATAGCGGCTGTAATCACGCACGTTCTCACCAATTTGCGCCGCCAGCTCACGGGTTGGCGTGAGGATCAGCGCACGAACCGGACGACGGCCTTTAGCGTGCGGCTGATTTTTTACCAGCAGTTCTAACAGCGGCAGGGTAAAGCCCGCCGTTTTACCGGTGCCGGTCTGGGCGCTGGCCATCAGGTCACGCCCCTGCAGAACAGCAGGAATAGCCTGCTGCTGGATTGGGGTTGGCTCGACGTAACCTTGTTCTGCGATCGCGCGCAGAATTTCCGGGCTCAGGCCAAGGGAATCAAAAGACATAAAAACTCCGAACCGCCCCGACCATCACAGGTGTAGTTTTCAGGGAGATATAACAATTGGGAGGACAAAAACCACAATGCCATGAAGCAGCGGAGTGTAGCAGCTTTTGTGACGTGGCGCATAAAATATCCCTCAGGGATTCATCGACGAAATATTTCCCGCCAAAGGGGCAACTGGACAAAATGGCGAACCGGGCATAATCTTAATCAATCGATTGATTAATTTTTAATGCCGCCATGAATACGACACCCACAACAACCAAAGGTGAACAGGCCAAAAGCCAGCTTATCGCCGCTGCGCTGGCACAGTTTGGTGAGTATGGACTCCATGCCACCACGCGGGATATCGCCGCGCAGGCCGGGCAAAACATTGCGGCGATCACCTACTATTTTGGTTCTAAAGAGGATTTATACCTCGCCTGCGCCCAGTGGATTGCCGACTTCATTGGCACAAATTTTCGCCCGCATGTTGAAGAGGCCACCGCGCTGTTCAGCCAGCCAGCACCTGACCGTGCCGCTATTCGTCAGCTTATCCTTAACGCCTGCCATAATATGATCCGTCTGCTGACGCACGACGATACGCTGAACCTGAGTAAGTTTATCTCCCGCGAGCAACTCTCCCCCACTGCCGCTTACCAGCTGGTACACGACCAGGTGATTGCGCCGATGCACACCCACCTGACCCGGCTGATTGCGGCCTACACCGGGCGAGAGGCCGACGATACCGAGACGATTTTGCATACCCATGCCCTGCTGGGCGAAGTGCTGGCCTTTCGTCTGGGCCGGGAGACCATCCTGTTACGCACGGGCTGGACACAATTCGATGAGGATAAAGCCGCGCAGATTAGCCAGGTCATCACCTGTCATGTTGATCTGATCCTGCAAGGCTTAACGCAAAGGAGCCTGAAGTCATGAAAAAACCTGTCGCCATCATTCTGGTGGTTGTCGTGTTGCTTGCTGCGGGCATCGGCGGCTGGCTGTGGTATCAGAGCCAGCAGGATCGTGGCCTGACGCTGTACGGTAACGTCGATATTCGTACTGTGAATATGAGCTTCCGCGTTGGCGGGCGTCTGGCCTCGCTGAACGTTGACGAAGGCGATACGATTAAAACCGGGCAGACGCTGGGGATGCTGGACAAAGCGCCCTACGAGAACGCCCTGTTGCAGGCAAAAGCAGGCGTTTCCGTGGCTCAGGCGCAGTATGACCTGATGCTGGCAGGCTACCGTGATGAAGAGATCGCCCAGGCCGCCGCTGCCGTTAAGCAGGCGAAAGCCGCCTATGACTACGCGCAGAACTTCTATAACCGTCAGCAGGGACTGTGGAAAAGCCGCACCATTTCCGCCAACGATCTGGAAAATGCGCGTTCATCCCGCGACCAGGCACAGGCCACGCTGAAATCCGCGCAGGATAAGTTAAGCCAGTACCGCACCGGTAACCGCGCGCAGGACATTGCCCAGGCGAAAGCCAGCCTTGAACAGGCGCAGGCGCAATTAGCGCAGGCGGAGCTGGATCTGCATGACACCACGTTAATCGCGCCGTCTGACGGTACGCTGATGACCCGCGCCGTGGAGCCGGGCAGCATGCTCAGCGCAGGCAGCACCGTATTAACGCTCTCTCTGACCCGCCCGGTGTGGGTGCGTGCCTACATTGATGAGCCGAACCTCGGCCAGATGCAACCGGGCCGCGAGCTGCTGCTCTATACCGACGGTCGCCCGGACAAGCCGTATCACGGCAAAGTGGGCTTTGTCTCCCCTACCGCCGAGTTCACGCCGAAAACCGTTGAAACACCGGATCTGCGTACCGACCTGGTGTACCGCCTGCGCATTATCGTCACCGATGCGGACGACGCGCTGCGTCAGGGTATGCCGGTCACCGTAAAAATCAACGACGGGGAACGACATGAATGATGCGGTTATTCAGATTAACAATCTGGTCAAACGCTTCGCGGGGATGGAGAAACCCGCGGTAGCGCCGCTGAACTGCACCATCCAGAAAGGCTATGTGACCGGGCTGGTCGGCCCCGATGGTGCAGGTAAAACCACGCTAATGCGCATGCTCGCGGGGTTGCTTAAGCCGGATGAAGGCTCGGCCAGCGTGCTGGGCCTCGATCCGATTAAAGATGACGGTGCGCTCCACGCCATGCTCGGCTATATGCCGCAGAAGTTTGGGCTGTATGAAGACCTGACGGTGATGGAAAACCTGAATCTGTATGCCGACCTGCGCAGTGTCACCGGTGAAACGCGGCAGAAAACCTTCGCCCGTCTGCTGGCGTTTACGTCGCTTGGCCCGTTTACCGACCGGCTGGCGGGCAAGCTCTCCGGCGGGATGAAGCAGAAGCTGGGGCTGGCCTGTACGCTCGTGGGCGAGCCGAAAGTTCTGCTGCTGGATGAGCCCGGTGTGGGCGTGGACCCGATTTCCCGCCGCGAGCTGTGGCAGATGGTGCACGAGCTGGCGGGCGACGGGATGCTGATCCTCTGGAGCACCTCCTACCTCGACGAAGCGGAACAGTGCCGCGACGTGCTGCTGATGAACGAAGGCGAGCTGCTCTATCAGGGTGAACCAACAAAACTGACGCAAAGCATGGCCGGGCGCAGCTTTCTGCTGCACAGCCTGCAGGAGTCCAACCGCAGGCTGCTGCAACGGGTGCTGAAACTGCCGCAGGTGAGCGACGGGATGATTCAGGGCCGTTCGGTGCGGGTGATCCTCAAAAAAGAGGCGACCTTCGACGATATTCGCCGTGCGCCGGGCATGCCTGAGATCGACATGACGGAGACGGCTCCGCGCTTTGAAGATGCGTTTATCGATCTGCTGGGCGGGGCGGGCACGTCGGAATCGCCGCTGGGTGCGATCCTGCACACGGTTGAGGGCACGCCGGGCGAAACGGTGATCGAAGCGAAATCCCTGACCAAAAAATTCGGGGATTTTGCCGCCACTGATAACGTCAATTTCGCGGTGAAACGCGGCGAGATTTTTGGCCTTCTCGGGCCGAACGGCGCGGGGAAATCGACCACCTTTAAAATGATGTGCGGCCTGCTGGTGCCTACCTCCGGTAAAGCGCTGGTGCTGGATATGGATCTGAAGATCAGCTCCGGCAAGGCGCGACAGCATCTCGGCTATATGGCGCAGAAATTCTCGCTGTACGGCAACCTGACGGTTGAGCAAAACCTGCGTTTCTTCTCCGGTGTCTACGGCCTGCGGGGTCGCGCGCAAAACGAGAAAATCAGCCGTATGACCGATGCGTTTGGCCTGACGAATATCGCTTCGCACGCCACCGATGAGCTGCCGCTCGGTTTTAAGCAACGCCTGGCGCTGGCCTGCTCGCTGATGCATGAGCCGGATATCCTGTTTCTCGATGAACCCACCTCAGGCGTTGATCCCCTCACACGCCGTGAATTCTGGCTGCATATCAACAGCATGGTGGAGAAAGGCGTTACCGTAATGGTGACAACCCACTTTATGGATGAGGCGGAGTATTGCGACCGTATCGGGCTGGTTTACCGCGGCAAGCTGATTGCTCACGGTACGCCAGACGATCTGAAAGAACAGGCCGCCGACGAAAAACAGCCGGACCCGACCATGGAGCAGGCATTTATCACGCTTATCCATGACTGGGATAAGGAGCATACCAATGAGCCATAACGTGATGTCGTTGCGCAGGGTGCGCGCGCTGTGCGTTAAAGAGACACGCCAGATCGTCCGTGACCCGAGTAGCTGGCTGATTGCGGTGGTGATCCCCCTGCTGCTGCTGTTTATCTTTGGCTACGGGATTAACCTGGATTCCAGCAAGCTGCGCGTCGGGATTTTGCTGGAACAGCAGAGCGAAGAGGCGCTGGATTTCACCCACGCGATGACCGGCTCGCCTTATATTGACGCCACGATCAGCGACAACCGCCAGGAACTGATCCAGAAAATGCAGGCCGGGAAAATTCGTGGTCTGGTGGTGATCCCGGTGGATTTCGCGGCCAACATGGCGCGGGCGAATACCGATGCCCCGATACAGGTGATTACTGACGGCAGCGAACCGAACACCGCGAACTTTGTGCAGGGCTACGTGGAAGGCATTTGGCAACTGTGGCAAATGCAGCGGGCCGAGGACCGGGGTGAAACGTTCGAACCGCTGATTGACGTGCAGACGCGCTACTGGTTTAACCCTGCCGCCATCAGCCAGCATTTTATTATTCCCGGTGCGGTAACCATCATCATGACGGTGATAGGCGCAATTCTTACTTCGCTGGTCATCGCCCGCGAATGGGAGCGTGGCACGATGGAGGCGCTGCTCTCGACCGAAGTGACGCGGGTTGAGCTGCTGCTTTGCAAGCTGATCCCCTACTACTTCCTCGGCATGCTGGCGATGCTGCTCTGCATGCTTGTCGCCGTCTTTATCCTCGGCGTACCGTATCGCGGTTCGCTGGTACTGCTGTTCCTCATCACCAGCCTGTTTCTGCTGAGCACGCTGGGAATGGGGCTGCTCATCTCCACCATCACCCGCAACCAGTTTAATGCCGCGCAGGTGGCGCTCAACGCGGCCTTTTTACCGTCGATTATGCTGTCCGGATTTATCTTCCAGATAGACAGCATGCCTGCGGTGATCCGCGCCGTGACCTACATTATTCCTGCCCGTTACTTTGTGAGTACCCTGCAGAGCCTGTTCCTCGCCGGGAATATTCCGGTGGTGCTGATTATCAATATCCTGTTTTTGATGGCGTCGGCGGTAATGTTTATCGGGTTGACGTGGATGAAAACGAAAAGAAGGTTAGATTAACCATCGGATTTTGTAGGTCGGGTAAACGAAAGCGCCACCCGACAGGAGGACGACGCGATGTTTCACCGTTTATGGACATTAATACGCAAAGAGCTGCAATCCTTGCTGCGTGAGCCGCAAACCCGCGCCATTCTGGTGTTACCGGTGCTGATCCAGGTGCTGTTGTTCCCGTTTGCCGCCACGCTGGAGGTAACAAATGCGACCATCGCCATCTATAACGAAGACAACGGCAAACATTCCGTCGAGCTGACACAGCGTTTTGCCCGCGCGAAAGCCTTCACCCACGTGCTGCTGCTGAAAAGCCCGCAGGAGATCCAGCCCACCATCGACACGCAAAAAGCGCTATTGCTGGTGCGTTTTCCGGCGGACTTCTCCCGCAATCTGGATACTTTCCAGACCGCGCCGATGCAGCTGATCCTTGACGGGCGTAACTCCAACAGCGCCCAGATCGCCGCTAACTATCTGCAGCAGGTGGTGAAGGATTACCAGCAGACATTAATGGAGGGAAAACCTAAACCCAATAACAGCGAGCTGGTGGTGCGCAACTGGTATAACCCGAATCTGGATTACAAGTGGTTTGTGGTACCGTCGCTGATCGCCATGATCACCACCATCGGGGTGATGATCGTCACCTCCCTGTCCGTCGCGCGTGAACGCGAGCAAGGCACGCTCGATCAGCTCCTGGTGTCGCCGCTGGCGACCTGGCAGATTTTCGTCGGTAAAGCGGTTCCGGCGCTGATTGTTGCCACCTTCCAGGCCACCATCGTGCTGGGGGTAGGGATTTTTGCTTACCAGATCCCGTTCGCCGGATCGCTGGCGCTGTTCTACTTCACGATGGTGATTTACGGGCTGTCGCTGGTGGGGTTTGGACTGCTGATTTCCGCCCTCTGCTCCACGCAGCAACAGGCGTTTATCGGGGTGTTTGTGTTTATGATGCCAGCAATTTTGCTTTCCGGGTATGTTTCACCCGTCGAGAACATGCCGGTCTGGTTGCAGGATCTGACGTGGATAAACCCGATTCGACACTTTACGGATATCACCAAGCAAATCTATCTGAAGGATGCGAGTCTGGATATTGTCTGGGGAAGTTTGTGGCCGCTACTGGTCATCGCGGCCACGACAGGCTCAGTGGCCTATGCGATGTTTAGACGCAACATTGCGTAGCTTTTTCTCTTTGGTCAGTAACGAGACCACCGCGGGCCCTGCAAGAATAGCCAGACCGGCCAGCGCCAGCAGCAGGTTGTTTTGCAGCACACGTGACAGCAGCCACAGGACAATCATTGCCGCACCGAAATACCACGTGGTGGTGAGCTCTTCGAGCACATCACCCACTTCACGCCAGCGTGCTTCGTGGTGACGCTGTAAGAACAGCATCGACAGCACAGTCACACCGTAAAGCACACATAACCCTAAGCCCACACGCACCAGCGTGCCGCTCATCCAGCCCATCACCAGTACGGCCACGACCAGTAAATGCAACATTATCTGCCAGCAACTAAGACCTGTTGCGACACGAACACGTTGTTGCCACTTCATGGCTTCTCTCCTAAAGGATTTTTATCTGCTTATTCAGACTACCGCACTTTACGGAAAATTCCGTAACGCCGCATCTTTTTGTGACGCCTACTACACTTTATTTTCATCGGGATAGTCACCCAGGAAGGTGTTTATGACCAATAAAACGCAGCATTTCTCGCTTAAGGTGCTGACGATAAACATTCATAAGGGCTTCACAGCATTTAATCGCCGCTTCATTTTACCGGAGCTGCGCGACGCGGTACGCACCGTCAGCGCGGATATTGTCTGCCTGCAGGAAGTGATGGGCGCGCATGAGGTACATCCCATGCATTTTGAAAACTGGCCCGACACGCCTCACTATGAATTTCTGGCCGATACAATGTGGAGCGATTACGCCTACGGACGCAATGCGGTCTACCCTGAAGGGCACCACGGCAATGCGGTGCTGTCACGTTTTCCGATAGAGCATTACGAGAACCGCGACGTATCCGTGGGCGAAAGCGAAAAACGCGGGCTGCTTTACTGCCGCATCACACCGCCTGACCTGGAATTTCCCGTTCACGTAGGCTGTGTACATCTTGGCCTGCGTGAAGCGCACCGTCAGGCACAGTTGCAGATGCTGGCCGACTGGAGCAACGCGCTGCCAGAAGGTGAACCCGTGGTCGTTGCCGGTGATTTCAACGACTGGCGGCAGCGGGCCAACCATCCGCTGAAAGTGAACGCCGGACTGGAGGAGATTTTTACCCGCGCCAATGGACGTCCCGCACGTACGTTCCCGGTGCGCTTTCCCCTGCTGCGCCTTGACCGCATCTACGTAAAAAACGCCCATGCCAGCAGCCCGACCGCACTGGCGTTACTCAACTGGCGACATCTCTCCGACCACGCCCCACTCAGCGCGGAGATCCATTTATGAAATGTTCATGGCAGGAAGGTAACCGCATTACGCTGCTGGAAAATGGCGATCATTATTATCCGGCCGTGTTTAAAGCGATTGATAACGCACAGCAGAAAGTGATCCTCGAAACGTTTATCTGGTTCGAAGATGAGGTCGGCAAGCAGCTTCACAGCGTGCTCCTGCGTGCCGCCCTTCGTGGCATTAAAATTGAAGTCCTGCTTGATGGTTATGGCTCGCCGGATCTCAGTGATGCGTTCGTGAACGAGCTGACCTCTGCGGGCGTGGTGTTCCGCTACTACGATCCTGGCTCTCGCCTGTTTGGTATGCGCACCAACCTCTTCCGCCGGATGCACCGCAAAATTGTGGTCGTTGATGAGACGGTGGCGTTTGTTGGCGGCATTAACTACTCCGCCGAACATATGTCCAACTACGGCCCGGAAGCGAAGCAGGATTACGCGATTCGCATTGAAGGGCCGGTGGTTCAGGACATCCTGCTGTTCGAGCTGGAAAACCTGCCCGGAAAAGAGGCCGCTCGCCGCTGGTGGAGGCGACGCCATCGCCCGGAAGAGAACCGCAAGCCCGGTGAAGCGCAGGCGTTGTTTGTCTGGCGGGATAACGACGAGCACCGGGACGACATTGAACGTCATTACCTGAAGATGCTGGCAAACGCGAAGCGCGAGGTAATTATCGCCAACGCGTACTTCTTCCCTGGCTACCGCCTCTTACACGCAATGCGTAATGCTGCCCGACGCGGAGTGCGCGTGAAGCTGATTGTGCAGGGTGAGCCAGACATGCCGATTGTCAAAGTTGGCGCACGCCTGCTTTATAACTATCTGGTGAAAGGCGGCGTGCAGATATATGAATATCGCCGCCGACCGCTGCACGGAAAAGTGGCACTGATGGACGATCACTGGGCGACTGTCGGCTCCAGTAATCTCGATCCGCTGAGCCTGTCACTCAATCTGGAAGCCAATCTGATCATCCACGATCGCCAGTTTAACCAGACCCTGCGCGATAACCTTCAGGGTCTGATCGTCAATGACTGCGTGCGGGTTGATGAATCCATGGTGCCGAAACGCACCTGGTGGAACCTGGGCATCGGCGTGGTGGTGTTCCATTTTCTGCGCCATTTCCCGGCAATGGTCGGCTGGCTGCCCGCGCATACGCCGAAACTTGCGCAGGTGGAACCTCCTGTTCAGCCTGAAATGGAAACCCAGGACCGCATTGAAGCGGAAGATGGAGGGAAAACCTGATGTCGAAATCGCATCCTCGCTGGCGACTGGCGAAGAAGATCCTCACCTGGCTGTTCTTTATTGCTGTCGCAGTGCTGCTGGTGGTGTACGCCCGGAAAGTCGACTGGGAAGAGGTATGGAAAGTTATCCGCAACTACGACCGGATGGTGCTGCTGGGTGCCGTTGGGCTGGTGATCGTGAGCTACCTGATCTACGGCTGTTACGATCTGCTGGGCCGGGCGTATTGTGGTCATAAACTCTCAAAACGACAGGTGATGCTGGTATCGTTTATCTGTTATGCCTTCAACCTCACGCTCAGCACCTGGGTTGGCGGTATCGGCATGCGCTATCGCCTCTACTCTCGTCTGGGGCTGCCGGGCGGGACCATCACGCGTATTTTCTCGTTAAGCATCACGACCAACTGGCTGGGCTATATTCTGCTCGGCGGCGTGATCTTCACCTTTGGTGTAGTGCAGCTACCTGCACACTGGTACATCGACGAAACCACGCTGCGGATTTTGGGCATCGTGCTGCTGTTGATTATCGCCCTGTATCTGTGGGCATGCGCCTTTGCGAAACGCCGTCATATGACCATCAAAGGGCAAAAGCTGGTGCTGCCCTCCTGGAAATTTGCAGTTCTGCAGATGGTCGTCTCCAGCGCCAACTGGATGGCAATGGGGGCAATTATCTGGATGCTCATCGGCGAAGACGTGAACTATTTCTTCGTGCTTGGCGTGCTGCTGGTGAGCAGTATTGCCGGAGTGATTGTGCATATTCCGGCGGGAATTGGCGTACTGGAAGCGGTCTTTATCGCCCTGCTTGCCGGGGAACATGTTTCGCAAGGCACGATTATCGCCGCCCTGCTCGCCTATCGTATGATTTATTACTTCCTGCCGCTGGCGCTGGCAACGGTCTGTTATCTGGTGCTGGAGAGCCGGGCGAAGAAGCTGAGAGCGAAGAACGAAAAGGCGTTGGCAAAATGATTTTTGTCGGGTGGCGCTGCGCTTACCCGACCTACGAAACCGGAACCGTAGGCCGGGTAAGGCGAAGACGCCACCCGGCAAAACAACCTTAGCGACGATTGCCGAAAATACGCAGCAGCATCAGGAACAGGTTGATGAAGTCCAGATACAGCGTCAGGGCACCCAGAATCGAGTATTTGCGCAGGTTTGAACTGTCGCGCACGTCGATCTGCTCACCGATGTTTTTCAGCTTCTGGGTGTCGTAAGCCGTCAGGCCGACGAAGACCACCACCCCGATATAGGTCACCGCCCACATCAGCGCCTCACTCTTCAGCCACAGGTTGACCAGCGACGCCAGCACAATCCCGATCAGCCCCATAAACAGCATGCTGCCGAAGCCGCTCAGGTCACGCTTAGTCGTGTAACCATAAAGGCTCATTGCACCGAACATCCCGCCGGTCACCACAAACGTGCTGGCGATAGAAGAGTAGGTATAGACGATGAAAATACTGGAAAGCGTCAGCCCGGTTAACGCCGAATAGAGCATAAACAGCGTGGTCGCCATCCCGGCACTGAGTTTTTGCACCAGCCCTGAGAGAACAAACACCAGTGCCAGTTGCGCAATAATCAGCCCGAAAAAGGTGATTTTGCTGGAAAAGATAAACATCATCAGTTCAGGCGTGTTTGCGGCATACCACGCGATAAATGCGGTAAGCAGCAGGCCGACTGTCATCCAGCCGTACACCTGAGCCATATACGTCTGCAGCCCGCTACGGGTCTGCTGTACTATTGAATCGGAACGCGGAAATCGGTCCATGATTCACTCCTGATTAAATTGACACACACGTTAAGACTAACACATCCACGTAAACCGACTACCAACGACCGGCAGCTTGTTTGTCGCTATCACGCGACTCAACCCATCTGTCGCCTTCCGGCGTCGCTTCACGCTTCCAGAACGGTGCTTTTGTTTTAAGGTAATCCATAATGAACTCCCCTGCCGCAAATGCGCTACCGCGGTGTGCGCTGGTAACCCCAACAAAAACAATCTCCTCGCCCGGCCACATTTCACCGATACGGTGGATAACGGTCACGCGCCCGAGCGGCCAGCGGCCTCGCGCCTCTTCCACAATCTCCGTGAGAGATTTCTCCGTCATTCCCGGATAGTGCTCCAGCGTCAGCGCTTTTACGCTGTCGCCGAGGTTGTGGTTGCGCACTTTACCGGTAAACGTCACGACCGCGCCGTCCTCATCGCGTTCGGCCAGCCAGTCATATTCTTTACCGACGTTAAAGCGATCGTGACTGACCAGAATTCGGGTTTCAGCCATCTTAGCCCCCTGTAACCGGCGGGAAAAAAGCGACCTCATCACCCGCCGTCAGCGGATGGTCAAAATCAACCAGCGTCTGGTTAACCGCCGCCAGCAGCTTGCCTTCATCCAGCGCCAGCGCCCAGCGGTCGCTTTGTGTAGCCAGATGTGCACGCAGGGCGGCAACGTTTTCAAACGAGCCGTCCAGCGTCAGGCTGTCGGTATTAACCAGCTCGCGCACCTGGGCAAAAAAGAGCACCTTAATCATGGCTGTCCACCTTAAAATCGCCGGATTTGCCGCCGCTTTTCGCCAGCAGGCGAACCGGACCAATCACCATGTCTTTTTGCACGGCCTTGCACATATCGTAGATGGTCAATGCGGCCACAGACGCGGCCGTCAGTGCTTCCATCTCAACGCCCGTTTTACCGGTTAAGCGACACAGCGATTCAATGCGAACGCGGTTGTGCTCCGGCTGCGCCTGCAGATTCACTTCCACTTTGCTCAGCATCAGCGGGTGGCACAGTGGGATTAAGTCCCAGGTACGTTTCGCAGCCTGAATACCGGCAATACGGGCGGTGGCAAAGACATCACCTTTGTGGTGGCTGCCGTCGATAATCATCGCCAGGGTTTCTGGCAACATGGTGACGAACGCTTCAGCGCGCGCCTCGCGCACCGTTTCCGCTTTGGCGGAGACATCCACCATGTGCGCTTCACCAGCGGCGTTAATGTGGGTCAGTTGCGACATAACTTATTTCTTCAGATGAGGATGGAAATTACACGGACGGGTACGGGCATCCAGTTGCGGGGCGATTATGTTTTCCCACGCGGTACGGCAGGCTTTCGTGGAGCCTGGCATGGCGAAAATCAACGTGTTATTCGCGACCCCCGCCACAGCGCGCGACTGCAGCGTGGAGGTGCCAATCTCTTCAAACGAGAGCATACGGAACACTTCGCCAAAGCCTTCCACCTCGCGGTCAAAAAGCGGGACCAGCGCTTCAGGCGCTTGATCGCCTGCGGTAAACCCGGTGCCACCGGTGATCAGCACCACCTGCACCTCGTTGCCTGCAATCCACTGAGAGACCTGAGCGCGAATGGCGTAGCGGTTCTCTTTCACAATCGCTTTATCGACGATTTTATGCCCCGCGTCATGTGCCGCATCACGCAGCCAGTGGCCGGAGGTATCATCCTCTTCGCCACGGCGATCGGAAACGGTAAGAATAGCAATGCGTGTCGGGATAAATTCTGCGCTTACCTGACTCATCTTCTGGTTCCTTCTTAAGACGGATTACCCGCCAATGTATGACAGGTTTTGAGTAATTCCGGTGTTGCCCTGATGCAGGAAGTGGGTCTGCTTTTTATGCATCAGCGCTTCAGAAATGCGCGCTTCAAGTGCGTCCTGCTGAGCGTCGTCTTCCAGCAGATCGCGAAGTTCTACGCCACCATCGCCAAATAAGCAGAGGTGCAGCTTGCCGACGGACGAAACGCGCAGGCGATTACAGCTGGCACAGAAGTCTTTTTCATAGGGCATGATAAGCCCAATTTCCCCTTCGTAATCCGGGTGACAAAAGACCTGCGCCGGGCCGTCGCTGCGCTGGCGGATCTGGTGGAGCCAGCCGCGTTTCAGCAGCTCGTCGCGCAGCACCATGCCGGAAATATGGTGGCGGCGGAACAGCTCACTGCCCTCGCCAGTTTCCATTAGCTCAATAAAACGCAGTTGAATGCGGCGTGGTTTGATCCACGCCAGGAAGGTGTCCAGTTGATGATGATTCACATCACGCATCAGAACCGTATTGACTTTCACTTTGTCGAAACCGGCTGCAAACGCGGCGTCGATGCCATCCATCACCTGACGGAATTTGTCCTGGCCGGTAATAGCGTGGAACTGGCGCGCGTCGAGGCTATCCACGCTGACGTTGATCGCCGTCAGCCCCGCCTCACGCCAGCTCACCACGTCACGGGCCATACGGTATCCATTGGTGGTGACGGCAATTTGCCGGATACGGTCATTCTCCCGCACAGCGGCAATGATGTCAGGGAAATCGCGACGCAAAGAAGGTTCGCCACCGGTCAGACGCACTTTTTCGGTGCCGAGATCAGAGAAGGCGCGCGTGACGCGACGCACTTCATCGACGGAGAGAAAGCCGTTATTGGTGACCTTGCCCGGCTTGTAGCCATCGGGCAGACAGTAGGTGCAACGGAAGTTGCACACATCGGTAATCGACAGACGTAAGTAGAAAAACTTACGCGCGAAAGCATCAGTAAGTTGTGAAGCCATGTACACCTTTCCAGATACGGGAGGCACAGTCATTTCTTTCTGTACCCTGGTGGCAAATCCGCCACGGCCAGAGCGCCATATCTTTCGACACAGGCGCTAAGGCTAGAGTGTATGTTTTCAATTTCGAAAACGTGGTTAAGGCGATAGTAGCGCGGAAATCATCACTTCGCCATTATCGCTTTACGCTATATAATTATGTATATAGCGACATGATCGTGCATTTTCACTACAGAATACGCAAAAACTGTATTTTCGCATTGATATACGTCAGTTTGCGTGGGGTGAGGCATCGTCTTTTAGGGGTAGTTAGGTTACTGTTACAAAGAGTGAATATGATAAGGAATGTGTATGCGCAATCGCACTTTTGCGGATCTTGATCGTGTCGTCGCGCTTGGCGGGGGCCACGGCCTGGGACGAGTTATGTCTTCGTTATCGTCCCTCGGCTCACGGCTCACAGGGATCGTAACCACAACGGACAATGGCGGCTCCACCGGGCGAATTCGCCGCGCCGAAGGCGGGATTGCCTGGGGGGATATGCGCAACTGTCTGAACCAGTTAATTACCGAACCGAGCGTCGCGTCAGCGATGTTTGAGTACCGTTTTGGCGGTAATGGAGAACTTTCCGGGCATAACCTGGGAAATCTGATGTTAAAGGCGCTGGATCACCTGAGCGTGCGCCCTCTTGAGGCCATCAATTTAATCCGTAATCTGCTTAAAGTTGATGCGTTCCTGATCCCGATGTCAGAACAACCGGTCGATTTAATGGCGATAGATGCCGAAGGCCACGAAGTTTACGGCGAAGTGAATATTGACCAGCTCATCCAGCCACCGACAGAGCTGATGACCTATCCAGGCGTTCCTGCCACGCGTGAAGCGGTCGAAGCAATTGGCGAAGCCGATCTTATCCTGATTGGGCCTGGCAGTTTTTACACCAGCCTGATGCCTATTCTGCTGGTGAAGGAGCTGGCGCAGGCGCTGCGCAGAACGCCAGCCCCAATGGTGTACATTGGCAACTTAGGACGTGAACTGAGCCCGGCAGCAGCGAGCTTGTCGCTGGCGGACAAGCTGAACCTGATGGAGCAGTATGTTGGTAAGAAAATTATCGATGGCGTCGTGGTAGGGCCAAAAGTCGACGTTTCAGGTATTGGCGATCGTGTGGTGGTGCAGGAGCCGCTGGAAGCGAGCGATATTAAATATCGCCATGACCGCCATCTGCTGCGCGACGCGCTGGAGAAGGCGATTCAGGCGCTGGGCTAACAAAAAATCCCCGGTGACGCTGCGCTTACCGGGGCTACAAAAGACGCTAACCCCGTAGGCCCGGTAAGCGCAGCGCCACCGGGCAAAACAGTCTCACGATGCTGCGATGAAAAGATCGCGTAGCTGATGAAGCTGGTCGCGGATTTGCGCCGCCTCTTCGAACTCCAGGTTCTGCGCGTGCTGCATCATCTGCCCTTCCAGCTCGTGGATCTTCTGCTGCAACGCTTTCGGCGTCAGCGCGACGGTATCTTCTTCCACCACTGAACGCGCCTTGCCACGCCCTTTCGCTTTGGTCTTCGCTATGTTCTGGCCCAGCGCCAGAATATCCACCACTTTCTTGTTCAGCCCCTGCGGGGTAATGCCGTGTTCTTCGTTGTAGCGCTGCTGTTTCTCACGACGGCGTTCCGTTTCGCCAATCGCTTTCGCCATCGACGGGGTAATTTTATCGCCGTACAGAATGGCTTTTCCGTTAACGTTACGCGCGGCGCGGCCAATGGTCTGAATCAGAGAACGTTCAGAACGCAGGAAGCCCTCTTTATCGGCGTCCAGAATCGCCACCAGCGACACTTCCGGCATATCCAGACCTTCTCGCAGCAGGTTGATCCCCACCAGTACGTCAAACTCACCCAGACGCAGGTCGCGAATAATCTCCATACGCTCCACGGTGTCGATGTCCGAGTGCAGATAGCGCACGCGCTCGCCGTGCTCTTCGAGATATTCAGTGAGGTCTTCCGCCATACGCTTGGTCAGAGTAGTGACCAGCACGCGCTCATTGATGGCAGCACGGATACGGATCTCCGACAGCAGATCGTCGACCTGAGTGGCAACCGGACGCACCTCGATAATCGGGTCGAGCAACCCTGTCGGACGCACCACCTGATCCACCACGTCGTCACCGGATTTCTCCAGCTCGTAGTTGCCCGGCGTGGCCGAAACGTAGATCGTTTGCGGCGCGAGCGCCTCAAACTCTTCAAATTTCATCGGACGGTTATCCAGCGCCGATGGCAGGCGGAAACCGTACTCTACCAGCGTCTCTTTACGCGCGCGGTCGCCGCGGTACATCCCGCCGATCTGCGGGATCGTCACGTGGGATTCGTCAATCACCAGCAGGCCATCCGCCGGAAGGTAGTCAAACAGGGTTGGCGGTGCTTCGCCAGGTCCACGCCCCGAGAGGAAACGCGAGTAGTTTTCGATGCCAGAGCAGTAGCCCAGCTCGTTCATCATCTCCAGATCAAACTGAGTACGCTGGCTTAAGCGCTGCTCTTCGAGCAGCTTGTTGTTCGCCAGAAGCACCTTGCGGCGATCGGCCAGCTCCACTTTGATCTCTTCCATCGCCTGCACGATACGCTCGCGTGGCGTCACGTAGTGTGTTTTCGGGTAGATGGTAAAACGCTGGATCACCGATTCCACGTGTCCTGTCAGCGGGTCAAACAGCGACAGCCTTTCCACCTCTTCGTCGAACAACTCCACGCGCAGCGCCATATCGTCCGATTCCGCCGGGAAGATGTCGATCACCTCACCGCGCACGCGGAACGTACCACGCTGGAACGCCTGGTCGTTGCGGGTGTACTGCAGCTCCGCCAGACGGCGTAAAATCGCACGCTGATCGATAATCATCCCCTGGGTCAGGTGCAGCATCATCTTCAGATAGAGATCCGGATCGCCCAGACCATAGATGGCCGAAACTGACGCCACCACCACCACATCACGTCGCTCCAGCAGCGCTTTCGTCGCTGACAGGCGCATCTGCTCAATATGCTCGTTCACCGAGGCATCTTTCTCGATAAACGTGTCTGAGCTTGGAACATAGGCTTCTGGCTGATAGTAGTCGTAGTAGGAGACGAAATACTCCACCGCGTTATCCGGGAAGAACTCTTTCATTTCCCCGTAGAGCTGCGCCGCCAGCGTTTTGTTCGGGGCAAGCACCATCGTGGGGCGTTGCAGGTCGGCAATCACGTTGGCGATGGTAAAAGTCTTACCCGAACCGGTCACACCTAATAGCGTCTGGTGCGCCAGCCCATCTTCCAGCCCCTCTTCCAGCCGACGGATAGCCTCGGGCTGATCCCCCGAAGGACGGAAAGCAGAATTCAATTTGAACGGTTTACTCATGGACGACAACCTGATGACGGATTAAGCGGCAGGTGAGTAATTTTACTCGTTGTGGCCAGGATTGCCAGTAAAAAACACTGGATGAAAAACCAGTAGCGTGTCAGGATATTTAGCGTAACACAGGGAAGATTAGCGCGATAACGGTCGAAATGTAGACGGTGACGAAATAAAACACCACTGAACCAGGTTATCCCCAAAAATTTTTCTTTTTTAACATTTGTCAAGCTGTGTAATGAAAGTTTTATGGCAACGGGTGACAGTTTCATTACGCGCATTGATTTTATCTAACCTGCTAATATATAAACGATATTTCTTAAAGCCGCGTTTCGCATCAATTTGGGCGTAACCCGCGTATTCTCTCGCTTATCGCATGTTTTCTAACTCTAATGCACATGGTTATCCACAGGAATAGTGGATAACTGCTTCCAGCCCGTACAGACCGCCGCTCAGCAAATTCCCGGTTTTTCCCACGAAGCGGCAACAAAAAATTTTTATCGCTATTTTTTGACGATAAACCGCTAAGTAGTTCATAAGACGTTGACGAGATCTTGCTCACATTTCGGCCCTTCCCTCACTGCACCACAACTCTGCATGACAGGCACTGACGCTGTGCAATTCGACAATTTTGCGCCCGTTGTTCCAGGGCTTAATCCTAAAAAAGACGTTTTTTTAACCCGCTAATCGGTTCTGGCAGGCGTTTTGCACATTCCTGCCGGAGCATTACCCAAACACATTTTTAAGGAGAGAAAGATGTTGAGTCTGCGTGCAGTCAATCAATTTTACGGAAGCCAACATACGCTATGGAATGTGGATTTAGATTTGCCACAAGGCATGTGCACGGGCGTCGTCGGTCTGCCAGGAATGGGCAAAACCACCCTGATAAATTGCATCACCGGGAATGTGCCCGTAGAGAGCGGCACCATCATCTGGCATGAAGCCGGTGCCCCGCCGCGCGATTTGCTGAACCAGGCGTCTGAGCAGCGACCAGCGCCAGGAATTGGCTATGTTCCGCAGGACAGGCGAATATTTTCTCAGTTAACTATCGAAGAGAATCTGCATATCGCAATGCGGGCAACGGGGATGGCGGCGTCTGGTGCGAAAAACGATGTTTACGACCTGCTCCCCCAGCTCTATACCCTGCGCCAAATGCGTGCGAACACGCTTTCCCCTGACGATCAGTATCAGCTCGCACTGGCCAACGCGCTGGTCACTCGTCCTCGCGTGTTGATCATCGATGAGCCGATGCATGGCGCAGGGCACAGCATCGCCCGGAAGCTGGCTCAGCTGCTGGCGCGGTTAAATCGGGAACTGGGGATGACGGTGCTGTTAGCAGAGCCGCAGCTGTCGTTTATCCGCCGGGTCGCGGACCGCTTCTGCATGCTGTATCGCGGGCGTAACGTGGCGCAGGGCCACGTTAACGAGCTGGACGATGAGCTTATCGCTCACTGGATGTCGCGGGACGCAAGACGCTGAGGTCGAGATATTTTCCGGTTTCAGCCTGTTCCGGGCCGTCAGCGAGCCACGGGATCTCCCCAAGGCATGGCGCAGGAAGCACCCGTCTGAGCGTCGCCAGATACTCCTGGTGGCGTTTCCCAGGCGCAACCACGTCATTGGCTATCCAGCCAGCCAGGGGCAATCCCGCCTGCTGCACGGCCTGTGCGGTTAACATGGCATGGTTAATACAGCCCAGCTTCACGCCAACGACAAGGATAACCGGAAGCTGCTCGGCCTGTACCCAGTCGGCAAACGTCTGCTGGTCCGAAAGCGGTGTAAACCAGCCACCCGCACCTTCCACCAGCACCCAGTCAGCCTGATTTTCCAGCGCTCTTAATCCGGCAGATAACACATTCAGATCAATCGGACGGCCCTCATCTGCGCTGATGATGTGTGGCGAGGTTGGTTCTGCGAAGGTGTACGGGTTTACCGCGGCATAGGCAAGTTCAAGGCTGCTGTTGCGTTGCAGCGCCAGCGCGTCAGTGTTGCGTAGCCCTTCAGGGGTTATCTCACTCCCGGACGCAACGGGTTTATACCCGGCGGTGATTTTCCCCTGCCGACGCGCCGCCTGCAGCAGCGCGGAACTGGCAACCGTTTTGCCTACTTCTGTATCCGTTCCGGTGACAAAGTAACGTTCAGTCACGATCGATAATCCCATGAAAAAGTTGATAAGAGAGCGGGAACGCGCCCCGCTGCTGCGGCCAGGCCAGCTCCAGACGCTGCAATTGCCCGCGGGTGAGCGGCGTGCTTTCGCGCCCGGTATGCAGATGGGTGGCACCAATTCCCTTCAGCGAGCGCATGGCGCTGAAGGCATCGCTGAAGTGAAGCGTGATGGTCTGCACCGTACTGCGATAGCGCCAGCCTTCCAGCGCCTGGGTCACCTGCTCTTGCGATAAGAATCGGTTGGCGTGCGGCTGTGCATCCACCGCTTTCCAGGCCTGGTTTAGCTCCGGTAAAGAGCTTTCCAGCAGCGTGGTAAACGCCACTTTTCCGCCTGGCCTTGCCATACGATAAAGCTCGCTTAACGCCAGGGGCAGGCTGCTGCACCACTGCACCGCAAGGTGGCTCCAGACCAGATCAAACTGCGCATCGGGCAGCGGGATCGCCTCGATATCGGCCACCAGATAGCGGTCTGCCGACTGTCGCTTTCGCGCCTCGTCCACCATTTTCTCTGAAAGATCGATAGCCGTAACGTCGCTGCCGGTCTCACGCCAGTAGCGGCTGTTGGCACCGGGACCGCACCCGGCGTCCAGCACCCGCAGAAAAGCGCTCTCACCGAGCGTGGCAAGCAGTCCCTGCGCGCTCCGGCGCTGCAGTTCATCGTGCTGAGAGTAGCTCTGCGCCGCCCGGCCAAACGCGGCGGCGATGGCCTGTTTATTGACTGGCGACATAGAGTGCCTCCAGCAGGGCATCAATATCCTGTAACTCATGCGCCGCCGTGAGCGTTAAACGCAGACGCGCCGTCCCCGACGGAACGGTTGGCGGGCGAATGGCGGTCACCCACATACCCTGCCTGCGAAGCGCCTGCGCCAACTCCAGCGTCCGGCTGTTTTCGCCCACAATCACGGGCTGAATCGCACTCTGCGAATCGGTACTCAGGAAGGGAAGATGGCGTAAGCCCTGACGAAAATGGTGAATGTATCCCGCCAGGCGCGTCCGTCGTTCGCGGCCTTCTGCGCTTCGGATCACCGCCATTGAAGCTGACAGCGCCACGGCCTGCGCGGGTGGCATGTTGGTGCTGTAAATCAGATGCCGGGCGAACTGCAGCAAATAATCAGCAACGGAATCACTGCACAGCACGGCGGCACCGCTGACGCCGAACCCTTTGCCGAAGGTCACAATCAGCAGTTCCGGCTTCACGTTTTGCTGGTACGCGCTACCGCGCCCTTCGTCGCCCATTACGCCAATACCGTGGGCATCATCAACCAGCAGCCAGGCGTGTTGCTGCTTCGCCGCCTCGTGCACTGCGCGAAGCGGCGCACTGTCGCCGTCCATGCTGAACACCCCTTCCGTCACCACCAGTTGCTGTCCGTGACAGGGCTTATCCAGCAGCGAGCGAAGCTGAGCCACATCGTTATGCGCAAAACGCCGCAGCTGTGCCGGGCTTAAATTTGCCGCCTCCAGCAGCGAGGCATGGCTTAAGCGGTCGGCAACAATGCGGTCATCTTTGCCCATCAGTGCGGCGATCACCGCCTGATTTGCGGCAAAACCGGAGATAAACAGCAGCGCACGCGGATAGCCGAGCCAGTCGGCAAGCTCCTCTTCCAGAGTCTGATGCGCCGGAGTATAGCCGCTGACGTGGCCAGAGCCTCCGCTACCCACGCCGTATTTCTCCGCCCCTTGTTGCCAGGCGCGGACGGTCTGCGGGTGCTGGCTGAGGCCGAGATAATCGTTACTGGAGAAATTACAAAATTGCCGGTTCTCGCAGCTAAGAAAGCGACCCGCGCCGTTTTCCACGACGTTACGGACGCGGAAAGCGTCCGCCGCACGACGCTCATCAAGTGCAGACTGAATACGTGCCTGCCAGGTCATACGGCTGCCGCGTTGTAGAACTGTTCGGTATCGGCGTTGAAAATCTGCTGCTCCAGCTGCTGCTGTTGCTCGTTGTCGCCCGTCAGCACCTCGGTCTGGTGTGGGTTCAACCCCAGCTTACGGAACAGCTGCACGTCTTTGTCCTCTTCCGGGTTTGGCGTGGTGAGCAGTTTGCAGCCGTAGAAGATGGAGTTGGCCCCGGCCATAAAGCACATCGCCTGCGTCTGCTCGCTCATCTGCTCACGACCGGCAGAGAGGCGAACGTAAGAGGTCGGCATCATGATGCGCGCCACCGCGATAGTGCGAATAAAATCAAACGCATCCACATCGTCGTTATCCGCCAGCGGCGTGCCTTTGACCTTCACCAGCATGTTGATTGGCACACTTTCCGGCGGCGTCGGCAGGTTCGCCAGCTGTAACAGCAGACCCGCGCGATCTTTCACCGTTTCGCCTAAGCCCACGATACCGCCAGAGCAGACTTTAATGCCCGCATCACGGACTTTATCCAGGGTGTCCAGACGCTCCTGATAGGTGCGCGTGGTGATGATGTTGCCGTAAAACTCCGGCGAGGTGTCGAGGTTGTGGTTGTAGTAGTCCAGCCCCGCCGCCGAGAGGCGCTGCGCCTGCTCCTCGTTCAGCGTACCGAGCGTCATACAGGCTTCGAGGCCCATCTCCTTCACGCCCTTCACCATCTGCTCCAGATATGGCATGTCGCGATCGTGCGGGTTTTTCCACGCCGCGCCCATGCAGAAGCGAGTCGAGCCGGCGTTTTTCGCCTTACGGGCGGAGTCGAGCACCTGCTCCACCTCCATCAGACGTTCTGACTCCAGACCCGTTTTATAACGCGCGCTTTGCGGGCAATATTTGCAGTCTTCCGGGCAGGCACCGGTTTTGATCGACAGCAGCGTGCTGACCTGAACCTGGCGTGGGTCAAAGTGCTGACGGTGCACCTGCTGAGCTTCAAACATCAGCTCCAGGAAAGGTTTATTGAATAATTCAGTGACTTGCGACATCGTCCAGCGTGCGTGGTGAGCCATTGGGCTTCTCCAAAGGGTTTTGTTAATTGTCGGTTCGGTTTATACTTGTAAACCTAAAACTTTTCAAAATGGTTTACAAGTCTCTTATGACCCAGGACGATCTCGCCTTCGACAAGCAGCATATCTGGCACCCATACACTTCCATGACCCACCCTCTTCCCGTCTACCCGGTGGCCTCAGCCCACGGATGCGAGCTGAAACTTGCCAACGGTGACGCGTTGGTTGACGGCATGTCCTCCTGGTGGGCGGCCATTCACGGGTACAATCACCCGCGCCTGAACGCGGCGATGAAAGCGCAGATTGACCAGATGTCACACGTGATGTTTGGCGGGATCACCCATCAGCCTGCCGTTGATGTGTGTCGTCGTCTGGTGGCGATGACGCCAGACGCGCTGGAGTGCGTGTTCCTTGCCGATTCCGGCTCCGTGGCCGTTGAAGTGGCGATGAAAATGGCGCTGCAGTACTGGCATGCCAAAGGCGAATCCCGCCAGCGGTTCCTCACCTTCCGTAACGGGTATCATGGCGATACGTTCGGGGCGATGTCGGTGTGCGATCCGGACAACTCGATGCATAGCCTGTGGAAGGGCTATCTACCGGAAAACCTGTTTGCCCCCGCGCCGCAAAGCCGCTTCGACGGTGAGTGGAACGAAATGGATATGGTCGGTTTTGCGCGCCTGCTAGCGGCGCACCGCCACGAAATTGCTGCCGTGATCCTGGAGCCGATTGTGCAGGGTGCAGGCGGGATGCGCATGTACCATCCGGAGTGGCTGAAACGCATTCGTAAGATGTGCGACCGCGAGGGCATTCTGCTGATCGCCGACGAAATCGCCACCGGCTTTGGCCGCACCGGTAAGCTGTTTGCGTGTGAACATGCGGGTATCACCCCGGATATTCTGTGCCTCGGCAAAGCGCTGACCGGCGGCACCATGACGCTCTCCGCCACGCTCACGACCCGCCAGGTCGCCGACACCATCAGCGACGGCGACGCGGGCTGCTTTATGCACGGGCCGACGTTTATGGGCAACCCGCTGGCCTGCGCCGTCGCAAGTGAAAGCCTCGCCATTCTGGAGAGCGGCGAGTGGCAAATGCAGGTGGCGGCAATAGAAGCGCAGCTAAAACAAGCGCTAAGCGTGGCCGCTGAGTCTGAATACGTCGCAGACGTGCGCGTCCTGGGTGCTATCGGCGTGATTGAAACCACTCATCCGGTGAATATGGCGACACTACAGCGGTTCTTCGTGGAACGGGGTGTGTGGGTTCGGCCCTTCGGCAAGCTCATCTACCTGATGCCGCCGTATATCATTACGCCGGAGCAACTGCGTAAATTAACCGAGGCGCTCGTAACAGCCGTTAACATTCCCGCGCATTTCACGATTTAACCCCATGAGTTACACTTCCTGAACAAGTGAATAACGAGGGTAAACCGTATGAAAATCATCAGTAAAGATCTGCGCGACGGCGAAAAACTCCCGGAACGCCACGTTTTCAACGGCATGGGCTATCAGGGGGATAATATTTCCCCGCATCTGGCGTGGGACGACGTTCCGGCCGGAACCAAAAGTTTCGTCGTAACCTGCTACGACCCGGACGCTCCCACCGGCTCCGGCTGGTGGCACTGGATTGTCGCGAACCTTCCGGCGGACACGCGCGTCCTGCCACAGGGTTCAGGCTCCGATCTGGTTGCGTTACCTGAAGGCGCTATTCAGACCCGAACCGATTTCGGCAAAGCAGGCTACGGCGGCGCGGCACCGCCAAAAGGAGAGACTCACCGCTATATCTTCACGGTGCATGCGCTGGATGTGGATAAGATTGAGGTGGACGAAGGGGCGAGCGGTGCGATGGTGGGCTTTAACGTCCATTTCCATTCACTGGGCAGCGCATCGATTACGGCGATGTATTCATAAACAAAGCCGGGTGGCGGCTACGCCTTACCCGGCCTACATTTCGCACTCGTAGGCCCGGTAAGCGCAGCGCCACCGGGCAAAAAATCACAACACTGAAGGCAACAACCCTACAAGCCTTCCCTCTTCCAGAAGCTGCATCGCCTTATCAATATCCGGCGCAAAGAAGCGGTCGTCATCGTAGTGCGTAACGTGCTCACGCAGTTCCTGACGCGCCTGCTCCAGCAGCGGGCTGGATTTTAGTCCTTCGCGCAGATCAATCCCCTGACAGGCCGCCAGCCACTCTACCGCCAGCACGCCGCGGGTGTTAGCAGCCATTTCCCACAAACGACGCCCGGCAGCCGGAGCCATCGAGACGTGATCTTCCTGGTTCGCGGAGGTGGGCAGGCTGTCCACGCTGTGCGGATGCGACAGCGCTTTATTCTCACTTGCCAGCGCGGCTGCCGTCACCTGCGCAATCATAAAGCCGGAGTTCACCCCGCCGTTACGCACCAGGAACGGCGGTAACTGGGACATATGTTTATCCATCATCAGCGCAATGCGACGCTCCGACAGCGCCCCTGTTTCAGCAATCGCCAGCGCGATATTATCCGCCGCCATCGCCACCGGCTCGGCGTGGAAGTTGCCACCGGAAACCACCTCATTCTCCTGCGCAAATACCAGTGGGTTATCCGACACCGCATTGGCCTCCACCAGCAGCACCTCTGCCGCCTGGCGTAGTTGCGTCAGGCAGGCCCCCATCACCTGTGGCTGACAGCGCAGCGAATACGGGTCCTGCACCTTATCGCAGTTATGGTGAGAATCGGCAATTTCACTGGTATCGGTCAGCAGATGGCGGTACATCGCCGCCGCGTCAATCTGCCCGCGCTGGCCGCGCACCTCGTGGATACGACCATCAAACGGACGACGCGAGCCAAGCACAGCCTCGGTGGTTAATGCGCCACAAACGACCGCCGACGCAAATAAATCTTCCGCTTCAAACAGGCCACGCAGCGCAAAGGCGGTAGAGGCCTGCGTGCCGTTGAGCAGCGCCAGCCCCTCTTTCGCCGCGAGCGTAATCGGCGCTAAACCGGCTTTTGCGAGTGCCTCTTTTGCAGGCAGCCACTCCCCCTGCCAACGCGCTTTCCCTTCACCCAACAACAGCAGTGACATATGCGCCAGCGGCGCTAAGTCGCCTGACGCGCCGACAGAGCCTTTCGCAGGTATCCACGGATAGACCTCCGCATTCACCAGCGCCATTAGTGCCTGGATCACGCTCAGACGAATGCCGGAGAACCCCCGCGCCAGGCTGTTGATTTTCAGCACCATCATCAGGCGGACAATGTCATCATCCAGCGGCTGACCGACGCCTGCGGCGTGGGACAGCACCAGCGAACGCTGCAGGTTTTCCAGATCGTGCGTGGCAATACGCGTCTGCGCCAGCAGGCCAAAACCGGTGTTGATGCCATAGGCGGTGCGCCCTTCGGCAACAATGCCCTCAACGCAGGCGACGCTGTCGTTAATCGCCGCATGAGCACTTTCATCAAGCGAAAGCGTGACCGGGTGACGCCAGACGTTACGCAGCTGTTTTAGCGTCAGCGATCCGGGAGTGAGTGTTAACGCGTTCATTTATGCTTTCCTTGTGTGGCAGGGATCATCGGCAGGTTTAGCCCCTGCTCTTTGGCACAGTCAATGGCAATCTCGTAACCCGCATCCGCGTGACGCATCACGCCGGTTGCCGGGTCGTTGTGCAGCACGCGCGCAATACGCGCGGCCGCGTCGTCCGTTCCATCGCAAACAATAACCATCCCCGAATGCTGGGAGAACCCCATCCCCACCCCACCGCCGTGGTGTAGCGACACCCAGGTCGCGCCGCTGGCGGTATTCAACAGTGCATTGAGCAACGGCCAGTCGGACACGGCGTCAGAGCCGTCACGCATGGCTTCGGTTTCACGGTTCGGGCTGGCGACGGAGCCGGAGTCCAGGTGGTCGCGACCGATAACAATCGGCGCGGAAACTTCACCGCTGCGCACCATTTCGTTAAAGGCCAGGCCCAGTTTTTGCCGCCACTCCAGCCCTACCCAGCAGATACGCGCCGGTAAGCCCTGGAAGTTAATGCGCTCGCGGGCCATATCCAGCCAGTGGTGCAGGTGTTCATCGTCGGCGACGATCTCTTTGACTTTCGCGTCGGTTTTGTAGATATCTTCCGGATCGCCAGAGAGCGCCACCCAGCGGAACGGGCCAATGCCACGGCAAAACAGCGGGCGAATATAGGCAGGCACGAATCCGGGGAAGTCGAAGGCGTGGGTCACGCCCATCTCTTTTGCCATCTGGCGAATATTGTTGCCGTAGTCAAAGGTCGGAATACCCATCTGGCTAAAAGCCAGCATCGCGGATACGTGCTCCGCCATCGAACGTTTAGCGGCAAGTACCGTGCCTTCCGGGTCGGTTTCCGCTTTTTGCTGGTATTCTTCCCACGTCCAGCCTTTTGGCAGATAGCCGTGGAGCGGATCGTGGGCGCTGGTCTGGTCGGTGACGAGATCCGGGCGCACGCCGCGGGCAACAAGCTCAGGAAGAATGTCCGCCGCGTTGCCGCACAGGGCAATCGACACCGCTTTACCGTCGGACGTGTATTTTTGAATGCGTGCCAGCGCGTCATCCAGATTATCCGCCTGTTCGTCCACGTAGCGAGTTCGCAGACGGAAATCGATGCGGCTCTGCTGGCACTCAATATTCAGTGAACAGGCTCCGGCGAGGGTTGCAGCCAGCGGCTGTGCGCCGCCCATCCCGCCTAAGCCCGCAGTCAGCACCCAGCGGCCTTTCAGCGAGCCGTTATAGTGCTGGCGACCGGCTTCCACGAAGGTTTCGTAGGTGCCCTGCACAATCCCCTGGCTGCCAATGTAGATCCAGCTCCCCGCCGTCATCTGGCCGTACATCGCCAGCCCTTTGGCGTCCAGCTCGTTGAAGTGTTCCCAGGTTGCCCAGTGCGGCACCAGGTTAGAGTTAGCAATCAGCACGCGCGGTGCGTTGTTGTGGGTTTTAAACACGCCGACCGGTTTGCCGGATTGCACCAGCAGGGTTTCGTCGTTTTCCAGACGGGTAAGCGCTTCTACAATGGCGTCATAGCATTCCCAGTTGCGCGCGGCGCGGCCGATGCCGCCATAGACCACCAGTTCATGGGGATTTTCCGCCACCTCAGGATCAAGGTTGTTCATCAACATGCGCAGCGGTGCTTCAGTGAGCCAGCTTTTTGCGGTAAGCGTGGTGCCGCGCGGGGCGCGGACATCCTGCTGGCGGTATTTACCTGACGACATTGTGTGCTCCTCATACGGGACAGATGGTGTATTTAGATATACTTGTATAGACAAGCACACACAAGGCTGAATTTAACAAAAAAGATACAATTTTGTTATATTGCGTTAGCTATCACGCTTTTAAAAACTTATGACATAAAGTGGCCTTGTAGCCGGTAGCGGTTACCAGGGAAAAGGAGTTTTGCGTGAGAGACAATCTGTGACGCTGACCAGGTGCGACGGCGGATCAGCAGGCACGGGTCGTGCTCCTTAATGCGCAACAGTTCGCACTCCAGCGGCGTGGCAAGCACCGCTTCCACAATATGCTCCCCTTCCGTCAGCGGCGCGACGAGCGAGAGATACGCATGCGGCGTGGTCTGGGTGTAATCCTGCTCCAGATACTCCGGCACGCTAATCGCGTTGACGCAGCGATCTTCAATCTGCACCGGAATGTCGTTCTCAAAATGCACCATCACGGAATGAAAGATGCGAGTTCCCTCTTTGACGTTCAGCTCCACGGCCTGTTCAGCGCTGGCCTGCGTCTCTTCGAGCACCAGCACTTCGCAGTGGTGCTGATGGTTTCGGGCGGCAATTTCATCGGCAATGCTGCGGATCTCAAACAGTGCCGACTGTCCTTTTGGCTCCGCCACAAACGTCCCCACCCCCTGCAGACGTACCAGCAGCCCTTCATCGGTGAGTTCGCGCAGCGCCCGGTTGATAGTCATCCGGCTAAAGCCAAACTGCGCCACCAGATCGGCTTCCGACGGAATGCGGTCATGAGGACGCCAGACGCCGGTTGCGATTTTTTCGCTGATCGCCTGTTTCACCTTTTCATAAAAAGGCGCAGGCGGGCCGGGTTGTTCCTGCGGTGAGCGTGAAAACATCGTGACTCCTTAAATGTGTGATGCCCACCAGTGAGCAATTTGCCAGGCCAGGCGGGCGGCAAGCCGTGCCCCTTGTCCGTCCCGGTCGTAGTGCGGATTAAATTCTACCAGATCGGCCGCCTGCAGTTTTCCGCTGCGACAGATGCGTTCGATAACCGGCATTAAATCCAGTGCCGGAATACCTAACGCTGCAGGTGCTGAAACGGCGGGCATCTCCGCGGCGGGCAGTACATCCAGATCGAGGGTGAGGTAGACGCGATCGGCCTGGGCTAAGACATCCTCAAGGGAAGATAACGCATCGCGCCTGAAATGCAGATCGTCCACCAGCGTAACCTTCAACCGTTCAGCGTCGTCCCACAGTGCCTGCGTATTCGCCGCGCGGCTTACCCCAAAGCAGGCGTACTGAAATTCACGCGACCAGGCAGCGCAGTATTGTGCGAGCTGGCGAAACGGCGTTCCGGAGGTCGCGCGTTCAGCGTTGCGCAGGTCAAGATGTGCATCAAGGTTGATTATTGCAACGCGGTCGTCCGGGAACGCATCCAGCACACCACGGCCATGTGCCCAGGCCGTTTCGTGTCCACCACCGAACACCAGTGTACGCATACCGGACTGCTGGCACGACGTTACCGCATCGCTTAACGCCCGCTGTGCAGCGTCGAGATTATCGCCCTCAACGTAAATTGATCCCATATCCGCAAGCTGCTCGTGCCCCTGGTGGCTCGCCATATTCGCCAGCGCCTTACGCAACACATCCGGCGCATGCATGGCACCGGGCCTGCCGTGGTTGCGCTTTACGCCTTCATCAGACTCAAAACCAATCAGCGCAATGCCTGACGACGCGGGTGAAAACGACTCACGGCGCTGTATCGTCTGGAAGATACGTTTTGTATTGCTGCCTTCCACGCTGTCGTCACGCCCCTGCCAGACCAGATCGGCAGTCGCCCGCCATAAATTCATACGGCTTCTCCCCGGAAAATACGTTGATAAAGTGGGTTACGTCCCGGCTCGTAGACCATCTCAACCGGATGGTGCGCATCCCAGACGATAAAATCAGCCACGTATCCGGCCTTTAATTGCCCGTGCGTCGCTCCGCGCCCTAACGCCTGTGCGGCATGCCGCGTCACGCCAGCCCAGGCTTCTTCCGGCGTCAGGCCAAACTGCACGCAGGCCATGTTCATCGCCAGATGGAGGCTGGCAAACGGGCTGGTGCCGGGGTTGTAGTCGGTGGCAACGGCGATGGGTATCCCCTGCTTTCTGAGCTGTTCAACCGGTGGCCGCTGGCGCTCCTGGAGAAAGTAGAACGCGCCGGGTAGCAGCACCGCGACCGTGCCGCTTTGCGCCATCGCCTGTACGCCAGCCTCATCGAGATATTCAATATGATCGGCGGAAAGCCCTTTGAAGCGGCTGACCAGCGCCGCACCGCCCAGATTCGACAGTTGCTCCACATGTCCTTTCACAGGAATACCTAGCGCCGTGGCAGCCTTAAAAACACGCTCGGTTTGCGATGGCGTGAAACCAACGTTTTCACAAAAGACATCTACGGCGTCGAACAGCCCTTTTTGCCAGAGGGCAGGCATGATCTGCTCGCACACCAGCGTAAGGTACGCATCCGGATCGTGACGATACTCTGCCGGTACGGCATGGGCGGAAAGCAGTGTTGGGCTGATTTCTACCGGATTGTTCCGGGCAAGCTGGCGCGCCACCTGCAGCATCTTCTCTTCGGCATCGGCGTTCAGTCCGTATCCGGATTTAATTTCAATGGTCGTCACACCCTCGTTCATCAGACGCTGCAGACGACGCTGTGCCAGCTCCTGCAAGGTGTCCGGCGAACTGCTGCGGGTGGCCGTTACGGTGGCGTTAATCCCTCCGCCCTGCGCACTGATAGCTTGATAAGAGACGCCGTTCAGCCGCTGCTCCCATTCTGCTGCGCGGTTGCCACCAAAAATCAGATGGGTGTGGCAGTCGATAAGTCCTGGCGTCACCAGCCGTCCCTGAAGGTCAATAACCTTGCTGTGCCCGGCAGGAACGTCGGACTCGGGAAGAACGGCCAGGATGGTTTGTCCGCGAACGACAATGGCGGACGACTCTGCCATTCCGTAAGGGGCGGTATAAGCGGGGTCCATCGTTGCCAGTCGCGCGTTGCGCCATATCAGATCGTCCGGATGAAGCTGCTGCATGAGCCTTCCACTTGTCATGGGTTGTATAGACATTTATTTTCATCTGCCCGTTGCTGTCAACCGCCTTTGTGGAAAATGTTATTTATTTGTGATGACTTTCCCGGCTCCCCGGCGGGAAAATGCAACTTTTACCCTTTTTATCTTCCCGTTTCGCTCAACTTAGTATAAAAAAGCAGGCTATTTCGTCTATCCCAATAAGACTTGCATACCCAGGAGCTCTATCTTGAACATTTCCAGGATTTCCCGTCTGGCGTTGGCACTCGCCTTTGGCGTGACTTTATCCGCTTGCAGCTCAACACCACCGGATCAGCGGCCGTCTGAGCAGGTTGCTCCGGGTACAGCATCCCGCCCGATTTTGTCCGCTGATGAAGCAAAAAACTTCACCCAGGCGCGCTACTTTACGGCGATGGACCCGAACGCTGCACCGTGGACGCCGTCTTCTGTTAACCTGCCTAAGCAACCTGACTTCGTGGTTGGACCGGCAGAGACACAGGGCGTGACGCATACCTCCATTCAGGCTGCGGTTGATGCGGCGATCACCAAACACAGCGCATCTCGTCAGTACATCGCGATCCTGCCAGGTGAATATGAAGGGACCGTTTACGTGCCTGCCGCGCCGGGCAGTATTACTCTGTACGGTCTGGGCGAAAAAGCGATCGACGTGAAAATTGGCCTGGCGATTGATTCTGAAATCGACAGCACTACCTGGCGTCGTCTGGTGAACCCGGCGGGTAAATACATGCCTGGTAAACCGGCGTGGTATATGTTTGATAACTGCCAGAGCAAGCGCACCGCAACCGTAGGCGTACTCTGCTCTGCTGTCTTCTGGTCACAAAACAACGGCCTGCAACTGCAGAACCTGACCATCCAGAATACCCTGGGCGACAGCGTTGACGCAGGCAACCACCAGGCTGTGGCGCTGCGTAGCGATGGCGACAAAGTGCAGATTAACAACGTGAACATTCTGGGTCGCCAGAACACCTTCTTTGTGACCAACAGCGGCGTGCAGAATACCCTGCAGAACAACCGTCTGACGCGTACTCTGGTGACCAACAGCTATGTTGAAGGCGACGTGGACCTCGTGTCTGGTCGTGGCGCGGTGGTATTTGATAACACCGATTTCCGCGTGGTGAATTCGCGTACCCAGCAGGAAGGTTATGTGTTTGCGCCGGCAACCCAGTCTAACCTCTTCTATGGCTTCCTGGCGGTCAACAGCCGTTTTAACGCTTCCGGTGAGGGTGTAGCGCAACTGGGTCGCTCTCTGGATGTGGACTCTGCCACTAACGGCCAGGTTGTGATCCGCGACAGCGTGATCAACGAAGGCTTCAACACGGCGAAGCCGTGGGCGGATGCTGCAATCTCCAAACGTCCTTTCTCCGGCAATACCGGTGCGGTGGATGACAAAGGCAACGTGCAGCGCAACCTGAACGACGCTAACTTTAACCGCATGTGGGAATACAACAACCGCGGTCTGGGTAGCAAAGTGGTTGCTGAGCCGAAGCAGTAAGATGCCCTTTTGCCGGGTGGCGGCTTCGCCTTACCCGGCCTACACAAACCGTAGGCCCGGTAAACGCAGTGCTACCGGGCATAAAAAAACCTCGCATTCGCGAGGTTTTTTGTTTTAAGCCGCTTAATGCGCGTTAACCACCACCCACATTGGCCCCTGGCCGACAGCATAGCGTCCTTTCTCTTCCAGCAAGCCCTGCTCGCCCTTGATTTCGTACAGCGCGATATGGTGAGATTTTTGTCCCGCCGCAATCAGGAACTTACCGCTGTGATCGATATTAAAGCCACGTGGCTGAGTCTCCGTTGGCTGGAATCCTTCAATCGCCAGCACGCTACCGTCTTCGGAGACGCTGAACACCGTAATCAGGCTGGAGGTGCGGTCGCAGGCATACAGGTGACGGCCATCCGGCGTGATGTGAATATCCGCTGCCCAGCGGGTATCTGAGAAATCAGATGGCATCATATCCAGCGTCTGCACGCACTCAATCTGGCCGTTCGGATCGCGCAATTCCCACACATCCACTGAGCTGTTCAGCTCATTCACCACGTAGGCATACTGCTGGTTCGGATGGAAAACCATATGGCGCGGGCCAGCCCCCTCAACGGTGGTCACTTCAGCAGGATTCTGCGCCACCAGGTGTCCATCATCGCTCAGGGTAAACAGACAGATGCGATCCTGCTTCAGCGCAGGCACCCACAGCGTGCGATTGTCCGGGGAAATATTGGCAGAGTGGCAGCCTTCCAGCCCTTCCACCACGTCAACGGTTTCTACCGGAATGCCGTCATCAAGACGCGTCACGCTCACGCAACCGGCATTATAAGAGCCGCTGAATACGAAGTTGCCTTTATGATCGGTAGAAATATGGGTTGGGCTGCCCGGCAGTGGCGCTTCTGCGGCATATGCCAGCGCGCCATCATCCGGGGAGATGCGGTATGCCAGCACGCGGAACTCCGGGCGCACGCCAACATAGAGAAAACGTTTATCCGGGCTGACGACCATTGGCTGAACTTGCCCCGGAACATCAACAACCTGAACCAGCGTGAGTGAACCTTCTGCATTCAAACGCCAGACGTGGATCTGCTGACTTTCAGGACTGGCGGTATAAACGGTTTGTTTCATGAATACTCCTTTCCTCACTGCGCGTGATAGTGATTATTTTTAACGGCGAATGCTGAATTGTAGTCTGGAATTTTGCAGCGATCTTCTCTCGGTGTACCATCCCATCAGACCTTAAATTCAACATTAACCCGGAAGAACAAATGACCTCGCGTGTGATTGCACTGGATTTAGACGGAACACTGCTTACGCCTCAGAAAACCCTGCTCCCCTCTTCTCTCGAAGCGCTTAAGCGCGCAAAGGAAGTGGGATATCAACTCCTTATCGTAACGGGTCGACATCACGTTGCCATTCATCCTTTTTATCAGGCACTGGCGCTGGATACACCTGCAATTTGTTGTAATGGCACCTATTTGTATGATTATCAGGCAAAAAAGGTTTTAGAGTCCGATCCGCTGCCGGTTCCTCAGGCGCTGCAATTGATTGATCTGCTCGATGAACACGCCATTCACGGCCTGATGTATGTGGATAACGCAATGGTATATGAGCGTCCAACGGGCCATGTGATCCGCACCAGCAACTGGGCGTTGTCACTGCCGGAAGCGCAGCGTCCGGTCTTTACTCAGGTCTCCTCTCTGCGCCAGGCGGCTGAAGACGTCGAGGCTATCTGGAAATTTGCCCTGACGGATGAAGACACCACCAAACTGAATATCTTCGCGAAACATGTGGAGCAGACGCTGGGCCTGGAGTGTGAGTGGTCCTGGCACGATCAGGTCGATATTGCCCGCAAAGGCAACAGCAAAGGCAAACGCCTGACGCAGTTTGTGGAATCACAGGGCTGGTCGATGCAGGACGTGATTGCCTTTGGCGATAACTATAACGACATCAGCATGCTGGAAGCCGCCGGTACAGGCGTGGCGATGGGCAACGCCGATGACGCAGTGAAAGCGCGCGCTAACGTGGTGATTGGCGATAACACTACCGACAGCATCGCACAGTATATTTATACGCACCTGCTGTAATCAGGTGGTAATGGAGACGCTCTTGATTTGCGCGTAAAGCCACAGGCCAGGTTTGATCCCTAACTCATCTCTGGCCCACGGGCTGATGCGCGCCCAGAGCGTCTTGCTGCCGACCTCCAGTTGCACTTCGACCTGGCCATTGTCATCAAAGCATTGCGCAACTTTGGCACGCAGGATATTTCGGATGCTGGTTTGCAGCGGTGGCTGCAACACCAGCGAGACATCTGATGCCTGAATGCGAATGCGCAGCGCAGACTGCAGCGGTTTATCAATCTTATTTACCCACAAATGCTGATCGCCCAGCGCCAGTGCGGTCATGGCGTAGTGCGGGTGGTGCTCCAGCACATTCACTTTCAGGATGCTGCTCTGCTGCTCTTTGGGTAGCCACGGATGCATCACACTGCTGCCCCATACCTCTTCCAGATTACCGAACGCCTTAACGTTGCCGTTCTCCAGCACCAGTACCTTGTCGGCCAGATGCAAAATTTCATCCAGCGAGTGGCTGACATACAGCATCGGGATATTGATTTCGCGCGCCAGACGTTGAAGATACGGCAGCAGCTCTCGCTTACGCGGAATATCCAGCGAGGCCAGCGGTTCATCCAGCAGCAACAATTCCGGCGCGGTCAACAGCGCACGGCCAATCGCCACACGCTGTTTTTCACCGCCGGAAAGCGAGGACGGCAGCCTGTCGAGCAAAGGTTCAATGCCCAGCAGCGCCACCAGCTTATTAAACTGCCCGGCCATACTTTTCGCCATGCCATAACGCAGATTGCCGCGCACGCTGTAGTGCGGGAATAATCGCGCATCCTGAAATACATACCCGATACGGCGTTTATCCGGTGACAGGTAAATCTTGTGCTCCACGTCATTTAAGACGCGGTTATTCAACACAATGCGCCCGGACTGGGGACGCGTCAGGCCGCTAATCGCATTGATGAGTGATGTTTTCCCCGCGCCGGATACGCCAAAAATGGCGGTAATGCCGCTCGCCGGCAGCGTTTCGTTTAGCGTCAGGCAGTGGTTGCCCAGCGTCTGGGTGAAATTGAGTTCCAGCATGATTATTTCCCCATCCGTTCGCGGCTAAGCCGTGCCAGCCACTCAGACACCAGTAGCGAGACCAGCGCCAGTACAATTGAGATAATACATAACCGTGCTGCCGCGCCTTCACCGCCCGGAGTCTGGATTAGGGTATACATCGCAGAGGGGATCGTGCGTGTCTCGCCGGGGATATTCGACACAAAGGTGATGGTGGCTCCGAATTCCCCGAGTGAACGGGCGAAGGCCAGCACCGTACCGACAATAATGCCCGGCAGTGTGAGCGGAAGCGTAATCGTAAAAAACACCCGCCAGCGACCTGCCCCCAGCGTGCGGGCTGCCTGTTCGAACCTGATATCGACACCTTCCAGCGCCAGGCGGATCGCCCGCACCATTAGCGGAAACGACATCACCGCCGCGGCCAGTACCGCGCCACGCCAGCTAAAGGCAAACGTCAGCCCGAACCAGTCGTAGAGCCATTCACCGATAAAACCGCGTCGTCCCATGGAAACGAGCAACAGATAACCGACCACAACCGGCGGTAAAACGAGAGGGAGATGAAGAACACTGTCGAGCAAGGCTTTGCCTGGAAACTTACAGCGAACCAGTAACCAGGCAAAGAAGATCCCAAAGGGTAAACTTAGCGCAACCGCGAGGGAAGAGACTTTAAGGCTCAGCAGCACGGCCTGCCATTCGGGATCGGTCAATATCATTAGTGAGTCGTAAATCCGTAACGTTTAAAGATTGCAGACGCTTCCGGCCCTTTAAGGTAATCATAGAAGGCCGTCACGGTCGCATTTTTATGTCCATCAACAATCGCAACAGGATATTCCACTTTTTTGTGGGAGTCTTCCGGGAACGTACCAACCACTTTCACGCCTTTGCTGGCCACAGCATCGGAGCCGTACACAATCCCCAGCGGGGCTTCGTTACGCTCAACCAGTGCCAGTGCGCCGCGAACATCTTCCGCCGGAGCCAGTTTCGGAGATAACGTCTCCCATGCGCCGAGTTTTTGCAGCGCTTCTTTGGCGTAAATACCCGCAGGGACGTGCTCCGGATCGCCAACCGCCAGGCGGCCACCGTTCAGCAGGCTGGTCCATTTTGTCTCTTTGTTGATAGTGATATCACCCTGCGCGCTGGCTTTTGGTGCCACAACAACCAGGCTGTTCCCCAGCAGCGTTTCGCGGGTTGTCGTATCAATTGATTTCTTCTCAACCGCGTAATCCATCCATTTCTGGTCAGCGGAAATGAACAGATCGGCAGGTGCGCCCGCTTCAATCTGGCGTGCCAGCGTCGAAGAGGAAGCAAAAGAAGAGACCACATCAACGTTCTTCTCTTTCTTGTAAACCGCTGCGATATCCTGCATCGCGTTAGTCAGCGATGCCGCCGCAAAGACCGTGATTTTACCGTCGTCAGCCAGCGCGTGTCCGGCAAGTGAAAGTGTCAGCGTTGCCCCTGCGAAAAGGCGTATCCAGGTACGTGCCATGTGTAGCTCCTTTGAGTGTCGTTATATACCTACAAATATAACGATAACTCCAGCAATATCCCAGCGTTAAATCGTACCGATTAATGAGTAAAGCGGCCCGATACTGTCAATAATATCGGCGAGAAAGGCATAAACTTGAGAGCAAAACGCCCGGACTGGCCGGGCGTTTTGTAGGGAATCATTGCTGCTTTTTAGGCTGGTCTCTGTGACCAATGTTCGAAAAGACATTGAACACTTCACCCAGGCCGTAGATAGCACCGAGGATGATAGCCATCACGACTGGCACCATGATCACAGCGAATACCAGACTTTTCAACAACTCTAACATGGTTTTCTCCAGATAGTGTGAATGGCTTATTCTACCCTGAAAAGTAAGAAAAACATCCCCTTTTGTGCGGTGCCCTTTGCGCACCAGCGCATTTGGGTCACAATACGCTTTTTGCCAGGACACTGTTATGCAGGCCGAAATTCTCCTCACCTTACGACTTCAGCAGAAACTTTTCGCCGATCCGCGACGTATCGCCCTGCTTAAACAAATAGAACAAACGGGCTCTATTAGCCAGGGGGCAAAAAACGCGGGCATCAGCTACAAGAGCGCATGGGATGCGATCAACGAAATGAACACCCTGAGCGAACAGACGCTGGTTGAGCGCGCAACAGGCGGGAAAGGCGGTGGGGGTGCAGTGCTGACGCGCTACGGTCAGCGCCTGATCCAGCTTTACGATCTGCTGGCGCAGATCCAGCAGAAAGCGTTTGATGTCCTGAGCGATGACGATAACGTTCCGCTGGACAGCCTTCTGGGAGCAATTTCGCGCTTCTCATTACAGACCAGCGCCCGCAACCAGTGGTTCGGCACGGTAACCGCCCGCGATAACTCGCAGGTGCAGCAGCATATCGACATCCTCCTTGCTGACGGCACCACGCGCCTCAAAGCGGCTATTACTGCACAAAGCGGGCAGCGACTCGGGCTGAACGAAGGTAAAGAGGTACTGGTGTTACTGAAAGCACCGTGGGTCAGCATCACCCGCAACCCGGACCAGGCCAGAGAAGCCGATAACCAACTGGCCGGTGCAATCAGCCATATTGAGCGCGGGGCAGAACAGTGCGAAGTGCTGATGACGCTGCCGGACGGGCAACTGCTCTGCGCGACGGTTCCGGTGAACGAGGCGACAGAATTAGAAGAAGGTGCTGCAGTGACCGCATATTTCAACGCTGACCGGGTGATTATCGCCACATTGTGCTAAGCGCATTGACAATCGTGCCGACAGTGAGTATCCCTGACATCAATTGCTGCAAAAAATGGGATAAATCATGTCATCATTGCATATTTCGCAAGGCACGTTTCGTCTTAGCGACACCCGAACACTGTCGCTGCCTGATTTAACATTACGCGCGGGAGAGAGCTGGGCGTTTGTTGGCACAAACGGCAGCGGAAAATCGGCGCTGGCCCGCGCACTGGCCGGAGAGCTCACTCAGCTTAAAGGCGAGCGCCGCTGCACCTTCACCCGTCTGACACGCCTTTCGTTTGAACAGCTGCAAAAGCTGGTCAGCGACGAGTGGCAGCGCAACAACACCGATTTACTCAGCCCTGGCGAAGAAGATACCGGCCGCACCACCGCAGAAATCATTCAGGATGAGATCAAGGACAGCGTGCGCTGTCAGCACCTGGCGGAACAGTTCGGTATCACCGCCCTCCTGGATCGACGCTTCAAGTACCTCTCTACCGGCGAGACGCGTAAAACGCTGCTTTGTCAGGCGCTGATGAGCGAGCCGGAACTGCTAATCCTGGATGAGCCGTTCGACGGGCTGGATGTGCAATCCCGCGCCCAGTTGTCGGCACTGCTGGGTACACTTAACCAGCAGGGTTATACCGTTGTCCTGGTCCTCAACCGCTTCGATGAAATCCCGAATTTCGTGCAAAACGCGGGGGTGCTGGCGGACTGTAGCCTGACCGAAACCGGTGCGAAAGCGGCGTTGCTTCAACAAGCGCTGATTGCGCAACTGGCGCACAGTGAAAAACTGGACGGGATTACCCTGCCGGAACCCGATGCGCCATCCGCCCGCCACGGTTTAGATCCTGCCCTGCCCCGCATAGTGCTGCGTAACGGCGTTGTCTCCTATAACGATCGTCCGATACTGAATCAACTGAGCTGGACGGTAAACCCAGGCGAACACTGGCAAATCACCGGCCCCAACGGTGCAGGAAAATCCACACTGCTAAGCCTGATCACCGGCGACCATCCCCAGGGCTACAGTAACGATCTGACCCTGTTTGGCCGCCGTCGCGGCAGCGGCGAAACCATCTGGGACATCAAAAAGCATATCGGTTACGTCAGCAGCAGCCTGCATCTGGATTACCGCGTCAGCACTACGGTGCGTAACGTGATCCTGTCCGGCTTCTTCGATTCCATCGGCATCTATCAGGCGGTATCGGATAAACAGCACAAGCTGGCGCAGCAATGGCTGGATATTCTGGGGATGGACAATCAGGTGGCCGATGCACCGTTCCATAGCCTGTCGTGGGGGCAACAGCGGCTGGCATTGATCGTTCGCGCGCTGGTCAAGCATCCTACGCTGTTGATCCTGGATGAACCGTTGCAGGGACTTGATCCGCTTAACCGTCAGTTGATCCGCCGCTTCGTGGATGTGCTGATTGGTGAAGGTGAAACGCAGTTGCTGTTTGTTTCCCACCATGCGGAAGATGCGCCCTCCTGCATCACGCACCGGCTGGAGTTTGTTCCCGACGGGGAGCACTATCACTATCTGCTGAGTAAAATCGATTAACCCGTGGAGGGCGCTGCCCTCCTCTTTTCAGATAACCTGCAGCATTACATCCCTATCTCTTTGATCTAGAATGCTCTCAGGCATCCAAAAAACGGCGTTGAACAGCAGTGTAAACGATTCCACTATTTTATCCCGTGTCACACTTTTCGCGTCTCTGTTATGCTATGGTTAATTCATACCATAAGCCCAATGGAGCGAAATATGCGAGTTCTGGTAACAGGTGGTAGCGGTTACATAGGCAGTCATACCTGTGTGCAACTGCTGCAAAACGGCCATGATGTCATCATCCTCGATAACCTGTGCAATAGTAAGCGCAGCGTGCTGCCTGTGATTGAACGTCTTGGCGGTAAACAACCCACTTTCGTGGAAGGCGACATCCGCAATGAAGCGTTGATGACCGAAATCCTTCACGACCATGCGATCGAGACCGTGATCCATTTTGCGGGTCTGAAAGCGGTTGGCGAATCCGTGGCAAAACCCCTCGAGTATTACGATAACAACGTCAACGGCACGCTGCGTTTAATTTCAGCGATGCGCGCCGCGAACGTGAAGAACTTTATTTTCAGTTCGTCTGCCACCGTCTACGGCGATCAGCCAAAAATCCCTTACGTTGAAAGTTTCCCGACCGGCACGCCGCAAAGCCCATACGGCAAAAGCAAGCTGATGGTGGAACAGATCCTGACCGATCTGCAAAAAGCGCAGCCGGAGTGGAGCATCGCGCTGCTGCGCTACTTCAACCCGGTTGGCGCGCATCCGTCAGGCGATATGGGTGAAGATCCGCAAGGTATTCCAAACAACCTGATGCCGTATATCGCTCAGGTTGCCGTGGGGCGTCGCGAATCGCTGGCTATTTTTGGCAATGACTACCCCACCGCAGATGGCACCGGCGTGCGCGACTACATCCATGTAATGGATTTGGCCGACGGCCACGTTGCGGCGATGCAGCAGTTGGCTAACAAACCAGGCGTACATATTTATAACCTCGGTGCCGGGATCGGCAGCAGCGTGCTGGATGTGGTAAATGCCTTCAGCAAAGCCTGCGGTAAGCCGGTGAATTATCACTTCGCGCCGCGTCGCGATGGCGACCTCCCCGCTTACTGGGCCGATGCGACCAAAGCCGATAAAGAGCTTAACTGGCGTGTGACCCGCACGCTTGATGAAATGGCACAGGATACCTGGCACTGGCAGTCACGCCATCCGCAGGGTTATCCGGACTAAGGACCCGTCATGACGCAATTTAACCCCGTCGATCACCCGCATCGTCGTTTTAACCCGTTAAGCGGGCAATGGATTTTGGTTTCTCCGCACCGCGCCAAGCGCCCCTGGCAGGGGGCGCAGGAAACGCCTGCGCAGCAGACGCTGCCACAGCACGACCCGGATTGCTTCCTGTGTCCGGGCAACACGCGCGTGACCGGTGATAAAAACCCTGACTACAAAGGCACTTACGTTTTCACAAACGATTTCGCTGCCCTGATGACCGACACGCCGGACGCACCGGAAAGCCACGACCCACTGATGCGCTGTGAAAGCGCGCGGGGCACCAGCCGCGTGATCTGCTTCTCGCCAGATCACAGCAAAACGCTGCCGGAGCTGAGCGTCGACGCGTTGAAAGAGGTGGTGAGCACCTGGCAGGCACAGACCGCCGAACTGGGCCAGAGCTACCCGTGGGTGCAGGTATTCGAAAACAAAGGCGCGGCGATGGGCTGCTCTAACCCGCATCCTCATGGCCAGGTCTGGGCGAACAGTTTCCTGCCAAACGAAGCCGAGCGTGAGGATCGTCTGCAAAAAGCGTATTTCGCGCAAAACGGTTCACCGATGCTGCTGGACTACACGCAGCGTGAGCTGGCTGACGGCAGCCGTACCGTAGTTGAGACCGAACACTGGCTGGCCGTGGTGCCATACTGGGCAGCCTGGCCGTTTGAAACGCTACTGCTGCCGAAAGCACATGTTCAGCGCATCACCGAACTCAGAGACGCACAGCGCGACGACCTTGCTCTAGCACTGAAAAAGCTGACCAGCCGTTATGACAACCTGTTCCAGTGCTCATTCCCGTACTCCATGGGCTGGCACGGCGCGCCATTCAACGGTGAAGAGAATCAACACTGGCAGCTACACGCCCATTTCTATCCGCCGCTGCTGCGCTCCGCGACGGTACGTAAATTCATGGTGGGCTATGAAATGCTGGCGGAAACCCAGCGTGACCTGACGGCGGAACAGGCAGCAGAACGTCTGCGTGCCGTTAGCGACGTCCATTATCGCGAATCAGGAGTCTAAAAAATGAGTCTGAAAGATAAAACACAATCCCTGTTTGCTGAAAAATTCGGCTACCCTGCCACCCACGTAATTCAGGCACCTGGTCGCGTTAACCTGATAGGCGAACATACCGACTATAACGACGGTTTCGTTCTGCCCTGTGCCATTGATTATCAGACGGTTATTAGCTGCGCAAAGCGCGACGATCGCAACGTCCGGGTGATCGCTGCCGATTATGGCAACGAGGTAGATGAATTTTCACTTGATGCCCCGATTGTGACCCACGACAGCCAGCAGTGGTCCAACTATGTGCGCGGCGTGGTGAAACATCTGCAAAAGCGTAACAAGAACTTCGGCGGTGCCGATTTAGTGATTAGCGGCAATGTGCCACAGGGTGCAGGCTTAAGCTCGTCGGCATCACTGGAAGTGGCAGTGGGTACTGTTTTCCAGCAGCTTTATCATCTGCCGCTGGACGGTGCGCAAATCGCGCTGAACGGTCAGGAAGCGGAAAACCAGTTCGTGGGCTGCAACTGCGGCATCATGGACCAGTTGATCTCCGCGCTCGGTAAAAAAGAGCATGCGCTGCTGATTGATTGCCGTTCGCTGGGAACCAAAGCCGTTCCGCTGCCAAAAGGTGCTGCGGTTATTATCATCAACAGTAACTTTAAACGCACCCTGGTGGGCAGTGAGTACAACACCCGTCGCGAGCAGTGTGAAACCGGGGCGCGCTTCTTCCAGCAGCCTGCCCTGCGCGACGTTTCACTTGATGAATTCAACAAAGTGGCGCATGAACTGGACCCGATTGTGGCGAAACGCGTTCGCCATGTGTTGACCGAAAACGCCCGTACCGTTGAAGCGGCCTCCGCTCTGGCGAAGGGTGATCTGAAACGTATGGGTGAGCTGATGGCTGAATCCCACGCTTCCATGCGCGACGATTTTGAAATCACCGTGCCGCAAATCGACACTCTGGTGGAGATTGTCAAAGCAACCATCGGTGATAAAGGCGGCGTGCGCATGACTGGCGGCGGTTTTGGCGGCTGCATTGTGGCACTCGTACCAGAAGAGTTAGTCCCTGCCGTGCAGGACGCCGTCGCGAAACAGTACGAAGCCAAAACGGGCATTAAAGAAACCTTCTATGTCTGCAAAGCATCACAAGGAGCCGGACAGTGCTAAACGAAACACCGACCCTCGCACCGGATGGTCTGCCGTATCGCCTGTTAACCCTGCGCAACCCCGCAGGGATGGTGGTTACGCTGATGGACTGGGGTGCCACGCTGCTTTCTGCGCGCGTGCCTGTGTCTGACGGCAGCGTGCGTGAAACGCTGCTTGGCTGTGCATCACCAGAGCAGTATGTTAATCAAACCGCCTATCTCGGCGCATCCGTGGGTCGCTACGCGAACCGCATCGCCAAAAGCAGTTTCGACCTGGACGGCGTGCGCTACCCGCTGCTGCCCAGTCAGGGTGAAAATCAGCTTCATGGCGGTCCGCAAGGGTTTGATAAACGCCGCTGGAAGATTGTTCAGCAAAACGACGGCGAAGTGCTGTTCTCACTGGACTCGCTTGATGGCGATCAGGGATTTCCCGGAAACCTCAGCGCCACTGCCCGTTTTACGCTGACCGATGATAACCGTATCGCCATTGAGTACCGTGCCACGGTCGATAAGCCATGTCCGGTGAACCTGACTAACCATGCCTATTTCAATCTTGATGGCAATCAGTGCGATGTCCGCAACCACAAGCTCCAGATACTGGCCGATGCGTACCTGCCCGTCGACGAAATGGGGATTCCGTATCAGGGGCTGAAGTCCGTGAGCGGCACCAGCTTTGATTTCCGCCATGCGAAAACCATCGCCCAGGATTTTCTCAGCGATGACGATCAGCGCAAAGTGAACGGCTACGACCACGCCTTCCTGCTGCAGGCAAAAGGGGATATTCGCCAGCCTGCCGCGCAGGTCTGGTCAGCCGATGAGAAACTGCAGATGACGGTCTATACCACCGCTCCTGCCCTGCAATTCTACTCAGGCAACTTTCTCGGCGGTACGACGGCGCGTGAACATGAGGAATACAGCGACTGGCAGGGTCTGGCGCTGGAGAGTGAGTTCCTCCCGGACAGTCCAAACCATCCGGAATGGCCGCAGCCGGACTGCGTGCTGCGACCAGGTGAAGAGTACGTCAGCATCACCGAGTATCATTTCACTCCGTGCGCTTAACGCCCGGCGGCGCTACGCTTGCACGGGCCTACCTGTTGGCCGGATAAGCGCAGCGTCATCCGGCAAAAAAACCAGGCCCTCATAACGAGGGCTTTTTTCTGCCCGTATTGCTGAAAATAGCGCCGATCGCAGACAAAATCATAACCCTGAATTCACAAGCATCTTACACTCCGGGACTATTTTCGCTATGGTTAGGGTTAAGCGTTGCTGCTGGCACGGCCACGGCAATATAATGAGAATTGTTATCATTCAATAAAGTTTATGAGGAGTATGATATGGCTGTAACTAAGCTGGTCCTGGTACGCCACGGCGAAAGCCAGTGGAACAACGAAAACCGTTTCACCGGTTGGTACGACGTTGATCTGTCCGAGAAAGGCGTAAGCGAAGCAAAAGCAGCAGGAAAACTGCTGAAGGAAGAAGGCTTCTCCTTTGATTTTGCTTACACCTCTGTGCTGAAACGTGCCATCCATACTCTGTGGAACGTTCTGGATGAACTGGATCAGGCCTGGCTGCCGGTTGAGAAATCCTGGAAACTGAACGAGCGTCACTACGGTGCGCTGCAGGGTCTGAACAAAGCGGAAACCGCGGAAAAATACGGTGACGAGCAGGTTAAACAGTGGCGTCGTGGTTTTGCTGTGACACCACCAGAGCTGACCAAAGATGACGAGCGCTATCCGGGCCATGACCCGCGCTACGCGAAACTGACTGACGCTGAGCTACCAACGACCGAAAGCCTGGCGCTGACTATCGACCGCGTTGTGCCTTACTGGAACGAAACCATTCTGCCACGTCTGAAAAGCGGTGAGCGCGTCATCATTGCCGCGCACGGTAACTCCCTGCGTGCGCTGGTGAAATACCTGGACAACATGGGTGAAGACGAAATCCTCGAACTGAACATTCCAACTGGCGTACCGCTGGTGTATGAGTTCGACGAAAACTTCAAACCAATCAAACATTACTATCTGGGCAACGCTGATGAAATCGCGGCAAAAGCGGCGGCAGTAGCGAACCAGGGTAAAGCGAAGTAATTTTCGCCGGACATAAAAAAAGCGCGGAGCAATCCGCGCTTTTTTATTTGCGGAATCGTATTACCCGCGACGGGCTTTTACCGCATCGGCGAGCTGACGCAGGATAGTGTCGGTATCGTCCCAGCCGATGCAGGCATCCGTGACGCTCTTGCCATACACCAGCGGCTCACTGCCTTCCAGATTCTGATTGCCTTCAACCAGATGGCTCTCGATCATCACGCCAATCACCGCGCTTTCACCGCTGGCAATTTGCTTGCAAACATCCGCCCCAACTTCCATCTGCTTTTTGAACTGCTTGCTGGAGTTGGCGTGGCTGAAGTCGATCATCACCTGCGGTGGCAGACCCGCTTTTTCCAGGCCCGCTTTCACGTCCGCGACATGTTTTGCGCTGTAGTTTGGCTCTTTACCACCGCGCAGAATGATATGGCAGTCACCGTTACCACTGGTGTTGACGATGGCTGAGTGGCCCCATTTCGTCACAGACAGGAAGCAGTGCGGTGCTCCTGCCGCGTTGATAGCGTCAATCGCGACCTTAATGGTGCCGTCCGTGCCATTTTTAAACCCAACCGGGCAAGAGAGACCAGACGCCAGCTCACGGTGTACCTGTGATTCAGTAGTACGCGCGCCGATTGCCCCCCAGCTCATCAGATCAGCCAGATATTGCGGGGTGATCATGTCCAGGAACTCACCGGCAGCGGGCAGACCGCTGTCGTTGATCTCAAGCAGCAGCTTACGCGCAATGCGCAGGCCATCGTTGATCTGGAAACTGTTATCCATGTGCGGATCGTTAATCAGCCCTTTCCAGCCCACGGTGGTACGCGGTTTTTCAAAATACACGCGCATCACGATTTCCAGCTCGCCTTTCAGCTCTTCACGCAGGGTGAGCAGACGGGCCGCGTACTCTTTTGCCGCTGCCGGATCGTGGATAGAGCATGGGCCAATGACCACTAACAGACGATCGTCATTCCCTTTCAGGATTTTGTGGATCGCTTTACGTGCATGAGACACCGTGTTGGCGGCGTTTTCAGTGGCGGGGAATTTCTCAAGGAGCGCTACAGGCGGTAATAACTCATTGATTTCTTTAATACGTAAATCGTCGTTCTGATAATTCATTTTCTTTCCAGCTCTGCCATATCTTTTGTAATGAAAGCAATCCTTTCAATCTAACTTGTCGGCCCGGAAGTGTAAACGGGCTTTTACACTTCACGCAGATAATTCCTGGAATTCACCTAATAAACGCCACAAAATAGCGAAAAATGAGATCTGCCCTAAACTTTTTAAATGTAACAACTGAATTTTATATCTTAAACACGATTCCATCCTGACATAAGCAGGAATGCTGGAATCTTTCGCCACTGAATGAGATGCACTGTTGGAAAATGTTATCCAGCGTAACGATAAGAACAGGAGCAACACGATGAAAATGACGAAACTGGCAACCCTATTACTTACGGCAACCCTTTCTCTGGCAAGCGGCAGCGTCCTTGCGGCGGAGACAGGCTCTTCTGACAGCAACGGTGACGCGAATGCCGCTGCCGCAGCGGGTCAGGTCGCGCCGGATGCGAAACAGAATATTGCGCCTAATAATGTTGATAACAGCAATATCAACACGGGTAATACCAATTCCGGCGGTACGATGTTGCACCCGGACGGAGCGAATTCGGGAACCATGAATCATGACGGGATGACCACCGATGAAGTTCACAAAAATTCCATGTGTAAAGACGGTAAATGTCCTGATACCAATGATAAAGTGGGTAGCGACGCCGACACCAAAACTGACGGTACAACTCAGTAATAGCCCTGTAATCTGACACTCAAAAGGAGAGCCGATGCTCTCCTTTCTTTTTTGTGTAAGATATTAAAAACGCTACACTTACGATAATAACAAATCAGGAAAGATGAAATGGCGCACACGCATGCTCACTCACACGCCACCGGCGATGACAACGCAAAACGGCTGACGCTGGCGTTTGGTGTCACTGCCACGTTTATGGTTATCGAGGTTATCGGCGGATTAATTTCAGGTTCGCTGGCTCTGCTGGCTGATGCCGGACATATGCTTACAGATGCCGCCGCCCTGCTTTTCGCCCTGCTGGCCGTGCAGTTTGCACGTCGGCCGCCGAATGCCCGACACACTTTTGGCTGGCTCAGGCTGACCACCCTCGCCGCTTTCGTCAACGCCATCGCGCTGGTGGTGATTACCATTCTTATTGTCTGGGAGGCGTTCCAGCGCTTCAGACATCCGCAACCCGTTGCCGGGGCGACGATGATGGTTATTGCCATTGCGGGCCTGATTGCTAACATCCTGGCATTTTGGATTTTGCATCGCGGCAGCGGTGAAAAAAACCTGAATGTGCGTGCAGCGGCGCTTCATGTTCTGGGGGATTTACTGGGGTCTGTCGGGGCAATTGTGGCCGCTCTGGTGATCCTTTATACCGGCTGGACCCCCATCGACCCGATTCTTTCTGTTCTGGTGTCGTGCCTGGTTCTGCGCAGTGCCTGGCGGCTATTGAAGGAGAGCGTTAATGAATTACTGGAAGGCGCACCGTCCTCGCTGAATATCGGGGAACTGAAGCGCAATCTTTGCCGTTCAATTCCCGAAGTACGCAACGTTCACCATGTTCACGTCTGGCTGGTAGGCGAAAAACCGATTATGACGCTGCATGTTCAGGTGATCCCGCCGCATGACCACGACGCGCTGCTGGAACGTATCCAGCACTTTCTTGAACATCACTATGAGGTTGCACACGCTACCATTCAGATGGAGTATCAGCCCTGTAACGGGCCGGACTGCCACCTTAACGAGGCGCAGTCCGGCCATTCACACCATCACCACCATTAGCTGGAAAGCGCGCGAGAGCCGCGCTCACGCGCGCTGTTAATCCACATGCGGCTACCGTTCAGCGCAATGAAGGTCAGCAGCATATACTCCAGCGACATCGCATAGACGCCCTGCAGAGCAAATATCACCACGCTGATAACGTTAATAATGACCCACAGCAGCCAGTTTTCGACGTATTTGCGGGTCATCAGGATCATCGCCGCTATCGACAGCACCATCATGCAGGAATCCCAGAACGGGAAGGCGTCGGGCTGAAGTTCGGGCATCGTGACGTTTAAACCGACGCCAGACATAACCGCCACCGCTACACGAGTCAGGAAAGCGAATACCGGATTGATAAAGACGGTCATCAACCCAATCGCGACAACGCAGGCAACAAACCAGGCGATGGCTTTCGGCAAGGGTAGCCAGCGGATCTGGAGGGCAGCTTCCTGCTGGCTGTTCTGTCGCGACCAGGCATACCAGCCATAAATATTTGCCGCAAAGAAAAACAGCTGCAAAAGCAGGCTGGCATAGAGCTGGATCTGGAAAAAGATGATCGCAAAGAGCGTAACGTTTATCAGCCCAAACGCGTAATTGCTGATCTTCTCAAGGCTGGCCAGCCAGATACAGAGTAAACCGGCCAGTGTACCAACGGCCTCAATCCATGACAGGTCATAGCCGCCCGTACCAATCGGTATATGAACCAGGATGTTCTGCGTGCTAAAAAAATCCATCTTTTCCCCAGTGCGTATTGAATTAAGTACGTAGTGTAGCCGCAAAATCCAGCATGCGGTTAAGCGGAATTAACGCACCTTCACGAAGCGCAGCATCAACATGTATTTCATGGGCTGCACCACCGGTTTCCAGCCCTTCAGCAATCGCTTTCAGGCCATTCATCGCCATCCACGGACAGTGAGCACAGCTTCGGCAGGTCGCCCCTTCTCCCGCAGTAGGCGCTTCGAGGAGTTCTTTTTCCGGCACGGCCTGTTGCATCTTATAGAAAATACCGCGATCGGTCGCCACGATAAGCTGCTTGTGTGGCAAGGTCCTGGCCGCATTGATAAGCTGGCTGGTTGAACCAACCGCATCCGCCATATCAACGATCGACTGCGGCGACTCCGGGTGCACCAGAATAGCGGCATCCGGGTATAGCCCTTTCATGCGCGTCAACGCCTGTGTTTTAAACTCGTCGTGAACGATACAGGCCCCCTGCCAGCAGAGCACATCCGCACCGGTTTGCTTCTGAACGTAATTACCGAGATGGCGATCCGGTGCCCAGATGATTTTCTCACCCAGGCTGTCGAGGTGCTCAATCAGTTCAACGGCGATGCTGGAGGTTACCACCCAGTCAGCCCGCGCTTTTACGGCGGCAGAAGTATTGGCGTAGACCACAACGGTACGGTCAGGATGAGCATCGCAAAAGGCGGTGAACTCATCGATCGGGCAGCCAAGATCGAGCGAACATTCGGCATGTAATGTCGGCATCAGAATGGTTTTTTCAGGGCTGAGAATTTTTGCCGTCTCGCCCATAAAACGCACGCCCGCGACCAGCAGCGTCGAGGCCGGATGTTTTGCACCAAAGCGCGCCATCTCCAGAGAGTCGGAAATACAGCCTCCGGTCTCTTCCGCCAGCTGCTGAATTTCCGGGTCAGTGTAGTAATGCGCCACCATCACCGCATCGCGCGCTTTGAGAAGACGCTTGATCTTTTCACGGTAGAACTGCTTTTCATCCTGGCCCAGTGGGACAGGCTTTGGCGGGAAGGGATAGATTGCGGCTTCAGGATCAAACATCACGCTCATTATGGCTTCTCGTTTTACTGGCTTAACAATATTGCTTTTGTTTTGCTTGAGATAGCAAAAGGTGCGGCAATTGTGTTTTGTATACTAAACAAGATAGCGAATTTACTGCGGAATGTCATCGGGAATTGATACCGCCAGCATTTGTCGGATGGCGGCTTCGCCTTACCCAACCTACTTTACTCCGTAGGCCTGATAAGCCCAGCGCCATCAGGCAGGGTGTTTTAGGCTCAGGATCTGCAGATAGCAAAAAAGCGCCTTTAGGGCGCTTTTTTACATTGGTGGGTCGTGCAGGATTCGAACCTGCGACCAATTGATTAAAAGTCAACTGCTCTACCAACTGAGCTAACGACCCCTTGCGGGATTTAATTCAATTTATTCAGGCTGGTGGGTCGTGCAGGATTCGAACCTGCGACCAATTGATTAAAAGTCAACTGCTCTACCAACTGAGCTAACGACCCGTTTGGGCGTCGCCTGAATTATCACTCGGAACCAATAAAATTGGTGGGTCGTGCAGGATTCGAACCTGCGACCAATTGATTAAAAGTCAACTGCTCTACCAACTGAGCTAACGACCCGAGTGGTGGGTGATGACGGGCTCGAACCGCCGCCCCCCTCCGTGTAAAGGAGATGCTCTACCAACTGAGCTAATCACCCACTCTGTACTGCCGGTGTGCGTTAAGTGGTGGGTCGTGCAGGATTCGAACCTGCGACCAATTGATTAAAAGTCAACTGCTCTACCAACTGAGCTAACGACCCACTTTTACGCTGTCTTCACGTTGTTTGATATCCCGTGGCAACGGCGGCATATATTACTGATTTAAGAATTCTGCGCAACAAAAATTTCGATGAAGATCACTTAACTGCTTACGAATCATGCGGCACGACCAGAAATAACGCGATTTCTGGTCGTGTGATAATCAACCCATCGAATTCAAACGTTTTTGTGCCTGTTTGGCACCGTCAGTACCAGGGAATTTTGTGATCACTTGCTGATAAACCGCTTTGGCTTTCGCCGTGTCACCTTTGTCCTGCATGATCACGCCGACTTTGAACATCGCATCCGGCGCTTTTGGTGATTTCGGGTAATTTTTCACCACTGAGGCAAAATAAAACGCCGCATCATCTTTTTTACCCTTATTGTAATTCAACTGACCCAACCAGTAATTCGCGTTTGGCTGGTAGGTGGAATCAGGGTATTTTTTAATGAAGTTCTGAAACGCAGCGATAGCATCGTCCTGACGCGATTTATCCTGCACCAGAGCAATGGCCGCGTTGTAATCCGTATTCGCGTCACCGCTCTGTACAGGCGCACCAGCCGAGGCAGAAGCATCAGCTGCTGGAGCTGTCGCCGCACCGCTTTGATCGCCCGCTGCGGGTTGTGCTGCTGCACCGCCACTGCTCAGGCTGTCTATCTGCAGCAAGATTTGTTTCTGACGTTCCACAACCTGATTGAGTTGATACTGACTTTCCTGGATCTGACCACGGAGAGAATCAATATCATTCTGGTTATCGGAAAGTTGCTGCTGGAGTTGGGTTAAAAGCTGACTGTGAGCGTTAGAAATACGCTCGAGTTGGGTGACCCGGTCTTCTACCGAGCCTGAGCCGACACTACTGATTGGTGCCTGAGCAAAAGCGGCCCAGGGGGCCGCTATTCCAACCAGTAACGACAGACTCATGAGATGATGTCTGAAGTTACTGCTCATGCAATTCTCTTAGTAAACCAGTACGGCACGACGGTTTTTGGAGTAAGCCGCTTCGTCATGACCCAGCACTGCAGGTTTTTCTTTACCGTAAGAAACGATGGAGATCTGGTCAGCAGAAACGCCTTTACCCTGCAGGTACATTTTAACAGCGTTAGCACGACGTTCACCCAGGGAGATGTTGTACTCAGGCGTACCACGTTCGTCCGCGTGACCTTCTACGGTGACTTTGTAAGACGGGTTGCTACGCAGGAAGTTAGCGTGCGCATCCAGCATTGCAGCGAAGTCAGAACGAATATCGTATTTATCCAGATCGAAGTAAACGATGTTGTTCTGCTGCAGCTGCTGCATCTGAAGACGCGCTTGCTCTTCAGAAGACATGTTGCCATTGCCGTTAGCGTCCATACCGGTGCCAGCACCCATCATGCCTTCGCCGCTCTGGTCATTGCTTGCGTTCTTGTTAGAAGAACACGCTGCGATTGCCATTACAGGCAGAGCGATCATCAGCCCCTTCAGCACTTTGTTCAGTTGCATTTCTAAGATTCCTTTAGTAATCAATTAATTATTATTTACAGATACGGCGACCAGGCAGGTGATTTTACCTGTCCATCAGTTGCCGGAATACGCGCTTTGAAACGCCCATCTGTAGAAACCAGATTCAGCACAGATCCCATCCCCTGAGAAGAGCTGTAGATTACCATAGTGCCGTTAGGTGCCAGACTTGGCGTTTCATCCAGGAACGTTGACGAGAGAACTTGCACGCCACCCGTTACCAGATCCTGTTTGGCAATGTGCTGCTGACCACCAGCAGAACTGACCATTACCATCGTTTTACCATCGGCACTGACATCGGCGTCCTGGTTCTGTGAACCTTCCCAGGTGATACGCTGCGGTGTTCCGCCGTTGATATTTACTTTGTAAACCTGTGGGCGACCCGCCTGGTCAGACGTAAAGGCCAGATTCTGGCTGTCCGGGAACCAGGTTGGTTCGGTGTTGTTGCTACGACCATCAGTGATCTGGCGGATCTGACCCGAACCAATGTCCATCACGTACAGGTTCAGACTACCGGTTTTAGACAGCGCAAAGGCCAGTTTCGTGCCGTCCGGAGAGAACGCTGGCGCACCATTGTGACGTGGGAACGACGCAACCTGACGCACAGCACCGTTAGACAGCGTCTGGATAACCAGCGCAGAACGGCCGCTTTCAAACGTTACGTATGCCAGTTTGGAGCCGTCAGGCGACCACGCCGGAGACATCAGCGGCTGCGGTGAACGGTGAACGGTGAACTGGTTGTAGCCATCGTAGTCAGAGACGCGCAGCTCATACGGGAACTGACCGCCATTGGTCTGAACAACGTAAGCAATACGGGTACGGAATGCCCCTTTAATCCCGGTCAGCTTTTCAAACACTTCGTCACTTGCGGTGTGGCCAGCATAACGCAGCCACTGCTTGTTCACTTTGTAAGAGTTCTGAGCCAGAACAGTGCCTGGCGCACCGCCGGTATCCACCAGCTGGTAAGCCACGTTGTAACCACCGTCTGGAGCAGGCGTTACCTGACCAACGACAACGGCATCAATGCCCAGCGCGGACCATGCTGCAGGTTGAACTTCCTGCGCAGTGCCCGGCTGCTGTGGCAGACGAGAACGATCTAATGGGTTGAATTTGCCGCTGTTACGCAGGTCAGCCGCAACGATGCCGCCGATATCTTCAGGCGCAGCGCCAGGGCCTGCCCACTGGAACGGAACAACACCGATTGGGCGCGCCGAGTCCACCCCCTGGGTGATCTCGATACGTACTTCTGCGTGCAGCACAGCTGCCCACAGCATTAAAAAACTAAATGCTACACGTAATGCCTGCTTCATCATATCTCCCTTATCCGGGTAACCTTACCCACGATAATTTAGCAGAATGTTAACAAACTCAAATAGACAAAACTACCAGAACCCTGTGACTAAACCTGGTCTATTTTCCCCCGTTTGCACGGGGAAAATGTAACTTAAGGTTTGAAGTCCAGTGGTGCATTTTTAAAGACTTCGTAGACTGCCTGTGACGGTGGTTTAGGCATCTTCGCCTGACGCGCTGCAGCCAGTGCCGCAGTACATAAGGCCGGGTCGCCACCTTCAGACTGAATATCAAGCAACATGCCGTCCGGTGCCAGTTTTATACGCAGCGTACACGTTTTACCGGTGTAGGAAGACGCATCATAAAACCGGCTTTCAATAGCGGATTTAATCTGCGCGGCATAGCCGTTGATTTCAGCGCCAGAAGCACCGTTACTCTTAGTGTTACCACTTCCGGTCGGCGCTGCGTTGTTTCCTTTCGCCCCACCGCCCGTTTTCGGCGCATTCTTACCAGAACTCAGGTCGCCCAGCAGATCGTCAACACCCGCGGCGGCAGCCGCTTTTTCTGCTGCTGCCTTTTTCGCTGCGGCTTTTTCAGCTGCAGCTTTCTTATCGGCAGCGGCCTTCTCAGCGGCAGCTTTTTTGTCTGCGGCCGCTCTCTCAGCAGCAGCGGCTTTTTCTGCTGCCGCCGCTTTCTTCGCGGCTTCTGCTTCCGCTTTCTTCTGAGCATCGGCAGCAGCTTTCTTCGCGGCCTCGGCTTCCGCTTTCTTCTGAGCATCAGCAGCGGCTTTTTTCGCGGCCTCCGCTTCTGCTTTCTTCTGAGCGTCAGCGGCTGCTTTTTTCGCCTGCGCGTCAGCCTGGGCTTTGGCATCAGCAGCGGCTTTTGCTGCCGCCTCTTCTGCTTGCTTTTGCTGTTCCTGGGCTTTTTTCGCTGCGGCTTCAGCCTGCTTCTGCTGCTCCGCCTGCTCTTTCGCCGCTTCCTGCGCCTGCAAACGCTCTTTCTCAAGCTGCTTCAGACGTTCCTGCTCTGCGGCCTGCTTTTCACGCAGTTCTTCGGCTTGCTGTTGCGCCTGTTTCTCACGCTGCTCTTCAGCGCGTTTTGCACTCGCCTGCTGCTGTTGCTGGCGATTATAGTTCTGAACGATCGCACCAGGGTCCACCATGACGGCGTCGATGGAAGAGCCTCCACCGCCGCCCGCAGATGCATCAATGTGCTCGTCGAACGAACTCCAGATCAGCGCTGCAAAAAGAATGACGTGCAGCACTGCGGAGACGATTATCGCTCGCTTAAGTTTGTCGTTCTGTTCGGTTGCCTTTGACACTATCGGTTCCCAAAAACTACGCAGATGATCAAATAGGCTGAGTCATTAAGCCAACCGACTTAACGCCCGCGCTATGTAGCAAGTTCAGCGCTTTAATAATTTCATCATATGGCACATCTTTCGCGCCACCGATCAAGAAGACCGTCTTCGGATTTGACTCCAGACGACGTTGCGCTTCAGCAATCACCTGCTCTGGCGGGAGTTGATCCATACGATCTTTCTCGACCACCACGCTGTACTGCCCTACGCCGGAAACTTCAATGATGACCGGAGGATCGTCATTGGTGCTTACCGCTTGTGATTCTGTCGCATCCGGCAGATCAACTTCCACACTCTGAGTAATGATGGGCGCTGTCGCCATAAAAATCAGCAGCAGTACCAGCAGTACGTCCAGCAGTGGAACGATATTAATTTCGGACTTAAGCTCGCGACGACCTCGTCCACGGGATCTGGCCATGGTTTACCCCTTGTTGCTCTCGGTGCTGGTAAACGCCTGACGGTGCAGAATCGCAGTGAACTCTTCCATAAAGTTGTCGTAGTTCAGTTCCAGTTTGTTCACGCGCTGGTTCAGACGGTTGTACGCCATAACTGCCGGAATAGCCGCAAACAGACCGATAGCGGTCGCGATCAGTGCTTCTGCGATACCCGGTGCAACCATCTGCAACGTCGCCTGCTTCACCGCACCGAGCGCGATAAAGGCGTGCATGATCCCCCACACCGTACCAAACAGACCGATATACGGGCTGATGGAACCAACCGTGCCGAGGAAAGGAATATGCGTTTCAAGATTTTCCAGTTCGCGGTTCATGGAAATGCGCATCGCACGCGACGCACCTTCAACGACGGCTTCCGGTGCATGGTTGTTAGCACGATGCAAGCGGGCAAACTCTTTGAAACCGCTGTAGAAAATCTGTTCGGAGCCTGCGAGGCTATCACGGCGTCCCTGGCTTTCCTGATACAGACGAGAAAGCTCGATACCAGACCAGAACTTGTCTTCAAACGCTTCAGCTTCACGGCCTGCGGCATTGAGAATACGCGTTCTCTGGATGATGATGGCCCAGGATGCGATTGAAAAACCAATCAAAATCAACATGATAAGTTTAACCAGAAGGCTTGCCTTCAGGAACAAATCAAGGATATTCATGTCAGTCACTGCTTAAACTCCGCGACAATAGACTTAGGAAGCGCACGAGGCTTCATTATGGTTGGATCAACACAGACAATCAGTACCTCAGCTGAGTTCAGTACGGCGTTCTCTGCATTGACTATCCGCTGCGTGAAAACCAGTGAAGTTCCGCGCATTGATGTAATTTCAGTTTGGACTTCGAGCATATCGTCGAGTCTGGCAGGCGCAAAATACTCAAGCGTCATCTTGCGTACCACAAAGGCAACTCGCTCAGCCAACAACACCTGCTGGCTAAAGTGATGATGGCGCAGCATCTCTGTGCGTGCCCGTTCATAAAAAGCAACGTAGCTGGCGTGGTAGACCACACCACCGGCATCGGTATCTTCGTAGTAGACACGAACCGGCCATCGAAACAGCGTTGTATTCACTTTACATCCCGGTAATACAAGAAAAGTTGGAGCTTTCAAACTTCGCTACTATACGCGCGGGAATGATGGTTTGGAATGGGAGAAAGTAAACGGAGAGTAAATTTTTATGGGCTCAGGTAAGCCCATATCGTTAACGGACATTTCTTATTCAGAAGAAGAAGAAAATCAGACCTGCCAGGAGAACGAGATCGGCGATCAGCGGGCAGAAAATGCCCTGCCAGTGGAGGGCTTTCGGACGAAAGCCGACGCCGTGAATCACACCTGCACACACCGCCCACATGATGAGGAAGCCGTGCCAGATCTCAAGCTCACTGGTCTTAGCCGCGAAGCGCGACGGGTCCCAGAAGATACAGCCTGCCAGCAGTAATGCCATCACTAAAGAAAGCGCCCTTAACGGGCGCTTATCCATTACCGCATATAACGTTGCGATAATGTTCATCAGTGTTTTTCTTCACCCGCTTTGGACGCTTCAACGTGCTCCAGCGCCAGGGCGGTAATGACACCAAATGCACAGGCAAGAAGCGTCCCTAAAATCCATGCGAAATACCACATATTCAGCTCCTTACTTAGTACATAGAGTGGGTGTTGCTTTCGATATGTTCTTTGGTGATACGACCGAACATTTTCCAGTAACACCAGGCGGTGTAGAGCAGAATAATCGGTACGAATACACACGCGACATACGTCATCAGGTTCAGCGTCAGCTGGCTGGAGGTTGCATCCCACATGGTCAGGCTGGCATTCATCATGGTGCTGGAAGGCATCACGAACGGGAACATCGCAATGCCCGCCGTCAGGATGATGCACGCCAGGGTCAGTGAAGAGAACACGAACGCCAGAGCACCTTTTTCCAGACGCGAGGTCAGCACAGTCAGCAGCGGCAGCAGTACACCCAGAGCCGGAATAGCCCACAGCGCAGGGGTAGTGTTAAAGTTCACCAGCCATGCGCCCGCCTCACGCGCCACTTCTTTGGTCAGCGGGTTAGACGGCGCAGTATGGTTAATTGCAGACGTCACCACATAACCATCAATACCGTACATCACCCAGACACCGGCCAGCGCGAAGCAAACCAGTGTTACCAGCGCAGCAACCTGAGCCGTAGCACGGGAGCGCAGGTGCAGTTCACCCACAGTACGCATCTGCAGATAAGTCGCGCCCTGAGTGATGATCATCGCCACGCTCACCACACCCGCCAGCAGACCAAACGGATTCAGCAGCTGGAAGAAGTTACCGGTGTAGTAAAGACGCATGTACTCATCGATGTGGAACGGTACGCCCTGCAGCAGGTTACCGAACGCCACGCCAATCACCAGCGGTGGAACGAAGCTACCAATGAAGATGCCCCAGTCCCACATGTTACGCCAGCGGGTATCTTCAATCTTGGAACGGTAGTCGAAACCGACCGGACGGAAGAATAAAGAGGCCAGCACCAGAATCATCGCCACATAGAAGCCGGAGAACGCAGCCGCGTAGACCATCGGCCAGGCAGCGAACAGCGCGCCGCCTGCGGTGATCAGCCACACCTGGTTACCGTCCCAGTGCGGGGCGATTGAGTTGATCATGATTCGACGCTCGGTGTCATTACGACCGAGGAAACGGGTGAGCATGCCCACCCCCATGTCGAAACCGTCGGTGACCGCAAAACCGATCAGCAGAATACCGACCAGCAGCCACCAGATAAAACGCAATACTTCATAATCGATCATTTGATGACTCCTGTCTTAGCGTGCCGGCTGAGTAGTCGCAGTGGACTGCTCGTAGTGATAGCGACCGGTTTTCAGGCTGCTTGGGCCAAGGCGCGCGAACTTGAACATCAGGAACAGTTCAGCCACCAGGAACAGGGTGTACAGACCGCAAATCAGCAGCATAGAGAAGATCAGGTCGCCCGCGGTCAGGGAGGAGTTTGCTACTGCCGTTGGCAGCACCTCACCTATCGCCCACGGCTGACGGCCATATTCCGCCACAAACCAGCCGGATTCGATAGCAATCCACGGCAGCGGGATACCGTACAGCGCCGTGCGCAGCAGCCATTTTTTCTCACCAATGCGGTTGCGAATCACGGACCAGAAGGACGCCGCGATGATCAGCAGCATGATGATGCCGCAGCCCACCATGATACGGAACGCGAAGTACAGCGGTGCAACGCGTGGAATGGAGTCTTTGGTTGCCATCTGAATCTGCGCTTCCGTCGCATCAGAGACGTTCGGGGTATAGCGTTTCAACAGCAGACCGTAGCCCAGGTCTTTCTTCACATCGTTGAACTGGTCGCGAACCGCCTGGTCGGTTGAACCGGCGCGCAGCTGTTCCAGCAGCGAATAGGCTTTCATCCCGTTACGAATACGCTCTTCATGCTGCACCATCAGCTCTTTCAGGCCAGTGACCTGTTTGTCGACGGAGCGAGTGGCAATAATGCCCAGCGCGTAAGGGATCTGAATGGCGAAGCGGTTTTCCTGCGCATCCTGATCGGGAATACCGAACAGCGTAAACGCAGCCGGAGCCGGTTGGGTTTCCCATTCGGCTTCGATAGCGGCCAGTTTGGTTTTCTGAACGTCGCCCATTTCGTAACCGGATTCATCACCCAGAACGATAACGGACAGAATTGCCGCCATACCGAAACTTGCTGCGATAGCAAAGGAGCGTTTTGCGAACGCGAAGTCACGACCACGCAGCATATAGTAGGAGCTGATACCCAGTACAAACATCGCGCCGCACACATAGCCAGAGGCCACAGTGTGAACGAATTTAACCTGTGCAACCGGGTTCAGGACCAGCTCGGCAAAGCTGACCATCTCCATACGCATGGTTTCGAAGTTGAAATCAGACGCGATGGGGTTCTGCATCCAGCCGTTCGCTACCAGTATCCACAGTGCGGACAGGTTAGAGCCTAATGCCACCAGCCAGGTGACCGCCATATGCTGGACTTTGCCCAGACGGTCCCAACCGAAGAAGAACAGACCTACAAAGGTGGATTCGAGGAAGAAGGCCATCAGACCTTCAATGGCCAGCGGCGCACCGAAGATATCCCCTACGTAATGGGAATAGTAAGACCAGTTAGTCCCGAACTGGAACTCCATGGTCAGACCGGTCGCCACGCCCAGCGCAAAGTTGATACCAAACAACTTGCCCCAGAACTTGGTCATATCTTTATAAATCTGTTTGCCGGAGAGGACGTAGACCGTTTCCATTATGGCCAGCAGGAACGCCATACCGAGCGTCAGTGGCACAAACAGGAAGTGGTACATCGCGGTCAAGGCAAACTGTAAGCGCGACAGTTCGACTATATCTAACATCATGACTCCTTGCTCATCGCATGAAGACTCCGAGAGTGAACCCCGTTAGATAAGGATTCACACGCATGCCCCAATACAAAGTTATCTGCAGACTTTCTTCGTTGCTTATTCTCTACTGGAGGAAAAAACAGTGATGAAAGGTTACAAATACGTTAATAAAAAACCCAAATTGATCCCGTAAATATAATACGCTGCAAAACCCTTACAATAAACAGGTTTTTATTGAATCACTTTTACGTTTTTCGACGGTGATCAATTTATAGCAAAATTACCGCTTTTCAGCCATTTTGATCGGGGACAATTTAACGCCTTTTGTCGGCTTTTTCCAAGGATTAAACATTGATTTAAATCAAAAACAAACATCATTGTTAACCATGTTTCATCATGGTAAGAATGGTAAATCCCATGTTAAAAATATGTGTTTGGGAAGGCGTGAATGGTTATCAAATGCGGGCATTAATATAAATAAAAGTGATTTTTATTAACCGGTCCGGACAAAGCATTTTCACAACCGGGTAAACTTATAAGGATATGTCGCATCATCGTATTTTTCCATTACGCTAAGGGTGCGCCATGAAATTACATTTAATTTACTTTTACCACTCTTAAAATTAACACCCTTATGTGACTATCTAATGAAAAAGGGCTGCATTGCGGCAGCCCTTTGACATGTTTTTGCATCTACTACGCTATCTGAATACTAAAGGTGCGTGACTGACCCGGACGAAATGCGCCCTCAATCCCCGTGCCGTCATGCCCGTCCCCTTTTATTTTTTCATTCAGGTCCGTTTCGCGACACCGTTTAATCCCCTGACTGACCGCCAAAGCGACCTCGCAAGAGCCGGACTCAGACGGGTTAAACAGGCGAAGGATAAGCTCGTCTCGATCTTCCGCTTTTTTCAGCACACTCAACACGCACTCTGTCGGCGACAACGTTAACAGGCTGTAGTGGTCCGGCGTCGTGCATGCAGCACGATTAAGTTTCATCGCATCCCAGGGGATTTTGTTGTAGCAGTAGACCGGCGTAAGCCACGCTTTCGCCTGCTGAGCAATGCCTGCACTGTCTGGCGATCCGCTAAAGCTGAAAAGGCTAAAACGGCAGCGAAGCTGGCCCCGCATCTGTGAGTCAGGCACAGGCATTTTAATGCCGGACGGTCTGCCTGGACGCAGCAGCAAATCTTCTTTCCCTAATAGCCCTACTCCGCGAAGTAAGGTCAACGCGAACGTTTTGTTATCCTCACCCACCACTTCAAATTCGCGTAGACCCTCTGTAAACAGCGCCAGGCCATTGCGTTTTTCCTGCAGAACCGCGTAACTGAGTAAATTCCAGACAGGGACTGGCGCTTCTTTCCAGCCCTCTTCCTGCCAGTTTGCCATCGCTTCGTCGTACACCGGGCGCGTTACGGAGCCAAATTGCGTATCAGCCAGTACCTCTTTCGTATTGAACGGCGTTGGAATTAAAACGCGTACACGATGGTCATCCGCCTGGTTGTCCAGACGCACCTCAACGTCTATGCGTCTGCTGTTGTGGCTAAGCGTCACGTCAATTTCAACGTCAAGTGAGCCGTTTTGCTGGCGCGCCGAGCGTTCGGCCAGATTCGCCGGAACGGCCATATGATGACGAATAACCGCCCTGCTCTGCCAGCCTTCATGCGTCACCTCAACATCATGCTGCCCTTGCGCAGAAGTGAGTCGCCACTCTTCACGCGAAGGTGAATAGTCGTACTCATCGCCGTCATCGGAACTCTCTTCTATTTCCAGCACGCGGTCATAAATACGCCCGGATTCTTTATCGCGCAGACGCAGCGTACCGTCGTCGTTTAATGCAATCTGCCAGAAGGCATTTTCCAGCAAAGCCTCCGTGGTGCCCGGCGATGAACGCACCTTACCGGCAACATGCGGCTCAATATAAAGCGTTCGGTAGCCCATCGACGGCAGGATCGGGTTGATCTGAATATCAAACTCCATAAATGGATCGTAATTACCGTAATGCACAATCTGCCGGTCAATCAGTCCTGGGTCGATTTCACGCGCGCTGCGGATGAAATACGGGATTTCATTACCTTTATCATCCAGCAAGCGGAACTGGCTGGCGCGCAGACGTATGGTCGTGTTAATCACCTCTTCTCGTGGCCAGGGCATCAGATTGAACAGCACCAGCTTGTCTTCATCACTTTGCGGCATATTGTCGACAATCTTGCGCATATAAAAACGCGTCAGGTTGTCGGCCATGTCCTCGGCCAGCTCAAACCGGGAGACAATCTCACGATGCACTTTGTCACTGCAGCAACAGCCGATACTGTCGTGGGCGTGGTTCTTCAGGATCTCTTTCCACATTTTCTCCAGCAGGCCGTGGTGATATTCAAAGCCCAGCGTCCAGGCGAGCGTTGCCAGCGGTTCGAGAATATTGACGATTTTGTTCTCAATACGGGCATGGGCAATTTTGATGTCCATCCGCGTGGAGCCGATCGTCCGGTGCACGCGCATGTATTTCCCGTCGATAAACTCCCCTTTCAGCGTTGCCAGTTCACCGCGGTGAGCATCGATATGTTCAAAGACCTCCTCGAAGCGGCTCATCACAAATTTACGCTGCGGATAGATTTCACGGAGCTTATCCATCACCGCAAAAATGTTCTGCTGTAGCGGCATCTGGTCATGACCATTAGGCAGCAAAATCTCTTTGGTGACGGAGGCGTTTTCCAGCACCTCGAAGTAATTGTCGAGCCGTTTTCGCAGCCCGGCTTCATCCTCCGGTAAGTACTTACCAATCGCGTAGCCCAACGGCAGCACCTGTGCCGTCACTTCACTGCCGTCCCGGCTCTGCCACAGAAATTCGGTTTTATCTGTGCCGTGACGTTCGGAACAGCCACGCCAGAACATCGTGCGGGTGATGCCAAATCCGTTGTAGATATGCGGTAGCTGGCCGGACATGCCAAACGAATCCGGCAGGTAGCCAATTTTCATCGGCTCGCCAAACGCCATGCAGTCGCGAATGCCGTACATCAGATTACGCACAATCGATTCGCCGGAGACAATGGTCGTGTCCGTCTGGGTATACCAGGGGCCAATAATCAGCTTACCGGCCTGCACCAGCGTTTTCACCCGCTCACGGTTTTCCGGCTTTACCGCAAAATAATCTTCCAGCACCGCCGTCTGACCGTCGAGGACGTAGTATTTGTACTCGTCGTCCTGTTCCAGGCGGGAGAGGATCTCCTCCATATTATTGACGAGAAGAATACGCGACTCTTCCGTGGTGAAATACCACTCACGGTCCCAGTGCATATGCGGCGTAATATGAACGCGAGATACAGCTTTCATCTTCGTTTCCTGTGTGAGTGTTTATGGCATAACATCTTCTGTGACGTACTTACCGCGCTTTACAGCCTGACGACGCCAGAACAGTAAAATGAGCGTAGAGATAGCGGTTCCCACCAGCGCCGCGCCAAACCAGCCCGCCGCCGCTGTCACGCCCCCCATTCCGGCATCGTGAAGTAAAAAGAGGGAGAAAATGCCCGCCCCCGGCGTGGACAACCCGATACCCATTGCGCCAACAATCGCGCCCGTCGCCATTGAGCCAAGCACAAACGAGCCAATGACCCGCAGCGGATCTTCAATCGCCATCGGGATCGCCCCTTCGGTGATACCCGCCAGCCCCAGCAGCCAGGTTGATTTACCGGTTTCAATTTCAAACTGCTTAAAGAGATGCGGAGCCAGCATGGTTGACGCCGTAACGGTAAAGGCCGACACCATCTTGACGGAGGCAAAAATGGCATACGGCCCGTAAACGCCGTTAGCCATCGCCCCGAGACAGAACGCATATGCCGCTTTGTTGACCGGCCCGCCCAAATCGAACGAGCACATAAAACCAAGAAGGGTTCCGAGCAACAGCGCATTCGCGCCGGAGAGTCCGTTAAGCCAGGCGGTCAGCGAGTTATTAATCCAGGCCACCGGCTCACCAATCACAAACAGCATCAGGCTCCCTGCGCCCAACACGCCGATAACCGGATAGAGGTAATAAGTTAAAAAACCGTTGTAGCGGTTATTAAGGCGAATATGATTTTTCACCCAGCGCATCAGGTAACCAGCGATTAACCCGCCTGCAACGGCCCCCAAAAAACCGGAGCCGATCATATTGGCAGCAAGACCGGCCGCGAAACCGGGTGCCAGCGCGGGTTTATCTGCGAGTGAATATGCGGTATAGGCAGCAAGAACTGGCACCATCAAAATGCCGAGCATGCCGCCGCCGAGTTTACGGTACATCCACAGCCACGAATTCTCCTGATCGAACAGATGTTGCAAGCCCAGAATCTGTGCCAGTAGCACCGCCACAGCCAGCACCGTGCCCCCGGCGACAATCAGCGGCACCGCAAAGGAGATACCGCTGAGAAGCGCCTGCTTGAGTTCCGTTTTGACGCTCTTTTTCGCCTCCGTTTCAACCTGCGCAGGGCGCGTAGCCGAAGAAGGCTGCAATGCCAGCGCGCGCTCAATCAAGGCTTCAGCATGACGCAACGGCTCGGCAACCGGCACAGAAATAGCGGGAATACCCTGGAAGCGTTCACTCTCTTTGATTGCCACTTCTGCTGCAAAAATACACGCTTTTGCCTCCTGTAACTGCTGTGGAGTGAGACGCCCTTCGATACCGTTCGCGCCCTGCTTTTCGACCACCACGTTTACGCCGAGCTTACGTCCCGCTTTTTCCAGGTATTCAGCCGCCATATAGGTATGGGCAATCCCGGCCGGGCAGGCGGTCACACAGACGATGGTAGGTGCATCCGCTAACGCAGCAACGGTTACGTCCTGCGGTGCATCGTCCAGCGCCGCAAGCAGCGCTTCTGCGGTCGTCGCGGCCATCACCCGCGCCCGAAGGGTATCGTCCGCCAGGCGAGAAGTCAGTTCCGTCAATACCTGTATATGCGTTGAACCCGCTTCGGCAGGTGGAATGGCAAGCAGGAAAATCAGCCCGACGTTTTCCGGGCCGTCCACGCCTTCCCACTCCAGCGGTTCACTTAGCGTGGCTACCGCAAATGCCGCTTCTTTCACGGCTGCCGATTTACCATGCGGCACCGCCAGCCCTTCGCCTAATGCCGTCGGTCCCAGCGATTCACGGTGGAAAACCTCCGTTAAAAATTCATCACAGTCAGTAATACAGCCTAACGCTGCCAGTCGCGTTGCCAGTTGGCGGATTGCCTCATCACGGCTGGAAAACCGCGCCTGTACACAGATCGCGCGGGGATGGGTCAGAGTCGTCAGGTTCATAAAGATCCTCACACTTACGTTGTTATTGTCCGGGGAGGATTGTGGCAGACAAAATAATACATTTATGTGATCATTTTCACTAACAACGATAATTTGTATTTAAATTGTATTATTTACAAACCTGCACGTGAAGGCATAATTCCCTGAAAAGGTATTAAGCGGGCAATACAAAATGAGCAATAAACCGATGTACCGGCAGATAGCCGATGCGCTCCGCGAGAAAATTAATGCGGGTGTTTTAAAACCGGGTGATGCATTGCCTACAGAATCCAGCCTTCAGGAGGCGTTCAGCGTCAGCCGCGTAACGGTAAGGCAGGCGTTAAAGCTACTCACGGAAGAGCAGATTATTGAGAGCATTCAGGGCAGCGGCTCTTATGTGAAAGAGGAACGCGTTAACTACGACATTTACCAGCTCACCGGTTTTTACGAAAAGCTGGCCGATCGAAACGTCGATACCCACAGCGACGTGAAAATTTTCGAAGTGATCAAAGCGGATGCCCGTCTGGCAGAAAAGTTAGACCTCAACCCGGATGACAAAGTGTGGCATGTGAAGCGCGTGCGTTTTATCAAGCAAAAACCGGTCAACCTGGAAGAGACGTGGATGCCGCTGGCAATGTTTGCCGATCTCACCTGGGAGATCATGGAGAACTCCAAATACCACTATATTGAGCAGATCAAAAAGATGGCAATCGATCGCAGCGAGCAGGAACTGGTGCCAGTCATGCCATCGCAGGAGGCGATCGCCGCGCTGGTGCTCGATCCGGCAAAGCCGATTCTGGAAAAAGTGTCACGCGGATTTCTGAAAGACGGCAGAGTCTTTGAATACAGCCGCAATGTGTTCAATAGCGACGATTACAAATTCACCCTCATCGCCAAACGCAGGCAATAAAAAAGGCCGCTTTTCAGCGGCCAACCATGTCGAAACGGACATTTTTTTATATCAACGCCCCCCTTTCAGAGAGCAGAGAGGACTTACTTAATGATGGATTTCAGTGCTTCGCCGATATCCGCCAGGCTGCGAACGGTCTTCACGCCTGCGGCTTCCAGCGCCGCGAATTTCTCATCTGCCGTACCTTTACCACCAGCGATAATCGCACCTGCGTGACCCATACGCTTACCTTTCGGCGCGGTCACACCTGCGATGTAACCCACAACCGGCTTGGTCACGTGTTCTTTGATGTACGCAGCCGCTTCTTCTTCCGCGCTACCGCCGATCTCACCGATCATCACGATCGCTTCGGTCTGCGGATCTTCCTGGAACAGCTTCAGGATATCGATGAAGTTAGAGCCAGGGATCGGGTCACCACCGATGCCCACGCAGGTAGACTGGCCGAAACCGTAGTCGGTAGTCTGCTTAACCGCTTCATAGGTCAGCGTACCGGAACGGGAGACGATGCCCACTTTGCCCGGCTTGTGAATGTGGCCTGGCATGATGCCGATTTTGCATTCGCCTGGGGTGATTACACCTGGGCAGTTCGGGCCGATCATGCGCACACCCGCTTCATCCAGCTTCACCTTCACGGTCAGCATATCCAGAGTCGGGATACCTTCAGTGATGGTGATGATGAGCTTAATGCCTGCGTCGATCGCTTCCAGAATGGAGTCTTTGCAGAACGGAGCCGGAACGTAGATCACGGTCGCGGTTGCGCCCGTGGCTTCTACGGCTTCACGCACGGTGTTGAACACCGGCAGGCCCAGATGCGTGGTGCCACCTTTACCTGGCGTTACGCCGCCAACCATCTGCGTACCGTAGGCAATCGCCTGTTCGGAGTGGAAAGTCCCCTGGCTACCGGTGAAGCCCTGGCAGATAACCTTGGTATCTTTATTAATTAAAACTGACATTATTTCCCCTCCACTGCGGCAACAACCTGCTGAGCTGCATCCGTCAGACTTTTCGCTGCAATAATATTCAGGCCGCTGTCAGCCAGTTTTTTCGCGCCGAGTTCAGCGTTGTTCCCTTCCAGACGAACCACAACCGGAACGTTAACACCCACTTCTTCCACCGCACCGATGATACCGTCAGCAATCAGGTCGCAACGGACGATCCCGCCGAAGATGTTCACCAGAACGGCTTTCACGTTGTCGTCAGAGAGGATAATTTTGAACGCTTCGGTGACGCGCTCTTTGGTTGCGCCACCGCCCACGTCGAGGAAGTTTGCGGGCTCACCGCCGTGCAGCTTAACGATGTCCATGGTGCCCATTGCCAGGCCCGCACCGTTAACCATGCAGCCGATGTTGCCGTCCAGCGCTACGTAGTTCAGTTCCCACTGTGCAGCCTGTGCTTCACGCGGATCTTCCTGAGACTGGTCGCGCATTTCGCGCAGATCGGGCTGGCGGAACAGTGCGTTGCCGTCAGCGCCCAGTTTGCCGTCGAGGCAGATCAGGTCGCCCTGGGTGGTGATCACCAGCGGGTTGATCTCGATCAGCGCCAGATCGCGCTCCAGGAAGATAGTCGCCAGGCCCATGAAGATCTTGGTGAACTGCTGAACCAGTTTACCTTCCAGACCCAGTTTGAACGCCAGCTCGCGCCCCTGGTAAGGCATTGGGCCCGCCAGCGGATCGATAGCCACTTTGTGGATCAGGTGCGGGGTCTCTTCCGCCACTTTTTCGATTTCCACGCCGCCTTCGGTAGACGCCATGAACACCACGCGACGGGAGCTACGGTCAACGACCGCACCCAGGTACAGCTCTTTCGCGATATCGGTCGCCGCTTCCACCAGGATCTGATTAACCGGCTGGCCGTTCGCATCTGTCTGGTAGGTCACCAGACGCTTGCCGAGCCAATGTTCAGCAAACGCACGAATTTCTTCTTTGCTCTTAACAACCTTCACACCGCCCGCTTTACCACGGCCACCAGCGTGAACCTGACATTTAACTACCCACGGGCCGGAACCGATTTTAGATGCGGCTTCTTCTGCTTCACGCGGGGTAGTACAGGCATAACCCACCGGAGCCGGTAAGCCATACCGGGCAAACAGCTGTTTGGCCTGATATTCATGTAAGTTCATGTGTTCTATCCATCCTTCAGGTAATCGTTAGGTAGTGCTTTTGTAGGCCCGGCAAGCAACGCGCCGCCGGGCAAGACTGCAAAAACTAAACGTCCAGCAGCAGACGCGTTGGATCTTCCAGCAGCTCTTTAATGGCGACCAGGAAGCCCACGGACTCGCGGCCGTCGATCAGGCGGTGGTCGTAAGAGAGCGCCAGGTACATCATTGGCAGGATCTCAACTTTACCGTCTACCGCCATCGGGCGATCTTTAATGGCATGCATACCCAGGATCGCGCTCTGCGGCGGGTTGATGATTGGGGTAGACATCAGTGAACCGAATACGCCGCCGTTGGTAATGGTGAAGTTACCGCCGGTCAGGTCGTCTACGGTCAGCTTGCCGTCGCGGCCTTTCACGGCCAGCTCTTTGATTTTCTTCTCGATATCAGCCATACCCAGGGTGTCCACATCACGCAGAACCGGGGTCACCAGGCCACGTGGCGTAGATACCGCCATGCTGACGTCGAAGTAGTTGTGATAAACCACGTCATCACCATCGATAGACGCGTTTACTTCCGGGTAGCGTTTCAGCGCTTCCACCACTGCTTTCACGTAGAAGGACATAAAGCCCAGACGGATACCGTGACGTTTTTCGAACGCGTCACCGTACTGCTTACGCAGATCCATGATGGGCTTCATGTTCACTTCGTTGAAGGTGGTCAGCATCGCGGTGGAGTTTTTCGCTTCCAGCAGGCGCTCGGCCACACGCTTACGCAGACGCGTCATCGGCACGCGTTTTTCGCTGCGTGCGCCAAGCTGAGGCTGTGCTGCTGGTGCTGCCGCAGGCGCTTTGGCTTCTGCTTTCGCGTCCGAAGGCGCTTTCGCCAGATGCTTGTCGATATCTTCACGGGTCAGACGGCCGCCGACGCCAGTGCCTTTAATGGCTGCCGGGTCAAGGCTGTGCTCAGCCAGCAGGCGACGGATCGCCGGGCTGAGTGCGTCGTTGGTTTGCTCTTCCAGAGAGGCCTGCTGGCGCTGCGCTGGCGTGGAGGCTTTCTCTTCAGATTTCGCGCTGGACTCTTTGCCCGCGCTGTTGCCTTCACGCAGGCGACCCAGGATCTGGCGAGAAGTCACGGTCGTGCCTTCATCTTCCAGGACTGCATCCAGAATGCCATCCGCTGAAGCCGGTACTTCCAGTACCACTTTGTCAGTTTCGATTTCTACCAGCACTTCGTCGCGGGTAACCGCATCGCCTGGTTTCTTGTGCCAGGTGGCGACGGTTGCATCTGCTACAGACTCAGGCAGGTCGGGAACAAGAATATCTACGCTACTCATTATGTATCCTTTAATTAATCGACGTTCAGCGCGTCATTGACCAGATCTTGTTGCTGCTTCTGGTGAACGGACATATACCCTACCGCCGGAGAGGCGGAGGCCGGGCGACCTGCATAACGCAGAGCAGACCCAAATGGAATCACTTCACGGAAATGATGCTGGCTGCAGTACCATGCGCCCTGGTTGAGCGGCTCTTCCTGGCACCAGACAAAATCATGTACGTGAGCATACGGTTTCAGCGCGTCCTGCACCGCCTGGTGCGGGAAGGGATAAAGCTGTTCGATACGCACGATGGCGACATCTTTTTGATCGTTCTTGCGGCGCTGTTCCAGCAGGTCGTAATAAACCTTACCAGAACACATCACCACACGCTTCACGGCCTGCGGGTCCAGCTCGTCAATCTCGCCGATAGCAGGCAGGAAGGTGCCGTTGGCCAGTTCATCCAGGCTCGAAACCGCCAGCGGATGACGCAGCAGCGATTTCGGCGACATCACCACCAGCGGACGGCGCATACCGCGCAGCGCCTGACGACGCAGCATGTGGTAAACCTGAGCTGGAGTAGACGGCACACAAACCTGCATGTTCTGCTCAGCGCAGAGTTGCAGATAACGCTCCAGACGCGCGGAGGAGTGCTCCGGCCCCTGCCCTTCGTAACCGTGCGGCAGCAGCATCACCAGACCACACATGCGGCCCCATTTCTGCTCGCCGGAGGAGATGAACTGGTCGATCACCACCTGCGCACCGTTGGCAAAGTCACCGAACTGCGCTTCCCAGATGGTCAGGGTGCGAGGTTCAGCAGTGGCGTAGCCGTATTCGAAGGCCAGTACCGCTTCTTCAGACAGCACGGAGTCCCAGACCTTGAACTGGCCCTGACCGTTATGCACGTGCTGCAGCGGCGTGTAGGTTGAACCGTTAGTCTGGTTGTGAACCACCGCGTGACGGTGGAAGAAGGTGCCACGGCCCGCGTCTTCACCGGACAGACGAACAGGAATGCCTTCATCAACCAGCGTTGCGTAAGCCAGCGTTTCCGCGCCGCCCCAGTCGAACAGTTTTTCACCCGCGGCCATGGCCTGACGGTCACCATAGATTTTCGCCACGCGAGACTGCATCTCGATTGCCTCAGGCACGGTGCTGATGCGTTTAGCCAGCTCCTGCAGACGCTTCATCTCGACCTTGTTCGGGTAGCTCTCATCCCACTCGTGGTTGAGGTATGGCGACCAGGTAAAGGAGTGCATGTTCATCGGGCGCAGTTCTTTCACCACGCATTCACCCGCATCCAGCGCGTCGCGGTAGAGGTTGACCATCTCGGTCGCATCTTCCAGCGTCGCCACTTTCTCGCCTTCCAGCTTGTCAGCGTAGATTTTGCGCGGCGTCGGGTGTTTTTTGATTTTCTGGTACATCAACGGCTGGGTTGCGCTTGGCTCGTCAGCTTCGTTGTGGCCGTGACGGCGGTAGCAGAACAGGTCGATCAGCACGTCGCGTTTGAAGGTGTTACGGAAGTCCAGCGCCAGACGAGTGACAAAGGCCACCGCTTCCGGGTCATCCGCATTCACGTGGAAGATAGGTGCCTGTACCATCTTTCCGATGTCGGTGCAGTACGGTGTGGAACGCGCATCAAGCGGATTCGACGTGGTAAAGCCCACCTGGTTGTTAATCACGATGCGAACGGTACCGCCCACTTCGTAACCACGTGCTTTGGACATGTTCAGGGTTTCCTGCACCACGCCCTGACCGGTAATCGCCGCATCACCGTGGATGGTGATCGGCAACACTTTGTTGCTGCTCGGCTCGTCCAGACGATCCAGACGCGCACGCACGGAACCGATCACCACCGGGCTGACGATTTCGAGGTGAGACGGGTTAAACGCCAGCGCCAGGTGTACCTGACCGCCTTCGGTTTCGATATCAGATGAGAAGCCCATGTGGTACTTCACATCACCGGTGCCGAGGTGTTCTTTATGCTTGCCCGCGAATTCGTCGAACAGGTCCTGTGGTTTTTTACCCAGTACGTTGACCAGCACGTTAAGACGACCACGGTGCGCCATACCCAGCACCACTTCACGCGTCCCGCTTTTACCGGCATGACGAATCAGCTCTTTCAGCATAGGGACTAACGCGTCACCGCCTTCCAGCGAGAAGCGTTTCGCGCCAGGGAATTTCGCCCCCAGATAGCGCTCCAGGCCTTCTGCTGCGGTCAGTTCGCTCAGGAAGCGTTTTTTCTCTTCAGCAGAGAATGTCGCGTGGCCTGCTACGGATTCGATGCGCTGCTGTATCCAGCGTTTCTCTTCCGTAGAGGTAATGTGCATGTATTCCGCGCCGATGGAACCGCAGTAGGTTTGCTTGAGTGCATCAATCAGCTCGCCCAGCTTCATCGTGTCTTTGCCGATGGCAAAGGAACCTACGTTAAAGCTATCCTGGAAATCGGCCTCGGTCAGATCGTGATACGCCGGATCGAGATCCGCTACACGATCTTGCTGCCACAGTCCCAGCGGATCGAGGTTCGCATGCTGGTGACCACGGAAGCGATAAGCGTTGATAAGCTGCAGGACTTTAACCTGCTTCGCATTGGTGTCAGGGTCGGAAATCGCAGAAGAGTAACGTGAGGCATCCTTCGCCAGACGACGGAAATAATCACGTGTTTTGGAATGGAATTGATCCGGTTTGACCCCTGTACCAGGCAACTGCTGGAACATGGAACGCCAGTTTGCGTCCACTGAGTCAGGATCGGTTAAGAAGTCTTCATAGAGCTGTTCTATCCAGCTCTGGTTAGCACCAGAGAGGTAAGAAGAGTCCAGCCAGGCTTTCATTGCGCCGTTCTGCATCGTGATCCCTTAAGCATTTATATGCTTACTTTCGCCGTAGAAACTACCACGCACACCACGTGTACGTGCCGGGGTTCACCTGCGAGCTCTTTGTGGCCCGCGAAGGAACCTTTAGAAACTGTCTAAATAATCTTCGTCGTTCCGGCTGCGACTGCGTTGCGACTTTCACTCACCCCAGTCACATAGTTAACTATGCTCCAGGGGATTCGTTCAACCGCGCCTTATCTCGCGCTGAACGTCTCGATTATTTACTTATCTGGCAGTTTTTAAAGGTTTCTGCAATTTGCCCGGTGGCGCTGCGCTTACCGGGCCTACTGTTACGTAGGCCGGATAAGCGCAGCGCCATCCGGCGTTGTTACTTACGCACTGCGCTGCAACAACATCGACTTAATATGGCCGATGGCGCGCGTCGGGTTTAGCCCCTTAGGACACACACTGACGCAGTTCATGATGCTATGGCAGCGGAATACGCTGAAAGCGTCACTTAATCCTTCCAGACGACTATCGGTTTCGGTGTCGCGGCTATCGATCAGGAAGCGATAGGCAGCCAGCAGACCGGCCGGGCCGATAAATTTGTCCGGGTTCCACCAGAACGACGGGCAGGACGTCGAACAACATGCACAGAGAATACACTCATACAACCCATCGAGTTTTTCACGCTGCTCAGGAGACTGTAAGTGCTCGCGAGCGGGTGGATTTTGCCCATTATTCAATAAGTAAGGCTTAATCTTCTCATATTGTGCATAGAATTGCCCCATGTCTACCACCAAATCACGCACGACCGGCAGGCCTGGCAGAGGACGGATAACAATTTTCTGACCAGGACGCTGCAACGCGGAAATTGGCGTGATGCAGGCCAGGCCATTTTTGCCGTTCATGTTCACACCGTCAGAGCCACAGACCCCTTCACGGCAGGAGCGACGGAACGACAGTGTCGGATCTTTTTCTTTCAGCTGGATTAAGGCATCCAGCAGCATCATGTCGCGACCTTCTTCCGCTTCCAGGGTGTAATCCTGCATACGCGGAGCATCATCAACATCCGGGTTATAACGATAAACTGAGAATTCGAGTTTCATTATCCTGTCTCCGCATTAGTAAGTACGAATCTTCGGCGGGAACGCCGGACGCAGTTTCGGTTCCATATTGACGCTACGACGCGTCATGGTTTCCGACTCTGGCAGATACAGGGAATGGCACAGCCAGTTTTCATCATCACGATCCGGGAAGTCGAAGCGGCTATGCGCGCCACGGCTTTCGGTACGGAAGTTTGCCGACATCGCGGTCGCGAAGGCGGTTTCCATCAGGTTATCCAGTTCCAGACACTCGACGCGCTGGGTGTTGAACTCGCTGGAGGTGTCGTCGAGACGGGCATTCTTCAGACGCTCGCGGATCGCTTTCAGCTGCTCAAGACCTTTGGCCATCGCGTCACCTTCGCGGAATACCGAGAAGTTGTGCTGCATGCATTCCTGCAGCGCTTTACGGATTTCCACCGGATCTTCGCCGTTACGGTTGCCGTTCCAGCGGTTGAGGCGCTCAAGAGAGGCATCAATTTCGTCGTCGGTCGCGTCACGCAGCGCGCCCTGCTCGGCAATGGACTCCTGCAGATGCAGACCAACTGCACGACCAAATACCACCAGGTCCAGCAGGGAGTTGCCGCCCAGACGGTTTGCACCGTGTACGGATACGCAGGCAATTTCGCCTACCGCGAACAGGCCAGGAATCACCACATCTTCGCCCTGCTCGTTCACGGTCAGCGCCTGACCGGTCACTTTGGTCGGAATACCGCCCATCATGTAGTGGCAGGTTGGGATAACCGGGATCGGCTCTTTCACCGGGTCAACGTGCGCGAAGGTGCGGGACAGCTCCAGAATGCCCGGCAGACGGGATTCCAGCACCTCTTTACCCAGATGGTCGAGTTTCAGCTTGGCGTGTGGACCCCACGGGCCGTCACAGCCGCGGCCTTCACGGATTTCGATCATGATGGAACGTGCCACCACGTCACGACCCGCCAGGTCTTTCGCGTTCGGGGCATAACGCTCCATGAAGCGCTCGCCGTGTTTGTTCAGCAGGTAGCCACCTTCACCACGGCAGCCTTCTGTTACCAGAACGCCTGCACCGGCGATACCGGTTGGGTGGAACTGCCACATTTCCATATCCTGCACCGGCACGCCCGCGCGGATAGCCATACCGACGCCGTCACCGGTGTTGATGTGGGCGTTGGTGGTGGACTGGTAAATACGGCCAGCGCCGCCGGTTGCCAGCACGGTTGCGCGGGCTTTGAAGTAGACCACTTCACCGGTTTCGATGCACAGCGCGGTACAGCCTACGACTGCGCCATCGGCGTTTTTCACCAGATCCAGCGCATACCACTCGGAGAAAATGGTGGTGTGGTTTTTCAGGTTCTGCTGATAAAGCGTGTGCAGCAGCGCGTGGCCGGTACGGTCAGCCGCTGCCGCGGTACGTGCCGCCTGCTCGCCGCCGAAGTTTTTCGACTGGCCGCCAAACGGACGCTGATAGATAGTGCCATTTTCCAGACGGGAGAACGGCAGACCCATGTGGTCCAGCTCCAGAATCGCTTCCGGGCCGGTTTTACACATATATTCGATGGCATCCTGGTCACCGATGTAATCGGAACCTTTTACCGTGTCGTACATGTGCCATTCCCAGTTATCTTCATGGGAGTTACCCAGCGCAACGGTAATACCGCCCTGCGCAGACACAGTGTGGGAACGGGTCGGGAATACTTTAGAGAGCAGCGCACAGGACTGGCCGCTCTGGGAAATTTGCAGTGCGGCGCGCATACCTGCGCCACCCGCACCAATCACAACAGCATCAAATTCTCTGACTGGCAGTTTCATTACACACCCCACACCACAACGAATCCATAAATAACGTAAACCACCAGAGCAACGACAATAGCCAGCTGCAGAGGAAGGCGAATCGCCAGCGGTTTAACGTAATCGGTCAACACCTGCCACATGCCAATCCAGGCATGAATAAGGATGGAGAACAGGGCCAGCAGGGTGAACACTTTGGTGAAGGCAGATCCGAAGAACCCACTCCAGATTTCCCACGTCAGCGTCCCGCTGGTCGCGAAGAAACCGATCATATAGATGATGTAAAGGGTGAGGACGATGGCGGTAGCGCGAACCAGAATGAAGTCATGTACGCCGTTGCGTCCTAATGCGGAGGCGTTGCTTACCATACGAGAACTCCTGCGAGAAGTGAAAGCACGACAGTGATCACAAATGAAATGTTAGCGGAGCGTTTCCCGGCTTCGAAAGTCTCTTCCAGATAGCCAAAATCCATCAGCATATGGCGAACACCACCGACAACGTGGTAGGCCAGCGCGGTGAGAATGCCCCACATGATAAATTTCACGAAGAAGCTATTCATGATCGCAGAGGCCTGGAGGAATCCTTCAGGAGACGAGAGGCTGGTTCCCAGTAACCACAGCAGAATACCGACCGCCACAAACGTAATCACACCGGATACGCGGTGCAAAATGGACGCTATTGCTGTTACAGGGAATCGGATCGTTTTGAGATCCAGATTGACAGGTCTTTGTTTTTTCACATTTCTTATCATGAATAACGCCCACATGCTGTTCTTATTGTTTCCTTCCTCCGGACTGCGATGCGGGTCAAGCAGCGTTCCTTTTCTATAACTGCGCGTCATGCAAAACATTGCTTCCAAATGCTAAAACGACACGTTACAACGCTGGGTGGCTCGGGATTGCAGGGTGTTCCGGAGACCTGGCGGCAGTATAGGCCGTTCACAAAATCATTACAATTAACCTACATACAGTTTGTCGGGTTTTCTCTGGAACAGTGATCAGGGTCACGATAACAACATATTTTTAATTTTTAATCATCTGATTTGACAAATGTTAAACAATATTGTTACAAACGTCATCAGAAAAGGCATATAATGCGCAAAAGTTATGAGGTCTCTCTTTCACCTGACAAATAGTTATGTAACAGTGTGATGGTATTGACCGAAGTTATCAGGACAGTTATTAGTGATATACAGGTTTGAATAATTCGGACTGCAAAAACGCTGATTTGCTGTTATTTCACTGATATTTCATTCGTTTACCTGCAAGGCGCCATAGCTCTGTACCCTGGTTTCTCCTCGTGAGCTGAGCGGTAAGCCAAATAACAATCTGGTAACGGTGATTAACAGTTGAAGGCAAATCCGGTGAACCGCAGTCTTAAGCATAAGGCGCTAAGGAGACCGTAAATGGCTGATACAAAGGCAAAGCTCACCCTGGGTGGTGACACTGCTATTGAACTGGATGTGCTAAAAGGCACGCTCGGTCAGGATGTTATTGATATCCGTACGCTGGGTTCAAAAGGCGTTTTCACCTTTGACCCTGGATTCACCTCTACCGCATCTTGCGAATCCAAAATCACCTACATTGACGGTGACGAAGGTATCCTGCTCCATCGCGGCTTCCCCATCGATCAGTTAGCCACCGACTCCAACTATCTGGAAGTGTGCTATATCCTGCTGAACGGCGAAAAACCAACGCAGGCGCAGTACGATGAATTCAAAACCACCGTGACCCGTCACACCATGATCCATGAGCAGATTACCCGTCTGTTCCATGCGTTCCGTCGTGACTCTCACCCGATGGCGGTGATGTGTGGGATTACCGGTGCGCTGGCGGCGTTCTACCATGACTCGCTGGACGTGAATAACCCACGTCACCGTGAAATTGCCGCTTACCGTCTGCTGTCCAAAATGCCAACCATGGCGGCGATGTGTTACAAATATTCCATCGGTCAGCCGTTTGTATATCCACGTAACGACCTCTCCTACGCCGGCAACTTCCTGCGCATGATGTTCTCCACGCCGTGCGAAGAGTATGAAGTGAACCCGGTGCTGGAACGCGCGATGGACCGTATTCTGATCCTGCACGCTGACCACGAACAGAACGCCTCTACCTCTACCGTCCGTACCGCTGGCTCTTCCGGCGCGAACCCGTTCGCCTGTATCGCTGCGGGTATTGCCTCCCTGTGGGGACCGGCGCACGGCGGCGCGAACGAAGCGGCACTGAAGATGCTGGAAGAGATCAGCTCTGTTGAGCACATTCCTGAGTTCGTGCGTCGCGCGAAAGACAAGAATGACTCCTTCCGCCTGATGGGCTTCGGTCACCGTGTTTACAAAAACTATGACCCGCGCGCCACCGTCATGCGTGAGACCTGCCACGAAGTGCTGAAAGAGCTGGGCACCAAAGACGATCTGCTGGAAGTGGCGATGGAGCTGGAACACATCGCGCTGAACGACCCGTACTTCATCGAGAAGAAACTCTACCCGAACGTCGACTTCTACTCCGGTATCATCCTGAAAGCGATGGGCATTCCGTCTTCCATGTTCACCGTGATCTTCGCCATGGCCCGTACCGTGGGATGGATTGCGCACTGGAACGAAATGCACAGCGAAGGCATGAAAATCGCCCGTCCTCGTCAGCTGTATACCGGCTACGAGCAGCGTGATTTTAAGTCTGACCTGAAGCGTTAACAGACGTTGGGGGCGGCCTGATGCCCTCACCCCGGCCCTCTCCCACAGGGAGAGGGTGAAAATGTAAAAGACCACCTTCTAAGAAGGTGGCTTTTGAGAATGCCCCCTGTAAGGGGGGCTATTATCACTTCCCGCTTACTACTCTAGCAATTCCATCTGCTGTTCATGCGTTTGTTCCGTTTTCTCCTGATGCCGCACATATCGTCTGATAATTTCCTCGTTCACACCGACAGTATCTACAAAGTATCCACGTGACCAAAAGTGGTTGCCCCATAGCTTTTTTCGTATATGTGGAAAACGATTGTAGAGCCTGATGGCGCTGCGGCCTTTCAGATGCCCCATCAGGGTTGATATCGAGATTTTAGGTGGGACGATTACAACAAGATGTACATGATCTGGCTGAATATTTAGCTCCAGAACCTCACAATCTTTTATTCCACAGAGAATGTAGATTGTCCTGTAAAGTTCCTTACCCAACTTATCTTTCAAGATCCTGAAACGGTACTTTGGCGTCCAGACTATGTGGTATTTGCAACGCCAATATACATGTGATGAACTCCTGTAAAGCCCCATGTCGGTTTGTCTCCTTTTACTTGTGGTGAGTAAGCAGAGATATTCCGGCATGGGCATTCTTCAGGCTATAGCCTTACAGGATCAATCACCACCTCCCCAGGAGGTGGTTTAGGGGTGACAATTAAAAACGGCAACTTTCGTTGCCGTTTTGCTTTGACCTCCGCCACCCGGCTTTTTTACATCTGGCACCCTGGACACCAGTAAAACGGTCTTGAAGAGAGCGTTGTCTTCTCTATCACCCCGCCACACCGCTCGCACTTTTCCCCCGCCCGATGAAACACTTTAAACCGGAACAGCGCCCCGTGATGCTTATTATCATCCACCACGCCACGCGTGTTGTACGACAGACGCGGGATATCCAGTAGCGCATGAGATAGCGCCTCCAGCTGCATGTCACTTAGCTGAGAGGCTTTATGCTGCGCCGCCAGCCCCACTTCCCAGAGGATTTCCACCCGCAGGTAGTTGCCTAATCCCGCCAGAAACGCCTGATCGAGCAACAGACCGGAAAACTGCCGGTTGCGGAATTTGGGCGATAGCAATCGGGCTTTCACATCGCTTGCCGTCAACCGCATATCCAGCACATCCGGCCCAACGCGCTGCAGGAACGGATGAGCGAGTAGCTGCTCCGGCGTTAACATTTCGATATCCGACGCGCTGTAAAGCAGGATAGCTTTTTCCGCCGTTTGCAGCCTGACGCGCAGCACGCGCGTGGTTTGCGGCTGTTCATCCGCACTCACCACGCGCCAGACACCGTAAAGCTGATTATGGCTGTATAACGTCAGGTTATGGGAAAAGTGGGTGAGCAACGCTTTGCCGCGCGTTTCAATATGGGTCACCGTCTGCCCCACCAGCTGTGATTCAAACGGTTTCAGTTGAGGAAAGGCAAACCAGACATCCGTCAGGGGTTTGCCCTTTATCGCCGCCTCCAGGCTATCCGCCGCGCGACGGATCTCCGGACCTTCTGGCATCTTTTTTGTCCTTTTTGTGATAATCAGGCGCTGACGAGAATACCCTGTTCAGTAAAAGCCGCCCGCAAGCGGCGCGCAAACTGCAGCGCATGCTCGCCATCACCGTGTAAACAAACCGTATCAGCCTGGACCTGTGCCAGCGTGCCGTCAGTCGCTGTGACCTGACCGGAGCGCACCATTTCCAGCGTCTGCGCCAGCGCTTTTTCTTCATCAGTAATAAGCGCGCCTGGCTGTGTGCGGGGCACCAGGCTGCCGTCAGGCTGATAGCCCCGGTCGGCAAAGACCTCCTGACGGGTCGCTAGCCCCAGCCGTTCCCCGGCGCGGATAAGCTCGCTGCCCGCCAGGCCAACCAAAATCAGCTGCGGGTTACAATCCCGTACCGCGCGGGCAATGGCATCCGCCAGGACGGGATCTTTTGCCGCCTGGTTGTAGAGCATGCCGTGCGGTTTCACGTGGCGTAACACGCCCTGCTGAGAACGCACGATCGCCTCCAGCGCACCAGTCTGGTAGAGCGTCTGGGCGTAGACCGTCTCGGGCGGGAGATCCATCGCCGTACGGCCAAAGTTTTCCCGGTCGGGAAAGCCTGGGTGAGCCCCTATCGCCACGCCATTTTTAAGGGCATTACGCACGCTCTCGAGCATGGTTTGCGCATTGCCCGCGTGAAAACCGCAGGCGATATTGACCGACGAGACCAGCGTCATCAGCTCAGCATCTGCACTGCCGCCCTCGCCCAGATCGGCGTTTAAATCAATCTTTACCATCGAGCCTCCACGCCAGTTGTTCCAGATAACGCTGCTGATCCTGCCGCGCTTTCAGCGCCTCTTCCAGCGAGCATTGTACAAAGTGAATCGGCTGCCCCAGCGGGATTTGCGCCAGATGGTAGCGATCGGCATCAATAATACAGGCAATGCGCGGATAACCGCCCGTCGTCTGCGCATCATTCATCAGCACGATGGGCTGTCCGTTGGACGGCACCTGAATCACGCCTGGCAGTAATCCATGGGAGAGCAGTTCGCGGTCCGTCGTGCGGCTCAGCGGCTGCCCCTGCAGGCGATAGCCCATACGGTTACTTTGTGGGCTAATCTTCCACGGCGATCGCCAGAAAGCAGCCTGCGAGACTTCATCAAATTCATGATATTCCGGCCCCGGCAAGGCGCGGAGGGTATTTCCCCATAACAACTGCTTTACGCCCTGCGCCGTCGAGAAATGGCGCGTTGAGGGTTTTACCGTGAGCCGATCGCCGTCGCGCAGCAAGCGTCCTTCATGCCCGCCGATACCCGCTTTTTGATCGGTACTGAACGAGCCCATCACCTCCGGCACATTAATGCCACCCGCGACGGCCAGGTAGCTACGCACGCCGTGCAAAGGGCGCTTCAGGGTCAGGCGCTGTCCGGCCTTCGCCCGCAAACGCCAGCCCGTCCAAACCGCTTTACCATCAAGCGTTGCGTCACAGCCAGCACCGGTTAAGGCAAACCATGTCTCCTGGCTGAACTCAATTACGCACTGACCGAGCGTAATCTCCAGCGCCGCCGTACTGCCAGGGTTGCCCACCAGCATATTCGCAATCTCAAGCGCGGGTCGGTCAAGCGCGCCACAGTAGCTCAGGCCCGACTGACGAAAACCAAACCGACCGGCGTCCTGAACAGAGGTGTAAAGACCCGCGCGGATAAGCGTTAACATATCCCCTCCTTTTGTGGAATAAAGCGAAGGGTATCGCCAGGACGCAGGAGTATTGGCGCATCCTGCCCCGGTTCGAATAACGGTGCGGTGGTGTGCCCGATAAGCTGCCAGCCGCCGGGCGATGCGAGCGGATAGATCCCGGTCTGTTCACCCCCAATCGCGACGGTGCCCGCGGGTACGCTCAGACGCGGCTCGGCGCGGCGTGGAGTATGCAACCGCGGAGATAATCCTCCCAGATACGGGAATCCGGGCTGAAACCCAAGGAACCAGACAACGTAATCAACAGAGGAATGCAGCTCGACAACCTGCTTTTCCGTCAGCCCACAATGTGCTGCCACAACGGACAGATCGGGTCCCCCCGAACCGCCATACACCACGGGGATCTCAATAGCACGGGATTCCGGCTCCAGCGCTTCGCTCTCTTCCCACCAACGCTGAAGACGTTCGATGGCATCCAGCGCCTTCGTGTGCGGATTGCGCAGCACGACGGTGATATTATTCATACCCGGAATGGTTTCAACCACTTCCGGGATGTCGGCCAGACGCTGCGTCAGCCGCCAGATACGCTTTTGCGTGGCAAGCGTAACCGGTGGTTCAAGCTCCAGAACGACTGCAGTTTCACCCAGAAGATAACAACGCGCTCGCTGCACTTAACCACCTCTCATCAGGCCGGGTTAGGGATATCCACAAAGGTCACATCCAGATCGGTATTTTCCGTCAGCCATTCGCTGAGCGCGCGGATACCACCGCGTTCCGTCGCGTGATGCCCCGCGCCGTAGAAATGCAGCCCCTGCTCACGGGCAGAATGGATGGTCTGCTCAGAAACTTCGCCTGTGATAAAGGCATCCACGCCGAAACGTGCCGCGCTGTCGATAAAGCCCTGACCGCCGCCGGTACACCAGGCAACGCGTTTCACCTGATCCGGCCCTGTATCACCACTCCACAGCGGTCGACGCCCCAGACGCGCTTCAAGCCACGAAGCCAGTTCCAGGCCCGGAACCGGCATGGCCAATTCGCCCCACAGGACCAGCGGCTCAATCTCGCCCATCACCGTGATACCCAACAGCTGTGCGAGCTGCACGTTATTGCCCAGTTCAGGGTGCGCATCCAGCGGCAGATGATAGCCGTAGAGGTTGATATCATTTGCCAGCAGCGTTTTCAGGCGGTTGCGCTTCATGCCGCGAATAATCGGCGATTCGTTTTTCCAGAAGTATCCATGATGGACAATGACCGCATCCGCCTGCTGACGCACGGCCTCATCCAGCAACGCCTGGCTTGCCGTGACGCCGGTGATAATTTTCTGCACCGTCTCACGACCTTCAACCTGCAGACCATTCGGGCCGTAGTCGCTGAAGGAGGCGCTGTTCAGTTTTTCGTTAATCAGGCTTTCCAGTTCAGTGTTTTTCATCATCATTCTCTCATGCTTTGCGGGCGGCTTCATACGCCGCCAGCGTGGCGACGCGCGCCTGTTTATGGTCGACAACCGGGCGGGGATAATCAAGCGTCACGCCCTGTTTATCCGCCCAGGCCCAGGGTTCGTGGAGCGCTTTTACCGGCACATTGCTAAGTTCAGGCACCCATTGACGAATAAACTCGCCGTCAGCATCAAATCGTTGTCCCTGGGTCGTCGGATTAAAAATTCGAAAATAAGGAGCCGCATCGGTTCCGGTAGAGGCAGCCCACTGCCAGCCGCCGTTATTTGCCGCGAGATCGCCATCGATCAGCTGAGAAATAAAATAGCGCTCTCCGATACGCCAGTCGATAAGCAGATCTTTCACCAGAAAGCTGGCGGTAATCATTCGCAGACGGTTATGCATCCAACCGGTTTCATTGAGCTGGCGCATCGCGGCATCGACAATCGGGTAGCCTGTCTGCCCGGTTTGCCAGGCTTTGAGCCGCTCATTATCCGATTGCCACTTTACATTATCCGTCCAGCGGATGAAGGGACGATGTTTACATAAATCAGGGTGATACGTCATCAAATGGCGATAAAATTCACGCCAGATAAGCTCATTCAGCCAGACGGAACCTGCACCTCCGTCCAGCGCCTGCGGCTGTTCAGCCAGCAGGCGATGTAAACACTGGCGCGGAGAGAGCACACCCAGCGTTAAACAGGCCGACAAACGGCTGGTGCCTTCGGTGGCAGGAAAATCCCGACACGCTTCATACTCGGCCGCCCCCTGTTTGCAGAAGTGGCGCAACCGGGCGATTGCAGCCTGCTCGCTGGCAGGGAATAGCGTGTCGTCAAACGCTTGTTGCGGATAGTTAAATGCCAGTTCAGGTAGATCCGTTAATGCCTCTTCCCTCACGGCTGGCGCGGCCACGCACTCCGGTAACGCCTCTTTCAGGCGTCTGATAAAGGCATTTTTAAACGGCGTAAACACTTTATACATCTCATGGTTGCCGGTCATCACGCTACCCGGAGCCAGCATTACGCTGTCATCAAACCCTTCACAGACCACATCTTCCAGCATCTTCTCCAGGTGACGGTCGCGCTGCTGCTCGTTGAATTCGTACTGGTAGTTATAAAAAAGATGCGTGACGTTGTGCTGCTTACAGGTCTCCTGCACCGTCTGGAGCTGTGCGGTAAAGTCACGCACTTCCTGATAAATCAGTGGAATGCCTTTTTCAGCGAGCGAGCGTTGCAGGTCATTCAGATATGAACGGAGCAAGGCCGCTTGCCGAGGTGCCATATCATGCTGCTGCCACTGTTCGGGCGTAGCGATAAACAGAGCCAGCACGTTGGCATCTTTAGCGCGGCAGGCCGCCGCCAGGGCGATGTTGTCGTGTATACGTAAATCTGCACGAAACCAAACCAGATGGGTGGGCATAAAACTCCAGGCAGTTGTCCATTATGTCCGTAAGGGCATGCCGTTAAAGGAAAAAGGCACACATAGAACTACTTTGCCATGAAGTGTAGACGGGATGAACTAAAAAAGGCCGCCCGAGGCGGCCTTAACGCTACTTGTCCTGCGCTATCGTGGTAAATGCAACAAACCCGGTCGGTTCATCACTTTTAATAACGAGTACGCTGGCGACAATGAACGCAATGCAAAAATAGCGTTTCATCATGCGGTCCCTGCAGCTAACCGCTCCACCGTTCACCACCGGTGATAAGTCGGTGGACACAAGCTCTGGTAAGAACCTGTTTCACGGTTGTGGTTACTCCTTTCCCCGGACCGGTGCCCATTTGCGAGATGGCGGAAAGGGACGCTGCATAGTAATCACCACGAGTTCAAAGCGTAATCCATCGAACACGTGTTTAAGAATATATTTAGGATTTAAACGTTTGATTCATCAGCGTGCAGAAGTATGCTAGTAATCCTCTGGTAGGAGCCTGTAAAACCACCCAACGGACCGCGAATCCTGAGGGACAAAAAAACCGCCACATTACTGTTGGCGGTTTTTTTATTGCTGTGTGTATACCCGTCATACTTCAAGTTGCCTGCGCGTTGGCTTTCCTCGCTCACCTCAGTTACGTACTGATATCCGCTCCTGGGGATTCACAGCGTCGGCATAGTCGTAGTATTAATAGAAATCGCAGGTCGCTTTCTCGGCCTGATCCATCCACACTGGTTTCTCGCTGGTTTTCGCCCAGACACGGTGCAGATAGCTGTAAAAACGTGCGCGATCTTTCCAGAACAGCATCACCGGCAGGGCCAGCACGCCAGCCACTACGGCGAAAGTGCGACGCATGAAAACGATATGAGCCGGATACGCTTTATACAGATCCATATTTTTTCTCCCCTGTAGTTGGCCGGAAACATTCTCCGGAAAATTCAAAATCTGTGACCTGGCTAAAATAATATCGCTTTGTTTGTAATTTTACTACTCATCCGACCACTTATTTTTATCCATTTAGTGAATATTTACATTCACGCCGTAATTAAGTTACAAGAAAGTTAACAATTTACTTATCAATAGTTAAATTGTGGGCTTTTCATTTTTATACTTTTTTTACACCTCCCCGCCCGATTTTTGCGAAATCTTTGCGCCATAAATCCTACCGTTAGCACAAATACAACTGTCACCCGGAGGTGGATTGTGAGTGCAGGTCTGATTACCGGCATCGTGCTGGTGTTCCTGTTATTGGGTTATCTGGTTTATGCCCTGGTTAATGCGGAGGCATTCTGATGGCTGCTCAGGCGTTTTTGCTTATCGCCAGCTTTTTACTGGTGCTGTTCATACTGGCAAGGCCACTGGGAACCGGGCTTGCGCGTCTGATCAACAACGTCCCATTGCCGGGCACGGATCACATTGAAAAAGGGATATGGCACGTCTTAGGGATACGCGATCGGGAGATGAACTGGCGTCAGTACCTGCTGGCTATTCTGCTGCTGAATATCACTGGGCTGGTCATCCTCTTTGCCATGCTGATGCTGCAGGGCATACTGCCGCTGAACCCACAACAGTTACCCGGTTTGTCCTGGCATCTTGCGTTAAATACCGCGGTCAGTTTCGTCAGTAACACTAACTGGCAATCCTACGCCGGTGAAACCACGCTGAGCTATTTCAGCCAGATGGCCGGGTTAACCGTGCAAAACTTCCTTTCTGCGGCGAGCGGCATTGCGGTGATCTTCGCGCTGACACGCGCGTTTGCCCGCCAGAATGTCACCACGCTGGGCAACGCCTGGGCCGACCTGACGCGCATCACCCTGTGGGTTTTACTTCCTCTTTCGCTGCTTATTGCGTTGTTCTTTATCCAGCAGGGTTCCCTGCAAAACCTGCTGCCTTACGCGCCTTATACTTCGCTTGAAGGGGCAAAACAGCTCCTGCCGATGGGACCTGTGGCGTCGCAGGAAGCCATTAAAATGCTCGGTACAAATGGCGGCGGGTTCTTCAATGCCAACTCGTCACACCCGTTTGAAAACCCAACGGCGCTGACCAATTTTGTGCAGATGCTGGCGATATTCCTGATCCCTGCGGCGCTCTGCTTCGCGTTTGGCGATGCGGTGAACGATCGCCGTCAGGGGCGCACCCTGCTCTGGACCATGTCTCTTATCTTTGTGGTTTGCGTCGCGCTGGTGATGTGGGCCGAGTGGAGTGGTAACGGCCACTTCATGCCGCTGGGCGCTAACAGCAACATCAATATGGAAGGCAAAGAGAGCCGCTTCGGTATTCTCGCCAGCAGCCTCTATGCGGTGGTGACGACCGCAGCCTCCTGCGGGGCGGTGAACGCGATGCATGACTCCTTCACCGCACTCGGCGGCATGATCCCCATGTGGCTGATGCAGATTGGCGAAGTGGTATTCGGTGGCGTTGGCTCCGGGCTGTACGGCATGCTGCTGTTCGTGCTGCTGGCGGTGTTTATCGCGGGCCTGATGATTGGCCGCACGCCGGAATATCTCGGTAAAAAAATCGATGTCAGGGAAATGAAGCTGACCGCCCTGGCGATCCTGGTCACCCCTGCCCTTGTGCTGCTCGGCACCGCGCTGGCGCTAATGACCGAAGCCGGACGCAGCGGCATCTTTAACCCTGGCATCCACGGCTTTAGCGAAGTGTTATATGCCGTCTCGTCTGCCGCCAATAACAACGGTAGCGCCTTTGCAGGCTTAAGCGCCAACTCCCCGTTCTGGAACTGTCTGCTGGCGTTTTGCATGTTTGTGGGTCGTTTCGGCGTCATTGTGCCGATCATGGCAATCGCCGGATCGCTGGTAAGTAAAAAAATCCAGCTGACCACCACCGGTACGTTACCCACCCACGGCGCACTGTTTGTCGGCCTGCTGACTGGCACCGTCTTACTCGTTGGTGCCCTGACCTTTATCCCCGCCCTCGCGTTAGGCCCGGTCGCGGAACACCTCTCTTTACGCTGATTTTGCGGAGAATTTGTCATGAGTCGTAAACAAATGGCCCTGTTCGAACCGTCGTTAGTTCGTCAGGCCCTCATGGATGCGGTGAAAAAACTGAGCCCGCGCGTGCAGTGGCACAACCCGGTGATGTTTATCGTCTGGATTGGCAGTTTACTGACCACCGCACTGGCAATTGCAATGGGCACAGGTCACCTTCCGGGAAATACGCTGTTTACCGGCGCAATCAGCCTGTGGCTGTGGTTTACCGTGCTGTTTGCTAACTTCGCCGAAGCGCTGGCGGAAGGGCGCAGTAAAGCGCAGGCCAACAGCCTGAAAGGCGTGAAAAAGACCGCCTTCGCGCGCAAATTGCGTGAAGCCAAATACGGTGCGCCGATGGACCACGTTCCGGCAGACGAGCTACGTAAAGGCGACGTGGTGCTTGTCGAAGCGGGTGACATCATCCCCTGCGACGGCGAAGTGATTGAAGGGGGCGCATCGGTGGACGAAAGCGCCATCACCGGGGAATCCGCGCCAGTAATCCGGGAATCAGGCGGTGACTTTGCGTCGGTTACAGGCGGGACGCGCATCCTCTCTGACTGGCTGGTGATCCAGTGCAGCGTCAACCCCGGCGAAACGTTCCTCGACCGGATGATCGCCATGGTGGAAGGCGCGCAGCGTCGTAAAACACCAAATGAAATTGCCCTGACCATACTGCTGGTAGCCCTGACTATCGTCTTTCTGCTGGCAACCGCTACCCTCTGGCCCTTCACCGCTTACGGCGGTACGGCGGTGAGCATCACCGTGCTGGTGGCGCTGCTGGTCTGCCTGATCCCCACCACCATCGGCGGCCTGCTTTCCGCCATCGGCGTCGCGGGGATGAGCCGCATGCTGGGTGCAAACGTCATCGCCACCAGCGGACGTGCCGTTGAAGCCGCAGGCGATGTAGACGTGCTGCTGCTGGATAAAACAGGGACGATTACGCTCGGCAACCGCCAGGCTTCTGAGTTTTTACCGGCACCGGGCGTGGACGAAAAAACGCTGGCGGATGCAGCACAGCTCTCTTCGCTTGCCGATGAAACCCCGGAAGGTCGCAGTATCGTGATTCTCGCCAAACAGCGCTTTAACCTGCGCCAGCGCGACGTTCAGAGCCTGCATGCCACTTTCGTGCCGTTTACGGCGCAAACCCGCATGAGCGGGATAAACATTCAGGACCGAATGATCCGTAAAGGCTCCGTGGACGCTATCCGTCGCCATATCGACGCCAATAATGGTCATTTCCCGTCAGATGTAGACAAACTGGTTGAGAGCGTCGCCCGTCAGGGAGCTACGCCACTGGTTGTCTCCGAGGGGGCAAACGTGCTGGGGGTGATTGCCCTGAAGGATATCGTGAAAGGCGGCATCAAAGAGCGCTTCGCCCAGTTGCGCAAAATGGGGATCAAAACGGTGATGATCACCGGAGATAATCGCCTGACTGCCGCCGCGATTGCCGCCGAAGCGGGCGTGGATGATTTTCTCTCCGAGGCGACGCCGGAAGCGAAACTGGCGCTGATCCGCCAGTATCAGGCGGAAGGCCGTCTGGTCGCGATGACGGGGGATGGCACCAATGATGCCCCAGCCCTGGCGCAGGCCGACGTGGCGGTGGCAATGAACTCCGGTACGCAGGCGGCAAAAGAGGCGGGCAACATGGTCGATCTCGACTCTAACCCAACCAAGCTGATTGAAGTGGTGCACATCGGAAAACAGATGCTGATGACGCGCGGCTCGCTGACCACCTTCAGTATCGCCAACGACGTGGCGAAATACTTCGCCATCATTCCGGCCGCCTTTGCCGCCACCTGGCCGCAGTTGAATGCGCTGAACGTGATGCATCTGCATTCTCCCGCGTCGGCCATTCTCAGTGCGGTGATCTTTAACGCACTGATTATTGTCTTTCTGATCCCACTGGCGCTGAAAGGCGTGAGCTATAAACCGCTTACTGCCGCTGCCATGCTGCGCCGCAACCTGTGGATTTATGGTCTGGGCGGGCTGGTGGTTCCCTTCATTGGGATCAAGGCTATCGATGTGTTATTGACGCTGTTCGGGCTGGTTTAAAGGGTGAAGCAAATGACGATGTTACGCCCCGCTATACTTTTGTTTATTCTGCTGTCTTTGATAACCGGCGGACTTTACCCGCTGGTGACCACCATGCTGGGTCAGTGGTGGTTCACGGACCAGGCAAACGGCTCGCTGATTATCCAGAATGGAGAGAACCGCGGCTCGCGCCTGATTGGGCAAAACTTTACAGGTGCCCGCTACTTCCAGGGACGCCCTTCCGCCACTGCTGAAAGCCCGTATAATCCGATGGCATCGGGCGGCAGTAATCTGGCGGGCAGCAACCCGGAACTGGACAACGCCATTGCTGAGCGCGTAGCGTCCCTGCGCGCTGCCAATCCGCAGGCCAGCCGTGAGGTGCCTGTGGAGCTGGTGACCGCTTCTGCCAGCGGGCTGGACTATAGCCTGACGCCCGACGCTGTGGCCTGGCAAATTCCGCGCGTCGCCGCGGCCCGTCAGTTAACCACCGAACAGGTGAGCCAGCTGGTCGCAGAGCATACGCAACAACCGCTGGTCAGTTTCATCGGCATGCCGGTAGTGAACATTGTTGAGCTGAATCTGGCGCTGGACGCGCTAAGGAAAAACTAAATGACCGACGAGCCCATGCGCCCGGACCCGGACAGGCTGCTCGAACAGACGGCTGAAGCCCATCGCGGCAAACTGAAAATCTTCTTCGGTGCCTGTGCGGGTGTCGGGAAAACGTTCGCCATGCTGACGGAAGCACAGCGGCTACGGGCGCAGGGGCTTGATATTCTGATCGGCGTAGTGGAAACCCACGGCCGCAAAGAGACGGCGGCGCTGCTGACGGGGCTTGCCACACAGCCGCCCCGCCGAATTAACCATCGTGGTCGGCTGGTGGCGGAGTTCGATCTCGACGCTGCCCTTGCCCGCCGTCCTGCCCTTATCCTGATGGATGAACTGGCGCACAGCAACGCGCCAGGCTCGCGCCACCCGAAACGCTGGCAGGATGTTGAAGAGTTACTTGAAGCTGGCATTGACGTCTTCACCACGGTGAATGTTCAGCATCTGGAAAGCCTGAACGACGTGGTCAGCGGCGTGACCGGCATTCAGGTGCGGGAGACCGTGCCCGATCCGTTCTTTGATTCTGCCGATGAAGTGGTACTGGTCGATCTGCCGCCAGACGACCTGCGCCAGCGCCTGCATGAAGGCAAAGTCTATATCGCAGGCCAGGCCGAACGCGCCATCGAACATTTTTTCCGCAAAGGCAACCTCATCGCCCTGCGCGAGCTGGCCTTACGCCGCACCGCCGATCGCGTTGATGACCAGATGCGAGCCTGGCGTGATCTGCAGGGGCAGGAACGTGTCTGGCATACGCGGGATGCCATTCTGTTATGCATTGGTCACGGCAGCGGCAATGAAAAACTGGTCCGCACCGCCGCCCGGCTTGCCGCGAAATTCGGCAGCGTCTGGCATGCGGTGTACGTTGAAACGCCGCAGCTCCACGCTTTGCCTGAAAACCAGCGCCGCGCCATTCTGGCATCGCTACGCCTGGCGCAGGAGCTGGGGGCCGAAACCGCCACGCTCTCCGATCCTGCGGAAGATAAAGCCATCCTGCGTTACGCCCGTGAGCATAATCTGGGCAAGATTGTCATTGGCCGTCGTCAGCATCGCCGCTGGTTTAGTCGTGAATCTTTTGCCGACAGGCTGGCCCGCCGCGCGCCCGATCTGGATCTGGTGATCGTCGCGCTGGATGATAAACCAACGCCCCTGCCAAACCGTGCGCCGGACGCCCGCGCCTTTGGCGAGAAATGGCGCATTCAGATCCGCGGCTGTCTGGTCGCCGTAGTGCTCTGCGCCCTGATTACGGTGATTGCCAGCCAGTGGCTGATCGCTTTCGATGCCGCCAATCTGGTGATGATCTACCTGCTGGGCGTGGTCGTGGTCGCGCTCTTTTACGGACGCTGGCCGTCGGTACTGGCTACGGTGATTAACGTCATCAGTTTCGATCTGTTTTTTATTGCCCCGCGCGGGACACTTGCCGTGTCGGATGTGCAGTACATTCTTACCTTTGGTGTGATGCTCACCGTCGGGCTGGTGATCGGGAATCTGACGGCTGGCGTGCGTTATCAGGCTCGTATCGCCCGCTACCGCGAACAGCGCACGCGCCACCTGTATGAGATGTCCAAATCGCTGGCGGTGGGTCGAACGCCGCTGGATATCGTGCACACCAGCGAGCAATTTATCCGCTCAACGTTTCACGCCAGTAATCTCATTTTGCTCCCTGACGAGCAGGGCAATCTTCGTCCACTGACTTCCGCCTCCGGTATGACGCCCTGGGATGAAGCCATTGCGCGCTGGAGTTTTGATAAAGGACTGCCCGCAGGCGCAGGGACGGACACCCTGCCGGGCGTGCCTTATCAAATCCTGCCGCTACGCAGCGCAGACAAAATTCAGGGGCTGGTCATTGTGGAGCCCGCCAATTTGCGCCAGTTGATGATCCCCGAGCAGCAACGTCTGCTGGAGACCTTTACCCTGCTGGTCGCCAGCGCCCTTGAACGGCTGGCACTCACCGCCAGCGAAGAGCAGGCGCGGCTGGCGAGCGAGCGCGAAAGCATTCGTAACGCCTTGCTGGCGGCGCTCTCCCACGACCTGCGCACCCCACTCACCGTGCTGTTTGGTCAGTCTGAAATTCTGACGCTGGATCTGGCGGCTGAAGGGTCAAAACATGCAATGCAGGCCAGCGAGATCCGCCAGCATGTGCTGAACACGACGCGTCTGGTGAACAACCTGCTGGATATGGCACGCATTCAGTCGGGCGGTTTCAACCTCAAAAAAGAGTGGCTGACGCTGGAGGAAGTCGTCGGCAGCGCATTAAAAATGCTGGAGCCTGGACTGGGTGGCCGCCATATCGCGCTGAATATGCCTGAACCGCTGATATTGATTCACGTAGATGGTCCGCTGTTTGAGCGCGTCCTGATTAATCTGCTGGAAAATGCTGGCAAATATGCGGGAGCGAAGGCGCAGATTGGTATCAATGCGACAGTGCAAGAGCAGGCGTTACAGCTGGAAGTCTGGGACACTGGCCCTGGCATTCCGGCCGGGCAGGAGCACGCTATTTTTGAGAAGTTTGCCCGTGGAAATAAAGAGTCCGCTATCCCTGGCGTCGGGCTGGGTCTGGCGATTTGCCAGGCCATCGTCGATGTACACGGCGGGACCATTTCAGCGGAAAACCGCCCGGAAGGCGGCGCGCGTTTTTGTGTTACACTTCCACTGGATGCCCCGCCAGAACTTGATGAATTATCAGAGGATTTGTGATTAACGTTCTGATTGTTGAAGATGAACTCGCCATTAGTCGCTTTCTGCGTACTGCGCTGGAAGGCGACGGTTTGCGCGTTCATGATGCGGGGACGCTGCAGCGGGGGCTGATCGAGGCCGCTACCCGCAAGCCGGACCTGGTTATCCTCGATCTGGGACTACCGGATGGTGACGGTATCGATTTTATTCGCGAAGTGCGTCAGTGGAGCCAGATGCCGATTCTGGTGCTCTCAGCCCGTACCGAAGAGACGGATAAAATCGCCGCGCTGGATGCCGGAGCAGATGATTATCTGATCAAACCTTTTGGCATTGGTGAACTGCAGGCGCGTCTTCGCGTAGCATTACGCCGCCACAACGCAACAGTGTCATCCGACCCGGTTTATACATTTGGTGATATTCGGGTCGATCTCGCCGCGCGGCGCATCGTCCGTGGTGAAGAAGAGATCCACCTGACCCCTATCGAGTTTCGTCTGCTTGCCGTTCTGCTTAACAACCACGGTAAAGTGCTCACCCAACGCCAGCTGCTAAGCCAGGTATGGGGGCCTAATGCTGTCGAGCATAGTCATTATTTACGCATTTATATGGGACACCTTCGTCAGAAACTCGAAGTCGACCCCGCGCGCCCTCGCCATTTATTAACTGAAACCGGTATCGGTTATCGGTTTATGCTTTGAATAATTATTCACTCCTGCGCTAAATAATAACTTAAACCGATTTAAAATATCCGCAAAAATAAATCAACTGATTATCTCAGGCCTTATTTCTTCGCATAAAAAACATTAAAAAAACACATCATTAACACAATCCAAACAAAACAGCATTTTGATCTGAGATATTCATCATAAACGAATATTTATTTCTGAAATGATCGGTTAATGGTGATCTTCCTCACAGTTAATCGCCTTTTCCTGGATAAAATGACCATGCTTTCAATTACTGAAAGGAAAATAAGCATGGAAAACAACAATCGTTTAATGCCCCATATAAGGCGAACAACGCATATTATGATGTTTGCCCACCGTAACTGTTTTGACTTTCATCTCTTCAACGCCCGGTAGTCCTTCGACTTCTGGCGCATCTGCTTACAGGTCATCCTGAAACGTTTTATTTTACAGGCAATTGCCTGTGAACTCGTGCGCTCATTTCTCTTGATCCAGACTTATCTGTAACCGGGCGGACTGGATTTTACTCTGCAAATGCCATTCTCTGATTTTCGGATCAGCGGCCACGCTTTGCTTTTTTCCCGGTAAAAATATCGATTTCTTTTTTACGAGAAATCGAGGGACTCATATTGCCTTAAATAAAGAGATAAAGATGAAAAATTTAAAAATTGCCGCCAGTCGTGCCTGCCCTGATTGCTTTACCACGCATCGTGAAATGGTGGATCTCAGCGCAACAGATTATATTGATGTTGCCGCCGTAGTGCTGGCGGTCAGCGATATTTCCCATGGTGCGATAGACGAAATTGAAGCAACCGGATTCGATATTCCTGTTTTTATTGCCACACATAAAGAAGAAATTGTCCCGGCAGAGTACCTGTCGCGTATTCATGGCGTTTTTGAGTGTTCTGACACCAGCAACGATTTCTATGGACGCCAGCTGGAAGCGGCAGCGCTGAAGTATGAAACCCAGCTTCGCCCGCCGTTCTTTCGCGCCCTGGTCGACTACGTTAAACAGGGCAACAGCGCGTTTGACTGCCCTGGGCATCAGGGGGGCCAGTTCTTCCGCCGTCATCCTGCCGGTAACCAGTTCGTCGATTTCTTTGGCGAAACGCTTTTCCGCTCTGACCTGTGTAACGCCGATGTGGCAATGGGTGATTTGCTGATTCACGAAGGCGCACCGTGCATCGCGCAGCAGCATGCGGCGAAAGTCTTTAATGCCGATAAAACTTACTTTGTGCTGAACGGGACGTCATCCTCCAACAAAGTGGTACTCAACGCCCTGCTGACGCCCGGTGATCTGGTGCTGTTCGATCGCAACAACCATAAATCCAACCACCACGGCGCACTGTTGCAGGCGGGCGCAACGCCCGTCTATCTGGAAACCGCGCGCAACCCGTATGGCTTTATCGGCGGGATCGACGCCCACTGCTTTGAAGAGAGCTACCTGCGCGAGCTGGTGTCCGAAGTCGCGCCAGGGCGCGCACGCGATGAACGTCCGTTCCGTCTGGCGGTGATCCAGCTTGGCACCTACGATGGCACAATCTATAACGCCCGTCAGGTGGTGGACAAGATTGGTCATCTGTGTGATTACATCCTGTTTGACTCCGCCTGGGTGGGTTACGAGCAATTTATCCCGATGATGGCCGATTGCTCGCCGCTGTTGCTGGAGCTGAACGAGAACGATCCGGGTATTCTGGTCACGCAATCTGTGCATAAACAGCAGGCCGGTTTCTCACAAACCTCGCAGATCCACAAAAAAGACAGCCATATCAAAGGCCAGCAGCGCTATGTCCCCCACAAGCGTCTCAACAACGCCTTTATGATGCACGCCTCTACCAGCCCGTTCTATCCGCTGTTTGCCGCCCTGGACATCAACGCCCGTATGCATGAAGGCCAGAGCGGGCGCAACATGTGGATGGACTGCGTGGTGACGGGGATTGAAGCACGCAAGCTGATCCTGCAGAACTGCCAGTTTATCCGTCCGTTTGTGCCGGAGACGGTAGATGGCCGGGCGTGGGAAAGCTGGGACACGGCGGAGATTGCAACCGATCTGCGCTTCTTCCACTTTGTGCCGGGTGAACGCTGGCACGCTTTTGAAGGCTACGCCGAGCACCAGTATTTTATCGACCCGTGCAAGCTGCTGCTGACCACGCCGGGCATTAACGCCCGTACCGGTGAGTATGAAGATTTCGGCGTGCCCGCCACCATCCTCGCCAACTTCCTGCGTGAAAACGGCATTGTACCGGAGAAATGCGATCTCAACTCCATCCTGTTCCTGCTCACGCCTGCAGAGGATATGGGCAAGCTGCAGCAGCTGGTTGCCCAACTGGTGCGCTTCGAAAAATTGCTCCAGAGCGATGTGACGCTGAAAGACGTTCTGCCTTCTCTCTACAAACAGCATCCGGAACGTTATGCCGGTTACACCCTGCGCCAGATTTGCCAGGAGATGCATGACCTGTATGCCCGCAACAACGTTAAACAACTGCAGAAAGAGATGTTCCGTAAGCCTCATTTCCCACGCGTGGTGATGAGTCCGCAGGAGGCGAACTATGCCTATCTGCGTGGCGAAGTGGAGCTGGTTTCACTGCGAGATGCAGAAGGCAGAATTGCCGCCGAAGGCGCGCTTCCTTACCCACCGGGTGTGCTGTGTGTAGTTCCTGGTGAAGTCTGGGGCGGTTCAGTATTGCGCTACTTTGCGGCGCTGGAAGAAGGCATCAACCTGCTGCCGGGATTCGCACCGGAACTGCAGGGGGTCTACGTCGAAGAGTGCGACGGTCGCAAACAGGTTCGCTGCTACGTCATTAAGCAACCCGCCGCTCAGCCATCGCTGCTGAAAGGAGAAAAATTATGAGCAAATCTAACAAGATGGGCGTAGTGCAACTGACCATCCTCACCATGGTGAACATGATGGGGTCCGGGATCATTATGCTGCCCACCAAGCTGGCTGAAGTCGGAACGATTTCGATTATCTCCTGGCTGGTGACCGCCGTGGGCTCAATGGCGCTGGCATGGGCTTTCGCCAAATGCGGAATGTTCAGCCGCAAGTCCGGCGGGATGGGTGGCTATGCGGAGTATGCGTTCGGTAAGTCCGGCAACTTTATGGCGAACTATACCTACGGCGTGTCACTGCTGATCGCCAACGTGGCGATTGCCATTTCAGCGGTCGGTTACGGTACGGAACTGTTTGGTGCGACGCTCAGCCCGGTACAAATTGGGCTGGCGACCATTGGCGTGCTGTGGATTTGCACCGTCGCCAACTTTGGCGGGGCGCGCATCACCGGGCAGATCAGCAGCATTACCGTCTGGGGCGTGATTATCCCGGTCGTGGGGTTGTGCATCATCGGCTGGTTCTGGTTTAGCCCGACGCTGTATGCAAACTCCTGGAACCCACACCATGTGCCGTTCTTCACGGCGGTAGGCTCGTCCATCGCCATGACGCTGTGGGCCTTCCTTGGCCTGGAATCTGCCTGTGCGAACGCCGAAGTGGTGGAGAACCCGGAGAAGAACGTACCGATTGCGGTACTCGGCGGAACGCTGGGGGCGGCGGTGATCTATATCGTCTCGACCAACGTGATTGCGGGAATTGTGCCAAACATGGATCTTGCTAACTCCACCGCACCGTTCGGGCTGGCGTTTGCGCAGATGTTCACCCCGGAAGTCGGGAAAGTGATCATGGGGCTAATGGTGATGTCCTGCTGCGGCTCACTTCTCGGCTGGCAGTTCACCATTGCTCAGGTGTTTAAATCCTCGGCTGACGAAGGCTATTTCCCGAAAATCTTCTCCCGCGTGACCAAAGCGGATGCACCTGTGCAGGGGATGCTGGCGATTGTCATCTTCCAGAGTGGTTTGTCGCTGATGACCATCAGCCCGTCGCTGAACAGTCAGTTCAACGTGCTCGTTAACCTGGCGGTGGTGACCAATATCATTCCGTACATTTTGTCGATGGCGGCGCTGGTGATCATTCAGAAGGTGGCGAAGGTCGACCCACGCAAAGCGCGGGCGGCAAATATCGTGGCGCTGATTGGGGCAATTTACAGCTTCTACGCGCTCTACTCTTCCGGCCAGGAAGCGATGCTCTATGGCGCGATGGTGACCTTTATGGGCTGGACGCTGTACGGGCTGGTGTCACCGAGGTTTGAGTTGAAGAATAAACATAGTTAAAAAAAGCCCGGTGGCGCTAGCGCTTACCGGGCCTGTGCGCGTTGTTGTAGGCCGGGCAAACGCAGTGCCGCCCGGCACACAAACCGCACTTATGCGTTTTTCAGCACTTCACTCACGATCTCTACCGCTTCTTTCTCAATCAGCTTACGATGCTCGTCGCCGAGGAAACTTTCACAGTAGATTTTGTACGCATCTTCCGTACCGGATGGACGCGCGGCGAACCAGCCGTTTTCGGTCATCACCTTCAGACCACCGATAGACGCGCCGTTACCCGGTGCAGCCGTCAGACGCGCGGTGATCGGGTCGCCTGCCAGTGTACTTGCGCTCACCATCTCCGGAGAGAGTTTGGACAACGCCGCCTTCTGCGCAGAGGTCGCGCCAGCCTGAATACGGTTATAGCTTGGTGCGCCAAAGCGTGCGGCCAGCTCGTTGTAATGTTCCTGTGGATTTTTACCCGTCACTGCGGTGATTTCCGCCGCCAGCAGGCACATGATGATGCCGTCTTTATCGGTTGACCACGGTGTACCATCGAAACGCAGGAAAGATGCCCCCGCGCTCTCTTCACCGCCGAAGCCAAAGCTGCCATCGTGCAGCCCATCAACAAACCATTTGAAGCCGACCGGCACTTCCACCAGCTTACGCCCCAGCGCGTCAACTACGCGGTCAATCATCGCCGAGGAAACCAGCGTCTTACCGACAGCGACCTCTTTGCCCCACTGTGGGCGGTTCTGGAACAGGTAGTTGATGGCAACGGCCAGATAGTGGTTAGGGTTCATCAGGCCCGCAGGCGTGACGATACCGTGACGGTCATAATCCGGGTCGTTAGCAAACGCCAGATCGAATTTGTCGCGCAGCGCCAGCAGGCCCGCCATCGCGCACTCGGAGGAGCAGTCCATACGGATCGCGCCGTCTTTGTCCAGGTGCATAAAGCGGAAGGTCTGATCGACGTGATCGTTCACGATGGTCAGATCCAGTTTGTAATGCTCGGCGATGCGTTTCCAGTATTCAATACCGGAGCCGCCCAGCGGATCAACACCCAGCTTCAGACCGGCTTTCTGGATCGCCGCCATATCGACGATATCCGCCAGCCCTTCCACGAAGGGTTGCACCAGATCCTGCTCTTTTACATGACCAGAAGCCATGGCAGCATCCAGAGAAATGCGTTTGACGCCTTTCAGTCCGTCCGCCAGCAGGGCGTTTGCGCGGTCTTCCACCACTTTCGTGACGTTCGTATCCGCCGGACCACCGTTCGGTGGATTGTATTTGATACCACCGTCATCTGGCGGGTTGTGGGACGGCGTAATAACGATGCCGTCGGCCAGCGGTCCGCCTTTTTTGTTGTGCACCAGAATCGCATTCGAGACCGCAGGCGTCGGGGTAAAACCGTTATTTTCCTGAACAATCACGTCGACACCGTTTGCGGCCAGCACTTCCAGCACAGAAATAAATGCAGGCTCTGACAGCGCGTGAGTATCTTTCCCTACATAGCACGGACCGGTAATACCATTTTTCGCGCGCTCTTCCGCGATGGCCTGAGCAATGGCCAGAATATGCGGTTCGTTAAAGCTGTGGCGAGCTGAGCCGCCACGGTGGCCAGATGTACCAAACTTCACTGCGTGTTCTGCGTTGCCCACGACCGGTTTCAGCACGTAATACTGTGCGGTCAGTTGAGCGACGTTAATCAAATCGCTTTGTTGTGCAGGTTGGCCTGCACGGCTGTGATTTGCCATTGCCTGGTCCTTCTGATGCAAGGGTTAAATTGTACCGCAAACCTTTTCAATCAATTCCGCCGGGAACTGCATGGACTGCATGATGTGTTCAACCATGCTGCACTTGCGGCCCGTGTTGGTATTGGTGATGACCCAGTACGGCGTGCCGGGAACATGTTTAGGTTTGGTTTGATTGCCATTTTGCAGCAGCGTTTGCTCGTCGCCCGCGAAATAAACGCGAGTACGACCATGCAGCGACTCGGTCGCTTCAGCAAACGCGTTGTTATCCAGTGAATAGAGTGTAGACAGCACCAGCATAAAGCGGTTAACCGCCTTTTTCTGCTCTGCATATTCGTCAGACAGCAACAGCTCGCGCATCGCGCGCACTTTATCTTTTGCTGGCGTCACGGCAGGTTTTGCCTGTGCAACAACGCTCGGCTGAGACACGACATCTTTTGTGGCTGGAGTAGCAGGCTGTGAAGCGGCGGAAATTTTAAGCATGCGCCGTAAAATGTCGGACGCGCTCTCCCCGATATGCCGCGTCTGGCTGGCGATATACTGATAGAGTTCGTCATCAACTTCGATTGTTTTCATCTTAATCCAGTGCGATATCTTATCTGAATACAAGTCGTTGGGATTATAAGGTCAAATCCCAACAGCGGATAGCGTCAAACCAGGTTGGCGGCAAAAGTCAGATTAAACTGGATTCTTGCAGCCGGGCGGCAGAATGGTCAACATGATACCCTAACCTGACATACGTAAAAAAAGAACTTTGCCATGAAATTGAATTCCCGAGCGCAATCTGCACAATCGCCGAACAATAATTCTCCCGTCGTCCTGGTTCACGGGCTCTTTGGCAGCCTGGACAACCTGGGCGTCCTGGCACGCGATTTAGTTACCGACCACGATATTTTGCAGGTCGATATGCGAAATCACGGTCTTTCCGGGCGTTCAGAGGAGATGACCTACGCAGCGATGGCGCAGGATCTGCTCGATACGCTGGATGCCCACAACCTGCAGAAGGTGACGCTGATTGGGCATTCAATGGGTGGCAAAGCGGTCATGGCGTTAACCGCGCTGGCACCGGAACGAATAACTGGCCTGGTCGTCATAGATGTTGCGCCTGTGAATTACGACGTGCGTCGCCACGACGAAATTTTTGCCGCGATCAATGCGGTAACCGACGCCGGTGTCTCTACCCGCCAGCAGGCAGCGGCCATTATGCGCGAGCATCTGGATGAAGAAGGCGTGGTTCAGTTCCTGCTGAAATCATTTGTTGAGGGGCAATGGCGTTTTAACGTACCAGTGCTGTGGGACCAGTACAATAATATCGTGGGCTGGGAAACTGTCCCCGCCTGGCCGCACCCTACCCTCTTTATCCGTGGCGGTAACTCTCCTTACGTCACCGACGCGTACCGCGACACGCTGCTGGCACAATTCCCACAGGCTCGCGCCCATGTGATTGCCGGTGCCGGACACTGGGTTCATGCCGAAAAACCTGACGCCGTATTGCGTGCTATCCGCCGCTATCTTACTGATACGGCAAATTGATTAAAAAGAGAGCGACTGGAAGGCTACGGGCTTCCAGTCGTTGGCGTGCCGTTTTCCGTGATGTATGATGGCGCGCTTATCGCCTGGGCATTAGCAGGGCGGCTTGTTTTCCCCGAAGTCTCAGAATCATGGCCAAAGAACAAACGGACCGCACGACACTAGATCTGTTCGCGAATGAGCGTCGACCGGGACGACCCAAGACGAATCCGCTTTCGCGCGATGAACAGCTGCGTATTAATAAACGCAATCAGCTTAAACGCGATAAAAATCGTGGGCTTAAGCGTGTCGAACTGAAGCTCAACGCCGATGCCGTCGATGCGCTTAATGCGCTGGCGAACGCCCGTGACATCAGCCGCAGCGAGCTGATTGAAGAGATGTTAATTGCTCAACTTGAGATGATGCACAGCAAGGCATAAGTCTGAAAATCCCCTTTATCACCCTTTTCATGTAGCACAGAGTGCAGTCCTGCGCGATAGCTGTTTCCGCAGGGTTGCCAGTTCTGCTATTATTGCCCTTATCCGTGGACAAATTGCGCCACCATACCATTAAGTTTCAAGAGGTTATTTTACTCATGGCAATTATCGGCATTTTCTTCGGCAGTGATACCGGCAATACCGAAAATATCGCAAAAAACATTCAAAAACAGCTCGGTAAAGACGTTGCCGATGTGCATGACATCGCCAAGAGCAGCAAAGAAGATCTCGAGGGCTATGACATCCTGCTGCTGGGTATCCCGACCTGGTATTACGGTGAAGCGCAGTGTGACTGGGACGATTTCTTCCCAACCCTGGAAGAAGTGGATTTCAACGGCAAACTGGTTGCCCTGTTCGGCTGTGGCGATCAGGAAGACTACGCTGAGTATTTCTGTGACGCGCTGGGCACTATCCGCGACATCATTGAACCACGCGGTGCGGCTATTGTGGGTCACTGGCCAACGGCAGGCTATCACTTTGAAGCCTCTAAAGGCCTGGCAGACGACGATCACTTCGTTGGCCTGGCTATTGACGAGGACCGCCAGCCAGAACTGACGGCTGAGCGTGTTGAGAAATGGGTTAAGCAGGTCCGCGAAGAACTGAATCTGGACGACATTCTTAACGCCTGATTTCTCTGCGGCGCGACTCCGGTTGCGCCCGTTTCCAGGTAAAACCGATTAAATTAATTGCTACAAACTTTTAACTTTTTCGCTCAGACCTGTACAATATCCCCCGGTAAAAAGTGGGTGCCATCGAACAAGTTTGTTGGTGATACCACGTTTTTATAAGCATACTTTGCTTGAGACTTGCAGTTTTCATTTAGCCATGGCAGTTCTATAATGAGACGCATCATCCCAAGTGCATTTTCTGTCACTTCTTCTTTAGAAGTGAATCGTTTAGCAACAGGACAGATTCCGCATGACTGACAACAATACCGCATTAAAGAAGGCTGGCCTGAAAGTTACGCTTCCTCGGTTAAAAATCCTTGAAGTGCTTCAGGGGCCAGACAATCACCATGTCAGTGCGGAAGACCTTTACAAGCGTCTTATCGACATGGGTGAAGAGATTGGGCTGGCAACCGTTTATCGCGTGCTGAACCAGTTCGATGACGCGGGCATTGTCACCCGTCATAATTTCGAAGGCGGTAAATCTGTTTTCGAACTGACCCAGCAGCACCACCACGATCACCTGATCTGCCTCGATTGCGGCAAGGTCATTGAATTTAGCGATGATTCTATCGAAGCGCGCCAGCGTGAAATTGCCGCTCGTCATGGCATTCGCCTGACCAACCACAGCCTGTACCTGTATGGTCACTGTGCAGAAGGCGATTGCCGCGAAGATGAACATGCGCACGATGCGAAATAAAGTAGTGTTTATACTCTGAGCCAGCCGAAAGGTTGGCTTTTTTTTGCCTGTTTTATGGCAATAAAAAGCCCGGTGGCGCTGCGCTTACCGGGCCTACGGGCTATGACACCTTTGCAGGCCCCGTAAGCGCAGCGCCACCGGGCGTAAAAACGGCTTATTAGTTGTTGTTGCTGCGGATCTCCTGCCAGATCTTATCGCAACGCTTCGCCACTTCCTGATCATTACCCGTTTTACGTGCCTGAATACAGGCCTGGTAATCCATCACGCGAATGTTTTCCTGCGTCGCAAACTGTTCATGCGCTTTCTCTTTCTTAAGCACATTCAGCACGCTCTGGCAGGCTTCGATTTTATCCGGCGATCCCTCCGCGGTATTGATACAGGCGCTATACGCTTCTTTAAGACGCGAATCCTCTTTCGGTGCCTGAGGCTGAGCGCATGCCACCAGCCCTGATGCCAGCAACGCGACGACGACAATTTTTTTCATCATATTCAGTCTCCATCCCGGCGGGACTCAGCCCGCCGGAGCGTTCATCAGAAGATAGTGAATGGCGCGATAACCATAAATTTCACGTCACGTTCATCCTGGAAGATGTTGCCGTAACCGCCCGCATAGCTTGGGATATCAGAATGGTTGTCGTACTGCGTGAAGTGCAGTTTGAACATGGTGCCTTTCGCACGCCCCTCCTGCAGGGTATAGATGGCATCCAGACTGTAGGAGGACTCTTTCAGACGGTAGTTTGGATCGTAGTACGCATCCGGTGTTGCCATATCCGCAGGCTTCGCGTCCCAGGCGTAAGCGTAAGAGGCACCCACTGCCCAGCCTGGCAGGTTCCAGTTTTTCAGGTCATACATCGCGCCGAAGAAGACCGCTTTTTCGCCGTCGGCGTTGAAGTCGGAGCGGTTATCCCACCAGATATCCAGACGACCGTTAGAGGAGGCGTAGGTTGGGGTCATACGCTGCAGGAAGTAGCCCTGCTGCCCTTCTGCTTTCACCCATGTCCCTTCCAGACGTAAATCAACCTGGCCGACCTTATAGCCGAAAGTCAGCGCCTGCAGCCATGCGGTGCCGTCGTAAATATCATTGACGGTGCCGTTGCTGGCTTTATCACGCGTACCGTAGAACTGATAGCTGGTGCTCAGCGGGCTACCCGCGATATCAAATTTGTAGCTGGCTTTGGCAAAATATTGATCGATATAACCTTCAGCCTGACCGAATGCAGCTTCAAGTACCAGATCGTTCTTGAAATCATACTTCGCGCCCAGCGAGTGGAGATATTCCACTTTGGTCTTTTTATCGTTCTGGTAGAACTTGTCCATTTCGATGTGCCACGGTGCTTTGTACTCGTTGGTCCACATATAGGAGAAGCTCAACGCACCCGCATCGCCGTAATCAAAATTAGCGCCAGCTTCAGCACCCTGATAGGTCCCTGGCATAAAGCTCCAGTGCGGGGCTAACAGTGTCTGACCAGTTGGCTGAATATAACCACCACGCGCCCATACCGGGCCATATTTGAATTTCGCTGCTGCCTTATACAGGCTGATACCGCTTTTATCCCCGGACCAGTCTTCATCATAGGCTTTGTTGCTGGAGGAGAATGCAATTTCGTTCGGGTGACCGCTGTCGCCGTTTTCGGCCATTTCAATGGCGGTGAATGCAGCAATATCCAGACCGAACATATCCGCCGCATAACCCGACTGGAAATCCAGGTTGGCGTTCCAGGTGGAGTGAGAAAGGTTGGTTTTGTATTTGTCTTCAGTGACGTCTTTACGGTCACGTTCACGCTGCCAGTAATAGATCCCGCCCGTAAGGGTAGAATCTTCGATAAAACCTGCTGCTTTTGCCTCTGGTGCAACCACCAGGCCCGACATTGCTGTCACACCGGCGATAGCCAGCGCCAGCGCACTACGTTTGCCACTGAACGTACGCATAGATTATTCCTCTTTGACGAATTAAAACGCCTAAAACGGCGGAAATATAAAAGACCTGATGGTCAGGGGCAGTTATAAATACCCTCGAATTAACTACCGTCTTTAGGTTATTTTTCGCGACGCGAATTATCAACGCTTTTCAGTGGGCAAAAGTCAGGATTATGACGAAGTGCACATAATTCGTAGTGCTTTGTAACATTTATCAGAAAGCGAGGATTGGCGGGGGGAAAACAATATATTTCAGTGAGTAACACCTGAAGTAAGCCCGTATTGTTGAGCCTTAAGCATTTTCGCAAAAATAAAAACTTTTTTTAAAAAAATAAGTAGCACCACATTGACCAGATATTTTGACCTGCAATATTTATGTACGGCTTTAACAGCATGATCGTTAAATAAAAAAACGCCGCGATAAGCGGCGTTTGTTTCTCATTGACCACGGCTGCGATATTATTCGCCAATCTTCGCCCAGGTATCACGCAGGCCGACGGTACGGTTAAATACCGGTTTCTCAGCGGTGCTGTGACGGCTGTCCAGGCAGAAGTAACCTTCGCGTTCAAACTGGAACGCTTTACCGGCTTCGACCGCTTTCAGGGACGGTTCCGCATAACCCTGTTTGATCACCAGTGATTCCGGATTGATGGTCGCCAGGAAGTCTTCCGCAGCACCAGGGTTAGGCACGCTGAACAGACGATCGTACAGACGAATCTCAACTGGCAGCGCATGCGTCGCGCTTACCCAGTGGATAACGCCTTTCACTTTACGGCCATCGGCGGGATCTTTGCTCAACGTGTCGGCATCGTAAGTACAGAAGATGGTAGTGATATTCCCTTCTGCATCTTTCTCCACGCGCTCGGCTTTGATCACGTAGGCGTTACGCAGACGCACTTCTTTGCCCAGCACCAGACGCTTGTACTGTTTGTTCGCTTCTTCGCGGAAGTCAGCACGATCGATCCAGATCTCACCGCTGAACGGCACATCGCGCGTTCCCATCTCTGGCTTGCTCGGATGGTTAGGCATGGAAACCAGCTCGCTCTCACCCTGCGGGTAGTTTTCGATAACCAGTTTCACCGGGTCGATAACGGCCATTGCACGCGGCGCGTTTTCGTTCAGGTCTTCACGAATGCAGGACTCCAGAGACGCGATCTCAATGGTGTTGTCCTGTTTGGTGACGCCGATGCGCTTGCAGAACTCACGAATAGAGGCAGAGGTATAACCACGGCGACGCAGACCGGAGATGGTCGGCATACGTGGGTCGTCCCAGCCTTCTACGTGCTTGTCGGTCACCAGCAGGTTCAGCTTACGCTTGGACATCACGGTGTATTCCAGATTCAGACGAGAGAACTCGTACTGACGCGGATGCACAGGAATGGTGATGTTATCCAGCACCCAGTCGTACAGACGACGGTTGTCCTGGAACTCCAGCGTACACAGGGAGTGCGTAATGCCCTCCAGCGCATCGCTGATGCAGTGGGTGAAGTCATACATCGGGTAGATGCACCACTTGTTCCCGGTCTGGTGGTGTTCTGCAAACTTAATGCGGTACAGCACCGGATCGCGCATCACGATAAACGGAGACGCCATGTCGATTTTGGCACGCAGGCACGCTTTGCCTTCTTCGAAGCCACCGGCACGCATTTTTTCAAACAGCGCCAGGTTCTCTTCCACGCTGCGATCGCGGTACGGGCTGTTTTTACCCGGCGCGGTCAGTGAACCACGGTATTCGCGGATCTCATCTGCAGAGAGTTCGTCGACATACGCCAGACCTTTGTTGATCAGTTCAACCGCGTAGGCATACAGCTGATCAAAATAGTCAGAGGAGTAGCAGATATCACCAGACCAGTTGAAGCCCAGCCATTGCACGTCATTCTTGATGGACTCAACGTATTCGATGTCTTCTTTTACTGGGTTGGTGTCATCGAAACGCAGGTTGCACTGGCCCTGGTAGTCTTGCGCAATACCAAAGTTCAGGCAGATCGATTTTGCGTGCCCAATATGCAGGTAGCCATTCGGCTCCGGCGGGAAACGCGTATGCACTGTGGTGTGCTTACCACTGGCCAGATCTTCATCGATGATCTGACGAATAAAGTTACTCGGGCGGGCTTCTGCCTCACTCATCGTGGATTCCTCAAAGCGTAAACAACGTATAACGGCATATGATCTTATAAGCCGGACGTAGTGACAACCCTTAAAACGGCTCTTGAGAAAATAATGGGGGCATTTGCTGCAAAAAAAAGCGGCGGAGGATCTCCCCCGCCGCTTAAGGCATGACTCTACTCAGGAGCGATTACTTGCCTTTAATCTCATACAGTGGCGTTTGACCCGCAACCACCTGACCTTTCGCCTGAATCACCAGGCCGCTGAAGTCGTCGATGTTGCTGCATACCACCGGGCTAATCATGGAGCGCGCGTTGGCGTTCAGGAAGTCCAGATCCATTTCCAGAATCGGCTGGCCTGCCACCACTTCCGCGCCCTCTTCCACCAGGCGGGTAAAGCCCTGACCGTTCAGTGCCACGGTATCGATGCCCATGTGGACAACGATCTCCGCGCCTTTTTCAGTTTCGAGGCAGAACGCGTGGTTGGTGTTGAAGATTTTCACGATAGTACCGGCTGCCGGGGACACCACGGTTTTGTCCGTTGGTTTCACAGCCACACCGTCACCCACCGCTTTGCTGGCAAACGCTTCGTCAGGCACCTGTTCGATGGCAACCACCTCACCGGTAACTGGAGAAACCAGCGCGGCGATGGTCGTTGCATTTGGCACAGCCTGTGGTTTTGCCGCAGTTGGTGCAGCAGCAGGCGCTGCAGACGCTTCCGCAGCGGCTACCGGGCCGGTGGTTTTCATGGCGTTAGCAATTTTTTCTGCCACAAAGCCCACGATAATCTGCACGCTGGTTTTGTTCAGACGGATAACACCAGATGCGCCCAGACGTTTTGCCAGTGCTTCGTTCACCAGGGAAGAGTCTTTCACGTTCAGACGCAGACGGGTGATACAGGCATCAATACCGGTCAGGTTGTCAGAACCGCCTACCGCAGCAATGTACTGACGCGCCAGGCCTGCTACGTCCTGGTCTTTATCCACGCTCACATTCACGTCCTGACCATCCGCTTCGCTACCGGCTACAGCCAGCTCACGGCCCGGCGTCATCAGGTTGAATTTGGTGATGGTGAAACGGAACACAACATAGTAAATAACGAAGAACACCAGACCTTGTGGGATCAGCATCCACCAGTGCGTTGCCAGCGGGTTACGGGAAGAAAGCACCATATCCACCAGACCCGCGCTGAAGCCGAAGCCCGCAATCCACTGCATGCTTGCGGCGATGAACACGGAGATACCGGTCAGCACGGCGTGGATCACATACAGAACCGGAGCAACGAACATGAAGGAGAATTCCAGCGGCTCGGTGATCCCGGTAAAGAAGGCGGCAAATGCACCGGCCATCATGATACCCAGCACTTTTGCTTTGTTCTCAGGACGCGCGCAGTGGTAGATAGCCAGCGCTGCACCCGGCAGGCCGAACATCATGATTGGGAAGAAGCCCGCCTGGTAACGGCCCGTGATACCGACAACCGCTTTACCGGCTTCGATGGACTGAGCGCCACCCAGGAAGTTAGGAATATCGTTAATACCGGCAACGTCGAACCAGAATACGGAGTTCAGCGCATGGTGCAGACCAACCGGGATCAGCAGACGGTTGAAGAACGCGTACACACCCGCACCGACAGAACCCAGTTTCTGGATGTGTTCACCAAAGTTCACCAGACCGTCGAAGATCACCGGCCAGATGTACATCAGGATGAACGCAACGAAGATCATCACGAAAGAGGTCAGAATCGGCACCAGACGGCGACCGCTGAAGAACGACAGCGCTTTAGGCAGCTCGACGCTGCTGAAGCGGTTGTACAATTCCGCAGAGATAATACCGACGAGGATACCCACGAACTGGTTGCTGATCTTACCGAACGCGGCCGGAACCTGGTCCGCCGGGATTTTCTGGATCATGGAAACCGCAGCCGGAGAACAGAGCGTGGTCAACACCAGGAAGCCCACGAAGCCTGTCAGCGCCGCAGCACCGTCTTTATCTTTGGACATACCATAAGCCACACCAATGGCAAACAGTACAGACATGTTGTCGATGATGGCAGAACCGGACTTAATGAAGAACGCCGCTAACGCATTGTCCCCACCCCAGCCAACCGGGTCAATCCAGTAACCGACACCCATTAATATCGCTGCCGCTGGCAGCGTGGCGACCGGCACCATAAGCGCGCGGCCAACCTTTTGTAAATAACCTAGAATACTCACTTTCTTCCCCCTATGAGACCCCGTTTAAGGCACATTCTCAGCTGTGTTTTTATTGTGTCACTAACCTATAGATACGGTTGATGATTCACTGGCATTGTGAGTGTGTGAAAAATTAATTCGTATCGCAAATTAAACGCGTACTTTTTGTGATTTTTGTCACCAAATATCGTTAATAACCCTCCCTTTCACTGGCTAACAGCGAAAACTTATTTTATCATTCAAAAAATCAAGACGGATTGATCCGGCCTGAAAGTTTCCAGGTTACGCTTAAGTATCAGGTTCCGCTGTCATCCGCCCACACTTTTACTTTAACTCTTGAGGTGAACAATGAGACTGATTCCCCTGGCAACTGCTGAACAAGTCGGTAAATGGGCCGCTCGCCATATCGTTAACCGCATTAATGCGTTCAAACCGACTGCAGATCGCCCTTTCGTACTGGGTCTTCCAACCGGTGGTACGCCACTGACAGCTTACAAAGCTCTGGTTGAAATGCACAAAGCGGGCCAGGTTAGCTTCAAACATGTTGTGACGTTCAACATGGACGAATATGTTGGCCTGCCAAAGGAACATCCTGAAAGCTACCACAGCTTTATGCACCGCAATTTCTTTGATCACGTTGATATCCCGGCGGAAAACATTAACCTGCTGAATGGTAATGCGCCTGATATTGACGCAGAATGCCGTCAGTATGAAGAAAAAATCCGCGCTTACGGCAAAATCCATCTCTTCATGGGTGGCGTGGGTAACGATGGTCATATCGCGTTTAACGAGCCTGCATCCTCTCTGGCTTCCCGTACCCGTATTAAAACGCTGACCCATGACACCCGCGTGGCAAACTCCCGTTTCTTTGACGGCGATGTGAATCAGGTTCCAAAATACGCCCTGACCGTTGGCGTGGGCACCCTGCTGGATGCCGAAGAGGTGATGATTCTGGTGCTGGGCGGCGTGAAAGCGCAGGCGCTCCAGGCAGCCGTTGAAGGCAACGTTAATCACATGTGGACCATCAGCTGCCTGCAGTTGCATCCGAAATCAGTCATCGTGTGTGACGAACCGTCCACGATGGAGCTGAAAGTGAAAACGCTGAAATACTTCAACGAGTTAGAAGCTGAGAGCATCAAAGGTCTGTAATTGAATTACCGCCTCTTTATGCAGAGGCGGTCGCATTTTTTAAACCGGGGGTCGTTATGTACGCTTTAACCCACGGTCGGATTTATACCGGCCATGAAATTCTGGATGACCATGCGATTGTGATCGCGAATGGCCTGATTGAACGTGTTTGCCCGCTGGCCGAACTGCCGCCGGAGATAGAACAGCGCTCACTCAATGGAGCAACGATCTCCCCCGGTTTCATCGACGTTCAGCTTAACGGTTGCGGCGGTGTGCAGTTTAACGATACTGCTGAAGCGGTGACGGTCGAAACGCTGGAAATCATGCAGAAAGCCAACGAAAAATCGGGCTGTACCAGCTATCTGCCAACCCTGATTACCAGCAGCGATGACCTGATGAAACAGGGTATCCGCGTGATGCGTGAATACCTGGCAAAACATCCGAATCAGGCGCTGGGCCTGCACCTTGAAGGACCATGGCTGAACATGGTCAAGAAAGGCACCCACAACCCGAACTACGTGCGTAAGCCGGATACCGGGCTGGTTGATTACCTGTGCGCCAACGCCGACGTGATCACCAAAGTGACGCTGGCACCTGAGATGACCGGCACTGACGTCATCAGCAAACTGGCTGCCGCCGGGATTGTGGTTTCAGCGGGCCACTCAAACGCCACGCTGAAAGAAGCGAAAGCCGGTTTCCGCGCAGGCATTACGTTTGCGACCCACCTGTACAACGCCATGCCGTATATCACCGGCCGTGAACCGGGGCTGGTTGGGGCTATTCTGGATGAGCCAGACGTCTATTGCGGCATTATTGCTGATGGCTTGCACGTCGATTACACCAACATCCGCAACGCTAAACGTCTGAAAGGTGACAAGCTGTGCCTGGTGACGGATGCAACCGCACCGGCAGGGGCAAATATTGACCAGTTCATTTTTGCTGGTAAAACAATATACTACCGTAATGGACTGTGTGTGGATGAGAATGGCACGCTGAGCGGTTCTGCCCTGACGATGATCGAAGGGGTGCGTAACCTGGTTGAGCATTGCGGCATCGCACTTGATGAAGTGCTGCGTATGGCAACGCTTTATCCGGCGCGCGCAATGGGCGTAGATAAACAGCTGGGCGGTATTGCACCGGGTATGGTTGCAAACCTGACGGCATTCACACACGATTTTAAAATTATTAAGACCATCGTTAATGGTAACGAGGTCGTCACTGAGTAAGTAAAAGTATGACACCAGGCGGACAAGCTCAAATCGGTAATGTCGATCTCGTTAAACAACTTAACAGCGCGGCAGTTTATCGCCTGATTGACCAACACGGGCCAATCTCGCGCATTCAGATAGCCGAACAAAGCCAGCTTGCTCCCGCCAGCGTGACAAAAATTACACGTCAGCTTATTGAGCGCGGCCTGATCAAAGAAGTCGATCAGCAGGCCTCCACCGGGGGTCGCCGCGCGATCTCCATTATCACCGAAACCCGCAATTTTCAGGCCATTGGCGTCCGTCTTGGTCGCCATGACACCACGCTTACGCTTTACGATCTGAGCAGCAAAGCCATCGCTGAAGAGCACTACCCGCTTCCGGAGCGTACCCAGGAGACGTTGGAACACGCGCTGCTGAATACCATTGCGCTGTTTATCGAAAGCTGTCAGCGCAAGATCCGCGAACTCATTGCCATCTCGGTGATCCTGCCGGGCCTGGTCGACCCTGAAAGCGGCGTCATTCGCTACATGCCGCATATTCAGGTGGAGAACTGGGGGCTGGTCGACGCGCTGGAAAAGCGCTTTAAGGTGACCTGCTTTGTCGGTCACGATATCCGCTCGCTGGCGCTGGCAGAGCACTACTTTGGTGCGAGCCAGGACTGTGAAGACTCTATTCTGGTGCGCGTTCACCGTGGTACGGGCGCAGGGATTATTTCTAACGGGCGGATTTTTATCGGTCGCAACGGCAACGTGGGCGAGATCGGCCACATTCAGGTCGAGCCGCTTGGCGAACGTTGTCACTGCGGAAACTTTGGCTGCCTCGAAACCGTTGCCGCTAACGCGGCGATTGAACATCGGGTCCGACATCTGCTGGAGCAGGGCTACCAAAGCCGTGTGACGCTGGATGACTGTAAGATCGGTGCCATCTGCAAGGCCGCCAACAAAGGTGACGCGCTGGCCTGCGAAGTGATCGAGCAGGTAGGACGGCATCTGGGTAAAACCATTGCCATTGCCATCAACCTGTTTAACCCGCAAAAAGTGGTAATTGCTGGCGAAATAGTCGAAGCCGAAAAAGTGCTATTGCCCGCGATTGAAGGCTGCATTAACACCCAGGCGCTGAAAGCGTTTCGTCAGAATTTACCGGTGGTGCGCTCAACGCTGGATCATCGCTCAGCCATTGGTGCCTTTGCCCTGGTGAAACGCGCCATGCTCAACGGTATTCTGCTGCAACATTTGCTGGAAAGTTGATCGGGTCTTATAGTAACGCCTTCTTTTTTTGATGTCGGAAAGTCCATGACCATTAAGAATGTAATTTGTGATATCGACGGCGTGCTGATGCACGATAACGTTGCCGTGCCAGGTGCTGCGGAGTTTCTTCACCGCATCATCGACAAAGGAATGCCACTGGTTCTGCTCACGAACTACCCTTCCCAGACTGGTCAGGATCTGGCAAACCGCTTCGCCACCGCAGGCGTCGACGTGCCGGACAGCGTGTTTTATACCTCTGCAATGGCGACTGCAGATTTCCTGAAGCGTCAGGAAGGCAAAAAAGCCTACGTGGTCGGTGAAGGTGCGCTGATCCACGAGCTGTATAAAGCAGGCTTTACCATCACCGATGTGAACCCGGACTTTGTGATTGTGGGCGAAACGCGTTCCTATAACTGGGAGATGATGCATAAAGCATCGTACTTCGTCGCCAACGGCGCGCGTTTCATCGCCACCAACCCGGATACTCATGGCCGTGGTTTTTACCCGGCGTGCGGTGCGCTCTGCGCGGGTATCGAAAAAATATCCGGTCGTAAGCCGTTTTTTGTTGGTAAGCCGAGTCCGTGGATCATTCGCGCTGCGCTGAACAAAATGCAGGCCCATTCAGAGGAAACCGTGATTGTAGGCGACAACCTGCGCACCGATATTCTGGCCGGATTCCAGGCGGGTCTTGAGACAATACTGGTCCTCTCTGGCGTATCGACGCTCGACGATATCGACTCCATGCCGTTCCGGCCAAGCTGGATTTACCCTTCCGTCGACGAAATCGATGTGATCTGATTCAGAGCCACGCCCCAGGGCGTGGTTCTTCATTTCAGCCCTTAACAAACATCACGCCATCTAACAGAAACCAGCATTCATTGCATAATCATCAATAAAAGCACTCAGGTCATACTCTTTTTTCAACATTCAGCAATCACCATTGCACTATTTTCGTTTCTCCCCGTAAAACGCTTGCGCCCCCTCCCCCTTTTGCGGCATTTTCATAAGCAAGCAACATTACAAAGCAACAGGGTTAACGGAGAAGGTTATGTGTTCAATTTTTGGCGTACTGGATATTAAAACTGACGCGGGTGAACTGCGTAAAAAGGCTCTCGAACTGTCCCGCCTGATGCGCCACCGCGGTCCGGACTGGTCCGGCGTTTACGCCAGCGATAAAGCGATTCTGGCTCATGAACGTCTGTCGATTGTTGACGTCAACGCCGGTGCACAGCCGCTGTATAACGAGAAAAAAACACACGCGCTGGCTGTGAACGGTGAAATCTACAACCATCAGGCACTGCGCGCCGAGTACGGCGATCGCTACGCGTTCCAGACCGGATCTGACTGTGAAGTGATCCTGGCGCTGTATCAGGAGAAAGGCCCGGAATTCCTGGACGATCTGCAGGGCATGTTTGCCTTCGCGCTGTACGACAGCGAAAAAGACGCCTACCTGATTGGCCGCGATCATATTGGTATCATCCCGCTGTACATGGGCCACGACGAGCATGGCAACTTCTACGTTGCATCTGAAATGAAAGCCCTGGTGCCGGTTTGCCGCACCATTAAAGAGTTCCCGGCAGGCAGCTATCTGTGGAGCAAAGACGGCGAGATCCGCCCGTACTACCAGCGCGACTGGTTCGATTATGACGCAGTAAAAGACAACGTTACGGACAAAGCCGAGCTGCGTCAGGCGCTGGAAGATTCCGTGAAAAGCCACCTGATGTCAGACGTGCCTTACGGCGTGCTGCTCTCCGGCGGCCTGGACTCCTCTGTGATCTCCGCGATCACCAAGAAATACGCAGCCCGTCGCGTTGAAGATCAGGAACGCTCTGAAGCCTGGTGGCCGCAGCTGCACTCCTTCGCCGTGGGCCTGGAAGGTGCACCGGATCTGAAAGCCGCGCAGGAAGTGGCTAACCACCTCGGCACCGTGCACCATGAAATTCATTTCACCGTGCAGGAAGGTCTGGATGCGATCCGCGATGTGATCTATCACATTGAAACCTATGACGTTACCACCATCCGCGCCTCCACGCCGATGTATTTAATGTCCCGTAAGATCAAAGCGATGGGCATTAAGATGGTGCTGTCCGGTGAAGGCTCGGACGAAGTGTTTGGCGGCTATCTCTATTTCCACAAAGCGCCAAACGCCAAAGAGCTGCATGAAGAAACCGTGCGTAAACTGCAGGCGCTGCATATGTTTGACTGTGCGCGTGCCAACAAAGCGATGTCCGCCTGGGGCGTGGAAGCGCGCGTGCCGTTCCTGGATAAGAAATTCCTCGACGTGGCGATGCGCATCAACCCGCAGGACAAAATGTGCGGCAACGGTAAAATGGAGAAACATATCCTGCGTGAATGTTTCGAATCCTACCTGCCAGCAAGCGTTGCATGGCGTCAGAAAGAGCAGTTCTCTGACGGCGTTGGCTACAGCTGGATCGACACTTTGAAAGAGGTGGCGGCAAAACAGGTTTCCGACCAACAGCTGGAAACCGCGAGCTTCCGCTTCCCGTACAACACGCCAGGTTCTAAAGAAGCGTATTTGTACCGTGAGATCTTTGAAGAACTGTTCCCGCTTCCGAGCGCCGCCGAATGTGTGCCGGGTGGCCCGTCCGTCGCCTGTTCTTCTGCGAAAGCCATTGAATGGGATGAATCTTTCAAAGCGATGAACGATCCTTCAGGACGTGCGGTAGGCGTTCACCAGTCCGCCTATAAGTAATCGCTTAAACTGTACACAGGCCCTTCGGGGCCTTTTTTTTGCCTTACTTTTCACCGCACAAAATCGATTAATAACCAATAATTGCCGAATATTCGGCCACGCTGTTCGCAACCTAACCAAACAGTCACATTCCGGCTATTTTCGTTGAAAAAGGTGTTGACGCTGCAAGGGTCTATACGCATAATGCGCCCCGCAACGCCGATAAGGTAACGCGAAAAAAAGATGGCTACGTAGCTCAGTTGGTTAGAGCACATCACTCATAATGATGGGGTCACAGGTTCGAATCCCGTCGTAGCCACCATCTTTTTTGCGGGAGTGGCGAAATTGGTAGACGCACCAGATTTAGGTTCTGGCGCCGCAAGGTGTGCGAGTTCAAGTCTCGCCTCCCGCACCATTCCCAGGTAAGCGTTGCACGGATGGGGTATCGCCAAGCGGTAAGGCACCGGTTTTTGATACCGGCATTCCCTGGTTCGAATCCAGGTACCCCAGCCATATTTCTTCGATTTAGCGGTTCTCCGCGGTTATTGGGGTATCGCCAAGCGGTAAGGCACCGGTTTTTGATACCGGCATTCCCTGGTTCGAATCCAGGTACCCCAGCCATCGAAGATTGCAGTGCTGGCTACGTAGCTCAGTTGGTTAGAGCACATCACTCATAATGATGGGGTCACAGGTTCGAATCCCGTCGTAGCCACCAAATTAGTCATTTACCGATTTTTTCGGTAAACTAGAAAAAATTGTTGGGGTATCGCCAAGCGGTAAGGCTCTGGTTTCTGATACCAGCATTCCGAGGTTCGAATCCTCGTACCCCAGCCAATTTAAAAAAGTCGTTAAGCAGTTTGTTTAACGCAATTGGGGTGTCGCCAAGCGGTAAGGCTCTGGTTTCTGATACCAGCATTCCGGGGTTCGAATCCCTGCACCCCAGCCACTTAGTAACAAAAAAGCCCGCTCTGCGGGCTTTTTTGTTTTTGTTGTTCAGCATTGTGCGGCCTGATGCCCTCACCCTGACCCTCTCCCACGGGGAGAGGGAAAAAGGATTAAAGTCCTAAGGCGTATTTCAGGGCCTGACGCTTCAGACCACCGGCGCGTTCCGCCGCCATTAAGCCAATATTACGCAGAATGCGCACCGGCCCTAAGTCATTGCTGAACCCGGCATAGAACAGATCCATCCCTGACTGCATAATAAAGTTATCCGCCATACGCCGCGTCTGGTAGCGTTTCAGAACCTGATGGCTGGACCAGGCTTCCGCATGGCCACGCGCATTGCTCAAAACGTCCAGTAACGCATCAACATCTCGATAGCCCAGATTCACCCCCTGCCCGGCCAGCGGATGAATAGTGTGTGCCGCATCGCCCACCAGCGCCAGCCCTTCACGGGCATACTGCAAAGCATGACGTCGTGTGAGTGGGAATGCGCCCGCAGCGACCGGCGTGACAGAACCTAAACGGCTCGGGAAATGCTGCAGAATTTCGCGCTGCAACTGTTCCATAGAGAGCCCCTGCAACTGGCGAATGCGCGCCGGTTTGTCGTACCACACCAGCGATGCCCAGTTATCGAACAGCGGTAAAAAGGCGTGTGGGCCGTTTGGCGTAAAGTGCTGCCAGGTGCTTTCGCCCGGTGCATTCTCGCACTGGACGGTGATCAGCATACAGGACTGCTGATATTGCCAGGCATGTACACCAATTCCCGCCATCTGCCGGACCTGCGAGTTCGCACCATCTGCCCCCACTACCAGTTTCACGGCCAGCTCATCACCACTATCCAGCGTCAGAAGATAGCCACTTTCGTGGCGATGCAGCGCTTTCAGGGAAGCAGGTACACGCAGCGTAACGTTCGGATGCGCCTCCAGCGCCTGCCACAGGGCGAGTTGCAGAACATTGTTTTCCACCATATACCCCAGGCGCGGCAGCTTCAGTTCAGCGGCATCAAACGCGACATGGGCATTTTCCCACTCCCAGGTTTCAAGACGACTGTAAGGATGGGCGCGCATCGCCTGTACCGCTTCCCAAACGCCCAGCCCGCGCAGCAGATCGACGGACGCCGCGCTGATCGCAGAAATGCGCACGTCCGGTTTACTGGCGGGATCGAATGCCGGCGGTGCCGACTGCTCAATTACCGTTACCGCAAATCCCTGCTGCGCCAGCCCCAGCGCCAGCGCGCCGCCGACCATACCGCCGCCGACAACGGCAACTTCGGTGTGTTGGAGTGTCATGGTCATTTTTCCTTATTGGAGAATCCCTTAAGTTTACCGGATTTTTGCGCTCTTGAGAGTCATAACCTTCATACTGGTCACAACCCCACCAAAGCATTACAATACGCGGCTTGCAATCCTGAGCTGAGCAAGTCGATGACTAAAAAACTCCATATAAAAACCTGGGGCTGTCAGATGAACGAATACGATTCATCCAAGATGGCCGATCTGCTGGATACCACCCACGGATACCAGCTGACTGAAAATGCGAAAGAAGCCGATGTGCTGCTGCTGAACACCTGTTCAATTCGTGAAAAAGCGCAGGAAAAAGTCTTTCACGTGTTAGGCCGCTGGAAACTTCTTAAGCGAAAAAATCCGGACCTGATCATCGGTGTGGGCGGCTGCGTCGCGTCGCAGGAAGGTAAGCTGATCCGCCAGAGAGCCCCGTATGTGGATATTGTCTTTGGCCCTCAGACCCTGCACCGCCTGCCTGAGATGATCAATAAGGTTCGCGGCGATCGTAGCCCGGTCGTGGATGTGAGCTTCCCGGAGATCGAAAAATTTGACCGTCTGCCAGAGCCGCGCGCTGATGGCCCGACCGCTTTCGTCTCCATCATGGAAGGCTGCAACAAATACTGTACTTACTGCGTGGTGCCGTACACCCGTGGTGAAGAAGTCAGCCGCCCGGCAGACGATATTCTGTTTGAAATCGCGCAGCTGGCCGCGCAGGGCGTACGCGAAGTGAACCTGCTGGGTCAGAACGTTAACGCCTGGCGCGGTGAGAACTACGATGGCACCACCGGCAGCTTTGCCGAACTGCTGCGCCTGGTGGCCGCGATTGACGGCATCGACCGTATTCGCTTTACCACCAGCCATCCAATGGAATTTACCGACGACATCATTGACGTTTATCGCGATACACCAGAGCTGGTGAGCTTCCTGCACCTGCCGGTTCAGTGTGGCTCTGACCGGGTGCTGAACCTGATGGGCCGTCCACATACGGTGCTGGAGTATAAGTCCACCATCCGTAAGCTGCGTGAAGCGCGTCCCGATATCCAGATCAGCTCCGACTTTATCGTCGGCTTCCCTGGCGAAACCGCTGATGACTTCGAGCGCACCATGAAGCTCATTGGCGAAATAAACTTCGATGTCAGCTACAGCTTCATCTTCTCAGCGCGTCCTGGAACACCTGCGGCCGATATGGTTGACGATGTGCCGGAAGAAGAGAAAAAGCAGCGTCTGTATATTCTGCAGGAGCGTATCAACCAGCAGGCCAACGCCTGGAGCCGCCGTATGCTCGGCACCGTCCAGCGTATTCTGGTGGAAGGCACTTCCCGCAAGAGCATTATGGAACTGTCCGGTCGTACCGAAAACAACCGCGTGGTGAACTTTGAAGGCACCCCGGATCTGATCGGTAAATTTGTGGATGTCGAAATTGTCGAAGTCCTGACCAATTCACTGCGCGCGAAGCTGGTACGGACCGAAGCCGAAATGGGCCTGCGTATTGCAGAATCACCCGAATCGGTGATCTCTCGCACCCGCAAAGTAGACGATTCTGGCGTGGGGATTTACCAGCCATAGTCCTTATGGCCTGCCCTTCCGGCAGGCCTTGTATTTCCTCTCATTGCCCCCAATATCATCCGCAACGCTTGCGCCTTTATTCTGTGGCGTGAATAATTTCGGTAATGACCGTTTTATTACGCCAGGTGCCACCGGGTAAGTTAACTACTCAAAGAGGAACAGTTTGAACATAGATACGCGTGAAATTAGCCTAACGCCCGCAGACAACGCTCGCCTGCTGAGCCTGTGCGGGCCGTTTGATGACAACATCAAACAACTTGAGCGACGTCTGGGTATCGAAATCAATCGTCGCGATAACCATTTCAAACTCACCGGACGCAGCATCTGCGTCAATGCCGCTGCAGATATTCTTCGCAGTCTGTATGTTGATACCGCCCCGATGCGTGGCGAAACGCAGGATATCGAACCGGAACAGATCCACCTCGCCATTAAAGAGGCGCGCGTGCTTGAGCAGAGCGCGGAAAGCGTGCCGGACTACGGCAAAGCGATCAACATCAAGACCAAACGCGGCGTGATTAAACCACGCACGCCGAACCAGGCGCAGTACATTGCCAACATCCTCGACCATGACATCACCTTCGGCGTGGGTCCGGCGGGTACGGGTAAAACCTATCTGGCGGTTGCCGCTGCGGTTGATGCGCTGGAGCGCCAGGAAATCCGTCGAATTCTGCTGACTCGCCCTGCCGTCGAAGCGGGTGAAAAGCTCGGCTTCCTGCCGGGTGATTTAAGTCAGAAAGTGGACCCGTATCTGCGCCCGCTTTATGACGCCCTGTTCGAGATGTTAGGCTTTGAGAAAGTAGAGAAGCTCATTGAGCGTAACGTGATTGAAGTCGCCCCGCTCGCCTACATGCGCGGCCGCACGCTCAACGATGCGTTCATCATTCTTGATGAGAGCCAGAACACTACCATCGAACAGATGAAGATGTTCCTGACGCGTATCGGCTTTAACTCGAAAGCGGTCATCACCGGCGACATCACCCAGATTGACCTGCCGCGCAGCACCAAATCTGGCCTGCGCCACGCGATTGAAGTGCTGTCCGAAGTCGATGAAATCAGCTTTAACTTCTTCCACAGCGAAGACGTCGTTCGCCATCCGGTGGTCGCGCGCATCGTTAACGCCTATGAAGCCTGGGAAGAGGCGGAACAAAAACGTAAGGCCGAACTGGCCGCAGAACGTAAGCGCGATGCGCAGGAGCAAGAACAGAAATGAGTCAGGTGATCCTCGATTTACAGCTGGCCTGTGAAGATAATTCCGGCATGCCAGATGAGGCACAGTTTCAGAAATGGCTGGATGCGGTTATCCCCCAGTTTCAGGAAGAATCAGAAGTGACGATTCGCCTGGTGGATGAAGCGGAAAGCCACGAGCTTAACCTGACCTACCGCGGGAAAGATAAGCCGACCAATGTGCTCTCTTTCCCGTTCGAAGCGCCTCCGGGGATTGAAATGCCGCTGCTGGGCGACCTGATCATCTGCCGTCAGGTGGTTGAGCAGGAAGCCAAAGAGCAGCAAAAACCGCTCGACGCGCACTGGGCGCATATGGTGGTACACGGTAGCCTGCACCTGCTGGGCTACGATCACATTGAAGATGATGAAGCGGAAGAGATGGAGTCCCTCGAGACAGAGATAATGCTTGCTCTGGGCTATGAGGACCCGTACATTGCCGAGAAAGAATAGTCAGTCAACCGACTGGCTAACATGCCGCCGCCTAAGGACATAGCGCGGCGGTAAACGTTGAACTAACAAGAGAACCCTTAACAAACGCCATGAGCGACGACAATTCACACAGTAGCGACACGACAACCAGTAAAAAGGGATTTTTCTCCCTCATTCTGAACCAGCTTTTCCACGGCGAACCGAAAAACCGTGATGAACTGCTGGAGCTGATTCGTGATTCCGGGCAGAACGATCTTATCGACGAAGATACGCGCGAAATGCTCGAAGGGGTTATGGACATCGCCGACCAGCGCGTCCGCGATATCATGATCCCCCGCTCGCAGATGATCACCCTGAAACGTAACCAGACCCTGGACGAGTGCCTCGATGTGATCATCGAATCCGCCCACTCGCGTTTTCCGGTCATTAGCGAAGACAAAGATCACATCGAAGGGATTTTGATGGCGAAAGATCTGCTGCCGTTTATGCGCAGCGATGCCGAAGCCTTCAGCATGGAAAAAGTGTTACGCCAGGCCGTGGTTGTGCCGGAAAGTAAACGTGTGGATCGGATGCTGAAAGAGTTTCGCTCTCAGCGCTACCACATGGCGATTGTTATTGATGAATTCGGTGGCGTGTCCGGTCTGGTCACCATCGAGGATATCCTTGAGCTGATCGTGGGCGAAATCGAAGACGAGTATGACGAAGAAGAGGATATCGACTTCCGTCAGCTCAGCCGCCACACCTGGACCGTGCGCGCGCTGGCCTCGATTGAGGATTTCAACGACACCTTCGGCACCCACTTCAGCGATGAAGAGGTGGATACCATTGGCGGACTGGTGATGCAGGCCTTTGGTCATCTTCCGGCTCGTGGCGAGACCGTTGACATCGACGGTTACCAGTTTAAGGTCGCCATGGCCGACAGCCGACGTATTATACAGGTTCACGTCAGAATGCCGGACGACTCACCGGTGCCAAAACTGGAAGATTAATGTAAATGGCATTTGCCCCACTCTTTGAACGCCAGCGCGTCCGTTTGCTGCTGGCGTTGTTACTCGGAGCCAGCGGTACGCTGGCTTTTTCTCCTTACGGCATCTGGCCCGCCGCCATCCTCTCTCTGATGGGGCTACAGGGGTTAACCCTGAATCGCCGTCCGGTTCAGGCAGCCGCCATTGGCTACTTCTGGGGGCTGGGGCTGTTTGGTTCCGGCATTAACTGGGTCTACGTCAGTATCGCGCAGTTTGGCGGTATGCCGGGTCCGGTGAACGTCTTCCTGGTGCTGCTGCTCGCCGCCTATCTCTCGCTCTATACCGGCCTGTTCGCTGGTATCCTGTCTCGCCTGTGGCCGAAAACCACCTGGCTGCGCGTCGCCATTGCGGCACCGGTCGTCTGGCAAATCACCGAATTCCTGCGCGGCTGGGTACTGACCGGCTTCCCGTGGCTGCAGTTCGGCTACAGCCAGATTGACGGCCCGCTGAAAGGGCTGGCACCCGTGATGGGCGTTGAGGCGATTAACTTCCTGCTGATGATGGTCAGCGGCCTGCTGGTACTGGCGCTGGTCACGCGCAACTGGAAACCGCTGGTTACGGCGCTGGTGCTGTTTGCCCTGCCCTTCCCGTTGCGTTATATCCAGTGGTTCACCCTGGAGCCAGAGCGCGCAACCCAGGTTTCTATGGTGCAGGGTAATATTCCCCAGTCGTTGAAGTGGGATGAAAATCAGCTGATTAACACGCTGAAAATCTATGCCAATGCCACCGAAGCCGTGATGGGCAAATCGCAGTTAATTATCTGGCCGGAGTCGGCGATCCCTGACCTGGAAATCAACCAGCAGCCGTTCCTGAAGATGATGGACGATCTGCTTCGCGCGCGCGGCAGCACGCTGATCACCGGGATCGTTGATGCACGCCTGAACCAGCAGAACCGCTATGACACGTACAACACGATCATTACGCTCGGCAAAGACAGTAGGTACAGCTATAACTCCACTAACCGCTATAACAAAAACCATCTGGTTCCTTTTGGCGAGTTTGTTCCACTGGAGTCGATTTTGCGCCCGCTGGCACCGTTCTTTGATCTGCCGATGTCCTCCTTCAGCCGCGGTCCGTACGTTCAGCCGCAGTTGCACGCGCACGGCTTTGCCCTGACGGCAGCCATCTGCTACGAAATTATCCTCGGCGAGCAGGTGCGCGATAACTTCCGCGCGGATACCGATTACCTGCTGACTATCTCTAATGATGCCTGGTTTGGTAAGTCAATTGGCCCGTGGCAGCACTTCCAGATGGCGCGTATGCGTTCTCTGGAGCTGGCGCGTCCGCTGCTGCGCAGCACCAACAACGGTATCACCGCCGTGATTGGGCCGCAGGGGGAAATTCAGGCGATGATACCGCAGTTCACCCGCGAGGTGCTGACCACCAGCGTTACGCCAACCACCGGCCTGACACCGTACGCCCGTACCGGCAACTGGCCGCTGTGGATTTTGACCACGCTGTTCGGCTTTGGCGCGGTGCTGATGAGTCTGCGTCAGCGTCGTAAATAGCCTTACCTTCTGTTGCCGGGTGGCGGCTGCGCCTTACCCGGCCTACATTTCCATTCCCGTAGGTCGGGTAAGGCGCAGCCGCCACCCGACAATTCCCCCTAATACTCAATCTGGCACGCCTATTGCTTTGTTTATTCACGCAAACGCAGTTTGGCTTAACGTGCAACCTTGTCGCACCAGCGTAGATCATCGGTAGCACCGAAACGGTGCAACGAGAGATTTTTGCCTCTGAATGGTGCGGCGCGCTTCGCAAAAATAAACAATAACGCAGCAAAATCTTTACATTAAGCCAGACTAAATGTTAACAAGCATGCATAACACTGCACTCGCATAGCGCGAGATATAACAACATCACAATGGGTATCAATGCGTCACTGGCGCTGATAAGAAAGGAGTTGGGTATGCAATTACGTAAACTGGCCACAGCAATGCTGGTTATGGGAATGTCCGCGGGCGCGGTACACGCTGCAGACGCTCCGGCAGCAGGAAGCACTCTCGACAAGATTGCCAAAAACGGCGTGATCGTGGTCGGCCACCGTGAATCTTCTGTCCCGTTCTCTTACTACGACAACACGCAAAAAGTCGTGGGCTATTCACAGGATTACTCCAACGCCATCGTTGAAGCTGTGAAGAAAAAGCTGAACAAACCTGACCTGCAGGTGAAGCTGATCCCTATCACTTCACAAAACCGTATTCCTCTGCTGCAAAACGGCACCTTCGATTTTGAGTGTGGCTCCACCACCAACAACCTTGAGCGCCAGAAGCAGGCCGCCTTCTCCGACACCATTTTCGTGGTAGGTACGCGTCTGCTGACGAAAAAAGGCGGTGAGATCAAAGATTTTGCTGACCTGAAAGGTAAAGCCGTTGTTGTCACCTCCGGTACGACCTCAGAAGTGCTCCTGCACAAACTGAATGACGAGAAGAAAATGGACATGCGCATCATCAGCGCGAAAGACCACGGTGACTCCTTCCGTACCCTGGAAAGCGGTCGCGCCGTCGCGTTTATGATGGACGATGCCCTGCTGGCAGGTGAACGTGCGAAAGCGAAGAAACCAGACAACTGGGAAATCGTCGGCACTCCGCAATCAAAAGAAGCGTACGGCTGTATGCTGCGTAAAGGCGACGCCGACTTCAAAAAGCTGATCGATGACACCATCGCTCAGGTTCAGACATCCGGCGAAGCGGAAAAATGGTTCGATAAGTGGTTCAAAAACCCAATTCCACCAAAAAACCTCAACATGAACTTCGAACTGTCTGACGACATGAAAGCGCTGTTCAAATCACCTAATGACAAAGCTCTTAACTAATTAGAACAACAGGGGCGGGATCTCCTGCCCTCTCGATTGTCGGGAAGCATGGACAGACTATACGTTGAGTGGTCGTTCCCCACTCAGCGCGAAAATGAGCTTCTCACCAATCTTCGAGGGTAGCGCTGCTACCCTTTTTTTTCCGGAGTTTATTATGTCAATCGACTGGAACTGGGGCATTTTTCTGCAACAAGCCCCGTTCGGCAACACCACCTATCTTGGCTGGCTGTGGAGCGGCTTTCAGGTCACCGTTGCGTTATCGATAACGGCGTGGATCATCGCGTTTCTTGTCGGTTCGCTGTTCGGTATTCTGCGCACCGTTCCTAACCGTTTACTCTCTTCTGTTGGCACGCTGTATGTGGAACTGTTCCGTAACGTTCCGCTGATCGTGCAATTCTTTACGTGGTATCTGGTTGTGCCGGAACTGCTGCCGGAAAATCTTGGCATGTGGTTTAAGGCAGAACTGGACCCTAACGTGCAGTTCTTTGTCTCCTCCATGCTCTGTCTGGGGCTGTTTACCGCTGCGCGCGTTTGCGAGCAGGTGCGTGCCGCCATTCAGTCACTGCCGCGCGGGCAAAAAAATGCCGGTCTGGCGATGGGGCTCACGCTGCCACAAACCTACCGCTACGTGCTGCTGCCAAACGCTTATCGCGTTATCGTGCCGCCCATGACCTCAGAGATGATGAACCTGGTGAAAAACTCGGCCATCGCCTCCACTATCGGTCTGGTGGATATGGCGGCTCAGGCCGGTAAATTGCTGGATTATTCCGCCCATGCGTGGGAATCCTTCACGGCGATCACGCTCGCGTATGTTCTGATAAACGCATTCATCATGCTGGTGATGAACCTGGTTGAACGCAAAGTTCGCCTGCCGGGCAATCTGGGGGGCAAATAATGTACGAGTTTGACTGGAGTTCTATCGTTCCTTCCATGCCGTATCTGCTGGATGGCCTGGTGATCACCTTAAAGATCACCGTTATCGCCATCATCGTGGGTATCGTCTGGGGCACACTGCTGGCGGTGATGCGCCTGTCGAGCTTTAAACCGCTCGCCTGGTTTGCCACCGCTTACGTTAACGTCTTCCGTTCCATTCCGCTGGTGATGGTGCTGCTGTGGTTTTACCTGATTGTTCCAGGCTTCTTACAGAATGTACTGGGCCTGTCACCCAAAACTGATATCCGTCTGATCTCCGCGATGGTGGCATTCTCGATGTTCGAGGCCGCTTACTACTCAGAGATTATCCGCGCGGGCATCCAGAGTATCTCCCGTGGGCAGTCCAGCGCTGCGCTGGCGCTGGGGATGACGCACTGGCAGTCAATGCAGCTCATTATTCTGCCGCAGGCGTTTCGCGCCATGGTACCGCTCCTGCTGACTCAGGGCATCGTGCTGTTCCAGGATACCTCGCTGGTCTACGTGTTGAGCCTGGCAGACTTCTTCCGTACCGCATCCACCATCGGTGAACGTGATGGTACGCAGGTCGAGATGATCCTCTTCGCGGGTGGGGTCTATTTCGTGATTAGTTTAAGCGCGTCGCTGTTGGTCAGCTGGCTGAAGAAAAGGACTGTGTAATGATTTCCCTGAAAAATGTTTCTAAATGGTATGGGCACTTTCAGGTGCTGACCGACTGCTCTACCGAAGTGAAAAAAGGCGATGTGGTGGTCGTGTGTGGGCCGTCCGGCTCCGGTAAATCCACGCTGATCAAAACCGTCAACGGCCTGGAGCCGGTGCAGCAGGGTGAAATTCTCGTCAACGGCACCAAAGTTAACGACAAGAAAACCAACCTTGCGCAGCTTCGTTCCCACGTCGGAATGGTATTCCAGCATTTTGAGCTGTTCCCGCACCTCTCCATTATCGAAAACCTGACGCTGGCGCAGGTGAAAGTGCTTAAGCGCGATAAAAAAGCGGCGCGCGAGAAAGGGTTGAAATTGCTGGAGCGTGTGGGGCTTTCGGCTCATGCGGATAAGTTCCCGGCACAGCTCTCAGGCGGCCAGCAGCAGCGTGTGGCGATCGCCCGTGCGCTGTGCATGGACCCGGTGGCGATGCTGTTTGATGAGCCCACTTCTGCACTCGATCCAGAGATGATCAACGAAGTGCTGGACGTGATGGTCGAGCTGGCACATGAAGGGATGACCATGATGGTGGTGACCCATGAGATGGGCTTCGCCCGTAAAGTGGCCAACCGCGTGATCTTCATGGACGAAGGGAAAATCGTTGAAGACTCGCCGAAAGAAGAGTTTTTCGCTAACCCGAAATCGGAACGCGCAAAAGACTTCCTCGCCAAAATCCTGCACTAATCTTCCCGGTGCGCAATCTGCGGATTGCGCACTGCTTCACGCTTTAACGTTCTTCTTCTCGTCGGCGTCACATTACAGCGTTAACCTTGTCACAAAATAACGCTATGAATGGAGAACGCTATGGCACAACCTATCATTATCGATTGCGATCCAGGTCATGATGACGCGATCGCTCTCGTCCTTGCACTTGCCTCCCCTGAGCTTGAAGTGAAAGCGGTCACGTCATCCGCCGGAAACCAGACGCCTGACAAAACCCTGCGTAACGTGCTGCGTATGCTGACGCTGCTCAAACGCACAGATATTCCGGTTGCAGGCGGTGCCGTTAAGCCACTGATGCGTGAGCTGATTATTGCTGACAACGTGCATGGTGAAAGTGGGCTGGACGGCCCGGCACTGCCGGAGCCGGATTTCGCGCCGCAAAACTGCACCGCCGTGGAGCTGATGGCAAAAGTGCTACGTGAGAGCGCTGAACCGGTCACGCTGGTGGCTACCGGCCCGCAAACCAACGTCGCATTGCTGCTTAACAGCCATCCTGAACTGCACAGCAAAATTGCCCGTATTGTCATCATGGGCGGCGCGATGGGGTTAGGTAACTGGACGCCCGCAGCGGAGTTCAACATCTTTGTCGACCCGGAAGCCGCAGAGATTGTCTTCCAGTCGGGTCTGCCGGTTGTGATGGCAGGGCTGGATGTTACGCACCGCGCGCAGATTATGGCAGATGACATTGAACGTTTTCGTGCTGTGGGTAACCCGGTTGCGACGACGGTGGCAGAGCTGCTCGACTTCTTTATGGAGTATCACAAAGCGGAGAAATGGGGCTTCCACGGCGCACCGCTGCATGATCCTTGCACCATCGCCTGGCTGCTGAAACCGGAGATGTTCACCACGGTGGAACGCTGGGTCGGCGTGGAAACGCAGGGAAAATACACCCAGGGCATGACGGTAGTGGACTATTACTCGCTGACGGGAAATGCGCCGAATACCACGCTGATGGTGGACATCGATCGGCAGGCATTTGTGGATTTGCTGGCGGAGCGGCTGGCGTATTATTCTGCGGCCTGATGCCCTCACCCCGGCCCTCTCCCACAGGGAGAGGGAGCAAACACTAAAAACGGCAACGTGGTTGCCGTTTTGCTTTTACCTATGGCTCAAACGGCCGACGCTGGAACTGGTCGTGCCCGCACTTCGGGCACAGTGGCAGCACGTCCGGCGTATAAACGGCAATATGGTGATGACACTTCTCACATACCAGATTCCCCAGCCCCACGACCTCACCACTATGGTATACGCCGTGATGGTTCAAATCCTGAAATACCTCGCGCCACTCCAGCTGCGTTTTATCGGTGATATCCGCCAGCTCCTGCCACAGGCTCTCTTTGATCACCCGCATAAACACGCTGTCGACGACCTCGTCCTGGCTCTCTTCATAGCTACGCGCAAACTCTTCCAGGTCGCGGCGTACGGCGCGCGTCACCTCTTCGATTTCCGTTCGTGTTAACTCACCCGTTTGCGTCACCCGCGCACGAGCCTGTTCAACCAGTGCGTCGATATCACGCTCGCCGTTACGCAGTCGTTCCGTCAGTGTTGCTACCAGTTCGCGGTAAAATTGAGCAACCTTGTTCATCATTTTGCCTCCTGGGTAAGTAACTATTTCTAATAATAGACCTTATTTCATCGCCGCTTTGCCAGATGAAGCACAGACCCGGTAAATTCCAGCAAAGCGCATTTGTGCGAAAGGCTGTTTTGGCGCGGGCGTTTGGGCTATGCTATGCGGATCTGAATTACCACATCCATTGGCTACATTTGTAGCTGTATTGAAAACAGGACCACTGGCTGCCATGCAAGAGCAATACCGCCCGGAAGAGATAGAATCAAAAGTCCAGCAACACTGGGACGAGAAGCGTACCTTTGAAGTAACCGAAGACGAGAGCAAAGAGAAGTATTACTGCCTGTCGATGCTTCCCTATCCTTCTGGTCGACTACACATGGGCCACGTGCGTAACTACACCATCGGTGACGTGATTGCGCGCTACCAGCGTATGCTGGGTAAAAATGTTCTGCAGCCAATCGGCTGGGATGCGTTCGGTCTGCCTGCGGAAGGCGCAGCGGTCAAAAACAATACCGCCCCGGCACCGTGGACGTACGACAACATCGCGTACATGAAAAACCAGCTGAAAATGCTGGGCTTTGGCTATGACTGGAGCCGTGAGCTGGCGACCTGCACCCCGGAATACTACCGCTGGGAACAGAAATTCTTCACCGAGCTGTATAAAAAAGGGCTGGTGTACAAGAAAACCTCTGCCGTTAACTGGTGCCCGAATGACCAGACCGTTCTCGCGAACGAACAGGTTATCGACGGCTGCTGCTGGCGCTGTGACACCAAAGTTGAGCGTAAAGAGATCCCACAGTGGTTTATCAAAATCACCGCTTACGCTGACGAGCTGCTGAACGATCTGGATAATCTGGATCACTGGCCTGACACCGTTAAGACCATGCAGCGTAACTGGATCGGCCGTTCTGAAGGCGTGGAAATCACCTTCAACGTTGAGAACTACGATCAGACCCTGACCGTTTACACCACCCGTCCGGACACTTTCATGGGCGCGACCTACCTGGCCGTTGCCGCAGGTCACCCACTGGCGCAGAAAGCGGCGGAAAACAATCCGGAACTGGCCACCTTCATCGACGAATGCCGCAACACCAAAGTGGCCGAAGCCGACATGGCAACGATGGAGAAAAAAGGCGTTGCGACAGGCTTCTATGCTAAGCACCCTCTGACGGGCGAAGCCATCCCTGTCTGGGCAGCGAACTTTGTGCTGATGGAGTACGGCACGGGCGCAGTGATGGCGGTTCCGGGCCACGATCAGCGCGACTACGAATTTGCCACCAAATACGGCCTGCCGATTAAAGCCGTTATTCTGGCCGCCGATGGATCTGAACCAGACCTGTCCGAACAAGCGCTGACCGAAAAAGGCACCCTGTTCAACTCCGGCGAATTCAGCGGACTGAGCTTCGAAGAGGGCTTCAACGCCATCGCCGATAAACTGGCGTCCCAGGGCGTGGGCGAGCGTAAAGTGAACTACCGTCTGCGCGACTGGGGTGTGTCCCGTCAGCGTTACTGGGGTGCGCCAATTCCAATGGTGACCCTGGAAGATGGCACCGTAATGCCAACGCCGGAAGATCAACTGCCGGTGATCCTGCCGGAAGACGTGGTCATGGACGGCATCACCAGCCCGATCAAAGCCGATCCTGAGTGGGCGAAAACCACCGTCAACGGCCAGCCTGCGCTGCGTGAAACGGACACCTTTGACACCTTTATGGAATCTTCCTGGTATTACGCGCGCTACACCTGCCCGCAGTATCAGGAAGGGATGCTGGACTCCAAAGCCGCAAACTACTGGCTGCCAGTGGATATCTACATCGGCGGTATCGAACACGCCATCATGCACCTGCTCTACTTCCGCTTCTTCCATAAGCTGATGCGTGATGCGGGCCTGGTGAACTCTGATGAACCAGCTAAGCAGCTGCTGTGTCAGGGTATGGTTCTCGCAGACGCATTCTACTACGTTGGCGCGAACGGCGAGCGTAACTGGGTTTCTCCGGTTGATGCGATCGTTGAGCGCGACGAGAAAGGCCGTATCGTGAAAGCGAAAGACGCCGAAGGTCATGAGCTCGTTTACACCGGCATGAGCAAGATGTCCAAGTCCAAAAACAACGGTATCGACCCGCAGGTGATGGTTGAGCGTTACGGCGCGGATACCGTGCGTCTGTTCATGATGTTTGCCTCTCCGGCGGACATGACCCTGGAGTGGCAGGAATCCGGCGTTGAAGGCGCTAACCGCTTCCTGAAGCGCGTCTGGAAACTGGTTTACGAGCACACCTCTCAGGGTGATGCGCCAGCACTGAACGTTGCCGCACTGAGCGAAGATCAGCAGGCGCTGCGTCGTGATGTTCATAAAACCATCGCGAAAGTGACCGATGATATTGGTCGTCGTCAGACCTTCAATACCGCAATTGCGGCTATTATGGAACTGATGAACAAGCTGGCGAAAGCCCCGCAGGATGGCGAGCAGGATCGTGCCTTAATGCGTGAAGCGCTGCTGGCCGTGGTTCGTATGCTGAACCCGTTCACGCCACATGTCAGCTTCACCCTGTGGCAGGAGCTGAAAGGCGAAGGTGATATCGACAACGCACCGTGGCCTGTGGCTGACGAATCCGCCATGGTGGAAAACACCACCCTGGTCGTGGTGCAGGTTAACGGCAAAGTGCGCGGTAAAATCACCGTGGCTGTCGATGCAACCGAAGAGCAGGTTCGCGAGCGCGCAGGTCAGGAACATCTGGTTGCGAAATATCTTGAGGGCGTTACCGTACGTAAAGTGATCTACGTACCGGGTAAACTGCTGAATCTGGTCGTTGGCTAAGCGCGGGAGGAAACGTGCGACAACTGGCAACAATACTCTTATCTCTGGCGGTGCTTGTCACCGCTGGTTGTGGCTGGCATCTGCGCAATACCACGGCAGTGCCTGCTCAGATGAAAACGATGATCTTCGACTCATCCGATCCGAATGGACCGCTTAGCCGGGCAATTCGTAACCAGCTGCGCCTGAATGGCGTTGAGCTTATCGAGAAAGGAACGCTGCGCCAGGATGTACCGTCTCTTCGCGTTCGGGGTATGAGCCTGAGCAAAGATACGGCGTCTATCTTCCAGGATGGCCGTACCGCTGAGTACCAGATGGTGATGTCGGTCAGCGCTTCAGTGCTGATTCCGGGCAAAGACATTTACCCGATCAGTACCAAAGTCTACCGTTCGTTCTTCGATAACCCGCAAACTGCACTGGCAAAAGATGCCGAGCAGCAAATTATCATTAACGAAATGTATGACAAGGCGGCGGAACAGCTGATCCGTAAACTGCCAGGCATTGCCGCGTCGACGAAACAAGGCTCTGACATCACCGAACAACCGGATGCCAGTACGCCTCCTGTTTCTACCTCAATGGGTAACTGATGATCAGGTTGTATCCTGAACAACTCCGCGCGCAGCTCAATGAAGGGCTGCGCGCGGCGTATCTGTTACTCGGAAACGATCCGCTGTTACTTCAGGAAAGTCTTGATGCCGTTCGCCAGGCCGCGGCGACTCAGGGCTTTGATGAGCATCACACGTTTCAGATCGATAACAACACCGACTGGAATGCCCTCTTTTCGCTTTGTCAGGCGATGAGTTTGTTTGCATCACGCCAGACCATTCAACTCCTGCTGCCGGAAAATGGCCCCAACGCCGCTATCAATGAACAACTCGCCACGCTGGTCAGCTTGTTACACAGCGATCTTCTGTTAATTGTTCGCGGCAATAAACTCACCAAAGCACAGGAAAATGCGGCCTGGTTTACCCGGCTTGCGGCCAACGCGGTGCTGGTCACCTGCCAGACGCCAGAACAGGCGCATCTGCCCAAATGGGTGGCGGCGCGAGCTAAACAGCATAATCTCCAGTTGGATGATGCCGCGAACCAGCTGCTTTGCTACTGCTATGAAGGCAACCTGCTGGCACTGGCCCAGGCGCTGGACCGTCTTTCTCTGCTGTGGCCGGACGGCAAGCTGACGCTACCGCGCGTGGAGCAGGCAGTTAACGATGCCGCTCACTTCACGCCATTCCACTGGGTGGATGCACTGTTGTCAGCGAAGAGTAAACGCGCCCTGCATATTTTGCAGCAGCTGCGGCTTGAAGGCAGTGAGCCCGTCATTCTGCTGCGCACGCTTCAGCGCGAACTGCTGCTGCTGATTAATCTCAAGCGCCAGTCCGCCCATACCCCGCTGCGCGCGCTGTTTGATAAACATCGCGTATGGCAAAACCGCCGGGCAATGACCACCGAGGCGATAAACCGCCTGAGCCATGAACAGCTGCGCCAGGCAATACAGCTTCTGTTGCGTGCCGAACTGACGCTGAAACAGGACTATGGTCAGTCAATCTGGGCAGAGCTGGAAAGTCTTTCCCTGCTGCTGTGCCACAAGGCGCTGGCAGACGTTTTTATCGATGGATAATATGCACTCTTTACAGGCACTGTATGGCGGTACGTTCGATCCGGTACATTATGGGCACCTGAAGCCGGTTGAAATCCTGGCGAATCTGATTGGCCTGCAGCGCGTGATCATCATGCCGAATAACGTCCCGCCGCACCGCCCTCAACCAGAGGCCACCAGTGAACAGCGTAAAGAGATGCTGTCCCTGGCCATTGCGGATAAGCCCCTTTTTACTCTTGATGAACGCGAGCTGCGCCGCGATACCCCTTCCTGGACTTCGCAGACGCTGCAGGAGTGGCGCGCCGAACAAGGCCCGAAGAAACCGCTGGCGTTTATTATCGGCCAGGATTCTCTGCTTAACTTCCCCACCTGGCATCAGTACGAAACCATTCTGGATAACAGCCATTTGCTGGTTTGCCGCCGTCCGGGCTACCCGTTGACCATGCGCGAAGAACAGCACCAGCAATGGCTCGACGCACACCTCACCGACAATATAGAAGATCTGCATACTCTGCCCGCCGGGAAAATCTATCTTGCCGAAACACCATGGTTTGATATTTCAGCGACCATTATTCGTGACCGCCTGCAACAGGGTTTAACCTGTGACGATCTGCTGCCAGCATCGGTGCTGGAATATATCCGCCAGCATGGGTTGTATCAGAAAAGTGCAGAGGCATAGCACTGACGCAGGAAATCGCGCCTTATTGATTATCCTGCCTTGACAGGTTAAGCCATACTGATATCCTCCGCTGCCAGACTTTCCCGCCGATCATTGCTTTACAGAAATTGTTTTACAAAAATGGCGATGCAATCTCAGGCGGAGGGTGGGATGATACCCGCCTTCAAAAGCCCGGCCGGTGACATTTGTCCCGACACAGGCGTCAGTTCAGGTATACTGTCTGGCTACAAACTCACAGAAGCACTATTTCATTCACCCAGGGGGAAAACTTGCAGGGTAAAGCACTCCAGGATTTTGTTATCGACAAAATTGATGACCTGAAAGGTCAGGACATCATTGCTATCGACGTTAAGGGTAAATCCAGTATCACCGACTGCATGATTATCTGCACCGGTACTTCTACGCGTCATGTTGTTTCGATTGCCGACCATGTTGTTCAGGAATCGCGTGCAGCAGGGCTGTTACCGCTTGGCGTTGAAGGTGAAGCGACCGCTGATTGGGTGGTTGTTGATCTCGGCGATGTGATTGTCCACGTCATGCAGGAAGAGAGCCGTCGCCTGTATGAGCTGGAAAAACTCTGGGGTTAATGCGTGAAGTTGCAGCTGGTCGCCGTCGGCACCAAAATGCCGGACTGGGTACAAACCGGTTTTACTGAGTATCTGCGTCGCTTTCCAAAAGATATGCCGTTCGAACTGGTGGAGATCCCAGCAGGAAAGCGCGGCAAGAACGCCGATATCAAACGTATTCTCGATAAAGAGGGTGAGCTGATGCTGACTGCCGCAGGCAAAAACCGCATCGTTACCCTCGATATTCCAGGCAAGCCCTGGGATACGCCGCAGCTGGCGCACGAACTGGAGCGCTGGAAGCAGGATGGCCGTGACGTCAGTCTGTTGATTGGCGGGCCTGAAGGGTTATCTCCCGCCTGTAAAGCGGCAGCAGAACAAAGTTGGTCCCTCTCCGCGCTGACGTTGCCCCACCCGCTCGTTCGGGTTCTGGTGGCAGAGAGTCTGTATCGCGCGTGGAGCATTACTACCAACCACCCCTATCACCGCGAGTAATGACTGACCAGGGTAGATTAAGCAGCGGATGAAACTACAGAATTCTTTTCGCGACTATACGGCTGAGTCCGCGCTGTTTGTGCGCCGGGCACTGGTCGCCTTTACGGGGATTTTGCTGCTTACCGGCGTGCTGATCGCCAACCTTTATAATCTGCAAATCGTCCGCTATACCGATTACCAGACGCGTTCCAACGAAAACCGTATCAAGCTGGTGCCTATCGCCCCCAGCCGCGGCATTATTTATGACCGTAACGGCACGCCGCTGGCGTTAAACCGCACCATCTATCAAATCGAGATGATGCCGGAGAAGGTGGATAATGTTCAGGATACGCTGGAAGCGCTAAAAAACGTTGTCGATCTCAACGATGACGACATCGCCGCCTTTAAAAAGGAGCGTGCTCGTTCGCACCGCTTCACCTCTATTCCGGTTAAAACAAACCTGACGGAAGTGCAGGTCGCCCGTTTTGCCGTTAATCAGTACCGCTTCCCCGGCGTAGAAGTGAAAGGCTACAAGCGCCGTTACTACCCGTATGGCTCTGCACTCACCCACGTCATTGGCTACGTTTCCAAAATTAACGATAAAGACGTCGACCGCCTCGATAAAGACGGTAAGCTGGCTAACTACGCCGCAACGCACGATATCGGTAAGCTGGGCATTGAGCGCTATTACGAAGATGTCCTGCACGGCCAGACCGGCTATGAAGAGGTTGAAGTTAACAACCGTGGCCGCGTGATCCGCCAGTTGAAAGAGGTGCCACCGCAGGCAGGGCATGACGTCTATTTGACGCTTGACCTTAAGCTGCAACAGTATATCGAAACCCTGCTGGCCGGTAGCCGCGCCGCGGTTATCGTTACCGACCCGCGCACTGGCGGTATTCTGGCAATGGTCTCCATGCCAAGCTACGACCCTAACCTCTTCGTGGACGGCATCTCCAGCAAAGATTATTCCGGCCTGCTCAAGGACCCAAATACCCCGCTGGTGAACCGCGCCACGCAGGGTGTCTACCCACCTGCATCAACGGTAAAACCATACGTCGCCGTCTCCGCGCTGAGCGCAGGCGTGATCAATCGCAATACCAGCCTGTTTGACCCTGGCTGGTGGCAACTGCCTGGCTCAGAGAAGCGTTACCGCGACTGGAAAAAATGGGGCCACGGCCATCTGAATGTCACTAAATCGCTGGAGGAGTCTGCGGACACCTTCTTCTATCAGGTGGCCTACGACATGGGCATTGACCGTCTGTCGGAGTGGATGAGTAAATTCGGCTACGGACATTACACCGGCGTTGATCTCGCAGAAGAACGTTCAGGCAACATGCCTACCCGTGAATGGAAGCTGAAGCGCTTTAAAAAGCCGTGGTATCAGGGCGATACCATTCCGGTAGGAATTGGTCAGGGTTACTGGACGGCAACGCCGCTGCAAATGAACAAAGCGATGATGATCCTCATCAACGATGGCGTCGTGAAAGTCCCGCATCTGCTGCAAAGCACGGTTGAAGACGGTAAAAAAGTGCCGTGGGTTCAGCCGCATGAACCGCCGGTGGGTGACATTCATTCCGGTTTCTGGGAAATCGCCAAAGACGGCATGTACGGCGTGGCAAACCGCCCGAACGGTACAGCACACAAATACTTTGCCGGTGCACCGTATAAAGTCGCGGCCAAATCGGGGACGGCACAGGTCTTCGGCCTGAAAGCGAATGAAACCTATAACGCGCATAAAATTGCTGAGCGTCTGCGTGACCACAAACTCATGACGGCGTTCGCCCCTTATGATAACCCGCAGGTTGCGGTGGCGATGATTCTGGAAAACGGCGGTGCTGGCCCGGCTGTGGGTACGATCATGCGCCAGATCCTCGACCACATTATGCTGGGTGATAACAACACCGAACTGCCAACTGAAAACCCGGCAGCCGCTGCGGCGGAGGACCAATAATCATGACCGATAATCCAAATAAAAAATCGCTGTGGGACAAAATCCACATCGACCCAGCCATGCTGCTGATTCTGCTGGCGCTGCTGGTCTACAGCGCTCTGGTCATCTGGAGCGCCAGCGGCCAGGACATCGGCATGATGGAGCGCAAAATCGGCCAGATCGCGATGGGTCTGGTCATTATGGTGGTCATGGCGCAGATCCCGCCGCGCGTCTACGAAGGCTGGGCCCCCTACCTGTATATATTCTGTATTATCCTGCTGGTTGCGGTTGATGCGTTTGGTGCCATTTCCAAAGGCGCACAGCGCTGGCTGGATCTGGGGATTGTCCGCTTCCAGCCCTCCGAAATTGCTAAAATAGCGGTTCCACTGATGGTAGCGCGCTTTATCAACCGCGACGTCTGCCCACCTTCGCTGAAAAATACCGCCATTGCGCTGGTGCTGATTTTTCTGCCAACGCTGCTGGTCGCGGCGCAGCCTGACCTCGGCACCTCGATCCTGATCGCCCTTTCTGGCCTGTTCGTACTGTTCCTGTCTGGCCTGAGCTGGCGTCTGATTGGTATTGCAGTCGTGCTGGTTGCGGCCTTTATCCCCATTCTTTGGTTCTTCCTGATGCATGATTACCAGCGCCAGCGCGTAATGATGCTGCTCGACCCGGAAACCGATCCGCTGGGCGCGGGCTATCATATTATTCAGTCGAAGATTGCCATTGGCTCCGGCGGCCTGCGCGGTAAAGGCTGGCTGCACGGTACGCAGTCACAGCTCGAATTCTTACCGGAACGCCACACCGACTTTATCTTTGCAGTCCTGGCGGAAGAGTTAGGGCTGGTTGGTATTTTAATCCTGCTGGCGCTCTACGTGCTGCTGATCATGCGTGGGCTGTGGATTGCCGCGCGGGCTCAAACCACCTTTGGCCGCGTGATGGCGGGCGGGTTGATGCTGATTTTATTCGTTTATGTCTTCGTAAATATTGGTATGGTGAGTGGTATCCTGCCGGTTGTGGGTGTACCGCTGCCGCTGGTCAGTTACGGGGGCTCGGCACTGATCGTGTTGATGGCCGGGTTTGGTATCGTGATGTCGATCCATACCCACAGGAAAATGTTGTCAAAAAGCGTATAAAAACAAGGGGATCGCAATGCGTAAGCAGTGGCTGGGGATCTGCATCGCTGCAAGTTTACTTGCAGCCTGTACAAGTGATGATGGTCAGCAACAGGCAACCGTCGCGCCGCCGCAGCCTGCGGTCTGCAATGGCCCGATTGTTGAAATCAGTGGTGCCGATCCCATTTATGAACCGCTGAATGCCAGCGCGAACCAGGATTATCAGCGCGACGGCAAAAGCTACAAGATTGTCCAGGACCCTTCCCGGTTCAGTCAGGCAGGCTTTGCCGCCATTTACGATGCTGAGCCAGGGAGTAACCTCACTGCGTCCGGGGAAACTTTCGACCCGATGCAAATCACGGCAGCACACCCAACGCTGCCGATCCCAAGCTACGCGCGTGTTACAAACCTGGCGAACGGCCGTATGATCGTGGTACGCATTAACGATCGCGGTCCCTACGGAAATGACCGGGTGATTTCACTGTCACGCGCTGCTGCTGACCGCCTGAACACGTCAAATAACACCAAAGTTCGTATTGACCCGATTATCGTGGCGCAGGATGGCACGCTCTCCGGTCCGGGTACAGCCTGTACGACCGTGGCGAAACAAACCTACGCCCTGCCCGCACGTCCGGATTTAAGCGGTGGCATGGGTGGAGCCTCCTCTCCGGCAGAGCCTGTTCAACCGCAGGGCGAAGTGCGGGCTATCAGCAATGACACGCTGCATAGCGATGACAGCACGGGTGCGCCAGTGAAAAGCAGCGGCTTCCTCGGTGCCCCAACGACCTTAGCCTCAGGCGTGCTGGAAAGCAGTGAGCCTGCGCCAGCCCCCGTGGCCGCACCTGTAACACAGCCCGCGCCCGTAACGGCCCCAGCCACCACGCAAAGCGCGGCGGTGTCAGCCCCGGCAGCAACCAGCGGTGGCTTTGTGGTACAGGTAGGGGCCGTAAGCGATCAGGCTCGTGCGCAGCAGTATCAGCAGCGTTTAAGCCAGCAGTTCGGCGTGCCTGGACGCGTTGAGCAAAATGGTGCAGTCTGGCGTATTCAGATGGGGCCGTTTGCCAGCAAATCTCAGGCGGCGTCCCTGCAGCAGCGTCTGCAAAGCGAAGCACAGCTGCAGTCGTTCATAACCGTTGCAAAGTAATTAATCGGCGGTATCCGAAATGTCAATTTGTGTAAAACACATTCACAAACTCATGCTTAAAGTCGGATGCCTGCCTGTATAGCTTTTGCTATAGTAAGGCACTTTTTTTAATTCCATCACGGATGTCGTAGTTCTGACCATGAAGACCACTTTTTCTGCTCGTTTTGTGCAGCGCATGGCGCTGACCACGGCCCTTTGCGCAGCGGCTTTTTCTGCAGCTCACGCGGATGACCTGAACATCAAGACCATGATCCCTGGCGTTCCGCAGATCGACGCGGAATCCTACATCCTGATCGACTACAACTCTGGCAAGGTTCTGGCAGAACAGAATGCCGATGCCCGTCGCGATCCGGCCAGCCTGACCAAAATGATGACCAGCTACGTTATCGGCCAGGCCATGAAGGCAGGTAAATTCAAAGAGACCGATCTGGTGACCATCGGCAACGATGCGTGGGCAACCGGTAACCCGGTGTTTAAAGGTTCATCCCTGATGTTCCTGAAGCCTGGCATGCAGGTTCCTGTTTCCCAGCTGATTCGCGGTATCAACCTGCAATCCGGTAACGATGCCTGCGTGGCGATGGCCGATTTCGCGGCTGGCAGCCAGGATGCCTTCGTGGGCCTGATGAACAGCTATGTATCTGCGCTGGGTCTGAAAAACAGCCACTTCCAGACCGTCCACGGCCTGGATGCGGAAGGTCAATACAGCTCCGCACGTGACATGGCACTGATTGGCCAGGCGCTGATCCGTGACGTGCCGAACGAATACTCTATTTATAAAGAGAAAGAGTTCACCTTCAACGGCATTCGTCAGACCAACCGTAACGGCCTGCTGTGGGATAACAGCCTGAACGTAGACGGCATCAAGACCGGACACACTGACAAAGCCGGTTATAACCTGGTGGCTTCCGCGACAGAAGGCCAGATGCGTCTGATCTCTGCGGTCATGGGTGGTCGCACCTTTAAAGGCCGTGAAACGGAAAGTAAAAAACTGCTGACCTGGGGCTTCCGTTTCTTCGAAACCGTGAACCCGCTGAAAGCAGGTAAAGAGTTTGCCTCTGAACCTGTCTGGTTTGGTGACAACGACCGTGCTTCGCTGGGCGTGGATAAAGATCTCTATCTGACCATTCCTCGTGGCCGCATGAAAGATCTGAAAGCGAGCTATGTGCTGAATACCACTGAACTGCATGCACCGCTGCAGAAAAATCAGGTTGTCGGCACCATTAACTTCCAGCTCGATGGTAAAACGATCGATCAGCGTCCACTCGTGGTGCTGGAAGAAATTCCGGAAGGCAATTTCTTCGGCAAAATCATTGATTACATTAAATTGATGTTCCATCACTGGTTTGGCTAAAAATTGAACACTTGAAAGTGTGATTTTGATCCCCATATACTACGTATCAGTAAAACTCCCGCCCTGTGGCGGGAGTTATTATTTTTTACACACACGCCGGAGCTGACATGAAAACCAAACTTAACGAACTGCTTGAATTCCCGACCCCATTTACCTACAAAGTAATGGGTCTGGCGAAACCTGAGCTGGTTGATCAGGTGGTTGAAGTGGTACAGCGCCATGCGCCGGGCGACTACTCTCCGTCGGTAAAACCAAGCAGCAAAGGCAACTACCACTCGGTTTCTATTACCATCACTGCGACCCACATTGAGCAGGTCGAGACGCTGTACGAAGAGCTCGGCAATATCGAAATCGTTCGTATGGTGCTGTAGTCCCTCTGCGGTTACCCGCTTTGCCGGGTAACCTCTTCCCCCGCTGTGATATACTCCCCTTACCTTTTTCTCCCTCGTCTTCGGAGACGTAGTTTTGTACCAGGATAAAATTCTTGTCCGCCATCTCGGGCTGCAACCTTATGAGCCTGTCTCCCAGGCTATGCATGACTTCACCGATTCACGCGATGACACTACACCTGATGAGATCTGGCTGGTGGAACACTACCCTGTTTTTACCCAGGGCCAGGCGGGAAAAGCTGAGCATCTGTTAATGACGGGTGATATTCCGGTTATTCAGAGCGATCGCGGTGGGCAAGTGACCTATCATGGCCCCGGCCAGCAGGTGATGTATGTACTGCTAAACCTTAAACGCAGAAAGCTGGGTGTGCGTGAACTGGTTACCCTGCTGGAACAGACTGTCGTTAATACCCTTGCTGAATATGGCATAGATGCCCATCCACGTGCTGATGCTCCGGGCGTATATGTCGGGGAAATGAAAATTTGTTCGCTGGGTCTGCGTATTCGTAAAGGCTGTTCATTCCACGGGCTGGCACTTAACATTAATATGGATCTCACGCCATTCCTGCGAATCAATCCGTGCGGCTACGCCGGAATGGAAATGACGCAAATGCGTCAGTGGGTTGAAACCGCCACGCCTGATAATATTCGTCCTGTACTGCTGAACAACTTGTTAGCACTACTTAACAATCCTCCATACGAATATATCCCCGCTTAATACATCATACATCATGGCTCGATTATTTGACGAGCCACTGCTTATTTCCCGCATTTACGCTTTACAATAAACCGCATATTCTATATTTTCGAAGCGCCCGCATATTAGCGCTACATATTATTAAGTCCCCAGAGAGTACCGCCTGCGGGTTTCATGTACCTTGTGTGATAATCACACAACTGTTTGTTTTTGATAGACAAGTGACACACACGAAACACTTTACGAATCTCTACAAGCATAATAAATAAATTCAACTATCATTCATGTTATGAATGAATACGGAGTGAAAGCGTGGAGTATAATAATTTACCAGCTAAACGACTTAATGAACCCGGCGGAGAAGATAAGCCGCAAATTTTTCGGACTTTACGTAATATTGATCTCAATTTGCTGACTATTTTTGAGGCAGTATATGTCCACAAGGGTATCGTTAATGCTGCGAAAATTCTTAATCTCACACCCTCAGCAATTAGCCAGTCAATTCAAAAGCTGCGCGCTATATTTCCCGATCCTTTATTTATTCGTAAAGGCCAGGGTGTCACGCCGACCGCCTACGCTACGCATCTTCATGAGTACATCAGTCAGGGGCTGGAATCGATTCTGGGCGCACTGGATTTAACCGGTAGCTACGACAAGCAAAGAACCATTACCATTGGTACTTCTCCTTCGCTTGGTGTACTGGTGATGCCCGCCATCTACCAGGCCGTAAAACAGCATGTACCACACCTGCTGATACGCAACGTGCCCGTCAGCGAAGCCGAAACGCAGCTGGCACAATTCCAGACCGATTTAATTATCGACAGCAACAATTTTAGCGCCAGAGCGCTGGGGCAAAATGTCCTCTATGTCGACAGCCTGACGCTTGTTTGTCGTCAACAGCATCCGGCTCTTAGCCAGCCAGTGACTTTAGAGAATCTGCGCAGCTATGAACACGCGTCATTTATTACCGAAGGGCAAGGAGCAAACCCATTAAGCCCGCGTCTTGATGAACTCTTCCCTGAGCGTCAGATCAGCTTCAGCAGTTACAATATGTTTACCGTAGCAGCCCTGATTGGCAGCAGCGACATGCTTTGTGTCATGCCTTCACGCCTCTATAATTTGCTGCGAAAATGCTGGCCGCTGGAGAGCATTTCATTGAGCCAGTTGAATGTCGAATCAGTTGAAATTTCGCTACATTACAACAAGCTAAGCCTGCGCGATCCGGTTCTGGAAAACGTGATCAACGTCATCCGTCAGGCCTTCTGACAGGTGCATTCAGCACAAGCCCCTGCCACACGCGGGGCAAAAGGCACAAAACAACAACTATTTTACAAATTGGCGACCTGGCAGGCTGCTTTATCGACCGTTTCAATGATATACTGCCTGTCGTTCGTTCAAAAATAGTTGATAAATACAACATTCCCTTGAATTGAAACGCTTTCCTTCGATATTCGCAACTGGAACACGCACGCTATGAGTAAACCCATTGTGATGGAACGCGGTGTTAAATACCGCGATGCCGATAAAATGGCCCTTATCCCGGTTAAAAACGTGGCTACAGAGCGCGAGGCGCTGTTAAGAAAACCGGAATGGATGAAAATCAAACTTCCGGCCGACTCTTCGCGTATCCAGGGGATCAAAGCGGCGATGCGCAAAAATGGCCTCCACTCTGTCTGTGAAGAGGCCTCCTGCCCCAACCTTGCTGAATGTTTCAATCACGGCACCGCGACATTTATGATTCTGGGTGCAATTTGTACCCGTCGCTGCCCATTCTGCGACGTTGCTCATGGTCGCCCGGTTGCGCCTGACGCCAACGAACCGCAAAAACTGGCGCAGACTATCGCCGATATGGCGCTGCGCTATGTGGTGATTACCTCCGTCGACCGTGACGACCTGCGAGATGGCGGTGCACAGCACTTTGCTGACTGCATTACCGCTATCCGTGAAAAAAGCCCGAGCATCAAGATCGAGACGCTGGTCCCGGACTTCCGCGGACGTATGGATCGCGCGCTGGATATTCTCACCGCGACCCCGCCAGACGTGTTCAACCACAACCTGGAGAACGTGCCGCGCATTTATCGCCAGGTGCGTCCGGGTGCCGACTATAACTGGTCCCTGAAGCTGCTGGAGCGCTTTAAAGAAGCACATCCACATATCCCGACCAAGTCTGGCCTGATGGTTGGCCTCGGGGAAACCAACGCTGAGATCATTGAAGTAATGCGCGACCTGCGTCGCCACGGCGTGACCATGCTGACGCTGGGCCAGTATCTGCAGCCAAGCCGCCATCACCTGCCGGTTCAACGCTACGTTAGCCCGGATGAGTTCGACGAGATGAAAGCGGAAGCGATGGCGATGGGCTTTACCCACGCGGCTTGCGGTCCATTTGTTCGTTCTTCTTATCACGCCGATATGCAGGCGAAAGGCGAAGAAGTGAAATAAACCTGTAATATTTATTTACAGAAAAGCAAAAAACCGGCCTCGTGAGCCGGTTTTTTTTTGCAAGCCTTACAGCCTTGCCATTACTCTTTGTGCGAAAGTTTCTCTGCCGGGACATCATCTTCGGCGCTTTTCTTCGCGGCCGCGTCATCGTCGTTCATCGCTTTCTTAAAGCCTTTAATGGCAGCACCCAGGTCGCCACCCAGCGTGCGTAACTTCTTTGTACCAAACAACAGGACGACCAGTGCGGCAACCACCAGCAGTTTGGTAATACTAATCTCACCCATAGATACCTTCTTTACTTAAAACAGGCTGCATTCAGCGCCAAAAACCCGATCGTATTAACGGTCATTTGACGCGCGCACACAATAGCAATCTGTAACAAGGTGAATCAAGCACTGTTTAAAAAAACATCACAATAATTGCGGTGGCGCAAACCGACGGTTACGAAGAACAGGTAACTGCCGACGCGCAAGCGCAATCCGTTCTGAAATTATCTCCGTCAGCAGAAGCGCGGGCGTTTCCGCCGCCGCTGCGATTGTTACGCCCAGCGGGTCGACCACTCTGCTCTGCCCGATATTCTTGTTTCCACACTCCCCGGCAGCCACCAGGTAACAGGTGGTATCCAGCGCACGCGCTGCCAGTAGCGTACTCCAGTGATGCTCTTTTAACGGTCCCTTTACCCATGCAGCGGGCAAAACCAGAATATCAGCCCCTTGCAGCGCCAGGTGTAATGCCAGCTCAGGAAATCGGATGTCATAGCACGTCATCAGACCAATGTTATAACCCTCAATGTTGAGCAGCGGCGGAACACACTCCCCCGGATCAACAAGCCGCGACTCCTGAATGCTAAACGCATCGTAGAGATGGAGTTTGGCATAGCTTGCAATAATAGCGCCTTCACGTATCGCCACCAGCGTATTCACCGCCCGGCCCGGTGTAGAAGGGACATGCACGGTTAAAATGGTTGTCAGTTGATTGCCAGCGCTTTCGGCCAGCAGCAATCGTAAAAACTCCCCCTCAAGCGCCTGCGCAGACTTTACCGACAGGTCAGGGTCGTTGTCATCGCGTGCCAGTAACGCCTCAGGAAGCACCAGTAACGATGCTCCCTTTTGCTGCGCCTGTGTCATCAGGGAGACACATTTTTGCGCGTTTTCTTTCCAGTCTGGCGTCACTGCAAACTGCCCTAACGCAACATACATAGATTTGTCCCCTCATCATAAACAGCGTTACACTCGATGTTCTTACACATCAAATAGCAGGTATTGACAGTGTTACAACTCCTTTTAGCCGTTTTTATTGGTGGCGGAACGGGTAGCGTTGCGCGGTGGTTCTTGAGTATGCGGTTTAATCCCCTGCATCAGGCCATTCCGATGGGAACCCTGGCCGCGAACCTGATTGGCGCATTTATCATTGGAATGGGGCTGGCCTGGTTTAATCGTATGACCCATATCGATCCTGTATGGAAGGTATTGATCACAACCGGCTTCTGCGGTGGCTTAACAACGTTTTCCACCTTTTCTGCAGAGGTGGTGTTTCTCTTCCAGGAAGGCCGTCCTGGCTGGGCATTGACCAACATTGCCGTCAACATGCTCGGCTCATTTGCGATGACAGGGATCGCATTTTGGCTCTTTTCCTCAGCCAGCCCGCAATAACAATCGCGACGTTAATGTTGGCTTAATTTTTCTCTGTCACTCTGGGCGCAATACTGAACGAGGGTGACAGCATGAAAGAGCATTTGATGAGCGCAGGGATGGTTTTGCTGAGCGTATTAATTATTGCCAGCTTCCTGAAAATTTATCTGCTTGATTGATTCAAAACGAAAAAAACCCGCTCAATGAGCGGGTTTTGAAATTCTTGCTGACGCGTCTGAATTACAGAGCGATTACGTTAGCAGCAGAAGGGCCTTTGGCACCGTTAGTGATTTCAAACTCAACACGCTGACCTTCAGCCAGGGTTTTGAAACCATTAGACTGGATTGCAGAGAAGTGTACGAACACGTCTTTGCTGCCATCTTCAGGAGTAATGAAACCGAATCCTTTGGACTCATTAAACCACTTAACGTTACCTTTAATCTTAGACATCAAAATTACCTTTACATTAAAAAACGACACAAATGCTGTGTCGGGTATCAGTACAACAATTGTCGGCCGTTTTGTCCAGCGGATCTTTGATAAAAAGTGACAAAAGTCGCGTTAATTTTCAGAGGCCGATTTTTATCCTTTATGATTCAACGGTAGTGCGTTTTTTCGCCAGAATGTAAAGTTAATTCAGTCAAAACTGAAAACGCATCCAGGCGAAGTAAACGTTACCGTTGTTATAAGTACCAGGGATATAGGTCATCTGGAACGTAGCAGGACCATAGCCAATCGACGCCAGAGGAAGTAATACCGGCACAGGGATGTACTTCCAGTTATCACGGGCGGTGAACCCGGCCGTATACCCCAGGCCCAGGCGGAAGTTGTCGTCCGTTAACGGACGCCAGGTTTTCTCCCAGCCGTAGCCGCCAATCGGTTCCCATTTGTTGTAGGAATCTTTAAACGCCATCAGGTACAGGCCGTGCCAGTTTCCCTGTTCATCCCAGCGGGATTGACCAAAACCCGCCCCCCAGGGGCGCTCGTTGTAGCGGTCTGTTTTTTCTTTGTCATACGCAAAACGTGCGTGCCACGTTATCGCCGGGATATAGAGATCGTAATGTTCTGGTTCCTTCCAGGTTTCCGCGACGTTATCCGTAAACGTGGAGAACCAGCCTTTCCCTGTCGCGCTGCCCTCTGCATTTGCCACAGAAGAGAACGTTAACAGCCCAGAAATAAACACTAAAATCAGGAAAAATTTATTACGTACAATCACAATGCAATTACCATTCTTTGTATTCGGAGCAGAGCTTACCACAGAATAGTTGAATGAAGTCTTAACAACATCAGTGCAATTCCTGGTTAACAACGGAAATCATGGGAATATTCTGATAAAGACAATCCTGCACGCCGTAATAAGCGCATGCAGGATACAAATTTAACGTTGATGTAACAATTTATAGAGTGCCGGAATAACCAACATCGACAATAACGGGGCGGTGATCATTCCACCAATCATTGGGGCAGCAATGCGCTGCATCACCTCTGAGCCGCTACCGCCGCCCCACATAACAGGCAGCAACCCGGCCATAATGGTGGCAACGGTCATCACTTTGGGTCGCACGCGCAGCACTGCACCTTCGTGGATTGCGCGCATCAGCATGGCATTTCCGCCCTCAGGTTCACGATCACGATATTTATCCAGCGCATGATTCAGATAGAGAACCATAATTACACCGAATTCAGCAGCAACACCTGACAAGGCTATAAATCCTACCGCCCCTGCCACGGAGAGGTTATATTCAAGAAGCCACAATAACCACACCCCGCCAATAAGCGCGAAAGGTAATGTCCCCATTATTATTAAGACGTCAGCAATCCGTTTGAAGGTCAGCCAGAGCAGTATAAATATAATCATTAACGTCACCGGCAACACTATTTTTAGCTTCGCGGTTGCCCGCTCCAGATATTCAAATTGCCCTGACCAGGAGAGCGAAACGCCTTGCGGTAAAACCACGTTCTCAGCCACCCGCTTCTGCATCTCATCCACGGCAGATTTCAGATCGCGTCCGCGCAAATCCACATAGATCCAGTTGGATAGTCGCGCGTTTTCACTTTTAAGCATCGGCGGGCCTTCAGTCACGACGATATCGGCCAGTTCACCCAGTGCCACCTGGCTACCGTTCGCGGTAATAACCGGTAAGATCCGCAGCTTGTCGACATTATCGCGCAGATCGCGGGGATAACGCATATTGATGGGATAACGTTCGCGCCCCTGGATCACCTCACCAATGTTATCTCCTCCCACGAGTGTGGCGACCATGCTTTGCAGTTCGTCGACAGATACGCCATAGCGCGCCGCTTTTTGTCTGTCGATGCGAATATCCACATAGCGACCGCCCGTCAGGCGCTCTGCCAGCGCCGACGTCACGCCTGGAACCTGCTTCACGACATGCTCTATCTGCTGAGCTACCCGCTCAATATCGGCAATATTATTGCCGTTCACCTTAATACCGACCGGGCTCTTTATCCCGGTTGCCAGCATATCCAGACGATTACGGATCGGCGGCACCCACACATTCGCAATTCCTGGCACTGAGACCGTTTTATCCAGCTCCTCCACCAGTTTTTGGGGTGTCATTCCCGGCCGCCACTGGTCGCGTGGCTTAAAGTGAATGGTGGTTTCCAGCATGGTTAATGGCGCAGGATCGGTGGCCGACTCCGCCCGTCCGGCTTTACCAAACACGCTGGCGACTTCCGGTACGCTTTTGATAAGCCTGTCGGTTTGCTGCAGCAGCCGTGATGCCTCCCTGGCAGAAATGCCCGGCAACGTTGACGGCATATACAGCAAATCGCCTTCGTCCAGCGGGGGCATAAATTCACTCCCCAGGCGGCTCAACGGCCAGAACGTCGCGAGTAAAAGCGCAAACGCCAGCACAAGCGTTGTTTTCGGAAAAGTGAGCACTTTATCCAGCAGCGGCTCATACAGGCGGATCAGCACGCGGTTGATCGGGTTAGCCTTCTCATCCGGGATTTTCCCGCGAATAAAATAACCCATCAAAACGGGAACCAGCGTGATCCCAAGCCCTGCGGCAACGGCCATCGACCAGGTTTTGGTAAACGCCAGCGGCGAGAACATTCGCCCTTCCTGCGCTTCAAGCGAGAACACAGGAATAAACGACAAGGTAATGATTAACAGGCTGCAGAAGAGCGCAGGCCCTACTTCCACCGCCGCACGCTCAGCCAGCTGCCAGTATTCACCGGAAGACGGATTTTTACCTGGGTTATCATGCCGCCACTGCTCCAGCACTTTGTGCATGTTTTCAATCATCACGATCGCCGCATCCACCATCGCCCCGATGGCGATTGCAATTCCGCCGAGTGACATGATGTTTGCGTTGATACCCTGATAATGCATCACGACGAAGGCACCCAGGATACCCAGCGGCAGAGAGACAATCGCCACCAGCGCGGAACGAAAATGAAACAGGAACAACGCACAAACCACCACCACAACGGCAAACTCTTCAAGGAGTTTATGGGAAAGCGTTTTAACCGACTCCTCGATCAGGGTTGAGCGGTCATACACCGGAACAATCTCAACGCCCTGCGGCAATGTTTTCTGCAGCGCATGCAGCTTCTCTTTCACCGCATGAATCGTCTCCAGTGCGTTCTGCCCGTAGCGCATCACCACCACGCCACCGGCCACCTCGCCTTCTCCGTTCAGTTCTGCCACACCACGGCGGATCTCCGGACCGAAGCCGATGGTCGCGACATCGTTGAGCAGAACAGGTATGCCATTGCGGCTGGCGATGACCACGTTGCGAAAATCATCCAGCGAGCGTAAATAGCCCGTGGTGCGCACGATATACTCCGCCTCCCCCCTCTCCAGCAATGCGCCACCGCTCTCCTTATTTGCGGCCTGAACAGCACTGGCGAGCTGGCTATGGGTAATATTTAACGCCCGCATCTTCGCCGGATCGGCCACGATCTGATACTGACGCACCATCCCGCCGATGCTCGCCACTTCTGAGACATTAGGGACCGTCTTAAGCTCAAACTTCAGCGTCCAGTCCTGAATGGCGCGCAGATCCGCCAGGCTATGTTTGCCGCTGCGGTCGATCAGGGCGTATTCATAGATCCAGCCTACGCCCGTGGCGTCTGGCCCGAGCGACACCTTCACTCCTGCCGGAAACTGCGCCTGCACCTGGCTTAAATATTCCAGTACCCTTGAGCGCGCCCAGTAGAGATCGGTGCCATCTTCAAAAAGTACGTAGACATACGCATCGCCAAACATAGAAAAACCACGCACGGTTTTTGCTCCCGGCACGGACAACATCGACGTTGTCAGCGGCCAGGTCACCTGATCTTCAATCACCTGTGGCGCTTTACCGGGATAGCTCGCCTTGACGATCACCTGCACGTCCGACAAATCAGGAAGCGCGTCCAGTGGCGCACGCTGTACCGCCCACACGCCCCAGCCCGCCATGACCAGCGCCGCAAGGATCACCAGCAGCCGGTTGCGTAATGAAGCCCGAATCACTGCCGCAATCATGGCGTCACCTCCGGCATTACGCTGCGCAGGCTGGCTTCAGAGTCAATCAGGAACTGGCCGGAAGTCACCACATTATCGCCCGCGTTGAGCCCCGAGCGGATCTCCGTCCACCCTTGCGCCGTCAGCCCGGTTTCCACGTTTACCGGACGGAAATAGCCATCTCCTGTTGCTAATAGCAGGCGTGATGACTCCCCGGTATTGATGACCGCCTCTTCCGGCACCGCCAGAACGGGTTGACGTGTGGGTTCTTTGCTTCGGGAGACGGTGAGATACATACCCGGTTTCAGCTTCTGCGCGGTATTTTCCAGCACAATGCGCGCTTTCAGCGTTCGCGTCGTCGTCTCCATCTGTGGCAGCAGTTCGCTGACCGTGCCGTGGAATTGCTCTCCGGGCCAGCTTTCGGTCGTTGCCACCATTTTGCTCCCCACCACCAGAGACTGCGCCTGGGATTGCGGATAGTCGATAACCAGCCAGACGGGATCGAGCGTGGCTATTTCAAAGAGCGGTGCCGTTGCCGTAATTTGCGCCCCTTCCCGCACATCCAGTTTCACCACATATCCGGCCTGCGCGGCCCGAAGCGTGAGCGTGGTCTGCGGCTTACCGCTACGTTCCAGCATACGTATCACCTCCTCTGGCATAAACTGCAGCGCCAGCCGCTCACGTGCCGCGCGGGTCAGCCCGGCATCGCCAAGCTGGCGGACAGCCAGATACTCCTGCTGGGCCGTCGTCCACTGCGGTATCCACAGTTGCGCCAGCGGCTCACCTTTTTTCACCTGCTGCTGCGGCGCTTTAACAAACAATTTCGAGACCACACCGTTGGCCGGTGCCGAAACCACCGACACGCTGCGTTCATCCGTCGATACCGAAGCAAAAGCCGTGAACGGTGTCACCAGCTGTCGCATTTCTGCTTTAGCCGTTTTCATCCCCAGGTTTTGCTGCTGCTGAGAGCTAATCCCGACGCCAGCCGCCGCTTTCTCTTCATCGGCGTAGCGCGGCACCAGATCCATATCCATAAAAGGCGATTTTCCCGGCTTATCAAAGCGCTGGCCCGGCATCATTGGATCGTACCAGTACAGCACATTGCGTTCAGAGGGCTGCGAAGCTGTAATTGGTTGATGGGACTGTTTTTTCCCCACCCAATAGCCACTGCCAGCCGCCACAATGACGACAGCTGCGACCGCGGTTAAGGTTGTTGTTTTCATTGCGCCAGCTCCTGCGGGATCAGCCAGTTTACGGCAGCCCAGGTCCGCGCCATCTCACGCTCGGCCTGATTAACTGCCAGTTCCGTATCCAGTACGCCACGACGGGCATCCAGTAACGCCGGTAGTTCAGACTGCCCGGAACGATACTGTGCCGTCAGCACCGTCAGCCGCTGACGCTGTAAAGGCAGCACTTCATCCCGCTGACGCTGCCATAAGGTCTGCGCGGCCTGATACTGCGCCACCAGGGTTTGTACCTGGGCAATATGCTCACGTTTAATCAGCGTCAGCTGGTCTACCGCCTGCATCGAGCGAGAAACATCGGCGGCATAATCTTTGTCCTGTCGTTTTGACTGAAAAAGAGGCAGATCCACGCTGAACATCACACCGGCCATATCGTCATACCCTTCAGCACGATGCGCGTAAAAGACCTCCACATCCACGTCAGGAATGGCCGCCACGGCTGATTGCGCAGAACGGGCTTTCGCGGTCTCGGCTTCGCTGCGGGCGGCCTCCACTTCCGGATGTTGAATAATTCCGGCTTCCAGCGTTTTTTCATCGGCAGGCAGACGCTGATAGCGCGGTAACGGCCCGCGCACATCCGTAATGGCTTGCCCCGTCAGCTGTAACAGGCGGCTTTGCGCCAGCTGAACATCCCGCTGCGCGAGCGTTGCTTTGTCGCGCATGGCGCTTAAGGTCATCCGCAGTGCCAGTACGCTGTCCGGTGCTGAGCCTCCGGCCCCCACGCTTGCCGTCTGTACGCCGCGCTGACGTTCCGTTTCGCTGACCAGCGTTCTGGCCGTTTTCAGCGCCTGCTGCGCAAGCGCCAGATCCAGCCAGGCCTGGGCGGTATCACGCTGAAGTGCAGCGCGAATAGCCCCGGATTTCGCCAGCACGCTGCGCGCCTGTGCCTGAAATGTTTGCGCTTTGCGCTCCCGCTTTTCTGCGCTGACGTAGCGTTGCATGATGCCAATCTTCTGCATGGTCATACCTTCACGCGTCAGTCGCCTGTCGTTACTGCCCTGCACTGGCACGTTTTCAAGACCAAACTTCAGTTTTGGGTCCGGTAACTGGGTAGCAGAATCGGCCATCGCATCCAGCGCCTGCGCCTCGTTACGGCTGGCTGACAGTTCTGCGGAATAGCGCTGGGCTTCGGTCAGGGTTTGTTCGAGCGTCCACGGCTCCGCCTGGACGGCGGAGCTCAACAGGCCGAACAGCACCCCACCGAGCCACAGGCTCAGTGTGTGTTGTTTCATGATGACCTCGCTTAGCGCTGTGGCGTCAGCGAGACAATCCGGAAGCCGTCACCCGCACGCTCAAGCGTGAAGGTCACTTCATCGCCGGGTTTTGCACCGTTCAGCGCCGCGCCAGGAGACAACGTAAACGGCATCGTCATGGCTGGCCATTTCAGTTCGGGAATGGCGTCGTGCTGGAGCATGACGGAATTTTCAGAAACAGACTGAACCACACCGTGGCCTTGCCAGCGTTGGTCCGCCTGAACGGTAAAGGAAGCAAGAGAGACGGACGCGCCAAGCAGCGCGGAAAGGAATAAAGCACGCATGATAAAACTCCTGTTAAACGTAAATGAAAATAAAATTAACGAATTAACAGGTTTCTTATTCTCTGAACCGGCAATAACGAATCGTTGCCGGCGGCCCTGCTGCAGGAAGGGTTACTGACCACGCGTAATGGCTAACTGCGTCGCATTCTGGCGTGTTTAGGGTAAGCGTTATGGCGGCAGGAAGCGCCACAAGCTGAGGCTGTGCGGGATCTTTTTGCCCCTGATCCGGCATGCAGTGTTTTTCACATAACGGTGAAGCATCCACTGTATTATGCGGTCCGGGTTTAGCCATCATATCCATATGCTGGATAGCGGCGACATCCCCCCGCAGATCGATAGAGCAATCATGCGACGCAATCGCAACCTGACTCTGAATTAACAGCCAGCCAAAGGCCACCAAAAACATCAGCAGATGTTTTTTAAGGAAGCGCAGGCGATAGGTCCAGCTGGCGTGCATATCGGCGTCATCAGGTTGAAAAAAGTGGTGCGAGTATAGGCAGGCGAGACAATGAAAGAAAAGCGCTTTTAATGAGTTTTACGTTCATTATCAACCATCCGAAAAACCACACTCATGATATTAACACTTCACTATCATTTTAATGACATATAATGAGTATTCAGCCGGTCAATATTCATATGGCATAAATGACGTAGCGGTGGCAAAAATATCGTCGATATCTCCTTTAGTAGTCTATTTCTTGATTTTAATCAGCAATGGCAGGCCATTAATTCGGCACATTTCATGCTTCTTTTTTATTGATTATTTGTGCTCTCGGGCAGCAAGGATACAGGGGAAATCATGTTTACGTTTATCGAACTCCTTATCGGAGTCGTCGTTATTGTCGGTGTAGCACGCTACATCATTAAAGGCTATTCGGCCACGGGCGTGTTATTTGTCGGTGGTCTGACGCTGCTGATTATTAGTGCGCTAATGGGTCATCAGGTTTTACCCGCCAGCGAAACCAGCACCGGTTATACCGCCACTGACATTGTTGAATATATTAAAATTCTGCTCATGAGCCGCGGCGGCGATCTGGGCATGATGATTATGATGCTGTGTGGTTTTGCCGCGTATATGACCCATATCGGCGCTAACGATATGGTCGTTAAGCTGGCCTCTAAGCCATTGCAGTATATCAACTCCCCGTATCTGCTTATGGTCGCAGCCTATTTTCTCGCCTGCCTGATGTCCCTCGCCGTTTCGTCGGCAACCGGTCTTGGCGTGCTGTTAATGGCTACCCTGTTTCCGGTCATGGTCAACGTTGGCATCAGCCGGGGTGCGGCAGCCGCTATCTGTGCTTCACCGGCAGCAATAATTCTTTCACCCACCTCTGGTGACGTGGTTCTGGCAGCGAAAGCGGCTGAAATGTCTCTCATCGACTTCGCCTTTAAAACCACGCTGCCGATCTCCATTATCGCCATTATCGGCATGGGCATTGCACACTTCTTCTGGCAGCGCTATCTCGATAATAAAGAGAATATCAGCCACGAAATGATGGACGTGAGTGAAATCACCACCACCGCCCCGGCGTTCTATTCCATTTTGCCGTTCACGCCGATTATTGGCGTCCTCATTTTTGACGGCAAATGGGGTCCGCAACTGCATATCATCACCATTCTGGTGATCTGTATGCTGCTGGCCGCCCTGCTGGAGTTTGTACGTGGCTTTAACACTCAGAAAGTATTTTCTGGTCTGGAAGTCGCATACCGCGGCATGGCGGATGCGTTCGCAGGCGTAGTGATGCTGTTAGTGGCCGCAGGCGTATTTGCCCAGGGGCTGAGCACGATTGGCTTTATCCAGAGCCTGATCTCTATCGCCACGTCGTTTGGCTCAGCCAGCATTATCCTGATGCTGGTGCTGGTGGTGCTGACCATGCTGGCGGCGATGACCACCGGCTCCGGTAATGCGCCGTTCTACGCATTCGTCGAGATGATCCCGAAACTGGCTCACTCTTCCGGTATTAACCCGGCATACCTCTCCATTCCTATGCTGCAGGCTTCAAACCTGGGTCGTACCATTTCCCCGGTGTCAGGCGTGGTAGTGGCTGTCGCAGGTATGGCAAAAATCTCTCCGTTTGAAGTGGTTAAACGCACCTCAGTCCCGGTGCTGGTTGGCCTGATCATTGTGATTATCGCCACGGAAGTGCTGGTTCCCGGCGCTGCCTGAGCGAAATTCTGCATAGCCAAAAAGCGCCTGCGGGCGCTTTTTGTGCTTTAATAATTTCCAGAAATTAATCGTGCTCAATCGATCAGGAAATCAAATGTTCAGGAAGGATGTCGTTATCCCCTCTGGCGCTATAGCGCTTGCACTCTGTGTACTCTCCGCACAAGCAGAACCCCTCAGGGCAACGCAATATGGTGATTTCGATCGCTACGTTCTGGCCCTTTCGTGGCAGACGGGATTCTGCCAGAGCATGGTCGATCGCAACCGCAATGAGCCTGACGAGTGTCGTCTGCAAAAAGAGAGTAAGGCAAAAACAGATTTCCTGACCGTTCACGGGCTGTGGCCTGGTCTGCCGAAATCAATTGCCGCGCGTGGGGTGGATGAACGCCGCTGGATGCGTTTTGGTTGTGCCACCCGCCCGATCCCGAACATGCCGGAAACGAAAGCCAGCCGCAAATGCGCCGCCGCTGAAACCGGGCTTTCCCTGTCGGGGGCAGCAAAACTGAACAGCGTCATGCCCGGCGCAGGCGGGAATTCATGCCTGGAGCGTTACGAATATGCCAAACACGGGGTTTGCTTTGGTTTCGATCCTGATGCGTATTTCGGCACGATGGTGCGCATGAATCAGGAAGTCAAAAGCAGCGCCGTGGGGAAATTCCTCGCAGAAAATTACGGTAAAACCGTGAGCCGCCGCGACTTTGACAGTGCCGTTGCTGAAAGCTGGGGTAAACAGAATGTCAAAGCCGTCAAGCTCACCTGCAATGGCAACCCTGCCTACCTGACAGAAATACAGATCTCATTAAAAGCGGACACCATTAACAATCCTCTCTCTTCCGGTTCCTTTGCCCCGCAACCGCATCCGGGTAACTGCGGCAAGCAATTTGTGATCGATAAAGTCGGTTACTGATCCCCCGACCGGGCAACATTTTGCCCGGTATTTCATTCATTTCCGTTATATGACGATAAGCGTCACACTTCCGATCACAAGCATCATTCCTCCGGCTATTGCATTATTTATCCGGTAAACACACAGGAAACCTCCCCGCCATAATCACGGTGTCATCTACAGGAGGATTCACAATGGCTAAAAAACTGATTGCGCTTTGCGCTTGTCCGATGGGACTGGCACACACCTTTATGGCTGCTCAGGCACTGGAAGATGCCGCAAAGGAAGCGGGTTATGAGGTCAAAATTGAGACACAGGGCGCGGATGGTATTCAGAACCGCTTAACGGCACAGGATATCGCCGAAGCAGACATTATTATCCACGCCATTGCCATCACCCCGGAAGATAACGAGCGCTTTGAAACGCGCGACGTCTATGAAATCACCCTTCAGGATGCGATTAAAAATGCGGCAGGCACCCTGAAAGAGATCGAAGAGATGATTGCTGCAGAACAATAATAATTTTCCACCTCAGGGGTTTTCGTCATGGCAATTAAAAAACGCAGTGCGGTTCGCCCGGAAAGTCACGAGGGCGACACGCTCGCAATCAAACCCGCGCCGGTCGCAACAGGTAATACATTCTGGAAAGAGCTGCCTCAGCACATTATGTCGGGTATCTCCCGCATGGTGCCGACGCTCATTATGGGCGGGGTGATCCTCGCCATTTCACAGCTTATCGCGTATGTCTGGCTGGAAATTCCACCGGATACCGGCATTATGGATGCACTGAACTCAGGCAAGTTCACCGGGTTTAACCTTTCCGTTCTGAAATTCGGTTACCTGACCGAATCCTTTGGCGGACTGCTGTTCAGCTTCGCCATCCCGATGTTCTCCGCGTTTGTCGCAAACTCTATCGGCGGCAAGCTGGCCTTCCCGGCCGGGTTTATCGGCGGTCTGGTCGCCACGCAACCGACGTTGGTACTGAATTTCGATGCGGAAAAGCTGACCTGGCTTGCAACCAAACCCGTACCGTCCACCTTTATCGGCGCGCTGATTATCGCGATTGCCGCAGGCTACCTGGTTAAATGGCTAAACACCCGCATTAATGTGCCACAGTATCTGCTGGCGTTTAAAAGCACCTTCCTGATCCCGATCCTGTCCGCGCTGTTCGTGATGCTGGCGATGTATTACATCATCACGCCAATTGGCGGCTGGCTGAACGCCGGTATGCGCGCGTTACTGCTGGCGGCAGGCGAAGCCGGTTCGATGATGTATGCCATCGGCATGGCTGCCGCCACCGCGATTGATCTTGGCGGCCCAATCAACAAAGCGGCCGGTTTTGTCGGCCTGGGGCTGACCACCGATCACGTGTTGCCGATTACCTCGCGCGCCGTGGCGATTGTCATTCCACCAATTGGCCTGGGCCTGGCAACGCTTATCGACCGCCGCCTGACCGGTAAACGCCTGTTCAGCCCGCAGCTTTATCCGCAGGGTAAAACCGCCATGTTCCTGGCATTTATGGGGATCAGCGAAGGGGCCATTCCGTTCCTGCTGGAAAATCCGGTCGCCACGCTGCCCGCGTACATGATCGGTGCCATTGCAGGGGCGATGACCGCCACCGCGCTGGGTGCCGTCCAGTGGTTCCCGGAATCCGCTATCTGGGCATGGCCGCTGGTCACCAACCTGGGTGCCTATATGCTCAGCATTCTGGTCGGCGCAGTGATTACGGCCTTGCTGGTGGTGATGATTCGCAACAGCATGCATAAACGCGGAAAACTCGCCGTCGATACGCTGTAACGGAGTAACAAAATGGATTTACTGACAACGCTTCGTGGCTGGCTGGCAGATGAAAACCTGGATGGCGTACTGATCGCGTCACGTCAGAACAAACAGCCGCATCTGGGCATTTCCACCGGTTCGGGCTACGTGCTGGTGACGCGGACGTCCGCGCATTTTCTGGTGGATTTTCGTTATTACAACGATATTGCAGCACGTGCTACCGGCTACCAGATGCATCTGCTCAGTGCTGAAAACCCGCTTACTCAAACGGTAAACCGACTGATTGCCGACGAGCAGCTCGCCACGCTGGGCTTTGAGGGCGAACATGTGAGCTGGCAAACCGGCACGCAGTGGCGCGAAACGCTGAACACGACGCTGCGCAGTATCTCCCTTGATCCATTGCGTCAGATAAAAACCGCGGACGACATCGCCCGCATCCGCGCGGCCTGTCAGATTGCCGACAGAGCCGCGCAGCATATCCGCCATTTTATTCGGCCTGGCCTGCGTGAGCGCGAGGTCGCCGCCGAGCTGGAATGGTTTATGAAACAACAGGGGGCGGAAAAACCCTCATTCGATACTATCGTCGCCAGCGGACCACGCGGCGCACTGCCGCATGGAAAAGCCTCTGACAAGCTCATCATGCCGGGAGAGATGGTCACGCTTGATTTTGGCGCTCAACACCAGGGATTTTGCTCGGACATGACGAGGACCTTCCTTGTCGCCGGGCACGGCCAGAAGCCAGAAGACCATCCTTTATATCCGGTTTACCAGATTGTACTGGAAGCACAACGGGCGGCGATCGGTGCCATACGTCCTGGCATTCCCTGCAATCAGGTGGATGCCGCCGCCCGGACGGTGATTGCCCGCGCGGGCTACGGCCCGCAGTTCGGTCACAATACCGGCCATGCTATTGGTATTGATGTCCATGAAAATCCACGTTTTTCCCCCACCGATACGACTCTGCTGCAGCCCGGTATGCTGCTGACCGTTGAGCCGGGGATCTACCTTGAAGGGCTGGGCGGCGTGCGAATCGAGGACGTAATACTGGTGACGGAAACGGGGGCTGAGGTGCTTTACACCATGGACAAAACGCTGCTGACGACGGGAGAAAACTGATGAACAGAGAATTACTCCGCGCGCTGAGCGAGGCCGACGCCATTGCAGCGTCGGAGCAGGAGGTGCGTAACATCCTGATCAACGAAGCGCACAAGTACAATAAAGACGTGCAATTTGATGGCCTCGGCTCCGTGCTCATCCGCGTCAATCAGCATAATGGCCCCAGGGTGATGGTCTGTGCCCATATGGACGAAGTCGGATTTATGGTGCGCAGCATCTCGCGTGAAGGGGCGATTGACGTCCTGCCGATTGGCAACGTGCGCATGATGGCTCGCACGTTGCAGCCGGTGCGCATTACCACACGTGACGGGCAAAAAATCCCCGGTCTGCTGGATGGCGAGGTAAAAGGCGACGCCGTTGAAAACCTGCGCGTCGACATCGGTGCTGCCTCGGCGGAAGAGGTGCTCGCGGCGGGCATCGACGCGGGCGACCGCGTGACGTTCGATACGCCCTTTCACTCCCTTCCCCACAACCGCGTGATGGGCAAGGCCTTTGACGATCGTCTTGGCTGTTATCTGCTGCTCACCCTGCTGCGTGAACTGCATAAAGCTCCGCTCGAATGCGAGTTGTGGCTGGTCGCCAGCTCCAGCGAAGAAGTGGGCCTGCGCGGTGGACAGACTGCCGCCCGAACCCTCAATCCCGACATCGCGCTGGTGCTTGATACCGCCTGCTGGTCAAAAAACTTTGATTATGGCAGCGCGAATCACCGGCAGATCGGCGCGGGGCCGATGCTGGTGCTCTATGACAAAACGCTTATCGCCCCGCCGAAACTGACCGCGTTCATTGAAAAAGTGGCCCGCCCGCTGGGTATTCCGCTGCAAAAAGACATGTTCAGCAATGGCGGCACCGATGGGGGGGCGATCCACCTCTCCGGCACAGGTGTCCCCACGGTGGTGCTTGGCCCTCCCACCCGACACGGACATTGTGCGGCGTCGATTGCCGATGAGAAGGATATCGACCAGACCCACCAACTGCTTGTCGCCCTGGCGGCGTGTTTGAATCGTGAGACCGTGGCTCATCTGACGGACTTCAGGTGCTGATCTCACGCGTAAGGAGAAAGTATGCTTTCGATTGAATTTTTCTGCCCGCTCCCTAACGGGCTTCACGCTCGTCCGGCCTGGGCGCTCAAAGAGCAGTGCAGCGCATGGCGTAGCGACATTCGTTTTATCAATAACCGGCTGAATACCCTGGCAGATGCCAAAAGCTCGCTGGCGCTGATCAGCACAGGCACGCTGTTTAACGACAGCTGTACGCTTGAAATTAGCGGCAGTGATGAGGAGCAGGCCAGACGCGTCCTGGAGCAGTATCTCAACACGACGTTCATCGACAGTGACAGCATTCCGTCCGGCGATGCGCCGCACATCGCGCATCCCCTCCCCCGGTCGCTTCTGCGGCTTAATCCGCAGTTACAGCACGCCATCACGCTGGCCAGTGGCATCGGCACCGGCACGTTGCGGGGCTGGCAGAGCGATAACCTCCAGCGTTATTGCCAGAATCCGGCCACGCCGGAAGATATCACCCGGCTGGAACACAGCCTTGCCACGCTGGCGGAGCAGCTTAACCAGCGTCTGCGCGGGCTGGACGGGGAAAGCAAAACCATTATCAGCGCCCATTTGTCACTGATTCAGGACGACGAATTTGGCGGCAATATCCGTCGGCTGATCGTCGAGGAGCGGCTCAGCCTTGCAGAAGCCATCATTCGCAATATGGCGCAGATCTGCGACAAACTTTCGCTTTCCGCCAGCGACTACCTGCGCGAGCGGGTCAGCGATATCCGCGATATTAGCGAGCAGTTGTTGAGCATCACCTGGCCTGAGCTTCAGCAGACCTCGGCATTCACTCTGGACGCCCCCACCATTCTTGTGGCAGAAGATTTAACCCCAAGCCAGTTTTTAAGCCTTGATACCCGCCACCTGAAAGGGATGGTTCTGGAGAAAACTGGCCGCACGTCTCACACGTTGATTCTGGCCCGTGCCGCGTCGATTCCGGTGCTGAGTGGTTTAACGGTCAACTCGCTGACGCCGTTTGCGGGTAAAGAGGTGATTCTGGACGGTGTCTGCAGCGTACTGGTTATGGAGCCTGATGAAGCAGTCAATCACTATTACAGCGTGGCACAGCGCCTTGCTGACAAACGCCACCAGCAGCAGATTAAAGACGCAGCATTACCGGCGCTGACCCGAGATAACGTTCCGGTGGATATCGCCGCCAACATCGGCAGCGCGCTGGAAGCACCAGGTGCATTTGCCTGTGGGGCTCAGGGCATTGGCCTGTTTCGTACCGAAATGCTCTACATGGATCGCGATAGCGCGCCGGATGAGCAGGAACAGTTTGAAGCCTACCAGCAGGTATTGCTCTCTGCCGAAGGCAAACCGGTGATCTTCCGCACGATGGACATTGGCGGCGATAAACAGATCCCCTGGCTCAACATTCCGCAGGAAGAGAACCCTTTCCTCGGGTATCGGGCGGTACGTATTTACCCTGAATTTGCCCACCTCTTCCGCACGCAGCTACGCGCCATTTTACGTGCTGGTGCCAGCGGTAATGCACTGCTGATGATCCCGATGGTCCACAGTCTCGATCAAATTCTGTGGGTGAAACAGGAGCTGCAAAGCGTTCGTGCCGAGCTGACGTCACAAGGGTTACGCCATACCGGGCACCTGCCGCTGGGCATTATGGTTGAAGTACCTTCGGTCTGCTTTATCATCGACCATTTCTGTGATGAGGTGGATTTTTTCAGTATTGGTTCAAATGATATGACCCAGTACCTTTACGCGGTCGATCGTAATAACCCACGGGTTTCTCCGCTTTACAATCCGATCACTCCGTCGTTTTTACGCATGGTGCGCCAGATAACGGCAACGGCGCATCGCCACGGTAAATGGGTAGGCATTTGCGGCGAACTCGGTGGCGAACATCGATATCTGCCCCTGTTGTTGGGGCTTGGCATTGATGAGTTCAGCATGAGCGGGCCGCGCATACCGGCTGTAAAAACCCAGCTCCGCCAGCTTGAAAGCGATGCTTGTCAGGCGCTGGCTGACAAAGCCTGCAACTGCCGTAGCGCGGAGGAGATAGAAACGCTGTTAACTGATTTCACGCCCGAAGAGCCTGCGCGCCCGCTGCTGGCGCTGGAAACCATCGTTTTCAATGAACCGCTCTCCTCAAAAGAGCAGGTGCTTCAGTTCCTGTGCGGCAACCTGGCGATTCAGGGGCGGACTGAGAACCCGCTCGAACTGGAAGAGGATTTATGGCAACGCGAAGAGATTGTCACCACTGCTGTCGGGTTCGGCGTCGCCATTCCGCATACTAAATCTCAGTGGATACGCCACTCCAGCATCAGCATTGCGCGTCTGGAAACGCCGATCGACTGGGAGTCGGACATGGGAGAGGTGGAGCTGGTGATCATGCTGACGCTCGGCGCGCAGGAGGGGAACAATCACGTGAAAGTCTTCTCCCAGCTGGCGCGAAAGCTGGTCAACAAAGCGTTCCGTGAATCGCTGTTTGCCGCAGATTCGCCACAACAACTTCTTGATCTGCTAAATGCCGAGATCACCTTCTGATCGCTACTGAAAACGCGCGCGATACTCCCCCGGCGTCAGGCCAAACTGACGCCGAAACAGTCGGCTGAAATAGTCGCTGTCAGGATAACCACAACGCTTCGCCACTTCCCCCACCGGCAGGTGGTATTTCTGCAGAATAGTACGCGCTTTTCCCATTCGCACCCAGCGAACATAATCCACAAAGCTCATGGTGCCCTGCTGCGAAAACAGGCGCGACAGATGGTTCGGGGAAATATTAAACAGCGCAGCAACGCTCTCACGCGAGACGGGTGAGGCGTAATGCATTTGCACCCACTGACAGACGCTTTGATAGAGAAAATCTCCTCTCGACAGCCCTGGCTCAGGCAACATCGAGGCCACCTTTCGACACCAGTGCAACAGACTGAGCACCAGTGGCTGAATAATAGCCTGATCCTGTGGCGACGCGCTCAGATGCGTGAGAGCCATCAACATTGCTGCGCATTCCCCTCTTTCTGGATGCGGCAGTTCCACTTTGCGCTGCGGAGCAACGGGCTTCCCGCTACGGGCATCCTGAAACACCAGCCCAAGCCAGGACGGAGCAAAGGTGATACTGAGCAGCATCACCGGCTTTTCAAACATCGGCACATTGGCCGCATGGGCAGGAATAAACACCATTTCGCCCTGGCGGATCGCCTTTTGTTCCGGGATAAGCGAGTTGCCATACTCACCGCGCAGCACCACGTCGAGCCGCGGCCATTCAACCTTCACGCTTCCCGTGGGGATTGAGGCCGGAGAATGGGCAAACCAGACCCGCCCCAGTTGCTGTTGATTAAGCACCAGCCCGCTGAACAGGTCGGCAAAAAACTGTTGATCGGCAGGCAAGGTGTTGTCGAGCATATTACCCCCTGCGCGCATCCGGCCGTACCAGATCAAAGCGATGTGTATCGCTGATGGAATAGTAGGCCGTTGGCCCGCCTGCACGCAGTACAGGCTGTGCTTTCGCGGTCTGGTAAATGCCCTCTTCCAGTAGCCGTTCAGCGATATGAATGCCAACAACCTCTCCGAGTACCAACCAGGTGTCAACCGGCGTTCCATCTGCCCCCGTCAGTTGAATACATTGCGACAGGCGGCATTCAAAGTTCACCGGGCTTTCCGCCACCCGAGGCGCTTTCACAAGCTGGCTCGCAGCAGGGGTCAGCCCTGCAAAGGCAAATTCATCTTCACCGTGGGGAAGCGTGGCAGAGGTCTCATTCATCGCCTCTGCCAAATCGCGCGTCGCCAGGTTCCAGACAAACTCCCCCGTCTCGACAATGTTACGCACGCTGTCTTTCCAGCCATTACTGGAAAAACCGATAATCGGCGGACGGTAGTTGAAGCAGTTAAAGAAGCTATACGGCGCGAGATTCAGCTGACCGGCCTTATCGCAGGAAGCGATCCAGCCGATAGGACGTGGGCCAATAATGGCATTCAGCGGGTCATGCGGCAGGCCGTGCCCCTGAGATGGTTGATAAAAGTACATGTTGCTCTCTCACTGGTGGGGCAGATACGAATGACGCTTCGCTCATCGCCCTGGTTCAGGACGATCAGCGTAACGCAATCCGCCAGAAATCAGGAACGAATAAAAAAGGATAATGCAGATTGGCGAAGGATCACGTTTTTAGCCAAAAATTCATATGACCTGTGAATGTGACGTTCATCACTTCAAACTTGTGTGCTCAGCCAGTATCATCGGGAGAGTTAAACCCTCGCTGCCAGACGGCGAGGGTTTTCTTTTGGATTGGTTTCTGCGTTACACGCAGCATTAACGACATGGAGTAATAAATGTCCAGACCCACAATTATCATTAATGAACTCGACGCAGAACGTATCGACAGACTTCTGGAAAAGCAAGAATTCGCCTCACTTCCGGTGGCCGACGCGCTGAATGAGGAGCTTGACCGGGCGCAGATGTGTACGCCTGAGTCAATGCCACATGATGTGGTAACCATGAACAGCCAGGTCAAATTCCGCAATCTGACAACGGGCGAAGAGTTGACCCGGACGCTGGTCTACCCGGCGCAAATGACCGATAGCAGCAGCCAGCTTTCCGTTCTGGCACCTGTCGGCGCTGCACTGCTTGGATTACGTACCGGCGACACCATCCACTGGGAATTACCCGGCGGGGCCTCTGCCCATCTTGAAGTGCTGGCGCTTCTCTACCAGCCAGAAGCGGCCGGTGATTACCTGCGTTAATCCCATCTGAACAAGCGCCTGTTCGCTTTGCACAGAGGATGCTGATGCATCCTCTTTCCGCGATTTCACCTGATTTTCCTATATCGCGAAAAATCGGGGTCATCCACGCTTAATCTGTTTTAATGCCGTGGGAACCCTCATGAGTGATATAGTGTATATCACACTGTTTTTTCTCATCTTTATGGCGATCCTCGTCACGGCAGTCCTTTATCTTGAACGCCACTGGTAAGCGCCCCCTCACACAACGCCACCCGGAAATGCATTCACTAGGCCTTTTACCTTCTGCTGTGCCGCTTCGGGCGTGTCTGCGCCGGGCACAAGGATCACCTTGCGGCACTCCTCTTCGCGCTTTTCAAAGATCGCGTAGGCGCGCTCTGCGTCCTCAAGCGGCAGGTAATGCGTAACGATCTCTTCCGGCGTAAGCAGACCTTGTTCAATCAGCGGCAACAGTTCCCCCAGCCATGCATGAACGTGGGTCTGTCCCATCTTAAAGCTCAGTCCTTTATCGAATGCATCGCCAAACAGGAAGCCATGAATAAACCCGGCATAGACGCCCGGCACGCTTACAACACCGCCGCGTCTGACGGCAGCAATACACTGGCGCAGCGCTTTACCGCTGCTGCCCTCAATTTTAAGGTTGCTCAGAATGGTTTCCGTGGTGCTGCCTTTTGCCTCAAACCCGACGGCATCAATAACCGCATCCACGCCACGCTGTCCGGCTGTCTGCTCAATGATTTTTTCTGCCGCATCGTTATCATCATCAAAGTTAATGGGGATCGCGCCATATCGCTCCTGCGCAAACCGCAGCCGGTATGGATGATGGTCAATGACAAAGATCTGTTCTGCTCCTAACAGGCGTGCGCAGGCGATGGTAAGTAAGCCCACGGGTCCCGCCCCAAACACGGCCACGCTTGAGCCTTTTTCGATCTGCGCATTTTTGGCCGCCTGCCAGGCGGTAGGTAAAATATCAGACAGGAAAAGCGCCTTATCGTCTGACAGCAGTTGCGGCACTTTGAAAGGCCCGACGTTGCCTTTTGGCACGCGGACATATTCCGCCTGCCCGCCGGGCACCCCGCCGTAAAGATGGCTGTAACCAAACAACGCAGCCGGAGCCGGGATCTGCTTTTTGTTCAGCGCCGCGCCCTGCCCGGCGTTGGTTTTTTCACAAGCGGCATATTGTTGCAGTCGGCAAAAGAAGCAGTCACCGCAGGCAATGACAAAAGGGATCACCACGCGGTCCCCTTTCTGCAAATCCTTCACCTCCTTTCCGCTCTCCACCACTTCGCCCATAAATTCATGACCAAAAATATCGCCATGCTGAACCTTAGGGATCTTTCCGCGATAGAGATGCAAATCGGAGCCGCAGATCGCCGTTGCCGTCACCCGCAGGATGATATCGTCAGGCTGTTCAATGACAGGATCAGGGACATTATCGACACGAACATGGTGCGGACCGTGGTACGTAAGTGCTTTCATACGACCTCCGAAGGGATGTGGATACGTTTATAAAAGGGTAGCTACCTCTGAAGGTCTGCCCTGAAATAGGGGCGTTTTGAGATTTATCCTGGCGAAATAAAAAAGTGCCGCAGCGGTTACAGAAACCCCTGTTATTTTGTGTTTGAATGATTTCAGCGTTTATAAACAAGGAGAAACGGGTATGTATAAGACAATCATTATGCCGGTTGATGTTTTCGAGATGGCGCTGAGCGATAAGGCCGTCCGCCACGCGGAGTTTCTTGCGCAGCAGGACGGGATTATTCATCTTTTACACGTTTTACCAGGCTCCGCCAGTTTGAGTCTCCACCGTTTTGCCGCCGATGTGCGTCGCTTCGAAGAGCATCTGCAGCACGAAGCCGAAACGCGTTTACAGACCATGGTTGAACACTTCAGCATCGACCCTTCACGTATCAAAACCCATGTCAGATTCGGCAGCGTGCGTGATGCCGTTAACGAACTGGCGGGGGAACTGAAAGCGGACGTGGTGGTGATCGGTTCACGTAATCCATCCATTACGACACACCTGCTGGGATCGAACGCATCCAGTGTGATCCGCCACACCCATATTCCGGTGATGGTGGTCAGGTAATCAGTCACCCACAAAAAACCCCGCCTTAGCGGGGTTTTTCTTATCAGTACAGATGACCAATATTGACGATTGTGCTGATCGTATCACCGAAGAAGGTCAGACGACTGAGCGCCACACCCACCAGCAGGATCACGAACACGGCCTTCTGCATCGGCTGGCGCGTCAGCGTTAATACGCATCCAATGGCACAGCACAGCAGGCTTCCCAGGTAGAGGGGCGAACTTAGCCATGCCTGAGCGGTCATTTTCATGATCGTGCCACCGCTCAGCCAGATAAGCGGAGCGGCAATCAGTAGCGCCATCAAAACCACAACACCTGAACGCAGCGCAGCGCCGGAGGATTTCAGCCCAAGCAGCGGCGTGGCTGCACAGCCCATAACCCAGACGGTGGCGAAGAACAGAATCATGGTGATGCCATTCGCTATAGCCTGCATCGCAGGGGCTGCATAGGTCATCCCCTGCACCACCACCAGCAGAACCCCAAACAAGGAGGCCAGCAGCGCAGCGCCTTTATTCCCTTTGGTCAGGAAGGCCAGCCCAATCGTGCCGCCATAAAGCGTCGCGCCCAGGATTTCACGGCTCAGCCAGGCGTGCTTCAGGTTGATCAGCGCATTGTAGGCGTGCTCCGGGTGTGCCAGATGCAGTATCGCCGCAACAGACGCCACGCCCAGGATCAGGCCCGTAATCAGCCAGTAGAGACGATTTCCCTGAATCTCACCGCGCAGCGTGCGCCAGGTCAGCAGCAGCGTCATGCCGACGGACATCTGGCTCAGCACGGTAAAAATAACGAGTGGCAGTTCGTACTTTTCCATTATTTATCCCCCGGCTGTTTTGGCTGACGCGCAAGAATAAAGCGAGTGCCCGGATTCAACTGCGGCATTTTCGGGAAGCCCGGCGGATATTGCACCGCATTGTTTGGCAGCGGATCGGCATCCAGGTCGATAATCGTCAGCGCACCTACCGGACAGGCGTTGACGCAGGCAGGTGCCATCCCCACATCCAGACGCTCATAACACATGCTGCATTTTTCAGCCTTTTGCGTCTCTTCGTTAAAGCGCGGCGCGCCATACGGGCAGTTACGGATACAGTTTTTACAGCCAATGCAGCGTTCCGGGTTATGTACCACCACACCATCATCGCGTTTGGTGTAGGCTTCCACCGGACAGGCCGCCAGACAAGCCGGATTTTCGCAGTGGTTACAGGCCAGCGAGAAGAACGCACGCTCCTCATGCGGGTAAATCTCTTTATCCAGCGGATAGACATAACGCCAGAAACGATCCGGCTCCAGCTGGTTAAAGCTCTTACAGGCCATTGCGCATCCACGGCAGCCGATGCACTTATCACTGTTCACTAAAAATGCGCGTCTCATGCTTCAACTCCTTCATTCGCAATGAGGACAATGTCGACAAACTGACTGTGGATTGCAGCACCCGGCGCGCCGGTCGCCATTTTGCCCATATCCGCTGGCGTATCTTTCACCACGTTCTGCACGTTGTACTTCAGCTTGTTAAACCAGGATTCATACATCACCAGGAAATCTTCCGGCACGTTGGTGGTGATTTTTGCGCGCAGCTCCACGTCACCGGCGTCGTTAAATACCCGCACTTTCGCCAGCTCGCGAATGCCCTTCTTCGCCGCCGCCACCGGGTGAATATAAACAAATGGTTCTGGCCAGAACACCTGCATCCAGTCGAGGTTCACGAACTGGGAGTGAAGACCATACTGAAGGTGCGGCGTAAAGAGATGGAACGGCAGTTCTCCCTCGGCGGCGGGTTTATATTCCGGCAACGCTTTGTGGCCGTTCTCTTCGCACCGTGAGGAGAGGAACTCGTACTTACCTGACGGTGTTTTGAATTTGCGATCGTGCCAGGCTGCGGTGCTGACCATTTTGGCTTTCGCCGGGCCGTCGAGCAGTTCGTCCCATGAGCGGATACCAAACTGCTTCGCCATACCGTCGTTGAACTCAAGATCCAGCCATTTTTTCTGGTCAATCTCTTGCGGGAAAGTACAGGAACCCGGTTCCATTTTGTTGATGGTGCGGGAGAGCAGTACGGCAATATCGAGATCGCTCTTGCACTCATACATTGGCTTGATCGCCGGTTCGTTTATCGAGAGCCAGTAGTGCCAGTACGACGATGAGAGATCCCAGTGCTCAAAGGTGGTGGTCACCGGCAGTACGATGTCCGCGTGTTGTACCGTCTCGTTAAAGAACTGATCGACACACACCACCATCTCCAGCTTGCTGAAGGCCTTTTCCATTTTGTTACGGTCGAAGTCCTGTGCGAACGGGTTCTTACAGGCGACCCACAGCATACGGATTGGCGGATCGTTAGCGTCCAGAATGCTCTGCGCGGTCTGGTTCAGGTTCAGCGCACGGTCGGCGTACTGGCGCTTTTCGCCGCTGTCGCTGACGAACTCGCCCACCGGGCCACCCGCCCCCTCCATGCCCACAGATCCCTCTGGTGGCTTCTGCGTCATCGCGTGATAGTTGTAGCCCCAGGTCTGCAAGTGACCGTAGCGAGCGCCGCCCCCTTCCACACCGATGTTGCCGGTCATGGCGACAAATGCATCGATTGCGCGCACATTCGCGCCACCGTTAACGTGACGCTGCATGCCATAACCAATCCAGACGGTGGCAGGCTTCACGGCGGTAAATTCTTCTGCCAGTTGACGAATCACATCGGCGGAAAGACCACAGATCTCAGACGCCCACTCCACCGTAATGTTATTACGCAGATATTGCTCAAACTCCGGGTAACCGTGAGCAAAGTTGTTTACAAAATCCTGATCGACGCGGCCAATATCCAGCAGATGGCGCGCCATGCCCAGCGCCAGCGCACCGTCAGAACCAGGGCGAACGCGCAGATAGAGATCGGCTTTTGCGGCAGTTTGCGAGAACAGTGGGTCAATCACCACCACCTTCGCCCCTTTCTCACGCGCCTGGTAGATGTACTTCATGGAGTGCATGGAGCACCACGCCGGGTTCGCCCCCCAGAGAATGATGTATTTGGCTTTCACCATGTCTTCCGGGTCGTTACACCACATGTCACCCATGTCGTAATGCTGTGCGTCGATCCCCGCAGGCCAGCATGGCGTACCCGCAAAGCGCGTGGTGTAGCCCAGAGAGGACATCATCCCCTCAACGGCATAACTCATTACGCCGAGGTTACCGGAGTATTTCGACAGCGCGAGACCAAGCATGGAACCGTCTTTCTTTTTGATCTCCAGCATCTTGCTGGCTATCTTCTGCATGGCTTCATCCCACGAGACGCGACGCCATTTGCCGCTGCCACGTCCATCCTGAATCATCGGATACTTGATACGATCCGGGGAGTAAACGCGACGCGGATAGGTCAGCCCTTTCACGCAAGGCGCGCCGTGGGTGTAGGTCGATTCGCTAGCCCCGTCAACGAAGGTGATAACGTCATCTTTCACCCAGGTCTTTAAGCTGCAGGTGTCGTAGCAGTTACGCGGACAGGCGTTACGGAAAATTTTGTAGGTTTTTGGGTTAAACGGAATGGGCGGTTGCGCCAGCGCGCAGCGGGAGGAGAGTAATCCACCCGGTAACGCGGCAACTGCGCCCAACGCAATCAGACCTTTTAAAAAGGAGCGTCTGTTCAGTTGTCCAGTATCATTGCTCATAATATTACTCTCGCTTTTAATTCATCAAACCAATTAGTCAATAGCAATGCGATATGTTTAATTGCAGATGTTTTCGCGTTATTGTTTATTTTCTCGATAAATGCGGGCAGCCATAATTCAAGATGGCCACATACAAATCGGTTAAGCGCATCGTGGTACTGCGGTGATTTTCGGGCACAGGCGGAGAGCATCACGACCAGTTCCAGCTCAAAACTGATATGGTCATCCGGAATACGGTTTTCTTCGCTGACGAAAAGCCCAACACTGTGCAAAAACTCACGGACGCCAAGGGTTGTGGCCCCCATCAACAGCGGCTCATCGTCAAGGTAAACCGAGGCATAAGGCGCAGCCAGGGGTGCCATCGGGCCCAGAAACAGCGCGCTGAAGTCATACTCCATATCCAGCCAGGCGGCCTCGAGCCACTTTCCACTCTCCGGGTATAACTGGCCTGCTGCGCGTTGTCGCGAGGTCATGTCTTCCGCATTAAAAAAATCGCGAAAGGCTAATCCCGTTAATTCAAATGATGACAATGTGTCATATATTGAAGCTGTAAATACATTCGTATCATTCATATAAAATATAAATAATTATCTGCGAAAAAAAATCTGGCAGATATTATCAGCACATGCATTTATTTCTTTGATCAAAGCAGGCAGTCACTTTCGGAAGAGAAAGAATCGAGAGTAAAATAAGCGTAAAAAAAAAGCCGCCCCATGATGAGGCGGCTGTGCAGGTGTAGTCTTACTTTCTTTTATTATGCTGTTTTGGTGCGAATCAGATAATCAAACGAACTCAGCGATGCTTTCGCCCCCTCACCGGTGGCAATGATGATCTGTTTGTACGGAACGGTGGTGCAGTCACCCGCCGCAAACACACCTTTCACGCTGGTTTCGCATTTGGCGTCAATGATGATTTCGCCCATACGGTTGCGCTCGATCGCGCCTTCCAGCCAGGTGGTGTTTGGCAGCAGGCCAATCTGAACGAAAATTCCCGCCAGCGCCACGCTGTGAACATCGCCACTCACGCGGTCACGGTATTCCAGACCCGTCACTTTGCTGCCGTCGCCCTTCACTTCCGTCGTCTGCGCATTCAACACGATGTCGACGTTTTTCAGGCTACGGACTTTATCCTGCAGCACCTGGTCCGCTTTCATTTCAGGGGCGAACTCCAGCAGGGTAACGTGTTCAACAATACCCGCCAGGTCGATAGCCGCTTCCACACCGGAGTTACCGCCGCCGATGACCGCCACACGTTTGCCTTTGAACAGCGGGCCGTCGCAGTGCGGGCAGTAGGTCACGCCTTTGGTACGATACTGATCTTCACCCGGCACGTTCATATTGCGCCATTTAGCACCGGTGGCAATGATAATGCTGCGTGCTTTCAGCACCGCGCCAGACGCGGTTTCAATCTGGTGTAAACCACCTTCTACCGCGGCAGGAACCAGCTTGCTGGCACTCTGGCTATCAATGACATCCACATCGTAATCGCTGACGTGGGCCTTCAGTGCGCCCGCCAGTTTCTGGCCTTCGGTTTTCGGCACGGAAATGTAGTTTTCGATATCCACGGTATCCAGTACCTGACCACCAAAGCGTTCGCCCATCAGACCGGTACGAATCCCTTTACGGGCAGAATACACTGCAGCCGCTGCGCCCGCCGGGCCGGAACCCACAATCAGCACATCATAGGCATCGCGTTTGTTCAGCGCTTCTGCCGCACGTTTTTCCGCGCCAGTATCCACTTTTGCCACGATTTCGGTCAGCGTCATACGCCCCTGGCCGAACTCCTGACCGTTCATATAGACCGCCGGAACCCCCATCACGTTGCGATCGGTGATTTCGTTCTGGAACGTGCCACCGTCAATCGCCGTGTGTTTAATGCGCGGGTTCAGCACCGACATCAGGTTCAGCGCCTGCACCACGTCCGGGCAGTTGTGGCAGGAGAGTGAGTAATAGGTTTCAAACTCAAAATCACCGTCGATATCGCGGATCTGCTCCAGCAACTCCTGCGCCTCTTTTGACGGATGACCACCGGTCCACAGCAGGGCCAGCACCAGTGATGTAAATTCATGCCCCAGCGGAGAACCCGCGAAGCGTGGCCCCTGGTCAGAACCAGGATTGGTGATCAGGAAGGATGGCTTACGCACTGGCAGCGCGTTATCTTCTTTGAAGGTCACCTTCGGTGACAGCTCGGCGATCTCTGCCAGCAGTTCCTTGATTTCTGCCGATTTCGCGCTGTCGTCCAGCGTGGCAATCAGCTCAACAGGTTTGGTCAGTTTCTCAAGGTAGGCCTTGAGCTGGGTTTTCATGTTTGTGTCGAGCATTGTTCTTCCCTCTCTAAAAACGTCATCATGCAAGCTGCCTTATACGGGCGGCCTGAATGCAACTTGCATCATGGTGCTGGAATGAAATGGGCGCGGGTGCGCCCATTGATTGTCGGGTGGCACTTCGTTTACCCGACCTAAGATACTGTAGGCCTGTGCAAGCGCAGCGCCACCAGGCTTTACAGACTTAGATCTTGCCAACCAGGTCCAGAGATGGAGCCAGAGTCGCTTCGCCTTCTTTCCATTTCGCCGGGCAGACTTCGCCTGGGTGAGAAGCAACATACTGAGCGGCTTTCACTTTGCGCAGCAGGTCAGAAGCATCACGGCCGATACCTTCAGCGGTAACTTCGATAGCCTGGATAATACCCTGCGGGTCAACAACGAAGGTGGCGCGGTCGGCCAGGCCTTCATCTTCACGCATATTGTCGAAGTTACGGGTCAGGGCGCCAGTCGGGTCGCCGATCATCGCGTATTTGATTTTCGCAATGGTTTCAGAGCTGCTGTGCCACGCTTTGTGGGTGAAGTGGGTGTCAGTAGACACAGAGTAAACGTCTACGCCCAGTTTCTGCAGTTCATCGTAGTGATCTGCCACGTCGCCCAGTTCAGTCGGGCAAACAAAGGTGAAGTCAGCCGGATAGAAGAAGAAGACGCTCCAGCGGCCTTCGGTATCTTTCTCGGTGACTTCGATGAATTCACCGTTTTTGAACGCCTGGTTTTTGAAAGGTTTAATTTTGGTGTTAATCAAAGACATCTGTACTTCCTCCGTGTTTTCGTTGAGATGTAAGGTAACCAACTTTGCTCGTCGGGGCTAATGTGTTTGCTGTATCAAATCAATCAGCCATACCTAACAACTTAAACAAGACAGCATGGTGAACCTTGTGAAGAGGCCCCTAAAGTAAAAAGGCCGCCTCACCGGGCGGCCCTGATACCTGAACTCCCCGCAGGTACATTCAGTGCCAGCCGAAGCTGGCGTTGCGTTGCGCTCTACATACCTTTATATCAAGGTCGTAACAGCGCATTGATTACAACACTGGTGAAAGCTCAGGGCAATCCATCCTGCAGGCGTTCCTGCCTATGGCTGTGATAGGTTTTGTCGAATATACTTTCCTTTTACCGAAAATTATTTTCACCCCCATTAATGAGAATGAATAGCAACAAACTCCGGAAAGGTATCCTGGGATATAATTTGAAATAATAATATCTCAAGCAAATGTATTCATCATAATTAGTAGATACGAAAAACATATAAATTTTCAAAGATAAAAATATCTTAAAGACCCATGAAGTTCTATTTCATTTATCCAGCGTCATGATATATTAAGCTGGTATTCAAAGCAGTTTAAGTAAGTTAACTACACGGATTGTAAATGGTTAGCTTCGAACTATAGTTATCAATTATGAGATAACCACCATAAACACAGCTCACTCAGGATGAAGTATGGCAAACCTCTATGACCTTAAAAAATTTGATCTCAATCTGCTGGTTATTTTTGAATGCATTTACCAGCATCTCAGCATCAGCAGAGCAGCAGAAACGCTCTATATCACTCCGTCAGCGGTTAGCCAGTCCTTGCAGCGTCTGCGTACACAACTCAATGACCCGCTGTTTATACGCTCAGGTAAGGGAATCACACCAACAACAGTGGGTGCGAACTTACACCAACATCTGGAAAAAAATCTCAATCAGCTAGAGCAAACCATTAACATTATGAATGGTTCAGAGCTTAAGAAAAGTTTTGTTATCTACTGTCCGCAGATCATCATCCAGGGGCGCTTGTCCGGACTGCTGGAACATTTACTGACAGAAGAAAACTATCAGGTAGATCAATACGATGTGGTACTGGCACCCGAAACCGCTGAAGATTTACTGGCCTACCGTAAAGCGGATCTGATTGTTACCCTCGCCCCCATCAATAACCGCTCGGTGATTTGTCGTCCGTACTTCAAGTTCCCTGTGCTTTTAGTCGCCCGTAATGAGCACTCCCGCCTTAACGATCACATCACTTATGAAGGGCTGGTTGAGGAGAAATTCGCCCAACTCCGTAGCCAGGAAAATGGCATAAAAGAGTATCGTGCGCAGACTGAGCTTCTCTTCCCGGAGAGGAACATTGCCTTTCGCGGTGACTCATTTATTTCCATACTAAATATTATTAGCACGACTGATTTAATAGGAACTGTACCTGCCCCGATTTTTGAACAATATAAAAAAGTATTAAATCTGAAGAGTATAACCATGCCGTTTGAATTACCCGACATGGATGCCTATATGCTGTACAACCGCTCTGCACTGAACAGCCACGTGTTTTCTCACTTCATTGATAAAATAGACGAAGAATAAATTCCGGGGGTTGCTTAAATGTTGAACATCGCATTTAAGCAACACCGCAGCTATTAGAGTCAGGAATGATTTATCGTTTTAATCTTCAAGCAATTACGTTACTATCAATCTCTATTTGGTGTAAAAAAGATTCCGGACATTCATCCTCAAGAAGAGATTGAACATGTCACTCTATAAATATCCCCTTTCCTGTAATGTGCTTGAAGCCGCGCAAGAGCGAATCGAATGGACACTCGCGAATTTCTCTCGCGTCTGCGTTTCCTTTTCCGGGGGCAAAGATTCCACCATTATGTTGCATCTCACCGCGCAACGGGCACGTGCGCAACATAAAAAGTTCAGCGTACTGTTTATTGACTGGGAAGCACAATTTTCCTGTACCATTGAGCACGTCAATAAAATGTACGCACAATATCAGGACGTGATTGACCACTTTTATTGGGTTGCACTGCCGCTCACCACGCAAAATTCGCTTTCACAATACCAGCCTGAATGGCAATGCTGGGAACCTGGCAAAACATGGGTTCGTCAGCCACCTGAATGGGCGATTACCGTTACTGATTACTTTGATTTCTACCAGCCCGGCATGACATTCGAAGCATTTGTACGTTCATTCTCAGACTGGTTTGCGCAGAAGCGTCCCGCCGCAGTCATGATCGGTATCCGTGCCGATGAATCCTACAATCGTTTTCTCACTATCGCGAATGAACGCAAACAGCGTTTTGCCGACGATAAACCCTGGACGACCGTCGCACCAGGCGGGCATGCCTGGTACATCTATCCAATGTACGACTGGAAAACGGCCGATATCTGGACATGGTTCGCCAGGAGTGGCTGTTGCTATAACCCTCTCTACGACCTGATGTATCAGGCGGGCGTTCCGCCGCGCTATATGCGCATCTGTGAACCGTTTGGCCCGGAGCAGCGTCAGGGATTATGGCTCTATCACGTGGTAGAGCCAGAACGCTGGGCGGCCATGTGCGAAAGGGTCAGCGGCGTGCGCAGCGGAGGGATATACGCGGGTCACAATAACCACTTCTACGGACACCGCAAACTTCTTAAGCCCGATCATCTTTGCTGGCAAGAATACGCGATGTTCTTACTCGACAGCATGCCGCAGCAAACGGCGGAACATTACCGCAATAAAATTGCGATCTATCTGCACTGGTATCAAAAAAGAGGGATGGCCGACATCCCGGAGACCCAGGAAGGCGATATCGGCTCCAGAGATATTCCCTCCTGGAGGCGCATATGTAAGGTACTTCTTAATAATGACTACTGGTGCCGCGCGCTCTCTTTTAGCCCCACTAAACCAAAACATTACCAGCGCTACAGTGAACGAATGAAGACCAAACGACAGGAGTGGGGGCTCTTATGCAACAACGATTGATAAAAGAAATAAATAGCTATCTCGGATCGCTCACTGAAAATGAGCGAATTGAAGCCATCAACACTTTTCGTCAGGCTATTCATGAAAACAGCCCTTTTCGGGAACAGCCTGTCGACTGCGTACTCTGGATTAAGCAGGACGATATCATTGCCAACGACTACAACCCCAATAATGTCGCCCCGCCGGAAAAACGGCTGCTCAGCAAGTCGCTTGAGCTGGATGGTTTCACGCAGCCCATTGTAGTGACCGAAAACGAACCACAACATTATGAAATTGTTGATGGTTTTCATCGCCACGAAATTGGCTCAAACCGCGCCGTGTTAAAGCGTCAGCTTAAAGGATATTTGCCGGTTACCTGCCTGCGCAAGGAACGTCAGCAAAAGGTCGACAGGATGGCCGCCACGATTCGCCACAACCGCGCGCGTGGTCGACACCAGATTAACGCCATGTCTGAAATCGTGCGTGAGCTGGTGTTACTCGGCTGGGATAACGAGAAAATTGGCAAGGAGCTTGGCATGGACAGCGACGAAGTGCTGCGACTTAAGCAAATCAACGGCCTGCTGGAGCTGTTTGCAAACCGTCGTTATTCAGAAGCCTGGACAGTGAAGTAATCAGAGTAAATTCAGTCGCTCTGCCGCCGCCAGTAGCGTCGATTCCTGTTTCGCAAAGCAAAGGCGAATCAGCTTATGCGGGAAAGGATCGGCGCAGAACACAGACAGCGGTATAGCGGCCACACCGATCTCTTTTGTCAGCCACTGGCAGAAACTCACATCATCCAGGTCCGAAATCGCACTGTAGTCCGCCAGCAGGAAGTACGTGCCCTCACAGGGCAAAATCTCCAGACGGCTCTGGCTCAGTGCATCCACAAACAGATCGCGACGAGCCCGGTAAAACGCAGGCAATTCACGGTAGTGCTCCGGCTCGGCGCGCAGCATATCCGCCAGCGCCAGTTGGGCAGGCGTATTCACCGCAAACGTCAGGTATTGATGCACCTTACGCAGTTCCGCGCTTATCGTCGCGGGAGCCACGCAATAACCCACTTTCCAGCCAGTCATATGGTAGGTTTTGCCAAACGACGAAACGGCTATGGCGCGCTCGCGTAGCTGCGGATGTGCCAGAACGCTCACATGCCCCTCTTCGGCAAAACAGATATGCTCATAGACTTCATCACTCAGAACATAGATTTCACGATCGGCAATGGCCTGCCACAGGGCAGCGAAATCCGCGTTTTGCCACACGGTGGCGGATGGATTGTGTGGCGTGTTGAGGATCACCAGGCGGGTTTTGTCGCTCAGCAGCGCAGAAAACGCCTGCCAGTCCGGGCGGAAATGCGGTGGCTGCAGCGCCACACGCTTCACCACACCGCCGGAAAGTTCAATCGCAGGTGCGTAGCTGTCGTAGCTTGGGTCGAAGCAGATCACTTCATCACCCGTGCGCACCAGCGCAGTAATCGCCGCATACAGCGCCTCGGTCGCACCGGCCGTTACCGTAATGTCGCTGTTCGCGTCTGGCTTATAGCCATATAACTCCGCCGTTTTATCCGCAATGGCTTCCCGCAGCGCCTGCACGCCCGTCATCGGCGCATACTGGTTCGCCCCCTGCGCGACATGATACGCAAGACGTTCCTGCAAATATGTCGGGCCATCAAAATCCGGAAACCCCTGCGAGAGGTTAATGGCATTGTGCTGCTGCGCCAGGGCACTCATCTGCGTAAAGATGGTGGTGCCGAGGTTGGGAAGTTTACTTTGCGGAATCAATGCGTTGTTGCTCATTGTGTTGTGCCTGCTTGTAATACTTATGTTGCTGACACTATAACACGATGTTAGTCTTTGGCAATCAAGACGCTTAGACGTCTAAACCATATCAATATTCCTGCCTGACCGGGAGGGCAAAAGGAAATGACAGACAACCTGCAACTCACACACCTGATCGACGCCTGCCGCTGGATTGGCGCTAAAGGATGGGCCCCGGCCACCGGCGGCAATATGTCGGTGCGTCAGGACGAACACCTCTGCTGGCTCAGTGAATCCGGCAAGGATAAAGGCAGCCTCACAACCAATGATTTTCTGCAGGTGGAGATCGCCACCAACCGCGCGCCGTCTGGCCGCAAACCGTCGGCCGAAACGGGCCTGCATACGTTGATCTATCGCCTGTTTCCGGAAGCCAACGCCGTCCTGCACGTTCACACCGTCAACGCTACGGTGTTATCCCGTCTGGTCAAAGAAGCCGAACTGAAAATTAGCGGCTTCGAGATGCAGAAATCCCTCGCCGGGCAGACCACGCATCTGGATACGGTCGCCATCCCGGTGTTTGATAACGACCAGGATATCGATGCCCTCGCCTCGCGCATCGCCCATTACGCGCAGGAACGGCCGCTTAATTATGGTTTTCTTCTGCGCGGTCATGGCTTAACCTGCTGGGGACGCGATGTGGCAGAAGCCCGCCGTCACCTGGAAGGGTTAGAATTCTTATTTGAATGCGAAATGCGTTTACGACAACTGGAGAGAATATGATTCGCGCAATTGTGACGGATATTGAAGGGACGACCAGCGATATCCGTTTTGTCCATGATGTTTTGTTCCCTTACGCGCGTGAGCGACTGGCGGCCTTTGTGACCGCCCAGCAGTACGCCGAGCCGGTCAAATCAATCCTGGACAACCTGCGCGATGAAACTGGCAATCCCCACGCCAGCATCAATGCGCTTATCGACACGCTGTTCGCCTTTATGGATGAGGACCGCAAATCGACCGCGCTGAAAGCCCTGCAGGGCATCATCTGGCAGGATGGCTACGTCAACGGCGACTTTACCGGCCATCTTTACCCGGACGTCCTGCCTGCGCTGGAAAAATGGAAGGCACAAGGCATTGATCTCTATGTTTATTCCTCTGGCTCCGTTGCTGCGCAGAAACTGTTATTTGGCTACAGCGACGAAGGTGATATTACTCATCTGTTCAGCGGTTATTTTGATACGCACATCGGTGCCAAGCGCGAGGTGCACTCTTATCAGAACATTGCGGCACACACGGGCATTGCCCCGTCGCAGATCCTGTTCCTGTCGGATGTTCATCAGGAGCTGGACGCCGCTGAGCAGGCAGGTTTTCGCACCCTGCAGCTGATTCGTGGTGATGAAGATGGCACCAGCCACCATCATCAGGTCCACCAGTTCGACGAGATTAACCCGGAGCAGATCCCTTCATGAGCGCATTAACCATTTATTCCGACAAAGACGCCAGCCAGCCACAGTGGCACAGCACCGACGCCGCCGAGATCGCCCAACAGCTCAATGCCAAAGAGGTGCGTTTTGAACGCTGGGCGGCGGATCGTGATTTAGGCCGCGATCCCGCACCTGAAGCGGTGATCGAGGCTTATCAGCATGCGATCGACAAGCTGGTGGCGGAGAAAGGCTATCAGAGCTGGGACGTGATCAGCCTGCGCGCCGACAATCCGCAGAAAGAGGCGCTGCGCGCAAAATTTCTGAACGAGCACACTCACGGCGAAGATGAAGTCCGTTTCTTCGTTGAGGGGGCGGGACTGTTTTGCCTGCATATTGGCGATGAGGTGTATCAGGTTCTGTGCGAGAAAAACGACCTGATCTCTGTGCCCGCAGGCACGCCGCACTGGTTTGACATGGGTTCAGAGCCGAACTTTACGGCGATTCGTATTTTCGATAACCCGGAAGGCTGGATTGCGCAGTTTACCGGGGATGCGATTGCGGATGCGTATCCGAGGCTGGCATGATGTTTTCTCCCTCTCCCACAGGGAGAGGGCCGGAGCGAGGGGAACGAGCCGCACAGCACGTTCCTTTATCCGACCATTCGTTAAATACTCCCAATAATCCTCTGTATGTCCGCACCCACGAGTTTCGCCAAATGCACAAACTCCACCACATCCAACCTTCGTTCACCGTTTTCAACTTTGGCGATGAATGATTGCGGTTTGCCCAACGCCTCCGCAAGCTGCGCCTGAGTGATCCCACGCTCTTTACGGGCTTTTTTCAACGCATTGATAACACTCTGGTATTCAGCTGAGTAGACAGAAGCCATTGTTCCGATTCCATACAAATATCCTGAAATCGAATATCCTCCCATTGCGTTTTTATCCCAAAACTGGATAACTGTACTTGTAACGAAAACCTGTAAGGAGGACACAATGCGTCATCAGAACTGGCATCCTGCCGATATCATTGCCGCATTAAAGAAACATGGGACAAGCCTGGCGGCGTTGTCCCGTAAGGCTGGACTATCTTCATCCACACTGGCAAACGCACTATCACGCCCGTGGCCTAAAGGAGAATTGCTTATTGCTCAGGCGCTGAACATTCCACCAGATGAGATATGGCCTGAAAGATATTTTGATGAAAAAGGCGAGCCGATATTCCGTCAGATGAGGACAACCAAAAAGAGAAAAATCTCTACGACATGATCATTGAACTCACCCCGTCACCTCACCCCTCTTCCTCAATGGAGAGAAATTTCCCTTTGGCGACCTCTTCAGGGGTAACCACGCCTGTATCCAGCACCCAGCCGCTAATCAGCGCCGCAGGCGTGACGTCAAATGCCGGGTTATACACCTGTGCGTTTTCCGGAGCCCACTGCACCGCACCAAAGCTCCCCGCCACGCCCGTCACTTCGCTGGCGGCGCGCTGCTCGATAGGGATCGCATCACCGTTCGGGCAGTCCGGGTCAAGGGTCGTGTGCGGGGCAGCAACGTAGAACGGAATACCGTGAAATTTCGCCAGTACCGCCAGGGAATAGGTACCGATTTTGTTCGCCACATCGCCGTTAGCGGCAATGCGATCGGCACCGACCCACACGGCATCAACCTGCCCTTTTGCCATCAGGCTCGCGGCCATAGAATCGGTAATCAGCTGATACGGCACACCCAGCTCGCCAAGCTCCCATGCGGTTAATCTACCGCCCTGCAACAGCGGACGCGTTTCGTCTACCCACACATTGCTGACGTTACCTTCTTCATGCGCGCGAGCAATCACGCCCAGCGCCGTACCGACGCCCGCCGTTGCCAGCCCGCCGGTGTTGCAGTGGGTCAACAGGCGACTGCCGGGCTTCACCAGCGCGCTGCCCGCTCGCGCAATTGCATCGCAAAGCTGTTTATCTTCGTCAATCAGGCGTAACGCTTCTTCCACCAGCGCCGGAACAAAATCTTCCCGCCGCAGCGCCTGTTTCATGCGATCAAGATTGTTCATCAGGTTAACCGCCGTCGGGCGGGAGGCGCGCAGGGTTTCCAGCGCCACGGCCAGCTCGTCGCGGCTTTTGCCGTTTTCCGCCAGCAGCGCCAGCAGCAGGCTTGCAGAGAGACCAATCAGCGGTGCGCCGCGCACCCGCAGGGCGTGGATGTGCCCGACCAGCGCCTCGACCGTCGAGGCATCCAGCCAGCGTTTCTCCTGCGGAAGCGCCTGCTGGTCGAGAATAAAGAGCTGATTATCCGCCACCCGCAGGCTGGTCGTCTGTAATGTCTGCATGTCGTTAATTCCCTGTTGCGTTGTTGTATCACATTGTGTCAGGATGAAATCCAGATGTATAGACGTCTACATGTCTTTATTAGCAAAACCAATGAGGAACAGGCAATGTCGCAATACCGTACCTTTACCGCCCAGGACGCCGTGGAGTATGCAAAGCAGTTTGGCGGCCTTGATGACCCTTCATCGCTGGTGGAGGCGCAGGAAGTGGGCGACGGTAACCTCAATCTGGTGTTTAAAATTTTCGACAGCGCAGGCGTGAGCCGCATCATCGTCAAGCAGGCGTTGCCCTACGTGCGCTGCGTTGGCGAGTCCTGGCCGCTGACGCTGGACCGCGCGCGTCTTGAGGCACAAACCCTCGTTGAGCACTACCAGCACAGCCCGCAGCACACGGTGAAAATCCACCACTTCGACCCGGCGCTGGCGGTGATGGTAATGGAAGATCTCTCCAGCCATCGCATCTGGCGCGGCGAGCTTATCAAAAATAATTATTACCCGCAGGCAGCGCGACAACTGGGTGAATACCTCGCCCACACGCTGTTCCACACCAGCGATTTTTACCTGCACCCGCACGAGAAAAAAGCGCAGGTCGCGAAATTCATTAATCCGGAGATGTGTGAGATCACCGAAGATCTGTTCTTCAACGATCCCTACCAGATCCACGCGCGCAACAACTACCCGGCAGAGCTGGAAAACGACGTAGCCGCCCTGCGCGACGACGCCCAGCTAAAAATTGCCGTGGCCTCTCTGAAGCACCGGTTCTTCTCCCAGGCGGAAGCGCTGCTGCACGGCGATATTCACAGCGGCTCGATTTTTGTGGCCGAAAACAGCCTGAAAGCCATCGACGCCGAGTTCGGCTACTTTGGTCCGGTTGGCTTTGACGTGGGCACCGCCATCGGCAACCTGCTGCTTAACTTCTGCGGCCTGCCGGGGCACCTGGGCATCCGCGATGCCGCTGCCGCCCGCGAACAGCGTCTGGCCGATATCCAGGAACTGTGGAATACCTTTGCGGAGCGCTTCCAGGCGCTGGCGAACGAAAAAACGCGTGATGCCGCACTCAGCGCGCCAGGCTATGCCTCTGAATTCCTGAAAAAAGTCTGGAAAGATACCATCGGTTTCTGCGGTACCGAGCTGATTCGCCGCAGCGTCGGGCTGTCGCACGTGGCGGACATCGACAGCATTCAGGATGAGGCGATGCGCCACGAATGCCTGCGCCACGCGATTACGCTCGGTAAAGCGCTCATTGTCATTGCCGACCGTATCGACAGCGCAGAAGAGCTGGTGGCGCGAGTGCGGCAGTATAGCTAAGTGCTTTTGGTTTTCTCCCTCTCCCCGTGGGAGAGGGTCGGGGTGAGGGCATCAAACCGCACTCACCCCAAATACTCAATCACCGACAGCCCGCCGTTATAATCCGTGCTGTAAATAATCCCCTGCGCATCCACAAACACGTCGCAAGACTGGATCACCTGCGGGCGATTGGGCCGCGTATCCATCATTCTCTCCGGCGCGGCGGGCACCAGCGCACCGGTTTCCACCGGGCGATACGGATTAGAAATGTCATACGCGCGCACGCCCGCATTCTGGTACGTGGCAAAAATCAGCGTTGAGCTAATAAAACTTCCTGGCCGGTTCTCATGCAGGTTGTGCGGGCCAAAATGCGCCCCTTTCGCCACGTAGTCGATTTCATCCGGCTGCGGGAAGGTGGAAATGCTCACCGGATTCGACGGCTCGCGGATATCAAACAGCCAGATCAGCTTCTCGCCGTCCTGCTGGTTATCCAGCACCGCTTCGTCCAGCACCACCAGCAGATCGCGGTCCGGCAGCGGCAGCGCGGTGTGCGTGCCGCCGCCAAACGGCGGGCTCCAGTTGCGGTGGCTAATCAGCTTCGGCTGGGTTCTGTCTTTCACATCCAGCAGCGTCAACCCGCCGTCGCGCCAGCTGCCGTAAGCGGTATCACCTGCGATAATCGCGTGGTGCAGCGCGTAGCGTTTGCCGTCCGGCCACGTTGGGTTTTCGCCTTCGGCCTGGTTCATCCCCGGCAGCCACCAGCGCCCCGCCACTTCGGGTTTACGCGGGTCAGCCAGATCGATGGTCAGGAAGATGTAGTCGGTAAAACCGTCGATCAGCGCTGATACATACGCCCAGCGCCCGCCCACGTACCAGATACGGTGAATGCCAATACCGTTCAGGGACAGGAAGCTGATTTCACGCGGCTTTTCGGGCGTGGAGATATCAAACACCCGCAGCCCGGCGCTCCAGCCTTTATCCTGCACGTCGCTGACGGTCTCCCCCACCTGACGGGTGTAGTAAACCTTTTCGTCAGCAAAGCGGGCATCGGCAAACAGATCGCGGGCGTTAATCACCAGCAGCAGGTCATCGTGCGCCTGAAGGTGCACGTTCCAGGTGCCCGGCGGCGCGGGCACATAGCCTGCCGCTTTTGGCTTTTTCGGGTCGCGCACGTCCACAATCGAAAAGCCCTGCGACACCATATGGCCGATATATGCAAAGCCGCGGTGCACCATCAGCTGTACGCCGTCCGGGCGACCGCCCTGATCGCTATGACCAATCAGCCGCATATTGCGGCTGTATTCGGGTTGAGGTAATGCAGACATAGTGGATTCCTTTCGCCGGATGGCGGCTGCGCCTTATGCGGCCTACAACACCGTAGGCCCGGTAAGCGAAGCGCCACCGGGCATTATTTTGACCTGGCTTCGAGCGTCGCAAACCACGGGGCAATGAAATCTTCCGTCTGGCCCCAGCCTGGAATAATTTTCCCCAGAGACGCCACGTTCACCGCGCCAGGCTGCGCCGTCAGCAGCGCCTGCGGAATCGCTGCCGCTTTGAAATCGTAGGTCGCAGGCGTGGTTTCACCGGCAATCTTGTTCGCAATCAGACGCACGTTGGTCGCGCCAATCAGTTTCGGATCTACCGCCACGCTCACCTTCCACGGGCTGCCCGGCTCGCGCATCAGCTGCAGATCCTGGTTGGAGATGTCGATGCTGTAGAGTTTAATTTCCGTGCGACCATTCTCTTTCAGCGCTTTATAGGCTCCCTGGCTGAAGGCATCCCAGGTTCCCCAGATGGCGTCAATTTTACCTTTCGGGTATTTCGCCAGGATCGCGCCGACTTTGTTGGCGGTATCGCCCTGCACGTCAGAAGAAACCGCCCCGATGGACTCCAGCTCTTTGATGTCCGGGTACTGTTTTTGCAGTTCTTTATAGGCCGCCTGACGGCGCTCCATCGGCGGGAAGCCCGCAACCCACAGCTTCACAATATTCGCCTTGCCGTTGAAATCTTTTGCCAGCTGGCCGAAGGAGAGATTGGTCAGGGAAGCGTCGTCCTGCTGGGTCACGGTTACGCCGGGGATCTCGCCGTTCACGGCAGTATCAAAGACAGCGACTTTAATCCCGGCATCCACCGCTTTCTTTACCAGCGCAGTGGAGTACGGATCGCGTCCCTGAGAAAGAATAATCCCGTCGTATTTCTGGCTGATCGCCTGGTTCACGAAGTCCTGGAATTTGGCATCGTCGCCGTTGCTTAAAAAGGTGCTGACTTTAAAGCCGAGCTTCTTCCCTTCCTGAATCGCCCCTGCAACAAACTGCGTGGTGTTGTCATCAGAGCCGAGGTTACGGATCACCGCGATGCGGATTGGACCGTCGTGGTTTGCAATGGCGGCCGGAACCGGTGCGGGGGTAGCCGCTAAGCCCGGCAGAGAAGTGAGTAACCCCAGTGTCATCAAAGAGAGTGCAATCTTTTTCATTTTTATATCCCGTTGTGTTGTCAGCGTTTTTGTATGTAGGTAATGGCCAGCGCCACCGCGAGCACCAGCCCTTTTATAATGTCCATGGCGTAATACGGCACGGAGAGCATCACCAGCCCGTTCGACAGCACACCGAGAATGACCGCCCCCACCAGCGTGCCCAGTGCGTTCGGTTTACCGGAACCGGCCAGCGAGAAGCCAATCCACGCCGCTGCCACCGCGTCCATCAGATAGCCACCGCCCGCATTCACCTGCGACGAACCGATGCGCGAGGCCAGCAAAATGCCTCCCAGCCCCGCCAGCAGCGAAGCAATCACGTAGGCTGCCACCTTGTAACGCGTGGTACGAATGCCAGAAAGCCGCGCCGCTTCCGGATTACCGCCGATGGCATACATGCGGCGACCGTGGGTCGTCAGCGAGAGTCCAAGCTGCGCCACAATGGTCACCACCAGCATGATGACAACAATGGTCGGCACCTGCCCCAGCAGGCTGAACGCCGCCGGAATGGTGCCTTCCGCCATGTCGCCGCTTGGCAGTACCATGTTCTCGGTAATCGAGCCGCCGTAGCTGTAGGTCATCGCCACGCCCTGGATCACAAACAGGCTGGCAAGCGTCGCGAGCATGTCCGGAATACGCAGAACGACAATCAGAAACGCGTTAAACAGCCCCACCAGCGTGCAGAGCACGAGAGTGATCAGAATTGATTCGGTGGTGCCAAAGCCGTGCCAGACGAAAAGCGAAATCACCAGCGCATTCGCCAGCGACGCGGTTGATCCCACAGAAAGGTCAAACCCGCCAATGGTCAGGGAGATCGACACGCCGATGGCAATCACCGTCACGATGGCAATCGAGCGCAGAATGTTGATGATGTTGTTCGGATCGAGGAAGTTGTCCGACGCCAGGCCAAAGACGGCCACCAGCGCGACGACGGTCAGCAACATGCCCCACTTGTAGAGAAAATCGAAAATTTGCTGACGGCCAGACTCCGCCGCCGTCACTGAAAGGGCCTTGCTCACGACGCCGTTCCTCCGGTTGAATAATAAAGTAATGTCTCTTCACGGGCTTCGGCCCCGGCGATTTCCGCCACGATGCGTCCGTCCCACAATACGCAGATGCGGTCGCACAGCCCGACCAGTTCAGCAAATTCGCCGGAGGCGTAAATCACCCCTTTGCCCTCGCGCGCCAGGCCGTCGATCAGCTGGAACAGATCGGTTTTGGCTTTCACGTCCACGCCTTTGGTCGGCTCGTCGAAAATCAACACGCTGGCGTCGTTTCGCAACCACTTTCCGATGGCGATCTTCTGCTGGTTACCGCCAGAAAGCCGACGCAGCACCTGCCCCGGCCCCCGCGCACGCACACCGACGCGGGCAATCACCTCTTCCGCCCAGCGCCACGCCTGCCGATGGCCGAAGAGGCTCCAGCGCGAAAAGGTGTTATCCGCCGCCACCGCCAGGTTCATGCTCACCGGTTCATCAATAAAAATACCCTCTTTGCGCCTTTCTTCCGGCACCAGCGCCAGCCCGCGCAGCACCGAGTCCGCCGGGTCGCGCGGTTTCCAGGGCCGATGATTCAGCTCACCGCGTTCCACGCGACTTTTGCTGGCACCAAACAGCGCCTTACAAAGTTCGGTTTTCCCTGCCCCCGCCAGCCCGGCAATGCCAAGAATTTCGCCTTTGCGCAGGTGCAGTGAGATATCTTTCAGCAGCGCGTCGTCGTGCAGCCCTTCCATCCGCAGCAGTGTCTCTTCGCTGTGCGGCGGTCGCGCAGGGGGATAGATGTCGTTCAGCTCATGGCCGAGCATTTTCTCGACAATCTCTTCGCCGCTGAGATCCGCCATCGGGCCGGACTCAATCAGCTTGCCGTCACGCAGCACCGTTAAGGTGTCGCAGATGGCTTTCAGCTCGTGGATACGGTGAGAGATAAACACCACGCCGATGCCCTGCTGTTGCAGGCGTTTTACCACGGTAAACAGGCGTTCGCTTTCGTGTGCATCCAGCGGCGCGGTCGGCTCATCGAGAATTAAAAAACGGCAATGGTGCGACAGCGCCCGTGCCAGCAAAATCTGCTGCTTTTCGGCCAGCGTACAGCTATCGATGGCACGGCGAACGTCAAGGGAGACATCCAGTTGTGCCAGCGCCTGTCTTGCCTGCTGGCGTACAGCGCGCCAGTTGTAGTGGTGCCCCGGCTGCGCCAGCTGATCGAGCATAATGTTTTCAGCGATGCTTAAACCCGGCACAAGTGCCACGTCCACTTCCTGCTGCACCAGGTGAATACCCAGCCGTTTGGCATCGAGCGGCTCGCGGATCGCCACCGGCTGGTTATTAATGCAAATTTCACCTTCATAGTGATCGTGCGTGCCACACAGCACCGCCATCAGCGTCGATTTCCCCGCGCCGTTCGCCCCGGTCAGCGCGTGTACGGTGCCGCCGGTCAACGTGAAGTCCACGCGCGATAATGCCTGAAAGCCGGAAAAGGCCAGGCTGATACCACGCATTTCAAGGCGACTGGAAACCATCTGCGTTAAATCCTTCATTACTCTTCTGATTTATCGAATTTTTCACAGCTCCGGTTGACTGACAACAACGGAAAAGGCATAAGATAAAGCAAAATATTATTAGCCATCCGGATGTCCAGACATAACATCGGGTTAGCGCTTGCTAAAAAAGGACAACATCATGAGCAACACCGATATCCGCGTCGTGCCTGGCCCGGCGAACTACTTCTCTCATCCCGGCAGCCTGGCGCGTCTGAATGATTTCTTCACTTCGGACCAACTTTCCCGCGCGGTATGGATTTATGGCGAGCGTGCAATCGAAGGCGCGCGGCCTTTCCTCCCGGAGAGCTTTAACGCACCGGGGGCAAAACATCTGCTGTTTAAGGGCCACTGCAGCGAGCGCGACGTCACTCATCTGGTGAACGAATCCGGCAGTGATGCCAGTGTGGTTATCGGTGTTGGTGGCGGTGCGCTGCTCGATACCGCCAAAGCGGTGGCGCGTCGCCTGGGCGTACCGGTTGTCGCTATCCCAACCATTGCCGCCACCTGCGCGGCATGGACGCCGCTCTCCGTCTGGTATAACGATGCCGGTCAGGCATTGCAGTTCGAGATTTTCGACGACGCTAACTTCCTGGTGCTGGTGGAGCCGCAAATCATCCTTAACGCCCCGGCGGAGTATCTGCTGGCAGGGATCGGCGATACGCTGGCGAAATGGTACGAAGCAGTCGTACTGGCTCCAGAACCTGAAAACCTGCCGCTGACGGTGCGTCTTGGGATCAACGGTGCGCTGGCGATCCGTGATGTGCTGCTCGAACGCAGCGAGGAAGCGCTGGCTGACCAGCAGCGTGGCGAAGCGACACAGGCATTCAGGGATGTGGTGGATGCGATTATCGCCGGAGGCGGTATGGTGGGCGGTCTGGGCGAGCGCTACACCCGCGTGGCGGCGGCGCATGCTGTGCACAACGGGTTAACCGTACTGCCGCAAACCGAAAAATACCTGCACGGCACCAAAGTAGCCTACGGCATCCTGGTGCAAAGCGCTCTGCTCGGCCAGGACGACGTGCTGGCACAGCTGGTGGCCGCGTATCAGCGCTTTAACCTGCCGACCCGGCTTCGCGAGCTGGACGTCGACATCGACAACCGTGAAGACGTGGACAAGGTGATTACCCACACCCTGCGCCCGGTGGAGTCGATTCACTACTTGCCGGTTGAGCTAACGCCTGAAGTTTTGCGTGCCGCGTTTGAGAAGGTGGAATCCTTCAACCGTTAATCTCCCCACCGTCTATACCTAATGATGATTCTCATCACTCTCGCAACGAGGTCATCATGCAGATCGATTTAACAGGTAAGAAGGCGCTGGTTACCGGTGCCAGCCGTGGGTTGGGTCGTGCCATTGCACTGTCGCTGGCACGCGCCGGTGCCGATGTGGTTATTACGTATGAAAAATCCGCAGATAAAGCCAGGATGGTCGCCGACGAGATAACGGCACTTGGGCGTAAAAGCGAGGCCATACAGGCCGACAGTGCCAGTGCGCAGGCCATCCAGGATGCCGTCACGCAGGCGGCACGTACCCTCGGCGGGCTGGATATTCTGGTCAACAACGCCGGCATTGCGCGCGGTGGCCCGCTGGAATCCATGACGCTGGCGGATATCGACGCCCTTATCAACGTTAATATTCGCGGCGTGGTGATCGCCATCCAGGAAGCACTGGTGCATATGTCTGACGGCGGACGGATTATTAACATCGGCAGTTGTCTGGCAAACCGTGTGGCGATGCCGGGCATTGCCGTCTATTCGATGACCAAATCGGCCCTCAACTCTCTCACCCGTGGTCTGGCGCGCGATCTGGGCCCACGCGGTATTACCGTTAACCTTGTGCATCCGGGTCCGACAAACAGCGATATGAATCCGGAGGATGGCGAACAGGCTGAAGCCCAGCGCCAGATGATTGCCGTGGGTCATTACGGCCAGCCGGAAGATATCGCTGCAGCGGTGACGTTCCTCGCAAGCCCGGCCGCCGGGCAGATCTCCGGCACGGGGCTGGACGTTGACGGCGGTTTGAACGCCTGATCGCATATTTTCTGCAAGCCTCTGCTTCCCGGCAGAGGCCATTTCGAGCCGCCTAGACGGTTCGCGTTTTGCTGCTTTCTCGCGCTTTTTATCCGCTCTACAGTACCCCCATTAGAAATTCGGAATTTATCTAATAGTCTTATTATTCCCTTATATTTTGTGTGGGCGTACAGTGGAGGTACGGATGAAGATTGTCTGGTCCAATGGTGCCAAAAAGGCATTTTCCAGAATTGACGAGCGGTATCAGCGCCGCATTGAGATAAAGCTCTCCGAGCTGGATGACCGCTCGGCTCCCCGGCCCGATATCAAAAAAATATCGACGACAGAAAATCATTTCCGGCTACGCGTTGGCGATTACCGCATCATCTATACGCTTCGGGACGATCCCGATGACCATTGTTATGTTTTGGCCGTCAAGCGCAGAACTTCAACAACTTACCTGCATGAGGAGAGTGCCAACTATGGCTGTACAGCTAATCAAGGACGATAACGGGAAAACGCAGTACGTCGTTATTCCCTATCACGAATATTTTCGTATGCTTTTACAGATGGCAGAAATTGACGACGAAACCGACGATGACCTGGAGGATATTGAGGTCGAACACGATAGCCTGGATAACGTGGAATTGCCCGGCGAAGTGTGCAGCATCATGACCTGGCAGAACGTCAGCCTGCAGGCCGCCTGGCGTATCCTGCGCGGGTTATCCCAGCAGGAGGTGGCAGACAAACTCGGTATCAGCCAGTCCGCCGTGTCACAGCTGGAAGCGCTGGACTCTCGCCCGCAAAAACGCACCCGCGAAAAGCTGGCGGCGATTTACGGCTGTAAACAGGAACAGATCAGCCTCTATCTGCCGAAAGAGGGTTAACAGCACTTCGCCCCGCCCTTGCCGCCGTAGCGGGCATCCTGGCGGTCACGGAAAAATTCTTCGTAGGTCATTGGCGTCTGGTCCGGGTGGTTGACGCGCATATGCTCGACGTAGTTGTCGTAATCCGGCACGCCAATCATCATTTTGGCGGCCTGGCCGAGGTACTTACCTGCTTTGGAGAGGGTGTCGAACATAGGTCATTTCTCGTTTGTTTCCCTCACCCCGGCCCTCTCCCACAGGGAGAGGGGGATAAGGAATGTAGGCCGGGTAAGGCGAAGCCGCCACCCGGCAAACAGGTTAATGCGCCCCTTTCGCCTGGGTCACAATCTCTTCCAGGTTCTCAGGCATTGGCTCATACGGTGTCTCTTTCGCCGTCGGCTTGTCTTCTTTCAGCGCCGCCAGTGCAGACTTCAGAGAATACAACGCCAGCACCACGACCACCACCATAAAGAAGATGGTCAGTCCGGCATCCAGACGGTTGTTAAACACCAGTTGCGACAGCTGAGATTCCGTGTACTGCGGCGGAATAGCCCCGCTGTCGATCATCGCCTGGAACTTGTTGGCGATGGCCAGGAAGCCCACTTTCGCATCCGGGCTGAACGCTTTCTGCCAGCCTGCGGTCAGCGTACATATCAGCAGCCATGCGGTTGGTACTAACGCCACCCACGCATAACGCTGACGCTTCATTTTAAACAGCACCACGGCACAAAGCATCAGCGCCATTCCTGCCAGCATCTGGTTGGCGATGCCGAACAGCGGCCACAGAGTATTAATCCCGCCCAGCGGATCAACCACGCCCTGGTGCAGGAAGTAGCCCCACGCCAGCACGCACAGCGCCGTTGCCAGCAGGTTCGCGGGTAAGGAATCGGTACGTTTCAGGTTCGGGGAGATCACGCCGAGCAGATCCTGCAGCATAAAGCGCGCCGCACGCGTACCCGCATCCACCGCCGTCAGGATAAACAGTGCTTCAAACAGAATGGCGAAGTGATACCAGAACGACACGTCCATCAGCCCGCCCAGCGCACCGTGCAGAATATACGCCATGCCCACAGCCAGCGTCGGCGCACCGCCCGCACGCGAGATAATCGACTGCTCGCCCACTTCACTGGCGATATGCGTTAGGGTTTCAGGCGTGATGCTAAAGCCCCAGCCGCTCACAACCTGTGCAGCCGATGCCACTACGTCAACGGTTCCGGCCGGAGCCAGCACCGCCATCGGACTGTTCATCGCAAAATACACGCCCGGATCGATAACACAGGCAGAGACCAGCGCCATAATCGCCACGAAGGACTCCATCAGCATCCCGCCGTAACCAATCAGGCAGGCCTGATTTTCATTGGCCAGCATCTTCGGTGTCGTACCGGAGGCGATCAGCGCGTGGAAACCCGACACCGCACCACAGGCGATGGTGATAAAGAGGAACGGGAACAGGTTACCGGTCCAGACCGGGCCAGTACCGTCAACGAATTTGGTCAGCGCAGGCATGGTCAGCGTCGGGCGCATAATCAGAATGCCGATGGCCAGCCCGACAATAGTGCCGATTTTCAGGAAAGTGGAAAGGTAATCACGCGGGGCCAGCAGCAGCCACACGGGCAGCACCGCCGCCACAAAACCGTACCCTACCAGCATCCAGGTCAACTGTACGCCGGTAAAGTCAAACCACGGGGCCCAGGTCGGGCTTTCCGCCACCCAGCCGCCGGAGATAATGGCAAAGACCAGGAATACCAGGCCAATCACCGACACTTCGCCTATGCGTCCCGGACGCAGATAGCGAATGTAGATCCCCATAAACAGCGCCAGCGGAATGGTAAAGGCGACGGTGTAAGTTCCCCACGGACTGTGGGTCAGTGCTTTCACCACGATCATCGCCAGCACCGCAAGGATGATGACCATAATCATAAAGGTCGCCACCAGCGCAATCACCCCGGCGGTCGCCCCCATCTCCTCTCTCACCAGCTCACCGAGCGAACGCCCGTCGCGGCGAGTTGAGACGAACAGCACCATAAAGTCCTGCACAGCCCCTGCCAGCACCACGCCAGCAAGAAGCCAGATCATTCCCGGCAGATAGCCCATCTGCGCGGCCAGCACCGGCCCCACCAGCGGGCCTGCCCCGGCAATGGCCGCAAAGTGGTGACCAAACAGCACTTTTTTATCCGTCGGCACGTAGTCCAGCCCGTCGTTATGACGCACGGCGGGCGTCATGCGCGTACTGTCAACGCCCAGCACATTTCTGGCAATATAGCGGCCATAAAAACGGTATGCGATCAGATAAATGCAGACGGAGGCAACGACGATCCAGAGCGCATTGATCTGCTCCCCCCGGTTGAGGGCGATGTAGCCCAGGGCAAATGCTCCCACAACCGAGAGCACTGCCCATGTAAGGTATTTCCCTGAGTTGTTCATAATGGTTATCCGTTGTCGTGAAACAGTGAGATGTTACATTTTGTTTCTAGAACAACGGATAAAATTTAACAACTTTGAAACGCAATAATGTGTGGTCAAACCAGACATTTACACCACAGTGTTAAGCCGATCACTTCCCGGACTCACACTTTGGTTTTGTAGGCCGGGTAAGCGCAGCACCACCCGGCAATCTGGCACGTTCTACCCCAATACCATCGTACTCAACCGACAGGTACAGCACCGCCGTCCCTGTTCGTCGAAGACCACGATCTCCCAGCTCTGGCTGGAGCGCCCCAGATGCAGCGGCTGACACACCCCGCGCACCTTGCCCTGCGACACCGCACGGTGGTGCGTCGCGTTCAGCTCCGTTCCCACCACGCTTTGCCCGTCGCGGGTCATCAGAAAACCAGCCATCGAACCGAGCGTTTCCGCCAGGGCGGCAGACGCCCCGCCATGCAGGAGGCCAAACGGCTGATGGGTACGCGTATCCACCGGCATTTCCGCTTCCAGCGTGTCATCACCGATGCGGGTATAGACGATGCCCAGGTGCGCCACCATCGTATTCAGGCTGGTGGCGTTCAGTTCGTCGAGGGATAAATGTCGTTTCCAGATCATTTACGCCCCCAGCGTGGAACCGCCGTCCACCACAATATCCTGCAGGGTAATGTGGCTGGCGGCATCGGACGCAAGGAACAGCACCGTGCTGGCAATCTCCTGCGGACGGGCAATTTTTCCCAGCGGAATGCCGAGCTTAAACTGCTCGCCAAAGCCGCGAATACGCAGCTGTTCCGCATCATCGCTTTTCCACAGGGTGCGCTGCATATCGGTGTCTGTTGAACCCGGCGATACCAGATTACAGCGCACGCCGCTGCCCGCCAGCTCCAGCCCGACGGTCAACGCCAGGCTTTTCAGCGCCGCTTTCGAGGCACCATAAGCGCTCATGCCAATGCGCGGCGTGTGGGCCGCGTCAGAGGCCACCGTCACAATCGCCCCGCCCTGCTGACGGCGGAACTGGCCCATCGTCTGCTGGAACAGGTTAAACGCCCCACCGACGTTAACCTCAAACGTCTGCTGCCAGTCCTCCTGCGAGAGCTGATCGGTTGCGCCCATACGCAGGATACCGGCGGCATTGACCAGCACATCCAGGCGCTCAAGCGTTGCCAGCAAACGCCCACAAACCTCGTTTACCTGCGCGGCGTCCGCCACGTTCAGCGTTTCGGTGGCAAACGGATAATCGTCCTGCGGGAACGCCAGGTCGAACCCGGTCACCTGCGCACCCGCCTCGGTAAACGCCAGCGCCGTGGCGTAACCAATGCCCTTACCTGCACCCGTCACCCAGACGGTTTTGCCGGTAAAATCGAATCCGGCCATCACTTCACCTCACGGGAAAGCAGCGCCCACCAGGCGTCAATGGTCGGATTTTTTGCCAGCATCACAAAATCGATATCGCCATGCACTTTGCGCCAGCGCGCCGCCAGCGCCATCATGCGCACCGAGTCCAGACCGTAATCAATCAGGTTTTCGTCATCCATCGGCTCATCGGATTCGTCCAGCAGCGGCAGGACGATTTCACGCAATTCCGCTTTCGATACCGGAATGGACGGCAGCAGATCGTCGGTCATCACCACGCGGCCAGAGCGCCCTGCCACGTATTTCAGCGACATCAGGTGCTCGTCGCGGGTGAAATCGGCCAACGCGTCGGCAATAAAGAACGGCTTGATATCACGCATAAACGCATCGGTTGCGGTGGTCATGCAACCAATGTGCGCGTAAACGCCAGTGATCAACAGCTGGTTGCGGCCGGTCTCTTTTAGCATCTGCTCCAGCGGCGAGCGGTGGAACGCGCTGTAGCGCCACTTCACCAGCACCGTGTCCGCTTCGTCCGGCGTCAGTTCAGCCACGATACGCTGTTGTTCCGGCGAACGGGTCAGGCCCGGCCCCCACATGTCGTTCAGCAGCGCACGGTCTTCATCGCTCTGCTCTTTCGGCTGGGCGGTGTAATACACCGGAATATTGTGTTCTTTGCAGTACGCACGCAGTTTGGCGATATTCGCCACCACCTGCTGCATCATCGTGCTGTTTTCACCCCAGAAGTTCAGGAAGTACTCCTGCATATCATGAATCAACAGCGCGGCGCGTTCTGGCTCAAACGCCCAGTTCACCTTATTGGTCGGCAGGTCTGCGGCGGTTGGCAGTGCGTAAGCGGTTAATTTTGGAATGGCCATACTCTGTTCCTCAGCCCTGGGCGCGTTCAGCAAGCCACAGGCGCAACTGTTTTTTATCGACTTTGCCGACGGGCGTTAACGGAAGCGCATCAACGCTCTCCACGCGGTCCGGCAGTTTGAATTCGGCAACGCCCTGTTCCCGCAGGAAGCGACGAACCTCCACCGCGCGCAGGGGCTGTTTCACCACCAGATACGCGCAGCTCTTTTCACCCAGCAGGCTGTCTTCCATGCTCACCAGCGCGGCGTGGATCACCGATTCGTGGCGCAACAGCAGGTTTTCGATCTCTTCTGCGGCGATCTTCTCGCCGCCACGGTTGATCTGATCTTTCTCGCGTCCCTGCACGGTGATGTAGCCCTGCTCGTCGATGGCGATAAGATCGCCAGAGCAGTAGAAACCGTCTGCATCGAAAGCACTGGCGTTATGTTCCGGGCTGTTGAAATAGCCGCGGAAGGTGTACGGCCCACGCGTCATTAAGCGGCCCACTTCCCCGCGCGGGAGCGGATTACCGTTCTCATCCGCCACCCACACTTCATCGTCCGGGCACATTGGGCGGCCCTGAGTATTCATAATGCGTTCTGGCGTGTCGTCGAGCGCGGTGTAGTTCACCAGCCCTTCCGCCATGCCGAACACCTGCTGAAGCTGGCAGCCAATCTCTGCCGGAATACGGGCGGCGAGCGTAGCGGACAGACGTGCGCCGCCCACCTGCAACAGCTTCAGGGATTTGAGCTGACCATTCCCCGCGCCTTCAGCAATCGCCTGCAGCCACAGGCTGACTGCCGGTGGCACCAGAGACGTCACGTTGATCTGATGCTTTTCAATCAGCGGGAAGCAAAGCGTGGCGCTCGGATCGTTCGCCAGCACCACGCAACCGCCTGCCGTGAAAATCCCCAGCGATCCCGGCGAACTCATGGCGTAGTTATGCGCGGCGGGCAGCGCATTCAGATAACGGGTGTCAGCGGTAATACCGCAAATCTCGTTGCTGCGACGAATGCTGTAGTCGTAGTCGTTGTGCGTGCGCGGGATCAGCTTCGGCGTGCCGGTGCTGCCGCCAGAGAGCTGGAAAAACGCCACTTCGTCGGCAGGCGTCGGGTTCGGGATGAAATTATCCGCCGGACGAGCAATTGCCGCGTCCAGGGCATGTTCACCCTTGTCGCCGCGCAGCAGCACAACGCGCACCGAGCGGTGTTCATCCACAAAGCGATTGAGGAAATCATCGCCCGCAAACAGCGTGTGCTCGCGGTCGGCAATCAGCAGTGCGGGTTTAATCTGCGTGGCATAGGCATTCAGTTCGCTGCGCTGGTGGCTGAAAAGCGCGTTGACTGGCGCAACACCGATTTGCAACAGGGCGAAGAAGGTAATGTAAAATTCAGCCACGTTGCCAAGCTGCACCAGCGCCGTCTCACCGCGATGGATACCCTGCGCCTGCAGTGCTGACGCCAGGTTGTTCACCGCCTGATGAAACGCGCGGTACGTGATGTGCCGCTCGCCGTCGATAATCGCCACGGCATCGTTATCCGCATGATCCGTCAGGATGTGGGTCAGCGGCCGATCCTGCCAGTAGCCTTTTTCACGGTAGCGTCGGGCAAAGTCCTCAGGCCAACGGGTAAAGGGAATGGTCATGAGTATTCCTTAATGCAAACCAAAGACGTTCAGCATGGTGGAGAGTTTTACGCCAGTTTCGCGCCACTCGCCCACCGGGGAGGAGGCGGGCACAATGCCTGCACCCGCAAACAGGCGAACACTGTTTTCATGCAGGCGCGCACAGCGTATGGTCACCACCCACTCACCGTTACCTTCGCTGTCACACCAGCCGACAATGCCGCCGAACAGTTCGCGGTCGAACGGCTCCAGCTCGGCAATCAGCTGTTTCGCCGCCTGATGCGGGAAGCCGCTCAGGGCTGGCGTCGGGTGCAGCAGGCAGGCCAGCGTGAGAGCGTTCTCGTTTTCACGCGCCTCACCTTCTACCGGCGTCGCCAGGTGCCACAGCGTCGGCGTGGTGATCAGCTGCGGAGAGGCAGGCATGCTCAGATGATGGCTGCGCGGCCCCAGAATGGTTTTCATCGCCTGCGTCACCAGGTCGTGCTCGTGGCGGTCTTTTTCGGATGCCAGCAGCTTGTTGCCTGCTTCACGGTCCAGCACATCGTCCGGCTGACGCCGCGCAGAGCCTGCCAGCGGCAGCGAGCTAAAGTGCGCGCCCTCTTTGCGCAGCAGCAGTTCCGGGCTTGCGCCCAGCAGCACACCACCGTCTTCCAGCGGCACGTGGAAGTTAAAACTTGCCGGGTTCTGAGCGATCAGACGTTCCAGCAGCGCACCGCTATCAATGGTTTTGTCGGTCTCGATATCAATCAGACGCGACAGCACCACTTTGTTCACCTTCGGCGTCGCGGTAAGCGCGGCGGCACGCGCAACCATCTCTTCAAAAACAGGCTGTGGCGGGATCTCGGTACGTTTTTCGACATTCAGCGCCTGTGCGCCCGCCACATAACGTGCGGACTGCTGACGCGCCGGGCGAGAAAAGGTCTGCCAGCTTTGGGGAATAAACAGGGACGACGGTTTGCGGGTATCGAACGGAATCGCACCCACCATAATCGGATGGGCAATGCCGCTGGCCTTTGCGTTCTGGAAAGCCTGGGCTAATTTTTGCTGGAAATGTCCAGCCGGATCGTCACCGCCAACGGCGGATTCAGAGAAGCGGGTAAAACAGCCTGACGTGGTAAAACTGCGATAGGGCGACATAAAGAAAAAGCTGTCTGATTGCAGCGTGGTCGCGGTGTGCTGGATGTCCTCAGCCAATGACGTATCCATATCATCCTCCTAAAATGATAAAAGCAGTAATAATGATTATCATTTATATTTTCGACGGCTAACCTAATCTTACAGCGCCCCGGTGTCAACCGCAGAGCAAACAACTTGTGCGACTATTGCTTGCATCCCTTCACTGCAATCATGAAAATGAGAAGCATTAACTTCAACAAAAACAGGATGCCGCTCTGTGAAACTTCCCGCCGTTTGCCGTAATGCCCTTCTTTTAACAGGACTTTTTGTTTTAGGACTAACCTCAGCCACCGCCGCTGACTGGCCCCGTCAGGTCACCGACAGCCGTGGGGTTCACACGCTTGAAAGCAAACCGACGCGCATTGTCTCCACCAGCGTGACGTTAACCGGTTCCTTGCTGGCAATCGACGCGCCGGTGGTCGCCAGCGGTGCCACCACGCCAAATAACCGGGTAGCCGATGCCCAGGGCTTCCTGCGCCAGTGGGGCGACATCGCGAAGCAGCGTAAGCTCGCGCGTCTGTACATTGGCGAGCCGAGCGCCGAAGCGGTGGCCGCGCAGATGCCGGACCTGATTTTGATCAGCGCCACAGGCGGGGATTCCGCACTGGCGCTCTACGATCAACTTTCGGCCATCGCCCCGACGCTTATCATCAACTATGACGATAAAAGCTGGCAGGAACTGCTGAAACAGTTGGGGACAATTACCGGTCAGGAAAAACAGGCCGCTGAACGTATTGCCGCATTCGATAAACAACTCGCTCAGGTAAAACAGCAGATGACGCTGCCGCCACAGCCGGTCAACGCAATTGTCTATACTGCCGCCGCACACAGCGCCAACCTGTGGACGGCGGAATCGGCACAGGGCAAGCTGCTGCATCAACTCGGCTTTACGCTGGCTGAGCTGCCTGCTGGCATGAACACCTCACAAAGCCAGGGCAAGCGTCACGACATTATTCAGTTAGGCGGGGAAAATCTGGCGACCGGGCTAAACGGTGAAGGGCTGTTCCTGTTTGCCGGCGATCAAAAAGACGTGGATGCGATCTACGCCAATCCACTTCTGGCACACCTGCCGGCGGTGCAGAACAAGCGCGTCTGGGCATTAGGAACCGAGACGTTCCGCCTGGATTATTACAGCGCGATGCTGGTGTTGCAGCGTTTAAATACAATTTTTAAATAAGTGGCACGTTCCACGTAGGCCCGGTAAGCGCAGCGCCACCGGGCGTTTTGTCGGGTGGCGGCTACGCCTTACCCGACCTACAAGGTCAACACACTCTCCTGCCTGAATCGGCGCAATTCTGCCAACGACATTAATAAAATTACGCCAATAATCGCCAGCACAAACCCGCTGCTGCTCGCCGACGCCACCGGCGTCATGATTGCCCCCAGCCCGCCGAGGATCGCCGCGCCAATCGCATCGCCCGTTACGTTCTGCGCCGTCCACAGGCCGTTAATGCGACCGAGCATCCCTTCCGGAGTCTGGGTCTGGATCAGGGTGTATTGCAGCAGAGAACTGATGGCGCTCAACCAGCCGAAGATCACCAGGCAGATCACGCCCAGCGCCCACACAGGCATCAGGCTGAAGAACCCAATGGCGATAAACGAGGCCAGCGTCGCTACCAGCATGATAAGGCCAGGACGAGCGCTCTGCGCCAGGTTGCCGCTGGTCAGCGCTCCGCACGCCGCGCCAAGCGGAATGGCAGCATACAGCACGCCAATCTCTGAAGCGCTCATCTGCCACTCCCCCGCCAGCGCCGGGTAAAGCACGCGCACGGCGCTCGCCATGGTCAACAGACCGCCGAGCAGCGCAATGCCGCCAATCAGTGGATTGCTGAACAGAAAACGAATGGCGGCCATCAGCGACTTGAGCGGATGCTCGCGCGGCTGCGGGGGCGGTGGAAGCAGCGGCAGACGCAGCAGCGTTAAGGTGGTGATAAAGGTCCCCGCCGCCGCCAGTCCGTAGTTCCACGCCACGTTGCCGGTCGCCAGCAGCAGACCGCCAACCATCGGTGAAATCACCGAGCCCAGACGGACGGTAAGCATGGTAATCGCCCCTGCCTGCATCAGGTTTTCACGCCCGACCAGCGCAGGTGTGGCTGCCAGCAACGCCGTCACACCGAGTGAAGCAAAAAAGCCGTCCCACAGCCCCAGGGCATAAATCGCAATTAATGATGGCTCCGGCAGCATCGCGTTCAGACACAGCCCGACAAAACCCACGCCGCAGGTGCCACGCGCCAGCAGGATCAGCTTTTTACGCTCGTATCGGTCTGCCAGCACGCCGCCCACCATCAGCCCGACAAACATCGCCCCGCCGGTCAGGGTGACGGATAGCCCCACCAGCCAGCTGGAGTGGGTCATGGTCTGGATCTGCACCGGTACGGCAACACCAAGCAGACCGAGGGATAAAATGGAGATAAAACGAGCGATAAAAACCGCTCGAAACGCCGGGTGCGTTTTCAACAGGCTGAGGTTGAGCAGCCAGGATTTTTGATTCATGACAAGGCCTTGAGGTCTAACGATCTACCAATTTCATGGGCGCACATGCTAACATAGCCAAATAAGATAGATAACGATAATTAATATCATTATCACATCATGGATGTTGCTATGTCGTTTTCCTCCTCCAGGGTGCGTGCCATTGCCGTACCCGTGTTGTTGCTACTGTTGATCCTTGCGATTGCACTCAGCCTGCTGGTCGGCGCGAAACCGCTGCCCGCATCCGTTATTGTCGATGCGCTCTCCGGTACCTGCCAGAGTGCCGACTGCATCATCGTGCTGGATGCTCGTCTGCCGCGAACCCTTGCTGGCCTGCTGGCCGGTGGTGCGCTCGGGCTTGCCGGTGCCCTGATGCAAACCCTCACCCGCAACCCGCTGGCGGACCCTGGCATTCTCGGCGTGAACTCTGGTGCCAGTTTCGCCATTGTGCTAGGCGCGGCACTGTTTGGTTTCACCTCTCCGTCTGAACAACTGGTGATGGCCTTTTGCGGCGCGCTGGCGGCGTCGCTGGTGGTGGCCTTTACCGGCAGCCAGGGCGGTGGACAGCTCAGCCCGGTACGTCTGACGCTTGCAGGTGTTGCGCTCGCGGCGGTGCTGGAAGGACTATCGAACGGCATCGCTCTGCTTAACCCGGATGTCTACGATCAACTGCGCTTCTGGCAGGCCGGTTCGCTGGATATCCGCACACTCGAAACCTTAAAAGTGGTTATTGTTCCGGTGATTATCGCCGCCGTCGTGGTGCTGTTTTTAAGCCGCGCGCTGAACAGCCTGAGCCTCGGCAGCGACACCGCTACCGCGCTCGGCAACCGCGTGGCACGCACGCAGTTGATGGGTCTTCTCGCGATCACCGTCCTGTGCGGTAGCGCGACGGCGGTGGTCGGCCCGATTGCCTTTATCGGCCTGATGATGCCGCATATGGCGCGCTGGCTGGTAGGGGCCGATCACCGCTGGTCATTGCCCGTCACGCTGCTGGCAACACCTGCCCTGCTGCTGTTTGCCGATGTGCTGGGCCGTCTTTTGGTGCCCGGTGAACTGCGCGTGTCGGTGGTGAGCGCCTTTATTGGCGCACCGGTGCTGATCTTCCTGGTGCGGCGTAAACGCGGAGGTAGCGCATGATGGCCCCGTCCCGTCGTTTAGTGACCAGCGTGTCCCTGCTGATTGCCGCCATTGTGCTGCTGGCGGTCTGGAGTCTGCGCAGCGGCGCGGTAACGCTCGATTCTGCCCAGGTCTTTAATGCCCTGCTCGGCAGCGCGCCGCGCAATATCACCCTGGTGGTGACGGAATGGCGGCTGCCGCGTGTGGCGATGGCGATTCTGGTCGGTGCGGCCCTCGGCGTCAGCGGTGCGATTTTCCAGTCGCTGATGCGCAACCCGCTCGGCAGCCCGGACGTGATGGGCCTCAACACGGGGGCCTGGAGCGGCGTACTGGTGGCGATGGTGCTGTTCGGTCAGCACCTGACGGCAATTACCTTTACGGCAATGACTGGCGGCATTTTAACTTCGTTGATTATCTGGCTGCTGGCCTGGCGCAACGGTATCGACACCTTCCGCCTGATCATCATCGGTATCGGTGTGCGCGCCATGCTAATGGCCTTTAACACCTGGCTGTTACTGCAGGCCTCGCTTGAAACCGCACTCTCCGCCGGGCTGTGGTATGCCGGTTCACTGAACGGCCTGACGTGGGGCAAAACCTGGCCTGCTGCCCCGCTCATTTTACTGATGTTGGTTGGCGCGCTGCTGCTGGTGCGCCGCATGCGCCTGCTGGAAATGGGTGATGACAGCGCCTGTGCGCTGGGCGTCGGCGTTGAGCGCTCGCGCCTGATGTTGATGCTGGTGGCGGTATTACTGACAGCCGCCGCTACCGCCATTGCCGGGCCGATCTCATTTATCGCGCTGGTGGCACCGCACATTGCGCGGCGTCTCAGCGGCACGGCACGCTGGGGCTTAACCCAGGCGGCGCTGTGCGGTGCGTTGTTGTTGCTGGCCGCCGATCTCTGCGCCCAGCAGCTGTTTATGCCTTATCAACTTCCGGTGGGCGTAGTAACCGTCAGCCTCGGCGGGATTTACCTCATCGTGTTGCTCGTTCAGGAGTCACGCAAGAAATGACAGACACAGCATCCCGCTTGCGCGGCAAAAACTTAACCCTCGGCTACGGCAAAAAAATCATTGCCCGCGATTTAAGCGTGGCAATCCCGGATGGTCACTTTACGGCGATTATCGGCCCGAACGGTTGCGGCAAATCGACCCTGCTGCGCACCCTCAGCCGTCTGATGACGCCGGTTGAGGGTTGCGTGTATCTCGACGGCGAGCAGATCCAGCGCTTTGCCAGCAAAGAGGTGGCACGCCGCATTGGGCTGCTGGCGCAAAATGCCACCACGCCGGGCGACATTACGGTGCAGGAGCTGGTCTCGCGCGGGCGCTACCCGCACCAGCCGCTGTTTACCCGCTGGCGCAAAGAGGACGACGAGGCGGTGAATCGGGCGATGCAGGCGACGGGCATTACCGATCTCGCACAGCAAAGCGTGGACACCCTCTCCGGCGGGCAGCGCCAGCGGGCATGGATCGCGATGGTGCTGGCGCAGGAAACCTCCATCATGCTGCTGGATGAGCCGACAACCTGGCTGGATATCAGCCACCAGATTGACCTGCTGGAGCTGCTGAGCGAACTGAACCGCACGCAGGGGTATACGCTGGCGGCGGTGCTGCATGATTTGAATCAGGCCTGCCGCTACGCCACGCATCTGATTGCGCTGCGGGACGGTGAGATTGTGGCGCAGGGCGCGCCGAAAGCGATTGTGACGCCGGAGCTGATCGAGCGGATCTACGGTATGCGCTGCATGATTATTGACGATCCGGTGGCGGATACGCCGCTGGTGGTGCCGTTGGGTCGGCGGTAATTGCCGGGTGGCGGCTTCGCCTTACCCGGCCTACGTTCGACGTGTAGGCCCGGTAAGCGCAGCGCCACCGGGCATTTTCACTATCCCAAAATCCCCTTCAACACCGGCCCTATCTTCTCAAACGCCTGCGGCGAGATAATATCCACGTGGGCGCAATCCTGGCTGTAAACCTCCAGCTCCCCCACCCACGGAGCCCAGGCCTGCTGCGGGTCCATCGTTCGCGTGCGCTCGGCGACAAACAGCGTTGCTTTGCCGTCGAAGCGCGAGCTGTGCGCCGTGGTAAGTAACCGCACCGCATCGGCGTAGTTGCCTTCAATGGCGTTAAACAGCTCGCCGGAGCCCTGCCCCTGCTGCGCGGCGATAAACGCCTGGCGTTCGCGTTCGATTTCGGCCAGCACTTCCGGGTCAAGGCCGTTGGCCTCTTTCTCCGCCCAGTTCTGCGTTTCCGGCGGCCAGGTATCCAGCAGGCCGAGGAACGCCACCGCTTCACCCTGCTCGCGCAGACGCGCGGCAATACCCTGCGCCAGCGTGCCGCCGAGTGAATAGCCGAACAGATAATACGGGCCATGCGGTTGTTGTGCGCGCAACGTATTCAGATGGTGCGCGATCACACCATCCAGATCCGCACACTGCTGCATCGGCCCCGCCGGGCGCGGTGACTGAATACCGGTAATCGACCAGCGCGGGCTGAGGTAGCGCGCCAGCACGCTAAACTGCCACGCAAAGCCGGATGCCGGGTGGAAGCAGAACAGCGTCGGGCCGTCGCTTTCGCGCAGCGGTAGGATCGTCTCGTAACCCAGACGCTGAGCCTGCTCATCGCTCATCTGCGAATCCATCAACGCGCTGAGCTTGCCGACCGTCGACGCCACCATAATTTGCCCCGGCGTCACTTTGCGGTCAAACGCACGGCTGAGCTGTGCGGCCAGGCGCATCGCCAGCAGCGAATGTCCACCGAGGGCAAAGAAATCGGCGTCGATATCGTTCACCTCGCAGCCCAGCAACGCGGCGAACGCCTGCGCCACGGCTATTTCGGTTTCACTTTCCGGCGCGCGCCCTGAGGTTTTGCTGGTCAGCTCCGGCAGCGGCAGCGCCTTGCGGTCGAGCTTACCATTAGCGCTTAACGGCAGCGCGTTAATTTGCAGCAGCACCACCGGCACCATGTGCGGCGGCAGTTGTGCTCTCAGGGAAGCCAGCAGCGCATCGCGATCCAGCGGTAAACCGGATTCGGAGACAACGTATCCCACCAGTTGACGGGCATCCCCACCCGTGGCCGCCGCCTGGTTAAACACGCAGGCGTGTGCCACGGCCTGAGCCACATCCGGCAGCGAAAGCATTGCCCGATCGATTTCGCCCAGCTCAATGCGCTGGCCGCGAATTTTCAGTTGATCGTCGCTGCGGCCTAAATACTCCACCGCGCCGTTATCCAGCCAGCGGGCAACGTCGCCGGTGCGGTACATCCGCTCGCCGGGCGCGAACGGGTCGGCAATAAAGCGGCTCGCCGTGAGATCCGGGCGTCCCAGATACCCCTGCGCCAGCTGAATGCCGGTGAGATAGAGATCCCCCGCCACGCCGAACGGCACCGGTCGCATCATCGCATCCAGAATGCGCAGTCCCGTGTTCCACACAGGGAAGCCGATTGGCACGCTGTTGCCTGTAACCGCCGCCAGTTCCGGGCCAAACGCCGGATACCAGCTCACATCTACCGCGGCTTCCGTTGGGCCATAGAGGTTATGCAGCGGCGCGTGGGTCAGTTGCTCCCACTCACGGCACAGTTCGGTCGGGAGCGCTTCACCGCTGCAGAACACTTGTTTCAACGTTTTGCAGCAGTCGGCATTTCCCGGCGTCAGCGAGGCAACAAACGCTGCCAGCATTGACGGCACAAAGTGGGTGGTGGTGACGCCGTATTGCGCAAAGAAGCTCTGCATCGCCTGCGGATCGCGGTGTGCGTCCGGCTCGGCCATCACCAGCTTCGCCCCGGCGATAAACGGCCACCAGAATTCCCATACCGATACGTCAAAGCTGCACGGCGTTTTCTGCGCCACCACGTCGCTCGCGTCAAGCGGATAGTGATCCTGCATCCACTTCAGGCGGTTAACGATAGCGGTATGCCCGACCATCACCCCTTTCGGACGACCTGTCGAGCCAGAGGTAAAGATGATGTACGCGGTCTGCTCTGGCTTCGCCAGGTGCAGCGGCTCACCGTCCGTTGCAGGTAATAGTGTGTTGTAACTAAACGTCGTTACGGGCAGATCGCTAAAGCGCGGAAGCTGTTCATCGGTAGTAATGAGCAGAGACGGTTTTGCGTCTTCCAGCATCATCCGCAGACGATCGTCCGGGTAACCGGTGTCCAGCGGCAGCCATGCGGCCCCGGCTTCCACGATGCCATGCAGCGCCAGCGTCAGGAACACCGAGCGCGGCAGAGCGACCGCCACGCTGTCGCCCGGCTTCACGCCGCGCTCACGCAGCACGTTTGCCAGTGCGACCACCTGCTCACGCATCTGGCGGTAGTTCAGTTCGATATGTGCATCGGCCAGCGCAGGGGCGTCCGGCGTATTGCGCGCCTGTTCCGCTACCTGCTCCGCCAGCGTGGTGGACGGTAACGCCAGCCCGGTGTCGTTGATGCGGGCAAGCTGCTGGTATTCCTGCTCAGAAACGGTTTCCACCTCCCCACAGCGCAGGTCCGGGTTCGCTGCAAACTGCGTCAGCATCGCGTTCAGACGCGCAACGTGGCGGGTGAGCGTCGCGTCATCGTAACGCTGTTTGTTAGCAAGGATTTCAATGCTCAAACCGCCCTGCTCGTCCGGGAACAGCGCCAGCTCAAGGTCGTTAACCGGCCCCGTTGCCAGCGTATGGGTGATGGCGTCCACACCGTCGATATCCAGCTGATAATCGAAGACTTTGACGTTCAGTACTGGCCCGAACAACGCTTCATCGCCTGCGGCACGCCCGCTGTCACGCACGATCTGCTCAGCGTCGTAACGCTGATGGCGGCGCATTTTTTTCAACTGGCTGGACAAACGCAACGCCAGCGCCGGCAGGCTCTCCTGCGGGGCGATATTCACCGCCAGCGGCAACACGTTGAGCACCGGCCCGGTTGCGGTTAACGCCGCTGACCCCAAGCGACGCATAAAGATAAACCCGGCGGCATAGTCCAGCCGACCGGTAAGACGGCCAAGCCACAGCGCCACCAGCGCAAGCGCCAGATCGGTACGCTGAACCGGCCCTGCGGCCTGTGCAAGCTGGCTGAAGGCGCGGCTGTCGGCAGTCACTTTCAGGCGCAAGATATCGGTGGTTGCTGCACGCCCTGGCAACGGCGCGGACGAGAGCGATACGGGTGGCGGAAGCTGCCTGCGCTGTTCTGCCCAGAATGCGCCGTCGCGCTGATACGCTTCGCTGTCGCGATAGCGCTGGTACTCTTCCACCACGTCGGCAAACGGTGTAAACGGCGATTCAGGTGCAGGTTCACCCTTTTTCCATGCGCTGTAAATGGCAGCGATCTGGCGGGTAATCGCCGGAAAACTGAAGCCATCCACCAGTAAATGATGATAACGCTGATACCAGTACCAGCGACGCTCGCCCACCCGAATCAACTGGTGAAATGCCAGCGGCTGGCCGCTGTCGACACGCAGGTTCTGGTTGAGATCGGCTTCCATCAGTGCCACGGCGTCGTCGTGTGTGTCGGCGCGAACGATTGACGGCTCCGGCAGAGTGATGGACTCATCCACCCACTGCCACACCTCGCCGTTATCTTCCGTAAAGCGTGTGCGCAGGGTATCGGCCTGCATCATGCCCGCAACAATCGCTTTTGCCAGCAGCGGCGCGTCGATATCGCCTTTCAGTTCGGTATAGTGCGCCACGCTCCAGGCGTTTGGCAGCGAGGAAAGCTGTTCCGCCATCCAGATACCCGGCTGGGCGGCGACGAGAGGAAGACGGTTCATGCGTTTTCCTCCGCAAAGTAAGACGGTTCAAGCGTTTGCCAGTGTTCCGCCAGCCACTGCTGGCACGCTTCCTGAGATTGCGGTTCGCACACCACGCGCCAGCCCGCGGGCAGTTCGCACTGCTGCGGCCACAGGCTGTACTGCCCCTGGTCGTTTTGCAAAATGGCGAACTGTCCCTGCGGATTATCGAAAGGATTGCTGAATTCCATACAGACTCCGTTATTGAATAAGTGGCTGCCAGAGAGCCATCAGCCCCTGCGTCAGCCCACCGCGCCAGCAAAGCGCATCGTGTCCGCCGTCAACCTGACGCCAGATAACCGGTTGCTGTGTGTGTAGTTCGGCGTAAATCGCCTGATTTGCGCGGAAAATAAGTGGCTCATTGCGCCCCGCCTCAAGGACGATACGCAGCCCGCGTGCGGTTTTTTCACCCGCTTTAAGTTGTTCGATAAGTAATCCGTCCTGCTGTGCGCCGCGGTGCGGCCACCAGTAGGAGCCGGACTGACTGAGCACACAGCCAAAACGCTGCGGCCAGTTAAGGCCAGCATAGAGTGAAGAAAGCCCGCCAAAACTCTGGCCTGCGACGACCGTCCGGTCAGCGCGGTCGCTGAATGGCGCGAGGGTTTTCACTAGCGGAAGGAGTTCTTCCTGCACCGCCAGCCAGAAATCAGGATTGCAGGGCAGCTCGCGGCTGCGGTGTGCGGTGTCGATCACGTCAATCAGAACGTAAACCGCGGACGGCAGTTTGCCTTCGCTGGTCAGTGACGCCAGGGCAGGCCAGACGGGCATGCTTTCCGCCCAGAACTGACCGTCGAGCAACACGGCCAGCGGACGTTCAGGGCTTTCCTCGCCGGTAGTGAAAATCCACACGCGGCGACGGTTATGCAAACGCTCGCTCTTCCATTCAATACAGACAGGCTGTTTGTATGGTGTATCGGGATGGTTCCAGCCTGGCTGCACCGGTGCGCCGGGCATCTCCAGCGCCGAGACGGCATGGCCGCGCCCGCCACGCCAGCTCTGCGGGTTCAGCGGGTCGGAAACCGCGTGGGGCAGCAGTTTCCGCCAGCCTTCACGCAGCGCCATGCGGTCCGGTTGCTCGCCGTGAAACACCGTATCGGCAAAATCATGTTCGTTATCAGAAGGGATAAAACAGTAGCTTCCGCGCCACGCGGGGCTGAACTCGCCCTGCCACTGCCAGACGTCGGTATCAGGAATACGCTCAAGGGATTGCGGACGGGCATTTTGATGGTGATCGGTCACACCGGTGATATAGAGCCAGACACGCTTCACCGTTGACGTGTTTTGCGTACCCGCCGGGTCACGCCACCAGAACGTCACGCGATAGTTACCCTGAATACCTGTCACGTCCGGGCCGCGTTTCGACTGCCACCAGGCCTCACTTCCCGTTGTTAACGCCGTCACTATAACCTCATGTTTATCGAGTCTTTTTTTGTTGCAAGACAAAAATTATTGATAATATTATTGATAACTATTTGCATTTGCAATAGCGTAGTGCCCGCGCTGTGGGAAGCGCGCTCATAAAATAACCATGCCACGCGTTGTGTGCGCTCGAGGACAGGGCTGCTTACGCAACATGCGGGTGACAACATGCCGCCTCCTCTCCCTTTCGGGAACGGAGACCAGGGGATGCGGCGCGAAAAGCAGGACGTACAATGAATAAGAAGATTCACTCCCTGGCCTTGCTGGTCAACTTAGGGATTTACGGCGTCGCGCTGCCAGCCCTGGCAGACGACACGACTGCCGCCACCGCGCAGCACGAAGACACAATGGTGATCACCGCCGCAGAACAGAACCTGCAGGCACCTGGTGTATCAACCATCACCGCCGACGAAATCCGTAAGAACCCGCCCGCGCGCGACGTTGCCGAAATCATCCGTACCATGCCGGGCGTTAACCTGACAGGTAACTCCACCAGCGGCCAGCGCGGTAACAACCGCCAGATTGATATCCGTGGTATGGGCCCGGAAAATACCCTGATCCTGATCGACGGCAAACCGGTCACCAGCCGTAACTCCATCCGCCTGGGCTGGCGCGGCGAGCGTGATACCCGCGGGGATACCGGCTGGGTACCGCCGGAGATGATCGAACGCATTGAAGTGATCCGTGGCCCGGCCGCCGCCCGTTACGGTAACGGTGCAGCGGGTGGGGTGGTGAATATCATCACCAAAAAATTCGACGACCAGTGGCATGGTTCCTGGAACACCTACCTGAATGCACCAGAACACAAGGACGAAGGTTCAACTAAACGCACCAACTTCAGTCTGAGTGGCCCGCTGGGCGGCGACTTCAGCTTCCGCATGTACGGCAACCTGGACAAAACCCAGGCCGATGCGTGGGACATCAACCAGGGCCACCAGTCTGAGCGTACCGGTACTTACGCCGACACGCTGCCAGCAGGCCGTGAAGGTGTGGAAAACAAAGACATCAACGGCGTGGTGCGCTGGGACTTCGCGCCGATGCAGTCTCTGGAGTTTGAAGCGGGTTACAGCCGCCAGAACAACCTCTACGCGGGCGATACGCAGAACACCAACAACGATAACAGCACCAACGGTCTGGTGAAGAAAAACTACGGTAAAGAGACCAACCGTATCTATCGTCAGAACTTCGCGGTAACCTGGAACGGCGGCTGGGATAACGGCATTACCACCAGCAACTGGGCACAGTACGAACACACCCGTAACTCCCGTCTGGGTGAAGGACTGGCGGGCGGCCTGGAAGGGCTGTTCAACAGCGATAAATTCACCGATACCGATCTGGCTGACGTGATGCTGCACAGCGAGATCAACCTGCCGATTGATTTCCTGGTTAACCAGAACCTGACGCTGGGTACTGAGTGGAACCAGCAGCGCATGAAGGATTCCACCTCCAACACCCAGCCTCAGCAAGGGGGGACGATCCCTGGCATGAGCGACGATCGTAGCCCGTACTCATCGGCGGAGATCTTCTCTCTGTTCGCTGAGAACAACATGGAGCTGACCGACAGCACCATGCTGACGCCGGCGCTGCGTTTTGACCACCACACCATCGTGGGCAACAACTGGAGCCCGTCCCTGAACCTGTCGCAAGGTCTGGGCGATGACTTCACCCTGAAGATGGGTATCGCGCGCGCATACAAAGCACCAAGCCTGTATCAGACCAACCCGAACTATCTGCTGTACAGCAAAGGCCAGGGTTGCTACGCCAGTTCAGACGGCGTGGGCTGCTACATGATGGGTAACGATGATCTGAAAGCCGAAACCAGCATCAACAAAGAGATTGGCCTAGAGTGGAAACACGACGGCTGGCTGGCGGGTGTGACCTGGTTCCGCAACGACTACCGCGACAAGATTGAAGCGGGCTATGCGCCAATCGGCCAGACCTCCACCAGTAAAGTCACCACCGATATTTATCAGTGGGAAAACGTGCCAAAAGCGGTGGTGGAAGGTCTTGAAGGTTCCCTGAATGTGCCGGTCAGCGACACGATCAACTGGACCAACAACATCACCTACATGCTGCAGAGTAAGAACAAGGAGACGGGCGATCGTCTGTCGATCATTCCAGAGTACACGCTGAACTCAACTGTGAGCTGGCAGGTCCATCAGGATGTGTCGCTGCAGTCCACCTTCACCTGGTACGGCAAGCAGCAGCCGAAGAAATACAACTACAAAGGTCAGCCGGTTACGGGCTCTGAGAAAGACGAAGTCAGCCCGTACAGCATCGTTGGCCTGAGCGCGACCTGGGACGTGACCAAAAACGTCAGCCTGACTGGCGGGATTGATAACGTCTTCGATAAACGTCAGTGGCGTGCAGGTAATGCCCAGACGACGGGGAACACCGCTACTGGCGCGTATATGTACGGTGCAGGTGCCTACACCTACAACGAGCCGGGTCGTACCTGGTACATGAGCGTGAATACGCACTTCTGATAGACTGTAAGCCCTCTTCCCGCGAAGGGGGCTTTTTTCTTATCAGAGGATACGATGCATACCACTCACAGCCTTATCACCCTTGCGGGTTATCGTCTCCATCGAATTGAATTTGATCCCGCAACCTTCACCCACGCAGACCTGCTCTGGTTACCTCATCACGCCACGCTCGCCCACGCGGCACCTAAACGTCAGGCGGAGCATCTTGCCGGACGCCTTGCCGCAGCGCATGCCTTGCAGGAGCACGGTATTTCTGCCGTGCCAGCCATTGGCGGCAGCGGCGAACCCTTGTGGCCTGCTGGCATCGCCGGGAGCATTACGCATACGTCCGGCTGCGCGCTGGCTGTGGTGATAAATCGCGCGCGGCAACCTGTCGGTATCGACTGCGAGACGATTTTACCCGCAGAAGAAGCCGAAGAGATTCACGCGGGGATTGTCAGCCCGGAGGAAGCATCGCGCCTGCGTGACAACGCGCTGCCGTTTACCGTCGCCCTGACGCTGACCTTCAGCGCCAAAGAGAGTCTCTTTAAGGCGCTGTTCCCCTGGGTGAATGCCATGATGGGGTTTGACAGCGCCCGCGTCATCGCGCTCGATGCTGAACACCTGACGCTGGCGCTGACTCGCCCGCTGGCAGGGTTTCAGGAGGGCGCAGCGTTTACCCTGCACTGGAAACGCATGGGCGACAACGTCATCACCCTGCTGTGACGCTTTCCTGCCGCTTCGCCTTCATGCTCGTGACCGTGAAAGTCATGACAAACACCAGGGCAAACAGCACCACTATTGTCGGCGCGGGGGCGCTGTCGAGGTAAAACGAGAGGTAAACGCCGCTCAGCGACACCACCACCGAAATCACGGTTGCGACCAGCAGCGCGACGTGAAAGCGCCGGGTCACCAGCACCGCAACGGCACCGGGAGCAATCAGCAGCGATATCGACAGAATAATCCCCACTGCTTTTAGCGTTGCCACAATCGTGAGCGAAACCATGCACAGCAGCCCGTAATGCAGCCAGCGTGTGCGTAAACCGCTCACCTGCGCCTGCTGGTAATCAAAACAAAACAGCAGAAAATCACGCCATTTCAGGCCAATAATGGCGACAATCAGCGCAGCAACGAGGCCACTTTGCAGGATATCCATTCCGTTAATCCCCAGCATATCGCCGAACAAAATATGGTCGAGATGCACTTCGGGTTTAACGGCGATGTAGAGAATCAACCCGGCGGCGAACATGCCGGAAAAGACGATACCCATAACGGTATCCTGCTTAATTCGGCTGTTATCTTTGAGATACCCCGTGGCAATGGCGCAGAACAGCCCGGCCACGAATGCGCCGAGCGCCAGCGGCAGTCCCGCCATCCAGGCGAGTACCACGCCGGGGAATACCGCGTGGCTCATGGCATCGCCCATCAACGCCCAGCCTTTTAGCACCAGAAAAACCGAGAGCAGCGCGCAGGGAATTGCCACCAGCAGGGCAATCACCAGTGCGTTGTTCATGAAGGTAAAGCTGAACGGTTCAAGCAGCAGCGTAATCATATTTCGCCCTCCGGTGCCTGGCGCGCACGGCGTCGGCTTGCCAGAAGGCCATGCACAGGCGCAAAGACAAAGGCCAGCAGAAACAGCAGGGTTTGTGCCACCACGATAATCCCGCCTGTTGCACCGTCCAGATAATAGCTGCACCACGCGCCGAGAAAACTGGTGATGCTGCCAATCGCTACCGCAATCATCAGCAGTCGGGGGAAGCGATCGGTCAGCAGCCAGGCGGTTGCGCCCGGCGTGACCACCAGGCAGATGACGAGGAAAGCGCCGACAGTTTGTAGCGCGGCCACCGTGGAGACCGCCAGTAGCGTGAAAAACATAATTTTCAGACGCGCCGGACGCAACCCAATCGCCCGCGCATGGTTTTCATCAAAGAAGGTCACCATCAGATCTTTCCATTTCACCAGCAGGATGAGGATCGACACCACACCGATGATCGTCAGTTGCACGATATCCTCCGGCGCGATGGCCAGGATATTGCCCAACACAATGGTCTGAATGTTCACAGAGGTCGGGTTAAGCGACACCATGAACAGGCCAATCCCGAAAAAGGAGGAGAAGATCAGCCCGATGATCGCATCCTGTTTCAGTCGGCTGCGCTGGTTGAGAAACAACATGCTGCCTGCCGCCAGCCCGCCCGATAAAAATGCGCCCAGCGAAAATGGCAGCCCAAGCATATACGCGCCCGCCACGCCAGGGACAATCGAATGCGACAGCGCATCGCCAATCAGTGACCAGCCTTTGAGCATCAGGTAGCAGGAGAGAAAGGCGCACAAACCGCCCACCATGGCGGAGACCCACATGGCGTTGAGCATGTAGGTATAACCAAACGGTTCAAGCAGCGCGGTCATTGTGCCCTCCCCTCACCCGCAGGCAGACGATGCGCGACAAACGGACGCTCGTCGTCGGTGATAATGCGCTCTTCTGAACCGCTGAGTACCACGTGTCGCAGCACGCCGCTGAAGGCGCGCTCAAGATTTTCTGCGGTAAAGGTGGTCTCCGTCGGCCCGCTCGCCAGCACGGTGCCTTTGACCATCACCGTGTAATCGCAGAATTCGGTCACCGAACCCAGGTTATGCGTCGAGACCAGCATCGTCTTACCCTCGTCACGCAGTTCGCGCAGCAGGCTGATAATTTTGGCCTCGGTTTTCACATCCACGCCGGTAAAGGGTTCATCAAGGAGGATCACCTGCCCCTGCTGAGCGATGGCGCGCGCGAGAAAAACGCGCTTCTTCTGCCCGCCGGACAGCTCGCCAATTTGCCGGTGGCGAAGCTCCAGCATATCGACGCGCCTCAGGGCTTCGGTGACGATGCGGCGATCGTGCTCTTTGGGACGACGCAGAAACCCCATATGGCCGTAGCGCCCCATCATGACCACATCTTCCACCAGCACCGGAAACGACCAGTCCACCTCTTCCGACTGCGGAACATATGCCACCAAATTCTGGCGCAGCGCGCGATGGGTGGGCATGCCCAGAATCGCAATCGAACCGCTGGCTACGCGCACAAAGCCCATCACCGCTTTAAAGAGCGTAGATTTACCCGATCCGTTTACGCCCACCAGTGCGGCAATTGAGCCGCCCGGTATGCTAAACGTGGCATCGTGGAGCGCCGTGTGGCCGTTTCGGTACGTCACCGTCACATCTGAAACGACAATCCCCTCTTGCATGTTTTACTCCTTCATACCGTCACGAATGCCTTGCACCAGCGTACCGGTGGTGACTTTAAGCAGATCGATATAGGTTGGCACTGGCCCGTTCTCCGCGCTGAGTGAGTCAACGTAGAGCACGCCGCCGTAGTGGGTATCCGTTTCGCGTGCGACCTGACGCGCCGGTTTATCGGAAACGGTACTTTCACTGAACACCGCCGGGATCTGGTGCTTTTTCACCTGGTCGATCACTTTGCGCACCTGCTGAGGCGTACCCTGCTGATCGGCATTGATCGGCCACAGATAAAGCTCTTTCAGCCCTAAATCCCGCGCGAGGTAGGAGAACGCGCCTTCACTGGTCACCATCCAGCGCTTGTTCTCCGGGATCTCCGCCACCTGCTTGCGCAGCGGCTCAAGCGTACCGGTGATTTTCTGCTTGTAGATCTCCGCGTTGCGCTGGTAGGTCTGCGCGTTTGCCGGATCGTACTTCACCAGCGCGTCGCGAATGTTATCGACGTAGATCAGCGCATTGTCCGGCGACATCCATGCATGTGGGTTGGGCTTGCCGTTATACGGCCCCTCGGTGATCCCCATCGGCGTGATGCCTTTCGTGACAATCACTTCCGGCACGCCGTTGAGATGCTGATAAAAACGCTGGAACCACAGTTCCAGATTCATGCCGTTAGCCAGAATCAGCTGCGCCTTCTGCGCACGTTTGATATCGCCTGGCGTCGGTTGATACTCATGAATTTCCGCACCGGGTTTGGTGATAGAAGTGACGTCTGCGGCATCTCCCGCCACGTTTTTCGCCATATCGGCAATGACGGTAAAGGTGGTTATGACCTGGAATTTTTCAGCCGCCAGCGCGCCCGTGGTAGTGACGGTCATTAACAGCGCACTGAGCAACAGCCGCTTCAATCCTTGCAGTGGGTGCATCGCAGAAGTCTCCTGATGTGGTTAAATTCAAAGCAAAATTAGCCTGTGCTATATGGTATAGCACAGGCTATATCTAAATGAAAATAATTATCATTAAAGTTGTGTCAATGAAGACTGTCAGGCGGAAGTTTTAGGAAAAGTGCTTTCTTTTTTCTCTCCCGGTCAGGAGTATGATTTACGCTCAATACCCATATTAAATAAAGGGAATTGACATGCCCGTTAACGAAAGAATTCACCCCACATCGGGAACCCCGATTAATCCGGGTGGGGTCCGGCAACTTACGATTGGGGAAATAGCTCTTGCCAGGACGCTTTATGGTTACAGCATTCGTTACCATCTAGTGTGGGTGCACAGAGAAAGCTATCTTCCTTTTAATCTCCAGCCTGTAGATGTGGCGATGAGTCCCAACGGGGAAATGTGGTACAGAGAGGAAACGTATTCACCGGATTTTTCGCTGGAGGATGACATTGTTAAAAAACATCGCTTCATGCATGAGATGATGCATGTCTGGCAAACTCAAAAAGGGATGTTTGTCAGAACAAGGGGTTTATTCTCAGGCATTGCTGACTATACCTATAGTTTAAATAAAGCAGATTTACAGCATTATGGATTAGAACAGCAAGCATCTCTTGTAAGTGATTACTGGTTATTGAAATATTTTGGTTTGGAGAAGAATGAGCACTTATTGAAATACCGAGATTTATATCTTAAGGAAAGTTTATATTACCTTTTGCAGAAATACAAAAATATCTTAAAGGGGTTTCCAGGATGAAAAGCATATTTTTCATGCTTACTCTTTGCATTTTAATAACGGGATGTCCCGGAGATAATCGCGCCCCCAAAACCAGATTCACTTTTATTAATGGCAATCACATATGTTTTAGCATCGATAAAAATGATGTTCTGAATTTTTACACCATTTATTCAAGCAAAGCGCATAAAATTTCTGTAGTGACAGGGTCCGGATATAAAAAATTAAACATCGCCTACCCGAACACCTGTTTAAATGTAAAATGGGAAAAGGGTCTTACTTACATCATTCACTACGGATTAAATGATAAAAAATATGTACATCAGTTCGATATCAATAATAACGGAAAACAAATAAATTTAGGAGAATTATAATGTCATTACCCGCGTACTTATTTCTCTACGATGAGAATGGAATGCTCGTCCAGGGCGATTGTATGATGCCAGGCCGGGAAGGAGCTATTGAGATCATGAACAGCAGCTACGGCGTAAAACAAGCTGTAGACAGCCATACAGGAAATATGACCGGTACGCGGCAACACGGTCCTGTTACCTTGCATAAGCAATTAGATAAAGTCAGCCCTTATCTTGCTATTGCCGTTTGTGAGAGCAAACGCCTGCAAAAGGCCGTTATCAAATATTATGAAATAGTTGAAGCAGGTATAGAAAGCGAGGTCTACAATATTACACTTGAAAGTGTGGTTATCTCATCAGTGGAGTTTACACACGTGTATTATCCGGGAAGCACTGCGCCGAATATGCATGAAGTTATCGGACTGAGATTCCGAGGCATCCAGTGGAATTATGTGAAAGGAAATATTCTTTATAGCGATGCATGGATGAAACCGGCGCAAAAAGAGAAAAGTAACGTATAACTTTACTGATTCACCTGACTAATAAACATTAATGTCTGATGCTGCTTAGAAATTTGTGGTTAGCGATATGAAGGTGGTTGCACACCTTTATATCCCGATTCATTTATGTCCTGATCTTCACAGTCAACATAAATAAGCAAAATATTGTTATTCAGACCCACTGCGTATTTACCGCCTGATGGCGCTTCGCTTATCAGGCCTACGGTAAAGTGGTTTTGTAGGCCGGGTAAGGCATCGCCGCCACCCGGCATGAGGGCTATTTACTGCCCAGCAAGCGCTCTGTAAAACGCAGGATTTTCCCGAATCGCATTAAGCACCTTCGCTGCCTCTGTCAGGCTGTCCTTGGTGCTTTTTGGGTAGGCCATGAGAAAAAGATCACCTCCTCTGTGGCCAAAAAGTAAATAACTCTGACACCACCTCTCTTTCCTTTTGAGCCTGCGGCCATCCTTATTTTACGTAATCCCCCCGTATGGCGGATCAGGTCGCCCTTATCAGGCCAGGCAATGAGTTCCTTTTGCAGATCCTTTAATTCATCATCCGTAGCAATACTTCTGATCTGCCGGGTAAAGAGTGATGTTTCGACAAACTCTATCGCGTGACTCATCCATAGTTCCTTCCCTAATTGCAGCAAAAGCCTGAATGCTTCAGCGTCAGGCTCTTGCTGCATTGTTACTCTTCCTTGAGTAATATTGCGCCACACAACTGTATTTATATACAGCAAAATATCTTTTTAAGAATTCGTTCAGACATCCGGGAACATCACGCTATTCCCCGGCGCTTCCCTGTGCAGATGGATAAAGTTCAGGTGCCGTTCATACTGGTCCAGAATATCCGTAATCACCTGCTCTTTACTGTAATCCATCAAATCATTCCCCTGGCTGCCTTCCAGCAGGAAGGTCTCCAGACGATAGTAGGTCGATTTCCCGCTCCGCGCACGATAGGTAAACCCAGGCACGGAATACTGCTGCGGCCAAATCTGGTAGACAAAGTTCTGCTCGTCGCCCATATGCACCAGCAGATCCAGGTGCCCCAGCGTCTCACCCTCTTCCGGCGGCAGGTTTTTCAGCTCAACGTAAGCACCGCGCAAGCGTAGCTCCTGCGCCACCTCTTCCATCGCCGGGTAGCAGACCGTCTCCATCATCTGGCTGGTATAGCGCGTGCCAGGGTAGTTCATCAGGCGCGACAGGCGTTTTTTCCAGCTCAGCCTGTCCTGTGCCCCCATCGGTCGCGGCGCAGTGTCGCGGCTGGCACTCACGCGGCGGTAGTCTTCCACCTTGAGCGATTTATACAGCCCGGCCATCACGAAGAAGATGACGAAGCTGAACGGCAGCCCCATGATCACCGTGGTGTTCTGCAATGCCGAAATGCCGTTGGTCATCAGCATGCCGAGCGTCAGCAGGCCGATGGCGACGGACCAGAAGATGCGCAACCAGTTCGGCGCATCGCTGTTGATATCCTTGAGCTTCGAGGTGAAGTTGCCCAGCACCAGCGCGCCGGAATCCGCCGAAGTGACATAGAACAGCAGGCCGGTAATCGTCGCAACAGACGCACTAAAGGTGAACGCCGGATACTGCGCCAGCAGGCTGTAGAAGCCACGCTCCGGATGCACCATCGCTTCCTGAGCAAAAGCTGCATCCCCGTGGATGATCTCGTGCAGCGCGCTGTTGCCGAAAATCGACAGCCACAGCAGGGTAAAGGTGAACGGGATAATCAGCGTGCCCATCACGAACTGACGGATGGTGCGGCCACGCGAAATACGCGCCAGGAACAGGCCGACAAACGGTGACCACGCCACCCACCACGCCCAGAAGAACAGCGTCCAGTTGTTCATCCACTCTACCGGGCGATCAAAGGCAAAGCTGTTCAGGGTCATACCCATAAAGCGGTTCACGTAGTCGCCCACGTTCAGCACTAAGGCATTGAGCAGGAACGAGGTATCGCCCATAAACAGTACAAACAGGATCAATCCCAGCGCCAGCGCCACGTTCAGCTCCGAGAGCACGCGGATACCTTTATCCACGCCGGAGGTGACCGAAATGGTGGCGATAATCACCGACAGCGCAATCAGCGCCGCTTTCGCCGCCATCGAATCCGGAATATCGAACAGCACGCTCAGCCCGTAGTTGAGCTGCACCACGCCAATGCCCAGCGTCGTCGCGATACCAAAAATGGTGCCGATCACCGCCGCGATATCGACGCTGTGCCCAATAGGTCCGTTAATTTTTTTACCGAAGATCGGATAAAGCGCAGAGCGGATGGTGAGGGGCAAATTATAACGATAGCTAAAGTATCCGAGCGCCATCCCCATCAGGGCGTACATTGACCAGCCGGTCAGGCCGTAGTGGAACAGCGTCCAGACCATCGCCTGGCGCGCGGCCTCCATCGTCTGCCCCGCCCCTTCCGGCGGCTGCATATACTGCGTGACCGGTTCCGCCACGGAGAAGAACATCAGGTCAATGCCGATCCCAGCAGCAAACAGCATCGCGGCCCAGCTCAGCAGGCTGAACTCGGGCTTGGAATGCTCTGGCCCGAGCTTCACCGAACCGAAGCGCGAGCAGGCAATGCAGACAACAAAGACGATATAGAGCGTCGCCGCCAGCAGATAGTACCAGCCGAAGGTCTTGGACACCCAGTTGAGGGTGCGCCCAATCCACTCGGCAGAAAAATCACGAAAGAAGATGGTTGTCAGGGAAAACAACAAAATCAGCCCGGCGGAAGTATAAAAAACGACCGGGTTGATTTTGTCTTTTTCTCTGTCCTGTGAAAGGTCTGTCATCCAGTATCCCCACTGTTTTTGTAACTATTAAAATCCAAAATCGCAACAATTAAGACACATTTTATATTGAACGTCCAATCAAAAACCGCTTTAATGTATAACTAACGCTGATGAATGGAGTGGCAAAAATGCCCAAAGTGGGGATGCAGCCGATCCGGCGCAGGCAGCTTATCGACGCCACGCTGGAAGCAATAAATGAAGTGGGAATGCATGACGCGACCATCGCGCAGATCGCCCGTCGGGCGGGCGTTTCCACGGGGATCATCAGTCACTATTTCAAAGATAAAAACGGTCTGCTGGAAGCAACCATGCGCGACATTACCGGCCAGCTGCGCGACGCGGTATTAAGCCGTTTACATGCCCTGCCGAACGGCAGCGCAGAACAGCGCCTGCAGGCGATTGTCGGCGGCAACTTTGATGAAACCCAGGTCAGTAGCGCCGCGATGAAGGCCTGGCTGGCCTTCTGGGCGAGCAGTATGCATCAGCCGATGCTCTACCGATTGCAGCAGGTGAGCAGCCGCCGCCTGCTGTCGAACCTGGTGTACGAGTTCCGCCGCGAACTGCCGCGTGAACAGGCGCAAGAGGCGGGCTACGGGCTCGCGGCACTGATTGACGGGCTGTGGCTGCGCGCCGCGTTAAGCGGCAAACCGCTGGATAAAACTCTGGCCCAGTCGCTCACCAGCCACTTTATCAGCCAGCATTTACCGACCGAATAACCGAGGAGAATTTATGTCCCGAATGGCAGAACAGCAGCTTTATATCAATGGTGGTTATACATCGGCCACCAGCGGTCGCACCTTCGAGACCATCAACCCGGCCAACGGTGAAGTCCTGGCGAGCGTGCAGGCTGCCGGGCGTGAAGACGTCGACCGCGCAGTGGAAAGCGCAACGCGCGGGCAAAAAATCTGGGCGGCGATGACCGCGATGGAGCGTTCGCGCATTCTGCGTCGCGCCGTCGACATTCTGCGCGAGCGAAACGACGAGCTGGCGAAGCTGGAGACCCTCGACACCGGTAAAGCATTCTCTGAAACCAGTACCGTGGATATCGTCACCGGCGCGGATGTGCTGGAGTATTACGCGGGGCTGATCCCGGCGCTCGAAGGCAGCCAGATCCCCCTGCGCGAGACTTCATTCGTCTACACTCGCCGTGAACCGCTGGGCGTGGTGGCGGGCATCGGTGCGTGGAACTACCCGATCCAGATTGCCCTGTGGAAATCCGCCCCGGCGCTGGCAGCGGGCAACGCGATGATCTTCAAGCCGAGCGAAGTGACGCCGCTCACTGCCCTGAAACTGGCCGAAATCTACACCGAAGCGGGCCTGCCAGACGGCGTGTTTAACGTCCTGCCGGGCGTGGGCGCGGAGACCGGCCAGTACCTGACCGAGCATCCAGGGATCGCGAAAGTCTCCTTTACCGGCGGCGTCGCCAGCGGCAAAAAAGTGATGGCGAACTCGGCGGCCTCATCCCTGAAAGAGGTGACGATGGAGCTGGGCGGCAAATCGCCGCTGATTATTTTCGACGACGCGGATCTGGATCTCGCGGCAGACATCGCCATGATGGCGAACTTCTTCAGCTCCGGCCAGGTGTGCACCAACGGCACCCGCGTATTTGTGCCCGCGAAATGTAAAGCCGCGTTTGAGCAGAAAATCGTTGAGCGCGTGGGCCGCATCCGCGCGGGCGATCTGTTCGATGAACGCACCAACTTCGGCCCGATGGTCAGCTTCCCGCACCGCGACAGCGTGCTGCGCTACATCGCCAAAGGCAAAGAGGAAGGCGCGCGCGTGCTGTGCGGCGGCGACGTGCTGAAGGGCGAAGGCTTTGATAACGGCGCGTGGGTGGCCCCGACCGTATTCACCGACTGCACCGACGAGATGACCATCGTGCGCGAAGAGATCTTCGGCCCGGTGATGTCCATCCTCACCTATGACACTGACGAAGAAGCCATTCGCCGCGCCAACGATACCGACTACGGTCTGGCGGCGGGCATCGTTACCGCCGATCTGAACCGCGCACATAGTGCAATCCACCGCCTCGAAGCGGGCATCTGCTGGATCAACACCTGGGGCGAATCCGCCGCAGAGATGCCGGTTGGCGGCTACAAACACTCCGGCATTGGCCGCGAGAACGGCGTAATGACGCTACAAAGCTACACCCAGGTGAAGTCCATCCAGGTTGAGATGGGTAAATTCCAGTCCATATTTTAACCGGGAGGTTTTTTTGCAATTTGACTACATCATCATTGGTGCCGGTTCTGCCGGCAACGTGCTGGCAACACGACTGACTGAAGATCCGAACACCACGGTCCTGCTGCTTGAGGCGGGCGGGCCGGATCACCGCTTCGACTTCCGTACCCAGATGCCTGCCGCGCTGGCGTTCCCGCTGCAGGGCAAGCGCTACAACTGGGCGTATGAAACCGAGCCAGAGCCGCATATGAACAACCGCCGCATGGAGTGCGGACGCGGTAAAGGGCTGGGCGGCTCGTCGCTGATCAACGGCATGTGCTACGTGCGCGGCAACGCGATGGATCTGGACAACTGGGCAAAAGAATCCGGTCTGGAGCACTGGAGCTATCTCAACTGTCTGCCTTATTACCGCAAGGCGGAGACGCGTGACGTGGGGCCAAACGACTACCACGGCGGCGATGGCCCGGTGAGCGTCACCACCTCCAAACCCGGCGTGAACCCGCTGTTTGAAGCAATGGTAGAAGCCGGCGTGCAGGCGGGTTACCCGCGCACCGACGATCTCAACGGCTACCAGCAGGAAGGCTTCGGGCCGATGGACCGAACGGTCACGCCGCAGGGCCGACGCGCCAGCACCGCGCGCGGCTATCTGGACCAGGCGAAACCGCGCCCGAACCTGACTATCCGCACCCACGCCATGACCGATCACATTGTCTTCGAAGGCAAGCGCGCGGTGGGCGTTGAGTGGCTGGAGGGCGAAAGCACCATCCCGTCCAACGCGACGGCGAATAAAGAGGTGCTGCTGTGCGCAGGCGCTATTGCGTCTCCGCAGATCCTGCAGCGCTCCGGCGTGGGCAATGCTGAACTGTTGAAGCAGTTTGATATCCCGCTGGTACACGATTTACCCGGCGTGGGTGAAAACCTGCAGGATCACCTGGAGATGTACCTCCAGTACGAATGCAAAGAGCCGGTTTCTCTCTACCCTGCCCTGCAGTGGTGGAACCAGCCGAAGATTGGCGCGGAGTGGCTGTTTGGCGGCACCGGCGTGGGTGCGAGCAACCACTTCGAAGCGGGCGGTTTTATCCGCAGCCGCGAGGAGTTTGCGTGGCCGAACATTCAGTACCACTTCCTGCCGGTGGCGATTAACTACAACGGCTCCAACGCCGTGAAAGAGCACGGCTTCCAGTGCCACGTTGGCTCCATGCGCTCACCAAGCCGTGGACACGTGCGCATCAAGTCCCGTGACCCGCACCAGCATCCGGCGATCCTGTTCAACTATATGTCTCACGAACAGGACTGGCAGGAGTTCCGCGACGCAATCCGCATCACGCGCGAGATCATGCACCAGCCCGCGCTGGACAAGTACCGCGGCCGTGAAATCAGCCCAGGCATTGAATGCCAGACTGACGAACAGCTGGACGAGTTCGTGCGGAATCACGCCGAAACCGCCTTCCACCCGTGCGGCACCTGTAAGATGGGCTATGACGAAATGGCGGTGGTTGACGGCGAAGGCCGCGTGCACGGCCTGGAAGGGTTACGCGTGGTGGATGCGTCGATTATGCCGCAGATCATTACCGGTAACCTGAACGCCACCACGATCATGATTGGCGAGAAAATTGCCGACGCCATTCGCGGGCGCGAGCCGCTGGCGAAGAGTACGGCGGCGTATTATGTGGCGAATGGGGCACCGGTTCGACGCTGAGTTGCTTGCTGCCCTCACCCCGGCCCTCTCCCGGAGGGAAAGGGTGTCATCGTTCCCTCTCCCACAGGGAGAGGGTTAGGGTGAGGGGAGATTATTTCCGAAACGCCTCAAGCCGCTTAACCTGCCGCCCTTCCCCGTCAAAATTCTCTGCCGCCAGCCAGGCGCGCAGTTCTGCGTCCCGCTCAGGCCATTCCCGGTCAATCATAGAAAGCATATCGCTGTCGCGGTTACGCCCCTTGCGCACCAGCTTCTGGCGCAGGCGGCCTTCCCAGACAAACCCCAGCCGCTCAGCCGCCTTGCGTGACGCCACGTTCATCGAATCACACTTCCACTCCAGACGTCTGTAACCGTGTTCAAACGCATTTCTCAGCAACAGCCATACCGTTTCGGTGCCGATGCGGGTGCCTTTCATCCTGCGCGACCAGGTGACGTGGCCAATCTCCACCGAGCCCTGCATTCGCTCAATCGCCATATAGCTCACCAGCCCCACCGCACGCCCCGTGCCTGAATCAATCACGGCATAGGGCACCAGTTCGTCATCCATCACTTTTCCGAGTACCCAGTGCGCAGTGGCTTCCACACTCATAGGTTGCGTACTGGCGAGCCACGTCCAGTCGCTGTCGTCGCCCAGTGCATACGCCTCAAAGAGATCGGCAGCGTGTCGATCCGCATCCAGCGGCTCCAGACGACAATACTGACCGCTGAGCGGTGTGCGGGTTAACACGCGCGCACATTTCCAGTCGGGAACGATATCGTTAACGGTTTGACCATGGTGGTTGATTTCGGGCACGGCAGTGACTCCCTGAAAGGTAAGGATTTTGTTATAGCAGGTAAAAAAGCGAACGAAAAGCGACGCGGCTAATAACCAGGGTGCATGCGTTATACCCGGATGGCATAAGCAAAGCAGAATTTCGACTTTGAGGAATTCCTGAGTCGGCCTAACGTAACGGAGCATAAAACAATCACAATATATTTTTCAGGGATCGCTATGACTAAAAAACTGCTGCCGTTACTGGTGCTGGCTGCACTCTCAGGCGCTGTCCACGCCGCTACTCCGCCCAATACGCTGGTTGTCGCCCAGGGCCTTGATGACATCGTGAGCCTCGATCCGGCTGAAGCCAACGAGCTTTCCAGCATCCAGACCGTGCCGAGCCTGTACCAGCGTCTGGTGCAGCCAGACCGCGATAACCCGGAAAAAATCACGCCGATCCTCGCGGAAAGCTGGGAAGCCGACGCGGCAGCAAAAACCCTGACCATCAAACTCAAGCCCGGTGCAAAATTTGCCTCCGGCAACCCGTTGCGTCCGGAAGATGTGATTTTCTCGTATACCCGCGCCGTGACGCTGAACAAATCTCCGGCCTTCATTCTTAACGTGCTGGGCTGGGACGCCAGCAACATCGCCAGCCAGCTGAAAAAAGTGGACGATCATACCCTCACCCTGCACTGGACGGCGGACGTTAGCCCGTCGGTAGCGTTGAATATTCTCTCCACGCCAATCGCCTCCATCGTCGATGAGAAACTGGTCTCAGCGAACGTGAAAGATAACGACTTCGGCAACGCGTGGCTGAAAATGCACTCTGCGGGCAGCGGCGCGTTCAAAATGCGCGTCTATCAGCCGCATCAGGCCATCGTGCTGGAAGCAAATGCATCCGCGCCTGGCGGCGCGCCCGCGCTTAAAAGCATCATTATTAAAAATGTTCCGGACCCGGCTTCTCGCCGCCTGCTGATCCAGCAGGGCGATGCGGACGTGGCGCGCGATCTGGGTGCAGATCAGATTAGCGCGCTCAACGGCAAACCCGGCGTGAAAGTGCTGAGCATTCCGTCCGCCGAACAGAACTATCTGGTGTTTAACACCGGAAACAGCGCCAACCCGCTGCTGAATAATCCGGCGTTCTGGGAAGCCTCCCGCTGGCTGGTGGATTATGAAGGCATCACCAAAGATCTGCTGAAAGGCCAGTATTTTGTCCATCAGAGCTTCCTGCCGGTCGGTCTGCCAGGTGCGCTGGAAGATAATCCGTTCAAATTTGACCCGGCAAAAGCGAAAGACATTCTCGCCAAAGCAGGCATCAAAGACGCGCACTTTACGCTGGACGTGGAGAACAAGCCGCCGTTTATTACTATCGCCCAGTCCATGCAGGCGAGCTTTGCACAGGGCGGCGTGAAGGTCGATCTGCTGCCCGCCGCCGGTAGCCAGGTGTATGCCCGTGTACGTGCGAAGCAGCATCAGGCGGCGATCCGTCTGTGGATACCGGACTATTTCGACGCCCATTCCAACGCCAGCGCCTTCGCGTGGAACGATGGCAAATCCAGCACCGTGGCCGGGCTGAACGGCTGGAAAATTCCGGAGCTGAACAAGGCCACGCTGGCGGCAGTGGCCGAACCCGATCCTGCAAAACGCCTGGATCTCTATAAGAAGATGCAGGAACAATTGCAGCATAACTCGCCGTATGTGTTTGTCGATCAGGGCAAAACCCAGATCGTGGTGCGCGATAACGTGAAGGGGTATCAGCAGGGGCTGAACGCGGATATGGTCTGGTACGATCGCGTAACGAAGTAATTTGCCCTTGTTGCCGGGTGGCGCTGCGCTTACCCGGCCTACGTTCTCGGTTTTTGTAGGCCGGGTAAGGCGAAGCCGCCCCCGGCATGAAGAGATTTCCCATGCCACATCTTTCCACCCGCGTGCTTCAGGGTCTGCTGACTCTCCTGCTCACGCTATTCGGGCTGCTGCTGGTCACGTTTGCGCTCTCTGCGTTTTCTCCGGTCGATCGCGTTTTGCAGATCGTCGGCGATCACGCCAGCCAGTCCACTTACGATCAGGTTCGCCACCAGCTTGGGCTGGATCAGCCGCTGCCCGTGCAGTTCTGGCACTATCTGCAAAATCTCGCCCACGGTGATTTAGGCACCGCCAGCGCTACCGGTCAACCGGTATTGCAGGACCTGCTGCACGCCTTTCCCGCCACGCTGGAACTGGCAACGCTGGCGCTAATCATCGGCACGGTACTCGGCGTGATTGCGGGCGTGCTATGCGCCCGCTACGCCGGTTCACCGCTCGATTTAGCGATTCGTACGCTCACGCTGCTCGGCAACTCGGTGCCGATTTTCTGGCTCGGCCTGCTGATGCTGGCGCTGTTCTACGCAAAACTGCAGTGGAGCGCAGGCCCCGGCAGACTGGACGATATCTGGCAGTTCACCGTAGAGCCGCGAACCGGCTTTGCGCTGATTGATACCTGGCTTTCCGGCGACCGCGAGGCGTTCCGCAACGCCATCAGCCATCTGGTGCTGCCAGTGTTGCTGCTGGCGTATTACTCGCTGGCAAGCATCACCCGCCTGACGCGCTCAGCGTGCCTCAGCGAGATGAACAAAGAGTACATACTGCTCGCCCGCGCTAAAGGTGCTGGCGAGATGACTATCCTGCTGCGCCACGTGCTGCCAAACATTCGCAGCACCCTGCTGACGGTGATTGCGCTGGCCTATACCAGCATGCTGGAAGGCGCGGTGTTAACCGAGACAGTCTTCTCCTGGCCGGGCATCGGACGCTATCTCACCACCGCCCTGTTCGCCGGTGACACGACCGCCATAATGGGCGGTACGCTGCTGATTGGCGTGAGCTTTGTGCTGATCAATAACCTTACCGACCTGCTTGTGCGGGCAACCGATCCCAGGGTGCGCTAATGCCGTTTTATCTTTTCTTACGCCGTCTGCGCCGCTCCCCTGCCGCATTTTGCGGGCTGATAGCCATTACGCTGCTGGTGTTTATCGCCCTGTTTGCCCCGTGGCTTGCGCCCCTTGACCCGAACTGGCAGGACGCCGCCGCGCGTTTGCAGGCACCCAACGCTCAGCACTGGCTGGGTACCGACAGCTACGGGCGCGACCTGCTCTCGCGCCTGATTTACGGCACCCGTCCGGCGCTTGGGCTGGTGGCTTTAGTTACCGTCATCACTCTGCCTGCCGGGTTGCTGGTGGGGATTTTGTCCGGCTACTACGGCGGCTGGATGGAGCGCATTTTGATGCGTTTTACTGACGTTGTAATGTCGATGCCGCGCCTGATCCTCGCGTTTGCCTTTGTGGCGATGCTTGGTCCGGGGCTGGTCAACGGTGCGCTGGCGCTGGCCTTAACCACCTGGCCTGCTTATGCGCGTCAGGCACGCAGTGAAATTCAGCGTCTGCGCCACAGCGATTACCTCGCCGCCGCTGAAATGATGGGCATTCGCGGCCCGCGGCTGCTGGTCGGCCACATTCTGCCCCTGTGCCTGCCGTCCGCCATTGTGCGACTGGCGCTGGATCTGGCGGGGATTATTCTTGCCGCCGCCGGGCTTGGCTTCCTCGGTCTCGGTGCGCGTCCGCCGATGGCCGAATGGGGCGCAATGATTGCCGATGGCATGCAGGTGATTTTCGACCAGTGGTGGATTGCCGCCATTCCGGGCGGCGCTATTCTGTTTGCCAGCCTGGCCTTTAACCTGCTGGGCGATGGCCTGCGCGACGTACTGGAGCCGCAACATGACTGAACACCGCGTCATCGTCGATGCGCTGAATATCGACTACCCCGCCGCGCGCGTGGTCAACAACCTGAGCTTTACGCTTGGCAACGAACGGCTGGCGCTGGTCGGTGAATCCGGCTCGGGCAAATCCATGTCTGCCCGCGCATTAATGGGGCTGGTGCGTAAACCGGGCGTGGTAAGCGCCAGGCAGCTTAACGTGCTGGGTAACGACCTGCTGACCCTGAACAACCGTCGCTGGCAGGCGCTGCGCGGCAACGGGATTGCGATGGTATTGCAGGACCCGCGCTATGCGCTGAATCCGGTGAAAAGCGTTGCGGCTCAGCTTGACGAGGCCCTGACCCTGCATCAGGCTCTGCCCCGTTCGGAACGCGTTGCGCGCATTCACGACATTATCCGCGCCGTCGGGCTGGCTGAGAACGTGCTCCAGCGTTACCCCGGCGAACTCTCCGGCGGTATGGGCCAGCGGGTGATGATTGCGATTGCGCTCATGAATAACCCGCAGGTGCTGATTGCCGACGAACCGACCTCGGCGCTGGATGCGCGCCTGCGCAACCAGATCCTGGAGCTACTGGTACAGCAATGTGCAGAACGCCAGATGGCGATGTTGCTGATTAGCCACGACCTGCCGCTGGTGGCGGAACACTGCGACCGCGTGCTGGTGATGTATCAGGGCGAGAAAGTGGACGAAATGGCGGCAAGCCAGCTTCCGCAGGCGACGCACCCGTATACACGCACCCTGTGGACCTGCCGCCCGAACGCCAGCACCTACGGCCAGATGCTGCCAACGCTCGACCGCACACAACCGTTCAGGGAGGCGATTAATGGCACTCGTTGATGTCAACCAGCTCCAGGTCACCTTCGGGGAAAAAACAGCGGTCTCTGCCGCCAGCTTTACCATTGAGAAAGGTGAAACGTTTAGCCTGATTGGTGAATCCGGCTGCGGAAAATCAACGATCCTGCGAGTGCTGGCAGGATTGCAGCGCGAGTGGCGTGGCAGCATTGCGGTTCTGGGAGACGCGTTAACGCCAGGCAGACGTTTTGAAGGCCCGCTTCGTCGCAATGTGCAAATGGTGTTTCAGGACCCGTGGGCGTCGCTGCACCCGAACCACACCATTTCGCGCACGCTGTCGGAACCGTTGAAAATTCACGGTGAAACGCAGATAGCTGAAAAGGTCGCGGATGCGCTGCAGCAGGTGGGTTTATCTGCCGACGCAGGGAAACGTTATCCGCACCAGCTTTCCGGTGGTCAGCGTCAGCGCGTGGCGATTGCCCGTGCGCTGCTGTTGCGCCCGCAGCTTCTGCTGCTGGATGAACCGACCTCGGCGCTGGATATGTCGGTACAGGCAGAAATTCTTAACCTGCTCAACCGCCTGAAAACACAGCACGATATGACCTATCTTCTGGTAAGCCACGACGCGGATGTGATTGCGCATATGTCCGACCGCGCGGCGTTTATGGCGCACGGGGAGATCCAGCGGCTGTTTGACCGTGAAGCGATGTTACGGGGCGAGCACAGGATGGGTTAAGTGCGCGCGGCTGTGCCCGGTGGCGCTGGGGCCTACGTTTCGTGCCGCGTTGATGGTTTTTCGTAGGCCGGGTAAGGCGTAGCCGCCACCCGGCAACAAGATCACTTCAGCAGCTTCACCGTGGCATCGATGTCGATCTCATCTTCAGTGAAAATCAGCGTCGTGTTCTGGAAGGTGGTGATCGCCAGTTTCTTCACCGTGCGCATCTCGCCCTGCTTCTTGTCGGATTTCGGTTTGATATTGTTCATCAAAATCCCCACCGACAGCACCGCATTCACTTTGTCGATGCCAGTATCGACGGGCTCTTCTTCGCTGAACACCACGAAGGATTTGATCGAGGTGAGCTTCACGCGTTCGCCTGCGATATACAGGTATTTACTTTCCGGGATCACCTTCACCGCATAGGCGGAAAGGCCTTTGTTATTGGTGGTTGGCTCGAAGGTCACCGCCGCGTCTTTCTTAATCAGATCAGGGTTTGCGACCTTAATCACATGAAAATAGCGATTGTCACCGTTTTCATCTTTGATAAATCCAAAGCCTTTATCTTTAAACCACGTTGTGATTGTACCGTTCATCGCTGTTACCGCCTGTCAGATCTCAATGACTCAATTTTTGCAGCGCGCAGTGTAATGCACAATGGCTGAGGAGACAAAAAAAGCCGGCAATGATGCAGGGGAAATTATGGCTTCACAAAATCTGGCTAAGATGAAGCAGCCCCATCAGCAGCGGATTAGCGCTGTCGTCGGCAGATAGCGGCGTTTTGAACGCTCGCAGACGGTGAAACGTTTTCTGGCGATGATGAGAGAGCGTTAAATACGAGTGATAAGCCTTTTCCCAATTAAAAAAAAGCCCACACAGGAAGTGGGCAAGGAGAGAGTTTACTTTAATTATTATTTTTAATCCTCACAGACAGATTTATCTACAACCCTGTGAGTCAGGCTGTTATTTTTTATAAAAAAGTCGTTTTATTGAAAACCATTTCACTAGCCCCACATAATTCCCTAAGACTTTCCGCCTTTTGAAAACAGTGGTGGAATAATCATAAGCCACTGATAGAAAAGCCATAATGCGTACAGCTCTGTTTACCACTTATAAAAGATATAAATGGCAATAATTTACGTGATAATCAGGCACACCCCGCGATGTATAAAAAATAACATAGTTTCATCAAAGCAGGGATAAATATTTCATAAACGAAATAAAATCATTTATCTGCTATCTCCATACTTTATTTATTAATAAGCGACACAAATATTGCTTTAATTAAATATTTTATTTCATTCACGTCAGATTTTAACCCTGACCAGGAGAGCGGTAATTTTCTCCTATACTCAATTCATCAACGACAACGGAGTGCACCATGCCCTTACCCGATTTTCATTCCTCTGACCCCTACACTCTTGGTATCGAACTCGAACTGCAGGTGGTTAACCCGCCAGGCTACGATCTGAGCCAGGACTCCTCCGCGCTCATCGCCGCCGTCAAAGACGACATCAAAGGCGGTGAAGTGAAGCACGACATCACCGAAAGCATGCTCGAAATTGCCACTGGCGTGTGTCAGAACATCGACCAGGCGGCAGCACAGTTTTCGGTGATGCAGCAGAGCATCCTGCGCGCGGCAGCGGATCAGCATATCCAGATTTGCGGCGGCGGCACACATCCGTTCCAGAAATGGCAGCGTCAGGAGGTGTGCGACGATGAGCGCTATAACATCACGCTGGAGCGCTTTGGCTACCTGATTTTGCAGGCCACGGTGTTCGGCCAGCACGTGCATGTCGGGTGTCGGAGCGGAGATGACGCTATTTATCTGCTGCACGGCCTGTCGCGCTTTGTGCCACACTTTATCGCCCTGGCCGCCGCGTCGCCGTATATGCAGGGTACGGACACGAAATTTGCCTCGTCGCGCCTGAATATCTTTTCAGGGTTTCCGGATAACGGACAGATGCCGTGGGTGAATAACTGGCAGGAGTTCGAAGGGCTGTTCCGCCGCCTGAGTTCCACCAGCATGATCGACAGCATTAAAGATCTGCACTGGGATATTCGACCCAGCCCGCATTTTGGCACCGTCGAGGTGCGGGTGATGGATACACCGCTGACGCTCGGCCATGCCATTAATATCGCCGGGCTGATTCAGGCGACGTCGCACTGGCTGCTGACCACGCGGCCGTATAAGCATCAGGAACGGGATTTTCTGCTGTACCGCTTTAACCGTTTTCAGGCATGTCGTTACGGATTAGAGGGAATTTTAACGGACGTGCATACCGGCGAGCACAAAACCGTGGCGGAAGATATCGCCTGGTTGCTGGAGCAGGTTGCGCCGTCGGCCGAGAAGCTCGGCGCGACAAGCGCGATTAATGAAATTGCCCTGCTGTTAAAACAGGGCAAGAGCGAAGCGCAGCGTATGCGGGACTTTATCGCCGACGGCGGCTCGCTTATTTCTCTGGTTCAGAAGCACTGCGAGCTGTGGGCGACGAGTCCGTAAGGCCGTGGCCCCACTCGCGCAGGCGCTGGAACAGCACGAACAGCGCCGGGATAAACAGGATGCCGACAACGGTGGCGACCAGCATGCCGCTGAACACCGTGGTGCCAATGATACGTCGGCTCTGGGCCCCCGCCCCGGTCGCCAGCATCATCGGCAATACGCCGATGATGAACGACACGGCGGTCATCATCACCGCACGGAAGCGGCGTGATGCCCCTTCGCGCGCGGCATCGACAATCGCCATTCCGTCCATGCGCCGCGCGCGGGCGAACTCAACAATCAGGATCGCATTCTTGGCGGCGAGGGCGATCAGAAGCACAAGGCCAATCTGCACGTATACGTCGTTGGCGTAGCCCGCCATCCACAGCCAGACCAGCGCCCCGCCGATGGCGAACAGCACCGAGAGCATCACGCTCGCCGGAAGCGTCCAGCTCTCGTACTGGGCGACAAGGAACAGCCACGCCATCACCACCGCCGCCAGCACAATCCAGATGGCCTGATTGCCAGTCTGCTGCTCCTGATACGACATGCCGCTCCAGGCGTAGTCGTATCCGGCTGGCAGGTTTTCCGCCAGAAGCTCGCCCATCGCCGCCATCGCGGTGCTGCTGCTCACCCCTTCAGCCGCCGAGCCGCTCACCGACACGGACGGGAACTGGTTGTACTGCTGCAGGAACGGCGCGCCAACGGTCGGGGTGATGGTAACGAGGTTGCTCAGGCGCACCCGCTCGCCGTTGTTACTGCGCACGAACAGCTCGCTGATTTGCTCAGCACGCGCGCGCCACTGCATCTCGTTTTGCATCACCACATGGTAGACACGATTGTTAACGCTGAAATCCCCGGCGCGTGTGCCGCCAAAGGCGGTTTGCAGGCTGCTGAAGATGCGTGAGACAGGCACGTCGAGACGCGCGGCACGCTCGCGATCAACGGTCAGCGTCAGCTGCGGCACGTTGCTGCTCCAGGTGGTGAACACGCGGCTCAGTTGCGGATGCTGATTGGCTTTCGCCAGCACCGCTCGTGTGACGCGCTCCAGCTCCGCCGGGCTTTGCCCCGCCTGCGCCTGAATTCGCAGGTCGAAGCCGGAGGCGTTACCCAGCCCCGGTAGCGTCGGCGGCGCGAAGGTCATGATGGTCGCTTCCGGCAGAGCCAATAGTTGGCTCTGCAGAGTGCCCATCACCTCATCCAGCGGCGGACGTTCGCTCCAGTCCTTCAGCATGACGGAGATAAACCCGCCATTGGAGGCGCTGGTACCGTTGAGAATGTTAAACCCGGACACCTGAATAACATCGTCGACCGCCGGATTGCTGGCGATAAGCTCTCGTGCCGTCTCCATCACCGCTTCGGTACGTTCCAGCGAGGCCGCTTCGGGTAGCTGGACGCTGGCAAAGAAGTAGCCCTGGTCTTCCTGCGGCAGGAAGCCTTTGGGCATCGACATAAAGCTAAACACCACCACGGCCACCGCGCCTGCGGTTGCCAGCAGCGCCAGCCACGGACGCCGGTTGAACAGATTAACGATGCAGGTATAGACGTTGCGCGTGGCATCCAGCCCACGGTTAAAGCCACGGAAAATCGCGGCTGGTCGCGCCGGACGCGGGCGCAGCAGCATCGCGCACAGGGCGGGCGTCAGGGTGAGCGCCACCAGGCTTGAGAGCGTGACGGCAGTGGAAAGCGTCACCGCGAACTGACGGTACAGCTCGCCGACAATCCCCGGCAGCAGCGCTACCGGCACAAACACCGCCAGCAGAACCAGCGTCGTGGCAATCACCGGCCCGGCAATCTGGCGCAGCGCCAGCGCGGTCGCCGCCGTGCGGCTCTGCCCTTCCGCCATCAGCGTTTCGACGCTCTCCACCACGACGATGGCGTCATCCACCACCATGGTCAGCGCCAGAATAATGGCGAACAGGCTGAGCGTGTTGGCGGAGTAACCGAGTGTGTAGAGCACCGCAAAGGTGCCCACCAGCGACACCGGAATGGCAAGCGCGACAATCAGCGTCGCGCGCCAGCTTTGCAGGAACAGGGATACGACGACCACAACGGCCAGCATGGTCAGCGCCAGCGAGACGCCGATCTCTTTAATGGTCGCGGCAACGAAGGTGGTGGTGTCGAACTTCACTTCATAAGTGAGATCGTCCGGGAAACGCGCGGACAAACGCTCCAGCTCGACGCGCACCGCGTCGGCCACACGCAGGGCGTTGGCGGACGGCGTCGGGTAGATGCCGAGATAGGCAGAATCATGCCCGTTCAACTGCGCGCCGGAGCTGTAGCTGCGCGAGCCAAGCTCGATGGTTGCGACATCCTTCAGGCGCACAAGCTGGCCCATCTCGCCCGCGCGGATAATGATGTCGGCAAAGTCTTCGGCCTGGTTTAAACGTCCCAGCCCGTTGATGGTCAGGGTCTGCTGCTGGCCGTTAAATACCGGCGGCGTGCCGACCTGGCCTGCTGCCCCCTGCACATTCTGCTCGCGCAGGGCCTGTGCCACATCGTCGGTGGTCACGTTCAGGGCGTTCATGCGGTCCGGGCGCAGCCAGATGCGCATGCTATAGTCACGCGCGCCAAACATCTGCACCTGCCCGACGCCCGGCAAACGCGCCAGCGCTTCGCGCACCTGGGTGCTGGCATAGTTGCTGACAAACAGCGGCGTGTGGGTGTTATTCGGTGAGTAAAGACTTACCCCCATCATCAGGTTGGTGGCGCGCTTGCGCACCTGCACGCCGTTTTGCTGTGCCTCGGTCGGCAGTTGCGCCACGGCCTGCGCCACGCGGTTTTGCACGTCGATGGCAGCGAGATCGGGATCGGTGCCTGCCGCGAAGGTGATGTTCAGGCTGTAAGAACCTTCATCCGAACTGGTGGATTCCATATACAGCATATGATCCACGCCGTTAAGCTGCGTCTCCAGCGGCGTGGCGATGGCTTCCGCCACGTCAGCCGAGCTTGCGCCTGGCCAGCTGGCCGACACATTCACCACCGGCGGCGTGATCTGCGGGTACTGCTCCACCGGAATAATCTTCAGCGCGATGGCCCCCAGCAGGGTGATGACCAGCGCAATGACCATCGCGAAGCGCGGGCGTTTGATGAAAAACGTCAGCATGATGGCTCCTTAATTCAGTATCTGGACGGCAGCGCCTGGCTGCACGCGCTGCGCACCGTCAGTAATTGCTCGCTCACCGGGCTTCACGCCGGAGGCAATCTGGAACTGCTGGCCGATCTGCCCGGAGATCGTCAGTGGACGTTTTTCGGCCTTGCCGTCGGCATTAATGACCCAGGCAAAGAACCCGTCGCCATTTTGCTGAACGGCCGCTGCGGGCAGAGTCAGCACCGGCTGCTCGCTTGCCGGGCGCAACGTCACATTCACATTACCGCCGGGCAGCAACTGATGGCGCGGGTTGGCAAACTCGGCGCGCAGCATCACGCTGGCGGTGCGCGGGTCGATGCGGTTGTCCACCGATGTCAGCTCACCGCTGACGCGCTGGCCGTTGCTGTCGATCAGTGCCTGCCATGCACGCTTCATGGCGCTGATATCCGCGTGCTGTCCGGCTTTGGTGGCAAACGCTCTCTCTTCCAGTGCAAAGGCGATGCGGATCGGGTCAAGCTGCACCACCTCCACCAGCACGCCGCTGGCAGGATTGACCAGGCTCCCCACGTGGAAGCTGCTGTGCCCCACGCGGCCGTCAATCGGCGAAGTGATACGGGTGTAAGCCAGCGTGACGTTGCGGGTGTCGAGCCGGGCCTTCGCCTGCTCCAGCGCAGCGCTGGCAACGTCACGCTGCATGCGGGCATTGTCCACATCATGACGGCTAATGGCGTTGCTGCTGCCCAGGCTTTCAAAGCGGGAAAGCTGCTGTTGCGCCTGACGCAGCGTGGCTTCGGCGCTTTTGACTTCGGCCTGCGCAAGACGCAGGGCAGCACGCGGCTCGGCGTCGTCCAGCTCAAACAGCACGTCGCCTTTTTTCACATACTGCCCGTCGCGGAAGTTGATGTTGGTGATGACGCCTTCCGTGCGGGCGCGCAGTTCCACGGTGTGAATGGCTTCGATACGGCCCGGTATCTGCCGCTCGGCGGCATGGGCGGTCTGCTCCACGGTGGCAACGCGAACGGGAATGGCGGCGGCGAACGCGGGTTGAAGGGTGCAGGCGAAGAACGCGAACAGGAGCGGGAATTTCATGGGAGTACCTCAGCGTTGTCTCCCCTCACCCCGGCCCTCTCCCACAGGGAGAGGGAGGTCAGCGTTCCCTCTCCCTGTGGGAGAGGGTTAGGGTGAGGGCAAAAAGTTATGCAGCCTTACGGAACCTGCGGGTCAGTCGCTTCTCGATTTCGACGACGAAGAACATCACGCCCGCAACCGCCAGAGTGACAAACCAGTAGCGCAGCGGCAGCGCTTCGGTGCCAAACAGCATCTGCATAAACGGCAGGTAGATAATTGCCGCCTGGAGCAGGAACAGCACGCCCGTTACCAGCCAGATCCCTTTGTTCGCCAGCAGGCCACGGTTCAGGGAGAACCCGTCGGTGTTGCGGCAGTTAATCATGTACACCCACTGGGCGCAGACCAGCATCTGCAGCAGCACGGTGCGGATGAACTCCGCGCTGTGGCCGCGCGGGGCGAGCCAGGCTTCCAGCGCAAAGGCGGCGATGGCAATCATGGTGCCGACGAAGGCCACGCGCCATACGGCATAGGCGTCCATTACGTGCTGGCCGGTCTGACGCGGCGGACGGCGCATGATGTTGCGCTCGGCGGCTTCAAAAGCCAGGCCGAAGGAGAGCGTGGCGGAGGTCGCCATGTTCATCCACAGAATCAGCACCGGCGTCAGCGGAATGATGTTCCCCGCCAGCAGCGCAATCACAATCAGCAGACCCTGCGCCAGGTTGGTCGGCATGATGAACAGAATCGTCTTCTTCAGGTTGTCGTAAACGCGACGCCCCTCTTTCACCGCGCTGGCGATGGTGGCGAAGTTATCGTCCGTCAGAACCATATCCGCCGCCTCTTTGGTCACTTCCGTGCCTTTGATACCCATGGCGATGCCCACGTCCGCCTGGCGCAGCGCCGGAGCGTCGTTCACACCGTCGCCGGTCATGCCGACGATTTCGCCTTTGTCCTGCAACGCTTTTACCAGGCGCAGCTTATGCTCCGGGCTGGTACGGGCGAAAATGTCATATTTCACCGCCGCTTCCGCGAGTTCGGCGTCGTCCATCTTCTCAAGCTGGTAGCCAGTCACCGCCTGCTCGCTGTTGGTGATCCCCAGCATCTGGCCGATGCTCATGGCCGTTTGCGGGTGATCGCCGGTGATCATCTTCACGCGGATACCGGCCTGCTGGCAGGCGTTAATTGCATCAATCGCTTCCGGACGCGGCGGGTCCATCATCCCGGCGATACCGAGGAAGATCAGGCCGTGGCTCAGGTCATCGTGCGTCAGTTCCTGTTCACCGTTTGCCGGTTTGAACGCCGCAGCAACCATGCGCAGCCCCTGGCGCGCATAACGCTCCATCTCGGTTTCCCAGTACGCGCGGTTGAAGGCTTCTGCGCCGTTACGGGTCTGCTGCTGAGCACACAGGGCAAAAATCACGTCCGGCGCGCCGGTGATCAAAATCTGCTCCTCACCGCCAATCTGGTAGTGGGTGCTCATATACTTGTACTGTGAGTCGAACGGGATCTTGTTAACCAGCGAGGTCATGACCGGCGTGAGCCTGGCTTTCGCTGCCAGCACCTTCAGCGCGCCCTCGGTTGGCCCACCGGTGATGCCCCACAGACCGCGCTCGTCCTGAATCAGCTGGCTGTCGTTACACAGATCGATAGTGCGCAGGTACTGCTCCAGCACGGTGCCCGGCTGGATCAGCACCGGCTCGTCGCTGCCTTCCAGGTAGATATTGCCCACTGGCTCGTAGCTGTTGCCGTCCACGCGATAGCACGTATCGGCGGTGATGATGGCTTTCACCGTCATCTCGTTCATGGTCAGGGTGCCGGTTTTATCCGAGCAGACCACGGTCATTGCGCCCAACGTTTCGACCGTCGGCAGCTTGCGGATAATGGCTCGCTTACGCGCCATCGCCTGCACGCCGAGGGAGAGAATAATGGAGATAATCGCGGGCAGACCTTCCGGTACAGACGCAACCGCCAGGCTAATCAGGGAGAGCAGCAGCTCACCCATTGGGATCTCGCGGAACACCAGGCTGAAGATAAACAGCGCAGCCATCATCGCCAGAATAATGGCGAAGATCGCTTTACCCAGTTTGTCCATCTGCACCAGCAACGGTGTACGGTGTTTTTCGATGCCCGCCATCATCTGGTTAATGTGGCCGAGTTCGGTCTCCTGCCCGGTGGCAATCACCACACCGACACCACCGCCCGCGCTCACGGTTGTACCGGAGAACACAAGGTTGGTGCGGTCGCCCAGCGGTAATTCACCACTCAGCGGATTAATGTGTTTATCCACCACGGTGGATTCACCGGTGAGAATCGCCTCTTCCACACGTAAATTATGCGCTTCGATTAACCGCATATCCGCCGGAATACGATCCCCCGCGCGCAGGACAATAATATCGCCCGGAACTATTTCAGTCGTTGGTATTGTTTCATGGCTGCCATTACGAATAACGCGCGCATCGCTGGAGAGCATATTGCGAATACTCTGCAGGGATTTTTCCGCGTTGCTTTCCTGAATGTGTCCAATTAATGCGTTAATGACCGCCACGCCCAGAATAACCAGGGTATCAACCCAGTGTCCCATTACCGCCGTTAATACGGCAGCCGCCAGCAGAACGTAAATCAGCACATCGTTAAAATGCGCCAGAAAACGCAGCCAGGCCGGTTTGCCTTTTTTCTCGGGTAACGCATTCGGGCCATGCTTTTGCAGGCGCGCCTGCGCTTCAGCGCGGTCCAGCCCATTCGGCTGGCTCTGCTTGTGAGCAAGCACTTGCTCTACGGTCTGCTGGTAGGCCAGCCCGTCTGCGGGTGGCATATTCTGAGAGTTAATCATTTTGGTCATTGTATTTTTCCTTCAATTTCCGGTGGTCGGAAGCCTGAATTCCTTTCTGGCTTTAATAAATTCATTTTTAAGGCTTGCGGGTTAATTTGATCTACCGCAATATAATGATTGCCGGGTTATTCAAAACTGCTTAAAACTAATTCAATGACCTGATTTTTACAAAATATGTCTAAACCAAAACTAAACGAGGAGGAAGCATGTTTGGCATTTATCGCGGACGGCGTCTGGCGTTATACATTATCGCTGCCATTGTTATTGCAACGTTAATTGGATATAGCACGTATACGTTTGTAAAATTATTTTCCTGAGGAGAACATATATTTACATAACGAGAGCGCAATTTAATCGTCACGGATAAATTATTCTTTTTCTGTTATTCAGAAGCAGAAATGAGGGGGATTTTTTATCAAAAATCGCATGCCGGGTTTATATTGCTTTACGTTACATTATGCCCGACAATCGCTTTTTTAACTGACGATTAACATTAAGATGAAACACCCGTTAGAATCGCTGCTCACTGCGGGGGGCATTTTATTGCTGGCCCTGATCTCCTGCCTCCTGTTACCCGCGCCGTCGCTGGGTCTGGTACTGGCGCAGAAACTGATGACGACCTTCCATATGGTCGATCTTAACCAGCTCTACACCATACTGTTCTGCCTGTGGTTTTTAGTGCTCGGCACAATCGAATTCTTCGTTCTGCGTTTCGTCTGGCGTCGCTGGTTTTCACTGGCGTCGTAAGCCGGTGAAATCACGCATGCCGTGGATCAGCGCTTCACACCAGGCGGCATAATCATGGCCGCTGGACCACGGGTGGAAACTGACGCGATAGCCTTTCTCCCGCAAGACCTGTTCGAAATCCTGCGTGGTGCGGTAGATGCCGCCACCCGCGCCCGTGGTTTCAAACTTTCCGGCCTGCAACCAGAAGCGCACCGGATACAGCGGCGACTGCTGATACTGACGCGTCAGCCAGCCGGGCGCTTCACCTTTCGGTGCCCACCAGTACGAGCCAGAAAGACTCAGTACGTTGCCAAACAGACGCGGATAGCGCAGCGCGATCCATGACGACGCAATTCCGCCGTAGCTGGAACCCGCCAGCACCGTTTTTTGCCGCTGCATTGCAATCCCCTGCCGACGTAGCCACGGCAGCAGTTCGTGCGCCATAAAGTCGGCAAAATCCGGGTTGGGCGGCAACTCTTTGCCGCGACGGGCATAATCGAGACTGTCGATAAACACCACGTTAACGGGCGGAAGATGATGGCGGGCAATCAGACCATCCAGCACATTGGCGAAGTGGTACTCATCCTGATAGATCTGCCCGTCGAACAGCATGAGCGTCCAGCGCGCAGGCTGCGCGCCGCGCGGTTTGTAAATCATCACTTCGCGGGAATTGCCGAGGATTCTGCTGGCAAACATCTGGCGGCTCAGCGTGCCGTGCACCAGCGGCTGTGACGTGGCCTGCACGGAACAGTAGCGTGTCGGGCTGAGATCGAGCAGCGAATAGCGGTTCCAGCGATCCGCTTTCTGTTCGCCAAAGGTGTTCGGGTTAAGCGGATCGGCCTGCGCACTCACCAGGATCGCGCGGCGTTGCTCACGCGGTGAACCGTCTATCAACGGTACATCCGGCGCAAGTTTGTACTGCATTACCGTATCGGCAGGCACCACGTAGCTGCGGAACCAGACATCGCTTTTCCCCAGTCGGAACAGCGGATCGTGGTCCCCCGCCGGTGAGCCGAGAATAAAGACGTTATCCCGCGCGCCGCGCCACAGGAAAGTAACACGTTTATGTCCTGCATCCACCGGCTCCACCATCGGCGTTCCCTGCCGAATCTGCGCCTGCCAGAACGCATCAGTGCTCCCACCGGCAGCAATCGTTTTTGCCAGCGCCTGCAGCGTCGGGCTTTCAGGCTCCAGCATTTGTACGCGTGGTAACGCGGAGGTCTCTTTCATTCTCCACTGAAAACGCCACGGCTTGCCCGCCTCTCCATGCAACACCAGCGAGGTGCTCTGCCGTACCGGGAGGGCAAAAAGGAGGGTGTGTTCACCGTCTGCGGGACCATTTTCAACCAGCGTGCGGATACGGCGGTTTTGCGCGTCCAGCAGGCGGGCATCGGTTACGCCATTAAGGGTGGCTGAGACATAGTTTTCAGTCAGCTCGGGCAGCACAAAGCAAACTTCGCCGCTGGCATCAAATTTTCCCTGTACATCTCCCTGGAGGGAAGAGTGTTCACACGTTGCTGCCACCGCAGGCAGCGTACCGATCCCTAACAGCAACCCACTCCATGCCCTTTTCATTAATGCCCGTTCCCCGCCTAAATTTGTAAACAACGCTAATGCAAATGGTAATAATTTGCAATATCATCTAGGCCGTTTTACCGGTGTTTTTATGGCGATAGCAACCAAGGACGTATAATAAAAATGTTTAAAAATAATAAGTTAATTCAACTCTGGCTTTTGAGTCTGGCTGCGGCCAGCGTGACGGCTCAGGCCGAAACCAAAGAAGAAACCATTACGGTGACGCAGGGTGTAAGTGAAGAACCCACCGCGCCAGTAAAGGGGATCGTGGCAACCAAAACCCTTTCCGCGACCAAGACCAGCGCAGAGATCGTGAAGACGCCGCAGTCGGTGTCGGTGATCACCCGCGATCAGATGAAGATGCAGGATGTGACGTCCGTATCGCAGGCGCTGCGCTACTCCGCTGGCGTTTTTACCGAGTACCGCGGATCGTCCAACCGTAACGATGAAGTGTTTGTGCGTGGCTTTAGCTACGTACCGAAATTCCTCGACGGTCTGAGCTTCGGCGCAACGGCCTCTTCCCAGACGGGCGCGATTGATCCGTGGCTGCTGGAACGGGTGGAACTGGTACGTGGCCCGGCGTCCGTGCTGTTTGGTCAGGTCAATCCGGGCGGGCTTATCAGCATGATCAGCAAACGACCGACCACCGAATCCATCCACAACGTCCAGTTCCGCACCGGTAACAACGACCTGGCAGAAGGCGCGTTTGATTTCGGTGGTAAGCTCAGCGATGACGGGCGCGTGCTTTATCGCGTCAACGGTATCGCCCGCACCCAGCATAATCAGGTGGACGATTACAAAGAGACACGAATGGCGATTGCCCCGGCGATCACCTGGTATCCGAACGATCAGACCCGTTTTACGCTGCTGAGCAGTTATCAGAAAGATCCGGATGCGGGCTACCGTAACTTCCTCCCCGCGTATGGCACGTTGAAGAGCGCGAATGGCAAATACATTCCAAGCGACTTTAACGTCAGCGATCCGGATTATGATCAGTCCTGGCGCGAGCAGACGATGATCGGTTACGAGCTGGAACACCAGTTTGCCGATAACCTCACCTTCCGCCAGAACGCGCGTTACGCCACCATTAAGCAAAAATATCGCTACCTGGTTTACGCTAACAGCGCCGCTGACAGCACAGTGCTGACCCGCCGCGCCCAGCACGAGGAGCGCACCACCAATGAGTTTGGCCTCGATAACCAGCTTGAGTATCTGGTGAATACGGGTAACGTCAGCCATACCTTGCTTGGCGGCGTCGACTACAAGAGCAGCAAAGATAAACAGCTGCTGGAACGCGGAAGCGGCTCACAGTATGACCTCGACTGGACAAACCCGGTGTACGGCGTGAACGTCGATGAAAGCACCTTCAGCACCGCCACCGACGAACAGCAAAACCTCGACCAGATGGGCCTGTATCTGCAGGATCAGATAAGCTGGAATAACTGGGAATGGCTGGTTTCCGGGCGTTATGACTGGAGCGAAGTGCGCACTAACGACTTCACCGATAACAGCGTTACCCAGCAGAACGACAGCAAATTCACGTGGCGTACCGGGCTGCTGTATGCGTTCGACTTTGGCCTGTCGCCCTATATTAGCTACAGCACTTCGTTCGAACCGAATCTGCAAACCAACCGTGCGCCAGGCGTAGGGCCGTTTAAACCGACTACCGGAGAGCAGACGGAAATCGGGCTGAAGTATCAGCCGGTTGATACCACGCTGATGACCCTTGCCCTCTACGATTTAACCCAGGACAACGTCGCGACCTACAACAGCGCCGAAGGCTGGTTTGAAAACGCGGGCAAAGTGCGTTCGAAAGGCGTTGAGGCGGAGATCCACTCCACGCTGATGGACAATATCAACCTGATTGGCTCGTACACGTACACGGATGCAAAAACCCGGAGCACGACGGTGGCAGGGACAGAAGGCAAAACCCCCGCGCGTATCCCAACGCATATGGCATCGGCTTTCGCCAGCTACACCATTCCTGGCGGCGCGCTGAAGAGCCTGACCGCAGGCGTGGGAATGCGTTACATCGGCACCAGCTACGGCGATGCAAAGAACACGTTCAAGGTGCCGTCGGTGGATTTGTATGATGCGATGGTGAGCTACGATCTGGGCGAGATGAACAGCAGCCTGAAAGGGGCGAGCGTGCAGTTTAACGTCAATAACGTGGCGGATACGAAGTATGTCGCGTCGTGCGCAAGCGATACGGCGTGCTTCTACGGGATTGGCCGAACGGTGACGGCGACGGTGAATTATCGCTGGTAAGCCAACAAAAAAGCCGGGTGGCGGCTGCGCCTTACCCGGCCTACGTTCGCAATGTTTGTAAGCCCGGTAAGGCGTAGCCGCCACCGGGCGAAAACAACTCAGTGCGCCCGGCTGTGATTCTCTTTGCGATATGCCCCAGGCGGCTGGTTGAACGTTCGCGTAAAGATGCGCGTAAAGGTCTGCTGTGAGTCAAATCCGTAACGCAGGCAGATGTCATACACGCGTTCATCCGATTCACGCAAATCGCGCGCCGCCAGCAGTAGCTTACGTTCGCGGATATAGCGCCCCAGACTTTCACCTTTATATTGCATAAACAGCCGCTGCAGGTGCCACTTCGAGTAACCCGCATGGCGGGCAATCTCTTCAATGCGTAACGGCTGATGCAGGTTGTCGTCGATCCACTCGACAATGGTGTCGATGACTTGAGCGGAAATGGTCATGCTGCTCTCCCCTTCTGCTTCTCGGTTGATCATTATTCCCACCATGCGCGAAACTGTTGGGTGGTATCACTCACCCGGACGGGCTCGCCTAGTTCCGGCGTCAACAGGCGATAACGTTTGTCCTTGCTGGCTTTTGCCAGCTGGATCAGCGGATCGTTCCAGGTATGTTTCGCCAGCACAAAGCGCCCGTTATGCCCTGGCACCACCGCTCTGGCATTGAGATCTGCGGAGGCCTGCGCCGTTTCAGCTGGCAGCATGTGGATGTACTTCCAGTCCTGGTCGTACTGGCCGTTTTCCATAATGGCGAGATCCACCTCGCCAAACTGCTCACCGATGGCTCTGAAATGCGGGCCATAACCGGAGTCGCCACTGTAGTAAACCTTCTGCTCGGGCGTAACGAACATAAAGCTGCCCCACAGCGTCTGGTCGCGCTTGATGCCGCGCCCGGAAAAGTGACGTGCAGGAAGCACGTGAACCGTCAGCTCATCGCTGATGCGCACGGACTGATTCCAGTCGCGCTCGTCGATAATCTCAGGATTCATACCCCAGTAACGCAGGTGTGAACCGACGCCCAGCGGGGTGACCACACGTTTCACCTTTGGCAGCAAAGCCCTGATGGTGGCGTAATCCAGATGGTCGTAGTGATCGTGAGAGATAATCAGCAGGTCGATCTCCGGCATGCTTTCCGCATGCCACGGGTATTCCCCGGCGAACGCCTTGTTAAGGAACGAGAACGGCGCAGCGTAGTTGCCGAGCACCGGATCGATCAGGATGCGTTTGCCTGCCAGTTGCATATACCAGGAGGAGTGGCCGAGCCACACCAGCGTGTCTTGCGCCAGCGGCAGGCTCGCCAGATCGGTGTTAACCAGCGGCAGCGGCTGTGCCGGACGGGCATTTTCGGTTTTGCGGGTCAGGAATTGCCACCACGCCACCAGCATATTTTGTTGCCCGGTAAAACCCGGCGTCGGCAGCGTATTGTGAAACTTGCCGTCCCGATACTGCGGAGAGGCTTCCACTTCCGTGAGCTGCGCACCCTGCGGTGGCTGGCCAAATCCGGCATTCAGGATAAAAGGTAAACTCGCAGCTGAAGCAATAATCATGACAAACACCACGCAGATGAATAGAGGCTTTTTCATTTCCTGACCCGGCTTCGCGCCCCTTCCGATGGTTTGCGCGGGTTGAACTTGATTATGAGTGAGTAAGCACTCATTATAGATGCGATGAATATATCGTCAAGATGTTTTCGATCTTTGACATTCCGCGTTGCAGCGGTATGACACGCATGATTCAATGTGTTTTTTTACAATTAAGAGGAGGGGATTTTTAGTGGCACGTCCAAAGAGTGAAGATAAAAAACAGGCCTTACTGGAAGCGGCAACCGCGGCATTTGCTCAGTCTGGCATTGCGGCTTCAACGGCGTTGATTGCCCGTAATGCGGGTGTCGCTGAAGGCACACTGTTTCGCTACTTTGCTACCAAAGACGATCTGCTGAACGCCCTCTATCTGCATCTGAAGCAGGATCTTTGCCAGACTATGCTGGCGAACCTCGATCGCTCTATTACGCTTCCGAAAGAACATACCCGTAATATCTGGAACAGCTATGTGGACTGGGGCATTCGCAACCCGATCGCTCACGGCGCGATCCGCCAGCTCGGTGTGAGCGAGAAAATCTCGAAAGAGACCGAACAGGCGGTTCACGATATGTTCCCGGAGCTGAATGAACTGTGCCGCCGCTCGGTACGCCAGGTATTTATGTCCGACGAGTTTCGCACCTTTGGCGATGCGATTTTCTTATCGCTGGCCGAAACCACGATGGAATTTGCCACCCGCGATCCTTCCCGCGCCGTCGATTTTAAAGCGCTCGGCTTTGAAGCCATGTGGCGGGCGCTCGCCATAGAGGGTAAAGATGGAGAGTAAATCTTTACAGGAGCACGCCAGACGCGTGGCGCTGGAGCTGCCATTCACGGAACACTGCTGGCCGTTTGGCCCGGAGTTCGATGTCTTTAAAGTGGGTGGAAAGATTTTTATGATTATGGCCGCCGCTCACGGGCGGCCTCACGTCAGCCTGAAATCTGAGCCGGAAAAATCGCTGCTCAATCAACAGATTTATCGGGGCATTGAGCCTGGCTATCACCTCAATAAAAAACACTGGATTTCGCTCTACGGCACCGACGACATTACGCCGGAACTGGTCACGGATCTTATCCATGAGTCGTGGGATCTGGTCGTCGATAAACTGCCAAAAAAAGATCAGAAGTGGATACGCCCGGCCTGATTGTTCGTCTGTGCCGAACAGTGTAAGCGCTCGAATTGCACTTATCTTTTGCCGCTTCGCGCGGTAATCTGCTTTCCTTTCGCGCCCGTGTGCGGGCGAATTTCATCACCAGGAGTTGTTATGGATATCATTTCTGTCGCGCTGAAACGCCACTCTACCAAGGCGTTTGACGCAAGCAAAAAACTGACCGCGGAAGAAGCGGAAAAAATGAAAACCCTGCTACAGTACAGCCCGTCCAGCACCAATTCCCAGCCGTGGCACTTTATTGTTGCCAGCACCGAGGAAGGTAAAGCGCGTGTGGCGAAATCCGCAGCGGGTACCTACGTGTTCAACGAACGCAAAATGCTGGACGCTTCTCACGTGGTGGTGTTCTGCGCAAAAACCGCGATGGACGATGCATGGCTGGATCGCGTGATCGACCAGGAAGAAGCCGATGGCCGCTTTGCAACGCCGGAAGCGAAAGCCGCCAACAACAAAGGCCGCCACTACTTCGCCGATATGCACCGTGTCGACCTGAAAGATGACGACCAGTGGATGGCAAAACAGGTTTACCTGAACGTCGGTAACTTCCTGCTGGGCGTGGCCGCGATGGGCCTTGACGCAGTGCCGATTGAAGGCTTCGACGCGGCTATCCTTGATGAAGAGTTTGGCCTGAAAGAGAAAGGCTTCACCAGCCTGGTGGTGGTGCCGGTTGGGCACCACAGCGTGGAAGATTTCAACGCCACGCTGCCGAAGTCTCGCCTGCCGCTGAGCACGATTGTGACGGAGTGCTAATGAAAACGGGCCGCTGCATGCGGCCCGTTACGTTTTACTGATGACCAGCCTGCGGATGGACCTACCCCAGGCAAAAGCAATCCAGCGTTCTTCAAGCTCAGCGTAAGAATTTACGGGCGTTAACGTCCACTCTTCTCCCACCGTACCGTCTGCCACGCGAATGCGATAGTTCATAGTAAACGCCCAGTCGATCATGAGCAGCCAGAATCGCTGTCCGTCTCCCGTTTGCTCGCCGTCCGAAACAACGATGTCATATTCACTTAGCAGCCACTGAAAAAAGAGTTGCGGTAACCCGCTTATCACGCGCTGATGTACGGCGCGCGGAGTACGCCACACCATCACCTGCGTGGCAGCCCCATGAGGATAGGTGATTTCGTTGTGAAACGTCAGCTTCACTGCATAAGCGGTGTAGGGCTTGCCGTCGTCGGTTGTCACGAGACGGTATTCATCGCCATAACGTGATTTTAAAAGTCGGTATCCGACAGGCAGCAGAAACCCCGGCAGATGGAAATCCTCCGCGCCTCGCGCCAGGAACGCTTCGGTGTGTTCGACGTTTCGGGAGATAAGGCCGAGTTTTTGGCTGAAGTCTGCGGAATCAATCATCAGTGGCGACATGGGTGGTTTCTCATCGCGTGAGTATAGACGACTTAACACTTCATCGAAATCATGACGATTAAGTCGGTTGGTTTAATTAAACCTCACCTTACGCCTGTCTCAGCCACTTAGCAGAAGAGGCTCTGATTCCCTGAAAGCGCCTCGCAAAAACTTATTTCCCCTGCTCCGCCAGCCATGCCATCGCCCTCTCTCCCGCCTCATCCACGGGTAAATAGACCAGCAACCGCGATCCGTTTCGCGGTGCGGAGTACCAGTACATCTGCTGCAGCGTAAAATCTCCCAGTTCAGGATGAGTAAACAGCTTGAGCTGGTTCTCCACCCCGCGAACGTCGTTGCGCTGGTGCCACAGGGCTTTGAACTCTTCAGACACCGCAAAGAAGCGGGCCAGCTTCGCTTCCCACAGCGGGTCGCCCCGGTGCTCCGCCATCGCCGCACGGAAGTAGGAGACAAAAATGGGCAGTACATCGTCGCGTTTGCCAAGGCGTGCGCGCCACGCCGGATGGGTGAGGAACAGGTAGATACAGTTACGGTCTTCCGGCGGAATTTCATTGAAATCGACGCCCATCAGATGGCCGAAGCTGTCGTTCCACGCCACGATGTCGAAATTAGGTTTCTGGATACTGGCAGGTTTCGGCATCAGGGTGTCGAGCAGGCGGCGCGTGCCTTCGCTGATCCCCTCGCAGCAGATTGCCTGTGGCGCTTCCCCCGGCGGCAAACCCGCCAGAACGAACAAATGTCGGGTTTCCGTCGGCGTACACTGCAGCGCTTTCGCCACTGCAGCCATCACCGCGCTCGATGGATTGACGTCCCTGCCCTGCTCAAGCCAGGTGTACCAGGTGACGCCCACATCCGCCAGCAGGGCCACCTCTTCACGACGCAGCCCCGGTGTGCGACGGCGGCCGCTGCGCGGTAAACCCAGGCGCTGCGGATCGAGGCTTTCACGACGGGCGCGTAAAAATGCCCCAAGCTGCTTTCGGGTGTCATCCTTGAGTGAGGTGACAGGTTCAGACATCAGCGCCATAAATCCCCCTGCATGGTAGTGTCAGTACCAGTATAAGCAAGAACTGGTACTCGTTTATCAGATGGTTGATGCTACGTCTCTAAGCTGTTTGACGCAATGGAGTTACCATGAATACGTCAGTTGTTTCACCGGGTCGTGCAGGCCTGATATTGCTGTTAACCGGCCAGATGCTGCCGCTGATTGATACCTCAATTACCAACGTGGCGCTGGATTCCATCACCCACTCTTTACATGCCACCGCCACCGAGCTGGAACTGATTGTCGCGCTCTACGGCGTGGCCTTCGCCGTCTGCCTGGCGCTCGGCAGCAAGCTGGGGGATAACCTCGGCCGCCGTCGTCTGTTTATGTGGGGCGTGGCGAGCTTTGGTCTGGCCTCGCTGCTGTGCGGTATGGCGGGTAATATTGAACAGTTGCTTGCCGCGCGTATCGTCCAGGGCGCAGGGGCGGCGCTGATCATGCCGCAAATTCTTGCCACACTGCATGTGACGCTAAAAGGCACCGCCCATGCGAAAGCGATTAGCCTGTTTGGCGGCATTGGCGGCATCGCGTTTATCGTGGGGCAGATGGGCGGCGGCTGGCTGGTATCGGCGGATATCGCCGGGCTGGGCTGGCGTAACGCCTTCTTTATCAACGTGCCTGTCTGCATGGTGGTGCTGGCGTTGAGCCGCCGCTACGTGCCGGAAACCCGCCGCGATACCCGGTCACGCATCGACTGGACCGGCACCGGACTGCTGGCGATTATCCTCTGCTGCCTGTTGTTCCCGATGGCGCTTGGCCCGCAGTGGCACTGGTCATGGCCGCTGAAGGCTATGCTTCTCGCCATTATTCCGCTGGCCTATTTGATGGTGCTGAATGCGCGTAAAAAAGAGCGCGAGGACGCTCACCCGCTGATCCCCCCGCGCCTGCTGCAGCTTCACAGCATCCGTTTTGGTGTACTGATTGCGATGCTCTTTTTCAGCGTCTGGTCCGGGTTTATGTTCTGTATGGCGCTCACCATGCAGACCGGTCTGGGGATGGCACCGTGGCAGTCGGGGAACAGTTTTATTGCGCTTGGCGTAACGTACTTTATTTCTGCGTGGTTTGCCCCGCGCCTGATTGCCCGCTATAGCACCAGCACCATTCTGCTCACGGGCCTGGCGATCCAGATTATGGGTCTGCTGGCGCTGATCGCCACCTTCCGCCTCTGGGGGATGACGAATACCGCGCTGACACTGGCTCCGGCAACCGGGCTGATCGGTTACGGGCAGGCGCTGATTGTAAACAGTTTCTACCGCATCGGGATGCGCGATATCCAGCCAGACGATGCCGGTGCCGCGAGCGCAATTTTGAGCACGCTTCAGCAGGCGGCACTCGGCCTTGGTCCGGCTATTTTCGGGGCGATTTTGCTGCATGCGCTGCAGAATCATCACGGAGATTATACTCAGGCGATAACGGTTTTCCTGGCGGTTGAAACGGGGATGATGATCGTGTTGGCACTGGCGACGCTGCGTATGCGCCATCGTCTCTGTTTACCGGTAGTAAAGACCTGTCACGCGTCCAGATAACTCCTCCGAATTTGCATAATAGATCCGCAGCCGCCATTATGGGGCTGCATCAATACAGGAGACGTTATGCAGGAATTAATTGCTCAGGTTGAAGAGTTAGGCATTGAAATTAATCACACCACCTCTTTAGTGATTATCTTTGGTATTATTTTTCTTACCGCCGTTATTGTTCATTTTATTCTGCACAAAGTGGTATTGCGGGCTTTTGAGAAGCGTGCGCAGGCCAGCAGCCATTTGTGGCTGCAAATCATTACTCAGAATAAATTATTTCACCGTCTGGCCTTTACCCTGCAGGGGATAATCGTCAACGTTCAGGCGGTATTGTGGCTGCAAAGAGGCAGCGAAGCAGCGGAAATACTTACCACCTGCGCAAAGCTGTGGGTAATGGTGTATGCCCTGCTCTCCTTCTTCTCGCTGCTGGACGTCATTTTTAATCTGTCACAGAAAATGGCCACAGCGTCACAGCTGCCGCTAAAAGGGATATTTCAGGGCATCAAGCTGGTGAGCGCGATCCTGGTGGGGATTTTGATTATCTCCCTGCTGATCGGTCAGTCCCCGGCGATTCTGATCAGCGGTCTGGGTGCGATGGCTGCCGTTCTGATGTTGGTCTTTAAAGACCCGATACTCGGGCTTGTGGCGGGTATTCAGCTCTCCGCTAACGATATGCTGAAGCTCGGCGACTGGCTGGAGATGCCGAAATACGGCGCGAACGGCACGGTGACGGACATCGGCCTGACCACCGTTAAAGTGCGCAATTTCGATAACACCATCACCACCATTCCAACCTGGGCGCTGGTGTCCGACGCCTTTATCAACTGGAGCGGCATGTCGGCCTCCGGCGGGCGACGCATTAAGCGCAGCCTGAATATCGATACCACCAGCATTCATTTCCTTGACGAGCAGGAACAGCAGAAGCTGATTCAGGCGAAACTGCTTAAGCCTTATCTGGCCGCGCGTCATGAGGAAATTACGCTGTGGAATCAGGAAAACGGTGAAGGGGAATCGGTATTAAACCTGCGCAAGATGACCAATATCGGTACCTTCCGCGCCTATCTGAATGAATACCTGCGAAGTCATCCGCGTATTCGTAACGATATGACGTTAATGGTGCGTCAGCTCGCGCCGGATGCCAACGGTCTGCCGATTGAAATATATGCTTTCACCAACACGGTGATCTGGGCAGAATATGAAGAGATTCAGGCCGATATCTTTGACCATATTTTCGCGGTAGTGGATGAATTTGGGCTGCGCATTCACCAGACGCCCACCGGGAACGATATTCGCTCGCTGGCTGGCGTACTGGCGAAATAATCAGGCACTGGCGCGGGAAATAAAGCGCCAGTCCATCATCACCCTTTCCGTGGGCGCATCCGGATTGTCGATTTTATTCAGTAAAAGTTCGACCGCCTTGCGCCCGATATCACGCGATGGCTGCTCAATAGTGGTGAGCGAAATCATCTCCGCCAGTTCCGTACCGTCAAAACCGACAACCGCAATATCCTCCGGCACGCGTAATCCCGCCTGCTGAATGGCACGCAATGCGCCTGCCGCCAGCGTATCGGAAACGGCAAATACCGCATCAGGTGGGTTCTCTTCCAGTAATTTTTGCATCGCTGCCATGCCTGCACTGGAGCTGAGATCGCTGGCGTATTCCACGGCCTGATACGCCAGATCCCGCAGGTGGATCACGCTTTTATAGCCACGTTCGCGCAGGCGGGCATATTTGTAGCTGAGGTCGTGGTTAATCAGCGCGATGCGTGTGCGCCCGCCGTCGGCAAGCTGACTGACAACGTGCTGTGAAGCGTCCACATCGTTAATGCCCACACAGGAGACGATACCGGCATCGGCGTATTCAGCACACTGCACCCACGGCGCGGAACCAATCAGCGCCGCAAGTTCCGGCAGCTTCGAGAAGGCATCCATGGTGATAATGCCGTCGACGATTTTACCCGACAGCAGGCTTAAGCCCGAGCGGGAACGTTCGATATCCGAGCCAGAATTACACAGCAGGATGCGGTAGCCATTCTTCTCGGCCTCGGCTTCAATCCCTTTTACCACTTCGGCGCAGAACGGGTTGGCGATGTTCGATACCATCACCAGGATCATATAGCTGCGGGCGGTACGTAGCTGGCGGGCCAGCAAATTGGGCTGGTAGTTACTCTCTTTGATCGCCTGCAGGACGCGCTCACGGTTTTTCGCTTTTACGGTATCGCTGTTATTAAGCACGCGGGAAACCGTTGCCACGGACACGCCGGCAAGCTGAGCGATTTTCTGAATTGACATAGCGACGACACATCCTGCGGTTAGCGTTTTATGCAGGCTATCATAAATTTGTTGCCCGGCGAACCGGGCAAACCGTCAACGCTCCACGCGTACCCAGCGCTGCTGCTGGTGACTTTTCACTATCGCATCAATGATATACATGACGTTCGCCCCCTCGTGGAAAGTGGCAAACTGCGGCTGTTCCGGCATTTTCCCCACCTGCACGGCGCGGTAAAACTGCGCCATCATATTTTTAAAGGCGTCAGGCCAGCCTTCGATATGCCCACCGGGGAAATGAGCGCTGTCGGCCACGTCAGGGTTCATCAGGCCAGGATCGTCGGAGAGCGTTTGGTTAGGCTGCGCGCGATGGCCGATCCACAACCGTTGCGGCACCTCCTGATCCCACGCCACCGACCGCTCGCTGCCGTTGATTTCAAACGTGAGACGGTTTTTGCGTCCGGCGCTCACCTGCGAGACGCTAAAGCTGCCTTTGCTGCCGTCGTCAAAGCGGAACAGCACCGAACCGAAGTCTTCGGTGGTGACCGGTTTATCTGCATACTGAGCATGCTCGTCGTGCGTAAAGGTCTGATTGCCCGCCACGCTAGCCTTGCGCGTCGGCCAGACGATGGAGAGATCGGCCATCACCTCGGTAATACGCCGCCCGGTGACAAACTGCACCGTGTCGCACCAGTGGGAACCGATATCCGCCACCGCGCGGGACGCCCCGCCGAGCGCGGCATCCACCCGCCAGTTGTAGTCGGTTTCCAGCAACATCCAGTCCTGCAGGTAGCTGCCGTGCGAGGCAAACAGCCGCCCGACGCTGCCCGCGCGCATCATACTCGCCGCCTGGCGCACCATTGCAAACTGACGATAGACAAAGCTGACGCCGTGCACCACGCCCGCCTGCTCCGCCAGCGCCACCAGCTCGCGCGCCTCGTCCGGCGTCATACACAGCGGCTTTTCGGAAAACACATGCTTACCTGAGCGCAAAATCTGGCGGTTAATTTCCGCATGCAGGTGGTTCGGCGTGCAGTTGTGCACCACGTGCAGTTCCGGATGCGCGAGCAGTTCTTCCACGCTGCCATAGGCATGCGGCACGTTAAGCTGGCGTGCTTTTTCCTGCGCCTGAGCAAACGTGCCGTCGCACAGCGCCACCACCTGGACAAATCCAAGGCGGCGCAGCGCCTCAATATGCGCCGGGCCGATAAACCCGCTGCCGATAATGCCGACGTTAATCATGGCTACCCCCTGCCGCGAAATCGTCAAACGCGCGCCCGGAGACGGGAATGATGTGGCGGCGGATAAACTCACTGCCTTCCCGTGCCCCGGTATCACCGTCTTTCAGGCAGCACTCCCACTCCAGCACCGCCCAGCCGTCGTAGTCGTACTGGGTCAGCTTGCTGAAGATGCCTTTAAAGTCGATCAGCCCGTCGCCCAGCGAGCGAAAGCGTCCGGCGCGGTTGATCCACGGCTGGTAGCCGCCGTACACGCCGCTGCGCCCGTTGGGGCGGAACTCGGCATCCTTCACGTGGAACGCTTTAATGCGCGAATGGTAGAGGTCAATAAAGGTCAGGTAATCCATCTGTTGCAGCAGCATGTGGCTCGGGTCGTAAAGAATGTTGCAGCGCGGGTGGTTATCGACCAGCGCCAGAAAACGCTCGAAGGTCACGCCGTCGTGCAGATCTTCTCCCGGATGCAGCTCAAAGCAGACGTCCACGCCCTGCTCGTCAAAGGTATCCAGAATCGGCCGCCAGCGGTTTGCCAGTTCCTGAAATGCGTCCTGAAAACGCTGCTCGTTGTGCGGCGGCCACGGGTAGAAAAACGGCCAGGCCAGCGAGCCGGAGAAGGTGGCGTGCGCTTTCAGGCCTAATCTGGCCGAGGCGACTGCCGCCTGCTTCACTTTCTCCGTCGCCCATGCCTGCCGCGCCATATCGTTACCACGCACAGCGGCAGGCGCGAAGTGGTCAAACGCCTCGCTGTAGACGGGGTTCACCGCCACAAGCTGCCCTTCCAGATGGGTCGACAGCTCGCTGATGACCAGCCCGTGCGCTGCCAGCTTGCCCGTGATTTCATCGCAGTAGGTCTGGCTCTCCGCCGCTTTCTCCACATCAAAAATATGCGGATGGTTACAGGGGATCTGCACCGCTTTGTAACCCTTAGCAGCCGCCCAGCTCGCCAGCCCGTCGAGGGTGTTGAACGGCGCTTCCCCACCGATAAACTGCGACAGAAAAATACCCGGTCCCTTAATCGTTCTCATACCACCTCCTGAACATTACGCCTTGTCATCGTCATACTTAAACGTGAGAAGGAAAATCAGTGCAATCGCCGCGGCAGCCACCGCCGGTATCCACCAGAATGTCACCCACGCCTGCGGCACAGTTTGCCCCGCCACCAGGCGGTTATAGAGCGCACCGGAAATCTGTGAGCCGAGCAGCATGCCGATGCCATAGGTGAACATCACGATCATGCTCTGGGCCTGACCTTTCACCTTTTCACCCGCCACGCGGTCGGTGTAGATAAAGCCGACCACAAAGAAGAAATCGTAGCAGACGCCGTGCAGCAGAATGCCCAGGTACAGCAAGATCCGCCCTTCCTCGCTGACGCCCAGCGCAAACATGGCGTAACGCACGAACCATGCCAGCATGCCGATCAGCAGCATATATTTCACGCCCAGGCGGCGGAACAGCAGCGGAATGACCAGCATGAAGAAGATCTCGGACATCTGCCCGAAGGACATGGCGGTGCTGACGTCCGCAATCCCGGCATCCGCCAGATAAGAAGCGGTGTAGGCGTAGTAAGTGCCGAGCGGAACGGAGATCAGCATCGCGCAGACGGAGAAGACGAAGAAATGGCGTGTTTTAAGCAGCGCGAAGGCGTCCGCACAGAAGAGATCGCGCACCTTAACGGGCAAGCCTTTCGCCGGCGCGGGCGTGTGCGGCAGAGTCAGGCTGTAGAGCGCCAGCAGCACGGAGCTGGCCGCTGCCACCTGGAAGATGGTAACGCTTGAGGCCACGCCGGTGACGCCGATGAAAATACCCGCCACGATCCAGCCGATGGTGCCGAACACGCGCACCACCGGGAAGGTTTTATCCACGTTTGCCAGGCTGTGAAACGCGATGTTGTTGGTCAGCGCCAGCGTCGGCATGTAGCAGAGCGTGTAGCCAAACAGCAGGCCGATCAGCAACGCGCCGTTTTCAGCAATCAGCGCCCCCGGCACGAACCACAGAATTGCCGCGCCCGCCAGGTGCATCACCGCCATCACCTTCTGCGAGGCAAAGAAACGATCTACCAGCATACCAAGCACAAACGGCGACAGAATGGAGGCGATCGGCCCGGCGGAGAACGCATCGCCAATCAGTAAAGACATGTTGTGCCGGGTCATCACCAGGCCGAGCGTGACCGACCAGCTACCCCAGATAAAAAACTGCAGAAACATCATCAGCGACAGACGCGGAACCAGCAGCCGGTGCTGCACTATCGCCTTTCCACTACTTTCAGTTGACACCATGATAAGCCTCACCCGCAAAAAGTAATCGATTACAAATCAGTTCAATTGAAAAGTAATCGATTACAAAATAAAGATCCTGTGGATCGAAACAGAATTGGGAGGGGGGTCACGATAAAGATGTTGGGGAAGTTGCGAGATGCGTGGTAGGCCCGGTAAGCGCAGCGCCACCGGGCGTGAAGGCGGGTGCGGTCTGGTGCCCTCACCCCGGCCCTCTCCCGCAGGGAGAGGGTGCAAACACTAAAAACGGCAACCAGGTTGCCGTTTTGCTTTTACCTTCGAGAGAGCTTAAACGCGATAAACAGGAATACCACCCACACAGGCAGCAGCATCGCTGAAAGGCGCATCTCATCCATGGTACACATCAGCACCAGAATCAGCCCCAGGAAAGCGATACAGAGGTAGTTGCCCGCCGGATAAAGCAGCGCCTTAAACTGTGTCTCACGTCCCTTGCGACGCATAGCGGCGCGAAAGCGCAGGTGCGCCAGACAGATCATGATCCAGTTCAGCAGCAGCGTGGCGACCACCAGCGCCATCAGCAGGCCAAAGGCCTCTTTCGGCAACAGATAGTTGATCAAGACCACCAGCGACGTAATAGCGCCAGAGAGAAAAAGCGAATTGACCGGCACGCCGCGGCGGCTGACGCGGGTGAGGAACTTCGGCGCGTTGCCCTGTACGGAGAGGCCAAACAGCATACGGCTGTTGGAGTAAACCCCACTGTTATAGACCGACAGCGATGCCACCAGGATGACGAAGTTCAGCGCCGAAGCCACCACGTTGCTGTTCAGATCGTGGAAAATCATCACAAACGGGCTGCTGTCGGATTTCACTTCCACCCACGGATAGAGCGCCAGCAGTACCACCAGCGAACCGATATAAAACAGCAGGATACGGTACACCACCTGATTGACCGCTTTCGGGATGCTTTTATGCGGATCGCGCGCTTCAGCCGCAGTGATCCCAATCAGTTCCAGCCCGCCGAAGGAGAACATAATCACCGCCAGTGAGAGGATCAGCCCCTTCCAGCCGGTTGCCAGGAAACCGCCGTGCTGCCAGAGGTTGTCGATGGTGGCGCGCTCGCCGCCGTGACCGGAGAACAGCAGCCACAGGCCAAAGCCAATCATCCCGATGATCGCCAGTACCTTAATGAGCGCGAACCAGAACTCGGTTTCGCCATACAGACGCACGTTCACCAGGTTAACGGCGTTAATAATGATGAAGAAGGCCGCGGCCCAGATCCACGTCGGGACATCCGGGAGCCAATACTGCATATAGATGCCTGCGGCAGTCAGCTCCGCCATCCCCACCAGCACGAACATCACCCAGTAGTTCCAGCCGGAAAGGAAGCCGGCGAACGGGCCCCAGTATTTATACGCAAAGTGTGCAAACGAGCCTGAAACCGGCTCTTCGACAACCATCTCGCCGAGCTGGCGCATGATCAGGAAGGCGATAATCCCGGCGATGCCATAACCCAGCAGGACCGCCGGACCGGCCATCTGAATGGCGGGACCGATGCCGAGAAACAACCCAGTACCGATAGCGCCGCCGAGGGCAATTAACTGAATATGTCGATTTTGCAAACCACGTTGCAGCGTCGGATGTTGATCCGACGAGGCTTCAGCACGACCGTTGCCTGAAGCGGATGACGCGTCTTTCACGTCCTACCCCTGTCTCTTTTTTAGAAGGGGCACGTTTTAACACTTCATGCTGGTGGTAGCAAGGGATTGGGGCATCCATGCCCCGGATAACGAGGGTGGAACGCTTAGAACTCGTAGCCAACCGAGACCTTAAAGGTACGCGGTTCGCCCTGAGTGACGTAAGTACCGGAATCGTCTACGCTTGCCCAGTAGTTTTCATCGGTCACGTTGTCGATGCCCGCACGAAGGGTCATCTGGTTTTCGTTGTGGTTCACCGCAAAGCGATAACGCATCCCCAGGTCCAGCGTGGTATAGCTGTCGAGCTTTTTGGTATTGGCCAGGTCGGCATACTGTGTGCCGGAGTGGTTCACGCGCGCGGTGGCGGTCAGGCCCTCAATCGGCTTGATGTCGTACTCGGCACCCAGCACGGCGTAGAAGTTCGGGATACCAATCGCATCGTTACCCTGATTCACACCGTTGTTGGTTTTGGTCAGCTCCGCCTGCAGCCAGGTAGCACTGGCGTTCAGGCGCATCCCCAGCATCGGTTCGCCAAAGACGTTCAGCTCAACGCCACGGTTACGCTGCTCAGCATCCAGGCCATAGTGGCCGTTGCTGTTGAGGATCGCCGACGGCATTTTGATTTCGAACAGCGCCAGCGAGCCGCCCACACGGCCAAAGTCCGCCTTCACGCCCACTTCGTTCTGTTTAGAGTGGACGATACCGGTGCTCTGACCGTAGTTGGTGGCAGTGTTAGGTGCGGTTTTACCCGGCTGCAGCGCTTCAGTGTGGTTGGCATACAGGGAAATTTCTTCCCACGGTTTGTAGACCACGCCGTAGGTTGGCATCCAGCGGCTGCCATCGAAACCGTCTGCGTCGTTTTCCGCACCGGTGATTTTGTCATACCCGCGGATGACGACCTTCTGATGGCGCGCCCCGGCGGTGAACAGCAATTTGTCGTCCAGCACGCCCAGGGTGTCGCTCAACAACCAGCCCTGGGTACGGGTGCGCCCGCTGGTCAGCGGATCGCTGTATTTTCCGCCTAAGCCGTTGAAGTTAGAGCTGTCCGGCATATCGACACCGGTATTGTGGTAGATGTTGGTGGTCGGGGTCTCTGACGACATCTTCCACGCGATTTTTTCGTTTTTGGTCATCGCGGAATACCCCACGTTGACCTTGTGCGATACGAAGCCGGTATCAAAGTTACCGCGAATCCCCGCCATCCCGCTGACGGAATCGCTGATACGGTTGGTGTCGAGACGGCTGACCGTCGCCTTGCCACTTTTATCCACCAGCTTCGGCGCGCTGTAGATCCCTTCCTCATGCGAGTGCTGCGCGCCGAGGCCAGTATAAGCCGTCCAGTTGTCGGTGATGTCATACTCGCTGCGCCACATACCGAATTCGTTTTCGATATTGCTGTAGGCCCATTTCTGCGAGAAGTTGCGATCGTTTTTCGGCGGATCGGGGACGAAATCCACTCCCGAAATGTTGACGCTGGTCGGGCTACCGTGGAACGTTTTCTTCTGATAACCCAAGTCCAGCGAGGTACGGAAGTTGTCGCCCTTGTAATCCAGGCCGGTAGAGAGCAGCGTGGTGCGGCGGCGGTCGTTGGCGATTGGCGTTTCCCCTTCACGGTGGACCAGGTTCACGCGCGCGCCAAACTGATCGCTGTCGCCAAAGCGACGGCCCGCATCCAGCGTGGTGCCAAACTGCGAATCGGAGGTGTAGTCCACACCCACTTTCGCCTGCGGCGTTGCGCCCGCATGTTTTGGCTCAAGGTTAATCATCCCGCCCACGCCTGAGCTTGCTGCACCGTTCATCAGGGAGTTTGCCCCTTTGAAGATCTCAATGCGGTCAACCATCTGGGCATCAACGACCTGGCGCGGCAACACGCCGGAGAGACCGCCAAAGGTCATGTCGTCGCCGTCAAACTTCAGGCCACGAATACGAAACGTTTCCGCACTGTTGCCGTAACCCTGGACGTACTGCACGCCCGCGTCGTTAGCGACGACATCAGCAATGGTTTTCGCCTGCTGATCTTCCACCAGTTTCGAGGTGTAGCTGATGATATTGAACGGAACGTCCATGGCATTCTGCTGGCCGAGCATTCCCATGCGTCCGCCGTTGGCTACCTGCCCGTCAAGAAAGGCTGGCACCAGCTGGTCACCGCCGGGTTTGAAATCGCTGGCGGGAGCAGACTGGACAACAATGGTGTCCTCTTTTTTAGCCTCCGCCGCAAAGGCGGAGTGCGTAGCCGCAGCAATGGCAAGCGCCAGCAGCGTTTTGTGCATTGTGGTGTTGTTCATAAGTAACTCATTAAAAGTACACGCAAAATGGCCCGTAACCGGGCCTTAGAATTTATTTAAGAGAGATGCGAACGACGCTGTCCGGGCCGTTAGTGGAGTTGTCTTTATTGAACGCCTGCTTAACGGTGACGTAGAGCGTCTGACCATCGGCCGACAGCAGCAGGCTGTTCGGATTCGGTGGCAGATCCCAGGTATGCTTCACGGCATAGGTGGTGGCGTCCAGGCTCAGCAGCTTGCCGCTCTCGCGCTGGGTGATGTACAGCTCATTGCGTTTGGCATTAAATTTCACCGCCAGCGAATCGCCTACATCAAGTTGTTTGATCACTTCGCCCGTGTGAATATTCAACACCAGCGTGGTTTTGGCTTTAGAGTTATCGGTGACGAACAGACGTCCTGTGGCCTTATCTTCCGCCAGGTTCAGGAGCAGCGCAGGCTTGTCGCCCAGCGGTTTCCAGCGTTTTTCAATTTTATTAGTGTGCGGGTTGATAACGAGGATCTCGCCGCCGCCGTTGGCCGCATACAGACGATCCGTCTGTTCAGACCACAGCAGCCCGGTGACCCACTGACCGGCATTTTTGATGGTTTTTTTCAGTTTCAGGGTTTCGGCATCAACAACCCAAATCACGCCTGGATCGCCCACGCCGCCGACATACAGCGTGCCTTCATGCAGCAGAATTTCACGCGCGCCAAACGGGAACCCTTCTTCGTTACGCTCGGTAAACATCAGGCGCTTTTTGACTTTACCGTCTGCGGTGTTAATGGCGCTGATACCGCCGTCCAGCGAGTTAGTCACATAAACGGTCTGCCCGTCAGGGGAGATCGTCATTGCGAAGTTTTTCAGGTCGGTATGGCTGCGGCCCGTGGTTTTCAGCGTGGCGGGATCAAGTTTGTAGACCACCCCACCCTGCACGTCCTTGAAGCCTTCCGCGCTGGCAACAAACAGCGCATCGCCTTTCTGGTTGAGCACCATTTCGTACAGGCCATCGGCAAGATCGCGTTTGATCACACCCGTCTCAGCCGGAGCCGTCACGGTTTTCTGGGCTTCTGGCGCAGGTGCTGTCGTGTGCTGTGCAGCACAGCCGGAAAGCGAAGCAGCAACGAGCAGTGCCAGCGCGGACAATTTTTTGGTCATCAGGAACATCCTTTACCGTTTAAAGAGAGTCAGGCGGGGATCTGCGTCGCATAGGGCTGCGATTATGATTGTGTTGGCAGGCTGTAAGGCCAGAGCAGATTCCACCGTTGTACTCAGTGTTCCGTGTGAGATCTGCTCACTATTGATGCGGGATGAGTCCGTCAACGCCCGCAAACACTAAAGAGAATGAGAACTATACTCATTATCTTTATATAATCAAGTGTAAAAAGACGTAACCCAAGGACATTGAAAGGGGCTGGAAACTGCATCACTTACTCACTTTTAGAGCAGAAGAAAACGGGCAAGCCGTCATAGAGGAAGAGATAGCTGTTGTCATTGGCGGGAAGTATTTTCAGGCTGATACCGCGATCGCGCCGATGAAAGAAATCTGGCGTATGGTCTCTGAAAGCCTGCGGCTTTTTCGGCAATGCATTTGTCTCATTCGAAACCATGATCACCTTGTCTGATTCATTCCAGTAGTTGAAGGTAATTTTGTTGCTGATCGCCTCCGGAGGTTTCCCTTTTTCCCGGTATTCCCCTGATGACTCATAAATTCCTCTGCCATTCCTCAACGTATAATTCATACTCACATCAATAGCGCTATTTTCATCCACAATAACAGCCTGAATCTGACAGCTAAAATTATCCCGCCGTTCGTGAACGGACCAGGCACCCAGTAAAGGTGCAATAATACCAAACGCGATCAAAGCCCCGTGTATTAATGGTTTATTCATTATAGTGTTGCCTGTAAAAAATTGACCGGCAATTCGCTGCACTTGCTTTTGGATTGCGATCGCAGACAATCACCGACATACCATGCTGAGCAATATTAAGACTTAAATAAGCAAACATCCCGGCAGTACATTGAACAGGATATCGGCTCGTCAGTGTTTCAAACGTACTGCGGCTTTTATCAATATTGTGCCATGAGGAAAACACCTCACACCCGCCAATCTTCCCCACTTTCTGGTAATGTTCAAAAACAGGGACTCTGTGATTAAATTCATACCAGAAGATTGAACAGGATAGAATAAACATTCCGCCTGCCAGCCAATACGCGAGCGTGGTTTTGTGTTTTATTGAATGAGAAACCACCGTTTTAGCTGATATTCCTGTATTTTCGATAGCAGAGGGTGAATTGTCTGACGTGAGAAAATCGTCCCGTTTTCCGACACGCAGCACCGCAGTTGATTTAAAGCCCTCCTTTGGAAAAGTCTTAATCACATCTTCCGCTAATCCGGCGGTTTTCAATGCCTTACGTACAGAGGCAATGGTCTGATACAGCGCATTCGTGGTGACAACGGTTCCGTGCTTCTCCCATATGGCGGCAAATAAAAAACGCTGGCTCAGTATCCTGTCATTGTTTTCAAGAAGTTGCAGAAGGCATTCACTGACGGGGCCATGCAGAGCGATCGACCGTTCAGGATAACCCTTCAGCGGCCCCAGGCGGCGCATCTCAGGTTCAAAAAGGAGGGTTTCATTGATCAGATAAGTATTCGTCATAGCACAACCGGGGGCTACATATAGGGACAAAGCCTGTTCATCCGTGCCCTTCAGAGGTAAAAAAAGCTGATTCAGGATAAATCATTTTAATTCACTCCTCTCTTTGGTCGCTCACATTTATTGTAATGCGATATATCGGACAACAATGATGCGAGGAGTGCCACACCAGTCCAACATTTAATGCCAATTTTTAGCAAAAATTTGAAATTAAATTTTGAGCATTTTGATAGAGACATGTTTTTAGCATAAAATACTACAAAACAGATAAATTAAGTCATTAACTCCAAGAATACCATTTATGAAAAAAAGAACACCACAAATGATTATCACGCTCCCCCTTCGCTATAGCGCATAGGGGTGTGTATTGGAAACCCCTCTTTGCGGCCTTATAATCTCCCATATAAAAAATAGGGGTTATAGAAAGGCATAAATGCAGAGGTATAAGACTAATTTAATCATACGCAAGCAGGAATGATATGGATTATCGTCTATATGGATTTATGATCGGTGATGGTATTCACTTCGACATCCTTAACCGCAGGATTTATCGCCTTACAGGTTGTCGCAGCGATAAAAACATCACATTTGTTTCGATCTATTTTAATGAAACGATGCTGAAGCTATTCCTTTATCTTCTGAAGCATGGCAGGGAAAACCCTGTCTCTAAGGAAGAGTTATTTGAGAAAATCTGGGAGGAGAATAACCTCAGCCCATCGACACAGCGATTATGGCAAGTTCTGAATAATCTGAACAATAAAATCAGGTTGCTGGGATTACCGGCGGATTTTATTAAAAACGTCAGAGGCCGTGGTTACATAATAAATTACCAGAATGTCACCCCTATTTACTACAAAATGAGTGAGCTCCACACTCTTTGCAATAATAACGGCGCAGAAATTAACCTGAGTGATTGATGTCAGCCCAGGTATTTGCCCTGAGCAGTGACGCGAAGGGCTTTTTTCCTTTCCAGTCTGTAAACATTTTTTTCTCGTTAATTAGCGGCTTCGCAGAATGCCGCCGTTGAAGCCGCCCATGCAGGCGTTCGTACGTACTCTTGCACAGCGGAGTGCCCGGTCCGCGAAAGCGATCGAAACCGGATTAACGGATCTGTCTCGCATGTCGACACCGGCTTTAACCTGGTAAAGAGCGCGGCGACTGGGTTAAATTCTGATCACTGCTCTGCGGTTGCCCGCACGGTAAAGGCTCACAATGAACAGCGTTAACAAACCTAACCCTGCGCGGCTCTCACGCTTTCGCGCACTGCTGGCCCGTTTTTTTCGCCACTCGCCGGTAAAAACATTGAGCGCGGCCATTCATCAGCGTCAGATCGTGCCGGTCTATCAGCCTTTTTTCGACAGTCAGTCGGGCAAAATGGCCGGAATTGAAGTGCTCGCCAGGTGGAAACACCCACGCTATGGCTGCGTCTCCCCTGATATTTTCATCCCTCTTGCGGAGGAACATAATCTTATCGCTCCGCTAACCCATCATCTTATTCAGCAGGTCATTGCCGATCTACAGCACCGATGTCATCTCTTCCCGGACGGGCTCTATATTTGTCTTAACCTTAGCCCCCATAACTGCCTCGATCTTCGTTTTAAAACCGATTCCGTTGAGCTTTTACACAGGCTCTCCGCAAGCCACGTGCGGCTCGTTATAGAAATCACCGAAAGGCACCCGCTGCATTTCACTCCTCAACTGAGCGAGTGGTTTGCGACGTTACGAAATTCCGGCATCGCGATTGCGCTGGATGACTTCGGCACGGGATATTCGAACCTGTCATACATTCACGCGCTGGAGCCAGAGTTCATTAAAATAGACAAACTGTTTATCCGCCAGATCGACGGTAGTGGCGATACCCGCCTGGTGGATAGCCTTATCGAACTGGCGAAAAAAATGCATCTCAGGATCATTGCAGAAGGTGTCGAAACACAGGCTCAGGCTGACTACCTGCGCTTAAAAAAGTGTGATTTTTTGCAAGGGTACTACTTCTGCCGACCCGTGGAGATTGCCGAACTGGTCAGAAAGGTGACCGGGAAAACAGGGGATGTATTTCGCAGAGACTTTTCGGTTTATGAATGAATCATGCCTGTTTATCAATGACGCGAATCATGATTAATCCATGCCAATAAAATATTACATTTACAAAAATTATTGCGCGGTATGGTTAATTAAATTTCAGGGAGTAACAAGGAGTTACCAGGATGGCAATACCCGTTTATCTATGGCTTTACGAGGAAGACGAAAAGCTACTGAAAGGAGGAGTTGATATTACTGGACGAGAGGGAAGCATTGAGCTGGTGGGGATGCAGCACGATGTATTTATCCCCACCGATGACATGACCGGCGCTGCTACCGGAACGCGCCAGCACGAGGCACATACTTTCGAAAAAGAAATTGACCCATCCTCCCCGCTTTTATACCGCGCCCTGACGACTGGCCGCACACTGGCAAAAGCTATCTTCCGATACTACCGCATCAACAATAACGGCATGGAAGAAGAATATTTCAATATCATGCTGGAGAACGTGAAGGTATGCCACATCGTGCCAGTTATGTTTGATACTAAAGACCCGGATTTTGAAAAGCATGGCCATATTGAACACGTTGGCCTGCGTTACGAAAAAATCACCTGGAATTATGTCGATGGTAATATTCAACACGCTGACAGCTGGAAAGAACGTAAAACCGCATAAGGAGATCACTAATGGCTAAATGGCTTTATAAACAAAGCACCGGTGAACTGTTCAAAAATGGAAAACTCGTTGAAACAGGTTACTCCGGCGTTCTTACCAATAAAAATAACCCTGACCGCGAGCACGTGCGAGGTATGGGGCCAATCCCGCGCGGAACATGGAAAATTAGCAGCTCTGGCACCAGCAAAGGGCCGCTGACTATTACCCTGAAACATATTAGTGGAAATACCTACGCACGCGATATGCATACCTTCCGAATGCACGGTGATAAGCGTGTTGGTATTACCGGATTTGCCTCAGAAGGTTGTATCATTATGAGTCATTCGACTCGCCTGCTTGTAAGTAAGGATACAGGTGCATTGCTGGAGGTTGTTCGATGATCCGCACATATGCACTGGCTATTATCTTCATGCCAGTATGTGTAATAGCAGCAGTTCCGGATAGCGAGTGTGCAGCACCTGGGCATTATGTCGAAGGGATGCTCCTTACCAGCATAAAGAATGATCTGGGTATTGACCTGACCACAATCCAGCACGATAAGACCGCCGTTGAAGTGCTGAGTATTGCGCCAGTATCTGATGTATTTGCCCGAAAACTTGCGATTGCTGACAGTAAGGCTGACTTAAAAAAACCAGCTGATATAAGACTTTCAGAGCGCGATTACTACCGTATTTATCACGACAACCATGTACTGACTGTAACAGCAAAATACACGTTTACGGATAAAAACGGCAAACTTGATGAATTCATTTCGTCAGCTTTTACAAATGATAATGAATGCTCGGTACGGTTCAACGGGTATCTGACCTTATCGCGAGAATTCTAGCAACTGAAGCCCGCATTGTGCTGTAGCGGGCCTGATTCACCTTTCCTCTTCCACCGCCAGAGACATACCCTCAGTTGAAAAGCACGTATTAGCTGGATTTAGCAGGCTTTGCGGTACGTTAGAAAATATAAAGATGGCACCCCTGTAGGATTCGATATTATTAATCAACGCATTGACACACAAAGAAATTATCTCATTCAATAATTATACATACCCCCTAAAGCACCCCCTCATTCGTTTGCATGAGTACAGCACCAAGAACCATCACGGAAATCTGTACTGAATTACAACATTAGCAAACAAAAATTTGAGCGATGAAATAGCTCATGCTGGTGCAACTCGCAAACAAAAACACGCATATATATACAGAAAACGTTGTTCCAGTCGTTCCAGTTGTTCCAAAACCAGTATCTATTTGAATTTTAACAATTTTATATTCCAAAAGAGGAACAACTAGAAGTCGAAAAAGTTGTTCCATATAGCGACTTTGGTACAACTGGGGAGGAAAAATGAAACGAGCAGTTGGGAAGAAAGAACTTCTGACAATAGTGCCTTTGTCACTGAGCACTATCTATAGACTGGAAAAGAAGTGGGAGTTTCCGAAGCGTTGGAACATTACTAATGGGCGCTGCGTATGGAACGCTGAAGAAGTTGAACGCTAGCTGGATGAGCGGCAGGTAACAAGTCAGGAGGAATACCAAGGAAAAAGCCGTCAAAACAACAGTGCACTCATCGTCCAGTAAGCACGCTCCTTTAGTGCCGCCATGGCCTTGTAACTCCTACTCGTAGTAGAGTATGTCCTCTAGAACTTAATGCATGCGAGATGTCTGGTATCGAGCAAAGTACATCAACAATCAGGCAAGCAAGTTCTGCTAGCACTGATACAAGGAAGTGTTATTTATATGTTTTACATTCATTGCTTTTCATGCTTACTCATATCTATTCGCTTTGCTTAACTCATCAAATTTGAGTAAGCTACCTATACGGTAAACACTGTGTTTACTCTGGAGGTTGAGTATGTATAGCGAAAGCAAAACAGCGCAAATGGCTGGCTATCTGCTGCTAAAACGCGGTGGGCGCATGGCATACATCAAGCTCATGAAGTTGCTGTACCTGGCTGACAGGGAATACATGATCACTTACGGCGACTCCATGACTGGTGATCGTGCCGTATCAATGAACAACGGACCTGTCCTATCGAGGACATACGATCTGTTGAAATCTGGAAGCCCAGAGGAGGAATCACCCTGGGACGACTGGATAGCTGGCGAAGCAAATTTTGAAGTATCACTCAAAAAGCGAGTTAACGGGCTCGATGACGATGATGCTTTTGATGAGCTTAGCAAGGCAAACAAACGCATTCTCGATAAAATTTTTGACGAGTATGGTCAATACAAAAGATTCGAGCTTTGCGATCTTACTCATCGAGTTTGCGCTGAGTGGCAGAACCCACATGGTTCATCAGTTCCGATTAGTCCGAAGGATATTCTTATGGCTGGAGGAAAAAGCGAATCAGAAGCTGATGAGCTTATTCGCCATATGCGTGAAAGAGATGCACTCAAACAGTTCAGTAGGCAACTGGCATGACGCAACAATATGCCCCTTACAGGAAAGGCACGGTTCTAGCACCTGTTGGCGGCAGCGATCATTTACATATTATCTGTAATGATCCGGTTCACTACCCGATACATGGTTGCGACTGTATTCTGGTAGTAAACATTTCTTCAGTTTATCCCCCACCCGCTTACTGTGATCCTGCATGTATTCTTCATGCAGGAGAACATCCTTTTGTTTTCCATGACAGCTACGTTTACTATGAAGACGCTATCGTATGGAAAGTGCCAAACGTGATATCACGTGAACAAAGCGGAGAACTTACTCCTCACGCTGATATGGATGAGGGAGTGCTTCAGCGTGTTTTAAGCGGTTTTGAAACATCCGATTTTACAAATCCTAAGATATTAAAATTCTATAGGGCATACTGCGTTTAACGCCTCGCGAGCCTTATTTGTCACATACGACATTATTCGCATAACATATTTAATCCATAAAAGTCTTTCAGCACAATGCATGAATAATCCATTTATCTGGTAAGCCTCTTGTTCATGGTTTTGCTTGTTTCCAGTGCTCGAAATTATTATCTACCTTTAGTCAGTTATATATAGCAGACGGTTATTTTTCGGCTTGCAATCACCGAAACGTGTCGATGTTCCCTTCCACGCTTCCAAGATTTCTCCCGTGCAATTAGATTGCGCATTTGTCAGGCCTGAAATCGCCATAGTTGAAGGCTAAGTAACCCATTTATTGGGAACGACTTTAATTTCCTGATTTTCCATCTTCACACACAACACTGAGAAAGGAGATTACCAATTGGACACTACTTTGATGAGAATTGAACAGGTTTGTTTTGCTACTGGCTTCAAAAAACCAACAATTTACGAGTGGATGCGCAAAGGAAAGTTTCCGAGACCGATAAAGATAGGGAGAAGCGCCCGGTGGCCTTCCTCTGATGTGGAAAAGTGGATCGCAGAGAAAATCGATGAAACAGGAAGCTAAGTTACATTGACCGTTAGGACAGGAGAATAGAAATGCCTCAAAAAGTACGCACAGAACTGAACGATGAATCATTCATTGACCTGAAGTACATAACTAATGATTCGGGGTTCACAGCAAAATACTTCTATTCACAGATAAAGAGGAATGAGTTCCCTGCGCCAATAAAGCTGGGTAGAAGTTCAAGATGGTTACTAAGAGATTATTCTGAATGGAAAGCCAAGCACATCCAGAAAAGAGACAGTGAACTGCACCTTATGTACACTATTCCTCGGTAGCCTGGTATGAACACCGGGGTACCAGCCGCTGCCCGTTCTTGCATACGATGGGCGGCGGTTTTCTTTACGAAGCTGGTTCCTGTAATGCTGTTTTCAGGCAATTTCACAAGTGTTTAACGCTTTAGTACATCTATAAGCAACAAAACTTATGCAAGAATTAAACTATTCTGCGAAAAATATTTAAACAGCCTACTCTTTCAAACTTGTTAGTCCATAACAATTATTTATTGATCATGATCAAATTTCAAGTCATTGATTAATCCTGACTGACTGTTGAGGATTCGTTTAATAGCATGTGATATTTTGGCTTTAGGTTATTCTTCATGAGTAACAACTAAGCTGTCAGGATAATATTTTATCCATTACGCTAATTTAAAATTTATTTTATGATGATAGGACTTTCCATATGAAAAAACTTAGTATCGCAGTGGCGCTTTCATTATTATCTGTAAATGCCTTTGCTCAGGAGCAAATTAACTGCACTCATGCTGATAAAACACAAATAGAAGGTTTATTCGATAGATGGAATGCATCATTAAAGACAGGTGATGCAAAAACCGTTTCTGATAATTACCTTAGTGATGCTGTTCTGTTACCAACGGTATCCAACCATGTTCGTCTCACAGATGCGGAACGTGTGGATTATTTTGAACATTTCTTAAAGAAAAAACCAAGCGGAAAAATTGACAGTCGTACTATCCGCCTTGGATGTAATAAAGCAATTGATACAGGAGTATATACCTTTACTTTTGCAGATAAATCAACTGTCACGGCGCGCTATACTTTCACCTACGCCTGGGATGGTAAAGACTGGAAAATTTCCTCACACCATTCTTCAGCCATGCCTGAAAGTTAATTATCGATATGATAATTCCGGTTTAGTAACATAAATATTTCCATAAGAAATATTGAATATGAAAAGGTGGCAAGACGTGGAGTGAGAGCTGAAAACAGGGGGTTGTTTCTGTTCTTCCTGGCATGATAAAACGCTCCCGTCAGCTACCTTTATGTATTGTTGAAAAATAATGTCCCGCCTGCAACCATTGCTCAGGTGATAACTTCGGGCATATTCCGCCGATTCAGCCCGACTCTCTTGCTGCAGTCGGCCCAGTGCGAGTTCGCCAGTCAGTCCTCTCCCACACTTGCATATGGCGGGCGGCGGTGGTTTTTTATATCTCATTGCATAACCATTTACATTCCATGGTTTAGGTTAAATGCCTGTATGACGCGATGTTCAGTTGCGCATGTTGTCCATACAACAGTTTGATATTCCTTCCCCCCTTCAGCCCCGTGCATGCAGGGGTGTTTTTTCCGCCTGCTAACAAGTACGTCCTGTTATTCCCACATTTAGCGGAACTGCTGGTCCATAGCGAAAAATGGACCAGCGGTAACTTTTATGTCCACCAGGCAAATTTTAATAATCTCCACCGCCAGCAATCCACTCCACCGGACTCACTGTAGCAGAATAAGTCTCCTTATCTTTGTGAATATCACACTCAGCACTGTCGCGTCATCTCCGGGGTGCTATGTCTCTCACAGCTATAAGTGATAATAATTATCATTACGTTGACATTAAATCCCTGCTCTAATATCCTTGTAAACTGCTGTACGGATTAACAGTAATGTTCTTTTTTTCAAAAGAAAACAAGGAGTTTATATGTCTGATGGGAAAAACGCACCCGCTGACCCAGGTGATACTCTGGTAGTGTGGGGAAACCGACCGGACTGGGGACAACCCGGTGCCGGAGAGAGCATCGGGATAAACCCGGATTTTGACCCTAATACCGGCAACGGCTGGCTGCCCGCTGAGGACGGCTACACAGAGGCGCTGCCGGCCGGAGTGCCGGCTAACGTGCAGTCCGCGATAAATCAGGTGAAGTCAGTCGCAACGAACAGAGCGCTAATGAGTGCCGACATCTGGAAGCTGAAGCCCGCCGTGGGCTACCCGTGGAACCCTAAGGCAGCACGGGACCCGATATTTGTATATTTCCCCGCTCAGACAGTGAGCAATACGAATTTGTCTTCGGGCCGTTTGCCGGCCAAAGTTCCGGTACATACCCGCATTCAGGACGATGTGCATGACGGAGTTCAGTATATCTGCGCTACCGGTTCCGGTTCCAGCTCGCACAACCTGCCGGTGATTAAGGCCAGGGCTGTCGGCAGGAGTTATACCGTCGGACACCTTCCGGGCCCGATGAGTCCCTATACGTTCAGCTTCAGCGCTAATGCCCCGCGTGGAGAGCCGCGATTTACTCGGGCCGAATCAAAAGCCAGCGGTCTGCATCCTGCTGGCTTTACGGTCGGAGCTAACACCACTGACTGCATTGTCGTCTTTCCACAGGGAAGCGGGCTGCAGCCGCTGTATTTTGCGATGGTGGTAGGCCTGCCAGCGGGCCCTCTGAAGCTGCGTCAGACAGCTGAAAATCAGGCAAGGGCAAAAGCTGATGATGCTGCAAAAGCCAAAGCAGCCGCAGAGGCTAAGGCGAAAGCCGAGGCAGAAGCCAGAGCGAAGGCTGAGCGGGAAGCCCTGTTTGCAAAAGCCGGAGTGAAACCGGCACCAGTATACACACCACAAATGGTGACAGGTGCGAACAGTGCCATGAAAGCACCCGGTGCAATGGTGCTGAACCAGAGTCCGGGTACTCTGCAGATGGCGCTGGCAGGTGCAGGGAGCCTGACGCTTTCCGGTGCGGCAGAAAAAAGCATTCTGAACACCATACTTTCCAGCGTGAAGACTCTGGGGAAAGCCGCCCCCGGCGGGTATGTGATTTCTGCCATATTTCACAGCCCCAAGGCCGGTGAAGGCAGCGACAGAGTGCCAGGCCGTGACCTGGAAGCCATGTTTGCGCTTAACGCGCAGCATATCGCGGGTCAGGGTGTGAAAATTGAACCGGGTGTGAAAAGCGTGAACCTGCCGGTGCGCGGACAACTGATCATCAGTAACGGGCAACGGGCGCTGCAGTTGCTGAAAACAGGGAACAGCAGCATCCCGGCAGCAGTACCGGTGCTGAATGCGGTGCGTGATGCTGCCACCGGGCTGGATAAAATCACGGTACCATCAGTAGCAGGTGCACCAGCACGAACCATTCTGGTGAATCCGGCACCGGCTCCGTCTAAACCATCAAATACCGGTAATCAGAAACCTGTACCAGTGACGCCAGTTCATACCGGAACAGAGATAAAACCAGTGGAAACGCTGGTGACGACCACAACTCCGGCTGTGGATGCTGGCGGACTGCGGGACTTTATCTACTGGCGACCAGATGCAGCAGGTACTGGCGTGGAACCGGTCTATGTTATGCTGAATGACCCGCTGGATTCGGGGCGATTTACTCGTAAGCAACTGGATAGAAAATACCTCAAGCATGCTAATGATTTTGGTGTGAACGACACGAAGAAAAATCGCGCAACATTGACTAAATTCAGGGATGCAATAGAAGCGCACCTAGCGGATAAAAGAACAGTGGAGAAAGGAACCTATCTTCATGAAAAAGAATCAAAAGTATTCTTTAATCCAAAAACCAACAACGTTGTTATTTTGAAGCAAAATGGTGATTTTATATCCGGATGGCATTTAACTGTAGGGACACCGCAATACGAGGTTTACATTAAAACGGGGAACTTGAAATGAGTGTTAAATTAATTGATTTGACGAAAGATTTAGTGTTATCCAAGGTGTCTCCTGATGATTTTGAATCCCAGTTTTTTAAGTTATGGAGAGATGAGGGAAATTCAGGGACGCTAGCAAAGGATAGCAAGGAGGTTAGTGAGTGTTTATACGAAATTTTCGATCTGGCTGAGCGATACACATCTGATCCTGAACGTTCATCCATTGAAATTGACGAAAACACTCTGAAGAAAGAAGCGGAAGTAGCATTGAAAAAATTTAAATTCCTCTGATAAGTATTCTTTGAGTATGTTCTTTGCGCCATCCTTCAGGATGGCGTTTTTTCGTAATCGTCTTACTCCGGTTGCTCAGAGCCGTTAATGTCCGGTACCAGCCCAGTATCCCCGGTAAACTTCGACACGATAATTTCAAAAACCACATATTACAGATATCGGTTTTCCGCTGGAAACTTTTTATACAAAGTGCAAACAGCCACATCATAAATTATCGCAACCTGCTTTCTGTCCACGCCGTTCGCCAACGGTTTCATTAAGCGAGCGTCTCCCATTGTGAAAGTATTTTCGGATGGAGACAGTGAGACTAACGACGAATCAGAAGGATGTACCGTTCTACGTATTGCGCCAGGACAGTACCTGATTGAGGGGTGCTGTGGACTGAACTCTGACGCTATCTGGGGTGGGATTGACGGGGGATTTGAGATACCAACCGATCGTAACAAGCAGCCGCTCATCTGGCTGGATTATGAAGTTAACGCCGATGGTTCTATTCTGGTAAAAACCTATCACCGCACGCATCCTGCCGCGCCAGAATTCGCCAGAAACGAACTGCAGGGTATAAACGATGGTGATTCGATAGACATCCCTTCTGATCAATTTGTCTCTGTACGTGTTCAGATGCCGCAGGACAGTCTCTGGAATCAGCGTAAAGCTATGGCTGAAGTTCCTGATTCATCCGCTGGTTAAACAGAGAATCGGATGGCATATCCAGGCGAACATCGATCCAGCTGTTCACCGGCACGTCCATCGGTTCCCCTTTCGTTTTGATGAGCTGACCATCATCGCTCAGGAGGTATTTTCGCTTAAACAGGCGGATAGTCAGTCCGCCGCTTTCAGTTTGCTCCGCTTCAACAACTCCCAGCTCACCCATGCCGCCAGGGTCCATTGGCGGTAATAGCTGCCACCCCTCAGACGCCAGACCTGCCGAACCAGTCAGAACGTACACACCGACGTCAAGCCGCGAAATTGAAATCCCCTCTGCTTCTGCGTTCGCCGTGCCACACCCACACCACGTATAACCCTCTTCATCAACATCGCTGCGCTCGTTGTCAGTGGGAGAGTTCACTATCCGGGCAACGGGTGACGCTGCTTTGAGCGTTCCATCTGATGCCTTTGTTGTGTTCAGTGTATTGTAATGAGTCACCCATGCTGACCATGAGCCTCCATATGCCCTTGCCCCGATAGTTCCTGATGCATTCACCTGTATTTGAGATTTATTTGTTGGTAACCGGGACAGCGTTAACAGAGCAGTGTAGCCACTGAAGTAGTTTACAGCTGAGCCGCCATTTGCGTAGTAAATTCCTGTCGTCAGAGCATTGTTGGCGTCACTCGCTGACGGATTAGGTGGTGACTCTGTACCGATACCAAAATCACCTACAGAAAGGAGATCGCCGGAAGTGCTGTAAGCATTCCGGGTGGCAGCACTTCCCAAACCGAGGTTTGTGCGAGCATCTTCTTTGGTTGTTGCACCGGTTCCGCCTTCAGCAACAGTGAGCGCACCGTTACTCCCTTTCTGCAGTAATTTACCGATGCCAGGAATGGTTACAGGGGTGCCGTTGATGGTAACGGTGATGTTCTGGTTTGCTGAGGTTGTAGCGAAAGCCTCCCATGCGCCAATATTCTCGTCATACTCGTTGATGAGCTGAGAAATGGCCTGTGCCAGCCCGTCGACAGAAATATTGTCAGATACCAGAATGCCGTACTTCTGGCCGCTCAGTGCCGGTGACGCGGCAGGGGTAACCGTCAGAGACGTGCCGCTGTTCACAGATGAAATCTGAAACATCTGCACCGGGTCAGACATGACGATAATCGTCTGGCCAGCGCGAACCTGGCTGGCGGGTGCCGTCCAGTTCGTGCCGGTTCCGGTGGCGGTGTTTCCGTTAATAGCGATGGTGCCAGTGTTATAAAGCATATTTTCTCCAGGCAACAAAAAACCCCGCCGGAGCGAGGTTTATATTCGAAAGTGATGGATTATTTACAGGTGGTGCCGGTGAATGTATTCGCACTTACCCAGCGCCAGTTAAAGGGATAACCGGCCCGGTACTGCGTCTGGTTATTTTGTTTACGAACTCCGTAAATCTGAACGATGTTTTCCTGACCACCAACGATAGCTGTTCCGCTACAAACAGGTTCCTGTTTTTCGAGTACGCCTGCGCAACCAGACAGCATTAAAGCGCCAGCCATGCAGATAATTAGCTTTTTCATTTTTGATAGTATCCAGAGGAATTCAGGTACTTAGACGATACCAGCACGAATGTGATGGGTATAATTGATTTGATAGATCAATTAATAGATATTGATCGCTCAAAACGATCAATTAGTCATAGACTGCGGTATTGATGGCCGTTATAGCCATTCCGGTATTCGTTCCGCCTACCGGACTTCCCTGTCCGTTCTGGCTTCCCACCGCAGATATCCGGGTCGTTGTGCCGTTATATGATGCCCCTGCGTAAGCAGTTACGTTAACTATCACCGGCTGCCCCTGGACCATCACCTGAAACAGCGTGGAGCCGAGTATCGCAGGAACAATTGCATAAGAGCCAGTTAACGTCTGGTCTATGTTGATCCCTCCGCTACTCCCCGGTGTTCCCACAGTGACCAAATCACTTAGCACCCTGCTTTCATTGGTGAGTACAAGTTTTCCGTCCTCGTCCCATATCGCCATTCCCCATGCTGGCAGAGTCTGGGGGAATATTGCAAAAACATACGCCGTGAGTGTATGGACATTCCCGGCAGGACTGCTTGATCCCACTCTGATAACATTACCCACCCGAGTGGCTCCCACAGTTGCCGCTTTCGACGTTTTACAAAACACTATCGCCGGATAACTTGCATCGATGGGAATATCCACAGATGCGCCCTGATAATCTCCTCCTGTATTTACCGAGTTTACCGTTTCCTTTCGGTACAGGCAGAACGGTGTTGAAGTTGGTGTGATAAAAGGGTTCCCGCTGTCCAGAGAAATCAGCGCGCCGTAATCAGCCATTATGCGTTCTCCACAAAAACTACCAGCTCGCATTCAGATGCCGGGTAATTCCCCACTCCTGTTGTGCTCGCGGCGCTGAGAGTTATGGTGTTACCGCTTGCAACGATTCGCCGGCCCACCGATACCGCCCCCTTATCAAGAGAGACAGCAAACCCGACTTTCATTCCAAAGGGAATGGTGAATGACCAGCTTCCTGAGGTTTGTCCTTCAGAGAGTTGAATGCGCCCCACAACGGAGACAGGCTTTATGCCGTAGTTATTTGGTATGCCGCTGGCATCCCACGTCTGAATACCCCACACCATCAAAATACTCCCGTTATTTTCCCAATCTGGACACGGAGCCTGTTTGCGTCCCGAATGCTTATAGTGACGTTTGTCTGCTTCATGCCTCCGGCACTGTCACTTCCGTAGTTCTGCATCGTTCCGTCTTTACCCCATCGCCAGCCAGCACTGCCTGCAACATAGTTATTGGACTGCAGTGAATCAGTGATTTTACCGAACTGAATACTCGCATCCCGGAAAAAGGCGTCATTGATGAAAGTCTGCCCGTTCTGAATAACGAACGGGAGCGTGACTGTTCCACCTGCCTGAGCCATAACCGCGAAGCGGTCAGCAAGGAAAAGCACCTGGGACTGCATGCCCGATGGTGTATTCTCCACACCGATCCCCATACCGGCGGCATACTGATGCCCGTTGGCATCCACGGCCACTTTAATGCCGTACATTGCGCTGAGGTTGCCGTTCACATCTGCGACAGCCTGCGCGGTCTGGTTAATGGCTGCGGTCTGGCCGTTCACAGTTACAGTGAGTGAGTTTATCTTCGTCGCCGATGCCTGCGTGAAGTCAGCAAGGGTTTCGGAGAGATCGGTGGAGTTGGAGATGTTGCCACCGGCTGACGCATCCAGCGTCACCAGTGCGCGGGCTACGGCCTGGCTCGCATCAGCAATAGTGGTATCGATACGATCAATGCTGGCGCTGTTCCCGTTATTTGTCGCCGTCTGTGAGCGGCGGCTGGTGACCTGCGCCAGGCTGTTCTGGATAACGGCAATCAAGGAGTTTTTAACACCGCCGGTCATGCCGTCCATCGAAACGGAAATCTCGTCGATCTTCACCTCTGCCTGCGCCAGCCCGTCGGCATTTTCCTGAATGGCCTGTGCCTGTTGCTCCAGTTCGTCTGCGTTCTGCCTGATGTCGTCTGCCATGCCAGCAATTTTTTCATTACTGTCTACAGCACTTTCGATCAGGTCCTTAAACGTATCCGACTCTTTGATATCTTCCAGAATAACATCGGTGATGTCAGACACATCGATACTGGCCTGGCCGCGCACCCAGTCGGTGTAACCTGATTCATTGCCCGTTCGGTCCACCAGCTGTGCGCGATACCAGAATATCTGCCCCGCTTTAAGTCCCATCTGCTGATATTTGCGCTGCGGGTAAGGCACATCGGCCAGCAACATCGCATCGTCCTCAGTACCCGTCAGGCTGTACTGAATTTCCGTCTTCAGCGTATCGTCTGTATTTGCCGGGAATCCCCAGTTCAGCTCGATGCCAAATACCACGTTTTCAGAAGCGATAAACCCAACTGGCTTCGGCGGATTCCCAACCTTGCCTGTTAACGTTTTCTCTTCTGAATAGCCCCATCCGGACGAAATTTCAGCGGCATTGATTGCACGCACGCGCACCAGGTAGCGCCCCGCGTAAATACCCGGCACGTCAAAGGAGGTGGTGGAGCTGCGTGGCACGTTTACCCAGTTACTGTCGTTACGTCGCCACTGTGCTTCATAGGCGATAGCGTTCTGCGCCTGGTCCCAGCTCACACGCATGGTTTCAACGCTGATATTCTGCTGAACCACAGAGAACGAACCGATCACGATGTTCGCTGGCGGCGACTGGTTACCCGGCGGGATCACACTCACCGGCCGCTGGTCAATAATGGCTCCGTTATCAATTCGGGGGTATTTATCGGGATCGTGCCATGCGCCCGTAACAGAATATGTTCCGTCATTATTATCAGTGACGGTGATAACCCGGTACTGCTGGACATAAAGTTCATCAGATTCAGCAACCCAGACAGATTCAGCCTCAGGCGTTTCACTGAATGCTGTGGTGACCGTCACTTTTCTGCCGTTGATGGCCTGTATCGTGCGTCCCTGCGACAAGCCACCTGGCAGGTTGACGATCAGTCGGTTTCCGACCGCCACGTCAGAATCACGATCGAGTGTTAAAACCCTGCCATTCACGGCGCTGAGGCGACCGCCCATCCTTTTCCCGGAGAGCATTTCGTCTTCAATGCCGATGACATAGCCTGGCTGGGGTATCTTTCCATCAAGCCCCACATCAAAAGCAACAATGCGATCCTTATTGTTGGTAAGAATACCCCAGCGTCCTTTGCGGTTCGCCTCAGACTGGCGCGTACAGCCGATGGCTGTCATTTCCAGCTGATTAAATCCATACCTCGCCACCAGCGCCTGTTCAAATACAGGCTCCATTGCATCGGCATAGGCATTCGCCGGATCAGACCAGGATACCAGCGCATTGGTGTAACGGGTTTTGGATGTGCTGCTGGAATAATTGAAAACGCCGTCGATCACGTTGCTGCGGTTATAGGTGTAATCAATATCCCGTGGCATGTCAGCCAGGGCAACGATTTGGTCACCGCCCCAGTAGGTCATCCCCCTGAAAATCGCAGCGAAGTCACGCAGCACTGTGTACGCATCATTTCTATCCTGGACATACACATTGCAGATATAACGAGGCTCCATACCGTCCCCGCCCTTGCCGTCGGGAACCAGTTGATCACAATACTGCGCGACCTGGTACAGTGACCATTTATCGATATTTTCCGCCGTCAGCCGGTTACCCAGCCCGAAGCGGTCTGACACAATCAGATCGTAAAAAATCCATGCCGGGTTATCTGTCCAGGCCCACTTAAACACGCCCGTCCAGGTGCCACTGTATGTGCGCGTCTCCGGATCATAAACATCTGGCACGCGAATGACACGCCCGCGCGGTTCGCAGGAAATCTGCGGGATTGAGCCGTTGAACTGGCTCGAATCAAATTCGATGTAGAGCAGGGCCGTATTCGGATAGCGCAGCTTGGCATCAATCACCTCGGTGTAGCTCTGTAGCATCATCGTGTCGCCAATTTTGGCGCTGTTCGCATCAGCAGTAATTTTACGTAGACGAACTGTCCAGGTGCTGGCCGCCGCCGGAAAATTGATACGGTGGCTGCGCTCGTAGCCTGAGGTAGTTTTCCCCGTCACACTTGTCGTCAGTACCGTTTTCCACGTACCGCCGTCGGTCTGCAGGTCTATCGCATACTGAAGTGAGTACCCGACCAGATCGCCGTCATCCTCCTGTTTAAACAGTGAGGGCCATTTCAGGCGCAGACGTGCTGCTGACAGTTGCGTGTTTGTGAAGGTATGCGTCCAGGCCGTCACACTTGATACTTCGGTACCCACGCTGATTTCGTTTTCAGTACCGGGGATCCCCTGGATGTATTTCTGCGCCTGTGTGCCGGATCGAAATTCCCACGCCACACCGCTGAAGTTCTGCGATCCGTCTTCGTTCTCCAGTGCGGTACCGTCAAGATAAATGTCCCTGCCGGTTAACTGCCCGCCAAATTCTCCCTCGCCCAGCGCGAGAAGGATTTTTGCCTTCGCTACAGATTGCAGATCATCAGGCTGTTCGGTAGGAGTTCGTGAACTGGATCCGCCGCCCTTGCGGCCTTTAATAAGGGATTCTGTAGCCATAGCGCGCCCATAAAAAAAGCCACCCGGAGGTGGCCTGATGGAAATAGAATTGTTACTGCTGATCTTCGACGTAGATACCGGCGGAAATTATCGCCCCACCAATGCGGCGTTTGCCGTAAAGCAGCGGTACCGGATTACCCTGCGCCGTTGTGTTGGTGACGCCACCGAAGGCATAGCTGGCTTTATTATCAGCCGACTGCTTGCTGGCCAGTCCTTTGGTTTGCGGGGAGAGCATCTGAATCACTCCGCCGAGCGCGAGTGCGGCACCCACCTGGAAAACGATGTTACTGGCCCAGATAGCCGCTCCCCACGGGGCAAAAGCGGCGACGGCGATCAGCGCTGCGCCGAGAATGGTCTGCATCAATCCGCCGCGCTTATTGCCGATGATGACCGGCGCAATACGGATATCATCACTGCCCTCATCCATTTCCAGCGCTTTCTGGTCCAGATTCCGCGTTCCACTGAAAACGGCATAGGTCAGTCCGCGCTGCCGGCTGTTATTCAGGAACCGTTCAAATCCAGGAACAATGACACATAACGCCCGCACCGCTTCCCTGGCTGACGAAACAGCAAGCTGATACTCACGCCCAAAAGTTGCCCCCAGCACACCGTACAGGCGAACTTTGCGCACAGACTCTGTCATGCCCCCTCCTCAGCGATAAAATTCTTGTGCCTGACAATTTTCATGGTGCGTTCAACCCAGTACCCGCCATACGGGACTCGCTGGCTGAGATGACCATAAAGGTGATGAAGTAACATGTTCCCTTCAAGCAGGATCCCTGAATGGTTCCACTTGTTCGATTCCACCTGCATGATGACCAGATCACCCGGCATCGGCGGGCCGCTGAATTCACGGAAACCGCACTCATACCAGCAGTCCTGGTAGAAATTATCCGCGTGGCCCTCTTCCCACCAGTGATAATCCACCCGGTAATCTTTCAGCTCAATACCGTGCTCCTGCCGGAAATAGCTCATTACCAGCCCCCAGCAGTCAAAATGACCAAGCACAAACGGACGCTTCAGCAGCGGCAGTTCTCCGCGCGGCTGAATGGTGCGTAAATCCCCCTCCGGCCAGCTCACTATGTGCCATGGTAAAAGCGTTGCATCGCATTGCGCTTTATCCAGTTCACTCGGCTGTGTCGTGGCATCCGGATGACTGTGAACAATGGCCGTCACGGCCCCCCAGTCCTCAGCCTTCGCGTAGTCCTCAGGTGAGAGGTGAAAATGCTCTTCAGGTTCACTGGCAAGGTTACGGCAGGGGAAATAACGTTCAACCCGGCTTTTTTGCGCCACCACCCCGCAGCACTCACGGGGATATTCTGCAGCCGCGTGCGCCATAATGGCAGTAAGGGTTTTCTTGCGCATATCAGCTCCTGATAAGGGATGTACCAGGGAAACCGCCAAACGGCAGCTCGTTACCTTCTCCATGCCGGAGCTTGCAGGCAGTAAGAGTGCCGTTGCAGACATCCAGAGAAGGGTCATCGACCGGATTGTTATTTTTGTCAAAATAGCGGGTGCCGGCATAATCGCAGCCATCGCCGGTACGGTACTTGTTACGGATGCACCAGGTGCAGAGGGAATGCAGCTGGCGCGTCGGGATCATCATTCCCTGTACGTCCATCGGACTGGACAGCACAAACTGCACTGTCTCATTTGTCTCACCAGTCTTACCGTCGATGTACCATGTCTGGCGTTTTTCCTGCGTCGGGTTCGCCAGGGGATTTCCTGACGGGAAGTTTCGGGCATCCAGATACTTTGCCATCGTATCGTGAATGACCACACGCGCCAGGACGAGATCATCATACGCAAGACAAAGTGCGGTGATGGCGCTGTCCAGATTGGCGACAGACAGTTTTGGTTCGGCGCTGGTCCCGTCCGTGGATTTTTCCAGCCCCTCTAACTGATACGGCCACGCCCTGTATTCCGTTCCCTGCCACCAGATTGATTTTGGCGGCAGGCGGGTTTCATCACCACCAGCCGCCGCAATCTCTTCAGGCGTGTGCGGGATGTTGTAAGCGTGAAAATACATCACATCAGACACACCGAACGCGGTGCCGTCCACTTCAATCAGCCGGATATCATTACCCGGCTCCAGTTTTTGATAATCAGCGTTAAGACTCATGGTGCAAATGCCTGTTCAAACGTTGCTGAAACAGAAAGCATTGTTTTGCCAAGAACAACCTTCTGCAGCGAACTGGACTGAACACGCCACAGGGCGGCTTCTCCGAATGGCGGGGTGAAAATGAACGATTTGGTTTTGTGGCGGCGAAGGAACGCGTAAATCTCCAGCCCCTTTTCCGGTCGGCCCCTGAACGAATATTCAAAAATCAGCTTTTCATCATTCAGGCCGGAGCCACTCACCTGCTCATAACCATCACCAAATTTCGCTTTCCGGATGGTGTCTTCACTTTTGGTTGTGGGCTGGCTGGCCGACTGGATCCCCCACGTAAATGTTTCGATTGCCATGTTTATCTGACCTTCATCGCATTCCAGATAATCCCGCCCGGACGAGAAGCCTTGCGGATCCCGTCCTGAACCGATTTATCGATAACCTGCTGATAAGCGCGACCAAGCTGGTCACCCTGTGACTGCTGCTGCCCTCCCTGCTGTTCAGTCGTCACACTGACCGGCGCGTATACACTGACACCGAACGGCACACCAGCACCGGAAGAGGAACCGCCCCCCACATAGCCGCCACTGGCATAGCCCTTCATCATTCTGTAGAGGTTGCCCACGCCTATTCGTGAGGTGGCTTCTTTGTTAAAAACAAACTCACCACGGTGTACCACACCCGCAGGCTCATATTTCCCGCCTGCGCCGGTATACCCTCCGCCAGCAAACCCGATAGCGGAGCCAACAGCACCGACGATCCCCACGCCCGCCTGTTTAATGGCGATCTGCGCCAGCATCGAGAGTGTTGAACGGGTAAAATCAGCCCACTTTGCTTTGCCGGTAGTCAGCATGTCGGCAAGGTTTTTGGTCATACCGTCAAAGGTGGTGGCAGCCACCGATTTTATCTGTCCGTATGCGTCACCGGCTGAATCGGCATAATCAGCCCATGCGGACCTGGCACCGGACAGCCAGTCACCACGCAGTTTGTCCTGTTCCTGGTAATATCCCTGTAGCGCCTGCAGTTCCCGCTGATAGCCCTGGTCCGATTCCGAACCTCCACCATTTTTCCAGCCCTGAAGGAGCTGAGCTTCTTCATTACGCCGCTGAGCTGAACGACTGCTCATACCTGCGCTTTCAGCCAGAGCACGCGTTTTCTCACCCATTTGCGTAACGTATTTCTGGGACGTATCCTGCAGGCGGTTAAGCCGCTCCTGCGCCACTATCTGATCGCCAAGTTTCGCATTCAGCTCTGCGCGGGAGAGCACTTCATCTTTACTGGCCAGCAGGGATTTTTCTTCAGCAGAAAGTGCGCGCGTCTTCGCCGCCTCTTCCAGAACAGCAAACCGGGACTGCTGACGCCACAGTTCCTGGCGTTGCTGGCTGATGGTGTCGTTTATGCCCTTGTGATCCTGCAGGATGCGCAGTTGCGCTTCCAGCTCCAGCGTCTGGGCACTGGCAGTATCGGTCGCGCGGGTTCCAGCTGGTGTACGCACAGAAGGGGTTTTCTTTGGTTTTTTAAGGGTATTTTCGTACTCTTTTTTCGCGGCAGCCAGGTTGATGTTGTAGTCAGCCTGGAGGATCCGTCCCTCTTTCAGCGCTTTATTCAGCTCATTCTGGCGGGCTGTGTATTTCTCCAGCGCACTCTGAGTTCTGGCGTAATTTGCCTGAGCCTGCGCAGCATATTTCTGGCGATCGGATTCAGCTGCAGCCTCTCTTGATGCGTTCTCTTCATTCGCTCTGGCGGTCCCTGCCTGCTGTTGCGCCATATCCAGCGCCAGCCTGGCCGTTTCGCGGTCATTCCAGAATCGGGCGCGGGCCTCATCGTTGACATAACGGTCACCTTTACGCAGGTTCCAGATTTCATCAGCTTTTTTGAACGCGGCTTCGGCTTTTGCCACCATCTCCTGCGCGGTGTCAGGTCGCCCAATATCGAGGGCTGCATCCCACATCGACTTGAAGGCGCGCTTCAGGGAGTCCGCTGTGGATTCGATCGTCCCCATATTGTCGCGGATAGATCTGGTTTGCTCATTGAAACCGGCGGTAGCTGCTTCATTTGCTGCCTGCAAAGCGCCAGCCTCATCCCCCGCACGCTGCAACTGAGCGACATGCGCAATCTGAGCAGCCGTGACATTGTGAAACTGCTGCGCCATTGCAATCAGACCTGAAGTCGGGTCTGTGGTCAGCTTGCCGTAAGCGGCAGCGACTTTTTCCACCGGCACGCCGGAGGCATCGGTAAACCGCGCCACCGCCTGGCTCATTTCATCAAAGCGCGAGCCAGCACGCACACCCGCGTTGATAAGCTCGGTCAGCGCCTCGCTGGTCTGGTTGAAGGTCAGCCCCGCAGTCTGCCCGTTCCGCGCCAGCGCCAGCATGCGATCTGCAGTCAGTCCGGCCGTGTTCCCCGACAGTACCAGCGTTTTGTTGAAATCAGACAGGGTGGAAGACCCCTGATACCAGGCGTAGAACAGAGCGCCCGTTGCGACGGACAACGCCCCGATACCGATCATCATGGGGGAAGTTGCCCCCATCAGTGCCCGGAACGTCGGCATGATCCCACCAAAGGAGTCCTTAACCTGCCCACCCTGCTGGAGCAGGATAAGCCACGGGCTCTGGCCTCCCGCCAGCTGCGTGGCGATATCGGTAAACTGTGCCGGCAGCATTCGCATTGCTGCGTTATATTGACCGACCGAAATACCGGCCTTGCGGGCGGCGGTCTCCTGGCGGCTGAATGCCTGCTGGATCCGCAACGCAGAATCATTCGCCGCGTCACCTGCCTGTTTAAATTCTTTCTTGACGTAGTTGATCTGCTCGTTAAATTTCGTCGAGTTAACATCAAGGTTAACGACCAGATCACCGACTGCCGTCTGGGCCATAACGCACTCCTCCTGAAATACCCGCGGCCTTCGCCATCAGCGTGTCGTCATCCGGCTCATCGCCACCAGCAGACTCCGGTTCAGAAGACAGAATGCTGAAACTGCCGGGAGTTAAATCCGGATCAGCGAAAAACAGGGTTGAAATGGTGTAGAGCAAACCGGAAAAGTGAGCATCCAGTTGCGCATCATGAAAGAAGTTGTCCCGGTAAAAGATTTTCCAGTCGCCATATTCTGCAGAGGACATACCAGCAAGCATGGCGCGCCAGTCCGGCCGGCCAAACTCACGCGCCAGTTTCATGGCAAATTTCAGCTCGCTGGCGAGGGCTTTTCCGCAGTAACAGGTGCAGCAGGTTCATGATCTTGCTCGTCGGGAGCATCAGATACCGGGGCAATCATGCCGGAGAGAATTTTCACTCTGAAATCCGCTTCAGCAACAAGTTCTGTCGGCCAGGTCATCAGGATTTCTTCCTGAATTTTTGCCACTTCCTCCGCAGCACCACCAGGCAGAGTGTCTTTCAGGGCATGGCCATGCCAGATCGACAACGCCACGAGGTATGCGCCATTCTTCACTGTAAAGGTGATCGCCGTTTGCATATCCCCTTCGTCAACGGCTTCCAGTTGTTTAAGGTACTCAAGGTGTTCAATCCGCTGCAGCGCCGACAGCTGAAACAGTGTTACGCTGCAGCCGTTATGCTCAAGCAGTTCGCTTTTTAGAAACATGTTTACTCCGGGATGCGGGGCTTACGCCCCGGTTATCAGGAAACCGTCACCGTGCAGATCGCCACAAGGTTACCGTCATTGGTCATGACAATGATGTCGACGGTGCCCGCCGCCACGCCAGTCACGGTCAGTGTGTTGCCGTTAACCGTGACGATCGCTTTTGATGGATCAGAAGTCGACGCACGGAAGGAGGTGTCCGACGCGCTGGCAGGCATAACAGAAACAACCAGTTGCGTGGTTGAACCGATGTCCACAGAATCAGTGGATTTATCCAGGCTAATCCCCGTGACGCCAATCGGTGGGGTACCGCTGTCCTCTGCAAGTGAAGGTTTACCGTTGTTGGTGATTTTTGCGGTCCGGGTCATCACCTCTTTGGAGGAAATTGTCTTGCCGAGACTGCTCACCCAGCCCTTAAAGACATCGACGACACCATTCGGGTATTTAATTTTGTATCCCTTCACGGTGCCTTCATCGAACCAGTTCACCAGATCCTGCTGGCCGGAATCACCTGGCATCCATGCAAGCGTCAGATTGGTTTCACCGGCTGATTTCTGTCCCTGCATCGTTGATGTCCAGTCGGCATTCTCATCATCGATGTAAGTATCATCTTCAGATTCAGCTGTCAGTTCACCAGGCTGCAGATCTTTAATCTTTGCCAGGCGCAACCAGTCAACGTCAGAAAGCGGGTTGGCATACGGATCGCCTGTTCCCGTATACACCCAAAGCGTGGTACCGGCACCTTTTGTTGGTGCCAGCGGGTTTGGTGTTGCCATAGGGTCCTCACATTACATAGTTGATTGAATAACTAAGATCGGCTGAGCCCCACATCATCATTTCTTCATCTCGCTGATAGTCATAGCCATTTGCATTCATCAGTTCGATTAGTGGAAGCAATTCGGGGATGTCCGCCAGAACCGGGTACACTTTTTCTTCCATCCAGGCATCCAGCGCAGAATCTGTCTCTTTTGCTTTAAGAAAAACCTCGATATGCAACAGTGCGGTCCACATATCTTCATCTACGCTATCTTCTGAAGCTCGTGCGTCAGTCAGGTAAACAGCTACAGCAGGCAGATCTTCTTCTTCGAGAAATCCTGGACGTCCGTCGAACCAGGTTATTTGCTCTGTGATACTACGTTTCAGGGCCGTCAGAACGGCAGCGCGTATCTGCGGGTGTTTCATCGTTTGAGTATCAACCTCAGTTGGTTTTGAAGGTTCTGGCGCATAACGCCAGGCATGTTTTCGTCCATCAGTCGGGGTAACTCCGCACGGAAGGTCTCAGTAAGGGGAACAGCCAGGGGAATGCTGACCACTTCAATGGGATAACGATTCTTTGTGGTGCGTCGCAGTACATGCCAGCGACCATTTGCCAGTTGCTGGATAAAAGCGCCTGGAAAACGAAACGGGCCTATTCTGAGCACACTGTTTGCACCCGACTTATCTCGTTTCCTGCGAGACAAACGAACACTGGCGGGGCCGAGTTTAATGGCGGGTAGATTTCCCCTGTTCACCCGAATAAGTGCGCGTGGTTTACTGACGGTCGCCCGTCGTAACCTGGCACGTTGCTTAACCAGTTTTCGTGGCACACGAGTAGATTTTGAAACGACAGAAACGCTTCGGTTGATGGCCAGCCCGGCAATCCTGTTAACAGACTGGGCAGAGGCACGGGGCACCGCCGTTTTGCTGATGCTGTTGAGGTTCGCGATAGCCTGTTCCAGGCCTTTTATCGACATAGCCTCCTCCTACTCAATGAAGATGCGTGGTTTCCCGTTAAACTGTTCGTGGCGTGTGACGGTCCAGTTTTTGCCTTCCCACACCACGACATCGTTTCGCCGCGGGGTGTATTCTCCACTGAAAACCACCAGCGACCGCAAATTCCCTGATAATGGCCCCATCTCTTCAAGCAACTCAGCAGGGATAACGTTGCATGTAATTCCGTTGATCAGCGCCGTTTTCCCCATCTTTGTTATGGTGGCCGCGTCCATGCGTGCCGCCATCCGGTCAAAGGGGTTAGGCATTGATCTTTACTTCTACAACGGTGGTGCCTGCCCCTGCATCTTCCCAGGCGATGCCCGCGGCAACGGCGTCCGTTTCTTCGATCGTGATTTTGCCGTCCTTGAGATACACCTGCGCCCCGGCAGTAACCGCATCTTCGGAAACTTTTGGCAGGATGAATACACCCTCAGTAAAACCGTCCCCGGTGTCGCCAGCCGGAATATCGGTAATTGCTACCGCGATAAGTTTTCCAACAACAACCGGGTCGCCGCTGTGAACATCGGTTGCACCACTGTTTACCAGAGGGATCGTTTTCCCGTCCTGCGCATAGTTCTTGGCCATAACTTCTCCATTCAGCCCCTTGCGGGGCTGGTTTCAGGTATAAAAAAAGCCCTTACGGGCGTCTGTTTGTCAGGACTGTTTTTTACTGACCAGTGGATTTGGTCATGCCGCGATAGTCCAGCGGTGCCACACCGGCATCAATACGCACTTTCGTGGCGATACCATCAGTGGTGAAGCCTTCCTGCTGATCGATATAAGGCGTGTCGACGCCGTTGAGATAAGCGACCTCAATGGTGTCGGTGCCCTTCGCGGCAGCCAGATACCAGGCTTTCGCATCAGCTTCATCCAGGCGAGGTTCGGCAATGACTTCTGCAAAGTTCTGGATAGGGTTAACGATCCCGGCATTGATGTCTGCACCTTTAACACTGGCCGACTTGATAGTCTGATTCGCCAGGGTTTCCAGGCCGACAGGCACCAGCATGTAGGCCGGACGGATATTCAGGGTTCGTTCGCCCTCTTTCTGCAGGCGCATCAGCTTGCGCGATTCGTCCAGGCTGGCCACAGAAATTGCGCCCGAGCTCAGGTTCTTGTGATCGGCATGGAACAGCGCCTTGCCATCGGAAAGTTTCGGATTTTTGGTCAGGATGGCGTAAACCAGATCGCCAATCGTTGCTTTCGCCGCGCGCCCCATCTTCATCGGAACGTCGGTGAGCTGGTTCAGGTCATCATTAATGATCGCCTGACGGGTCACAGAGAAGATTTCACCATAAGTTGCCAGCGCGATGGTTTCACCTTTATCTCCGGTGGTTACGTATTTGTACTCTGCTCCTTCACGAACCTGACGCAGGGACGGGAAGCCGCCCATACCGACACGAGTAGCGGTTTTGAAGTCTGACAACTGCCCTTTCTTGGTCCACTGTTCAAAGGTCTCTTCGGCCTCTTCCCAGCCCTGCATTAGCGCCTTATTTGCCACGTCCAGCAGGATGTTGCCAAAATCTGAGGTACTGTGCGTTAACGCCAGGCCAACCATCTGCATAGGATTGTAGCTGGCCACACCGATGCCTTTTTCTGTCAGGGCCATACGCGCATACTCGCGCAGCGTCATACCGTTATAAACGTTATCCCGCTCCTGACCTTCGAACCCGGCACGCGCCATCAGTGCCTGGCGAATACCATCCGCGACGAAGTTACCGTTGCCCGCATGAATATGCGGCTGGGTGGTTTTATTGGACGGCGTGGCCGTTTTACCGAGTTCTGCCAGCAGCAAATCTTTCGCCTTATCGACTGAACAATCAGGGTCGGCCACACACTGATTCTGCAGTTCCATGTGTTTATTGCCGAACATGGCAAAGAGATCGCCAATAGCGTTAACGCGGGCTTTCTGCTCAGCCAGTACCTGCGCGCGGATCGCACTTTCGTCCGGTACCGGGTCCGTTTTTGCCTGTGGTGCCTGAGGCTGGGTAAGTACCGGATCACGCTGAGTAGTATTGCGCGGTGGGGTGATCATGTTGCGAATGCTTTTTGGCATTTTTTCAAATTCCTCAATACGTTTTGAATGGATACAGGCCATTGCCTGAAGGGATGGAGTCACCTGGTCGGCAAAACCCAGTTCGAGGCATTCAGAACCGTCCATCCAGGTTTCTTCCTCAAGCATTGCCGCGATTTCTTCGGTAGTTTTTCCGGTCTTTTGTGCATATGCCGGAATCAGCACCGATTCCACTTTGTCGAGCAGGTCGGCATAGTCGCGCATATCGTTAGCATCACCACCGGCAAATCCCCATGGCTTGTGGATCATCATCATGGTGTTTTCCGGCATGATCACCGGATTACCCACCATTGCGATAACGGAAGCCATCGACGCAGCGAGACCATCGATGTGGACAGTTATCGATGCGCCATGATTTTTGAGGGCATTAAAAATGGCAATGCCGTCGAAGACATCACCACCGGGTGAGTTGATATGAAGGTTGATATGAGTGACATCACCGAGGGCTTTCAGGTCATTGACGAATTGCTTCGCCGTCACCCCCCAGTAGCCGATTTCTTCATAGATGAAAATGTCGGCCTCGTTGTTGCTGGCCTGCATGCGGAACCACGAATTACTTTTTACGCTGGCTTTCGGACGGTGGCGCGCCCGGTTCTCTGGCTTCGGCACTGGTGCCTCCTTTATCATTGGCGGGGTCGGTGTCAAACACCAGGCCCTGTTCTCGGTTCTCGTCAACCTCCGCTTTACGGCGGGACTTCACATCGTCCGGATTACGGCCGCTGGCCCGGATCCAGTCAGATTCTGTTGCTGCACCACCGCGTATCTGCGTTTTCCAGGCATTGGCTTCTTTAACGGGGTCTATCCACGGCATAACGGGTCCCGAATAAACCGCGTTATACAGCGTGTCCATATCGATACCTCTCGGCAGCTTGATTTCTCCGGCAGCAACAGCCATCTTCAGCCAGGCCCGGTACATGGGCCGGGTAACTGAACCAATAAACCAGTCCTGCAGAATCAGATATCCGTCGGTTGACTCGACAAGCTCCTGCCGCTGGGCACTGTACGTGCCGTTGTAGTTTCGGGAGGTACTGGAAAAACTGAGACGACTGCCGGCGGACACGGCCCGCAGTTGCCCGTTACGAAACGACTCAAGGTTAGGGTTCGGGCGATCGGACTTAATCATCCCGATTTCTTCACCGGCCTGCAGCTCGTCATAGAGCATTCCGGGCTGAATCATCAGCTCGCGGTCATCACTGCCGGAATCAGACTCGAAACTTTGTCCGTCCCCCTTTTTGATATACATGCCGAGTGCCGCAGCAATTCTGGCAGCAGTAAGCTCAGAGTCCTCATACTCTTTCAGCGCGCTCAGTCGCATCAGGACACCCGACAGAAGAGAAGTTCCGCGGGTCTGGTGCAAACGCCGGGTAAATTTGAGATGAAGCATGTTCTCCGCATCTATCTCTTTGGTATCGAACTGTCGCCCGGCCACCGGCAGACTTTTATAGACCTGATATTTTTTTGGCCGCCCCCAGCTATCGACATAAACGCCCTGGTTGAGCTGGGTGGCAGCATCGCTGTTCATTGGTACGAAGTCAGGCTCCAGTGCTTCCAGCCAGAATGGCACGCCAGCAACAGGCTGAAGTCCATTTCCGGTACCGCGAACCAGTTGAGCAAATACCTCACCATCCCGGAGCCACGTCCGCAGCATCAGACGCTCCAGCATGGGACGGGTAAACTGGGTTGTGACATCAGGCCTTACGGACCATTCACCCCACTTTCTTCGGATATCACTGGCAAGTTTTTTGGCAATCTTCCCGTTACTTAACTTCGGATGCGGCTCAACTATGATGCCTTTAGCACCAACCACCCTTTCTTCCAGCTTGTCGAAAACGCCAATCACCAGATCGTGATTGTTGTCCAGCCATCGGGCCTGCTGCCTCAGGGAAACCGCCCCCATCTGGCTGAGCTGATCGGCAGAGCGACTTTCCTTCTGAGCTTTGTGAGTCCGCGTTTGCTTAACCGCCTCATATGCTTTGATTACTGCACGGGCACGCAGGCGTGAGGCTTTCCAGCCTGGCGAAAACAGGCCTATCGCATCATCTAAAAAACTCATCCGAACCTCGCCAGCCTGTAACCGGGTCGCCCGCGGCGTTTGTTATTGAGCGTTGCCAGCCGGCGCTCCCATTCCTGACGGCCTTTTCTGATTTCCGACAGGTTTTCGAGCGTCATCTGCTGGCCATTAAATGTGATGGATTTTCCGTCCAGGACAGCAAGCTCTGCCGCGGCATAGCGGTCGATCATGTTTTGAATATCTGCTGAATTCACACCCACCCTCCTGAGGTAGACCACGGATTAGTCTGGTCAGTCACAGACTTCTCACGCTTTGGTTTTGGCTTTGGTTTTGGTTTCTTCGCTGACGTCGGGGATGGCACTTCGCCAGTTTCCGCCTGCGTGTTCTCGATCCACGCTTCCCGCCGTGCCCATTCAGGAGCAGACGGCCATTTAATTTTTTCGTAGCCATTAAGGATGGCGAGTGCATCGGCATAGACGAGAAGGTCAAATGCTTCGTTGGCACCGCGCCCTGGCTTACTCCATTTCCCTTCATTCGAGCGTTCCTCATACGTCAGTTCGTCATAGAACCAGCTGCCCAGCCAGTCGGGGAAATGCACATAGCCAGGACCGGGGGAATCACGCCACAGCGCATTATTCACCCGGTCTTTAAGGGCATCTGTCTGGAGAAGATAAAGAGGCACATCCCCTGTCGCCTTTGCGCGGCGCGTTGATCTGCCCGTGTTGTCGGGAAACGTTAGCTGGATAAGTTTGCTGCGTCTGACGCTGTCCCCCTTGAAGAGACAGATACGCTTGCCCAGTCCCTCGCGGCGACATCTGCGCCAGAACTTGTAGGCATTATCTGTCACGCCGTCCTCGCCCCCGGAGTCCACAGCCATCGACATAAGCCGCATGCCCTTTGACGGGTCAGACGCGAGTGGCCACGTTTTATCAAAGACGTCGGTGAGTAAAAGATCCCAGTCCTCCGGATAGCTTGCCGGGTCCACCTGTATGCTTTCCCCGTTGCCATCGCAGCGCAGCGAATGCCGGATGTTGTAACGGTCAACTATCCAGCGCTCCCCCATACTTCCGTAACCCGTGATCTGCACAACAAAGCGCCGGTTGCGTCCCGCCTGAACGTCTACCGTTGCGACAAGGAACTGCACGCCATCAGGCACAGAACGTTTAGGCACTTCTTCAGCACGCTGTTCAAGCAATTCGCTTTTACGCTGTTCCATGCTGGCACGCGGCAGATAGGGACGTCCGAAGTCGGTGTTAATTACCGTCTTCAGGGTTTCTTCGCTGCGCGTGGTCTCATATTCCTGCTCAGCTGTCAGGAATTTATAGATCAGCTGCGCCCAGGTCTGGTAAGCAGCTGCGGGACCTTCCATCCAGAAAGAAGCAATGCGCGATCGACGTCCGTCGCCGCTGATATTGCCACTGCTGTCGATACTTTGTCCGTCCCGGAGCCATACACACTTCATGTTGAGGGAGCGTTTCATATCAGCGGTGATCCTGCCCTTACAGGCCGGGCACTGAAGATATGCCGCCTCACTCGCCAGCACCGGATCATTGCTGTCCCGATACCCTGTCATATTGTCCATTTCCGGCTGGAAATATTCACCACAATGAGGGCACGGCCAGTAAAGCCGACGGCGGTCTCCACGGTTGTACAGCGACAGGATACCAGTGGTCGGCGGGGCTTCATGCGGCGTGGAGCGCCGCCATTTCGTATCCCTGATATCCCTGCCAGGGGAACTCTCCACCAGAGTCATGCCCGAAGACATGAAAGTAGTGGTTCGTTTGGATGCGAGGGAATAGGCATCACCTTCCCCGTCGATATCTTCCGGGAAGCGGTCATAATCTGTCAGCGCCACACTTTTATAGTCGGACGAGGACATAATATTGACTGATGGCCAGCCGAGTTTCAGGTAATTACCTGCCCGGAATGTACGGTCGTAAACGTTATTGTCATTACGTCGCGGGCTTAACCGGGACTTAACTGCCGGGCTGGAGCGGAAGGTACGATCAAGACGCTTTTTAGAATGCTCGCGCGCCTTCTCTTCGGAGACCTGAATAACGAGCATGTCAGCCGGATCACAAACGATGTTATAGACAATCCAGCCATCAATCAGGCCGATAGTTTTCCCCGTTCGCGCCGGGCCGACAAACACCACGGCATCATATTCACGGGATGCAAGGCAGTTCATTGGCTCAATAACATAAGGGGCAAGGTTCGGGTCCCACGGGACGGAATTTCCCGCCCCCATTGGTACGCGCATATAATCTTTAACTGCGTCGGCCACCAGCATACGACGCGGGGCGCGCAATATCCCGGATACGTCACGACGAATCCCCCTGGCTGATGCCCGCTTTGCCATCAGTCCTCCTCTGGCTCATCCTCCTCTGCTTCGGCTTCCAGTACCTTCTGGGCCATCTGATCACGTAAATCATCGATAACGCTCTGAACACGCGAAACCGCTGCAGGAGAAAGTGCGCAGTCGCGTTCAAGTACATCCGGAAGGGTTTCAAGAACCATGATGATGGCTTTTGCCATCAGAGAAAATTCGCGAGCAACTTCATCAGCAGGAATAAGCTGACCCGTTTCCTGCTCGAATTTGATCCGCTCATTCTCTGCTTTCCAGTGGGCCAGTCGGTCAGACGGTGTCATGTCATCAAGCTCGCCCGCGATGGTCGGCACCATCAATTCGGTAAGAATGTCGGTGATCTGAAACAGTTTTAATTTGGCGTTACTGCCGGGAGCTGGTTCAACATTTTTCAGTCTGGCGGCAACTGTCTGCCGGTGCACACCAGTGATCCCGGCCAGCTGATTAATGTTCAGCTTAAAAGAAGCTATTTCCTGGTCCATGATGGTGAACACTTTTTAAACGATTCGACATCTTTCGAAAATGGCCTCTAATTAAATCAAAGACCTGCTCAAATGATGATGATGACCCTGGATCGCAAAAACTAGCCGTTTTCCGCGCGCCAGCCGCCCCGTGGCAGGCCCCCCTGACGGGAGGACCCTTATTGATAATGATTATCATTTGCTGTACTGTGCTATTGCAGGCTATGGCAGTGGCCCGCTCAATACTCCATTATCAACCCACGCCGCCTTCGGGCGGCTTTTCAGGAGCCATATGGTTGCTAAAAACAAAACACATTGTCGGCGTATAGCGCGGTCTCTTTTTAACAGACAAGATTTATGCATAACCGCCAAACCTCCCGATCAAGATAAAGCAGCAACGTTTATCTCTGTTTCGACAGGACAAGTGCCTTTACTTATTCATCTTGTCCCTTCGAAAAACAACCGCTAACGTTAAGGCGATTAAAAGAAGTGCAGTACAGTAAAGCTACCAGGAGCAAACTGTTCGCCCAGGCTCACAGCTGAAAGACCTTCTTAGATATGCGCGTGCGATGCGCATTAAAAAGCCCCGCTATTGCGAGGCTCTGGTTTCTTTCTGGCAGTTCGCCTGCCATGCTTTGTTATGCGCCAGGATGTCGCGCTTCGTCTGCTTATCCAGCACGTCGATATTGTGGTCTGTCAGATAGATAATTCGCGTCCACAGACAGCCTGTATCAACCACCACCGGGGCGGGTGAATTTTTCGCGCAGCTCGCGATCAACATCGTCATCAGCCATACGCTTAACAGCTTCTTGCACATTGCTGGCCTCTTTCGTTACTTCCACCCGCCGTTCTGCTGCAGCAACCGTAGCCGCTGCGTTCTCTTCGGTACGCTGCTGGTCTGCTTTCGCTTCCGCTTTGCTGGTGCCGCGAATGTGACCCAGGCCAAAAGCACCAGCGATGGCAGCTATCACAGCGGCTGCCAGCCCGATTATCGTTTCAATACCCATAGTGACCTCACACCAGCACGGCTTTTGCCAGATTAAAACGACGCCGACGGTCATCAAGTCCATTACGGCCGCCATTGATAAGGAGCGTCACGCGCTCCACGTCGCCGGAATGAAGCAGGCAACCGTGGGAGACATAGAACCATGCGGCGGAACGCGCAGCATAATCATCCCGTTCCAGCAATTCGGGATACGACACCAGATCCAGTTTCAGCGCCTGACCACAACTGTGATAATTGCTCAGCCCGGTGATTTGCTTCAGCCCGCGCCCCCGATATTTCCAGCCATCACCCGCTACCTGATTACCCAGGTTCTTTTTGCCCCATTCGCCGCCGTAAACCAGGTTGGCGATCGCTTTCTGGTTGGCCGGTTGCGTTGCCGTTCTGCCAAGTGCGGCAGCCTGCTGCGTCGTGATACGGTGTGTACCGAATACGGGAACAAGACGATCGGCTGCATAGTTCAGACTTTCCACCAGCGTTGTATACCCACCGGATTCATGCCCCATCTGCGCAATGAACATCGCCTGATCGAGCGGTGCCGTAATGCCGAATTCCTTCATTGCGGCATCGATATGCGGAAACCAGCGCGCAGCTAACCCGGCGCTGATACCAGCCGCCTTCTGAAATTGTGTTTTGTTCATTAGTGCCTCAGATGATCAACCAGACGAGCCAGATTACCCCGTACCTTCATAACAGCAGCGCATATCAGGAGGTTTGCCACCACCACCAGCCAGCTGGAGTCACGATAAAGGCCGAAGATGAATTGCAACGGGATAACGGCGTAAACCAGCACGGTTATATACGCCAGGACAGAGATGAAAGGACGGTGCCTGGCACCATGGCGCTGGTAAAACATCAGGACAACGACGATCACCGCACAGATAAACGCATTAAAGAATGCTGTCAGCTCACCTGCCATTGCCCCCTCCTCCGCGTAACCGCGAGAAAAAGCCGAACAGACTGTTCAGGTCCTGGTTATTAAGAAAAGTTAGGATTTTTATACACAGGGCAGACAGAATCACTGCGCCGAGTGCATCCAGTGGTTTTTCATAACGCGTGGCGGCGTTGAGCCATGAGCCAATAAAGCCAGCCCCAAGCACCCCGACGATAAACGATGTCAGGAAATATGCCGCCAGACGGCCGCGCGTCAGGTTTGTTGCCGTCGCAACGTAGAACACCGCACCTCCGAAAGCGCCAAAAACGACGCCAAAATCGGTGTGGGTAAACATGCCGTAAGCAACGGAACCCAGCAGGCCTCCGCCGAGAACTGCGCTGGCTCCGGTTAATGGATCGGACATTTAGCCCCCTCATATTGCTGTGAATCCTCTCAGAATTGAGGGGAAATAAAAAAGGCCACCGGATGGCAGCCTTAGTTGATAAGTGTTTTTTAATATCGCTTCATTGTGTTGATCGGAGCTCTTTCAGACCAGTCAGGTCGCTCACCAGCCATAATGGCACGCTGTTGAGATGGCGTCACAGACTGGGTTATTTCAGGCATTGACTTGTATTCAGGTTTTTGGGGAGGACTGATAACAACATCAGAACTACAACCTGACAGGAGGAAAAACGCAAATACAGTTGAATTGAACTTGAACACTTCAAACCCTTCCAATGGGATAAAATTTTGCAGAAATAATGTGGTGCCGGGTGCCTCCCGGTGTCCCTACCCCAGTCAGTAAAGACGCGTGCATACCTGCAGATGCAGTTGACTGGAACGCCCTTTCGCTTAGAAAGGATTCACCACCTACATAATTTATTCCTCAAGCATTCATGCCGTCAATAATTGTCTCAACACGAAAAAAATGACCAGCAAATGAGTGCTGGTCAGGGGTCATGCAGTTGTCTCTGCGAAGCGGGTGTTTCCCCACCCAGTGTTTTCAGTATCGAGAGCATTATCGAATGCCGTATTAACTATAGCACCGCGAATAAAAGATACTTCGTCAAAAGCGAAAAGAGATGATCACTATACAAAATTATGAGATCGCATTCAAAATTCCAAGATGTTACAAAAAACAAATTTCAAACCGTTCCTAAATAAAGGACGCACTCCATCCAACTAACCACTCCGGTTAATCAGATTTTAATGGAGTGCTTTTGAAAGCCGACTGAAACCATTATAAACTGCAGCAACCCCGTGGCACTGTTCAATAGCGCGCTTTCAAAATCATCCCACTAACGATTTTTTTTCTCCAGGTCCTTCACCCCCCCTCTTCATCTTCTTCGAGCATGGATTCAATCCATTGCCGCTGCTCTTCAGTCAGGTCTAGCGACTTCAGTTTTTCCCTAAGCTCCCGTGCCTTCTTGTCGTCATCTGATGTTTTTTTGTCAGAAGACATACATTCCCCCCAGGATAACCAAGCCCCAGAACAAAGCGCTGATTACAAATACCAATATCCAAGCTGCGCGAGGTGAAATTTTCAACCTGTTGATTCCTTATAAAACCGACAACAGGTATTAGGACAAATCTCAGAGAATGCCGTTCAAAAAGAAGGGGGGTTCAGGGAAAAATAATTCATTCTGTTTCTCATATGGACAGATAAACTGAAAACTTTGTAGTGAGAAAACTCTTAACAGATATATGTTCTACAAAAATTGTTTCAACTCTAGTGTATTTATCTTCATATAATTAAGCACGCTATCAATTAGCATGCTTATTTTTTCCCACTAAAACTCTAAAACAAAAACCCCGCCGACAGGCAGGGTTTCGATGACTAAGCTGTTTGTCGAAGTGACCACTCTTAACAGGATATTCCGTTTTTTACGTACGTAAACCTATTTTGCCTTCTCACAGCGAAAATTTTCGATTGTGACCTTAACTCCATAAGATTTACCAGCCTCTGTGTCCCTGAAGAACATTTTTTCGCATTGTTCGCGAGTCATTTTGTGTTTAGAAAAGCGAATCCACTCAGCTGGTGTGCCTCCTGCTTTGATGATAGTCGCTGTGATTTTAAACATAACGTCCTCTGTATATCCCTCTGTTAAATTATTAAACAGTGAGACACCAAGATGAATCAAATTACTTAATCACAAGCGTACTTTTTTCAACATAGCGATCCATTTCCAGCCGGATATCAAGCATCATCAACATGCCCTCAATCACACCCTCAGCTTTCTGCAGTTTTTTACCAATATGACCGTCAGAGCAGCCATGCTTGCGGGCCAGCGCCATAAACGTCATGCCCATCACATAATAATCCACCAGCAGATCATGCAGATCCTTATTGTTTTTGTTTAGTCTTGCTATACATCCGCATAAAATCATTGCGTCATCGTCACAGCATTGTGGCCGCGATTTTACCCTCGCCGGAATGAGCCCTTTAAATCCAGCAGCAATAGAAGCCCACGTAACATCTTCATGATTATTGGCTGCCCACGCTCCCCAGCGCTCCAAAACCATTTGAATTTCACGCATTGTTCTGTGCTCCTGTATTATTCACGCTGTTGCTGTTGCTGTTGCTGTTGCTGATTTGCATACCCTGAGGGCTAAAGTGTTTTAGTAATGCTTCAAGTTCCATATCTCACACCCTCGTCACGTTGCTGGCTTCCCACTCGAGATCAAGCTCGCTTTGCTGCTTACCTACCAGGTAGTTAAATGGTTTTTTCTCGCCTTCCAGGAACTGGTGAGATCGAGAATCGAAATTAGCTCCGATATCACCAATCCACCCCTCCCCCTCTCGCTGCTTCAACAAACGAATCATTGAGGCAGGCAGATTAATTGCGGCCTGTTCGTCTTTATCGAGGCTCTCATAACCCATACGATCCGCTTTTCTCTGCGCCAGCTCACGGGGAATGTTGCGCCAGACGGCCATAACGTTGTCAGGCATGTCCGTTAACGCACCGGTGCCTTTTACGTCCATTTTTCCTGTTGGAGCAGAGTCGTTTGTTTTTCTGGCATGAGTAACCAGCAGGACATGACAGTTGTGCTCATTCTTGAAGTCGCACAGCGTATCGATGAAGTCCTTCTGACCTGTGTAGTCTTCTTCGTCTAAACCACATTTTGCCAGGTTATCTATGACGAACAGCTCAATGCCATAGCGACGCCGGGCATAGGCAAAAATCTCAAGAAGCCGGTCGGCTTTGGCCGTTCCAGTGAGTTTGAATACCCAAAGGCGGTCAGAAAACCATTCGTTGGTCATAATGATTTCTTCACGCTTCGGTGAAGAGGTGCAGATGGTTTGCCGTGTGAGTCGGGCAAGCATTTTGCCGGGTTTAAGCTCCAGAGAAGCAATACAAGTCCTGACGCCCTGACTCATCGCATCAATCGCGATATGTCCAACGAGCTCTGTTTTTCCATGCCCATTCACGCCATTGACGAGGGTCAATTCACCGGCACGGAACTTAAAGTTGTTGTTCAGCGAAGCCCATGGGCTTGTAAACAGACCGGTATCCCGATGTTCGAATGCCTCGATAGTTTCTTGAAGCAAGTCCCCTGCTGAGCAAAGCTCATCGGGATCGAAGAATTTGGCGCGCTCCATGTATTCCAGAATGGAGTCGCTGTCCATGCCGTTCATCAGGCAATCGTTGATATCTTTGTGGGGAAGTTCAACCATGCGGCAACGATGTTCCCCAAGACGTCTGGCGATTTCTTTTGCAGCTTCACGGCCTACATCGTCGTTGTCCAGGCACAGCCAAATTTCCTGGAAGCGATCGAGGTTATGGTATTCATATTCAATCCACTGCTGTTTGGCCCCTTTACCACCACCAAAGGGAACAGACAGGGCATCATAGCCAAGCTGCGTAAAGGTCATGCAATCAATCTCACCTTCGCACAGAACTACCAGGCGGGTGTTTTTATCCAGAGCCTGCCAGCCAAACAGACATGGTTCGCAATCAGCTTCAGCCATAATCAGTTTTTTGCCGTTTGGCCTTTCGGTACCAATACGTTTTACCTGTAGCAGTTCACCATTCCGGATGTAAGGGAATGCCACTGCTGGTACCTCGCGGCTTTCGTCGTGGTACCAGACCACCGCGTCTGTTACCTTAAAGCGATCGGCTGTTTCACGGGTAATTCCACGTGAAGCAAGGTAGTCATAGCATTTGCTGGCCGATTTAACGCCCTTTTTCGTCGGACGAGAGAACAGTTTTTTCTTCGCTTCGAAGTGGTGGTCGTCATCTTTCAGGCCAAGAAACTCTTTCGCCTCTCGCATTGCATCATGCAGCTGGCAGTTACGAACCAGCACCCAGAGATCCAGCAGGTCACCGCTGTCACCGCTGGCAAAGTCAGCCCATGATTTTTTACCGCCGATATTGACCTTGAGGCTTTTGCCTGAGTCACCGTTCGTATTGCCAGCACACCACTCTTTCCCCTCCAGATGTCCTTTCGGAAGGAGAAACTTAGCGACGCGTTCAGCGTTATCCCATAGTTTTTCTGATAGTTCAGCTGGGCTCATAACTCACAAACTCCGTAAATCGAATTTAACAAAAAACCATCTCACAAATCCCTCGCACAGAACGCCGTGGTTATATCCGGCCACCAGCACACGCTTGAGGAGTATTTTCATGGGCGATACCCGCCACGGTTCATGCGATCGATCGCTGACTGATTGATAAACACTTCGGCAGAGCCGTCATCAGACTTTGCGTACCACTCGTAGCGAGACTGGTCTTGTCGGGTAGGGACTTTATTTTCCAGGGTCTCTACTAGCCACGGTTCATCGAAATGTTTATCCGGTCCGAAGAACGTCGCCGCCTGTTTCACGTACTGCGTTCCAGCGTTGCCCGTAGCACGGACATAACCGGCGTAACGGTTTACACCATCCAGCATTGCCTCAGCGGTAACACCGTCTTTAATTCGAGCTTTCCAGGCTTTCCAGGCAGCGGCTTTGGAATTACCACCAGCCCGCTTGGGGTATGCATGCCATGCCTGTTCGAACTCGTTGGAATAGTTCTCTTTGGAAGAGCGATTTTCAGAAGAGGCTTTGCCACACACGCCAATATCTTGTGATTCTTGTTTTGAATTTACTTGAGGATCATGTTTTGAATTTACTTGTGGATCTGGGGTCAGATTCTGACGGGTGAAAACGCCATTTTTGTCAGAATCTGACGGGTGAAAACCGTTTGAACATCCAGAATCTGACGGTTCAGATTTTGAAGGGTCAGAATCTGACGGGTGAAAACCGTTAGCCCTACGTTGCTGTTTCAGCGCAGCTACCTTGTCCTTCTCAATGCGTGCCAAGGCCTCCAGACGTTCGGTATTAAGATGATAAAGATTGGACGTGTTGCGATTACCTTTGCGGCGGGATTCACGACGCAGCCAACCGGCAGACTCGAGTTCGGCAATGGCGGTCCTGACCGTGCTTTCCCCCAAACCCAGTTGGCGGCAAATGGTCTCAACGCTCGGGTAGCAGACACCATCATCGTTCGAGTAGTCTGCCAAACGAGCCATAACCACCAGCTTCGCCCCCTTAATGTCATGAGCGGCGCAAGCGTCCCAAACGTTACCGAGAATTTTGCTACTCATACAAACTCCTGAGCTGGAGTGATGGTGTAACCGCGAGCTGGTTCAAGCCGAACTTTAAGACCAATATCAAGGGCGCCAATTTTTCTCACTTTCAGGAAACCAGCACGCTCAAGAGCCTTAATCTCCTTAAAAACCGCCTGTTTTGAGCAGCAACAGAATTCAGCCAAAACATGATGTTCGATTACACGCACCCCCTCACCATCCATAGAGCCGCCCATCAGTACGCGAAGCATGATTAATCGCTGAAGTGGTTTCTCAAATGAATATTTACGCGCGAAATCTGATTGATTCATGATTCCTCCAGCTTGTGTTGGCATGTCATACCTTTGCGGATGGGTGAGGGAAAATTTCTTCGATAAATACCTTCCGATCTGATTTACTCAATGCGGAAGCAATGAGATGGCATGTATCAATGTCAGGAATCCTCCTGCCTGATTCATAGTGGCAAATAGAACTCTGTGTACGGCCTATGCTATTTGCCAACTCACATTGCGTTAAGCCACTTGCGATGCGTAGTTTTTTTAAATTGCTCATTTTTGTCTCCTGTACCCTCAGGAAATATTACATATTGTATTTGATGTTATCAAGAAAATATTACATTATGTGCATTGATGTTTTATCACATAATGTAATAACATGAGCTTATGAAAACAGAATGGTACGAGCTGGCAAAAGCCAGAATGTCTGAAGTAGGGATTACGCAAGCCCAGCTGTCAGAAGAGTTAGGTATTACCCAAGGTGCTTTGAGCCACTGGCTTAACGGCAGGAGATCGGCTTCACTTGCTGAAATAGGCTCGATTTTTCGAATTCTTGGCATAGTTGGAGCAACCCTCAACTTAGACGGCACCTTCACCATCGGGTCTGGTCAGTTTTACGAGCCACCCAAACCCCATTTCGAATACCCTGTTTTCTCTAAAGTTCAGGCTGGTATGTTTTCACCGGAGTTCAGACCTTTTACGAAGCGGGATGCAGATAATTGGGTGAGCACAACTATAAAAGCCAGTGATAACGCATTTTGGCTTGAGGTTGACGGTCATTCCATGACAGCACCAACTGGTTCGCGCCCGAGTTTTCCTGAAGGCATACTAATCCTCGTTGACCCGGAAGAACCTGTTGTCCCTGGCGACTACTGTATCGCCCGCCTTGGGGGGGATGAATTCACATTTAAGAAGCTGATTAAAGATAGCGGTCAGGTGTTCCTACAACCTCTAAACCCCCAGTTCCCTATGATGCCATGCGATGAGAACTGTCGAGTTGTTGGGAAGGTAGTAGCCAGCCAGTGGCCTGCTGAGACGTTTGGGTGATTTTTTTCCCGATCCCCTCCACTTAAATAAGGATATCAATAACATATGGCTGAATTTAAAGATAACAGATCCCTACAGCAGATACAGTTATTTCCGGTAGTGGAGGTTGTTTCTGATGACATGCCAATGGGCGTTCTTAATGATGGAACGCCTTACCTCACCCTCTACGGGCTTGCAAAGCTATGCGGTATAGACGATACCCCTCTGAGGGTTTTCACATCAAACTGGGAAACGGAAAAGAGTAAGCCTCGAGGTCAAAAGGTTTCAACCTATCTGGCATCTCGCGGATACCATGATATTGACCGACTTTATACTCGTGTCGTCAACTCCGCCGGTGTGGAAACCCATGCTTATCCAGATTACGTCTGCATGGCAATTCTTAGATATTATGCTTTTGATGCCAACAACTTCGATAACAGCACAGCAGTAGAAAATTTCGTGCGGCTGGCCGAGTATACTCTCAAAAGGATGATCTATGAGCGCTCCGGCTATCAACAACAGAACACTGAGGTTATCAGCCAGTCATGGAATATTTTTCAGCAGCGTATCATTGCAAACGATAGCATTCCGATTGGTTATTTTTCCATTTTCCGAGAGATGGCAGATCTTACTGTAAGGCTCATCAACAGCGAGTTTAAGTTAGATCCTCACTCCATCCCTGATATAAGCGTTGGGCAGAGATGGGCTAAATATTGGAAAGATAACAAATTAGCCGATACACACGGCGAAAGAACGTTGCACCCTCACAATTATCCTGATGATTTTCCACAGAGCAAAGGCACACAAAAGGAAGCATACATTTATCCAAACTCAGCTCTGGGTATATTCAGAGATTGGTTGTACACCGTATACGTCAACATTCACCTGAAATCATATCTTGCAACGAAGGTTCAACAAAAAGCCCTTCCAAGTCCTCAAGCGGAAAGAATAATCGAAGCCCTTCAAAAACCAACATTACCAAAACCGCACTGAAATCCCCAACCCGGCCACCGAGCCGGGTTTTTTGTCTCTACGATTTGCAATCTGAATAAATACACTTTGATATCATATGCTTTCACTAAATATACAATTTTTATTTCATTTTGTATAGACATCAACAATTACGTTTTGTAATATCATCTCATCGGCAAACAACGGAGCCAATCAGATGAACACTAACTACCTACCCAATACAACTAACCAGACATTTGATATTCACGCCAAGCTTAGATCAACCAATTCGCATTGGTCTTATTGCCATGCTGTGCAGCCTCACGATAAAGGTTTTGATTACCAATTCAATACGACATTTGTTGGTGAGATGGAGTACGCAGTTTACGAACGCATCGAAAATTATTTCGTATTAGTTGATTTCTTCAAATCTTATGACGAGGCATGTGATGATGCTAAAAAAATTATTGATGAACATCCTGACATTAAAAAAATGCTCTCAGCCATTTAACTAAGTAATTACTAATTTAATTGTTATTAACACCTTTTCGGGTGGGAACAAACTCACCCTAAGGAAATGAAAATGCAAAATGCCATCGCAATTAATCAGCCAATTAAAAAACCTCAAATGCTGTTTGGTTCAGACAATATTAATGACTTTGGTAACCGCGTTCAGAGCTGCAGGATGGAAGGTGACTCAATGCAACCAACCATCGAACCCTGTGAGGTAGTGGCTTTCGTTGATTGCGGTGGCCGTGCTCTTACCCCTGGCATTTATGTTTATACGATGGATGTATTTGGTCGTCCTTGCCTTTTTATTAAGAGAGTAGAGCCATTAGATTGTGGTTCATTGAAGATTATTTCGGACAACCATCATTACGAAACCTTCACCATCAATACCGATGAACTGAAAGAAATCAAAATTCACGGTCGCGTAGTCGCTTCTTTGGCTGTGAGGCGCTTCGTATGACTTTCATCAAAGACCAATCAGCATACAGATCAGCATGCCTCTATGCGGTCTGCGGTTACGAGGTAATCGCTCGTCTTTATCTTAAGAAAGCTTATGGGTACTAACTATGAACATTATCGATACCTACCGGCGCAGAATTGCTAACGCGGCATTAGCGCGTCTCCAGCGTAAGACTGGTGGAAACCTACTGATTATAAAACTGCCCGAAAACAAAATTGAAACCGTAGAAGTCAATGAGCACTTCATGAATCAGCTGTTATTACGCTTTGAAGGATTAACACGCGGTGGGCTTAGCAGATATGAGGGTGACGCAACTATCAAAACTGCATATCAAAATGCCATAGGAATTAATAAACACACCGAATATCTGACAGATTCAGGGAAATTGATTATCGACGAACTTCTGAACGAGGTTGTTGATTACGTGAAGCAGAAACATGTAAGCGGAGGAATTAACTGATGGCAGAAAATAACGACAACATCAAGCGGCTTGTCGCCAAGCTGAAAGATATCCACGAAAGAACTGGTATGAATTTCCCTGCATGGATGATGGATGAAAATCGCAGTGGAGACCACGAGCTTACTGCTGCCGAGCAGCACGAATGGGCTGAAATCATCTGTGAGTCCATACGCGGAACTGTCGCCCTCCTCTACCTGATTGAATGCGAAAAGCGCTGGGGACTGCGTGATGGTGAGTATGTGTTCAGAAGTGAAGAAAATGTCTTAGGCCTTACAAGAGCGCTGATTGAGAACGTACTAATCAAGTATGTGGAAGAAGACCTTCTCCTGCACAAGCCAACAGAGCGCTATATGGCCGTGTTCCAGTTCTACTGGGCAAATGACCAGCGCGTTCAAGCTGGTGAAGCGTCATGGTTCAACGAATTCCTGGATGGGATTTTTTTAGATGTCGCGCGCCGGTTGCGTGCCGGTGAAAAGCCTCCAGTAAAACCAATTTTGCATTAAGGAGAAACGAAAATGGCAATGAAAACTGAATTAGCACCAGTAGCGGCTCGCGACTTGCAGATCATCGAGTATCGCGCTCAGCGAGTTGTAACCACTGAGCAGCTGGCGGCGGGTTATGGTGCAACTGAACAGATGATCACTAACAACTTCAACCGCAATAAATCACGTTTCGTTGAAGGTAAGCATTACTTCAAACTCTCAGGAGAAGAAGTCGAAATTTTGCGCAACTCTTTTAGGGGTGTGCAAATTTCAAACAAAGCTCGCAGCCTGACACTTTGGACAGAACGCGGCGCGGCTAACCACGCAAAGATGCTGGAAACCGACCAAGCGTGGGGATATCACGAAGACCTGGTGGAATTTTACTTTACTCAGCGTGATGCCATCGCGGTACCGTCAACACAGGTGGCTCTCAGCCGTAAACAGCTGGCGATGATGGTTATCGAGGCTGAAGAACGGGCAGAGGCGGTGGCGTTGGAAAACAAAACACTCAACGCGACGGTTGAAAGCCTGGAGAAGCACTTCATCAAAGGCATGACGATCCCAGCATTCTGTAAGGCTCTTAATGGCGTCAATATCAACAAAATGATGTTGTGGGTATTCGAGCGTGACTGGGTGTTCAACGAGCAACGTGATCCTGAGAAAGATCCTCGCTGGCGTGTCGCCTCATATGCACGCGACAAATATCTCACCGAAGACCAGACGCAGATAACCCCGCACGGAAAGGATGCTTTCACAAAGTTTACACCTGTGCTTCTGGAGAAAGGCTGTCATCGCCTATACCAGCTGTATATGAAAGGTGAACTACCGATGAAAAAGACATGGAACGGCGAATACAGTCACGATAAAGCGATTTATACACCCGAGGGTATGTGAGATGAAAAGGGATATCTGCGATCCTGTCAGTTCAATTCAGCTGGCCCACCAGCAAGCTCTTACATGGCTGTCTGATGCCTATCTGTTCCATTTGGTCAGCGTACATCGTCGACCTGTGTATCGTCATCTACACGGTGATATTTCACTAAACCAACCATCGCTTCAGGGATTCATCGACTCATATCTTGAAGACAAGGGTTGGAATTTAGAACGTCGCAGGGCGCATTACATCAACATGCTCAATCTTATTGGCTATATGGACCGAAAAAACTCAGACTTCATTGACTGGGGAACAGTGCCATCACTAACACCTCGCGGGCTGCGCTGGATGAATGCCTGTTTCTCAAGGCTGGGTGAAATGGTTAACACCTGTGGTGGTTGGGATGTTGAAACATTGGCAGACATGAAGGTGGACGGATGAAAATATGGGGTGGCGTAAGCCACCCATAGTAACGAAATCTATAATACGCCTTCATGCTCGAGTGCCTTGCGGGCGATTTCCCCTACTAAATCTACAAGCTCATACAGCAGGGTTGCTTCTTTCCCGGTAGTGGATAAATAGCCGGCAGCGACTGCAAGCGCCCTGATTCTCTCAAGCTCATTAACAGGATTAAGTTTTTGCTCATCAAACATTAATGAATCTCCTTATCACGATCGCTACCGATAAAATCGAGCTTCAACTGACTGAGGCTTTCTACCAGCGATTCCGCTTTCTCGAGCAGTACCAGATCGTCCTGACGTTTACGCAAACGGCGGCCAGCGTCACTTGAGTCTTCATCTGATACCTTACGAGCTCCAGCCACCATTGCCTGTAGTTCTTGGACTGAGTAATTGAGATATCCATGAGCCTGGCGATCTAATTCTTCCATGTAGTCGTAAACCTTGGCCTGCAGATCGTAGCTATAACTCATTGCCATCAGGCAGGCCTCGCGTTTGGGGAAGTTGTATCCTGGGTATTCTTCTCCGTTTTGCTCGTTTACGAAGGGGTGTACGAAATTTTTCGCATACCCCTCGCCAAGAACCTTTGGAACTTTTTTCGTAAAGTCAGCATGACGGAGCTTACGATATTTTTTGCATGGGAATGGCATTCCCTCCGCTTCTGCTTTCTCCCGACGTTCGGCATTGATGTAGCCGACCATATCGAGACTATCCATAGTGGGCGAAGAAATTCCGTGCTGGCCGATTTGAGGTTGCACTAATCCCTGCCCGGAGAGGGCATACAATTTAGTCATGATGATTTACCTGTCGTTAATTAGTTGGTAGCTGTCGCGACAATCAGATCTTAACCAGATGCTAATGCAACGACACGCAACAAATGCACATAGGGGGTTCTTATTCAGGCAACCTCCTTGCGTGATTCTTCGATGCGCTGGTTGATCCATTCATCTACTTCACTTTCGACGAAGGCGATGGCTCGAGAGCCAATTTTGACGGAGGATGGGAATTTCCCCTGAATCATCAAGCGATAAATCCAAGCCTTGCTGTAACCGGTTCGACGTATGACTTCAGATATTCTTACTAGAGACTTTGACATAGTTTATCTCCCATTGCATTTAGTCATCTACAACAGGAGAGTCTCATTAGTTCGAAAGTCAAGCAGCACAGAAATAGAGAAAAAAAAACTTTTGGAGCCTAGCCGTTGGCTAATCTCAAAAAGTTTCACCCAAGCGTTTATTCGGCGATTTTCATCACATCTGAAAGTCTCATAGTTCGTAGGTAATCGTTTTTCATCGTATAAAATTTAAGCTGCTGTAATGTTGATTCAAAGACGATTTTTTCAACAAATGGCCTAACACTGTCTTTTATTTGCTGCCCTCCAACAACCTCATCCCCATCTAGGGGATATAAAACCCTAGCAATAAGCTCATTACTTATCTTTCTCTGATTAACAGACTCCCATAACATTAGATCCAAAAACTGGAACACTCTATATGAATAAATTTTCTTTATCGTTGAAATACCAACTCTTTGTTTATATTGCTCAGGCTCATCGATTCCAAGTTGTTTACGCCATTGCTTTAACATCTCTTTGAATTCTGATAATAACTCATCATCAGTAAACGATGACAAATTAACATTAACATTAACAACTATTTCATCATAAAAATACTCACTACCATCTTCCACAGCATTTACACTAGAAAAAATACGGCCTGCGTTTACAACAGGTATATTATCAATTTCATCAATGTGCTTAGTTAGTCGAAAATGTCTATGATACGACACAAGGTCAGCAAGTGTGAAAGGCGATAAGGCTTCACCTTTAGCGAGCTCTTCCTCCTGAGGTTGCTGATCATGATCTTTTGACATTATAGTGCGACCATGAATCCTGAAAAGAAGATCAGAAATTTCCTCATCCTCGACATCATCATCAAAAGATGAAGATATCGGTCGTTCAGATAGATCAGATGAAAGTATGGCCCCGCTTTTAATATCTTCTAAAAATTCAGCCTGAAACTTTTTAAAATTATCATCTGGATTCTCTTTAGAAGAGAGATCTAAAAGAAAAAAGATTCTATGCTCTAACTCATTTATTATTTCATCAATAGTGAGATCAAGAAATCTATTATAAATATCAAGATTCATCCAAGCAGATATTTCTTTCGGGGTCACTTTTTTAGCCATTTCATTTAACCTTGCATATTGATAATAACTCTTGCTACTGATGAGCATTCAAATTTAGATGATTATCTTCTACTATGGATTTTCTGTCCACTCACCACTGTATATAAAAACAGGTTAAAATAAAGATTTTCTCACAACCAAATCTGGAATTAAAAGCATTGCAACTCATAAAAGCCAATACAAATCAATAAGTAAACACGAAAAAATCAATCAAGATATTGCTTTTGCCCCATCAAATTTTCTTAGGGTTCTCATAGGCAAGCTCGTCCAGATAGTCCGCATACCACTGAAGCATCTCGCGCCGACCATCAATGTACTGAGCGTGATTATAGGTACCACGTATTGTGTTTCTGTCGGAGTGTGCCAGCTGCGCCTCTATCCAGGCAGAATTGAATCCCTGTTCATGTAACACAGTGCTCATGGTGTGCCTGAAGCCATGGCCAGTGGCTTGACCTGCATACCCAATACGTTTAATCACCTGGTTAATGCTGGCTTCGCTCATCGGCTTCCCTGCGTCATTACGCCCAGGGAAAACATACTTCCCTCTGCCGGTAATCTCTTTGAGTTCGAGCAACAGTTCCTTGGCTTGTTTGGGAATAGGAACGAGGTGTGGCCGACGCATCTTCATGCGCTCTTTTGGGATTAGCCAGAGATCTTTGCTGAAATCAAATTCATGCCACTCAGCAGCACGAAGCTCGATGGTTCGGACACTGAGGTACATAAGAAGTAATGTTGCGATTCGAGTGATTTTACTGCCGCTATAAGCGTCGACAGCATGCCTGAAGGGGCCAAGCTGAGCTGATGAGAGATGAGGGAAGTGTTGCTGTTTGGGAGATTTCAGAGCCCCTGCCAAATCAGTGACTGGATTGTACTCTGCCCTGCCGGTGATGACAGCATAAGTGAATATCTGGCGGCAAGCCTGTCTCGTTTTCTTGAGCTTATCCAGGACTCCGCGTTCCTCCATCTTCTTCAGAACAGAAAGCATGTCCATTGGTTTGATATCGGTAATAGCTTTTCTACCAATATAAGGGAAAATATCTTTTCGCAGATATTCGAGAATGTCGTCAGCGTAACCAGAAGACCAGTTCGGCTTCTTATGTTCATGCCATTCAAGCGCCAGGAGTTCAAAGCTGTTATTAACCGCGAGACTTTTTGCCTCTTTGGCAGCCTGTTTTACCTCAGACGGATCTTCACCAGCCGCAAGTAAGCGTTTAGCCTCATTACGTTTGTCACGAGCTTCTGCAAGTGACACGTCGGGATAAACACCAATGGAAAGTAGTTTCTCTTTACCTGCATAGCGGTATTTCATACGCCAGTACCTGGAGCCATTTGGGTTGACCAGCAGATACAAGCCACCGCCATCTGCCAGTTTGTAGGGTTTGTCCTGAGGCTTAGCAGTGCTGATCTGGCGGGCCGTTAACTTCATTGGGGGTATCTCACTTCATTGAACCTGAACATACCCCCGAATGTACCCCCTTCTGAGCGTAGATTTCAATAGATGATACTAGACGTTGGGATAATAAGATTTAGCTTCAATACCTGTAAACACTGGGTTTTGTAGACTTTAAGAGAGGTCGGTAGAAGTGAAGATGGCACGCCCTGTAGGATTCGAACCTACGACCTACGGCTTAGAAGGCCGTTGCTCTATCCAACTGAGCTAAGGGCGCACGGAGAAGAGTGAACTTCGCGGTGGTGAAACGCGAGGAATTATACGGTCAATGACAGGTGAGTCAATGCCTTTTCCGCCTTCTCTTCTGATAACGGTTAGCCAGTTGTAAATACGGCTGTTTTTTCAACATTTGTGCGTGTTCTCTGCGCATTTTATCACTGAGAAAAACCTTAGCCGCTTTTAAGTAACGCCCGCTATTATCTTGCTCACTGCCCCGTCACACTGTTACGCGGTATCCCGGCCGCCCGGAGGCTGGCAGAGAACAGGACAACGGAGTGACAGCGCACAACCTGACGTATTCCCCCTCTCGCTTGCAACATATCTCACAGGACATCACCGGCATCAAACTTGAGCCTGTCGTCGCCCTCTCCTCTTCCCGCACCGTGGGGGCTGAAGTGCTCAGCGTGCTGTCTCCACATCAGCAAAGCGAATGCTTTTTTCGCCATCAATCGACGATGCAGGCGGTTATGCTGCTTGAGACTCAGCTCGCCATGCTAAAAAACGACGTCCCCTGTAACAATCTTTTCATCAATCTGCCGATAACCGTATTAACCGTGCCGGAAACTTTTAAGCGTCTGTACCAGCTGAAAAGTCCGCCGCTAAATATTGAGATTGTCGAGCCGGGATTATTTTTTTCGCTGTCTGCCAGACAGCGTGAATGTGTCGTTCTGCGCTTACAGCAGTTGACCCTACAGGGACACCGTATCTGGCTGGATGATGTTGATGAAGCGTTAGTGCACGCGTTTTTATCCTTTCGCTTGCCGCTGTGTGGGGTAAAAATCGATAAGTTTGCGTTCTGGCGTTTACGAACCAGTCCTGCGCTTTCGCAACTGGTCACGCTGTGCTCGCAAATCGCGGCGAACGTGCTTATCGAAGGTATTGAAACAGACAGGGATCAAGCATGTGCTCTGCAGGCAGGCGCGGGATTCGGTCAGGGATATTACTGGCCATCCTGGACATGGCCGGAGGAATAGACGGTCATCGCCGAGAGGGAAGCTATGCGAATGACAGTACGCCGTTACAGGCGGCGTCGGACAGGAAGTGATTCACTGGGATTTACGCACTCCCCTTTTGTTCCCCCCTTTTTCGATCGACTCGAATTTTTGAGCCAGTCGGTCAACCAGACTCGTAAAACCGATGCCCCGTTCATTATTCTGGTCACCCAGGATAATTTCCTGCGCACAGGGTTTCTCAACGGCCAGTTTCCCCTCAATAACTGCTGCGACTACCCTACGCTGGAAACGGCGCTCGCCGCACTAAGCCACTGGCCGTCAGCACGGCTTGTCGTGGATATCGACAGCCGCACGTCAACATTAATCGATCTGCTGGATCGATTGAGAAGGCAAAGCCTCTATCCTCCCTTTCTCATGCCTCACCTGTTAATCAGGGCGGATGATTACGACGCACGGCTTTTTTGCAAAGCAGCGGGGCCTTTCCATGTTCTGGAGCGTCAGCTTCCGGCACCGGCAATGCAGCAAAGCCTGCTGGAGACCCGGCCTCACCCAGGCGTGAGTAAAGAGTGGTTTTCACGTGAGGAGTGGCCCATTTTGCAAGCGCTGTCGCGCGGCTACTCGTTACGGCATATCGCGCTTTTGCATAACCGTCCCTACAACCGCATCATTTATCGTCTCAGCTGCATTTTGACGAAACTTGGGCTGAACCACCGCCAGGAACTGCTCCATCTTCTCAATAACCTCTCAGACTTCACATTTTAACGCGCCCACTAACCCCTTAATTCCTAAAGACCTTTAGGAAATTACTTACCATAAATGTTAATTTAATGTTTATTTTTAACAAAACTATCGAATTTAAAACTATTCCTAATTTATCCACTTCAACAACGTGAAATGCTGACAAAAACAGTAAAAACAGCGATTTCGCCCATGCGTTAAGGTTTAACTCTTTCCGTAAAGAGTAAGATAATGATGTAAAAACAAGCGATTTATCTGAATTGACGGGGAGCGTAAAGCGTGAAACACAGCAGATCCTGCTGTGTAATGAGAGAATTTTCCAGGAGGAGAACAAAGGCTTCAGATGACGATATCGCGCCCAATGTGGTTGCATGATGACCAATAAACACGAACGTGGCAGGTGCGTTTCCCGCCCCTTTTTGTTAACAATTGATCAACATATAGTGATATCTTTTATTTTTTGTTATTACATAAAGATGAATGATTGCAGTAAATGAAATAACAGGACAATTCCGCTAAATTTAAAATAATAGCTCTTAAGATCCAGAATATAATATTCGGAAATATACAGTTATTAATTTACAGGCTTTTCGGATAAAACTTAAACGGTATAATAAGCCGTGTTTCAAATACGAATAAGAAAATTCCTTTTGCCATCGACAGCAAAATGACATAACCGCGCAGTGGCATTGATTCCATCACTACGTTAACAAGGATGCTTTCGCTCTTTCCAGGGAAATACCACCGTATAAGGATCTGCACAATTATCCTTCCGGCTTTACGAGAGTTTTACAAAACTCAGCATAACGCTTTTAACAATCTGAGGCATAAAAAATGAAACCGGCATCCGTTATCATTATGGACGAACACCCTATCGTCAGAATGTCGATAGAAGTCCTGCTACAGAAAAATAAAAATATCGTTGTCAAACTCAAGTCTGGTGATAGTCACGAAGTGCTTGACTGCATTCGTAACCACACCATCGATTTGGTGATCCTCGACATCGAAATGACAGGCACCGATGGATTCTCATTGCTTAAAAGAATCAGGAACTTAAACAAAGAGATAAAGGTTCTTTTCCTGTCTTCGAAATCTGAATTATTTTATGCCGGGCGCGCCATACGCGCCGGGGCAAATGGCTTTGTCAGCAAGCGAAAAGATCTGAGCGAGATTTATAACGCGGTTGAAATGATTCTGACGGGCTATTCTTTTTTCCCCTCAGAAACATTGAGCTTTATAAATCATCTGGGTTCCCGGACGGGAGCCGCTGTGGATATGCCCTTATCAAATCGTGAGGTAACGGTGCTGCGTTACCTCGCGAACGGATTATCCAATAAGGAGATTGCAGAACAGTTATTATTAAGCAACAAGACCATCAGTGCCCATAAATCCAATATCTATTCCAAGCTGGGTGTGCAGAGCATTGTTGAATTAATTGATTACGCCAAAGCACACGAATTGCTATAACCTGAAATCACTCCCTGCAACTTACGTGAGTTGCAGGGAGTGCGGTCAGGCTTAATTATAATTAATCATAAACGTCGCATCGGCATCCGCCCGGCCAGGCTGCGGATTATCGGCTGTGGCAATATAATTAGCATAAAACGACAATTCGGCATTCCCCTCCGCGTCAACCGCCACCTCCTGACTGGCCTGCTGCAACGCCAGGCGCGTTTTATCCCGATCGCGGATCTCCACCGCTACGTTGCTGGCCGCACTGGCATCATTCAGCGCCAGGAGGCTGCTATCACTCCCGTCGGCTTTACCGGAGAATGTAATAGAGGCCGCCCCCGGCGGACACCCCGTCAGCTTCAGCGTAAAAGGAACCGCCTGAGTGCGGCTGCCCGTGGTGTTGAGCTGCTTCGTCGGCCAGGTGCCCAGCGAGACGGTCTTATCACTGTCGCTGCCCTCCGCCACGCAGGTAAAATCCACGATGTTGCCGTAAAGCTGAATGTTAATTTCCCCCAATGCCGTCGTCGCCTGGACCTGAGTATGAAGCGCCAGGAGAGCTACCGCGACCAGCCTGATCCCGTAGTGCATCACTCCTCCTTAATCGTAATCCACGCGCAGATAGCCGCGGGAGGTGAATCGCCCTTCAGCAGGCTTGTTGCCTGTCACGCTGACAGGCCACGCGCGTATTCCCACTTGCGCCTGCGCACTGTCGTCCAGGCGGAACGGGATCTTGCTGGTCAGGTTGTTAGGCGTCAGCGGCGTACCACTTTCATTGGCAATGACAAAACCCACGTCCGGGTTATCCGACACCAGCGCACTGCCGGAAACTTTTTCCGCTTCCACACGCATCGTCAGGTAGGCATTCGCCTCCACGTTGGTGCATTTAATGGCGATGGTTTTGCTTTGCGCTGACACGCCCTCCGGCTTGTTGCCCGCGCCGGCTTTGCTGAACAAAGAGGCACCGATGTCACCGAAATCAAATTCCACGATATTACCGGCGTTAATGACGCAGCTTTGCGGCACCTGGATTGTTCCGCTGTAGCTGATGGTGTAGACCGGCGTGCTAAGCGGGTCGGATGATGTCGTGGTAACGTAAACCCGGAACATCGTCTCCCGCGGGATCTCGACCATATTGATAAACCGTCGTGTCACCTTCAGACGAAAGACCAGATTAGAGTCTTTTACCGGGAAGGGTTGATTTTTTGCCACGTTAGGGTGGCTACCCATCTGGATATAATTTTGCGGAGGATAAAACACCCCTGCGGCGCTATCGGTTATCTTCATCGCGCCGTCAAGGTAGTCATTCAGCCTGAGATACTTGTAGTTATCGATCGTGGTTGTGATCGGAAAATCAGTCACATAGCTACGTTTGGTGGTCGTGCCGGATGTCCCTTTTGGGCAGACCGCGTTGACCCCCACCCACTGCGATTTTTGGCTCAGCGTAACAATCTGTCCCACCTGGTTATTTGAACTGTTAAAGGTGTCGGTCAGATCGTAAAAAATATCGGTCGCCACCCCATTTTCATTGACGCAAACGGTCGCCAGGGCCTGTGTTGCCGGGAGGCTGACCAGCAATAACGCCAGCAGAATCCGGCGATTAAGTCGTTTATCGATCACAGTGGATCTCCTGTTGCGTGATCGCCTGTTGCAGGCTCTCTTCCGGGAGGCGGTAAGACGCGCGGCATTGCATGCTCGCACCATTGCCCCATTGAATTAACAGCTGGCCTGAAAGTGGCAACCCGCTTAAATAGATCTGCCCGTCATCCCCCACCATGCTGGTGACACCGCTTTGGGTTTCACGCACCACCGCCCCAAACGGCACCGGCTGGTTATTGCGCTTAACGGTCAGCAGGGCACGCACGCCAATGCGGGTATCGAAGCTGGCACGCACCAGCGCACCTTTGGTTGGCACCACACTTGAGACATTATTTTCAATGTCGGTGTTGTTGCTCATGGTGTTGGTGTCCAGCGCCACGCGGTTATAGCGGTAGACCGTGGCATACGGCATCACCGCATAGCCCCGCCAGTCGGTTTTCACCCCGGTCTGGTTTTCGACGCTGACGCCCGTTGCGCCAGGCGCTTTGATCAGCACGTTGGTGTCCCCCAGCGGCTGGCTGAAAGTCACACCGTCAGCATGGCCGACCACACCGCCGGAGAGCTGCCAGTTGAGATCGTGCTGGTCACGCGTGTAGTTGTAACCTACGCCCAGCGTGCCGTAAGTTGCCTGCCAGTTAGCACTGGCGCTTCCGCTTGAGCCGTTATTGCTGGTGTGCCCCTGGGTCACGCTGTAACTCAGGTTGCGATCCTGCAGTAACGTGCCGCTGACGCCAGTCTGCCAGCTGCTTTCACCGTCGCTATTACGGCTGGCTGACGCCGTGGCATAGGCCCTGTCTATCGCACTATCGCGGCGATAACCGTGGCGGGTAAACAGGCTAAACGGCACGGAGACGTTAAACGACGCGATGCGATCCGTCCCGTCGATTCCGACAGACTTGTTCCACGACCAGGAGACGGAGTAGCTGATCCCCTGCACACCGCCGGCATAACCCAACTGATACCAGACGTTTGATTCACTGGTTCCCCAGTAACTTTGCTGGCTACCCGATACATATACAGAGCCGTAATCCCCCAGCGACTGGGAGATATTGAGCTGGAAACGCCCTTTTTTATTCCACGTCAGGTTGTGATAGCTCTGCACATCCGGCACACCGTCATCATCCTGATCATCGCCATACTGATAGCCTTCCATCGAACGCCAGGCCACATCGTCGAGGGTATAAAACCCTTTGGTGGAGTAGCGATAGCCCAGCAGCTGGAAGTTAGTGCCAAAGCCGTTCAGTGATTTTGCGTAGAGGAAACGCAGCGATTGCCCTTCATGGCGGCTGTCATCCGCAAGCTGGCTGCGGGCATGGGTGAGATCGAGCGACACCGCGCCCCAGTCTCCGAGGTTTTTCCCGGCACCGATGGCAATCGCGGTATAGCGCGATGCCAGTTGCGTACCCCCATACAACGTATACCCCTCCGCAAGACCGGCAATCAGCGTGCCCTGCGTAAAGAACGGCGTATCCTGCTCGCTGTTGCCGCTTCGGTAGTCCCCCGCCACCAGATCGTATTTCCAGCGCCCTTCACGTTGCAGTAACGGCACGGTGGAATACGGTACGGTGTAGCGTTGCTGGCTACCGTCCTTCTCTTCGACCGTCACCTCCAGGTCACCGCTTGAGGAGGTCGGGTTCAGATCGGTAATCGCAAACGCACCCGGCTGCACATAGCTCTGGTAAATGACATAGCCGTTCTGGCGGATCACCACTTTGGCAGGCGTGCGGGCGATACCGCGCACGGTGGGCGCGTAGCCCTGCATGCTGTCCGGGTACATACTGTCGGAGGAGTAGAGCCGCCCGCCGCGAAAACCAACGCTGTCGAACACATCGTTACCGGTATTACTGTCACCAAGAACCAGCTCGCTTTTAAGCGGGATAACGGTGCGCTGTGCCCAGGTGCCAATGTTCTGCCACTCGCTGTGCCGCTGACCGTTATTTTGCGAGTAACGCCACGCGCCGTTATTACGCAGACGCCAGGCACCGTAGTTCAGCCCACTTTGCAGGTTCAGGTAATAACTGTCGTCGTCGCTCCCCCGGTTGCCGGTAAAGCTGTAATTCAGCAGCGCGGCGGGGATGCCTTCATCCCACTGCTCAGGGGGAATATAGCCGCGGGCACTGTTCTGCATCGCCACCTGCGGCAGACTGACGTTGAGGCGCAGCGAGGCAAAGTTGAATACCGTTTCGCTTCCGGGAATGGCCGTTTTCAGCGGGACACAGGTGTCCCCCTGCACGTTAGCCAGCTCAGGAAACGCCGCAATATTGACGCCAAAGCGATCGAGCAGCGCGCGTGTGATGCACGGCGACAATCCGCCCGCGACTGGCGGCGTGTCGTCGGCTTGTTCAAAGCGCACATCCTGCGTGCCGATAAATTCATCGTTACGCCAGATATCCACGCGATAGATACCGGGTGCCTGCTGGTGCCCTTGTTCGAAACGTGACAAATCCGCCACGTTAGCGGTGTCATCAGATAAGAAGGCGGGGTTGAAGTAACTTTCGCTCCAGCCGGTTTGCGGCCAGAGCGTTGCCATCAGTGCCAGTGCAACCGGGCAGTAACGCCATTGCTGAGTGTTCATCGCCCTGACTCTGCTCACAGGTTGACACTACGCGCCGGTGTGATGGCACCGTAATCGTTCACGCTCTGCCAGGAGAGCGTGCCCCCTGCTGCGGCAGGCAATACCTGCTGCGCCGAGTTTTTCGGGGCGACCATCAGGTTGTTTAGCGTCTTGCCACCGAGCGTCAGGTTGACCAGGGTGACGTAATACGGCGAGGCATTGCTCACCTTGAGATGATTCCCGACCCGCTCAAAGCGCAGCTGAGAAAGCGCCTCTTCCGGCGGCATAGCAAGGTTCGTCGGGCGAACAAACAGTTTGATGCGCGATAAGATTGCCAGTTGCAGGACATTGTTGCCGTCCTGGTGTGATTTACTTACCGACGGGATTGCCTTCACGTTCATGTAGAAAAGCGATTCGCGGTCGGCTGGCAGCGGCGGGCCTGCGTAAATAATGCGCAACGTGTTTTCGCTGTCCGGCTCGCTGACAAACAGCGGCGGCGTCACGGCAAAGGTTTTTTCTTTCTGGCCGCTGGCATTTTCAATCCACGCGTTGATTAAATAGCGCTCTTGTTTATTGCTGTTGGTGATCGCCAGCGACGTCTGTTTGGCATCCGCCGGATAAATAACGCGCGTCGCGCCCAGGGCAATCCCCCCGGAGGCGTTCGCGGAAACAGACACCATCATCAAAATAAGTGAAAAGATCAGTCCAGGTTTAATTAGGGTGTTCATCACAACCGTACCTTTAATAATGTGTTCGCAGGCGTCAGGGATAAATCAACGTAAACCAGACATCTGACTGAATATTGCCTGGCACGAGCTGTTCGGAAATAGCCCGATAACGGGCGCTGAAATGAAACGCCAGCTCGCTGGAATTAATGGGCAACCAGCTGACCGCCGTCGCATTTGGAATAATCTGGCGTTGTTGTTCGTCAAAAAGAGCCAGCCCAACGCCGCTGCTGACAGGCGTTTCGCCTGGCCGCGATGTCGCCAGAAAGACCTGCGGATCTTCGGCAGGCGTTACCCCCTGGAACTGAATCCCCACGGTGCGCGAGACGTCCACGCTGCAGTCAAGCAGCCGAACGGTGAAAGGCACATTCACCGTTGAAAAGCTCCCCACACCGGAAAATGCATTTGTGCGGTACTGCCCCATATCAATACGCATATTCTGGCTGTCAGGTGCCACGGCGCAGCCACCGTTGACCAGCTCACCTCTGAGGTGAACTTTCCCGCCATCAATTACCACGGTATGCGCGAGGGTCTGGTGAGCAATCGCAAGGGCTAACAGCGCTATCCCAATCCTTGTCATCCTTCGTTCCCGGCGTTTTCGTTTAAAAGACCTCTTCCCTGAGGCCATAAACGTCCCTGTGCAGAAAAATTATTCGTATTTCATTACGAAGGTAGCGTCCGCGTTCGCCTGGCCTGGCTCGGTGGTAGCCGCCGTGGCTTTGTAGCGCGCGGTGAAGTTCAGGGTGTTGGTCCCTTCAATCAGGTTCTGCGCCGCAGAGAAGGTCGCACCATCTGGGGTCAGAGTGGTGGATTTGCTGTCGAGGATCTCGATACCCACGCCTTTCGCGGTGTTATCGTTGCTACCGGAGGTAACGGCCAGCAGGGTTTTATCGGTCGCGTCGATCTGACCGGTAAAGGCAACTGCGGCAGTTTTCGCCACCAGCGGATCGCAATCGTTCAGTTCGATGGTGAATGGAATATTTGAAGTCGTGTCACCCACTTTGGTGAATTTCGCAGTACGGTATTGACCGAGTTTAACCGTCTGTTCAGAAGAATCAGTATTGACTGAACATGCGGCATTCACTAATTCACCTTTAAAATGCACAGTACCGCCATTTACGGAAACCGGAGTGGTGGTATCTTCTGCGTGAGCGGCACCCGCGACCAGGGCCAGTGTAGCAATAACAGTAGAAGCAATGTTGCTGAGTTTCATGTCTATTCCTTTAAAATATAAATAACCCTTCCCGCGACGTTCGGGAATAAGAAATATGTTCAATTAAGTAATTGAAGGCTTATTTCGGAGGAGACAAAGTAGCGCAGGATGTGTTTTTTAAATATGTCAAAACACTGCCATTTCACCAGGCGACATCCTAATTCCGGCTAGGAAATTGACCATGCCTTAAGAAAGGTTTTTGCGGCCTGCTGTGGAATTCTCGCAAAGGGTGACTGACAGCGGCGCTCGCTTCTGACAAAATACAGGGCATCCCCCCTTTTAAACGTTACAGACGGAATCCTCTCTCTGATGGCAGCAAAGATTATTGACGGTAAAACGATTGCGCAGCAGGTGCGCTCTGAGATCGCGGAAAAAGTGAAAGCGCGTACTGCGGCTGGATTTCGCGCTCCAGGGTTAGCTGTTGTGCTGGTTGGCAGCAACCCGGCATCACAGATTTATGTCGGCAGCAAACGCAAAGCGTGTGAAGAGGTAGGATTCGTCTCCCGCTCTTACGATTTGCCAGAAACCACCAGTGAAGCGGAACTGCTGGAACTTATTGACACTCTGAATGCCGATAACGAGATCGACGGTATTCTGGTTCAGTTGCCGCTGCCAGCGGGCATCGACAACGTGAAGGTGCTGGAGCGTATCGCACCAGATAAAGACGTCGACGGTTTCCACCCGTACAACGTGGGCCGCCTGTGCCAGCGCGCGCCGCGTCTGCGCCCGTGCACACCACGCGGCATCGTGACGCTGCTGGAGCGCTATAACATCGACACCTACGGCCTGAATGCGGTGGTGATTGGAGCCTCCAACATCGTCGGCCGCCCGATGAGCATGGAGCTGCTGCTGGCGGGCTGCACCACCACCGTGACCCACCGCTTTACGAAAAACCTGCGTCATCATGTTGAGAACGCCGACCTGCTGATCGTGGCAGTCGGTAAGCCTGGCTTTATTCCGGGCGAGTGGATTAAAGAGGGCGCGATTGTCGTGGATGTCGGTATTAACCGACTGGAAAACGGCAAGGTTGTTGGCGATGTCGTGTTTGACGATGCCGCCGCGCGAGCGTCGTATATCACTCCGGTACCGGGCGGCGTAGGCCCGATGACCGTCGCTACATTGATTCAGAACACCTATCAGGCGTGCGTTGAGTACCACGACCCGGAGGAAGCATAAGATGTCCACATTTTCATTAGGTAAACACCCGCACGTTGAGCTGTGCGATCTGCTGAAGCTGGAAGGCTGGAGCGAAAGCGGTGCGCAGGCGAAAATTGTTATCGCCGACGGACTGGTGACGGTCGACGGCGTGGTGGAAACCCGCAAGCGCTGCAAGATTGTCGCGGGCCAGACCGTGAGCTTTGAAGGGCAGAGCGTTACGGTTACGGCCTGAGTCGTTTGTTGCCCGGTTGCGCTTACCGGGCCTACGGGTTTTGTAGGTCGGGTAAGCGCAGCGCCACCCGGCAATTCTTCTCAAATCCCCCCACCCCCATCACGGTTAATTATCGATCAACTTCAAAGAATCACTATTCCCTCTGGTGAAATGTGAAAATTAAGTTGCGCGAATTTCATGCTTTCCCCACGATAAGTAGAACGTTCTACTAAAACGTTCTACTTACAATAACAGCGCCAAAAAAGCGCTTCTCGCTCGGGGGAAATCAGCATGAGTCTGATATCAGGGTTTGTTAAATCGCTGTCTAAGTTATCGATGATTGGTCGCGCCTTGATGCTGCCAATTTCACTGCTTCCCGCTGCGGGCCTGCTGCTGGCCTTCGGCGATAAGTTCCACCTGCCGTTAATGATGAACGCAGGCGGCGTTATCTTTGATAACCTGCCAATGCTGTTCGCCATCGGCTCTGCTGTCGGCCTGGCGTCAGAATCGGGCATTGCGGCGCTTTCTGCGGCAGTCTCGGTGTTTGTCACTAACATCACCATCAGCACCGTGCTGAGCATCACGCCGGAAATGGCCTCTCAGGGCGGGAAATACGCCATGGTGGTCGGCATCCCGACACTGCAGATGGGCGTTTTTGGCGGCCTGATCTGCGGTATTCTCGCGGCCTGGTGCTACAACCGCTTCCACACTATGCAGTTGCCGGAGTTCCTCGGCTTCTTCTCCGGCAAGCGTTTTGTGGCGATTGCGACCGCGTTTCTGTCGTTCCTGCTCGGCCTGCTGCTGCCGTATGTCTGGCAGCATATCCAGTCCGGCATTGATGCTCTTTCCGTGGTGGTGAACGGCGATAACCAGGCAGCCTCGACCTTTATTTTCGGTCTGGTGGAACGCGCGCTGATCCCACTCGGCCTGCACCATATCTGGTATCCGTCTTTCTGGTATTCGTTCGGGGATTACACCACCCAGGCAGGCCAGGTGATCCACGGCGACCAGACCATCTGGTTCAAGATGCTGGAAGAAGGGGTGAAATCCTTCAGCAGCGACACCTACCAGAACGCCGGTAAGTTCATGCAGGGTGAATTCCCGCTGATGCTGTTCGCGCTGCCTGCGGCGTGTCTGGCGATGTATCACGAAGCGCACACGAAGAATAAGAAAATCGCAGCCGGTATTTTGTTCTCTGCCGCCCTCACCTGCTTCCTGACGGGGATCACCGAGCCGGTAGAGTTCACCTTCATCTTCGTGGCACCGATTCTGTATATCTTTAACGCCATCATGGCGGGCCTGGCGTATATGACCATGTATCTCATGCATGCACATATTGCCAAGTCCTTCTCGGCAGGCTTTATCGACTATCTGTCTTTCGGGATTTTGCCATCGTTTAACGGCTACCAGACCAATTTCCTGAACGCCATTATCATCGGCATTCCGATGGGCCTGATTTACTACTTCACCTTCCGCTTTGTGATCCGTCGCTTCGACGTGAAAACGCCGGGCCGTACCGAAGTGACCGCCAGTGCGAACGATAAATCAGACTCCGAACTCGCCACCGAAATCATCAGCCTGCTGGGCGGCGCGCAGAATATCGATTCTGTGGGCTCCTGCATCACTCGTCTGCGCCTGGAAGTGGCGAAGAGCGATGCGGTGGATAAAGACGGCCTGAACGGACTCGGCGCGCGCGGCGTGGTGTTCGTCGGCGACACCGGTATTCAGGTGATTTTCGGTGCCAGAGCACAGTTTATCGCCCAGACCATGTCCACCATGATCGGCAAATAATAAGATGCCTGAACGACACGTCTCCTGTACGCTGGGAGACGCTGTCATATCTGGCTGATAATCGGTAAATTTCAGGGAGCGGTTTTGAAGAAAGTCAGCATTATTGATGTCGCAAAGCACGCGGGCGTTTCGGTCTCTACCGTCTCGCTGGTGCTACGCCAGAAAGGGAAAATCTCAGAGGCGACGATCGGGAAGGTCAACGCTGCCATCACGACGCTTGGCTATGTTCATAACGTCGCCGCTGCCAACCTTCGCGCCAACACCTCTAACCTGATCGGTCTGATCCTGCGTGACTTCAGCGACAGCTTTTCCATCAAGGTGATGGCGAGCATCGTTCAGGAGCTGGAGAAGCAGGGCTATATGGTTTTCCTCGGCCAGCCGCTGAACGATCGTGAGCATCTGGAACGTTGTCTACTGTCGTTCAAACAGCAGGGTGTTGCAGGCGTGATTTATCTCGCCTCCGATACCTGCACGTCTGCCCTGCCGGAGCAAATCCGCCAGTGTCCGCTGCCGCTGGTGGTGGTCTCGCAGTCTCTGCTGGATGAAAAATGCAATCTGGTGATGCGCGATAACCGCCAGGCGGCAAACCTTGCCGCGCGCTATCTTATCGAGCGTGGACACCGCACTATCGCCTACATTGGCGGGCGCGAGGACTGCCTTATCCGCGAGCAGCGCCTGCTCGGTTTTCGCAGCGCGATGACGCAAAACGGGCTGGTCTGGCGTGAAGAATACTCTCCTGCCTGTAGCGATGACACGCAGGCAGCGGCGATGGTCACTCGCCAGCTACTAGAGAAGAACAACACCATCACCGCCCTGCTGTGTCATTCACCGGATGCGATGATCGGCTCGATATCCGGCATTCACCAGGTGGGGCGTACCGTGGGGAAAGATGTGTTCTTAACCCAGCAGGTCGCACTCGTCGGCTTTGAAGATATGCTGCACGTCAACCTCACTTCACCGTCGTTCACCTACGTCTCCTCTGCCAGCGAAGAGACGGGGCGTCAGGCCGCAGGCCTGATGATCCGCAAACTGAAAGAACCGGACCTGCAAACGCAGCGTATCACGCTTTCCGGGCAGCTTATCGCGCGAGAGTCGGCGTAAATCAGAATTTAGCCCAGGTCTGTAAGCGCGTTTTCGCTGCTATATTTCCATGATTTGCCATGGATAATTACAATGCCTACCGTTATCACTCACGCTGCTGTTCCGCTGTGCCTGGGCTTAGGTCTGGGACGTAAAACGATCCCTCCCCGCCTGTTGTTTGCCGGTATTGTCCTCGCCATGCTGCCCGACGCCGACGTGCTGGCGTTTAAGTTCGGCGTCGCCTACGGCAATATTTTCGGCCACCGCGGTTTTACCCATTCGCTGCTGTTTGCCTTTGTGGTGCCGGTGCTCTGCGTGCTGATTGGCCGACGATGGTTCAGGGCAAGCCTGACGCGCTGCTGGCTGTTTTTAACCGTGTCGTTGCTGTCGCACAGTTTGCTGGATTCCATTACCACCGGCGGAAAAGGCGTCGGCTGGCTGTGGCCGTGGTCAGACGAACGGTTCTTTGCGCCGTGGCAGGTCATCAAGGTCGCGCCGTTTGCGCTGTCGCGCTATACCACGCCGTACGGGCATCAGGTCATTATCTCGGAACTGCTGTGGGTGTGGCTGCCGGGGGCGGTATTGATGGGAGTATTATGGTGGAAGAGAAGGTAAAAAAAGCCGAGTGGCGGCTGCGCCTTACCCGGCCTACTTTCACCTGTAGGCCCGGTAAGCGTAAGCGCCACCGGGCATTACGGACTTACTTACGACGCCAGGTCGTTCCCTGCGGGCCATCTTCCAGAATGATACCCATCTCGGTCAGACGATTACGTGCAGCATCCGCTGCCGCCCAGTCTTTCGCCTGACGCGCTTCCAGACGCGCCTTGATCAACGCTTCAATCTCCGCCACTTCACCGTCGTCCGCCTGCGCACCACTCTGCAGGAATACGTCTGGCTCCTGCTCCAGCAGGCCGAGCACGGAAGAGAGCTTACGCAGGTGAGAGGCCAGCGCGTTCGCCGCTGCCATGTCCTCTGATTTCAGGCGGTTCACTTCACGCGCCATATCGAACAGCACGGAGTACGCTTCCGGCGTGTTGAAGTCGTCGTTCATCACCTCTACAAAGCGTGCTTCAAACGCCTCGCCACCCGCCGCAGGAACAGACTTGTCGGTGCCGCGCAGGGCGGTGTACAGACGCTCCAATGCCGAACGCGCCTGCTTCAGGTTCTCTTCGCTGTAGTTCAGCTGGCTGCGATAGTGGCCAGACATCAGGAAGTAACGCACGGTTTCCGCATCGTAATACTTCAGCACGTCACGCACGGTGAAGAAGTTGCCAAGAGATTTGGACATCTTCTCGCGGTCAACCATCACCATGCCGGAGTGCATCCAGTAGTTCACGTATTCGCCGCCGTGCGCACAGGTTGACTGAGCGATTTCGTTTTCGTGGTGCGGGAACATCAGATCCGAACCGCCGCCGTGAATGTCGAAGTGTTTGCCCAGTTGCTTGCAGTTCATCGCTGAGCACTCAATGTGCCAGCCAGGACGGCCTTCACCCCACGGGGATGGCCAGCTTGGTTCGCCCTCTTTGGACATCTTCCACAGCACGAAGTCCATCGGGTTACGCTTCACGTCAACCACGTCCACGCGCGCGCCAGCCTGTAGCTGATCCAGATCCTGGCGGGAAAGCTGGCCGTAAGTTGGATCGGTTGGCACAGAGAACATCACATCGCCATTATCGGCGACATAAGCGTGGCCGCGTGCGATCAGCTTTTCCGTGATCTCAATAATTTCGTGGATATGGTGGGTCGCGCGCGGCTCGCTGTCCGGGCGCAAAATATTTAAGGCGTCAAAATCCTTGTGCATTTCCGCGATCATACGATCCACCAGCGCGACAAAACTTTCGCCATTTTCATTAGCGCGTTTAATGATTTTGTCGTCGATATCGGTGATGTTGCGGACGTATTTCAGGCTATACCCCAGGAAACGCAGGTAGCGTGAAACGACGTCGAAGGCAACGAAGGTACGACCATGGCCGATATGACAGAGATCGTAAACCGTAATACCACACACGTACATGCCGACTTCCCCGGCATGGATAGGTTTAAATTCCTCTTTCTGGCGCGTCATTGTATTAAAGATTTTTAACATCGAAGATTCCATGTAAACACGTGTGTGGACGAAAACCGGCTATTCTACCCGTAATTCAAACCCGAAGCAGCACACAATGCAAGGTGATCGCATCCTGCGGTTATGCTATAACAAGCCCCTATATGTGACCCGAACAGGGGTCGACGCACCACAATAACGGAACAGGATGCAAAAATGGTTACTTTCCACACTAATCATGGCGATATCGTAATCAAAACCTTTGATGACAAAGCGCCTGAAACAGTTAAAAACTTCCTGGACTACTGCCGCGAAGGTTTCTACAACAACACAATTTTCCACCGTGTGATCAACGGCTTTATGATCCAGGGCGGCGGTTTCGAACCTGGTATGCACCAGAAAGAGACCAAAGAAGCGATCAAAAACGAAGCGAACAACGGTCTGAAAAACACCCGTGGTACGCTGGCGATGGCACGTACTCAGGCCCCACACTCCGCAACCGCGCAGTTCTTCATCAACGTGGCGGACAACGACTTCCTGAACTTCTCCGGCGAAAGCCTGCAGGGTTGGGGCTACTGCGTATTCGCAGAAGTGGTTGAAGGTATGGACGTGGTTGACAAGATCAAAGCCGTTTCTACTGGCCGCAGCGGTATGCACCAGGACGTTCCTAAAGAAGACGTTGTGATTACAAGCGTGACCGTCAGCGAGTAATTCGTGGCGACACTCTTTATTGCAGACTTGCATCTGCAGACAGAAGAACCGGCGATCACCGCCGGTTTTCTGCGTTTTTTACGCGGTGAAGCGAAAAGCGCCGATGCCCTTTATATTCTGGGCGACCTGTTCGAAGCCTGGATTGGCGACGACGATCCCAACCCGCTGCACCGCGAAATCGCTACTGCGATTAAGGCGCTGGTCGATTCCGGTGTCCCCTGCTATTTCATCCACGGTAACCGCGATTTCCTGCTCGGTAAGCGCTACGCCCGCGAAAGCGGCATGACGCTGCTGCCAGAAGAGCAAATGCTCGACCTGTATGGCCGCAAAGTGCTGATCATGCATGGTGACACGCTATGCACTGACGATACGGGCTACCTGGCGTTTCGCGCCAAAGTCCACACGCCGTGGATACAAAAATTGTTCCTCGCCCTGCCGCTGTTTATCCGTAACCGTATCGCCGCCAGAATGCGTGCAGGCAGTAAAGCCGCTAACAGCAGCAAATCGATGACCATCATGGACGTAAACCCGCAGGCGGTGGTGAACGTGATGGAAAAGCATCGCGTCCAGTGGCTTATTCACGGCCATACCCATCGCCCTGATGTACATTCTCTTATCGCCAACGGCGAACCGGCCCATCGCGTGGTTTTAGGGGCCTGGCACAGCGAAGGATCAATGGTAAAAGTGACGCAGGAAGGTGTAGAACTGATCGCCTTCCCGTTTTAACGGATTCTCATTTTTTCGCCCGTTTCTCAGCCACGCAACCGTTTTCCTTGCCGTTATTACATGCTATTCTCTGTGCCCTCGAAAGCAGTGTGTTTCGCACCACAGGAGTTTTAAGACGCATGTCTTCCCGCAATAATCCGGCGCGTGTCGCCATCGTGATGGGGTCCAAAAGCGACTGGGCTACCATGCAGTTCGCCGCCGAAATCTTCGAAATCCTGAATGTTCCGCACCACGTCGAAGTTGTCTCCGCACACCGTACCCCGGACAAACTGTTCAGCTTCGCCGAAAGCGCCGAAGAGAACGGCTACGAGGTGATCATTGCCGGTGCGGGCGGTGCAGCACATCTGCCAGGCATGATTGCCGCCAAAACGCTGGTGCCGGTACTCGGCGTACCGGTGCAGAGCGCCGCGTTAAGCGGTGTCGATAGCCTCTACTCCATCGTTCAGATGCCGCGCGGCATTCCGGTCGGTACGCTGGCAATAGGTAAAGCGGGTGCCGCAAACGCCGCCCTGCTCGCCGCGCAGATCCTCGCGACGCATGATAAAGACTTACGTCAGCGTCTGGCGGACTGGCGTAAAGCCCAGACCGACGAGGTGCTGGATAACCCGGACCCGCGGGGTGCAGCATGAAGCAGGTTTGCGTCCTCGGTAACGGTCAGTTAGGCCGCATGCTGCGTCAGGCCGGTGAGCCGCTGGGTATTGCCGTCTGGCCCGTCGGGCTGGATGCCGAACCGGAAGCCGTGCCCTTTCACCAGAGCGTGATTACCGCCGAGATTGAACGTTGGCCGGAAACCGCACTCACCCGCGAACTGGCGCGCCATAACGCCTTTGTTAACCGCGATGTGTTTCCGATCATTGCCGACCGCCTGACGCAAAAACAGCTGTTCGACAAGCTCGGCCTCGCAACCGCCCCCTGGCAGTTATTGTCTGATAAAAGCGAGTGGAACGATGTGTTCGCCATGCTGGGCGAACTGGCGATCGTGAAGCGTCGCGTGGGTGGTTACGACGGCCGTGGACAGTGGCGTCTGCGCGCAGCAGAAACCGCCGAGCTGCCGGACGAGTGCTACGGCGAGTGCATCGTTGAACAGGGCATTAACTTTAGCGGCGAAGTGTCGCTGGTTGGCGCACGTGCGCACGATGGCAGCACGGTCTTTTATCCGCTGACCCACAACCTGCATCAGGACGGCATTCTGCGTACCAGCGTGGCGTTTCCGCACGCGAATGCCGACCAACAGGCGCAGGCGGAAGAGATGCTCTCAGCCATTATGCACGAGCTGGGCTACGTGGGCGTGATGGCGATGGAGTGCTTCGTCACTCCATCCGGTCTGCTGATCAACGAGCTGGCACCGCGCGTCCACAACAGCGGCCACTGGACGCAAAACGGCGCGTCCATCAGTCAGTTTGAGCTGCACCTGCGCGCCATTACCAACCTGCCGCTGCCGCAGCCGGTGGTGAACAGCCCGTCGGTGATGATCAACCTGATCGGGACCGATCTGAATTACGACTGGCTGAAGCTGCCGCTGGTACATTTGCACTGGTACGACAAAGAGGTGCGTCCGGGTCGTAAAGTCGGTCACCTGAACCTGAATGACAGTGACACGGACCGCCTGAGCGCGACGCTTGAAGCCATCACTACTCTGCTGCCGCCAGAATATGCGAGCGGCATTGTCTGGGCGCAATCTAAGCTCAAATAAGCGATAAGTGCCGGGGAGTTGATCTTCCCCTTCCCCGGCCACTCCTCACGCGCGTAAAATCCCCTTCCATTGCTGTTTTGATTTCTGGAATAACCATGAACGATGGAACGGACTATCGCGCGCTCCTCGCGTCCGATACCCCTTTAATCGACGTTCGCGCGCCGATCGAATTTGCCCAGGGCGCGATGCCTGCGGCACTCAACCTGCCCTTGATGAACGATGACGAGCGCGCCGCCGTTGGCACCTGTTATAAGCGTCAGGGGCCTGAGGCGGCTCTGGCACTCGGCCACAGCCTGGTGAAGGGCATAACCCGTGACGATCGCATCAACGCCTGGCGTGAAGCCTGCCTTACGCACCCCGGCGGCTATCTCTGCTGCGCGCGCGGCGGTCAGCGCTCGCACATCACTCAGTCCTGGCTGAAAGAGGCAGGAGTCGATTACCCGCTGATTGCCGGTGGCTATAAAGCCCTGCGCCAGACCGCGATTCAGGTCACCATCGAACAGGTGCAAAAACCGATGGTGCTGATCGGCGGCTGTACCGGGAGCGGTAAAACGCTGCTGGTCAAACAACACGCGCAGGGTGTCGATCTGGAAGGTCTGGCGCACCATCGCGGCTCGTCATTTGGCCGGACGCTCACGCCCCAGCTTTCCCAGGCGAGTTTTGAAAACCACCTTGCGGTTGAGCTGTTGAAAAAAGAGGCCACGCGCTGGGTGCTGGAAGATGAAGGCCGGATGATTGGCTCCAACCACCTGCCGGAGTGTTTGCGTGACCGCATGGGGGAAGCACCAATCGTGGTGGTGGACGATCCGTTTGACATTCGTCTTGAGCGCCTGCGCGAGGAGTATTTCGACCATATGTGGGCGGATTTTTCTGCCGCATACGGCGAAGAGGCGGGCTGGAAGGAGTACAGCGAGTACCTGCATCACGGGCTTTACGCCATTCGCCGCCGACTGGGGCTGCAGCGCTTTGCGGAATTCACCGCGCTGTTAGATGCCGCGCTGTTGGAACAGCAACGCTCCGGCAATACCGAAGCACACTTTAGCTGGCTTGCGCCGCTGCTGAACGATTACTACGACCCGATGTACAGCTATCAGCTGGAAAAGAAAGCGGAGAAGATTGTCTGTCGCGGGACGTTTGAAGAGATAGCTGAGTGGCTTAATCGCTGAAAAAAGCCGGGTGGCGGCTACGCCTTACCCGGCCTACGCGAACTTTTGTAGCCCCGGTAAGCGCAGCGCCACCGGGGAACAGACGACTCAGAAGTCGTAACGCAGACGCACCAGGTTCATGTCGCCCAGGTCGTCGGTGCTGGAGGTGAACACGTGTTCGTAATCTACACGGAAACCGTAATCCAGCTGGAAGCTGATACCCACGCCGTTGTCGATGCGCTGGTAGTTACGGCCATTCACGTACTCAATACGGTCACCCATGAAGTAAGGCTGGATGGATTTCACCGCATACTGATTGATTGGGAATTTATACCCTGCAAAGTATTCAATACCCCACGCATCACCAGCAAAGTAGTTGTCGGTAGACACTTTTTTGGTGGTCATGAAGTTCTGATACCAGCCGCCGCCAGCAGAGAAGGTCCAGTTATCCGGCGTCCAGCTCAGCGCCGTACCGAGGATATTCTGGTCGTAGGTTTTGCTGTCGCCGTTGTCCGGGTTACGCATCTCCGCACGGGTGTAGTTCCATGCTGCGCCCCAGGTCAGATCGGTGGTCAGGTGGTAATCCAGACCCAGTGAACCGCCGCCTTTACGTTTGTAACGCAGGCCGTTACCTGGCAGGTATTCACCATCTTCAAACAGGTAAGAAGCATAGATATCCGCATCGCCCACGGTTTTCTTATATTTCAGCATTTTGCGTGAACGATAAGATCCGTCATAGTCGCCGTTGATCCCGTTTCCTGGAGCCTGACCAATCATGTCGTAGTCCCAGATATCGGTTTTCGCCCCCACCACATCGTAGTAAACGCTGTTCTGTTGACCGAAGGTCAGCGTACCCCAGGTATCGCTTTTCAGGCCGGTGTACAGCATACGGCGAGAGGTGTCGTTTGCGCCTTCTGCGTAGTGGTTGTCCCAGTCGAACAGCGCCGGAATGTTCACACCCAGCTCGTAGTAGCTGACCCAGCTGATGTCATCAAACAGATAGTAATCAGCCGCGAAACGGAAACGGGTGCCGCCATCGAAGCCATTACGTTTGTAGGAGCCTTTATCACCATCACCGGTCATCATGTTGAACTGCGGACGAATACTGCCGCCCACGGTGAAGTTCAGACGGCTCAGCGGGTCACCCGCCTGAGGATCTTGCTTAAGAACAGTGATTTCCGCCTGGGATGCAAAGGACGCCAGTGCCACTGCTGCGCCGATGGTTGCCGCCAGCGCTGTTTTTTTTATAGTCATTATTTTTCCTTAATAGACACGCTGCTAAATATTTAGCAGGTGAATATTAACTGGAAATATTCTGGCTGTGTGGGCGGGTTTTTAATGTTTTGTGCTGCTAAAACATGAGGTATTACCTATTTGTGCTACTAAGTGATTACGCACCAGCATATAAACCGGTGCGCAATCATCACGGAAATGAATTAACTGACAAACTGCCGGAACAGCGCTTTGCCTTTTAACAGCCGTGTGCCCAGCCAGCCGCCGCACAGCGACAACAGCACCGCACCACAGACAGGTAGCGTGAACCACAGCCGCCAGTCAGGCTCCCACGGGAAATCGAAGACTCTGGTCTGCAGTACCGCCAGCGCCGTCTCTGCACCGATGGCCGCCACCAGACCAGCCACCAGCCCAAGCAGCGCGAACTCGCTCCAGAGCGTGGCGCGTAACAGACGCTTGCTGGCACCGAGCGTGCGATAGACCACCAGCTCCTGATGACGCTGCCGCATGCCCACCTGTACCTGTGCCAGCAGCAACAGCAGACCGCAGATTGTCACCAGCACCACCATCACCTCCAGCGCGCGGCTCACCTGTTCCAGTACCTGCCCGACCTGCTTCAGGATCGCGCCGATATCCAGCAGACTCACCGTCGGAAATTCCCGGTTAAGCTGAGTCAGCATGCCGTTACCGTTCTCCCAGCGGAAGCTGGTCAGCCAGCTTTGTGGCTGCCCGTCCAGCGCACCCGCCGGGAAGATAAAGAAGAAGTTGGGCCGCAGGCTTTCCCAGTCCACCTTGCGCAGGCTGGTCACTCTGGCGCTGAAGTCCTGTGTATCACCGGTAAAGGTCACGCTGTCCCCCAGCCTGACGTTCAGGCGCTTCGCCAGCCCCTCTTCCATCGACACTTCACCCGCTTTCGGCGGCCAGGTGCCAGCGGTAATCGGGTTGTGATCGGGACGCTGCTCCTGCCAGGTCAGATTCAGCTCGCGGTTAAGTGCTTCGTCTGTATTGCCCTCCGTCGGCTGGCCGTTGATTTGCGTCAGACGCGCGCGAACAATCGGGTAGAACGACTCCGGCACAATGTGGTGCTCTGAGAGAAACGCTTTCAGCGGTGTCACCTGTTCAGGTGCAATGTTGATCAGGAAATAGTTCGGGCTTTCTGGTGGAAGCTGCTGTTGCCAGCGATCCAGCAGATCGCCACGCAGTACCAGCAGAAGCGCCAGCAGCATAAACGACAGCGAAAACGCCGAAAGCTGGCTGAGGGTAGACCACGGCTGGTGCAGCAGGCGGTTGATCGCCAGCCTCACCGCAAGCGATTTGACGGTCAGCTTCCTGAGCACATTGAGCAACATCCAGCCGAGTGCGCCGCACAGCAGCGCCAGTACCACCGCGCCCGCCAGTACCGCCCATAACAACATGCTACCGCCCATCAGCCAGGCCAGCAGACCAACCGCCACGGCGATAATAACGGGAAGGTAAAATTTCAGCGGCCAGACGTTAGCCACCACATCACGGCGCAACACGCGCAGCGGTTGTGTCGCGAGCAGTAGCCGGTACGGGCGTAATCCAACCAGTAGCGAGATCACCGTCATTGCGCCAATAGCCCACAGCCACGGCCAGAGACTGGCTGGCGGAAGCGCGGCAGGCAGCACCGGTTTAAGCAGCACCATCAGCAGCTTTTCAAACACCAGTCCTATTGCCCCGCCGGTAACTGCCGACAACGCCAGTACCATCAGCCACTGGCCGACGATCAGCTTGCGCAGTTGCGCCCTGCCCGCGCCGAGGGTTTTCAGGATCGCCACCAGATCGTAGCGGCTGCGGCAGTAGTGCCCCATCGCCACGGCGACGGCCGCCACCGCCAGCAGCAGAGTCAACAGCGCCGAGAGCAGCAGGAACTGCTGAGAGCGCTCAAGGGATTTACCGAGCGCCCCCTCGTCCTGCTCCAGCCCGTACCAGCGGTGCTCCGGTTTTAGCTGTGGCAACAACCATTTTTCATACGCATCCAGCTGTGCAGGCGTACCGCCAAATTTGTAGCGCCAGGTGACGCGGCTTCCCGGCTGCACCGCATTGGTTTTCGCCACGTCAGCGGTGTTCATCAGCAGACGCGGCGCGAGCTGGAATGGATTAAAGCCGGAATCAGGCTCCTGCACCACTTCCCCGGCAATTTTTAGCGTGGCATCACCGACGTCGATACTGTCACCGGTTTTCAGGTTCAGGAGCGCCATCAGGCGCGGAGCCAGCAGCACCGTACCGGCTTTCGGTTTTAACTCTGGCGGGCTGGTTTGCAGTTCGCCGTACATTGGATAGATATCATCGACCGCTTTAACGCTGGCCAGCTGTGGCGTGTCGCCTGCGAAGGTCATGGTCTGGAAAGTAATCTGCTCACCAACCTTCAGCCCCTGCTTGCGCGCCTCGTCAATCCACGCGGGCGAGATCGGGCGCGAGCTTTGCAGCGCCCGATCGCCCGCCATAAATTCGCGGCTTTGCTGGCTTAAGCCTTTCTCCATTCGATCGCTGACGCTGCCGAGCGCCAGCACACACGCCACCGCCAGGCTTAACGCCAGCCAGACAATCAGCAGAGAGGGCGAGCGCCACTCGCGCCAGAACCAGCGGGTAATCATGCTTCCTCCTCAAGCACACCGTTCACCAGGCGCAGGCGGCGATCGCAGCGGGCAGCCAGTTGGGGATCGTGGGTGACCAGGATCAGCGTGGTGCCGTGTTCACGGTTGAGCGAAAACAGCAGATCGGCAATCTTATCGCCGGTTTTACGGTCAAGATTCCCGGTAGGTTCATCAGCAAACAGCACCTCCGGGCGGCCATTAAAGGCGCGCGCCAGCGCCACGCGTTGCTGCTCACCGCCGGAAAGCTGTGCCGGAAGATGGTCAAGGCGTTTTCCCAGCCCCAGCTGTTCCAGCAAGGCTTTGGCATGATCGCGGCTCTCGCGGGTATTTTCCCCGCGCAGCAGGCCCGGCAGTTCCACGTTTTCCAGCGCATTCAGGGTTGGAATAAGCATGAAGGACTGAAAGACAAACCCGATGTGCCGCGCACGCAGGGCCGCACGCGCCTCTTCATCAAGCTGGTGCAGCGGCTGGCCCACCAGGTTGACCTCGCCACTGCTGCCATCGTCCAGCCCGGCTAAAATGGCCAGCAGCGTAGACTTACCGGAGCCGGATTCGCCAATCAGCGCGATGGTTTCGGCGCGTTTGACAACGAGTTCAACTCCGGTAAGGATGGAAAGCTCGTGTTCCCCCTGACCGACGGACTTCTTAAGACGATGAACTTCAACAATGTTTTCCGCTGGCATTTGCCCTTCCTGTTTTTGATTCTGTTGACCTTCCGCGCGGCGGCTGCGGACACGTTACTCGTTCTGGGCGATAGCCTGAGCGCAGGCTATCGTATGGCGGCCAGTGCAGCGTGGCCCGCCCTGCTCAACGACAAATGGCAATCTCAAACCACCGTCGTTAACGGCAGTATCAGCGGCGATACCTCCCAGCAGGGGCTGTCGCGACTCCCCGCCCTGCTCAAGCAACACCAGCCGCGCTGGGTGCTGGTGGAGCTGGGCGGCAATGACGGCTTGCGCGGCTTCCAGCCTCAGCAAACGGAGCAAACGCTGCGCACCATTTTGCAGGATATTAAAGCGGCCAACGCACAGCCGCTGCTCATGCAAATTCGCCTGCCCGCCAACTACGGTCGTCGGTATAATGAAGCCTTTAGCGCGATCTATCCTGCGCTTGCCAAAGAGTTTGATATTCCGCTGCTGCCATTTTTCATGGAAGAGGTCTATCTGAAACCCCAGTGGATGCAGGACGATGGTATTCACCCCAACCGCGATGCCCAGCCGTTTATTGCCGACTGGATGGCAACGCAGCTGGCCCCTTTAGTAAAACATGACTCGTCAAACAGCTGAGATCCTGACAGGTAAAGTTATGCAAAAATCGGTCTTAATAACAGGATGTTCCAGCGGAATTGGCCTTGAAAGTGCCCTTGAACTGAAGCGTCAGGGATTTTGGGTGCTGGCAGCCTGCCGCAAATCCGAAGATGTCGAACGCATGAATGGCAAGGGTTTAACCGGCATTTTGCTGGATCTGGATTCACCAGAGAGTATTGAACGTGCCGCCGACGAGGTTATCGCGCTGACCGAAAACCGATTATTCGGCTTGTTTAATAATGCCGGTTTTGGCGTGTACGGCCCGTTGCAGACCCTTTCACGAGAACAGCTTGAGCAACAGTTTTCTGCCAATTTTTTTGGTGTGCATCAGCTGACGATGCGTCTGCTTCCCGCCATGCTGCCGCACGGTGAAGGGCGTATCGTCATGACATCATCCGTGATGGGACTGATCTCTACCCCAGGCCGCGGGGCCTACGCCGCCAGTAAATACGCGCTGGAAGCCTGGTCGGATGCCCTGCGTATGGAGCTGCGCCACAGCGGGATCAAGGTCAGCCTGATTGAACCCGGCCCTATCCGAACCCGTTTTACCGAGAACGTAAACCAGACGCAAGCGGACAATCCCGTCGAAAATCCGGGTATCGCCGCACGTTTTACGCTTGGCCCGGAGGCCGTTGTCGCCAAAGTGCGCCATGCTTTTGAGAGTGATAAACCCAAAATACGCTATCCGGTCACGCTGGTGACCCATGCCGTCGGCTGGCTAAAACGCCTGCTGCCGGGCCGGATGATGGACAAAATTTTACATGGCTGAGTTGAAGCATCGCCGCTTCCCCCCCATGTAAAGAACAAACCGATAAAAGAGAATGCCGTATGTCCGTACAGAATATCGTCAATATCACTGAAGCAAACCTACAACAGATCCTCGAACAGTCGATGACGCAACCGGTGCTGTTCTACTTCTGGTCTGAACGCAGCCAACACTGTCTGCAGCTGACGCCGGTACTGGAGAGCCTTGCTGCGCAGTACAATGGTCAGTTCATTCTGGCGAAACTGGATTGTGACGCAGAGCCGATGGTGGCGTCACAGTTCGGCCTGCGTGCGATCCCAACGGTCTATCTGTTCCAGAACGGCCAGCCTGTCGATGGCTTCCAGGGGCCGCAGCCAGAAGAGGCGATCCGCGCCCTGCTGGATAAAGTGCTGCCACGCGAAGAAGAGCTGAAAGCGCAGGAAGCCGCGGCGTTGATGCAGGAAGGTAAATATGACGAAGCGCTGCCGCTGCTGAAAGACGCCTGGCAGTTGTCGAATCAGGATAGCCAGATTGGCCTGCTGCTCGCGGAAACGCAGATAGCCCTGCACCGTTCAGACGATGCAGAAGCCGTGCTGAAAACCGTTCCGCTACAGGATCAGGATACCCGTTATCAGGGTCTGGTCGCGCAAATTGAACTGCTGAAACAGGCGGCAGATACTCCTGAAATTCAGCAGCTTCAACAGCAGGTCGCCGATAATCCGGCCGATGCCGCGCTGGCGAGCCAGCTCGCATTGCAACTGCATCAGGTAGGCCGTAATGAAGAGGCGCTGGAACTGCTGTTCAGCCATCTGCAGAAAGACCTTGCTGCCGCAGAGGGTCAGGCGCGGAAGATGTTCCAGGAGATCCTGGCTGCACTGGGCACGGGTGATGCGCTGGCGTCTAAGTATCGTCGTCAGCTGTACGCGCTGCTCTACTGATGCAAAAGCCCGGTGGCGCTAACGCTTACCGGGCCTACAATGAACGGTTACACCGTAGGCCGGGCAAACGTGCCGCCCGGCGCAATTACCACGCGTTATAGGACGCCCGATATCAGGCAATGATTTTAGTTTCCGGTTGTCCGTTTCCCACCTCTTTACAGGGGCGAATTTCCCCCCGTTAACCGATATACTTAGAACAACAAACACGCAATTTTCTCATTACAGCATTCAAAACAGGAGGTTTTATGCTCATCGTTATTCCTGTCCTTATTTTCGTTGCGCTGGTCATTGTAGGCGCAGGCGTCAAAATTGTTCCGCAGGGCTATCAGTGGACGGTAGAACGCTTCGGTCGTTATACCAACACATTGCAGCCCGGTTTAAGCCTGATTGTTCCTTTCATGGACCGCATTGGTCGCAAGATCAATATGATGGAACAGGTACTGGATATTCCTTCTCAGGAAGTGATCTCTAAAGACAACGCCAACGTCACCATTGATGCGGTCTGCTTTATTCAGGTGATCGATGCCCCGAAAGCCGCGTATGAAGTGAGCAACCTGGAGCTGGCGATCGTGAACCTGACGATGACCAACATCCGTACCGTACTTGGCTCCATGGAGCTGGACGAGATGCTTTCCCAGCGCGACAGCATCAACACCCGCCTGCTGCACATTGTTGATGAAGCCACCAATCCCTGGGGGATCAAAGTCACCCGTATTGAGATCCGTGACGTGCGTCCACCGGCAGAGCTTATCGCCTCCATGAACGCCCAGATGAAAGCCGAACGAACCAAGCGCGCCTATATTCTGGAAGCCGAAGGGGTGCGTCAGGCGGAGATCCTGAAAGCCGAAGGGGAAAAGCAGTCGCAGATCCTGAAAGCCGAGGGCGATCGTCAGTCGGCATTCTTACAGGCGGAAGCGCGTGAACGTTCAGCAGAAGCGGAAGCCCGTGCGACGCAGATGGTATCCGAGGCCATTGCCGCCGGTGATATCCAGGCCGTGAACTACTTCGTCGCGCAGAAATATACTGATGCCCTGAAAGAGATCGGCTCCGCGAACAACAGCAAAGTGGTGATGATGCCGCTGGATGCCAGCAGCCTGATGGGTTCCATTGCCGGGATTGCTGAACTGATCAAAGACAGCGGAAACGAGCGTAAAAAATGATTGAGCTGATTGTTGCACATCCTCATGCGTTCTGGCTAAGCCTCGGTGGTTTGTTGCTGGCCGCGGAGATGCTTGGCGGCAACGGCTACCTGCTCTGGAGCGGCGTAGCTGCCGTGATTACTGGTCTGGTCGTCTGGATTCTGCCTTTCGGCTGGGAATGGCAGGGCGCGACATTCGCCATTTTGACGCTGATCGCCGCGTGGCTGTGGTGGCGCTGGCTGAACCGCCAGGTCAGGGAGCAGAAACCAGCGGATGCGCATCTTAATCAGCGCGGGCAGCAGATCGTCGGCAAGCGTTTTACCCTCGACGCCGCGCTGGTGAACGGACGCGGACATATGCGCGTGGGTGATAGTTCCTGGCCGGTAGTGGCTGATGATGACCTCAGCGCCGGAACGCAGGTTGAGGTCATCGCGGTAGAAGGGATAACTCTGCGGGTCAGAGCCTGTTAAGCGTGGGTCTTGCGATGACAGCAGCCGGAAAGGTTGTCGATAATCGGGCAGTCGGCGCTGTCATCACCCGGACAGGATTCCGCCAGTTGCAGGAGCTGTTCACGCATCGACTGCAGCTCAACAATATGACGCTCAATCTCTGCCACTTTTTCCAGCGTCCGTTTTTTCACGTCCGCGCTGTGACGCTTCGGATCGTTAAACAGGTTGACCAGCTCGCCGCACTCCTCCAGGTTAAAACCCACCTGTCTGGCCTGGCGCAGTAACGTCAGTTCATCAAGATGCCGTTGCGTGTAACTGCGGTAGCCGTTTTCACTGCGCAGCGGCGGCGTTACCAGCCCTTTCTCTTCATAAAAACGAATCGCTTTGCTGGTCAATCCGGTTTTTTTCGCAACATCACTGATATTCACATTTCCCCCTTGACCTTCCCCTTGATGGAAGGTTTAACCTTCATAACAGTTAGCGAAAAGTGTTACTTAGGTCAACAACTGACCAGTTCATTATACGGGAGTTTTGTTATGTCTCACACTATTGACCTGACACTGGACGGCCTCTCCTGCGGCCACTGTGTCAAACGCGTTAAAGAAAGCCTGGAACAGCGTCCTGATGTTGAGAGCGCCGAGGTCACTATCGATCACGCCGCCGTCACCGGCAGCGCCAGTGCAGATGCGCTGATCGACACCATCAAACAGGCCGGTTACGGGGCGGAGCTAAGCCACCCAAAGGCTAAACCGCTGGCAGAGTCACCATCCCCGTCGGAAGCACTGACAGCGGCCACTCCTGAGCTTCCGGTAGCGGATGACATTGATGACAGCCAACAGCTGCTGATCAACGGCATGAGCTGCGCCAGCTGCGTCTCCAGAGTACAGAATGCATTGCAGGCTGTGCCCGGCGTCGCGCAGGCACGGGTTAATCTTGCGGAACGTACTGCGCTGGTGATGGGCAGTGCTTCCGCCGCTGATTTAGTGCAGGCCGTTGAGAAAGCGGGCTATGGCGCAGAAGCCATCGAAGACGATGCCAAACGCCGCGAACGCCAGCAGGAAACGGCCATCGCCACCATGAAACGCTTCCGCTGGCAGGCAATTGTCGCCCTGCTGGTCGGTATTCCGGTAATGGTGTGGGGCATGCTCGGCGACAACATGATGGTCACCGCGGATAACCGCACGCTGTGGCTGGTGATTGGGTTCATTACGCTTGCCGTAATGGTCTTTGCTGGCGGGCATTTCTACACCAGCGCATGGAAGAGCCTGAAAAATCGCGCGGCGACAATGGATACGCTGGTTGCCCTCGGCACCGGCGCAGCATGGCTCTACTCGATGAGCGTTAACGTCTGGCCGCAGTGGTTCCCAATGGAAGCACGTCATCTCTATTATGAAGCGAGCGCGATGATTATCGGCCTGATTAACTTAGGCCATATGCTCGAAGCCCGCGCCCGTCAGCGCTCCTCGAAGGCGCTGGAACGGCTCCTTGATTTAACCCCCCCGACGGCACGCGTGGTAACGGAGGATGGCGAAAAAAACGTTCCGCTGGCGGACGTTCAGCCCGGTATGACGCTGCGCCTGACTACCGGTGACCGTGTCCCCGTCGACGGTGAAATTACCCAGGGCGAAGCCTGGTTTGATGAAGCGATGCTCACCGGCGAACCCATCCCACAGCAGAAATCGCAGGGCGACGCGGTGCACGCGGGTACGGTCGTACAGGACGGCAGCGTGCTATTCAGCGCCCGCGCCGTCGGCAGCCATACCACGCTGTCGCGTATTATTCGCATGGTTCGCCAGGCGCAGAGCAGCAAGCCGGAAATTGGTCAGCTTGCGGATAAAATTTCCGCCATTTTCGTTCCGGTTGTTGTGGGGATTGCCCTGCTGAGTGCGGCAATCTGGTATATCTTTGGCCCCGCACCGCAGATTGTTTATACGCTGGTGATTGCCACCACGGTGCTGATCATCGCCTGCCCGTGTGCGCTCGGCCTGGCAACACCGATGTCAATTATCTCAGGCGTCGGCCGCGCCGCCGAGTTTGGCGTGCTGGTGCGTGATGCCGATGCCCTGCAGCGCGCAAGTACGCTGGATACACTGGTCTTTGATAAAACCGGGACGCTGACGGAAGGGAAACCGCAGGTCGTGGCGGTGCATACCATCGGCTTCGCGAAAGCAGACGCACTTCGTCTCGCCGCGGCCCTGGAACAAGGTTCCAGCCACCCGCTGGCTCGCGCCATTCTCGATAAAGCGAATGATTCCGCTCTGCCACAGGTCAGCAACTTCCGTACTCTCCGCGGGCTGGGTGTTAGCGGTGAAGCAGAGGGCCACGCGCTGCTGCTGGGCAATCAGGCGCTACTGAATGAAAACGGCATTGATACCTCAGCGCTGGAGAGTGAACTGAAAACGCAGGCTTCTCAGGGAGCAACGCCGGTGCTGCTGGCGGTCGACGGTCAGGCGATAGCGCTACTGGCTGTGCGCGATCCGTTACGCCAGGACAGTATGGACGCGTTACAACGCCTGCACCGCGCGGGTTATCGCCTGGTAATGCTGACCGGGGATAACCCAACGACGGCTAACGCTATTGCCAAAGAAGCCGGTATTGATGAGGTGATTGCAGGCGTGCTGCCGGATGGCAAAGCGGATGCGATTAAGAACCTGCAACGTCAGGGGCGTCAGGTGGCGATGGTCGGCGACGGTATCAACGACGCGCCGGCGCTGGCCCAGGCGGATGTAGGTATTGCGATGGGTGGCGGGAGCGATGTTGCCATTGAAACGGCAGCGATTACATTGATGCGCCACAGTCTGATGGGGGTTGCGGATGCGCTGGCCATTTCGAAAGCAACGTTGCGCAACATGAAGCAGAACCTGCTGGGAGCGTTCATCTACAACGCCTTCGGGATACCGATTGCCGCCGGAATTTTGTGGCCGCTGACCGGAACGCTGCTAAACCCGGTGGTGGCTGGGGCTGCCATGGCGCTCTCCTCCATTACGGTAGTGAGCAACGCCAACCGGCTGCTGCGGTTTAAACCGAAGGATTGAACCTTCTTCTCCTACGCGCTAGCATGAACCTTTCCGGTCATGGAGCGCGTATGAGTCTGTTTAATCGTATAAAAGCATCGTTTCGCGCCCTCTTCCCCCGACGTTATGCCTGGCCTGGTATGGATATCTCACTCCCCGGCGGGCAACACCTGCACCTTGTGGGCAGCATCCATATGGGCACGCAGGATATGTCCCCGCTGCCTGCCGGCCTGATAAAACTGCTAAAGCATGCTGACGCGCTGGTCGTTGAGGCCGATATTTCGGGTCATGAGTCACCGTTTGCAGGACTGGAGAGCGCTCGTCCTCTTGCAGAACGTCTCAACGAAGCCCAACTGACCGAATTGACGCGGCTCGCGGATGAAACCGGCGTATCGCTCGCCATGCTGGACACCCTGCCGCTGTGGCAAATTGCGATGGTATTGCAGGCAACGCAGGCGCAGCGCCTGGGGCTGCGCGGTGATTACGGCATTGACTATCAGCTGTTAAATACGGCGCGGGCACGCAGTATGCCCATCATTGAGCTGGAAGGAACGGACAGCCAGATTGCCCTGCTTCGCCAGCTTCCCGATGATGGCCTGATGCTGCTGGATGACACCCTCACCCACTGGCACACCAACGCGCGTCTGTTGCAAACGATGATCGGCTGGTGGCTGGATGCGCCGCCCACGGGCAGTAAGCTGACATTACCGTCAACGTTCAGCGAATCGTTGTATGATGTGCTGATGAACGCGCGCAATCAGGCGTGGCGAGAAACGCTGTATGCTCTGCCTGCCGGGAGGTATGTCGTGGCCGTTGGCGCGCTGCATTTGTATGGGGAAGGGAATTTACCCTCACTGCTGAAATAAAAAAATGGCCAATATTTCTATTGGCCCGTCAAAGAGGAATTTCATCGTTTTTATTATGCCGAAGGAGACCTTCGGTTGAGCCGATTGTCGCTCAAAGTGACCATCACTGCCAATACTATTGCGCAAGATGGTGCTATTTTTTAGACAAACGTCAGGCGTATGCTGTTGGCATGAATTGTCTGTCGTAAGAAGGATAGCTATGACTCCCGCCGTTAAATTACTCGAAAAAAACAAAATTTCTTTCCGGATACACACTTACGATCACGATCCGCACGAGACAAATTTTGGTGATGAAGTGGTGCGTAAACTGGGTCTGAATGCCGACCAGGTCTATAAAACGCTGCTGGTTGCCGTGAATGGTGATATGAAACATCTCGCCGTCGCGGTGACACCTGTTGCGGGACAACTGGATCTGAAAAAAGTCGCCAAAGCGCTGGGGGCAAAAAAGGTCGATATGGCAGACCCGATGGCTGCGCAACGCAGCACCGGCTATCTGGTTGGCGGGATCAGCCCACTGGGGCAGAAAAAGCGTCTGCCAACGCTGATCGATGCGCCTTCGCAGGAATTTGAAACCATCTATATTTCTGGCGGCAAACGCGGGCTGGATATCGAACTGGCGGCGGGCGATCTGGCGAAAATGCTGGACGCGAAATTTGCGGATATTGCGCGCCGGGAGTAGACGAAAAAGCCGGGTGGCGGCTACGCCTTACCCGGCCTACATGTTGCTCCCGTAGGCCCGGTAAGCGCAGCGCCATCGGGCAACCAAACCCCGCACTACTGCCAGCTCACCTCACCCTTCGGCTCGTACGCATTCACGTCAATCGGTGAATTCTGCTGGATAAACTGCTTCAGCACTTCCGCATCGATAAAGCCGGTATTCACATAGCCCGGTTTATTATCAATATGCGGATAGCCGTCACCGCCGGTGGCATTGAAACTTAACGTTGCCAGACGGTAGGTTTTGGCGGGATCAACCGGCTCGCCTTTGATTTTGAGGTCATTCAGCTTGCCATCTTTCGCCACAAAGCTGACGTTTGCAAACTGCGGATAGGCCCCGGAGTCCGGCTTCATCTGCGCCACGGCGGTCAGGTAGTCAATCACCTCTTTACCGCTCATATCCGCATACACCACCACGTTACCAAACGGCTGTACCTTCAGCACATCTTTATAGGTGATATTTCCGCCTTCAATGGAGTCACGAATGCCGCCGCCGCTCATCACGCCAAAATCAGCGTTTGTACGCGCCATTTGTGCCGCCAGCACCAGATGCCCCATGTTAGTCTGCACAAAACGAACTTTGCTGCGATCCCCTTCCAGGCGACCATTCAGCGTGCCGATCTTCACGTCCAGCTGCGCTTTGCCTTTACTCTGGAACGGCGTCAGCAGCGAGAGCATCTGCTGGTTTTCCGCAATTTCTGGCGTATAAAGTACGCGCTCACTTTTCCCGTTCGGGTAAGTGACCTTCTTCTTCAGGTTGACCGGAATAAGCTGGTAATGCACCAGTTTCATCTCGCCGTTACGGAATTCAAAATCCGCGCGGCCCACGTATTTGCCCCACTCGTGGGCCTGCACAATCCAGATGCCGTTCTGACGATCCGGCGCACACGGCGTGCCGGGCACATAATCCACCTGTTTTTTATTCTCTGACGCCATGCACACCGGGTCCTGTGAGTGACCACCCACAATCATCGCCAGCGAGCCCGCTGGCAGGCTGCGTGCCATCTCCACGTCGCCAGGAGCATTAGAGCCATGCTCACCGTTGTCGTAGTGGCCCATATGAGTGGCGGCGATAATGACGTCCGGTTTCTCGTTCTGCTGTAACTCCTGAATCACCAGCTTCGCTTCATCTGCCGGTTTGCGGAATTCTATATCGGTGAAGAACTCAGGGTTGCCAATTTTTGCCGTGTCGTCAGTCGTTAACCCAATCACCGCGATTTTCAGATCCTGGCGCTTAAACAGCGCCCACGGCTTAAATAAACGCTCGCCGGTGCTTTTCTGGTAAATATTGGCGGAGAGGAACGGGAATTTGGACCATTTCTCCTGCTGGCGCAGCACGCTCAGCGGATTATCAAACTCATGGTTACCAACGGCCATCGCGTCGTAGCCGATTAAATTCATGCCGCGAAAGTCTGGCTCCGCATCCTGCAGGTCGGATTCTGGTACGCCAGTATTGATATCGCCACCGGATAACAGCAGCACACTGCCACCTTCTGCCGCCACCTCTTTACGAATGCCATCCACCAGCGTTTTTTGAGCAGACAGGCCATATTCGCCGTATTCGCTGCGCCAGAAGTGACCGTGGTGATCGTTGGTATGCAGAATGGTGATTTTATAGGTTTTGTCTTTCTCATACGCCTGCGCGGGCAGGCTTGCCAGCCCCCATGCAGCGATCAACGCCAGCGCAATGCCACGCTTCATTAACTTCATCTTCTCTCTCCCTGACCATAGACAAACGCAAAAATTACAATGAGTAATCAGAATAGACAAATATGTTTTCAGAATTGCGACTTTCTTCAAATGTCACAGACGGGTATGTTAGTCGGATAATAATTACACCCTGCATTTCTAATAACTAAAGACGTGGTAATTCTCTCTATGGCAATCAGTGAATCAACCCAGCCCGTTTCGGGCGCTCCGGCGTCGCCGCCAAAATCGCGCACCTCATTTAAGGTATTAGGCGCAATCAGTCTCTCGCATCTGCTCAACGACATGATCCAGTCGCTGATTCTGGCGATCTATCCGCTGCTGCAGTCCGAGTTTTCATTAACCTTCGTACAGATCGGGATGATCACCCTGACCTTCCAGCTGGCCTCCTCGCTACTGCAGCCCGTTGTCGGTTACTGGACGGATAAATATCCGATGCCGTGGTCGCTGCCGATTGGCATGTGCTTTACCCTGAGCGGGCTGGTACTGCTGGCCATAGCGGGCAGCTTTGAAGCGGTACTGGTCGCCGCCGCGCTGGTCGGCACCGGATCGTCAGTGTTCCACCCGGAATCCTCCCGCGTGGCGCGTATGGCCTCCGGTGGCCGTCACGGGCTGGCGCAATCCCTGTTCCAGGTGGGCGGGAATTTTGGCAGTTCCCTCGGCCCACTGCTGGCCGCAGTGATCATCGCCCCATACGGCAAAGGTAATGTGGCGTGGTTTGTGCTCGCGGCCCTGCTGGCGATTATCGTTCTGGCACAAATTAGCCGCTGGTATGCCGCTCAGCACCGCGTGAATAAAGGTAAACCTGCCGCGAAGGTTATCAATCCTCTTCCCCGTAACAAGATTATCCTCGCGGTCAGCGTGCTTCTGGTGCTGATTTTCTCGAAATACTTCTACATGGCGAGTATCAGCAGCTATTACACCTTTTATCTGATGCAAAAATTCGGATTATCGGTACAAAACGCCCAGTTCCACCTGTTTGCCTTCCTGTTTGCAGTGGCCGCAGGCACGGTGATTGGCGGGCCTGTTGGCGATAAAATCGGACGTAAATATGTGATTTGGGGCTCTATTCTGGGTGTCGCGCCGTTTACGCTGGTTTTACCCTACGCAAGCCTTGAATGGACAGGGATTTTAACCGTCATCATTGGGTTTATTCTTGCCTCGGCGTTCTCGGCCATTCTGGTCTATGCCCAGGAACTCTTACCGGGCCGTATCGGTATGGTTTCCGGTCTCTTTTTCGGCTTTGCCTTCGGCATGGGCGGCCTGGGCGCGGCGGTATTGGGGATGGTTGCAGACCACACCAGCATCTTCCTGGTCTATAAAATCTGCGCTTTCCTGCCACTTCTGGGGATGTTGACCATATTCCTGCCTGACAACCGCCACAAAGCGTAATTTCCGGGTCGCTAAAGTTTTACTTTGGCGACCTGATCCCCTGATGCTATAAGGCTTTCTTCTCTCTACGCCCCCGAATTTATCAAAATCTGCTTTTTTGACCGCATATTGCTGTTTTATTCAAACTTCAACAATTATTCATAAACATAACAATGAAAATTGTCATAAACTATTAATCGGCTTTTTGGTGTTTACGCCAAAAGAGGAACACCCATCACGAAAGGAGACGGAATGCATCACGCCACACCGCTTATCACCACCATTGTTGGTGGACTTGTGCTCGCTTTTATCCTTGGCATGATTGCCAACAAACTGCGTATTTCACCTCTTGTAGGCTATTTATTAGCGGGTGTGCTGGCGGGACCGTTTACGCCAGGTTTTGTGGCGGATACTAAACTGGCTCCCGAACTGGCGGAATTAGGCGTGATTCTGCTGATGTTTGGCGTCGGTCTGCATTTCTCACTGAAGGATCTGATGGCGGTAAAGTCTATCGCCATACCGGGAGCGATCGCCCAGATAGGGGTGGCGACGCTACTGGGAATGGCGCTCTCAGCAGTGCTGGGCTGGTCACTGATGACCGGTATCGTGTTCGGGCTGTGTCTTTCAACCGCCAGTACCGTGGTGCTGCTGCGCGCGCTTGAAGAGAGGCAGTTGATAGACAGCCAGCGCGGGCAGATCGCGATTGGCTGGCTGATTGTAGAAGACCTGGTGATGGTACTGACGCTGGTTCTGCTGCCCGCTGTCGCCGGAATGATGGAAAAAGACAACGTTGGCTTCGCCTCGCTGGCGCTGGATATGAGCATCACTATCGGTAAGGTTGTGGCATTTATTGCCATCATGATGCTGGTCGGCCGCCGTCTGGTACCGTGGATCATGTCCCGCAGTGCCGCGACCGGTTCCCGCGAACTGTTTACCCTTTCCGTGCTGGCGCTGGCGCTGGGTATCGCCTTTGGTGCCGTAGAGCTGTTCGATGTCTCCTTTGCGCTGGGTGCGTTCTTCGCCGGAATGGTGCTGAACGAATCCGAGCTGAGCCACCGCGCCGCACACGATACCCTGCCGCTGCGTGACGCGTTTGCGGTGCTGTTCTTTGTCTCCGTCGGGATGCTGTTCGACCCGCTGATCCTGATCCAACAACCGCTGGCCGTGTTGGGCACGCTGGCGATTATCATCTTTGGTAAGTCGGTTGCCGCCTTCTTCCTGGTGCGTCTGTTTGGTCACTCGCCGCGCACGGCGCTGACCATTGCCGCCAGTCTGGCGCAGATCGGTGAATTCGCCTTTATTCTGGCCGGACTGGGCATGGCGCTGAACCTGTTGCCGCAGGCCGGGCAAAATCTGGTTCTCGCGGGGGCGATCCTCTCCATTATGCTGAATCCGGTACTGTTTGCGCTGCTGGAAAAATACCTCGAGAAAACCGAGACGCTGGAAGAGCAAACGCTGGAAGAAGCGACGGAAGAAGAGAAGCAGATCCCGGTGGATATCTGTAACCATGCGCTGCTGGTCGGCTTCGGCCGCGTCGGCAGCCTGCTCGGAGAGAAGCTGATGGCGCAGGGCATTCCGCTGGTGGTGATTGAAACGTCACGCACTCGCGTCGATGAGCTGCGCGAGCGTGGTATTCGTGCCGTGCTGGGCAATGCAGCGAATGAAGAGATCATGAATCTGGCGCACCTGGACTGCGCGCGCTGGCTGCTGCTGACCATTCCAAACGGCTATGAAGCGGGTGAGATTGTGGCGTCGGCGCGCGAAAAGTGCCCGAATATTGAGATTATCGCGCGGGCCCACTATGACGACGAAGTCGAGTACATCACCGAACGCGGTGCAAATCAGGTGGTGATGGGTGAGCGTGAAATTGCGAATACAATGCTGACGCTGCTGGAGAAACCGCCGGTTGAAGTGACGGTGTCGGGTTAAAGAAAGCCTGCTGGCGCTACGCTTAGCAGGCCTACAAGTAGCCCCGGTAAGCGCAGCGCCACCGGGGTTTTCTTTTAGCAATCAACGATCCCAATAAGCCTCTTCGAGGCTATCTTCCCTTTCCGGCAGCCCACGCGTTAAGCGCGGCGAATGCTGGTTCAGAACCTGATAACTCACCCGGTTCGCATACTTACACACCTGCGCCAGCGACGAATAAGTCAACCAGTTGAATTTGTGCTTGCTGGAGTTCGGCACGTTGGTTTTGTGATACGCGTTCGCCGTGATGTCATGCAGCAATGCCGCCAGCGCGCCGTCGCCTGCGCCGTTGGTATTCATGATCTTCTCCGGGCCGCCCATGTACGGTGCAATGTGGGAGAAAATACGCAGCGGGTTCACACAGTCTTTATGGCGCATAGCGCGGCTGAATTCGTACTGGTTGAACTCAGCAATCGCCCCTGGCAGCAGCGGGTGCTGGGTTTTGCGTTTGCTCTCTTCTTCCGTAAAGCCCGCCATGTACAGCCCAACCGGTCCGGCGGTACAGAGCACCAAATCCACCCAGTCCAGCGCTTTATTGGAGGCCAGCAGCGGATCGCTCTCGCCCGTCAACGCCTCAGCCTCTTCCTCGTTCATCGCCAGAATCGAGACGTGCTCTTTCAGGAAGGCCTGCCACCACTCAGGGTTATCGGCAATCACGAATTTAGTGCCGAGCGTCAGGACGACCGGGACGTTGTATTTCTTCGCGTACTCTACCGCCTTCATGGTCGCTTCCGGCATCGGTTCGCCCGGTTTGCAGCGCACCAGGTAGGAGGTGAGCACCAGCGCAGATGCGCCCGCGATCACCGCTTCCGGGATGCTCTCCGCACGCAGTTTGTTCATGTGGCCTGGGCTGATGGCAAAGGTACGCTCACCGGAATCGCTGATCAGCGTGAAGCAGCGGCCAATCGGCCCGTCGACGCCCTGCAGATAGTTCAGATCGGTACGGCTTGAGGTATTGCACAGGTAGCGGTAGGCGTAGCCACCGATTTCAATATTGCTGCACATCACGCCCAGCAGAACCGAGCGGTCATCGGCCAGGACGGAGTAGTTGTGCATAGTATTGCCGATGGTGCCACCGGCAAACTGGTGGGTGATCAGATTTTCGCGCACCAGCTCCTGGTACAACGCTTCGGCAACGTCGTCCTCAATCACCAGTGAGTGTCCGGCGCTCAGACCGTAACGTGCGACAAACGCATCATCCACTTTGGCTTCAATGTCCACCAGCGTCTGATCGATACCTACCACCCATGCGGCACTGGTTTCGTTTACCGGCTGGATTTGCTGCAGCAGCGGATCGCGGGCGTTAACGGGAAAGTAGTGTTTGGATTTACGTTTACCGGGAAATTTCATGGTCTGAACTGTGCAAGGATTATGGGCCGGGAATGGTAGCACAAACCCGGCCTAAAGCGCGATCAGCGGCTGTTCGTTACCAGCGAGACCATCATGTCGATATGTTCAGGAGCGTCGTTAAGTGCCGGAATGTATTCGTACTTTGTCCCACCCGCTTCAAGGAAAAACTCCCGGTTCTGAACCGCAATTTCCTCCAGCGTTTCAAGGCAGTCCGCCGAAAAGCCCGGCGACATGACCTGAACATGTTTCACGCCTTTTTCACCCAGCATTTTGAGCGTTTCATCGGTGTACGGCGTGAGCCACGGCTCGCGCCCAAAGCGCGACTGGAAGGTCATCATCACCTTCTCTGGCGGCAAACCGAGCGCAGAAACCAGCTCACGGGTGGTGTCGCGGCAGCGTTGCGGGTAATCATCGCCTTCATTAGCGTAACGCTGCGGGATGCCGTGATAGGAGAGCAGGAGCAGATCCGGTTCGCCATGTTTTTCAAACGAGGCGCGCGCGCTGCTGGCAAGCGCCTTAATGTAGAGATCGTTATCGGCATAATCGCGAATAAAGGTCACACCCGGAATACGACGACGGGTGGCAAGAATACGCGCCAGCTCATCCCAGACGGCTGCCACCGTAGAGCAGGAATACTGCGGATAAAGCGCCAGCACGATAATGTGCTCAACGCCTTGCGCCAGAAGCGCGTCGACAGCGCTTTCCAGTGATGGCTTACCGTAGCTCATGCCGAGCGCCACCGGCATATCCGGCAGGCGAGCAGCCAGCGCTTTTTCCTGACGACGGCTGTAAACCATCAGCGGTGAGCCCTCTTCCATCCACACGGACTGGTAGAGCTTTGCCACGCGTGGAGAGCGAATCGGCAGAATGACGCCACGCAGCAGCGGCCACCACAGCAATCTCGGGGTATCCACAACACGCGTGTCGCTTAAAAATTGTCGCAGATAGCGTTTTACCGCGTCTGGAGTGGGTGCTTCTGGAGTGCCCAGATTGGCAAGCAGGATGCCGGTTTTCGCCTGACTCATTCACGCCTCTTAACCTTTTGATTAGTTATCAATTGTAGCGGAAATGCGTTTAAACGGAACCCATTGCTGTGATAGGTAAGATGAGAATTTTTCTCACCCGGAGGAACCGGGTGAGAGACATGCCATTAGCCGAGGATTTTTTCCAGCTCTGCACGAACGTCAGCGACAGCTTTGGTACCGTCAACTTTCGCGTATTTGGTGTTACCCGCCTGCGCTTCTTTGCTGTAGTAGCCGATCAGCGGGGCCGTCATCTGATGGTATTCCACCAGGCGCTTACGCACGGTCTCTTCCTGATCGTCTTTACGGGTGGTCAGCTCTTCGCCGGTCACGTCGTCTTTGCCTTCAACCTTAGGCGGGTTGAATTTGATGTGGTACACGCGGCCAGAGGCAGCGTGTACGCGACGGCCCACGATACGGTCAACGATCAGCTCGTCCGGTACGTCGAACTCCAGCACGTAGTCCACGTTGATGCCCGCTTCTTTCATGGCGTCAGCCTGAGGAATGGTGCGTGGGAAGCCGTCCAGCAGGAAACCGTTACGGCAGTCTTCCTGAGCAATGCGCTCTTTGACCAGCGCGATAACCAGCTCGTCGGTCACCAGCTTGCCTGCGTCCATGATGTCTTTCGCTTGTTTACCCAGCTCGGAGCCAGATTTAACAGCGGCGCGCAGCATGTCACCGGTGGAGATTTGCGGAATACCGTATTTCTCCATGATGAACTGAGCCTGAGTTCCTTTACCCGCGCCCGGAGCGCCAAGCAGAATAATACGCATTGCGAAAATCCCCTCAAAAGTCGATTCAATTTTTCAAAAAGCGCTAAACAATACCACCAGAACGGGTATGGCTCAAGGAAGGCGGGAAGGCTGAAACGGTTAATGGGGGGAGAATATTTGGGAGGGTGCGGTTTGATGCCCTCACCCCGGCCCTCTCCCACGGGAGAGGGAGAAGACCAGGGGAGGCGTGGTCAATTACGCCAGCAGCAGCGCATTCACACGTTTAATGAACAGGTTAGGATCTTCCAGCGTGCCGCGCTCGGCCAGCAGGGACTGATCCAGCAGCAGCTCAACCCACTCAGCGAAGCGTGCTTCGTCCTGAGTATCCGCTGCGCGTTTTACCAGGGGGTGATCCGGATTAAGCTCAAAGATATATTTCACTTCCGGCATCGCCTGGCCCGCCGCGGCGAACAGTTTCGCCATCTGGGTGCTCATTTCATCGGCATCGGTGGTGACAATGGCCGGGGTGTCGGTCAGACGGTGCGTGAAGCGCACCTCTTTCACGCGGTCGCCCAGCAGGGTTTTCACGCGCTCAACGAACGGCTCCAGCGCTTTCTCAGCTTCTTTCGCGCTTTCATCCACTTCATCCGCCAGCTTGTCGATGGACTCGTCAGCTTTGGCAACGGACTGGAAGGATTTACCGTCGAACTCGGTCAGGTAGTTCATCATCCATTCGTCGATGCGGTCAGAAAGCAGCAGCACTTCGATGCCTTTCTTACGCAGCAGCTCCAGGTGCGGGCTGCTCTTCGCCGCCGCATAGCTGTCGGCGGTGATGTAGTAGATCTTCTCCTGCCCTTCTTTCATGCGGGAAACGTACTCTTCCAGCGACACAGTCTGCGCGGAGGAGTCGGTATGCGTGGAGGTGAAACGCAGCAGTTTGGCGATCGTTTCAACGTTCGCGGTGTCTTCCGCCGGGCCTTCTTTCAGCACCAGGCCGAACTGTTTCCAGAAGGTCTGGTATTTTTCCGCATCGTCTTTCGCCAGTTTTTCCAGCATCTGCAGCGCACGTTTGGTCAGGGCGTTACGCAGGTTACGGGTGACGGTGCTGTCCTGCAGGATTTCACGGGAGACGTTCAGCGGCAGATCGTTGGAGTCGATCAGGCCACGCACAAAGCGCAGGTAGTTCGGCATGAACTGCTCGGCGTCGTCCATGATGAACACGCGCTGCACGTACAGCTTCAGGCCGTGCTTGTGATCGCGGTTCCACATGTCCCACGGTGCCTGCGCCGGGATGTACAGCAGGCTGGTGTACTCCTGCTTGCCTTCCACGCGGTTGTGGCTCCAGGTCAGCGGGTCGGTAAAGTCGTGGGCGATGTGCTTGTAGAATTCGTTGTATTCGTCGTCTTTGATTTCAGACTTATTGCGCGTCCACAGCGCCTGCGCCTTGTTGATCTTCTCCCAGGAGACCACGGTTTCGCCGTCTTTCTCTTCCTGTTTTTCAATCTCAACCGGCAGCGCGATGTGGTCGGAATATTTGCTGATGATGGAGCGCACGCGCCAGTCGTTCAGGAAATCGTCTTCGCCTTCACGCAGGTGCAGGGTGATTTCGGTGCCGCGATCCGCTTTGGTGATGTCATCGACGGTGTATTCGCCTTCCCCTTTGGATTCCCACAGCACGCCGTTTTCAGCGCTGTCGCCCGCCGCGCGGGTGCGCACGGTGACTTTGTCCGCCACGATGAACGCCGAGTAGAAGCCGACGCCGAACTGACCGATCAGCTGGCTGTCTTTCGCCTGGTCAGAGCCCATGGACTCAAGGAACGCTTTGGTGCCGGATTTGGCGATGGTCCCGAGGTGGTCGATCACCTCGTCACGGTTCATCCCGATGCCATTATCGGCGATGGTCAGGGTACGGTTCTCTTTGTTGAAAGAGACGCGCACGCGCAGCTCGCCGTCACCTTCATACAGATCCGGGTTAGACAGCGCGCGGAAGCGCAGCTTGTCCGCCGCATCCGAGGCGTTGGAAATCAGCTCGCGCAGGAAGATTTCTTTGTTGGAATACAGGGAATGGATCATCAGGTGCAGAAGCTGTTTTACTTCTGACTGGAAACCACGGGTTTCTTGTCCTTTCATCTAAGTCGACCTCAACAATGCCATTTAATGGGGTTTTGAAACGTTGAGGGAGAGATGGGGATAAGAGAGGAAATTTTCAAGCGGAGGCCGCGCATGCAGCCTCCGTTTGGTCAGAAAATAATCTTGTGACGCCCGGCCAGAGAGTGCGACAGCGTGGTACCGTCCACCATCTCCAGCTCGCCGCCCACCGGTACGCCGTGAGCAATGCGGCTGGCATCAACGCCATACTGCGCGCACAGTTCAGCGATATAGTTGGCGGTTGCTTCCCCTTCCACCGTCGGGTTGGTGGCGAGGATCACCTCTTTGATCGTTTCCGATTCGAGACGCTGCTCAAGACGGTCAAGACCAATATCGTCCGGGCCAATGCCGTCCAGCGGGGAAAGATGCCCCATCAGCACGAAGTAGCGGCCGGAAAACTGCCCGGTCTGCTCGATGGCGTAGATGTCCGCCGGACTCTCCACCACGCAAATCTGGCCGTTTTCCTGACGACGCGGATTCGAGCAGATGTTGCAGACATCCTGCTCGGTAAAGGTACGGCAATCCGCACAGTGACCAATTTCTGACATGGCGCGGGTCAATGCCTGCGCCAGGCGCATCCCGCCGCTGCGGTCGCGCTGCAAAAGCGTGAACGCCATGCGCTGCGCCGACTTCGGGCCAACGCCCGGCAGGCAGCGCAGTGCTTCCATTAACTGCGTGAGCAGCGGACTGGTTTGCATCAGAACGGCATCTTGAAGCCCGGCGGCAGTTGCATACCGCTGGAAACAGAGGCCATTTTCTCTTTCTGCGTTTCGTCGATACGGCGAGCGGCATCGTTAAACGCGGCTGCAACCAGATCTTCCAGCATCTCTTTATCGTCTTCGAGCAGGCTCGGGTCGATTTCCACGCGACGGCAGTTATGCGCACCGTTGATGGTCACCTTGACCAGACCGGCACCGGATTCACCTGTGACTTCCAGCTGAGCGATCTCTTCCTGCATCTTCTGCATTTTTTCCTGCATCTGCTGAGCCTGCTTCATCAGGCCACCCAGACCGCCTTTTCCACCAAACATAGGCTTCTCTCTCTTTCACGTTTAATGATGACAACCGTAAGTCAGACTCACGATCAAATGGGGCGAATACTCTCTTCATCCAGATCCGCGTCGAAGAACCGGCGCAGCGTCTGGATGTTGTTATCCGCAATAATCGCCTCGCGCGCCTGCGCGAGCTTCTCTTCATAAATGGCCTGCCGCCACTCCAGCGGCGTTTTAACTGCCGGATTATCATCTTCAATGATAGTCAATTCAACCGGCGCACCCTGTAATGTGGCGAGCGCCTCCGCCAGCGCTTTTTGGGCACCAGGGGAGTTCAGGTGCCGTTGACCAGGGCGCAAATGTAAACGCACCTGATTGCCGTCCTGCTCTTTCCAGGCGTTCAGCGCGACCTGCTCCACCAGCTTCGGCAGTTGCAGTTTGCTGACCTCAGCGGCCCAGGCGTCACGCTCAATCGATTCTTCGGCGAGCTTCGCGGAAAGCTCCGGCGTTTTTTCATGCTCCAGCGCCTTTTTCAGCGCTTTCGGCGTGGCGACCTCTTCTTTCACCGTTTCGATGAGGGTGGTCGCTTTCCAGCGGTATGCCTCTTCTTTCGCCGGGGCTTTTTGCTCGAGCGCGGACGGTGCAGGGCGCGATTGTACGCGCTCCGTTACCGAAGCCAGTCGTTCAAGCGCGGCGTTGTTCACCGGCCGCGCTCTTCCTGGCGCTGCCGGTTCACTCTTTTTTGGTTTGGTTGCTCCCTGCGCACGTTGCAACTGGCTTCGTGCGGCAAGCACCGAACTGGTGGCATCCGACAGCGGCACGTTTTGCTGTGGCGGCGGCGTCGGCTGCGGTGGCACCTGCTGCGGCGACATCACCGCCGTAGGGGCGACGGGCGCAAAAGACTGCTGCGGCACTTCCGGCTCAGGCAGCGGCATACGCGGGTGGAACGCCAGCGCGCGCAGCAGCGTCATTTCGACACCCATGCGGCGGTCCGGTGCAAACGGCAGCTCTTTGCGGCCAATCAGCAGCGTCTGATAATAAAGCTGTACGTCGGCAGGCGGTACGGTGCGGGCAAGTTCACGCATCCGCTGTTCGATGGTCGCCATATCTGCGCCAATCGCCGACGGAGAAAGCTGCAGCATCGCCACGCGGTGCAGCAGACTGAGCATTTCCACCAGCAGCGCTTCCCACTCGACGCCACGGGCAGAGGCCGCGTTAACCAGCGACATCACACGCTCGCCGTTGGCGGCGATCATCGCTTCGATCAGCGACAGCGCCTGATCGTCATCCAGCGTGCCGAGCATGGTGCTGACCGCATCGGTGGAGAGTTTACCGTCACCGCTGGCAATCGCCTGGTCGGTCAGGCTTAACGCATCGCGCAGGCTGCCGTCGGCGGCACGTGCCAGCAGTTGCAGGGCGCGCGGCTCGTGAACAATCTTCTCTTCATCAAGAATGTGTTCCAGCTGAGCGCGGATCTGCTCAACGTCCAGCGCCTTCAGATGGAACTGCAGGCAGCGCGACAGGATCGTGACCGGCAGCTTTTGCGGATCGGTGGTCGCCAGCAGGAACTTCACATGTGCAGGCGGCTCTTCCAGCGTTTTCAGCAGGGCATTGAAGCTGTGGCGCGACAGCATGTGCACTTCATCGATCAGGTAGACCTTGAAGCGGCCACGCGCCGGGGCGTACTGCACGTTGTCGAGCAGATCGCGGGTATCTTCCACTTTGGTGCGCGAGGCGGCGTCGATCTCGATCAGGTCGACAAAACGCCCCTGCTCGATCTCCCGGCAGTTATCACACACGCCGCACGGCGTGGCGGTGATCCCGGTTTCACAGTTCAGACCTTTTGCCAGCAAACGGGCAATAGAAGTCTTACCGACGCCGCGGGTGCCGGAGAAAAGATAGGCGTGATGGATGCGACCTAGCGACAAGCCGTTCGCCAGGGCCGTCAGCACATGTTCCTGACCGACAACGTCAGCAAAGGTTTGTGGTCGCCATTTACGGGCTAACACCTGATAACTCATGGGCAGGCTCTGCAACGCTGGAAGGTGAATTTATGGAGGGGAATGCTATCACAACCTCACCCATTGAGCGAGGTTGTGAAAACCGGGATTAATGACCGGGGAAAGGCACCAGGCTGTAGCTGGTAATACCCTGTTTTTCCAGGCGCTGTTCACCGCCGAGATCGAACAGGTTGATGATGAAGGCCGCGTCGGTCACTTCACCACCCAGACGACGGATCAGCTTCACGGTCGCTTCGATGGTGCCACCGGTCGCCAGCAGATCGTCCACCACCAGCACTTTGTCGCCCGGTTTGATGGCATCAACGTGGATTTCCAGTTGATCGGTGCCGTATTCCAGTTCGTAGCTTTCTGCGATGGTTTCACGTGGCAGTTTGCGCGGTTTACGCACCGGCACAAAACCCACGCCCATTGCCAGCGCAACCGGTGCGCCGAACAGGAAGCCACGGGCTTCTGTACCTACTACTTTAGTGATCCCGGCGTTTTTATAACGCTCGACCAGCAGTTCGATGCTGAGCGCGTACGCTTTCGGGTCTTCCAGCAAGCTGGTGACATCACGGAAAAGAATGCCAGGCTTCGGATAGTCCTGGATGCTTTTGATGCTGTTTTTCAGATATTCAAGCTGCTGTGCAGTTGCGGTCATCGGTTTGTGCCTAAATGAAACAGTGTTACTCACAGCGCGCAACGAGTCGGCCAAGGCAACAATTGTTTAACCTTTGACCAGGCGCACCTGTGCTCGAAAACGGTCGAATTTACTGGCTGCGCGTGATAATTGCAACAGCCATGATAAGGCTTCAGTGCTTTTGTTGCTTTTCATCAACCACGGGGATGCGCCACATAAAGATAAGCAGGCAGGTCAGGATCGCCAGTAGCAAAATACGCACCCACATCATTTTCACCAGCCATAATGAGATGGCGAAGGTAATCAGGATCACCGCAATGGCGCGCGGCTTTGCGCCAGGCGGCATTGCCCGGTGTTTTTGCCAGTGACGCAGGTAACCGCCAAACCATGAACGGTACAGCAGCCAGTGGTGAAAACGCGGCGACGAGCGGGCAAAGCACCACGCCGCCAGCAGAATGAAGGGCGTGGTCGGCAGTAATGGCAAAACGACACCCAGCGTGCCAAGCACTACCGCGAGCCAGCCAATGATGATTAAAATAGTACGCTGCATAATGCGAATCGTTATCAAACTGAACGGCTACTTTACCACTGGAGAGCGCATTGAAAACAGCCTTGCTTCTGGAGACGCTGCAAAATCAGCTGACCGCCCTGCGCGCGCAGGCCACACCGCTGATGGGGCACGCCACGCTGAAGCCGCGCTTTGACCGACAGCTTTTTCGTACCCGCAGCACCTTAATCCAGGATTATCTTGCCGAAGCGCAGACGAATCTTGATGAGTTACGTCATGCGGTACAGAACGAGCAACGGGAACAGGTGGCGTGGCTTGCGGAACATCTTACCGAGCAGATCACCGCCCTGCATCGCGAAATTACCGCCTGGCCGTTGCGCGCATGGGACAGCGCATCGCCGGGCCTCGGCAAATGGCAGCGCAAACGGCTGGAGAACCAGGAATTTGAGCGTCGCCTGTTTGAGATGAAGCGCGAGCGTGAAGCGCGTCTGAACAACAGCGAGACGCTGGAAGAACAGCAGTTATTGATGCGCGAGATTAGCGCTCTGGAAGGTCGCCTGGTCCGCTGTAAACAGGCACTGGAAGAGATTGAGCGCGTTATTGAACGCCTGACCCGATAACAGGAGCCACTGATGTCACTGGAAAATGCCCCCGATGAGGTCAAGCTGGCCGTCGATTTGATTATGCTGCTGGAGAATCACGAGATCCCGGCGGAGACGGTGCTAAAGGCGCTGGAGATTGTGCGAAAAGATTTTGAGGGGAAATTGCCCTCACCCCAGCCCTCTCCCTGAGGGAGAGGGAGGAAAAGATCCGCAGACGTTAAGCCGGAGTGGGGTCATCCCCCTTAATCTCGCGCTTCACTTCCGTATGCTCGTCACCTTTCTCGTTACGCAGGTGAACTTCAAGCTGGTTGAAGGCAATATTAATGTCGTTTTCGCGGCACAGGCGATCGATGGCGCGGTTCAGCTCATCGACGGTAAAGCTGCGATCGCGCAATTCACGCACGTATAAACGCAGCTCATGATCCAGCGTACTCGGGCCAAACGTGGTAAAGAACACCGCCGGGGCCGGATCGTGCATGACTTTCGGATGCTCGGCAGCCGCTTTCAGCAAGACCTCTTTCACCTTGTCCAGATCCGATCCATAGGCCACACCCAGGCGGATCACCACGCGGGTCACGGTGTCGGAGAGCGACCAGTTGATCAGACGTTCAGTTACGAACGCTTTGTTCGGGATGATCACCTCTTTACGATCGAAGTCGGTAATGGTGGTCGCACGAATGCGGATCTTGCTGACCGTCCCTGAGAAAGTGCCGATGGTAACGGTATCACCGATACGCACCGGGCGTTCGAACAGGATGATCAGGCCGGAAACGAAGTTACCAAAGATCTCCTGCAAGCCAAAACCAAGACCCACGGAGAGGGCCGCCGCCAGCCATTGCAGTTTATCCCACGAAACGCCGAGCGACCCGAAGACGGTCATCGCCCCGACGATAATGATCACATAGTTCAGGATCGTCGTGATGGCATACGACGCCCCCTGGCGAAGGTTCAGACGCGACAGCACCAACACTTCCAGCAGACCGGGCAGGTTACGAATCAATGCCCAGGCGACCACCAGGGAGACCAGCGCAAAGAGCAGGCTGCCCATTGTCACGCTTTTCATCACCGTTGTGCCCGCTTCTGTCCCGCTGTATTGCCAGAGCGTTACGCTGTCGAGATAAGCAAACACGGTGATTAAATCAGACCAGATCGCCCAGAACATCACCCCAAACAGTGCCACCATCACCAGCATGGTGATACGTAGCGTCTGCTGGTTGACCTGCTCCAGCGCGATGGTCGGCTCTTCCACCGGTTCAGCGCCTTCAGCCCCCTCTTTTACCTGATTCTGACGACGCGCAATCGCACGACGGTAGGCAATACGACGTGCTGCCACGCTCAGCCCACGCAGTACGGTCTGGTAAAGCAGGTTCCAGATAATGACCAGATAAACCGTTTCAATCCAGCGGCCAGACAGACGCAGCGTGGTGTAGAAGTAGCCCGTTGCCGTCAGCACCATCAGCGCCAGCGGGATGACCGCCAGCACTGTAACGGTGATCAGGCGGATATTGTGCGACTCTTTATCGCGCCAGCTGTCGCGGCACATCGGCCACATCAGGATAGCGATCAACAGCAGGTTCAGCATAATAACCAGCTGTCCCAGCACGTCGTCCATTAGATGCAGCGGGGAAAGCTCAGCAACAACAGACCAGAAATGAAGCGGTAACAGCGCCAGGCTGACACGCACAATCTGACGACGCCAGTGGCTGGTCAGCTGTTCCGGCATATTGAAGTGGCGGACGGCGACGCCATCTTTTTCCAGCACTTTCCAGCACACGCCAAACACCAGCCAGAACAGCGCCAGCTTTTTACTGAATGCCCACAGCAAGTCACTGATATTCAACTGCATGGTAAGCAGAATCAGCCCGGCCGCCAGGATCAGCAGACAGATCGGCAGCGCGCGGATGAGGTCAATCAGAATTGCTTTCGGGGTGTGCAGTTGGCTGTCGTTTCGCAATTGCCCGACTTCATGCGCGAGCTTCGCCTGATACGTCTTTAACCAGCTCAACCGCCAGCGAATCAGGCCAGCGATCAGCAACAGCGGCAAGCCCGCCAGGAAAGCAATCATCACCGCAGGCCAGGCTTTCTCCCAGTTAACGGTGATTTTCATGCTTTTGATTTGTGTTTTCAGCGCCTCAGGGAAGGATTTAATCCAGTCCCAGTCCATCGGCTTGTTGCTGTTCACCCAGAAAATCTGCTGGGTCAAAATCTCCTGCAGACTTTTCGAGACGCTGACTAACTGCTGCTGATTAATCTGCAGGTTAATCGCCATCATCAGTTGCGTGCCGAGCTGTTTGTTGAGCTGGTCAAGCAGCTCGCGGCGCATATCAACCACCTGAAGCAGTGCGTCGTGAACTTCCGGGTTCACGTCACTGGAGTGGCCCTCTTCCAGCCTGGCGACAAAGGTATCGCTCTGGAAAAGCGCGTCGCGCTGCTGGTTGACGTCAAACTGCTCCAGACGCAAATCCGCGATGCGATTGGTCATGTCCTCCAGTTCATCGGCGGACGGCAGCGTCTGCTGTTGCTGATACAGAATACGCGACAGCAGAAGACTGCCTTTCAGAACCGCAATCTGCTCTTTGATGTTACGTTCCGCCTGCAGCGCACGATCCAGCCAGTTTTTGACTTTGATATTTTGCTGCACCAGCGAGTTACCGCTTTCCGTGGCCTGAATCAGACGCTCACTCAACTGATGGTTAACGTCGAGCTCCTGCTTCACCAGCGGGTTGGCCTGAATACGGGCGGTTTCGTCTGGCGATACCGCTTCATGCGCGGTTTTTTCCGTTAAAGTCAGGCGCTTACTGTTTAACGCCTCCTGCAACAGCTGAAGCTGATGTTCCAGACGGTTTATATTAGCCGTCACGTAATCACGTTGCTTTTGCAGGGTGTCCTGCAGCACCGTATTGCCTTCAAGGCTCTTACGCTGTTGTTCAATTTCCGCATTAAGTAGCGTCTGCTGAATCATCAGCAACGTCTGCTGAGTAGAACGTAACGCGCCATCTCCCACCGCCGTGCCATTCAGGCGATTGCGGATCTGCTGAAGCTGCTGTGAGGCGGTGTACATCGCGTTTTGCACGCGCTCAGGCTGAGTCTGCAGCGAAACAAGCTGGCTATTATAAGTTGCCAGATCCGACTGGGCCGTCTGCAAATCGTCCATCAATTGTACAGCGCGTGACTCAAGCTGACGTAGCGAGAGCGTGGCGAGCGTTTTGCGGGTTTCATCATCGTTATCGACGTCGCTCAGCGCACTCAGCGCATCCATTGCCTTACGCATGTTCTCCGGTGCCTGGGCGACCTTCTGGCGAAGCTGAGCGGTTTCAGCTTTAACCCGTTCAATTTTATCGAGAGTTTCCAGCGTTTCCGTCAAATCCTGCTGGACGAGCTTCTCCTGAGGCGACAGCTCTTTTTGCTTACTCAGGGTATCCAGCTGCGCCTGAACGTCGGCACGCGTAGGGATATCATTGGCGTTATCTGCGCGAGCATACGAAAGCGGCGCGGCTGCAAAGAAAAACAGCATAGCGAAAAATAATGCAAGAACAGGATGTTGCGAGCGATTGGTGTGCAGCATAGTCGTGAATGTGATGTCTGAGAATGACCGAAAATAGTCCGGCGTGAAGAATATCACGCCCGCTGAAAGCAGAATAGCGCGAACGTTAACCTCCGGGATAAATCCTGGACAGTTCAGGCAGGGAGTGGCGAGGCGTCATCGCGAAGCGTCGGGCAAAACTGGCACATCTCCAGCAATATCGCGACATAGTTACGCGCTTCCTTTTTCAGATCAAAAGACTGTGGCGCGAACAGCCAGTTTTCCATCAGGCCCGAAATGTAGCTGCGCATCAGGATGGCCGCCCGGCGGGTCAGCAAGTTTGCTGGCAGCATATTGGCCTGAATGCACTGGTTCAGTGTCTGTTCAATACGATCGTAGCTTTCCAGGCAGAGGCTGCGTTGCGCCTGCTGGACGACCGCCATTTCCCCCACAAACTCGCATTTATGGAAGATGATTTCCATCATTAAGCGACGACGTTCTTCAACTACCGTTGCTTCAAGGATATATACTAATATTTCTCTTAATACTGAGAGTGGATCGTCGGGGAATTTTGCCCGATACTCAGTCTCAAGATCGCTAATGCTGGATTCTGAAAGCTCCCAGATTTCACCAAACAGATCTGACTTGTCTTTAAAATGCCAGTAAATCGCTCCCCGCGTGACGCCCGCGGCCTGAGCAATCTGTGCCAGCGAGGTTGACGAAACACCCTGCTGTGAGAACAAACGCATTGCCACATCCAGAATGTGTTGCCTGGTTTCCAGCGCTTGTTGTTTGGTTTTTCGTGCCATACGTTAGTGAATTTACAGGAGTCAGATTTACATACATTTATGAATGTATGTACCATAGCATGACGATAATATAAACGCAGCAATGGGTTTTTGGACTCAGGACCATTGATCAATTTGAAATCGGACACTCGAGGTTTACATATGAACAAAAACAGAGGGTTAACGCCTCTGGCGGTCGTTCTGATGCTCTCAGGCAGCTTAGCGCTTACAGGATGTGACGACAAACAGGCTCAACAAGGGGCTCAGCAGGTGCCAGAAGTTGGCGTCGTGACGCTCAAATCCGAACCTCTGCAGATGACAACCGAATTACCGGGTCGCACCAGCGCATACCGTATTGCGGAAGTTCGTCCTCAGGTGAATGGCATCATCCTGAAACGTAACTTCACCGAGGGCGGTGATGTGAAAGCCGGTGAGTCTCTGTATCAGATTGATCCAGCAACCTATCAGGCGTCTTATGAAAGCGCAAAAGGTGACCTGGCGAAAGCTGACGCCGCAGCCAAAATTGCCCAGTTAACGCTGAACCGCTACAAAAAACTGCTCGGTACGAAGTACATCAGTCAACAGGATTACGATACTGCCCTGGCCGATGCGCAACAAGCCAATGCAGCCGTTGTTGCGGCGAAAGCGGCGGTTGAAACGGCACGTATCAACCTGGCCTATACCAAAGTGACCTCCCCTATCAGCGGTCGCATTGGTAAGTCTTCCGTCACCGAAGGGGCGCTGGTGCAGAACGGCCAAACTACCGCGCTGGCGACCGTGCAGCAGCTTGATCCGATCTACGTTGACGTTACTCAGTCCAGCAACGATTTCCTGCGTCTGAAACAAGAGCTGGCAAACGGCACGCTGAAACAGGAAAACGGCAAAGCCAAAGTGGAGCTTGTTACTAATGACGGTATCAAGTTCCCGCAGACCGGCACACTGGAATTTTCTGATGTAACGGTCGATCAGACTACCGGTTCCATCACCTTACGTGCGATTTTCCCGAACCCGGACAATACCCTGTTGCCGGGTATGTTCGTACGCGCACGTCTGGAAGAAGGGACTAACCCAACCGCACTTCTGGTTCCTCAGCAGGGTGTGACCCGCACGCCACGTGGCGATGCGAGCGCGCTGGTTGTAGGTGCAGATGACAAAGTCGAAACGCGCAATATCACTGCAACGCAGGCGATTGGCGATAAATGGCTGGTGACGGAAGGTCTGAAAGATGGCGATCGCGTGATTGTTACTGGTTTGCAAAAAGTACGTCCTGGCGCGCAGGTGAAGGCACAGGAAGTCAAATCTGACGATAAACAACAAGCCTCAGCCGCAGGTCAGTCAGAACAAACCAAGTCTTAACTTAAACAGGAGCCGTTAAGACATGCCTAATTTCTTTATCGATCGCCCCATATTTGCGTGGGTGATCGCCATTATCATCATGCTGGCTGGGGGACTTGCGATCCTGAAGCTGCCTGTCGCGCAATATCCAACGATTGCGCCACCGGCGGTGACGATCTCCGCAACCTACCCAGGGGCTGATGCGAAAACGGTGCAGGATACCGTGACGCAGGTTATCGAACAGAACATGAACGGTATCGATAACCTGATGTACATGTCCTCCAACAGTGACTCAACCGGTACGGTCCAGATCACCCTGACCTTCGAATCAGGTACGGATGCAGATATCGCGCAGGTTCAGGTACAGAACAAGCTGCAGCTGGCGATGCCGTTGCTGCCACAAGAAGTACAGCAGCAGGGTGTGAGCGTCGAGAAATCGTCCAGTAGCTTCCTGATGGTTGTTGGCGTTATCAATACCAATGGCACCATGACGCAGGAGGATATTTCCGACTACGTGGGTGCCAACATGAAAGACGCCATCAGCCGTACATCTGGTGTGGGTGATGTTCAGCTGTTTGGTTCTCAGTACGCGATGCGTATCTGGATGGACCCGAACAAACTGAACAACTTCCAGCTGACGCCGGTCGACGTGATTAACGCCATCAAAGCGCAGAACGCCCAGGTTGCCGCGGGTCAGTTAGGCGGTACACCGCCGGTCAAAGGCCAGCAGCTTAACGCCTCGATCATCGCGCAGACGCGTCTGACCTCCGCCGATGAATTCAGCAAAATTCTGCTGAAAGTGAATCAGGACGGTTCTCAGGTGCGCCTGCGTGACGTGGCGAAAGTGGAGCTGGGTGGCGAGAACTACGACATCATCGCGAAGTTCAACGGCAAACCGGCTTCCGGTCTGGGTATCAAACTGGCAACAGGGGCAAACGCCCTGGACACCGCCACGGCTATCCGTGCAGAGCTGAAGAAGATGGAACCGTTCTTCCCGTCAGGTCTGAAAATCGTTTATCCGTATGACACCACGCCGTTCGTCAAAATCTCGATTCACGAAGTGGTTAAAACGCTGGTGGAAGCGATTATCCTCGTATTCCTGGTTATGTACCTGTTCCTGCAAAACTTCCGCGCGACGTTGATCCCAACCATCGCCGTACCGGTCGTATTGCTCGGGACCTTCGCGATACTGGCGATATTTGGCTACTCGATAAACACCCTGACGATGTTCGGGATGGTGCTTGCCATCGGCTTGCTGGTGGATGACGCCATCGTGGTAGTCGAAAACGTCGAGCGTGTGATGGCGGAAGAAGGTCTGCCACCGAAGGAAGCGACCCGTAAATCCATGGGTCAGATCCAGGGCGCGTTGGTCGGTATCGCCATGGTGCTCTCTGCGGTATTTATCCCGATGGCCTTCTTCGGTGGATCGACCGGTGCGATTTACCGTCAGTTCTCCATCACCATCGTTTCCGCGATGGCGCTGTCGGTGCTGGTCGCGTTGATTCTGACGCCTGCCCTGTGTGCCACCATGCTGAAGCCGATTCAGAAAGGCGGCCACGGCGAGCATAAAGGGTTCTTCGGCTGGTTTAACCGCATGTTTGATAAGAGCACGCACCACTACACCGACAGCGTGGGGAACATCCTGCGCAGCACCGGTCGTTATTTGCTGCTCTATATCATCATCGTGGTCGGCATGGCTTACCTGTTCGTTCGTCTGCCAAGCTCGTTCCTGCCAGATGAAGACCAGGGCGTGTTCCTGACCATGGCCCAGTTGCCAGCGGGTGCCTCGCAGGAGCGTACCCAGAAAGTGCTGGATGAAGTGACGGACTACTACCTGAATAAAGAAAAAGACAACGTTGAATCCGTGTTTGCGGTTAACGGCTTTGGCTTTGCAGGTCGTGGTCAGAACACCGGTATCGCCTTCGTTTCTCTGAAAGACTGGTCAGACCGTCCAGGCGACGAGAACAAAGTTGAAGCGATTACAGGCCGTGCGATGGGCACCTTCTCGCAGATTAAAGATGCGATGGTCTTCGCCTTTAACCTGCCAGCGATTGTTGAACTGGGTACAGCGACCGGTTTCGACTTCCAACTGATTGACCAGGGCGGCCTCGGTCACGAAAAACTGACTCAGGCACGTAACCAGCTCTTCGGTGAAGTTGCGAAGCATCCTGAACTGCTGGTCGGTGTACGTCCTAACGGCCTGGAAGATACGCCGCAGTACAAGATCGATATCGATCAGGAAAAAGCGCAGGCGCTGGGTGTTTCTATCAGCGACATCAATACCACGCTGGGCGCAGCCTGGGGCGGTAGTTACGTCAACGACTTCATCGACCGTGGTCGCGTGAAGAAGGTGTACGTGATGTCAGAAGCGGAATACCGCATGTTGCCGAACGATATCAACAACTGGTACGTGCGCGGCAGCAATGGTCAGATGGTGCCGTTCTCCGCCTTCTCAACGTCACGCTGGGAATACGGATCGCCGCGTCTGGAACGTTATAACGGGCTGCCATCCATGGAGATCCTCGGCCAGGCCGCGCCAGGTCGAAGCACCGGTGAAGCCATGAACCTGATGGAAGAGTTAGCCAGCAAGCTGCCTGCAGGTATTGGCTACGACTGGACCGGTATGTCCTATCAGGAACGTCTGTCTGGTAACCAGGCCCCTGCCCTGTACGCCATTTCACTGATCGTCGTGTTCCTGTGTCTGGCGGCACTGTATGAGAGCTGGTCTATTCCGTTCTCCGTCATGCTGGTTGTACCGCTGGGGGTTATTGGTGCACTGTTGGCTGCCACGTTCCGCGGGCTGACTAACGACGTGTACTTCCAGGTGGGCCTGCTGACAACCATTGGCTTGTCGGCGAAGAACGCGATACTTATCGTGGAATTCGCCAAAGATCTAATGGAAAAAGAAGGTAAGGGTCTGATTGAGGCGACGCTTGAAGCGGTCCGTATGCGTCTGCGTCCAATCCTGATGACTTCCCTGGCGTTCATCCTCGGTGTACTGCCGCTGGTTATCAGCACGGGTGCGGGCTCAGGCGCGCAGAATGCGGTAGGTACGGGCGTAATGGGTGGTATGGTCACCGCGACCGTTCTTGCTATCTTCTTTGTACCGGTGTTCTTCGTGGTGGTTCGTCGCCGCTTCAGCCGTAAGAATGAAGATGTTGAGCACACTCATTCAGTAGAACATCACTGATACCGGTTTCACATGATAAAAAGGCCGCATTTGCGGCCTTTTTCATTTGCGTGATAAATCATAAAATACGCTTATTGTCGTTCTATTTATTCTTTGCCATCTTAATCAGGCGTATCATATTTAATGCTTAACGAAATTATGATTTTTTTAATTTCATATCACCGCCTGCGTTATTAGGAAAAGTCCTAATTATCAGCGAATAAAAGTCAAGACTGAATCTGGACTCCTTGCGAAAGTAAATGCTAACTCAATGAAACGTAAGGAAGCGGTAAAAGACAAGCAATAATTTTGCTAAAAGTGCCCTGTGCAGAACGCACATTTGCGTAAAGGCTCGCAACCTGACGCTTTAATTGTAATTTTTCGTAATAGCGCGGTGAAATCTTGATCAGAGTAGCTTATAGTTAGAGTTATCAGGAACACAGCACCCGTGTGGCTAAGTAAGTTGTATCCATCCCGACATTGATGTTCGGTGAGTAAGAAATCACTCAAAAGGGGATGCGCTATGGACGAGTACTCGCCAAAAAGGCATGATATCGCGCAGTTGAAATTTCTCTGCGAATCCTTGTACCATGACTGCCTTGCCAATCTTGATGAAAGCAACCATGGCTGGGTGAATGACCCAACGTCTGCAATCAATTTACAGCTAAATGAGTTGATAGAGCATATCGCGACCTTCGCACTTAATTATAAAATTAAGTACAATGAAGATAATAAGCTGATTGAGCAAATTGACGAATACCTGGATGACACCTTTATGTTGTTCAGTAGCTACGGCATTAACGCACAGGATTTGCAAAAATGGCGTAAATCAGGAAACCGTCTATTTCGCTGCTTCATCAACGTGAGCAGAGCTAACCCTGTTAGCCTTTCCTGTTAAAATTATTACAATTACTAAGGTGAATTTATGACTGAAAAACCATTAACCAAGATTGATTATTTGATGCGCTTGCGACGTTGTCAGTCAATAGACACGCTTGAGCGTGTAATTGAAAAAAATAAATACGAGCTTTCTGATAATGAATTGGCTGTATTTTATTCAGCCGCTGACCATCGTCTTGCTGAGCTAACAATGAATAAACTGTATGATAAGATTCCTTCATCTGTCTGGAAGTTTGTTCGTTAATTCCTGAATGTGGCTGTTGAGGTTCTTCGTCACTCTTTTAACTCACTCTACCTTTCGCGCTATGATCCCTGTGTGACTGACGGGTCCCCGATTCAAATGCGTTATCGGCAACAATGTTGTGATTATAATCACACAGACTTTTCGGGAACGTTCCCTTTCCGGTTAATACCCTTTACCCTACGGTCATCGACGTTTTCGGAGAGATTCCCATGAGTAAAGAAAAACAGAAGATGATTGCAGGCGAGCTTTACCGCCCTGGCGATGAGACTCTACGGGCCGACCGCTTGCGTGCCCGTCATCTGCTCCACCGCTATAACCATACGGCTCCGGACGAGAAAACAGAACGCCAGGCAATACTGGCTGAACTGCTGGGGCAAAGTGAAGGCGCATATATTGAGCCGAGCTTCCGCTGCGATTACGGCTATAACATCTTTCTGGGTAAAGAATTCTACGCCAATTTTGACTGTGTAATACTGGATGTCTGCCCTGTTCACATTGGTGATAACTGCATGCTCGCACCAGGCGTTCATATCTATACAGCGACCCATCCCCTGGACGCCGTCGCGCGCAATAGCGGCGCGGAGTATGGCAAACCGGTAACCATTGGCAATAATGTCTGGATTGGCGGACGCGCGGTCATTAACCCAGGCGTCACGCTCGGTGATAATGTGGTTGTCGCCTCTGGTGCCGTGGTGACGAAAGACGTTCCGGCAAACGCCGTGGTCGGTGGAAATCCGGCGAAAATTATCAAAATGCTCTAAGCCTGCAGAGAGTAACTGTTATGGTTTTTCCCCCTGTAACTGTTACTTTTTTCGCTGAAACGGCTCCCCTAAAATAGACAGATCCCCTGTATTTTCATAATTCATGAAGGCAAAAAATGACAGAGATACAGCGCCTGCTCACTGCCACCATCGACGATCTCAACAGACGTGAAAAGCGTGACAATCGCCCGCGCTTTAGCATTAGCTTTATCCGTAAACATCCCGGCCTGTTCATTGCTATGTACGCCGCCTGGCTGGCAACGCTGGTGGTGATGCTCACATCCGAAACGCTGGTAGATTCCGTCTGGCTTCTCGTGGTGCTGTTTGTGGTGTTTAACGCATTCTTCTTTTTCGACGTCAATCCACGCTATCGGTATGAAGATATCGACGTTCTCGATTTCCGGGTCTGCTATAACGGAGAGTGGTATAACACGCGCTTTGTGCCGCCTGAGCTTATCGACAGTATCCTGCACTCACCTGCGGTAGAAACGGCGCAAAAAGAGAAGCTGCAGAAAATGGTGTCGACGAAGGGCGACCTTTCGTTCTATGACATTTTTACCCTTTCCCGCCCTGCTGCTGCGTAATAAGGTGCTGTAAACGCCGGATAGCCGATGTGAACTGCGAAGCAGAGGTATTACCGTAGCCTAACACCAGACCGGTTTGCCCCTGCGTCGTACCAAGGTAGTAACCACTCAACGCTGCGGGGGCAAGCTGGAAAGCTCTGGCCTGCCGGACGAGAGCTTTATCATCGATCCCGTCGATCGCCACCGTCAGATGCATTCCCCCTTCCCCTGCCAGAACGCGGTGCGCAACATGCAGCTCAGCACTCAGCACCTCGCGCAGCTGGCGATAGCGTTTTCGATAGAGCCGACGCATGGCGGCAAGATGCCGCGCATAATGGCCTTCTTCAATAAACAGCGCAAGCTGGCGCTGCTCGGCACGATGGCCACCACGCAGTAGCGAGCCGATTGCCGGGAGAGCGGCTTTTGCCAGCGCCGGAGGGAACACCATAAATCCCATCCGCAGAGAGGGAAACAGCGTTTTGCTGAATGTCCCCAGATAGACCACTGGCGCATTTTTTTTCATCCCCAGCATGGCCGGGACGGGTTCACCGGTATAACGAAACTCACTGTCGTAGTCGTCCTCGATAATCCAGGCCTGGTGTCGCTGGGCCAGTTCCAGCAGTGCCAGCCGCCGACGTGCAGTGAGCACACTTCCATAAGGAAACTGATGCGACGGTGACGTAAAAATAAGCGAAGGGGACGGTGCATGTTGCCCCTCCCAACACATTCCTTCGTCATCCACCGGCATACCGATCATCTGCAGGCCAGATTTCGCAAACGCACTTTTTGCCCCCGCATAGCCGGGATCTTCAATCCACGCCACATCACCAGGTTCACTTAGCAGCAGAGTGCAAAGATTAACCCCCTCCAGCGCCCCTTCGGTGATGACAATCTGGCTGGCGTCGCAATTGATCCCGCGCGACAGCGCCAGATGGCGGGCGATGGCCTCCCGCAGCGACGGTTCCCCTGCCGGATCGCCATAACCTAACAGTGCGCTCCCCTCTTCACGCAGCACCCGGTCGTACAAGCGCCGCCACAGAGGCAAAGGAAAATAGTTAATGGCTGGCGTCCCTGGCGTAAAGGCCGGAACCGGCGTTTCCCTGGGGACAGGTGCAGGCAGTTGCGCCACCCGTCTGGCGAGCGTCACGGCAGGCTCAGGTAAATCCTGCGCAAGGGAGCGCTGCGCCAGTTGCGCCACCCGTGTTCCCTGCCGGCTACGACGTAAATACCCTTCAAGCGTAAGCTGTTCCAGCGCTGCATTTACGGTATTCCGGGAGAGGGAAAGTTGCTGCGCAATAACGCGGGAGCCGGGCAAGCGGCACTCCGCCTGCAATCTGCCCTGCAGGATCACCTCCCGTAAGGCAAGATAGAGCGTCCGCTGGAGCGTCTCTTCTCCGCGACCAGCAAGCGCCGCACTTAGCACGTTGTGAAACTCATCACCCGGTATGTTCATCTTCCCCCTCCTCGTGGTACCACCAGAACATAGCCCAGTGGTTCTTTTTAAGGAACCAGATTTTAATTAGTCTGGGCGTCTTTACACCACAACGGAGAGTAACATGAACACATTCAATCAGTTCGGACAGCCGGTTGGCGATGCACTTATCGACTGGCAGCCGCGCCAGCATCCTTCTCGGGTCGTTCTGCAGGGTCGTTATTGTCGGCTTGAACCGCTGCGCACAGAGCATGCCGCCGCGCTGTTCTCCGCTTACAGCCAGGCTGAAGACACCCGCAGCTGGACATGGTTGCTCCGTGAACCCGACACCTCCGTGGACGCGTTTACTCAATGGGTTGCGGGTGTGTGTGAATTATCTGATCCCGTGCATTTCACCGTTATTGATAACCAGACGCACTCGCCGGTGGGCACGCTGGCTCTGATGCGCATTGATCCCCAAAATGGCGTGGTCGAGGTGGGTCATGTCCATTTTTCGCCGCTGCTCAGCCGCACGCCGATGTCCACCGAAGCGCAATACCTGCTGATGCGGTATGTGTTTGATACTCTGGGTTATCGACGCTATGAATGGAAGTGCAATAGCCTGAATGAGCCTTCCCGCAAAGCAGCCCTGCGACTTGGCTTTCAGTATGAAGGCCGTTTTCGCCAGGCGCTGGTCACGAAAGGACATAACCGGGATACGGACTGGTTTTCCATCATAGACAAAGAGTGGCCGGTACTGGCGAGCGCGTTTGAACGCTGGCTTGCCACCGACAATTTTACTGCCGATGGCAAGCAGAGAAGATCCCTGGAAAGCTGGCGTGAATCGCGCGTTTAGCGTCTTTTTTTACGCCCCTGCACCGCTTTAAAGCGCGGGTTGGATTTACAGATGACGTACAGACGGCCTTTGCGTTTGACGATCTGGCAATCCGGATGGCGCTGTTTCGCACTGCGCAGTGAGTTAAGTACCTGCATGGTTAACCTCGCTTCGCATTAAGAAAACCACCAAAACGCTGGCGGAAGCGTGCTGCGCTTCCTTCCGTTGAGAAGGTTTTCTGTTTACCGGTGTAAAACGGATGCGATTTTGAAGAAACTTCTATAGAAACATAGGGATATGTTTTACCGTCAAGTTCAATCTCGCGGTCAGTCTTAATCGTCGACCCGACTTTGAAGTATTCATTGGCACTGGTGTCATGAAACACAACGGTGCGATAGGCTGGATGGATATTGGGTTTCATCATACGCTCTCATGTTTTGTTATAACATAACAAAATGATATCTGAGCAATGCTACAAAAACAACCCCTCGATGCTGCGTCGCGCTTCCGCACTGCTGCTGATTTTCCGTTTCGGGTATGAAATCAATGCCTGTCACGTGCTATAACTGTATCATTTCGTGGTAAAAAATTTCTCCTCTGGCGAGCGAACGCAATGCCCCAGGAGTGGGCGATGAGGAAGGAAACAGCAGCATGAGAACCCGACATCTGGTCAGCCTGGTAACAGGGATATTGATCTTCTCTGTGCTGATCCCCATTTGCCTCAGCATCTGGCTGGCACATCGTCAGGCGGAAGACAAATTTATCGATGCGCTGGATAGCTACGCGTCACGCGTGCTGATCCGTACAGAAAGAGTTATCGGGCAAGCGAAGGAGGCCCTCACTCAGCTGCAATCCTTTGACGGTATTCCCTGCAGCCCTCCACACTTGCGCGAAATGCGTCGTGTGGCTTTCTCCTGGCGTTACATTCAGGAAGTGGTGTATATCAATAACCTGAAACCCATTTGCTCTTCCCTGGAGCAAACCAGCAATGCCGCCGCTTTTCCACCACCGATGCGCATGACGCCAGACGGTTACAACGCATGGCTGACGACGCAAAACGATCTCGGGCTTAACCACTACATGGCCGTTCTGGGCAGCGCAAATTACCTGGTGATGCTCGACCCTGCATCACTGGTGGATGTTATTCCTTTTGGCGCAATCACCATTGATGCCGCCCTGATTGGTGATGCAAACCATATCGTTTTTGCCAGCAGTAATAAGCTCGATCCGCATGTCCGCTCGTTGCTGGAAGACAAAAATCTGATGCGCCTGCAGTACAAAGGGGCAATGTATATCCGAAAACCGATCCCTGAACTGGGCTTTGCGATCGTCGCATGGGCAACGTTAAAACCGCTGGATGAAAGCTGGCATCGTCAGCTCCTCTTCTGGCTCCCGTTTGGCATACTGGTCAGCCTGCTTGCTGCACTCTTTTTATTGCGAATATTGCGCCGCATTCAGTCTCCGCGTAATCGCCTGCAGGATGCCATCAGCAGCCGTGATTTTGTCGTTCACTACCAGCCCATTGTGGCGTTAAGCACAGGAAAAATTGTGGGTGCGGAAGCGCTGACGCGCTGGCCTCAGCCAGACGGAACTTACCTGTCGCCGGATATTTTTGTCCCACTGGCAGAGCAAACGGGCCTCATCTCACCACTCACCCGGTTAATCATCGAAAAGGTGTTCGAGGATATGGGCAACTGGTTACACCTTCATCCTGACCAGCATATATCCATCAACCTCGCGCCTGCGGATCTGACGTCAGGCAAGCTGCCGCCTCTGCTGAGCCAGTTATTGAATAAGTGGGAAGTCCATCCCCGGCAGATCGCCCTTGAGTTAACCGAACGTGGTTTTGCCGATCCCAGCGTTAGCGCGCCGGCCATTGCTGCGTTCCGCCGCTCGGGTCACCCTGTCTATATTGATGATTTTGGTACAGGTTATTCCAGCCTGAGCTACCTGCAGGATCTGGACGTCGACACGCTGAAAATTGATAAGTCTTTTGTGGATGCGCTGGAGTACAAAAACGTGACGCCGCATATTATCGAAATGGCAAAATCACTGGATCTTGCCATGGTCGCCGAAGGCATAGAAACGGAGGGACAGCTTATATGGCTGCATCGCCACGGCGTACAGTACGGGCAAGGCTGGTACTACAGTAAGGCGCTGCCAAAAGTCGAGTTCATTCTCTGGGCCGAGTACAACCTCGAAAAGTATTCTACTTAAGATAGGATTTGATCACCTGCAACACGACGCCAAGATCGGCTTCGCGCTGATCTTCTTCGGGCTCTTTCACCACATGATCGGTTAAATGGCCCTCGATCACCTGCAACATCATACCATTCACCGCCCCACGGATCGCCGCCAGCTGCTGTAACACATCAGCACACTCATGATCGCTATTAAGCATTTTTTCCAGTGCGGTGCTCTGCCCCTGAATTTTCTTCAGACGCGTCAATAACATTTTCTTGTGACGAACCGTATGTGACATCTCAGCATCTCCTTCTTTTGGCGCATGAGCATAACATGCTCTACTCCCCCTGAGTATTTTTCTACTGGGGGGTAGTATTTGACTACTGGGGGGGAGTAGTATTCGAAGCACATTTTCCTTTACGGAATCCTTCATGAACGATTTCACGTCACTCCTGCAACAGGGTAATGCCTGGCTGTTTGTGCCCAGCGCCATTCTGCTCGGTGCGCTGCATGGCCTTGAGCCGGGTCATTCAAAAACGATGATGGCCGCGTTTATCGTGGCGATCCGGGGCACGTTAAAGCAGGCGATCCTTCTGGGCCTGGCCGCGACGCTTTCTCACACGGTGGTGGTCTGGATCATCGCGATGGCGGGCCTGTGGTTTGGTCAGGGATGGGATGCACACACGTCTGAACCCTGGTTTCAGCTGATTTCAGGGTTATTGATCATTCTCATCGCATTATGGATGGCATGGCGAACCTGGAAAGAGAGCCAACCGCACGATCATCACCACCATCATCACGATCATCAACAGGTTGACGAGGAGTGGCAGGACGCCCACCAGCGCGCGCATGCGCAGGACATTAGCCGCCGTTTTAACGGGCAAAACGTCACCACCGGACAGATCGCTCTGTTTGGCCTGACCGGTGGGCTTATCCCCTGTCCGGCCTCCATTACGGTGCTGCTAATCTGCCTGCAGCTGAAACACTTCGCGCTCGGTGCGACGCTGGTGTTGAGCTTCAGTATCGGTCTGGCACTGACGCTGGTGGCGTCTGGCGCAATTGCAGCGTTGAGCCTTAAACACGCCGTGACGCGCTGGCCGGGGTTCAGTGAGTTTTCTCGAAAAGCACCGTGGATTTCAGCCGCACTGATCGTCCTGGTCGGGCTGTATATGAGTATTCACGGGATGCGCGGCATTTTTGCCTGAGCGGAGCAGCCACGTTTGTGGCCGCTCCGGGTCACTCAAAAGGCGCTTTGCTGCCAACTGAAGGTGTAGCGCAGCTGGCGGTTTTGCAGGATAAACTCCGGTGAGACGCTCGGGCTCCATGAATCATCGCCCCCGACGCCCATATGAAATGCATCAAGGCAGAGCCAGCAGCCCGGCTCGTCCTGCAACAAATGCTGGTGCGTCGTCTCACGCAACTGTTGCTGGCTGTAGCGGCTGAGGGAGAAATGGAAATTCCCCCGGAACTGGTGCGCGCCCGCGAAAAGCGCCCGCGTGTCGCAACGCAGACCATTTTCCGTCGGGAAGATGTACGGCGTCTGCATCGCCTCCAGCGGCAATTCCCAGCGCCCCTGCTGCGCTGCGAGCTTCCTGTCAGGATAGTTTTCAAACGGCCCCAGCCCCAGCCAGCGGGCCGTTTCTGGCGTCTGCGCGAGCTGAACGCTCAGACCAATACGCGCAGGCTCGGGGAGATCAGACGCCACCTGCACCCGCACATCCCCCTGCAACGCACCGTGTTCATCTATCCGCCAGATTTTATGGCTCAGGAACAGCGCCTTACCGCGATATTCCCAGACATGCAGCGTGGTCACCACCACCTCACGCGCCGTTTGCTCTGCTTCACACCGCAACACACGCGAAGACATCTCATACATCCCCGCCGCTTTCCAGCGTTCCACCCACGCATTCGGGTCAATTCGTGTGGCTTCGCTGATGCCAATATCATTGTCCAGCGGTGCACGGGTAAAGTTATCCGTCAGCGGTGAGAGCAGCGTTTCTGTGCCATTGTTCCACCACTGCGTCAGGTTTCCTGACGCCCGGTCAAACTGCCAGCGCTGCTGCTGATGGGTAATTTCAAGTACATCGCCCTGAGTGGCTAACACCGGAGGGTTCCCTGCAGGCTGCTGCGGCGCGATAAACAGCGGAACCGGAAGCGGCCACTGATCCCATGCGCAGCGGTGGTTCGCCAACGACCACGGTGTCGCCAGTGGCTGAACAACATCCACATTAAGCCAGAGTTCACCTGGCTCCGCTTCCGGTTGCGGCAGGGTAATTTCCACGCTTTGTGTTCCCTGCGGAGCAATGGCAAGCACCACCTCGCCTGCAGCCAGCACATTTCCATCACGTGCGATCGACCACCTGAGATGTTCGTTGTCGGTATTGCGGAACAGGTAGTCGCTTTTCACCTCAACCACCAGCGGAGAGGTACTCCGCAGCGTAAAGGTAAAAAACTGCTGCGCACGCTGGGCTTCATACAGCGCCGGATGCGGCGTGCGATCCGGGAACACCAGCCCGTTAAGACAGAACTGCCGATCGTTGGGTTTATCGCCAAAATCACCGCCGTAGGCCCAGAAGGCGTTGCCATTTTCATCCTTCTTTGTCAGCGCCTGATCGACCCAGTCCCAGACAAACCCGCCCTGCAGACGCGGATGGCGAAGAAACGCTTCCCAGTATCTGGCGAACCCGCCAAAGCTGTTCCCCATCGCATGAGCGTATTCACACAGGATCAGCGGCCGCGTTTCATCCGGCATGCCAATCCATTTTTTAATCGACCATTTCGGCACCGCCGGGAAAGGTTGGTCCTGATCGACGCGGGCATACATCGGGCAGATAATATCAGTCGCCGCCGTATTCGCCCCGCCCCCCTCATACTGTACTGGTCGCGTTGGATCGGTGGTTTTCAGCCAGCGATAAAGGGCATCATGGTTCGCGCCGTGTCCGGATTCATTCCCCAGCGACCAGATGATGATCGACGGATGATTACGATCGCGCAGCACCATACGCGTGACGCGTTCACTCATGGCCGGAAGCCAGCGGGGATCGTCAGCAAGGCGGCTCATTGGCACCATGCCGTGGGTTTCGATATTCGCTTCGTCAACAACGTACAGACCATAGCGATCGCAAAGCGTGTACCAGAGTGGATGATTCGGGTAGTGCGAACAGCGCACGGCGTTAAAGTTATGCTGCTTCATCAGTTCAATGTCGCGACGCATCGTTGCTTCATCCATCACCTGACCATTTTCCGGATGATGCTCATGACGGTTCACTCCGCGGATCAGCAGCGGTTTACCGTTCAGCTTCAGCAGGCCATTGCTGATCTCAACGCGGCGGAAACCAATATCGCAGGCTTCAATTTCCAGTACGTTGCCCTGCGCGTCCATAAGCGTAATTGTCAGGCGGTAGAGTGCAGGCGTTTCGGCACTCCATAACGCAGGTTCCACAACGGGTAACGCAACTGTCAGGCGCTCGGCCCAGCCTCCACGCTCATCCACAATGGCAGAGCCAGGGCGCTGGGCGGCACTCGCGCATTTTTCGCCGTTACGCCACAGGGTAAATGCCACTTCACATGACTCATAGCGCGTGCCAGCCAGCGCGACGTCGACGTGTAGCACCGCCCGATCACACTCCGCGTTCAGATCGGTCGCAACGTGATAATCCGCAATCTGCGTCTCAGGCTTATGCAGCAACGACACATCGCGGAAAATACCGCTCATCCGCCACATATCCTGATCTTCAAGGTAGCTCCCGTCGCACCAGCGCAGCACCATCACCGCCAGACGGTTTTCGCCCGGACGAAGGATCGATGTAAGATCGAACTCAGCAGGCAGACGGCTGTCCTGCGAATAGCCAATCCATTGGCCGTTGCACCACAAATGAAAAGCGGAATTCACGCCATCGAATATAATGCGGGTCTGGCCGCTCTCTGCCCATGTGTCATTCATCTCAAATGTGAGCGAGTAACAACCCGTGGGATTTTCAGCCGGAACGAACGGCGGGTTAACGGCTATCGGATACGTGACGTTGGTATAGACGGGAATATCAAAACCCTGCATTTGCCAGTTTGAGGGAACAGGCATCGCAACGGCATCAGCCAGATCCTCTGTCACCCACGTTTCGGGGACCCGCTCAGGTGCAGAAAAGAAATTAAATCGCCATTCGCCATTGAGTGAACGCTTGCTTAATGATTCTGCGTCATCCCTGGCAGCTTGCTCTTCACGCCAGCTATGAAACGGTGCATGTGCGGCCAGACGGTTCCACTGCGTTACACCAGGATTTTCCCAGTCCCGACGAGCCAGAAGTGCGCTGAGAGTCAGCGGCGGTGTATTGGGCATATTAACCTCTTTGCGAAGCGCTCACAATTTTAGCCAACATGCCCTGGCGAATCTGTACGGTAAAGCTCCGGATCGTCACGAAGCGAGTGAGATCACAAAAGCATTATCCGCGAGCGAGTTTCTCTGCCATCAGCGCCAGGCTTCTGAGCTTTTGCGCCAGTTCTTCACGATCGGCCTGATCGGTTGTGCGGGGGGCAGTCGAACGACGTGCGATCAGCGTGACGGGGAGCTGCACTTGCCAGCACGTTTTGGTACGCTCTGGCCTCAATAACCACTCCACACTTCGTTCACCGGCATCGCGGAAAGCCTGGCGGATCGTGGTTAGCGGGGGAGAAAACCACGCGCTGTCAGCCGTATCATCAAACCCGACAACGGCGATCTGGCCCGGTATCGCAATGCCTTTTTCTACACAGGCGCGCATCACGCCGAGCGCCATTTGATCGTTCGCGACCAGGATAGCTTCGGGCTGTTCGGTACCGGACAAAAGCTGGTGACCTTTCTCATAGCCTGAGGCCGCGCTCCAGTCGCCCTGTGCCACTGCGATCGCCTCAAGGCCAGCCTGCGCCAGTGCGGCTTTCCATCCTGCCAGGCGCATCCGGGCGGAGACTGAGCTTTCCGGCCCGCTGAGTAACGCAATGCGCGTGTGCCCCAGCGAGATCAGGTGTTCAGCGCCCAGGCTCGCCCCCTGCACGGCATTGAAAACGAGGCTGTTGACCTGTGCAGAAGGAGATACATCAAGAAAAAGAACCGGAACGGGCGTGGCCATGACCTGAAGCTGTTCTGCCTGCGCATCTTCCAGCGGAACGTTCACCAGCAGCCCTTCCACCCGTTGTGCCAGCAGTTCCTGCAGAGCTGCCTGACATTGTTCCGGTTGTTGCACCATGGAAATTAACACGCTCGCCCCCTGCTCCACCGCGCGGGATTTTACCGCCGACGCAATCTGCGAAGGGGCGTGCAGGGCAAGATCGGTCGTGATCAGCCCCAGCGTGCGGGTGCGCTTTCCGGCCAGTTGCTGTGCGCCACGATTAGGAACGTAGTGCAGTTCCTCCATGGCCTGCCGAACCTTTTCCCGTGTACGGGCGGAAACATGCTCCGCATCGTTAATCACACGGGAAACGGTCTGGTAAGAAACCCCCGCAAGGAGGGCAACGTCATAAAGAGTGATAGCTTTCATGCATTCTGGCATCGCGAGAAGAGTTGCCCTCATTCTGGCACAGCTATGCCATTAAAGCATGTGAGCGCTTCGCAGAATTAAACCACGCGCTCAGGCTGTTGCGCCTTCTGTACGCGCGGCTTTTGACGAAACCACGGTAAGCAGATCTGAATCAGCGGGCCGATGGTCAGGGCATACAGCACCGTTCCTACGCCAAATGTGCCCCCCAGAATACAGCCAATGATTAACACACTCACTTCTATCGCGGTGCGCACGCTGCGAATCGACCACCCCAGCCGGGCATGAATGCCGGTCATCAGGCCATCCCGAGGCCCTGCGCCAAACCCAGCGCCGATATACATACCGGTGGCTATCGCGTTAATCACAATGCCTGAAACCAGCAGAGCGATGCGGATCGGCAGTGAGGACAGTTCGGGTATCAGCGCCATGGCGGCATCCGCCGCCAGCCCGATACAAATCACGTTGCTGATGGTGCCAACACCGGGAAGTTGACGCAGAGGTATCCACAGCAGCAGAACCACAGCGCCAGTGACAATAATCACTGTACCGATGCTCAACCCCAGCTGTAGCGCCACGCCAAGATGAAACACATCCCACGGATCGACGCCTAAATCCGAACGAATAAACATCGCGGTTGAAAGGCCGTACAGACCTAAGCCGACATAAAGTTGAACCAGACGACGTACCATTTTTAGCTTCTCCGATGAACCAGACTTCCATCCTCGTCTAAAATGGCTCTATGATTAATGTCCAGTTTTCAAATAGTGGACTGCACATGTCATCACGTCGCTTCGGTAGTCAGTCTCTGGTCCGGCTGTTAGGCCACTGGCAGCAATCATCATCCCGAACCCCGCTCTGGCGGCAGCTGGCGGATGCATTACGTCTGCTGATACTCGACGGCAGGCTGGCCCTCAGCACGCGCTTGCCAGGAGAGCGAGAACTGGCCTCTGCGCTGGAGGTAAGCCGAACCACCATCAGCAGCGCGCTGGCCCATCTGCGGGAAGAAGGATATCTGGAAAGTCGTCACGGCAGCGGGTCACGCGTGATCCTGCCGGACACACGTGCCATACCGACTCTCTCAGCGGCCAGCGCGGCGCTGGATCTTTCCACTGCCGCGCTTAGCGCCGGCCCGGAAATCCACCAGGCGTATACGCATGCACTCACGGCGATCACGCAACACCTTTCACAGACAGGCTACGACCAGCTCGGATTACCAGCACTGCGGGAAGCCATTGCCGCACGCTACACGGCGCGAGGGCTTCCGACACGGGCTGATGAAGTGATGGTGGTTAATGGTGCCGTGAGCGGCTTTTCGCTGGTGTTACGCATGATGACGGGTCCCGGCGATCGCGTGGTGGTCGACCATCCCACCTATCCGCTGGCGATTGCCGCTATTCAGGGCGCACTTTGTCGGCCGGTAGGCGTATCCCTGCCCGAAACCGGCTGGGATACCGATGGTTTCGCCGCGACGCTTGCCCAGACAGCGCCGCGCCTGGCGTACCTGATGCCAGACTTTCATAACCCGACGGGACGCTGCATGGACACCGCAACGCGCCAGACGATAGCCGACATTGCCGCACAGACCCGCACCACGCTGGTCGTGGATGAAACGATGGTCGATCTCTGGTTTGATGCCCCCCCTCCGCCCCCGCTGGCCGCGTTTAACCCGGAAGCTGCCGTCATCACGCTGGGCTCTGCCGGAAAAAGTTTCTGGGGAGGGCTGCGCCTCGGCTGGCTCCGCGCCTCGTCGCGGACGATCGCGACGCTCGCCCAGACGCGCGACACTCTGGATTTGGGCACACCGCTGCTGGAACAGCTTGCAACGCTCTGGCTTATCGAAAACAGTGATGCTTTTTTGCCCGCACGGCGGAAAATGCTGGCGGAACGTCGGGACCGGTGCGGCGCGTTGCTGCGCGAACATTTTCCGGCATGGTCGTTTCACGAGGCAGAAGGAGGCCTTTCTTACTGGATTGAGTTGCCCGGTATGCTGGCAACACAGCTCGCGGCACGGGCAGAGACGACGGGGATTAATCTGGGGACCGGCACACGGTTTGGTCTGTCAGGTGCCTTTGACCGCTATCTGCGTATGCCCTTCTCGCTCGACCCGGCGGCGCTTGAAGAGGCGTTGCTGCGAATTAAACCGCTGTGGCTCACTCTGAATAAAACCACGCCGCCCGTAAAACGGAGCCTGATTTAGTTTCCTCAGCGAAAATAATAAAAACTGCTGACTGGCGTTCTGCAGTCAGCAGTTTTCACGGGGCAGAGTTTAGTGCTGGGGAGGAATAGGGAAACCTTTCAGTGAAATAACGAAACTTTCACCGTCTTTCTTTATTTTCGCGCCGGTATCACACCAGTCTGACGCAATCCGAAAGAACTCATCACTTCCTACATTCCAGCCAAGACGTACGTGTTTGACATAGCCTGAACGCAACAAATCGCAGGCCTCTTTGTAGTCACTGGCAGTCGACAGTTGTTGTTTCATTTTCTCTTCTTCAGAATTTTACGTAGTGCCTTGATTTCTTTAGGAGTAAATGGAGATACACTCTCTTCTTCCGTATGCTGATTATCGATATCCTCTTCCGATACTCCCGCCTCTTCTACTGCTTCAAACGCCAGCAGCAGCAGTTTCTCTGTGGTCACGCTTAAATTCTCATTATTCACTTCTGCATAGTGGCGAAGTTTTTCTTTTAGCGTTTCATCAATTTTAACGTTTAAAACCGCAGTAGCCATGTTCGTCACTTCCCTTCGGAATACGTGCCTTATTTAATACACGAAGTTAACTTGCTTATCCAGATATATATTTTTTGCTTATGACAGAAAAAAGATGCCCAGTAATAAAATGACAGGCTATTATTACAGGTTTATGACAGTTATATTTCAAATTAATGAAAGATAAATTACATAATATATAAAATACTTTTTATTTGTGGGGAATAACAAACTCAGGCACGAATCGGTAACGACGAAGGAGGATACAAGTACTGGCGAGGAGCAGAAATGGGTGGGGGCCCTGCCAGCTACATCCCGGCACACACGTCGTCTGCCCTGGCTGCTTCCTTCCGGACCTGACCTGGTGAACAGAGTAGCGTTGCGGGAGAACCAACAGAGCCCCCATTGAGAGCGTTGATAACCAACGCGCTGGCGCATTATCCCTGTGCTGGCCTGCAATTGCAAGCCGCCGGCAACCGGATGATGGTTTATTGCGCAAACAGGCGCAGCAATCAGGTTTATCTTCGTTTACCATGACACATCAAAGGTTCCCCACAGGAGTAAGTATGGACGAACACGACGCTTTCCCGCAGCGCGTCTGGCAAATCATCGCCTCCATACCGGAAGGGTATGTAACAACTTACGGAGAGGTTGCCCGGCTGGCCGGTTCACCGCGCGCTGCGCGTCAGGTCGGCGGGGTGTTGAAACGACTGCCGGAAGGCAGCACGCTGCCCTGGCACCGGGTGGTGAATCGCCATGGTGCTATTTCGCTCACCGGGCCGGATCTCCAGCGACAACGCCAGGCATTGCTTTCAGAAGGGATACAGGTATCAGGTTCAGGGCAGGTTGATTTACAGAAGTATCGCTGGGTGTACTGACACCCTCTTCCGAAGGAGAGGGTGTCAGAGTCTTTAAAGCTGCGTTGGCGGCGTCGGCAGCGACGGCTGGTTAGTCTGTGGTGCTACGGGCACTTCAGTTTGCTGCACCGGCACCAGGTTCAGATCGACTTTTGTCCCGCCGTTATTAATCGCTTCCTGCACCGTATCGGTGATAAAGACCAGTTTATCGTTGATTGTTACTGCTGCGCTCAGGAGGATACGGGCATTCGGCTGAACGTCTGAAGGATTGTACGGCAGCACAAAGCTAAACGGTGCCTGTTTCCCCTCAGTACGCACGGCGCGCTGCGCCAGCACTTTCGATGGCGCGTCAGCCAGCGAGGCGTCGGAAAGCGTAACCGTCAATACCGCATCCGGCGGTAGCGCGACTTTCTGTTTGATCCAGATTGTCCCGGAAACATTTGGTTGCTGAATGGACTGCTGCGAAAGAGTGTTAATCCCGTTCGGGTCTGCTGCTGGCACCGGCACCTGGGCGCTCTTACCTGCACAGGCGGACAACGCCACCGCAATAGCTACACCACTTAGCATGGGCACGAGTTTCATTGAAGTCTCCTTATCATCAATGCACCAGCGGGATCGATCCCACCCGATGTCGTTTACATTCATATAACGCATACAAGTCTGGCACAAATCACTGATTAATGCCTAATTTCGCCTCGATATTCAGACTAATCTACCCATCGGACCACTTTCATTTCTGCGTTATACTCAGCGTATCTTTCGCCACGGCGTTTATTGAGGACGATTATGAGTCAGGCACTGAACAATCTGCTGACATTACTGAATCTGGAAAAAATTGAGGAGGGACTCTTCCGCGGACAGAGCGAAGATTTGGGCTTACGCCAGGTCTTCGGAGGGCAAGTCGTGGGACAGGCGCTGTATGCCGCAAAAGAAACCGTCCCGGCAGACCGTCTGGTGCACTCCTTTCACAGCTACTTTTTACGCCCTGGTGATAGTGCAAAACCCATTGTGTATGACGTGGAAGTCTTACGTGATGGCAACAGTTTCAGCGCCCGCCGCGTGGCTGCCGTGCAAAACGGAAAGCCCATCTTTTACATGACCGCCTCGTTCCAGGCACCTGAGCCGGGTTACGAGCATCAAAAAGAGATGCCGCCCGCGCCGTCACCGGACGACCTTAAATCTGAGACTGAAATCGCCCGCGCGCTGGCGCATTTGCTGCCGCCGCAAGTGAAAGAGAAGTTTCTCTGCGATAAGCCGCTGGAGATCCGCCCCGTCGAGTTCCATAACCCGATGAAAGGCCACACTGCCGAGCCAAAACGTCAGGTCTGGATGCGTGCCAACGGGAGTGTTCCGGCCGATATCCGCGTTCATCAGTATCTGCTCGGCTACGCGTCTGACTTCAACTTTTTGCCCGTTGCGCTGCAGCCGCACGGCGTAGGATTCCTGGAGAAAGGGATGCAGGTGGCGACCATCGATCACTCTATGTGGTTCCACCGTCCGTTCGATATGAACGACTGGCTGCTCTACAGCGTGGAAAGTACCTCGGCGTCCAGCGCGCGCGGATTCGTGCGGGGTGAGTTTTATACTCAGGATGGCGTACTGGTGGCATCAACGGTGCAGGAAGGGGTGATGCGTAACCGAGGGTGATTTTGTGCGGGCTGAGGCCCTGGAGGGAATACACACTCAAAACGGCAACCGAAGTTGCCGTTTTGCTATGTGTTATGCGTTATACGCATTCTCGCCGTGGCTATTGACGTCCAGACCTTCGCGCTCCTGCTCTTCCGGTACACGCAGGCCAACGGTCATGTCCGCCAGCTTGTAGCCAACGAAGGCCACCACACCCGACCAGACGACGGTGATAGCGATACTTTCCAGCTGCACCAGAACCTGGTGAACCATCGTAACGCCTTCTGCGTAGCCCACGCCGCCCAAAGATGCCGCGGCAAAGATACCCGTCATAATACAGCCGATGATGCCGCACACGCCGTGCACGCCGAACACATCACATGGATCATCAACGCGGAGAATACGTTTCAGTGCGGTGACTCCCCACAGACCCGCCAGTCCCGCCACGATACCAATGAGCAGCGCACCGCCGACACCCACATAACCACACGCTGGCGTAATGCCGACCAGACCGGCAATCGCACCTGAGCAGGCACCCAGCAGTGACGGCTTACCGCGAACAGCCCACTCGCCAAACACCCACGACAGAATAGCGCCAGCGGTTGCGACCACGGTATTCACGAAAGCCAGCGCCGCGATTTCGCTAGCTGCGCTTGCTGAACCGGCGTTGAAGCCGAACCAGCCAAAGTAAAGGATAGCCGTACCCGTAAATACCATCGGCAGGTTGTGCGGTTTGAACGCTTCTTTACCGAAGCCCACGCGTTTGCCAATCAGGTATGCACCCACCAGGCCTGCTACGGCTGCGTTGATGTGTACAACCGTACCGCCTGCGAAGTCCAGCGCACCATGGGATGCCAGCAGACCGCCGCCCCAGACCATATGGGCAATCGGCACATAGGAGAGGGTCAGCCAGACCACCACGAAGATCAGTACCGCAGAGAAGCGGATACGCTCAGCCAGCGACCCGACAATCAGACCGACGGTAATACAGGCGAATGAACCCTGGAAAGCGACATGAATGTACTGATAGAAGCTGCCCATCAGCGCGGTCAGTTCGATATTTTTCAGCATCGCCCAGTTGAAGTTACCGAAGAAGGCATTACCTTCGCCGAACGCCAGCGAGTAACCGTAGACCACCCACAACACGCATACCAGCGCGAACGTCACGGCTACCTGCGTCAGCATAGAGAGGACGTTTTTGCCGCGGATCAGGCCGCCGTAAAACAGCGCAATGCCCGGAATGGTCATGAACAGCACCAGCGCGGTGCAGATCATCATAAAAGCATTATCGGCTTTGTCTGCCACAGCAGGGGCAGCCATTGCCAGGCCCGGCAGCAGTGCCAGCGACCCCAGACCCGTTTTGATTGTTGCTATCTTCATTTTCTCGATCCCTATCACTGTGTGCCAGGAGTTACTTACAATGCCGCTTCGTCGGATTCGCCGGTACGAATGCGAATAACGCGCTGCAGTTCGGCAACGAAAATTTTGCCGTCGCCAATCTTGCCGGTGTAGGCCGCCTTGCTGACGACATCAATCACTTCGTCGAGCTGATCGTCCGCAATGGCCACATCGATCTTCACTTTAGGCAGGAAGTTAACGCTGTATTCCGCCCCGCGATAAAGCTCGGCATGACCTTTCTGACGACCAAAGCCTTTCACTTCGGTCACTGTCAGTCCCTGAATACCCATGGAAGACAGTGCTTCACGCACGTCTTCGAGTTTGAATGGTTTGATTACCACCGTAACCAGCTTCATAAATCCCCTCCAGTCAGAATTCGGTAATGGCCGCAGCTAACACGCAGGAGTTATTGCAAGCGGTGTGCCAGAATTGAAAAGTGAGAGAAAAAGCGGCGCGGTGTGCAAAAGAAGGCATGGAGGGTTGTACTGGTGAAAAAAAACGCACCATGACAGTGCACGGTGCGTTTCAGTTTTGCACCAACAGTTGTGACTGTTAGCGCACTGCCTGATTTTGGTGCATCAGGCGCTAAGCGACTCTTCCTCACGGGCGCTGGCCGCCAGCTCCTCCCCCGCCAGCTGCAGCTGGTACATCTGCCAGTAGCGCCCTTTCGCCTCCAGCAGTTGCCTGTGCGTTCCGCGCTCAACGGCCTGCCCGCGATGCAGCACCAGAATGGTATCGGCTTCAACGATAGTAGACAGACGGTGCGCGATAACCACCAGCGTCGTGTGATCACGAACGGCAGCCAGCGCCTGCTGAATAGCCTGCTCAGTACCCGAATCGATACTGGCCGTCGCTTCATCAAGGATCAGGACCTGCGGCGTTTCAATCAACACCCGCGCCAGCGCAAGAAGCTGTTTTTGTCCGACGGAGAGGTTGTTCCCCTGCTCGCCGAGTTTGGTATTGATCCCCTCGCTAAACCCGCGCGCCAGCTCCGCCAGCTGCACTTTTTCCAGGACATCCCAGACCTGCTCAGGCGTATACGGTCGCCCCAGGGTGACATTGGCATAGAAGGTATCGGCCAGCACCACCGGATCTTGCTGCACCATCGCGACGCTCTTGCGCAACACGTTGTGGCTTAGCGAGGCAAGAGGACGGCCATCCAGACGAATTTCACCTTTCGTTAACGGGTAATAGCCCATCAACAGACTGGCGAGCGTACTCTTGCCGCTCCCGGTGTGCCCCACCAGCGCCACAAAGCCCCGCGACGGAATATCGAGGCTGATCTCCTGCAGCACAAGCTGGTCGTCACGGTAGGCGAACGAGACATGATCAAACGTAATCGCGCCGCTTTGCAGAGGCCGCTCGTCGTTGCCGTAGGTCTGACGCGGTCTGTCCATCAGCTCAAAGACGCGCTCCCCGGCGACCACCGCCTGCTGCAGCATCGACTGCTGGGTGGTGAGTTCAATCAACGGTTCGTTAAGGCGGCCAAGATAGCTGATGAAGGCATACAGCACCCCGACCTCAATCGTCCCGCGGGTTGTCAGTCCAAACAGCATCAGCAAACCGCACAGCACCAGCGCCGAGAAAAGGCTCAACAACGGGCGCAGCAGGAAACCGTCCAGGCGCAAGGTCTGCATACGCGCCATGTAGTGTGAACGGCTGGCTTCGCCCATCCGCTCACCGAATCGCGCCTGCTGGCGGAACTGCTGGATGACGCTCATGCCATTAATGACTTCGTTGAAGCCATCATTGATATCAGCCAGATAAGCGCGTACACGGCGAACAATGGGCGTGCTGTAGCGTTGATAAATAACCATTACCGTCAGCACGGCCGGGAAGATCGTGATCGCCACCAGCGCCATGCGCCAGTCGAGGCTGAACATGGCCACCAGCATGGCACCGATCAGCGCTGCACTTCGCAGAACGGTCGCCACGACGGTGACGTACAGATCGCGGATCACCTCGGTATCGTTGGTTACGCGTGAAATCACCTGGCCGACGGGCTGAGTATCGAACTCGCTCAGCGGCTGGCGCAGCGCCGCGTCCATTACATCGGTGCGCAGTTGCTGCACAACGCCCACGGCCGCCCGGTTAAACAGCAGCGATTGCGCGTAGTGAAGCCCGGCTGCCGTCAGCTGTAATCCCACATAAGCCACGCCTAAACCGGCAACCAGCCCCAGCGGTAGATAGCTTTTCGCCACCATATTGTCGATAAAATAGCTGATCAGCAGCGGGCCGCTGACTTCAGCCACCGCGGCAATCCACAGCAGAAGCACGGCAACAGACAGCGGTTTTCGCCACGGTGAACCGTAGGCCAGCAGGCGCTTAAGCGTCGGCCATAGCGCGCCAAATTTACGCATTGGTGACCTCCTCATCCAGTGCCGCTTCCAGCTGCTGATAGCGATACATATCGCGATACCAGCCCGGTTGCTCCGTAAGCTGGTCGTGCTGACCGCGCTGGGCAATGTGTCCGTGTTGCAACACCAGGATTTCACTGGCTTCCGTCAGCGCGGAAAGTCGGTGGGCACTGATAATCACAGTACGTCCCTCGCCCCACTGGCGCAGATTGTGCAGAATCTGGTGCTCGGTACGGCCATCGACGGCAGAGAGAGCATCGTCCAGAATCAGGATTTCCGCATTTAACAACAGGGCACGCGCAATCGAGATACGCTGTTTTTGCCCGCCGGAGAGCATCACGCCCCGCTCACCCACTTCCGTTTCATACCCTTGTGGCAGACGCAGAATATCGTCATGGACGCTGGCTAAGCGCGCCACATGTTCAATCTCCTCCTGCGTCGCCGCAGGATGGCCAAGCGCGATATTGTTCGCCACGGTATCAGAGAATAAAAACGGCGTCTGGCTAACCACGGCCAGGCGGCTACGCCACGCGTCCAGTTGCAGCGTCGTCAGTGGAAGATCGTGAAAACGAATATCGCCTTTGCTCACATCAAAGTGACGCTGGAGGAGCGACAGCACGGTACTTTTGCCGGAGCCCGTCGGACCACAAATGCCCAGCATCTGCCCAGGCTGGAGCGTAAAGTTCACGTTGTCCAGCACCGGATGTTCCGTTTGCGGGTAACTAAACGACTGGATATCCGCTTTCACCACTCCGCGCCCTTGCGGAACGGGTTCGCTGCCGTCATTCACCACTGGCGCTTCGGCCAGCATGGCGCGAATACGGCTGTAGGCAGCACTGCCTCGCTCAACGATGTTAAACATCCATGCCAGCGCCAGCATCGGCCAAATCATCAGCCCCAGATACATCGCAAAGCTGGTCAACTGGCCGAGGGTCATGGTGCCCTGCACGACCATCCAGCTTCCCCCGCCAATTGCCAGCAGGTTAGCCATGCCAATCGCAATATATATTGTCGGGTCAAAACGGGCGTCAATACGCGCGACGCGCATGTTTTTTGCGCCCGTATCCGCCGCATCAGCGGCAAACAGTGCGGACTGCCTGTCTTCCAGACCAAAGGCTTTGATCATGCGAATGCTGGTCATGCTCTCCTGGGTGCGATCGTTTAGCGATGAAAACGCCGCCTGCGCCAGCTTGAAGCGTTCATGCAATTTTTCACCATAGCGGTTGATTGCCAGCGCCATCAGCGGCATAGGTAACAGGGCCAGCAGAGTCAGTTGCCAGCTAATCTGAGTCGACATGACGATCAACACCGCACAGCCCATCACCAGCGAATCCACCAGCGTTAACACCCCTTCCCCGGCGGCAAACACCACGCGATCGACGTCGTTTGTCGCACGAGCAATAAGATCCCCGGTGCGATGACGCAGGTAAAACTCAGGATGCTGTCGGCTCAGCTGGCGGTAAAAATCTTCACGCAGCTCAACGGCCAGCTGATAGGACGCACCGAACAGGAGCACTCGCCAGACGTAGCGCAGCAGATAGACAATCACCGCTGTCAGCACCAGCGTGCCCACCCACATCAACACCCGTGCGGTGGTGTAATGCTGTTCTGTAACGCCATCCACGACGTAGCCCACCACTTTCGGCGGGATCAGCTGAAGAATAGCAATGATAATAAGCAGAGCCACTGCGCCGAGGTAGCGTTGCCACTCCCGACGAAAGTACCAGCTTAACTGGGCAAATAATCGCACGCGGTTTTTTCCTGAAGGTATTTTTCGAAGTTATTCAATGGGTAATGCTGTGGTGTATTTTATCTGCTCCATGGCAAAGCTGGAGGTGACATCTGACAAGCCCGGAACGCTGTTGACCAGCCGCTTGTAAAAATCATCGTAACGCTTCATATCCGCGACCTGGACGCGCATCAGATAGTCATACTCCCCTGCCATACGCCAGAAGCCGAGCACCTCCGGCATGTCCGAAACCTGAGTCACAAAGCGGCAATACCATTCACTGCTGTGGTGCTGCGTTTTGATCAGAACGAAGGCGGTCAGCCCAAGCCCCAGTTTTTCGGGATCTAATAGCGCGACACGCCCCAGCAGAATGCCGTCATCTTCCAGCTTTTTGAGGCGCTTCCAGCACGGTGTGGTGGTCAGATTAACGGCATCTGCCAGTGCCTGCAAAGAGAGGGTGCAGTCACTTTGCAGCAATGAAAGCAGCTTGCGGTCAATTTTATCTAGCATACCCACCTCACAGAGAAAATTTTTCTCCCTTCATTCTATTTTAAAGGCCAGATAGCAACAATTTTTTCTGTGCTTTTCGCTATGCTGGGCACAAAATGACAAACGGATAACTACGATGAATAGCACCTGGGTTAAACATGCCATCAGCGAAATAAATGCCGACTATCAACGCTCGGCAGACACCCATTTAATCCGCCTCGCCCTGCCGGGATTTGCGGGTATTCAGCTTTACCTGAAAGATGAAAGCACTCACCCGACCGGTAGCCTGAAGCACCGACTGGCGCGTTCGCTATTCTTGTACGGTTTATGTAACGGCTGGATTAAAGAAGGCACGACGATTATTGAATCCTCATCCGGTTCAACCGCCGTATCTGAAGCCTACTTCGCCCGGCTACTGGGCCTGCCGTTTATTGCCGTGATGCCCTCCTGCACAGCAAAACGCAAAATCGAACAGATCGAATTTTACGGTGGACGCTGCCACTTTGTAGAGAGCGCCTGCGAAATCTACGCCGCCTCGGAAATGCTGGCCCGCGAGCTGAACGGCCACTATATGGACCAGTTCACCTTCGCTGAGCGCGCGACGGACTGGCGCGGCAATAACAACATCGCTGACAGTATTTTCCGCCAGATGACCCACGAGCCACATCCGGTTCCGTCATACATTGTGATGAGCGCCGGTACTGGAGGAACATCTGCCACCATCGGGCGCTACATTCGCTGTCAGGGTTATGATACCCAATTGATGGTGGTCGACCCGCAAAACTCTGTGTTCCTCGATTACTGGCAAAGCCGCGATGCCGGGCTGCGCAGCCCGGTTGGCAGCAAAATTGAAGGAATTGGCCGCCCGCGCGTGGAGCCGTCGTTTATTCCGGACGTGGTAGATGAGATGCTGCGGGTGCCGGACGCCGCCAGCGTGGCGACGGCGCACTGGCTGGAGACGCAGCTTGGCCGCAAGGTGGGGGCGTCTACGGGCACCAATATGTGGGGTGCGCTGCACCTTGCCGCGCGGATGCGCAAAGAGGGCCGCACCGGATCTCTCGTCACTCTGCTGTGCGACAGCGGTGAGCGCTACCTCGACACCTATTATAACGCGGAGTGGGTGCAGGCAAATATTGGCGACATTGCGCCGTGGAAAGCACAGATTGCAGCACTGGTGAAATAAAAAAAAGCCAGACCGAAGTCTGGCTTGCTGGAAGGGTCTCACTATTCGGGGGAATACGGGAGGTTGTTTTTGTCCAGCCAATGCGTCAAAAAATGGGACACCGCTTCGTTACGGCAGTGTCCAATAACCGGCAGATGAGGAAGCTCCGCGATAAGCTGCGGCATCGCATTCCCCATAATCAGGCCGCGCCCGACGCTGCCCAGCATCTCGCGGTCGTTCATGGCATCGCCAAACGCCATACAGTCCTGAAGGGTAAAACCCAGGTGGTTGCTCAGCACGGCCAGAGCGGAACCTTTGTTACAGCCTACCGGCAGCACTTCCAGACAATCCACCGCCGAGAAGGTCAGATGCGCGCGGTCGCCCAGCACCTCGTTAAGCTGGACGCGTAAGCGGCAGAGATCGTCGTGATCGCCACAAAAACAGATCTTCGTCACCGCGTAAGCAGGGAGCCGACGCAGATCGATAAGCTGATATTTAAACCCGCTGTAGACATGCGCATGCAGCATTTCGGGAATGTCACGTCCGGTAAACCAGCCGTCGTCATTAAAGACATGCACACTGGCCTGCGTATCCCAGGTGCTGTGCAGCACAATATCCGCCACTTCCGGGTTGAGATCCTGACGGTGCAGCACATCCCCTTCCACAGAGTGAATGCGCGTCCCGTTACCGGTAATGAGAAATGCATTGAGGGAAAACGCCCCCAGCAGATGGCGCATCTCCAGCACATGGCGGCCGGTGGCAAACGTCAGAGTGACATCGCGCTCGTGCAGACGCTTCAGGGTGTTCAGGGTTTTATCCCCTAAACGGTGATCTGGCATTAACAGAGTGCCGTCCATATCGAATGCAGCAAGCCGGGCCATGATTACTCCTGAAATGTGATGCGTTTGACTTGTGCATCAGTATTACGTGAGATATACGGAAGTAATAGTGAATAGATGACAATTATTGTTCCGGGTTTATCATGCGCCAGCTTAACCGCCTCAATCAGTATCAACGTCTGTGGCAACCTTCTGCAGGGGCACCGCAGCAGGTCACCGTCACCGAATTGGCCAGCCGCTGCTTTTGTAGCGAGCGACATGTGCGCACGTTGCTGCGGCAGGCGCAGGACGCAGGCTGGCTCAGCTGGCATGCGCAGTCTGGTCGCGGTAAACGTGGGGAACTGACGTTCCACGTCAGCCCGGAATCGCTGCGCAATACGATGATGGAAGAGGCACTGAAGAGTGGGCAACAACATAATGCCCTTGAGCTGGCCCAGCTTGCGCCAGAGGATTTACGAGCGCTGTTGCACCCCTTTCTCGGCGGGCAGTGGCAAAATGACGCGCCGACACTGCGTATTCCCTATTACCGCTCACTGGACCCGCTTCATCCGGGCTTTCTGCCTGGGCGGGCGGAGCAGCATCTGGCGGGACAAGTCTTCTCTGGTTTAACACGCTTCAACGGTAATGTCAGCGAACCCACTGGCGATCTGGCGCATCACTGGGATGTTTCGCCTGACGGCCTGCGCTGGCATTTTTACATCCGTTCTACGCTGCACTGGCATAACGGCGATAAAATTGAGACGGTACAGCTTCAGCGAAGCCTGACGGCACTGCTGACGCTGCCCGCCCTGCGCAAACTGTTCCAGAGCGTATTGCGTATTGAAGTGACGCATCCGCAGTGTCTGACGTTTATCCTGCATCAGCCAGATTACTGGCTGGCACACCGGCTCGCGGCCTACTGTAGCCGTCTTGCCCATCCCGACCAGCCCATGACGGGCAGCGGCCCTTTCCGGCTGACAGTATACGACCCCGAACTGGTGCGCCTGGAAAGCCATGAACAGTACCATCTGAGCCATCCTCTGCTTAAGGCCATTGAATTCTGGATCACGCCGCAGCTATTTGACGCTGAACTGGGCACAAGCTGCCGTCATCCTGTACAAATTGCTGTGGGTGAACCTGACGAACTGTCCAGCCTTCGGCTGGTCAGTAATAGCACCAGCCTGGGATTCTGTTATCTCACGCTGAAGCAAAGCGCGCGCCTGAGTGAAATGCAGGCGCGTCGACTGATCAATATCATCCACCTTTCGACGCTTCTGCATACATTACCGCTTAACGAAGGGCTGATTACGCCTACAGAGGAACTGCTTCCCGGCTGGTCTATTCCCCGGTGGCCGGATTTAACGGATGTTCCCCTGCCGGAAAAATTGACGCTGTTTTATCATCTCCCCGTCGAGTTACATACGATGGCAAGCCAGCTACAGCGCTATCTTGCGCAGCAGGGTTGTGAACTGGAGGTGGTTTTCCACGATGCCAAAACGTGGGACGGGTGCCAGCGGCTTGCGGATGCAGACATCATGATGGGAGACAGGCTGATTGGGGAAGCGCCGGAATATACCCTTGAGCAGTGGTTACGCTGTGATGCGCTCTGGCCGCATCTGCTAAGCGCACCGCAGTATGCTCATCTGCAGGCCACGCTGGATGCTGTACAAATCCAGGCCGACGAACAGGCCCGACATGCAGGCTTAAAAGTTATTTTCAGCCGACTGATGGAAAATGCGGTGCTGACTCCACTCTTTAACTATCAGTATCAAATCAGCGCTCCGCCGGGCGTCAATGGGATTCGGCTCAACACGCGCGGCTGGTTTGATTTCACCGAAGCCTGGCTTCCGGCCCCCAAATCGTGAAGAAGCTGGTCGCCGCCGTAGCCAGGCGTTAACATAATGTTTTTACCGTAACTGTCGAGAAGATTTATGAAACGTGCCGTCGTCGTGTTCAGCGGAGGACAAGATTCCACTACCTGCCTGGTACAGGCGCTTCATCAGTACGATGAAGTTCACTGCGTTACTTTCGATTATGGTCAGCGTCACCGCGCTGAAATCGATGTTGCCCGTGAACTGGCTCTGAAACTGGGTGCCCGTGCGCACAAGGTACTGGACGTCACGCTGTTAAATGAACTGGCCGTCAGTAGCCTCACCCGCGACAGTATTCCTGTTCCCGATTACGAACCTGACGCCAGCGGTATTCCCAATACCTTTGTGCCTGGCCGCAATATCCTCTTCCTGACCCTGACAGCAATTTATGCCTACCAGGTCAAAGCCGAAGCCGTTATCACCGGCGTGTGCGAAACGGATTTTTCAGGCTATCCGGACTGTCGCGATGAGTTTGTAAAAGCGCTGAATCATGCGGTAAACCTGGGCATGGCGAAAGAGACACGCTTTGAAACGCCGCTGATGTGGCTCGATAAAGCGGAAACCTGGGCGCTGGCAGACTACTGGGGCAGGCTTGATTTAGTTCGCAGCGAAACCCTGACCTGCTACAACGGCATCAAAGGCGACGGTTGCGGCCAGTGTGCAGCCTGTAATCTGCGTGCCAACGGTCTGAATCACTACCTTGCCGATAAAGTCGGCGTGATGGCCGCGATGCAGAAAAAAACCGGGCTGAAATAACGCGCGTTCTCCGTGCTGTCGTCCAGAGAATATCGACAGCACGGATGACCTAAAACATCCTACACAATCATTAACTCCAGCTTTTCACGTAACTCGCCTTCCAGCGGCAGTGCTTTCTGGGTTTTAAGATCGATACAGACAAAGGTGATCAGCGCGTCAGCCACCACCTGTCCCTCAGGCTCCAGGGTGACCACCTGGCTGAGTACGCCACTTTTTCCGTTCAGTTGCTGCACCTGGCTGGTGACGGTAAGCAAATCCCCCAGGACGGCAGGACGACGGTAGTTGATATTGATATTGGCAACCACAAACGCGATGTTATGTGCAGTCAGCCACTGAAAACTTTCACTGTTTTCCAGCCCGTCCCAGCGCGCCTCTTCAAGAAATTCGAGATAGCGAGCGTTATTCACATGCTGGTAAACATCGAGGTGGTAGCCCCGGACTTTGATTTTTGTCTGCATAGCGCAATAGCCTTTACTGTTGTTATAGGGTGAGAGGTCACAACTGGTATGACCTCTTTATCCTGGCAAATTTTTGCCGCAGTGCAAGTTAATGTGCGATTACAGCGTCAGGTGTGAGAGGTTGCGCTCAACCAGTGCGCTCCCCATACCCGGAACCTGTTTCAGGTCATCAAGGGTTTTGAATGGACCGTACTCCTCGCGATAGCTGACGATGGCCTGTGCTTTCTTCAGTCCTACGCCATTCATGACGCGGGCCAGATCGTCAGCGGAGGCTGAATTGATGCTTACCCGCGAGCCATCATCGTCGGTAGTTGTGCTGCTGGCGGTTGCTTTGGTTTGCGTCGTTGCATCCGTCTGGCTTTGTACGGACGGTGCTTTAGCGGCAGGCGTCGCCGCCTGTGCGCCAGCACTCATCCCGGTGGTGGCAAGAGCCAGTGTAATAAGCAGTGCTTTGATTCCACGTTTCATGCTGTTTTCTCCTTGTTTGTTGACAGCCACGCCACGATAGCCGCACGGGAAAACAGGCACAAACGCCAGATTGCAGAAATGGAAAAGGCCGCGAAAGCGGCCTTTAGATTTTGCAGAGCGTTACGAAAATCTGCGAGCAGATACGTAATTATTGCTGCTGAGTTATCACATCACCCAGCTTAATTTTGGCTTCTTTACGCAGGTTGCTCATCATTGCCTCGAAAGCAATCTGCGCATTGTTCTGGGTAATGCCCTGGATCATCGCTTTCTTCTGCTCTTCCGGCAGAGTGCCTGCTTTCACCTCGTCCAGCGCCAGCAGAACAACGTTACCCTGCATATCGGTTGCCGTACCGAAGCTCGGCTTGTCTTTCGCTGGCAGGCTCAGACCAAACGCCGCCTGGCTGATCGGGTCCTGGCCGGTACGGCTCAGCGTTTTCGCTTCACCGAAGCTCAAACCAGCCGCTTTCAGCGCGTCATTCTTGCCAGCTTTCAGTTCGACCAGAATCTTCTCAGCATCCAGTTTCGCCTGCTGTTCCGCTTTGTTGTGCTTAACCAACGCCACAACCTGATCCTTCACTTCAGACAGCGGTTTTACCGCCTCAGCTTTATGCTCGCTGATGCGCAGGACGAATGCACGGTCACCGTCGACAGTGATGATGTCTGAGTTGCTGCCCGGCGTACCGTTCTCACCCACCAGGCCACCATTGAAGATAGCATCAGAAACCGGCTTGAAGTTCAGCTCTTCCGGCAGGTTATCGTGACCAAACCAGCCAGTCTCCACCGCTTTCACGCCAGCAGCCTGTTCTGCGCCCGCCAGCGATTCATTATCGTTGCTCGCCGCATCGCTCACTTTCTGCTGCAGAGCATAGAAAGCGTCCAGCGCTTTCTCTTGCTTCACTTTCGCCGCGATATCATCACGAACGTCGGCCAGTGGTTTGGTTTTGGCTGCCTGGATATCATCCAGACGCGCCACCAGGAAACCGACGGAGGATTTGATCACACCAGAGAGCTGGCCTTTGTCTTTCAGACCCGCGTTTTTCAGTTCGTCAGGCGTTGTGGCATCTTCCAGCCAGCCCATATCACCGCCATTTTTGGCTGAGATAATGTCGGTGGATTTTGCTTTCGCAACGGTTGCGAAATCTGCGCCTTTGTTCAGCTCATCCAGTACCGCTTTGGCATCGGCTTCCGTTTTGGTCTGAATAACGCTGTAACGGTTGCGCTGAGGCTGAGTAAACTGATCCTGATGCTGATCGTAGTAAGACTGAATTTCCGCGTCAGACGCGGTTTCCTGCAGCGCCGCCGCATCCAGTTTGATATAGCTTACGCGGAACTGCTCCGGGGTCACAAAGTTGTTCTTGTTCTGCTCGTAGTAAGCGTTAACGTCTGCGTCGCTGACCTGCTGTTTTGCCGCCAGCGCGTTTACGTCGATCGTCGCTTCGCGCACAACACGTTGCTGAGCCACCAGCGCTGCCAGCTCGTCAGTTTCACCTTTGAGCATGAAATCTGTGCCGACAACGGCATTGATAAGCTGCTGCGTAGTCAACTGGTTACGCAGCGCCTGCGCATATTGATCGGCCGTCATGCCCATCTGATTCACGATGCTGTTATAACGCGCATTGTCGAATTTGCCATTAGACTGGAACGCCTGAGTCGAGAAGATGGCTTTTTTCACCTGCTCATCGCTAATGCCCAGCCCCAGACTTTTTGCATACTGGTCAAGCAGTGCTTCGTCGATAAGACGGTTCAGCGTCTGCTGGCGCAGGGTTTTCATATAACCTTCGTTTGCCGCCAGCTCTGAGAACTGATCACCCAGCTGTTGCTGCATACGGTTACGTTCACCAGCAAAAGCGTTCTCGAACTGCCCACGGCTGATTTCCTGGCCATTCACTTTTGCGGCATAGTTGGCGCTACCGCCGATGAGGTAACTACTCACGCCGGTCAATATGAACGACACGATAATGATACCGAAAATAATCTTGAGCACGAGACTGTTAGCAGCCGTGCGTAAGCTGTCCATCATGGTGTAACAACACTCCGCTGTATGTGACTGGTTACCTGACGCTGACGGAAATCCTGACCGTCGCGCGTAAAGGCGTATTGTGACAAGAAACCAGTACGATTGTCAGCCCACAACTCGCATAAACTCGCACAAATCAGGCCTGGACAAACAAAAAAGGCACATCAAATGATGCGCCCTTGTACTTTTCGGCTTCCCTGAAGCGGGCAAGCAATCAGTTTACTGCGTCTTTCAGCGCTTTACCTGCACGGAAACCTGGCACTTTAGCGGCAGCAATGGTGATCTCTTTACCTGTCTGAGGGTTGCGGCCAGTACGGGCAGCACGCTCTTTGACAGCAAAAGTACCGAAACCTACCAGTGCAACGTCGTCCCCAGCCTGCAGAGATTCAGTAACAGAAGCAATTAAAGCATCTAATGCACGTCCAGCTGCAGCTTTAGAAATATCAGCACCCGCAGCAATTTTGTCAATCAGTTGAGATTTATTCACTGTTCTCTTCCTCTCTTTATAATTTATATCGCGCCTGAGTCCTTCACAACGCGACCGCGCAGCAGTTATATCAGGCCTGCCATGACCTTACAACACCCGTTGTTGATGGCTAACCCAATCAGCAATCTAAATTAGCTATACAAAAAAAGGCTGGCAAGTCCGAATTGACTTACCAGCCTTGTTTTTATTGACGCTCTTTGCGCGAGGTCACTATTTTGCGGTTACAACCTGCATTCCCGAGGGTTCATTCTGCAGTGCGAGAGTCAGAACTTCCTCAATGCGTTTCACCGGGTGGATCTGCAGATCGGCAATCACATTGTCCGGAATCTCTTCCAGATCGCGTTTGTTTTCGTAAGGGATCAATACGGTTTTGATCCCACCGCGATGTGCCGCCAGCAGTTTTTCTTTTAACCCACCGATGGGCAGAACCTGACCACGCAGGGTGATTTCACCGGTCATCGCCACATCAGCACGCACCGGGTTCCCTGTCAGACAGGAGACCAGAGCGGTACACATGGCAATACCTGCGCTTGGACCGTCTTTCGGCGTTGCCCCTTCCGGTACGTGAACGTGGATATCGCGTTTTTCATAGAAATCCGCATTGATACCCAGTTTTTCCGCACGCGCACGCACCACGGTCAGCGCCGCCTGGATGGACTCCTGCATCACTTCACCCAGCGAGCCGGTGTAGGTCAGTTTGCCTTTGCCCGGCACACAGGCGGTTTCGATGGTCAGCAGATCGCCACCCACTTCCGTCCATGCCAGACCGGTCACCTGACCAACGCGGTTTTCGTTATCCGCACGACCGTAGTCGAAGCGCTGAACGCCCAGGTACGCATGCAGATTATCGCCGTTAATCACAATGTGTTTCAGGCTCTTATCCAGCAGCAGCTGTTTCACCGCCTTACGGCACAGTTTAGAGATTTCACGCTCAAGGCTACGCACGCCCGCTTCACGGGTGTAGTAACGAATGATGCCGACAATGGCGCTGTCTTCAACAGTCAGCTCATTGGCTTTCAGTGCGTTACGCTCAATCTGCTTCGGCAGCAGGTGCTGCTTCGCAATATTCAGCTTCTCGTCTTCGGTATAACCGGACAGACGGATCACTTCCATACGGTCCAGCAGCGGAGCCGGAATGTTCATGGAGTTAGAGGTCGCCACGAACATCACGTCGCTCAGGTCGTAGTCCACTTCCAGATAGTGATCGCTGAACGCCACGTTCTGTTCTGGATCAAGCACTTCCAGCAGAGCGGACGCCGGGTCGCCACGCATGTCCGACGACATTTTGTCGATTTCGTCGAGCAGGAACAGCGGGTTTTTAACGCCCACTTTCGCCATTTTCTGGATCAATTTACCCGGCATAGAGCCGATGTAAGTACGGCGGTGACCGCGGATTTCCGCTTCATCGCGTACGCCACCCAGCGCCATACGGATATATTTACGTCCGGTCGCTTTGGCGATGGACTGACCCAGAGAGGTTTTACCTACCCCCGGCGGCCCCACCAGGCACAGAATTGGGCCTTTAATTTTGTTCACGCGGCTCTGTACCGCGAGGTACTCAAGAATGCGGTCTTTGACGCGCTCCAGGCCGTAGTGGTCGGTATCCAGGATCTCCTGCGCCTGACGCAGATCTTTTTTGACCTTGCTGCGGGCGTTCCACGGAACCTGCACCATCCACTCAATGTAGCCGCGCACGACGGTCGCTTCAGCCGACATCGGAGACATCATTTTCAGCTTCTGCAGCTCTGCTTCGGCTTTCTCTTTCGCCTCTTTCGGCATCTTCGCCGCGTCAATCTTACGCTTCAGCGCCTCGTTTTCGTCCGGCGCGTCGTCCATTTCGCCCAGCTCTTTCTGAATGGCTTTCATTTGCTCATTCAGATAGTACTCACGCTGAGATTTCTCCATCTGCTTTTTCACGCGGTTGCGAATGCGCTTCTCAACCTGCAGCAGATCGATTTCAGACTCCATCATCGCCATCAGGTATTCCAGACGTTCGTTAACGTCGGACATTTCCAGTACGGACTGTTTATCAGCCAGCTTCAGCGGCATATGGGCAGCGATGGTGTCCGCCAGACGTGCAGGATCGTCGATACTGTTCAGCGACGTCAGCACTTCTGGTGGGATTTTCTTGTTCAGCTTGATATAGCCTTCAAACTGGCTAATGGCGGTGCGTACCAGCACTTCCTGCTCGCGCTCATCAAGCTGCGGCGAATCAAGGTACTCTGCCTTCGCAGAGAAGTGCTCGCCATTGTCAGACAAGGTGGTAATACGCGCACGCTGTAAGCCCTCTACCAGCACCTTCACGGTGCCATCAGGCAGCTTCAGCATCTGCAAAATAGAGGCCACGGTCCCGACGGTGAAAAGATCGTTTACACCCGGCTCATCTGTCGATGCTTCCTTCTGCGCCACCAGCATGATTTTTTTATCATGATCCATGGCGGCTTCGAGGCAACGGATAGATTTTTCCCGCCCTACAAATAAGGGTATGACCATGTGCGGATAAACCACCACATCGCGCAACGGCAACACGGGGATTTCAATGCGTTCAGAACGCTCAGGATTCATAGAGCTCTCTCTTAGTTTAGTGTCCGCCAGGTAAACTGGTCATGTAACTGTGCTTCACACAACCATTAACATGTATCCAGTATATGGGGATGTTTCCCACACATTCAACGCCATGAATACGGAAAAAGTAAAGGGGAGATAAAATCCCCCCTTTTTGATTAACTGCTTGTATGATTTGGTGAATTATTCGCCAGATGCCTGCTGTGCTTCAGGCTTACCATAAATCAGCAAAGGCTTGCTCTGACCACCGATTACGGACTCGTCGATAACCACTTTCTCAACATCTTCCATAGACGGCAGATCGTACATGGTGTCAAGCAGCGCGGCTTCAACGATAGAGCGCAGGCCACGCGCACCGGTTTTACGAATCATCGCTTTTTTGGCAATCGCATCCAGCGCTTCGTCACGGAATTCCAGATCGACACCTTCGAGGTTAAACAGCGCCTGATACTGCTTGGTCAGCGCGTTTTTCGGCTCTTTCAGAATCTGAATCAGCGCCTCTTCGCTTAGTTCGTTAAGCGTCGCCACAACCGGCAGACGGCCGATAAACTCAGGGATCAGACCAAATTTGATCAGATCTTCCGGTTCAACCTGCGACAGCAGTTCACCTTCGTTCGGTTTTTCAGAAGTCGATTTCACCGTTGCGCCAAAACCAATGCCGGAGCCGGTTTCAACACGGTGAGAGATCACTTTATCCAGCCCTGCAAACGCCCCACCACAAATGAACAGGATTTTGGAGGTATCAACCTGCAGGAACTCCTGCTGCGGATGTTTACGACCACCCTGTGGCGGAACGGCAGCAACCGTGCCTTCGATCAGTTTCAACAGCGCCTGCTGCACACCTTCGCCCGAGACGTCACGGGTGATGGACGGATTGTCAGACTTACGGGAGATCTTGTCGATCTCATCGATGTAGACGATCCCGCGCTGTGCTTTCTGCACGTCGTAATCGCACTTCTGCAGCAGTTTCTGGATGATGTTTTCAACGTCTTCACCCACATAACCGGCTTCGGTCAGGGTGGTGGCATCCGCCATAGTAAACGGAACGTCCAGCAGGCGCGCCAGCGTTTCAGCCAGCAGCGTTTTACCGGAACCGGTTGGCCCGATCAGCAGGATGTTACTTTTACCCAGTTCCACGCCATTGCTGGTATCGCCGTTACGCAGACGTTTGTAGTGGTTGTAAACCGCCACCGCCAGCACTTTCTTCGCCTGCTCCTGACCGATGACATAGTCGTCAAGATGATGACGAATTTCATGCGGGGTAGGCAACGCACTGCGCTCACGGTGCGGGGCAACTTCTTTAATCTCTTCGCGAATGATGTCGTTACATAAGTCGACACATTCATCGCAGATATACACGGACGGCCCGGCAATCAGTTTACGCACTTCATGCTGGCTTTTGCCGCAAAAAGAGCAGTACAGCAGTTTGCCCGAACCATCTTTGCGTTTATCTGTCATGAGTCCAAACCTCTTTTTAAGTTCTTTGTGCCGCACATGACGACGCAAATGCCATTCTCAGACGCAAGCTGCGGTAAGCAGAGTGCCGCCCTACCTTAGTATAGCGGCACAGTTGCGTCGCGGGCATCAATTACGATGGGTCAAAACGGAGTCGACTAAGCCGTACTCAACTGCCTCTGGTGCAGAGAGGAAGCGATCTCGCTCAGTATCACGCTCGATCTGCTCAAGAGATTGACCCGTATGCTGCGCCATAAGTTCATTCATGCGCGCTTTTACTTTCAGAATTTCGCGGGCGTGGATTTCGATATCCGTCGCCTGGCCCTGATATCCGCCCAGCGGCTGGTGGATCATCACGCGGGAATTCGGCAGGCAGAAACGCTTGCCTTTCGCCCCTGCCGTTAACAGGAAGGCACCCATTGAGGCCGCCTGTCCCATACAGATGGTGCTGACATCCGGCTTGATGAATTGCATGGTGTCATAAATAGACATACCCGCCGTAATCACGCCGCCTGGCGAGTTAATGTACAGGTAGATGTCTTTTTCCGGGTTTTCCGCTTCCAGAAACAGCATCTGCGCCACAATCAGGTTTGCCATGTGGTCTTCCACCTGGCCGGTCAGAAAGATAACGCGTTCCTTGAGCAGACGGGAATAGATATCAAAAGACCGCTCACCACGTGAGGTCTGTTCAATAACCATTGGCACCAGAGCCATATGGGGTGCAAAGTTGTCTCGTTCGCCACTGTATGACATTTCCGTCTCCTGGATCAAAATTGAAAACACCTGCTGTACTGATTGTAACCTTATGGACGGATTATCAGCCAGTCTCATTCATCGTGATTACATACTTATGGGGTTTACACTGCCCTATTTCAAGCATAACAACCTTTTGGTGTTACGCTAACACTGAAAGGGCGTTTTAGCACTCTTCCTGGGCCTATTGGTGTGATAAAAAAAACCCGTCGCCTGAAGGCAACGGGTTTTTGTTCAAACTTTAAACCGTTGGGGCGAAATTACGCCTGCTGGTTCATCAGTTCGTTGAAAGAGGTCGCTTTTTCGGAGACTTTCGCTTTCGCCAGTACCGCTTCAACAGCCTGCTCTTCCAGCGCAACGTTGCGCATGTTGTCCATCAGCTCTTTGTTCTTACCGTAGAACTCGATCACTTCTGATGGATCTTCGTATGCAGAAGCCATCTCTTCGATCAGGCCTTTCACACGCTCTTCGTCAGCTTTCAGCTCGTGGGTACGAATCACTTCGCCCAGCAGCAGGCCAACAACGACGCGGCGTTTCGCTTGCTCTTCGAACAGCTCACGTGGCAGCTCCATCGCTTGCTGCTGGTTGCCACCGAAACGCTGTGCAGCCTGACGGCGCAGAACGTCGATTTCGCTGTCGATCAGTGCTGCAGGAACGTCGATCTCGTTCGCTTTCACCAGACCTTCGATCGCCTGAGATTTCACACGGTTACGCACAGCACCGTTCAGCTCGCGTTCCATGTTTTTACGTACTTCAGCACGCAGACCGGCTACAGAACCATCTTCCACGCCGAAACGTTTGATGAACTCTTCAGTCAATTCTGGCAGTTCGCGCTCTTCAACTTTCTTCAGGTTGATGACGAACTTCGCTGCTTTACCTTTCAGGTTTTCAGCGTGGTACTCTTCCGGGAAGGTCACGTCGATGGTGAACTCTTCGCCCGCTTTGTGGCCTTTGAGACCGTCTTCGAAGCCTGGGATCATACGACCCTGGCCCATCGCCAGTACGAAGTCAGTCGCTTTGCCGCCTTCGAACTCTTCGCCGTCTACAGAACCGGTGAAGTCGATGGTGACACGGTCTTCAGCGTCAACTGCGCCGTCTTTGTCTTTCCAGTTCGCCTGCTGCTTACGCAGGGTATCCAGCATGCCGTCAACGTCTTCGTCGGTCACAGACACAACCGGTTTTTCAACTTCGATGGTTTCCAGACCTTTCAGCTCAACTTCCGGGTACACTTCAAACTCTACGGAGTAGGTGAAGTCTTCGCCCTGTTTGTATTCGCCTGGAACGTAGTTCGGTGCGCCAGCCGGATTGATTTTTTCTTTGATGATCGCATCAATAAAGTTGCGGCTCATCAGTTCACCCAGCACATCCTGACGCACGGAAGCGCCATAACGCTGAGCAACAACATTCATTGGTACTTTGCCCTTACGGAAGCCGTCAATACGTACTTTTTTTGCTACGTTGACCAGCTCGCTTTTCACAGCAGTTTCGATGCTGTCAGCAGCGATAGTAATCGTTACACGGCGGCCAAGGCCTTGAGTGGTTTCAACTGAAACTTGCATCTTGTTACCTCAAAAAAATCACAGTGCTCGGTCAACTCTGAATCTGTCTCGCAATACCGGGATGCTCTCTTATGTGCAGATTCACATTCCCTGTCGCCAGAATCATCCCGAAGACATTCATTAAGACGCGGCATTATAGCGGCATCACTTAGGTGAGTCGAGAACGGTTGGAGCATGTTGCTGCGGCTTTTTTCACACTTTAAGGCTATTTTTAGCCTCAAAAACGCACCATCCGCTCAAAACTCAGGCAAAACAAAACGGCCCTGAGGCCGTTTTGACGAAATCTGTATGCAACATACTGGAAAAACTCTGGCTGTTGCAAATCCGATTTATCAGGCTATGGTGCCCGCACCGCGACAAGGCGGTGAAGCGAAAACCGTATCCTGCAGTCCTTCCCATTCCTTAATGGTGTAGGTATGCAGCGCCAGCGCATGTACGGTTGTGGAGAGTTCATCCGTCAAAGTACTGTAGATCAAGCGATGTCGGTTCAGGAAACGTTCTCCTGTGAAGCGATCGCTGACCAAAACCACTTTGAAGTGGCTTTCAGAACCTGCCGGCACGTTATGACGATAGCTTTCGTCGACAACTTCGAGGAACACAGGGTTGAACGCTGCCCTTAGTTTTTCTTCTATCTGCTCACGTATCATCATGAAATTACTCCTCCGACAACGCTAAGATGTCACCCATCCCTTTAAATGTTAGCCGCTTTTACCGTTTCCATTACACCTTGACAACAAATATTTAGCTTTCGTCTGATTTTCTCATTCAAACGAATGAAGTTCACTATGACGCTCATACGTTTTGTCATTTACGGGTGGAGAAAAGCGGTAAGCTGGTCAGTTTTCAGACAAGGCGATGAATTTACATGCGTTGACCACTTCCCCTCGCCGTTGGCGATGTTATGATGGCGGCAATTTTTCTCTCTAACTGCTTACGATTCGTTGAGAACCTGAAAATGTTAAAAAAACTCTTCTTTCCGTTGGTAGCACTTTTTATGCTGGCAGGTTGTGCAACCCCGCCAACAACAATTGATGTTTCACCAAAAATTACCCTGCCACAGCAGGACCCAAGCCTGATGGGCGTGACTGTCAGCATCAATGGTGCCGATCAGCGTCAGGATCAGGCGCTGGCGAAAGTAACCCGCGACAATCAGCAGGTAACGCTGACCGCCTCCCGCGACCTGCGTTTCCTGCTGCAGGAAGTGCTGGAAAAACAGATGACCGCTCGCGGTTATATGATTGGACCAAGCGGTGCGGTTGATCTGCAAATCATCGTCAACAACCTGTATGCTGACGTCTCCCAGGGTAACGTTCGCTACAACATCGCGACCAAAGCGGATATTGCCATCATCGCGACCGCGAAGAACGGCAATAAGATGACCAAAAACTACCGTGCCAGCTATTCCGTTGAAGGTGCTTTCCAGGCATCCAACAAAAACATCGCTGACGCGGTTAATAGCGTGCTGACTGATACCATCTCTGATATGGCACAGGACACCAGCATCCACGATTTTATCAAGCAGAACGCGCGTTAATTCCGCTTCCTGACCCGGCGTTTCGTCGGGTCAGTCTTATAAGAACATGTCCAGTCACTACTTGCGCATTTTCCAGCAACCGAAATCAGCGATTCTGCTGATCCTCGGCTTCGCCTCCGGTTTACCCCTCGCGCTCACCTCCGGCACGCTGCAGGCGTGGATGACCGTTGAGAATATCGATCTTAAAACCATCGGCTTCTTCTCTCTTGTCGGCCAGGCCTACGTCTTTAAATTCCTGTGGTCGCCGGTGATGGATCGCTACACGCCGCCGTTCCTCGGAAGGCGTCGTGGCTGGCTGGTGATGACGCAGGTCCTGCTCTTACTGGCGATTGCAGCGATGGGCTTCCTTGAACCGTCAACGCAGCTACGCTGGATGGCGGCGCTTGCGGTGGTGATTGCCTTCTGTTCCGCCTCGCAGGACATCGTGTTTGATGCCTGGAAAACGGACGTATTACCCGCAGAAGAACGGGGGGCGGGTGCCGCTATCAGCGTGCTGGGTTATCGCCTGGGGATGCTGGTTTCCGGCGGGCTGGCACTGTGGCTGGCTGACCGCTATCTCGGCTGGCAGGGCATGTACTGGCTGATGGCTGCCCTGCTGATCCCCTGTATTATCGCCACGCTGTTCGCGCCAGAGCCGAGCGATGTGATCCCGGTGCCACGTTCGCTGGAACAGGCCGTTGCTGAGCCGCTGCGTGATTTTTTTGGCCGTAATAACGCCTGGCTAATTCTGCTGCTGATCGTTCTTTATAAGCTGGGCGATGCGTTTGCAATGAGCCTGACCACCACCTTCCTGATCCGCGGCGTTGGCTTCGATGCCGGTGAAGTGGGCGTGGTCAACAAAACGCTGGGGCTGTTTGCGACCATTATCGGCGCACTGTATGGCGGTGTACTGATGCAACGTCTGACGCTTTTCCGGGCACTGCTGATCTTCGGTATCCTGCAGGGAGCGTCAAATGCAGGGTACTGGCTGCTGTCGATCACCGACAAACACACGATCAGCATGGCGTCGGCGGTGTTTTTTGAGAACCTCTGCGGCGGCATGGGTACGGCAGCGTTTGTGGCGCTGCTGATGACCCTCTGTAACAAGTCGTTTTCCGCCACGCAATTTGCTCTGCTCTCCGCCCTTTCTGCTGTGGGTCGCGTTTACGTCGGTCCGATTGCGGGCTGGTTTGTAGAAGCCCACGGCTGGCCGACGTTCTATCTCTTCTCGGTGGTTGCGGCAGTGCCGGGGATTTTATTGCTGCTGGTCTGCCGTCAGACGCTGGAATATACCCAGCGAACAGAACATTTTATGCCACGAACAGAATATCAACGCGCCTACCGTTTTGCCTTACGTCTGTTAATGGCAGGATGCCTTGCACTGGCGCTGTGGCTTATTGTGCTCATTCTTAATGCCGCGACCGCGTTGTCGCTGCCCTTTGAAGCCCTGCTGCTGGATGCGGGAGCTCTTCTGGCCATCGCTGGCATCCTGATCGGCGGACTGCTTGATTTTCTGGCTTTACGTAAAACTCAGTTAACCTGAAGAAAAAAGCGAAAGGTTATTTCCCGTTGTAATCACGACCCGAAATTATAACGGCGAAATAACCGTCAGCCGCTAAAAAAATATTTGTTGTTTTGTGCGGGATAGCTTTTGGAAATTATTGGAGCGTTCTCCAGTTCACTATTTTCCATTAAACGATTCAGCTTTTAGAAGATTGAATTTTCGTTTTTTATTTGTCTTTTTATTGATAATCAATTGTTAATTATTTGTATATTTTTGACAATGGTTATACCAATTGCCCCTTTTAGGGTATGCTTGGGGGTGCTTTCGTTATAATGCCCGTCGCATGCGGCTTCCGTCATAAAAACCGACATAATTTGCAACACATGTGACATGTGCGGCAGAACCCGGTAACACCTTCCTGACACAGCCCTAATGATGTTTACAGTAATGTAACCTTCCCGTAAAATGCCCCCACACTTTAAACGCCACCAGACTCCCGTGGAATTGAGGTCGTTAAATGAGACTCAGGAAATACAATAAAAGTTTGGGATGGTTGTCATTATTCGCAGGCACTGTATTACTCAGTGGCTGCGATTCTGCACTACTTGACCCCAAAGGACAGATTGGACTGGAACAACGTTCACTGATACTGACGGCTTTTGGCCTGATGTTGATTGTGGTTATTCCCGCCATTTTGATGGCTGTTGGTTTCGCCTGGAAGTACCGTGCGAGCAATAAAGATGCGAAGTATAGCCCTAACTGGTCACACTCCAATAAAGTGGAAGCTGTGGTCTGGACAGTGCCAATTCTGATCATCCTTTTCCTTGCCGTACTGACCTGGAAAACCACTCACGCACTTGAGCCAAGCAAACCGCTGGTTCACGATGAAAAACCAATTACCATTGAAGTGGTCTCCATGGACTGGAAATGGTTCTTCATCTATCCGGAACAAGGCATTGCTACCGTGAATGAAATCGCCTTCCCGGCGAACACTCCGGTTCAGTTCAAAGTGACCTCCAACTCCGTAATGAACTCCTTCTTTATTCCGCGTCTGGGTAGCCAGATTTACGCGATGGCCGGTATGCAGACTAACCTGCACCTGATCGCGAATGAAGCAGGCACCTACGACGGTATCTCCGCCAGCTATAGTGGTCCGGGCTTCTCAGGTATGAAGTTCAAAGCTATCGCTACGCCAGACCGCGCCGCCTTCGACCAGTGGGTTGAGAAAGCGAAGCAGTCTACTAACACCATGTCTGACATGGCGGCGTTCGAAAAAGTGGCTACGCCAAGCGAATACAACAAGGTGGAGTACTTCTCTAACGTGAAACCTGATTTGTTCAAAGACATTATTGGCAAATTTATGGACCACGGTAAGAGCATGGACATGACCCAGCCTGAAGGTGAGCACAGCGCACACCAGGGTATGGAAGGCATGGACATGAGCCACGCGGAAACCGCTCACTAAGGGGCCGAGGAAGAAAATGTTCGGAAAATTGACACTGGATGCGGTGCCGTACCATGAACCTATTATCATGGTCACGATTGCCGCAATTATCATCGGTGGCGCAGCCGTTCTGGGCTTAATCACTTACTTCGGTAAGTGGAGCTACCTGTGGAATGAGTGGCTGACTTCGGTTGACCACAAAAAACTCGGTATCATGTACTGCATCGTCGGTATCGTCATGTTAATTCGTGGCTTTGCGGATGCGATCATGATGCGTAGCCAGCAGGCGCTTGCTTCTGCGGGTGAAGCTGGCTTCCTGCCGCCGCACCACTACGATCAGATCTTTACCGCTCACGGCGTTATCATGATCTTCTTCGTGGCGATGCCGCTGGTTATCGGTCTGATGAACGTGGTTGTGCCGCTGCAAATCGGCGCGCGCGACGTGGCGTTCCCGTTCCTGAACAACCTGAGCTTCTGGTTCACCGTTGTCGGCGTGATCCTGGTTAACCTGTCACTGGGTGTGGGCGAATTCGCGCAGACCGGCTGGCTGGCTTATCCACCGCTTTCGGGAATTGAGTACAGCCCAGGCGTAGGTGTTGACTACTGGATTTGGGCGCTTCAGCTCTCCGGCGTTGGTACTACCCTGACCGGTATTAACTTCTTCGTGACCATTCTCAAGATGCGTGCCCCTGGCATGACGATGTTCAAGATGCCGGTATTTACCTGGGCATCTCTGTGCGCTAACGTCCTGATTATTGCGTCATTCCCAATTCTGACTGTCACCATCGCGCTGCTGACCCTGGACCGCTATCTGGGTACCCATTTCTTTACCAACGATATGGGTGGCAACATGATGATGTACATCAACCTGATTTGGGCATGGGGTCACCCGGAAGTGTACATCCTGGTTCTGCCAGTGTTCGGTGTATTCTCCGAAATCGCGGCAACCTTCTCGCGTAAGCGTCTGTTTGGTTACACCTCTCTGGTGTGGGCAACCGTGTGTATTACCGTTCTGTCGTTCATCGTTTGGCTGCACCACTTCTTCACCATGGGTGCAGGCGCGAACGTAAACGCCTTCTTCGGTATTACCACCATGATTATCGCCATCCCGACCGGGGTGAAGATCTTCAACTGGCTGTTCACCATGTATCAGGGCCGTATCGTGTTCCACTCCGCGATGCTGTGGACCATCGGCTTCATCGTCACCTTCTCCGTCGGTGGGATGACCGGCGTGCTGCTGGCAGTACCGGGTGCGGACTTCGTACTGCACAACAGTCTGTTCCTGATTGCGCACTTCCATAACGTTATCATCGGTGGCGTGGTCTTCGGCTGCTTCGCTGGCGTAACCTACTGGTGGCCAAAAGCGTTCGGCTTCACGCTGAATGAAACATGGGGTAAACGCGCGTTCTGGTTCTGGATCATTGGCTTCTTCGTGGCGTTTATGCCGCTGTATGTGCTGGGCTTCATGGGGATGACCCGTCGTCTGAGCCAGCAGATTGATCCACAGTTCCACCCAATGCTGATGATTGCAGCGGGCGGTGCAGCACTGATTGCCTGCGGTATCGCATGTCAGCTGATTCAGTACTACGTCTCTATTCGCGACCGCGAGCAGAACCGTGACCTGACCGGTGACCCATGGGGTGGCCGTACGCTGGAGTGGGCGACCTCTTCTCCACCTCCATTCTATAACTTCGCCATTGTGCCGCAGATCCATGAGCGTGACGCATTCTGGGAAATGAAAGAAAAAGGTGAAGCGTACAAGCAACCTGCTCATTACGAAGAGATCCACATGCCGAAAAACAGCGGCGCGGGCATTGTGATTGCCGCCTTCGCAACGGTATTTGGTTTCGCAATGATCTGGCACATCTGGTGGCTGGCGATTGTTGGCTTCGCTGGCATCGTAATCAGCTGGATTGTGAAGAGCTTTGACGAGGACGTGGACTACTACGTACCAGTCCGTGAAGTTGAGAAGCTGGAAAACCAGCATTTCGACGAGATTTCTAAAGCGGGGCTGAAAAATGGCAACTGATACTCTGGCGCACTCAACTGCCCACGCGCATGAACATGCGCACCATGATACGGGGCCGACGAAAGTCTTCGGTTTCTGGATCTACCTGATGAGCGACTGCATTCTGTTCTGCTGTCTGTTCGCTACCTATGCCGTTCTGGTGAACGGCACTGCGGGCGGCCCGACCGGCAAGGACATTTTTGAGCTGCCGTTCGTGCTGGTAGAAACCGCACTGCTGTTATTCAGCTCCATCACCTACGGCATGGCGGCTATCGCCATGTACAAAGACAACAAGAGCCAGGTTGTCTCCTGGCTGGCGTTGACCTGGCTGTTTGGTGCCGGATTTATCGGGATGGAAATCTATGAATTCCATCACCTGATCATGGAAGGCTTCGGCCCGGATCGCAGTGGCTTCCTGTCTGCGTTCTTCGCGCTGGTCGGGACCCACGGTCTGCACGTCACTTCGGGTCTGATCTGGATGGCCGTTCTGATGTTCCAGATCTCCCGTCGCGGCCTGACCAGCACTAACCGCACACGTATCCTGTGCCTGAGCCTGTTCTGGCACTTCCTGGACGTTGTGTGGATCTGTGTGTTCTCTGTTGTTTATCTGATGGGGGCGATGTAATGAGTCATTCAACCGATCATGGCGCTTCCCACGGTAGCGTAAAAACCTACATGACAGGTTTCATCCTGTCGATCATCCTGACGGTGATCCCGTTCTGGATGGTGATGAGCGGTTCTGCGTCTAAGCCGGTTATTCTGGGTGCAATCCTGGTAACCGCAGTGATTCAGATTCTGGTGCATCTGGTTTGCTTCCTGCACATGAACACCAAGTCCGATGAAGGCTGGAACATGACGGCCTTTATCTTTACCGTGATTATCATCGCTATCCTGGTAGTCGGTTCCATCTGGATTATGTGGAACCTCAACTACAACATGATGGTTCACTAAGAGCGGCGAGTATGTTTAAGCAATACCTGCAAGTAACGAAACCAGGCATCATCTTTGGCAACCTGATCTCCGTGATCGGAGGGTTCCTGCTGGCCTCTAAGGGCAGCATTGATTACACCCTCTTTGTTTACACGCTGATCGGTGTGTCACTGGTTGTTGCGTCCGGTTGTGTATTTAACAACTACATCGACATGGATATCGACAAGAAGATGGAAAGGACCAAAAATCGGGTGCTGGTTAGAGGCCTGATCGCCCCTTCCGTCTCGCTGGTGTACGCCACCTTGCTGGGTATTGCTGGCTTTATGCTGCTGTGGTTTGGTGCTAACCCACTGGCCTGCTGGCTGGGGGTGATGGGGTTCGTGGTGTATGTGGGCGTCTACAGCCTGTATATGAAACGCCACTCCGTCTACGGCACGCTGATTGGTTCTCTCTCCGGCGCTGCGCCGCCGGTGATTGGCTACTGCGCCGTCACGAACGAGTTCGACAGCGGTGCGGCTATCCTGCTGGCTATCTTTAGCCTGTGGCAGATGCCGCACTCCTACGCCATCGCGATTTTCCGCTTTAAGGATTATCAGGCAGCGAACATCCCGGTTCTGCCGGTCGTGAAAGGCATTTCGGTTGCCAAGAACCACATCACGCTGTACATCATCGCCTTTGCCGTGGCAACGCTGATGCTCTCACTGGGCGGCTACGCCGGGTACAAATACCTGGCCGTTGCGGCGGCAGTGAGCGTCTGGTGGCTCGGTATGGCCCTGCGAGGCTATAAAGTGGAAGATGACAAAGTCTGGGCGCGCAAACTGTTTGTGTTCTCGATTGTCGCTATTACGTCTTTGTCGGTGATGATGTCCGTAGACTTCATGGTGCCAGATTCACACAGCCTGCTGACATACGTCTGGTAAGTGTGCTGAATTGAAAAAGCCGGGTTTAACCCGGCTTTTTTATTGGGCTGGCGTAACGCCTTTCTTTAACAAAATATTGCCGTATTTCGCTGTCTCTCCCGTCACCACAATGGCAAACGCCTTCTGCGCCCGCCCATAAAATGCATACCGGTCGATACGCGTAATCTCCTCCCCTCCTCCCTCACCGAACAGCGCTTTGCGATAACGCGCTTCCACCTGCGCATCAAGCGTATCCCCAGCAACAGGAGCCATCATCACCAGCGGCGGCGCATAGCTGTCGAGTTCAAAGAGCGGGATCACCGCGGCCAGTAAATCACTTACGCGCAGGCCATCCGCGTGAATAACTTTTGGCCCCAGGCTGTGCGCGGGAAAGTGGGCATCAGAAAAAATGATCTCATCTCCGTGCCCCATTTCAGCCAGTGTTTTTAAAAGTTCCGGCGAAATCAGCGGCGATATCGTTTTAAGCATAGGTTTGTTCCTTCGGATAAAAATAGCGGTAGCGGTACTGGACCCGGCCGCGCGCGTCTTCGGCACTCGCCGCCTCTCCGGCCCCCCACCAGCCGTATAACGATGCTCCCAGCACGGTGGTTTCACCGTCATCAAGAACCTTCACCGGGATACCGAGCGCATCGGCTTTTAGCTGATTCCACAGCGCATTGCGGCTTCCACCGCCCACCAGCAGCAGCTCGCGCGCCTTAAACTGCGCGATGGCCTCCAGGGCGATAAGATTTTCTTTTAGCCGCGCCGTCAGCCCTTCGAGCGCCGCACGGTAAAAGTGAGCAGGCGTGGTATTGAGCGTCACGCCCTGCCATCCGGCGAGCGGAGAATCAAGCAGCCGGGTATTCATCTGCACCCCGTCTGCCCCCTCCGGTATTGCCACTGCCTCAGCCAGAATAGTGTCCCAGCCCGTCTCTGCGGGCCAGAACAGCGAGCGGACCCACTCCAGCACGCCGGATGCCATATATTGCGTCCCCGGATTATAAAGCCCCGTCTGGCTGTCCAGTTCACAGGTTGCGCCAGGGTACTGCACCAGTAAAGGCGTATTCACCTGTGACGTCCGTGCCATCAGGATTTCCCAGGTCCCTGAAGAGAGAATGGGTTCATTAATGCCTGCGCCCGCACCAAAAAGCGCAAACTGCGTATCATGCCCGGCGGAGATAACCGGCACGCCACAGGGTAGCCCAAGCCTGTGCGCTGCGTCCGGCTGCAGCTCACCAATCACCTCACCAGGAGAAACCAGAGCAGGGAAAAGCGAGCGAGATACTCCCACCTTCGCCAGAATCGTTTCGCTGAACTGGCGCTGATGAAGATCGAACATCTGGCTGGTGCCTGCCATAGTGAGATCGGTCGTCATCCTTCCGGTCAGGCGATGGTTGATAAGCGAGGAGATAAAAAGCCAGGCGTGGGCACGGGACAACAGATCGGGATGGTTTTCCTTCAGCCATAATAACTTGTACAACGTATTGAAACTAAACTGCCCCACTCCTGTGATCCGCTGTAATTCAGCGGAGAAGCCTGTACGGGCAACATCGTCCATCACCGGAACAGTACGCGGGCATTTCCAGCTAATGACCGGGTAAAGCAGCTCTCCCCTTTCATCCACCAGCGCACCATCCACACCAAAGGTGGTTACGCTGATCCCACACAGCCGGTACTCACTCAGCACCTCGCCAATCGTCTGACAACACATAGCAAAACGCTGCATGATGGCGTCAAGCGACCACTGGTGCCACGCCGGGTTTTCAGCAGCGCGTTCGCTGGCATTGGCAACAGCCGCGCGCGCCACAATCTTCCCTTCGGGATCGAGCGCGATCGCACGCACGTTGGTTGCGCCGCAGTCGAGAACCAGAAAACATTTTTTCATCACGGCCCCCACAGGTTGCCAGCCCGCCTGAGCAGGCTGGCAGACAGGCTTAACGTTTGTACAGCGGCCCGTAGTTTTCACAGGCGCGGTAATCCTGCCCTTCTACGTCCATCCCGTGAGCGCCCCACGCCGTCGGGCGATAAATCTGCTCGTCCGGCACGTTATGCATGCACACAGGAATGCGCAGCATCGAGGCCAGGGTGATGAAATCAGCACCGACGTGCCCTACGGTTAACACCCCGTGGTTAGCCCCCCAGTTTGCCATTACTGAATAGACGTCGGAGAACGGTCCTTTGCCAGTCAGACGTGGGGCAAACCAGGTGGTAGGCCAGGTGGAATCCGTGCGTTTGTTCAGAATGTCATGCACCTCTTCTGGCAAATCGACGCTCCAGCCCTCGGCAATCTGTAATACCGGGCCAATTCCCTTAATAATATTCACGCGGGTCATGGTAAACGGCACGCCGCCTCGGGTCAGGAAGTTTGAGGAGAAGCCACCGCCACGAAAATACTCATGCACCGCCGGACACCAGTGGGTGGCGGCCAGGCAGGCATTGGCTTCCTCTTCGGTGATCTCCCAGTGGGGTTTCAGCGTCGGTTTCCCTTCAGCATTTTTCTGCTCCGCCGTGCCGTCCAGCGCAGCCGAGCCGGAGTTGATCAGGTGAATAATGCCGTGCTCCGCAAGCCCGGTCAGTTTCTGGCCGGTAACGCGTTCAACCGACTCCGGCGACCAGTAGGTACGCACATCGGCGAAGATCTGCGCGGTGCCGGTCATCAGGTGCCCAAAGAGCATTGCCACGCCGTTCAGACTGTCATTTTCGGTCGCCACCACGTAAGGCTGGCGAATGCCATTCCAGTCGAAAGAGCTGTTAAGCAGCGCCTCTGCGGTATCGCCGTTGGGATAATGATCGGTCCAGTGACGCTGCCCCTGGAAACCGGAAGCTATCGCGTTATAGCCCAGCGACTCCTCCACGCGGCCCATCTCAGCAAGTTTAGGGTTGCCCTGCATCATGTCGCGTATACACATCGCCATCAGCAGGCTTTCCCGCAGGATCGCTGCATTTTGCTGCTCGTTGCGGCGATACTGCTGCGCATTTTTATCTTCGCCGAAGCGGAAGTGCTCTTTGGCCCAGCCCAGTGCCAGTTCAAGCTCCTGTTCATCGTAGATCTTATGATCGATACGACGGCGCAGCTCGGTCATATCTACCGCCTGCACCTTCATACCAAGCCATGACTCAAAGAAGTTATGATCGACAATCGAGCCTGCGATCCCCATCGAAACACCGCCCACCGACAGATAACTTTTCCCCTTCATGCTCGCCACGGCCAGGCCAGCACGGGCAAAACGCAGTAGCTTTTCCTCGACATCCGCCGGAATCACCTCGTCGCCCGCATCCTGCACATCATGACCATAGATCGAAAATGCCGGAATCCCTTTCTGGTTGTGCGCAGCCAGCGCAGCCGCCAGATAGACCGCGCCAGGGCGCTCGGTGCCGTTAAAGCCCCAGATAGCTTTAGGGCGCAGCGGGTCCATATCAATGGTTTCGCTGCCGTAGCACCAGCACGGGGTCACGGTAATCGTCAGGCCAACGTGAGAGGTGCTGAACTTCTCTTCGCAGGCGGCGGATTCCGCCATACCGGCGATGCAACTGTCGGCAATCACGCATTCAACGGGCGTTCCACAGGGGTGACGCAATTTTTCACTCAGCAGCGCAGCCGTGGCTTTCGCCATGTTCATGGTCTGCTCTTCCAGAGATTCGCGCACTCCCATCCGGCGGCCATCAATTACAGGTCGAATGCCAATACGGGGTAACGCTTTTTTCGTTTTCATAGCCCTTCCTCACGTTGGTTAACCTATCCGCTTCGTGGGCGTAGCCGTGCCAAAAGCGCATCGACAGCACCGGAAACAGAGAATAATGAAATTTGCTAACTCGAATTAGCTTAGGTTTCATAACAAAAATGAGACAAGATAATTGTGCGGGATCTGTGAGCAGATTCACGATGAGAGGTCAAAATTCGATCAGCGTCAGGTATTACGATTCAGCACAAAATTAATAAATCATTTAAATTCAATTAATTAACAAAATACCTTTGCACGTCGTCACAATTTGAATACAAATGATTTGGCTAAATTATGACCCTAAAATAGCTTTTAAGGACGTAAGCTAAGTCGAGTTAGCTTAATAACAGAATCTATGTGGCTATTGATTCATTGCCTTTCCAACACAGGAATTTTGCAATGTCAGAGACTCTTATTCAGATGAAGCGCATCACCAAACGCTTTCCCGGCGTGCTGGCGCTGAATCAGGTGGATTTCGATTTACGTCGTGGCGAGGTACATGCCCTGCTGGGTGAAAACGGTGCCGGAAAATCGACGCTAATGAAAATATTGTCCGGTGTCTATCAGCCCGATGCGGGTGATATTCAGTTTGAAGGACAACCTGTTTCATTCAGCGATCCGCTGAGCGCGCAGCATGCGGGTATTACCATTATTCACCAGGAATTTAATCTCTTTCCCGATTTAACCGTGGAGGAGAATATCTTTATTGGCCGCGAATTTTGCAAAAATAGCCGCTGGCAGCTGGATAAACGCGCCCAGCGCCAGGCCGTTGAGAAAATACTGCAAACGCTGAATTTAAAAATTGCCCCGGATGCTCGCGTCAGTGATTTAACCGTAGCCCAGCAGCAAATGGTGGAAATAGCCAAAGCCATCTCGGTTAATGCCAAAGTGCTGATTATGGATGAGCCTACCGCCGCGCTCACGGAGAGTGAAATCGAGAGCCTGTTTGACGTCACACGCATGCTCAAGGCGCAGGGTACGGGGATTGTCTATATCTCGCACCGCCTGGAGGAACTGGCGCTGATTGCCGATCGCGCCACCGTCATGCGCGACGGGCACTATATCGCCACCGTGGATTACGAAATGGTGCAGATCGGCGAGCTCATCGCCATGATGGTGGGCCGCAATCTCGACAATATCTACCCTAAACGTCCGCCGCATCAACGCACGGAAAAAGTGCTGGAAGTTAATGGCCTGACGCGCAACGGCGTGCTGAACGATATTGACTTCACTCTCTGGCGCGGCGAGATCCTCGGTCTGGCCGGGCTCATGGGGGCAGGACGTACAGAACTTGCCAGAGCCCTCTTCGGAGCCGATCCCATTGACGCCGGCACGCTGACGCTAAACGGTACGCCAACCCGCATTAAAGACGTGGCAGATGCCATTGATAAAGGCATTAGCTATTTAACCGAAGATCGCAAAAAAGAGGGGCTCGCCCTCGGCCTTTCCGTTGAGATGAACATCATGCTCGGCAATTACCCGGACTATTCCGGTCTTATGGGCAATGTCGATGAAAAGCGCTGTCGGGAATCCAGCCAGAAACTGGTGGATGCACTACGCATAAAAACGCCGCATCTGGAGCAGGCGGCACTGAATTTAAGCGGCGGTAATCAGCAAAAAATCATTATTGCCCGCTGGGTCTGCAAAGACACCGATATTTTAATTTTTGATGAGCCAACACGGGGAATTGATGTCGGCGCAAAACTGGAAATTTACGAATTAATGAACCGCCTTGTCGCTAAAGGTAAATCGATCATCATGATTTCATCCGAACTGCCGGAAGTTTTAGGAATGTGTGACCGCATATTAGTGATGCGCGGCGGCCGCATTACCGGCGAAATAGAGGCTGAGCACGCCACCCAGGAAAAAATCATGCAATACGCCACGCTGGAGGATTAATCATGTCTGTCACCGTCCCTTCGCCGCAAAGCGGGAATCATTCGATGAAAATTAATAAAGCGCTGCTGATGCGCCTGGCTCCCCTGTTTAGCCTGGTGTTGCTGGTTCTTTTTTTCAGCTTCAGCTCACCGTTCTTCTTTAATACCGAAAATATCATGACCATCGCCCTGCAAACGGCGGTGATTGGCATCATGGCCATTGGCGTCACCTTTGTCATCATCACCGCCGGGATCGACCTGTCGCTCGGTTCGGTGGTGGCGTTCTCTGGCGTTGCGGTAGGCATTGCCGCCGGGTTTGGTATGCCACTGCCAGTTTGCATTCTGGCCGGTGTGCTGGCGGGTGGCGTCTGCGGCTATGTAAACGCATTTCTGGTCACGAAGATGACTATCCCACCGTTTATTGCCACGCTCGGCCTGATGATGTCCGTTCGTGGTATCAACATGGTGATGACCGACGGACGCGCGATTTACTTTTCTGACTACCCGGAATTCAAAACTCTGGCGCAGGGCCGCCTGTTCGACGTGCTGCCTTATCCGGTGTTTTACCTGGTCATTGTGGCACTGGTTGCGATGTGGATACTGAAAAAAACGGTGATGGGCCGCTATATCTACGCCGTCGGCAGCAATGAAACCGCAGCGCATCTTTCCGGGATCAAAGTGCAGCGGGTGAAAATTTTCGTCTACGCCTTCTGCGGCCTGTTGACCGGTATTGCCGGGGTGATCCTCGCCTCGCGTCTCAACTCCGGCCAGCCGACCGTGGGCGTCGGCTACGAGCTGGAAGCGATCGCCGCGGTCGTCATCGGCGGGACGAGCCTGATGGGTGGCGTGGGCACTATCGGCGGCACCATCATTGGCGCGTTCATCATGAGCGTGCTGAAAAACGGCCTCAATTTAATGGGAGTATCTCAGTTCTGGCAAATGGTGGCGATGGGCGTGGTCGTCGTGGCCGCCGTCTACCTGGACACGTTACGTAAAAGAATGCGTTAGGTTCTCGACACAAAAAACCCTACAACGGAGCAAAATAATGAAAACCAGCCATATCCTGAGCGCCCTGTCGCTCGTCGCCATCATGACCAGCAGCGCGCTGGCGAAAGATTTAAACCTGCCGGTGGTCAGTAAAGGCTATCAGCATGAATTCTGGCAAACGGTCAAAATGGGAACCGAAGCCGCCGCAAAGGAGTTAGGTGACAAAACCAGCTATGTAGGCCCGGCGGATGAAACGCAAATCGCCGAGCAAATCCAGCTGGTGGAAAACACCATGGCGCAGAAACCGAACGGCCTGCTGCTGGCCGCGCTGGACGCTAATGCCCTTGCCCCGCTGGTCGAAACCGCCAACAGCCGTGGAATTAAGGTCGTAACGTTCGACTCCGGCGTGAATTCCGATATCCCGGCCAGCTTTGTCGCCACCAACAACCGTAAGGCGGGCGCACAGGCGGCGGACGCGCTGGCTGAACAGATCGGTCAGAAAGGGAAAGTGGGGATCATTGCCCACGTAGCCGGGACGACCTCCGCCATCGAACGCTCCGAAGGGTTCAGCGAGGAGATGAAAGCGAAGTATCCGAACATTCAGGTGCTGCCTGTCCAGTACAGCGATGGCGACCCGCAAAAAGCGATGGATAAAACCATTGATATGGTTCAGGCCAACCCGGATATCGCGGGCATTTATGCCACGAATGAAGGCTCAACCCTGGGCGTGGCGAACGCCATCGACAGCCAGAACCTGAAGGGAAAAGTTAAGGTCATCGGCTTCGACAGTACCGAAGCAATCATTAATTTCCTTAAGAACGGTGTGATTCAGGGCTTTGTGGTTCAGGATGCATATCAGATTGGCTACCAGGGCATTAAAGCGCTGAATGCGGTGATTTCCGGGCAGACCGTGGCGAAAGAAATTGATATTCCAGTGAAATATGTCAATGCACAGAATATCAACACCCCTGAAATTGATAAACTGCTGCATCCGTTTGGTAAAAAATAAGGGAGTTCAGGATGAGTGACGGCTATTTCCTCGGCGTTGATGTCGGTTCAGCCAGCGTGCGGGCGGGGCTTTACTCTGCCCAGGGCGATCGACTGAGCTTTGCGACCCGCCCGATATCGCAGTTTCATGCCAGTAACGCGCGCGTGGAACAATCTTCCGCGGAGATCTGGCAGCAGGTTTGCGCGGTGGTGCGGGAAGCCGTCGACTCATCGGGTATCGCCAGTGAAGCCATTCGCTCCGTGGGATTCGACGCCACCTGTTCGCTGGTGGCGCTGGATGCCAACGGAAATGGCCTGAGCGTCTCGCCGGACGGCCCGCCGACGCAGGACATTATCATGTGGATGGATCACCGTGCGCAGGCTGAAACCGCCCAAATTAATGCCACCCGCGACCCGGCGCTGCGCTATGTGGGCGGCGAAGTGAGCATTGAGATGGAGCTGCCCAAGCTGCTGTGGCTACAGCATCACCATCCTGAAACCTGGAATAAGACCTGGCGTTTTTTCGACCTGGCCGATTTTCTGGTCTGGAAAGCGACCGGTCAGGACGTCGCCAGCCTTTGCACTCTCACCTGCAAATGGAACTACCTGGCGCATGAGGCACGTTTCAGCGACACCCTGCTCAGGGCCGTTGGTCTGGAAAACCTACTGACTAAAATTCCCGAACATATTCTGGACGTAGCCGACTGTGCGGGAACTTTAAGCCCGCAGGCGGCACACGCGCTGGGTTTATCCGAAGGCGTAATCGTGGCAAGCGGCATGATCGACGCCCACGCGGGCGGCGTGGCGCTAACCGGATCGCAGCCGGAAGGTACGCTGGCACTCATCAGCGGAACCTCAAACTGCCATATGCTTGCCAGCCAGAAAGAGATCCACACGCCCGGCGTCTGGGGGCCTTACTGGAGCGCCATGCTGCCGGGCTACTGGCTGACAGAAGGCGGGCAGAGTGCTGCTGGCGCGCTGGTCGACTGGACGCTGCGCGAACACGGAGCCAGCGCGGAGTTACTGGCGAAAGCGAAGGCGGCACAACGCCATCCGGTGGCGCTAATTAATGACTGGGTCACTGCCCTTGAACAGGAGGAGAAATACCCCACCCGCAACCTGCATATTCTGGCGGATCACCACGGCAATCGTTCGCCACGTTCGCGCCCGGACGCACGAGGCAGCGTCGTTGGCCTGACGCTGGAAACGGGAGAACGCGCGCTGGCAAGGCTGTATCTCGCCACGCTGCAGGCTATCGCCTACGGCACGCGACATATCATCGACACCCTGACGCACCAGGGTCACACGCTGTCACGTATTGTGATTTGCGGCGGGGCGACCCATAACCCGCTCTGGCTGAGGGAATACGCCGATGCAACCGGCTGCGACATCCATCTGTTAGCTGAAGAGGATGCGGTCACGCTGGGGGCGGCGATTTGCGGCGCAGTGGCAAGTGGTGCCTGGCCCACGTTAACCGATGCCACGCGTGTGATGGTCAAAACCGGAGAAGTCATTCCCCGTCGTCCGGAAACGGCGGCCTTCCACCAGCAAAAATACGCGGCTTACCTTGCGCTGTGGACACAGCAGCAGGCGCTTAATCAACTGATGCAACAGGAAATGTAATGGCAGGATGCGTATGCTTTATCTGCAGTTTTTCACGTACGTTAAGGATTGAGGCATAGCAATGGCCAAAACAGTTGAACAGATAGCTAAGGATCTGAATTTATCCGTCACCACCGTTAGGCTGGTGCTGGGCGGCAAAGCTGAGCAGTACAGGATCAGCGTGAAAACGCAGGCCAGAATTAATGAACATGTCGAGCGCTACGGCTACACACTGAACCATTCAGCGCGCAGCCTGAAGCTGAACAAAACCGAGACGCTGGGGCTTATCGTGCCCAATATCTCCAACGTCTTCTTTGCCACGCTCGCAGAAAAACTCGAACTGCGCTGCCGCCGTTCGGGCTATCAACTGATGATCAGCTGTACGTATAACGATGTGGATTATGAAAACAAGCTGGTAAAAGCCTTAATGGCACGCAACGTGGACGGCCTGTTTATCGTCCCCTCCACGCTGGAAAACCAGCAGCACCATTTGCGGCAGATCCAAAAGCCGCTGGTGCTCCTCGACCGTGATTTTGGCTTTACCGACAACGCACTGGTGGAGAGTCATAACGAAGCCGGGGGCGATGAACTGACCCGCAGCATGCTGGAGAGTAGCGAAACTCCGCTCTGGTTTCTGGTTGGCGATACCGCGCTTCCCAGCATCACCGACCGTCTCAACGGTTATCTGCATGCGTTGAAAGCCGCAGGAATTAACCACCGCGAGTGGGTCATCGAAGGGCCAGACAACACGCCGCAGGGGGGATACGCCCTGATGGACTCACTTATCGCCAGCAACGGTGTCCCGCAGGCTTTTATCGCCTCGTCGTTACCGGTGCTGGAAGGAGCAATCGAGGCCCTGCGCGCACGTACTGGCTCAGTCCCGAGGAATATCAATATCGGCACATTCGATGAACACCCCATGCTGGGATTCCTGCCTAACAGCGTCTGGTCGATGCAGCAGGATGAAGATACCTGGGCGGAAAAAGCGTTTGAACTTATGCAACGAGCCATCGACGGCGACGCAGTCAACGAGACGGCGAAAGTCGATATGAAGCTGGTCAAACGTTCCCGCCAGTAAGAATAAAACTGTACCCGGAGAATAAAAATGGAACGAGCCCGATTAGCCAGAGACATTATCGACACCTGCCTTGAGATGACCCGTTTAGGGTTAAATCAGGGCACCGCCGGCAACATTAGCGTGCGCTACCGCGACGGGATGCTGATTACACCGACCGGCATTCCCTACGAGTACCTCACCGAAGAGAGCATCGTCTATGTGGATGCAGAAGGTCACCACGAGGAGGGGAAACTGCCGTCGAGCGAATGGCGTTTTCATCAGGTGGTGTATCAAACTCGCCCGGAAGCCAATGCCGTCGTTCATAACCACGCAGTCAACTGCACAGCCGTCTCGATACTGAATCGCCCTATTCCGGCCATTCACTACATGATTGCCGCCGCGGGCGGTAACTCCATCCCTTGCGCCCCTTACGCGACCTTCGGTACACGCGCCCTGTCAGAGCATGTCGCGGTGGCGTTACGCGATCGCAAAGCCACGCTGTTGCAGCATCATGGGTTGATAACCTGCGAAGAGAGCCTTGAGAAAGCGCTGTGGCTGGCGCAGGAAGTGGAGGTACTGGCAAAACTCTATCTGAAAACGCTGGCGATTGTTGATCCCGTCCCGGTGCTCAGCAACGAGGAAATTGCCGTCGTGCTTGAAAAATTCAAAAGCTACGGGTTGCGCGTCGAGGCGTAATTTTTTTTATCCGAGGGTGCTTTTATCACACCCTCGTAATATCTCTTAAACAAACACCTATTTACCGCACTTATCACCCCGCCTAAACTATGGCCTGCATTTTGGTAGAGGTGGTAATGAACGATTATAAAATGACGCCGGGCGAGTTGCGCGCGACCTGGGGTTTAGGGACTGTTTTCTCGCTACGTATGCTTGGCATGTTTATGGTCCTGCCTGTTCTGACCACATACGGAATGGCGCTACAGGGTGCCAGCGAAGCGTTGATTGGCCTGGCGATTGGCATTTATGGTTTAGCCCAGGCGATCTTCCAGATCCCCTTTGGTTTACTCTCTGACCGCGTTGGTCGCAAGCCGCTTATCGTCGGCGGGCTACTGGTCTTTGTACTGGGCAGCGTGATTGCCGCCCTCTCCCACTCTATCTGGGGCATTATTCTTGGCCGCGCCCTGCAGGGCTCTGGCGCGATTGCCGCCGCCGTCATGGCGCTATTGTCGGACTTAACCCGCGAGCAGAACCGCACTAAAGCGATGGCCTTTATTGGCGTCAGCTTTGGCGTCACCTTTGCGATTGCGATGGTGCTTGGCCCCATCATCACGCATAAACTTGGCCTGCACGCCCTGTTCTGGATGATTGCCGCGCTGGCAACGCTCGGCATTGCATTAACGCTATGGGTTGTGCCGGACAGTAAAAACCACGTTCTGAACCGTGAATCCGGCATGGTAAAAGGCAGCTTTAATAAGGTGATTGCCGAGCCACGCCTGCTGAAGCTGAATTTCGGCATTATGTGCCTGCACATCCTGCTGATGTCCACGTTTGTGGCGCTTCCAGGCCAACTGGCGGCTGCGGGCTTCCCGGCTGCGGAACACTGGAAAATCTATCTGGTGACCATGCTTATCTCTTTTGTCTCCGTCGTGCCGTTTATCATCTACGCCGAAGTGAAACGTAAGATGAAACGCGTCTTCCTCGGTTGCGTGGCACTGCTGCTGATTGCGGAAATTGTGCTGTGGGGTTCGGGCCCCCACTTCTGGGAACTGGTTATCGGCGTGCAGCTATTCTTCCTGGCCTTTAATCTGATGGAAGCGCTGTTACCTTCACTTATCAGCAAAGAATCCCCGGCTGGCTACAAAGGCACCGCAATGGGGATTTACTCCACCAGCCAGTTTATCGGCGTCGCGATTGGTGGCTCCCTCGGCGGCTGGGTGGACGGCCTGTTTGACTCTCAAACGGTATTTTTAGCAGGCGCATTGCTGGCGATGCTCTGGCTGCTTATCGCCAGCACCATGAAAGAGCCGCGCTATGTCAGCAGTTTACGAGTGGAAATCCCGGACGATATCGACATTAACGATGCGCTAAAACAACGCATTGAAGCGAAAGAAGGCGTTACTGAGGTGTTGGTTGTGCCGGAAGAGCGTAGCGCCTACGTCAAAATTGACAGCAAAATCACTAATCGCTTTGAAGTGGAGCAGGCGCTGAAAGCCTGAAAAAAAGCCCGGAAAACCGGGCTTTTTTGACTTAATCGCGGAAGTTTTTAAACTGGAACGGTTGTCCCAGATCGCCACCGCGCACCAGCGCCATGACGGACTGCAGATCGTCACGGGATTTACCGGTTACACGGATTTCTTCCCCCTGGATCTGCGCCTGAACTTTCAGCTTGCTGTCTTTAATGAGCTTAACGATTTTTTTCTGCACCGCGCTCTCAATACCCTGCTTCAGTTTGGCTTCAACAAACCAGGTTTTGCCGCTGTGCACAAACTCTTCCGGCACATCCAGCGATGTGCCTTCAATGCCACGCTTTAACAGCTTGGCGCGCAGAATATCGAGCAGCTGATTTACCTGGAAATCAGATTCGCTCAGCACCTTAATCGTCTTATTTGCATCGTTCAGCTCAAACGTCGCCTCAACGCCGCGAAAATCGAAACGTGACTCAACTTCACGGCTTGCGTTTTCCACGCCGTTGCGGACTTCCTGGATATCAACTTCGGAAACAATATCGAAAGATGGCATCTTTTCTTCTCCCTTCATTTTTGTTGCGTTGCATAATACCCGCTACAAGGCATAACGAGAAGCGTAGCTGACGGCGCTATACTTAGGCCGTAACACCTGGCGCAGTTGCAGGTGAGGAGGAACAATGAAAATTACAGTGCTCGGATGCGGAGCCCTTGGCCAGCTATGGCTAACCGCGCTGTGCAAGCACGGACACGAGGTACAGGGCTGGCTGCGTGTGCCCCAGCCCTACTGCAGTGTAAACCTGATTGATGAAGACGGAAGCATCTTTAACGAATCGCTCACCGCGAACGATCCTGATTTTCTTGCGCAAAGCGACCTGCTACTGGTCACTCTCAAAGCGTGGCAGGTTTCGGATGCGGTGAAAACACTGGCGGACCAGCTCCCCTCCACGTCGCCCATTTTACTGTTGCATAACGGTATGGGCACCCTTGATGAGCTGAAAAGCATCGCCCAGCCCCTGCTGATGGCCACCACCACGCATGCCGCACGACGTGATGGCAATATCATTGTGCATGTTGCCAGCGGCGTAACGCACATAGGCCCGGCCCGTGAACAGGATGGCGACTACAGTTATCTGGCGGACACACTGCAAAACGTGCTGCCGGACGTGGCCTGGCATAACAATATTCGCCCACAGCTCTGGCGCAAGCTGGCGGCCAACTGCGTGATTAATCCGCTGACGGCACTGTGGGACTGTCCGAACGGTGAGCTGAAAAACCATCCGCAGGAGGTTGCAGCCTTGTGTGCCGAGGTCGCGTCGGTGATTGAACGTGAAGGCTTACACACATCGGCGGATGATTTACGCTATTATGTTGAGCAGGTTATTGATAGTACGGCAGAAAATATCTCTTCGATGTTGCAGGATGTTCGGGCGTTACGCCACACCGAAATCGACTACATCACCGGCTATCTGTTAAAACGCGCCCGCGCACACGGCATCGCTGTGCCGGAAAACGCCCGCCTGTATGATCGAATTAAACGTAAGGAGAGTGAGTATGAGCGCGTCGGCACTGGTATGCCTCGCCCCTGGTAGCGAAGAGACTGAAGCGGTAACCACCATTGACTTAATGGTGCGCGGTGGGATTGCGGTGACAACCGCCAGCGTCGCCAGCGATGGCGATCGGGTCATCACCTGCTCTCGCGGCGTGAAGCTCCTTGCGGATGCTCCACTGGTCGAAGTGGCTGACGGCGATTACGACGTCATCGTCTTGCCTGGCGGAGTGAAAGGCGCGGAGTGTTTCCGCGACAGCCCGCTGCTAGTCGAGACCGTCAGGCAGTTTCACTTGTCTGGTCGCATTGTCGCCGCGATTTGCGCTGCCGCCGGAACCGTTCTGGTTCCTCATAACCTGTTCCCGATTGGCAACATGACCGGTTTCCCTGGGCTGAAGGCGACGATTCCAGAGGACCAGTGGGTGGATAAACGCGTCGTCTGGGACCCGCGCGTCAATCTGCTGACCAGCCAGGGGCCGGGTACCGCGATTGATTTTGGCTTAAAGATTATTGACCTGCTGGTGGGACGCGAGAAAGCCTACGAAGTGGCGTCGTCGCTGGTGATGGCGGCAGGGATTTATAACTACTACGAATAAAAAAAGCCGGGTGGCGGCTACGCCTTACCCGGCCTACACGTGCTCATCTTTTCTCCCTCTCCCACAGGGAGAGGGTCGGGGTGAGGGCATCAGGCCGCACTCCCGGCAACAAACTACGGGCGATACACCTTCACATTCGCAAAGCCCTGCTCGCGCAGGTAGAGCGCCTGCAGACGGCTCATCACGCCGCGCTCACACCACAGCAGATACGTTTTGCTCTGGTCGAGGTCGCCAAATTTGGTGCTCAGCTTGTAGAACGGCAGAGACACCACGTCCACACCTTCAACCTTCAGTGGCTTGTCATCCTGCTCATCAATAGAGCGGATATCCAGAATCGCATCGTTGGCACCGAAACCGCTGACGGTCTCAACTTCGACCACGTCCTGCTCGGTCTGCTGGGCAATCTCGCGAATATCAATGTTGGACGCTTCCGCCACCACTTTCTCAAGAATGGCAAAATCGAAGTGCTCTTCTTCCGCTTCAATCTTCGCCTTCACCGCTTTGACGGTCGGGCTTTTTGAGATAACACCGCAGTATTCCGGCATGGTGCGGGCAAAATCTTCGGTGCCAATTTCACGCGCTAAATCGATGATGTGCTCTTTATCATGGGAGATCAGCGGACGCAGGATCAGCGTATCCGAGACGTTGTCGATCAAACGCAGGTTGGTCAGCGTCTGGCTGGAAACCTGGCCCAGCGCTTCACCGGTGACCAGCGCCTGTACGCCGTAACGCTCAGCAACTTTGGACGCTGCACGCACCATCATGCGTTTCAGTACCACGCCCATCTGGCCATCGTCCACTTTCTCCAGGATTTCGCCAACCACCGGCTCAAAGTTGATTGCCACGAAACGCACGCGGTGGGAGCTGCCAAAGCGGTTCCACAGATAATGCGCCACCTGACGCACGCCGATTTCATGCGCCGCGCCGCCCAGGTTGAAGAAGCAGTAGTGTACGCGGCAGCCGCGACGCATCAGCATGTAGCTGGAGACGCCGGAGTCGAAGCCGCCGGAGATCAGCGACAGCACATCTTCCTGAGTGCCGATCGGGAAGCCACCGATACCTTCGTAACGGCCTTTTACCAGCAGCAGGCGATCGTTTTCGATCTCCAGATTGACGGTGACATCCGGGTTGGTGAGACGCACGCGCGCGCTCTCAACATGCTGGTTCAGACCACCGCCGACATAGCGTTCTACTTCGATAGAGCTAAACTCATGCTTGCCACGGCGCTTCACGCGCACACAGAAGGTTTTGCCTTCGATCTGGTCGCGGTACTGCACCAGCGCTTTTTCAAAGATGTCATGCATATCGCTGAACGGGACGTCTTCCACTTCCAGAATATGGTGGATACCCGGAATGCGGGTCAGCGCGTCGCGGATATCAAGACGTTTGTTTTCGTCTTTGGCACGCACTTCTACGTGGTCCCAGTGGCGCACCACGGCGAGGGTTTCGTCGTAGTGCTTTAATACGTTACGAATGTTCCCGGTGAGAATTTTAATAAAGCGCAAACGCACAGATTGGCTTTTGATGGTGATTTCAGGGAACAATTTAATGATAAACTTCATGGCGGCAATGTTTCTTAGGCAAGCGATAAGGCTTGTAATGGAAAAGTACAGCAGCCCCTATAACCGAAGACTGCTTCCAGGCGCGCAAGTATACCACCATCGCGCCGCTCCTGTGCACATTGCGCGTTATTTGATAATTGCCCTGAGTCCGTTACCATATCGGGGCTGAGAATATAAGAGTCAATTCACTATGCCGAAGAAGAACGACGCACCGGCCAGTTTCGAAACTGCGCTGAATGAACTGGAGCAAATCGTTACCCGTCTGGAGAGCGGCGATCTCCCGCTGGAAGAGGCGCTCAACGAATTCGAACGTGGCGTGCAGTTGGCGCGCCAGGGGCAGGTCAAACTGCAGCAGGCTGAGCAGCGTGTGCAGATCCTGCTCTCAGATGCCGAAGACGCAAAAACCACGCCTTTCACACCGGACGCCGAGTAAATGGATTTTGCCAACGCGCTTCAGGCGCGCGTAATCCGCGCTAACGACGCCCTGCGCCGTTTTATTGCGCCACAGCCTTTTCAGAACACTCCTCTGGTTGAGGCCATGCATTATGGCGCACTCTTAGGCGGAAAGCGCCTGCGCCCGTTCCTGGTGTATGCCACAGGCAACATGTTCGGGATCAGCGATAACACGCTGGACGCCCCGGCGGCTGCCGTTGAGTGCATCCACGCCTATTCGCTGATCCACGATGATTTACCCGCCATGGACGATGACGATCTGCGTCGCGGCCAGCCGACCTGCCATATCAAGTTTGGCGAAGCAAATGCCATTCTGGCGGGAGATGCTCTGCAAACGCTGGCATTTTCGATTTTAAGCGATGCCCCGATGGCCGAAGTGAACGACCGCGATCGCCTGGCGATGGTGTCCGAACTGGCGATGGCCAGCGGCGTCGCCGGAATGTGCGGCGGTCAGGCGCTGGATTTAGAGGCGGAAGGCCGCCAGGTTGACCTGGAACAGCTGGAACGCATTCACCGCCATAAAACGGGGGCATTAATCCGTGCCGCCGTTCGTCTGGGCGCACTGAGTGCAGGTGAACGCGGGCGTAACGCCCTGCCGATTCTGGACAGATACGCAGAGAGTATCGGTCTGGCGTTCCAGGTTCAGGATGACATTCTGGATGTGGTGGGCGATACTGCAACATTGGGAAAACGTCAGGGTGCGGACCAGCAGCTTGGCAAAAGTACCTATCCCGCCCTGCTGGGCCTTGAGCAAGCCCAACGTAAAGCCTGGGACCTGATAGAGGATGCCCGCCAGTCACTGAATGAACTGGCCGCGCAATCACTGGATACCTCGGCACTGGAAGCGCTAGCGGACTACATAATCCAGCGTGATAAATAAACTATATATCTCGATGAGCCTTTGATGAGTTTTGATATTGCCAAATACCCGACACTGGCGTTAGTTGACTCCACCCAGGAGCTACGCCTGTTGCCGAAAGAGAGTCTGCCGAAGCTGTGCGACGAACTACGTCGCTACCTGCTCGACAGCGTCAGCCGCTCCAGCGGCCATTTCGCCTCCGGGCTTGGCACGGTTGAGCTGACCGTGGCGCTGCACTATGTCTATAACACGCCATTCGATCAGCTGATTTGGGACGTGGGCCACCAGGCCTACCCCCACAAAATTCTGACTGGCCGTCGCGATAAAATTGGCACTATTCGCCAGAAAGGTGGCCTGCATCCGTTCCCGTGGCGCGGCGAGAGCGAGTATGACGTGTTAAGCGTCGGTCACTCCTCCACCTCCATTTCTGCAGGCATTGGTATTGCCGTCGCCGCTGAAAAAGAGAACAAACAGCGTCGCACCGTCTGCGTGATTGGCGACGGGGCGATCACCGCCGGTATGGCGTTTGAGGCCATGAACCACGCGGGTGATATCAAGCCGGACATGCTGGTTATCCTCAATGATAACGAAATGTCGATTTCTGAAAACGTCGGCGCGCTGAACAACCACCTGGCGCAACTGCTCTCCGGTAAGCTCTATTCAACCCTGCGCGAAGGCGGTAAAAAGGTCTTTTCCGGCGTACCGCCAATTAAAGAGCTGCTCAAACGTACCGAAGAACATATCAAAGGCATGGTGGTGCCGGGCACGCTGTTTGAAGAGCTGGGCTTTAACTACATCGGCCCGGTTGATGGCCACGACGTGCTGGGTCTGGTCACCACGCTTAAAAACATGCGCGACCTGAAAGGCCCGCAGTTCCTGCATATCATGACCAAAAAAGGGCGTGGTTACGAACCGGCAGAAAAAGATCCGATCACCTTCCACGCCGTACCGAAATTCGACCATACCAGCGGTTGCTTGCCAAAAAGCAGCGGCGGCATGCCGAGCTATTCGAAAATCTTCGGCGACTGGCTGTGCGAAACTGCAGCCAAAGACAATAAGCTGATGGCGGTCACGCCCGCCATGCGTGAAGGCTCCGGGATGGTGGAGTTTTCTAAAAAATACCCCGACCAGTATTTTGACGTGGCTATCGCCGAGCAGCACGCCGTAACGTTTGCTGCTGGCCTGGCGATTGGCGGTTATAAACCGATTGTCGCCATTTATTCGACCTTCCTGCAGCGCGCCTACGATCAGGTGATCCATGACGTGGCTATCCAGAAACTGCCGGTGCTGTTTGCTATCGACCGCGCAGGCATCGTGGGTGCTGACGGCCAGACGCACCAGGGCGCATTTGATCTCTCCTTCCTGCGCTGCATTCCTGACATGGTGATCATGACGCCAAGCGACGAAAACGAATGTCGTCAGATGCTGTTTACCGGCTACCACTATCAGGATGGTCCAAGCGCGGTTCGCTACCCGCGCGGCAATGCCGTAGGCGTTGAACTGCAGCCGCTGGAAAAACTGGAGATCGGTAAAGGTCTGGTCAAACGTCGCGGAGAGAAAGTGGCGATTTTGAACTTCGGTACGCTGATGCCGGAAGCGGCAAAAGTTGCCGAAACGCTGAACGCCACCCTGGTGGATATGCGCTTTGTGAAGCCGCTTGATGAAGCCCTGATCCTGAATATGGCCGAAAGCCATGACGTGCTGGTCACGCTGGAAGAGAACGCCATTATGGGCGGCGCAGGTAGCGGTGTGAACGAAGTGCTGATGGCGAACCGTAAAATTGTTCCGGTTCTGAACCTCGGCCTGCCGGATCACTTTATCCCACAAGGCACGCAGGACGAGGCCCGCGCGGCCATTGGCCTGGATGCCGCCGGTATCGAAGCTAAAATCCGTACCTGGCTTGCCTGAATTCCCCCCTTTTCCGCTCCTGCTATGCTTAAACGTAATGTTTAACACAGCAGGAGTGGAACCATGCAATACACTACATTAGGAAAAACAGACCTTAAGGTTTCCCGGCTTTGTCTGGGCTGCATGACGTTTGGCGAGCCTGACCGGGGAAAACATGCCTGGACGCTACCGGAAGAGAGCAGCCGCCCCATCATCAAACGCGCCCTCGACGGCGGCATTAACTTTTTTGATACCGCCAACAGCTACTCCGACGGCAGCAGCGAAGAGATCGTTGGTCGCGCCCTGCGTGACTTTGCTCGCCGGGATGACGTCGTTGTCGCCACCAAGGTTTATCATCAGGTTGGCGATCTCGCAGAAGGGCTGTCACGCGCGCAAATCCTGCGCTCTATTGACGACAGCCTCCGCCGCCTGAACATGGATTATGTCGACCTGCTGCAGATCCACCGTTGGGATTACAACACGCCGATTGAAGAGACGCTGGAAGCCCTTAACGATGTAGTGAAAGCGGGTAAAGCGCGGTACATCGGCGCGTCATCCATGCATGCTTCGCAGTTTGCGCAGGCGCTGGATCTCCAGGCGCAGCACGGCTGGGCGCGTTTTGTCACCATGCAGGATCACTACAACCTGATCTATCGCGAAGAAGAGCGCGAGATGCTGCCGCTTTGCTACCAGGAAGGGGTGGCGGTGATCCCATGGAGCCCGCTGGCGCGCGGACGCTTAACCCGCCCGTGGGGGGAAACCACCGCCCGCTCAGTATCGGATGAGTTTGGAAAAACGCTGTACGAAGGGACAGAAGCCAGCGATGCGCAGATAGCTGAACGCCTTGCGGGTATTGCTGACGAAACCGGAGCCACGCGTGCGCAGGTAGCGCTGGCATGGGTGCTGAGCAAACGCGGTGTAGCAGCACCGATTATCGGCACATCGCGGGAAGAACAGCTGGATGAGTTGCTGAGCGCGGTGGATTTAACGCTGACGCCGGAGCAGATTGCGGAGCTTGAAACGCCGTATCAGCAACATCCGGTGGTGGGGTTTAAATAGGAATTGTGCGGCCTGACGCCCTCACCCTAACCCTCTCCCACAGGGAGAGGGAACAAAACCTGTAGGCCGGGTAAGGCGAAGCCGCCACCCGGCAAAAAAACTCACGCGAAGTGATCATACCCTTTCCAGTCAAACGCGACCGGCTCACCTTCACGGACAAACTGCAGTCCTTCACTTTCCGGCATAATCTGCCCGATGCAGGTAAATTTCGCGCCCAGATTCGCTAACGCCACATCCAGCGTCCCGCGATTAAGCTCAGGAACGGTAAAGCACAGCTCGTAATCTTCACCGCCGGAGAGCGCCCAGCGCAGCGCCTGCTCAGGCTCGACGTGACGAAGCAGTTGCTCTGACAGCGGGAACAGATCCAGATCAACGCGAGCCCCCACGCCGCTGGCCTTCAGAATATGCCCCAGATCGGAGATCAGTCCATCAGACAGATCGATAGCCGAACTGGCACGATCGCGCAGCGCCTGGCCGTGCAGAATGCGTGGTGTTGGCCGCAGATGGCGTTTCACCAGATACGCCGCGTCGTCTTTATCGTCGACCGTTAAACGTTCCTGAAGGATCGCCAGCCCAGCCGCGCTGTCACCCGGCGTGCCGGTGACGTAGATCCAGTCGCCCGGTTTTGCGCCCGAACGTTTCAGCGCGCGTCCGACAGGCACATAGCCGTGGATCGCCAGCGTCATCGACAGTGGCCCGGCGGTGGTATCGCCGCCGATCAGCTGCATATCGTAGTAGTTGAGCTGGTCAAACAGCGCGTCGCTAAAGGCTTCAAGCCAGGCTTCATCGACATTCGGCAGGGTTAAGGCGAGCGTCAGCCATGCGGGATCGGCCCCCATCGCCGCCAGATCGCTTACGTTGACCGCCAGCGCTTTGTACGCCAGATCGGCAGGATCGATATCCGGTAAGAAATGACGTCCGCAGACTAAGGTGTCGGTACTGATTGCCAGCGTCTGTTTTTCAGGAATATTGAGAAGTGCGCAGTCATCACCAATGCCGGTTTCAACATCAAGACGAGAGGTTCTGACACGGTCGAAATAACGGGCAATCAGGGAGAATTCGCCGCATGCCATACGTTATGCCTCAGCAAATTAAATAAAAAAACCGGAGCCGCACCGCCCGTCAGGCAATGCGAGACTCCGGTTTGCGGATCACTTTTTGTGGGGACGGATCGCAGGTGCGGCTTTATCCAGCACGCCGTTAACAAACTTATGGCTGTCTTCAGCGCCGAAGGTTTTCGCCAGTTCGATCGCTTCGTTGATGGCCACTTTGTACGGCACATCATCACGTTTAGACAGCTCAAACAGCGCGATACGCAACACTGCTTTTTCTACCTGGCCCAGCTCTTCGAGCAGACGGGAGAGGTAGGGTTTCATCAGACCATCGAGATACGCGCTATTAGTCGCCACTCCCGACAGCAGTTCACGGAAGTACAGAACGTCAACATCTTTCACGTCCTGTTCTGACAGGAACTGGTATTCAACATCAGCGATGTCGTTCTGGGACAACTGCCAGGAGTAAAGTGCCTGGACGGCACATTCACGGGCGCGGCGACGAGCAGCAGGTTTCACGGAATTCCCCTTACAAAAAAATCAGGCCTTAATGGCTTTCAATACATTGATCATTTCAAGCGCGGTCAGTGCAGCTTCTGCACCTTTGTTACCGGCTTTGGTGCCAGCACGTTCGATGGCTTGTTCAATACTTTCGGTGGTCAGTACGCCAAACGCGACAGGAATTTCAGCATCCTGTGCAACGTGCGCCAGACCATTGCTTGCACCGCCCGCAACGTATTCGAAGTGCGCAGTGCCGCCACGAATAACGGTACCCAGCGCAATCACCGCGTCGTATTTACCGGTTTTCGCCAGCGCGCCTGCTGCCAGAGGCAGTTCGTAAGCACCTGGAACCCAAACAACGGTAATGTTGTCATCTTTAACCTGGCCGATACGTTTCAGGGCGTCAATCGCACCTTCCAGCAGGCTGTCGTTGATGAAGTTGTTGAAACGCGCAATGGTGATGGCGACGCGAGCGTCCGGGGTAGCTACAGCAGCTTCAATAATGTTCATACTCTTCCTTTACGGGTTCATTTGGCCCCGCAGGGGGGCGGATTTTATCATAATACTTTGCACACTGCTTCCCTATTTCAGGAGCAATTACGCTGTCGTTAAATGGAGGCAGACATCCGGGCCGACCGGACGTATCTCGCTAAATTTCAGTTGTGGTGCATCAGTAAGCGTCTCAAGGCCCGGTAGCACAAACAGGCCACGCGCATCGTTGCCTAGCAGTTTAGGCGCAACGTAAACAAGTAGCTCATCCACCAGCCCTGCCTGCAACAGCGCACCAGCCAGCGTCGGCCCTGCTTCCACCCAAATACTGTTTACCTGCTGCTTGCCGAGCAGCATCATCAGCACCACCAAATCGAGATGCCCGTTGTGCTCCGGCACCATGATACTGCGCACGCCTTCTGGCCATTCACGCGTGTCTTCTTTCGTGCGGGCAAACCAGGTTTCACCCGGTTGCTGCACGATGCGGTGCTCCGGCGTCACGCGGTTCTGGCTATCAATGACAATACGCAGCGGCTGGCGCAAATTGTCCTGCGGATACAGAGCCTGCGTTTCAGCATTCAGCTCATCCCAACGCACGGTCATCGCCGGATCGTCCGCCAGAACGGTTTCACTGCTGGTGAGAATAGCATGGCTTTGCGCGCGCAGACGTTGCACATCGCGCCTTGACTGAGGCGAGGTGATCCACTGGCTCTCACCGTTCGCCATCGCCGTGCGACCATCCAGCGAGGCTCCGAGCTTAAGCTGAATATACGGAAACCCTGTGCGCATGCGCTTCAGGAAGCCCTTATTGATAGCTTCAGCGTCTTGCATCATCAGGCCGTGGCTAACGTCGATCCCTTCCTGCTGCAGACGATACAGGCCGCGTCCGGCGACCTGCGGATTAGGGTCCTGCATCGCGGCAACCACGCGTGCGACACCCGCCGCAATCAGTGCTTCACAGCATGGCGGCGTGCGCCCGTGATGGCTGCAGGGTTCCAGCGTCACATATGCCGTGGCACCACGCGCCTTCTCGCCCGCCATGCGTAGGGCATGAACTTCGGCATGCGGCTCGCCCGCGCGATAGTGAAAACCTTCGCCCACAATCTCGCCATCTTTTACGATGACGCATCCCACGTTGGGATTCGGATGGGTGGTGAAACGACCGCGCTGCGCCAGCTTCATGGCGCGTGCCATGTAAATCTCATCCTGCATCGGCTTAATCCTGTAAGCGGGCGATCTCTTCGCCGAACTCTTTGATATCTTCGAAACTGCGATACACAGAGGCGAAGCGGATATAGGCGACCTTATCGAGCTTTTTCAACTGCTCCATCACCAGGTTGCCGATCATTTTGCTCGGCACTTCACGCTCACCTAAACCACGAAGATGAGATTTGATATGGTTTAACGCCATTTCAACGTCGTCGGCACTGACCGGACGTTTTTCCAGCGCCTTCAGCATCCCGCTACGCAGCTTTTCTTCATTGAACGGCTCGCGCACATCGTTACTTTTCACGACACGCGGCATCACCAGCTCTGCAACCTCAAAGGTTGTGAAACGCTCGTTACATACCAGACATTGCCGACGGCGGCGTACGGATGATCCCTCGCCCACAAGACGAGAGTCGATGACTTTGGTATCCACAGCGGAGCAAAATGGGCAATGCATATGATGTCCCTGTTATCTGGTTAACTGATTTCTATTTTACCCTGAACTGGCCTGACAACAAAGGAAGAGCTTTTTGAGACAAAGGATCTATACCTGACGATACTATGCTGTCTACCATTACGAAGATCCGTTATTTCAAGGAAATAAACGCAATGACAAGACGTTACCTGAGAATTCTGCTGGTGGGGAGCCTCTTCACCCTTAGCGCCTGTGCACAGCAAACTGACGTTCGCGAGATGAAACAAAGCGTGAATACACTGAATGCGGCAATGGACAAACTGAACAAGGAAACCGTGAAGATCACGCAGCAAAATGCGCTGAACGCCAAATCCAGCAGCGGCGTTTACCTGCTACCGGGTGCCAACACCCCCGCCCGGCTGAACAGCCAGATTGGCACACTGAAGATGTCGCTGGTGAATGTCGCAGCGAATGCGGATGGTACCCGTGCAACATTACGCATCCAGGGTGAATCTAACGATCCGCTGCCTGCCTTCAGCGGCACGGTGGAGTGGGGCCAAATTCAGGGCACCACAGAGAGCTACCAGGAAGTCAACGTGAAGAACCAGCTTTTCACCGCACCAGCCAGTACGCTGGCCCCAAGCGATGTTGATATCCCGCTGCAACTGAGCGGACTCACGCCAGAACAATTAGGCTTTATCCGTATTCACGATATCCAGCCCGCCGCGCAATAACCCGCCGTTTTAGCGGAGTGTTATGTCACTCCGCTAACATTTACATCCCGCAAAGATTGGCAACATAAATGATTGCCGCTACAATCCCCGCCGTTTAAAGTACGCAAACGTGAACGCAATCGATTACGCTTATGAGAGATATGTGAAACAACACATATTTTTGTGAGCAAGGATTCCTATAATAGGCTCCGCAGAAACACGAAATATTTAGAAACGCAATTCGCGCATTTTTCACTCCCGGAAGGGAATTTCAATCAGTGGCATGATTATGAAAAAAACATTACTCGCAGCTGGCGCAGCGCTGGCACTTTCCACCTCTTTCACTGTTAACGCAGCGGAAAACAGCAAACCAGAATATGTTTCCGACTGGTGGCATCAGAGCGTTAACGTGGTTGGCAGCTACCACACCCGTTTCGGACCTCAGATCCGTAACGATACCTACCTGGAATACGAAGCGTTCGCCAAAAAAGACTGGTTTGATTTCTACGGCTATATGGATGCGCCAGTCTTCTTCGGTGGTAACACCGATGCGAAAGGTATCTGGAACCACGGTTCTCCGCTGTTCATGGAAATCGAACCACGCTTCTCCATCGATAAGCTGACCGGCACCAGCCTGGCGTTTGGTCCGTTTAAAGAGTGGTACTTCGCAAACAACTACATCTACGACATGGGCCGCAACAAGTCTGGCCGTCAGAGCACCTGGTACATGGGTCTGGGCACGGACATCGACACCGGCCTGCCAATGAGCCTGTCTCTGAACGTCTACGCGAAATACCAGTGGCAGAACTACGGTGCCGCGAACGAAAACGAGTGGGATGGCTACCGTTTCAAAGTGAAATACTTTGTGCCAATCACCCAGCTGTGGGGCGGTAACCTGAGCTATATCGGCTTCACCAACTTTGACTGGGGTTCAGACCTGGGCGATAACGACTTCCGCGACCTGAACGGCCGTAAAGCACGTACCAACGACTCTATCGCCTCCAGCCACATCCTGGCGCTGAACTACGATCACTGGCACTACTCTGTTGTTGCGCGTTACTGGCACAACGGCGGTCAGTGGAACGACGACGCCAGCCTGAACTTCGGCAACGGCGACTTCAGCGTGCGTTCTACCGGTTGGGGTGGTTACCTGGTGGTGGGTTACAACTTCTAATCAGTGCGGATTTCGCCCGGTGGCGCTGCGCTTACCGGGCCTACGATCCGAATGTAGGCCGGGTAAGGCGTAGCCGCCACCCGGCTTTTTTACTGCCTCACCTTGCGTAAAAAATCCGCCAGTGACCTGTCCGCCCCCTCGCTGAACCGCCTCTCTGTCATCACAATATTGAGACACCTGTCGAGCCGGAAACAGCGATAGTCATCGCGTCGTTCACACCATGCGGCCAGCAGCCAGTGCTCACCCCAGAAGAACAGCCCCAGAGGTTGCACTTCACGCCATGATAACTGGCCTGCTTCATCACGATAATGCAGCGCCAGCACACGCTGGGCAGAAATTGCCTGGTGGATCACGTCGAAACCACTACGGGAGTGTGGCTGAAGGGCAATATCCGGCGCATAAATCCGCGTCTGTTCTGCCTTGCGCCTGCGCTCTTCCGGCAGGATCGCCAGCACCTTCTCCTGCGCGGACTCCAGCTCACGTGAGAGTGACTCGCCGCCCCAGGTTTTGAGCAGGCGAATCGCCACCATCAGCGCCTCAGATTCCTTATTGGTCAGCATCAGCGGCGGCAGGTCAAAACCCGACATCAGCCGGTATCCGCTTCCCGCCTCGCCTTCGACCGGCACGCCAGACAGCGACAGGTCGCGAATATCGCGGTAAATCGTGCGTTCAGATACCTCCAGTCTGTCCGCAAGATGCGCTGCCGTTGTCAGCCGCCTGCCCCGCAGGATCTGCACAATCTGAAACAAACGGTCAGCGCGTCGGGTCATAGAGTCATCCGCTCTCAGGCTGGTTGATGGAGGCCGACGCGGTTACCCTCGCTGTCGGTGAACAGGGCAATAGTGCCGATATCCTTTGGCAGTTCCAGCGGGCCAAATACGCACTAACCGCCTGCGGAGGCGATGCGATCGAGCGTGGCCGCCAGGTTGTCAGTATGCAGGTAAATAATAGCGCCCTGTTGAGAGGGTGTAATGCCGTCAAATTTTGCCAGCGCGCCGCCGGTCGCCGGGTCCTCATGCGGGAAAATAGCCAGCTCCGCAACGTCCATTTGCTCGCGCTTCAGCGTAATCTGCATTACTGGCTCATAAAATTTGATGGCGCGATCCATATCGGCGACCGGAATTTCAAACCAGTTAATCACACTTTTCATACTTCCTCCTGCCTGTTGTTTGGGTTCAGAAGGAGTCTACGACAGGGCTCCTGACAGCATACTGTCAGGAGTGTTTGTCAGGCGCAGGCAAAAAAAATCCCGGTCAGTGACCGGGATTTCGATAACGCGCTAAACGTCGCCTTACGGCAGAATGGACGGTTGATCCGCCCCTTCTTTCTCGACTTTCTGCTGGAGCAGGTGCTCGCGCTTCATGCCGAGTTTCAGTGCCAGTGCGGACGCGACGTAGATAGACGACGCCGTACCGATAGACACACCGATCAGCATGGTCAGCGAGAAGCCTTCCAGCACCGGGCCACCGAAGAGGAACAGCATCAGGATCACCATCAGGGTTGTACCGGATGTGATCAACGTACGGTGCAGCGTCTGAGTCAACGACACGTTAAAGATTTCGTACGGCGTACCGCGACGGATCTTACGGAAGTTTTCACGAATACGGTCAGAAACCACGATACTGTCGTTCAGTGAGTAACCGATAACGGACATCAGGGATGCCACAATCGTCAGGTCAATCTCAATGTGGAACAGAGACAGTATCCCCATGGTGATCACCACGTCGTGCGCCAGCGCGATAACCACACCGGCTGCCAGTCGCCACTCGAAGCGGAAACCGACATACACCAGAATCGAGATCAGCGCCACCAGCAGCGCCATCGCACCAGTCTGCGCAAGGTCTGCCCCTACGCTTGGCCCGACGAACTCAATACGCTTCACCGTCGCATTCTGGCTGGTGGTCTCGTTAATGACGTTAACAACCTTGCTGCCCAGCTCCTGGCTGCCGTTAACATCGTGTACCGGCGGCATACGTACCATGATGTCGCGGCTGCTGCCAAAGTTCTGCAGCAGCGGCTCTTCGAAGCCTGCTTTCTGCAGGGATTCGCGCATCTGGTCCATATCGACCGGTTTTTCCAGGGAGATTTCAATTACCGTACCACCGGTAAAATCAAGTCCCCAGTTAAAGCCTTTCACGCCCATAATGACGATGGACAGAATCAGCAGAAAACCTGAAATGCCGAAGGCCCAGTAGTCCCAGCGCATAAAGTCCCAGACTTTACGGCCGTGGTTCAATTGTTCAACAGTATATTCCTGTGCCACAACGCACTCCTCAGATAGACAGCTTTTTGACGCGCTTGCCGCCGTACAGCAGGTTCACGATGGCACGGGTGCCGACAATAGCGGTAAACATCGACGTTGCGACACCGATACCGGTGGTAATCGCAAAGCCTTTGATCGCGCCAGTACCCACTGCATACAGGATAAGAACCTTAATCAGTGTTGTTACGTTCGCATCGAAGATGGAGCTGAACGCCCCTCTGTAGCCTTCGTCAATCGCCTGCTGGACAGACCGACCGTTGCTCAACTCTTCTTTGATACGTTCGTTTATCAGTACGTTGGCGTCGACCGCCACCGCAAGGGTAAGAACGATACCCGCAATCCCCGGCATGGTCAGCGTCGCCCCTGGCAGCAGGGACATAATGCCGATGATCAGCACCAGGTTTGCAATCAGCGCACTGGTCGCAATCAGACCAAACTTCTTATAGAAGAAGATCATGAAGAGGATAGAGACCACGAGACCGGCCAGACACGCTTCCAGACCCTGCTGGATGTTCTGCATACCCAGAGTTGGACCAATGGTACGTTCTTCAACAATCTGAATCGGCGCAATCAGCGCACCGGCACGCAGCAGCAGGGAGAGCTGACGCGCTTCGTTCGGGTTGTTGATACCGGTGATACGGAAGCTGTTACCCAGACGAGACTGGATGTTGGCGATGTTAATCACCTCTTCCTCTTTCACCAGCACCGCACGGCCGTTAGCATCTTTCTTACCGCTGTCTTTGTACTCCACGAACAGGGTCGCCATCGGTTTGCCGATGTTGTCCTTGGTGAAGTTAGACATGATGTTACCGCCCGCGCTATCCAGCGAGATGTTAACCTGCGGCTGGTTGTACTCATCCTGGCTGGACGTGGAGTCGGTGATATGGTCACCGGTCAGGATCACGCGTTTGTACAGCACTACCGGCTGACCTTCGCGGGTCTGTTTCACTTCCGAATCACCCGGAATACGGCCAGCAGCGGCGGCAGACTGGTCGACGTTAGAGTTCACCAGACGGAATTCCAGGGTTGCGGTCGCACCCAGAATCTCTTTCGCACGCGCAGTGTCCTGGATACCCGGCAGTTCAACCACGATACGGTCAGCACCCTGACGCTGTACCAGCGGTTCAGCCACGCCCAGTTGGTTTACACGGTTACGCAGAATGTTGATGTTCTGCTGAACGGCATATTCACGCGCTTCTTTCAGACGCGCATCGGTCATCACCGCACGCAGCTGGTTGCTGCCCTGAGAGGTGATCACCAGGTCACGGTGACGTTGGGTCAGGTAATCTACAGCCTGATCGCGCGCCGCGCTGTCGCGGAACGTGATGCTCATGCCGTAGTTATCTTCTTTACGCACGGTCGTGTACGCGATGCCTTTTTCGCGCAGATCGCTGCGCAGGCTGTCGATATTCTGTTCCTGCAGTTTGCCAAGCGCGGTATCCATATCCACTTCCATCAGGAAGTGAACGCCGCCACGCAGGTCAAGGCCGAGTTTCATTGGCTCTGCGCTCAGCGCAGCCAGCCAACGCGGGGTTGCAGGAGCAAGGTTCAGCGCCACGACATATTTATCACCCAGCACGCCCATCAGCGCTTCACGGGCGCGGAGCTGCGTGTCGGTGGTGTCGAAGCGAGCAAGAATTGCGCCCTCTTCCAGTGCCACAGACTTAGCGGTAATTTTTTCTTCTTGTAACGTTTTCTGGACCTGGATCAGCGTTTGCTCACTGGCGGCGACACCGCGCGCGCCAGTGATTTGAACGGCCGGATCCTCACCATACAGGTTGGGAAGCGCGTACAGCAGGCCGACGATAATCACGACGACCAGCATGATGTACTTCCACAAAGGATAACGGTTTAACACGGCAGTTCCCTTTGGGAAAAGTTGGGATTACAGCGCCTTCATAGTGCCTTTTGGCAGAACGGCAGCTACGAAGTCACGTTTGATAACCACTTCAGTGGTGTCGTTCAGGGCGATAGCAATGTAGCCGTTTTCAGCTACTTTGGTTACACGACCCACCAGGCCACCGTTGGTCAGCACTTCATCGCCTTTTGCGATGGAGTTCATCAGGTTCTTGTGCTCTTTGGTACGCTTCTGCTGTGGACGCAGGATCATGAAGTAGAAGATCAGACCGAACACAACCAGCATCAGAATCAGAGACATCGGGCTGCCCTGCGCCGGCGCACCCGTTGCTGCTACCGCATCAGAAATAAAAAAGCTCATTCAAATTCCCTCATTATTAATATTAATCAACGTTCAAAGGTGGAACATCCCGGCCCTGACGTTGGTAGAAATCGGTCACGAAGCTCTCTAATTTACCCTCTTCGATAGCCTTACGTAAACCAGCCATTAAGCGCTGATAATAACGAAGATTATGAATGGTATTGAGACGCGCGCCCAAAATCTCGTTGCAACGATCGAGATGATGCAGGTACGCGCGAGAATAATTGCGACAGGTATAGCAATCACACTCGGAATCGAGCGGGCTGGTGTCACTCTTATGCTTCGCGTTACGGATTTTCACCACGCCATCGGTAACGAACAGATGACCGTTACGCGCGTTACGGGTTGGCATGACGCAGTCGAACATATCAATGCCGCGACGAACGCCTTCCACCAGATCTTCTGGTTTACCCACACCCATCAGGTATCGTGGTTTATCCGCCGGGATTTGCGGGCAGACATGCTCCAGAATGCGGTGCATATCTTCCTTCGGCTCACCGACAGCCAAACCGCCGACAGCGTAGCCATCAAAACCTATCTCTACCAGACCTTTAACGGAGATATCGCGTAAATCTTCGTAAACGCTGCCCTGGATAATGCCGAACAGCGCATTTTTGTTCTGCAGAGAATCAAAACGGTCGCGGCTACGCTTCGCCCAACGCAGGGACATTTCCATAGAGCGTTTCGCATAGTCCCAGTCCGCCGGGTACGGCGTACATTCGTCGAAGATCATCACGATGTCGGAGCCGAGATCGTACTGAATCTCCATCGATTTTTCTGGATCGAGGAAAATCGGATCGCCGTTGATCGGGTTACGGAAGTGCACGCCTTTTTCGGTGATCTTGCGGATATCACCCAGGCTGAAGACCTGGAAGCCGCCGGAGTCGGTCAGAATGGGGCCTTTCCACTGCATGAAGTCATGCAGGTCGCCATGCAGCTTCATGATCTCCTGACCCGGACGCAGCCACAGGTGGAAGGTATTGCCGAGGATAATCTGTGCGCCAGTGGCTTCCACTTCTTCCGGCGTCATCCCTTTTACGGTGCCGTAGGTGCCCACAGGCATAAACGCGGGGGTTTCGACCACGCCGCGATCAAACACCAGGCGACCGCGACGCGCGCGGCCATCGGTGGTATCGAGTTCAAATTTCATTTTTTCTCCTGTGTCAGAAAAACAGTCCAACACATTATTCCGGTGCCGCGGACTTATTCCCCGACACGCTCATTCAAAGCCTGCGGATTGTACGTGATAAACATCGCGTCCCCGTAGCTAAAAAAGCGATATTTTTGTTCTACCGCAGACTTGTAAGCAGCCATCGTGTGCTGATAACCCGCAAAAGCGGAAACCAGCATAATCAGCGTCGATTCAGGCAGATGGAAGTTGGTCACCAGCGCATCAATCACTTTGTACTGGTAGCCTGGGTAGATAAAGATTTGCGTATCACCAAAAAACGGCTCGATGAGATCGCTCTTCGCAGCCTGGGCGGCACTCTCAAGCGAGCGTACAGAGGTCGTGCCAACTGCGACGACGCGGCTCCCGCGCGCTTTCGCCGCCAGCACCGCATCCACCACCTCCTGCGGCACTTCGGCGTATTCGGAGTGCATAATGTGATCTTCAATGCTGTCCACGCGCACCGGCTGGAAGGTTCCCGCGCCGACGTGTAGCGTCACGAATGCCATCTCAACGCCTTTTGCGCGCAGTTTTTCAAGCAAAGGTTCATCAAAGTGCAGACCCGCAGTAGGCGCAGCCACCGCGCCAGGCTTCTGGCTGTAGACGGTCTGATAAAGCTCGCGATCGGCTTCTTCATCCGGGCGCTCAATGTATGGCGGCAGCGGCATGTGGCCGATAGTGTTCAGAATATCAAGCACCGTGCGCTCGTCATCGAATTCCACTTCAAACAGCGCATCGTGGCGCGCGGTCATGGTCGCTTTAATGCTCTCGTCATCGCCGAGCAACAGTTCAGCGCCCGGCTTAGGCGCTTTAGATGCGCGAATATGTGCCAGAATACGTTTATCATCGAGCATACGTTCGACCAGCACTTCAATCTTGCCGCCGCTGGCTTTACGGCCAAACAGACGCGCCGGGATCACGCGGGTATTGTTAAAGACCAGCAGATCGCCAGGGTTGAGCTTGTCGAGCAAATCGGTGAAAGTACCGTGCGTCAGCGCCCCCGTCGGCCCGTCCAGTGACAGCAAGCGACAGCTACTGCGCTCAGGCATTGGATAGTGAGCAATCAGGGATTCAGGTAGTTCAAAGGAGAAATCGGCGACGCGCATGACGTATACTCGTGACTTAAAAACAGGCGGCATAGTCTAGTGCTCACACCCTTTTGCTGCAACAACTAGCCGACTCCGGACACAAAAACGCATGAATTTTCTCGCTCACCTGCACCTCGCTCACCTCGCTGACAGCTCCCTTTCCGGCAATTTGCTGGCCGATTTTGTGCGCGGCAACCCTGCCGATTCGTACTCTGCCGAGGTTGTCGACGGGATTTTTATGCATCGCCGCATCGATGTGCTGACCGATAACCTGCCGGAAGTGACGGAAGCTAAAGCGTGGTTTCGCCCTGAAACCCGCCGCGTTGCGCCGATCACGCTCGATGTGATGTGGGATCATTTTCTGTCGCGCCACTGGTCACAACTCTCACCCGAAATGCCGCTGCCGGAATTTGTGCGCTACGCCCATGCGCAGATAGCGACCATTCTGCCCGACTCACCGCCGCGCTTTGTGAACCTGAATAACTATCTGTGGTCGGAACGCTGGCTGGAGCGCTATCGCGAGATGGACTTTATTCAGAACGTGCTCAACGGCATGGCGAGCCGCCGCCCGCGTCTGGATGCGCTGCGTGACTCCTGGTACGACCTGGATGCACATTACGACGCGCTGGAAACGCGTTTCTGGCAGTTTTACCCGCGCATGATGGCGCAGGCGAAAAACAAACAGCTCTGACAGAATTCGCATTGATAGGTAAAAGCTGGCTGAACGATTGTCACCGCCTCTTTGTCTTATTACCAAACGCTCTCTATACTGGCCCGCGTTGCGTTCCAAATAACCTTAGTATCTACAGGAGAATCATATGGTTCTGGTAACTCGTCCTGCTCCGGATTTCACAGCTGCTGCCGTTCTGGGCAACGGTGAAATCGTTGAGAACTTCAACTTCAAACAGCACACCAACGGTAAAGCGACCGTTCTGTTCTTCTGGCCAATGGACTTCACTTTCGTTTGCCCGTCTGAGCTGATCGCGTTCGACAAACGTTACGAAGAATTCCAGAAGCGTGGCGTGGAAGTGGTTGGCGTCTCCTTCGACTCTGAATTTGTACACAACGCATGGCGTAACACCCCTGTCGACAACGGCGGCATCGGTGCGGTGAAATACGCGATGGTTGCGGACATCAAACGCGAAATCCAGCAGGCTTACGGTATCGAACATCCGGACGCTGGCGTTGCGCTGCGTGGTTCTTTCCTGATCGACGCAAACGGCATCGTTCGTCACCAGGTTGTGAACGATCTGCCGCTGGGTCGTAACATCGATGAAATGCTGCGCATGGTTGACGCGCTGCAGTTCCACGAGCAGCACGGCGAAGTGTGCCCGGCTCAGTGGGAAAAAGGTAAAGAAGGTATGGCTGCATCTCCGGAAGGCGTTGCTAAATACCTGACCGAGAACGTATCCAGCCTGTAATCGGCACGGTTTACGAAGAAGGCCCGCTTATGCGGGCCTTCTTATTTAGAACGCGAGAGTAGGCATAATCGACGCCCATGCCGTAAGCACCGCAGGCATCAACAAGGTGAGCGGGATTAATTACCGAACCAGACGGACGCGGAAATCGCAGGCAGCGAGAGAATACCGTCCTGGATAACGCCCTTACCCTCTTTCAGTTTCCATGATTTCACGTTAATCAGCGGGGACTCATCCAGCACCACTTCACAGGCTTCGCCCCGGTTAATCGCCACCAGCACGCGCTGCTGGTTACAGACACGTACAAACACCACCACGTTATCGTGGGCGTAAACCACCTGGCAGCCGCCGTAGCGCAACGCCTGGCTTTGTTTACGCAGCTTCGCCATGCGCTGATACAGGCTGAACAGCGCCTTGTCCTGCTTTGCTGGCTCCCACGGGAAGGTTTTGCGGCAGAATGGATCGTTGTTACCGTCCAGCCCCACTTCATCCCCGTAGTAAATACACGGCACACCCGGCCAGGTGAAGAGCCAGATCACCGCCAGCGGCAGGCGCGCCACATCCTTGCCAAGCAGAGATATAAAGCGTGCGGTATCGTGGCTATCAAGCTGGTTAAACATTCTTAACTGCTGCTGATGCGACAGGCTGGCGCGGTAGTTATCCATCCACATCATGCAGGTTTCCGCATCGATCTGCTGCGGATCGTAGGAGATATCCGTGTTGGCGAGAAATCCCCACAGCGGGAAGGTAAAGCCGCGGTAGTTCATCGCCGCATCTTCCGCATCGGCCTGCAGCCACTGACGCGCGTCGCCAAAATGTTCACCAAAAACAAACACTTCAGGTTGCGCGGCTTTTGCGGAGCGAGTGATCCCGGCGACATGCTGAAGATTGTTACGCGCCCCACCCGCCTCGCCGAGCATGTGCACCACGTCCAGACGCCAGCCGTCCATGTTCCACGGTGCCTTCAGCCAGTGCCGGACGATACTCTCTTCCCCGCCGTAGATCTCATTCACCAGCGAGGCCGACTGGAAATCCAGCTTCGGCAGGCTCGGATAGCCCAGCCAGTCCAGCGCGCGGCCTTCGTCGTTAAAGCTGTACCAGTCACGTTGCGGTGAATCCGGGTTATGGCATGCACCGCCCATCGACTGATTATGGCGGTCAAACCAGGCATGAGAATCCCCACTGTGATTGAATACGCCGTCCAGAATCAGGCGCATACCTTCGTTTCGGGTATTCTCCCGCAGGCGCAACAGCGCCTCGTCACCACCAAACTGTTCGTCGACGTGGCGATAATCTTGCGTATCGTATTTATGTACGCTTGGGGCTTTAAATACCGGGTTCAGGTACAGGGCCGTCACGCCGAGTTTTTTCAGATACGGCAGTTTTTCGCTGATACCGTCGAGATCGCCGCCATAAAACGTTGAGCCACCCGCCTGCGCCGTCAGGGGTTCATCCCATTGTTTGAGAATAATGTCGTGGCCTGCAGCATGGTGATAGTAGACCTTATCCTGCTGCGCGGTGCGTTTTTCGCTGCGTGCAAAGCGGTCCGGGAAAATCTGGTAAAAAACCTGATCGTTAACCCATTGCGGGCCATTATCCGGGAAATCGACGGCAAACTGCTCCAGCCTTGCGGGAGGAAAGCGGCTGAATCCCTGCGGGGTAAACCACAGCTGACGATTATTCCACAGCAGTTTAAAGCTGTAGCGGCGGCGCGGCTGCCCGCTGCGTAAGTCGATATTTGCCCGCCACGCCGTGATCCCCGGCTGCGGCTGGCTGCGCTGTTTGTGCATTTTCAGCGACGTTTCTTCGTTATCCACTTCGGCGCGTAACGTCACGCGTTCAGGCTGATTCTCCCCCGCCAGCCAGAGCGTAATCACAAGGTTGTCTTTGTTTTGCTTAACAAATGGGGCAACCGGAAGGTGCCAGGCGTTTAACATCACGAATCCCCTTTGATGAAATTGACGTCACCTTGCCACAGGGTGGTTAAGGATAGCTCACCATGGTGAGATTTATTGGGGGAGGAGGATGGGGGATGAGGCATCAGTGCAGCCTGATGCCTCACCCCAACCCTCTCCCACAGGGAGAGGGAGAAAGAAGATTACTGCGCTTCCGCCAGCTGACGGTCGCGGCGGCATTTAAACACCCAGCCAACCAGCAGCAGGACGATCCACGCACAGCCCACGTACAGGGAAATGCGGGTATCCGGGTGATAACCAATCAGGCCAATGATAAACACCAGGAAGATCAGCCCGACCACGGTCGTTGCCACACCGCCCGGCACTTTAAACTTCAGCGCTTTTGCTTCATCTGATGACAGACGACGGCGGAAGGCAATCTGCGACAGCAGGATCATAATCCACACCCACACGGTCGCGAAGGTCGCCAGCGATGCAATCACCAGGAAAACGTTCTCCGGCATGATGTAGTTCAGATAGACCGAGAACAGCAGCGCAATAGTCATGACCAGCACTGTTACCCACGGCGTGCCGCGGCGAGAGGTTTTGGCAAATACCTTCGGCGCACTGCCCTGCTCTGCCATGCCGTGCAGCATACGGCCTACACCGAAAACGTCACTGTTGATTGCTGACAGCGACGCGGTCAGCACCACAAAGTTCAGGATGCTGGCAGCAAACGCAATGCCCATATGCTGGAAGGTCAGCACAAACGGGCTACCGTTGGTGCCCACCTGGTTCCACGGGTAGATGGACATAATCACGAACAAAGTGCCCACATAGAACACCAGAATACGCAACGGCACGGAGTTGATGGCGCGCGGAATAGATTTCTCCGGGTCTTTCGCCTCACCGGCGGTGATCCCGATAATCTCGATACCGCCGTAGGCAAACATGACCATCTGAAGCGACATCACCATCCCGAGCCAGCCGTTGCTGAAGAAGCCGCCGTTACTCCACAGGTTATGGATACCCGTCGGCTGACCGCCGTTACCAATACCCCAGATGATGATGCCGAAACCGGCGACAATCATGATGATAATGGTGGCGACTTTGAAGAAGGAGAACCAGAACTCCAGTTCACCAAACACCTTCACGCTCATCAGGTTAACGGCGCAGATGATTAACACCACGCTGAGCACCCAAATCCAGTGCGGCACCGCCGGGAACCAGACGCCCATATAGATACCAAACGCGGTCACGTCGGCAATGGCGACAATCAGAATTTCGAAGCAGTAGGTCCAGCCGGTGATAAACCCGGCCAGCGGGCCTAAGTTTTCCTGCGCGTAGCGAGAGAAAGAGCTGGCGGAAGGGTTGTGAACGGACATCTCACCCAACGCACGCATGATGATATAGGCCGCCACGCCGCCAATGATGTAGGCCAGCAGAACGCTTGGACCGGCCATTTTGATGGCATCTGCCGAGCCATAAAAAAGACCGGTGCCGATAGCAGAGCCCAGCGCCATAAAGCGGATGTGGCGGGTGCTCAGTCCACGTTTAAGTTTGTTAGTGCTTTCCATTTAAATCTTGCCATTCAACACGAAAAAACAAAAAACCACGGGGCCTTAAGCCCCGTGGTTAAACAGTTTGTTGCCGTTGATTAATGGGCGCTGGATGCGACCTGACGCCCTGCAGCACGGTCCCAGATAATCGCCAGAACCAGCGCAACAACGGTAGGCATCAGCCAGGCCAGACCTTGCTCGGACAGCGGCAGACGCTGTGTCCAGGCGGGCAGCACTTCACTGAATGCCGATGCTTTAATCCCGTCAAGGATACCAAAAATCAGGCTGATAAACATGGCTGGCGCAATAATTCGGGAGGAATTATTCCACCACGGACGGGTGAAGCTCAGCACCACCAGCACGATGCACGGTGGATAGATGGCCGTCAGCACCGGAATAGAGACCTGAATCAGGTGGCTCAGACCGAGGTTTGACACCGCCATCGAGAAGATGCCGAGGATAAACACCAGCGTGCGATAAGAGAGCGGCAGATACTGGGCAAAGAACTCGGCACAGGCGCAGGTCAGCCCCACCGCCGTCACCAGACACGCCAGGAAAATCAGCACCGCCAGCAGCATACTGCCCGCACCGCCAAAGGTATGCTGAACGTAGGCATGCAGGATCGCCGCACCGTTTACATTCTGGTCAACCAGCGTCGCGCTGTCAGAGCCCAGGCGGAACAGCGCCAGATACAGCAGCGTCAGGCCCACACCGGCCATCAGGCCCGCCCAGATAGTGTAGCGGGTCAACAGACGCGCTTCGGTCACGCCACGGGAACGTGCGGCATTCACGATAACAATACCAAACACCATCGCGCCCAGCGTATCCATCGTCAGATAGCCATTCACAAAACCGTTAGAAAACGCGGCGTTTTGATATGCATCCATCGCATTGCTGATAGGACCCGCAGGCCAGATGATGGCCGCAACCGCCAGCACAATCAGCGCCACAATTTTCATTGGAGCCAGGAAGTTACCCACGGTATCCAGCAGTTTACCCGGATAGAGGGACACGAGGATCACAATCGCGAAGTAGACCAGGCTGTAGATAAACAGCGGCATCGCGCCGTCACCGGTCAGCGGAGCAATCCCCACTTCGAAGGATACGGTGGCGGTACGTGGCGTCGCAAACAGCGGGCCCACGGCCAGGTAGCAGACCGTCGCCAGCAGAACGCCAGCCACTTTGCCAATCGGGGTGCTCAGGCTATCGACACCGCCGCCGACTTTCGCCAGCGCGACAACCGTCAGTACCGGCAGACCTACAGCAGTAATCAGGAAACCAAACGCAGCTGTCCAGACGTGTTCACCCGCCTGTAAGCCAACCATGGGTGGGAAAATGATGTTGCCTGCGCCAACGAACAGCGCGAATGTCATAAAGCCCAGCGCGATGATGTCACGCGATTTTAAGTGATGGGTCATAGAACCTTACTGCCTGTGGATGTGGTGTTGAAAACGTTGAGATTTTCGCCATCCCTGACGGGACAATACAGCGGAAAATTTGCTCAATTTCAGCGGGATATTCTCCCGTCCTGGCGTGGAGAAGAATAGTTTTTCGATTTACCACGCAAATACAGTCGGTATGACAGTATCTGGGGGGCAATTTAAACGCTTATAACGTTTAAAGGCAAGGTGGGATCGTAAAACCAGAACAATATGCCAGCATGAAAACAGCAACCAGCACAATACGCCAGTTATAAGAAAAACGCATGGCTAATCATGCGAACAAAAAAACATCAACCGTATAAAATTCACTCGCGTTTCGCTTGACTGCAAAGTAAACGGGCCAGCAATCGCTGGCCCGTGGAAAGGAAGGGTGACATACCTGCTTTCAGGCGATCTTTTTGGCAATTAATCGTTCCGGAATAACGAAACTGAAACGCGTTCCTTTGCCCGGCGTGCTCTGAATATCCAGACGGCTCTCGTGGTGATTAACCGCATGCTTCACAATCGCCAGACCTAGACCGCTTCCCCCGGTCTGCCGCGAGCGCGCCTTGTCTACACGGTAGAAACGCTCGGTCAGGCGTGGAATGTGCTCCGGCGCAATACCCGGACCGTTATCCTCAACGCTAAACTCCGCACCTGCTGGCACATGGTGCCAGCGCACCATAATACGCGTCCCCGCTGGCGTATGATTCACCGCATTGTAAACCAGGTTGGAAATGGCACTGCGTAACTCGTCTTCACTGCCGAGCACTTTCAGCGTGTTATCAACGTCGAAAATAAGTTCATGCTTTTTATGGCTTAACGTCTGCGCTTCACGTTCAACCACCCGTAACATCATCGGTACGTCGATGGTGTCATTCAGCGCCAGCGTAGGGGCCGCTTCTATTTTTGACAGCGTGAGAAGTTGTTTCACCAGCCCTTCCATCCGGTACGTTTGTTCGCGCATGGTGTGCAGCGCTTTCTCGCGCGGAGCGCCTTCCAGCGTTTGCTCCTGCATCATCTCCAGGTAACCCTGCAGCACCGTCAGCGGCGTGCGTAGCTCGTGGCTGACGTTGGCGAAGAAGTTGCGGCGCGCCCCTTCCAGCTGGTGCATCTGGGTCACATCGCGCGCAACCATCAGCCACTGCTGATCGCTGTACGGCATCACGCGGATCTCAAGATGCCGACCGTTATTGAGCTTCAGATTGTGCGGACGGGTAAAATCACGCTTTTTCAGATACAGCGTGAACTCCGGGTAACGCAGAAGGTTAAGGATGTTCTGGCCGTTATCGTCCGGCCAGCGCAAGCCCAGCAGCTGCTGCGCCAGACCATTACACCAGAAGATCGTCCCCTCTTCGGTGGTCAGAATAACGGCATCCGGCAGCGATTCCGCGCCACTGCGAAAACGCTTAATCAAACTTCCCAGCTCGCGGCGACGCTTTTTGTTGCGCATCTGCATCTGGTGAAGGCCGTAAAGCAGCGGCTCCCAGCTTCCGCTTCCTGGCGGTGGCGTCATACTTCTGTCCACCCACAGCCACCAGGAGAGGCGCAGTAAGTTCCAGAAATGCCAGATCAGTAATCCGGTCACTGCCGCCAGCAGGAACCACGGTAAATGTCCAAAAAAGGCCCCCAGAATGAAGGCCGGAATACAACATAAGATCAGTTCAAAGACGAGCCTTTTCCATGACAGACGTTCCAGCACGCGTCACACTCCTGTCATTGTTCAGAAACGGGTCGAAAAACGATAACCCGTGCCGCGGACCGTCTGTACCATGCGATCGTGGCCGCTCAGTTCAAGCGCTTTACGCAGGCGGCGGATATGTACGTCAACCGTCCGGTCTTCGACATACACGTTAGTTCCCCAGACGTTATTCAGCAACTGCTCGCGGCTGTAGACGCGTTCCGGGTGAGTCATAAAGAAGTGCAGGAGTTTGAATTCGGTTGGCCCCATGTCGAGAGGGTTTTCACCGGTCATCACGCGGTGTGAGGTGGGGTCAAGGCTCAGGCCCTGCATTTCAATCACCTCCTCCACCGCCATTGGCGAAATGCGGCGCATCACCGCTTTGATACGGGCAACCAGCTCCTTCGGAGAGAATGGCTTGGTGATGTAATCGTCAGCGCCGGTTTCAAGACCGCGCACGCGATCCTCTTCTTCACCGCGCGCCGTCAGCATCACAACCGGAATGTCGCGGGTCATCGCTTCACGTTTAATGTGTTTGATGAACTGCAGGCCAGAGCCACCAGGTAACATCCAGTCAAGCAGAATCAAATCGGGCCAGGGTTCATTCAGCTGGTTCACCGCGCTGTCATAATCTTCCGCTTCAACCGGCTGGAAGCCATTTTGTTCGAGCACGAAGCACACCATTTCGCGAATTGGAGCTTCATCTTCTACGACCAGAATACGTCTCGCCATACTTTGCCCTGTCTTATTTAAGTTACAAGTTTGTAATGCGGCGTCATTATGCGTCAGATTTATGACAGATTTATGAAAAACATTACCACCATCAATGGCAAACTGTTGTTTTATTACAGCGGTTATTTTCCCTTCCCTGACAGTTTATAATCGCCCTCATCTTTTTTCGCCACGGATCTGTTATGCGCATACTTCACACCTCGGACTGGCATCTGGGTCAAAATTTTTACAGCAAAAGCCGTGCTGCCGAACACGAAGCATTCCTGAACTGGTTGCTGGACACGGCCCGGTCGCATGAGGTGGATGCGATCATTGTGGCGGGTGATATCTTTGACACCGGATCGCCGCCGAGCTATGCGCGAGAGCTCTACAACCGTTTCGTGGTGAACCTGCAGCAGACTGGCTGCCATCTGGTGATTGTCGCCGGAAACCACGACTCGGTGGCAACGCTAAATGAATCCCGCGATATCCTGGCGTTCCTTAACACCACGGTGGTCGCCAGCGCCGGGCATGCGCCGCAAATCCTGAAAAAACGCGACGGCACGCCGGGTGCGGTACTGTGCCCGATACCGTTTTTACGCCCGCGCGATATTGTACAAAGCCAGGCCGGACTGTCTGGCAGTGAAAAACAGCAGCATCTATTACAGGCCATTACCGACTATTATCACCAGCAGCATACCGATGCCTGTGCCCTGCGCGGCGATCGGGCGATTCCGGTGATTGCCACCGGGCATCTCACGACTGTTGGAGCCAGTAAAAGTGACGCGGTACGTGACATTTATATTGGCACGCTGGATGCTTTCCCGGCACAGAACTTCCCGCCAGCCGACTATATCGCCCTCGGACACATTCACCGGGCACAAATCATCGGCGGCTGCGAGCACATTCGCTACTGTGGCTCGCCCATTTCGCTCAGTTTTGATGAGACCGGCAAAGCCAAATGTGTTCACCTGGTGAGTTTTACTGACGGTAAACTCAGCGCAGTTGAAACGCTGGAGGTGCCTGTCACCCAGCCGCTGGCGGTGCTGAAAGGCGATCTCGCCGCCATCACCGCCCAGCTTGAGCAGTGGCGCGGCGCGGCGCTTAACCCGCCCGTCTGGCTGGATATCGAAATCACCACCGACGACTACCTGCACGATATGCAGCGTAAAATTCAGGCGCTGACAGAAGATCTCCCCGTTGAAGTGCTGCTGGTGCGCCGCAGCCGCGAGCAACGCGAGAAAATTCTGTTAAGCGCACGGCGTGAAACGCTCAGTGAACTCAATGTCGAAGAGGTATTTGCACGGCGGTTGTCTCATGAAGAGATTGACGACGCGAAGCGCGCCAGGCTCAACGAGTTGTTCACCCACACGGTGCATGCACTTAATAACGAGGAAGAAAACGCATGAAGATCCTGAGCCTGCGGCTGAAAAACCTCAACTCACTCAAGGGCGAGTGGAAGATCGACTTTACCGCTGAGCCATTTGCCAGCAACGGTCTTTTTGCCATTACCGGTGCCACGGGCGCAGGTAAAACCACCCTGCTTGATGCCATCTGCCTGGCGCTCTACCACGAAACACCGCGCCTGCAAAAAGTGTCTCAGGCACAAAACGATCTCATGACGCGTGATACCGCTGAGTGCCTGGCGGAAGTGGAATTTGAAGTGAAAGGCACCGCCTACCGTGCTTTCTGGAGCCAGAACCGCGCACGCAATCAGCCAGACGGGAACCTGCAGGCACCTCGCGTGGAACTGGCGCGCTGCGAGGACGGTAAAATCCTGGCGGATAAAGTGACGGATAAACTGGAGCAAACGGCGACACTCACCGGGCTGGACTATGGCCGCTTTACCCGCTCGATGCTGCTCTCTCAGGGACAATTTGCCGCCTTCCTTAATGCCAAACCGAGCGATCGCGCCGAGTTACTGGAGGAGCTGACCGGAACCGAGATCTACGGCCAGATCTCAGCAATGGTGTTTGAGAAACACAAAGCCGCGCGTAATGCGCTGGAGATGTGCGAAGCGCAGGCCGCAGGCGTCGTGCTGCTGAGCGAAGAACAGCAGCAGCAATTGCAGCAAAGTTTGCAGGCACTTACTGACGAAGAGAAAATCCTGCTGGCTCAGCAGCTAAACAACCAGAAAGATTTTCAGTGGCTTACGCGAAACGATGAACTCATCCGGGAGCAACAGCGCACAACGGCCTCTCAGCAGCAGGCGCAACAGGCGCTTACTGACGCCGCACCGGAACTGGCGAAGCTCCATCTGGCCCAGCCTGCTGCACAACTACAACCGCTGTGGGATCGACAGCAGGAGCAGACTGCACGTCTTGCTCAGACAAAACAGCGAATCAGTGAAGTAAATACTCGCTTACAGGCAAAAACCGCACTACGTGCGCGCATTCGCACTGCAGCACAACGCAGTCGCGAACAGTTACAGACTGAACTTACGGCAGTTACCCGCTGGCTTGCTGAGCATGAGCGGTTCCGCCTGTGGGGACAAGAGATTGCTGGCTGGCGCGCGCATTTTTCGCAGCTTAATCGTGATAAAAGTCAGCTTACAACGCTTTCAGCACGTATCGCTGAACTGCGGCAGAAGCTGGCAGTTCTGCCGGAAAGCACACTGTCGCTGACGGCAGATGACGTCGCGGTGGCGATGGAGCAACAGGCCCGGTCGCGAACTTTTCGCCAGCAACTGACTGCGCTTCATGCCCGCTACCAGCCGCTGCAAAAGCGCCTGCGGCAGACCAGCGAAAGCATGCAGAAAGCGCAGGCGGAGCAGGTCAAACTTAACGAAACGCTGACGCTGCGCCGACAGCAGTTTAAAGAGAAAAATCAGCATTATTTGGATCTGAAAACGCTATGCGAACGTGAAGCGACGATTAAAGATCTTGAGCACTTTCGTGCGCAGTTAGAGGCCGGTAAACCTTGCCCACTCTGCGGTTCCTGCGAACATCCGGCAGTGGCGCAATATCAGTCACTGGAACTTACCGACAATCAGCGCCGCCGCGATGCCTTAGAAAAAGAGGTTGCCGCGCTGAAAGAGGACGGTCTGTTGGTTCTGGGCCAGGTCAACGCCCTGACTCAGCAGATACAGCGTGAGACAGACGAAGCCCGGTCGCTCTCTCAGGAGGAGCAAGCGCTCACTAAAGAGTGGCAGGCAATCTGCGTCTCTCTGAATATCGCACTGAATATTCAGGAAGATATCGCTCCGTGGCTGAACGAGCAGGAACAGTATGAGCGTCAGCTTTATCAGCTCAGCCAGCGTCTGACGCTGCAAAACCAGCTCAATCAACAGGAAGAACAGGAACGTCAGTATCAGCAACAGCTGGCGGCTACGCGTCAGGCACTGGAAACAGCCCTGCATCCGCTGTCGCTGACCCTTCCGGATGAAGGGGACGAATCTATCTGGCTCGCCTCACGTGAAAGCGAATCCACACAGTGGCAGGAGAAGCAAACTCAGCAGGGTGTTGTTCAGGAACGTATTAACGCCCTGACGCCGTTACTCGATACCCTGCCGGATGCTGATACGGCAGAAGCGGAACCCACCGTTCCCGGTAACTGGCGCGAGATCCACGACGAATGTGTGTCGCTGCAGAGCCAGCTTACTACCCTGCAACAGCAGGAGATGCTGGAAGGTGAACGGCTGAAGCAGTCACAGACGCAATTTAGCGCCGCGCTCGCTGCGAGTGTTTTCGCCGATCAGGAGGCATTTCTGGCCGCCCTGCTGGACGATAACACCGTTCGCCACCTCGGGCAGCTTAAGCAGACGCTCGAAAATCAGATACAGCAGTCCACCGCGCTGGCAGCCCAGGCGAACCAGTTGCTGCAGGAACATCAGGCGCTGCGTCCGGAAGGGCTGGACAGCGATGTACAAACGCTGCAGGTGCAGTTGCAACAGCTGGCGCAAACGCTCCGGGATAACACCACGCACCAGGGTGAGATCCGCCAGCAGCTTAAGCAGGACAGCGACAACCGACGTCACCAGTTGGCGTTGATGCAGCAAATTGAAGAGGCAGCCCGCCTTGCCGACGACTGGGGATACCTGAATTCGCTGATAGGCTCCAGCACGGGCGACAAATTCCGCAAGTTCGCTCAGGGGCTGACGCTGGATAATCTGGTGTGGCTTGCTAACCAGCAGCTTAACCGTCTTCACGGGCGTTACCTGCTTCAGCGTAAAGCCAGCGACGCGCTGGAGCTGGAAGTGGTCGACACCTGGCAGGCCGATGCGGTACGAGATACCCGCACCCTGTCCGGCGGAGAAAGTTTCCTGGTCAGCCTGGCGCTGGCGTTAGCACTTTCTGACCTGGTGAGCCATAAAACGCGGATTGACTCACTGTTCCTTGATGAGGGCTTCGGCACACTCGACAGCGAAACGCTGGATACCGCGCTGGATGCGCTCGACGCGCTGAATGCCACCGGGAAAACCATTGGCGTCATCAGCCACGTCGAGGCGATGAAGGAGCGAATTCCGGTGCAGATCAAGGTGAAAAAGATCAACGGGCTGGGATACAGCAAGCTGGACAAGGTATTTGCGGTGGAGTGATCCCACGCAGGGCGGCACACGGCCGCCCTGTCAGGACGGTGGCGACAGCCACTCGATAAACTCTTCAACCGCTTCTGCCCGCAGACCGTTATGCAGATAGCGATCGTCCGGGGACGTTAAATCATCATTCAGGATCGGACCATTTGCCTCGATAGTGATCCGCAATAAACGCGCAGCGTACTCAATCGCAAAATACCGATCCTGTTTCATCCCGTTAATAAACGTTTGCGGATCGGCGCTGCCAAAATGCAGCTCAACCCGCTTTTCCAGATCGCCAAATTTCATTGAATTCGCTGATACCTGAAAAATACCTGTTTCCGTTGTCAGAGGCGAATGTTCAGGATTATTCACATCTCTTCCTTCCAGCCAGTTCCAGCTACTTTCGAAACCGGCCAAAACGCGCAATACCTCCAGCATTACGGCTTTGCGATGCAGCAGTGAATTCCACGGCCCCAGAACAGAATGATATTTCGAATAAATATCAACATTCTCATTAGGTTCAAAAATAGCGTCCTCTGCCGTTTTCCCCCATAAAATTAGTTCATCAAGGAAGATATCGGTAGGTTGCCCGCGGTTATAAACCGCAGATTTTATCGCGTGATAAGCCATATTTTCCCCCTCTGAACGCTCTCCGCAGTGTAGTTCAGAAAGAGGAAAGTGACGTCATACTTGAGGAGTATGCGGGCGCATGTATTCCGTCAACCTGGCCACAACCATGCTGCACCCCGCACGCCGCTGGAATCACCATGCACCGCTTTGCGGATCGGTGTTTCACACTCGCCACCGAACACCCACTGCTTCACCAGGTTCGGCACCGTAGTGTACAGCCGATCGACGTTACTCATCCCACCGCCCAGCACAATCACATCGGGATCGAGAATATTCACCACGTGCGCCAGCGATTTTGCCAGGCGCATTTCGTAACGGCTGAGCGCCAGTTCCGCCACCGGATCTTGCGCCTCGACCAGACGCATAATCTCATTGCCCTTCAACGGCTGACCGCTCAGGCGATGGTAGTCGGTGGCAAAACCGGTGCCGGAGATAAACGTCTCAATACAGCCCTGTTTACCGCAATAACAGGGGACTTCAGCGCGGTATTTAAGTTCATCCTCATCCATCCACGGCAGGGGATTATGGCCCCACTCACCCGCAGTACCATTACCACCGATATGGGAACGTCCGCTAAAGGCCACGCCTGCGCCGCAGCCTGTGCCGATGATCACCGCGAAAACGGTCTGCGCACCGGCCGCAGCACCGTCGATGGCTTCAGACACCGCCAGACAGTTAGCATCGTTCGCCAGACGCACTTCACGGTTCAGACGTGCGCTTAAATCTTTATCAAAAGGCTGGCCGTTAAGCCAGGTGGAGTTGGCATTTTTAACCACGCCGGTATAGGGCGAAATCGATCCCGGAATGCCCATCCCGACGGTGCCGGTTTGCCCCGTCGCCTGCTCTGCCATGTCGACCAGACGGACAATCGTCTCGATAGTCTGCTGATAATCATCACGCGGCGTGGGGAGACGGTGGCGAAACAGCTGCTCCCCTTGTTCGCTCAGTGCAATGACTTCTGTTTTGGTGCCGCCCAAATCGATCCCAATACGCACAAGACACTCCTCATTATTTTGATTATCAACAGAGTAGAAGCCCGCTACCCGATTAGCAATGCAAGCGATGCGACAATTCGTTATCATGCCCGCTGATTTAACGACAAGGCCGTGGAAATTATCATGCTGTGGTTCAAAAATTTGATGGTTTACCGTCTCAGCCGCGACGTTTCGCTGCGTGCAGAAGAGATGGAAAAACAGTTAGCCGCTTACACCTTTTCCCCTTGCGGTAGCCAGGATATGGCAAAAACCGGATGGGTTCCTCCAATGGGTTCACAAAGCGATGCACTGACCCACGCCAGCAGCACCGGTCAAATCATCGTCTGCGCCCGTAAAGAAGAGAAAATTCTGCCGACGCCGGTGGTAAAGCAGGCGCTCGAAGCGAAGATCTTCAAGCTGGAAGCCGAGCAGGGTCGCAAGCTGAAAAAGACCGAAAAAGATTCCCTGAAGGATGAAGTGCTGCACTCTCTGCTGCCGCGCGCCTTTAGCCGCTTTAGCCAGACCATGATGTGGATCGATACCGTGAACGGGTTGATTATGGTGGACTGCGCCAGTGCCAAAAAAGCGGAAGATACGCTGGCTCTGTTGCGTAAGAGCCTGGGATCGCTGCCGGTGGTTCCGCTGGCGCTGGAAACGCCAATTGAGTTGACGCTGACCGAGTGGGTGCGCAGCGGTACGGCCGCGCAAGGCTTCCAGATCCTCGATGAAGCGGAGCTGAAAGCGCTGCTTGAAGACGGTGGCGTGATCCGCGCGAAAAAACAGGATCTGGTGAGCGACGAAATCGCCGTACACATTGAAGCAGGCAAAGTGGTGACCAAGCTGGCGCTCGACTGGCAGCAACGCATTCAGTTTGTGATGTGCGACGACGGCTCGGTGAAGCGTCTGAAGTTCTGCGATGAACTACGCGATCAGAACGAAGATATCGACAGGGAAGATTACGCCCAGCGCTTTGATGCGGACTTTATCCTGATGACAGGGGAACTGGCCGCGTTGATTCAAAGCCTGGTGGAAGGCCTCGGCGGAGAAGCGCAGAGGTAATCCCTTCGCCCTCTCCCCTGCGGGGAGAGGGATCAGACCATTACTTCAGGTAACGGCACAGATAAGAGGTCGGTTCAGCCACCTGCAGATGGAACTCGCTGTGACCAGGGACATTGAAAACCTGCCCGGCGCTATAGACTTTCCATTCCGTTTCACCCGGCAGCAACACGTTCAGTGCGCCGCTGACAACCGTCATCTCTTCAGCTTCTGCGGTGCCAAAGGTATATTCCCCTTCAGCCATCACGCCGACACTGGCGCGGCCAGTGCTGCTGCTGGTAAAACCGATGGATTTCACTTTACCGGAAAAGTATTCGTTACTTTGAAGCATGAACTGGCCCTTATATTTATAGATAAAAATCCACTATAGGGGCCATGCTCATGACCTGTCACGCAAAATCATCAGGCCAGCAGTTCCGAAGCCAGGCGGGCCACCAGCACGTTGGATAAGAGCACCGGTACATCGAGCGCTTTTTGCAGTAAATCGCGATGCCGCTGGTGGAATCCGAGGCAATCCAGCATCAAGACATCGGCTCCCTGCTCAATTAACTCACGGCCTGCGGCAATCAGTTTTGTCTCGCTGTCCCAGAAAGGATTTGCCAGCGCATAGTGTGGCGTTTTCTCCAGCACTTTCCACTTACTCGCCTGGTTATTAAGGAGTTCTTCAATGGGAACAATCACCCCCACCTGATGACCATCGACGATGGAGGCCACCAGCGGCGGGATGATCCGCATCGGCTCCAGCAATATGGCATTTCGCGCGATAAGGCCGGTGATCGGCGCGGTACTCATCAACAGGATGACGTCATAGCCTTGATTATCCAGCACTTCGATAACACTCTGCAGAGCGCGCTCAATTTTCTGACGCGAGACATGCGCTATTTCACCGTCGCTTAACAATGTCGGCAGGGGCTCCTCTCCTGGTTCAACGGCGTAGTCTTCCATGACCTCTTCCCGATCAAGCCGGCCTAACAGGCTGAGATGCGTGATCTGTTGTTCAGAGACATGCTCAGTTAAGAGCGGTAACACTTCGCTTACAGGAACCACCCCAATGGTGAGGATCGCCAATGTCGCCTTCATTTTTTTCGCCTTCATTCACTACCACTGCGTTAACACAGGCACAGGCTCACTACGCTGCGCGGCTTTTGTTTAGATTTAACAGCACAAAAGCGTAGCAGCAGATCTCTGCACCGAAGTGTAAAGATCCGCTGGCCTTTACGAATCTGCCTGTAATAACTAAATATTAACTCCTGCTTAACAACAACGATGAGTTAAAAATGTGATTTCGGCACGATTGTAGCGAGTTTAGGATTTCTATCAGGACTTATCAGGATCTTCGTAGCGCCGTTTGGCATCCAGCGCTTCCTGTTCGGTTTCATGTTCGCTGATCAGCGAATCCGGCTTAGGGTGATCGGCCCGCAGCTGATACCAGGTAACGGTTTGATCACCATTCCCTTTTTCGATGGTCACAATGCGTGCTTCACGCGGATAGGGAGGTCTGGTTGGCATAGCTCATCCTTTTTTTATGTCTGAGCTATGAGTATAGACGGCGGTTAGCTGGCGCAAGCCAAACGCAGGGAGGTAATAATCTGAATCACCACGTCTTCCGGTGCTGCCGACGCATCAACAACATGGTGTGCCGCTTCGCGGTATAACGTATCTCGCTCCGCCAGCACCTCGCGGACCTCTTCACTCAATGGTTTCGCCGTGAGTGCCGGGCGCTGCCCCTCCTCGGGAAACGCTTCAAGCCTTCCCACCAGGGTTGAAACCGGCGCGCAGAGGTAAATTACAATCCCTTTTTCACGCATAAACTGACGGTTACACTCCGCCAGAATAATCCCGCCGCCCGTTGCAATAATGGTTGCGGGTGCCGTTACCGCTTCAAGCGTGGCGGTTTCGCGCGCACGAAAGCTCTCCCAGCCTTCCTTTTCAACGATCCCGGCGATAGTTTGCCCGGCGTGCTCCTGCAGCCAGTGGTCGGTATCAACGAACTGACTATGGCACACGCGTGCCAGTTCAAGACCAACGGTGGTTTTCCCACAGCCGCGGGGGCCAACTAAAAAGATGGGTGGGTTCATAACCAGGTGTTCCCCTCGATGCCGGATGGCTGAAGACTGTAAAGAAATGATTGCAGAAGATGTTGCGCTAACTTTACTGCAAAGCGGTACGGGATGACAACCCTGTGGAGGCCACACTGTACCACAAATTGACAATAATTATCATTAAGCGCTGCGGCGCTTGACCTCCAGCAGCCACTTATCCAGCTCAGCAGCAAATTGCTGGCGGTCGCGCTGGGACAAACTGTCCGGCCCGCCGGTCTGCACACCGCTGGCGCGCAGGGTATCCATAAAATCACGCATGGTGAGCTTTTCCCGAATGGTCGCCGGGGAGTAACGTTCACCCCGCGGGTTCAGCGCCGCTGCGCCTTTCTCCAGCACTTCGGCTGCCAGCGGGATATCCGCGGTAATCACTAAATCCTCAGCGTTGCACAGGCGTACAATCTCATTATCCGCCACATCGAACCCGGCCGGCACACGCAGAGCGCGAATAAACCGTGAAGGTGGCACGCGAATATTCTGGTTTGCCACCAGCGTAAGCGGCATCTGAACGCGCTCGGCAGCACGAAATAAGATCTCTTTAATCACATTCGGACAGGCATCCGCATCAACCCAAATCGCCATCTTGTCTCTCCATAATGACACTGACGACTATTGTCGCCTGCATTTCGTTGTTAAGCTATCAATCAGAGATAACAACGCATAATAACGGAGAGACGTGATGGATAAAAAAATCGGGTTTATCGGCTGCGGCAACATGGGTAAAGCGATCCTCGGCGGCCTGATTGCCAGCGGGCAGGTCCTGCCTGGGCAGATTTGGGTCTATACCCCCTCACCGGATAAAGTCGCGGCGTTACGTGATGAGTATGGGATCAACGCAGCCGAAAGCGCGCAGGAAGTCGCCCAGGTAGCGGATATCGTCTTCGGTGCCGTCAAACCAAACATCATGATCAAAGTTCTGAGCGAAATTACCTCCAGCCTGAATAAAGAGACGCTGGTGGTATCGATCGCCGCAGGCGTCACGCTGGATCAACTGGCCCGTGCGCTGGGACACGATCGTAAAATCGTCCGTGCTATGCCGAACACCCCGTCGCTGGTAAATGCCGGTATGACCTCCGTGACCCCGAACGCGCTGGTTACCTCCGAAGATGTGGCGGATGTCCTGAATATTTTCCGCTGCTTCGGTGAAGCGGAAGTGATTGCCGAGTCGATGATCCATCCGGTCGTTGGCGTGAGCGGCTCTGCGCCTGCTTACGTCTTCATGTTTATCGAAGCAATGGCGGATGCCGCCGTGCTTGGCGGTATGCCACGAGCGCAGGCCTATAAATTTGCTGCACAGGCGGTAATGGGCTCCGCCAAAATGGTGCTGGAGACAGGTAAACATCCCGGTGAACTGAAAGATATGGTCTGCTCGCCAGGGGGAACGACCATTGAAGCCGTGCGCGTACTGGAAGAGCGCGGATTCCGTGCTGCCGTTATCGAGGCGATGGCAAAATGCATGGAAAAATCAGAGAAACTGAGTAAATCCTGAAAATAATAACCGGACGTCAGGCCGCCACTTCAGTGCGGCCGCGGCCGGCATTTTTCGCCTTATAAAGCGCCATATCAGCCGCTTTCAGCCATTCACGATAATGCCCAAACTGTGTTCCCCAGGGCGCAACGCCCACGCTGATCCGTAGCTGCCCACCCGGCGCGCCAGGCAACGACATTTTTTTCAGGCGCTCATGAACCCTGGACATGGCGGCAATCGCGCTTTCTGCTGGCGTTCCGGACATAATCACCGCGAATTCATCCCCGCCAAAACGGCCAATAAAATCGCATGAGCGCAGCGTCATCTGCAGCTGACGCGTAATGGCGACAATCGCCTCATCGCCCACATCATGCCCCCAGGTGTCGTTAATGCTCTTGAAGTGATCGATATCGATGAGCAAAATTGTCGCCTGCTGATGGCTGCGACGGCATTTCTCATATTCGTTGCGCAGCAGCGTCTCCCAGTGGCGGCGGTTGAAAACGCCGGTCATCCCGTCGCGGGTGCTCATAAGTTCCAGCCGCCGCTTATGCTCTGCAAGCCGGATCGCCGTCTGGTGGCTAAGCCAGGCAAACAGCATCGGGTACAGAACCAAAACCGGCAGCGTCAGCCACCACTCCAGCGGCTCAGGGGAAAAGGTCATTACACTGCCGGTCAGTTGCAAGGTGACCAGTGATGACAGCAAGACGATCAACAACCCGATGATGAATAACCGCAAACCACCCGATCCCATCATATTCATCCCGATCATCATGATCAGCGCAGCCGTTGGCAGGGCATTGACCCCGATAAGGCCAATCCAGACACCAGCAATGATGGCATCGATTTTCAGGTTAAAAATTTCGCTGCTGTGAGGTTCGGGAGATCGGCACGAAAGCTGCCAGGCAAGATGGGGCCAGACAAATGCCCAGCCGACCAGCAATAACCACCAGCCGCCTGGATGGAATTGAGTAACCAGTACACCGGCAACAGGGAAAAACATCGCTCCCAGCCCAACGATACGTGCCAGCCGAAGTCGCCGGGCAAAGCGTATGCCGGAACGGTGTGAGTCATCCTGAGAAAGATCCTGATGCCACTCTTCCTGAATGCTCTCTTTGTAATAGATGTCATCATTCATCATTTTTGGGAATATTCTGTAACATTTTCCCAAATTATAGAGAGGGGCTTTTTAGGGGCAGTATGAAATTTCGGGTGAGTCGCAACAGAGACTCACCCGTTAGAACTACGCTTTTTTCTTCAGGCAGGCGCTCATGAACTTACTGCGATCGTCACCTTTAAGTGATTGTTCAGTGGCCTGAACGTTACACTCACGCATTTTTTGCTGCTGAGGTGTCAGGCTTTTTTCACCCGGTTTGGATGCACTATTTTTGAGGCAATCGCTCATGTACGTCTTGCGCGCATCGCCTTTCAGCGTCTGCGCAGTGGCCTGTTGGTTACAGGTCGTCATGCGTTGCTGTTGAGGCGTTAAGGTTTTTTCTGCCGCGTTCGCTGAGGCCAGCAGGAACACACCTGAGAGTAGAGTAACCAGTAATGTTGTTTTCATTGCACCATCCTTTTGTGAAGTTCCACTTTAAGTCTGGTTCGTGACGGAAAAAAAACCACCCGGCGGTCGCGATTCCCGCCGGGTGTTTAGCTTATTTCAGACCCAGCGCAGATTTCATGGTGTAGAAAAGATCCGTCTGGTCAGTCAGGCCAACGACATTCGCAGCGTGTGGGCCGTATGCCGCAATGCGCAACTGCGTGCCGGTATGTTCCATGGACTCTTCTTCAGAGTTGCCATAGCTCATCACCATTACGGCACCGTCTTTGGTGTTCAGCGCCTGCGTCAGGCCTGGTGCTTTAGTCTCTTGCGGGATGATCTGGCTGGCATGCGCATGGTCAGCGGTGACGATCACCAGGGTATTACCGTCCTTTTTCGCAAATTCCAGCGCCTTCTGCACCGCTTCGTCCAGGTCTACCGTTTCGCCAATCTGCCCGCACGGGTTGGCCGCATGGTCCTGTTTATCAATTGACGCGCCTTCCACCTGCAGGAAGAAGCCTTTTTCATTTTTGCTCAACAGTGAGATCGCTTTATCCGTCATTGCGGCCAGCGTTGGCACGGTGTCGTCACGTTTTGGGTTCGGTGTACAGGTCACGGCAGGCTTATCGATATTGCCGTGATAAGAGGCTTTTGGCCCCTCCCAGCGCACGGGCATATTCCCGTCAGAGAACAGCCCCAGAAGCGGCTTATCCTGGTTAGCCTCAGTAATGGCTGCCAGAGAGGCGGCATCGTTCACCATCTGGTAACCACGCGCCTGAGCCTGCTCGCGCAGCGTTTTACCCTGCCACTCCCCTGCCGTTGCGGTTTCAGCGAAGGTTTTCGCTCCACCGCCCAGCGTCACGTCAGCACGGGTATTCAGCAGTTGTTCAGTGATCGAGCCTTTCCCGCCCTTTTCCAGCGCATTCGTCGGGCATTTTTCACGGGTGACGGACGGACCGTAACATTTGCGTGACGTCACATGAGACACCAGCGCGGCAGGCGTTGCGTCCTGAAGTTCCGCAGTAGAGACGTTGCCGGTAGCCAGCCCCGCGGCTTTTGCCATTTCAAGGAGGGTTGGGTGCTCTTTTTCATGGATATCCACACCCAGCGCGCCATTGTAGGTTTTCACGCCGGTAGACCACGCCGTTGCAGACGCGGCGGAATCCGTTACGTAATCCGGTTTACCGGTTTTTTTATCCAGCGCGTAATGGGTATATTGTCCGGTCAGCGGTAACGCATCAATGCCTTTAAAGAAGCCACCAGCCCCTTCAGCATAATTTCGGGCGGCCGTAATTTCGGAATCCCCCATACCATCGCCAATCAGCAGAATGATATTTTTAGCCGGTTTGTCATTCAGGGACGCGCGAATAGCCGCGGTTTGATCGTCCGACAGTCGACGTGCACCGCCAGGCTGGGTGATATCGCCCTGCGCAGCACGATTATCCAGAACATGGGTATTCGTGGTATCAGCATGAATAACAGGGACAAATAACAGGGGAAGTAATGCGATGAAAAGTGCGCTCTGTTTCAATTTATTTTCTCCATGTATAAATACAGAAAAATAAAAACAGAGCGACTATAGGCAACCTGCATGACATTTCTATGACATGCTGTTATGTCCGGTGACCGCTTAACTGCGAGGGTGCCTTAACAGCTTTTTTACGTATTGATTCAGCATTTCAGCATCCTGGACGGGCACCTGGGAGTCAGGGCGGGCGCTATCCAGCGCACCTTCGATACTGGTGATTAACGCCTGTTGATCCTGTTGGGTCATATGCCTTAATAACGCGGTGACCACAATTTCCAGCGCTTCAACCTGGGCCACCAGTTCTTTTGACTCTTCTTCCTTTTGTGCAAGTTTGACCAGCAATTCCGCAATGAGATTTTTCATCGTGCTATTTCCTTATGTGATTTCACCTGAAATTAGCACTCCAGATGAATTATGCAAAGAGGAGAAAAGTATTATCTTATGCAAAAGTGACGTTACGCCGAAAATAGGTGAATTGATTTTTCAGCGAAACGTTTTTCTATAAAAATAGCCACCTTTCTTTATGTAAAAATGTGGCTACCATAAGAATATATAATACATCGTTAGCGATTAGCGTGTTGATTTGGCCTCTGCTAGCTGTCTGCGGTGACGTAACGCCATCGCCAGCTGTATGATATTCAGTAATACCACAACGGCCGTAGCGGCAAATACCCAGCGGAAGCCCGCCATCGCAGAAACCGAGGCACCAATCAGCGGACCGGCAACGTTACCCAAATACATAAAGGACTGGTTGTAGCCAAAAATACGGCCAGTAACCTGGTCGCTGGAATACTTCACCAGCAATGTTTGTACCGCTGGCAGCATCGCGCCATCGGCAAAGCCCAGCAGGAAGCGCAGCACGCCAAGCTGAAGCGGCGAAGTGACAAACGACATCGCGAAAAAGAGCACCACGGCAAAAATCAGCGTCGCCATCAGGATACGCGCCGTGCCGATCCTGTCACCCAGCTTTCCCAGTCGCGGCGCGGATATGAGCGCCGATACCCCAGGCACGGCGGCAATCATCCCGCTGAGAAAAGCAATGTTGTTGCTGTCTGGTGCCATCGACTTGATAAACAACGCCAGAATCGGCCCGACTGAGCCGTTACACAGCTGGATCACCATGGTGGTGATAAAGAGGCTTATCATCAGGCCTGGATATGGCAGCGAAGCGAATACCGCCTTGCCGCTCAGACGCTCAGACTTACTAACGGCAGGACGCCCCCCTTCTTTGATCAGAAAGAGCGTGACCAGAAAACTGACCACCAGCAGCACGGCAGTAATGAAAAATACCGCGCGCAGGCCCACGTGGTCTGCCAGGAAGCCCCCCATCAGCGGGCCGCCAATCACTCCACTGATCTGCGCCGTAGAAAGCGTACTGAGTGCCCAGCCACTGCGCTCACGCGGCACCTGTGACGCCACCAGCGCCATCGCGTTGGGAATATAACCGGATGTCAGCCCCATGATTGCCCGCAGAATAAACAGCTGCCAGACATTGGTGGCAAAGGCCTGCAGCAGTATCGCTATCGCCATCCCCAACGATGCGCGTAGCAGCATCAGCTTGCGCCCTTTGCGATCCGCCAGGCTGCCCCACATCGGTGACACAATGGCGGACACCAGAAACGTCACGCTAAACGTCAGACCTGACCACATAGAGAGCGCTTCATGCGATGAGACGCCAAGCTGGGCAACGTACAGCGGCAGGAACGGTAAAATCTGGCTAATGGCGAGTCCGGTAAAGAAACAGCCGAACCAGACCGAGATGAGGTTAACTTTCCAGGATTCCATAACAGAGGCAGTCTTCATTTTCAGGCGAATTCGCCGACAGATTAGCAAGTTACGTTCTTTCACGTAGCGCCAGAGATGCGGCTTTGACGACTTTAGTGTTTTATCTTCCCAGTCATCATATCTGTGAAATATGTCACAAAGCATCCATTTCCTGGCGGAATATTATGCTTCAGCGGCATAGCCCGAAACCACGCATTCCCAGATGAAAATGGTTAGCATGTGCCGCGTTATAGTCCGGCCCCAGGCCGTTGCCGTAATATCCGCAACTTGCTGCCAGCATCGCCTTAAGCCACGGCTGTGTTTTCACCGCCGTCCAGCCCTTTAATACGGTAACCCGCTGGCCGTTAGCCAGCCTAAAAGCGCTGATATCCAGCGCCTCTGCCGTTGCATGTTCACTGCGTCGCGCATCCGGGCGGTGGTAGATGTTACGACAGGCGAAACTTCCCAGGTGTTCAATACGCACCAGTTCGCTCCCTGTGTAGGTTTTCGTGAGTGGCCGGGCTTGCTGGCTGACAAACAGCGCAGAACTGAGCGCGAGCGGGCAGCTCGCCAGGAAACTGCTGTTCAGGCTGACCGGGCCGAAATCGCGCACGCGCACCACGTTGCGGAGTGGACACTCCCCGGTCGTATCAGCGACCGCTTGCGTGCGAATAAGCTGTCTTTGATTGGCCTCCGAGAGCAGGCTTTCGCACGCCTGAGGCGTTAAGCGCCGAAGTTTAAACTGGGTGATTTTCCCCGGAGGGTCGTCAAGCGTTAGCGGCATGAAAGGGTTGTAGTGAGACGGCAACCAGCGGTAACCCACCGTTGCTACTGCCACAATGATGACAATTGTCAGCAGACCTTTTCCTCTCACGCGCCCCCCTCTGCATCCCCCAAAACATTATGGCAGAAGGCCGCGAAACCCGCAGGGCATCGTGGTATGTTATTGGCTTTTCGTCAGACTGGAAGAGAGTGAAATGGCAAAGCAGCGGGTTGGGATTGTCTTTGGGGGAAAATCAGCAGAGCACGAGGTGTCATTGCAATCGGCAAAGAATATTGTCGATGCAATTGATAAAACCCGATTTGAGGTGCTGCTGCTGGGCATTGATAAACAAGGCCAGTGGCATGTCAATGATGCCAGCCAGTATCTGCTAAATGCTGACGATCCGGCACATATCGCACTTAATCCATCGGAAATCAGCGTTGCTACCGTACCCGGCGTCGCGCAGGGGCAGTTTATCGACACCGGTAACGCCCAGGCTCTGGCACAAATTGATGTGGTGTTCCCGATCGTCCACGGCACGCTGGGCGAAGACGGTTCGTTGCAGGGCATGCTGCGCATGGCTAATCTGCCGTTTGTCGGTTCCGATGTGTTGGGCTCCGCCGCCTGCATGGATAAAGACGTCACCAAACGCCTGCTGCGCGATGCCGGGCTGAATATTGCACCCTTTGTCACGCTCACCCGCGCCAACCGCGACAAGTACAGCTTCTCACAGCTTCAGGCACAGCTGGGGCTGCCGCTGTTCGTCAAACCCGCGAACCAGGGCTCTTCAGTCGGTGTCAGCAAAGTGACAAGCGAAACGCAGTTCACCGAAGCCGTTCGTCTGGCGTTCGAGTTTGACCATAAAGTAGTGGTCGAGCAGGGTATTAAAGGCCGTGAAATCGAGTGCGCCGTACTGGGAAATGATTTCCCACAGGCGAGCACCTGCGGGGAAGTGGTGTTGAACAGTGACTTCTACTCTTACGACACCAAATACATTGATGATAAAGGAGCGCAGGTGGTGGTGCCTGCGGATCTGGACCCGGCCGTTAACGATAAGATCCGCGCGATCGCCATTGAAGCCTATCAGGCACTAGGCTGCTGCGGTATGGCGCGTGTCGACGTGTTCCTGACGGCGGAAAACGACGTGGTGATTAACGAAATCAACACGCTACCAGGTTTCACCAACATCAGCATGTACCCGAAACTGTGGCAGGCCAGCGGAATTAGCTACCCTGAGCTGATCACCCGCCTGATCGAACTGGCGCTGGAGCGTCATGCTGCGGACAGCGCCCTCAAAAGTTCCGTCAACGGTTAATCGACTTTCTTCACCGTTTCCGTCTCATCCGCTGTCGCCTCTTCAGGGCGGCGGCGGATAATAAACCCGGCGAGCCAGAAACTGATCACCCACGTCACCAGCCCAACCGCGTAGGTTTGCCAGCCTTTCGCTTCAAACCCCAGCAGCCCCACAACACCGTTAAGAATAAAAATCAGCCCAATAGCAAAGGCATAGTAGTGCCAGTCACGGCGTAGTTTGGAAGTGAGCTTCATGACAACTCCGGCAGAAAAAAAACTATCCTCTCACAGTTTAACCACCCGGTCTGTGGCAAATGCGGAAATTCTGAAATGCAATAATGTTTCACTTAAGTTAAATAATTGTGATGCGATGCAGAATTCAACAATCCAGGAGTAATCCCTGGGATAAATTACCACGATTCTGATATTGACAAATGCTATGACCTGTCAAACTCACCCTGTACGACGCGTATTAAACAGAGTGATATTTCGGGAGGTCTTTATGGCTGATTTTACATTGTCGAAACCAATTTTTGGTGGCAAACAACCCAAAACCTCCACGGCAGGTAATCTCGCCTATGCCCTGTTTGTTCTTTTCTGCTTCTGGGCTGGGTCACAGTTTCTGAATATGCTGGTTCATGCGCCTGGCGTTTATGAACATTTGATGCAGGTTCAGGATACCGGCCGACCACGCGTTGAGATCGGTTTTGGCGTAAGCACGATATTCGGGCTGATTCCTTTCCTTGCGGGCTGCATGATTCTGGGTGCGATAGCGCTTGTACTGCGCTGGCGTCGTCATCACTGATTAGCGCCCCATACAGCGAGCCCGACGATCATCCACACGTTTCGCAAACCAGGCAGTGGTAAGATTACGTGTGATCTTCGGGCTCTCAAGCTGAATCCCTGGCAACATGGCTTTGGGTAACGCTTTCCCGCTTTTCTGCTCCGCAAGTTTAAAGACCTGCTGATACAAATCCGTTTTCTCGAACGCCAGACTGTCCCCCTTCTCAAGCTGACGGCGAATATCGTTGTTGCTCATTCCTAACGTCGCGGACAGTTTCCGCACCGCCAGTTCTGTCTTGCCCGCCGCGCGGCTACCGTAGGCAATCAGATCGCCATCCAGCGCCAGCTTCACGCCACTTGCACGGCTTACCGCATTCTGGAATGCCGCATTTCGACTGGCATACCAGCCCGCGTTAAAGTCCGCAAAGCGGTACAGCGGCTCATCGTAATTCGCCGGGTAGTTCAGAAGGTGATATGTGCCGAACCATAATCCGCCACGCAGAGAGAAGACTTCCTGGCGAACGGTTCCGTCGATGTTCCACGGGTACCCGTCGGTATGTTTTTCCGCAAACGCAATGCTGACCTGCATCGGGCCACCGGTATGTACAGGGTTAAGCGAGCCAAACAGCGTCTGCCCCATCGGTACCATGTTAATAAAATCATCAAAAATGGCGCTCAGCTGTTTCTCCGTCTTTACCGTATCCAGCCGTTCGCTGTAGCTTTTGCCATTCGGCGAGGTGATTTTGAGGGCGGTATGCACCAGGAAAACCGGAATATGCATCGATTCGGCACGGCGGTCGATCTCTTTCCAGGCGATTTTGTTCAGCCCAGGCACTACCGGGTCTGACTGGTACATAGATTCCTGCTGCGCGACGGCCAGCACCGAGCAGATATTCTGCTCGGTAGGGGCAATCTTCTGGCTTTCAAACGTCTTTGCCAGCGCATCGGCCCACGCATTGCGATCCTTCACGCTGGCAGGCATTTTTTGCCGCACGACGCTCGCCACATCAACGGGCTTCTCACCCTTTTTAAGCGGTGCAGCCCCTTTTTCGGCACAGCCCGCCAGCACAAAAGCGGCGAACAAAGACAGCGGTAACGCGCGCGGCACGGCAAATGGCATAGCAACTCCCTGTATTAGCTAAAGGTATTGGTCACTTCCTGCAGATCTTTATCGTCCAGTTCGCGCTCAAAACTGCGCAAACGTTTATAGATGGACATCAGTTCCACCAGCGTGGTCCAGGAGCTGATCAAATACTGGAACGAGCCACGCACCTGACCAAAGACGTTAGTGATCTGCGTCATCAGACCGAGCGTAATCGTACCCGCAACAATCGACGGGAACAGCAGGAACAAGCCGAAAACGTTATCAACCTGCAGATACAGAATGCGCGCAATATTGAAATACATGTAATGGAAATAGAGGCGGAAATAGTTACGACGCACAGCACCAAACAGCTCGCGCACGGTTGGCGGCGATGCACGGCTGGCATCATCTTCGCCGTAAACCAGTTCTTTACGATACGCCGCTTCTACACGCTGGTTTTTGAACTCCAGGCCCGGCAGCTTGATACCCACCACGGCCAGCAGCCCTGTCCCCATCAGTGACCAGACTATCGCCGCGATCACCAGCCCATAAGGGAGGTGACCGACAATCGGCAGGTCTGGCACATGCGCCGAAAGCGTCACCAGCACCGGCAGGAAGGCGATCAAGGTCATAATGGCGTTGATAAAGCTCACCCCCATATCTTCGAGCGTGGAGGCAAATCGCATGGTATCTTCCTGCACACGCTGTGCAGCACCTTCGATATGGCGCAGGTGCTGCCAGTGCGCCATATAGTGTTCGTTCATCGCGGTGCGCCAGCGGAACACGTAGTGGCTGACGAAGAAATTGTTCATCACGCCGATTATCACCGCGATAAGAGCGATACCGAGGAAGATCCCAACTTCGTGATAAAACTGATTGATGGTCACCTTGTGCGGTGAACTCAGTGCGGTCTGGATCAGATCGTAGAACGGCGCATACCAGGCGTTAACTGCCACACCCACTTCCACGAGGAACCAGGTGACAAAGATAATCAGCGACGTGCCCAGAATCGACCAGTATTGCCAGCGGTGCGGAGAATAGACAAACCAGAACAAGGCAAACAGCCCCACGCACACCACGTAATAGGCATAAAACAGCAGATAGCTCATCGACCAGAAACGCGCCGCGCTGATCGGTACATCGCCCGTTGCGCCCGTGATATGCGCCAGCCATGCACCGCCGCCCGCCTGCCAGAAAATGACAGCAATCAGTGCCCAAATAAACGCCGACAGGAAAAAGGGCCCCGGCTTTGGGAAAAAAGACTTAAACATAATGCTTCCTTCTTGTTGTTATGGCTGTTGCTGTGCTCAACACATCACCACACGAAAATCTCACCTGAACCCACCCGTGACGCAGGCAAAAAGGTCAGACCCGTGGGTTTATTATTAGTTCGCTTTCCATTTTTCGAGAATTGTTTCGGTGCGTTTCACCGAAGGCGGGTTAGCCGGGGCAATGAAGTTACGCCAGACATCGTTGTAGTGCGCAATCAGCACCTGAGCCTCCGCTGCCGGGCGATTAGCGGTCGTGTGGGCATCTTCCGCAACCGTGATGTGATAGCCCCGGCTGACACCGTTTTTAAAGGTGGCATCGACGCAGTAATCCGTCGCGCAGCCACACATCACAAACTCACGGATACCCTGTTCGCACAATAACGCCTCAAGCGTCGTGTTGTAAAAGGCATCGCAGGCGGTCTTCGTAACGTAAAACGCACCTGCTGGCTGGTTTAGCTCAGGAAGTAATGCAAACCCGTTGCTGCCCTCCTCCAGCCCGCCAGCCTCAGTATGTTGAATGAAAATCACCAGCTCAGCAGCCTGGGTAAGCTGATTGATCAGAGAGACACATTTCTCGCGCTGATGACGTGGCGTCTCAAACACCCCGTTCTGCATATCAACCACCATAACCACACGCTTTTCAGACATACCGTTCTCCGCAAGAATGAGTAATACAAGTGCGTATCATAAGCCCGATGTCACAAAATGGGAGCCAGGCCGCAAGGAAATTGTTCTTATTTACCCATGGTTACGTTTTTCCCGCTATCGTTATGCTATTCGGGCCATTGCGCCGTGCGGTTTAGTAGTATAAATACCTCTTACTTTCCTTATTTATTTGATGGATGCTTTTCGTTGAAACGTTGTCTGCTCTCTTTTGCCGCGCTGTGTGCGGTGAACCTGACCACTGCCCAGGCTGCCCAGCCGCTGACGGCCCCCGTCCTGGCCTCTGACATTGCCGATCGCTATGCGAATCTTATCTACTACGGTAGCGGTGCGACGGGAATGGCGCTGGTGGTCATCGATGGAAACCAGCGTGTATTTCGGAGCTTTGGCGAAACGCGTCCTGGAAATAACGTCCATCCGCAGCTGGATTCGGTGATCCGTATTGCTTCCATCACCAAGCTCATGACCAGCGAAATGCTGGTGAAACTGCTCGACCAGGGTGTGGTAAAACTGGACGATCCGCTCAGCAAATACGCCCCGCCAGGCGCACGCGTTCCGACCTATCAGGGTACACCAATAACGCTGGTCAATCTTGCAACCCATACCAGCGCGCTGCCGCGTGAGCAACCCGGTGGTGCAGCGCATCGGCCGGTTTTTGTCTGGCCAACCCGCGAACAGCGATGGAGTTACCTGAGTACCGCCACGCTGAAAGCCGCACCGGGATCGCAGGCATCCTATTCCAACCTGGCGTTTGATCTGCTGGCTGATGCGCTCTCAACCGCATCCGGGAAGCCGTATACTCAGCTGTTTGAGGAAAAGATTACCCGTCCGCTGGGTATGAAAGACACCACCTTTACCCCCTCTCCCGATCAGTGCAAGCGCCTGATGGTGGCAGAAAAAGGGGCCAGCCCGTGTAATAACACGCTGGCGGCTATCGGGAGCGGCGGCGTTTACTCCACGCCAGGCGACATGATGCGCTGGATGCAGCAATTCCTCTCCTCGGATTTTTACGCGCGCAGCAACCAGGCCGACCGTATGCAGACGCTGATCTACCAGCGTGCCCAGTTGCGCCGCGTAGTGGGAATGGACGTGCCGGGTAAAGCCGATGCCCTCGGCATGGGTTGGGTGTATATGGCACCGAAAGAGGGTCGTCCGGGGATTATCCAGAAGACCGGCGGCGGCGGCGGGTTCATCACGTATATGGCAATGATCCCGCAGTCCAACGTCGGGGCTTTTGTCGTCGTGACTCGCTCCCCGAACACGCGCTTCGTCAATATGAGCGACGGAATCAATAACCTGGTCGCTGAACTGAGCGCCAATAAAGCACAGGTGCTTACGGCGTCAGTACAGCCTTAATATTCCGCGGGCAAACGGTTAATACTGATCAGTTTGCCCCGGCTCATATTAATATAATTCCCCTGGCGCAGCGCAGCCAGAACTTCTGCCACCACAGAACGTGAAATACGCGTGCTTCGCTGAATATGATTCATGACGCCAATTTTTGAGCGAAGCGTATCATCCCATTCGGCCATATTTATCAGCATGGCACGGATCTGGCTGTAAGAGTTATTTCCAACCAGCTGCATATCGCGTTTCCCCAGGATGTGATTAATCCACGACAGCCAACAAAAGGCATCCTGCCAAAGATATTCTTGCTGAATAAGTTGTCGTGCGGTAGAGGCCGATAAATAAAATCCCGTGCAGGGGGTTTGTGCGACCATGACATATTCATGATGAATTTCATTCATTCCCGCCGTCAGGCCATAAATATAAGGTGCTTTTGCAATACCAACAAGGAGCTCATCTGATTTTCGAAGAATTGCAACAATCCCTGTTTGTATAAAGAATGTGTGGGGCCCATCACCAAAAGTGCTGTTTGAAATTAATTGCTGCGGTGCGGTCTTAAATGGAGTACTGGCGGCTTTCAGACACTGTTCGAGCCGGCTTAATTCAGAAAGCGGTTTCGCATCAACGTTCATGCAGACCTCAAGTCATCTGTATCTGTCGGTTCTATATTATTTTCTTACGCTATATATAAAAAAGCAGGGGATAAATCCCCTGCTTTTATGCATTACCAGGTATATTTCACACCCAGATTGGCACCCCAGTTCTGGTCAACGTCACCGCCGCCCAGATAAGTGGCATCCGTATATGCACTGAAGTTTTTGGTGAAGCTAAACTGCGTTCCCAGCCCCACGCGCACCGCAGACCCTTCCACACCATTATCAATGCTGTCGCCGTTCACATCAGCATTGTTGTCGGCATCGTCATAGACATACGCCAGCTTGAAGTAAGGTGTCAGCGCCTGATCGCCACCGTAGTTGAAGGTGTAACCCGCATCGACACCAAGCTCATAACGCATGCTGTCGTATGACTGGCCATCGATACGCATGTCGTTGCTCAGTTGATAATCATCGCCAGACTGGAACAGACCAGACACCGCCGCGTAAGGCGTTACGTAGCCAGACAGGTTTGGTTTCCAGTCATAGCCCAGCTTCATGCCAAAGCCTACAGCGTCAGTTGTCGTGTTACCGTCAACATACTGGCCGTTGCTCATAGTGGCGGAGAGATCGTTGTTGAAGCGGCTGTAGCTCAGGGAGCTGTCGAGGAAAACGTCATTAGCGAATTTCGCCGATGCGTAGATCATCGCAGTCTGGCTATCCTGATCGACCTGACCCGTACGGTCGCTGATATCGCCTTTCGCAAAGCCTGCCGCACCACCGACAATCCATTTGGCATTATTGCCGTCAATCTGGGTATCCAGGCCAACCATAATGCCGCTAACATCCTGATCGTAGCTCACCACGCCATTATCTGCGTCGAAGTTACCACCGAAGTAGCTCACCCACGCGCCGCCATTATCTGCCAGGCCATGACGGCTGTTGGTCAGACGCGCACCGACGGAATCCTGCTGCAGATCCCAGATATTGGTGTTTGCAGAAGGAATACTCAGCGCCATGTTGGCATAATCAGTCAGGGATTTCTGCTGCAGAACAACGGTGTCGCCTTTCTGCTGCGCCTGGTAGGTATAGGCCCCTAAATCAGCTTTGTTTGCAGCGGTGAAGCTGGCTGCGGTATCCGCGTTATTATCATAAACGCGAATGATCTCTTTATTTTTGTAATCAGCAACGGAGCCTGCACCGGTCGCATCGTCGATGCGCACTTTGTAGTTACCCGCCACGTCACCATTTACCGCCAGATGACCGTCAGAGTTGAGCGCAACAACGCCATAGTCGTAGTCTGCTTTGCTCTTGTCGTTGGTGATATAGCGCGCGTTGTTCAGATCGCTGTTCAGCACGTAATCACGGCTGGCTACGTTCAACACGCCACCATCGGTCAGCACCATATTGTGCGTATCGACCTGACCCAAGCCCAGCGCCAGTTCTGCGCCGTTATCCACGGTGATGGTGTTGGCATACAGTTCTGCCGTCTCTTCCGTCAGTGCCGCACGGCTACCGCTGTCCAGGTACAGGCTGTCTGTCGCCACTGCGCCAGAGTCACCGATATTCAGCGACGATGCATTGGTCAGCGTGATGCTGTCCGCCAGCAGACCGGAGTTTTCTACGTTCACCTGCGACTGGTTGTTAACCGCCAGCGTGTCGATGTTGGACAGCTTGCGGGTATCCCATTCAGAACCGTTATCCAGCGTTACGTTGAACAGACCGCTCTGATAGACCTCTTCGCCCGCAACGTGGCCGTTGCTGTCGTAGGTGGAGTCAGGCCAGATACTGTTCGGAGAGAGTGTGTGCCAGTCTGTTTCGCTGTAACCTTCGCCGTACATCTGTGCAGAGCCGATGGCATCAACGCTGGACTGCGCTGCCCCCACCCACTTGCTGCCGTTGGTTAAGGTAACATCCAGCTTATCGGTGTCGTCCCAGCCGTTGGTGGTTGGGTTATACACGCCATCATCGGTGGTATCGGTTGCCGGGTCGCCATTCACGTAGAAGTTGTTATCGAAGGTGCTGGAGAAAAGAATGTCGCCGGTCACCGTGGAGTGGTCGAAGGTCGCGGTGGTCTGCATCGCGTTATCCGCGTCACTGGCTACAACGATCAGCGCTGCGTCATCTGCTCCGGTCGCGTTGGTTTCGCCGTAGTCGCTCGGTTTCGCCGTTTGACCATAGAATCCGCTGGTGCCCAGATCGCTGTACGCGCCGGAGGTCAGAACAGAGTCTTTCACCACCAGCGTGTCGGTAAAGACATTGCTGCTGTTGGCAATACCTTCAACGCTGTCGTACGGCGTGTTATCCAGTTCCTGATAACCCTGCAGCAGAGTAATACCGGCGACGTGGGAATTATTCTGGATAAGAATATCGGATTCCACATCAAGGGTAATCGCATTGCCCAGGGCATACGTATCCAGATAATGTGCTTCGGTATTATCCCCGTTCACCACGTCATAAGCATAGTGCTCATACGTGTCGTTGATGGTGGAGTTGTCTACTGTCAGGCTAAAACGATCGTACTGTGTATGCGCAGTGCCATCAGTATCCATGCCGTCTGCACAGGTTGTGGTCATGCACTCAGAGGTGATCATGCCATTAATGGTGCTGTTAGAAATGCTCAGCGCATTCGCCCGGCCATTGACACCATCATCCAGATAATACGTTGAAATAACACCATTCACCGTGGACTTATTAATCACCGGATAAATATCACCGTCATGGGTCGCATCCGAGTAATCCCAGTCGGCGTATCCATAATACCAGGGACTGGATGCAGTATTATCATATCCAAAGGTATTATATGTCGTACCAGAAATATCTTTCGCATTTGCCTGAGAAGCGATAGCCAGGGTGCAGGCTAATGCAAGTTGAGATACAACCAGTTTCTTTTTCCATGTTTGCATTGGGTCATCCCTCCTCAGGGACGTAAGCAAGTTTGTCCGTAAATCATTTGGCAATAATCTATTGCGAAGGGAATTATGCAGTTTCATTTGGAAAAGGTTCAATGAATGATTCCATTAAGTCCGAATCCATACAATTAACATGAAAAAATCATACAGGCATTATGCATCCAATATAAATATTATAAAAACAGAAAGTTAAAATTAGCCCGACGAATATTATAAACATAACAAAAATAAATAGATCATTATTATTTATATATCCACACCAATACAGTAATAATACAAATAGTTCATTCCCCCTTTAATCATCAAACCAGTGTGCAGTGTACAGGGAGTAAATGAAACGTAACCGTGCGTCATTTGGCAAAAACAAAAAGCCCACTTTCGTAAAACACCTCACCACACTTTCAGGTACACTAGTCCTCTTTGTTCCACAAATGTCAGGCATACCATGACCGATTTAATTGCTCGTCCCCGTCGCCTGCGCAAGTCACCAGCACTGCGCGCTATGTTTGAAGAGACAACACTGACCTTAAACGATCTGGTGTTGCCGATTTTTGTTGAAGAAGAGATCGATGACTACAAAGCCATTGATGCGATGCCGGGCGTGATGCGCATCCCGGAAAAACATCTGGCGCGTGAGATCGAACGTATTGCCAGTGCAGGCATCCGCTCGGTGATGACCTTCGGGATCTCTCACCACACTGATGCCACCGGCAGCGACGCCTGGAAAGAAGACGGTCTCGTCGCACGTATGTCACGCATTTGCAAAGAGACCGTGCCGGAAATGATTGTCATGTCCGACACCTGTTTCTGCGAGTACACCTCTCACGGCCACTGTGGTGTGCTGTGCGACCACGGCGTGGATAACGATGCTACCCTGTTGAATCTCGGCAAGCAGGCCGTTGTCGCCGCTGCTGCCGGTGCGGATTTCATCGCCCCATCTGCGGCGATGGACGGGCAGGTTCAGGCTATTCGCCAGGCGCTGGATGCCGCCGGTTTCACCGACACCGCCATCATGTCCTACTCCACCAAATTCGCCTCCTCTTTCTATGGTCCGTTCCGTGAAGCGGCTGGTACGGCGCTGAAGGGCGATCGCAAAACCTACCAGATGAACCCACTCAACCGCCGCGAAGCGATCCGTGAATCCCTGCTCGATGAAGCCCAGGGCGCGGATTGCCTGATGGTCAAACCGGCGGGCGCTTATCTGGACATCCTGCGTGATATCCGTGAACGCACCGAGCTGCCGCTGGGCGCATACCAGGTGAGCGGTGAGTACGCGATGATCAAATTCGCCGCACAGGCGGGCGCGATCGATGAAGAGAAAGTGATTCTGGAAAGCCTGGGCGCAATCAAACGCGCGGGCGCAGATCTGATCTTCAGCTACTTCGCGCTGGATCTGGCTGAGAAAAAAATTCTGCGTTGATCCTTCTGACCTCTCTCCCGCCGGGAGAGAGGTCGTCAGAGCAATAACTTCACCAAACTGCAATACAACCGACATCTCCCCCTTCTACTGTCTGGGCAAGACGGCAGGAGGAGTGACCATGTTTAGTCTCGACAGCGTTATCGATGACCTTTGGCCTCAGGCGAGGCCCGCGCCCTGGCAAAAAAGTCTGTTAAAAAGACTGCTCTACGAAGAAGAATTTCAACAATTTGCCGCAGCCCACCGCCACCTCAAAGGGCTGGATATGGTGGAGCAAGTTCTGGAACACCTTGATATTCTCTGCACCGTTTCCACCCGCGATCTCGAACAAATCCCTGAACATGGCCCCCTGGTCATCATTGCTAACCATCCGACAGGCACACTCGACGGGCTGGCACTGCTGTACGCGGTCTCCCGCGTGCGCCGTGATGTGAAAGTCGTGACCAACCGGATGCTGACTCACCTTGAACCGCTCAGCTCGCTGTTTATTCCGGTAGATAATATGGGCGGCAGGACTGCAAAAACCTCGCTGATGCAGATGGAGCAGCATCTGCAAAACGCGGGCGTGCTGATTTTCTTCCCGGCGGGAGAAGTGTCACGCCCGACGCGCAAAGGTATTCGCGATAAAAAATGGCATTCGGGCTTTATCAAACTGGCCAGTAAACTGCGCGCCCCGCTACTGCCGGTACATATTCAGGCGCACAATAGCCTGCTCTTCTATGCCAGCACGCTGGTGTCACCGACGTTATCGATGCTGCTGCTGATGCAACAGATGTTCCGCCGCCGCCATAGCCAGTTGCCGATCAAAATCGGCCAGCAGATCGCCTGGAATACCTGGTTTAATATCACCCTTTCGTCACGAGAGATGGCCGAACAGTGCCGTCAGCACGTGATGCGTCTTGGCAAGGGATTGCCTGGCGTCTTCAAAACCCAGTGCGCTATCGCCCGGCCGGAAGACCGAGCCGTACTGAAACGCGAGCTGGCGCAGGCTGAGTGTCTTGGCAAAACCAGCGACGGCAAAACTATCTACCTATGGCAACGCAACGGACAAGAAGACGCACCGGTGTTGCGCGAACTGGGGCGTCTGCGCGAGATTGCGTTTCGCGCCGTGGAAGAAGGAAGCGGTAAACGCCGGGATACCGACCGCTACGATGATGACTATCTGCACCTGATCCTGTGGGATGATGAGGATCTGGAGATCGTCGGCGCATATCGCTTTATGCCCACCGCCAGACAGGTGGAGCGTCGGGGTCTGGACGGGTTGTACAGCTATAGCCTCTTCCACTACGACGACAAAATGCAGGACGTGCTCGAACACGGCATTGAGCTGGGACGCAGCTTTATTCAGCCGCGATACTGGGGACGCCGTGGTCTGGACTATCTGTGGTCAGGCATTGGTGCGTATCTGGCGCGCTATCCCCACTACCGCTATCTGTTTGGCCCGGTCTCGATTTCCGGTGGCTTACCGCCTGCGGCGCGGGATCTGCTGGTGGCCTTTTACCGCCTGTGGTTCCCACCGGCTCATCCGCTGGCCGCCTCACGTCAGCCCTATCCGGCGTCGCTGCCGGACGCGCTGGCGCAATTTGGCGGCGCAGATTACGTCGATGACCTGACGAAGCTGAAATCCCTGCTCGGCAATCTGGGCTGCGGCATTCCACCGCTCTACAAGCAGTATTCCGAGCTGTGCGAGCCCGGCGGCGTGCAGTTTATTGATTTTGGCAGCGACCCGGCGTTCAACAACTGCGTCGACGGGCTGGTGCTGGTGGATCTGAGTTACCTGAAGGCGAACCGGTATCAGCGGTATATAGAAGCACACCTATAACCCCGTTGCCCGGTGGCGCTACGCTTACCGGGCCTACAATAAAACGCAGGACGGGTAAGGCAACGCCGCCACCCGGCAATCAAGGCGCACGATAAAACGGTTTATCCCCTAAAATCGTCGCCCGCTGCATAATACGTCGCTGCGGCAGATAGTCCGCATTCGCATAGTGTTGCGTCACGCGGTTATCCCAGATCGCCAGATCGTTCTCCTGCCAGCGCCAGCGCACCTGAAACTCCGGTTTGGTGATATGCGCGAACAGGAAACTTAACAGCGCATCGCTCTCTTTTTCCGTCACGTCCACAATGCGTGTGGTGAACCCTTCGTTCACGAACAGTGCCTGCTTGCCCGTCACCGGATGGGTACGCACCACCGGGTGCAGCAGCGGCGGATGCTTCGCGACCGCCTCCTGCCAGCGCAGGTGCTCTTCGTCGGTTTTACGGTACTTATACTCCTGGAACGATTTTTTAAAATCGTGCTCTGCCTGCAATCCACTCAGCAGGGTCCTGAACGGTGCTGACAACGCTTCATATGCCGCAATCCCGCTGGCCCACAGCGTATCGCCGCCGGTCTCCGGCAGCAGCTTCGCCGCCAGGATCGCCCCGGCGGGTGGCGTCTCAATAAAGGTCACATCGGTGTGCCAGTTGTCGTTGTCAGGCGGGTTATCGTTGTGGGTATCCAGCACGATAATCTCTTCCACCCCTTCCGCATGGGGATAGACAGGATGGATATGCAAATCACCAAAACGCAATGCCAGCGCACGCTGCTGCTGTGGGGTGATCGCCTGCTCACGCAGGAACACCACCTGATGACGCAGTACCGCATGGTACAACTGCTCAAACTGGTTATCACTCAGCGGACGGGTGACATCCAGGCCGGACACCTGCGCGCCAATATACGGCCCCAGCGGGGTAATGGTCAGACGTTCACTCATTGTATCTCTCCATGCCAGGGCGTCAGACGGCGCTGTAACGCACGCAACCCCAGTTCTAATCCAAAGGCGATCACGGCAATTACCGCGATCCCTGCCAGCACTACGTCAGTCGCCAGAAACTCCCCGGCCGACTGCACCATAAACCCTAATCCACGCGTAGCCGCGATAAGCTCCGCCGCCACCAGCGTTGACCAGCCCACGCCAAGACCGATGCGCAGTCCGGTTAAAATTTCAGGCAGCGCGCCCGGTAAAATCACGAACAGCAGCACCTGCGTGCGGCTGGCTCCGAGCGACTGAGCCGCCCGTATCCGCACCTGCTGAGCACTCTTCACGCCAGCCAGGGCAGACATAGCCACTGGCGCGAAAATCGCCAGATAAATCAGCAAGATTTTGGACGTTTCGCCAATGCCAAACCAGATAACCATCAACGGCAGATACGCCAGTGGCGGCACCGGGCGGTAAAGCTCAATCAGCGGGTCGAGAATGCCGCGCACCGTCGGGCTTAAGCCCATGGCGATCCCGACCGGAATGCCGATAGCCACCGCCGCCAGCAGCGCCACCAGAATGCGCGCCAGGCTTGCGCCTAAATGCTGCCAGAGGGTGGCATCCATAAAGCCCTGCGGCCCGGCAATGGCGATCAGTTTTGCCAGTACCTGTCCCGGCGGCGGCAGGAACAGCGGGCTAATCCACTGCTGGGCGGCAACCGCCCACCACACCGCGAGTAACACCAGTAGCGTACCGAGGCTCAGGGTGATCTGCCGTGAGAACGGCCAGCGTAAGGCGAAACGCGTGCGGCGCGTTTTTTCGCTGAAAACGATGCTCATGAGAAGGCCTCCCGTTGCTCAAACACGCGGCTTAACACGTATTCACGCTGTTCAATAAACAGCGGATCGGATTTGATGCTGCGCACCGGCTCACCCGCGACATATCGGCGGGCAAAGTCAAGCGGCAAGCGCTCCAGCACGCGGCCTGGCCCTGGTGATAACAGCACCAGTTCGGTCGCCATAAACACCGCTTCTTCGATATCGTGGGTGATCAAGAGCACCTGCTTGCCGGTTTCATGCCACAGACGCAGAAGCAGGGTTTGCATCTGCTCGCGGGTAAAGGCATCAAGTGCACCGAACGGTTCATCCAACAGCAACAGTTGCGGGTTTGCCGCCAGCGCACGGGCAATGCCGACGCGCTGGCGCTGGCCGCCGGACAGTTGCCAGATAAAGCGTTTTTCAGCGCCCTCCAGCCCTACCTTTTTGAGCATTTCCCGTGCGGTAGCCAGACGCTGTTCACGGCTCACACCGGCCAGTTGCAGGCCAAACGCCACATTTTCCTGCACATTACGCCACGGCAGCAGCCCTTCGTTCTGAAAGACCACGCCGCGCTCTGCGCCGGGGCCTGCCACTTTTTTACCTTCCAGTTGGATGGTGCCGTGCTGATAAGGTACAAACCCGGCGATCAGATTCAGCAGCGTGGTTTTTCCGCAGCCGGAAGGCCCCAGCACGACCAGCAGCTCGCCGCTGTCCAGCGTCAGGTTGATATCCTCCAGCGCCGGTTTGCCGCCGTAATCTGCGGACAGATTTGTAATATTCAGCATCGCAGGCTCCTTATTTCACAAAGCGATCGGTCACGTACTGGCTGTAATCTGCCGCCACCGCCGGTACTTTGCCCTGCTCTTTCAGGAACGTGGCGGTATCGACAATCGCTTTGTTTACCGGCCCGCTCAGCTGCTGAACCTGCTGCGCTGGCGTCAGGTAGGTGTTGCCTTTCACCAGCCCCGGCACATCCGCTTGTGGGACACCGCTCAGGCGGGATAATTTTTCCAGATTCGCGGGCTGTTTCAGCCACTCATCCGGGTTGCTGATATACGGCTGCTGGGCGTCGATGGCGCTTTTAGCGAAGGCTTTCACTATCTCAGGATGCTTCCCGGCGAAGTCTTTGCGCACCACCCACACATCAAGGGTCGGCGCACCCCACTGTCCCACTTTTTCGGAGTCGGTCAGCACAGTGCCATCTTTTTCCAGTTCGTTCACGGCAGGTGCCCAGACGTAGGCCCCGTCAATGTCGCCGCGCTGCCAGGCAGCGATAATCGCCGGAGGCTGCAGGTTAATAATCTGCACCTGTCCAGGATTAATGCCCCAGTGTTTGAGCGCCGCCAGCAGGCTGTAATGGGTGGTGGAGATGAACGGTACGGCGATGCGCTTGCCGATCAAATCCTCCGGTTTAGTGATGTTTTTCTTCACCACCAGCGCTTCGGAATTACCAAGCTGAGAAGCCAGCAGGAAGACTTCAATCGGCACCTGCTGGCTGGCGGCTACGGCCAGCGGGCTGGAGCCGAGGTTGCCTATCTGCACGTCGCCAGACGCTAACGCCCGCACAATGGCGGCCCCGCTGTCGAATTTACGCCAGTCGACGTTCGCACCGCTCTCTTTAGCAAAGGTATTATCCGCCTGCGCCACTTTCGCTGGCTCCGCAGAGGTTTGATACGCGACGGTGACATCCACCGCCTGTGCCTGAAATGCCCACAGCGCCAGTGCGCCGAGTAGTGTAAAACGCGATGAAACGGCCATAGTGTCTGCTCCCCTTGTTGTTATGGGGGCAGTATTTCCGGCGCAGGGATTTTGATAAAGGAATAAAAAAGAATCGCTAATTCCGAATCGTTTTTAGATAAAAAACGGGAAAAGATAGTTAAAAATGACATGTGAGGGATAGCCGGATACCACAAACGAGGGCTTTTCAAGGAGACTCGATAACCAGGCGCAACCGGGCGCGGCGGGCGCTGAGTCTGGGATGGGATGTGTGGATCACATAGAGAATCGGACGCCAGGCCATATACACCTCCACAAGCAGATACTTACAGCATGGCGCGAACGGCAGACACTTTCGGTCAGTCGAAAGTGGTAATCGTCACTGATGGGCAATCCTGCCCCCTGCCGTTGGTAATTTTCGTAAACAGTTCTATAGTCGACACTGTTTCTACGTTACCAGGACTCACTAATGCGATTTAACGGACTGACTAAAGGTTTCTTCATTTTCATTCTCGCCCTTGTTACCTGGGCTTTCTTTGATGTGCTGTCACCCTACTTCTCTGCGATCCTGTGGGCTGCCATCCTGACCGTTATCTTCAACCCGGTAAAAAATAAACTGCGTGCGGCACTGGGAGATCGCAACGGGCTGGCGTCGATCCTGACGATCGGCATTATCTGCCTGATCGTATTTATCCCGTTGATGGTCATCCTTTCGTCACTCGCGATTGAACTGAACGTGGTGTACACCAAGCTACAGCAGAACAACACGCAGTTCCCGGAGGTTGTGGCGAGCATTTTTAACCGACTGCCGGACTGGGCGAGCGGATTCCTGGCCGATCACAACCTCACCAACGCCGCGCAAATCCAGAAGAAACTGTCTGACGTGGCGCTGCAGGGTGGACAATATCTGGCGGGCAGCGCGTTCCTGATCGGCAAAGGGACGTTTGGCTTTGCTATTAGCTTCGGCATTATGCTCTATCTGCTGTTCTTCCTGCTCAAAGACGGGCCTTATCTGGTGCGCCAGATCCTGGATTCGCTCCCGCTGACGGATTTCATGAAACAGCACCTGTTCGCCAAATTTGTCGGTGTGTCACGCGCAACGGTTAAAGGCACGGCTGTAGTGGCAGTGGTTCAGGGGACACTCGGCGGCATCGCCTTTGCGATTGTGGGCATTGACGGCAGCGTGCTGTGGGGCGCGCTGATGGCGTTCCTTTCTCTGGTGCCTGCCGTGGGTTCGGCCATTGTCTGGGTCCCTGCCGCGATCTTCCTGTTCGCCACTCACCAGCTGTGGCAGGGTCTGTTTATTGTGGGCTTCTTCGTGATTATCGTCGGGCTGGTGGACAACATTCTGCGTCCGCTGCTGGTGGGCAAAGACACCAAAATGCCGGACTACCTGATCCTGATCACCACCCTTGGCGGCATGGAGCTATACGGCATTAATGGCTTTGTAATAGGTCCGTTGATTGCGGCGCTGTTTATTGCCTGCTGGAACTTGTTCTCCGGCCGCGATCACGAAGGTAACGCCGAAGAGCTGGACGCAGACTTTATCGAAGAGGGGAAAAACCCGCCGGAGTTATAGCGATAATTCTCACACCAGGCGGCCCCGTGCCGCCTTTTTTTTCGCCATAAATCAAACGTTTTCTATAATCTGAAAGAACGCCATTCCACGCTTGTCGTAAAAGGAACCCACTGGTGCGAATCGCCACAATAACAAACTGGGCCTACGGTGCCACGGTGTGCCTGACTATCGCCTCCGGCATCGTTATGCTGATGGCGTCCAATGCCGACAATGTGGAGCGTCAGGCCGTTAAACAGCGGCAGCAGTTTGATCAGCTCACAGAAGATATTGAGACTGATGCCTGGATGCTCTCAGATTTAGCGCGCCTGTTCGTTATCAACAAAACGCCCGATGTGCTGGCAGAATATCGACAAAAAGAGGGTACGCTGAAGAACATTGAACACCGGCTGGAGCAGCTTAAAGACAATGGCGCATCCGGCGAGGAACTGGCACTGCTCCACGACGGATTAAAGATCATTGATGAACTGCAGGACGAGCAGCAGGCGGCGCTCTCCGGCATGGCGCGAGGTGAAGAACAACAGGCCGTTGCCCTGCTTTATGGCCCAGGCTATGAACAGGAACTGGAGCGCGCGCAGAAACAGATCGACCATTTTCGCCAGCTCCTCGACAAGCGCACCATAGCCGACGTACATGCTGCGACCAAAACATCGAAAGCACTGCGATCCGCGTCTGAAGTGATGGTCTGCCTGACGGCGCTGCTGTTCTTGTTTGTGATGGGCTTTATTCTCAAACGCCGTGTGTTGCATCCGGTTGTCCGGCTGAGTGATGTTGTGCATCGGCTGGCCTCGCAGGATTACGCCGTCGAACCGCCGAATTTCAACCAGATTGATGAGATTGGCGACATGGCGCAGGCCATACGCATCTTTCGGGAGAACGGACTGGCGCGGCAGCGGCTGGAAAAAGAGCGCGATACCGACTGGGCTATCCGCGAACTGCTGGCGCGCATGACTCAGCGTCTGCAGGGATGCGAAAACGTCGCCGACGTGATTAACGTCGCGGAACTGTTTGCCCCCAATATTGCGCCGGGTGTTTCCGGGCGCTTATATATTCTCGATCGCGATGCGTGGGAGATGCGCTGTGCGGCCGAATGGCTGTCGCCTGAGGGTGAAAAAACGGTCTTCCACCCGGATGAATGCTGGGCCATTCGCCGTGGACAAAGCCATCCGCCAGTGAATGGCAAACCAGACATCGGTTGTTATCATCTGCCTGAATCGCAAACGCATCGGTCATTGTGCGTCCCCTTGATCGCTCAGGGCGAAGCAATCGGCCTGCTCTCGTTCCTGAACATCACACCGGAAACCGCGCCATCCCGCGCCTATCTGGAACTGCTGGCTGAAGCACTCGGCCTGGCGCTGGCCAACCAGCGGCTACGCGATGCGCTGCTGGAAAAAGCGTTGTTCGACCCACTGACCGGCTTACGTAATCGTCATCATCTGGAAGACACGCTGCGCACGCAAATGGCCCAGGCGATGCGCAACGACGAGCCGGTGAGCTGTCTGATGATCGACATCGATCACTTCAAGAGCATTAACGATCGCTTTGGTCACGAGGCGGGCGATCGGGTAATCAAAAGTGTGGCGGCGATTATTCAACGCGCCGTACATGATAATGGCCTTGCCTTTCGCTATGGCGGAGAAGAGTTTCTGGCACTGCTGACCGGTGCGGATGAAGTGGCGGCGCATGCCTGCGCAACGGAGATTTACAACGGCGTGCATGAACTTTCACTGCGCTATGGCATTTCTGAAATTGGCCCGGTGGATGTGTCGATTGGTATCGCCAGCTATCCGCAACACTCACAGAGCGACAACCTGTTACGGGCGGCAGACGTTGCGCTCTACCGGGCGAAAGAGCTGGGCCGTTCAAGGATTGTGAGTTTTGGAATGCTGGAAGCGGGTTAACGGTTATTTTGCTCGCGCGGTTGACAAGGTGGTGTCAGAGGCAAATAACTCTGGCTGGACTCAACGCAGGTTGCCAATGTCATTACTCACAATAAAGAGCATCTCGCACAACTGAAAAGATACTCAATCCAGGCCACTGAGTACGGCCGCGGATTAATGGTGAAATCTCGCAGTTACAATGCATGTTGAATAACGTAGAGTTAAAAGGTATGCGTTTGAACTTAGCGCTGAAATCTCTTTTTCATCAGGACATAAGAGTTGTGTGATAAGCATTGCATGCTCTGTGAAGATGGCTTAATTCACTTTACGAGCCCCTTTTGAATTGACTTATATTAATGAATACCATTCATAGTCCCTATCCTCCCGCCTGTAATTATCAGAGAGCACAAACCCGTTAACATACCCCTATCAATTCATGTCCAACGGATCACCATGCTTAATCAACAGGCACATACGCAGACAGTTACAGCTAAAAAAACCGGCTTATCGATTCTACTCATTCTCAGCGCCCTGATGGCTGTAACCTCTTTATCAACCGATATCTATCTGCCCGCCATGCCCGTGATGGCCAACGATTTGCAGGGTGATGCAGAGCTGACAATCACAGGTTTTCTTATCGGTTTTTGCATTGCACAACTGATTTGGGGACCGATTAGCGATCGTTATGGGCGTCGTCTGCCGCTGTTTATCGGTTTAGGTCTGTTCATCATCGGCTCGGTGGGCTGCGCGTTATCAACTGATATCGTACACATTGTCTTCTGGCGTGTTTTTCAGGCCTTAGGTGCCTGTACCGGCCCGATGCTGGCAAGGGCAATGATCCGCGACCTCTTTAGCCGCACTCGTGCAGCACAAATGCTTTCGACACTGATGATCATCATGGCCATCGCGCCGATTGCCGGGCCCCTGATTGGTGGGCAGATGATTAAAGTCACCTCGTGGCATGCCATTTTCTGGCTGCTGGCGATTATCGGAACTTTAATGCTGATGTCTTTATTCAGGTTACCGGAGACATTACCTGCGGAAAAACGCTCACAATCCTCCGTAACCAGAGCCTTTCACAACTACTGTGCCTTGCTAACCAACGCCAGATACATGCGTTTTACGCTATGCCTGACGTTTTATTATGTCGCAGCCTACGCCTTTATCACGGGCTCTCCGTTTGTGTACATCACCTACTTCGGCGTTGATCCGCAGCACTATGGTTGGCTGTTTGCAGTAAATATTGTGGGATTAATGGCTGTAAGTATGGTCAACAGACGCCTGGTTCACTGCTATCCACTGGAAGCGTTGCTCAGGAATGCCGTATTCATCGCCGCTATTGCAGCAATAGTGCTGGCGGTCACCACCGGCCTGGGTGTAGGTGGAATTACCGTGATTGTCGGCGCTGTGTTCGTGTTCTTCTCCATGAATGGCATCATCGCGGCGATATCCACAGCTTGCGCACTTGACGCAGTTCCTGATGTTGCAGGCTCTGCGTCGGCGCTAATGGGCGCGTTACAATACGGCAGTGGCATCATCTCTTCACTTCTTCTCGCTCTGTTCAGTGACGGTACACCATGGACAATGAGCTGGATAATCGCGCTATTCACGCTCGCCAGCGCAGTAATTGCGCTCACAACTAAAGCATAAACTAGCTCCCATCATCACTAACATCCCGGCGAATATGAATTTATTAGCCGGGCTCATAGCTGCATTCGCGTTTTAAGAATAATCCTCCTGCTCTCGCCAACTATGCTTAACATTTAAAAAAGCAACAGCACTCTCGCAATGCACTCTTATTTTCCCCTTTCGAATACCGGAGGCCTGGCATGAGCAACCAAGGCGAATACCCCGAGGATAATCGGGCTGGCAATCACGAACCGCACGATTTGAGCCTGACGCGTCGCGATCTGATTAAAGTGAGCGCTGCAACAGCGGCGACAGCCGTCGTTTATCCGCATTCTACATTTGCGGCAGGCCCCCCTGCTGCCACCCCCGCCCCTGAAATCATGCCCCTGACACTCAAGGTGAACGGTAAAAGCGAACAACTTGAGGTGGATACCCGAACCACGCTGCTGGACGCGCTGCGGGAGAACCTGCATCTGACCGGTACTAAAAAAGGCTGCGATCACGGGCAATGTGGTGCCTGTACCGTGCTGGTTAACGGTCGCAGGCTTAACGCCTGTCTTACGCTTGCCGTCATGCATCAGGGGGCGGAGATCACCACCATTGAAGGTCTGGGTTCGCCTGATAATCTTCACCCCATGCAGGCAGCCTTTATCAAGCATGATGGCTTCCAGTGCGGCTACTGTACCTCCGGGCAAATCTGCTCCTCACTTGCGGTATTGAAAGAGATTGAGGAGGGTATTCCCAGTCACGTCACGGTCGATTTGGTTTCACCTCCTAAAAGAACCGCCGATGAGATCCGTGAACGCATGAGCGGCAACATCTGTCGCTGTGGCGCATATGCCAACATCCTTGCCGCCATCGAAGACGCTGCGGGGGAGATAAAATCATGAAGGCGTTTACCTATGAACGAGTGAATACTCCGGCCGAGGCAGCGCTCAGCGCTCAGCAGGTTCCAGGCGCAAAGTTTATCGCCGGTGGCACCAACCTGCTGGACCTGATGAAGTTAGAAATTGAAACCCCTACACACCTTATTGACGTGAACGGGCTCGGACTGGACAAGATTGAAGCGACCGACGCGGGTGGCCTGCGCATTGGCGCGCTGGTGCGAAACACCGATCTGGCCGCCCACGAACGCGTGCGCCGCGATTATGCTGTACTCTCCCGCGCCCTGCTCGCTGGCGCGTCTGGCCAGTTACGTAATCAGGCAACCACTGCCGGTAATCTGCTTCAGCGTACGCGCTGCCCCTACTTTTACGATACCAATCAGCCGTGCAATAAACGCCTGCCCGGCAGCGGCTGCGCGGCGCTTGAAGGCTTTAGCCGGCAGCATGCGGTAGTAGGTACAAGCGAAGCCTGCATTGCCACTCATCCAAGTGATATGGCGGTTGCGATGCGGTTGCTGGATGCGATGGTGGAAACCATCACGCCGGAGGGAAAGTCGCGCAGTATTACGCTTGCTGATTTTTATCGGCCGCCGGAGAAAACGCCACACATTGAAACCGCCCTTCTGCCCGGTGAGCTTATCGTTGCGGTGACGTTACCTCCGCCGCTCGGCGGGAAACATATCTACCGCAAGGTGCGCGATCGCGCCTCTTATGCCTTTGCTCTGGTTTCGGTCGCGGCGATCATCCAGCCAGACGGCAGCGGGCGCATAGCGCTGGGCGGAGTAGCGCATAAGCCCTGGCGCGTTGAGGCTGCGGACGCTCAAATGCACCAGGGAACGCAGGCCGTGTATGACACGCTTTTCGCCAGCGCCCATCCCACCGCTGAAAACACCTTCAAACTCCTGCTGGCGAAGCGAACGCTTGCCTCCGTACTGACAGAAGCGAGGGCTCAGGCATGAAATTTGATAAACCTGCAGGGGAAAACCCGATCGATCAGTTGAAGGTCATCGGGCGTCCCCATGACCGCATCGATGGTGCGTTGAAAACGACCGGTACGGCACGCTACGCCTACGAATGGCATGAGGAAGCGCCCAACGCAGCCTATGGCTATACCGTCGGCTCTGCCATTGCCAAAGGACGGCTCACCGCCCTTGATACGGAAGCCGCGCAGAAAGCACCGGGCGTGCTGGCAGTGATCACCGCGAATAACGCCGGGGCACTTGGAAAAGGCGACAAAAACACCGCCAGCCTGTTAGGCGGCCCCACGATTGAGCACTACCATCAGGCCATTGCGCTGGTGGTGGCAGAGACCTTCGAACAGGCGCGGGCGGCGGCCTCGCTGGTACAGACGCACTATCGCCGCGAGAGAGGGTCTTACTCACTTGCGGATGAGAAACCGTCTGTCAGTCAGCCGCCGGAAGATACGCCCGACAAAAACGTCGGTGATTTCGACGGCGCGTTTTCCTCTGCAGCGGTGAAAATTGATGCCACCTACACCACCCCCGATCAGAGTCATATGGCGATGGAGCCGCACGCCTCGATGGCCATCTGGGAGGGCAATAAGGTCACGGTGTGGACCTCAAACCAGATGATTGACTGGTGCCGCACCGATCTGGCGAAAACGCTAAAAGTGCCCGTGGAGAATGTGCGTGTTATCTCCCCGTACATCGGCGGAGGGTTTGGCGGCAAGCTGTTCCTGAGAAGCGATGCACTGCTGGCGGCCCTCGCCGCCCGTGCGGTAAAACGCCCGGTGAAAGTGATGCTCCCCCGCCCCACTATTCCCAATAACACCACGCACCGCCCCGCCACCCTTCAGCACCTGCGTATCGGTGCCGACCAGAGCGGGAAAATCACCGCTATCTCACATGAAAGCTGGTCCGGAAACCTCCCCGGCGGCACGCCGGAAACGGCGGTGCAGCAAAGCGAATTCCTTTACGCCGGGGCAAATCGTCATACCGGCCTGCGGCTCGCCACGCTCGATTTGCCGGAAGGGAACGCCATGCGTGCGCCCGGCGAAGCCCCCGGACTGATGGCGCTTGAAATCGCGATAGATGAGCTGGCGGAAAAAGCAGGCATTGATCCCGTCGAGTTTCGCATCCTGAATGACACTCAGGTTGATCCCGCTAATCCGACACGCCGCTTCTCGCGCCGTCAGCTCATCGAGTGCTTACGTACCGGAGCGGATAAATTTGGCTGGAAGCAGCGCAATGCCACACCCGGACAGGTGCGCGATGGTGAGTGGTTGGTCGGCGTCGGCGTCGCGGCGGGCTTTCGTAATAATCTGCTCGAAAAATCCGGCGCGCGAGTTCACCTTGAGCAAAACGGTACCGTTACCGTGGAAACAGACATGACCGACATTGGTACCGGCAGCTACACCATTCTCGCCCAGACAGCGGCGGAAATGCTTGGCATACCGCTGGAGCAGGTTGCGGTTCACCTCGGCGATTCCCGTTTCCCGGTTTCTGCGGGTTCTGGCGGACAATGGGGCGCGAATACCTCCACCTCCGGCGTTTACGCCGCCTGTGTGAAACTTCGCGAGATGATTGCCTCGGCAGTCGGGTTTGATCCTGAGCAGTCGCAGTTTGCCGACGGCAAGATTACCAGCGGTACCCGCAGCGCTACGCTACGTGAGGCCACCTCTGGCGGCAGGTTGACGGCGGAAGAGAGCATTGAGTTCGACACACTCAGCAAGGAGTACCAGCAGTCGACCTTTGCCGGGCATTTTGTGGAGGTCGGCGTGCATAGCGCGACGGGAGAAGTTCGGGTCCGGCGTATGCTCGCCGTGTGTGCTGCAGGACGCATCCTGAATCCGAAAACCGCCCGCAGTCAGGTCATTGGCGCAATGACTATGGGAATAGGCGCAGCACTGATGGAGGAGCTGGCCGTGGATACCCGTTTGGGTTACTTCGTTAATCATGATATGGCGGGGTATGAGGTGCCGGTCCATGCGGATATTCCACAACAGGAGGTGATTTTCCTGGATGATACCGACCCCATCTCCTCCCCGATGAAGGCCAAAGGTGTCGGTGAGCTGGGCCTGTGCGGCGTGGGCGCGGCTATCGCCAATGCGGTTTACAACGCCACCGGTGTCCGGGTACGGGATTACCCCATCACCCTGGATAAGCTGCTCGATAAGCTGCCGGATGTGGTTTAAGGAGGGACAATGTCCTGTTCGCTTTTTGACACCGATGACAAGCGCTGGCATAAGCCGGAGCAGGCGTTTCTTACCGATGACCGCCGGGCCATTCTGCGTTTCGCGTTGGAGGCGCTGATGTCCGGTAAAGCGGCGGTGCTGGTGACGCTGGTTGAGATACGCGGCGGCGCGGCGCGACCGCTCGGGGCGCAAATGGTGGTGCGGGAAGATGGCCGCTACTGCGGTTTCGTCTCCGGGGGTTGCGTGGAGGCCGCCACCGCTTTTGAAGCCCTCGAGGTGATGGAATCCGGTCGCGATCGCGAAATTCGCTATGGCGAGGGTTCACCGTGGTTCGACATTGTTCTGCCCTGTGGTGGCGGGATCACGCTGGCGCTCCATAAGCTGCGATCACCACGGCCCCTTCTTGCCGTGCTGAACCGCCTGGAACAAAGAAAACCGGCGGGCCTGCGCTACGATCCCCAGGCACAATCGCTTGAGTGCCTGCCCGCGCAAACCCGAACGGGTTGGCATCTCAATGGCTTTGAGGTTGGGTTCAGACCTTGCGTAAGGCTGATAATTTACGGGCGCTCTCTTGAAGCACAGGCGACCGCCAGCCTTGCGGCGGCAACAGGCTATGATAGCCATATCTTCGACCTTTTTCCGGCCTCAGCCAGCGCGCAGATAGATGCCGACACGGCGGTCATTTTGCTGTGCCATGATCTCACCCGAGAGCTGCCAGTGCTGCAGGCTGCGCGCGAGGCGAAACCCTTTTATCTCGGCGCGCTGGGCAGCTATCGAACCCACACTTTACGTCTGCAAAAGCTCCACGAGCTGGGGTGGTGCAAGGAGGAAACAGAGCGGATCAGCGCGCCTATCGGGATATTCCCCAAAGCCCGTGATGCCCATACTCTGGCACTCTCCGTACTGGCTGAGGTCGCCTCTGTACGTCTCCATCAGGAGGAGGCGTCATGCCTGCCCCCGTCGTCCTGATCCTCGCTGCCGGGCGTGGGGAGCGCTTTCTCAGCTCCGGAGGCTGTACACATAAACTCGCCGCGCTGCTCAACGGCAAGTCGGTTCTGGAGCATGTGATACAGGCTGTCGAAACCGCGAATTTAAGATGGTATCTGGTTTGCCCTGAAGGCGGAACTTGCGGCATGGGCAAGTCTATTTCTCTTGGCGTTCACGCCACACTTCAGGCCCCAGGATGGCTAATTCTGCCAGCCGACCTTCCCTTAATTCAGCCCTCATCATTGCAACGCGTCGCCGCAGAGCTCGAAGAATCTTCAATAGTCGTGCCTCACTACCAGAATTATTCGGGCCATCCGGTAGGATTCCGGCAGGAACACCGTGCTGAATTACTCGCCCTTTCTGGTGATACGGGAGCAAAAGAAATCGTGAGACGCGCGCGACAACGGGAAGAGGCTAAAGATATTTTCCTGTCGGATTACGGTATTACTCACGATATCGATACCCTGGCAGATCTACAGGCAGCGCAAAGGTTAATAGACCTGTCGCGAGATTAATGTCCGACCCATCCCTCCTTTAGTCGGATTGGAAGATCCTGAGCGGGCCTATGAATTTCATTCATAAAGCCTATCCATTCAGACCGGGTTATCTTCTCCTCACCATCCGTTATTCTCAACATGTTGGCCAGCGTTCAGCGCTGGCCAACATGGCTGCGGAAGTTTAAATATTCTTATCGAAGAAGACGTCTAACTTTTGCAAAGCCTTATCAACGTATTCAGGCACCCAATACGTCTCGATATGAGTAGCGCCATCGATCAGGAAGAGTTCTTTGTCCTTCGTACCGGTGGCTTTCGCAAACGCATCTTCAGTCATATAGAGCGTATCCGCTTTTGTACCGGCAATCATCAGCAGCGGTTTATTGATGAGATTGATATGGTTCGTTACGTCAAAGCTCATCAAATCCAGAAGACTGCTGGTGGTGTATTTAAACGTGGAGTTCGGGTGGGCGTGGGTTTTCCAGTAGTACTCGTAGCCCTGGCGATACAAGGCAAAAGGTAATTTAGCAATCTGTTCATCAGTCAGATGAATAAGCTGAATGCAGCCCTGAATCAGGGTCTTGACGCAGGACTCACGATAAACGAAACCAAAGAGATTCTCGTCCAGCTTTATGCCTACACAGGCTTCCCTCGTAGCCTGAATGCACTTAGCGAACTGATGAAGGTCGTCGAAGCACGTAAACAACGTGGCATCGAAGACGTTGAGGGTAAAGAACCGGTCGCCACCATCCCCGTCGGGGATGAACTTCGCCGTGTCGGTACCGCAAACCAGACAAAAATCTCAGGCGCTCCCGTCCTGGGCCCGCTGTTTGATTTTGCCCCGGTCATTAACCAATTCCTGCAAACGCATCTGTTCGGCGACATTTTCGCCCGCGATAACCTTGACTGGCAAAGCCGCGAGCTGGCAACGGTTGGTGCATTAGCTGCCACGCCGGGTGTTGAACCACAACTGCTATCACATACGCGAGCCAGCATGCGAGTCGGCCTGACGGCAGCGCAGCTACGCCAACTGGCACAGGTTCTGCGTGAACATGGCGAAAGTGATGCAGCAACGCGAGCTGAAAAGGCGCTGCAGCAGGCGCTCGCAAACAATTAGGAGTGGATTATGGAGCATGATCCCAATCGCAGAATGTTAATTACCGCACTTGCCGGGCTCACCCTGGCGAACGTTTCTTTGACATCAGCTGCGACCGGAACCGCAAACGTACAGGGTAAAAGCCGTGTTCTGGTTGCGTACTTTTCCCGCAGCGGAAATACACGAGTCATTGCGGGCGTCATTCACCGCAGCCTGAATACCGATCTGTTTGAAATCGAACCGGCTACGCCTTATCCGGAAGACTATTTTCAGACCGTTGAACAGGCGAAAAATGAGCGTGAGCGAGGCGTAAAACCGGCATTAAAAAATAGCGTTGCAGATATCTCACGCTACGAGACCGTGTATTTAGGCTTTCCGATCTGGGGGACCAGCGTGCCGCCTGTAGTGCGAGCATTTCTCAGCAGCCACAACCTTGCGGGCAAATTACTGATCCCCTTCATGACTCACGGTGGCTACGGTAAAGGAGACAGCGACGACATCCTTACCCGTCTCGCCCCAACTGCGCGTCGGGAAAAACCGCTCGTCATTGAATGCGACCAGGAGCGAAGAACCACTGAAACGGTCACCAGTTGGTTAGAGACAATGCGCAGTTAATCGTCCGCATTCATGAGTCTGCCAAATAAAGGCAATCAGGGGTGTTAAATAATTAACACTAACAACTCAGATATGATTGAACGGCAAACATAACAGAGAATGTAATCTTGAAGACAATCTTAAAAACGCTGGTTATCTGCGTAATGGCGGGTGGCCTGGTGGCTCAGTCGGTCTATGCCGAGCCGCTGATCATTCAGGAACAGGGAAGTTTTTCTGCTGGTGGCACCATCATCACCGCACCAGGAACATTTGACGCGAAAAAGCCGCTGGATTCTGCTGGCCAAACTTATCATGGCGATCATGCCTCTGTGTTCTACCAAACCCCGGAGAATCCGATAAATACCCTATCGTGATGCTGCACGGCGCGGGTTCTCAACTTATCTTGTCGATCTGCCACGCCGGGGCAGCGCCGGGCGCACGACGGTAGAAGGTACTGTTACGCCTGAACCGGATGAACAAATGTGGTTCAACCAGTTCCGCGTTGGCGTATGGCCAGAGTATTTTAAGGGCGTTCAGTTTTCTCACGACAAAGAAGCGTTGAACCAGTTTTTCCGTCAAATGACCCCAAATACCGGGCCGTTTGATATCAATGTCATCTCTGATGCGATGTCCGCCGTCATGGATAAATCCGGCCCGGCTATCCTCGTCACCCACTCTCAGGGTGGTGGACCAGGCTGGTACACGGCGATGAAAAATGACAAGGTCAAAGCCATTGTCGCCTTCGAGCCAGGAAGCAGCTTTGTCTTCCCGGAAAAAGAACTCCCTGCTCCTATGCCAGGCGCATTTGACACGCTGAAGGGTGAGCCTGTGCCAATGGCGCAGTTTATGGCTCTGACCAAAATCCCGATTCTGATTATTTACGGCGATAACATACCGGATAAGCACGTCGCCATGCCCGCGCAGGACAGCTGGCGCGCACGTCTGGCGATGGCTCGCGAGTGGCGTGATGTGGTGAACAAGCATGGCGGGGATATGACGGTGACGCATCTGCCAGAAGTGGGAATCAAAGGGAATACCCACTTCCCGTTCTCTGATTTAAATAATGTGCAGATTGCTGATTTGGTGAGTAAATTCCTGAAGGAGAAAAATCTACTATAGATGCCGTGGCCTGAGTGGATACCAGCAATATGGAAAGAACCAGGCAAGCAGGTTTCATCATTCACTCCTGTAAGGAAAAAGCACAGGGTGAGCCGGGAAAAGTGGAAAAGTGGAAAAGCAGCAAACAAACAGAAATGAGGATTTGAAAGTTAGGTTAAAAAATGTAACGTAATGATTGTTATAAATCTAGCCTATCGGAGAGTAACCACAATGACGCTCTTAAGCACCGATCCACTCACCCAGCTCGCTTTCTCCGTTCACGAAAATAAAGGGGTTTTTGCTGTTCTTTTAGGTTCTGGGTTATCCCGAACGGCACAAATACCCACGGGCTGGGAAATCACTCTCGATCTCATCAAACGCATTGCCGCCGCGCAGGACGTTGAAGAACAAACGGACTGGGCGCAATGGTACCGTGACAAAACAGGTAACGAACCCGACTACTCAAAACTATTAGAAGACCTGACGATTTCGCCTGCTGAACGCCGCTCTATTTTGCACAACTACATTGAGCCGAATGAAGAAGAAAAAGAAGAGGGTAAAAAATTACCCACGCCAGCACATCAGGCCATTGCCAGGCTTGTTCGCTCAGGCCATATTCGGGTCATCCTCACAACCAACTTTGACCGATTAATGGAAAATGCGCTGCGGGAACAGGGGGTTGAACCAACCGTGATTTCCTCCGTGGATTCTCTTTCAGGCGCAGAACCCTTGACACATTCTCAATGTTATTTGTTCAAGCTGCATGGCGACTACAAAGATGCAAGGATTCTCAACACCGATAATGAACTGGCAAGCTATCCCGTTGAATACAACCAGTTGCTTGACCGAATCATTGATGAACACGGCCTAATCATTTGCGGCTGGTCTGGTGAGTGGGATCATGCTTTGCGTGCAGCAATACTGCGGGCGCCCAACAAAAGATATCCCATGTTCTGGGCAGCAAAAAATCCGCCGAGCACAAACGCCCAGGATCTTATCTCCCATCGGCAGGCAAAAATTATGGAAATCACCGGTGCCGATGATTTCTTCAACACACTTCAGCAACGAGTAACCATTCTTGAACAAAGCCGAAAACAAAACCCATTAAGCGTCGAACTGTTAACCAACAGTACAAAAAAATATCTGGCTAAAGCAGAATTTCGCATTCAACTTGATGAGCTCTTTTCAGGTGAGTTTGAGCGTTTATTAGAAGCAATGAATTCAGACACACTCTCCCCTAACGGCCGATGGAGTCCTGAAGAGTTCAGTCAACGGGTATCAACTTATGAATCGATAACAGAGCCATTAGGTCGTATGGCCGGAATACTGGGTCGTTGGGGAGAGGATAAACATAAAGAATTAATATTTGATATCATTAATAACATCATCAGCCATTCCAAAAACCACAACGGTGGGCTGAGTGCATGGATAAATCTGCGCACTTACCCGGCAGTGATGATTATGACAGCGTATGCGCTTGGCTTAATCCGTTCTCGCCGATGGGGCACATTACACGAGCTGTTTTTGAAAAAAATAGTGATCCCCCATCACGAACCGTGCAGCATCATTACGCTTTTATTTTTATGGTCGTGGGAAGGCGGTGGTGATATCTGGAAGCAATTGGATGGGCTAGACAGAAGAAAAACAGCGTTAAGCGATCATCTTTTGACGATTATGGATGAATGGAAATCCAGCTTCATCGGAACAACCGCCAACTTCGAACTCTCTTACGACCGATATGAAACGTTAGCATCACTGGCATACTTTGAGGAACAACTGTCAACATATCCGGATAAAACCCAAATTGACATACAATACTTCCGTATGCCTGTTGGCCGGGTTGGCTGGAATAGTTCTTCCTACCGCATACTCACCCAGGAATTGAAAGATACAAACATCCTTGATGATTTGTTAACGCATGGTTTTGCCAACAATAGCGAAGAAGACCTGGCTCTGTTTTTACGATGTTTCGAAAGCATCGCAGGACGCATGAGCTGGTAAAGTGAGCAGAGGAAGAGATGCGGATTGCATCTCTTCTTGAGACTGTAATTAAAATTTTGTAATTGCCTGATTTTGATATGTTCAATCCAGTAACGGAGACAGGAAATTATGGACGAAAAGAAACTCAAAGCCCTTGCGGCTGAACTGGCTAAAGGCCTTAAAACCGAAGCCGATCTCAATGCTTTTTCCCGCATGTTGACGAAGCTTACCGTCGAAACGGCGCTTAATACGGAGCTGACTGACCACCTCGGGCATGAGAAAAATGCGCCCAAAACAGGCTCAAACACTCGCAATGGCTACTCGTCAAAAACGGTGTTATGCGACATTACTAACAACAACGGGGAGCAGTAACCGCTTCCCAACCCGTTATTTCAGCGTGCCGTACTGTTTGTTCTTCAGTGCATATAGTCGGTCGAACTCAGCATAGGGCTCTCCCGTTTCAGCGGCGTGCCTGGTTTTAGCATCCAGAAGGTCGGGCAAAGGGATTCCATGACTCAGTGAGTGGTAAAGATCATAACCACTGACACAGATAACGCGCTTCCCTTTACCAAAAGCCGTCAGGCCTTCAGGCGTAAACCCCATCCAACTGATAAAAACGCCGCGTGTCCAGGTTGCCTTGGTACTGAGCTTTCCTTCAAATACATGGAGATCGGCAGCCGACGTTCTTTTCTGATGCCACTTTGCCTCCATCAGGTAAAATTCATCATTCAGTCGGAAACTTCCGTCAATCTGTTCGCCTGTATTTCGGAAAGACGAACGGGGAGCAAGCTTAAAGATACTGAACAGTTCAGCAAGCCAGGCTTCAAACCGAAAACCACGTGGATGTGGCGGCAGAGATTTCATCTCGTTCATTTCAGCGATAAGTGAAGGCCAGTCAACACCATGCCATGCCTGGACAGGCTTTACGCCTTTGGCTTCATCGGTGTCAGCGTTTTCTAAGCGGGAAATCAGTGCGTAATAGTCATTACGGCTTTGTTCAGCCTGTTCAGGCATGGATTCTGTTTTATACTGCCAGAGAGCGCCAAGAACCCGCAGAGCGGTCTCACGATCAGCCTGTTTCAGCAAGCATCTAACTCGTTTGGCTTTTGACGTCCCCTCTTCCTGATAACGTTCATCATCAATATCAATGTTCAGTTCTTCATCAAAAAAAGCAGACAAGGTGCGGTTAGAGAAATCCAGTATCCAACCAGGATCGCTCTCAAACACGAGATTAAACAGCCTCAAATCCTGCATTTTCAGTTTCACGCCTACCTCCTTTTTTTCACAGTATAACGGGATGAAAGTGGAGGAGGAAATGAGTCAGCCCCTGTACACCAGCATTAATGTGTTCCGCTATTGGCACATAGCCGACCTTCTCCCCCTCTAAATTAATGAACAGTTCTAATAAACCCTAGTTAATTCCCCTATCTAATCGAATAAATCAGTTTGCGTTATGCTTTTCCTACACAACAGCTGAAGGATAACGTCATGCAAACTGTAAAACTGAACAACGGTGTTGAAATGCCCCTGCTGGGTTTTGGTGTGTTTCAAATGTCTGATGCCGCTGAATGCGAAAGAGCCGTTATTGATGCCATCGATACGGGATACCGCCTGATCGATACCGCCGCGTCTTACCAGAATGAAACCCAGGTCGGGAATGCACTGAAACAGACCGGCATCGCCCGTGACGAGCTCTTTGTAACGACCAAGCTATGGCTACAGGATACCCATTACGAAGGCGCTAAAGCACAGTTCGAACGCTCCCTGAATCGGCTGCAACTTGATTACGTTGACCTGTATCTGATTCACCAGCCTTACGGTGATGTCCATGGGGCATGGCGTGCTATGGAAGAACTGCAACAGGCAGGCAAAATTCGCGCCATTGGCGTCAGCAACTTCCATCCTGACCGACTGGCCGACCTTATCGCCTTCAACAAAGCTGCCCCTGCGGTGAACCAAATTGAAGTTAACCCCTTCAACCAGCAGTTGCATGCCGTTCCATGGAATCAAAGCCGTGGCATTCAGCCGGAAGCCTGGGCACCGTTCGCTGAGGGTAAAAATGGTCTCTTCCAGCATCCCGTGCTAACGGCAATTGGTCAGAAATACGGCAAAACCGTGGGCCAGGTTGTGCTGCGGTGGATCTTCCAGCGAGGCATCGTTTCGCTGGCAAAAACAGTTCGAAAAGAACGTATGGAAGAGAACATCAACGTTCTCGATTTCGAACTGAGTTATGAAGATATGTTGCAGATTACTGCTATCGACACCGCAACAAGTGCTTTCTTCTCACACCGCGATCCTGCCAGAGTTGAATGGTTGGCCGGTCGCAAGCTGGACGTTTAAGACGCGATAAAAGAGGCAATTAATCAATGCAAAAACGTTATCTGGGTAAATCCCGACTCGAAGTCTCCGCTCTTGGGCTCGGCTGCATGGGCTTAAGCCACGGCTACGGCCCGGCGACCGATACTCGTCAGGCTATCGGGCTCATTCGCGCTGCGGTTGAACGTGGCGTCACATTCTTCGATACCGCTGAAGTGTATGGCCCCTTCCTTAATGAAGAGGTTGTCGGCGAAGCCTTAAAACCGTTTCGTGACCGTGTGGTCATCGCCACCAAGTTTGGTTTTACTTTTGGTGAAGACAACAAGCAGCAGATTTTAAACAGCCGTCCGGAGCATATCCGTGAAGCTGTGGATGGATCATTACGCCGTCTTAAGACTGATGTCATTGACCTGCTCTATCAACACCGTGTCGATCCGGATGTCCCGATTGAAGATGTTGCGGGTACCGTGAAAGACCTGATCGCTGAAGGCAAAGTTAAACATTTCGGTCTGTCCGAAGCGGGTGCGCAAACCATTCGTCGTGCGAATGCCATACAACCAGTTACTGCGCTGCAAAGCGAATACTCCATGTGGTGGCGCGAGCCTGAACAGGAGATCCTGCCGTTGCTGGAGGAACTGGGCATTGGTTTTGTGCCCTTCAGCCCATTAGGTAAAGGCTTCCTGACGGGCTCGATTAAGCCAGGAACTACTTTTGGGAAAGATGATTATCGCAGCACCGTACCGCGTTTCGCCGAGCAGGCGATTGAAGCCAATGAAAAGCTGGTCTCATTGCTGGGTGAACTGGCGGCAGAGAAAGGCGTGACGTCTGCACAAATCGCGCTGGCGTGGTTGCTGGCACAAAAGCCGTGGATTGTGCCTATCCCAGGTACCACCAAACTACATCGGCTGGAGGAAAACTTGGGGGCTGCCGACATCATTCTTTCGCAGGATGACTCATGGCAGATAACCCAGGCGCTTGAAACGATTAAAATCGTCGGCGAGCGTTACTCTCCTGAGCATCAGGCTCGCGTGGGCCGTTAACACTCGAACGGGCCCTCTGCGAATGGGGGACCCGTTATTCCTGGTAGCGAAGTGCATCGATCATCAGCGCAAAAGCGGGTGGATGCTGCTTACGGCTCGGGTAGTAAAGATAATATCCGGGGAAATACGGACACCAGTCCTGCATCGTGCAAGGGACACTGCCGGATAGACACCAAAAACCATACGCTTCTCTTTTCCATTGAAGCGATATTTCATCCGCCGGTATCGGGAGCCAGAGGGAACGACCTCAAGATACAAACCAGCACCCTCTGCCAGCTTATAGGCTTTCTCTCTGGGTTTAGCAGCGTCTACCTGACGCGCATTTAGCTTCATTGGGGCATCTCCCTGGACCGAACACAGAATGCCCCCACTTATGCCCCCAACTGTTACTTGATTCCGGTTGAGTCCAGTTGATAACAGGAGATAAGATACGGGCTAGAAAGCGCAGTATACGGGCTTTTAGTTGATTTCGGTAGACTTGGGAAGAGTTTGAAATGGTGCCGATAATAGGAGTCGAACCTACGACCTTCGCATTACGAATGCGCTGCTCTACCAACTGAGCTATATCGGCCCTGAGAGACCGGTTACGAGCGTAACCACGGGGCAAAAGAGTAGATCTAACAGGGTGATGCGTCAATGCCCTTTTGAATCAAACGGCTAATTTTACATCACCCTTATTCATTTACGCACGAATTGTATCATCGCCGAAGCCAACCCACTTATAAGTGGTCAGTGCTTCGAGTCCCATCGGGCCACGCGCGTGCAGTTTCTGAGTGCTGACAGCCACTTCCGCGCCCAGGCCAAACTGGCCACCATCGGTGAAACGGGTTGAGGCATTTACGTAGACGGCTGAGGAATCTACCTCGTTCACAAAGCGATCGGCGTTGCGCAGGGTACGCGTCAGGATCGCGTCTGAGTGCTGGGTGCCATGTTCACGAATGTGCGCAATCGCGTCGTCCAGATCCGTCACAACTTTCACGTTCAGATCCAGTGACAGGAACTCATCATCGTACTGCTCCGCTTTAACCGGAACCACAGTAGCCGGGCCATCTTTCAATAACCCCAGCGCGTTAGCATCCGCATGCAGCGTCACGCCGCTTGTCGCCATCTGTTTGCTCAACGCGGGCAGGAAGGTGCTCGCAATCCCCTGGTGCACCAGCAGCGTTTCCACCGTATTACAGGTGCTAGGGCGCTGGGTTTTGGCATTAACGATAATCTTCAGCGCCGGTTCAATCTCGGCACTTTCATCCACCACAATATGGCAAACGCCGATACCACCGGTGATCACCGGAATGGTCGATTGCTCACGACACAGCTTGTGCAAACCTGCGCCCCCGCGTGGGATCAGCATGTCGATGTATTTGTCCATGCGCAGCATTTCATTCACCAGCGCGCGGTCCGGGCTTTCGATCGCCTGTACAGCACCTGCCGGTAAGCCGCACTCTTCCAGCGCCTGCTGGATGACTTTTACCGTCGCGGCATTGGTGCGCCAGGTCTCTTTACCACCGCGCAAAATAGCGGCATTACCGGTTTTCAGGCACAGAGAAGCGACATCAACCGTCACGTTTGGGCGAGCTTCGTAAATCACACCGATGACACCGAGCGGTACGCGGCGACGCTCAAGGCGTAAACCGCTGTCGAGCAATCCACCGTCAATCACCTGCCCTACCGGGTCAGCCAGATTGCAGACCTGACGAACATCGTCTGCGATCCCTTTCAGGCGCGCCGGAGTCAGTGCCAGACGGTCAAGCATCGCCTCACTCAGGCCGTTGCGACGCGCTTCCAGCAAATCCTGCTCGTTCGCGAGCAATATTTCCTGCGACTGTGATTCCAGATAATCAGCGATTTTTTCCAGCACGCGGTTTTTCTCGCGGCTGGAAAGGAGCGCAAGTTTATAAGAGGCGGCCTTCGCGGCTGCGCCCATTTGTTCCAGCATATTCAGGCTCCTTAACGAATAATCATGTCATCGCGGTGCACAGCAACCGGGCCATATTCATAGCCCAGGATGGCGTCGATCTGTTGCGAATGGTGTCCCGCAATGCGGCGTAATGCATCGCTGTTATAGCGGCTTACGCCGTGGGCGATGTCGCGACCTTCGAGGTTACGGATGCGGATCACTTCACCACGGGAGAAGTTACCTGTCACGCTTTTAATTCCTTTTGGAAGTAATGAACTCCCTCGTTCCAGAATTGCCGCGGTCGCGCCTTCGTCAACGGTAAGTTCACCAGCCGGAGGTGCACCAAAAATCCAGCGCTTACGGTTTTCCAGCGGGGATTCCTGCGCGTGGAAGCGCGTTCCCACGGAGATACCTTCCATTACGTCGCCAATTACGCCAGGGCGGCTGCCCGCAGCAATAATGGTGTCGATACCGGCACGGCAGGCTACATCGGCGGCCTGCAGTTTGGTGCCCATCCCGCCGGTTCCGAGGCCAGAGACACTGTCCCCCGCAATGGCGCGCAACGCGTCGTCAATGCCGTGAACGTCTTTAATCAGTTCGGCTTGCGGGTTAGAGCGTGGATCGGCGGTGAAAAGACCTTGCTGGTCAGTGAGCAGCAATAATTTGTCGGCACCGGCCAGAATCGCGGCCAGCGCAGAAAGATTATCGTTATCGCCCACTTTGATTTCAGCGGTGGCAACGGCGTCGTTCTCGTTAATCACCGGAACGATATTGTTGTCCAGCAGCGCGCGCAGCGTATCGCGGGCGTTCAGGAAGCGCTCTCTGTCTTCCATATCCGCGCGCGTCAGCAGCATCTGCCCGACGTGGATGCCATAGATAGAGAACAGTTGCTCCCAGAGTTGAATGAGTCGGCTTTGCCCCACGGCGGCCAGCAGCTGTTTAGACGCGATCGTTGCGGGGAGTTCAGGATAGCCAAGGTGTTCACGCCCGGCGGCAATCGCCCCGGAGGTGACAATCACAATACGATGCCCTGCGGCATGCAGTTGAGCACACTGACGTACAAGCTCAACGATGTGGGCGCGATTCAGGCGGCGCGATCCGCCGGTTAATACACTGGTACCGAGTTTTACCACCAGCGTCTGGCTGTCACTCATGATTCTCTGCCGTTCAACAATAAGGGAAAATGATGTCAAACGAACGTTTTAACAGGACTCAGCCCCGTTGCCAACTGCCTTAACACAAAGCAGAACACTTTATTGCGCGGGATCAGGAAGCGTAGCGGCAAATTTTGACAGCTTTATTACCGAAAAATTAAAACATACTTTTTTAAACATATTCTTATTTTGTCATAAAAGTTTCACCCGTAAACGATAAAACCCTTCCTGTTTTTTCACGGGACATAAGCATGAGCTTATCGTTCAGCGAATATTAGCGCGTTTATAAAACTCAGGATTGAAAATGAAAAAGAGTACTCTGGCATTAGTGGTAATGGGCGTTATTGCTTCAGCATCAGTTCATGCAGCCGAAGTTTATAATAAAAACGGCAATAAACTGGACGTGTACGGCAAAGTTAAAGCAATGCACTACATCAGTGATGATGACGCTAAAGACGGTGACCAGACTTATGTCCGTTTTGGCTTTAAAGGCGAAACACAGATTAACGATCAACTGACCGGTTATGGCCGCTGGGAAGCAGAATTTGCTGGCAACAAAGCAGAGAGCGATTCTTCTCAGAAAACGCGTCTGGCTTTTGCCGGGATTAAGCTGAAAGACGTTGGCTCTTTCGACTACGGTCGTAACCTGGGGGCGCTGTATGACGTTGCAGCATATACTGATATGTTCCCTGAATTCGGCGGTGACGGCCTGGCTCAGACAGATAACTTCATGACCAAACGTGCCAGCGGCCTGGCAACGTACCGTAATACCGATTTCTTCGGTATGATTGATGGGCTTGATATGACCCTGCAATATCAGGGTAAAAATGAAAACCGCGATGTGAAAAAACAGAACGGTGACGGTTTCGGTACCTCCCTGAGCTATGACTTCGGTGGCAGCGATTTCTCTGTCATTGGTGCCTACGCCAACTCTGATCGTACTAACGAACAGAACCTGCAGGCACGTGGCGAAGGTAAAAAAGCGGAAGGCTGGGCGACCGGTCTGAAATATGACGGTAACGATATTTACCTGGCGACTATTTATTCTGAAACACGTAATATGGCACCTATTTCCGGTGGTTTCGCAAATAAAGCGCAAAACTTTGAAGCGGTCGCGCAATACCAGTTTGATTTCGGCCTGCGTCCTTCCATTGGCTATGTCCAGTCTAAAGGCAAAGATATCGAAGGGATTGGTGACGAAGATATCGTGAAATACATTGATGTGGGCGCTACCTACTATTTCAACAAAAATATGTCAGCGTTTGTTGATTATAAAATCAACCAGATTGACGATGATAACAAACTGGGTGTAAGCAGCGATGACATCGTTGCGCTGGGTATGACCTACCAGTTCTAAGATTATCCGAATAAGAAAATCCCGGCAGATAAGCCGGGATTTTTTTGCCCGGTGGCGCTGCGCTTACCAGGTCTACGGAATAGTGCATTTTGTAGGCCGGGTAAGGCGAGGCCGCCACCCGGCGCTGTGGCGTCAGGCAGTAAGTTTCACCGCTTCGCTGGAAAAATCGTCAGCAGGTTCCAGTTTCAGATCCAACGTGGCCAGCAAATTGCGCGCCTTATCGTGAAACTCTTTGAGCGTATACTCCAGGCGGTCAATCACTTCCTGGTCCTTAATGGTTGTTGCCTGCCAGTTACCGTCTTTATTGAACAGGCCAAACTGGTAACTGTAGGTAAAGCGTTTTTCCTGTGCTTCCATTTCCATCCACCAGCCCCAAAACTCACGTTTTTCGGGAGCAGGCTTCACGTTGACGCAAACAGCCAGGCAGTCGAAAAAAAAGCGATTCTCTTCACACTGCTCTTCTCGAATATACGGGCCAAGAGCCATGAACTTCTTAATCAGTCTACTTTTCGGGTGTCCACTCGGTAACGTCATTGCGATCTCCTTTTGTGAAGCCACTGTTTTACCAAACCATCAAAATTTAGCAATCTCTTAACACAATCTCTGCGTGATCCAGCGGGTAATCTCTTTGAGTGCCTTGTCAAAATTCTGATACACCGGGCTGAACGGCACCTCAAGCAGTTTGCCATCCGCAGATGACGACGTGATTAAGCGCGACTCCTCTTCCGGACTGAAAGGATCGTTTTTCCAGAAACCGGACAACATCGGCGTGGGGCAACGTCTCCCCAGTAAACCCTGCGTTTTTAATGAGTAACGATTGAGCTCAACGCGCAGCGCTTCGTCTGACGCATCATGCATGCCAAGACGACTGGCGAGCACGTCGAGATACATCTCTGGCACGTTACCCTGTCGGGCAGGGTCGCTGAGCAGCGCGTGAACCACCGGGCCAAGGCAGGCAACTGCTTTCAGGCGGGATGACTCCAGATAAGCCAGACGTACCGCGACGTTCGCCCCAAAGCGGAAACCGAATGCTGCGACCCGTGTATGGTCGACCCAGGGAATATTCTCCAGTGCTTTCAGTGCATGCTGGTGCAACAGGCTTGAATCCTGAGTCAGCTTCCACTTCGAGGAGAAACCAATTGAGGGCATATCGAGCGTCAGCATCGCGATCCCTTTTGGTGCGAAGTAGCGTTCATACAGGCTGTAATAGTCGATCTGCAGCGAGTCCAGACCGCCGCACATTAATACGGTCGGGAACGGACCTTCGCCTTCAGGCATATGCAGAAACCCGGTGACCGGGCTGCCACCTGGAATGGTGAATTCAAGTTCTCGCATCAGGACAGGCAGGCGCTGAGCAGCTTCTTCATAAGCGCGATTTGCCAGTGCCTGTGCCTGCTCTGCCAGCTCATCGCCCTTCAGATGCGGGTATGCTGCGATGGCATAAAGGTTCGCGGCATGTAACCAGTGCTTGCCGCTTAGCGTGGCATCCTCTTCCTGGCTGGCTTTTTGCTGCCAGAGCATTGCCTGTTTAGACCATTCGTAGATCCAGTTACCGCCGCGATAACCCACCACCGTGTCGTAAAGTTCACTGTCGGTGCGCTCGGCCTCGCTCATGACGATACGCGCCTGCACGTCAAGGATTTCGCGCGGATCAATACCGCGCCAGATCCACATCAGGCGGTTTATCATGCGATACCAGTGAGGGATATTTTTGCCGTCTAACGCAGACTGCACTGAAGGCATGGTGCCAGGGTTAAAACGACGCACCAGCGTCGACGTTTCAGGATGTTTGAAACGGGGTTTGAAGAGAGTCTCGGTGAGATTCGCCTGCGTCATTGCGTTGCCTCCATGGATACATCATCTGGAGACCATTGTAACGCGGTGCAGGCTAAAAAGAACAACGCCCGGCATAGCCGGGCGTGTAAAGTTTCGTTCTGAAATTAACGGCCTGAAATAGGCGGTACAAAGACCACACCCATATCCCATGGCTGCTCAATCCAGGTATCCTGCGGGATATCAATCACGTAATCGTCAACCAGTGGGCGGCCAGCCGGTTTAGCGAAGATAGTGACGAAGTGCGCTTTTGGATACATTTCGCGGATCGCAACCGCAGTACCACCGGTATCCACCAGATCGTCAATAACGATGAAGCCTTCACCGTCGCCTTCAGCGCGTTTCAGCACTTTCAGCTCACGCTGGTTGTCGTGGTCATAGCTGGAGATACATACGGTATCGACATGACGAATACCCAGCTCACGTGCCAGCAGCGCCCCCGGTACAAGACCGCCACGGCTGACGGCAATAATGCCTTTCCACTGCTCGGAAGGCATCAGACGCGCCGCCAGTTTGCGTGCGTGAATCTGCAACATGTCCCAGGTGACGACGTATTTTTCGCTCATGTGAAGTGTCCCAGCCTGTTTTTATACGGCTTAAAAAAGTAAGGGTGAACCAGGTTGCGCGAGATTATAGAGATCTGACGCACCAAAAACCAGTGTTTAGCGCCCTGAGCCTGAGTTTTTACATGCTTTATGCTACCAGCGACCAGAGAAAGTGGTATTCTCAGTTGCATCTCGCAAGCCTGTCTTGTGGTAACTATTAACCTGCTAACCCTGTGTCCTGCAACGTTGTTTGCAGCGCATCGACAAGGAGACTTATCGTGTCTGAACTGTCTCAATTATCTCCACAGCCGCTGTGGGATATTTTTGCCAAAATCTGTTCCATTCCGCACCCGTCCTATCATGAAGAACAACTGGCCGAACATATTATGGGCTGGGCGAAGGAAAAAGGTCTGCACGCTGAACGCGACCAGGTTGGCAACATTCTGATCCGCAAACCGGCAACGGCAGGCATGGAAAACCGTAAACCCGTTGTGCTGCAGGCGCACCTGGACATGGTTCCACAGAAAAACAACGACACCGTGCACGACTTCACTAAAGACCCTATCCAGCCGTACATCGACGGCGACTGGGTAAAAGCGCGCGGCACCACGCTGGGTGCGGATAACGGTATCGGTATGGCCTCTGCACTGGCCGTGCTGGCGGACGACAGCGTTGAGCATGGTCCGCTGGAAGTGCTGCTGACCATGACCGAAGAAGCGGGCATGGACGGTGCGTTCGGTCTGCAGGCCAACTGGCTGCAGGCGGACATTCTGATCAACACCGACTCCGAAGAAGAAGGTGAGATTTACATGGGCTGCGCGGGCGGGATTGATTTCATCTCTACCCTGCCGCTGTCCCGCGAAGCGGTTCCTGCTGGCTTCCAGACCTTCAGGCTGACGCTGAAAGGGCTGAAAGGCGGCCACTCCGGTGGTGATATTCATCTGGGCCTCGGTAACGCCAACAAACTGCTGGCACGTTTCCTGGCAGGCCACGCGGCTGAACTGGATCTGCGTCTGGTCGATTTCAACGGCGGTACGCTGCGCAACGCGATCCCACGTGAAGCGTTCGCCACCGTAGCGGTGCCTGCGGCAAAAGCGGACGAGCTGAAAAAACTCTCCAGCGTTTATCTGGATATCCTGAAAAACGAACTCTCTGAGAAAGAGAAAAACCTGACCGTGGTGCTGGAATCCGTTTCAACAGATAAAGCGGCGCTGACCACGCAGTCCCGCGATACCTTTGTTCAGTTGCTGAACGCGACGCCAAACGGTGTGATCCGCAACTCTGACGTAGCGAAAGGCGTGGTGGAAACCTCGCTGAACGTGGGCGTGGTGACCATGGGTGACGACAGCGCAGAGATCATCTGCCTGATCCGCTCGCTTATCGACAGCGGTAAAGAGTACGTCGTGAGCATGCTGGAATCTCTCGGCACACTGGCAGGCGCGAAAACCTCAGCGAAAGGCAGCTACCCAGGCTGGCAGCCGGATGCAAGCTCTCCGGTGATGGCACTGGTACGTGAAACTTACCAGCGTCTGTTCAACAGCACCCCGAACATTCAGGTGATCCACGCGGGTCTGGAATGCGGTCTGTTCAAAAAACCGTATCCGGAGATGGACATGGTTTCCATCGGGCCAACCATCACCGGGCCACACTCCCCGGATGAGCAGGTTCATATCGAAAGCGTGGGTCACTACTGGACGCTGCTGACCGAGCTGCTGAAGGCGATTCCTGCGAAGTAATTTATCGTCTGTTGCCCGGTGGCGCTTCGCTTACCGGGCCTACGATTACAGTCCCAGAACCAGCTGCCGCTCTAACTGCGGGTCCAGCAATGTGACGTGCAACCCCACCAGCCTAACCCCACGCCCTGCCCGCCGCTCCTCCCAGGCTTTCTTTGCGGTCGCAATCAGATCCTCTTTATTCAGCCGCGGCCAGACATGCTCCTGCGTCGTTTGCTGGAAATCGTTGAATTTCAGCTTGATACCCTGACGAGCAATCAACAGATCCGGTTTCACCTTTATTAGCCGCCGCTCAAGTTCGGGATAGAGCTGTTCGGTAATAATGGTTTCGCACGCTGACCAGTCGTGAATGTCTTCGCTTAGCGTGCGCTCAACGCCGACGGATTTCCGCAGCCGCTCATTGTTCACGTCACGCTCGTCAATTCCCTGACTGCGCTCCCAGAGCACGCGGCCAAACTTCCCGAAACGCTTAAGCAACATCGCCAGATCGCTTCGCTGCACATCTTCACAGGTGCGTAGTCCCATGCTCTCAAGTTTTGCAGCGGAGACTTTCCCCACGCCGGGGATTTTGCCAAGCGGCAGGGTTTTCAAAAACGCCGGAACGTCTTCAGGTGTGATGACATACTGCCCGTTGGGCTTATTTAAATCAGACGCGATTTTGGCAAGAAACTTCACCGGCGCGACGCCCGCGGAGGCGGTCAGATCCAGTTCTTTATGGATGGTCTGGCGGATCTCCTGCGCCATCAGTGTGGCGGAGCCGTGACAATGCAGACTGTCGGTGACATCCAGATAGGCTTCATCCAGCGACAGAGGCTCAATCAGCGAAGTGTAGCGGGAGAATATTTCCCGAATATGGACAGACGCTTCTTTATAGGCATCAAAACGCCCAGGCAGAAGGGTAAGATGAGGGCAGAGTTTCAGCGCCATCGCCGTGGGCATAGCGCTGCGCACACCGAACTTGCGCGCAGGATAGTTAGCTGTACTGATTACCCCACGCTGGACGCGGCTGCCGCCAATCGCAATGGGGATATCCCGCAGCGCCGGATTGTCACGCATCTCCACTGCGGCAAAAAAGCAGTCCATATCAACATGGATTATTTTGCGCATAGTAAGCCCTCACTCATCACTGGATAAGTATACAGTAAATAAGTGAGGATTGAGAAGTGGGACGATTTTGCCCTAAAGGATACGGCGGGCCTCGCGCGCCATCCGTTTTTTACGGGCATCGCACGGCTCCGGACAGTCGCAGACTTTTTCCATGCCAAGGGATGAAATGCCACCGCAACTGCCCTGGAGACTTTTACGCTTAATGATCCAGCCTAACGACATACCGAACACCACCAGCACAAAGACCAGGAAAGCTGCCAGAAATGTCATCATCGTCAGCCTCCAAAGTCATCGAGCAAGATGTTCTCATCTTCCACACCGAGATCTTTAAGCATCTTAATCACTGCGGCGTTCATCATCGGCGGACCACACATATAAAACTCGCAATCTTCCGGTGCCGGATGCTGTTTGAGGTAGTTTTCATAAAGCACGTTATGGATGAAGCCCGTATAGCCCGTCCAGTTATCTTCCGGCTGTGGATCGGAAAGCGCCACATGGAAGGTAAAGTTAGGGTTGTCACGCGCAAGCTGTTCAAACTCATCATCATAAAACATTTCGCGCAGCGAGCGGGCACCGTACCAGAAGCTGATTTTGCGCTGGCTGCTAAGCCGTTTAAGCTGGTCGAAGATATGAGAACGCATCGGTGCCATCCCAGCACCACCGCCGATAAAGACCATTTCTGCGTCGGTGTCTTTAGCAAAGAACTCACCGAACGGACCGGAAATCGTCACTTTATCGCCTGGTTTGAGGGACCAGATATACGACGACATCACGCCTGGTGGTGCATCTGGTACATTGGGTGGCGGCGTGGCGATACGCACGTTAAGCATGATAATGCCCTTCTCTTCCGGGTAGTTCGCCATGGAGTAAGCGCGCAACGTGGGCTCTTTGACGTCAGAAACAAAACGGAAGAGATTGAATTTATCCCAGTCGGCGCGGTATTCATCGGGCACGTCAAAGTCCGCATACGCGACAGTATGTTCCGGACACTCTATCTGGATGTAGCCCCCCGCACGGAACGGGACACTTTCCCCTTCCGGCACACGCAGTTTAAGCTCTTTAATAAAGGTGGCTTTGTTATCGTTAGAGATAACCTCACACTCCCATTTTTTGACGCCGAAAATTTCTTCCGGCAGCTCAATCTTCATGTTCTGACGCACCGCGACCTGGCAGGCCAGACGGCAGCCCTCTTTTGCTTCACGTTTAGTGATATGCGCCAGCTCGGTTGGCAGAATATCCCCGCCCCCCTCTTTCACCGTTACGCGGCACTGCCCGCAGGAACCACCACCGCCGCAGGCTGAAGAGACAAAAATCCCGTTGCCGGAGAGTGTATTAAGCAGCTTGTCCCCCGCTGGTGTGCGGATCTGGTTTTGCGGCTCATCGTTGATATCAATAATGACATCACCGGAATTTACCAGCTTCGCACGTGCGGCCAGGATCAGACCCGACAGCACCAGAACAATCAGCGTGAACATCACCACGCCAAGAATAATTTCCATCTTCTTTCCCTTATAGCTGCACACCGGAGAAGGACATAAAGCCCAGTGCCATCAACCCGGTGGTGATAAAGGTGATCCCTAAGCCGCGCAAGCCCGCGGGCACGTTGGCATATTTCATTTTTTCACGGATGCCCGCCATGGTGACAATAGCCAGCATCCAGCCGATACCGGAACCAAAGCCATACACCACGGATTCACTGAAGTTGTAATCGCGCTGAACCATAAACGACACGCCGCCGAAGATGGCGCAGTTCACGGCGATCAGCGGCAGAAAAATCCCCAGGGCGTTATAGAGCGACGGGAAATACCTGTCGAGGATCATCTCAAGAATTTGCACCAGCGCCGCAATCACACCGATAAAGGTGATGAAGTTCAGAAAGCTCAGGTCGACACCTTCTACCAGCGCGCCGTCCCGCAGCACGAAGTTGAACACCAGATTGTTAATCGGTACGGAAAGCCCAAGAACGACCGTAACCGCCACCCCCAGTCCAAATGCCGTCGACACCTTTTTAGAAACAGCAAGGAACGTACACATGCCGAGGAAAAACGCGAGCGCCATGTTTTCAACAAACACTGCGCGCACAAATAAACTCAGGTAATGAGCCATTGTCGGTTACTCCTTTTCCTGCTGTTCAGGCTTCAGGGTACGAATCAGCCAGATCAGCAAACCGATAATGAAAAATGCGCTTGGGGCCAGCAGGAACAGTCCGTTTGGCAGATACCAGCCGCCATTCTGCACCGTATCCAGCACCGTGATGCCAAACAGCTTGCCGCTACCAATAAGCTCGCGCAGGAATCCGACCGTCATCAGGATCACGCCGTAACCCAGGCCGTTGCCGATGCCGTCCATAAAGCTCGCCAGCGGCGGCATTTTCATGGCGTAGGCTTCTGCACGCCCCATCACGATGCAGTTAGTGATAATCAGACCGACAAACACCGAAAGCTGTTTTGAGGTTTCATAAGCAAAAGCGCGCAGCAGCTGATCGACCACGATCACCAGCGAGGCGATGATCGCCATTTGCACAATGATCCTCACGCTGTTCGGTATGTGATGGCGGATCATCGAGATAAACATGCTGGAGAACGCCGTAACCAGCGTTACCGCAACGGTCATCACCAGCGCAGTTTCCAGTTTGGTGGTCACCGCCAGCGCCGAACAGACGCCCAACACCTGCAGGGTAATCGGGTTATTGGCTAACAGTGGGCCAATCAGCACCTTTTTGACTTCTTTCAGTTCACCGGTATCAGCCATTGTTCAGCGCTCCTTCACGTACATTTTTCAGGAAGGGGCCAAAGCCCAGCTCGCCCATCCAGAAATCAAAACTGTGCTGCACCCCGTTAGAGGTGAGCGTGGCCCCGGAAAGCCCGTCAACAGCATATTCGTCCCCCGGACGTGCAGCGCCTTTCATCACTTTCAGCGCAGGCTGGCCGTTGTCGTCGAGCACTTTTTTCCCGACGAACTGCGCACGCCAGTTAGGGTTCTCAACCTCCCCGCCCAGCCCCGGTGTTTCGCCCTGGTCATAATACGTAATCCCTTTTACCGTGCGCCCATCAGTATCGAGCGCCACGAAGGCATACATCATTGACCACAAACCGTTGCCGTAGATTGGCAGTACCATTTCCTGCACACGTTTTTGCTCATCCCGTACCAGGTAGATTTCCGCGAGATTGCTGCGACGCTTGATACCGGCCGGGTCCTGCGATGCCTCAAGTACAAGGCTCATCTGCGGATCTTTTAGCGCCTGGGCCTGATTAAACTTCGCCGGGTCTTTATCCAGCAGTTCGCCGGTTTTTAAATCCACCAGTCGGGCTGATATGCGCTCGGCAAAGAGTGCCGAGACGTCTTCTGCACTCATCCCTTCCTGCATCAGCCCGGCGACGGCCAGGATATTGCGCTGTTTATCCAGCGCTCGTTGCTCCTGCTGCAGCGGCTTCAACCCTACGGCTGAACCCGCCACGACAATGGAACACACCAGGCAAAGGACCAGCACCACCAGCAGCGTTTTGCCGATGCTGTCGTTATTTTTGACTTCAGCCACGCGCCTTCCTCCGCTTAATGTTGGCGCGCACGACCAGGTAGTCGAAAAGCGGCGCAAACAGGTTGGCAAACAGAATGGCCAACATCATCCCTTCCGGATAGGCCGGGTTGACCACGCGAATCAATACACACATCACCCCGATGAGCGCGCCGTAGCACCACTTCCCTTTGTCGGTAAACGACGCCGAGACGGGATCGGTGGCCATGAACATCATGCCGAAAGCAAAGCCTCCCAGGACCAGATGCCAGTACCAGGGCATAGAGAACATCGGGTTGGTGGTGGAACCGATGAAGTTGAACATCGTGGCAGTGAGCACCATGCCGATCATTACACCTGCGACGATCCGCCAGGACGCCACGCGCCCGAACAGGATGATGGCCCCGCCAAGCAAAATCATCAGCGTGGATACCTCTCCAATAGAGCCTGGAATGTTGCCAATAAAGGCATCAAACCAGGTCACTGGCTGTCCGGTGGCATTGTTAACCAGCGTTTCGCCGCCGTGTGCAGCCCACTGAGAGAGCGGCGTTGCGCCGGAGAAACCGTCCGCCGCCGTCCATACCAGGTCGCCCGAGATTTGTGCCGGATACGCAAAGAAGAGGAACGCGCGCCCCGCCAGCGCCGGGTTGAGGAAGTTGCGTCCGGTGCCACCGAAGATCTCCTTGGCAATCACCACACCAAAGCTGATCCCCATTGCCGCCTGCCAGAGCGGCAGCGTTGGTGGAACGATCAGCGCAAACAAAATAGAGGTAACAAAGAAGCCTTCGTTAATCTCATGCTTGCGAATAATGGCAAACAACACTTCCCAGAAGCCGCCCACGACAAAGACGGTGATGTAGATTGGCAGGAAGAAGACCGCACCCAGCGTCATCATGCTTATCCAGCCCGCATCTGCGCTAAAGCTCACGCCCAGCGACTGCGCCAGACGGTAGTGCCAGTCAGACTGAATCACCTGCGCCAGCTGCGGTGCATCGTATAAATGATGTAGCGCCGGAAGGGTCTGCAACCCGACGTTATACATGCCCCAGAACATGGCCGGGAAGACTGCAAACCAGACCAGAATCATCATCCGCTTGAGGTCTATGGCGTCACGAACGTGCGCCGCCCCTTTTGTCACCAGCCCCGGCGTGTAGAAAATGGTCGCCGTCGCTTCATACAGCGGGTAATACTTCTTCAGCTTACCTTCAGTAAAGTGCGGCTCTATTTTTTCGAAGAGGTGTTTTAAGCCCATCAGTTATCCTTCCTGCTCAATGCGGGTTAACACCTCGCGCAATACGGGTCCATATTCGTATTTACCCGGACACACATAGGTACACAGCGCCAGATCTTCTTCGTCCAGCTCCAGGCAGCCCAGCGCCTGCGCACTGTCGGAATCTCTGGCGAGCAGATCGCGCAGCAGCACGGTTGGCAGAATATCCAGCGGCATGACGCGCTCGTAGTTGCCAATGGGAACCATCGCACGCTCACCACCGTGAGTGCTGGTGGAGAAGTTAAAGAGCTTGTGACGCAGGAAGTGGCCGAGCGTGGTGCGGGTCACAGAGAACTTTTCTGCTCCTGGCAGCACCCAGCCAAACAGCTCTTTCTCACGCCCCTCCTGAACGATGCTCACCTGTAGATGAAAACGCCCCAGGTAAGCCTGCGTGTCAATGGCTTGTCTGCCGCTAAGCACTGAACCGGAAATGAGCCGGTTTTCACCCGCTTTTGTTTCACCGGTGAGCAGTTCATTAATATCGGCTCCCAGCAGGGTACGCACCAGGCGCGGGTTGGTCGCCTGCGGCCCGCCGATGGCAACCACACGTTCCGTGCACAGCTCGCCCGTCGTAAACAGTTTTCCGATGGCAATGACGTCCTGATAATTAAGATGCCACACCTGTTTCGTCAGGCTCACCGGCTCAAGGAAGTGAATATGGGTGCCTGCCAGACCAGCAGGGTGCGGGCCTGCAAATTCATTAAACGCAACCTGCCCCTGCGGATGTCCACCGAGTTTGCCGCCGCTGGCCTGGCAAACATGGACTTTCCCCGGCGTCAGGCGCGTTAACAGCGTGAGCCCATCATCAAACGCCTTTCGCTGCGCCAGAATAATGGGCTGCGGATCTGCGCTGAGCGGGTTGGTGTCGATTGCGGTGACAAAGATAGCCGCTGGCACCGTTCCAGGGACAGGGGATTTACTGAACGGGCGCGTGCGAAACGCCGTCCACAGGCCAGATTCCAGCAGTTGCGCCTGCACGACGTCACGGCGTAAAGCCGCGAGATCTGCCGCGTCAAAATGGGCAAAATCACGCTGCTCATTGCCTTCAATGCGGATCACCACCGACTGCAGTACGCGGCGTTCCCCGCGGTTAATCGCAACAACGGTGCCGCTGGCAGGTGCGGTAAACATAACGCCGGGATTTTTTTTATCCTCGAAGAGCGCCTGCCCTTTCATGACGCGATCGCCCTCCTGCACCAGCATCGCGGGGCGCATCCCCACGTAATCGTCGCCCAAAATGGCAACGTGACGAATGCTGGCACCTGTCGAAACGTGCTGTTCAGGCACGCCGGAGATCGGCAGATCAAGTCCTTTTCTTATTCTAAACATGTGGTTAGCAGGTATCCATGAACAACAATCCAGAGGGAACGAAGTGTAACATTTTAAGCTCGGCAGGCGGCAGCAAATCCGCCCTTGCTCGCACCAAAATGCGAGCTATTGCGCAAAGTTCCTGGAGTCAAGGCGATTCGAATGGGTTATAAAGTAAAACTAATGTGTAAACTCAAAGGTTGGGTCTTGCGAAAATCTATAGCGGTGCTAATGTGAGCGCTCCTGTCCAGATTAATCTGATTTCGGGTCTCTTTTTGCCGTCCTGGCAAGTTGGTCATAGTTTTATCAAGGAACCAGTAGTATGCGTAAAATCGCATTATTCATTGCGATGCTTCTGATGCCGTGCATGTCGTTTGCCGGGCTGCTCAGCAGTAATAGCTCAACGACGCCGGTCAGCAAAGAATATAAACAGCAGTTAATGGGATCGCCGGTTTATATTCAAATCTTCAAGGAAGAGCGCACACTCGATCTGTTTGTAAAAATGGGCGAGACATATCAGCTGCTCGATAGCTACAAAATTTGTAACTACTCCGGCGGGCTGGGGCCAAAACAGCGTCAGGGCGATTTCAAAAGTCCGGAAGGGTTTTACAACGTTCAGCGTAGCCAGCTAAAACCGGACAGCCGCTTCTATAAAGCGATTAACATCGGCTTCCCGAATGCCTACGACCGTGCTCACGGCTATGAAGGTAAGTATCTGATGATCCACGGTGCTTGCGTCTCTGTCGGCTGTTACGCAATGACCGACTCCGGCATTGATGAGATCTTCCAGTTCGTGACCGGTGCGCTGGTGTTTGGTCAGCCAAACGTTCAGATCAGCATCTACCCGTTCCGTATGACCGATGCCAACATGGCTCGCCACAAATATTCTTACTACGCCGATTTCTGGAAGCAGCTTAAGCCGGGTTATGACTATTTTGAGCAGACCCATAAGCCGCCGGTCGTCTCGATTGTGGATGGCCGTTACGTGGTCAGCAAACCGCTAAGCCACGAAGTGGTTCATCCACAGCTGGCGTCAAACTACTCGGTCCCCGAGGCAAAATAAAACCCACTCACCTGGCATGATCTTTTGCCAGGTTTCGTTGCCCGTCAGCGGCTGCGTCGCAATGACAGTGACCACATCATTTGGTGTGGTCTCTTTCTGAAAGTCTATCTCCACATCCTGATCGAGCAGTTTTGCCACGCCAAACGGCGCACGGCGGGTGATCCAGAACAGATTCGTGGAGCAAAACGCCATCACGTAGCGTCCGTCAGACAACAGCATGTTAAACACGCCTTTTTCGCGTAACTCAGATGCCAGCGACGCGATATATTTAAATACGGCGGCCATGTTGCCGGGCGTGCGGGGGTAGCGCTCGGTCAGCTTATGCAGCAACCAGCAAAACGCCTTTTCACTGTCCGTTTCGCCGACAGGTCGGAAATTCCCGGTCTCCAGCGATTTATAGCCGGTGAGCTGGCCGTTGTGGGCATAGGTCCAGTTACGGCCCCACAGTTCACGGGTAAAGGGATGGGTATTTTCCAGCGCCACTTCCCCGCGATTCGCCTGGCGGATATGGGCGATCACCGAGCGGGACTTGATGGGGTAGTCCTGCACCAGTCTGGCAATCGGTGAATTGAAGCTGGGTTGAGGATCTTTAAACGTGCGACACCCTTTGCCTTCGTAGAAGGTAATGCCCCAGCCGTCTTTATGCGGCCCGGTTCCCCCACCGCGCTGAACCAGCCCGGTGAAGCTAAAGCAGATATCGGTTGGCACATTGGCGCTCATCCCGAGCAGTTCGCACATAGATCACCTCCACTCCACAACTGCGGGGGGCACCGGTGCCCCCCAGCGAAGCCTTACTTAACCATCTCTTTTTCAATTAACTGAATCAGGATGTGGATCACTTTGATGTGAATTTCCTGAATGCGGTCAGCATAACCGAAGTGCGGAACACGAATTTCGATGTCCGCCGTACCGTCCATCTTACCGCCATCTTTCCCGGTCAGGGTGATGACTTTCATCCCTTTTTCACGCGCTGCGGCAATTGCTTTAATCACGTTAGCGGAGTTACCGGAGGTTGAAATACCCAGCAGCACGTCGCCTTCACGTCCTACCGCTTCAACGTAACGGGAGAAAACATAGTCGTAACCGAAGTCATTACTGACGCAGGAGATGTGGCTCACGTCGGAAATCGCAATCGCCGGATAGCCTGGACGGTTCTCGCGATAACGCCCGGTCAGCTCTTCTGCGAAGTGCATCGCGTCACAGTGGGAGCCACCGTTACCGCAGGAGAGCACTTTGCCACCAGCTTTGAAGCTGTCGGCCAGCAGGACCGCCGCGCGCTGAATAGCGTGAATATTGGCATCATCTTTCAGAAAGTTAGCCAGCGTTTCCGCCGCTTCGTTCAGTTCGTTACGAATAAGATCCTGGTACATGAGGATAATCCTTCAGTATTGATGAAATAACACAGTGGAGTGTACCGGATAGCGATAAAAGCGAGAAGCTAAAGCCATGCGATTCATCCGGCGTTTTGATTTTTCGTGCCTGCAAACTCGCGAACAATGTGAACCAGGTTGTAATTATTTTGTAAACACATTGCTAAAGGAAATCACATCAACTACAACCATATCATCACAAGTGGTCAGACCTCCTACAAGCAAGGGAGCTTTTCTTTATGATGATTTTGAGCATTATCGCAACCGTTGTTCTGCTCGGTGTGCTGTTCTATCACCGTGTAAGTTTATTCCTGAGCAGCCTGATTCTTCTGGCCTGGACGGCTGCGCTTGGCGTCGCAGGTCTCTGGAATATCTGGCTTTTGGTTCCGCTGGCTATCATCCTGCTGCCGTTTAACTTTACGCCGATGCGTAAAGCGATGATCTCCGCCCCAGTATTCAAAGGCTTCCGTAAAGTGATGCCGCCAATGTCGCGTACTGAGAAAGAAGCGATCGATGCAGGAACCACCTGGTGGGAAGGCGATCTGTTCCAGGGCAACCCGGACTGGAAAAAGCTGCACAACTATCCGCAGCCGCGTCTGACAGCAGAAGAACAGGCCTTTATTGATGGCCCGGTGGAAGAAGCGTGCCGCATGGCGAACGATTTTGCCATCACCCACGAAATGGCCGACCTGCCGCCGGAACTGTGGGCATATCTGAAGGAGCATCGCTTCTTCGCGATGATCATTAAGAAAGAGTACGGCGGTCTGGAATTCTCCGCTTATGCTCAGGCTCGCGTGCTGCAAAAGCTGGCGGGTGTCTCCGGTATTCTGGCAATCACCGTTGGTGTACCTAACTCCTTAGGCCCAGGCGAACTGCTGCAGCATTACGGGACCAAAGAGCAGAAAGATCACTACCTGCCGCGTCTGGCGCGTGGTCAGGAAATCCCTTGTTTCGCACTGACCAGCCCGGAAGCGGGCTCTGACGCAGGTGCAATTCCCGATACCGGCGTAGTCTGTATGGGCGAGTGGCAGGGCGAGCAGGTGCTGGGTATGCGCCTGACCTGGAACAAACGTTATATTACGCTGGCCCCTGTCGCCACCGTACTCGGTCTGGCGTTTAAACTCTCCGACCCGGAAAAACTGCTGGGCGGTGAGGAAGATCTGGGCATTACCTGTGCGCTGATCCCAACCTCAACGCCAGGCGTTGAAATTGGCCGTCGCCACTTCCCGCTGAACGTACCGTTCCAGAACGGCCCAACCCGTGGTCAGGATATCTTTGTCCCGATTGACTACATCATCGGTGGCCCGAAAATGGCCGGTCAGGGCTGGCGTATGCTGGTGGAATGTCTGTCGGTGGGCCGCGGTATTACCCTGCCGTCGAACTCTACCGGTGGCCTGAAATCGGTGGCGATGGGGATTGGTGCCTATGCTCATATCCGCCGTCAGTTCAAAATCTCCATCGGCAAAATGGAAGGTATTGAAGAGCCGCTGGCGCGTATCGCGGGTAACGCCTATGTGATGGACGCCGCTGCGTCGTTAATTACCTACGGCATTATGCTGGGCGAAAAACCGGCCGTGCTGTCCGCAATTGTGAAGTACCACTGTACTCACCGCGCGCAGCAGTCGATCATCGACGCGATGGATATTGCGGGCGGTAAAGGCATTATGCTCGGCGAAGGCAACTTCCTGGCGCGCGGCTATCAGGGCGCACCGATTGCCATCACCGTGGAAGGGGCAAATATCCTGACCCGAAGCATGATGATCTTCGGCCAGGGCGCAATTCGTTGCCATCCGTACGTGCTGGAAGAGATGGCTGCCGCGCAGAATAACGACGTGGATGCCTTCGACAAGCTGCTGTTCAAACATATCGGTCACGTGGGCAGCAACAAGGTGCGCAGCTTCTGGCTGGGCCTGACGCGCGGGCTGACCAGCGCGACACCAACCGGTGATGCAACCAAACGTTACTACCAGCATTTGAACCGTCTGAGCGCGAACCTGGCTCTGCTGTCTGACGTTTCCATGGCCGTGCTGGGCGGAAGCCTGAAGCGTCGTGAGCGTATCTCTGCCCGTCTGGGCGATGTGCTGAGCCAGATCTTCCTGGCCTCTGCGGTTCTGAAACGTTACGACGACGAAGGTCGCCAGGAAGCGGATCTGCCGCTGGTGCACTGGGGCGTGCAGGATGCGATGTATCAGGCTGAGCAGGCGATTGACGATCTGCTGGCAAACTTCCCGAACCGCTTTGTGGCGGGTGCCCTGCGCGTGGTGATCTTCCCGACCGGACGTCATCACCTGGCACCGTCCGATAAGCTGGATCACAAAGTAGCGAAGATCCTGCAGATACCGAGTGCAACCCGCTCCCGTATCGGCCGTGGTCAGTATCTGGCCCCAACGCCGCATAACCCGGTAGGTCTGCTGGAAGAGGCGCTGCTGGATGTGATGGCCGCCGACCCGATTCACCAGAAGATCTGTAAACAGCTGGGCAAAAACCTGCCGTTTACCCGTCTGGATGAACTGGCGAAACAGGCGCTGGCGGGCGGGATCATCGACAACAATGAAGCCGCTATTCTGGTGAAAGCTGAAGAGAGCCGTCTGCGCAGTATTAACGTGGATGATTTCGAACCGGATGAGCTGGCGACACAGCCGGTAAAGCTGCCGGAGAAGGTCCGCAAACCTGAAGCCGCATAACGCGTTTCGCTCTGCCAAACCCCGCCTCAGGCGGGGTTTTTTATTGCCACATTTTCTTGTTATGACGTGCTACAGTGTCAAAAAAGCGGTCTTTTGAGGAGTCTGTATCGTGCCTGGTCTGAAGATTTCTATTTTGCAGCAACCTTTAGTGTGGATGGACGGCCCCGCCAACCTTCGCCATTTTGATCGTCAACTGGAAGAGATTACCGGGCGAGATGTGATTGTCCTGCCGGAGATGTTTACCACGGGCTTTGCAATGGAGGCCGCTAAACAGTCGATGCCGCAGGATGAAGTCGTCGCCTGGATGCACGCCAAAGCGCAGGAGACCAACGCGCTGATCGCCGGGAGCACCGCGCTGCAAACCGAACGTGGGCCGGTTAACCGCTTCCTGCTGGTTGAGCCGGAAGGGAAAGTGCATTTTTACGATAAACGCCACCTTTTCCGCATGGCGGATGAGCATCATCACTATGAAGCAGGTAATGAACGAGTGGTGTTTGAGTGGCGCGGCTGGCGCATCCTGCCGCTGGTCTGCTACGACCTGCGCTTCCCGGTGTGGTCACGCAACCGCAACGATTACGACCTGGCGTTATACGTCGCCAACTGGCCTGCGCCGCGCTCGCTGCACTGGCAGGCACTGCTGGTGGCGCGCGCCATTGAGAATCAGGCGTACGTAGTGGGCTGTAACCGCGTGGGAACGGACGGCAACGGGCATCACTATCGTGGAGACAGCCGGGTGGTGAACCCGCAGGGAGAGATTATCGCCACCGCAGAACCCCATCAGGCGACGCGGATTGATGCCGAGCTGTCGTTGACGGCCCTGAAGGAGTATCGGGAGAAGTTTCCGGCCTGGCAGGATGCTGACCCGTTTAGCATTGAGTGAAAAAAGCCGGGTGGCGGCTACGCCTTACCCGGCCTACAAAAAGCACAACGTAGGCCCGGTAAGCGCAGCGCCACCGGGCGTTAATTAACTTACCAACGCCTGCCCATCTTTGCGGCTTTCCGTCGCGGCAACGTAGTGCCCTTCCGGCATACGATAGATCACCTGTGCACCGCCGAAGTTGTAATCCTGCAACGGATCTTCCACCACGATCTGGTGCCCGCGCTCACGCAGGGCGGCAATGGTATTGCGATCAAACGTCGATTCGACGATCACCTCCCTGCCCTGCACCACACGCCAGCGCGGCGCGTCGATCGCCGCCTGCGGGTTTTGCCCGTGCAGCATAATGCGTAGTGCCATCTGCATGTGCCCTTGCGCCTGCATCGGCCCGCCCATCACACCGAAGGACATCAGCGGCTTGCCGTTGCCGTCCATCGCAAAGCCCGGAATGATGGTGTGGAACGGACGCTTGCCGCCTGCCAGCGCATTCGGGTGTTTCGGGTCGAGCACAAAACCGCAGCCCCGGTTTTGCAGGCTGATGCCAGTATCCGGCACCACGATCCCTGAACCGAAGCCCATATAGTTGGACTGTATAAAGGAGATCATCATCCCGCTGGCATCCGCAGCACTCAGGTAAACCGTGCCGCTCTGCGTTGGAGAACCGTAGACAAAATCAGAGGCTTTATCATGGTTGATCAGTGCCGCACGTGACTTCAGATAATGATCGCTCAGCAGCTCTTTTGCCGCGAACTCCATGTGTTCTTCATCCGCCACGTAGCGGTCGAGATCCGCCAGTGCCAGCTTCATCGCTTCGATGGATAAATGCAGGGACTGCACGGAGTCCGGATGATGCTGCTCAATACCGCACTGTTCCAGAATACCGAGCGCAATCAGCGTGGCGATGCCCTGGCCGTTTGGCGGCAGTTCCTGCACCGAGCCGCCCGCGAAATCACGCGACAGCAGTTCCACCCAGTCAACGCGATGGTTTGCCAGATCCTCAGCCGTCAGATGCGCGCCGTGCGCTTTGGCAAAGGCCGCAATTTTCTGCGCCAGCTCGCCACGGTAAAACGCTTCACCGTTGGTTTTGGCAATCAGCTCCAGCGAGTTCGCCTGCGCCGGATTACGGAAGATTTCACCCACGCGTGGCGCACGGCCTTCTGGCGCGAAACAGGCGCTGAAGCCGGGCTGATCTTTCAGCTTGTTGTAGCCGCGCTGCCAGAGATGACCAATCAGCGGGGAGACCGGGAAACCGTTGCGCGCATACTCAATCGCAGGCTGCGCCAGCGTGGTCAGTGGCAGTGTGCCAAAACGTTCCGCGAGCGCCACCCAGCCCGATACGGCACCGGGCACCGTCACCGCATCCCAGCCAATTTCCGGCACGGCGGTTTTACCGGCAAACAGATCCGCATGCCAGCTGGCAGGTGAGCGGCCGGACGCATTCAGACCGTGAAGTTTTTCACCATCCCAGACAATCGCAAACGCATCGCTGCCAATGCCGTTGCCGGTAGGCTCAACAACCGTCAACGCCATTGCGGTGGCAACCGCCGCATCGACAGCATTACCACCCAGTTGCAGCATACGCATACCTGCCTGAGCCGCCAGCGGCTGGGAGGTGGCAACAGCGTTATGGCCCATCATCGGTGGGCGTCGTGAAGCGTAACCGGACGTAAAATCAAGCGCTTTGGTCATCATGACTCCTTAGTCGTGGCGCGGATCGAGCGCATCGCGCAGCCCGTCACCGAGTAAATTAAAGCCCTGCACGGCGAGGAAAATCGCTACGCCGGGGAAAACAGACATCCACGGAGCTTGCTCAAGAAACCCTTTGGCGGTGTTGAGCATGGAGCCCCAGGACGGGTTTGGCGGCTGTTGCCCTAAACCCAGAAACGAGAGGCTGGCTTCCGCGATAATCGCCGACGCTATCGCCAGCGTGGCCTGCACCAGAATCGGTGACATGACGTTCGGCAGCACATATTTGATGATGATCCAGCGATCCGGCAGGCCAATCGCCCGCGCGCCGTCAATGTACTCTTCATTACGAATGGCGATCACCTGGCCGCGCGTCAGGCGGGCGAAGATCGGCATCGCCGAGAGGCCAATGGCGATCATCGCGTTGGTCAGGCTTGGGCCTAAGAATGCCCCAAGCGCGATCGCCATGATCAGAAATGGGCAGGCGAGCAGCGCTTCAATAAAGCGCGAAATGACGCCGTCCCACATTTTCTGGAAATAACCCGCCACCAGTCCCAGCGGCACGCCAATGACGACGGCGATCACCACCGACATACAGCCCGCCATCAGCGAGGTTCGCGCCCCCCAGATAATGCGGGACAAGATATCGCGTCCCAGTTCATCGGTGCCGAACCAGTACATCGCCGACGGCGCTTTGCGCACCGCCAGAAAGTTGGCTTTCACCGGATCAAACGGCGCGATCCACGGTGCCAGCAGGGCCACCAGCACAAAGAAGCCCACAACCACCGCGCCAATCACCGCGCTTTTATTGGCAAGGAACTTCTTCAGTACCCTGCTCTGCGCGCGCGGCAGCGCAGGCGCAACGGTTTGAGTCGTCACTTCCGCCATCGTTAACCTCGCATTTTCGGGTTGATAAGGACGTAAAGTACGTCGGCCAGCAGGTTCAGCATCAGAAAGCCGATCGCCACAATCAGTACCACGCCCTGCACCACCGCATAATCACGGTTAAACACCGAGTCGACGATCATCTTGCCGAAGCCCGGAATGGTGAAGACCTGCTCAGTCAGTACCGCGCCGCCCAGCAGCTCGCCGAACAGCAGCGTGGTGAGGGTGATCACCGGCACCAGCGCATTGCGAAACGCATGCTTTAAAATCACTGCTTTTGGCAGTAGCCCTTTAGCCCGCGCGGTGCGAATGTAGTCTGCTTTCAGTACCGCAATCATCGAGGCGCGGGTATGGCGCATCAGCGTCGCCGCCAGACCGGTGCCGAGTACGGAAGCGGGCAGCAGCAGCGTGCGCAAATTCTGGATTGGATCTTCGCTGAACGGTACATAACCCGACGCAGGTAACCATTGCAGGTTCACCGAAAAGACCAGAATCAGCAGGATACCCAACCAGAAATGCGGTATTGAGATCCCTGAGATCGCCACAAAATTCGCCCCGTGATCGACCCAACTGTTTTTGTTCACCGCGGCGAGTATCCCCATGCTGATGCCAAACACCAGCGCGATAATCATCGCCAGCAGCGACAGCTCCAGCGTGACTGGCAGCTTGCTGGCAATCAGCTGCGTCACCGGTTCGTGCGTGCGTAAGGAGACACCCAGATCGCCCTGCAACGCGCGCGTCAGCCAGTTGAAATACTGTACGGGGATCGGCGCATCAAGGTTCAGTTCCGCACGTAGCTGGGCGATGACCGCCGGGTCGCGCTCCTCTCCGGCCATGGCGATCAGCGGGTCGCCGGGCAGCAGCTTTTGCAACCCGAACACCATCATGCTCACCAGCAATAGCGTCGGAATGGCCAGCAGCAGACGTTTGCAAATCAGTTCCAGCATGGGTTCTCCTCAGGACGTTTATTTCGCCAGCGTCAAACCGGCCAGACGCACGATGCCATCCGGGTACGGCTTAAAGCCCTGCACGCTCTTGTTCAGGCCAAAAATGCGCGGTTCGAAGTAGAGATAGGCAATCGGCATATCGGTCTGCAGTTGTTTCACCACGTTGTCGTACAGCGGCTGGCGTGCGGTCTGGTCGGTACTCTGGCGCGCCTGCGTCAGCCATTCATCCACCTGCGCGTTGCTGTAACGCCCGTCGTTCAGGGTGCCTTTGCTATGGATAAAGCCGTAGATGCTGCCGTCCGGATCGGGGCGACCCGACCAGCCAGAGAAGCTCAGCTGATAGTCACCGCTCTGCTGGCGATCCAGCAGCGTAGCGAACTCGGTCATTTGCAGGTTCAGGTTAAAGCCCGCCTCGGCCACCATCGCCTGCAGCACCTGGCCGACCTGCTGCGAGGTTGGGTTATTTGGCACCAGAAGGTTGACGGTCAGCGGCGTGGTAACACCGGCGGCTTTCAGCAATGCTTTGGCTTTATCCACATCTCGCGGCGGAACCGGCAGATTAACGTGATACGGGCTCACCGTAGAAAACGCCTGGTTTGCCGGGGTGTATAACCCTTCAAAAACAACCTGGTTTAACGCATCGCGGTCAATGGCCTGAGAAAACGCCTCACGCACGCGAGCGTCCTTGAACGGATCGTTCGCTGGCACTTTGCCGTTGTTGATGTTGAAAGTGATGCCCTGATAACCCAGCCCCGTCACCTTCGCCAGCGCCAGCTTGCTGTCGGCTTCCACGGTTTTCACATCGCTTGCGGCAATGCCTTCCGTCAAATCGAGATCGCCTGCCCTCAGGTTCGCCAGACGCACGGAGGCATCCGGGATCGGCAGGTAGATAATTTTGTCGAAGTGGTAGGCGTCTTTGTTCCAGTAGTTGTCGAAACGCGTCAGAACAATGCGATCCTGCGAAACGCGGCTGTCGAACTTGTACGGGCCGGAACAGACCGGATGGGCGGCAAAATCAGGTTTTTTCGCCGCGTTCGGGGCCATCATCGCCCCCGCGCGGTCGGTAAGCTGCATCAGCAACGCAGCGTCTGGCGTTTTCAGGTGCAGGGCAATCTGCATTGGGCCGGTGACGTCAATCGACTCTACAGATGAAATCTCGCTTTTACGCAACGAGCCTTTTAAGGTCAGGGCACGATCGAGGTTGTATTTTGCCGCAGCCGCATCGAATTTTTCACCATCGTGGAAGGTGACGCCTTCGCGCAGGTCCATAGTCAGCGTTTTTCCGTCGTTACTCCAGGCCCACGATTTCGCCAGACCCGGCACCACTTTCAGATGTTCGTCGACGTCCACAAGCCTGTCGCACAAAGAGGCAAAGACGAAGCGGCCATAGTAAGTGCGCGCCAGATGCGGATCGAGCATGTCCGGGTCAGCCCCCAGACCGATTCGCAGCACGCTTTCAGAATGGGCGGGCAGCGCCGCGCCAAGCAACATAACACTTCCCAGTACGGTCAAAAGAGAATTACGCATTGTCATTATCATGAGTTCCTTGAAGGAAGGGAGGAGTGAGAGGCCGCGTGTTCAAACAGCGCACGGCGGCGCAGAAATGCGGCAGATGGTGGAGCTATCTGGATAACACTGCGATCGCGGTTAATCTCCTGCCAGCGGTGGCAGGCAACCTGACGTCCGCCGTCGAGCACCTGATTGATCGGCTCGACCTGGCGGCATTCATCCGTCACGTACGGGCAACGGGTGTGGAACCGGCAGCCGGACGGCGGGCTGGCCGGGTTCGGTAAATCCCCCTGCAACAGCGGTGCATCTCGTTCAACGCCTGGCTGCATCTGTGGTGCCGAGGCAATCAGCGCCTGGGTATATGGGTGCAACGGCGCATCAAAGATCTCGTCTACGGTGGCAAGCTCAACGATTTGCCCGAGATACATCACCGCCACGCGGTCGCTCATATGGCGGATAACCGCCAGACCGTGGGCGACAATTACCATCGTCAGCCCCAACTGGTGCTTGAGGCTTTCCAGCAGGTTTACTACCTGCGCCTGGACGGAAACGTCCAGCGCGGAAACCGGTTCATCGCCCAGCAGCAGTTTTGGTCCTGAGGCCAGCGCGCGCGCAATCCCGATACGCTGGCGCTGTCCGCCGGAAAACTCATGCGGATAACGACCGGCCCAGGCCGCAGGCAAGCCCACGGTTTTGAGCAGCTCAGCAACGCGATACTGACGATCGGCCTTTTTCATATTCTGGTGCAGCCACAGCGGTTCACCGACGATCTGCTCGACCGTCATACGCGGATTCAGCGAGGCAAAAGGGTCCTGAAAGATGATTTGCAGTTCACGGCGTAGCTGATTCAGGCGTGTGCCTGAAGCATGGGTTATCTCTTCGCCCTGATAAAATACGCGCCCTTCGCTGGCCGCCAGCAGACGCAGGAGCAGGCGGCCGAGCGTGGATTTGCCAGAACCGGATTCACCCACAATCGCCAGCGTTTCGCCCGGCATAACGGAAAGGGAAACGCGATCGACTGCCGTGACAAAGCGTGCCGGAGTGAACAGTTTTTTAGGGCCGGGGAAGCGTTTGCTCAGGTCACGGGCTTCAAGTATCGGCGTGGTCATGCGATTTCTCCCAGGGCAATGTGCTGTTCCAGCGGCACGCGGAAACAGGCCACCTGATGCCCTGCGCCAAGCGTATTGAGCTGCGGTTTTTCAGCGTGACAACGCGTCTGTGCGAAGGGACAACGGGTGGCAAAGCGGCAGCCTTGCGGCATGGATTCCGGTAACGGCACCGCACCGGGAATAGTGGATAGCTGGCCTTTGCGTGCGCCAAGCGAGGGAATTGAGCCCATCAATCCGATAGTGTATGGGTGCTGTGGATCGGCAAAAATCGTCTCTACGCTTCCCTGCTCTACCACCTGCCCGGCATACATAACCGCCACCTGCTGCGCGACCTCCGCTACCACACCTAAATCGTGGGTGATCATCAGCACCGCCGTGCCCGTTTCTTGTTTTAAGGTATTGAGCAGAGTGAGGATTTGCGCCTGAATGGTGACGTCGAGCGCGGTAGTGGGTTCATCGGCAATCAGTAAACGCGGGTGGTTAATCAGCGCCATTGCAATCATTACGCGCTGGCGCATCCCCCCGGAAAGCTGGTGAGGATAAGCCCTAAGACGCATCTCAGCCGCCGGGATCTGGACTTTTTCCAGAATGCGCAGCGCGACATTCATCGCCTCTGTACGCGAGACGTTCTGGTGGCGCATGACCGCTTCGCTGAGTTGATCGCCCAGCGTAAAAGCGGGATTCAGCGAAGTCATCGGCTCCTGGAAAATCATCGCCAGCTCACTGCCACGCAGATCGGCATATTCACGCGGCGAGAGTTTTCGCAGGTCGTGACGGCGAAACTGCATCTCGCCGCTGACAATCTGTGCGCTGGCAGGCAGTAAGCCCATCAGCGCTAACGAGGTGATGCTTTTCCCGCAGCCGGACTCTCCTACCAGCGCCAGCGTTTCACCTGATTTTACGGTCAGCGAGATGCCATCAAGCACGCTGACCGGCGAGCCCGCAAATTTAACATTAAGATTTTGCAGCCGTAATACGGGAGTGGCATCCTTAAAGGGGATCGTCGTCATAGCGTGGAGTCGTCCTCAAGGTGAATTGCCTGAATCAGGGCGTTTTGCAGGCTGAGCAGATGCTCGCGCATGGCAGTTGCGGCCTCATTAGGCTGGCGGTGGATGATCGCGGACATGATTTTATGATGATGGTCGTTGTAGCTATCGACACGTTCAGGCGTGCGGGCCAGCTCTCGCAGATGCTGCCAGCCCGGTTCGCGCCGGACGGCGTCAATGGCATCAAAAAGCCCAAGCATCAGGCGGTTGCCTGCGGCTTCGGCAATCGCGCGGTGGAAGGCGCTATCCCACAGTTCATTCAGGTCACGGTCATCCGGGCTGACCTTATCAATGCGTTCCAGCATGCGCTGCATGAGCGCGAGGTTTTCCCTGGTGGCACGCAGTGCCGCAAGTCGGGCTAAGCCGGGTTCGAGCTGCAGACGAGCTTCCATGACTTCCAGCAAATTAGTTTGCTGAACCAATCCCTGAAGGGCCAGCGGCTCCACGGGGGCTGCGGGACCAATAAAAGTACCTTTGCCCTGTTTACGCCAGATACGCCCCTCCTCTTCCAGCACGTCCAGCGCACGACGGACTTCACGTCGCCCTACGCCGAGTGTTTCCGACAGCTCACGCTCAGTGGGCAGCGGAATGCCTGGTGTTGACTCGTGCTGGTTGATTAGCCCGCGCAATTGCTCCAGCGCGGTGCTGGAATTTGCCAAAAACCGTGACGGTTTTTCCATATTGGTTCGCTCGCTGTCATCATTGCTTTATTTTTATTAACGATAAGTTATTGATATGACGTGCAACTTACCGTGCTAATGATTAAGCAATTAACGAACCAATGAATCATTGGTTCGGGAACTTTCTGGAAAATGAACAGTAACTGAATGATTTTCGGTGAATTATTTTTACATAATTGTTACAAGAAGAAACGCTACAGAGTTAGTTGTGGTGATGACATGCACAAACTTAGTGCAATTAATGCACTACAATCGCGCATTTGTTAATTAAATGCACCACATATATTAACTTATTGTTAACGAAAAGGAGGGTTGTTTTGAGAAGGATTAAACGACGAAGGCCTGAATCATTTCTGATTCAGGCCTTCTGAATAGTGGCGGAACGGACGGGACTCGAACCCGCGACCCCCTGCGTGACAGGCAGGTATTCTAACCGACTGAACTACCGCTCCACTGTTCCCGTTGGGGAACGGGGCGCATATTACGGTTTGCCTCTGAACTCGTCAACGCTTTTTCTTACGTTTTGAATCGTTTGCTGCAAAAATCGCCCAAGCGGTGATTTTACAGGCATTCAGGCATCGCTTAAGCACGCCACAGGCAACTTCCGCCCTTCTTCTGCACTAAATCCAGGCGGGATTCATGGTTCAGTAATTCTTCATCGCTGGCTAAAACAACCCGCAAGCGATTCGCCTGGCGGACAATACGCTGGATTCCCGCTTCACCCTGCGTCTGCTGGGCTTCATTTTCCATACTGAATTTCATCGACGTTTGACCGCCGGTCATGGTCAGGAAAACATCGGCCAGGATTTGGGCATCGAGCAATGCGCCGTGCAGCGTTCGCTTGGTGTTGTCTATTTCATAGCGCGAGCAAAGTGCATCAAGGCTGTTACGCTTGCCGGGGAACATCTTCCTTGCCAGCGCCAGGCTATCGGTGACTTTACAGAACGTATTCGTTTTCGGAATATCACGATTCAGTTTGCTGAATTCATAATCCATAAAGCCGATATCGAACGACGCGTTATGGATGACAAGCTCTGCACCTTTGATGTATTCAAGGAATTCATCCGCCACATCCGCAAAGGTCGGCTTATCGAGCAAAAACTCATCCGCAATACCGTGAACGCCGAACGCTTCCGGGTCCACCAGCCGATCGGGTTTAAGGTAAACGTGGAAGTTGTTTCCCGTGAGACGACGGTTCACTACCTCTACAGCACCAATCTCAATGATCTTGTGCCCTTCGTAGTGCGCGCCGATCTGGTTCATACCGGTGGTTTCGGTATCAAGAACAATCTGGCGAGTAATTGCAGTGCTCATAGCGGTCATTTATGTCAGACTTATCGTTTAACTGAACGTTTCAAATACAGGAAGTCTACCAGAGATGCGTAAACAGGTAGAAATTTTCACCGATGGATCTTGTCTAGGCAATCCAGGGCCTGGCGGTTATGGTGCCATTATGCGCTATAGACAGCACGAAAAAACTTTTAGCGAAGGCTATTTTCTGACCACCAATAACCGTATGGAGTTGATGGCGGCTATCGTGGCGCTGGAAGCCTTAAAAGAGCATTGCGACGTGGTGCTAAGCACCGACAGCCAGTATGTGCGCCAGGGCATAACACAGTGGATACATAACTGGAAAAAACGCGGCTGGAAAACAGCAGACAAGAAGCCGGTCAAGAATGTGGATCTCTGGAAGCGTCTGGATGCCGCGCTGGGCCAGCACGAAATCAAATGGGAATGGGTAAAAGGTCACGCTGGTCATCCTGAGAACGAACGCTGCGACGAACTGGCGCGTGCGGCTGCGTCCAACCCAACGCATGAAGATGCTGGCTATCAGCCCGAATCCTGATCAGGGTTCTCTGAACTGCCGGGTGGCCCCCACCGTCTGACGAATCCGCGTTTTCGATTTGCTTTGCTTCATTGGGTTAAGCGTAAGGGGGATCGTCCGCTTACGCGCCACAATAAACTGCATACATCCTAACGCTGGCAAATGGGTACTCAGCAAGACGCCGCCCTGCCGCGACCAGGGCAGCACCTGGAAACTACCGTAGCCGAGCACTTCAAAATTCAGCAGTGAAAGCCAGTCCAACTGGCGCATCATCGTGAACATGCGGCTGTTGTAAGGTGGCGTGCGGCGCAACACTGGCACCAGCTTGCGCAGCCCCATCAGGCTCAGCGGATTGAAACCGCTCAGCACCAGCCAGCCGTCATCGATCAGAACGCGATCGGCCTCGCGTAGCAGACGATGGGGATCGCTGCACCAGGGCAAAGTATGCGCGAGCAGACAGGCATCAACGGATTTTTCAGCAAAAGGCAAATGCAGTGGGTCAGCTTTTACCTGAACGGGTAAACCGTTGAGAGAGACATTAACCTGATGAGAGATAGCGCAGCTTTCGGTATTGATCTCCGCGCTGAGATTGCCAATCTTAAGCAGGTGAAACCCATACATTTTTGCGAGCCAGGGTTTAAGCTGTTGTTCTAACGCTTCGCGATAGTATTCACCCCAGGGCAATTCTGCCCAACGTTCCGGTGCTGCGACAGTCTGAGGTATCCTTGCCGGTTTCATCAAAACACCCGCCACGCTATAAGAGGTAATGTATGAATCTTATCAGTATTTCTGCTTTTGAGGACAATTACATCTGGGTTTTAGTCGATGACGATCGCAGATGCATTATTGTTGATCCCGGCGAATCTGCACCGATCCTGCGCGCCATTAAGGAAAATGGCTGGCAGCCGGAAGCCATCCTCTTGACCCATCATCATAACGATCATGTAGGTGGAGTCCCTGACCTGCTTGCACAATTCCCGCATCTGGTCGTTTATGGACCGAAAGAGACACAAAATAAGGGTACAACGCAAGTAGTCGAAGAAGGCGAAAATGTCTTCATACTGGGTTACGAATTTTCCGTAATTGCTACGCCAGGTCACACTTCAGGACATATTTGTTTCTACAGCAAACCTTATCTGTTTTGCGGCGATACGCTGTTCTCAGGCGGCTGTGGAAGACTCTTTGAAGGCAGCCCTGCACAGATGTACCAATCTTTACAAAAGATTAATGCATTACCTGATGATACCGTCATATGTTGTGCACATGAGTATACATTAGGAAATATGAAGTTTGCTGCAAGCCTCTTACCGGACGATCTGGCGATTCAGGATTATTATCAGAAAGTTAAGGAGTTACGTGCAAAAAACCAAAATACACTGCCCGTAATTCTGAAAAATGAGCGTAAAATTAATGTATTTTTACGAACGGATGACCCTGATTTAATTAATAAAATTACCCAAGAAACAAATTTGCAACAACCAGAGGAGCGATTTGCATGGTTAAGGTCAAAGAAAGATAACTTCAGATAAATGCGGGTTGCCTTTTCAAAATTTCGCCGTTATCATCGCTCGTCTTTTAAGCAACTATTGACACACACATGAAGGCAAAAGCGATCTTACTCGCCTCTGTCCTGCTTGTGGGTTGCCAGTCGCAAAACGGCAGCAACGTACAGCAGCATGCACAGAGCCTTTCTGCAGCTGGTCAAGGGGAAGCAGGGAAGTTTACAAGTTCGGCACGCTGGATGGACGATGGGACATCTTTCGCGCAGGATCAGGACTTGTGGGCCTCTATTGGCGACGAGCTAAAGATGGGAATTCCGGAAAATACCCGGATTCGCGAACAGAAACAGAAGTATTTGAGAAATAAGAGCTATCTCCACGATGTAACATTACGGGCAGAGCCGTATATGTACTGGATAGCCGGGCAAGTTAAAAAACGTAACATGCCTATGGAACTGGTACTACTACCCATAGTGGAGAGCGCTTTTGACCCACACGCGACGTCTGGTGCCAATGCCGCAGGCATTTGGCAGATCATTCCGAGCACAGGGCGCAATTATGGTTTGAAACAGACCCGCAGCTATGATGCGCGTCGTGATGTTGTCGCTTCCACGACAGCCGCTCTCGACATGATGCAACGTCTTAACAAGATGTTTGATGGCGACTGGTTGTTAACTGTCGCAGCGTATAACAGCGGCGAAGGTCGTGTACTGAAGGCAATGAAAGCGAATAAAGCACGTGGTAAATCCACTGACTTCTGGTCGCTCTCACTGCCACAGGAAACGAAGATTTACGTACCGAAGATGCTGGCATTGAGTGATATTCTCAAGAACAGCAAGCGTTACGGTGTGCAACTGCCAACACCAGACGAAAGTCGTGCACTGGCGCGTGTTCGCCTCAGCAGCCCGGTTGATATTCAACAGGTTGCCGATATGACGGGTATGTCGGTAAGTAAACTGAAAACCTTTAATGCAGGCGTTAAAGGCTCAACGCTGGGGGCAAGTGGCCCGCAGTATGTCATGGTTCCGCAGAAACATGCTGAACAGTTACGTGAGTCTTTAGCTTCTGGTGAGATTGCAGCCGTTCAGTCAACACTGATCGCGGATGCTTCATCAGTAAGCAGTCGCAGCTATAAGGTTCGTTCAGGTGATACGCTTTCGGGTATTGCTGCGCGTCTAGGCGTGACGGCGAAAGATCTGCAGCAGTGGAATAACCTGCGCAGCTCCGGCCTGAAAGTGGGTCAAACTTTGACGGTGGGTGCGGGTAGCAGCGCACAGCGTCTCGCCAGGAACAGCGATAGTATTACCTATCGTGTTCGTAAAGGTGATTCGCTGTCCAGTATCGCAAAACGTCACGGCGTGAACATTAAAGATGTGATGCGCTGGAATAATGATACTGACAATCTGCAACCAGGCGACCAGCTAACGCTGTTTGTGAAAAACAGCGCTACGCCAGACTCCTGATGACACGATCTTAAGATAAAAAGGCACCGATTCCCCCGGTGCCTTTTTTGTTTTACCCTGCTTTTTGCGCTTCAACCATGATGGTGTCGCTGGTAAATGAACCATCCTCCTGCAACTCAAAGTAAGCCTTCACTTCTGTAGAAGCGCTTTCCTGATACATCCGAATGGCCTGGCTTAACGCATCCGGCGTCCGCATACGTGCGATCCATGAGCTGAACTCCAGCGGCAAGCGATCCGTTGTTAATGAACGTGAGATCAAGCCCGCCTCGGTCATCAAGGTTAACCATGCCCCGCTGGAATAGTTTTGTACATGTGAGGTGTCACGCAGCGCCTCAACCGTCTGCAGCCAGATATCCCGCACCGGATGGCCAGGAGACATGACATCCATGATGATGACGATCCCGCCAGGCTTCAGCACGCGTTTTACTTCTCGTAATGCCTGGCCGACATCATGCCAGTGGTGCGCGGAGTAACGGCTGATGACAACGTCAAATGATGCATCCCCGAAGGGTAAGGATTCGGCATAGCCCTGACGCGTATAGACGTTGGTCAGCCCTTTGGCTTTTGCGGCACCGGCAACGACCTCCAGCATCTGGCTGGATAAGTCATACGCAGTAACCTGAGCCACCTGCTGCGCAGCTGTAAAGCTCGCGTGCCCGGCACCACAGCCTAAATCCAGCACGTGTGCCTGTGGGAAGGCAGCCAGACGCTCGCCGAGGCGAACCAGGTCACGACCGGAAGCATGCACGGCGCTATTCAAATAAGCGCTTGCCTGAGAGCCAAACTGTTTTTCTACGTTGTCATGATGGGAATGTGTTGTTGTCGTCATCGTACTGTCCTTTTGTTGGTGAAATAATAAAGGGCAGCACCCGCACAGGCCTGCCCCACGGCAGACCTGACATACCATTATTTATCAGGTTTGCCGGGACTGAATTCAACGAGTAGCGGATTGTGATCGGAGGCGCGCGTCACCAGGACGGAGGCGTCGTGCACACTTAAACCACGATAGAAAACAAAATCGAGAGGACGGCCAAACGCTTTTTTCCGCTGGTCATCATTAAAACGGACTTCTCGCAGCGACATTTCACGCGCAAAACGATACAGCGCATTCATGCGCGGACGGCTCCAGGCATTAAAATCCCCGGCCATAATGATTGGCCCGCTGTGATGGGCAATCTGGTCACCAATTGGAAGTAACTGCTTACTATAAACATCCACACCCAGACTGAAGTTTACTGCATGGATATTTACCACCATAAGCAGACGCGTATCCGGCAACGGATAGACCGTCACCAGCGCCGATTTTGCGAGACGCAGGATCGGCTCACGCTCCCGCAGCGGGCAGCAATAAACCGGATGTGCGGCAGAAAGGGTCATCACACCAGAAGGATGCTGCGGTAAGACAAACGCAGGCACCTGATCGGCGGCAAGATAGTTAGTGGTTGCAAACCGGACCAGCTCAGGCGTCGTTTGCGCCTCCTGCAACAGAACAAGATGAGCGTCCTTACCAAAATTCTTCAGCACCGATAACCACTCAGCGCGCTGTTGCTTAAAGATATTCCACACCAGCACACGAATTTTTTCATCACTGCTTAAAGGTGTACCGGCGGGCAATGCCTGGCTAAGGCTCGCAAACGACCCCGGAGGCAAGATCCTCTCCGCAGGCAGTCCGGCAACATAACGCATGGCATAGGTATTTTTTCGCACTTTTGGAAACAACCTCTATCACATTGACCACCCCGGAAAGCGGACTGGTTCTAATGTTATAGGGATTTTAGGTTACACTTTCAACGCAATTTCTGAGAAACCGCTTTCCAGTTTTGAACGCAAGTGCAGGAAAGCACCCTGCGATAACCGTTTCTGCCACACCCATTGTAAAACGTCGTTCGTCAGGGCAAGAAGCGCAAGTGGCGCACAAAACGCTGCCCCTTGAGGTTTAAGATGACAGACGTCTATGCCCATGTTTAAATAACAAAAAAGGCCAGAATCCTTATAGAATTTTGCGGATGGTGCAACAATGAGAGCGACGTCGGAAGAGCTGACAATCTTTGTCGCCGTGGTCGAAAGCGGCAGTTTTAGCCGCGCTGCCGAACAACTGGGACAGGCTAATTCTGCTATCAGCCGCTCGGTGAAAAAACTGGAGATGAAGCTGGGCGTGAGCCTTCTTAACAGAACCACCCGGCAGCTCAGTCTGACAGAAGAAGGCGAGCGGTATTTCCGCCGGGTACAGTCGGTTCTGCAGGAAATGGCTGCAGCAGAGACGGAGATAATGGAATCACGTAGCACACCGCGCGGATTGCTGCGAATTGATGCGGCTACCCCTGTCGTGCTGCACTTCCTGATGCCGCTGATTAAACCATTTCGTGAGCGATATCCTGAGATCACTCTTTCACTGGTCTCTTCTGAAACGTTCATCAACCTGATAGAACGGAAAGTTGATGTGGCAATTCGGGCGGGAACCTTAACAGATTCGAGCTTACGCGCTCGCCCACTCTTCACCAGCTATCGCAAGATCATCGCCTCGCCGCAGTACATCGCGCGGTCTGGAAAGCCTGAAACGGTCGAAGAGCTAAAGCAGCATATGTGTCTGGGCTTTACGGAACCCGTCTCGCTGAATACCTGGCCAGTCGCTTGCCATGATGGTCAGCTTCATGAAATCAGCTGTGGGTTATCATCTAATAGTGGTGAAACACTGAAGCAATTATGTCTGGAAGGAAATGGGATAGCGTGTCTATCTGACTATATGATCGATAAGGAAATTGCGCGTGGCGAACTTGTTGAGCTGATGGCGGATAAACGTCTGCCGGTTGAGATGCCTTTTAGCGCAGTGTATTACAGCGACAGAGCGGTAAGTACGCGTATACGTGCCTTTATCGACTTCCTTAGCGAGCATGTAAAAACAGCTCCCGAAGGAGCTGTGTGAGGGTTTAGAGTACAGAGGGTGGGTTAATATTAATCCCAGTCTGGTGCTAACCCTTCCGGGCTTACCAGGCGATCGTTACAATCCAGTGCAGCGATCGCTTTTTTGTCTTCGTCATCCAGTTGAAGATCTTTGGCTAACAGGTTGCTGGCCAGATTTTCACGTTTGGTTGAGGATGGGATAACTGCATAACCTTCACCCATTGCCCATGCCAGAATCACCTGTGCGGCCGTCGCGTTATGTTTCTCTGCGATACGAACAATCACGTCATCTTTCAAAGCCTTACCATAGGCCAGCGTCATATAGGAGGTGATGTGAATACCATGCTGTTTTGCCCAGTCCACCACTTTGCGGTTTTGCAGATAGGGGGAGAGTTCAATCTGGTTGGTCGCAATGTTTTCTGCGCCGACGGCGGCAATCGCCTTTTGCATCAGCGGGATGGTGAAATTGGAAATACCGATTTCACGCGTTAAGCCCTGCTCCTTTGCTTCGAGCAATGCCTGCATAAACTCTTCCACAGAAACTGCGTCGTTTGGTGATGGCCAGTGGATCAGGGTGAGATCCACGTAATCGGTGCGTAGCTTTTTCAGGCTCTCTTTCAGGCCTGGGATCAGCTTGTCTTTGCTAAGGTTCTCGATCCAGATTTTGGTTGTGACGAAGAGTTCGTCACGTGGTACACCGCTCTCTTCGATTGCCTGTCCGACGGCAGCTTCATTTTCATATATCTGCGCCGTATCAACAGCGCGATAGCCAAGCTCAAGTGCGGTTTTAACAGATGCGATAACAATGTCGTCTTTCAGGCGGAAAGTGCCCAGACCAAATGCAGGGATAGCCATATAATCCTCGTTATTCATAATGATGTTAACTGAGGAAGATTATCGCGGGTACGCTTATGCTGAAAAAGAGCGAAAAGTGCAGAGGATTTTTGCTTATTTAGCAATAATTAGATGACAGGCAAGAAAAAAGCCCTGAGCGTTAACTCAGGGCTTTCAATAAGTGGCGGAACGGACGGGACTCGAACCCGCGACCCCCTGCGTGACAGGCAGGTATTCTAACCGACTGAACTACCGCTCCACCGAAGACTGCTTGTAACCACCGGATTAATGCACCGGCTTACTACTAAATTTGATGCCTGGCAGTTCCCTACTCTCACATGGGGAGACCCCACACTACCATCGGCGCTACGGCGTTTCACTTCTGAGTTCGGCATGGGGTCAGGTGGGACCACCGCGCTACAGCCGCCAGGCAAATTCTGTTATCTGTATCAGGCTGAAAATCGTGTCTCTTCGCCAAAACATCTTCGGCGTTGTAAGGTTAAGCCTCACGGTTCATTAGTATCGGTTAGCTCAACGCATCGCTGCGCTTACACACCCGACCTATCAACGTCATCGTCTTTAACGTTCCTTCAGGAGACTTAAAGTCTCAGGGAGAACTCATCTCGGGGCAAGTTTCGTGCTTAGATGCTTTCAGCACTTATCTCTTCCGCATTTAGCTACCGGGCAGTGCCATTGGCATGACAACCCGAACACCAGTGATGCGTCCACTCCGGTCCTCTCGTACTAGGAGCAGCCCCCCTCAGTTCTCCAGCGCCCACGGCAGATAGGGACCGAACTGTCTCACGACGTTCTAAACCCAGCTCGCGTACCACTTTAAATGGCGAACAGCCATACCCTTGGGACCTACTTCAGCCCCAGGATGTGATGAGCCGACATCGAGGTGCCAAACACCGCCGTCGATATGAACTCTTGGGCGGTATCAGCCTGTTATCCCCGGAGTACCTTTTATCCGTTGAGCGATGGCCCTTCCATTCAGAACCACCGGATCACTATGACCTGCTTTCGCACCTGCTCGCGCCGTCACGCTCGCAGTCAAGCCAGCTTATGCCATTGCACTAACCTCCTGATGTCCGACCAGGATTAGCTGACCTTCGTGCTCCTCCGTTACTCTTTGGGAGGAGACCGCCCCAGTCAAACTACCCACCAGACACTGTCCGCAACCCGGATTACGGGTCCACGTTAGAACACCAGCCATTAAAGGGTGGTATTTCAAGGGCGGCTCCACGCAGACTGGCGTCCACGCTTCAAAGCCTCCCACCTATCCTACACATCAAGGACCAGTGTTCAGTGTCAAGCTATAGTAAAGGTTCACGGGGTCTTTCCGTCTTGCCGCGGGTACACTGCATCTTCACAGCGAGTTCAATTTCACTGAGTCTCGGGTGGAGACAGCCTGGCCATCATTACGCCATTCGTGCAGGTCGGAACTTACCCGACAAGGAATTTCGCTACCTTAGGACCGTTATAGTTACGGCCGCCGTTTACCGGGGCTTCGATCAAGAGCTTCGCGTTGCCGCTAACCCCATCAATTAACCTTCCGGCACCGGGCAGGCGTCACACCGTATACGTCCACTTTCGTGTTTGCACAGTGCTGTGTTTTTAATAAACAGTTGCAGCCAGCTGGTATCTTCGACTGATTTCAGCTCCACCCGCAGGGGCTTCACCTACATATCAGCGTGCCTTCTCCCGAAGTTACGGCACCATTTTGCCTAGTTCCTTCACCCGAGTTCTCTCAAGCGCCTTGGTATTCTCTACCTGACCACCTGTGTCGGTTTGGGGTACGATTTGATGTTACCTGATGCTTAGAGGCTTTTCCTGGAAGCAGGGCATTTGTCACTTCAGCACCGTAGTGCCTCGTCATCACACCTCAGCGTTAAAAAGGTACCGGATTTACCTGGAACCTCCGCCTACATGCTTAAACCGGGACAACCGTCGCCCGGCCGACATAGCCTTCTCCGTCCCCCCTTCGCAGTAACACCAAGTACAGGAATATTAACCTGTTTCCCATCGACTACGCCTTTCGGCCTCGCCTTAGGGGTCGACTCACCCTGCCCCGATTAACGTTGGACAGGAACCCTTGGTCTTCCGGCGAGCGGGCTTTTCACCCGCTTTATCGTTACTTATGTCAGCATTCGCACTTCTGATACCTCCAGCATGCCTCACAGCACACCTTCAACGGCTTACAGAACGCTCCCCTACCCAACAACACATAGTGTCGCTGCCGCAGCTTCGGTGCATGGTTTAGCCCCGTTACATCTTCCGCGCAGGCCGACTCGACCAGTGAGCTATTACGCTTTCTTTAAATGATGGCTGCTTCTAAGCCAACATCCTGGCTGTCTGTGCCTTCCCACATCGTTTCCCACTTAACCATGACTTTGGGACCTTAGCTGGCGGTCTGGGTTGTTTCCCTCTTCACGACGGACGTTAGCACCCGCCGTGTGTCTCCCGTGATAACATTCTCCGGTATTCGCAGTTTGCATCGGGTTGGTAAGCCGGGATGGCCCCCTAGCCGAAACAGTGCTCTACCCCCGAAGATGAGTTCACGAGGCGCTACCTAAATAGCTTTCGGGGAGAACCAGCTATCTCCCGGTTTGATTGGCCTTTCACCCCCAGCCACAGGTCATCCGCTAATTTTTCAACATTAGTCGGTTCGGTCCTCCAGTTAGTGTTACCCAACCTTCAACCTGCCCATGGCTAGATCACCGGGTTTCGGGTCTATACCCTGCAACTTAACGCCCAGTTAAGACTCGGTTTCCCTGCGGCTCCCCTATTCGGTTAACCTTGCTACAGAATATAAGTCGCTGACCCATTATACAAAAGGTACGCAGTCACCCCATAAAGAGGCTCCCACTGCTTGTACGTACACGGTTTCAGGTTCTTTTTCACTCCCCTCGCCGGGGTTCTTTTCGCCTTTCCCTCACGGTACTGGTTCACTATCGGTCAGTCAGGAGTATTTAGCCTTGGAGGATGGTCCCCCCATATTCAGACAGGATACCACGTGTCCCGCCCTACTCTTCGAGTTCACAGCATGTGCATTTTCGTGTACGGGACTATCACCCTGTACCGTCGGACTTTCCAGACCGTTCCACTAACACACACGCTGATTCAGACTCCGGGCTGCTCCCCGTTCGCTCGCCGCTACTGGGGGAATCTCGGTTGATTTCTTTTCCTCGGGGTACTTAGATGTTTCAGTTCCCCCGGTTCGCCTCGTTAACCTATGTATTCAGTTAACGATAGTGCAACGGATTGCACTGGGTTTCCCCATTCGGACATCGCCGGGTCAAGGGTTCATATCACCTCGCCGGCGCTTTTCGCAGATTAGCACGTCCTTCATCGCCTCTGACTGCCAGGGCATCCACCGTGTACGCTTGGTCGCTTAACCTCACAACCCGAAGATGTTTCACTTCTGATTGCGAAAATTTGAGAGACTCGAACACACCATTAAGATGTGTCGTTTCAATTTTCAGCTTGATCCAGATTTTTAAAGAGCAAAACTTCGCAGTGCACCTTTTCAGGTTCACTCTGAAGTTTTCTTGTGTTCGCAGTAAAAGATGGTGGAGCTATGCGGGATCGAACCGCAGACCTCCTGCGTGCAAAGCAGGCGCTCTCCCAGCTGAGCTATAGCCCCATCCTTTTGCCAATCTCTGTACCGGTAATTTTTCCTGAGACAAGGCGTGGTAACGCGAGGCATACATCAGTATGTGAGCGTTGCCGCAACGCGGTATCAGGGAAAATTTGGTAGGCCTGAGTGGACTTGAACCACCGACCTCACCCTTATCAGGGGTGCGCTCTAACCACCTGAGCTACAAGCCTGCAGAGATTTTTACTGCTGTTTTTCATCAGACAATCTGTGTGGACACTACAAAGGCAGGTTCTTTAAGGTAAGGAGGTGATCCAACCGCAGGTTCCCCTACGGTTACCTTGTTACGACTTCACCCCAGTCATGAATCACAAAGTGGTAAGCGCCCTCCCGAAGGTTAAGCTACCTACTTCTTTTGCAACCCACTCCCATGGTGTGACGGGCGGTGTGTACAAGGCCCGGGAACGTATTCACCGTGGCATTCTGATCCACGATTACTAGCGATTCCGACTTCATGGAGTCGAGTTGCAGACTCCAATCCGGACTACGACGCACTTTATGAGGTCCGCTTGCCCTCGCGGGGTCGCTTCTCTTTGTATGCGCCATTGTAGCACGTGTGTAGCCCTGGTCGTAAGGGCCATGATGACTTGACGTCATCCCCACCTTCCTCCAGTTTATCACTGGCAGTCTCCTTTGAGTTCCCGGCCTAACCGCTGGCAACAAAGGATAAGGGTTGCGCTCGTTGCGGGACTTAACCCAACATTTCACAACACGAGCTGACGACAGCCATGCAGCACCTGTCTCACGGTTCCCGAAGGCACATTCTCATCTCTGAAAACTTCCGTGGATGTCAAGACCAGGTAAGGTTCTTCGCGTTGCATCGAATTAAACCACATGCTCCACCGCTTGTGCGGGCCCCCGTCAATTCATTTGAGTTTTAACCTTGCGGCCGTACTCCCCAGGCGGTCGACTTAACGCGTTAGCTCCGGAAGCCACGCCTCAAGGGCACAACCTCCAAGTCGACATCGTTTACAGCGTGGACTACCAGGGTATCTAATCCTGTTTGCTCCCCACGCTTTCGCACCTGAGCGTCAGTCTTTGTCCAGGGGGCCGCCTTCGCCACCGGTATTCCTCCAGATCTCTACGCATTTCACCGCTACACCTGGAATTCTACCCCCCTCTACAAGACTCCAGCCTGCCAGTTTCGAATGCAGTTCCCAGGTTGAGCCCGGGGATTTCACATCCGACTTGACAGACCGCCTGCGTGCGCTTTACGCCCAGTAATTCCGATTAACGCTTGCACCCTCCGTATTACCGCGGCTGCTGGCACGGAGTTAGCCGGTGCTTCTTCTGCGGGTAACGTCAATTGCTGCGGTTATTAACCACAACACCTTCCTCCCCGCTGAAAGTACTTTACAACCCGAAGGCCTTCTTCATACACGCGGCATGGCTGCATCAGGCTTGCGCCCATTGTGCAATATTCCCCACTGCTGCCTCCCGTAGGAGTCTGGACCGTGTCTCAGTTCCAGTGTGGCTGGTCATCCTCTCAGACCAGCTAGGGATCGTCGCCTAGGTGAGCCGTTACCCCACCTACCAGCTAATCCCATCTGGGCACATCTGATGGCAAGAGGCCCGAAGGTCCCCCTCTTTGGTCTTGCGACATTATGCGGTATTAGCTACCGTTTCCAGTAGTTATCCCCCTCCATCAGGCAGTTTCCCAGACATTACTCACCCGTCCGCCGCTCGCCGGCAAAGTAGCAAGCTACTTTCCGCTGCCGCTCGACTTGCATGTGTTAGGCCTGCCGCCAGCGTTCAATCTGAGCCATGATCAAACTCTTCAATTTAAGTTTGATGCTCGTGAATTAAACTTCGTAATGAATTACGTATGTTCACTCAGAGACTTGGTATTCATTTATTGTCCGAAGACATTAAGAATCCATGTCACTTTGAGTGCCCACACAGATTGTCTGATAAATTGTTAAAGAGCAGTTGCGACGCGCTTCAGCGCTCTGTCGCGAGGTGGCGTATATTACGCTTTCCTCTTTCAGAGTCAACCCTGATTTTCAGGATTTTTTCTCTTCAGCCGACCGGTCTGTCTGTGAAGTGATTCACATCCGCCGTGTCGATGGAGGCGCATTATAGGGAGCTGCCGAGGAATGACAAGCGGAAAAATGCATTTTTATTTCAATCGCTCATCTTTTCGACAAAGCGGCTATTTTTGGTGCTTTTTAATCTCCTGGGGCAGCTCTGCCAGACTATTAATCACCCAATCCGCAGCATTCTCTGCTTCTGGTGTCACTGGCTTACCGGTGCGAACGAGTATTTTGGTCCCTACGCCAGCCGCGGTTGCCGCCTGCATATCTTCCAGTTTGTCGCCCACCATATAAGAAGCGGCCATATCAATGTGCAGGAACTCCTGCGCAGAAATAAACATGCCCGGATGTGGCTTACGGCAGTCACAGGTCTGACGATACTCTTCTACTGTTCCCTGCGGGTGATGCGGGCAATAGTAGATGCCATCGAGATCAACACCACGATCGGCCAGTGACCAGTCCATCCATTCTGTCAGAGTTTCAAACTGTGCTTCAGTGAACTTGCCACGCGCAATACCGGACTGGTTAGTCACAACCACCAGTGCATAACCCATCTCTTTCAACTGGCGCATGGCATCTATTACGCCTTCGATAAACTCAAATTCATCAATCTCATGAACGTAACCGTGATCCACATTAATAGTGCCATCACGATCGAGAAAAATTGCGGGTACTGATTTTGCCACCGGTTTGCTCCTGAAAAAGGCATGTTCAGCTAGTATCTCATGAATCGCAGCGCAATAAAGTGCTCATCGTAAAGAGTTGGATTGATTTAGACGTCTGGATGCCTTAACATCCGTTTTGTTTACGGTCATCCCCCGTATCTGGCAGACGAAAATGCCACGGCTAACTTATATACGATAAAAATAATCTAATGATTAAACTTTCCAATATCACCAAAGTGTTCCAGCAGGGGAACCGAACCATTCAGGCGCTGAACAATGTCAGCCTGCATGTTCCTGCGGGTCAAATTTATGGCGTCATTGGCGCATCGGGTGCTGGTAAAAGTACGCTGATCCGTTGTGTTAACCTGCTTGAGCGCCCAACCCAGGGTAGCGTGGAAGTTGGCGGACAAGAGCTTACCGCCCTCTCAGAAAAAGAACTCACTAAAGCGCGTCGCCAGATCGGCATGATCTTCCAGCACTTTAACCTGCTGGCTTCCCGCACCGTGTTCGGCAACGTCGCCTTACCGCTGGAGCTGGACAACACGCCGAAAGAAGAAGTGAAGCGTCGCGTAACTGAATTGCTGGACCTCGTAGGTCTGGGTGATAAGCATGATAGTTACCCGGCGAATCTGTCCGGTGGTCAAAAGCAGCGTGTCGCCATCGCCCGCGCGCTGGCCAGTAATCCAAAAGTGCTGCTGTGCGATGAAGCCACCAGCGCGTTAGATCCGGCCACGACACGTTCTATTCTGGAACTGCTGAAGGACATTAACCGTCGCCTGGGCCTGACCATCCTCCTTATTACGCATGAAATGGATGTGGTGAAACGCATCTGCGATTGTGTGGCGGTGATCAGCAACGGCGAACTGATCGAGCAGGACACGGTAAGTGAAGTGTTCTCGCACCCGAAGACCCCGCTGGCACAGCAGTTTATTCAGTCCACGCTGCATCTGGATATTCCGGAAGATTATCTGGAACGTTTGAAAACAGAAGCGACAGCAGACAGCGTCCCGATGCTGCGCATGGAGTTCACCGGCCAGTCCGTCGACGCACCGCTGCTTTCCGAAACCGCGCGTCGCTTTAACGTGAACAACAACATCATCAGCGCGCAGATGGATTACGCCGGTGGCGTGAAGTTCGGCATCATGCTGACGGAAATGCACGGCACACAAGAAGAAACCCAGGCGGCGATTGCCTGGCTGCAAGAACATCACGTAAAAGTAGAGGTACTGGGTTATGTCTGAGCCGATGATGTGGCTACTGGTTCGCGGCGTATGGGAAACGCTGGCAATGACCTTCGTATCGGGTTTCTTTGGTTTCGTGATTGGCCTGCCGGTCGGCGTACTGCTGTACGTAACGCGTCCAGGTCAAATCATTGAGAACGCGAAGCTGTATCGCACGCTCTCTGCGCTGGTGAACATCTTCCGCTCTATCCCGTTTATTATTCTGCTGGTATGGATGATTCCATTTACCCGCGTGATCGTTGGCACCTCCATTGGTTTGCAGGCAGCCATCGTTCCGCTGACCGTCGGTGCTGCGCCGTTTATCGCCCGTATGGTGGAGAACGCTCTGCTGGAAATTCCAACCGGTCTGATCGAAGCCTCCCGCGCGATGGGTGCCACGCCGATGCAGATCGTGCGTAAAGTTCTGCTTCCTGAAGCGCTGCCGGGTCTGGTGAATGCGGCAACCATCACCCTTATTACTCTGGTCGGTTATTCCGCAATGGGTGGTGCGGTCGGCGCAGGTGGTTTAGGGCAGATTGGTTACCAGTACGGCTATATTGGTTATAACGCTACCGTAATGAATACCGTTCTGGTATTGCTGGTTGTTCTGGTTTATTTAATCCAGTTCTCTGGCGATCGCATCGTCCGGGCAGTTACTCACAAATAACGTTACACACAACACAAACTCGACGAGTTAAGGATATAACATGGCGTTTAAATTAAAGACCTTTGCAGCGGTAGGCGCGCTGATCGGCTCTCTGGCACTGGTGGGTTGCGGTCAGGACGAAAAAGATCCAAACCACATTAAAGTGGGCGTTATTGTGGGCGCAGAACAGCAGGTTGCTGAAGTGGCTCAGAAAGTGGCGAAAGAGAAATATGGCCTGGACGTTGAGCTGGTCACTTTCAATGATTACGTTCTGCCGAACGAAGCGCTGAGCAAAGGTGATATCGACGCCAACGCCTTCCAGCACAAACCATATCTGGATCAGCAGATCAAAGATCGCGGCTACAAACTGGTTGGCGTGGGTAACACCTTTGTTTACCCAATTGCCGGTTACTCCAAAAAAATCAAATCGCTGGACGAACTGCAGCCGGGCTCTCAGGTCGCTGTGCCTAACGATCCAACCAACCTCGGCCGTTCCCTGCTGCTGCTGCAGAAAGTGGGCCTGATCAAACTGAAAGAGGGTGTTGGCCTGCTGCCGACCGTTCTGGACGTCACCGAGAATCCGAAAAATCTGAAAATTGTCGAACTGGAAGCACCACAGCTGCCACGTTCTCTTGACGATGCGCAGATTGCCCTGGCGGTTATCAACACCACTTATGCCAGCCAGATTGGTCTGACGCCAGCGAAAGACGGCATCTTCGTTGAAGACAAAGACTCCCCGTACGTCAACCTGATCGTGACTCGCGAAGACAATAAAGACGCAGAGAACGTGAAAAAATTCGTTCAGGCGTATCAGTCTGACGAAGTGTACCAGGAAGCCAACAAGGTGTTTAACGGCGGCGCTGTTAAAGGCTGGTAATCTCACCGCAGTGTAATATCATCAAGACGGGCTTCTGCCCGTCTTGTCATTTGTGCAGTCAACTGATTCAATATCTGACGTTTTGATTATCCACTGAGGAACTATTATGCGTGCTTTACCGATCTGTCTTTTAGCACTCATGCTGAGCGGCTGTTCTATGCTAAGCAGATCTCCTGTTGAACCTGTTCAAAGCACTGCAACCCCGCCAAAAGCGGAGCCAGCAAAACCGAAAGCGCCTCGTCCTGCGCCGGTACGTATTATTACTAAGGCCGACGATCTCGTGGGCAAACCATTCCGTGAACTGGGTGAAGTGAGCGGCGAATCCTGCCAGGCAACGAATCAGGACTCCCCACCGAACATCCCGACAGCCCGTAAACGTATGCAGATTAACGCGTCAAAAATGAAAGCCAATGCGGTACTGCTGCACAGCTGCGAAGTCACCAGCGGTACACCGGGCTGCTACCGTCAGGCGGTTTGCATCGGTTCTGCGCTTAACATTACGGCGAAATGAGTTCATTTCAGTTCGGGCAGATTGGCGTTATCCGCTCCCCTTATAAAGAGAAGTTCGCCGTCCCGCGCCAGCCTGGCCTGGTCACAAGCGGCGGCGGCGAGCTTCACTTGATCGCGCCTTACAATCAGGCCGATGCGGTACGCGGGCTGGAAGCGTTCAGCCACCTGTGGGTTGTCTTTGTGTTTCACCAGACAATGGAAGGCGGCTGGCGACCAACCGTGCGCCCTCCTCGTCTGGGGGGCAACGCCCGAATGGGTGTGTTCGCGACCCGCTCAACCTTCCGTCCAAACCCAATCGGTATGTCGCTGGTCGAGCTGAAAGGCATACGCTGCCAGAAGGACCAGGTGATACTGGAGTTAGGTAGCCTTGACCTGGTAGACGGCACGCCAGTTATCGATATCAAGCCGTATTTACCCTTCGCTGAAGCGCTACCGGATGCCCGCGCCAGCTACGCTCAGGAAGCACCGCCGGCTGATATGCCCGTTTCTTTCACACCTGAATTAACAGCACATATCAGCCAACTGGAAAAACGTTATCCCCGCTTGCGGGACTTTATCGTTGACGTTCTGGCTCAGGACCCCCGTCCAGCCTACCGTAAAGAAGAGGAAGCCGGGAAAACGTACGCCGTCTGGCTGCTGGATTTTAACGTTCGCTGGCGCGTGACAGAGGCGGGTTTTGAAGTCTTTGCCCTGGAACCCAGGTAATTTTATTCTCCTCTCTTTTGGCATCTTTGCCACACTGGTAAACTAAACCACTTTTTTTGTGTCAGGCTGGTGTTTCAGCCTGTTCCAATCGTCGAAATGGAACCGTAACAACATGCGTACTAGCCAATATCTGCTCTCCACCCTGAAGGAGACACCTGCCGACGCCGAAGTGATCAGCCACCAGCTGATGCTACGCGCCGGGATGATCCGCAAGCTGGCCTCCGGGTTATACACCTGGCTGCCGACCGGCGTGCGCGTCCTGAAAAAAGTCGAAAACATCGTGCGTGAAGAGATGAACAACGCCGGTGCAATCGAGGTGTCCATGCCTGTGGTTCAGCCCGCTGACCTCTGGCAGGAGAGCGGTCGCTGGGAGCAGTATGGCCCGGAGCTGCTGCGCTTCGTCGACCGCGGCGAGCGTCCGTTCGTCCTCGGCCCAACGCATGAAGAAGTCATTACCGACCTGATTCGTAACGAACTGAGCTCTTACAAACAGCTGCCGCTGAACTTCTTCCAGATCCAGACCAAGTTCCGTGACGAAGTGCGTCCACGCTTTGGCGTCATGCGCTCCCGTGAATTCCTGATGAAAGATGCTTACTCTTTCCATACCTCTCAGGAATCCCTGCAGGAGACCTACGACAAAATGTACGAGGCTTACAGCAAAATCTTCTCCCGTATGGGTCTGGATTTCCGTGCTGTACAGGCGGATACCGGTTCTATCGGCGGTAGCGCATCTCATGAATTCCAGGTGCTGGCACAGAGCGGTGAAGACGATGTGATCTTCTCTGACTCCTCTGATTACGCCGCGAACATTGAGTTTGCTGAAGCGCTGGCACCAAAAGCGCCGCGTGCCGCTGCCACCGAAGAGATGAAACTGGTTGATACGCCAAACGCGAAAACCATCGCTGAGCTGGTTGAGCAGTTTAATTTGCCGGTTGAGAAAACGGTAAAAACGCTGCTGGTGAAATCCACCGAAGGCAGCGCATACCCGCTGGTTGCCCTGCTGGTGCGTGGCGATCACGAACTGAACGAAGTGAAAGCTGAGAAGCTGCCGCAGGTTGCCAGCCCGCTGACGTTCGCTACGGAAGCGGAAATCCGCGCTGTCGTTAACGCAGGTCCAGGTTCCCTGGGTCCAGTCAATATGCCAGTCCCAGTGGTCGTTGACCGCACGGTAGCCGCGATGAGCGACTTCTCCGCTGGCGCGAACATCGACGGCAAGCACTATTTCGGCATCAACTGGGATCGCGATGTGGCGACGCCAGAAGTGGCGGACATCCGTAACGTGGTTGCTGGCGATCCAAGCCCGGACGGCCAGGGTACGCTGATGATCAAACGTGGTATCGAAGTCGGTCATATCTTCCAGTTGGGTGATAAATACTCTCGCGCGCTGAATGCTGCCGTACAGGGTGAAGATGGCCGTAATCAGATTTTGACCATGGGTTGTTACGGTATCGGGGTGACGCGTGTAGTGGCTGCCGCTATCGAGCAGAACTATGACGAACGCGGTATCGTCTGGCCGGATAATATCGCGCCATTCCAGGTCGCAATCCTGCCAATGAACATGCACAAGTCATACCGTGTGCAGGAACTGGCTGAGAAGCTGTACGCCGAGCTGCGCGCGCAGGGTATCGAAGTGCTGATGGACGATCGTAAAGAGCGCCCTGGCGTGATGTTTGCCGATATGGAACTGATCGGTATTCCGCACACCATTGTCATCGGCGACCGTAACCTTGATAGCGACGAGATTGAATACAAATACCGTCGCAGCGGCGAGAAGCAGATGATCAAGACTGGCGACATTCTTGATTACCTGGTGAAAGCCATCAAAGGTTAAGAAACAAAAAACCCCGCCAGTGCGGGGTTTTTTAATGGGTAACTCTTACTTGCTTTCGCAGTCTTTCCCCGCAGCAAACTTCGCGTCTTTATCTGCCACCAGCGTTTTCACCAGCTCGCCGCTGTCCGGGTTTGGCTCAAGCGTAAAGTGGCCGTCAACCGTCAGCAATACTGGTTTACTGTCATTGCCGCGCGCAACGGCATAATCGCGCTCCAGCTGAGCATTGTTCGCCACGCTGACTTTCTTACCGGTGGCGCAGTCGGTAAAGATCGCCGCATCCGCCATATAGAAATACATGCCCCGCATCGCCATTGGCGTTGCAGGCAGCGCCGCTTTCACCGGAGCCAGCGTGTAGTTGAACTGGGACTCAATCGGGTTGCCGTCACGATCGAGCATCTCCATGCTCTCCCCTTTTGGACGGAACCAGGTTTTATCGCCGGTGGTATCGGTCAATACCAGCTTCTCAGCCGTACGCGCCCACGTTCCGTAAGTCGCAAACGATGACGGTTCTTTAGCACCCTGATAGCGCTGGTTCATCACCCATGTGCCATCTTTTTCCAGGAACAGTGAAGTTTCGATACCTTCACAATCCGCACACGGTAATACGCCGCGCCAGCTCTGCTGCATCGGCTTTAATTCTTCATTCTGCGTGGGCTGCAATACCTGCGTTTCTGAACGGTTGTTACACCCGAAAAGCGCAAACAGTGTACTCACTGCCAGTGCTGACCATAATGCTTTTTTCACAATGAATTCCTTATGAAAAGTGTGTTCCCTTTCGTCACGTTATGGGTGACGAACTTTACCGCGTAGTGCTTTCACTGTGGATTTTTGTGCCTTCGACGACAACCGGCGCTCTTTCGAGGCGCGAGTAGGACGTGTTGCCCGACGGCTTTTTTGCACTGCAGTTAACTCTTTTATGACCGCCACCAGCCTGGAAAGTGCCGCCTCCCGGTTTAACTCCTGGCTGCGGTACTCCTGTGCTTTGATCACGATGACACCGTCGCTGGTAATCAGGTGATGGCTGGCGGCGAGCAGACTTTCTTTATAATACTCTGGCAGGCTGGAGGCCCGAATGTCAAAGCGCAAGTGGATAGCCGTTGAGGCCTTGTTAACATGCTGCCCACCCGCACCCTGAGCACGGATTGCCGTAATCTCCAGCTCGTTATCAGGGATGCTGACGTTTCGGGACAGAACAATCATGACGCAGGCTGCCAGGCCGTTAAGTGAATTTCCAGATTATTCTGAGAATCAGAGAGCCAGATTGCGCCGTCCTGAATGGTTGCCTGCAAAACCATAGTGCGCCCGGCAAATTCACTCAAGCGCGCCAGTTGATCATCATCCAGATACCAGACGGTAAGATTTTTAAACTGCCCGCATTTGCTCTTGTTTTGTTGCCACCAAATCTCTGCAGCACGCTGATTATACGCGAATAACGCCACTTCAGCCGACTGGGTGCACGCTTTTTTAATCCGGCGTTCATCCGGCAGGCCGAGTTCAATCCACAGGTCGATACCCAGGTGATCGTTGCGCAGCCAGGCCTCTGGCTCGTCTTCCGCACTTAAGCCACGGGTAAACTGCAAACGCTCGTCGGCATACTTCACCCACGCCAGCAGGCGCAGCATCATACGCTCCTGGGTTTCGGAGGGGTGACGCGCCAGCGTCAATGACGCATCCAGAAACTGGTTACGGTCAAGATCCGCTACATTGACCACAGCTTTATAAATTGTCGCTTTCAGCGCCATGAGGAAACTCCTTTCGAATCAGGTGCGCATTGTAGCGAAAACCGCAGCAAAAGGCTGTTACAGATGATGAACCGCCCCCAATCAAGGCGCTGATATTGCTTAAATGAGTATGGTATAGTCACCTTGCTAAACCGAGTTTATCTTCGTAGGCTTAAGGGTATCTCACAGTAAGTCAGTGCGCTGGCGGGAGGGGATGTGAATAATTATTGTGAGTTAATTCGCAAACGGTATGCGGAAATCGCCAGCGGAGATCTGGGGTATATCCCGGATGCGTTGGGCTGTGTATTGAAAGTGCTTAATGAAGTGGCCTCTGATGAGCGCCTTTCAGAATCGGTCAGGGAAAAAGCAGCGTATGCTGCTGCGAATTTACTGGTGAGCGATTATGTCGATGAATGATACTTATCAACCCATCAATTGTGATGACTATGACAACCTCGAACTCGCCTGCCAGCATCATTTAATACTGACGCTGGAGCTAAAAGATGGCGAAGTATTGAAGGCAAAAGCCAACGATCTGGTTTCACGTAAGAGTGTGGAATATCTGATAGTGGAAAATGCCGGTGCGACGCGTGAGCTTCGCCTGGACAAAATAGCCAGCTTCAGCCACCCGGAAATCGGCACCGTCGTGGTGAGCGAGTCCTGATATCACTAACGGGTAGCCTTGCTGCCCGTTACACTTTCCATTCAAAACAAACGCCTTTTTCACTCCACCCCTCTTCCGTCACGAATACGCCCGCAGCCGCAATCAGCGTCTCGCCATAAAACAACAGCGGAGTGGTATCTCGCCGCCAGGGGGGGACATTATTCTCCTGCCAGATCTTCTTCAGTTTACGCCCGCCATTACGCCCGACAATATGCAACATACCGCTGGCTTTAAACCGCACGGTAACCTTCTCACCAGCCTCAGGCAGGCGCACGTTACCCATTTTAGCCAGAGAAACGACTCCCGCATCACATGGCAGCACCAGCGGATCTCCTGGCATCGGCCAGTCGAGCACAACGTCAACAAGCGACGGCGTAGATTTTATCCACCAGAGTTGCCCCTGATAGCGTCTCACGTCAAAGCCGTTTAAATGCACACACGGAGAAGCATCCTCGCGCGACAGGGCCACTTCATCCCAGATACGGTTTAGCATTGTGCGGGATGGCATAACCGCATTATGCGTCGCCAGCCAGCGGCGTAACAGCGCGGCACGACGCACCGCGCTCATCGCGTCTAATGGCGCGATCGCCAGCGCCCCATCATCTGACGTCAATGCTGTCAGCTCGTCGCTCAGCAACTCATCCAGCAGCGTTTCCTGTTCGGCGCATAGCGCAGCACTTCTTGCTGTAGCCTCGGCAAAATGAGGCCAGCGCTCAGTCAGCAATGGAATGACGTGCAGACGCAGGAAATTACGGTCATAGCTGACGTCCTGGTTGCTCTCATCTTCAATCCAGCTCAATTGATGCTGGCGCGCCCAGGCTTCCAGTGAAGCGCGCGTTTCACCCAGCAATGGCCGAATTAACTGCGTACCGGCAAAATCAGTACGTTCAGGCATGGCGGATAACCCCGCCGGGCCACTTCCCCGCTTCAGTGCGAGCAAAAAGGTCTCGCACTGGTCATCCAGATGTTGCGCCGTGATCAGCGCTTCTGAGGGTTGCAGCGCGCTGGCAAACGCAGCGTAGCGGGCTTTTCGCGCCTGCGCTTCAGTGCCCAGACCTTCCTGCCGGAGGCTTACCCGCTCAACAATGAGCGGAATTGACCACTGCGCGCATAACGCTTCACAGTGCGCCACCCATTCGTCGGCATGTTGACTGAGCCCGTGATGGATATGCATCGCCCGTAACTGAACGTCAGGCTCCTGGTCACGCCAGCGTTTAAGCCGATGGAGCAGAACGGTGGAATCCAGACCACCGCTAAACCCCACCAGCAGCTGGCGGTACGGTGAAACGGCTTGCGCAATAACGGGTAGGGTCATAGAAAATTACACATAAAAATGCCCGAACTGAGCGGGCATTATCACACAGGATGAAAATTACTGCTGGTAAAGCTCCAGCGGGAGGCCGTCCGGATCGTTGAAGAAAGTAAAACGCTTGCTGGTAAAAGGGTCGATACGAATCTCTTCGCACTTCACACCGTGCTCTTCCAGATGTTTTACCGCGCGATCGAGATCATCGACACTGAAAGCAAGATGACGAAGCCCGCAGGCTTCCGGGCGCGATGGACGCGCAGGCGGGAAGGGAAAGGAGAACAGCTCAATGACATATTGCCCGTTTAATGCCAGGTCACCTTTCCAGGAATCTCGCTCCTCACGGTATGCCTCGCTTAACAGCGTAAAGCCCAGGATGTCGCAGTAGAACGCCTTACTTTTCGCGTAATCGGTGGCAATGATCGCAATATGATGAACCTGTTTTAAACCCAGCATAGCTTCTCCTTTTTATGATGCCTGAACGTTACAACCGACAACCCACCCCTGGCAAGCGGTCACCTTTATTTTAGGACTCGGACCCAGTACGCGCCGTTCTCATCACGCTTCGCGCCATGGATATCTGTCTCAAAGCCCGGATAATGACGCCCGACAGAGCAGAGCATCAGCAGAAAATCGAGCACCGCCCGGCTCTTCTCAGTGATCATCTCTCCCGGCATCAGAAGAGGCACGCCAGGCGGATAAGGCAGGATCATATTGGCTGAGACGCGCCCGACCAGGTTTTCCAGCTCAATGGTCTCCACCTCGCCTTTCACCTGACGCTGCCACGCCTTGTGCGGCGTCAGCTTCATCTCTGGCAACACGTCAAACGCCTGTAGCATCAGGCGCGGCAGATCGTGCTGGCGGATCAGTTTGTGGATACCCTGCGCCAGATCCTGGATGCGCATGTTGCGGTAGAAGTCAGGATCTTCTGCATAGAGATCAGGAAGCATGTTTTTGACCCGCAGGTTCAGATCGTAGGCACGCTTAAACTCCATCAGGCCACGCAATAGCCCCATCGCACGGGTTTTGTCTATCCCAATGCTGAACAGAAATAACAGGTTATAGGGTCCGGTCTTTTCCACCACTACACCACGTTCATCAAGGAACTTCGCCACCAGCGCAGCGGGTATCCCTTCATCGCCCATGACGCCCTGCTCATCCATGCCCGGCGTCAGGATCGTCACTTTCACCGGGTCAAGGAACATATGGTCCGCATCGGCATCACGAAAGCCGTGCCAGCTTGCACCCGGCGCGACAGACCAGCACTCCGCCTCTTCAATCTCTTCCGGCTGCCAGATATCAAAGAACCAGCCGTCGGCTTCATCTTTCAGTCGCTGGACTTCTTTGCGGAAATGCAGCGCCCGTTCCACCGAACGATTGATCAGACGTTTGCCCGGATTGCCACGCAGCATTGCCGCCGCCGTTTCAATGGACGCCACCAGGGGATAGCTCGGCGAAGTGGTGGTGTGCATCATAAAGGCTTCGTTAAACGTGTCCTCGTCATATTCGCCTTTGATGTGAATGAGCGACGCCTGGGAAAATGCTGCCAGCATTTTGTGGGTCGACTGGGTTTCGAAGAACACTTTGCCCGGCACGCGCTCGCCGCTCATGCCACTTTTCCCTTCGTAAATCGGATGGAAATTGGTGTAAGGCACCCACGCGGAATCAAAGTGGATTGAGGGCACATCCAGCGTCTGTTTGATCCAGTTCGTGTTGTACAGCAGCCCGTCATAGGTAGAGTTGGTAATCACCGCATGGATTGGCCAGCTTGCCTCAGGGATCGCCGCAACTTTGTTTTCGATGGCCGCATGTGTGAATTCACGGCGTGGAATGCCGCCAAGAATACCAAGCGCGTTACGCGTGGGTGACAGCCATAGTGGTACAACATCGCTCATCATCAGTAAATGGGCCAGAGACTTGTGGCAGTTACGGTCGATCAATAGCGTACTGCCAGCCGGGGCGGCGTACATGCCGACAATTTTGTTTGAGGTCGAGGTGCCGTTGGTCACCATATAACTCTGCTCGGCACCGAAGGTGCGGGCAATATACTCTTCGGCTTCCAGATGCGGTCCGGTATGGTCAAGCAACGAGCCTAGCTCCGTCACCGAAATCGACACGTCCGCTTTCAGCGTGTTTCCGCCAAAGAAATCATAAAACAGGCAACCCACCGGGCTTTTCTGATAGGCCGTTCCCGCCATATGACCTGGCGTACAGAAAGTATATTTTCCTTCCTTCACGTAGGTGAAAAGCGCACGGGTAAACGGCGGCGTGATGTTATCAAGGTATTCCCCGGTGTATTGCTGAATACGGGTCGCAATATCTTCCGCCACGCCGAGGGAGTATTCAAAGAACCACAGCGCCATACGCATATCGTGGGCGCTGACATCCATCGTCGAGTGAGTATTGATAAACGCATACAGCGGGAGATATTCATTCAGCTTGTTAATATCGCTGCACAATTCCAGATCGTATTCGTCCCAGTCGAAGATCACGCCGCAGATACGCGGGTTATGCTCGATGAACTTCAGCAGATCGGCGCTGTTGTGCGGCCAGATAAGCTGGAATCCACGGGATTGCAGGGCTTGCTCCAGCTCCTTGATGGGTTCGTCTTTATAAAAGACGCCGTGTGGCCCCATAATGGCAATAATATTCACGGGTTACCTCCTTGAAAAACATTAGCTAAGCATAGCCAGGCTAAACCGCAGGTATAAAAAAAGCCGCAACAGTGTGCGGCTTTTCAGATAATTGTGAAACTTACGCGTAACCGTAGGTCATCAGGCGCTGGTAACGACGGTTAAGCAAATCTTCTTTGCTCAGCACGTCCAGATCCGCCAGGTCTGCCAGCAGTTGTGCTTTCAGAGACGCGGCCATCACTTCTGGCTTACGATGCGCCCCCCCCAGTGGTTCCGGGATCACGGTGTCGATCAGCTTCAGCTCTTTCAGGCGCGGAGCAATGATGCCCATCGCTTCTGCAGCCAGCGGCGCTTTATCGGCGCTCTTCCACAGAATAGACGCACAACCTTCCGGAGAGATAACGGAATAGGTGCTGTACTGCAGCATATTCACTTTATCGCCCACGCCAATCGCCAGCGCACCACCGGAGCCACCTTCACCGATAACGGTACAGATGACCGGCACGCTCAGGCGAGACATCTCACGCAGGTTACGCGCGATGGCTTCAGACTGACCGCGCTCTTCTGCACCCACGCCAGGATAAGCACCTGGGGTGTCGATAAAGGTGATGATGGGCATGTTGAAGCGCTCAGCCATCTCCATCAGGCGCAGCGCCTTACGGTAACCTTCTGGTGCAGGCATACCAAAGTTACGACGGATTTTCTCTTTGGTTTCGCGGCCTTTCTGATGACCAATGATCATCACCGGGCGTCCGTCCAGACGTGCGATACCGCCCACGATAGCTTTATCGTCAGCGTATGCGCGATCGCCTGCCAGTTCGTCAAATTCATCAAACGCCAGGCGGACATAATCCAGGGTGTACGGGCGCTGAGGGTGACGCGCCAACTGGGCGATCTGCCATGCGCCGAGATCGGCAAAGATTTTGCGCGTCAGTTCTACGCTTTTTTCACGCAGACGATGCACTTCTTCGTCGATGTTAATATCCAGTTTTTCATCCTGACGGCTCACTGCTGTCAGAGAATCGATTTTCGCTTCCAGCTCAGCAATCGGCTGTTCGAAATCAAGGAAATTCAGACTCATAGTATTCCTGTATTAGTCAAACTCCAGTTCCACCTGCTCCGAACCAATGAGGCCACGCAGATCGTTCAGTAAACGATCGCTCGGAGAGACACGCCACGTTGCACCAAAGCGCAACCGCGCACGTGCATCCGCCCTCTGATAGTAGAGATGTACTGGAATGGTCCCCGAGCGGTGGGGTTCCAGAGACTGACGGAGTCGGTTTAAAAGCTGGTCATCAATTTGCCTGTCCGTCAGCGAGATAGCAAGCCCGCGAGCATATTTTTCACGGGCTTCGTCAATGTCCATCACTTCGCGGGCGGTCATTTTAAGCCCGCCGCTGAAGTCATCAAAGCTGACCTGTCCGCTGACGATAAGTATGCGGTCTTTTTCCAGCAATTGCTGGTATTTATCCAGCGCGTCGGTGAACAACATCACCTCCAGACGCCCGGAACGGTCATCCAGCGTACAGATGCCGATACGATTGCCGCGCTTGGTGACCATTACCCTTGCAGCAATCACGAGCCCCGCAGCCGTGGTGATTTTACCACGTTCTGTCGGATGCATGTCTTTCAGCCGGTAGCCTCCGACATAGCGCTCAATTTCTTTGATGTACTGGTTGATTGGGTGGCCCGTCAGGTACAAACCTAACGTTTCGCGCTCACCATCCAGTACCACTTGTTCAGGCCACGGCTGGCAGCTGGCGTAGGACTGCTCAATCTGCTCCGGCTCTTCCGCCAGCACGCCGAACATATCCGCCTGGCCGATCGCTTCCGCTTTCGCGTGCTGATCGGCGGCTTTCAGGGCATCGCCCAGCGAGTTCATCAGCGCAGCACGGTGCGGCCCCAGCCTGTCGAACGCGCCGGACATGATCAGTTTTTCGAGCACGCGACGGTTCAGTTTTTTGGTATCAGTGCGGGCGCAGAGATCGAACAGCTCGCGGAAATAGCCACCGTTGTTACGCGCTTCGATGATCGCCTCGATCGGGCCTTCCCCCACGCCTTTGATCGCGCCGATGCCGTAAACAATTTCACCCTCGTCGTTGACGTGGAAATGATAGAGGCCCGAATTGATATCCGGCGGCAGGATCTTAAGCCCCATGCGCCAGCACTCATCCACCAGGCCAACCACCTTCTCGGTGTTATCCATATCGGCGGTCATGACTGCCGCCATGAATTCAGCGGGATAGTGCGCTTTCAGCCACAGCGTCTGATATGACACCAAAGCATAGGCAGCGGAGTGCGATTTGTTAAATCCGTAACCGGCGAATTTCTCCACCAGGTCGAAGATTTTCATCGCCAGCTCGCCGTCAACGCCGTTTTTCTTCGCCCCGTCTTCAAAGATGGAACGCTGCTTGGCCATCTCTTCCGGCTTTTTCTTACCCATCGCACGACGCAGCATGTCCGCGCCGCCAAGGGTATAGCCGGAAAGCACCTGGGCGATCTGCATAACCTGTTCCTGGTACAGGATAATGCCATAGGTCGGCTCCAGCACAGGCTTCAGGCTTTCATGCTGCCACTGAACATCCGGGTACGAAATCTCTTCGCGCCCGTGCTTACGGTCGATAAAGTTATCAACCATGCCCGACTGCAGCGGCCCCGGACGGAACAGGGCCACGAGCGCGATCATATCTTCGAAGCAGTCAGGCTGCAGACGTTTAATCAGATCTTTCATGCCGCGGGATTCAAGCTGGAAGACAGCGGTGGTCTCCGAGCGCTGCAGCATGTCGAAACTTTTCTTGTCATCCAGCGGGATGGCCGCGATATCCAGCGGCGGTTCGCCGTTCTTCTCGCGGCGGGCGTTGATCATCTCCAGCGCCCAGTTGATGATAGTCAGCGTGCGCAGACCGAGGAAGTCGAACTTCACCAGCCCGGCATATTCAACGTCGTTTTTGTCAAACTGAGTGACCGGGTGCTGGCCCGCTTCATCACAGTAAAGCGGTGCAAAGTCGGTAATTTTGGTCGGGGCGATAACCACGCCCCCCGCATGCTTACCGGCGTTACGCGTCACGCCTTCCAGCTTGCGCGCCATGTCAATCAGCGCTTTAACTTCTTCGTCGGCTTCGTAGATCTCCGGCAGTTGCGGCTCAGCTTCAAACGCTTTTGCCAGCGTCATGCCGGGATCGGGCGGCACCAGTTTAGAGATGCGGTCGACAAAGCCGTATGGATGCCCCAGCACACGGCCCACGTCGCGGATTACCGCTTTCGCTGCCATTGTACCGAAGGTAATAATTTGCGATACCGCGTCACGGCCGTACATGTCTGCTACATGCTCAATAACCTGGTCGCGTTTCTCCATACAGAAGTCAACGTCGAAGTCGGGCATGGAGACACGTTCCGGGTTAAGGAAACGTTCGAACAGCAGGTCAAATTCCAGCGGGTCGAGGTCGGTGATTTTCAGCGCATAGGCTACCAGTGAGCCGGCACCGGAGCCACGGCCCGGACCTACAGGTACGCCGTTATCCTTCGACCACTGGATAAACTCCATTACGATCAGGAAGTAGCCTGGGAAGCCCATCTGGTTGATCACCTGAAGTTCAATATCCAGGCGCTCGTCGTATTCAGGGCGCTTCTCTTTACGGACCGCTTCATCCGGGAAGAGGAATTCCAGACGCTCTTCCAGACCTTCTTTCGATTTCATGACCAGGAAATCTTCCGTGGTCATATCTCCCGTCGGAAACTGCGGCAAGAAGTATTCGCCGAGGCGCACGGTCACGTTACAGCGCTTGGCAATCTCTACGCTGTTTTCCAGCGCTTCCGGGATGTCGGAGAAGAGCTCGCACATCTCCTCTTCACTGCGCATATATTGCTGCGATGAGTAGTTGCGCGGGCGTTTCGGATCGTCGAGGGTGAAGCCGTCATGGATTGCTACGCGGATCTCATGCGCATCGAAATCACCTGACTCAAGGAAGCGCACGTCATTGGTCGCCACAACAGGCAGGCCGCGCTCTTCGGCAAGCGCGACCGCAGCATGCAGATAGCTTTCTTCATCTGCGCGGCCGGTGCGGATCAGTTCCAGGTAAAAACGATCCGGGAAATGCTCTTCGTAGAACGACACGCATTGATCAACCAGCGCACTATTACCACGCAGCAGGCTTTTACCGACATCGCCCATACGGCCACCAGAGATCAGCAGCAGACCTTCATTCAGTTCCGCCAGCCAGTCACGATCGATCCATGGCCCCAGCGCACCATAGCCGCGCTGATAGGCTTTGGAAATCAGCAGAGTGAGATTCTGATAGCCGGTGTTGTTCATTGCCAGCACGGAAATCTGCGCCAATTCATCGCCAAGCAGGTCGCTCTGGACATGAAAATCCGCGCCAACAATGGGTTTTATCCCCGCGCCGTGCGCCGTTCCGTAGAACTTCACCAGGCCACACAGGTTGGTAAAATCGGTGATCGCCAGCGCAGGCATGCCAAGCGCGGCCGCCTTTTTCACCAGCGGCCCGGTCTTTGCCAGCCCATCGATCATGGAGTAGTCGCTATGCACCCGCAGGTGTACGAAACGTGGTTCAGCCATCTTCAGATTCCGCGTTACTTAATTGCTTGCGTATTGATTCAGGACACCCGTCCCAGCGCGCGTTTCACCGGGCCAAAACTGCGTCGGTGATGTTCGGTTGCGCCATGTTCAGCCAGCTTTTCCAGATGGAAAGCCGTTGGATATCCCTTGTGCTGGGCGAAACCATACGCAGGATAAGTGAGGTCCAACGCGGCCATTTCGGCATCGCGTGTCACTTTGGCAATGATTGATGCCGCACTGATTTCGGCAACCCGGCTATCACCTTTGACAACCGCCATAGAAGGCATGGGCAGTGCCGGACAGCGGTTGCCGTCGATCAAAACATACTCAGGCGCAATCTTCAAACCCGCCACAGCACGCTGCATCGCCAGCATGGTAGCATGCAGAATGTTCAGCTCGTCAATTTCATGCGGCTCTGCACGCCCCAGACTCCAGGCCAGTGCCTTTTCTGTAATTTCGTCAAACAGTGCCAGTCGGCGCTTTTCAGACAGTTTTTTAGAATCATTCAAACCAATAATCGGACGAGCAGGATCGAGGATCACCGCGGCGGTCACCACAGCGCCGACCAGCGGACCACGCCCGACTTCATCCACTCCCGCCACGAGATGCGTGTGGGGATAAACAAATTCCATCATTTTGCTAGCTCCAGCACCGCGTCCGCCGCTTGCTCATCGGCATTACAGCGGATCTGCTGATGCAGTTCGCGGAAGGTATCATGCATCTGGTGGCTGGTTTTACCGTTTGCCAGCAGCGGCAACAACGCTTCGGCCAATGCCTGCGGCTGACACTCATCCTGCAGAAGCTCTTTCACCAGCTCACGCCCGGCGAGCAGGTTTGGCAGTGAAACGTAGTCCGTTTTTACCAGACGTTTTGCCAGCCAGAAGGTGAACGGCTTCATACGGTAACCGACCACCATCGGGCATTTCGCCAGCATGCACTCCAGCGCGGCCGTACCGGAGGCCAGCAGTGCGGCATCGCTCGCAACCATCGCCTCACGTCCCTTCCCGTCCAGCAGGTGGACATGGAGATCCGGTGCCACTTCCGCTTTGATGCGTTCAAACTGCTCGCGACGTTTGGCATTCACCAGCGGCACGACCACTTCGAGATCAGGGTAAGTCTGGCGAAGAATGTGCGCCGTTTTCAGGAAATCCGCACTGAGCATTTCGACTTCCGCACCACGACTGCCTGGCAGTAACGCCAGACAATGTGCATCATGGGAAATGCCCAGCACATCACGCGCCGCGTTTTTATCCGGGTCCAGTGGCATGGCATCCGCCATGGTATGACCGATAAAACGGCACGGGACATTGAATTTATCGTAAAACGCTTTTTCGAAAGGCAGGAAAGCCAGCACCAGATTGGTTGACCGTCCGATTTTGAAAACGCGTTTCTGTCGCCACGCCCAGACGGACGGACTGACGTAATGAATCGTTTTGATGCCCTGCTTTTTCAGATTCCCTTCAAGGGTAATATTGAAATCAGGCGCATCAATGCCGACAAAGACATCGGGTTTGAGTTCGGTAAAACGGCGGGTGAGATCGGCACGAATATGCAGCAAGCGATGCAGGCGACCTAACACCTCTACGATGCCCATCACGGCCAACTCTTCCATTTCATACCAGGCTTCACAGCCTTCGGCCTGCATCAACGGGCCAGCAACGCCGACAAAGCGGGCGTTGGGTACATGGGCCTTAAGCGCACGGATAAGACCTGCACCAAGAATATCGCCGGAGGTTTCTCCGGCGACCAGGGCTATCGTAAGCGGACGACTGTCGACCATTAACGAATCAGACCACGCGTTGAACGTTCAAAGAATTCCATGAACGCGTTCACCTCAGGGTGCTTATTCGCCAGCTCGGCAATTTCCGGCTTCGCCTCTTCCAGCGTTTTACCGCTACGGTACAGCAGTTTGTACGCGTTACGGATCGCTGTAATCGCTTCGCGGCTAAAGCCACGACGCTTGAGTCCTTCGATATTCACACCAAACGGCGTGGCATGGTTGCCCTGCGCAATCACAAACGGTGGGACATCCTGTGCCACACCGGAGCAGCCGCCGACCATCACGTGCGCACCAATGATGCAGAACTGATGAACCGCGGTCATGCCGCCAATAATTGCGAAATCATCAACCGATACGTGTCCCGCCAGCGTTGCGTTGTTGGCAAGAATACAGCGGCTACCGACGGTACAGTCATGCGCGATATGCGCATTAACCATAAACAGGTTGTCGCTCCCCACCTTTGTCAATCCACCGCCCTGTACTGTTCCACGATGAATGGTGACGCTTTCGCGAATGCGGTTACGATCGCCGATTTCCACACGGGTCGACTCACCAGCATATTTCAGATCCTGGTTTACTTCGCCGATGGAGGCGAACTGATAGATCTCGTTGTTGCAGCCAATGGTCGTGTGACCATTCACCACAACGTGAGATTTCAGCACTGTACCCTCACCAATTTCGACATTGGGTCCAACAATACAAAACGGGCCAATGTGAACGTTGGCACCAATGATGGCACCGGTTTCCACAATAGCGGTAGGATGAATAAAGGCGGATTTATCAATCACGTATCAGGCCTCCCGGCTACGAGCACACATCATTGTCGCTTCGCAAACAACTTTACCGTCAACCAGAGCAACACCTTTGAAGCGAGTCAGGCCGCGGCGCGTTTTTTCAAAAGTGACTTCCATGATCATCTGATCACCAGGTACGACCGGGCGCTTGAAACGCGCTTCATCGATACCCGCGAAGTAATACAGTTCACCCGGCTCCAGTTTACCCACGCTTTTAAACGCAAGAATACCGGTTGCCTGTGCCATCGCTTCCAGGATCAATACACCAGGGAAGATAGGCTTACCAGGGAAGTGTCCCTGGAAGAATGGCTCGTTAACGGAGACATTTTTCACTGCGCGCAGAAAACGACCTTCTTCAAAATCCAGCACACGGTCTACCAGCAAAAACGGGTAGCGGTGCGGCAGAAGTTCTAAAATCTCTTCAATATGCAGAGTATGAGTGTCAGTAGTCAAAATACTCTTCCTGTCAAATGTACTAAATAGCAATAATAACACGGCCTGCCGGTTTATAAGAAAGCCGACAGGCCGGGAAAAATAGCGTTAAACGGATGAACGCTTAGTCTTGTTGATCGATCTTGCGCTCAATCGCTTTGAGTCGCTTGCTCATATCATCAATATTCATCACCAGAGCAGCTGTTTTACGCCATACCTTGTTCGGTTGCAGCGGGATACCAGAGGAATAGACGCCCGGCTCGGTGATAGGACGCATCACCATGCCCATTCCCGTTACCGTGACTTTGTCGCATATTTCCATATGGCCATTGATCACGCTGGCACCGCCAATCATGCAGTAACGGCCAATTTTCAGGCTGCCTGCCATGATAACGCCGCCCGCAACTGCGGTATTGTCGCCAATCACAACGTTATGTGCAATCTGGCACTGGTTATCGATGATAACACCATTACCAATAATGGTGTCGTCAAGCGCACCACGGTCGATAGTCGTACAGGCACCGATCTCAACGCGATCGCCGATGATCACGCGGCCAAGCTGGGGGATCTTAACCCAGTTTCCACGATCGTTCGCGTAACCAAACCCGTCAGAACCAATCACCGTGCTGGACTGCACGAGGCAATTTTCACCGATCTCAACGTCATGATAAACGGACACATTGGCCCACAAACGGGTTCCTGCGCCAATTTTTGTATTTTTCCCAACAAAGCAGCCAGGGCCAATCACCACGTTGTCACCCAGCGCTACGCCAGATTCAATAACGGCGTTTGCGCCAACTGCCACGTTGTTACCCAGCGTCGCCGTCGGATCGATTGCAGCACTGGCTGCAATGTTCTGCGCGGGCTGCGGCGTGGTATCAAGAATTTGGGCCATACGTGCATACGTCAGGTAGGGATTTTTCACTACCAGTGCAGCGCTAGTGGCAAACGGAAGATCGTCCTGCGTCAGCACAACGGCAGACGCCTGGCATTGAGCCAGGTGTTCACGGTACTTAGGGCTTACCATGAAGGTAATGTTGCCAGCTTTAGCAGATTGCATGGACGCAACAGCGGTGATGACGATATCGCCATCACCGTGTAATTCTGCATCCAACTGCTGAGCTAAATCAGCCAGTCGAATTGAAGGCATTACTTATTTAACCTGTTTCAGAACATCAGCGGTGATGTCTTTAACATCGCTGCTGTTGAAAGCAACGGCGTTCGCATCAACAACCAGATCGATACTCTGATCGGCAGCGACTGCTTTAACAGCAGACTGAATGCGAGTGACGAGTTTACCGCGCTCTTCGTTAGAACGACGCTGACGATCCTGCTCGAAAGCCTGCGCTTTCTGGGAGAAGGTCTGGCGCTGAGCCATGACGTCTTTTTCCAGTTTGCTGCGCTCGCTCGCTTTCATCGTAGAACCATCACGCTGCAGACGCTGCATTTTAGTCTGGAGATCACCTTCCATACGTTGCAGTTCGCCAGCACGGCCTTTGAATTCGTTTTCCAGTGTCGCAGAAACACCAGTTTTCTGTGCAACCTGCTGGAACAAATTACCCATGTTGACGATTGCAATTTTGTCTGCTGCCTGAGCAGAAGTTGCCATCGCTAAACCGAGACCTGCAGCTAATAACCACTTTTTCACAATTAACTCCTTACCATCCCATTGGCACCCGAAAGTACCGTTCTTTGCGTGGCAAGGCGACCGTATTACCGATCGCCGGTTGTCAGCGCTACACTGCCAACGCATTCCATTGCAGCGGATTATTACCAGGTTTTACCAATGTTAAACTGGAACTGCTCCGCTTTGTCTCCATCGTATTTCTTAAACGGCTGGGCGTAAGAGAAGACCAACGGCCCCAGCGGTGACATCCATTGTAATGCGATACCTGCAGACATGCGAATATTGCCTGGATCGCTGTAGTCTGGAATATCGCTCGGCATACCTGTGGTGCTCCAGTTGGTATCCCACACCGTACCGGCATCCATAAAGAACGAGGTACGGACAGAGTTCGCATACTTGTCGCTGATAAACGGCGTAGGCGTGATGAACTCCAGGCTCGCCACGGCCATGGCGTTACCGCCTACAGCATCATCAGAGCTACATACTTGTTTTGGATCACGGCTTGCGCAGTTATCTTCGTCATTACCACCGTAATAAACCGCTTTCGGACCAATGTTATTGGACTGGAAGCCACGAACGGTGCTGGAACCACCCGCATAGAAGTTCTCATAGAACGGCAACTCTTTGCTGCCAATCCCATCACCATAGCCCCAACGGGTACGACCCAGAACAACCCACTTATGGTCATCATCAATCGGGAAGTAGGACGCGGTATCCAGCGTCACCTTGTAGAACTCGTTATCGGAACCCGGAATGGTCACTTTACCGTTCAGGTTGACACGCGAACCTTCCGTCGGGAAGTAGCCACGGTCAAGGCGGTTATACGTCCAGCCGTAGTTGAAGGTGAAGTCATCCGCAGCGAAACCGTTGTTGTCGCTGGACGTGCTCGCAGACTGGCCGATTGAGTCCAGGTAACGCCACATCGCCACCTGCGGTTGCATGTTGGACAGGTCGTTATGCACGTAACCCAGGCCCGCACGCAGGGTGTTGTATTCGTTAATCGGGAAGCCGAGCGTGCCATCTACACCGTAGCTCTTGTTGGTATAGGAGGACAGATCCGCGTCGTCTGCTTTAAAGTCGTTATAGAAGATACGACCGCCCAGGCTCACACCGTCAACGGTGAAGTATGGGTTAGTCACAGAGAACTCAGAATAGGTCTGGTAGTCGTTTTTCGTGCCGTTGATACCAACGGAGTAACCCGTACCCAGCCAGTTATCCTGCTGAACACCCACCTGGAAGCTCACGCCACTTTCAGTACCGTAACCTATACCAAAGTTGAAGCTACCGGTATTACGCTCTTTCACTTTATAAACGACATCAACCTGATCCGGGCTGCCTGGTACACGCTGTGTATCGGTATCGACCGTTTCAAAGTAGCCCAGACGGTTCAGACGCTCTTTACCCTGGTCTACCAGGTCACTACCCAGCCACGCCCCTTCCATCTGACGCATTTCGCGGCGCAGAACGGAATCTTTAGAGGTATCGTTACCTTCGAAGCGAATCTTACGCACATAGAAACGGTTGCCCGCATCAACGTTAACGTGCAGCTTAACGGTTTTATCCGTATCGTTGATTTCCGGCTGAGTTTGTACACGCGGATACGCATAACCATAACGGCCGAGCAGCTTCTTAATGCTGTCTTCCATTTTGGTCACTTTAGAGCCGCTATAGAGATCGCCCGGCTGAATTTTTGTCAGCGATTCGATCTCAGCAGAGTGCCCCGCCAGATTTCCACTTACTTCAACACCCGAGAGCTTGTACTGATCGCCTTCAGTGATGTTAATCGTAATGTAGATCCCTTTCTTGTCCGGAGTCAGACTTACCTGGGTCGAATCGATATTAAAACGAGCGTAACCGCGATCCAGATAGTAACTGCGCAGGGTTTCAAGGTCGCCTGCCAGCTTCTGCTTCTGATATTTGCGATCGCCGACAACGTTCCACCATGGCACTTCGTCACGAAGCTGGAAGGTTGAGATCAGCTCGTCGGTGCTGAACGCGTGGTTACCCACAATGTTGATCTGTTGGATCTTCGCAGAAACACCTTCCTGGAAGACCAGTTTCAGGTCAACACGGTTACGTGGCAGCGGCGTCACCACCGCTTTCACGCTGGCGCTGTATTTACCGACGCTGTAATAGAAGTCTTCCAGACCTTTTTCAATGTCTGAAAGGGTTGTGCGGTCCAGTGATTCCCCCACACGAACGCCAGAGGCTTCAAGATTCTGCTTGAGCATGTCATCTTTCACCGACTTGTTGCCGGAGAAAGTGATACTGGCGATCGTTGGACGTTCTTTTACCTGAACCAGCAGCGTATCACCATCGCGCAGGACGCGGACGTCCTCAAAGTTGCCAGTGGCAAACAGAGCGCGGATGGTGTTACTGATATCATCATCATTGACCGTATCGCCAGGGCGCACAGGCATACTGAGGAGGGCCGCACCAACGGCGACACGCTGAAGGCCTTCGAAATGAATATCTTTCACTACGAACCCGTCAGCACCGTATACGGTGGCGCTGCTAAACAGCAGCGACGCTATGAGCAACTTTTTCATCGCCATCGTTATTATGCGTTCTTCCTAACTAACTCTCTTACAACCGAGAGAAATCATTGAAAAGTGCAAGCCCCATTAACAGCACCAGCAAAATCGAGCCGATGCGATAACTAAAGTCTTGAACTCGCTCGGATACCGGTCCGCCTTTTAGCTTTTCAATCGCTAAAAACAGCAGATGGCCCCCGTCTAATACGGGAAGCGGGAACAGGTTGATTATCCCCAGGTTCACGCTAATCAGCGCGAGGAACATGAGATAGTAAATCACCCCGAATTCCGCTGACATCCCAGCCCCCTGAGCAATCGAGATAGGCCCACTGAGGTTGTTCAGTTTCACATCACCGGTTATCAATTTCCCCAACATGTTGACCGTTAGCTTCATCAGTTGCCATGTTTTATCCGTGGCTTCAAGGATGGCGCTAAACGGCCCATACTGGCGTATTGTCTTGTACTCATCAGGCAGAGGGATCACTTTCGGCACTACACCTGCAAACCCTTCCGCCTTGCCGCTGCCCGATTTGGTATCCGGTATCAGCGTCAGCGAGAGCGGGCTCCCCTGCCGTTCCACTTCCAGCGCGAGTGACGTACCCGGATTATCGCGCACCAGAGTAACAAAGGTCATCCACTGTGTTAATGGCTGACCATCGACTTTAACGATCCTGTCGCCTGCTTGCAAACCTGCTTTGCTCGCCGCCGAATTTGCCTGTACTTCGGCGAGCACCGGTTCGATCTGCGCACCGCGCGGTCGAATCCCCAGTGCAGAAACAGGGTCCTCTTTGTCAGGCTCGAAACTCCAGTGACGTAAATCCAGCACTTTTTCCTGCCGCTGGTCAGATCCAAACGGCGACACGCTGACAGTCGTCTGCTCATCGCCGATTTTAGCGACCAGTTGCAATCGCACGGCATCCCAATCAGGGGTTTCGATACCATCAATCGCTTTAAGTTCCATTCCCGGTGTAATTTGCGCACTTGCCGCGATGGAGTCAGGGGTAATTTCACCCACAACCGGGCGTACGCCAGGCACGCCGATGATAAACACCAGCCAGTAGGCAAAGATAGCGAAAATGAAATTGGCTACCGGGCCGGCAGCAATGATAGCAGCACGTTGTCCAACCGTTTTGTTGTTAAACGCACTGTGTCGGAGTTCCGGGGCGACTGGCTCGACGCGCTCATCGAGCATTTTGACATAGCCGCCCAGTGGTATCAGGGCAATGACAAACTCGGTGCCATGCTTGTCGGTGCGCGTCCAGAGCGACTTACCAAAACCGATGGAGAATCGCTCCACCCGCACACCGCAACGCCGGGCAACCCAGAAATGGCCAAATTCATGCACGGTAATCAGTACACCCAGTGCAACAATGAACGCCGCCAGATTCCAGAGAATGCTCAGCATAAAACCTTCCGTTAAATCGTCCCGAATACCAGTAAAAGCAGACAAGCAAACACTGGAACAGCCGCTGTCAGGCTGTCAATGCGATCCAGTATTCCGCCGTGCCCTGGAATAAGGTGACCACTGTCTTTAATCCCTGCTTCACGCTTAAACATACTCTCGGTTAAATCACCCAGTACCGATGCCAGCGCAGCGAAAATCGAGCATACCAGCAGCGTTGACGGTGCAACCTCAAGATTCGCCCAGACGCCATAGCCCCAGGAGATGATCGCCGCCGTAAACAGGCCACCAATGAACCCTTGCCAGGTTTTGCCCGGAGAAACCTTCGGTGCCAGTTTATGTTTGCCGAACAGTTTACCAAACATATAGGCCCCTGAGTCAGCCCCCCAGACGAGAATCATCACATAAAGCAGCCATAACGCACCGCTGTAATGGTTATCGTCGTAGTGCCAGGCGCGTAGCGCGAGCATACCCCAGAAAAAAGGAACAATTGTGAGCAGGCCAAAAATAAGGCGCAACACTTTTGAATTACGCCATATCGCCGCAGAACCTGGATAAAAAAGCACCAGTAAAAGCGCGACAACCCACCAGACCAGCGAGATCCATAAGGAGCCTGCAACCAGCGGCTGGTGAATATCATGGTGATATTCAGGCAAGGTAAACAGCATCAGGGCCAGTAAAAAGCCACAGAGTACCGCCAGCCATACCCGCTGTGTGCGCGACGTAAAGCCGCTAAGCTGTCCCCATTCCCACGCGGCAAGCATACACACCACCAGCGTAACGATAGCAAATCCCACCGGGGGCAGTAAAAACAGCGCCGCTATGACAATGGGTATTAATACAAAAGCGGAAATCAGGCGATACTTCAGCAAAAGCTACCCCCATCAGGCGTTGTCGCCACCTGGCTCGGTGCCGCCGAAACGACGCTCTCGATTGGCAAAGGCATGCAGCGCACCTTCAAAGTCTTGTTCATCAAAATCGGGCCAAAGAACATCAGTAAAGTAAAGTTCGGCGTAGGCGATTTGCCAAAGCAAAAAGTTACTTATGCGGTGTTCTCCCCCTGTCCTAATTACCAAATCCACAGGTGCCAGTTCATTCATGCAGATTTGCTGACTCAGCGCCTCTTCATCAATCTGGTCGGGTCTCAACAGCCCTTCCTGAACCTGTTCGGCCAGATGCCGAACGCCCTGGATAATATCCCAGCGTCCGCCGTAATTCGCCGCGATATTGAGCGTCAGACCGGTATTGTTTTCCGTCAGCGCTTCTGCTTTACGAATTCGTTCCTGCAAACGTGAGTTAAAACGACTGGTTTCGCCAATAATACGCAGGCGGACATTGTGGCGGTGCAGGCTTTTTACTTCGCTGTCGAGCGCCCACACAAACAGTTCCATCAGCGCCGTCACTTCCTGCGCAGGTCGATTCCAGTTTTCACTGCTAAAAGCATAGAGCGTTAACGCATCAATGCCGTTATTGGCGGCAAAAGAAACAGCGCGGCGCACAGATTTCGCCCCAGCTTTATGCCCAAAGGCTCGTATCTTCCCTTGTCTTTTCGCCCAGCGGCCATTGCCATCCATGATGATTGCTACATGGCGACAGCCATGTGCTGGCAAGTTTTCGCTCATTGGTTGATTCGCAGACAACATAACGCGTTTTTAGTCCCTGAAAAGGATGTAACGGTACTCAGGAATACTGAAGCCTATACATAAAAAAGCCGTGTCAAACCACGGCTTACCTGACCACACAAAGTCAAATACCTGCGATCAGGTGGCGCAGACTATATCACTGAAGCCCAACGCTAACAAATAGCACGACCACTAGTGCTTGCTTTATCACCAGCTTGCGAGACGTGTCACCTGTTTCCGCGCAACAATGCGCGCCTCTTTATCCACCGCCAGCACCTCTTCCACACTTTGTGGTTCACGCAAATCCATCATCTCCAGCACCGACAGGTTCAGCGCAGCGATGTCGGTGAAGCGGATCTGCTGTTGAAGAAATGCCTCAACGGTAATTTCATTGGCCGCATTGAGTGCCGTCGTCGCCGCTTGCCCCTGATCAAAGGCCGTCATCGCAAGTTTCAGGCACGGATAACGGTCGTAGTCAGGTTCGCTAAAGGTCAGTGAACTCAGCTTGCAAAAATCGAGCGGTTTCACACCAGACTTTACGCGATTCGGCCACGCCATGGCGTGCGCGATTGGCGTGCGCATATCCGGTTCGCCCAGTTGTGCAAGCACGCTGCCATCCTGATAGCGCACCATAGAGTGAATCACCGATTGCGGGTGGATCAGCACTTCCATCTGTTTCGCTGACGCATTAAACAGCCAGCGCGCTTCAATGTATTCCAGACCTTTGTTCATCATGGTGGCTGAATCGACGGAGATCTTACGCCCCATCGACCAGTTCGGGTGACGGCACGCCTGATCCGGCGTCATTGCGCTCAGTTCAGACAGTGGCGTTTCACGGAACGGGCCACCAGACCCGGTAAGCAGAATCGACACGACGCCATTCTGCTCCAGGTCAGCGTACCCCAGGTTCTGTTGAAAAGGTTGCGGTAAACTCTGAAAAATCGCGTTATGTTCGCTATCTACCGGCAAAAGACGCGCTCCGCGCTGTTTGACCGCGTCCATGAACAGGCGTCCACAGGTCACCAGAGACTCTTTATTCGCCAGTAATACCGTTTTACCGGCATCAATAGCTGCAAGCGTCGGCAGAAGCCCTGCCGCTCCGACGATGGCCGCCATCACCTGATCCACTTCAGCCAGTGCCGCCATGTCACAGGCCGCCTGCTGCCCGCTCATTACCTCGGTGCGGCAGCCCTTCTCCTGCAGCAACGCTTTCACCTGGCGAGCACTCACTTCATCATCCATCACCGCAAAGCGAGGCGTAAACTCCAGACATTGCTCAACCATGCGCTGCACGTTCTTTCCGGCCACGAGAGCAGTCACGGTGTAGCTGTCAGGATTATGGCGAACCACGTCGAGGGTGCTGCAACCGATCGAGCCGGTTGAGCCAAGGAGTGTTAAATGCTTCATGAGATGCCCGGAAAAAGTTAGACCCGATAAAAGCAAAACGCCGCCAGTAAGACATCATGTCCTTCTGAACGGCGTTTTATCAGTGTACGACAGAAATCAGAACTGCATCAGTTCCGCTTCTTTCTCTGCCAGCGCCGCGTCAATTTTCTTGATCGCAGCGTCAGTCATTTTCTGTACGTCGTCCTGAGAACGACGGTCATCATCTTCACTGATCTCTTTTTCTTTCAGCAGGGCTTTTACTTTATCGTTCGCATCACGACGCACGTTACGCACGGAAACGCGACCCTGCTCAGCTTCACCACGCACCACTTTGATGAGATCTTTACGACGCTCTTCGGTCAGTGGCGGCAGCGGAACGCGGATGTCAGCACCCGCAGAGCTTGGGTTCAGACCCAGGTCAGACGCCATGATCGCTTTTTCAACGGCCGGGCTCATGGAGCGATCGAATACGTTGATTTTCAGCGTGCGGGTATCTTCTACCGTCACGCTCGCCAGCTGACGCAGAGGTGTTGGCGTACCGTAGTATTCCACGATGATGCCATCCAGCAGGCTTGGAGAAGCACGGCCAGTACGGATTTTGCTGATTTGGTTTTTGAACGCTTCTACGCATTTTTCCATGCGTACTTCAGCATCTTTTCTGATGTCGTTAATCACGTTACGAATCCTTGAAAACTTGTCTCAGGCAGACTATCCGCCAGCACAGCGCTACAGGTGTGCTAAGTATAGTCGCGTTTAATTCATGACAACGCCAAAGGCGCGTCCGGGTAAGATACCACTACAAAATAAAGCGGAATCTTACCTGTATTTATCGCCGACGGAAATTATTCCGTGATCAAAGTGCCTTCTTTTTCGCCCATAACGACGCGACGCAGCGCACCAGGCTTGTTCATGTTGAAGACACGGATCGGCAGTTTGTGGTCACGAGCCAGCGTGAAGGCGGCAAGATCCATCACTTTCAGCTCTTTATCCAGCACTTCGCTATAGGTCAGCTGATCGTACATGGTCGCAGAAGGATCTTTTGCCGGATCGGCCGTAAACACGCCGTCGACTTTGGTCGCTTTCAGCACCACGTCGGCTTCGATTTCGATACCGCGCAGGCAGGCAGCGGAATCGGTGGTAAAGAACGGGTTACCCGTACCGGCGGAGAGGATCACCACGCGGTTGTTGCGCAGCAGGCTGATAGCCTCTGCCCAGCTGTAGTTATCGCATACGCCATTCAGAGGAATAGCGGACATCAGGCGAGCGTTGACATAGGCACGATGCAGCGCATCACGCATGGCCAGGCCATTCATTACGGTTGCCAGCATACCCATGTGGTCGCCCACAACGCGGTTCATCCCCGCTTTCGCCAGACCAGCACCACGGAAAAGGTTGCCACCGCCAATGACCACGCCAACCTGGATACCCAGTTCGACCAGTTCTTTGATTTCCTGTGCCATGCGGTCAAGGATGCTTGCGTCAATACCGAAGCCTTCCGTTCCCTGCAGCGCTTCGCCACTCAGCTTAAGCAGAATGCGTTTGTACACGGGTTTTGCATTGGTAGCCATGTTTCTTTCCTGAGACTGTCAACGATTAAGATGGGGGTTAATTCTGGCGACATGATATGTCGCAAATCAGCACAGCGATACTGGAGCCTGTCTGATTTCGTCTGACGGGTGACAAAAAGAAGCCGCCCTCAGGCGGCTCCTTTTCACTCATTAAGACTGCTTGGACATTGCAGCAACTTCAGCTGCGAAGTCAGTCTCAACTTTCTCGATGCCTTCGCCCACTTCGAAGCGGATGAAGCCAGTGACGTCAGCGTTGTGCTCTTTCAGCAGCTGAGCAACAGACTTGCTTGGGTCCATAACGAAAGGCTGGCCAGTCAGAGAAACTTCGCCGGTGAATTTCTTCATGCGGCCTTCAACCATTTTCTCTGCGATTTCTTTAGGCTTACCAGACTGCATCGCGATGTCCAGCTGAACCTGGTACTCTTTCTCTACCACTTCAGCAGACACGTCTTCTGGCTTAACGAATTCTGGCTTGCTTGCAGCGATGTGCATTGCCAGTTGTTTAACCAGCTCTTCGTCAGCGCCTTTAGCCGCAACCAGAACACCGATACGCGCGCCGTGCTGGTAAGAGCCCAGAACGTCACCTTCCAGAGAAGATACGCGACGGATGTTGATGTTCTCACCAATTTTAGCAACCAGCGCAACACGTTCTTCTTCGAACTGTGCTTTCAGAACTTCAACGTCAGTGATTTTGCCCGCAACAGCGGCGTCCAGAACTTTGTTCGCAAATGCCTGGAAACCAGCATCTTTAGCAACGAAGTCAGTCTGGCAGTTAACTTCCAGAATGATGCCGTAGTTGCCGTTGATCTTGGTGATGATCACGCCGTCAGCAGCAACGTTGCCTGCTTTCTTAGCTGCTTTGATCGCACCGGATTTACGCATGTTTTCGATTGCCAGCTCAATGTCGCCGTTCGCTTCAGTCAGCGCTTTTTTGCAATCCATCATGCCTGCGCCAGTACGCTCACGCAGCTCTTTTACCAGGGATGCGGTAATTTCAGCCATTCTTAAATCCTCGGGAGATGTGAACTGCCCGGCCAGAAGCCAAACAGTATAAATTGAAAAAAGGGGCCGATAATGGGCCCCTATTCATACACGGTACTAATAAGGGGTAATACCTTATTATTCAGCTTCTACGAAACTTTCTTCCGCCTGAGAAGCCAGATCCTGGGAACGGCCTTCACGAACGGTAGCAGCTACAGCGCTCAGGTACAGGCTAACAGCACGGATTGCGTCGTCGTTACCCGGGATAACGAAGTCAACACCGTCCGGATCGGAGTTGGTATCAACGATAGCGAATACCGGGATACCCAGGTTGTTAGCTTCTTTGATTGCGATGTGCTCGTGGTCTGCATCGATAACGAACAGCGCGTCTGGCAGGCCGCCCATATCTTTGATACCGCCCAGGCTGTTTTCCAGCTTGTCCAGTTCACGAGTGCGCATCAGCGCTTCTTTCTTAGTCAGCTTGTCGAAAGTACCGTCCTGAGACTGGGTTTCCAGATCTTTCAGGCGCTTGATGGACTGACGAACAGTTTTCCAGTTGGTCAGCATGCCGCCCAACCAGCGATGGTTCACGAAGAACTGGTCGCAGCTGTTAGCAGCATCTTTCACAGCTTCGCTTGCAGCGCGCTTAGTACCAACGAACAGAATCTTACCTTTACGGGAAGAGATCTTGTTCAGCTCAGCCAGGGCTTCGTTGAACATTGGTACAGTTTTCTCAAGGTTGATGATGTGAACTTTGTTACGCGCGCCGAAGATGAAAGGCTTCATTTTCGGGTTCCAGTAACGGGTCTGGTGACCAAAGTGAACACCAGCCTTGAGCATGTCGCGCATGGAAACAGTTGCCATGTTTAAAACCTCTATAGTAAAAGTTGGGGTTATGCCTCCACGTATCCCATATTACCGACCCCAAAGGGCACCCCGGAATATGTGCCGATACGTGTGTGTTGTTACACAAAGTGAGATTTGTCGCTCCCGTCCAGCCTGTGTATTCGAGATGGATCGGAAGTCCGGCGCGCTTTATACCACAAAACACGGCCAGAAACCAATAATTGTTGGCGGTGTGTGCTGTTAATGATTCTCAATTTGGCACGGGGTGCGCCAGACTGATACCATTGACGATACTTAGACTAGTATTGTCGAAAAAATCGACACTGATGGACAGATTACATGGCTATCTCTATTAAGACCCCTGAAGAAATTGAAAAGATGCGCGTCGCCGGTCGTCTGGCCGCTGAAGTGCTGGAAATGATCGAACCGTTTGTGAAACCGGGCGTCAGCACCGGTGAACTGGATCGCATCTGTAACGACTATATCGTGAAAGAGCAGCACGCGGTTTCCGCCTGCCTCGGCTATCACGGCTTCCCGAAATCCGTCTGCATCTCCATTAATGAAGTGGTGTGTCACGGTATTCCGGACGACGAAAAACTGCTGAAAGATGGCGACATCGTCAACATCGACGTCACCGTCATTAAAGATGACTACCACGGTGACACCTCAAAGATGTTCATCGTCGGCAAGCCAACTATCCTGGGCGAGCGTCTGTGCAAAGTGACGCAAGAGAGCCTTTATCTGGCGCTGAAAATGGTCAAACCGGGCATCCGTCTGCGTACCCTCGGCGCGGCGATTCAGAAATTCGTTGAAGCGGAAGGTTTCTCCGTGGTGCGTGAGTACTGCGGTCACGGCATTGGCCGCGTCTTCCACGAAGAACCGCAGGTTCTGCACTACGATGCGGATGACGGTGGCGTGGTGCTGCAAAAAGGCATGACCTTCACCATCGAACCAATGGTGAACGCAGGTGATTACCGTATCCGCACCATGAAAGATGGCTGGACGGTGAAAACCAAAGACCGGAGCTTGTCTGCACAGTACGAGCATACTATTGTGGTAACAGACAACGGCTGCGAAATTATGACGTTGCGCAAGGATGACACCATCCCGGCGATACTGACGAACATTGAGTGATAAAAAGCCGGCGAATGCCGGCTTTTTTAATGGCGATAGCTTTTTCTTATGGGTGGCGCACGATGAGTAATCTTTTACCCGAACAGTATGCTAACACAGCCCTTCCCACCCTCCCCGATCAGCCCGACAACCCAGGCGTCTGGCCACCACATGAACTGACCTGCGCCCACATCAAAGCGCATATGGATATCTTCCAGCGCTGGCTGGGTAGCGCCTTTGATGCCGGTATTTCCGCTGAGCAGTTGATCGAAGCGCGTACAGAATTTATCGACCAGCTCCTGCAGCGTCTGTGGATTGATTACGGGTTCGGGCAGATTGGCGACATCGCGCTGGTCGCCGTCGGGGGCTATGGTCGCGGCGAGCTTCATCCCCTTTCCGACATCGATCTGCTGATTTTAAGCCGCAAAAAGCTGCCGGACGAACAAGCACAAAAGATTGGCGAACTGCTGACGCTGCTGTGGGACGTGAAGCTGGAAGTCGGCCACAGCGTGCGCACCCTGGAAGAGTGCCTGCTGGAAGGGTTATCTGACCTGACCGTTGCCACCAACCTCATTGAAACCCGCCTGCTGATTGGCGACGTGGCCCTGTTCCTTGAACTGCAAAAACATATCTTCAGCGACGGCTTCTGGCCGTCAGAAAAATTCTTCGCCGCAAAGGTCGAGGAGCAAAATCAGCGCCATCAGCGCTATCACGGCACCAGCTATAACCTTGAGCCGGATATCAAAAGCAGCCCCGGCGGTCTGCGCGACATCCACACCTTACAGTGGGTCGCCCGCCGCCACTTCGGCGCGACATCGCTCGATGAGATGGTCGGGTTTGGCTTCTTAACTGAGGCCGAACGCAACGAGCTAAACGAGTGTCTGCACCTGCTGTGGCGTATCCGGTTTGCCCTTCATCTGGAAGTCACGCGCTACGATAACCGCCTGCTGTTTGATCGCCAGCTCAGCGTGGCCCAGCGCCTCAACTATAGCGGTGAAGGCAACGAGCCGGTCGAGCACATGATGAAGGATTTCTTCCGTGTCACTCGTCGCGTCACCGAGCTGAACCAGATGCTGCTGCAACTGTTCGACGAAGCGATTCTGGCGCTGACGGCAGACGAAAAGCCGCGCCCCATTGATGACGAATTCCAGCTGCGCGGTACGCTTATCGACCTGCGCGACGAAACATTATTTATCCGCGAGCCGGAAGCGATCCTGCGGATGTTTTACACTATGGTTCGCAACAGCACGATCACCGGGATCTACTCCACCACCCTGCGCCATCTGCGCCATGCCCGCCGCCATCTGAAGCAGCCGCTATGCTATATCCCGGAAGCACGTTCTCTGTTTCTGAGTATGCTGCGCCATCCGGGAGCCGTCAGTCGTGGGCTGCTGCCCATGCACCGTCACAGCGTACTGTGGGCCTATATGCCGCAGTGGTCGCATATCGTCGGGCAGATGCAGTTCGATCTTTTCCACGCCTACACGGTAGATGAACACACGATCCGCGTCATGCTCAAGCTGGAAAGTTTTGCGAAAGAAGAGACGCGATCCCGCCATCCGCTGTGCGTGGAACTGTGGCCGCGCCTGGCTCACCCTGAGCTGATCCTGATTGCCGCCCTGTTCCACGACATCGCCAAAGGCCGCGGTGGCGACCACTCGGTGCTGGGTGCCCAGGACGTGCTGAAATTTGCCGAGCTGCACGGGCTGAACTCGCGCGAAACGCAACTGGTCGCCTGGCTGGTACGCCATCACCTGCTGATGTCAGTGACTGCACAGCGTCGTGATATTCAGGACCCGGAGGTGATCAAGCAGTTCGCCGAAGCGGTGCAAACGGAGAACCGCCTGCGCTACCTGGTGTGTCTGACGGTGGCCGATATCTGCGCCACCAACGAAACGCTGTGGAATAGCTGGAAGCAAAGCCTGCTGCGTGAACTCTACTTCGCAACGGAAAAACAGCTACGTCGCGGGATGCAGAACACCCCGGACATGCGCGAACGCGTGCGCCACCACCAGTTGCAGGCACTGGCACTGCTGCGGATGGATAATATTGATGAAGAGGCACTGCACCAGATTTGGGCGCGCTGTCGTGCTAACTACTTTGTGCGCCACAGCCCAAACCAGCTCGCCTGGCATGCACGGCATTTGCTCCAGCACGATCTGTCAAAGCCGATGATCCTGCTCAGCCCGCAGGCCACGCGCGGTGGGACGGAGATTTTCATCTGGAGCCCGGATCGGCCCTATCTGTTTGCTGCGGTGTGCGCCGAGCTGGACAGGCGTAACCTGAGCGTTCATGACGCGCAAATTTTCACCACCCGCGACGGCATGGCAATGGATACTTTTATTGTGCTGGAACCGGATGGCAGCCCGCTGTCGTCGGATCGCCATGAAGGGATACGCTTCGGTCTGGAACAGGCCATTACCCAGCGCAGCTGGCAGCCACCGCAGCCGCGCCGTCAACCGGCGAAATTGCGACACTTTACCGTCGATACTGAGGTCAATTTCCTGCCGACCCACACCGATCGTAAATCGTTCCTTGAGCTTATCGCACTTGACCAGCCAGGGCTGCTCGCCCGCGTCGGCCAGGTTTTTGCCGATCTGGGAATTTCGCTTCACGGTGCCCGAATTACAACCATTGGCGAGCGAGTAGAAGATTTATTTATAATCGCGACCGCCGACCGGCGTGCCCTTAATAATGACCTGCAACTTGAGGTGCAACAACGGTTGACAGCAGCCCTCAATCCAAACGATAAAGGGTGACGTGTTTTTTTGAAATGGAAAGAGTAAACAATGCAGCAGTTACAGAACGTTATTGAGTCCGCTTTTGAGCGTCGCGCCGAAATCACTCCGGCAAATGTGGATACCGTTACCCGTGAAGCCGTTAACCAGGTGATTTCTCTGCTGGATTCCGGCGCACTGCGTGTCGCAGAAAAAATTGACGGCCAGTGGGTGACTCATCAATGGCTGAAGAAAGCCGTGCTGCTCTCTTTCCGTATCAACGATAACCAGGTTATCGACGGAGCAGAAAGCCGCTACTTTGATAAAGTGCCAATGAAATTTGCAGACTACGACGACGCGCGTTTCCAGAAAGAAGGCTTCCGCGTGGTTCCCCCTGCGGCAGTGCGTCAGGGCGCATTCATCGCACGCAACACCGTGCTGATGCCATCTTACGTGAACATCGGTGCGTATGTAGACGAAGGCACCATGGTGGATACCTGGGCGACCGTCGGCTCTTGCGCGCAGATCGGTAAAAACGTTCACCTCTCCGGCGGCGTTGGCATCGGTGGCGTACTGGAACCACTGCAGGCTAACCCAACCATCATCGAAGATAACTGCTTCATCGGCGCACGCTCCGAAGTGGTTGAAGGCGTGATCGTTGAAGAAGGTTCCGTGATCTCCATGGGCGTTTACATCGGCCAGAGCACCCGTATCTACGATCGAGAAACCGGTGAAGTGCATTACGGTCGCGTACCGGCGGGTTCCGTTGTGGTTTCCGGCAACCTGCCGTCTAAAGATGGCAAATACAGCCTGTACTGTGCGGTCATCGTGAAGAAAGTCGATGCGAAAACCCGCGGCAAAGTGGGCATCAACGAGTTGCTGCGCACCATCGATTAATCGGGTATAACAAAAAGCGGGGGCAACCCCGCTTTTTTTGTATCTGAGGGTGGCGAAAATAGATTTTTTCGTTAATAATTCAAAGGTTATGTTGAGATCAAGGGTACCGCTATGTACGATAATCTGAAAAGTCTGGGCATTACCAATCCTGATGAGATTGATCGTTACAGCCTCCGTCAGGAAGCCAATAACGATATTTTGAAAATCTATTTTCACAAGGACAAAGGAGAGTTTTTCGCCAAGAGCGTGAAGTTTAAATACCCGCGCCAGCGTAAGACCGTCGTTGCTGACGGTGTCGGTCAGGGATACAAAGAAGTACAGGAAATCAGCCCTAACCTGCGCTATGTGATCGATGAACTCGATCAGATCTGCCAGCGCGATCGTACCGAAGTCGATCTCAAACGTAAGATCCTTGATGACTTGCGTCACCTGGAAAGCGTAGTCACCAATAAGATCAGCGAGATTGAAGCGGATCTTGAGAAATTGACGCGTAACAAATGATCCGTTTTATTGCCCGGTGGCGCTTCGCTTACCGGGCCTACGAACGCATGTAGGCCGGGTAAGGCGAAGCCGCCACCCGGCAAACAGCATCATCTCTGTTCATCCAGCTGCAACGCCACATACAGCAGTAGCCGGTCGTCAAAATTCCCTAAATCCAGCCCCGTCAGTTCCGAGATTCGGTTAAGCCGATATTCCAGCGTATTACGGTGGATAAACAGCGCCTTAGACGTCGCCAGCGGCTGCACGTTATGGCGGAACCACGCCTGCAACGTGCGGCGCAGCAGTCCGTTATTATCCATCGCTTTCAGGCGCACGAGCGGACGCGCCAGCTCGTTAGCCTGCCAGCCGCCGCGCAGGCTGTCGAGCAGTACCGGCAGCATCAGATCCTGATAGAAATAGCTGCGACTCTCCGGCATACGCTGTTTGCCCACCATCATGGTGGTACGTGCCGTGCGCCAGGAACGGGCAATACTGCCCGGTCCGGTAAAGTAATTTCCCAGCGCAACGCGAAAACGGAGCTGGCCGTTCTCTTTCATGCGGGAAATCAGTTGCTCCACACGCCGACGGTGATCTTCCGCATCCCAGCGGCCGAACGCGTTCAGCGCGGGTTTGAGCACCACCATTTCCGTCAGAGAAACTATCGCCACCAGGTTGTCGCGTTCCGGCGTCGCCAGCGCATTTTGCAGTTGCTGGAGCTCTGCCATCGCGCTGTCTACTCCCAGCTGACCGCTATCCACCTCAATCACGGCCACCACGCGAGGCTGATTCAGGTCGATCCCCAGCCGCTGCGCCCACTCGCTCAGGGCAGGTGTATGCTCTTCTGCCTGAATCAGGTTCATGACCAGCTCTTCACGAAGACGACTGTCCTGCGCCAGCAGGTGCATCAGGCGCGACTGCTCCAGCATCATTTCTGCCGTCATGCACACCAGTTCACCGTATTTACGCAACGATTCCGGCTCCCCGGTCAGGCCGATCACGCCGACAATTTCACCGTCGAGTCGGAGCGGTAAGTTAATGCCCTGCCGTACACCGTGAAGATGTTTTGCGACCGCATCATCAATGTCCACCACGCGTCCCTGGGAAAGCACCAGCAGCGCACCTTCGTGCAATTCCCCAATGCGTTCCCGATCGCCGCTACCGATAATGCGCCCGCGGGCATCCATTACGTTGATATTGGTATCGATGATGCGCATGGTACGCGCCACGATATCCTGCGCCATTTTGGTATCAAGATGCCAGCCAGCCATGTAACCCTCCTGTGAGCAGAGCTCAAGCATAGGGGAGTTCCATTACGGTCGCATTGTGCGGATGCACAAAGTCAGGGGGAGAAATATGGACTTGTGGAAAGGGTCACAGAAAAGAGAAAAGCCCCCACTCAGAACACGCGGGGGCTTCGGGGATTACTGCATCAGCAGGTAGATAGAGGTGTCACCACGCTGAATATTCAACGCCAGCACGGAAGGTTTGCTGTCGAGAATTTTGCGCAGTTCCGCGATGTTTTTCACTGGCTGCTGGTTAGCCCCCATGATCACATCACCTTTTTTCAGGCCGATACGGGCAGCAGGCGAATTCGCTTTCACGTTGTTCACCACCACACCTTTGTCCTGGCCTTTGTTACTCATCTCAGCGCCTTCAATACCGCTGAAGATGGTGCTGGAATCAACCTGATTCTGGCTGCTCTGCTGCAGTTCCAGGCTCACATTAACTGGCTTACCTTCACGCAGCAGGCCGAGAGTCACTTTACTGCCAATCGGCATAGAGCCCACTTCGGCACGCAGCGCGGCAAAGCTGCTGATCGGTTTACCGTTCAGGGAGGTGATCACATCACCCGCTTTAATCCCCGCTTTCGCCGCAGAGGAGTTCGGCATGACCTGGCTGACGAATGCCCCGCGCTGGGCGTCCACTTTCATCGCTTTCGCCAGTTCAGAGTTCAGCTCCGTTCCCAGGATACCCAGCTCACCACGTTTCACCTGGCCGTACTGCACCATCTGCGCGGTCAGGTTTTTCACCATATTACTTGGGATTGCAAAGCCGATACCGATGTTGCCGCCGTCCGGTGCCAGAATCGCGGTATTGATACCAATCAGTTCGCCGTTCAGGTTCACCAGCGCACCACCGGAGTTACCGCGGTTAATGGCTGCATCCGTCTGGATAAAGTTTTCGTAGTTCTCAGCGTTCAGGCCGCTACGACCCAGCGCAGAGACGATACCTGAGGTCACAGTTTCGCCCAGGCCGAACGGGTTTCCGATCGCCACGGTGTAGTCACCGACGCGCAGCGCATCAGAGTCGGCAAGTTTAATCGCCGTCAGGTTTTTCGGTTCCTGGATCTGGATCAGTGCGATATCAGAGCGCGGGTCTTTACCCACCACTTTAGCGTCAAATTTACGGCCATCGCTCAGCTGCACTTTAATGGTGCTGGCGTTATCCACAACGTGGTTGTTGGTCACAACATAGCCTTTTGCTGCATCGATAATGACACCCGAGCCAAGCGCCATGAATTTCTGTTGCTGGCCGCCGTTACCGCCCTGGCTGTCATCACCGGCACCACCGCCCTGACAGAATGGGGAACTCTGGAACGGTGAACCGTCCTGGCAGAACGGCGAGTTGTCGCCAAAGAACTGCTGGAAGTTACGCGGCATACGCGGCGTATTAACGGTCGTGCTACCCTCAACGTTGATACTCACCACCGATGGCATCACCTTTTCGAGCATCGGTGCCAGGCTTGGCATCTGCTGCGCGGTTGCTGCCGAAGACGCAGTCTCGGCTGCAGTAGCAGTCAGAGGAGACAGCGCTAAACCTAAACTCAGAGCCAGTGCACTCATTGCTAATGTGGTTTTTTTCATGTTTCTCAATCTCGATTTACTGATAACGCAAAATTGCTGTGTAACTCAGATTCATTTTATACCGCTTAGTTCCGGGATTAAGTTTATGGAAAAAGTAAAAATTTATTGGTCGTCTTTACAAAACTCCGCCTTTATTCAACGGCCATGAGCTTGCGGTATTCATCCCATGCATACAAATCAGTCATGCCGCTGATATAGTCCTGAATAAGGCGACAACGGTAATAATATTCCATCACCGGCCACTGAACCGCATGTCGCTCAATTTTGCTGATTGCTTCCACATAAGCCAGACGATGCCGGGTTGAAAGTTTTTGATACAGCCGGGATTCAATGGGCAGGCGGCGTACGCGTTCTTTTTCAACCAGCTCGCTGAACTCATCAACAGACAATTGCAGTAAAGGCCGATAAATTTCCAGCAGACCGCTGATGACCCGGTATCCCTGCAGCTCTAACTGTTCGACATCCGGATGGCTGAATACATGGCGCACGGCCACATTTTTATATAACTCAAGCAACTGACTAAAGCTGCTGTCATCTTCCAGCAGCGCGTGGTTAAATTCCCCACTGAAGATCATGGGTAAATTATCGATAAACCGCGCAGCCGCATAAGGCACCAGTTTATTGAGCGTATTAACCCGCAAATACATAAAGAACTGGTCTTCCGTACTGCGGCTCAGGGAATTTGAACGCGATTTATCCCAGGCATTTTCGACAACCTGAGAAAACAGCGACCCTTTTTCATGGCTGCCCCACGCATCATAAAGATGCTGGTAAAGTTCCTCGACGCTGAATATTCTTTTTTCAACGGCGTCTTCGAGATCTGCCACACAATAGGAAATATCATCGGCAGCTTCCATAATCCACGTCAATGGGAAACGGCCGTTTGGCGTCAGTGAAAGTTCTTTACGCAGCCGCTCAATATAGGCCTCTTCGGAAAGATAATATCCCGGCTTTTTCATCAAATAACTGTGTGTAGCGGGCGTTTCCCCCGTCCACCAGGCCGGTCGCGTATATTTCAGAATGCAGCCAACCTGCGCCCACGTCAGGTTCATACGCATCAGGGAGTGCACCAGCCGAATCCCCTGCGCATTCCCCTCGAAATGGCAAAGATCCTGACGTATCTTGCGACGCAAATCGTTCAGCCCCTCTTCACCTTCCCTCAGACGTAAATCCTGCACCACGCAGCGATCGTCGCTGAGCGGCTGGCTTATCGCATCAGAGGGGAAAAGCCGCTGTTTGAACCAGTCATTAATGGCGGCCTCGCCGAAATGCCCGAAAGGTGGATTGCCAATGTCATGCATCAGACAAGCCATCTCAACGATGCTCTCAAACGGCCCCGTCAGTTCGTCAAGACCGTAGGTTTCCAGCAACCGCTGCTCTTTAAGACGGCTTAAAATCTCTTTGGCAATATAACGCCCGACCTGCTGAACTTCCATCGAGTGGGTTAAGCGCGTGCGCACCGCCGCATTACGCTCCAGCGGAAAGACCTGGGTTTTTTGTTGTAAACGGCGGATCGCCGGAGAGTTGATAATGCGCCCGCGATCGCTTTCGAAAATACGCAGGATCTCATGTTCGCTCTTTTCACCCTGTGGCGAACGGAAACGACGATGCCAGTTAATTTTGGTGCGAAAATCGATTGGTGCCATGTGCTCCCCCGCGTGAGAATGCGTTTCCCCTTAACCGCATGATAGACTATGCATCTTAACAAGGCACATCGCGAGTAAATCTATGAAAATCGGCATTATTGGTGCAATGGAAGAAGAAGTTACGCTGCTGCGTGACAAAATTGAGAACCGTCAGACTCTCTCTCTGGGTGGCTGTGAGATCTACACCGGCCAATTGAATGGAGTGGATGTGGCTCTGCTGAAATCAGGCATCGGTAAAGTTGCTGCTGCGCTGGGTGCAACGCTGTTGCTTGAGCGCTGCAAGCCGGACGTGATCATTAATACCGGCTCTGCGGGCGGCCTGGCCTCCACGTTAAAAGTGGGCGATATCGTGGTTTCTGACGAAGCGCGTTACCACGATGCAGACGTCACGGCTTTCGGCTACGAATATGGTCAGCTTCCGGGTTGTCCGGCGGGCTTTAAAGCGGATGACAAGCTGATTGCTGCAGCAGAAAGCTGCATCGCGGAGCTGAACCTCAATGCGGTGCGCGGTTTGATCGTTAGCGGCGATGCTTTCATCAATGGCTCTGTCGGCCTGGCTAAAATCCGTCATAACTTCCCGCAGGCCGTTGCCGTTGAAATGGAAGCGACCGCGATTGCTCACGTTTGCCATAATTTCAGCGTACCGTTCGTGGTGGTTCGCGCTATCTCTGATGTGGCCGATCAACAATCTCACCTGAGCTTTGACGAGTTCCTGGCCGTTGCGGCCAAACAGTCTACCGTGATGGTGGAAAGTCTGGTGCAGAAACTGGCACGTGGCTAAACCGCTCTTAAGGGCGCTGGCCGCCCTGCTTTTATTCGCCCCGGTATGGCTTTTTGCTGCGCCGCGGGTGATAACGCTCTCCCCGGCCAACACCGAGCTGGCTTTTGCCGCCGGGATCACGCCCGTTGGCGTCAGCAGTTTTTCGGATTATCCGCCGCAAGCGGCTGATATAGAACAGGTTGCCACATGGCAGGGGATGAATCTTGAGCGCATTGTGGCGCTTAAGCCCGATCTCGTGCTGGCCTGGCGTGGCGGCAACGCCGAAAGACAGGTAAACCAGCTCTCGTCGCTCGGAATAAAAGTCATGTGGGTTGACGCGGTGAGCATTGAGCAGGTTGCCCAGGCGCTGCGCGACCTGGCTCCCTATAGCCCAACCCCCAAAAAAGCCGTGCAAGCCGCACAGCAGTTGCTCAGCGACTATGCCGCGCTGAAATCCAGATACGATACGCCTGCCAAAAAGCGCGTTTTCCTGCAGTTTGGCAGCCAGCCGCTGTTCACCACCGGGAAAGGTTCAATACAGAATCAGGTACTGGAAGCCTGCGGCGGTGAAAATATCTTTGCCGCCAGCCGGGTGCCCTGGCCGCAGGTGAGCCGGGAACAGGTGCTGGCGCGGCAACCTCAGGCCATTATCGTGGTCGGAAGTGCGAGCGAGATTCCTAAAATTGAACAATTCTGGCAACGCCAGCTCAAAATTCCGGTGATAGCGCTACACAGCGACTGGTTTGAACGCGCCAGCCCGCGTATTATCCTCGCCGCAAAACAACTCTGCGCCGCGTTGGCTGAGAGTCATTAACGTAGACCCGAAGAGTTCGAGGATTTCACGATGCTCGTATATTGGCTGGATATTCTTGGCACAGCCGTTTTTGCTATCTCCGGCGTTCTGCTTGCCGGAAAACTGCGCATGGACCCGTTTGGTGTGCTGGTGCTTGGCGTTGTCACTGCTGTGGGCGGCGGAACAATCCGCGATATGGCGCTGGCGCATGGCCCGGTTTTTTGGGTTAAAGACCCAACCGATCTGGTGGTGGCGATGGTCACTTGTCTGTTAACGATCGTGCTGGTTCGCCAGCCTCGCAGATTGCCAAAATGGATACTCCCGGTACTGGATGCCGTCGGTCTGGCGGTGTTTGTCGGCATCGGCGTGAATAAAGCCTTTAATGCAGGGACAGGCCCGATGGTGGCGATCTGCATGGGTGTATTAACCGGCGTGGGTGGCGGGATTATTCGCGACATTCTGGCACGTGAAGTGCCGATGATCCTGCGAACCGAAATCTATGCGACGGCCTGTATTGTTGGCGGGATTGTTCACGCCACCGCGTACTACACCTTTGCGATCCCGCTGGAGAATTCCGCGATGCTGGGGATGGTCGTTACGCTGGGGATACGGTTAGCGGCAATCCGCTGGCACCTGAAGTTGCCGACGTTTGCGCTGGATGACAGGTAAACGCAAAACGGTAACCGCAAGGTTACCGTTTTTAGTCTTTTCTCCCTCTCCCTGTGGGAGAGGGCCGGGGTGAGGGCATCAGCCCGCACCTTCTTAGATACTGAACGAAGAACCACACCCGCAGGTGCTTTTTGCGTTCGGGTTGGTCACGACAAAGCGAGACCCTTCCAGACCTTCGGTGTAATCCACTGCACCGCCCACCAGATATTGCAGGCTCATCGGGTCAACCACCAGTGCGACGCCCTGCTTCTCGATAGTCATATCCCCATCGTTAACCTGGTCATCAAAGGTAAACCCGTACTGGAAGCCGCTGCAGCCGCCACCCGTAATATATACACGCAGTTTCAGATCCGGATTGTCTTCGTCGGCAATCAGGGTTTTCACTTTCTTGGCTGCTGCTTCGGTAAATTGCAACGGCAGCGCTACGTCATCACTCATCTTATGCTCCCATGAATACTGCTTACTGCAATTGGGTAAAAATCACCCAATTCTTTTTGTCATTATCTAATACCCTGGTAATTCATTCAAGTATTCTGCGTTGAGGCCCGTTCAGCCTCTTGTTTTGCCAGGGTACGAGCAAGAATGGTGGAGTATAACGGTTTTCCACCCAGGAATTGGGCTAATAGTGTCGCGCCGAGACAGGTAATGATCATTGGCAAAATGAGCTGGTAATTGTCCGTCATCTCCAGCACCAGTACGATCCCGGTCAAGGGCGCACGCAGTGACGCCGCCAGCAGCGCGCCCATTCCCGCTATCGCAAACGTCCCGGCATCCAGATGATACGCCGGGAAACCTGCCGTGGCAGCCATGCCAAATGCCGTTCCCAGCAGAGTTCCCAGCGCCAGCATGGGAGCAAAAATACCGCCAGGCGCGCCAGAGGAAAAGCAGAGCACCGTGGTGATAACCCGTGAAATAAACATAAACAGCAGCAGGCCAACGCTAAAATTCCCCGCCGCCGCAATCGGGATCAACCCGAAGCCGCCGCCTGCCGCATTCGGTTCGATAAAGCCAAGAAGCCCGCACGCTCCGCCAAGCAAACCACCGACCAGCACCCATCTGGTGGTATTACCCCCGTGAATACGCTGGAACATATCCTGAGCACGTAAGATCAACGTGTTAAAAAGCGGGCCGACGACGCCAAAAATCATGCCGAGAACCAGATACAGCCATAGCGTATTCACCGGCGCGTTGGTCAGCTTACCGACTTCAATCACCGCCCCTTCGCCATTGAAAATGCGAAAGACAATGCTCGACATAATCACACCGGTAAACACCGCTTTTATCGAGATGAGGTTATAGCGAAACTGCGCGCGCATCTCCTCGATAATAAACAGGATACCCGCCAGCGGCGCATTAAACGCCGCAGAAAGCCCGGCAGCAGCCCCGGTTGCCAGCAGCGTATGACGCGCTTCGGCACTGCGCATCCGAAACAGATCGCCCACCATTCGCCCCACGTTACCGCCTAACTGCACCGTTGGCCCTTCCCGCCCGAGCACCATTCCCGCGCCAAGTGTTCCCATGCCGCCAATGAATTTAACGGGGATCACCCGCCACCAGCGCACAGGACGCAACTCTTCCAGCGCGCCTTCAATTTCAGGAATACCCGAGCCGCCCGCTTCCGGGGCGAATTTGCGCACCAGAAAATAACCGACCATCGCAAACAGGGCAGACAGGCCAAACGCCCACACCCAGACCAGCCATCCGCTATCTGCGTGCCCGGCGACCGTTCCAATGCGCCAGTTAAGGATGGCGTTAACCGCTTTTTCGAACGCGACCCCCACCAGCCCTGCCAGGGTTCCCACCACGGCAGCGGCCAGCAGGATCGCCAGAGGCGTTTTATCGCGATTAAGTAAACGCCGGATACTGATACGGTGCTGCGCGCGCGCAAACTGTTGTTCTTCAAATGAGGGAGTCGTTGCTTTCATTGTCTGTTCTTTTTGGTCATACAAATAGCCGCAAGGAGTTTACCAGAGACAATCCCCTCGTCCCCTGAAAAATACTTAACAAATGTTGAGAGGTTAATGGGGCAAAAATTTCATAACCTTCCACGAATCACTTAGAATAGTGTGCTTAACCATTTTATACGAACCAGGAACGACGCCATGAGCAAGTCTGAAAACCTCTACAGTGCAGCCCGCGAGCTAATCCCCGGTGGTGTGAACTCACCTGTTCGCGCCTTTACCGGCGTAGGCGGTACGCCGCTGTTTATCGAACGTGCAGACGGCGCGTATCTGTATGATGTCGATGGCAAAGCCTATATCGATTACGTCGGCTCCTGGGGTCCGATGGTGCTGGGGCATAACCATCCGGCGATCCGCAATGCGGTGATTGAAGCGGCCCAGCGCGGCCTGAGCTTCGGTGCGCCAACTGAGATGGAAGTGAAAATGGCGGAGCTGGTCACCGGGCTGGTGCCAACCATGGATATGGTACGTATGGTGAACTCCGGTACGGAAGCCACCATGAGTGCGATTCGCCTGGCGCGCGGTTTTACCGGTCGCGATAAAATCATCAAGTTCGAAGGCTGCTACCACGGTCATGCAGACTGTCTGCTGGTGAAGGCCGGTTCCGGCGCGCTGACCCTTGGCCAGCCGAACTCGCCGGGTGTACCTGCTGACTTCGCCAAACACACGCTGACCTGCACCTATAACGATCTGGACACCGTTCGCGCCGCGTTCGAGCAGTATCCGCAGGAGATCGCCTGCATCATCGTTGAACCGGTTGCGGGCAACATGAACTGCATTCCGCCACAGCCTGAATTCCTGCCTGGCCTGCGCGCATTGTGCGATGAGTTCGGCGCGCTGCTGATCATTGACGAGGTAATGACCGGTTTCCGCGTGGCGCTGGCGGGTGCGCAGTCTTACTACGGCGTCGAGCCGGATCTCACCTGCCTGGGTAAAATCATCGGCGGCGGCATGCCTGTCGGCGCATTTGGTGGCCGCAAAGAGGTGATGGAAGCGCTGGCTCCGACCGGCCCGGTTTACCAGGCGGGTACGCTGTCCGGCAACCCAATCGCAATGGCGGCCGGTTTCGCCTGCCTGACCGAAGTGGCGCAGCCGGGTATTCACGAAACCCTGACCGCCCTGACCACTCAGTTGGCAAACGGCCTGCTGGACGCGGCAGAAAATGCAGGCATTCCACTGGTTGTGAACCATGTCGGCGGGATGTTCGGGATTTTCTTCACCGATGCGAAAACCGTGACCTGCTATCAGGACGTCGTGAAGTGTGACGTTGAACGCTTCAAACGTTTCTTCCACCTGATGCTGGAAGAAGGCGTGTACCTGGCACCGTCTGCGTTCGAAGCGGGCTTTATGTCCGTGGCACACAGCGAAGAGGATATCAATAACACCATCGACGCGGCGCGTAAGGTGTTTGCGAAGTTGTAAACCGCGCCAGAAACGTAAGCCGGGTGAGCGTCAGCGACACCCGGCTTTTTTTTATCTGCTCTGTTTCCTCAACAGATAAATAAAGTACGGCGCACCAATAAAGGTCGACAACAGACCCGCCGGGATCTGATACGGGAACAGCACCATCCTTCCACACCAGTCTGCAAACACCAGGATCACCCCGCCCGTCAGCGCAGATATTACGATATGCGGTATTGTCCGGCGGAAGCCGAGCATTCTGGCAATATGCGGAGCCATCAAACCGACAAAGCTCAGCGGACCAATGGTCATGGTGGCCGTTGCCGTCAGGCACGCCGCGAGCAGCAGTAAAGCCACACGCGTTGGCGTCAGCGCCATCCCCACCGCACGCGCGGTTTCCCCGCCGAGCGGCAAAATGGTCATCCAGCGACGACACAACGGCACAATAGCCAACAGCACGATCATCACAATCCCGGTGTTAACCACCTGACTGCCGGTCGCGCTGTAGGTGGAGCCGGAAATCCAGGTCAGGATCTGTGCCATGCGCGGATCGCCGCTCGCCTGCAGCATCATCAACAGCATCGTAAATGCGGTGCTGAGCGCCATACCGGCCAGCAGCATGCGATGCGGTGAAAAACCGCCACGCCCGGAGGCAATCAGAATGATCAGCAACGTCGTCGCCGCCCCGATACTCCCGGCAGGCATCAGCCAGCCAAACGCGTTTCCGGGCACCAGGAAGAGCATCAGCACCACGCCAAACGCCGCACCGGAGCTGATCCCCAGCACTTCCGGACTGGCCATCGGGTTACCGGTAAGACGCTGGATAATACAGCCCGCGACCGCCAGCATAACGCCCGCAATCAGCGCCGAGAAGATACGCGGCCAGCGCCATTGCAACAGTTCATTCAGTAAGTCGCCCGTCGCCCAGTGCCAGCCTGTGGCATCGCGGCCCAGAGACAGCGCGGCAAACGAAGCAAGGATCAGCACCGCCAGCCCGGCGAGGCTGAACCACAGCACCGACTGGCGCTCGGTGTGCACTTTATCGCCCGCATCCATCGCTGGCGCGCTGATGCTGCGCAGGCGCGGCAGCAGCCACAGCAGCAGCGGCGCGCCGATAAGCGCGGTCACGGAACCGGTAGAAACTTCCATCCAGACACGTGCCAGCCAGAGAATGACCTGATCGGAAAGCCAGAGGATAAGGGCACCAATCAGCGGTGCCAGCAGCAGACGCGCCAGCAGACGACGCGCCCCAAGCATTTTTGCCAGTAGCGGCGCAAACAAGCCAATAAACCCGATAATGCCGACCGCGTTAACCAGCAACGCGCTCAGCACAATCGCCAGCGTTAGCGCTGCAAGACGGGCCAGCGACAGTGCCAGCCCCAGATTACGCGCCACGCCGTCATCCAGCCCCATTAACGTCAGTGGGCGCAACAGCAGCAATGTCAGCACCACGCCGCCAGCCAGCTGTGGCCACAGGCGCTGCACGATGCTCCAGTCGGTCTGGGTGAGCGTACCGGTGCTCCACATAAACATGCTTTGCAGCTGATCGTGATGGAACAGCACCAGCAGTTGATTGATAGCCCCGCAGTACAAACTCACCACCAGTCCCGCCAGAATCAGCGTGACCGGCGAGAGACGTTTTCCCCATGCCACGCCAAAGACCAGCGCACCCACGATGCACGCCCCCGCAAGCGCTGCAAACTGCGACGTTAACGCCCCAGGCAATGCCCAGAGCGTAGTAATCGTAATCCCAAGCTGGGCCCCCGTTGCCACACCGAGCGTAGTCGGTTCCGCCAGCGGGTTACGTAAAACCTGCTGGAACAGCACGCCTACCAGGCCCAATCCTGCACCGACCAGCAGCGAAATCGCCAGACGCGGCAGCAGGCTGTAATGGAACAGCATTTGCTGAATGTTGTCGATATCCGGGGCGGCAAGGGCGGCTCCCCACTGCTCACGCGGTAATGCCGTCGACAGGTTGAACCAGGTTAACGCCAGCGCGGCCAGGAAAATGAGGGTCAGCAACAGCGCCGGGAAACGGGCAATTCGCGTACTCATGCCTTGCCTCCCATTGCGTTGTCCAGCACGCGGGCAAAGTGCATGGCCGAGAGCGTTGCACCGTAGAACCACACCGCGGGTGCGCGCTGGAAGCGTTGCTCACGCACAAATGGCATCGCCTGCCAGAGCGGTGTCGCCATCAGGGTTTGCATTTCACGATCGTTGCCGTGATCGAAGCACAGCACATCGACATCACGAAACGCCGCCAGGCGGTCAATGCCGACGGCGGTACTGCCCCAGAAGGTCATCTCGCCTTCCCAGGCATTACGAATACCAAAGCTATCGAGCACTTCCTGGAACAGGCAGTTTTTGCCAAAGACCAGCATATGGCGGGCATCCAGTAGTGTCACCATCAGCAGCGGGCGGTCGCCACGGTTAGCAAAGCGTGGCTTCAGGGAGTCAATCAGCGCATCAAATTCGTCGAGATGGTGCTTCGCCGCCGCTTCCCGGTTCAGAAATTGCGCCATCTCGTTAACCGAGTTTCGCGCCATCGTCAGTGGTTTTTTGCCATCGCTGAAGGAAAAGCCCCGGCCAGGCGCAATCTTCGCCATGGTCTCTTCCGACGGACCATAACCTGCGGACCAGAATAAGAACGACGGCTTCATTTGCGTCAGGAGTTCAAGGTTCGGTTCGGTACGCAGGCCGATGTCGATCACCGAGTCAGGCAGCTTCGGCTCGTTCACCCACAGGTTGTAGTTGGGAATATCGGCCACGCCATAAGGTGTGATGCCCAGCGCCATCATCAGCTCTACGGGCAGCCACTCCAGCGCCACAATACGGTGAGGATCTATCGTTGCTGCCTGCGCCATGTTCATTTTTAACAGCAACGGTGAGAGCGCCATGGCCGCCAGCAGGCGACGGCGGCTGATTAAGGTTGAATCCAGCATCAATAGACAAAGCTCACCGGTGCAGCCCCGGCAGGATGAGGCAAAATACCCATGGGAATACCGTAAATATGTTCCAGCGTTTCACTGCGCATCAGTTCAGAAGGTGTCCCCTGGGCGATCATTTCACCGCCACGCAGCGCCACCAGGTAATCGCAATAACGTGCGGCCATATTGATATCGTGCAGAACCGCAATGACCGTCAGACCGCGCTGCTGGCTTAAGCGATGCACCAGCGCCAGCACATCAACCTGGTGAGCAATATCCAGCGCAGAGGTGGGTTCATCCAGCAGCAGGCAGCGGCTGTCCTGCGCCACCAGCATCGCAATCCACGCACGCTGGCGTTCACCGCCGGAAAGGCTATCCACCAGACGATGCGCCAGCGGTTTAAGCCCCACCAGCGCGATCGCCTCTTCCACTTTCTCTCTGTCGGCCACACCGAAGCGCCCAAGCGCGCCGTGCCACGGATAACGCCCAATCGCTACCAGCTCACGCACCGTCATCCCTTCCGCCTGCGGTAACTGCTGCGGCAGATACGCCACTTTGCGGGCAAAGGCTTTACTGCTCCAGCTCTCCAGCGGTTGTCCGTCCAGCAAAATGTCGCCTTCTGACGGCGGCTGGTGCCGGCCCAACATCTTAAGCAGCGTCGATTTACCGGAACCATTGTGACCAATCAGGCCGGTCACTTTACCTGCGGGGAACGTTAAAGAGAGTGGATGCAGCAGAGTGCGTCCAGGTACGCGAAAGGAGAGGTTATTGAGCGTAAAGGTGGTGTCGGATTGCGTTTTATTATCCTGCATGTCAGCCAACTTAAATAAAAAGGGCACGGCGAACCGTGCCCAAAGAGAGATTAGAAACGGAAGGTCGCCGTGGCAACAACCTGACGTTCAGCACCCCAGAAGCAACCGTAGGTGTTGAAGCAGCTGGCAACGTACTCACGATCGAACAGGTTGTTCACATGCAGCGCGACGTTGGAGCCCGCCAGCCCGACACGCGCCAGATCGTAACGAACTAACGCATCCACCAGGGTATAGCTGCCCACCGTGAAGGTGTTCGCCGGATCTCCTTTGCTGGAGCCGGTATAACGAACGCCAGTACCCAGCGTCAGACCGGACAGCGCACCGTCAAAGAGGGTGTAATCACCCCACAGGGATGCCATGTGTTTAGGCACCTGCGCAGGCGTATTGCCTTTGTAGTTGGTGTCGGTGGTGTATTCTGCATCGGTATAGGTATAAGAACCCACCACGTTAACGCTCGCAGACAGTGCCGCTTTCGCTTCAATTTCCACACCACGGGAACGGATCTCACCACCTTCAACCGAGAAGATCGAACCTGCCGGGTCCCCCATCAGGTTGTTGGTTTTCGTCAGTTGATACACCGCACCGGTGATCACAATTGGACGATCGTTCGGAACGTATTTCACGCCCGCTTCGTACTGCTTGCCTTTAGATGGCGCAAAGATGTTACCGCTCGCCCCTGTCTGAGAAGCAGGTTCGAAGGATTCACTGTAGCTGAAGTAAGGCGTTACGCCGTTATCGAACAGGTAGTTAACGCCGCCACGCCAGGTAAACTCTTTATCATCACGTGAATCTTTCGTGTCGTAAACGCGGTTCAGGGATTCCTGCTTCGCCCAGTCATAACGACCGCCGAGGGTGACCAGAACTTTATCCCACTGCATCTGATCCTGAACATACAGACCCGTTTGCTTCTGCTTGTTTAACACCTGGTAAGCACCGGATGGGCCTGGGTGTGAACCAAAATCAAAATCTCCGCGATCGAGATCATAGATGTCAGACGGTGGAACAGAGCCTGCATAGCCAAACCAGGAATCAATATCGTTACGCATACGCATAAAATCAACGCCGGTCAGGAGGGTGTGATCCAGTGAGCCGGTAGCGAATTTGCTTTGCAGTTGAGTATCAACGGAGAAGTTTTCTAATTTCTCATTATCAATAACATACTGACGGGTGAGCGTGTGGCCCCATTCAGACTGCGGAACGCCAGCACAAGGGCTGTTTGCCGGGTTGCCTGAATAGAGGGGATCGGAACACATACCGTATCCATACACGCTTTTTTGCGACACTTTATTCTGCGCATAACGTAAGTTCTGACGCACCGTGAAAGTGTCGTTGAATTCATGATCGAAGCTGTAGCCCACCATTTTCTCGTTACGAGAATAGGTGTTGTTTTCTGCACCTTCGTTAAAGTCGGTAGACAGACGCTTGCCGTTTGGCAGCGGAGACACCGTACCTTCCTTCGGCAGCCAGCCGTAATAACCTGTTTCAGGCTCGTTCTGGAAATAAGACAAGAACGTGAAATTCGTTTTGTCATCCGGACGCCAGCTGAAAGATGGCGCGATGGCGTAACGTTGCTCTTCCGCACCTTGTTGCTGAGCATTTGCCGAGCGAGCCAGGCCGGTTAAACGGTAAGAATAAACACCGTCATCATCCAGCGCATCGCTAAAATCAAAGCCAGTCTGGAACAGGCTGTTGGTGCCCATTTTGAACTGGATTTCTTTCAGTGGCTCTGTGGTCGGACGTTTACTGACCATGTTCAGCAAGCCGCCTGGGTTGCTCTTTCCGTAAAGCACGGAAACCGGACCGCGCATCACTTCGGCGCGTTCCAGCATATAAGGATCGATCACCGCATCGTTGTAGAAGTTGCCCTGCATCTTCAGGCCATCCAGATAGTTGTTCTGGCTTTGGCCGTCGGCAGCGAAACCGCGGATAATCAGGTAATCATAGGTGTTGGACGCGCCGCGCGTTCCTACAGCAACGCCCGGCGTATAGCTGAGCGCCTCTTTAACCGATTTCGGCTGGTGCAATGCCATCTCTTCGGCGGTGACTACGGAAATAGACTGTGGCACCTTTTGAATAGGCGTATCTGTTTTCGTTGCGGTTGCAGACTGCCTTGCTGCAATCGTTGCAGCAGGACCCCAGGCACTTTCCTGTGCAGCCGGTGCGGCAGTAACAGTAATGGTTTCTTCTTTTTTCGGGGTTTCGGCTGCATGAGCATAAGCAGACATGCCGGCAACCGCTGTGGCGACGACGACCGCGATTTTACGCAGCGACGTATTAATTGGCTGAGCAGTATTGGAAAGCGCCATGATGTATCTCTGATGAAAGAGTGAATGATAACGTAAACGAGAATTATTATTATGACCGCAGAATAATATGCGAAACGCTGACTGCATAGCAAGCAGTATGCGGCCCTACAAGAATTGAGGGTTTAAGAAATAAACAAGAGAGAACGTGAGGTTAATAAGGGTTGAATTTAGGGTTAAGGAAATGGGTATCACAGGTGAAAAAATACCCCCTTACGAATAAGGGGGTATTTTGAGGGTTAGTTACCGCCAAACATATCCTTGATCCAGCCAGCAACACCGTCACTGTCTTTCTTCTCGTTCTGCTGCGCCGGTTGCTGCTGCGGCTGCTGCGGTTGAGAAGACTGCTCAAACGGGTTGCCCGTCGGCTGTTCAGGCTGACTCTGCTGGCACAGCGCGTCAGGATTCGTTGTCCATACAGGCAGCGTGCGCATACCGCCACCGCAGATGAAGTTACCGGAATCATCCACACCCATATCGACGATATCTTCTGGCGCAACCAGGTTCAGCGGCACCGGGGACTGATTCGCCAGATAGCGCTGGTAAATCGACATCGCCCCGCTCGCACCATACAGTTTGGTCGGCTGGTTGTTGTCACGACCCACCCAGGTGATCACCACTTCACGGCCATCAATACCGGCGAACCAGGTATCAACGTTGTTGTTGGTGGTCCCGGTTTTCCCCGCCAGATGCAGGCCTGGATATTTCGCACCCAACTGACGCCCTGTACCACGCTGCACCACCTGCTGCATGGTCCACAGGGTCATATAGGCCGCCTGCGCCGGAACAGCGCGTTCTGCCTGCGGGAAGCTCTGGTACAGCACGGAACCATCTTCAGCAATCACCGAACGCAGCGCAGAGAGCGGTGCGCGGTTACCGCCGCTGGCGATAGTCTGGAACGCCTGCGCCACTTCGATTGGCGTCAGGTTAAGCGCCCCCAGGATCATCGCAGGCACCGGATGAAGCTGATCTTTCGGCACGCCCAGCTTCTGCCAGGTATCCACGACAGCTGGCAGCCCAAGCGCCATCCCCAGGTTAACCGTTGGTACGTTCATGGAGCGGGTCAGCGCATCCACCAGCATCACCTGACCGCTGAACTGTTTATCGTCGTTCTGCGGGGACCACACCTGGCCGTTTGGCTGGCGCAGGGAGATCGGCGCATCGGCAATCCAGGTGTTCAGACGATACATGTTCGGCTGGCTCAGCGCGGTGAGATAGGTCGCCGGTTTTGCCAGAGAACCAATCGAACGACGCGCCTGCATGGCACGGTTGTAGCCCGCATACTGCGGCTCGGCACCGCCGACCATCGCGCGCACTTCGCCGGTATTACGATCCACAACCACCATCGCGGTTTCCAGATCGCTCAGCTTGCGCTGTTTCTTCAGGACCGGAATGCCTTCAACCGCCGCTTTTTCAGCCGCGTCCTGCGCTACGGAGTCAAAGGTGGTGAAGATCTTCACGCCGGAGAGATCTTTTACCTTATCGCCGAGCTTAGCCTGCAACTCCTGACGCACCATCTGCATAAACGCAGGCTGCGGGGAGATCACGCCGCCGCGCGGCTGAACGCCCAGCGGACGCGCGCTCAGCATGTCATACAGTTCCTGGTCAATGATCTGCTGTTGTTGCAGCAGACGCAGCACCAGATTACGGCGCTCCAGCGCCAGTTTCGGGTTACGCCACGGGTTGTAGATAGACGCCCCTTTCACCATGCCCACCAGCAGCGCCTGCTGGTCAAGGCTCAGCTCCTCCACCGGACGGCCAAAGTAGTACAGGCTCGCCAGCGGGAAACCGCGGATCTCGTTATCACCGCTCTGGCCGAGGTAAACCTCGTTCATATACAGCTCAAGGATACGATCCTTGCTGTAGCGCGCGTCCATCAGCACGGCCATGTACGCTTCGTTGGCTTTACGCCAGTAGGAGCGCTCGCTGGAGAGGAACAGGTTCTTCACCAGCTGCTGGGTCAGCGTACTCGCCCCCTGCACTGTGCGTCCGGCGGTCAGGTTCGCCAGCACCGCACGACCGATGGAGTACAGGCTAATGCCATCGTGCTCGTAGAAGTGGCGGTCTTCGGTTGCCAGCAGAGTATCCACCAGCAGATCCGGGAAGCCGTTACGCGCCACGAACAGACGTTGCTCGCCGTTCGCCGACGAGAGCATGGTGATCAGTCGCGGATCGAGACGGAAGAAACCGAACTGGCGGTTGTTATCCATGTTCTCGATAGTTTCCAGACGATCGCCATCAAAGGTCAGACGCGCCCGCACCTGCCCCTCTTTGCTGTCCGGGAAGTCGAACGGGCGGCGGATCATCTCAATGCTTTTCGCCTGCACGGTAAATTCGCCAGGACGCGTCATCTTTGTGACCTGACGATACTGCGTGGCCTGCAGCAGTTTCACCATCTCGTTCTTGCTAATGGACATATCCGGCTCAAGGTTCACCATGCGGCCATAAACCGCAGCAGGTAACTGCCAGACTTTCCCGTCAATACGGCTGCGGATCTTCTGATCCAGATAGACGCCGTAAATCGCGATCAGCACAACAAAAACAATGAACAGCTTCAGCAGCAGCCAGAACCAGCCGCGCTTACCACGAGGCTTACGCCCTTTGCCTTTTCCTTTACGTGGCATCGGTTCTTCATCCTCATAATCGTCTTCATAGTCATCGTCATACTCCTCATCTCTGAGGCGACGACGGCTCACCTTTTCTTTCGCCGGACGCGTGGGTTTTCCCTTACGTCCTATTGGCTCGCGGTCATTCCCCGCCATGCTTTTTCTCCGCAACTTTCAGGCGCAAGGGCCCGATTCTCTTTTCTTCCACTGACCTGTGAAAGAAGAAATCTCTCAAAATTGGTTTTCTCCCTCTCGCTCCGGGAGAAGGCCGGGGTGAGGGCATCAGCCCACATTTGCCCCACTACGAATATTTCTTCGTCCGCCGTGTCGGCGCGGTATTCGCCGGATCGTCCGGCCAGACGTGTTTGGGATAACGTCCTTTCATCTCTTTTTGCACGTCACGATAGCTTCCCGCCCAGAACGCGCTCAGATCACGGGTGATCTGCAGCGGGCGGTGTGCTGGCGACAACAACTCCAACACCAAAGGAACGCGCCCTTCGGCGATTGACGGTGTGGTCGCCTCGCCAAACATCTCCTGCATCCGTACCGCCAGCGCCGGGGGATTATCCTCATGATATCGAATGGCAATCCGGCTTCCGGTCGGCACAGTGTAATGCCCTGGCAGTTCACTATCCAGACGTTGACGTAATGACCAGTCCAGTAAATTCTGTAACGCCGCCTTAACATCAAGTGCTTTTAGCGCCCGCAGCGAGTGAACACCGCTCATTTGCGGCAGTAGCCACGTCTCAAGCGAGGCCAGTAACGTCTCATCATCTACTGCAGGCCAGCTATACTCTGGCAGCCAGCGCGCAGCACAGTGCAGACGAATACGGTACTGTTCAGCGTCTGGCGTCCAGTTCAGCACGCTCAGCCCTTTTTCCCGTATGCCGTTTAGCATCGCCTGGTGCAGCTCCTCTTCCGACGGCTTTGCCAGCGGTCTGCTGCCCAGAATCAGTTTGCCAATCTGGCTACGGCGGAATGCCTTCAGCGTGCCCTGCGCGTCGTCCCATTCCACACTATCGGATTGCTGGAGCAGTTGCGAACAACGGCGCGTCAGGGCGTCGATATCTACCGCAATCGCCTGCAAAATGCGCGCGTCCGGCGAGTGGCTACCCTGCAATAATAACGGGGCAATTAACCACTCATGGCGCGTCAGGGCATCGTCGCTGTCCAGCATAGCGCCCATGCCGTTTGCCAGCTGGTAACGCCCGTCCATCCCCCGTCGACGGGCGATCCTATCCGGGAAAGCCTGCGCCAGAAGGACGGCCATTTTATCGCTGTCCGGCGCGCCATCGCGGCAGTTTAGCCGCTTGCAAAGCTGCTGCGCCCGCTGCTGCCAGTTGCTCTGATTGCGCGAAAAGGCCAGCGCCAGGTCGCAACTTCCCCCACGCGGCGGCTCCTCAAGAATAGCCGTCAGCTTCGCCGCCGTGGCAATTTCATCCTCTCCGTTCGCGGTTACCAGCATGGCTGCCAGGCGAGGCTCATTTCCCAGCGCCGCCATTTTCTGGCCGCGCGGCGTCAAGCGTTCATCTTTCAACGCGCCAAGCTGAACCAGCAACGCGCGTGCCGCCGAGAGGTTCACGGCAGGCAGCGGATTGAGCCAGGTCAGTTGAGCCGGATCAGGACATCCCCATTGCAGCAGATCCAGAACCAGACCAGAGAGATCGCTGTGTAGAATTTCCGGCGTACTCTGCAGTGCAGCGCGCTCTGCCTGCTCCGCGCTGATCAAATGCAGACAAATCCCCGGCTCAAGCCGCCCTGCACGGCCCGCGCGCTGTACCATCGACGCCTGACTTATCCGTTGCGTCAGCAGTTTGGTCAGCCCGGTACGCGGATCGAAGCTCGCGACCCTCTCCTGAGCGCTATCCACCACCAGGCGAATCCCTTCGATGGTCAAACTGGTTTCGGCGATATTGGTTGCCAGCACCACTTTACGCAGCCCCGCGGGTGCAGGAAGGATGGCCTTGCGCTGATCGTTTAACGACAGTGCGCCGTAGAGCGGGCAAAGCACAACGTCGTTGCCCACGCGGGAAGCCAACTGCTCCTGTACGCGCTGAATTTCACCCACACCGGGTAAAAACAGCAGCAACGAGCCGGATTCCTGACGCAGCAGTTCTGCGGTCGCGATAGCAACCGCGTCGTCAAAACGTTGATGTGCTGAAAGCGTCTGATAGCGGCGCTCAACCGGAAAAGCACGTCCTTCGGAGGAGATAACCGGCGCGTCAGGTAACGCCTGCTGCAGCCGTTCATTATCGAGCGTCGCCGACATGATCAGCAGCCGGAGATCGTCACGTAGCCCCTGCTGCACATCCAGCAACAACGCCAGCGCCAGATCCGCCTGCAGGCTACGTTCGTGAAATTCATCCAGAATCACCAGCCCGACGCCGGTCAGTTCAGGATCGTTTTGCAACATGCGGGTAAGAATTCCCTCGGTGACCACCTCCAGCCGCGTGGACGGGCCGACACAATTTTCGGCACGCATTCGATAGCCTACCGTCTCGCCCGGTTTTTCGTTAAGCAGTTCCGCCAGGCGCTGCGCCACGTTGCGCGCGGCCAGCCTGCGCGGCTCCAGCAGGATAATTTTCCCGCTGATATTCCCGTCTTTCAGAAGCTGAATCGGCAGCCAGGTCGATTTACCGGCACCCGTGGGGGCATTCAGCAAAACCTGCGGGGCATGTTGTAAGGCAGCGAGAAGCTCAGGAAGGACGACGGCGACCGGCAATGAGGACACTAACAACTCCAGAGGGTTAACATTAGTCGGCGTACATTGTAGCATCGGCGCATACCATTACCGAGTCCTCCGTATGTCTGAGTCGAAACGACTGTTTTTTGCCATTGAACTGCCCGCCCCCCTTCAGCGACAAATCGTCCGCTGGCGCGCTGAACACTTCCCGCCGGAAGCGGGCCGCCCTGTCGTCGCCGCGAATCTGCATCTGACGCTGGCCTTTCTGGGCGATGTAACTGCCGAAAAACAGCGCGCCTTAGCCGCACTGGCCGGACGTATTTCCCAGCCTGAATTTACGCTGCAGCTTGATGATGCCGGACAGTGGCTGCGCTCCCGCGTGGTCTGGCTGGGGACGCGCCAGCCGCCCCGCGGGTTATTACAGCTCGCCAGTATGCTCCGCGCGCAGGCGGCCCGCAGCGGCTGCTACCAAAGCCCACAGCCGTTTCATCCTCATATCACCCTGCTGCGCGATGCGGGTCAGGCCGTTGCCATTCCACCGCCTGGCTTTCACTGGACCTTTCCGGTGAAGGACTTCGCGCTTTACGAATCTGTCTTTGCACAAGGACGCACCCGATACACGCCGCTACAGCGCTGGACGCTGGGCGACACCCTAAGGAACTCTGATGAAGTTTAGTCCCGCTTTACAGCACGCCACGCTGATCCAGCGCTATAAGCGCTTCCTTGCTGATGTGGTCACGCCAGAAGGTGTGCACTTAACCCTGCACTGCCCGAATACTGGCGCGATGACCGGCTGCGCCACTCCCGGTGACACGGTCTGGTATTCCACATCAGAAAATACTAAACGCAAATATCCCCATACCTGGGAAATGACGCAGACCCAACAAGGGGCATTTATTTGTGTGAATACATTGCGCGCAAATCAACTCGTTAAAGAGGCGCTTACGAATGGCACGCTTCCCGAACTGGTAGGTTATGGTACGCAAAAAAGTGAAGTGAAATATGGCGATGAAGGCAGCAGAATTGACTTTATGTTACAGGCGGAAGACCGTCCTGAGTGCTATATTGAAGTCAAATCAGTGACGTTAGCGGAACAGGAAAACGGCTTCTTTCCGGATGCGGTAACGCTACGTGGCCAGAAGCATCTGCGAGAGCTAATGAGTGTAGCGGCGGCGGGCAAACGCGCCGTTTTGCTGTTTGCGGTTTTGCATTCAGCCATTGAACGTTTCTCTCCCGCCCGCCATATTGATCCTAAATACGCGCAATTGTTGAATGAGGCACAAAAGCAGGGGGTAGAGGTTTTCGCTTATAAAGCGGAACTTTCTGCCGATAATATGACTCTGAGATCCTCTCTTCCCATTGTCTTATAAGGGAGTAGACGATTGACTATTAAGTGTTCTGGCCGCGTGCGCAAATACGCTTTCCCTCACAGGCTTGTCAAGTGTTATGTTTAGATAATTGCCATACGGAAAAGCATCTGCTATTTATAGCGACCTGATTTTTCCCCCAACACGGGGATCGATAGTGCGTGTTAAGGAGAAGCAACATGCAAGAAGGGCAAAACCGTAAAACATCGTCCCTGAGTATTCTCGCCATCGCTGGGGTGGAGCCGTATCAAGAGAAGCCGGGCGAAGAGTATATGAACGAAGCCCAGCTGTCGCACTTCAAGCGTATTCTTGAAGCATGGCGTAATCAACTCAGGGATGAAGTCGATCGCACCGTTACACATATGCAGGATGAAGCTGCCAACTTCCCGGACCCGGTGGATCGTGCCGCTCAGGAAGAAGAGTTCAGCCTTGAACTGCGTAACCGTGACCGCGAACGCAAACTGATCAAAAAGATCGAAAAAACGCTGAAAAAGGTTGAGGACGAAGATTTTGGCTACTGCGAATCCTGCGGTGTTGAAATCGGCATTCGTCGCCTGGAAGCGCGTCCAACCGCCGACCTGTGCATCGACTGTAAGACGCTGGCAGAAATTCGCGAAAAACAGATGGCTGGTTAATTCCAGCCTTCTAAACACACTACAAAGGCGGGAGTTCCTCCCGCCTTGTTACTGTTGATATGTCTGAATCACACTATATCGGGCGCTTCGCGCCATCTCCTTCCGGTGAATTACACTTCGGCTCGTTAATTGCCGCGCTCGGCAGCTACCTGCAGGCTCGCGCCCGCCAGGGAAAATGGCTTGTGCGTATTGAAGATATTGATCCCCCCCGTGAAGTTCCCGGTGCAGCAGAAACCATCCTGCGTCAACTGGAACATTACGGTCTTCACTGGGACGGTGACGTGCTTTGGCAGTCTCAGCGTCATGACGCCTACCGGGAACGTCTGGCGTGGCTCTATAAGCAAGGATTGTCTTACTACTGCACCTGCTCCCGCGCACGTATTCAGAGCGTGGGTGGCGTTTATGATGGTCATTGCCGCACGCTTAAAAATGGCCCTGAAAATGCGGCCGTGCGTATAATACAGCGCGCTCCCGTCACCCATTTTAATGATTTGCTGACCGGTGAGATTCAGGCGGATGAACGCCTGGCGCGGGAGGATTTTATTATCCATCGTCGCGACGGCCTGTTTGCTTACAATCTGGCGGTGGTCGTGGATGACCATTTCCAGGGGGTGACGGAAATTGTGCGCGGAGCGGATCTGGTTGAACCTACCGTGCGGCAAATATCGCTCTACCACCAGTTTGGCTGGACGGCACCGGATTACATTCATCTGCCGCTGGCGGTCAACGAGCAGGGCAATAAACTGTCGAAGCAGAATCACGCCCCTGCCCTGCCTGAGGGCGATCCACGGCCTGTATTAATCGACGCGCTGCGATTTCTCAACCAGAATGTAACGAATGAATGGCAGGATCTCTCTGTTGATGAATTGCTGAAAATGGCGACGGCCAACTGGGCCCTAAAAGACGTGCCAAAAATCCAGCATTCTCAAATGCGTTGCGCTGAGCTATGATTAGCCGCTTTTTTGATAACAAAACACACTACGAGGTGTACTATTTTTACCCGAGTCGCTAATTTTTGCCGTAAAGTGCTTAGCCGCGAAGAGAGCATGGCGAACGACGCTATTGCGCAAAACCGCATGTCGGTTATTCCGCGTGAGCAGCACAATATTTCCCGCAAAGATATCAGTGAAAATGCCCTCAAGGTGCTCTATCGTCTGAATAAAGCAGGCTACGAGGCCTACCTCGTCGGTGGCGGGGTTCGTGATTTACTGCTGGGCAAAAAACCAAAAGATTTCGACGTGACGACCAGCGCCACGCCTGAGCAGGTGCGCAAATTATTCCGTAACTGCCGCCTGGTTGGCCGCCGTTTCCGCCTTGCGCACGTGATGTTTGGGCCAGAAATTATCGAAGTGGCGACGTTCCGTGGTCACCACGAAGCGGGGATTGCCGATCGTACCACGTCCCAGCGCGGTCAGAATGGCATGCTGCTGCGTGACAATATCTTCGGTTCAATCGAAGAAGATGCCCAGCGTCGCGATTTCACCATCAACAGCCTTTACTACAGCGTGGCGGATTTCACCGTGCGCGATTACGTCGGCGGTATGCAGGATCTGAAAGAGGGCCTGATTCGCCTGATCGGTACGCCGGAAACGCGTTATCGCGAAGATCCGGTGCGCATGCTGCGCGCCGTGCGTTTCGCCGCCAAGCTGAATATGCGCATCAGCCCGGAAACTGCCGAGCCAATTCCACGCCTGGCAACGCTGATTAACGACGTGCCACCTGCACGTCTGTTTGAAGAGTCCCTGAAGCTACTCCAGGCCGGTTACGGGTTTGAGACCTATAACCTGCTGCGCGAATATAATCTGTTCCAGCCGCTGTTCCCGACAATTACCCGCTATTTCACCGAAAACGGCGACAGCCCGATGGAGCGCATGATTGCGCAGGTGCTGAAAAATACTGACACCCGTATCCACAACGATATGCGCGTGAACCCGGCGTTCCTGTTCTCGGCGATGTTCTGGTATCCATTGCTGGAAACCGCCCAGCGGATCACCCAGGAAAGCGGTCTCGCTTATTACGATGCCTTCGCACTGGCCGCAAACGATGTGCTGGACGAAGGCTGCCGTACGCTGGCCATCCCGAAACGCATCACGACGCTGGTGCGTGATATCTGGCAGCTTCAGCTGCGCATGTCTCGCCGTCAGGGCAAACGTGCCTGGAAGCTGATGGAGCATCCAAAATTCCGCGCCGCGTTCGATCTGCTGTCTCTGCGGGCTGAAATTGAAAAAAATCAGGAACTGCAACGTCTGGCACAATGGTGGGGCGAGTTCCAGGTTTCCGCACCGCCAGAACAGAAAGATATGCTCACCGATCTGGATGATGAACCGGCACCGCGCCGTCGTCACCGTCGCCCGCGCAAGCGCGCACCGCGTCGCGAAGGCACGGCATGACCCTCGCTTATATCGCCATCGGCAGCAATCTGGCCTCTCCGCTGGAGCAGGTTAACGCTGCCGTTCACGCGCTGGGGGAGATCCCACAGAGCCAGATCGTGGCAGTGTCCTCTTTCTACCGCACGCCGCCGCTGGGGCCGCAGGATCAACCTGACTATCTGAACGCGGCGGTTGTGCTGGAAACCGCTCTGGATGCCGACACGCTGCTGGATAATACCCAGCGTATTGAACTGCAGCAGGGCCGTGTGCGCAAAGCCGAGCGCTGGGGACCGCGAACGCTCGACCTCGATATCATGCTGTTTGGCAACAACGTGATTCATACTGAGCGTCTTACGGTTCCTCATTACGACATGAAAAATCGTGGATTTATGCTTTGGCCACTGTTTGAAATTGCCCCCGACCTTACCTTCCCTGACGGTATGTCATTGCAGGCCGTTCTGGAAAACCTTAACGCCGAAAAACCGGCCCGCTGGTAATCCCCTCATTCCGTCGGTTAACCATTAACATTTTGTGGTTAATCGATTGCCTAAAATCATTGTTCCCCCGAATGTTACTGATAGAATGCGCAAAGATTCGCTTTTGGGCTATCAGGAAACAGTATGAAACCAACCACCATCTCCTTACTGCAGAAATGCAAACAGGAAAAGAGACGCTTCGCCACCATCACTGCGTATGATTACAGCTTCGCCAGACTGTTTGCCGAAGAGGGTATCAACGTCATGCTGGTCGGGGATTCGTTAGGGATGACGGTACAAGGACATGATTCCACCCTGCCAGTCACGGTCGACGATATTGCTTACCACGCGCGCGCTGTACGTCGCGGTGCGCCTGCCTGTCTGTTACTTTCCGACCTGCCATTTATGGCCTATGCCACTCCGGAGCAGGCCTTTGAAAACGCGGCAGTCGTCATGCGCGCCGGTGCCAACATGGTCAAAATCGAAGGCGGTGCATGGCTTGTTGATACGGTAAAAATGCTCACCGAGCGCGCTGTGCCGGTCTGTGGGCACTTAGGGTTAACGCCGCAGTCCGTTAATATCTTTGGCGGCTACAAGGTGCAGGGCCGTGGCGATGCCGCGCAAACGCTGTTTGATGACGCCGTGGCGCTGGAAGCCGCAGGCGCACAGCTTCTGGTGCTTGAGTGCGTCCCGGTTGAGCTGGCGAAACGCATTACCGAAGCGCTCTCTATTCCGGTTATCGGAATTGGCGCAGGCAATGTCACCGATGGGCAAATCCTGGTGATGCACGATGCCTTCGGCATTACCGGCGGACACATCCCGAAATTTGCCAAAAATTTCCTGACAGAAGCAGGCGACATGCGCGCTGCTGTGCGGCAGTATATTGCCGAGGTTGAGTCCGGCGTATATCCGGGCGAAGAACACAGTTTCCATTAAGGAGTCAAGGTGTGCTAATCATAGAAACCCTGCCGCTGCTGCGCCAGCATATCCGTCGTGCTCGTCAGGAAGGGAAACGTATTGCCCTTGTCCCGACCATGGGCAATCTGCATGACGGCCATATGAAACTTGTCGATGAGGCAAGGGCACGTGCAGATATCGTGGTGGTCAGTATTTTCGTTAATCCGATGCAGTTCGACCGCGCTGATGACCTGGCGCGCTACCCACGCACGCTGCAGGAAGATTGCGAAAAGCTCAAAAAACGCCACACGGACATTGTCTTCTCTCCGGCTCCGGCGGATGTGTACCCACAGGGCACCGAAGAAGCGACCTACGTTGATGTGCCGGGCATTTCGACCATGCTGGAAGGTGCCAGCCGTCCCGGCCATTTCCGTGGCGTTTCGACTATCGTCAGCAAGCTGTTCAACCTGGTGCAACCGGATATCGCCTGCTTCGGCGAAAAAGATTTCCAGCAACTGGCGCTGATCCGCAAGATGGTGGCAGATATGGGCTACGATATTGAGATCGTCGGTGTGCCGATTGTGCGGGCTAAAGATGGCCTGGCACTCAGCTCCCGTAATGGCTATCTGACCGCCGAGCAGCGCAAAATCGCGCCGGGATTAAGCAAGGTCATGAATACAATGGCAGAGCAACTCCTGGCGAAAGAGTTGACCGCAGAAGAGATTATCGCACTGGCAGAGCAGGCGCTGAACGATAAAGGCTTCCGCGCTGACGATATTCAGATTCGTGATGCCGACACGCTGCTCGAACTCACCGACAGCAGCAAACATGCGGTGATTCTGGTGGCGGCCTGGCTCGGCCAGGCGCGTCTGATTGACAACAAAGTGGTTGAACTGGCGTAGTGCTTTCAGCCTCAAATTATTAAAGGTAAACGTAATGATTCGCAAAATGCTGCAAGGTAAACTTCACCGTGTAAAAGTGACCCAGGCAGATCTGCACTATGAAGGCTCCTGCGCAATTGACCAGGATTTTCTTGATGCAGCGGGCATCCTTGAAAACGAAGCCATTGATATCTGGAATGTGAACAATGGTAAACGCTTCTCCACCTATGCGATCGCTGCCGAGCGCGGCTCAAAAATCATCTCCGTCAACGGTGCTGCTGCGCATTGCGCGGACGTGGGCGATATCGTCATTATCGCCAGCTTCGTGATGATGTCTGACGAAGAAGCCCGTCGCTGGCAGCCAAAAGTCGCCTACTTTGACGGTGATAACGACATGAAACGCACTGCGAAGGCGATTCCGGTTCAGGTAGCGTAATGTCATTTACAGGGCTGAACAATATGTTCAGCCCTGCCTTGCGGGTGATGCCCTGTACATCTTTCCCTTCAGATTTTCCTTTCTTTGTTTATTACTCTTTATCACATTTATTCACGTAATGTATGATCAATCTCGAAACAGGCGCAAAAAAAGCAAATATCAAACACTTACCGCCCCCTTTTTAAGGGAAAAATAAGTTGCATATAATTATAACCTGAGCAATTATATTTCCAGAAACATTTGGTATTATATTTATCATGAATAAATCACTCATCACGATTAATATTATTTGAATTAACTGAACGTGTAACCCTCTCTATACATATTTAAAGAAACAATCGTAACGTTTTGTTTTTTAAACCTTAAGCATGTCAATTTAGATTCACTCAAATCACATTGAAGCAATTCTCACTATTGGTTACAAAGAAACAATATTATATTTCTTTCGCTTTATCTATAAGCACCAATTTTTGAATAATCTTTTCTAATAAATGGATGTTTTATATGTTTAAGAAAACTGTTTTAGCTGCGTCTGTGGCTGTAATGGCAATGGGTTCTGTCTCTGCAATGGCTGATGACGTTGGTCTGATCACTTTTGACGGTGCGGTAACTGATACAACTTGCATTATTACTACCAACAACGGTGTTGACGCAAACAACGTCACCGTAACCCTGCCAGTTGTTAAAAAAGCAGACGTTGAAGGTACCACCGTTGATGCAGGCGTAGGTTCTAAAGAGTTTGAACTGCACCTGAGCAAATGCCCGGAAAGCCTGACTAAAGCATCTGCAACCTTTACTTCTCAGCAATTCGCTGACCTGTCTAACGGCACTCTGAAAGCTGACCCAACTGTTGCTGGCCACGCTGACAACGTAAGCCTGGCGCTGTACAACAACACCACTGCTAACAGCGATCGCGTACTGATCGGTCAGCCAGAAAACAACACCCAGAAGGCAGGTCTGACCGCTGGTGAAGGCACCCTGGCCTACCGCGTTGCATACGTTCCTAGCGCTAACTGGGCGGCTGGCACCAACGATGTAACCGCCGGTAAAGTAAGCAGCAACGTTACTTTCACCATGAGCTACGAATAATAGCCTCATTGTTACCATGCGCTCACGGATGAGGTGGGCGCATTTTTATTTAATGGATGAATACTATGCGCCCTTTTAAAATGTGTATGACCGCACTTATTTTCAGTGCGGCTTTTGCTGTCTCTCATTCTGCTCTTGCGGATATCGTTATTTCTGGCACCCGCGTTATCTATCCGGCGTCAGCTAAAGATGTCACCGTCAAGATGGAAAACCGTGGTAATAAGCCTTTGCTGGTGCAAACCTGGCTTGATGATGGTCGTGACTCAACCAACCCACAAGAATTGAAATTACCGTTTATCGTCACACCGCCTGTCTCCCGCGTCGATCCAGCCAAAGGGCAGACCGTTCGTATAACCTGGCTTGGACAATCTCTGCCGCAGGACAGAGAGACAATGTACTGGTTTAACGTACTTGAGGTTCCACCTAAAACCAAAGGTGCCGACGCCCAAAACATGCTGCAACTGGCATTCCGTACGCGTATCAAAATGTTTTTCCGTCCTGACAATCTGAAAGGCGACGCGTCTACTGCAGCATCCCAACTGAAATGGTCGCAACAGGCAAGCTCACTTGTCGCGCGTAACGACTCACCTTATTACGTTTCCGTTGCCAAAATTGAGGTCAGCGCAGGCGGTAAGCCAATCGAAATAGAACCGCATGTTGTCGCCCCGTTTGCTACCCAGTCTTATGAAATGAAGAACGCAGGCTCGGCGCAAGTTAAAAAATTAACTTATACCTCCATTAATGATTTTGGAGGCTCGGAGAAACATGAGGCGACTGTTAATTAAGACGCCTGATAATCCATAAATTTTCTCTAATAATTAGCAGCTAACGGATTAGTGATAGCAATGTTATTTCGCCGCTCATTTCTTTGTATTGCCATTTGCGCAGCGCTTCAGACTGCGTCTTTAGCAGCTGAAAAAACTGCTGTGCCATCCTCTGGTAGTGAAGAGGTCGAATTCAACGATCAGTTTCTGTTTAATACAGGAACCAATATAGACGTTAGCCGCTTTTCTCAGGGGAACCCGGTCGTTCCTGGCACCTTTAAAACGCAAATTATCCTGAATGGTCAGAAGAAACTGCTGACAGAGTTTACCTTTAAAGACAACGGAACGCCGCGAGCAGCGCCTTGCTTCACGCCAAAGTTTTTGATGCAAATTGGTATCAAAAGAGACGCGGTAGAAGGAGCGATTAGCAAAGAGGCCGCTGAAGAAAGTGAAGAAATTTGTATCAATATCAGCCAGACGTTCGCAGGTTCTTCCTGGGATTACAATGCCGGTACGCAGGAATTAAGCCTCTCCGTTCCACAAATTTATGTAGAGCGCCGTCCTTATGGCTATGTTGATCCTTCGCTTTGGGAAGACGGAATTACGGCCGGTATACTGTCCTACGATCTTAATGCCTGGCATTCAGACAGTACGGATGGCGCACGCGATACGGCATACGCTGGGCTAAAATATGGTTTCAATATGGGGCCATGGCGGTTGCGTTCACGCGGCACACTCAACTGGGATCAGGAGAGCGGTTCCGATTACTCAAGCCAGGATATTTATCTTCAGCGTGACATTACCCCGCTGCGTGCGCAGTTACTGATAGGTGACTCCTTTACCCGAGGCGATACCTTCAACTCGTTAAGCCTGCGTGGCATGCGCATGTATAACGACGACCGTATGCTGCCTGGTGGTATTTCAACCTATGCACCAACTATTCGCGGCGTGGCCAAGAGTAACGCCAAAGTTACAGTTACGCAGAGCGGAAATAAAATCTATGAAAGCACGGTTCCACCGGGCGCTTTCGAGATTAACGATCTGAGTACCACTGGTTACGGCAGCGATCTGGTTGTCACGGTTGAAGAATCAGACGGGAGCATACGTACCTTCTCCGTCCCTTACTCATCCGTCAGCCAAATGCTTCGCCCAGGCTATAGTCGCTGGGATATTGGCGTGGGTGAACTCCACGACAATGGCCTGCGCGATAAGCCACGCCTCGGTTACGCCACTGGATATTATGGCCTGAATAACACCTTCACAGGTTACACCGGCCTGCAATACATGGACACGGGCTATTTCTCCGGGCTGGCGGGTATCGCCATGAATACTCCGCTCGGTGCCTTTGCGCTGGATATTACGCACTCCGATGCTGATGTCGATGGCGTAGGTAATCTGACTGGTCAGAGCTATCGCCTTTCCTGGAGTAAGCTCGTTGAAAATACGAATACCTCGTTTAACGTGGCGGCGTATCGTTTCTCAACGGAAGATTACCTGACGCTGAACGATGCTGCCTCACTCGCGGAGGACGTCAAATACCGCGATAGTGCTCGTAACCCGGATCGTACCGGCGAAGACGTGTACAACCATTTCCAGCGTATGAAAAATCAGATCCAGCTTAACGTCAGCCAACCGATCTCCGATGGTCAAAATGAGTATGGCTCGTTGTACGTCACCGGAAGCTGGCAGGACTACTGGACCGAGTCCAGCTCAACCTCCCAATATTCAGTGGGTTATAACAACTCATTCTGGCTGGGGAGCTATAGCGTCTCGCTGCAACGCAGCTATGACGAATACGGTGAAAAAGATGACAGCGTATATCTGAACCTGAGTATCCCGCTGGAAAACCTGCTGGGCCATAAGAAGCATCCGGGCGGATTCTCAAGCGTCAATATGAGCATGAACTCGGACTTCAAAAAAAGCACTGCGTTCAACACCAGTGCAAACGGTAACACCGATGATTACCGCTTTAGCTATAGCGTAAACGCCAGTACCAGCCACGCAGATAGCGGCGATCTTAACCAGGTTGGCGGCTATGGCAGCTATAACAGTCCATACGGACCGATGAGTATTTCTGCTTCGGCTTCCGACGATAACAGCCAGCAGTATTCCTTGAGCTACAGCGGGGGAATGTTGATGCATTCAGGCGGTGTCACACTGTCGCCGGGCAGCATTGGCGACACCGATACGCTGGCGTTAGTCAATGCTCCGGGCGCGAAAGGTGCCAGGTTAAGCGTTGGCGACGGTGTAATTGGTAGCTCTGGCTACGCCATCATGCCGTATCTGTCAGCATACCGCGAGAATACGGTTGGTATCGATATTTCCAAACTGGAATCCGACGTTGAAGTGAAAAGCACCAGTACGGTGACTGTACCGCGTAGCGGGGCGATCGTGCGGGTGGATTTCGAAACCGATCAGGGTCGCTCACTGCTACTCGATCTGCATCGTTCAGATAACAGCTTTATTCCACTCGGTGCCGATGTCATCGACGAAAAGGGTCAGTCTGTCGGCTCCGTAGGTCAGGCAGGTCAGGCCTATGTGCGCGGGATCGGAGAGAGCGGAAAATTACGTATCGTCTGGAGTAGCGGTGCCGATGGTGCCTGTACCGTGACGTATCAAATCACACCATCAGCACAGAAAGTTGGCCTGACAACCATGCTCACCAACCAGATTTGCCAGATGTAATGCTTTTTTAACAGGGAGTTATTTTAATGAAGAAAACAATGTCACTTACGCGTCTTGCTGCCTTTTTGGCTCTGGCGGTAAGTTCTCAGACCTTTGCTGCGGGTACTAACCTTGATGTGACTTTCACCGCTCTCCTGCGTGAAACCACCTGCGACATGAAAATCGAAGGCGGTACAGGCGATGGTAAGGCCAATATCATTCCTATTGGTGCAGGCGGAAAAATTTCGCTGGCAGACATTGCCAGTGGTTCTGAAAGCGCCTCTACCACATTCAAGCTGAAAATCATTGAATGCCCGGCCAGCCTGGCAGGATTGAAAACAACCATTTCTGGTTCGAAGTCCGGCTACCTTGATACCGCAATAACAAACGGAGTAACGACGGGTAAAGCTGATTACACGGGCGTTTCCATCGCACGTGCATCTGCACCAACTGCGCCGTTTACGATTAACTCGGCTGATGACGATAAGCGCCTTGTATGGAGCAGTCAGGAAATTACCAGTCAGGAAGTCGCGTTGATTGCCCGCCTTGTGGAAACGAAAAGCGGCTCGGCTACAACCGGTGATTTTAGTGCAATTGCCACTTTTAACTTTGAATATCAGTAAGCGGAAGGATACGCAACAATGAACATGAAAACATCCACACTCATTGCTCTGGCAGTTTCTGCCGGTCTTATTTCCGCATCCGCATCCAGCGCTATTACGGGAACCCCGAGCGTACAGGCAACCTTTACCACAACGGTAGAAGCAGGAACCTGTACCGCGCAGCTCCAGAATGCTGGCGGTCAACCTATTAGCACCCTGGCTTTTGGTGACGTATTCAAATCTGACCTGATAGCACAAAGTCGCAGCGAGCCGTTTAAAATCGCGTTCAGTGGTTGTGCTGGTGTAAGAAGCGCTAGCGTAGAAGCAACCGCAGGTTCAGGCGGGACGTGCTCAGGTGACGCGCATACGGGCGATTCTTTCGATGCATCAAATGCCACAGCATTTGAAGTATGGAAAGGTACTGCGGGTTCAGGAACACTGATGAGCTGTAACACTAAACCCGTACAAAACGTCACCATCAGCGGCGGTACAGCCAATTTCAATATGGCTGCGCGTATCGTGATCGCTCAGGACAAAGCAATTGCTGATGTAACCACCGGTGACGTTAGCGCACCTGTTACGTTTGTTGTGACTTACCAATAATAATAAGCAGGGGCAGAGCCACCATGTCGAAAATATCAAACAATAATGCCCTGAAAAGAACAGTGTTCTTTGCCGGGCTTATAAGCTGGTATTGGTCTGCCCCATGCCTGTCCGTTGAGACAGGCATGGATGTTACGCTCAATGCCAATATCGTAGAAAATACCTGCCAGATATCTATTCCAGGCGACGGAAAAGTGCATCTACCGATTGTAAGCAAGAGCTGGTTTTATAATGGTGATGGTAGCTCACGCCTGCAACCCACGGATGCCGCGGCGGGTACGGAATTTTCCGTAAAAGTAGAAAGTTGTTCGACCGGCAGTACCATTAACAAGCTGAATTTCAGCTTTCAACCGCAGAGCCAGCAATGGCCTGTCGGCTCACGCCAGGTTTTTATTAATGAAACAGCGGTTGCTGAAGGCGGCGCTGACAATACTGGCGTAGTCATTTTTTCAAAGGAATTGAATACCAACGTTCTGAATAGCGATGGGAGTTCCAGTGTATTGCTTGATGCAGGAGCTACTGACTGGGCGAAGGAATATCAATTTTATGCTCGCCTGCAAAATACCGGCCCAGTTGCATCAGGGAAAGTGACCAGCCGGGTTGTTGTGAATGCGACATACCGCTAAATAAGACAGGGAGGATAATCTTATGAATTTTAAAGGACGTTTGACGGGCTCCATATGTACAACTGTCATGTTGCTGCTTGTGCAGGGCTACGCATGGGGAGAATGCCATTTTGGGGAGGATGGTGAAGGTGGGACATCCACTATCGTCAATACACTTGCCAGCTCGCCCGTTTATTTTCATGCAGTTCCTACGGGCCAGTTTCCACAAGAGGGGGTTGAAATAGGAGGCCCTTATGAGGCAACCCTTTCTCCTGCATTGTGGTCTGACTGTGATGCTGGTACTGATGGGGAGCAGATGTCCAACATCACTTATGATGCAATTGGTGGTGTAGACGGCGCGATGTGGCCAACAAATATTCCGGGTATTTATTACGCAGTAAGAATTTATAGTGATAAGAATGTTGGCTCTTATTTTCAATATAGTAATGGACAATGGACAAACTTACCATTAAACGCCAGTCAACCAGATCATAGCTGGAAAGCGCAGATTAAGCTCATTCAAACGAGCGAATTTATAGGTAACACCTCATACGCTACGGTGATTACACCGAAAGAATCTAAAAAAATAGGTGGTATGTCCGTTGGTGGCCATACAAGTACCGATAACCAACCCTGGTGGTTTAATGTAACAACGTCAACCTTCAGTTTGCCTATTGCCGCTGCAACTTGTCAGGCAACGGTCGTTAATGGGGGCACAAACAATGTCGATTTTGGCGAAATGATGTTTTCCTCCATACGAGAAGGATTTTATCCGCGTCAAGGCTTCAATCTCCAGTTAAAAGGTTGCAGCAACGTCACAGCGATTAAATATAAAGTTAGCTCTAACAACACATCATATACTTCAGGCGTCGGAGATATGATGACAAATACTTTAACGTCTGATGCTGCCGCTGGCGTTGGTGTGATAATTGAGCAAGTATTTGAGGCAAACCCATCCGGTCATGGCGAACCGTTTATTAACGATCCCTCTTATATCTATGTAGGTCTGCAATATCAGGTTGGAGCAAATTCAAGTATCGACCTCCCCTTTATGGCCTATTTGAAAAGAGACAATAATACCCCGCTCAAAGCAGGTAATTTTAAAGCCATCGCCACGTTTACGATTGATTATCTCTGATTCACCCCTGCGGCTGATTACTGATCAGCCGCGACATCCTCTCCAGCGAATCCGTTCTTAAGATGTACAAGCGTTTCAGTAAGAACGGATTATCGCCAGGCTTCACCTTTCCTTTCACCGTTGTCACCGCAAGATGAAAACCGGCATCATTTGCCGCTTTCACCGCTTTAGTATCGTATCCGCCGAACGGATAAGAGAGATACAGCACATGCGGGTTAAACTGTGCCAGCGCCCGCCGGGAACGTTCAAAATCAAACAGGATCACGTGGTAACTACGGCTTAATAAAATGGGATGTTTGTTGCCGTCAACACGATGCAGGAAGTGAGTGTGAGACTGAATATCGAACACATCCTGGATACTCTTAATCTCCTTAACGCTCATAAACTGCAGCGATTTTGGGTCCCATTTTTGTGAATACCCTTTGATCCGAGAAGAGATAATAAAGGCCGTGGCGTGAAAGCCGTATTCTTTCAGCACAGGATACGCGTAGCGGCTTACCGATTTCAGCCCATCATCAAAGGTCAGCACCACGGACTTCGCCGGTAAATTCATTTTGTTACGCACGTATCCTTCCAGCTGGGACATCGTCAGGGTGGTGTAACCCTGATCGCGCAGCCAGGTCATCTGGTTACTGAACGCGCGCACGCTGGTTGTGGTCGAGGTATGGCGAAAACGGGTGTTCTCTTCATCGCGTAAAATATGGTGATAGGTCAGGACCGGAATACCGTTATCTTCCTGCGCATCCAGGCTGCTTATCCAGGCAAGTCGATTACCAATACGGATTTGATACCAGGTCTGGTTCAGTCGGTCTTTGAGTTTATTCAGAATCGGGTAACGGAGGTTAGAACTCAATGTGCCAAACGGTGCACTTCCGCTGCTGGGGGCGTTATAGACCGGCGTGTCCTTCCAGGTAATCAGGTTTTGATTGCTCAACGGTTTGTTCAGATCGCCCAGACTATCTTCTACACGCTGTTTTCCCTGCACCTTCTCAAGGTGGCCTTTATCGATAAAGCCAGTACCGAAACCGAAGCGAAATTCGTAGTAATCTGCCGCGGCAGGCACAACCGCAAGGATCTGCCCGGCCCGCACATTGCCCACGTTAACCACATTATTGCCCACCTGCGCCCAGATGGTTGCATCTTCGGTGGTTTGCATATATTGAGCAGGGAGGCCTTGCTGACTCATCAGGCTGGCAGAAGCACTACCGGAGAGCAGCAACAGAAGGAAAATAACGCGAATGAACATGGGATATAAATCGATACGGGAAATCAGTCGCCATTGTAGCAAAAGCGACATCAATACCAACGTTTAATTCTTATACAAATCATGAAGCAGGACAAACGGTGGGTTTTTCTGCTGCTGATGCCACAGGCTACTGACACCATGAACTTGCTGATCAACGATAGCATTACGGAAATCGGCGCTACTTAAGGTTTCACGAAGCGGGTACATCATTTCCAGCAACGCGTAATTGATGCCGGAAATCACCTCACAGTTTTCGTGCTTATGGCTTAACAACGCCGCTGAACGATAAGGTGCCGCGCCAGATTTATCGGTAAGAAAGATGACGCCATCACCGCTGTCTGTCTGGTGCAGTGCGTCGCACATCATGCGGCTTAGCATATTGGTGCTCAGCCCACGCCAGTAGTTAACCGCCTGGCATTGCGCCAGCGGTCCAAATTTCATCTCCAGGCGTTCGAGAATCGACTGAGCCTCATCATCATGGCAGGTGATTACCCATCCCAGCATACACTCTCTCCTTAGCAGGCGAGTAGTTTAGCGGAGTGAAGGTCAGGTTACGGTGATAATCATCAAAGAAAAGCGCCCGACAACCAGAATGTTGCCGGGCGGTAGATTAGCTGCGCAGCCCGCGCCCGCGCTGAATCAGATACCAGCACAGCGCATAAAACGCGACGATAAACACCACCAGAACCGCCACCGTGGTAAACAGCGGCACATCGGTAATGCCGAGGAAGCCAAAGCGGAAGCCGCTGATCATATATACAATCGGGTTCAGGTGCGACAGTGCCTGCCAGAACGGCGGCAGCAGCGTCAGGGAATAAAACACCCCACCGAGGTAGGTTAACGGCGTCAGCACAAAGGTGGGGATCAGGCTGATATCGTCAAACGTTTTGGCAAATACGGCATTCAACAGGCCCGCCAGCGAGAACAGCACCGCCGTCAGCAACAGCGTCAGCGCGACAAACAACCACGAGTGCACCTGGAACGGCACAAAGAACAGTGAAATGGCCGTCACCAGGACGCCCACGCACAAGCCTCGCGCCACGCCGCCGCCCACGTAACCCGCAATGATCACGTGTGTCGGCACCGGGGCCACCAGCAGTTCTTCAATGTTGCGCTGGAACTTGGCGCTAAAGAATGACGACGCCACGTTAGCGTAAGCGTTGGTGATCACCGCCATCATGATCAGGCCCGGCACGATAAACTGCATGTAGGTAAAGCCGTGCATCTCACCAATACGAGAACCAATCAGGTTACCGAAAATGATGAAATAGAGCGTCATGGTGATGACCGGCGGCACCAGGGTCTGCACCCAGATGCGCATAAAGCGGTTAATTTCTTTCGCCCAGATGCTTTTCAGCGCGACCCAGTAAAGATGCGTCATGCCTTGTCTCCTTGTTTATCATGCACCAGAGAGACAAACAGCTCTTCCAGTCGGTTCGCTTTATTACGCATACTTAATACCTGAATCCCCTGAGCGCTCAGCTGAGAAAACACGCTGTTAATACCCTGTTCACGCAGCACTTCCACTTCCAGCGTCGATGTATCAACCAGGCGATACTGATACCCTTCCAGCTTCGGCAGCGGGCTTTTCGCGGCAAGGTCGAGAATAAACGTTTCTGACTTCAGCTTGGAGAGCAGATTTTTCATCGAGGTGTTTTCAACCAGCTCACCGTGCTGAATGATGCCGATATTGCGGCACAGCATCTCAGCTTCTTCGAGATAGTGCGTCGTCAGGATAATGGTGGTGCCTTTGTCGTTGAGATCTTTCAGGAAGCCCCACATGGAACGACGCAGTTCGATATCCACCCCCGCAGTTGGCTCATCGAGGATCAGCAGCTTCGGCTCATGCATTAATGCACGGGCAATCATCAGGCGGCGTTTCATCCCACCGGAGAGCATTCGCGCACGTTCGTTACGCTTTTCCCACAGATCGAGCTGTTTGAGGTATTTCTCGCTGCGTTCGACCGCCTCTTTACGCTCAACGCCGTAGTAGCCCGCCTGGTTGACAACGATCTGCTGCACCGTCTCAAACGGGTTGAAATTGAACTCCTGCGGCACCAGCCCCAGCTGGCGTTTGGCGTTCACGACATCTTTTTGCAGATCGTAGCCAAACACGCTGACCCGGCCAGAGGACTTGTTAACCAGCGAACTGATAATACCGATAGTGGTAGATTTCCCTGCTCCATTCGGCCCCAGAAGCGCGTAGAAATCTCCCGCCTCTACCTTAAGATCTATCCCGCGCAGCGCCTGAACGCCGCCCGGATAGGTTTTTTTAAGCTGCTCAAGCTCAAGTGCAATCGCCATGAATTAAACTTACCTATAGTTCTGACACACGTTGTGTGGTTTCATTAAAAGTCGGGTTACCCTATAGTAGCGCAACGCAATTACTCGGTTACAGGTCGTTAACGTCCATGAATGACATAGATACACTCATCAGCAACAATGCACTATGGTCAAAAATGCTGGTGGAAGAAGATCCCGGTTTTTTTGGGAAACTGGCACAAGCGCAGAATCCGCGCTTTCTATGGATTGGATGTTCCGACAGCCGCGTACCGGCAGAACGCCTGACCGGCCTCGAACCGGGTGAACTGTTTGTTCACCGTAACGTTGCCAACCTGGTCATTCATACGGATCTCAACTGCCTTTCTGTTGTTCAGTACGCCGTTGACGTGCTGGAAGTCGAGCACATCATCATTTGCGGTCACTACGGCTGCGGCGGCGTACAGGCGGCGGTCGAAAATACGGAACTGGGGTTAATCGATAACTGGCTGCTGCACATCCGCGATATCTGGTTCAAACATAGCTCACTGTTGGGCGAAATGCCGCAGGAACGTCGTCTCGACACGCTGTGTGAGCTGAACGTGATGGAGCAGGTCTATAACCTGGGACACTCCACGATTATGCAATCCGCGTGGAAACGCGGGCAGAAAGTGTCGATTCACGGCTGGGCATATGGCATTCATGATGGCCTGCTGCGCAACCTGGAAGTCACCGCCACCAACCGTGAAACGCTGGAGCAGCGTTACCGTTCGGGGATTGCTAACCTCAAGCTCAAGCATGTGAACCATAAATAAACAAAGCCGGGTGGCGGCTGCGCCTTACCCGGCCTACATGTGCCCATTCGTAGGCCCGGTAAGCGTAGCGCCACCGGGCAACAAACCACAATTATTCGTCCAGCAACACAACTTTCCCGACATACGGCAGATGGCGATAACGCTGCGCGTAGTCAATGCCGTAGCCCACAACGAATTCGTCCGGGATAGAGAAGCCGACAAACTCCACCGGAACCTGCACTTCACGGCGCTCAGGTTTATCCAGCAGCGTACAAATCGCCAGCGATTTAGGTTCACGCAGGCTCAGGATCTCGCGCACTTTAGAGAGCGTGTTGCCGGAGTCGATGATGTCCTCGACGATCAACACATCTTTGCCACGAATATCTTCATCCAGATCTTTCAGGATTTTCACATCACGGGTTGTGGACATGCCGCTGCCGTAGCTGGAGGCGGTCATAAAATCGACCTCATGTGACACCTGCACTTCACGGCACAGGTCGGCCATGAACATGAAAGAGCCACGCAACAGACCCACCAGCACCATTTCGCTGCCGCTGTCCTTGTAATGTTCGGTGATTTGACGACCCAGTTCGGCGATACGCGCTTTGATCTCGGCTTCCGGGATCATCACTTCAACAGTATGTTTCATATTACTAACCATATGATTTTAATGAAAATCTCTCAATGCGGATGAGTGTTTTTCCGGCATCGATACGCAAGCCAGCCATTATACCAGCAAATGGATAAGCCTGGCGTATGAGTTATAAAAAGCAATATTTGTGATTCCGATCACACTTGTTAATACCTATAATTAATTGCTAGCAAATAATTAACAAAACTGACGAGTACTTTTCTATGGCTGAAACAAAAACTAAGCAGCCGCGTCTACTGGTGACATTAACAGCCGCGTTTGCCGCATTCTGCGCGCTGTATTTGTTAATCGGTGGCGTATGGCTGGTCGCGATTGGCGGCTCCTGGTACTACCCGATTGCGGGTCTGGTTATGGTTGGCGTAACCATCCTGCTGTTACGTAGAAAACAATCCGCACTGTGGCTGTATGCCGCACTCCTCCTTGCCACCATGATCTGGGGCGTCTGGGAAGTTGGTTTCGACTTCTGGGCACTGACGCCGCGCAGTGACATTCTGGTCTTCTTCGGTATCTGGCTGATCCTGCCGTTCGTCTGGCGTCGTCTGATTGTGCCTTCCAGCGGCGCTGTGGCGGGTCTGGTCGTTGCGCTGCTGATCAGCGGCGGCATCCTGACCTGGGCCGGTTTTAACGACCCGCAGGAAATTAACGGTACGCTGAACGCACAATCCACACCTGCTGCGGCTATCTCGCAGGTCGCGGATGGCGACTGGCCTGCCTACGGTCGTAATCAGGAAGGCCAACGCTACTCTCCACTGAAGCAGATCAACGCGGATAACGTTAAAAATCTGAAAGAAGCCTGGGTATTCCGTACCGGCGACCTGAAGATGCCAAACGATCCGGGTGAACTGACCAACGAAGTCACGCCGATTAAAGTGGGCAACATGCTTTACCTGTGTACAGCGCACCAGCGTCTGTTCGCACTTGACGCTGCGACAGGTAAAGAGAAATGGCACTTTGATCCACAGCTGAACTCCAACCCGTCGTTCCAGCACGTGACCTGCCGTGGCGTCTCTTACCACGAAGCGCGTGCCGACAATGCCAGCCCGGAAGTCATTGCTGACTGTCCGCGCCGCATTATGCTGCCGGTAAACGATGGCCGTCTGTTCGCGATTAACGCCGAAACGGGCAAGCTGTGCGAAACCTTCGCCAACAAAGGTATCCTGAACCTGCAGACCAACATGCCGGACACCACGCCGGGTCTGTATGAACCCACCTCACCGCCAATCATCACCGATAAAACCATCGTGATTGCCGGTTCGGTAACGGATAACTTCTCCACCCGTGAAACCTCAGGCGTTATCCGTGGCTTCGACGTGAACACCGGTAAACTGCTGTGGGCCTTCGATCCGGGCGCGAAAGAACCAAACGCGATCCCATCGGACGAACACACCTTTACCTTTAACTCGCCAAACTCCTGGGCTCCTGCTGCCTATGATGCGAAGCTGGACCTGGTCTACCTGCCGATGGGCGTCACCACGCCTGATATCTGGGGCGGTAACCGCACACCAGAGCATGAGCGTTACGCGAGTGCTATCGTGGCGCTGAACGCGACCACCGGTAAACTGGCATGGAGCTACCAGACCGTTCACCACGATCTGTGGGATATGGATATGCCATCCCAGCCGACGCTGGCGGACATTACCGTTAACGGTAAAACCGTACCGGTGATTTACGCTCCGGCGAAAACCGGCAACATCTTCGTGCTGGATCGCAGCAACGGTAAGCTGGTCGTGCCTGCGCCGGAAAAACCGGTTCCGCAGGGTGCAGCGAAAGGCGATTATGTCAGCAAAACGCAGCCCTTCTCTGACCTGAGCTTCCGTCCGAAGAAAGACCTCAGCGGTGCAGACATGTGGGGTGCCACTATGTTTGACCAGCTGGTCTGCCGCGTGATGTTCCATCAACTGCGCTACGAAGGCATCTTCACGCCGCCTTCCGAGCAGGGCACGCTGGTCTTCCCTGGTAACCTGGGGATGTTCGAGTGGGGCGGTATTTCCGTTGATCCGAACCGTCAGGTCGCAATTGCCAACCCAATGGCGCTGCCGTTCGTTTCACGTCTGATCCCGCGTGGTCCAGGCAACCCAATGGAACAGCCGAAAGATGCTAAAGGCAGCGGTACTGAAGCGGGCATTCAGCCACAGTACGGCGTGCCGTATGGCGTGACGCTGAACCCGTTCCTCTCTCCGTTCGGTCTGCCATGTAAACAGCCTGCCTGGGGTTATATCTCCGGTCTGGATCTGAAAACCAACCAGATCGTCTGGAAAAAACGTATTGGTACGCCACAGGACAGCATGCCGTTCCCGATGCCGGTTCCAGTGCCGTTCAATATGGGGATGCCAATGCTGGGAGGCCCAATCTCTACCGCCGGTAACGTGCTGTTCATCGCGGCAACCGCAGATAACTACCTGCGCGCGTACAACATGACCAACGGTGAGAAACTGTGGCAAGGCCGTCTGCCGGCTGGTGGACAGGCAACGCCGATGACCTATGAAGTGAATGGCAAGCAGTACGTTGTCATCTCTGCGGGTGGTCACGGTTCGTTTGGCACGAAGATGGGCGACTATATCGTCGCGTATGCGCTGCCGGATGAAGCAAAATAAATGCAAAACGGCAACGAAAGTTGCCGTTTTTAGTGTTTGTTCCCTCTCCCACAGGGAGAGGGCATCAGGCCGCACCTGCGAAATGTGGGCCGGGTAAGGCGAAGCTGCCACCCGGCTTTTTTTATACGGTGAACCCCAGCATCATCCCCGTATCCTCATGCTCCAGCAGATGGCAGTGCGCCATATAGGCAAATTCTTTCGGTGCCTCGTGGTCAAACTTCACCAGCACCTCGCTGACGCCGCCTTCCACTCTCACCGTATCTTTCCATCCCGCGCGATGCGCGTCCGGCGCTTTACCGTTCTCTGAGACAATGCGGAACTGCGTGCCGTGGATATGGAACGGATGCAGCATCATGTCGCCCTCGCCGGAGATCACCCAGCGTTCAAACTGCCCTTTCGTGGCGGCAAACATCGGCGTGTTCATATCGAAGGCTTTGCCGTTAATCATATTGGCGTTATGGAAATCAAAGCCATGACCGCCATGATTCATGCCGCCCATCTTGCCGTGGTCCATGTTCATATGGCCCATCATCTGCCCGTGGTGCATCCCTGCCATTGCCTGATTGCCGTACTTCGCCATCAGCGCCTGCATGCCCATCATATCAAGCATCGGGTCCATCGAAAGCTGCAGCTTACGTTCTGTTAACCCACCAGGCGCAGGGAGCGAAGGCAGCGTAGTTAACGTATCCGGCAGAGTGCCGGACGCAGCGATCTGCAACGGCTGAATGCGCAGCACCGGGTGCGGCTTATCAAAAGGCGCGACGGCCATGCCCATCTGACTGACCGGCAGGGTCACCAGGTCGAACGCTTTGCCGTCGCTGATATCCACCAGCACCTCAAAGCGTTCTCCCATCAGCATCGGCAGCTCGTTCACCTTCACCGGCTCCGGCAGCAAACCACCGTCGCTCGCCACCACATACAGCGGGCGCTTATCGCTGGCAGCAAAATTGAGCGAGCGGGCGTTACAGCCGTTGAGCAGCCGTAAACGCAGCCAGCCTTTCGGTGCGGCGTGCTGCGGGTAGATCGCACCGTTGGTCAGCAGCGTATCACCAAACCAGCCCACCGCCGCGCTCATCACATCCAGCTGGTAGTCAATCTGCCCGTCTGCGCTGAATTTTTTATCCTGCACAATCACCGGGACATCATCAATGCCCCACTGTTTCGGCAGGCGCAGCAGACGGCTTTCGTCATCTTCAATCAGCACCAGCCCGGCCAGCCCCATCGCCACCTGATGACCCGTCTTGCCATGTTGATGCGGATGGAACCAGCAGGTCGCCGCGCGCTGGTCAGGCGTAAAGGTTACGCTGCGCTTACCACCGGCTTTAATAACGCCCTGCGGCCCGCCATCCACCTCACCAGGCACTTCCAGACCATGCCAGTGCAGCGTGGTCTCTTCTGCCAGCGTATTGTGGATATCAACCGTCACCGTTTTCCCCTTGCGTAGCTGGAGGGCCGGCCCGAGGAGATTACCGTTATAGCCCCACGTCGTGGCGGTATGTTCACCGAAGGTCGTTTTACCGGACTGCACGACAAGCTGGAGACGGCTACTGGCATCTGCGGTGAGTAATTCAGGGATCGGTAATGCTGGCCTGTCAGCCGCAAAAACCGCGCGGCTCCACAGCGGTAGCGCGCTGGCAACACCCAACGCAACGGAATATTTCAAAAAATCACGACGTTGCATGTTCATTTCCTTATTTCCTGCAGGCGATCTTTTGAGCATAAACCCTCCCCTAACCGGAAGGTCAAGCACAGCGGCAATAATAAAGCTCGTCGCCCTGACACCAGGTATGCTAACGTTAATTTTCCGTGATGCAGTGGTAAAAGCAATGAAGACGTTTTTCAGAACAATTTTGTTCAGTAGCCTGATGGCGATGTGTGCAAACAGTTACGCGCTGAGTGAAAACGAAGCAGAAGATATGGCCGATCTGACGGCAGTTTTTGTGTTTCTGAAAAACGATTGCGGTTACCAGAATTTACCCAACGGGCAAATTCGTCGCGCACTGGTCTTTTTTGCCCAGCAGAACCAATGGGATCTCAGCAACTACGACAGCTTCGACATGAAGGCGCTCGGTGAAGACAGCTACCGTGATTTGAGCGGTATTGGCATTCCCACTGCTAAAAAATGCAAAGCGCTGGCACGCGATTCACTCAGCCTGCTCGCCTACGTGAAGTAACCTTCCCGACGCCCCTTGTTGACTCGCTAACCGCTCACAACGGCGGTAATGTGTTGCGCCCCTTCTGCTGGATGTGAGGATGTTAACGAAGGAGAGGACAACCCATGACCGAAAAAACGGTATGGCATGAAACGCTGCATGATCAATTTGGTCAATACTTTGCCGTGGATAACGTGCTTTACCACGAGAAAACCGATCATCAGGATTTGATCATCTTCGAGAACGCTGCCTTTGGCCGCGTGATGGCGCTGGACGGTGTGGTGCAAACCACCGAGCGCGATGAGTTTATCTATCACGAGATGATGACCCACGTCCCGCTGCTGGCCCACGGCCACGCGAAACATGTGCTGATTATCGGCGGCGGCGACGGTGCCATGCTGCGTGAAGTCTCCCGTCATCCATCCCTCGAAACCATCACTATGGTGGAAATCGATGCCGGTGTGGTTTCGTTCTGTCGTCAGTATCTGCCGAACCATAATGCCGGTAGCTATGACGATCCGCGCTTTAAGCTGGTTATCGATGACGGCGTCAATTTTGTTAACCAGACCACGCAAACCTTTGATGTGATTATCTCCGACTGCACCGACCCGATCGGTCCGGGCGCGTCGCTGTTTACCTCCTCATTCTACGAAGGCTGTAAACGTTGCCTGAAACCAGGCGGGATCTTCGTGGCACAAAACGGCGTCTGCTTCCTGCAGCAGGATGAAGCCCTCGACAGCCATCGCAAGCTAAGCACTTACTTTGGTGACGTCAGTTTCTATCAGGCCGCCATTCCGACCTACTACGGCGGGATCATGACCTTCGCCTGGGCGACCGATAACGATGTGTTACGCCATCTCTCAACCGAAATTGTTCAGGCCCGCTTCCACCAGGCCGGTCTTAAATGCCGCTATTACAATCCGGCCATCCATACCGCGGCGTTTGCCTTGCCACAATATCTGCAAGACGCATTGTCCTTAAAGGAGGTGAACTAATTGAAAAAACTCAAACTGCATGGCTTTAACAACCTGACCAAAAGCCTGAGTTTTTGTATTTACGATATCTGCTACGCCAAAACAGCGGAAGAGCGCGATGGTTATATCGCCTATATCGATGAACTCTACAACGCCAACCGTCTGACCGAGATCCTGTCAGAAACCTGCTCGATCATCGGTGCAAATATCCTGAACATCGCCCGTCAGGATTATGAGCCTCAGGGCGCGAGCGTCACCATTCTGGTGAGTGAAGAGCCGGTCGATCCTCAGCTTATCGACAAAACCGAGCATCCCGGCCCGCTGCCGGAAGTAGTCGTCGCACACCTCGATAAAAGCCATATTTGTGTTCACACCTACCCGGAGAGCCACCCGGAGGGCGGGCTGTGTACCTTCCGCGCCGATATCGAAGTATCGACCTGCGGCGTGATTTCACCGTTGAATGCGCTCAATTATTTAATCCACCAGTTGGAATCCGATATCGTGACCATTGATTATCGCGTGCGTGGTTTTACCCGTGATATCAATGGCATGAAGCACTTTATCGACCATGAGATCAACTCCATTCAGAACTTTATGTCTGAGGATATGAAGGCGCTGTACGACATGATGGACGTGAACGTGTATCAGGAGAACATCTTCCATACCAAGATGTTACTTAAGGAATTCGACCTTAAGCACTACATGTTCCATACCAAACCGGAAGAGTTAAGCGAAGAAGAGCGCAAGGCCATCACCGACCTGCTCTGGAAAGAGATGCGCGAAATCTACTACGGCCGCAATATTCCGGCCGTGTAAAAACGCTGGAGCAAGGACGCTCCGGTTTACTTCTGTTTCATAAACTCGCGGTACGCCGCCACTACCTGTAAAAAGTCCTCGACGCCGCACAGCGACAGACTTTCTTCGTCATAGTAGCTCATCCCCTCTTCCATCTCGTCACCCGAGAATTCAAGCTGGTTGGCACGCACCATAACTTCTTCACCATCCATCCATAACGTGTATTCATGCCCGGCTCGTTGCCAGGAACGCTCACTGCCTTTTACCGTATTCGCCGCCTGTTCAACTTCATCGAGAAGCGCGAGATTCTCTTTCACCTCTTCGTTAAACCAGTGCCCAACGGCTTCGTGGCCCATCGACATACGCACCTTCACCACGCCGGTGATGTCGCGCAGAAATTCGTAATCCATAGTGTTTTCCTCTGCAAAGCCATTAGGGTAATTATCGCAGCAGCGAGGAAGAAAAAAAGCGCGGGAGGTGGGAGGAATGAAAATAAAAAACCCACCGACGTTGCGATGGGTTTTGTAGGCCCGGTAAGCGTAGCGCCACCGGGCAATAGGTCAGGTGCGGTCTGGTACCCTCACCCCCAGCCCCTCTCCCACGGGAGAGGGTAGCATTTATACTGCGGTCTGGAAGATCACCCCGTCAGCCTTCTCGGTGTACTGAGAGAGCTGATCGAAGTTCAGATAGCGATAGGTATCTACCGCCGTCTTATCAACCTGCGCCACAAAGGTCTGGTACTCTTCAGGCGTTGGCAGTTTGCCAATCAGCGCCGCAACCGCCGCCAGCTCCGCAGAAGCCAGGTAAACGTTCGCACCAGTACCTAAACGGTTCGGGAAGTTACGGGTCGAGGTGGACACCACCGTCGCACCGTCGGCCACGCGCGCCTGGTTGCCCATACACAGGGAACAGCCAGGGATTTCGATACGCGCACCGCTCTTACCAAACACGCTGTAGTAACCCTCTTCAGTCAGTTGAGCCGCATCCATACGGGTCGGCGGAGCCACCCAAAGACGGGTTGGCAGCTGGCCTTTGTGGGTATCCAGCAGCTTACCGGCAGCACGGAAGTGGCCGATGTTGGTCATGCAGGAACCGATAAACACTTCGTCGATTTTTTCACCCTGCACGGCAGACAGTGGACGCGCATCGTCAGGATCGTTCGGCACACACAGAATTGGCTCTTTAATATCCGCCAGATCGATGTCGATCACTGCCGCATATTCTGCGTCAGCGTCAGCTTCCAGCAGCTGCGGATCGGCCAGCCATTTTTCCATACCCTGGATACGACGCTCCAGCGTGCGACGGTCGCCGTAGCCTTCTGCAATCATCCACTTCAGCAGCACGATGTTAGAGTTCAGGTACTCAATAATCGGCTCTTTGTTCAGCTTGATGGTACAGCCCGCGGCAGAACGCTCCGCAGAGGCATCAGTCAGCTCGAACGCCTGTTCAACTTTCAGATCCGGCAGACCTTCAATTTCCAGGATACGGCCGGAGAAGATGTTTTTCTTACCTTTCTTCTCAACGGTCAGCAGGCCCTGTTTGATGGCATACAGCGGGATCGCGTGAACCAGGTCACGCAGGGTGATACCCGGCTGCATTTTGCCCTTGAAGCGCACCAGCACCGATTCCGGCATATCCAGCGGCATTACGCCGGTCGCCGCGGCAAACGCCACCAGACCAGAGCCCGCCGGGAAGGAGATACCGATAGGGAAACGAGTATGGGAGTCACCACCTGTACCCACGGTATCCGGCAGCAGCATGCGGTTCAGCCAGGAGTGGATGACGCCATCACCCGGACGCAGAGACACGCCGCCACGGTTCATGATGAAGTCTGGCAGCGTGTGGTGCGTGGTTACGTCAACCGGCTTCGGATACGCCGCAGTGTGGCAGAAGGACTGCATCACCAGGTCAGACGAGAAGCCCAGGCACGCCAGGTCTTTCAGTTCGTCACGGGTCATTGGGCCAGTGGTGTCCTGAGAGCCTACGGAGGTCATTTTCGGTTCGCAGTATGCGCCAGGACGGATACCGGCTACGCCGCACGCGCGACCGACCATTTTCTGTGCCAGCGAGTAACCGCGGCTGCTTTCCGCCACATCTTTCGCCTGACGGAACACGTCACTGTGCGGCAGACCCAGCGCTTCACGCGCTTTGGTGGTCAGGCCACGGCCGATGATCAGCGGAATACGGCCACCGGCACGCACTTCGTCGATCAGCACGTCGGTTTTCAACTCGAAGCTGGCCAGCAGTTCGTTAGTTTCGTGGTTGCGTACTTCACCTTTATACGGGTAAACGTCAATCACGTCGCCCATGTTCAGATTGCTCACCTCCACTTCAATTGGCAGCGCGCCCGCATCTTCCATGGTGTTGAAGAAGATTGGCGCAATTTTACCGCCGAGGCACAGGCCACCGCCGCGCTTGTTCGGCACGTGCGGAATGTCGTCGCCCATGAACCACAGCACGGAGTTAGTGGCGGATTTACGGGATGAGCCGGTACCCACAACATCACCTACGTAAGCCAGCGGGAAACCTTTTTGCTGCAGGGCTTCGATCTGTTTGATCGGGCCAACAACACCAGGCTGATCCGGTTCGATCCCTTCACGGGCGTTTTTCAGCATCGCCAGCGCGTGCAGAGGGATATCCGGGCGGGACCACGCGTCCGGTGCCGGAGAGAGGTCATCGGTGTTAGTTTCACCGGTCACTTTGAAAACAGTGACGGTAATTTTTTCAGCCAGGGCAGGACGGTTCAGGAACCATTCGGCATCCGCCCAGGACTGCATCACCTGCTTCGCATAGACGTTGCCTGCTTTGGCTTTTTCTTCCACATCGTAGAAGTTATCGAACATCAGCAGCGTTGAGGAGAGCGCTTTCGCGGCAATCGGTGCCAGCGTGTCGTTATCCAGCGCGTCAATCAGCGGATGAATGTTATAACCACCCTGCATGGTGCCGAGCAGTTCAATGGCTTTTTCAGGAGTAACCAGTGGGGAGGTGGCTTCGCCTTTGGCGATAGCAGCAAGGAATCCGGCTTTTACGTAGGCAGCTTCATCTACGCCAGGCGGTACGCGGTTGATCAACAGATCTAACAGGAATTCTTCTTCGCCCTCAGGCGGGTTCTTCAGCAGCTCGACGAGCGCGGCCATTTGGGTTGCATCTAAAGGTTTGGGTACAATTCCCTCGGCGGCACGTTCTGCTACGTGCTTACGGTATTCTTCTAGCACGACGGTTCTCCTCGCTCTCATTGTCATATGCGGCGGGCGTTCTCTTCACGCTCCTGTGAGACAGCAGGTTGTAGGGTAAATGCCCGATACCGCGTCGGGCAGCATAGCAGGATTTCTGCACAGTGTTAATCTGTTTACAAAAAAGCAACATTAAATAATTTGCTGAATCGTTAAGGATGGTATAGCAGGGGGTGAACTGAATTTCAGACACAAAAAAACCGCCCGGATTGAAGTGAACCCCGAAAGTTGGACATCCAACGACTTTTCGGCCATCCGATATAATTGTGTAATAAATACTCACACTCTTTATCCGGACGTACCGGGTGGTTACCCAATAAAAGTCAAAACTGTAAAACACGGGTGAATATACTCGCGGCTACATAAACGCCTTATGGCACAGCGCTCGTCTCGTCGGAGTCATTTTATGAAGTTGCCCTTTAAGCCACATCTGCTTGTTCTTCTTTGCAGTGTCGGGCTGTTTGCCGCCTCTGGCGTGATGTTTGTCAAAAGCCGCGCAACGGAACCTGCCGCCCCTGCTCCCGTCGCTCAACAGTCTGCCGCGCCAGCCTATACCGCCGCGCAAATCGATCAGTGGGTTGCCCCTGTTGCACTCTACCCGGATGCCCTGCTGTCGCAAATTTTTATGGCATCAACCTACCCGTCCAACGTTATCCAGGCTGCACAGTGGTCAAAAGACAATCCTAAAATGCAGGGCGACGCGGCTATCCAGGCCGTTGCCGGGCAACCGTGGGACCCAAGCGTTAAGTCGCTGGTCGCCTTTCCACAGTTGATGTCACTGATGGGCGAAAACCCGCCGTGGGTGCAAAACCTGGGAGATGCTTTCCTCGCGCAGCCTAAAGATGTGATGGATTCCGTTCAGCGCCTGCGATTACTGGCGCAGCAAACCGGCGCATTGCAATCCACACCACAGCAGACCGTCACCACAGTGACAAAGCCTGCCTCGACAAAAACAACAACGGAATCAACAACCACGCCGACGGTCATTAAGATTGAATCCGCCGATCCGCAGGTGGTTTACGTTCCTGTCTATAACCCAAATACCGTGTATGGAACCTGGCCCAATACGGCTTATCCACCCGTTTATTTACCGCCCTCTCCCGGCGAGCAATTCACCAACAGCCTGGTCAAAGGCTTAGGCTTTAGCCTGGGCGTGGCAACAACGTATGCCATTTTCAGTAATATCGACTGGGATGACGACGATGACTGGGATCACCATCACCACGATGATGACTGGGATCATCACGGCGGGTATAGCCACAACGGCGACAACAACATCAATATCAACGTTGATAACTTCAACAAAATCAGCGGCCAGCATCTGACGAATATCAGCCATAACTGGCAGCACAATCCCGCCTACCGTGAAGGCGTGCCGTACCCAACCAACCAGCTCAACAGCCGTTTCCATTCAACCCATTCAACAACCGGCCTCAGTGCGACGCAGCAAAAACCGATCAACCGCGACAGCCAGCGTCAGGCCGCGCTGACTCAAATGGAGAAATCGACGGGAAAAACGTTTTCTCAGTCGGCGCATACCGGCACCAGAGATGCACAGCGCCAGGCTTCAAACCAGCAACTGAAGCAGATATCTCAGCGCAATAACTACCGTGGCTATGACACCAAACCGCAACCCCTGAAGCGCGCAAGCACGCCGCTGCGTGAAAATCGCCACGCTGAGATGCAAAGTCAGCAGAAACGGATTTCGCAGACGGCGCAGCAGCACACCTGGCCGCATCGTGCCAATGCCCTGAGCGGCAACGACAGCCGTTCAGCCAACTGGCAAGCCCAGCAGCAGCGTGGTGCGCAAAGTCGTCAGCTTTCGGCACGCCAACAACAGCCACGACAAATATCTGCCGGCCGGACTGAACACCATGAATTCCGTCATCGCTAAGGGAACCGACATGAAAAGAAAACTCCTCACTGGCATGGTGCTGTTCATGGTGTCGGCCTCCACGATGGCGCAACAATCCTTCAGCACGCCTGACCAGGCGACCGACGCGCTGGCAAACGCCATTAAAGCGCAAAATGAAAATGCCATGAACACGTTACTCGGGGAACACTGGCGCGATTTTCTGCCGCCAGAAGGCGTCGATCCTGAGGCCGTTGACCGCTTCCTGCGCGACTGGAAAGTCCGGCATAGCACCGTCATTAATGGCGATGTCGCGCATCTGGTTGTCGGCGACGGCAACTGGCAACTGCCGATCCCGGTGATCAAAACCGCCTCCGGCTGGCACTTCGATATGCACGACGCTGCCGAAGAGATCCTGACCCGCGAAATCGGGCGCAACGAACTCGCCGCAATCGAAGCACTGCATGCTTATGTGGATGCGCAGCAAAGCTATTACGCGATGAACCAGAAATACGCGCAAAAAATTATCAGCTCTGAAGGGAAAAAAGACGGACTGTACTGGCCCATTTCACCCGGCGAAGCACCCAGCCCGCTTGGTCCGGCTTTCAGTCCGAAAGAGCCGGGTGCGGGCTATCACGGCTATCGGTTCCGCATTCTGCCGGATGAGAAAGGATTTGCGATGATCGCCTGGCCAGTCAGTTATGGTCAGACAGGGGTGATGAGTTTTGTGATAAATCAGGATGATAAGGTGTACCAGACCAATCTCGGCAGTGAGTCAGCGAAAAAAGCACAGGCGCTGACTGCATACTCTCCGGATAAAACCTGGCAGCCCGTCGCCCCATAGGACAACCCCAGGCCGGGTGAGCACACGCGCCACCCGGCTGTTTTTTTACAGGATATTTGCGACAGATTTCGCCAGTTGAGCTTCGAGAACCGGTTTCGCCTCTTCAAACTTCAGGTTCACTTTATTAGCGTTAGATACCACGCGAGTCTGATACTTCGCGCGATCGCCCTGCTCTGTGCTGGTTTGCAGTTTCACACCAGACGTCCCCTGACGCAGGGCTGCGATGTTGTCAGTGGTCACTTTCGCTTTGCTGCGCTCCGAGATCTGCAGGTCAGTAACCATGGTGTAGTTCACATCTTCTACCATTGCATCTGCCGCCATACCGATCAGGCCTGCCGCCAGCCCCACACCCAGCGCCGCACCGGAGGAGTTGCTGTTATAGGCAGTGATACCCGCACCCAGAGCCGCCCCCACAGCGGCACCTTCATAACCGGTTTTCAGGTAGCCCTGAGCTTCACGCAGGTCCATTTTGTCCGCTTTCAGAACGTTCGCCTGCACCCAGTAGTAAGCGCTATCTGGTGAGCTGGTGACTTTGTAGCCTTTCGCTATCAGGTCGTTCGCCAGCAGAGTCTGCAGATTGCTCATGTCTTTATCAGAAGTGTTTTTAACCTGAATGTAGACTGTTTTTTCATTAGATGGCTCAAGCCAGACGGTTTCGCTCATCTGAGTTTTCACTTCCAGATTGCGTTTCTTTACCGCAGTGGAGACCGCGCCACATCCGGTCAGCGTCAGCGCTGCTGCCACTAAGCCAATCACCGCAACTTTCTTCAAAGACATGTGTTTTCCTTTTTTCGTGTAATAAAAGAGTCCAGAACCCCTAAACCGCGCGGCCAGTAGCCACACAATGGTGAAAAAAGTATCGGCAGATGGAAGAAAATTCTTAGCGGAAATATCAATGAGATGACTACCAGAACAGGTAGTTTTCAGGACAAAAAAAACGCCTCCGGAGAGGCGTTTATCAGGCAGGAAGAAACTTATTTCTTCTTCGCTTTCGCGTTTGGCAGGTCGGTAATGCTACCTTCGAACACTTCTGCCGCCAGGCCCACAGACTCATGCAGAGTTGGGTGAGCGTGGATGGTCAGCGCGATGTCTTCTGCGTCACAGCCCATTTCGATCGCCAGGCCGATTTCACCCAGCAGCTCGCCGCCGTTAGTCCCGACAATCGCACCACCGATGACGCGGTGAGTCTCTTTGTCGAAGATCAGTTTGGTCATACCGTCTGCGCAGTCGGATGCGATAGCACGGCCAGAAGCAGCCCACGGGAAGGTGGCGGTCTCAAAACTGATGCCTTTCTCTTTCGCTTCTTTCTCAGTCAGACCCACCCATGCCACTTCTGGCTCGGTGTAGGCGATAGATGGGATCACTTTCGGATCGAAGTAGTGTTTCATGCCGGCGATAACTTCAGCGGCAACGTGACCTTCGTGAACACCTTTGTGCGCCAGCATAGGCTGACCGACGATATCGCCGATAGCAAAGATGTGCGGCACGTTAGTGCGCAGCTGTTTGTCAACGCGGATGAAGCCACGGTCGTCCACTTCCACGCCCGCTTTACCGGCGTCGAGGTTTTTACCGTTCGGCACACGGCCGATAGCCACCAGCACGGCGTCGTAACGCTGTGGTTCAGATGGGGCTTTTTTGCCTTCCATGGAAACGTAAATACCGTCTTCTTTCGCTTCAACGGCAGTCACTTTGGTTTCCAGCATCAGGTTGAATTTCTTGCTGATGCGTTTGGTGAAGACTTTCACGATGTCTTTATCAGCAGCCGGGATAACCTGGTCGAACATTTCAACCACGTCAATCTCTGAACCCAGCGCATGGTACACAGTACCCATTTCCAGACCGATGATACCGCCACCCATAACCAGCAGGCGTTTTGGAACGGTTTTCAGTTCCAGCGCATCGGTGGAATCCCACACGCGTGGATCTTCATGTGGAATGAATGGCAGTTCGATTGGGCGAGAGCCCGCCGCGATGATCGCGTTGTCGAAGTTGATCACGGTTTTGCCGTTTTCACCTTCCACTTCCAGGGTGTTCGCCCCGGTGAATTTACCCAGACCGTTAACCACTTTCACTTTACGGCCTTTGGCCATGCCAGCCAGACCACCGGTCAGTTGAGTGATAACTTTCTCTTTCCAGGTACGAATTTTGTCGATATCGGTTTTCGGCTCGCCGAAGACGATACCGTGTTCAGCCAGCGCTTTGGCTTCTTCGATAACTTTTGCTACGTGCAGCAGCGCTTTAGAAGGGATACAGCCGACGTTCAGACAAACACCACCGAGGGTGTTGTAACGTTCTACGATGACGGTTTCCAGACCTAAATCCGCGCAGCGGAATGCTGCGGAGTAACCTGCCGGGCCTGCCCCAAGTACTACGACCTGAGTTTTGATTTCTGTGCTCATCATGACCTCTTAATGTATACCCGTCGTCCACCGGGTCGTTCTATCCGCCCGTATTTTACAAAATCGTTAACAATTTTGAAACAACAAACGGTTCATGAATTCTTGCTTTCGCCAATAACCTCACTGACTCCATGAGGTTACCAGAAAAAAGCCGGCCGACTGGCCGGCTTTTCACTTACATCACCAGGCGGCGAATGTCGCTCAGGGTGTTATTGATGATGGTGATGAAACGCGCACCATCAGCACCGTCGATGACGCGGTGGTCGAAGGACAGAGAGATTGGCATCATCAGACGCGGCACGAACTCTTTGCCATTCCACACCGGCTCCATCGCGGACTTGGACACACCGAGGATAGCCACTTCCGGCGCGTTCACAATCGGCGCGAAGTGGGTGGTACCCAGGCCGCCGATGCTGGAGATAGTGAAGCAGCCGCCCTGCATTTCGCCGGCAGTCAGCTTACCATCACGCGCTTTCTTAGAGATGGTGGTCAGTTCACGGGACAGCTCAGTGATGCTCTTCTTGTTCACGTCCTTGAAGACCGGAACAACCAGACCATTTGGCGTATCAACCGCAACACCGATGTTGATGTATTTCTTCAGCGTCAGCTTCTGGCCATCTTCGGACAGGGAGCTGTTGAAGCGTGGCATCTGCTCCAGAGCCGCCGCAACCGCTTTCATGATGAAGACCACCGGGGTGAATTTCACGTCCAGTTTACGCTTCTCAGCTTCGGCGTTCTGCTGTTTACGGAACGCTTCCAGATCGGTGATATCGGTTTTGTCGAAGTGCGTAACGTGCGGGATCATCACCCAGTTACGGCTCAGGTTAGCACCAGAGATTTTCTGGATACGTCCCAGTTCCACTTCTTCGATTTCGCCGAACTTGCTGAAGTCCACTTTCGGCCATGGCAGCATGCCAGGGATACCGCCGCCAGCGGCTGCAGCAGGTGCAGCTTCGGCGCGTTTCACCGCGTCTTTCACGTAAGCCTGAACGTCTTCACGCAGGATACGACCTTTACGGCCCGTCCCTTTCACTTTCGCCAGGTTCACGCCAAATTCGCGCGCCAGGCGACGAATCAGCGGAGTCGCGTGGACGTAAGCGTCGTTTTCAGCAAACTCAGATTTGCCTTCCGCTTTCGCAGCAGGGGCAGCAGCTGGTTTAGCAGCCTGAGCCGGTGCAGCAGCAGGGGCTGGAGCAGCCGCGGCAGCCGGAGCGGCGGCAGGCGCAGCGCCTTCCACTTCGAAGACCATGATCAGAGAGCCGGTAGACACTTTGTCGCCGGTGCTGATTTTGATCTCTTTAACGGTACCGGCGAACGGCGCAGGCACTTCCATGGAAGCCTTGTCGCCTTCAACGGTGATCAGTGACTGTTCAGCGGCAACTTTATCGCCCACTTTCACCATCACTTCGGTTACTTCTACTTCGTCACCGCCGATGTCCGGTACGTTAACATCTTTCACGCCGCCTGCAGCTGCTGGTGCAGCAGCCGGAGCCGGTGCAGCTTCCGCTTTTGCTGGAGCCGCAGCGCCTTCAGCGCCCGCCACTTCGAAGACCATGATAAGCGACCCGGTAGACACTTTGTCGCCGGTGTTGATCTTAATCTCTTTAACGGTACCCGCGAACGGAGCTGGCACTTCCATAGAGGCTTTGTCGCCTTCTACGGTGATCAGTGACTGCTCGGCCGCAACGGTATCACCCACTTTCACCAGGATTTCAGTGACTTCAACTTCGTCACCGCCGATGTCAGGCACGTTCACTTCTTTCGCTGCCGCGGCAGTTGCTGGAGCAGCGGCTGCCGGAGCGTCTTTCTTCTCTTCCTGCGCAGGTGCAGCTGCTGCTGCACCGTCGGCGGAATCGAAAATCATGATCAGTTTGCCCGTCTCGGTTTTATCGCCAACAGAGACTTTGATCTCTTTAACGATGCCAGCCTGAGGAGACGGGACTTCCATAGAGGCTTTGTCGCCTTCTACGGTGATCAGCGACTGTTCAGCTTCAACTTTGTCGCCCACTTTGACCAGGATCTCGGTGATTTCAACTTCATCAGCCCCGATGTCCGGTACTTTGATTTCGATAGCCATTATTCTTTTACCTCTTACGCCAGACGCGGGTTAACTTTTTCTGCATCGATGTTGAATTTGGTAATTGCGTCCGCAACCACTTTCTTATCGATTTCGCCACGTTTAGCCAGTTCGCCCAGTGCTGCTACCACCACGTAAGAAGCATCAACTTCGAAGTGATGACGCAGGTTTTCGCGGCTGTCAGAACGACCGAAGCCGTCAGTACCCAGAACGCGATAATCATCAGCTGGAACGTAAGTACGAACCTGCTCAGCGAACAGTTTCATATAGTCAGTAGACGCCACCGCTGGCGCATCGTTCATCACCTGAGCGATGTACGGAACGCGTGGGGTTTCCATTGGGTGCAGCATGTTCCAGCGCTCACAATCCTGGCCATCACGCGCCAGCTCAGTGAAGGAAGTAACAGAGTACACGTCGGAACCGACACCGTAGTCTTTCGCCAGGATCTGCGCTGCTTCACGAACGTGACGCAGGATAGAGCCGGAGCCCAGCAACTGAACTTTACCTTTGCTACCTTCGAGGGTTTCGAGTTTGTAGATACCTTTACGGATACCTTCCTCGGCACCTGCTGGCATTGCCGGCATGTGGTAGTTTTCGTTCAGGGTGGTGATGTAGTAGTAAATGTTCTCTTGTGCTTCACCGTACATGCGCTGCAGACCGTCATGCATGATGACAGCCACTTCGTATGCGTAAGATGGATCGTAAGAGATACAGTTAGGAATAGTCAGAGACTGAATGTGGCTGTGCCCATCTTCATGCTGCAGACCTTCACCGTTCAGAGTCGTACGACCAGACGTACCACCGATCAGGAAGCCGCGAGCCTGCTGGTCGCCAGCCTGCCAGCACAGGTCACCGATACGCTGGAACCCGAACATGGAGTAGTAGATGTAGAACGGGATCATCGGCAGGTTGTTGGTGCTGTAAGAGGTCGCAGCAGCCAGCCAGGATGCGCCTGCGCCCAGCTCGTTAATACCTTCCTGCAGGATCTGACCTTTCTCGTCTTCTTTGTAGTATGCAACCTGCTCACGGTCCTGCGGGGTGTACTGCTGGCCGTTCGGGCTGTAAATACCGATCTGACGGAACAGACCTTCCATACCGAAAGTACGCGCTTCGTCGGCGATGATTGGAACCAGACGATCTTTGATCGACTTGTTCTTCAGCATCACGTTCAGGGCACGAACGAAAGCGATGGTGGTGGAGATCTCTTTGTTCTGCTCTTCCAGCAGCTGAGAGAAGTCTTCCAGCGCTGGCAGCTCCAGCTTCTCGGTGAATTTAGGCTGACGAGCAGGCAGGTAGCCTTTCAGCGCCTGACGACGTTCGTGCAGGTACTTGTGCTCTTCAGAGCCTTCAGGGAAGGTGATGTAAGACAGGTTTTCTACCTGCTCATCGGTCACTGGAACGTTGAAACGGTCGCGGATATAACGCACGCCGTCCATGTTCATTTTCTTCACCTGGTGAGCGATGTTTTTACCTTCTGCGGTATCGCCCATGCCGTAACCTTTGATGGTGTGGGCCAGGATGACAGTCGCTTTACCTTTGGTTTCCTGCGCTTTTTTCAGTGCAGCGTAGACTTTCTTCGGATCGTGACCTCCGCGGTTCAGGGCCCAGATCTGCTCGTCAGTCCAGTCTGCAACCAGCGCTGCGGTTTCAGGGTATTTGCCGAAGAAGTGCTCACGCACGTAGGCACCGTCTTTGGATTTGAAGGTCTGGTAGTCACCGTCAACGGTTTCGTTCATCAGCTGGATCAGTTTACCGCTGGTGTCTTTACGCAACAGCTCATCCCAACGACCGCCCCACATGACTTTAATCACGTTCCAGCCAGCACCCGCGAAGATGCCTTCCAGTTCGTTGATGATCTTGCCGTTACCGGTTACCGGACCATCCAGACGCTGCAGGTTACAGTTGATGATGAAGCACAGGTTGTCCAGCTTCTCACGGGTCGCGATGGTGATCGCGCCTTTAGATTCTGGCTCATCCATTTCGCCGTCGCCCAGGAAGGCGTAAACGGTCTGCTCGGAGGTGTCTTTCAGACCACGGTGTTCCAGGTACTTCAGGAACTTAGCCTGATAGATCGCACCGATTGGGCCCAGACCCATGGAAACGGTCGGGAACTGCCAGAACTCAGGCATCAGTTTAGGGTGCGGGTAAGAAGACAGACCTTTACCGTGAACTTCCTGACGGAAGTTGTTCATCTGCTCTTCAGTCAGACGACCTTCCAGGAATGCACGTGCATAGATGCCCGGAGAGATGTGGCCCTGGAAGTACACCAGATCGCCGCCGTCTTTCTCGTTCGCTGCACGGAAGAAGTGGTTGAAGCACACTTCGTAAACGGTTGCAGAAGACTGGAAGGACGCCATGTGGCCACCCAGTTCCAGGTCTTTCTTGGATGCGCGCAGAACGGTCATGATGGCGTTCCAGCGAATTGCTGAACGGATACGACGTTCCAGATCAAGATTGCCCGGATATTCCGGTTCGTCTTCAACGGCAATCGTGTTTACGTAGTTGTTAGCCCCTGCACCTGCAGCAACCTTCACGCCACCTTTGCGGGCTTCAGAAAGCAGCTGATCAATCAGATACTGAGCGCGCTCAACACCTTCTTCACGGATGACCGATTCGATCGCCTGTAGCCAGTCGCGAGTTTCGATCGGATCCACGTCATTTTGGAGACGTTCTGACATGGGGGTATTCCTTATCTATCTAATACGTTGATTTGTCTGGAACCTGTCCCATTGTATTTTCGTCAGAAAACACAATAAGACAGGTTCTGCGTTTAGTTGCCGCGCTCTAAAGTACCTGGCGCTTAATCCTTTCGTTGCTGTATGCGGCGTAATGAACGTTCGCGACGCGATTGTTCACGGCTGCGGTCCAGCAAGATTTCCTCAATGAAAGCCAGATGGCGGTGCGACGCTTCGCGCGCCTGCTCCGGTTCCCCGGCCATTATCGCCTCGAATACTCGGGTGCGATGGTTGCTTACCAGCGGGAGCATTTCCCGACGGGCATACAACAATTCAAAATTCTGACGAACGTTCTGGGCCAGCATCGGCTCCATGCAGCGTAGCAGATGGAGGAGCACCACATTGTGTGCCGCTTCGGTGACGGCAATTTGATACTGGACGACGGCATCGGACTCGGCGTCTAAATCGCCGGACTGCTGTGCCCGTTCAATGGCCTGATGCAGCTCGCGGATACGCACGCGATCTTCATCAGTGCTGCGAAGGGCGGCGTAATAGGCCGCAATACCTTCAAGCGCGTGACGGGTCTCAAGCAGATCAAACTGGGATTCTGGGTGGTCAGAGAGAAGTTCTACCAGCGGATCGCTGAAGCTCTGCCACAGGCTGTTTTGCACAAAGGTTCCGCCGCCCTGGCGACGAAGCAGCAAGCCCTTTGCTTCGAGGCGTTGAATCGCCTCACGCAGAGAGGGGCGTGAAACGTCGAACTGTTTTGCCAGCTCGCGTTCTGGCGGAAGTTTTTCACCTGGGCGCAGTGTCCCTTCGAGGATTAAAAACTCCAGCTGCTGCTCAATCACATCGGAAAGTTTTGGTTGGCGAATTTTGCTGTAGGCCATATTCCCTGTCTTACGCCTTTTTGCCCGGAGTCAATTGGTCTTACCAATTTCAAGTTCGTATCGCTAAAGTAACAAAGTATTCACCTTCTGTCCATATTGGTTTTGATTGAAATCAGTAAACCCTGCACATTTTAACAACCTTACAGAAATAACGTTTCAGAAATGTAACTTTGCACAAATGAGTTGATTACTACCAAAGAGGCAGTTTTAACCATAATGAAACGAGGGTTTTTGCAATCTGAAGCGATTCAACAACGCAAATAATGAAAATTCGCCCACTTATGGAGCATTTCTATTCTATAGGTTGGGATACGAAGGGTTAACGGACCGATTTACAAATGCTTTCTTTTTATTCAACTCGTCATCATCCCTTCATAAAGCAGGTGCATTCGATGGCACTTACCACTATTCTGGCGCTTACGGAAGTCATCTCCGCTTTTTTCGGCATCGTTGACCGTAAAGAAATAAATACAGAAAACGGACTTTGATAATTACACACGCACAGCGTGAACATAACAACCACACACGAGGTTTCAAATGGAAGCTCAACAGCATGGCGATCAGCTTAAGCGCGGCCTTAAAAACCGCCATATTCAGCTCATCGCATTGGGCGGTGCGATTGGTACCGGCCTGTTTCTGGGAAGCGCATCCGTTATCCAGTCGGCCGGTCCGGGCATTATTTTGGGTTACGCGATCGCGGGTTTTATTGCCTTTCTGATTATGCGTCAGTTGGGTGAGATGGTCGTGGAAGAGCCGGTAGCCGGTTCGTTCAGCCACTTTGCCTATAAATACTGGGGCAGTTTCGCGGGCTTCGCTTCAGGCTGGAACTACTGGGTACTGTACGTACTGGTTGCCATGGCTGAACTGACGGCGGTCGGGAAATACATCCAGTTCTGGTATCCGGATATCCCAACCTGGGTCTCTGCAGCCGCGTTCTTCGTCCTGATTAACGCCATTAACCTGACCAACGTAAAAGTGTTTGGGGAGATGGAGTTCTGGTTTGCCATTATTAAAGTGATTGCCGTGGTGGCGATGATCATCTTTGGCGGCTGGCTGCTGTTCAGCGGCAATGGCGGCCCGCAGGCAACGGTACGTAACCTCTGGGAGCAAGGCGGGTTCTTGCCTCACGGTATGACCGGTCTGGTAATGATGATGGCAATTATCATGTTCTCCTTCGGCGGCCTGGAGCTGGTGGGCATCACCGCCGCAGAAGCCGACAACCCGGAGCAGAGCATCCCGAAAGCGACTAACCAGGTTATCTACCGTATTCTGATCTTCTATGTGGGCTCGCTGGCCGTGCTGCTCTCTCTGCTGCCGTGGACGCGCGTCACCGCTGACACCAGCCCGTTCGTGCTGATCTTCCACGAGCTGGGCGATACCTTCGTGGCGAATGCCCTGAACATCGTGGTGCTGACCGCTGCGCTGTCTGTTTATAACAGCTGCGTCTACTGCAACAGCCGCATGCTGTTCGGCCTGGCGCAGCAGGGCAACGCGCCGAAAGCGCTGCTCAACGTCGACAAGCGCGGCGTGCCGGTAAATACCATCATCGTTTCGGCGGTTGTTACTGCACTGTGTGTGCTGATTAACTACCTGGCACCGGAATCTGCCTTCGGCCTGCTGATGGCGCTGGTGGTCTCTGCTCTGGTCATTAACTGGGCGATGATCAGCCTGGCGCACATTAAGTTCCGCCGTGCCAAACAGCAGCAAGGCGTGACCACTCGCTTCCCTGCCCTGCTCTACCCGCTGGGTAACTGGGTTTGCCTGCTGTTCATGGCGGCCGTGCTGGTCATCATGCTGATCACCCCTGGCATGGCAATTTCCGTGTACCTGATCCCGGTCTGGATTGCTGTTCTCGGCGTGGGCTATCTGGTTAAACAGAAAAACGCCAAAACGGTGAAAGCGCACTAACGGTTCTCCCCTCTGTACCCCCTTTGCGGGTGCAGAGGGTTGTTACCTTCCTCACAAATTCTCGCCTACAGCTATTTCATCCATATCACCGCCTTTATCCTGCAACGCATATATTTGTTCGCCAGCAAATAATTCTCTCCATACGGTAACCCGGAGAGCTGTCGATGGATAACAACAAACTGTCAGTTAAAGAAAAGATCGGCTATGGCATGGGCGACGCAGGGTGTAACATCATCTTCGGCGCTATCATGTTGTTTGTTAACTATTTCTATACGGATATTTTTGGTCTTGCGCCAGCACTGGTCGGCGTATTGTTGCTGTCAGTACGCGTGATTGATGCCGTGACTGACCCGATCATGGGAGCCATTGCCGACCGCACGCGCAGTAAATACGGTCGTTTTCGTCCATGGTTGCTGTGGATTGCCTTCCCCTATGCGCTGTTCAGCATCCTGATGTTCACCACGCCAGAGTGGAGCTATAACAGCAAAGTTATCTATGCGTTTGTTACCTATTTCCTGCTGTCGCTGACCTATACAGCCATCAACATCCCGTACTGCTCGCTGGGCGGTGTGATCACCAACGATCCAAAAGAGCGCGTCGCCTGCCAGTCCTACCGATTTGTGATGGTCGGTATTGCCACGCTGCTGCTCTCACTGACGCTGCTACCGATGGCCGACTGGTTCGGCGGGGATAACAAAGCCAAAGGCTACCAGATGGCAATGACCGTGCTGGCACTGATTGGCACCTGTATGTTCCTGTTCTGCTTTGCGACCGTGCGGGAGCGCGTGCGCCCGGCAGTGCAGACCAACGACGAGCTGAAAAACGATCTCAAGGACGTATGGAAGAACGACCAGTGGGTACGCATTCTGCTGCTGACCCTGTGCAACGTCTGCCCTGGTTTTATCCGCATGGCAGCCACGATGTATTACGTCACCTGGGTGATGGGCCAAAGCACCCACTTCGCCACCCTGTTTATCAGCCTGGGCGTGGTGGGCATGATGCTTGGCAGCATGCTGGCGAAAGTGCTGACCGACCGCTGGTGTAAGCTGAAAGTGTTTTTCTGGACCAACATCGTGCTGGCGATTTTCTCCTGCGCCTTCTGGTTCTTTGACCCTAAAGCCACGGTCACTATTGTCGTGCTCTACGTCCTGCTGAATATCCTGCACCAGATCCCGTCTCCGCTGCACTGGTCGCTGATGGCCGACGTGGATGACTACGGCGAGTGGAAAACCGGGAAACGCATCACCGGGATCAGCTTCTCCGGCAACATCTTCTTCCTCAAGTTGGGGCTGGCAATTGCCGGTGCGATGGTCGGTTTCCTGCTCTCCTGGTACGGCTACGACGCGGGTGCGAAAGCGCAAAGCGCGGAGGCCCTCAACGGGATTGTGCTGCTGTTTACCGTCATTCCGGGCATCGGTTATCTCATTACGGCGGGCGTGGTACGTCTGCTGAAAGTGGACCGCGAAACGATGAAGCAGATCCAGGCGGATCTGGAAAAGCGTCGCATCAACTACCGCGAGCTGAATGACTATACCCTAAATAATTCGAGTTGCAGGAAGGCGGCAAGGGAGTGAATCCCCTGGAGCGTACATAAGTACGTGACTGGGGTGAACGAGTGCAGCCAACGCGCATGCAACTTGAAGTATGAAGGGTATATCAGGAACTCAACGCCGCTGAGACTAAATAAGGAAAGCCGAATGCAAACCTGGCCAAACCCGTTTATTGAACAACGCGCCGATCCGTATATTTTGCGCCATGAAGGACAGTACTATTTTATTGCCTCTGTACCGCAGTACGACAGGCTGGCGATCCGCCGCGCGGACTCGCTGGAAGGGCTACGCGACGCCAAAGAGGTGGTTGTCTGGCGCAAACCCGATTCCGGCCCGATGAGCCAGCTTATCTGGGCACCGGAACTGCATTACATCAACGGCAAGTGGTACATCTATTTTGCCGCCACGCACACGCAGGCACTCGACGAACTCGGGATGTTCCAGCACCGTATGTTTGCCATTGAATGTGCCGACAACGATCCTCTCACCGGCAAGTGGGTAGAAAAAGGGCAAATCAACACGCCCTTCGACACCTTCGCGCTGGACGCCACCACCTTTGTTCATCAGGGCAAACGCTGGTACCTGTGGGCACAAAAAGCCCCGGATATCATCGGTAACTCCAACCTGTATCTGTGTGAAATGGAAAATCCCTGGACGCTGAAAGGCGAGCCGGTGATGCTCAGTAAACCGGAGTACGACTGGGAGTGCCGCGGGTTCCGGGTTAACGAAGGCCCGGCGGTGCTGGTACACGGCGATAAATTGTTTATCAGCTATTCCGCCAGCGCAACCGATGAGAATTACTGCATGGGATTACTGTGGATTGACCTGCATGCCGATCCGCAAAACCCGGCGAACTGGCATAAATCTCCGCGTCCGGTGTTCGTCACCAGCGATGAGAATCGTCAGTATGGACCAGGCCATAACAGCTTCACAAAGACGCCGGAAGGGGAAGACGTGCTGGTGTATCACGCGCGTAACTACACCGAAATTGACGGCGATCCGCTTTACGATCCGAACCGTCACACCCGCCTGAAGCTCATCCGCTGGAATGAAAACGGGATGCCTGATTTTGGCATCCCGCCTGCCGATACGCATTGACCGATACGGTGCGCTGGCTTATACCAGCGTGCCGTAAATAGTCAGCAGCGCGACGATCACTACCACCACAAACGACGTTTTCTTCGCCATGGAAACAGCAGCTTTTGGCGTTTCCACCTTGTCGGTATGCGGTTCACGCGCCAGAGAGAACTGCGCCAGACGGGTTAACACCTGGTATTGCGACGTATGACGGTCGGCCAGCGAGGCAAACCATGCGGGCAACGCTTTTTCGCCATGACCAATCAGCGCATACACCACGCCCACCAGACGCACCGGAAGCCAGTCGAGCACATGCAGAATGCCGTCAATACCGGATTGCAAACGTTCATGCGGTGTTAAGTAACGCGCAAGCCAGGTCTGCCAGGCACGCAGGAACGCATAACCCATCATCAGCACCGGCCCCCATGGACCACCAACGACAAACCAGAACAGCGGCGCAAGATAGTAACGGAAGTTAATCCACAGCAGCGCGTTTTGCAGCTCGCGCAGAAACTCACGCTCATTGCAATCCGGCGGAACGCCATGGATCAGCGTCAGCTCGCTCGCCATTGCACCATGCGCGTGCGCATCGTCGCGGGATGCCGCTTTCAGATAGGCGTGATAGTGCAAACGCACCTTACCCGCACCAATGCACAGCACCCCGAGCAGGAGCCACACCACCAGCAGGGGCACATTAAAGAAGAGGCCGTAAAGCGAGCGCAGCAGCAGGAACGTAATGACCATCACGCCTGCCATCATCAGCAACGTGCGCAGCAGGGAAAAGTGTTTAATGCGGCGGAAGATCACTTCCAGCCGATGATCCAGGTGCCAGTGCTCGCCGAGCTTGAACAGGCGTTCGGCAATCATAACCAGCAGCATGGTAAACAACGTCATGTTATCTCCTTATCTGACGACGCGGTAAGCATGGCGCGAAACCGGGACCAGTCAAATGCCGGGCCAGGATCGGTTTTTCTCTCCGGTGCGATATTGCTGTGCCCGGTGATATTTTCAGCCAGCGCGGGATATATCCCGATGAGCGTTTGGGTTACAGCAACCAGTTGTTGATACTGCGCATCGGTGTAAGGTGTTGTATCAGTGCCTTCCAGTTCGATCCCAATCGAAAAATCATTGCAGCGCTCGCGCCCTTTATATTTCGACATTCCCGCATGCCAGGCACGCTTATCAAAAGGAACATACTGAACCACTTCGCCATCGCGACGTATCAGACAATGAGCCGATACGCGCAGATGGGCAATTTCAGCAAAGAAAGGATGCGCATCGGGATCTATCGTTCCGCTGAATAACGCATCGATCCACGGACCGCCAAACTCACCCGGCGGGAGACTGATATTGTGAACCACCAGCAGTGTGGGCTTTTCATCCTCCGGGCGGCAATCGTGGTGCGGCGAGGGCACATGCCGCGCGTCCACCAGCCATCCGTTTTCTAACAACATGCTGGAACTCCTTATGTATGGTGCTGTTACTCGGTTCAGAGTAGCATGTTTCAATATTATGATTCGTTACCAATTTGGAGTTTTATCATGCCGCCTCGCCGCTACAACCCCGACCACCGACGTGAAGCGCTTCTGGAACGTATTAACATGGATATCCCGGCAAGCGTTGCCCATGCTTTGAAAGAAGATCTGGGCGGTGACGTCAGCGCCGATAACGATATTACCGCACAATTATTGCCAAAAGAGGCACGCTCACACGCGGTAATTATCACCCGCGAAGAGGGCGTTTTTTGCGGAAAACGCTGGGTTGAGGAGGTTTTCACCCAACTGGCGGGTGATGATGTGCAGATTACCTGGCACGTTGCTGATGGCGATACGGTCACCGAAAATCAACCGCTTTTCGAACTGGACGGCCCGTCCCGCGTGTTGCTCACAGGCGAACGCACCGCACTGAACTTTGTGCAAACCCTTTCCGGTGTAGCCAGTGAAGTTCGCCGCTACGTTGACCTGCTGGAAGGCACCCGCACGCAGCTGCTGGATACGCGAAAAACCTTACCGGGCCTGCGTACCGCGCTGAAATATGCCGTACTCTGCGGCGGCGGTGCAAACCATCGTCTTGGGTTATCCGACGCCTTCCTGATCAAAGAGAACCACATTATTGCCTCTGGCTCCGTGCGTCAGGCAGTGGAAAAAGCCTTCTGGCTGCACCCGGATGTGCCAGTCGAAGTAGAAGTCGAAAGCCTGGATGAGCTGGACGAAGCCATTAAAGCAGGTGCCGATATCATCATGCTCGATAACTTTGAAACCGAACAGATGCGTGAGGCGGTAAAACGTACCCACGGCCAGGCACAGCTTGAGGTATCAGGCAACGTGACCTTTGACACAATCCGCGAATTCGCTGAGACAGGCGTCGATTTTATTTCCGTGGGCGCGCTCACCAAACATATCCGCGCGCTCGACCTCTCAATGCGCTTCAAATAATGCTGTTCTCCCCCTCTCCAGACGGAGAGGGGAATCACTGCCCCGCTCGCAAATTTCTTGTTCTCCACTGCAACCCCATCTTCTTTCCCTGAACGCCCCTTCACGTTCCTTTTTTTCGCCCTCGTCGGCATTGCTTTCTGCTGCCAGAGTAGCGCCACTTAACAAAAGGAGCAGACATGAACAAACAACAAGGATTCACGCTCATTGAACTGATGGTGGTGATTGGCATTATTGCCATTCTGAGCGCCATTGGCGTACCCGCTTATCAGAACTACCTGCGAAAAGCCGCACTCACCGATATGCTGCAAACTTTCGTCCCCTACCGCACGGCCATTGAGCTTTGCGCACTGGATCATGGTGGCGTGGAAAGCTGTGACGCAGGTACTAACGGTATCCCTTCGCCCACAACAACACGCTATGTATCGGCAATGAGTGTGGCAAAAGGCATGGTGTCCTTAACGGGCCAGGAGAGTTTGAACGGGCTTGAGGTTCTCATGACGCCGATCTGGAACGATGGCAACGGCATGACGGGCTGGACGCGCGACTGCAGGATCGATACCGACAGCGCGCTCAAACAAGCCTGTGAAGATGTCTTCCGCTTCGACAGCAACTGACAGGGGGGGATGATGAACTCAGAACAACTCATGGCGCTTTGTCAGCGCCATCATGCCCTGTTGCTGAGCAGCGACACGGACATGATCAGCATTGCTGTTACGGGGAATCCGGGTACTGAGCTGATGGAAGCCTTACGTTTTGCAACGCAAAAACGCATTGATATTGAGTGCTGGACCGCTGAGCGTATGGAGAAGCACCGGCAACTGGCCTTACCAACCCAACTGCCGCTCACCCCGACAGCAAACTCAGCCGTTGATGTCCTCAATAACACATTGCTTCAGGCCTTAAGCCTGCGTGCGTCAGACATCCATATAGAACCCACCGAACATGCATGCCAGGTTCGCTTACGTATTGATGGCGTTCTCTGTCCACAGCCTCCTCTATCCCCGGCGCTGGCGACCATGCTTAGCGCGCGATTGAAGGTTCTGGGCAATCTGGATATCGCAGAACGCCGTTTGCCGCAGGACGGCCAGTTTACGGTTGAACTGGCCAATGCGCCTGTCTCTTTTCGTATCGCAACGCTTCCCTGCGACGGTGGGGAGAAAATCGTGCTGCGACTGCTGCATCAGGTGGAACAGGCCCTGGAACTTGGGCAACTGGGGATGAGCACCGGCCAGCAGGCACACTTTGCTGAGGCGCTCAACAAACCGCAAGGACTGATACTTGTCACAGGCCCGACGGGAAGCGGTAAAACGGTGACGCTCTATAGCGCTCTGCAGGCGCGTAATACGTCAGATGTGAATATTTGCAGCGTAGAGGACCCTATTGAGATCCCCCTTACTGGGTTGAACCAGACGCAGATTAACCCGCGCGCGGGTTTAACCTTCCAGAGCGTCCTGCGCGCGCTGCTGCGTCAGGACCCGGATATCATTATGGTGGGTGAAATTCGCGATGGCGAAACAGCAGAAATCGCCATCAATGCCGCACAGACCGGGCATCTGGTGCTCTCCACACTTCACACCAACTCGACGGCAGAAACGCTGATTCGCCTGCAGCAGATGGGTGTCGCACGCTGGATGCTCTCCTCCGCACTCTCGCTGGTGGTAGCGCAGAGACTGGTTCGTCGTCTTTGCCCACATTGTCGACAAACCTCCGCAGACAAAGCAGAACTTCCTCGCACGGTGTGGCCCCATCCCCTTCCGCACTGGCAACCGATCGGCTGCGAACGCTGCTATCACGGATTTTATGGCCGCGTGGCGATTTTTGAAGTGCTCGCTATCGACAACACGCTCCGGCAGGCCATTGCCAGCGGGGCGAACATTGACGTCATAGAAGCCAGCGCCCGGCAAGCAGGAATGCTGTCGTTGTTTGAGCATGGGTGCATGGCCGTTGAACAAGGGCTTACGACGCTTGAAGAGCTGTTGCGTGTACTGGGGATGCCCGATGGCAGCTAATCAACTCTGGCGCTGGCGGGCATTGTCAATTGACGGGGAGCCGCAAAGCGGAACGCTTTGGGCCTCTGACCGTTTATCGGCCTTCACAACCTTAATCCAAAAAGAACTGCATCCTTTAGTGTTAACCCGCTGCCCGCTGCCTCATCGCTGGCAGCCCCATCACTGCTACGATATGTTTCGGCAGCTTGCCACGCTGCTTCAGGCGGGTCTTACCCTTTCCCACAGCCTGGGTATGCTGGCGCAGCAGCACCCTTTACAACCCTGGCAGGCCCTGCTGCAAAGTCTCGCCGATGACCTAAGTGAAGGATGCGCGTTCTCTGAAGCCTTAAAAAAATGGCCGATGGTGTTTAGCCCACTTTATGTCTCGATGGTGAAAACCGGTGAGCTGACGGGAAAGCTGGAGGAGTGTTGTCGCCAGCTCGCACAACAGCAAAAATCACAGCAGCAACTCAGTGCGAAAGTGAAAAAGGCGCTTCGCTATCCTCTGATTATTCTTTCGCTGGCAACGCTCGTCGTACTGGCGATGGTGACGCTGGTACTGCCAGAGTTTGCCGCCATCTATAAAACATTTAATACTCCACTCCCCTTTTTGACCCGGATGGTAATGGGGATTGCAACGTTTATTCAGGCGCATGCTGTCGCTCTCATCGTCACACTGATTGTACCGGTTATCGCCGTATACAGTGTGCGACGACAGCCACGGTGGCAGCGCGCGAGTCATCGCATTTTGCTGCGCTTGCCCGTAATGGGGGCACTCGCGCGTGGTCAAAAACTGGGGCAGATTTTTACCGTACTGACGCTTACGCAGCAGGCAGGTATAGCCTTTTTACAGGGGCTGGAGAGTGCAGAAGAAACTGTCGAAAGCCTGTACTGGCGAGACACCCTGCGGGATATACGGGAGAATATTGCGAAGGGTATGCCCGTCTGGTCATCTTTTCGCAACGCTGCAGTGTTTACACCACTCTGTATTCAACTGATTCGAACCGGGGAAGTCTCCGGCGCACTTGACGTAATGCTGGCAAACCTTGCCCGTCACCACACGGAGCAAACCTTTCAACTGGCAGATAATCTGGCTGCGCTTCTGGAGCCTTTACTGCTGATTGTAACGGGGGTGATTATTGGTACGCTGGTGGTGGCAATGTATCTGCCAATTTTCCATCTGGGGGATGCGATGAGCGCGGGATAGAACTGGCGCATGGAAATGCGCCAGCGGAAGCGATTACAGGCTATTGAATATGCGGTTTTCCTGCTCCTGAACGCGGATAAACGTCGTGCGTTTCGTCAGCTCTTTCAGGCGGGATGCACCCACGTAGGTGCAGGCGGAACGCAGGCCACCCAGGATGTCGCGCGCGGTATTTTCAACCGGACCACGCAATGGCAGCTTCACGGTTTTGCCTTCTGCCGCACGGTATTTTGCCACGCCACCAACGTGACGGGTCATTGCAGATTCCGAGCTCATGCCGTAGAACAGCATAAATTTCTCGCCGTTCTCTTCCACCACGGTGCCGCCGCTCTCTTCATGGCCCGCCAGCATGCCGCCCAGCATCACGAAATCTGCGCCGCCGCCGAAAGCCTTCGCCACATCGCCAGGCATGGTGCAACCGCCATCACTAATGATCTGGCCGCCCAGACCGTGCGCAGCATCCGCACACTCAATAACCGCAGACAGTTGCGGATAGCCGACACCGGTTTTCACGCGAGTGGTACAAACGGAGCCTGGACCAATACCCACTTTGACGATATCAGCGCCGGAAAGGATCAACTCTTCACACATTTCGCCGGTCACCACGTTGCCTGCGATAATAGTTTTAGTTGGCCAGGCTTCACGGGCTTTGCTGACGAACTGCACGAAGTGCTCGGAGTAACCATTCGCCACATCAATGCAAACAAAGTTCAGCGCCGGGTTAGCGTTCAGGATCTGTTTCGTCTTCTCAAAATCAGCGTCAGAGGTGCCGGTTGAAACCATCACATGCTTGACCACCTCTTCGGAGGCAGATGCAACAAACGCGTTCCACTCTTCAGGGCTGTAATGTTTATGGACTGCAGTGAGGATGTCGAACTGCGCCAGCGCGGTCGCCATCTCGAAGGTGCCCACTGTATCCATATTCGCCGCGATAATCGGCACGCCAGACCAGGTCTGACCGGAATGCTTAAAGGTGAATTGACGTTCGAGTTCAACGTCTGAGCGACTTTTCAGTGTAGAGCGTTTAGGGCGGATAAGAACGTCTTTGAAACCTAACTTCAGATCTTCTTCGATACGCATGTGCGGATTCCCGGGGTTAGAGGCAAATATGTTAAAAGCACAACTCCAGTGACGTTATCATACGCACTAATACCTGCTCTGCAAGACTGCGAAATTCTCTTTTTTTACGCTACAATCCTATAAATTTACCTGGTAAAAAGCCGGGAAAGGGTTCTAAACATTGGCTGCAATAAGTTTGAATTTTAAGCAACTGATTTTAATAATGAATAATTCCCAGGATTTGATTTAATGGGGTATATCGTCGCATTAACCGGTGGCATCGGTAGTGGTAAAAGTACCGTTGCGAACGCGTTTTCTCGTCTGGGCATCACGATTATTGATGCTGATATCATTGCCCGTCAGGTGGTAGAGCCGAATACACCCGCTTTAAAGTCCATCGAAGCACATTTCGGTAGCAGAATTCTCAATGCAGATGGCACGCTCAACCGCCGTCAGCTTCGGGAATGCATTTTTTCTGATTCGTCAGAAAAGGTCTGGCTTAATGCCCTTCTTCACCCCATTATTCACCAGGAAACCCAGCGTCAGATTGCTGAAGCCAGCTCTCCCTATGTTATGTGGGTCGTTCCGCTACTGGTAGAGAATCAGCTTCAGAATAAAGCCGATCGGGTTCTGGTCATTGATGTTTCACCCGAAACGCAAATCCAGCGAACTATGGCGCGCGATAATGTCACGCGCGAACACGCTGAACAAATTCTTGCCGCTCAGGCCACACGCGCTCAGCGCCTTGCCGTTGCGGATGATGTTATTGATAATAACGGCGCACCAGATGCCATTGCATCGGATGTTGCCCGTCTGCACGCGCAGTATCTGACGTTCGCCGCGCAGGCCGTTGCACAGGAAAAACCATAATGTCGACTCACATCCTTTTTGAGCATCCGCTTAACGAAAAAATGCGTACCTGGTTACGCATCGAATTTCTGGTTCAACAGCTCTCACAACATCTGCCTATAAACGACCATGCCGCTGCACTGCATTTCTTCCGCAACGTGGGCGATCTGCTGGATGTGATTGAACGCGGAGATGTTCGTACCGAACTGCTGAAAGAGCTGGAGCGTCAGCAGCGTAAATTACAGGCCTGGACAGAAGTGCCGGGCGTTGACCAGAGTCGTATTGATGCACTTCGCCAGCAGCTGAAAAACAGCAGTACCATGCTGATGGCAGCTCCACGCGTCGGACAGTTTTTACGGGAAGATCGCTTAATTGGCCTGGTGCGCCAGCGCCTGAGTATCCCCGGCGGCTGTTGCAGCTTTGACCTGCCGACGCTTCATATGTGGCTACACATGCCGCAAGAACAACGTGATGCACAGGTGAATAGCTGGCTGGCAAGCCTGAACCCGATGCATGAGACGTTATCGCTGATCCTCGATCTGATCCGTAATTCAGCACCGTTTCGCAAGCAAACCAGCCTCAACGGTTTCTATCAGGACAACGGCGATGACGCCGATCTGCTGCGTCTGAATTTATCGCTTGGCGATCAGCTTTACCCGCAGATTTCCGGGCATAAGAGTCGTTTTGCGATTCGCTTTATGCCGCTGGATAGCGAAAATGGCACCGTGCCGGAACGCCTCGATTTTGAACTGGCCTGTTGTTAAGGAGTGCCAATGTCTGACGTAATAACCGTTAACTGCCCTACGTGCGGCAAAACTGTCATCTGGGGCGAAGTGAGTCCGTTTCGCCCATTCTGTTGTAAACGTTGTCAGTTAATTGATCTGGGTGAATGGGCTGCAGAAGAGAAACGTATTCCGAGCGAAGGCGATCTCTCTGACAGCGATGACTGGAGCGAGAGCCAGCAGTAACGTTCAAAGCCTGCTGACGCTTCGCTTAGCAGGCCTACTGTTGTGCAGCTAACCGCAGGATCACAGGCTCATTAGCAGGCGGGAATTTTTCAGCATCACTCGCCTGAAGCACAACCCAGTTACCAGGTTGTCCCTCTTTCCCCCACGGTTCGCCTTCCCAGTTTTCCACCAGCCAGAACCACAGCGTGATGTGACGATCGGGAAACTGGTATTCGAGCTTATCAAACAGCGTTGCGCCAAGCGGCGTAATCCCGACCTCTTCCTGAAGTTCACGCACCAGCGCCTGTTCCGGCGTTTCGCCTGACTCAATTTTTCCGCCCGGAAACTCCCACTTATTCGCCATATGGGCGTCCGCGGCGCGCTGGGTGATGAAGATTTGATTTTGCGGGTTGCGAATAATCCCGACGGCAATTTGCAGTGTTTTCATTCTGTCGCTTCCATAAAAAAGGCGCAGATTTCTGCGCCTTTTTGATTTGTTATTAACTTAGCTCAGACGCCCGTGGCACGCCTTGTATTTTTTACCGGAACCACATGGGCACGGATCGTTACGACCCACTTTGCGATCGCCTGTCTGCGCCGCAATCGCCGCAGCGGCTTCGCTCTCATCCGTCTGGTGGCTCAACTGTTGCATCTGCGCCAGACGTTCAGCCTCTTCACGACGCTGCTGCTCCATCGCTTCTACTTCTTCTGGCATACGTACCTGAACCTTGCTCAGCGTGCTGATCACTTCATATTTCAGTGACTCCAGCATAGACGCAAACATGGAGAAGGACTCGCGCTTATATTCCTGCTTCGGATCTTTCTGCGCATAACCACGCAGGTGAATACCCTGACGCAGGTAGTCCATTGCCGCCAGGTGCTCTTTCCACAGAGAATCCAGCGTTTGCAGCATTACGCCTTTCTCGAAGTGACGCATCATCTCTGCGCCAACCACTTCTTCCTTACGCTTGTAGACGTCCAGTGCGGTTTCGTAGATACGTTCGCGCAGGGTTTCTTCGTGCAGCTCAGGCTCTTTATCCAGCCACTCTTTGATTGGCAGATCGAGGTCGAAGTCGTTTTTCAGACGTTCCTGCAGGCCTTCGATATCCCACATCTCTTCCAGAGACTGTGGTGGAATATGGCCGTCGATGGTCGCCTTAAAGACATCTTCACGAATGCTGTTGATGGTTTCGCTCACGTCGGATACGTCCAGCAGTTCGTTACGCTGGGTGTAGATCGCACGACGCTGATCGTTGGCAACATCGTCATATTCCAGCAGTTGCTTACGAATATCGAAGTTGCGGCTTTCCACTTTACGCTGTGCGTTAGCGATCGCTTTGGTAACCCACGGGTGTTCAATCGCTTCGCCTGGTTTCATCCCCAGTTTACGCATCATGCCGGAAACACGGTCGGAGGCGAAAATACGCATCAGCGCATCTTCCATAGACAGGTAGAAACGGGACGAACCCGCATCACCCTGGCGGCCTGCACGACCACGCAGCTGATTATCGATACGGCGAGATTCGTGACGCTCTGTACCAATAATATGCAGACCACCGGATGCCAGCACCGCGTCGTGACGAACCTGCCAGTCCGCTTTGATCTGAGCAATCTGTTCCGGCGTTGGGTTTTCCAGCTCCGCCACTTCAGCCTGCCAGCTACCGCCGAGCATAATGTCCGTACCACGACCCGCCATGTTGGTGGCGATAGTGACCGCTGCCGGATAACCCGCCTGCGCAACGATGTCTGCTTCTTTGGCGTGGAATTTGGCGTTCAGGACGTTGTGTTTGATGCCCGCTTTGGTCAGCTCATTAGAAACCACTTCGGATTTCTCGATGGAGATGGTCCCCACCAGCACCGGCTGGCCGTTGGCGGTACGATCGCGAATATCTTCGATGATCGCCTGGATTTTTTCCGCTTCGGTCATATACACCAGATCCGGCATATCCTTACGGATCATCGGACGGTTAGTTGGAACGACCACGGTATCCAGCTTGTAGATAGAGCTAAATTCAAACGCTTCGGTATCTGCCGTACCGGTCATCCCCGCCAGCTTCTCATACAGACGGAAGTAGTTCTGGAAGGTGATAGACGCCAGCGTCTGGTTTTCGTTTTGAATATCCACGCCTTCTTTGGCTTCAACAGCCTGGTGCAGGCCGTCAGACCAGCGACGCCCCTGCATGGTACGGCCGGTGTGTTCATCGACGATGATGACTTCACCGTCTTTCACGATGTAGTCGACGTCACGGGTGAACAGCGCGTGGGCACGCAGCGCAGCGGTCACATGGTGCATCAGCATGATGTTACTCGGTGAGTACAGAGACTCACCCTCTTCCATGATGCCTTCAGCCACCAGCAGCTCTTCGATTTTCACCAGACCGCGTTCGGTCAGGTTCACCTGGCGCGCTTTCTCATCCACGGAGAAGTGGCCTTCACCCTGGAAGGTATCGGAGTCTTCTTTCTCCTGACGCAGCAGATGCGGAATGATTTTGTCGACTTTGCGATACATCTCGGAGCTGTCTTCAGCCGGGCCGGAGATGATCAGCGGGGTACGCGCTTCATCGATCAGGATGGAGTCAACCTCATCCACCAGCGCATAGTGCAGTTTACGCTGCACGCGCTCTTCAGGGCTGAACGCCATGTTGTCACGCAGGTAGTCAAAGCCGTATTCGTTGTTGGTGCCATAGGTGATATCCGCGTTATACGCTTCACGCTTGGCTGGCGCTGGCAGGCCGGACATGTTGATACCAACGGTCATGCCGAGGAATTCGAATAATGGGCGGTTGTTTTCGGCGTCACGCTGTGCCAGATAGTCGTTGACGGTAACAACGTGAACGCCTTTACCGGTCAGTGCATTCAGGTAGGCCGGCAGCGTTGCGGTCAGGGTTTTACCTTCACCGGTACGCATTTCCGCGATGCAGCGCTCGTTGAGCACCATACCGCCCAGCAACTGAACGTCGAAGTGACGCATACCGAACACGCGCTTACTTGCTTCGCGCACCACCGCGAACGCTTCCGGGATCAGGCTTTCTAACGTTTCGCCTTTTTCCAGACGCGCGCGGAATTCCGCCGTTTTCGCTTTAAGCTCGTCATCAGAGAGCTTCTCCATCGCCGGTTCCATACCGTTAATGACGGCAACAGCTTTGCGCATGCGGCGCAGGGTACGATCGTTACGACTACCAAAAACTTTGGTTAATAATTTGATTAACATAATAAATTCTCAAACGCCCCAGATGGGCAGATAAATTAAGGTATTGAAAAAGCGTTAATTTAGCTGAGGCGTAGCGGTCCGGCACGGATGCCGTGAACCTGGCTTATCCAGGTCGAGACAGAAAATGTGACAGGAGCAATGAAAGCAAGCTGCGCCGTCTGGCGAACCATTACCGGCGGCTGGCTGTCCTGCGTGAGCAGCGCATTAAGCGTATCCAGTAAGGCAAGATGCTGAGCCTGAACCGGCAGCGTCTCTTCTGCCACTGGCATCGTCTGCGGTGCCATCGCAAAGGAGAGATGGCGGATAACGGTGCGGATGGCGTGTTGATGCCAGTAATCAACCGAGAAATTCGGACGGCGATTAGCTTCAAGCCACGCGAGGTTAGTAAAATTAACCCGCGTGTTGAGATCGTGTTTGGATGTAGTGGTCTTCGCCGGTGTTGCCGCTTCAGCGCTGTTGCTGAGCGCAGGCAAGCCGAGACTCGCCGCGACCATCCCCAATAAGAGATGCGGCCAGAAGTAACGTCTGCCAAATTGTCGCCAGCGCGTCAGTATTCCGCTCACCTGCTCCACCACATAAGCCAGCCCTGCACAGGCTGAGTTCAGTTATTTTTTTAGCGCTCAGATATTACCACTAAAGCCAATGCACAGCAGCAGTAATGACGTACTGCAGTGGGGAAAAACGGTCAAGAATGCAGCTAACGCACAGATTTCCTGCACCCGACAGAGGCCAGAAACAGCAGAGGTAAGTCTAAGAAGGGTAAAAATAAAAACGACTGGCCTTCCTGGTCGGAGAGAGTACCAGGTTAACCAGTCGATTTTTTACGAAACGGCTTAAACCGTTATGCCAGGACCAGGCCTGGAGCCTTGAATGCCAGCGGCAGTTCAGCTTCGTCTTCGAAGGTCACATATTCCCAGGCTTCCTGTTTTGCCAGGACGGCCTGCAACAGTTTGTTGTTCAGTGCATGACCGGATTTGAACGCGGTAAATGCACCAATGATATTGTGACCACACATGAACAAGTCGCCGATCGCATCCAGCATTTTGTGACGAACGAATTCATCTTCAAAACGCAGGCCGTCTTCGTTCAGTACGCGATAATCGTCAACAACGATGGCACAATCGAAGCTGCCGCCCAGGCACAGGCCGCGGGACTGCAGATATTCGATATCACGCATAAAGCCGAAAGTACGAGCACGGCTGATCTGACGCATAAACGCATCAGCAGAGAAGTTCATCGCATAGCGCTGGGTGCTTGCATCAATCGCCGGATGGTTAAAATCGATGGTAAAATCCAGCGAGAAACCATTGTACGGTTTGAATTCAGCCCACTTGTCGCCATCTTCGACGCGAACAGTCTCTTTGATGCGAACAAATTTCTTCGCGCAGTTCAGTTCTTCGATGCCGGCATCCAGCAACAAATAGACGAACGGTGCAGCACTACCATCCATGATCGGGATTTCTGGCGCATCGACTTCAACAATAATGTTGTCGATACCCAGACCCGCCAGGGCGGCGTTCAGGTGCTCTACGGTAGAAATCCGCACGTCATGCTCGTTCACCAGGCAAGTACAGAGCATAGTATCACGCACAGATTTGGCATCGGCCGGAAAATCTACCGGTGGATTCAAGTCGGTGCGACGATAGATGACCCCGGTATTGGCCGGCGCAGGGCGCAACGTCAGTGTGACTTTCTTGCCGGTATGTAAACCGACACCCGTCGCCTGAACGATACGTTTAAGTGTCCTTTGTTTGATCATCGTATAATCTCGCCAAATTACTTATCCAACCGAGAGTGTATATCACTAACGGTGGGCCAGTTTAGCACAAAGAGCGCAAATCCCCAAATTCCAGCCAATTCTTAGTCAGCTTGCTTACGCAGGAACGCCGGGATGTCCAGATAATCTGGCTCTTTCGCCGTTTGCGGAGTGGTATCGTTAACCACTTTCGCGGCCGGTTTCTGCTCCTGAGTCAGTGGAGACATACCGTGCTGCTGGTAACGATCCATGACCGGTTGCTGAGTCTGTTTGTTCGTTACCAGGGTGATCTCAGGACGCTTGTCCATACCGATACCGGTCGCAACAACGGTCACGCGCAGTTCGTCGTTCATTTCCGGGTCAAGGGAAGTACCGATAACCACGGTCGCGTTGTCAGAGGCGAACGCACGGATGGTGTTACCCACGGTTTCGAACTCATCCAGACGCAGGTCAAAGCCAGCGGTAATGTTGACCAGCACGCCGCGCGCACCAGACAGATCGATATCTTCCAGCAGTGGAGAAGAGATCGCCATTTCAGCCGCTTCTTCTGCACGGTCTTCACCGCTCGCCACGCCAGAGCCCATCATCGCGTAGCCCATTTCAGACATCACGGTGCGCACGTCTGCAAAGTCAACGTTCATCAGGCCAGGACGGGTAATCAGTTCAGCGATACCCTGAACCGCGCCTTTCAGCACGTCGTTGGCTGCGCCAAAGGCGTCCAGCAGGGAGATACCGCGGCCCAGCACTTTCAGCAGTTTGTCGTTCGGGATGGTAATCAGAGAGTCCACGTGTTTGGACAGCTCGGTAATACCCTGTTCCGCGAATGCCATACGCTTCTTGCCTTCGAAGTTGAAAGGCTTGGTCACGACAGCAACGGTCAGGATACCTAAATCTTTCGCCACTTCAGCGACAACAGGTGCAGCACCCGTGCCTGTACCGCCGCCCATACCCGCTGCGATAAAGACCATGTCCGCACCTTCCAGTGCAGCACGCAGGGCTTCACGATCTTCTTCAGCCGCGTTACGACCGACTTCCGGGTTAGCCCCAGCGCCCAGACCTTTGGTGATGCCACCGCCAATCTGAATCGTCTGGCCAACAGCCGTCTTACGCAGTGCTTGTGCATCGGTGTTAACCGCAAAGAATTCAACGCCTTCAATGCGCTCGCGCACCATATGCTCTACGGCGTTACCGCCGCCGCCACCGACGCCGATGACTTTAATCACCGCGTCGTTGGTCAGTTCCATAGGTTCAAACATAATTTCTCTCTCCGTTGTGCCTGTCGCCCGAGACCGCTAATTCTCTCCGGTCTCTTAAAAAAATTAAAACTCTTTTCGCAACCAGGTGTTCAGTCGTTTGACCCACGACCCCACCGATACGCGTTTTTCCACTTCTGCTTCACCACTCAAATGGGACTCTTTCCCGTAATGAAGCAGGCCCACTGCCGTTGAATAGTACGGCTCCTGAGCATAATCCGTTAAACCGGTGATATTCAGCGGTGCACCAATACGCACCTGCGTATGGAACACGCGCTGAGCGCAGGCCGCAAGACCTTCAATTTGCGCTGCCCCGCCGGTTAATACAATCCCCGCCGCGAGATGATGTTTAACACCCTGCTGGCGAAGTTGTTCCTGTAACTGCAAAATCTCTTCGTTGACCAGGTTGAGCAGCTCGGTATAACGCGGCTCAATCACCTCTGCCAGCGTCTGGCGCTGCAGGCTGCGCGGCGGACGCCCGCCCACGCTCGGCACTTCAACGCTCTCATCTTTGCCAACGATAGAACCCAGCGCACAGCCGTGGCGCACTTTAATCGCCTCTGCATCGCTCGGTGGCGTACCAAAGGCGTAAGCAATATCGCTGGTCACCACGTTCCCGGCATAAGGGATCACTTTGGTGTGGCGCAGCGCACCGCCTGTATAGACGGCCATATCCATTGTACCACCACCAATATCGACCACACAGACGCCGAGTTCACGTTCATCTTCGGTCAGCACGGAATAGCTTGCGGCCAGACCGGCGAAAATAAGTTGGTCAACTTTCAGGCCACAACGTTCAACGGCTTTTACGATGTTCTTCGCCATATCGTTGTGACATGTGATCAGGTGCACTTTTGCCTGCATACGCACGCCGGAAAGACCGACCGGGTTCTTGATCCCTTCCTGATAGTCGATCGCATATTCCTGCGGGATCACGTGCAGTACACGATGCTCATCGCGCACGCGCACGGACTTCGCCGTATGCACAACATTCTCAACGTCTTCCTGCGTCACTTCTTCTTCGGAAATCGGCACCATACCGATTTCGTTCTGGCAGCTGATGTGCTTGCCAGAGAGGGCCAGATAGACAGAGGAGATCTGGCAATCTGCCATTAATTCAGCCTGATCGATGGCGCGCTGAACGCATTTCACCACCGACTCAAGGTCGTTTACCCCACCTTTATCCATACCACGGGACGGGCAACTGCCCACGCCAATGATATTGACCATACCGTCGGGCAGAACTTCCCCTACTAAAGCGGCAACCTTCGCGGTGCCAATCTCCAGTCCAACTACCAGTTTTCTGTCCGTCGCCTTGATCATTGTTGTTCTGCCTGTACCTGTGCCTGATTCTGTTGCTGATTAGGTTCCTCGACCGGAGCCGGCTCCCAACCGACTGCTGCGCCTGAGTCATAGCGCAAATCAACGTAGCTTATCCGTTTGCCGTCCGTCTGCGCCTGCTGCTGTAAAACCGGGTAAAGTTCTACGAAACGCGCCAGACGTTTCATTGTGTCGCCGCGACCCAGGTTGAGCTTAATGCCGTTCGTTAACGTCAGTTGCCATGAGCGGCGCGCCGTCATCGCAGCATCTTTTAACGTGAACCTGTCTTTCGCCAGCACCTGGCCCATTTCGCGAAAACCCTGTAATACTTCGTTTTCACTGCCTTCAGGGCCATACAACATCGGTAAATTCTGCTTGCTGACACGATCGGCCGGGACGCTGAAGGAATTTCCGTCTACGTCTACCATGTGCTGATCATTCCAACGCGCAATGGGCACATATTCAACCAGATGAATCTTCAATTCATCAGGCCATTGCTTTCTTACACTCGCCTGTTTTATCCATGGCAGTCGTTCAATCTGACTCTGGATAATATTGACGTCCTGCGTCATAAAGGTGCCAGGCGATCCCAGCGCCAGAATCGACTGGCGAATATCATCGTTACGCGTGTAGTGGCGCTCGCCCGTCACCACCAGCTTCGAGAGCGGTAACCGCTGCGCATCTTCCATCCAGCCCAGCACCATCCAGCCGCTGATAAACACGGTGCACAGCACCCCGAGCAGGAAGATAATCCCTGCAAGACGCGTTCCATTACTCCGGCGTGAAGAGGAATATTCTTCCTCGTCATCGCGGTTGCGCGTGTTCAATGCAGCCTGAGACATATCAGCCCGCCTGGTCCAGAATACGTACGACTAACTGCGAGAAGCTCATCCCCGCCTGACGCGCCGCCATCGGCACAAGGCTGTGGCTGGTCATGCCTGGAGAAGTATTCGCTTCCAGCAGATAAAATTGCCCATCGCTGTCGAGCATCACATCAATGCGTCCCCAGCCACGGCATCCCAGGACATTCCAGGCTTTCTGCACCAGAGCCTGTAAATCGGCTTCACGCTCAGCTTCAAGACCACCAGGACAAAAATATTGCGTCTCATCAGAGAGATACTTCGCCTCATAATCATAGAAGGTTCCGGCCGGTTGGATACGAATTGACGGTAAAATTTCTTCGCCAAGCATCGCGACGGTAAATTCCGGCCCGCTGAGCCATTTTTCAATCAGAACTTCTTCATCATGTTGAAATGCCAGCGTTAAAGCAGCAGATAAATCGTCAGCTTTGTCGACTTTGGACATCCCGACGCTTGACCCTTCGCGGCTTGGCTTAACAATAACCGGTAACCCCAGCTCAGCAATGCGTGCATTAACGCTGTCCTGTAGGCCCAATTCGAACTCACGGCGCGTCAGCGCAACCCATGGCGCAACGGGCAGCCCCGCCCCCTGCCACAGCAGTTTGCTGCGCAGTTTATCCATCGAAATGGCCGATGCCATTACGCCGCTACCGGTGTATGGCATGCCGATTAAATCCAGCAGCCCTTGCAAGGTTCCATCTTCGCCACCACGCCCATGCAGCGCGATAAAGACTTTATCGAAGCCCATCGCTTTCAGTTGCGTGACATCAACCTCTTTAGGATCGACCGGGTGCGCATTCACACCGCCTTCACGCAGGCCCGCCAGTACAGCCGCGCCTGAGTTAAGGGAAACTTCACGTTCAGCCGACGTGCCGCCAAACAGGACCGCAATCTTATCAGCCATGACGCTCGTCCTCCTGAGTTTGCGGCTTCAGTTTGATTTCAGCTAAGGTACGGGCGATTTTGCCGATATTTCCCGCACCCTGAATCAGAATCAAATCATTGCCCGTCAATACCGGTGCCAGAATCTCAGCCACCTGAGCGGGTTCAGAAACCAAAATAGGGTCCACTTTACCGCGTCCACGAATGGTACGACACAAAGAACGGCTGTCTGCCCCCGGAATCGGAGTTTCGCCCGCTGAATAAACATCCAGCATTAGCAACGTATCCACCTGTGAAAGTACACTGGCGAAATCGTCATACAGATCGCGGGTACGGGTGTAACGGTGTGGCTGGAAGATCATTACCAGATGTTTGTCCGGCCAACCCGCACGCGCCGCCTTGATCGTCGCGTCCACTTCGGTTGGGTGGTGGCCATAGTCATCCACCAGCATGGCGCTGCCTGATTTACCGTTCACCGCGTCCAGCGGGAATTCACCGAGGAAGTCGAAACGACGCCCGGTGCCCTGGAAGCTCTCCAGTGCGCGCAGGATTGCGTCGTCATCAATGCCTTCTTCTGTCGCCACGGCGACCGCGGCGGCGGCATTCAGGGCATTGTGGCGTCCGGGGGCGTTCAGCGTAACGTGCAGCAGTTCTTTATCCTGACGCGCCAGGGTGAAATGCCCCTGAGCACCTGTCTGCCTGTAATCCTCCACACGCACATCAGCGTCTTCGCTGAAGCCATAGGTGGTGATTTGACGCCCGACGCGCGGCAACAGCTCGCGAATGACCGGATCGTCCACACACATCACCGCGCGCCCATAAAACGGCAGGTTGTGCAGGAAGTTAATAAAGGTCTGTTTTAAATTCTCGAAGTCACCCTGGTAAGTGTCCATATGGTCAGCTTCGATATTGGTGACAATCGCCACCATCGGCTGCAGATGCAGGAACGACGCATCGCTCTCATCCGCTTCCGCAATCAGGTAACGGCTGTGGCCCAGACGCGCATGTACGCCTGCCGCTTTCACCAGCCCGCCGTTAACAAACGTTGGGTCAAGACCCGCTTCGGCATAAATACTGGAAACCATCGCCGTCGTCGTGGTTTTACCGTGCGTACCGGCAACCGCGATGCCGTGACGGAAACGCATCAGTTCCGCCAGCATTTCCGCGCGGCGGATCACCGGAATGCGCGCTTCATGCGCAGCAACGATTTCCGGGTTATCAGAAGAGATGGCGCTGGATACTACAACCACGCTCGCATCGCGCACGTTTTCCGGGCGATGGTTGAAATAGATAGTCGCCCCAAGCGACGCTAACTGCTGCGTAACAGGGTTTGGTGCCAGGTCAGACCCGCTGATCTGATAGCCTTCGTTAGCTAACACTTCGGCAATACCGCCCATGCCAGCACCACCGATGCCGACAAAGTGAATGTGCCGGACGCGACGCATCTCGGGCACGATTGAACGCAGTTTTGCCAGTTGTTGTGTATTCATTCTCTAAACGCCATCGACTACTTAAAATTCGTGCAGCGCAACACGCGCTGCGAGGGTTAAGCCTGGGCTGCCAGGCTCACTTCTTTTGCCACACGTTCCGTCGCATCCGGGATAGCGGTCGCGCGTGCGCGTTGGGCCATCTCCAGCAATGCGTCTCTGTTCCAGCCCGCCAGAGTGGTGGCGACCGCATCGGCGGTAAATTGTGGCTGCTCGAATATTTTCGCGGCACCGGCTTTCTCAAGCGGCAACGCGTTCCAGTACTGCTGTCTGTCTTTGTGCTGGAACGGCACAAACAGCGCTGGCAAACCAGCGGCGGCAATTTCGCTCACCGTCAGTGCGCCAGAGCGGCAAACCACGACATCGGCCCAGGCATAAGCTGCAGCCATATCGTCGATAAACTCAGTAACTTTATGCTGCGGCTGCCCCGACTCGGCGTAAGCCTGCTCAACGGTCTGCTGCGCGCCTTTTCCGCTCTGATGCCAAATCGTCACAGCATCACCCAGTTTTGCCGCAACCTGCGGCATCGTCTGGTTTAAAATGCGCGCCCCCTGCGAGCCACCGACAACCAGCACACGTACCGGCCCTTCACGGCCATTCAGGCGAACGTCCGGCAGCGGCAGCGCCAGCACGTCCACGCGCACCGGGTTACCCACGACGTCCGCTTTAGGGAACGCACCTGGGAAGGCCTGCATCACTTTGGTGGCAATTTTCGCCAGCCATTTGTTGGTCAAACCGGCGATACCGTTCTGCTCGTGCAGTACAACAGGAATGCCCAGTGACCACGCCGCCAGCCCGCCTGGACCGGAAACATAACCCCCCATCCCCAGCACCACATCAGGCTTAAAGCGCTTCATGATGGAACGCGCCTGACGCCATGCGTTAAAAATTCGCACAGGTGCCAGCAACTGGGCCTTGATGCCTTTGCCCCGAAGACCGGAAATACGAATAAAGTCGATCTCAATACCGTGTTTCGGTACAAGATCAGCCTCCATGCGATCTGCGGTTCCCAGCCAGCGTACCTGCCAGCCCTGATCCATTAAATGGTGCGCAACCGCCAGCCCAGGGAACACATGTCCACCTGTACCACCTGCCATCACCATTAACCGCTTCGGTTGATTCATCGTGAACCTCGTGTAAACGCCTGGGCTTTTTCCAGACGTGTCTCATAATCTATGCGTAACAAAAACATGATGGCCGTCGACATGATCAACAGACTCGAACCACCATAGCTGATCAACGGCAACGTCAGACCCTTGGTCGGCAGCATACCTGCTGCGGCCCCGACGTTGACCAGTGCCTGGAAGCTAAACCAGATACCAATTGAACAGGCTAAGAAACCCGAGAAGCGGTGATCGATCTCCAGCGCTTTCCGGCCAATCGACATGGCGCGGAAAGCGACGAAGAATACCATTAATAGTGCCAATACCACACCGATATAACCCAGTTCTTCCCCAATAATGGAGAAGATGAAGTCGGTGTGTGCCTCAGGCAAATACTCCAGTTTCTGTACGGAGTTGCCCAGACCCTGGCCCCAGACTTCGCCGCGACCAAACGCCATCAGCGATTGCGTCAACTGGTAGCCACTGCCAAACGGATCTTCCCACGGGTTCCAGAAAGATGTCACACGGCGGATACGGTAAGGTTCGGCAAGGATCAGCAGCACGACCGCCGAAATCCCCATCCCAATGATGGCGATGAACTGCCACAGCTTTGCGCCCGCCAGGAACAGCATCGCCAGCGTGGTGACAAACAGTACCACCACCGTACCGAGGTCGGGCTGTGCCAGCAGCAGGATCGCAAGCACCAGAATCACGCCCATCGGCTTTAAGAAGCCGCGAAGGTTGTTACGCACTTCGTCAACTTTACGCACCAGGTAGTTCGCCAGGTAGCAGAACAGCGACAGCTTGGTGAATTCCGCTGGCTGAATACGCAGCGGACCAAACGCAATCCAGCGCGATGCCCCGTTTACGGAGCTACCGACAACCAGCACGATCAGCAGCATGATGATCGATGCAATCAACATCGCCGTACTGTGCCGCTGCCAGAAGGCCATTGGCAAACGTAAGGTAATCATCGCCAGGCAGAACGCCAGAATAATGTACAGCCCGTCACGCTTGGCAAACAGGAACGGATCGTTAGCCAGACGTTGCCCGACAGGCATCGACGCCGAGGTGACCATGATAAAGCCGATCGCCGCCAGCCCCAGCGTAAGCCAGAACAACGTGCGGTCGTACATGATCAGGCTATCGGAATCCTTGTCCCGCGAAGCCATCACCCAGCCTTTCAGCGCCGCAAACAGCCACGCCAGGATGCCAAATCCTGGCAGGCGCGGCATTTTCAGGCGAGGGAGAGATAAACGCATCAGCCTAACTCCTTCGCCAGGCGGGTAAAGAGATCGCCCCGCTGTTCGAAATTCTTGAATTGATCGAGGCTGGCACAGGCAGGCGAGAGCAGCACCATATCACCTGGCTTAACGCGCGGGGCAATGAGGCGCATCGCCTGCTCCATGGTCTCGGTTTGCTCGGCCACGTCAGGACGCAGTTCAGCCAGTTCGCTGCCGTCACGACCAAAACAGTAAAGACGGATGTTGTCCCCGGAGAGGTATTGCTTCAGCGAGGAGAAATCGGCCGACTTGCCGTCGCCGCCAAGTAGCAGATGCAGCGTGCCCTCAACGTGAAGACCGTTCAGGGCAGCCTCAGTGCTACCCACGTTGGTGGCTTTGGAGTCGTTAATCCAGCGCACGCCGTTATGCTCCAGCGCCAGCTGGAAACGGTGCGCCAGACCGGTAAAGGTGGTCAGGGCTTTGAGGCTGGAAGAACGCGGCAAGCCCACCGCATCCGCCAGCGCCAGCGCCGCCAGGGCATTGGTGTAGTTATGCTGGCCGGAAAGCGTCATCTCTTTCACGTTAAGCACTTTCTCACCTTTCACGCGCAGCCAGGTTTCGCCCTGCTGACGGTTCAGATGGTAATCACCCATGTTGATGCCAAAGCTGATGCAGCGTTCATCCGCCCCACGTACCGGCATGGTCAGCGCGTCATCGGCGTTCACCACACAGACTTTGGCATTTTCGTAAACGCGCAGCTTAGCGGCGCGATACTGCTGCAGACCAAACGGATACCTGTCCATATGATCTTCAGTTACGTTGAGGATCGTCGCCGCGGCGGCATGCAGGCTGGAGGTCGTTTCCAGCTGGAAGCTGGAAAGCTCCAGCACGTACAGCTCGCAGCCCTTATCCAGCAGCATCAGCGCAGGCAGGCCGATATTGCCCCCCACACCCACGTTCATACCTGCGGCTTTCGCCATCTCACCGACCAGCGTAGTGACGGTACTTTTACCATTCGAACCGGTAATCGCGATTATCGGTGCCTGCGCTTCGCGACAGAACAGCTCAATATCCCCGACAATCTCTATGCCAGCATCCGCCGCAGCGCTCAGCGAAGGGTGCGCCAGGGCCAAACCTGGGCTGGCAATAATCAGATCGGCTGCCAGCAGCCAGTCATCATTCAGACCACCAAGGTGGCGTTCAACCTGTTCCGGCAGCTTGTCCAGACCCGGCGGAGAGACACGCGTATCCATCACGCGCGGCGTGACGCCACGCGCAAGGAAAAAGTCCACGCAGGAAAGGCCCGTGAGGCCCAACCCGATGATAACGACTTTTTTACCCTGGTAATCTGCCATGATTAACGTACCTTCAGCGTTGCCAGGCCAATCAGCACCAGCATCAGCGAAATAATCCAGAAGCGCACAATCACGCGCGGTTCCGGCCAGCCTTTCAGTTCATAGTGATGATGGATCGGTGCCATACGGAAGATGCGCTGACCGCGCAGCTTGAAGGAGCCGACCTGCAAAATCACTGACAGGGTCTCTACCACAAACACACCGCCCATGATCACCAGCAAGAACTCCTGACGCAGCAGCACGGCAATAATGCCCAGCGCACCACCCAGAGCCAGTGAACCCACGTCGCCCATAAAAACCTGCGCCGGATAAGTGTTAAACCACAGGAAGCCCAGCCCCGCCCCGACAATGGCCGTACAGACGATCACCAGCTCACCCGCGTGGCGCAGATACGGGATATGCAGGTAGTTAGCAAAATTCATGTTACCGGTCGCCCACGCCACCAGCGCAAACCCCCCCGCAACAAACACAGTCGGCATAATCGCCAGGCCATCCAGACCATCGGTCAGGTTGACGGCGTTACCCGTGCCAACAATCACGAAGTAGGCCAGCAGGATGTAGAACAGCCCCAGTTGCGGCATCACGTCTTTAAAGAACGGCACCACCAGCTCGGTGGCTGGTGTGTCTTTTCCTGCCAGATACAGCGCGAAGGCCACGCCCAGCGCAATCACCGACATCCAGAAATACTTCCAGCGGGCAATCAGCCCCTTAGTATCTTTGCGTACAACCTTGCGATAATCATCGACAAAGCCGATGATCCCGTAGCCCACCAGAACCGTCAGAACACACCAGACGTATGGGTTAGACGGATACGCCCACAGCAGCACCGAAACGACGATCGCGGTCAGGATCATAATGCCGCCCATGGTCGGTGTACCGCGCTTGCTGAAGTGCGATTCCGGGCCATCGTTACGCACAACCTGGCCGAAAGAGAGTTTTTGCAGACGGGCAATCATGCGCGGGCCCATCCACAAGGAGATGAACAGCGCAGTCAGCAGGCTGACAATGGCGCGAAACGTCAGATAGGAAAAGACGTTAAAGCCTGAATAATATTTGACCAAATGTTCGGCCAGCCAAACTAACATGTCCCGTTCTCCTGTAATGCGTGCACAACCTCTTCCATGGCGGCACTACGTGAACCTTTAACTAAAACAGTCACAATTTGTTTTTCTGTAATCAACGCTTTCAGGCGCTCAATCAACGCGGCTTTATCAGCAAAATGTTCGCCCACACCGCTGGCCTGGCTGATCGCCTGACTCAGTTTTCCTGCGCTCAGCACGCAGTCCAGCCCCGCCGCTTTCGCCGCTGCACCCACCTGGGTATGACAGGCTTCGCTTTCATCACCCAGTTCGGCCATATCGCCAACCACCAACACGCGGTAGCCCGGCATCTCGGACAGCACCTGCACCGCTGCCGTCATCGAACCGACGTTGGCGTTGTAGGAGTCATCCAGCAGCAGCTTGTTTTCCGCCAGTTGAATCGGGAACAGACGCCCCGGTACGGCTTTTAAATTTGCCAGCCCGGTTTTAATCGCCTCATGAGTCGCCCCGACCGCCATCGACAACGCCGCCGCCGCGAGCGCGTTAGCAATGTTATGGCGACCCGGCAGTGGCAGCAGCACATCAATGCCACCCGTTGGGGTAGTGAGCGTGAACTCCGTGCCGTGCGACGTCACATGGATATTGGTTGCGGTAAAATCGCTGTTGGCCGCATTCGGTGAGAAGCGCCAGGTCTTACGCGAACCGATGATACTCTGCCAGTTCAGCCAGTCATTGTTGTCGGCATTCATAATGGCGATACCGTCAGCCGGCAGGCCGGTGTAGATCTCACCTTTGGCTTTCGCCACGCCTTCCAGCGAACCGAAACCTTCCAGATGGGCAGCCGCCAGGTTGTTCACCAGCGCCGCTTCCGGCCGAGTGAGGCTCACGGTCCAGGCGATTTCCCCCTGGTGGTTTGCCCCTAACTCAATCACCGCAAACTCGTGTTCTTTGGTCAGGCGAAGTAATGTCATCGGCACGCCGATGTCATTATTGAGATTGCCTGCGGTATAAAGTGTGTTTCCGCACTGGCCGAGGATCGCCGCCGTCATCTCTTTGACGGACGTTTTACCTGACGAGCCCGTCAGCGCCACAACGCGCGTCGGAACCTGCTGACGCACCCAGGCAGCCAGCTCACCGAACGCCAGACGCGTATCATTCACCACAATCTGCGGCAGATCGATATCGAGCTTGCGGCTGACCAGCAGCGCGCCCGCACCGTTCTCTTTAGCCTGCTGTGCAAAATCATGTGCGTCAAAACGCTCGCCTTTCAGCGCCACAAACAGACAACCTGCGGACACTTTGCGGGTATCGGTGGTCACGGCGTCAATGGTCAGATCCTGACCCAGCAACTCGCCGTGCAGTACCGCAGCGGCCTGGCTTAGCGTGAGGCTAATCATGCCATCACTCCCAGCAGACGCGCTGCCGTTACACGGTCCGAGTAATCCAGACGGCGATTGCCAACAATTTGATAATCTTCATGCCCTTTACCGGCCAGCAGCACCACATCGTTTTCCTGTGCCTGCATGATGGCGTTGGTCACGGCTTCCGCCCGGCCTTCCACCACACGTGCGCGACCGGCGTCCAGCATACCCGCCAGAATGTCGTTAATGATGGCGCGCGGCTCTTCGGTACGCGGGTTGTCATCGGTCACAACCGGAATATCCGCAAACTGCTCAGCAATCGCGCCCATCAGGGGGCGTTTGCCCTTATCGCGATCGCCGCCACAGCCAAATACACACCAGAGCTTACCGGCGCAGTGCAGACGCGCCGCTTCCAGCGCTTTTTCCAGCGCATCTGGCGTGTGGGCATAATCAACCACGACCGTTGGTTTACCCGGCGCGCTGAACACTTCCATGCGGCCACAAACCGGTTGCAGACGCTCAGCAGTTTTCAACAGTTCAGCCATCGGATACCCCAGCGCCAGCAGCGTCGCCAGCGCCAGCAGCAGGTTGCTGACGTTAAACGCCCCCATCAGGCGGCTTTCAATTTCACCTTCGCCCCATGAGGAAGCAAAGCGGATTGTCGCCCCGCTGTCGTGATACTTCACCTCAACCGCCTTCAGCCAGCGGCCATGGCAGTTCGGGTTAATATGATCTTCCATCGATACCGCAACGGCGTCTGGCAGTTTAGCCAGCCAGCGGAGACCGACTTCGTCGTCGGCGTTAATGATGGCCTGACCGTGGTGATGCGTGGAGTAGAGCAGCCATTTCGCGGCCTCGTAATGCTCCATATCACCATGATAATCAAGATGATCGCGGCTCAGATTAGTGAATACAGATGCAGCAAACTTAAGCGCCGCCACGCGGTGCTGTACCAGCCCGTGAGAAGAGACTTCCATCGCGGCGAAGGTCGCCCCCTGCCCTGCCAGACCGGCAAGCACGTGCTGCACGTCTACCGCCGAGCCGGTGGTGTTTTCGGTCGGGCTGACTTTGCCCAGCAGACCGTTACCCACGGTGCCCATCACCGCACCGGTTTCACCGAGCAGTTGCGCCCATTGCGCCATCAGTTGCGTGGTGGTGGTTTTTCCGTTCGTGCCCGTTACGCCAACCAGACGCAGCTGGTCAGAAGGTTCGTGATAGAAACGTCCTGCCAGCGCAGAAAGACGCTCATTTAACTGGCTGAGATAGATGACCGGCACACCGTGCATTTCACGGATTTCGCCGTCGGTTGCCTCATCTTTGGCCTCAGCAATAATGGCAGCAACACCTTGCGCAATCGCCTGCGGGATATAACGACGCCCGTCCGCCTGATGACCGACCACCGCCACAAAAAGATCGCCAGAAGCAGCCACTCGGCTGTCCAGTACCATCTCTCGCAGTGCTCGCTCCGGTGCACCTGGCACCCACGGAGCGAGAAGGTCGCGCAAATTACGATCTGCCACCTGTACCCTCGCCTTGATTAATTACAAATTCACTTTTTTCACCCGTCGCCAGCGCATCCGGTTCAATGTTCATGGTACGCAACACGCCGCCCATGATAGCCCCGAACACAGGTGCGGAGACGGCACCGCCGTAGTATTTACCCGCCTGTGGATCGTTAATGACGACCACCAGCGCAAAACGCGGATTGCTTGCAGGCGCAACGCCTGCGGTATAGGCAATGTATTTGTTGATGTAGCGGCCATCCGGCCCCACCTTTTTCGCCGTACCGGTTTTAATCGCGATGCGATAGCCTTTGATCGCCGCCTTCACGCCACCGCCGCCCGGCAGCGCCACGCTTTCCATCATATGGACGACGGTACGAACGATAGATTCCGGGAAGATACGCTCGCCCGGAACCGGTGGATCAACTTTGGTAATCGACAGCGGGCGATAGACGCCATAGCTGCCGATCGTTGCGTAGACTCGCGCTAACTGTAACGGGGTTACCATTAGCCCGTAGCCGAAAGAGAAGGTGGCCCTCTCTATGTCAGACCACCGTTGTTTTTGAGGATATAAGCCACTGCGTTCTCCGACCAACCCCAAATTGGTCGCCTTTCCAAGCCCAAAACGTGAGTAAGTCTCTACTAACGCTGAGGACGGCATCGCTAACGCCAGCTTTGAAACACCGACGTTACTCGACTTCTGTAAGACCCCGGTCAGGGTCAGTTCGCTGTAACGGGCCACGTCTTTGATTTCATGGCCGTTAATGCGGTAAGGGATCGTATTCAGAACGGTACTTTCGTTGACGATGCCGCGCTGTAGCGCCGTCATCACCACCATCGGTTTTACGGTAGATCCCGGTTCGAACACGTCCGTGATCGCCCGGTTACGCATCGCATCTTTCGCGGTGCCAGTGAAGTTGTTCGGGTTATAAGACGGGCTGTTGGCCATCGCCAGCACTTCGCCCGTGCTGACATCCACCAGCACGGCGCTGCCGGATTCCGCCTTGTTAAAGGCGACAGCGTTGTTCAGCTCGCGATACACCAGCGCCTGCAAACGTTCATCAATGCTCAGCGCCAGGTTGTGCGCGGCCTGGCTGTCCGTGGAAGAGATATCTTCAATGACGCGGCCATAACGGTCTTTACGCACGATACGCTCGCCCGGCTGACCGGTGAGCCACTTATCAAAGCTCTTTTCAACGCCCTCAATCCCCTGGCTATCGACGTTGGTGAAGCCAATGAGGTGAGCAGTTACTTCGCCGGAAGGATAGTAACGACGTGATTCCTCACGCAGGTGAATCCCCGGCAGTTTCAGTTTTCGGATGTAGTCCGCCATGTCAGGGTTCACCTGACGCGCGAGATAGATAAAACGCCCTTTCGGGTTGGCGTTAACGCGGGAGGCCAGCTGATCCAGCGGCATTTTCAGAGCATCAGAAAGCGCTTTCCAGCGGTTATCCAGCGTAATGCCCCCTGCATCGTGCAGCTCTTTTGGATCGGCCCAGATCGCCTTCACCGGCACGCTCACCGCCAGCGGACGGCCGGAACGGTCAGTGATCATCCCACGCGACGTGGACACTTCCTGGACGCGAAGAGAGCGCATGTCACCCTGGCGAACCAGCATGTCAGGGGCGATGATTTGCAACCAGGCCACGCGTCCCAGCAGGAAACCCAGCGCCAGTAAAATGCAGCCGCAAAGCAACGCAAAACGCCAACTGACAAAGTTGGCCTGTTCTTCCTGACGTTTTGGTTTTAGCGTTTTTGCCGCTGCTCTCATGCGTCGCGTTTTCCCTTATTTTTGTACTACGATATTTTCCTGCGAAGGATCAACATGCTGCAGTTGCAGCTTTTCCGTTGCGATCCGTTCAACCCGGCTGTGATCGCCGAGCGCGTTTTCTTCCAGGATCAGGTTTCGCCATTCAATATCCAGCGCATCGCGTTCCAGTACCATCTGTTCGCGCTGCGCAGTTAATAAACGGGTGTGGTGGGCCGTGGTGACCACCGTTACTGCCGTCACAATGATGCAAATGAACAAGCAGAGTGGCAGTTTCCCGAACCGCAAAAGATCGTCGCCGATCACGCCAGGCAAGGCATGGCGCTCGTTGCTTCCTAACGATCCCTTAACTTTGCTGAGGGTCTCTGTCACTCTGCTGATCATGCGTTCGTCCTTTCTGCAATACGCAGCACTGAACTACGGGCACGTGGATTCTCTGCCACCTCTTCTTCGCCCGGCATCAACTTGCCTAATGCTCGCAACTGACGGCCACCCAGCTTCCTGAGTTGTTCTTCCGTCATCGGCAGCCCCGCAGGAACCTGAGGACCGCGGCTTTGTTCACGCATAAAGCGTTTCACAATGCGGTCTTCCAGCGAATGGAAGCTGATGATGGATAACCGCCCACCTGGGGCCAGCACGTCGAGCGAGCTTTTTAGCGCCAGCTCTATTTCCTCCAGTTCACTGTTTACCCAGATGCGAACCGCCTGGAAGGTACGGGTCGCGGGATGTTTGTGCTTATCCTTCACCGGCGTTGCTGCCGCGATAACCTCTGCCAGCTCTTTGGTGCGGGTCATCGGCTCAATACGGTTACGCTCAACGATGGCGCGTGCAATGCGTTTGCCAAAACGCTCTTCGCCGAAGGTTTTGATCACCCAGGCAATATCCGCTTCGTCAGCGGTTTGTAACCACTCTGCAGCAGACTGACCGCGCGTTGGGTCCATACGCATGTCCAGCGGACCATCGCGCATAAAGGAGAAACCGCGTTCGGCGTCATCAAGCTGGGGTGAAGAGACGCCAAGATCGAGAAGAATCCCGTCGATCTTGCCCGTCAGACCGCGCTCGGCAACGTAATCCGCGAGCGCAGAGAAAGGTCCATGCACAATGGAAAAGCGTGGGTCATCGATGGTTTGCGCAACGGCAATCGCCTGCGGATCGCGATCGATTGCCAGCAGGCGTCCTTCCGCTCCAAGCTGAGAGAGGATCAGACGCGAATGACCACCGCGACCAAAAGTGCCATCAATGTAGATGCCGTCCGGACGAATATTCAGGCCGTTAACGGCCTCATCCAGCAACACCGTTGTATGTTTATAATTTTCCATCATATTTATAGAGACAAGTCCTGCAGCCGTTCCGATAATGTCGCGGAATCAGACTGCTCAGCGTCGATATCTTCCTTGACCTGTTGATACCAGGTCGTTTCGTCCCACAGTTCAAACTTGTTGAACTGCCCGACCAGCATCACTTCTTTGGTCAGACCGGCATGTTGCCGCAACACAGGCGCAATCAGTAATCGCCCTGCACTATCCATCTGACACTCACTGGCATGTCCCAATAACAGCCGCTGCACGCGGCGTTCCTGCGGGTTCATGCTCGACAGTCGCGACAGCTTTTGCTCAATAATTTCCCATTCAGGCAAAGGGTAAAGCAGCAGGCAGGGGGAGTTGATGTCAATGGTGCAAACCATTTGACCTGAAGCGTTCTCAATCAGCCGGTCGCGGTATCGGGTTGGCACCGATAAACGCCCTTTGCTGTCGAGATTGACTAACGTTGCTCCACGGAACATGCCAGCCTCACCCCTCCTCACCACTTTAACCCACAAATTCCCACCTAAAGGAGTTTACGGAGCGAGGGAAAACCTTGTCAAGCCAGGACTGTCGCTATACAGACCCGAAAGCCCGCTATTTACGAAGATATCCCGACCTGATTAATAACTGCACAACTGGCGAGGCAAAATTAACGTTATGAATATTTGTAAGAAAAAAACCGAATATGCACACGAGCGTTAAGACTCACTCAATATCATCGCAGGGAAATATAAAGTGTCAGTTTGCGACGCGGGCAGCATTTTAAGACATATTCGCAGGGGATAACAGCGCCAGTTTCATGACGGGGACGCCTGAACACACAAGCAGATTGGCAAGTTAAGAGGGAGAATGGAAAAACGTCTGAATATTCATCATCTGAATGACGTTTGTAACAAAATAATACATAAACGCTGTTTAAAAAACAGATGAATTTTCTTTTAACGATGATTTAAAAGGGCAATACGAATTAAGACTAAGAGCAGGGTAAAATTCCTAAAGAATTATCCTAATTTTTCTCCGGGAATTATCTTTCCACGTTTTTTACAAAATGGGGCAGCTTCGCTACCCCTGCCATTTATTCAGTGACGGCTCAAAATGCCGCGACGATAGAGATTACGTTTGATGCGAGTCAGCCCCGGTTTCGGTTTACGTGGCTCATCAAGGCTCGCGAGCACAATTTCAAGCACGCGTTCAGCAACGTCGCGATGGCGCTGAGCAACAGCCAGCACAGGACATTGCAGGAAATCGAGTAGCTCGTTATCCCCAAACGTCGCAATCGCAAGATCGGACGGCAGCTTCCCGTCACGACGTAACGTCACATCCATCACCCCCTGTAACAACGCAAACGAGGTGGTGAACAGGGCCTGCGGCATGGGATGCGTTTCCAGCCATTTTTCGAACAGCTGCGCAGCGGCTTCACGTTCATAGCTGTTGGCATAAAGATAGTGAACTTCACGCGGATCGTCTTTCCAGGCCGTCCTGAACCCCTGTTCGCGCAGGAAGCTCACAGAAAGCTCCGGCAACGCGCCAAGATACAGCACCGTTTCAGCCGGGAAAGTTCTCAGCTCGGCAGCCAGCATTTCTGCATCGTCCTGATCGGCACCCACTACACTGGTGAAATGTTCACGATCCAGCGCCCGATCCAGCGCCACAATCGGGAACGGATCGTTTGCCCAGCGCTGATAGAACGGATGCTCCGGCGGTAAAGAGGTGGAGACGATGATCGCATCAACCTGACGCTGAAGCAGATGCTCAATGCAACGCATTTCGTTGTCTGGCTGGTCTTCCGAACAGGCGATCAGTAACTGATAGCCGCGCTGGCGAGCCTGACGTTCAAGGTAGTTGGCGATACGGGTATAGCTGGTGTTTTCCAGGTCTGGGATCACCAGGCCAATAGAGCGGGTGCGTCCGGCACGTAAACCGGCTGCGACAGCATTCGGATGGTAGTTATGCTCACGAACCACCGCCATGACTTTTTCAACGGTCTTATCGCTGACACGGTACTGCTTTGCTTTACCGTTAATCACATAGCTGGCCGTAGTTCGTGACACGCCGGCTAGCCGGGCGATTTCATCCAGTTTCACAATTGCCCCTCAAAAAAAGAAAAGAGTCCATGGCCTTGTCAGGGTTATGGTTAAATCTTTTAACATCTAAACGCAGAAAAGCCTTCGCGGCAACCGCTTTTATCTGCGTTGTCGGCTGATTACACAAAAAAAAGCCCGGCTTGGATGACCGGGCTGAAAGAGGCGAACCTTTTTGACAACTAACGCATGATTTTATCGCCACGTGAAAGGCCAACGACCCCCGAACGCGCGACTTCAACAATTTTTGCCACATCCCGCACAGAGGCCAGGAAAGCATCCAGCTTGTCGCTCGTTCCGGCAAGCTGCACAGTATATTTAGAAGGTGTAACGTCGATAATTTGTCCACGGAAGATGTCCGTGCTGCGTTTGACCTCTTCACGGCCGTAGCCGCTGGCCTGGATTTTCACCAGCATCACTTCTCGCTCAACGTAAGCGCCCTGCCCCAGTTCACTGACGCGCAATACATCGACGAGCTTGTGCAGTTGTTTTTCGATCTGCTCAAGGACTTTGGCGTCACCGACGGTCTGGATGGTCATACGCGACAGCGTCGGATCGTCGGTCGGTGCCACGGTCAGGCTTTCGATATTGTAGCCACGCTGTGCAAAAAGCCCGATGACGCGGGACAATGCGCCTGACTCGTTTTCCAGTAATACAGATAATATCCGGCGCATATCAGGTTCTCTCCGTTTTGCTTAACCACATTTCGTCCATACCACCACCGCGTATGTGCATCGGATAAACGTGCTCTGCGCCGTCGACGATAACATCCACAAAAACGAGGCGATTGTTTTTGACGTGCTCAAGCGCTTCACTGAGTTTTGCTTCAAGCTCTGCAGGCTCGGTTACGCGCATGCCGACATGACCGTAAGCCTCGGCCAGGCGGACAAAATCTGGCAGCGACGTCATGTACGACTGAGAGTGACGACCGGAGTAAATCATATCTTGCCACTGCTTCACCATGCCGAGGTAACCATTATTCAGGTTCAGGACCAGCACCGGCAGCTCATACTGCAGCGCCGTAGACAGTTCCTGAATATTCATCTGAATACTGCCGTCACCAGTCACGCAGATCACGGTTTCATTCGGTAACGCCAGTTTCACGCCCAGTGCAGCGGGCAGACCAAAGCCCATCGTCCCCAGCCCACCGGAGTTGATCCAGTGTCGCGGTTTATCAAACGGGTAATAAAGCGCAGCAAACATCTGATGCTGGCCCACGTCAGAGGTCACATACGCGTCGCCTTTCGTCAAACGCCAGATAGTCTCGATCACCGCCTGTGGCTTGATGTTTTCACTTTGCGTGTCGTATTTCAGGCACTGACGCCCACGCCACTGTTCAATCTGTTGCCACCAGTCGCGGATCTCATCCAGCGGTTGGGAGGCCGTCTCGTGTGCCAGCAGATCCAGCATCTGATCCAGCACCTGTCGGGCATCACCCACGATCGGGACATCGGCCGGAACGGTTTTAGAGATAGACGTCGGATCGATATCGATGTGAAGCACTGTTGCATTCGGGCAATATTTTGCCAGGTTATTGGTCGTTCGATCGTCAAAACGCACGCCCACGGCGAAGATCACATCAGAATTGTGCATCGTCATGTTGGCTTCATAGGTGCCATGCATACCCAACATGCCCAGCGCCTGACGGTGCGTGGCCGGGAATGCGCCCAGCCCCATCAGCGACGATGCCACAGGAAGATTTAGCCTTTCAACCAGCGTGCGCAATTGTGCTTCGCATGCTGAGTTCACTGCGCCGCCACCCACATAGACAACCGGTTTTTTGGCTGCCAGCAGAGTTTGCAGCGCGCGCTTAATCTGACCTTTATGCCCTTGCGTCGTCGGGTTGTAGGAGCGCATGCTCACGGATTCCGGCCAGACGTAAGGGAGCTTATTCGCCGGGTTCAGAATATCTTTCGGCAGATCGACAACGACAGGGCCTGGACGTCCGCTCGCCGCCAGCCAGAAGGCTTTTTTCAGTACCCCCGGAATGTCCTCCGTTTGCTTCACCAGGAAACTGTGCTTAACGACAGGGCGAGAAATCCCCACCATGTCACACTCCTGGAACGCATCATACCCAATCAGCGAGGTTGCAACCTGCCCGGAAAGAATGACCAGCGGGATAGAGTCCATATACGCCGTGGCGATCCCGGTAATGGCATTGGTTGCCCCTGGGCCAGATGTGACCAGCACAACGCCCACCTCACCGGTTGCACGCGCCAGCCCGTCAGCCATATGTACAGCCGCCTGCTCGTGGCGAACTAACACATGATCAATGCCACCCACCGTGTGGAGTGCATCGTAAATGTCGAGGACCGCGCCTCCGGGATAGCCAAATACTTGCTTCACGCCCTGATCGATAAGCGATCGGACGACCATTTCCGCGCCAGACAACATCTCCATGCTTTGCCTCCAGGCTTTTTGTTATAGACGGGCAGCAGAATTCATTTCCACGCCGTCTTCTGACAGGGTTGAACCCATCTTATATTTTGCAGAGTGATTGTTACCTTAACCGCTCGTTATAAGGCAGGCAATTAGCAAACCGGGAAAGGCAAACGCTAAATAAAGAAGAAAAAGCAGGCATTACGGAGGGTTATGGTGAATTCCTCTGGAATAAGAGCTAGCGATAATAATTCATCGCTTAAAAGTGAGAAGATTCAGGAAATCATCTATTTTTGAGTGTACGGTCTACACCAAAAAAAATTCACACAGAAGAATATATTGAGCCACCTAAAAATAGCAGGATAAATCGCATGCCTTGATGCGATTTATCCCGGTAGATTTACCGACGGCAAACGCTAACAAGCAACTCTTCCATCCATTGATGCCCCTTATCGCGGCCAGCCGCTTCGTGCCAGGAAAGGTAACAGGTGCGGCTATTTAGCTTGAGCGGCAATGGCAGAATTTGCAGGTTAAGCTGGTCAGAAAACTCTTCTGCCAGCCAGCGCGGCGCTATAGCAACGAGCTGGGTCTGAGAGACAACATTTAATACGCTCACCATCGCCATGCCCTGATAAGCGACGCTGGCTTGTTTATCTGCGGTGTCATACCACGGCTGGCTGAATGAAGCATATCTGTCGAGAGCAACAACGGCATGCTGTTCACTATAAACATCACTTTCACGCAAAGGAGAATTCATACGCGGATGTTTTTTACTGGCGACTAAAACCATTTCATCTTTAAACAGCGGCACACAGGAGAATTCCGGACGACGAAACTCTTCGTATCCCAGAACAAACTCAGTTTCCTGATAACGAAGCTGATGCTCGGTGTTCTGATTTAATGATGATTTAAATACCAGGTGAATATTCGGCGCAATCTCTTCAACTTTGTTGTATATAACAGAAGTTAAATAATTATCTAACGGGCTACAAACACAAAGATGGAAAACACGCTCGCTGCTTAAGGGTTCAAAACCCGAACCTGGCAGCTCATTTTGTACCAGTTGTAACGCCTGGCGAATTGAACCGAAAAGCTGGAATGCACGCGCAGTGGGTTGTATCCCCCGCCCATAACGAACGAACAATTCGTCATTAAACATGACCTTGAGCCTGGCCACGGCGTTACTCACGGCCGGTTGTGACATGCCAAGCGATTGGGCCGCGCGCGTAATATTCTGCTCCTGCATAACCGCGTCAAACACGGTTAACAGATTGAGATCCACTGTGCGTAACTGAGGTTTAACCCCGTCATAGGACTGAGGTTGATTAATATTATTTTCTGGCATTTCTGACTCCACTGTCACGCTAAACTCCCTTTGCCAAAGTACAGTAATAAGTTCGAAAAATATGATTTACCATGCATATACAACCAGCGAAAGAGAATTATTTAAAATTCGGAAAATATAAAGAACACCCCATCAAAAGATTACATTTCGCATCTTCGTGATGAAGCGTTAAAAATCGGTTCAAATGATAACAATAACATTAGGGTTGGCATGAAACCATAAACCAGACAAATAAACAATCTCCCTTCAGGTTAATGATGACTTAAGTATTATTAAACTATTAATACCAAGCCATGTTCGTGGGTTAACAATCTGATATCATAATGCCCCTGCCAAGCACCGTTAAACTATTCACGGCATCTATAAATTAATGAAATCAAAAACATTTTATTTCGCAGCGCGACAATAAACAAATTATGTTGAATTGATACTAATTATATTTAAATCATTCCAGAAATGAATAGCCACTCCGGGCGCAGGCAATTAAATCGGTCTCAAACGAAAAATCCAGCACAATTAGCTAAAGCTGATGCCCGGCACCAGCACACGGCCAGGCTCGTTTTTACCCGGCAGGGGTTGACATGAATCTCCGTATCCAGTACCACTAAAAGCATAACGTATTTAACTGGAGCATGATTCATGATTCGCACCCTTCGTTTCACCGGTCTACTACTACTAAACGCATTCACTGTGCGCGGTAGACTGGCGGGCGAAATTCAGCGTTGAATCGTCACCAGTAACACTAAGAACCCGCGCCACTGCGCGGGTTTTTTTATGCTCGTAGCAAGGCGCCCTAAGACAGACAAGGACCTAACCCATGAGCCAGCAAGTCATTATTTTCGATACCACGTTACGTGACGGTGAACAGGCATTACAGGCGAGCCTGAGTGTGAAAGAAAAACTGCAGATTGCGCTGGCCCTCGAACGTATGGGTGTTGACGTGATGGAGGTGGGCTTCCCTGTCTCTTCACCGGGTGATTTTGAATCGGTGCAGACCATCGCGCGTACCATTAAAAACAGCCGCGTATGTGGCCTGGCGCGCTGCGTAGAGAAAGATATCGACGTTGCAGCCGAATCACTGAAAGTCGCCGAAGCGTTCCGTATTCATACCTTTATCGCCACCTCGCCCATGCACATTGCGACCAAGCTGCGCAGTACGCTCGATGAAGTCATTGAACGCGCGGTATACATGGTCAAACGTGCACGCAACTACACGGATGACGTTGAATTCTCATGTGAAGATGCAGGCCGTACGCCAATTGAAGACCTGGCGCGCGTGGTGGAAGCCGCTATCAACGCGGGTGCCAAAACCATCAACATCCCGGATACCGTTGGCTACACCATGCCGTTTGAGTTCTCTAACATCATCACCGGCCTGTACGACCGCGTACCTAATATTGATAAAGCCATCATCTCCGTTCACACCCACGATGATTTGGGTCTGGCCGTAGGCAATGCCATTGCCGCCGTCCACGCCGGTGCGCGTCAGGTAGAAGGTGCGATGAACGGTATCGGTGAGCGTGCGGGCAACTGTTCACTGGAAGAAGTGATCATGGCGATTAAAGTGCGCAAAGACATCATGAATGTGAATACGCGCATTAATCACAATGAAATCTGGCGCACCAGCCAGACCGTCAGCCAGATTTGCAACATGCCCATCCCTGCTAACAAGGCGATCGTCGGCACCGGTGCATTCGCGCACTCTTCCGGTATCCACCAGGACGGCGTGCTGAAAAACCGCGAAAACTACGAAATCATGACCCCGGAGTCGATCGGCCTGAACCAGGTACAGCTGAACCTGACCTCACGCTCTGGCCGTGCGGCGGTCAAGCACCGCATGGAAGAGATGGGTTACAAAGACAGCGATTACAACATGGATCAGCTGTACGACGCCTTCCTGAAGCTGGCCGACAAAAAAGGCCAGGTATTCGACTATGACCTGGAGGCCCTGGCGTTCATCAACAAGCAGCAGGAAGAGCCGGAACACTTCCGCCTGGATTACTTCAGCGTGCAGTCAGGCTCCAGCGATATCGCCACCGCCTCGGTCAAACTGGCCTGCGGCGATGAAATCAAAGCCGAAGCGGCAAACGGCAACGGCCCTGTCGATGCCATCTACCAGGCAATTAACCGCGTCACTGAGTACGACGTTGAGCTGGTGAAATATGACCTGACGGCTAAAGGCCACGGCAAAGATGCCCTCGGTCAGGTGGATATCGTGGTGAATTACAACGGCCGCCGTTTCCACGGTGTGGGTCTGGCGACCGATATTGTCGAATCTTCCGCAAAAGCGATGGTGCATGTCCTGAACAACATCTGGCGCGCCGCCGAAGTCGAAAAAGAGTTGCAACGCAAAGCTCAGAATAAAGAGAACAACAAGGAAACCGTGTAATGTCGAAGAACTACCATATTGCTGTGTTGCCGGGTGACGGTATTGGCCCGGAAGTGATGGCACAAGCGCTGAAAGTCCTGGAAGCCGTTCGTTCGCGTTTTGCGATGAAAATTACCACCAGCCACTACGATGTGGGCGGTATCGCGATTGATAACCACGGTACGCCATTGCCGAAAGCGACCGTTGAAGGCTGTGAAAATGCCGATGCCGTGCTGTTTGGCTCCGTGGGTAGCCCGAAATGGGAACACCTGCCACCGGCAGAACAGCCTGAGCGCGGCGCGCTGCTGCCGCTGCGTAAGCATTTCAAATTGTTCAGCAACCTGCGTCCGGCGAAGCTGTATCAGGGGCTGGAAGAGTTTTGCCCGCTGCGTGCGGATATCGCCGCCAACGGTTTCGACATCCTCTGCGTGCGTGAGCTGACCGGTGGGATCTACTTCGGCCAGCCAAAGGGCCGCGAAGGCAGCGGCCAGCATGAGAAAGCGTTTGATACCGAGGTGTATCACCGTTTCGAAATTGAACGTATCGCGCATATCGCGTTTGAATCTGCGCGCAAACGCCGCCATAAAGTCACGTCCATTGATAAAGCGAACGTGCTGCAGTCGTCCATCCTGTGGCGTGAGATCGTCGGCGAAATTGCTAAGCAATATCCTGACGTTGAGCTGTCGCACATGTATATCGACAACGCGACCATGCAGCTGATTAAAGATCCGTCCCAGTTTGACGTGCTGCTGTGCTCCAACCTGTTTGGCGATATTCTGTCTGACGAGTGCGCGATGATCACCGGCTCCATGGGCATGTTGCCTTCTGCCAGCCTGAATGAGCAAGGCTTTGGCCTGTATGAACCGGCTGGCGGCTCTGCGCCGGATATCGCAGGCAAAAACATTGCCAACCCGATTGCGCAGATCCTCTCCCTGGCCCTGCTGTTGCGCTATAGCCTCGATGCAGGCGATGCCGCAACCGCAATTGAAAACGCCATTAACCGTGCGTTAGAAGAAGGCGTCCGTACCGGTGACTTAGCACGCGGCACGGCAGCAGTCAGTACCGATGAAATGGGCGATATCATTGCCCGCTATGTCGCTGAAGGGGTGTAATCATGGCGAAAACGTTATATGAAAAATTGTTTGATGCGCACGTTGTCTACGAGGCACCAAACGAAACCCCACTGCTGTATATCGACAGGCATCTGGTGCATGAAGTGACCTCACCACAGGCATTCGACGGGCTGCGTGCGCACAAGCGTCCGGTGCGTCAGCCGCGTAAAACCTTCGCGACGATGGATCACAACGTTTCCACCCAGACCAAAGATATCAATGCGTCCGGTGAAATGGCGCGCATCCAGATGCAGGAGCTGATTAAGAACTGTAATGAATTTGGCGTTGAACTGTACGATCTGAACCACCCGTATCAGGGCATCGTTCACGTGATGGGGCCTGAGCAGGGCATTACTCTGCCAGGCATGACCATCGTCTGCGGTGACTCCCATACCGCCACTCACGGCGCGTTTGGTGCGCTGGCGTTTGGTATCGGTACTTCTGAAGTTGAACATGTTCTGGCAACGCAGACCCTGAAGCAGGGCCGTGCCAAAACCATGAAGATTGAGGTCAAAGGCAAAGCGGCACCAGGCATTACGGCTAAAGACATTGTACTGGCGATTATCGGCAAAACCGGCAGTGCAGGCGGTACCGGCCACGTGGTCGAGTTCTGCGGCGACGCTATTCAGGCGCTGAGCATGGAAGGTCGAATGACCCTGTGCAACATGGCCATCGAGATGGGAGCCAAAGCGGGCCTGGTGGCACCAGACGAAACCACCTTCAACTATGTGAAGGATCGTTTGCACGCGCCAAAAGGCAACGATTTTGTTGAAGCGGTAGAATACTGGAAAACCCTGAAAACGGATGAAGGCGCAACCTTCGATACCGTTGTCACTCTGCAGGCGGAAGAGATTGCGCCGCAGGTCACCTGGGGAACGAATCCCGGCCAGGTCATATCCGTTAACGATATCATTCCGGACCCGGCTTCCTTCGCCGATCCGGTCGAACGCGCCAGCGCGGAAAAAGCACTGGCCTATATGGGGCTGAAACCCGGCGTGCCGCTGACTGACGTCGCGATCGACAAAGTGTTTATTGGCTCCTGCACCAACTCCCGTATCGAAGATTTGCGCGCCGCGGCAGAGATTGCCAAAGGCCGTAAAGTGGCTCCCGGCGTACAGGCGCTGGTTGTACCGGGTTCCGGTCCGGTGAAAGCCCAGGCGGAAGCCGAAGGTCTGGATAAGATTTTTATCGAAGCGGGCTTCGAGTGGCGCTTGCCTGGCTGCTCCATGTGTCTGGCCATGAACAACGACCGCCTGAACCCCGGCGAGCGTTGTGCCTCTACCAGTAACCGTAACTTTGAAGGCCGTCAGGGCCGTGGTGGGCGTACCCATCTGGTCAGCCCGGCAATGGCCGCCGCTGCGGCAGTCACTGGCCATTTCGCCGATATTCGCAGCCTGAAATAAGGAGACAATCATGGCAGAGAAATTTACCCAACATACGGGCCGGGTTGTTCCACTGGACGCCGCTAACGTCGATACGGATGCCATCATCCCTAAACAGTTTTTGCAGAAAGTGACCCGCACGGGTTTTGGCGCACACCTGTTTAACGACTGGCGTTTCCTGGACGATAAAGGTGAAGTGCCTAACCCGGAATTCGTCCTGAACTTCCCGGAATACAAAGGCGCATCCATCCTGCTGGCGCGCGAAAACTTCGGCTGCGGCTCATCGCGTGAGCACGCCCCCTGGGCGCTGACCGACTATGGTTTTAAGGTCGTTATTGCTCCGAGCTTCGCGGATATCTTCTACGGCAACAGCTTTAACAACCAGCTGTTGCCGGTAACGCTGAGCGATGCGCAGGTCGACGAGCTGTTTACGCTGGTACAGGCGAATCCGGGTATGTCGTTTGAGGTGGATCTGGAAGCGGAAGTGGTGAAAGCCGGTGATAAGACCTACAGCTTCAGCATTGACGCGTTCCGCCGCCACTGCATGCTAAACGGGCTGGACAGCATTGGCTTAACGCTGCAGCACGAAGAGGCTATCTCCGCTTACGAGAAAAAACAGCCTGCGTTTATGGGCTAAATGCAATGGCCCGCATCCTGCGGGCCATTGATAAGGGTGCGTTGGGGCTTGACCACTCTGGAGAGGCGGGGAACTTCCCCCGCCAATACCGCTAACGTTTTGCTTCGTAGGCCAACACTGCCGCCAGCTCTGTTTTCTCCTGTCTGAAATGCAGCTCACACAGCGAGTCGCGAACCATCCAGGTGAAGATCAACAACGTCGTACAGATCAGAAACAAACCTAACAGCAGAGTACGTTTTGGCATTCCAGCCTCCTTATTGCTTTTCGGCAATGAAGAGACTAACCTCGCAATGATGGTTGTGAAGTTGGTCTCCCCATCAGTTTTTTTGATGTGGGAATCTCCACTGTTTGCCTCTTGCGAAAGCCTGAGGCAAACAGCCTCAAGCACCCGCCACGCACTCTATGCTCCTTCTCAGAGCCTGTCAGAAAGTCAGTGAATTTCGTGAAGCCGCCTTCCAGAATCAGACATCTTTCACACGACACGTCAGCAGTAACGTCATAACAGAGATCGCAGCAATCACCCAGTACACTGGCGCATGTCCGTAGCTTTGCGCCAGCGCGCCCTGAATCACACCGGCCAGAATCACTCCCGTTGAAATACTGTTGGTAAAGAGCGTGGTGGCTGAGCCTGCCCGACCCGGCATTAAATCCTGGAACCAGAGCATCCCAATCCCGGCGACAATCCCGATAAATACAGCGTTAAACAGCTGCAGCGCCAGCAGCGCCGTATGGCTGTGGAAGAAAATCAGGCCAAAATAGAACAGCACGCCCGCCGCCACGGCAGTTACCATCATCCTTCGCTTGCCGAAGCGCTTAACGTAATACCCCGCCAGTATCATCGCCGGGATTTCCAGCCCGGCAGCGGTGCCCATTAAAATCCCCGCGAGCTTATCCGGCAAACCCAGTGTGCTGCTGATCCACAGCGGCATATCGATGATGTACATGGTGTTGCAGGTCCACATCAACGTGGAGGCGATAAACAGCATCCTGACATTCTTATCCTGCCAGCCGCTGACATGCGTAATGGGCTTATCCGTCGTCTGTTCGACACGCGCCACCGACGGCAGCGCGAAGGTAATCAGCACCAGGCTGATGGCAAAAATCCCGGCGGCGATGGAAAACATAGCAGTAAAGCCGTAATTCAGCGCCAGCATGAACGCCAGCGGCGGGCCGATCACCCACGCCAGCGAGAGCTGCGCACGCATCACCGAGCTAAACATCACCACTTCCCGCGCTGAACTGTCGGCATATTCACGCGCCAGCGCGAACAGTTGCGGCATGGCAGTGTTCGCCAGAGACGCCAGCAGCACTCCGCAGGTGAGAAGCGTCAGGTAATGACGATTGAACGCAAACAACAGCGCATTAGCGACAGCCATGGCACAGCAAAACAGGATCAGCTTACGACGGTCACCCTGACTGTCGGATCGTTTTGCCAGCCACAGGCTGACGAGGATACCGGCAATGGCATTGACGGTGTAGAACAGGCCAACCCAAAACGGCTGCGCCCCCACTTCACGGCTGAGGAACAGACTGAGCGTCGGTGCCTGCAGCGCTCCCGCCACGCCCATCATGAAGGCCACCAGCATAAAAGCGGCATACACGCCGTTCAGGCGTCGCCCCATCGTCATCAACCAGAGCATGCGCAAGTCCTTGTGAAAGCGAATCGAAATTGGGTGAATAGTAAACGAAAAAAGCCAGCAAAAACATTTTGCTGGCGGGTGATTAGCACCAATACTCAGTCACACATGATCGAGGCGAGTTAGCGAGAAGAGGTCGGTTTCGTAACGTCCCACTGCATCAGATCTTCCAGCATTTTCAGCCGTTGCTCTGCACACTGGCGGGCCAGCCAGGACACACCTTGTGTCGCTGAAAAATAGTGCTGATAAAACTGACGTGCGGTAGACCTCTTCATAATTTACCTCCTCGCTTCATCGGGAAGAATTATTGGCTTAATATAGGGATAAATAAATTGCTGATTTTTTGTCAGGAGTTCCTCTTTTATGCCTTCCGGTCGTCTGCAACAACAATTTATCCGCCTGTGGCAATGCTGCGAGGGGCAATCGCAGGAGACCACGCTGAACGAACTGGCTGACCTGCTCAACTGTTCGCGTCGGCATATGCGCACGCTGCTCAACACCATGCAGCAGCAGGGCTGGCTCAGCTGGGAGGCCGAGGCGGGACGCGGCAAGCGTTCACGTTTGACCTTCCTGTATACCGGGCTGGCATTGCAACAACAGCGGGCGGAAGATCTGCTGGAGCAGGATCGCATCGATCAGCTGGTACAACTGGTGGGCGACAAGGCCGCAGTGCGCCAGATGCTGGTCTCTCATCTCGGACGAAGTTTTCGCCAGGGACGCCATATCCTGCGGGTGGTCTACTACCGCCCTATGAAAAATCTGTTACCCGGCACGGCATTACGTCGTTCTGAAACACATATGGCGCGGCAAATCTTCAGCGGGCTGACGCGGATAAATGAGGAAAACGGGGAACTCGAAGCGGATATCGCGCACCACTGGCAGCAGCTCTCCCCCCTTCACTGGCGTTTCTTTTTACGTCCTGGCATTCATTTTCACCACGGCCGCGAGCTGGATATGCGCGACGTCATCGTGTCTTTAGAGCGCGCCCGCACGCTGCCGCTCTACTCGCACATCACGCATATTCATTCGCCGACGGCCTGGACGCTGGATATCGAGCTTTCGCAGCCGGACAAATGGCTTCCCTGGCTGCTGGGCTATGTACCGTCGATGATTTTGCCCGCCGAGTGGGAATCGCTGAACAATTTTGCCAGCCTGCCCATCGGCACCGGCCCCTATTCCGTTTCACGCAATAACAATAATCAGTTAAAAATCCGTGCCTTTGACGACTACTTTGGCTACCGGGCGTTGATTGATGAAGTGAACGTCTGGGTGTTACCGGATATCAATGAAGAGCTCAGCGTTGGGCTGACGCTGGAAGGCCCCACTACCGGTGAAAAAGCGGTTGAGAGCCGCCTTGAAGAGGGCTGTTATTATCTGCTTTTTGATAGCCGCACCCATCGCGGCGCAAACCACGAGGTCCGCAAATGGATCAGCCACATTCTCGCCCCCGCAAACCTGATCTACCACGCGGAAGAGCAATATCAAACCTTCTGGTTCCCGGCATATGGTCTGCTTCCCCGCTGGCACCACGCCCGACCGGTGCAGGCTGAAAAGCCCGCGGGGCTGGAATCCATCACCCTCACGTTTTACCGGGAGCATGTCGAACACCGTTTTATTGCCAGGATCATGAGCAAACTGCTGGCGGCCGTTGGGGTGACGCTGGAAATCCAGGAAGTGGACTATGATGAATGGCATCGCGGCGATATCGTCAGCGATATCTGGTTAAACAGCGCCAACTTCACTCTGCCGCTCGATTTTTCGCTCTTTTCGCATCTGTATGAGGTGCCGCTGATCCAGCGCTGTATCAACCGTGACTGGCAACAGGACGCCACCCAGTGGCGTGCGGGTGAGATGAACCTGGCCGCGTGGTGCCAGCAGCTGTTATCCGAACAGGCCATCGTGCCGTTGATCCACCACTGGCTGATGATTCAGGGCCAGCGCAGTATGCGCGGTTTGCGGATGAATACGCTGGGCTGGTTTGATTTTAAATCCGCCTGGTTTGCTCCGCCGGAACCATAACACTTTCGTAATATTCACCAAATCATTACAATACTGCCGTTCTCAACGGGGTGCTGCATCACTGATGTGCGCTGAGATAATACCCGTCGAACCTGATCCGGATAACGCCGGCGAAGGGATTTGAGGCTGTCGCTCAAAATCCTTTGCCACTCAACTTTGAGGTGCAAAGTGTTAAAAAAATGTCTTCCCCTGCTGGCGCTGTTTGCGCTGCCTGCTTTTGCTAAGCCCGTTCTGACGGTCTACACCTACGACTCCTTCTCTGCCGACTGGGGCCCAGGCCCGGTAGTGAAAAAAGCCTTCGAAGCCGACTGCAACTGCGAGCTGAGATTCGTGGCGCTGGAAGATGGCGTCTCGCTGCTTAACCGTCTGCGCATGGAAGGGAAAAACAGCAAAGCCGATGTGGTGCTTGGGCTGGATAACAACCTGCTGGAAGCGGCCTCGCAAACCAAACTGTTCGCCAAAAGCGGCGTAGCGGCAGATGCCGTTAACGTCCCTGGTGGCTGGAAAAACGATACCTTTGTCCCGTTCGATTACGGCTACTTTGCTTTCGTCTATGACAAAAATAAGCTGAAAAACCCGCCGAAAAGCCTGAAAGAGCTGGTCGAAAGCGACCAGAAATGGCGCGTGATATATGAAGATCCGCGTACCAGTACGCCTGGCTTAGGGCTGCTGTTATGGATGCAGAAAGTTTACGGAGATAACGCGCCGGAAGCATGGCAGAAACTGGCGGCCAAAACCGTGACCGTCACCAAAGGCTGGAGCGAAGCCTACGGTCTGTTTCTGAAAGGAGAAAGCGACCTGGTGCTGAGCTACACCACCTCCCCGGCCTACCACATTATCGCTGAGAAGAAAGACCACTACGCCGCCGCCAATTTTGCTGAAGGCCACTACCTTCAGGTAGAAGTGGCTGCGCGCACTGCCGCCAGTAAACAGCCGGAGCTGGCCGAGAAGTTCCTGAAATTTATGGTCTCCCCGGCGTTCCAGAATGCGATCCCGACAGGCAACTGGATGTACCCGGTGACCAACGTGACGCTGCCGGCAGGCTTCGACCAACTAACCAAACCGCAAACGTCGCTGGAATTTACGCCGCAGCAGGTCGCCACGCAGCGTGCAGCATGGGTAAGTGAATGGCAACGCGCCGTCAGCCGCTGATTCCCGGCTGGTTAATACCTGGGCTGCTCGCCGCCATCCTGATGGTGGCGGTCAGTCTGGGCGCATTTCTTGCGTTGTGGTTTAACGCGCCAGAAAGTGACGTGCCCGCACTCTGGCACGACAGTTATCTCTGGCACGTAGTTCGCTTCTCTTTCTGGCAGGCATTTCTCTCCGCGCTGCTGTCGGTGATCCCGGCCATTTTCCTCGCCAGATCGCTTTACCGCAGGCGTTTTCCCGGCAGGCAGGCGCTTCTCCGTCTGTGCGCCATGACGCTGATCCTGCCCGTTCTGGTGGCAGTGTTCGGTATTTTGAGCGTGTATGGTCGTCAGGGCTGGCTGGCCTCACTCTTTGCGTCTTTAGGTCTGGAGTGGACCTTCTCCCCCTACGGGCTGAAGGGCATTCTGCTGGCGCACATCTTTTTCAACATGCCGATGGCAACACGGCTCTTTTTGCAGGCGCTGGAGAATATCCCTGGCGAACAGCGTCAGATTGCCGCCCAACTCGGCATGCGCGGCTGGTCGTTCTTCCGTTTTGTCGAATGGCCATGGCTGCGACGTCAGATCCCGCCCGTCGCCGCGCTGATCTTCATGCTCTGCTTCGCCAGCTTTGCCACCGTGCTTTCTCTCGGCGGCGGGCCGCAGGCCACCACCATTGAGCTGGCAATTTATCAGGCGTTAAGTTACGACTATGACCCTGGCCGTGCGGCGTTGCTGGCGATGGTGCAGATGGTCTGTTGCCTTGCGCTGGTGTTGCTGAGCCAGCGATTAAGCAAAGCGATTCCACCAGGCAGCAATCAAATCGCAGGCTGGCGCGATCCGCAGGACAGCCTGCACAGCCGCATCACCGATGTTTTTCTTATCGTGCTGGCGCTGTTGCTGTTGCTCCCGCCATTGATGGCGGTCATCGTCGATGGGCTGAACCTCAATCTGGTGTCCGTGTTGCAACAGCCAGTCCTCTGGCAAGCGACCTGGACCTCGCTGCGGATTGCGCTGGCCGCCGGGTTGCTATGCGTCATACTGACCATGATGCTTTTATGGAGCAGCCGTGAACTCTATGCCCGCCACGCCCGTAAAGCCGGGCAAACGCTGGAGCTGACGGGGATGCTGATCCTGGCGATGCCGGGCATCGTCCTGGCGACGGGCTTCTTTTTACTGTTCAACAGCACCATCGGCCTGCCGGAAAACGCCGACGGCATCGTCATTTTCACCAACGCCCTGATGGCCATCCCTTACGCACTCAAAGTGCTGGAAAACCCGATGCGCGACGTGAACAACCGCTACAGTTTGCTGTGTCAGTCTCTGGGAATGCAGGGCTGGCAACGGTTAAAGGTTGTGGAGCTACGCGCCCTGAAACGCCCGCTGGCACAAGCGCTGGCGTTTGCCTGCGTGCTCTCGATCGGTGATTTTGGCGTGGTGGCGCTCTTCGGCAATGAAGATTTCCGCACGCTGCCGTTCTGGCTTTACCAGCAAATCGGCTCCTATCGCAGCCAGGACGGTGCCGTCACGGCGCTTTTACTGCTGCTGCTGTGCTTTGCGTTATTTACCGTTATCGAAAAACTTCCGGGGCGTGATGTTAAAACTGATTGATGTGACCTGGCTTTACCGGCATCTGCCGATGCGTTTTACCCTCTCCGTCCGCCAGGGTGAGATGATTGCGGTGCTTGGCCCAAGCGGCGCAGGAAAAAGCACGCTGCTCAATTTGATTGCCGGTTTTCTGCAACCGGCAAGCGGGGCGATCGTGATTGAAAACCACGACCATACCCGCACGCCGCCCGCGAAACGTCCTGTGTCGATGCTGTTTCAGGAAAACAACCTGTTTAATCATCTTACGGTTAGACAAAACATTGCCCTGGGGATGCATCCGGGACTCAAGCTGAACAATGCCCAGCGCGAAAAGCTGGAGCTCATTGCCGCGCAAATGGGGATAACCGACTTTCTCGACAGGCTGCCGGGCGAGCTTTCCGGCGGGCAACGTCAGCGTGTGGCGCTGGCGCGCTGCCTGGTGCGCGAACAACCGGTTCTGCTGCTGGATGAACCCTTCTCTGCGCTCGATCCCGCGTTACGTCAGGAAATGCTGGCATTGGTGCAGGATGTCTGCCGCCGCCAGCAGCTTACGATGCTGATGGTGTCGCACAGTATCGAAGATGCCGCACGCATCGCGCCACGTTCGGTGGTGATCGCGGAGGGGCGCATTTTATGGGATGGCGAAACAGAAGAACTGCTTAGTGGTAAAGCGGGGGCATCTTCACTGTTAGGCATTCGTGCGGTCTGATGCCCTCACCCTGACCCTCTCCCACCGGGAGAGGGAAAATACCTTAACGGCTCACCACCTTCAACAGGATCTCACCGTACACCGGCATTAGCGGATGGCGAATCAGTGCGACCAGCGCCACTACTGCCACGCCCAGCGTCAACGGCGCGAGCCACAGCAAGCGCGAGCGCGGAAGGTAGCGCGTCAGGCGATCAACATTCGCTTTTGCGCTGCGCCATAACCGCCAGCAGAGCCATACCGCCAGCCACAGCAGCAGTGCCGTTGCCAGCAACAACCACTTAAACTGGCCGCTTTGCGCATCGGCCGGGATATCAATAGCGGCACCGGCCAGAATCCCCGGCAGGAAATAGAACGGCGGCCAGAAAACACAGCCGATAATGTTCGGCACCACAAATTTCGCGACGGGCAGATCCAGCATCCCGGCCACCATCGGCACGATCGGACGCGTTGGCCCGACAAAGCGGCCCACGAGGATCGTGAACATGCTGTGCTGATGCAGCGCATGTTCGGTTTTATCCAGCAACGCTTTGTTCTTTTTCATGAACGACCAGCGGTGCAACGGTTTCTTAAAGCGCCAGCCCAGCCAGAAAGAGATCCAGTCTCCCAGTAAACAGCCGATAATCCCGGCCATCCACGCCTGCCAGAAATTAACTTCACCGCTGCCAATCAGCGCGCCCAGCCCCGCCATCATCACCGTACCGGGCAAAATCAGCCCGACCAGCGCCAGCGATTCCAGAAACGCCACCAGCGCCACGGCGATGAGCGAGTACATAACGGACTGGGTGATAAAATGTTCCAGCAATGCCTGCATAACTATTCCAGTCAGAAAACGAATCAGGGATTCTGCTTAGCGCCCTGCGCCGCGTCAAGGCATCAATTGTCTGAATAGTTTACAGGGTGCTTTCTGAGTTCACCTGTTTGTTTATCTTTTTTTACCGTTTATTCACATCCTGCACGGAATTCGCTGGGGCTGGCTCCGGTGCATTTTTTAAACACGCGTGAAAAATAGAGCTGATCTTCAAAGCCCACGTTACGCCCCACGGTGGCAATGGGCATTCGGGTGGTGCTGAGCAGCAGCTTCGCCTGGCTGATACGCTGATCCTCGCGCCAGCTCAGCACGCTGACGCCCAACTGCTGGCGGAAAAGGTGCGACAAACGTGACGGCGAGAGGCAAACATGCTGTGCAACGCTGGCGATATCAAACTGGCTGTCGGCCAGGTGATCGCTAATGTACTGGCAGGCATCACGCACGCGGTTATCCAGCGGTGGGTTGAGCGATTCGTTAATCGCCTCCATGCGGCGTAGCAGTAACTGTTCAAGCAGGTTGATCGCCAGCAGTTCGGCATAGCGCCCCCCTGCCTGCCCCGCCTCAATAATCTGCGCGAACAGCTCGCGGAACTGTGCCTGGTGAACATCATCCGGGCGATAAAAACCGGTATGGGCGAATATCGCAGGCCAGGAGAGCCACTCCTGCCAGTAGGCGCGCGGGCGGAAGTAGACCCACTGGTGATACCACTCTTTGGCCTCCGGATGGCGGCCGTAGTGGTGGATCTCCCCCGGTGGAAACAACAGCATATCGCCGGGGCGGCAGATAAACTGCTGATCGTGATTTTTAATGACCCCCTCTCCCCGCACGGTGAGGTTCAGAATATACCCTTTCATCCCCAGCGGTCGGTCAACGTAAAAATCGAGGTAACCCTCGGCTTCGATAGGGGTCAGCCCCGCCACCAGATGGGCATTAAACGAGTAGCCCGGCAGTAAGGGATCGTTTTGCGTTTCGGCCATAGATTCAATTCTCCCAACGGTCCTGAAGGAAACCAATTGTCCATATCGATAAAAGCCGTATAAAAATGGCCTGCGCAAAGATCCAAAAAGCATCACGCCTCTTTTACGTCCGCCATGATTCAGCCTTTCCCCCTGATTTCTCCGCCAGCATCGGCAGATGAGCAGTAACAAAAGTGTCTATAAGTGCGGCAGAAATGTCCACATTGAATATTTGCACAGCGTCACACTTTTCATTGCAACAGCAATTTAGTCCATAAGATTAGCGGTTCCTGCCTGACGATTTTCGCCCCCAGTCTCTAATGTTCTTTCATACCCGTTTTTCTGATGGAGCAACACCATGGCAATTGCGATTGGCCTCGATTTTGGCAGCGACTCGGTTCGCGCACTGGCAGTGGACTGTACGTCCGGCCAGGAGATAGCAACCAGCGTTGAGTGGTATCCGCGCTGGCAAGAGGGGCGCTACTGCGATGCGCCAAACAACCAGTTCCGCCACCATCCGCGTGATTACATTGAGTCGATGGAAGCGGCGATCAAAACCGTGCTGGCAGAACTGACTGACGCACAGCGTGCTGAGATTGTCGGCATTGGCGTCGACAGTACCGGCTCAACGCCTGCGCCAGTTGATGCGGAAGGTCGCGTGCTGGCGTTGCGCCCTGAATTTGCCGACAACCCGAACGCCATGTTCGTGCTGTGGAAAGACCATACCGCCGTGGAGGAGGCCGAGGCCATCACCCGTCTGTGCCATCAGCCGGGCAAAACTGACTACTCGCGCTACATCGGCGGGATCTACTCCAGCGAGTGGTTCTGGGCCAAGATCCTGCACGTTACCCGTGCGGACGCCTCGGTTGCACAGGCGGCCGCATCCTGGATTGAGCTGTGCGACTGGGTTCCGGCGCTGCTCTCCGGGACCACTCGCCCACAGGACATCCGCCGTGGCCGCTGTAGCGCCGGGCATAAATCCCTGTGGCATGAAAGCTGGGGCGGCCTGCCTCCGGCAACGTTCTTCGATGACCTCGATCCGATCATCAACAAAAGCCTGAAATATCCGCTGTTTACCGACACCTTCACCGCCGATATCCCGGTTGGTACGCTCTGTAAAGAGTGGGCAACGCGACTGGGCCTGCCGCAGAACGTGGCGATTTCGGGTGGCGCGTTTGACTGCCATATGGGCGCGGTCGGCGCGGGCGCTCAGCCCAATACCCTGGTGAAAGTCATCGGCACGTCTACCTGCGACATTCTGACGGCGGATAAAACGACCGTCGGTGACCGTGCGGTGAAAGGCATCTGCGGCCAGGTGGACGGCAGCGTGGTGCCGGACTTTATCGGCCTGGAAGCCGGTCAGTCCGCGTTTGGCGATATCTACGCCTGGTTTGGCCGCGTGCTCGGCTGGCCGCTGGACCAGCTGGCGGCGGCGCATCCTGAACTGAAAAACCAGATTGCCGACAGCAAAAAACAGCTTCTGCCGCAGCTCACCGAAGCCTGGGCAAAAAATCCGTCACTCGATCACCTCCCGGTGGTGCTGGACTGGTTTAACGGTCGCCGCACGCCGTTTGCCAACCAGCGCCTGAAAGGGGTCATTACCGATCTCAACCTGGCAACCGATGCGCCTGCGCTGTTTGGTGGCCTGATTGCGGCTACCGCATTCGGCGCACGCGCCATTATGGAGTGCTTCACCGGGCAAGGTATCGACGTAAACAACGTGATGGCGCTGGGCGGTATCGCCCGCAAAAACCCGGTGATCATGCAGGCTTGCTGTGACGTGCTGAACCGTCCGCTGCAGATTGTGGCTTCCGATCAGTGCTGTGCGCTGGGTGCCGCAATTTTCGCTGCCGTGGCCGCAGGCGTCCATGCGGATATCCCCACCGCGCAGCAACATATGGCAAGCGCCGTCGAAAGCACCCTCCAGCCGCGTGCTCAGCAGGCGCAACGCTTTGAACAGCTTTATCAGCGCTACCAGCAATGGGCAAAAAGCGCCGAGCTTCACTATCTCCCTGTCGCCGCCCCGGCCAAAAGCACCGCGGACACTACGGCAACCCTGACTCATTAAGGACACGATAATGACCATTTTTAATAATTATGAAGTGTGGTTTGTGATTGGCAGCCAGCATCTGTACGGACCGGAAGCGCTGCAGCAGGTAACGAAACACGCAGAGCACGTGGTTAACGCGCTGAACGCAGAAGCCAAACTGCCGTGCAAGCTGGTACTGAAACCGCTCGGCACCACGCCGGATGAGATCACTCACATCTGCCGCGATGCGAACTACGATGATAAATGCGCCGGCCTGGTGGTGTGGCTGCACACCTTCTCTCCGGCCAAAATGTGGATCAACGGACTGTCGATCCTCAACAAACCGCTGCTGCAGTTCCATACCCAGTTCAACGCCTCCCTGCCGTGGGACAGCATCGACATGGACTTTATGAACCTGAACCAGACCGCACACGGCGGCCGTGAGTTCGGCTTCATTGGCGCGCGTATGCGCCAGCAGCACGCCGTGGTGACCGGCCACTGGCAGGATCAGCATGCGCAAAAACGCATCGGCTCCTGGATGCGTCAGGCGGTCTCTAAGCAGGACACCCGCCACCTGAAAGTGGTGCGTTTTGGCGACAACATGCGTGAAGTGGCGGTCACCGACGGCGATAAAGTCGCCGCGCAGATCAAGTTCGGCTTCTCGGTGAACACCTGGGCCGTGGGCGATCTGGTGCAGGTGGTCAATGACATCAGCGAGGGCGACGTGAGCGCGCTGGTCGATGAGTATGAAAGCAGCTACCGCCTGACGCCCGCAGCACAAATCAACGGTGATAAGCGCCAGAACGTGCTGGATGCGGCGCGCATCGAGCTGGGTATGAAGCGCTTCCTGGAACAGGGCGGTTTCCACGCCTTCACCACCACATTTGAAGATCTTCACGGCCTGAAACAGCTGCCGGGCCTGGCAGTACAACGTCTGATGCAGCAGGGTTACGGCTTTGCGGGCGAAGGCGACTGGAAAACTGCCGCTCTGCTTCGCATCATGAAGGTGATGTCAACCGGTCTGCAGGGCGGCACCTCCTTTATGGAGGACTACACCTACCACTTCGAGAACGGCAACGATCTGGTGCTCGGCTCGCACATGCTGGAAGTGTGTCCTTCTATTGCCGTCGAAGAGAAACCGATCCTCGACGTGCAGTACCTCGGCATTGGCGGGAAAGCCGACCCGGCGCGTCTGATCTTCAACACCCGTACCGGCCCGGCTATCAACGCCAGTCTGATTGACCTGGGCGATCGTTTCCGCCTGCTGGTGAACTGTGTGGATGCGGTTGAAACGCCACATTCCCTGCCAAAACTGCCGGTCGCCAACGCCCTGTGGAAAGCGCAGCCAGACCTGCCAACCGCGTCAGAAGCCTGGATTGTGGCTGGTGGCGCGCACCACACCGTGTTTAGCCACGCGCTGGATCTGAACGACATGCGTCAGTTCGCCGAGCTGCACGACATCGAGCTGACCGTGATTGATAACGATACCCGCCTGCCCGCCTTTAAAGACGCGCTGCGCTGGAATGAAGTCTATTACGGTTCAAAACGCTAAAGCACGGAATGCCCGGTGGCACTGCGTTTACCGGGCCTACGATCCTGTAGGCCAGATAAGCGAAGCGCCATCCGGCACTGGAGACAACAATGTTAGAAGAGCTCAAACGTCAGGTACTCGAAGCCAACCTGGCGCTGCCAAAACATAACCTTGTGACCCTCACCTGGGGTAACGTCAGCGCCGTTGACCGGGAAAAAGGCGTGTTCGTGATCAAGCCTTCGGGCGTGGATTACACGGTAATGACCGCAGACGATATGGTGGTAGTCAGCATCGAGACGGGTGAAGTGGTCGAAGGCAACAAAAAACCTTCCTCCGATACGCCGACTCATCGCCTGCTGTATCAGTCATTCCCGACCATCGGCGGCATCGTACATACCCATTCGCGTCACGCGACCATCTGGGCGCAGGCAGGGCAGCCCATCCCCGCTACCGGCACCACGCATGCGGACTACTTCTACGGCACCATTCCCTGCACGCGTTTGATGACCGATGCGGAGATCAACGGTGAGTACGAGTGGGAAACGGGTAACGTGATTGTCGAAACCTTCGAAAAGCAGGGTATCGACGCGGCGCAGATGCCCGGCGTGCTGGTACATTCTCACGGCCCGTTTGCCTGGGGTAAAAACGCGGAAGACGCGGTGCATAACGCCATCGTGCTCGAAGAAGTCGCCTATATGGGGATCTTCTGCCGCCAGTTGGCACCGCAGTTGCCAGATATGCAGCAAACCCTGCTGGATAAGCATTACCTGCGCAAGCACGGCGCGAAGGCCTATTACGGGCAGTAGATCATCGCCCGGTGGCGCTGCGTTACCGGGCCTGCGGGATCTGTAGGCCGGATAAGCGCAGCGTCATCCGGCAAAACCGGCACTGTATAAAACCCCAGCAAAATACCCTTAACCAGGCTATAATCAGGCCTGGTTTTGTTTTATGGGATAACGGCGTGACGCAGGCGCAAGAAGGCTTTTTACTGACCCGACACTGGCGGGATACCCCTCAGGGCACCGAGGTTGAATTCTGGCTGGCAACGGACAACGGCCCGCTAAACGTTACGCTGCCGCCGCAGGAATCCGTGGCGTTTATTCCTGAAGCTCACGTCGAGAAAGTGAAGCAGCTCCTGCGCGGCGAAAATCACTGGCGCGTTACCCCGCTTGCGCTGAAAGATTTCCACCGCCAGCCGGTATACGGCCTGTACTGTCGCGCCCATCGCCAGCTGATGCGCTATGAAAAATTGCTGCGCGAAGCGGGCGTCACGCTCTATGAAGCCGATATTCGCCCGCCGGAGCGTTTCCTGATGGAGCGGTTTATCACCGCGCCCGTCTGGGTCGATGGCACCGCACAAAATGGCAGGATCGTAAATGCACGCCTGAAGCCCAGCCCGCACTACCGCCCGCCGCTGAAATGGGTGTCGCTGGATATCGAAACCACCCGCCACGGCGAGCTTTACTGCATCGGTCTGGAAGGCTGCGGCGATCGGGTTGTCTATATGCTCGGGCCGCCAAACGGCGATGCGTCCGCGCTGGATTTCCGGCTTGAATACGTAAACAGCCGCCCGCAACTGCTGGAAAAACTTAACCAGTGGTTTGCCGACTACGATCCGGACGTGCTGATCGGCTGGAACGTGGTGCAGTTCGACCTCCGCGTGCTGCAAAAACACGCCGAGCGTTACCGTATTCCACTGATGCTGGGGCGCGGCAATAGCGAGCTGGAGTGGCGTGAGCACGGCTTTAAAAACGGTGTGTTCTTCGCGCAGGCCAATGGTCGGCTGATTATCGACGGCATCGAGGCGCTGAAATCCGCGTTCTGGAACTTCTCCTCTTTCTCGCTGGAAGCGGTGGCGCAGGAGCTGCTTGGCGAGGGCAAATCCATCGACAACCCGTGGGACAGAATGGACGAGATCGACCGGCGCTTTAACGAAGACAAACCGGCGCTCGCCACCTATAACCTGAAAGATTGCGAGCTGGTCACGCAGATTTTCCACAAAACCGAGATCATGCCGTTCCTGCTGGAGCGCGCCACGGTGAACGGCCTGGCAGCAGACAGGCATGGCGGTTCTGTCGCGGCGTTCAGCCATCTCTATTTCCCGCGTATGCACCGGGCGGGTTATGTTGCCCCCAATCTGGGTGATGTGCCGCCACAGGCCAGCCCCGGCGGCTATGTGATGGATTCCCGTCCGGGGCTGTATGACTCTGTACTGGTACTGGATTATAAAAGCCTCTACCCGTCGATTATCCGTACCTTCCTCATCGATCCGGTGGGGCTGGTGGAAGGCATGGCGCAGCCGGATGACGCACACAGCACCGAAGGCTTTCTCGGCGCGCGCTTCTCACGTGAAAGACACTGCCTGCCGGAGATCGTGGGGCAAATCTGGCACGGTCGCGACGAGGCGAAAAGGCATGGCAACAAGCCGCTGTCGCAGGCGCTGAAAATCATCATGAACGCCTTTTACGGCGTGCTGGGCACCAGCGCCTGCCGCTTTTTTGATCCGCGTCTGGCGTCGTCCATCACCATGCGCGGGCACGACATCATGCGCCAGACCAAAGCACTGATTGAATCTCAGGGTTATGACGTTATTTATGGCGATACCGACTCTACGTTTGTGTGGCTGAAAGGCACCCACTCCGAAGAGGATGCCGCGCGAATCGGTAAAGCGCTGGTCGCTTTCGTGAACGACTGGTGGCGCGAAAATTTGCAAAAAGAGCGGTTAACCAGCGCGTTAGAACTGGAATTTGAAACCCATTTCGCCCGCTTTTTAATGCCGACCATTCGCGGCACCGATCAGGGCAGTAAAAAGCGCTATGCAGGGCTGATTCAGGAAGGTGATAAACAGCGGATGGTGTTTAAAGGACTGGAGACAGTACGCACCGACTGGACCCCGCTGGCGCAGCAGTTCCAGCAAACGCTCTATCTGCGCGTGTTCCGCAATGAGCCTTATCAGGACTACGTGCGCGAAACCATTGCCAGCCTGATGGCCGGTGAGCTGGATGACCAACTGGTGTATCGCAAACGCCTGCGCCGTCCGCTGGCGGAGTATCAGCGTAACGTGCCGCCGCACGTGCGCGCCGCGCGCCTGGCCGATGACGAGAACGTGCGCCGTGGCCGTGCGCCGCAGTATCAAAACCGTGGCACCATCAAATATGTCTGGACCACCAGCGGCCCGGAACCCGTTGATTATCAACACTCGCCGCTCGATTACGATCACTACCTGACGCGTCAGCTTCAGCCAGTCGCGGAGGGAATTTTACCGTTCATTGACGATGACTTTGCTACACTAGTGACAGGGCAACTTGGCCTATTTTGACGCGTGACGAAATCGCTGCCATCCAGTACCATAGCGCCCTTTCCATTCCCGGACCCATTTTTCGATGACCGTCTTTTTTCGACGGTGGTCGAACTATTGCCTGCAATTAAAGATTAGAGCCGAACACATATGCCTTTTACACTTGGTCAACGCTGGATCAGCGATACAGAAAGCGAACTTGGATTAGGAACCGTGGTTGCGGTAGACGCACGTATGGTTACGCTCCTTTTCCCTGCCACCGGTGAAAACCGCCTGTACGCTCGCAATGACTCCCCTGTAACCCGCGTGATGTTCAATCCGGGAGACACCGTGACCAGCCACGACGGCTGGCAGCTCAAGGTTGAAGACGTAAAAGAAGAGAATGGACTGCTCGCCTACATTGGTACGCGTCTGGACACTGACGAAGCCAATGTCATCCTGCGTGAAGTGCTGCTCGACAGCAAACTGGTCTTCAGTAAACCGCAGGACCGCCTGTTTGCCGGGCAAATCGACCGTATGGATCGCTTCTCCCTGCGCTATCGCGCGCGTAAGTTCCAGAGCGAACAGTACCGCATGCCGTGGAGCGGCCTGCGCGGCCAGCGCACCAGCCTGATCCCCCACCAGTTGAATATCGCCCATGATGTGGGCCGTCGCCACGCGCCGCGCGTGCTGCTGGCCGACGAAGTGGGCCTGGGGAAAACCATTGAAGCGGGGATGATCCTGCATCAACAGCTGCTCTCTGGCGCGGCTGAGCGTGTACTCATTGTTGTTCCTGAAACCCTGCAGCACCAGTGGCTGGTCGAGATGCTGCGCCGCTTTAACCTGCGCTTCTCCCTGTTCGACGACGAGCGCTATGCCGAAGCGCAGCACGACGCCGACAACCCGTTTGAAACCGAACAGCTGGTGATCTGCTCTCTGGACTTCGTGCGTCGCAGCAAACAGCGCCTTGAGCATCTGTGCGATGCCGAATGGGATCTGATGGTGGTCGACGAAGCGCACCACCTGGTCTGGAGCGAAGATGCGCCAAGCCGCGAATACATGGCGATCGAGCAGCTTGCCGGGCGTGTGCCAGGCGTCCTGCTGCTGACCGCTACGCCGGAGCAGTTGGGTCTGGAGAGCCACTTCGCCCGTCTGCGCCTGCTCGATCCAAACCGTTTCCATGATTTCGAGCAGTTTGTTGAAGAGCAGAAAAACTACCGTCCGGTTGCCGATGCCGTCGCGCTGCTGCTGGCGGGCAACCGCCTTTCTAATGACGAACTGAACACCCTGAGCGATCTGATTGGCGAGCAGGATATTGAGCCTCTGCTGCAGGCGGCCAACAGCGATAGCGATAACGCGGAGTCCGCGCGTAAAGAGCTTATCGACATGCTGATGGATCGCCACGGCACCAGCCGCGTGCTGTTCCGTAACACCCGTAACGGTGTGAAAGGCTTCCCGAAACGCGAGCTGCACACCATCAAGCTGCCGTTGCCGACCCAGTATCAGACGGCGATTAAGGTCTCCGGCATTATGGGTGCGCGTAAATCCGCGGAAGAGCGCGCGCGCGACATGCTCTACCCGGAACAGATTTATCAGGAATTTGAAGGCGATACCGGCACCTGGTGGAACTTCGACCCGCGCGTGGAGTGGCTGATGGGCTATCTCACCGCGCACCGTTCTCAGAAGGTACTGGTGATCTGCGCCAAAGCCGCCACCGCGCTGCAGCTGGAACAGGTTCTGCGCGAACGCGAAGGTATTCGCGCTGCCGTGTTCCACGAAGGGATGTCCATCGTTGAGCGCGACCGTGCAGCGGCCTGGTTCGGTGAAGAGGACAGCGGCGCGCAGGTTCTGCTGTGTTCTGAAATCGGCTCTGAAGGCCGTAACTTCCAGTTCGCCAGCAACCTGGTGATGTTCGATCTGCCGTTTAACCCGGACCTGCTGGAGCAGCGTATCGGTCGTCTGGATCGTATTGGTCAGGCGCATGATATTCAGATCCACGTCCCTTACCTGGAAAAAACCGCCCAGTCCGTTCTGGTGCGCTGGTTCCATGAAGGCCTGGACGCATTTGAACACACCTGCCCGACGGGCCGCACCATTTACGATCAGGTCCATGGCGATCTGATCGGTTACCTGGCTGCGCCAGAAAATACCGACGGCTTTGACGAGCTGATCAAATCCTGCCGCGAGAAACATGATGCACTGAAAGCGCAGCTGGAACAGGGCCGTGACCGCCTGCTGGAGATCCACTCCAACGGTGGGGAGAAAGCGCAGGCACTGGCTGAAAGCATTGAAGAACAAGATGATGACACCAGCCTGATCAGCTTCTCGATGAACCTCTTCGACATCGTCGGGATCAACCAGGATGACCGTGGCGAGAACATGATCGTGTTGACGCCGTCCGATCATATGCTGGTGCCAGATTTCCCAGGCCTGCCGGAAGATGGCTGCACCATTACCTTTGAACGTGATGTGGCGCTGTCCCGCGAAGACGCGCAGTTTATTACCTGGGAACATCCGCTGATCCGTAACGGTCTGGATCTGATCCTCTCTGGCGACACTGGCAGCAGCACCATCTCGCTGCTGAAAAACAAGGCGCTGCCAGTGGGTACGCTGCTGGTTGAGCTGATCTACGTTGTGGAGGCCCAGGCACCTAAACAGCTGCAGCTCACCCGCTTCCTGCCGCCAACGCCGGTGCGTCTGCTGCTGGACAAAAACGGCACCAACCTCGCCGGACAAGTCGAGTTCGAGAGCTTCAACCGCCAACTGAGCGCAGTGAACCGTCATACCGGCAGTAAACTGGTCAACGCAGTACAGCAGGACGTGCATGCCATTCTGCAACTGGGTGAAAACCAGATTGAAAAAGCCGCCCGCACGCTGATTGATGCTGCGCGCAACGAAGCCGACGAAAAACTTTCAGCAGAGCTTTCTCGTCTGGAAGCGTTAAAAGCGGTGAACCCGAACATCCGTGACGATGAGCTGGCCGCGATTGAAAGCAACCGTCAGCAGGTGCTGGAAAGTCTGGACCAGGCTGGCTGGCGTCTGGATGCCCTGCGTCTTATCGTTGTGACGCATCAGTAAGCGGAGCGCAAGATGGTAATGGAGCCCTACAATCCCCCTCAGGAACCCTGGCTGGTCATCCTGTATCAGGATGAACATATTATGGTGGTCAATAAGCCGAGCGGCCTGTTGTCCGTGCCTGGGCGTCTTGAGGAACATAAAGACAGCGTGATGACGCGTATTCAGCGCGATTATCCGCAAGCTGAATCTGTCCATCGCCTCGACATGGCAACCAGCGGCGTGATTGTGGTGGCTCTGAATAAAGCGGCAGAACGCGAACTGAAGCGTCAGTTCCGTGAGCGTGAGCCGAAAAAGCAGTACGTCGCGCGCGTATGGGGACACCCGGAAAACGAAGAAGGTCTGGTGGATTTACCGCTGATTTGCGACTGGCCGAACCGGCCAAAGCAAAAAGTCTGCTATGAAACCGGTAAGGCGGCGCAAACCGAGTATCAGGTACTGGAGTATGCGCCGGATAACACCGCGCGCGTCCTGCTTAAGCCCATTACCGGGCGCTCGCATCAGTTGCGTGTGCATATGCTCGCAATGGGTCATCCCATTCTGGGCGATCGCTTTTATGCCCCCCCGGAAGCGCTGGCGTTAGCGCCGCGCCTGCAGCTTCATGCTCAGACGCTGACCATTACCCATCCAGTTTTCGGCAACGCGATGACGTTTAACGCGCTGGCGGACTTCTAAAAAAATGGCCCGAATCATCGGGCCATTTTTCTATTTAAAACCTTTCTGCTCTTTTATAAGCTCGTAGGCTTTCTGAATTTCCTGCGCTTTTTGCTTCGCCATCTCCATCATCTCTGGCGGTAAGCCTTTTGCTACCAGTTTATCCGGGTGATGTTCGCTCATTAGCTTACGATAGGCACGTTTAATGGTTGTGGCATCATCGGAGGGCTTCACGCCAAGCACATTGCAGGCGTCTTCCAGCGTCGGGCCACGCTGCGTCTGCTGCCAGCCGCCACCGGAGGATTGCTGTTGCTGGTAGCCACCGCCAAACTGTGCGCCGCCCTGCATCATGCGCAGGAACTGGTCGAACTGCATGCGGGAGATCCCCAGCTCTTCAGCAATGACGTATAAAACATCCCGTTCATTAGGATGAAGTGAACCGTCAGCGAAGGCCGCCTGAATCTGGATCTCCAGAAACATCCGAATTAAATCAAAACGTCCGAAGCAGATGCTGCGGAACTGGCGCATTTTTTCACGCAGCGGATAGTTATCAGCTTTACCGATACGAAACGCGTTCTGCGCTGCCACGCGAGACTCGCCGTGCAGGTTCATACGATCCATAAACACGCTGGCGATCTGAATATCGGCTTCGGTGACGCGCCCTTTTGATTTAGTTAAATGCCCCATCACCTCGAAGGTAGTGGAGAAAAAGAGGGACTGACGCTCGCGCTGGTTGGCGAACCACGCCATTTTGCGGCTACGTGCTTTATCAAACATATGGCCGATAATGAGGCCGAGTACGATCCCCCAGAACCCGGCTCCCATCATTATTGCGAACGCAACGCCAATTATTTTACCCCAATACTGCATATACTCCCCGAATAATCATGTTCCTGGTTCGACGTAACGCCATCATTACAGTGGTCGAGCCACGGTCAATTGAGGGACATCGCCTATAATTTGCATTATCATACTCGTCATTCGATAGCGAGCCTAACACTCTGGCACGCAAACGGGCAGGATTAACGCTGGCACTGCGATGATGAGTAAGATAGTCTCTGAGCGTTTGTAAGCCGTAGCCACTGATGACGGAACACTAAAATACAACGTATGAAAAAACGTATCCCCACCCTCCTGGCCACAATGATTGGCTCCGCCCTGTATAGCCACCAGGGGCTGGCAGCCGATCTCGCCTCGCAGTGTATGCTTGGCGTCCCAAGCTACAATCGCCCACTGGTGAAAGGCGATACCAATGACTTGCCGATCACCATCAACGCCGACAGCGCAAAAGGTAATTATCCTGACAATGCCACCTTTACGGGCAGCGTTGATATTAACCAGGGCAACAGCCGCCTGCAGGCAGATGAAGTGCAATTGCACCAGAAGCAACCGGAAGGTGCGGCCGAGCCTGTGCGTACGGTCGATGCGCTGGGTAATGTGCACTATGACGACAATCAGGTCATCCTGAAAGGTCCGAAAGCCTGGTCAAACCTGAACACTAAAGATACTAACGTCTGGGAAGGTGACTACCAGATGGTAGGCCGTCAGGGGCGTGGTAACGCAGATCTGATGAAACAGCGCGGCGAAAACCGCTATACGATTCTGGAAAATGGCTCGTTCACGTCGTGTCTGCCGGGGTCAAATACCTGGAGCGTGGTGGGAAGTGAAGTTATCCACGACCGTGAAGAGCAGGTTGCGGAGATCTGGAACGCCCGGTTCAAACTCGGCCCGGTGCCTGTTTTCTACAGCCCTTACCTGCAGCTTCCGGTGGGCGATAAACGTCGCTCAGGCTTCCTGATCCCGAATGCCAAGTACAGCACCTCAAACTACTTTGAGTTCTACCTGCCGTACTACTGGAACATCGCGCCCAACATGGACGCGACCATCACGCCACACTATATCCACAAGCGTGGCAACGTCATGTGGGAGAACGAGTTCCGTTACCTGACCCAGGCGGGTACAGGCCTGATGGAGCTGGATTACCTGCCGTCAGATAAAGTCTTCCAGGATGAGCATCCGACCGAAGGTGATAAACACCGTTGGCTTTACTACTGGCGTCACGCTGGCGTAATGGATCAGGTCTGGCGTTTTAACGTCGACTACACCAAAGTCAGCGATCCGTACTACTTCAACGACTTTGACACAAAATATGGTTCCAGTACGGACGGTTATGCCACGCAAAAATTCAGCGTCGGCTACGCTATTCAGAACTTTAACGCCACGGTATCGACCAAGCAGTTCCAGGTCTTTAGCAACCAGACGAGAAGCACTTACGGCGCAGAGCCGCAACTGGATGTTAACTGGTATCAGAATGACGTAGGTCCGTTTGATACCCGTGTTTACGGTCAGGCGGTCCATTTTGTTAATACCAATTCGGACATGCCGGAAGCAACGCGTCTTCACCTTGAGCCAACGATCAGCCTGCCGGTATCTAACGACTGGGCAAGCCTGAATACAGAAGCCAAAGTGATGGCGACCCACTACCAGCAAAAAAATCTCGACTGGTACAACAATCGCTACGGTACCGATCTTGAAGAGTCGGTTAACCGTGTCCTCCCGCAGTTTAAGATGGACGGCAAGCTGATCTTCGAACGCGATATGAATCTTTTAGCGGATGGATATACCCAGACGCTCGAACCACGTATGCAGTATCTGTACGTGCCTTATCGCGATCAAAGCAAAATTCAGAACTACGACTCCTCTTTCCTGCAGTCTGACTATAGCGGCCTGTTCCGCGACCGCACCTATGGTGGTCTTGACCGTATTGCCTCCGCTAACCAGTTAACGACTGGCGTCACATCGCGCGTTTATGATGACGCTGCCGTTGAACGTTTTAACGTTTCTGTTGGTCAAATCTACTATTTCACCGAGTCTCGTACCGGTGATGACGACATTAACTGGGAGAAAGACAACAAAACGGGATCACTGGTGTGGGCAGGTGACACCTACTGGCGTATGGCCGACCGGTGGGGCTTACGTGGCGGTGCGCAGTACGATACGCGACTCAATAATGTCGCCACGAGCAGTGCTGCCGTTGAATATCGCCGCGATGAAGATCGCCTGGTGCAGTTGACGTACCGTTATGCCAGCCCGGAATATATTCAGGCAACACTGCCAAACTATGCCACTGCAGAACAGTACAAAGACGGGATTTCGCAGGTGGGTGGAGCAGCAAGCTGGCCAATCGCCGATCGCTGGTCAATCGTAGGTGCTTACTACTTTGACACCAACACCAGTAAACCTGCCGACCAGATGTTAGGTCTGCAATATAACTCCTGCTGTTATGCGATTCGTGTCGGCTATGAACGTAAGCTGAACGGCTGGGATACTGACAACAATCAGAGCAAATACGATAACGTGATTGGCTTTAATGTCGAGTTGCGCGGCCTGAGTTCCAACTATGGTCTGGGCACGCAGCAGATGCTGCGCTCGAACATTCTGCCGTACCGCAGTTCCTTGTAATGTGCTTGATTTACAACGTAATCCGCTTTGCGGTTAATTGAAATGGAAAAAGTATGAAGAACTGGAAAACGCTGCTGCTCGGTGTCGCTATGGTTGCGAATACCAGCTTCGCGGCACCCCAGGTTGTCGATAAAGTCGCAGCTGTGGTTAACAACGGCGTCGTGCTTGAAAGTGACGTTGACGGTTTGATGAAATCTGTGAAGCTCAACTCGGGCGAAGCAGGTCAGCAGCTTCCTGATGATGCAACCCTGCGCCACCAGATCCTGGAACGTCTGATCATGGATCAGATTGTCCTGCAGATGGGTCAGAAAATGGGTGTGAAGATCTCTGACGAGCAGCTCGATCAGGCGATCGCTAACATCGCAAAGCAAAACAACATGTCCATGGACCAGATGCGCAGCCGCCTGGCCTATGATGGCATCAACTACGCGACTTACCGTAATCAGATCCGCAAAGAGATGCTGATCTCTGAAGTGCGTAACAATGAAGTGCGTCGCCGCGTCACGATCCTGCCTCAGGAAGTGGATGCGCTGGCAAAACAGGTGGGTAATCAGAACGATGCCAGCACTGAGCTGAACCTGAGCCATATCCTGATCCCACTGCCGGAAAACCCAAGTTCCGACCAGGTTGCTGACGCGGAAAACCAGGCGCGCTCGATTGTCGATCAAGCGCGTAACGGGGGTGACTTCGGTAAACTGGCGATCACCTACTCTGCTGACCAGCAGGCGCTGAAAGGCGGCCAGATGGGCTGGGGTCGTATTCAGGAGTTACCGTCCATCTTCGCTCAGGCGCTGAGTACGGCGAAGAAAGGCGATATTGTCGGCCCAATTCGTTCAGGTGTGGGCTTCCACATTCTGAAAGTGAACGATCTGCGCGGCCAGAGCCAGAGCATCTCCGTTACGGAAGTTCATGCTCGTCATATCCTGCTGAAACCGTCACCGATCATGACTGACGACCAGGCGCGTGCGAAGCTGGAACAGATCGCTGCAGATATTAAGAGCGGGAAAACCTCGTTTGCTAACGCCGCAAAAGAGTTCTCTCAGGACCCAGGCTCTGCTAACCAGGGCGGCGATCTGGGTTGGGCAGCGGCTGATATCTACGATCCGGCTTTCCGCGACGCACTGATGAAGATGAACAAAGGCCAGTTGAGCGCACCTGTGCACTCCTCCTTCGGCTGGCATCTGATTGAACTGCTGGATACCCGCAACGTGGATAAAACCGACGCGGCGCAGAAAGACAGAGCGTACCGCATGCTGTTTAACCGTAAATTCTCTGAAGAAGCGGCAACCTGGATGCAGGAACAGCGTGCCAGCGCTTACGTGAAAGTGCTGAGCAACTAATGAAAAAGCATCGTGTTGTTATCACTCCCGGCGAACCCGCCGGGATTGGTCCCGACCTTGTCGTCCAGCTCGCCCAACAGAACTGGCCGGTAGAACTGGTCGTCTGCGCAGATGCAACACTGTTACAGGACCGGGCAAATATGCTCGGTCTGCCTTTAACGCTGCTCCCCTACGTTGCAGGCCAGCTGCCTGTGCCGCAGCAGGCGGGGACGCTCACTCTTCTGTCCGTCCCGCTTCGCACGCCTGTCGTACCGGGCCAGCTCAGCACGGAAAACGGTCACTACGTTGTCGAGACGCTGGCTCGTGCCTGTGATGGGTGTCTGAACGGTGAGTTTGCGGCGTTGATCACCGGCCCCGTGCATAAGGGTGTTATCAACGATGCTGGTATTCCCTTTACCGGGCATACCGAGTTCTTCGAAGAACGCTCGCACAGCCCGAAAGTGGTGATGATGCTGGCGACAGAAGCGATGCGCGTTGCGCTGGTAACCACGCATCTACCCATTAAGGCAATTCCGGATGCCATCACCCCTGAACTCCTGCGTGAAATCATCGGGATTTTGTATCATGACCTGCAGACCAAATTTGGCATTAAACAGCCGCACGTGCTGGTCTGTGGCCTGAACCCGCATGCCGGTGAAGGCGGGCATATGGGAACAGAAGAGATCGACACCATCATTCCGGTGCTCAATGAAATGCGGGCGAAGGGGATGAACCTCAGCGGGCCACTGCCTGCAGATACCCTTTTCCAGCCCAAATACCTGGATAATGCCGATGCCGTGCTCGCGATGTACCACGATCAGGGCCTGCCCGTGCTAAAATACCAGGGCTTTGGCCGCGGCGTGAATATCACCCTCGGTTTACCCTTTATTCGAACGTCCGTTGACCACGGTACTGCGCTGGATCTGGCAGGCCAGGGGAAAGCGGATGTCGGCAGTTTTATTACGGCGCTTAATCTCGCCATCAAAATGATTGTTAATACTCAATGACTAATCGAGTCCATCAGGGCCACTTAGCCCGTAAACGCTTCGGGCAAAACTTTCTCAACGATCAGTTCGTGATCGACAGTATCGTGTCTGCGATTAATCCGCAGAAAGGCCAGGCGATGGTCGAAATCGGGCCGGGTCTTGCCGCACTGACCGAGCCAGTAGGCGAACGCCTTGACGAACTGACCGTTATCGAGCTAGATCGCGATCTGGCCGCGCGCCTGCAAACGCATCCGTTCCTCGGTCCAAAGCTGACGATTTATCAGCAGGATGCCATGACCATGAACTTTGGCGAACTGTCAGAGAAAATGGGCCAGCCGCTGCGCGTATTCGGCAACCTGCCGTACAATATCTCCACCCCGCTGATGTTCCACCTGTTTAGCTATACTGATGCCATTGCCGACATGCACTTCATGTTGCAAAAAGAGGTTGTTAACCGCCTGGTTGCAGGACCGAACAGTAAAGCGTATGGTCGTTTAAGCGTGATGGCACAATATTTCTGCAACGTGATCCCGGTACTCGAAGTACCGCCATCTGCGTTCACGCCGCCGCCAAAAGTGGATTCTGCGGTTGTGCGTCTTGTGCCGCATAAAACAAAACCGTACCCGGTCAAAGAGCTGCGCGTATTGAGCCGCATTACGACAGAAGCCTTTAACCAGCGCCGTAAAACGATCCGTAACAGCCTGAGCAATTCGTTTACCGTTGAGGTGTTAGCGGAGCTGGGTATTGATCCGGCAATGCGTGCAGAAAACATTTCCGTAGAGCAATACTGCAAGCTGGCTAATTACATCAGCGAAAATGCACCGCCGAAGGAGAGTTAAGCCATGATTGATTCGCCCCGCGTCTGTGTTCACGTACAAAGCGTCTATGTTGAATCCCAGTCCTCACCGGACGAAGAGCGTTTTGTTTTTGCCTACACCGTGACCATTCGCAATCTGGGGCGGATGCCTGTGCAACTGCTCGGGCGCTACTGGCTTATCACTAACGGCAATGGCCGTGAAATTGAAGTCCAGGGGGAAGGTGTGGTCGGTGAACAACCCCATATCGCGCCTGGCGAAGAGTACCAGTACACCAGCGGCGCGGTAATTGAGACGCCGCTGGGCACCATGCAAGGCCATTATGAAATGGTCGACGTCGATGGTAATGCCTTCCGCATTGCTATTCCTGTGTTCCGTCTCGCCGTTCCTACACTCATTCATTAATCTAATGTCTACATATCTGATTGGCGACGTTCACGGTTGCTACGATGAACTGATCGCATTATTAAAACAGGTCGACTTTACCCCCGGTAAGGACACTCTCTGGCTGACGGGTGATTTAGTGGCGCGTGGTCCAGGCTCCCTGGACGTGCTGCGCTACGTCAAATCACTGGGCGACAGCGTGCGCATGGTGTTGGGCAATCACGATCTGCATCTGCTGGCCGTGTATGCCGGGATCAGCCGTAATAAGCCGAAAGATCGCCTTACGCCGTTGCTGGAAGCGCCGGACGCCGATGAGCTGCTTAACTGGCTGCGTCGCCAGCCGCTGCTGCAAATTGACGAAGAGAAAAAGCTGGTGATGGCCCACGCCGGGATTACCCCGCAATGGGATCTCGACACGGCAAAAACCTGCGCACGCGACGCTGAAGCGGTGCTGGCGAGCGACTCCTACCCGTTCTTCCTCGATGCCATGTACGGCGATATGCCGAACAACTGGAGCGAAGATCTCAGCGGTCTGGCGCGTCTGCGTTTTATCACGAACGCTTTTACCCGCATGCGTTACTGTTTCCCGAACGGGCAACTGGATATGTACTGCAAAGACACGCCGGAGAACGCGCCAGCGCCACTCAAACCCTGGTTTGCTATTCCAGGGCCGGTGACCAACGCGTACAGCGTGGTGTTCGGTCACTGGGCTTCGCTTGAAGGAAAAGGCACGCCGGAAGGCATTTATGGTCTTGATACCGGATGCTGCTGGGGCGGAGATTTGACCTGCTTACGCTGGGAAGATAAAACGTACTTCGTGCAGCCGTCCAACCGACAGCTGGATTTAGGGGAAAGTGAGGCCGTAGCCTCCTGATGATTTATTCCCTCTCCCCCGTGGGAGAGGGAAAATCGCTTAACGGCGTTCCAGAATTTCGAAGCAATAGCTGTGTGAGTTCTGCTCATCCGCGTCGTGGAACTCGCTGAACACCGATTCCCACTCGTCCGGATCGTAGTCCGGGAAATGGGTATCCCCTTCCACTTCCGCATCAATGTGGGTCAGATACAGCTTCTGCGCTTTTGGCAGGAACTGCTCGTACACACGACCGCCGCCGATCACCATGATCTCTTCGGCGTCACCGCAGGCCGCAATCGCTTCATCAACGGATTTTACCCACTGAACGCGATCGTCAGTGCCCGGCTGGCTACTGATAACGATATTCTTACGGCCAGGTAATGGACGACCAATCGACTCCCAGGTCAGACGGCCCATCACTACCGGCTTGTTTAACGTAGTACGTTTAAACCATGCGAGATCGGCAGGCAGGTTCCACGGCATGGCGTTTTCCATACCGATAACGCGGTCTACCGCCAGCGCTGCAATCAGACTGATCATTGAAAATTTCCCGGATGCAAAAAATTGCCGCCACTATACGGAAAGCATAATCTTTCGTCGACTGGCGGCAGAGTAAAGAAACAGAAATTTTTTAATATTGCTGGCAACACCACTTCACGCAGAGGGTTTATTCTCCGGTTCATCCTCCGGATTGCCAGTGTGTTTACCCTCTTCCGTTCCCTGCCAGCCGTGACGCTGAACCAGCGACAGATGGTTGCGGTCTTCGTTGATGATTTCCGTCAGCATCGCACTGGTGCGTTTAAAGACCGCGGCACGTTCGGACGCGGTACTTGCCGCCATCGCGACCATCTCTTCCACCATTTCGGTGTTGAAACGGCGGAACAAATCGGCACGTTCACGCGCTTCATACGCCCCCAGCCCCAGGCTTTCCAGCGCCATTCGGCCCGATTTCAGTGCGCCTTCGAAGGTTTCACGCTCTGGTGCCGTAACGCCCGCCTGACGCAGCTGGATATAGTGATCCACATCGCGCGCACGCGAAATAATCGTCAGGTTCGGGAAATGCGCCTTCACCAGTTCGACCATCTGCATGCTGGTTTGTGGATCATCAATGGCGTTGATCAGCACCTCAGCCTTCGCCGCACCTGCTGACTCCAGCAGATCGACGCGAGTCGCATCGCCGTAGAACACTTTCATGTCGAATTTACGCAGGGTATCCACGTGGTCGGGATCGTGGTCGAGGATGACCATTTTGACGCCACTTGAGAGCAGCAAACGTCCGGTGATCTGCCCGAAGCGACCAAACCCGGCGATGATCACGCGCGGCTGTTCTTCGTCGATCTCATCGGCTTCGCGCTCCTGTTCACTGCCTGTTTTCTCCAGGCGCGTCAGCAGCACCAGCAGGACAGGCGTTGCCGCCATCGACAGCGCCACAGCCAGCGTTAATGCTTTCGCCCACTCAGGATCGAGTACATCGGCCATCTGCGCCGCACCAAAGACCACAAATGCGAACTCACTTCCCTGCCCCAGCAGCACGGCGAACCAGCGACGCTGTTTATTCGGCACTTTCAATGGCCGCGCAATCAGCCACAGCATCGCCATTTTAATGGCCAGGAAGCCCACCAGCAGGATGATGATCCGCAGCGGATGCGTCACCAGCGTGCCGAAGTCGATAGACATCCCGACGCCGATGAAAAACAGCCCCAGCAGCAGCCCTTTAAACGGCTCGATATCGCTTTCCAGCGCATGACGATATTCAGAGCTTGCCAGCAGCACACCCGCCAGGAACGCCCCCATCGCCATCGACAGCCCGGCCTCTTCCAGCAGCAGACCAAAACCGAACACCAGGAACAAAGCAACGGCACTAAACACTTCGCGCAGGCCAGAACGCGCAACGAACCGCAGCAGTGGACGGGTCACGTAGCGGCCCAGCAGGATAACCAGTGCCAGCGCACCGGCAACTTTTAACGCCGACAGCGCAAAAGCGCCCAGCGTCGTTGACGCGCCGCTTGCTGCCAGCAGCGGGATCATCGCCACCAGCGGAATGGCAGCGATATCCTGGAACAGCAGAACCGAGAACGCACTGCGCCCCATCTGCGAAACCGTCAGGTTACGTTCGTTCATCGCCTGCATGGCGATTGCCGTGGAGGAGAGCGCCAGCGTCATCCCAATCAGTTCTGCAACTTTCCACTCCATACCGAGCAGGATACAGAAACCGCCCAGCAGCAGGCCACAGGCCAGCATCTGGAGCGCACCACCGCCAAACACCGAGGCGCGCAGTTTCCAGAGGCGCTGTGGATCAAGCTCCAGACCAATCACAAACAGCATCAACACCACGCCAATTTCGGCGAAATGCAGAATCGACTCGGCATCCGTCACCAGGCGGAATCCCCACGGCCCGATAACACAACCCGCAATCAGATAGCCCAGCACGGAGCCCAGACCCAGGCGTACCGCCACGGGCACGATCAGTGCCGCCGCACCGAGGTAAATCAGCGCCTGTATCAGCGTATGGCTATCCATTGTGCGTCTCCTGCCACTCAAGTAAGCGTTGTTTGTAATGACGCGCCTGCGCCTGCAAGGTTTCATCATCGCAAACAAACGTACAGTGCATCGCAAAAGGCGGCAGCCAGTTCAGGCCGCAGTAGAGCGCCGTCGCCTGTAGCGGCTGCGCCAGCACGTCAAATCCGGGGAAGGAGCCAATATCGAAATGACTTTCACCGCCCCCGGTGGTCACGGCCCACATCAGGCTTTTGCCCTTCAGCGCGTTACCGTGGTGGCCGTATGCCCAGCCGTGAGAAAAGACTTTGTCGATCCACAGCTTCAGTAACGGCGGCGTGCTGTACCACTGCATCGGATGCTGCCAGATAATCAGATCGGCACGGGAGAGCGCCTCCTGTTCGGCGGCGATATCGATATTAAAATCGGGATAGAGTTGATAGAGGGAACGTATCTCTACGTTTTCAAGCGTCCTTACCTGTTCGAGCATCCGCTTATTCGCATGCGAGTGCTGCGGGTACGGATGCGCATAAATTATCAGAATCATTGATTAGCCTGTTGTTTTACTGCGCTCTTTTACCAAAAGAGTGTAGTCAGTAATTCAGCAGGCTAATAGTGAATATTATTGACGGGCTACGGTCAGAAATCTGAACTAGTTGTCCAGCTCACCCATCGATTTCACCTGATCGCGGTTAATCTGTTCAGTTTGGCCAGTTTCCGCATTTTTGTACGATACCAGGCCAGTATCGTCATCTACCTGCGGTTTACCGTCGGTGACAATGGTGCGGCCATCGGTGGTTTTCACAGCCTGATTAGAAGAACAGCCCGCAACGGCAAACAGTGCAGTGGCAGCCAGAATTGAGGTGATAAAAAGTTTATTTCGCATGGTGTTTCCCCTGCTTTTCAGTTGAATTTCGTTATCGACCTAACAATTTTAGGCTAACTGACTGAAAGCGGATGGAAAACCAGAAGGTTCTTAAGATGGGAAGAATACCCGGTGACGGTGCGCCACCGGGTATTTGAACTTACTTGTTAATCTGCGCGTGCATTTCCTGCACCGAAATCACCTTCTCGGTGGCATCCGCGTTCAGCGCCATGGCCGTGGCGAAACCGCCGTTCAGGGTGGTGTCATAGTGCACTTTGTACTGCAGCGCGCTGCGGCGAATCAGCTTAGAGTCTTCAATCGCCTGGCGGCCCGCCGTGGTGTTGATGATGTAGGTGTATTCGCCATTCTTGATACGGTCCTGAATGTGCGGACGCCCTTCATGCACCTTGTTCACCAGACGCGGGTTGATACCAGCTTCACCCAGCACAATCGCCGTGCCGTGGGTCGCATCCAGCTCAAAGCCCTGTTTCAGCAGCTTGGCAGCCAGGTCAACCACACGCTCTTTGTCGCCTTCACGGACAGAGAGCAGCGCACGGCCCGATTTTCTCATGGTGGAGCTACTGCCCAGTTGCGCCTTCGCGAACGCTTCTGCAAAGGTACGGCCCACGCCCATCACTTCCCCGGTAGAGCGCATCTCTGGCCCTAACAGCGGGTCAACGCCTGGGAATTTGTTGAACGGCAGCACCACCTCTTTCACCGAGTAGTACGGCGGGATGATTTCTTTCGTGACGCCCTGCTGCGCCAGCGTCTGGCCCGCCATCACGCGTGCCGCCACTTTCGCCAGCGGAATACCGGTCGCTTTGGAGACAAACGGGACGGTACGTGCCGCACGCGGGTTCACTTCAATCAGGTAGACTTCATTATCTTTCACCGCGAACTGGACGTTCATCAGACCGCGAACCTGCAGCTCAAAGGCCAGCTTCTGCACCTGCTGGCGCATTACATCCTGGATTTCCTGGCTCAGGGTGTACGCTGGCAGAGAACAGGCAGAGTCACCGGAGTGTACGCCCGCCTGCTCAATATGCTCCATGATGCCACCAATCAGCACCATTTCGCCGTCGCAGATGGCGTCGACATCCACTTCTACCGCATCGTCGAGGAAGCGGTCCAGCAGCACTGGCGCATCGTTCGACACACTCACCGCGGTCTGGAAGTAGCGGCGCAGGTCGGCTTCGTCATAAACGATTTCCATCGCGCGGCCGCCGAGTACGTAGGAAGGGCGCACCACCAGCGGGTAGCCAATCTCTTTCGCCTTCTCAACGGCCATTTCAATCGCGGTGACGGTGGCGTTCGCTGGCTGTTTCAACTTCAGACGGTCAACCGCCTGCTGGAAACGCTCGCGGTCTTCCGCACGGTCAATCGCATCCGGGCTGGTGCCGATAACCGGCACACCTGCTGCTTCCAGCGCGCGCGCCAGCTTCAGCGGCGTCTGGCCGCCGTACTGCACGATAACGCCTTTCGGCTTCTCGATGCGCACGATTTCCAGCACGTCTTCCAGCGTCACCGGCTCGAAGTAGAGGCGGTCAGAGGTGTCGTAGTCGGTTGAAACGGTTTCCGGGTTACAGTTGACCATGATGGTCTCGTAACCGTCTTCGCGCAGCGCCAGGGAGGCGTGTACGCAGCAGTAGTCGAACTCAATGCCCTGGCCGATACGGTTTGGACCGCCGCCCAGCACCATAATTTTGTCACGGTCGACGGACGGGTTCGCTTCACACTCGTCTTCATAGGTGGAGTACATGTATGCGGTATCGGTCGCGAACTCTGCCGCACAGGTGTCCACGCGTTTGTAGACCGGGTGCAGGTCATACTGGTCGCGCAGCTTGCGGATTTCCGCTTCGCGCACGCCCGCCAGTTTTGCCAGACGCGCGTCGGCGAAGCCTTTACGCTTCAGCACGCGCAGGAAGTCAGCGTCCAGGCCGGTGATGCCCAGTTCTGCCACTTTCTCTTCCAGACGCACCAGCTCTTCAATCTGCACCAGGAACCAGCGGTCGATGTTGGTCAGGTTGAACACCCCATCGACGGACAAGCCAGCGCGGAACGCATCGGCAATGTACCAGATACGCTCTGCGCCCGCGTCTTTCAGCTCGCGGCGGATTTTGGTCAGCGCTTCCGGGTCGTCCAGGCTCACTTTCGGGTCAAAGCCGGTCGCGCCCACTTCCAGGCCGCGCAGCGCTTTCTGCAGGGATTCCTGCTGCGTGCGGCCAATCGCCATCACTTCACCGACAGATTTCATCTGAGTGGTCAGACGGTCGTTCGCGCCGGCGAATTTCTCGAAGTTAAAGCGAGGAATTTTGGTTACAACGTAGTCGATGGACGGCTCGAAGGAGGCAGGCGTGCGGCCGCCGGTGATGTCGTTCATCAGCTCGTCGAGGGTGTAACCCACCGCCAGTTTCGCCGCCACTTTGGCAATCGGGAAGCCGGTGGCTTTAGAGGCCAGCGCGGATGAGCGGGACACGCGCGGGTTCATTTCGATAACAATCAGACGACCGGTTTTCGGGTTCACCGAGAACTGAACGTTCGAACCGCCGGTTTCAACGCCAATTTCACGCAGTACCGCCATCGAGGCGTTACGCATGATTTGGTACTCTTTGTCGGTCAGCGTCTGGGCTGGCGCAACGGTGATGGAGTCGCCGGTGTGGATACCCATCGCATCGAAGTTTTCGATGGAGCAGACGATGATGCAGTTGTCGTTTTTATCACGCACCACTTCCATCTCGTACTCTTTCCAGCCAATCAGCGATTCATCAATCAGCAGCTCTTTGGTTGGGGAGAGATCCAGACCGCGCTCGCAAATCTCTTCAAACTCTTCGCGGTTATAGGCGATACCGCCCCCCGTGCCACCCATGGTGAAGGATGGGCGAATGATGCACGGATAACCCACGTCAGCCGCAACGGCCAGCGCCTCTTCCATATTATGTGCAATGCCGGAACGCGCAGTGTCGAGGCCGATTTTCTTCATCGCCACGTCGAAGCGACGGCGATCTTCTGCTTTATCAATCGCGTCTGCCGTTGCACCAATCATGGTCACGCCGAACTCAGCCAGCACGCCCTGACGCTCCAGCTCCAGCGCGCAGTTCAGCGCCGTCTGGCCGCCCATGGTCGGCAGCACCGCGTCCGGACGCTCTTTTTCAATGATTTTGCGTACCACTTCCCAGTGAATCGGCTCGATGTAGGTGGCATCGGCCATTTCCGGGTCGGTCATGATGGTTGCCGGGTTAGAGTTCACCAGGATAACGCGGTAACCCTCTTCACGCAGGGCTTTACACGCCTGCGCACCGGAGTAGTCAAATTCACAGGCCTGGCCGATCACAATCGGGCCAGCGCCAAGGATCAGGATGCTTTTTATGTCTGTACGTTTTGGCATTGTCTTTTCGGCTCCTGATTATTTAGCGGTCTTACGGTATTGCTCGATAAGTTCGATGAAGTGATCGAACAGCGGCGCGGCATCGTGCGGGCCTGGGCTGGCTTCAGGGTGGCCCTGGAAGCTGAACGCGGGCTTATCGGTACGATGGATACCCTGCAGGGTGCCATCGAACAGTGACTTGTGCGTGACGCGCAGGTTAGCCGGCATGGAGGCCTCATCCACGGCGAACCCGTGGTTCTGCGCGGTAATCATCACCGTATTGTTATCGATGTCTTTCACCGGGTGGTTGCCACCGTGGTGACCAAACTTCATCTTAATGGTGTTCGCACCGCTCGCCAGCGCCAGCAGCTGATGGCCGAGGCAGATACCGAATACCGGGATATCGGTTTCCAGGAAGGATTTGATGGCGTCGATAGCGTAGTCGCACGGTGCCGGGTCGCCAGGGCCGTTGGAGAGGAAGATGCCATCCGGATTCATCTTCAGTACCTCTTCAGCAGAGGTTTTCGCCGGAACCACCGTCAGGCGGCAACCGCGATCCACCAGCATGCGCAGGATATTGCGCTTGGCACCGAAATCGTAAGCGACAACATGGAACGGCAGCTCGCTCTCCGGTTTCGCTTCCGGGAGGTCGCCTTCCAGCGTCCAGCTCCCCTGGGTCCAGCTGTAGGCTTCTGTTGTGGTCACTTCTTTCGCCAGATCCATGCCGTTCAGGCCGGGGAAGGCTTTCGCTTTTTCAAGCGCCAGCGCTGCATCCAGGCTATCACCCGCGATGATGCAGCCGTTCTGGGCACCCTTCTCGCGCAGCAGACGCGTCAGCTTACGGGTATCGATATCGGCAATCGCCACGATGTTATGGCGCTTCAGGTAAGAAGAGAGGTCTTCGGTATTGCGGAAATTACTGGCAATCAGCGGCAGGTCACGAATGACCAGACCTTGCGCATGTACCTGAGAGGATTCTTCGTCAGCCGCATTGGTGCCGACATTGCCGATATGGGGATAAGTAAGAGTAACGATTTGGCGGGAATAGGAAGGATCAGTGAGGATTTCTTGATAACCGGTCATTGAAGTATTGAAAACGACTTCCCCAACCGCCGAACCTGTTGCCCCTATGGCCCGACCGATAAACTGGGTTCCGTCTTCCAGAACCAATAGCGCTGACTTAATCAAAACACCCTCCAGAGAATATTCACTCACTTTATTTGCATATTAATTCATAACTATGCCATGAATCAATGCAAATGTGTTGCCAGCGGATTTTTGGCAAACGGCGGCATTCTGGGGATTAGAAGGGTAAAAGTCAACTCAAAAACAGTGATTTTGCTTATTCTTTTGCGAGCCTGGAATCAGTAATGCGAATTAAGCGGTAAAAAGATCAGGTAAATCACCGCAGGAAACGCTTGCGCAGTGAGTTTAATGGAAAAGAAAGACAGAGCGCAGTAAAAAGTGGACCAGATGGTCAAAATTTACATTACCGCAACACAAAAAAGAGAGAAAACCATTCTTTATGAGCAATACAAACAAAAAATAACTTAAAACAGGAAAAATAAAAGGGCAATAAAATATTACCCTATGCAATCAATAGATTACGACTGCAATAACCACATCACGATGGGTAATAAATCTTACAGATTGTTGAGATCGAGCACATCACGCATATCAAAAAGGCCACTTTCTTTATTTTTTAACCACAGTGCGGAACGTACGGCACCATTGGCGAACGTCATACGGCTTGACGCTTTATGCGTGATTTCCACACGTTCACCGATATCGGCGAACATCGCGGTATGTTCGCCGACGATGTCACCTGCACGGACGGTGGCAAAGCCAATCGTCCCCGGAACGCGTTCACCGGTGTGCCCTTCGCGGGTATAGACCGCGCAGTCTTTCAATTCTTTATCCAGTGCATGAGCAATCACTTCGCCCATCGCCAGCGCCGTGCCTGATGGTGCATCAACTTTGTAACGATGGTGTGCTTCGATGATCTCAATATCGGTATAGTCACCCATTACCTTCGCCGCTTTCTCCAGCAGCTTCAGCATGACGTTGACGCCCACGCTGAAGTTCGCGGCAAAGACGATTGCAATGTCTTTTGAGGCGTCTTTAATTGCCTGATTGCCCGCGTCATCGAAACCGGTGGTGCCAATCACCATGCCTTTACCGTGCTGACGACAAAAAGCCAGATGATTCAGCGTCCCTTCCGGGCGCGTAAAATCGATCAATACGTCAAAGTCATCTTTTACCGCGTCCAGGCTGCTCTGCACCACAACGCCAGTTTTACCGATACCCGCCAGTTCACCCGCATCGCTTCCTGTTAAAGATGACCCTTCGCGCTCCAGCGCAGCGCCCAGTTGAACACCGTCGAGCTGTGCTGCAGCCTGAATTAACTGACGCCCCATACGACCGCCCGCGCCGGCAATGGCAACGCGGATTTGTGCATCATGCATATCTATTCTCTTAAGTTAACTTTATGTAAATCGTTTTCAGAGTAACCAGCCCTGTCACCGGCTGCCACTAAAAACACCCATAATTAGAATTTACTGTGAAACCGAAGCCGTTATCAGTAAAAGACATACTAAACGAAACCGCATGATTCTCTGACTACCAGTGCCGGAGGCAGAATGATGCGTTTCGGCGGCTCGACATTCCCCTGAATTCGGCTGAAGAGAAGCTCTCCGGCTTTACGACCTATCTCTTTCGCCGCCACCGAAACGGTCGTAAGCCCTGGCTGGACCAGCGCCGCCTCGGTGATATCGTCGAAACCGACCAGGGCAAAATCGCGTCCGGGTTCACGTCTCAGTTTGCGTAGCGCCTGCATTACCCCCAGCGCGACAATATCCTGATAGCAGACCGCGGCGGTGATCTCCGGATACTGGCGGAATAAATTTTCGGCCACGCGTGCGCCGTCGCTTTGGCTCGCCTGGCTGGTGATAACCCAGCGAGGATCTGCCGACAGGCCATTTTCAAGCAGCTTACTGGTAAAACCGCCGATACGCTGTGCGCGTGTACCCGAATGCTGACTCCCGCCAATAAAGGCGATATGGCGGTGTCCAAGTTTAAGCAGATGCGCAGTCGCCATCTGGGTGCCAAGAAAGTTGTCGGTCCCGACGAAATCAAAATCCGGATCGTTGACCGGACGTACAACCATAATGGCAGGAATGTTGCGTCGCTTCAGACTGTCAAAAAAAGAGCGCGGCGTTTCACGGGCGGCACAGAGCACCATGCCGCAGGCGTTATTTCGCATCAACGAATCGACGAATTTTTGCTGCCGCTCGCCGGATTCTTCGCTGTTTGCCAGAAACAGCAGCATGTCGTGGCGCTCCATCTCATGGCTTAGCCCGGCGGTCATTTCCCCGTAAAAAGGGTTTGTTATATCGTGCAAAAGCAGCCCAACCTGGTTACTGCTGCGGTTACGCAGGTTTGCCGCCGTCTGATTGTAAACATAGCCGGAATCATCAATTGCTTTCAGCACCCTTTCCCTGGTGGCCTGAGAGATCCGCCCACGGTTTCGCAGCACCATCGACACCGTGGCGGTCGATACGCCTGCTCGTTCTGCGACCTGCGCCAGCGTAATAGTCGTCATTGTTCCTCCTTTTTCCTTTCACAGATTAATCGAATAACCTGAATTTTGCCTCATTCCCTGTGAAGCGGTTCACACTCCCCGCCAGAAAATCCGCTTTCCTGCGCAGAGTGCCGGGTTAATCGCGTTAACCACTCTTCCATAACAAGGTTAATCGATTAATCTTATTATAACGATAACGGAGTGAACAGATGAAAAGTACCCCCTATAACAAATACCCGGAAGTCACCGTTCGGGGCTTCGATACCCACGCCTGGCGCGGGTGGAACGACATTATTGCTGCGCTTAACACCAGGATTCACCTTACCCAAAAAACGGTACTGGTTATTGATTGTTATCCCGGCGTTCGTCTTGATGAGCTGGAGCAAAACCTGTTCGTGCAGTTGGGCGACGCAGTGCGGATAAACGCTGAAACCGCCCGCCATGACGTGCAGGCACTCAACGCCCTGCTGGACCGTAACCTGACGGATGACCGCGTCTTTGGCGTACTCTCCTGCCACCAGCTTGCGGAATTTTTTGACAGCCACGCATTAGCCGCGCTGCAACAGCAGGTAGCGGATGTCACCTCCGGGCTGGTCATTGTCTACGGGCCAGGTGCCGCACTGGTACACCCTGGTGATGTGCTGGTGTATGCGGATTTACCGCGCTGGGAAATCCAGCAGCGTATGCGCGCAGGCGAGCTTGGCAACTGGGGCGTGGAAAATCAGCATGAAGACATACTCCGCCGCTACAAGCGCGCTTTTTTCATCGAATGGCGTGTTTTTGACCGACATAAAACGCCCCTGCTTAAACGCTGCGATTATTTGCTGGATACCACCGTTGCCAACGCACCGGCGGCAGTCAGCGGCGAGGCGCTGCGTGCAGGGCTGCAGCAGACAACGCAACAACCGTTCCGCGTGGTGCCATTCTTCGATCCCGGCGTCTGGGGCGGACAGTGGATGAAACAACGATTCGATCTCGATCCAGCGAAGCCTAACTACGCATGGTGTTTTGACTGCGTGCCCGAGGAAAACAGCCTGCTGATGCGGTTTGGCGACGTTCGGATCGAGATCCCCTCTCAGGACCTGGTGCTTCTGCAGCCTCGCGCGCTACTGGGCGAAAAGGTTCACGCGCGCTTCGGGGCAGAATTCCCGATCCGCTTTGATTTCCTCGACACCGTTGGGGGGCAGAACCTGAGTTTTCAGGTGCATCCATTAACGGAGTACATCCAGCAGCAGTTTGGCATGCATTACACCCAGGATGAGAGCTATTACATTCTCGACGCCGAACCGGGTGCCGTCGTCTATCTCGGCACTAAAACCGGCACCGAACCTGAAGCCATGCTGAACGATCTGCGCCAGGCGGCACGCGGCGAGAAACCGTTCGACGACGCGCGCTTTGTGAATCAGATTGCGGCCAAAAAACACGACCATTTCCTGATCCCGGCGGGCACCGTGCACTGCTCCGGGTCCGGCACCATGGTGCTTGAGATCAGCGCCACGCCTTATATTTTTACCTTCAAGCTCTGGGACTGGGGTCGACTGGGGATGGATGGGTTACCGCGTCCGGTGCATCTTGACCACGGCGAACAGGTTATCGACTGGCAGCGCGATACACAGTGGGTGAACGAACATCTGGTAAACCGTATTGAACCGGTTGCCGAAGGTGAAAGCTGGCGCGAAGAACGTACCGGCCTGCACGAACGGGAATTTATTGAAACGCGCCGCCACTGGTTTAGCGGCCCGGTCACGCATCACACAGAAGGTGGCGTTAACGTGCTCAATCTGGTTGAAGGCGACGAAGCGCGCGTTGACAGCCCAAGCGGTGCATTTGAGCCTTTCGTCGTGCATTACGCCGAGACATTCATCATCCCGGCCGCCGTGGGGGAGTACCGCATTACGCCATGGGGAAAAGGTGAAGGACAGCAACTCGCAACGGTAAAAGCCTGGGTCAGGGGGTAACGATGATTAACGTAATTGTGGCGTCACACGGGCCGATGGCAAAAGCAATGCTGGAGACCGCCAACATGATCGTCGGCGAAATGCCTTACTGTTTTGCCGTTACGCTGACCGGCGAGGCGGGTATTGAAGGTTTTAAACAGGATTTTGCCCAGGTACTGGAACAGGCGTCCAGGGGAGCCGACGGAGTACTTGTCCTGTGCGATATGCAGAGCGGTACGCCGTGGAATGTGGCCTGCACCTATGCCTTTTCTGCCAGCATCCAGCCGCCAGTTGCCGTGCTGGGCGGCGTCAATCTGCCAATGCTACTGCAAACCGACGAGATCCACGCGCTAACGGAGGTCAGGCATGCTGCCAGCCTGCTGCTGACGCTTACCCACCCCACGCTGGTACTGGCTTCTCCCGCTTCTGCCGAACAATCCGACGAATTTTGAGGAACCCGCTATGAGCATTTCTTTTGTACGCATCGACGACCGCGTGATCCACGGGCAGCTCGTCACACGCTGGGCCAAAGAGCTGCCCTGCGACGGTATCGTGGCCATTGATGATGCTGTCGCGGCCGATCCCCTGCTCTCTTCCGTCATGAAAGGGGCCGTCTCCGACACCAAAGTGTGGCTTTTTGATACCGCAACGGCGATAGAAAAACTGCCGAAGGTCATTGCCAGCGACAAGCGTTATTTCGTCATCGGCAAATCGCCTCTTACCCTGCAGCGCATCGAGCAGGCCGGGATCAGCCTGAAAAACAGCAACGGCAAAATTAACGTCGGCCCGATGAGCGCGCGTGCAGATACCACCACAATTGGCCCCAATCAGTCGGTTAATGCCCAGGAGATCGAGGCTTTTGACTGGCTGAACGCACAGGGCCACTTAATCGAGTTTCGTCTGGTTCCTGATGCCAGTAGTTACAGCTGGCAGGATGCCCGACAAAAACTGAAATAAGGAGCGGATGATGATTATCGAAGCGGCATTAATTGGCGTGCTCTGTTATCTGGGGGCACTCAGCAGCCCCTGGCTCCTGGGCCTGACTGGCGGCTGGTATCTAATTACCCGGCCTCTGGTATCGGGCATGCTGGTTGGCATAATCCTCGGAGATGTGAAAACCGGGATCATGATTGGCGTGGCGGTTCAGGCAGTCTATATCGCCATGGTCACGCCTGGCGGCTCAATGCCCGCCGACCTGAATTTTGTGGCTTATCCGGCGATCGCGCTGGGTATTCTGTCCGGAAAAGGGCCAGAAGTAGCGGTCGCGCTGGCGGCAACCATCGGTATTGCCGGAACGATTCTGTTCAACACGATGATGGTGCTCAACTCCTTCTGGAACCACCGCGCCGATAACGCGCTGGAGCGTGGTGACGAGCGCGGTATCTACCTGAACAGCGCCATCTGGCCGCAGGCAACCAACTTTGTTTTGCGCTTTGTACCGACCTTTATCGCGGTCTACTTTGGCGCGCAGTACATCAGCGGCGTGATGGACAGCCTGCCGAAAGTGGTGCTTTCTACCATGAACGTTCTGGGTGGGATCTTGCCCGCCGTCGGTATTGCTATCCTGCTGAAACAGATCATCAAAAACTACACCATGCTGATCTACTTTCTGGTGGGCTTCGTCTGCATTGTGTTCCTGAAACTCAACATGGTTGCACTGGTCATCGTTGGCGCGCTGCTGGCGCTGATCCACTATAACTACAAGCCGGAGCCACCACAGGCTATTGCCTCTGCGCCGGTAGCAGATGACGAGGATGAATTCTGATGGAAGAGCGTAAACTGACCCGTAAAGATCTGCGTCGCTGCTGGCGGGCGTGGATGATGCACAACCTCTCTTCAATGAGTTTTGAACGACTTGAATCGTTCGGCTTCTGCCTGAGCATGCTGCCCGTGGCAAAAAAGCTCTACCCTGATATCGCACAGCGCAAAGAGATGCTGCGCCGCCACGCCTCTTTCTATAATACCGAACCGCAAATCGGCGCTATCGTTAACGGTATGGCGCTGGGGCTGGAAGAGAAAAAGGCCAACGGCGACCCGATTGACGGCGAAACGATCAACACCCTGAAAGTCGGCCTGATGGGGCCGATCGCCGGGATCGGAGATTCAATGATCCCTGGCATGCTGATCCCTATTCTGCTCAGCATCGGGATGGCGCTGGCGGCTGGTGGCAACATTCTGGGGCCGCTGTTCTACACGGTCGCCTGGCTGGCTATCATCATACCTGGCTCCTGGTTCCTGTTCCTGAAGGGCTATCAGATGGGCTCCGGCTCTGTTGAAATGCTGGTGAGCAGCAAATCGGCCCGCCTGCGCGAGGCACTTTCTCTGCTTGGTGTATTCGTGATGGGCGGCGTCGCGGCAAGCTATGTGAAGCTGGGGACCGGGCTTGAGTTCGTGACCAAAGACGGGGTCAACATCCACGTACAGCAAATGCTCGACGGGATCTTCCCGCAGCTATTGCCGCTGGTGGTGGTACTGAGCACCTGGTATTTAATGGCGAAACGTGGCGTATCGCCCGTTAAGGCAATGCTCCTGCTGCTGATACTGGCTGCCGCAGGGGTGGCAACGGGTCTTTTCGCCGGTTAGCCCACTCGCAAGGGGGCCTATGGCCCCCTTTGTTATGGATGAAAATTCTGCCACAGCCCGGCCACCTTATCAGGCCGGGAAATAAACTGAAAACGTGCCGGATCGGCAATAAACTGCTGATAAACCGGCTCCTCCGTGATGCCAAACTCCTCATACACACGAGGCGTAATCGCCTGTAAGCGCCCCGGTGCATAGCGTGGGTTATGTTGCCAGATAACCTGCCGATCCTGCATTAACGGATACCAGGCCAACCCTTTATGCGCCCGCACGGCTTCATATTCAAAACCGTATTCCCGATCGCACCAGGCACCAAACGTCAGCGGCACATCCGGGTTGGCAGAAATAGTGGCATGGCCCCAGCCCGGCGGCACCAGCACTTTATCACCCTCATGGGCAATGACCGCAAAACAGCGTCCTGGGTCATCTTCAACCCGTTCCTGCATATAAATAATGGCGCTGCCCTGCCAGATTTCGTACAGCTCCGGCGGCGACCAGCCGCTATGCTGGCTGATGCGGTGCACGTGTCCCTGGCTGCGCACAGGCTCATCGCCAAGCTGTCCGGCGGCATAAGTGACCACGCCAAACAACAGCATGCGTTTCTTAAGCTCGTCGCGATCCTGAATTCTCGCGACGTCCATAGCGATGGCATATACCTCCTCTGGTCCATCGCAGTGCGGATCGCGCAATGAGCCACGGATCTGATCCAGACGGCGGATCTCCGGCATCGGGCCCGTCACATCGTCGCCATAAGAAAAACCGAGAGGCTGATGGTGGACCTGCATATCCAGTCCGTAGTTAGCCATTTTGCACCTCACGGACCTGGATCTTGCCCTCAACATCGGTCACACGTAGCGAAAAACCTTGTGCCAGCGCGGCGTAATCATGCCCGGCAATCGTCGGCCAGACCGCCAGCGCAGAGAGGATTGCCGTGCCTGTGTTAATCAGCCGGTGAGCGGTATAGCCGGGGATAATGTGTACCGAACCGGGACTAACGGATTCCAGACAGGCTTTACCGCTTTCCGGTTGCAGCAGCAAAAAACCCGTCCCGCGCAGACCAAAATAGACTTCACCCTGCTCCCGGCGTGAATGAAAGTGGCCGCGCGTCATAAAGAACTCGCTGCCAACGCGGCCCGGATGAAGGTGAGTGACACCTGTAAAAAGGTTACCTTCACTCGTCTGGCTGTCGAGCATCTCTACGTCATAAACGGCTTGTCGGGGATCGGATTCTTGCCAGGCGCTGACGTCGGCAAATACACCGGCCAGATCGGCAATGCGGGTCGTTCTACTGAGGATCTTACTTTGCGCGAACGCGCCAGTCAGCCAGTCCACCTGCGGCGGCTGGATAATAACAGGTTTCATATGTGTCTCCGGCCCGAGGAGAACAACATAATAAGCATAGCAGATTAATCGATTAACCTTCGATTGCACTGACTAGAGTGTGGCGGGGATCAAAAAAGCCAGGCATTGAGCCTGGCTTTGTTTGTTAACCTGAAGATGCGTTACTCAACTTCACGGGCGTCGATACGCAACTCTTTCGGAACTTCAAAGACGATATTCTCTTCGCGTCCTTCAAGCGGTACCGCTTCGCCACCGCCCAGCTCCTGCAGACGGGAAATAACGTTCTGCACCAGAATATCCGGTGCGGAAGCCCCCGCTGTCACGCCGACGCAGGTCGCGTTTTTCACCCACGCTTCCTGAATATCCGTCGCATCGTCAATCAGAAACGCCGCTTTCCCCATTCGCTGCGCCAGTTCGGCCAGACGGTTGGAGTTAGAGGAGTTTTTAGAGCCGACCACCAGCACCACATCCGCCTGTTCCGCCAGCGCACGCACCGCTTCCTGACGGTTAGTGGTGGCGTAGCAGATGTCATCTTTACGCGGCCCGACAATTTTCGGGAAACGCTGACGCAGGGCGTCAATCACATCAGAGGTGTCGTCTACGGAGAGCGTCGTCTGGGTCATAAACGACAGACGGGCCTCGTTTTTCACATCCAGCGTAAAGACATCTTCCGGTGATTCAACGAGATACATGCCCCCTTCCGGGTTGCTGTACTGGCCCATGGTACCTTCGACTTCCGGGTGACCCGCATGGCCAATCAGAATCGACTCTTCACCACGGCGGCTGGCGCGCGCCACTTCCATATGCACTTTTGTGACCAATGGACAGGTGGCGTCAAACACCGTTAGATCGCGGCTTTTCGCTTCGTTACGCACCGCCTGAGAAACGCCATGTGCGGAGAAGATCAGGATCGCGCCGTCCGGCACTTCGCTGATCTGCTCGATGAAGATCGCGCCGCGCTCACGCAGGCTGTCGACCACGTAACGGTTATGCACCACTTCGTGACGCACATAAATTGGCGCGCCATAAATCTCCAGCGCGTTTTCAACAATGCTGATAGCGCGGTCTACACCGGCGCAAAAACCGCGCGGGTTAGCCAACAGGATCTGCATTTCAGGCCTCCAGTGCCGGATCGATCTCCAGCACTTCTACATCAAAATGAACGGTACGCCCGGCTAACGGATGGTTGAAGTCAACGGTAATGGAGTCACCGTTGATTTCGCGGATCACGCCAGGCATTTCGCTGCCGTCCATAGCGGTAAAGAGCATTATCGCCCCGATTTCCGGCTCGCCCGCGTCCATAAACTCACGGCGCGAGAAATACTGGATCAGGTCCGGGCTTGGCACGCCAAATGCCGCATCCGGCTCCAGTGAAAACACTTTTTTTTCACCCTCTTTCAGGCCCAGAAGCTGCTGCTCAAGACCTTCAGACAACGAAGTGTCGCCAAGACGAAACAGGGCCGGTTTGCCGTTATTGCGGGTGGATTCAGCCGTGGAGCCATCATCCAGTTTCAGCGTGAAGTGAACGAGAACCGCGCTGTTGCTCTGTACGGATTTAGACATGCAAATTGCTCGCTTGTTTTGAGTCGCCTGTTGCCCGGTGGCGCTGCGCTTACCGGGCCTACGGGAGGCCACAAATTCTGTAGGCCGGGATCGCTACGCGTCACCCGGCTGGTTTTGTTACGCCTGCTCTTTCGCGGCCGGTTTAGGCAAGAAGCCTTCCAGCACGATTAACGCCGCGCCGATGCAAATTGCGCTATCGGCGAGGTTAAAGGTGGCGAAGTGCCAGTCGCCGACGTAGAAGTCGATCATATCGACCACAAAGCCGTGCCACAGACGGTCAAACAGGTTGCCCAGTGCGCCGCCAATGATCAGCGCGTAGGCGATATTATTCAGCTTTTGCGTGGCCTTCGAGCGGTACATCAGCACCGCCAGCACGACGCAGATACCGATAGCGATACCCGCGAAGAACCAGCGCTGCCAGCCACCGCTGTCGGCAAGGAAACTAAACGCCGCGCCGTAGTTGCGTGCATAGTGCAGGTTAAGCGACGGGAACAGCGGAACCGTATCCCCCAGAGCAAAGTTCTGGAGGATCAGGAACTTGCTGCCCAAATCAATAATCAGCACCACTACCACCAGCCACAGCCAGCGCAGTCCTGTTGAACAGAAAGTTTTACTCATCAGGCAAACTTACGTTTTTCGCCATCACCGGCGACGTTGCTGACACAGCGTCCGCAGATTTCTGCGTGTTCCGCCACCTGGCCGACATCGGTGGTGTAATGCCAGCAACGCGGGCATTTCTCACCTTCGGCTTTGCTCAGTGCGACTTTCAGCCCTTTAAGCAGTTCGCTCTGCTGCGCATCCGCAGTCGCGTCGGCATAATCCGCAACTTTCGCACCGGAGGTCAACAGGACAAATCGTAATTCATCGCCCAGCGCCGTCAGTTTCGCCGCCAGCTCTGGTTCCGCGTACAGGGTTACTGCCGCTTCCAGAGAGCCGCCGACTTTCTTGTCCGCACGCGCCTGTTCGATCACCTTGTTCACTTCGCCACGCACTTTCAGCAGCTCGTCCCAGAAGGCATCGTTCATCGCTTCCGTACTGGAGAGATCGAACAGACCTTCGTACCACTCGCCGGTGAAGACATACTTCTCACGGTCGCCTGGCAGGTAGCCCCAGATTTCATCTGCGGTGAAGGACATGATCGGTGCCATCCAGCGCACCAGCGCTTCTGCGATATGGTACAGCGCAGTCTGGCAGCTACGACGCGCCCGGCTTTCCGCTTTCGCGGTGTACTGGCGGTCTTTGATGATGTCGAGGTAGAACGAGCCCATCTCGATGGAGCAGAAGCGCATCAGGCGCTGCACCACTTCGTGGAAATCGTAAGACTCATAGGCTTTCAGGATATCTTCCTGCGCCGCTTTCGCGCAGCCTACCGCCCAGCGATCCAGCACCACCATCTCTTCCGGTTTCACCATGTCTTTCACCGGATCAAACCCGTTCAGGTTTGCCAGCAGGAAGCGCGCGGTGTTACGGATACGACGATAGCTGTCGGCAGCACGTTTCAGGATCTCATCAGACACCGCCATTTCGCCGGTATAGTCGGTGGATGCCACCCACAGACGCAGAATGTCCGCGCCCAGTTTGTTCATCACGTCCTGCGGAGAAACGGTGTTACCGATGGATTTGGACATCTTACGGCCCTGACCATCCACGGTGAAGCCGTGGGTCAGTACCTGGCGATAAGGTGCTTTACCCTTCATGGCGGTGGAGATCATCAGGGATGACATGAACCAGCCGCGGTGTTGGTCAGAGCCTTCCAGATACATGTCGGCAGCGTGACCGGCGAATTCAGGGCGCACGTCAACAACAGAAGCGTGGGTAGACCCGGAGTCGAACCACACGTCCAGCGTATCTGGCACTTTCTCGTAATTGTCCGCGTCAGCGCCCAGGATGTCGCGGGAATCGAGATCCCACCACGCCTGAATACCGTCAACTTCAACGCGTTTCGCCACTTCTTCCATCAGTTCCAGAGTGTTCGGGTGCAATTCCTGCGTCTCTTTATGCACGAACAGCGACATCGGCACGCCCCAGGTACGCTGACGGGAGATACACCAGTCAGGACGATTCGCGACCATGGATTCGATACGCGCCTGGCCCCAGTCCGGTATCCACTGCACGCCTTTGATCTCTTTCAGGGACTGCTCGCGCAGGCCTTTTTGATCCATGCTGACGAACCACTGCGGGGTCGCGCGGAAGATGATTGGGGTCTTATGACGCCAGCAGCACGGATAGCTGTGCTGCATTTTTTCTACGTGCAGCAGCGCGCCGCTGGTACGCAGCATGTCAACGATGATGTCGTTGGCTTTAAAGACGTTGATACCGTCCAGCGCCGGATAAGTGCCAGGCAGGTACGCGCCATCCGGACCAACCGGGTTGGCGATTTCCAGACCGTATTTCAGGCTGATGTTGTAGTCGTCAGGACCGTGACCACCGGCGGTGTGTACCGCACCGGTACCCGCGTCCAGCGTTACGTGGTCGCCCAGGATCGCCGGAACGTCGAAGTCCAGGAACGGGTGTTTGAAACGCATCAGCTCCAGCGCGTCACCTTTCACGGTGCCCAGTACGGTGTAATCGGTGATGTTCGCGCGTTTCAGCACGCTTTCAACCAGATCTTTCGCCAGAATCAGCGCCTGACCGTCAACCTGCACCAGCGCATACTCGAACTCGCCAGACAGCGAGATCGCACGGTTAGCAGGCAGCGTCCACGGGGTGGTGGTCCAGATAACGAGAGAGATCGGGCCATTGAAGGAGGAGACGCCGAATTTAGCTTTTACCGCATCCTGATCCACCGCGTGGAACGCCACGTCGATAGAAGGCGAGGTTTTGTCGTAATACTCCACTTCCGCTTCTGCCAGCGCAGAGCGGCAGTCCACGCACCAGTGCACCGGTTTCGCGCCTTTATGCAGGTGGCCGTTGCCGATGATTTTACCCAGCGCACGGATGATGTTGGCTTCGGTTTTGAAGTCCATGGTCAGGTACGGGTGCGACCAGTCGCCCAGCACGCCCAGACGGATGAAGTCTTTACGTTGACCGTCAACCTGGGTGGCCGCGTATTCGCGGCATTTCGCGCGGAACTCGGCAGCGGTGAACTTCTCACCCGGCTTACCAAACTCTTGCTCCACTTTCAGCTCGATCGGCAGACCGTGGCAGTCCCAGCCCGGAACGTAAGGCGAGTCAAATCCCGCGAGGCCTTTGGACTTCACGATAATGTCTTTCAGAATCTTGTTTACAGAGTGACCAATATGAATGCTGCCATTCGCATATGGAGGGCCATCATGCAGAATGAAGGTTTTTTTGCCTTTTTTGGCTGCACGAATGATGCCGTACAGGTCATCATCGGTCCAACGCGCCAGCATTCCCGGTTCACGCTTGGCGAGATCGCCGCGCATCGGGAACCCTGTTTCCGGCAAATTCAGGGTTGATTTATAGTCACTCATCAGATTCTCGGTTCCGTATTTATCACGTAGGCAGTTAAGCCGGTTCTAAAGCCCAAAAAACTCGCGGGCCGTTAATTCATCTCGCGCGATTTGCGCCTTAAGCTCGTCCAGCGAAGCAAATCGCTGCTCGTTGCGTATTTTTTTACGCAGGATTACATCTATATGGCGACCGTAGAGGTCCATTACAACGTCCAGCAGGTGCACTTCTAACTGTTGACGCACACCGGCGACGGTAGGACGCGTGCCAATATTGGCGACGCCGTAAAACGGCTTCTCGCCCAGCCCTGCCACTTCCACTGCATAGACCCCTTTAACCGGGGAGACCTGACGACGCAGCGGGATATTCGCCGTCGGGAAACCTATGGTGCGGCCCAGAGCATCGCCATGAACCACGCGACCTGAAATGGTGAACGGATGTCCCAGCAGGGTTTCTGCCATATCCAGTTCATCATCGGCCAGCGCCTGACGTACCGCCGTGCTGCTGACGCGAACACCGCCTTCACAGAAGGTCATTGCGCTGGTGACGTCAAAACCGTACTCCAGGCCAGCCTTCTGTAATAGCAAGAAATCACCCTGACGACCAGCGCCAAAGCGGAAATCATCCCCCACAGCGAGAAACTGCACGCCAAGCTGTCTGACCAACAGGTCACTGACGAAATTTTGTGCTGTCAGCGCGGCAAAGCGACGATCGAAACGTACACACAATACGTAATCCACGCCGGACTCTGCCAGATAGCGCAACTTCTCGCGCAGGCGAGTGAGACGGGCAGGTGATTTTTCGCCCGCAAACAGCTCCAGCGGCTGCGGCTCGAAAATCATCACCACAACGGGCAGGCCGCGGGCCTCCCCTTCTTTGCGCAATCCCTGCAACAGCGCCTGATGCCCACGATGCACGCCGTCGAAATTACCAATGGTCAGCACGCACCCGTGTGGGGCTTTGCTGAGATTATGTATGCCGCGTATCAGCTTCATGACTGGCTCAAAACAGTGAAAATCGCCAAAGTATACCTTGTACAGCGATTAAGGTTAACCGACGATTGTTCATGCAAAACAGAAAGCCGTAATGATTTCATCACGCTGACCTTTGACAGCGAAAAAATCTGCCCGCGAACTGCGATTTTTGTGCCGAAAAGCTGTATTCACGAGCGACAAGCTGGTAGAATCCTGCGCCATCACTACGTAACGTAGCGTCGCCATATCAACGGCGCTTATTTGCACAAATCCATTGACAAAAGAAGGTATAGAGGGCATATTCCTCGGCCTTTGAATTGTCCACATAGATCATATTTGGGAGTTGGACCTTGGCTAATATCAAATCAGCTAAGAAACGTGCTATCCAGTCTGAAAAGGCTCGTAAGCACAACGCAAGCCGTCGCTCTATGATGCGTACTTTCATCAAGAAAGTATACGCAGCTATCGAAGCTGGCGACAAAGCTGCTGCGCAGAACGCATTTAACGAAATGCAACCAATCGTGGATCGTCAGGCTGCTAAAGGTCTGATCCACAAAAACAAAGCAGCGCGTCATAAAGCAAACCTGACCGCGCAGATCAACAAACTGGCTTAATCGCCACTTGTTGTTGCTTGTTTTAAAAGAACCCGCTTAATGCGGGTTTTTTTATATCCTCAGATCGCCGGTGGCGTGAACAGCGCCGAGTAGTCACGGTTGCAAATTCGCTGCACCGCCGGGTGCTGGATCATTCGTTCGGCAAATATGGCGTGATACTCCTCCATCACGTTATCCACCCTGCCAATCTCCGTAATTTTGTCATCTGAATAGAGATCATGCGCGTACAGCGTCGGCGCAACGAAGATAGCGTTATGTGCTTCGCCAAAGGCTTTCATCAACGCCGCATCATCGAACTCACCGAGAATTTCCACCTTCAGCCCCTGCGAGTTAAACCAGTTCAGCAGCTTGCGTCCGAGCATGGAACGTCTGCCAGGCACCAGCAGGCGACGTTCTTCCAGACAGGCCGGGAACGGCTTTTTCGGTGGCGGATTAATGCACCAGAAGCTGACACCGCATTCCCCTATCTTCACCGAAAACAGCCCTTCCTGCTGGGTGGAATCAATCGGGCAGTCCGAGATAATCATATCCAGCTTATGCTGGCTCAACTGTTCCAGCAGCATCTCGTGCGTGGATTCAAAGCAGCGGAGGTGGATTTGCTCATCTTCAACCACGGCCGCATCCAGTACGCCGCTCACCAGCCGTTTGGACAGCGCATCCGCCACGCCCACATCAAAGAGTAAATTCGACTCTTTGCGGTAGTTGACGATATCCAGCATCTCCTGGCTTAAGGTGAACATCTTGTCCGCATAGCGGAAAACCAACTCGCCCAGCTCGCTTGGCTCAATCCCACGACCTTTGCGCTTAAACAGCTTGCCCTGCAACCGCTCTTCCAGGGCCTTGATTTGCCCGGTGATGGTCTGCGGCGTTAGATAAAGCGCTTCTGCCGCCCCCACGACCGAGCCCTGTTTGTAAACATGCCAGAAGTAGTAAAGATGGTTGTAATTCAAATGAGACATCGCGTCTTCGCTCCCTGATCGTGTGCCGGGAGAAGGCCCCCTTCTCCCGTTTTCCCGTTATGCCTGGACCCCCGGTCCGGACAATTTAATCTTCAGCAAGGTATAGCCAATAACTGCGGCCAGTAATGATCCAATCAGAATGCCGAGTTTCGCCCAGACGATAAGTTCAGGCGCATGGGCACCAAACGCCAGCGTCGAGATAAAGATCGACATGGTAAATCCAATACCGCACAGCACACCCACCGCCATAATCTGCTTAAACGTAGTGCCATGCGGCAATGATGCCAGCTTCAGTTTCAGCGCCAGCCAGCAGAAGAGGCTAATGCCCAGCGGCTTACCGATAAACAGCCCGGCAATAATCCCCAGCGGCAGCACAGACGTCAGCCCGTCCAGCGTCACCCCGCCCAATGAAACACCCGCATTGGCAAACGCAAACAGCGGCAGGATCATAAAGGCCACCCACGGATGCAGCACATGTTCCAGCTGTTTGGCCGGAGATTTACCGTCCTGCTCTTTAAGCGGCACGAAGAAGCCGACAATCACGCCCGCCAGTGTGGCATGTACGCCGGATTTCAGCACCGCCGTCCACAACACCATTCCCACCAGGATGTAGATACCGATACGGCGAACATTGAAAATATTCAGCAGCGCCAGCACCGCAATGGCTCCCGCTGCCACGCTCAGCGACAGGATCGACAGCTCGCTGGTGTAGAACAGCGCGATAATCACGATAGCGCCCAGGTCATCGATAATTGCCAGCGCCATCAGGAAGATTTTTAACGCCACCGGTACGCGGTTGCCCAGTAACGCCAGCACTCCCAGGGCAAAGGCGATATCGGTTGCCGCCGGAATAGCCCACCCGTGGCGGGCGACCGGGTCCTGCCAGGTAAATGCTAAAAAGAGCAGCGCCGGCACCACCATTCCGCCCAGCGCGGCAATCACCGGAAACGCCGCACGCTGGCGGCTGGCAAGCGATCCCTGCACCAGCTCACGTTTCACTTCAAGCCCCACCAGCAGGAAGAAAACGGCCATCAGTGCATCGTTGATCCACAGCAGCATGTTCTTGTTAATTTCAAGCAGACCGACCTTCAGCTCAACGGGCGTTTCCAGAAACGCATGGTAGAGATCGCGCGTCATGCCCAGGTTAGCCAACACCATCGCGGCGGCAGCAGCGATAATCAAAACAATGCCGCCGGATGCTTCACTGCTAAAGAAACGGTGTAAGAATTTCACTTAAGTTCTCTCTTTTACAACAATACCTCGATAAAACCATAATACCAAGCTAAATAGCTCGGCAAAAACAGATTAATATTGAGTATAAATTCAGTTTTCCCGAGCTGTCCCCGCAAAAAGAAAAAGCCCGGAATCGCTTCCGGGCTTTTTGGATGTATGCCAGCTAACGGATTAGCGGGTCAGGTCATCGAAGAATTTTTTGACGCCATCGAAGAAACTTTTGGAGCGAGGGCTGTTTTTCTCACCCGTCGGGCCGCCGAAACTTTCCTGAAGTTCTTTCAGCAGTTGTTTCTGCTTGTCGTTCAGGCCAACCGGCGTTTCCACCACCACGCGGCACAGCAGGTCACCCTGCGCACCACCGCGAACGGATTTGACGCCTTTTCCGCGCATGCGGAACAGCTTACCTGTCTGGGTTTCGCCAGGCACTTTCAGGTTCACACGACCATCCAGCGTCGGCACTTCGATTTCGCCACCCAGCGCCGCCATCGCGAAGTTGATCGGCACTTCACAGTACAGGTTGTTACCTTCACGCTCGAAGATGGCGTGCTGTTTCACCTGTACCTGAACGTACAGATCGCCTGCCGGTGCGCCGTGCTCGCCCGCTTCACCTTCACCTGCCAGACGAATGCGGTCGCCCGTATCCACGCCTGCCGGGATCTTAACGGACAGGGTCTTGGTTTTCTCAACGCGACCGTGACCGTGGCATTTGGTGCATGGATCTTTAATCAGCGTACCGCGACCGTGACAGTGTGGACACGCCTGCTGAACCGCGAAGAAGCCCTGACGCATCTGCACCTGGCCGGAACCATGACAGGTTGGACAGGTCTGTGGCTGTGTCCCCGCTTTCGCACCGCTGCCGTGGCAAACGTCACACTCTTCCAGCGTCGGAATACGGATCTCTTTGGTCACGCCGCGAACGGCCTCTTCCAGCGTCAGATCCATGTTGTAGCGCAGGTCTGCGCCGCGCGCCGCGCGCTGACGACCACGACCGCCGCCGAAGATGTCGCCAAACACATCGCCAAAGATGTCGCTGAAATCAGCGCCGCCGCCAAAGCCGCCGCCACCGAATCCACCGCCGCCCATGCCGCCCTGTTCAAAGGCTGCGTGACCGTACTGGTCATAGGCCGCACGTTTTTGTGCGTCGGTCAGGACTTCGTAGGCTTCTTTGATCTCTTTAAATTTCGCTTCAGCCTCTTTGTCACCCTGGTTACGGTCCGGGTGGAATTTCATGGCCAGGCGCTTATACGCCTTTTTGATTTCACGCTCTTCCGCAGTTTTCGGAACGCCTAAAATCTCGTAATAGTCTTGCTTTGCCATTGGTTTTTTTAAGCCCCTTAACATGCGAGCACGGGCGTGGAGAGATCTCCTACGCCCGTGCCGATTAATTACCCTGCATCAGGGCGATTATTTTTTGTCTTTCACTTCTTCGAACTCAGCGTCGACAACGTCGTCGTCTTTCGCGTTGTTCTGGGAAGCCTCAGCGCCCGCCTGCTGCTGTGCGTGCTGCTGCTGAGCGATTTCCATCAGCTTCTGGGAAGCCTGTGCCAGTTCCTGCATCTTCGCTTCGATGTCTGCTTTGTCTTCGCCTTTCAGAGACGTTTCCAGCGCGCTCAGTGCAGCCTCGATAGCCGTTTTGTCTTCCGCTGGCAGTTTATCGCCAGCTTCTTCAACCTGCTTACGGGTGCTGTGCAGCAGATGGTCACCCTGGTTACGGGTCTGAACCAGTTCTTCGAACTTACGGTCGGATTCCGCGTTAGCTTCGGCATCACGAACCATTTTTTCGATTTCTGCTTCGTTCAGGCCAGAAGATGCCTTGATGGTGATCTTCTGCTCTTTACCGCTGTTTTTGTCTTTCGCAGACACGTGCAGGATACCGTCAGCATCGATGTCGAAAGTCACTTCGATCTGCGGCATGCCGCGCGGCGCTGGGTTGATACCGTCCAGGTTAAACTGACCCAGAGACTTGTTATCAGATGCACGCTTACGCTCGCCCTGCAGCACATGGATGGTTACCGCAGACTGGTTGTCTTCAGCGGTAGAGAACACCTGGCTGTGCTTGGTTGGGATGGTGGTGTTTTTGTTGATGAGCGCAGTCATCACACCGCCCATGGTTTCGATACCCAGAGACAGCGGGGTAACGTCCAGCAGCAGTACGTCTTTTACTTCACCGGTCAGTACACCACCCTGAACCGCAGCACCGATAGCAACCGCTTCGTCCGGGTTCACATCTTTACGTGGTTCTTTACCAAAGAACTCAGCCACTTTCTTCTGAACCATTGGCATACGCGTCTGACCACCGACCAGGATAACGTCCTGGATGTCAGATACGGACAGGCCAGCGTCCTGCAGTGCAACTTTCAGTGGCTCGATAGAACGGTTCACCAGATCTTCTACCAGGCTTTCCAGTTTCGCACGGGTCACTTTGATGTTCATGTGTTTAGGACCGGTCGCGTCTGCAGTGATGTACGGCAGGTTCACGTCGGTCTGCTGAGCGGAAGACAGTTCAATCTTCGCTTTCTCAGCGGCTTCTTTCAGGCGCTGCATCGCCAGCGGGTCGTTACGCAGGTCAATGCCCTGATCTTTCTTGAACTCGTCCACGAGGTAGTTGATCAGACGGGTATCGAAGTCTTCACCACCCAGGTGGGTATCACCGTTGGTTGCCAGAACTTCGAAGGTTTTTTCGCCGTCAACTTCGTCGATTTCGATAATAGAGATATCGAAAGTACCACCACCGAGGTCGTAAACCGCGATAGTGCGGTTGCCCACTTCTTTATCCAGACCGTAAGCCAGAGCCGCTGCGGTTGGTTCGTTGATGATACGTTTGACTTCCAGACCTGCGATACGGCCAGCATCTTTCGTTGCCTGACGCTGAGCATCGTTGAAGTACGCAGGAACGGTGATAACCGCTTCCGTTACCGGCTCGCCCAGGTAATCTTCAGCCGTTTTCTTCATTTTCTTCAGCACTTCAGCAGAGATCTGCGGTGGTGCGGTTTTGGTGCCTTTCACATCAAGCCATGCATCGCCGTTATCTGCCGCGATGATTTTGTAAGGCATGATAGAAACGTCACGCTGAACTTCTTCGTCCTGGAAGCGGCGGCCGATCAGGCGTTTGATCGCAAACAGGGTGTTTTGCGGGTTTGTCACTGCCTGACGTTTAGCCGGCTGACCAACCAGAGTTTCACCATCCTGGGTATAAGCAATGATAGAAGGCGTGGTGCGATCGCCCTCGGCGTTCTCCAGCACACGTGCAGTAGTGCCATCCATAATCGCTACACAAGAGTTGGTAGTACCCAGGTCGATACCAATAATTTTACCCATCTAAACGTCTCCACTAAAAATTCAGTCAACATGTGGTTGTGTACCTGTAATAAGGGCAGAACGTGCTTTTTCAACTGCCCAGATTTGATTTTTTTCAGGTCCACACACTGCGGTTGCTTACAAGATGGGGTCGCAACGTCATCCATCAAGGGGGGAGACATAAAAAAATTTTTAATTTCACCCTGCTCAGATCATAGACGGCACTGATTGCGCCCATTATGATGCCGCGCCCCGTCAGGGAGAATTGACGCGGGTTTAACCATTTCACCATATTAATGATGATTTTTTTGAGGACTTATGGGCAACACTAAGTTGGCTAATCCGGCTCCGCTGGGCCTGATGGGTTTTGGCATGACCACTATCCTGCTGAACCTGCACAACATCGGGATGTTCCCGATGGATGGCATCATCCTGGCGATGGGCATTTTTTACGGCGGTATCGCGCAAATCTTCGCGGGCCTGCTGGAATATAAGAAAGGCAACACCTTCGGCTTAACCGCCTTTACCTCTTACGGCTCGTTCTGGCTGACTCTGGTTGCCATTCTGCTGATGCCTAAAATGGGCCTGACAGATGCGGCAAACGCACACTTCCTGGGCGTTTATCTGGGGCTGTGGGGCGTCTTCACGCTGTTCATGTTCTTCGGCACCCTGAAAAGTAACCGCGCGCTGCAGTTCGTCTTCCTGAGCCTGACCGTGCTGTTCGCCCTGCTGGCGATTGGTCACCTGGCGGATAACGAAGGCATCGTTCACGTTGCGGGCTGGATTGGTCTGGTGTGCGGCGCAAGCGCCATCTATCTGGCAATGGGTGAAGTGCTGAACGAGCAGTTTGGCCGTACCGTACTGCCGATTGGTGAAAAACACTGATTGTTGCCTCGTCGTGCCTGCGTCTGCAGGCACGTCTTTCCAGCCTGATTCGATTATTTTTCCGCCAGAATTCAAACAATCCATCAATAGAATAATCGAAGTTCCATTATTGGATTGATAAGCATTATCACCTGAAATATCGTCGTCCAGTACCAGCCGGATATTGGATATCATGCAGCACTCTCCACAGGAAGGGCGGGCGGTACTACGATTGTGTTGTGTTGCATAAGGTTACCCAATGAATTCCAGCCTTGCCGCCAGCCCTAAGCCTGACGCATCTACCGTTGTCTCCCATTACCGTCGGGTGGTGCGCCGCCGCTACGCACTGGGTGCAGTTATTCTGCTTTTGATTATCGGCTCTCTGCTGCTTGATTTAACCCTCGGTCCGTCTGGCATCTCCGTTTCCACACTCTGGCAGACGTTACTCCATTCTTCTGCCGCCGATGCAGGCACGCGGGTGATTGTCTGGGATCTGCGTCTGCCGTTTTCGTTAATGGCGGTTGCCGTTGGCATGGCGCTGGGGCTTGCTGGCGCAGAAATGCAGACTATCCTCAACAACCCGCTCGCCAGCCCGTTTACACTGGGCGTATCGTCTGCTGCCTCTTTTGGTGCAGCGCTGGCGATTGTGCTCGGTCTGGGTATTCCCGGCATTGCCGACAAATGGTTCATTCCCGCGAATGCATTTGTCTTTGCGCTGCTGGCTTGCTTTATTCTCGATGGTATCAGCCGCTGGACACGCGTGGCCACCTCCGGCGTCGTGCTGTTCGGTATCGCGCTGGTCTTTACCTTCAATGCACTGATTTCGATTCTGCAGTTTGTCGCCAGCGAAGATACCTTGCAGGGTCTGGTCTTCTGGACGATGGGCAGCCTGGCAAGAGCGTCATGGGATAAGCTGGCCATTCTGACCGTGGCGCTGCTGATTATCGTGCCGCTGTCGCTGAAAAATGCCTGGAAGCTCACGGCGCTGCGTCTTGGAGAAGATCGCGCCGTCAGCTTTGGCATCAACGTCAAAACGCTGCGCATGACCACACTGTTACGCATCAGCATCATTTCCGCGTTGACGGTCGCTTTTGTCGGGCCTGTCGGCTTTATCGGCCTGGTTGCGCCGCACATTTCGCGCATGATGTTCGGGGAAGATCATCGCTTTTATCTGCCGGGCAGCATGCTCATTGGCGCACTGGTGCTCTCTCTGGCCTCGGTATTTTCCAAAAACATGGTTCCCGGCGTCATTATTCCCGTGGGCATTGTGACGTCGCTGGTTGGCGTGCCGTTCTTCCTCAGCATTATTATTCGTAACCGGGGGAACGTATGACCGACGGCCTGCTCGTTCGCGATCTCCACACCGGCTATCGCAAGAAAAAGATCATAAATGGCTTAACGACGCCGCTGCTGCCTCGCGGGCAAATCACCGCCCTGCTGGGGCCAAATGGCTCAGGTAAGTCAACCCTGCTGCGCGCACTCGCGGACCTGAATCCCGCTCAGGGGGAAATATGGCTCAATGACGACAATCTGATGGCGCTGCCCTCGGCCACGCGCGCGCAGAAGGTGGTTTATCTCCCGCAATCTCTGCCGCAGGGTGTGCATCTGCATGCGCTGGAATCGGTGATTGTCGCCCGCCGCGCCAGCGGCAGTGCGCCCGATCGTAACGTTGAACAGGAAGCCTGGGCCATTCTGGAAAAACTGGGAGTCGCCCATCTGGCAATGAGCTTTCTAGACCAGCTTTCCGGCGGGCAAAAACAGCTGATTGGTCTGGCGCAGTCGCTCATCCGCGAGCCGGATCTGCTGTTGCTGGATGAACCGTTAAGCGCCCTCGATCTCAACTACCAGTTTCATGTGATGGATATCGTCGCCCGCGAAACGCGGCTGCGCAATATCGTCACCGTTGTGGTGATCCACGACATTAATATCGCCCTGCGTCACGCGAACTATGCCCTGATGCTGAAAGGCGGTGAACTGATTGCCAGCGGGTTACCGGCAGATGTTGTGACGCCCGCCAGTCTGGCGACAGTGTATGGCGTGGATGGCCGTGTTGAATACTGTTCGCGTGGGCTGCCGCACGTGGTGGTCGACGGGTTAACACAATAAAAAAGACGGGGAAAACATGACGCTAAAGAAAATCATCGCCGCTGCGGGTGGGCTGGCATTGTTACTTTCACCTTTACTCGCCCAGGCGCAAAACTGGCCGGTGACGGTCAAGGATCTCGACAACCGCACGGTCACCATTGAGCACGAACCGCAGCGCATCATCCTGCAGGACGGACGTGATATTTTTGCTCTCGCCTTGCTGGAGCGCGATAACCCGTTCGCCAAAGTGGTGGCATGGAACAACCTGCCCAAAAAACAGGACTCCGAAAGCTGGAATGTGCTGAAGCGTAAATGGCCGGAAGCGGAAAAGATCCTCGATATGCAGTTTTCCGACCAGGGCAATGTGGATCTCGAAACCGTTATCTCCCGCCAGCCTGACCTGATGATCGCCCAGCTTCGCGCTAAGCCATCGCTGGTACAAACCGGCGTGCTGGAAAAACTTGAGGCATTGCATATTCCGGTAGTGTTTGTTGATTACGAACTGCACCCGGTGGAGAACACCCTGCCAGGTATTGCTCTGCTGGGTAAGGTGTTAGGCCAGAGCGACCGCGCACAGGCGTATAGTGATTTCTATCAGCAACGGCTGGATAAAATCCACCAGCGGCTGGCAAACGTCAGTAAAAAGCCGCTGGTCTTTATCGAACCGATTGCCGGTGTTGGCGGGCTGGATAATGGCTGCTGCTTCACCCATGCGCGTAACGGCTGGGGTGGGCTGGTCGAAGCCGCAGGTGGTATCAACATCGGCTCTCAGCTGCTGCCAGGGGCGACCGGGAATATCTCAGTGGAAAAAATTATCTCAATGAACCCGGATTACTATCTGATGACCGGCTCTAAACGTCCGGGTAAAGGCACGGCGGTGATCCCGTTTGGCTACAATGTCCCGGCAGACGATGTGACGGCGGCGTTCAATGCCTTACTGGCACGTCAGGGCGTAGCCAGTATTCCGGCAGTGGCCGAAGGTCATACCGGTGCGCTCTACCACCACTTCTACAACAACCCGTACAACATCATAGCCATCGAGATGCTGAGCAAAATCTTCTATCCGACACAGTTTAAGGATGTTGATCCGCAGGCGGATTACCACACCATTATCACCCGCTTCACCGCGATTCCGGATGACAATATTATCCTGAGCTATACCCCTTCGCACTAACCGATAAGCCGGGTGGCGGCTTCGCCTGACCCGGCCTGCCCTGTTATCCGGCCAGAACGGGGGCTTCCACCGGTTTCTGACGCAGCCAGATGCCCAACACCAGCCCCATCAACGAGAGCGCCAGCACGTACCAGGCCGGTGCCATCGGTGAAACGCCCATCAGCATCGTGACCGCGATCGGCGTCAGTCCGCCAAAGATGGCATACGACACGTTGTAAGAGAATGAAATGCCGGTGAAGCGTACCTCCGGCGGGAATGCGCGCACCATCACATAAGGTACTGCACCCACTACGCCGACGCACAGCCCCACCACACCATACAGCAGGAACAGCTGTTCAGGGTGGCTGCCCGCCAGGTGGTAGAACGCCCAGCTTGATGCCGCCAGTAAAAGACTGCCGACGATAAAGGTAAGGCTTGCGCCGATTCGATCAACGGCCAGTCCGGCGGTGAGGCAGCCAAAGCAGAGCATGATGGTGGCGATACTGTTGGCCTGCAGCGTCACCGCAGGCGCGAAACCGTACTGCTTTTGCAGCCAGACGGGTGACATCAAAATCACCACCACGATCCCCGCCGACAGCAGCCAGGTAAGCAGCATCGATACCACCACGGCTTTCTTATGGCTTACCACTACCGCTTTTACCGGTAGCTCCTGCGCCAGCGCTTTACGCTGCTGCATCTCAAGGAAAATGGGGGTCTCCTGCAGCCAGCGTCGCAAATACATCGCCACCAGGCCAAACGCCCCGCCCAGCAGGAACGGGATACGCCAGCCCCAGTCGTGCACGGCCTGTGGCGTCATGCTGGTGTTCACAATCGTCGCCACCACCGACCCCAGTAAGATCCCGACGGTCAGCCCCGCCGTTAAAGTTCCGCAGGCGATACCGATGCGGCGAGCCGGAACGTGCTCGGCCACAAACACCCACGCGCCCGGCACTTCACCGCCAATCGCCGCGCCCTGAAGGATACGCATCAGCAACAGCAGTAACGGCGCAATAATGCCCATCGACGCGTAGGTCGGCAGCAGGCCGATAGCCAGCGTCGGCACGGCCATCAGCAGAATACTGAGGGTAAACATCTTCTTACGCCCGACCAGATCGCCAAAGTGCGCCATGATAATACCGCCGAGCGGACGCGCCAGATACCCGGCGGCAAAAATGCCGAAGGTCTGGACCTGGCGTAGCCACTCCGGGATATCCGCCGGGAAGAAAAGTTCTCCCACTACGGCGGCGAAGAAGACAAAGATGATGAAATCATAAAACTCCAGCGCCCCGCCAAGTGCTGCGAGCGTAAGGGTTTTATAATCCTGCCGATTCAGAGGTCGGGTGTAATGTGACATAGCGAACCATTTTGCGTGTGTTGTGGATTTATTTTTACAGCAATCGTAAAGAAAAAATTACTATACCGTAAAACGCTCCACACGCTACTGCGGTTGCAGCTAATGTCACATATTTGTTAATTTCAGGAGATTGTCTCGCGGCGTGCGCTTTTCGGACGAAATGCTGCTACGACCTTATCGTCGGTTTCCACATACGGGCCGTCCAGTAGCTGTATACAATACGGTACACTTGCAAAGATCCCATGCACGATCACGCTGCCATCTTCCGCTTTCAGCCCTTCCAGCGTCTCTTTGATCGACTTCGGCTGGCCCGGCAGGTTCAGGATCAACGCCTGTTTGCGGATCACACCGACCTGACGGGAGAGGATAGCGGTTGGAACAAAGTGCAGACTGATCTGGCGCATTTGTTCACCGAAGCCCGGCATTTCACGGTCGGCAATCGCCAGCGTAGCATCCGGCGTCACATCACGACGCGCGGGCCCCGTTCCACCGGTCGTCAACACCAGGTGACAGCTCATCTCATCCACCAGTTCACAAAGCGTTTGTTCGATGATCGGCTGTTCGTCAGGGATCAGACGGGTCTGGATCTCAAACGGAGTAGTCAGCGCACTGCCCAGCCACGCTTCCAGAGCGGGGATGCCTTTATCCTGATAAACACCGCTGGAGGCGCGGTCAGAAATCGACACTAAGCCGATACGTAAGGTATTCATAGTCATTCCATTCAAAAAATACTGATTAAAGGGAATGATACACGCAGAGGGGAAATTCAGACAGAGTACGAAAGAAGTCGCGTGACCGGGAGCCCGGTCACGCAGAATGATTACAGCAGGTCGCCGATCATTTTTTCCAGTTTTTCCTGGTCGATAGCAAACTTACGGATACCGTCCGCCAGTTTGTCTACCGCCATTGGGTCCTGGTTGTGCTGCCACAGGAACTCGGATTCCGTGATGCGCTCAGGGCGCGCTTTCACTTCACCGGTGTAAGACAGTTTACGCTCGATCGCGCCTTCGCTTTCCGCCAGCTCTTTCAGCAGCGCAGGGGCGATGGTCAAGCGGTCACAGCCAGCCAGCTCAATGATTTCACCGATGTTACGGAAGCTCGCGCCCATAACCACAGTCTCATAGCCGTGCTGTTTGTAGTATTCGTAGATTTCCGTCACGGAAACCACGCCTGGATCTTCAGACGCCGCGTACTCTTTCTTATCGGTGTTAGCTTTGTACCAGTCCAGAATACGGCCAACGAATGGCGAAATCAGGTATACGCCAGCTTCAGCACATGCACGCGCCTGCGCGAAGGAGAACAGCAGCGTCAGGTTACAGTTGATACCGTCTTTTTCCAGCTGCTCAGCCGCGCGAATGCCCTGCCAGGTAGAGGCCAGTTTGATCAGGATACGGTCGTTGCTGATGCCCGCATCGTTGTACAGTTTGATCAGACGTTTTGCTTTCGCGATAGAGGCTTCGGTGTCGTAGGAGAGGCGCGCATCCACTTCGGTAGAGATACGGCCCGGAACCAGTTTCAGGATCTCCAGACCAATGTTCACTGCCAGTTTGTCAGTTGCATCCACAACCTGCTGCGCGCGATCGTTGCTCTGCGCTTTCGCCCAGGTCACAGCGTCGTCGATCAGTTTGCGATACTCAGGGATCTGCGCGGCGTTAAGGATCAGAGAAGGGTTGGTTGTGGCATCCTGCGGCTGGTACAGCTTCATTGCCGCGATATCTCCGGTGTCAGCTACGACAGTGGTGAACTGACGAAGGGAGGTCAATTTATCCGTCATGATAGTGTTTCTCTTTTAACGTGCCCTGGATAATTCACGCTACCGACAGCATGCCTGCAGCGGAAAAATGACAGGTTTACTTGTTAGGGGGATGTAACCGGTCTGCCCAGATGATAACACGACACAGGGGTAGCGCAACCGCAGACAGTGCGCTTAGGCAGAGTATGATAAACTCAGAATATTAACAGGCTGCTAAGTAACAGCATGCTCAATCAGTGGTAGCGCTTACATATTCACTTTGGCATCAACAAGAGGGACGTTAATGCCTGATTTCCTTTCCTTTATTAATGAAATCCTCTGGGGTTCGATCATGATATATCTGCTACTGGGAGCAGGTATATGGTTCACGCTGCGCAGTGGTTTTATCCAGTTTCGTTATATCCGTAAGTTTGGCAAAAGTCTGAAAAACAGCATCACCCCGCAACCGGGTGGGTTAACCTCATTCCAGGCACTGTGTACCAGCCTCGCCGCGCGCGTCGGGAGCGGCAATCTGGCGGGCGTGGCGCTCGCCATCAGCGCCGGGGGGCCGGGAGCCGTTTTCTGGATGTGGGTTACGGCACTTATCGGCATGGCGACCTCGTTTGCCGAATGTTCGCTCGCACAACTCTATAAAGAGAAGGACAAAAATGGCCAGTTTCGCGGCGGTCCGGCCTGGTATATGGCACGCGGGCTGGGGATGCGCTGGATGGGCGTCCTGTTCTCGCTGTTTCTGCTCGTCGCATACGGTCTTATTTTTAATACCGTGCAGGCCAACTCTGTCGCACATGCCCTGCGCTACGCCTTTGCGTGCCCGGAGTGGGTAACCGGTGCCGTGTTAGCCGTCTTCACCCTCATTACGGTTTCTACCGGTCTCAGGGGCGTTGCCCGCCTGATGCAGTGGCTTGTCCCCATCATGGCGCTGCTCTGGGTTACCGCCAGCCTGTTAGTGACCGTGCTCAATATTGACCAGGTGCCAGGCGTGATTGCCACCATCTTTAAGAGTGCCTTTGGCTGGCGGGAAGCGGCGTCAGGCGCGCTGGGTTATACCCTTAGCCAGGCGCTGACGGCCGGTTTCCAGCGGGGAATGTTCTCCAATGAAGCGGGGATGGGCTCGACACCGAATGCCGCAGCCACCGCCGCATCGTGGCCCCCTCACCCGGCTGCGCAGGGGATTGTACAGATGATCGGCGTCTTTACGGATACTATTATCATCTGCTCCGCCAGCGCCATGATTGTGCTGCTGGCCGGTCCCGTTGAGCATCCGTCCGGCACGGTGGGCATCCAGTTGGTTCAGCAGGCGCTGGTCAATCTTGCCGGTAGCTGGGGCGCAGGCTTCGTCTCACTTATCGTGGGGCTGTTTGCCTTTAGTTCGATATCGGTGAACTACATTTACGCCGAAAATAACCTTATTTTCCTGAAGTTAGACTCACGTTATACCCGTAGCCTGCTTCGGGCGGGCGTCATTGCGATGGTTATGGCAGGCTCCCTGCTCAGCATGCCGTTGGTCTGGCAACTGGCGGATGTGATTATGGCGCTGATGGCGATCACCAACCTGACGGCAATTTTGCTGCTCTCGCCGGTGGTCACGCTTATTGCTCAGGATTATCTTCGCCAGCGCAAACTTGGCATTCAGCCGGTGTTTGATGCTTCACGTTATCCTGAAATTGAGTCACAAATCGCGCCCGGCGCATGGGATGATTTGCCACGGCAATAACAGCTATCGATCAATTGCGGGCGATTTTTTGTTAAAATCGCTCTAAATTTCCTGCAAGGACTGGATATGCTGATTCTGATTTCACCTGCAAAAACGCTCGACTACCAGAGCCCGCTCGCCACCGAACGCTATACCCAGCCTGAACTGCTGGATTATTCGCAACAGCTGATCCACGAGGCGCGTAAACTTTCTGCGCCGCAAATTGCCTCGCTGATGAGCATCAGCGACAAACTCGCGGATCTGAACGCCACCCGCTTCCATGAGTGGCACCCGGACTTCACGCCAGACAATGCCCGTCAGGCGCTTCTGGCGTTTAAAGGGGACGTTTATACCGGCCTGCAGGCAGAGACGTTTAGCGAAGCGGATTTCGATTTTGCTCAGCAGCATCTGCGTATGTTGTCAGGTCTGTATGGCGTGCTGCGTCCGCTGGACCTGATGCAGCCGTACCGTCTGGAGATGGGCATCCGCCTGGAAAACGCCAAAGGTAAAGATCTGTACCATTTCTGGGGCGATATCATCACCGACAAACTGAACGCAGCGCTGCAGGCCCAGGGCGATAATGTGGTGATCAATCTGGCGTCCGACGAATACTACAAGTCAGTGAAGCCGAAAAAGCTGAACGCGGAGATCATCAAGCCGGTCTTCCTGGATGAGAAAAACGGTAAATTCAAAGTGATCAGCTTCTACGCCAAAAAAGCGCGCGGGCTGATGAGCCGTTACATCATTCAAAACCGCCTGACAAAGCCTGAGCAGTTAACCGCGTTTAACAGCGAAGGTTATTTCTTTGACGAAGAAGCGTCGGGGAAAGGCGAGCTGGTGTTTAAGCGCCACGAGCAGTAAAAACAAAACCCCGCCGGCTGGCGGGGTGTGCATTAATGGTGTTTCCAGTCCGGACCAGGACGATGATCGTCGTGGCGATCGTTATGGCGATTATCGTGTTTACGATGCTCATCATGCGGACGCCAGTGGTTGTCGCGCCAGTCATAGTGAGCCTTCCACCAGTCATGGTCGCGCCAGCGGCCGCCATCCCAGTAGTGTCCGTTATTATCCCGATCGCCAATCTGCAGTTTTACCGCAGGCACGAGGGTGATTTCAGATGCCTGTACCGCCATGGGAGCGACCAGCATCAGTGAAAGCGCGATGAGTGCAGGTTTCAGTGTAGACATAGGTGACTCCTTATTATTCTTACCCAACGTGGGCCGATGTAAGGAGATTACGTGAGGGGAACCGAAGATGTTATTCTCTGCAATCCTAAACGCTAAGTGACCGCATTTATTGAGAATTTCTGCTTTTTTCCTGCTTTTTCTCTCCTTAATTTCTCCACAAAAAAGCCGGGTGGCGGCTTCGCCTTACCCGGCCTCGCGGTACAGTACTGCTGTTGCCGGGTGACGCTGCGCTTACCCGGCCTACGTTCTGAGCCGTTGTAGGTCGGGTAAGGCGTAGCCGCCACCCGACAAAAATCACGCGCGCGTCATCATCAGCTTACGCAGCGCGGCAAAGTCTGCCGGTAGTTCATGAGACAGCAGCGGGAGATCGGCACGCTCGGCCAGCTCCTTCGGCAATGGCAGCGTTTCACCCAGAATCTTTTCTACGCTCTCTTTGAACTTCGCCGGATGAGCGGTGCCGAGGAACAGCCCATATTCCCCCGGATTAAGCTGATCGCGCAGCGCGCGATAAGCAATCGCCGCGTGGGGTTCAGAGGTGTACCCTACCGCTTTCAGCTCGCGCATGGTCGCTTTGGTGGTTTCATCCGTTACCGCAGCGTAGCCCAGATCGCCCAGACGCCAGACCTTACGGCGGAAGAGTTCTTCCACACGCGGCCAGTTGTTTGGCTGGCTCACGTCCATGGCATTAGAAAGCGTCGCCTGGGTGGCATTCGGTGCCCATTTACCCTCTTTCAGGAAGCGCGGCACGGTGTCGTTGGCGTTGGTCGCCGCGATAAAGCGTTTTACCGGCAGACCGAGCGATTTCGCCAGCAGGCCCGCCGTCAGGTCACCGAAGTTTCCGCTTGGTACGGAGATCACCAGTTGATTACGCGCTTCCTGCGGCAGTTGCGCCACCGCCTCGAAGTAGTAGCAGATCTGCGCCAGCAGACGGCTGATGTTAATGGAGTTTGCGGAGTTCAGGCCCAGCGCCACCTTCAACTCTTCGTCATCGAAGGCCTGCTTAACCAGCGCCTGGCAGGCATCGAAATCGCCGTCGATCGCCACAGTTTCAATGTTGCCACCAAGCGTGCAGAACAGTTTTTCCTGCAGCGGGCTGATTTTACCTTTCGGATAAAGGATCACCACGCGGACGTTTTTCAGGCCGTAGAACGCATGGGCGACAGCCGCACCGGTATCACCGGAAGTGGCGGTCAGGATGGTCACCGGCTTGTCGCCGCTGATGTGGGTCAGCATCTGCGCCATAAAGCGGCCACCGAAATCTTTGAACGCCAGCGTTGGGCCGTGGAACAGCTCAAGACAACCTACGTCGGGCTCCACCTGCTGAACCGGTGCCGGGAAAGCAAACGCCGCACGCACGCGCTCTTCCAGCAGCTCCTGCGGGATTTCGTCACCAATAAACGCGGAGAGAATTTTGGTGCTTCGGGTGACAAAGTCTTGTTTCAGCAGGGCATCAATGTCAGTCAGATGGAATTCCGGCAGGTCATGCGGGAAGAATAGTCCCTGATTTTTGCCCAGTCCCTGAGTCACCGCCTGCGCGAAGCTGACCTGCTCGTTATGATCTTTCAGATTATAAAGTTTCATTATTTATCCCAGTACTCGTGCGCCAGCCGTGTCCAGACGGCAAATATGAACAAAGCCTTCCTGATTTTGCAGGTAGTGTTTAGAGAGCCAGTCCGCCACACGCTGGGCGGTGTCTGGCTTATCGCACAGGGCGAACAGCGTCGGGCCGGAGCCGGAGATGCCGCACGCCTGCGCACCAATATCCAGTGATGCCTGCCGCGCCTCGTTAAAACCGGGCAGCAGCTTCGTGCGGTACGGCTCGGCAATGACGTCTTTCATCAGTTTCGCCGCCAGCTGTGGCTGACGGGTATAGCAGGCGTGAATAAAGCCCGCCAGGTGACGCCCGTGGGCGATACAGTCCTGGCGGCGATACTGCGCAGGCAGGATCGCACGCGCTTCCGCGGTCGAAACCTTAATGCCCGGATACGCCAGCACCCACAGCCACTCATCAAACCCTGGCACCTGCTGGCTGATGATGCCATTTTCTTCAATCATCAACTGCATACCACCGAGGAAACACGGCGCGACATTGTCGTAATGAATGCTGCCTGAAATCCGCCCTTCCAGCTCGCCCATCAGCCCCAGCAGGCGGTTATTGTTCAGCGGCTTACCACAGTGCTCATTCATCGCCACCAGCGCGGCAACCACGGAGCAGGCGCTGGAGCCCAGACCGGAGCCGATCGGCATACTTTTTTCCAGCGTCATGGCGACCGGCACGTTTTTGCCGATCTCCTGACAGAAACGCTCCCAGCACTGATAAACGATATTCTCGCGCGGGTCGGACGGCAGTTTGCTGGCGAAGCGGCCAACGTTATTCAGGCTGAAGCTATCCGCCGCGTCTACCGTTACCGTATCGCCCAGCAGCGAACCATCCACCGGCGTGACCGCCGCACCCAGCACATCAAATCCGACGCTCATATTGGCGCTGGAAGCCGGGGCATAAACTTTCACCATGTTAAACTCCTAACTTCCATGACAGGGTACGCAGCAGATCGGCAAACACACCCGCTGCCGTCACATCATTCCCTGCGCCATAGCCGCGAAGCACCAGCGGCAATGGCTGATAATAGTGGCTGTAAAACGCCAGGGCGTTTTCGCCGTTTTTGACTTTGTAGAGCGGATCGTTGCCATCCACTTCGGCAATCTTCACACGGCACACGCCATCTTCTTCAATATTGCCAACATAGCGCAATACCTTACCTTCATCACGGGCTTTCGCTACGCGGGCAGCAAAGGCGTCGTCGAGCTGCGCTAAATTCGCCATAAAGGTACTGACATCACCGCTATCATCAAATTCAACTGGCAGTACCGGCTCAATCACGATATCCGAAAGCTCCAGTTCACGACCCGTTTCTCGCACCAGGATCAGCAGCTTACGCGCCACGTCCATCCCGGAGAGATCGTCACGCGGATCGGGCTCGGTGTAGCCCAGCTCACGCGCCGCACGGGTCGCTTCAGACAGGCTCATCCCTTCATCGAGCTTGCCAAAGATAAACGACAGCGAGCCAGAAAGAATGCCGGAGAAACGCTGCAGTTCATCGCCCGCGTTCAGCAGGTTTTGCAGGTTCTCGATCACCGGCAGACCTGCACCGACGTTGGTGTCATACAGGAACTTGCGGCGCGACTTGCTCGCCGCCAGGCGCAGCTGGTGATAGTAATCCATCGACGACGTGTTGGCCTTTTTGTTTGGCGTCACCACGTGGAACCCTTCGCGCAGGAAGTCGGCGTACTGATCGGCCACCGCCTGGTTCGAGGTACAGTCGACAATCACCGGATTGAGCAGGTGATACTCTTTCACCAGGCGAATCAGACGGCCCAGGTTGAACGGCTCTTTTGCCTCGCTCATCTCGGCCTGCCAGTTTTCCAGGTTCAGACCGTGAACGTTGGTCAGCAACGCTTTTGAGTTCGCGATACCACACACGCGCAGATCAATATGTTTCTTCTTTAGCCACTCCTGCTGACGCTTAACCTGCTCCAGCAGTGCGCCGCCCACACCGCCCACGCCAATCAGGAACAGCTCAATCACCTGGTCGGTGTTGAACAGCATCTGGTGCACCACTCGCACGCCAGTGGTCGCATCGTCGTTATCGACCACCACAGAAATAGAACGCTCGGACGAGCCCTGCGCAATCGCCACGATGTTGATGTTGGCCCGCGCCAGTGCGGCAAAGAATTTGGCGGAGATACCGCGCAACGTGCGCATCCCATCGCCAACCACAGAGATGATCGCCAGACGCTCCTGAATAGAGAGCGGCTCCAGCAGCTCCTCTTTCAGCTCCAGGTAAAACTCTTCTTCCAGCGCACGGCGCGCGCGCAGGCAGTCGCCTTGTGGCACGCAGAAGCTGATGCTGTATTCAGAAGAAGACTGGGTGATCAGCACCACCGAGATACCGTTGCGGGACATGGCCGCAAAAACACGCGCCGCCATGCCGACCATCCCTTTCATGCCCGGACCGGAGACGCTGAACATCGCCATATTATTCAGGTTGGAGATACCTTTCACCGGCAGACCATCTTCATCGGTGCTGGCACCAATCAGCGTACCTGGGGCTTGTGGGTTACCGGTGTTTTTAATCAGGCAAGGGATCTGGAACTGGGCAATTGGGGAGATGGTACGAGGGTGAAGCACTTTAGCGCCGAAGTAGGAAAGCTCCATCGCTTCCTGATACGACATCGACTTCAGCAGCCTGGCGTCCGGTACCTGGCGCGGGTCGCAGGTATATACACCGTCGACGTCAGTCCAGATCTCACAACAATCTGCGCGTAAACACGCAGCCAGTACGGCAGCAGAGTAGTCAGAGCCGTTACGGCCCAGCACCACCAGTTCGCCCTTCTCGTTTCCGGCGGTAAAGCCCGCCATCAGGATCATGTGGTCTGACGGAATTTTGCTCGCGGCAATGCGGCGGGTCGATTCGGCAATATCGACGGTGGATTCGAGGTAGTGTCCTGCTGCAAGCAGTTTTTCAACCGGATCGATCACCGTCACGTTGTGGCCACGCGCTTCAAGAAGGCCAGCCATGATGGCAATCGAGAGTTTCTCACCGCGACAGATCAGCGCCGCGTTGATGCTGTCCGGGCACTGGCCAAGCAGGCTGATACCGTGCAGCACGTGTTTGATCTGGGCAAATTCTTGCTCAACGAAGGCTTTCAGCTGTGCAAGCGGGAAGCCAGGCTGTGCCTCTGCCAGCCCCTGAAGCAGCTCTGTGAAAATGCGCTCAGCGTCGCTAATGTTCGGAAGTGCATCCTGACCACCGATGGTTTTTTCAATCATCGCCACCAGATGGTTCGTGATTTTCGCCGGGGCAGAAAGCACGGTAGCAACCTGCCCCTGCCTGGCATTGCTCTCCAGGATATCGGCAACACGCAGAAAACGTTCTGCATTTGCCACTGATGTACCGCCGAACTTCAACACTCGCATGGTTCTACCTCGTTTCCTTTAGCCGAAAAAAAAGCCCGCACTGTTCAGGTGCGGGCTTTTTTTGTTTTTCCTGTACGCGTCAGCCCGCATCGTTACCTGTGGTAATGATGATGGTTGTGGTAATGGTGGTGATGCTGATGCGTTTCATGGATGTTGTGTACTCTGTCATTATTATCTGTCTGTGCTGTATTCTTTTAGGGTTAAAGGATCGGGCACCTTAAGTCAATGAATTTTTAATTTGATCACAATTCGGGACGCTCTCACGTCCCGCTGTCTCAGGATTTATTTTCATCCGAATCCCCCAAAAGCAACCCTTAGCATTAGACGGTTACGCCATAGTAAAAACGTATGGCAGCATTTTACTCGGCTAATTTTTTTTCGATATCATGCAGCAAACGGTGCAGCATCGCCGTGTCGCGTTGTTCAAGCCGTCCGAGACGCTGTTGCAACCAGTCCGCCATTTTCTGATCGTCCGCCACGCCCAGTCGCGATAACAGATCCTCCACGCGAGCGCGCAGCGCGGCCAGCTGATTTTCGTCCGTACCGGCAGCGTGCGGCTGCGGAATTTGTATTAAGGATGCTAATTGATAGCAATACACCATGACCGCCTGGCCTAAATTCAGCGACGGATAATCAGCCACCATTGGCGCGCCCGTCAGCACGTCGGCAAGTTCCAGCTCCTCATTGGTAAGCCCCGAATCTTCGCGACCAAACACCAGCGCGGCTTTCGTCAGCCACTGGCTTTTCTCACTCAACATGGGCACCAGTTCCGCAGGCGTGGCGTAGTAATGAAACTTCGCCCGGCTGCGCGCGGTGGTCGCCACGGTAAACGAAATATCGTGCAGCGCGTCAGCAAGCGTAGCGTAAGTGGTTATATTATCGAGAATATCTCCCGACCCGTGTGCCACCCAGCGTGCCGCAGGTTCCAGGTGCGCCGTGCTGTCCACAATACGTAAATCGGTAAAACCCATGGTCTTCATGGCACGCGCCGCAGCGCCTATATTTTCGGCTCTTGCTGGGGCCACCAGCACAATCGACAGATGCATTTATGCTCTCTTTTTAAACAGTTAGCGGGTAAAAATGTGATGCGCTTCAACATATTACGCAGCACGAATTTACAAAATTGCAACACAAATCACCGAAATAGCGTTTCATAACAATTTAAAAACGCTAAACTATTGTGTGGCTGAACAATCAGTTAGAATGTTAACAAAGGTTCATTATCCTTATGTTTTGTAATGATAATGACTGTATGAATAGTCATTTCTGATTGGATTCGCATCGTTTATCAATCAAGGCCCGCAACTAGTTGGTTTATTGAAAATTTGTGACAAAGGCTAGCATTCAGCTACGATGATTTCATCAAACTGTTAACGTGCTACAATTGAACTTGATATATGTCAACGAAGCGTAGTTTTATTGGGTGTCTGGTGTCACTTAGCCTGTTATGTTGCTGTTAAAATGGTTAGGATGACAGCCGTTTTTGACACTGTCGGGTCCAAAGGGAAAGTACCCACGACCAAGCTAATGATGTTGTTGACGTTGATGGAAAGTGCATCAAGAACGCAATTACGTACTTTAGTCACGTTAGGCCGATCATGTTAATTTGCGACATGTATCAGGCAGGTCAGGGACTTTTGTACTTCCTGTTTCGATTTAGTTGGCAATTTAGGTAGCAAACATGCAGACCCCGCACATTCTTATCGTTGAAGACGAGTTGGTAACACGCAACACGTTAAAGAGCATTTTCGAAGCAGAAGGCTACGATGTCTTTGAAGCGACCGATGGCGCAGAGATGCATCAGATCCTTTCTGAAAATGATATCAACCTGGTCATTATGGACATCAACCTGCCGGGCAAAAACGGCCTTCTGCTGGCGCGCGAACTGCGTGAACAGGCGAACGTCGCATTAATGTTCCTGACGGGCCGTGACAACGAAGTTGATAAAATTCTTGGCCTGGAAATCGGCGCGGATGACTACATCACCAAGCCGTTCAATCCACGCGAGTTAACCATTCGTGCCCGCAACCTGCTGTCCCGCACCATGAATCTGGGTACGGTCAGCGAAGAGCGTCGTAGCGTAGACAGCTACAAATTCAACGGCTGGGAACTTGATATCAATAGCCGTTCGCTGATTAGCCCGAACGGTGAGCAGTACAAACTGCCGCGCAGTGAATTCCGCGCGATGCTGCACTTCTGCGAAAATCCGGGCAAAATTCAGTCCCGTGCAGAGCTGCTGAAGAAAATGACCGGTCGCGAGCTGAAGCCTCATGACCGCACCGTAGACGTGACCATCCGTCGTATTCGTAAGCATTTTGAATCTACGCCGGATACACCAGAAATCATCGCCACTATCCATGGCGAAGGCTATCGTTTCTGCGGTGACCTGCAGGAGTAATCCCGCACATCACACATTAAAAACGGCGCTTTTGCGCCGTTTTTTTTATTCTCGCCACGGCATAATCGGCACGGCACTAATCGCGTTTTTCGGCGAACCTTCCACCACTTTGTCGGAATAGGCCAGATAGGCCAGCGTGTTGCGTTTGGCATCGTAGAAGCGTACCACCTGCAGCTTCTTAAAGACCAGAGAAGTCCGTTTCTGGAACACCACGTCCCCCTGTGCTTTACCGTTTTTGATTTTGTCGCTCAGCTCAACCGGACCGACCTGCTGGCATGAAATCGCCGCATCGGAGGTGTCTTCAGCCAACCCGAGTCCGCCTTTAATGCCACCTGTTTTCGCCCGGCTAACATAGCAGGTGACGTTTTTCACATCCGGATCGTCGAATGCTTCCACCACGATTTTGTGGTCCGGGCCGAACATTTTAAACACGGTATCGACGGAACCAATCTGTTCCGCCTGTGCCGCGCGGCCAACCAACAGCAGCAAGGCTGTAAAGAGCAATGTCTTGTATTTCATATTGTTACCATTCTTTAAAATTGCACTGGGCGATTATTCAACACTTTAGACAAAAATGTAGCAAGATCACAGGATTAGAATATATTCGCCCATAATGCACTGCAAAAAGCATTAATGAGCAAAAAAAACACTGAATGCTAAAACATCAAAAAATGCTATTATCCGCTAACCTGTTATCAGGCACCTGCTGTTTTAAGGATGAGGATAGTATATGGATCAGGCTGGAATTATTCGCGACCTGCTAACCTGGCTGGAAGGTCATCTCGACCAGCCTTTGTCACTGGATAATGTGGCGGCAAAAGCAGGCTATTCCAAGTGGCATCTGCAAAGGATGTTCAAAGATGTCACCGGTCATGCTATCGGTGCCTACATTCGCGCGCGTCGTCTGTCAAAATCGGCTGTGGCGTTGCGTCTGACCGCGCGTCCCATTCTGGATATTGCCCTGCAGTACCGTTTCGATTCGCAGCAAACCTTCACCCGTGCCTTTAAGAAACAGTTCTCGTTAACGCCAGCGCTGTATCGCCGCTCGCCTGACTGGAGCTCATATGGTATCCGTCCGCCGCTGCGTTTGGGCGAGTTCGCGATGCCGAAATATGAAATGGTCACCCTGCCGGAAACGCATCTTATCGGGACGACGCAGAGTTATTCCTGCTCGCTGGAGCAAATTTCCGAGTTTCGTCATCAAATGCGCGTTCAGTTCTGGCGTGATTTTCTCAGCCATGCACCAGCGATCCCACCTTTGCTGTATGGCCTGAACGAAACGCATCCGAGCCACGAAAAAGACGATGAGCAGGAGGTGTTCTACACCACCGCGCTCACGCCAGACATGGCGAATGGCTACATTCAGGGATCGAAACCGGTCGTGCTGGAAGGCGGCGAATACGTGATGTTTTCGTATGAAGGGCTGGGGACGGGCGTTCAGGAATTTATCCTGACCGTTTACGGAACCTGCATGCCAATGCTGAATCTGAATCGCCGTAAAGGTCAGGATATTGAGCGCTACTACCCGGCAAGCGATGCAAAACCGGAAGAAGGCCCAATCAATCTGCGGATGGAATTGTTAATTCCGGTACGTCGTTAACGCTGCAGTTCGTCCAGCGCAGGGGCATCTAGATGCGAAATGTCCCCTGCCATCTCCACCACCCACCCAGACGCCAGCCACGCGCTTTCCTGATAATCGATACGGGAAATTGAGCAGTTGCGCAGACGCAGGCGGCGCTCAGCATAAGCCGGTAATCCCAGAATGGTGCTTACCAGGCAACCCAGCGCGATACCGTGGCTCACCAGCAGCGGACGGCTACCGGCCGGGAGCTTCAGACACTCGGCCAGCGCAGCATGCATACGCACGCTTAACTCCTGCATGGATTCACCTTCAGGAATGCGGCCATCTTCTGTACCGTTCACCAGCGTGCGACGCCAGCCTTCTTCCGTTTCCGTCAGCGTGTCGATGTGGCGTTTTTCCAGCACGCCCATATCCAGTTCGCGCAGGCGCGGTTCGAGGATCACGTCGCAGCCACAGGCGTCGGCGATGATGCGCGCCGTCTGCTGTGTACGACCTAAATCACTGGAGATGACGTGCGTGATGCCCAGCGTTCTGGCGCGTTCCGCCACCTGCCACGCTTGCTGCACGCCCTTTTCGGTAAGAGGACTGTCTGACTGGCCTTGAATACGTCGCTCGGCGTTCCACTGCGTTTCACCGTGGCGAACAAGGTATACCTGTAACATGCTTTTTTTCCGTTATACTGCGATGAGTTTTTTTGAATCGAGCTTAATTATGCACCATGTTGTCTCTGCTACCACTAATCCTGCCAAAATTCAGGCAATTCTAAGGGCATTTGAAGAGATCTTCGGCGAAGGATCGTGCCATATTGACGCCATCGGCGTCGAGAGTGGCGTTCCTGAACAGCCGTTTGGCAGTGAGGAAACGCGCACTGGCGCACGAAATCGCGTGGTGAATGCCAGAGCGGCTGCGCCAGATGCTGACTTTTGGGTCGCCATTGAAGCGGGAATCGACGAAGGCGCGACCTTTAGCTGGGTCGTTATCGAGAGTCGCGAGCAGCGCGGTGAAGCTCGCTCGGCCACGCTGCCGCTGCCGGAGATCATCCTGAACAAAGTCCGTGCGGGTGAAGCACTCGGGCCAGTGATGTCGCAGTACACCGGCATTGATGCGATTGGCCGTAAAGAAGGGGCGATTGGTGTCTTTACCGCAGGCAAGCTGACGCGCTCAGGCGTATATCACCAGGCGGTTATCCTGGCGTTAAGCCCGTTCCATAACGCGATTTACGGTGAGTCATTGTAATTTGTAGGCCTGATAAGCGTAGCGCCATCAGGCATTTTTCAGCAATACCGCTTCCAGCCACTGGCGCAGCTCAACCGGCGCAGACTTCAGGCTGTTCGAGCCGCGGGTAATGGTTGCGATCCCCGCGCCCAGCTCGTTTTTCAGCTCACGCTGGCTCATCTCACCGCGCAGAAGCTCTTCAATGATCCGCACGCGCGTGCCCAGCGCTTCACGCTCATCGGGCGTCAGCATCAGTTGCAAAAGCGGTAAATGCAGATCCTGTTCATAGGACTGGCGGAGCAGCTCCACAAAACGAAGCCACTCCTGATTGCGTTGTTCGGCCATTGCCGAGGAATACGGGGAATGCTGGGTCATGTCATGCTGCCTCTTGTACTCATTAGCGAGTACAGCATAACACAACCCGCGCCGATCAGTAACGTCTCTGCCACTCCGCATCACTCATCAGGGTATCTTTCTGCCCCATGAAGTAGCGATAGTAGGCATCATACGCCAGCACGTTCTTCACATAACCGCGCGTTTCCGAAAACGGAATGCTCTCGACAAACGCCACCGCGTCGATGCGTCCGGCGCTGTTGCCAAGCCAGGTGCGCACGCGACCAGGCCCTGCGTTATACGCTGCCGACGCGAAGATGCGGTTATTGCCGAACTGCTGATAAACATACTGTAGGTAGCTGGTGCCAATGTTGATGTTGGTATCCGGGTCCAGAAGCTGCGAAGGGCTGCTGTAACCAGGAATATTAAACATCTTCACCGTGTGCGTCGCCGTACCCGGCATAATTTGCATCAGACCGCTGGCCCCCACCGGTGAACGCACTTTCGGGTTCCAGGCACTCTCCTGGCGGGCAATCGCCATGGCGTAGCTTTGCGGGATATCTTTGCCGCGGGTATAGCGTCCGAAAAGATCGTTGTAAGCCAGCGGGAAACGCTCCTCAAGGTGATCCCACAGCTTACCGGCGATCGTCGCCTGCACGCTCAGATCCCACCAGTGGTTATCAAACGCGTAGCGGGCAAGCTGGGCTTTCTCGTCAGTGGTGCGGCTGGTGACCAGATTGGCCCACTCGCTGCGCGCAGTATTATCCAGGTTCCAGTACATCAGCTCGCGCACGCGCGCCATTTCGGGCCCCTGCGTCAGCGCCGGGCTAGCATTGGCTGGCGCTTTGTCGATCTTCAGAGTGTACTCCTCACCCAGCCGCTGCGCTGCTGCCATCGGGTAGAACCCACGCTGCTGCATCAGCGAATGGAGGATCTCTTTCGCTTCATCCTCGCGTCCCCGCTCCATCAGCAGATCGGCCTGCCAGTAGCGCCATTCATCTTTCTCTTTGGCATCCATTGGCAGGCGCGCGAGCCAGGTATTCAGCCCACGACGATCGCCCGTACCGAGTGCCATACGCACGCGACGTTCCACCAGCGAAGTCGAGTTTGAACGCATAATTGCATCGTCACGCCAGCGGGCCTGTTCGTCGGTCACATCCGTGCCCATCAGCCGCCACGCCACAATATCGCGCAGTTCCTGAGTTTGATCGTCATTGAGCTGCTGCGCCTGCACCAGCTGCGGGATCATCAGCCGTGCGTTTTCCACATCGTCACGCGCCACGCTGGAGAAGGCGACTGCCGCCATCTGGCGGGTGAAATCGGTAGCGCCCGTGGAGCGGGCAAAGGTCAGCACGGTATTCGGATCGTTAGCCAGCTGGATAACGGCCGTTGAGATGGTCTGATAATCCGGCGGCATTTGCCCTGCCAGCACGGTAACCAACCGCGTATTCCCGGCCTTCATCGCCAGACGAATACGTTCAAGGTAGGCCAGCGGATCTTGCTTGCCGGACGCGCGCCATGCGCCAAAGAGCGGATCGCAGGCATTGGGTTGGCTTTTGCCCGTCAGCCACAGATCTTTCGCTCCCGCCCAGGCTTCATCCTGCTGACCGGTAGCCCATTTTGCATAGTAGTAATTACACTGCGCCTCGGTGGTGCCCGGTTTTTCCGGACTGAAGGCCAACAGGCCGCGCCAGTCTTCGCGGCGCGCCAGCTCATTCACAAAACGAGACTGCAGGGTTCGCGCTGGCGGCAGGGTCGGGTTCGCCTGAATAAAATGATTAACAGTGACCGTCGGCTGGTTCATCAGGTCGTCGGTTATCTGGCGATACTCCAGATACGGATACAGTGGATAGTCCTTCAGCGTCGGCATCAGCGCCTGCACGGTATCCATCTGCTTGTTGTCCCACGCCTGCTTGATTTGCGCGTAGCGGTTACGTTGTTCGTCCAGTGAATCAGCACGCGCCGCCTGGCTTACCGCCATCACGCATACGCTGGCAGCCAGCAGACGCCAGACCACCCGTTTGGCTTTTTCCACAAGCTCTTCCTCATTGTTTTTTCGTCAATTGCAGCGTCTTGCCACGTCAAAGTCTAATCAACTTATGCTAACCAGGCATCCGGCAACGCGCCACGTCATGGACACTTTTTTACCTTTCTTGCGCGTTTTAACACTCCCGACGTTCCTGGCTGGGATTAGGGCAGGAAAAAGGCTACACTTCGGGGCTGTTAACTATTTTCATCACGATAAAAGAGGCGAAGTCCAACGTGGCTCAATTCGTTTATACCATGCATCGTGTCGGCAAAGTGGTTCCGCCGAAACGTCATATTCTTAAAAATATCTCGCTGAGCTTCTTCCCTGGCGCAAAAATCGGTGTTCTGGGTCTCAACGGTGCCGGTAAGTCCACCCTGCTGCGCATCATGGCCGGCATCGATACAGACATCGAAGGTGAAGCCCGTCCGCAGCCTGGCATCAAAATTGGTTACCTGCCACAGGAACCGCAGCTGAACCCGGAACACACCGTGCGTGAGTCCGTCGAAGAAGCGGTTTCTGAAGTGGTTAACGCGCTGAAAGGTCTGGATGAAGTGTATGCCAAATACGCCGAGCCGGACGCGGACTTCGACAAACTGGCCGCTCAGCAAGGCAAATATGAAGAGATTATCCAGGCACACGACGGTCACAACCTGAACGTGCAGCTGGAGCGCGCGGCTGACGCCCTGCGTCTGCCAGACTGGGATGCGAAAATCGCAAACCTGTCCGGTGGTGAACGCCGTCGCGTGGCGCTGTGCCGTCTGCTGCTGGAAAAACCAGATATGCTGCTGCTCGACGAACCGACTAACCACCTGGATGCAGAATCCGTGGCCTGGCTGGAACGCTTCCTGCACGACTTCGAAGGCACCGTGGTGGCGATCACCCACGACCGTTACTTCCTCGACAACGTCGCTGGCTGGATACTGGAGCTGGACCGCGGTGAAGGGATTCCGTGGGAAGGTAACTACTCTTCCTGGCTGGAGCAGAAAGATCAGCGTCTGGCGCAGGAAGCCTCTCAGGAAGCGGCGCGTCGTAAGTCGATTGAGAAAGAGCTGGAGTGGGTTCGTCAGGGTGCAAAAGGCCGTCAGTCTAAGGGTAAAGCCCGTCTGGCACGCTTCGAAGAGCTGAACAATACCGAATACCAGAAACGTAACGAAACCAACGAACTGTTTATTCCACCTGGAGCACGTCTGGGGGATAAAGTGGTTGAAGTCAGCAACCTGCGTAAGTCTTACGGCGACCGCCTGCTGATCGACGACCTGACCTTCTCCGTACCGAAAGGTGCCATCGTCGGCATCATCGGCCCGAACGGCGCGGGTAAATCTACCCTGTTCCGCATGATGTCCGGCCAGGAACAGCCTGACAGCGGCTCTATCACCCTGGGTGAAACCGTGAAGCTGGCCTCCGTTGACCAGTTCCGCGACGCGATGGATAACAGCAAAACCGTGTGGGAAGAGGTCTCCGGCGGTCTCGATATCATGCGTATCGGCAACACCGAGATGCCAAGCCGTGCTTACGTTGGCCGCTTTAACTTCAAAGGCACCGACCAGGGCAAACGCGTGGGCGAGCTGTCCGGCGGTGAGCGTGGTCGTCTGCACCTGGCGAAACTGCTGCAGGTTGGCGGTAACGTTCTGCTGCTCGATGAACCTACCAACGACCTCGACATCGAAACCCTGCGCGCACTGGAAAACGCCCTGCTGGAATTCCCAGGCTGCGCGATGGTTATCTCGCACGACCGCTGGTTCCTTGACCGTATCGCGACCCACATTCTGGACTACCAGGACGAAGGTAAAGTGGAGTTCTTCGAAGGTAACTTCACCGAATACGAAGAGTACAAGAAACGCACGCTGGGCGCAGACGCGCTGGAGCCGAAGCGTATTAAGTACAAGCGCATAGCAAAATAAGTGCCTGAGTGCCGGGTGGCGGCTTCGCCTTACCCGGCCTACGGTACTGCGCTGTTTGTAGGCCGGGTAAGCGTGAACGCCACCCGGCTTTTTTATTTGCCCACGTAATACCGCTTCACCTCATCAAACTGCATGGCAAACTCGATATAGCTCATCAGCGCAGGCGAGTTCAACTTGCGGCTCGGGTAGGCAAGCCAGAGATCGTTTCCCTCAACGTTCCACTCCGGCAGCACTTGCACCAGCATCCCCTTTTCAATCTTATCTTCCAGCAGGAATGCAGGTAACAACGTAATACCGGCTCCGGCAATCGCACACTCACGGGCGTACACCAGGTTATCCGTCATATGGGCGTTATCCGGCAGATAGCGGTAATCCCCGCTGTCACTTCGCAGCAGCCACTCTGACCAGGCTTTGTGGGTAATGCAGCGGTGCTCTACCAGCTGACGAGGATGCGTCAGCGGCGCTCTGCGCGCGAGGTAGTCCGGTGAGGCCAGCATGTAGCGCGGGCAGTGGCCGATTATGCGGCCAATCAGCGAGGAGTCCTGCGGCTTGCCGGTGCGCAGGGCCACGTCAAATCCGGATTCGACCAGATCCAGCACGTCGTCAGAAATTGAGACATCAAGCGAAACATCCGGATAACGATGCTGAAATTCCGCATTCAGGTGCGCCAGTAGCGTCGCGCCAATCCCTGCCGGACAGGTGATACGAAGCCGTCCACTGGGATTGTCACGCAGGCGTTGAATGGCGTACTCCGCCCGTTCGCTAGCCGCCAGCATCTCCCGGCAGTGCACCAGATAATGTTCACCTGCAAAGGTCAGATTGAGCCTGCGCGTGGTGCGATTGAGCAACCGTAGCCCCACCTGCTGCTCAAGCTGGCTGATACGCTGGCTGACGCTGGATTTCGGCAAATCGGCCTTCTGCGCAGCCGCAGTAAAACTGCCCATCTCCGCCACCAGCGCAAACAGCGCCATATCCTGAAGCTGTTTAAACATGATTGTTCATCCTGTACGAACACTTTGTTCCTGATTGTCCATCTTATCATGCAGCTGACCACTTAATAGACTAGCCTCAACAAAACGCATTCCATTGAGGAGCACCCTATGTCAGTTAAAGCCATTGCCGTTAACCCTGCTGATCCCGTCACTTTTGTTGAAATCACTCAGCCGATGCCGCAGCCTGGCGAGCACGATCTGCTGGTAGAGGTGAAAGCCGTCTCTGTTAATCCGGTAGATACCAAAGTACACGCCGGGCTCGCCAGAAACGGGCTGAAAGATCCGCGTATTCTCGGCTGGGATGCCAGCGGTATTGTCAAAGCCACTGGAGCCAGCGTGACCGGATTCAACGCGGGGGATGAAGTGTGGTACGCGGGCGATATCACCCGTCCTGGCAGCAATGCCACACACCAGTTGATTGATGCGCGCATCGTCGGGCATAAACCCGCAAACCTCGGCTGGGCCGCCGCTGCTGCATTGCCATTAACGGCGCTTACCGCCTGGGAAGGGTTGTTTGAACGGCTGAACATTCAGAATGCCGGATCGGACAACACGCTGCTGATCATCGGCGGTGCGGGTGGGGTGGGATCGCTGGCGATCCCGTTTGCGAAGCACAACAGTCAGGTGAAGGTGATCGCCACCGCATCGCGGGAAGATTCTGCTCAGTGGTGTCGCGATCGCGGTGCAGATCTGGTGGTGAACTACCGCGATCTGAAGGGTGAACTGGCAAAACAGGGGATCGCCGTTGTGGATTATATCTTCATCCTCAACGACACAGACGGCCACTGGGATGCCGTCAGCGAGCTGATCGCACCACAGGGGCATATCTGCACTATCGTTGAGAATGAGCATCCGCTGGATCAAAGCAAGCTGAAATCCAAATCTGCCGCGCTGCACTGGGAGTTTATGTTCACCCGCAGCATGTACCAGACTGCTGACATGACGCGTCAGGGGGAGATTTTAAATGAAGTGGCAAAGCTGGTGGAAAATGGCGTGGTGGAAAGCTCGCTTAGCGAAACGCTGCACGGGCTGAGCGTGGAAAACATTACTGAAGCGCACCGTAAGGTGCTGGAAGGGCATATGCGCGGGAAAGTGGTGGTTGAGTATTGAGGTTTTATCCCCTCACCCCGGCCCTCTCCCCAAAGGGGCGAGGGTGAAAAGACAGCTCCGTGCAATCCCCTCTCCCCTCTGGGGAGAGGGTTAGGGTGAGGGGTAAGAATTACCCCTGCTCCCCCATCATCTCCTTCACCAGCTCGACGCAGCGCAGGAAACGGGAGTCGTAATCCGACTCCTCCACATGCACGAACTCAACGTTATTCTCGTTAAGCATCTCCACCAGCATGGTCTGGAACTCTTTCCTGTCCACTGAACTGCCGAGGCTGCGCATCCCATCGGCTACCCACGGCGTGTTGTTTTCCAGCAGGATCACCAGGTCGAAGCGGTATTCGTCAATCAGCGCCTGCACAAACGGATGTTCGCGTCCTTCGTACTTTTTACAGAACGCCTGAGTGGTGACGAAATCGGTGTCAATAAACGCCACCTTGTTGGCATATTTCACCGCAAAATCAATGTACTGGGCATGGCCGAGGGCGATTTTATCGTAATCGGAATACTGCAACGCCATCTCATCACCGCCGAGATGCGAGAAGACATAATCGCGTCCGTACTCCCACGCGCTGGTGGTATTGAAGATATTTGCCAGCTTGTTGACGAGGGTTGATTTGCCGCTCGACTCACCGCCAAGAATCGCCACCGTGCGCACAAAGAACGGCTTTACTTCAGTGGGGATGTAATCCCAGTAGCGGAACGGGTTTTCGCGGATCTGCGCCCCGCTGATGTTCATGAAGGTGCGTTTCGGATCGATCAGCACCGTCTCGATGCCCAGATGCTCGCGGAACTGCGGCGCATCGGACTCTTCGGAGGTGTAGATCCAGTTCGGGGTAATGCCCTTCTCTTCCATAAAGGCTTTGACGCCGTTGCTCCATACATCCCAGCCGTGCGGATACGGTTCCATCCCCTCTTCGTTAAAGGCATGAATACGAATGTTTTTCTGATACTTAAACGTCTGAAGCAGCCAGCGCAGACGGTCCGGCACCGTAGGTTGCTGCGACATGGCGCTGTCTTCAAACAGCTGGCGGTCACGGGTTTCATCGTAACCCATGATGATGTGCAGCTCATCGACCTGGCTACAGGCGCGCTGGATCAGATAGATGTGCCCGGTATGCAACGGATAAAACTTGCCGAACACCACGCCGATGTTCTTTTGCATACGCGGGAATTCAAGCCCCAGAAAGCGGTGTAATGCTTCCAGCTTCTGCGCGCTGGGGCTTTTGATTTTGGCGTTCAGCAGTTGGCTAAGGTAGCCTTTGGTCATACCGCTGGCGTCCGCTACCTGCTGCAGCGTGCAGCCTTTCTGGCGGATTGCGGTTTTGATGTAGTCAAATGATGACATAAATTACGGTGCCTCCTGCAAAATCGAATACGTAATTATAAGTCGTCAAAGACATTTAACGCATCTGCGAGTTTCTTCACGCCAAAAACCTGCATCCCTTCCGGGATTTTTTTCGGCACGTTGGCGGCTGGCACAATCGCCCGACGGAAGCCGTGCTTTGCCGCTTCGGAGATACGCTCCTGGCCGCTTGGCACCGGACGGATCTCCCCGGCGAGGCCAACCTCGCCAAAGACCACCAGATCCTGCGGCAACGGTCGGTCACGCAGGCTGGAGACCATCGCCAGCAGCAGCGCCAGGTCCGCACTGGTTTCCGAAACTTTAACGCCACCGACCACGTTGACGAAGACATCCTGATCCGCCATTTGCAGGCCACCATGACGGTGCAGCACCGCCAGCAGGATCGCCAGACGGTTCTGTTCCAGACCTACCGCCACGCGCCGCGGGTTGCCCATCATCGAGTGATCGACCAGCGCCTGAATTTCGACAAGCAGCGGACGCGTTCCTTCCCACAGCACCATCACCGAGCTGCCGGAAGTGACTTCATCACCTCGGCTCAGGAAGATGGCCGACGGGTTGCTGACTTCGCGTAGCCCCTGCTCGGTCATGGCAAATACGCCCAGTTCGTTCACCGCGCCAAAACGGTTTTTGTGGCTGCGAAGGGTGCGGAAGCGGGAATCGGCATCGCCGTCGAGCATCACGGAACAGTCGATACAGTGTTCGAGCACTTTCGGCCCCGCCAGCGAACCGTCTTTGGTGACGTGGCCAACCATCACAATCGCCACGCCGCGCGTTTTGGCGAAGCGCGTCAGGTAGGCCGCCGTTTCACGTACCTGCGCCACGCTGCCCGGCGACGACTGGATATCCGCCATATGCATCACCTGGATGGAGTCGATGACCATCAGCTTCGGCTGCTCTTCTTCCGCAATCATGCAGATCTGCTCGATGCTGGTTTCCGAAAGCATATTCAGGTTACCGGTCGGCAGGCCAAGACGGTGAGCACGCATCGCCACCTGCTGCAGAGACTCTTCCCCCGTGACGTACAGGGTTTTCATCTGTTCGGCGAGCTTACACAGCGTTTGCAGGAGTAAGGTAGATTTACCCGCTCCAGGGTTACCGCCGATCAAAATCGCGCTGCCTGGCACGACACCGCCGCCGAGCACGCGGTCAAACTCTTTGAACCCGGTAGAGAAGCGCGGCAGTTCTTCCAGACTGATATCCGAGAGCTTTTGCACTTTCGCCACACCGGCATTGCCTGCATAGCCGCTGAGACGTTCATTGCGCGCCACGCTCGGCGAAGCCGCCACACCACGCACTTCAGTGATGGTGTTCCAGGCATGGCAGGCGCTACACTGGCCCTGCCAGCGCGGATAATCCGCACCACATTCATTACAGACAAATGCGCGTTTTGGAGCTTTCGCCACGGTTTACCTCGTTATCTCAGTGCGGCCTGCAATCGCATGCCGTTATTTCTGGTTCACGCTGCCAGAGAGAATGCAGAACACCCCCATCAGATCAGCATGACGGATAGTCACTTCCGTCTTTTCATTTACTTTTGGCTTGGCGTGGTAAGCAATACCGAGGCCCGCCGCTTTGATCATCGGCAGATCGTTAGCACCGTCGCCGATCGCCACCGTCTGCTCAGCAGGAATGTCATATTTTTCCGCCAGACGTGTCAGCGTGTTGGCTTTGTACTGCGCATCCACGATGTCGCCGAGCACCTGCCCGGTCAGTTTGCCGTCCCTGATTTCCAGCTCATTGGCGACTACTGTCGTCAGACGCAGCTTATCGCGCAGATAGTCCGCGAAGAAAGTAAACCCGCCCGACGCAATCGCCACTTTCCAGCCCAGCGTTTCCAGCTTGAGCACCAGTTGCGTTAACCCTGGCATCAGCGGTAATTCGTCCCGGACCTGACGCAGAATGTTCGCATCGGCACCTTTCAGGGTCGCCACGCGCTGTCTCAGGCTGGCGGTAAAGTCCAGCTCGCCGCGCATCGCGCGTTCAGTCACTTCTGCCACCAGCTCACCGCTGCCCGCCAGTTTAGCGAGTTCATCAATACACTCGATCTGGATGGCAGTAGAGTCCATATCCATCACCAGCAGCCCTGGCGTTTTCAGATGAGGTATTTTGCCAAGCGGCGCAACGTCCAGCCCGGCGTCATGCGCCAGGCGCGTCGCACGCTGCGTCAGAGAACCGGCCAGGCGAATGACCTGATAATCTTCCACGCACCAGGCCGCGACGATAACCATCGCCGCCCCCAGTTTGGTTTGATACTGGGTGAGGCGTTGCTTATCCAGGCCACGTCCGTACAGCAGCCAGCCACTACGGCCAGCGTGGTAATCCAGAGGCATCACCTCATCACCACTTAAAGAGAGCGGCAGTCCTGGCCATAAAGAGACATCGTCAGGCAGGTCGCACCAGGTAATGTTCGGCATTGAAGCTCCTGTGAATTCGTTCGCGCCGGAAGGTTGCAGAGGGAAAATAACGCATGAGGCTACCCTGTAACCATCACTTCTGGCAACATTAAGCCGTAAATTTTCAACAGGTGGAATATGGCTCGCGCAAAACTGAAATTCCGGCTTCATCGCGCCGTGATTGTCCTGATCTGTCTCGCACTCCTCGTGGTGCTGATGCAGGGGGCATCGTGGTTTAGCCAGAATCATCAACGGCAACGCAACCCACAATTTGAAGAACTGGCTCGCACGCTGGCGCGCCAGGTCACGCTCAACGTTGCGCCGTCCATGCGTACCGAAACACCGGATGATAAGCGGATAGCCCAGGTTTTACGCCAGCTAACAGAGAATAGCCGTATTCTGGACGCCGGTGTCTACGACGAACAGGGCGACCTGGTAGCCCGTGCAGGCGAGCATGTCGACGTGCGCGACAGGCTGGCGCTGGATGGGAAAAAAGCCGGAGGATATTTCAACCAGCAGATCGTCGAACCCATTCAGGGCAAAAATGGCCCACTGGGTTATCTGCGCCTGACGCTCGATACCCATACACTGCCAACCGAAGCCAAACAGGTAGATAACACCACCAATATTCTGCGCCTGATGCTGCTGCTCTCACTGGCTATCGGCGTTGTACTGGCGCGCACCCTGCTACAGGGTAAGCGTACCCGCTGGCAGCAGTCACCTTTCCTGCTGACCGCCAGTAAGTCGATTCCCGAAGAGGAAGAGAGCGAGAAGAAAGATTAATGATAAAGTAGGCAGATGATTCGGAAAAGGAACTCTGCCATGACGACGTTACGCCTGCTTATCTCTGACTCTTACGATCCCTGGTTTAATCTCGCGGTGGAAGAGTGCATCTTCCGCCAGATGCCCGCCACCCAGCGTGTCCTGTTTCTCTGGCGCAACGCCGATACCGTCGTTATTGGACGCGCACAAAACCCGTGGAAAGAGTGCAACACGCGGCGCATGGAAGAGGACAATGTCCGTCTTGCACGCCGAAGCAGCGGCGGCGGCGCGGTGTTCCACGATCTCGGCAATACCTGCTTTACCTTTATGGCGGGTAAACCGGAATACGACAAAACCATCTCTACCTCCATTGTGCTCCATGCACTTAACTCTCTCGGCGTGACGGCTGAAGCCTCCGGGCGCAACGATCTGGTGGTGAAAACCGACGAGGGAGACCGTAAAGTGTCCGGCTCCGCCTACCGTGAAACCCTGGATCGCGGGTTCCATCACGGCACGCTGCTACTGAACGCCGATTTGAGCCGTCTTGCGAACTACCTGAATCCTGATAAGAAAAAGCTGCAGGCCAAAGGCATCACCTCCGTGCGCGGTCGCGTGGCGAATCTGGTGGAATTGCTGCCGGGCATAACTCACGCGCAAATTTGCGACGCGATCCGCGAGGCATTCTTTGAGCATTACGGCGAGCGCGTGGAAGCGGAAGTGATTTCACCGGATAAGACCCCGGACCTGCCAAACTTCGCTGAAACCTTTGCCCGCCAGAGCAGTTGGGAATGGAATTTCGGCCAGGCACCGGCCTTTTCGCACCTGCTGGACGAGCGTTTTACCTGGGGCGGCGTGGAACTGCATTTTGACGTAGAAAAAGGTCATATTTCCCGTACGCAGGTGTTTACGGACAGCCTGAATCCGGCCCCGTTAGAGGCGCTGGCGGCACGCCTGCAGGGCTGTTTATATCGGGCGGATATGCTACAGCAGGAGTGTGATGCATTAATCGGTGATTTCCCGGAACAGGAAAATGAATTACGGGAATTGTCGGCGTGGATTGCCAAAGCCGTTCGATAATTTACGACCGTGGGTTGCATTTTTTGTCTTGCCCTCAATGGTTGTAAATACATTCGCATATGTATTTACAACCATTAACAACACTTAACATCAAGATTAGAATTCCTAATTATCTAAATGAGTCCTACCCTCAATAGAATCTCCTCGCTTGTTAGTTGACAAGTTAATTACCTATATAAAAATCCAATCCTTATTTTTCTGTAAAGGAATAACAATGAAAAAAGTGATCCTTGCTGCGGCTATCGCAGTGGCGACTTCTGCGGCCTGTGCTGACTCTTCTGTGGTAATGAAAGTTCAGGGGAAGATGAATAATGCATCCTGTACGCCTGAATTAAGTAACGGCGGTTCTATTAATTTCGGAACTATTGCATTAGACCAACTTTCTCCCACTCAGACTAACCAGATGGGTCAGAAAGATATGTCTCTGACAATTCGTTGCCCGTCGCCAACAAAAGTCGCATGGAGTATTGCCGATAATAAAGAAGACTCTAATGCCGCAGCCCATCTCTCCTCCAGCGAGTTTTATATTCGTGATGCAATGGATAACGGCAACGATGCCTGGGGAGCAGGAACGACGTATGGTGTAGGTAAAACCGATGCGGGTGAAAATATTGGCGCGTATGCGATCAGTACACGTATAAATGAAGTAACAGCAAACGGAATGCCCGCTCAGGTTATTTATGCCCCCGCTTACACAAATGCGAAAGGTGAATATATGTGGCGTAACCTTAGCACGGGTGTCATTGCTAATGGAAATGCCGAAATTGAAACCGCGACAACGCCAGGGAAAATGTCACCACTGGCAGTGACTAACGTTGTATATCCATTTAAAGTCTCTCTGGCTATTGTTAATACTAACCGCCTGACGACAACTGACGAAGCGCAACTCAGTGGTGAAACCACAATAACGCTCATTTATCTTTAATGAACGAAACACAATAGTGTCTCTTTTCACGGCGGGAATATCCCGCCATTTTTATTCCATCACGACTTATACATACGCGAATGTTTATTCATGACATAACAAATTCTCAAACACTTCGTAAGAAAAACTAACTAATTAATTACGGGTTTCATTACTAGAATCTACGCCGCTTGTAATTCAAGTCGTTACCCAATAACAAGCGATATGAAGGTTATAAATATCTTCTGTTACTTAATATTTCAATGGTTAAGGAATAACAATGAAAAAACTTCTTCTTGCCACCGCGTTATCTCTGGCGGCAACGGCAGTATGTGCAGAACCTACCGCAATGCTGAAAGTCCACGGCACGCTGACCAGCGCAGGATGTGTGCCTGAGCTGAGCAACGGCGGTATGGCTGATTTTGGTGAAATTGGTCTGAACTCACTCTCCTCTGCCGTGCCTTATCAGGCGGGCCACAAGGATGTCACACTGACCATCAACTGCCAGTCGCCAACCCGCGTGGGCTGGAACATCACCGACGATCGCGCGGATTCCAACGCAGGTGGAAGCCTGACCTCGACGGAATTCTGGATTGAAAATGGCACGACAGATGGTCAGAAAGCCACCGGCCGTAAGTCACTGAACGGCGTAGGTAAAACCAGCGCAGGTGAAAATATCGGTGCGTACGCGGTATCCACTTACCTGAGCGCTATCACTGCAAATGGCGCGGCGGCACAGCCAATCGCTTCATCACTGTACAAAGGTGGCACCATCAGCAAGTCAAGCTGGCAGAACATGTGGGCTAACGGCATGCTCAAAAGCGATGGTTCGGACGTTCTGACCGTTTCTAAAACGGGCGAGCGTTCTCCGCTGGCGTTCACCAGCGCTGTCTTCCCACTGAAAATTGCGCTGGCCGTTGCGCCAAGCAAAACCTTAACGCTGACAGACAAAACCGAACTTGACGGTCAGTCCACTATCACGCTGGTTTATCTCTAAGCGCGAATAGCCATTCAAAACTCTCTATGTAAATAGAGAGTTTTGTTTTCATTCTCTTCTGAAGAAAAATCATATCTATGAACCTGAAAGTTGCGCTTTTCTTGCCTTCCCTTGTCGTTGCCCTGCCGTCGACACTGTTTGCCGCAGGCATGGTGCCAGAAACCACATTATTAATGATTGATGAAGCCAATCACGGCGGCATCATGAACGTTAAAAACACCGATAATATCCCAACCCTTCTCTATACCTCGATCAAGGATGTGGAAGGTGACGAAGGCGTGAAACTTAATGTCACTCAACCCGTTGTGCGCCTTGAGCCCGGCCAGGAACAACAGGTTCGTTTTATCCTTGAAAGCAAGGAACCGCTCACCGTTGAGCATTACAAACGTGTCGTATTTGAAGGGATACCTCCCAAATCCAGTGACAAAAATGTGAAAGTTGGGATCAACCTCCGCCAGGACTTACCGGTATTAATTCATCCGAAAAATCTTCCTGTCGTCACCGATGCATGGAAATTATTGACCTGGTCCGTTACGGATAATCATATTCAGGTCCGTAATACATCCGCTTATGTGGTACGTTTTTCGACCGCAGTAACGTTACTTCCCTCTCATCAAGCCGGATTACTGAATAAAACCTTTATTCTGCCTGGCGAAACAATGGCTGTGCAGACCCAATCGCCTTTGAGCAATACGGATAATGCGGTCGAATTCAGCCCAGCCAGCCGCTATGGCATTGAAGTCGACAATTTTACCGCCTCCCTTACGCATTAATTTCGGGAAACACTGGTGATTACGTCCTCTTTTCGCCCTCGAACATACCGGGTAGCGCTTGTTGCGGTAGCCTTGCTGCATGCGCAGGCGTTGCTTGCCGCTGACGTTGATTTCAACACCGATATTCTGGCGACGCGGGGCATCAGTAAAAACCTGGCGCATTATTTTTCAGAAGAACAACGCTACCTGCCGGGATCTCACGCGGTACAGGTGAAAATTAACGGTGTTGATAAAGGCACGCTGGCTATTCGTATTGGCGAAAACGGCCAGCTTTGTGCTGATGATGATTTCACCCATGCGGTAGGGCTTCTACCCCTGAGTATCAGTTCCAGCGAGAAGTGTCACGATTTGCTGAAAGATTATCCTTCAGCAACGATTACATTGCTGCCGAACACAGAATCACTGGAATTGTTTGTCCCTGCAGAAGCCATGGATAACGGCTTTTATGCGGCACAGTATTACTCGCACGGTGGCTTTGCCGGACTGATTAACTACAACGCATTCAGTAATTACAACGAATATGGTAGCGGAGGCAACAGCACATTCTCCCAGGGAAACATTGGTGCGGGCCTCAATCTTGCAAACTGGACGCTGCGCAGTAATTACATTTTAACCGATGATAACGGAACCCGAAGCGCTGAAAATCTTTATACCTATGCGGAACACGTTTTTGAAGAACGTAAACTTCGGGCGCAGGTTGGCCAGATAAATGTCAGTTCTTCCCTCTTCGGCGGGAGCCAAATTACGGGTCTGCAGTTTCTGCCTGAAACCGGGTTACAACCCGATATCCCTGCGACCAGTGTTTCAGGTATTGCGCGAACCAACCAGGCACGTGTCGAGGTTCGACAGTCGGGCCAGGTTATCTATTCGTCATTGGTTAATGCGGGTCCATTCACGTTAACTGATGTTCCCGTTGTACGCAGTAATATCGATTTGGATGTCAATGTCGTTGAAACCGATGGTTCAACCACACGCTTCACCGTTCCCTCTTCCGCGCTGAATATTAACGGCTTATCACGGGTTGAAGGTTTAAGTTTTTCCGTGGGGCAGGTCCGTGATAGCGGAGAGGAAGCGCGTTCTCCCTGGGTGGTGAATCTGTCAAATGGCTCACGCATCGGCTCGCGCGTTTCAGCCACCACCGCAGGCGTTGTGGCTGAAAAATACCAGGCGGCAGGGGCTATGCTGGAGTGGTTTATTAACGAAAACTGGCAAGTTTCTCCCGGCATTATGATGAGCAATGCCCGTTATCACGGCCAGCAACAGGGAAATAAGGCCGAACTGCAAAGCAACATTATGCTTCCCGCGCAGCTGTCATTAAGCCTGAGTGCCTCTCATTATACCGGTGGCTATCGCGAAATGACGGAAGCCATGGACCCGGATTCACAATCTTACCAGAATTCCTGGAACGCCAGCCTCAACTGGAATAATGACATTATGGGATCAGTATCGGTGCAATACAGCGCCGATTCCGGGGATGAGAACGGCGGTGGCTCGCGCTACCTGATGGCATCCTGGAGCAAAACGCTGGGGCATGCCTCTCTGTCGTTAAACTGGCAGCATGCGCTGAGCAGTGATGATTCTGAATATAACAGCCAGAATGATGGTGATACGTTTTATGCCAGCTTAATTATTCCCTTCGGCACAGAGCGTATCAGCACGTATATGCGCAGCCAGGGTGATAAACGAAATTATGGCGTCCAGGACAGCGGGAATATTGGGCAAAGCATCAACTACAATCTCTCTGCCGATCGCGAAAGCGAAAGTCGAAGCTACTCCTTCAATGGGAATATCAGCTCTAACCTGCATTATACGCAGTTAGGCCTGGCGGCTGGTCAAAGCGATGACGATCAACACAACTACAGCGCCTCTTTAAACGGTGGCGTTGCGTTACATCCTCATGGGATCACTTTTACGCCTTACCCGATTAAGGACACCTTCGGTATTGCGCGGTTGAGCGAGCCTGAAAGCGGAATTGAGATCAACACGCCGGATGGTACTGTCTGGACAGATGCCTGGGGTCAGGCCGTCGTACCTGGATTAAGGGAGTGGCAGAAATCACAGATTGTTATCAATACCAGTTCTTTACCACAAGGAATGGATTTGTCTAATGGTATCCAGACGATTAACGCGGCATACGGATCGTTTGCACAAATTGATTTCCATGTACTGAATACCCGTCGGGTCATGCTGGAGGTGAAAAGAGGTGATGGTTCCTGGCTCACCCGAGGTCTGAGCATTGTCGATAAAGAGAGCAATTATATTGTCAGCGTTATGGATAACGGCAGCGTATTTATTCCCGATGCGACGGGCACGCCAGAGCTGTTTGTTGTCGATGACAATATGACAAAAATATGCCAAATCCATTATTCCCTGAGTGACGAGAAAAACAAAGACGCCTATTACGAAAACGCAAAAGGATTATGCCAGTGAGTAAATTGCACAAAAAACTGCTTCATACATTGACGTGTTTGACATTGCTCTTTTCAGCGCAAGCGATTTGCGAGGAGTGTCATGTGGCATTTTCCCAGCCGAATGTCTCTTTTGGAAAATTCAGGCAGGACGATATTGTCGCTTCGCAAAAAAACTGGCAGCGAATGCCCGCAAAAGACGTTATGGTCAATGTGTATTGCCCTGAGCCCGTAGTCATGGCCCTTTTTGTCCAGGCGGCATCCGGCCCCGGTGGAGCCGTATTGTTTGGTGATGAAAGCCGGCTGGTAATAAGCGCCTACAATATGATCATTGATGGTCACTCTCACAACCTCTCAAAAACGACCGATCAGGCTAATTTTGCTTATGCTGATAATCCCGCAGCAAAAATACTTTTGAAAAATAACGAAGGTGTAATTGCGCGAGACAATATGAACTATGTTCGTGGAAAAAACATGAGTTTCACGATCAAACTCATTCCTGTTATTAATAATAGCCAACTGCGACATACCAGTGACATCACGGAACTGGAAAGCCATTTGTCATGGGTGTTATTAACGAAGGAATAAATAATTCACCGTCTCGGGTTTATCACTCGGGTGAATAGTTAGAAGAAAAACAGGCATCTGAACTGTGAAAGCAGGTCACGATTGCGCTTAATTATATCTATGTTAAGGAATAACTATGAAAAAAAGTTTGATTGTCGCCGCTCTGGCAATGGCGGCAACAGCAGCCCATGCTGGTGACAGTGCGGTGTTGAAAGTCAAAGCGACACTAAGCAGTGCCTCTTGCGTTCCTGAACTGAGCAATAACGGTGTTATTGATTTCGGTACCATTAAAGTGGGGGAGCTTTCTCAAACCCAGACAACACAGTTGGGTGAAAAAGGGCTCACGCTGACGATCAATTGCCCGACACCAACAAAAGTGGGCTGGAGTATTGCGGATAACCGCACGGATTCCAACGCCAGCACTGGCAGCAGTTCAAACCTGAAAGTGGCGCACGCCACGTCAAACGGCGGCGAGCTGCGCGGCAGCATGTCTACATTTGGCCTGGGCAAAACGCATGATGGTAAGAACATTGGTGCTTATTCAATCTATACCAGCACAGGTGAAGTAACCGCGAATGGTGCAACAGTTGAGCCGATCCGTACTGCGGTGACGGCAGGTTCTGGCATGAGCCGCTGGCAGAAAGCCAATGGCGGCACTATCGCCAATAAAGACCTGGGACTGATGAGCGTAGCACCAGCAGGAAAAACCGACCCGATGTCTGTATACAGCGTCTCTTCCCCCTGAACGTCTCGCTGGCCGTTGAAAGCCTGAAAAAGCTGTCTTTGACGGAAGATACGGAATTTGATGGTCAGGCGACCATTAGCGTGGTGTACCTGTAAGGTGAAAAAATGCCGGGCAGCGAGCGCCGCCCGGCATTGACAACATTACTCTTTATCGCCCAGCAGAACGGATTCCAGCGCGATTTTGATCATGTCGTTGAAGGTGGTCTGACGCTCAGCAGCAGAGGTTTGCTCATGCGTACGGATATGGTCAGACACGGTGCAGATGGTCAGCGCTTTCGCACCAAACTCCGCCGCCACGCCGTAGATACCGGCCGCTTCCATTTCAACACCCAGAATGCCGTATTTCTCCATCACGTCGAACATTTCGCCGTCCGGGGAGTAGAACAGATCGGCGGAGAAGATGTTCCCCACGCGCGCGTCAACGCCCAGCGCTTTTGCGGCGTCAACCGCGTTACGCACCATGCCGAAGTCTGCAATCGCCGCGAAGTCATGATCTTTAAAACGCATGCGGTTGACTTTGGAATCGGTGCAGGCACCCATGCCGATAACCACGTCACGCAGTTTAACGTCCATGCGCACCGCGCCGCAGGAGCCAACGCGGATGATTTTCTTCACACCGAAATCGGTGATCAGCTCTTTGGTATAAATAGAGCAGGATGGGATGCCCATGCCGTGACCCATTACGGAGATTTTGCGGCCCTTGTAAGTGCCCGTGAAGCCCAGCATGCCGCGAACGTTGTTCACTTCACGCACGTCTTCCAGGAAGGTTTCTGCAATGTGCTTCGCACGCAGCGGGTCGCCCGGCATCAAGACGACGTCAGCGAAATCACCCATTTCTGCATTAATGTGAGGAGTTGCCATCTTCAGTTCCTTTTACATTGTTGTTTTTGCCGGGTGGCGGCTGCGCCTAACCCGGCCTACATACTGTTCTCCCTCTCCCTGTGGGAGAGGGCTGGGGTGAGGGCATCAGGCCGCACCCAATCCGTTTAGAACATAGCCTTGCCATATTCCATGTCAGACGTACCAAAATATTTCGCAATCGTCTGGCCGATATCCGCGAAAGTTTCACGGTGACCGAGCGAACCTGGTTTCACTTTCGGGCCATACACCAGCACCGGAATATGCTCACGGGTGTGGTCAGTACCGGTCCAGGTCGGATCACAGCCGTGGTCCGCGGTCAGGATCAGAATGTCATCTTCACCCACCAGCTCCATCAGCTCCGGCAGACGGCGGTCAAACAGTTCAAGACCGGCAGCATAGCCTGCAACGTCACGACGGTGGCCCCATGAGGAGTCGAAGTCCACGAAGTTGGTGAAGACAATAGTCTTGTCACCCGCTTCTTTCATCTCTTTGATGGTAGCGTCGAACAGCGCATCCAGACCGGTGGCTTTCACTTTTTTGGTGATACCGCAGTTCGCGTAGATATCCGCGATTTTACCCACGGAAACCACATGACCGCCTTTCTCGTCGACCAGTTTCTGCAGCACGGTTGGTGCCGGTGGCTCAACGGCCAGGTCGTGACGGTTACCGGTACGCTGGAAGTTACCCGCTTTGTCGCCGATAAACGGACGCGCGATCACGCGGCCGATGTTGTAGCCGCCTTCGGTCAGCTCTTCACGGGCGATTTCGCACAGCTCGTAGAGTTTATCCAGACCGTAGGTCTCTTCGTGGCAGGCAATCTGGAACACGGAGTCAGCAGAGGTGTAGAAAATCGGCTTGCCGGTTTTCATGTGTTCTTCGCCGAGCTGATCCAGAATCACTGTACCGGAAGAGTGGCAGTTACCCAGATAACCCGGCAGGTTGGCGCGCTTAACCAGCTTATCGAGCAGCTCCTGCGGGAAGCTGTTCTCGTGATCGGAGAAGTAGCCCCAGTCGAAGAGAACCGGTACACCGGCGATTTCCCAGTGTCCAGACGGCGTATCTTTACCGGAAGAGAGCTCATGCGCCCAGGCGTAGGCACCCACGACTTCCGCGTTGCCATCCATACCGGCTGCGATTTTACCGGTAGAACCTTCGTGTGCTTTCACCAGACCCAGACGGGTCAGGTTTGGCAGGGTCAGAGGGCCTTTACGACCGTTGTCCGCTTCGCCTTTCGCACAGGCTTCCGCGATGTGGCCCATGGTATCGGAACCCACGTCACCAAAACGTTCTGCATCTTCTGTTGCGCCGATGCCGAATGAGTCCAGCACCATAATAAATGCACGTTTCATAATTGTTCTCCGTACGTAGTGCTTCAAAAAATAGCGATCAGATCAGTATACCGTTATTCGGTGATACGACGATAGACCGTAGGTGTGCTTTCCGGTGCTTTATCGTCAAGCGTGATTGCCGCTTTCACTGCTTTCGCCGCGTCCTGCCAGCTGGCTTCGTCTTTGGCATGGATCACCGCCAGCGGACGTTGGCCGTCAACGCTGTCGCCCAGACGGGCCATATCAGTGAAGCCGACGCTGTAATCAATGGTGTCCGATGCCTGACGACGTCCGCCGCCCATTGATACCACCGCCATACCGAGCGCACGGGTATCCATTGCCGACACAAAGCCTTCCGTATCCGCATAAACCGCTTTGCTGAGCGTCGCGGTTGGCAGATATTTGGCGTAGTTTTCCACGAAATCGGTCGGGCCTTTCTGCGCCGCAACCATACGGCCAAAGATCTCTGCCGCTTTGCCATTGTCCAGCACCGCCTGCAGTTTCGCACGGGCGTCTGCGTCGTCTTTGGCGAGCTTGCCGGAGATCAGCATTTCCACGCACAGCGCCATCGTCACATCAAGCAGACGCGGATTACGGTATTCACCTGTCAGGAACTGCACGGCTTCACGCACTTCAACGGCATTACCGGCGCTGGAGGCCAGAACCTGGTTCATATCCGTCAGCAGCGCGGTGGTGCGCACGCCTGCGCCATTGGAGACGCCCACGATCGCTTCAGCCAACGCAGCAGAAAGTTCATAGGTTGGCATAAACGCGCCGCTGCCCACCTTCACGTCCATCACCAGCGCGTCCAGTCCTTCTGCCAGCTTTTTGGCAAGGATAGAAGCGGTGATCAGCGGGATGGAGTCTACGGTTGCGGTAATATCGCGCGTCGCGTAGAAACGCTTGTCTGCCGGAGCAAGAGAGCTGGTCTGGCCGATAATCGCCACACCAACGTCTTTAATAATGTCGCGGAAGCGGTTGTCATCCGGGAAGATATCGAAGCCCGGAATGGCTTCCAGTTTGTCGAGCGTGCCGCCGGTATGGCCCAGGCCGCGCCCGGAGATCATCGGGATGTAACCGCCGCAGGCCGCCACCATTGGGCCAAGCATCAGAGAGGTCACGTCGCCCACGCCGCCGGTGGAGTGCTTATCCACAATCGGGCCGTTGAGGTTGAGGCTTTTCCAGTCCAGAACGGTTCCTGAATCTCGCATCGCCATGGTCAGCGACACGCGCTCAGGCATCGACATATCGTGGAAGAAAATGGTCATCGCCAGAGCAGCAATCTGCCCTTCAGAGACGGTGTTGTCACGAATGCCGTTGATAAAGAAGCGGATCTCTTCGTCGCTTAATGCATGACCATCACGTTTTTTACGAATAATTTCTTGTGCGAGAAACACGGAAACCTCCATGCGGAATCGGGGGAATTGTGGCGGGTGGCGCTACGCTTACCCGCCCTACGATCCTGTAGGCCGGATAAGCGAAGCGTCATCCGGCGTTGTCTGGCAATCAGTAGCTGCTTGCGCTCTTACCGTCGCCGTGACCCAGCGCTTTCAGCAGGCTTGCCAGCAGGCTGGATGCGCCGAAACGGTAGTGACGGGAATCCGCCCAGTCTGCGCCGAACAGTTCATCCGCAATCGCCAGGAACTGCTGCGCGTCTTCAGCCGTGCGCACACCGCCCGCAGGCTTGAAGCCAACAGTTTTAGACACGCCCATATCACGGATCACTTCCATCATGATGCGTGCGCTTTCTGGCGTGGCGTTGACCGGCACTTTACCGGTAGAGGTTTTAATGAAGTCCGCACCGGCTTTGATGGAGATTTCAGACGCTTTACGAATCAACGCCTCTTCTTTCAGCTCGCCGGTTTCGATGATCACTTTCAGCAGCACGTTTGCCGCCGCGCACGCGTCTTTACAGGCTTTCACCAGGTCAAAACCGACCTGCTCGTTGCCCGCGATCAGCGCGCGGTACGGGAACACCACGTCAACTTCGTCAGCGCCGTAGGCAATCGCCGCGCGGGTTTCCGCCAGCGCAATCTCGATGTCGTCGTTGCCATGCGGGAAGTTAGTCACGGTTGCAATGCGCACGTCCGGCGTGCCCTGCTCTTTCAGCGTCTTACGGGCAATCGGGATAAAGCGCGGGTAGATACAGATGGCTGCGGTGTTACCGACGGGCGTTTTCGCCTGATGGCACAGGGCGATGACTTTCTCATTAGTGTCGTCATCGTTCAGGGTGGTCAGGTCCATCAGTTTCAACGCGCGCAGGCTGCTTGCAGTTAAATCGGTCATAACATTCTCCAACGGCAGTGCCGTATCAATTTTACCTTGCGGGTCTGTGAGTATTCTAACATTCACCCGCATCTACACTTCGACATTCATCACAGTTAATGAAAACTTCGTACAAATTTGCATTACTGTAATGAGATCTGACTCAAATTTTTATTCGCTAACTGCTGGCTAAAGCAGCGATACACCGTGTCGGATCAAAAGCCTCAACAGAACGACTTCCTACAATCTGTGCATCATCCGCAGAACACTAAAGGAAGCGAATATGTCCCACTCCAGCCCCGATGACCTGCAACAACGTTGCCAGCATATTGTGACAAGCCCGGTATTGAGCCCGGAGCAAAAACGTCACTTTCTGGCGCTGGAAGCGGAAAACAATTTGCCCTATCCACCGCTTCCCCAGGCGGCCCGCGCCGCGCTGGACGAGGGCTTTATCTGCGACATGTTCGAAGGCCATGCGCCTTACAAACCGCGCTACGTTCTGCCGGATTATGAAAAATTCCTGGCTAACGGTTCAGAGTGGCTGGAGCTGGAAGGGGCAAAAGATCTCGACGATGCCCTCTCGCTGCTCACGATTCTTTACCATCATGTTCCGTCCGTCACATCAATGCCCGTTTATCTGGGCCAGCTCGATGCGTTGCTGCAACCATATGTTAGAATTCTAACACAAGAAGAGATCGATAGCCGAATAAAACGTTTCTGGCGCTATCTCGACAGAACGCTGCCGGATGCCTTTATGCATGCCAATATCGGCCCGGCTGATACCCCTGTCACCCGCGCCATTCTGCGTGCCGATGCAGAACTGAAGCAGGTTACGCCTAATCTGACCTTTATTTATGATCCTGATATCACCCCGCAAGATCTGCTGCTCAGCGTGGCGAAAAACATTTGTGAATGCAGCAAACCGCATGTTTCTAATGGTCCGGTGAATGATAAAATTTTCACAAAAGGTCGCTATGGTGTGGTGAGCTGTTACAACTCCCTGCCGCTTGCAGGCGGTGGCAGCACGCTGGTGCGCCTCAACCTGAAAGCGATTGCAGAACACAGCGAATCAATCGAAGACTTCTTCACCCGCACCTTGCCGTACTACTGCCAGCAGCAGATAGCCATCATTGATGCCCGCAGCACGTTCCTGTATGAAAAATCCGCCTTCTTTGAGAATAGCTTCCTGGTGAAAGAGGGGCTGATTGATGCCGATCGTTTTGTGCCGATGTTTGGCATGTACGGTCTGGCGGAAGCGGTGAACACGCTCTGCGAAAAAGAAGGTCTTGCGAGCCGTTACGGTAAAGATGAGCAGGCCAACACGCTGGGCTATCGCATCAGCGAACAGCTTGCGGCGTTTGTTGAAAACACGCCGGTGAAATATGGCTGGAAACAGCGGGCAATGCTTCATGCGCAGTCGGGGATCAGCTCTGACACAGGCACTACGCCTGGCGCACGTCTGCCTTACGGTGATGAACCGGACCCAGTCAGCCATCTGCTGGCCGTCGCCCCACATCATCAGTTTTACCACGCCGGTATCAGCGACATCCTGACGCTGGAAACAACGGTGAAACGCAACCCGCAGGCGGTCGTTCAGCTTTGCCTGGGCGCGTTCAATGCGGGGATGCGGGAATTCACCGCTAACGTGGCGGGTAACGATCTGGTGCGCGTCACCGGGTATATGGTGCGGTTATCGGACCTGGAAAAATACCGCGAAGCCGGATCGCGTACTAACACCACCTGGCTTGGCGAAGAAGCTGCACGCAATACCCGCATTCTGGAACGTCAGCCGCGCGTGATAAGCCATGAACAACAGATGCGCTTTAGTTAGTCAGATTATCCCCTTCTCCTGCGTGGACGGGCCGGGCAGCCGCCTGGCGCTGTTCCTGCAGGGCTGTAACCTGCGCTGCAAAACCTGCCACAACCCGTGGACGATCGGACGCTGCAACGACTGCGGCGACTGTGTGCCTCACTGTCCGCACGATGCGTTAAGCATTCAGGCCGGACGCGTCTGGTGGCAGGAGAGTGACTGCCACCAGTGTGATACCTGCCTGCACCTGTGCCCGCAGCAGGCAACGCCGATGGCGCACCGCTTCAGCGTGGAAGAGGTCCTTACCCAGATCCGCAGAGCCGCGCCGTTTATTGAGGGAGTCACCGTGAGCGGCGGCGAGGCGACAACGCAACTGCCGTTTTTGATCGCTCTTTTCACGGCGATCAAAGCCGATCCCGCACTACGCCATCTCACCTGCCTGGTGGACAGCAATGGTTTGTTGAGCGAAACCGGCTGGCAGAAACTACTGCCCGTACTGGATGGTGCCATGCTGGATCTGAAAGCCTGGGGAAATGAACACCATCGCTTCCTGACCGGCCGCGAGAATCCGCAGATTAAGCAAAGTATTCACTGGCTGGCGCAGCATCAACGGCTGACTGAACTGCGGTTGCTGGTGATCCCTGACCAGTGTGATTATCTGGAACATCTGAAGCCGCTGACGACATTTATCCACGGGCTTGGGAACATTCCGGTGCGAATCAACGCATTTCACGCCCACGGGGTATACGGTGAAGCGGCAACATGGCGCAGTGCAACACCGGAGGATATAGAACCGCTGGCGCTTGCGCTTGAAAAACAGAAGATTACAGTCATCCGCCCGGCACTTTATCTATAGCGTAATGCCAAAGACCGAGCGGGTATTCTCAAGCAGCGCATTCGCAATCACCTCTTCTGGCTCATCGCGAAGTTCGCACAGCGTAGCAAACACGCGCGCCGCCTGTTCCGGGCGATTAGGCTGCCCCTGAAAACCGTTCAGCGGCATGTCGGGGGCATCCGTTTCCAGCAGCAGGGAGGTAAGCGGTAGTTGTGCCATCACGTCGCGGGTTTTGCTGGCGCGGGGATAGGTGATCGTCCCCCCGACGCCAATTTTATAGCCCAGATCGATAAAACGCTGCGCCTGCTGCAGGCTGCCGGAAAAACCGTGCACAACGCCCTTGCGCGGCAGATCGATGCGTTTCAGGTGCATCGCCAGTTTATCGTGGGTACGCCGGGAGTGAAGGATCACCGGCAGATCGTGGCGCTTTGCCAGACGGAGCTGCGCGTCGAGGATCGTTTGCTGGCGTTCAAAATGCGGAGCCTCGCGATAAAGATCGAGGCCGATCTCACCAATCGCGACCAGCTTCTTTTCTGCCGTTTGTAAGAGGGCATCCAGCCTGTCAACATGATCATCCGTATGATGCTCAATGACGATGGGATGCAGGCCCAGCGCGGCATACAGCGCCTCGTGGTGGCGAGCAAGCTCTAAAACCCTGTCGAAATGTGCGGCTTCAGTCGCGGGTACAACGATTGCCTTAACGCCTGCCGCCGCCGCGCGTTTGATACTTTGCGCTTCATCACCAGTAAACGGCGGAAAATCAAAGTGGCAGTGCGTGTCGATAAAGCGGTGCATCACGCCAGATCCTCGTTATCCAGTGGAACATCGTTCGCCTGCGGAACATCCACCAGCGGCACGGCCAGTGGATCATTAGCGACAATGGCGGGTGGCGTAATAATGCGTTTATGCCGATGAATCGGAGGTTGCTCCGCCAGCATTTTACCCACCGTTGCCAGGAAGTAACGCCCGCACAGCCGCCCTGTTTTGTAATCCATACGCAACGCCGGTAAGCGACTGCCCAGCGCCATGCTCACCAGTGGCTTAGGTGGATAAATTTCAAAGATGCGCAGTTTTCCCGGCGGTTTTTCGATAAAACGCTGCATCGCACCGTAAGTCGATTCATGCAGCTTTGCGATGTTCACCAGCGGCTGCAGGCTGCTGTCGCCCAGCCAGCGTTCCATGCGCTTAAACCACTGCGGGGTGTAGTACATTTGCGAAGGCACCGTGCGGATGACAACAATGGTTTTCGCCCCCCGCCGTGCCGCTTCCTGAACTGGCACCGCATCGCTGATACCGCCGTCGAGATAGCTGATGCCATCCAGCAATGCGCCAGAACGATAAAAACCAGGAATGGCGCTGGAGGCGCGAATGATATCCAGCCAGTTCTCTTTCTGCGGAGAGAAATAGCCCGGTGAGTAATCATCACCCCGGCTGGCACACATCCAGAATTCTTTCCCGGTATCGAACAGACGCGCAGCGGTATCCATCGCCAGCGGCATCTGGCTGGAAGTAGAATCCAGCAACCAGTCGAGGTCGATCAGGTTTCCTCCGCGCACAAAGCGCACCGGATTAAAAAATTCCTTTGAGGTGGTATAGCGCATAATGACTTTGCGCGCGTAGCCCGGCTGGTTGCAGACATAGGCGGAGAGGTTCTGTGCCCCGGCAGAGGTGCCAAAGTAGAGGTCGAACGGGTTGAATTGCGCGCGCATAAATTCGTCCAGCACACCGGCGGTGAAAATGCCGCGCTGTCCGCCACCTTCACATACCAGTGCAAGCTGACCTGCGCGAAACGGCTTTAACGCCAGCGGCGCAATATTGCCGAGCGTAACGGGAATTCGCTGTCCCACCTCTGCTTTCCTGTTTTTAGTTGTTCTGTTAAGACACAGTAACGCACATCGGCCCTGGGACTCAAACGAGAAAAAGCCAGTCACAAGGACTGGCTTTGGTTGGTATTCTCAGATAGCGTTTTGCTAAGGACGGCGTCGACCCGTAAACAGGCTGACCAGGAACAGGATGATACCTACGACGAAGACAATTTTCGCTGCCCATGCCGCTGTACCCGCCAGTCCGCCAAAGCCCAGTGCGGCGGCAATTAACGCGATAACCAGAAATATAATGCCCCAACGAAACATAAGCCTCTCCTTTACCATAGTTAATGTCGGCCGCTAAACGTGAGCGCTCAGGTCACTCACCGGCGTTATTCCAGTGTCGTTCTTATTTCGCCCGCTGACCTCAGCCAAACGGGCGAATGATGATTTACTTCGCTTTCAGATCATTTTTGACGCTTTTCACACCATCAATCGCTTTCGCGATCGTTTCGGCACGTTCAATTTGTGCCTGTGAATCTACCGTACCGGAAAGCTGAACCACACCATCGGTCGTTTCAACTTTCACTTTACGTGAAGGTACGATGTCATCCGCTAATAGTTTAGCTTTGATTTCACTGGTAGTTGCCGCATCCCCGGCATAACCTTTCACTGACGCATTTTTACTGTCACGAACGTGCAGTTTGTCGCTCACGGACGTTACACCTTCAACGCCTTTCGCCACTTTTACGGCCTGTTCAGCCTGAGCCTGGCTTTCAACAAAACCACTCAGGGTGACCACTTTTTTGTCGGTTTTGACAGAGATATCGGTGCTCTTGATGTTTTCATCATCCACCAGTGCGGCTTTCACTTTTGCTGTGATAGAGCTGTCATCCATGAAATTACCGACTTTATTCATAGAGCTATCGATTTTTTCCCCTGCGCTATTGGCAGTGGACTGTGCTTTATCCATGGTACTGGTTTCCGCAAAAGCAGAACCACTTACCAGAACGCTACCCAGCGTCACAGCCAGCAGAGTTTTAGAAATCTTCAGTCTTGTCATATTCATCGATGTATTCCTGTGTTTTGCCCGTCATTCGGGCGACATACTTCCCTAATTGCTAGTTTTATATATTGCGAATAAACACCAGGACGAAATGGAGAACCAAATGACATGCATTGAACAGTTAATTCATCCACGCCCGGTGTTAAACACTGAGTTAAATATAGATCACAATCACAGTGTCGCTTTCAGAATCGGGTAAAAAACGAGCGATAAGCGAAAAAATTCGATGAATTAAGAACATTCCGCAAGGGATTAATAAGACAGGAATAAAAGAAGAGCACGGCGGCTGCCGTGCTCTGAGAGGGAATTAGTGCTCGCGTGTTTTGCGGAACTGCACGTCAGGATAACGTTCCTGCGTCAGGTTCAGGTTCACCATCGTTGGCGCGATATAGGTCAGGTTATCGCCGCCATCCAGCGCCAGCTGAATTTCGTTCTTACGCTTAAACTCTTCGAATTTCTTCACGTCAGAACACTCAACCCAGCGCGCCGTCGCCACGTTCACCGATTCGTAAATCGCTTCCACGTTGTACTCGCTCTTCAGACGCGCAACGACCACGTCGAACTGCAGCACACCGACGGCACCCACGATCAGGTCGTTGTTAGCAATCGGACGGAACACCTGGACTGCGCCCTCTTCGGAAAGCTGTACCAGGCCTTTCAGCAGCTGTTTCTGCTTCAGCGGATCGCGCAGACGAATACGACGGAACAGTTCCGGCGCGAAGTTCGGAATACCGGTGAACTTCATCATTTCGCCCTGGGTGAAGGTGTCGCCAATCTGGATGGTGCCGTGGTTATGCAAACCGATGATGTCGCCCGGATACGCTTCTTCAACGTGGGAGCGATCGCCTGCCATAAAGGTCAGCGCGTCGGAAATCACCACGTCTTTACCAATGCGCACCTGGCGCAGTTTCATGCCCTTCTCATATTTGCCGGACACCACACGCATAAAGGCCACGCGGTCGCGGTGTTTCGGGTCCATGTTGGCCTGAATTTTAAAGACGAAGCCGGTGAATTTCTCTTCCTTCGCTTCCACTTCACGGGTATCCGTTTTGCGCGGCATCGGTTGCGGTGCCCACTCCACCAGACCGTCGAGCATGTGGTCAACACCGAAGTTACCCAGTGCGGTACCAAAGAAGACCGGAGTGATTTCACCACTCAGGAACAGCTCTTTGTCGAATTCGTGAGACGCACCTTTGACCAGCTCCAGCTCGTCACGCAGTTGTGCGGCCAGCTCTTCACCTACCGCAGCGTCCAGATCCGGGTTGTCCAGACCTTTCACAATGCGCACTTCCTGAATGGTGTGGCCTTTACCGGTCTGATAAAGATAGGTTTCGTCTTTATAAAGATGATAAACACCCTTGAACAGCTTACCGCAGCCGATCGGCCAGGTGATTGGCGCACAGGCGATCTTCAGCTCGTTTTCCACTTCATCCATCAGCTCCATCGGATCGCGGATGTCACGGTCGAGTTTGTTCATGAAGGTCAGGATCGGCGTATCGCGCAGACGGGTGACTTCCATCAGTTTACGGGTACGGTCTTCTACACCTTTCGCGGCGTCGATGACCATCAGGCAGCAGTCCACCGCCGTCAGCGTACGGTAGGTATCTTCAGAAAAGTCTTCGTGACCAGGGGTGTCCAGCAGGTTCACCAGGCAGTTGTGATACGGGAACTGCATCACGGAGGTGGTAATCGAAATACCACGCTGTTTTTCCATCTCCATCCAGTCGGATTTCGCATGCTGGCTGGAGCCCCGGCCTTTTACCGTACCGGCAGTCTGAATCGCCTGTCCGAACAGCAGCACCTTCTCAGTGATGGTCGTTTTACCGGCATCGGGGTGCGAGATAATAGCAAAAGTGCGGCGCTTGGCCACCTCTTGCAGATAAGGAGACAACGTCATAATCAAATCTTCTTATATAAGCGCGGCAGCAGGCCGCGCATCATGGAATACGGAAAATGCGGCTATTTTACCCATCAATGGGGGGCAGGCAATCATTGTTTACACAGGAGCTGCTCCAGTTCGTTCAATGACGTGACGGTCCAGGTCGGCTGGATACCTTCAGGTTGTTCACGGCCGTGCGCATTCAGCCAGACGGTCGACAGGCCGGAGTTCATGCCGCCGAGTATATCCGATTCAGCGGTGTCGCCGACCATCAGGACACGCTCGCGGTCAGGATTACCCGCCAGTTCCAGCGCATAATCGAAAATGCGCGGGTCCGGTTTAGGCACGCCCACCTCTTCGGAAATCACCAGCGCGTCAAAATGATCGCGCAGGCCGGTACGCTCAAGACGGATCTGTTGAAGCGCGGTAAAGCCGTTGGTGATAATCCCGAGCTTTACCTTGCCTTTCAGTGAATCCAGCAGGGAAACGGCCCCAGGCAATGGCGCACAAATATCCGCCATTGCGTTGAGAAACGCATCGTTCAGCAAGCCAGGGCTGACGTTCAACCGCTCCGCCCAGACATCAAAGCGCTGGTGCTGCAGCTGTAACGCGGTGATGGCACCGTTCTGGTAATCCACCCACAGCGGTTTATTCACCGCCTGATAGTCCTGAAAATCTTCTGCGGTGAAGGTAACACTATAATCCAGAAACATCCGCTGTAGGCCACCGAACGAGTCAAACGTAAACAGCGTTTCGTCAGCATCAAAGAAAATCCAGTCCCATTTCATCGTTACAACCTTATTTTCGTTATCCAATCGGCAGAGCCATAATGATGGCGTCTTCACGTCCCTCTGCGGTGGGGTAGTAGTTACGGCGAATTGTCGCCTCGTTAAAGCCCAGGCTTTCATAGAGCGCGATGGCAGCGGCGTTCGATGCGCGTACTTCCAGCCACAGGGTGAAAACGTCACGGGTTTCCAGTTCGCGAATCAGATGCTCCAGCAGTTGCCTTCCCAACCCACGGCGCTGAAATGCGGGATCAACCGCAATATTAAACAGCGTCGCCTCATCCAGTACGACCTGCGTGATGGCAAACGCGGCCATTGTGCCGTCAACATCCAGCCGGTAATTCAGATAGCGTTCGCCCTGATTGCTGGCAAACGTTTTTTCGCTCCACGGAAAGGCATGGGCGCGCGTCTCAATCGCAAACGCCGTTGTCAGATCAGGCGTCGTGAGGGAAGAAATCGTGTTCATATTCGCAAATTTGTTGCCATAGCGCGCTGCGCGCTTTTGGGTTGGCTTTTAGTTCTTCCAGCACAGGCGAGCAAAGGTGGCTCCCCTCAAAGGCGATGTCATCGACCGCCCCCATTCGCCAGCTGTTGCAACGGCTGTCAGGCGGGAGCATCGCAACCCTTTCTGGTGTCAGTTGTAATACCTGTTCGGGCGTCAGCTTCAGGCTTCGAAGAACATCCACGATCAGCGTTTCATTCAGGGCAGGCAGCGCTTCCGCCACCATCACCAGGCGAACATGCGCAGGGATGGAGATAGCGATTTCGCCCTGCAACGCCGTCGGGCGACGCAAGGCCCACTGGGTGATGCCCAGTTGCTGCAACTGCCAGTCTCGTCGGGATGTCATAGCGAAAACTCCTGTCTCTCAGGCGCGCAAATATAGCAAATGTGTCGAAACTGCGCCATCTACCTACTATAATCCCCGCCTGAGTTTATTGAGGAACAATTCATGTCTGCATTTACCCCGGCAAGTGAAGTCTTGCTGCGCCACAGTGATGATTTCGAACAAAGCCGTATTCTGTTTGCCGGAGATATGCAGGATGACCTGCCTGCGCGTTTCGACTGTGCTGAAAGCCGTGCCCACACCCAATATTTCCACCACTGGCAGGTGCTGAGCCGCCAGATGGGCGAACGCGCGCGTTTTAGCCTGGTGGCAGAACCGAGCGATGTCGCCGACTGCGACACGCTGATCTACTACTGGCCGAAGAACAAACCGGAAGCGCAATTCCAGCTGATGAACCTGCTTTCTCTGCTGCCCGTCGGTTGCGATATTTTCGTGGTCGGTGAGAACCGCAGCGGCGTGCGTAGCGCAGAGCAGATGCTGGAAGCGTACGCGCCACTGAACAAAGTCGACAGCGCCCGCCGCTGTGGTCTGTACCATGGACGTCTGGAAAAACAGACAACATTTGATGCTCAGGCATTCTGGGATGAGTATCAGCTTGACGGCCTGACCATCAAAACGCTGCCGGGCGTGTTCAGCCGTGACGCGCTGGACACGGGCAGTAAGCTGCTGCTCTCCACTCTGACGCCACACACCAAAGGGAAAGTGCTGGACGTTGGCTGTGGCGCAGGTGTGCTTGCTACCGTGCTTGCCAGCCATTCACCAAAAGTGCGTTTAACCCTGTGTGATGTCAGCGCCCCGGCGGTAGAAGCCAGCCGCGCAACGCTTGCCGCAAACGGGATTGAAGGCGACGTGATTGCCAGCAACGTCTTCTCTGACATCACCGGTCGTTTCGACATGATTATCTCTAACCCGCCGTTCCACGACGGTATGGAGACCAGCCTTGAGGCCGCACAAACGCTGATTCGTGGTGCCGTTCGCCATCTTAACAGCGGTGGTGAACTGCGTATCGTGGCTAACGCCTTCCTGCCGTACCCGAAAGTGCTGGATGAAACCTTCGGCTTCCACGAAGTCATCGCCCAGACGGGACGCTTTAAGGTCTACCGTACCGTGATGACCCGACAGGCGAAGAAAGCGTAAACATAACGGCCATTTTTGCAGCAATTAAAACCCCGAGCGCATTTTTCTGTTGACGTAAAGCTGAAAACATCTAGAATGCGCCTCCGTGGTTACGATACTTTTACAGTGTCGATGGTATGCGAAGGTGGCGGAATTGGTAGACGCGCTAGCTTCAGGTGTTAGTGTCCTTACGGACGTGGGGGTTCAAGTCCCCCCCCTCGCACCATAAATCACGTTGATATTGCTCGCACTGGGCGAAGGTGGCGGAATTGGTAGACGCGCTAGCTTCAGGTGTTAGTGTTCTTACGGACGTGGGGGTTCAAGTCCCCCCCCTCGCACCAACGAGGCGATATCAAATCAGTAAGATGACTGTGCGAAGGTGGCGGAATTGGTAGACGCGCTAGCTTCAGGTGTTAGTGTCCTTACGGACGTGGGGGTTCAAGTCCCCCCCCTCGCACCAATTATCTTACATCCCTTCTGATGTACCTCTGATTTTTCCCAGTTATTTCAAACTCATCAGTATTACCAGGATTCCACTGACCAGCGCGACGCATGATGGTAACAACACAAAGTGCCGCAATTGCTTATGCCAGATCATTCCCGACGTCACCAGTAAACCTGACACTATCATCGCTTTCCAGACGTCGATGGAGAGATCGGCAAACATTAAACCGCCAATGATTGCCCCAGGCAGTAACACTCCCCAACCACTTCCCAGCGCTCTGCTCAACATGGTTCACCCTCTCGCAGCGATAATGATAACCAATATCATATGATAAGGATTATCATTTGTCAGCATGAAAGGCGCAGATTTTCTGCCTGACATTTACCTTTCCCATAATGACAGGAAATGTGTAAGGTGATAAATTGCACACCGGTTAGCAACCTATAAAATTTTTCTGATAATTATTATTCAATTTCTTGCATTCGCTATTTCACACCAACACCTATTTATTTGTTTTAATTAATAATATTAAAAACGCACTAATATGACATCACAATCCTGGCGGTCTTTAGTCAATAAGAAATATCAATTATCGTTACGTTTGTTTTTATTGCTGAATGCGACCTCTGCGCTGTTCTCGGTAACGAACCCGCTCTATTCAGTGCGCGTGTTATCTCTTCCCCTGTTTGCCATTTTCGCGATCAGCATCGGCCTGCTCATCTGGCACTGGAAAAAAAGAAACCGCAAAATAAATATTCCCGTTGTTTCAGCGATCTTCGGTCTTTTATGGGCCTGGCAAATCGTCTCTAAATTTGAGTTAATCAGGCACGATCAGTCGACCTATTTAATAATGGCACTATTAACTGTGCTGTTTATAGGATCGCTGGCCTTTGTCAGTAACATCAAAGGCTTTACATTACATTCACTGCCCACTTTTACGGTCTGCCTGTGGCTGAGCACTCCTGATAGCTGGCTCAGGATGGCGTATTCATTCGCTCTGCCAATGGTCGCTATTGGTATTCATCACGTTTTGCAGCGACGCAACGATCGTTTCGCCCAGGAGCTGCTCTCCCGCCTGCTGGAAGAACGGGAAACGCTTACCGATTTGAGCATGATGGACCCGCTCACCGGTCTCTATAATCGTCGCGGCCTGCAGAATCGACTGGAGAACCTTCCAACAGCCGATAACGGAGAACATTTTGTATTGCTGCTGGATATTGACCACTTTAAGGCATACAACGACCACTACGGCCATATGATGGGCGACCAGGCGCTGATCCGTGTCTCGGCGGCCATCCGTGATGCCGTGCGTTCACGCGATATTGTGGCTCGTTTTGGCGGTGAAGAGTTTATGGTTCTGCTGTCCAACATTCCGCTCGAACACGCCCGCCAGACGGCAGAGCACATCAGGCAAAAAGTGTACGATCTGAAAATCCCGCATATGTTTAACGAAAGCGTTGCCACGAACGTGACCATCAGTATTGGCATTGCCATATTCGAGAATGAAGACATCGAGGGCGCGCTGGAAAAGGCAGATAAGGCACTTTATGAAGCAAAACATATGGGACGAAATAACATCCTCCTGAGTGAAGAGTTGCCCGTGGCCTGACTGTGCTTCGCCTTTCCGGGACAAAAGGCTTGCGATCGGTATGACCAATAGTTAGGATTGGCAATCATTATCATTTAGATTCTTATCCTATGGCCACTCGTACCGCACAAGCCGTTGAACCGATTCTCTGGCGAGCCAGTCTCTCCGCGGGGAGTGTGACGCTTGCGGACGCCATCCGGGAAAAAATTGCCGAAACCCGCTCCCATCTGCTGGATTTTATCAAGCTCGATGAAACCCACCCGCATCACGCATTGACGCTGGCACAGTGGCAGCGTCCTGTGGAACGGCAGTCATTGCTGGCCACCTATTCCGATCATATCTACCGCAATCAACCAGGGCTGGCACGAGAGAATAAGCCGCTGTTGTCCCTGTGGGCGCAGTGGTACATCGGGTTGATGGTTCCTCCTGTCATGCTGGCGTTGTTGACCCAGGACCGCGTGCTGGATCTCTCACCGGATCATTTCCATGTGGAATTCCACGAGACGGGCCGCGCGGCCTGCTTCTGGATAGATGTTCATGAAGACCAGAACGCGCGTCAATTATCTGCTCAGGAACGAATGGAAATGCTGGTGACACGGGCACTGATTCCGGTTATTGAGGCGCTGGAACAAACGGGTGAGATAAACGGTAAACTCATCTGGAGTAATACCGGGTATTTAATCCACTGGTATTTAACAGAGATGAAACCGCTGCTGGGTGACGAGAAAGTCGATGCACTGCGCCAGTCCTGTTTTTTCGCAAAGCAACTTTCTGATGGTCGCGATAACCCGCTGTTCCGGACGGTAGTCCCGCGTGACGGTCTTCTGGTCCGTCGTACTTGCTGCCAGCGCTATCGCCTGCCGGACGTTCAGCAGTGTGGGGATTGCACGCTGAAGTAGAATCATGAATTGCCCGGTGGCGCTTCGCTTACCGGGCCGACAAATCCCTCGACGCGAAGCCGCCACCTGGCGCACATGACTCAGGCTATCTGCTGATTTTCCTCTTCGGCATTACGTTGTGCTTCTTCCGCTTCCTGCTCCAGCAACTGTTTCTCGTACACTTTAAAGAACGGGAAGTAGATAATTGCCGATACGCATGCCAGAACAATCACCAGGATGGCTGCACGGAAATCCCAACCCAGTGCCCATGCGGCCCCTACCGGTGCCGGGGCCGTCCACGGCACAACAGAAATCACGCGACCAATCAGATCGAACTTCATCGCCGCCCATGCCAGCACGGCGTTAACCATTGGTGCCAGCAGGAAGGGAATAAAGAACACCGGGTTCATCACAATCGGCGTACCGAAAATTACAGGTTCGTTGATGTTAAAGAAGCTCGGCACCACGCTTAAACGGCCAATTGAACGCAGGTGGGCAGAGCGGCTTCGCAAGTAGCAGATAACCAGTCCCATCGTGGCTCCTGAACCGCCGATAACAATAAAGAACGTCCAGAAGGCTTCCATAAAGATATGTGGCAGCGGCAGGCTGGCCGCAAGCGCGGTCTGGTTTGCCCCCAGATTGGTCAACCAGAACATCTGCAGCATCCCGGAGACAATCGCGGCCCCGTGGATACCGGCGAACCACAGCAGGTGACCAATCAGAACCGCCAGCAGGATCGCAGGAAGGGAATCCGCCGCGGAAACCAACGGTTTGAAAATAGACATAATGGCCTGAGGGATCAGCATACCGAACTGAGACTGAATCAGCAGACTCAGCGGATAAAGCGTCAACACCACGACCAGCACCGGGATCAGCAGATCAAAGGAGTTTTTAATCATCGGCGGCACCTGATCCGGCAGGCGAATGCCGATATTGTGCGCCTTCAGGAAACGCATCATTTCAACGCAATACACTGCCACCAGAATGGCAGTAAAAATACCGGTTCCGCCAAGGCTATCGACTGGTAATGTGCCTTTGGTTTTCGGTGCCGCGACCAGCAGAAACGCCATCAGCGACAGCATCGCGCACATGAACGGGTCCAACTGATGCGACTTAACGTAGTGTTTGCCCAGGTTATAGGCGATTGCCGCACAGATATAGATGGACATGATGCCCATCGTCATATCAAACGGCGTCAGGATCTGACCTTCAAACTGCTTCGCCATATCCAGCCAGGCACGCGCGAAGCCCCAGGTGGTATCAGGCGAAAAAGGTGGGTAAGCGAACACTAACAAAAATGAGCCGACGATCATAAACGGCATTGCGGAAATAAAGCCGTCACGGATCGCCATAACATGACGCTGGGAAGAGATCCGCCCGGCAACGGGGCTGACATAGTTCTCAACGAAACGGAATATCAAATTAAACGCAGCATGGTTGGCAGACATAGCAGATCTCCTGTCAGACGTTCGTTACGGGCGCATTCACGCCATACGTTGTTCCATAAATCAGCTTCACAACCTTGCTGGCTCGTGTACCAGCGGTACTGCTCAGACGGAATGATTTCATAATTTGCTCTTATTATTGGATACAGGGGACGTTACGTACTCAGTATTAATCTCTGCATCACGCTCTGCAACCGGTTACTGTAACCGGTTTCTGTGAATGTGAAGGCGATCCAGAAATCGGGCCTGTGGGGTATTTGTTACTTAAGAGATATTTACAGAGCATAAATTCTTATGACAGATTACGCAGGATATTTGTCAGGAGGAAACAATGAGTTTGCAGTCTGTACAGCAGTTTTTTGCCGACAACGCGCCGGATATAGAAGTAATTGAGCTAAGTCAAAGCACCGCGACCGTTGCCCTGGCCGCTGCCGCACACAATGTTGAACCGGGTCAGATCGCCAAAACCTTATCCCTGAAGGTTAAAAATGAGGTGATTCTGGTGGTTGCAAAAGGAGATGCGCGGCTGGATAACAAAAAGCTGAAAGAGGCATTTGGCGCGAAAGCGCGCATGCTCAGCAGCGATGAAGTGGTAACCGTAACCGGTCATCCCGTCGGTGGCGTTTGCCCTTTCGGGCTGGAAAACCCGCTTTCAGTTTACTGTGATGTTTCATTGAAACAGTATCCTGAAGTGCTGCCCGCAGCGGGTGCTATTCACAGTGCTGTGCGAATCTCACCTGACAGAATGGCGGAACTGACTTCAGCGAAATGGGTGGATGTCTGTATTTGATCTGAGCGCCAGAACGCATCTGGCGCTCGAAAGGAAAGCTATAAAAATACGGGGGTACTTAATACCGCGCTACGCGCGTCTCTGGCGGGAAGATGCCTGATAATATCCGCAGCATCCAGTAATCCCACATCTGAATTGACTCCCAGCTTTACCATTGCATTGAACTTGTGAGCCCGAATGGTTTTAATATTACGTTCCAGCTGTGCTGCAATTTCCGGTATGGAATAGCCGAAAGACATATATCGCAAAATCGCCCGCTCAGTTGGGCTCAGCATCCGGTTCTGGCTGACATACCAGTGGCTCAGCATGTTATCGTTGATCCGTTGTGTCTCACTTAGCAACGCGACCACGCCTTCCAGCAGATGATCAAGCGGAACCGACTTACTAATAATACCGTGAAGGCGTGAAGGCGAAAGGTGACTGATTAGCCGTGCTTCCATCTCATCAGATGCCAACACAATTCGCTGAATATCAGCATGGGTAAAAGCCAGATCCCGTAAACAGGCCAGACAGTTACGACGCTCCTCACGCTCATCGGACAACGAATAAATCACCGAGAAAAAAGGCGTATGAGAAAGCGCAGCTTTAAAGCTGTCAAATTTGTTAAAAAGATGCAATGTGTAATGATCGAGCGGAGACATGGCGAAGAGATGCTCCAGCCCGACAGCACTCATTGTGCAATTTTCGATGACGGCGATATGTCTTGTTGCAGTGGTCTTTTCCATTCCTCGAACTCTCCATAGGCCGACATTAAACTCAGCTCTCGCATTCCTTGTGTACTGCTAATCCACGCGTACATATCGGCATTACTGCGCAGGGATAACCGACGCATCGCACTGTTTTTCTGGGCGCTAATCGTTTTGTTGCTCTTCTTGAGCAGGGTCGCAATTTGGTTAATGCCCCAGCCTTTACCCAGCAGACGTAACACCTTGCGCTCGGAGTGAGTCAGGGCAACAAACTGCTCATTCTCATCATCAGGGTCGGTTGTTTCGGGCATTAATAAGGTCTGACTTATCCGTTCAGCGCGTTCACTGCCAGCACGAATAGCGCTTATCACGCCTTCAATAGGCTCGAGATCTGACAGCAGCGTCGTTTCAGGACGCATGAGCAACTCTACGGCGAGTGGGTAAAGCGGGCGGGACACTAAAAATATCCAGTGGATATCGCGGTACTGATTCAGCAATCCGTAATACTGCTCAAGCGTGCCACGTGGGTTCCGATAATCACCTGAAATATCGGCGATAATGACCTCTGCGCGGCGCAGCTGTAGCAGCGTTAATTCCTGTAAAGAACGGCAGTACGTCAAATCATACTCGGGAAAATGACGCGCCATTACGCCACCCAACCCGCTTTGCATAACGGGTACTCTGCTAATTACAATTCCATGTTTACCATTCGATGGCGTCATAGACCCTCCATGTCCTTTTCAATTACCGAATAACGTTCAAACGCTTCAAGGTTAAACCTGTTTCCATCCCTGAGTGCAAAACGGGTTAATACAAGCATAATGTGAGATATACTTAGTCAATTAAGAATCGCCCAAATCAGGACTAATATCTCACAAATAACAATTAATTTTAATTGGTACACCATGAAAATAATAACAATATAAATTAGAAAAACTTAATACGACTTTTATATATATTCACAACAACCATTCATAATATAAATAAAGTAAGCCTCCCTTTGCGCCATAAGTCTCTGCAACTGTTTGCACAAATCTTGATCTGACCAGAGCAAAGGCCATGGCACTTTGTGCTAAAAGTAAGCATTACGGGCCAACGGGCAGGCAGTCTCTCTTTTCTTCAGGGCATTACATGCAGGCAGATCAGTCAACGCAACGTGCTACTACGCGGCTATGTATCCAGTGCGGGCTTTTTCTACTCCAGCACGGGGCGGAAAGCGCCCTGGTCGAGGAACTTTCGACACGGCTCGGGCTGGCGCTCGGGATGGACAGTGTGGAAAGCTCCATCTCGTCAAACGCCATTGTGCTGACCACCATTAAAGACGGGCAATGCCTGACATCCACCCGCAAGAACCACGACCGCGGCATTAATATGCATGTCGTGACGGAGGTGCAGCATATTGTCATTATGGCGGAACACAAACTTCTCGACCTTAAAGAGATAGATAAACGCTTCAACCAAATCAAACCGTTACGTTACCCACGCTGGCTGGTTGTGCTGATGGTGGGGCTGTCATGCGCCTGTTTTTGTAAACTCAATCAAGGCGGATGGGACGGCGCGGTTATCACCTTTTTCGCCAGTAGCATTGCCATGTATGTCCGCCAGTTGCTGACCCACAGGCAACTGCATCCACAAATTAACTTCTGTATCACCGCCTTTGTAGCGACAACGGTCTCCGGCCTGCTGCTGCGTCTGCCCCAGTTCGCCAGTACGCCAACCATCGCGATGGCCGCCAGCGTATTGCTACTGGTGCCTGGTTTTCCGTTAATCAATGCCGTTGCTGATATGTTTAAAGGGCACATTAATACCGGCCTGGCACGCTGGGCGATCGCCAGCCTGCTGACGCTGGCAACCTGTATCGGCGTGGTAATGGCGATGACGTTGTGGGGGTTACCCGGATGGGCGTAATTGATTTTCTGCTCGCACTGGCGCAGGACATGGCGCTGGCTGCTATTCCAGCCGTGGGTTTTGCGATGGTATTCAATGTGCCGCAGCGTGCGCTGCCGTGGTGTGCACTGCTGGGTGCTATTGGTCACGGCTCACGCATGGCTATGATGACGGCGGGCTTTAATATCGAATGGTCGACGTTTATGGCCTCCATGCTGGTCGGCAGCATCGGCATTCAGTGGTCGCGCTGGTATCTGGCGCATCCCAAGGTCTTTACCGTCGCGGCGGTGATCCCCATGTTTCCGGGCATTTCAGCTTATACGGCGATGATTTCGGCGGTAAAAATCAGCCACTTCGGCTACAGCGAACCGCAAATGATCCTGCTGCTGAGCAATTTCCTCAAGGCATCGTCCATTGTCGGCGCGCTCTCCATCGGCCTGTCGATCCCCGGTTTATGGCTGTATCGCAAGCGCCCGCGCGTTTGACATTTGTGTTCTCACGCTGCCATGGTGATAATCCTTTATTCCGTCTGGTGATGATAAGGAAAAGCAGTGGCTAACCCTGGCAGCGAACGCGTCGACCATAATGAAGAATCCAGCCTGAAGGACAAAATTTTTCAGAGCGCCATCGCGCTGTTTGCTGAATACGGGCTGAACGGTGCGCGCATGGAGCAAATCGCCGAGAAAGCAGGCACCACCAAACGGATGGTGGTGTATCACTTCAAAAACAAAGAAAACCTTTACCTTCTGGCGCTGGAGTATGTCTATACCCAAATCCGCGCCAGTGAGAAAGCGCTCAGTCTTGCCGGGATGCCGCCGGTCGAAGCGCTGGTACATCTGGTTGAAGCCACGTTTGATTATCACGCCGACCACCCGGACTACATCCGCATCATCTGCATGGAGAACATGCAGCGCGGCCGCTTTATGCAGCAGTCCAGCTATTTGCGCCAGGTTAACCGCAGCGCTCTGGAATTGCTGGAGGAAATTTTGCGTCGCGGAAAGGAAAAGCAACTCTTCAACCAGACGGTAGACGCGCGCGATCTTCACCGTCTTATCAGCAGCTTTAGCTTCCATTACGTCGCCAACAGCTACACCTTTACCCTGCTGTTTGAAGATGGCGCAGACGAGCAGGCCCAGCGTCAACACTACCGAAAAATGGCGGTTCAGGTGGCGCTTCGTTACACCTGTCCTTAAAATCGCTTGCAATTATATCGCGCACTATCTATATTTTCTTCATGAACGCAAAAACGAACGATACCACCGCCGCGCTGCTGCTGGATAACCAGCTCTGCTTTGCTCTCTATTCGGCAAACCTGGCGCTGAACAAGCTGTACCGGCAACTGCTGGCACCGCTGAACCTGACTTACCCGCAATACCTTGTGATGCTGGTGTTGTGGGAGCAGGATGACATAACGGTGTCGGACATTGGCGAACGGTTGTTCCTTGATTCAGCCACGCTGACGCCACTGCTGAAACGTCTGGAAAGCGCAGGGTTGATTCTCCGCCAGCGCTCCCGTCAGGATGAGCGTCAGGTTGCTGTCACCCTGAGTGATGCGGGTCGCAGCCTGCAGCAGCAGGCCGTTGGTATCCCACAGGCCGTAGGATGCGCGGCGCAGTGTGATACTGACACGATGCTGGTGCTCAAGCAGCAGCTCGAACTTTTACGACAACAGCTCCAGCGCGCGTAAGGCTATACTTTACGCGTATTTATTTAACCTTATATATCGCACGCTATTTAATAGCACACATAAATGTAAGATGAGGAACCTGCCATGTCTTTAGAAAAAGTTGTCTACACTGCCAAAGCCAAAGCCACCGGAGGCCGCGATGGCCGCGCTACCTCTTCCGACGGCGTCCTGGATGTCAAACTGGGTGTGCCAAAAGAGATGGGCGGCATGGGCGGTGACGTCACCAACCCGGAACAGCTGTTCGCTGCTGGTTATTCAGCCTGCTTCCTGGGCGCGATGAAGTTCGTTGCCGCACGCGATAAATTCGCCCTGCCGAAAGACGCCTTTATTGAAGGTGAAGTGGGTATCGGCCCACTGCCAACCGGCTTTGGTATTGAGGCGAAACTGAACATTCACGTAGAAGGTATGGACGCAGCAGAAGCCAAAAAACTGGTGGATGCCGCACACATTGTTTGCCCGTACTCCAATGCCACTCGCGGTAACATTGATGTGACGCTGAATATCATCGCGTAATGCAGGCCGCAACCCTCTTCCGACCGGGAGAGGGTTGCCCCCTCCTTCCCTCTTTCTCTCTGTGCTACCATAAGCCCATATCACGCCCGTCGTCATCAGCAGAGAAAGTGTTATGTCCTCCAGAATCCTGACCACCAGCATTGCTGGCATTGATGCCTTTATGCGCGACCCTCGCGGTGTGTTAACTCATGCCGACGGCGGTACGCTTGCGGTATTTGCCGACAACGCCCCGGCGTTTTATGCGATAACGCCGGAACGTCTGGCGCAGCTTTTGGATATCGAAGCGCGACTGTCTCGTCCGGCGAGCGATGTCACCCTGGACAACCAGTTCTTTGAGGAACCGGATAACGCCCCCGTGGCGGTGCCGATGGGGAAATTCCCCATGTACGCTGGCTGGCAACCGGATGCGGATTTCCAGCGACAGGCTGCGCTGTGGGGTATCGCGCTCTCACAGCCCGTCACACCGGAAGAGCTGGCCGCTTTCATCGCTTACTGGCAAGCGGAGGGAAAAGTGTTCCACCATGTTCAGTGGCAGCAAAAGCTCGCACGCAGCATTCAAATCAACCGGGCCAGCAACAATGGCCAGCCAAAACGCGATATCAACGCTTTTTCAGAACCGGATAAACAGATCCCAAATGGATTCCGAGGTGCAAAATGAAAAACGTCGGCGACCTGATGAAACGTCTACAAAAGATGATGCCTGCCAACGTGAAGCCCGCTTTCACCACGGGTGAGGAGCTGCTGGCATGGCAAAAAGAGCAGGGAGAAATTCGCGCAGCGGCCCTCGCCCGCGAAAACCGCGCGATGAAAATGCAGCGCACCTTTAACCGCTCAGGCATCCGCCCGCTGCACCAGAACTGCTCTTTCGATAATTACAAAATTGAAACCACCGGACAAATGAACGCCCTTGCCGCGGCCCGTCAGTATGTGGATGAGTTTGACGGCAACATTGCCAGCTTTATCTTTAGCGGCAAACCTGGCACCGGGAAAAACCACCTCGCGGCAGCCATCTGCAACGAACTGCTGCTGCGCGGGAAATCCGTCTTGATCATCACCGTGGCCGATATTATGTCCGCCATGAAAGACACCTTCAGCAACCGCGAAACCAGCGAAGAGCAGCTCCTGAACGACCTGAGCAACGTGGATCTGCTGGTTATTGACGAAATTGGCGTCCAGACCGAATCCCGCTATGAAAAAGTGATCATCAATCAGATTGTCGACCGCCGCTCGTCATCGAAACGCCCGACCGGCATGCTGACGAACCATAACATCGACGAGATGACCCGCCTGCTGGGTGAGCGTGTCATGGACCGCATGAAGCTCGGTAACAGCCTTTACGTCATCTTTGACTGGGAAAGCTATCGCAGCCGCGTCACCGGTAAAGAGTATTAGGATATTTCCAGGAAAGGGAGAGGGTCCGGCAGTATATACTGGTGCCACTTCCGACCCAAACGGCCCCTTTTGAGTAAACCATGATGAAAAAACAGTTTCTTCTCAGCACGTTTTTAGGCGCACTGCTGGTGACCGGCGCAGTGCAGGCGGCGTCCTGGCAGGAATCCCTGTCCAGCGCGGCCAACGAGCTAACCAAAGAGAGCGGCAGTTCTCAGGGCGGGCTGTCAGCCTCTTCCCTCACCAGTCTGCTGGGTAATAGCTCCCAAAGCCTGAGCGCAGGTACAATGAATAACGCGGCGGGTATTCTGGAGTATTGCGCGAAGCAGAAACTGGCTTCTGTCACCGATACCCAAAACATCAAAAATCAGGTACTGGGCAAACTCGGTCTGGATACGCAGGAGCAGAAAGCCGATACCAACTATATGGACGGCATTCAGGGCTTACTGAACGCGCAAAATGGCCAGCAGCTCAACCTGAGCACCCTCGGAAACTCTTCCCTGGCGAAGCAGGTGAAAACCAAAGCCTGCGATCTGGTTCTGAAACAAGGCGTTAATTTCCTCTCCTGATCCACCTCATTTTCTGCCACAACACGCCGCGTTTATTACGTTACTCTTTCAACGCGGCGTGAAAGCAGCCTTTTACCACCCTGCCACCGTCTCAGCATCCGCATGTCAGGATGCGACCAGCGTCAAAAAAACTTTTTTATAAACCAAATCCTAACAACAGCACATTTTCGTGACACTAAAATTGCAGCTAAACGTCATCGCAATTACATTGTATTACCCAAAAAATAATCACTTAGCCAGCGAAGTAACTGGCATCATGAGGATATGCAGTTGTCAGAGTTAATGTCCCTTATCCTTTTTCTGGCTTCCGTCGGCATCTACGCCTGGAAAGCTGGCCGTAACACCTGGTGGTTTATTGCTACCCTGGCGGTGCTCGGCATTTTTGTTATTTTGAACATTACCTTATACGCCAGCGATTACTTTACCGGTGACGGTATTAACGATGCCGTACTCTATACCCTTACCAACAGCCTGACCGGCGCGGGAGTTAGTAAGTACATACTTCCTGGTTTGGGTGTGGTCGTTGCACTGGTGGCCATCTTTGGCGCACTGGCCTGGATACTGCGCCGTCGCCGCCACCATCCACACCATATGGGCTACAGTCTGTTGGCGCTTTTCCTTGCGCTGGCCTCGGTGGATGCCAGCCCGGCGTTCCACCAGATCACCGAACTGGTGAAATCTCAGTCGCGCGATGGCGACCCGGATTTCGTTGCGTACTATAAAGAGCCTTCGAAGAAGATCGACAACCCGAAGCTCAATCTGGTCTACATCTACGGCGAAAGCCTGGAACGGACCTATTTTGATAACGATGCCTTCCCGAATCTGACCCCGGAACTTGGCGCGTTAAAAAACGAAGGCATCGACTTCAGCCACACCATGCAGCTCCCCGGCACCGATTACACCATCGCTGGGATGGTTGCATCCCAGTGCGGTATCCCGCTGTTCGCCCCGTTTGAAGGCAACGCATCGGCGTCTATGTCGAGCTTCTTCCCGCAGAATATCTGCCTTGGCGATATCCTGAAAAATTCCGGCTACGAAAACTACTTTATGCAGGGCGCTAACCTGCGTTTCGCCGGGAAAGACGTGTTCCTGAAATCGCACGGTTTTGAGCATCTTTACGGCTCGGAAGAGTTAAAAACCACGGTGGCAGACCCGTCCTATCGCAACGACTGGGGTTTCTACGACGATACCGTTCTTGATGAAACCTGGAAAAAATTTGAAGAACTGTCCCGCTCCGGCAAGCGTTTTTCCCTCTTTGCCCTGACCGTAGACACCCACCACCCTGATGGCTTTGTGTCACGCACCTGTAAACGCAAAAGCTATGATATTAATGGCAAAAACAACAAATCCTTCAGCGCTGTCACCTGCAGCCAGGAGCATATCGCCGCGTTAATCGAGAAAATCAAAGCCTCGCCGTACTTTAAAAACACGGTGATCGTCGTCTCGTCTGACCATCTGGCGATGAAAAATACCGCGTGGGATGAACTGAACAAACAGGATCGCAGCAACCTGTTCTTCGTGCTGCGCGGCGATCGGCCTCAGCAGGAAGTGATTGCCACAAAACGCAATTCGATGGATAACGGCGCAACCGTGCTGGATATTCTGGGCGGGGATAACTTTATCGGACTTGGCCGCAGTACGCTGTCCGGGCAGTCGCTGTCGGAAGTTTTCCTCAACATGAAGGAGAAAATCCTCGCGTGGAAGCCAGATATCATTCGCCTGTGGAACTTCCCGAAAGAGATGAAGGAATTCACCATCGACCAGGATAAAAATATGATTGCCTTCTCCGGCAGTCATTTCCGCCTGCCGCTGCTGCTGCGCGTTTCGGATAACCGCGTCGAACCGCTGCCGGAAAGCGAATATTCCGCGCCGCTGCGATTCCAGCTGGCCGATTTCGCCCCACGCGATAATTTCGTCTGGATCGACCGCTGCTACAAAATGGGCCAGATCTGGTCTCAGCCGCTGTCGCTTTCTACCGACTGGTGTGTCTCTCAGGGGCAACTTGGCGGGCAGCAAACTGTTCAGCATGTTGATAAACCACACTGGAAGGGCAAAACGGCGTTTAACGATACGGTTATCGATACGGTGCGCTATCAGCGTAACGTCGATATGCTGAAAATCGTCGACAACGACATTCGTTACAAGGCGGACAGCTTTATCTTTAACGTAGCCGGAGCCCCGGAAGAGGTTAAACAGTTCAGCGGTATCTCCCGCCCTGAATCCTGGGGACGCTGGTCCAACGCGCAACTGGGTGATGAGGTGAAAATTGAATACACCCATCCGCTGCCGGAAAAATTCGATCTGGTGATCACCGCCAAAGCGTTTGGCCCGAATGCTAACCGCCCTGTGCCGGTACGGGTTGGCGATACCGAACAGATGCTGACGCTCGGCAACGACATCACTACTACCACGCTGCATTTCGATAACCCGTCGCGCAGCAATACCGTGGTGATTGTGCCGCCCGATCCGCAATCCACGAATGAAGGCAACATCCTCGGCCACTCCCCGCGCAAGCTGGGCATCGGAATGGTGGAAATCAAAATAGTAAGTCGCGCAGGCTAACGGTTCGCTATGCTGAACTTTCGTCTGACAACCGATAAAGACATCGCCGCTCTGCCCGCCATTGAACGCGCTGCTGGTCAGCGCTTTCGTGAATGGCCAGCCCTGGAGTGGCTTGCTGACAGCCCCGTCATCTCCGTCGGGGAACACCGGCGCTACGCTGAAAAGGGAATGAGCTGGCTGGCACTGGCGGAGGAAAAACCGGTTGGTTTTATTCTTGCAGAGGTGCATCCCTCATCGCTGTTTATTGTGGAACTCTCGGTACATCTGGACTGGCAGGGAAAGGGGGCAGGCCGGCAGCTCATCTCGTGTGTCGCAGACACGGCCCGCACGTTGGGGCTAACTTCGCTGACGTTGACGACATTTCGCGACGTGCCGTGGAATGCGCCCTTTTATGCGCGGCTGGGTTTTGAAATGATCGCGGTGCTAACGCCTGAACTGCACCAGAAACGAGAGGAAGAAACGGCGCACGGTTTAGCGTATGAATCCCGCTGCGCCATGCGCCTGCCTCTGTAATATCGCCGCTTACCGGGCCTACAAAAACCGCACGCGCCGGGTCAGACAAAGCCGTCACCCGGCGCAACGCACAGTGTTAGAACGTTTCCCAGTTATCACCCGCATCGGCCGTCGCAGTTTTACGCGCCATTACCGGAGCAACAACGGTTTTCGCGGAGGCAAGCTCACGCGCTTTCATCTGCTCCTGCTGAATGCGGAACACTGCGACCGCCTGCGTCAGACGGCTCGCCTGCTCTTCCAGCGCTGCCGCCGCAGCAGCAGACTCTTCCACCAGCGAGGCGTTCTGCTGAGTCACGCGATCCATCTCAGCCACCGCCAGGCCGACCTGATCAATACCGCGGCTCTGCTCGTCAGAGGCAGAGGCAATTTCGCCCATGATGTCGGTCACGCGGGTAACCGCATTAACGATTTCGCCCATCGTCTCACCAGCGCTTTCAACCAGCGTAGAGCCAAGCTCAACCCGCCCGACAGAATCTTCAATCAGGCTCTTAATTTCACGGGCCGCCTGGGCGCTACGCTGCGCCAGGTTACGCACCTCACCGGCAACCACCGCAAAACCACGTCCCTGCTCACCCGCACGAGCGGCTTCAACCGCGGCGTTAAGAGCAAGAATGTTGGTCTGGAAGGCAATGCCGTCGATCACGCTAATAATATCTGCGATTTTCTGGGAACTGCCCGCGATATCACGCATGGTTTGCACCACGTTATCCACCACTTTACCGCCTTTCTGCGCGGTTTCAGACGCGCTCAGCGCCAGGTTACTCGCCTGACGGGCGTTCTCGGCGTTCTGTTTCACGGTGGCAGTCAGTTGTTCCATGCTGGCCGCGGTCTCTTCCAGGGAAGCGGCCTGCTGTTCAGTACGTGACGAGAGATCGTTATTGCCCATTGAGATCTCGCTCGCACCGCTGTAGATAGCGTTTGCGCCGTTACGCACGTCGCCAACGGTACGCACCAGCTCGCCCTGCATGTGGCGCAGCGAGTCGGCCAGCATACCCATTTCGTTAGAGCCTTCCACATCGATACGCTTCACCAGATCGCCGCTGGCGATATGGCGGATACTGTCGATCAGACGGTTCATCGGAGAAATCAGCGCCTGCTTAATGCCCAGCCAGACGGCAACGATCACCACCAGTACAGCCACCAGCACGCTAATCAGCACCCAGATAGCCTGGCTGTAGGAGCTATTGCTGTCTTTCACCGCCGTTTCGTACAGCTTGTCGTTCTGCTGCAGGTAGTTCACGTACTGCTTCTCAAAGCCATCCTGGTAGCTCTGGGTCGGCTGGTCGAAGAAGTCGTTAATTTTGCCTGCACCCAACAGCTGGATCAGTTCAGCCAGCGCACCGTGATAGATATCGTAGTTACGCTTGATCTCCATCGCGGCGGCCTCGCTCTGACGCGGGTCACGTGGCAGAGCCTCGTAGTCAGCCCAGTTTTTTTCCGCCTGTTTCAGAGAGGCAGACGCAATCTGCATCAAATCAGAAACGGTCGCGCCGCTGCCGATATTGTTCTGATCCATCATGTAGCGGATGCCTGCGCGGTTCAGGGTATTACGGGTTTGCAGCAGCGCCACCCAGCTACCGTTCAGGGTGGATTGTTGCTGGCGAATGGTTTGCAGGACGGTGAAGTTCTCTTTGTCATGCTTGAGAGCATTGAAGAAAAGACCACCGGAAGTGAGTTGTAAAAGGCCAAAAATAGCTAAGACCAGCAATAAACTGGTGACAATCTTGATACGGTTTAACATGTTTTCTCTTTCCATCAGACAGATAACAGGATTTTCGGCCTGGGAAAGGAAAACTTTACGAAAAACGTACTATTAATAGTGATATTTCCATCAGGACACCATGTTGAGGTGTTACGAAACGATTAACCCCCAATCTGCGAGGCACACGATTTCATTCTTTTGCTGTATTCCTCAAAGTACGTACTCACCGCAACGTAGGCTTTATGACCGTTAATCATAAAATTCACCCCGGCGATTTGTTCATCATCATTTTTCATGACAACACGCCCTCCACTGATAGCAGTTTGTAGTGCTGCAAAGTCAGGTGTAGCCAGTACAAGATTGGTTTGTATATTACGTAATTTTCTTTTGAGCGCAAAAAGTGATTCAAGTGCTAATAGTGTAAATGCTTTATCATCATCAATATTAAGGTATGAGCTCGACGCAATAAACATACACTGTGCAATTTGAGAAGCCAGATCATAATTATGGCTTTGAATATCTAATGCATATCGTTTGTTATAAATTGTACCAACTGCGCCAGCACTCCCTCCGACTATAATCGTTTCTGTAGATTTTGTCGCAAGTCCAATTGCACTGGTCAATAAGCCAATAAAGGTGACCTCTCCCGCAGCGCTGGCTTGCATTCTTTTTTTATCAGCTTCGCGTTCCCATAGAGTTGCGTAAAATGCAAATCTTTCGTTCACATCACTCAAACTGTTCAGGGAGTATTCAGAAAACTTACACATTTTCTTACTACTATCACGACAATTATCATCCAAATCAACAACAGGGACAGGTAAAGGGCTTGTACATGCGGTCAAAAAAAGGATAAAGAATGATGCTATTGTCTTTTTCATCCTGAGATACCCCTACCGCGAATACAGGGTGAAATTTATAACATGGGCCCCATCAGCATCAATATCCGCATCAGAAATATAATAAACGTGTTCCCCAAAAGGGGTTTGCTCAAGATATATCACCACGGGAGGATTACCCTCCGTATCACTTTTAATCTCCGCCAGCACCGACATATTCACCACCTGAATATAACATAAGTAACTGTACATTTTCAGTTATAGACAGGCGAATTAGTTTTGTCACTACGACTTATTCATTGTGATAAAAATATAAAAACTAAACCTTTTATCAATGCTTCCCTCTCCTTTATCAGAAGAGGGCAGAATAAAAGACAACTATTCACTGCGTTCGGCGAGATGCCGGTTCCCCAGTTCAATAAACTCTTCCAGCAAAGCCGTGAGCTGTTTCATCTTCTCTGGCGTGTATTCCGCCTCAATCTGCTGGTACGCCTCTTCCACCTGCGCCTGGGCGTGCTCATACAGCGCGTTGCCCTCTTTGGTCAGCGACACGTACAGCTTGCGCTGGTCATTCACCGGCTTTAAGCGCAGCACCAGGCCGTCGCGCTCCATACGCGTGAGAATGCCCGTCAGGCTCGGCCGCAAGATGCAGGTACGAAACGCCAGGTCGTGAAAATCCATCGACGGATGTTCGGCCAGCACCCGCACGATGCGCCACTGCTGCTCGGTCAGGTTATGCCGCTTCACAATCGGGCGGAAGTAGGACATCGCCGCTTCCCGCGCCTGCAACAGCGCGATAGTTAATGAATCATGCATAGCCACCTCCGAAAATCATTAACAAGTAAACAATTCAATAATGATGTTTTTATAAACAGCCTGTTTTACGTCAAAAAGTCTAACAGAAACAACCTGATTTTATTAACTATATGATAAATATATTCTTTATGGTTTATATGTAAATTTATTGTTATTCATATCACAAATTTTTCACTTCTGATTGCGAAACGAACAGCAAAAGCATAAAACCAGATCATTAACATATTAATGAAATCGATATCGGAAATCCGGCCTGAGGAATATGTCAATGAAAGGTACTGTTTTTGCCGTAGCGCTGAACCATCAAAGCCAGCGTGAAGCCTGGGGTAAGGCGTTTGAAAAAGCCCCCTACAACACGCCGCCGAAAACCGCCGTCTGGTTTATCAAGCCGCATAACACCGTGATCCGCACGGGTGAGCCGATCCCGTTCCCGCAGGGCGAAACGGTATTAAGTGGCGCGACAGTGGCGCTGGTGGTCGGCAAAATAGCCAGTAAGGTACGTGTGGAAGACGCACCGGAGTACATCGCCGGATATGCGCTGGCGAATGAAGTGAGCCTGCCGGAAGAGAGCTTTTACCGCCCGGCGATCAAAGCCAAATGCCGCGACGGATTTTGTCCGCTGGGTGAAATGACCACCGTTGATAACGTTGATAACCTGACCATCATCACCGAAATCAACGGTCGCGAAGCGGACCACTGGAACACCGCCGATCTTCAGCGCAATGCCGCCGAACTGCTCAGCGCCCTGAGCGAATTCGCCATCCTCAACCCCGGCGATGCGATCCTGCTCGGCACGCCGCACTCACGCGTGCCGCTGCAGCCGGGCGATCGCGTGCGCATTCTGGCGAAAGGTTTTCCGCCGCTGGAAAACCCGGTGGTGGATGAGCGCGACGTTGCCATCGCTCACGGCCCGCACCCGCACGCCACGCTCTTCGCCCTCGGGCTGAACTACGCCGACCACGCCAGCGAACTGGCGTTTACGCCGCCCACCGAGCCGCTGGTATTTATCAAAGCCCCCAACACCTTCAACGGCGATAACCAGACCTCGGTACGCCCGAACAACGTTGAATATATGCACTACGAAGCGGAGCTGGTGGTGGTCATCGGCAAAATCGCCCGCAAGGTGAGCGAAGCCGAGGCGATGGACGTTGTTGCGGGCTACACGGTCTGTAACGACTACGCCATCCGCGACTACCTGGAAAACTACTACCGCCCGAACCTGCGGGTGAAAAGTCGCGACGGGCTGACCCCCATCAGCCCGAACATCGTGCCAAAAGAAGCCATTCCCGACCCGCACAACCTTCGCCTTCGCACCTTCGTCAACGGCGAATTGCGCCAGGAGGGAACGACGGCAGATCTGATTTTCAGCATCCCGTTCCTGATTGCGTACCTGAGCGATTTTATGACCCTGCAGCCTGGCGACATGATTGCCACCGGCACGCCCAAAGGGCTGTCCGACGTGGTACCGGGCGATGAAGTGGTGGTGGAAGTGGAAGGCGTGGGCCGCCTGGTGAACCGGATTGTCAGCGAGGAGACTGCAAAATGAAAAAGATTAACCACTGGATCAACGGTAAAAACGTCGCCGGAAGCGACTACTTCCACACCACCAACCCGGCCTCCGGCGAGGTATTAGCGGAAGTCGCCTCAGGCGGTGAAACCGAGATCCATCAGGCCGTTGCCGCCGCCAAAGAAGCCTTCCCGAAATGGGCCAACCTGCCGATGAAAGAGCGCGCGCGCCTGATGCGTCGGCTGGGCGATCTGATCGACCAGAACGTACCCGAGATCGCCGCCATGGAAACCGCCGATACCGGCCTGCCGATCCACCAGACCAAAAACGTGCTCATTCCGCGCGCCTCGCACAACTTCGAGTTCTTCGCCGAAGTGTGCCAGCAGATGAACGGCAAAACCTATCCGGTCGACGACAAAATGCTGAACTACACCCTGGTGCAGCCGGTCGGGGTTTGCGCGCTGGTGTCGCCGTGGAACGTGCCGTTTATGACCGCCACCTGGAAGGTCGCGCCGTGCCTGGCGCTGGGCAACACGGCGGTGCTGAAGATGTCTGAGCTCTCCCCGCTGACTGCCGATCGTCTGGGCGAGCTGGCGCTGGAAGCGGGCATCCCGGCGGGCGTGCTGAACGTGGTGCAGGGCTACGGTGCCACGGCGGGCGACGCGCTGGTGCGCCACCACGACGTTCGCGCCGTCTCTTTTACCGGCGGTACCGCCACCGGGCGCAACATCATGAAAAACGCCGGGCTGAAGAAATACTCCATGGAGCTGGGCGGCAAATCCCCGGTGCTGATATTTGAAGATGCCGACATCGAGCGCGCGCTGGACGCCGCCCTGTTCACCATCTTCTCCATTAACGGCGAGCGTTGCACCGCAGGCTCGCGCATCTTCATCCAGCAGAGTATCTACCCGGAATTCGTCAAACGCTTTGCCGAACGCGCCAACCGCCTGCGCGTGGGCGACCCGACCGATCCGAACACCCAGATTGGCGCGCTGATCAGCAAGCAGCACTGGGAGAAAGTCTCCGGCTATATCCGCCTCGGCATTGAGGAAGGCGCGACCCTGCTGGCGGGCGGGCCGGACAAACCAACCGATCTGCCTGCGCACCTGCAAGGCGGCAACTTCCTGCGCCCGACCGTGCTGGCGGACGTCGACAACCGAATGCGCGTGGCGCAGGAGGAGATCTTCGGGCCGGTGGCCTGCCTGCTGCCGTTCAAAGACGAAGCGGAAGGTCTGCGTCTGGCGAACGACGTGGAGTACGGTCTGGCGTCATACATCTGGACGCAGGACGTCAGCAAAGTGCTGCGTCTGGCACGCAACATTGAAGCCGGAATGGTGTTTGTGAACACCCAGAACGTGCGCGACCTCCGTCAGCCGTTTGGCGGCGTAAAAGCCTCCGGCACCGGTCGCGAAGGCGGCGAGTACAGCTTCGAGGTCTTCGCGGAGATGAAAAACGTCTGTATCTCCATGGGCGACCATCCGATTCCAAAATGGGGGATCTGATCATGGGAAAATTAGCCTTAGCAGCAAAAATCACACACGTTCCGTCAATGTATCTCTCTGAACTGCCGGGCAAAAACCACGGCTGCCGCCAGTCGGCCATCGACGGGCATAAAGAGATCAGCAAGCGCTGCCGCGAGCTGGGCGTGGACACCATCATCGTGTTCGACACCCACTGGCTGGTGAACAGCGCGTATCACATCAACTGTGCGGATCACTTCTCTGGCGTCTACACCAGCAACGAGCTGCCGCACTTTATCCGAGACATGACCTACGACTACGACGGCAACCCGGCACTCGGGCAGCTGATTGCCGACGAAGCGGTGAAGCGTGGCGTGCGCGCCAAAGCGCACAACATCCCGAGCCTCAAGCTGGAGTACGGCACGCTGGTGCCAATGCGCTACATGAACAGCGATAAGCACTTCAAAGTGATCTCCATCTCGGCGTTCTGCACGGTTCACGACTTCGCCGACAGCCGCAGGCTCGGTGAGGCCATCGTCAGCGCGATTGAAAAATATGACGGCACCGTGGCGGTGCTTGCCAGCGGCTCGCTCTCGCACCGCTTTATCGACGACCAGCGTGCGGAAGAAGGGATGAACAGCTACACCCGCGAGTTCGACCGCCAGATGGACGAGCGCGTGGTGAAGCTGTGGCGCGAAGGCCAGTTCAGGGAGTTTTGCAGCATGCTGCCGGAGTACGCCGACTACTGCTATGGCGAGGGCAACATGCACGACACGGTGATGCTGCTGGGGATGCTCGGCTGGGACAAGTACGAGGGCAAGGTGGAGTTTCTCACCGAGCTGTTCGCCAGCTCCGGCACCGGCCAGGTCAACGCCGTTTTCCCGCTGCCCGCGTAAGGAGCCACCATGCCGCACTTTATTGCTGAATGTACCGACAATATTCGCGAGCAGGCCGACCTGCCGGGGCTGTTCGCCAAAGTGAACGAGGCGCTGGCCGCCACGGGCATTTTCCCGCTCGGCGGCATCCGCAGCCGTGCGCACTGGCTGGATACCTGGCAGATGGCCGACGGGAAGCATGATTACGCCTTTGTGCACATGACGCTGAAGATCGGCGCGGGACGCAGCCTGGAAAGCCGTGAAGAAGTGGCGGAGATGCTGTTTGCGCTGATCAAAACCCACTTTGCAGAGCTAATGGCGAGCCGTTATCTGGCGCTGTCGTTTGAGCTCGCCGAGCTGCACCCGACGCTCAATTACAAACAAAACAACGTGCACGCCTTGTTTAAGTAACACGCTCGGTCAGTCCCCTCTCCCTGTGGGAGAGGGTTAGGGTGAGGGGATACCACTGCGGCCTGATGCCCTCACCCCGGCCCTCTCCCACGGGGAGAGGGCGAAAACAAATAAAAACAGGATATCGCCATGCTCGACAAACACACCCATACCCTGATCGCCCACCGCCTGCATCAGGCGGAGCAATCCCGCGAGCAGATCCGCCAGATCTCGCTCGACTACCCGACGATCACCATTGACGACGCCTACGCCGTACAGCGCGAATGGGTGAGCCTGAAAATCGCCGAAGGCCGCGTGCTGAAAGGCCACAAGATCGGCCTGACCTCAAAAGCGATGCAGGCCAGCTCGCAAATCAGCGAACCGGACTACGGCGCGTTGCTGGATGACATGTTCTTTCATGACGGCTGCGATATCCCCGCCGACCGCTTTATCGTTCCGCGCATCGAAGTGGAGCTGGCGTTCGTGCTGGCGAAACCCCTGCGCGGCCCGAACTGCACCATCTTCGACGTCTATAACGCTACGGATTACGTCATCCCCGCGCTGGAGCTGATTGACGCCCGCTGCCACAACGTTGACCCGGAAACCCAACGCCCGCGCAAAGTGTTCGACACCATCTCCGACAACGCCGCCAACGCTGGCGTGATCCTCGGCGGCCGCCCGATTAAGCCCGACGAGCTGGATCTGCGCTGGATCTCCGCCCTGCTCTACCGCAACGGCGTGATTGAAGAGACTGGCGTCGCCGCAGGTGTGCTTAACCACCCGGCGAACGGCGTGGCGTGGCTGGCAAACAAACTTGCGCCATACGACGTGCAGCTTGAACCGGGCCAGATCATCCTCGGCGGATCGTTCACCCGCCCGGTGGCCGCCAGCAGAGGCGATACCTTCCACGTGGACTACGGCAACATGGGCTCCATCAGCTGCCGTTTTGTTTAGGAGAGAACCATGCAAAACGCTTTCAAAACGGCGCTGAAATCGGGCCGTCCGCAAATCGGCCTGTGGCTGGGGCTGACCAGCAGCTACAGCGCCGAACTGCTGGCAGGCGCGGGCTTCGACTGGCTGCTGATCGACGGCGAACATGCGCCAAATAACGTGCAGACCGTCTTAACGCAGCTGCAGGCCATCGCGCCATATGCCAGCCAGCCGGTGGTGCGCCCGTCGTGGAACGATCCGGTGCAGATCAAACAGCTTCTGGACATTGGGGCGCAAACCCTGCTGGTGCCAATGGTGCAAAACGCTGACGAAGCGCGTCTGGCGGTAAGTGCCACACGCTATCCCCCCGTGGGCATTCGCGGCGTGGGCAGCGCACTGGCAAGAGCGTCACGCTGGAACCGCGTCCCGGATTACCTGCAACAGGCCAACGACGCCATGTGCGTGCTGGTACAGATTGAAACCCGCGAGGCGCTGAAAAATCTGCCGCAGATCCTGGATGTCGAAGGCGTCGATGGCGTGTTTATCGGCCCGGCGGATCTCAGCGCCGACATGGGTTTTGCCGGTAATCCCCAGCACCCCGAAGTTCAGGCGGCGATTGAAAATGCAATCGCGCAGATCCGTGCGGCGGGTAAAGCACCCGGCATCCTGATGGCGAATGAACAACTGGCAAAACGCTATCTCGAACTCGGCGCGCTGTTTGTCGCCGTCGGCGTCGACACCACCCTGCTCGCCCGCAGCGCCGAGGCGCTGGCAGCACGTTTTATCGATAAACCGGTTACGTCAGTCAATAACAATAAATCCGTCTACTGAACGGACGATGTGGAGCGCAACATGACGACCTCAACTCAAGCTGTAGAACATCGCGTGATTAATAAGCTGTTCCGTCGTTTGATCGTGTTTCTCTTTATCCTGTTTGTCTTTTCGTTTCTCGACCGCATTAACATTGGCTTTGCCGGGCTGACGATGGGTAAAGATCTGGGCCTCACCTCCACCATGTTTGGCCTGGCGGCGACGCTGTTTTACGTCACCTACGTACTGTGCGGTATCCCCAGCAACATCATGCTGGCGAAGGTCGGCGCGCGTCGCTGGATCGCCGGGATCATGGTGGTGTGGGGTATCGCCTCCACCTGCACCATGTTCGCCACCAGCCCCGAAACGCTTTACGTGCTGCGCATGCTGGTGGGCATTGCCGAGGCCGGTTTCCTGCCTGGCATTCTGGTCTATCTCACCTGGTGGTTCCCGGCCTATCACCGCGCCCGTGCCAACGCGCTGTTTATGATCGCCATGCCGGTGACCATGATGCTCGGCTCGATCCTCTCCGGGTACATTCTGGCGATGGACGGGCTGTGGAACCTCAAAGGCTGGCAGTGGCTGTTCCTGCTGGAAGGGCTGCCGTCGGTGGTGCTCGGCGTGGTGACCTGGTTTTACCTCAACGACACACCGGATCAGGCCACCTGGCTGGATGAGGACGAAAAACAGGCGCTGAAAACGATGATCGCCCGCGAGCAGGAGATCGCCGTTGCCCAATCCGTCACGCCACGATCGACGCTTCGCGAAGTGCTAACGCCCGCAGTGCTACTCTATACGCTGGCCTACTTCTGCCTGACCAACACGCTGAGCGCGATCAACATCTGGACGCCGCAGATCCTGCAGAGTTTCAACACCGGCAGCAGCAACATTGTGATCGGCCTGCTGGCGGCGATCCCGCAGTTTTGTACCATCCTCGGGATGATCTGGTGGAGCCGCCGCTCCGACAGGCTGAAAGAGCGAAAAAAGCACACCATCCTGCCGTACCTGTTCGCGGCGGCGGGATGGATGCTCGCCTCGGCAACCGATCACAGCCTGATCCAGCTGCTTGGCATCATCATGGCCTCAACCGGATCGTTTACCGCCATGGCGATATTCTGGACCACGCCGGATCAGGTTATTAGCCTGCAGTCCCGCGCGGTGGCGCTGGCGGTGATTAACGCCATCGGCAACGTCGGTTCAGCCGTCAGCCCGCTGTTAATCGGCATCCTGCGCGACGCGACCGGCAGCTTCAGTTCGGGGCTGTGGTTCGTCGCCGGGCTGCTGGTGGTCGGCGCGCTGGTGCTGACGCGCATCCCGATGACGCAGCGGGAGAGCCAGGTGCGTGAACCCAATATTGCGGCGCAGAAGATCCATTAGGGGCGATGATGTGCCAGAGTCCGATCGCTAACATCGACATCAGCAAAGAGTACGACGAAAGTCTGGGCACCGACGATGTGCATTACCAGTCGTTCGCCCGCATGGCGGCCTTCTTTGGCCGCGACATGCAGGCGCATCGCCACGACCAGTATTTTCAGATGCACTTTCTCGATACCGGTCAGATTGAGCTTCAGCTCGACGATCACCGCTACTCGGTGCAGGCCCCGCTATTCGTCCTCACGCCGCCGTCGGTGCCGCACGCGTTTATCACCGAATCGGACAGCGACGGGCACGTGCTGACGGTGCGCGAGGATCTGATCTGGCCGCTGCTGGAGGTGCTCTACCCCGGCACGCGTGAAGCGTTTGGCCTGCCGGGCATCTGCCTCTCGCTGGCGGATAAACCGGACGAACTGGCGGCGCTGAAGCACTACTGGCAGCTGATCGCGCGGGAATCCACCGCGCAACTGCCGGGCCGTGAGCATACGCTGACGCTGTTAGCCCAGGCGGTTTTCACCCTGCTACTGCGCAATGCGAAGCTCGACGACCACGCTGCAGGCGGTATGCGCGGCGAGCTGAAGCTGTTCCAGCGCTTTAACCAGCTGATTGATGCCCACTACCACCAGCACTGGACGGTGCCGGAATATGCCAGCGAACTGCATCTCACCGAATCTCGCCTGACTGATATCTGTCGCCGCTTCGCCAACCGCCCGCCGAAACGGCTGATCTTCGACCGTCAGTTGCGCGAAGCCAGGCGGCTGCTGCTTTTCTCCGACAGCGCGGTCAGCGAGATTGCGTGGCAGCTGGGGTTCAAAGATCCGGCCTATTTTGCACGGTTTTTTAACCGCTTAGTGGGGTGCTCGCCCAGCGCGTATCGGGCGCAGAAAGTACCGGTGTCGCCTGTTCCCCTCACCCCAGCCCTCTCCCAAAGGGAGAGGGAGTAACCGTCCCCTCTCCCTTTGGGAGAGGGTTAGGGTGAGGGAAATCACACTCTCCGATCTCTCGCGAAAAGTACCCGTCGTTGTCCCAATCGTCCCTTCACGTCGTCCCGCTCTCAGGCTTCAATTAAACAACAAAAACAAAACATATATTTAACAACTTTATTCCGATACGAGGTCCCTATGAAGCCTGAAGATTTCCGCGCCGATGCCAAACGTCCGTTAACCGGCGAAGAGTATTTAAAAAGCCTGCAGGACGGTCGTGAGATTTATATCTACGGCGAGCGCGTCAAAGACGTCACCACCCACCCGGCCTTTCGCAACGCGGCGGCCTCCATCGCGCAGATGTACGATGCGCTGCACAAACCGGAGATGCAGGACACGCTGTGCTGGGGCACCGACACCGGCAGCGGCGGCTACACCCACAAGTTCTTCCGCGTGGCGAAAAGCGCCGACGACCTGCGCCAGCAGCGTGACGCCATCGCCGAATGGTCGCGCCTGAGCTACGGCTGGATGGGCCGCACCCCGGATTACAAGGCGGCGTTTGGCTGTGCTCTGGGGGCTAACCCGGCGTTCTACGGCCAGTTCGAACAGAACGCCCGCAACTGGTACACCCGCATTCAGGAAACCGGCCTGTACTTTAACCACGCTATCGTCAATCCGCCGATCGATCGCCACAAACCGGCGGACGAAGTGAAAGACGTTTACATCAAGCTGGAGAAAGAGACCGACGCCGGAATTATCGTCAGCGGTGCGAAAGTGGTAGCGACCAACTCGGCGCTGACCCACTACAACATGATCGGCTTTGGCTCTGCACAGGTGATGGGCGAAAACCCGGACTTCGCGCTGATGTTCGTCGCGCCGATGGATGCCGAAGGCGTGAAGCTGATCTCCCGCGCCTCTTACGAGATGGTGGCAGGCGCTACCGGCTCCCCTTACGACTACCCGCTCTCCAGCCGCTTCGATGAGAACGACGCGATCCTGGTGATGGATCACGTGCTTATCCCATGGGAAAACGTGCTGATCTACCGCGATTTCGACCGCTGCCGTCGCTGGACGATGGAAGGCGGCTTTGCCCGCATGTACCCGCTGCAGGCCTGCGTGCGTCTGGCTGTAAAACTCGATTTCATCACCGCCCTGCTGAAAAAATCGCTGGAGTGCACCGGCACGCTGGAGTTCCGCGGCGTGCAGGCTGATCTCGGCGAAGTGGTGGCCTGGCGCAACATGTTCTGGGCGCTGAGCGACTCCATGTGCTCTGAAGCGACGCCGTGGGTGAACGGCGCGTACCTGCCGGATCACGCGGCGCTGCAGACCTACCGCGTGATGGCCCCGATGGCCTACGCGAAAATCAAGAACATCATCGAACGTAACGTCACCTCCGGGCTGATCTACCTGCCGTCCAGCGCGCGGGATCTGAATAACCCGCAGATCGACCAGTATCTGGCGAAATACGTGCGCGGCTCCAACGGGATGGATCACGTCGAGCGCATCAAGATTTTGAAACTGATGTGGGATGCCATCGGCAGCGAGTTTGGCGGCCGTCACGAACTGTATGAGATCAACTACTCCGGCAGCCAGGATGAGATCCGCCTGCAGTGTCTGCGCCAGGCACAAAGCTCCGGCAATATGGACAAAATGATGGCGATGGTCGACCGCTGCATGTCCGAGTACGACCAGCACGGCTGGACCGTGCCGCACCTGCACAACAACACCGATATCAACATGCTGGATAAGCTGCTGAAATAACGCAGCGGGAGGTTTCAATGCAATCAGATGAACAACGCCTGCGTTTTCGCGACGCGATGGCCAGCCTGTCGGCGGCGGTCAATGTGATCACCACCGAGGGCGAGGCAGGCCGCTGCGGCATCACCGCCACCGCCGTCTGCTCGGTGACGGACACGCCCCCCTCGATCATGGTCTGCATCAACGCCAACAGCGCCATGAACCCGGTCTTTCAGGGCAACGGCAAACTGTGTGTCAACGTGCTGAACCACGAGCAGGAGATCATGGCCCGTCACTTCGCCGGGATGACCGGCATGGCGATGGACGAGCGTTTTACCCTCTCGTGCTGGCAAACAGGCCCGCTGGGGCAGCCGGTGCTCAGGGGCGCGCTGGCAAGCCTGGAGGGGGAGATTAGCCAGGTGCAAACCATCGGCACACATTTGGTCTATCTTGTTGAAATAAAAAATATCATTCTCAGTGAAGAGGGCCACGGCCTGATCTATTTCAAACGCCGTTTCCATCCGGTCATGATGGAACTGGAAGCCACCGTTTGACCCGCCTTTGCGCTGGCCCTTCATGGCCAGCGCTGTTCCCCGCAAAAAATCCTAAGGTTTCCGCTAAATCACGCCGTTATATATCCATAAGAGAAATTTTCTGTGTCTGAATACTGACATCCCCTGTCAGTGCTACCCGCATCATTCAGCGCAGACCCATTAAATATACAGGAAGACCTTATGGCTAAATCGACGCGTAGCCGCTCGGCTGAACGTCTGGTCGATATTCTGGTTGAGCTACATTTAAACGGTGCGGTAAACCGCAGTGCGCTGATGGAAAAATTTAAAATTACCGAACGTACCGTCTATCGTGATTTAAATGCTCTCTCTCCGATTGTTGAACATACCGGAAACGGGCTGTATCGGCTGATCCACTCTGCACAATCGCCTGGCACACAAGGACTGCATCACACGATTGCTAACTTCCTGAATGTGGATACTTTTTTCCCTGAAAGAGATGCAGAGTTTTGGCACAAACTTGAAACCAGGGTGGATGAGAATCATATTCTCATTCTGAACGGTGATGCCGAGAATGAAATCAGCGAGAATATTAACCGCTATTTGCCGATAATTGAGAAATCGATTAAGAATCATAATGTATGCCAGATACAGTATAAAAACAAAACCCGGCTGATTAATCCTTACAAACTCATTAACAAAAAAAACATATGGTATTTACAAGCCACAGAGAATAGTCGGTTAAAATCTTTTTCGCTGAGCCAGATTACCTGGCTGGATATTCAAAGTACGACCTTTATACCCGAAGAAAACGCCGTTGAACTGCTGGAAAAACGCCTCGACCCGTGGGTGTCTGAAGATACTTTCGAAGTGAAAATATTTATCAATCGTAATATTTCTCACTACTTTACGCGCCGCAATTTACTGCCGGAGCAAGAGGTCGTCAGCCAACATAGCGGAGGCATCACGCTACGCTGCCAGGCGGCACATGAAAATCAGATCCTGCCGCTGATTTTCTACTGGCTCCCCAACATTCAAATCCTGGAGCCGGAATGGTTAAAGGATAAGCTCCTTGGAACGCTGGAAAATTATCTTTCGGAGGAGTCAGCGTAGCTAACGTAGTGATCTGAATCACATAATTTCAGCGGCTGGCGGCGAGCCTTAACCACTCGCCCTCCTTTTTGACCGCTCACCTGGCACTTTCAACCACTCACGCATTTACCGTCCTTTACACGCGCACGGATCTGGCAAGATCGCTCCAGCATTAATCAATACCTCCTCACAACGAACCCTGACCCTTTTTTCTTTACATAAAAAACCAGGTCTTACTATGGATACGAAAAAACTACTGAAGCACGTGCCCTGGGCCTTACTCGGGATCCTCGGCGCTTTCTGTCTGGCGGTTGTCGCATTACGCCGGGGCGAACACGTAAGCGCCCTGTGGATCGTGGTCGCGTCGGTTTCCGTCTACCTTGTGGCTTATCGCTACTACAGCTTGTACATCGCGCAGAAGGTCATGAAGCTCGACCCGACGCGCGCCACTCCGGCGGTCATTAACAACGACGGCCTGAACTACGTGCCAACCAACCGCTACGTGCTGTTTGGTCACCACTTTGCTGCCATTGCAGGCGCGGGCCCGCTGGTCGGCCCGGTACTGGCCGCACAGATGGGCTACCTGCCGGGTACGCTCTGGCTGCTCGCTGGCGTGGTGTTGGCGGGCGCGGTACAGGACTTTATGGTGCTGTTTATCTCTTCCCGTCGTAACGGTGCCTCTCTGGGTGAGATGGTGAAAGAAGAGATGGGCCGCGTGCCGGGGACTATCGCGCTGTTCGGCTGCTTCCTGATCATGATCATCATCCTCGCGGTGCTGGCGCTGATCGTCGTGAAAGCGCTGGCTGAAAGTCCGTGGGGCGTGTTTACCGTTTGCTCTACCGTTCCGATTGCGCTGTTCATGGGTATCTACATGCGCTTTATCCGTCCGGGACGCGTGGGTGAAGTGTCGGTCATCGGTATCGTGCTGCTGGTTGCCTCAATCTACTTCGGCGGTGTGATTGCGCACGACCCGTACTGGGGCCCGGCGCTGACCTTCAAGGACACCACCATCACCTTCGCGCTGATCGGTTACGCGTTCATCTCTGCCCTTCTGCCGGTATGGCTGATTCTGGCACCGCGTGACTACCTGGCAACCTTCCTGAAAATCGGCGTTATCGTCGGTCTGGCGATCGGTATCCTGGTGATCAACCCGGATCTGAAAATGCCAGCAGTGACTCAGTACATCGATGGTACTGGCCCACTGTGGAAAGGCGCGCTGTTCCCGTTCCTGTTCATCACCATCGCCTGTGGTGCGGTCTCTGGTTTCCACGCCCTGATTGCCTCCGGTACCACACCTAAGCTGCTGGCGAACGAGAAAGACGCACGCCTGATCGGCTACGGTGCCATGCTGATGGAGTCCTTCGTGGCGATCATGGCGCTGGTTGCAGCCTCCATTATCGAACCGGGCCTCTACTTTGCGATGAACACGCCTCCGGCTGGCCTCGGCATTACCATGCCAAACCTGCATGAGATGGGTGGCGACAACGCGGCGCTGATTATGGCGCAACTGAAAGACGCGAGCGCACACGCTGCGGCGACCGTCAGTTCCTGGGGCTTCGTGATTTCGCCTGAGCAGATCATGCAGACCGCGAAAGACATTGGCGAACCGTCCGTACTGAACCGCGCAGGTGGCGCACCGACGCTGGCTGTCGGTATCGCACACGTGTTCCACAAAGTGCTGCCGTGGGCGGACATGGGCTTCTGGTATCACTTCGGTATTCTGTTTGAAGCGCTGTTCATCCTCACCGCACTGGATGCCGGTACTCGTGCGGGCCGCTTTATGCTGCAGGACCTGCTCGGTAACTTCGTGCCGTTCCTGAAGAAAACCGACTCTCTGGTGGCGGGTATTCTCGGTACGGCGGGTTGCGTAGGTCTGTGGGGTTACCTGCTGTATCAGGGCGTTGTCGACCCGCTCGGCGGCGTGAAGAGCCTGTGGCCGCTGTTCGGTATCTCTAACCAGATGCTGGCCGCCGTTGCCCTGGTACTCGGCACTGTCGTCCTCGTGAAGATGAAGCGCACCCAATACATCTGGGTGACCGTGGTACCTGCACTGTGGCTGCTGCTCTGCACCACCTGGGCGCTTGGCCTGAAACTGTTCAGCGCTAACCCACAGCTGGAAGGCTTCTTCTTCATGGCTAACCAGTACAAAGAGAAGATTGCCGCAGGCGGCACAGACCTGACCGCGCAGCAGATTGCCAACATGAACCACATCGTGGTGAACAACTACACCAACGCAGGTCTGAGCATTCTGTTCCTGGTAGTGGTGTACAGCATCATCTTCTACGGCATCAAAACCTGGTTGAAAGTGCGTAACGCTGACGGCCGCACGGATAAAGAAACCCCGTATGTGCCCGTGCCGGAAGGCGGCGTGAAGACCTCTTCACACCACTAAAAAAATGGCGGGTGGCGCTACGCTGACCCGCCCTACACAGGTACTGTAGGCCCGGATCGCTGCGCGTCACCGGGCTTTTTCTTATCAGGACATGTTATGTTTGGTAACTTAGGCGAAGCGAAAAAATACCTCGGTCAGGCGGCGAAAATGCTGATTGGCATTCCGGACTATGACAACTACGTTGAGCATATGAAGACCAACCATCCGGATAAACCGTACATGACCTATACCGAATTCTTCCGCGAGCGTCAGGAAGCGCGCTACGGCGGAAGTGGAGAAGGCGGCGTCCGCTGCTGCTAAAGGAGAAACCATGACCCCGATTGCCGTCACCCTGCTGACCGGTTTTCTCGGCGCAGGGAAAACCACCCTGCTGCGCCATATTCTGAACGAACAACACGGCTTTAAAATTGCCGTAATCGAAAACGAGTTCGGCGAAGTCTCGGTTGACGATCAGCTGATTGGCGACCGCGCCACGCAGATCAAAACGCTGACCAACGGCTGCATCTGCTGCACCCGCTCCAACGAACTGGAAGATGCCCTGCTGGATCTGCTCGACAGCCGCGATCGCGGGGAGATCGACTTCGACCGCCTGGTGATTGAATGCACCGGCATGGCCGACCCAGGGCCAATTATTCAGACCTTTTTCTCCCACGATATTCTTTGCCAGCGCTACCTGCTGGACGGCGTCATTGCCCTGGTCGATGCGGTTCACGCCGACGAACAGATGAATAAGTTCACCATTGCTCAGTCTCAGGTGGGTTACTCCGACCGCATCCTGCTGACCAAAACCGACGTGGCGGGCGATAGCGAAAAACTGCGCGAGCGCCTGACCCGCATTAACTCACGCGCACCGATTTATACCGTGACGCACGGTAACATCGACCTTTCCCAACTGTTCAATACCAACGGTTTTATGTTGGAAGAGAACATTACCTCAAAACCGCGCTTCCACTTTATGGCCGATAAGCAAAACGACGTCTCCTCTATCGTGGTCGAGCTGGATTATCCGGTGGATATCAGCGAGGTCTCCCGCGTGATGGAGAACCTGCTGCTGTCGTTTGCCGATAAGCTGCTGCGTTATAAAGGAATGCTGTGGATTGACGGCGAGCCGAACCGCCTGCTGTTCCAGGGCGTACAGCGTTTGTATAGCGCCGACTGGGACAGGCCGTGGGGCGATGAACAGCCGCGAAGCGTGATGGTGTTTATAGGATTAGAACTGCCGGAAGATGAGATTCGGGCGGCGTTTGCGGGGTTGAGGAAATAACGAGACGCTAAAGCATTGAGCCTACGCTTACCTGTAGGCTCAAAGAAATTTATCTCAACCACTTAGGTATATTATTAGTGGGTAAAGACTCAATGACGTAATAGTCATCACCATTCGCTATTTATAGCCGAATTTAGAACATAATAAGCCCCACTGCCAAGCAGAGATGGAATCAGAACAAATAAAAATATTGAAGTGATTAAGGCACCAGAAAGCGTAAAAATTCTGTATCCTTTTGCTTTATCGCTGAATGCCAGGAATAAGCCATAACAAAATGGCTGAGACAACATTAAAAATAACATAAGAAAAATAACGATTTTGGCTACTTTTTTAGTAGAAAAGAGGTTATAAACGCAGACGGTCAATCTGACCTTAGTAAAACCTTTGTTCCAGTGGTCAAAACACGCCCCAAAATGTAAATTTACGTTTTAATTTATGACATTTGAAATATTTTTTGGAAATTATTAGAACCTTAATTGTTTCACTTCAAATCATTATTTCGCCCCCATTCAGCCTCTGTTTAGAGAAAAAATTAAACTCATTCTAAACGTAAAAACATTACGCATTGACGTCATGAAAAATCAACCACCCCATAACATTCAAAAGCAAAATAATTAACAAAAACAGCATAAAACTGCGTCCCCCATCACATTTGCAGTCATAAACATCGCTTGTTAAGGTGGCCTCAGATTAATTTGATGATGAGGCATAAAACATGAAAAAACTGAACATCCTTCTCCTTTCTGCTCTGACGGCCGTATCAGGTTCCGCACTGGCAATGGGCGGCAGCATTGAGCAGGGTAAAAACTTTACCAATTTAAATCTGGAAATGGGGAAATCCTCATCCGGTATTTATGTAGACAGTAACTGGCTCAAAAATACCGATGACGGCACCCAGACTGGCGGTGTTGGCGCGGGTTATAACCTGGAACTCGGCCCGGTGATGCTGAACGCGGGTGCGAAAGCTATCTACATCGGCCCGAAAAAAGGCGATAACGGCGTCGCATTCCCGGTCGGTGGCGGTGTGAACGTTGCCCTGACCAACAGCATTCACGTATATGGTGAAGGCTATGTGGCACCAGATGGCCTGAACAACAGCGTGAAAAACTACGTTGAAGCCAACGGCGGTGTAAGCTGGACGCCAGTGAAACCTGTCACTCTGAAAGTAGGCTATCGCCACGTGAGTGTTGACGGCAAAGACGGTCGTCCAAACCACACCCTGATTGACGGCGCATACGTAGGCGGCGGAGTGACCTTCTGATGAAACACCGCATCGCCGCGCTTTGTCTTCTCAGCGCTACGTTACTTCTGACCGGTTGCGTCCAGTATAAATGGGTCAAACCTGGGGTGAGTGATGTTGAGATGAATAAAAAGCTCACGGAATGCGAAGCGCAGGCACTGATCGATCTGCCTCCGGACAATGTCGTCACCGGTTCAAGCTCGGAAAAAACGGACAAAAAGCACAAGAAAAAGGATATTTCCACGAGCTATACGGTTGAAGACGCTAATGAATATCGCAGGGATACGTTAGTAGACAGCTGCATGTTCAAAAGTGGCTGGGACAAGATCGAAGTAAAATAACGCCCCCATAAAAAAACCTGCCAGAAGGCAGGTTTTTTATTACCGCATTTACTGACGTACCACCACCAGCTTCTGGTTCACAAACTCTTTGATCCCCAGGTCCGATAGCTCACGCCCGTAGCCGGAACGCTTCACGCCACCAAACGGTAGCTCTGCCGCAGTATCAGTAAGCCAGTTGATATAGACCATCCCGGTCTCAATTCGTGAAGCCATTTTCTTCGCGCGTTCAATATCCTGGCTGAACACCGCCCCACCCAACCCGTAGTGGGAATCGTTCGCCAGCGCGACCGCTTCATCGTCACTTTTCACCACGTAAATCTGCGCGACCGGGCCGAAGAACTCTTCAAAGTACGCCGGATTCTCGCGTGAGATATTGGTCAGGATTGTCGGTTCAAAGAAGCTACCCTCACGCTGTACCGACTTACCGCCATAGTGCAGTTTTGCACCGTTTTTCACCGCCTCGTTGACCTGCTTAGTCAGCGTCTCAAGCGCATCTTTGGATGACAACGGCCCCAGCGTGGTGCTTTCATCCAGCGGATCGCCAACCTTCACCTGCTTAAACGCCTCGGTGAATTTGGCCAGGAACAGGTCAGCGATTTTTTCATGCAGAATAAAGCGCTTTGCTGCAGTACAAACCTGCCCGGCGTTGGCGAGACGCGCGTTTACGCCAGTTTTCACCGCGTTGTCGAGATCTGCGTCGTCGAGCACCACGAATACATCATTACCGCCCAGTTCCAGGGTCGATTTTTTGATATGTTTCGCCGCCTGCGCCGCAACCACGCTACCGGCTTTTTCAGAGCCAGTTAACGCTGCGCCCTGCACACGCGGGTCCGCAATAATGCTCGCCACCTGATCTGAAGAGATAAACAGGTTGGTCCACGCCCCTTCCGGCGCACCGGCTTCACGTACCAGATGCGCAAACGTCTCAGCACAGTGCGGCACGATGCTCGCATGTTTGGCGATCACCGGGTTCCCCGCCGCCAGGTTAGGAGCCAGGACGCGCATCAGCTGGTAGTAAGGGAAGTTCCACGGCTCAACAGCCATCAGTACCCCGATGGGATGATGCTCGACCCACGCGTCGCCGAAGTCGGTTTTATATTTTACCGGTGCCAGAAACTGTTTCGCGTTGTCGGCGTAATAGCGGGCGATTTGCGCGCACAGTTTCACCTCGTCGCGACTCTGTTCGATGAGCTTACCCATCTCCTGACTGGCAATTTTGGCCAGATCCTCAACGCGCGCCTCAATCAGATCAGCAAGTTTGTGCAGCACCGGCAAACGCTGGTCGATATCGCCTTTCGCCCAGTCGGAGTGGTAGAGCGCATCGGCCGTTTTCAGCGCCTTGTCGACATCCGCGTCGGTGTGGGAGGGATATTCTTTGATGAGCTGGTTAGTAGCAGGATTTACTGTCTGGTAAGCCATATCGAATCTCCATTAATTACCGCTTAGGGTATTAAGGGTAGTCAATATGACTGGGTACGGGCGTAAAGTTGGGTATATACGGAAGGTTCTGAGTAAAGCCCTAGTGCTGCGGTGATGTGGCGATTTTTGCACTTTCCCCCCGCTTCCCTCTATCCTTAACCCATGGAAAAATTAGCTGAACTCAAACGCGCCAAGCTGCTGGCGCTGTCACTGCTGCTGATTGCTGCTGCGGCGTTTATCACTACCCTCTTCCTGCCTCAGACCTTCTGGGTGCGCGGCGTGAAGGCCATTGCTGAGGCGGCGATGGTCGGTGCGCTGGCGGACTGGTTTGCGGTGGTCGCGCTGTTCCGCCGGGTGCCGATACCCTTTATCTCGCGTCATACGGCGATTATCCCGCGTAATAAAGACCGCATCGGCGACAATCTCGGTCAGTTTGTGCAGGAGAAGTTTCTTGATACACAATCACTGGTGGCGCTAATCCGCCGCTATGAACCGGCACAAATGATTGGCACCTGGTTCAGTAAGCCCGACAACGCCAGCCGGGTCGGGCAGCATCTGATTCAGGTGATGAGCGGTTTTCTGGAACTCACCGACGACGGACGCATTCAGCGCCTGCTCAAACGGGCGGTACATAAGGCGATTGATAAGGTCGATTTCACCGAAACCAGTGCGGTGATGCTGGAGAGCATGACCAAAAACAACCGCCACCAGGTGCTGCTGGATGCGATCATTAACCGCCTGATCACGTTGATTCAGCGGGAAAGCACACGAGATTTTATTGCTGCGCAAATAGTCCACTGGCTTAAGACCGAACACCCACGCAAGGCGATGGTGCTGCCAACGGAATGGCTGGGCGATCAGAGCGCCGAGATGGTGTCGAACGCGGTGAATACCCTGCTGGACGACATCAGCCATGACCGCACGCATCAGATCCGCCAGGCGTTTGACCGCGCCACGCTGAAACTTATCGACAACCTGAAAAACGATCCGGAAATGGCGGAAAAAGCCGAGAACATCAAACACTACCTGAAGAACGACGAGGCGTTTAACCGCTATCTGGGTGAGATGTGGGCCGATCTGCGCCAGTGGCTGAAGACGGATATGCAGAGCGACGATTCCCGCGTGAAACAGCGTATTGCGAATGCCGGGCTGTGGTTCGGGGAAACCCTGACGGCCGATGCCAGCCTGCGTGCATCACTCAACGAGCATCTTGAGCAGGCGGCGCACCGTGTGGCCCCGGACTTCGCCGCGTTTTTAACCCGCCACATCAGCGACACGGTAAAAAGCTGGGACGCGAAAGATATGTCGCGCCAGATTGAGCTGAACATCGGTAAAGATCTGCAGTTTATTCGCGTCAACGGCACGCTGGTTGGCGGAACGATTGGCCTGATCCTCTTTCTCTTGTCCCAGTTGCCCGCCGTGCTAGCGCTTTAATCCTCTTCTGGCGGCGCGATCACATAGCGCGTCGCCGCAAAGCGGTTGAGGATCAGGTGCACCAGAAACACGAGGGTGAGCGTCGTCACCAGTGCAACGGTGACGGAGGTAATACGATAAAGATCGCTGAACACCAGGTCAGTGTCCGGGTGCATGTTCTGCCCGAACATAATGCCGATGGTGGTGATACTGGCAAACCCGACGCCCGCACCAACCTTCTCCATCACATGCAGCCGTGCGCCAAACGCCAGCCCAAGACCGATAAGCGGCATCATCAACAGCATATGGCTGCTGTGATCGTAGAGAATAAGTTGCACCACCAGAATATAGAGACAACCCAGCACCACGCCGACCACGCGCCAGATCGAGCTCATCACCGAGCCGCGATAGTGCATCGGAAACAGGATCAAAATCCCCGCCATCAGCGCCGAGAGCGAATCGCTTAAATCACCGATCTGGAAAACGACGAAAATCATCGTTGCAACGGTACCGGAGAGCAGCGACTCATGCCGCACGCGCGCGTCGTCTTTTTCTATCAAAGGTGGCGGCTTGCGTGGCTCAACGTCCGGCAGCAGGTAGTTCATCAACGCGCTCAGGCACACCGCCATCACGCTCGCTTCGATGTTAGAGAACAGAAGCGTGTGCCAGTCGGTGGTGGGATAGCTCATAAAGTTGAGCATCACACTCTGGCACACTACCCCCATTGAGCCGAACAGAAACAGCGGCCCCTTGCTCATAAAACGAAAACGCATCACGTACAGGGCAAATACCACCAGCGTCATGATCGCCGGCCATTGCGACAGATAGCCAATGATAATCACCATTTCAACGCAGTTGAGCGAGGCGCTGAAGATAAACTGCTTCGCCACGTGGCGGTTAAAGACCGGCACCAGCGACAGCAGCATGATCGGGTAGACCACAAAAAATACGCCATAGCTGGTGTTGTAGAAACTGGAGATACTGAGCGCAATCATCCCGGCAAAGACGATGCGCAGGGTCTGGCGAAAGTCGTTTGCCGTATAGACAATGTTACCGTGCGGAGTAAATACCCGCGCCAGAGTGCTAATAGACATAGTGAAGCAGGCTCACCAGATGGATCTGCATCCCGGAGAAGAAGCGCGCAAACGGTCCTTCGCTGTTGTAGAGCTGCACGGTGGCCCGCGCGCCGGTCGGCAGATGTTTCGGCAGCGCCTCATCCAGCGCAACATGGATGCGCATACGCTGGGCATCACGCACCCAACGGTTGGAGGTTTCAGGCTCAGACAGTTCGCCATTCACCGCCTCCTGCCCTGCGAGGATACCGGCATCGCTGCTGGTCACGTGGGCGCGGAACACACGTCCCGGAAAGGCATCAAATACCACGGCGGCATCGGTGCCCTGGTGCGTATGGCGCAGGCTTTTTTCGCGGAAATCGGCCACAATATCGGTCTGGTTATTCACCAGCGCCAGCGCGGCCGAGCCGGACGAGGCATAAAACCCAGGGCTTAACTGCAGGTTACTCACCGTACCATCCGCTTCGGCGTAAACTTTCGTCCAGCCAAGATTCAGTTCCGCTTCATCCAGCGCATTACGGTATTTTTGCAGCGTCACGTTGCGGTGTTCATCCCGCTCACCGCGCTGAATGCGCAGGTTATGAATGTTCGCCTGTAATGCGCTGACGGACTGCTCGCTGCTCTGCCAGGTGGTACGGACTTTATCCAGATCCGCCTGCGAGACATTCTGCAGGGTGCTCAGCTTCTGGTAGCGATCAAAAGTCACTTTGTCGTTACGCGCCGTCAGCACGGCGGTTTTCAGGCTGGCCTGTGCAGAGGCGATCTGCGCGTCCAGCTGATCGTTGGCGAGGCGAGCCTGCTCAAGCGCGATTTGAGCGGCTTCAACCTTATTACGAAACGGCGTGTCATCCAGCTCAAACAGCAGATCGCCCTTCTTCACCTGGCTGTTGTTATGCACATGGACGGCCGCCACATAGCCAGAAACGCGCGCGGAAACCGGCGTCACCACGCGCATCACGGTGGAGTCCGGCGTCAGCGGTATCCAGATATCCGCGACGATAAAGTAGACAAACATCAGCAGGAAAGAGGCAATACTGACCCTTACCCAGCGGGCAAACTTTTGTTCAGGCGTCATTATTTTTCGGTCTTATTATCTTCTTCGCGGATTGTCCGCAAATTGCAGGCGATTTGATTCAGGGTAGCGCTGAAAATCTCAATATGTTCCGGCGCGATGTTTTGCGATACGCGAGCCTGAAACGTCTCAATCACGCGGGTGAGCGTTTTCAGCACGGCGTTGCCTTCAGGCGTCAGGGTAAGCAGCCGGATGCGCTTGTCATAAGGGGACACGGTGCGCAGCAGGTAGCCCTGCTTTTCCAGCTGTGTCAGTGTGCGCATCAGCGGCGGCAGTTCGATACCCTGCACCTCCGCCAGTTCACTCACCGAGACGTTATCCCCCAGTTGCTGAAGCTGCATCATCACCGTCCAGCTCGACTGGGTTAACCCGGTATCGAGAATGGCATCATCAATCACCGCGCGCCACTGGCGCACGACCATCGCCATCCGCATGCCCATCGGCCTGCGGCTAAACAGATCGTCTTCACTCATGGGAAATCCTCTCGTATCACACACTCAAGATAATGGTTATCAGGGTAAGTATCAAGAAACGAGAGGTGAAAGAGCAGGAATTGTGAAAGTTTAATTTAAAAAATACCGTTGGCTCACCAGATAATTTTCAACTGCAATCCATTCGGTGAGGTGCTTATAAAGCAAAATAATGGCGGCGGGAAGTTCAGTACCGACTGAACGAATATACGCCTTTTCAGGTGATAATGGCTGAAAATGGGCACTCTCCTGCCCCACATGTAAATCATGAAGTAAGGTTAAAATTGAATAGTAATCTTTACGCATTACCCTGGGGATTCTATCCACGGTAATTTGACTAAAACATTCCTGGTAGACACGAAGCTGCTTTTCTTTACTCCTTCCCTCTTCAGCCAGAATCAATAACGATTCTTCCAGTTTTTTTTGAACAGCAATCATGTTATCCACTTAATTACCTCGTCCTTTGCTGCATCACACGTTGTGATCAAATTTCTTATACAGTCCTATCAAATTTGTAACAGAAAACTTACGATAAATATTTCTGCGGTGATGACTGACCGTTTTCCCTGTTAAGTTAAGATAACGTGATATTTCTTTATTCTTTTTTCCAGAGACGATATAGGGAAGTAAAATACTCTCCATCTTCGTTAAATCTTTTTCTTTTTCGAGATGATACCACCGGGTATTTTTAATGATAGTAACTTGCTGCTCCGCCTCAGCAAAATGTGCCAGACAGGCGCTCAATTTTCGCACACAACTTTTACAATCTACGGTGAAATCCGCAATCGTGTTGATGAGAATATTTTCAATTGTGCTTTCAAAACAGGCATCACGGGTAATAAAAATTATGTAGCTATGCTCATATTTATTTTTGATTTCCATCAACGCATTCAATGCGTTAGTATCAGACTGACCATAATCCACTACTATTGCTTTGGCTTTTAATAAATGTTCTTTGCTTACTTTTTTTAAGTCATCAACATAAAGGACATTTTTAAATGCGGGAGTTTCTGAAAGAAATTCCTCTATGAGGACATTAAATCCCTGTCTAAAATATCTACAGGATGTCAATACAATAATCATTGCTTAAGCCTTACCATCTCTGTGGATAGCGTTAATCATCACTGGTAATGTTTAAAATTTCAATTCCCACTTTTCCCGCGAATTATAAGAATATTCTTAATCAGAATGAGGCAAAACGTGCGCCTCTTCACAAGTCCAAACAAATATTTTCTTAAAAAAACTGTAATAACATGCAGATACATCTTCGTTTGCGAATTATCCAGGTTCAGAAAGATCAATCTGAATAATGACGCGGTTTCGTTTTGATATGCTGCTAAATGTAACAAGGGATGAATCAATTTTGGGCTTTTTGGTATCTGTTCGGACTAAAGCCATAAAAACAACAGAGGGAAGGTAAAGATGAAAAATGTATTTCAACTGACCCAACTTGCAACACGCATCAGCGTGATTGTAGGTAGCAGCGTTATCATTTCTGTACCCGCATTTGCCAACAGCTGTACGGTATTTTCTGCAGATGGCGTCTGTGGCTTAAAAGAATACCAGATGACTTCACCGTTCAGCCCGGTGCCTACGGCATGGTATTTCACCAGCCCCACCCAGGAAACCGCAATTAATGGCACAGCGAAAGCGCAAAATATCTACTTTGCCAGTGGAACCTCAGCGCGTAATGAATCTGATATACAGCAACTGCTGGTCGATGGTGCAAACCTTAACGGTTATTATATCAACGCCAGTAAGGCTGGCACTGCGCATATTCTGCTGGCAAACAAGGCTTCCGTCGACTGGATCGAAGCGGGGGGTGCCTTAACCCATACGCAAATTAGTGTCGACAACGCAACGCTAAACGGTGCAGATGCCGACATCAATTACGATCAGAAGGATAAAAACGCCGCGGGCAACTTCAGTAAAAATTATGCCAGGGGTAATGCTATCTATCTTTCTCCGGGCGATAACGGTAACACCGACATTGATATTACCAACGGCAGTTCTGTTCATGGTCGTATATTGGCCGGAGGGGCAGGAACACATGATATAACCCTTCAGGACAGCGTCATAGAGGCAGGTAGCGTGTTGTTGTACAACGCCAGCAATGACAACACGATCAATGTGCTTAACAGTAAGATCGATACTACTCATGCGCTTCTTCCCACGGAAAACGCCATTGAAATAAACAATACCGCGCATGCAGGCAAAACCAATACGATCTCTCTTGTCGACAGCGAACTCACCGGGTCGCTGGCAATAACCAGCGCAGGGGGAACCAATAGCCTCTCTGTAAATAACAGTACGATTAACGGCAATATTATTGCCAACCAGGCAGCGCAGACGGCGATGGAGATCACTCGTTCCGTACTCAACGGCAGCATCGATATCAACGGCGACACGGCCACCCTTAAACTGGACGACAGCACGGTTTCAGGAGATATTCGTCTGGATACCAGCACGGCAGACCGCTCTGAAATATGGCTAAATAACAGTGACGTGCAAGGTCATCTTTACGGCAACGGGCAGAACAGCACGCTTCATCTGGCGGGGAAATCGCAGTTTAACGGTACACAGTTCAGTAAATTCAGTGATCTGAACATTGCTGGCAACGTGGCGATTGCTGGTGGCTTCACCAACGATAATGTCGGCCAACAGCTGACAGTCAAAGGTGAGACCCTTACCGCACCGATCCAGCTCAGCAGTGGCAAGCTGGCTTTTGATGCGACAAAAATTATCGCGAATACGTTGTCTCTGAAAGAGGGAGCATCGCTGGCGTTAACCAACCACAGCCAGTTGCAGACACAATCGGATCGGTTATTTAAAGCATCCGCATCTGCTGCATTGCCTGGCGGATATACCGACACCGGGGCGCGTATCACATTTAAAGACAGTACCCTGGTATTAACCGATGCTGACTACCAGCTTGAATACGTTCAGGCGGTCAATAACATGCTGGATCTCACCCAGGGCAACAGCCTGGTGATGCTGGGCGTGATCCGCGACCCGCAAAATGCAGCAGGTACGGCCAGCGTCATCGACGCGGCCACAACGAAGGCTGTACTGGCAAACACGCAGGTCACCTCCAGCAAAAATAAACTGACGATTGGCGCTGAAAACAGCGTTACGGACGATCGCATTGCCGTAAGCAATGGCTTTGGTGCGGCGCAATTACGCTTTGAGGGCAACGATGCACCGTCAATTGAAATCGTCGGTAATCAGGCGCTGACGCTGACCGGCGCTGCCGGTGGCGCGTTGTTCGATGTCGTGAATGCGCCCGATGCGGAAGTGAATGTCACCGTCACCCAGGGCACTTTTTCTATCGGTTCATCTGCTATCGACAATATTACCAGCCAGCTTACCGGCAGCGTGAATGTTGCCGAAAAGGGCACGATGAATATTCTGGCAGGCGATCATACGATAATTTCCCATGGCGCAGGCATTACCAGCAGCGGCCTGGTTAATATCGATCCTGCTGCAACATTGCACGCGGATATAAATCTGCAAAACAATGCCCAGCTTGTCGTCAATGGTTCACTGCAGGCAAGCCAGCTTTCTGCCAGCCAGGATGCACAGATTAGGGTTGGCAAAGCCGACGCCGCAGGCACGCTGATCGCGAATGCGCTGGATCTCCAGGGCGCAAGAATGTTTATCGACCCGGCATGGTCAGATGGCGGCACGCTGGCAGACGCATCAAGAGTCGCCAGCGGCGGCACGGAAATCAATGGTCGCATTACTGTAGGCCAAAACGCGTTGCTGGTGCTGGGCGATACCTCGACCACTGCGGCAGAAGCAGCGTTTGCCGACAGCCAGTTGAAGTGGGGTCCACAGGGTATCACCGCTGCGCTGGCAATCCAGGCACCACAGACGCTCACGGCAAACCAGGGCGGTTTGCGCGTTGACGGCGCGCTCACGGGTAGCACCGGGATGTATGATGCGGAATACAATAAAGCCGGGTTCGCGGACCATTCTCTGCTGATGGTTGACGCACAAGACACAACCGGTGGCAAAGCCGCGCTTTCCGCCGTTGACGGGACGTTAACCGTCGCGGATTCCGCAGCGCTTTACGTTGCGAATGCCAAAGCTAACCAGACCTACGTTGTTGCTAAGGGCTTTAGCGATGTGCAACTTAACGGTGATGGCTGGCAGAAAGACAACCTTTTGTTGAATAAATTACTGATTGCCCGCACCGGGGAAAATAACGGTGAGGTGACAGTGACGACTCGTGCCAGAGCGGCTCAGGACGTGCTGCCTGGCGTGGTCACTGCCCACGCCCTGGATACGCTGATCAATAGTGGAGAAAACTCCAGAACCGCTCAGCATGCGGGACAGCGCTTCCTTTCTGTCGCCATCGACACGCCACAAGCAAGCGTGGATCAGGTGGTGAAAACCGTCAACAGCGCCGCACAAATAGCTTTCGCAGGCGGCGTACAAAGCAACACTCTGGCGGCAGGCGCGTCTGCGGTTAACGCCATTATCGACCGAAACTCAGTGACCAGCCGTGGTTTACAAGCTCCTGAGTCTGACGCCAGCGTATGGGTTCAGACCCTCTACGGTAACCAGCGCAGCCGCGATCTGAGTGCCGGATCGATGCGTTACGGCCTTGACAGTGATTTTTACGGGCTGATGCTGGGCGCGGATAAAGAGTACGAAACCTCGCTGGGCAACATGCGTAGCGGCGCTGCCTTCCATGCCGGGAATGGCGACAGCAACTCGCGCGGGGATTTCAACTCAACGCATAATGATTTCAGCTTCTGGGGGATTTCGCTTTACCAGAACTGGCGTCACAACCAGCTTAGCGTCACCGGTGATGTCAGCCTGACGGAGAGCAATAATGATCTCTATCAGAAACAGCCTGGCTGGATGAACGCAGGCAGTAAGCTGAACGCCAGTGTGGATTCCCGTCTGTTCAGCGCTGGATTGCGGGGCGAATATCTGATTGAGACTCACGTCGTCGATCTCATTCCCTATGCCGCAGTACGCTATAACCAGCTGGTTACACAGTCCTTTGACACTAAAAACAAAGGCGGTGAAAACGTTTTTCATACCGACAAAGGCACCCAGAATATCTGGCAGTTCCCGGTCGGGGTAAACATCAACAAAACGTTCGCGCTGGATTCCGGCTGGAATCTTAGCTCGCAGGCAGGCGTTGGGGTTACCGCCGTCACGGGCGATCGGGATGCGAAAAGCACTCTCCATACCGTTGGCATTCGCAGCAGCGACGCGCTTTCCGCTGAAATCATTGACGACACAACCTTTAACGGGCAGGCAGGCTTGAAGTTCCAGAAAGGAAACATGACTTTCGGGGTAGGTTACAATATTAACGCCTCCAGTCATGATACCGATCAGATTGTCAGCGCAACCTATAAGCTCGCTTTCTGATTATCATCTGCCGCATGCCTGCGGGCATGCGGCATTATTCCAGGTTAGCTTTATTCAACCCGTAAGCCGCATCCAGCGAGCCGGGCTCCATGCGGGACGTGATACCCAGACGGTTCCAGGCGTTGATTGCCACGATGGCGAAGTTCAGCTCTGAAATCTCCACGTCCGAGAAATGCTCCGCCACGCTGCGGTACAATGCATCGCTCACTCCGTGAACGCCAATCTGCGTCAGCGCTTCAGTAAATGCCAGCGCCGCTTTTTCACGGGCGCTAAACAGCGGGGACTCGCGCCAGGCCGCCAGGTGGTACAGACGCAGCTCGCGCTCCCCGGCAATTTTGGCCTCTTTCGAATGCATATCCAGGCAGAAGGTACAGCCGTTCAGCTGTGAAACACGAATGTCGATCAGGTGCTTCAGCGCCGGGTCGATGGAAGTTTTCGCCACTTCCATGCTCAGGGCGGACAGCGCGTTGGCGAGGGCCGGCGTGGCTTTATGATGGTTTACGCGAGTGCTCATTGTCTTTCCTCTTTTTTGTGCGGCAGATGTCATGCGATGAGGCAAATCTACGCCGTTCATGACATAGTAAAAAGATACAAAATGCGTGAAATGAGGTAGGACATGAAGCCGGGCTATCACGAAATCTATTCGCGCTATCGCGATAACATCACGCGCGGTGTGCTGAAGCCTGGCGACAAAGTGCCGGCCATCCGCGTGCTGGCCGAAGAGCTGAAGGTGGCACGCAAAACCGTCGAAACGGCCTACGCCATCCTGACGGGCGAGGGGTATCTGGTGAGCCAGGGCGCGCGCGGCACGCGGGTGAACCCGGATTTATTACTGCCTGATCACCACACCCCCGCAGAACAGACCACCGGTACGCTGCCGGAATCGCTTATCACCCAGCGCGAACGCGCCGGTTTTTTACGGCCTGGCATACCGGCTCTCGACAGCTTTCCCTACAAAAAATGGCTGCTGCTGTCAGGCCAGGCGACACGTTCGATGCGCCAGGAGGAGATGCTCAACCCGCCGGTACTGGGCTGGTATCCCCTGCGCCAGGCCATCGCCAGCTACCTCAATATCTCACGCGGATTGTCCTGCACGCCCGAACAGGTGCTGATCACCAGCGGCTACAGCGGCAGCCTGCGTCTGATCCTCGATACCCTTGCCAGCCGCAGCGACAAAGTGCTGTTTGAAGACCCAGGCTATTTTATGGGCCAGCAGTTACTCAAGCGGATCGTGCCGCGACTGCACACCGTGCCGGTCGATCGTTCAGGTATGGATACGGACTATCTGCTGCGTAATCATCGTGATGCCCGCTTCGCTATCGTCACGCCGTCGCACCAGAGCCCGCTGGCGGTGACGCTCTCACTGCCGCGCAAACAGCAACTGCTCGACTGGGCCTCACAAAACGAGGCATGGATCATTGAGGACGATTACGACGGGGAATTTCACTACACCCGCAAGGTCCTGCCGTCGCTGAAAAGCCTCGACCAGCACGACCGGGTGATCTTTATGGGCACCTTCAGCAAAACTATTATGCCGTCGCTACGGATGGGCTACGTGGTGATGCCCGCCAGCACGGTGGAAGCATTTACCGACTGCGCCGATATCGTCGCCAGCGGCCAGCCGGTGCTGACGCAAAAGATCCTCACCGCGTTTCTCAACGAAGGGCATTTTTTCCGTCATCTGAAGAAGATGCGTGCGCTGTACCAGACCCGCCGCGACTGGATGATTGCCGCCCTGCGTGAGGTGTATGGCGATCTGTTTTTCACCGAGCAAAACGACGGCGGAATGCACATCGTGGCGTTCCTGGCGAAAGGGAGCGGCGACAGTGAGATCGCGCGCTGCTGGCAAGCGCAACAGTTGCAGGTGAATGCGCTCTCGGAGTGGTATCGCGGAACAGGAAAACGCTACGGGCTGGTGATGGGCTATAACAACGTGCGAACGTATCAGGAGGCGATCGCGCTACTGGAAAGACCGAAACAGCAGACGCTGGAACTTCTACTCCGAAATCAGTGAGCTGCCCAATATTTTGCAGGCGGCTGGCCTGCTTGCTCCTGTAGGCCCGGTAGGCGTAGCGCCACCGGGCAATATTACCTGCTCAGAACGTCCACGACACGCTGCCGACAATGCTGCGCTCCGCACCAAAGTAGCAGTAAGAGAGCGAGTTACACGCCGCCACGTAGCTTTTATCCGTCAGGTTATTGACGTTCAACTGCGCGCTCACGCCCTTCAGCCCGACGTTCGACAGATCATACCCCACCACCATATCCACCAGCGTATAAGACGGCAGCGTATGGGTGTTCTGGCGATCGCTGGTGACACCGTTCACGTAACGCACGCCGGAGCCAACGGTCAGGCCATCCAGCGGGCCCGTTTTGACGTCATAGCTCAGCCAGGCGCTGGCCATATTACGCGGGGCATAAACGGCGCGCTTACCCTCCTCTTCCGGGCTGCTCTTCTTATAGCGGATATCGGTGTAGGTATACGCCGCCTGCAGGCGCAGACTGTCGGTCAACTGACCAATCGCCTCCAGTTCGACGCCTTCAGACTCGATTTCCCCGATAGAGCGGTACGGATCGGTCGGCTCCTCTTTGGTGGCGATATTCTTCTGGTTGATGCGGAACACCGAGGCGCTGAACTGGCTGTTCATCCCTTCCGGCTCATACTTCACCCCGGCTTCCCACTGCTTGCCTTTCATCGGGTCGAGGATGTTGCCCTGTTCATCGGCAAAGCTGGTCGGCGTAAACGCGGTGGAGTAGCTGACATACGGCGCGACGCCGTTATCAAACAGATACAGCAACGCCGCGCGGCTGCTGAAGTTGTTTTTGTCCAGATCGCTGCGGGTATGGTTGAAATTGTCGACATTCGACACGCTCACCTGATCGTAACGGCCGCCGAGCGTCAGACGCCAGCGGTCAAAGGACATCTGATCCTGCAGGTAGTAGCCCGTCTGGCGTAGCTTGTGCTTTTCCTTGCTGTACTGAGTGATGTAGTCCGGCTTCGCGCCGTAAACCGGGTGGAACGCGTCGATAGGCGGGAATCCGCCGTAATAGCCGGTCACATTGTTGCTGCGATCCTGATAATCCATCCCGATCAGCACGCGATGGTTCACCGCCCAGGTATCAAAACTGCCGTCCACCTGGTTATCCAGGGTGATGGCATTCATCTTCTCGTCGGAGCCAGAATAGCCGCGGTTCAGCTCGGTTTCGTTCAGCCAGCCTGCGGCATACACCTGGTTCAGTTCCACTTTAGTATGCAGGTAACGCAGCTTCTGGCGCACCGACCAGCCGCTATCAAACATATGCTCGATGTTGTAGCCAACCATGTTTTCACGACGATCGTATTTGTCGTAATCGTCCTCACCCTCAAAGAAGGTGTTGGAGATCTTCTTGCCGTAGTGCGGAACAACGGTGCCGTCATATGGCAGCCCGGAGTGGCTACCGCCTTCCGGATCGCGGTGCAGATAAGCCATCAGATCCAGACGTGTGTTATCGGTGATGCGCCAGGTCAAGCTCGGCATCAGCGCATAACGCTCCTCTTTCAGCGGGTCGAACTGGGAATCGGCGTAGCGGGTCATGCCGCTGAGGCGCACCGCCACGCGGTCGTTATCGTCGAGCGGGCCAGTGACGTCGAACATAGCGCCGCGCTGATCGTTATTCCCGGCGAACAGCTTGATCTCCCCGCCCGGATCGAAGGAGGGCTTACGCGAGGTCAGCGCGACAATGCCGCCCGGCGATGAACGGCCATACAGTACAGAGGCCGGACCGCGTACCACTTCAATATTGTCAAGGAACCACGGGTCCACCACCAGCGAGCTGTGGGAGTTGGTGTCACCCATCATTTTCAGGCCGTCGAGGTAGACGTTATCCAGGCTGCCATCTGAGAAGCCGCGCAAGACAATGTAGTCGAAACGGTTTGAAGCCCCGATCTGGTTGCTGTAAACGCCGGGCGTATAGCTCACGGCCTGGCGCACGCTGGTTGCGCCCTGCTCTTCGAACTGCTCGCGGGTAACAATAGACACCGACTGGGGCGTCTCGATATCCGGGGTTTCAAGTTTGGTGGCACCAGACTGCATCTGCGACGTAACCACCACGGTTTCAGTTTTTTGGGCATCCTGCGCCAGTAAAGGAAAAGCGACGCTACCGGTAATCCATCCCACCAGCAGTGCCAGACGCGACTTAGCAAACATGGTCCTCTCCAAAGGCATTTCTAATTGTTAATAAGAATTATTACCTTTTTGAGAACGCAAACGGCTATGCGCGCTGCCAGGTTACGTATGCGCGATGCCAAACCGCACGGATCGCGTTCGCGCGGGAGAGAAAAATGCGTTAGCGATGTTTTCGCACGTCGCCCGGTGAAACACCGTAGCGACGACGGAATGCAGTGGAAAAGTTGGTAGCGTGCTGATAACCGCACATCCATGCCGCCTGCTGCACGCTATAGCCTTCCAGGAGATAGCGTCGAGCCAGTGCAAGACGGCAGTCGCGCAGGTAGTCAAACAGCGTGGTGCCGTAGCGCTGGCGGAACTTGCTGCGCAGGCTGCTCTGGCTCATTGCGGTCAGCGCCGCGAGCTGAGCGAGAGTGTAGTCCTGCTCCGGTGACTGTTCCAGCATGCTCCGCACGCGCTCCAGACGCGCATGCTCAGGCCGACACGGGCAATGTTGCTGGCGCTGATTCAGGCCGTGGCCAAGCAGTTGATACATCAACCCTTCCAGCAGCAGCTTGCGGGAAAGCACGCTCAGGCCCTGCTGTTGCGCATGCTGAATGCCTGACAGCACAAACCCTGGCACCTGCCAGACGAACGTGGGCGCATTCAGGCTTTGCCACTCCACGAGCAACGTTTCCAGCAGGTTCTCACGCCTGACATCATGGGGATACACGCCAAACGAGAGGGTTTTCAGCGTGCTGTCTGCCGTGTGGCGCGCGCTCATCACCTGTTCCTCACTAAGCCGGGAACTGAACGCCATACCGGAGCGCACCACATACTCATTGCCATTCAGCGTGAGCGTGACGCACCCTTCCAGCACCACCAGCATATAGAGCGGGCTGCTGTGGCGAGAGGTGGTTTCATAGGGTTGTAAAACCCGAACATCCGAGTGGGTAAGTGAAATACCTGACGAGAGTGTCATCTCTTCCACGTCGCCGTGCAGAACCGGGCTACCCGTCGCTGCGTTATCTTTCAGCTGTGGAAAACGATAGTCGATGCCGTAACGCTCGCCAAAGACATGAAAATCCTCAACAAAGAAAACGCGTTTCGTTGACGTATTTTCATTCTGGAGCATAACGCGGTGCCTGCATCGTGTAATAGAGAGCAGACAGTATCACTCATTTAACGCGACGGCAATCTGGTTGCGGCCAGCCATGTTTAATACGCTAAAAGCTCCGGCGTAAAACCGGAGCCTCGAAATATATTTCGCTATCTGAAATATATTTATGCTTCCTGCCACTCAGCAAAAACCTCTTTGTGGTTTTTGGTCAGGATGACTTTATTATCATCCACTTTGTCGACCCAGCCGAGAGGAATATAATGGTGTTTCCCGCCAGATTCCGGATCGCTTTTCGCAAGTTTAATACGCTCGCCATCCAGGTGGTCAACAACGCCGACGTGCGTTCCGCAGCTGGCTACAACCTGAGTGTGATCCTTAATTTCGCTTTTATCTACCATGTCTATTCTCCTGTTTCGGTTATATGGCTGTTGCACGAAATTAACTGTAGCGTATAAATCACGACGATGAAGCCGTATTAGCATTTTGAAACATCATTGACAGAATATAATATTGCGACTATTCAGGCGCGAAGCCCTCACGTCAAAAAATAAGTATCAGATAAATTATTATCTGATAATTTACCTGGCATGATTAAATTAACTAACGGAGAGCTTTTATAATGAACCACAATAATCGTACTGAAATTTGTGAAGCGATAGCAGAGGCGGCGCTTAGTTCTTACTAAACGCCGCAACGCGTTACTCGTCGAAGAACCAGTAGCCCTGGTTAATCAGCCCGGTCAGCTCCTCAACAAAGGCCGGATTATTCAGGGCATCCCCTAGTTCAGCCTGGCCCAGTTCGGTATAACGGCACAGCGCATCCGCTGCCTTCGCATCTGCTGTCTCCAGCAGTTCGCTGTTGATAAAGAAATGACCGTCAATGTTCAGCACGCGCAGTCCACTCAGGCGGGTCAGGGTTTCGCCGCCCTGCAGTGCATCCAGCACCTCTTCCGGCGCATAAGGCGGCTCGGCGGCGGCAATATCCAGCTCATGGCGCGGCGTGGAAACAAAGCTGCCAAACCATCGGGTGAAATCATCAGGCTTGCTGATCATGTCGATCATCATCTGACGAATACGATCGAGTTCGTACTGCTCCACGCGGCCAGGATGTTCGCGACAGGTCAGATCCGGATCGCTGTAATGTTCCCCGCCCAGATCGTTCTCCAGCGCGTAATCAGCAAAGCTGCTGATCAAATCGCGTCCGTTTGGCCCGCGGAAACCAACGGAGTAGTTGAGCGCGGTTTCATGGGTAAAGCCGTCGTGCGGGAATCCTGGTGGAATGTAGAGAATATCTCCCGGCGCAAGATCTTCGTCGATAATGGGTTCAAACGGATCAACATGCAGCAGCGCCGGATGCGGGCAGAACTGACGCATCGGCAGTTTGTCGCCCACGCGCCAGCGGCGGCTTCCCATTCCCTGAATGATAAACACATCGTACTGGTCGATATGTGGACCCACGCCGCCGCCAGGGACCGAGAAAGAGATCATCAGGTCATCGAGACGCCAGTCCGGCAGAACGCGGAACGGACGCACCAGCTCAGCGGCCGGCATGTGCCAGTGGTTCACCGCCTGCGCCAGCAGCGACCAGCCGGTTTCGCCGAGACCGTCGAAGTGCTCAAACGGACCATTGCTGGCCTGCCATTTGCCGTTGGAGTGGCTCACCAGACGGCTATCGACTTCCGGCTCCATCGCCAGACCAGCCAACTCGTCAGGCGTGATCGGATCGACAAAATTCGGGAAGGCATTTTTCAGCACAACGGGTTGCTTTTGCCAGTATTTTTCGAGAAATTCCGGCCAGTTCAGGTTCAGTTGATACGCCATGGTTAGCACCAGTGAAAGGGTAGACAGGCGCGATTATAGGCAAGAAGGCTGAGAGGGAACTTGTCGTGGGTCAATCGACCGCGTGTGGCATGTAGGTCGGGTAAGGCGAAGCCGCCACCCGACACAAACACGACGGGTAAACTTAATCCAGCTTCAGCTCGTCATAATGGGTAATCAGCTTACCCACAATGCCGTAGTCCAGCGCTTCTGCAGGTGACATCCAGAAGTTGCGGTCGGTGTCTTTTTTCACTTTCTCCAGCGGCTGACCGGTCGCGTCAGCGATCAGCTTGTTCACGCGATCCAGCATGCGAATGATCTCACGCGCTTCGATTTCGATATCCGTTGCCTGACCGCGCACGCCGCCCAGCGGCTGGTGGATCATAAAGCGGGTGTTTGGCAGAGAGTAGCGGTGCTCTTTTTTCGCTGCCAGGAAGATGGTGATGCCCGCGCTCGCCACCCAGCCGGTGCCAATCACGTGTACGTCCGGGCGAATGAACTTGATGAAATCGTGAATGGTATCGCCCGCTTCCACGTGGCCGCCCTGGCTGTTGATGTACAGCTTGATCGGATCGTTGCTGACGCTTTGCAGCAGGATCATCTGGGTAATCACTTTCTGCGCCAGTTCCTGGTTGATCTCACCGGAGATCACAATCGAACGAGACTCCAGCAGTTTTTGCTGCAACGCGCCCGCGCCGGTTGACCCTTCCGTTTTATCCTTGTCGCTTTCTTTCAGTGTGTAGTGCATTGTTATGTCCTCAGCATGTCGCGCTCAAAACCAGAGTGTAGCCTGTTTTACCCGTGAAAGTCCTCAGACACAAACAAGGAGGGCGTTTATGAATATTGCTCATGTCGCGCTCTGGACCCGGACGGCAAACGGATTGAGCTTGTCGGTGCAGACGATTAAAAGCGAAGCCTGACGGCGCTTCGCTTATCAGGCCTACATGTCTCGTGCGATTTGTGGATTCACGGGGTCTTGTAGGCCGGGTAAGGCGTAGCCGCCACCTGGCGCATTCCGCTCAGCCAGGAGCCGACAAATCTCCGCATGCTTCTCCTCGGTAAAGGTAAAGCGCGACATAAACCCAAGCCGAATCAGCGAGCCAATCGCCGGCAGCAAGCAAATGCCGAAGAACAGCCCCGCGAGCACGCTGTCGCTCTGGGTTTGCGCCTGCGGCACATAGCCAATCATCGTCAGGAACACGCCGATTAACCCGCCACCTACTGCCACCGACATCTTGCCGGTAAAGGTCTGGCCGGAGAAAGTGATCGCCGCGCAGCGCTTGTGGGTGTGGTACTCCGCGTATTCGATGGTGTCGGCAATCATCGACGAGGTGAGAATGTTGGTCATCATCACAAACAGGGTACTGAGGCCAAGCAGAATAAACAGCAGCGCCGTGTGCTGATAACCCGCGAACCACATCACCACGCGTACCGCGATATCCAGCCCGCAAAGGATCATAAACAGCTTTCGTTTCTGCATCTTGCGCGTCAGCATCGGGGCGATAAGGCACACCACCGCCGCCACAATCCCCATCACACCAATCGCCATCTGCAGGCTACCGTCGCCCATATTGTTGATAAAGAAGTAGATATACAGGCCATTGGCGACGTTATGGAACACGCAGAAAAAGAACGACAGCAGGACGATAAACAGCGGCTTGTTCTGACGCAGGTTGTGGAAAGTGTCACGTATCGTCACCTTTTCCGGGCTCGGCGGGACGCGTTCTTTGATCTGCATAAAGCCATTAAGCATCAGCGGCAGGCCCACCAGCATCATCACCAGTGCCGCCATAAAGTAGCCTTTATCGTTGCTGTACTGAGTGAAAAACGCCGCCAGTTTCGGGAAGAAGATGTTGGCGCAGGCGATCCCGGCGTTGACGCCCAGCATCGCCGCCGTCACCGCGCGGGTGCGCTGGCCGGAGTCGTTGGTCATCACCGACGACATCGACCAGAACGGGATATCGGAGATGGCGTACAGCGTCCCCCACAGGATGTACGTCACCCCGGCGTAGAGGATTTTGGTGGTCATGTCCGCTTCGATTTTGTAAAACGCCAGCAGCGTGACGCCGGTAATCAACAGCGGCGCGATCAGCAAAAAGTGGCGAAACTTACCGAACCGGCTGTTGATGGTGTCCATGATGCTGGCAAACAGCGGATCGTGAACCGCATCCCACGCGCGGGCAATCAGGAAGATGGTGCTCGCTGCCAGCGCCGAGATCCCCAGTACATCGGTGTAAAAATAGTTAATAAACGAGCCCACTAAACCAAAGCTAAAACACTGACCTAACCCATAACCAAAATAAGACCACAACTCGCGAGACGGTATTTTCATTGTCATTGCCATTGTTATATGCCTGCCTGGTTGCCCGACGGTAGCCCGCCGGGTCGTTATGATTAGCCCTGTGCTTTCGGGGCGATCTTACGGAGTTTCTGCATCAGCGCGATTTCGCTACGCGAGAACGGAATACCGTTCTCCTCGAATACGTCGTGGAACCACAGGCGGCAGTAGTCCGTGGACCCTTTCATCACTACCGGCCACGGCAGCCAGGTCTGGGTTTTTCCGCGCACCAGCCCCCACTGATACGGCGCGACCTTCGCCATATACATCAGCGGAAGCTGCTCTTCGATGGTGCCGCCCACATGACGCGCCAGCCATTCGGTGCAGAAGATCGGGCGGCCCAGCGCCTGCAACTGCTGGATAATCGCCGTCATGCGTCCGGTGTTGGTGTAGGCGTGATAGCTCACCACGTCCGACAGTTCCAGAGCGGTCTGGTCCAGCGGATGCTGATAAAACGTCTCACCTTCCTCTTCCGCAGGCAGACGCCACGCACAGACGGTGAGCGGCTGAACCGGATCTTCTTCGCGTACCCAGCGGAACGCCTGCTTCATCAGTTCGTGCGCGCAGGTCTCCAGCTTTTCGTCATACAGCACCTCTTCCGTGCCGCTCGCAAAAATGCCGCGGTTGCCTGGCTCGTTGTAGAGATCCCACAGCAGCACGCGCTTATCGTCGCGGAACTGGCGGACAACATCGCGAATATAGCGCTCAATTTCTGGCCAGCAGTTACGATCGCACACTTTATCGCGACCTGGGCTCGCTGCCGCCTGGCTGTTGTGTTTGCCCGGCACCGGTGGCTTTTGTGGCCCCAGATACGGTTCATCGCCTGAGAATCCGCAGTCGTCCATCAGGGTCAGCATGGTGCTGAACCCGTGGTTATCCGCGATCGCCAAAAATTGATTAATGCGCGCCATCAGGCCGTCACGGTCGTGCTCCCAGACGATAAACGGCAGGTTAATGCGCAGGGTGTTATAGCCCGCCTCCGCCGCCCAACCCAGCTCCCGGTCAATCGTTTCGGCATCGAAGGTCTCTTTCTGCCAGATATCCGTCCAGTTCACCGCCGTCGACGGCAGATAGTTAAACCCGCACAGCCAGCCTTTTTGTTGATACCACGCCTGCGCCTGCGCTTTGCTCCATTGCTCTTTCATTGCATCTTCTCTCACTGATAATGTTTAGCTAATAAATATTAGTTGCATTATAAATGAGCAAATTGCGTTGCTAAGAAAAGCGACGGTCCTCACAAAGTTTATGCTCTGGCGAATAAGAAACGTGATCGGCGGCGCGTCGGCGACCAGTTAGGGTATGATGCGCTTTCGCAAGAGGGAGAAGACGGATGAAGCGAAAGACCAAAGTCACGATGAACGATATTGCGCGGGCGGCGGGGGTATCGCAGGCGACGGTATCGCTGGTGCTCAACCAGTCCCGCAACATCAAGCTCAGCGACGACACGCGCCAGCGAGTCATCAGCATCGCCACTGAACTCGGCTACGACCGCCTTCCCGCCATTCACGCCCCGCGCAACCAGGAAGAGATCGCCCTGCTGGTCAGCTCGTTACAGAGCTACGATCCGTTTATCGACGCCATCAGCCAGGCGCGGGAAGCCGCATGGCGCAACGAATCCCTGCTCACTGTATACGACTACGGCGATGATATTGAGCTGGCGCTGAATATTATCCGCCAGCTGGAGAAACGCAACTGCGTGGGGATTATCCTCGCCTCCCCCGTCACCACGCTGGTCGATATGACTGAATTCCAGGACTGCACCCGCATTCCGCTGGTATTACTGAACCAGCGCGACCCCGGCTCGCCGCTGCTGCCGTCGTTTATTCCGGACGACTACGCCAACGCCTTTCAGGTAACGAAACATCTCATCGCCTGCGGCGCGACGCGCATCGCCCATATCACTGGTGAAAGCTGGATGGAGGCCTCCCGCCAGCGGCTGGCAGGCTACCAGGCCGCGCTGCAACAGGCCGGTTTAGCCTGTGATGAGAGTCTGGTACGCCAGACCAACTGGCAGTTTAGCGAGTCCTTTACCGCCACCACGGCGCTATTGGCGCTGGACGAACGACCGGATGCCATCTTCTGCGCCAGCGACTGGCTGGCGATTGGCTGCTATCAGGCGCTGGCGGTGAACGGCGTTCGTATCCCGCAGGACATGCTGCTGGCGGGCTACGATGACCAGAAGATCTCCGAGCAGCTCACTCCGTCTCTAACCAGTATCCAGCTCCCTTACAGTGAGCTGGGACGACTGGCGGTGGAGTATCTGTGCAATCAGGAAGATGCCGCCACGCACGTGACGCTGGCGGGCAGGCTGAAGGTGCGCGCCTCAAGCAACCAGACCTGAGTCGCTTTACCCCTGCGCTCAGGCGTGATAGGTTAATTTAATGAACACACACTCCGCCGTACTCACCGTGAACCGCTGGTGGCTGCCTTCTTAAAGGCGGCATGGAGTTGTTTTCCCCATTTTCAGATAGCCGCCGAAAGGCGGCTTTTACATTTTAAGACCCCTTTCGGCAATTGCACATTAAGGAGTCTTTATGAACGCGCAAACCATCCTCACCGGCGATCGCCCAACCGGTCCGCTGCACCTCGGCCATTTCGTCGGTTCGCTGCGCCAGCGCGTGGCGCTCCAGCAAACGCATAAGCAGTTTGTGCTGATTGCTGACCTTCAGGGGCTGACCGACAACGGCAGCAACCCGCAAAAAATTCGCGACAACATCCCCGAAGTGCTGGCCGACTACCTCGCCGCGGGCATCGACCCGAACCTGACCACCATCTGCCTGCAGTCCGCCCTGCCCGCCCTTGCCGAGCTGACGATGCTGTATATGAACATCGTCACCGTCGCCCGCGTGGAGCGTAACCCGACGGTGAAAAACGAGATTGCGCAGAAAGGCTTTGCCCGCTCGCTGCCGGTCGGGTTTATGGCCTATCCCATCAGCCAGGCGGCGGACATCACCGCGTTTAAGGCCGAGTGCGTGCCCGTCGGCGACGACCAGCTTCCGATGATTGAGCAGACCAACGAGATTGTGCACAAGATGAACAGCCTGCTACCCGCCCCGGTGCTGCGCCACTGTAAGGCGATGCTGAGCGACACCAGTCGCCTGCCCGGCATCGACGGCAGCGCCAAGATGTCGAAATCGTTGGGCAACACGCTGCATCTTTCGGCCAGCGAGGAGACCATTCATCGTGCGGTCAGCGCCATGTACACCGACCCAAAGCATCTGAAGGTGAGCGACCCTGGGCAGATTGAGGGGAACGTGGTGTTTACCTGGCTCGACGCGTTTCATCCGGACAAGGAGAAAGTCGCGGCGATGAAGGCGCATTATCAGGCGGGCGGGCTGGGCGACCGGGCGTGTAAGAACGAGCTGGAAGCGTGTTTGCAGGAACTGATTGCACCGATGCGGGAGCGTCGGGCGATGTACATGCAGGATAAGGGGGAGTTGATGGCGATGCTAAAGCGCGGGACGGAACGGGCGCAGGGGGTGACGCAGGCGACGTTGAGGGAGTTGAAATTGGGGCTGGGGGTGCCGGTGTTTTGAGCAATGGGTTGCGTGGGTTTTATCGGCCCCGCAAGCTGAAGCGCCGGACGACATTAGCTAAGCATACTGGGCATCATAAGGATTCGTTAAGTGATAGCCCTGTCACTAATGTTGAATATAGTGCTTGTTAAAAATTCCTTATAACAATCAAAGTAGATTGCGAAGGCCGGACTCAAATCATCATTTAACACAATGAAAAACAATAAAAAAATACAAAAAATACTTCGAGGTGCCCCCCTTTTGTGCCCCCACCATTTATTTTGATGTTTTTAAGCTCAACTATTTGGTTTATCTGGGAAAAGATAACAAATCTTCTATTCGGTTTGGATCCGTTGCACGGATCCAAACCAGAACAGAAAAAAACTTTTTTTTGGAAAAACTGTTCACACTGTTCACTAAGGTTTTTTATTCATCATATTCAATCACTTATGCGGTGAACGGTTGGTGAACAGTGAACACTTTACTGTTCACTTTTGCCTTTCGCAGGTAAAAAAAGACCGGCAATTGCCGGTCAGGTCAGGTTATTTCGCTATGGGGTCATCGCATTTCGGTAGCCAGTCGGCGTTGCTTTCTTCCCTTAGCGCGAGATTGGTCTGTATGCCCTGATTTTTACGGCGCTTTTCATAACTCAGCCCGTACTCTTTCAGCATGGCAGGCAGTCCCTTGCCGAACATGGTCAGGCTGAGTGTATTTTTGTAGCCGTGGGCTTCCATATACGCCAGATAGGCATGATACAGATACAGGCGCGGCTGACGCGGAATAATGCTGGCATTGCCGATATACATCCCCTCAGGCTCCGGCAGCGCTTCAAGGTAACCACAAAAATCAAAGGTCGGGTCGGCTTCGCGTTTAATACTGAGCGCCTCGTCGGAGTTTTGCTGTGACTGGAGCAGGGTGCGGGCGGTCATCGGGTCGCTGAACTTCTGCATTAGCTGGCGCACAATCACGGCCAGCTCGCGGGCGATTTTGTTCTTAAGCTGCGGGTCGCGTTCCTCCGGGGCAATCTGTTCCGGAAAATGCAGAATCACCCGGCGACGGGAAACGCCGCCGCTGCGGTCGGTAAAGCGCATCGGGTTATTGTTCACGGCCAGAATCACCGCCGGAATATGGGTGGAGTACGCATCCTTGTATTTCGGGTCTACCGAGACCGCATCCCCGCCGGTGATGGCCTTAAGTCCTGCCCCGTCACCGCTCCATTTTTCCTGGTCAGGCAGGCGTATCAGCGAGAAGCCAATCAGCGCAGCGCGTTCGCGGGGTGATTCCAGCGTTTCGATGGTGGCCGATGTGGCGTTATCTTCCCCGGCAAGCATGGTCGCAATTTCGGCCAGAATACTTTTGCCACTGCCACCGGGGCCGGTCACCTCAAGAAAGAGCTGCCAGTCGTAGCGGTTAGCCAGCACCATAAACAGGGCGGCAAGTATCACGTCGCGTTTTTCCGGTCTGCCACCGGCGGCACGGTCGAGCCAGCGCCAGAAATCAGGCGCATGGGTTTCCAGCGTTTCGCCCTCCACCGGCGGGGTAAAATCGACATCACAGAGCGTGCGCAGCCAGTGTGACTGATGGTGTGGGCTGAATATGCCGGTGGCGGTATCAAGTACGCCGTTGCGAAAACCAATCAGACGCCGTGCAGGGGCGGCCTGCTGCGGAATAACCAGTTTCAGGGTGTCGACCACGGAGGTGATTTTCCCCGACGAGAACGGGGCGCGCAGTCGCTGGAACAGCCCGGCCACATCGCGCTCAAAATCCGACGTCGGGATGATTTTCCATATACCTTCCTCATAGCGGGACAGGAGCTGGCCGTTCGCATCCACAGCCAGCGCTTCGCCGTAATGCTCATGCACCCGCATCGCCTTGTCGCTGGCGCTCATGGCGGTAAATTCCGCCTCGCTCATGGTGTCGAACGGGCTTTGCGCCGGTAGCCGAGTGGCGTCATAAATCGCTTTCCGCGTCGCCTCTTCGCCTTTCTGCATTAACGCATCATTCCAGTCACCAAACACCGGCGGCAGGGCAACAATGCCCTCACAGGCTTCTGCGGCCACTGCGGCTTTTGTCTGGCCGTCGCCATTAAGGTCACGGTCGGCGGCAAGCACAATCTGACAGGCCGGGTGTTTTTGTCGGGCACGGCTCGCCAGAGAAAGGAGGTTCACGGAGGACAGCGCCACCATGACGGTTTCGCCGGTCAGGTGATGGACGGTGAGTGCGGTCGCATAACCCTCCGCTATCCACAGACGTTTTCCTGCCTGTTTTTTCCCTTCAATGATATGACATGCCCCTTTGACCTGACCGCCTTTCAGCGTGCGTTTGAGACCGTCAAAATTGATAAGCTGAAGGTTAACCAGTACACCCGTACCGTCATACAGCGGCACCACCACATCACCGGCGCGGAACGTCACGCCGCCGGTTTTATGCTGGGCGGTGAGCGTCAGACATTCCAGAGCGGGGAAGCCCTTGCGGGTAAGGTAGGCGTTGCCGGTGGCCGGTCGGGTTTTCTCCATCAGTTTCGTGGCCAGCGCGGCCGCCGCTTTACGGTCGGCATCGGTTTCAGTCTCTGCGGCTGCAATCACCTCCGGGTCAACCGGTGACAGATTGCCGGTGACAGTATTCACCTTTTGGGCGGCCTCTGAGGCAGAAACGTCGAATACCTTCTCAACCAGCTTAAGCCCGTCACCTGCGCCGCACTGGTTGCAGAACCATGTGCCTCGCCCCTCTTTATCGTCAAAGCGGAAACGGTCAGAGCCGCCGCATACCGGGCAGGGCTGATGGCGGTTTTTAATGACCTTCACACCCAGCGCCGGGAGAATGTTCGGCCAGTGGCCGCACGCCTGTTTTACGGTTTCCGTTACGTTCATTTTCATTGTTATTTTCTCCCTCAGTGCAGTACAGGCGATGTGATGTGACGGGCGCAAAGTTCATCCATCACCGCGAGCCCGAGAAAGGACAGTGACGGCGCGGCTTTCAGTGGCCCGGCTTCCATTAAATCTTCCAGCAGTGCACAGGCAATCTGACGGCCTTTTTCCTCGCCGTGCTGGCGCAGATAGAAGCCCTCCAGCTCGGCAGCAATGGCGCTTTCCAGCGCGTCGAGGGTGATGTGTGGATAGCGGCACTGATGTTCGCACAGGGTCAGCCACGCACAGGCCACGGCGCGGCGATAAAGTGCAGCACGTAATACGGGCGGTAATGGCTTTTTCATACGTTGCCCTCCCCGGTCAGCCAGTGCTGATTGCAGCGTTCGACCACGCCGTCGAGCTGTGCGGTCATAAGGTAAATCACGGAGGTGAGCTGTAACTGCTGCGCAGGGTCACGGCGCACGGTCGTGCAGTCCTGCACCTGCATCAGGTCGCCGACGAGCTGGCCGACGTTGCGCATATGCTCAAGGCATTCGAGGTCACGGGCGGTAATGGTGGTATTTCTCATGCGTGCACCTCAGCAACCGGCAGACGGCCAGCGAACGAGAGGACGTAATCGCGAACGAGGGAAAGACGTGCGGCGTGTTCATCACCGGCAATGGTGCGAAGCATACAGATACGGGGTTTACGGTCTGCGCGACGAACGGCGGCAAACACAAAGACATACTGCGGGTGTGACGGGGTGAGGGTCGTAGCCATAAGGGCAACCTCCTGTGAATAGCGGTTATTGCCACCACCGGAGTTCCTACGCTCATGGGTGGTGACCCGAACGGGGGTAGGAATACCGGCTTCACAGAATACCGGCCAGCCCGAAGGCTGCCCCGCCCGGACCACCATTATCTGACAAGGGCTATGGGATAAGCACCACAGCCCGAAAAATGGGTGTGCCTGAGCAACGACGTAAAAAAAGACGCATGGCGCGTCTGTTGTCGCCTGTGAATTACACGGGTTCCTACGCCCGGCTGCCGATTTTGCGACAGCGGGGAAACTATACCTGGAAACGGCGAAAAGAAGCAAGCCAGAAAAAGGGGCTGTTTGCTGAACGGTCATCATCATGCGTCATAGCCCCGGTTGCGTTCGGCAATGCGGTCAGTCATCCATTCGGTGATTTCAGACTGCGCCCACGCCACGTTTTTTCCGCCCAGGCTGATTTGTTTCGGGAAAGCCTCGCGGCTGATGAGGTCGTAAATGGTTGACCGGGACAGGCCGCACAGATGCATCACTTCAGGCAGGCGGATAAAGCGCTCCTGAACGGCATCAGACACCGGCATCAGCGGCGCGGCAGGGGCAGAAGACGGGAAAGAAAAAGCGGTGTGCATCGGGCTACCTCACAAAGTCCATACAATGCCGGTCGTGTCCGTCCGGCTTCGGGTAGCTCTCTATTTTGTGAATATTTCCCCTCAGGGCAACAAGTCATTTTGTAGTGCTTCACCACACAACAGAGCGATTTTTATACAGTGGCAAACAGTGACAATCGTTGACAATCTCTGATAACAAAATGGCAAACCGTTGATTACTTTTATTTATATATTTTTATTTTTTAATCGAAATAAAGTCTAAGCAAGCTGGTCAGTCAAAATCAGAAAGGTGAACAGTAGTGAACAGTCGGTGAACAGTTACACCCTCAACTGTTCACCCTTTATCTCACTGTATTACTTATCTTTTTCTTTTCAGTGAACAGTAGTGAATAGTTATAAGTAAAAAAACAAACAGTGAGTAAGGTTTTCCTGAGACTTTTCTCTGGCCAGCCGGGTTTTAAGGTCTGTTTGTGCCATTTTTGCCACAACGGCAATGAATCGTGTTGTTGTGTCTGGCGCGGCAGAATCTCCTCAGATTGAAACGAAGAGGAGACCCGACATGACTCAGACTGCTGTTATTCCCGACTACCTTAAACCCGCAATGGAGCGTCTTGAGACGGCCAGAGAAGCGCATCTCACCAGTGCCCGATGCATGAATGAAACCACGGCGGCCATCAGCCAGGTGAAAGCACAAAAAAAGGAACTGGAGCAGGAAAACGGCAATGACTCCGGCGCATGGCGCGCCGCCTTTCGTGCCGGTGGTGCTGTCATTACCGACGAGCTGAAACAACGCCATCTGGCGCGCGTGGCACGGCGGGAACTGGCGCAGGAATGTGACAATATGGCTGAGGTGCTGTCTTTCGAGCTGGACAGCCTTAAGGGAGCCTGCGACCGGACGGCCAGAGCGTATCGTCAGGCACATCACAGCGTCCTCAGCCAGTATGCAGAGCATGAGCTTGATGTTGCCCTGCGTGACACCTGTAGCGCGCTGGTCAGGGCAATGAAGCTCAACATACTGGTTCTGAATAACCCGCTTGCCAATACCACCGGGCATCAGGGATATATTGAGCCGGAGCAGACCGTTATGCAGCAGGTAAAAGACCGGCTTGAGCAGGCGGTGAAAGGCTGCAATATCCGTCTGACCGATGAACCGGTGCTGTTTAAAACAGGGCTGTCGGCCTCCACGCTGCCGCATATGGAGTATGACGTTGCGGCCACACCCGTTCAGCGGAAAGTCTGGCAGGAAAAAATGCGGGAACGTGAAGCCAACCTTAAAGCACGGGGGTTACTGTCATGATGCGCTGTCCTTTCTGCCGCACTGCGGCCCACGTTCGCACCAGCCGCTATATGTCTGACAGCGTCAAAGAAAGTTACCTGCAGTGCCAGAATGTGCACTGCTCGGCGACATTCAAAACGCATGAGTCCATCTTTGAAGTGATACGTTCGCCGGTCATCGATGAGAAACCCGCGCCGGTGCCGACAGTCCCCGTGGCACCCCGTCGGGTAAAAGGCTGCTACAGCTCGCCGTTCCGCCATTAATCAGGAGAGACAACCCGTGACCACCCTGACCTTACAGCAGGCCTATGAAGCCTGTCAGACGAACAAAACCGCGTGGCTGAACCGTAAAACCGAACTGGCCGCCGCAGTGCAGGAATATCAGGAATTATTGCTGGATGACAATGCATCAGGCTCCCGCAGATTACAGTCGCTGCGCGACCTGATTGACGTAAAAAAGTGGGAAGTTAATCAGGCCGCCGGTCGCTACATCTTCTCGCATGAGGAGGTACAGCGCATCAGCATCCGTAACCGGCTGCATGATTTTATGCAGCAGAACGGCGCAGAGATGGCCGCCGCTCTGGCACCGGAGCTGATGGAGATTAAAAACCAGCCCGCGATGATAAAAAACCGCGCGCTTGACCGTTCGATGGCATATCTCCGTGAAGCCCTTTCCGTCTGGCTGACCGCAGGAAATGACATTAATTATTCTGCACAGGACAGCGATATTTTAACGGCCATCGGATACAGGCCTGACGCGCCTTCGCGGGATGATAATCGTGAAAAATTCACCCCTGCACAGAACATGATTTACACCCGTCGACGCGCCGAACTGGCCGAGCAGTAACCTGTCAAAAAATCCCCATAATTCCCGCCTTTTTTCCCGAATTAAGCCATGCATCCAAAGGGTGCATGGTTTTGCATGCGTTTTCCCGCTCCTGTACTCCCGACCAGCGCCAGTCCCGGCGCGGCCTGAGGCCGCCTTTGCACCTGCATTAAAAGCGGCCCCTTAAGCGGGCAGGCGTGGCGGGGAGAGCATTGCGCGCTATTGCAACTGACAATTTACTTAAGACATTATAGATTTAATGTAATCTTTGATAACATTAACCAATTAGTATGAAACCAATCTTCCAAAGTTAAGCCCCTAAAGGGGGTAAATCTAAAAACGGGAAAAGTTATGGAAAGCATAGTTTTTTTTAATAACAAAGGTGGTGTCGGTAAAACCACATTGCTGTGTAATGTTGCTGCCTATTTAAGTTTGGAACTTAACAAAAAGGTTCTGGTCGTTGACGCTGACCCTCAATGTAATACCACTTCGTATTGTTTAGGTGAGCAGAAGATATCTCAAATATATAGCAATGAAAAACGAATTACTATCGAGCATTTTTTAAACCCCGTGCGTCGAGGAAAAGGATATGCTTCGGAAAGAATAGTCCCTATCAAAACAAGTAGGTTTGGATTTGATCTAATACCAGGAGACCCCAAATTAGCTCTGAGCGAAGATTTTTTAGCATCCGATTGGGATCCAGCAGTGGCTGGGAAACCTCGAGGCATGCAAACAACATTTGTCTTCTCTCATCTCTCCTCACTATATAACGACTATGATTATGTATTATATGACGTTGGTCCATCCTTAGGTGCTTTGAATAGAGCAATAATTATATCGTGCGATTATTTCATAATTCCGATGTCAGTTGACATGTTTAGTTTGCTGGCATTAAACAACATTAATCTGTCATTAAAGAATTGGATGAATGGTATTAAAACTGGCTTAAAAAACCATATGAGCGAAGAAGGGGAAGAATTTACAATTGGAAATGAAAGTCTAGAGTGTAATTTGCAATTTTTAGGTTATGCAATGCAGCAATACCGAGGGAAAACAGTACGAGGTGAGAAAGTCAAAGTTAATGCTTATGAAAAAATAGCATTAAAAGTCCCTAAAATTATAAAGACGGAAATAGTGGCAAACTACTCTCACAATAAAAATATTGATTTTGAACTAGGTCAAATTGAAAACATGTATAGCCTAATTCCATTATCACAACTGGCCAACGCACCTATTTTTTGCCTTAAGAATAAAGATGGTGTCGTGGGGTCACATTTTTCAAAAGTAAATGACGCTAAGAAATTATTTGACAGCATTTGCTCAAATATCCTAAAAAATATTGAGGCAGTTAAACCATGATAAATTGGGATGAAGCTTTAATATCTGATCTAGCCAGAAGAAAATGCATTCTTTTCCTTGGCGCAGGTGTGTCAATGAATAGCACTGGTAACGGAGGAGTCAGGCCTCCAAGTTGGAAGGAGTTTTTGGAAAACTGTTTGCCGGAATTGAATGCGGCTTCTTCAACCCAAATAAAAAAACTAATTAAAAATGAAGATTACTTAACGGCCTGTGAACTAATCAAGTCAAAATTAGCAAAAGGTAAATTCGACCACATAGCTAAGAGTGCATTTTTAACCCCACAGTATACTAAAGCAGAAATACACGAGCTTTTATTCAAGTTGGATTGTAGAATTGTAGTCACTCCAAATTTTGATAAAATTTATGAAACTTTTGCGATAAGAGAAACGGAAGGCACGGTAAGTGTACGGAACTATTATGATACAGATATAGTTTCTGCCGTGAAAGATAGCGGCAGGGTCGTTTTGAAGATTCACGGTACAATTGATAACACCTCAAAATTAATTTTTTCTAGGACGGATTACGCCAGTGCAAGATCGCAGCACAGAGACTTTTATGAAATACTTAATGCATTAGGATTAACACACACATTCCTATTTATAGGATGTGGGGCAAATGATCCGGATATCAGATTGCTGCTTGAAGATGCATTTTTCAAACATAATGCCGTAAAACCACACTATATGGTTGTTTCAGACAAGAGTATTCATAAAGACATGATGCCTGTTATCGAAAAAACATTAAATGTCAACATGCTTGTTTACAAAACAAGTAAAGGTAGCCATCAAGAATTAATTGATAGTTTAAAAAATTTAGTCCAACAAGTTGAGATTGCACGAGTTGAATTAAAGGAGAATATGAATTGGTAATCCCCCCCCCCCTCATTCATATATTTTTAAATGAGGGGGCAGACTTAGCAAAATCGAATGGTGATATGTAGCCATTAGAATTACTATAAATATAATCAGCCCACCACTGAACCATCAATCGACGTTCATCCAAATGCTCAGAAGTATGAATATATGCAGCACGTACATTGTTGCGCTCCGAATGGCTCAACTGACGCTCAATAGCATCATCGCTCCATAGCCCTGACTCCCCCAGTGCCCCACGCGCCATTGTTCTAAATCCATGCCCGCAAACTTCGGTTTTCGTGTCATAGCCCATCGCACGCAATGCACCGTTTACCGTGTTTTCACTCATAACCTTGGTTGCGTCATGATCCCCCGGAAACAGCAGCTCTTTATCGCCACTAATTTTCTTGAGCTGCTCTAACAAAGCCATAGCCTGCCGACTAAGAGGAACAATATGTTCCTCTTTCATTTTCATGCCACGATACGAGTAACGCACGCCTTCGATTTCTTCTCGTTTTGCAGGTATACGCCAAAGAGATTTATCGAAGTCGAACTCATCCCAACGCGCGAAACGTAGCTCACTGGAACGCACAAAAGTTAGTAAGGAAAGCTCGACCGCGATCCGTGTCATTACACGGCCACGATAAGCAGCAAGACGAGCAAGAAACTCTGGGAACCGGCTGGAGGGTAAAGCGGGGTAATGTCGCGCTTTGGTTGTCGATAGCGCACCGGCCATATCACTGGCTGGATTTGAGTCGATGTAATCATTCTGTACGGCGTAACGCATTATGGCTGTGACACGCTGTTGCAGGCGCTGAGCAACATCATGCTTGCCACTGGCATCAACCTTTTTAATCGGGGCTAACAGCTGACTGGTTTTGAGCTGGCGAATGTCGGACGAACCGATATGAGGGAAGATATAAAGCTCAAGATAGCGAAGAACGCGCGATCGATGGTCTTCACTCCATCGCTTGTTACTGGCGTGCCATTCGCGAGCAATGGTTTCGAAGGTGTATGCCCCCGAATTCTCGGCCTGAGCTTCTTTCTGTTCAGCTTTAGGGTCGATACCCTGCACTAGCAGCTTTTTAGCTTCGTCGCGCTTTGCTCTTGCCTGAGCAAGCGTCACAGTTGGCCAAACACCAAAAGCGAGGCGATCCTCTTTTTTGTCAGAGGGGCGTCGGTACTTCATGCGCCAGTATTTAGAACCCTTGGCCGACACCTCGAGATACAAACCGCCGCCATCGGCCATTTTGTAGGTTTTATCTTTTGGCTTTGCGGTCTCGACCTGTCTGGCGTTGAGCTTCATTTGGGGGCACATTTCTAATCGAAGTTAAGATGCCCCCAATTATGCCCCCAATGACATCCGGATTTCAACGGACAACCTCGGACGACTCAGGATGAAAAAAACGCTGCAAGCACTGATTTTAAAGGGATAATTGGACTTTCTCGGATGGTCTTGGAAGTACTAATGGTGCCGAAGGCCGGACTCGAACCGGCACGTATTTCTACGGTTGATTTTGAATCAACTGCGTCTACCGATTTCGCCACTTCGGCACTGAAGGGGATGCGGAAACGTTCTGGATTATACCTGTCGCGCGCCGCCATGCAAGCGGCGACGCGCTAAACCCGCGCTAAGTGCCCAAAAAACCAGCGCCCTTCGTCAGTCCAGCTCGGAAACCGCCAGCCGAATCACGCCTGCCGCTTTCTGCTCCGGTAGCTTCAGTACCTTCGCCCACATCTCCTGTACCATATCGCAGGAGAGCTTCTCTTTGCCCACCGCGTTCTCCGGCATCTGCAGCAGCTGGATGTCTTCGCCGTACTTGTCGGCCAGCTCTTTCATAATCGGGCGGACGGTCGTCACGGCGGCTTCACGTTCTGCCGGGGTCACGGTGTGGCGGTTTTTGCCGTAGGCGGCGCGCATCATGTCGGCGTCGGCCTGCATGCGGCGGGCCATCATCTGTTTATCCAGCACGCGCATCGGGTTGACGCCCCCCTTCACTGCCGGATAGAGGAAACGGAAACAAGCATCATCACTTACCTTCTGTATAGCGGCGGTCTGCTCCATATTGGCCTTCATATAATCCACCACGTTGGCGTCCGGAGCGTGCTGCAGACGCGACATTTGTAGCGTCAGGATCTGCGGCTGGATCACGTCGATGATGTGCTGCTCGGACTCGCCCATCTTCTGCATGGTGAGGATCTGCTCGCGGATGCGCTTCTGGAACGCGGGCTCCTGCTCTTTAATCACCTGCCAGGCGGGCATCGCGTTGAGGGTCGAATCAAGCTGCTGTTCGGGGGTTTGCTGCTGGCGTTGTTTGTCGAAGTACACCCAGAACGCCACGGCGGCGGCCAGGACGGTGACAACGACAATACGGGTCCACGTTTTATTCATCTCGCATCCTTATCCTTTCGCTATGCCGGTTTACACCGGCACGCCGCTGTGGAAGCGAAACTCGTTGTCCGGTGTTGAGATAAGTGTGGCTTCAATTTCGCCAAAATGCTGCACCCGATGTGAGATATCGTTGCCGCTCACCTGCTGGGCAAGTGTCAGATAGTCCTGATAATGGCGCGCTTCCGAGCGCAGCAGTGAGAGATAGAACTTCTGCAGCTCGTCGTCGAGGAACGGGGCCAGAGCGGCGAAGCGTTCGCAGGAGCGGGCTTCGATGTACGCCCCGCAGATGAGTTTGTCGATGAGCGTCAGCGGTTCGTGGGTGCGCACTTCCCTCAGCATCCCTTTGGCGTAGCGGCTGGCAGTGATTTTGACGTACGGAATGTCGCGTGCCAGCATCGCCTCGCGCACCTGCCAGAAATGGTGCAGCTCTTCTTTTATCAGCAGCACCATGCTGTCGATAAGCTGCTGGCCCCACGGGTCGTCAGTTTTAGGCATCACGCTTTTGCCAATCTGCTTATGCAGGGTGATGAAATCCGGCTCCGGCCCTTCACGGAAGGTGAAGGCTTCGTAGGGTTTGAGCCAGTCGAGCAACGCATCGGCACCGCTCTCGTCGGCGACGTATTTACGCACCAGCAGCAGCGCGGTCTGCGCGGCCTTGAGCTCGCACACCATGTGGTCGGTGAGCAGCAGCGGCAGGTTAGCCGGGTCGCGGGCTTTATCAATCCATGCTTGCGGGGTCGGGCACTGGAGGAAGTTAAGAACAGGGGCAAGTATCTGCGGGTAATCCATGGTTCTGCCTTGAAAAAGCGGTGGCCATCGCCACCGCCTGAATCGCTTAGTGACGCACGCCGTCGTCGTCTTCGTCGATGTAATCTTCGTCGTCTTCGTCGCCGTCTTCACCGTTCGGATCTTCGAAGTAGGTTCCCCAGCCGTCGTACTCCACGTCAAACTTCTCGGCCAGGTTCATCAGTTGTTCGACCTGGGCGTCAATCAGTTCCGCGTTCAGCGCGCCTTCGCTCAGGATATCGCAGCAGATGACGGTGTCACCCTCTTCCACTTCCAGCTCTTCCGGCTCGGTCACTTCGTAACCCAGTTTGAACGCTTCTACCGCCAGTTTTTCCAGCGCGTCGAAATCGTCAGCAGAGAAATGGTGCTCGATGGTGTACAGCGCGTCCGGATCGCTACCGTCTTCCAGCAGTTCTTCAATAATCAGACGCGTCTCTTCGCGTTGCTCTTCCAGGTGTTCCGGGTTTGCCATGGCTCATTCCTCTTTAAAGTGCGGCAGATACTTCTATTTTCACACACGGATGTGTTTGCCTCCACCTTTGTTAGAAAGATTTGTGAAACGGGGTTGCAAATGAATAATTACACATATAAAGTGAATTTTAATTCAATAAGTGGCGTTTGCCATGTGAGGATAAAATGTCTGATCTGTACAAGAAACACTTTCTGAAATTGCTCGATTTTACCCCTGCACAGCTCACTTCTCTGCTGACCCTTGCCGCACAGCTAAAAGCTGATAAGAAAAATGGCAAGGAAGTACAAAAACTTACCGGTAAAAATATCGCGCTCATCTTCGAAAAAGACTCAACCCGTACACGATGCTCTTTCGAAGTTGCCGCATTTGACCAGGGCGCACGCGTTACATATTTAGGGCCGAGCGGCAGCCAGATTGGGCATAAAGAGTCAATTAAAGACACCGCGCGCGTGCTGGGCCGGATGTACGACGGTATTCAGTATCGCGGTCACGGTCAGGAAGTGGTTGAAACGCTGGCGCAGTATGCGGGCGTGCCAGTGTGGAACGGGCTGACCAACGAGTTCCACCCGACGCAGCTTTTGGCAGACCTGCTGACCATGCAGGAGCACCTGCCGGGCAAGGCGTTTAACGAGATGACGCTGGTTTATGCGGGCGATGCGCGTAACAACATGGGCAACTCGATGCTGGAAGCGGCGGCGCTGACCGGGCTGGATCTGCGCCTGGTGGCCCCGAAGGCCTGCTGGCCGGAAGAGAGCCTGGTGGCGGAGTGCAGCGCGCTGGCGGAGAAACACGGCGGGAAGATCGTCCTGACGGAAGACGTGGCGGCGGGCGTGAAGGGTGCAGACTTCATCTATACCGACGTGTGGGTGTCGATGGGCGAGGCCAAAGAGAAGTGGGCGGAGCGGATTGCGCTGCTGCGCGGGTATCAGGTGAATGCACAGATGATGGCGCTGACCGGCAACCCGAATGTGAAGTTCCTGCACTGTCTGCCTGCGTTCCATGACGACCAGACCACGCTCGGCAAACAGATGGCGAAGGAGTTTGATCTGCATGGCGGGATGGAAGTGACGGATGAGGTGTTTGAATCGGTGGCGAGCATTGTGTTCGACCAGGCAGAAAACCGGATGCATACGATTAAGGCGGTGATGGTGGCGACGCTCGGGGAGTAATGGACTCCTCTGCGCGCTGGTGCCCTCACCCCGGCCCTCTCCCACAGGGAGAGGGAGTAAACCCGTTTAGCTAATCAGCATCTTCACCACAACTTTACGCACCTTCGCAGGCGTGCCCACCGCACACAGCGGTTTGTGCACTTCGCCCGGCCAGAACACCACAAAATCCCCTTCGCTTAATACCACGGTTTTCTCCTGCTCACCTTCCGGCAGAAACGCGATGTCTTTGTCCGCCAGCCAGTCGGTGTCCGGCGTGCCATGCGGCAGGGTGCTGAAGGTCATCCCTTCCTGGCCTTGCATAATGATTTGAATATCCAGGTAACGCGCGTGGTACTCGGCGCGACGTTCGGCAAACGGTTGAGTCATGTCTTCGGAAACCAGATAAAACAGGTTGTTGCCGTCGATATCGTGTTTACCGAGCGGTGTGGCGTCGGTGACGTGTGCTTTGACATGCTCAATGGCCTGACGCAGCTCGTGTGGCAGCCAGGACTGCAGATGGTGGATATTGCCAACAATCATGATTAAACCCTCAATATAAAACATTGTTTCATTTTTGTCTTTTATACGAGAATTCAGGCTGCCATACCACTCCTTTTTAGAACAGTTTTGCGCAAGCGCATGTTTATCGAAAAATGTGTTAATACGCTGTTAACCCCTCGCGGGCAATTATGCAGTGGTTATGCATAACATCTGCCTGCACTCGCCAGTCGGAAGTTTTAACTCATTGAATTAAAAGCCTTAACAACAAAAACCGCTACCGCTTCACATTTTGTCATTTTGGTAATTTGCGCTTTAAACCCATAATTATTTATTGATTTCCCTTAAGTCAAAAATAGTTAATTGCGATAATTGCATAGTCATTCCCGCACCTTAACTTAATTATTCAAAATCAATAGGTTAACTGAATATTTCAAAACATTAAATTCTACAAAATAATAACAAACACAAATAATGCAAACAAATCCTGCTTAGCTATTCACCTGCCATTAATATTAAATTAATCATTATCTGATGCGAATCATGCAAATGAAAACAAACCGCTTAATATCCATTTCTGCGTGAGCAACATCACAATACGAATTATTTAACCGCCTAGTATTGGCCCTGAAATCAATTGAGCTTAGCCGCCATGAAATAAACATACACACATGGCGCATGCCCTTTTTATTCTGAAAAAAGTCAAAGGAATAATTATGGAAAAGCACTACGTCGGTTCTGAAATTGGTCAATTGCGTAGCGTTATGCTGCATCGCCCAAATTTAAGTCTGAAACGGTTAACCCCGTCGAACTGTCAGGAGCTGTTATTTGATGATGTGCTCTCGGTTGAACGGGCGGGTGAAGAGCATGATATCTTCGCAAACACGCTGCGCGAGCAGGGTGTGGAAGTCCTGTTGTTGACCGACCTTCTGACACAAACGCTTGATATTGCGGAGGCTAAAGCCTGGTTACTGGAGACACAGATCTCTGATTATCGTCTCGGGCCGACCTTTGCCGCTGACGTTCGCAGTTGGCTGGCGGATATGTCACACCGCGAACTGGCGCGTCGTTTAAGCGGCGGATTAACCTACGGCGAAATTCCTGCCGCGATTAAAAATATGGTGGTTGATACCCACACGGCGAATGATTTTATTATGAAGCCGCTGCCTAATCATTTATTCACCCGCGATACTTCCTGCTGGATTTATAACGGTGTCTCCATTAACCCAATGGCCAAACCTGCGCGTCAGCGTGAAACCAATAATTTGCGTGCAATATATCGCTGGCATCCGGCGTTTGCTGACGGTGATTTTATTAAATATTTCGGTGACGAGAATATTAATTACGATCACGCCACCTTAGAAGGCGGCGACGTATTAGTAATTGGCCGTGGCGCGGTATTAATCGGCATGTCTGAACGCACGACGCCACAGGGTGTGGAATTCCTCGCTAACAGCCTGTTCAAACATCGCCAGGCCGAGCGCGTAATTGCCGTTGAGCTACCAAAACACCGCTCCTGCATGCACCTCGACACCGTCATGACCCACATCGACGTAGATACCTTCTCCGTCTACCCGGAAGTGGTGCGCAAAGACGCCCAGTGCTGGACGCTCACCCCGGACGGACGCGGTGGCCTGCAACGTACCCAGGAAGCCGACCTGCTGCACGCCATCGAAAAAGCGCTCGGCATTAATCAGGTCCGCCTGATCACCACCGGCGGCGACGCCTTTGAAGCCGAACGCGAACAGTGGAACGACGCCAACAACGTCCTGACCATCCGTCCGGGCGTGGTGATCGGCTACGAGCGCAACGTCTGGACCAACGAGAAGTACGACAAAGCGGGCATTACCGTGCTGCCCATTCCAGGCGATGAGCTGGGACGCGGGCGCGGTGGCGCGCGCTGCATGAGCTGCCCACTGGAACGTGACGGAATTTAAAGGAGCCATCATGGAACGAAAACCCACTCTGGTTGTGGCACTCGGCGGTAACGCCCTGCTCAAACGCGGCGAGCCGCTGGAAGCGGAGATCCAGCGCCAGAACATTGCGCTGGCCGCCCGCACTATCGCCGGGCTGACGGAACAGTGGCGCGTAGTGCTGGTTCACGGCAACGGACCACAGGTCGGGCTGCTGGCGCTGCAAAACAGCGCCTACGACAAAGTGACCCCGTACCCGCTGGATATCCTCGGTGCCGAAAGCCAGGGGATGATCGGCTACATGCTCCAGCAGGCGCTGAAAAACAATCTGCCCCAGCGCGAGGTGAGCGTGCTGCTCACCCAGGTGGAAGTGGACGCCGCCGACCCGGCATTCAGCAACCCGACCAAATACATTGGTCCGGTCTACAGCGAAACGCAGGCCCAAACGCTGGCCGCGGAAAAAGGCTGGGTATTCAAGGCCGACGGCAGCTATTTCCGCCGCGTGGTGCCCTCTCCGCAGCCGAAACGCATCGTCGAGAGCGATGCCATCACGGCACTCATCCAGCGCGACCATCTGGTGATCTGCAACGGTGGTGGCGGCGTACCGGTGGTGGAAAACGCCAGCGGCTACCACGGTATTGAGGCGGTGATCGATAAAGATCTCTCCGCCGCACTGCTGGCGCGCCAGATAGAGGCAGACGCTCTGCTGATCCTCACCGATGCCGACGCGGTGTACCTCGACTGGGGCAAACCGACCCAGCGACCGCTGGCGCAGGTCACGCCGGAACTGCTCAAAGAGATGCAGTTCGACGCGGGTTCGATGGGGCCGAAAGTGGCCGCCTGCCGCGAGTTTGTTGAAGCCTGCAACGGCATTGCCGGGATAGGCGCGCTGGCGGACGGCGCGGAGATCCTGGCGGGCGAGAAAGGCACGTTGATTCGTAACTGAGTCGTTTTCCCCTCACCCTAACCCTCTCCCAAAGGGAGAGGGAATGTAAGCTCCCCTCTCCCTTTGGGAGAGGGTCGGGGTGAGGGCATCAAACAGCTAAATTTTAAAAAGGATTTACCCATGGCCATTAACCTGAAAAACCGTAACTTCCTGAAACTGCTGGACTACACCCCGGCAGAGATCCAGTACCTGATCGACCTCGCCATTGAGCTGAAGGCCGCCAAAAAAGCCGGACGTGAAAAGCAAACCCTGGTCGGGAAAAACATCGCCCTGATCTTTGAAAAAACCTCCACCCGCACCCGCTGCGCCTTTGAAGTGGGGGCGTTTGACCAGGGTGCGCAGGTGACCTACCTCGGCCCAAGCGGATCGCAGATCGGCCATAAAGAGTCGATGAAAGACACTGCCCGCGTTCTGGGACGTATGTATGACGGCATCGAGTATCGCGGCTACGGCCAGGCCATCGTTGAAGAGCTGGGCGAGTACGCGGGCGTGCCGGTGTGGAACGGCCTGACAGACGAATTCCACCCGACCCAAATCCTCGCGGACCTGATGACCATGCTGGAGCACGCACCGGGCAAAACCCTGCCGGAGCTGAGCTTTGCCTACCTGGGTGACGCGCGCAACAACATGGGCAACTCATTGATGGTCGGCGCGGCCAAAATGGGCATGGATATCCGCCTCGTCGCGCCGAAATCCTTCTGGCCGGAAGCGGGGCTGGTGGAACAGTGCCGCGCCATCGCCAAAGAGACCGGCGCACGTATCACTCTCACCGACGACGTGGAAGAAGGCGTGCAGGGAACTGATTTCCTCTACACCGACGTGTGGGTCTCTATGGGCGAGCCAAAAGAGGCCTGGGCCGAACGCGTCAGCCTGATGAAGCCGTATCAAATCAACGCAGAGGTGATGAAAGCCACCGGCAACCCGAACGTCAAGTTCATGCATTGCCTGCCAGCGTTCCACAACGAGCACACCAAAGTGGGCCGCGAAATCGAAATAGCCTACGGCCTGAAAGGGCTGGAAGTGACGGAAGAGGTCTTTGAATCACCGAACTCTATCGTTTTCGACGAAGCAGAGAACCGCATGCACACCATTAAAGCGGTCATGGTGGCGACACTCGGCGACTAACCACCGCCCGGCGCGCCACTGGTGCGCCGGGTTCAGGAGAACATCATGGGCAAGTTCAAATTTCCCTCCGCTTACACCATTCTCTTTTTTCTGATTGCTGTTGTTGCTGTGCTGACATGGATTGTTCCGGCCGGGCAGTACCATATGGCGATGAACGAGGCGCTCGGTAAAGAAGTGCCGGTTGCCGGTACTTATGCGCACGTGGCGGCACACCCGCAGGGGCTGGTTTCCGTGCTGATGGCACCGATTGCCGGGCTGTACGATCCGGAGTCCGGCCAGGCCGGGGCGATCGACGTGGCGCTGTTTATCCTCATCATCGGGGGCTTTCTCGGGATCGTCACTAAAACAGGGGCGATTGACGCCGGGATCGAGCGCGTCACCACGCGGTTACGCGGCCGCGAAGAGTGGATGATCCCGATCCTGATGGCGCTGTTTGCCGCAGGCGGCACCATCTACGGCATGGCCGAAGAGTCGCTACCTTTCTATACGTTACTCGTACCGGTGATGCTGGCCGCGCGGTTCGATCCGGTTGTCGCGGCATCTACGGTGCTGCTCGGGGCGGGGATCGGCACGCTCGGCTCGACCATCAATCCGTTCGCCACCGTCATCGCCGCCAACGCCGCTGGTATTCCCTTTACCAATGGCATCGCCCTGCGCGTGGCGCTGCTGGTAATCGGCTGGGTAATCTGCGTGGCGTGGGTCATGCGTTACGCCCGTAAAGTGCGCCGCGATCCGTCGCTCTCCATCGTCGCGGACAAACAGGAAGAAAACCTCGCCCATTTCCTCGGCAACAAAGGCGAGCAGTCGCTGGAATTTACCCCGGTGCGCAAACTCATCCTCGTGATTTTCGCCCTCGCCTTTGCGGTGATGATCTACGGCGTAGCGGTGCTGGGCTGGTGGATGGCGGAGATCTCGGCGGTGTTCCTTGCCAGCGCGATTATCGTCGGCCTGATCGCCCGCATGAGCGAAGAGGAGCTAACCTCAACCTTTATCAACGGCGCGCGAGATTTGCTGGGCGTCGCGCTGATTATCGGCATCGCGCGCGGTATCGTAGTGATCATGGATAAGGGCATGATTACCCACACCATTTTGCACAGCGCTGAGGGGATGGTCACCGGGTTGTCGACGGTGGCGTTTATCAACGTGATGTACTGGCTGGAAGTGGTGTTGTCATTCCTTGTGCCTTCTTCGTCCGGCCTGGCCGTTCTGACGATGCCGATCATGGCACCGCTTGCCGATTTCGCTAACGTCAACCGCGACCTGGTGGTTACGGCTTACCAGTCGGCGTCCGGTATTGTTAACCTGATCACTCCTACTTCTGCCGTCGTGATGGGCGGGCTGGCTATCGCCCGCGTGCCCTACGTGCGTTATCTGAAGTGGGTCGCGCCGCTGTTGGCGATCCTGACGGTGGTGATTATGGTGGCATTAAGCCTGGGGGCGTTGTTGTGACATTTTGAAGTTGTAGGCCCGGTAAGCGTCGCGCCACCGGGCGTTTTTTCAGCCACTTACATGGGAAATAGTTATGACGGAATATGGTGATTACTCTCCAAAAGAACAGCTACAGCTGACGGTCTGCCAGCGTCTGATCGCGGAAAAGAGTTATCTCTCTCAGGAAGAGATCCGCCGCGACCTGCAGGAGCATGGTTTTGAGACCATCAGCCAGTCCACCGTTTCACGTCTGCTCAAGTTGCTCGGCGTCATAAAAATTCGAAATGCCAAAGGGCTAAAGATTTATTCGCTGAATCCTCAGCTGCGCCCTGCCCCCGATGCCGCGCGTACCGTTTCCGAAATGGTGGTCAGCGTGGAGCATAATAGCGAATTTATCCTTATCCATACCGTCGCCGGATATGGCCGTGCGGTAGCGCGAATTCTGGATTATCACCAGTTACCGGAAATTTTAGGCGTGGTTGCCGGAAGCAGTATTGTCTGGGTTGCGCCTCGTTTCGTTAAGCGCACCGCGCTGGTGCATAAACAAATTAATTATTTACTCAGAACGCATTAATATTCACAAAGAACCGTTTGCATTGAGTAAAGTGTGCATTAAATCGCTTGATCCGAACGTCGGGGTGCGTATAATGCCCGACAATTTGCCGGGAGGAAGCATGGTCAAGCGTGTACGACATATCGTCTTACCGCGTCTGAAATCAGACGCTGGCCTGCCGTTTTTCTTCCCGTTGCACAATCTATTCCCAGAGCCCCTCATTTGAGGGGCTTTTTTTTGCCCGGCGTCAGGAGATAAACATGAATCCGCTTTATCAAAAACACATCATTTCCATAAACGACCTCAGCCGCGAAGAGCTGGAACTGGTTCTGGAAACCGCGGCAAAACTGAAAGCGAATCCGCAACCGGAGCTGCTGAAGCACAAGGTGATTGCGAGCTGCTTCTTCGAAGCCTCCACCCGCACGCGCCTCTCCTTTGAAACCTCCATGCACCGCCTGGGCGCGAGCGTGGTGGGCTTCTCGGACAGCAGCAATACGTCGCTGGGTAAAAAAGGCGAGACCCTGGCGGATACCATTTCGGTTATCAGCACCTACGTTGACGCCATTGTGATGCGCCATCCACAGGAGGGCGCGGCGCGTCTGGCGACGGAGTTTTCTGGCGGCATTCCGGTGCTCAACGCCGGGGACGGCGCTAACCAGCACCCGACGCAGACGCTGCTGGATCTGTTCACCATTCAGGAAACTCAGGGCATGCTTGAGAACCTGAACATCGCGATGGTCGGTGACCTGAAGTATGGCCGTACCGTTCACTCGCTGACCCAGGCGCTGGCAAAGTTCAACGGCAACCGCTTCTTCTTCATCGCCCCGGACGCGCTGGCGATGCCGCAGTACATTCTCGATATGCTGGACGAGAAAGGCATTGCGTGGAGCCTGCATGCCAGCATCGAAGAGGTGATGGGCAACGTGGATATTCTCTACATGACTCGCGTGCAGAAAGAGCGTCTGGACCCGTCCGAATACGCCAACGTGAAGGCACAATTTGTGCTGCGCGCCAGCGATCTTGAAGGCGCACGTAGCAACATGAAGGTGCTGCACCCGCTGCCGCGCATTGATGAGATCACAACAGATGTGGATAAAACGCCGCACGCCTGGTACTTCCAGCAGGCCGGAAACGGCATCTTTGCCCGCCAGGCGTTACTGGCACTGGTTCTGAATCGCGAATTAGCTCTGTAAGGGGAGACGACCATGACACACGATAACAAACTCCAGGTTGAAGCCATCAAGCGTGGCACCGTGATTGACCACATCCCTGCGCAGGTCGGCTTTAAGCTGCTGACGCTGTTCAAACTGACCGAAACCGACCAGCGCATCACCATCGGCCTGAACCTGCCGTCGGGCGAAATGGGCCGCAAGGACCTGATTAAAATCGAGAATACCTTCCTGACTGACGAGCAGGTGAACCAGCTGTCGCTGTACGCACCGGACGCCACGGTTAACCGCATCGACGATTACGACGTGGTGGGTAAATCCCGTCCGAGCCTGCCGGAGCGCATCGAGCGCGTGCTGGTCTGCCCGAACAGCAACTGCATCAGTCATGCTGAGCCGGTTTCATCCAGTTTTGCAGTGAAAAAACGCGCCGATGACATCGCACTCAAATGCAAATACTGCGAAAAAGAGTTTTCTCATTATGTGGTGCTGGCCAACTAATTGAGGTTGGTAATGAAATCCCGGCTGTTATAATGGCCGGGAACATTCTTAACGCTGTTATTCTGGAGAAAACATGAGCAAAGTACTCGCGACGGAAAATGCACCAGCCGCTATCGGCCCATACGTTCAGGGCGTCGATCTGGGCAGCATGATCATCACTTCAGGCCAGATCCCGGTTAACCCAAAAACTGGCGCTGTGCCGGAAGATGTGGCAGCGCAGGCGCGTCAGTCGCTGGAAAACGTGCAGGCAATCGTCGAATCCGCTGGCCTGAAAGTGGGCGATATCGTGAAAACTACCGTGTTCGTGAAAGATCTGAACGATTTCGCCACCGTTAACGCCACGTACGAAGCATTCTTTACCGAACACAATGCCACCTTCCCGGCGCGCTCCTGCGTGGAAGTGGCGCGTCTGCCAAAAGACGTGAAAATTGAAATCGAAGCGATCGCCGTTCGTCGCTAAGTCGGTTTCATTTGCAAACAGGCAGCCTGCGCTGCCTTTTTTTTCGACTTTTTTTCTCCTCGTAACAGCATGACTTCCCCGCTGGTCCCTCTCTACACTGCGCGGCAGCAAACTCTTTCCCCGCTTATGGACTAAAAATGAAAATCTCAAACATTGCGCTTGCGGTTGCCACACTGACCGTCGCTTCTTCCGCCCTTGCACACGGATATATTGAATCCCCGGCCAGCCGCGCCTATATGTGTAAACTGGGCCAGAACATTGATTGCGGGCTGGTCGAATATGAACCTCAGAGCGTAGAGCGCGCCTCGGGTTTTCCGGCGGGTGCACTGCCGCCCGACGGTGAACTCGCCAGCGCGGGGATTGCCAATTATTCCCAGTTAGACAAGCAAAGCATCAACGCATGGACTAAAACGCCGATGACAGCGGGCATGCATGCGTTCGTCTGGCATCACACCGCGCCCCATAAAACCACCAACTGGCGTTATTACATCACCAAACAGAACTGGAACCCGAATAAACCGCTAACCCGCGATCAGTTTGAACTGACGCCGTTCTGTACCGTTAACGGCAACGGGCAAGCTCCTGCGATGACGCAATCCATGAACTGCAATGTGCCGCAACGCACTGGCTATCAGGTGATTTATGGCGTGTGGGAAATTGCCGATACGCAGAACAGCTTCTACCAGGCAATCGATGTGGATTTCGGTAATGGGGGTAACACCACGCCAGACGAAACGCCCGCGCAACACACGGAATGGAGCAAAACGCTGAGCGGCCAGATTGCGGGTAATAATCTCAACGCTGGCGATAAAGTCATTGCCCGCTTCTTCGATGCCAATGGCGAAGTGTTAGCCATGAGCACCTCACTCACTATTGCTTCCGCGGAACAGGGCGACGCCAACCAGTGGGCATTCGATCTGGCTCAAAAGATCAACGCGGAGCACAGCGACGTGCGCGTCGGAGTGAAAGACGAGAGCGGTACGGTCAATCCGGCGCATGGCGCAAACAGCGTGTTTGTGCGCGAAGGCAGCCCACTACGCAGCGTGGCTATCTCGTATGAGGAGCAGAAACCGCAGGTCAACGAAACCCTGCAGATTTCTGACGTTCGCTACAGCAAAGTCGACAATGGCCAGGCGACGGTAACATTCCACGTCAACACCAGCGGCGACGTAAACCTTGAAGCCCACGTGATGAACCACATGGGGGCGGATAAGGGCTATCTGAAACAGGATATGAATAACAGCAATCAGGACGTCACTATGACCCTGACAGGCGTAACCGCGGGTCATCATATGCTGAAATACTACGCCACCAACAAATCCGGGACGCTGTTTGCTCAGGATGTGATCGATATGATGCTGGAAAATGCAGACTCATCCGCACCAGCCGGACAGTACGATTATACCTTCCCGGAGAACATCTCTTCGTATACCACGGGTACAACCGTATTCCAGCCGAAAGACGGTAAAACCTATGAGTGCAAGCCGTTCCCGTACAGCGGATATTGCAAACAGTACAGTAAAACATCAACGCAGTTTGAGCCAGGTACAGGCTCTCACTGGAAAGAGGCGTGGGTACTGAAGAACTGAGTTGCCTTTACGCCCGGCGGCACTTCGTTTGCCGGGCCTACACGTCACGTAGGCCCGGTAAGCGTAGCGCCACCGGGCGCTTTTGTTACGGATTTCGCGTCGCCCTAAGCAGCGTCTCCAGCGGATAGACCGCTGCAATCACCACCTCATCCTGAATCTTCGCGGCGCTATCCAGCTCGCCCTGAATCGACGCTATTTCTTTATCATCCAGCGTCCCCTGACGCGCCACCAGATCTGTCAGCCTCAGACCAATGGAGGCCAGCTTATCCACCTCCTCGATCACCGGTTTCAGCGCCTTCAGTTGATAGCTGTTTTCACTGAGCGCCAGCGCATCGCTGGTGTTGCCCTGCCAGCGGTTAAACACGTGGCGCAGCGCCTCGGCGCTTTCCGTATCTTCCGCGTCGCTCACCAGCCTGTCGGCCCACTTGTTCATCTGGCGCACGGTGGTGCTTTCGGCGTTAATCGCATCAGCGAAGCGGTTAAGGGGCTCAAACTGATGATAGTTCCCGGCCTGGAATTTCAGATGCTGACGCGTGTAATACTGCGCCGGTTCAATCGCCTGGGCGAGGATCTGCAGCGGCAAGGTATCGGCATTGTTCGCCAGACGTGTGAACTGCACCTGCTGCTGAGTGTGCTGCTGCAGTCCGACCGACACCGTCGACCAGCTGTCCATCGCCTGCAGACGGGTGTACATATTGTCGACATCGTTGACGTCCTGCGCCGACCATAACCGCTCCGCCACCGCAAAGGCGCGCGGCCACAGGCGGATATCCAGTACCGGCGCGACCACGTTTTCGGCCCACAGTGCAGCCTCACCGCCCAGCAGGTTGACCTGATTAGCAGCATCCGGCACCACCGGAGGAATGCCTTTCGGCACCTCGTCCAGACGCGTGCCGCTGATCGGGTAGCGGGCGTTGCCCACCAGGAAATAACCGCTTAGCTTGTCGTTATCAACGGAGACGACCGGGCGCGTTTCCCCCATCCAGGTGTCGACGGTAAACGTCACCTGATTGTCATCACGCCACTGAATGTTATCCACCGCACGACGGGATTTCCCCGCAAAATCAATAAATCCACGCCAGCCGGAATCCCCTTTCACCAGCGTAAAGCTCCCTTCCACCGGTTTACCTTTCAGGCGCGGCATAGAGAAGGCCCAGCTCTGGGCACTGTCGGTGTCGGCTATCACATCCACACCATTCAGACCCTGCGGCACAATTTCATTGCGATAGTGATAGGCGGTGGACTGAGGCTGATCGAGATAGAAACCGGTGGAGAGAATGCCCTTATAGCCATTCTGCGCCACCTGTCCCAGCGCATCCTGCCCTTGCCAGGACTGGATCAGAATGCTTTTTGGCAGATCGGGATGGTAGATCTCATCCCAGCCCACCATCTGGCGGTGATGTTTTTCGAGGATCGTTTCCAGCTTGCGGTTGAAATACGCCTGTAGCGCGTGGCTGTCTGCAAGCCGGTTGTCGCGCATGAATGTCTGAATCGCCGCGTTCGCTTTCCATTGACTGTCGTCAACCTCATCACCACCGATATGCAGACACGGATCGGGGAAGATCGCCGCCAGTTCGCTGACCATCGCATCGGCGAAGGTATAGGTCGCCTCTTTTGTCGGGTCCAGCACCGGTTTCAGCACACCCCAGTGACGCTCCATCTGGTACGGCCCCGGCGCGCTCATCAGTTTCGGGTAAGCAACAGCGATGGCAGAAGCATGGCCCGGCATGTCTATTTCCGGCACCACGCGGATGCCGCGTTCGGTGGCGTAACGCACAATATCGCGCATCTGTTCTGGCGTATAAAACAGCCCGTCGCTGGCAAGTTGTGTCAGTTTTGGATAGCGCTTCGAGGCAAACCGCCAGCCTTGATCGTCGGTCAAATGCCAGTGCAGGACGTTGAGTTTGGCGGCAGCCATGCCGTCAATCTGGCGTTTAATATCCGGCAGAGGAATAAAGTGGCGCGCCGAGTCGAGCAGCAGTCCGCGCCACGGGAAACGCGGGGAGTCCTCAATGGAGACCCACGGCAGAGAGGTATTTTCCGGCCCGTTCTGCATCAGCTGAAGCAGGGTTTCCATCGCACGAAGCGCACCGAAGCGGGTGTTGGCGGAAATCGTTACACCGTTAGCGTCCACCGTCAGTTTATAGCTCTCATCGCTGTCCGGCAGCGGCTGCGGCTTCACCTTTTTAGCTATCGCGATGCGAATGGTCGGTTTTTCAGGCTTGTCGGCCTGCGGCTGTAGCGTCCAGCCGGTTTGCATGGCGATACGCTGGCGCAGGCGGTTGACCGCGTCACCGAGATCGTCCCCGCTGACGCTGACGGAAATCGTGTTGCTGAGCACCAGCGCGCCCTGGGTCGTCGGACGTTCGACCTTTGCAGGCCAGGGCATCAGGGGGAGATCGCCTGCCGGAGCGGCAAACGCTGACGCGCCGAGCATAAGCCCGGCGGTTAAGAGGCTGTACCGTAACATGAATGTTCCTTATCTGACGGGCCGAAAAGAGGCAAAACATTCTGTTAACATGCGCTTAATTTGTCGTCAAGCGAATGGCATGACGGAGATCACAGGTTGTTGAATTTGGGAGGAAAGCCAGCTGCCGGGTGGCGGCTTCGCCTTACCCGGCCTACGTTTGGATCGTAGGCCCGGTAAGCACAGCGCCACCGGGCGTGGTGTTTACTGCCACCCATACCGACGGCTGTAGAACCCTTTCACCATCTGCGTCAGCACCATGTAGCCCGCAAGGATCGCCACCAGCCACGGGAAGTAGCTCAGCGGCAGCGCCTGCAGTTGCAGATAGCTTGCCAGCGGCGAGAACGGCAGCGCGATCCCGAGCACCATTACAATGCCGGTCATGATAATCAGCGGCCACGCGGCGCGGCTCTGGATGAACGGAATGCGACGGGTACGGATCATATGCACAATCAGCGTCTGCGACAGTAGCCCCACCACGAACCAGCCGGACTGGAACAGCGTCTGGTGCTCTGGCGTATTGGCGTGGAACACAAACCACATCAGGCAGAAGGTCAGAATGTCGAAGATGGAGCTGATCGGGCCGAAGAAGAGCATAAAACGGCCCAGATCGGACGGATTCCAGCGCTGTGGCTTTTGGATCTGCTCATCGTCAACGTTATCAAACGGGATCGCCACCTGAGACACATCGTACATCAGGTTCTGGATCAGCAGGTGCAGCGGCAGCATCGGCAGGAACGGCAGAAACGCGCTCGCCACCAGCACGCTGAAGACGTTACCGAAGTTAGAACTGGCGGTCATTTTGATGTACTTAAGCATATTGGCAAAGGTACGACGCCCTTCAATTACGCCTTCTTCCAGCACCATCAGGCTCTTTTCCAGCAGGATGATATCGGCCGCTTCACGGGCGATATCCACCGCACCGTCTACGGAGATGCCAATATCCGCCGCACGCAGTGCGGGTGCATCGTTAATGCCGTCACCCATAAAGCCCACCACATGCCCCTCACGGCGAAGCAGGGTCACGATGCGCTCTTTGTGCATCGGCGTCAGACGGGCAAACAGCGTGGTGCGCTGGGCCAGTTTTGCCAGCTCATCATCCGTGAGATGCTCAATATCGCTGCCCACCACCACGTCGCCCGCGTCCAGCCCGACTTCGTGGCACACTTTGGCGGCCACCAGCTCGCTGTCGCCGGTGAGGATTTTGACGGTGATGCCGCTCGCTTTCAGCGCTTTTAACGCAGGCGCGGTGGTCTCTTTCGGCGGATCGAGGAATGCGATGTAACCTTCGAGGATCAAATCGGATTCGTCGATACGCTGATAATCCCCTTCACGCGCAGGCAGGAATTTACTCGCGACGGCCACCACGCGCAGCCCCTGACGGTTCAGGTTATCAGTGACGCGTTTAATGCGGCGCAGCATGGTGTCATCCAGCGGCACAATGTCGCCGTTATAGCGCACCTGGCTGGAAACGTTGAGTATTTCCTGTAGTGCGCCTTTGCAGATCAGCTGATGCACATCCTGCTGCTCACTCACCACGACTGACATGCGGCGGCGCTCAAAGTCGAACGGGATCTCATCCACCTTTTGCCAGCGTCCTGAGAGCGTGCGGGCAGACTCTTCATCGACACCTTCCAGCACGGCGACGTCGAGCAGGTTTTTCAGCCCGGTCTGGTAGTGGCTGTTCAGCCAGGCGCTGTGCAGCACGCGATCGCTGGTTTTGCCGGAAATATCGGTGTGGTTCTCCAGCACGATTTTATCCTGCGTCAGCGTGCCGGTTTTGTCGGTGCAAAGGATATCCATTGCGCCAAAGTTCTGGATAGCGTCGAGGTGCTTGACGATCACTTTCTGCTTAGAGAGTTTTACCGCCCCGCGTGCCAGCGTGGAGGTGACAATCATCGGCAGCATTTCTGGCGTTAAGCCGACGGCCACGGAGAGCGCGAACAGCGCCGCTTCCCACCAGTCACCTTTGGTGTAGCCGTTGATCAGCAGCACAATCGGCGTCATTACCATCATAAAGCGAATTAAGAGCATGCTGACGCGGCCAATGCCTTTCTGGAAGGCATTCGGCTCGCTTTCCTGCTCGGTCACGCGTCCGGCAAGCTGTCCAAACCAGGTGTTTCCGCCTGTTGCAGTTACAATTGCCTGCGCCGTCCCGCTCACCACCGTGGTGCCCATAAAGCACAGGGTGTCGCATTCCAGTGGGTTAACCTGCTGCGGATCGCGGCTGCGCGCCACCTTTTCAACCGGAAGCGATTCACCGGTCAGCGACGCCTGCGCCACGAACAGATCGCGCGCCTGAATGATGCGTAAATCGGCCGGGATCATATCTCCGGCGGCCAGCTTCACCAGATCGCCCGGCACCAGTTGGTCGATAGGCAGTTCGACCCAGGCATTTTCACCGAGATCGTTAATCACACGCGAGACGGTCGCCGTGTTGCTCACCATGGCTTTCAGGGCATCCGCCGCTTTGGTGGAGCGGGCTTCCTGAATAAAGTTCAGCAGCGTGGAGATACCCACCATCAGGGCGATCACGCCTGCGGCAAACAGATCTTCGGTCGCGTAGGAGATAATGCCCAGCACCGTTAACAGCAGGTTGAACGGGTTACGATAGCAGAGCCAGAGATGGACCCACCACGGAGAGGGTTTTTGCGCCGGGATTTGATTATCGCCGTGCACGGCACGGATTTTTTCCACTTCGGCCGCATTCAGCCCTTCCGGATGCCCGCCAAAGGCGCGCCAGACTTCGTTTTCGTCCATTGCGGCCACATTCAGGCAGCGCTCGGTCAGGCTGGCCGGGATCGTTGCCCCCGCCAGATTTTTGGCGTTCGGTAGCGGGTCGCGCTGGACAAGGCGATGTGGCAAATGGCGGCTCAGCTGTGCAAGGAGCTGCCGGGTGATATTTTTTAGCATAGTCATTCCCCCGCATCCGCGAAGGCGGACACAGTTATTCCTTCAGGCGTGGCAATGCCGTACCTGAGAGGCACTTAATTTTTCAAGCAGGAACGTTTGAGCGTCACTGCCTCACATCACCGGTGAGACAGCAAAGGGCTGGCTTACCGGAAAGAAGGTTTTCTCCCGTTCAGGAGAGGTGTGGGATCAGGGTCCATGTCGCCTCCGGTAAGTAAAAAGTAGGGTGTCGCCGCGCAGTATAAGGATTTATCCATACCGTTTGTGGCAAATCGGGCGGTATTATAACTTCACATAAATAAACCGAACGTAAACCAGACTTTGCCCATAGCGAAATCACGCTATAGCATTAGGCTCTATTGATTGTCGTTGTTACAGGGAAATCAGCATGCAGAACCGCCTTACGATTAAAGACATCGCGCGTTTAAGCGGCGTGGGGAAATCCACCGTCTCGCGCGTGCTTAACAACGAAAGCGGTGTCAGCGAACGCACGCGCGAACGCGTCGAAGCGGTGATGAATCAGCACGGCTTTTCCCCTTCCCGCTCGGCGCGCGCCATGCGCGGGCAGAGTGACAAAGTGGTCGCCATTATTGTCTCACGTCTGGATTCCCTGTCAGAAAACCTCGCCGTTCAGACCATGCTGCCCGCCTTTTATGAGCAGGGTTATGACCCGATCATGATGGAGAGCCAGTTTTCGCCGCCGCTGGTGGAGGAGCATCTCGGCATGCTTCAGCGGCGCAACATTGACGGCGTGGTGCTGTTTGGCTTTACCGGCATTAAAGAAGAGATGCTGAAACCGTGGCAGCCGTCGCTGGTGCTGCTGGCGCGCGATGCCAGCGGGTTTGCCTCTGTCTGCTACGACGACGAGGGGGCGATCATCACCCTGATGCAGCGCCTGTACGATGACGGCCATCGCCACATTAGCTATCTGGGCGTCCCGCATGTGGACGTCACCACCGGTAAGCGTCGTCATGAAGCGTATCTGACGTTTTGCAAAAAGCATAATCTGCCCGCTGTCGCCTCCCTGCCAGGGCTGGGCATGAAGCAAGGCTACGAGCAGGTCGCGAGTGTGCTCACACCACAGACCACCGCGCTGGTGTGCGCCACGGATACCCTGGCGCTGGGGGCGAGCAAATATCTTCAGGAGCAACGCATCGACGGACTGCAGGTGGCAAGCGTGGGGAGCACGCCGCTAATGAAGTTTTTACATCCGGAAATTATCACCGTCGATCCCGGCTACGCCGAGTCCGGCAGACAGGCTGCTGCGCAGCTCATCGAGCAAATCAACGGGCGCGCAGAGCCGCGTCAGATCGTTATTCCCGCCTATCTCTCATAACCCACTTGAATGGTTTATTGTGATCTTCGCCCGATTTCGGGAACGTTCCCATTTTCGCCGTCACGCTGAAGGAGTAGGCTTGCGCTCAGGTCATTTCCCCCTTCTCCATCTGTCATGAGGTTTCATGATGAGTAAAGTCAAACAAGCAGATATCGACCAGTTGATCGTCCTGGTTGGCGGCCGCGAAAACATCGCCACCGTCAGCCATTGCATAACCCGCCTGCGCTTCGTGCTGAACGATCCGGCAAAGGCCAACCCGAAAGCCATTGAAGAGCTGTCGATGGTCAAAGGCTGCTTCACCAACGCCGGACAGTTCCAGGTCGTCATCGGGACCGAAGTGGGCGATTACTATCAGGCGCTGCTGGCCACCACGGGGCACTCTTCTGCCGATAAAGAGCAGGCAAAGAAAGCGGCACGCCAGAATATGAAATGGCACGAGCAGTTAATCTCCCATTTTGCGGAGATCTTCTTCCCGCTGCTGCCAGCGCTGATCAGCGGGGGCTTGATTTTAGGCTTCCGTAACGTCATCGGCGATGTCCCGATGAGCGACGGTAAAACCCTGGCGCAGATGTATCCGGCGCTGCAAAGCATCTACGACTTCCTGTGGCTGATTGGCGAAGCGATCTTCTTCTACCTGCCGGTGGGGATTTGCTGGTCCGCGGTGCGTAAAATGGGCGGTACGCCGATTCTGGGTATCGTACTCGGTGTCACGCTGGTCTCTCCACAGTTAATGAACGCTTACTTACTTGGGCAGCAGGTTCCGGAAGTGTGGAATTTCGGTCTGTTTACCATCGCGAAAGTGGGCTATCAGGCGCAGGTCATCCCGGCACTGCTGGCAGGTCTGGCGCTGGGCTTTATTGAAACCCGCTTAAAACGCATGGTGCCGGATTACCTTTATCTGGTGGTCGTACCCGTCTGCTCCCTGATCCTGGCCGTCTTCCTGGCGCATGCCTTTATCGGTCCGTTTGGTCGCATGATCGGTGATGGCGTGGCCTTCGCGGTTCGCCACCTGATGACCGGCAGCTTCGCGCCGATTGGTGCCGCGCTGTTTGGCTTCCTGTATGCGCCGCTGGTGATCACCGGTGTCCACCAGACCACGCTGGCGATTGACATGCAGATGATTCAGAGCCTGGGCGGCACGCCGGTCTGGCCTATCATTGCGCTCTCTAATATTGCGCAGGCCTCTGCGGTAACGGGCATCATCATCGTCAGCCGTAAACACAACGAACGCGAAATCTCGGTTCCGGCGGCCATCTCTGCGTACCTCGGCGTCACCGAACCGGCGATGTACGGTATCAACCTGAAATACCGCTTCCCGATGCTCTGCGCGATGATCGGCTCTGGTCTGGCGGGCTTGCTGTGCGGTCTGAACGGTGTAATGGCGAACGGGATTGGCGTCGGCGGCCTGCCGGGCATCCTCTCCATCCAGCCCGCATTCTGGCAGGTGTTCGCACTGGCAATGGCGGTAGCAATTATCGTCCCAATGGCACTCACCACTGTGGTTTACCAGCGTAAGTTCCGTCAGGGCTCGCTGCAGATTGTTTAACGTCTTCTTTCGGGGCGCAGTTGCGCCCCTTCGCATTTGCAGGAACGCATTATGAATACCCTTCCTCACTGGTGGCAAAACGGCGTCATCTATCAGATCTACCCGAAGAGTTTCCAGGACACCACCGGATGCGGCACCGGCGATTTACGCGGCGTCACGCAACGCCTGGATTACCTGAAAACCCTCGGCATTGATGCCATCTGGCTGACGCCATTTTATATCTCTCCACAGGTGGATAACGGCTACGACGTGGCGAACTACACCGCCATCGACCCGTCCTTTGGCACGCTGGATGATTTTGACGAGCTGGTCGCACAGGCGCATTCACGGGGCATCCGCATCGTCCTCGATATGGTGTTTAACCACACGTCAACGCAGCATGCGTGGTTCCGTGAATCGCTGAATAAAGCGAGCCCGTATCGACAGTTTTATATCTGGCGCGACGGCACACCGGACCAGTTCCCCAATAACTGGCGCTCCAAATTTGGCGGTAACGCCTGGCGCTGGCACGCCGGGAGCGAGCAGTATTACCTGCATCTCTTCGCACCGGAGCAGGCCGATCTCAACTGGGAAAACCCGGACGTGCGCGCCGAGCTGAAAAAAGTGTGCGAGTTCTGGGCAGATCGCGGCGTGGACGGTTTACGTCTCGATGTAATTAACCTGATTTCGAAAGATCAGGCCTTCCCGAATGATGACGTTGGTGACGGTCGTCGTTTCTACACCGACGGACCACGCATCCACGAATATCTGCAGGAGATGAGCCGCGACGTCTTTACCCCGCGCAACCTGATGACCGTGGGCGAAATGTCCTCGACCTCGCTGGAAAATTGTCAACAGTACGCCTCTCTTGACGGGCGCGAGTTGTCGATGACCTTCAACTTCCACCACCTGAAAGTGGATTATCCCGGCGGCGAAAAATGGACGAAGGCAAAGCCGGACTACGTAGCGCTGAAAACTCTCTTCAGCCACTGGCAGCAGGGGATGCACAACAAAGCCTGGAACGCGCTGTTCTGGTGTAACCACGATCAGCCGCGTATCGCCTCACGCTTTGGCGACGAAGGAAAATACCGCGTTCCCGCTGCGAAGATGCTCGGCATGGTGCTACACGGGATGCAGGGCACGCCGTACATTTACCAGGGCGAAGAGATTGGCATGACCAACCCGCACTTTTCGCGCATTACCGATTACCGCGACGTGGAAAGCCTGAACATGTTCGCCGAACTGCGGGCAAAAGGCCGCGATCCGAACGAATTACTGGCGATCCTGGCGAGTAAATCCCGCGACAACGGACGCACGCCGATGCAGTGGGACGCCTCGCACAATGCGGGCTTTACCGAAGGCGAGCCGTGGATTGGCGTGTGTGATAACTACGAAACCGTGAATGCTCGTGCAGCGCTCGATGACCCGGATTCGGTGTTTTACACTTATCAGTCGCTGATCCGCCTGCGCAAAACCCTGCCGGTGCTGACATGGGGAGATTATCAGGATCTGCTGCCTGAGCACCCTTCCCTGTGGTGCTATCGTCGCCAGTGGCAGGGGCAAACCCTGATTGTGATCGCGAACCTCAGCGCTGAATGCCAGCAATGGCAGCCAGATGCGCTCAACGGCGAGTGGCAGGTAGTCATGAGCAACTACACCGAAACGACAAATCATCCGCTGGCAATGACCCTACGACCGTTTGAAGCCGTGTGGTGGCTGCAAGGTTAATGTTCAGGAGAGACGGCTCAAAGGCCGTTTCTCTTTTATTATCAGGTTTAACGATACGCTAAATGTACGACGATAACTTTTACATTTTATATCAGCCAAAATAAAAATAGCCCTGCCAATAAAATAACCTCGGCAGGACATTATGAAAAACATTATTATTAAAGCAACGTGTATTAGCGCATTATTGTTAAGCAGTCAGGGTTGGTGTGGAAATACCTCGGTCGATCTTCGCTTTGGACATAACACACGCTCCGACGTCAATGATTCTCGCATTAAAGTCATGCATCAGGCTGATAACGGTTTTTATTTCTCCGTCGAAGCCGCGCAAAACCACAACGATACCTTTTTTGGTGATACAGACCGCTATAATTCCGACGATAAAGGCTTAACAGAGGCCGCACAAGAGATCGAAACGCGCTGGCGTTTTGACCTCGGCAACGGCTACGCTGTCGCCCCCGGCATGGTGACCGTGTTTACCGCCAGCAATACACACTATCGTCCTTTTATTCAGGGCTGGAAATCCTTTGATAACGGCCTGAATCTGTCGGCACGTTATCGCTATAACACCGTTAATGACGCGCACAGCGACAAGGCGTTAGACGGTAGCGGCTACACCCGACGTGAGTCTCACCAGTTCGATATCTGGTTTGCTTATAACATCGGGAAATTCGGCATGTCCTATAACCCGCGCTTCCGCTGGCAGGATAATGTCGATCAGGGAACCGGTGATGATACCTACTGGGAACACACGCTCGCCTTCAACTATAAACTCGACGACGGCTGGACGCCTTACGTTGAGCTGGTTTCACTGGATAAAACCTATATCAACGATGACGGCAACCATGAAAATGATTACGCCGTCCGCCTGGGCATTGTGAAACAACTTTAAACGCCCTTACACCGTATCGTGCTGCAACAACCTGCAGCCGATACGGTCAACGGCGCTCAGCAGTTCCAGTTGGCCTTCCCGCTGATAAAGCGAGATGGCATTGATATCAATGTCTAAAGGCCAGCACAGCGTTGAGATCGCCGCCAGCGTTGAGCCACGGCGGGTTATCGCGACAACTTTCAACCCCTTTCGCAGCGCGTTGCGCGCCATTTCGATTAAAGACTGCGTCTCACCCGATTTACTGATAAGGACCAGCGTGCCTTTTGATACGCGGGTTAGCTGGTGCATATCGTTCAGAATCAGATGCGGCAGGCTCGCGAGCGACAGAAAGCGTGATAAATAGTTAAGACTGGTGAGTGATGCCCCGCGCGCATAAAGATAGATATGGCTGGAATGAATAAGTTGCCCGGAAACGTCCGCCTCAATCTCTTCACTTTCCACACGCAACAGCGTGTGTGACGGTGCCGCCGCATGCTGGTCGCGCAGAAACCGATACCGCAGCTCCGTATAGCTCTTATACCCCATTTTCTTACAGACACGGTTAACAGACGTTGTCGTGGTATAGGTATCACGAGCGATCTCTTTTGCCGATATATCAGAAATATTATGAGCGTGATATTGAATGTATTCAAATATCAAACGTTCGCTTCCCTGGAAAGAATTCATGCTGTGTATCCTTTTAAAAACCGCTTTGATATTAGCAGCTTTCATTAATACGCGCTGGAAGGCGCTTCACATATTTCCTGAATAAGTATCACGATACGTAATAAGTATTATCAAACATTAATCTTTGTATTTGATTCTCCTTATACTGCCGATACTTTCACAGCAGGAAGCCATTATAATGACGAAACAAAAAATTGTCGCGGTAACCGCCTGCCCGACAGGCATTGCCCATACGTTTATGGCGGCAAATAAAATTACTGAATGGGCGAAACAGCACAATATTGAGGTTAAGGTCGAAACGCAGGGAAGCGATGGTGTAAAAAACCGTCTCACCGCGCAGGATATTGCCAGCGCCACTGCCGTCGTACTGGCGATCGATGTCCCCATACAAGATGCAGAACGTTTCGATAATGTGCCTCATCTCAAGGTCCGTACTCAGGAACTGATTAAACATACCGATCGCTATCTGGACCAGGCACTGTCGCTGGACAAAACGGTCGCCCACATTGAGAACGACGCGGAAAACCACCGCTCGGCATACCAGATTTTTATCGGTCACATCATGGCCGCCATTAGCTATATGTTACCGGTTGTGGTAATGGGCGGCCTGATGATGGCGACCGCAAAAATCACAGGCCAGTTTATCGGGATTGAGAATTCGCCGTTTAGCGTGCTGGATAAGCTCGGCTTTATGACGATTAAGTTTATGTATCCGGTATTTGCCATGTACCTGGCATTTTCCATTGCCGGAAAACCCGCGCTCATTCCAGGGCTTGTTGGCGGCATCATGTCGGACGAGGTCTATAAACGTTTCTTTGACATCGAAAACTTTATGCCTTCAGGCTTTTTTGGTGCCATTGGTATCGGGTTCTTTGTGGGCTACCTCGTGCGCTGGCTCAACGATAACATCCACGTCAGACAGCAACTCACCACCATTAAGACCATGCTTATCGTGCCGCTCATCACCGGTATTACGCTGGTAATGGTGATGGAATATCTGATTAATCCTGTCTTTGGTTCGCTTAATCAGCTCATGGTGACTTTTTTCACCTCTGCGGGGGACACCGGACGAGGCTTCTATTCGGCCATGATCGCCGCAGGTACGGCGTTTGACCTGGGTGGGCCAATCAATAAAGCCGCCGGTTCAGTGGCACTCGGCCTGAACGGTGTAAGCGAAACGTTCGACTTAACCGCGCGTGAACTGGCGATTGTCATCCCTTCCATCGGCGTTGGTTTCGCCGCTTTTCTTAACGGGCGGTTTGGCCTTCCCGCCGTTTTCAGCAGCGAAGAGAAAACGGTCGGCAGTACCTCATTATTGCTGGGCGTCATTGGTATCTCAGAGGGTGCCATTCCTTTCATTCTGAAAAACCCGCGTTTGATCCCCGTGTTTATGGCAGGAGCCGTCTCCGGTGCGTTACTGGCGATTACGTTAGGGGTAAAGCAGACCTTACCACTGCCAGCAATATGGGGATGGCCGCTGGCGACCAACGTCGTTGGCTATCTGGTCAGTGTCTTGGCAGGGTCGCTGATCTGTGCGCTGGGCGTGCTTTATCTCAGCCCGAAGAGCACTGACTAAGGACACTATCATGAGCCAAATTCACGTTATTGCACATACGCACTGGGATCAGGAGTGGTATTTCACCCATCAGGACAGCACCGTCCTGGCGGCATATAACTTCGCTGAGGTGGTTGCTACGCTGGAGCGCGACCCCGCGTATACCTGCTATCACCTTGATGGTCAGATGGCCGTAGTCGACGATTTTCTGGCGATCAACCCTGACTATACCCCTCGCCTGCAAAAACTGGTGCGGGATAAGCGCCTGTTTGTGGGGCCGTGGTATAGCCAGACGGATACCTACAACGTTCACGCCGAATCAATGATTCGCAACCTGAAATACGGCATATCGGCAGCAGAGGCGCTGGGGCACGCTATGCAGGTGGGCTATCTGCCGGATACGTTTGGTCACAATGCACAGATGCCAGCCCTGCTGCGCGGCTGCAATATCGACAATATTGTTTTCTGGCGCGGCGTGAATCACGATGAACAGGCCAAAAACAGTCAGTTCCTCTGGCGCGCGCCATCGGGCGCAACCATCATCGCCTGCGCAATGGCGATGGGATATGGCGCAGCGAAAAACATCCGCGCAGAGGCGAGCTACTTAGAAGAAAAAATCTATCCTGCCGTTAATCTGTTACGCGAACGTGCGGGTATCACCGACCTGCTGCTGCCCTGCGGTGGCGACCAGGTCAACATCGATCCGACACTGCCTCACATACTGAAACTCGCAAGTGAGCGTTCACCCACTCACGATGACTATCAGATTGACTCCTTAGAGCACTATGTCGAACTTTTACGTGCCCAGAGCCAGGACTTTGAAGTCTGGGAAGGAGAACTGAAATCACCGCGCTATACCCGCATCCACAAAACCATCGGATCGGTTCGCTACGATATCAAAAAGAAAAATTATGAGATTGAACAGTTCATTCTCCGCCAGCTGGAGCCAACCATTGCGCTGGCTCGCCATCAGGGCCTCGCGGTGAATCTTGCGCTGGTCGACAGCATCTGGAAAATGTTGCTGCGTTGCCATGCGCACGACTCTATCGGCGGTTGTAACAGCGATGCCACGAACCGCGACATCCTTCATCGCCTGGAGCAGACTGAGCAGCGCTGTCACAGCCTGTGGAACCTGGTGATAAAAGCGCTGGCGGCTTCCTGCTGCCAGGAAAATGATCTGCTGATCGTTAACCCTCTGGGCACAACAACGCAACGGATCGTAAAAACCACGCTCTATAGCCGGTCTGAGCATATTGCCCTCTCGCACCTGGGAAAACCGGTCGCGTTTGAGGTTCTGGCACGCGAGATGCTTCCCGGAGGCAGTGTTATCTCACTCACCTCTGAAGGCGAAAACGAAACAGACCTTCCCCCGTATTATCGCTGGCACATCGCCCTGGAGACACCAGCTCTGCCGCCCGTGGGTTATCTGTCAGTCAGCGTAGAAGAGAATGCGCTTCCTTATACATTGCCCCAGGCCGAACCCGGCCGGACGATTGAAAACACAGCTTATCGGCTTGAGTGTGATGCGGGAGTGCTGACGCTTGTAGATAAATGCCGCGACAGGTGCATCGCCGGGATCTTTAGCTTTGAAGATTGCGCCGATGCCGGGGACAGTTACGATTTCTCGCCACTTGCGGGGGATAAACCGATCCTGAGTAGTGATTTCACGCTCATCAACTGCATCAAAAATCCACTCCTTGAGAGAATGTACCTTGAGGCAGTTTTGCACCTGCCGCCGGATTTATCCTCACGCGGGCAAAACAGTACCAGACCGCTGCACATTCACATGGAGTGTGAATTACGTAAAGACGATCCAAACCTGTATGTCGACATTTCGCTGGAAAACAACAGTTGCGATCACCGGTTACGCTTGCTGATCAACAGTGATATCAGCACACAACACTCTGTTGCTTCCCAGCCCTTCTCGGTGATACAGCGCACGATCGGGCATGATGCCAATCGCTGGCAGGCGCGCTACCGGGAGTTACCTGTTGATATTGAAACCAGCGAGGGCATTATCAGCATTGCTGAGCCTGGCAAAGCGTTAGCGATCAACAGCCGGGGGATGAAAGAGTTTCAGATCCTCGATCGTCAGCCTGCCACAATCGCGCTGACACTGTTTAAATCTACGGGCGTTCTCGGTCGTAGCGATCTTGAATGGCGGCCAGGACGTGCTTCGGGTATTAACAATACGGTGGTTGAAACACCGGATGCTCAGTTGCTTAAGCCGCTGCACTTTTCCTTTACGCTGGCGCTGGCGGACAACGCGGAGCATTCCACGTTACGTAACCTGGAAAACCTGGCGCTCGGGCAACCCTTTACCTATCAACGGCAAACATTACACTCACTCGATAATCGTCTTGAGCGTTTTGCCCTGGACGTTAATGCTCGCCCCCTCCCGGCTGTTTTTTCATTGCTGGAAATACCCGCGCCTCTGGTGCTTTCCGCTCTGCCACACGCCCGTGTATTGAGCGGCACGCTTGTGCGTGTTTTTAACGCCGGGACACATCCCGTGCCCGTACCACCGGGCCTGGCGGAACGGGCTCAGGTGAATTATCTGGAAGAAAAAGTACCGCCCGTGAAGCTAATCCAACCCTGCAGTACCTGCGATTTCCTTATTGAGGCCTGACATGAACTTGCTTGCTTTGACGCACCCCGAACTTATTTTTATCAATCCACCTGCCCGTTCGCCGGAATCACTCATCCGGCTGATGTCTGAAGCATTGTTCAGGCAGAAGGTCATTGATGATAAAGCAGCTTTTGTCCAGAGCGTTTTACACCGAGAAAATGAAGGACCGACGGCGCTTGGTGAAGAACTTGCTGTACCACACGGTAAATCCTCCGCCGTGCGGCAGGCTGCATTTTGCATGGCGCTCTTTGATGAGCCGGTGATGTGGCCTGGCCTTGAAGGGGATGAACCGGTCAGGATCGTCTTCCTGCTGGCGATTCCTGAAGCCGAAGCGGGAACCACCCACATGCAATTGTTAACAACGCTCACGTGTACGCTTATGGAAGAGAGCGTTCGCGCAAATCTGGTCGCGGCGCGAACAGGCGAAGAAGCACTGGCCGTTCTGCAGCCCGCAAAAGCCCACCCGGATGCGGACGTTAAGCCGGCGCGCACGATGTTGATTCCTTTACTGCTCGGCATTATCACCGCCATCGCTTTTGTCAACGCAGGGTTGAGTTGGGCTGCAGGCAGCTAATGTCATGGGCGCTCAGCGGCGTATACGCTGAGCGCCTGTTTTTGTTGAATTTTTAAGCGAAAATTTGATGTCTATTTTTTACAAACGCTGTGATGCCCGCCATTTGTACTCTCCTCTTTTTACTTTGTTCTGAATCAAGAAAATCGCAAACATGTTTGATGCAAATCACTATATGTAGCATTTAAAATGCATGCCGACCCAACATCTTGTATTTATCGTCTACTATTTCAACAACAACACGGCGACTCAGCTCTCCGGAATTGTGGATAACACGTGTTGGGAACGAGGGAAGTCTCTGGCCTGGTTGGTAATCCGACCGCCGCAGTCTTCTCCACCTCTGTGGATAACCTGTTTTTAAAATGGAGTGATCATGACACCGCATGTGATGAAACGTGATGGCTGTAAAGTGCCGTTTAAATCAGAGCGCATCAAAGAAGCCATTCTGCGTGCAGCTAAAGCAGCGGGAGTCGATGACGCAGATTACTGCGCCACCGTCGCAGAAGTCGTTAGCAGCCAGATGAATGAACGCAGCCAGGTGGATATCAACGATATCCAGACCGCAGTAGAGAACCAACTGATGTCTGGTCCCTACAAGCAGCTGGCACGCGCCTACATTGAGTATCGCCACGACCGTGACGTTCAGCGTGAAAAACGTGGTCGCCTGAACCAGGAAATTCGCGGTCTGGTGGAGCAGACCAACTCCTCGCTGCTCAATGAAAATGCCAATAAAGACAGCAAAGTGATCCCGACCCAGCGCGACCTGCTGGCCGGTATTGTCGCTAAACACTACGCGCGCCAGCATCTGCTGCCACGCGACGTGGTTTCCGCGCACGAGCGTGGGGAAATCCATTACCACGATCTCGACTACTCGCCGTTCTTCCCGATGTTCAACTGCATGCTGATCGACCTGAAAGGTATGCTGACCCACGGCTTTAAAATGGGTAACGCCGAGATTGAACCACCAAAATCCATCTCTACGGCCACGGCGGTAACGGCACAGATTATTGCTCAGGTCGCCAGCCATATTTACGGCGGCACCACCATTAACCGCATTGATGAAGTGCTCGCGCCGTTCGTCACCGCGAGTTTTAACAAGCACCGTAAAACAGCGGAAGAGTGGCAGATCCCGGACGCCGACGGCTATGCACATTCCCGCACCGAGAAAGAGTGCTATGACGCCTTCCAGTCGCTGGAGTATGAGGTCAACACACTGCATACCGCCAACGGCCAGACGCCGTTTGTCACCTTCGGCTTTGGGCTGGGCACCAGTTGGGAGTCACGCCTCATTCAGCAGTCCATTCTGCGCAACCGTATTTCTGGCCTGGGCAAAAACCGCAAAACGGCGGTATTCCCGAAACTGGTATTCGCTATCCGCGATGGCCTCAACCATAAGTCTGGCGATCCGAACTACGACATCAAACAGCTGGCGCTGGAGTGCGCGAGCAAGCGCATGTATCCGGACATCCTCAACTACGACCAGGTCGTGAAAGTCACCGGCTCGTTTAAAACACCGATGGGCTGCCGCAGCTTCCTCGGCGTTTACGAGGATGAAAACGGTGAGCAGATCCACGACGGGCGCAACAACCTGGGCGTGATCAGCCTCAACCTGCCGCGCATCGCGCTGGAAGCCAAAGGTAATGAAGACGCCTTCTGGACACTGCTTGATGAACGCCTGCAGCTGGCGCGTAAGGCGCTGATGACCCGCATCGCGCGTCTGGAAGGGGTCAAAGCCCGCGTAGCACCCATCCTCTATATGGAAGGAGCCTGCGGCGTGCGTCTGCAAGCGGACGATGACGTATCGGAAATCTTTAAAAACGGTCGCGCGTCTATTTCTCTGGGCTATATCGGCATCCACGAAACCATTAACGCGCTGTTTGGTGACAAGCATGTCTACGACAGCGATGTTCTGCGTGAGAAAGGTATTGCTATCGTGCAGCGTCTGCGCGATGCGGTAGACCAGTGGAAAGACGAAACCGGCTACGGCTTTAGCCTCTACAGCACGCCGAGCGAGAACCTGTGCGACCGCTTCTGCCGTCTGGACGCTGCGGAATTTGGTATCGTTGAAGGTGTCACCGACAAAGGTTACTACACCAACAGCTTCCACCTTGACGTCGAGAAAAAGGTGAATCCATACGACAAGATCGACTTCGAAGCGGCCTATCCGCCTATCGCCAGCGGCGGCTTTATCTGCTACGGCGAGTATCCGAACATCCAGCACAACCTGAAAGCGCTGGAAGACGTATGGGATTACAGCTATCAGCATGTACCGTATTACGGTACCAACACGCCTATTGATGAGTGCTATGAGTGCGGCTTTACTGGGGAGTTTGAGTGTACGAGCAAAGGCTTCACCTGCCCGAAATGCGGTAACCACGATGCGGCCCGCGTTTCCGTGACTCGTCGCGTGTGCGGCTATCTCGGTAGCCCGGATGCGCGTCCGTTCAACGCCGGTAAGCAGGAAGAGGTGAAGCGCAGGGTGAAACATCTGGGGAATGGGCAGATCGGGTAATCCGCTGCCACGTTAATGCCCGGTGGCGCTGCGCTTACCGGGCCTACGGACCGCTCTCTTTTGTAGGCCGGGTAAGCGCAGCGCCACCCGGCGTGGTTATTCGCGATGAACTATCACCAGTACTACCCCGTCGACATCGTCAACGGACCCGGCACCCGCTGTACCCTGTTTGTATCAGGCTGCGTTCACGAGTGCCCCGGCTGCTACAACAAAAGCACCTGGCGCTTAAATTCAGGCATGCCGTTTACCGCTGAGATGGAAGACCGGATCATTAACGATCTGAACGACACGCGTATCAAACGCCAGGGGATATCGCTCTCCGGCGGCGACCCGCTCCATCCGCAAAACGTACCGGAGATCCTCAAGCTGGTAAAACGCATCCGCCGCGAATGTGAGGGCAAAGACATCTGGGTCTGGACGGGCTACAAACTGGATGAACTGAATGCGCATCAAATGGAAGTGGTGGATCTGATTAACGTGCTGGTCGACGGCAAGTTTGTGCAGGATTTAAAAGACCCTATGCTTATCTGGCGCGGCAGCAGCAACCAGGTTGTGCATCATTTGCGTTGATCGCTACAGCCGTTTGTTTGCGTCATGATAAACGGCTGATTTTTCACGTTTTCCCACGGCTACCACAAACACGGTCACAACCTTATCCCGCACCTGATAGACCAAACGGTAACCGGATGATTTAAGTTTAATTTTGTAGCAGTCAGCTATTCCGTTTAAGCGGGAGGATTCTACTCTGGGATTTACCAGTACAACAGCCAGCTTCTTTTTAAACTGGGTTTTCACCGTCTCACCCAGTTTATGCCACTCCTTTAATGCCCTCGGGTCGAATTCCAGTTCATAAGTCATCCAGACTAACCTTAACTCCCTTTTGCGGATGAGCCAGTCGTTCCCGGACTGTCTGTATTAATGCGTCTTCGCTGTCGCTGAGGGTGACGGTTTTCACCGGCATACGCCCCGTCTCCGCGACGTACTGAAACAATAAGCGCACAGCTTCCGTAGGAGTGATGTTGAGTTTTTCCAGCACGGCATAAGCCTCGTTTTTGAGTTTGTCGTCCAAACGGACGTTCAGCGTGGCCATTATGCCTCCAGTAGAATCGAATGTGTAATGCAGTTTAGCATTACATTTGCATTACATCGAATTTTGGATAGCGCCTCTCAAAACCGGCTCAAACTCTCCATTGCCACCGCCTTAAACTCGGCAAAATCCCCGCAACTACACAGCCGCGTCATGGCACGTTCGCGCAGGAAGGTGACGAAAATATCGTAAATAGCCATCGCCTCTTCGTACTCGCTTTTGCTGATGGCGAGCAGGAAGATCACATGCGCGGTTTCGTCTCCCCATTTAATGCCCTGCGGGGCCAGCACGGTATAGACCACCGTTTTCTGCGCCAGCAGCCCGAGGGAGTGCGGCAGCGCAATGCCGTCACCCAGCATGGTGCTGACGATGGCCTCACGCTCGACGACGGACTCCAGAAACTCCGCGCCAACAAAGCCTTCGCTTTCAAGCTGTTCGCACAGTTCGCGGAACAGGGTTTGCTGGTCAATCGGCTTATCGATAATACGGAAATGGGCGGCGTCGAAGTATTTATCCAGCATCCACGGACGTGTTCTGTCCACCAGCACCAGCTTGCCGATCTGTTCTAACTGATAATCGGTCGGGAACGGGGCGATCATCACCGCCGGTTTAGATTTTTCGCTCACGCGGGCAGTTGAAATCACGAAGTCTTCGCCGATGGATTCGGCCAGTTCATACTCGCGTAAGGTGAGTGTACGGGTGATCTCTATCTGCGGGTATTTGCGCTGCAGCACCGCCTCGATCATGCGCACCATCGCGTTACCGGCGTCGCACACCAGCAGCACGCGCGGCTGACGCTGGTAGCCAATGTTGTAGTGACGCTCCAGCCCGACGCCGATATGCAGCACCAGGAAGCCAATCTCGTTTTCGCTGATCACGTACGGCGTGTATTTGCCCCAACTAGAGACCGCCGCGAGCGTCATGTCCCAGGCCATCGGGTAGTGCTGCTTGATGTTATCCAGCAGTGGATTCGGGATCATGATTTGATAGCGCACGCGGGTGATCATGGTTTTGATGTGCGTGAGCAGATCCGCATGCAGTTGTTCGTCGCTGAGCAGGTTGTAATTATAGTGGGTGTTGATGTAGCGCAGAATATAGTTCACCAGCGCTTCATCGTCGTCGGCGTTAATCGCGCTTGGCGCAATCTCCTGAATCTGACGGGCGGCAATGTGGACGCACAGCCAGCTCTCTTCCGACGGGGAAAGCGCTTTGCCCGCCAGTTGCTGTATCGTCACCGCGATATCTTTCGCCGCCTCGCGGACGTTCTCTTCCACATCCTCCGCATGGAATTCCGGCAGCGGGTAGCCTTCGCTGATGCGGCGGACCGACACCGCACAATACAGACGCAGGAACAGTTCACCTTCGTCGGTGAGGCGGATGTGATGGCGCGTAAGCGCGTCGTGCAGTACAGGCACCATCTGTTCAGCCACACCCGCATTCAGCGCCACGTCGGTCACCAGCGGGTTCAGGCTGTCCTGCTGCGCCAGCTCCCAGAGCAGGTCAGTCAGGCAGGCGCGGGTCGCCATCTCGCTGCCAAACAGCTTCATGCCGTGGCGCGGGCGGGTTTCCAGCGTCAGGTTGTAACGGTGAAACCACTCGCGCACTTCCACCATGTCGCTTTGCAGCGTGGCACGGCTGACAAACCACTCATCCGCCAGATCTTCGAGCTTGAGGGAAAACGCCGAGGTAAGAAAACGTACTACCAGATAGTGCACGCGCTCAGGCCCCGTCCGGGGGATACGCAAGGTGCGCGGGTGAGACTCCTGAAGTTGCTGATAACGCGCTGCATCGTCAATTCTAAGCTGGTAGCCATTGCCGCGGCTCAGAATAAACTGCGCGCCGTGGCTCGCCAGCAGCGCGTTCAGGGCGGTGATATCAGCACGGACGGTTCGCGTGGAAACCGACAGCCGCTGCGCCAGTTCGTCCTGCGGCAGCGTCTCGTTTTGCAACAGATCGAAAAGTTGCGCTAAACGTTGGTTCGGAAATCGCACGGGGTTGTCCTCTTACTGCTTAGGGTGAAATAACCATCTGGGATGGACTGCCAACCGGCGTATAGTCCGGTTCAAAACTCAGTTTGCCGTCCCGCCCAACGCGGAAACGGGTAATGTTGTCGCTGCGCTGATTCATGACGTACAGCCAGCGCCCCTGTTTATCGAGCGTCAGGGTGCGCGGGTAGTCGCCCCGCGTCCAGACATCATCCTGATGCGTCAGCGTGCCATCCGCTGTTACGGTAAAGTGCCCGATGCTGTTATGCAAACGGTTAGCTACGTACAGCTGCTTGCCGTCGGCGCTTAATACGAGCCCGGCAGCAAAACTGGTGCCTTTGTAGCCTTCCGGCAGGGCTGAGACCGTTTTTCCCTCTTTTAGCCGCCCCTGACTGTCCATCACATAATGGGTGAGCGTAGACGCCTCTTCGTTAATCAGCCACAGGGCATCACCTTTCGGCGTAAAGACAAAATGGCGCGGCCCCGCCCCTTTTGAGGAAGCGTTGATAAATGGCGGATCGTTCGGCGTCAGCTTTCCGCTTTGATCGTCAAAGCGGTACTGATAGATGCGATCCAGCCCCAGATCGGTAGAAAAAACAGACTTCCCGCTCGGATCGGCGGCGATCATGTGCGCATGGGGGCCGTTGTGATCGCTGATGGCGAAGCTACCCTCAACAGCGGCTTCCGGTTTCGCCGCACCCGGTTCACCTTGATCCTGATGTGTGTCCGTCGCGTCACCCAGACTACCGTCTGTGTTGATCGGCAGAACAGCAATCGATCCGCTGACGTAGTTCGCCACCAGCAGGTGCTGGCCGTTCGGTGTCAGAGAGAGATAAACCGGCCCCGCACCGCCGGAGGAAACCTGATTCAGCTCACTCAGTTCGCCGTTCTCGCCCACCCGCAGCGCCTGCACTACGCCCTGCTCTACTTCACTTGCCAGATAAAGCGTTTTGCCGTCGTGCGAGACGGCCAGTTGCGCGGCGTTCGGCAACTTGCTCACCAGCGTCTTATTACCGAGCGCTCCGGTTTGCGGATCGACGGTAAAGCGGTACAGCCCTTCACCGTTCGGATTATAGGTGCCGACCCAGGCATACTGGGTTTGAGCGACAGCGGCGGTAGCCAGTAAAGAGAGTGAAGCGACAAGCAGGTTACGGGTGTGCATGGTGGCTCCTTCAGGTTTGTGCGGTGTGTTTCCCCTCACCCCGGCCCTCTCCCAAAGGGAGAGGGTTAGGGTGAGGGGTGTTGTTTTTGCTATTTAACCAGCTTCTTCGTCATTTCAAGCAGCGTGCGCACATCTTCCGGGCGCGTGTCGCCGCTGGCTTTGTCGATAATCGAGCTGTAAATATGCGGGATGATTTTGCTCACGCCTGCATCCAGCGCAATCTGCAGGATCTCTTCGAAGTTTTCCAGATCGATACCGCCGGTCGGCTCCAGCCAGAAATCGTGACGGGCGCAGGCTTCCGCCACCGCTTTGTACTCATCACGGCACTTCAGGCCACCCATCGGGAAGTATTTGATGGAGCTGCCGCCAAAATCTTTCAGCAGAGCAATCGCGGTTTCAACCGGCACAATACCGTCCGGCGCGGCGCTGCTCAGCGGGCCGGTGGAGATTTTCACCATCCCGACGGTGCCAGTCGGAGAGACCAGACCGTTGACGACGGAATCATTCTGCCCCAGCAGCGCGCGGCTGGTGGCCACGCCGGTGAAGACCTGGTTGACGTGCTGCGGCTGCACCTGGCGGGAAATTTCACTCACCATCGCCGACTGGTTTGGATCGCCCGCGCCCAGACCCACAGAGAGCGCATTATCAATCAGTGCCGCGTACTCACGCATATCCGCGACCGCGCTCGCTACGTCCGGGTAGTTTTTGGAGAGCACGCCCACCAGCACATGACCTTCCGCCGCCTCATAAATGGCGCTGGCGTTGGCCTTAGAGCCAGCCAGTACGTTCAGGCAGACGCGGTCACGGTAAAAATTGGGGGTCAGTTTCATGCGTTTTTCTCCTGTCCTAACACTTCGCTAATGCGGCGGTACACGATGTTCAGCTGATCAGCGTTCACGCTGCGCACATCCGCTTCGATAATCCCTTCGTTGGCCTTGTAGCCACGGAAGTAAATGGCGTATTCACCCTGCTTCAGCGCATTCACCAGTTCGCCAGTGCCGACACCCGTGGTGGCTTCGTCGAACTTGATCTCGGTGCGGGCGATGTCACGACCGGCGCTGTCCCAGACCACGCGCGCCGTGACGCCGTTCAGGGTATTCAGCGCGTCGATAAACGGCGTCATTTTGGCGACCATCTCGGCACCGCTCTCTTTGGTCGCCGTGAGGTAGTGTTCGATGGCGCAGGTCAGGCCGAGGATGCCCTCTTTGCCCACCTTCATGGCACGGCCAATGCCCGCCGTCTGGCGTTTTACCCACTCAACATATTGAGTTTTACCGATCACCAGCCCGCTGGTTGGCCCTTCGATCGCCTTCGCGCCGCTGTAGATCACCAGGTCAGCACCGGAGCGGTAATAAACATGCAGATCTTCTTCCGCTGCAGCATCGACGATCAGCGGCAGATCGTGTTTACGCGCCACCACTGCCGCTTGCTCCACGCTGAGCATGCTTTTCTGCACGCAGTGGTGAGATTTGATGTAGAGGATCGCCGCGGTGCGTGGGGTGATCGCCGCCGCCAGCTGATCGGCAGAGCACTCATTAGCGTAGCCCGCTTCCACCAGCTTGCCGCCGCCCAGCGCCACCATCGTGCCGACCGGCGCGCCAAAGTTGACGTTGTGGCCTTTCGGCAGAACGATTTCATTGTTTTCAATTGGCGTGACGTGCAGATTTTCCAGCAGCCAGTCGCTGTCTTTTACCAGCACCGCCGCCACGGACTGGGCAATGCCTGCCGACGCACAGGAAACCACCGTCGCCCCTTCCACATCCAGCAGTTTCGCGATGTATTCGCCGGTTTTGTTGACCAGATCCTTCATCTCAAAATAGTGGTTCATCCCGTCCATCGCCGCCTGCACCACTTCCGGGCGCGGCGTGGAGACACCCAGCGCCGTCATGCGGCCAGAGGTATTGATAACTTGCTTTAAGTGGTACTTCTCATAAATCGAAGGCATGTTCCGTGCTCCCTTGTTCGGTCATATAGCCCTTGCCCGCGCGGATCGCGGCAAGCGGCACCAGAATGTGTTCAGCCTGCAGGCTGTCGTTTTCGGCATCCGTCAGCACCGTCGGCTGGCGTTTAATGGTGAACAGCGTCAGGTCGGCGTCGAGCCCTGGCTCAATACGCCCTTTGCGCGTCAGGCGCAGGCCGTCGGCGGCGTTCGCGGTCACGCACGCAATGACCTGCGGCAGTGACATGCCAATAGCGAGGAATTTCGACATTACGCTTGCCAGGCTGCCCACCGGACCGTTGATACGGTTGCGGCAGTAGATATCCGAGCTGATGGTGTGCGGCAGAATGCCCATCGCGATGGCGCGTTTCGCCACCTCAAAGCTAAAGCTCGCCGTGCCATGGCCGACGTCCAGACGCACGCCGCGTTTCAGCGCAGACGTGATGGAGGCGCGCAGTTCGCCGGAAGGCGTCAGAATGCGGTTCGGTTTGCCGTTGTAGCAGTGGGTAATGATGTCACCAGAACTCAGCAGCCCGGCAATTTCGTCAAGGTTTGGCGGGTTGTTGCCAATGTGGACCATCAACGGCAGATCGCCGTTCTCTTTCTGGATCGCTTTCGCGCGTTCCAGCGGCGTAATGCCGTTTTCACCGACCACGCTGCTGCTCATGCGCGCTTTCAGGCCGACAATAAAATCAGGGTGGCGTTTAACCGCCTGCTTCACTGCATTAGCATCAATGTTGGCCATATTGGCCAGTTCGTTCTGGGCAATCAGCCCCACGCGGGAGATGTTCAGCAGGGCAAAGACTTCGGTGGAGGCTTTGCGGGTGATGTCATAAAAATCGTCCACGTCGTCCGCGCCGGTACTGCCTGCGTCCACAACGGTGGTCACGCCCGTAGCAATGCCTACGCTGTCCGGCTCGTCATGGTAAATCGGCGAATTCGGGTAGCAGTGAACGTGAGAGTCAATCCAGCCTGCGCTGACGAACACTTCGCCGTTCAGCTCAACCGTTTTATGAGCGGGCGCGTCAATCTCGCCAAGCGCCGCGATTTTCCCGTCCTGAATGGCGATATCGGTCAGGGTATCGTCGGTAAGGCGCGCACGGCGCAGGAGTAAATCAAACATGGGGATCTCCTGATAAGGCGGGCGCAGATGCGCCCGCAGGTATTAAAGGGCGACCGGGAACAGCCAGCCTAAAATCATTGCGCCGAGGATGGCACCACCGGTAATAGGCTTCTGCCAGATATAGAACAGCAGTGCGCCAACCAGGGAACCGACGCCGATGGGAATGGAGGCGGTCATGGCGCTGAGGATAATCAACGGCCCGAGGAAGCGGCCAGAGGCGTTACCCGCGCCCATCATCACGTCTGCCCCGTAGGTGGAGTTGCTCTGATTGATGGTGAACTTACGCGCCAGGATAATGACGTAACCAATCGCCAGACCAATCACCAGGCCGGTAATCAGCGAGGCAATAAAGTTGGTCACCGGGAACATGATGCCCGCACCCAGCAGCAGCGCCGGCACGCCGAGGCCTACACCGGTCTGGATCGCGCCGCCGATATCAAGAATACCGACCAGCGAGCCTTCAATAATACGGGCGAACAGGAAGCTCGCGCCGAACGCCGCCACCGCGCCGTACACGCCGGTATCGATGCCTGCTTTCAGCATCGCCACGAAGGCCACTTCGTTAAACGCGCCGATGCCGTACAGGTAGTACATGTGCGTCCCGGCGAACACACCGGAGGAGAGCAGGCCAACGAAGATCGGGAACGACCAGTCGGCATACCAAAAACCTTTATTTTGTTCCATGTCGAGGCTCCTGTTATTTACCGCTGAGCGAGTTGTGGATCATGTCGAGCCAGTTCGGCACGGTCAGATGGAAGGATTCGATCATCTTCATGTCGAAGCCGCGGAAGAAGCCGCTCAGCACGAACAGCAGGACGATGGCCGCCATCATCACTTTGGTGACGTGGTTCCAGCCGCTCTCTTCAACACCTTTACCAATCAGAATACCCAGTACCAGCCCCGGTACGGCGTTACCCATGATCAGCTGTGCAGCACCGCCAAAGATGGTGGCCCAGAAGCCGGATTTTTTACCTGCGTCGATGGCCGCCAGCCAGAAGATCACTGGCATCACGGTGTTCACCAGCAGGTTAGCCGCGGGCACCAGTACCTTCACGGCGGTCACCTGGAGTGCGGCCGGAACGGAAGAGGCGGTCAGGTTAAGGAAGGTCACAACAATCATGCCGATGATGCCGCAGGCAATTGCCATTTTGCGCGGGTCATGCAGTGTTTCACCGACGTTACGGTTTTTGATCATCAGCGCCGCCGCCCCCCAGTTCGGGATGATGCGGTGGTCAACGTCCTGTGTGAAGGCACCCGCGGCCACGGAAGAGGCCCAGGCGTTAAAGAAGAAACCTAACCCAAAGGAGAAGTGGGATGCCGGGTCCCCTTCACAGGAGTTCAGTTCCCCCAATGTGCGAAACGCGCCCATACCCTGAGTGGTAGGCGCATGAAACATGCGTGCAGCCCCGGCTCCTACACCGACGCCAACCAGGCCGCCAATGATGAGCGATTTTATTAAAATAATTAAGAACATCAGTCTGCCCTTTTATGAATAATCAGCGTTGCGTGACGAAATCCACCTGGTCGAGATTGATAGCAGTCACGTTGACGGTCACATCCAGCTCCACGCTGTAGGTGCGTCTTTCCCGGCGCAGAAAGAAGAACAGAAATGCTTCTTTACGCACCGCTTCTTGCGCCTGAACAACCTGCACATCCTGTGGCTCAATACGCAGTAAGATATGCGGTGAGGCTTTCATCACCGCGGCCTGAACGTGGTTGAGTGCATCGGCAAAGGCGCGCGCTTTGGCGTCGCCCTTCCCCTTCACTCTCACCGTGGTTGTGAACTGTTCTTTCATACTTACGCGCCGTGCTTCTTCTGCCACGCCTGTACCAGACGCTCGCCCAGCTCTTCTTTATCCATAAAGCCAAAGCCCAGCACGTTGCAGCCTTCGTTGATGGCGGTGACGCCTTCATCCACTGAACGCATACCGTATTTCGCTTTGTAGCCATATTTGGTTTGCGCGGTAATAGCCCCCGCGCCGCCGCTGCCGCAGAAAGAGATACCGAAAGTGGCGTTTTCCGCTTTCATTACGTCGCCCAGTTTCATATCTGCTGCCATACCCGGCACGACAACCGCGCGTCCACCTGCTTTTTCCACACCCGCAGCCACTTTCTGACCTTTACCCAGGCGATCGCCAATCACGACTGTAATCTGTTCCATGTGTTGCTCCTTAAAGGTTGTCTTTCGCGACTTCGAAGTGAACGGAGAGCAGCCAGGCTTCTTCATCAGGAAGGTTGCCAAACTGCGCGACCACTTCACGGGCAAGCCGCATTGAATCAGGTGAAATTTCATCGAACAGCTCCGCTTCAACCTCCGGCAGCGGCTCGCCGGTCACGGACCGGTGCGCCATCGCGCGGACGTGGGAGGTCAGCATCTGTTCCTGTACTGCATTGGGGATGATGTTGTGCCGGGCCAGCAGGGCATAGACCTGCTGCAGCATGGTGTTCGCGAGCTGTTCTGTTTGCACCGCCTGTTCCCCAACGTCGTTCATTACCGCTCCGTTAATCACTGGTCTTACCCCGTTAATGGCTCTGGGATAAAACTAACGTTCACGGTGGAGGGTTTGTAGCGAGTTGTTTTCCACTTCAAAGTGGAAAGGCGAGCAGCAGCAGTGATCTGTGCCACATAAATACGGTGAATATGGATAAATAGCCATATTTACGTGATGAATATCACGCTATTAAGCGGCAAATAAGGGTCAATCACAGCGAAAAAGATTTCGAGCAGGCTCGTAGAAATGTGATGTGGATAAGGTTTTCTTATGGGGATTCGCTAGAGTGGCGACGGGTGCTTGAGACTGACCGTCTCATGCATGGGACGGAAAGTGGAAAGCCCCTACCTGAATTTAAATCAGGACGGGGCTGTAAACGACACGTCTAGCCACGTGATGTTTGCTACCTCGCCCGCTTAAAGCAAGGAGGCATCCATGAAACGCAGAAACCCAAGTATCGGGGTTTTGATGATTATTTCTTTGACAATAATCATCTTAACACTGGTGACGAGGAAAACACTGTGCGAGATCCGTTTTCGAAACGGCTCGCTTGAAGTGACAGCGCGGATGGATTGTCGCTCCGGAAAGTAGGGAGCAAGCATGCGGGGGCGCTTAGTGCGCCTCCGCACACGGAAAAAAGACGTACAGCTCAGGCACCCAATTAGCGGTACTTTTTGTGATACGTGTTGCGTGTTGCCACTATCTGGTCGGCTACCGTCTGGGCTTCCTTCACTTTACCTTCATTCGCCAGCTTCAGCGCACCGTCGATCTGGCCGACCAGCACGTCAAAACCGTGGCGGAAATCTTTCATCCCGGCGCTATCAGGTGCCTGGTTTTCCAGCTTCGGTGGTGTGGCTTTTTGCGCGTCCAGCGCCGCTTCACGCATCTTCGTCAGTGCGTCTTTCATTTCCGTCGCATTGTCGGTTTTCTGAACGACCTTCAGGTTTTCACTGAGGATATCCATGTTGTCTTCAAGATCGGCAGCAAACGCAGAAGAACCAAGAACCAGCGTTGACGCTGCGACGATCGCTAACAGGTGTTTACGCATTGCTCACTTCCTTTTTTATTATTAATAACGCTTTTCAGGTCTTACTGTCCGGCGATTTTCATCTCCGGCAGAAGCACTGAACCACACTGTATATTGCTGCGTGTTTCAATATCGTTACCGACCGTAACAATATTGCGCCACATATCCTTCAGATTACCGGCGATGGTAATTTCGCTTACCGGATACTGAATTTCGCCGTTTTCAACCCAGAAGCCTGCCGCACCGCGAGAGTAGTCGCCAGTAATGCCGCTCACGCCCTGCCCCATTAACTCGGTAACCACCAGACCGGTGCCCATCTCTTTCAGCATCTGCTCAAAGCTCAGGCCCTGTCCGGCAATGCGCCAGTTATGAATACCGCCCGCGTGACCGGTGCTTTTCAGCCCCAGCTTGCGCGCAGAGTAGTTAGTCAGCAGCCACTGGGTCAGTACGCCGTCTTTGATGATATCGCGACGTTCGGTACGCACGCCTTCGCTGTCGAACGGGGTGGAAGCCAGCCCTTTCAGCAGATGCGGGTGTTCTTCAATGGTCAGCCATTCCGGCAGAATTTGCTTGCCCAGCGAGTCGAGCAGGAAAGTGGATTTACGGTAAACCGATCCGCCCGCAATCGCGCCCACCAGATGACCAAACAGGCCGGTGGCCACTTCATTGGCAAAAATCACCGGGGCCTTCATGGTGGACAATTTGCGTGGAGATAAACGTGAAAGGGTACGCTGCGCGCACTCAGCACCGACCCACTCAGGAGATTGCAAATCGCCCAGCGCGCGCCCAATGGTATAGGCGTAGTCACGCTCCATATCGCCGTTCTCTTCGGCGATCACACAGCTTGAGAGCGAATGGCGGGTGGAGCAGTAACCCTGCAGCATGCCGTGGCTATTGCCAAACACTTTGATGCCGTAGTGGCTGTTAAAACTGCCGCCTTCGGTATTCGTGATGCGTTTATCGGCCTTAAGAGAGGCTTGTTCGGCACGGGCTGCCAGTTCGATCGCCTCGTCAGGCGTGACCTCCGCCGGGTGGAAAAGATCGAGATCCGGTGCGTCAAACGCCAGCAGATCTTTATCCGCAACGCCTGCGTAAGGATCGGGTGAGGTGTAGCGCGCAATATCCAGCGCCGCCTGAACCGTACGGGCGATGGCATCCGGACTGAGATCGGTGGAGGATGCGCTACCTTTGCGGTTCTGGTGATACACCGTGATCCCCAGTGCGCCATCGCTGTTGAATTCCACATTTTCCACTTCGCCATAGCGGGTGCTCACGCTAATGCCGGTGGTTTTGCTGACCGCCACTTCCGCGCCATCTGATTTACCTGAAGCGAGCGTCAGCGCGGTGGAGACGGCTTCTTCCAGAATCTTACGCTGCGCTTCAACTTGTGAGGTTACTTTCATCGCAAATGCCATACTGTAAGAGAGAGTTAACTGAAGTCTAACAGAGAACCGTTTTTCAGTGCGCGTCTTAACTGGTAACATTAGCCTCTTTTTTTAAGGAGCCTGACATGACTAAGCAGCCCGAAGACTGGCTCGACGACGTTCCCGGTGATGACATCGAAGACGAAGATGATGAGATCATCTGGGTCAGTAAAAGTGAAATTAAACGTGACGCCGAAGAGTTAAAACAGCTTGGCGCAGAAATGGTAGATCTGGGTAAAAACGCGCTGGATAAGATCCCGCTCGACCAGGATCTGCGAGATGCCATTGAACTGGCACAGAAAATCAAAAAAGAAGGCCGCCGTCGCCAGCTTCAGCTTATCGGTAAAATGCTGCGTCAGCGTGACGTCGAGCCAATCCGTCAGGCGCTGGACAAGCTGAAAAACCGCCACAACCAGCAGGTTGCGTTGTTCCATAAACTGGAGCAAATCCGCGATCGTCTGATTGAACAGGGTGATGACGCCGTACCGGAAGTGCTGAACCTGTGGCCGGACGCCGATCGCCAGCAGCTGCGATCGCTTATCCGCAACGCGAAGAAAGAGAAAGAAGGGAACAAGCCGCCGAAGTCTGCGCGCCTGATTTTCCAGTACCTGCGCGAGCTGTCTGAGAACGAAGAGTAATCTGTGCGGTTTTGCGCCGGATGGCGGCGTAAGCGCCTTATCCGGCCTACAAGGTCGTGCGAAAGAATGTAGGCCCGGTAAGCGCGAGCGCCACCGGGCTTTTTTTTACTCTGCGGCCGCGGCTTTCTTCGCCAGGCCGTCCAGCAGCTTCTGATGAATCCCACCAAAACCGCCGTTACTCATCACCAGAATGTGGTCGCCAGGCTGTGCCGCTTTTACCACCATATCCGCGAGCGCATCCACGTCCGCACTCCAGTGCGCAGGCTGAATGCAGGCGTCGGCCACTTCAGCCACTTGCCACGGAATATGCTGCGGCTGCAGCAGGAAGACTTCGTCGGCACGTCCTAAGGACGGTGCAAGGTCATCTTTGCAGATGCCCATTTTCATGGTGTTAGAACGCGGTTCCAGCACCGCCAGAATGCGTGCGGTTCCGCCCACTTTGCCACGCAGGGCGGCAAGCGTTGCCAGAATCGCCGTTGGGTGATGCGCGAAATCGTCATACACCGTCACGCCGTTGGCTTCACCGCGCAGCTCCAGACGGCGACGGGCGTTGATAAATGTGCCCAACGCATGAGCGGCATCCGCAGGCTGAACGCCCACATGACGCGCCGCGGCAATTGCCATCAGGCCATTGTGCATGTTGTGTTCACCCACCAGGCCCCATTTCACCTCACCCACTTTTTCGCCGTCGAGCAGCACTTCCCACTCGGAGGCGTCTGTATTGAGTTTTTTCGCCTGCCAGTGGCCCTGCTCGCCCACCAGTTCCTGCTCGCTCCAGCACCCCATCGCCATCGTCTGCTTCAGGTTGATGTCGTTCTCCGGCAGGATAATGCGGCCCTGACCCGGAACGATGCGCACCAGGTGGTGGAACTGTTTCTGGATCGCTTTCAGATCGTCGAAGATATCCGCATGATCGAATTCAAGGTTATTGAGGATCAGCGTGCGCGGGCAGTAATGTACGAACTTGGAACGCTTGTCGAAGAACGCACAGTCGTACTCGTCGGCCTCGATCACAAAGAACGGGCTGTCGCCCAGGCGTGCAGAAACATCAAAATTGCCCGGCACTCCGCCAATGACAAAGCCCGGCTTGTAGCCGCAGGCTTCAAGTATCCAGGTTGCCATTCCGGCAGTGGTGGTTTTGCCATGCGTACCGGCCACGGCGACAACCCAGCGATCGCGCAGCACGAAATCATGCAGCCACTGTGGGCCAGACATAAACGGAATATTGCGTTCCAGCACCGCTTCTACACACGGGTTACCGCGGGTCATCGCGTTGCCAATGATGACCAGATCCGGCTGCGGGTCCAGCTGGCTGGCATCATATCCCTGAATGAGTGAGATCCCTTCTTTCTCAAGAAGCGTGCTCATCGGCGGATACACATTGGCGTCCGAACCTGTCACCTCATGGCCCAGCGAGCGCGCCAGCATTGCCAGTCCGCCCATGAAAGTGCCACAAATCCCCAATATATGAATGCGCATACGTCACTATCCTTCTTCAATGTGGCGCACATTTTACTCACATGTCAGCGGCTGTGAAACGCATTTCAGGTAAATCCGTATTTTGCTGGCGCGATTCACCTCTGCGCTAATATTTGAATGTTTGTTAAGATTGTTGGACATCAACCGCTTTACTCAACATAAGATGCAGGGAAAGTGTTATGAAAACGTTAGGTGAATTTATTGTCGAAAAGCAGCACGAGTTCTCTCATGCTACCGGTGAGCTCACTGCTTTGCTGTCGGCAATAAAGCTGGGCGCTAAGATCATCCACCGTGATATCAACAAGGCCGGTCTGGTCGATATCCTGGGTGCCAGCGGTGCCGAGAACGTTCAGGGCGAGGTTCAGCAAAAACTTGACCTGTTCGCGAATGAAAAACTGAAAGCAGCACTGCGCGCGCGCGACATCGTTGCGGGTATCGCCTCTGAAGAAGAAGATGAGATTGTCGTTTTCGAAGGGTGTGAACACGCAAAATACGTTGTTCTGATGGACCCTCTCGACGGCTCCTCCAACATCGACGTTAACGTCTCTGTTGGAACCATTTTCTCTATTTACCGTCGCGTTACGCCGGTGGGTACGCGGGTCACCGAAGAGGATTTCCTGCAGCCGGGTAGCCAGCAGGTTGCCGCCGGTTACGTTGTTTACGGCTCCTCCACCATGCTGGTCTACACCACCGGTTGCGGTGTACACGCTTTCACCTACGATCCGTCGCTGGGTGTGTTCTGCCTGTGCCAGGAACGTATGCGCTTCCCGGAGAAGGGCAACACCTACTCCATCAACGAAGGCAACTACATCAAATTCCCGAATGGCGTGAAAAAGTACATCAAATTCTGCCAGGAAGAAGATAAGTCGACCCAGCGCCCGTACACCTCCCGCTATATTGGCTCGCTGGTGGCGGACTTCCACCGTAACCTGCTGAAAGGCGGTATCTACCTCTATCCAAGCACCGCCAGCCACCCGGATGGAAAACTGCGTCTGCTGTACGAATGCAACCCAATGGCATTCCTGGCTGAACAGGCGGGCGGCAAGGCGAGCGATGGTAAAGAGCGCATTCTGGATATCGTGCCGGAAAGCCTGCACCAGCGCCGTTCGTTCTTCGTCGGCAACAACCACATGGTTGAAGACGTTGAACGCTTTATCCGGGAATTCCCGGACGCGTAACACACTGCCCAGGGGAGCCCTCTGGCTCCCCTTTTCTCCGTCAGGCAGTCTGAGCCGTCAGTTTAAATGACGCCATCGCCTCCATCAGTTCGCGTGACTGCTCCTCCAGCGAGCGTGTCGCTGCCGAAGATTGCTGTACCAGCGCCGCGTTTTGCTGCGCAGTTTCATCCATCTGATTCACGGCGATATTCACCTGCTCAATGCCACGACTCTGTTCCTGAGACGCGGTCGCAATTTCACGCATCAGTTTGGTCATACGCAGCACTTCGGTCGCGATCTCATCCATCGTCTCACCGGCCTGCTGTGCCAGCTCACTGCCCTCGTTAACGTGAGTTTGCGAATCACTGATAAGCGAGCGGATCTCTTTCGCGGCATCGGCACTGCGGCTGGCAAGGTTACGCACTTCCCCCGCGACAACTGCAAACCCGCGCCCCTGCTCACCCGCACGCGCGGCTTCCACGGATGCGTTCAGCGCCAGGATGTTCGTCTGGAACGCGATACCGTCAATCACGCTCAGGATGTCGGCAATGCGCGCCGAACTGCCGGAAATATCGCGCATCTTCTCAATCACATAGCAGACCATTTCGCTGCCGTGATCGGCGGTATCAGAAACGGATTTCGCCAGCTGGTGCGCCTGCTCGGCGTTATCCGCATTGAGTTTCACCGTGGCGGTGATCTGTTCCATACTGGCGGCCGTCTGTTCCAGCGACGTCGCCGTGGACTCGGTGCGTTGCGCAAGGTTCATGTTCCCCGCCGTCAGTTCGCGGCTGCCGGTATCAATCTGCGAACTGGCATCACGCACGCGCAGGACCGACCCCATCAGCGACTGACGCATCTCTTCAATAGCCGCATTGAGCCGATTAAACTCCTGGCTCGCAGGCGCGTTCAGCGTATGGGTTAAATCACCGGCCGCCACGTGCTCCAGCTGGGCAATCGACGCCGACAGCGGCTTCAGCAGCATATGGCGCAACACCAGCCAGGCGAGCACAATAATGCCAGCCGTCAGCAGCGCCGCGACGATAATCAGGATCAGTACGCGGGTTTTGCTCGCCTGCACGGCGCTCACTTCCGCCTTCCCGCGCGCTTCGCTCCACGTCTGAAACGCCTGCATATCATTATCAAACTGCTTCGCCACCGGGATCAGCGAGTTCTCCAGCAAATCGTAATAGCCGTCCGCGCTTTGCTCGTTCAGCGCTTTCAGCATCGGGTTGATCCCCTGCTGATTGTACGCCGCGAGGCTCTTTGCCACCTTATCCAGCAGCTTTTGTCCCTGCTCATCCGCCACGCCACCGTCGATCACACCTTTCAGCGTTTTCTGTGCCTGGACGATTTCCTGATTGATGTTTTTCACCGATTTCGCGGCATCGTCCAGCATGCCGATTTCCATCATACGGACGGCCTGGCCCGCTTCATTGCGCGCGCGCAGGATCAGCGTATAGCCAGAATTCAGCCGCACCATCTGCTCACCCTGAAGGTGGTTGATGCGCTGCAGTGAACTGGAACTCTGTGTGAGGGCATAAATACCAATGCCGCTGACAATCAGCAGCAGAAAGGTCATAACGGCCAGTAAAGAAAGCAAGCCGGTACGAATCGATAGCGTTTTAAGCATGATGTTATTTCCGGTAGCGAGATATTTCTGGGCATAAAAAGAGAATATCGGCCGCGACCGGAAAATGTTTAGACTTTAAGCAAATTCAGTATGTTATCACTTTGTTGAAGATGTACTTACACGTGTTACAGGCGAGCTCTGGCGGTTCTCCCAGAGCACCGTCAGACCGCGCTGTAGCGCAATAAAAATAAACAACAAAATGCCGATGGCGATTTTGGTCCACCAGGAACTGAGCGTGCCGTCGAAATTGATATAGGTCTGAATCAGCCCCTGGATCGCCACGCCAAACAGCGTGCCCAGCACCGTACCGACGCCGCCGCTAAGCAGCGTGCCGCCAATCACTACCGAGGCAATCGCATCCAGCTCCACGCCGACACCTGCCAGCGCGTAGCCCGCCTGGGTGTAAATCGAGAACACGATTCCCGCGAGCGTCGCCAGCCCCGTTGAAAGCATATAAATGCGAATGGTAGTGCTGCGGGTGGAAATCCCCATCAGGTTTGCCGAAGTCGCGCTGCCGCCAATGGCGTACACCTGATTACCAAACCGGGTACGATGGGCGAGGAAGATCCCAATCACGACCACGCCGAGCATTAACAGCCCCATCGCACTCAGGCGTCCGCCGCCGGGGATTTTCCACGCCAGGCTGGAAAGCGTGTCGTAGATCGGGTGGTTAATCGGAATCGACTCTTCGGACACCAGATAACTGACGCCGCGCAGGAAGAACATCCCGGCAAGGGTGATAATGAAGGCCGGAATTTTTAGCGCGTCGATCAGAAGCCCCATAAAAGCACCAAAGGCGCAGCCCATCACCAGCACCAGCGGGAAAGCCAGCAGCGGAGAAATCCCCCAGAAGCCAATCGCTTTGGCAAGGAATACGCCGGTAAAGGCAATCACCGAACCAACGGAAAGGTCAATCCCGCCGGAGAGGATCACAAAGGTCATACCAACGGCGATAATACCTAAAAAGGCGTTATCGGTCAGGATGTTGCAAATCACACGCGTGGAGGCGAAGCCGGGGAACTGGGTCAGACAATAGAGGTAGCCCAGCACAAACACGCCCAGCGTAATCATCAACGGTAAATTACGTTTTATCATGACCGCGGACCCCCTTAATGATGCTAACAAAGCGCGGCGACTGGACGATCAGCACACAGAGCACGACCACCGCTTTCACCACCTGATTGAGTTCCGGCTGGAACCCGGAGAGCAGAATCCCGGTATTCATCCCCTGGATAATCAGCGCCCCGACAACGGAAAGCAGCAGGTTGAAGCGTCCGCCCATCAGCGAACCGCCGCCGATGACCACCGCCAGGATCGCATCCAGCTCCAGCCATAAACCGGCGTTATTGGCATCAGCCCCGCGAATATCTGCCGCCACAATGATGCCCGCGATGGCGGCACAGACGCCGCTCAGGACGTAGGTCAGCATCACCATCAGCCGCGTATTTACCCCGGCGTTTTTCGCGGCACGAATGTTGATCCCCACCGCTTCAATAAACATGCCCAGTGCCGTTTTGCGCGTGAAAAGCCAGAAGACGATCAAGGTTACCAGGGCAATGATCACCGGCGTCGGGAAGAACAGGAGGTTGCCGCTGCCGATCCACGCGAGGCTCGGGGAGTTAAACGTGACGATCTGCCCGGACGTGATGAGCTGCGCCACACCGCGTCCGGCCACCATCAGAATCAGCGTGGCGACAAACGGCTGGATCTTGAGGATCGCCACCAGAATGCCGTTCCACAGCCCGGCCAGCACGCCGGTGCCTAACGCGGCCAGCAGCACCACTGGCAGACTATGCCCGGAGACGGTCATTGAGGCCGCCGTCGCCCCCGCAATAGCCATCACCGCCCCAACGGAGAGGTCAATCCCGCCGGTGGCAATCACCAGCGTCATCCCAATCGCCAGCAGCGCCACGGGGGCGGCACGGTTTAAAATATCTATCGGACTGCCGAACAGGCGGCCATCCTGCACAATAATCTGGAAGAAATGCGGCGCGACCAGGCTATCAACCAGCAGCACCAGCAACAGCGCAGCGATTTGCGGCGTGCCGGTCGGCCAGTTGAAGCGGCGCTTTGATTCTCCAGTTTGCGGAAGCGAACGGGGCATCACGATTAACTCCTTATGCCGCGATGGCATTCATGATCGCCGGAACGGACAATTTCTCCAGCGGGATCTCGGCCACCTGCTTGCGATCGCGCATGATAATGACGCGATCGGCATACCCCACCAGCTCCTCCAGCTCAGACGAAATAACCAGCAGCGCCAGCCCGTCGGCACACAGTGTTTCAATCAGGCGGATAATTTCCGCGTGTGCGCCAACATCAATGCCACGGGTCGGTTCATCAAGGATCAGGAACTGCGGTTTGGTCAGCAGCCAGCGCGAGAGCAGCACCTTCTGCTGGTTACCACCGGAGAGAAATTCGATTGGCTGTTCGGCGCTCGGGGTACGAATTCCCAACTGGCGGATAAAGCGCTCGGCAATGGCGTTCTGCTCTTTACGCGGGATGGGCCGCAGCCAGCCGCGCTGGGCCTGCAATGCCAGAATGATATTTTCCCGCACCGAGGCGGCGGCAATAATGCCGTCCGTTTTTCGGTCTTCCGGGCAGAAGCCAACGCCCAGACACGAGGCCTGATGCGGCGATCGCAGCGTTTGCGGTTTGCCTTTAATCAGTGCGCTGCCGCTGTCGGCAGGCTTGATCCCGAAGATCACTTCGGCGGTTTCGGTACGGCCTGAACCCAGCAACCCTGCCAGACCGACAATTTCGCCGGGCCGCACCTCCAGGTTAAACGGCGCGATCACCCCTTTCTTGCCGAAATGGCTAAACGCAGCGACCGGTTTTTCACTCAGCAACGTGCGCCCTGCACGCTGTAGCGCGTTGGTCTCCAGCTCTCGCCCCAGCATCATTTTGACCAGCTCGATCTGCGGCAGCTCGCGGGTTTCACGGCAGCCAACAAAACTGCCGTTACGCAGTACCGTGATGCGATCGCTCACTTCATAGACCTGATCGAGGAAGTGAGTCACGAAGATCAGGCTAACCCCCTGATCGCGCAACTGACGCATCAGGGTGAAAAGCATCTCTACCTCCTGCGTATCAAGGCTGGCGGTCGGTTCATCAAGGATTAACACTTTGGCCGAGAGATCGATAGCGCGGCAGATGGCGACAATCTGCTGCATCGCCACGGAGAAGCGGTTCAGCGGTTCACGCACGTCGAGGGAGAAGCCGTAAGATTCCATCAGCGTTGCGGCCCGCGCTTCCATCTCTTTGCGACGGAGCAGGCCAAAACGTCTTGGCTCACGGCCAATAAACAGGTTATCCGCCACCGACATGTTCGGCAGCAGGTTGACTTCCTGATACACCGTTCCGATGCCCAGTTGTTGGGCATGGGCGGTATTTTTGGGCGAAATGGCGTTGCCTTCCAGCCAGATAGTGCCGCGATCGGCATGATAAACGCCGGTCAGGGCTTTGATTAGCGTCGATTTCCCCGCGCCGTTCTCACCGAGTAACGCCATGATCTCGCCGCGCCGCAGACTGAAATCGACATTATCCAGCGCTTTTACGCCGGGAAAGAATTTGCTCAAGCCCTCTGTGCGGAGGATTTCCTGGTGTTGTTCTGTGGTCATGGTTCCCCCTCACCCTGACCCTCTCCCCGGAGGGGAGAGGGGACTATTCGTGCCAGTCTTTAATTTTCTGCCCAACCCGCCTTTTTCCCTCTCCCCTCCGGGGAGAGGGCTAGGGTGAGGGGCTTAGTAACCCATATTTTTCTTCTTCTCTAACTCTTCTTTGGCCGTGTCAGGCAGGTAGAGTGTGGATTTGGTGATGGTCAGCTGTTCCGGTTTGGTGCCGTCTTTCTTGAATTTCTCCAGCGCATCGAATGCCGGGCCGGCCATGTTTGGCGTCAGCTCAACGCTGGCGTTCGCTTCACCGTCCATCATCGCTTTATAGATGTCAGGTACACCGTCGATAGAGCCAGTGAGGATATCTTTGCCCGGCTTCAGGCCCGCTTCTTTAATGGCCTGGATAGCACCGATCACCATGTCATCGTTGTGGGCGTAAACCATGCAGATGTTTTTGCCGTTGTTTTCAGCTTTGATAAAACTTTCCATGACCTCTTTGCCCTTACTGCGGGTAAAGTCACCGGACTGAGAACGGATAATTTTGATATTTGGCGCTTTAGCGATAGCTTCCGCAAAGCCTTTCTTACGGTCGATAGCCACGCTCGCACCCACGGTGCCCTGCAGTTCAACCACGTTACACGGCTTGCCGTCGACCTGTTTTACCAGCCAGTCGCCAATCAGTTTGCCTTCCAGCACGTTGTCGGCCGTAACGGTGGTCATATAGAGAGATTTGTCTTTTACATCAATGGAACGGTCAAGGAGGAAGACCGGAATTTCAGCATCTTTGGCTTCCTTCAACACCGGCTCCCAGCCCGTTGCCACGACAGGAGCAATGAAGATGGCATCAACGCCCTGCGCGATAAAGGAACGCACGGCTTTGATCTGATTCTCTTGTTTTTGCTGCCCGTCCGCGATTTTCAGCGTGATGCCGCGTTTCTGGGCCTCGCTTTTCGCTACGTTGGTTTCAGCCGCGCGCCAGCCAGACTCGGAGCCAACCTGCGAAAATCCTACGGTTAATGGAGCAGCGAATGCCATAGACGACATGGCTGCTGAAACTGCTGTGACAAGAAGTAAGCGCTTCCACATATGAACGTCCTCGTAGGGGGTTTATTGTTGGTTAAAAGATGTTCTGCGAAAAAACTATAGCCAATGAAATATGTAACGGATTGCGTTACATCACACTTCAGAAAAGTGAATGAAACGTTAATCACAAGTTTGTAATCGCTTTCATTTCCGCATTTAAAATGCAGCTGAGTTTATGGATTTTCCTGTCATGGAATCGGTCTGAAAAGTGAGACGAACAGGGAGATAAGGCGAAAACAGGCGGAGACATTCAGCGTCAGTTGGCTATAATACCTGCCACTTGTTTCCCATCCAATTTAAAGGACACAGACATGAGCTTACTCAACGTCCCTGCGGGTAAAGAACTGCCAGAAGACATCTACGTTGTTATCGAAATCCCGGCCAATGCCGATCCAATCAAATACGAAATCGACAAAGACACGGGAGCGCTGTTTGTTGACCGTTTCATGTCTACCGCGATGTTCTATCCGTGCAACTACGGCTACATCAACCACACCCTGTCTCTGGACGGTGACCCGGTTGACGTGCTGGTCCCAACGCCGTACCCGCTGCAGCCAGGTTCTGTGATCCGCTGCCGTCCGGTTGGCGTTCTGAAAATGACCGACGAAGCCGGTGAAGATGCGAAGCTGGTTGCTGTTCCGCACACCAAGCTGAGCAAAGAGTACGATCACATTAAAGATGTGAATGACCTGCCAGAGCTTCTGAAAGCACAGATCGCTCACTTCTTCGAGCACTACAAAGACCTCGAAAAAGGCAAGTGGGTTAAAGTTGATGGCTGGGACAACGCTGAAGCTGCAAAAGCAGAAATCATCGCGTCCTTCGAGCGTGCGGCTAAGAAGTAATTCTTACTGCTGCTCATTAAGGCCCCGCGCGTCGGGGCTTTTTTGTGGCTGGTGAGTTTCGCCCGGCGGCGCTACGCTTGCACGGGCCTACAATGAATAGTGCAATTTATTGAAATAGTTGCGGATTGTAGGCCGGGTAAGCGCAGCACCACCCGGCAAGAAAGGCGGCTAAACTGTTGATGCCGGGCGCGAAAAAAACAACGCCACCTTTCGGTGGCGTTATCGTTTATCAGTACTGGTCTCTGTCTAACCAGTTACCGCTTTCAATCCGCGTCAGCCCCTCGACCGGACGCTGGTAGACGTACATCCACGCACTTCCGTACGGCGTCTGGATCAACTGGCGTGCGTATTCACCGCCCCTGGTGCGCAAGGCATCAAGTTCGGCAAGAGTAGCATTATCAATACGATAAACCTCACCCTGTACCGTTCCGTTCCCCGGAACCGCGCCTGGATAGTGGCCCAGACTGTACAACTGGTAGTTCTCGATATTGTAATTTCCCAGCAACTGGGCGTTGGTCATCCAGTGGCTGTTGCCTTGCTTGGTTCGTAAACTGCCGTAAACAAATATTCGCATTGCTAAAACTCAAACTGATAGAGCAGATCAAGTGCCTGGTCTACGCCGGACACTGCTTCCAGATATAGCTTGGGCATCAGGCGGTAGCGTAGCGTGAGTGTTGCCAGTGAGTCAAAGATACCCACACCATATTTTACCTGCAGACCCGGCAGTACATAGCCGCTGACCACCACCTGCGAGGAGTCACCCACGCCCTGGGTGTCCAGCGCCAGATTGCTTACGCCGAACGTCTCGCCGATTTTACCCACAACCTGACCACTTTGTGCAACCCCCAGCCCCACTAACATTGATGTCATCGCCGCACTGTCGCTTTGACCGCTCTCCAGGCCCTGTCCACGCAGCAGGTAAGACAGCGCTTCCTGTTGTGACATAGCCGGGTCGGAGAAGATTTCCGCCTTCGGTTCATCAGCAGAGCCGGTCACGCGCACGCCAGCGATCACATCGTCTTCGGTCGCTTCCGGGTTACGAATCGCCTCAATATTCAGCAGGGGCTGATCCGGTGGGCCGGAGAACAGCAGCTCGCCTTTACGCACAATCAAATCCTGACCGTAGGCATGGAAACGCCCTTCAGGAATGTTGATCTGTCCGTTCAGGCCAAGCCCTTGTTTATCCTGCGCCACTTTCAGGTCGCCCGTGAGTCTCGCCTTCAGCCCAAACGCATCCAAACGCACGTTATTCCCCACGTGCACGATAAGATTACTATTGATCGGTATGCCTGCGCTCTGCTGTTCGACAGGTTTCAGATTTTCATTGAGCATAACTTCATCACTGGAGACGCCGACCGCGCTTTCCGGCACCTCATGAACCACGATACGCGCCCACGGCACGTCCACACGTCCGTCCAGCGTAAAGAGGCTTGGCGTGGCTTCAAAGACCACGTCCGGCGACACGTCGAGGCGCACCATCGGCGGCACCGTGATGCGTACCCGGCTGCCCTTCGCAGCGATGCGGGCACGCCAGTTATCAAGCTGACTCCAGTCGGCATCACCGCTCAGGTTGATTTGTCCCTGCTGAGTCAGCACCGACCCGGTAAGCGTCGAGCTTCTGCCGTTAAAGTTCATGGCAAGCTGGCTCGGCTGCATATCAAACGGCATAAAGTTGCCGTCGATATCGATACCGCTCAGCCGCATCTGTCCGAACAGTTGCGGGCTTTGCGCATCACCCGCCAGACGCAGATTGGCATTCAGCGTTCCTGCGGCTTTCTCCCCGCGCGAGAAAATCGGGTTCACCATTGCCAGGTTGAAGTTGCGGATATTCACGTTGCCACCGAGGTTACGTCGTCCTTGCGGATCGGTAACTTGCACCTGTCCGTCGAACTGGCCGTTATTGGTCAGACGGATCATCCACCCCAGCTCAGCGCGGTTGTTATGCAGATCCGCGTTCAGACTGAGGGTATCGAACGCTACTGGCAGCGGAGCGTCGTTTACCTCCTGCGTCACCTTCACGTTGCGCCCGGAGAGCGTGACGCTGCCCTGCGGCAGCCCCTCTTTGGTGGTGTCCCACGCCACATCCGCTTTACCGCTAAAGACACCGCTCGCCTGCGTGGTGTCCGGCATAAACGGTTTCAGCATCGCCAGGTCGAAGCGGTTGAGATTAACCTGCGCACGCCCTTCAGCGCCTGCATCAATGGTTTGTGGCACGCACAGCTCAGCGTTCGGGTTGGTCCAGCAGTGCGGTCCAATGCTGATCTTCTGCTCGGCGTTACGGTAATCCAGAGCGATGGAACGCGACAGCACCAGCGGGCCGACTGGCGTACTGAAGCGGGTGTTATCCAGCGTCCCCTTCCAGCGCGTCTCTTTACGATCGAAACTCCCGGAAAGGTGCAATTGCCCGGATACCGGCTCACCCTGTACGCGCAACTGGAGATCGTGCTGCTTTTCGTTGCCTTTGGCGTCCAGCGTCACCAGATTGATATTCACATCCGGCTGAGAAATACGCTCCACGCGCAGGTTCAGGTTGCCGCCGATCTGATCGGTCGATTTCACATCCCCTTCAACACGAACGCGCGCAATGGACAGCGCCTGCCACCGCAGGTTACTGGCAGTGATATCCGCCAGCAGCTGTGGCGCATCCACCGTGCCGCGCACCTTCAGCAACCCTTTCGCTGTGCCGCCAAGACCCGGCAGGGCGTTATCCAGATTCGGCGCGTCAATGGTGGCATCCAGGTCGAGATCTTTCACGCCCAGCTCACCTTTGATATCCGCCGTGTTGCGCCCCAGCGCCACGTGCAGGCCGGGGATCACCCACTGCAGGTAACTGTTGCCCTTCACCGAACCGTCAACGTTTACCTTGTTCTGCTTCACGTTGCCGGTGAGTTTGATTTCCGGCACGTCCATCTGCCATGTTCCACCGTACAGGCTGCCGCGCGTTTTAATCAGGCCATCAAGTTTTGACGGCCAGTCCGGCACCTCTTTGGCGGTGTTGATACCTGTGAGCTTCAGTTCACCGCGCCAGCTGATCGCCTGCTGCCAGTCGAGCAGTGCTGTCAGTTCGGTTTTCCCTTCCAGCGCCGCCACGGTCAGCTTGTCGAGATTAACCTGTAACTCGTTCCCCTTCGCATCCAGGGTGATATCCGCTGGCGGCACGCCCTGCCCCTTCACTGCCGTACGGAACGACAGCGTGTAATCGGTCATTTTGCCGCTCAGGTTCAGCTTCAGGTCATCGGCCTGGAACTGTTTTTCGCCGGTGAATGGCCAGTAGAGCTGCTGGCTGACGATTTCAAGGTTTAGCGGTAAACCGGCCTCTGCCAGCTGGGTTTGCCCGCGCAGAACCATATCCACCGGGCCGGAGAGGTTAACGCCAAACTCCAGCTTCTCGCGCAGCGCACCACCGACTTTCAGCTTCACCTTCTCGCCCTTAAGCGGATCGATATTGAGCGCGCTGTTCAGCGTAATATCCACCGGCCAGTTGTCGCGCAGCAACGCGTTCCCCGACGCATTAACGGAGCCCTGGTTAGTGTCGATATCCAGCGCATCGAGCTTCATATTGCCGTCAATGCTGCTGACTTTAAGCAGCATGTTATAGACCGTCAGATCGGTATCGCCCGTCAGACGCAGCTGCTCGCCTTTGAATTCCTCAATGTTAAGGTTCAGCGGCAGATGAACGTCGGTCATCTCCGGCAGTACCGGTTTTGAGAAGAGATCTTTCAGCGTTTCGCCCAGCGGTTTCTCTTCCGGCTGCGGGTTCTGGATCTTCGGCTCGACAATCTCGTCCTGGGCCACGTCCGCCACTTTCGGCAGCGCAATCAGCAGCCCCTGCAGGGAGGTTGGCGTCAGGGTCAGGTTTTTCTCCTGCCAGCGCAGGCCGGAGGTGAAGTCCATCACCGAGACGGTGGTGTCGTCGATTTTGATATTGACGTTGTCCAGCGCCACACGGTAAAGCGCGATCGGGTACGGCGTGGAGAGGTTCAGCGGGCCGCTGTCCTCTTCTTCCACGGGCGCAGATTTCGGCATTTTTTTCGAATCTATCGCTACGTTCACATCTTTTAACGACAGATCGTTCACGCACAGCTTGCTGTCCCGCAGACAGCCCAGCTTCACCGCCAGATGGAACTCGCCCGCATTCACCGCCACGCCTGGCTGTTCATAACGAATATTTTTCAGACGCAGATCGCGCCAGCCGCCCGTCACCTGGCCAATTTCCAGCCCCGGCACCCAACGGTTCGCGGCATTAAACAGCAGATGCAGGCCGGTGGTGGTGCCCACCAGAAACGCCACCGTACCGAGCAGCAGCATGATAAAAATCAGCACTCCGAGGCTTATCTTCTTCCATAAACTCATAATTCAGGCCCCAGACCGATGTAAAACTGTAAACCGTGTTCATCTTTATCACCCACCGGCACGGCGAAATCGAGCTTGATTGGCCCAACCGGGGACTGCCAGCGCACACCCACACCCGCGCCGGTTTTGAAGTCACTTTGGCGGATGTCGTTCACCGCTTCGCCGCCATCAACGAACATCGCCCCCCACCATTTTCCGCTGACGTTGTACTGATACTCCAGCGATCCAGTCGCCAGTTTTGATGCCCCTGTCAGTTGGCCTTTTTCGTTTTCCGGTGAGATCGATTTGTATTTATACCCGCGAATGCTGCGGTCGCCCCCGGCGAAGAAACGCAGGTCCGGTGGAACGCGCTCGAAATCATCCGTTTCAATCCAGCCGAGGTTGCCGCGCACCACAAAGCGGTGTTTGTCGTAGAGCGTTCGTATCCAGACGTTTTGCGCCTGCACCACCGTGAAGTCCACGTCGGAACCCCACATGGTGTTGGAGTAGTCGATAGAGTAACGCTGGGAATCACCCCAGGTGGGCATCAGCCCGCCGCGCGAGCGGGTACGGCTGATCATCACGCCAGGGTACAGCAGCATCGTCGTGTTAGTGACGTTGGCCTGGGTAAAGTGGTCAAGGCTCCAGCGCAGGTTTATCGCGCGCTGCCAGCCGCTGGAAAGATCCCAGTAACGCGACACGGCAAGTGTGGTTGAATCCGCCTCGGTATCGTTCAGATCGGTCCGTTTGAAGCCGCCCTGAACCAGGTAATACTGCTCAAGCGGGTTTTTCAGCAGCGGCATTTTGTAGCTGAAATCGAGCTGTTGTTCCGGCGCGGAGATGCTGGCGCTGGTGGTCAGGCTGTGGCCGTAGGAGTTCATCCACGGTTTTTTCCACGTCGCCTTCACGCGCGGGCCGACGTCCGTCGAGTAGCCGACGCCGGTCTCAATGGTGTTCTCGGTGCGCGGCGAAACCACGCCATGCAGCGGCAACACTTTGGTTTTACGCGCTTTATCGAACTCCGGTGCAACAACGACCGAGTTAAACCAGCCGGTTGCCGACAAACGACGGTTCAGCTCGCCCAGGTCGCTTGACTGGTAGTAATCACCCTTTTTGAAGGGCACCAGGTTTTGCAGATACTCTTCGCGGATTTGCGATCCTTCAAACGTCACATCACCAAAGCGGTAGCGCTGGCCGCTGTCGTAATCGATATCCCAGAACGCCTGACGCCTGTCCAGCGCCACACCCAACTGGCTTTTATTGAACTGGCTGTCGAAGTAGCCTTTACGCAGCGAGACGCTGGTTAAGGACTTTTTGAAGCGGTCGTAATCACCGTGATTCAGCACGGTGCCAACGTTAGGGCGCGTGCTAAGAAGATCTAGGTAATCCCGGTCCGTGCGCGCACCGCCGCGCAGCACCACGTTGGTGCCGCCAATCAATACCGGCTCACCCGGCGAAACACGGGCAATCAGCACCTGCCGCCCTTTGGCCGGAGGTGGACGTAAATCGAAATCAATGGTGGGTTCGTAATACCCCAGCGCCTTTAGCCCTTCACGGATCGCATCATCAACGCGCGCGCGAAAACGCCGGTCCGGCGTCACTTCATCACTCTGGATTGTTGACAGCTGCGCACGCACGTTTTTTTCCAGCGCCCCGGATAACCCCTCAACCTGCAAACGGACATTCGCCGCGCTGGCAACCCCGCTTGTCAGCAATAGACTGACCAAACATAACTGGCGGATCTTTGTCACGTTTTCTCCTGAATATCCCTGTTTCCACCCTGGAAGCAAATGATGTGCCGCTCCGCGACTCAATACGGCCTTTCAGCCAAAAACCCAATTAGCGGGTTGAAAAAGGGTCTAACACCCAAATATTTCTTATGATTAAATCTAGACTCATTCAGCGCTTTTATTGTGTTCAATTAAACGCGCCATGACAACCTTAACCAAAACATCGCTACCTGGGAGGCCCCACCGTGAGTTTATTCGACAAAAAGCATCTGGTTTCACAAGCCGATGCATTACCGGGACGGAATACCCCAATGCCTGTGGCGACCTTACACGCCGTAAACAACCATTCAATGACAAACGTTCCTGATGGAATGGAGATCGCCCTGTTCGCGATGGGCTGTTTCTGGGGGGTTGAACGTTTGTTCTGGCAATTGCCTGGCGTTTACAGCACCGCAGCGGGATACACCGGGGGCTATACACCAAACCCAACCTACCGCGAAGTGTGTTCCGGTGACACCGGCCATGCGGAGGCAGTACGTGTGGTGTATGACCCGAGCATCATCAGCTATGAACAACTGCTGCAGGTATTCTGGGAAAACCACGACCCGGCGCAGGGTATGCGTCAGGGCAACGACCACGGCACGCAGTATCGCTCTGCCATCTATCCGCTGACCCCGGAGCAGGATGCCGCCGCTCGCGCCAGCCTGGCGCGCTTCCAGGAGGCGATGCATGCCGCAGGGGATAAACGTCAGGTGACAACGGAAATCGCCACTGCGAAGCCGTTTTACTATGCCGAGGACGATCACCAGCAGTATCTGCATAAAAACCCCTACGGTTACTGTGGCATCGGTGGTATTGGCGTTTGCCTGCCGCCACAGCTGGCCTGATTACTGGTTTAGCGCCACGCGAGCCGCGTGGCGCGTTGCATTGGTCACCGACCCGTAATCCATCACCTTTCCCTGCAACAGCAGGTTATACACCGGTGCCTGCGCCCTGTTGAGTCGCGTCTGCAGCAGATGCACGGCTTCTATACCCAAATCGCGGCAGGGTACAGTGACGCCCGTGACCGGTTTTTCCAGACGATGTTCTAAATTCCACGCAAAATCGGTGGTGATGATCGAAATATCGTCCGGCACACGCAGCCCGTGACGCTGCAAAGCCCTGAGTACACCCTCCGTCATGCTGGTGCTGTTCGGGAAGATAACGTCCGGCCACTGCTGTCTGTCGTGGCTAACCAGCCACGCATCCAGCGCTCGCTCGGCCTCTTCGGCGGTAAACCACTCCGTCACCAGCAAATCCCGCTGCGGCTCGAAGGCAACGTGAAAATGGCGGTACGCCTCTTTAATCCCGTCCAGCCGGGCATATAACGTCTCGCGGCGCAGACAGGTCAGCGTCAATACGCGGCGGTGCCCTTGCTCAAAAAGGTACTGCATGGCGGTAAAACCAATGGCGCGATGGTCAGGCGAAACGGAATCCAGCACGCGATCCCGGTCGACAGAATTAATTAAGACACAGGGCTTATTAAGCGTACTCGCCAGTTTGAATATGGTGGAATCATCTGTGCCAATGATAATGATCGCATTAATATTTTTATGGCTGGCCTTTTCCATAAATAATTTCACATCGGCGTGCTGTTCTTCTAATCCGCAATAACTGACCCAGACATTATGTGGCGCGCTGGCTTCGGCAATACCTTTAGTGACTTCCAGATAAAAAATATCGCCGCGCCCCTGGAAGGTTCTTTCCGGGGCAAATACCGCGATGCCGTTAATCAGCAATCGCCCGCTCGCCATCGACTCCAGTACGCCTAATTCCCGCGCGGTGCGCACTATTGCCTCGCGAGCCTTATCGCTGGTGTAGGATTTGCCGCTTAGCACCCTCGACACCGTGCTGACGGAATACCCCGTCAGGGACGCGATTTCCTCCATTTTTAACTTGCCCGCCATAATGTGACCTCGCTCTCAATCAGTTTTTGCAAATATTTGCAGAAACAGCGCTTTGATTTTAAAACGAAATTTCAAAATGGTTAGAGTTTACTTATTGACCTTGCGAGTATTCTCACAAAAACACATTGTCGCGGTTGCTCTCCTTTCCTATTTTCCGGTCATCACTCTTTTCGACTGAAATTAAGGTGTGACATGGAAAAGGTACGTTTTGGCATTATTGGTATAGGTAATATCGGTACGGTCCACGCGCGCTATTTACTGGCGGGGACCGTCAGTGACGCCTGTCTGACGGCGGTTTGCGATAATGCACCGGAAAAGCACGCTGCCATTCGCCAACTGGTGGGCTCCGTTCCTCTTTTCAGCGACGCGCAGGAGATGCTCCAGAGCGGGCTTATCGACGCGGTCATTGTCGCGACGCCCCATTACGACCACCCGCGCCTGTCGATGCTGGCAATGCGTAACGGCATCCACACCCTGTGTGAGAAACCGGCGGGCGTTTATACGGCGCAGGTGCAGGAGATGAACGCCTGCGCGCGCGAATGCGACGTGGTGTTTGGCATCATGTATAACCAGCGCCCTAACCCGCTTTATCAGAAGGTTAAAGATCTGATCGACAGCGGCGAGCTGGGCGAGATCCGTCGCTCTAACTGGATCATTACCAACTGGTATCGCTCGCAAAGCTACTACAACTCCGGCGGCTGGCGCGCCACCTGGAAAGGCGAAGGCGGCGGTGTGCTGCTCAATCAGGACCCGCATCAGCTCGATCTCTGGCAATGGCTGGTGGGCATGCCGATCCGTCTGCGTGCGTTTTGCCAGTTCGGTAAGCATCGCGATATCGAAGTGGAAGACGAAGTGACCGCCTATGCGGAGTACGCCAACGGCGCGACAGGCGTGTTTATTACCACCGTCGCAGAAACACCGGGAACCAACCGTCTGGAGATTGTGGGCGATCGCGGCAAAGTGGTCGTTGAAGCGGGCAGACTGCGCTACTGGCGGTTGCGTGAATCAGAAACTGCATTTAATGCCCGCTGGCAGAACGGCTTTGGTGAGCCCGAATGCTGGGAGGTGTCCATTCCGGTTGCGCCTGAATATAGCGAACATCACGTCATTACCGCCAATTTCTGCGCCGCCGTACTGCGCGGTGAGCCGCTGATTGCGCCAGGTCTGGAAGGTATCCGCGGGCTGACGCTGTCCAATGCCATGCACCTTTCCACCTGGACGGACGACTGGGTTGAGCTACCGCTGAACGAAAAACAGTATCTGCGCCTGCTCCAGCAGCGCATCGCCACCTCTGTTGATAAAGAGACAATAAGCCGAACGCTGGATGCCTCAGGCACCTGGTAACACCGGAGAATGCATAATGTTAAATGTCGCTATCGTGGGAACAGGGAATATCTCGCATAACCATATTCAGGGCTATTTGCAGTTTGGTCAGCGCTGCCGGATTGTCGCGCTGGTGGATATCTACCCGGAAAAAGCAGAAGAGAAAAAAGCGCGCTATGGCCTGACGGAAGCCCGCGTGTATGAGAGCCACCAGCAGATGCTGGCCGCAGAGCCAGAACTCGATATCGTCGATGTCTGCACGCCGCCCTACGTACACGCAGAAATCAGTATCGACGCGCTCCACGCCGGTTGCCATGTGCTGTGTGAAAAACCGATGGCAGCCTCGCTGGAAGAGTGCGACGCGATGATTGCGGCACAGCAGGCGAGCGGAAAGATTCTCTCGATCATTGCGCAGAACCGTTTTACCGACGCATTCTGGCGCTTAAAAGCGGCGCTGGATTCCGGGCTGGCAGGCAATATTTGCCACGCGCAGGTAGATTCGTTCTGGTGGCGCGGGCACTGCTATTACGACCTGTGGTGGCGCGGTACCTGGGAAAAAGAGGGGGGCGGCTGCACGCTCAACCATGCGGTACACCATATCGACGCCATCCAGTGGATGCTTGGCTTCCCGTCTGAAGTGGTGGCGATGATGACCAACGTGGCGCATGACAACGCCGAGGTGGAAGATCTCAGCGCCGCCATTTTCAAATACCCCGGCGGCGCACTCACCCAACTGACCGCCTCGGTGGTGCACCACGGCGAAGATCAGAAGATCATTATTCAGGGCGATAAAGCGCGCATCTCTGCGCCGTGGCAGGCGTTTGCCAGCGTCAGCGCCGATAACGGTTTCCCGCAAGAGACCCACGACCTGCAACGTGAAGCCTTACTTAACGCCGTTTTTCATGAGACCCCGAAACTCACCTGGACGCTGCACACCGGGCAGATTAACGACCTGCTGCAGGCTATCGAGCGCCGTACCGCCCCGCTGGTGGACGGCGTACAGGGCAAGCGTTCGCTGGAACTGATTACCGCTATCTATAAATCGGCCATTACCCGCAGCGTGGTGTCGCTACCGATTGACCGCAGCGATCCGTTTTACCGTACCGGCGGGACTAACGCCCTCGCCCCCCGTTTTTATGAGAAATCCACAAGCGTCGCCAACTTTAGCGAAGTGGGCGCAATCCCTCTCGGCAAAGATCTGGATCGAGGAATGTAACCATGAATAAGAATGATGGAATGAACTACGCCCCGGTCGGCAAACCGCAGCCGGTTGTCCATGAAGGTGAATTCATTTTTGCCGCCGCGGCACTCGACCACGGCCATATCTACGGAATGTGTAACGGGTTGATTGAAGCGGGTGCCACGCTGAAGTGGGTCTACGATCCCGATCCGGCCAAAGTGGATAAATTCATCCAGCAGTATCCGCAGGTCATGGTCGCCAGTTCACTGGACGTTATTCTCAACGATGACGAGGTTCGTCTGGTGGCCGGTGCCGCCATCCCGTCTGAGCGTTGCGCACTGGGGCTGAAATCGATGGCGGCGGGCAAGGACTACTTCACGGACAAAGCGCCGCTTACCACCCTTGAACAACTGGCAGACGCCAAAGCGATGGTTGAAAAAACCGGGAAAAAATACGCGGTGTATTACAGCGAACGCCTGCACGTGGAGAGCGCGGTCTTTGCCGGTCAACTGGTGCAGCAAGGGGCAATTGGCCGCGTAGTGCAAACGCTCGGCACTGGCCCGCACCGTGAAGGACAAGGCCGCCCGGACTGGTTCTACGATCGTCGTTACTTTGGCGGCATCCTGTGTGATATCGGCAGCCATCAGATTGAACAGTTCCTGTTTTACACCGGCAACAGCGATGCGTGCGTGGTCGCCAGCCAGGTGCGCAACGTCAATCACCCGCAGTATCCGGCCTTCGAGGATTTCGGCGACGCGATGCTCAAAGGCGAGAACGGTGCCAGCGGTTATTTCCGCTGCGACTGGTTCACGCCTGACGGACTTTCAACCTGGGGAGATGGCCGTCTGACGCTGCTCGGCACAGAGGGCTATATCGAAATCCGCAAATATGTCGACTTGACCCGTGGTGAGCAGGATGTGGTGTACCTCGTCAATAAAGAGGGAGAATTCCGCTATCCGGTGGCCGGACAGGTCGGGTTCCCGTTCTTTGGCGAACTGATCCTCGACTGCCTGCACCGCACCGAACATGCCATGACCCAGGCGCATGCCTTTAAGGCTGCGGAGCTGTGCGTAAAAGCACAAATGCAAGCCAACGCAGCGGGATAAGAGGAGGCAGAAATGACGATCCTGAACACGGCGATTATCGGAGGCGGAGCTATTCATGGTTGCCATGTGAATGCCCTGCGCCAGATCCCTAACGTAGCACTGCGCGCGCTGGTGGATACTGATAGCGTTAAAGGGCTGAGGCTGGCGATGAACTATCAGTGCCGCTTTTATCAGGATTACCGGGAAATGCTGCTGGATGATGCCATTGACGTGGTGCATATCTGCACGCCTCATTTTGAGCATAAAAACATGATCCTGGCGGCGCTCGCCGCCGGGAAGCACGTTTTCTGCGAAAAACCGGTGGGCATGAACGGCAGCGAGCTTGCTGACATTGCCGCCGCCGCTGCGCAGGCGTCCGGTAAACTTGGCGTGTGCTATCAGAACCGACTTAACCCAACCAGCCTGCGCATCCGCAAAGAGCTGGCGGAAGGAAGTTTGGGTAAAATGCTGGGCATCAGGGCCGTACTGACCTGGTCCCGCTCAGGCATTTACTACACGGAAAGCCCGTGGCGTGGCCGCCTGGCAACAGAGGGCGGAAGCCTGCTGATCAACCAGGCAATCCATACGCTCGATCTGATGCAATGGTTCGCCGGTGGCGTCACGCGGCTGAAAGGCGTTGTCGATAGCGGTGAACTGGCCGACGTCACCGAAGGGGAAGACAGCGCGATGGCGACGCTGCACTTTGCAAATGGCGCGCGGGGCCTGTTTTATGCCAGTACCTGCCACACCACGGACTCCCCTCTTCTGCTGGAAATCCACTGTGAACACGGCACATTGCAGCTCAACGATAACGCGCTGTGGCGCATCACGCCTGGCGAGCGGTTAAAACTGGAGAGCGACGCCCCGCCTGACGGCACAGCCAAAAGCTACTGGGGGATCGGCCATCAACAGGCGATCCGCCGTTTTTATCACGCCATTCATCACCCGGAAATAACGGATTACACCGATATCTGTGAAGCCGGAAAATCACTCACGCTTGTGGAGGCTATTTATCGGTCATCTCAATTAAGGCAATGGATAGAGATAAATAAGTAGAACGTAATTTGTATTCCAGCAGTTAATAAAAAACGACCCGAAAACGGGTTAATAGCTACCCTACACTGGATAATATTATGGTCAAACCAACTGAACGTAGAGTTGGTTATGGCGTGGCGCTTGGCTACGGCATAACCGATCTGTTTGGCGGAGGCGCTTTCGCCATTATCGGCACCTGGCTGCTATTTTTTTATACCACGTATTGCGGACTGTCCGTCGTTGAAGCTGGCTCAATATTTGCCATCGCCCGCGTTATTGATGCGCTATTAAGCCCGATTATGGGTTATATCACCGATAATTTTGGCGATACGTGGTTGGGCCGTAAATTTGGACGTCGCCGCTTCTTTTTATTACTGAGTTCACCGTTAATGTTCCTGTACGCCCTGCTGTGGTTGACCGATATGGGCTACTGGTATTATCTGGGGACCTACCTCTCTATTGAACTGCTGTCGGCGATGGTGCTGGTGCCGTGGGAAACCCTGGCGGCCGAAATGACCAACCGCTACGAAGAGCGTAGCCGCCTCTCTGGTGTGCGAATGATCTGCTCGCAGCTGGGCGGTTTTCTTGCGGTATCGGTTCCCGGTGTCATTATGCAATTTACCGGTAAGGATAATTCGTTTACCTACACCCTGACCGGGCTGATATTTTCCTGTGTCTTTTGTATTGCGGTCTTTATTACCTGGTACACCACCTGGGAAGCAAAAGATGTGCATCAGGAGTCCGACTTCAAAGTGGATAATCAGCGCAGCAGTGGCATTGGCAATCACCTCAAATATCTGGTGCTGGATCTCTTTTCGTCATTCCGGATACGCGCCTTCCGTCTGCATATTCTGATTTATATCTTCTCGTTCACGGCGATGGACGTATTCGGTTCCGTCTTTACCTATTACGTGGTTTATTGCCTGAGCCAGGACGCCGCGGCGGTGTCGGGCTGGCTGAGTATTGCGGCCTTTGCTTCTGTGCCGGGCACTTACGGATTTATGCTGCTATTAAACCGGCTAAACATGACGCCATCCGCCGCCCTGCGCCTCTCTTACGGCTGTATTTTCTGCGTGCTGCTGTTCCTGTTTACGATCTACCTGACTAAAACGCAGGTACCGACGCTATTGTTCTCGGCGGTCTTTATCCTGTTGGGTGCCGCACGCTCTGGTCTGTATTATATCCCGTGGAATATCTACAGCTTTATTCCTGATATCGACGAGATGGTCACGCAGCAGCGCCGCGAAGGGATTTTTGCCGGTGTAATGGTACTGACCCGCAAAAGCACCGTCGCGATTGCCATCATGATTATCGGCCTGGTGTTGCAGGAGTCCGGTTTTGTAAAAGGCAGCGGTGCACAACCTGAGAGTGCGCTGGGGGCGATTATCGGGCTGATGATTTTTGCCACGGCAGCCCTGCTGGCGGTGAGCTTCTTCACCACTTACAAATTCAAACTCACCCGCGACACGCACAAAGTCCTTCTCAAAGAAATTGCCCGCCGCAAGCTGGGTGGCGATTACCGCGACTGTGATGAACATACCCGCGTGGTGATCAGGCAGTTGACGGGCTACGAGTATGACGAAGTGTGGGGTGGAGCAGCCACGCGGCGCACGGTTAAAACCGTGAAGTTATCAGCAGCAGAATAGCAACACGCGCCGGACCGGTTCCCTGCCTGTCCGGCCTGTTTTTGCTAAAAACGTGACCTCTGGCAGATTTACACGCCTTTACGCTATACTACCCGCTGAAATAATCGGCTCAACGCTACGAGCTGACGTTCAATGTGTTTTCACACAAATGTAATCAACTTCCCTTCCGAGGATCTGGCGAGAAGCCGGATAAACTATGTTAAACAGTATTTTAGTAATACTTTGTCTTATTGCCGTCAGTGCATTTTTCTCGATATCAGAGATCTCGCTGGCCGCATCCCGAAAAATCAAACTTAAGCTGCTTGCCGACGAAGGCAACATCAATGCCATGCGCATTCTGAAAATGCAGGAAAACCCAGGCATGTTCTTCACCGTGGTGCAGATTGGCCTGAACGCGGTCGCCATTCTCGGCGGTATCGTGGGCGATGCAGCGTTTTCTCCGGCATTTCACAGCCTGTTTATTCCGTACATGTCCGCTGAGCTTGCCGAGCAGCTGAGCTTTATTCTCTCCTTCTCGCTGGTCACTGGCTTGTTCATCCTGTTTGCCGATCTGACCCCGAAACGCATCGGTATGATTGCGCCAGAAGCTGTGGCTTTGCGTATCATCAACCCGATGCGCTTCTGCCTGTTCGTGTTCCGCCCGCTGGTGTGGTTCTTTAACGGCCTGGCAAACGTGATTTTCCGTATCTTCAAGCTGCCGATGGTGCGTAAAGATGACATTACCTCCGACGACATTTATGCAGTAGTGGAAGCGGGCGCACTGGCCGGGGTGCTGCGCAAACAAGAGCATGAGTTAATTGAAAATGTGTTTGAACTGGAATCCCGTACCGTCCCCTCTTCCATGACGGGCCGTGAGAGCGTGATCTGGTTTGATCTGCATGAAGACGAACAGAGCCTGAAGAACAAAGTGGCGGAGCATCCGCACTCCAAGTTCCTGGTTTGTAATGAAGATATCGACCATATCATCGGCTATGTGGACTCGAAAGATCTGCTGAATCGTGTGCTGGCGAACCAGAGCCTGGCGCTCAACAGCGGCGTGCAGATCCGCAATACCCTGATCGTGCCAGACACCCTGACGCTCTCAGAAGCGCTGGAAAGTTTCAAAACGGCGGGTGAAGACTTCGCGGTTATCATGAACGAGTACGCTCTGGTGGTGGGTATCATCACGCTTAACGACGTCATGACGACGCTGATGGGCGACCTGGTCGGCCAGGGGCTGGAAGAGCAGATTGTTCAGCGTGACGAGAACTCATGGCTTATCGACGGCGGTACGCCGATTGAGGACGTGATGCGTGTGCTGGATATCGATGAATTCCCGCAGTCCGGCAATTACGAGACTATCGGCGGGTTTATGATGTTTATGTTGCGTAAGATCCCGAAACGCACTGACTCGGTGAAATTCTCCGGCTTCAAGTTTGAAGTGGTGGATATCGATAACTACCGCATCGACCAACTGCTGGTGACGCGTATTGATAACAAACCGACCATGCTGGTGCCGAAACTGCCGGATGCTGAGGAGAAGGTGTCGGCGTAATGCTTTGTATACCCCACAAACATCAACGGCTCCCATCGGGAGCCGTTCTTTTAACTACTGCATAGCACGTTGGTTAAGCCATCTCAGTCTGCAGACGCATAACCTGACGGTTGACTTCGGACATCACAGACAAGTGCTGTTTGTCCTTCACTTTTGGGATAAGGATTTTGCCCTTATCGAACTCAAAAGCGCCAACATCCTTGATGTACAACCGTCCACGGAACAGGATCTTCACGTACTTCGCCACCTGAAGCGGGTTGTAGCGTTGGAAAATTTTCATTCTTGTATCTCCTGCGAATCATACGCTCTTGCGGTGCCACAATCGGCCCGACTGTCCTGAGCGCAAATTTTATTGCTCAATGACTATAGACCAGAACCTCGAAGTTACCCAGTGTGCATAAGTTTATTTACCGTTTGATTACACTTATTCAGAATAATCTTTGCAAACCGTGACGGAGGGCAGTATAAGCCGTCGTTTTTTCATGGATATGTGCGTTCGCCCGCAAACTGGCATCGGGATTGCGGGAAAACCACATTGATCGCACTTATGATTAAAAGCGTAAGACCAAGTGGTCGGATCACCTGCATACAATAAGGAAACACCATGACCCTACGTAACATCCTTGCAGCAGCATGCCTGTTGCTGCCCCTGTGGGCTTGCGCTCACAACATTGAAAAAGGACAACGTGTACCGCCAGTCGGCATTGCTGACCGGGGAGAATTGATTCTCGACAATGATAAGTTTAGCTATAAACCCTGGAATAGCGCGCAGCTCGCAGGGAAAGTGAGAGTTGTACAACACATTGCCGGTCGTACATCCGCAAAAGAGAAAAATGCAACCCTGGTAGAAGCGATCAAGGCCGCAAAATTCCCACATGACCGCTACCAGACCACCACGATTGTTAACACCGACGATGCCATCCCAGGCTCCGGTATGTTTGTCCGTTCAAGCCTTGAGAGCAATAAGAAGCTCTACCCGTGGTCGCAATTTATTGTCGACAGTAACGGCGTGACGCGTAAAGCCTGGCAACTGGAAGAAGAGAGTTCGGCAATTATCGTGCTGGATAAAGATGGCCGGGTGCAGTGGGCAAAAGACGGGGCATTGACCCAGGAAGAGGTGCAGCAGGTGGTTGCTCTGCTGCACAAGCTGCTCAGTCAGTAGAGCGACACCCGGAAGCCAGGATTGAGGAATGATTCGCGCGGGGTATAGTCAAGCGGCTTCCCCTGCCAGTCATGCACATGCGCACCGGCGGCAGCGGCAACGGCGTGTCCTGCCGCCGTATCCCAGACGTTGGTTGGCCCAAAGCGCGGATAAAGCTGCGCCTGCCCCTCTGCCACCAGGCAAAACTTCAGCGATGAGCCAATTGACGTCGTCTGATGCTCGCCCAGTTGCTGCAGGTACTCCTGCAGTTCGCTGTCGCTGTGCGAGCGGCTGATAACCACCAGCGGTGGACGCGCATCACGCACCTGAATCTGCTTACGTACACCGCACTCTTCCTTCCAGGCTTTGCCTTCCGCAGCGCTGTACATCACTTTCATCACCGGCGCATAGACCACACCCAGTACCGCTTTCCCTTTTTCAATCAGGGCTATATTCACGGTAAATTCACCGTTACGCTTGATGAACTCTTTGGTGCCGTCCAGCGGATCGACCAGCCAGTAACGCTGCCAGTGCTGGCGTTCGTCCCAGCTTTGCGGGGCCTCTTCTGAGAGGACCGGAATATCAGGCGTCAGCGCCTGTAGCCCTTTCAGGATCACGCCGTGCGCCGCAATATCCGCCGCGGTGACCGGAGAGTCGTCCGCTTTGCTGACAACGTCTATTGGTTTTGCACCGTCGTACACTTGCATAATGGCATCACCCGCATCCCGTGCGAGCTGACAAATCTTATCTAACATTCTCCACCTCTTCGTTAACGCAGTGGGCATAACTTATTGTTTTAGTTATATCGTAATGTGAACAATTCCGCTATCTGTGAAGCAATTCCGGTTTAAGCGTACTTTTTTCTGGCAGGATTCACACTCCCGTAAGCAACAAAAAAGAGATACATATTCTTTTGTGGCCTGGATCGAAAAAAGGACTCCTCAGATGATTAAGTTTAGCGCAACGCTCCTGGCGACGCTGATTGCGGCAAGCGTTCAGGCGGCGACGGTAGATCTCCGTATTCTGGAAACCACCGACCTGCACAGTAACATGATGGACTTCGATTACTACAAAGATACCCCTACGGAAAAATTCGGACTGGTACGCACAGCAAGTTTAATTAACGCCGCCCGCAGTGAAGTGAAAAACAGCGTGCTGGTGGATAATGGCGACTTAATCCAGGGTAGCCCGCTCGGCGATTACATGGCCGCGAAGGGGCTGAAAAAAGGTGAGATCCACCCGGTGTATAAAGCGATGAATACGCTGGATTATACCGTCGGCAACCTGGGTAACCACGAGTTTAACTACGGCCTGAGATACCTTCACGATGCGCTGGCTGGCGCGAAATTCCCTTACGTTAACGCCAATATTATCGACGTTAAGACCAAAAAGCCGTTATTTACGCCATACCTGATTAAAGAGACCAAGGTCGTCGATCAGGATGGTAAAACGCAGACGCTGAAGATTGGCTATATCGGTTTTGTGCCGCCACAGATCATGACGTGGGATAAAGCCAACCTCAGCGGGAAAGTCACCGTTAACGACATCACCGAAACCGCACGAAAATATGTGCCGGAGATGCGTGCAAAAGGAGCGGATCTGGTTGTCGTTGTTGCCCATTCCGGCCTGTCGGCAGATCCTTATCAGGTCATGGCGGAGAACTCGGTTTATTATCTGAGTGAAGTTCCGGGGGTGGATGCGATTCTGTTTGGTCACGCCCACGCGGTCTTCCCAGGCAAAGATTTCGCCAGCATCAAAGGAGCGGATATCGAAAAAGGGACACTTAACGGCGTGCCGTCTGTGATGCCAGGCATGTGGGGCGACCATCTGGGTGTGGTGGATCTGGTGCTGAATAACGACGGCGGTAGCTGGAAGGTTACCCAGTCTAAAGCCGAAGCGCGTCCGATTTACGATGCCGCGGCCAAAAAATCGCTGGCAGAAGAAGATAAAAATCTGGTCAACGTGCTGAAGCATGACCACGACGCCACCCGCGAATTCGTCAGCAAGCCGATCGGAAAATCAGCCGACAACATGTACAGCTTCCTGGCGCTGGTACAGGATGACCCGACCGTGCAGGTAGTCAACATGGCGCAGAAAGCCTATGCCGAGCATTTCATTCAGGGCGATCCGGATCTGGCAAAATTACCGATACTTTCTGCTGCTGCGCCGTTCAAAGTGGGTGGCCGAAAAAATGACCCGGCAAGCTACGTTGAAGTCGAAAAAGGCCAGTTGACCTTCCGTAATGCTGCCGATCTTTATCTCTATCCGAACACGCTGGTAGTCGTAAAAGCGACCGGCAAAGAGGTGAAAGAGTGGCTCGAGTGCTCCGCCGGACAGTTTAACCAGATAGATCCGAACAGCAGTAAGCCACAGTCGCTGATTAACTGGGACGGTTTCCGCACCTATAACTTCGACGTAATCGACGGCGTGGATTATCAGATTGATGTCACGCAGCCAGCGAAATATGACGGCGAGTGCCAGGCCGTTAATCCGCAGGCGGAGCGTATCAAAAACCTGACCTTCAACGGCAAGGCGATTGACCCGGATGCCACCTTCCTTGTAGTGACGAATAACTACCGCGCGTATGGCGGTAAGTTTGCCGGCACGGGTGATAGCCATATCGCCTTTGCGTCACCGGATGAGAACCGTTCGGTGCTGGCAGCGTGGATCAGCGCGGAGTCGAAAAAGGCGGGCGAAATTCACCCGGCGGTGGATAACAACTGGCGTCTGGCCCCGATCCACAGCAAAACGAAGCTGGATATCCGTTTTGAAACGTCACCGTCTGATAAGGCGGCTGCGTTTATTAAAGACAAGGCACAGTATCCAATGAGTAAAGTCGCGACCGACGATATCGGGTTCGCGATTTATCAGGTGGATTTGAGTAAATAGGGGTGGTTGTGCCGGGTGGCGCTGCGCTTATCCGGCCTACCCGAAATCCTCGAACCCGCAGGCCGGGTAAGGCGAAGCCGCCCCCCGGCGTTTAGGCCGCCCGCTCATCCCTATTCGCCAGCACCTGCGGCGTATTGACCTCTATCCAGTCCGCCAGCGCGGCCACTTTCTCGCTCACCTCCATACCGAGCGGCGTCAGACTATACTCCACGTGCGGTGGCACGACCGGATACGAAACGCGATCGACAAAACCATCTTGTTCCAGCGCCTGTAACGACTGAGCCAGCATCTTCTCGCTGACACCGCCCATCTTGCGGCGCAAATCGCTAAAACGATGCGTACCCTGACGTAACGCCACCAGGATCAGCACGCCCCAGCGGCTGGTGACATGCTTAAGCACGTCGCGTGAAGGGCATTGCTCCGCGAAAAGATTGCCATCGCGCAGTTGCTCGCTGAGGGTCGGTATCGTCGTTTTCATACTTACCTTTTTGTACGTACTTACTAAAAGTTAGTGATGGTGATAGTGTGCCACAACACCAGACAAACACGAAGGAGATTCATCATGATCGCGATTACCGGCGCTACCGGCCAGCTTGGTCAACACGTTATCGAAGAACTGCTGAAAACCGTTCCGGCCAACCAGATTGTCGCCATTGTGCGTAACCCGGCAAAAGCCGACGCATTGCACCAGAAAGGTATTGTCGTTCGTCAGGCGGATTATACCGACCAGGCGGCATTCACCACCGCACTGAACGGCGTAAATAAGCTGCTGCTGATCTCTTCCAGCGAAGTGGGCCAGCGCGCCGTGCAGCATCAGAATGTGATTCACGCCGCCAGAACGGCAGGCGTGAAATTCATCGCCTACACCAGCCTGCTGCATGCCGATAAATCCCCGCTCGGTCTGCACGTTGAGCACGTTGCCACCGAAAAAGCGCTGGCGGAATCTGGCATACCTTATGCCCTGCTGCGCAACGGCTGGTACACCGAAAACTACCTGGCAAGCGCACCGCCAGCCCTGGAGCACGGTGTGTTTATTGGCGCGGCGGGTGACGGCAAAATCGCTTCTGCCACCCGTGCGGATTACGCCGCGGCAGCAGCGAAAGTTATTGCTGAAGAGGGGCACGCAGGTAAGGTGTATGAACTGGCGGGCGATCATGCCTGGACGCTGAGCGAGCTGGCAGCAGAACTCAGTAAACAGAGCGGGAAGCCGGTAGCCTATCAGAACCTCAGCGAAGACGATTTTGCCGCCGCGCTGAAGGGCGTTGGCCTGCCTGCCGGGCTGGCGGATATGCTGGCAGATTCCGACGCGGGTGCGTCCAAAGGAGGCCTGTTCGATGACAGCCATACGCTCAGCAAATTGATTGGTCGCCCGACCACGCCGCTGGCGGAAAGCGTCAACGCCATCCTGTAATTGTTAAGAATTGGTTATTTTTTGTGGCATCCCCTCGGGTCATCTCTGATAATGGAGAGATGACCCACAAGGAGGCTCACCGTGCAAGGCGTACCGGAACAGTTCATTGATGAGAGAGACAGCGCACGCTTTCGCCATCTGGCGCAGTTGCCGGGCCTGGAACTCTATCACGCACATATCTCTGAATACGCCTTTGAGCCCCACACCCACGAAGCCTTCGGTATCGGCACTATTGAAACCGGTGCCGAACGCTTTCGCTATCGCGGAACACAGCACCTCGCCCCTGAAAAATCCGTCGTCACCATGAATCCGGACGAGATCCACACCGGTGAATCTGCGACCGAAGGCGGCTGGCGCTACCGGATGGTCTACATCGAACCCGACCTGCTGGAAGAGATGACCGGCCTGCGTCACTGGTGGTTCAGCGACGTCACTCGCTACGACCCGCAGCGTTCGCAGCAAATCGGCCGGCTGATTTACGGTCTGTGGCATACGGACGACCCGCTGGCGCAAAAAGGCTTACTGCTGGATCTCATTGAGACCTTCCAGCCGCTCGCCCGCCACGCGCCGGTGAGGCAAGAAGGCGCACATCGCTTTGAACGTGTGCGCGAGTATTTGCATGACAACTATATGCACCCTCTGACGCTGGACGAGCTGGCAAACGTCGTCTCGCTCAGCCCGTACCATTTCCAGCGCCAGTTCAAAGCCCATTTCCATGTGACGCCGCATCAGATGCTGATGGCGATCCGCCTGTGGCGCGCCAAAGCCTTCCTCACCCACGGTATGCCCGCCGCCGAAGTGGCTGCCGCCACCGGATTGACCGATCAGTCCCATCTCACCCGCGCCTTCACGCACCGTTACGGCATTACGCCGGTGCGTTACCAGAAACAGGTTACGCCGCGTTAATGCGCAATCTCATACAATACGCACACATTTTGCCCTCCTACACTGCGTGCAGAGTAAATCAATGTGGATGGAAAAATGATTAGCGGCGTGTTGTATGCCCTGCTTGCAGGTTTGATGTGGGGGCTGATTTTTGTCGGCCCGTTGATAGTGCCGGAGTACCCGGCAATACTGCAGTCCACCGGACGTTACCTGGCGCTGGGGCTGATTGCCCTGCCGCTGGCGTGGCTGGGGCGCACGCGCCTGCGTCAGCTTAGCCGCCAGGACTGGGTAACCGCGCTGGCGTTGACCATGATGGGCAACCTTATCTATTACGTCTGCCTCGCGAGTGCCATTCAGCGCACGGGCGCGCCGGTGTCGACCATGATTATCGGTACATTGCCGGTGGTGATCCCTGTCTTCGCGAACCTGCTTTACAGCCACCGTGACGGCAAGCTGGCGTGGTCAAAAATGGCTCCTGCACTGGTGTGCATCGCCGTAGGGCTGGTGTGTGTGAACATTGCCGAGCTGCGCCACGGGCTGGATGATTTCAGCTTATGGCGTTACGGTTCCGGCATCTTGCTGGCGTTTATTTCCGTGGTGTGCTGGGCATGGTATGCCCTGCGCAACGCGCGCTGGCTGCGGGAGAACCCGGATAAACATCCGATGATGTGGGCGACGGCGCAGGCGCTGGTGACGCTGCCGGTTTCTCTTGCGGGTTACGCAGGAGCGACTATCTGGTTAGGCCAGCAGCAACCGGAGTTCGCGTTACCCTTTGGGCCGCGCCCGTGGGTGTTTGTTGGTTTGATGGTGGCCATTGCGGTGCTGTGCTCGTGGGTGGGCGCGCTGTGCTGGAACATTGCCAGCCAGAAACTGCCAACGGTGATCCTGGGGCCGTTGATTGTCTTTGAGACGCTGGCCGGGCTGCTTTATACCTTCCTGATGCGCCAGAGCGTGCCGCCGCTGTTAACGGCCTGTGGGATCATTCTTCTGGTGGTTGGTGTGGTGATTGCGGTGAGAGCGAAGCCGGAAAAACCGAGGGTCGTTCCGGCGTCGGAGGTGTGATTTTTTTGCCGGGTGGCGGCTGCGCCTTACCCGGCCTACAAGTAGCCGTTTCGTAGGCCGGGTAAGCGCCAGCGCCACCCGGCATGATATTAAAACGTTTCCCAGTTCCCTTCTGACGCCGCCGCTACGGGCTGCGCTTTTGGCACATAGGTTTTCACCGGTGCCGCTTTGACCGCCTGATTACGCGTTATTTTGAACACCGCCACCGCTTCGTTCAGGCGTGCAGCCTGATCTTCCAGCGCTGCCGCTGCCGCCGCAGATTCCTCCACCAGCGAGGCGTTCTGCTGGGTCACGCGATCCATCTCTGCCACCGCCTGGCCTACCTGATCAATACCGCGGCTCTGCTCGTCAGAGGCAGATGCAATTTCGCCCATAATATCGGTCACGCGCGTGACCGCATTGACGATTTCCGCCATCGTCTCGCCTGCTTCGTTCACAAGCTGAGAACCCGCGCTGACGCGCTCGCCGGAATCATCGATCAGCGCTTTGATCTCTTTCGCCGCCTGTGCACTACGCTGGGCCAGGGTACGCACTTCACCCGCCACCACCGCAAAGCCGCGACCTTGTTCACCTGCACGCACCGCTTCCACCGCCGCGTTCAGCGCCAGGATGTTGGTCTGGAAGGCAATACCGTCGATCACGTTAGTAATTTGCGCGATTTTACTGGAACTGGTGGCGATTTCGTCCATGGTGCGCACCACGCCTTCCACCACGTTACCGCCCTTCTTCGCGGTTGAGGAGGCGTCCAGCGCCAGACGTGAAGCCTGACGCGCATTATCGGCATTTTGCTTCACGGTTGCAGTCAGCTGTTCCATGCTGGCTGCGGTCTCTTCCAGAGAGGCGGCCTGCTGTTCGGTGCGGGAAGAGAGATCGTTGCTGCCCGCAGAAATCTCGCCTGCACCGGTGTAAATGGTATCGGCACCTTCACGTACCACGCCCACCGTATTCGCCAGCGAGGTTTGCATCTCCTGAACGTTGCGCGCCAGGATCGCCATTTCATTATTTCCCTCTGCCTGAATCGGCTGGGTTAAATCGCCTGCCGCAATGGCGCGGATATGGTTAATCACCTCTTCCAGAGGCAGCAACAGCACGCGGCGCATCGCGATCCAGCTGGAGATAATCACCGCAACCACCAGAAGCATCACCGCCGAAAGGACCCACAGGATGCGCTTATAGTCGCTTTCATTATCCTGAATGCCTTTATTCGTGAGCGCGGCCTGTGCTTCACGCCATTCGCGATAGACCTTTTGCATCGCCGTCTGTTTCTGTTCGGCGTTCTGTTTGAACATATCCTCCAGGTTGCCCTGGCTCAGCAGAACGTTCATTTGCGTCAGCGTTGCAGAGTAAAGGCGGTATTGTTCTTCTAACTGGTCCGACAGCTTCTCATCCAGACCCGGCGTTTCCGGCAGCGCATAGTATTTATCGTAATGAACCTGTGCGTCTGCCAGCAGGTTTTTCGCGGTGTTGACCAGCTCATTCAGCTGTCCGCCGTTAATCTGAGAGGCCATGCTGCTTTGCAGGCGCAACATGCCACGGTTCAGGGTCACGCGTGCCTGGTTCAGACTGATCCAGGCGTCGGTAAACTCCGCCACGTTTTGGCTGGAAACCTGAGAAACGGTGAAGTTATCTTTGTCGTTATTGAGTGCATTAATGAATATGCCTGCGGAAATCATTTGCATGAGGCCGAGCACAAGCAGCACTGAGATCAGGAGAGTAATGACTTTTATACGTTTAAACATGCGTTGCCTTTTTTATATGCAGGTATTGTCTGACGTGTCTCTATCGGCAGGCATGGCGGGTTGTTTACTGTTTCTCCACCTTTAAAAACTTTCTAAAGTCCTTTCCTGAATTTATTCAGTACGTTAATACCACCCATTTTTTGTGATCAACGTCGTATTTTCACCCTTGCCACTAAAGGGTTATAGCCTTCACTTAAAGATGCATTTAAAATGCATCTTATATTTTTGATGATGAGGTAACTGCTATGGCCTTCCGCGACCAACCCCTCGGCGAGCTGGCGCTCTCCATCCCTCGCGCTTCTGCGTTGTTCCGTAAATACGATATGGATTACTGCTGTGGCGGCAAACAAACCCTGGCGCGCGCTGCCTCGCGCAAGGAGCTGGATGTCGAAGTGATCGAAGCAGAGCTGGCACAGCTGGCCGAGCAGCCCATTGAGAAGGACTGGCGCACCGCGCCGCTTGCAGAAATCATCGACCACATCATTGTGCGTTACCACGATCGTCACCGTGAACAACTGCCGGAGCTGATCCTGCAGGCAACCAAAGTTGAGCGTGTTCACGCCGACAAACCTTCCGTACCGCGCGGTCTGGCGAAATACCTGACCATGCTGCATGAAGAGCTTTCCAGCCACATGATGAAAGAAGAGCAGATCCTCTTCCCGATGATCAAACAGGGAATGGGCAGCCAGGCGATGGGCCCGATTAGCGTGATGGAAAGCGAGCATGACGATGCAGGTGAACTGCTGGAAGTGATCAAACACACCACCAACAATGTCACACCGCCGCCAGAAGCGTGCACCACCTGGAAAGCCATGTACAACGGCATTAACGAGATGATCGACGACCTGATGGAACACATCAGTCTTGAGAATAACGTACTGTTCCCGCGTGCATTAGCCGGGGAATAAAAAAAAGCCCGGTGGCGCTAACGCTTACCGGGCCTACATTTCTTTCAAACGTATTAACGCATTCCCGCCATACGTTTCTTACCGATAAACAGCCAGCCCAGCCCCAGCGCGATGAACCACAGCGGCGTGACGATCAGCGCCTGACGGGTGTCATCTTCCAGCGTCAGCAGAACCAGCACGAACACGAAGAACGCCATGCACACCCAGCACATCAACTTGCCCAGCGGCATCTTGTAGATCGACTTTTCATGCAGGTGTGGGCGCTGTTTGCGATATACCAGGTATGAACACAGAATGATGGTCCAGACGAACATGAACAGGATCGCAGAGACCGTGGTGATCATGGTGAACGCACCGATCACGCTTGGGTTGACGTAAAGCATCACCACACCGCCCAGCAGGCAGATGCAGGAGAAGGTCAGCCCTTTCGCCGGTACCGCACGTTTAGAGAGTTTCGCAAACGCACTCGGGGCAACGCCTTCCTGCGCCAGACCAAACAGCATACGGCTGGTGGAGAACACGCCGCTGTTCGCGGAAGAGGCCGCAGAGGTTAACACCACGAAGTTAATCAGGCTCGCGGCAGCAGGCAGCCCCACCAGCACGAACAGCTCAACGAACGGGCTCTTGCTTGGCACCACCGAGCTCCACGGCGTCACGGACATAATAATGATCAGCGCGAACACGTAGAACATGATGATGCGTACCGGAATAGAGTTGATGGCGCGCGGCAGGGATTTCTCCGGATCTTTGGTTTCCGCCGCCGTGGTGCCGACCAGCTCAATACCCACAAACGCAAATACCGCAATCTGGAAACCGGCAAAGAAGCCGCTGATGCCTTTCGGGAACCAGCCGCCGTCATTCCACAGATGGGCAAACGACGCCTGCACGCCGGTTGGCGACTGGAAGTGCGTCAGCACCATTACCAGCCCGACGACAATCAGCGCGATGATGGCGACGATTTTGATCATCGCGAACCAGAACTCCATCTCACCGAACATTTTAACGGTGGCGAGGTTCAGGCTCAGCAGCAGAATAATGACCGCCAGCGAGGCAACCCAGTCTGAGAGGCCAGGGAACCAGAACTGCGCATAGGCCGTGATGGCGACAACATCGGCCATTCCGGTCACCACCCAGCAGAACCAGTAGGTCCAGCCGGTAAAATAGCCCGCCCAGGGTCCGAGCAGATCGGAAGCAAAGTCGCTAAAAGATTTGTATTCGAGATTCGAGAGCAGCAATTCACCCATTGCACGCATCACGAAGAAGAGCATAAAACCGATGATCATATAAACGAAGATGATCGACGGCCCGGCAAGACTGATGGTTTTACCCGACCCCATAAACAGCCCGGTACCGATGGCACCCCCAATGGCAATAAGCTGAATGTGACGGTTTGTGAGATTTCGCCGTAGCGACTGTTCAGACGACGCCTCTTCGGCGGCGGCGGCGACTTTGACCTGATCTACCATGTGATATTTTCCTGTTTATGCCTGTCTGTGTTGTTAAGGCTCTTCTGGCCTTTAAATACGTCAATGAATGACGGTCCCTTGTACGGGCTAATCGATATTAGGTAAGAATCGGCGGGATGAATACTATGATTTGGATATTATGTTAACAATATGTTGAAAGTGAGTGTCATATCACTCATACAGCGCGAAACAGCTCACAAAAATACACGCAACAGTTTCGTTTGCAAGATAAAATGTTGATTCCGTCGTAACTATAGGTTTTATCACTCTTTTCCTCTCCCCGGGCGGAGAGAGGAAATAAGAAAAGCCGATTACAGGATTTCCAGCAGCTCGACTTCAAACACCAGGGTGCTGAATGGCGGGATGGACGCGCCAGCGCCGCGCTCGCCATAGGCCAGATTCTGAGGGATAGTCAGCTCCCATTTGGAACCTACTGGCATCAGGGTCAGGGCTTCGATCCAGCCGGCGATGACGCCGTTAACCGGGAATTCAGCCGGTTCGCCACGTGCAACGGAGCTGTCAAATACGGTACCGTCGATCAGTTTACCAGTATAGTGAACGCGAACGTGGTCGGTGCGGGCCGGGATAGCGCCGTCGCCCTGGTTGATCACGCGGAACTGCAGGCCGGATTCGGTGCTGTTCACGCCTTCACGCTCACGGTTTTCTTCCAGATATTTCACGCCTTCTGCCGCCATCTCTTCGAAGCGCGCGCGACGCACGGCGTCAGCACGTTCGTGGATTTCACGCAGCGCACGGTGAACAACGTCAACCGGAACGGCCGGATGATTGCCTGCCAGCGCGTCAGCGATACCCGCCACCAGCGCTTCCGGTAACAGACCTTCCAGGCCGGATTCGCTCAGTTGCTGTCCTACCTGCAAGCCGATGCCGTAGCTTGCCTGCGCTTCGATAGTGTCAAAAGTCGGGGTGGTCATGGGTTTTCCTTCCATCACATTTAAAGTAGCGGGCAGCATATCAGCCATGCCCTTATGGGTAAAACTTTGTCTTAAGTAAAGGTGACAAACCGCGACGAAACAGAAACAATAGGGCCAGTCAGGATTTTCCCAAATTTATGTCACGAAAGCTGGTTTTGTTACGCCCGTCAGGCAGTTAGCAAACTACACTTCTCAGGACAGGATAAAAAAAGACGCGGAGCAGGAGGAGAGCCATGCCCGGCCGATTTGAACTGAAACCTACCCTGGCGAAAATCTGGCATGCGCCGGATAATTTTCGCATTATGGACCCGCTGCCTCCCCTGCACCGCAGAGGCATCATTATTGGCGCGCTGCTGGTGATCGTTGGCTTCCTGCTTCCTTCAGGCGGCGATGACGTCGACACGATGCCAGCCACTCGCGATGCGCAGTTGGATATCCAGTCGCAAACACGGCCGCAGCCAGATTCACAGCCAATGCAGACTCAGCTGGTCACCCCTTCCGGCGATCCGGGCCAGGTCGCCCCCGTTGAACCTGAACCCGTTCAGGAAGAACAACCGCAGGAACAGACCCCTGCACCACAAGCTCAGCAACCCACGGGGATTGAACAACAATGGCGCTCTTACCGAGTCGAGCCGGGTAAAACCCTCGCGCAACTGTTCCGCGACCACAATCTCCCCGCGACGGATGTCTATGCTATGGCGCAGGTTGAAGGCGCAGGAAAACCGCTCAGTAATTTGCAGAACGGTCAGATGGTGCAGATCAGGCAGAACGCCAGCGGCGTGGTGACCGGGCTAACAATCGATACCGGAAACGGGCAGCAGGTACTGTTTACCCGCCAGCCGGACGGCAGTTTTATCAGAGCACGTTAATTGCGTAGGCCGGGTAAGGCGAAGCCGCCACCCGGCACTTCTGTTCTCAGGCACTCCGCTTATTCACCCACCAGATACCCGAGCAGACCAGCACCAGCGCAATCGCGTATTTGATATCCAGAATATTTTCGCCAAGGAAAATGGCGGAAAGCACCGTCCCCGCCACGGGCACAACGAAGTTGAACGGGGCTATCATGCTGACGCGGTTCACCTTAAGCAGCACGCTCCATAGTGCAAACGCCACGGATGACAGCAGCGTCAGATAGCCCAGCACCGCAACTGCGGTAATGCTGTGCACCTCCAGCGTTCCGCCAGTTACGTACCCGCCAACAACCAGCACAAGCCCGCCGATAGCCAGCTGCCAGCCGGTCATCACCATTGGGTCGACTGTCTGAGAGATGCGTTTCCCGTAGAGCGTGGCGGCAGAGAGAATAAAGGCCGCCAGCACGACAAATCCGTCGCCGTACCAGACAAAGTGGAATTCACTCAACCCGCTGTGGAAGTTCACCAGCATCACCCCGGCAAACCCCAGAATACAGCCGAGCGTTTTGTTATAGCTGAGCTTGTCGTTGTGGTAGATAAAGTGCGCCAGCAGCACGCTGAAGAACGTGCCGGTGGCATTCATGATCGAACCGTTAACGCCGGTCGTATAGGCCAGCCCGATATAAAAGAAAGTGTACTGAATGGCCGTCTGGGTCAGACCCAGGATGGTGAGTTGCCCGAATTGTGTGGCCGTCAGCCTGGCGATGGGCTTACGCTGCGCCAGTGCAAAAAGCAGCAGTAACATACCGGCAAACAGGAATCGATATCCGGCAAATACCACTTTCGACGGGATATCATCGGTCGCAATCTGGAAGAGTTCATAGCCGCTTTTAATGGCCGGGTAGGAGCTACCCCAAAGCAGACAGCAGAGCGTGGCGCAGGCATAGGCCACATTTCGACGGGCAAAGACAGGCGTGGGCAGAGCGGTATCCATGGCAAATCTCAAAGATAAAATTGCGTTTCAATTTATTATCAAAGAATGCGCCAGGAATAGCTACCATACAAGCCCAAACGACCATTTCTGGTAGCCTGAAAAAGCAAAACGCCGGCACAAGGCCGGCGCTTCGACGTGAGCAGAGTAAAAAATTACTCAGCTACAACGTTAACAACCAGTTTAGCGAACACTTCGCTGTGAACCTGGAAGTCAACTTCGTGCTCACCAGTGGTACGCAGAACGCCGTTCGGCATGCGAACTTCGCTCTTAGCCACTTTAACGCCTGCTGCAGTAACTGCATCAGCGATATCGCGGGTACCGATGGAACCGAACAGTTTACCTTCGTCGCCAGCTTTAGACGCGATGGTAACGGTGCCCAGTGCGTTGATTGCTTCAGCGCGAGCATTAGCAGCCGCCAGAACGTCAGCCAGTTTAGCTTCCAGTTCAGCACGACGTGCTTCGAAAAACTCAACGTTTTTCTTGGTAGCCGGAACAGCTTTACCCTGTGGAACCAGGAAGTTACGAGCGTAGCCCGCTTTAACGTTTACCTGATCACCCAGGCTGCCCAGGTTTGCTACTTTATCAAGCAGAATAACTTGCATTACCTTATCCTCTTAAAGTCGTATTAATGGACCGTGCCCGATTACTGATGACGATCAGTGTACGGCAGCAGAGACAGGTAGCGAGCGCGTTTGATAGCGCGAGCCAGCTGACGCTGATATTTTGCACGAGTACCGGTGATACGGCTTGGGACAATCTTACCGCTTTCGGTGATGTAGTTTTTCAGCGTTGCGATATCTTTATAGTCGATCTCTTGAACGCCTTCCGCGGTGAAACGGCAGAACTTGCGACGACGGAAATAACGTGCCATATGGCTAGTCTCCAGAATCTATCAAATCAATCTGCTCGGCATGCAGAACCATTTTGCTCAGACCATTCTTTGCTTTGTGGCAAGAGATGAACCCCTGAACCATGACTGCACTACCGACCGTTATACTGTGAGTAATGGCCTGGTTTTCGTGTCCGCTAATAATCACGGGCATTTGGCACCACGCCTGCCGGTGAAACCCGGCTTCCTCTTGCACAGAACGATGCTCAAGCACGAACTGGCAATGCGGAATTCCTGATGGACTGACCTTTCGAAGGGGAGCCCTGCATACAATGCCGGACAACGCCAGACGGTTGGTCATCAGAAATTACTCTTCAGAATCCCCAGCATCAGAATCATCTGCGGTTTCGTTTGCGAAATCATCGCGACGCTCACGGCGCTCGTCTTTCGCTTTAACCATCGGAGATGCTTCGGTAACTGCGTTTTTGGTACGCATAACCATGCTGCGGATAACGGCATCGTTGAAGCGGAAGGTAGTTTCCAGCTCATCGATCACTTCCTGCGGCGCTTCAACGTTCATCAGAACGTAGTGTGCTTTGTGCAGTTTGTTGATCGGATAAGCCAGCTGACGGCGGCCCCAGTCTTCCAGACGGTGGATCTTGCCTTCTGCACCAGTGATGGCAGCAGAGTAACGCTCGATCATGCCCGGAACCTGTTCGCTCTGGTCAGGATGGACCATAAAAACGATTTCGTAATGACGCATCGAATTGCTCCTTACGGATTATTCAGCCTCCTGTCTGGGTCAGCCGCGGCCCATGGAGGCAAGGAACGTGTTAAAGGGCGGCTGAAAAATTGACGCGTCATAATACTTGCGTGCCCCTGGAAACTCAAGCTGATCGCACAAATAATTCGCACAAAGCGCAAAGCTGGTCTAAGTGGGTGATTTAAAATTAATCACATTGAGAAGCGTTGTTTTTTTGAACAACAGCATCAGAAATGGTCAGCAATCCCCGCCAGAGAACCGATTACACTTTAATCAAAGCCCATCCGAAACCAAAAGGAGAGCATTCAACCGTCAGACAGCACGCAGTCGTGGAGCGCATATCATGAAAAAAATCGCAATTGCCATTATGGCTGCACTTTTGCTCAGCGCAAACGCAATGGCAGCCATTAAGATAGATGGCCGACAGGCCAGAAATATGGATGATGTGCAGAGCTTAGGCGTAATCTATATCAATCATAATTTCGCCACTGAAAGTGAAGCAGATCAGGCGCTTAATGAAGAGACCGAGGCTCAGGGTGCAAAATATTATCACGTGATGTTAACGCGTGAACCCGGCAGCAACGGCAATATGCATGCAAGCGCAGATATTTACCGATAACGCTTTAACGCTAGCACCAGGAAAGCCAACGAAAAATATAGCCATAGTTTGACTTGCCCCCTGTCCGGGGGCTTTTTTTTGAAAATGGCCCTGAAATACCACCGGTTACAACTGTTTCGGTATTCCAGAGCACTTATTCACTTCTGCCCGTAATAGGCATTTGGCCCATGCTTACGCATGAAATGCTTGTTCATCAGGTAATCATCAATATCCTGAAGATGCGGGTTAATGTCGCGAGCAATCCACGCCATTTTCGCCACCTCCTCCATGACCACCGCGTTATGCACAGCATCATGAGCATCTTTTCCCCATGCAAACGGACCGTGTTGATACACCACAATACCCGGTGTATGCAGCGGCTCACTCTCGCCCAGGGTTTCAATAATCACGTTGCCGGTATTGAGTTCATACTCGCCTTCAACTTCAGCCTGCGTTAACGCCCGCGTGCAGGGAATATTGCCGAAGAAGTAGTCCGCATGCGTGGTCCCGAGCGCCGGAATGGCCAGCCCGGCCTGCGCCCAGGCCGTGGCATGTGTCGAGTGTGTATGAACAACACCGCCGAGTGAAGGATAACGCCGATAGAGCGCCAGGTGAGTCGCGGTATCCGAAGAAGGACGCCACTTCCCTTCGACGACGTTGCCATCGAGATCCACCACCACCATATCGTCAGCTTTCATGGTGTCATAGGCCACACCACTTGGCTTAATCACGATCAGCCCCTGCACGCGATCGATAGCACTCACGTTGCCCCAGGTGAAGGTCACCAGGCCATAGCGCGGCAGATCCATATTGGCCTCAAAGACCTGCTGTTTGAGCTTACGCATGTTCAGCCTCCAGTAAGCCTGCCCGTGCCATACGCTCGCGCACCCAGTCGCGTGCTTTTGCCACTTCCGCAGCCGGGTCGTCCGACGTTTCGCTCCACATCTCAATCAGATAAGGCCCGCAATAGCCGGTCTGTTTGAGGGTCTCGAAGCACCGTTCGAAATCCACCACCCCGGTGCCGAACGGAACATTCTTGAATACGCCAGGACGGGTATCTTTGACGTGTACCGCCACGATATGCCCCATGCCCGCCTGCAGTTCCATCTGTACGTCATTATCCCACGCCGACAAATTGCCGATATCCGGATAAAGCTGGAACCACGGATTATTCAGGTAGTGAGCATACCCCAGCGCCTTGCTGATGGAGTTCATCAACGGGTAATCCATGATCTCCATCGCCAGCGTCACCTGCGCACGGCTTGCCATTTCGACGCTCTCTTTCAGGCCGTCACGAAAACGGCGTCGCGTTTCGTCGTTAGCTTCCTGATAGTAGACGTCGTAACCCGCAAGCTGGATCACACGGATACCGACATCCTGCGCAAAACGAATGGCTTTACGCATGATTTCCAGCCCCTCGGCGCGCACGGCATCATCTTCACTCCCGAGAGGGAAACGACGATGGGCGCTCAGGCACATGGACGGCACGCGCACGCCGGTTTCAGCGATGGCATTGACCAGCGCCAGACGCTGTTCGCGGCTCCAGTCGAGGCGGGAGAGGCGTTCGTCTGTCTCATCCACTGACATTTCGACAAAATCGAAACCCAGCTCTTTTGCCAGTTGCAACCGCTCCAGCCAGCACTCCCCCACAGGGAGTGCCTTTTCATAGATGCCAAGCGGGACCTGTTTAGACAACATACCCGCTCCTTAGCCCCAAAGCTGAGCGATTGAGCGTTTGAACTGACGCGCCGCTTCCACCGGAGAGGCGGCATCACGGATGCTACGACCGGCGATAAACACGTGAATCGGAATCCCCTTGAACAGCGGCAGATCTTCCAGCGCCAGGCCACCGGTAACGGTCACTTTAAAGCCCATATCGGCCAGACGTTTAATCGCGCTGATATCCGCTTCACCCCACGCCACACCTGCGGCCTGCGCATCACGGCTACGGTGATAAACCACCTGCTGGATACCCGCATCGCGCCACTCCTGCGCCTGCTCCCAGGTCCAGAAGCCGGTCAGCTCAATCTGCACGTCGCCGTTGAACTCTTTTGCCACGTCCAGCGCGCCTTTCGCGGTGTTGATATCTGCACAGCAGATCACGGTGACCCAGTCCGCGTTAGCTTCAAAACACATGCGAGAGAGGATTTTGCCCGCGTCGGCAATTTTGGCATCGGCCAGCACGATTTTATGCGGATAGAGCGCCTTCAGGTCACGAACAGCACGAACACCTTCACCCACGCACAGGATAGTGCCAACTTCGATGATATCCACCTCTTCCGCAATCAGACGGGTGGTTTCATAAGCGTGAGACAGCGTCTGGTTATCCAGCGCGACCTGCAACATTGGTAATGACATTTTCAATTCCTCTTAAACGGCCGCCGCAGTGGCGTTATCAATTAAATCCAGCACTTCCTGCTCGGTGCGGCAGGCGCGTAAACGGTCAAAGTTGGCTTCGTCATCAAACAGATTCACGATCTGCATGATGCCGACTTCCTGATGGGTATTGGCATCGACGGCCGCCATGGTGATCAGAATATCGACCGGGTCGTTATCTTCATGGTTAAACACCAGCGGCGTTTTCAGCGTCACGAGGGCAAAGCCGGTTTTTTTGACGCCCTCTTCCGGGCGGCCATGCGGCATCGCCAGACCCGGTGCAATCACAAAATAGGGGCCGTGCTGCGCAACGCCATCCAGAATGGCCTGGTAATAGCGCGGCTCGACGACGTCAGCCTTAACCAGCAAATCCACGCTCAGTTTTACCGCTTCCTGCCAGGTGCTGGCTTCCGCCTGTAAAAGAATGGAATTATTCTCTGCCAGCGAATCACGTAGTTTCATACAGCGTCCTTACTTCACGTCTTGTGGGAAGTGCTCTTTGATCACTTCCAGCAGTTTTGGCCCAAAATCCGCCGGTGACAGCATGTTGCGTACACCCACCACATATTTATTGCCCGTCACGCTGATCTCACCTGCGATATGGGTAGAGGCGATAATGATGTCTGCACCGTTCAGTTCACTTTTGTATTCACCCACCGCGCAGCTGTTCACCGTGTGGTCAATGTTTGACTGGGTTAAAAACTGATCCACTTTCATCTTCATGATCATGGAGCTACCTTGCCCATTGCCACACACAGCCAGGATACGTACGGTCATAATCGAAACTCCTTAGTGAGCAGAAACTTCTGCTGTTTGTTTTTCCGCATCTTCTTCAGCTCGCAGAGAACGGCCAGCGAAGAACATATAAACCAGAGCAATCAGGATGATGACGGTCATAAAGACCAGACCGACAGAGGCAAAGCCCTGCATCATCGGCGGTGCCAGAATTGACCAGTCCGCCATCCCCATCCAGGCGCTCATACCGGTGAGCTTGACGGCCCACACGCAACCGAAGATTTCAATCATGCCCATCACCAGGCAGATCTTGAGCGCCGCGCGCCAGCCGCCGAAGTGGTTAGCGAATACGCCGATGGTGGCGTTGGAGAAGAACATCGGGATGAAGCCTGGAATGATCAGGATGGACGAGCCGCAGCCCACCAGGATGCCAACCGCAATCAGCTGGCCGATGGTGCCCCACATAAAGCCCCAGACCACCGCGTTTGGCGCAAAGCTATAGATAGCCGCACAGTCAATCGCCAGTACCGCACCGGGGATCAGGCGCTGGGAGATACCGTTGAAGGCTTCCGACAGCTCGGCGACGAACATACGCACGCCCTGAGTAATGATGAAGATTGCCACCGCGAAGGAGAAACCGGTCTGCAGGATATAGACCGTCCAGTGGGTTTTCCCTGCCATCGCCTGAACCACATCAATACCGAAAGAGAGCAGGATGGCACCGAAGAAGATAGTCATCACAATCGCCGTAGAGACGATGTTGTCGTGGAAAATGTTCAGCCAGCCCGGCAGCTTCAGATCTTCAACGCTCTCCTCTTTTTTACCCAGATACGGTGCGACTTTGTAAGCAATCCAGGAGGCAAACTGCTGCTGGTGGCCGATGGAGAAGCCACAACCGTCTGTCACTTCCTGCGTTGGCTTGTACATCATGTTGGAGGTGATACCCCAGTAGAGCGACACCATCACGGCGGTGAAGATGATCGTGGTCCACATCGGGTAGCCGAAGATATAGAGAGAAACCGCAATCAGCCCCGCCTGCTGGAACATAATGTGGCCCGTCAGCATGATGGTGCGGATGCCGGTAATCCGGCGCAGCAGAACGTAAATGATGTTTAGCGCCAGCGCGAGCAGAACAGCATACCCAACCCAGCTATAAGCGTCGCCCATGCGATCGATGGTCGCCATCATGGAGGCGTAGGTATCAGAGATGGCACCGTTAATGCCATACACTTCCGACATCTTAGCCACGACGGGCTTAAACGTGCCGGTCAGAATGCCAGACCCCGCCTGCAACAGCATGAAACCGATAATGGTTTTAATGGTGCCTTTGATAATGACGCTGACGCTTTTACGCAGAAGGATATAGCCCAGGCACGTCACGATACCCAGCAACAGCGGGGCGTTAGTCATTACCTGATTAAAGAACACGGTAAAGACGTTGTAGAGGATCTCCATAACTCTCTCCAGAAAATGAGAACACGAGGGGCAATCCCTGTGTGGTTGGTGTCATCACTCTAGTAATCACAAATAATCACCACAAGATTGCATTTGATTATTTGTGACGCATCACGCAATTTATTTCCATGTTGTTAGTAATGATTTTCACTACCGATTTAAAAAAACAAATTAAGTCTTATAATTCATACAATTAATCATTTATAAGCGATATATTAACAAGATAAAAACGGATTATCTGTGATGTGACAAAGGTAAAATTCCGCAATTTAGCCGTTGCAAACCTGTTCAAAGAGTGCCAGCATTAATCACAACAAATCACCATATGATTATTTTTGATTAAAACCAGGAGTCAAACGATGAGTAAAGTGAATACCATCACCCGTGAATCATGGATTCTGAGCACCTTCCCGGAATGGGGTAGCTGGCTGAACGAAGAGATTGAGCAGGAACAGGTTGCTCCTGGCACCTTTGCAATGTGGTGGCTCGGCTGCACAGGGATCTGGCTGAAATCTGAGGGTGGCGCAAATATTTGCGTTGATTTCTGGTGCGGCACAGGCAAACAGAGTCACGGTAATCCGCTGATGAAAAAAGGGCATCAGATGCAGCGCATGGCGGGCGTGGAAAAGCTCCAGCCAAACCTGCGCACCACGCCATTTGTCCTTGATCCGTTTGCTATTCGTCAGATTGATGCCGTGCTGTCTACTCACGATCATAACGATCACATCGATGTGAACGTGGCGGCCGCAGTCATGCAAAACTGCCCTGATAACGTTCCGTTCATCGGCCCACAAACCTGTGTGGATTTATGGATCGGCTGGGGCGTACCAAAAGAGCGCTGCATCGTGATGAAACCAGGCGATGTGGTGAAAATCAAAGACATTGAAATCCATGCGCTCGATGCCTTTGACCGTACCGCACTCATCACCCTGCCAGCCGATCAGAAAGCTGCAGGCGTGCTGCCAGACGGGATGGATGAACGTGCGGTGAACTACCTGTTCAAAACGCCTGGCGGCTCTCTGTATCACAGTGGTGATTCTCACTACTCTAACTACTATGCGAAGCACGGTAACGAGCATCAGATCGACGTGGCGCTGGGCTCATACGGTGAGAACCCGCGCGGCATTACCGACAAAATGACCAGCGCCGATATGCTGCGTATGGCGGAAGCGCTGAACACCAAAGTGGTGATTCCGTTCCACCACGATATCTGGTCAAACTTCCAGGCCGATCCACAGGAAATTCGCGTCCTGTGGGAGATGAAAAAAGACCGTCTGAAGTATGGTTTCAAGCCATTCATCTGGCAGGTCGGCGGTAAGTTCACCTGGCCGCTGGATAAAGACAATCTCGAGTACCACTATCCGCGTGGCTTCGATGATTGCTTCACCATTGAACCGGACCTGCCGTTCAAGTCATTCCTGTAATTGTGCCCTTCAGTCGCCAGGCCTTACGCCTGGCGATGCCATATTTATCTTAGTAATTTCATGCTATTTCAAATATCATCTTTTCAAATCAATTCTTATCGGAATAGCTCATGACGGAAGCGCAACGGCATCAAATATTACTGGAACTCCTGGCGCAAACAGGGTTTATCACCGTTGAGAAAGTGATAGAACGTTTAGGGATTTCCCCAGCAACAGCGCGGCGTGATATCAACAAGCTGGACGAAAGCGGTAAGCTCAAAAAAGTTCGCAACGGCGCGGAAGCCATCAGCCAACAGCGCCCCCGCTGGACGCCAATGAACATTCATCAGGCACAGAATCACGATGAAAAAGTGCGGATCGCCAGAGCCGCTTCGCAACTGGTTAACCCCGGTGAAAGCGTGGTAATCAACTGCGGCTCCACGGCATTTCTGCTGGGCCGGGAGATGTGCGGAAAGCCGGTGCAAATCATCACCAATTATCTGCCGCTGGCCAACTATCTTATCGACCAGGAGCATGAAAGCGTGGTGATCATGGGAGGGCAGTACAATAAAAGCCAGTCCATCACCCTGAGCCCGCAGGACAGCGAAAACAGCCTTTACGCGGGGCACTGGATGTTTACCAGCGGCAAAGGTCTGACCGCTGACGGCCTGTATAAAACCGATATGCTTACCGCAATGGCGGAGCAAAATATGCTTAACGTCGTAGGCAAGCTGGTGGTACTGGTCGACAGCAGCAAAGTCGGCGAACGCGCTGGCATGCTGTTCAGCCGCGCTGAACAAATCAGCATGGTGATCACCGGTAAAAATGCCAACCCGGAGATCCTCCGGAAACTGGAAGATCAGGGCGTCACGGTGCTGCGTGTTTAAAGATGCTGACGGAAAAACTCGACGGTAGCCTCCAGCGCCGTTGGTGTAATGCGGTGCCGGACACCCGCTTCCCACAGGCAGGTAAGATTACCATCCAGGCCTTCATGCTGTAGCGCCTGCTGCAGACGGAAAGTTTCGACTGCCGGGACCACATCGTCCGCTTCTCCATGCCACAGCAGGAGCGGGCGGTTGGCCAGATGCGGTAACGCGTGAGTGATGTCCCACTCAGCCAGCACCGCGTCAATATCCTTCGGTTCCTGAGGCGGGAACAGCGTCTGCGACAGGGAGGAAAAATAACCTGACCCCATCAGACAGGCTACGGATCGCACTTCGGGGTGGCGGGCCATTATCCCCAGAGCCGTCATTCCCCCCATCGACGCCCCCGCTACCGCCAGGCGTCCATCCGCCACCAGCCCCGCCTCATAAAGCGCATCACGCAGCCCGGCGAACTCGGTCAGATTACCGTGCAGAATTTGCCAAAACTGCCCGAGACGGGCGTGTTCATCGCCCGAAAACCGCGCGCCATGATCGGGCGCATCCGGCATCACTACCCGAAAACCAGCCTGCGCCAGCGCCACGGCAAAATAGCTGTAGACCAGCTTAGAAGAGGTGAAACCATGATAAAAAACGACCACAGGCAGCGGTTGTGCATCTTTTCCAGCAGGGAAAGCGTGTATGATTTCATGCGTACCGAGGCGTCGGGTTTCAAGTTCAATCATGGTCGATCCTTTACTAATGAATGATTCATAATGTTGAGAACTGGGTTACGATTTCGCGATATTTTCATTCGAAATTTACGCCTCAGATAACACTTCGGGAACATTCCCCCAAAACTAAATTTACAGACAACTACACTATGGCTATCAGGAAACGAGATATGGTTATGCGCAGGTTTGCTGCTTTATTGCTGGTCTCTCTGCTCAGTGGCTGTAGCGTCTTGCAGGGAACACCGCAACCCGCTCCCCCGGTCGCCGATCACCCGCAGGAAATTCGTCGTAATCAGACGGAAGGATTACAACGGATGGGCACCGTCTCCGCGATGGTTCGCGGTTCCCCGGATGACGCGGAAGAGGCAATCAAAGCACAAGCTGTCGCCGCAAAAGCAGATTATTACGTCATTATCATGATTGATGAAACCATCATTACGGGACAATGGTATTCACAGGCAATTTTGTACCGTAAGTAAGTTAATCATTTGAACGACATTTACACTGCTTTGCGTCCATAGACATTTTCCTGTCCACAATAAACTCCATGCCAGCAACAAGGGAAGTGAGTTTATTCGCGAAGGATTGCCCGGCGGATACCGGAGACATGTGAAATGGAGCTGACGATGAAACGAACTCTTGCTTTGACCTCTCTGTTACTCTCAGCAGGCCTGGTGAGTACAACCGCGCAGTCAGCTGAATTCGCCAGTGCTGATTGTGTCACTGGCCTGAATGAAATTGGCCAGATCTCCGTCAATAACATTACGGGGAGCCCGCAAGACGTTGAGCGTGTCGTTGCATTAAAGGCCGATGAGCAAGGCGCTTCCTGGTATCGCATCATCCAGATGCAGGAAGATAACCATGTCGATCACTGGCGGGTACAGGCCATTCTGTATGCATAATTCTTCAGTATAAAAGCCACTGATTTTAGTGGCTTTTCTCAGCACACACGGGTGGGCCTGTTTCAGTTAAACGGCTAACCTACTCTGCCCGTGGCGCGCAGCAGCAGATCGTTTTGCACCTGTTCACTCATCAGCGTTCCGCCACGGGTATCCAGCATCATGCGGCACCACGCCTGCGCCACTGGTGGTGATGCGTGCCGTAACATCTGACTTCCGGTCCCCAGTAAAAAGAGCTGCCGGGTGATCTCCCTGCCCTGCGCCTCCTGCGGCTTACGCAGCTTCTGTTGCAACTGCCGCCAGCTACGATCAAAATGCCGATCCTGGCCTTTTACCTGGGCGAACTCTTCGGTGAGCAGGTCGAGCGTGCCAGGCTGCTTCGCCAGCACCCGCAGAACATCCAGGCACATAATATTCCCCGATCCTTCCCAGATGCTGTTCACGGGCATTTCCCGGTACAAACGGGGAAGCTCACTCTCCTCGCAGTATCCAACGCCACCCAGAACTTCCATCGCCTCTGCGACAAATGGAATACCCGCCTTGCACACGCTGTATTTCGCGGCCGGGGTGAAAAGCCGCGCCCAGAGAGCTTCATGCACGTCCTCGCGCTTATCCCATGCACGCGCAAGGCGGAACAGCAGCGCCGTTTGCCCCTCCAGCACCAGCGCCATGCGGCTTAGCACCTCGCGCATTAGTGGCTGGTCGATAAGGTTTTTCCCGAATGTCTGCCGCTGATGGGCATGGTAAAGCGCTACCGATAATGCCCGGCGCATCAGGCCGTGGCTACCCAGTGCGCAGTCGAAGCGCGTCAGGCCGCCCATTTTGAGGATTTGTCGGACACCCTCTCCCTCTTCCCCAAGCAGCCAGCCAGAGGCGTCGAGAAATTCCGCTTCACTGCTGGCATTTGAACGGTTGCCGAGCTTATCTTTCAGGCGCTCCAGACGCACGGCATTACGTTGCCCGTCAGGCAGAAAGCGCGGTACAAAAAAGCAGGACAACCCGCCCTTAGCCTGCGCCAGCACCAGATGCGCATCGCTTTGCGGCACGGAGAAAAACCATTTGTGCCCCACTAGCCGATAGCTGCCGTCACTGCATTTTTCCGCGCGGGTGGTATTGCTGAGTACATCCGAACCGCCCTGCTTTTCCGTCATTCCCATGCCGATCAGCAGCCCGCGCTTTTGTGCGCCCGGCGCGAGATGAGGATCGTAGCGATCGCTCATCAGCGGCGTCAGCCAGTCATGAAATGCTCCGGGAAGTGCCTTCTGTAGCAGTGGAGTGGCGGCGAAGGTCATGGTGATGGGGCAAAGCGTACCCGCCTCCACCTGTGCATGCAGGACAAAGCGCGCGGCTCTGGCGACAAACGAACCGTTGCGCGCCTCCTCTTCCCACGCCAGATTATGAACACGGTTGGCGCAAAGCCCCTGCATCAGAAGATGCCACGCGGGGTGAAACCGGACGTCATCCAGCCTCTCCCCCGTGGCATCATAACGTAGCAGCTCCGGCGGGTTAACGTTCGCCAGCCTGCCCAGTTCCAGTGACTCCGCCGTGCCTAACTGCTGCCCGATACTGGCAAGAAGGTCTGTATCCCACTCCGCACCTTCGCGGACAACCGCATCGCGCAAGGCGCAATCAGAGAGAAAAAGGTTGCTGTTAGAAAGCGGTACAGGTTGATTAAAAACGGTATGTGTCTGCCAGAGCATGCTGTCTCCCTCCTTCAATGGCAATGACGATAAGTATGGACAGAGCGCGCGCACGCTGCATGGGAGGGGAGTCACACGATGGCAATCCCACTGAAATCATTCGTGAAATAGCTCACAGAACATAAGAATAAACTATTTCATACCCTCTCTTTTATTGAATAATTTATTCTTACCCTTATCTGTGAGGATCGTTATGCAACAGGATGCGCACAAGCGTGCATTAATTGCAGGCTCCATTGGTAATTTCATCGAGTGGTACGAGTTCGCCGTCTACGGTTTTCTGGCGACCGTCATTGCGAAGAATTTCTTCCAGCTTGAGGGAGAAGGGGGGCTGACAAGCCTGATCCTCACCTACGCCTCGTTTGCTATTGCCTTCTTCTTCCGCCCGTTAGGCGCGGTGGTATTTGGTCGTCTCGGCGACAGGATTGGCCGAAAACCGACGCTGATTATTGTGCTGGTATTAATGACGCTGGCGACTGCCGCCATCGGTATTGTGCCGGTTTATGCCAGCATCGGGATTGCCGCGCCGCTGATAATTACCCTGCTTCGCATCCTGCAAGGGCTGTTCGCGGGTGGCGAGTACGGCGGTGCTGTCTCGCTGATGACGGAGTTTGCCCCGCGCGGCAAGCGAGGCCTCTACGGCGCGTGGCAGTCCTTCACGGTGGCGCTGGGGCTGCTGGCTGGCGCAGGCGTCGTGGCGTTGCTCTCCGCCCTGCTCACGCCTGAGGCGTTGCATGACTGGGGCTGGCGCATTCCGTTCTTCCTGGCGCTGCCCATGGGAGTTGTCGCGCTGTGGCTGCGGGTGAGCATGGAAGAGACACCGAGCTTTGTGCATCAACAGGAAAAACCCGTCGTTGCTCAGGCCAATACCGCTTCCACGCTGAAAGCCATCGTCATGGGGATCGGGCGGGTAATGGTCTGGTCCGCGGCGGGTTACACCTACCTGGTGATTATGCCGACTTATCTGCAGTCCGCGCTGCACACCGGATTTAACCAGGCGCTGCTGATTGCGGTAATTTCAAATATCGGCTTTGCGTTGACCATTATTCCCTCGGGAATACTGAGCGACAGGATCGGACGCCGCACGGTAATGATTATCGCCACGGCATTATTGCTGATCCTTGCCCTGCCGCTGCTGAAAATTCTGCAGGCGGAGTCCAGCACGCTGGCGGTAAAAGCGGTAGTCGTATTGATTGCGGGTGGTCTGGTTGGGATGCTGGCAGGACCGGGCCCGGCGATGCTGTCTGAGATGTTCCCGACACGCGTGCGCTATACGGGGTTGGGGCTGGCTTATTCTCTCTCTAACGCCATCTTCTCAGGTTGTGCCGGGCTGATCATTACAGGACTGATAAAAGAGACGGGCAACCTGGATATTCCGGCGTATTACGTGATGGCAACAGCGGTGGTAAGTATCTTCGCGCTGATGACGCTGAGAAAGGATGACCATTTACGATCGTTAGAGGAGTGAGGCAAATGCCCGGTGGCGCTGCGCTTACCGGGCCTACGGTACCGTGCTTTTGTAGGCCGGGTAAGGCGAAGCCGCCACCCGGCACAACAGGCTACCCGCGCTGACGCACCGCTTCAAACAGACAGATACCCGTCGCCACGGAAACGTTCAGGGACGATACGCTGCCCGCCATCGGGATGCTGATCAGCTCATCGCAGTGCTCGCGCGTCAGACGACGCATACCTTCGCCTTCTGCCCCCATCACCAGCGCCAGACGGCCGGTCATTTTGCTCTGATACAGGGTATGATCCGCTTCACCGGCGGTCCCGACGATCCAGATATTCTCTTCCTGCAGCAAACGCATGGTGCGCGCCAGGTTGGTGACGCGGATCAGCGGAACGTTTTCCGCCGCGCCGCAGGCCACTTTCTTCGCGGTCGCGTTCAGCTGTGCAGAGCGATCTTTCGGCACGATCACCGCATGCACGCCAGCCGCATCGGCGCTACGCAGACACGCTCCGAGGTTATGCGGATCAGTTACGCCATCGAGGATCAGGAAGAACGGGTTTTCCAGCTCAGCAATCAGATCCGGCAGATCGTTTTCCTGATACTGGCGGCCCGGTTTCACGCGGGCAATAATGCCCTGGTGAACCGCACCGTCACTTTTCTCATCCAGGAACTGACGGTTCGCCAGTTGGATCACCACGCCCTGCGCTTCCAGCGCGTGGATCAGCGGCATCAGGCGCTTATCTTCACGCCCTTTCAGAATAAACACTTCCTGAAAACGCTCCGGTGCGCGCTCAAGAAGGGCCTGCACCGCATGGATGCCGTAAATCATTTCACTCATTGATGATTCTCATAATAGATAATTCCCCTCTCCCCTTTGAGGAGAGGGTCAGGGTGAGGGGAGAATTTACTCCGCCTGCTTTTTCCTGGCTGCGCGCTTCGCTTTGGTTGCAGCCGCTATTTTCTGTGTTTTAGCGGAAGGCTTTTTCGTTGAGCGGGCCTCTTTCTTCGCCGCCTTCGGCTTCTGTTTCTTCTCGCCACGGAACGCGCTGTCCGGCTCGAAGTTCACCTTTTTACCCGCCTGACGACGTCTACCGCTCGTTTTGCCGTTTCCACCTTTTTTCGCCCTTTCACGCTCGGTTTTGCCGACGTTACGCGGAGCACGTTCGCTGGAGATCAGGCTGAAGTCGATCTTACGGTCGTCCATATTAACGGCTTCAACTTTCACTTCCACGCGATCCCCCAGACGATACGTCTGGCCGCCGGATTCGCCAATCAGACGCTGGCCGACCTGGTCGAAACGGTAATAGTCGTTATCCAGGCTGGAGACGTGCACCAGACCGTCGATAAACAGCTCATCCAGACGAACGAAGAAACCAAAGCCGGTCACGCTGGCAATCACGCCTTTAAAGACGTTACCCACCTGATCCAGCATAAAGTCACACTTCAGCCAGTCCGCCACGTCGCGGGTTGCTTCATCGGCACGGCGCTCGGTCATGGAACAGTGCTGGCCCAGCTGCAGCATCTCTTCCATGGAATAGTGGTTGCCACCGGTTTCGGTCGTGTTCCCTTTGTGGCCCTGCTCCTGCGCCAGCAGATACTTGATCGCGCGGTGCAGAGAAAGGTCAGGATAACGGCGGATCGGCGAGGTAAAGTGCGCATAAGACTGCAGCGCCAGACCAAAGTGACCCCGGTTTTCCGGATCGTAAATCGCCTGCTTCATGGAGCGCAGCAGCATCGTCTGCAGCATTTCTGCGTCAGGACGATCGCCAATAGACTCCAGCAGCTCGGCGTAATCACGCGGCTCTGGTTTGTTACCCCCCGGCAGCTCCAGACCGAGTTCAGCCAGCACAGAGCGGAACGCGGTAATGGCTTCCGTAGTCGGTTTATCGTGAATACGGAACAGCGCAGGCTCTTTGGCTTTCTCAACGAAACGTGCCGCCGAGATATTCGCCAGGATCATACACTCTTCTATCAGCTTGTGCGCATCGTTACGCTGGGTCTGCTCAATACGCTCAATGCGACGCTCAGCGTTGAAGATGAACTTCGCCTCTTCGCTCTCAAAGGAGATCCCACCGCGCTCTTCACGCGCCTGATCCAGCGTTTTGTAGAGGTTATGCAGCTCTTCGATGTGTTTGACCAGCGGCGCGTACTGTTCGCGCAGATCCTGGTCGCCCTGCAGCATATGCCAGACCTTGGTATAGGTCAGACGCGCATGAGAGCTCATCACCGCTTCGTAGAATTTATATCCGGTTAAGCGACCTTTGTTGGAGATGGTCATTTCGCAGACCATACAGAGGCGGTCAACCTGCGGGTTCAGGGAGCACAGGCCGTTGGAGAGCACTTCCGGCAGCATCGGCACCACCTGAGACGGGAAGTAGACCGAGGTGCCACGGCTGCGCGCTTCATTATCCAGCGGCGTGTGCGGACGAACGTAGTAACTCACGTCAGCGATAGCCACCCACAGACGCCAGCCGCCACCGCGTTTTTTCTCACAGTACACGGCGTCATCGAAGTCGCGGGCGTCTTCACCATCAATAGTAACCAAGGGCAGATCGCGCAGATCCACGCGGCCCACTTTGGACTCTTCCGGTACTTCTTCGCGAAGACCTTCAACCTGCTCTTCAACCGCTTTTGGCCAGACGTACGGAATTTCATGGGTGCGCAGCGCCATATCAACGGCCATCGTTGTGCCCATGTTATCGCCCAGCACTTCAACGATTTTACCTACCGCTTTGGTGCGGCGCGTTGGACGCTGGGTGAGTTCCACCACCACCACAAAGCCCATACGCGCACCCATCACCTCTTCCGGTGGGATCAGAATGTCGAAGCTCAGACGACTGTCGTCCGGCACCACAAAGCCCACGCCCGCATCGGTAAAGTAGCGACCAACAATCTGGCTGGTTTTTGGCACCAGTACGCGTACAACACGCGCTTCACGGCGGCCTTTACGGTCTGCCCCCAGCGGCTGCGCCAGGATCTGGTCACCGTGGATGCACATTTTCATCTGTTCAGATGAAAGATAAAGATCGTCTTTGCGGCCTTCCACACGCAGGAAGCCAAAGCCATCACGATGACCAATGACGGTGCCTTTCAGCAGGTCGAGGCGTTCTGGCAGCGCATAGCACTGGCGGCGGGTAAAGACCAGTTGCCCGTCGCGCTCCATCGCGCGAAGGCGGCGGCGAAGGGCTTCAATTTGCTCTTCACCTTCAATGTTTAATTCAACGGCAAGTTCTTCACGGTTGGCGGGTTTTTCGCGTTTTGTTAAGTGTTCAATGATGAACTCGCGGCTGGGGATAGGATTCGCGTATTTTTCGGCTTCGCGTTCCTGGAAAGGATCATGTGACATATCGGTTCCTCCGTTGTCAGCTCCGGTGGAAATTTTCTTCATTCCACCAGCAATAATTTATAAAGCGGTTGATTCTCTTCAACCAAATCGGCCAGCGTGTAGTTATCCAGTTCCATGAGAAAACTTTGCACGGCCTTAGAAAGCGCCTGTTTCAGGCGGCAAGCGGGCGTAATGTGGCAGAACTCGCTGCTGCAATTCACCAGAGATAACGGCTCCAGTTCACGTACCACATCCCCAACACGAATACTCTGCGCCGGTTTACCGAGACGGATCCCACCATTTTTCCCTCGGACGGCAGCAACGTATCCGGCACGGCTAAGTTGATTGATTATTTTGACCATATGATTACGGGACACACCGTAGACCTCTGTCACCTCAGAGATACTGGTCATTTGCCCTTCGGGTAACGACGCCATGTAAATCAGCGCGCGTAAGCCGTAATCGGTGAAACTTGTTAACTGCACATCAACCTCAGGAAAAAAGGGAAAACGCGGTCAAACCGCAGAGATATTCATTAATGATGATAAACCAGCCAGATAGTTGGCGGCTAATTTATTTGACAGACGGGGCGAAAAAGCGGAGATCCAGGAGCGGTCGCCGGATGGCGCTACGCTTATCCGGCCTACGGGTCTCCCCGCAGGCCAGCAGTCACGAAGATTATGCGTCGAACGGGTCGCGCAGGATCATCGTTTCAGTACGGTCCGGGCCGGTAGAAATAATATCGATCGGCACTTCAGTCAGTTCTTCAATGCGCTTAATGTAATCCAGCGCTGCCTGCGGCAGGCCGCTACGCTCTTTCACGCCGAAGGTGGTCTCAGACCAGCCTGGCAGGGTTTCGTAGATTGGCTCGATGCCTTCCCAGTCGTCAGCAGCCAGCGGAGTGGTGGTCACTTCGCGGCCATCTGGCATACGGTAGCCGACGCAGATTTTCACTTCTTTCAGGCCGTCCAGTACGTCCAGCTTGGTCAGGCAGAAGCCAGACAGGGAGTTGATCTGCACTGCACGACGCACTGCAACCGCATCCAGCCAGCCGGTACGACGACGACGACCGGTGGTCGCGCCAAACTCGTTACCCTGCTTGCACAGGAACTCGCCGGTTTCATCAAACAGCTCGGTCGGGAAAGGACCCGCACCCACGCGAGTGGAGTAGGCTTTGATGATGCCCAGAACGTAATCCACATAACGTGGGCCCAGGCCAGAGCCAGTTGCCACGCCACCAGCGGTGGTGTTAGAGGAGGTTACGTATGGATAAGTACCGTGGTCGATGTCCAGCAGCGTCCCCTGCGCACCTTCGAACATGACGAAATCGCCACGCTTGCGCGCCTGGTCCAGCAAATCGGACACATCAACCACCATACCGGTCAGAATGTCTGCAATCGCCATGACGTCATCCAGCACTTTCTGGTAGTCAACAGCGTCAGCTTTGTAGAAGTTCACCAGCTGGAAGTTGTGATATTCCATCACTTCTTTCAGTTTTTCAGCGAAGGTTGCTTTGTCGAAGAGGTCGCCCACGCGCAGACCGCGACGTGCCACTTTATCCTCGTAAGCCGGACCGATGCCACGACCGGTGGTGCCGATCGCTTTCGCGCCACGCGCTTTTTCACGCGCTACGTCCAGCGCCACATGATAATCCAGGATCAGCGGGCAGGCTTCGGAGAGCAGCAGACGCTCACGAACAGGGATACCACGGTCTTCCAGACCTTTCATCTCTTTCATCAGCGCAGCCGGAGACAGCACAACACCGTTACCGATGATGCTGGTGACGTTTTCGCGAAGAATGCCTGATGGAATAAGATGGAGGACGGTTTTTTCACCGTTGATTACGAGAGTATGGCCTGCGTTGTGACCGCCCTGGTAGCGTACAACATATTTAGCCCGTTCAGTCAGAAGATCAACAATCTTCCCTTTACCTTCGTCACCCCATTGGGTGCCCAGTACGACGACGTTGTTACCCATTTTTTCAAAATCACCGTTTGCTTAAAAATGGATTCTACCATCGCTTTTTCAGATATACAGCACTTTTTGACCCTAAAATATGCCAGTTATGGCTACTTTTTGATCAGCCAATCGTTTTCCTCAACATGTAGTAGATCACGATGCCAGCAACCACAAGTCCACCACCAAAACGACGCAAAATATTATCCGGCAGTTGGCTCATGGTGGCGATCATTCGACGCCAGGCACGGGGATAAAGCATCGGGCCAAGACCTTCCAGCACCAAAACCAGGGCCAGTGCGAGCCAGATCGTTGAATTCATTTTTGATCCTTATAAAAGAAAACCACCGCTCCGTTGAGAGCGGTGGTTTGAATACTCAAACTGATCGGAGTTTATCGCGTTGCGTTAGCTGGCGTCTTCATATAACGGAAGAAATCGCTGTCCGGGCTGAGCACCATTACATCCTGGTTGCTCTGGAAGCTATTCTCGTAAGCACGCAGGCTACGGATAAAGGCATAGAAGTCCGGGTCCTGGCTGAATGCATCCGCAAACAGTTTCGCCGCTTCGGCATCGCCTTCACCACGCAAGATACGGCCCTGACGCTCAGATTCCGCCAGCGTTTTGGTCACTTCGTAATCCGCTGCCGCACGCAGTTTCTCCGCCTCTTCCTGGCCCTGCGAACGGTGGCGACGCGCTACCGCTTCACGCTCAGCGCGCATACGGTTGTAAATCGCCTCAGACACTTCTGCTGGCAGGTTGATCTGCTTGATACGCACATCCACCACTTCGATACCCAGTGCAGCCATACTGTTCGGGTTGATCACCGGCACTTTGCCATTGGTCTCAGCCTGAACGCGTTCAGCCGCTTTCGCAATCGCGTCATCTGCAGCTGGCGTCGAGACTTCGTCTTCCGTACCTGCAGAACCGGAGTTCAGCGCATCGCGTACTTCAAGGGTCAGACGACCACGGGAGTCCGTCACGATGTCTTTCACATCCAGACGACCAATCTCAGAACGCAGACGGTCAGAGAACTTACGTTTCAGCAGCACTTCCGCCTGAGAAACATCACCACCGCCTGTTGCCAGGTAGTAGCGGCTGAAATCACTGATACGCCATTTGATGTAAGAATCAACGATCAGGTCTTTCTTCTCTTTGGTCACGAAACGGTCGGCCTGGTTATCCATGGTCTGGATACGGGCGTCGAGCGTTTTCACTGATTCAATCAGTGGGATCTTGAAGTGCAGGCCTGGTGCATAGACCAGCGGTTTTTCTTCGCTGTCACGCAGAACCTTACCGAAGCGCAGGGTAATACCACGCTCGCCCTCTTTCACCACAAAGATAGAGGTATAAAGTACGACCAGTACGATGATGATGATCGCAATAACTGACTTACGCATCCTTATTCCCCCTGACGCTGGTAGTCGTTACGCTGCGCGTTAGCACGGCGTTGGTCCATAATGTCACCATCGTTCGAAGAAGGCGTTGTGTTCGCGCTGGCGCTGCCCGATGAGACTGGCGGCAGGCGCAGCAGGTTATTCGCCCCACTGTTTCCCGACTTCGCAGCAGGCGCAGAACCGCCTTTCAGCATCTGGTCCAGCGGCAGAACCATCAGGTTTCCGCCTTTGCTGTCGTTAACCAGCACTTTACGCGTGTGGCTCAGCACTTTTTCCATGGTCTCGATATAGAGACGCTCACGGGTAATTTCCGGTGCGGCTTTATATTCCGGCAGGATCTTCGCGAAACGCGCCACTTCACCCTGCGCTTCCAGGATGGTCTGGGTCTTGTACGCGCGCGCTTCTTCCAGAATACGCTGTGCCTGACCGTTAGCACGCGGCTGAACTTCGTTGGTGTAGGCTTCTGCTTCGCGGATGTACTGCTGCTCGTTTTCACGTGCGGCAATCGCATCGTCAAATGCGGCTTTCACCTCTTCCGGCGGACGGGCAGCCTGGAAGTTGACGTCCAGCAGGGTGATACCCATGTTGTATGGACGGATGGTCTCTTCCAGCTCGCGCTGGGTATCGCTACGAATAACGGTACGACCTTCGGTCAGAATGCGGTCCATGGTGTATTTCCCGATCACACCACGCAGGGCGCTATCGGTTGCCTGACGCAAGCTGTCATCAGCGCTGGTCACGCTAAACAGATAACGCTCAGGATCGGTTACGCGGTACTGCACGTTCATCTCAACGCGCACCACGTTCTCGTCCGAGGTCAGCATCACGCCAGAGGCTGCCAGTTCACGGACAGATTCCACGTTCACTGCGGTCACGTCGTCAATGAAGGTCGGTTTCCAGTTCAGGCCCGGCTCAACCAGATGGCTGAACTTGCCGAAACGGGTGACCACACCGCGTTCCGCTTCTTTAATGGTGTAGAACCCGCTGGCGGCCCAGATGATTACCACAGCAGCGGCCACAATGCCCACCACGCGGCCACCCATTTGCGGGCGCGGCCCCTGAGTGGAGTTGCCACCCGAGCCAGAACCTTTACCTCCGCCAAGTCCACCAAGTTTTTTGCTTAGTTTGCGGAAGATATCATCCAGATCCGGCGGCCCCTGCTCGCGACCACCTTTGTTGCCATTTCCCCCAGAGTTGCCGCCTTGATTATTGCTGCTTCCCCACGGGTCGCGGTCTTGTCCGTTATTACCGGGCTGATTCCACGCCATGTATATGCTCCATATTTGTTATGCAAGGGCGAATTATTCAGGCTTCCCCTTTCTGGTCAGACGATATAGTCCGCCAGCGCAGGTTCTTGTTTACAGAGGCGACGCCAGTCAACGATCGGCATACGCACCTGCATCCCCACGCTGCCGTCATCCTCCATCCACTCTTTTTCTATCGCCTGAAGCTGATAAAACCGGCTGCGCAGCCTGCCTTCCTGTGGTGGCAGGCGCAGCGTGTGCTGAGCGACCTCACCGGAAAGACGTTCTGTCAAAGCCTGGAAAAGCAGTGGCACACCAATACCGGCCTGGGCCGAAAGCCAGACCCGAATCGGTTTGTTCTCTTCATCCCGGTCGATACGCGGTTCAAAATCATCCAGCATATCGATCTTGTTCATCACCAACAGGGTTGGGATTTCGTGGGCGTCGATCTCTTCGAGCACCACGTTTACCGCGTCGATGTTCTCCTGTACACGCACGTCTGCCGCATCAATCACATGCAGCAGCAGGGTCGCCTGTCGCGTCTCCTGCAGGGTAGCTTTAAACGCCGCCACCAGGTCATGCGGCAGATGGCGGATAAACCCTACGGTATCCGCCAGCACGGTTTCACCGACATCCGCAACGTCAATACGACGCAACGTTGGGTCCAGGGTCGCAAACAGCTGGTCTGCGGCATAAACCTGGGCCTCAGTGATCTGATTAAACAGGGTGGATTTACCGGCGTTGGTATACCCCACCAGCGACACCGTCGGGATGTCGGCTTTCGAACGCGCGCGACGCCCTTGCTCACGCTGTTTCTCAACGCGTTCCAGACGTGAGAGGATCTGGGTAATACGGCCACGCAGCAAACGGCGGTCGGTTTCGAGCTGGGTTTCACCCGGACCGCGTAAACCAATCCCGCCTTTCTGTCTTTCAAGGTGGGTCCAGCCACGCACAAGGCGCGTTGCCAGATGGCGCAGTTGCGCCAGCTCAACCTGCAGCTTACCTTCGTGGGTACGTGCACGCTGAGCAAAAATATCTAAAATCAAACCCGTGCGATCGATAACACGGCATTCGCAAAGACGTTCCAGGTTACGTTCCTGAGCCGGAGACAGCGCATGATCAAACAACACGACTGATGCGCCGGTTGCTTTTACGGCATCCGCAATTTCTACTGCTTTACCTTCACCAACAAAATACTTTGGGTGCGGCGCTTTACGGCTACCGGTAATCACCTGCATTGCTTCGACACCGGCGGAAGAGACCAGAGATTCAAACTCCTGGAGGTCTTCCATATCTTTGTCTTGCGAAAAATAGATGTGTACCAGCACCGCCTGCTCACCGGCATCATAACGGTCAAACAAGCGTAAAACCCTCAAAAAAAAATCAGCGGGGAACGCAGATTCCTGGCTCCCCGTGTGGATAACAGCCAGAAACCTTATTCGGTGTCTTCGCTGTCCTGCGCAGGAGAAGAAGAGCCCTGCGCGTTGCTGCCATGATGGTAGTTACTACCAGTGCCGCCGCCAGCGTTATTGCTGTGATGGGAAACCGGACGAGACGGAACAACAGTAGAAATCGCGTGCTTATAGACCATCTGGCTGACCGTGTTTTTCAACAGGATCACGAACTGATCGAAAGACTCAATTTGTCCTTGCAGCTTGATACCATTCACCAAATAAATAGAAACTGGAACACGTTCCCGACGCAATGCGTTCAGGAACGGATCTTGTAAAGATTGCCCCTTAGCCATTCTATCTTTTCCTTATATGCTTGTTTTGTACTTAGAACCTTGCGATTCTGAAAAATTGCGCACGATACGGCTTAATTGTACACATTCAGTGAGCGATATCACCAACAACCTGAATGACTTCGTTTAGCGCCTGTTGTGGTTTTTCACTGTCTAACCAGTGAACCCCCTCCCAACCGCGTAACCAGGTTATCTGGCGTTTCGCTAACTGCCTCGTGGCGCAAACACCTCGATAAACCATTTCATTGTATGAAATCTCACCTTCAAGATATGACCACATCTGGCGATATCCCACACAACGAATGGAAGGCATGTCCGTATGCAAATCTCCACGGGCAAAAAGCGCCCGCACTTCTGCTTCAAAACCTGAAGCCAACATCTGATGAAAACGCTGCTCAATTCGTTGATGGAGCAGTTCACGGCTCGCCGGGGCGATGGCGAACTGATGCACCTGATACGGCAGAGCGTCTCCTGACGTTTGCGTCAGTTCCGTTAAAGTTTTACCCGAAATGAAAAAAACTTCCAGTGCTCGGGAAAGCCTTTGCGGATCATTTGGATGAATCCGTGCTGCGGCAACCGGGTCAACCTCTTCCAGTTGCTTATGCAGAACGTCCCAGCCTTGCTCTGCCGCCTGCTGTTCAATCTTTGCTCTCACTTCCGGGTCGGCAGATGGCAGAGGCGATAACCCCTCCAGCAGCGCCTTGAAGTAGAGCATGGTTCCGCCAACCAACAGCGGTATACGTCCCGCTGCCGTTATCTCGGCCATTTCAGCTAAGGCATCGCGACGGAAATCCGCTGCGGAGTATGCCTGCGCCGGGTCGAGAATATCCAGTAAACGGTGCGGTGCCGCGCGCAGTTCATCTGCGTCTGGCTTTGCCGTGCCGATGTCCATTCCCCGATAAATGAGGGCAGAATCAACGCTAATCAACTCTACTGGCAAAACTTTACGTAACTCAATGGCTAACGCCGTTTTGCCGGAGGCCGTTGGGCCCATTAAAAAAATCGCCTTAGGCAGGCTCGCCTTACTTACGTCAATCATGTTTCAGGGCGGTCATCGCCGTTTGTAAATCAACAGGTTGTAATAATCCACCCGGTGGCGTTTTGACTAACTGCGGGCAAAGGCGTTCAACCTCTGCCAGCACGGTAATCGCCTGCGCCATACTCCACGGCGTGTGTTCGCTTGCCAGATGGCGGGCGATCCACTGCGCGGTGTTGGCGGCATCAAACGACGTTTGCTGCGCCAGGTAGCCTATCAGTTCAGGAATCAAGTTTTGTAAATTTTGTTGGCGTAAGGGTAAAGGCACTGCGCGAATCGTCACATGCTGCGCTTCCAGTACACATTCAATGCCCATTTCTGCCAACAGCGGCGTGGCACGCTGCAATACCGCTGTTTCTTGTGCGGATATTTTCAGGCGAACAGGGATCAGCAACGGCTGTGCACAGGCCGCGTTGTCCCCAGGCGTAAGCTGGGCTTGTTTAAGCCAGCGTTCCGCCACCGGCAGCGCCAACAGCAGCAGCGTGCCCTCGCGTTCGAGCAAGGCCATATCCGGAGCAATAATGGTCAATACCCGGCCAAAACTTTGGTGGTGCCCGTCCAGCGCGGGAGCGGGTACTGAAATAGGTTCTTTACGCTCCACCGCCGGGGTGTCCAGCAACTTGCGGTACAACGCTCCTTGCTGCTTTTGATAGCCCGGCTGAGCGTTCGGGTAGTTCGCACCGGTTGGACGCGGCGCACTTCCTGCCGATCCAAATCGTGGCGCTGCCGGTTCGCGCGCGGCGGCAGGTTCAGCGAAATGGTTACGCCCCGCCGCCACCCGGTTTTCCGGCAACGGACGAGGCGTTGGCTCTACCTTTTCCAGCGGCAGGGCCGGTTCCGCCTGCTGCTGCAAAACGCTCACTACGCCCTGATAAATAAAATCATGTACCAGACGCGACTGATGGAAACGCACCTCATGTTTGGCTGGGTGGACGTTCACATCAACCTGATGCGGGTCAATCTCAAGGTAGAGCACAAACGCAGGCTGCTGGTCAGCGCCGAGCTTATCTTCACAAGCCTGGCGGATTGCATGGTTGATTAACCGATCGCGCATCATACGGCCATTGACATAGCAATACTGGATCTCCGCGAACGCAGAACTGCCTGCGTGGGGATCGGCAACCCAACCGCGCAGCGCCAAATCACCATGCTGCCACTCAATAGCCAGCGCTTTCTCCAGGAACGGCGTCCCGCAGATAGCTCCCAGGCGACGCTCTTTCTGCCCCCCTTCTGCCACCGCACGATACTGGCGCATCACCTTGCCGTTATGGCTGAGGTTGATGGTGACGTCAAAACGTGCCAGCGCGATGCGGCGGATAATCTCATCGATATGACCAAACTCGGTCTTCTCGGTGCGCATAAACTTGCGTCGGGCGGGCGTGTTGTAGAACAGATCCAGCACTTCCAGCGTGGTGCCGACAGGGTGTGCCGCGGGTTTAACCGTGACGTCCATGTCGCGCCCTTCAGCATAGGCTTGCCAGGCTTCCTGCTGTTCAGCGGTGCGGGAGGTGAGCGTCAAACGGGAAACGGAACTGATACTGGCCAGCGCCTCACCGCGAAAGCCGAGGCTGATGATTGCTTCCAGATCGTCAAGCGAGGCAATTTTACTGGTCGCATGACGCGCCAGCGCTAACGCCAGCTCGTCTTTTTTGATGCCACAGCCGTTGTCACGAATGCGAATGAGCTTTGCGCCACCGCGTTCGATATCAATATCAATGCGGGTCGCGCCCGCATCAAGGCTGTTTTCCACCAGCTCCTTTACTACCGACGCAGGGCGTTCCACCACTTCACCGGCGGCGATTTGGTTCGCAAGCTGCGGCGGTAGAACCTGAATCGGCATAAATTCTCCTTAGTTGGTCGCGGTCATCTCACCCGGCAGCGTGGCACTGGCCGTCTGTGCTGCCCCGCCCTGCGGCGCGGACTGCAGCGGATGCGCGTCAAAATATTTACGCAGACCGTTATAAATCGCTTCGGCAACTTGCTGCTGATAGCTGTCGCTGCCCAGCAGACGTTCTTCACCGTTATTACTGATAAAACCCGTCTCCACCAGGATCGACGGAATATCCGGCGAACGCAGAACGCCAAGACTCGCATGTTCCGGACGACGTTTATGCAGCGAACCCACGCTCTGCAGCTGGTCCAATACGTTAGTGGCGACATCATACCCGACGCGCTGCGAATGACCGAACTGTAAATCCAGCACCGCCTGGCTAAGATAAGGATCGGACTGGCTGTTTGCCAGCACATCACCCGCACCACCTAATAGTTCGGACTGCTTCTCATGCTCTTCAAGCCAGTTGGCCATTTCACTGTTGGCTCGACGATTCGAGAGCACCCATACCGACGCGCCGGTTGCGTTACGGTTAGGTGCGGCATCCGCATGTATGGAGACCAGGAAGTTAGCGTTCTGCTTACGCGCCACATCCGAACGCCCCATCACCGAGATAAAATAATCTCCGTCACGGGTCATTACGCCTTTAAACATCGGGTCATTATTCAGCAACGTGCGCAGCTTGCGGGCAATGGCGATAGTGACATTTTTCTCTCGTGTCCCCCCCGGCCCAATAGCCCCAGGGTCCTGCCCACCGTGTCCGGCATCAATGGCAATAATGACTTTATCGCCGCTGACCGCACGGCGCGCACTGGCCGCAGGACGCGTTACCGTATTACTGCTGGTAACGCTGGTCATACGGTCGTTTGGTGATTTAAACGGGTTCCGGGCCGGTTCAGCGGGACGCGGGCTATAAACCGGCTCCTCCACGCGCTTCGCCACAACCGGCGGCGGCGGAACGTCAGCGTTGATGGTAAAGACCACCGTGTAGTTCGCCCCGTTTTGCTGCTTCACGGCCTGGGTTTTACCCTTTTCAGTCAGATCGACCACCAGCCGTAACGACTGTGCGTCTTTCGGCGTGCCAGAACGAATGCTTTTGACCAGGTTGTTGCCGCTGAACTGCAGCGGTAGCCCCTGGATCACACCGGTCTGTTTGATATCCAGCGCCACGCTGTGGCTGTCGATTTGTGAGAAAGCATATTCAGGATCGCCCATAAAACTAAAGGTAATACGGGCCTGGCTGTCGCCGTTCGACACCTGAATATCCGAGAGATTTGCTGCCCCGGCGTGCGCGCACAGCAGCACCGTTGCAGCCAACAACCAACCTTTAACGCGATTAATCATCCCGTCATCCCTACGCTCAACCGGCCAAACGCGCCAGTAAGGAACAGCCTGATGAGGAAACAGCACTGATGCGCGCCTCACGCCCTTGTGCCTGGTAATCTATGTGAATTTCGACATCCGGGTCAGGCAGTACACCCGCACCTTGTTGCGGCCACTCCACCAGGCAAATGGCGTCATTGGCAAAATAATCGCGGATACCCATAAATTCCAGCTCCTCCGGGTCCGCAAGACGGTATAAATCGAAGTGGTACACCATGAGATTTTCAAGCGTGTACGGTTCTACCAGCGTATAGGTCGGGCTTTTTACGTTCCCGTTATGGCCTAACGCCTGCAAAAAACCACGGCTGAAGGTTGTTTTACCCGCGCCTAAATCGCCATACAGATAAATGACCGTAGCCCCCTGACAGGCTTGCGCCACGCGCTTGCCGAGATCTAAGGTGGCTTGTTCATCAGGTAAAGGAATCGCTCGATTAGTCATTTTCTACGTCAATCACATCCGGGTTAACAACACGCCGCAGCGTGCCAAAAAGATCGGTGGCGAGCATACCGCGCGTACCATAAAGCGCTGCCAGCCTGTCGGCTGCCGCACCGTGGATAACGCATCCCGCACAGGCTGCATCATAAAGGGGAAGTTTCTGTCCGAGCAACGCGCCGATGATGCCTGAAAGCACATCGCCCATGCCGCCGCTCGCCATGCCTGCGTTTCCGGCATCAATAATGCCCTCTGCATCGTCACTGGCAATGACGGTTCCTGCCCCCTTCAGAACGGCAACACCTCCGTAACGTTTTACCAGACGCTGAGCAGAAAGTAAGCGATCGCTTTCAATTTCTGCGACGCTGCAGTTAAGCAGCCGCGCGGCTTCGCCGGGGTGTGGCGTCAGGATGCGATTGTGACGCTTATCCGGGTTGATTGCCAGAAGGTTCAGCGCATCCGCATCCCACAGCATCGGTTTACGAAAATTCTCAACTTTTCGCAGGGCGTGTTTCCCCCAGTCCTGCTGCCCAAGTCCAGGGCCAATCACCACCACATCAGCCCATTCGAGGCTCTCTTCAAGCGTCTGCGGTGTAAGTTCATGCACCATTAGCTCCGGGCGGGCAGTAATGATCGGGGCAATATTTTCGATGCGCGTAAGTACGCGCACCAGCCCGGCACCGCTGCGCAATGCCGCCTCGCCGGTCATGCGGATAGCGCCTGCCGTTCCGTGATCTCCCCCTACGATCACCAGCCTGCCGTGATCGCCTTTGTGCGATGTCGGGCGGCGCGGCGGTAACCACTGCGCGATCTGCGAGGCATCAAAACGCGAAAGATGCGTCTCCTGCCCGGCTAACCAGCTTTCCAGTCCCAGCGCGTTATGGTGCAGCGTACCCACCACATCCCGTGCTTTACCGGTAAGCAGCCCTGGTTTCAGGGCGATAAACGTCACGGTATGCGACGCCTGAATCACAGCCCCCGGTGTCGTGCCAGTTTGCGCCACTAATCCCGACGGAATATCCAGCGCAACAACAGGTGCAGGATGCGCGTTGGCGCGCGCAATCAAAGCAGCAATACTCTCGCGTGGCGCGCTACGCAGCCCGGTGCCCAGCAGACCATCAATAATGACATCAATATCATCCGGCCAGGCAATATCTGGTGCGTGGATCACTCCGCCCGCATTCAGCCAGGCTTCCCGCGCGTCGCTTGCTTCTTCGGGTAACGGTTTATCACTTTCCAGCGCCAGCAGGGTTACATTTATACCTGCCGCCACGGCCAGGCGAGCGACGACATAACCATCGCCGCCGTTATTGCCATGCCCGCATAAAATCAGCCAGTGCGAAGATTGTGGGTAGGTGTTACGGGCCACGGTAAACGCCGCCTCTCCAGCCCGCTGCATCAGTTCAAAAAGGGTTATGCCGAGGCTGTCTGCGGCCTCTTTTTCGGCACGCCTGAGGTCATCCGCATGCCAGATGGAATGTGGTATACTTGTGGGGTTTTTCTTCACAGTATGGTCCGTCATGTCACAGCCCCTCGATCTCAATCAGTTAGCACAAAAAATTAAACAGTGGGGCGCTGAACTTGGCTTCCAGAAGGTCGGCATCACCGACACCGACCTTTCCGCCAGCGAGCCTAAACTTCAGGCGTGGCTGGACAAACAATACCACGGCGAGATGGAGTGGATGGCGCGTCATGGCATGATGCGCGCACGTCCACACGAGCTTTTGCCGGGCACATTACGCGTCATCAGCGTGCGCATGAACTACCTGCCCGCCAACGCGGCGTTTGCCCGCACGCTAAAAAATCCCTCGCTGGGCTACGTCAGCCGGTATGCCCTGGGGCGGGATTACCATAAGCTCCTGCGTAACCGCTTAAAAAAGCTCGGAGAAACTATTCAGCAGCACTGCGTTTCGCTGAATTTTAGACCGTTTGTCGACTCCGCGCCTATTCTTGAGCGCCCGATAGCTGAGAAAGCCGGACTTGGCTGGACAGGTAAGCACTCACTTATCCTCAGCCGTGACGCCGGATCGTTCTTCTTTCTTGGTGAACTGCTCATTGATTTGCCGTTACCGGTAGATGGCCCGGTAGAGGAAGGTTGCGGACGCTGCGTGGCCTGTATGACTATCTGCCCGACAGGGGCTATCGTCGAGCCCTATACCGTTGATGCACGCCGCTGTATTTCGTATCTCACCATCGAACTGGAAGGGGCTATTCCCGAAGAATTCCGTCCGCTTATCGGCAACCGTATCTACGGCTGCGACGACTGTCAGTTGATTTGCCCGTGGAACCGCTATTCACAGCTTACGGATGAAGAGGACTTTAGCCCGCGTAAAGCGCTGCATGCCCCGCCACTTATTGAGCTGTTCGCCTGGACCGAGGCCTGGTTCCTGAAGGTGACTGAAGGTTCGGCCATTCGCCGTATTGGTCATCTGCGCTGGCTGCGAAACGTCGCCGTTGCGCTGGGTAATGCGCCGTGGGATGAAGCCAATATTCAGGCGCTTGAAAGCCGCCGAGGTGAGCACCCACTTCTCGATGAGCACATAGAGTGGGCGATTGCGCAGCAAATCGAGAAGCGAAATGCCTGTGTGGTCGAGGTGCAATTACCGAAGAAACAGCGTCTGGTCAGAGTGATCGAAAAAGGGCTTACGCGCGATGCCTGATATATTCACAGCCTGTGCATAAAAATAAAAACTCAGGCACCATCAGGCTTTGCACACAGATCAAGTGATCTCTTTAACATTTTGAAATCAAATTTTTTTCTTATAATACAACTGATTATAAAGATACTATTCACCCTGCGAAGTTTTTAGCCCTTCCGGGTAAAGCATAGTTTCTGTGGATAACTCTGTTTACAAGAGTATTTCGGAGGCAACGGAAAACGTCCCCAGCGCATCTTTTCGCTGTGGATAGTTTGGATATAAAGAAGAATCTGGAGCGGGAAACGAGACTCGAACTCGCGACCCCGACCTTGGCAAGGTCGTGCTCTACCAACTGAGCTATTCCCGCTTGGGTGGTCTGTGCTTTGGAAGCACTTTCAAATTTTGGAGCGGGAAACGAGACTCGAACTCGCGACCCCGACCTTGGCAAGGTCGTGCTCTACCAACTGAGCTATTCCCGCTTGGGTGGTCTGTGCTTTGGAGGCACTTTCAAATTTTGGAGCGGGAAACGAGACTCGAACTCGCGACCCCGACCTTGGCAAGGTCGTGCTCTACCAACTGAGCTATTCCCGCAAATTTGTTGCTGCCGTAACGTGTAATTCTCTGTCGTTACGGGAGGCGCATTATACGAGAAATCCGTTTAGCTGCAACCCCCCTTAAAGCGATTTTTTTGAAAATACGTTCAAGTGCTTATTTAATCGGCAAGCTGCACAATTTAACGACAAAAACCCGGTCACGCAAGGTGCCGGGTCGCAAAAATCACAGCTTAATAAAGTTTTCGCGGTAGTACGCCAGCTCTGCCACGGACTCACGAATGTCATCCATAGCCTGGTGCGTCCCCTGCTTTTTAAAGCCGTCGAGGATTTCAGGTTTCCAGCGGCGCGCCAGCTCTTTCAGGGTGCTGACATCCAGATAGCGGTAGTGGAAATAAGACTCCAGCTCCGGCATGTACTTAAACAGGAAGCGGCGATCCTGACCAATGCTGTTCCCGCAGATAGGGGATTTACCCGCCGGAACCCACTGTTTCAGAAACTCAAGAGTCGCCAGCTCTGCCTGGCGGTCGCCCTGGGTGCTGGCCTTCACGCGCTCCACCAGCCCGCTGCCTGTGTGGGTACGCACGTTCCACTCATCCATCAACGCAAGCTGATCGTCAGACTGATGTACCGCAATGGTTGGCCCTTCAGCCAGAATATTCAGGTTTGCATCGGTCACCAGCGTTGCAATTTCAATAATGCGATCGCGCTCGGGGTCCAGCCCGGTCATTTCAAGATCGATCCAAATCAGGTTGTTTTCGTCCGCGCTCATGTTATTTTCCACCCTTCTCGCATAACCGGCAGTAGCAGGTTAACTAGTATTAATTAGAGTGTATCATAGAGGTTTTGCCCGTTACGGGCGACCAGGAGCCAGCGCGATTGAGTAAAAATAAACTCTCCAAAGGGCAGCAGCGCCGTGTGAATGCTAATCACCAGCGCCGTCTTAAAACCACTACGGAGAAGCCGGATTACGACGACAACCTGTTTGGCGAAGCAACAGAGGGCGTGGTCATCAGCCGCTTTGGAATGCATGCCGACGTGGAATCCGCCGACGGTAAGATCCACCGTTGCAATATCCGTCGCACCATCCGTTCACTGGTGACCGGTGACCGCGTCGTGTGGCGGCCGGGTAAAGAGGCGGCGGAAGGTGTCACGGTTAAAGGCATTGTCGAAGCGGTTCATGAACGCACGTCGGTGCTGACCCGCCCTGATTTCTACGACGGCGTAAAACCGATTGCCGCCAATATCAACCAGATTGTGATTGTGTCGGCGATTTTACCTGAGCTGTCGCTCAATATTATCGACCGTTACCTGGTAGCCTGCGAAACCCTGCAGGTTGAGCCAATTATCGTACTGAATAAAATCGATCTGCTGGATGACGAAGGCCTGGCTTTCGTGAACGAACAGATGGATATCTACCGTAACATTGGTTATCGCGTTTTAATGGTTTCCAGCCACACCAAAGATGGTCTGAAGCCGTTAGAAGAGGCGCTCACCGATCGCATCAGCATTTTTGCGGGTCAGTCTGGCGTCGGGAAATCGAGCCTGCTGAATAATCTTCTCGGCCTCCAGCAAGCGATCCTGACCAACGATGTGTCTGATGTTTCTGGCCTGGGCCAGCACACCACGACCGCCTCGCGTCTGTATCATTTCCCGCATGGTGGCGACGTGATTGACTCACCAGGAGTGCGTGAATTTGGTTTGTGGCACCTTGAGCCGGAACAAATCTTCAACGGATTTGTCGAATTCCATGATTATTTAGGTGCTTGCAAATATCGCGACTGCAAACACGATAATGACCCAGGCTGTGCCATTCGCGAGGCGGTGGAAAACGGTGAAATTGCGGAAACCCGTTTTGAAAACTATCACCGCATTCTTGAGAGCATGGATCAGGTAAAAACGCGTAAAAACTTTTCTGATTCTGAAGACTGACAACTAAGCTAAGCATCGCTAAAATCGTCCCCCTTTTTTCAGGTTCCGGCGGCTAAATGCCGGATCAGGAACGACAAAACAATGGCCTGGAGGCTACCTTGTTAAACTCATTTAAACTTTCGCTTCAATACATTCTGCCAAAACTGTGGCTCACTCGCCTGGCGGGCTGGGGCGCGAGCAAACGAGCTGGCTGGCTGACCAAACTTGTCATCGACCTTTTCGTGAAATATTACAAGGTCGACATGAAAGAAGCGCAGAAGCCAGATACCGCCAGCTATCGCACTTTCAATGAATTCTTCGTGCGTCCGCTGCGCGACGAAGTACGCCCACTAAATACCGACCCAAACGTGCTGGTCATGCCTGCCGATGGCGTAATCAGCCAGTTGGGAAAAATCGAAGACGATAAAATTCTGCAGGCGAAAGGCCACAACTACAGCCTGGAAGCACTGCTGGCAGGTAACTACCTGATGGCCGATCGGTTCCGTAACGGTTCGTTCGCCACGACCTACCTCTCTCCGCGCGACTATCACCGTGTACATATGCCATGCAACGGCATCCTGCGCGAGATGATTTACGTGCCAGGTGACCTGTTCTCCGTGAACCACCTCACCGCGCAAAACGTCCCAAACCTGTTTGCCCGTAACGAGCGCGTCATCTGCCTCTTTGATACTGAATTTGGCCCAATGGCACAGATTCTGGTGGGTGCTACCATTGTAGGCAGTATCGAAACCGTCTGGGCGGGAACCATCACGCCACCACGCGAAGGCGTGATCAAGCGCTGGACATGGCCTGAAGGCGAAGCGGAAGGCTCTGTGGCTCTGCTGAAAGGTCAGGAGATGGGTCGCTTCAAGCTGGGCTCTACCGTCATTAACCTGTTTGCTCCGGGTAAAGTGAACCTGGTGGAACAGCTGGAGAGCCTTTCCGTCACTAAGCTGGGCCAACCGCTGGCGATCTCTACTGAAACCTTCGTAACACCAGACGCAGAACCTGCGCCGCTGGCGGAAGAAGAGATCAAAGCCGAGCACGATGCCAGCCCGCTGGTAGACGACAAGAAAGACGAAGGCTAACAACAGAAGGATCGCTGACGTGCGCCCGATTATCGTATTACTGATGGCCTGGTGCCTCAGCATGGGGGCGTACGCGGCGACAGCCCCCGACGCCAAACAGATAACCCAGGAACTGGAGCAGGCAAAAGCGGCAAAACCCGCTCAGCCAGAGACGGTCGAGTCGCTCCAGTCCGCACTGAATGCGCTTGAGGAACGTAAAGGTTCTCTTGAACGTGCTCAGCAATATCAGCAGGTTATCGACAACTTCCCTAAACTCTCACAAACGCTGCGTTCGCAGCTTAATAACCTGCGCGATGAGCCGCGCGACGTGCCTGTGGGAATGACGTCTGACGCGCTGAATCAGGAGATCCTGCAGGTCAGCAGTCAACTTCTGGAAAAGAGCCGCCTGGCGCAGCAGGAGCAGGAGCGCGCACGTGAAATTGCCGACTCGCTCAGTCAGCTTCCGCAGCAGCAAACCGACGCCCGACGACAGTTAAATGACGTTGAACGTCGCGTCGGCACGCAATCCGGCAATACCCCACAAAGCCAGGCACAAAATCTTGGGCTGCAGGCCGAATCCGCCAGACTCAAAGCGCTGGTCGATGAGCTGGAGCTGGCGCAGTTGTCTGCCAATAACCGTCAGGAGCTGTCGCGCATGCGCGCCGAGCTGGCGCAGAAGCAGAGTCAGCAGCTTGATGCTTACCTGCAGGCTCTGCGAAACCAGCTGAACAGCCAGCGTCAGCGCGAAGCGGAGCGTGCGCTGGAAAGTACCGAACTGCTGGCGGAAAACAGCGCTAACCTGCCTGTCGGGATTGTCGATCAGTTTAAGGTCAACCGCGAACTTTCTGCCGCGCTGAATCAGCAGGCACAGCGTATGGATCTGGTCGCGTCGCAACAGCGTCAGGCGACCAGCCAGACTCTGCAGGTCCGTCAGGCACTCAACACGCTGCGCGAGCAGTCACAGTGGCTGGGTTCATCGAACCTGCTCGGCGAGGCACTGCGCGCGCAGGTTGCTCGCCTGCCGGAGATGCCAAAGCCGCAACAGCTTGATACCGAGATGGCCCAGTTACGCGTCCAGCGCCTGCATTTTGAGGACTTGCTTAACAAGCAGCCGCAAATCCGCCAGCTTCGCCAGGCGGACGGACAACCGCTCACCAGCGAGCAAAACCGTATTCTGGAAGCCCAGTTGCGTACTCAGCGCGAGCTGCTGAACTCCCTGTTGCAGGGCGGCGATACGCTGATCCTTGAGCTGACCAAGCTGAAAGTCTCCAACAGCCAGCTGGAAGATGCGCTGAAAGAGGTGAACGAGGCGACACACCGCTACCTGTTCTGGACGTCCGATGTGCGTCCAATGACTTTCTCCTGGCCGATCGAGATAGTGCAGGATCTGCGCCGCCTGATTTCACTGGATACCTTCAGCCAGTTAGGCCAGGCCAGCATCATGATGTTGACCAGCAAAGAGACCATCTTCCCGCTGCTCGGCGCGATAATTCTGGTTGGCTTCAGTATCTATTCACGCAGGCACTTTACCCGTTTCCTTGAGCGTTCCAGCGCCCGCGTGGGAAAAGTGACCCAGGATCACTTCTGGCTTACGCTACGTACCGTGTTCTGGTCGATTCTCGTCGCCTCGCCGCTGCCAGTGCTGTGGATGACGCTGGGTTACGGCCTGCGTGAAGCCTGGCCTTATCCCCTTGCAGTGGCGATTGGCGATGGCGTAACGGCCACTGTGCCGCTGCTGTGGGTAGTAATGATATGCGCAACGTTCGCCCGTCCCAATGGCCTGTTTATCGCCCACTTTGGCTGGCCGCGTAACCGCGTTGCGCGGGCGATGCGTTATTACCTGATGAGCATCGGGCTTATTGTGCCGCTGATTATGGCGCTGATCATGTTCGATAATCTCAACGACCGTGAATTTTCCGGCTCCTTAGGCCGGCTCTGCTTTATGCTCATTTGCGGAGCATTAGCAATGGTGACGCTAAGCCTGAAACGAGCCGGTATTCCCCTTTACCTCGATAAAACAGGCGGCGGCGAGAACATGTTCAACCGTCTGCTGTGGAACTTGCTGCTCAGCGCACCTCTGGCGGCGATGCTGGCTGCAGCGGTCGGTTATCTTGCCACCGCGCAGGCGCTGCTCGCGCGGCTCGAAACCTCGGTAGCCATCTGGTTCCTGCTGCTTGTGGTTTATCACATTATCCGCCGCTGGATGCTGATCCAGCGGCGGCGTCTGGCCTTCGACCGCGCCAAGCACCGTCGGGCAGAAATTCTTGCCCAGCGTGCGCGGGGTGAAGAGGAGTCCCACCACACCAACAGCACCGAAGGAACGACAGAGGCAGATGACGTTGAGCTGGATCTTGATGCGATCAGTACCCAGTCCTTGCGTCTGGTGCGTTCAATACTGATGCTGATTGCGCTGTTGTCCGTGATTTTCCTGTGGTCAGAGATTCACTCTGCGTTTGGCTTCCTGGAGAACATCTCCCTGTGGGATGTGACCTCTACGGTGCAGGGCGTAGAAAGCCTGGAGCCGATCACATTAGGGGCGGTGCTGATTGCAATTCTGGTACTGATTATCACGACGCAACTGGTACGTAACTTCCCGGCACTGCTTGAGCTGGCGCTGCTTCAGCACCTGGATTTAACGCCCGGCACAGGTTATGCCATTACGACCATTACCAAGTATCTGATCATGTTCTTTGGCGGGCTTGTAGGCTTCTCGATGATTGGCATTGAGTGGTCGAAACTGCAGTGGCTGGTTGCCGCACTCGGTGTGGGATTAGGTTTTGGTTTACAGGAGATCTTCGCCAACTTTATCTCCGGCCTGATCATCCTGTTTGAAAAACCGATTCGTATTGGCGACACGGTGACGATCCGCGATCTGACCGGCAGTATCACCAAAATCAACACCCGAGCAACAACGATCAGCGACTGGGACCGCAAAGAGATCATTGTGCCGAATAAGGCATTTATCACCGAGCAGTTTATCAACTGGTCGTTGTCTGACTCCGTCACGCGTGTGGTACTGACCGTACCAGCCCCGTCCGATGCCAACAGCGAAGAGGTGACGCAGATCCTGTACACCGCGGCGGAACGCTGCTCGCTGGTGATCGACAACCCGGCACCGGAAGTCTTCCTCGTCGATTTGCAGCAAGGGATACAGATTTTCGAATTGCGTATCTACGCTGCCGAAATGGGACACCGTATGCCGCTGCGCCATGAGATCCACCAGTTAATTCTGGCAGGCTTCCGTGAACACGGTATCGATATGCCGTTCCCACCGTTCCAGATGCGTCTGGAAACGCTGGACGGGCGTAAAACGGGAAGAACACTGACGTCAGCAGCGCGAACGCGCCCGGCAGGGAGTTTGTAATCCACACACACCGGCCATCAGTTATGGCTGGTGTTTCTCGCGATGATAATGGCTACAGACAGAATTGATAGCGAATAAAAAATTGCCATAACCAATACGCACTGATAAAAAGAGTTATCAGATAAAGAAACCAATATCGTTTCCTTTTAATAACAATGGCATATATTGCCGGGAAAAATACAGGGAGAGAATAAAAGATCCCTACATCACGGATGTCATCATTTTCAATATAGTTCATCAGATCGCAAATATTTTTTATATCACCTTGACCTATCCACCACTCTTTATCCTGAACAGAGCAGAATACAATCCAGAACAGAGAGGCAATGAACCATAAAAAACTTAGCGTGAAAACTTTCCAGGACATTACTCGCTCTCCAGTATTTTCATTATAGTCTGCTTTTTTTCAATAATTCGGCGACCATACTCGCTGTATTCTCGTGTTGGAGATCCTATCTTATCATGAATAGAATTAGTTATATTGCTTGCATTTCTCTGTATCCCTCGATTATAACGTGAACCAGCAAGTATAATTTGTTCATCGGTAAGAGTAGCAGTATTGATCCCAGGATTATCGTACAGAATTAAGTCACGTAAATGGAAGGCGACTATTCGAATATTGAAGCCGTTGTTTAATAAACATTGAGCAAGTCTATACTGTTGAAAATGGTCCAGAGATTCAGGATCAATACCCAAAGTTTGCGCAGCGACACCAAGCTGTATAGCGATAGATCCAACTGAGGTTTTATTTGAGTATTTATTCTTTTTGTGTAATACCTCGTCTATGACCTGCCTGGCTTGTAGAACACCTGTTCCTTTGAATCTTTCCGGCATTCCGCCTACCTCTGATACTGCAACACCAGCAAGCAACAGCACAGGAATCTCTGCTTCTTTTGCATACTGCTTAATCATATTCTTATGATATATAAGCCATGCACTCTTATAAATCCATAAATATGCGTCACCCGTCATAAAGTTCCAATCGGTGGGGATCATATACCAACGAAAAGCGTCAAAGCCATCCCAGTGTGGGAATCCATATTCATCAACCTTACAAAAAAGCAGCGTTTCATTCATGAACTCAAATCCATTTTTTATACTTAACGCACTCGTCATCACACCCATATCACCCGAAAGTATCGGGTGATATCACTTACAGCCCAACTATTATTCCGCGGCCCACTCGCGCGATTCTGCCGCCCGACGGCGGTAATTCTCATAAATCCCCATCGCCAGCAGCGAGAAGAAGATCGGGCCGCCGACCATCCACAGTGCGCTGTTCCAGTCATTCGCCTCAATCACTGGCTGGATAACGGTAAAGATATTGGCAAACGCCACCACCAGCACCACAACGGTGGTCGCCAGCAGCGTTGCGGTACGAGTTTTGAAAATCACAAACGGGCGCTCAAGATCCTGCTTCGCCTTAAAGAACGGGAACGCCAGCGTCAGGAACAGATAAGGCAGCGTCATTGATACGTTCGCCATCAGGGTCAGTTTGTTATAAAACGCCGACGCGGTATCGCCACCAAATGACACCAGCAGAATGAACACGCACACCAGCAGGCACTGCATCCACATCGCGTTGGCAGGCATACCGGCAGTATTCAACTGCGTCATGCGTGAGGGCCACAGCGCTTTTGGCGTGCCCTGAATAATCGCTTTCAGCGGCGAGTAAATCAGTGTGAAGAACGCCCCGGTATAGGCGAGGAACATAGACAACCCGGTAATGCGCGCAAACCAGATCCCCATCGTGGTGGCTGCGTCAGGCGTCAGGTGCATTGCCTGACCAAGCGTCATGCCCAGGCTTTTCATCAGTACATAGGTGATGTTGCCGAGGTTTGTGGTGTTGTTACTCAGAACCTGCTGCCAGTTGGTGCTGACACCCCACAGGAAAATCGCCAGCGAGTAGCCAATGGAGATCACGATCGCAGCGAAAATAATGCCTTTGGCGAAGTTCTTTTCCGGGTTTTCGGTCTTGTCGACGAGGCCACCCACCGCCTCAATGCCACCGTAGGCAAAAATAGCAAACACCACGAACGAGAGCATAGCGAGGCCGGACTGATAACCCGGATTAGGCGACGAAACAAAATTCACCTCCTGGGCGAAATGCCCGCCATTCAGGCACAGGATTGCAATGCTCACCAGTAACAGCACCAGGTTCAGACACATGACGGCAATCCCCCCCACCGCCGTAATGCGGGCGATTTTGTTGATGCCTTTAGATGCCACCAGCGTCACCACCACCATCCAGCAGACCGCCAGAATACCGACCACCTGCGTGGAACTCAGGCCAGCCAGCGACCAGACCTGCGTTTTATCGGTGCCGAACAGAAACGTCGAGAACGGCACCCAGACTTTAGCAGCGGTACTGACCATCCAGACGACGTAAGAGGAGAACCACATGAATGTGCCGATAAAGGCATAACGTGGGCCAACGCTGTTGTTCATCCAGGAGTAGATGCCGCCCTCTTCTTTACGATAGGCCGAGCCCATTTCAGCCATCATCAGCGCAAACGGGATAAAGAAGAACAGAGCAGAGACAATGTAGAACGGCGTTGCGCTATACCCCATCAGGTAGAACGCAGACGGGCTGTTCGCAAAACCAAAGACTGATGTGAAGATCATCAGAATGAGCCCGGTCAGGGTCATTTTTTTAATTGAGTGGGACATGTAACCATCCGAAGGAGAAATAAACTGCGCGGATGTTATCAGATGACCAGACAAAAATTGTGGCTATACGGGTCAAATTAAGAAATTGACCTGTGTATAGAGAAAGTGGCAGTTTTTAATGTTGTTGTGCGGAAATGGAAAGGAAGGTTGCCACAGGGAGCGTAGGCCGGGTAAGCGCAGCGCCACCCGGCATCTTTTTAGGCGCGATCGACCGTAAAGGCAATCACATCGCCAAGCTGTTCAGCGCCCAGCGCCAGCATCACCAGACGATCCACACCCAGCGCCACGCCGGAGCAATCCGGCAGACCTGCTTTGAGCGCCTCAAGAAGGTTTGTGTCAATCGGCTGCTGCGGCAAACCGCGCGCATTGCGTTTGCGGTTATCCTGCTCGAAACGCTGCTGCTGTTCGCGCGCGTCGGTCAGTTCATGGAAGCCATTCGCCAGTTCAATCCCTTTGTAATAGACCTCAAAACGTTCTGCCACACGATGATCTTCGGTACTGATCTCCGCCAGCGACGCCTGGCTTGCCGGGAAGTGATAGACAAATGTCGGGCGATCTTTGCCAATCTGCGGCTCTACGCCAAAGGTGAACAGCAGTTGCAGCAGTGTGTCGCGGTCTTCTTCGGTATCCGCCACGTTGCTCAGATCCAGCTTAGCCGCCACCTCACGCAGTTGGGTTTTATCCGCGGAAAGAGGATCGATCTCCAGATGGCGCTGGAACGCCTGCTGGTAGGAAAGCGTTTCAGCCTCAGAGCAATCCAGCACCTGCTGCAGCAGATCGTCCACCTCGTTCATCAGACGGTACATGTCGTAATGCGGACGATACCACTCCAGCATGGTGAATTCCGGATTATGATGCCGCCCCATCTCTTCATTACGGAAGCTACGGCACAGCTGATACACCGGGCCACATCCCGCCGCCAGCAGGCGCTTCATGTGGTATTCCGGGCTGGTCATCAGATACAGGTTCATGCCCTGAGAGTGGCCAGGACCAACAAAACGGGTTTCAAACGGGACCAGATGAATATCCGTTACCGTTGCCTGACTCATGCACGGGGTTTCCACCTCCAGGACGCCGCGATCGGCAAAGAAGCGGCGGATCTCCGCCATAATTGCTGCGCGTTTTAACAGGTTTGGGATGGATGCGCTCGGCTGCCAGGTGGCCGTTTCGCTCATGAGTGTTTCTCCGATTTCAGACAAGGGCACGAAGTCTACTCGTAAGCCGGGGCGGAGACAAATTTTGCGCAGTAAAAGCGCCCTTTTCATTACGCAGAAAAATAACGTGACGAAATTCATCAATCACGATGATAAATCACCGCACATAACAGCAAAAAAATCGAACACGTCAAATTTCCCTCACATCCATACGGTTATACTGTTTTACCCATAAAGGAGCAGTGGAATCGCTTTCGCAATCGTCCGTTCGGACAGGTGAGCTACCTTTAGTTCACGCGTTGCGGAAAAACAAAAATCTGGAGGAATGTCGTGCAAACTTTTCATGCCGATCTTGCCGTAATAGGCGCTGGCGGAGCTGGATTACGTGCTGCAATTGCTGCCGCGCAAGCCAATCCAAACGCTAAAATCGCACTGATTTCAAAAGTCTATCCCATGCGCAGCCATACGGTTGCCGCAGAAGGAGGGTCCGCCGCCGTCGCGCAGGATCATGACAGCTTCGAATACCATTTCCACGACACGGTTGCAGGGGGCGACTGGCTTTGCGAGCAGGATGTCGTTGACTACTTCGTGCATCATTGCCCTACGGAAATGACCCAGCTTGAGCAGTGGGGATGTCCGTGGAGCCGTCGTCCGGATGGCAGCGTCAACGTTCGCCGCTTCGGCGGGATGAAGATCGAACGCACCTGGTTCGCCGCCGATAAAACCGGCTTCCACATGCTGCATACCCTCTTCCAGACCTCCCTACAGTTCCCGCAAATTCAACGCTTTGACGAACATTTCGTCCTCGACATTCTGGTTGATGACGGACATGCGCGTGGTCTGGTGGCGATGAACATGATGGAAGGCACGCTTGTCCAGATCCGCGCGAATGCGGTGGTGATGGCTACGGGCGGTGCGGGCCGTGTTTATCGTTATAACACCAATGGCGGCATCGTCACCGGCGACGGCATGGGCATGGCGCTCAGCCACGGCGTGCCGCTGCGCGATATGGAGTTCGTGCAGTATCACCCAACCGGCCTGCCGGGCTCCGGCATTCTGATGACGGAAGGCTGCCGCGGTGAAGGCGGTATTCTGGTTAACAAAAACGGTTACCGTTATTTGCAGGATTACGGCATGGGCCCGGAAACCCCGCTCGGTGAACCGAAGAACAAATATATGGAACTCGGCCCACGCGACAAAGTGTCTCAGGCCTTCTGGCACGAGTGGCGCAAGGGCAACACGATCTCTACACCGCGCGGCGACGTGGTCCACCTCGATCTGCGTCATCTGGGCGAGAAGAAACTGCTGGAGCGTCTGCCGTTCATCTGTGAACTGGCGAAAGCCTACGTGGGCGTCGATCCGGTGAAAGAGCCGATTCCGGTGCGTCCAACGGCGCACTACACCATGGGCGGGATTGAAACCGATCAGCAGTGCGAAACCCGCATTAAAGGGCTTTTTGCCGTGGGCGAGTGCTCCTCCGTGGGCTTACACGGTGCGAACCGTCTGGGTTCGAACTCACTGGCTGAGCTGGTGGTCTTTGGCCGTATGGCGGGCGAGCGCGCAATGGAGCGAGCAGCAACCGCGGGCGAAGCCAACAGCGCCGCGCTGGATGCACAGGTCACGGACGTCGAAAAGCGCCTGAAAGATCTGGTGAACCAGGAAGGCAACGAAAACTGGTCGAAAATCCGCGACGAAATGGGCCTGTCGATGGAAGAAGGCTGCGGTATTTACCGCACCCCAGAGCTGATGCAGAAAACCGTCGACAAGCTGGCGGAGCTGCAGGAGCGCTTTAAGCGCGTGCGCATCACCGACACCTCCAGCGTCTTCAATACCGATCTGCTCTATACCATCGAGCTGGGTCATGGCCTGAACGTGGCGGAATGTATGGCGCACTCTGCGCTGGCGCGCAAAGAGTCACGCGGGGCGCACCAGCGTCTGGATGAAGGCTGCACCGAACGTGACGACGTCAATTTCCTGAAACACACCCTCGCCTGGCGCGACGCGGATGGCACCACACGTCTGGACTACAGCGACGTGAAAATCACCACGCTGCCACCGGCTAAACGCGTGTACGGTGCAGAAGCAGAAGCCGCCGAGAAGAAGGAGAAGGCGAATGGCTGAGATGCAAAAACTGAAAGTTGAAGTGGTGCGCTACAACCCGGAAGTAGACACCGCACCGCACAGCGCTTTCTATGAAGTCCCTTATGACGAGCAAACCTCTCTGCTGGATGCGCTCGGCTACATCAAAGACAACCTGGCACCAGATCTCAGCTACCGCTGGTCTTGCCGCATGGCAATCTGCGGCTCCTGCGGCATGATGGTCAACAAAGTGCCGAAACTGGCGTGTAAAACCTTCCTGCGCGATTACACCAAAGGCCTCAAGGTTGAAGCACTGGGTAACTTCCCGATCGAGCGCGATCTGGTGGTCGATATGACCCACTTTATCGAAAGCCTGGAAGCGATTAAGCCTTACATCATTGGCAACCCGCGCACACCGGAGCAGGGGCCAAACACCCAGACACCTGCGCAGATGGCGAAGTACCACCAGTTTTCCGGCTGCATCAACTGCGGGCTGTGTTATGCCGCGTGCCCACAGTTTGGCCTGAATCCGGAGTTCATCGGTCCGGCCGCCATTACCCTGGCACACCGCTATAACGAGGACAGCCGCGACCACGGCAAAAAAGAACGTATGGCGCAGCTTAACAGCCAGAACGGCGTCTGGAGCTGTACTTTTGTGGGTTACTGCTCCGAAGTCTGTCCGAAGCACGTCGACCCGGCCGCTGCTATTCAGCAGGGTAAAGTGGAAAGCTCGAAAGACTTTCTTATCGCTACCCTGAAACCACGCTAAGGAGTGCATGATGACGACTAAACGCAAAGCCTATGTGCGGCCGATGCCGTCCACCTGGTGGAAAAAACTGCCGTTTTATCGCTTCTATATGCTGCGTGAAGGCACTGCGGTTCCGGCTGTCTGGTTCAGCCTTGAGCTACTGTACGGTGTTTTTGCCCTCAAACACGGCCCTGAAACCTGGGCCAGTTTTGTCGGTTTTCTGCAAAACCCGATCATTGTGATCCTGAACCTGATCGTGCTTGCGGCGGCACTGCTTCATACCAAAACCTGGTTTGAACTGGCTCCAAAAGCGGCGAACATCATTGTAAAAAGCGAGAAAATGGGGCCAGAGCCAATCATCAAAGGGCTCTGGGGAGTGACGGCCATTGTCACCGTGGTCATCCTGTTTATCGCACTGTTCTGGTAAGGAGACTACTGTGATCAATCCAAATCCAAAACGTTCTGACGAGCCGGTCTTCTGGGGCCTGTTTGGCGCAGGCGGTATGTGGAGCGCTATTATTGCGCCGGTGATTATCCTGCTGGTTGGCATTATGTTGCCGCTGGGGCTGTTTCCGGGTGATGCGCTGAGCTACGAGCGCGTGCTGGCGTTTGCGGGCAGCTTTATTGGCCGCGTGTTCATCTTCCTGATGATCGTCCTGCCGCTGTGGTGCGGACTGCACCGCATTCACCACGCGATGCACGATCTGAAAATCCATGTACCGAGCGGTAAATGGGTGTTCTACGGTCTGGCGACGATCCTGACCGTGGTGACGCTGATCGCCGTGGTGACCATCTGATTAATCAAACCCGCCACCCGGCGGGTTTTTTACTTCTGCATTTTCCCCACCAGCCACTGTGAAAACTCACGCATCGCGGGAGTTTCCGCCCGTGACTGCAGTCTTGTCAGCCAGTAACTGCCGAGGTCAATTTGCGTCGTGAATGGCTGCACAATGCGTTCGTTGTTAAGCAGATGAGTAAACATATCCACAGGCGCGATGGCAATCCCCACGCCAGCCTGCGCAGCTTCGAGCATAGTGACGGACGAATCAAATACCATCACCCGATGCATCGGTGACGGAGGATGTTCACCCGCTGCCTGCATCCACGCAGACCATTCATCGCGTCGATAGGAACGCAGCAGCGTAAACTTCAGGATATCGGCTGGTGTTTTTAGCCCGGCGGCGATCTCAGGCGAGCAAAGCGGGGCCAGCGGCGCAGGGCAAAGAAATTCAGCATCGGTTCCATGCCACGCTCCGCCACCGTAGCGGATCGTATAATCCAGCCCTTCAGCCGCCGGATCAACGCGATTGTTATGGGTCGAAAGATGAAGATCAATATGCGGATAGCCGCGACGGAAATCATCCAGCAGCGAAAATAAAACGCCTGTGGCAAAGGTCCCCACCACGCCAATTTTCAGCTTTTCCAGAGCGCGATGACTGGCAAAGCGATCCAGCATTCCGGCGATCCGATCGAACGAATCGTTCAGTACCGGCAGCAAATTTTCACCTTCTGTTGTCAACATCAGCCCGCGCGACACGCGGACAAACAGCTGACAATTCAGATGCTGCTCCAGCGCCTTAACGTGCTGGCTGATGGCGGAATGGGTTACATTCAGCTCTATGGCAGCGTGCGTAAAACTGAGGTGCCTTGCAGCCGCCTCGAAAGCACGAAGCGAATTAAGCGGGAGATAACTGCGCGTCATTGCCACATCCGTTAGAAAAATTAACATCTAATGCTAAATTTAACCGTTTGTCAGCGACAGTCAAATTGAACAGACTACGTGTGTCTGACGGGCCCGGACACACCTTTGACTCTCTATTACGGAAGATAACTGATGATGAAAAAATCCCTTTGCTGTGCCCTGCTGCTCAGCACCTCATGTTCTGTGTTCGCCGCGCCGATGTCAGAAAAACAGCTAGCTGAGGTGGTGGAACGTACCATTTCGCCCCTGATGAAAGCGCAGGCCATTCCGGGTATGGCGGTAGCCGTGATTTATCAGGGTCAGCCGCACTATTTCACCTTCGGCAAAGCCGATGTCGCTGCGAACAAACCCGTCACACCACAAACGTTGTTTGAGGTGGGTTCTGTCAGCAAAACTTTCACCGGGGTACTGGGTGGCGATGCCGTTGCTCGTGGCGAGATTTCGCTGAACGATCCGGCAACAAAATACTGGCCTGAACTGACGAGCGGACAGTGGCAGGGCATTCGTCTGCTGGACCTGGCGACTTACACCGCCGGTGGCCTGCCCTTGCAGGTTCCGGATGAGGTAACGGATAACGCTTCTCTGCTGCGCTTCTATCAAAACTGGCAGCCACAGTGGAAGCCAGGCACCACTCGCTTGTATGCAAACGCCAGCATCGGTCTCTTTGGTGCACTTGCGGTTAAACCTTCCGGCATGCGCTTTGAGCAGGCTATGACGGAGCGAGTCTTTAAGCCGCTAAAGCTGAATCATACCTGGATTAACGTCCCGAAAGCAGAAGAGCCGCACTACGCCTGGGGTTATCGTGAAGGTAAAGCCGTCCACGTTTCGCCGGGTATGCTCGATGCAGAAGCCTATGGCGTTAAAACCAACGTGGAAGATATGGCGGAATGGGTAAGGGTTAATATGCGACCTGACACCCTTCAGGATGCTTCGCTGAAGCAGGGTATTACCCTCGCGCAGTCGCGCTACTGGCGCGTGGGTTCCATGTATCAGGGGCTGGGCTGGGAGATGCTTAACTGGCCTGTTAACGCCAAAACAGTGGTCGATGGCAGCGACAATAAGGTGGCACTTGCACCGTTGCCTGCAGTAGAAGTGAATCCGCCAGCACCACCGGTAAAAGCATCCTGGGTGCATAAAACGGGTTCAACGGGCGGCTTTGGCAGCTACGTGGCCTTTATCCCTGAAAAGCAAATCGGCATCGTAATGCTGGCAAATAAAAGCTATCCGAACCCGGCGCGGGTGGAAACGGCTTACCGTATTTTGAGCGCTCTGCAGTAAAACCCTGCCGGGTGGCGGCTTCGCCTTACCCGGCCTACGAGGTCCATGCGTTGTGTTGGCCGGGTAAGCGCAGCGCCACCCGGCGAAACATCCCGCACATTGCTCCGCTTTTTTCCTGCTGTCATCTACACTTAACAAAAAACAGTAAGGAAACACCTATGCGCATTCTGCCTGTTATCGCCGCAGTGACAGCCGCGTTTTTAGTGGTGGCCTGCAGTTCCCCTACCCCGCCTCCTGGCGTGACCGTCGTCAGTCATTTCGACGCCCAACGCTTCCTCGGAACATGGTATGAGATCGCCCGCCTGGACCATCGGTTCGAACGGGGTTTAGAGAAAGTCACAGCAAATTACAGCTCGATGGATGACGGTGGTATTCAGGTCATCAATCGTGGCTATAACCCTGATCGTGAGATGTGGCAGCAGTCAACGGGTAAAGCGTACTTTACCGGCGACCCGAGCAGGGCCGCACTGAAAGTCTCGTTTATTGGGCCGTTCTATGGCGGTTATAACGTCATTGCCCTGGACCGGGAGTATCGCCACGCGCTGGTCTGTGGGCCGAATCGCAACTATCTGTGGATTCTCTCCCGCACGCCGACCATTTCACCCGAAATGAAACAGCAAATGCTGGACGTGGCGACCCGTCAGGGGTTCGATGTGTCGAAATTAATCTGGGTTGAACAACCGCATTAATGCGTACTGAGCTTCAACCCAATAATCCCCGCCACAATTAACGCGAGGCTGACGATACGCGCCAGACTCGCTGACTCTCCCAGCAACAAAATGCCCGTAATCGCTGCACCCACCGCGCCAATTCCCGTCCAGACGGCATACGCTGTCCCCACGGGCAGGGAACGCATCGCCCATGACAACAGGACGATACTCACAATCATCGCCGTAATGGTAATGACACTGGGCGTCAGGCGGGTAAAACCGTGGGTATACTTCAGACCAATTGCCCATACCACTTCGAGCAGACCGGCAATAAATAGAACAATCCAGGACATAGCAGGCTCCTTAACTTAAATGCAAGTTGGGGCCGTCCCCGATGAAAGAAGCGCTTACGGGTCGTCCCGCAAGGCAGAGATCACGGGTCATATTTTGGTTAGCGTGCGATTTTTTTTCAATCCTTTTGTGCTGAACGCGTTAAGGCAAGAAATAGCCTCAGTATGCCGCGTAGTTCAGGCATTTATCGCTCATCCGACTTCCCTATGATGGTGTGCTTTCTGATGGCAGGAAGCCAAACCTCTAGCCGACTGCGAATCTATTATGTTCAAAATTCTTTTGATTGACCGTTGTCACTTCACCCGTGCGGGATTTGAAGCATGGCTCAATCATTCTGGTCTGTTCCCTGGTCACTTCGTTGTGACCGGGCTGAATAACCTTTTTCTCGCCAGAGAGCATATTCTGCAATGGAAACCGACGCTGGTCATCGCTGACTTACACGGTTTCCGACAAGATATTCACCATTTCCAGCAGCTCTCATCACTGTTGATTGCCAGTGAAACATTGCCTTTTATTCTGCTGCAGTCGGGGGAAGCACAGGACATGTCAGACTATCTGGCGCAGTTCCCGGTCTGGTCTTCTCTGTTAAAGAAAACTGACCTTGAGGCACTGGCGGGCGTCATTAATGATGCGCTTACATCATGTGCAAGCGTTGAAATACCGCAGGCTGCTGCCCCCTTGCTCACCCGGCAGGAGGAGAAAGTGCTGAATTTATGGATGGACGGCGCGAGCAACCAGAAGATTGCCAGCCATCTGAGCATCAACGGGAAAACGGTTTATACCTACAAACGAAATATCCGTATGAAACTGCATATGGATACGCGCTTCTCCCCGTTTTTATCTCTGCAGGAAGTGGAGAATTGACGGTACGGTGAACGTTACGCGCCGTACCGTCCATACGTCATTAGTTCTGCGCTTTCGTCGCTGCGCCAGAAATAGCGTTACCACCGTCGGAGATATCTTCCCCCACGCCACGAGTGGTATTACATGCAGTCAGCACTGAAGAGAGCACCAGAACAGAAAAGATCGCTGCAATTGTTTTCTTAACCATAATATCTTCCTTTTATAGCCAAAGTTGTTTTGTGTATAGCAACTTAAGAATAGACAAGATCCCGACGTTTGACGGAAAAGGAAGCGTTTTTAGGAAAATTAGAGGAGATTAGCTGGCCGCGTGCGAAATGATATGGCCGAGATCCTGGATATCTTCACCCACACCACGCGCAGTATTGCATCCGGAAAGGCACGCGCCGGACAGCACGAGTAAAAGCAGAATTTTAACGGTACGTTTCATCATCCCTGCCTGCCAAAATCAGGCGCAGCGGGCGCTGCGCCGTTCATCATTTACATGAATTACTTCACGCGGGATACGTATTCGCCGGAGCGGGTATCCACTTTGATCACTTCACCGATCTGAACGAACAGTGGAACTTTAACCACTGCACCGGTAGACAGGGTTGCTGGTTTGCCGCCAGTACCTGCGGTATCACCTTTCAGACCTGGATCGGTTTCGATGATTTCCAGTTCTACGAAGTTCGGTGGAGTCACAGCGATAGGCTGGCCGTTCCACAGAGTCACGATGCACTCAGCCTGATCCAGCAGCCATTTGCCGCTATCGCCAATTGCTTTAGCGTCAGCAGACAGTTGTTCGAACGTTTCGTTGTTCATGAAGTGCCAGAACTCACCGTCGTTGTACAGGTAAGTCAGGTTCATATCGACAACATCAGCGCCTTCAGCGGAGTCAGTAGACTTGAAGGTTTTCTCAACACGAGTACCAGTCAGCAGGCGACGCAGCTTAACGCGCGCAAATGCCTGGCCTTTACCTGGTTTAACGAATTCGCTGGCTTCAACCGCATACGGTTCGCCGTCCATCATGATTTTAAGACCAGCACGAAAATCGTTGCTATAGTACGTTGCCATAAGGCCCTCTAAATTTGTTAACTGGTAGCTAAGCCACAAAATGGCGCATATTGTAACCCTAAATACCCCATCCAGAGAAGATTGGTTATCGCAACTTGCCGATGTAATCACCAGTCCTGATGAATTGCTGCGTCTTTTAGACCTCGAACAGCATCAAGAGTTGCTCGCTGGCCGCGAGGCGAAGCGCCTTTTTGCCCTGCGCGTTCCCCGTGCGTTTGTTGCCCGGATGGAGAAAGGTAACCCTGACGATCCGTTATTAAAACAGACGCTTACCTCGCGTGATGAATTTATTACTGCGCCAGGTTACAGCACCGATCCGCTGGAAGAGCAGAACAGCGTGGTGCCGGGACTACTGCACAAGTACCTGAACCGCGCCCTGCTGCTGGTTAAAGGCGGCTGCGCGGTCAATTGCCGCTATTGCTTCCGCCGACACTTCCCGTATGCCGAAAATCAGGGAAATAAGCGTAACTGGCAGGTAGCGCTGGACTATATCGCGGCACATCCGGAGCTGGATGAGATTATTTTTTCCGGCGGTGACCCACTGATGGCAAAAGATCATGAGCTGGACTGGTTGCTGACCCAGCTTGAAGCCATCCCGCACATTAAGCGTCTGCGCATTCATAGCCGTTTACCGATAGTCATTCCGGCGCGGATCACTGACGGGCTGGTATCACGATTTGAGCAGTCTCGTTTGCAGGTGCTGCTGGTGAACCATATCAACCACGCGAATGAAATCGATGAGGCGTTCCGTGCGGCAATGGCGCGTCTGCGTAAGGCAGGCGTGACGCTGCTGAACCAGAGCGTACTGCTGCGTGGCGTGAATGATAGCGCCCGCGTACTGGCGGACCTGAGCAACGCATTGTTTGATGCGGGCGTGATGCCCTATTACCTGCACGTGCTGGATCGCGTTCAGGGTGCAGCACATTTCATGGTGACAGACGAAGAAGCCCGGCAGATTATGCGCGAACTGTTAACGCTGGTTTCAGGCTATATGGTGCCGAAGCTGGCGCGCGAGATTGGCGGTGAGCCGAGCAAGACGCCGCTGGATTTGCAACTGCGGCAACACTAAAAAGGCAGATGGCGCTACGCTTACCTGCCCTACAGGAGGCAGACGCAGCGCCATCAGCAATTTACATCAGTTCGGGCACTTATAGACCTGGCCGCTCATCTGGCTGGCCGTTGGCACGAAGCTGGACAGCATCCCCTGCGTTGGGCTGCTCACACCGTAAATCACATTGCCGCCCATTGCCGCAGCCTGGTTACGCAGGGCATTCGCCGCGCCGCGCATAGAGCCGCCCTCCTCACCGTGCTGACCCGACATCCAGTTGCTCTGCTCACCGGTTGCCGAGCCTAACAGCTGGCATTCACTGCCCGGCTTATCTTCTACAAAGCGAACACCCTGGCCCGCTGCCGACAGCTCGTTACTGGAGCTGCAACCCGCCAGCAGCAATGCTGCCCCTACGATCCCTGCACAGACTTTTACGCGCATGTTATTCCTCGTTTTCAATAAGCTGGACTGTAGTTGTCCGTGTGTAAATCTTATACCTAAAAGATGACCAAAAGAAAAACCCCAGGACATTTCTGCGAGCCAGGTTCCGCCCTGTACTCCTCCGACATCCTAAATGAATTCTGATATTACCCTTAGGGATATCGTGTTTTTGCCCTTAATCGTTTTTAGTGGTGCGACGTACAACTTTTGTACGCAACTAAAAAGGGGGCTTCATGAGTACATCATCCTCAGGAGAGGAAAAAGTGACATGGGTGGGCTATCTGGCGTTCGTGCTTACCATTGTCTTTTTCTCAGGGTTTTTCGCCAAAAGTACCGAATGGTGGCGGGTACTGGACTTTACCGTCCTAAACGGCAGCTTTGGCCCGGTGAACGGTGCGCTGACGTTTCGCGGTGAGGGTGGCACAGGGGCAAAAGACGGGTTCTTATTTGCCCTTGAACTGGCTCCTTCGGTCATTTTATCGCTCGGTATTATCGCTGTGACCGAGGGATTAGGGGGGTTACGTGCGGCGCAACAGCTTATGACGCCCATTTTACGCCCACTGCTTGGCGTGCCGGGAATATGCTCCCTGGCGCTGATCGCCAACCTGCAAAACACCGACGCTGCGGCTGGGATGACAAAAGAGCTGACCGACGAAGGCGCAATTACCGACCAGGAGCGCGCCATTTTCGCGACCTTTCAGACCAGCGGTAGCGCCATCATTACCAACTATTTTTCTTCCGGTGCCGCACTCTTCACCTTCATTACAGTGCCGGTGATTACACCGCTGGCCGTGATTCTGGTGTTTAAATTTGTTGGCGCTAACGTCCTTCGCCTGTGGATCGCCCACATGGAAGGGCAACCCGTAAAGGAGGAAAAAAATGATCGCCCAACCGCGTAAAAATATTATGGATCTGTTTATTGAGGGCGCTCGTCGCGGCTTTACCATCGCCACCACCAGCCTGCTCCCGAACGTGGTCATGGCATTTGTCATCATTCAGGCGCTTAAGGTTACCGGCCTGCTGGATATTGTCGGTAAGGTCTGTGAACCGATCATGGCGCTGTGGGGACTTCCGGGCGCGGCAGCGACGGTGTTACTGGCCTCGGTGATGAGCATGGGCGGCGGTGTGGGCGTCTGCGCCAGCCTGGTCGCCGCTGGCACACTTAACGGCCACGATGCCACCATCCTGCTGCCCGCAATCTACCTGATGGGCAATCCGGTGCAAAACACGGGCCGTTGTCTGGGCACCGCAGGCGTGAACCCTAAGTATTATCCGCACATTATTACCCTCTGCATCATTAACGCCCTGCTTTCTATGTGGGTGATGCAGCTACTCTTCTGAGGACATAAAAATGGATTTTTCAGTGCTCGACCCCCACCTTTTCCGCAATGCACAACTTTACGCCCCGGAGAATCGCGGGCGTTGCGATCTGCTGATCGCCGCGGGAAAAATCGTGGCGATTGAAAAAACGGGCCACGTTAAAGCGTGGCCGGACTGCCCGGAAAGCGATCTTGCCGGGGCGGTGGTTTGCCCTGGATTTATCGATCAGCATGTCCATCTTATCGGCGGCGGCGGTGAGGCGGGTCCGCATACCCGCACTCCGGAGGTGCGGTTGTCCGCGCTCGTGGCGGCGGGTATCACCTCCGTGGTCGGCTTACTGGGTACTGACGGCGTGACGCGTCATCCCGAATCGCTGCTGGTAAAAACGCGGGCGCTTGAGCATGAAGGGATCAGCGCATGGATGTTGACGGGTGCCTACGGGCTTCCCTCGCCAACCATTACCGGCAGCATTGAGAGAGATGTGGCTCTGATTGATAAGATCATTGGCGTAAAGTGCGCAGTGTCCGACCATCGTTCTTCTGCTCCGGGTAATGATCAGCTCGCTAACATGGCTGCACAGTCCCGCGTGGGCGGGCTATTAGGTGGCAAAGCTGGGATATCGGTTTTCCATCTCGGCAACAGTCCAAAACTGCTGGAGCCGCTGTTTAACATCCTGAATAACGCCGATGTTCCCCGGACGAAGCTGCTGCCGACGCACGTTAACCGCGCCCACGCACTGTTCCTCGCCGCCCTGAACTATGCCCGCGAAGGGGGCTATATCGATATCACCACCAGCATCAGCGAACCTATTGATGCAGCCAGCGCCATCGTGACGGCCCGTGAAGCACAGGTGCCGTTTAACCGGCTCACTCTCAGCTCAGACGGTAACGGCAGCCAGCCGAATTTTGACACCAACGGCAATCTGGTGGGCATTGGCGTTGCGGGTTTCGAGTCCCTGCCGGAGACGCTGCAACGGTTGGTCAAAGAGTATCATCTGCCGCTTGAGGAGGCGCTTCTCCCGTTCACCCGCAACGTGGCGGAGTTTCTCGGACTGGCGCATAAGGGCCAGCTCATACCCGGTTGCGATGCCGATTTTCTGGTGCTGACGGATGAACTGAAGATTCGTGAGGTCTGGGCCAAAGGCCGCCAGATGGTGCGCGAAGGCACCGTATGCGTCAAAGGCACCTTTGAATAGTGGGACAGGCAATAAAAAACCCCAGGCATCGCTGCCTGGGGTTTCCGTTCTGAAGGGGTCAGAACAACATGATTACATCATGCCGCCCATACCACCCATGCCGCCCATGCCAGCAGCACCTAAGTCAGGCGCGTCACCTTTAGGCAGGTCGGTCACCATGCACTCGGTAGTGATCATCAGACCAGCAACAGATGCCGCGTACTGCAGAGCAGAACGAGTCACTTTCGTTGGGTCCAGGATACCGAAGTCGATCATGTTGCCGTATTCTTCAGTTGCAGCGTTGTAACCGTAGTTACCTTCGCCCGCTTTCACGTTGTTCGCAACAACAGATGGCTCTTCACCGGCGTTAGAAACGATCTGACGCAGAGGGGCTTCCATCGCGCGCAGCGCAACTTTGATACCCACGTTCTGATCTTCGTTCTGAGCGGTCAGGCCAGCCAGTTTAGCGGCAACACGCACCAGCGCGACACCACCACCCGCAACTACGCCTTCTTCTACCGCAGCACGGGTCGCGTGCAGGGCATCGTCAACGCGTGCTTTTTTCTCTTTCATTTCAACTTCGGTAGCCGCACCGACTTTGATTACCGCAACGCCGCCTGCCAGTTTCGCTACGCGCTCCTGCAGTTTTTCACGGTCGTAATCGGACGTTGCTTCTTCGATCTGCTTACGGATCTGACCAACACGGCCCTGAATAGCGGCTTCTTCACCCACACCGTCGATGATGGTGGTGGTGTCTTTGTTGATCACAACGCGTTTCGCCTGGCCCAGGTCTTCCAGGGTCGCTTTTTCCAGCTCCATACCGATCTCTTCAGAGATCACGGTACCGCCGGTCAGGGTAGCGATATCCTGCAGCATCGCTTTACGGCGATCGCCGAAGCCAGGTGCTTTAACCGCAGCCACTTTCACGATGCCGCGCATGGTGTTAACCACCAGGGTCGCCAGCGCTTCGCCTTCAACGTCTTCAGCGATGATAACCAGCGGTTTACCTGCTTTCGCAACGGCTTCCAGAACAGGCAGCATTTCGCGGATGTTGGAGATTTTTTTGTCAGCCAGCAGGATGAACGGGCTTTCCAGCTCAACAGCGCCAGTCTCTGGCTTGTTGATGAAGTATGGGGACAGGTAACCGCGGTCGAACTGCATACCTTCAACCACGTCCAGTTCGTCTTCCAGACCGGTACCGTCTTCAACGGTGATCACGCCTTCTTTACCGACTTTATCCATCGCTTCAGCGATCAGTTTACCTACGGTTTCGTCGGAGTTAGCGGAGATAGTACCTACCTGCGCAATGGCTTTAGAGTCAGAGCACGGTACGGACAGCGCTTTCAGTTCTTCAACAGCGGAGGCGACAGCTTTGTCGATACCACGTTTTAGATCCATTGGGTTCATGCCCGCAGCAACGGCTTTCAGCCCTTCAGTGATGATCGCCTGCGCCAGTACGGTTGCGGTGGTGGTGCCGTCGCCTGCAGCGTCGTTCGCTTTAGAGGCCACTTCTTTCACCATCTGCGCACCCATGTTTTCGAACTTGTCTTCCAGCTCGATTTCACGTGCAACAGAAACACCATCTTTAGTGATGGTTGGCGCGCCGAAGGATTTATCCAGCACTACGTTACGGCCTTTCGGGCCCAGAGTGACTTTCACTGCGTCTGCCAGTACGTTTACGCCGCGGAGCATTTTTACACGAGCGTCGTTACCGAATTTTACGTCTTTAGCTGCCATGTTCTTATTTCCTCAAATTCGTACAGTTTCGTGCGTAAATTACGCTTCAACAATTGCCAGAATGTCGCTCTCGGACATGATCAACACTTCTTCATTGTCGATCTTCTCGGATTTCACGCCGTAGCCATCGTTGAAAATTACGATGTCACCAACTTTAACGTCCAGTGGCTGCACAGTTCCGTTTTCCAGGATGCGGCCCTTACCGACAGCGATGATTTCGCCACGCGTTGATTTTGCTGCTGCAGAACCGGTCAGAACGATGCCGCCAGCAGACTTGGTTTCAACTTCTTTACGTTTGACGATCACACGATCATGTAACGGACGAATACTCATTGATAGCTCTCCTTTGAGAAAGTCATTATCAGTTATGGATGACGCCGGTCCGCACGCGGTTTTCCGACTAGTGCCCTGAGAGATGGGGATAGCTTTTTCCCCCTTCAAGGGGGAGTCGAAAAAAAATTTGCGAAAGTGTTACCATCGCCTCTCTTTAGGTGGTGGCAGGACGATGTCAATGAGTGGACTCAAACAGGAGTTGGGGCTGGCACAGGGCGTTGGCTTACTCTCAACTTCCTTGCTAGGCACGGGTGTCTTCGCGGTTCCCGCACTGGCGGCACTGGTGGCCGGAAATAACAGTTTGTGGGCGTGGCCGGTGCTGATTGTACTGGTGTTCCCGGTGGCAATTGTCTTCGCCATCCTCGGACGACATTTTCCCAGCGCGGGCGGTGTGGCGCATTTTGTCGGGATGGCGTTTGGCCCGCGTCTTGAGCGCGTCACCGGCTGGCTGTTTCTCTCCGTTATCCCGGTTGGCCTGCCTGCAGCGTTACACATCGCGACCGGCTTTGGGCAGGCGCTGTTTGGCTGGCATAACGAACAACTGCTGCTTGCGGAGCTGGGTACGCTGGCGATTGTCTGGTGGGTGGGCTCACGGGGAGCAAGCTCCAGCGCCAACCTCCAAACGCTGGTCGCGGTGCTGATCGTCGCACTCATTGCCGCTATCTGGTGGGCGGGTGATATCACCGTGGCGGAAATCCCATTCCCGGTATTGACGGAAGTCGACCATTCACAACTGTTTGCCGCGCTTTCAGTGATGTTCTGGTGCTTTGTCGGTCTGGAAGCCTTTGCCCATCTGGCGTCGGAGTTTAAGCAACCCGAGCGGGATTTTCCGCGCGCCCTGATGATTGGCCTGCTGTTGGCCGGCTCGGTCTACTGGGCCTGTACCGTGCTGGTATTACACTTTAACGCGTTCGGCGCGGATAAAGCCGCTGCCGCCTCGCTGCCGGGCATCGTGGTTGAATTGTTCGGTGTGAAGGCACTGTGGGTCGCCTGCGTCATCGGCTACCTCGCCTGCTTTGCCAGCCTCAACATTTATATCCAGAGCTTCGCCCGGCTGGTGTGGTCGCAGGCGCGCTACAAACCTGAGAGCCGCCTCGCGCGGTTATCCAAACGTCAGCTGCCGCTGAATGCGCTGAATGCCGTGCTGGGCTGCTGCGTTCTGAGTTCGCTATGCATTTATGCATTGAATATCAATCTCGATGCGTTGATCGTCTACGCCAATGGCATTTTCATCATGATCTACCTGCTCTGCATGCTGGCGGGCTGTCGTTTGCTCAAAGGACGCTATAAAGCACTGGCGGTCGTCGGGGGTGTACTTTGCTTACTGTTGCTGGCGATGGTGGGATGGAAGAGTTTGTACGCCATTGTCATGCTGGCGGGGCTGTGGGTATTTTTACCGAAGCGGCAAAATTCGTAGGCCCGGTAAGCGAAGCGCCACCGGGCAAAAAAATCACCGATCGTCTTTATGATCTAAACGGTCGCGCTGTTCATCCTTGCGCTGATACTCCCCGTCGAAGGTATCGCCCGGCCCTGTACTGAAGCCTCCGCCCGGCATACGGCTAAAGCGCAAATGCGGCAACAGCTTCATGGTCAGGTGTTTTTGCACCGGCGGCAAAAGCAGTAAAAGGCCGAGGAAGTCGGTGAAGAAGCCCGGCAGAATAAGCAGCAGGCCCGCAATAATCAGCGATACGCTTTTGATCATCTCGGCTGCCGGGCTTTCGCCTGCGGCCATCTTCTGCTGCATTAACAAGAAGTTTTTGAAACCCTGATTACGCACCAGCGACATGCCGATGACGGAGGTGAAAATCACCAGGATCAGCGTCAGCAGGACGCCCAGCACATGAGCAACCTGGATGAAAATGGAAATCTCAATGTAAACATAGAGAAAGAAAGCAATAAACGGTATCCAGCGCACTGGCATCTCCTGTGTGGCAGGTGCCATAGGGCCCCTGTCTGAATGTGTTCGCGAAACGCGTCTGTAAGACATGGTGGCGGTTAGCCAAAATTCAATCGGTTTGCACGGATATTTTTTTCGGAAATATTAAAGCGGTGACTCATTTCACAGATTAATAATTATCATGGGATCGGGACGATAATAAGTGATCCAGATTACGGCAATTCGCTATCATCAGCATATGATCTCGAACATCTGGCTGATTGAGGGAATAATCGTCGGTCAGAAAATATTCAAAACCACATATATACTGTGTGTTTAGTACAATCCATCGGCAGCTTGAAAAGAAGGTTCACATGTTAAACAACATTCGTATCGAAGAAGATTTGTTGGGTACCAGGGAAGTTCCAGCGGATGCCTACTATGGTATTCACACTCTGAGAGCGATTGAAAACTTCTACATCAGCAACAGCAAAATCAGCGACATCCCTGAATTTGTACGTGGCATGGTTATGGTTAAGAAAGCGGCAGCAATGGCAAATAAAGAGCTGCAGACCATCCCCAAAAGCGCTGCAAATGCGATTATCGCCGCCTGCGATGAAGTGCTGAACAACGGCAAATGCATGGATCAGTTCCCGATTGACGTCTATCAGGGCGGCGCGGGTACTTCCGTCAACATGAATACCAACGAAGTGCTGGCAAACATCGGCCTGGAGCTGATGGGTCATCAAAAAGGTGAATACCAGTACCTCAACCCGAACGACCACGTTAATAAATGCCAGTCCACTAACGACGCCTACCCTACCGGCTTCCGCATTGCGGTATACGCCTCGGTGGTGAAACTGGTCGATGCGATCAATCAACTGGGCGATGGCTTCCAGCGTAAAGCGGTTGAGTTCCAGGACATTCTGAAAATGGGTCGTACCCAATTGCAGGACGCGGTTCCAATGACCCTCGGTCAGGAGTTCCACGCGTTTAACGTGCTGCTGAATGAAGAAACCAAAAACCTGCTGCGCACGTCTGAACTGTTACTGGAAGTGAACCTCGGCGCAACCGCCATCGGTACACGCCTGAACACCCCAGACGGCTACCAGCAACTGGCGGTACAGAAGCTAGCTGAAGTTTCTAATCTGCCGGTAGTGCCTGCAGAAGACCTGATTGAAGCAACGTCTGACTGCGGCGCGTACGTCATGGTACACAGCGCCCTGAAACGTCTGGCGGTGAAACTGTCTAAAATCTGTAACGACCTGCGCCTGCTCTCTTCCGGCCCGCGCGCTGGCCTGAACGAAATCAACCTGCCAGAATTGCAGGCCGGTTCGTCCATCATGCCAGCCAAAGTGAACCCGGTTGTACCAGAAGTGGTGAACCAGGTTTGCTTCAAAGTCATCGGTAACGACACCACCGTGACCATGGCCTCTGAAGCCGGTCAGTTGCAGCTGAACGTGATGGAGCCAGTGATTGGCCAGGCGATGTTTGAGTCTATCCACATCCTGACCAACGCCTGCTACAACCTGCTGGAAAAATGCATTAACGGTATCACCGCGAACAAATCCGTGTGTGAAGGCTATGTATTCAACTCCATTGGGATTGTGACCTACCTCAACCCGTTCATCGGCCACCATAACGGCGACATCGTCGGTAAGATTTGTGCCGAAACCGGTAAAAGCGTGCGTGAAGTCGTTCTGGAGCGCGGGCTGTTGACTGAAGCCGAACTGGACGATATCTTCTCGGCGCAAAATCTGATGCACCCGGCATATAAAGCGAAACGATATACCGATGAAAGCGAACAGTAACCGTTCAGGCTAGGCTTCCGAAAGGCACGTCACTTGTGACGTGCCTTTTTTCTTTTTAAGCATTACCAATTACACAACATTTCAATATCAACTTGTTAATAAACAAGGTAGGCACTTATGTTTGGAGCAGAACTCGTCATCGTCTTGTTGGCGATTTACCTGGGAGCAAGACTCGGAGGGATTGGCATCGGTTTTGCCGGTGGCCTCGGGGTGCTCGTTCTTACCCTTATCTTTCAGATTAAACCCGGCGCAATCCCGTTTGACGTCATCGAAATCATCATGGCAGTTATTGCTGCTATCGCGGCCATGCAGGTCGCAGGCGGTATGGACTATCTGGTGAGCCTGGCGGAGCGCATGCTGCGCCGCCATCCAAAATACATCACCTTCCTTGCTCCGCTGGTGACATGGTTTATGACCATTCTTGCCGGTACTGGCCACACCGCCTTCTCCACGCTGCCGGTGATTACCGAAGTGGCAAAAGAGCAGGGCATTCGCCCGTCCCGTCCGCTCTCTATTGCCGTCGTGGCGTCACAGATTGCGATTACTGCCTCGCCAATTTCTGCCGCCGTGGTTTTCTTCGCGGGAATTCTTGAGCCGATGGGCGTGAGCTATCTGACGCTGCTGGCGATCTGTATTCCGGTCACCCTGATTGCCGTGATGATAACCGCTGTGCTGTGTAACTTCCTCGGCGCAGAACTGAAAGACGATCCGGTTTACCAGGAGCGTCTGGCGAAAGGTGAAGTGAAGCTGCGCGGTAGCCAGGTCTTTGAACTGAAACCACACGCGAAACGCTCTGTGGTGCTGTTCCTGATCGGCATTGTCGCAGTGATGTTCTACGCAACCGCCATCAGTGACACCGTGGGCCTGATCCAGAACCCGGTTCTGCCACGTAACGAAGCGATCGTGGTGTTCATGCTGACCATCGCCACGCTGATTAGCATTACCTGTAAAATCGACACCAGCGAAGTGCTGAACGCCAGTACCTTTAAATCAGGTATGAGCGCCTGCGTGTGTGTGCTGGGCGTGGCATGGCTCGGTGACACTTTCGTGAAGGCACACATCAGCGATATCCAGACCGTTGCGGGCGACCTGCTGCACAACTACCCGTGGCTGCTGGCGGTGGTACTGTTCTTTGCCGCCACCCTGCTCTACTCCCAGGCAGCGACTACCAAAGCGCTGATGCCTGCGGCACTGATGCTGGGCGTGTCACCACTGACGGCGATTGCCTCTTTCGCGGCGGTTTCTGCATTGTTCGTTCTGCCAACCTATCCAACCCTGCTGGCAGCGGTTGAAATGGATGACACCGGCTCAACGCGCATCGGTAAGTACGTGTTTAACCACGCCTTCCTGATCCCTGGTGTGGTCGCGATTTCGCTTTGCGTTATCCTCGGCTTTATCATCGGTGGCGTTGTGTTGTAAACGGTTAGTGATGGTAAAAAAAGTTAAAAACGGGCCGCTCTGCGGCCCGTTTCATTAATGAGCAATCGCCTTGCGTGATATAGTGAAGACTTTCGTGATGAGGAGGTCAACTTGTGAACACGCCTGATGCTGTTGTTGTACTGTGTACCGCCCCGGATGAAGCCTCTGCCCAGGATCTCGCCGCCAAAGTGCTGGCCGACAAACTGGCAGCCTGCGTCACACTTCTCCCTGGTGCGACCTCCCTCTATTACTGGGAAGGCAAGCTGGAGCAGGAGTACGAAGTCCAGATGCTGCTCAAAACCAATCTGGCGAACCAGCAGGCTCTTCTCGATTGCCTCAAGTCTCATCATCCTTACCAAACCCCAGAGCTGCTGGTGCTGCCAGTGGTCCACGGCGATAACGATTATCTCTCATGGCTCAACGCGTCCTTACGCTGATCCTGCTGCTGTGCAGCACGTCAGTATTTGCCGGGTTATTTGATGCTCCCGGCCGTTCGAATTTTATCCCTGCCGATCGGGCATTTGTTTTCGACTTTCAGCAAAATCAGCACGATCTCAGCCTGACCTGGCAGGTGAAAGAGGGTTATTACCTCTACCGCAAGCAGGTGAGCATCACGCCTGCAAAGGCTAACGTGGGCGCACTGCAGATGCCCGCTGGCGAGTGGCACGAAGACGAGTTCTATGGCAAAAGCGAAATCTATCGCCAGCGCTTAAGCGTTCCCGTTACGGTGGTTCAGGCCGGTAAAGGTGCAACGCTGACCGTGACGTATCAGGGCTGTGCCGATGCAGGCTTCTGCTATCCGCCGGAAACGAAAGTGGTTCCGCTCAGTGAAGTCAACGCCGCCGCTGTTTCCCCTCCCCTTCCTGAGAAGAAAGGCGAAGACCGCGCAGATCTTCCCTTCTCTGCACTCTGGGCTTTACTGATCGGCATCGGCATTGCCTTTACGCCGTGCGTACTGCCAATGTACCCGCTGATTTCCGGGATTGTGCTTGGCGGTAAGCAACGTCTCTCGACCGCACGCGCACTGCTGCTGGCCTTCATCTATGTGCAAGGTATGGCGCTGACCTACACCGCGCTTGGCCTGGTGGTCGCCGCGGCCGGACTCCAGTTTCAGGCAGCACTCCAGCACCCTTATGTGCTCATTGGCCTGTCGGCGGTGTTTATCCTGCTGGCCCTGTCAATGTTTGGCCTGTTCACGCTGCAGTTGCCATCTTCCTTGCAAACCCGTTTAACCCTGCTGAGTAACCGTCAGCAGGGAGGCTCTGCAGGCGGTGTATTTGCGATGGGCGCGATTGCCGGGTTAATTTGCTCACCATGCACCACAGCCCCGCTCAGCGCCATCCTGTTGTACATCGCCCAGAGCGGCAATATGTGGCTCGGCGGCGGTACGTTATACCTCTACGCGCTGGGCATGGGTCTGCCGCTGATCCTGGTGACGGTGTTTGGCAACCGTCTGCTGCCGAAGAGCGGCCCGTGGATGGAGACGGTAAAAACCGCGTTTGGCTTTGTCATTCTGGCGCTACCGGTGTTCCTGCTGGAGCGCATCATTGGTGACGTGTGGGGCATGCGGCTGTGGGCAATGCTCGGTGTTGCGTTCTTCGGCTGGGCATTTATCGTCAGCCTGGGGGCGAAAAAACCGTGGATGCGTCTGGTGCAAATCCTCATGCTCGCTGCCGCACTGGTGAGTGTGCGACCGCTTCAGGACTGGGCATTCGGTACACCGGCCATCCAAACCCAGTCGCATTTGAGCTTCACACAGGTTAAGAACGTAGATGAACTGAACATCGCACTGGCGCGGGCCAATGGCAAACCGGTAATGCTCGATCTCTATGCTGACTGGTGTGTGGCCTGCAAAGAGTTTGAAAAATACACCTTTAGCGATCCACAGGTACAAAGCGCACTGAAAGAGACCGTTCTGCTGCAGGCGAACGTCACGGCAAATAATGTGCAGGATAAAGCGCTACTGAAGCACCTTAACGTGCTCGGCCTGCCGACTATTCTGTTCTTCAATGAACGAGGCGAAGAGCAACCGATGCAGCGTGTAACCGGGTTTATGGACGCAACGGCATTCAGCGCACATTTGCGCGATCGCCAACCGTAAACAACACTTTAAACGGGAGAAACCGTGGGAATAGCGGAGGAGAAAACCGTGCAACGCGAAGACGTACTGGGACAAGCCCTGCAATTACTTGAGATTCAAGGGATCGCCAGCACCACGCTTGAGATGGTCGCCGACCGTATCGATTACCCTCTGGACGAGCTTAAACGCTTCTGGCCCGACAAAGAGGCGCTGCTTTACGATGCCCTGCGCTATCTTAGCCAGCAGGTTGATATCTGGCGCAGGCAGTTGATGTTGAATGAAGAGCTGACAGCAGAGCAAAAGCTGCTGGCGCGCTATACCGCCCTGAGTGAATGTGTAAGCAACAATCGCTATCCGGGCTGCCTGTTTATTGCGGCCTGTACGTTCTACCCTGACCCAGGGCATCCGATCCATCAGCTGGCGGATCAGCAAAAACGTGCTGCTCATGACTTCACCCATGAACTGCTGACCACGCTGGAAGTGGACGATCCGGCGATGGTGGCAAAACAAATGGAGCTGGTACTGGAAGGCTGCCTGAGCCGCATGCTGGTGAACCGTAGCCAGGCAGATGTGGATACGGCGCACCGTCTGGCGGAAGACATTCTGCGCTTTGCACAATGCCGTATGGGTGGTGCGCTGACTTAAACCAGTATCCCCGCCCAGGCGGAGAGGAACAGGCAGAGCGCCATCAGACGCTGAAATCGCACCATCGCCACGGTGGTGCGAAATACCCGGTTTACCGCCTTCCCCAGCCACGCCCAGCACATCAGACACGCAATTGAGATAACCAGGAACCACAGTGCCATTAGCGCAACATCCCGTAGCGCATGATCGCTTGCGGGAGCAAACAAGCTCACGACCGCCAGCGCCATCATCCAGGTTTTAGGATTGACGATCTGCAACAATGCCGCTGCCTGTGCAGTGAATCGTATCTGGCTTTCAGAGGAGAGACGGGCGGCGGGTGCGCTGAACAGTTGCCAGCTCATCCAGCTTAGCCACAGCACGCCCGTCCAGCTCATCACCTGACGTACCAGCGGAAACTGGCGCAGCACTTCGCCTGCCCCCGCCCCGGAGATCAGCACAATCGCGCTGGCCGCAATACACCCGCCCAGAATAGCAGGCACGGTATTTTTCACACCATAGTGCTGACTGTTGGTAAGAACGAGGATATTCGTTGGTCCGGGTGTTATCGAGGCGACAAACGCGAACAGCAGGAAGGGCATCAGACTCACAGGTGGCTCCTTTATTGTTAGAGCCATCAATGTGCCGCTATTTTCTGGAAACGTCTGGAAGGTTTGTGCATAAGCGACGGTACTGCGCCGGGGACATACGATACGCACGCTGGAACCAGCGTCCCAGATGACTTTGATCGGCAAAGCCGACCTCCGCCGCGACATCAACTGGCTGTTCGCCTCGCGCCAGTAACTGCCGCGCCTTTGCCAGACGTAACTGGATAAGCCAGGCATGCGGTGCCAGATGAAACTCGCGCTTGAAGCAGCGCGTCAATGTGAAACGGTCGGTCCCCGTCTCGCGTGCAAGATCAGACAACCCAACATTGTCTCCCATATGGGCATAGAGATAATCCCGCGCACGATGCGCCACGGCAGCGCTTTGCAACTGAGACGGCACTCTTTTGCGCCAGTGGCAGTGAGCAGTGATCTGCGAAAGCAGATTATCCATCGTGCTTTGCTGGACAATTTTCATCTCGTCGTTATGCAACGTGGCAAAGGTATCACCAATAGAGCGTACCAGCTGCGGCTCACGTGTCAGCGTTTGGGCAAAATGGAGCGAATAGCTTCCCGGCGTGGATTCATATAGCCCGTGCAGCGTATTGGTCAGCCACCTCTCATCAAGATAAAAAGTCAGATAAGTAAACCCGCCTTCCAACGGCGCATCGCCGTCATGGATCTCCCCAGGCTCCAGTAAAAACGCATCACCTGGGTGGCTTCGATGACGCTCACGCCGACAGTGAAATTGCTGCGTACCCGAGAGAGTGATGCCTGCCAGGTAGCTATCGTGCCAGTGCGGATCGTAGGCATGGCCTTCGAAGTGCGCTTTAATGGTTTCAATACCCGTATCTGCATGCTGACGCAGTTCAAGCCAGTCGTTCGCCATACTGTCCTCCTCGTGCTATCAGCATTGCCGCGTTGAACCGGGACTGTCTGGAAGATTTGTGCAATTTCGCTGCGCAAACGGACAGATTGCCGCAAAGTTAAGCAGTTGAACAGCTTTTCCCGAAATATTGTTGACGCTCGTGCCTGATTGCGGTTTAATGCGCTCCGTTGCCCGGATAGCTCAGTCGGTAGAGCAGGGGATTGAAAATCCCCGTGTCCTTGGTTCGATTCCGAGTCCGGGCACCACTATTTAAAGAACCCAGCCTATGGCTGGGTTTTTGCTTTTCTGCGTTTATAAATCCCTTCTCTTTTATCCCTGCTTCTTTTTCCAGTGAGATCGTGCGGTCTGGCGTGCCCGGTGGCGCTGCGCTTACCAGGCCTACAAGGTTTGTAGGCCGGATAAGGCGAAGCCGCCATCCGGTATGTTTTCTCGCGCACAAAGCAAAAAACCCCGCACCTTACGGTACGGGGTTCTTTTAATTGATGCCTGGCAGTTCCCTACTCTCACATGGGGAGACCCCACACTACCATCGGCGCTACGGCGTTTCACTTCTGAGTTCGGCATGGGGTCAGGTGGGACCACCGCGCTACAGCCGCCAGGCAAATTCTGTTATCTGTATCAGGCTGAAAATCGTGTCTCTTCGCCAAAACATCTTCGGCGTTGTAAGGTTAAGCCTCACGGTTCATTAGTATCGGTTAGCTCAACGCATCGCTGCGCTTACACACCCGACCTATCAACGTCGTCGTCTTCAACGTTCCTTCAGGACTCTCAAGGAGTCAGGGAGAACTCATCTCGGGGCAAGTTTCGTGCTTAGATGCTTTCAGCACTTATCTCTTCCGCATTTAGCTACCGGGCAGTGCCATTGGCATGACAACCCGAACACCAGTGATGCGTCCACTCCGGTCCTCTCGTACTAGGAGCAGCCCCCCTCAGTTCTCCAGCGCCCACGGCAGATAGGGACCGAACTGTCTCACGACGTTCTAAACCCAGCTCGCGTACCACTTTAAATGGCGAACAGCCATACCCTTGGGACCTACTTCAGCCCCAGGATGTGATGAGCCGACATCGAGGTGCCAAACACCGCCGTCGATATGAACTCTTGGGCGGTATCAGCCTGTTATCCCCGGAGTACCTTTTATCCGTTGAGCGATGGCCCTTCCATTCAGAACCACCGGATCACTATGACCTGCTTTCGCACCTGCTCGCGCCGTCACGCTCGCAGTCAAGCCAGCTTATGCCATTGCACTAACCTCCTGATGTCCGACCAGGATTAGCTGACCTTCGTGCTCCTCCGTTACTCTTTGGGAGGAGACCGCCCCAGTCAAACTACCCACCAGACACTGTCCGCAACCCGGATTACGGGTCCACGTTAGAACACCAGCCATTAAAGGGTGGTATTTCAAGGGCGGCTCCACGCAGACTGGCGTCCACGCTTCAAAGCCTCCCACCTATCCTACACATCAAGGACCAGTGTTCAGTGTCAAGCTATAGTAAAGGTTCACGGGGTCTTTCCGTCTTGCCGCGGGTACACTGCATCTTCACAGCGAGTTCAATTTCACTGAGTCTCGGGTGGAGACAGCCTGGCCATCATTACGCCATTCGTGCAGGTCGGAACTTACCCGACAAGGAATTTCGCTACCTTAGGACCGTTATAGTTACGGCCGCCGTTTACCGGGGCTTCGATCAAGAGCTTCGCGTTGCCGCTAACCCCATCAATTAACCTTCCGGCACCGGGCAGGCGTCACACCGTATACGTCCACTTTCGTGTTTGCACAGTGCTGTGTTTTTAATAAACAGTTGCAGCCAGCTGGTATCTTCGACTGATTTCAGCTCCACCCGCAGGGGCTTCACCTACATATCAGCGTGCCTTCTCCCGAAGTTACGGCACCATTTTGCCTAGTTCCTTCACCCGAGTTCTCTCAAGCGCCTTGGTATTCTCTACCTGACCACCTGTGTCGGTTTGGGGTACGATTTGATGTTACCTGATGCTTAGAGGCTTTTCCTGGAAGCAGGGCATTTGTCACTTCAGCACCGTAGTGCCTCGTCATCACACCTCAGCGTTAAAAAGGTACCGGATTTACCTGGAACCTCCGCCTACATGCTTAAACCGGGACAACCGTCGCCCGGCCGACATAGCCTTCTCCGTCCCCCCTTCGCAGTAACACCAAGTACAGGAATATTAACCTGTTTCCCATCGACTACGCCTTTCGGCCTCGCCTTAGGGGTCGACTCACCCTGCCCCGATTAACGTTGGACAGGAACCCTTGGTCTTCCGGCGAGCGGGCTTTTCACCCGCTTTATCGTTACTTATGTCAGCATTCGCACTTCTGATACCTCCAGCATGCCTCACAGCACACCTTCAACGGCTTACAGAACGCTCCCCTACCCAACAACACATAGTGTCGCTGCCGCAGCTTCGGTGCATGGTTTAGCCCCGTTACATCTTCCGCGCAGGCCGACTCGACCAGTGAGCTATTACGCTTTCTTTAAATGATGGCTGCTTCTAAGCCAACATCCTGGCTGTCTGTGCCTTCCCACATCGTTTCCCACTTAACCATGACTTTGGGACCTTAGCTGGCGGTCTGGGTTGTTTCCCTCTTCACGACGGACGTTAGCACCCGCCGTGTGTCTCCCGTGATAACATTCTTCGGTATTCGTAGTTTGCATCGGGTTGGTAAGCCGGGATGGCCCCCTAGCCGAAACAGTGCTCTACCCCCGAAGATGAGTTCACGAGGCGCTACCTAAATAGCTTTCGGGGAGAACCAGCTATCTCCCGGTTTGATTGGCCTTTCACCCCCAGCCACAGGTCATCCGCTAATTTTTCAACATTAGTCGGTTCGGTCCTCCAGTTAGTGTTACCCAACCTTCAACCTGCCCATGGCTAGATCACCGGGTTTCGGGTCTATACCCTGCAACTTAACGCCCAGTTAAGACTCGGTTTCCCTTCGGCTCCCCTATTCGGTTAACCTTGCTACAGAATATAAGTCGCTGACCCATTATACAAAAGGTACGCAGTCACCTAACAAGTAGGCTCCCACTGCTTGTACGTACACGGTTTCAGGTTCTTTTTCACTCCCCTCGCCGGGGTTCTTTTCGCCTTTCCCTCACGGTACTGGTTCACTATCGGTCAGTCAGGAGTATTTAGCCTTGGAGGATGGTCCCCCCATATTCAGACAGGATACCACGTGTCCCGCCCTACTCTTCGAGTTCACAGCATGTGCATTTTCGTGTACGGGACTATCACCCTGTACCGTCGGACTTTCCAGACCGTTCCACTAACACACACGCTGATTCAGACTCCGGGCTGCTCCCCGTTCGCTCGCCGCTACTGGGGGAATCTCGGTTGATTTCTTTTCCTCGGGGTACTTAGATGTTTCAGTTCCCCCGGTTCGCCTCGTTAACCTATGTATTCAGTTAACGATAGTGTGTCGGAACACACTGGGTTTCCCCATTCGGACATCGCCGGGTCAAGGGTTCATATCACCTCGCCGGCGCTTTTCGCAGATTAGCACGTCCTTCATCGCCTCTGACTGCCAGGGCATCCACCGTGTACGCTTGGTCGCTTAACCTCACAACCCGAAGATGTTTCACTTCATGATTGCGAAAATTTGAGAGACTCGAACACACATTAACTGTGTGTCGTTTCAATTTTCAGCTTGATCCAGATTTTTAAAGAGCAAATATCTCAAACATGACTCGCAAGTCAGTTTTGAGATACAGGTGTCGGTGACTTTCACTCACAAACCAGCAAGTGGCGTCCCCTGGGAGGTCTGACCTCATCAGTTAACGCTTGGCGTCCCCTAGGGGATTCGAACCCCTGTTACCGCCGTGAAAGGGCGGTGTCCTGGGCCTCTAGACGAAGGGGACGTACAGTCTCAATCGCAAGACGCCTTGCTGTTTACTTTTCATCAGACAATCTGTGTGGACACTACAAAGGCAGGTTCTTTAAGGTAAGGAGGTGATCCAACCGCAGGTTCCCCTACGGTTACCTTGTTACGACTTCACCCCAGTCATGAATCACAAAGTGGTAAGCGCCCTCCCGAAGGTTAAGCTACCTACTTCTTTTGCAACCCACTCCCATGGTGTGACGGGCGGTGTGTACAAGGCCCGGGAACGTATTCACCGTGGCATTCTGATCCACGATTACTAGCGATTCCGACTTCATGGAGTCGAGTTGCAGACTCCAATCCGGACTACGACGCACTTTATGAGGTCCGCTTGCCCTCGCGGGGTCGCTTCTCTTTGTATGCGCCATTGTAGCACGTGTGTAGCCCTGGTCGTAAGGGCCATGATGACTTGACGTCATCCCCACCTTCCTCCAGTTTATCACTGGCAGTCTCCTTTGAGTTCCCGGCCTAACCGCTGGCAACAAAGGATAAGGGTTGCGCTCGTTGCGGGACTTAACCCAACATTTCACAACACGAGCTGACGACAGCCATGCAGCACCTGTCTCACGGTTCCCGAAGGCACATTCTCATCTCTGAAAACTTCCGTGGATGTCAAGACCAGGTAAGGTTCTTCGCGTTGCATCGAATTAAACCACATGCTCCACCGCTTGTGCGGGCCCCCGTCAATTCATTTGAGTTTTAACCTTGCGGCCGTACTCCCCAGGCGGTCGACTTAACGCGTTAGCTCCGGAAGCCACGCCTCAAGGGCACAACCTCCAAGTCGACATCGTTTACGGCGTGGACTACCAGGGTATCTAATCCTGTTTGCTCCCCACGCTTTCGCACCTGAGCGTCAGTCTTTGTCCAGGGGGCCGCCTTCGCCACCGGTATTCCTCCAGATCTCTACGCATTTCACCGCTACACCTGGAATTCTACCCCCCTCTACAAGACTCCAGCCTGCCAGTTTCGAATGCAGTTCCCAGGTTGAGCCCGGGGATTTCACATCCGACTTGACAGACCGCCTGCGTGCGCTTTACGCCCAGTAATTCCGATTAACGCTTGCACCCTCCGTATTACCGCGGCTGCTGGCACGGAGTTAGCCGGTGCTTCTTCTGCGGGTAACGTCAATTGCTGCGGTTATTAACCACAACACCTTCCTCCCCGCTGAAAGTACTTTACAACCCGAAGGCCTTCTTCATACACGCGGCATGGCTGCATCAGGCTTGCGCCCATTGTGCAATATTCCCCACTGCTGCCTCCCGTAGGAGTCTGGACCGTGTCTCAGTTCCAGTGTGGCTGGTCATCCTCTCAGACCAGCTAGGGATCGTCGCCTAGGTGAGCCATTACCCCACCTACCAGCTAATCCCATCTGGGCACATCTGATGGCAAGAGGCCCGAAGGTCCCCCTCTTTGGTCTTGCGACGTTATGCGGTATTAGCTACCGTTTCCAGTAGTTATCCCCCTCCATCAGGCAGTTTCCCAGACATTACTCACCCGTCCGCCGCTCGTCACCCAGGAGCAAGCTCCCTGTGTTACCGCTCGACTTGCATGTGTTAGGCCTGCCGCCAGCGTTCAATCTGAGCCATGATCAAACTCTTCAATTTAAGTTTGATGCTCGTGAATTAAACTTCGTAATGAATTACGTATGTTCACTCAGAGACTTGGTATTCATTTTTCGTCTTGCGACGTTAAGAATCCATGTCACTTTGAGTGCCCACACAGATTGTCTGATAAATTGTTAAAGAGCAGTTGCGACGCGCTTCAGCGCTCTGTCGCGAGGTGGCGTATATTACGCTTTCCTCTTTCAGAGTCAACCCGTTATTTCAGGATTTTTTCTCTTCAACCGACCGGGCTGTCTGTGAAGTGATTCACATCCGCCGTGTCGATGGAGGCGCATTATAGGGAGTTCTCCGCAGGCCGCAACCGTTAAATGACAGAAAAATGACTGACTGCTGCATTCCACAGCAAAACCCCGCCTTATACCTTTTTACGCACAGAGTTATCCACAATTATGTCCAGACCGGCCGGGTGATCCTGCAAACCAAGGGGAAAAATCAACTATACTAGCGGCAAATATTCCCCCTGCAGGCCACCCCCATGACTACACAACGTCTAACGCGTGACTGGCGCATCCCTACAGCAGGACTGCTGGCGCTGGCGATCCTCTTTGCCGGGTTTACCCTGCATGCCCACTGGAACACCTTTATACAGTGGTGCCTTGCCACGCAAATCACCCTGCACCGCTATCTGGTAATGTACCTGCTGCAGCTCAATAACCACCAGTACAGCGGCGGTTTATGGTTGCTGACGGGCGCTTTCTTTTATGGCGTACTGCATGCTATCGGGCCGGGACACGGCAAATTTATCGTCACCACTTATCTCACTACAAATAAAGAAAGCCAGCTCGCCGCGCGCGTCGTGCCGTTTCTCGGCAGCCTTATGCAGGGTATAAGTGCGATTCTGTTTGTCTTTATTCTGGCGGTTGGGCTCAACCTTGCGTCGGGTGATATCAGTACCAGTCGCTGGTACGTAGAGAAGATCAGTGCCGTGCTGATTGGCGCATTTGGCATGTTTATCATTTATCAGGCGCTAAAGAGTCTGCGTCCCCGCAGAATGGTTATCTCAGCCATCAAACCATTCCATCAGCATGATGAACACTGTGGCTGCGGCCATCACGGGGTGGGGTTGGATTTGACCAAAGGCGACTGGAAAACGCGCCTGGGGGTCATTCTGGCAATCGGCGCACGTCCGTGCAGCGGTGCAATTATGATCCTGATGTTCTCGAACGCGCTCGGGATCGTGACCTGGGGCATTGCCGCTGTGATGACCATGTCGCTGGGAACGGCGCTCTCAATTATGGGGCTGTCGCTGGCGGTGCGTTATGCACGTGAGCGCACAGTGACATTTTTTGGTGGTGACTCCAGCCTGAACGGGGTCTTGCCTGTCGCCAAAATTATCGGGGGGATCGTACTGATCCTGTTTGCCACCATTCTGTTCCTGACGGTAATTCCCATCAGCGCCAACGGCGACTATATCGCCGCCGGGTGCTAATAAAAGAAAACCCGCCAGCGGCGGGTTTCATCACTACTCGTTAATTCGTGGATGCTGGTCCACCAGGCGAGAACGCTTTTTCTGCAGCTCTTCAATCTCTGCATCAATGTCTTCTATCTTTTGCTCTACATTATCGTAGTGCTCACGAAGGATCTCTTTCGCTTCCTGGATATCAGACGCCGCAGGCGTTGCGCCTTTCAGAGGACGGTTTGCCGTCTCCTTCATGGTGATACCCGTAATCAAGCCAATCACCGCGATAACCATCAGGTAATAAGCAGGCATCATCAGGTTCTGCGTACTCTCCACCAGCGAAGCTGCGAGTGTCGGCGTCAGACCGGCAATCAGAACCGAGATGTTAAAGGCCGCCGCCAGCGCACTATAACGAATGTGCGTCGGGAACATAGCTGGCAGCGTAGAGGCCATCACTCCGATAAAGCAGTTGAGGATCACCGCCAGCATCAGCAGGCCAGCAAAAATCAGGCCCAGCACATTACTGTTAATCAGAATAAAGGCCGGGATCGCCAGCGCAAACAACGCCACACTGCCAAGGATGATAAACGGTCGACGACCAAAACGGTCACTCAACAGACCCATAATCGGCTGCACAAACAGCATACCGACCATGATGGCGATAATAATCAGCACACCGTGATCTTCCGAGTAGTGCAGGTTATGCGACAGGTAGCTCGGCATGTAGGTCAGCAGCATGTAATAGGTCACGTTGGTGGAAATCACCAGACCGATACAGGTCAGCAGGCTGCGCCAGTGTTTGGTCGCAATCTCCTTGAACGACACTTTCGGGCCTTCCTGCAACCCTTCGCGGTCCCCCTGCTCCAGCTTATCAACATGCTGCTGGAACGCAGGCGTCTCTTCCAGCGCGTGACGCAGGTAAAGACCAATAATACCCAGCGGAAGCGCTATAAAGAACGGAATACGCCAGCCCCAGTCGAGGAAGTTCTCTTCACCAACCACGGTTGAAATCAGCACCACGACCCCCGCGCCCATCACAAACCCGGCAATCGAACCGAAATCCAGCCAGCTTCCCATAAAGCCGCGTTTACGGTCCGGGGAATACTCCGCGACGAAGATCGACGCACCGGTATATTCGCCCCCGACGGAGAAGCCCTGCGCCATCTTACAGAGCAGCAGCAGAATCGGTGCCCATATGCCAATCGAGGCGTAGGACGGTATCAGGCCGATACAGAATGTACTGATCGACATAATAACAATGGTGATAGCAAGTATTTTCTGGCGACCATATTTATCGCCGAGCATACCGAAAAAGAGACCACCCAGTGGACGAATCAGGAAGGGAACGGAGAACGTACCCAGTGCGGCAATCATCTGCAGGCTGGGATCGGCACCAGGGAAAAACACTTTACCTAATGCATAGGCCACGAAACCGTAGACACCGAAATCGAACCATTCCATCGCATTACCGAGCGAAGCGGCGGTAATCGCTTTACGCAGCTTTGCATCATCGATAATGGTGACGTCGCGCAGCGTAATCGGTTTAACTTTTTTCCTTCTAAGCATAGCTTTCCTCGTAGACTCAGCCCTGTCCGATTCACAGTCCCGTTCGCGATCTGTGAACCTGGGATTCGCTCCATGCGAATCACCTTATTCAAGCGTAGCAGGTTTACTTACATTGACGTTTTGCGTCGATACAACCGAACCTGTTGACGCCTGTCTGGGCAGTTAATGACCTTTTTACCCTACCAGCGTTTATATATGTGATCAACTTCACACATATTCTTTCCAGTTCGTCAGTTGTTTTCAGCAAATGTCAATTAATGCGGGCACACCCTTTTTCAGGCGATACCCAGAAAATATTTTCACGCAGGTTATTATTGCCTGCAGAACAAAAAAACAGCCACATTCCTTCACATCAACTTTACATAATTTTTAATTATTCAAAGACGATTTCTCTGTTTACATTGAATATGTGACGAAGATAACTAAAACATTGTTTTATTTTCATTGAATCATTATTCCATTGATCGCATGATAAATCCGAACGTAACACCTTATGCGCTTGCACGCGTAGTTAGCAGAGCACATTTATTAAATTTTATTGCATGGATAATAAATTAACTGACTTATAAATCAGTCACTTAATTGAATTCAATGAATTGTATTTTTGATCTTTCCGCCAGTCACGCGGGATGAGATGTGAGGGTTAATGATGAAAATTAAAGCCACGATAGAACGCATTCCCGGTGGGATGATGCTGGTTCCGCTGGTGTTGGGCGCGATCTTAAATACGCTGGCACCAGACACTGGCGCTTATTTTGGTGGTTTCACAAAAGGGATGATTACCGGAACAGTACCGATCCTGGCCGTATGGTTCTTTTGTATCGGTGCCTCAATTAATTTGCGTGCTACCGGTACAGTTTTACGGAAATCCGGCACGCTGGTGCTCACCAAAATAGCCGTCGCATGGGTGGTGGCAATGATCTGCGCGATGTTCATTCCAGAGAATGGTATTCAGACCGGGTTCTTTGCCGGATTATCCGTTCTGGCCATCGTTTCAGCAATGGACATGACTAACGGCGGGCTCTATGCCAGCCTGATGAACCAGTACGGCACAAAGGAAGAATCGGGCGCGTTTGTACTGATGTCTCTGGAGTCCGGCCCGCTGATGACCATGCTGATCCTCGGCTCTGCGGGTCTGGCCTCCTTTGAACCCCATCACTTTGTCGGCGCGATCCTGCCGTTCCTGATCGGTTTTGCGCTGGGTAACCTCGATCACGATCTGCGTGATTTCTTCAGCAAAGCCACGCCGGTACTGATCCCGTTCTTCGGCTTCGCGCTGGGTAATACCATCAATCTGAACGTGATCCTTGATACCGGCCTGCTGGGGATTGTACTGGGCGTGGCAGTCATCGTTATCACCGGCATCCCGCTGATTATCGCTGACCGCGTCATTGGTGGAGGAAACGGTACAGCGGGTGTAGCCGCCTCTTCTGCGGCAGGCGCTGCAGTGGCGAACCCGGTGATTATTGCCCAAATTAACCCGGCGTTTGAACCCGTTGCGGCTTCCGCCACGGCGCTGGTTGCCGCCAGTGTGATTGTGACGGCGATTCTGGTGCCCATCATCACAGCGCTGTACGCCAGACGCTTCGGAAATGCTCCAGACGTTCAGACAGGATCTAAACCCGTCGAATTACACCATTGATACACCCTCCCCCTCCTGTAAAGAGGGGGGTTACTTCAGCCACCAAAAATCTCTTCCACCATCCCTTCAACCAGTCGTTTTGCCGAACAGAGTCTTGGCATTCCCAGCGCTACCGTTTGCCAGTTCTGCGTCACTGACCAGCTCACCGGATGTTTATCCGCCTGGCACCAGTCACCCAGCCAGCCCATCATATCTTTATGATCCATCAGGCCCGGAGCGGCGGGCGTCGCTAGCCATTGATGGTAAAAATGGCGGGTCGTGGGCGAGGCATTAATCCCCTGCGCAAGGTAGTTCGCCGCCATGCTGCGCAGGTTGTCTTTGAGCATTGCCGCCACATCGTCATTCCCCAGACGGCAGGCATCACCAAATGGCCCCCAGCGTAACTCTTCCAGAGCAATATAGCAGCGCCCGGCCAGTGACCAGCCGTCATACTGCCCGGCACGCCAGCGGGTAAAAATTTGCTCGCTATGTTCCCCCGCCTGCACCGTTAGCCCGCGCTGCGTAAGCGCCTTCTCTTTATAAGCGGCACGTTGTTTAAAGTGAGAAGAGAGTTCGTCGTACTGCTGCATGAGCCCCGGAGACTGGGCCACACGCAGGTTCGTCTGCTGACGCAACGCCAGCAGTTTGTCAGTCATACGCGTCAGCGCCAGATGGCCGGGGTCAAGCATACCAGCCAGTTTCTCCGCCAGGCCCAGGCGTAATGCCGCATTTTCGTTGAGCATTCCCGCCATCGCCCACGGCCGCAACCGGGTTTGCGTCATGATCTCCTGAGTCAAACGCTCACGAAACTGCAGCTGCTGTGGGCCCAGTTGGGTATGACGCGACGCGTCCACCCCCTGAACCAGATCGACCATAAATTTCGGATGAATACACTCCAGCGTCCGCCCAGGACCGTTCAGTAGCGGTGTTGTCATGGTTGCTCTGCCGCGAATAAGGTTTGAATATCATCACGTAACAGTCGGGTATCTTCCTGAATCCACGTCGCAGTCGTGAGGCTTTGTTTTAACAGCTGGCTGAGCGCTCGGGTCGAATGCTCATTTTGCTGCCGCACGGCGAGGCTATCACGCAAACTTTCCTGTAACCCGGCCAGGCATAGCGAGAATTCAGCAAAGAACGTTGCCATACCTGCCGTAACAGAGACTTCGACCTGCGCAGCCAAAGCCTTACGGATTTGTTCACAAAACTGATCAATATGTCGCATAAACTTGTCATGAAGTTGCGCGACATCGATAACGTACCGCGTGCGCGCCACCACATAACCCTCCCAGCCCCAGCCAGGGTTGTTTAGCCAGCGCGATACCGTCTCACGCATACTACCCGCCCCGGAAGGCTGCCCCGCCGGGCGGTTATCCGGCGCAATGGCATCGTTAAACAGCACGCGAGTGTTGAAGTTAAGCTGATTCGCCTGAAACGCCGGGAAGCTGATGCGCGCCCGAAATCCGGCGTCGCTTAACTGCTCTTTAATCCGCGTCTCTATCGGACGCATCGCCTCATTCAGCGAACGCGCCAGCGTCGACTCCAGTTGATCGAAACGTAACGCCAGCTCGCGGGCAATTTTATTTTGCGCATCCAGCATAATCAGCTCGCAGGAGGAACGGATCTTACTCAGCACGATCTGTGCCTGCCCTTCGTCCTCAAGCACCAGCTGATTCAGCGCGTCCGGCTCGTCGTTGCGCGGTGCAAGGCCCGCCAAATCTAAAATATTATGGCGGCTGAAAAGATGACCAATCGCCTGCTGGAGCGACGTCTTCTGCCGGGCCATAAACTCATCGGTGGCATTAAGCGCCTCTTCCACTTCATGTGTCACTTCATCACTGACCACACTCTGGCGCGTCTGCAGCATCGCCATATCATCCTCAAGGCGTGTGATATTCAGCTCAAGCTCCTCAAAAGCGACCGTCAGCCCCTGATAGCGAAAATCAAGATACTCCCTGGCATTTTGCGCGTAGTTAAGCAGCTTATGCGACGCAGAACGCAGAGCGAACAACGAGGCGTTGGCATACGCGGCGTAAATCAGCTTGCGGATCGGCTGTTCGAACAGAGAATCTTCCCACAGCAGATCGGCGGCGTGGCGAATATGGTCAATATCATCCAGATCGGCCGTGCGCCAGCGACGTCCTAACGCAGCTTCGGCAAAATCCTGCACCCAGCGCTGCTCCAGGGGATCGGGAAGCCGCCCGTAGGTGTTCATTTCATACCGGGCGCGGTTCGCCAGATAAGCCCACATCGACGAAACCGGGTAAATCTGTCCCGGCGAGATATTCCCTTTCATTAAGGTGCCGGAAATCATCGCCCTGACCTGCTCTTCGTCATCACTGTTGCGGTCTTTCTGATCAAACTTATTGACCAGCGCATACAGCGGCACCGATTTTCCCGCCACGGAAATCGCCTGGCGGACCTCTTCATCGGAAATAGATTTGAGCTGGGTATAATCCATCACCGCCAGCACCGCTGACGCACGTGCCAGCTGTTCGCTAAGCATTTTTTGCAGGTGCGGTTGCCCGGCTTCATTCGGCCCCGGCGTATCAAGCAACGTCAGCTGACCAAGATGCGCATCCAGACCCGCAAGATGGACAAACTCCACTTCAATCACCGGAATGTGTTCAATGGCGGCGTACTCAGAAAACGGGAAGTCAACGCCCAGTGCCTGGGAAAGCCGCACCAGGTCATTAAGGCTCTTCAGGCAATGAAATATCGGCTCTGCCCCCAGGTGATGCTTTTCAAACGCCTCCCCTTTTTCAATGCGCTCCAGCAGCGTGTTCATGTCTTTATCAATTTCCAGACGCTGCGCCAGCTTACCGCGATCGTAATCGCAGAGCTTTTTCTGCAACTGCTGAATCAATGCATCAATAGGAGAGGCATGCGAGAAATGCAGAACCGGCTCTTTCTGGTCCGGCGTATGGCGAATCAGGGTAGGAAGTGCTGTCATAGGGCGATTGCGGTTCGGCAATACTTCAGTCCCCACAATCGCGTTAATGGTGGTCGATTTACCCGCCTTCATGGTTCCGACGATAGCCAATACCATTTCAAGACGGGTTATTTTACGTAATTCATTATTTAGCATTGCCTGCTGTGCATCAACGCCGCGAGCGCTGAAATGCAACGGCAGAACATTGTTATTAACGCCCGTAATGGCGGCGGCGGTACTGTCCAGCATCGCCATTGGCATTGATTTCAACGTATCAAGATTCTGCAGTGCGAGCTGTAACAAGCGCTCTGCTTCCTGGCTTAATTCAAAAATGGTCTGTGTGTGCATGATAAAAGCCTTCCCTTAACGCAAATTTATTACTTTTATTAAGCCACTTTGTTTTAATAATGCTGTTTCGGCTTATATGATCACGTATGGAAAACATGTTCACTAAATATAACTACTTGATGGTAATAAGAAATATATTTCTATCCTTGCAAGGCGTGTAAAACATCCCCCTTGGCCAGGAAGCCAAAAGATAAAAAACGTCGCTCAGTTTCAGGAAACTTAAGGATATATCATTGTTATTTACCCACCTGGAAAGAGAGGTAATTCACCACCGCCATCAAATGAATGACGTCAGAGAGCAGGATAAATAACAACGTATCGCTTAACCTTATCCGAAATGGAAGAGCGTAGCAATTTGATGCAATAAAATATTCGATATATTTAGCGTCGTTTCTATTCATCGTGTTAATGAAGTAAGCATCGCTTAACTGACTGACAGGAAGTGTCACTCCGGACACATTTTTCATACTTTTTTTATCACGCAATGGCACCGACAAAAGTGTGGATTTGCGTTATACTTGCGGCCTTTTACGGCATCCTGCCGTCATTTAGCTGGCATTTTCCAGCGTGTTAATTAACACTTTTTTGAGGATACCAACATGCAACTCCCACACTGCCCGAAATGCAATTCTGAATATACCTATGAAGATAATGGCATGTTCATTTGCCCGGAATGCGCGCATGAATGGAACGATGCAGAGCCGTCGCAGGAAAGCGATGAACTGATCGTTAAAGATGCGAACGGTAATCTGCTGGCTGACGGCGACAGCGTCACCGTGATTAAAGACCTGAAGGTAAAGGGCAGCTCTTCCATGCTGAAAATCGGCACTAAAGTGAAGAACATCCGTCTGGTTGAAGGCGATCACAATATCGATTGCAAAATTGACGGCTTTGGCCCGATGAAGCTGAAATCTGAGTTCGTGAAAAAGAACTGATTCACCCGCCCGGTAGCGCTTCGCTTACCGGGCCTGCGGGGACTACACTTAACGGGCTTCTCTTACCTGAGGTAATGATTATGCCATTAAGTCCCTACATCTCATTCGCCGGTAACTGTGCAGAGGCAACCGCCTTCTATCAGCACGCTGTCGGCGCAGAACTTCTCTATAAAATCACCTTCGGCGAAATGCCAAAAGACGACCACAGCGAAGAAGGCTGCCCGTCTGCCATGCAATTCCCGGATTCAGCCATCGCCCACTCTAATGTCCGTATTGCTGGCAGCGATATCATGATGAGCGACGGTCTGCCGCCAGGCAGCAGCGCACAGTACGCCGGATTTACGCTGGTACTGGATACACAGGATGTCGAGGAAGGTAAACGCTGGTTCGATAACCTTGCCGCAGGTGGCAATGTCGAAATGGCCTGGCAGGAGACCTTATGGGCGCACGGCTTCGGCAAAGTCACCGATAAATACGGTGTGCCTTGGATGATTAACGTCGTTAAGCAGCAGCAAACAGCGTAGGCCGGATAAGCGCAGCACATCCGGCAACAGCACCCGGAGGCGCTGCGCTGACCGCGCCTGCATTGGCTGTCATCGCTATCACATTAACTCTTCAAATTCCCGCAACCCAGACTTAACCCAAATGTCATATTGATGCGCCAGCATGAGGCCACATTTAACGTGAGGCCCCGCACATGCAAACCGTCATCCGCGTCGAGAAACTGAGCAAGACCTTCCATCACAATAAGGCTCTGCATGCCGTTGATCTGACCGTCCAGCAGGGCGAAATGGTAGCGCTGCTGGGGCCATCCGGTTCAGGTAAATCCACCCTTCTGCGCCATTTAAGCGGCCTTATTACCTGCGATAAAACGCCGGAAAGTCACGTCGAGCTGCTGGGTAACACCGTGCAACGCGCAGGCCGCCTGGCACGCGATATTCGCAAAAGCCGCGCCCAGACGGGCTACATCTTCCAGCAATTCAACCTGGTGAATCGTCTGACGGTGCTGGAGAACGTGCTGATTGGCGCACTCGGCAGCACCCCATTCTGGCGCACCTGCCTGCGCTGGTTTTCGCCATCCCAGAAACAAGAGGCTCTGCAGGCGCTGACCCGCGTTGGCATGGCCCATTTTGCCCACCAGCGTGTCTCCACTCTGTCCGGTGGACAGCAGCAGCGCGTGGCGATTGCCCGCGCATTAATGCAAAAAGCCAAAGTCATTCTGGCCGACGAACCGATCGCCTCGCTGGACCCGGAATCGGCCCGCATCGTAATGGAAACCCTGCGCGACATTAACCAGAACGACGGCATCACCGTGGTGGTAACGCTGCACCAGGTGGATTACGCCCTGCGCTACTGCGAGCGCATCGTCGCGCTGCGTCAGGGGCACGTCTTCTTTGATGGCGCAAGCCACCAGTTTGATAACGAACGTTTTGACCATCTCTACCGCAGCATTAACCGCGTCGAAGAGAACGCGCAGGCTGCTTAACGTCTCCACAACGAGGAATGGAAATGAGCTATAAAACGGTTGCCGCGCTGGCCTTCACCAGCATGTTCAGCATCAGCACCCTGTTAAGCCCGGCCCACGCCGAAGAGCAGGAAAAGGCGCTGAACTTTGGCATTATTTCGACGGAATCACAGCAGAATCTGAAGCCTCAGTGGGAACCGTTCCTGAAAGATATGGAAACCAAACTGGGGATCAAAGTGAACGCCTTCTTTGCCCCGGACTATGCGGGCATCATCCAGGGGATGCGCTTCAACAAAGTGGACATCGCCTGGTACGGCAACCTCTCCGCCATGGAAGCGGTGGACCGCGCGAACGGCCAGGTCTTTGCCCAGACCGTTGCGGCTGATGGCTCCCCAGGCTACTGGAGCGTGCTGATCGTCAACAAAGACAGCCCAATCAACAACCTCAACGACATGCTCGCCAAACGCAAAGATCTCACCTTTGGTAACGGCGACCCGAACTCTACCTCAGGCTTCCTCGTCCCTGGCTACTACGTCTTCGCCAAAAACAACGCCTCCGCCAGCGACTTCAAGCGCACGGTGAATGCCAGCCATGAAACGAACGCTCTGGCCGTGGCGAATAAGCAGGTCGACGTTGCGACTAACAACACCGAAAACCTCGACAAGCTAAAGACCTCCGCACCAGACAAGCTGAAAGCACTGAAGGTGATCTGGAAATCGCCCCTTATTCCTGGCGACCCAATCGTGTGGCGTAAAAACCTGTCTGAAAGCACCAAAGACAAGGTCTACGACTTCTTCATGAATTACGGCAAAACGCCGGAAGAGAAAACCGTTCTGGAGCGTCTGGGCTGGGCACCATTCCGCCCATCAAGCGACCTGCAACTGGTCCCGATTCGCCAGCTGGCGCTGTTTAAAGAGATGCAGGGCGTGAAGGACAACAAAGGTCTGAATGAGGAAGAGAAGACCAGCAAAGTGTCGGCCATTCAGGCACAGCTGGACGATCTGGACCGCCTGACCGCCGCGCTGAGCGCCATGACCAGCGTGAATAAAGCGGTGCAATAACTGACGTCCCCTCTCCCTTGAGGGAGAGGGTTAGGGTGAGGGGGAAATGCGCACGCTGATGCCCTCACCCCGGCCCTCTCCCACAGGGAGAGGGAGAACAGATCGTAGGCCGGATAAGCGTAGCGCCATCCGGCACACAAAGACCCACGGAGTAAAACATGCAAACCATCACCCTCCCACCGCCGAAACGCAGCTGGTTCTCGCTTTTAAGCTGGGCCATTCTGCTGGCGGTGCTGGTTATCTCCTGGAAGGGCGCGGAAATGGACCCGCTGCTGCTCGTCAAAGATTCCGGCAACATGGCAACCTTCGCCGCGGACTTCTTCCCGCCGGACTTCAGCCAGTGGCAGGACTACCTCGGTGAAATGGCCATCACCCTGCAAATTGCCGTCTGGGGTACCGCCCTTGCCGTCATTCTCTCTATTCCGTTTGGCCTGATGAGCGCCGAAAACATCGTGCCGTGGTGGGTGTATCAGCCGATGCGTCGCCTGATGGACGCCTGCCGCGCCATCAATGAAATGGTCTTTGCGATGCTGTTCGTGGTGGCTGTCGGTCTGGGTCCGTTTGCGGGCGTGATGGCGTTGTTCATCCATACCACCGGCGTGCTCTCCAAGCTGCTCTCTGAAGCGGTTGAAGCCATTGAGCCCGGCCCGGTGGAAGGCATTCGCGCGACGGGTGCTAATAAAATCGAAGAAATTCTTTACGGCGTGCTGCCACAGGTGATGCCGCTGCTCATCTCTTACTCCCTGTACCGCTTCGAATCTAACGTCCGTTCCGCCACGGTCGTCGGCATGGTCGGCGCAGGCGGGATTGGCGTCACCCTGTGGGAAGCGATTCGCGGTTTCCAGTTCCAGCAAACCTGCGCATTGATGGTGCTCATCATCATCACCGTCAGCCTGCTGGATTTCCTCTCTCAACGTTTGCGTAAGCACTTCATCTGAGAAGCGAGGCTTTGTTTTATATGCACTTATCCAGACATCCGACCAGTTACCCGACCCGCTGGCAAGAGATTGCGGCAAAGCTCGAAGTGGAACTGCGCACGCACTACCGCTGCGGAGATTACCTGCCTGCCGAACAGCAGCTTGCCGATCGCTACGAAGTGAACCGCCACACGCTGCGCCGCGCCATTGACCAACTGGTTGAGCGCGGATGGGTACAGCGCCGTCAGGGCGTCGGCGTGCTGGTACTGATGCGCCCGTTCGACTACCCGCTTAACGCCCAGGCGCGCTTTAGCCAGAACCTGCTCGATCAGGGTAGCCACCCCACCAGCGAAAAGCTGCTCTCGGTGCTGCGTCCGGCCTCCAGCCACGTGGCGGACGCGCTGGGGATTCAGGAAGGCGACAACGTTATCCACCTGCGCACGTTGCGCCGGGTCAACGGCGTGGCGGTGTGCCAGATCGACCACTACTTTGCGGACCTGACGCTCTGGCCTGTGCTGCAAAATTTTGCCAGCGGTTCGCTGCATGACTTCCTGCGCGATGCCACCGGCATTGCGCTCAAACGCACCCAGACGCGCATCAGCGCCCGCCGCGCGCAGGCGAAAGAGAGCAAGGTGCTGGAAATTCCCAACATGGCCCCGCTGCTCTGCGTGCGCACCCTCAACCACCGTGACGGCGAGATCAACGCGACGGAATACTCCGTCAGCCTGACCCGCGCCGACATGATTGAATTCACCATGGAGCACTGAATGCATTTCGATACCTCCACCCGTCAACGCTGGATGCGCGTGCTGGCCCATAGCCAGCCTGCTGCGCTGTGCAGCCGCATGAACGCGCTCGACCTGACGCCGGACTACGACACTATCCGCGCACCGGAAATAGGCCTGGTGCAGATCCAGGCGCGCATGGGCGGCACCGGCGAACGCTTCTTCGCGGGCGATGCCACTCTCACCCGCGCGGTGATCCGCCTGAACAGCGGCACGCTGGGCTACAGCTACGTGCTGGGTCGCGACAAACAGCACGCCGAGCGCTGCGCGGTGATCGACGCCCTGCTGCAGGAACAACCGCATTTCCAGACCTTAATGGAAACCCTTATCGCCCCGCTGGAAGCTGACCGCGCCGCACGACTTGCCGCACGTCAGGCCGAAGTGAACACCAGCCGGGTCGACTTCTTTACGCTCGTTCGCGGAGACAACGCATGACGCTTCAACCTGCTTTTCCCCTGGCCGTCCAGGATGCCCAACAGAGTTTTCGTCGCCTGCTGAAAGCCATGAGCGAGCCGGGCGTGATCGTCTCGCTGCACCAGCTTTCGCAGGGCTGGCTGCCGCTCAACCTCGCCTCCACCAGCGTGTTGCTGACCCTCGCCGACAACGACACCCCGGTGTGGCTTTCAGGCGCATTGCTGAACGATATCGCCAGCCAGAACCTGCGCTTTCACACCAACGCCCCGCTGGTTGAGCAGCCGCAGCAGGCGGTCTTTGCCGTGGCCGACGAGCAGATCAGCCATGAACAACTGAATGCCTTGAGCGAAGGCAGCGCCGTCGCCCCGGAGACCAGCGCCACGCTGATTTTGCAGGTCTCCAGCCTGAGCGGCGGGCGCATGTTGCGTCTCACCGGCGCGGGCATCGCCGACGAGCGCATGGTCGCGCCGCAGCTGCCGGAGTGCATCATTCATGAACTCACTGAACGCCCGCACCCGTTCCCGCTGGGTATCGACCTGATCCTGACCTGCGGTGAGCGCCTGCTGGCGATCCCCAGAACCACCCACGTGGAGGTGTGCTGATGTACGTTGCCGTTAAAGGGGGTGAGAAGGCGATCGCCGCCGCCCATGCGTTGCAGGAGCACAGACGATGGGGTGATGAAGCGCTTCCCGAGCTGAGCGTCGCCCAGATTGAGCAGCAGCTTAACCTCGCCGTCGACCGCGTAATGACCGAAGGCGGCATCGCCGACCGCGAGCTGGCGGCGCTGGCCCTGAAGCAGGCCAGCGGCGATAACGTGGAAGCCATCTTCCTGCTGCGCGCCTACCGTACCACGCTGGCGAAGCTGGCAGTGAGCGAGCCGGTGAAAACGGCGGAGATGCGCCTGGAGCGCCGAATTTCTGCCGTTTATAAGGACATCCCCGGCGGCCAGCTGCTCGGCCCCACTTACGACTACACTCATCGCCTGCTGGATTTCACGCTGATGGCGAACGGCGAAGCACCGCAACTCAATACCGCGGAACCTCAGCAAGATCCTTCCCCACACGTCTTTAGCCTGCTGGCGAAACAGGGGCTCGCTAAAGCAGAAGAGGATTCAGGCGCTACGCCTGACGACATCACCCGCACGCCGCCGGTTTACCCGTGTTCACGTTCTTCGCGCCTGCAACAGCTGATGCGCGGCGATGAAGGTTATTTACTGGCGCTGGCCTACTCCACCCAGCGCGGCTACGGGCGCAACCACCCGTTTGCGGCAGAGATCCGCAGTGGCTACCTCGACATCGAAATTGTGCCGGAAGAGCTGGGTTTTGCGGTGAACGTCGGTGAACTGCTGATGACCGAGTGCGAAATGGTCAACGGTTTTGTCGCGCCTGAAAACGAAGCTCCGCACTTTACCCGCGGCTACGGGCTGGTGTTTGGCCTGGGCGAGCGTAAGGCCATGGCGATGGCGCTGGTCGACCGTGCACTGCAGGCACCGGACTACGGCGAACACATTTCCGGCCCGGCGCAGGACGAAGAGTTCGTGCTGGCGCATGCGGATAACGTGGAAGCGGCGGGTTTTGTCTCGCACCTCAAGCTGCCGCACTACGTCGATTTCCAGGCCGAACTGGAACTGCTGAAACGCCTGCAACGGGAGCGCGAAAATGGCTAATTTAAGCGGCTACAACTTTGCCTATCTGGATGAACAAACCAAACGCATGATCCGCCGCGCCATTCTGAAAGCGGTGGCGATCCCTGGCTATCAGGTGCCGTTCGGCGGCCGCGAAATGCCGATGCCCTACGGCTGGGGCACCGGCGGTATTCAGCTTACCGCCAGCGTGATCGGCGAAGCGGACGTGCTGAAAGTCATCGACCAGGGGGCCGACGACACCACTAACGCCGTGTCGATCCGCAACTTCTTTAAGCGCGTCACCGGCGTCAACACCACTGAAAAAACCGAAGATGCGACGCTGATCCAGACCCGTCACCGCATCCCGGAAACCCCGCTTACGGAAGATCAGATTTTGATTTTCCAGGTGCCGATCCCGGAGCCGCTGCGCTTTATCGAGCCGCGCGAAACCGAAACCCGCACCATGCACGCGCTGGAAGAGTACGGGATCATGCAGGTGAAGCTGTATGAAGACATCGCCCGCTTCGGCCATATCGCCACCACCTACGCCTACCCGGTGAAGGTCAACGGGCGCTACGTGATGGACCCGTCGCCGATCCCGAAATTCGATAACCCGAAGATGGACATGATGCCTGCCCTGCAGCTCTTTGGTGCCGGACGTGAAAAACGCATCTACGCCGTCCCGCCGTATACCCGTGTCGAAAGCCTCGATTTCGACGACCATCCGTTTACGGTGCAGGAGTGGGACGAGCCGTGCGCCATCTGCGGCTCGAAGCATAGCTATCTGGACGAAGTGGTGCTGGACGACACGGGCAAACGGATGTTTGTCTGCTCCGACACCGATTACTGCCGCCAACAGAGCGAGGCTAACGGCCAATGAAACCGCTGCTTTCGGTTAATAACCTGACCCACCTGTACGCGCCGGGCAAAGGCTTCAGCGACGTGTCATTCGAACTGTGGCCGGGCGAAGTGCTCGGCATTGTCGGCGAGTCCGGCTCCGGTAAAACCACCCTGCTGAAGTCCATCTCCGCGCGCCTCGCGCCACAACACGGCGAGATCCTGTATCAGGGACGCTCCCTCTACGGCATAAGCGAGGCCGAGCGCCGCCGCCTGCTGCGCACCGAGTGGGGCGTGGTACATCAACACCCGATGGACGGCCTGCGCCGTCAGGTCTCCGCCGGGGGCAACATCGGCGAGCGGCTGATGGCGACCGGTGCACGCCACTACGGCAACATCCGCGCCACCGCCCAGCACTGGCTTGAGGAAGTTGAAATCCCGGCCTCGCGCATCGACGACCTGCCGACGACCTTCTCCGGCGGTATGCAGCAGCGTCTGCAGATCGCCCGAAATCTGGTCACCCATCCGAAGCTGGTGTTTATGGATGAACCCACCGGCGGGCTGGACGTCTCGGTGCAGGCGCGCCTGCTCGACCTGCTGCGCGGTCTGGTGGTGGAACTGAACCTCGCCGTGGTGATTGTCACCCACGATCTGGGCGTTGCCCGTCTGCTGGCGGACCGTCTGCTGGTCATGAAGCAGGGTCAGGTGGTGGAAAGTGGGTTGACCGACCGCGTGCTCGACGATCCACACCATCCGTACACCCAGCTGCTGGTGTCATCCGTATTGCAGAACTGATTGTGTTTTGCCGGGTGACGCTTCGCTTACCCGGCCTACGGACTGCACTCTTTGTAGGCCGGGTAAGCGAAGCGCCACCCGGCAACCCAAACCCACGAGGCCAAAATGATCCACGTTGAAAATGTCAGTAAGACCTTTGTGCTCCACCAGCAAAACGGCGTGCGCCTGCCGGTGCTGCAAAATGCCTCGTTAGAGGTCAGCAGCGGCGAATGCGTGGTGCTGCACGGCCACTCCGGCAGCGGAAAATCGACCCTGCTGCGCTCCCTGTATGCCAACTACCTGCCGGACGAAGGCCACATCCGCATTCGCCACAATGATGAATGGGTCGATCTGGTCCAGGCCCCGGCGCGCAAGGTGCTGGAAGTACGCCGCTCGACGATCGGCTGGGTCAGCCAGTTTTTGCGGGTGATCCCGCGGATCTCCGCGCTGGACGTGGTGATGCAGCCTCTGCTGGATCTCGGCGTGCCGCGTGAAACCTGCGCCGCCAAAGCCGCCAGCCTGCTGACGCGCCTCAACGTGCCGGAACGTCTGTGGCACCTCGCCCCGTCGACCTTTTCCGGCGGCGAGCAGCAGCGCGTCAATATCGCGCGTGGTTTTATCGTTGATTACCCGATTCTCCTGCTCGATGAACCCACCGCCTCGCTGGACAACAAAAACAGCGCGGCAGTGGTTGAGCTGATCGAGCAGGCTAAGGCTCGCGGGGCGGCGATCGTCGGGATCTTCCACGATGAAACCGTTCGCACCCGTGTAGCAGACAGATTGCACCCGATGGGGACAAACGTATGATTATTAATAACGTCAGGCTGGTGCTGGAAAATGAGGTGGTAGGCGGCTCGATTGAAATTCAGGACGGGGTGATCCGCGCCTTTGCTGAAACCCAGAGCCGTTCACCCGAGGCGATGGACGGCGAAGGGGGCTGGCTGTTGCCGGGCCTTATCGAACTGCATACCGACAATCTGGACAAATTCTTCACCCCACGCCCGAAGGTTGACTGGCCAGCCCATTCGGCGATGAGCAGCCACGACGCGCTGATGGTCGCCAGCGGCATCACTACGGTGCTGGACGCGGTGGCGATCGGTGACGTGCGCGACGGCGGCGACAGGCTGGAGAACCTGGAGAAGATGATCAACGCCGTGGAGGAGACGCAAAAGCGCGGCCTCAACCGTGCCGAGCATCGCCTTCACCTGCGCTGTGAACTCCCGCACCACACCACGCTGCCGCTGTTTGAAAAACTGGTCGGCCGCGAGCCGGTCTCGCTGGTTTCGCTGATGGATCACTCTCCGGGGCAACGCCAGTTCGCCAACATCGAAAAGTATCGCGAATACTATCAGGGCAAATATTCTCTCAATGATGCCGAGATGGCGCGCTACGAAGAAGAACAGCTTCAACTTGCGGCACAATGGTCGCAGCCGAACCGCCTCTCCATTGCCGCGATATGCCGGGACCGCAATATTGCGTTAGCCAGTCATGACGACGCTACGCACGATCATGTACGCGAATCCCACCAGCTTGGCAGCGTGATCGCCGAATTTCCCACCACGTTCGAAGCCGCAGAAGCATCACGCCTGCATGGGATGAACGTGCTGATGGGCGCACCGAACATCGTGCGCGGCGGTTCGCACTCCGGTAACGTGGCGGCAAGTAAACTCGCCTCGCTCGGCCTGCTGGATATCCTCTCTTCCGACTACTACCCCGCCAGCCTGCTGGATGCGGCATTCCGCGTCGCGGACGACGAAGGCAACAGCTTCACGCTGCCGCAGGCGATTCGCCTGGTGACGAAAAACCCGGCCTCCGCGCTTAATCTTCACGATCGCGGTGAAATTGCCGAGGGGAAACGGGCGGATCTGGTGCTGGCCCACCGTAAAGGTGAACACATCCATATCGACCACGTCTGGCGTCAGGGAAAAAGGGTGTTCTGATGGGAAGACTCATCTGGTTAATGGGGCCTTCGGGCTCCGGTAAAGACAGCCTGCTGTCCGCACTCCGGCAGCGCGAACATTCACAGCTGCTGGTGGCGCATCGCTACATCACCCGCGCGGCCAACGCCGGAAGTGAGAACCATATCGCTCTGAGCGAGCAGGAGTTTTTTATCCGCGCCGGACAAAACCTGCTGGCATTGAGCTGGCATGCGAACGGCTTTTACTACGGCGTCGGCATTGAGATCGACCTCTGGCTGCATGCGGGTTTTGACGTGCTGGTCAACGGCTCGCGCGCGCACCTTCCGCAGGCCAAAGCCCGGTATGAAGCGGCTTTGCTGCCGGTCTGCCTGCAGGTTTCGCCGGAAGTTCTGCGTAGCCGTCTACAAAGCCGGGGACGAGAAAACGCGCGGGAAATCGAGCAGCGGCTGGAGCGAGCAGCGCGCTACACCCCGTCGGGCTGTCATGTCCTCAATAACGACGGAAGTTTGCTACAGTCAGTCGATAACTTCTTATCGCTTATCCGTCAGAAGGAGAAACAGCATGCCTGACTGCCAGCTTCGCCCCGCCACTGCCGATGACGCGCAGACGGTTTACGCCCTGATCTGCGAGCTTAAGCAGGCAGAGTTCGATCACCAGGCGTTTCATGCGGGCTATCTTGCCAATCTGCAGGATCACAACATGCGCTACCAGCTTGCCGAGCTGGACGGGCAGGTCATCGGCATGATCGGCCTGCACATGCAGTTTCACCTGCACCACGCGCGCTGGATCGGCGAGATCCAGGAGCTGGTGGTGATGCCGCAGGCGCGCGGGCTAAAGGTGGGCAGCCAGTTGCTCGCCTGGGCGGAAGACGTTGCGCGACAGGCCGGGGCTGAGCTGACTGAACTCTCCACCAGCGTGAAGCGCGTGGACGCGCACCGTTTTTACGTGCGAGAAGGATATACCCAGAGCCATTTCCGATTCACCAAACCGCTGTAGAGGTGCGTTATGAGTCTGACTATCACACTGACAGGAACCGGAGGGGCACAGCTGGTGCCGGTGTTTGGCTGCGATTGCGCCGCGTGTCGCCGGGCGCGCTTGCAGGACAGCTATCGCCGTCGCCCCTGCAGCGCGGTGGTCAAATTCAACGATGCAGTCACGTTGCTGGACGCGGGCATTCCGCACCTGATGGACGACTGGCCCGCGGGCAGCTTCCAGCAGTTTTTACTCACTCACTATCATATGGATCACGTCCAGGGGCTGTTCCCCCTGCGCTGGGGCGTTGGCGCGACGATTCCGGTCTACGGCCCGCCGGACGACGCAGGATGCGACGATCTGTTTAAACATCCGGGGCTGCTGGATTTCAGCCATACGCTGGAGCCGTTTGTGATATTTGAACTCCAGGGACTGCGGGTTACGCCGTTGCCGCTCAATCATTCGAAACTCACGTTCGGGTATCTGCTGGAGTCAGCCCACAGCCGCGTGGCGTGGCTCTCTGATACTGCCGGACTGCCGGAAAAAACGGTGAAATTCCTGCTCAACAACCAGCCGCAGGCGATGATCATCGACTGCAGCCACGAACCGCGCGCTGAAACGCCGCGTAATCATTGTGATTTAAACACCGTGATTGCGCTGAACGAGGTGATTGGCTGCCCGCAGGTGATTCTGACCCACATCAGCCATCAGTTTGACGTGTGGATGATGAATAACCCGCTACCGGAGGGCATTGAAGCGGGATATGACGGAATGGTGCTGGTGCTTGATTAGTTTTGCCGGGTGGCGGCTGCGCCTTACCCGGTCTACGATCCAGGGTTTTGTAGGCCTGCGTAAGCAAAGCGCCACCAGGCTTTAGCCTCGGTCGTAATCTTCTTCCAGCCTGCGCTCGTCATCTTCCAGACGACGCCGATCGTCATCAAGCTGTCGCTGACGCTCGTCTAATCGGCGGCGTCTGTCGTCGAGCTGCCGACGACGGTCGTCGTACTGCCGGCTGTCGGTTTGACGGCTGCGATCGTAACGATCGTTGTCATCGTCATTACGGCTGCTGCCGGGGTTATAGGCATCGTTGATCGCCTGCTGAATATTACCGATGGCATCATCAATAATGTCGGCGTGAGCCAGTTGGCTGGTGAGTGACAGCAGAGCAAATAACAGCGCGGTTGAGTAATGTTTCATAAAGCCAGTCTCGCAGGTGGGCTGGCTTTACGGTAATGAACGACTGGAGCGAGAGGTAGCGGAGGAATCTCAATTCTGCGCCTGTTCAATTGCCGCAATCGCGTCGACTCGCACCTGATGTCTTCCACCCTCAAACTCAGCATCCAGCCAGGCATCGACAATCATTTTTGCCAGCTCCAGCCCGACCACGCGCGAGCCAAATGCCAGCACGTTAGTATTATTATGTTGACGGGAAAGCTGCGCAGAATAGGGTTCGCTACAGACCACTGCGCGAATACCGGGGAATTTATTGGCCGTAATCGAGATCCCAACGCCAGTGCCGCAGATCAAAATACCGCCGTCGACCTCATTATCGAGAATGGACTGTGCAACGGAACTGGCGTAGTGCGGATAGTCCGTTCGTTCAGAAGACCATGCGCCCTTATCTTTCACCTCCACACCACGTGCGTGCAGGTGAGCCAGAATGTCCTCTTTTAGAATAAAACCAATGTGATCGCAGCCGAACGCAATCCTTTTCATGGTGTGCCTCATGTGAGTTAACTTTACGAACATGATGAGTTTTGTGATTTAAGACCGGTAATCTGTGCAATAAACCGCCAAAACCATCGTATTGCTCTGTGTTCTACACGCCTGACTTTCACATTTCAATAGCATCCTGATCGCATAACGCGCTTACTCTGGGAGATACTTTTACCTAGCAATGATATAATTTATTGATTTTAAAAGGCATTAAAAAATCACTGAAAACACAAACTTCACGAAAAATAAAACTTTATGAATTTATAAATTCTGTGAAGTTATCAGCATATTTCTCAGGAAGGATGTGGTGATATAGTGTCGTCTTCATTGTTAAGGACAAAAGAGAGCGATGAGCCAGCCAGAATTTGAAAAAGAGCTGCCTAATGGCATCGGCCTGGCACCTTACCTGCGCATGAGGCAGGAAGGGATGACGGATAACGAAAGCCGAATTGTTGACTGGCTGCTTCAGCCAGGGAATCTGAGCGGTGCGCCAGCGATTAAAGATGTAGCTGAGACGCTGATGGTCTCGGAAGCCATGATCGTTAAGGTGGCAAAACTGCTCGGTTTTAGCGGTTTTCGTAACCTGCGTGCAGCACTGATTGACTACTTTTCGCAATCCGAACAGGTGCTGCCCGCAGAGCTGGCCTTTGATGAAGCGCCGCAGGATGTGGTTAACAAAGTGTTCAACATTACCCTGCGCACGATTATGGAAGGCCAGTCCATTGTCAATGTGGATGAAATACACCGCGCGGCCCGCTTCTTTGCCCAGGCAAACCAGCGCGATCTGTACGGTGTCGGCGGCTCCAATGCCATTTGTGCCGACATCCAGCACAAGTTTTTACGTATTGGCGTGCGCTGCCAGTCCTATCAGGACGCGCACATCATGATGATGTCTGCCTCACTGCTGAAAGAAGGAGACGTGGTGCTGGTGGTGTCGCACTCCGGGCGCACCAGCGATGTAAAAGCCGCTGTAGAGTTAGCCAAAAAAAACGGCGCGAAAATTATCTGTATTACCCACAGTTATCATTCTCCGATAGCCAAACTTGCAGATTATATTATTTGTTCGCCAGCACCAGAGACCCCTTTATTAGGGCGTAACGCCTCAGCGCGTATATTACAACTCACATTATTAGATGCATTATTTGTTTCCGTTGCACAACAAAATATAGAACAGGCCACATTAAATATGCAAAAAACAGGCGCTATTGTGGATTTCTTTTCTCCTGGCGCACTGAAGTAAACAAAAAGGTTAATCCCGCACCTGCGGGATTAACAAAAATGTACCCTACGTTGAGAACATTGCTATGAATAAATATCTGAAATATTTCAGCGGCACCGTTATGGGCTTAATGTTATCCACCAGCGTATTTGCTGCTGCGGAATATGCGGTGGTATTAAAAACGCTCTCCAATCCATTCTGGGTAGATATGAAGAAAGGGATTGAAGATGAGGCTAAAACCCTGGGGGTGAGCGTTGATATTTTTGCCTCACCATCGGAAGGGGATTTTCAGTCTCAATTACAGCTTTTCGAAGACTTGAGTAACAAGAATTATAAAGGTATTGCTTTCGCCCCTCTCTCCTCGGTAAATCTGGTGATGCCCGTGGCGCGCGCCTGGCAAAAGGGGATTTATCTGGTGAATCTCGATGAGAAAATCGACATGGATAACCTGAAAAAAGCGGGCGGTAACGTGGAAGGTTTCGTCACCACGGATAACGTGGCCGTCGGGGCAAAAGGTGCCGCGTTTATTATTGATAAGCTCGGCGCACAGGGCGGTGAAGTGGCGATTATCGAAGGGAAAGCGGGTAACGCATCGGGTGAAGCACGGCGCAATGGCGCAACCGATGCCTTCAAAAAAGCAAGCCAAATCAAACTTGTTGCCAGCCAGCCTGCAGACTGGGATCGCATTAAAGCCCTGGATGTGGCAACCAACGTTCTGCAACGTAACCCGAATCTCAAAGCGTTCTACTGCGCAAACGACACTATGGCAATGGGCGTAGCGCAGGCTGTAGCAAACGCTGGTAAAACGGGCAATGTCCTGGTGGTTGGCACAGACGGTATCCCGGAAGCCCGCAAGATGGTCGATGCCGGGCAAATGACCGCTACCGTCGCACAAAACCCAGCGGATATCGGTGCGACAGGGTTGAAACTGATGGTAGATGCGGCGAAAACCGGAAAGGTGATCCCACTGGAAAAAGCACCTGAATTCAAGCTGGTGGATTCAATTCTGGTAACGAAATAACGCAGACTTTGTGCGGATTGATGCCCTTACCCCACCCCTCTCCCGCAGGGAGAGGGTGAAAAAATAAGGAGTAAACATGGTCACGCCATATATTTCGATGGCGGGGATCGGCAAATCCTTTGGTCCGGTTCACGCATTAAAATCGGTTGATTTAACGATATTTCCTCACGAGATCCACGCATTATTAGGGGAAAACGGTGCCGGTAAATCAACCTTAATGAAAGTATTGTCGGGAATACATGAACCGACCAAAGGCACTATTACGATTAATGAAACCCATTACGATAAACTCGATCATAAACTAGCCGCCCAGCTGGGCATCGGAATTATTTATCAGGAACTCAGCGTCATTGATGAATTAACGGTGCTGGAGAATTTATATATTGGCCGACATCTGACGAAAAAGGTCTGCGGCGTCACAATTATCGACTGGAAAGAGATGCGCATTCGCGGCGCAATGATGCTCTTACGCGTCGGATTAAAAGTCGATTTAGATGAAAAGGTAGCGAATTTATCCATCAGCCACAAACAGATGCTGGAAATTGCCAAAACCTTAATGCTCAACGCCAGAGTGATCATCATGGATGAACCCACCTCTTCCTTAACCAATAAAGAGGTGGACTATCTGTTTCTGATCATGAATCAGTTGCGAAAAGAAGGCACCGCCATTGTGTATATCTCGCATAAGCTGGCAGAAATTCGTCGGATTTGCGATCGCTACACGGTGATGAAAGACGGCAGCAGCGTCTGCAGCGGCATGGTCAGCGATGTGACAAACGATGACATTGTGCGTCTGATGGTCGGTCGCGAGCTGCAAAACCGCTTTAATGCGATGAAAGAGAGCACCGGCAACATCGAACGCGACACCGTTTTTGAAGTGAAAAACGTCACCAGCCGCGATAAGAAAAAAGTGCGTGATATCTCGTTTAGCGTGAATCGCGGCGAAATCCTCGGTTTCGCAGGGTTAGTCGGCTCCGGCCGGACCGAACTCATGAACTGCCTGTTCGGCGTGGATAAACGCGCGAGCGGCGAAATACGCCTCAATGGCAAAACCATCTCCCCTCGTTCACCGCTGGATGCCCTGAAAAAAGGAATGGCCTACATCACCGAAAGCCGCCGGGAAAACGGCTTTTTCCCCAATTTTTCTATCGCCCAGAATATGGCAGTGAGCCACAGCCTGAAAAATGGCGGCTACAAGGGAGCAATGGGGCTGTTTCGCGAAAGCGAGGAGCAAAAAACTGCCGAAGTACAGCGCCAGTTGCTGGGGCTGAAATGCCATAACGTTGAACAGAACATCACCGAACTCTCCGGCGGTAATCAGCAAAAGGTACTGATTTCCAAATGGTTATGCTGCAACCCGGACGTCATCATTTTTGATGAGCCCACCCGCGGCATTGACGTCGGTGCCAAGGCCGAAATCTACAAGGTGATGCGCCAGTTGGCTGACGAAGGCAAGGTCATCCTGATGGTGTCATCCGAGCTACCTGAAATTATCGCCGTCTGCGACCGCATCGCCGTGTTCTGCGAAGGGCGACTGACGCAAATCCTGACCAATCGCGACGACATGGGCGAAGAGGAGATCATGGCATGGGCATTACCACAAGAGTGAAAGGCAATATGGATGAGAAAAAGCCGTTTAATTTCGCGCTGTTCTGGGACAAGTACGGCACTTTTTTCATCCTCGCGATCATCGTTGCCATCTTTGGCACGCTGTCGTCGGAATACTTTCTGACCACCAATAATATCACGCAGATTTTTGTGCAAAGTTCAGTGACGGTGCTGATTGGAATGGGCGAATTCTTTGCCATCCTGGTCGCAGGTATTGACCTCTCCGTCGGGGCTATCCTTGCGCTTTCCGGTATGGTGACAGCAAAGCTGATGCTGGCTGGCGTCGATCCGTTCCTCGCGGCTCTGATTGGCGGCGTGCTGGTCGGCGGCGCACTGGGGGCGATTAACGGCTGTCTTGTGAACTGGACCGGGCTGCATCCATTTATTATCACCCTTGGCACCAACGCCATTTTCCGTGGCATTACGCTGGTGATCTCCGATGCTAACTCGGTGTACGGCTTCTCATTTGACTTTGTGAACTTCTTTGCCGCCAGCGTGTTAGGTGTTCCCGTACCGGTCATTTTCTCGCTCATAGTGGCCGTGATCCTCTGGTTCCTCACAACCCGCATGCGGCTGGGACGCAACATCTACGCGCTGGGAGGCAATAAAAACTCGGCGTTCTACTCCGGTATCGACGTGAAGTTTCACATGCTGGTGGTCTTTATCATTTCTGGTGTGTGTGCCGGGCTGGCGGGCGTGGTCTCCACCGCACGTCTGGGTGCTGCAGAGCCGTTAGCCGGGATGGGGTTTGAAACCTACGCCATCGCCAGTGCCATCATTGGCGGCACCAGCTTCTTCGGTGGCAAAGGTCGCATCTTCTCAGTCGTGATTGGCGGTCTCATCATCGGCACCATCAATAACGGGCTCAACATTTTACAGGTTCAAACCTATTACCAGCTGGTGGTGATGGGCGGGTTGATTATTGCCGCTGTCGCCCTCGATAGATTGATCAGTAAGTAAGGAATTCACAATGAAAATATCACCCTCCCTGATGTGTATGGATCTACTGAAATTCAAAGAACAGATTGAATTCATTGACCAGCACGCGGACTACTTCCATATCGACATCATGGACGGCCATTTTGTGCCAAACCTGACGCTGTCGCCATTCTTTGTCGGCCAGGTGAAGAAGCTCGCCACCAAACCGCTGGACTGCCATCTGATGGTGACACGTCCGCAGGATTACATTAGCCAGTTGGCACAGGCTGGAGCGGATTTCATCACCCTGCACCCCGAAACGATCAACGGCCAGGCCTTTCGCCTGATAGATGAAATTCGCCGTCATGGCATGAAAGTCGGGCTGATCCTCAATCCAGAAACCCCGGTTGAGGCAATGAAATACTATATTCACAAGGCAGACAAAATTACCGTTATGACCGTCGATCCCGGCTTTGCTGGTCAGCCGTTCATCCCGGAAATGCTGGATAAAATTGCGGAACTGAAAGCCTGGCGCGAACGCGAAGGGTTGAGCTATGAGATTGAGATCGACGGCTCCTGCAATCAGGCTACGTATAAAAAACTGATGGCCGCCGGGGCAGACGTCTTTATCGTCGGGACATCCGGCCTGTTTAACCATGCAGAAAATATCAGTGATGCATGGCAATTGATGGCCGGACAGATCCTGTCGGCAAGAAACGAGGGCGTTCCTCATGCAAAAACAGCCTGATGTTGTCGCCGGAGTGGATATGGGGGCAACCCATATCCGTTTTTGCCTGCAAACAGGCGATGGCACTGTGATCCACTGCGAGAAACAACGAACGTCAGAGGTCATCAGCTCTGGCGTGGTCATTGGCGTCACGGAAATGATTAACGCGCAGTTGCAGCATTTTCAGGTTCGCTGTCGCGGTCTGATGATGGGCTTCCCGGCGCTCGTGGGCAAAGATAAACGCACCATTATCTCTACGCCAAATCTGCCGCTTCAGGCAACGGAACTGTTCGACCTGGCAGGTAAGCTGGAAGATGCGCTGAGCTGCCCGGTAGAGTTTTCCCGCGATGTTAACCTGCAGCTCTCGTTTGACGTCGTGCTGCACAACCTGCAGCAGCAACAGGTGCTGGCGGCTTATCTCGGTACGGGTATGGGATTTGCCATCTGGCTGAACGGTGCCCCCTGGACCGGCGCTCATGGCGTAGCAGGCGAACTCGGGCACATTCCACAAGGCGATATGACCCGCCATTGCGGCTGTGGCAACACGGGATGTCTGGAAACCGTCTGCTCCGGCATCGCGCTGAAACGATGGTATGAACAGCAGCCGCGTGAGTATGCGATTGGTGAAATTTTCACCGCCGCGCGTGATGAACCCTTTGTGCAGCAACTGCTGGCTCATGCAGCTCGCGCTATCGCCACCAGCATCAATCTGTTCGACCCGGACGCAGTGATCCTTGGCGGTGGGGTGATGGACATGGACGCCTTCCCGCGCGAAACGCTGATTGCCGGGATAAAACAGCATCTGCGGCGTCCGCTGCCGTATGAAGCTGTGCGCTTTATCACCGCATCGTCATCAGCCTTTAACGGCGCACAGGGCGCGGCGACACTGGCGCGCTGTCAGTTTATGTCATCACCTTGCGCAGCGCCTGCGCCAGCTGTACACGGGTAAACGGCTTACGCAGCAGCTCCACGTCCGGTAGCTGTGGGTTATTCGCCGGACGGAGATCCTGCCCGCTGATCAGCAGCACCGGTAGCTGCGGATAATGGCTGCGCACCTGGTGAATCACTTCGGCACCGCTCAGGCTTCCCGGCAGCATTAAGTCGCTGATAAACATGCCAATGTCTGGTGATATCTCCAGCATCTTCAGCGCCTGCTCGCCGCTTTCCGCTTCAAGCGTGAGGTAACCAAGCTGATGAAGTTGCTCGCACAGGGTCTGGCGAACATCAGCTTCATCTTCCAGCACCAGCACCAGTTGCTCGCTTTCAACAGTTGCCGTCGTCGCCAGCGTTTCATCATGAGGAACAACCGAAAGCGCCGAACGTGGCAACTGGAGGCGCACCGTTGTACCCTGGCCCGGCGCACTTTCGATCTCAACGCGTCCACCTGACTGGCGCACAAAACCATACACCATCGACAGCCCTAACCCGCTCCCACTCCCGGTCTGCTTGGTGGTGAAGAACGGCTCAAAAACCTGCGATTTCACCTCCTGTGACATCCCGCTTCCGTGATCGATAACCTCCAGCGCCACCATATCCTCCCGGCGTCCGTCACTGCGGGTCACGCGCTGGTTCCAGGTGCGGATCTTTATCACGCCAGCCTGCCCTTCCATCGCGTCGCGGGCATTCATCACCAGGTTAATAATGGCGTTTTCCAGCTGGCTGACGTCAATCCACGCAGGCCATGCGGGAGATTGCGCTTCAATTTCCAGCGTGATGGTGGCAGGTAAGGAATGGCGCATCAGCTCGCTGAGATTTTCCAGCAGCGGTTTCAGCTCCACCGCATGCGGATGCAGAGACTGCTTACGGGAGAAGGCCAGCAGACGCTGGGTCAACATGGCTCCGCGCTCAGCCGCTTTCAGCGCGCGGGTGATGCGCGGCGCATCCGGGGAGTCCGGATCGGTCAGTTCCAGGCTGCCGATAATCACCGCCAGCAGGTTGTTGAAATCATGCGCCAGCCCGCCCGTCAGTTGCCCGACGGCCTTCATCTTCTGGCTATGTAACAGCGCCTCTTCCAGCCCCTGACGCTCGATGCGGTCAATCTCCATCTGCGAAGTCTTTTCTTTCAGCAGCCGCGTGGTGTGCTCAAGCGATGCGGTATTGCGGGCAAAAACGTTAAACGCGCGCGCCAGTTCACCCAGCTCGTCGCGCCGCTGCAATGCGGGCACCGACACATCCGGCTCCCCGTGAGCCAGCCGCGACATCGCGCGTGAAATGGCCGTCAGGTTGGAGCCAAGGTTGCGGTAGATATACCAGCAGGCGCAGCCGGTGATGATCAGCGCCAGCACCGCGAACACGCTGATAAACACGCTGATCGAGCGCAGTTCCTGATGACTCTGGTCAGTACGCAACGTGGAGGCCCGCGCTACCTGTTCCACGTACTGATTGATATCGCTGTTGAGTATCGCCACCAGCGCTTTGATGTGAAACATATACCAGCTGATAGAGAGATCGCTCTCTTCCAGCTGCTTCGACAGCGGAGCGAGTTTGCGCAACTCGTCGTTAAAGTCGGGCAGCACAAAATCCACCACCGGTTGCGTCGCACGGCGGGGCAACGTCGCCGTCACCGCATCCAGTTGCTGCACCGTAGCGCGCGGCGAAGGGGTTCCGATAGCGGCAACGATCAGTCGATCCATTTCCATAAGCTGCCGCGCATCCGGCACGTTGCTGCCGTAACGACGGTTGAGATCCTGCAGATGGCGCAGATAGCTCTGGCTCTGGTAGAGCGAACTGAGCAGCGCGTTACGCTCCAGGTGGCGTCGCTGCCCGCGCTCCAGCATCCCTGTCACGCTTTGCTGTAATTCATTACTGCGACGAATAATTCTCGCCACCAGCGCCGGTTCCTGCTGTGCCAGAGGCGCATCGGCAAGCTGCTCCAGCGAATGCCGCAGTGCCGTTTGAGACTGTTTCAGCCTGTCCGCTTCGCCTTTGTACTCCAGCGCCCCCACGACCTGAGAAAGCCGCACCGCCGCCGTCGCCACGTTCGCCGTGTCACGCGCAAGGTTCATGCTGCCGGTCATGTCATCCAGCGTTTGCTGCTGCACCTGCTCCTGAATCTGGCTGGCATGGCGAAAGCCGAGCACCGCCACGCCGCTCACCATCAGCGTTACGGCGACCACCAGCAGATTGAAAATCAGCAGGCGGCCTCGGGCGCTGGCGAAGAACGGGGGACGTGGGGACATGTATTCGGGCTCCTCTGCGGTTCGGTGCCCTCACCCTGGCCCTCTCCCGGTGGGAGAGGGAAAAGAGAAATGTGACGGCGATTAACTATTCATAACTATGACAAATATGAACGGCTTCTGACATTTTGCATTTACGCACCTGTGATGAAGTGCAGATATCGACATTCACAGGAGATCCGCCATGAGCAGAACCCCGGTATTAGAGATGCGCAGCATTGCCAAAACGTTTGGCAATTTCCACGCGCTCAAGGGTGTGGATTTGACGGTCTTCCCCGGTGAGATCCACGCGCTGATGGGGGAAAACGGCGCGGGAAAAAGCACGCTGATGAAGATCCTCGCGGGGGCCTATACCGCCACCGGGGGCGAAATCCTGATCGACGGCCAGCCGTTTCATATCAGAGGGCCAAAAGACGCCCTGGCCGCAGGCATTACTTTGATTTATCAGGAGATGCAGCTCGCGCCCAATCTGACCGTCGCCGAAAATATCTTCCTCGGCAGTGAGCTGTCGCGCGGCGGGCTGGTGCAGCGCAAAGAGATGGCCGCCCAGGCGCAGGCGGTAATCGACCGCCTCGGCGCGCAGTTTAACGCCACCGATCTGGTGATGAAGCTGACCATCGCCGAGCAGCAGCAGGTGGAAATCGCCCGCGCGCTGCACCGCAACAGCCGCATTCTGGTGATGGATGAACCCACCGCCGCCCTCTCCTCGCGGGAAACGCATCGTCTGTTCGAACTGATTTTGCGCCTGCGCGATGAAGGCATGGCGATTATCTACATCAGCCACCGCATGGCTGAAGTCTATGAACTTTCTGACCGCGTCAGCGTTCTGCGCGACGGGCAATACGTCGGCAGCCTGACGCGCGACAAACTGAACGCGTCAGAGCTGGTGCGCATGATGGTTGGTCGACCGCTCAGCGACCTGTTCAACAAAGAGCGTGATATCCCGCTCGGCAGCCCGCGCCTCAATGTGCATCACCTCACCGATGGTAAAAAAGTGCTGCCCTGCAGTTTGCAGGTGCGTTCCGGCGAAATCGTCGGACTGGCGGGGCTGGTCGGGGCCGGGCGCTCCGAACTGGCGCAACTGATCTTCGGCGTGCGCAAAGCCACCGGCGGCATGATCGAGGTCGACGGCGAACCGGTGGTGATCCACTCCCCGCGCGCGGCCATCGAAAACGGCATCGGTTTTCTCACCGAGAACCGCAAGGAGCAGGGGCTGTTTCTGGAGCTGGCGGCGCAGGAGAACATCACCATGGCGACGCTGGAGCGCGACGCCACCTTCGGCATGCTTAACCGTAAAAAAGCGCAGTCGATTTCCGATGACGCCATCGCCCTGCTCAACATTCGCGTGCCGCATTCTCAGGTGCGCGCGGGCGGACTCTCCGGCGGCAACCAGCAAAAATTGCTGATCTCCCGCTGGGTGGCGATCGGCCCGCGCATTCTGATTCTGGACGAACCTACGCGCGGCGTAGACGTTGGCGCGAAAAGCGAGATCTACCGCATCATGAACCAGATGGCGCGCAAAGGCGTGGCGATTTTGATGATCTCCAGCGAACTGCCGGAAGTGGTGGGCATGAGCGACCGGGTGTACGTGATGCGGGAAGGCAGCATCGCGGGCGAACTGCACGGGCGCGACATCTCTCAGGAAAACATTATGACGCTGGCAACCGGCGTGAACGACACTCATCATCAGGCGGTGCAATCATGACAACTCCAACCCATCCGCAGCAGGTGGCGAAATCCGCCTCCGCCAAAAAAATGCTGATGAGCGATCTGATGCAAACGGTCGGCATTTTACCGATTTTGATCCTGATTGTGGCCGTATTTGGCTTTATCGCCCCTAACTTCTTCACCGAGAGCAATCTGCTCAACATTACCCGTCAGGCGTCGATCAACATCGTGCTGGCGGCGGGGATGACCTTCATCATTTTAACCGGCGGGATTGACCTCTCCGTGGGCTCGATTCTGGGTACCACGGCGGTGGCGGCAATGGTGGTGTCGCTTATCCCGGAATTCGCCATGCTTTCCATCCCGGCCGCGCTGATGCTCGGCATGGTGCTGGGGCTGTTCAATGGCGCGCTGGTGGCCTTTGCCGGGCTGCCGCCGTTTATCGTCACCCTCGGCACCTATACGGCGCTGCGCGGCGCTGCGTATCTGCTGGCAGACGGGACCACGGTGATCAACTCCAGTATCAGCTTCGAGTGGATCGGCAATAACTATCTCGGCCCCGTGCCGTGGCTGGTGGTGATCGCCCTTGCGGTGATCGTGATTTGTTGGTTCATTCTGCGCCGCACCACGCTGGGCGTTCATATCTACGCGGTCGGCGGCAACATGCAGGCGGCACGCTTAACCGGCATCAAGGTCTGGCTGGTGCTGTTGTTTGTGTATGGCATGAGCGGCCTGCTCTCAGGCTTAGGCGGCGTGATGAGCGCCTCGCGTCTCTACAGTGCCAACGGCAATTTAGGCATGGGTTATGAGCTGGATGCGATTGCGGCGGTGATCCTCGGCGGCACCAGCTTCGTCGGCGGGATCGGCACGATCACCGGCACGCTGGTCGGCGCATTGATCATCGCCACCCTTAACAACGGTATGACGCTGATGGGCGTCTCCTACTTCTGGCAACTGGTGATCAAAGGGGCGGTGATCATCATAGCGGTGCTGATCGACAAATACCGTACCCGACACCACCAAAGTGCATAACAACAAAACCCTACAAGCGAGGAAGAGAAGATGCGTTTGAAACCCTTAGTGACCGCGCTCTGTGCTGGCGCGCTGCTGGCCGCAACACCGTTTGCGCAGGCAAAAGATCTGAAATCCATCGGCGTGACGGTGGGTGACCTGGCTAACCCGTTCTTCGTGCAGATCACCAAAGGTGCCGAGCTGGAAGCGCGCAAGCTGGCGGGCGATAACGTCAAGGTGACGCTGGTCTCCAGCGGTTACGATCTGGGTCAACAGGTGGCGCAGATCGACAACTTTATTGCCGCTAAAGTCGACATGATCATCCTCAACGCGGCAGATTCCAAAGGGATCGGCCCGGCGGTGAAACGCGCGAAAGAGGCGGGGATCGTCGTCGTTGCGGTTGACGTGGCGGCGGAAGGGGCCGATGCGACCATCACCTCCGATAACACCCAGGCAGGCGAGATGGCCTGTAAGTACATTACCGACCGCCTGAACGGCAAAGGCAACGTGGTGATCATCAACGGACCGCCGGTCTCTGCGGTTCAAAACCGCGTGGAAGGCTGTCAGACTGAGTTCAAACGCCACCCGGATATCAAAGTGCTCTCGGACAACCAGAACGCCAAAGGCAGCCGTGAAGGCGGTCTGGAAGTGATGACCTCCCTGCTGGCGGCGAATCCGAAGATCGACGGCGTGTTCGCGATTAACGACCCGACGGCGATCGGTGCCGATCTGGCAGCGAAACAGGCGCAACGTAATGAGTTCTTTATCGTTGGCGTGGATGGTTCCCCGGATGGTGAAGAAGCGCTGAAGCGGGAAAACTCCCTGTTTGTGGCGACCCCGGCGCAAGATCCGCAGGTGATGGCGGCAAAAGCGGTGGAGATTGGCTATGACATTCTCCAGGGCAAACCTGCACCGAAAGAGCCTGTGCTGATCCCGGTGACGATGATCGATAAAAAGAACGTCGGATCATATAAGGGGTGGACGGTTAAGTAATCCCTCACCCTAACCCTCTCCCCAAAGGGGAGAGGGAACGATTACACCCTCTCCTCTTTGGGGAGAGGGCTGGGGTGAGGGGTACATTTTGCACATAATCGAAGGAGTCCCCATGAAACGCTCCGAAATTAACGAAATCCTCGGCCACACGCGGCAATTCTTTTCCATGCACGATGTGCATCTCCCGCCGTTTGCCAGCTTTCCGCCAACACAATGGCAGCAGCTTAACCCGGCCGCATGGCAGGAAGTGTTCGACCTCAGGCTCGGCTGGGACGTGACGGCATTTGGTGGCAACAACTTCGCTGCAGAGGGCCTGACGCTGTTTACCCTGCGCAACGGCTCCCCCAACGGCGTGCCCTATGAAAAGTGCTATGCCGAAAAAATCATGCACGTGCGCGACGGCCAGGTGACGCCGATGCATTTTCACTGGCGTAAACGGGAAGACATCATCAACCGTGGCGGTGGAAACCTCATCATTGAGTTATGGAATGCCGGCGCGCATGAAGAGACCGAGAACACTGACGTGACGGTCACGATCGACGGCTGCCGTCAGACCCACGCACCCGGCAGCCAACTGCGCCTCACACCAGGGGAAAGCATCTGCCTGACGCCCGGCCTGTACCATAGTTTCTGGGGAGAACGCGGCTTTGGCGACGTGCTGGTGGGCGAAGTCTCATCCGTTAACGACGACGAACACGACAACCACTTTTTGCAGCCCATCGCCCGCTATAACAACATTGAAGAAGACGAACCGGCGGTGCTGGTGTTGTGCAACGAGTACAACCTGTTTCGGATATAAGGAGTGAATGATGCCACTGATTTCTCTTGCCGATGGTCTTGCGCACGCCAGGGAGCATCGCTATGCGCTGGGTGCGTTTAATGTGCTCGACTCCCATTTCCTGCGCGCGCTGTTTGCCGCCGCGAAGCAGGAACGCTCGCCGTTTATCATCAATATTGCCGAAGTGCATTTTAAGTACGTGTCGCTGGATTCGCTTGTCGAAGCGGTCAAGTTCGAAGCCGCCCGTCACGCTATTCCCGTGGTGCTGAATCTCGATCACGGGCTGCACTTTGAAGCGGTAGTGCGCGCCCTGCGTTTAGGATTCAGCTCCGTGATGTTCGATGGTTCCGCGTTGAGCTATGAGGAAAACGTTCGCCAGACGCGGGAAGTGGTGAAGATGTGCCACGCGGTGGGCGTGTCGGTGGAGGCGGAGCTGGGCGCGGTTGGCGGTGACGAAGGCGGCGCGCTGTATGGGCATGCGGATGAAGCGTTCTTTACCGACCCACAACTGGCGCGCGAGTTTGTCGATTTAACTGGCATTGACGCGCTGGCGGTTGCTATTGGCAATGCACACGGCAAATACAAAGGCGAGCCAAAGCTGGATTTCCCACGCCTGGATGCCATTCGCCAGCAGACGGGGCTACCGCTGGTGTTACACGGTGGCTCCGGCATTAGCGATGCCGATTTCCGCCGTGCCATCGAGCTGGGCATTCATAAAATCAACTTCTATACCGGCATGTCGCAGGCCGCGCTCACTGCCGTTGAACAGCGCATGGCGAACCGCCAGCCGCTCTACGATGAGTTTGCTGAACTGTTGCTAGGTATAGAAGAGGCCATTACCGATACGGTCGCCGAACAGATGCGCATTTTTGGCAGCGCGGGGCAGGCATAATGGAACGCAAAGGGATCATCGCCGCAGGCAACATGCTGGTGGATCACGTCCACCAGATTGTGCAATGGCCGGAGCGCGGCTGGCTGGCGGAAATCACCCACAGCGAACGCTCTACCGGCGGCGCACCGCTGAACGTTCTGCTAACGCTGGCGAAAATGCACGTCGGCCTGCCGCTGCAGGCGGTGGGGTTGATTGGTGAAGATGGCGACGGGGATTACATTCTGGCGATGCTCGATCAATACCACGTCAACCGTCAGCGCGTGCAGCGCACCACCTTTGCGCCAACCTCCATGTCGCAGGTGATGACCGACCCGAGCGGACAGCGCACCTTCTTTCACTCTCCGGGAGCCAACCGCCTGCTGGATCTCCCTGCCTTTGACCGACTCGACGGCGCGATGAAGATCTTCCATTTAGGCTACCTGCTGCTGCTCGACAGCCTGGATATGCCGGACGATGAATTCGGCACGCGCAGCGCGCGGTTACTGGCGCAGATGCGCGACCAGGGATACGAAACCTCGCTCGATCTGGTCTCCCGCAAGGGCGATCCACGCTATCAGCCGCTGGTGCTCCCTGCCCTGCGTCATCTCGATTATCTGGTGATTAATGAACTGGAAGCCGGGGAGTTTAGCGGGCTGGAGATGCGCGACAGCAACGATGCCCCGCACATCCCCCATATCGCTGAAGCCGCCTCACAGCTGCTGGCGGCGGGCGTCCGGCAGCGCGTGGTGATCCACTGCCCGGAAGGTGCATGGGGCGAAGCGCCAGGTGAAGAAGGCCGCTGGCTTCCTTCCTGGATGCTGGAGCAGGAGGAGATTATCGGCAGCGTCGGCGCGGGTGATGCGTTTTGCGCGGGGTTTTTATACGGCTGCCATGAATCACTGCCGCTGGCGGAGAGCATTTATCTGGCGCACGCCTGTGCGCGGGCAAGCCTGCTGGCCGCCAATGCCATTGATGGCGCGAAAACGCTGGCAGAGCTGCAGCTTTTTATCAAAGAGAATATTTAGGCAGCCTTGTCGCTGTGAGAGACATCGGTGGCAAAAACGTATCCAAGCCCACGTATAGTCTTAATCAGCGCGGGCTGGTGCGGATTCGCCTCGATTTTTCGGCGCAGGCGCATGATCAACACATCAATGGTGCGGTCAAACACTTCAGCACTTTCACTGTGGGTCAGTTCCAGAAGCTGCTCGCGGCTCAGTACCCGGCGGGCGTTTTGCGTCAGCGCCAGCAGCAACCCGTACTCGCCCTGCGTTAACGGCACGGTGTTACGCTGCGGATCGCTCAGCTCACAGCGGGTGGTATCCAGCGTCCAGCCGTTAAAAGCAATACCCGCCACGCGTGGCGCGGTTATTTCCGCCGCCAGCGCTCCGGTGCGACGCAGCACGGCTTTGACGCGAGCAACCACCACGCGCGGGTTGAACGGCTTGCCGATATAGTCGTCGGCCCCCATCTCCAGCCCCACGACCACGTCTGATTCACTTCCCAGCCCTGTCAGCATCACCACCGGCAGTTCCGGACGTTGTCGTTGCACCTGCAGCAATATCTGTAGCCCGTTGATATCCGGCAGCATCATGTCCAGCAGTACCAGAGCGATACCCGGTTCCTGCTGAACCAGGTTCAGGGCATCCTGACCGTTATGGCAGACGAGCACAGTAAAGACGTGCTCGTTGAGCACATCCTTCAGCAGTTCGCAGACTGCGGTATCGTCATCAACCACCAGAATCGCCGGTTTCATCGCATGCTTCCGTCAGGGGATTATGTTAAGTCTGAACCATTCTGCCGTCGGCTCCAGCCAAAGTGGTTTTTACGTAACGGAATTTCAACCCATGTCACATCCACTGCCCTTTCGACACGTCAATTTTGACGATTGTCTGCTTTTCGTCAGGGTTTTGAGCGCATATCGGCCGTAAAGTCTGGATATACCCACACTAAAAATATGGCATAGAAGCTGCATAGTGGGTGCGAAAGCGTTTATTAACTGGAGCAGACTGATGAAAAAAGTCGTCACGGTTTGCCCTTATTGTGCCTCAGGTTGCAAGATCCACCTGGTGGTCGATAACGGCAAAATCGTCCGGGCGGAGGCAGCACAGGGGAAAACCAACCAGGGTACGCTGTGCCTGAAAGGGTACTACGGCTGGGATTTTATTAACGATACCCAAATCCTCACTCCTCGCCTGAAAACCCCTATGATCCGCCGCGAGCGCGGAGGAAAACTGGAATCCGTCTCCTGGAACGAGGCACTGGATTACGTCGCCACGCGCCTGAGCGCCATCAAAGCCAAATATGGCCCGGATGCGATTCAGACGACCGGTTCCTCACGCGGGACGGGAAACGAAACCAACTATGTGATGCAAAAATTCGCGCGCGCCGTTATTGGGACCAATAACGTCGACTGCTGCGCTCGCGTCTGACACGGCCCATCGGTTGCAGGTCTGCACCAGTCGGTCGGTAACGGCGCAATGAGTAATGCCATCAACGAGATAGATAATACCGATCTCGTCTTTATATTCGGCTATAACCCGGCGGATTCACACCCTATCGTCGCGAATCACGTGATTAACGCGAAACGCAACGGGGCGAAAATCATCGTCTGCGATCCGCGCAAAATCGAAACCGCGCGCATTGCGGATATGCACATTGCATTGAAAAACGGCTCGAACATCGCGCTGTTGAATGCGATGGGGCACGTCATTATCGAAGAGAACCTGTACGACCAGGCATTTGTCGCCGCCCGCACGGAAGGCTTTGACGAGTATCGGAAAATTGTCGAGGGCTATACGCCTGAATCCGTTGAAGCGATTACCGGCGTGAGCGCGCAGGAGATCCGCCAGGCGGCACGGATGTATGCCGGGGCGAAAACCGCCGCCATCCTGTGGGGCATGGGCGTGACCCAGTTCTACCAGGGTGTGGAAACCGTGCGCTCGCTCACCAGCCTCGCCATGCTGACCGGAAATCTGGGCAAGGCGCATGTGGGTGTGAACCCGGTGCGTGGCCAGAACAACGTGCAGGGTGCCTGCGATATGGGTGCGCTACCGGACACCTATCCGGGCTATCAGTACGTCAAATTCCCGGAAAACCGCGAGAAGTTTGCGAAGGCCTGGGGCGTGGAGAGCCTGCCGGAACACACCGGGTATCGCATCAGCGAGCTGCCGCACCGTGCGGCGCACGGTGAAGTACGGGCGGCCTACATCATGGGTGAAGATCCGCTCCAGACCGACGCCGAGCTGTCTGCGGTGCGCAAAGGGTTTGAAGATCTGGAACTGGTGATTGTGCAGGATATCTTCATGACCAAAACCGCAGCGGCGGCGGATGTGATTTTACCGTCGACATCATGGGGCGAGCACGAAGGTGTCTACACGGCGGCAGATCGCGGCTTCCAGCGCTTCTTCAAAGCGGTCGAGCCGAAGTGGGATCTGAAAACGGACTGGCAGATCATCAGTGAAATCGCCACCCGCATGGGCTACCCAATGCACTACAACAACACCCAGGAGATCTGGGACGAGTTGCGGCATCTGTGCCCGGACTTTTACGGCGCAACCTATGAAAAAATGGGGGAACTGGGGTATATCCAGTGGCCGTGCCGCGATGAGTCCGGTGCCGATCAGGGCACGTCATACCTCTTTAAAGAGAGATTCGACACCCCGAACGGGCTGGCGCAGTTCTTCACCTGCGACTGGGTCGCGCCGATCGACAAACTCACCGACGAGTATCCGATGGTGCTCTCCACCGTGCGTGAAGTGGGTCACTACTCCTGCCGTTCGATGACCGGTAACTGCGCGGCGCTGGCGGCGCTGGCAGATGAACCAGGCTACGCGCAAATCAACACCGCCGACGCAGAACGTCTTGGCATTGAGGATGAAGCGCTGGTGTGGGTGAACTCGCGTAAGGGCCGGATCATCACCCGTGCGCAGGTCAGCGATCGTCCGAACAAAGGGGCGGTCTATATGACCTACCAGTGGTGGATTGGTGCCTGTAACGAGCTGGTGACGGAGAATTTAAGCCCGATAACCAAAACGCCGGAGTACAAATACTGCGCCGTAAACGTCGAGCCGATTGCCGATCAGCACGCTGCGGAACAGTATGTGATCGATGAATATAACAAGCTGAAAGCCCGCCTGCGTGAGAGCGCTATGGGTTGAAGCCGTTAATTAATCAGTGAATAAAGGGAGTGATATATTCGCTCCCTTTTTATTTCCGCTTAAAACATTAAAAATATCAATTGTTATTCTGGAAAGCGGCTCGCAGAAATAATGTAATTTACGCAGAACAGAATTACATCTTTGCATTTTAATTCAGAAGGATAAGATATGCGTCGGGTGCTTAAGACTTTCTGTCTTGAGCATTGTTGAGGGACAGAAAGTGGAAAGCCCCGGGAAATTTGCATTTACCCGAGGCTACCCGCCTCAACACCAACAAGTTGAGGGTAGCCTCTTATTCTTTCGTAAGCAAGGAGTAAAAGGCATGACGCCATTAAAAACTGTGTTAGGCATTGTTTTTATTATCTGTCTAACCATAGTGATATTTACCTTTATTACTCGCGGCAAGCTGTGCGAGTTTTCAATAAAGAGTGAACATCAGGAGGTGGCGGCGAAATTAGCCTGCATCGCGGGCTAACCTCTACGGGCGGAATGACAGTTCCGCCCGGCTTGCAGGATGCTGAGGTCTTAATGCACCCGTTTTTTTCTTCCGCCACCGCGATTATACTTCGCGGCATGTACCCAGATGATAAGAATCCATGAAACCATTTTTGTTGTTGTTATTACTTTTTACGTCACTTACCCGTGCCGACGAGATTGGCAACCAGTACAAAGAGCAGGCTGAAGCAGGCGATGCACGCGCGCAGTATTATCTTGCCGATACGTACCTCAGTTCTGGCGACAGCCAAAAAGCCGCACTGTGGGCGGAGAAAGCGGCAAAAGGGGGCGATGTCGATGCGATGGGTTTACTGTCCCAAATCCAGTTTATACAGGGCGATTACGCTCAGGCCAAAGCGCTGGCGCAGCAGGCCACCATCGCAGGCAGCAAACGCGGAGCGATTATGCTGGCACGTGTTCTCGTGAATACGCAGGCGGGCAAAACCGACTATCCGCAGGCCATCAAACTGCTGCAGACGGCGACCGGGGATCTCGACAACGATTCCGCAGTAGACGCGCAGATGCTGCTGGGGCTGATTTACGCCAACGGCGTTGAAGTGGCGCAGGATGACGTAAAAGCGGCATCGTGGTTCAAGCGCAGCTCGTCTCTCTCACGGACCGGTTATGCAGAATACTGGGCCGGGATGCTGTTCCAGCAGGGTGAGAAAGGCTTTATTGCACCGAATAAACAGAAAGCGCTTTACTGGTTGAACCTGAGCTGTACGGAAGGGTTTGATACGGGATGTGAAGAATTTGATGCGTTGAGCGGGGAGTAAAGTGCCGGGTGGCGGCTTCGCCTTACCCGGCCTACAAACCCCGTAGGCCCGGTAAGCGCAGCGCCACCGGGCTTAGGATGTTACTGATCGGCCGTCTTATCAAAACGACCCAGCACCTCACGTTCATACGCCAGTGCTTTTTTACGGTCGAACTTGTGTTCCCACTTGGCGATAACCAGCACCGCCAGGGCGTTACCCACCACGTTCAGCGCGGTACGCGCCATGTCGAGGATACGGTCAACACCGGCGATAAACGCCAGACCTTCCAGTGGAATACCGACGCTGCCGAGCGTCGCCAGCAGTACCACGAAGGAGACGCCCGGCACGCCAGCGATACCTTTTGAGGTCACCATCAGGGTCAGCACCAGTACGATTTCCTGCCACAGCGACAGGTCAATGCCGTACAGCTGGGCAATAAAGATAGCGGCAATACTCTGGTATAGCGTTGAGCCATCCAGGTTAAAGGAGTAGCCGGTTGGCACCACGAAGCTGGTAATTGACGCCGGTGCACCGTAGGCTTCCATCTTCTCGATAATACGCGGCAGCACACTTTCAGAGCTTGCCGTGGAGTACGCCAGAATCAGTTCGTCTTTCAGGATGCGAATCAAAATCCAGATGCTCAACCCGCACAGGCGCGCCACAATGCCCAGCACGACCAGCGCGAAGAACAGGATCGCGAAATGCACCAGGATCACCAGCTTCGCCAGCGGCCACAGGGAGGCAAAACCGAAGTTCGCGACCGTCACGGCGATCAGCGCAAACACCCCGACCGGCGCATAGCGCATTACCATGTGCGTGACTTTGAACATGGTTTCAGAGATAGAACGGAAGACGGTCACCAGCGGCTCACGGTGCGTTGCGGGCAGAGAAGAAAGCCCCAGACCAAACAGCACCGAGAAGAAGATGATTGGCAGCATCTCGCCCTTCGCCATGGATGCCACGATGTTGGTCGGCACCAGCGACAGGATAGTCCCCATCAGACCATGCGCATGGCTCTGCACGTCAGCCGTTGTGCTTTGGTATTTCGAAATATCCACCGTTGCCAGCTGCGACATATCAATACCAGACCCCGGCTGGAACACGTTCGCCAGAGTAATGCCGAGAACGATCGCAACCGTAGTGATCACTTCGAAATAGATAATGGTTTTTGCACCGATACGGCCTAGCTGCTTCGCATCACCCACACCGGCAATACCCACTACCAGCGTCGAGATCACAATCGGCACCACAATCATCTTGATCAGATGAATAAAGATATCGCCTGCCGGAGAGAGCAGGTTCGCAATCAGCCACTCGCGGCTGTCGCTGTGATAATGGAGATAACTGCCCAGCAAGATGCCCAGCACAAGGGCCAGCAAGATTTGCCAGGCCAGGCTGACTTTCAAATTTTTCATAGAAACTGACTTCCTCAATGAAATCCCCACACCACAAAACTGCATGAATATGGAGACATACTGAAAGGGTATGAATTGTGTTGCGTTGGTTTATGGGATTTTTTAACGCGGCGTATGAGTATCATTTGCACGGCATGCTGCGCAAGCCTTATAGAACGAGGCTTTTCACTGCAAAAAGGGAAGATGACGTGAATTTGTAATAATTCTTATAAATAACCTTTTGTTATAAAAACGCTTTTTTCCTGATAAATGTGAATAATCGTCAACCTAAATTATTTCCCTTCAAAGTTTCATTCGCTCATTTTTCATACTATTCAAACAATGCGTGATCTGCCGCCCAAATAATAAACAAAGCTGGCAAAGCCCCTACAATTAACGTTTTTGCGACATATTATTAACATCTTACAAGGAGAAAAAAAGCCATGAGCCAAATCCACAAACACGACATTCCCGCAAACATTGCGGACCGCTGCCTGATCAACCCGGAGCAATACCACGAGAAGTATCAGCAATCTATCGCCAGCCCGGACGCCTTCTGGGGCGAGCAAGGGCATATCCTTGACTGGATCACACCGTATCAGAAGGTAAAGAACACCTCCTTTGCGCCGGGTAACGTCTCCATTAAATGGTATGAAGACGGTACGCTGAACCTCGCCGCAAACTGTCTGGACCGCCATCTTGCCGAACGCGGCGATGAAACGGCCATCATCTGGGAAGGCGACGATGCTTCGCAGAGCAAACATATCACCTATAAAGAGCTACACCGCGACGTGTGCCGCTTCGCCAATGTGCTTCTGGAAAGGGGCATTAAAAAAGGCGACGTGGTCGCTATCTATATGCCGATGGTACCGGAAGCGGCGGTGGCCATGCTGGCCTGCGCGCGCATCGGTGCTATTCACTCCGTTATTTTCGGCGGCTTCTCGCCGGAAGCGGTTGCCGGGCGTATTGTCGACTCTAACTCTAAGCTGGTGATCACCGCCGATGAAGGCGTGCGCGCCGGGCGTGGAATTCCGCTGAAGAAAAACGTCGACGAAGCGCTGAAAAACCCGAACGTGAAAACCATCAGCAATGTTATCGTCCTGAAGCGTACCGGCGGCAAGATCGACTGGACCGAGGGGCGTGACCTGTGGTGGAGCGACCTGATCGAGAAAGCAAGCGATCAGCACCAGCCAGAAGAGATGAACGCGGAAGATCCGCTGTTTATCCTCTACACCTCCGGCTCCACCGGCAAACCGAAAGGTGTGCTGCACACCACCGGTGGCTATCTGGTCTATGCGGCCACCACCTTCAAATATGTGTTCGACTACCATCCGGGCGACATCTACTGGTGTACCGCCGACGTGGGCTGGGTCACCGGACACAGCTACCTGCTGTATGGCCCGCTGGCCTGCGGCGCAACCACGCTGATGTTTGAAGGCGTGCCGAACTGGCCAACCCCGGCGCGTATGTGCCAGGTGGTCGACAAACACAAGGTCAACATTCTCTACACCGCACCAACGGCAATCCGCGCATTAATGGCGGAAGGCGATAAGGCTATCGAGGGTACTGACCGCTCTTCCCTGCGCATCCTCGGCTCCGTGGGCGAGCCAATCAACCCGGAAGCCTGGGAGTGGTACTGGAAGAAGATCGGCAACGAAAAATGCCCGGTAATGGACACCTGGTGGCAAACCGAAACCGGCGGCTTCATGATCACCCCGATGCCGGGTGCCACGCAGTTGAAAGCGGGTTCCGCAACCCGTCCATTCTTCGGCGTACAGCCCGCGCTGGTGGATAACGAAGGTAATCCGCTGGAAGGTGCCACTGAAGGCAACCTGGTGATTGTCGATTCCTGGCCGGGTCAGGCGCGCACGCTGTTTGGCGACCACGAGCGCTTTGAGCAGACCTACTTCTCGACCTTTAAAAACATGTACTTCAGCGGCGACGGCGCGCGTCGTGATGAAGACGGTTATTACTGGATCACCGGACGCGTGGACGACGTGCTGAACGTCTCCGGTCACCGTCTGGGTACGGCAGAGATTGAATCCGCGCTGGTATCACATCCGAAAATCGCTGAAGCCGCGGTTGTCGGTATTCCACACAACATTAAAGGCCAGGCGATTTACGCCTATGTGACGCTAAACCACGGTGAAGAGCCGTCGCCAGCGCTGTATGCCGAGGTGCGAAACTGGGTACGTAAAGAGATTGGCCCGCTAGCCACGCCGGATGTGCTGCACTGGACCGACTCGCTGCCGAAAACCCGCTCCGGCAAAATTATGCGCCGTATCTTGCGCAAAATCGCGGCAGGTGACACCAGCAACCTCGGTGATACCTCGACGCTCGCCGATCCGGGTGTGGTGGAAAAACTGCTCGAAGAGAAGCAGGCCATCGCGATGCCTTCATAATTTTTTCTCCCTCTCCCCTCACCCTAACCCTCTCCCCATAGGGGAGAGGGGATAAAACAAACCAACCTTACCTTTGGAGACTCTGTGATGAATAACGATATTTGTCAGCAGATAGAGAATAGTGCGCACTACAGGGAGCTCGTCGATAAACGGCAACGGTTTGCCTTCTTTCTTTCCATCATCATGCTGATTATCTACGTCGGCTTTATTCTGCTGATCGCCTTTGCCCCGCACTGGCTTGGTACGCCGCTGCATGCGGGCACCAGCGTCACGCGCGGTATTCCGATTGGTATCGGCGTGATTGTGATTTCGTTTGTGTTGACCGGCGTCTACGTCTGGCGTGCGAACGGTGAATTTGATCGTCTTAATAAAGCTGTCCTGCGCGAGGTTAAAGCATCATGAAGCGAGTCCTGACGGCGCTTGCCGCCACACTTCCCTTTGCTGCCAACGCAGCGGATGCCCTTACCGGCGACGTACAGCGCCAGCCCACCAACTGGCAGGCGATCATCATGTTCCTGATTTTCGTGGTGCTGACGCTGTACATAACCTGGTGGGCGTCGAAACGCGTGCGCTCCCGTAGCGATTACTACACCGCGGGCGGCAACATTACCGGTTTCCAGAACGGGCTGGCGATTGCAGGTGACTTTATGTCTGCCGCCTCGTTCCTCGGGATCTCCGCGCTGGTGTATACCTCCGGTTATGATGGTCTGATTTACTCTCTCGGCTTCCTCGTCGGCTGGCCGATCATCCTGTTCCTGATCGCCGAGCGCCTGCGTAACCTGGGCCGCTACACTTTTGCAGACGTGGCCTCGTATCGTCTTAAACAGGGGCCGATTCGTTCCCTCTCCGCCTGCGGTTCACTGGTGGTGGTCGCGCTGTATCTGATTGCGCAGATGGTCGGTGCGGGCAAACTGATCGAGCTGCTGTTCGGCCTGAACTACCACGTTGCGGTAGTGCTGGTCGGCGTACTGATGGTGATGTACGTGCTGTTCGGCGGCATGCTTGCCACCACCTGGGTGCAGATCATCAAAGCGGTACTGCTGCTCTTCGGCGCGAGTTTTATGGCCTTTATGGTGATGAAACACGTCGGGTTCAGCTTCAATAATCTGTTTACCGAAGCAATGGCGGTGCATCCGAAAGGGGAAGCCATCATGAGCCCTGGCGGGCTGGTGAAAGATCCGATCTCCGCGCTCTCGCTCGGTCTGGGCCTGATGTTTGGTACAGCGGGCTTACCGCACATTCTGATGCGTTTCTTCACGGTGTCAGATGCGCGTGAGGCGCGTAAAAGCGTCTTTTACGCCACCGGCTTTATGGGTTACTTCTACATTCTGACCTTTATCATCGGCTTTGGTGCGATCATGCTGGTGGGGGCGAATCCGGCGTTTAAAGACGCGGCAGGCGCACTGATTGGCGGTAACAACATGGCAGCGGTGCATCTGGCTGACGCGGTCGGCGGCAATTTGTTCCTCGGCTTTATCTCGGCCGTGGCCTTCGCCACCATTCTCGCAGTGGTTGCCGGGCTGACGCTGGCGGGGGCTTCTGCGGTATCGCATGACCTCTACGCCAACGTGATCCGTAAAGGCGCGAGCGAACGTGACGAGCTGAAAGTCTCCAAAATCACCGTGCTGGTGCTGGGTGTGGTGGCGATCCTGCTGGGGATTTTGTTCGAGAAGCAGAACATCGCCTTTATGGTGGGACTGGCCTTCTCGATTGCGGCAAGCTGTAACTTCCCGATCATCCTGCTCTCCATGTACTGGTCAAAACTGACTACCCGTGGCGCGATGATTGGCGGCTGGCTTGGCCTGCTGACGGCGGTGATTTTGATGATCCTCGGCCCAACGATTTGGGTGCAGATCCTCGGCCACGAAAGCGCTATCTTCCCGTATGAATACCCGGCGCTGTTCTCCATTGCCGTGGCGTTTATCGGTATCTGGTTCTTCTCGGCCACCGACAATTCGGCGGAGGGCAACCTGGAGCGTGAGAAATTCCGCGCCCAGTTTATCCGTTCACAAACCGGCCTGGGCGTTGAGCAAGGCCGTGCGCACTAAACCTTTCTCCCCGGTCATTCTGGCCGGGGAATTTAAAACATCACCCACGCCACCAGCGGCGCAATCAGTACCATCACCACGCCGGAGAGCATCATCACCAGGCTTGCCACCACGCCCTCCTGCTGACCCAGCTCATACGAACGCGCCGTGCCTGCGCCGTGCGAGGCTGCGCCAAATCCCGCCCCTTTCGCCATTCCTTCGCGGATGGAGAGCCGCAGAAAAAGCATATCGCCCACCGCCATGCCGAAAACGCCGGTGACGACCACAAACAACGCCACCAGATCCGGCTGCCCGCCGAGCGGTTTCGCCGCAGCCAGTGCAAACGGCGTGGTCACCGAGCGCACGGCCAGGCTGCGCTGAATTTCATCGGAGAGGGTAAACAACCGCGCCAGCCAGACGGAGCTGCATACTGCCACCACCGTCGCGGTCACGACGCCTGCGCTGAGCGACATCCAGTGACGTTTGATAATCGCCAGGTTGTCATAAACCGGGACGGCAAAGGCGATGGTCGCCGGGCCGAGCAGCCACAGCAGCCAGTGGGATTCGCCAATGTAGTTCTGCCAGGAGATATGCCCGAACACCAGCATCAGCACCAGCAGGATCGGCGTAAAGACCAGCGGCATCAGCGGCAGGGCGTGAAAGCGGCGATACAGCCGCTTGTTGGCAAAGTAGATCACCAGCGTGGCAATCAGGCACAACACGCTAATCTGAAAGTTAGTCATGCTTCTGCCTGCTGATTTCAAAACGGTAGACCTTATCCACCACCCAGGCGGTGGCTCCCAGCACCATCAGCGTGCTCAGGGCGATAACCGCGAAAATGCGCCAACCGTCCACCATCAGAAGCTGCGCATAGTTCACTACCGCCACCACGGCTGGCACAAAGAACAGCAGCATCTCTGCCAGCAGCCAGCGCGCGCCGGCACGCACCCAGTTAAGGGGGATGACGCGGCACAGGATGAGCGCCAGCATCAGCACCATTCCTACCAGGTTGGCAGGCAGCGGCAAGTGCAGCCAGCCGACAAGATATTCCGCAAAAACAAACAATCCCGCGTAGAGCAGTACCTGAACCGATACCTGGAGTCGTTGCACAACGGCAGGCGTAACACGGCTTAACGCCACGGCCATGAATGATTTCCTCAAAATGAGACGAAGCGCCAGTATAGTGAGCGCACGTAATGGACTGAAATGAATTAAAATCATCGAAGGTATAGTTTCGAGGAATAATCATGGACATAAGAACGCTGCGCTATTTTGTCGAGGTGGTTCGCCAGCAGAGTTTTACCCGCGCAGCGGAGAAGTTGTTTGTCACCCAGCCAACCATCAGCAAGATGCTGAAAAACCTTGAAGATGAACTCAACTGTACCTTACTTATCCGCGACGGGCGCAAGCTGTTGCTGACCGACACCGGACGTGTCGTATTCGAGCGCGGGCTGGCGATCCTGGCAGAGTTTCGCCAGCTTGAGGCCGAGCTTGGTGATATTAACCACCTCACGAAAGGGCTGCTGCGCCTGGGCATTCCGCCGATGGTGGGGATGATGATGGCCGGGCCGATTAGCCTGTTTCGCCAGCGCTACCCCGGCGTGGAGCTGAAGATTTCGGAATTTGGCGGCCTGACCGTGCAGCAGGCCGTATCTAACGGCGAGCTGGATGTGGCGATGACGGCGCTTCCGGTTGAAGAAGAGAGCGGGCTGGCGACGCTGCCACTCTTTAGCCACCCGCTGTGTGTGCTGGTGCCACGTTCCGGCGACTGGCTGAAAATCGACTCCGTGAAACCTGAACGGCTCGGCGAACATCCATTGCTGATCTACAACGAAGATTTCGCCCTCAGCCGCCAGCTAATGACGCTGTTTAATCAGCACAACGTGAAACCACGGATTGCAGTCCGCAGCGGGCAGTGGGACTTTCTGGCAGCGATGGTACAGGCAGGCGTAGGGATTGCGATTCTGCCGCAGCCGATTTGCGAGCGGCTGGATAAAAACACGCTGCGCTGGGTCCCGCTGGAAAGTGACCTGCACTGGCAGTTAGGGATGATCTGGCGTGAAGGAGTGTATCTGTCGCACAGTGCGCAGGCGTGGTTACAATGTTGTGAGGGGTTTTGGGTGCGGTCTGAATAGTGCCGGGTGGCGGCTTCGCCTTACCCGGCCTACGGTTCAAACGTAGGCCCGGTAAGCGCAGCGCCACCGGGCAAAACAGCGCTACTGATTTTCTATCAACAGCGCTTCCAGCAGATCCAGATCGTGCAGCAGCTTTTGCAGCGTCTCGTTGCTGATCTGGCGCGTGGCGCGCAGGTGGTAAAGCTCAGCACGCTCGGAGCGCAACGCCGCCAGGCGGAAACGGCGCTCCAGATTCTCCTCCTGCAGCGAGCTTTCCACATCGTTTCGCCCGTCAGCACGACGACGCAGATTACCAATCACGCGTGAACTCACTTCCGTCAGCAGCTGATTGTCGATGTTCTCTTCGGCATCGGCGGCCAGACGCTCCTCCATCTTCTGAATCGCCACAATCGCCACTTCGGCGGTGGCCGCACGGGCGATGCGCTCCTCTTTATGCTGCTGAGAGGAATCCCCGACATCAATGTGTTGCAGCAGAATGGGCAGCATGATCACGCCGACAAACAGCGAGAAAAGAATCACGCCTGCCGCCAGGAATACCAGTTCGTAGCGCGCCGGGAAGACATCGCCAGTCGGCAGCAGCAGCGGAATAGAGAGCACACCGGCGAGCGTAATCGCCCCGCGCACACCGGCAAAGGAGGCAATCAGCAGCTCACGCATTGACCAGGAGCCGAACTCCATCGGCTTTTTCTTCAGGAAACGCTGGCTGAAGTTTTTCATCGTCCACAGCCAGCCGAAACGCACCAGCATCAGCGCCAGGTAGATCAGCACGATATCGGTGAACAGCATCCACGTTTCGACGTTCGGGTCGGCTTCTGCTGCCACCAGCGAGGACTCCAGAATACCCGGTAATTGCAGGCCCAACAGCAGGAATACCATGCCGTTAAACACGAACTCCAGCATCGCCCAGGTGCTGTTGGCACGCAGGCGCATCGCCAGCGGCGCGCGGCGCATTACGCCGGAACGGGTGATGGTCATCCCGGCCGCGACCGCCGCCAGAATGCCGGATACGCCGATATGTTCGGCAATCAGGTAAGAGGCAAACGGCAGCAGGAACAGCAGAACGATCTGCGTGGCGGGCTCATCACCGCCCCAGCGGCTGAGGAAGCGCAGCGAACGGCCATACAGCCAGCTCACGACAAACCCGGCCAGGATACCGCCAATCGCCACTTTGAAGAATTCAACGGTTGCTCCGCCCACGGTGAAGACCATCGTCCCCATGGCGACCGCCACGGCAAACTTCAGGGCCACCAGGCCAGAGGCATCGTTCATCAGTGCCTCGCCTTGCAAAATCCCCATAATTTTTTTCGGAATACGGCCTTCGCCGACGATGCCGGAAAGCGCCACGGCATCGGTTGGTGACAGCACGGCGGCCAGTGCAAAAGCCGGAATTAACGGGATACCCGGCACCGTCCAGTAGATCAGGAAACCAATCCCGACCACGGTCACGACCACTAACGCCAACGCCAGACCAAATATCTCTCGCCCGTGTTCAAGAAATTCGCGCGTGGGGGTTTTCCAGCCATCGGCAAACAGCAGCGGCGGGATAAACAGCACGAGGAACAGTTCCGGGTCGAACTCCACGTGCAGGCCAAACGTCGGCCACGCCAGCAGCGCGCCGATGGCGATTTGCATTAACGGCAGGGGGACCTGAAAGGGCAGTACGCGTGTAACCACCCCGGATAGCGAGACCACAAGGGTCATGATGAGTATTGTGAAGAAGATTTCCATGCGTTCCCTGTTTGCTGTGTATCTTATTAGCCAAACCTAAGGCGTCGTGCCTTTTATTCTATCTTCTCCAGAGTAACGCAAAAGGCAACGGGATGAGTCCTGAAAATAAAAACGGGCGGCCTGAGCCACCCGTTTTCGCATAAAAGGACAACTTAGATTGCCCAGCCGCCCGCGTAGAACGCCACCAGTGCGATAGCGATCACCACGGTGCCAATGTTCAGCTTGCGCCACTCACCGGAGACCAGACGGCCAATCACCAGCGATGCGAAACCGATCATGATGCCGGTAACGATGTTACAGGTCAGCACGATAAACACGGCGGTAATCAGGCCAGACATCGCATCCACGAAGTCAGCAAAATCGATTTTCGCCACGTTGCTCAGCATCAGCAGGCCGACGTACATCAGCGCAGGCGCGGTCGCATACGCTGGCACCAGGTAAGAGAGCGGAGAGAGGAACAGGATCAGCAGGAACAGCACGCCGACGGTGATTGCCGTCAGGCCGGTTTTACCGCCTGCCGCCGTGCCCGCTGCGGATTCAATGTACACCGCCGCCGGAGCCGCACCGACCAGGCCGGAGAAAACGCTGCTCAGGGAGTCGGTGGTCAGCGCTTTGCCGCCATCGATAATCTGGCCGTCTTTATCCAGCAGGTTCGCCTGTCCAGCCACCGCACGGATAGTACCGGTCGCATCAAACACGGCGGTCATCACCAGCGCCAGCACGCTTGGCAAAATCACCGGATTCAGCGCACCCACAATATCCAGGCTACCAATCAGGGAATTGCCTTTGTCATCGCTCAGCGACGGCATGGCGAAAATCCCGGAGAAGTGCACGGTCGGGTCGAAAATCAGGCCAACAATGGAGATACCAATAATGGTCAGCAGAATACCGCCAGGGACTTTCAGTTTTTCCAGGCCGATAATCACCGCCAGACCAATCAGCGACATGATCACCGGGAAGCTGGCGAAGTGACCCAGCGCAACCGGCAGGCCATCCAGCGGGTTCTTGATCACCAGGCCAACGCCGTTCGCGGCGATCAGCAGCAGGAACAGACCGATACCAATACCGGTGCCGTGCGCCACGCCCTGCGGCAGGTTGCGCAAAATCCAGCTACGGATGCCGGTGGCGGAAATAATGGTAAACAGCACACCCATCAGGAACACGGCACCGAGCGCAACCGGCACGCTGATATGCTGACCCAGCACCAGGCTGAACGCGGTAAACGCGGTCAGGGAGATGGCGCAGCCAATCGCCAGCGGCAGGTTCGCCCACAGGCCCATGACGATAGAGCCGACACCCGCGACGAGGCAGGTGGCAACAAAGACAGCCGCAGGCGGGAAGCCCGCTTTGCCCAGCATCCCCGGCACAACGATAACGGAGTAAACCATCGCCAGAAACGTTGTCAGACCGGCAACGACTTCCTGACGCACGGTGCTGCCGCGAGCAGAAATTTTAAACATGGCGTCAAGTGAACCGCCGGTACGCGCAGATGGCGTAGACATAGAAAACATCCCCTGAGAATTTTTATAGGTCGTCTGTAAGCGTGGTGGAGACTCCACTGCCAGCAAAACGTCAAATCCTTGTGCTGCGTTTGCGACGAAAGGGGCGTCGCAAAAAAAGCAAACGTTTAGCTCCGCGCTTACAAAACGGGTGGTCAAATTAAGGCAAACGATTATCTAGCCTAATACCTGCCCTTTTCAACTGAACTTTCTCGTTTTTCGCTAAAATTCACTTATGACGATGAAGAAATAAGCAGAGGATGCGCAAACGTTATCGTCTGTGCGCAATATAGTTACATTTCAATCTTCACCTGGGATAGTGAGTGGGCCGCCTTTTTCAAGCGTTCGCTGCCAGCCAGGACGTGCTTCCACGTTATTCTTCCACGCCTGGGTATGAGGCAGATGCTCAATACCCCCACGTGCCAGCAGTGCAAAGATCGGGAAACTCATCTGAATGTCGGCCATGCTGATATTTTCGCCCGCAAACCAGCTGTTTTGTGAAAGGTGCGATTCAATATAGCGAGCGTGCGTTTCCAGCTGGCGGTTGAGATACGCTTTCTGCACGCCCTGCCCCAGCGCTTTACCGAGCGTGCGCATGCCAAACGGCACAGGCGGCTTTCCCAGACTGTTGAATACCAGCTTCATTAGCAGCAGCGGCATCAGCGAGCCTTCTGCGTAATGCAGCCAGAAGCGATACTGCACTTTATGGGCAGGATCTAACGGCTTAAGCCGGGATTCGGCATCATATGTCTCCTGCAGGTATTCCAGAATAGCGCCCGACTCGGCCAGAATCAGTCCGTTATCTTCAATCACCGGAGACTTACCCAGCGGATGCACTTTTTTAAGAGACTCCGGTGCCAGCATGGTCTTTTCGCGCTGGTAGTGAACAATCTCATAAGGCAAAGAGAGTTCTTCAAGCGCCCAGATCACTCGATGTGAACGCGACTGGTTAAGATGGTGGACCGTTAGCATCATTTTCTCCTGTGAGTCGTTCTCATTAACTATAGAAAATCGAACAACATCGCGAAAAAAATTTGGCTAAAAAACATCCTCTCCTGCTGGCGAAAAGGCGGAGCTTGCATAGAATTAAAGTGTCAGCACAATCCGGAACCTCCCCAACCAGCTCGACACGAGGGGTGCTGATGTCGGGGGAAACCCTCCCGTGAACCAGCGGGATAGAGAGAAAGACAAAGACCGGGAATAAACTAAAGCGCCCTCAGTGGCGCTTTAGTTTTTTGGTTAATCCTCTTCGAGCAACCGTGCACCTGTTCCCTGTGCGCCCAGCGTATCGCCAGGGTTACGCAACGGACAATCGCTGCGCGACAAGCACCCACACCCAATGCACCCGTCCAGTTCATCACGCAGTGCCACAAGGGTATGTATTCGCCTGTCCAGCTCGTCACGCCACTGGGAAGAGAGATGTTTCCACTCCTTCGCGCTCAGCGTGTGTCCTTCCGGTAAGACGCCGAACGCATCACCGATGGTCGCCAGGGGGATTCCGATTCGTTGCGCAATTTTAATAATGGCCACGTAACGGAGTACATCGCGCGTGTAACGCCGCTGGTTGCCCGCATTACGGATACTTTTAATTAACCCTTTGCTTTCATAGAAGTGGAGCGCCGACACCGCCACACCGCTTCGTTTTGCCACTTCGCCGGGCGTTAAAAGCGCTTTGATTCGCGGCAATCTCTTTTCCATAAAACCTCTTTACCTCAAGTTAACTTGAGGAATTATACTCCCCCGCAGAGAAAACGACGAATCAACAGAGAAAGTTGTATCTACAGAGGGGCAACCTTATGTCGCATCAGCAGATTATTCAGACACTTATTGAATGGATTGATGAACATATCGATCAACCATTGAACATTGATGTGGTCGCTAAGAAGTCGGGCTATTCGAAATGGTATTTACAGAGAATGTTCCGCACCGTCATGCATCAGACGCTGGGTGAATACATTCGCCAGCGCAGGCTGCTGCTGGCGGCGCAGGCGTTACGCTCTACGCAGCGGCCCATTTTTGATATCGCGATGGATCTGGGTTATGTGTCGCAACAAACCTTCTCCCGCGTGTTTCGCCGCGAGTTTGACCGCACACCGAGCGATTATCGCCACCAGTTAAATTAAGGCGTTTAGTGCAAAGGTTGCTGCTGCCAGGCCATAAAATCCTGCGGCGGCATCGCTTTCGCGAAGTGCCACCCCTGACAATATTGCACACCACGCTTTAACAGCCAGCTCACCTGCTCGGCGGTCTCCACGCCTTCAGCAATGGTTTTTAGCCGCAGGCTCTGTGCCATCTCGATAATATGCTCAGCAATCAGGTGGCTGGTGCTGTTGGTGGTTAAGGTGTCGATAAAGGATTTGTCGATTTTCAGGATATCGACGTTCAGCGAGTAGAGATTATGCAGGTTGGAGTAACCTGTACCAAAATCATCAATCGCCACCTCATAGCCCGCCTGGCGGAACGCCTGGATGACGGGCGTGGTTTTTGGTACATCAATAAATCCGCGTTCCGTCACTTCGATTTTAATCTGCTGCGCCCGCACGGCGTAGTGTCTGGCTTTTTCTGATATCAGGGCAATCAGGCGAGAGGAGTGGAAATCCGACGCTGACAGGTTAATCGAAATATAAAGATGCGGATGGGTTGCCAGGAAATGCCCCAGATCGCTGAACACCTCTTCGACGACATAATCCGTAATGCGTTCGATCATCCCCTCTTTTTCTGCCAGCGGAATAAATTCCGCCGGGCTCATAACCTGCCCGTTAAACCCAGGCCAGCGTAATAACGCCTCAGCCCCCACACACCGGTTGTTTTTTATATCAATAATCGGCTGGTAGTGTACGCATAGCTGGTGTTTATTTAATGCCCGATGCAGTAATCGTCCAGGGGAATTCAGTTCACGGTGAGTACGTGACCACATCAGTAAAATAATGATGCTGCAGATCATTCCCAGCGGCAGCGTTAAGGTAGCCTGATGATAGAGCGTTTCATAAAAGCGGGTATTAGACGTCGAGACGATCGCGGCAATAGGACGTTTATCCGATTTAACAATCGTATAGAAACGGTCATCCTTTTGAAATGACGATTCCTTATGTCGAATCATCGAATTTAATAATGATGCGTTGGTTTTCTGACTGACGGAAAAAAATGCATTGGTGACCGTGTCATACACGCCCCACGACAAAGAATGATCTGACGACATCACTTCGCTGTAAGAAAGCGGGTTGACCACCACCACATAATTCCCGCGCTGCATATATGTCATTTTATAGCCGGTAAAAAATGGCGTATCACGATAATAATAGATAGCGACATCGGGTTTACGTTTGTAATTGGCCGCAGGTATTGGATAAGGTTGGTCCGGGGTAAAAACGGTCGAACAAAGAAAATTCTGACCTTCGGCATAAATTAAATCAGCGACAAACAGGCGACCGCGAACAACGTTCAACATATATTGACGATGTTCCGCCGAGCAGCGTTTTCCCTGATATTTTTCGGCGTCGTCTCGTGCTAAATCAACCTGTTGAATCACCAGCTCTGTTTTGTCTAACGCCAGTTCAGCAAATGTACGTAGCTGGGTACTTGTTTCCGACACGGCTCTTAACTGGGCAAACCATAGCGCAAGCATCACCGGTAGCATAACTACCATGATGATCCCTGCTGCCCTGAGTATCTTGCGCCGCGCGCTACGATTCATTTCCCGCCCTATATCCCTGCATTTTGTACGCCTGTAATTATGAAGGCCGGATGCTATGATAAACAGGTGATTACGTTGCATGAATCATGCGAAGTTAGCAACTGACTTTTGGTATTAAAAATCTGAAATTTCGTTATGACGATAATATTTTCCCGTAAGCTAAACTTAAAGTATTCGTTCCGTTTCTATTAAGGGAAATAATTGTCCATTGCGAGCGGGAGGTTTTAAGATAACACAACAGAGGATCGTTGATTAAGGCAAACTTCTGACAGCATGAAAAAAGTACAATGCGAACATGACGCATGCTACTAATTGTTCGCGGCGGGTTTCCATTTTGATTTATAAATAATCAGACGCAACCACCGTTTTGCCTCTTCCTGCACGTTTGGCATCATATAATGCTTTATCGGCACGCGTAAGAACGCCAGAGGTATCACGCTGGCCCTGACACACTTCGACAACCCCGGCGCTAAAAGAGAGCGCCAGTCTTTTATCACCAACCAGCAAGGGTTTCGTGATTAACGCGGCCCGCAATCGGGCCGATAACAGCGTGGCCGCAGTGCCATCCGCGCGCGCAAGCAGAAGTAAAAACTCTTCCCCTCCCACGCGCCCCAGTGCGGAGCCCGTCGGGCTTAACTCCCGGAGCCTGTCGCAAAAGTGAATTAATGCAGCATCCCCGACCTGGTGCCCCCATTCATCATTGATCTGTTTAAAGTAGTCCAGGTCAAACATCAGTACGCAAAAATGGCTGCTGGCATCCTGCCTTGAGCTTGCCGCCAGCGCCAGCTTGAGCCGCTGCAAAATGGCAGAACGGTTGAAACAGCCGGTGAGATCGTCAGTGGTGGCTTTCACCGCCAGTTGCTGCTCCGCTTTTTTTCGCTCGGTGATATCCAGGCCAATGTTGAGAATAGAGTTATCCGGCAACAGAATGTTAGACCACAGGATGGTCAACGGCGTCCCGTCTTTACGCACAGGATGCCATTCATACATATCCTTGAGCGGGGAAATATGCACCGACTCCCGTACCCGACGTCGCTCCTCGGGATCAGGGTAGAACAAAGCCAGCGGATCAGCATGCGCGCTGATCTCTGCCATGCTCCAGCCAAACACTTTTTCGCATTCCGCATTCCACAACACGCAGCGGTTATGTCTGTCGAAAGAGTTCATTAATACCGGGGCCCGCTCAAACAACGTCTTATATTGCGTGACGACCCGCTGCATCTCCTGAGCCGTTTTTTCTCGGGCGATAATTTCGTCAAAATAGTCTTTTAATTTCTCAACTAACACCACGACAATATTTTTCAGGATCGGCAGAGAAGAGAGCTTTTCATCAAAAGCCAGGAAGAAATAGCCGCTGCAGTGCCCGTCCTGGGTTGAAAGTTTACACAACACACCGCTTTGCAATTGCGAGTAACCGGGGTGCTGAGGCGGGAACAGCGCCTGGCCGATGTTCTCTTTCCAGTAGACCACTCGCCGATCGGTGGTGCCGTTGCAGCAGAGTACCGGCAAGAAAATCAGCCACTTCGAACGAGTGGCATGTCACCTCACCCGCACATTCCACGCGCTGTATACTGTCATTATCCACACTGACCCAGGCGAGAGTTGACCCCAGCGCCCCGTTGATGGTTTCAAGCATTTCCGCCAGTGAACACAGATTGTTGAGCTGAGGCATCAGCTTCGCCAGCGCGTGTAGCGCCTGCATGCTGTCGTTAACAATCTCGCGTTTTTTTTCTTTCATCATTTTTTTCGCAGGTCATTAATCGATATAGCAACCGCAACAAATCAGATTAAAGAAAGAATATATCAGGGCCATCAGAGAGTATGCTGAGTGTAATAAAAACAATACACAAAAGTAAAAAAGCCAAATAATTCAAAAACCTGAATTATTTTCTGCGGGTACATTTATTTGTCCACTCAAGCATAATCCATAGGTTTAATACTGTAAATGTGATACACCTTTTTCATATTACTGCGGTTTTGCTATCTTGATGAATTCATTATGAAGAGGCGGACGCCGTCTGCGACGATATATTTTCCACAGCATTAAATTCCCTCTTTTACCTCACACGGACACTGGCGAATAAAACAGCAAATGTGATATAGTTCACACATATTGTGTAACGAGAAACATTGTTTCATTCCAGTTCGTCTGTTTTGTCGAGGATGGGTTTTATGGCGACCATTACTACCAGCATGGTTCTCCTGCGCTGGCCATTGTTGAGCGCGGTTTTGATGTTTTTAGCCAGCACACTGAACATTCAGTTTCGCAAATCTGACTACGCCGGACTGGCGGTGATCAGCACCCTGCTGGGGCTGGGCGCTGCATGCTGGTTCGCCACGGGCCTGCTCGGCATCACCCTGCTGGACATTGCTGCCATCTGGGACAACGTCAAAGCAGTGATGATTGAAGCCATGAGCCACACGCCACCCGACTGGCCGATGGTCATTACCTAATCACTCGATGTTGAAAGCCTCCTTTGCGAGGCTTTTTTATTTCCAATTGTAATGATAACCATTCTCATATTAATATAGCCGCGTGATGATTAACTTTTGATGCATTCCGCATGTCTGACCGCGCCGCTACTACCGCTTCTTTAACGCTTGAATCGCTTTACGGCGCGCATCACGGCTGGCTGAAAAGCTGGCTCACCCGCAAGCTGCAATCCGCCTTTGACGCCGACGATATCGCACAGGACACCTTCCTGCGGGTAATGGGTAGCGACGCGCTGGCGACCATCCGCGATCCGCGCTCTTTTCTCTGCACTATCGCTAAACGGGTGATGGTCGATCTCTTCCGCCGTAACGCGCTGGAAAAAGCCTGGCTTGAGATGCTTGCACAACTGCCCGACGCCCTTGCACCTTCACCCGAAGAGCGCGAAAGCCAGCTGGAAACCCTGCAGCTTATCGACACCATGCTGGACGGGCTAAACGGCAAAACGCGCGAGGCGTTTCTGCTTTCGCAACTGGAAGGGCTGACTTACAGCGAGATCGCACTGAAACTCGGTGTTTCCGTCAGCTCCGTGAAAAAATACGTGGCGAAAGCCGTCGAGCACTGCCTGCTGTTTCGTCTGGAGTATGGGTTATGAATCCTTCGTTAACCGATTCCCGCCGTCAGGCGCTGCGTTCAGCTTCCCACTGGTATGCCGTGCTAAGCGGCGAGCGCGTCAGCCCACAACAGGAAGCGCGCTGGCAACAGTGGTATGAACAGGATCAGGATAACCAGTGGGCCTGGCAGCAGGTTGAAAACCTGCGCAACCAGCTTGGCGGTGTGCCTGGCGACGTTGCCAGCCGGGCGCTGCATGATACCCGCCTCACCCGCCGTCACGTGATGAAAGGATTACTGCTGTTGCTCGGCGCTGGCGGAGGCTGGCAACTCTGGCAGTCGGAAACCGGCGAAGGTCTGCGGGCAGATTACCGCACCGCCAAAGGCGCAGTCAGCCGTCAGCAACTGGAAGATGGCTCCCTGCTCACGCTGAATACCCAAAGCGCGGCGGATGTGCGTTTTGATGCGCATCAGCGCACCGTCCGGCTCTGGTACGGTGAAATCGCCATTACTACCGCGAAAGATGCGCAGCAACGCCCCTTCCGCGTCCTGACCCGTCAGGGCCAGCTCACCGCCTTAGGGACAGAATTTACCGTCCGCCAGCAGGATAATTTCACGCAGCTTGACGTGCAGCAGCACGCCGTGGAAGTGCTTCTCGCCAGTGCCCCCGCGCAAAAACGCATCGTGAACGCTGGTGAAAGCCTGCAGTTCAGCGCCTCTGAGTTTGGCCCAGTGAAACCGCTGGATGACGAGAGTACAAGCTGGACGAAGGGCATCCTGAGCTTCAGCGATAAACCGCTGGGTGAGGTGATAGCCACGCTAAGCCGTTACCGCAACGGCGTGCTGCGCTGCGATCCCGCCGTTGCCGGGCTGCGCCTGAGCGGGACGTTCCCCCTGAAAAATACCGATGCGATCCTGAACGTTATCGCGCAAACGCTTCCCGTTAAAATTCAGTCTATTACGCGGTACTGGATAAACATTTCACCGCTGTAAGAAAAATAATTCTCATTTCGATTGTCCTTTTTACCCTTCTCGTTCGACTCATAGCTGAACACAACAAAAATGATGATGGAGAAGGTATGACGCCGTTACGCGTTTTTCGTAAAACAACACCTTTGGTTAACGCCATTCGCCTGAGCCTGCTGCCGCTGGCCGGTCTCTCGTTTTCCGCTTTTGCTGCACAGGTTGATATCGCACCGGGATCGCTCGACAAAGCGCTCAATCAGTATGCCGCACACAGCGGAATTACCCTCTCGGTTGACGCCAGCCTGACGCGCGGCAAGCAGAGCAACGGCCTGCACGGCGATTACGACGTCGAGAGCGGCCTGCAACAGCTGCTGGACGGCAGCGGACTGCAGGTAAAACCGCTGGGAAATAATAGCTGGACGCTGGAGCCCGCGCCCGCGCCAAAAGAAGATGCCCTGACCGTGGTCGGCGACTGGCTGGGCGATGCGCGTGAAAACGACGTATTTGAACATGCTGGCGCGCGCGACGTGATCCGCCGTGAGGATTTCGCCAAAACCGGTGCAACCACCATGCGTGAGGTGCTTAACCGCATCCCTGGCGTCAGCGCGCCGGAAAACAACGGCACCGGCAGCCACGACCTGGCGATGAACTTTGGCATCCGGGGCCTGAACCCGCGCCTCGCCAGCCGCTCGACCGTCCTGATGGACGGCATCCCCGTCCCCTTTGCCCCTTACGGTCAGCCGCAGCTTTCACTGGCTCCCGTTTCGCTCGGCAACATGGATGCCATTGACGTGGTGCGCGGTGGTGGTGCGGTGCGTTACGGACCGCAGAGCGTGGGCGGCGTGGTGAACTTTGTTACCCGCGCCATTCCGCAGGACTTTGGTATCGAGGCGGGTGTGGAAGGTCAGCTCAGCCCAACCTCTTCACAAAACAACCCGAAAGAGACGCACAACCTGATGGTGGGCGGCACAGCGGACAATGGTTTTGGCACCGCGCTGCTCTACTCCGGCACGCGCGGCAGTGACTGGCGCGAGCACAGCGCCACCCGCATCGACGACCTGATGCTGAAAAGCAAATATGCGCCGAATGAGGTGCACACCTTCAACAGCCTGCTGCAATATTACGATGGTGAAGCCGACATGCCCGGCGGCCTGTCCCGCGCGGATTACGACGCCGATCGCTGGCAATCCACCCGCCCGTATGACCGCTTCTGGGGCCGTCGCAAGCTGGCGAGCCTGGGCTACCAGTTCCAGCCGGACAGCCAGCATAAATTCAACATTCAGGGGTTCTACACCCAAACCCTGCGCAGCGGCTACCTGGAGCAAGGCAAACGCATCACCCTCTCGCCGCGTAACTACTGGGTGCGTGGTATTGAGCCACGCTACAGCCAGAGCTTTATGATCGGCCCTTCCGCGCACGAAGTGGGCGTGGGCTATCGCTATGTGAATGAATCAACGCATGAAATGCGTTACTACACCGCCACCAGCAGCGGGCAGTTGCCGTCCGGCTCAAGCCCTTACGACCGCGACACGCGTTCCGGCACCGAGGCGCACGCCTGGTATCTGGATGACAAAATCGACATCGGCAACTGGACCATCACGCCAGGTATGCGTTTCGAACATATCGAGTCATACCAGAACAACGCCATCAAAGGCACGCACGAAGAGGTGAGCTATAACGCACCGCTTCCGGCGTTGAACGTACTCTATCACCTGACTGACAGCTGGAATCTTTATGCAAACACTGAAGGCTCGTTCGGCACCGTACAGTACAGCCAGATTGGCAAGGCTGTGCAAAGCGGCAATGTGGAACCGGAAAAAGCGCGAACCTGGGAACTCGGTACCCGCTACGACGACGGCGCGCTGACGGCGGAAATGGGGCTGTTCCTGATTAACTTTAACAATCAGTACGACTCCAACCAGACCAACGACACCGTCACTGCACGTGGCAAAACGCGCCATACCGGGCTGGAAACGCAGGCACGTTACGACCTGGGTACGCTAACGCCAACGCTTGATAACGTTTCCGTCTACGCCAGCTATGCGTATGTGAACGCGGAAATCCGCGAGAAAGGCGACACCTACGGCAATCAGGTGCCATTCTCCCCGAAACATAAAGGCACGCTGGGCGTGGACTACAAGCCGGGCAACTGGACGTTCAATCTGAACAGTGATTTCCAGTCCAGCCAGTTTGCAGATAACGCCAATACGGTGAAAGAGAGCGCCGACGGCAGTACCGGCCGCATTCCCGGCTTCATGCTCTGGGGCGCACGCGTGGCGTATGACTTTGGCCCGCAGATGGCAGATCTGAACCTGGCGTTCGGTGTGAAAAACATCTTCGACCAGGACTACTTCATCCGCTCTTATGACGACAACAACAAAGGCATCTACGCAGGCCAGCCGCGCACGCTGTATATGCAGGGGTCGTTGAAGTTCTGATGTGTTAACGCCCGGCTTGCCGGGCTTTTAGCTGGAATGTGACTATGTTGGCATTTATCCGTTTTCTTTTTGCAGGCCTGCTGCTGGTGATCGGCCACGCCTTTGCCGCCACGGTTCAGGACGAACACGGCACGTTTACACTCGATAAAACGCCACAACGGATTGTGGTGCTGGAACTCTCGTTCGCCGATGCGCTGGCCGCCGTGGACGTTAGCCCGGTCGGTATTGCCGACGATAACGATGCAAAACGCATCCTGCCCGAAGTGCGTGCGCACCTGAAACCGTGGCAGTCCGTCGGAACGCGCGCGCAGCCGAGCCTGGAAGCCATTGCTGCCCTGAAACCAGACCTGATCATTGCCGACAGCAGTCGCCATGCGGGGATTTACACCGCCTTGCAGCAAATCGCGCCGGTACTGCTGCTTAAGTCCCGCAACGAAACCTACGCTGAAAATTTGCATTCTGCGGCTATCATCGGCGAAGTGGTCGGTAAAAAACGAGAGATGCAGGCGCGTCTGGAACAACATAAAGAGAAGATGGCGCAGTGGGCCAGCCAGCTTCCCAAAGGGACACGCGTGGCCTTTGGCACATCACGCGAACAGCAATTCAACCTGCATACCCAGGAGACCTGGACCGGCAGCGTGCTGGCCTCTCTGGGGCTGAACGTTCCCGCTGCGATGGCGGGCGCGTCCATGCCGTCCATCGGCCTGGAGCAACTGCTGGCGGTCAATCCTGCCTGGCTGCTGGTTGCCCACTATCGCGAAGAGAGCATTGTTAAACGCTGGCAGCAAGATCCGCTCTGGCAGATGTTAACCGCCGCGCAGAAGCAGCAGGTTGCTTCAGTCGACAGTAACGCCTGGGCGCGGATGCGCGGTATTTTTGCCGCAGAGCGTATTGCCGCTGACACGGTAAAAATCTTCCACCATCAGCCGCTTACCGATGTGAAATGACCGCGCTAAAACACCCGGTGCTGCTGTGGGGGCTTCCCGTTGCAGCACTTATTATTATTTTCTGGCTGAGTCTGTTTTGCTACTCGGCCATTCCTGTTTCCGGAGCAGACGCAATCCGCGCCCTGCTGCCTGGACACACGCCAACGCTACCAGAAGCGCTGGTGCAAAACCTTCGTTTGCCGCGAAGCCTGGTCGCCGTTCTGATCGGCGCAAGCCTGGCGCTCGCGGGCACGCTGCTGCAAACCCTGACCCACAACCCAATGGCCTCTCCTTCACTGCTCGGCATTAACAGCGGCGCGGCGCTGGCTATGGCGCTTACCAGCGCGCTGAGCCCGACGCCGGTTGCAGGCTATTCCCTGTCGTTCATCGCGGCATGCGGGGGCGGCGTGAGCTGGCTGCTGGTCATGACCGCAGGAGGCGGGTTTCGTCATACCCAGGACAGAAACAAACTGATCCTCGCGGGTATCGCGCTGTCGGCCTTTTGTATGGCCCTTACCCGCATCACCCTGCTGCTGGCCGAAGATCATGCTTACGGCATCTTTTACTGGCTGGCAGGCGGAGTGTCCCACGCCCGCTGGCAGGATGTCTGGCAGCTCTTGCCGGTGGTGGTCACTGCAGTCCCTGTCGTGTTGCTGCTGGCGAATCAACTGAACCTGCTCAACGTCAGCGACAGCACCGCCCATACGCTGGGAGTGAACCTGCCGAGACTGCGTTTGATCATCAATATGTTAGTGCTGCTTCTGGTTGGCGCGTGCGTCAGTGTGGCAGGTCCGGTGGCGTTTATCGGCCTGCTGGTGCCACATCTGGCGCGCTTCTGGGCAGGCTTCGATCAGCGCAACGTACTGCCGGTGAGCATGCTGCTGGGGGCCACGCTGATGCTGCTGGCAGATGTACTCGCACGCGCGCTGGCCTTCCCCGGCGATCTGCCCGCAGGCGCAGTGCTGGCGCTGATTGGCAGCCCTTGCTTTGTTTGGCTGGTGAGGAAGCGAGGATGAAAATTGCGCTGGTCATTTTCATCACCCTTGCCCTGGCGGGCTGTGCGCTGTTATCACTCCATATGGGGGTGATCCCAGTGCCGTGGCGCGCGCTGCTGACCGACTGGCAGGACGGACGCGAGCATTATTATGTATTGATGGAGTACCGACTGCCGCGCTTGCTGCTGGCACTGTTTGTCGGTGCAGCCCTCGCCGTGGCGGGCGTGCTGGTACAGGGGATTGTGCGTAACCCGCTGGCATCACCGGATATTCTCGGCGTTAACCATGCCGCCAGCCTGGCCTCTGTGGGGGCACTGCTTCTTATGCCATCACTGTCCGTGATGGTGCTGCCGCTGCTGGCCTTTGCGGGCGGTATGGCGGGGTTGATCTTGCTGAAGATGCTGGCAAAGACCCACCAGCCGATGAAGCTGGCGCTCACCGGCGTGGCGCTTTCCGCCTGCTGGGCGAGCCTGACGGATTACCTGATGCTCCTGCACCCGCAGGATGTGAACAGTGCCCTGCTGTGGCTGACGGGTAGCTTATGGGGGCGCGACTGGCACTTTGTGAAGATTGCCGTGCCGTTGCTCATTCTGTTTTTGCCGCTGAGCCTGCGCTTTTGTCGCGATCTCGACCTGCTGGCGCTGGGCGATGCACGGGCAGCCACACTCGGCGTGTCGGTTCAGCGCACCCGGCTCCAGGGGCTGATGCTGGCTGTCGCGATGACAGCAACCGGCGTGGCCGTCTGTGGCCCGATAAGTTTTATTGGTCTCGTCGTGCCGCACATGGTGCGCAGGATCGCCGGCGGGCGTCACCGCTGGCTGATGCCCGTTTCGGCCCTGACGGGCGCGTTGTTGCTGGTCATTGCCGATCTGCTGGCACGAATCATTCATCCGCCGCTGGAGCTTCCGGCAGGCGTGCTGACCGCCATTATCGGCGCACCATGGTTTGTCTGGCTGCTTGTGAGAATGCGATAAATGAGATTACGTACTGAAAATCTGACTGTCAGCTATGGCGCACAAACCGTGCTGGATGGGCTTTCTCTCGCCCTGCCTGCCGGAAAAATCACTGCCCTGCTCGGCCCTAACGGTTGCGGGAAATCGACGCTGTTGAACTGTTTTTCGCGCCTGTTAGCGCCTCAATCCGGCACAGTATGGCTCGATGAAAATCCCATAAAGGGTTTATCAGCACGCCAGCTGGCACGTCGTCTGGCGCTGTTACCGCAGCACCATTTAACCCCCGAAGGGATCACCGTCCGGGAGCTGGTCTCCTACGGTCGCAGCCCGTGGCTGTCGCTCTGGGGGCGGCTCTCCGTTGAAGACAATGCGCGGGTCAACGTGGCAATGCACCAGACTCAGACGCAACATCTTGCCGAACGACGCTTAACCGAGCTTTCCGGCGGTCAGCGCCAGCGTGCCTTCCTGGCGATGGTGCTGGCGCAGGATACGCCCGTTGTGCTACTGGACGAGCCGACAACGTATCTTGATATTAATCACCAGGTTGAGCTGATGCGGTTAATGGGCGAACTGAAAGCGCAGGGGAAAACCGTGGTGGCGGTACTCCACGATCTGAATCAGGCCAGCCGTTACTGCGACCATCTGGTGGTGCTGGCCAACGGGCGCGTGATGGCGCAAGGGACGCCGGAAGCGGTGATGCAACCGGCATTACTGAAAACGGTGTTCAGCGTGGAAGCGGAAATTCATCCTGAGCCGGTGTCGGGTAAGCCGATGTGCGTGGTGGTGTAATCCGTTGCGCCTTGTCCGGCCTGCGGAATCGCATCAAAAAATCCCTTTCTGCCGGACCTTCTGCATTTTTTCCGTCGGTGCATCGACCTTGCTCACTTCCACATTATCGCGCTCTGGCGCTGGCGTGCTGGCGGCGCTCCTGGCGGCAATACGCAGCTGTTGCAGAGCGAGCTGGTGCTGCTCCATCAGTGGCCTGAGCGCTGCCACCTCTTCACGAATTTTCTCAAGCTCTGCCAGCTGTGCTGAAGGTTCCTCGCGTTGCGCCTGGGGCTGAAGTTCACCCAGCAACGTGCCGAGCGAGAGATTTTCGCGCCCAAGCGACTCGGCCACATGGTGGCAAAGCGCAGGCTCCATCAAAAACAGTTGCAGCCCCGCCAGATAGATATCACGGTGAAACGCGCGGATTTCCATGTTGGCGTCATCCACGCTGGATGACTGGTTCACTGACTGGTGCCAATGCTGCAGGTGTTGCATCGCGCGCAAATCCGCGCGCGACTGCTCTGGCGTCAGGTGCAGGGACAGATTTACGCGGCGAATCTGCCCTTTACGCATCCTCGCCCACCTCTGCCATTAACGGTTCTTCGACAACCTGTGCGCCCGACTCAGAATGGTAAAGGCAAATCTCACGCGACAGGGCGCTCTGCGGGCTATCAATCGTCACCACGCGATCGCCGAGCGTTGAATACGCCTGACGAATCGCCTCTTCAATCAGATGCGCACCGCCGCCCACCAGATAGACGCGATTCGGGTTCTTGGCGAACTTCTTCGCTTCATAAGCCACCTGGTCGCCCAGCTCCTGGATCTTGATGGCGATCTTTTCGAGGATCTCGTCGATACGCGATTCATCGTTAATCACGCTCTTCACGAAATCCAGATCGTGGCGGCGCTTGATCAACTCATTCGCCACCAGGTAGCTGGAGTCACTGTCTGCAGCGGCCAGCAGCTTACGCGTCGCATCCGTGACCATCGCCACGCCGATCTCGTTGTTGCCGTAAATGGCCGACACATCGTCAAACTCACCCACCACGATCCCCATATCCAGCGTGGTGCCACCGCAGTCAACCACCAGCGATTTGGTAAATTCGTTTACGTTGGAGTTGAGAAGATGCGACAGCGCGGCTGGCAGGCTCTCCGGCATCACCTGCACATCCACAATGCGGAACAGCTCGCCTTTATTCAGCGTGATTTCACGCATCAGGTTCTTACGCTTCGCTTCAATGCGTTCTTCGTTACGCTGGCAGTCATCCGGGTTGTAGAACTGGGTAATGGGCAGAGTGACGATCACCTCGACATCACAGGGCGTCACGCCGGTTTGCAGCAGCGCGTGGTGTACCGCCAGCAGGTTCAAATCGTCGTACTGGTAGTCGATATGGGTCGTCGACAGCGCCTTATCGGACGTCGCATCGTAGGTGTATTTGGTGGTGCCGATGGTGTAGTTATGCACCGCCTGACCACGCAACAACGCCGCGCTCTTCCAGTCTTTACGGAAGGAGTTTGGCGAGACAACGGTTTTCAACGTACCGTTCTCAATCCAGCTAATTTTTACATTGGTGGAGCCATCATCAATGGCGAATTTTTTACGCATCTGGTTCATGAAAAATATCTCATTCAATCTTAAATAAGGGGCCATCCCTGGCGGCGCATACCTTGAGGGGGTATTCAGCGTCAGGCCGTTACAACACGGCCTCTTCAGTTAATATCCGGCGGGCACCCAGGTAGTGGTCCTGCCAGAAGGCGTCGGAAAGCTGGCTAATACGTATGTTCAGGCCGGTTCGTGGCGCTTCGATAAATTGCCCATCGCCAAGATAAACGCCGACGTGATCGGCTCCCGGACGCTGGTTAATGTTGAAAAAGACCAAATCCCCGCGACGTAAGTTGTCCTGGCGGATATGGCGTAACGTCCGGTCGTGGTACATGCCGTTGGCGGTACGCGGCAACGTGCGGCTTAACACCGGGTTAAACGCGTAAAAGACCAGGCCGCTACAGTCGAATCCTTCTTCTGGCGTTTCTCCGCCCCAGACATACGGTTTACCAATCTGCTGTTGCAGCAGGCGGATAACCTGCTTAAGCGAGGCCTGCAGGCGCGGGCTGATCTTCTCGCCAGGCAGCGGTGCCCAAATCATATCGGTGGATAACGTACCAGGCTGCCAGCGCTTGTGCATCGCCAGCAGCTCGCGGTTTTCCGCGCGTTCAAGGCGGCGCTTTTCACTGTCGCGCCGCTTTTGCTCTGGCGTAACGGGCACCACCGCAAGACGTGAGCGGGATTTTTTCAGCAACGCTTCCCGGTTACGCATCCGGGCCTTCACCGCGTTCTCTTTTTCCGTCGCGGTAACCGTGCCGTTGCGCGGAGCCGCCTGCACAGACGCGCTTACCGCCATCATCAGTGAGGCGGCAAGTACCAGACCTGCGACTTTCTGACTATGTGTAAAGATGAACATCGTAAAACCGTTTATTTCTTCTGCGAGAGTCTGTCGACTATCGGCTTAATGACCTTTTCGCCGTGCTGACCAAAGAACTGATACAGCGATTCGCTGGCCGACTGGGTGAGTACCATGATCTCAATGCGGCGGTTCGATGAGCTCAGCGGATTAGCCGGATCAATCAGCATCTGATCTGCCATCCCGCTCACCTGCAGGACTTTGGTTTGATCCAGGCCAGCATTGGTTAAGACTCTGCGCGCCTGCATCGCACGCTCGCCCGACAGGTTCCAGTTGTTATAGAGATCCTGGTCGCGAAAACGCGTGGCATCCGTATGGCCGGTGATGATGATCTTGTTATCGATCTTATTCAGCGCAGGCGCGAACTCCGTCAACAGACGTTTAAAGAACGGCGTCAGGATCGCGCTGCTGCGCTGGAACATTTCGCGTTTCTGATCGTCAGTGATCAGAATGCGCAACCCTTGCGGCACAATCTCAATTTTCAGGTTTGACTGTGCATCATAGGCTGAGGTGATTTTCATGATGATCCGCGCCAGATCTTCAATTTCACGCTGCGAACGGTGGTTAACGTCTTCCAGGCTCTCGCTGTTTGCCGCCACGGCCGTCAGTTTTGCCGCGTCTTGTTTATCCTGTTGTTTCTTATGTTCGCCACGGTCACGCTTTTCAGTCGCCGCGATTTTCCCCCCCACACCATTGGGCTGGGTAATGGGGGATAATGACTGGCCTTCGAAAATAGATTCGCCATTAAGCTGAGAGACAATCTCTTTACGCTCTTCCTCGCTGACCGAGCCCATGATCCACAGCACCATAAACAGCGCCATCATCGCCAGGGTGAAGTCAGCGAAGGCCACCTTCCACGCGCCGCCATGAAAGGCGTCATGGCTTTTGCGCGAGGAGCGTTTAATGATGGTGGTATGTTCTTTTCCGCGACCGCCACGCATCAGGATTCACCCGTCATCTGGTTTACCCAACCATCAAGCGTGGCAAACGTTGGTTTTGAATCCAGCGGCAACATTTTGCGTCCCGCATCCACCGCCAGCAGCGTCGGCTTTCCGGCAACGTGGTTCACCAGCACAGTACGAACACACTCGATCACCGCCATCTGTTTTTTGGTGCGCTGTTCCATGGCGTTCGCTACCGGGTCCATCAGGCAGTAACAGAAGAAAACGCCGAGGAAAGTGCCGACCAGAGCAGCAGCGACTTTTACCCCAATCACGGCAATGGAACCGTCGATCGACTGCATGGTGATAATGATCCCCAGAACCGCCGCACAGATCCCGAAGCCTGGCATCGCTTCTGCGGTACGCTGCAGCGAGCGGGACGGCTGAAGGAGGTTCTCTTCCATCGCCACCAGCTCCTGCTCCAGGATACCTTCCAGCTCGTGCTCGTTGATTTTGCCCATCGCCATCAGACGGAAGTTATCCGCAATAAAGGTGATGATCGCCTTGTTCTGCAAAATCAGCGGGTATCTCTGAAACAGCGGGCTGCTTTCCGGCACCTCGATATGCTCGTCCAGCACCTTCAGCCCCCCGTCCTGCACCAGTTCGAGCAGTTCGTACAGCAGCATCAGCAGTTGACGCTGGTACTCGTCGGTGTATTCATTTTTACGCATAATGCCGCGAAACTGACGGTACATCTCTGCCAGAACGGGTTTTGGGTTAGCAAGCACCATCGCCCCCATCCCCGCCCCCAGAATGATAATGATCTCACCGGGTTGCCAGAACGAGGCCAGACGCCCGCCAGACATAAGAAAGCCGCCGACAACACAGGCGAAGATGATGAAAATACCGAGAAACTTTTGCATATACCTTTCACTTCTGGAAAAAACACTGGATCTTTTGAGCGATCTTTTTATTGAGCTGGCAGACGCGCGCCTCGGTCAGGTCGAGGACTAACGCAATCTCTTTCAGACTCATTTCCTGCTGGTAATAGAGCGAGAGTATTAATTGCTCACGCTCATCAAGGCTTGCCAGCGCAGCCCTTAACGTACCGCTGGTGACCATTTCATCCTCCAGCGAACGGCTATTCAGCGTACCGTTCAGGGCATCTCCGCCCAGTAAATCATCGAGACTCTCCAGCGTCTTTGCGCAGTCCAGCAGCAGATATTCGTGATACTCCTCAGCAGTGATGGAAAGATGCGTGTTCAGATCTTCAAAGCTCGGCGTTCTGCCAAGCACGCGCGTGATTTCCCGAATCGCATCGTTGATCTTATGGCTTTTCTGGCGCAGCCTGCGGGGACGCCAGTCCAGCTCACGCAGTTCATCCAGCACCGCACCGCGGATACGCTGCGCCGCATATGCACCAAACTGCTCATCGGGATGACCATAACGACGCAGGGACGTCAGCAGACCCATTAACGCGATCTGCTCCATATCTTCTCTGTCCATCACGCTGCTGGTCTGCCAGGCGAGCTGTTTCACCACTCTGTGTACCAGCGGCAAATACGCATTGACGTATTTCGCCTCATCCGCCGGTGTCAGCGAGTCATCCGCAATAAAATCCATCATTTCCATCAACTGCCGTGACTTACTGGAAAACCATTTTGCTGATGATTACGTCCTTGAACGGCATCCGCGTATTCAAACTCTGGAAGCGCTCGGTGTAGGCGCTCATTAACTTGTCGCGCAGCACTTCAACGCTCATTCCGCGAACGGCGTCATAATCCAGTGACGAAAGCATATTGACCGTTGCCCCGCGAATAGCAGGCGATAACTCTTCGGCACGACGAGTATCTGCTGGTGAGTCGGTCGTCAGGGCCAGCTCCAGCAGTAAGTAACGTTCAGAATCGCTGTGGCTTTTTAAGGTCACGACGACGTTTTTGATTTCAACAAACTCCACTACACTCTCCTCCGATGAGGAGAACAGGTCGCTAATGGCGGAGCGCTTATGCTCGTCCTGGCTCAGCAAATGCGTACCCAGAACGGTGAGAACAGCGGCGAAGGTTGCGGCGATAAGGGCAATAACCAGCCCTAAAGAAAATGTCTTAATTGTCATAATGGATTTGCTTAAACCGTAAGTAGAACTGAATCGTCTTTACCTGCAGAGGACAACGTCTCTTCTGCTTCTATCACTGCTCCCGTATCCGGCCCCTCTTTTACAGCATGCTGAGGCGCTCTTTGCCCTTGCTGTTGGCCGGACTGGGAAGAGACCTGTACGTTTACCTGAACAAAGTTTTGTTCCGTCAGACTCTGGCGCAGCTCATTGCTGATTTGCTGAAGCGCGCGATAGGTTTCCCCATTGCTGGCAGTGATATGCACCTGCATGCGCCCATTTTCGATCTGCAGTGAAATATCCACTTTGCCCATCTCCGGTGGGTCAAGGCGGATCGTTGCATGCTGCACCTGGTTCCTGACCTGGAGCTGCAAACGATCGTTTAAAGCACTGTGCAGTTGCTGTGCCCACTTCGCTTCATCCGCATCCAGCCTGACCGGAGGAAGGTTGACCGTCTGTTTATCCATCATGGTGGAAAAGGTCTGGACGGTGGCCGGTTGCCCTGCGGTGGGCAGGAGGGTCACCATCGGTTTAACCGGTTCCAGCGCGGGCGGTGTTACGGCTTCCAGGGCGGCCGCTGACGTAGCATGCAGGGTCAGCGGTTGCGGCATCACCTTCAGCGGCGATATTGCCGGTTGCTGGCCTGCAGAGACGTTTTGCATCTGCAGCGCATCGCCGGTCAGAGGCGCGCTGCTCTGCGTAACACTGAGCGTTTTCGCGGGCATCTGGCTTGCCATTAACAACGCATCCAGCAGCATATTGGGCGAACCGATCACATCCTGCGCCATCGTCATACCGTCGGGACGCTGCGTTTTCTCGTCGTCCTCCTCTTCAGGTTTTACGCCCGCCAGCACCATAGCGCTGTCGCGCGGCTGCTCACCCCCCATCAGGGTATTAATGATGTTAAGCAGCGCATCGTTAAACCCAGGTGCGGCCTGGCTGTCTGTCTCTGAAGCTGGCGTCTGGGTGAGCGTCGCCCCTGACGCGGTGATACCCGGCAATATGCTTGCCGTCTCGGTCGCGTCAGCGGCAACAGGAAGCTGGGTCATGTGCGAAAGCATCAGGTTCATCGCCCAAAATCCTCAACACTGGCAAACTGCGCATACGCCGTCGCCCCCTCCTTATTACGGCGGGCGCGTGCCATCTTCTGCTCCAGCTCGTCGCTTTGCTCCTGGCAGAAACGGCTGACCATGGCATGTGTTTGTCTGAGTTCTTCGAGCGCTTCTCGCTTTTCGGCGCTTAGCGTTTGCCCTTTCAGCGAGGTCAGCAACGCGGCTATCTGAGCATCAACGTCCTGCATTTTTGGCCAGTCGTGCTGACTGGCCGAATGCCTGAGGGAACGCGCCAGATAATGCATAACCTGCATATCATCCATTTTGCTGCCCCATTTTTTCCCAGCCGTCCTGAAGATTACGGAGGACGACCTCCACCTCTTCGACATACGTGACCGAGAGTTTGTGGCTTGCATCGTAAAGCCGATAAACGCAGTAGTCGTAAAGGTTGGCCAGGCTCAATGCCAGCTCGCCGCCCTTTTCAAAATCCAGTGAACTGGTGAGCGCATTCAGAATGTCGATGCATTTATTAATGCTTTGCACCTTGCGGTCATAACGGCGCGCAGCGATATGACTTTTCGCGCGAACCAGTTCGTCCATCAGGCCGTTAAACAGCATTAAAACCAGCTGATGCGGGTTTGCTGCGGCGGCCTGAATAGCCAGATCGGATTGTTGATAATGGCCGTAGCCCTGCTGTTCGTTCCCGTACATAAAAGCGTTGATTTCCTTAAGCTAAACCAAACATACCCATGGTGTTGTTCATCTGCGTCATTGCTTGCTGCAGTTGGGTAAACTGCTTCAGATAGCGGTTATAAGAGCTTTCATAACGCGTGTTCATCGCTTCGGTTTTGGTATCAATGTCGCTCTGCTGGCGATCCAAAACTTCCTGTCGGCCTTTGAGTAAGCCATTGGTCGAGTTCAGATAGCGATCGAGCGATTTATCCATCGCTGTCAGCATCCCCTCTTTGCCATTGAACAGATCGTTCAGCTTCTGAGGATCGGCTTTGATCGCCTCATCCAGTTTTTTGCTGTCGATTTGCAGCTTGCCTTCCCTGTCTGCGGTAATGCCGAAATCGGACATCCGCTTGTCGCCAAACATCTGACGCATCACATCATTCAGTTCGCGATCAAGAGAGGACATCGTGGCATCACCGGCAAACGCGCCGCGTGTGTCGCCATCTCCGCTACCGCTTTTCGTGAGCTTGCTGAGCGTGTCCTGAAGCGTGTTGTAAGCATCCACAAAGGTCTGAAGCTGCTCTTTTGTCCCGGTGCTATCCGTCCCCACTGAAATGGTCAGCGGCTTGTCCTTTTCCGTCACCGCCGTCAGTTCGATGGTCACCCCGTCGATCAGCTTATCCAGCGTGTTAGAACTGTTGGTGAAGGTCATATCACCCATCTTGATGACCGAATCGGCTGCCTTAGAGATCTCCTTCGGATTTGAAAAATCCAGACCGGACGGACTGCTGACCGAAATCGTGTTTTTTGAGCCGCTCTTGTCACTGCTTAACATCAGAGTGACTTCGCCATCGGAACGGATCAGCGAGGCCGTAACCCCAGGGTTATCTTTATCACCGTTAATCGCTTTCGTGAGGTCGCTGAGGCTATCCATATCCGTCAGATCAACGGTGATGGTTTTGGCATCCGCGCCTTCACCGAGCGTGATATCCATCGTGCCGGAGGCATCTTTAATGGACTGGTCGGTCATTTTGTCGAAGCCGATCTGATGGGCGGAAGCCAGCGCAGTGACCTCAATGTTGTAGGTGCCCTTCAGTGCATTCGAGTTTGCGGTAACGTTCGCGATACCTTCACGGCTCATGCTGACGGCATTTTTCAGCATGCCGGCGTCAGTGCTGTTCAGCCCGCTCATCGCCGTGCGGAAATCAGTCAGTGCCGTTTTCAGCGCGTCGAGCGCTTTTTTCTGCGAATCCATCGTCGCGGTTTTTGTCTTAAGCTGGTTTTGCAAAGACATGATGTCGTATGTCGCCAGCTGCTGAGCCAGAGACTGGGGATCAATGCCGCTAAAATCTGCCATATTGTTGTTCTCCGTTCGCACCTGTTGCTAAACCATGACCGTTTGATGCAACCTTCGTGCCAGTTTTTATATCGTTTAAATTCAGTGAGTTAAAAAACAGAAGGAAAGCGACTTTCCCCTGAAGGGAAATAACAGGAAGGGGATTGCCGCAAACAAAAACACCGCCTTACAGCGGTGTTTTAGGACGGTATTAAGGATTAACCCAGCAGGGACATCACCATACCGGACATGCTGTTGGACTGTTTCAGCATGGACATACTGGTTTGCGCCAGCATCTGGTTGCGGGTCATGCTGGACGCTTCAGACGCAAAGTCTGCGTCGCGGATGTTACCCAGCGCCAGGTCGGTGTTGTCTTTCATGTTTGCCAGGTTGGCTGCGGTGTGGCCCAGACGGTTGATGGTCGCACCGAAGCTGGAACGCACAGAACCGACGGAATCCAGCGCGGTATTCAGGTTATCGATCAGCGCTTTCGCATTATCAACGCTGGTCTGGCTGTCATCATCAGCCAGAGTAATCAGACCGGAAGCACCATTCCAGTAAGAGCCCGTTTCGAGTTCACTGAAGCCGCCGCTGGCGTTGTTAACCGCACCAGTCGCACCGTTCAGTTTGTCGCTCATTTTCACAACCAGGCTTTCACCGGAAGTCGTACCAATCTGGAAGTTCAGATCGTTAGCGAACTTGCCAGAAGCACCGAACAGCTTCTCACCTGCATAAGAGGTGTTACCCATGATGTTGCGCAGTTCGTCGTTCAGGGAGTTCAGTTCAGAATCGATCGCTTCACGGTCTTTTTTGGAGTTCGTGTCGTTCGATGCCTGCGTTGCAAGGTCTTTCATGCGGTACATGATGTTGCTGACTTCGTCGAAAGCACCTTCAGCCGTCTGCATCAGCGCAGTTGCGTCAGAGATGTTGCGCTGTGCAACAGCCATACCGTTGGTCTGGCCCTGAAGACGCGTCGCGATTTGCAGACCTGCAGCATCATCCGCCGCGGAGTTAATACGTTTACCCGTGCCCAGACGCTCCATCGCGGTGGACAGCATGCTGTTAGATTTATTCAGCGCATTAACGGAAGCCATGGAAGAGGCGTTAGTAAAAATAGAAAGTGCCATTTTAGAATTCTCCTTTTGAACCTGTCTGTCAGGTTCTTCTCTCTGGTACTCAATTAAAACGGCACAGCCAAATGAAGAATTAAATGGGAAATGAAAAAAAATTCTCTTTTTCTTAAACAAAGAGAGCGAACAAATCTGGCAATAAAGGAATAACAGAGAATACCCTGACTCACTAAATAGAATATAAAGCGACACAATACCCACACAACTTAAGCGTACATAACATTTTCTTACGCTTTTTTTTGTTGACCTGAAAAGAATCGCATTCTCAAAATCATCAAAAAACAAATTCTTTACAAGGACAAACAAATAATTAATAAAAAGATCAACAACCCACTATAGTTAACTTTTAACCATATCCATTAATACGCCTATGGTTTATTTGCTTAATAATTTGTTGCACATCACACTTTTATAGCGTAAAAATGTGCCACGGAAGAGAAACTTCCTAAACACGCCTAAGAAAAGGCTTATACTGCCAGGCGAAAAACCCTAAAATCATAAGGGAATTTTCGTTTTTGACTTCAGCGCAGCGCCTTTTTTGCACATTTCCCGCAGGCAAGCGGCAATTCTCTGTGAATTTTAAACGGAATTAATGATTAATTTACATTAAGCATTTCGCTTAACTTTTAAGCGATGCCTGACGAATGACATTCTTCTGGAGTGGGCACCGACCATCACTTGCCATGAATAAAACATATTATGCGGTAAACAACTGGTTAGTCGATTTACCCTCTGGCTCGATCATTAACCTTGTTTCTGGCGAAAGAAAACGCCTGGGCGAGTATCAATTAAAACTTTTAGATGTCCTGGTCTCAAACGCGGGGAAAATACTGACTCGCGAGGAATTGACGACGCTGGTCTGGGAACGGAGGGTTATTGGGAATAATAGCCTTCCGAATGCGATTCATGCATTGCGAGCCGCGCTGGAAGATGATGGAAAAGCACAGAAAATTATCAAGACCATCCCCAAAAAGGGTTATTTACTCGAACAGGCCTGGTGCCGCTCCGTAGAACGGGAAAGCGAGGATATTGAGCAGACGGAAAATCTGCCCGCCCCGTACACTGATGATGCTGTTATCGAGGAAGGCGACTATTGTCCGGTGCCTGCAGAAATGCTTGTTCCGCCGGAACCGGAGGGGAGCGAGCCACTTCCGGCTCCTGAGGAAGTAACCCGCACGCGCACCTCTCACCCATTCATTGCCCTGGCGATCCTGGTTTTGGTCGTGATTTGCAGTGCTATAGCGGGCTGGGAATATGCCAACTCGCACGGCTCCAGGCTGGTTGCCACCGAGCAAGAGTCCGGGGTTTACAGCAATATCCGCATCTATGAAATTTCGGAGTCGAACCGGCTGGACATGAATAAAGAGGATTTTTACAGCAAGATCAAAGATCCCTTGTACGCCATTAATCAGCAGATCAAATCGCAATCGATCAGCATGACGGTCTATTACCAGAGCATTAACCAGACGCTCAATTATACCTTTGCCTTAAACAGCCGCTGTGACAGCAAACAGCTGGTGATGGCGATTTATCACTGGCGTATCGACCCGGTACAACTGAACAATCTGATATTGCGCGAGACGAGGAGGAAAATCAGTGAGATGGAAACCTGCGCTTAACTGGAAATGGTTGCTGTCATACCTTCTGATTGCCGCCGCCGTGTTTACCGGCGTCCATACTCTACGCACGCCAGTCACCCCGCAGGCAAACGTGGAAGGCTTTCTGCAACTGGGCTTTTACGACCTCCTGTCGCGGCGTAAAGAGATCTACGATTCGCATATGCAGACGGTTAATCATGCCATTCTGACAACCATCACTAACCCTAACGATAACCGTTTTGTGCTGAAAGGTAAGTTTGCAGAAATCGACGAGCAAGACGGCAAACGTTTCTTTTCTTACACGCCAATTTATTACAGTACGGTACAGAAAGGGCTGATGATTGATGGTCTGGTGGATATGCTGATGCATATCGATTTCTGGATGCAGCCGGTCTATATCGGTGATATGCCGTTGGTCGTTGGGCAGAGTGGCGCGATTTTTCTCTATCCTCTGCACAACTAAGACAGGCGGTGTCGTCACCGCCCCTCTGAGTTAACCCAACAGATTTTTCACAGTCGACAGCGACACGTTCCCCTGCGCGGACAGGGCTTGCGACAGCAGGCTATACTGCGTTCCGCTTTTTGCCAGAGCACTGCCGAGCGCGCGCGCGGTGTCCAGCGCTTCGCGAGGCGTATAGGCCGTTGCCATGTCCTGAATACGGGCTGACACCCGCTCCTGATGCTGATGCAATTTGCTGCGTTCACGGGTGATTTGCTCCAGCGTCTGCTGCAATTTTCCGCCAGCACCGCGCTCCCACTGCTGGCTAATCTGGCCGATTTCATCCTCGCGGCTGATCTCGGCGCGCGGAGCCAGGAGCGTAAAGGCATCCGCCGGAAACTGCTTCCCTTCCCCACGCACGCTTAAATGCTGGCTGACGCGCCCCCAGAGAGATTCATCAACCTGGAACATCGCTTTACCTTCACGGCTCAACGTCGCGTGGATACCCAGGCGGCCCAGCCCCACATTCAGGTGGACCAGCGCCTGACGCGGAGTCGCCTGTGCCGGTATCGCAATAGCAGTCAGCTCACGCTTGCTGCCGCCAAGCGCAAATACCAGCGTCTCGCCTGATGTCTGCTCCAGTACGTTTTCCATGCCCGGCAGCGTAAAGCTGACCTTACTGCTTTGCTGCAACGTCACATTGAAATTACGATCGACCGTTCCGCCAGATATCTCACTGCGCTGCTGCAATAACGACGTTACCGACGCGGCGTGCTCGCTCTCGTTCCCTCGCATCGCCTGATGACGCAGCATGAGCAGTTGCGTTTCCGTTTCCGAAAGATAGCTCTCCGCCTTTTGTACTGCAGTCAGTTGCTGATTCAACTGAACGTTGTAGCGTAAAGGACGGCGTGAAAGCAGGGCAGACTCCGGAAATGGCGGCGTTCCTCCAGAGGTAAGAGGCCGTTGCTCCGTGCGTGAGATCGCCGACGCCGCCCCCGGCGTGGTTCTGACGGGAGCGGGCGTCGTGGATAACGAGTTTGTTTTTAAACCGACTTGCATACGTATTACAACATGCTGAAGAGCGAAAGCTGGCTGATCATGCTGTACGCTTTGTTGGTTATCTGTACAGAGTTGGTGTAGAGCTGAAGATTAATGTTGGTTGTCGCCCAGTCGGTATCTGACAGATCGCGAACGACCTGATCGTTCGCCATGCTGACGTCCGTATGCGCATCGTCCAGCATGGTCAGTCGATTCTGACGTCCACCCAGGTCGGTAAATAATGCCGCAACTTTATCGCGTGACTGACCAGACATCGTCAGCATCTCGTCGATATCCTTCTGGTAATCGTTCACCGACAGCGACGGGTCCTGCATTTTGTCGCTGAGGGCTTTGAGCTTGTTTAGCATCTCCAGATCGTCACCGCTGCCGGAAAATGCGCCCACAACGTGGGTATTTTCCGTCACGTTAACACCGTTCGCTACCGTGGTTTCACGCGTGCCGTTGTTGCCCTGGTAAACATATTTCCCCTGCGCCTCATCCCAGACCACCGGTTTGGTGTCCGTTTTCGTACCGGAGAAGAGATAGCCACCGCTTTCGTTCTGCGCGTTTATAGAGGCCACCAGCGAGTCCAGCATGGAGGAGAGTTCGGCACCATAACCCGACATATCTTCCCCGCTGTGCACGCCGCCGTTTGCGGCAGAAAGCAGTTTATCGTTCAGCGCTAACAGCTGATTGCTCATGGCCGTAATGTGCGCTTCCTGGCTGGAGAGCGCCCCGCTCAGCCCGGTAATGTTATTCTGATACTGCTTAATGGCCGATTGCTCGCGGTTAAGCTGCACCAGACGCGTTGCGGCAACCGGATCGTCAGACGGAACGTTGATCCGCTTCTGCGTGGCCATCTGTTCCATCAGTTTGCTGATGCGTGTACCGTTAACGCCAAGCTGCGCCATCATGGCATCGGAATTATAAAGACTACTGATTCGCATAAATTCGTTCCTTACTCCCCGTTAAAACAGGCCTAACAGGTCATTGAAAATCTGGTTACCGGTGGCAATCACCTTGACGTTGGACTGGTACGCCTGCATATACACCTGCAGGTTAATCGCCTCTTCATCCTGGTTGACCGCGCTGAGGTTGTTGCGCTGGAGCTGGGCCTGGTCGAGAACCCCTTTCGCCGCATCCAGTTCGCTCTGGGATTTTTTGCTGGCGATGCCCACGTTCGAGATGATCGCCGCCGCCCCTTCATTCAGGCTCATATTGCCCATCCCGCCGATATCAACCTTTTTATTTTTCAGATCAATCAGCGCCTGAAGGTTGTCGCCGTTACCCTGCTCATCGGGAGAGCCAGACAGAGCCAGTTCGTCAGGCTTAAGGTCGTTCACCTGTAAAATTCCGGCAGGGTTAGTCAGATCGAAGGTAAACAGCGGCTTACCAGGATTGCCATTCTTATCAAAACCTTGCGCGAGCTGATCGTTGAACATGGTGGCAACCGCTTCCGCCATCCCCTGCACGGAAGCCTGCATCTGTGCCAGATCGCCGGTTTCATAGTCGTACAGCGCACCGAGCTGGCCGCCCGTTGAAGGGTTGAGTGAAAAGGTGGTGTTCGAAAAACTCAGGCTCAATACAGGATTACCGCTACCATCCAGGCTACAGCTCAACTCCCCGGCCACTTTCCCGCTCACCAGCGGCTGACCGTTTTTCATCGACACGGAATAGCTGCCGGTGCTGTCTTCCGTCACTTTAACGTCAGCGTAGGTACTGAGCTGTTTTACCAGCTCGTCACGCTGATCGCGCAGTACGTTACTGTTGCCCCCGGTTGATTCCATCTCCATGATTTTTTTATTGTAATCAGCGATACCGTCCGTCAGGCTGTTGATCTGCCCGACCATGGTGTCACGCTGGTTGGAGACCGACGTTTTCTGGCTGTTGATAAAGTCGTTCATGCTGTTGAAGCGCGTCGCCAGAGAGCCCGCCTGGTTCAACAATTGCTGACGGTTCGCCTCACTTTCTGGCTCTTTTGTCAGCGCGCTCAGCGCCGCGAAAAAATCATCCAGACCGGTTCCCAGGCTGGTGGAATCGGTGCCGATCACTTTTTCCAGCGAGCTGAGGTACTGGTTGTTGATGGTGTAATATTTCTCTTTGCTGTTGCTCTGCCACACCTGGCTGGTCAGATACTGATCCGAAACACGGCGGATACTGTCTACCTGCACACCGGCCCCGGCGGACATTCCACCCTGGCCCATCGTCACCACGGAGCTTTGAATAATGCCCTGGCGGCTGTAGCCTGGCGTCAGAACGTTGGAGATGTTCATGGAGGTCACGCTCATCCCAAACTGCGCCGCCTGCAAGCCACTCCAGGCAATGTTGATCATGTTCATTGATTACTCCTGCCCACGACGCATAACGGGTATGACCGGGGGGGTTAATTGCTGAGGATGCTCTTGTAAAGCGGCCATACTCTGCGAATTCTTAAGCGGTGCCTGCGCCTGCGGCCCCAGTTGCGCAATGATCATCTGCGCAATACCGGTGCTGCGTTGCGATGCCAGCTGAGAGGTCAGCTTGTCGTCGTAAAACTCCTGCATCATGCGCTGCTGCTTACTGTCGAACGGGTTGTCGTCCACCAGCGCCTGCGACGCTTTACGCATCTCTTTCATCATGGAGCGCAGGAACATGGCTTCAAACTGTTCAGCCGCCTGCTCAAGGTTTTGTGGTTTGACCTGCCCGGTCATGTCGCCGGGCAGCAGGGGGGAACGAGGGGCGATCGCATTTAACATAACCACTCCTTAAATCACCACCAGCTCGGCATCCAGCGCACCGGCTTCATGCAGAGCCTGCAGGATTGCCATGGTGTCATCCGGCGATGCGCCGAGGCTATTCAGCGTGTTCACAATACTGCGCAGGCTGGTTCCGGCAGCAAGGGTGACCATTTGCCCACGACCGCGATCGACATTCACGTCACTCTCCGGCGTGACAACCGTCTGCCCCTGGCTAAATGCTCCCGGCTGGCTGACGCTGGAAGATTCACGAATGGTAACCGTCAGGTTCCCGTGCGAGACGGCTGCGGCGCGAACAACCACGCCATTGCCAATCACCACCGTACCGGTACGGGCATTGAACACAACGCGCGGCGGCTGTTTACCGGCATTGATCTGCACATCTTCCAGCATCGACATAAACGCCACGCGTTCGCCCGCAGAAAGCGGAGCATTAACCACCACGTTGGTCGCACTTTGTGCCGTAGCCGTGCCCGAACCAAACGCAGTGTTGAGCGCAACCGCGACGCTGTTAGCGGTTTTAAAGCTCGGACGTTTCAGGTTCAAAATCACCTGGTTGTTTTGCTGAAAATCAGACGGAATCTCACGTTCCACCGATCCCCCGTTTGGCACGCGCCCTACGGTTGGGGTGTTGATCGTCACGCTGGAGCCGCTGTTACCTTCCGCTTTCACGCCGCCGACCACCACGTTTCCCTGTGCCAGGGCGTAGACTTCACCGTCTGCGCCGCGCAACTGCGTCAGTAGCAGTGTCCCGCCACGCAAACTTTTCGCGTCACCGATAGACGAAACCGTCACGTCAATGGCCTGACCACGGGCGTAACCCGGCGGCAGCGTGGCGCTGATCGCCACGGCGGCCACGTTTTTCACTTTGGGATCGATTTTCGTCGGCAACTGCACACCAAACTGGCGCAGCATATTGGTCACCGACTGGCTGGTGAATTTCACCTGGTTTTTATCGCCGGTGCCGTCCAGCCCCACAACGAGGCTGTAACCTACCAGCTGGTTACCACGCACGCCCTGGATGTCCACAACGTTACCCAGACGTTCCGCCAGCGCGCCTGTCGTCCACAACAGCATCAGAAATAGCATTGCCTTACGCATGGCAGACTCCATTAAATAGGGAACAGTGGATGGTTAAAGAAGCGGGTTAACCAGCCTGCGGAATTGGCATCGCTCAGCGCGCCGCGTCCCGCATAGGAGATACGTGCGTTAGCAATACGCTGCGATGAAACCGAGTTGTCACGCTCAATGTCCTCGGCACGCACCAGCCCCGTCACGCGCATATATTCATCGCCCTGATTAAGGGTGAGCCATTTCTCGCCACGCACCGCCAGCACGCCGTTAGGCAACACCTTATAGACCGCAACGGTGATGGCACCGCGCAGGCTATTTTGCTGCTGTGAGGTGGCATTACCGTTAAAGTTACGGTTGCCGTCGATCGAGCCTGAGAGCTTGTCAACAGAATGGCCAAAGGCCTCCGGCACGCCGATGGACACATCGTTTTTCTTACCGAAATTGGTCCGCGCCTGTTTGCTTGCCTGGGTTGACTCATCGAGCTTCACGGTCAGGATGTCGCCCACACGATAGGCACGGCGATCCTGCGTTAAAGACCAGTTGTAGTTGGCGTTATACAGACCACCGCCCTGCACCTGGGCAGACGGCATGGAAAAATCTTCCGGCGGCGCATAGGCCGCGTCGTCTTTATGTACCAGCAGCGCCGGGCTTTCACACCCGGCCAGCAGAAGTACAAAAAAGCCGAGAACACACTGCTTTTTCATTTTTCGTTCACTTCACTTCACGCATTACATCGACTGCGTGACAAACTTCATCATGTCGTCCGCGGCAGAGACCATTTTGGCGTTCATCTCGTAGGCACGCTGGACGGTAATCATATCGACCATCTCTTCCACCACCTGAACGTTGGAGCCTTCAAGCGACCCCTGCTCAAGCTGACCGAAAGCCTCTTCCCCCGCGACACCCTCAACCGCTTCACCGCTTGCGGCCGTTTCGCGATACAGGTTGCCGCCGATGGCTTCAAGCCCAGCCGGATTCACAAAGTTCACCAGGGTGATCTGCCCCAGCTCAACCGGTTCCGTTTCGCCCGCAACCGTCGCCGTGACGGTGCCGTCTTTGCCAATCTGGATATCTTTCACGTTATCCGGCAGCTCAATTTGCGGCACCAGTGGCAGCCCCTGGGCGTTGGTCAGCAGGCCATCCGGGTTCTTCTGGAAGTTACCCGCGCGGGTATAGGCAATATCGCCATCGCTGGTTTCTACCTGGAAAAAGCCCTGGCCGGTGATCGCCACGTCCAGCTTCTGCCCGGTGTTCTGAATATTGCCGGTCGAGAACTCTTTCTGGGTGCCGACAATTTTTACGCCAGTACCAAACTGGATGCCGGTTGGCGAGGTGTTGTTCTGATCAAGCTGACCGCCCGGCGTGCGCTGATTCTGATAAAACAGATCGGCAAACATCACGCGATCGCGCTTGAAACCGGTGGTGTTGACGTTCGCCAGGTTGTTAGAGATGGCGCTCATCTTCGCGTCTTGCGCGGCAAGTCCGGTTTTACTGATCCATAAAGCGGGATTCATCGTTATTCCTTACTCAATCAGGTATTACGCAACAGACGGTTGCCTGCCGTGGCCAGGTCTTCCGCGGCCTTCATCATTTTGATCTGCGCTTCAAACTGGCGGTTAAGCGCGATGCTCGACACCATTTCGTTGATGGCCGAGACGTTGGAGCTTTCAAGATGGCCGGAAACCAGCTCGACCTCTTCCGTCCGTGGGTTGACGTCAGCACGGGTGACCATAAATCCGGCGGCGTTTTTGCTCAGCTGGGAGGCGGGAATATCCACCAGCTTGATGCGGTCAACGTCCATCTGCGTCGCGACATTGCCATCATCCGGCACGATAGAGATCACACCGTCGTCCGCAATGCTGATGGCGGAAAACGGCGGCAGTACAATCGGGCCGTTATCGCCGGAGACAGGCAAGCCATCGATGGTGAGATCGCCTTCCGGCCCCACTTCAATTTGGCCGTTGCGGGTATAAACCTCCCGGTTACCGCTCACCAGCGCGATCAGCCCGCTGCCTTTGATAGCGACATCCAGATTGCGCCCGGTATCACGCGTTGCGCCTGGCGTCAGGTCGACGCCGCCCTGCTGCTGCTGCACCAGGTAACGGGAGGCGTAACCCTCCCCCTGGATTTGCTGCGACATGGCACTGTCGAGATCGTGACGGAACCCTTGCGTGTTCACGTTCGCCAGGTTGTTGGCATGGATCTGCTGTTGCGACAGGCTCCGGGACGCGCCGCTCACGGCGGTATAAATTAAATGGTCCATTACACCGCCTGGAACAGCGCCGTCATCATGCTGTCGTTGGTGCTGATCACTTTGGTGTTCGCCTGGTAATTACGCTGCGCGGTCATGAGCCCGACCAGTTCCGCCGTCAGGTCAACGTTAGAGCCTTCCAGCGTGTTGGAAGTCAGCGCACCCAGCAGGCCGGTGCCCGGTGTACCGGTCAATGGCGCGCCTGAGCTGGCGGTTTGTGTCCAGGTGGTGCCGTTTTGTGACGACAGGCCGTTCGGGTTGGCAAAGGTCGCCAGGAGCACCTGCCCCTGCAGCAGACGCTCACCGTTAGAGAAGGTGGCATAGACGCTGCCGTCTTTATCGATCATCTGCCCGGTACGCTCGCCGGACGCGTAGCCGTTGCCGTTGTTTTTACTGACGGAGAAGTCAGAACCGAACTGCGTGGTGCCGTTGTAGCTCAGCGCCAGTTCGATACTTTCTGCACCCGGAATATCGGCCTGAATATTGACCGTGCCGTTTGGGGTCTCCAGCACGCCCTGCTCGGTAAAGGTCATTTTCTGCGTGGTGCCCATATCCTGGTCATCCATGTAGTAATGCACTTCCCATTCGTTATCGCTGGTTTTAACGAAATATTGCTTCAGGGTATGTTCACGCCCCAGAGAGTCATACACCTGCGTGGCATACGTGTGGTTATAGGACGTTTCGTCGGTCGGGTCGAACGTGGTGGTGGTTGGCAGCTTTTCGTTGGCATTGAGGTTAGCCGTGAAATCGAGCGTGCTGGTGGCCTTCGCTGGCAGCGAGCCGCTGCTGATGGTCAGGTTACCGACAGTACCGGTCTGGATCACGCCATTGGCATCGACCGGATAACCCTGAAGATACATGCCCTGGTTGTTGATCAGGTTGCCGAGGCTGTCCGTCTGCATGTAACCGGCACGGGTATAAGCGGTGGTGCCCGAGCTGTCGCGCATCACGAAAAAGCCATCGCCGTTGATCGCCAGGTCAAGGCTACTGGCAGAGGAAAAAATGCTTCCGTTTTTAGAGATACTCTGCGCGATATTGGTCACGCCCACACCCAACGGCTGGCCTTCGGCATACAGGGACGCAAACTCCGCACGACCCGATTTAAAGCCGACAGTACCGGAGTTCGCAATGTTGTTGGAAATCGCACCCAGCTGTTGGTTAATGGCATTTAAGCCAGAAATAGCAATATCAAAGCTCATAATTGTTCCTGATTAACTCATTAATCCCTTTGGGTTTTTGTCTTGCGACTGCCCAAACTGTGTGATGTTGTTGTAAGCCACCTCACCAACGCCGGTGATATTCAGCACGGTTGGGCTGCCATCAAGCGGAATACGCACGTTGTTCACCACGCCGCCCACTTCAACCGGTACTTTGGTTTCCTCTGTATCGGTTACCACGGAAAGGGTGTATTTCCCCTCTTTCAGGCCCAGCTCTTCAGGATCAATGTTGAAATTCACCACGCCCTTTTCCTGCTTGCCCAGCTCGATTTTGGTCTCGTTGCCACTCTCATCTTTTACGATGACGGTAACGGTATTGGCGGCATGACCCAGCGTCAGGCGACCATCAATATTGGTACTGCCATCGGTCTCGACGGTGTCGGTCTGGACCATCACTTTCTGACCCACCAGGTTGCCCGTGGAGAGTGTCTGGAGGTTGTCCATCAGTACCGCGTTGTTCGCCATTAACTGGGACATCGTTTCCATGGACTGCACCTGCGTCAGCTGCGCAAGCTGGCTGACATACTCCGTACCGTCTGTCGGGTTCAGCGGGTCCTGGTTCTGGATCTGCGCCACCAGCAGCTGCATAAACAGGTTATTCATGCCTGCTGCGGTGTTGTCATTCGCCGTCACGCCGCTGTCGTAAGGGGTCGTGCCGGATTGAGTGGATACTCCATTCACGCTCATGAATTACGCCTCTCCAAGACGCAGCAGGCTTTGCTGCATGCTTTTTACATTGTTAAGAACATCGACGTTGGTTTCGAAGTTACGGGACGCGGACATCATGTCGGCCATCTCTTCCACCACGTTGACATCCGGATACCAGACGTAACCGTCTGCATTCGCCATCGGGTGATGCGGCTCATAGCGCTGCACCGCATTACCCGAAGAGACAACATCCAGCACCTGTACGCGCGCGCCGGTCAGCGCGTTGTCGCTCATGAGCTGGTCGTTTTGGTAAACCGCAGCAAAGACCGGGCGGCGCGCTTTATAGACATTGCCCTCATCCATCGCCGGGGTTTCGGCGTTGGCGAGGTTACTGGCGATGGTATTCAGGCGGACGGTTTGCGCCGTCATCGCCGAACCCGAAACTCGGTAAATATCGCTAAAAGCCATTTTTAGTTACCTGATTCAATCACTTACCTTCAATTGCCTTCTTCAGGCCGGTGAATTTCATATTCAAAAACGCCAGGCTCATCTGATAGTCCTGCACATTTTTTGAAAACTCCGCCTGCTCCACATCCAGCGCGACGGTATTGCCGTCCGAGGAGGGTTGGTAAGGCACGCGATACATCTCCTGCGGCGCTGAGTCGGGAAAGAAATCCCGCTGTGAACGTTGCATCTCCGCGGCAAAATCAATATCTTTAGCCTGGAAATTGGGTGTATCGACGTTAGCCAGATTTGCTGAAAGCAGTTCCGCCCTGGAAAGTCGAAGTGCTACAGCCTGCGGATGAACGCCCAATGCCTTATCAAAAGTAATACTCACAACTCACTCCTTTCTGATGATGGACACCTGCGATAGTCCGTGTTGCTACAGCCTTTAAAGCAACTATCGTGCCAGGTTTTTAACATCATGAATTTAATAAGTTTTTCACTATCACCCTCTGTAAAAGGGAAGGTCTTTTTCCGCCACGCTGTATCGGTAGCGCTACTGTGCCTTTTTGCACTGCCTGCCAGCGCACAGCCGCAGAATTCCACCGCCCGTAAGCAGGTCTATGCTCGCGTACAACAGCAGGCCGCAGAGACCATTCGCCAGGAAGCACTGCGTAACGGCTGGGAGGATTACCAGGCGAAGCTGAATCTGTTTATTCCCTCTGAAATTGCGCAATACGCCCCCTGCCCCGCACCGCTGAGCGTGAGCATGCCCGGAGGAGAGCACCTTGATTTGCGTCGCCTGCGGTTCGACGTGCGCTGCGACGCAGGCAATGGCTGGGATGTCGCGGTCACGGTAAAACCTGACATTTACCTGCAGGTGCTGATGACGAAAGAGACCCTGGAACGCGGCCACGTAATTGCCGCCTCCGACCTCACGCGGCGGAAATTTAATATCAGTAACTTGCGCAGCGGCTATCTCACTCGCCCGGATGACGTGATCGGCTTAACCCTGAAGCGCCGTACCCGCGAACTTCAGCCACTGAGCATGAGCCAGCTGGATTCACCGGTGATGGTGGAACGGGGACAGCGCGTACTGATGGTGGCCAATCAGGATGGCGTCGAAGCGCGCACCATGGGCATTGCCAGTAAAAAAGGACGCAAAGGGGAGATGATCAAAGTCAAAAACGAAAGCAGCGAGCGTGAAGTCACTGCGATGGTGGTTGATATGGGCGTGGTCAGAACCGGCTACACCGCCCCCCGGTAAAAATATTTCACCCGGTTTAAGTTTGCTCTGTGATGCGCCGCTTTACGGGTATAAGGCACCGGGAAAGGCCGTTTCCGCGATGAGGCCTGACGAAAACGATCAATAAAAAATCCGAAGATGGAGTAATGCGATGAAAGTGACATCAACCCAGTACGCAATGACCAGCGCAGTCAACCAGGCCAGTTCCACGGCCCCGACTCGCACGACGAGCGCTGATGAGATGAAAACGTCACGAGCCGCTGCCATCGATCCTGTACTTGGCGATGCGCAAAGCCAGCTGGCCGCTCTGCCGGAAGTTGATATGGCGCGCGTTGCGAGCATGAAAGACGCGATTGCGAACGGGAAAATTAGCGTGGATATCGACTCGCTGACCAGCGCAATCGAGAAATATTATCAGAGGTAACAATGAGTAACGCCGCACAGTGCGTAAAAATGCTGGTCCAGGGCATGGTTGAAGATCGTGAAACATACAGCCAGCTGAAAACCCTGCTTGCCGATCAGCGCCAGTGGCTTATCGCACGCGATGCAGCAAAACTGGATCAGTTGAATCCGCAGTTGATCTCCCTGTATGAGCAACTGTCGCATAACAGTAAACAGCGCTACCAGTTACTCACCCAGCTGGGTATTCCTGTCGGCACACCCGGCCTGCGCACGCTTTTCTCCCGCCTTCCTGCTCAGCATCAAAGCCAGCTCAATACGCTCTGGAATTCACTTGAACAGATTGCCGCTGAGTGTAAATCGCTCAATGACAATAATATTACGGTGCTGTCGATGCAGCAGGAGATCCTGCAAAATCTGTTAAATATTAGTGAGCCGGAAAACTGGCTTTATGAGCAGCTTTAACTTTCACAGAAATAAACAATGTCATCCGAAAACGAAAATATCATCAACACTATCATTTCCCAGTATATGGCAAACGCGCATAAACAAAAGGCGCACTATGAAGATATGCTGCCTAAAGTTAAGCTGAAACGGCATAACATGGAACATTGCCAGCTATTATTAGACAGAGACGAGTTATTATCATTACTGCCTAAAAATGGCGTTGTTGCGGAAATTGGCGTTGATAAAGGCGACTTTAGTGAAAAGATCCTCAATATCTGCTCCCCGGAAAAACTTTTCCTGGTAGATGCCTGGCACACAGAACGCTACCACGACGGGCTTTTCGAAAGCGTAACGGCTCGCTTCTCGAAAGAGTTAGAAGAAAACGTTATAGAAATCAAACGTGGGCTCTCCGTCGAAACAGCCAGCCAGTTCGCCGATCGCTCACTTGACTGGGTATATATTGATACCGACCACTCATATGAGACCACAATCCGTGAATTGTGTGCATACGCCGAAAAAGTAAAACCTGGCGGCATCATCTCCGGCCATGATTACACTATGGGTAATTTTGTTAAATGGTATCGTTATGGTGTTATTGAAGCGGTCCATCAATTCTGCGTTGCCTTTGACTGGGAGCTTATTTTTATCACTGCTGATGTGACAGAAAACCAAAGTTTTGCGATCAGGAAAATCCAGTGAACGAAAAAAACCGCCTTCATCAAACGAGTATACCCGCCGATTTACCACTCGAACAATTAATGGTTTTATTTAAGGGTGCCACAGAAAATGGGTCATCGGTCATGCTTAAAGGGGCGGACCCGGACAGATTCCATGAACTGGCGTTGTACTTCAGCCGTGAAAGTTATTTTTGCACCGGGCAGCCGGAGCAGGATCACTATCATTTCTCACCGCTTTTAAAAAATAAACAGAGAATTCTTGTTACCGCGACACAGGATAACTTCCATTTTGTGCAGCCTGTGATGCGTCTTATGCGTGAACAAGGCCATTACGTGACAACGCTCAGCAGTGAAGGACTGAACCAGCAGACACTGCTAAATGCGCTTCGCCATTGCGATGTCGCGTGGTTTGAATGGGGAGATGGTGCAATTATTCCGGCCAGTAAATTGCCGAAATATTGCAAAATAGTCTGCCGGATGCATCGTTATGAATTGTACAATCAGTCATATATGCAGGCGGACTGGCAAAAAGTCGATGAGGTTATTTTCGTCAGTGAGGCGATGAAAAACCGTTTCGTAACATCAATGGGTGATAAACTTCCGTCTGAACTTAAAATTTCCGTAATCGCCAATCTCACGGAACATCAACCCGTTATAACCTCCACTTCTCATCGACATCCTTACCATATCGCCTGCGTTGCACGATTTGCCCCTCAGAAAAACCTCATAATGCTTCTTCCAGTATTACAAATGCTGGTTAAACATGAACCCCGATTTAAATTATTTATTGCCGGACGCATTGAAGACACGTGCCTTTATGACTCGTTTAAAGAACTGGTTTCACTCTATGGCTTAAATGATAATGTCATGATCTGTGGCACAATCGCTTCATCTGAGATGGCGAAATGGTATTCAGATAAATCATTTTTACTGTCAGTGAGTTACAACGAAGCCCATCCGATGGGGATCTTCGAAGGCATGCTGGCAGGTTTGAAACCCGTTGTTTTCCACGCGCCGGGGGGTGTTAGTGAATACTTGCCAGCAGAATATCTTTTTATTAACCCTGACGATGCGGTAAAAAAAATCATAGCCGGCAATCCAGATCCGACTCGTTATGCGATTGAAGCATCAGAACTTTTACAAAAACGTGCAGAACCAGAGCGGTATCAGCAGATATGGGAAACGAATACACAGGCATCATTTCTCTTTTCTGTCATCATTCCTTGCTACAACCGGGAAAAATACCTTCTCCCGGCCGTTGCATCAGCACTGAACCAACGGGATCATCATTTTGAAGTTATCGTCGTTGATGACGGTTCAACTGACCGGAGTTTGCAAACCATTGCGCATATTGACGATCCCCGTTTAAAAATTATTCGTAAGCAGCATACCAACGCACCAGATACCCGTAACTACGGCATAGAGCACGCTCGTGGTGAATATATTGTTTGGTTAGACAGTGACGATCTGTTGCACAGCAATGCGCTGAGCCATTATCGAACGCTTTTGCAACGCTGGCCTCAGGCGGATGTCTTATCGTGTGGAATGGAAATATTGGGAAAAAACAATCAGTATTTCTCACTCTATAATCACCCGCCCAAAAAATGGTTAAACTATCTACCGCAAGGGAATTTTATTTCTAATCCGGGCTGTTGTGTACGCCGCACCCTCTATAAAGCAGTCGGGAATTACAATACGACGTTTTTACGCGCACATGATTATGAATTCTGGTCGAGAGCGGCAGGTGTGGCAAAGATTGCGTTTACGGAACGATGCAATATTGCTTATCGCCTCCATGAAAATAATCTGACAGGATTAGGTAAGCCTGTAGATACGCTTTATGAATACTTAATTTTTAACGCAATTATTCAGCGTTACAGAAAAGAAGAACTGTTCCCTGGAAAAACCCGTCAGGAAATTGATGAATTCATTACTCATCGCAAGTCCATGCTGCTGGAGGAGACAGGGCTTGATAATACCATTATCGTTCTGGATGCCATCTCGTTGCCTCTGGAGCAACTGCCCGTACTCCTGCAATTACTTGGAAGCCAGGATGACAGGAAATTCCATGTAGTTATTGTTTCTAATAAACCGTTACCGTTTTCCGGCCTGCCAGTGTTAATTTCCGGGACATTAGAAAACACTGTATTAAGGGAATATGCGTGCAATACGTACCCTGGCAAGCATTGCCGGTTCTTTTCACTCGACCAGGATGTTCAAAACACGCCTCATCTCATAAGCGATGTGAAGAATGCGCTGCTAAATAATACTGTGCTTCCTGCCGGAGTACAGCGGCTCTCTGTATAGCCTTTGTCATTGACGATAAGCTGCCGGCCCTGAACGGTGCTGGCAGCTTATCAATAAGATCAGATTATAGACAGCCCACATAGCAGCGTGTAATCCGCATGGTTGTTCCCGTCATCTTCCTGCGGCTGCTGTGTCTTCCAGTCGTACCACGCGCTAAACAGCGCAATAAAATCATCCACAGTTAGCGTTTCGTTATCTTCAAGCCACAGGCTGCACAGCATCTTCAGCTGGAAAAACTGACGTGTTAAAGACTTCAACGCCACACCATAGTTGCTGGCATTGCGGCATGGAAAATGCTCGCTGTACAACCGGTACAGCAGCACGTTACGCGCGATAAAGGGTTGCTCCGACAGCAATGGAATCACCTTCATCTCCAGCTCGCGCAAGCGGTCCTGTAAACGTGCCGGTTGCATCACGGCCAGCTCACTGAGCTTAAACATCAGCATCATCTTCTGCATACCGGAGACATTCACATTAAGACGCATCGCCCCCATCTCACCAAGCGCTTCAACACGGTTGATCTCAATCGGCGGCAGCAGAGAAAGTTGCTCATTAAGAATGCCACTCTGCGCCAGCTGCGCGAGTTCATTACCCATTACCGCCAGACGCTGCGGATCACGCTGGTTCTCTTCCAGATAACGCTGCGCCTTGCTGAGCAACACGCCAATCGCATACAGGCTACTTTCCAGCGTCAACGCGGGATGAACGGCGATATTGATACATTGCTGGTTAAGTGTCTCATCCCAGGCATTATCGTCCCGAACGCTATCTGATTCGGCTTCATCGGTATGGAGCAGAAACGCCTCCGGATTGAGAAGAATTTCACGCGCCGCGCTTTCACAGGCCGCGTTAAGACTGTCACGCTGCTGGTTGCCAACGGTCAGGCGCGTTTTAGGCCAGTCGCCTGACGCCACCTGGCAGGCGGGGCAATCGCAGGACGCGTTACGCGCGTTAAACCGGATCACGTATTCAGGCTGGTAGTGTTCAATCAAGTCCATACATGCTGCTCCAGCCGCTGCAATGGCGGCGTTTGTCATTGAAAATTTTTACGGAAAAACCAGTGTGTGCAGTCGATAACCTCGCCGCTCATCGGGTCTTTACCTTCGGGTAAAAAAGCGAAGCTCGGCTGGAAGCCAAGCCAGCAGTGCGACTGCATCTGTTCTGGCCAGCAGTCATCAAGGCTTTGTGCCTGCCGGTAGTGCTCAAGCAGCGTCGGGATATACGCGCCATTCACGGCATAAGCGCAACCACAACCGCCGTCCAGCACGCGTGCCACGCCGGGAAGCGCCTTGAGAGGTGAAATACGGTTGTAGCGTGCGCCCAGCAACACGACCTGCCAGTCGATATGCGGCAACCGTGTCAGCAGCTGGTTGACGGTTTTCAGGGACATCTCCTTGCGCACAAACTTCACTGACGTATCAAGGAGAAGCACGCTGCCCCACTGTTCACGCTGCGCCTGTTCCAGCACCTGGCAGTGCCTTTCAAGCTCGCTGTGAAGCGGGTTGTTGGCAAACGGCACCAGTTGATCGCCCTTCAGCCCCAGCGCCACCAGCGCCTGCATCTGGCTTGCAAGCACATCGGAATGCTGCGGATCGTAAAGCACCGCCACCTTGTCAAACGCCTGCCACTCAACAGAGGCACTTAGCGGAGCCTGGCTTAAGCGCCGGTAGTGGCTCAGCAAGTTCCGGTCAGTAACGAAATCTTCCAGCGTTAAGTCCACGGGCGTTGAGGTGCCGAGGACGAAATCTTTATCGTATGTGTTAGCGCTGTGGGAGATGCAGAGGATCGCCTGACGCGGATCGATCTGCTGGACTGGCGTAGTGTAGTTGTTCAGAAACGCCTGCTCTTCCGCCAGCCTCGCGGTATCTTCATAGCGATGATTTTTCAGGAGATTGCGGTGATAGCCAAAGGTGCCGTTAAGCGCATGGCGCTCACCAAATGCATGCGTGCGGTAAATTTTATCGAGGTGGCTATACCAGATATAAATGGTATCGCTGCCGGAAAACAAGGCGTTGTTATCCTGCATGGCCGCCACCTGCATGCTGATTTTATTCGGCGGATAGTAGTCATCATCATCGAAACAGATGATGTATTCGCCTTTCGCCATCTCATTGAGCAGATTGCGCTTTTTGCCCAAACCAAGCCGCTCCGGGCTGTGAACATAGCGCACCGTACACGCCGCCGGATCAACCATCATGTTAATCAGGTCTTCATTGCTGTGCTCAGAGTCATCCAGAATGATGAGCTCGCGCTTTTCTGCAGGGTAATCCTGGTACTGGAAGATATAGAGCAGGTAGGGCAAAAAAGCGCGGCGGTTCCAGGTCGGACAGACCACGCTGACAAAAGGTGTATCGCGTTTTATTTTTTGCTGCTGGCGTTTCAGCAGGGCCTGCATCAGGTTTTTTGTCATCTTATCGCTGCCGTTGTGCCTGTTGTTGTCGTAACCAACACTGTGCCGACATGGCATCCGTGATTTTCTGATCGCGGCGCTCCTGCGCCAGGCGAAGCGCATCACGTCGGGATGCCAGCACCTGCTCCAGACTTTTTTCTTTGCGCGATTCCGCCAGCAGATTTCCCTGCAGCTTTTGCGCCTCCACGCTTGCCAGCGCCTGCTCCTGCTTTTGCCAGTCAATGACGCGTTGAATATGGCGCTTATAGACCGACTGATTGCTGAGCATTACCGCACTCCCCTGTATCTCCTGAACGGTGCTGGTGACCAGGTTCGACAGCGCGTGTATGTTCTTTTCCAGCCGCTGGCACAGCTGCTGCTGGGAGGCCAGTTTAACGCTGAGATCCTGCACCGCGCGGTTACGCATCTGGTGGAGTTGCTCAAGGGTATAAATGATCTTCTTCATCGTGAATTATCCTGCCTGCGCCAGTACGTTCAGATCGGCAATGGTCTTGTCGAGCGGCGCGGCGTTTTGCACTTCCTGCTGCAGAAATCGGGTAATCGCTGGCGAGAGGTTTACCGCCTTGTCAGCCATTGGGTCGGCACCCGCCACATAGCCGCCGAGGGGGATCAGCGGTTTGATGCTCTGATATTCAGCGTAAAGCTGCTTCAGGGTTCGGGCGGAAAGCTGGTGTTCCCGCTGCGTCACCTGGCTCATACAACGACTGATAGATTGCGCGATATCGATCGCCGGATAATGTCCGGCTTCCGCCAGCTGGCGCGACAGCACAATGTGCCCGTCCAGCACGGCGCGAGCGCAGTCCACAATCGGGTCTTGCTGATCATCGCCTTCTGCCAGCACGGTATAAATCGCGGTCATGGAGCCATGACTCTCGCTGTTGCCCGCGCTTTCAACCAGCCGGGGGATTAAGCCAAACGCCGAAGGTGGATAACCTTTGGTGGCTGGCGGTTCGCCCAGAGAGAGCGCGATTTCACGCTGCGCCATGGCATATCGCGTGAGGGAGTCCACCAGCAGCAGGACATCTTTACCTTTGTCACGGTAGTAGCTGGCAATGGTGTGGCACAGCTCAGTGGCTTTAATACGCATCAGCGGCGATTCATCCGCCGGTGCTGCCACGATCACCGACTTACGGCGTCCGGCCTCACCCAGCGAATGCTCAATAAACTCTTTTACTTCACGGCCACGCTCGCCAATGAGCCCTACCACCACCACTTCCGCCTGGGTGTAGCGAGTGATCATCCCGAGCAGCACGCTTTTCCCCACGCCACTGCCCGCCATCAGCCCCACACGCTGTCCTTTGCCGATAGTCAGCAGGCCATTGATCGCCCGTACACCGACGTCAAGCGGAGCGTCTACCGGCTGGCGCTTCAGAGGATGCACCTGCGGCAACTGCTGTGGCAGCACCGTGTCTCCGGTCAACTTGCCCTGATCATCTATCGGCTCACCTAAGCCGTTAACCACGCGTCCCAGCCACTGATCGCCAATCAAAACCCCGTGTTGTTTATCCATCGGGTAGACGCGCGCCCCTGCAATCAACCCTGCGGGCTGTTTAAAAGGCATGAGGAACGTGACATCGCGATCAAATCCCACGACCTGCGCGTCAATCAACTCCCCCTCCGCGCCTTCGACCTGGCAAAGCTGGCCCACGGCAAGACGGCAACCCACGCATTCGAGCAAGATCCCGGCGACGCGTACCAGCCTGCCCGCCACACGCGCCAGGTTAATGTTTTCCAGGGAGCGGAGGACTTGCTCGAAATCGGCGTCACTCATCGTGAGATTCCGGCAGCAGGTTCGCTTTCAGGGCATCCATACACTGGTCAAGGCGATGCTGGCATCCAACGTCCATTTCGGTGGTGTTGGTGATCACGCGGCACTCGCCGGGCGGCAGTTCGGGATCGGCCGTCAGCCCCCAGTGCACCACTTTTTCAGGCTCCGCCTCGCTGATACGGCGATGCTCGTCGCTGTTTAACAGCACTTTGACCTGCTCCGGCTGCTGCGGTAATGCGCTAAGCGCCTCTTCCACCAGGGTGAGAATTTGTGTCGGATGGAGGGAAAGTTCGCAACGAATCACCTGGCGGGTGACTTTTTCCACCAGTTGCAGCAGCTCTTCGCGGCGGCGTTGTTCATAGTTCGCCATGAACGCTTCCATCGACGCGATAATGCTGTCCAGGGGATGGGCAGCTTCCAGAAATTGCTGACGCGCCTGCATTTTTCCCTCGGAGCGCCCTTTACGCACGCCCTCGTCAAAACCCAGGCGCAGCCCTTCCTGATATCCCTCTTCTTTGCCCTCTTCCATTCCCTGCGCAAAACCGCTGTTCAGGCCATCCTGAAAACCTTGCTGAAGCTGCGCCTGAATGGCCGCCCCGTCGACGGCATGCGTACTTTCTTCAGGATGTCCTTGCACCACGCGGCGTTTACGCAGCGGCGGGAATTTGTGCAAACGCGGCTTGATCACCGCCTGACGGCTATTGGTCAGTGCACTCAGGGGTAAGCTCTGTTTTTTATACATGGGTTACTCCATGGTCTGCTCGGCAAACAGCTGCACCTGAATTTCACCCTCTTCTGCCAGCTGGCGCACCGTGGCCATGATCTCTTTACGCACATGGTCAACGCGGCTGACCGGCACAGGCCCCAGACGCGTAGTGGTGGATTGCAGCAGGGTGACCTGGCGTTTTGGCATAACGTTGAAAATGGCCTGGCGCAGCACCGGCTCGGTGCCTTTGAGCGCAATCGCCCACTCTTCAATGGCAATTTCTTCTATCAGGCGCTGCAGGGTGGCAGGCGTCTGGCGGCTGAGGATGAAGAACTCGTACATTTCCTGTTCCAGCTCATCCACTACGTCAGCATCACGCTCACGCAGTTGTTCCAGCAACTGCTGCTGGTTGCCCGGAATACGGTTAACGATGTTGGCGGCGTGCTTAATACCGATCACTTTCGAGCCATGCTCGGAGAGCACCGCCACACCGCGCTCAATCAGCCTGTCCAGCTCGTCAATGACGTCACGGTTGACGTCATCCAGACGTGCGATACGCCAGACGATTTCGTCCTGACGCTCCTGCGAGAGCGCACTGAGCACGCCCGCCGCCACGTCCGGCGGCAGAAACGCCAGAAATACCGCCTGAAGCTGAAGGTGCTCCTGCTCAATCAGCGCTGCCAGTTGCGGGACATCCACCCACTGCAGACGTGCCATACGGTGACGAATTTCATCGCCGTAGATACCGTTAATTACGCTGCTGGCAATTTCGCCCCCCAGCGCTTTCTCCAGAATGCCGCGCAGGTAGCTGCGTGACGCACCGTTGATCCCGCTCTGCTCGCGGTAATCATCGAAGAAGTTATTCATCGCGTGGCGGGCGTGGTCGACCTTCACGCCATGCAGACGCGCCATGGTGTCGCTCAGCAGGATCACCTCATCGCGGTTCATCTTCTGCATCACTTTTGCCGCCGCTTCTTCACCGACGCTGAGCAACAGAATGGCGGCCTGTTCCAGTCGGCTGCGCCCTGTTTTTACGCTACCTTTACTGCTATTGCTTACTGTCAGTTCGCTCATTGCTGTTGATCCATTGTTTCAATACTTCGGCCATACGTTCAGTTTCGTTTTCCGCCAGCATTTGCAGGTATTCCACCTTAGTTTCCAGGCCAGAACTTTGCGGTGGCAGTTCCCCATCCTGATTGAAGGCTGGCCCTGGCAGCCCCGACAGACCCGCTTCAGTCGTCACCATGTTATTTTCGATAGCCTCGGTCTGAGCGGAGCCCTCTATTGCGGCAAGCTCCGCCGGTTCACGACGGCCATAGCGCTGTGCCAGTGGACGCAGACCGAACAGCAGCGTGAGTAAAATCAACATGCCGATCCCGCCGTTCTGCCCCCAGTACTGAATATTCGGGTCTTGCCACCACTTCAGTTCCGGCATGCCATCTACGGTTTTTTCCACGAAGGCCAGCCTGTCCAGGGTAAGCGAATCGCCGCGCGACTTTTCAATGCCTGCGGCATCTTCCACCAGCCTTGTCAGTGCCGTCAGTTGCTCTGGCGTCATGCTGGCAAGCGCAGGCGCAGCCTGGTTTAACGCCACCGCCACGCGCAGTTTCTCGAGCTTGTAACCCGGATGGCGGATATGACGAATATCGCGGTCGAAGGCGTACTTACGCTGCTCCTGGCTGCGGCTGGAGAGGGAACTCGGTGTGCTGGTTTGCGTTTGAGTCTGTGCGGCCTGTTGATTCGCGGCCATCGGTGGCGTAACCGGTGCTGCAGGCTGGTTAACCGGACGGTTGCTCAGTGAACCCGGTATCCCGATAGCCAGTTCATTGGTGGTGTTTTCCCGCGAGATGTTCTCATCGCTGATTTGCGGCTCTTTGCCCAGGCGCTCCTGCGTCTCTTCCACACTGCTCATGTCGACGCTGGGCGTCACGCTGATACGGAAGTTATCGCTGCCAAACAGCGGGGTTAACAGACCGGCAATATTGTTGATGGTTTCGTTTTTGATACGTTCGATCACATCGCGGCCCTGGCGAATGTTCGCCATGTTGCTGCTGCCCTGCTGACCGTTTTCTGACAGCAAATTCCCGGCCTGATCCACCACCCGCACGCTGGCGGCCTGCATGCCAGGCACGCTCCCGGCAACCAGTTGTACAATTGCCGCAACCTGCTGCTCATCCAGATGTTTGCCATAACGCAGTTGAAGCATCACCGACGCGCTGCTTTGCGGTTTGTTGGTCATCACAAAGGAGCTGGCCTCGCTCAGCCCCAGATGGACGCGCGCGTTCTCAACCGGATCAAGCGCCATAATGCTGCGGGCCAGCTCGCCTTCAAGGCTGCGCTTGTAGCGAACGTTCTGGACAAACTGGCTGCTGCCCAGCATCTCTTCCTTGTCCATCAGCTCGTAGCCGTCCGGCATCACGGCGGTAATCCCTTTTGCCGCCAGCGCCATACGCGCCCGCGGCAGTTTGTCTTCCGGGATCAGAATTTGCCCGTTGTCCGGGTTAACGCGGTAGGCAATCGATTCGGCCCCCAGCACCTCAACAACCTGCGCCACGGGCAGCTTTTCTTCACTGCCGTACAGCGCAACGTAACCCTGGTTACTGCGCCAGAGCGAAAATACGATGGCCCCGGTCAGCAAAAGGGTGCCTGCCGCAATAAGCCATTGCGGTTTCAGGCGGCCTGCCGGGAGGGGAAATGCAGAAAATGTCTCTTTTAACTTAGTCAGCACGAGGAAACCTTACAGCGGAGTATTCATCACTTCGTCAAGCGCAGTGGTGAGCTTGTTACGCACCTGCATCATGGCGGAAAAGGCCACGCTGGCTTTTTGCGATTCAATCATGGCCCCGGCCAGATCGTCGCTCTGACCCAGCTCAATGGCCTTTTGTTTTGCTCCTGCGGCGTGCTGCAGGCCATCAACATTGTCGATGGCATTATTCAGGACCTGCGAGAAGGAGAGTTCATGTGCGCCCGTGACGCCGGATAAGGTCGCCCCCGGCGCGATAAAAGCGGAGTGGCTCAGCGCACCTGAAGAGGCCACCGCAGCCGTGGTATGCATTCGGTCCAGCATAGCCTGCTGGCTGGCTGACATACCGATAGCGTTAATTTTGTCCATGTCGTTAGTCTCTTGCGTGCGTTATGAGTAGCATTCGATATCGATACCTTCCTCGCGCATTGCGGCGAGTCGGTAACGTAAAGCACGCGGCGTGATACCCAGGAAAGCGGCCGTTTTGGACTTATTGCCGTTATGGCGCTTAAGTAATTCGATGATGTACTGGTACTCTGCCATCCGGCCATGCAGTTTAACGTTGCCAATGGCGGACGGAGCCGTCTGCGGTTCACGGTAGGCAGGCATCAACTCAACAGCCGAAACGGGGCTCAGCGACGCAGGAACGGGCAAACCAAAGTCGTTTGCAGTGATCACTTCGCCGTTGCTCAGAATCATCCCGCGCTGAATGACATTCTCCAGTTCGCGGACGTTACCCGGCCAGTCATAGGCCAGCAGCGCATGGCGGGCTTCGTCGCTTAAGCGAATATTGCCTTTGTGAAAGGCTTTATATTTGGCGATAAAACGCAATGCCATCGGGATAATGTCCAGGCGGCGTTCGCGCAGCGGGGTAATATGAATGGGAACAACCGAAATACGGTAAAACAGATCCTGACGAAAACGCCCTTCCGCAATTTCCTGCTGCAAATCTTTATTGGTGGAGGCAACCAGACGAATATCCAGTGGGATTTTTTTATGGCTCCCCAAACGCTCAACTTCCTGCTCCTGTAACACGCGCAATAATTTTGCCTGAAGCGCGAGTGGCATATCACCGATTTCATCCAGCAGCAACGTTCCGCCGTTTGCCTGTTCAAATTTCCCGGCAACGCCTGTTACCGCACCGGTAAATGCGCCTTTTTCGTAGCCGAATAAAATCGCTTCCAGCATACTTTCAGGAATGGCGGCACAGTTCACACCCACATACGGTGCATCAGCACCTAATGCATTTTCATGGATGTAACGTGAAACGCACTCTTTACCTGTCCCCGTCTCGCCTGTAATAAGTACCGATACATTATATTTGGCAACACGGCGTGCTAATGAAAATACATTTACGCTTTCAGGCGCACTGGCAACAAATCCATTTTCATTACGGACTTCATGTTCAATAACAATACTCATAACAACTCACCAACATTTAAGATAATTGTTAGCCTGAAGCGCATACGGGCCTGCTACGCCATTGTTGGCGCATTATTAAAAGGCAAGTATTCGATATGGACAAAATGAATTAACCGAATGCGTAAACACTACGGAAACTCATGACTTTTGCGCATTATAACGGCAGGTTAGGAATTGTCTTGTTTTTAATGGGTATTAAAATCTTAATTCATATATTTCAATAGGTTAGAGGAAATATTAATGATGATTAATCGTCCCAAAATAACGAATTAATAATCTTTACCGTCTTGATTATAACCTATAAACAGCGTCTAATTCATATCCCTAATAAAGCCCTCCATGCCAGGGTCGTTATGAAGCGGTAAACCGGCGCATTTACAAAGCGACACGGTTAAACAAAACTTAAATATTTTTCTGCCGATAAGCAAATCCCTGAAAGAGTTAACCTTCTGCGCTTATGGCTAACGTTATGCGGAAACCCTATGTCAGTTGCTCCACAGAGAATCAGAATCTACCAACGTCAGGCGCTCCCCGATATGGTAAAGCTCGATGTGAGCAAACTTGGCCGCCCGTGGCATAAGCTGCCAAAATTGATGAATGACAGCTTCGATATCTTCGATGCCCGTTTGAGCATTTATTTCCTGAAAAAACTTCGCGTCAACGTTGCCTTAAAATCGATGAGCTTTGCTATCGATCAGAACTATAAAAACACGCAGCTGTTTTCAACGCCGTTCGGGTCCATTGCATTTAATATTGACCGTACATTGTTATTACAAATTCTTCATGACTATTACGGGCTGGGTAAAGAGAGCCGTAATAAATCTCTGGATATTCATCAGCCGATCACAAAAACAGAAGACAGGCTGAAAAATAAAATCGGTCTGGATCTGACGCGCCTCCTGATTGACGAAGCGATCTTCGGCCAGAATATAGAGATTAAAAGCGACAACACCACCGTGATTAATCAGTGGTCATGGTGCGTGACGTTCACGCTGGAAGGGTATGAGGAAGGCAGCTTCACGCTGCTGTTTGATAACGCCCACGTGGACCAAATGCTGGCCACGTTGCGCTCACCTGAAACAGAACAGCAGGCGGGCCGTCAGGCAGCACCGACCCCGTCGCAAATCGAACGCCTGTTTTACAGCATGCCGCTGAAGTTCAGCGGGCATGTTGCCAGCCTCAATTTGACGGTTTCCCAACTGGCGAAAATCAAGCCTGGCGACATTATTCCCGTAAACATTAATGAAAGCGTTCCGGTGTATATCGGAAAAGAACAGATTTTTGACGCCAAAATCGCAGAAGATCGCGGCAAGTTATTACTCTGTGAATTTAATGACAGAACCATTGAGAAGCATTATGAGTGATCAGCAACAAGACCTGAGCCAGTCCCTGGATTTTGGCGACCTGAATCTCGGAGAGATGCCGCGCGAAGAGACCGTGGAGGGCAATATTCGTCTGGATCTCCAGGCAGAACCGGAAACGTCGTCCGGCATTGACGATCTGCGCAAAATGGCGCTGTTTAGCCGCATTCCGGTCACGCTGACGCTGGAAGTCGCCTCCGTTGACGTGTCGCTGGCCGACCTCCTGACCGTAGGCCACGACTCGGTGATTGAACTGGATAAAATGGCGGGCGAGCCCCTGGACATCAAGGTGAACGGCATTCTGTTTGGTAAAGCCGAAGCCGTGGTGCTGAACGATAAGTACGGCCTGCGTATTCTGGAGTTCAACAGCAAAGAGCTGGGCGAGCTGACACCATGATCGCGCGTTTTCGCATCGCACTGCCCTGGCTACTGCTGGGCGGTTTGCTCTTTTCCCCGCAACTGCTGGCTGCCAATGGCGACATTACGCTGTTCAGCTCAGCAACCACCGACGGCGGCCAGGATTATAACGTCAAGATTGAAATCCTGATCCTGATGACCCTGCTGGGTCTGCTGCCGGTGATGCTAATGATGATGACCTGCTTTACGCGCTTCATTATCGTGCTGGCGATCCTGCGCCAGGCGCTCGGTCTGCAACAAAGCCCGCCCAATAAAATACTTACCGGGATCGCGCTGGCGCTTACGCTGCTGGTGATGCGCCCGGTATGGACCACCGTTTATCAGGACGCCATCGTGCCGTTTCAGAATGACGAAATCACCATGAAACAGGCGTTTGGTAAGGCCGAAGTGCCGCTGAAAAACTTTATGCTGGCGCAAACCAGCAATAAAGCGATGTCGCAAATGATGACGATTGCGGGCGTGACGGGCGATCCGAAAGAGCAGGATTTAACCGTCGTCACGCCTGCCTACCTGCTGAGCGAGCTGAAAACGGCTTTCCAGATCGGCTTTATGATTTACATCCCTTTCCTGGTCATTGACCTGATTGTCGCCAGTATTTTGATGGCAATGGGGATGATGATGCTTTCGCCGCTGATTGTCTCGCTGCCGTTCAAGCTGATGCTGTTTGTGCTGTGTGACGGCTGGACGCTCATCGTCGGTACACTCACTTCAAGCGTGCAGGGGCTATAGCTGTGGTCACAATGGATATCGCCGGGGACATCATGGCGACCGGCATTAAACTGGTGCTGGTTATCTCTGCTGTCGCGATTGTACCCAGCCTGATTGTCGGCCTGTGCGTCAGTATCTTCCAGGCCACAACGCAAATTAACGAACAGACCCTGAGCTTTCTGCCTCGCCTTCTGGTGACGCTGGCGGTCCTGATTATTGGCGGTAAATGGATGCTGACCCAACTGGTCGACTTCACCGTTAATATTTTTCAGCAGGCGGCGGCACTGGTGGGTTAGCAGGCAATGGGCATCGATATTCATGCGCTGATTAACCCTCTGCTGGCGTTAGTCTTCCCGTTTTTTCGCATCCTGGCGTTTCTGCACTTTTGCCCGGTACTGGACAACCGCGCCTTTAGCCGTCGGATTAAAACCGTGCTCGCCCTGGTGCTGGCCGTCATCATCACGCCGATGCTGCCTGAAAAAGTGTTGCTGAACGAGCTGTTCTCGATGCGCACGCTCCTCCTCACGGGTGAACAACTGCTGTGGGGAATGCTGTTTGGGATGGCGATGCAGCTGGTGTTTGTCGCGCTGCAAACCGCCGGACATATTCTTTCGATGAATATGGGGCTCGGCATGGCAATGATGAACGACCCGGTGAACGGCAGTTCGACCACGGTGATTTCCCAGATGATCTACACCTTTTGTGGGCTGCTCTTTTTCGTGATGGACGGGCATCTGCTGGTGGTGACCATTCTCTACAAGGGCTTTGTCTGGTGGCCCATCGGCCAGGCGATTAACAAACCGACGCTACTGCTTATCGCGCAAAGCCTGGGCTGGATCATGTCCTCCGCAACGCTTATCGCCATCCCGACAACCTTTGTCATGTTGATTGTGCAGGGCGGTTTTGGGTTGCTTAACCGCGTCTCACCCACGCTGAACCTGTTCTCGCTGGGTTTTCCTATCAGCATGCTCTTCGGCCTGCTCTGCATCTCGTTGATGATGAACAATATTCCCGATCACTACCTCAATCTGACCAATGAAATCCTGGCCAGGCTCGAAGCCGTGAGGAGCCACTAATGGCTGCCGGTGGCGATAAAAGCGAAAAACCCACAGCGCAAAAGCTACGCAAAGCGCGCGAAAAGGGGGATTTACCCCGTTCCAAAGACCTCACTATGGCCGTGGGCCTGCTGGCCTCATTCATCACCATGGGTACGTTTTTTCCCTATTACAAACAGCTGGTGGAGGAGTCGTTTACCTCGGTAGGCATGATGGCCGGACGGCTCGACGACAACGGTGCATTAAGCCAGTTTTTGATGCTCAACGTCTGGGTGATTATCCGTTTTATCGCCACGCTGGCACCGATTCCGATCGCCTGCGTTGTGGCAAGCCTGGTCCCCGGCGGCTGGATTTTTACCGTATCAAAGCTGACGCCAGATTTTAAAAAACTCAGCCCGATTAGCGGCGTGAAGCGCATGTTTTCCAGTAGCCACTACGTTGAAGTCGGCAAGATGATGCTCAAGTGCGGCATCATTCTGGCGGTGCTGTACAGCATGGTGCACAGCTCACTGAATCCGCTGCTGCATCTGCAACGCCTTAGCCTGAACCAGGCGATCCACCAGGGCTTTGGCATCCTGCATCACGTGCTGGTTTATTTCATTGCCGTGATTGTCATTTTCGCCCTGCTTGACGTGCCGCTGACCAAATTTATGTTCACCAAAAAAATGCGCATGACCAAGCAAGAGGTGAAAGAGGAGTACAAGAACAACGACGGTAACCCGCAAATCAAGGGACGTATTCGCCAGCTACAACGTCAGATGGCGATGGGGCAAATCAGCCGTACCGTACCCGACGCTGACGTGATTATTACCAACCCCACGCACTATGCGGTGGCGCTGAAATATGACCCGAAAAAAGCCGAAGCGCCTTACATCGTGGCGAAAGGGATGGATGACATTGCACTCTATATTCGCGACGTGGCCCGACACCATCAGATTGAAATTGTGGAGTTTCCTCCGCTGGCGCGCGCGGTCTATCACACCACGCGCGTGAACCAGCAAATTCCCGCGCAGCTTTTCCGCGCCATTGCGCACGTGCTGACTTATGTCATGCAGCTTAAATCCTGGCGTACCGGCCAGCTTGAACAAAAACCCCGCCTGAACAGGCAGATCAACATTCCAAAAGAGGTCTTAAAAGCCGATGGCGAACAGTAAGTTACAGCAGACGCTTGCCATACTCCGTAAAGGGCACGTGGGCGTCCCGATACTGCTTCTTAGCGTACTGGCAATGGTGATGTTGCCATTGTCGCCGCTGATGCTGGATATCTTATTTACCTTCAACATTGTGTTGGCGGTGGTGGTTCTGCTGGTCGCGGTCAATATGCAGCGTCCACTGGATTTTGCCGTCTTCCCGACGCTGTTGCTGATCACCACACTGATGCGCCTGACGCTGAACGTGGCATCCACCCGCGTGGTGTTGCTGCACGGTCATGAAGGCGAAGGCGCGGCGGGTAAGGTGATTGAGGCGTTCGGCCAGGTGGTGATCGGCGGCGATTTCGTCGTCGGCTTCGTGGTCTTTATCATCCTGATGATCATCAACTTTGTGGTGGTCACCAAAGGGGCCGAGCGTATTTCTGAGGTTTCTGCTCGCTTTACGCTGGACGCCCTGCCGGGTAAACAGATGGCGATCGATGCAGACCTCAACGCCGGGCTGATTAACCAGAACCAGGCACGAGACCGCCGCAAAGAGGTGAGCAAAGAGGCCGATTTCTACGGCGCAATGGACGGGGCCTCCAAGTTCGTTCGCGGGGACGCCATCGCCGGTATTATGGTGTTGATCATCAACGTCATCGGCGGGATCTGCATCGGTATTTTCAAATACAATCTTGATGCCAGCCACGCGTTCCAGCAGTACGTGCTGTTGACGATCGGTGATGGTCTGGCCGCACAGATCCCTTCCCTGCTGCTGGCAACCGCAGCCGCAATTATTGTTACCCGCGTCAGCGACGGCGACGACGTTAGCGACGAGATCAAAACGCAGCTGCTGGCGAAGCCCCATGTGCTGTACACCGCCGCGTTCGTCATGTTTATTCTGGCGATTGTACCGGGCATGCCGCACATCGCCTTTCTGTGCTTTACCGCGCTGCTGCTGTTTGCCGCCTGGCGACAGAGTAAAGTGGTTAAACCCGCGGAAGAAGAGACCGATTACGACGCCATCAACGATGCGCTGGCAACGGATACCACGCCCGGTATCAACTGGGAAAGTATTCCGCTGGTGGAGCCCATTGGCCTGAACCTCGGTTACAAGCTGGTCACGCTAATCGATTCGGCCAAAGGCAGCCCGCTTTCACAGCGTATCCGCGGCGTGCGACAGGTGGTTTCAGAGCAGTGTGGCGTACTGTTGCCGGAGATCCGCATCCGGGAAAACTTCCGCCTGAAACCCGCCCAGTATGCGATATACATCAACGGTATCCGAACGTCGCTTGGCGAGGTTTATGCCGATAAGCTGATGGCTATTCCGGGAGCGGAACTGTATGGCGAAATTGATGGCGTGCTGGATACCGATCCCGCTTATGGCATGGCGATCGTCTGGATCGATCCGGAACAAAAAGCCACGGCGTTGAACCTGGGTTATCAGGTGGTGGATTGCGCCAGCGTGGTGGCGACGCACGTGAATAAAATCGCCCGTCAACATCTGCCCGACCTGTTCAATTACGACGATATTACGCATCTGCATGCTCGCCTGGCGCTACAGGCCCCTAAACTGGCGGAAGATTTGACCAACGCGCTGAATTTCAGCCTTCTCCTGCGCGTATATCGTCAGCTGCTGCTGGAGCAGGTTTCCCTGAAAGATATTGTCACTATCGCTTCCACCCTGTTAGAAAGCTCCGCGGTGACCAAAGATCCGATCCTGCTGACGTCAGATGTGCGTTACGCGCTGCGCCGCGCCATCATCCATTCTATCAACGGGGATCGGCAACAGCTGGCGGCTTATACCATCGATAACGCCCTGGAAAACATTCTTCTCGGTGCGCTCAACCAATCCCAGCAGGCGGGGAAAGTGGCGCTGGACAGTTTTGCCGTTGACCCCAACATTTTGACGCAGCTGCAAAACACGATGCCGATCATTCAGGAACAGATGAAAGCGAAAGGCATGCCGCCGTTGCTGCTGGTCACGCCACAGTTAAGGCCGTTAATTTCACGCTATGGCCGTCTGTTTGCCAGCAATCTGCACGTGTTGTCTTATAACGAAGTGCCTGATGACAGTGATTTAACAATTGTGGGAACGCTGGCTTAATTATCTAAAAAACGTAATTTCCATGCGGCCAACGTGCGCGGCATTTTGCGTTGGTCGCGGCCTTCGGTGCTGTAATAGTTCAGCTCTAGGCCACCGCCTTTCACCGGCGAGATCCGGCCTGCCCAGATTTCGCCTTTTGGCGTATACATGATGATGGCCGTTCTGCTGTTCGCAGCGCCCTGTACCCACATAGAGAGCACGCGAGCCCCGATGTTATCGATATCGTTCTGGTAGATATACACGTTCGCGCTGTTGACGAAGTTCTGATAATCATCCCCGACCAGGCTGCGGAATTTTTCATCCATTTCCTGGGTCGGGAAAATTCCCAGCGACAGCAGCGTGGGTTTGGGGCGGGGATCGTCTTCAGAGAGCCTGTAAGCCCCGTCCAGGAACACCCCGGCAGGCATGGATAACCGGCACCCCCAATCGGCGTTGCTGTAGACCTGTAATGAGCCATCTTTTTCAGGGATCAACAGCAGCTTGCAGTTACTGGTTTCAACCATCTTTTCCACAACCAGCATTCCATACAACCGGCGGGCTTCTGCAGTAAACTCATCTTTATTCAGCCCTGCCCAGGCGCGAATATCGAGGGTGACGCTCCACTGGGCATTATGGCTGAACTGGATCACGCCGCCGCTCATGTTTGGTGCCAGCATGTTCCACCATTTGCCTTCCCATTTGAAATCACGGTCAGTGTTGGACAGCGCGCTGATGCCTGCGTAATACGCGCGTTCTATACAGGCATCGGTTGTGCATTTTTCCAGCAGCTTTTCCCAATCGTCGTATTTTTTATTGCTGCCTTCGACGCCTTCGTTCTGAAGGGCCTGATGATAGACAACCGACAGCGTGCTATCCAGCCAGTGCAGGTTGTCATTGTTGCAAATGGTATTTTCGAGGGGCGTAACGGCCCGCTGGCAATTCACCGCGAGCGCGCTGCCACTGAAAAATAACATCAGAAAAAACAGGCTGCTAAAAATGCGACGCGTCATTTTGTTCAACTTTCATGCAAAAGGGCGGCTATTGTGGCGAATGATAACATCTATTGCAATATAAACTCTAAACAATGTCTATATGAATAAATAATGAAAATAAACTGTTAAGTTATCTTCTTATTTTGCCGCGCTTGAATAATGGATGTATTCATAAGGGTAGCATGATAATGAAAATTGATAGCAGCAATCTGACTGTGGCAACGACAACTGCTAATGTTTCGCAGACCGAACCGTCACGGAGTCCATTAGGAACCCGACGTTCCAGCGGGAATATTTGCCCTCAAAGCGGTTACTGGCAAATTGATAACCCTGCGATTAAAAATGTTGTAAATGTTAAAAAAGGGGAAACACTTCCCTGGCAAAATGGTTATCCTGTTAACTGGACGCTCGTAGAGTATGACGTGAGACAGGAATAATTAACATTTACTCGCTCACGGGAAATAGATTTTCCCTTAAAAAGGAAATTCTATTTCCCATTTTATGATCTCCTCTCGATATTTTCCTTTTAATTCGAAAATATCGTGCCATCCCCTGTGACAAAACATTTACACCTCCTCGCATAATCCACTGATTATAAAGACCTTTATCTTTACACCTCTGAATAAAGATCGTTTTGACCAATTAATCCCAAATTATCGATCGGTATTACGTATAGTTTTTAACAACAATTCCGATGATTGATTTTATCGATCGATATTGATCATTCGATCGACTTTGACAATCAAATGGCGAGACGGTAGTATTTATTCAACGTGTTATGTTCCCCTTTGATTTATTTACATCCAGTAAGAAAGACCGCATACCACTGCTTTTAACCATCCCTCAATACGCTGCGCGTTTTATCCGTGCGAGTAATAGCTCTGATTTGGTGTCAGTAGAGATTTCCGGAGTATTCAGTGATCGAAAGTCTAAATTTCAGAAGACCGCTAAACATTTGCTTCTCGGTACTGGCTGTGACATTTGTGCTGGTTGGGCTTCTGACCTTCCATACGCAGTGGACGAAAGCCGTCGAAATATATAAACGGCAAAACCGTCTTTATATCAATAACGTGGCAACCTTCCTTGATAAGTACCTGGCGGGCTATGAAAACAGTGTAAAAGAAATGGCCAGGGTTGCCGCCGATCAGCATAAGTTTGATGGTGATGCCAAAAGCGAGCATACATTAAGAAACTGGATGATCGAGCGCCTGCGTATTATGCCTGATGCAATCTCGATTATTCATGCCGATAACAAGGGGCATTTCACTCGTTTACCCTATGTCGAAGCCGCTTCCAGTTGGGAACCCGGTAAAGAGCCCTGGTTCACCCTCTCCATAGAGAATTCAGACGCTGCACATTTCACGGTGAGCAGAGACCCTTTCGCCAATAAAGAGCGCGTGATAACCCTTTCTCTGCCGGTCATCAATGGCACAGACGGCTCGAACCAGGGCGTGCTGGCACTCAATCTGAACATGGATAAAAGCACGGAGATTTTGAATACCGCCCAGCCGCCCACCAAAAGCAACACCTTTGTAATGACCCGTGGGGGCGAACTGGTTATCAATCCGGGTTACCCGATTGATCCGGCCAAACTTAAAGCTCTCGCGCGTTATGCCCGAGAATTTCGCGGCGATTTTGTCATGGATTCACACTATTACGCCTACCGTTCCATCACGTCTGAATCGTGGCTGGTCATGCATGAGGTGGACGAGAGTGAACTCAACAACCAGGTCTGGAATCAATGTATTGCTATCCTCTGGGGAATACTGTTTACGCTGGTGATGCTGTTTTTCTGCTGGTGGGCTACCCGCTCCGCAATGAACGCCATTTTTATGCGCATAGCCACCAGCATCCGAAACGGGGCGATCAAACCCACTGCCGTCGAAGAACTTATTTTTGAAGAAATTCATAACTCACAGCAGCGGCAGAAAAATATTGCTCATGAAGCACTGACCGACGGGTTAACCGGCCTCAAAAACCGCCGCGCTTTTGATGCTGATGCCGCACAGTGTAACAGCGATCCCCTGGCGTACCTTGCCATGGTTGATATCGATAATTTTAAAAACATTAATGACACCTGGGGCCATGCCGTGGGGGATATTGTGCTAAAAACCGTGGCCGAATTAGGGTTGCGGCTACGTGGGCTGGAGAACATCACCCTCTATCGTTACGGTGGTGAAGAGTTCGCCATCCTGTTTAACGGCATCTCTCAGGAAAAAGCGATAAGTTATCTGGAAAAGTGGCGAATAACCGTTAATACCCGCCATTTCAGGGAGAACGAGCTGAAAGTCTCATTCAGCGCAGGGCTTTGTCAGATGGGGAGAGGCTCGCTGCCTGAAGTGATTGCTCATGCTGATAAGTTTTTATATGAAGCAAAGAAAACGGGCAAAAACAAAATCGTCTCCCGCTAATGCGATCTATTTCTCCCACCCATTTAAGTTGAACAGTCGTTGTGTCGTTTTACGCTGTAGAGTTGTGGCTACGAGGCTGGCATGGAAAAAAGTACACATTTTGTGATGCAGTGTGTCGAAAAAAATAAACTCGATGCGGGTATCGATTTTGTTATTCAACCTATTTTTGATCTCTCACGGTTCGTCTGCATTGGCGGCGAAGTGCTGGTGCGCGGTACTCACCGGCGTCATATTGTTCCTCCCCATTTGTTTATCAATGAGCTGGAGAAGAGCGGCGGGATCGTATCCATGGGCGATTACATTATGGCCCAGGCTTTTGAGTATATTTCCCGTCAGAAACCCGACGTCCGCGACACGCAAATATTTACCTTCAATATCTCCTGGATTCAGCTGCAGGATGGGCGCTTCGCCGCACGGGTACTGGCGTTGCTTGAAAAATATAATCTTACGCCGCGCCAGATTATCTTTGAGATAACCGACGGTAACGCTGCACCGGATGACGAGGTTAGCCTTAATCTCACCAGCCTGCGCGATGCAGGGATGAATCTGGCCTGGGACGGTATAGACTGCATCGCCACGCTGCAGTCGCGGCTGGCGCTGTATATGCCTGATTACGTCAAGCTGGACCGCAGTTGTCTGGCTCCGGGAAACCTTGAACGAACCTACGCTATGCTGGATCACCTGGCGCAGTGGGATATCGACGCCATTATTGAAGGCGTTGAAAACTACACGCACGTTTCCTCAATGCTTCGCCACGGCGTGAAATACGGTCAGGGATTTCTGTTTTCGCGCCCGGTCAGTAAGGAAGCATTTCATCAGCAGTACATGCAGCCAGAACGCGCGTAAGGCGTCCCTGATATGTATCAAAAGCATTTCCTGCGCAAACAGCGATACCGGTTCCTCGCGGCGTTTGCTGCATTCCTGCTGACCCTGGTTGTCACCACTGCGCTGGTCTGGAAAATTCTGGAACTGGGCGCAAGTACCCGTTTCTCGCTGCCTTCGTTGACAGGCGGGGGGATTATTTTACTGTTGTCGACGACTGTCGCTCTTCTCACCTGGCTACTGGCAGCCCGACGGCATTCACTCTATTCACAGCTGGCACATGCCATCAAACTGCATCAGATCCATCCGCATTACCAGCCGCTTATCTGTGCCCAAACCAATACGGTTTCGGGCGCGGAGGTCCTCGCCCGCTGGCATCATAATGAACTGGGTTTTATTCCCCCCGACGTTTTTATTCCTGTAGCAGAAAGTACCGGGCTTATCATGAACCTGACGGACAGCCTGATGGAACAGGTGGTCGATGATTTGCAGCAGGGCATTGTAACCTTGCAGCCTGGCTTTAAGCTCAATCTCAACATCAGTTATACCCACGTTGTGGATAGCCATTTTGAGCTGTTCGTTGATTACTGGGCACCCATTTTTGACGCGCTGGGCATAACGCTGGTTTTTGAGATCACCGAGCGGGAAAATATCGCTATGTGCGATGATATCGTGCAGAAAGTGGCGCATATAAAACGCAGTGGAATCAAAATTGCGCTGGATGATTTTGGCACGGGCTTTTCTAACCTGGCGTTTATATCCAACCTGAATCCCGACAGCATTAAAATTGACCGTATGTTTATCCGTCAGATCTCGAAAGATACCGCCACGCCGTTGATTGACTGCGTGATTGATATGGCCAGGCGGATGAACATTCTGACCACGGCTGAGGGAGTGGAATATGACTACCAGGTCGATTACCTCAAAGCGAATCAAATCGATTGCCTGCAGGGTTATTTTTTCTCTAAGCCGCTCTGTTTTCGTGATTTTGTTGGATTCTTACAGCACTATCGCGCCCAATAAAAAAGCCCCAAAAGGGCTTTTTTATATGAAGCGTGACAGGACTTAGAACGGAATATCGTCGTCGAAGTCCATTGGCGGTTCGTTAGACGGAGCCGGCGCAGACTGCTGCTGCGGACGAGACTGCGCGCCGCCGCTGAACTGGTTGCCGCCCTGCGGCTGCTGAGGCTGACCCCAACCGCCCTGCTGCTGGCTCTGACCGCCACCTGCCGGTGCACCACCGCCCTGACGACCACCCAGCATCTGCATGGTGCCGCCTACGTTAACCACCACTTCCGTAGTGTACTTCTCAGCGCCGGACTGATCGGTCCATTTGCGGGTACGCAGCTGGCCTTCAATATACACCTGAGAACCTTTACGCAGATATTCACCCGCCACTTCAGCCAGTTTGCCAAACAGCACAACGCGGTGCCATTCGGTCTGCTCTTTCATTTCACCGGTCGCTTTATCACGCCAGGATTCGGAAGTAGCCAGCGTAATGTTGGCAACTGCGCCACCACTCGGCATGTAGCGTACTTCCGGGTCCTGGCCCAGATTACCGACGAGAATCACCTTGTTTACGCCTCTGCTGGCCATGTTCGTGTCTCCTGAATACGTTTCTTAATAAGTGTAACGCGCGAGTGTACCATTTCCATGCTGCATTTTGATAGCTGCGAGATGGATTCCAGAGTTCTTACGCGAACTCAACATTGTTACACAGCGAATCAGAAAATGCATTCCAATACTGTATATTCAAACAGGTCAAATTGTGTCATAATTAGCCGTTTCTGACAGCCGTTTGTCCTTCAAACAAACCAGGCAATCCGTGTTCCAACCGGGAAAGGTGAATGGATAAGATCGAAGTTCGGGGCGCGCGCACCCATAATCTCAAGAATATCAACCTCATAATCCCACGCGACAAACTCATTGTCGTGACCGGGCTTTCGGGGTCTGGCAAGTCCTCACTGGCTTTTGACACCTTGTATGCCGAAGGGCAGCGTCGTTACGTTGAATCACTCTCTGCGTACGCACGTCAGTTCCTGTCGCTGATGGAAAAACCGGATGTAGACCACATTGAAGGGTTATCTCCTGCTATCTCTATTGAGCAGAAATCCACCTCGCATAACCCGCGTTCAACGGTCGGTACAATTACCGAAATTCATGACTACCTGCGTCTGCTGTATGCACGCGTGGGTGAGCCGCGCTGCCCGGACCACGACGTCCCGCTGGCGGCCCAGACCGTGAGCCAGATGGTGGATAACGTGCTGTCGCAGCCGGAAGGCAAACGCCTGATGCTGCTTGCGCCGATCATCAAAGAGCGTAAAGGTGAACACACTAAAACGCTGGAAAACCTGGCAAGCCAGGGTTATATCCGCGCCCGTATCGACGGCGAAGTGTGTGATTTGTCAGATCCGCCAAAGCTGGAGCTGCAGAAGAAGCACACTATTGAAGTGGTGATTGACCGCTTCAAAGTGCGTGGAGATCTGGCAACGCGCCTGGCAGAATCGTTTGAAACGGCGCTGGAGCTTTCCGGCGGCACGGCCGTGGTCTCTGATATGGACGACCCGAAAGCGGAAGAGCTGCTCTTCTCCGCCAACTTTGCCTGCCCGATTTGCGGCTACAGCATGCGCGAGCTGGAACCGCGTCTGTTCTCGTTCAACAACCCGGCGGGCGCGTGCCCGACGTGTGACGGCCTGGGCGTACAGCAGTATTTCGACCCGGACCGCGTGATCCAGAACCCGGAGCTGTCGCTGGCGGGCGGGGCCATTCGCGGCTGGGATAAGCGTAATTTTTACTACTTCCAGATGCTGAAATCGCTGGCAGAGCACTATAAGTTCGACGTTGAAGCCCCGTGGGCCAGCCTGAGCGCAAACGTACACAAAGTGATCCTGTTCGGTTCCGGTAAAGAGAACATCGAGTTCAAATACATGAACGATCGCGGCGATACCTCCGTGCGTCGCCACCCGTTTGAAGGGGTGCTGCACAATATGGAGCGCCGCTATAAAGAGACCGAATCCAGCGCAGTGCGCGAAGAGCTGGCGAAGTTCATCAGCAACCGCTCCTGCGCCACCTGTGACGGCACGCGTCTGCGTCGCGAAGCGCGCCATGTGTTTGTCGAAAATACGGCGCTGCCGACCATCTCAGACATGAGCATCGGCCACGCGATGGACTTCTTCAACAACCTGAAGCTCTCCGGCCAGCGCGCGAAAATCGCCGAAAAAGTGCTGAAAGAGATCGGCGATCGTCTGAAGTTCCTGGTGAACGTTGGCCTGAACTACCTGACCCTTTCCCGCTCGGCTGAAACCCTTTCCGGTGGTGAAGCGCAGCGTATCCGTCTGGCGAGCCAGATCGGCGCGGGCTTAGTCGGCGTAATGTACGTGCTGGATGAGCCGTCCATCGGCCTGCACCAGCGCGATAACGAACGTCTGCTCGGCACGCTTGTCCATCTGCGTAACCTCGGCAACACGGTGATTGTGGTTGAGCACGACGAAGATGCGATCCGCGCTGCAGACCACGTGATCGATATTGGTCCGGGTGCAGGCGTACACGGCGGTCAGGTGGTTGCGGAAGGGACGCTGAAAGACATTATGGCGGTGCCGGAGTCGCTGACCGGCCAGTACATGAGCGGCAAGCGCAAGATTGAAGTACCGAAACAGCGCGTTGCGGCAAACCCGGAAAAAGTGCTGAAGCTGACCGGCGCGCGCGGCAACAACCTGAAAGACGTGACCCTGACGCTGCCTGTTGGCCTGTTCACCTGTATCACCGGCGTCTCCGGTTCCGGTAAATCGACGCTGATTAACGATACGCTGTTCCCGATTGCGCAGACGGCGCTGAACGGTGCGACGCTGGCCGAGCCTGCGCCTTACCGCGACATTCAGGGGCTGGAACATTTCGATAAGGTTATCGACATTGACCAGAGCCCAATTGGACGTACGCCGCGCTCCAACCCGGCGACCTATACCGGCGTCTTTACGCCCGTACGTGAACTGTTTGCCGGCGTTCCAGAATCACGCTCGCGCGGGTATACGCCAGGCCGCTTCAGCTTTAACGTGCGTGGTGGCCGCTGTGAAGCGTGCCAGGGCGACGGTGTGATTAAGGTTGAGATGCACTTCCTACCGGATATCTACGTACCGTGCGATCAGTGCAAAGGCAAGCGCTATAACCGCGAAACGCTGGAGATTAAGTACAAAGGCAAAACCATCCACGAAGTGCTGGATATGACCATCGAAGAGGCGCGTGAGTTCTTTGACGCCGTCCCTGCGCTGGCACGTAAGCTGCAGACGCTGATGGACGTGGGCCTGACCTACATTCGTCTGGGGCAGTCCGCCACGACGCTCTCCGGCGGTGAAGCGCAGCGCGTGAAGCTGGCGCGTGAGCTGTCTAAACGCGGCACCGGTCAGACGCTTTACATTCTGGATGAGCCGACCACCGGCCTCCACTTTGCCGATATCCAGCAACTGCTGGACGTGCTGCACCAGTTACGCGATCAGGGCAACACCATTGTGGTCATTGAGCACAACCTGGACGTGATTAAAACTGCAGACTGGATTGTCGATCTCGGTCCGGAAGGCGGCAGCGGCGGCGGTGAAATCCTCGTCTCCGGTACGCCAGAGACCGTTGCTGAGTGCGAAGCCTCGCACACCGCGCGCTTCCTTAAACCGTTGCTGTAATCATTCTGAAAACCACAGCCGCAGGGTTGTGGTTTTCAGACCCTGCTTTTCTCTTCAACCATCGTATTGGTAATCCAGCCGATTGCTTGCGCGGCTCTTTCACCACTCAAGGTCACAATAACATCCTGACATTCTCTATCCTGATCGATCTGTTTTTTCGCTTCCAGTAGCGTCGCCTTAGTCCCTACAACGCCAAAGCGGGTGAAAATGGCTTTACAGGTCGGCTCGTTGAGTAAATCTTGCAAAGTGGGATCGGTGATATTTCTGTTGCGGGCAATAAACTCGGTGATCATACTTTGATGGATAATATATTGCACAACCCCATTACTATCCAGCACAGGCAGTCGCGTAATATTTCTGTCTTTCATTTTCGCATCCAGCAAGTCATTGTACAGTTTTATTTCTGCATAATTGCCGTCTCTTTGCATAACCACAAATTTTTCATCCATGGGCCGCATTACTTCGCTTGCCAGAATTGCCTTTAATTTATCATCGCCAGCCAGAGCAGTTGCAATATCTTGCGCATGCTGTGTAACAGCATTTAAACTGTCCCGAGAAAAATAGAAGGCAATTACTGTACTGATCCATGCCGAAATAACAGGCAATAAAATCATAATCAGATCTTTAACAAGGGGAAAGATATTATCTAATGTAGCTTTATCACCAGTTGTTCGATACAAAACCATAATTGCGATAATAAGAAGAAAGGCAATAATGCCCATCCCTCCATAAAGAACAATTCCCCCTATCTTTTGCCGTGGTAAAGAAGAGTCGTTTTGCGCTGTCGACTCCGTGGGAATGGATACTTTGCTGTCCATGCTACCCCTCCTGACTGTTCAGGATTCGGATATAGCATCTGACTAACGAGGGATTTCTTGCCTTATCCCAGACACCATCACCGGAGGTGCTGTCCCGATCACCACGTCCGTTAGTGTTACCTTCAACGGTGACAATATTATCTTTAACAGATAATTGATCCTGAATAACAATCCCGATATGAGAAAAATCATAAACAACAAAATCACCCGCCTGAGCATTATGATTTTCTGAAAGTACGGTAAGCCCTGTCTGCGCCGCCCATTTTTCCCATCCAAATGCGCTGGCATCACGGCAACGCCATTTCTCTGCTAATGAGAATGTCGCAATATTTAAACGCTGCCGGACAGCCTCATCCTGTAGCCACTCCCGCATTATCCAGCAGGTAAATGCAGCACACCAGGGCCATGCTCCGGGTTGCAACCAGGTTGCGCCCTGATATTCAACAACTCTGGCACCTGTATTATTCACACTCCCTTCACGGGTTCCCACTTCATTCTTTGCGATCTGAATTAGTTTATCAATTATTTGGTCCATAATTACCTCCACTATGCAATAGAGATAATTATGTGAGGGTGAGAGTTATTGTCTTTCACCCATTTTCATTAAAAATGTCAGCGCTGAATACAACTTTTACAGGGACATTTTGCGTTTAACGTCTTCCGGCAACAATTCCATTGCCTGCTTATATGACGCGTCTACCAGATAATAAATTTGCGAACCCGGAATCGAACCGTCGAGATAAACGGTGCTCCAGTGCGCTTTATTGAGATGTTGGCTCGGCCTGACGTCACTATGTTGCTGACGTAACAATTCGGCCAATTCCGGGCTGGTTTTCAGCGATGCCGCCGGGCGGCCTTCAACCTCTTTCACCATGGCAAACAGCACATCGCCGACCTTAATCTGCGTGGCTTTCCAGTCGCTGTGGACGCTTTGCTCCGCGCCCGGTTTGCTCATGCAGTACTGCAGTATCTCCGAAATTGTCATCTTTATTCCCCTTGTAGCGTTGCGATAATTTTACGCGAACCACCGTGAATGCGATGTTCTCCCAGCCAGATCCCTTGCCACGTCCCCAGCTGTAGCCGCCCATTGTGTACCGGCAGCATTAACGATACGCCCAGCAAAGAGGATTTAATATGCGACGGCATATCATCCTCCCCTTCATAGTCATGCTCATAAGGCGCGTTATCCGGGACGGTCTTCAGAAAATGGTGCTCCATGTCAGACCGGACAGTGGGATCGCAATTTTCATTTAGCGTAAGAGAAGCTGACGTATGCTGAAGCAGCAGATGCAGTAAACCCGTATTGATGCGCGAAAGGTCGCGGATCTGCCCGATGACTTCGTCCGTCACCAGATGGAACCCGCGTGGTTTAGCGCTTAAGGTCAGGGTCTGTTGATACCACATGTGCTGCTCCGTTATGAAAGAAGGTTCTTTCTAAGTGTGCAGCAAGAAGACGAAAGGTAAAACCCGCGGCGGTGAGTTTTGATTAAAAAAGAATCAAAGCCGCCGCCGATAAATTAATATTCAGAGTTAACAATCACCTCTTCACCAAATTTCCCGGCCATCGGTAGGGGTCGATAAGTCGAGTTAGAGGCGCGCAACACCCTGATCCCTCTGGCACCGACATCGTGCGCCGCGGTGATGTCGTTATCCGAATCCCCGTAAAACACTTTGATGTGTTTCTGTTCCAGCCACTGGGTTTTGGTGTTTTGTCCCTCTTTATCCCCCGCAAATATGACCGGGTTCATACTGGAAGCCGGTATGAGGAAATCGTCCTGCAGAGTTTTAGACACCGTTTCAGTTTTGGTCTGACTGCGGCCCGTCACGAAGTAAATGCTGTCGCCGCGCTTAACGTGCATGGCAATGAGCGCGCGGGCAACCTCTTTCGGAATGCTGAACTCATCCCAGCCGTTATTCATCTTTTCCCAGAATGCGGGGTTCTTGAGATATTCTTCGCTGTCCGGCGACCAGGTTTTCTTGCCGCGCCAGAAGCCAGGGCTTGAGAACAACACGGTATCGTCAATGTCAAAGCCCACGGCCATTGGCGGGCGGCCCATCAGGCTGTTTTCGATTTGCGCCACGGAAACCCAGTGAATGGGAGCCTGTTCAGCAAGCATGGCGGCGGTGGTGCCGGTGTAAAGCGGCGTCGGTGCGGAAGCACGCGCCACAACTGCACTATTAAGCGAGAACAATAAGCAGGCGGCGCTGAGCGCCAGTGTGATCTTGCGCATATTTTCCCCTGAATATTCAGTTTGTTATCGTTTTATTTTGAGCGGATGGTCAAAAAACTCTCCGACCATAACCCCAGCGGGAGGGGAAGGAAAGGAGTTTTTGCTTATGAAACTGAATAAAAAGAAGAAGATCACAAAGCGCGGAAGAGGCGTGTAGGCCCGGTAAGCGAAGCGCCACCGGGCAATAATTGGCACCGAAGCAGGGTGGCGGCTGCGCCTTACCCGGCCTACATATAGCATGCAAGTAAGTGAATACTTACATCACAGCAGCAAATGCCTGTGCCACGCGCTGAACATTGCTGGCGTTCAGCCCCGCCACGCACATGCGCCCGCTGGCAATCAGGTAAACACCAAATTCTTCGCGCAGCCTGTCGACCTGAGCGGCGCTCAGTCCGGTATAGCTGAACATCCCACGCTGCTTAAGCAGATAGTCAAAGTTATGCCCTGGCACCGCCTCTTTCAGCACATTCACCAGTTCCTGGCGCATCGACAGAATGCGCTTACGCATCGCTTCCACTTCTGCAAGCCAGGTGGCTTTTAACCGTTCATCACCAAGAACCGTTGCCACCACCTGCGCACCAAATGCTGGCGGGCTGGAGTAGATGCGACGAACGGTCGCTTTCAGTTGACCCAGCACGCGGCCCGCCGCTTCAGCGTCTTCGCACACCACGGAGAGACCGCCGACTCGCTCACCATACAGGGAGAAGATTTTTGAGAAGGAGTTACTGACCAGCGCGGGCAACCCGGCGCTGGCAATGGCGCGAATGGCGTAAGTATCCTCTTCCATGCCCGCACCAAAGCCCTGATAGGCGATATCAAGGAACGGGATCAGGTTACGCGCCTTCAGCACCTCAATAACGGCATCCCACTGCGCATTGGTGAGATCCGCGCCGGTTGGGTTATGGCAGCACGGATGCAGCAGCACAATACTGCGCTCCGGCAGGGTGTTCAGTTTTTCCAGCAGCGCGTCAACGCGCACGCCGTTAGTTTCACTGTCGAACCACGGATACGTCGCCACTTTAAAGCCCGCACCTTCGAAGATGGCTACGTGGTTTTCCCACGTCGGGTCACTGACCCACACGCCGGAGTCCGGAAAGTATTTCTTCAGGAAATCCGCGCCAACTTTCAGCGCCCCCGAGCCGCCCAGCGTCTGGATGGTCGCCACACGTTTCTGCGCGAGCACCGCGTGATCGGCACCAAACAGCAGCGGCGCGATGGTATTGCGGTAGGTATTTAACCCTTCCATTGGCAGATAAAGCGAAGCACCGTGCGGAACAGCATTAAGACGCGCTTCGGCTTCAGCAACGGCCTGCAGTTGAGGAATAATACCGTCCTCGTTGTAATACAGACCAATGCTGAGGTTCACTTTGTCGCTGCGAGGATCTTCTTTGAAACGCTCCATTAAGGAGAGAATGGGGTCGCCAGCGTAGGCGTCAACTTTCTGAAACACGCGATGTTCTCCGGAATTCGATGAGGCAGGGATTTCAACAATAAACCGGATATGAGAGAAGATCGAGCGTTTAACAAACGTAGGCCGGGTAAGGCAAAGCCGCCACCCGGCACCGGTTGTAACTTAATCGATATATTTCATCGCCACCCGCGAGGTCAGGCGCGTGATAAGTTCGTAAGCACTCACTTTCGTGATTTCAGCAATGCGTTCAACGGGCAGACCTTTGCCCCACATCACCACCGCATCACCTGCTTTGTCCTGCGCGTCTGGCCCCAGGTCAACACAGATCATGTCCATCGCCACGCGGCCGACAGTCTTCACTTCGCGACCATTCACCAGCACCGGCGTGCCAGACGGTGCCGCGCGCGGATAGCCATCGCCGTACCCCATCGCGACCACGCCGAGACGCGTGTCGCGCTCGCTGGTCCAGGTGCCGCCGTAGCCCACCGGTTCACCCGCTTTGTGTTCACGCACGGCTATCAGATTAGAGACCAGCGACATCACCGGCTGGAAACCAAAATCTGGCCCCCAGGGTTTATTCTCCAGCGGCGACACGCCATAAAGAATAATGCCCGGACGCGCCCAGTCGAAGTGCGACTGCGGCCACAGCAGAATGCCGCCGGATGCCGCAATTGAGCGCATCCCCGGCTTGCCTTCGCAGAAGGTAGTAAAAATATCGAGCTGCTGTTCGGTCGCACCACATTCAGGTTCATCGGCACGCGCAAAGTGGCTGACGATATTCACCGGCTGGCGAACATTTTTGCACTGACACAAACGCTGATAAAACGCCTCAGCATGCTCCGGGCGCACGCCCAGACGGTGCATTCCCGTGTCGAGCTTCATCCACACGGTGACAGGTTCACTCAGATCAGCCGTTTCCAGCGCGGCAAGCTGTTCTTCGTTATGGACTGCCGTGTGCAGATGCTGGTCTGCAATCGTCGGCAAATCGGTCGCTTCAAAAAAGCCTTCCAGCAGCAGTATGGGTTGGGTAATACCGCCTGCACGCAGGCGGAGAGCTTCTTCGAGACGGGCAACACCAAAGGCGTCGGCATCGGGGAGCGTTCGCGCGGTCTCAAGAAGACCGTGTCCGTAAGCGTTCGCTTTCACGACTGCAACGAGCTTGCTGGCGGGTGCCAGTTCACGCAGGCGTTGCAGGTTGTGTCGCAGAGCGCGGCGGTTAATAACAACAGTTGCCGCTTGCATGTAAATTCCTTATTCGTCGTCGTACTGCGGTCCCGCATAGTTATCAAAGCGCGACCATTGGCCGTTAAAGGTCAGACGTACCGTACCGATTGGGCCGTTACGTTGCTTACCGATAATGATTTCGGCGATCCCTTTCAGGTCGCTGTTCTCGTGATAAACCTCATCACGGTAGATGAACATGATTAAGTCGGCATCCTGCTCAATGGAGCCGGATTCGCGCAGGTCGGAGTTGACCGGGCGTTTGTCGGCACGTTGTTCCAGGGAGCGGTTAAGCTGCGACAACGCCACCACCGGCACGTGCAGCTCTTTAGCTAACGCCTTGAGCGAGCGGGAAATCTCGGCGATCTCCAGCGTACGGTTGTCGGAGAGTGACGGCACGCGCATCAGCTGAAGGTAGTCGATCATGATAAGCCCGATACCGCCGTGTTCACGGGCGATACGGCGCGCGCGGGAACGCACTTCCGTTGGCGTCAGGCCGGAGGAGTCATCAATGTAGATATTACGTTTTTCCAGCAGAATGCCCATGGTGCCGGAGATCCGCGCCCAGTCCTCATCATCAAGCTGACCGGTACGAATGCGGGTCTGATCCACGCGTGAAAGCGACGCCAGAGAACGCATCATGATCTGTTCTGAGGGCATCTCAAGACTGAAGATGAGTACCGGTTTATCCTGCAACATCGCCGCATTTTCGACGAGGTTCATTGCAAACGTGGTTTTACCCATCGACGGACGCGCCGCGACGATAATCAAATCCGACGGCTGCAGACCGGCGGTTTTCTTATTCAAATCGTCATAGCCGGTATTCACGCCGGTGACGCCATCGTGCGGCTGCTGGAAAAGTTGTTCGATACGCGCGACGGTGGCATCAAGCACGTCGGCGATATTTTTCGGGCCTTCGTCTTTATTCGCACGACTTTCGGCGATTTTAAAGACACGGGACTCGGCGAGATCGAGCAGGTCTTCGCTGGTGCGGCCCTGCGGATCAAAACCGGCTTCGGCAATTTCGTTCGCCACCGAGATCATCTCGCGGACGACAGCACGTTCACGGACAATATCCGCATAAGCGCTGATGTTCGCTGCACTTGGCGTGTTTTTCGAGAGTTCTGCCAGATAGGCAAACCCGCCGACGCTGTCCAGTTGCCCCAGACGCTCCAGCGATTCCGCGAGCGTAATCAGGTCAATCGGGCTGCCCGACTCCTGCAGACGCGCCATTTCGGTAAAGATATGGCGGTGCGGGCGGGTATAAAAATCTTCCGCGACGACGCGCTCAGCGACGTCATCCCAGCGTTCATTATCCAGCATTAAACCGCCCAACACCGACTGTTCCGCTTCAATCGAGTGCGGCGGGACTTTTAACCCGGCGACCTGGAAATCACGCTCGCGAGGCTCAGTCTGTTTGTTGAAGGGTTTGTTTCCTGCCATAGTGAATGGAGTTACCGAGATAAAGAGTGGGTCGAAAGATTACCATATTTTTCTTACGGAGGGAGCATGGCAACGCGCATTGAATTCCAGAAACATGGCGGACCAGACGTGCTGAAAGCGGTGGAGTTTACCCCTGCCGCGCCTGGCGAGAACGAAATCCAGGTTGAAAACAAAGCCATCGGCATTAACTACATCGACACCTACATTCGCGGCGGTCTCTATCCGCCCCCGTCGCTGCCGAGTGGGTTGGGAACGGAGGCTGCAGGCGTGGTCATTAAGGTGGGTAGCGCCGTTAAGCATATTAAAGAAGGCGATCGCGTGGTATATGCGCAATCGGCGCTGGGAGCCTACAGTTCCGTTCATAACGTCCCGGCGGACAAAGCGGCAATTTTGCCCAATGCCATTTCGTTTGAACAAGCCGCCGCCTCATTCCTGAAAGGGTTGACGGTCTATTACCTGCTGCGCAAAACCTATGAAATTAAACCCGATGAGCAGTTCCTGTTTCATGCTGCTGCGGGTGGCGTGGGGCTGATCGCCTGCCAGTGGGCGAAAGCGTTGGGTGCAAAACTGATTGGCACCGTCGGCAGTGCGCAAAAAGCGCAGCGCGCGCTGGATGCGGGCGCATGGCAGGTGATTAACTATCGGGAAGAGAGCATCGTTGAGCGGCTGAAAGAGATCACTGGCGGCAAAAAAGTGCGCGTGGTGTATGACTCGGTGGGGAAAGATACCTGGGAAGCCTCGCTGGACTGCCTGCAACGTCGCGGGCTGATGGTGAGCTTCGGTAACGCGTCAGGCGCGGTGACCGGTGTGAATCTGGGTATTCTGAACCAGAAAGGTTCGCTGTATGTCACACGCCCTTCGCTGCAAGGTTACATCACTAACCGCGAGGAGCTGATCGAGGCCAGCAACGAGCTGTTTTCACTGATCGCCAGCGGTGTCATTAAAGTGGATGTTGCGGATGCGCAAAAATACGCGCTGACCGATGCACAACGTGCGCATGAGGTATTAGAGAGCCGGGCAACACAGGGCTCAAGCCTGTTAATTCCCTGAGTCCTGAAAAGAAATTGGGCTTCCCGTGGGAAGCCCTTTCTTTTTTTAGTTCGGCTGTATGTAGGGTACAGCTCGATGAATTCTTTAGCGGCAGCCATAGTGACAGATTCGATAAGTAAATCCTATTCCGTTCTAAGCAATGCTGCCGGAAAAGTTGCAGGTATGTGACGAACCCCTCAATACCTTAGTAACGGAAGCGGTTATTGCGCTGATAACTGGGGACTTTTGGCGTTTTTATCGCCCGTATCGCCCACACAGCGGCAATGGCCAGCAGCAGCCACGGCAACAGTTTGATCGTCAGAGCAAATAACCCACCGATAAACATCACTACCGTCGCCACAACGATCGCGGCCAAAATACCGAGCAGCGAAACGCCCGTGACCATCAGCATGACAAAAAAGCCAATCACAAAAAGTAGTTCCAGCATGGTGCTCTCCCACGAGTTCCCGAATGATACATCGATCATTACAAAAAGCATGCCAAAACTAAGCTATTGTTATAAAAGAAAAATGCCCCGCAAGATTTTGCAGGGCGTGGTGAATTTGACGATCTTTTAGCGAAATTTAACGTTTATCGGCGACCAGGCGCAGCGCGTGCTCCAGCACCTCGATATCCGCGCCAGCTTTATGCGCATTCTCGCTCAGGTAGCGACGCCACTGACGCGCTCCAGGAATACCCTGGAACAGGCCGAGCATATGGCGGGTGATATGTCCAAGATACGTGCCGTTGCTCAGCTCGCGCTCAATGTAGGGATACATAGCACGCACTACCGCAACCGGATCGGTGTCTGCACCTTCAACGCCGTAAATTTCACGATCGACCGTCGCCAGAATGCCAGGGTTCTGGTACGCCTCGCGCCCGACCATCACGCCATCCATGTGCACCAGATGGGTTTTGGCCTCGTCCAGCGACTTAATGCCGCCGTTAATCGACATTGTCAGGTGCGGGAAATCACGCTTCAGTTGATACACGCGCGGGTAATCCAGCGGCGGGATTTCACGGTTCTCTTTCGGGCTGAGGCCAGAAAGCCAGGCTTTACGCGCATGGATGATAAACATCTCGCACTCGCCCTTTCCGGCCACCGTGTTGATGAAATCGCACAGGAATTCGTAGCTGTCCTGGTCGTCAATACCGATACGGGTTTTGACCGTCACCGGAATGGAAACCACGTCACGCATGGCCTTGATACAGTCCGCCACCAGTTGGGCGTTCCCCATCAGACACGCGCCAAACATACCGTTTTGTACACGGTCGGAAGGACAGCCGACGTTCAGGTTGATCTCGTCGTAGCCGCGTTCTTCCGCCAGCTTCGCGCACTGCGCCAGCGCAGCCGGATCGCTGCCCCCCAGTTGCAGGGCAACCGGATGTTCTTCTTCGCTATAGGCCAGATAGTCGCCCTTACCGTGAATAATTGCACCCGTGGTCACCATTTCGGTGTACAGCAGCGTATGGCGGGAGAGCTGGCGCAGGAAGTAGCGGCAGTGTCTGTCTGTCCAGTCGAGCATCGGCGCAATGGAGAAACGGTGTGCGGGGAAAGTGGTCTGCAATTCTGACGACATGGCGAAGTTTTAAGCATCTGGTGGAAAAGGGGCGCTACTATAGCACAAAGAAAAGCCGGAGGCGCATCGCCTCCGGTGCATGTTAGAACGTCATACTCAGTTGCGCACCCGCGCCCCAGGTTTCGTCCTCACCGTACAGACCCATCAGGTCAACATGCACGGTGTTAAACGGCGCAAAACCGACACCGCCGGTAAAGACATTACTGTCGTTCCCTTTCATATCCGCACGGAAACCGGCACGGACGGCCAGCCAGCTCAGCGGTGTAACCTCGGCACCTACCCCTGCGTACTGCGAGGTATCTTCACTCTTAAAGCCTTTGGTTTCGGTCAGATCGCCATCGGCGGTAAGCGTCACCAGATCGTTATGCCAGGCGGCACCGGCCGTCACCAGCGGACGGATCTGGTACGTGTCTTTATAACTCACTACCTCACCCGTGCGACCGTTGCGGATGCGAACATCTTTGGTATCGATATCGCGAGACATCAGGTTTTGTCCGCTCACGCCTACCGTCCAGTTTTCACCGAAATCGGCAGCAATACCCGCATCAACGTTAAAGCCGGTGTCGTCCGTACGGTAGCGGCTGTCGTTCCACTTGTTACTGTCGTAATCGTAAATCGAGGTCGTGTAATTATAGACCCAGGTTTTTTGCAATTTTGGCGTGACGCCCACTGAAACCGGGACGCCACCGAGATCGAACTGACGGGCAACCGCAATACCGTAGTCGGAGACAATCGCCGCCCGGCCAGACGCCGTTGAGTTGAGGTTTTTGGTAATTTGATCGGTGCCGTTAACTGCGGCATCCAGCGCGACACCAGCCGCCACCGCATCGCTATTTTGAATGCCGCGCAGATAATCAATATCCTGCTGGTCGATAGAGGAGCTGACGCGTCCGTGGGCATAACCTTTTGCCATAAAAGCGACAGAAAGCACATCGTTAGGAATACTCACGGCAATGCCTGCACCTGCCGTGGCGCGTGCGGTTTTGCCTTTGAGATAATCCAGCTCATCAGCAAGATCTTTCGCCGCGCCCTGGAACTGGTTAATTGAACCTAACGGGTTAGTAATGATTTCAGCGGGCGTAAGGTTATCAATCACATCCTGATAGTGATTGATTTTATCGTTGATATTATCGATCTCGTCCTGAAGATTGTCTTTATCCGTGATCTGCGCGCCAACAGAAGGCAGAATTACCGTCACATCATCGTCAGGCTTCGCTTTAGCCAGCAAGGCCGGGTTGATTAACGCCCCGCTGCCATAGCTGCCTGCCGCCACGCCCGTCCCCCCCATTGCGTCACTGCGTGACTCTGTCCAGGTATTGGCTGCCCCCGCCTGATTTGCCATAAATAAGGAGACAGCGATGCTAACCACCGAAAATTTAAAATGTTTTTTCACAGTATGCTCGTCTTATAGTCTGTTATGAAATAACCCCTGTCTGTTATCACTCAAACAGGCGCGAACTATTGCTGTGAATAAGTACAAAAAGACCCGCTATTTCCTTAAGTTAAATTCCCTATATGGCCTGTTGTAATTTGTGACGGCCCTCAATATTTATAGAAGAGGAAATTATTTTCGCCCAGGTTTTCCATCGTGCGGGCCAAAAAACTGCGGGGGGTGGTCAACCCAGCGATCCTCACGCGTCGCGGCATATACCGGGTTCAGCGGGTAGTAAATGCGGTTGTGCTTTTTATTAGCCTCCCCGACAACCAGTAAACGCACCTCTTCATCGGTGTTATTGATAAAGGTGTGGCACACACCCGTCCCGGCGGGGAAACCCACGCTGTCGCCGGGTTCCAGCTTCCATAAATAGCCGTTAATCCAGGCCTCGGGATACCCTTCCAGCACGTAGACAAACTCCTCTTCGTCACTTTCTGCATGAGGATAAGAGGTGCGTCGCCCCGGTGGAAGGCGTTCATGATGAATGCCAATGCGACCCAGGCCCAGCTTGCGGGCCAGCGGAGCACCAATGGAAAAAAGCTCATCACTGTCGGGATAGGTTGAATCATCCGCGCCTTCCACATCGCGCCAGTGCCGAATACAGTCAGGTCTTTTCATGGTCTTATTTCCCGAATTGCAATGCGACAGGTATAGCACAGCCTGGCGGATCTCGGTGTTTTTAGCAGAACATGATAAAGTAAGGGTTTGCCGCCCTATTACATCCGAGGTGCTAAATGGATAAGTCCACAAACGAGCTGTTAGCGCAAGCTGAAAAGCTGTGTGCGCAACGCAATGTGCGCCTGACCCCGCAGCGCCTTGAAGTGTTGCGTCTGATGAGCCTTCAGCAAGGGGCGATTAGCGCCTACGATTTGCTCGACCTGCTGCGCGAAAGCGAACCGCAGGCCAAGCCGCCGACCGTTTACCGCGCGCTGGACTTCCTGCTGGAGCAGGGTTTTGTGCATAAGGTGGAATCCACCAACAGCTATGTCCTGTGCCATCTGTTCGATCAGCCAACCCATACTTCGGCCATGTTCATCTGCGATCGCTGTGGCGTGGTGAAGGAAGAAGGTGCGGAGGGCGTTGAAGATATTATGCACTCACTGGCCGCCAGAATGGGCTTTGCCCTGCGTCATAACGTGATTGAAGCGCACGGGTTGTGCTCTGCATGCGTGGAAGTGGAATCCTGCAGTCATCAGGACGCATGTCAGCACGATCACTCTATTATCGTGAAGAAAAAACCGCGCTAGCAGCAAAAGAAAAGGCGGCTTATGGCCGCCCTCAGGGAGTCGTTGCGGGTAGTTCGCCGGTTACCAGCGGTAGTCGTTACGGGTTTCCCAGTCTTTGACTTCGTTTTCCGCCTGATCTTTTTCGTAACCGTAGCGTTCCTGAATTTTCCCGACAAGCTGATCGCGCTTACCTTCGATAACGGTCATGTCGTCATCCGTCAGCTTACCCCACTGTTCTTTCGCTTTACCTTTGAATTGCTTCCAGTTGCCGCCGATTTCGTCTTTATTCATAATCGTGTCCTCGTGTTAAGCGTCTATGAGTATCGTCCGCTACGTTCTTTTCTGCTGGACGTGATTATTATTGTAGTTAAGGATTCGGCTGTTGTTTTTATATTCGGAATCTTTAACCGTTACGATATATCGTGGCGGGAGGGAAGCCAGGTGTTATTTTGCCAGTGGCGGTGCCAGATAACTGCCAGCGAAAGTCCCCGCAGTGAGAGAAAGACCGCGAGCGCCAGCCATAAACCATGATTGCCCAGATACGGAACCGTGAGCAGCGTCAGCCCAAAACCTGCCGCGGCAACCGCCATGCTGTTGCGCATCTCTGTTCCCCGCGTCGCACCAATAAACATGCCATCCAGCAAATAACACCAGACACCGACAACCGGTAAGATCACCTGCCAGATGATGTAGTGGCCCGCCAGTTCTCGCAGCGTCGGTAACGTGGTGAGTAAGGCAACAATATGCCCGCCAAAGCAGGCATACATCAGGGCAAATGCCAGTGCGACCATGCCCGCCTGACGGCAGGCCGCGCGCCAGACTTCGCGAAGTTGGCCGCTTTCACGAGCGCCATAGGCCTGCCCGGAGTGCGCCTCAACGGCATAGGCAAAACCATCCAGCGCGTAAGCGGTAAAGGTTAACAATGTCATCAGCACGGCATTCACCGCGACAATTTCTGGCCCAAGACGTGCGCCAAAAACGGTCAACGCACCAAAACAGAGTTGTAGCAGGAGCGAGCGAAGCATGATGTCGCGGTTGAGCGCCAGCAGCTTGCGAATGTTGCCACGCCACGCGGTTTTCAGCATGACGAGGGAGATACCACGCATGGCCAGCACGCGCCAGACCATCCACAGCCCGATGAGCAAGGTGCCGTATTCGGCTATCGCCGTCGCCAGCGCGGCTCCCCGCACGTTCATATGCAGACCCATCACCAGCCACAGGTCGAGTACGATGTTCAGAAGGTTTCCCACTACCAGCAGGATGACCGGCGCGCGGGCATACTGAACCCCCAGCAACCAGCCGAGCAAAACCAGGTTCGCCAGTGAAGCGGGCGCACTAAGCCAGCGAATTTCCAGGAAGCGCCGCGCCTGCTCAAGCACCGCCTCGCTGCCACCCACAATATGGAGCGCCAGATCAATCAGCGGGGTTCGCAACAAAACGATCAATGCGCCAGCGCCGAGCGCCAGAATGAGCGGCTGAACCAGTGCACGCGCCAGCCGTAACGGATCTTTCGCACCATACGCCTGTGCCGTCAGGCCCGTGGTACTCATACGCAAAAAGAGTAGAAGCATGAAGAGGAAGCTGGTCGCCGTCGCGCCAATCGCCACGCCGCCGAGGTATACCGGGGAGTCCAGATGCCCAATCACCGCCGTATCCACCAGCCCCAGCAGAGGAACGGTGATATTGGAAAAAATCATCGGCAGCGCAAGACGCCACAATGCTTTATCTGAAGCCGTCAGCAGTGACATGAAAAAATACCGGGACAGAAAAATGAATCAGGCTGCGGAGGTGCCGCAGCCTGTCAGGAAGAGATTACAGCCACTCACCGTTGCGGATAACGCCAACAGCAAGACCTTCAATGGAGAAACTCTGCTCGCGGAGATCCACCACAATCGGGGAAAACTCGTTGTTTTCCGGCAGCAACTGCACGGTATTACCCTGTTTTTTCAGGCGTTTAACCGTGACTTCGTCATCAATACGCGCAACCACAACCTGGCCGTTGCGCACATCCTGGGTTTTGTGAACCGCCAGCAGATCGCCATCAAGAATACCGATATCTTTCATCGACATCCCACTGACGCGCAGCAGGAAATCGGCGCTCGGCTTGAACATACCAGGATCAACCTGATAGTGGCCTTCGATATGCTGTTGTGCCAGCAAAGGTTCACCCGCAGCGACACGGCCCACCAGTGGGATGCCCGTCTCTTCTTCCACCAGCAGACGAATGCCGCGCGACGCGCCAGAGACAATCTCAATCACGCCTTTACGCGCCAGCGCTTTAAGGTGTTCTTCGGCAGCGTTTGGAGAACGGAAGCCCAGACGCTGCGCGATTTCCGCACGCGTGGGTGGCATACCCGTCTGGCCGATATGATCCCGAATGAGATCAAACACCTCTTGCTGCCTGGTCGTTAACGCTTTCATTCCGCCCCCTGGGTGTATATACAGTTATGCTGTGAGTATATACAGTCAAAGGCGATTTTGGAACCAAAAACTGCACAAAAAACCAGGGACTTAATTATTTCTCGAGGCTCATCGGAAATGTGACCAAAGCAGCGTGACCCAGGTAATAGCCGCCGTGATAATCGCCAGCAGCACAGCAGCAGACCCCATGTCTTTCGCACGGCCAGAAAGCTCATGGAAATCAGAACCAATACGGTCAACAACAGCCTCAATAGCGCTATTGAGAATTTCCACTATCATCACCAGAAGCACAGAGCCAATGAGAAGAACGCGGGTTATAGCATCAACATCAAGGAAACAGGCGATAACAACCGCGACGATAGCGGCGACCCCTTCCTGGCGAAAAGCGGCTTCATTGACCCACGCGGCACGGAAACCTTTCCATGAATAGCCGGCAGCTTTGATGATTCGGGTTAACCCGGTGGTATTATTGGCCATTAAAAGAACCTTTTATTGGAAATAGCGTCAGTAACTATAGCGACAGCACGTTTTGCTGCCGCCTGAAGTATGACGGGTAACAACAGAAATTTTGCGCGCTTTCTGTTATCCTTGCGCCGCAATTGCATTATTAACCAGAGGCTTTACATCGTTTATGTCCGGCTGGCCACGAATTTACTACAAATTACTTAATTTACCATTAAGCGTCCTGGTAAAAAGTAAGTCTATCCCAGCAGAACCCGCGCTGGAATTAGGGCTCGATACATCACGCCCTATTATGTACGTTTTGCCTTATAACTCGAAGGCTGACTTGCTGACGCTTCGCGCCCAGTGCCTGGCGCATGATTTACCTGACCCGCTTGAACCGCTGGAAGTTGACGGTACTCTGCTGCCACGCTACGTGTTTATTCACGGCGGGCCGCGCGTGTTTACCTATTACACGCCGAAAGAAGAGTCCATCAAGCTGTTCCACGACTACCTCGATCTGCACCGCAGCAATCCCGATCTGGATGTGCAGATGGTGCCGGTCTCCGTGATGTTCGGTCGCCGTCCGGGTCGCGAAAAAGGCGAAGAGAATCCACCGCTGCGCATGCTTAACGGCATCCAGAAGTTTTTCGCTGTCTCCTGGCTGGGGCGCGACAGCTTCGTGCGTTTCTCCCCTTCCGTCTCGCTGCGCCGCATGGCGGACGAGCACGGCACCGACAAGATCATCGCGCAAAAACTGGCGCGCGTGGCGCGTATGCACTTTGCCCGCCAGCGTCTGGCTGCTGTAGGCCCACGCCTCCCGGCACGTCAGGATCTGTTCAATAAGCTGCTGGCCTCCAAAGCGATTGCCCGCGCGGTAGAAGACGAAGCGCGCAGCAAGAAAATTTCGCACGAGAAAGCACAGCAGAATGCCATCGCGCTGATGGAAGAGATCGCCGCGAACTTCTCCTACGAGATGATTCGTCTCTCCGATCGTATCCTGGGCTTTACGTGGAACCGCCTCTATCAGGGCATTAACGTCCACAACGCCGAGCGCGTGCGTCAGCTGGCGCACGACGGCCACGAGATTGTCTATGTACCTTGCCACCGCAGTCACATGGACTATCTGCTGCTCTCCTACGTGTTGTATCACCAGGGGCTGGTGCCGCCGCACATCGCTGCCGGTATCAACCTGAATTTCTGGCCGGCAGGCCCGATCTTCCGTCGCCTGGGTGCATTCTTTATTCGTCGTACCTTTAAGGGCAACAAGCTCTACTCCACCGTTTTCCGTGAATATCTCGGCGAGCTGTTTAGCCGCGGTTATTCCGTTGAATATTTCGTGGAGGGCGGCCGCTCCCGTACCGGTCGTCTGCTCGATCCGAAGACCGGCACGCTGTCGATGACCATCCAGGCGATGCTGCGCGGCGGAACCCGTCCGATCACGCTGGTGCCCATTTACATCGGCTATGAACACGTGATGGAAGTAGGCACCTACGCCAAAGAGCTGCGCGGTGCGACCAAAGAAAAAGAGAGCCTGCCGCAAATGCTGCGCGGCCTGAGCAAGCTGCGCAACCTCGGCGAGGGCTACGTGAACTTTGGCGAGCCAATGCCGCTGATGACGTACCTGAACAATCATGTCCCGGAGTGGCGCGAGTCTATCGATCCTATCGAAGCAGTACGCCCGGCCTGGCTGACGCCAACGGTTAATGGCATTGCTGCTGAGCTGATGGTGCGTATTAACAACGCAGGTGCGGCAAACGCCATGAACCTGTGCTGTACCGCGCTGCTGGCCTCGCGCCAGCGTTCACTGACGCGTGAGCAACTGACCGAGCAGCTTGATTGCTACCTGGACATCATGCGTAACGTGCCGTATTCCATCGACGCTACCGTGCCGTCTGCGACTGCCAGCGAGCTTATCGATCACGCGCTGCAGATGAACAAGTTTGAGGTCGAGAAAGATACGATTGGTGACATCATCATTCTGCCGCGCGAGCAGGCGGTGCTGATGACCTACTATCGCAACAACATTACGCATATGTTGATGCTGCCATCTTTAATGGCAGCCATCATTACCCAGCATCGTCGTATTTCGCGTCAGGAGCTGCTGCGCCACATTGAGGCCATCTATCCGATGCTGAAAGCGGAGTTGTTCCTGCGCTGGAGTAAAGATGAGCTGGCGGTAGAGCTTAATAAAATGATGGAAGAGATGCGCCGTCAGGGGCTTATCACCATCAACAACGATGAGCTGAACATCAATCCATCGCGCTCTCGTACCCTGCAACTGCTGGCGGCCGGTGCGCGCGAAACGCTGCAGCGTTATGCGATCACCTTCTGGTTGCTGAGCGCGAACCCGTCCATCAACCGCGGAACGCTGGAAAAAGAGAGCCGGACGCTGGCACAGCGCCTGTCCGTTCTGCACGGCATTAACGCACCGGAATTCTTCGATAAAGCGGTATTCAGTTCTCTGGTGCTGACGCTGCGTGATGAAGGGTTTATCAGTGATACGGGCGATGCCGAGCCGGAAGAGACGCTGAAGGTTTACCAGATGCTGGCAGACCTGATTACGTCGGATGTGCGTTTAACGATCGAGAGTGCGACGCAGGGCGAGTGATGTTAAAAGCCGGGTGGCGCTAACGCTAACCCGGCCTACATGTTCTGCTAAATCGTAGGCCGGGTAAGGCGAAGCTGCCACCCGGCTTTTTTATGAGAAGTAACTCATCGCCAGCCCCAGAAACAGCACCAGCCCGACGTAGTTATTATTCAGAAACGCTTTAAAGCACGCTTCACGTTCGCGCTTCGCGATCAGCTTTTGCTGGTACGCAAACAGCAGCCCCGCCACCAGCACCGACCAGTAAAACGCCCAGTTCAGCCCGTTCAGACGACCAATCGCCACCATCAGCACCAGCACCGCCACCTGCAGGATACCGATGATCAGTTTGTCATGACGGCCAAACAGAATGGCGGTCGATTTGATGCCAATTTTCAGGTCATCGTCACGATCGACCATCGCATACTGTGTATCGTAAGCGACAGCCCAGAGAATATTCGCCAGGAACATCAGCCAGCAACTGAGCGGTACAGATTCGCTAACGGCAGCAAACGCCATCGGAATCGACCAGCCGAACGCCGCACCCAGCACCACCTGCGGAAGATGGGTATAGCGCTTCATAAACGGGTAGACCCAGGCGAGCGCCAGCGCAGCAACGGAGAGCAGGATGGTCATGGTGTTGAGCGTTAACACCAGCAGGAACGAAAGCAGCACCAGCACCACAAACAGCGTCCGGGCCTCTTTCTCGGTGACCTGCCCACTCGGCAGAGGACGGCTGGCGGTACGTTTGACGTGCCCGTCAAATTTCCGGTCCGCATAGTCGTTCACCACGCAGCCCGCTGCACGCATCAGCCAGACGCCCGCCACAAATACCGCCAGTATCCACAGCGGCGGCAGGCCAGGCGTTGCAACCCACAGCGCCCATAAGGTCGGCCACAGCAGCAGCAATGCGCCAATGGGTTTATCAGTACGCATTAAGCGGTGATAGGCCAGCAGCTTATTCTGCGTCAGACTCCACTCCATTTTCTCTTCCTCTTAGTACAACGGCGACGCCGGTAAAAAAAGCTCCGTCAGTATTAACGGCTTGCCACTCAGGCGAAGACGGGAACGACGCCCCCACAGATCGGCATCGCGACCAATTTCAATAAAATCTCGGGTGAGTTCAGACGAGGTGAACAGATACCGCCCCAGCGGTGTTTTCCCGAGGCGTTGCAGCGCCAGCTCCGGCCCGGAAAGGGTGGACTCAGGTACAACCGTCCGCCCGGCAAGCCACGGCTCACCGTCGGCACACAGTAAAATTTCACGCAGCCAGTAGCGATCTTCTTGCGGCAACAGCGGCAGTTCATGGGTAACGTCATCAGCAGAGACAAACCCTTCCTGAATCATCGTCACCGTGACGGTTTTGCCCTGTTGCTCAAAACGTTTCGTCATGGAATCTTCCAGCAGCAACCAGTCCAGTTGCTCCGGGTCAAGCGCAGGTATTTGGTCGAAATAGCGCAGCGCACGCAGTTGCGTTAGCGCAGGGTGTGACATGCCAGATTCTCCGATACATAACGTAATGGCATTGTATCGCAGAAAAGCAGATTGAGGGCGGCCAAACGTTATTTAGCGATCACTATCGCAACAATGGCGCAACAGCACGGTCAGAACCAAAAAAAGTGCGCCCACTCAGGCGCACTAAACGACTAACAAATCAGCACTGTGGGGAGACGATCACCCCTTGCCTTTTACACTGCTGATAAAGGTGGAACGGGCAGTGGTTGAACCTAAACGCTCGGCTTCATCAAGCAGTTTCAGTGCTTTATCGACATCACCACTCTTAACGGCCTGCTTAATCGCGTTGTTGAAATAGGTTTCGGTATCGTTCAGTACCGGCTCGGATGGCTTCGCCGGTGCTGGGGCTGGTGTTGCGGCGGCAGCGGTTGCAGCTGGGGCGGCATAGACTGGGGAAGCGGTGTTGCCTACCGTGACAGGGCCGGTACTGGAGGAGCCAAACAATGGGCCAACCAGCACACTGGAACCGCTGTTCGTTTTCACCTTCAGCTTTAACGTTCCGTCGGTGACGTGACGAGCGATCGGGTCTGGAATATCCGGAACGGCATTACCGGTGCCTTTTGCATAGGCTTTGGCCGGATCGAGCAGCGTGGTGGTCTTCTGGAGATCTTGCTCAGTGGTAAAGACCAGCACGTAGAGTTTTTGCTGGCCCAGCGCAGGCGTCAGGCGCATCACGCCTTCCAGACGATCGGCGCTCATCACGCCAGGCTCCTGATACGTAAAGTATTCACTTGGGAAAAAGGCAGATGGCGTCATGTTCTGATCGAGAATCAGCACGTTTGGCGCAAAGACGCTGGTCTGCTTGTTGACTTCACTGGTCAAGGTAATAGCCAGCTCACCGATATTGGCAGGTACGCTATACGCAGCAACCGGACCGGTAATCCCCGGAACATTCAGTGACTGACCACCCGTTGAGAGCTGGGTGGTCTGGGTTTTAGACTGATCGACAGGGGTCCAGACAAGCTGTTGCAATGCCGCTGTCGGAATGGCTGGGGCAGAAGTCGTGTTTTGTGGAACGAAATTCACATTGGCGAGCGTCACTGCAGGCGCACATGCCAGCAACCCTGCGGATAAGCAAAGAGCAAGGAGAGTTTTGTTCATTTTCATTGTTATCACCTCATAAAGCACAGGTTCAGCGGTAGCCAGGCAATAGCGCGCCGTCCCGAAGGATTGAGGGGCTTTCGCCCCTCAGTTTGGTCATTACGTCAGATTAAGACCGGATTACCACCAGATTTCCATCTGAGCGCCGAAGGACCACTCATCGTTGTCGCCGCGGCCGAAGGAGCTACCATTGAAGCCATCTTTAAACGCTTTACCGTAGTTAGCGTTGTTAGATGGGTTACCGCTGTAGTCATAACCCCACTTCTCATCCCACTTCGCGTAGGTTGCGAAGACACGAATCGCCGGACGAGACCAGATGCTGTCGCCCGCCTGCCATTGTTGTGCCAGGGTGATTTTATACTGGTTGTTGGTTTCGTCAGCGCTTTGCGATTTAACGTTGTCGTAGCCCACTTCCAGCAAGGTGCTCATGATCGGTGTCCATTTGAACATCGGACGCACGCCCACGGTCCACCACTTGGTACCGTTGTTGTTATCCCAGTCGATGTCCTGGTACATACCGACGTACATCAGGTCCCAGCGATCGCCCAGAGAAATTGCACCGTGATCAAGGATACGCAGCAGGCTACCGTTGTTGTTGATGTCGTAGGCATAGCCACTATTACCATCGATACCTACACCAGAACCTTGAGACAGACCTTTACCCTGAGATGTCATTGAATCGGTAGCGTACTGAACAACAAACTTGTTGTAGCCTTTCAGCATGCTCTGGGTGTGTTCAGCAGTGAACATCCAGCCATCTTTGGACGCGCCGTCAACCAGGCGATAATCATCACGCGGGTTAGCACGACCGTAGTCAACACCCAGCTCCAGGGTGCCGCCTGGGTTGATTTCCATCTGCGCTAAACGCACGTCAAACACGTCGTTTGCGGTACGGGTGGTGTAATCATAAATGCTGTTGCTGGCGAAGGAGGAAGAACCGCCCGCTTCGGAAGAACGGGTTGCTGCCAGAGAGAGTTTACCGAAGCCCAGATCGATATTTTCCAGACCCGCACCAGGACCAGAGATATCCCAGTAGTAGAAGTCGATCATATGAACGTCGTGACGCTGATAGAAGCGCTTACCGGCCCAGATGGTGGAGCCAGGCAGCCACTCAATCAGGTTTTTACCCTGCACGTTGGCTTCACGGAACGCCGGGTCAGTCGCTTCCCAGTCGTTCTGTTGCGCCACGGAGTACGCTACGTTGGTGTCAAAGTAGAAGCTCTTATCACCTTCTTTCCACACTTCCTGGCCCAGCTTCAGCTCAGCATAGGTTTCACATTCGTTACCAAGACGGTATTTACTTTGAGCACCGGTCGCCTGGAAACATTGTTGTTCACCGCCACTACCCGTCCAGCCGATACCGGAACGAGCATAACCATGGAAATCCACAGCCAGTGCCTGAGCAGACATTACGCCCGCTGCGACGGCAACTGCCAAAGGAAGTTTGCGCAGAGTAATCATTATTCTATCTCCTGAGATCATTGCTTTTCTTTGTAATTGGAATGCTTAGACGCCTGGCTCTTTATGCAGCCGACGACATGCAGTGCCATCCTCACGGAATAAATGGCAACGCTCTGGCGGCAAGCCGATAGCGAATTTGGCACCCTCTTCTACCAACACCACGTCATTCTGGCGGTAGACCAGGTTTTGACGGATGGCGGGGATCTGGATATGAATCTGTGTTTCGTGACCAAGTTGTTCGACGACCTGAACGTCCCCTTCGAGGGTCACATCGGCGATGTGGCTCGGCAGTAAATGCTCAGGACGGATACCCAGGGACATATTTGCCCCGACCTGTACGTTGGCACTGTCGACCGGCAGCCAGACTTGCTGACGGTTTGGCAGCTCCACCTGTACCTGTTCAATCGCCGTCGCGGTCACTTTGACCGGCAGGAAGTTCATCTTTGGCGAGCCAATAAAGCCCGCAACAAAGCGGTCTGCCGGGTAGTGATAAAGCTCCAGCGGTTTGCCCACCTGTGCCACGCGACCGGCATCCAGCACCACGATTTTGTCGGCCAGCGTCATCGCTTCGACCTGGTCGTGGGTGACGTAAATCATCGTGCGGCCCAGGCGTTTGTGCAGACGGGAAATTTCGATACGCATCTGGACGCGCAGCGCGGCATCCAGGTTGGAAAGGGGTTCATCGAGCAGGAACACACGCGGTTCCGCTACCAGCGTACGGCCAATCGCCACGCGCTGACGCTGACCACCAGAGAGCGCTTTCGGTTTACGCTCCAGCAGGTGCGCCAGCTGCAACACTTCCGCCACCTGAGTGACGCGCTGATTAATGGTCTCTTTTTTCGCGCCAGCCAGCTTCAGGCCAAAAGACATGTTCTCGGCAACGGACAGATGGGGATAAAGCGCATAAGACTGGAAAACCATACCCACGCCACGTTCGGCAGGCGGGATGTCGTTCATGCGGGTGTCACCAATAAACAAATCGCCACTGGTGATCGTTTCAAGACCGGCAATCATACGCAGCAGAGTCGATTTACCGCAGCCTGACGGGCCAACGAACACCACGAACTCACCTTCGTGGATGTCCAGATTGATGTCTTTCGACACCACTACGTCGCCCCAGGCTTTCGTTACATTACGCAGCTGTACGCTCGCCATGCCCTTCTCCCTTCGTTACAACCTGTCACCGACAGAAACATTCAAGATAAGTTCACTATGGGGTTTTCATTACTTTCGTGAATCCTCCACCCCCCGGCTTTTTTATGGGGGAGGAGGCGGGAGGATGAGGAAGCAGGCTCTGCGACCGCAGCTGGCGGGCTGAGGCGAAAATCGTGAAGCCGCCTGCAAAATTCGGAGGGTTTTTATGTGCGCCAGCACTCATAACTTAAATTTATGTTACAGGGATCACACAAACAAGGGGTGGGGCGTAGGGCGTGGGAGGATGGAAAGAGGATGTCAAATAAGGAGACTGAGTCACGTTGAACCACTGAAGTCGTACCACGAGCACATCACCAAAAAAGGATGGCAGATATGAAGATCAAGACTGGCGCACGCGTTTTCGCATTGTCCGCCCTGGCAGCAATGATGATTTCCGCTCCGGCTCTCGCCAAAATTGAAGAAGGTAAGCTGGTTATCTGGATTAACGGCGACAAAGGTTATAACGGCCTGGCCGAAGTGGGTAAAAAATTCGAGAAAGACACCGGTATCAAAGTTACCGTAGAACACCCGGACAAGCTGGAAGAGAAGTTCCCGCAGGTTGCAGCAACGGGTGATGGCCCGGACATCATTTTCTGGGCGCATGACCGTTTCGGCGGTTACGCACAATCTGGCCTGCTGGCTGAAGTCACGCCAGACAAAGCCTTCCAGGACAAGCTGTTCCCGTTCACCTGGGACGCCGTCCGCTATAACGGCAAGCTGATCGCGTATCCGATCGCGGTTGAAGCCCTGTCTCTGATTTATAACAAAGACCTGGTGCCGAACCCGCCGAAAACCTGGGAAGAGATCCCTGCCCTGGATAAAGCGCTGAAGGCGAAAGGTAAATCGGCCCTGATGTTCAACCTGCAAGAACCGTACTTCACCTGGCCGCTGATTGCTGCCGATGGCGGTTACGCGTTCAAGTTTGAAAACGGCAAATATGACGTGAAAGACGTGGGCGTGGACAGCCCAGGCGCGAAAGCAGGCCTGACCTTCCTGGTTGACCTGATTAAGAACAAGCACATGAACGCAGATACCGACTACTCCATCGCGGAAGCGGCGTTCAACAAAGGCGAAACCGCGATGACCATTAACGGTCCGTGGGCCTGGACTAACATCGACAAGAGCAAAATCAACTACGGCGTCACGCTGCTGCCAACCTTCAAAGGCAAGCCGTCTAAACCGTTCGTTGGCGTGCTGAGCGCGGGTATCAACGCCGCCAGCCCGAATAAAGAGCTGGCGAAAGAGTTCCTGGAAAACTACCTGCTGACCGATCAGGGTCTGGATGAAGTGAACAAGGACAAACCGCTGGGTGCCGTTGCGCTGAAATCCTTCCAGGATACGTTAGCGAAAGATCCACGTATCGCGGCCACCATGGATAACGCCCAGAAAGGCGAAATCATGCCGAACATTCCGCAAATGGCGGCGTTCTGGTATGCCACGCGTACTGCAGTTATCAACGCCGCAAGCGGTCGTCAGACTGTTGATGCTGCGCTGAAAGATGCTCAGGGTCGTATTACTAAGTAATCAGAAAAACGGCGGGTGGCGCGTGCGCTTACCCGCCCTACGACTACGGCACGATCCGTAGGTCAGGTAAGCGCAACGCCACCTGACGATAAGTTTCCATCGCTGTATGAGGAAGAACCCCATGGATGTCATTAAAAAGAAACACTGGTGGCAAAGCGACGCGCTGAAGTGGTCAGTGATTGGTCTGCTGTGTCTGCTGGTGGGTTACCTTGTTGTTTTAATGTACGTACAAGGGGAGTATCTGTTCGCCATCATGACGCTGATTTTAAGCTCTGCTGGCCTGTATATTTTCGCTAACCGTAAAGCCTATGCCTGGCGTTATGTTTACCCAGGTGTTGCCGGGATGGGGCTGTTTGTTCTGTTCCCGCTGATTTGTACTATCGCCATTGCATTCACCAACTACAGCAGCACCAACCAGCTCGCGCAAGAACGCGCAACGCAGGTGCTTCTGGACCGTTCTTATCAGGCGGGTAAAACGTTTAATTTCGGCCTGTATCCTGCCGGAGACGAGTGGACGTTAGCGCTCACTGACGGCGAAAGCGGCAAACATTATCTTTCCGACGCGTTCAAGTTTGGCGGTGAGCAAAAGCTGACCCTGAAAGAGACTGACGCGCTACCGGAAGGCGAACGCGCCAACCTGCGTATCATTACCCAAAACCGTCAGGCGCTGACCCAGCTCACCGCCGTGCTGCCCGATGAAAGCAAAGTGACCATGAGCTCGCTGCGCCAGTTCTCCGGCACGCAGCCGCTCTACACCCTGGCGGATGACGGCACGCTCACCAACAACCAGAGTGGCGTGAAGTATCGCCCGAACAATGACATCGGTTTTTATCAGTCTGTGAATGCCGATGGCAACTGGGGTGATGACAAACTCAGCCCAGGCTACACCGTTACCATCGGCTGGGATAACTTCACCCGCGTGTTTACCGACGAAGGTATTCAGAAGCCCTTCTTCGCTATCTTCGTCTGGACGGTGGTCTTCTCGGTGCTAACGGTGATCCTGACCGTTGCCGTGGGCATGGTACTGGCCTGTCTGGTGCAGTGGGAGTCCCTTAAAGGCAAAGCGATTTACCGCGTGCTGCTGATCCTGCCGTATGCCGTACCATCGTTTATCTCGATTCTGATTTTCAAAGGACTGTTTAACCAGAGCTTCGGTGAAATCAACATGATGCTGAGCGCGCTGTTCGGCATCAAACCGGCCTGGTTCAGCGACCCGACCACCGCCCGTTCGATGATCATCATCGTGAACACCTGGCTGGGTTATCCGTACATGATGATCCTGTGCATGGGGCTGCTGAAAGCTATTCCGGACGACCTGTACGAAGCCTCGGCAATGGACGGTGCAGGCCCGTTCCAGAACTTCTTTAAAATTACGCTACCGCTGCTCATTAAGCCGCTGACGCCGCTGATGATTGCCAGCTTCGCCTTTAACTTTAACAACTTCGTGCTGATTCAGCTGTTGACCAACGGCGGCCCGGACCGTCTCGGCACCACCACGCCGGCAGGCTATACCGACCTGCTCGTGAGCTACACCTACCGTATCGCCTTTGAAGGCGGCGGCGGTCAGGACTTCGGTCTGGCGGCGGCGATTGCCACCCTGATCTTCCTGCTGGTAGGCGCACTGGCGATTGTGAACCTGAAAGCCACACGCATGAAATTCGACTAAGGAGGGCACTGACTATGTCTATGGTTCAACCTAAATCTCAGAAACTGCGCCTCCTCGTGACGCACTTAGGGCTGCTGATTTTCATCGCGGCGATCATGTTCCCGCTACTGATGGTCATCGCCATCTCCCTGCGTTCGGGTAACTTTGCCACCGGGAGCCTGATCCCGGATGAAATTTCCTGGGAGCACTGGAAGCTCGCGCTGGGCTTCAGCGTGGAACACGCGGACGGACGCGTGACGCCACCGCCGTTCCCGGTGCTGCTGTGGCTGTGGAACTCGGTCAAAGTGGCGACCATCACCGCGATCGGTATCGTGGCCCTTTCCACTACCTGTGCTTACGCGTTTGCCCGCATGCGTTTCCCTGGCAAAGCCGCGCTGCTGAAAGGGATGCTGATTTTCCAGATGTTCCCGGCCGTGCTGTCACTGGTGGCGTTGTATGCTTTGTTTGACCGTCTGGGCCAGTACGTGCCGTTTATCGGCCTGAACACCCACGGCGGCGTGATCTTCGCTTACCTGGGCGGTATCGCCCTGCATGTGTGGACCATTAAAGGCTATTTCGAAACCATCGACGGCTCGCTGGAAGAAGCGGCAGCACTGGATGGTGCCACACCGTGGCAGGCATTCCGCCTGGTGCTGCTACCGCTGTCGGTGCCTATCCTGGCGGTGGTGTTTATCCTGTCGTTTATCGCTGCTATTACCGAAGTACCGGTCGCGTCTCTGTTACTGCGCGATGTCAACAGCTATACGCTGGCCGTCGGTATGCAGCAGTACCTCAACCCGCAGAACTACCTGTGGGGCGATTTTGCCGCTGCGGCGGTACTCTCCGCCATTCCGATTACCCTGGTGTTCCTGCTGGCGCAGCGCTGGCTGGTTAACGGCCTGACGGCGGGCGGTGTAAAAGGTTAAGTTTCATCATGTTATGCCACTGCAACCCTCAACTTTGACGTATTGTATTGACCCAACTTGTGACTGTTATTCGGCGGCCTCCGGGCCGCCATTTTTTTATTCGCGTTTCAGCCGCTTCGAGTTGCACAGCCAGAGGGTGATCACCAGCAGCAGGATCGCTGCTGAGTAGATCAGCACGTCGAGCGGGGATTTATGATCGACGATGATCAGCCGCACAATCGCGGTGATCCCAATGTAGACAAAATAGCGCAGCGGGAAGTGAAAGCCGGACTGAAAATACTTCACAATCAGGGCGATAAATTCAAAGTAGAGAAAGTAGACCACCAGGCCTTCCACCAGCTCATATTTGCTGGTTTGTTCAGGGGCGAACAGCACATCTGCCAGATGCACCGTCTCTTTACCCAAAAAGACGACCAGGATCAGGCCAAGGCTCAGCAGACCGAGATTCAGCACGGTCTGGAGGATTGTTGAGATAAACTCAACGCGCGGACGAGTCAGGGATGTCATACAGCACCTCATTCTCCAGGGCGAGGTTCCTGTATAACGCAAAAATGTGACGGGGATCTATATTTTTTGTTTATGTTTGGGGCATTCGCATGCCTGCCGGGCGGCACTGCGTTTGCCCGGCCTACAAAAAACAATGTCGTAGGCCCGGTAAGCGCAGCGCCACCGGGCAAGCAAGCATCAACGGAAGTTAATGTTCTTATCGCTGGTCATATCATAAAGCTGGAACTTACGACCAAGCTGCTGACCGCCATCACGCGTCAGCGGCGTCCAGCCAATCGCCGCACGGCTGCGGGTTGGGCCTGACGAGAACAGATCCAGCGGAATCGATACGTAGACTCCTTTGGTGAAGTCCCCTTCCCCGTATTCGTCCGGCGAGACGTTGGTGATCGTGGCATAGCCACCGACAACCACGCCGCTGTCGAAGTGTTTAGAGATATCGAGCGTACCGCCCTTATCGCCTGCCAGATACTGCCCGACGCTGGCTTTCACCAGCACGTCCTGCGCGAACGACGGCGTCCAGTAGGCGGTCAGGTGGCCAGTTTTCACGCTGTAGTCGGTGAATTTCATCATGTCCTGCGCGCTGCGCCAGTCACGCTGTTTCACGTAGTTAGCATCAATCCCAAATGCCCAGTTACTGTCGACAGGACGATAAAGCACCTCTGCCCCCGCGCCGCCGTACATGGTTTCCAGATAACCGCCGTAGACCTGGCCATAGAAACCATTACCGAAGTACTGGAAGTAGTTGGCCTGCAGGTTATTCACGTAAGCATCGTTCTGCACATATTCACGCACGCGGGTACGCACGCGCGGCAGCTTTGAGTCGCTCGGCGGATTGGTATAGTTAAATTTGTCGTAGTTGTTGGCAATGTTGCCGAACAGGCTTCCTGTCGTCAGCAAGTGATCGGTGACCCACAGATCCGCTGTCGCCATCACACCCAACTGATACATATAGAAGTTTTCAGGCCCGCCGACGGACTGGTTCAGCACCGGATCGATATGGAAATCGAAGCGGGATTTATCGATATACCAGCCCTGCTCGGTAGACTCAGGCACTATCGGTTCAACGCGTTTTTGTACCAGCTCGGTTTCATGCCCAAGCGGTTCGCCTTCCAGATGACGCTTAAGGCTGGCAACGTCCGTTTCCGTGGTGACCTGCGGCAGGTTAAGACGGTTTTCCGTCACGCGGATGGTGCGAACCCCGTCTGGCAGATCGTTCATGATGATCCGGTTAGCGCGTTCGATCCCTTCACGCGAGTCGCGGTATTTCACCTGCTCACCGGTAACGTACAGCGTATCGCCTTTTACCTGAATTTTTGGATCGGCCAGGCCGGCATTGTATTTCAGCAGCGTCAGCTGATTCGCCACGACGGAATGCTGAATGATCGCATCCTGCGGCTCTGGCTGATATTTCGGTCGCGCATTGTCGTTGTAGTGCGGCCGCATATCGTTAAAGTTAGTGCGCAGCGTGAAGCCAAACATCACGGTATTGCCACGCTCGTAGCTGAGGTTAACGTCGGCCCAATCGGTGACACGGTAAATAGCACCGACGTTAAACTTGCTCTTCTGCTCAATCTTCCCGGCGAAATCCTGCGAATAGTTATTCCCTTCATACTCCAGCTTCAGGCGCAGCGGCTGCCAGGGCGTTTGATACTCTACGCCGCCAAACAACGAGGCCGGGCCGTGGAACATTTGATCGCCGTTGATGGAACCGGCTTTCTGGTAGCTGTTATCGCGATAGCAATATTTATCGCTGTAGGAACAGAATGGGTTTTTGACGTTACCGCTGGTGCCGAGATAGCCCCAGCCAAGACCGAGAGAGAAATCGAACGGTCCCCAGGCCTTGCTGGCAACAACATATTCCGCATCAAACAGGCCGGTCCCGCCGATATCTTTCGCGCCAACGGAAACCTGCGGCATCCAGTAGCTCTCTTCCCACAGACGCAGCTTCACATCGAAGGCTTTGTCTTTATAGGTCTGGTTGCCGGAGAAGGATTCAACGCTGCTGTACTCTTTTGTACGCACATCGGTATAGCGCAGCGTGGTTTCGAGCCACGGAAACAGCTGGACGGACGCGGAGTAGTAGCGGTACTGATCGTTATCACGGTAGTTAAGGCTGATTTCCCCTTCGCGAGCCATCCGCGCGGTCGGGGTTTGCAGTAAACCGACGCCGCCAAAGTCTGATTGCGACGGACCAACGGGTGCCGGATACGTTTCTGCATGGCAGGCCGCGCTCACGCACAGCGCCAGCATGCTGTAGAGATAGGTTCTTTTCATTATTCCGGTATCCGCTGCGTCAGGGAATGAAGGATGTCGGTATTAAGCCCGTCATACGCCTTCGTCCAGAAATGGTCGGCAAAACCGACAAAAATCACGCTGCCGGGCATGGGTTCGATATGGCGTTTATTCCAGTAGGCCACCGGCGTTTTTTGCGTGCGCCCGTCAGGGTAAACCACCCAGGCATAACTGTTATCCGCGCCGCTGAGCAGGCTTTGCTCGTCGAGATAGCTCGCCACGTCGCGGCCCGGTGTAAATGGCGCTTTTCCCGGACGGCTGACAAGGCCCATCACGGTGATAGTTGAAGGCCGTGCCGGAAGCCAGAGCGAATATTCCCCTTCCAGCATCGGGTTACCGTTTTCCGCGACGCGCACGTCATCCGGGTCGAGATTCACCTTCTGGCGTCCCGTTACTTTCACCGCCTGAAGCTGCTGGCGAACGCTGTTGATGGCTGCCGCATCGTCACCGTCTTCCTGCCCGGCTAATTCGGCTAATCTGGCAAGCAGTGCAGCGTGTTTTTGTTCCGCCTCAACCGTTGCCTGTCGTTCACCGATCACCGCCCCCGGCCACCAGCTGTTGGCAAGCCTCGGCTGCCCGACGAGATCGAGCAGATGCCCGGCATTGGTTAACGTTTTAGGCTCGGCACTGTCAGGCGTGTAGACCTTTACCGTTCCGGCTGACCATGCCACAGGCGTTGTCAGGCTTGCGATCAGCGCTACGCGGATAAGCATCTTCATGATTTCGCCGCCTTAATCAGGGTGGTTTTTATCGGGAAGAAATCTGCACCGAGATACTGCAAGGACTGGCGGATCTGCCCTTCCTCATCCACCCAGAAACGGTTATGCCAGGTAGCCTGATCGGTTGTCACCTCTTCATCCAGCACACGAACCTGAGTCTCATCACTGCCCACTTTCACGCTGTCCGTACCGTCCCAGCGGAAGAGGGAGCGGGCCGTGGCGTAGCGCACCTGTTTGTGCTCGGTCCAGCCCATCGTGCGCGTCCAGCTTGCCCCGTCGGTAATCTGATTCGGCTTAATGAGCGGGTCAGCCGCGAGGTTATTCACCTCAAGCAGGTTATCGCCGCCGAGCAGGGTTTTCACGATACGGCCATGCTGCGTCACGATGGTGGCCTGATCCTGCGTCACCCATTTCTGCTGCCCGTTTTCGTCGAAAGCGAGCACCACAAACAGTTGCGGGCCATCGTTGAGCTGCATGTACTGGCTGGCATACGGCATGTTCTGCAGTTCGTCATCGGTCAGATGCACGCCCGGCGTGCCGAACATGCTGTCCCACAGTGAGTTTCCCAGCCCTTTGGTGGTGGCTGAGCACGCCTGCAACAGCAGGCAAATCAGGATGATTGCAGGTCGCTTCACGACTCTTCTCCGAAGGGGCGAAATAACCACACCGAAGTGTGGTTATGATTAAAACACCCGGAATTACTGGGTGCTGGTGGTCGTGGTGGTCGTGGTTCCGGTGTTGGAGCCATCACCGCCACCGGTTGCCGCCAGCGCGACACCCACGGCTGAACTTACGGTGCTGGTGCTGGCTGCGGTAGAACTCCCCGCAGACGCAGACGTCGCAGCCGAACCTGCCGCTTCCCCGACCTGAACCGGAGCCGCATAGACAGATGTCGCCGCAAGTGCAGATATGGCAAAAATGCCATACAGGACTTTCTTCATAACAATTTCCCTTCAATGAATGAATGGAGATTTGCCCGAAAAGAAATTCAGGCGGATTCGAGTATACACAACTAAAGCAGAGGGATTGCCGTGCAGGTAAATAGGGGGAGAGTTTTCGGACTAATGGATAAAATTGAAACCAAAGAACAATTTGAAAAATATATAATCACAATAAATCAAACAGTTATAATAACAATCTTGCTAAATGCTTCTCCGTATATTCCTAAAATAAACCTCAGCAATTAGCAGGTTAACGGCTTTTTTCAGATTAAACTCAGAGCAGGAATTTGAGTTAATTAACAGACATCAGGAATTATCCGATAAAAAAATGCCGGCATTACGCCGGCAATTTTCATGACATATTAATTACGCACGCCATGCTTTATAACGGTTAATCAAACCGTTTGTAGAACTGTCGTGGCTGTCGATCGCGTTATCATCACCCAGCTCTGGCAGAATACGGTTTGCCAGCTGTTTACCCAGCTCAACGCCCCACTGGTCGAAGGTGAAGATGTTCAGGATAGCGCCCTGAGTGAAGATCTTGTGCTCGTACAGAGCAATCAGCGCCCCCAGGCTGAACGGCGTGATTTCGCGCAGCAGGATGGAGTTGGTTGGGCGGTTGCCTTCGAACACTTTGAACGGCACCACGTGGTCCAGCGTGGCCGGATCTTTACCCTGGTCACGGTATTCCTGCTCCACTACCTCGCGGGATTTACCGAACGCCAGCGCTTCGGTCTGTGCGAAGAAGTTAGACAGCAGCTTCGGATGGTGGTCAGACAGCGGATTATGGGTGATAGCCGGGGCGATGAAATCGCACGGCACCATTTTGGTGCCCTGGTGAATCAGCTGGTAGAACGCGTGCTGACCGTTGGTGCCCGGCTCGCCCCAGATGATTGGGCCAGTCTGGTAATCCACGGCGTTGCCGTTACGGTCAACGTATTTACCGTTGGATTCCATGTTGCCTTGCTGGAAGTAGGCCGCAAAGCGGTGCATGTACTGGTCGTATGGCAGGATCGCTTCGGTTTCAGCACCGAAGAAGTTGTTGTACCAGATACCAATCAGCGCCAGCAGTACCGGCAGGTTTTTCTCAGGCGCGGTAGTGGAGAAGTGTTTATCCATCGCGTGCGCACCGGAGAGCAGCTCAACGAAGTTGTCAAAGCCCACGGACAGGATGATGGACAGGCCAATCGCGGACCACAGAGAGTAGCGGCCGCCAACCCAGTCCCAGAACTCAAACATATTTGCGGTATCAATACCGAACTCACCCACCGCTTTGCCGTTGGTGGACAGCGCCGCAAAGTGTTTCGCCACGTGCTTGTTGTCACCCGCAGTTTTCAGGAACCAGTCGCGCGCGCTGTGAGCGTTGGTCATGGTTTCCTGGGTGGTGAAGGTTTTAGACGCCACCAGGAACAGGGTCGTTTCCGGGTTCACGTTCTTCAGCACTTCGGCGATGTGGGTCCCATCGACGTTAGACACAAAGTGCATGTTGAGGTGGTTTTTGTACGGACGCAGCGCTTCGGTCACCATGAACGGGCCGAGGTCAGAACCGCCGATACCGATGTTCACCACGTCGGTGATCGCTTTGCCGGTGTAACCTTTCCAGCTACCGGAGATGATCGCTTCCGAGAAGGATTTCATCTTTTCCAGCACCGCATTCACTTCTGGCATCACATCTTTGCCGTCAACGATGATCGGCGTGTTGCTACGGTTACGCAGCGCCACGTGCAGCACAGCACGGTCTTCGGTGCGGTTGATCTTCTCACCGGAGAACATGGATTTGATCGCGTCTGCCAGTTCTGTCTCTTTCGCCAGATCCTGCAGCTTTGCCAGCGTCTCTTCGGTGATGCGGTTTTTGGAGAAATCCACCAGCATCAGGTCATCAAAGGTCGCGGAGAACTTACTGAAACGATCGGCATCTTTCGCGAACAGATCCGCGATGGTGACATCTTTCATTTCATCAAAATGTTTCTGTAGTGCCTGCCAGGCAGCGGTCTGCGTTGGGTTGATGTTTTTCATTAGCAATACTCTTCTGATTTGAGAATTGTGACTGCGGTCGATTGTAGCGCCTGCAAATAAAAATTGTGATGGTTTTTATGCCATTGCCCTGGCCTGCATCAAACGCAGGTGAAAAGCCCCGAAAAGTATAGCTGCTGAAGTGCCCCTCCGGGGCGGCGAAACGTCGCCCAAAATGCGCTAAAACGGAGCATAAAATATGGCCCTGTTATAAGTCCTGTTACTGAGGGATACCCCCCTATAAAAAATCCGCATAATCCCAGCATTGACAGGACCTCCCCCGCATTTTATTTATAGGGCCGTATTTTGCGCCTGCACCTGTTTTCGTTTCATTCTTGTGCCAAGGTCGCTTTATTCATTCCCTGACACGAGGTTGTTATGACGAGTTTTGTGGTCGCCAAGTTTGGCGGCACCAGTGTGGCAGACTACGATGCCATGAACCGCAGCGCCGATGTGGTGCTGGCCGATCCGAATACCCGCCTGGTGGTGCTTTCTGCCTCTGCCGGCGTGACGAACCTGCTGGTTTCTCTGTCTGAAGGACTTGAAGCGACAGAACGTTTCGTGAAGCTGGATGCACTGCGCAAAATTCAGTTCGACATTCTTGAACGTCTGCAGAACCCGAACGTGATCCGCGAAGAAGTGGAACGTCTGCTGGAAAATATCACCACGCTGGCAGAAGCCGCGTCTTTGGCAACCTCCACCGCCCTGACCGACGAACTGGTCAGCCACGGTGAGCTGATGTCCACCCTGCTGTTCGTTGAGATCCTGCGTGAGCGTAACGTTCAGGCGCAGTGGTTCGACGTGCGAAAAGTAATGCGTACCAGCGATCGCTTTGGCCGTGCCGAGCCAGACGTCGACGCACTGGCGGAGCTGACCAACCAGCAACTGGCCCCGCGTCTGGCGGAAGGCATGGTCATCACCCAGGGCTTTATTGGTAGCGAAGCGAAAGGACGCACAACAACGCTTGGCCGTGGCGGTAGCGATTATACCGCCGCCCTGCTGGGCGAAGCGCTTCACGCCACCCGCGTGGATATCTGGACTGACGTTCCGGGCATTTACACCACCGACCCGCGCGTGGTGTCTGCCGCAAAACGAATTGATGTGATCGCCTTTGAAGAAGCCGCTGAAATGGCGACCTTTGGCGCGAAAGTGCTGCATCCGGCCACGCTGCTGCCTGCTGTGCGCAGCGACATTCCTGTTTTCGTCGGCTCCAGTAAAGATCCGAAAGCAGGCGGTACACTGGTCTGCAAGAAAACCGAGAACCCGCCGCTGTTCCGTGCGCTGGCGCTGCGTCGTAAACAGACGCTGGTCACGCTGCACAGCCATAATATGCTGCATTCACGCGGTTTTCTGGCTGAAGTGTTTGGTATCCTGGCACGCCACAATATCTCTGTAGATCTGATCACCACGTCCGAAGTGAGCATCGCGCTGACGCTGGACACCACCGGCTCCACCTCTACCGGCGACACCCTGCTGACGCAGTCGCTGCTGATTGAGCTTTCCGAGCTGTGCCGCGTGGAAGTGGAAGAGAACCTGGCGCTGGTTGCCATCATCGGCAATAAGCTGTCGCGCGCCTGCGGCGTGGGTAAAGAGGTCTTTGGTGTGCTCGACCCGTTCAACATCCGCATGATTTGCTACGGCGCATCCAGCTACAACCTCTGCTTCCTGGTGCCTGCTGAACAGGCCGAGCAGGTCGTGCAGAAACTTCATCATAATTTGTTTGAATAAAATTCGTTAGCAGGATAAACAATACCTACAAGCCGGGCACAGACCCGGCTTTTTCATAACTAAACACAACACAATCGCAAGGAAATAACTATGCTTTCCGCCATCACCCGGCTGTTCCCGTTATGGGCGCTGCTGCTCTCTGTACTCGCGTATTACACTCCTGCCACATTCACAGGCATCGGCCCGTGGGTGACGACACTGCTGATGCTGATTATGCTCGGCATGGGCGTACACCTGAAAATCGACGATTTTAAACGCGTGCTGTCGCGCCCGGCTCCGGTCGCGGCAGGTATTTTCCTGCACTATCTGGTGATGCCGCTCGCGGCGTGGCTGCTGGCAATGGCCTTTAAAATGCCGCCAGACTTATCCGCCGGGATGGTGCTGGTGGGCAGCGTCGCCAGCGGGACGGCATCCAACGTGATGATCTATCTGGCGAAAGGCGACGTAGCGCTCTCCGTCACCATCTCGTCTGTTTCGACGCTGGTGGGCGTGGTTGCCACGCCGCTGTTAACCCGCCTGTATGTGGATGCCCATATTCAGGTAGACGTGATGGGCATGCTGCTTAGCATTCTGCAAATCGTGGTGATCCCGATTGCGCTGGGGCTGGTCATCCACCATCTGTTCCCGCGCGTGGTGAAAGCCGTCGAGCCGTATCTGCCCGCGTTTTCGATGGTCTGTATTCTGGCAATCATCAGCGCCGTGGTGGCCGGCTCTGCGTCGCACATTGCGTCCGTGGGCGTTGTGGTGATCGTCGCGGTGGTGCTGCATAACACCATTGGTCTGCTGGGCGGTTACTGGGGCGGGAAGCTGTTTGGCTTCGATGAATCGACCTGCCGCACACTGGCGATCGAAGTGGGAATGCAGAACTCCGGTCTGGCGGCGGCGCTTGGCAAGATCTACTTCTCACCGCTGGCGGCACTGCCGGGCGCACTGTTCTCGGTCTGGCATAACCTGTCCGGTTCACTGCTGGCAGGCTACTGGTCAGGAAAACCAATTGATGACCAACCGAAAAAAGATGCGGTGAAACAGAGTTAATTTGCTGCACTTGCTTTACACTGAAGCCTCCCCTTCAGGAGGCTTCAGCAATGGCTACACCACGTTTGACCCAGAAAGACATGACGGAAGCGGAGCAGCGTGAACTGAAAACGCTTCTCGACCGCGCCCGCATCGCGCATGGCCGCACGCTGACGAATGCCGAAACCAATCAGGTAAAAAAAGAGTACATCGATAAACTGATGGCGCAGCGTGACGCCGAGGCGAAGAAAGCCCGCAAACTGAAAAAGCAGCAGGCTTATAAACCGGATGCAGAGGCGACCTTTTCCTGGTCGGCTACTACATCTACCCGTGGAAGGCGCTAATCAGCGCCCTTTCTTTTTGCGGCCCGGCTGGGTAAAGCGTTTCCCCGCAGGTTTGCCTCGCCCTTTCTCTTCCGCTGGCGGAGCCTTCACCACCGGACGTTTAATCGCCTGGGTTTTCGGTTTCGCTTTTGCCTTCGGCTTCGCTTCAGACGATGAGTTTTCGATAAGTTTAAACAGCTCAATCAGCTCATCATCGGTTAAATCACGCCATTCGCCCAGCGGAATACCGGACAGGCTAACGTTCATGATGCGGGTGCGCTCCAGCTTCGTGACTTCATAACCGAAATGCTCGCACATACGGCGGATCTGGCGGTTCAGGCCCTGCACCAGGGTAATACGAAACGCGAAGGGTGCTTCTTTCTTCACCTTACATTTCTTCGTGACGGTACCGAGAATCGGCACGCCAGCCCCCATGCCTCGGATAAATTCGTCCGTGACCGGTTTGTTGACCGTGACAATATACTCTTTCTCGTGGTCGTTACCGGCACGCAGGATCTTGTTGACCAGATCCCCGTGGTTGGTGAGGAAAATCAGCCCCTGAGAGTCTTTATCCAGACGACCAATCGGGAAGATGCGGCTACTGTGGTTAACAAAATCAACGATGTTATCCCGCTCGCCATCTTCCGTGGTACTGACGATACCAACCGGTTTATTCAACGCGATAAACACCAGGTCTTCAGCATCACGCGGTTCGATGAGCTGACCATTCACTTTGACCACATCGCCAGGAACAACCTGGTCGCCGATAGTGGCGCGTTTGCCGTTAAGAAACACGTTACCCTGTTCAATGTAACGGTCAGCCTCGCGACGTGAGCAGATCCCGCTCTCGCTAATGTATTTGTTTAATCGGGTTGATTGAGTTGGCAGCATAGTTTCTCCTGTAGAGGCGAAATATACCTTAGGTTTAGGCCGGAAAAAAAGATTAGCCGACGGTAACTGAGACGGGTTTTTTAGTTTGCGAGACGCTTTCAGGATTTTGCGGCCTGCCATTTACCCGCGTGCGCACTCCTTTTAGATTTGCTCTCCAGACAGAATTATTTGTAGTTTATAAATTACAGGGAGTAATATGAAGGAGATCGTTCAGACAGAGTCCTTCCGACGCTGGGAGCAAAACCTGACAGATCGGCGAGCAAAGACGATTATCGCTTCACGGCTCTTTCGGCTGGCAAATGGCCTAACGGGCGATGTTAAACCCGTGGGTGAAGGAATAAGTGAACTAAGGGTTCACTTTGGTCCGGGCTACAGAATCTATTTTAAACAACAAGGTGATTGTATCATCGTGCTGTTAAGTGGCGGTGACAAAAGCAGCCAGAATAAAGACATACTAATGGCAAAAATGCTGGCCAAAACATTCATACTGCAGGAGTGATGCACATGAATAAATTAACCCCCTACGATCCCGCCGAAGCACTGGTTGATGACGAGGAAATCGCTGTATTTATAGCTGATGCGCTAGAAACCGGTGACTCAGCGTATATCGCTAAAGCCCTGGGCGTTGTCGCGCGAGCCAAAGGAATGTCGAACATTTCACAGCAAACCGGCTTATCACGAGAGCAACTTTATCGGTCATTCAGTGACAAGGGAAACCCAACGCTTAAAACCACGCTGGCGGTCATGAAAGCATTGGGTTTTGGGCTATCAATCAAACACGCTGGAGATTAATACTCATCCCGCTCGTCATCTTCATCCGGCTGTTCCATCACGCTATACGCCACCGCGCAGAACAACGAGTTAAGACGTTTCATATCCCCCAGCAGCCCCAGATGCAGGGAGCTGGTTTCGATACTCTGCACGTTCTGCTGATGCAGACGCTCAACGTGGGCGTGCGAGTAGCGGCGGTTAAGGATGCGGAAACGATGTTTGTTACGACGCAGGCGGCGCGCGCTCGGTACGTCGCTGGAGAAGAAGACCGACATCGCCAGCTTGAGGTTGCTTACCAGTTGTTCGTGCAGCGCTTCCAGCTCTTTCAGCCCTTCGATGGAAAACGCCCGACGCGCGGCCAGCGATTTATCAGCGATTTCGCTGCCCATGCGCTCAACGATATCTGAGGCCTGCTCAAGGTTAAGCGACATCTCTATGATCTCTGCCCAGCGGCGGGACTCCTCCTCCGCCAGCTCATCCTGCGGAATGCGCGCCAGATAGAGCTTGATGGCGGTATAGAGCACGTTGATGTCGTCCGCCAGCCTGCGCAGCTCCTTCTCTTCGCGCGGCTCGCCGTGCATCACTTTTTGCAGCCCTTCCAGCATGGTTTCCATCGCATCGCCCATGCGCAGCGTCTCACGCGCGGCATTGGCGATAGCCAGCGCGGGCGTATCCAGCACGGAGGTGTCCAGATGCTTCGGTTTCAGGCGCGCGTCCAGCTCAGGTTCATCGCGGATAAGGCGCTCACAGAAGCGGGCCATCGGCGCGGCAAAGGGGACCATCGCCAGGCAACGAATCAGGTTATAGAAGACGTGGAAGTAGATAACCAGTTCTGCTTTTGGCAACGGCAGGCCGTCCATCAGGTTTGCCAGTGGATGGACGAACGGCAGAATGACAAGGCTGCCCACCAGCTTAAACAGCAGGCTACCGAGCGCCACGCGGCGAGCAGCGGCGTTGGCGGCGCTGTTATTGAGCATCGCCAGCAGGCCGGAGCCGAGGTTGGCACCAATCACCAGACACAGAGCCACCGGGAAGGAGATCGCCCCTGCGGCGGTGAGCGTCGCCGTCAGCAACACCGCCGCAAGGCTGGAGTAACTAACGATGGCAAACACCGCGCCAATCAGCGCGTCCAGCATGATGTCGCCAGTCAGCGAGGCGAAGATGACCTGCACGCCGTTAGCCTGCGTAATCGGTGTGACGGCCTGAACAATCAACTCCAGCGCCAGCAAAATCAATCCAAGGCCAATTCCCACGCGGCCAAGCTGCCCCGCACGGCTCTGCTTACGGCCGAGGAAAAAGATGACGCCGATAAAAATCAGCAGCGGCGACAGCCAGGAAAGATCGAAGGTCAGAATACGCGCCATCAGCGCGGTACCGACGTCAGCGCCGAGCACGATCACCAGCGCCGGGGCGAGCGCGACCAGATCCTGCGCCACAAACGAAGTGACGAGCATCGTGGTGGCGTTGCTGCTTTGCACCAGCGCCGTCACGCCGATGCCCGCGCAGAAGGCGAGCGGCTTCTTCTCAACGCTGCTGCTGAGAACGGTACGTAAACGTGCGCCAAACACGCGCATTACGCCGGTACGGACAATATGGGTGCCCCATACCAGCAGTGCCACTGCGGAGAGCAGGTGTAACAAGGTCAACACGGATGGTTTTCCTCCTTATCGTTATTCATTTTCCTTAGGTTCAGTATAAGGGTTTAAACGTAAGAAAGAGACAGGGCACCCTGGAGGTGCCCTGTTTGTTGTAAGGAAAAGTGACGTTAGTCGGCGTCGTAACCTAAGTTAGGCGCTAACCAGCGCTCAACGTCAGAGACGCTCATACCTTTGCGCAGGGCGTAATCTTCAATCTGATCGCGCTGCAATTGCGCCACGGCGAAGTATTTGCTGTCCGGATGGCTAAAGTACCAGCCGGAAACGGACGCGCCCGGCCACATGGCAAAGGACTCGGTGAGCTTCATGCCGGTATGCGCTTCGACATCCAGCAGTTTCCAGATAGTGCCTTTCTCGGTGTGTTCCGGACAGGCCGGATAACCCGGAGCCGGACGAATGCCCTGGTAGTTTTCGCGAATCAAGTCCTCGTTGCTGAGGTTTTCATTCGCCGCGTAGCCCCAGTGTACCTTACGCACGCGCTCGTGCAGGTACTCTGCGAAGGCTTCCGCGAGGCGGTCGGCAATCGCTTTCACCATGATTTTGTTGTAATCGTCGTGCTGCGCGTCGAACGCATCTGCCAGCGCGTCTTCTTCCAGACCACCGGTCACGGCGAATGCACCGATATAGTCGGCTTTACCGCTCAACTTTGGTGCGACGAAATCGGCCAGGCAGTAGTTAGCAAAGCCGACTTTCTCGGTTTGCTGGCGCAGATGGCGGCTCACTGCCAGCACGTGGGTGCGGGTTTCATCGCGATAGATCTCGATGTCGTCGCCCACGCGGTTTGCCGGGAACAGCCCCACCACGCCGCGCGGATTAAGGGCTTTCTCCGCACTCAGCTTGTCGAGCATGTCGTTGGCGTCTTTAAACAGGCGCTTCGCCTCTTCTCCCACCACCTCATCTTCGAGAATGCGCGGGTATTTGCCTGCCAGCGACCAGGTCATAAAGAACGGCGTCCAGTCGATGTAGTTGCGCAGCGTTTCGATGCTGGCGGTCACGTCCTGCACACCCAGACGGTGCGCAACCGGCGGCGTATAGCTCGACCAGTCAAACGCCAGGTCGTTATCGCGCGCCGCCTGAAGTGAAACAGGCGGGGTGCGCGGTTTCTTACGGCCATGCTGGATGCGAACGGTTTCGTACTCTTTGCGGGTGCGCGCCACAAAATCGTCGCGCTGAGTGTCGGAAAGCAGCGCGGAGACCACGCCCACGGTGCGCGAAGCATTCTGCACGTAGACCGTCGGGCCGCTATAGTTCTGCTCGATCTTCACCGCCGTGTGCGCTTTCGAGGTGGTCGCCCCGCCAATCAGCAGCGGAATGGTGAAGCCCTGACGCTCCATCTCTTTCGCCACGTTAACCATTTCGTCCAGCGACGGGGTAATCAACCCGGAGAGGCCAATCAGGTCGGCATTCACTTCGCGCGCGGTCTTGAGGATTTTATCCGCCGGGACCATCACGCCGAGGTCGATAATCTCGTAGTTGTTGCACTGCAGCACCACGCCAACGATGTTCTTGCCGATGTCGTGCACATCGCCCTTCACGGTGGCGATCACCATTTTGCCGTTACTGGAGCCTTTCTCTTTGCTGGCTTCGATAAACGGCTCCAGATAGGCCACGGCCTGCTTCATCACGCGCGCGGATTTCACCACCTGCGGCAGGAACATTTTGCCTTCGCCGAACAGATCGCCGACCACGTTCATACCGTCCATCAGCGGACCTTCGATCACTTCAATCGGGCGGGCTGCCTGCTGGCGCGCTTCCTCGGTGTCCTGCTCGATGAACTCGGTAATGCCTTTCACCAGCGAGTATTCCAGACGCTTTTTCACGTCCCAGGAACGCCACTCGGCCTGCTGAACGTTGGCCGATTCATCCGATTTGCTGCCGCGGTATTTCTCCGCCAGGTCCAGCATGCGCTCGGTGGCGTCGTCGCGGCGGTTGAGGATCACGTCTTCCACCGCGTCGCGCAGTTCTGCGGGCAGATCGTCGTAAATCGCCAGCTGTCCGGCGTTAACGATCCCCATGTCCATCCCGTTGCGGATGGCGTAGTAGAGGAACACGGCGTGGATGGCTTCACGAACCGGGTCGTTGCCGCGGAACGAGAACGACACGTTCGACACGCCGCCGGAGATCAGCGCATGCGGCAGCTCGCGTTTAATGTCTTCACACGCGCCGATAAAGTCCTGGGCATAGTTATTGTGCTCTTCAATCCCGGTCGCGACGGCGAAGATGTTCGGGTCGAAAATAATGTCTTCCGGCGGGAAACCCACCTCTTCGGTCAAAATCTTGTACGCGCGACGGCAAATCTCAATCTTGCGCTCGCGGGTATCGGCCTGACCGACTTCATCAAAGGCCATCACCACCACGGCGGCACCGTAGCGGCGCACCATCTTCGCGTGGTGGATGAAGATATCCACGCCCTCTTTCATCGAGATAGAGTTGACGATGCCTTTGCCCTGGATGCACTTCAGCCCTTTCTCGATCACTTCCCATTTGGAGGAGTCAATCATGATCGGCACGCGGGCGATGTCCGGCTCACCGGCAATCAGGTTGAGGAAACGCACCATCGCCGCTTCGGCGTCGAGCATCCCCTCGTCCATATTGATATCGATAATCTGCGCGCCGCTTTCCACCTGCTGACGAGCAACGTCCAGCGCTTCGCTGTACTTCTCTTCTTTGATGAGGCGTTTGAATTTTGCGGAACCGGTAACGTTAGTACGCTCACCCACGTTCACAAACAGGCTGTCGTCGCCGATGGTCAATGGCTCAAGACCGGAGAGTCGACAGGCAACCGGAAGCTCCGGCAGCTTGCGCGGCGGCAGCCCCGCCACCGCATTGCTCATGGCCGCGATGTGCGCCGGCGTGGTGCCGCAGCAGCCGCCGACGATGTTCAGGAAGCCAGATTCGGCCCACTCGCGGATTTGCGCTGCCATGGTGTCAGCATCCAGATCGTATTCACCGAACGCGTTCGGCAGACCGGCGTTCGGGTGGGCGGTGACGTAGCATTCCGCAATGCGCGAAAGTTCCTGCACGTACTGGCGCAGTTCGTCTGGCCCCAGCGCGCAGTTCAGGCCGAAGGAGAGCGCGTCGGCGTGGCGCAGAGAGTTATAAAACGCTTCGGTTGTCTGGCCGGACAGGGTACGGCCGGAGGCGTCGGTGATGGTGCCGGAAATCATGATCGGCAGATCAACACCCAGTGCCTCGAACTCCTCTTTCACCGCATAAATCGCGGCTTTGGCGTTAAGGGTGTCGAATACGGTTTCAATCAGGATCAGGTCGGAACCGCCTTCCACCAGCGCTTTAGTCGATTCACGGTAGGCCGCGACCAGCTGATCGAAGGTGATATTACGAAACGCCGGGTCGTTGACGTCCGGTGAAATTGACGCGGTGCGGTTAGTCGGGCCCAGCACCCCGCCAACGTAGCGAGGCTTGTCCGGCGTGCGGGCCGTCCACTCGTCGGCGCAGGCACGCGCCAGCTTCGCCGCCTCAAAGTTGATTTCCGCCGACAGGGATTCCATCTGGTAATCCGCCATGGCGATGGTTGTCGAGTTGAAGGTGTTGGTTTCAACGATATCCGCACCCGCTTCAAAGTAGGCGTTGTGGATATCCTTAATGACGGACGGCTTGCTGAGCACCAGCAGGTCGTTGTTTCCTTTCAGGTCACATGGCCAGTCAGCGAAGCGCTCGCCGCGGAAATCGTCTTCACTCAGACGATAGCTCTGGATCATGGTGCCCATGCCACCGTCCAGCACCAGAATTCGTTCATTTAACTGCGCACGCAGTTGCTCTACTTTGCTGCTCACACTTGCTCCCGACAACGCTCAACAAGGCCAAAAGGCTGCGCTCCATACTGGCATAATCTCGCAGGGCGGAAAAGTCACACTGCGGTAACATGAGACATGTTCACTATCACTCCTCCGATCAGTCAGGATAACGGTTGCAAATTCACCAAATAAAACGAAAATGATTTCCACGATACAGAAAAAGGAGATCGTCATGGTCGCGACCGTTCCCGCCAAACGCGGCAGAAAACCTGCCACCACTGCCGCTACACCACAAGGTGGACAGGTTCAGTCTCTGACGCGTGGCCTGAAGCTGCTGGAATGGATCGCCGAGTCGCACAGCAGCGTGGCCCTGACAGAGCTGGCGCAACAGGCCGGATTGCCAAACTCCACCACGCACCGCCTGTTGACCACTATGCAGCAGCTGGGTTTTGTCCGTCAGGTCGGTGATCTGGGGCACTGGGCGGTGGGCGCGCATGCGTTTATCGTCGGCAGCAGTTTCCTGCAGAGCCGTAACCTGCTGGCGATTGTGCATCCCATTCTGCGCAAGCTGATGGAAGATTCAGGCGAGACGGTGAACCTGGCCGTTCTGGACCAGAGCGACCATCAGGCAATTATCATCGACCAGGTGCAGTGTACGCAGCTGATGCGCATGTCCGCCCCGATTGGCGGCAAGCTGCCAATGCACGCCTCCGGTGCGGGGAAAGCCTTTCTCTCTCAGTTGAGCGAAGAGCAGGTGACGGGGCTGCTGCACCGTAAAGGGCTACATGCCTATACCCACGCCACACTGGTGTCACCGGTGCATCTGAAAGAAGATCTGGCGTTGACCCGCAAGCGTGGCTACTCGTTTGATGATGAAGAACATGCGCTGGGCCTGCGTTGCCTCGCAGCCTGTATTTTTGACGAGCACCGCGAGCCGTTCGCCGCCATCTCCATCTCCGGGCCGATTTCGCGCATGACCGATGACCGCGTGACCGAGTTAGGTGCGCTGGTGATTAAGGCCGCGAAAGAGGTGACGCTGGCGTATGGTGGGATTCGTTAAGATTGAGGCGGCCTGATGCCCTCACCCCGGCCCTCTCCCACAGGGAGAGGGTGCAAACCTAATGCAAAACCGCTGCTTGCGTCGGTAAGCGTACACATCTTCCACGTGCCCGTTTTTGATGCGCGTTTGCAGCCCGCGCCAGTAGCTGGCGCGGAAAAGATCGGCATGCATCTCTTCAAATAACGGCCCAATGCGCGGGTCGGCACACAGCCAGTGGCGAAACTCCTCCGGAAAAACATCTCCCGGCGAGACGCTGTACCACGGCTCGCTGGACAGTTCATCTTCCGGATAACGGGGCGGCGGGATGTCGCGGAAATTCACTTCAGTCATGTAGCAAATTTCGTCGTAATCGTAGAACACTACCCGCCCGTGACGGGTGACGCCGAAGTTTTTAAACAGCATATCGCCGGGGAAAATGTTGGCTGCGGCAAGCTGGCGGATGGCATTGCCGTACTCTTCGATCGCATCGCGCAACGCCTGTCCTTCGGACTGCTCCAGCCAGATATTCAGCGGCACCATACGGCGCTCAATGTAGAGGTGGCTAATGGAAATTTTGTCGCCAAGATCGGTGATTTTGGCAGGCGCTTCCTGCAATAACAGCGCCATTAACGCCGGATCGATTTGTTGCTTATCCAGTACAAAATTTTCGAACTCCTGCGTATCGGCCATCCGCCCGACACGATCGTGCTCTTTGACCAGTTGATAACAGGCGCGGACGTGGGCAGCAGTCATCTCTTTCTGCGGTGCAAATCTGTCTTTTATCACCTTAAACACGCGGTCAAAGCCCGGCAGGGTGAAGACCAGCATCACCATGCCACGTATGCCGGGTGCTTCAATAAACTGCTCATCCGCGCTGGCAATATAGTGCAGATATTCGCGGTAGCTTTCGGTTTTGGCGTGCTTCTGGCAGCCAATGGCCATGTACAGCTCGGCGGTGGTTTTGCCTGGGAGGATCTCGCGCAGCCATTCCACCAGAGCCGCAGGGAACGGGGCATACACCATAAAATAAGATCGGGCGAAGCCAAACACGATGCTGGCCTCGGCATTCGCGGTCAGGCAGGTATCGACAAACAGTTCACCGTCATCGGTACGGTGGACAGGCAGCAGAAACGGGACCGTTTTCGTTGCCATAACCAGTTTGCCAACCAGCCAGGCTGCCTTATTCCGGTAAAACAACTCATTGGCGACCTGCAAATGGCTGTGCGCGAGTTCCTCTTCGCCGAAGGTTTCAACGAGATGCGCAATGATATAGCCGATATCCCGGCTTTTGTTCTCCCAGGGCAAGCGCAGCGGCAAATCCGTTAACACGCGGTGCAGGAGCTTTTCCCAGCCGCGATCGGGGAAAAAGTCTTTCGCCAGCGGGCGTGGGATGGTACGAAAACGGCGTTCCGGCTGAGAACTGAAAATAAATAACCGCTCAGGAGATAACGAGCGGTGGTCAAATAACCGACAATAGACAGAGTTGAAAAAGCTCTCTGCAATCTCGAAGCGCGGATAGTCAGGCAACAAATGGGTGTAATGCTCCTTCACTCGCAGTAAAAATGCCGCGTCAGGATTTTTACCATCGGTGATGCAACGCAACTGCTCCACGACCAGCCCCACATGGTGATCGTAGAGATGGATTCGCTGCTTCATGGCCTGCTGTACGGCGTGCCAGTCGGCGTGCTCGAAGCGCTGCTGCGCGCCAGATGTGACTTCCAGAAAACGACCATACTGGGCATCAAAGCCCTGCAGGATAGTTTGAGCAATCAGTAATTCCAGGCCACGCGGCATATCTCCCCCTCATCCCAACCCTCTCCCAGGAAAGGAGAGGGGGAAAACATCAGAACTGTGCTTCTTCGGTTGAACCCGTTAAGGCGGTCACGGAGGAGGCTCCGCCCTGGATGATGGTGGTGACATTATCGAAGTAGCCGGTTCCGACCTCCTGCTGATGAGAAACGAAGGTGTAGCCCTCTTTGCCTGCTGCGAACTCTGGCTGCTGCACCTTCTCGACGTAGTGCTTCATGCCCTCGCCCTGCGCGTAGGCATGCGCCAGGTCGAACATGTTGAACCACATGCTATGGATACCCGCCAGGGTGATAAACTGATACTTGTAGCCCATGTCAGATAGCTGCTGCTGGAAGCTGGCGATCGTTTTATCGTCCAGATTCTTCTGCCAGTTAAAGGACGGCGAGCAGTTATAGGCCAGCAGTTTGCCTGGGTATTTCGCATGAATCGCATCGGCAAAACGTTTTGCCAGTGCCAGATCCGGTGTTGAGGTTTCACACCAGACCAGATCCGCATACGGCGCGTAGGCCAGACCACGGCTGATTGCCTGTTCAATGCCCGCATGGGTGCGGTAGAACCCTTCGCTGGTGCGCTCACCGGTAATAAATTCGCTGTCATACGGGTCACAGTCAGAGGTGATCAGGTCAGCCGCGTCCGCATCGGTACGGGCAATCACCAGCGTTGGCACGCCGAGTACGTCAGCAGCCAGACGTGCAGCGACCAGCTTCTGAATCGCTTCCTGGGTTGGAACCAGCACTTTACCGCCCATATGCCCGCACTTCTTCACCGATGCCAGCTGATCTTCGAAGTGTACAGCCGCTGCACCGGCCTCAATCATCGATTTCATCAGCTCGAAGGCGTTCAGCACACCACCGAAACCCGCTTCCGCATCCGCGACGATCGGCAGGAAGTAATCAATAAAGCGCGGATCGTTGGGTTCGATACCTGCCGCCCACTGGATCTGATCCGCACGGCGGAAGGTGTTGTTGATCCGATCCACCACTGACGGCACGGAGTTGGCCGGATAGAGCGACTGATCCGGATACATGCTGGAGGCCAGGTTGGCGTCCGCCGCGACCTGCCAGCCAGAGAGATAGATAGCCTCAATACCAGCCTTCGCCTGCTGCAGTGCCTGGCCGCCCGTCAGCGCACCGAGGCTGTTGATATAGCCCTTTTTGGAGCCACCGTGCAGCAGACGCCACATTTTCGCCGCACCGTTCTGTGCCAGCGTGCATTCCGGGTTGACCGAGCCGCGTAACTTCACCACGTCCTCTGCGCTGTACGGGCGACGGATGCCTTCCCAGCGCGGTTGTGTCCACTCTTTCTGTAATTCTTCGATTTGTTGGGTACGGGTTTTCATGTGCAGATGCTCCATATTGTTATGAGGTGGATTACGCAAGCAGGCGGTAGCCTGGCAGGGTGAGGAAGTCGATTAAGTCATCGGATGTAGTGATTTGCTCCATCAGGCGCGCCGCGTCATCAAAACGCCCGCTGCTGAAACGGTGCTCACCCAGCTCGTCCTGGATCACCCGCATCTCTTCGGCCAGCATCTGGCGGAACAGGGATTTAGTCACAGGCTTACCGTTGCTGAGCGTTTTTTGATGATGGAGCCACTGCCAGATAGAGGTACGAGAGATCTCCGCGGTGGCCGCATCTTCCATCAGGCCGTAGATTGGCACGCAGCCGTTGCCGGAGATCCACGCTTCGATGTACTGCACGGCAACGCGGATATTGGCGCGCATACCCTCTTCTGTCCGTTCACCCTGGCAGGGCGCCAGCAACTGTTCTGCAGCCGTCGGCGCATCGTCTTCGCGCGTGACAAACAGCTGGTTTTTGTTATCGCCGAGGACGCGGTTAAAGACTTCCATTGCCGTATCTGCAAGCCCCGGATGCGCGATCCATGTCCCGTCGTGGCCGTTGCGTGCTTCCAGCTCTTTATCGGCCTTCACTTTACTGAGCACCTGATTGTTGCGCTCAGCGTCTTTGCTCGGGATAAATGCCGCCATCCCGCCCATCGCAAAGGCTCCGCGCTTGTGGCAGGTTTTAATCAACAGACGCGAGTAGGCGCTGAGGAACGGTTTATCCATGGTGACGACCTGACGGTCCGGCAACACCCGATCCGCATGATTTTTCAGGGTCTTGATGTAGCTGAAGATGTAGTCCCAGCGTCCGCAGTTCAGGCCCACAATGTGGTCGCGCAGGGCATGCAGGATTTCATGCATCTGGAATACCGCAGGCAGCGTTTCAATCAGCAGCGTGGCCTTGATAGTGCCGCGCGGCAGGTTAAAGCGATCTTCCGTGTAGCTGAAGACGTCACTCCACCACGCCGCTTCCTGCCAGGACTGCGTTTTCGGCAGATAAAAATACGGGCCGCTGCCTTTCGCCAGCAGGTTTTTGTAGTTGTGGAAGAAGTACAGTGCGAAATCAAACAGGCTGCCGGGAATGGCTTCACCGCGCCAGGTAACATGTTTTTCAGGCAGATGCAGCCCGCGTACGCGACAAATCAGCACAGCCGGATTCGGCTTAAGTTGATAAATTTTACCGGCGTCATTGGTGTAGCTGATGGTACCGTTAACGGCGTCGCGCAGGTTGATCTGCCCCTCGATGACTTTGCGCCAGTCCGGTGCCAGTGAATCTTCAAAATCCGCCATAAAGACTTTAACGTTCGCGTTCATGGCGTTGATCACCATTTTGCGCTCTACCGGACCGGTGATCTCGACACGGCGATCCTGCAAATCTTCAGGGATGCCGCGGATTTTCCACTCACCGTGACGAATGGAAGCAGTTTCCGAAATAAATCCCGGTAACTTACCATCATCAATTTCCTGCTGTTGGTGAATGCGTGCCGCCAGCAGCTTATTGCGCTGTGGGGTGAAACGGGTCACCAGTTCGGTCAGGAACCCGATAGCCTCTGACGTCAAAATTTGCTGTTCTTGTTCACCATTCGGCTGGGTAAAGGCCAGTTCATCAACCGTTGTTGCCTGTTGAGTCATTACTCTACTCCTCATCAAAGATCCAAAATCACTCCCCCAACGCGAGCGAAAGATCGTTGTGTAGTTTTCGCTCAGCAGAGTTAAGACTATCTGTAATTTTTCCAAAATCAAAAACAATTTCCATTTTAATTTAAATATCATTGCAACCACATGATTAATATAGAATTAAAGTTTTATTGGGTGTTGAATGGAATTTCGGAAATAAAAAAGGCACCCGAAGGTGCCTGATACGAATAGCTGAAACGCTTTAGGATCGTTTAACGCAGACGATTACTCCAGCGTCGGATTCATGTGGCGAAGATCGTATGGCGTAATTTGGTAGACGTAATAGTTGAGCCAGTTGGTGAACAGCAAATTTCCGTGGCTGCGCCAGGTCGCCCCTGGCTTGTTCTGCGGATCGTTTTTCGGAAAATAATTGTACGGGACATCCGGATTGAGCCCCGCTTCGACATCACGGAAATACTCTGATGCGAGGGTATCGGGATCGTACTCAGGATGTCCGGTAACAAAAGCGATGCGTTTGTCTTTACTGGCGAACAGGTAAGCATCCCCATGTTCCGTTTCGGCCAGGATCTCCAGATCGGTGTAATCGCGGATCAGCTGTGCGGGGAAATCAGCATAACGGGAATGAGGCGCGAGGAAGGTGTCATCAAACCCGCGTGTCAGCAGCGCATGTGGATGAAGAATATGGTGTTCATATACGCCGGAGAGCTTTTCTGTGCGGGTTTGCTTCGGGATGCCATAAAGAATATTCAGCGCAGCTTGTACTGCCCAACAGACAAACAATGTGGACGTAACGTGATCCTTTGCCCACTCCAGCACCTGTTTGATCTGCGGCCAGTAAGCGACATCGTTAAATTCAACCAGGCCCAGCGGGGCACCAGTGACGATCAACCCGTCAAAGTTTTCTTCACGGATATCATCGAAATTACAGTAAAAGTTATTCAGATGCTCAGAAGGCGTATTACGTGATTCGCGGGCATCGATACGCAGAAGCTGGATATCCACCTGCAGCGGGGAGTTCGAAAGCAGACGCAGGAACTGGTTCTCAGTTTCGATCTTTTTAGGCATCAGATTGAGAATAAGCACCTTCAGCGGGCGAATTTCCTGACCTGTAGCACGTGAAGCCGTCATGACGAAGACATTCTCTTCACGCAAGAAATTGACGGCTGGTAGCTCGTCCTGCACCCGAATCGGCATAACCTTATTTCCTCACAGCATACGTATAAACGTTTAGACATCCAGACAGCTAACCATACCCAGAAATGGGCTGAATGTCGAGCCTGCAAGCGGAAGGTGAGAAAGTTTCAAGGAGGGGGAAGAACAAAAGCAAAAAACCCCGCACCTTACGGTACGGGGTTCTTTTTAATTGATGCCTGGCAGTTCCCTACTCTCGCATGGGGAGACCCCACACTACCATCGGCGCTACGGCGTTTCACTTCTGAGTTCGGCATGGGGTCAGGTGGGACCACCGCGCTACAGCCGCCAGGCAAATTCTGTTATCTGTATCAGGCTGAAAATCGTGTCTCTTCGCCAAAACATCTTCGGCGTTGTAAGGTTAAGCCTCACGGTTCATTAGTATCGGTTAGCTCAACGCATCGCTGCGCTTACACACCCGACCTATCAACGTCATCGTCTTTAACGTTCCTTCAGGAGACTTAAAGTCTCAGGGAGAACTCATCTCGGGGCAAGTTTCGTGCTTAGATGCTTTCAGCACTTATCTCTTCCGCATTTAGCTACCGGGCAGTGCCATTGGCATGACAACCCGAACACCAGTGATGCGTCCACTCCGGTCCTCTCGTACTAGGAGCAGCCCCCCTCAGTTCTCCAGCGCCCACGGCAGATAGGGACCGAACTGTCTCACGACGTTCTAAACCCAGCTCGCGTACCACTTTAAATGGCGAACAGCCATACCCTTGGGACCTACTTCAGCCCCAGGATGTGATGAGCCGACATCGAGGTGCCAAACACCGCCGTCGATATGAACTCTTGGGCGGTATCAGCCTGTTATCCCCGGAGTACCTTTTATCCGTTGAGCGATGGCCCTTCCATTCAGAACCACCGGATCACTATGACCTGCTTTCGCACCTGCTCGCGCCGTCACGCTCGCAGTCAAGCCAGCTTATGCCATTGCACTAACCTCCTGATGTCCGACCAGGATTAGCTGACCTTCGTGCTCCTCCGTTACTCTTTGGGAGGAGACCGCCCCAGTCAAACTACCCACCAGACACTGTCCGCAACCCGGATTACGGGTCCACGTTAGAACACCAGCCATTAAAGGGTGGTATTTCAAGGGCGGCTCCACGCAGACTGGCGTCCACGCTTCAAAGCCTCCCACCTATCCTACACATCAAGGACCAGTGTTCAGTGTCAAGCTATAGTAAAGGTTCACGGGGTCTTTCCGTCTTGCCGCGGGTACACTGCATCTTCACAGCGAGTTCAATTTCACTGAGTCTCGGGTGGAGACAGCCTGGCCATCATTACGCCATTCGTGCAGGTCGGAACTTACCCGACAAGGAATTTCGCTACCTTAGGACCGTTATAGTTACGGCCGCCGTTTACCGGGGCTTCGATCAAGAGCTTCGCGTTGCCGCTAACCCCATCAATTAACCTTCCGGCACCGGGCAGGCGTCACACCGTATACGTCCACTTTCGTGTTTGCACAGTGCTGTGTTTTTAATAAACAGTTGCAGCCAGCTGGTATCTTCGACTGATTTCAGCTCCACCCGCAGGGGCTTCACCTACATATCAGCGTGCCTTCTCCCGAAGTTACGGCACCATTTTGCCTAGTTCCTTCACCCGAGTTCTCTCAAGCGCCTTGGTATTCTCTACCTGACCACCTGTGTCGGTTTGGGGTACGATTTCGTGTTACCTGATGCTTAGAGGCTTTTCCTGGAAGCAGGGCATTTGTCACTTCAGCACCGTAGTGCCTCGTCATCACACCTCAGCGTTAAAAAGGTACCGGATTTACCTGGAACCTCCGCCTACATGCTTAAACCGGGACAACCGTCGCCCGGCCGACATAGCCTTCTCCGTCCCCCCTTCGCAGTAACACCAAGTACAGGAATATTAACCTGTTTCCCATCGACTACGCCTTTCGGCCTCGCCTTAGGGGTCGACTCACCCTGCCCCGATTAACGTTGGACAGGAACCCTTGGTCTTCCGGCGAGCGGGCTTTTCACCCGCTTTATCGTTACTTATGTCAGCATTCGCACTTCTGATACCTCCAGCAGCCCTCACAGGCCACCTTCAACGGCTTACAGAACGCTCCCCTACCCAACAACACCTAAGTGTCGCTGCCGCAGCTTCGGTGCATGGTTTAGCCCCGTTACATCTTCCGCGCAGGCCGACTCGACCAGTGAGCTATTACGCTTTCTTTAAATGATGGCTGCTTCTAAGCCAACATCCTGGCTGTCTGTGCCTTCCCACATCGTTTCCCACTTAACCATGACTTTGGGACCTTAGCTGGCGGTCTGGGTTGTTTCCCTCTTCACGACGGACGTTAGCACCCGCCGTGTGTCTCCCGTGATAACATTCTTCGGTATTCGTAGTTTGCATCGGGTTGGTAAGCCGGGATGGCCCCCTAGCCGAAACAGTGCTCTACCCCCGAAGATGAGTTCACGAGGCGCTACCTAAATAGCTTTCGGGGAGAACCAGCTATCTCCCGGTTTGATTGGCCTTTCACCCCCAGCCACAGGTCATCCGCTAATTTTTCAACATTAGTCGGTTCGGTCCTCCAGTTAGTGTTACCCAACCTTCAACCTGCCCATGGCTAGATCACCGGGTTTCGGGTCTATACCCTGCAACTTAACGCCCAGTTAAGACTCGGTTTCCCTTCGGCTCCCCTATTCGGTTAACCTTGCTACAGAATATAAGTCGCTGACCCATTATACAAAAGGTACGCAGTCACCTAACAAGTAGGCTCCCACTGCTTGTACGTACACGGTTTCAGGTTCTTTTTCACTCCCCTCGCCGGGGTTCTTTTCGCCTTTCCCTCACGGTACTGGTTCACTATCGGTCAGTCAGGAGTATTTAGCCTTGGAGGATGGTCCCCCCATATTCAGACAGGATACCACGTGTCCCGCCCTACTCTTCGAGTTCACAGCATGTGCATTTTCGTGTACGGGACTATCACCCTGTACCGTCGGACTTTCCAGACCGTTCCACTAACACACACGCTGATTCAGACTCCGGGCTGCTCCCCGTTCGCTCGCCGCTACTGGGGGAATCTCGGTTGATTTCTTTTCCTCGGGGTACTTAGATGTTTCAGTTCCCCCGGTTCGCCTCGTTAACCTATGTATTCAGTTAACGATAGTGCAACGGATTGCACTGGGTTTCCCCATTCGGACATCGCCGGGTCAAAGGTTCATATCACCTCGCCGGCGCTTTTCGCAGATTAGCACGTCCTTCATCGCCTCTGACTGCCAGGGCATCCACCGTGTACGCTTGGTCGCTTAACCTCACAACCCGAAGATGTTTCACTTCATGATTGCGAAAATTTGAGAGACTCGAACACACATTAGCTGTGTGTCGTTTCAATTTTCAGCTTGATCCAGATTTTTAAAGAGCAAAACTTCGCAGTGCACCTTTTCAGGTTCACTCTGAAGTTTTCTTGTGTTCGCAGTAAAGATGGTGGAGCTATGCGGGATCGAACCGCAGACCTCCTGCGTGCAAAGCAGGCGCTCTCCCAGCTGAGCTATAGCCCCATCGTTTTGCCAATCTCTGTACCGCTCATCCTTTAAAAGGAGTTTGGTAGGCCTGAGTGGACTTGAACCACCGACCTCACCCTTATCAGGGGTGCGCTCTAACCACCTGAGCTACAAGCCTGCAGAGATTTTTACTGCTGTTTTTCATCAGACAATCTGTGTGGACACTACAAAGGCAGGTTCTTTAAGGTAAGGAGGTGATCCAACCGCAGGTTCCCCTACGGTTACCTTGTTACGACTTCACCCCAGTCATGAATCACAAAGTGGTAAGCGCCCTCCCGAAGGTTAAGCTACCTACTTCTTTTGCAACCCACTCCCATGGTGTGACGGGCGGTGTGTACAAGGCCCGGGAACGTATTCACCGTGGCATTCTGATCCACGATTACTAGCGATTCCGACTTCATGGAGTCGAGTTGCAGACTCCAATCCGGACTACGACGCACTTTATGAGGTCCGCTTGCCCTCGCGGGGTCGCTTCTCTTTGTATGCGCCATTGTAGCACGTGTGTAGCCCTGGTCGTAAGGGCCATGATGACTTGACGTCATCCCCACCTTCCTCCAGTTTATCACTGGCAGTCTCCTTTGAGTTCCCGGCCGGACCGCTGGCAACAAAGGATAAGGGTTGCGCTCGTTGCGGGACTTAACCCAACATTTCACAACACGAGCTGACGACAGCCATGCAGCACCTGTCTCACGGTTCCCGAAGGCACATTCTCATCTCTGAAAACTTCCGTGGATGTCAAGACCAGGTAAGGTTCTTCGCGTTGCATCGAATTAAACCACATGCTCCACCGCTTGTGCGGGCCCCCGTCAATTCATTTGAGTTTTAACCTTGCGGCCGTACTCCCCAGGCGGTCGACTTAACGCGTTAGCTCCGGAAGCCACGCCTCAAGGGCACAACCTCCAAGTCGACATCGTTTACGGCGTGGACTACCAGGGTATCTAATCCTGTTTGCTCCCCACGCTTTCGCACCTGAGCGTCAGTCTTTGTCCAGGGGGCCGCCTTCGCCACCGGTATTCCTCCAGATCTCTACGCATTTCACCGCTACACCTGGAATTCTACCCCCCTCTACAAGACTCCAGCCTGCCAGTTTCGAATGCAGTTCCCAGGTTGAGCCCGGGGATTTCACATCCGACTTGACAGACCGCCTGCGTGCGCTTTACGCCCAGTAATTCCGATTAACGCTTGCACCCTCCGTATTACCGCGGCTGCTGGCACGGAGTTAGCCGGTGCTTCTTCTGCGGGTAACGTCAATTGCTGCGGTTATTAACCACAACACCTTCCTCCCCGCTGAAAGTACTTTACAACCCGAAGGCCTTCTTCATACACGCGGCATGGCTGCATCAGGCTTGCGCCCATTGTGCAATATTCCCCACTGCTGCCTCCCGTAGGAGTCTGGACCGTGTCTCAGTTCCAGTGTGGCTGGTCATCCTCTCAGACCAGCTAGGGATCGTCGCCTAGGTGAGCCGTTACCCCACCTACCAGCTAATCCCATCTGGGCACATCTGATGGCAAGAGGCCCGAAGGTCCCCCTCTTTGGTCTTGCGACGTTATGCGGTATTAGCTACCGTTTCCAGTAGTTATCCCCCTCCATCAGGCAGTTTCCCAGACATTACTCACCCGTCCGCCGCTCGCCGGCAAAGTAGCAAGCTACTTCCCGCTGCCGCTCGACTTGCATGTGTTAGGCCTGCCGCCAGCGTTCAATCTGAGCCATGATCAAACTCTTCAATTTAAGTTTGATGCTCGTGAATTAAACTTCGTAATGAATTACGTATGTTCACTCAGAGACTTGGTATTCATTTATTGTCCGAAGACATTAAGAATCCATGTCACTTTGAGTGCCCACACAGATTGTCTGATAAATTGTTAAAGAGCAGTTGCGACGCGCTTCAGCGCTCTGTCGCGAGGTGGCGTATATTACGCTTTCCTCTTTCAGAGTCAACCCGTTATTTCAGGATTTTTTCTCTTCAACCGACCGGGCTGTCTGTGAAGTGATTCACATCCGCCGTGTCGATGGAGGCGCATTATAGGGAGTTCTCCGCAGGCCGCAACCGTTAAATGACAGAAAAATGACTGACTGCTGCATTCCACAGCAAAACCCCGCCTTATACCTTTTTACACACAGAGTTATCCACAATGATACGAAAAAGTGAAAATGTGCGAGCGTTGCGCAAACGTTTTCGTTAAAATGCTCGCGCTTTACAAGGATGCCCCGTCAGGTGTGTTAGATGAGTTTTTCGCAGGAAAATTCATCTAACGCTCTCTGTAATCGTGAAATCCAGGGGATTTACCATGCAACAACGTCGTCCAGTCCGCCGTGCTCTGCTCAGTGTTTCTGATAAAGCCGGTATCGTCGAATTCGCTCAGGCTCTTTCTGCACGTGGCGTGGAGCTGCTATCTACAGGTGGCACTGCGCGCCTGTTAGCAGAGAAAGGCCTGCCGGTAACCGAAGTGTCCGATTACACCGGTTTCCCGGAAATGATGGATGGACGCGTCAAAACTCTGCACCCGAAAGTGCACGGCGGTATTCTGGGCCGTCGCGGTCAGGACGATGGCATTATGGAACAGCATGATATCGCCCCCATCGATATGGTTGTTGTTAACCTCTACCCGTTCGCCCAGACCGTTGCCCGCGAAGGCTGTTCTCTGGAAGACGCCGTAGAGAATATCGATATCGGCGGTCCGACCATGGTGCGCTCCGCAGCCAAGAACCATAAAGATGTGGCCATCGTGGTGAAGAGCAGCGACTACAACACCATTATTAATGAGATGGATGCCAACGAAGGTTCCCTGACGCTTGAAACGCGTTTCGACCTCGCCATCAAAGCCTTCGAGCACACCGCAGCATACGACAGCATGATCGCCAACTACTTCGGTAGCCTGGTGCCGGCTTACCACGGTGAAAGCAAAGATCCTTCTGGACGCTTCCCGCGCACCCTGAACCTGAACTTCATTAAGAAGCAGGATATGCGCTACGGCGAGAATAGCCATCAGCAGGCTGCCTTCTATATAGAAGAAGAGGTAAAAGAAGCCTCTGTTGCGACCGCTCAGCAGGTTCAGGGCAAAGCGCTCTCCTATAACAACATTGCCGACACCGACGCCGCGCTCGAATGCGTGAAAGAGTTCAGCGAGCCAGCTTGCGTTATCGTCAAGCACGCCAATCCATGCGGCGTTGCGGTAAGCACCTCCATTCTGGATGCTTACGATCGTGCGTACAAAACCGACCCGACCTCCGCGTTTGGCGGCATTATTGCCTTTAACCGCGAGCTGGATGCCGAAACCGCTCAGGCCATCATCTCTCGCCAGTTTGTTGAAGTGATCATCGCGCCATCGGCATCCGAAGACGCGCTGAAAATCACTGCCGCCAAACAAAATGTGCGCGTGCTGGTTTGCGGCCAGTGGGCGGAACGCGTTCCGGGACTGGACTTTAAACGCGTGAACGGCGGTCTGCTGGTTCAGGATCGCGACCTGGGTATGGTGACAGAAGCCGACCTGCGCGTGGTGACCAAACGTCAGCCAACCGAACAGGAACTGCGTGACGCGCTGTTCTGCTGGAAGGTGGCGAAGTTCGTGAAATCCAACGCCATCGTCTACGCGAAAGAGAACATGACCATCGGGATAGGCGCAGGCCAGATGAGCCGCGTCTACTCCGCGAAAATCGCCGGGATTAAAGCAGGCGACGAAGGGCTGGAAGTGAAAGGCTCAGCCATGGCCTCTGACGCCTTCTTCCCGTTCCGTGATGGTATCGACGCGGCGGCTGCAGTGGGCATCACCTGCGTGATCCAGCCTGGCGGCTCTATCCGCGACGACGAAGTGATTGCCGCTGCCGACGAACACGGCATCGCGATGATCTTCACCGACATGCGTCACTTCCGCCATTAATTCCCGGAGCAGAAAATGAAAGTATTAGTGATTGGTAATGGCGGGCGCGAGCACGCCCTGGCATGGAAAGCGGCGCAGTCACCGCTGGTGAAAACCGTTTTTGTCGCACCGGGTAACGCGGGTACTGCGCTGGAGCCTGCGCTGCAGAACGTGGCTATCGGCGTGACCGACATTCCCGCGCTGCTGAGCTTTGCCCGGAACGAAAACATCGATCTGACGATTGTTGGACCGGAAGCACCGCTGGTGACTGGCGTCGTTGACGCCTTCCGCGCCGCAGGCCTGAAAATCTTCGGCCCGACGGAAGGTGCCGCACAGCTGGAAGGCTCTAAAGCCTTCACCAAAGATTTCCTCGCGCGTCATAACATCCCGACGGCGGAATATCAGAACTTCACCGAAGTCGAGCCCGCTCTGGCCTACTTACGTGAAAAAGGCGCGCCGATTGTCATCAAGGCCGATGGTCTGGCCGCCGGTAAAGGCGTTATCGTGGCGATGACGCTCGAAGAAGCGGAAGCTGCGGTTCAGGATATGCTGGCGGGCAATGCCTTTGGCGATGCAGGTCACCGCATCGTGATTGAAGAGTTCCTCGACGGCGAAGAAGCGAGTTTCATCGTGATGGTTGACGGCGAGCACGTTCTGCCGATGGCCACCAGCCAGGATCACAAACGTGTGGGCAATGGCGATACCGGCCCGAATACCGGCGGGATGGGCGCGTACTCCCCTGCTCCGGTGGTCACTGACGAAGTGCATCAACGCACCATGGATCGCATCATCTGGCCTACCGTGAAAGGGATGGCGGCGGAAGGTAACATCTACACCGGTTTCCTTTACGCTGGCCTGATGATCGACAAGCAAGGCAATCCGAAGGTGATTGAATTCAACTGCCGCTTCGGCGATCCGGAAACTCAGCCCATCATGCTGCGCATGAAATCTGACCTGGTCGACCTGTGCCTGGCGGCCTGCGAAGGCAAGCTGGATGAGAAAACCTCCGAGTGGGATGAGCGTGCGTCGCTGGGCGTGGTGATTGCTGCGGGGGGATATCCGGGCAACTACAACACCGGGGATGAGATCCACGGCCTGCCGCTGGAAGAAATCGAAGGCGCGAAGGTATTCCATGCCGGTACGACGCTGGCTGACGACGATCGCGTACTCACCAACGGCGGTCGCGTGCTGTGTGCGACCGCACTGGGTCATACCGTGGCAGAAGCGCAGAAACGCGCCTATGCGCTGATGGCGGATATTCACTGGAACGGCAGCTTCAGCCGCCAGGATATCGGCTATCGCGCGATTGCGCGGGAGCAAGGCGAGTAAGTAAGGGAGCCGTCTTTACCCCTCACCCTAACCCTCTCCCCTAAGGGGAGAGGGAACCGATCGCGATCCCATTAAAAACTTTTTTCTGTCGGCTGCCAGGTACAGAAATCTTCGTTCGCCACCAGCAGCAGCTGAGAGCCTTCCGGCGCTTCCAGCCATGCCACACTCACATCCATAGATGAATGGCGCTGACGGCGCTCAATATGTTGAATTGCCCAGGATTCGAGGTCAGGCTTGACAGTCTGCCCTTCGCAGGTGGTTACCGAGCCATCGGTATGCCAGCGCCCCTGGCGCAGCACAACGCGTCCCAAACGCAGCGCATCACTGGTCTGACGGATCTGTTCAGCACGGTAACGGTAGAGAGCAACTTGATCGCTCGAAAGCTGCTGCTTCTGGCCGCTGACTTCGCGCTGCATAAAACTCAGCTCGCCGTGGTCGTCAAAACGCACTTTCACGTGTTCGGGGGTCTTGCTGTAGACGTTCAGTTCGATCAGCGACAGGTCTTCTCCCTGCCAGCGATATTCCGCCGTCGAGGTATTGCCGCTATGCCACGGACTGAAAGCGGAAAGCAGATGCACTTCACCGCCGGAATCTTTGCGCCAGATCCTGACCGCACCCTGATTGTCAGCGTAGCCGCTGGCGGTAAAGGGAGGCAGAGAGGAGTCGTGGCTACAGGCGGACAAGAACAGCACGCCTGCCAGCGCGAGCGTTCCACGCCAGATAGACAAAAGGGGCGTTGCCGCCCCTTCGTTAAAACTGTTCACTGCCACGCGTCTTACTTAACTGCGTCTTTCAGTGCTTTACCAGAAACAAATGCCGGTACGTTAGCTGCGGCGATTTTGATTTCTTTACCGGTCTGTGGGTTGCGGCCAGTACGCTCAGCGCGGTGGTTCACTTTGAAGGTACCGAAACCAACCAGTTGTACAGCATCGCCTTCTTTCAGAGACTCAGTAATAGCAGCCAGGGTAGATTCCAGAGCAGCTTTAGCCTGCACTTTAGACAGATCAGCCTTGTCCGCAATTACATCAATCAGTTGAGTCTTGTTCATAAGTTATCCTTTCAATGTGTTTATCGCTTGCTAAGCATCGAGTGCGACGAAAATGCCAAAAAAGCACTCTCCTGCATACACGCACCGATAGCCACTTTTTTTCGCCCCCCAAATGTAGACCAGACGGGGGGCAGAAGGGAAGAGTCGAGGTGCGACAAAACAGGCGTTAAATCACGTTTTGTTGTCTCATTGGTTAAAAATTATACCAATATTGCTCTCACCGGCCTCACGTAAGTCTGCACGCAGCCCTTTGATCAGCTCAATATCGCGTTCTTCGCACTCTGCCAGCAGGCGGAAAATCTCCCACTGAATGTCCCATTCCTGCTCAACCGCCGGGTTCGCCCGCAATTCTTCGTCGGTCATTTCGCGGCCTTCCTGGGTCATTTCCAGCATCGCCACGGTCGTAATGGATGCCTTACTGACTTCGATAGCATGTTCCAGCGTTTCGCCACTCAGACGGGAGTGAATCAGCTCGCTTAACGCCACGCAGGCGTCGATGGCCGGATAGACACCATACAGGTCAAAATCATCCGCTACCGGAATAGCCTCTTCCAGCTTCTCGAGCTGAGAGTCGAAGTTCACCTTCGCGTCTTTGACCGTTAACGTCTCCCAGATTAAATCCAGGATACGGCGATAGATGTGGCCATCACCAAACTCGGTCTGCTTGCAGAACGCGGCATAATTGGGATACATGCGCTCGCACAGGCAGGCCATAAAGGTGACGTGCTGCCAGCTTTCCAGCTTCTCAAGGCGCAGGTGAATCGGGTTTTGTAGCATGATGATGTCTCGAATCGAAAATTAGCCGCAGTTTACCTGAATCATGGCTGAATTTCCTGCCAACGAACAAAAGCCGGACGCGCGGAGGCGACGGCATCCGCCCAGCGTGTCGGTTCAGGTAAACGGTAGCCCTTCATGCAGCGTTGCACCCACGCCAGCGCGCTGTCCATGCTCACCCGATGCCCGGTGGCGATAAACAACGGATTACAGCGTGCCTTGCTGCGCCAGACCCACGCCAGTTGCTCACCTTTATCGATAAGCGGTGCCAGCGCGCCCGGCTCGTCGGAGAGTGGCTCAAACTTACCGCAGAGGCGTTTCTTGGCGACACCGATGGTCGGCACGTCCACCAGCAAACCAAAGTGGCTGGCAACGCCTAAACGGCGCGGATGGGAGATACCGTGTCCGTCCACGAAAAGCAGGTCAGGTTTTTGCGAGAGTTGTTCCCACGCTGCCAGCAGCGCGGGATATTCACGGAAGGAGAGAAAGCCAGGAATGTAGGGCATGGTGGTAGCGATGCGCGCCACCTTGTACTCCACCAGCTCAAGCGAGGGATACTTCAGCAGCACCATCGCCGCGCGCGTCACTTCTCCGCCCTGCTCAAAACCGACGTCCGCTCCGCCAATGTACTGCGGGGGATCTCTGTCCGGGCGATCCTCGCGGATCACCGATGAGGCCAGTTCGATTTGTTGAGCGCGTAGCGACGCGAGATCCATAACCACTCCTTACTTGTGATACTGCGCAGAAAGCCGATGCACCGCCTCCACAAATACGCCAGCGTGTTCTGGCGGCACATCCTGATGAATACCGTGGCCGAGGTTAAAGACGTGGCCCTCACCCTGGCCGAAACCAGACAGTATAGTCGACACTTCTTCTTCAATGCGGGCTGGCTGTGCGTAGAGCATGGACGGGTCCATATTGCCCTGCAGCGCCACTTTGTCCCCCACGCGACGGCGCGCATCGGCGATATCGGTGGTCCAGTCGAGGCCCAGCGCGTCGCAGCCGGTCGCCGCCATCGCTTCCAGCCACTGACCGCCGCCTTTGGTAAACAGCGTCACCGGCACGCGACGACCTTCGTTTTCACGCAGCAGGCCATCGACGATTTTGTGCATGTAGTACAGGGAGAACTGCTGATAATCGCGCCCGGTCAGCACGCCGCCCCAGGTATCGAAAATCATCACCGACTGCGCGCCCGCTTTGATCTGCGCGTTGAGATAGAGCGTGACGCTCTTCGCCAGCTTGTCGAGTAGCGCATGCAGCGCCAGCGGCTCGGCGTACATCATCTTTTTGATCACGGTAAAGGCTTTGCTGCTGCCACCTTCCACCATATAGGTCGCCAGCGTCCACGGGCTACCGGAGAAGCCAATCAGCGGCACTTCGCCTTTCAGTTCGCGACGGATAGTGCGCACGGCGTTCATCACGTAGCCCAGTTCGCCTTCCGGATCGGGGATCGGCAGCTTATCAACATCAGCTTTGCTTTTGACTGGGGAGGTGAAACGCGGGCCTTCGCCGGTTTCGAAGTACAGGCCAAGGCCCATCGCATCCGGAATAGTCAGAATGTCCGAAAAGAGAATGGCAGCATCCAGCGGGAAGCGACGCAGTGGCTGGAGCGTCACTTCACAGGCCAGCTCGGCGTTTTTGCACAGCGACATAAAATCGCCGGCCTGCGCGCGCGTGGCTTTGTACTCCGGGAGATAGCGTCCCGCCTGGCGCATCATCCACACCGGGGTGACATCAACGGGCTGGCGCAGCAGCGCACGCAGATAACGATCGTTCTTCAGTTCGGTCATTTTTGCATTTCCTTAAGCGTCATGGCCTCAGTGTAACACTACTCATACTCGGCCCGACACATCGCCACGGTATCTTCTATCAACCGACGCGCCACGGTGCCTGGCGGCGGTAGCAGCGGTAAATCGTCATAGCGATACCAGTTCGCTTCCAGCAGCTCTTTCTGATCGATAACAATCTCACCGCTGTCGTATTCGGCCATAAACGCGGTCATCAACGACATCGGGAATGGCCACGGCTGTGAAGTGACATAGCGCAGGTTCTTCACCTTAATACTGCTCTCTTCCATCACCTCGCGCGCCACCGCCTGCTCCAGCGTTTCGCCCACTTCAACGAACCCGGCCAGCACGGTATGAATGCCGTTGCGATGACGGGTATGTTGCGCCAGCAGGATGGAATCCTCGCGGCGGATAGCGACGATGATGCACGGCGCAATCTGAGGGTAGTAGCGTTCGCGGCAGTGGCTGCAGAGCATCGCCCATTCGGTTTTGCTCGGATGCATGGTATGCCCACAGTAACCACAGAATTTATGCGAGCGATAAAACTCCGCCAGTTGCACACCACGGCCCGCCAGCTGGAACAACCCCACGTCCAGATCCAGCACCTGACGAACAGATCCCATATCCTGGCGACGAGCTTGTTGGATCAACCACACAGGCTCACCCTGCCACTCACCGATCCTCAGTGCGGACTGGCCTGCAAGATCAAATTTTTCTGCTGTGCCGTAGGGTATTTCCCCGGCAGGCAGCCATAATTTTTGTTCGTGACTGACGATCCACCAACCAAGATCTGATTTTTCAATAATACGATCCATATCTATTGCACTACCTTCGCTTCACTGACATGTTGTTAGCATTGTGGTTACATTTTGGTTAAGCCGATTCAATTCTAAACCTTGCGGAGTCGAACATGTTAAACCAGCTAGAAAGCCTGACTGAGCGCGTTAGAGGAAGTAATACACTGGTGGATCGCTGGCTACATGTGCGCAAGCATCTACTCGTGGCGTATTACAATCTGGTCGGTATTAAGCCTGGCAAAGAATCGTTTATGCGGCTGAATGAAAAAGCGCTGGATGACTTTTGTCAGAGCCTGGTCGACTACCTGTCCGACGGCCATTTCAATATTTATGAACGTATTATCCGCGAAATGGAAGGCAGTAACCCGTATTTAAGTGCATCAAGGCTCTGTCCACTGCTGGAAGCCAATACCCAGCAGATCATGGATTACTACGATTCCACGCTTGAGAATGCGATCGATCACGATAACTATCTTGAGTTTCAGCAGGCGCTGTCCGATCTCGGTGAAGCGCTGGAAGAGCGATTCACCCTGGAAGACAAGCTGATTGCCCTCGCGTTGGATAACGACCTGAACGCAAGCAATGAAGATAACATCGCGCGGCCTGCTTGAGTTCTTAGTCGTTAACGAGTAATTTACAAATAGTCGCCCCTCTCACGAGGGGGATTTTTCTTGTCGGAGTGCCCAGTGTGAAAGCACGGGCTGAGACCGTTAATTCGGGATCCGCGGAACCTGATCAGGCTAATACCTGCGAAGGGAACAAGAGTAAAACTGCTTTGTATCGCCCCTGGGCGATCTCCTCTTGCTTCATCCGTCGTCTGACAAGCCATGTCCTTCACTTTTGGAATGAGCTATGTCTGCAACAAAACTGACCCGCCGCGAACAGCGCGCACAAGCACAGCACTTCATCAATACGCTGGAAGGCACTGCTTTCCCGAACTCAAAACGTATTTACATCACCGGTCCGAAGAACAATATCCGCGTCCCGATGCGCGAAATCCAGCTCAGCCCGACGCTTATCGGCGGCAGCAAAGAACAGCCGCAATATGAAGTTAACGAAGCGGTGCCGGTGTACGACACTTCCGGCCCGTACGGCGATCCGGATGTTGCCATTAACGTCCAGCAGGGTCTGGCGAAACTGCGCCAGCCGTGGATTGACGCACGTAACGACAGCGAAGAACTAAACGAGCAAAGCTCTGCGTACACCAAAGAACGTCTGGCTGACGATGGTCTGGACGAACTGCGTTTCACCGGTCTGCTGACGCCAAAACGTGCGAAAGCGGGTAAATGCGTCACGCAGTTGCACTACGCGCGCCAGGGTATCGTCACGCCGGAGATGGAATTTATTGCCATCCGTGAAAACATGGGCCGCGAGCGCATCCGCAGCGAAGTGCTGCGCCACCAGCATCCGGGCGAAGGTTTTGGTGCTCGCCTGCCGGAGAACATCACGCCAGAATTTGTGCGTGACGAAGTGGCCGCCGGTCGCGCCATTATTCCTGCCAACATCAACCACCCGGAATCCGAGCCGATGATCATTGGCCGCAACTTCCTGGTGAAGGTCAATGCCAACATTGGTAACTCAGCGGTCACTTCGTCCATTGAAGAGGAGGTGGAAAAGCTGGTCTGGTCTACGCGCTGGGGCGCAGATACGGTAATGGATCTCTCTACCGGGCGTTATATCCACGAAACCCGCGAATGGGTGCTGCGTAACAGCCCGGTGCCGATTGGCACGGTGCCAATCTATCAGGCACTTGAGAAAGTGAACGGCATCGCGGAAAACCTCACCTGGGAAGCCTTCCGCGATACGTTGCTTGAGCAGGCTGAACAGGGTGTGGACTATTTCACCATTCACGCCGGTGTGCTGCTGCGCTACGTGCCGATGACGGCGAAGCGCCTGACCGGAATTGTCTCGCGTGGCGGTTCGATCATGGCGAAGTGGTGCCTGTCTCATCACCAGGAAAACTTCCTCTACGAACACTTCCGCGAGATCTGCGAAATCTGCGCCGCCTATGACGTATCCCTGTCGCTGGGCGACGGCCTGCGTCCGGGCTCCATCCGCGACGCCAACGACGAAGCACAGTTTGCCGAACTGCACACGCTGGGCGAGCTGACCAAAATCGCCTGGGAGTATGATGTGCAGGTGATGATTGAAGGTCCGGGACATGTGCCGATGCAAATGATCCGCCGCAACATGACCGAAGAGCTGGAGCACTGCCACGAAGCACCGTTCTACACGCTGGGCCCCTTGACGACCGACATCGCACCGGGTTACGACCACTTCACGTCGGGAATTGGTGCGGCGATGATCGGCTGGTTCGGCTGCGCAATGCTCTGCTACGTGACGCCAAAAGAGCACCTTGGGCTGCCTAACAAAGAGGACGTGAAGCAGGGGCTGATCACCTACAAGATTGCCGCCCACGCGGCGGATCTCGCCAAAGGTCATCCGGGCGCGCAAATCCGTGATAACGCCATGTCGAAAGCACGCTTTGAATTCCGCTGGGAAGATCAGTTCAACCTGGCGCTCGACCCGTTCACCGCCCGCGCCTATCACGACGAAACCCTGCCGCAGGAATCCGGCAAAGTGGCACACTTCTGCTCTATGTGTGGGCCAAAATTCTGCTCGATGAAAATCAGCCAGGAGGTGCGTGACTACGCCGCCGCGCAGACTATCGAGGTGGGTATGGCGGACATGTCAGAAACCTTCCGCGCCAAAGGCGGCGAAATCTACCTCAAAAAAGAGGAGGCATAATGTACCAGCCTGATTTCCCCCCTGTCCCCTTCCGCTTAGGGCTTTACCCGGTGGTGGATAGCGTAGCGTGGATCGCTCGCCTGCTGGAGGCGGGCGTTCGCACGATCCAGCTGCGCATCAAAGATAAACGCGATGACGAGGTAGAGGCCGATGTGGTCGCCGCCATTGAACTGGGGCGGCGCTATGATGCCCGCCTGTTTATCAACGACTACTGGCGGCTGGCGATCAAACACCAGGCCTACGGCGTGCATCTCGGTCAGGAAGATCTGGAGACAACCGACCTCAACGCCATCCGCAAAGCAGGCCTGCGCCTGGGCGTGTCGACGCACGATGATATGGAGATTGATATTGCGCTGGCAGCCCGCCCGTCCTATATCGCGCTCGGCCACGTTTTCCCGACACAAACTAAGCAGATGCCGTCTGCCCCGCAGGGTTTGACGCAACTGGCGAGTCACGTCGAACGCCTGGCGGATTATCCAACGGTCGCTATCGGTGGGATCAGCCTTGAGCGCGCCCCCGCCGTTCTGAAGACCGGCGTCGGCAGTATTGCTGTCGTCAGCGCCATCACCCAGGCGGCAGACTGGCAGACCGCTACCGCACAGCTCTTACAGCTGGCAGGAGCTGGCGATGAATGACCAGGATTTTATGCGCTACAGCCGCCAGATCCTGCTTGAGGATATCGCCATTGACGGGCAGCAAAAGCTGCTCGCCAGCCGGGTTCTGATTGTCGGCCTGGGAGGATTAGGCACGCCCGCGGCGCTCTATTTGGCAGGCGCTGGTGTCGGCACGCTGGTGCTGGCCGACGACGACGAGGTGCACCTCAGCAATCTGCAGCGGCAAATTCTCTTTACCACCGGGGATATCAACCAGCCTAAAGCACAGATCACACAGCAACGGTTGAATCTGCTAAACCCGGATATCGAACTGATTGCACTCCAGGAGCGGCTCAGCGGCGAAAGCCTGTTGCGTGAAGTCGCCCTGGCCGATGTGGTGCTGGACTGTACGGACAATATGGCCACGCGTCAGGCGATCAATACCGCCTGCGTGGCGCAGAACGTACCGCTCATTACCGCCAGTGCAGTCGGCTTCGGTGGGCAGATGATGGTCCTGACGCCGCCGTGGACGCGGGGATGCTATCGCTGCCTGTGGCCGGATGATGCGGAGCCAGAACGCAACTGCCGCACGGCGGGCATTCTCGGCCCCGTAGTGGGCGTGATGGGCACTCTGCAGGCGCTGGAGGCTATTAAGCTCCTCAGCGGTATGGAGATGGAACGTAATACGCTGCGCCTGTTTGATGCCCGCTCCGGTAACTGGCGGCATCTGGCGCTTCACCGCGCCAGCCACTGCCCGGTATGCGGAGGGCACGATGCGCATTCTGTTTAACGATGAGCCAATGCAGTGCGACGAAAATCTCACCATCGCCGCGCTACTTGAGACGCTACGCCAGCTTAAACCGGGGACGGCACTGGCGCTCAATCAACAGATCCTGCCGCGCGAGCAGTGGGAGCACCAGCAGGTGAGCGAAGGCGATCAGATCCTGCTGTTTCAGGTTATTGCAGGGGGCTGAAATGTTACGTATTGCCGATAAAGTCTTTGATTCGCATTTGTTTACCGGAACCGGGAAATTCGCCTCGCCGCAGCTGATGGTGGATGCCATTCGTGAAAGCGGCAGCCAACTGGTAACGCTGGCACTGAAGCGCGTGGATCTGCGTCATCACAGTGATGCTATTCTGGCACCGCTGCTGGAAGCGGGCGTCATGCTGCTGCCAAACACCTCCGGTGCCAAAACCGCTGAAGAGGCAATTTTCGCCGCCCGACTGGCACGTGAAGCCCTCGGTACGCACTGGCTGAAGCTGGAAATTCACCCGGATGCACGCTGGCTGCTGCCTGACCCAATCGAAACCCTGAAAGCCGCGGAAAAGCTGGTGCAACAAGGGTTTACCGTGCTGCCCTACTGCGGTGCCGACCCCGTCCTGTGTAAACGTCTGGAGGAAGTTGGCTGCGCGGCCGTCATGCCGCTGGGCGCACCTATTGGCTCTAATCAGGGGCTGGAGACCCGCGCGATGCTGGAAATTATCATCGAACAGGCCACCGTGCCGGTGGTGGTTGACGCTGGCATCGGCGTACCAAGCCATGCCGCCCAAGCTCTGGAAATGGGTGCTGACGCGGTGCTGGTGAACACGGCGATTGCCGTCGCTGACGATCCGGTGATGATGGCGCGCGCCTTCCGCCTGGCGGTGGACGCAGGTTTACTGGCGCGGCAGTCTGGCCCCGGCTCGCGCAGTTTTCAGGCGCAGGCCACCAGCCCGCTGACCGGGTTTCTGGAGACACTCTCATGACCACATTTACCGATCGCTGGCGGCAGCTTAACTGGGACGATATTCGCCTGCGCATCAACGGCAAAACGCATGCTGACGTGGAGCGGGCGTTAAATGCCCGTCATCCGTCCCGCGAAGACATGATGGCCCTGCTCTCCCCGGCGGCCAGCGCATACCTGGAACCGATGGCACAGCGCGCACAGCGTCTCACACGCCAGCGCTTTGGCAACACGGTGAGCTTTTACGTCCCGCTCTATCTTTCAAACCTGTGCGCCAATGACTGTACCTACTGCGGCTTTTCCATGAGCAACCGCATCAAGCGCAAAACGCTGGACGAAAACGAAATCGCGCGCGAGTGTGCAGCCATTCGGGAGATGGGCTTCGAGCATCTCCTGCTGGTAACGGGTGAGCATCAGGGCAAGGTCGGGATGGACTACTTCCGCCAGCACCTGCCCGCCATTCGCCGTGAATTTTCCTCGTTACAGATGGAAGTGCAGCCTCTGTCACAGGACGAATACGCAGAGCTAAAAACCCTCGGGCTCGATGGCGTTATGGTCTATCAGGAGACGTATCACGAGGCGACGTACGCCCGTCACCATCTGAAGGGTAATAAACAGGATTTCGTGTTTCGGCTGGAAACGCCGGACAGGCTGGGCCGGGCCGGTATCGACAAAATTGGTCTTGGTGCCCTGACAGGCTTGTCTGACAGCTGGCGAGTGGATTGCTATATGGTGGCAGAGCATCTGCTATGGCTGCAGCAACACTACTGGCAGAGCCGCTACTCGATCTCCTTTCCACGGTTGCGCCCGTGTACGGGGGGAGTTGAACCTGCTTCGCTGATGGATGAAAGGCAACTGGTGCAAACCATCTGCGCGTTTCGTCTGTTCGCGCCAGAGGTCGAATTATCGCTCTCAACGCGTGAATCACCCGCGTTCCGCGATCGGGTGATCCCGCTGGCGATAAACAACGTCAGCGCCTTTTCCAAAACACAACCAGGCGGCTACGCCGACAACCATCCGGAGCTGGAGCAGTTTGCCCCGCATGACGATCGACGCCCGGAAGCGGTTGCAGAAGCCCTGACAGCGCAAGGGCTACAACCCGTCTGGAAAGACTGGGATAGCTGGCTGGGAAGAGCCTCGCAATTACGCTGAAACACAATGTAAAGCAACGGAAAGGTTACGAAGCGGCTCGTAAGACATTAACCGGGTGATTGTCGGCTGACGCCCGGTTTTTTTATGCTAAAAGGGTCAGCAACGGAAGCTGACCAGGGCGAAAAGTTTCTTCCTCGTTTCGCCCTGCCTTCACGCTTCAGGCCGGTTTCAACAGCCCTGACGCTCTTCGATACAAAATTGTAACCGGTTTCAGTAAATTGCCGATTTCTTTGTGATGCCTGACACACAATCGCGGTAAAGCGGTTGTTGAAGCGGTCTGCACGGGATAATTATCAATAAACACATGTAGATCGAGGCTGACTATGAAGAACATCGTTTTATGCTGTGCAGCGGGAATGTCAACCAGCATGCTGGTTCAACGTATGAAAGATGCCGCGCAGAAAAAAGGGGTCGAAGTAACCATTAAAGCCGTTCCGGTCGCGGAGTTTAAAGACAACATCGCGACGGCCGACATCGTATTACTGGGGCCACAGGTTAAATACGAACAGGCAAAACTTCAGGCGCAGGCCGACCCGCTAGGCAAGAAAGTCGCGGTAATCGATATGATGGATTACGGCATGATGAAAGGTGATGCCGTACTGGAAAAAGCGCTCAAGCTGCTGGAGTCATAATGGAAGACTTAGAAACAACGATCATGGAACTGTTGGTCAACGCAGGTGCGGCGCGTAGTGCGGCCCTGACGGCGTTACAGATGGCACGCAAAGGTGACTTTGACGAAGCTGAAAAAGCGATGGAAGAGTCGCGCGAATATGTGAAGCATGCGCATACGATTCAGACTCAACTCATCGGGCTTGATGAAGGAACCGGGAAGCTGCCGGTAAACCTGATTACCGTTCACTCTCAGGACCACCTGATGAACGCGATGGTTATCCAGGATCTGGCGGGCGATATGATTGAGCTTTATCGTCGTTTGCCGCTGATTAACTGAATAAATCCTGGTGGCGCTACGCTTACCAGGCCTACAAAACAGCATAAAAAAACCCGCCGAGGCGGGTTTTTTATTGTCGGGTGGCGCTACGCTTACCCGACCTACGAGGCACATGCCCGGTAATGTTTATTACCGGGCATCAACGATTACTCGTTGTCGGAACCGCCCAGACCTGCGTTCAGCAGTTCTGCCAGGCTCGCGGAGGCATCTTCAGCAGTTACCTGCGGTGCTGCTGGCAGTTCGCCCGCAGCACGACGACGCATACGATCCTGGTGGTACGCATAACCGGTACCCGCCGGGATCAGACGACCCACGATAACGTTCTCTTTCAGACCGCGCAGTTCATCACGTTTACCTGCAACAGCCGCTTCGGTCAGGACACGCGTGGTTTCCTGGAACGATGCTGCAGAGATGAAGGACTCGGTTGCCAGAGACGCTTTGGTGATACCCAGCAGGTCACGTGCGAAGGTCGCACTGACTTTGCCATTCGCTTCCAGCTCGCGGTTAGCGATCTTGACGCGTGAGTATTCAACCTGCTCGCCTTCCAGGAAGTCGGAGCTGCCCGCGTTTTCGATGGTTGCTTTACGCAGCATCTGACGAACGATAACTTCGATGTGTTTATCGTTAATCTTAACGCCCTGCAGACGGTATACGTCCTGTACTTCGTTAACGATGTAACGGGTAACAGCATGCACACCACGCAGACGCAGGATGTCGTGCGGCGCTTCTGGACCATCGGAAACCACGTCACCACGTTCTACACGTTCACCTTCGAACACGTTGAGCTGACGCCACTTAGGAATCATCTCTTCGTACGGCTCGCTGCCATCTACAGGCGTGATCACCAGACGGCGCTTACCTTTGGTCTCTTTACCGAAGGAGATGATACCGCTGATTTCAGCCAGGATTGCCGGCTCTTTCGGACGACGTGCTTCGAACAGGTCCGCAACGCGTGGCAGACCACCGGTGATGTCCTTGGTACCGCCGGATTCCTGAGGAATACGCGCCAGGGTGTCACCAGAGCTGATCTGTACGCCATCTTCCAGCTGTACAATCGCTTTACCTGGCAGGAAGTACTGCGCAGGCATATCAGTACCAGGGATCAGAACGTCGTTACCCTGAGCATCAACGATTTTCAGTGCAGGACGCAGATCTTTACCACCGGTAGTACGTTCAGCAGAATCCAGAACCACCAGAGAAGACAGACCGGTCAGCTCGTCGGTCTGACGAGTAATGGTCTGGCCGTCAATCATGTCAGTGAAGCGGATGAAACCACTTACTTCGGTGATAACCGGCATGGTGTGTGGGTCCCAGTTTGCAACGGTTTCACCGCCGGCAACCTGCTCGCCATCACCTTTCGCCATAACCGCACCGTAAGGCACTTTATAGCTCTCTTTGGTACGACCGAATTCGTCGATCAGCTTCAGCTCGGTGTTACGGGAGGTCACAACCAGCTTGCCTGCGGAGTTAACAACAGACTTCGCGTTGCTGAGCTTGATGCTACCTTTGTTTTTCACCTGGATGCTGGATTCAGCAGCCGCACGAGATGCCGCACCACCGATGTGGAACGTACGCATCGTCAGCTGTGTACCCGGCTCACCGATGGACTGTGCCGCGATAACGCCGATGGCTTCACCTTTATTGATGATGTGGCCACGCGCCAGGTCACGACCGTAGCAGTGTGCACATACACCAAAGTCGGTGTCACAGGATACAACGGAACGCACTTTCACTGAGTCAACAGAGTTCGCTTCCAGCAGGTCACACCACTGTTCGTGCAGCAGCGTGTTGCGTGGAACCAGAATGTCTGCCGTACCCGGCTTCAGAATATCTTCCGCAGTTACACGACCCAGAACGCGATCGCGCAGTGGCTCTTTAACATCACCGCCCTCGATAACCGGGGTCATGGTGATACCTTCGAGGGTGCCACAATCGTCTTCGGTGACGACCAGATCCTGCGCAACGTCAACCAGACGACGTGTCAGATAACCGGAGTTCGCCGTTTTCAGTGCGGTATCCGCCAGACCTTTACGCGCACCGTGCGTGGAGATGAAGTACTGGAGTACGTTCAGACCTTCACGGAAGTTCGCGGTGATTGGCGTTTCGATGATGGAGCCATCTGGCTTCGCCATCAGACCACGCATACCTGCCAGCTGACGAATCTGTGCTGCGGAACCACGCGCACCGGAGTCGGCCATCATGTAGATGCTGTTGAAGGAAACCTGCTGCTCTTCAACGCCGTCACGGTTAATCACGGTTTCGGTCTGCAGGTTATCCATCATCGCTTTGGATACACGATCGTTCGCCGCTGCCCAGATATCGATAACTTTGTTATAGCGTTCGCCTGCGGTGACCAGACCAGACTGGAACTGCTCCTGGATCTCAGCAACTTCAGCTTCCGCTTCAGAGATGATCTCGTGTTTCTTCTCCGGGATGACCATGTCATCGATACCAACAGATGCACCTGAACGCGCTGCATAAGCAAAGCCGGTGTACATTGTCTGGTCAGCGAAGATAACGGTCGGCTTCAGGCCCAGAATGCGGTAACAGGTGTTCAGCATTTTGGAGATAGCCTTCTTGCCCAGCGCCTGGTTGACGATGGAGAAAGGCAGACCTTTCGGTACGATCATCCACAGAATGGCACGGCCAACGGTCGTGTCTTTCAGGCTGGTTTTCGCAACGAATTCGCCGTTTTCATCTTTTTCGTATTCGGTGATACGCACTTTAACGCGCGCATGCAGAGAGGCCAGGCCAGCGCGGTAAATACGCTCAGCTTCTTTAGGGCCAGTCAGCACCATGCCTTCGCCTTTGGCGTTAACACAGTCACGGGTCATGTAGTACAGACCCAATACAACGTCCTGAGAAGGAACGATGATTGGTTCACCGTTCGCTGGAGACAGGATGTTGTTGGTAGACATCATCAGCGCACGTGCTTCGAGCTGGGCTTCCAGCGTCAGCGGTACGTGAACAGCCATCTGGTCACCATCGAAGTCGGCGTTATAGGCCGCACAAACCAGCGGGTGCAGCTGGATAGCTTTACCTTCGATCAGGACTGGCTCAAATGCCTGGATACCCAAACGGTGCAGGGTTGGTGCACGGTTCAGCAGTACCGGGTGTTCGCGGATCACTTCGTCCAGGATATCCCAAACGACAGCTTCTTCACGCTCAACCATTTTCTTCGCGGCTTTGATGGTGGTGGCGAGTCCTCGCAGCTCCAGCTTGCCGTAGATGAACGGTTTGAACAGCTCCAGTGCCATTTTCTTCGGCAGACCGCACTGATGCAGACGCAGGTAAGGACCTACGGTGATTACAGAACGACCGGAGTAGTCAACACGCTTACCGAGCAGGTTCTGACGGAAACGACCCTGCTTACCTTTGATCATGTCGGCCAAAGATTTCAGAGGACGTTTGTTAGAACCGGTGATCGCACGACCGCGACGACCGTTATCCAGCAGGGCATCTACCGCTTCCTGCAGCATACGTTTTTCGTTGCGTACAATGATGTCCGGCGCAGCCAGATCCAGCAGACGTTTCAGACGGTTGTTACGGTTGATAACGCGACGATACAGATCGTTCAGATCCGACGTTGCGAAACGACCACCATCCAGTGGAACCAGCGGACGCAGATCTGGCGGCAGAACCGGCAGAACGGTCAGGATCATCCACTCTGGTTTGTTACCAGACTGAACGAACGCTTCCAGCAGTTTGATACGCTTGGTCAGCTTTTTACGCTTGGTTTCGGAGTTGGTTTCGTTCAGCTCTTCGCGCAGCGTTTCGCACTCTTGCTCCAGATCCATGCTCTTCAGCAGGGCCTGGATAGCTTCCGCACCCATTTTCGCGTCGAATTCGTCACCGAACTCTTCCAGCGCGTCCAGATACTGTTCTTCGGTCAGGATCTGGTTACGTTCCAGGTTCGTCATCCCGCCTTCGATCACAACATAAGATTCGAAGTACAGAACACGTTCGATATCGCGCAGCGGCATATCCAGCAGCAGACCGATACGGGACGGCAGAGATTTCAGGAACCAGATGTGAGCAGTCGGAGACGCCAGCTCGATGTGGCCCATACGCTCACGGCGTACTTTGGTTTGGGTCACTTCAACGCCGCACTTCTCACAGATCACACCGCGGTGTTTCAGGCGCTTGTACTTACCGCACAGGCACTCGTAGTCTTTTACTGGCCCGAAAATACGCGCACAGAAAAGGCCGTCACGCTCAGGTTTGAACGTACGGTAGTTGATGGTTTCCGGCTTTTTAACTTCACCAAAAGACCATGAACGGATCATGTCTGGCGAAGCCAGAGCAATCTTGATCGCATCAAACTCTTCGGTTTTAGTCTGCGCTTTCAGAAACTTTAATAAATCTTTCACGGATTTGCTCCCGTCGGAGTTAGCACAATCTGGTGTCGGGGGTTAACCCGACACCAGTGACCTGTTTGAGCGAGAATTACTCGTCTTCCAGTTCGATGTTGATACCCAGCGAACGAATCTCTTTCAACAGTACGTTGAAGGATTCTGGCATGCCCGGTTCCATCTGATGGTTGCCGTCCACGATGTTTTTATACATCTTGGTACGACCGTTGACGTCATCAGACTTAACGGTGAGCATTTCCTGCAGGGTGTATGCTGCGCCGTATGCTTCCAGCGCCCACACTTCCATCTCCCCGAAGCGCTGACCACCGAACTGAGCCTTACCACCCAGCGGCTGCTGAGTAACCAGGCTGTAAGAACCGGTAGAACGAGCGTGCATCTTGTCGTCGACCAGGTGGTTCAGTTTCAGCATGTACATGTAACCTACGGTTACCGGACGTTCGAACTGTTCACCGGTACGGCCGTCAAACAGCGTAATCTGACCAGACGTTGGCAGACCACCCAGTTGCAGCAGCTCTTTAATTTCAGCTTCTTTTGCACCGTCGAATACCGGCGTTGCAATTGGCATACCTTTGCGCAGGTTCTCTGCCAGACGCAGCACTTCTTCATCGCTGAAGGTGTTCAGGTCGACTTTCTGACGAACGTCGGTACCCAGATCGTAGGCACGCTGGATGAATTCGCGCAGTTTCGCGACTTCCTGCTGCTGTTTCAGCATGGCGTTGATCTTATCGCCGATACCTTTCGCAGCCATACCCAGGTGGGTTTCCAGGATCTGACCGATGTTCATACGAGACGGTACGCCCAGTGGGTTCAGTACGATATCTACCGGCGTACCGTTAGCATCGTGCGGCATATCTTCGATCGGGTTGATCTTAGAGATAACACCCTTGTTACCGTGACGACCTGCCATCTTATCACCAGGCTGGATCTGACGTTTAACAGCCAGATACACCTTAACAATCTTCAGCACGCCTGGTGCCAGATCGTCGCCCTGAGTGATTTTGCGGCGTTTCGCTTCGAGTTTTTTCTCGAACTCGTGTTTCAGTTCGTCATACTGCTCAGCCAGCTGTTCCAGCTGATTTTGTTTCTCTTCGTCGGTCAGGCCCAGTTCCAGCCAGCGATCGCGTGGCAGTTTGTCGAGCTTCTCAGCTTCAACGCCACCGGCAACCAGCACCGCATAAATACGGCTGAACAGACCTGCTTCGAGGATCTGCAGTTCTTCAGACAGGTCTTTCTTCGCCTGTTTGAGCTGCATCTCTTCGATTTCCAGCGCACGCTTATCTTTCTCAACGCCATCACGAGTGAAGACCTGAACGTCGATAACCGTACCGGAAACACCGTTTGGTACGCGCAGAGAAGAGTCTTTAACGTCAGACGCTTTCTCACCGAAGATTGCACGCAGCAGCTTCTCTTCTGGCGTCAGCTGGGTTTCACCTTTCGGCGTTACCTTACCAACCAGAATGTCACCGCCGGTCACTTCCGCACCGATGTAAACAATACCGGATTCATCCAGTTTGGAGAGCGCAGCTTCACCCACGTTAGGGATGTCGGCAGTGATCTCTTCTGGCCCCAGCTTGGTGTCACGGGACACACATGCCAGTTCCTGAATATGGATGGTGGTGAAACGATCTTCCTGAACCACACGCTCAGAGACGAGGATGGAGTCTTCGAAGTTGTAACCGTTCCACGGCATGAACGCTACGCGCATGTTCTGACCGAGCGCCAGTTCACCGAGGTCGGTGGACGGACCGTCTGCCAGCACGTCGCCGCGCTCAACTGGCTCACCCAGAGATACACAAGGCATCTGGTTGATACAGGTGTTCTGGTTAGAACGGGTGTATTTGGTCAGGTTGTAGATGTCGATACCCGCTTCGCCTGGATACATCTCGTCTTCGTTAACTTTAATAACGATACGGGATGCGTCGACGTACTGAACGGTACCGCCACGCTTAGCCACTGCAGTAACACCGGAGTCAACGGCAACAGCACGTTCCATACCAGTACCAACCAGCGGCTTATCAGCACGCAGAGTTGGAACGGCCTGACGTTGCATGTTCGCACCCATCAATGCACGGTTGGCGTCATCGTGTTCCAGGAACGGGATCAGGGACGCACCGACGGAAACCACCTGCTGAGTGGATACGTCCATGTAGTCAACCTGGTCGCGGCTGAACAAGCTGGATTCGCCTTTGCTACGGCAGGTAACCAGATCTTCTACAAAGTGGCCTTCGTCATCCAGGTTGGAGTTCGCCTGAGCAATAACGTAGTTGCCTTCTTCGATAGCAGACAGGTAATGAATTTCGTCGGTTACAACACCGTCAGTCACTTTACGGTACGGGGTCTCAAGGAAACCGTATTCGTTCGTCTGTGCGTACACGGACAGGGAGTTGATCAGACCGATGTTCGGACCTTCAGGCGTTTCGATTGGACATACGCGACCGTAGTGGGTCGGGTGTACGTCTCGAACTTCGAAGCCTGCGCGTTCACGGGTCAGACCGCCTGGGCCGAGTGCAGAGATACGACGTTTGTGCGTAATCTCAGACAGCGGGTTGTTCTGGTCCATGAACTGAGACAGCTGGCTGGAACCGAAGAACTCTTTCACTGCTGCAGAAATCGGCTTGGCGTTGATCATATCCTGAGGCATCAGGGTATCCAGATCGCCCAGAGACAGACGCTCTTTCACCGCACGCTCTACACGCACCAGGCCAACGCGGAACTGGTTTTCCGCCATTTCGCCTACGGAACGGATACGACGGTTGCCGAGGTGGTCGATATCGTCCACTTCGCCTTTACCGTTACGGATATCGATGAGCTTCTTCATCACTTCGATGATGTCGTCTTTGCTCAGGATACCGGAACCTTCGATTTCATCGCGCAGCAGAGAACGGTTGAACTTCATACGACCCACAGCGGACAGATCGTAGCGGTCTTCGGAGAAGAACAGGTTCTCGAACAGGCTTTCAGCCGCTTCGCGAGTTGGTGGCTCACCAGGACGCATCATGCGGTAGATTTCAACCAGCGCACTCAGACGATCGGTCGTTGGGTCGACGCGGATAGTCTCAGAGATATAAGGACCGTGGTCCAGATCGTTGGTGAACAGCGTTTCGATACGTTTGTGGCCAGACTGGCTCAGCTTAGCCAGCAGATCCAGGCTCAGCTCCATGTTAGCCGGGCAGATCAGCTCGCCAGTTGATTCATCAACGTAATCTTTCGCGGCTACTTTTCCTGCAATGTATTCAACCGGAACTTCGATGTGTTTGATATCATCTTTTTCCAGTTGGCGGATGTGGCGCGCGGTGATACGGCGACCTTTTTCCACATACACTTTGCCGTCGGCTTCGATGTCGAACGACGCGGTCTCACCACGCAGACGTTCCGGCACCAGCTCCATCTGCAGCTTGTTGTCGCGGATTTCAAAGATCACTTTCTCAAAGAACAGGTCCAGGATCTGCTCAGTGGTATATTGCAGCGCACGCAGAATGATGGTTGCAGGCAGCTTACGACGACGGTCGATACGGACAAACAGGTTGTCTTTCGGATCGAACTCAAAGTCCAGCCAGGAACCACGGTAAGGAATGATGCGTGCGTTATACAGTACTTTACCGGAAGAGTGCGTTTTACCTTTATCGCTGTCGAAGAAGACACCAGGGCTACGATGCAGCTGGGAAACGATAACACGCTCAGTACCGTTGATAACGAAAGTACCGTTGTCTGTCATGAGTGGAATTTCACCCATGTAGACTTCTTGTTCTTTAATGTCTTTAACGGTGCCTTCCGGCGCTTCGCGCTCGTAGATCACCAGACGCAGTTTTACGCGCAGCGGTGCGGAATAGGTCACGCCACGGATCTGACATTCCTGAACGTCAAACACCGGTTCGCCAAGGCGGTAGCTGACGTACTGCAGCTCGGAGTTACCGCTGTAGCTCTGAATCGGGAACACGGAACGGAAGGCTGCTTCCAGGCCGTACTGCCCTTCAGGATCTTGCTCGATAAACTTCTGGAACGAGTCAAGCTGGATAGAAAGGAGATATGGAATGTCCAGAACTTGTGGACGTTTACCAAAATCCTTACGAATACGTTTTTTCTCGGTATAGGAGTAAACCATAGGGTTCCTCAGCTCGCTGACAAGTCGACCCATCTGTCCGACGAAGGGACAGTTTGTGCAACACCATTTTGTGGACCGGAAAATTGAATACTTTCCGCAATACCTGTTGCTATCACGCTTAAACCATTTCATTGCGATTTACACAGAGCGAGCACCCTGTCGCAGTATATTAAGTCGTCGATAGAAACAAGCATTGTCAGGACAATCAGCAGTCAAACAGTGTGAAATGCTACTGATGCCTTACAGCGCAAAAAGGCTGGTGACTAAAAAGTCACCAGCCATCAGCCTGATTACTCAGGCTGCAACCAGAAAAGTTGGCTTATTTAACTTCAACTTCAGCGCCAGCTTCTTCCAGAGATTTTTTCAGTGCTTCTGCGTCGTCTTTGCTCACGCCTTCTTTCAGCGCAGCTGGAGCAGATTCTACCAGGTCTTTAGCTTCTTTCAGACCCAGGCCAGTTGCGCCACGTACTGCTTTGATAACAGCAACTTTGTTAGCGCCAGCAGCTTTCAGAATTACGTCGAATTCAGTTTTTTCTTCAGCAGCTTCAGCCGGGCCCGCAGCTACAGCTACAGCAGCAGCAGCAGAAACACCGAATTTTTCTTCCATTGCAGAAACCAGCTCTACAACGTCCATTACGGACATAGCTGCTACTGCTTCAATGATTTGATCTTTAGTGATAGACATTTAAATTGTTCCTGAAAATCAGAATAAGTTTATACGTAAGCAAATGCTTTATAAAGATAACTGCGATTAAGCAGCTTCTTTTGCATCGCGTACAGCAGCCAGAGTGCGAACCAGTTTGCCAGCCGCAGCTTCTTTCATGGTTGCCATCAGGCGTGCAATTGCTTCTTCGTAGGTCGGCAGGGTTGCCAGGCGATCGATTTGCGATGCCGGGATCAACTCACCTTCAAAGGCTGCAGCTTTGACCTCAAATTTTGCATTCGCTTTCGCGAACTCTTTGAACAGACGAGCAGCAGCGCCCGGATGTTCCATAGAGTATGCAATCAGGGTCGGACCAACAAACGTGTCTTTCAGGCACTCGAACTGAGTACCTTCAACTACGCGGCGCAGCAGGGTGTTACGAACAACACGCATGTATACGCCAGCTTCACGACCTGCTTTACGCAGTTCAGTCATTTTGTCTACAGTAACGCCACGGGAATCCGCAACTACTGCAGACAGCGCGCCTTTGGCTACTTCGCTGACTTCAGCAACAATCGCTTGTTTGTCTTGAAGATTTAAAGCCATTAGCTTTGCTCCTGGATGTTTGCCGGAACTCATGTTCCGGAACTCACTTCACTCAACCCAACGGGAAGAGCGTCTTAATACGGTGAGCAGAAACAAGCCAGAGTATTAAAAATAATCTTAGCGTTCTGTCACCGTCTACGCAGGGGATTAAGTCTCTTGCGAAACACCTGCGGTCTTCGACGGAGGCCTGGATAGGCCAGGCTCCAACGAACAAATCTTTTAGCCGCTAACTTTCGTTAGCAAACGTGGGGGGTAAGATTGTAGACAAAATCACCGCCCACGTAAAGGCATTAGTTTGCAGCAGCGCTCAGGCCAGCCTGGTCAACTGCAACACCTGCACCCATGGTAGTGGAGATGCTAACTTTCTTGATGTACACGCCTTTCGCCTGAGTTGGTTTTGCTTTTTTCAGCGCAACCAGCAGAGCTTCCAGGTTTTCTTTCAGTTTGTCAGCGTCAAAGTCCACTTTACCGATGGTGGTGTGGATGATGCCGTTTTTGTCGTTACGATAACGAACCTGACCTGCTTTAGCGTTCTTAACCGCTTCAGCAACGTTAGGGGTTACAGTACCGACTTTCGGGTTTGGCATCAGGCCGCGTGGACCCAGAACCTGGCCCAGCTGGCCAACAACGCGCATTGCATCTGGAGAAGCAATAACAACGTCAAAGTTCATTTCGCCTTTCTTGATCTGATCAGCCAGATCTTCCATACCTACCAGTTCAGCGCCGGCAGCTTTAGCAGCTTCAGCGTTTGCACCCTGAGCAAATACAGCTACGCGAACGGAACGGCCAGTACCGTGTGGCAGTACAGTCGCGCCACGAACGTTCTGATCGGATTTACGAGCGTCGATGCCCAGGTTAACGGCAACGTCAACGCTTTCAACGAACTTAGCAGTTGCCAGTTCTTTCAGCAGAGCGATAGCTTCGTTGATGTCGTACTGTTTGGTCGCATCAACTTTGTCACGGATCACGGACATGCGCTTGGTCAGTTTAGCCATTTCTTAGTCCTCCACTACCAGGCCCATGGAACGTGCAGTACCTTCGATGGAGCGAGTCATCGCTTCAATGTCGGCACCAGTCATGTCGGCAGCTTTGGTCTGCGCGATTTCCTGCAGCTGAGCGCGGGAAATTTTACCCACTTTGTCTTTGTTCGGCTTACCGGAACCAGACTTGATACCCGCCGCTTTCTTCAGCAGAACAGCTGCTGGAGGGGTTTTGGTAACGAAAGTGAAAGAACGGTCAGCGTAAACAGTGATTACGACTGGGATTGGCAGACCTTTTTCCAGGGATTCAGTTTTTGCGTTGAACGCTTTACAGAATTCCATGATGTTCACACCCTGCTGACCCAGAGCTGGACCAACTGGTGGACTTGGGTTCGCCATACCAGCTGCAACCTGCAGCTTGACGTAGGCTTGTACTTTCTTAGCCATTCTAAAATCCTCTGATTGGGTAATAGCGCCTCAGGGAGGCTCCCCGTGAATAAAAATCGTTTTACGGGCCATAACCCATAAAAACAAAAGGCGCGAAATTGTATTCCAATCTCGCGCCTTGTGCAACGATTAAATCGTCGCTTTTTTGATCGCTGCTTAGGCTTTTTCGACCTGGGCAAAGTCCAGTTCTACCGGAGTCGCACGACCGAAGATAGAAACGGAAACTTTCAGGCGGGACTTCTCGTAGTCCACTTCTTCAACCACGCCGTTAAAGTCAGCAAACGGACCGTCATTAACACGAACCATTTCACCCGGTTCAAACAGCGTTTTAGGACGCGGCTTATCACCAACCTGCTGCAGGCGGTTCATGATCGCATCGACTTCTTTGTCGCTGATTGGTGCCGGACGGTCAGACGTGCCGCCGATAAAGCCCATTACGCGCGGTACGCTGCGCACCAGGTGCCAGCTCGCGTCGTTCATCACCATCTGAACCAGCACGTAACCTGGGAAGAATTTGCGCTCGCTTTTGCGACGCTGGCCGCCACGGATCTCAACCACTTCTTCGGTCGGAACCATAACTTCGCCAAATAACTCTTCCATGTTGTGTAATTTGATATGCTCACGCAGCGACGTAGCTACGCGGCCTTCAAAACCGGAAAACGCCTGAACGACGTACCAGCGCTTTTTAGGGGCTTCAGACATCTCAGAACCTCAGGCCAGTGATAAAGGATACCAGGCGAACCAGAATACCATCCAGTCCCCACAGGATCAGTGACATTACAGCGGTTACCGCCGCTACGATCAGCGTGGTGTGCAATGTTTCCTGGCGAGTCGGCCAAATGACCTTGCGGACTTCGGTACGCGCTTCGCGAGCGAAAGCGACAGTCGCTTTGCCTTTTGTCGTCAACAGCGCGACACCACCCGCTGCAGCAATCAGAATTACCACTGCAAGCGCGCGTAGCGGCAGCATCATGTCACGATAAAGATAGTTGCCGACAATCGCCACGATCAGCAGCACGGCTACAACTACCCATTTCATCGCTTCCAGGCCGCGCCCGCTCCCTTGAGCTTCGGTATTCGCACTCATAAACCAACCTGTCAGAAGTATTCTACAAACATTTTCACCCCGCGATTGCGAGGCAAACCAAATCGAAACGCTTAATCGCTTTTCGGATTATACGCTCTCTGCAGAGCCTGTCTCAGCAATGATTATGACAAAAATAATCACTGATGAGCCAGGTTCTGATGTGAAAGCGTGCAAAAAGGGCATCAAATGATGCCCTTTTATTGCGCATTGCGTCAAATGTTATCAGCGATTAGCCGAGAACTTTAGCAACAACGCCCGCGCCAACGGTACGGCCGCCTTCACGGATTGCGAAACGCAGACCGTCGTCCATCGCGATTGGGTGGATCAGAGTCACAACCATCTTGATGTTGTCGCCTGGCATTACCATCTCTACGCCTTCTGGCAGTTCGATGGTACCGGTCACGTCAGTTGTACGGAAGTAGAACTGTGGACGGTAGCCTTTGAAGAACGGAGTATGACGGCCGCCTTCGTCTTTGGACAGGATGTACACTTCAGATTCGAACTTGGTGTGTGGCTTGATTGAGCCTGGCTTCGCCAGTACCTGACCACGTTCGATTTCTTCACGTTTGATACCACGCAGCAGAACACCAACGTTCTCACCGGCACGGCCTTCGTCCAGCAGTTTGCGGAACATTTCAACGCCAGTACAGGTAGACTTCGCAGTCTCTTTGATACCAACGATTTCAACTTCTTCGCCAACTTTGATGATACCGCGCTCTACACGACCGGTAACAACGGTACCACGACCGGAGATGGAGAATACGTCTTCGATTGGCAGCAGGAATGGCTTGTCAATCGCACGCTCTGGTTCCGGGATGTAAGAATCCAGGTAGCCAGCCAGTTCGATGATTTTCGCTTCCCACTCTGCGTCGCCTTCCAGCGCTTTCAGTGCAGAACCACGAACGATTGGGGTGTCGTCGCCTGGGAAATCGTACTGAGACAGCAGTTCACGAACTTCCATCTCTACCAGTTCCAGCAGCTCTTCGTCATCAACCATGTCGCATTTGTTCAGGAACACGATGATGTAAGGAACGCCTACCTGACGACCCAGCAGGATGTGCTCACGGGTCTGAGGCATAGGGCCGTCAGTCGCAGCAACAACCAGGATCGCGCCGTCCATCTGCGCAGCACCGGTGATCATGTTTTTAACATAGTCGGCGTGGCCTGGGCAGTCTACGTGTGCGTAGTGGCGAGTCGGGGTGTCATATTCAACGTGAGAGGTGTTGATGGTGATACCACGAGCTTTTTCTTCTGGCGCGTTATCGATCTGGTCGAATGCACGAGCGGAACCACCGTAGGTTTTTGCCAGAACGGTAGTGATTGCAGCGGTCAGCGTTGTTTTACCATGGTCAACGTGGCCGATAGTACCGACGTTAACGTGCGGTTTTGTACGTTCAAACTTTTCTTTAGACATCGATTGTCCCTCTAAGACACGGATAAATCGGTGATATCACCACATCAACCAGGCGAAATGCCTGAACTGTTGAATACATTTACATTGAAACAGAGAGAAACGGGAGGGAGAAGTGAAGTGGTGCTGATACCCAGAGTCGAACTGGGGACCTCACCCTTACCAAGGGTGCGCTCTACCAACTGAGCCATATCAGCACGTATTGGAGCGGGCAGCGGGAATCGAACCCGCATCATCAGCTTGGAAGGCTGAGGTAATAGCCATTATACGATGCCCGCATCCTGAAACTCGGCTACCCAGTTCTTTCTGTAACAAAAAAAGAGATTTCTCTCTTTTTAAGTTCGAGCTGGTCGATTTTTTTAACCAGCTCCGGCGGCGCTTACGCTGCCAGAAAGTGGTGGTGGGGGAAGGATTCGAACCTTCGAAGTCTGTGACGGCAGATTTACAGTCTGCTCCCTTTGGCCGCTCGGGAACCCCACCGGACTTGATGGTGCCGACTACCGGAATCGAACTGGTGACCTACTGATTACAAGTCAGTTGCTCTACCTACTGAGCTAAGTCGGCATCAAGTAGCGCGCATTCTATGGAGACATGCGCGGTCATGCAACTAAAAAATTGCATAAAACGTTCTTTCGCTCACATTTTATGCGAAAGGAGTGCTGAACGCTGTAAATTCACTCATCTGCGGTCAAATATTCAGCATGAAAGTCCAATTTACACCGTATATACCGTAGCGTGATGACTCACGCGTAAAGCATCGCTTTCCCATATTTTTTCTTATTATTCCTGTCATCTGGTGTTAACCTCCTGCCCATTGTCCAAAATTAACTATGTGATGAGCCATGACCCGGCTGTATTGTGCTGGCTCACAGAAGCATGCTTATGAGCAAAAAAGAGCAAACGTTAATGACACCTTATCTTCAGTTTAACCGCAGCCAGTGGGCTGCCCTGCGTGACTCCGTCCCTATGACGCTGACGGAAGGTGAAATCGCGCGGTTGAAAGGGATAAATGAAGATTTGTCGCTAGAAGAGGTCGCAGAGATTTACTTACCGCTATCTCGCTTGCTTAACTTCTATATCAGCTCCAACCTGCGCCGCCAGGCGGTACTGGAGCAATTCCTCGGCACTAACGGCCAACGTATTCCTTATATCATCAGCATTGCGGGCAGCGTGGCGGTGGGCAAAAGCACCACCGCACGCGTATTGCAGGCATTGCTGAGCCGCTGGCCCGAGCACCGCAGCGTGGAGCTGATCACCACCGACGGCTTTTTGCATCCGAACGAAGTATTAAAAGAACGCGGTCTGATGAAGAAGAAGGGCTTCCCGCTCTCCTATGATATGCACCGCCTGGTGAAATTCGTCTCTGACCTGAAATCGGGTGCGCCTAACGTCACCGCGCCAGTTTATTCACACCTGATTTACGACCGCATCCCGGACGGCGACAAAACGGTTGTGCAGCCGGACATCCTGATCCTGGAAGGGTTAAACGTCCTGCAAAGCGGAATGGATTATCCTCACGACCCACATCACGTGTTTGTTTCCGACTTCGTCGATTTCTCTATATATGTTGATGCACCGGAAGATTTGCTGCAGAGCTGGTATATCAACCGCTTCCTGAAGTTCCGCGAAGGGGCCTTCACCGATCCTGACTCTTACTTCCACAACTACGCTCAGCTCTCTGAAGAAGAGGCAATCAACGTGGCAACGGGTCTGTGGAATGAGATCAACTACGTGAACCTGAAAGAGAACATTCTGCCGACGCGCGAGCGCGCGAGCCTGATCCTCACCAAGAGTGAAAAACACGCTGTCGACCAGATTCGTTTACGGAAATAACGGAGCAGACATAAAAAACCGGCTTAACGCCGGTTTTTTTGTTTATGCATGCGGCTTCTCGCCGTTTTCATCCTGATCGACCGCGAAGCAGGCCACCAGTTGCCCACCGTAATCCTTCAGCTGTGGCTGTAGCTGTGTACATGGACCAAAGCGACGACGGCAGCGGGCGTTGAACGCACAGCCCGGAGGCGGATTTAACGGGCTTGGCAGTTCACCGGTCAGCTTAATGCGCTCACGTCGATCGTCCGGATTCAGGCGCGGAGTTGCTGACAGCAGTGCCTGGGTATACGGATGGCGAGGGTTATTAAAGATCTGGTCCTTCGTCCCCTTCTCCACACAGCGCCCCAGATACATCACCATGACTTCATCGGCAATGTGCTCCACCACGGACAAGTCGTGCGAAATAAACACATACGACAGCCCCAGTTCCTGCTGCAGATCCATCATCAGGTTCAGCACCTGCGCACGCACGGAAACGTCGAGCGCCGAAACCGGTTCATCGGCAATCACCACGTCCGGGTCAAGCATCAGACCACGGGCGATGGCGATACGCTGACGCTGACCGCCGGAGAACATATGCGGGTAGCGATCGTAATGCTCGGTTTTCAGGCCGACTTTCGCCATCATCGCCAGCGCTTTTTCACGACGCTGTTCTTTGCTGAGATTACTGTTAATCAGCAGCGGCTCTTCCAGAATCTGCCCCACTTTTTTACGCGGGTTCAGGGAACCGTACGGGTTTTGGAACACAATCTGGATTTTCTGGCGACGCAGTTTCTGCGCCTGTGGATCGTGCTTGAGCAGATCCTGCCCCTGATAATAAAGCTCACCGCCCGTCGGAACTTCAATCATCGTCAGCAGACGTCCCAGCGTAGACTTCCCACAGCCAGATTCTCCCACCACTGCCAGCGTTTTACCGCGTTCGAGCGTAAAGGAGACGCCATCCAGCGCTTTGACCAGGCGTTCAGGGGCAAACAACCCCTTCTTCACCGGGTAGTGTTTTTTCAGGTCGATGGCCTGCAACAGCAGTTGTTGCGTGGCGGCCTGTTGCGTACTCATAGTGTTGGCCTCCCGGCATCATCGAGTGGGTAATGGCATTTCGACTGGCGACCGTCTGCCAGCAGGTTAAGCTCTGGCTCTTCCGCACGGCATTTATCCGTCGCATACGGGCAGCGCGGGTTAAGCAGACAGCCCTGCGGACGGTCATATTTACCCGGTACGACACCCGGCAGCGACGCCAGGCGCGCTTTATCCTGGGCGAACTCCGGCAGTGCGCGCAAAAGCGCCTGCGTATACGGATGACGCGGCGCGCGGAAGATATCGTGCGAACTGCCGGTCTCCACCACCTGCCCTGCATACATCACGATGATTTTATGTGCCGCTTCAGCCACCAGCGCCAGGTCGTGCGTAATCAGCACCAGCGCCATGTTCTCTTTCTGCTGCAGTTCCAGCAGTAACTCAATGATTTGCGCCTGGATAGTTACGTCCAGCGCCGTCGTCGGTTCATCCGCAATCAGCAGCTTCGGTCGACAGGCAATTGCCATCGCGATCATCACGCGCTGGCTCATCCCGCCTGACAACTGGTGCGGGTAAACGTCCAGACGCGAAGCCGGGTCAGGAATCCCCACCTGCGTCAGCAGATCGATAGCGCGCTGACGACGGGTTTTCTTGTTCCCGCCCTGGTGCACCTTAATCGCTTCCATAATCTGGAAGCCGACGGTGTAGCACGGGTTCAGGCTGGTCATCGGGTCCTGGAAGATCATCGCCACTTCCGCGCCCACCAGCTGGCGGCGCTGTTTTTCGGAAATGCGCTTCAGATCCTGCCCGTTAAATTCCAGGCTTTCCGCCATCACGCGGCCTGGATAATCAATCAGCCCCATAATCGCCAGAGAACTGACAGACTTACCGGAACCCGACTCCCCGACGATACCGACCACTTCACCCTGATTTACGCTGTAACTAATGCGGTCCACGGCGCGAAACGGTGTGCCTTCATCGCCGAAGTGCACCGATAATTTATCTACATTTAATAACGCCATCTCGTGCCTCTTACTGCTTCAGTTTGGGATCAAGTGCATCACGCAGACCATCACCCATCAGGTTAAATGCCAGCACCGTCAGCAGAATCGCCAGACCAGGGAAGGTGACGACCCACCAGGCGCTTTGCGCGAACTGCAACACGTCGGAGAGCATGGTGCCCCACTCCGGTGTTGGCGGCTGCGCACCCATGCCAAGGAAGCCAAGAGCGGCCATATCGAGAATGGCGTTAGAGAAACCGAGCGACGCCTGAACAATCAGCGGCGCAAGACAGTTGGGGAAAATGTTAACAAACATCTGACGCATCGCCCCGGCACCCGCCACGCGGGAAGCGGTAACGTAATCGCGGTTCACTTCCACCAGCACAGCGGCACGCGTTAAGCGCACGTAGTGAGGCAGTGCCACAAAGGTCAGTGCTAATGCCGCGTTACCGATCGACGGGCCGAAGATGGCCACCAGCACCAGTGCCAGAAGCAGGCTCGGCAGCGCCAGCATGATGTCGACAATACGCATGATGATGTTATCAACGATACCGCCGAAGTAGCCTGCCACCAGGCCGAGTACGATACCCATCACCAGCGACAACACCACCACCAGGCAACCGACCAGCAGCGACAGACGCGCGCCGTACATCAGACGCGACAGCACATCGCGGCCCACATCGTCCGTCCCCAGCAGGTGCGTCAGGCTACCGCCATCCTGCCAGGCAGGGGGCGCGAGCAGCGCATCGCGGAACTGATCTGCCGGGTTATACGGTGCCAGAAAGTTCGCAAACACCGCAATCAGGATCATGATGGAAACATACACCAGCCCTACTACCGCGCCTTTGTTACGCTTGAAGTAGTGCCAGAACTCCTGCAGCGGCGTCATAGGGACCGGTGCAGCGACCACTTTATTTTCAGAAACGTGTGACATGATGGCCCCTTACTTCTTATGACGAATACGCGGGTTCACCACGCCGTACAGCAAATCGACCAGCAGGTTGACGAGGATAATCATCGTCGCCACCAGCAGTACCCCGCCCTGCACCACCGGATAGTCACGGCGTTGCAGGGCATCAATCAGCCAGCGCCCCAGGCCCGGCCAGGAGAAGATGGTCTCGGTCAGAATCGCCCCCGCCAGCAGTGTCCCCACCTGCAGGCCGATAACGGTCACCACCGGCAGCATCGCGTTACGCAAAGCGTGAACGATGATGACGCGCATGCGGGTTAATCCTTTGGCGCGGGCGGTACGGATGTAATCTTCGCCCAGCACTTCCAGCATGGAAGAACGGGTCATACGCACGATAACCGCCAGAGGAATAGTGCCGAGCACCATCGCAGGCAGGATCATGTGCGCGACGGCATCAATAAAGTTGCCCTCTTCGCCCCAGATGGCCGTGTCGATCAGCATAAAGCCGGTTAACGGGTTGGTGTCGTCGAGGAAGACCATATCGCTGACACGCCCGGAGACCGGCGTCAGATTCCACTGCACCGACACCAGCATGATCAGCATCATGCCCCACCAGAAGATAGGCATGGAGTAACCGGTCAGCGCCAGGCCAACGGCCGTGTGGTCGAAAATAGAACCGCGCTTAACGGCGGCCAGTACGCCAACGGGAATACCCACCGCGGTCGCAAAAATCATGGCGCAGATGCCCAGTTCCAGCGTCGCTTTAAAACGCGGCACGAACTCGTCCCACACCGGAAGACGGCTTTTCAGTGAAAGCCCTAAGTCGCCGTGCATAACGCCCCAAATATAATGGAGGTACTGCTGCCACATCGGCTTATCCAGGCCGAGTTCAGCCAGCAGTTGCGCATGGCGTTCAGGGGAGATACCACGCTCGCCCGCCATAATCATTACCGGGTCGCCGGGGATCATATGGACGAAGGCAAAAGTGAGAAGGGTGATACCGATAAACGTGGGGATGACAAGTCCCAGACGTCGGAGGATGAACTGCAACATAACCCGGATTCTCTCTGATGACGCACGACAATGGCGTGACGTCTGTATTGCTCACAAATCTTATTCCCTCCTCTTTCATAGGGGGAATAAAGCACTGCTGCCGGGTGGCGCTACGCTTACCCTGCCTACATACCGTAGGCCAGTGCAAGCGCAGCGCCGCCTGGCGTTGCTTTTAATTATTCAACCGATACGTTTTCGAAGTGGTGTTTGCCCAGCGGATCAACCACGTAGCCTTTCACTTCTTTGCGCACTGGTTCGTACACGGTGGAGTGAGCAACAATCAGCGCCGGAGCCTGATCGTGCATAACAACCTGAGCCTGCTTGTACAGTTCAATACGTTTGTTGTGATCGTCGGTCGCACGCGCCGGCTGGATCAGGTCTTCAAACGGCTTGTAGCACCAGCGAGAGTAGTTGGAACCGTCTTTCGCAGCCGCACAGCTGAACAGCGTTGCGAAGAAGTTGTCCGGGTCCCCGTTGTCGCCGGTCCAGCCCATCATCACCGCCTGGTGTTCACCCGCTTTGGCGCGTTTCAGATATTCGCCCCACTCGTAGGTCACGATCTTGGCCTGAACGCCAATCTTCGCCCAGTCAGCCTGAACCATTTCCGCCATGCGGCGTGCGTTCGGGTTGTACGGACGCTGTACTGGCATCGCCCACAGCTCAACGGTAAAGCCTTTGTCCTGGCCTGCTTCTTTCAGCAGCGCTTTCGCTTTCTCAGGATCGTAGGTGTAGTCTTTAACGTCGTCGTTATAGCCCCACATGGTTGGTGGGATCAGGTTCTTGGCAGCGATGCCTGCACCCTGGTAAACCGCTTTGATGATCGCGTCTTTGTTCACCGCATAAGTCAGCGCCTGACGCACTTTCACGTCATCAAACGGTTTCTTCTCGGTGTTGAAGGAGAGGTAGCCCACGTTCAGGCCCGCCTGCTCCAGCAGGTTAATGTTCTTATCCTGCTTCATACGCGCGATGTCAGCCGGGTTCGGGTATGGCATAACCTGGCATTCGTTTTTCTGCAGTTTTGCGTAACGTACTGATGCGTCAGGTGTGATAGAGAATACCAGACGGTCGATCTGCGGCTTGGTGCCCCAGAAACCGTCAAATGCTTTGTACAGAATGCGGGAATCTTTCTGGTATTGCAGCAGTTGGAACGGGCCAGTCCCGATTGGGTTCAGGTCCACTTTTTCCGGCGTGCCCGCTTTCAGCATGTTATCCGCATACTCTTTAGAGAGAATAGAAGCGAAGTCCATGGCCAGGTCAGCCAGGAATGGCGCTTCCGGGCGCGTCAGCACGAACTGAACGGTTTTATCGTCCACTTTTTTCACTTCGGAGATCAGGTCCGGCAGGCCCATCCCTTCGAAGTATTCATAGCTGCCGCCAGACACTTTGTGGTACGGGTTTTGCGCGTTTTTCTGACGATCGAAGGAGAACACCACGTCGTCGGCGTTAAAGTCGCGCGTAGGTTTGAATTCTTTGCTGTCCTGCCACTTCACGCCCTGGCGCAGGTGGAAGGTATAGGTTTTACCGTCTTCGCTGACCTCCCATTTCTCCGCCAGACCCGGAATCACTTCCGTAGTACCGATTTTGAATTCAACCAGACGGTTATAAATAGGTACAGAGCTTGCGTCGTACGTTGTACCAGAGGTAAAGAGCTGTGGGTTAAAGCCTTCCGGCGAGCCTTCAGAACAGTAAACCAGGGTTTTTGCCTGTACGCTTGCTGCGACGGTCATAGCCACCAGGCTCAGACCAAGTTTCAGCATCCCTGACTTCTTCAAGGAAATACTCATTATTCTGCTCCAATGTGATGTTTTGCTTTGTTGTGTTACGCCGCCTGACCTTTATTTATTTTTTACCCGGTCCGGTCGGTGATGCCCGAAGGCGTTAAAGGGATGGAGAATCCTTTCAGAAGAGCGTTAGAGTTGCAGCGCAGATCGTCCCTGAAATGCCCCTCGTGCCCTACAATCTGTCAACAGAATGTGAAAACGTCAATACAGGTGACGGGGATTTACGCTGAGTGTGAGAAACCGCAAACAAAGATTAAAAAAACCTTTGATGCCAGTTTTCAGCAGGGAAATTTATGCTACTCGCTATGTTGCAGCACAACTCTCTTCATATTTCGCAACAATCAGTGATTAACTTTTATTCAGATTGGGTAAATTTTCTTGCAGAATGGTGATTATCTGAGCACTAAATTCCGCGAACGTTAAAACGCACAGCGAAAAATGCTGAGGTTATCCATAAGCAACGCGAAAAAAGATCAATCTATATATAAAAAAATACAATGGATTATGTCACAAAATCGTTAACAGGCAGGGTGAAGCAGGGCTAATGGGTATTTTGGTGAATCGGGGCGGGTAAATGTTTAATGCAAAAAGGGCTAACCTTTCGGCTAGCCCTTTTCTGAATGTGGTCGGCGAGAGAGGATTCGAACCTCCGACCCACTGGTCCCAAACCAGTTGCGCTACCAAGCTGCGCTACTCGCCGAATGCGGAGCGCATCTTACTGCTGAGGTGCGCCCCCGTCAATCCCTTAATTTAAAAAAGCCATTCAACTGGCGATAATCTCGCCAGACGCGCTACTGCGCGGCTTTCGCGGCGTTATCAGGGAGCTTACACCAGTTGTTATTTTCGTTAATCCCACCGTCTGGTGAGGTATAACCCAGGCAGCCTAAAATGGTGTCGTACAGTTCAACGTGACGACGTGGCACCTTCATATCCGCCTCTTTCTTCAGGTGCGCAAACATCTTCGCTTTCTCCGGGTCTTCCAGGTACTTATCAGACATCCACACCATCATCGGTACGCGGAACTGCTCTGGCGGTGCCATCTTGCGTGGCGTGCCGTGCAGGTGCTCGTATTCATTAATAGACTCACCGTGATCGGCGGCGTAGAACACAATCGCTTTCTTATCACGCACCTGGTCAATCACCGAATCGATAAAGTGATCGACATACATCACGGAGTTATCGTAGGAGTTAATCAGTTGCTCTTTGGTGCAGTCTTTATCCACGCCAACACACTCCGGCGTCCATTTGGCGAAGCTGCGCGGATACCGCTGGGTGTAATTAAAGTGCGACCCTTTAGTGTGCAGGATAATCATGTGCTTACCCTCAGGGTTGCCGTTCAGCGAATTTTTCATCTCGTCGATCAGCAGCATGTCATCCACGCTTTTACCGCGGTTGCGCGGCTCAGCGCCAATCTGCTCGCGGTAGGCGATGTTTTTCGCCATGGTATTGCTGTAGAACCACATCTCGCTTTGCATCGCATACAGGTCAGAGGTAAATCCAAGCTGATGGAGCACCGAGAAAACGTTCTGCTCTTTCAATGTACGCTGCGGGTTATCGCTCGCCCCGCCCTCGCGCACGAACATACAGCGTAAGGAGAGCTTGGTGGCGGTATCACAGGAGTAGCCGCGATAGGCAACCAGGTTTTTCTCCTGCGCCAGCTTTGGCGTGGTGTCGCGGTCATAGCCCAGAAGCCCCATATGATCCCAGCGGGTAGTTTCACCGATAATAAAGACCACGTAGGTGTCGTCGATATCCTTCGGCGCTTCATAGGTAAACTTCTTCGCCGGGTTCATCAGCGATTTGTTGTCAGAGGATTCATCTACCTGCGCCCACGCATATAACCCCAGCGCGGAGATCCAGTTAGACGGCAGATACGAGTTGGCAACCACGCCGCCATAGCTTGGCATATCCACGCCTGAGGTACGTTCGTCGTACTTTTGCTTCACTTCCAGCAGACGAATAGGCCCCCAGACCATCAACCCCGCCAGCAGCACCAGCGCGACGCTACGGAAGCGTTTCCCTGGCGTGCGGATTTGGTGTACCAGGGTATACCGGCAGCGATTGCTCCAGATAAGCAGTAACGGCAGTGCGCTGACGGCCACCAGCCAGAGAACAAAGTGCAGGCCAACCACCTCTTTGGAGAGGTCGATATCCGTGGTCATCACCGAGGCAATAATGCCATAGCCAATCACCACGTTCATAAAGGTCATATAATAGCTGGCACCTGCCGAACACAGGACAATCAACGAGGCCAGCACCCGCCATACGCGGCGGCCAAACAGAGTGAGAAGTCGGAGTAAGAAGAAGGTGACCAGTACCGCAGCGACCAGTTCGACAACCGCTGCAATTCCTTTCCAGACGGTAAAATCTTGCGCGTAACCGTCAAACCGACGGAAAAAAACTGCGCCATTCATAAACAGGCCGATGTACAACGCCAGCAAAAAGCAGAGCTTTTGTTGCGCCATCGATTTAATGTATTTCATGCAAGCTACCCGGAAAAAGGGACAGTACCGCCGTCCACCTCTCTAAGAAGTGAACAGATTAGATATTCGCTCAGGGGATCGTTATAAGAAACGTCTACAAGCGTGGTAAGTAGACCACAGCGAAGAGAAAAAGTGGCAGCAGAGAGTGTGATCGGAACAGTTATTTACAAAAAAGCAAATCCGTAAGCCGACAATTTTGGTTAAGTAGCGGTTTTCCAGACAATAAAAAGGCCGGTAACCCGGCCTTTTTCACTGCTAATTACGCATGCGCTTCATTAAACACATCCCGCTGCGGCTGGCGAATGGTGGTCGACAGCGCCAGAGAAAGAATCAGCAGAGCAAATATCACGCAGAACGTCACGTAGAACCCACCGAACAAGGAGGCAATAAGCGAACCGCAGATGCTGCCGATGCCAAAGCCCAGGTAAATCACACCGTAGTTTTTCGCCAGATTATTCAGGCCGAAGAATTCACTCACCAGCGACGGGAAGACGGTAATCGTGCCACCGAAGTTAAAGGCCACACAGGCGATCGCGGCAAAGAACGTTGCCTCGTTCAGTGGGGCAAACAGCAGCGCCGCCATGCCCACCAGTGACACCACCTGCCCCAGCGTAATGACGCGAATACGGGCGATTTTATCAGACAGAATACCCAGCACCAGGCGGCCAGAGAGGTTGGCGATGGAGATGACGGTAACCGCATTGGCCGCCGTGAGCGCATCCAGTTTCACCATCCCCTGAGCAATATCTTTCGCCACGCCAATCACATACAGGCCGCTCATGCAGGCGGTCAGGAACATCACTGCCAGCATCCAGTACTGTGGTTTACGCATGGACTGCGCAAGAGTGAAATCATTTTCCACCACGCCGTTAACGGATTTCACTTCCTGCTGCGGCGCATCTTTCATCAGGGCTGCGCCAAACAGAATCATCACCAGAACAATAACGCCCCAGATCATGAATGTTTTCTCAAGACCCACCGAGGCCAGCAGTTGGGAATCGATAAATTTGAACCCGAGGCTGCCCAGGCCATAAGAGCCAATCGCAAACGCGGAGATCAAACCTTTACGTTCCGGGAACCACTTCACACAGTTTGACAGCGTCAGCAGGTAACCGGCACCGTCTGCCAGCCCCACCAGCACGCCTGCACTCAGCCACAGCATCAGCAGGTTGTTTGAATGCGCCGTCAGGAAAAAGCCCACGCCTAACAAAATGCCAGAAGCCATGGTCACGCGCTTCACGCCGAACCGCTCCTGCAGTTTACCGGCAACAGAAGAAGACAATGCTAAACCCAGGCTCAGCAAGCCGAAGGAAAACGCCACCTGGCTGACCGGTGCACCGAGCTTATCGGAAAGCGCGCTGTTAAACAGGCTCCAGGTATAGACCGAACCCAGTGCGAACTGGGTAACGATGGTGCCAAATAGCGTCAGCCAACGCGTACGGTTATAAGTTGATGTGTTCATGGCAGTTGTCCTGCAAGAAAAATTAAGGGAATTCGCTGAGGACAACGATAAACAAAACCTTAATACACCTGGGGTAAAACGGCATGAAATGCAGGAGAGACGGAATGAAATGCCTGAAATCGGGAATGAATGACCTTGCCGGGGAATGAAGCGATCAGAGGTTAGTGGATACTATCGCTACAGCTCCCACGGCTATTGTATTCAAGATGTTGGCGTAACGTTAAAAATTAGCACTCACCCCCAGGGTATACATTACCCCTTCGCCCGAAACAGCATTCTCACCCTGAGCAAATGACGCATAAGCCGCCATATGAGGAGTAAACGGTATATCCGTTCCAACGGTGACATCCATCCAGTTCCCGTTCTGCACGAGCGCGGGCGTCTGCGGCATCCCATACTGGGATTTCCACTGGTTTTCACCAAATTGCTGGTTATAGCTAATCTGCGCCCACGGACGAAGTTCGCCATACCGGGTATCGACACGCCAGCCGAGTGAGCTGACGCTGGCATGCCAGAGAGGGTCGGTCAGCGACTGCGTGGTCACCGTATCGCCAAATTCGTTCATCATCGATGGCGTGGTACCATCGTAACGCCATGCCATCACCGGTCCGGTCGTGGTATGACGCAGCACGGGGAAATTCCAGCCCACACTCAGGGCACCGGAGGCATCCTCAGCCAACCCGGAGGGAACATTCAGGGCGAATCCCACCGTATTCTGTGAGCTGTTAATACGCTCTGCCAGAATATCCTCATAACGCGGTTGGTGATCGGCGTCCCATGTATAACGTTCCGCCATATTACTTTGTGCGTCTGAAACGATATATTCCTGTTGCCAGGCAGAAGCTGTGTTAGAAAAAAGCACGCAGGCTGAAATACCCACCAGGCCAAAAACAGCATGGCGACCACTGAACTTTTTTATCATCATCAACGCGACTCCAGAAAGAGCCGAATTCGGCGACATTTGTCATTGTTAAGGAAGAGAGATGAGGGCATATAGCCCTGTATTAACTATTGTCTCTTTAGCAGACACGTCAAGCCAGGCAGATTGAAAATTTTGCGGTTTCAGGATCAATAAGGGAGATAACCTATGCAACGTTGCGGCTGGGTAAGCCAGGATCAGCTCTATATCGACTATCACGATCGGGAATGGGGCGTGCCAGAAACTGACGGCAAAAAACTCTTTGAGATGATCTGTCTGGAAGGGCAGCAGGCCGGGCTGTCGTGGATTACTGTTCTGAAAAAGCGGGAGAACTATCGCGCAGCCTTCCGGCAGTTTGATCCCGTCGCGGTCGCCGCGATGACCGACGAAGACGTTGAAAAGCTACTCCTGAATGCCGGAATCATCCGCCATCGCGGAAAAATTCAGGCGATTATCGGTAACGCGCGCGCATACCTGGCGATGGAACAAAACGGCGAGTCCTTTTCAGAATTTGTCTGGTCCTTTGTCGATAACGACCCGAAAGTAACACAAGCCGCCACGCTTGCGGAGATCCCAACGTCAACTCCCGCCTCTGATGCGCTCTCGAAAGCCCTGAAAAAGCGCGGCTTTAAGTTTGTTGGCAGCACCATCTGTTACTCCTTTATGCAGGCCTGTGGTCTGGTAAATGACCACATCACAGGTTGCTTCTGTCACCCTGGGGGCCACCATGATCCGCAAATGGCAAAGTGAGAATACCGCTCCGCTGCTAAGTCTGTGGCTTGAAAGCACCACGGAAGCACATCCGTTTATTGATGCCAGCTACTGGAAAGAGAACGAAGCAATGGTGCGGGACGTATACCTGCCTTCGGCTGAAACCTGGGTCTGGGACGAGGCTGGAAAACCGTGCGGATTTATCAGCGTGATGCACTCCCAGTTTGTCGGCGCACTGTTTGTCGCTCCGGCGTTCATCGGGAAGGGGATCGGGGGTGCGCTGCTGAACCATGTACAGCAGCACTACCCGTATTTAAGCCTGGAGGTGTATCAGAAAAACGTTCGGGCGGTGAATTTCTATCATGCACAGGGCTTTCGCATCGAAGACAGCGCCTGGCAGGATGATACTCAACACCCGACGTGGATCATGAGCTGGCAGGCGGATCAAACGCCGTTAACTTAAGCTCTGGCCCCTTATACTTCTCAACCCATGCCAGCGCGGTGTTTCCGGCGCAGCCATTCCCCAGCTTCGAGCTGGGGAGATCTTTGGTCAGCACGTTCACCGCCCCGTTTTTACAAATCCCGCCTTCGCTCAGTTCCAGATCCGGCCATGCCCCCTGGTGAATGCAGAGCACGCCGGGCCGAATTCCATCGCTTACCACTGCCCCCGCCAGCACTTGTCCACGCGGGTTCCAGACGCGCACCACGTCTCCGTCGACAATCCCACGCACTTTTGCATCCTCGGTATTCAGGATAATCGGCTCACGTCCGGCAACGGCATATTGCTCACGCAGCGACGAATAGTTGAGCTGGCTGTGCAGACGGTGTGCCGGATGGGCAGACAGCACCTGTAGCTGCTCCGGCTGCGCATTGCCATGCCATTCGTCCGGCTCCAGCCATTTTGGATGTGGCGGACAATCGGCATAGCCAAAGCTGGCGATGCGCTGGCTGTAAATCTCAATTTTCCCGCTCTCGGTTTTCAGCGGATGGGCTTGCGGGTCGCGGCGGAAATCAGCAAACCGGACAAACTGCGCGTTCTGCTCGCTTTCCGGCATTTCGAAAATCTCATTCGCTTCCCAAAATTCGGCAAATGGCGGCAACGTCACACCCTGCGCAGCACCGCGCTGGCCGGCAATCTCGTAAAACGTTTCCAGCCACTCCAGATCCGTTTTGCCCTCGGTGAAGCGCTCACGACCGCCCGGCTCCCAGAGTTCGCTCAGGTCGGCAAAGACGTCTAAATCATCACGCGCTTCATCACGGGGGGCCACGACGCGCTTCATCGGCACCATATGCTGGTTGCTGTAGTCGCCCGTCATGGTGAGATCGTTGCGCTCAAACGAGGTGGTAGCAGGCAGAACGATGTCGGCATGTTTGGCCGAGGCGGTCCAGAAACACTCAGAGATCACCACCAGCTCCGGCTTCTGCCAGGCGCGGATCAGCCGATTGGTGTCCTGATGATGAGTGAAGTTCGCGCCACCAGCCCACCAGACGAAACGGATATCCGGGAAGTGACGATCCAGGCCGTTGTGCTGATAAAAGCCGCCTGGATTTTCCAGCGCTTCAACAATGCGCGCCACCGGGATTTTATCCACGGCATCCACGCCGCCCTGCACCGAGCCCTGCATGGAAGCCAGTACCGCGGCTTTACGCGTCGGGTTGCCGCCATTCGCGAAATGATAAGAGAGACCAAAACCGCCGCCCGGCGTGCCAATCTGCCCAAGCATTGCGGCCAGTGTCACCAGCATCCAGTGTTTTTGCTCGCCAAATTGCTGGCGCTGCATTCCCCAGCCGGACATCAGCATGGTGATATTGTTATGGAACACTTCCGCCAGCTCGCGGATTTTATCGGCATCAATGCCGCAAATCTCAGCCGCCCACGCCGCCGTTTTGGCAATACCGTCCGTTTTACCCGTCAGGTAGTCGGCAAATTTGTCATACCCGGTGGTACAACGCGCGAGAAAATCAGTATCCTGCCAGCCATTTTCCACCAGCGTATGGGCGATGCCGAGCATCAACGCCACGTCGGTACCCATGTGCGGGGCAAGCCACTCGGCACTGTCACCGAGGAACTCCATGGTTTCAGAACGCATCGGGTCAATACAAATAATGCGCTTGCCGCTTTTACGCAGCGCATCGAAATAAGCAATGCCCTGCTCGTCGCTGGCATTCCAGGCAATTTTCAGCGTATTGAGCGGATTGGCGCTCCACAACACCACCACGTCGGTGTGCTTCAGTACCAGCGGCCAACTGGTCTGCTGCTGATAAACCTCATTACCGCCAACCACATACGGCATGATCGCCTGCGCCGCGCCGGTAGAGTAATCCCCCAGATGTCCGGTATAGCCCCCGGCCAGACTCATATAACGCTGAAGCAGCGTTGAGGCTTTATGCAGCACACCGTTAGAGCGCCAGCCATAAGAGCCCGCAAAAATCGACGACGGGCCATAGCTGTCGCGGATACGTTTATGCTGCGCGTGAATCAATGCCAGCGCGTCATCCCAGCTCACGCGAACAAACTCATCCTGCCCGCGAATGCCCTGCGGTTTATCTGGTGAGGCCAGAAAACCTTTACGCACCATCGGCCAGCGCACGCGGGTTTTACTGTGCACCTGATCGCGAACGACGGTCTGTAAAGAGTTGGGATGTTGCGTCGGCAACGCCCCGCGGGACGACAGCACATTTTCGCCGTCAGTTTCGACCAACATCGGCCCCCAGTGGGCGGCGGTCAGAATCGTTTTTGTTGAGGTGCTCAAAGCGTGCGCTCCTGGTTGCGTGCAGGTGGTACAGCCTTCTGTTGAGGCGGTTTATGGTTTGTCACAAATTTCAGAGTTATACCCGGAATTTTCTCCGTATCCGGACGTCATAATCAACTGCCACGCGCGTCGTGGCAAAGAATAAAAAGGATTAAGGAAATAAGATGAAAAAACGTGTACTTGTTATTGCCGCTCTGGTGAGCGGAGCCCTGGCTGTTTCTGGCTGCACAACAAACCCTTACACCGGTGAACGTGAAGCGGGTAAATCCGGCATCGGCGCGGGCATCGGCTCGCTGGTAGGAGCAGGCGTTGGTGTCCTCTCCTCGTCTAAGAAAGATCGCGGCAAAGGTGCACTGATTGGCGCAGCGGCAGGCGCAGCACTGGGCGGCGGCGTCGGGTATTACATGGATGTGCAGGAAGCAAAACTGCGCGACAAAATGCAGGGAACAGGCGTGAGCGTCACGCGCAGTGGCGACAACATCATCCTCAATATGCCAAATAACGTCACCTTCGACAGCAGCAGCGCAACGCTGAAACCCGCAGGCGCAAATACCCTGACTGGCGTGGCAATGGTGCTGAAAGAGTACAACAAAACCGCCGTGAATGTGATTGGCTACACCGACAGCACCGGCAGCCAGGATCTGAACATGCGCCTGTCTCAACAGCGCGCCGATTCCGTGGCCAGCTCGCTCATCACTCAGGGCGTTGCGGCAAACCGAATCCGCACCAGCGGGATGGGCCCGGCCAATCCAATCGCCAGCAACAGCACGGCGGAAGGCAAAGCGCAGAACCGCCGCGTAGAGATCACGTTAAGCCCTGTGCAGTAGGTAAAAGCAAAACGGCAACCCCGTTGCCGTTTTTAGTGTTTGCGCCCTCTCCCGTGGGAGAGGGTTGGGGTGAGGGCATCAGACCGCAACCTCCGGTAAGCGCAGCGCCACCGGGCAAATTACTTGATTCAGCAGATTTTCCCGCTAAGGTGTTCTCACTCACTTCAGGGAATTCAGCGATGAGCAAATCAACACGGGCCACCATCAGCGACGTGGCGAAAGCCGCAAAAACCGGAAAAACAAGCATTTCGCGCTATCTTAACGGCGAGAAACACCTGCTGTCCGACGCGCTACTGGCTCGTATTGAACAGGCTATTGCCGATCTCGACTACCGTCCCAGCATTATGGCCCGTGGCCTTAAGCGGGGCAGAACCCGCTTAATCGGCCTGATTATCGCTGATATCACCAATCCCTACTCCGTCAACGTGCTGAGCGGTATTGAAGCCGCCTGTCGCGAGAAGGGTTTTACGCCGCTGGTCTGTAACACCAACAACGAAGTCGATCAGGAGCTTCATTATCTGGATCTGCTGCGTAGCTACCAGGTAGAAGGGATCGTGGTTAATGCTGTAGGTATGCGCGAAGAAGGCCTGAACCGCCTGCAACAATCCTCCCTGCCGATGGTGCTTATAGACCGCAAAATCCCGGAATTTGCCTGCGATGTCGTCGGGCTGGATAATACCCAGGCGGCTACCACCGCCACCGAACACCTTATCGAACAGGGTTTCGAGGCCATTCTGTTCCTCAGCGAACCGCTGGGCACGGTCAACACCCGTCGCGAGCGCCTGAGCGCATTTCGTGCCACGCTGGAGCGTTATCCCGGCGTGATCGCCGAAAATGCCGAAACACCCCTCCACGAAGCCGACCAGCTTGATAACACCCTGCGTCAGTTCCATACCCGCCACCGCGGCATGCGCAAAGCGGTGATCTCCGCCAACGGTGCTCTCACGCTTCAGGTCGCCCGTTCGCTGAAACGCATTGGCCTGCACTGGGGCAGTGATATTGGTCTGCTGGGTTTTGATGAACTGGAATGGGCCGAGCTGGCGGGCGTGGGCATCACCACCCTGAAACAACCCACCTGGCAAATCGGCTATGCCGCTGTTGAACAAGTGGTTCGCCGCATTGAAGGCGTCAGTGACGCCGTGCGCGAGCAGGTTTTTTCCGGCGAGCTGATCGTTCGCGGCTCTACCGCCCGTTAAATCTCCCTTCGTGACAGCGATCATAAATTCAACATCCCGATCTTTTCTTTGGAACCGGTTCCATCTAGCGTAATACTATCGATTACGCGATGGAGTCAGGCAATGGGCAGGAAAATAATAGTGGTCACCGCCGCATATGGTGCGGACCAGGTGCGACAGGCAGGCGGTCAACGGGCGATGCTTCCCGTCATTGCTGGTGCAGGAGCGGATGGTGTAGAGATCCGCCGCGAACTGTTCAGCAGCGAAGAGTTGCTGACGCTGCCTGCGCTGGCCGAGTCCATCGAGCTGCTGGGTCTGCTGGCGTGTTACTCGGCTCCCGCCGCCCTGTTTATGCCTGATGGCACGCTCAACCCGGATCTGCCACGTTATCTGGCCGAAGCCAACACGCTGAATGCGCTGTGGCTAAAGGTCTCACTGGGCCATTTCAGCGACAAACAACCGCTTGAATCCCTGCGTGCTCTGCTGAATGAAAGCGGTATGGCGCTGGTGGTGGAAAACGACCAGACCGACTGCGGTCAGCTCGCACCGATGCAACGCTTCAAAGCGGCCTGCCGGGTGATGGCACTGCCGGTCACGCTGACGTTCGATATGGGCAACTGGCTATGGGTTGGCGATTCTCCGGAAGAGGCCGCGCGTCATCTGGCTCCCGCCGTGAGCTATATCCACGTTAAAGCCGCCGTCCTGCATAACGAAAACTTCCGCGCCATCGCGCCGGATCGTGCCGATACGCGCTGGCTGGATCTGCTCAATCAGCTGCCTGCCGATGCCCCGCGCGGTATCGAGTTCCCGCTGGAAGGGACGGACTTAACCGCCGTTACCCGCCATTACGTTAACCTGCTGCGTGAGGAGTAAACCATGCACAAGACACTGGATGTGATCACGATTGGCGAAGCGATGGCGATGTTTGTCGCCACCGAAACGGGCGAGCTAAGCGCGGTTGAACACTTCATGAAGCGCGTGGCAGGTGCAGAGCTGAACGTTGCTACCGGCCTGGCGCGCCTGGGCCTGAACGTCGGCTGGGTTAGCCGCGTGGGTGACGACAGCTTTGGCCATTTCGTTCTCGATGTGCTGAAAAAAGAGGGCATTGATGCGGCAGGCGTCACGCTCGACGGACGCTTCGCCACGGGTTTTCAGCTTAAATCTAAAGTCGAAAATGGAACCGATCCCATCGTGGAATATTTCCGCAAAGGGTCAGCGGCAAGTCATCTTTCGGTGGATGACTATCACGCCCCGTATTTCTCTTCCGCGCGTCATCTTCATCTTAGCGGCGTAGCAGCGGCGCTTTCAGCCAGCTCTTATCAACTGCTGGAACACGCCGCAACAGCAATGAAAGCGCAAGGTAAAACGATCTCCTTCGACCCGAACCTGCGTCCGGTGCTGTGGAACAGCGAAGCGGAAATGGTCGAAAAGCTGAACCGTCTGGCATTCAGCGCGGACTGGGTTCTGCCTGGCGTCAAAGAGGGAATGATCCTTACCGGCGAAAACACACCGGAGGGCATCGCCGATTTTTACCTGAACAAAGGAGTTAAAGCCGTGGTGCTGAAAACCGGTGCCGATGGCGCATGGTTTAAAACCGCCAGTGGTGAGCAGGGCGCGGTCGCTGCCGTTAAAGTCGAGAACGTGGTCGACACCGTGGGCGCTGGCGATGGCTTTGCTGTCGGGGTCATTAGCGCGCTGCTGGAAGGAAAACCACTGCAGCAGGCCGTTGCCAGGGGCAACAAAATCGGTTCGCTGGCGATTCAGGTGCAGGGCGACAGCGAAGGCCTGCCAACGCGCGCACAGCTCGGAGTCTGAATTCCCTCTCCCACAGGGAGAGGGCCAGGGTGAGGGCTACAGGCCACACCACATTATTAAGCCACCGTGTACCCTACAGACAACGGCGGTACTCACCTCAACAACAGAGGCAAGCCTATGAACAGTTCGACCAATGCAGTAAAACGCTGGTGGTACATCATGCCCATCGTGTTTATCACGTACAGCCTGGCGTACCTTGATCGTGCCAACTTCAGTTTCGCGTCCGCCGCCGGGATCACCGAAGATCTCGGTATCACCAAAGGCATCTCATCGCTGTTGGGTGCCCTTTTCTTCCTGGGCTATTTCTTCTTCCAGATCCCTGGCGCGATCTACGCGGAACGCCGCAGCGTGCGCAAACTGATCTTCGTCTGCCTGATCCTGTGGGGCGGCTGCGCGTCACTCACCGGCGTGGTGAACAACATCCCTGCCCTGGCTGCCATCCGCTTTATCCTCGGCGTGGTTGAAGCCGCTGTGATGCCCGCGATGCTTATCTATATCAGCAACTGGTTTACCAAATCCGAACGCTCGCGTGCTAACACCTTCCTGATCCTCGGTAACCCGGTAACGGTACTGTGGATGTCGGTGGTTTCCGGCTACCTGATCCAGTCTTTCGGCTGGCGTGAGATGTTCATTATCGAAGGGGTTCCGGCGGTAATCTGGGCATTCTGCTGGTGGGTGCTGGTGAAAGATAAACCTTCACAGGCGAAATGGCTTTCTGAAGATGAAAAAGCCGCGCTGCAGGCGCAACTGGACAAAGAACAGCAAGGGCTGAAAGCGGTACGTAATTACGGCGAAGCCTTCCGCTCCCGTAATGTCATTTTACTGTGCATGCAGTATTTCACCTGGAGCATCGGCGTGTATGGCTTCGTGCTGTGGCTGCCGTCGATTATCCGTAGCGGTGGCGAAAATCTCGGCATGGTGGAAGTGGGCTGGCTGTCTTCCGTGCCTTATCTGGCGGCGACCATCGCCATGATTGTCGCCTCGTGGGCATCGGACAAGCTGCAAAACCGCAAACTCTTCGTCTGGCCGCTGCTGCTGATCGCTGCTTTTGCTTTTATTGGCTCCTGGGCTGTCGGGGCTAACCATTTCTGGGCCTCTTACACCCTGCTGGTGATTGCGGGCGCAGCCATGTATGCCCCGTATGGTCCGTTCTTCGCCATTATTCCGGAAATGCTGCCGCGTAACGTCGCGGGTGGCGCGATGGCATTAATCAACAGTATGGGCGCGCTTGGCTCGTTCTTCGGCTCGTGGTTTGTGGGCTATCTGAACGGCGCGACCGGCAGCCCATCGGCCTCGTACATCTTTATGGGGGTGGCGCTTTTCGCCTCAGTGTGGCTTACTCTGGTTGTTAAGCCTGCTAATAATCAACAACTTCCCGTCGGCGCACGCCACGCCTGACCCTTAAAATCAACGGAGATTAGCATGAAGCCGTCCGTCATTTTGTACAAAGCACTGCCTGAAGATCTGCAAAAACGCCTGGAAGAACACTTCACCGTCACCCAGGTGAAGAACCTCAGCCCGGACACCGTGGCGCAGCACGCGGATGCATTCGCCAGCGCCGAAGGTCTGTTAGGTTCAAGCGAAAAAGTGGATGTCGCCTTGCTGGAGAAAATGCCGAATCTTCGTGCGACATCAACCATTTCAGTGGGTTACGATAACTTCGACGTGGATACACTCAACGAGCGCAAAATTCTGCTGATGCACACGCCGCATGCTCTGACGGAAACCGTGGCCGACACGCTGATGGCGCTGGTGCTCAGCACGGCCCGTCGCGTGGTGGAAGTGGCCGAACGCGTCAAAGCTGGCGAATGGACAAAAAGCATTGGACCGGACTGGTTTGGCGTGGATGTCCACGGCAAAACGCTGGGTATCGTTGGCATGGGACGTATCGGCCTGGCGCTGGCGCAGCGCGCGCATTTTGGTTTTAACATGCCGATTTTGTATAACGCGCGTCGTCATCACCCTGAAGCTGAAGAACGTTTCAGCGCGCGCTACTGCGAGCTGGATACGCTGCTGCACGAAGCGGATTACGTTTGCCTGATCCTGCCGCTGACGGATGAAACCCATCACCTGATTGGCAAAGCCGCGTTTGAGAAGATGAAGAAATCAGCCATTTTCATTAATGCCGGTCGTGGCCCGGTCGTGGATGAAAAAGCGCTGATTGAAGCCCTGCAAAACGGCGAGATCCACGCCGCCGGTCTGGACGTATTTGAGCAGGAGCCGCTGCCGGTGGATTCCCCACTGTTAAAACTACCAAACGTCGTCGCCCTGCCCCACATCGGCTCGGCAACGCATGAAACGCGCTACAACATGGCGGCTACCGCCGTGGATAACCTGATTACCGCACTAAGCGGAAAAGTAGAAAAGAACTGCGTTAACCCGCAAGTACAGCAGTAGAAACGAAAAAACCCGCCAGAAGGCGGGTTTTTGAATTTTGTGCTACTGGGTTGAAACCTTACAGGCTTACAACGTTACCAGCTGCTGGGCCTTTAGCGCCGCTTTCGATGGTGAAGGAAACTTTCTGACCTTCGTCCAGAGATTTGTAGCCATCGTTCTGGATAGCAGAGAAGTGTACGAACACGTCTTTAGAGCCATCGTCAGGAGTGATGAAGCCGAAACCTTTATCAGCGTTGAACCATTTTACCAGACCAGTCATTTTACCAGACATAGAAATTACCTTATTTAAATTTGTTGTGCCTTCCGGCGCGATGGGTTGCATTACAGAATTTAAGCGATGAAGGAAGGGTCACTACGAAGGGTATCTATGGATAACAATCTGGACTGCTTTACTAAACTGCTTTAGGTCTGTGTAACAAACCGACGTACATAGTTATACCGATGTGGTAGAGGAATGACAAGCGTTATTTTGAACAGAGATAAAAAACCCCGCCTGAAGCGGGGTATTCATCTTATTCTGTGGCGGCGACTGCCGCGCTCCACGCCTGGCTAAAAGCCTGGTGCTGGGAGGCCAGCGGCCCAATCAGCGTATTGTACTGGCTCGCCTGCTGGGAGGTCGGGAACTGGATACCATTAGAGACGAAGCTCACCTGCGTACCCTGCTCATTAATATAATCGCCTACCTGCACTAGCTGCTGCGTAAAGATCTGCGCGGCCGGAATCAGAGGTTGCAGGGCTTCAGACGGTTTCGTCACCACTTTCTCATACACCTTGTCAAACACCGGCTTGAGATCTTCGCCCTGTTTCAGCGCGGAACGCGACGCGTCTGCCTGCATTTTGGCATTCTGCAACTGCTGGCTCAGCACGCCGAGCGCACCGTTGGACTGGCGCAGCGGTTCACGCTGGGTCATATAATCCTGCGGCACGCGGATGGCGTTCACGCTATCCAGTACCGGACGAAGACCAGAGTCCATTGCCTGGCTCACCTGCTGTGAATAACCATAAAGAATGGCGTAATCGGACACGAAGGGGCCAAACTGTTTTTTCTGATCCGCAGTCAGCGTTGGCAAACGCTCGCCGCTGCGCATCACCGTATTCTGCAGGAAATCGATAAACGCTTTGCGTTGATCGCCTTCCTTATCGAAACACCCACTCAGGCTAACCACCATTAACAACGCCGCAATAGGCGCAAACCAGCGAGAGCAGGACTTTCCTGTCGCCATTTTTATTACTCCTTTCACCCAAAAAAGCGCACACCGGCACACGCGTGCCCGACGCTGACAAGGATAGTCCAGGTCAGCCTCGCAAGATACCCTTTTCACGCAAATCGGCTATTGCCGTTTTATTTCTTACCATTTACAAATAAATACCAGCCGAAGCCTACATATGATTAATCAGGTAATTAGCATAACTATCCATCGCGCTGAAACGCGTAAAGCGATGGTTACCGCACGATTAATCACTGCCGTGACGATCCTTCCCGTCTATTAGGGACTATTCTTAATTGGCTCTCTGATGTTCATGATCCCGCTGTGAGATTTATGAGGAGTTCTCAATGGAATATAAAGATCCTGAGTTTGAGCTGCTGAGCAGCCTGGAACAGATTATATTTAAAGATGTACCGCAGACGATTACTCTGCAACAAAAATCCAATCCCTTTACAGAATTTGAGCGATTGCGCAAAGGGACAGGACTTAAAACGGACGAATTCGCAAGAGCAATGGGAGTCAGCGTGGCGATGGTGCTGGAGTGGGAGTCAAAACGTGAAAAACCCACGCCAACCGAGTTGAAGCTGATGAGCCTGATTCAGGCCAACCCTGCACTCAGCAAACAGATAGCGTAGTGAAGTTTGAACGCCCCCGCCTCTGCGGGGGCTTGTGTTTAAAGGCTTACGCAACGCCAGCCCGTCTCTTCCCACACCAACTCGTGCGACAACCTTAACCCTCTTAAAAACGCGTCATCGTGTGACACCACCAGCAGTGCGCCGGGGAAACCGGCCAGCGCCGCTTCAATTGCCTGGAGCGATGCCAGATCCAGATGGTTGGTCGGCTCGTCCAGCAACAGGAGCTGCGTCGCTTCAGCGCGCCATAACACGCAGGCCAGCGCAGCCTTAAGACGCTCACCGCCGCTCAGTTCCGCCAGCGGGAGCTTGGCTTTGTCGGCCCCCAACTGAAGCTGGGCTAAACGGGTTCGCAATACGCCCTCCTCCAGGGGCGTATTGCCCAGGTTGAGATGCGTCATGACCGACTGCGAGAGATCGAGCCGGGAAAGATGCTGATCGAGGTAAGCGCAGCTGACAGACACCTTACAGGTTCCTGAATGTGAACTAATGTCGCCGAGTATCGCTTTCAGCAGCGTCGATTTTCCGCAGCCGTTCGGTCCCTTTAGCGCCACGCGCATCGGCCCGTCCATCCGCCAGTTGAGCGGGGGAACGGACACATGCGGCAGCACAAGATCCTCCAGAACCAGCACCTGTTTCCCCTCCGGGACCTGACTCCCCGGCAGAGTGAACATCACGGGCGTATCTTCTTCAACCCGCTCACGTGCCTTATTCACCGCGGCGTTCAGAGCTTCATTTTGCTCGCTATGCTGCTTTTTCCAGGAACCGATACGTTCCTTTGCCGCGCCTTTGTATTTAACGCGTTCAAACGAGGCGATATTGAGGGTATCGACGGTGCGTAATGTCTTTGCCGAACGCCGCTGGCTGTCATCGTGCTCTTTTTGCATGCGTGCGCGGGTGCGTTTGCGCTCCGTCGCCGCGTGCTCCAGCGCCGCGCGAGCCGCCTGCTGTTCAGCATCGCGCTGGGTGTGATAATCCGCATAATTACCGCCGTAGCTGCGCAGGCCGGAGCCGCTCAGTTCAAGAATACGCGGCACCTGTTCCAGAAGTTCCCGGTCATGAGAGGCGACAAGCACGCCCCCGTGGTAACGACTAAGCTGGTCGTAGAACCACGCCCGTCCGTGTCGATCCAGATGGTTAGTGGGTTCGTCCAGCAGCAGGAAATCCGCTTCAGACGTAAACACCCTGCACAGCAGGGCGCGAATGCGCTCGCCGCCGCTGAGTTCACCGGCGAGTTTATCCGGGTCAAACGGTGGGAGCTTCGCATTGGTAAACGCCTCGCTCAGACGCTCGGCTAAATCCCAGTAGCCGTCGAGCACCTCCAGATCGTCAGGCTGGTAATCGCCGCTGTCGATGCGTTTGCGCGCCGTAAAAATCGCGTCATACCCGAGCAGTTCGGCAAGCGTGGTCTGCGGAGTAATATCGTGCTGTTGCGCCACCCAGGCATGTGAGCCAAAGCGTTCAATATGGCCGCTGGCAGGTTCATCCAGCCCCGCCAGCAGACGCAGCAGACGCGTTTTCCCGCTGCCGTTGCGGCCAACCAGCGCACACAGAGACGGCTCCAGGGAAAGATTCAGTGGACCAAAAAGGATATCGCCCGTCGCAAACTGACAGGTGACCTGATGCAAAATAAAAGAAGGGGACTGCGCAAAATGAGCCATAAGCACTCCTGAATGAAATCAAAACATCCCCTGCCGACGCGGTGGCGTTTAGCAAGGATCGAAATTCATCAGTCGTGTTTGTTCATTTTTGGGGGGCGCTCCAGAGCGAGAAAGTTAACGGGGATAAGGATAGCGGTAATGTGTTGACCATTTCAAGGTTAAATTTTGGACGATTTATACTCCTTCTCCCTTTGGGTTGAGGAATCCCCACAAATTAATGCGAGCAGTGAACAATCCCCTCGCCCCTTTGGGGAGAGGGTTAGGGTGAGGGGAAACAGACGGTAATTTTGCGAGCCTCTTTCCAGAAATGGTAATATGCTCAGCGACATAGCTCAAAACTGTTGCCGCCTGTTTTGATGAGCAGTAAGTTCTCTTTGCACCTGCAAAATCAGGTGCCGGGATTGGAACCCTGAATCACTTCACTGGCGACACAGGCTCTGTGTCGTACGGCCTGTTGCATCTCAATGGCGGGCCGGACAGGGGCGCTGCAAAGCGCGCTGGTGTCAGTGAGGCCAGTCGTTCCAACCTTGTTCGGTTCCGCCACCAGCGAGCCTGGAACCTCCCGTGGCGGAAGATATACCACTCACTGAGGTTATTTATGTCAATGACTGACTCTTTATTCACCCTGCCCTTCAACCACACCACCGACTTCACCGAACTGGCGGATAACTGCGAACGTTTTATCGACGCACTGGTAGATTGCGAAGAACCCGCCCCAAAAATGGCGCTTTACGGCAGACTTTATGCCTGTCTGAATCTTCTGCAACCCTCGCTTCTGGATCCTGTTCCGGATTCTTTAAAAGCCAGCCTGACCGTTAAGGAACTCCCGTCGCGTCTTCCGGCTTTCGAACCCGAATGCGATCAGCTGGGGCGCTACTGTCAGGAGATTACGCAGTTGCTGATGAACGGCTCACTGCCGCGACAATCTGAAATCGTGATGGAAGATTTGCTGTGCGAACTGGTCAGCTACTTTGCCGATACGCTGAAGGCACCGCGCTGGCTGCAGACGGACGAAGGCACAGTCGCGATCGGCTAAACCTGCCGGATGACGCTGCGCTTATCCGGCCTACAAAAGACCCATAAAAAAACCCGCCGAAGCGGGTTTTTAGCATTTGTAACAACGAGTGCCTTACTGCAGCAGCGAAATATCCGCCACGCGCAGGAACAGTTCGCGCAGTTTCTCAAGCATAGTCAGGCGGTTAATACGCAGCTCTTTGTCGTCCACGTTTACCATCACTTTATCGAAGAAGGCGTCGATAACGTCACGCAGTTCAGCCAGTTCCACCAGCGCTTCCTGGTAGCGGCCTTCCGCGAAGAACGGCTCCAGCTTGTCGCGCAGCACAACAACCTGCATCGCCAGCGCGATCTCTTCCGGCTCTTTCAGCGTCGCGGCGTTCACACGCTCGTTCAGCGTCTCGTCGGATTTCGCCAGAATGTTGGATACACGCTTGTTAGCCGCAGCCAGGGCAGACGCCGCGTCCAGCGTGCGGAAGTGGGACACCGCCTTCATACGCGCATCAAAGTCAGCCGGACGGGTCGGACGACGCGCCAGCACCGCCTGAATGGTGTCGACGGTGTAGCCTTCGTCCTGATACCAGGCGCGGAAACGACCGAGCATGAAGTCGATCACGTCATCCACGACTTTCGCGTTGGTCAGCTTGTCGCCGTACAGACGCACCGCTTCTTCGGTCAGCGTTTGCAGATCAAGGTTCAGGTTCTTCTCAACGATGATACGCAGCACGCCGAGCGCAGCACGACGCAGCGCGAACGGGTCTTTATCGCCTTTCGGATGTTGACCGATACCGAAGATACCCGCCAGGGTGTCCATCTTATCGGCAATCGCGACGGCACACGCCACCGGGTTGGACGGCAGATCGTCACCCGCAAAGCGCGGTTGATACTGCTCGTTCAGGGCTACAGCCACGTCTTCCGCTTCGCCGTCGTGACGTGCGTAGTGCATACCCATAACGCCCTGGGTGTCGGTAAATTCAAACACCATGTTGGTCATCAGGTCACACTTGGAGAGCAGGCCCGCGCGAGTCGCGTGGTTAACGTCCGCACCGATTTCGCGAGCGATCCAGCCGGACAGTTCCGCGATACGGTCAGTCTTGTCGCGCAGCGTGCCCAGCTGCTGCTGGAACAGCACGGTCTGCAGGCGCGGCAGGTTATCTTCCAGACGCTTTTTACGGTCGGTATTGAAGAAGAACTCCGCATCCGCCAGACGCGGGCGCACCACTTTCTCGTTACCGGAGATAATCTGCACCGGATCTTTCGATTCGATATTCGCCACGAAGATGAAGTTTGGCAGCAGCTTGCCGTCGTTGGCGTAGACCGGGAAGTACTTCTGGTCACCCTTCATGGTGTACACCAACGCTTCTGCCGGAACAGCCAGGAATTTCTCTTCGAACTTCGCGGTCAGCACAACCGGCCATTCCACCAGCGAGGTCACCTCTTCCAGCAGGCTTTCGCTCAGGTCAGCGTTGCCGCCAATCTCACGCGCCGCGGCTTCCGCATCCGCTTTGATTTTCGCTTTACGCTGCTCGTAGTCGGCAATTACTTTACCGCGCTCCAGCAGGATCTGCGGATACTGGTCAGCATTGTCGATGGTGAACTCCGGCTCGCCCATAAAGCGGTGGCCGCGGATCACGCGATCGGACGCCACGCCCAGGATGGTGGCAGGAATAACGGTATCACCCAGCAGTAAGGTCACGGTGTGCACCGGACGCACGAAGTGGACGTCAGACGCCCCCCAGCGCATCAGTTTAGGAATCGGCAGCTTAGCCAGTGAGGTTGCGATCATGTCCGGCAGCAGCGCTTCTGCGCTTTCGCCTTTGACATGGGCACGATACAGCAACCATTCGCCTTTATCGGTGGTCAGACGTTCGGCCTGGTCAACGGTGATCCCGCAGCCGCGCGCCCAGCCTTCTGCCGCTTTACTCGGCTTGCCTTCCGCGTCGAACGCCTGAGCAATCGCCGGGCCACGTTTTTCCACTTCACGATCCGGCTGAGACGCCGCCAGGTTTGCCACTTTCAGCGCCAGACGGCGCGGCGCAGCAAACCACTCAATTTTACCGTGTGCCAGGCCAGCGTTATCCAGCTCAGCAGTCACGTTCGCAGCAAAAGATTCAGCCAGGCTGCGCAGGGCTTTTGGTGGCAGCTCTTCGGTGCCAATTTCCACCAGGAAAGTTTTCTCAGACATGGCCGCCTCTTATTTGTTTCGGTTGCACATCGGGAAGCCAAGGGCTTCACGGGACGCGTAGTAGGCTTCAGCAACGGCTTTAGTCAGGGTACGAATACGCAGAATGTAGCGCTGACGTTCAGTCACGGAGATGGCTTTGCGGGCGTCCAGCAGGTTGAAGCTGTGGGCGGCCTTCAGAATACGCTCGTAAGCAGGCAGCGGCAGCGGAGTTTCCAGCGCCAGCAGTTGCTGCGCTTCTTTCTCGTACTGCTCGAAGCAGGTGAACAGGAAGTCCACGTCTGCGTATTCGAAGTTATAGGTGGATTGCTCCACTTCATTCTGATGGAACACGTCGCCGTAGGTGGTTTTACCCAGCGGGCCGTCGCTCCAGACCAGGTCGTAAACGCTGTCTACGCCCTGAATATACATCGCCAGACGTTCCAGACCGTAGGTGATTTCGCCGGTAATCGGTTTACATTCCAGACCACCAACCTGCTGGAAGTAAGTGAACTGCGTCACTTCCATACCGTTCAGCCACACTTCCCAGCCCAGACCCCAGGCACCCAGCGTTGGGTTTTCCCAGTTATCTTCCACGAAACGAATGTCGTGGATGGTCGGGTCCATACCCAGCTCTTTCAGTGACCCGAGATACAGTTCCTGAATGTTGTCGGGCGATGGCTTAATCACCACCTGGAACTGATAGTAGTGCTGCAGACGGTTCGGGTTTTCGCCGTAACGGCCATCGGTAGGACGGCGGGATGGCTGCACATAGGCAGTCGCCATTGGCTCTGGCCCCAACGCGCGTAAGCTGGTCATCGGGTGTGAAGTGCCTGCGCCGACTTCCATGTCCAAAGGTTGAACAATGGTGCAGCCCTGACGAGCCCAGTAATCCTGTAAGGTCAGGATCAGGCCCTGGAAGGTCTTGGTATCAAACTTTTGCATAGTATTTCGTGCTGGATACGTGTGGTTTTAAATGGAAGGGATCAGTATACCCGCTGGCTGCAAGATATACAGTACGAAACGGGGTTGTTTAGGGAAAATTGGGAAATAAGCCTTTTAGCCAGAACACCTGAACGCTCTGGCTGCTGAATATACGAGCACGTTAACGCATTGAGAGGTGCAAAAACTGGCCGTCCGCATCAAAAGAACAGATAAAGCCCTCTTTACGCGCAGTATGTCCCTTCAGCTCATAGCTGCCCTGGAAACGCTCAAACCCGGTGACATCAATTTTCCCTACCTCGGAATTATAGCGGCGAGCAGCCTGGTCTTTACAGAGCTGTTCCATATTCAGGGAGCGTGCCGGACTAATTTTGCTCTGCTGCGCTTTTTGCACAGGCGCTTCTTGCGAAGCACTGCAACCTGCCAGTAAAAACAGCAGAAAGAGTGACGCGATGCGCTTCATCATCATTTTTATTACCGCCCTGGTCTGTGGCTGTTATTTTTAGTATCAAAGCCTTTATAGATTATGGTTGGTCATTCTGCGAATCTCACGAGCTTCATACAAGTTCGCCTGATTAAACTCAGAATTTTCCAAGGGAAGACTTTTACGCAATGGCAGTCACACTCTTTTTACCAGGAAAACAGAGGAACTGATGCAGTCAAAAATTAACTGGATTGATAACCTGCGAGGAATAGCGTGTCTGATGGTGGTGATGATCCACACGACGACCTGGTACGTCACGAATGCGCACAGTATCAGCCCCGTTAACTGGGATATCGCCAATATTCTTAACTCGGCATCTCGCGTAAGCGTGCCGCTGTTTTTTATGATTTCCGGCTTTCTCTTTTTTGGCGAGCGGAGTGCGCAACCGAGGCATTTTATCCGCATTGCATCGTGTCTGCTGTTTTACAGCGCCGTCGCATTGCTCTATATCTCCCTGTTTACCTCGATTAGCGCCGGGCTTTCGCTTAAGTATTTGCTGCAAAAACCGGTTTTCTACCATCTGTGGTTTTTCTTCGCCATTATCGTGATTTATCTGGTTTCACCGCTGATTCAGGTAAAAAACGTCAGCGGCAAAATGCTGCTGGCGCTGATGGTCGTGATTGGCATAGTGGCAAACCCAAATACCGTCTCGCAGAAAATCGACGGTTTCGAATGGCTACCGGTCAACCTCTACATCAACGGCGATACCTTTTACTACGTGCTGTACGGCATGCTGGGGCGTGCCATCGGGATGATGGATACGCACAAACGCGGTATAAACTGGCTGTGTGGCGCGCTGTTTATCCTTGGCGTAATTGTGATTTCACGCGGGACGTTACATGAGCTGCAATGGCGCGGTAACTTCGCTGACACCTGGTATGTGTACTGCGGTCCGGTGGTTTTCATCTGCGCAATATCCCTCCTGACGCTCGTCAAAAACACGCTGAACGAACGCCCGTTTCCTGTACTGGGGTTTATCTCGCGCCACTCGCTGGGGATCTACGGTTTTCACGCACTGGTGATCCACGCCCTGCGCACGCGAGGCGTGGAATTTAAAAACTGGCCGCTGCTGGACATAGTCTGGATTTTCGCCGCCACGCTGGTTGTAAGCCTGCTACTGTCGATGCTGTTGCAGCGGGTCGATACACGCAGGTATGTCAGTTAGCCTGGCAGCGATGTTTATGACATCAGCGGTACAAGTTGTTCATAAATTTTGCGGAAAGTTTCACGTCGCTCTGCATAGCGGGCGTGATTTTTCGCATCGGGAAGATGCTGTTGTTCAAGCGGTAATTGCGGCAACAGCTCAGCCAAAGGCTTCTCAGGGTTCACCGCTATCTGCGCCAGCCGCGCCGCGCCGAGCGCAGGCCCGACATCACCACCGGTACGGTAATCCAGCGTTAACCCGCTAATATCGCACAACATCTGCCGCCAGTAATTGCTGCGCGCCCCGCCACCAATCAGCGTAATACTTGAGGGTTTCAAGCCACAGTCATGCACCACGTCCATCCCGTCTGCCAGCGCATAGCCCACGCCTTCCAGCACGGCCCGCGCCAGTTCTGCCGGGCCATGTTGATGGGTTAAGCCAAAAAACACGCCTTTTGCTTCCGGGTTATTATGAGGCGTTCGCTCGCCGGACAAATACGGTAAAAACCAGAGCGCACCTGCGTTGTCATCCGCCTGCTGTGCTGCTGCGATCAGCGCCGGTACATCTGGCATTCCGGTAAGCGTCGCCGCCCAGTCAAGGCAGGATGCGGCACTCAGCATGACCGACATCAGATGCCATTTCCCCGGCAGCGCATGGCAAAAACTGTGAACTGCACTTTCAGGGTTACTGCGATAACCGTCGCTGACGGCAAAATAGACGCCGGAGGTGCCGAGCGAGAGCATGGCCTGCCCTGCTTCGACCATCCCCACGCCAACGGCTCCCGCTGCGTTATCTCCACCACCGGCCACAACCGGTACTACAGGCATATTCCAGCGTTCCGCAACAGAAGGTTGCAGGGTGCCCGTCATTTCGCTGCCCTCAAAAAGGGCTGGCAAATGGTCACGGGTCAGATGGCAGGCGTCGAGCATCGCCTCGCTCCAGTCTCGTTTCGCCACATCGAGCCACAGGGTGCCCGCTGCGTCAGACATGTCGCTGGCGAAATCGCCCGTCATACGAAAACGCAGATAATCTTTTGGCAGCAGCACCTTCGCCACCTGACGGAAAATCTCCGGCTCATGGCGCTGCACCCACAAAAGTTTTGGTGCCGTAAACCCTGGCATCATCAGGTTGCCCGTGATTTCACGGGACGCAGGCACGCTCTCTTCGAGGATTGCGCACTCTTCCGCGCACCGGCCATCATTCCAGAGGATGGCCGGCCGCAGCACCCGATGCTGGCTGTCCAACAGCGTCGCGCCGTGCATTTGCCCGGCAATGCCCAGCGCATTAACCTCGCGCAGGCTGTGTTGTTCACCCAGGGCTTTGATTGCGCGGTCCGTCGCTTGCCACCACTGTTCCGGGTCCTGCTCCGACCATAGCGGATGTGGACGTGAAACCTGCAGCTTTTCAGTCTGTGTTGCCAGTACGTCGCCCTGCTCACTTAACAGAATGGCTTTCACACCCGATGTGCCAAGATCAATCCCGATATACATTCGGTGACTCCTTTAACTGAAATGCCCGGTGGCGCTACGCTGACCGGGCCTACGTTATTACTTATCAAACAGATAGTGATTCACCAGGTTTTCCAGCAGTTCCTGATGCCCGCTCTGGTGCTGCGGTGCCAGGTGATGCTGTTCAGCGTACTGCGCGATCTCAGCAAGCGATAACTGACCTTTCAAAATTTGCTGGCCCAGCTCACTGTTCCAGCCGCTATAGCGTTTCGCCACACGTTTATCCAGCTCGCCATCTTCAATCATACGAGCCGCCACTTTCAGCGCCAGCGCCATGGTATCCATTGCGCCGATATGGCCGTAGAACAGATCGTATTTGTCAGTGCTCTGACGACGCACTTTGGCATCGAAGTTAAGGCCACCGGTGGTGAAGCCGCCCGCTTTGATGATTTCGTACATTACCAGCGCATTCTCTTCCACGCTGTTCGGGAACTGGTCAGTGTCCCAGCCCAGTTGCGGGTCGCCACGGTTAGCATCCACAGAACCAAAGATACCCAGCGCAATTGCAGAGGCAATTTCGTGGTGGAAAGAGTGGCCCGCAAGCGTGGCGTGGTTAGCCTCAATGTTGACTTTGATCTCTTTTTCCAGACCAAACTGCTTCAGGAAGCCGTACACCGTGGCAACGTCATAATCGTACTGGTGCTTCGTTGGCTCCTGCGGCTTCGGTTCTATCAGCAGCGTACCGCGGAAACCGATTTTGTGTTTGTGCTCAACGACCATCTGCATAAAGCGGCCAATTTGTTCACGCTCCTGGCGCAGATCGGTGTTCAGCAGGGATTCATAACCTTCGCGGCCGCCCCACAGGACATAGTTCTCGCCACCCAGCTGATGCGTGGCATTCATCGCGGTCACAACCTGAGTAGCTGCCCAGCTAAACACTTCCGGGTCCGGGTTGGTTGCTGCGCCTGCGCCATAGCGTGGATTGGTGAAGCAGTTCGCCGTCCCCCACAGCAGTTTCACGCCGCTTTGTTGCTGTTTTGCCGCCAGCACATCCACCATCTGCGCGAAGTTATTCAAATACTCTTTCAGTGACGCGCCTTCCGGGGAGACATCCACATCATGGAAGCAGTAGTACGGTACGTTCAGCTTGTGGAAGAATTCAAACGCAACATCCGCTTTACGTTTCGCCAGTTCGATGGCTTCGCCAGGTTGTTGCCATGGTCGGTCAAAAGAGCCAACACCGAACATGTCGGCACCGTTCCAGCAGAAGGTATGCCAGTAACAGGCGGCAAAGCGCAGATGGTCTTCCATGCGCTTACCCAGCACCAGCTCATCCGGGTTGTAGTGACGAAATGCTAAAGGATTGGTGGTTTTCGTGCCTTCGTAACGAACGCGATCGAGTTGGTCGAAATAGGCTTGCATATTGAGCTCCATAATCAGGGTATGCGGCGAGGTGTAATGACGTAAGTAATAGTGAATACACATTCCGGCTTGCTCAATTACGTTATTTCACACTGCTATTGAGAGAATGCACAACTGTGCGCTGGCTCGCAAAATAATGTGCAGACAAACTATTTTTCGGCGCGTATTCCAGAATCAAATGTAATTAATAGGTTACGCATTTTAAAATCCGATCGCGGTCATAAATTCAGAAATAAACCAAATATCGTAACGAGAAGATAAAAATCTGTAATTGCCAGACCGCCTTTCCACGTTAAAAATTTGCTGCGTCTCAGCAGTGAATGTTTCTTTTATCTCAACAGCAACGTACTCCTACAAAAAGGCCCAATAATTATGAAGATAAAGAACCTGTACCTGACTCTCTGCACTACTCTCCTGCTTGCCAGCTTTGCCGGACATGCGAAAGAGGTCAAAATCGGCATGGCGATTGACGACCTGCGCCTGGAGCGCTGGCAAAAAGATCGCGATATTTTTGTTAAAAAAGCAGAATCTCTTGGCGCAGAGGTATTCGTTCAGTCGGCTAACGGCAACGAAGAAACGCAAATGTCGCAAATTGAAAATATGATCAACCGTGGCGTCGACGTGCTGGTCATTATCCCGTACAACGGCCAGGTATTAAGTAACGTCGTTAAAGAAGCCAAACAGGAAGGCATAAAAGTTCTGGCATATGACCGCATGATTAATAATGCGGATATTGATTTCTATATTTCATTCGATAATGAAAAAGTCGGTGAATTACAGGCAAAAAGTCTGGTCGATAAAGTGCCTCAGGGGAATTATTTCCTGATGGGTGGCTCACCGGTGGATAACAATGCCAAACTGTTCCGTGAAGGACAAATGAAAGTCCTTAAGCCATATATTGACGACGGCAAAATTAAAATCGTCGGCGATCAATGGGCTGATGGCTGGCTGCCAGAAAATGCGCTGAAAATTATGGAAAATGCATTAACGGCGAATAACAACAAAATCGACGCCGTTGTGGCCTCTAACGATGCAACGGCTGGCGGTGCGATTCAGGCACTCAGCGCACAGGGTCTGGCCGGGAAAGTCGCTATTTCGGGCCAGGATGCCGACCTTGCTGGCGTAAAACGCATTATTGCAGGCACCCAAACCATGACGGTTTATAAGCCCATCACCGAGCTTGCAAATACGGCCGCAGAAATTGCCGTTGAGCTGGGAAATGGTCAGCAGCCGAAAGCCGACGCTTCTCTGAACAACGGGCTGAAGGACGTCCCGTCTCGCCTGCTTACGCCAATTGAAGTCAATAAAGAGAACATTGACGCCACGGTGATTAAAGACGGTTTCCACAAAAAGAGTGAACTGTAATTCAGCGCTGCCCCTGCCTGGCGGGGGCGCATCGATTTGTACTGTTCTTCCTTCGGGCCATGTGGAGCAGTTATGCCTTATTTACTTGAAATGAAAAGCATCACCAAAGCCTTTGGCGCAGTGAAGGCGGTCGACAATGTCAGCCTGCGGCTGAACCCTGGCGAAGTGGTGTCATTGTGCGGCGAAAATGGTTCCGGCAAATCAACGCTGATGAAAGTGCTGTGCGGCATCTACCCTTACGGCAGCTATGACGGCGAAATCGTCTTTGCCGGTGAAGTCATTCAGGCCACACATATTCGCGATACCGAACGAAAAGGCATCGCTATCATTCACCAGGAACTGGCGCTGGTGAAGCACCTCACTGTGCTGGAGAACATTTTCCTCGGAGCCGAACTTTCACGCCACGGTGTGCTGGATTACGACACCATGACGCTGCGCTGCGAAAAACTGCTGGCGCAAGTGAGCCTTGCCATCTCACCGGACACCCGCGTGGGCGACTTAGGTCTGGGCCAGCAACAACTGGTTGAAATCGCCAAGGCACTGAACAAACAGGTCAGGCTGTTAATCCTTGACGAGCCGACGGCCTCGCTCACCGAACAGGAAACGGCCGTCCTGCTCGACATCATCCGCGATCTGCAAAACCACGGCATCGCCTGCATCTATATTTCGCACAAACTCAATGAAGTAAAAGCCATTTCAGACACCATCTGCGTGATCCGCGACGGCCAGCATATCGGCACGCGCGAAGCGGCAGGTATGAGTGAAGATGACATCATCACCATGATGGTAGGGCGCGAGCTGACTGCGCTGTACCCGAACGAACCTCATACTGTTGGCGAGGAAGTGCTACGAGTGGAAAATCTGACCGCGTGGCATCCCGTTAACCGTCACATCAAGCGCGTAAATAATATCTCCTTCTCGCTCCACCGGGGAGAGATCCTCGGTATTGCCGGTCTGGTTGGTGCGGGGCGTACCGAGGCCGTGCAATGCCTGTTTGGTGTCTGGCCTGGACGCTGGGAAGGCACTATTTATATCGACGGCCAGCATGTAAAGATTGAAAACTGCCAGCAGGCGATTGCCCGTGGTATTGCCATGGTGCCAGAAGACCGCAAAAAAGATGGCATCGTGCCGGTCATGGCTGTCGGTAAAAACATCACGCTGGCGGCCCTCAGTCAGTTTTCCGGTGCGCTGAGCAGCCTGGATGACGCCGCCGAGCAGCAGTGTATTCTCCAGTCACTCACGAGACTTAAGGTGAAAACCTCCTCCCCGGATCTGGCCATTGGACGCCTGAGCGGAGGCAACCAGCAGAAGGCGATTCTGGCACGTTGCCTGCTCCTGAATCCGCGCATTTTGATCCTCGATGAACCCACTCGCGGGATTGATATCGGTGCGAAATATGAAATCTACAAACTGATTAATCAGCTTGTGCAACAAGGGATTGCCGTCATCGTCATTTCGTCTGAACTCCCCGAAGTGCTCGGCCTGAGCGACCGCGTGCTGGTCATGCATGAAGGGAAACTGAAAGCCAACCTGATTAACCAGAACCTGACACAAGAGCAGGTGATGGAAGCCGCCTTAAGGAGCGAACGCCATGTCGAAAAGCAACCCGTCTGATATCAAAGTCGCTGTTCCGACGCCCGGCGCTTTCGCGGGGCTAAAAGCGCTTAACCTGCAGGTTTTTGTGATGATCGCCGCGATTATTGCCATTATGTTGTTCTTTACCTGGATGACTGATGGCTCGTACTTAAGCGCGCGTAACGTCTCAAACCTGCTGCGCCAGACCGCCATCACCGGCATTCTGGCCGTAGGGATGGTCTTTGTCATTATCTCTGCGGAAATTGACCTGTCGGTGGGGTCGATGATGGGTCTGCTCGGCGGGGTGGCGGCAATTTTTGACGTCTGGCTTGGCTGGCCGCTGCCGCTGACAATTGCCGTCACGCTGGTGCTCGGTCTGTTGCTCGGAGCCTGGAACGGCTGGTGGGTGGCGTACCGCAAAGTGCCGTCGTTTATCGTCACCCTCGCCGGGATGCTGGCCTTCCGTGGGATTTTGATTGGCATTACCAACGGCACGACCGTCTCACCAACCAGCGCCGCGATGTCGCAGATTGGGCAGAGTTACCTCTCAGATGGCGTCGGCTTTACGCTGGGTGTTGTGGGTCTGATGGCATTTGTGGCATGGCAGTGGCGGGGACGAATGCGCCGTCAGGCGCTGGGTCTGGCCTCTCCGGCATCAACGTCCGTGGTGGGACGTCAGGCACTCACCGCGGTGATTGTGCTGGGTGCTATCTGGCTTCTGAACGACTACCGCGGCGTCCCGACGCCCGTACTGCTGCTGGCACTTTTGCTTCTGGGCGGCATGTTTATGGCGACGCGCACCGCGTTTGGACGCCGTATTTATGCCATCGGCGGTAACCTTGAGGCGGCGCGTCTGTCAGGCATCAACGTGGAGCGAACGAAACTCGCCGTCTTTGCCATCAACGGTCTGATGGTAGCCATTGCGGGGTTGATCCTCAGCTCGCGTCTGGGGGCGGGTTCACCCTCAGCCGGTAATATTGCAGAGCTGGATGCTATCGCTGCCTGCGTTATCGGCGGCACCAGTCTCGCAGGCGGTGTGGGCAGCGTAGCCGGTGCGGTGATGGGCGCATTTATTATGGCTTCGCTGGATAACGGGATGAGTATGATGGACGTCCCGACGTTTTGGCAGTATATCGTCAAGGGTGCCATTCTTTTGCTGGCAGTCTGGATGGACTCTGCCACCAAGCGGCGTGCCTGAGAACAGTATTGTTACTTATTTGGGAAAGTAAGCCATGTTTGAAAAGCGTCACCGCATTACGTTGTTATTCAATGCCAACAAAGCCTACGATCGCCAGGTGGTTGAAGGGGTTGGGGAATATTTGCAGGCGTCGCAATCCGAGTGGGATATTTTCATTGAAGAAGATTTTCGCACCCGTCTTGAGAACATCAAAGACTGGCTGGGCGATGGCGTAATCGCGGACTATGACGATCCCGTGATCGAGCAATTGCTGAGTGGCGTCGACGTCCCCATTGTGGGCGTCGGCGGCTCTTATCACACGCCTGAGCACTACCCGCCCGTGCATTACATTGCCACCGACAACCACGCGCTCGTTGAAAGCGCATTTCTGCATCTAAAAGAGAAAGGCGTGCATCGCTTTGCTTTTTACGGTTTACCGGCCTCAAGCGGTAAGCGCTGGGCGGTAGAGCGTGAGCACGCATTTTGCCAGCTGGTAGCCCAGGAGAAGTATCGGGGCGTGGTGTACCAGGGGCTAGAAACCGCACCGGAAAACTGGCAGCACGCGCAAAACCGCCTGGCGGACTGGCTGCAAACGTTGCCGCCGCAAACAGGAATTATTGCCGTAACAGATGCCCGCGCCCGTCATGTACTGCAGGTTTGTGAGCATTTACATATTCCAGTGCCTGAAAAGCTGTGCGTCATTGGTATCGATAACGAAGAACTGACGCGATACCTGTCACGCGTGGCATTGTCCTCGGTGGCACAAGGCACACGTCAGATGGGTTACCAGGCCGCTAAGTTGCTTCATCGTTTGCTGGATAACGAAGCGTTGCCGCTTCAGCGCCTGCTGGTTCCCCCTGTGCGCGTAGTGGAACGACGCTCCACTGACTATCGCTCGTTAAACGATCCGGCCGTGATTCAGGCCATGCACTATATTCGTAATCACGCCTGCAAAGGCATCAAGGTTGATCAGGTACTGGATTCTGTCGGTATTTCTCGTTCGAATCTGGAGAAACGTTTTAAAGAGGAAGTGGGTGAAACCATCCACGCGGTCATTCATGCCGAAAAGCTGGAGAAAGCGCGCAGCCTGTTGATCTCCACCTCGCTTTCCATCAATGAAATCTCGCAGATGTGTGGCTACCCGTCATTACAGTATTTTTATTCGGTGTTCAGAAAGGAGTATGACACCACGCCGAAAGAGTATCGGGAACGGCACAGCGAAGTGTTGATATAGAAACAAAAACGCCTTCCAGTGGAAGGCGTTTTTTGAGTTACATATGCGCGGCGATTAAACGCTGGTTATCCTGGTACATCGCGAACAAATAGTTGTTATAGCGCTGCCCCTGCGTGGAATACCCTTTCAGCTTGTGGATCATCGTGCTTGCCGTCACTTCCTGATCCGCCTTACGCAACTGAGCGCGTGATTTACGGAACGAAGCGTAAGCAGGGTGCGTGTTCAGGTTCACCACATAGGCATTCACGGAATCTTTTACAGACGCAAACTGCGAATACCCCTTCACTTTGCCTGGCGCATTGGCGCAACGTCCTTTCGCACATTTCATGCCGAAGAGGTTGTTGTTGTTACGCGCAAGTTTCGAGGTTCCCCAGCCGCTTTCGGCTGCAGCCATCGTCGCTACCATGCTGCCAGGAATGATATCCACGCGCTCTAAAAGCGAGTTCCACGGCACGCGACGCGTGTTGCCGCTCCATTTCACTTTATAGCGTTTGGTAATTTCTTTCAGGCGCGAGCGTTCAGACGGCGACCAGCGGCTATCGTACTGTTTGGCGATCAACCAGTTACGATCCGCCGTAATCGCGGCATTTTGACTTGTGATGTAAGGCATTACCGTCCGGAGAAACGCTTTTTTCCTTGGTGTTCCGGAAGGGTATTTTCGCAAATCAGGAAGTGAACTACTCTTTGCACTATTGCGAGAATACTCTTGTTTACTGCTAACCTTACTACTTGTCGTCTTTATAACGTGGGCTTTCTTACTCGTTGTATCCGTGTGCGTCTTCGCAAGCACCTCACCCGAAAATGCCATGGTCATGGTGAGTAACATGAGTATCGCGGCCCCATATCGTCGAATGGGAGTCGATATCATTAGGTCTCCTGGTCGGATATAAACATTCCAACACCTTATTTTTTTCACAAATTTGAGAGCGGAATCTCAAATCATAGCAAAAATAGACTTCAAGAGCACGTATAGAAATAGTCCAATTCCGAAACTATGTCACCTGAAAGCGGCTCACTAAAACATCATTTCTGAAAAAATGTGCGCGATATCGCAGATAACTGCTTAATTTTGCGCGCGATCACTCATCCTTTCGCGTCCTCCTGGCAGAAAGCGCCAGGGGAGGAGTTTTTCATCTGCACCCGATGGCACACTGGTTAAAAATGCCGCGACAGGAAAATGGAATGAAACGCACCGCAATCGCTTTTCTGCTACTACCCGCACTGGCACAGGCAGAGTGGTCATCACCTGGATTTAGCGCGTTTAACGCCGAAGGCACCGGGGTTTTCACCAGCCAGGCAAAGCTGACGAAGGGTACGCGTCCCCTGACGTTACGTTTTGACAACGCGTGCTGGCAGCCAACAGACGCCATAAAGCTCAACGAGATGCTTTCGCTCAAACCGTGCGAAGGTACGCCACCGCAGTGGCGATTGTTCCGCGATGGTGAGTACCAGATGCGCATTGATACGCGTTCGGGCACGCCCACGCTGATGTTAACGGTTCAAAGCGCGGCAGAACACCCCGTCGCCAGCGTCATGCGTCAGTGCCCAAAATGGGACGATAAACCGTTGACGCTGAACGTTAGCCACACTTTCCCGGAAGGAACCGTCGTGCGCGATTTCTACAGCAAACAGACCGCGACAGTCCAGAACGGCCAAATCACCCTCCAGCCTGCCGCCAACAGCAACGGCCTGCTTCTGCTTGAGCGTGCCGAAACTGACAAACCGGCACCGTTTAGCTGGCAAAACGCCACCGTCTATTTCGTGCTGACCGATCGCTTTGTTAATGGTGACACAACGAATGACAACAGCTACGGCCGACATAAAGACGGCATGCAGGAGATTGGCACCTTCCACGGCGGCGATCTTAAAGGGCTTGCCAGCAAGCTCGACTATTTACAGCAACTGGGCGTCAATGCGCTCTGGATCAGTTCTCCGCTGGAGCAGATCCACGGCTGGGTGGGCGGCGGTACAAAAGGTGATTTCCCCCACTACGCCTATCACGGTTACTACACGCAGGACTGGACAACGCTTGATGCGAACATGGGCACCGAAGATGACTTACGCCACCTTGTCGACGAAGCGCACAAGCGCGGTATCCGTATTCTGTTCGACATCGTGATGAACCATACGGGCTACGCTACGCTGGCGGATATGCAGGAATTTCAGTTTGGTGCTTTGTACCTTCAGGGTGATGAGCTGAAAAAAACGCTGGGCGAACGCTGGACCGACTGGAAGCCAGGCGCTGGTCAAAGCTGGCATAGCTTTAATGATTACATTAATTTCAGCGATAAAGCCGCATGGGAAAAATGGTGGGGCAAAAAGTGGGTCCGCACCGATATTGGTGATTATGACAATCCCGGCTTCGATGATTTGACCATGTCGCTGGCATTCCTGCCAGACGTGAAAACCGAATCCACAACGCCTTCCGGTTTACCTGAATTTTATCAACACAAGCCTGATACCCATGCTAAAGCGATTCCAGGCTACACCCCGCGTGATTATCTGACTCACTGGCTCAGCCAGTGGGTACGTGACTACGGTATCGACGGTTTCCGGGTCGATACCGCAAAACACGTTGAACTCGACGCGTGGCAGCAACTGAAAGATCAGGCAAGCCAGGCGCTGGCCGCATGGAAAGCCGCCAACCCGGATAAAAAACTCGATAATGCCCCGTTCTGGATGACCGGTGAATCCTGGGGACACGGCGTCATGCAAAGTGAGTACTACCGCCACGGTTTCGATGCGATGATCAACTTTGACTACCAGGAACAGGCGGCAAAAGCGGTAGATTGTCTGGCCGATATGGACCTCATCTGGCAGCAGATGGCGGAGAAACTGCAGAGTTTTAACGTACTGAGCTATCTCTCTTCACACGATACGCGACTGTTCCGCGAAGGCGGGCAACGCGCCGCAGAGCTGCTCCTGCTGGCACCGGGAAGCGTGCAAATCTATTACGGAGATGAATCAGAACGTCCATTCGGGCCGACAGGCTCCGACCCGCTGCAGGGAACGCGCTCAGATATGAACTGGCAGGACGTAACGGGCAAGCAGGCGTTAGCCGTCGCCCACTGGCAGATTTTAGGCCAGTTCCGCGCCCGTCATCCGGCAATTGGCGAGGGCAAGCAAACCACGCTTTCGCTGAAAGAAGGTTATGGCTTTGTGCGTGAACATAAGGGCGATAAAGCCATGGTGGTGTGGGCGGGGAATCCGTAGCCTTTACTTTCCCTCTCTTCCCGCAGAAGAGAGGGAAACACCACCAGAACAATTCACTACACAAATTCAAACCCACCACACAAAACAACAAACCACACCGCACCTCCTGATTTGCACCCGCTCGATGCTAGCGTTATGGTTACCCACTTTCATAATAAGCCCGACAGATCACCTGCTATGACCTTTTCACTTTTCGGCGACAAATTTACCCGCCATTCAGGCATTACCCGCCTGATGGAGGATCTCAACGATGGGCTGCGCACACCGGGCGCAATCATGCTCGGCGGCGGAAACCCGGCTCAAATCCCGGAGATGAATGCCTATTTCCAGACACTGCTGGCGCAGATGCTGGAAAACGGTAAAGCGACCGATGCGCTTTGCAACTACGACGGCCCTCAGGGTAAAACCGAGCTACTGAAACTCCTCGCCGACATGCTGCGTGAAGAGCTGGGTTGGGATATCGAACCACAGAATATTGCTCTGACTAATGGCAGCCAGAGCGCATTTTTCTACTTGTTCAACCTGTTCGCAGGACGACGTGCCGACGGCACCACCAGAAAAGTGCTGTTCCCGCTGGCACCAGAGTATATCGGCTATGCCGATTCCGGCCTTGAAGAAGACCTGTTTGTCTCAGCGCGTCCGAACATCGAACTGCTGCCGGAAGGCCAGTTCAAATATCACGTCGATTTTGAGCATCTGCATATCGGTGAAGAGACTGGGATGATCTGCGTGTCACGTCCCACCAACCCGACCGGCAACGTGATTACCGATGACGAGCTGATGAAGCTGGATGCGCTGGCAAATCAGCACGGCATCCCTCTGGTTATCGATAACGCCTATGGCGTGCCGTTCCCTGGGATTATCTTCAGCGAAGCACGTCCGCTGTGGAATCCGAACATCATCCTGTGCATGAGCCTCTCCAAGCTGGGCCTGCCAGGCAGCCGATGCGGCATCATTATCGCCAATGAAAAAATCATCTCCGCCATTACCAATATGAACGGCATTATCAGCCTTTCACCTGGCGGTATCGGTCCGGCGATGATGTGCGAGATGATTAAACGCAACGATCTGCTGCGCCTGTCGAATGAGGTTATTAAGCCGTTCTATTATCAGCGCGTTCAGGAGGCTATCGCGATCATTCGCCGCTACTTACCGGAAGAACGCTGCCTGATCCACAAACCTGAAGGGGCAATTTTCCTGTGGCTGTGGTTTAAAGATCTGCCGATCACCACTGAACTGCTATACCAGCGTCTGAAAAAACGCGGCGTACTGATGGTGCCGGGCGATTATTTCTTCCCAGGGCTGGATAAGCCGTGGCCGCACACGCACCAGTGTATGCGCATGAACTACGTTCCCGACCCGGAGAAAATCGAAGCGGGTGTTAAAATTCTCGCCGAAGAGATTGAGAACGCCTGGCAAGAAGAAAGTCAGTAAGCACTCACACCAGGTGATGCAGCCGTTCGGCGCGTAATCTGGCGGGATCAACACAGCGTAACGCGTGAGTCGGACATGCTTCAACGCAGGCAGGTCCGCTCTCGCGATGCGCGCATAAATCACATTTCAACGCCTGGGTATTATTTCCCACCCACCGAACCTGCATTGCCCCAAACGGACAGGCCACCATACAACTTTTACACCCAATACAACGCGCCTGCTCCACCCGCCAGAACCCTGCCGCGCGGCGGATGGCATTTGTCGGGCAGACATTGGCACAAGGGGCATCTTCACACTGATGGCAACCGACAGCCGTGGTGAACGAGCCGCCCTTAACCACCCGAATACGGGATGTGAAGGCTTTCGGGGAGACGGAAGCACAGTCCTCGGTTTCCTGATGCGACACCACGCAGGCCACTTCACAGGTGCGGCACCCGATGCATTTTGTCGAATCTGCCACGATAAATCGGTTCATCTGTTACGCCTCGCGTACGTTAAAACCCAGTTCTTTTGAGATCGCTTCTGCCGTTTCACGCAATGGTTTGAGCAGATTTTTCTCGCCAATCTGCTTCATGCGGGAAGTCGACAGTGAAATGGAAATCGCATACGGCACGCGGCCATGAATATCAAACACCGGTACGGCGATACAGGAGACACCCAGCTCGTTCTCTTCTTTGTCCATCGCCATGCTGTGCTCACGGATTTCCGCCAGCTCATCATACATGGCGCTCAGTTCGGTGATGGTGTTGCGGGTCAAAGGTTGGATCTGTTCCTGGTGGCTTTCCCAGTAGCTCGCCACGTAATCCTGATGGCCAAACGCCATGTAGATCTTACCCATCGCCGAACAATAGAGCGGCATATGCTGGCCGATATAAGCACGCGTGCGCAGCATGCCGGTCGTCGGCTCCAGTTTGTAAATCAGGATGGCGTGATCGTCTTCACGGCTGGAGAAGTTCACAGTTTCGCCGGTCGCGATATTCAGCGTCTCAAGATGCGGTGCCGCCACGTGGATGATATTCAGCGATGACAGGGCCTTTTGCCCAACGGCAATGAATTTGGTGGTCAGGCGATAGCTGCCCGCCGCAGGCGCTGGCGTCACGTAGCCGCAAGACTGCAGCCCCTGCAATAACCGGTGCACGGTGCTCTTATTCAGCCCTGCAAGTTCTGACAAATGCGCCAGTGGGCACCCGTTCGGATAGTTACTGAGGATCTCAATCAGCATCAGGCCGCGAAACAAGCTCTGGCTACCTGCGGGCCTCTCTTTTTCTTGCGTCATTTCGCTCTCTTTCATGCTCATCAAATGGCTCCTTTTTGTCGCGCCCTGATGGTAGCGCAAAGTGTGGTTCAGTTCACGATCTCAACAGAAAAAACACAACCGTTTGATTTTAATCGATTTTGAAAATCATGAATGTCGTTGATCTGTCAAAATTTGATCGCTATATTTGAAATCAGATTTTGCATAGTGAAATTTAGAGATAAAAAAGCACTCACACTTGCCCCTAAAAACAGGAGAACAGGGATGAAAGTGACCTTTGATGAGTTGAAAGCGGCGTTCAACCGGGTTCTGCTCGAACGTGGCGTGAAAGCAGATACCGCGGATGCGTGCGCCGAGATGTTTGCCCGCACCACGGAATCCGGCGTCTACTCACACGGCGTGAACCGTTTCCCGCGTTTTATTCAGCAGCTTGATGCTGGCGATATCATCCCGGACGCCCTGCCAGAACGTATTACCACGCTGGGGGCCATCGAACAGTGGGATGCCCGGCGTTCCATCGGCAACCTGACGGCGAAGAAAATGATGGATCGCGCCACCGAGCTGGCTTCCGATCACGGTATTGGCCTGGTGGCGCTGCGTAACGCGAACCACTGGATGCGCGGTGGCAGCTACGGCTGGCAGGCGGCGGAGAAAGGCTATATCGGAATTTGCTGGACCAACTCCATCGCCGTGATGCCGCCGTGGGGATCAAAAGAGTGCCGTATTGGTACCAACCCGCTGATCGTCGCGATCCCATCCAGCCCAATCACTATGGTGGATATGTCGATGTCGATGTTCTCCTACGGCATGCTGGAGGTGAATCGTCTGGCTGGGCGTGAACTGCCGGTGGATGGCGGCTTTGATGACGCAGGCAACCTCACTAAAGAACCGGGCGTGATTGAGAAAAACCGCCGCATTCTGCCGATGGGCTACTGGAAAGGTTCTGGTTTATCCATCGTGCTCGATATGATCGCCACCCTGCTCTCCAATGGCTCTTCCGTGGCGGAAGTGACTCAGGACAACAGCGATGAGTACGGCGTGTCGCAGATCTTTATTGCCATCGAAGTGGATCGCCTGATCGACGGGCCAACCCGCGATGCCAAACTGCAGCGCATCATGGATTTCATCACCACTGCGGAACGGTCCGACGAAAACGTCGCTGTCCGTCTGCCGGGGCATGAGTTTACGCGCCTGCTGGAAGAAAACCGCCGCAACGGCATCACCGTTGACGACAGCGTATGGGCAAAAATCCAGTCTCTGTAAGGAGTGGGCCATGCTATTCGGACATATTTCGCAGCCAAATCCGTGTCGCCTGCCGCAGGCGATTGAAAAAGCACTTAATTTTCTGCGCACCACGGATTTCACCACGCTGGAGCCGGGCGTGGTGGAAATTGACGGGCGTAACATCTTTGCTCAGGTGCTCGACCTGACCACCAGAGAGCCGCATGAGAATCGCCCGGAGATCCACCGCCGCTATCTTGATATTCAGTTTCTGGCCTGGGGGGAGGAAAAAATCGGTATCGCTATTGATACCGGTAATAACGAAATAAGTGAGTCATTGCTGGAACAGCGGGATATTATTTTTTATCTCGACAGTGAAAATGAATCATTTATCGAAATGATACCCGGCAGCTACGCCATATTTTTCCCGCAGGATGTTCATCGTCCTGCCTGTATTAAAAACAACGAAACTGCAATTCGTAAAATTGTGGTGAAAGTGGCACTCAGCGAATTAGATTAATTTTCTGATAGATACAGGAAAGCGAAATGACCAACACCGGTTTTATTATTGGTGCGTACCCCTGCGCACCCTCGTTTCACCAGAAAGGGGAACACGAAGAGCAGGCCTTCTGGCGGGAACTTGCCGACACACCGTATATCCGTGGGCTGGAACAACCTTGTCTTGAAAATCTTCACCCATTTGGTGATGAATGGCTGTTTCGCCACACGCCGGGGGAGTGGCAAATTGTCGTAACGGCGGTAATGGAAACCATGCGCCGCCGTGGCACCAACGGCGCGTTTGGTCTGGCGTCTGCTGACGAAGCACAGCGCAAAGCCAGCGTTGAGTATTACCGTCATCTGCATCACAAGATTGAGGCCGTGAATACCCGTTTTCCAGGCAAAGTCATTGCCCTTGAAATGCAGGCGGCACCGCAGGCGGGTAATGCGTCTGTCGAACAAGCCACCGAGGCTTTCTCCCGCTCCATTCGTGAAATCGCGCAATGGGACTGGGCCTGCGATCTGCTACTCGAACACTGTGATTCCATGACCGGCCCCGCGCCACGCAAAGGGTTCTTACCCTTACAGCAGGTGCTGGACGTGGTGAAAGGAACGGATATCAGCGTGTGCATCAACTGGGCGCGGTCGGCCATTGAAGGGCGTAACACCACTCTTCCGGTTGAGCACGTACAGGCCGCGCTCCGGGCAGGAAAACTGGGGGCGCTGATGTTCTCCGGCACCGCCACCTGCGGAGAATACGGGGAATGGCAGGATTTACACGCACCGTTTTCTTCGTGCTGCACCGAAAGTTTAATGACTATTGAACATGCAAAAGCACTATTTACTGCGGCGAGCGCCGCAACATTGAAATTCTCCGGTATTAAGTTACTGGAAATAAATGCTAATGCTGACGTTAGCCATCGCATTGCTATTTTGCGCGACGGCATTAGCGCCATGAATAAAGCAACGCAATAACAATAAAAAAATCCTTATTCCGGTTACATTGACTGAGACATAAAATATGAATACGTCTTCTCATGCTCTACATGCGGATATTCCGCGCTAGCGCTGGTTAAGAATCATTCCGCCGATTCTTATTGCCTGCATTATTTCCTATATGGACCGCGTGAATATTGCGTTTGCGATGCCGGGCGGTATGGATGAAGAGTTAGGTATTTCTGCCACGATGGCGGGCCTGGCGGGTGGGATCTTCTTTATCGGCTATCTGTTCCTGCAGGTTCCCGGCGGCAAGATTGCCGTTCATGGCAGCGGTAAGAAGTTTATCGGCTGGTCTCTGGTCGCCTGGGCGGTGATCTCGGTTCTGACCGGGCTTGTGACCAACCAGTACCAACTGCTGGGGCTGCGCTTTTTACTCGGCGTGGCGGAAGGCGGAATGCTGCCCGTCGTGCTCACCATGATCAGCAACTGGTTCCCGGATGCAGAACGCGGCCGTGCTAACGCGATTGTGATCATGTTTGTGCCGATTGCCGGGATCATCACGGCCCCGCTGTCCGGGTGGATCATCACTGCGCTCGACTGGCGCTGGCTGTTCATCATTGAAGGGCTGATGTCCGTCGTTGTGCTGGTACTCTGGGCCTTTACGGTCTATGACCGCCCGCAGGAAGCGCGCTGGATTTCCGAGGCTGAGAAAAACTATCTGGTCCACACGCTGGCCGCTGAGCAGCAGGCGATTGCCGGAAAAGAGGTGAAAAACGCTTCGCTCAGCGCGGTTTTGTCAGACAAAACCATGTGGCAGTTGATCGCCCTGAATTTCTTCTATCAGACCGGGATTTACGGTTACACCCTCTGGCTGCCAACCATCCTGAAAGAGCTGACGCATACCAGCATCGGCCAGGTGGGGATGCTCGCCATCCTGCCTTACATCGGTGCCATTGCGGGTATGTTCCTGTTCTCTTCACTCTCTGACCGCACCGGCAAGCGCAAGCTGTTTGTCTCCCTGCCATTGATTGGATTCGCGCTCTGCATGTTCCTCTCCGTGGCGTTAAAAGAGAACACCTGGCTGGCTTATGCCGCACTGGTGGGCTGTGGCTTCTTCCTGCAGTCGGCTGCTGGCGTGTTCTGGACCATTCCGGCGCGGCTTTTCAGTGCCGAGATGGCAGGCGGTGCGCGCGGCGTAATTAACGCCCTGGGCAACCTCGGTGGCTTCTGCGGGCCGTATGCAGTAGGCGTGCTGATCACCCTGTACAGCAAGGATGCGGGCGTTTACTGCCTGGCCGTTTCCCTGGCGCTGGCGTCGCTGCTGGCCCTGCTGTTACCGGCGAAATGCGATGCCGGATCGGAACCTAATCCTACGGTGAACCCGCACAAGCGTGCAGCCTGATGCCCTCACCTGACCCACTAAACCAAACCGTAGGCCGGGTAAGCGAAGCGCCACCCGGCAATTAAGCGAGAAGAAGATGAGTGAAAAAGAGCCCCTCTGGCTGGGTATCGATTGTGGCGGTACTTATCTGAAAGCCGGTTTATATAACAGCCAGGGCAAGGAAATCAGCATTGAACGCCGCTCGGTTGCCACGCTCAGCCCGCGCGCAGGCTACGCCGAACGGGATATGCACCAATTGTGGCAGCACTGCCACGCTACCGTCGCCTTACTGCTCAACAATTCAGGCGTTGACGGCGAACAGATCAAAGGCGTCGGCATCTCTGCTCAGGGAAAAGGTCTGTTTCTTCTTGATAAACATGACCAGCCCCTGGGTAACGCCATGCTCTCCTCCGATCGCCGTGCGCTGGAGATTGTGCAGCGCTGGCAGCAGGACGGCATCCCCGAAAAACTTTACCCGCATACACGCCAGACGCTGTGGACGGGCCATCCGGCCTCGCTTTTATGCTGGGTGAAAGAGAACGAGCCGCTGCGTTATCAGCAGATTGGCTGCGTGATGATGGCACATGATTATCTGCGCTGGTGCCTTACGGGGGTAAAAGGTTGCGAAGAGAGCAATATCTCGGAATCTAATCTCTACAACATGAACACCAGCCAGTACGACCCGCAGCTCACACGCTGGCTCGGTATCAGTGAAATCGACGGTGCACTGCCGCCCATTGTCGGTTCAGCAGAAATTTGCGGGGAAATCACCGCTCAGGCAGCCGCACTGACCGGTCTCGCGGCGGGTACACCCGTCGTTGGTGGACTGTTTGATGTGGTTTCCACCGCGATCTGCGCCGGGCTGCACGACGAAAATACGCTTAACGCCGTGATGGGTACCTGGGCCGTCACCAGCGGGATCGCCAATGCGCTTCGTGACAACGAGCCGCACCCTTACGTCTATGGCCGCTACGTTCATCCAGAGCAGTTTATCGTCCACGAAGCCAGCCCCACGTCTTCCGGCAACCTTGAGTGGCTGGCTGCACAGTGGGGAGATATCTCGTTCAGCGAGATCAACCAGGCTGTCGCCAGCCTGCCAAAAGCAGAAAGCGAGGTGTTTTTCCTGCCGTTTCTCTATGGCAGCAACGCCGGGCTGGAGATGACCAGCGGTTTCTACGGTATGCAGGCGCTACACACCCGCGCTCACCTGTTACAGGCGGTCTACGAGGGCGTGGTGTTCAGCCATATGACCCATCTTAACCGCATGCTCGAACGCTTTACCCATGTGAAGGCGCTGCGTGTTACGGGCGGCCCAACCCATTCGGATGTGTGGATGCAAATGCTCGCGGACGTCAGCGGCCTGGCGATTGAACTTCCGCAGGTGGAAGAGACCGGCTGTTCCGGCGCAGCGCTGGCGGCGCTGGTTGGCACCGGCGTTTATCCCGATTTCCACACCGCTCAGCGTGCCCTCAAACATGACATCCGGGTCATTGAGCCCGACATGCGCGCCCATGGGGCCTACCAGCGCAAATATCACCGTTACCAGTTACTGATTTCAGCACTACAGGGTTATCACGCCCGCGTTAAGGAGCACGACCTATGAGCCGACCATTACTGCAGCTGGCGCTCGACCATACCTCACTTCAGGCTGCACAGCGCGATGTCGCTTTGCTTTTGGATCACGTCGATATCGTCGAAGCAGGCACCATTTTATGCCTGACCGAAGGGCTGAACGCCGTGCGCGCCCTGCGCGAACAGTGCCCGGAGAAGATCATCGTGGCAGACTGGAAAGTAGCCGACGCCGGGGAAACGCTGGCTGAGCAGGCGTTTGGGGCAGGAGCAAACTGGATGACCATCATCTGCGCCGCCCCGCTGGCGACCGTCGAAAAAGGTCACGACGTGGCACTGCGCTGTGGTGGCGAGATCCAGATGGAACTGTTTGGTCACTGGACGCTGGACGACGCGCGCGCGTGGCATCGCGTCGGTGTGAAACAGGCGATCTACCACCGCGGGCGCGATGCGCAGGCCAGCGGACAGCAGTGGGGGGAAGCCGATCTCGCTAAAATGAAAGCCCTCTCTGACATCGGTTTACAGCTCTCGATAACCGGCGGCATCACGCCCGCCGATCTGCCGCTGTTTAAGCAGATCAATGTTAAAGCCTTTATTGCCGGTCGTGCGCTGGCGGGTGCGACGAATCCACCGCAGGTGGCACAGGCATTCCACTCGCAAATTCGCGACATCTGGGGAGCGTAACCATGCGTCAGCATCCGTTAGGTATTTACGAAAAAGCGCTACCGAAAGATCTCACCTGGCCAGAGCGCCTGGTGCTGGCAAAAAGCTGCGGGTTCGATTTTGTTGAGATGTCCGTTGATGAAACGGACGAGCGGTTATCCCGTCTTGAGTGGAGCACCACGCAGCGCGCGTCGCTGGTTGAAGCGATGCTGGAGACCGGTGTGGCGATCCCGTCGATGTGTTTATCCGCCCACCGCCGCTTCCCGTTTGGCAGCCGGGATGAAACCGTGCGCGAACGCGCCCGCGAGATCATGACCAAAGCCATTAAGCTGGCGCGCGATTTAGGCATTCGCACCATCCAGCTTGCGGGTTATGACGTCTATTACGAAGAGCATGACGAAGGGACGCAGCAACGCTTCGCCGACGGGCTGGCATGGGCCATTGAGCAGGCCGCTGCCGCACAGGTGATGGTGGCGGTGGAGATCATGGATACCGCGTTTATGAACTCCATCAGCAAATGGAAAAAGTGGGACGAGATGCTCGCGTCACCGTGGTTCAGCGTTTACCCGGATGTCGGCAACCTGAGCGCGTGGGGCAACGACGTCACCGCCGAGCTGACGCTGGGCATTGACCGCATCGCCGCAATTCACCTGAAAGATACCCAACCCGTGACCGAACACAGCCCCGGACAGTTCCGTGATGTGCCGTTTGGCGACGGTTGCGTTGATTTCGTTGGCGTCTTTAACACCCTGAATAAACTGAACTATCGCGGCGCGTTTCTGATTGAAATGTGGACCGAAAAAGCCAAAGAGCCGGTGCTGGAGATTATCCAGGCGCGCCGCTGGATTGAAGCCCGTATGCAGGAAGGAGGCATGACATGTTAGAACAACTCAAAGCGGACGTGCTGGCGGCAAACCTGGCGCTTCCCGCCCACCAGCTGGTGACCTTTACCTGGGGCAACGTCAGCGCGGTCGATCGCGAACGCGGGTTAATGGTGATCAAACCCTCCGGCGTGGAGTACAACGTGATGACGGCTGAAGATATGGTGGTGGTCAATATCGCGACCGGCCAGATCGTGGAGGGCAGTAAAAAGCCCTCTTCCGATACGCCGACCCACCTCGCGCTGTATCGTCGTTACCTGGAGATTGGCGGCATCGTACATACCCATTCCCGCTACGCCACCATCTGGTCGCAGGCGGGGCTGGATTTACCGGCCTGGGGCACGACGCACGCGGACTATTTCTACGGCGCGATCCCCTGTACGCGCCTGATGACTCCTGCAGAAATTGCAGGGGAGTATGAGTACCAGACGGGGGAAGTGATCATCAAAACCTTTGAGGAGCGCGACGTAAACCCGATGCAGATCCCTGCGGTGCTGGTTCACTCCCACGGCCCGTTCGCCTGGGGCAAAGACGCGGCCGATGCGGTACATAACGCCGTGGTGCTGGAGGAGTGCGCCTGTATGGGCCTGTTCTCACGTCAGCTCGCACCGCAACTGCCCGTAATGCAGCAAGAGCTGCTGGACAAACATTACCTGCGCAAGCACGGCGCAAATGCTTATTACGGGCAATGATTACCCGGAATTGATGTGTTCCTTACAGTACCGCCGTTTCCAGACGGCGGGTGTAAGCCCCGTATGCTTTGAAAATATCTGCCGAAAATAGCCGACGTCATTAAAACCGCAGCGGTTTGCCACTTCGGTTAATGAGGCGGCATCGTTCAGCAACAGTTTTTCAGCCGCCCTGACGCGCTGGCGGTGGATCGCTTCGGTCAGGGTTAAATGAAATGTCCGGCGAAATACCCGCCCCAGATAATCCGCATTACAGTGCAGCTCTTTTGCCAGCTGCGAGGTAGATATTGGCAAATGGAATTGCGTGCGAATAAGCTGTTTTGCCTTCCACGCCATGGCCGCTCCCGCGTCGTCGGCTTTGTCTTCATATCCCGGAGAGAGAGAAACTTGCTGCAAAATCAGTAACAGAATAATTTCCAGCGCCAGGCTTCGCTGTAATTTTTCCTGCTCGCTTAAAAACTGGCGAAATAAAGCGATCACATATTGCGGGTCCCGCACGCTGCAGTGTTGTTCTATTGCCAGTAGAGAGGCATCGGGCAAATCGGGCTGGTTATTTTCCCTCTCAAAATGTAGCCAATAAAATTTGAGATCCGCCGGAAAGTCTTCGATACCCACATGCCGCCGATTGGGCCACAGCAGTAAACTCTCTCCCTCGTTGACCTCAAACACCGTATTTTCTTCCTGAATCGTTAATGTCCCTTTTTCGACAAATATGATCTCCCACGATGTGAGTTTACGCGCTGGATGGCGGCCCACACCACGGGAAATAAATAACCCGCCATTTTGTACTTTAACCGGAAGCGCTATGGATAATTCGAGCATTAATATTCACCATTCCACTTTTATCGCCGTGATAATTGCGTTTATCCATTGATTATTAATAAATAACAGAAACTCAGCTCGATCAAACTCACATTTTTATCATCAGGTCGGAATCGTCACCTTTTTATACTTTTCCCTTCCCTTGTTGGCCTGCCCGTTCAGTGCAGAATAAATGACGTACCTTGCATAAATACGATAAAAATCGATAACCGAGGAGTTACCTCATGACTTCCACACCGATTACAGATGCAGAAATAGCAAAACGGGCTATTGATGACCGTTTGTCGGTCCGCGAAAAAATTGGCTACGGCCTGGGTGACGCGGGCGGTACGGTAATAACCTGCCTGATCATGAATTTCCTTACCTTTTTCTATACCGATATTTTTGGCCTGACACCGGCACTCGTTGGCACGCTGTTTATCGCCCTGCGCGTGTTTGATGCCATATCCGATCCGGTAATGGGCGTGATCGCAGACCGCACGCAGAGCCGCTGGGGCCGTTTTCGCCCGTGGCAGTTGTGGGTGGCATTCCCCATCGGGATTATCGGTGTGCTGACCTTCACCGTACCTGAAGCCAGTATGGGCGTGAAAATAGCCTGGGCGTTTGGCACCTATTTACTGCTGTCTGTGGGCTATACCGCTATCAATGTGCCTTACTGCGCGCTCATCAACACCATGACCACCCGCCATAGCGAGGTTATCTCCTGCCAGTCCTGGCGCTTTGTGCTGTGCGGTGTGGCAGGTTTTTTGGTCTCCGTTGGGCTACCGTGGCTGGTTGCAGCGCTGGGTCAGGGCAATGCCGCGAAAGGCTATCAGCTTGGCGTTGGCGTACTGTGCGTTGTCGCCGTAGCCATGTTCCTGTGTTGCTTCTTCTGGGTGCGTGAGCGCGTGCCGCTGGCGCTGATGGGCAAATTCACCCTGCGCGAGCACCTGGCGGGTCTGCGTAAGAATGATCAGCTGTTGCTGATGCTGGTGATGTCGTTCCTGCTGATTAACGTCTTCAACATTCGCGGTGGCGGGTATATGTACTTCATTACCTACGTGCTGCAGGGCAGCACCGCCTACACCTCGTTGTTTTTTACCATGGTTACCTTTGCGGCCATCCTGGGCGCGGTGATCGTCAACCCGCTATCCCGCCGATTCGATACCGTCAAACTCTACTACTACACCAATCTGGTGCTGGCCGCGCTCGCTGCGGGAATGTGGTTCCTGCCCGGTGGCCCTGCGTATCAGACGCTGTGGCTGGTAGTCATTTTAAGTAACGGCGTCATTCTGGGCTTCACGCTGCCGCTGCACTTCTCGCTGATGGCCTTTGCCGACGACTACGGGGAATGGAAAAACGGTGTGCGTTCATCGGGCATGAACTTCGCCTTCAATCTGTTTTTCATCAAGCTCGCGTGGGCCTCCAGCGCCGGAATTATCAGCCTGGTATTTATCGTCGTGGCCTATCAGCCAGGAGCAGGCAACCAGACGCCTGCGTCTTTGCAGGGCATCACCGCCATGGAGACGCTGCTCCCTGCCCTTTTCCATCTGCTGCTGGCCGTCTCTATCCGCTGGTGCAGACTCAACAATCCCATGATGTCGCGCATTGCCACCGACCTGCGCCAGCGTCACGTACAGTCCTGAGGAGAATGTTATGTCCATAATGGAAGCCGACCTGCACAAACTGAAAATCAACGACCCGTTTCTTGGCCAGTATCAACAGCTGGTACGTGATGTGGTGATCCCCTATCAGTGGGATGCGCTGAACGATCGCGTGACGGAAGCCGAACCGAGCCACGCGATTACCAACTTCCGCATTGCGGCGGGTCTGGAACAGGGTGAGTTCTACGGTATGGTGTTCCAGGACAGCGACGTGGCGAAATGGCTGGAAGCTGTAGCGTGGTCGTTGTGCCAGAAGCCCGATGCGGCGCTGGAAAAAACCGCCGACGAGGTGATTGAGCTGGTTGCGGCGGCGCAGTGTGAAGATGGTTATCTCAATACGTACTTCACGGTAAAGGCACCCGCAGAGCGCTGGACGAATCTGGCCGAGTGCCACGAGTTATACTGCGCCGGGCATATGATTGAAGCTGGCGTGGCGTATTTCCAGGGAACCGGGAAGCGCCGACTGCTGGAGGTGGTATGCAGGCTGGCGGATCATATCGACAGCGTGTTTGGCCCTGGCGAGCACCAGTTGCATGGTTATCCGGGTCACCCGGAAATTGAACTGGCGCTCATGCGGCTTTACGACGTGACGCAGGAACCGCGTTACCTGAACCTGGTGAAATATTTTATCGAAGAACGTGGCGCACAGCCTCACTTCTACGATATCGAGTACGAAAAACGCGGCAAAACCTCGCACTGGCATAACTATGGTCCGGCGTGGATGGTCAAAGACAAAGCCTACAGCCAGGCGCATCAGCCGCTTTCCGAACAGCAAACGGCCATCGGCCACGCTGTACGTTTCGTCTATCTGATGACGGGCATGGCACACCTGGCGCGCCTGAGCAATGACGAAGGAAAACGCCAGGACTGCCTTCGCTTGTGGAATAACATGGCTCAGCGCCAGCTGTATATCACCGGCGGGATTGGCTCCCAGAGCAGCGGAGAAGCCTTCAGCAGTGATTACGATCTGCCCAATGATACGGTTTACGCTGAAAGCTGCGCCTCAATTGGTCTGATGATGTTTGCCCGGCGGATGCTGGAGATGGAGGCAGACAGCCACTATGCCGACGTAATGGAGCGTGCGCTTTACAACACGGTGCTGGGCGGTATGGCGCTGGATGGTAAACATTTTTTCTACGTCAACCCGCTGGAAGTGCATCCTAAGACGCTGGCATTTAATCACATTTACGATCACGTGAAACCCGTTCGCCAGCGCTGGTTTGGCTGTGCCTGCTGCCCGCCAAATATCGCTCGCGTCCTGACGTCGCTGGGCCATTACATCTATACCGTCCGCCCGGATGCGCTGTTTATCAACCTCTACGTGGGGAACGACATCGCTATCCCGGTTGGAAACCAGACGCTGCAACTGCGTATTAGCGGCAACTATCCGTGGCATGAACAGGTGAAAATCGAAATCACGTCACCTGTTCCTGTGACTCATACGTTGGCCCTGCGGCTTCCTGACTGGTGTGCAAACCCTGAAGTGACATTAAATGGTGAAGCCGTAACGGGCGAGGTGTCGCGCGGTTATCTCTGTCTCACGCGCAACTGGCAGGAAGGAGATGCATTAACGCTGACACTACCCATGCCGGTTCGCCGCGTGTATGGCAACCCGCAGGTACGCCAGCAGGCGGGCAAGGTCGCGCTACAGCGCGGCCCGCTGGTTTACTGCCTGGAAGAGGCTGACAACGGTGCGGACTTACATAACCTCGCCCTGCCCGCTGACAGCGAATTTCGGATGTTTGAAGGGAAAGGGATTTTTGCGCACAAGGTGCTGATTCAGGCTGAGGGCGTTGCTCGTCGCTCCTCAGAGGCGGAAGCCGCGGCGCTCTGGCAGTACGACCGCTCACCGGTGCAGCGTCAGTCCCAAACGTTGACGTTCATTCCGTGGTTCAGTTGGGCTAACCGGGGCGAGGGGGAGATGCGGATATGGGTGGATGAGGCATAACGGTTTTCGGCCTGTTGCCCTTGCACCAGCCTTCTCCCACGGGAGAAGGCGTTAAAAATACAGGCCGGGTCAGGCTAAGCCGCCTCCCGGCTTTAATACCCTCAAAATCGCCAGGTCAGGCCTGTCATTAGCGCGAAGCTGTCGTCGCGATCGATCATCGGGCTGTTTTTCACGTCGTCAGGCAATACGGTATACATCGCGCTGGCATTCAGGAACAGGCTCTGCGTCAGTTGATATTTCGCCACAAGGCCAACGTATGGCGTCCAGCTGTCACCGGCAGTGTATTCGTCCAGGCCAGAACGGCGAGACTCGCTGCCGGACACGCCGTAGTAATAGTCGTTATAGCTTTCATCGCTATAGAAAACGCCCGCAGACGGGATCAGCGTCAGGCGCGCCAGCCGAATGGGATGGAAATAAGAAATTTCCCCCATCATACCGCCGCTTTCCCCCATTGCATCGCCGGAAACGGCAAATTTCAGGCTCCCCCAGCTTTCGTGACGGTAATACGCACCACCCAGGAATGCGGAGGTCTTACGTTCATTTAGGCGCTTCATCTGAGGATCGTCATTGTCATCCGGGTCAAAATGCAGCGGCATCCAGGATGCGGTCAGGCTGATTTCATTTTTGCTGTCCTTCCACAATACCCACCCACCCGTGGTTTGACGCACATAGAAATTGTCGCCTTCGTAGCTAATTAAAGGTACTGCGATAGTATTTTCGTTATACCCTTTGTAAGGCGACTCATTAAATAATGCACCAGCCCCAATTGAAAAGTCACTGGCCATTGCGGATGAGGATGCAAATAACGCAGCAGCGATGAGTAAATTATTTTTGATAATCATTGTATGCATTCCATTAAAACGCCGAACAAGCGAGGCGCATAATAATGGTTACAAATTTACCAATGCAACGACACAGTTTATATAATATTATATATAAAATCATATAGATGAGTGCGCATGATGAATAAGCTACAGTTGAAGCCGCGTGAATTAAAAATTATTTCTGTCATCGCCGACACTCGCAGCATTGGGGATGCAGCCGCTCTGCTTGGGATGGCGCAGGCCAATGTGAGCAAATATCTTTCTGATTTTGAAACGCGCGTGGGCCTCAAGGTTTTTGAACGTACTACCCGCCAGCTGGCGCTCACCCAATTTGGTGAGGCCTTGTTACCTTATATCAACGACTCGCTGGATAAAAATAGCCAACTCATTAATTTCATAGCAGATTATAAGCATGAAAAACGGGGGCGCGTTACGATCTACGGCCCAACAGGCATCGTCACTTATCTGGCGCGCCATGTCATACATGAGATCGCAGAAATCGGCGATATTCGTATTTGCCTGAAAACGTATAATCCCGATCGTTACGAACTTATTGAAGGCGTTTCTTTCCCGGATGATTGCGATATTTTAATTACCTATGCGCCACCCAAAGATGAAAATCTGGTGGCCTGCCTGCTTACTCAATATTCCGTTACCGCCTTTGCCACGCCTGAATATATAAAAAAGCATCCTGTAAATAGCCCGGAAGATTTAAGCAACCACTCCTGCATTCTCCTGGAGTCAATACTGGTAGATGATTCTAATATCTGGCGTTTTCGTGTGCACAATAGTGAAGATGTTCGGGACTATAAAGTTAGCGGGAATTATATTTGTGATAATACACAAACGGCTCTGGAGCTGGCCCGCAATCATCTTGGAATTGTTTTCGCGCCAAAGGAAAGCCTGCAAAAAGAGATTGAAGAAGGGACGTTGGTTCCTTGTTTTTCTCATCAGGAGGAATGGTGGCTGGATTTAATGGCTATTTTCCGTAAGCGGGAATACCAACCCTGGCGTGTGCAATATGTGCTTGATGGCGTACTCAACAGCCTGCGCCAGCGTATCAAGCAGGCCGTCGCCAGACGGCCTTAACAGGAGAATTAAAACAGTCCCAACGGTTTATCGGAATAGCTGACCAGCAGGCATTTAGTTTGCTGATAATGCTCCAGCATCATTTTATGCGTTTCACGCCCGATGCCGGACTGCTTGTAGCCGCCAAACGCCGCATGTGCCGGATAAGCGTGATAGCAGTTGGTCCAGACGCGTCCGGCCTGAATGCCGCGTCCCATCTTATAGGCCAGATTACCGTTACGGCTCCAGACGCCCGCGCCCAGGCCATACTGAGTATCGTTGGCGATCTCCAGCGCTTCTTCCATCGTTTTAAAGGTTGTCACGGCCAGTACCGGACCAAAGATCTCCTCCTGGAAGACGCGCATATTGTTCTTGCCAGACAGGATCGTCGGTTCAAGGTAATACCCTTCCTGCAGATCGCCGCCCAGCACTTTACGTCGGCCACCGGTCAGGACATCAGCCCCTTCTTTCTTACCGATATCAATGTAGTTAAGGATGGTTTCCAGCTGTCCGTGTGATACCTGCGCGCCCATTTGCGTCACGCTATCAAGCGGGTTACCGCTGCGAATCGTTTCCACGCGACGGATCGCCCGCTCCATAAAGCGTTCGTAAATGGACTCCTGCACCAGCGCGCGGCTTGGGCAGGTACAGACTTCACCCTGGTTAAAAGCAAACAGGGCAAAACCTTCCAGCGCCTTATCAAAGAAAGCGTCCTCTTCATCCATCACATCCGCAAAGAAGATGTTCGGCGATTTGCCGCCCAGCTCCAGCGTTACCGGAATAATGTTCTGGGTCGCGTACTGCATGATCTGCTGGCCCACTTCCGTCGAGCCGGTAAAGGCCACTTTGGCGATGCGCTTTGAGGTTGCCAGATATTCCCCAATCTCGCCCCCGGCACCGTTAACTACGTTAATCACGCCCGCGGGCAGCAGGTCGCCAATCACCTCCATCAGCAGCAGCACCGACAGCGGCGTTAAGCGCGCGGGTTTAAGCACGACACAATTACCCGCAGCCAGCGCGGGGGCCATTTTCCAGCTCGCCATCAGCAGCGGGAAGTTCCACGGAATAATTTGCCCTACCACGCCCAACGGCTCGTGGAAATGGTATGCCACGGTATCACTGTCGACCTCGCTTATACCGCCCTCCTGCGCACGGATGCAGGAGGCAAAATAGCGGAAGTGGTCAATCGCCAGCGGGACATCCGCCGCCATGGTTTCACGGATCGGTTTACCGTTGTCCCAGGTTTCTGCCGTCGCCAGCAGCTCCAGATTCTGCTCCATCCGATCGGCGATTTTGAACAATATGGCGGCCCGGTCCTGAACGGAGGTGCGCCCCCACTGATCTTTGACTTTGTGCGCGGCATTCAGCGCCAGATCGATATCACGCTTGCCTGAGCTGGCTATCTCACACAGCGGCTGGCCGGTAACGGGCGTCAGATTGGAATAGTATTCACCGTCGACGGGCGGCACCCAGTCGCCGCCAATAAAGTTGTCATAACGCGGTTTTAGCTTGAGGGGAAAACCATACTCGCCAGGCTGAATGCGCGATGAGGGAGGATTGTTTGTCATGACCATCTCCTTGCTGTTGGTGTACAACAAGGGTAGTTCCGGCTGGCGATTTTCTCGCCAGTGGGTGACGGCTTTACGAGCCGTATCACGGATTACCGTACTTTACGTTTCGTTTCTGTTGCTGAGCCATACTTAATTGCTAAAAGGCTCACGAGGAACGACGCTATGCAGCTATTTATCGGCTTTGACGTGGGTGGAACCCATATCAAACACGGTGTGATTGATGAAAACGGCAAGGAATTAACGTCCGAAGAATTCGACACACCTGACGATGAAAATACCTTCAAACAGAAGTGGAAAGCCGTGGTGGAAGCGTACCGGAAAGAACATAACATTGTCGGCATCGGCGTGAGTTTTCCCGGCCATATTAACCACCATACTGGCGAAGCGGCAAAAGCGGGCGCACTCGATTATCTTGACGGTAAAAACCTGTGCGCGCTTTTTGCCGGGCTGACCGATCTTCCGGTGACCGCGGAAAACGATGCTAACTGCGCAGCACTGGGTGAACGCTGGCGCGGCGCGGGCAGAGATTTCGAAAATTTCGTCTGCATCACCATCGGTACGGGCATCGGCGGTGGGATCGTGATGGAAGGCGATCTCTATCGCGGGTCGCATTACCGTGCTGGCGAATTTGGCGTGCTGCCCGTGGGGGACAAGGGCGAACCAATGCATGAGGTTGCCTCTGCCAGCGGCCTGATGAAAGCCTGCAGCCGCGCGCTGGCACTGTCGGAGGATGAAATGCCCCACGGCGAGGAACTGTTTAAACGGATGGAAAGCGACGTACATCTGCGCGAAGCCATTGAGGAGTGGGCGAATTTTCTGTCGCGCGGCGTCTACAGCGTGATTTCCATGTTTGACCCGCAGGCGGTACTGATTGGCGGCGGCATTAGCGAGCAGGAGAAAATTTATCTCCTGCTCGATAAATATTTACAGCGGTTCGAGGAGTGGGAGGCGCTCAGGGTGCCTATTCTCCCCTGTGAACTGGGCAACCAGGCGGGAAGGCTGGGTGCGGTCTGGCTGGCGAAGCAAAAACTCGCGCGTCGCGCTTAGGGGAACAGATGCGCGTCGCGGAGCACATGGTCATTGCCCCGGCGGCGCGTGAACCCGATACGGTTGAAATATTCCAGGATCTGAATGGCCAGCTTGCGTCCGACATTCAGCCGATCGCGAAAATCTGCCGCACAGGTGGAGCCTCGCGCCTGATCGAGTTCGCGGATCATGTTGGCAAATGCCACGATCCGATCGTTACGGTAATAGCGATCTTTCACGATCGCCACAATCAGCCCCTGCTGTGCCGCGTGGCGTAAAACCTGGCGCATCACCTGTTCTTCGGTTCCGGTTTCACGCGCAAGATCGCGAACCCACCAGGGTTCATCGTTAAAGAGCGACGACGCTTTTTGCCAGACCGCCTCTTGTTCATCCGTAAAACCGGCTTTGTGATCCGGCAGATGCAGCCAGCCGTGATGACTTTGAATCACGCCGCTTTCACGCATGTTTTCGATGAGCAACAACACCAGCGCGTCGTCTTCCATCGGTAATGCCATGCGCCGCAGGCGTTCGCGCCCTGGGCCTGGTTCATCCTGATGCTGCTCGTGGTACGTAGCAAGCGTGTCCAGCACTTTGCGCTGCCAGCGTGCCGCAACGGGCGCATTCAGCAGGCTGTACCCGGCCTGGATAAAACCAGGCTCCTGAGTCAGAAGACGTAGCCCATCGCCGCTCAGCTGGCGCGCCCATGCAAAATCAGCGAGATTCACGGCACCACGCTCAAGATGGACCCGCAACGCGGCCTTATCATCGCTGGCCTGGGCCAGCGCCGCCAGCCACTGCAAATATTCAGGCTTGCGCTTGCCACGGCGTGGCGGATTGAGCGTTACCACGCGTGCCCCGGCCAGCGTTTCCCGCGCCGAGATATCGCGCAGCACCAGACGATCGTTATCCGCAAGCCAGAGCGGAGAATCGAACACCAGTTCAGCAAGATCGTTTTCCAGCAGCGACACGCGCCCGGTGATATGGCTGGCTGCGTGGTGAATATGCAGCGGCTGCCATTGGGTCAGAGGGATATGCGTCTGCAGGGAGACGATGACCCGCTCAGATGGCTCTGGCGGTGCGTCAGCCAGCAGCCAGTCGCCACGGCTGAGCCTCTCTTTTTCGGCATCGCCTGCAATATTGAGCGCGATACGTTGCCCGGCGTGAGCCTGCTCCACCGGCTGGTTCTGTGCATGGAGACCACGCACGCGCATCGGTTTGTTGACGCCCGTCAGCCATAGCGTATCGCCCACGTGCACTTCACCGCTCAGCGCCGTGCCAGTTACAACCAGGCCAGCACCTTTCACGGTAAACGCCCTGTCGATCGCCAGGCGGAAGCTGTGATGGCTGGCATGTTCACGCGATGTGAGGTGCTGTAAATGGTCGCGAAGTGCGTCAATCCCGCGCCCTTCCGTTGCTACGGTGACAAAAAGCGGCGCATCGGCAAAACCATATTCCCGCAAAGTCGCCTGCACCATTTCACGCACCGCGTTAATTCGCGCCTCATCCACGCGGTCAGCTTTGGTCAGCGCGACGGTCAGTTGCGGATTGCCCGTCAGTTGCAGGATCGCCAGATGTTCACGCGTTTGCGCCATCACACCGTCATCACACGCCACCACCAGCAGCGCATGATCAATACCGCCCACGCCCGCCAGCATATTGGAAAGAAATTTTTCGTGGCCGGGCACGTCGATAAAGCCCAGCACGCGGCCATCGGGTTGCGGCCAGTAGGCATAACCCAGGTCGATGGTCATGCCGCGTTTTTTCTCTTCCGGCAGGCGATCGGCATTCACGCCCGTAATGGCCTGCAATAAGGTGGTTTTTCCGTGGTCAACGTGACCGGCGGTGGCAATAATCATTTCGACAGCATCTCCAGAAACTGCTTTTCATCTTCAAGGCAGCGCAAATCCAGCCACATGCGGCCATCGTAAATACGACCGATAACGGGCGTCGGCAATGCCCGCCAGCGGGCCGACAGCGCCTCAAGCTGGCTGCCACGTCCATCGCGCGGCGTAAACGTTAGCGCTTCGCTCGGCAGCCTGTCCACCGGCAGCGAGCCGCTACCAATCTGTGACTGGCAGGGTTCCACGCGAACGTCAAAATCGGGGTAATGCGGCGTGACCTGCGGCAGCAATAATTCGCCCTGCGCGCGAATCGAGGCGGCATCACGCGTTAACAGACGCAGCGTTGGCAGGCGTTCCGCCAGCTTCTCCGGGTGGAGATAAAGTCTCAGGGTCGCTTCCAGTGCGGCGAGCGTCATTTTATCGGCACGCAGGGCGCGTTTCAGCGGATGCTGTTGTAGCTGGGCAATCAGATCTCGCTTACCGACAATAATCCCCGCCTGCGGCCCACCCAGCAGTTTGTCGCCGGAAAAACTCACCAGGCTCACACCAGCGGCAATCATCTCCTGCACCATTGGCTCTTTCGGCAGACCGTACTGGCTTAAATCCACCAGCGAACCGCTGCCGAGATCGGCAATCACCGGCACATTCAGTTCATGCCCGATCGCGGCCAGTTCAGCCTCTTCCACCGCTTTGGTAAAGCCTTCGATATGGTAGTTGCTGGTGTGTACCTTCATCAACAACGCGGTGTTTTCGTTCACCGCGGCGCGATAATCTTTCGCATGGGTACGGTTGGTGGTGCCCACTTCGTGCAGCGTGCAGCCCGCCTGGCGCATAACGTCCGGGATGCGAAACGCACCGCCAATCTCCACCAGCTCACCGCGTGAAACGACGACCTCTTTACCACCCGCCGTGGCAGCCAGCATCAGCAGCACTGCTGCGGCGTTGTTATTCACAATGCAGGCGTCTTCTGCGCCGGTCAGTTGACAGAGTATATCTGCCAGCGCCCTGTCACGATGGCCGCGTCCGGCACCGTCGAGATCGTACTCCAGCGTAACCGGTGAGCGCATGGCCTGTGTCACCGCAGCCACTGCCTCTTCGGCCTGCTGCGCCCGTCCCAGGTTGGTATGTAACACCGTCCCCGTCAGATTGATCACCGGACGCAGGGCACCTTGCGCGTTCGCAGACAGCCTCCGTTCCGCCTCTTGCCCCCAGCCTGCACACCAGCCCGGCAGCGCGTTTTCTGTCTGGATATGCAGGCGGGCTTCGTCCTGCAACTGGCGCAGCACGTCGACCGTGGCGGTATGACCAAAGCGCGCCAGCACGGTAAGGAAGTCAGGCTCACGAAGAAGGCGATCGGTAGCAGGAATTTGGCTGTAGAGCGAGTGATGAGTAGTCATGAAAGCGCCTGGCGAGTAAATATCATCCCCCCTCCCGACGGGAGAGGGAGTCAACATGAGGAGGGATTGTACAGCCTCCGGCCATGAAGTGTTATAACCCGAATCAAGCCTTTGGCGGTTCGGTACGGGCAAAACTTTCGCGCTGGAAGAGCGTCTCCGCCAGCTTCACCAGCAACGGACGCTCAACGCACCAGCCGGGAGAGACGCGACGGAAATTGAGGTAGCCGATGGCGCAGGCGATGGCAATCGTCGCCAGGTTCACGTCATCATTCTGGATGTTGCCGTCCCGGATTAATTGTTCGCACCTGTCCAGGCTACGGCTGATTTTCTCACGCTGGCGCAGAAGCTCGGTTTCCGACTGCTGGGCTGCTGGTCTGGCCTGCTCGCGCACGGAGGCAAGCGCTGCATCCATAATGCCATCGGCCAGAGCTTCAATTTGCTTTAACGCCAGCGCGGCTTTTGGCTCTTGCGGCAGCATAGCCGGAGCGATATCAAGAAGCTCGATATACTCTGCAATGATGGGGGAATCAAACCAGTATTCACCGTCGTCTGCCACCAGCGCTGGCACTTTCCCCAGCGGGTTGTACTGCGCAACGCCGTTCTCTGCGTTATAAGGCTGTTCATTCACGAATTCAAATTCAATCCCTTTCTCCAGCAGAAGGATCGAAATTTTACGCACGAAGGGACTGGTGTAACTGCCGATGAGTTTCATTGCTTATCCTTGATGTCCACAAAGAGGTCAGTATGGATCAAGCGATGAAAAAAGGCAGGTTTATGCTTTTCGCTATACCACATTAGAGAGATGTTTTAGTTAAGTTAACGGTGTTGCTTTCTTTCATTCTGCGTTGACCGTAAAGCAGAAGTTGTTGGCGATCACATCCGGAGAATTCTGCATCAAAATATTTTGTGAATTCAGTCACAATCCAGAAACAAACCAACGACACTCAAATGTGATTTGAATCACAAAACAAGGAGCTTTCTGGCTTATTTCTGACCGTTGTATTTTTTTTACGCACCAGATATGTGATCAACATCACATCAATAATCACCCCACCCCCTACATTTACGTGACTGAGATCACACAAATTTCCGGTGTCTGGACAGTTGAACGATTCAGTGCCAGATTTCACAGCATCAGAACAGGGCCCGGCTACCTCTGCCGCCGCACATTAACGATAAACCTCGGGCCGCAAGCCTAAGCGTAAACATAAGAAGGGGTGTTTTATGTCATCCGATTTCAAGATCAAAGTTCAAAGCTTTGGTCGTTTCCTCAGCAACATGGTGATGCCAAATATCGGCGCGTTTATCGCGTGGGGTATTATCACTGCATTGTTCATTCCGACAGGGTGGTTGCCTAACGAAACGCTGGCGAAGCTCGTTGGCCCAATGATTACCTACCTGCTGCCTCTGCTCATCGGTTATACCGGTGGTCGTCTGGTGGGCGGTGACCGTGGTGGCGTAGTGGGTGCCATCACAACGATGGGTGTGATCGTCGGCGCGGATATGCCGATGTTCCTCGGTGCCATGATTGCCGGTCCTCTGGGCGGCTGGGCGATTAAGAAATTCGACGTCTGGGTTGATGGCAAAATCAAATCCGGCTTCGAAATGCTGGTGAACAACTTCTCTGCGGGCATCATCGGGATGATCCTCGCGATTCTGGCGTTCCTCGGCATTGGTCCTGCGGTTGAAGTGCTGTCCAAAATTCTGGCTGCGGGCGTTAACTTCATGGTTGCGCACGACATGCTGCCGCTGGCGTCTATCTTTGTTGAACCGGCGAAAATCCTGTTCCTTAACAACGCCATCAACCACGGTATCTTCTCACCGCTGGGTATTCAGCAGTCTCATGACCTCGGCAAGTCCATCTTCTTCCTGATTGAAGCCAACCCTGGTCCGGGTATGGGCGTTCTGCTGGCGTATATGTTCTTTGGTCGCGGCAGCGCGAAGCAGTCTGCGGGCGGTGCGGCTATCATCCACTTCCTGGGCGGTATCCACGAAATTTACTTCCCATACGTGCTGATGAACCCACGTCTGATCCTGGCGGTTATCCTCGGCGGTATGACTGGCGTATTCACCCTGAGCGTGCTGAACGGCGGCCTGGTTTCCCCTGCTTCTCCAGGCTCTATTCTGGCAGTGCTGGCGATGACGCCGAAAGGTGCTTACTTCGCTAACATCGCGGCAATCTGTGCGGCAATGGCGGTCTCCTTCGTCGTCGCGTCTATTCTGCTGAAAACCAGCAAAGTGAAAGAAGACGACGATATCGAAGCGGCAACCCGTCGTATGCACGACATGAAAGCTGAATCCAAAGGCGCAACGCCGCTGGCGGCTGGCGATGTCTCTAACGACCTGAGCCACGTGCGTAAAATCATCGTTGCCTGCGACGCCGGTATGGGTTCCAGCGCAATGGGTGCGGGCGTGCTGCGTAAGAAAGTGCAGGATGCGGGCCTGACCAACATCTCTGTCACCAACAGCGCGATTAACAGCCTGCCGCCGGATGTTGACCTGGTCATCACGCACCGCGATCTGACCGAACGCGCCATGCGTCAGGTACCGCAGGCGCAGCACATTTCGCTGACCAACTTCCTGGACAGCGGCCTGTACACCAGCCTGACTGAGCGTCTGGTCGCGGCGCAGCGTCACGAAGACAATGAAGTCAAAGTGCGTAGCAGCCTGCAGGACAGCTTCGACGAGAGCAACGCCCACCTGTTTAAACTGGGTGCGGAGAACATCTTCCTCGGCCGTACTGCGAGCAATAAAGAAGAGGCGATTCGCTTTGCCGGTGAGCAACTGGTGAAAGGTGGCTACGTTCAGCCTGAATATGTTGACGCAATGCTGGAACGTGAAAAACTGACGCCAACCTACCTGGGCGAATCCATCGCGGTTCCACACGGTACGGTTGAAGCGAAAGACCGCGTGCTGAAAACCGGCGTGGTGTTCTGTCAGTATCCGGATGGCGTGCGCTTCGGTGAAGAAGAAGACGACATCGCCCGTCTGGTGATTGGTATCGCCGCACGTAACAACGAGCACATTCAGGTGATTACCAGCCTGACCAATGCTCTGGATGACGAAACGGTCATCGAGCGTCTGGCCAATACCACCAGCGTGGAAGAAGTGCTGGCACTGCTGAACAAGTAAGTTCTCTTCCCTCTCCCCACCGGGGAGAGGGCTAGGGTGAGGGAAAAGCCTCACCCCAGCCCTCTCGGGTAAAAACATTGATGAAGGTTAATACTATGAAAGCATTACATTTTGGCGCAGGTAATATTGGTCGTGGTTTTATCGGCAAACTGCTGGCAGACGCGGGTATTACGCTGACATTCGCCGATGTGAACCAGGTGGTGCTTGACGCCCTGAATGCCCGTCATAGCTATCAGGTCCACGTGGTAGGCGAAAAAGAGCAGGTTGAGACGGTGTCTGGCGTGAACGCGGTGAGCAGCATCGGCGACGACGTTATCGACCTGATCGCCAGCGTTGATCTGGTCACCACCGCGGTGGGTCCGGTGGTGCTTGAGCGCATTGCTCCTGCGGTGGCAAAAGGTCTGGCTAAGCGTAAAGCGCAGGGCATTGAAACACCGCTGAACATCATCGCCTGTGAAAACATGGTGCGCGGCACCACGCAGTTGAAAGGCCACGTTCTCGCTGCCGTCGCGGATGAAGATAAAGCCTGGGTTGAAGCTCATGTCGGGTTTGTTGATTCCGCCGTTGACCGTATCGTCCCGCCGTCAGAATCTGCCACCAACGACCCGCTGGAAGTGACTGTTGAAACCTTCAGCGAGTGGATCGTCGATAAAACTCAGTTTAAGGGTGCGTTGCCGACCATTCCGGGAATGGAATTAACGGATAATCTGATGGCATTTGTCGAACGTAAACTCTTCACGCTGAACACCGGGCATGCTATAACCGCGTACCTCGGAAAATTGGCCGGTCATCAGACCATCCGTGACGCGATCCTCGATGAGAACATCCGCGCTGTGGTAAAAGGTGCGATGGAAGAGAGCGGTGCGGTGCTGATCAAACGCTACGGTTTTGATGCTGACAAACACGCAGCATACATCCAGAAAATCCTCGGTCGTTTTGAAAACCCGTATCTGAAAGATGACGTTGAGCGCGTGGGCCGTCAGCCGTTGCGTAAACTGAGCGCAGGCGATCGTCTGATTAAGCCGCTACTGGGCACGCTGGAATACGGCCTGCCACATGCCAACCTGGTGAAAGGGATTGCCGCCGCGATGCACTACCGCAGCGAGCAGGACCCACAGGCGATTGAGCTGGCAGAGCTGATTGACAGCAAAGGCGCACAGGCTGCGCTGGCGCAGGTTTCCGGTCTGGATGCCAACAGCGACGTGGTTGTGGAGGCGGTTAACGCATACAACGCAACCAAATGATGCAGAGTGCGGCGCAGGTTAGCCTGCGCCCAAATTACAGATTGTCAGATATGCAGGCAATAATGGAACAAACCCAGGCCTTTGAAAATCGTGTGCTTGAGCGTCTGAATGCTGGCAAAACCGTACGAAGTTTCCTGATTGCCGCCGTCGAATTACTGACCGAGGCGGTGAACATTCTGGTACTTCAGGTGTTTCGCAAAGACGACTATGCGGTAAAGTATGCTGTAGAACCGTTACTGGACGGAGACGGACCGCTGGGCGATTTATCGGTACGCCTGAAGCTGATTTATGGTCTTGGCGTGCTGAGCAGGCCAGAGTATGAAGATGCTGAGCTGCTGATGGCGCTGCGCGAAGAGTTAAATCATGACGGTAATGAATATAGCTTTACCGATGATGAAATTCTGGGGCCGTTCGGCGAGCTGCATTGCGTCAGCGCCCTTCCCCCTGCTCCCCATTTTGATAACAGCGATCCTGAACTGTACGCAATGCAAAAGCTGCGTTATCAGCAGGTTGTCCGCTCCACCATGGTTCTTTCCCTGACTGAGCTGATTTCCCGAATCAGCTTAAAAAAAGCGTTTCAGAAGTAAGCCTGCGCACATTGGTGTATCCTTGCTGTAAATTCCCCCGTATTTAGAGTTATTTGTCATGAAAGAAGTCGAAAAGAACGAAATTAAACGCCTGAGCGACCGTCTGGATCTGATCCGTCACCAGATGGCGGGCCTGTCACTGGTTGATTCCGCTGAGAAGTATGCCGAGCTGGAGAAAGAGACCGCTAAGCTGGAAGCCGAAATCGACCGCCTGCGTGAAGTTAAAGGCCAGAAGCTGAGCAAAGAAGCGCAGAAGCTGATGAATATGCCGCATCGCCGTGCGATCACCAAAAAAGAGCAGGCCGATATGGGCAAGCTGAAAAAAAGTGTCCGTGGTCTGGTGGTGGTACACCCGATGACAGAACTTGGCCGTGAAATGGGCCTGAAAGAGATGACAGGTTTTTGTAAGACGGCGTTCTGATACTTAATTTAAGTTAAGTTAAATACAAACCAGCCCAATATATTCATCATGGGAATGTATTGGTTTTTTTTATTATCTAAAATACCGGTCTGCAGGCCGCAAATGTAAACAAGTAATAGTAAACTCTGTTGGTTCACAATTCTCTTTGTTGAGAGTAAAGTGGACATTCATTTCTTTCGATCTAACTAATACACACGGCACGCCATTGAAATATAATATATTTTCATTGGCATGATGGTATGTCATTGCATTAGGTTATAAATTTTATGAATTCTACTGAGACCTCAACCTTTCAAAACAGCGCCCTTTCTTTAGAACAAAAACTTGAAAAAGCCAGGGCTGAACTTCTGGATTTAGGGGCAAGGAACCGCTTACTCAACATTCCGCGATCGAAAAATACACGTTTCCTGGAAGTGATTGATGAGCGTTCTGAGTTGGTTTACAACCTTCTCTTTAATGAAAAAAAGACGTTCACATTTTTGCATGGTAAATCAGGAAAAGAAGACGACCAAGAGATTGAAGATGGTCTTTCAGAAGAAAAAAGGTTTATTTATCAATTCGATGAAGAAGATACTGATATAAAATCTCAGCATCTTGATACCAAACTGCAGACTCGTTTAACACCTAAAGGGTTGCAGACTCGATTACTCGATTTGTACCACGACTCCAAAACGCTAGAAGAGGAGCAAGGCGCAAACATTCTTTTCCTGGCACTGGGCACATTGAAGTGGGTAGATCCCGCCAATAAAGAGAATGTCCGTTATGCTCCCTTGATACTGGTCCCAGTCAGTCTGGAACGCGGTAGCGCCGGAGAAAGATTTAAACTAAAAGCGCGCTCAGAAGACATCATCCCTAATCTCTCTCTGGAAGCCTTCCTTGAACGCGTACACCAGATCACCCTACCGGTAATGCAATCTGATGATGATGAAATTAACGTAAGTGGTTACTTTGAGGCTGTACAGAAATCAATAGCATTGAAAACAGATTGGGAAGTTAGGGCCAACGATATTGTTCTTGGTTTGTTCTCTTTTTCTAAATTTTTGATGTATCGCGATCTTGACCCTGCTAACTGGCCAGATGATGAAGCTATTACATCAAAATATCTTATTCGTGCGCTCATGGAAGAAGGGTTCGATGAAAGCGATGGACTTCTTTCAGAAGATAGCCCTATAGACCCCATTATCATGCCAAAAGATATGCTTCATATTATGGATAGTGATAGCTCTCAGACGCTCGCGATTCATGAAGTAAGGAGAGGTAGAAACCTTGTTATACAAGGGCCGCCGGGGACGGGTAAGTCGCAGACGATAGCCAATATCATTGCATCGGCCATTGCGGATGGAAAAACGGTACTCTTTGTTGCAGAAAAAATGGCAGCTCTTGAAGTGGTCAAACGACGCTTAGACCAAGCAGGGGTAGGTGATGCTTGTTTAGAACTTCACAGCAATAAAGCCAATAAACGAATTTTGCTCGAAGAATTGAAGCGGGTATGGGATTTAGGTTCACCCCGCGGTGAATTTCCTGATGAATTGATTGAGAACTTAACCGAAACCCGCGATTCCCTGAATGCCCACCCAGCACGTCTACATAAAGTCTACACACCTTCGGGTTTGACCCCTTATCAGGTAATTGGGCAATTGGTACGGTTGCGCCAAAATGGGCAAACACCTACGGACTTTAATCTTCATGGCTTCGATGAATGGAGCAATAACGATCTGTTAAAACGACTGGATCTCGTTAAAGAGCTTATTGAACGGATTGAAGATATTGGGCTACCTCATAATCATCCCTGGAATGGCGTAAAACGAGAATCCGTTTTGCCGGGTGAACTCGATCGCTTGATACCAAAAATCACTGCGTTGTCGCAAAAAGTGCATGACTTTCAAAGCGCTATAATGGATTTGGCTGTGCGAGTAGGGGTAACACCTGAACCCGTACTTTTCAACGAGGCGGACAAAATTGTTCAGATTACTGGCCTCATAGCTCAGGCACCTGAGTTTGAAGAAGTTGCACTCGTAAACTCTGTCTGGTCAAACTCTCTTTACGAAATAAAAAATCTAATTGAACAGGGTGAAATTTATGAGAAGAATTTTGAGGAAATTAAAAATGTGATTCATGAGGAACATTTTGATAGCCCTCTTCTTGAATTTAGAGATGAGCTGAAAACTGTACCGGAAAATCTTTTGTCGGGTGCTTTCTCAGCCGCGAGGACATTACTACAACTGTTACCTCAAATTCAAATAACAGTGACCAGCCTGACGAGAGAGTTAGGAACTGAGTCTCAGTATCGTTCTTCTCAGGAAGTCAAAAACCTGATTGAGCTCAGCGGACGCGTGGCTGATGCACCTGATGCAAGCCCACAGGCTTTTGTCGCTTCCGTATGGGAGCATGGTGTTGAACAAGCCAGAGAGCTGGTCAATGCGATCGCTGATTTACAGTCTTTGCGCCAGAATATCGATCCCCACATTTCTGACGCCATATGGGATACTGAACTTACACAAATTCGTCATAACCTTGCAATACATACGGGTGTATTCAAAGTCTTGAATAGTGAATGGCGCCGTTCACGTGCACTTGCTCGCTCTCTCATTCGAGATACCAACCAACCTATTCAGCAGCAAATCGAACTTTTGGACAATGTTATCCAGGCACAAGCGCTACGAAAAAATATCGCTAACTGTCGCGAATTTGGCAATAGTGCATTTGGCTCGCACTGGCGTGGCGAAAGCAGTAACAGTAGTGATCTGAAAGCATTGGTGGAATGGATGGCGACGCTGAAAGATGTTGGCTCAGAAGCACGTATACTTGCGAGTCAACTGTCGGATCGGGAAACGCTGAGAAACCTTAGTCAGAAACTTGAGCAGCTTCTAACCCAAACCGATATCGAACTGAAACAGCTTTGGAAGGCTTTTGGCACAACTCCCGAATCCTGGTTTGATAATCACTATTCAATTAAGCGTGTTCCATTAGGTTTTATTGAGGTATTAGCTCAAAAACTCAGTCGTATAGATTCAACATCACATCAGGTGTTTAAAGATCCTGCGGATAACCCAGGTGAACGCCTGGAGACAGTTAAGAAGATTATCGCATTACAGTATCAGAAAAAGACCATTGAATCCCAATCCGAATTGGGAAGGGCTGCATTTGGTAGTGAGTGGCTAAACACGCGGTCAAACTGGAAAAATCTTATTAGCGATTATGTATGGATGGAAAAATACGGTGACTTACGCTTTATCTGTGCGACGATAAAAGATCGTAGTGAGTTACTGAATTCCGCCAATCAACTTTCAGCAACACGTTTCTCCATCATTGATGAACTTGAAAACCTGGCCAACGAGTTAGAATCGACCACCGACACACTTTTCCATTTAGATAATCAGCATTTACGTATCGATAGTGTCCTGAACAAACTTACCTTATGGACTGCAAATGCCGAACAATTGTCCAAATGGGTTGCCTGGCAACACCGACGCAATCAGGCGAACAAACTGGGGCTGTCAGAAGTGGTAGAAAGGCTTGAGGATGGGCGATTACCATTCTCCATTTGTTATAGCTCTGTCGAATATACCTATTATGAATCGCTGTTCAGTTTGATGGCTAAAGAGACACCTTCCCTTTCCCGCTTCGACGGTGATCTTCATAATCGAAAAGTGCAGCACTTTGCAGAAATGGATTTACGCCGCATAAAGAGCTCAAGTATTGAGGTCGCTCGGGCACACCATCGCCGTATTCCTTCCAAAATTGGAGCGGCAGGTCCGGTTGGAGTTTTGCGCGCTGAAATGGCGAGGAAAAGAGGTCATATGCCTATTCGTCAATTGATGCTTAAAGCGGGCCCGGCAATACAGGCAATCAAACCGGTCATGATGATGAGCCCACTATCTGTCGCACAATTTTTGATCCCAGGTAAGCAAAAATTTGATTTGCTTGTGATGGATGAAGCGAGCCAAATTCAGCCTGTCGATGCCATAGGTGCAATTGCGCGGTGTGAGCAAGTTGTTGTTGTCGGCGACGAAAGACAATTACCGCCAACCAGTTTCTTCTCTCGTATGACTGAAGCCAGTAACGATGATGGAGATGAAGATTCAACACAAGTAGCAGATATCGAAAGTATACTCGGATTGTTTGTTGCCAGAGGCTTGCCACAACGAATGCTTCGCTGGCATTACCGAAGTCGGCACCAGTCGCTTATTGCGGTTTCTAATAGTCAGTTCTACGAAAACAAATTGTTTATAGTCCCAAGCCCATTTACCGAAGAGGCTGGTATGGGCTTACGATTCCATTATGTGGAAAACGGTATTTTCGAATCGGGTGAGGGCAATGCCAATCCTATTGAGGCAAAAAGGATTGCTACCGCTATTCTTGAGCATGCACAACAATACCCTGAAATGTCACTCGGAGTCGCAACATTCTCTGTTTCACAACGTAAGGCGATTCAGGATGAATTAGAGGTTCTCCGCCGTTTAAATCCGCAATATGAAGATTTCTTTAATTCTCACCCTGCCGAGCCATTCTTCATTAAAAACCTGGAAAACATTCAAGGTGACGAACGTGATGTCATCATGATCTCTGTAGGATATGCGCGTAATAAACAAGGCTATCTGGCAATGCGATTCGGCCCTCTGGGTTCACAAGGTGGTGAGCGGCGGCTTAATGTGCTGATTAGCCGCGCAAAACGGCGATGTGAGGTTTTTGCATCGATCACTGATGAAGATATTGATCTTGGACGTACTAAAGGTGTTGGCGTATTGGCTTTCAAACTCTTCCTTCAATATGCCCGCACAGGACGTTTATCAATGTCCACAGTTTCCGGGCGCCCGATGGATAGCGTATTTGAAGAACAAGTCGCATCAGCACTTCAAAACCGAGGTTATCAGGTGCACCCACAAGTCGGAATTGCTGGCTTCTTTATCGATCTGGCAATTGCCGATCCTGAATTACCTGGGCGTTATCTTCTCGGGATCGAATGTGATGGCAGCGCTTATCATTCCTCTCGTTCTGCCAGAGAGCGTGATCGTTTACGTCAGGCCGTTCTGGAGGATCATGGTTGGATCATACACCGAATCTGGAGTACGGATTGGTTCCAAAGACCTGAGGAACAACTGCAAAAAGTTATTTATGCTATTGAGAATGCAAAAAGAGAACTGAATAGTAGAACAGAACATATATATGGACGTTCCCGAGCAGTTCCTGTTGATATTGTCACAGTTGAACGAGAAGACGTTGTTGAGGTTGGCCTTGATAGAACTGATTCCGCTAATGACCAGTCTATCATTTATGAAGAAGCACAACCCGAAGCCAATCTTTCCTATGCTTTACATGAAACACCAACCGGCATACTTGCTGACATGGTTGAAAAAATAGTTTTCACTGAATCGCCTATCCATTTGAGCGAATTGATAACTCGTCTTCGCTCAGCATGGGGATTGCAGCGGGCTGGTGCGCGGATAGAAAGCGTTGTTAACCAGGCTGCTCAAATTGCCTGCAGGAGAGGTAAGATTTATAAGGAGCATGAATTTTTCATACACAAAGAAGTAGCAATTCGACTGCGCAACAGACAAAACGTCTTGTCTGCAAGTATACGTAAACCAGAACTGATCGCACCTATAGAAATCGCTTCAGGTGTATTTGACATCGTTAGCGCAAGCCTTGGAGCAACAGAAGATGAAATCATTACATCCATCTCAAGGATGCTTGGTTTTAAATCGACTAGTAGTCTCCTGAGAAAAGTGATCTCCGATGTCATTGAGCAGGAAATTAAAGATAACCGCCTAAAGCAGCAAGATGGTTTGATTGTTATCGGAGATACCTCTTCTGTTCAGAATGCTGTTTAATGCCTGATATTCTATAAAGGCATTTATGGGGGCCCATTATCATACGATGGAGCCCCCTCAAAATTGGCCCAACCAATCCCCCAGCTATCCCTTCCCTGGTTCACATTTCCATTATTTCCGCTCACAAAATCATTGCCTATCTATAACACCTGGTTAACCATTCGTTGTCATTAACCCTACATCACAACATTGGCAGGACCACTTTTACACAGTATGTGACGCAGAGATGAGCACAGACTCACCGCAAAGCAGACTGTGTGGTCCCCAGGAGACCTGCATGAGCCTCTGGCAACAAAACTACGATCCGGCCGGGAATATCTGGCTGTCGAGCCTGATCGCATCGCTTCCGATCCTGTTCTTCTTCTTTGCGCTGATTAAGCTCAAACTGAAGGGATACCTTGCGGCGACATACACCGTCGCTATCGCCCTGCTGGTGGCGCTATTCTATAAAATGCCGGTCGATCGCGCGCTGGCCTCCGTCGTCTATGGCTTCTTCTACGGCCTGTGGCCGATTGCGTGGATCATCATTGCCGCGGTTTTTGTCTACAAAATTTCGGTGAAAACCGGGCAGTTCGACATTATTCGCTCGTCGATCCTCTCCATTACACCGGACCAGCGTTTGCAGATGCTGATTGTCGGCTTCTCCTTCGGGGCGTTCCTGGAAGGGGCAGCAGGGTTCGGCGCGCCGGTGGCGATCACCGCTGCGCTGCTGGTAGGGCTGGGCTTTAACCCGCTGTATGCCGCGGGCCTGTGCCTGATTGTGAACACCGCACCGGTCGCGTTTGGCGCGATGGGCATTCCGATTCTGGTGGCCGGTCAGGTGACCGGGCTGGACAGCTTTGAGATCGGCCAGATGGTAGGCCGTCAGTTGCCGTTCCTGACCATCATCGTGCTGTTCTGGATCATGGCGATTATGGACGGCTGGCGCGGGGTGAAAGAGACCTGGCCTGCGGTAATGGTAGCGGGCGGTTCCTTCGCCATTGCCCAGTACCTGAGCTCCAACTTCCTCGGCCCGGAACTGCCGGACATTATCTCTTCCCTGGTGTCACTGGTTTGTCTGACGCTGTTCCTGAAACGCTGGCAGCCAGTGCGCATCTTCCGCTTTGCCGATATGGGGGCATCGCATGTGGATCAGACGCTGGCTCGCACGGGCTATACCACAGGCCAAATCGTTCGCGCGTGGTCGCCGTTCCTGTTCCTGACCGCCACCGTGACGCTGTGGAGCATTCCACCGTTTAAAGCGCTGTTCGTGCCTGGCGGTGCGCTGTATAACATGGTGATTAACATCTCCGTGCCGTTCCTCGACAAGATGGTCGCCCGTATGCCGCCGGTGGTGCACGACGCCACGCCGTATGCAGCGGTATTTAAGTTTGACTGGTTCTCCGCCACCGGCACGGCCATTCTGTTTGCGGCTATCCTTTCTGTGGTGTGGCTGCGCATGAAGCCTGCCGCCGCGGTGCAGACCTTTGCAGCGACAATTAAAGAGCTGATGCTGCCGATCTACTCCATCGGCATGGTGCTGGCATTCGCGTTTATCTCGAACTACTCCGGCCTGTCGTCGACGCTGGCGCTGGCGCTGGCCCATACCGGCCATGCGTTTACTTTCTTCTCGCCATTCCTCGGCTGGCTGGGGGTGTTCCTGACCGGTTCCGATACCTCCTCTAACGCGCTGTTTGCCGCCCTGCAGGCAACGGCGGCGCAGCAGATTGGCGTCTCGGACGTGCTGCTCGTGGCGGCTAACACCACCGGCGGCGTAACAGGGAAGATGATCTCTCCGCAATCCATCGCCATAGCCTGTGCGGCGGTGGGACTGGTGGGCAAAGAGTCGGATCTGTTCCGTTTTACCGTGAAACACAGCCTGATATTTACCTGCATGGTGGGCGTTATTACCACGCTGCAGGCCTATGTCTTAACCTGGATGATTCCATGATAGTGATGCCCAGACGCCTGTCCGACGAGATTGCCACTCGCGTGCGGGCGCTGATTGAAGAACAACATCTGGAGGCGGGCATGAAATTGCCCGCTGAACGCCAGCTTGCCGCCCAGCTTGGCGTGTCGCGCAATTCCCTGCGCGAAGCGCTGGCGACGCTGGTTAACGAAGGCGTGCTGCTGAGCCGTCGCGGTGGCGGCACGTTTGTGCGCTGGCAGCATGATGACTGGTCCGGGCAAAACATCGTCCAGCCGCTGAAAACGTTGATGGAAAACGATCCGGACTACAGCTTCGACATTCTTGAAGCGCGCCACGCCATCGAGACCAGCACGGCATGGCACGCGGCAATGCGGGCAACCGAGGCCGACAAAGAGAAGCTCAAAGTCTGCTTCGAGGCAACGCAAAGCAACGACCCGGATATCGCCTCGCAGGCGGATGTGCGTTTTCATCTGGCGATTGCCGAGGCGTCGCACAACGTGGTGCTGCTGCAAACCATGCGCGGGTTCTTCGACCTGCTGCAATCCTCTGTGAAGCAGAGCCGCCAGCGCATGTATCTGGTCCCGCCGGTATTTGCCCAGCTCACCGAACAGCATGAAGCCGTGCTCAACGCCATTCTGGCGGGCGATGCCGAGGCCGCGCGCAAAGCGATGATGGCACATCTTGGCTTCGTGCATACCACCATTAAACGATTTGATGAAGATCAGGCCCGACAGGCGCGTATTACCCGTCTGCCTGGCGACAGTGATATTTCCAGGGAGAACAACGCATGATTATTTCAGCAGCCAGTGACTATCGCGCCGCGGCGCAGCGTATTTTGCCACCGTTCCTGTTCCACTATATCGACGGCGGGGCGTATGCCGAATATACCCTGCGTCGCAACGTGGAAGATCTCTCGGAAGTGGCCCTGCGCCAGCGCGTGCTGAAGAATATGTCTGACCTGAGCCTCGAGACGAAGCTGTTTAACGAGACGCTCTCCATGCCGGTGGCGCTTGCGCCTGTCGGCTTATGCGGCATGTACGCCCGCCGTGGCGAAGTGCAGGCCGCCGCAGCGGCGGACGCCAAAGGTATTCCGTTTACCCTCTCCACCGTTTCGGTCTGCCCGATTGAAGAAGTCGCTCCGACCATTAAACGCCCGATGTGGTTCCAGCTGTACGTTCTGCGGGATCGCGGCTTTATGCGTAACGCGCTTGAGCGCGCCAAAGCGGCGGGCTGCTCAACGCTGGTCTTTACCGTGGATATGCCAACGCCCGGTGCGCGCTATCGTGATGCTCACTCCGGCATGAGCGGCCCGAATGCCGCCCTGCGCCGCTACTGGCAGGCGGTGACTCATCCGCAGTGGGCATGGGATGTCGGCGTGAATGGCCGTCCGCACGATCTGGGGAATATCTCGGCCTACCTCGGTAAACCGACCGGGCTGGAAGATTACATCGGCTGGCTGGCGAATAACTTCGATCCCTCCATCTCCTGGAAAGACCTAGAGTGGATACGCGAATTCTGGGACGGCCCGATGGTGATCAAGGGTATCCTCGATCCGGAAGATGCGCGCGACGCGGTACGTTTCGGTGCCGATGGGATCGTGGTCTCTAACCACGGCGGACGCCAGCTCGACGGCGTGCTTTCCTCTGCACGCGCGCTGCCCGCCATTGCTGATGCGGTGAAAGGCGATATCGCGATCCTCGCCGACAGCGGCATTCGTAACGGGCTGGATGTGGTACGGATGATTGCGCTTGGCGCGGACAGCGTGCTGCTGGGCCGAGCTTACCTGTACGCGCTGGCCACCAGCGGTCAGGCGGGCGTGGCGAACCTGCTGAACCTGATCGAGAAAGAGATGAAGGTGGCGATGACGCTGACCGGTGCGAAGTCGATTAGCGAAATCAGCAAGGATTCGCTGGTGCAGGAGCTGAGTAAATTGCCTGCGGCGCTGGCACCGCTGTCGCAGGGGAATGCGGCTTAAGGGATTCGATCTGATCCCCTCCTCCTCTCCCCAAAGGTGAGAGGGGATGCTATTCTGCCCCCGCAATTAAGGGGGCAGTATGCTTAACATCGTTTTATTCGAACCAGAAATTCCACCTAATACCGGCAACATCATCCGCCTGTGCGCCAATACCGGGTTTCGTCTGCATATCATTGAGCCGATGGGCTTTACATGGGACGACAAACGTCTGCGCCGCGCGGGGCTGGATTATCATGAATTTACTGCCGTGGTTCGCCATCACGATTACGCCGCGTTTCTGGAAACCGAAAAACCGCAGCGCATGTTTGCTCTGACCACCAAAGGCACGCCTGCACACAGCGCTGTAAGCTACCAGGAAGGTGATTATTTGCTGTTTGGCCCGGAAACACGCGGACTGCCAGCGACCATTCTTGATGCTTTACCTGCTGAGCAAAAAATTCGTATTCCGATGATGCCGGACAGCCGCAGTATGAACCTGTCAAATGCGGTGTCGGTCGTGGTGTATGAAGCATGGCGTCAGTTGGGATATTCTGGCGCGGTGTTACGTCGCTGAACAACATCGGGTGGCGTGCGCCACCCGATTGATTACGCTTAACCTGCTACCGCGATACGTTTCATGTCGGTCATGTAGCCACGCAGTTTCTGGCCCACTTTCTCGATTTCATGGCTGCGAATGGCTTCGTTCACGTCGCGCAGTTGTGCGTTGTCTACGGCACCTTCCGCAATCGCTTTGCCCAGATCGCCTGCCTGCAGGGTGGTCATGAACTCTTTCAGCAGCGGTACGCATGCATAAGAGAACAGGTAGTTACCATACTCGGCGGTATCAGAGATAACCACGTTCATTTCGTACAGGCGCTTACGGGCGATGGTGTTCGCGATCAGCGGCAGCTCGTGCAGAGATTCATAGTACGCAGACTCTTCGATGATGCCGGAATCCACCATGGTTTCAAACGCCAGCTCAACGCCAGCTTTCACCATCGCGATCATCAGTACGCCTTTATCGAAATATTCCTGCTCGCTGATTTTGCCGTCAAACTGTGGCGCGGTTTCAAACGCGGTTTTGCCGGTCTCTTCACGCCAGGTCAGCAGTTTTTTATCGTCGTTTGCCCAGTCCGCCATCATGCCGGATGAGAACTCGCCGGAGATGATGTCGTCCATATGTTTCTGGAACAGCGGAGCCATGATGGTTTTCAGCTGCTCAGACAGCGCGAATGCACGCAGTTTCGCCGGGTTGGACAGACGGTCCATCATCAGCGTAATGCCGCCCTGCTTCAGCGCTTCGGTGATGGTTTCCCAGCCGAACTGAATCAGTTTTTCGGCGTATGCCGGATCGGTGCCTTCTTCCACCAGCTTGTCGAAGCACAGCAGAGAACCGGCCTGCAACATACCGCACAGAATGGTTTGCTCGCCCATCAGGTCAGATTTCACTTCGGCAACGAAGGAGGATTCCAGCACGCCCGCACGATGGCCGCCGGTCGCTGCTGCCCAGGCTTTTGCAATCGCCATGCCTTCGCCTTTGGGATCGTTTTCCGGGTGAACCGCAATCAGGGTCGGTACGCCGAAGCCACGCTTGTACTCTTCACGTACTTCAGTACCTGGACACTTCGGTGCCACCATCACTACGGTGATGTCTTTACGGATCTGTTCGCCCACTTCCACGATGTTGAAGCCGTGGGAGTAACCCAGCGCCGCGCCATCTTTCATCAGTGGCTGTACGGAACGCACAACGTCAGAGTGCTGCTTGTCTGGCGTCAGGTTAACCACCAGATCCGCCTGTGGGATCAGCTCTTCGTAGGTGCCTACTTTGAAGCCGTTTTCGGTCGCTTTACGCCATGAAGCACGCTTCTCAGCAATCGCTTCTTTACGCAGGGCGTAGGAGATATCCAGACCGGAGTCACGCATGTTCAGGCCCTGGTTCAGACCCTGTGCGCCACAGCCGACGATGACCACTTTTTTACCCTGAAGGTAGCTCGCGCCATCGGCAAATTCATCGCGCGCCATGAAGCGGCATTTGCCCAGCTGCGCCAGCTGCTGGCGCAAGTTCAGTGTATTAAAGTAGTTAGCCATGGGTGATACCTCGTGATGTTGTGCGTCTTATTGTTCGGTTCGCTTTTGCGAGAATGAACTTACTATATGACAGGAAATTTATTGCGGAAATTGATATATTCACAACGTCACGTTGCAATTATTGCAATGTAAACAGAGGGAGTGGAATCGGTGGATTTACGCGATCTGAAAATGTTCCTGCATCTGGCGGAAAGCCGTCACTTTGGCCGTAGCGCACGGGCGATGCACGTTAGCCCTTCCACACTGTCACGCCAGATCCAGCGGCTTGAGGAAGATCTCGGCCAGCCGCTGTTCGTGCGCGATAACCGCACCGTCACCCTTACCGAAGCGGGGGAAGAGCTGCGCGTCTTCGCCCAGCAAACCTTGTTGCAGTATCAGCAGTTGCGACACACCATCGACCAGCAAGGGCCGTCGCTCTCCGGTGAGCTTCATATTTTTTGTTCCGTCACCGCCGCCTACAGCCATTTGCCGCCGATCCTTGACCGCTTCCGCGCGGAACATCCTTCGGTCGAAATCAAACTCACTACCGGCGATGCCGCCGACGCCATGGAAAAAGTGGTCACAGGTGAAGCCGATCTCGCCATTGCCGGGAAACCTGAAACCCTGCCGGGGGCGGTGGCGTTCTCAATGCTGGAAAATCTGGCGGTGGTGCTGATCGCCCCGGCGCTCCCCTGCCCGGTGCGTAACCAGGTGTCGGTAGAAAAACCGGACTGGTCAACGGTGCCGTTTATCATGGCCGATCAGGGGCCCGTGCGCCGCCGCATTGAGCTATGGTTCCGCCGTCAGAAAATCAGTAACCCATCGATTTACGCCACGGTCGGCGGCCATGAGGCGATGGTGTCGATGGTGGCGCTCGGCTGCGGCGTGGCGCTGCTGCCGGAAGTGGTGCTGGAAAACAGCCCTGAACCGGTGCGCAACCGCGTAATGATTTTAGAGCGCAGCGACGAGAAAACGCCGTTTGAGCTTGGCGTCTGTGCACAAAAAAAGCGGCTGCATGAGCCGCTTATTGATGCGTTCTGGAAGATATTACCGAACCATTGAAGCCGGGTGGCGCTGCGCTTACCCGGCCTACGTACTACGGTTTGAAAGAACGTAGGCCTGATAAGCGCAGCGCCATCAGGCATTTTTTCGAACAATCTAACCTGCCAGGAAGAAACGGAACGCCGGGTTATGGGTTTCATCGTGACACTCATAGCCCAGTTCATTGAGCCGCGTTTCGAAATCCGGCTCGTGCTCACCCAGTTCGAATGCCGCCAGCACACGACCGTAATCAGTACCGTGGCTGCGGTAGTGGAACAGCGAGATATTCCAGTGCGTGCCCAGCGTATGCAGGAACTTCAACAATGCGCCCGGTGATTCCGGGAACTCGAAGCTGTAAAGGCGTTCCTGGAGCGGCTTCAACGGACGCCCGCCAACCATGTAACGCACGTGCAGCTTCGCCATTTCGTCATCGGAGAGATCCACCACGCTGTAGCCGCCTTCATGCAGCAGGTTGAGGATCTCTTTGCGCTCCTCCAGCCCACGGCTCAGACGCACGCCGACAAAAATGCAGGCATCTTTGGCATCGGCGAAACGGTAGTTAAACTCCGTCACCGAGCGCCCGCCCAACAGCTGGCAGAATTTGAGGAAGCTGCCCTTCTCTTCCGGAATGGTCACCGCCAGCAGAGCCTCACGCTGTTCACCCAGCTCGCAGCGCTCGGAGACATAGCGCAGGCCGTGGAAGTTTACGTTGGCACCAGAAAGCACGTGCGCCAGACGCTCGCCGCGAATGTTGTGCTGCGCGATGTATTTCTTCATTCCCGCCAGCGCCAGCGCGCCGGAAGGCTCTGCCACTGCACGCACATCCTCAAACAGATCTTTCATCGCCGCGCAGATAGCATCGCTATCAACGGTGACGATATCGTCGAGATATTCCTGGCAGAGGCGGAACGTTTCGTCGCCAATGCGCTTCACCGCCACGCCCTCGGCGAACAGCCCGACGCGCGGCAGATCCACCGGATGTCCGGCGTCCAGCGCCGCTTTAAGGCAGGCAGAGTCTTCCGCTTCAACGGCAATGACCTTGATTTGCGGCATCAGCTGTTTGATCAGCACCGCCACGCCTGCCGCGAGGCCACCACCACCCACCGGCACAAAGACACGGTCGAGATGGGCATCCTGCTGCAGCAGCTCCAGCGCCAGCGTGCCTTGTCCGGCAATCACCATCGGGTGGTCGAACGGCGGCACCCAGGTAAAACCTTGCTGCTGCGCCAGCTCAATTGCTTTGGCTTTCGCTTCGTCAAAGTTCGCACCGTGGAGCAGCACTTCACCGCCAAAACCACGCACCGCGTCGACTTTGATATCCGCCGTGGAGACCGGCATTACGATCAGCGCTTTCAACCCTAAACGGGCCGAGGAGAACGCCACGCCCTGTGCATGATTGCCTGCCGATGCGGTAATCACACCGCGCGCTTTTTGTTCGTCGGTCAACCCGGCCATCATCGCGTAGGCTCCGCGCAGCTTAAAGCTGTGCACCGGCTGCCTGTCTTCGCGCTTCACCAGAATCACGTTGTCGAGGCGCGAAGAGATTTTTTCCATTTTTTGCAGGGGCGTAACCTGCACGGCTTCATAGACCGGTGCGCGTAGCACCGCCCGGAGATATTCCGCCCCCTCAGGGGCGGCGGATAAGGGTTGTGACTCGGCCATCATTAGCCCCCAAGTTTAGTTTTGTCGCGCACCGCGCCTTTATCTGCACTGGTGGCAAGGCTCGCGTAAGCACGCAGAGCGAAGGAGACTTCACGCTGGCGGTCTTTCGGCGTCCAGGCTTTGTCGCCGCGCGCTTCCTGCGCTTCACGACGCGCCGCAATTTCCTGATCGCTCAGCTTCAGCTGAATGCCGCGGTTCGGAATATCGATTTCAATCAGATCGCCATCTTCGATGATCGCGATATTGCCGCCGCTTGCCGCTTCCGGTGAAACGTGGCCGATGGAGAGGCCTGAGGTGCCGCCGGAGAAACGACCGTCGGTGATCAGCGCACAGGCTTTACCGAGTCCCATCGATTTCAGGAAGGTGGTTGGATAGAGCATCTCCTGCATACCCGGCCCGCCTTTCGGCCCTTCGTAGCGGATCACCACCACGTCGCCTTCCACCACTTTGCCGCCGAGAATGGCGTCTACCGCCTCGTCCTGGCTTTCATACACTTTTGCCGGACCGGTGAATTTCAGGATGCTGTCATCCACGCCAGCCGTTTTAACGATACAGCCGTTTTCCGCAAAGTTGCCGTACAGCACGGCCAGGCCGCCGTCTTTGCTGTAAGCGTATTCCAGAGAACGGATACAGCCTTCGGCGCGATCGTCATCCAGGGTGTCCCAGCGGCAATCCTGCGAGAATGCCTGCGTGGTACGAATCCCTGCCGGACCGGCGCGGAACATGTTTTTCACCGCATCGTCTTTGGTCAGCATGACATCGTATTTTTCCAGCGCCTGCGGCAGCGTCAGACCGAGCACGTTTTTCACGTCGCGGTTCAGCAGCCCGGCACGATCCAGCTCGCCGAGGATACCGATCACGCCACCCGCGCGGTGTACATCTTCCATGTGATATTTCTGGGTACTCGGCGCGACTTTGCACAGCTGTGGCACCTTGCGGGAGAGCTTGTCGATGTCACTCATGGTGAAGTCGATCTCCGCTTCCTGCGCGGCAGCCAGCAGGTGCAGAACGGTGTTAGTGGAGCCGCCCATGGCGATGTCCAGCGTCATGGCATTTTCAAACGCGGCCTTGCTGGCGATGTTACGCGGCAGCGCGCTTTCGTCGTCCTGCTCGTAGTAGCGTTTGGTCAGCTCAACGATGCGTTTACCGGCATTGAGGAACAGCTTTTTACGATCGGTATGGGTCGCCAGCAGCGAACCGTTGCCGGGCTGAGAGAGGCCCAGCGCTTCGGTCAGACAGTTCATGGAGTTGGCGGTGAACATACCGGAACAGGAGCCGCAGGTCGGGCACGCGGAGCGTTCCACCTGGTTGCTCTGCTCGTCAGAGACTTTCGGGTCCGCCCCCTGAATCATCGCATCAACGAGGTCGAGCTTGATGATTTTGTCGGACAGTTTGGTTTTACCCGCTTCCATTGGGCCACCGGAGACGAAGATCACCGGAATGTTCAGGCGCAGGGAAGCCATCAGCATCCCTGGGGTGATTTTGTCGCAGTTGGAGATACAGACCATCGCATCAGCACAGTGGGCATTCACCATGTACTCCACCGAGTCGGCGATCAGCTCGCGCGACGGCAGTGAATAGAGCATGCCCCCGTGACCCATCGCGATACCGTCATCCACCGCAATGGTGTTGAACTCTTTCGCCACACCGCCGGACGCTTCAATTTGTTCGGCAACCAGTTTACCGAGATCGCGCAGGTGCACGTGGCCCGGCACGAACTGGGTGAAAGAGTTCACCACGGCGATAATGGGCTTGCCGAAATCGGCGTCGGTCATCCCGGTGGCGCGCCACAGCGCGCGGGCACCCGCCATATTACGGCCGTGGGTGGTGGTGGCAGAACGATACTTAGGCATGCTTTATTTACTCCCGTCTGACTATTAAATGGGACGGTGCGTGCCGTCCCATAATTATTCTTAGTGATTAACCTGATCCAACCAGCCGTATTTATCTTCCGTTTCACCGGTAAAGAGGCCAAAGAAGGCTTGCTGAATACGTTTAGTCACCGGACCACAGCGGCCTTCGCCTACCTGGATTCCGTCGACACTGCGAACCGGCGTGATTTCGGCAGCCGTACCGGACATGAACACTTCATCCGCCAGGTACAGAGACTCGCGGGACAGAACCTGCTCACGCACTTCAATGCCCAGATCTTTCGCCAGCTTGATAATGGCGTCACGGGTGATCCCCGGCAGCGCGGAAGAGGTAAACGGCGGCGTGAACAGGATACCGTCTTTAACTTCAAACAGGTTTTCGCCTGCACCTTCAGAGATATAGCCATTCACGTCCAGCGCGATGCCTTCCTGATAACCATGACGACGCGCTTCGCTACCGACCAGCAATGAGGAAAGGTAGTTACCGCCTGCTTTTGCCGCAGTCGGAATGGTGTTTGGTGCCACGCGGTTCCAGGAAGAAACCATTGCGTCGATCCCCTGATCCAGCGCTTCTGCACCCAGGTAGGCACCCCACGGGAACGCGGCAATGATCACATCGGTGGTGTATCCGGCTGGCGGGTTAACGCCCATCCCCACGTCACCCACGAATACCAGCGGACGAATGTAGGCGCTGGTCAGGTTGTTCTTACGAATCACGTCGCGGCAGGCTTCCATCAGCTCATCCACGCTTTGAGAGACCGGGAAACGATAAATTTTGGCTGAATCATGCAGACGCTGCATGTGTTCGCGATGGCGGAACACCACTGGCCCTTTGTGAGAATCGTAGCAACGGATGCCTTCAAACACAGACGTACCGTAATGCAGCGCGTGGGACATGACGTGGACTTTCGCGTCCTCCCAGCGAACCATCTCACCATTGAACCAAATGTAATCAGCTTTTTTCGTCGTCATTTTTTCTTCCTGTCACGCTCAAGCGCGGATTTGTTGTGATGTGGTTGTGCTCTGGCAGATGGCAACGTGTGCCACATCGACCAGTTTCGTTAACTGACTAAACAGTAAGTCGACCGACCGCGGGCTGGCAACGGTCAATTCGATATTGATGTTCCGGGCGTCGGTGGCCGTCTCCATATTCATAGAGCAAATCTGAAAACCACGGTGACGCACCACACGCAAAACGCGTTCTAATGTCTCTGGATTGAAGCGAGCCTGCACGGCGACCTGATGTTGCATCATGATAATTTCTCCAGCATTTGTGAGTTACTGGCACCGGGCGGTACCAACGGCCAGACATTCTCAAGCTCGTCGATTGAGACATGAAGCAGGTAGGGCCCTTCGCTTGACAACATGGTGTCGAGTGCCGCTTCAACCTGGTCTTTACGGGTGATGTGCTGGCCTGGGATACCAAAGGCGCTGGCCAGCATGAGGAAATCGGGGTTATCGGTCAGGGTGGTTTCGCTGTAACGCTCCTGGAAGAACAACTGTTGCCACTGGCGAACCATCCCTAAACGCTGGTTATCGAGCAACACGATCTTCAGCGGTAACTGCTTGCGCTTTACGGTGCCCAGCTCCTGCACGTTCATCATGAAAGAGCCGTCACCGGAGATACAGATAACCGTATCGTTCGGTCGGGCAACCTGCGCGCCTACGGCAGCAGGCAGGCCGAAGCCCATCGTCCCTAAGCCACTGGAGGTGATGAAGTTTTCCGGGCGCGTGTAGGTCATGTGCTGGGCTGACCACATCTGATGCTGGCCCACATCCGTCGTCACCACGCTGTCTGCCGGTTTACGGTCGGACAACTGTTTCAACAGCAGCGGTGCGTAGATGGCCTCGCCGGGGTGATCGTAACGCCAGACGTGTTCAGCGCGCATGTCTGCGGTGTGTTGACACCATGCGTTGATATCCAGCGGCTGCTGTAACGCCGGTAACAGCGCGTTGAGATCGCCCTGCAGCGCAACATGCGCCTGACGCAGTTTGTTCATCTCCGCCGGGTCGATATCCATATGGATCACTTTGGCATTCGGCGCGAAGGTATTCAGCTTGCCGGTGACGCGGTCATCAAAACGGGCACCGACGGCGATGAGCAGGTCACACTCTTGCACCGCCAGGTTTGCCGCTTTGGTGCCGTGCATCCCTAACATGCCCAAATAGTATGGGTAGTCCGCGTCGACCGCGCCCAACCCTTTCAGCGTGCAGGTGGCGGGCATTTGCGTTACCGCGATAAATTCGCGCAGGGCTGGAACGGCCTGCGCCATACCAACGCCACCACCGACATACAGCATGGGTTGCTTTGCCTGCACCAGCATCTGGCGGGCCTCTTCCACTTCGGCGTGCGGGAAGACATCGTTATTTTCAACGGTGGAAAAATGCGGCTCCAGATCGCCCAGAGCAACCTGGATATCTTTCGGGATATCAACCAGAACCGGGCCAGGACGACCAGAATTAGCCACGTCGAACGCTTCTGCCATAATGCGCGGCAGCTCTTCCAGAGACTGAACAAGGAAGCTGTGTTTGGTACAGGCCAGCGACAAACCGAGTACGTCCACCTCCTGGAAGGCGTCGGTTCCGATGAACGGAGAAGCCACCTGACCGGTGATGGCGACAACGGGAACGGAATCGAGCAACGCATCCGCCAGACCGGTGATCAGGTTGGTTGCGCCCGGACCGGACGTTGCCATGCAGACGCCGGTTTTACCGGTGGCGCGCGCGTAACCAATGGCCGCCATTGCTGCGCCCTGCTCGTGTCGGCACAAGAGGTGTTCCACGCCGCCGTCATACAGTGCATCGTAAATCGGCATAATTGCGCCACCCGGATAACCGAATATTGTCTCGACTCCCTGCGCGCGCAACGCATGTACTACCCACTGTGCCCCATTCATAGTTAGTTCCCCGTCATAAATCGGGAGAAACAGAATTTTGTGCTAGTCGTCATTCTCTGCTCCTCATTTGCGTTTTTTAGTCATAAAAAAACCCCCGGACCTTTCGGTGCGGGGGTCTTAGTTCGTTAAGGCTTGATTTCTAAGCCTTTCCTCGTCCAAGTGCAGCCCCGCACGGTGGGATAATAATCACCACCACGCTAATCACGACCAGGCTAATCACTCGTAGAAGGGCTGTCATTTTCAGTTCTTTCTGCATCTTGTTCGAAGGAATACCTAAAGAGTTACCACAGTTATTTAAATAAACACAAGATTTATTTATGACTGATTTATATAGCCTGCAAAGCGTTTTCCTTAAAGCGATTGTTTTATATGAAAAAAATAGAAAATGAATTTTTTTCACTGTTTGTGATGCGCTTATACCCTCAAACCAGGCAATTTTCCGCTTCTGCGAGGGGGATTCCACGGCGTTGCAACATTTGCGATATGTCGCCAAAAATCAGGAACTGGCATCGTAAATCAGCAAAACGATGCTAAACAGGAAAACATGACGCTGGCATAGTCGGTCACTGAGGAGGTGCTTATGTCACTGTCAGTTGTTTATACGCGCGCGGCTATCGGAGTTAAGGCACCGCTTATTTCTGTTGAGGTTCATCTGAGTAATGGCCTTCCAGGTCTCACACTTGTCGGCTTACCAGAAACGACGGTAAAAGAGGCCAGAGACCGGGTTCGCAGCGCGATCATCAATAGCGGTTATACCTTCCCCGCGAAGAAGATCACTATCAATCTTGCACCTGCTGACCTGCCCAAAGAGGGAGGGCGATATGATTTACCTATCGCTATAGCGCTTCTCGCGGCCTCTGAGCAGCTCAATACGCCCAGGTTAGGCTCGTATGAGTTCGTCGGAGAACTGGCGCTTACAGGCTCGTTAAGAGGCGTTCCCGGTGCAATATCGGGGGCACTTGAAGCAATACGCGCCGGCCGACAAATCATTCTGGCCAATGAAAACGCATCAGAAGTGAGCCTCATAGCAGAAAAAGGGTGCCTGATAGCGGGGCATTTACAGGAGGTTTGCGCGTTTCTGGAGGGGCGTCATGAGCTGTCCGAACCGGAAGAGAGTGACAACGCGCTACCGGATGCACCGGAGGATCTCTGCGATATTATGGGTCAGGAGCAGGGGAAAAGGGCGCTGGAGATTACCGCTGCCGGTGGGCATAATCTTTTACTGATAGGTCCGCCGGGTACGGGTAAAACCATGCTGGCGAGCAGATTAACTGGTTTGCTTCCTCCACTCAGTAATCATGAAGCGCTGGAAAGTGCCGCTATTTTAAGCCTGGTCAGTTCTACGTCACTGCAAAAACACTGGCGGCGTCGCCCCTTCCGCTCGCCACACCACAGTGCTTCACTCACAGCGATGGTAGGGGGCGGGTCAATGCCGGGGCCTGGCGAGATCTCTCTGGCACACAATGGCATTCTGTTTCTCGATGAGCTGCCCGAGTTTGAGCGTCGCGTTCTGGATGCACTGAGGGAGCCCATTGAATCCGGTGAGATTCATATTTCCCGCACCCGAGCCAAAATTAGCTATCCGGCACGGTTTCAGCTCGTTGCTGCAATGAACCCTAGTCCCACAGGGCATTACCAGGGTAATCATAACCGTTGTACACCAGAGCAGACGCTGCGCTACCTGGGGAAGCTCTCAGGGCCTTTTCTTGACCGTTTCGATTTATCCCTTGAGATCCCTCTGCCGCCGCCAGGCCTGCTCAGACAGACCCGCATGAACGGTGAGAGCACAGCAGAAGTACGCGACCGGGTTATTGCCGCGCAGGCACGACAATATGCCCGCCAGAATAAACTCAATGCACGCCTTGATAACGCTGAAATTCGCCAGTTTTGCCACCTGACTGCTGAAGATGCTGGCTGGCTGGAGGAGACACTTTCTCGGTTTGGTCTTTCTATCCGTGCGTGGCAGCGTCTGTTGAAAGTGGCCAGAACGATCGCCGATGTGGGGGAAAGCCCTGATATTGAGAGGCGACATTTGCAGGAGGCGCTGAGCTATCGCGCAATAGATCGTTTGTTGCTGCATCTGCAAAAAATGCTGGCGTAAAAAAAGGGGCCGTAGCCCCTTTTTTCTTCATCTTAGTCATCAGACTCGGTGTAGTCTTCTGCACCTTCCATCTGCGGCTTACCGCCAGACAGCGTATGGAAACGCTTAGGACGCTTGATGCGAGCCATATACTTGATCCATACACGTTCTGCTTCAGACTGCGGCTCACGCTCACCACGGCAAACAGATACAAACTGTTTTTCGTCTTCCGTTGCTGGTTCACGTTTACCCAGATCCAGCTCGTTAAAGGCATAACCATGGCGCTCAAGCAGCTGCGCCTCTTTGATGGTGAAATCGCCGTGACGAGAGAACCCGCGCGGATAATGTTTATTGTCGAAAAAACGATTAGTCGTCGTAAAGCTTTCCGCCATCCTACACGCTCCTAATTCTTTGGCCGAGCTATTTATGGCGCGGAGTATTAGTTACGCTTGACAGAGTGTAAAACAAAACATTTAAATCATAACGACAAATAATTTTGCGGAGAAAGATGTGGATACGGAATTGCTAAAAACTTTCCTCGAAGTGAGCAGAACACGTCACTTTGGGCGAGCAGCGGAAGCCCTCTACCTGACGCAGTCAGCGGTCAGTTTTCGTATTCGACAGCTGGAAAATCAACTGGGTGTGAACCTTTTTACCCGCCACCGCAACAATATCCGTTTAACGCCAGCCGGTGAGAAACTATTGCCGTATGCAGAAACGTTGATGAACACCTGGCAGGCAGCCCGTAAGGAGGTTGCTCATACCTCCAGGCACAATGAGTTCTCCATTGGAGCCAGCGCATCCCTGTGGGAATGCATGCTTAGTCAGTGGCTTACCCGACTATACCGCTCGCATAGTCATCTGCAATTTGAGGCCAGAATTGCGCAACGTCAGTCGCTCGTTAAGCAACTGCATGAACGTCAACTGGATCTCCTGATCACGACTGAAGCCCCCAAGATGGACGAATTTAGCAGCCAGATTGTTGGGCAGTTTAGTCTTGCACTTTATGCCTCAACGCCCTCAATGATGAAGGCCGATCTAAACTATCTACGCCTGGAATGGGGACCGGATTTTCAGCAACATGAAGCAGGGTTGATTGCCAGCGATGACGTACCGCAATTAACCACAAGCTCTGCAGAGATCGCCTGTCAGCAACTGACCTTGTTGAAGGGTTGCACCTGGTTGCCTGTGCGTTGGGCAGATAATAAACCTGGCCTCCATACCGTCACCGATTCCACAACGCTTTCCAGACCGCTTTATGCGATTTGGCTACAGAACAGTGATAAGCAGTCGCAGATAAAAGATCTGTTAAAAATCAGCATACTGGATTAAAAGAATAAGCCTGTGGGGATGCAGGCTATCAGTTCAGAGTGGAGATTTTTGCTGTTGCAGGGGCAAAAAAAAATCCTTTGCCGAAGCAAAGGATTCTATATGGCAGGGGCGGAGAGACTCGAACTCGCGACACCCGGTTTTGGAGACCGGTGCTCTACCAACTGAGCTACGCCCCTAAATTTCTTGCCATTAAGCCTGCCGGGAAGGCAGGCTTAATGTCTTAATAAGTGGCGGAACGGACGGGACTCGAACCCGCGACCCCCTGCGTGACAGGCAGGTATTCTAACCGACTGAACTACCGCTCCACCGAAGACTGCTTGTAACCACCGGATTAATGCACCGGCTTACTACTAAATTTGATGCCTGGCAGTTCCCTACTCTCACATGGGGAGACCCCACACTACCATCGGCGCTACGGCGTTTCACTTCTGAGTTCGGCATGGGGTCAGGTGGGACCACCGCGCTACAGCCGCCAGGCAAATTCTGTTTAATCTGTATCAGGCTGAAAATCGTGTCTGTCTCTCACCGCCAAAACACCTTCGGCGTTGTAAGGTTAAGCCTCACGGTTCATTAGTATCGGTTAGCTCAACGCATCGCTGCGCTTACACACCCGACCTATCAACGTCGTCGTCTTCAACGTTCCTTCAGGACTCTCAAGGAGTCAGGGAGAACTCATCTCGGGGCAAGTTTCGTGCTTAGATGCTTTCAGCACTTATCTCTTCCGCATTTAGCTACCGGGCAGTGCCATTGGCATGACAACCCGAACACCAGTGATGCGTCCACTCCGGTCCTCTCGTACTAGGAGCAGCCCCCCTCAGTTCTCCAGCGCCCACGGCAGATAGGGACCGAACTGTCTCACGACGTTCTAAACCCAGCTCGCGTACCACTTTAAATGGCGAACAGCCATACCCTTGGGACCTACTTCAGCCCCAGGATGTGATGAGCCGACATCGAGGTGCCAAACACCGCCGTCGATATGAACTCTTGGGCGGTATCAGCCTGTTATCCCCGGAGTACCTTTTATCCGTTGAGCGATGGCCCTTCCATTCAGAACCACCGGATCACTATGACCTGCTTTCGCACCTGCTCGCGCCGTCACGCTCGCAGTCAAGCCAGCTTATGCCATTGCACTAACCTCCTGATGTCCGACCAGGATTAGCTGACCTTCGTGCTCCTCCGTTACTCTTTGGGAGGAGACCGCCCCAGTCAAACTACCCACCAGACACTGTCCGCAACCCGGATTACGGGTCCACGTTAGAACACCAGCCATTAAAGGGTGGTATTTCAAGGGCGGCTCCACGCAGACTGGCGTCCACGCTTCAAAGCCTCCCACCTATCCTACACATCAAGGACCAGTGTTCAGTGTCAAGCTATAGTAAAGGTTCACGGGGTCTTTCCGTCTTGCCGCGGGTACACTGCATCTTCACAGCGAGTTCAATTTCACTGAGTCTCGGGTGGAGACAGCCTGGCCATCATTACGCCATTCGTGCAGGTCGGAACTTACCCGACAAGGAATTTCGCTACCTTAGGACCGTTATAGTTACGGCCGCCGTTTACCGGGGCTTCGATCAAGAGCTTCGCGTTGCCGCTAACCCCATCAATTAACCTTCCGGCACCGGGCAGGCGTCACACCGTATACGTCCACTTTCGTGTTTGCACAGTGCTGTGTTTTTAATAAACAGTTGCAGCCAGCTGGTATCTTCGACTGATTTCAGCTCCACCCGCAGGGGCTTCACCTACATATCAGCGTGCCTTCTCCCGAAGTTACGGCACCATTTTGCCTAGTTCCTTCACCCGAGTTCTCTCAAGCGCCTTGGTATTCTCTACCTGACCACCTGTGTCGGTTTGGGGTACGATTTCGTGTTACCTGATGCTTAGAGGCTTTTCCTGGAAGCAGGGCATTTGTCACTTCAGCACCGTAGTGCCTCGTCATCACACCTCAGCGTTAAAAAGGTACCGGATTTACCTAGAACCTCCGCCTACATGCTTAAACCGGGACAACCGTCGCCCGGCCGACATAGCCTTCTCCGTCCCCCCTTCGCAGTAACACCAAGTACAGGAATATTAACCTGTTTCCCATCGACTACGCCTTTCGGCCTCGCCTTAGGGGTCGACTCACCCTGCCCCGATTAACGTTGGACAGGAACCCTTGGTCTTCCGGCGAGCGGGCTTTTCACCCGCTTTATCGTTACTTATGTCAGCATTCGCACTTCTGATACCTCCAGCAACCCTCACAGGCCACCTTCAACGGCTTACAGAACGCTCCCCTACCCAACAACACATAGTGTCGCTGCCGCAGCTTCGGTGCATGGTTTAGCCCCGTTACATCTTCCGCGCAGGCCGACTCGACCAGTGAGCTATTACGCTTTCTTTAAATGATGGCTGCTTCTAAGCCAACATCCTGGCTGTCTGTGCCTTCCCACATCGTTTCCCACTTAACCATGACTTTGGGACCTTAGCTGGCGGTCTGGGTTGTTTCCCTCTTCACGACGGACGTTAGCACCCGCCGTGTGTCTCCCGTGATAACATTCTCCGGTATTCGCAGTTTGCATCGGGTTGGTAAGCCGGGATGGCCCCCTAGCCGAAACAGTGCTCTACCCCCGAAGATGAGTTCACGAGGCGCTACCTAAATAGCTTTCGGGGAGAACCAGCTATCTCCCGGTTTGATTGGCCTTTCACCCCCAGCCACAGGTCATCCGCTAATTTTTCAACATTAGTCGGTTCGGTCCTCCAGTTAGTGTTACCCAACCTTCAACCTGCCCATGGCTAGATCACCGGGTTTCGGGTCTATACCCTGCAACTTAACGCCCAGTTAAGACTCGGTTTCCCTTCGGCTCCCCTATTCGGTTAACCTTGCTACAGAATATAAGTCGCTGACCCATTATACAAAAGGTACGCAGTCACCTAACAAGTAGGCTCCCACTGCTTGTACGTACACGGTTTCAGGTTCTTTTTCACTCCCCTCGCCGGGGTTCTTTTCGCCTTTCCCTCACGGTACTGGTTCACTATCGGTCAGTCAGGAGTATTTAGCCTTGGAGGATGGTCCCCCCATATTCAGACAGGATACCACGTGTCCCGCCCTACTCTTCGAGTTCACAGCATGTGTGCTTTCGTGTACGGGACTATCACCCTGTACCGTCGGACTTTCCAGACCGTTCCACTAACACACACACTGATTCAGACTCCGGGCTGCTCCCCGTTCGCTCGCCGCTACTGGGGGAATCTCGGTTGATTTCTTTTCCTCGGGGTACTTAGATGTTTCAGTTCCCCCGGTTCGCTTCACAGCACTATGTATTCATGCTGTGATGATGCACCGTAGTGCACCGGGTTTCCCCATTCGGACATCGCCGGGTCAAGGGTTCATATCACCTCGCCGGCGCTTTTCGCAGATTAGCACGTCCTTCATCGCCTCTGACTGCCAGGGCATCCACCGTGTACGCTTAGTCGCTTAACCTCACAACCCGAAGATGTTTCACTTCTGATTGCGAAAATTTGAGAGACTCGAACACACCATTAAGATGTGTCGTTTCAATTTTCAGCTTGATCCAGATTTTTAAAGAGCAAAACTTCGCAGTGCACCTTTTCAGGTTCACTCTGAAGTTTTCTTGTGTTCGCAGTAAAAGATGGTGGAGCTATGCGGGATCGAACCGCAGACCTCCTGCGTGCAAAGCAGGCGCTCTCCCAGCTGAGCTATAGCCCCATCGTTTTGCCAATCTCTGTACCGGTAATTTTTCCTGAGACAAGGCGTGGTAACGCGAAGCATACATCAGTATGTGAGCGTTGCCGCAACGCAGTATCAGGGAAAATTTGGTAGGCCTGAGTGGACTTGAACCACCGACCTCACCCTTATCAGGGGTGCGCTCTAACCACCTGAGCTACAAGCCTGCAGAGATTTTTACTGCTAATTTCATCAGACAATCTGTGTGGACACTACAAAGGCAGGTTCTTTAAGGTAAGGAGGTGATCCAACCGCAGGTTCCCCTACGGTTACCTTGTTACGACTTCACCCCAGTCATGAATCACAAAGTGGTAAGCGCCCTCCCGAAGGTTAAGCTACCTACTTCTTTTGCAACCCACTCCCATGGTGTGACGGGCGGTGTGTACAAGGCCCGGGAACGTATTCACCGTGGCATTCTGATCCACGATTACTAGCGATTCCGACTTCATGGAGTCGAGTTGCAGACTCCAATCCGGACTACGACGCACTTTATGAGGTCCGCTTGCTCTCGCGAGGTCGCTTCTCTTTGTATGCGCCATTGTAGCACGTGTGTAGCCCTACTCGTAAGGGCCATGATGACTTGACGTCATCCCCACCTTCCTCCAGTTTATCACTGGCAGTCTCCTTTGAGTTCCCGGCCTAACCGCTGGCAACAAAGGATAAGGGTTGCGCTCGTTGCGGGACTTAACCCAACATTTCACAACACGAGCTGACGACAGCCATGCAGCACCTGTCTCAGAGTTCCCGAAGGCACCAAAGCATCTCTGCTAAGTTCTCTGGATGTCAAGAGTAGGTAAGGTTCTTCGCGTTGCATCGAATTAAACCACATGCTCCACCGCTTGTGCGGGCCCCCGTCAATTCATTTGAGTTTTAACCTTGCGGCCGTACTCCCCAGGCGGTCGACTTAACGCGTTAGCTCCGGAAGCCACGCCTCAAGGGCACAACCTCCAAGTCGACATCGTTTACGGCGTGGACTACCAGGGTATCTAATCCTGTTTGCTCCCCACGCTTTCGCACCTGAGCGTCAGTCTTTGTCCAGGGGGCCGCCTTCGCCACCGGTATTCCTCCAGATCTCTACGCATTTCACCGCTACACCTGGAATTCTACCCCCCTCTACAAGACTCCAGCCTGCCAGTTTCGAATGCAGTTCCCAGGTTGAGCCCGGGGATTTCACATCCGACTTGACAGACCGCCTGCGTGCGCTTTACGCCCAGTAATTCCGATTAACGCTTGCACCCTCCGTATTACCGCGGCTGCTGGCACGGAGTTAGCCGGTGCTTCTTCTGCGGGTAACGTCAATTGCTGCGGTTATTAACCACAACACCTTCCTCCCCGCTGAAAGTACTTTACAACCCGAAGGCCTTCTTCATACACGCGGCATGGCTGCATCAGGCTTGCGCCCATTGTGCAATATTCCCCACTGCTGCCTCCCGTAGGAGTCTGGACCGTGTCTCAGTTCCAGTGTGGCTGGTCATCCTCTCAGACCAGCTAGGGATCGTCGCCTAGGTGAGCCGTTACCCCACCTACCAGCTAATCCCATCTGGGCACATCTGATGGCAAGAGGCCCGAAGGTCCCCCTCTTTGGTCTTGCGACATTATGCGGTATTAGCTACCGTTTCCAGTAGTTATCCCCCTCCATCAGGCAGTTTCCCAGACATTACTCACCCGTCCGCCGCTCGCCGGCAAAGTAGCAAGCTACTTCCCGCTGCCGCTCGACTTGCATGTGTTAGGCCTGCCGCCAGCGTTCAATCTGAGCCATGATCAAACTCTTCAATTTAAGTTTGATGCTCGTGAATTAAACTTCGTAATGAATTACGTATGTTCACTCAGAGACTTGGTATTCATTTTTCGTCTTGCGACGTTAAGAATCCATGTCACTTTGAGTGCCCACACAGATTGTCTGATAAATTGTTAAAGAGCAGTTGCAACGCGGCTTTCAGCTCACCGTTGCGAGGTCCCGTATATTACGTTTTCCTCATTCAGAGTCAAGTGATTATTTTCACTTTTCTCTGTTGGCGTTCATCTCTGAACCCCGCTAACCCGGCGGCCTGTAAGCCGTTGTTCCGTGTCAGTGGAGGCGCATTATAGGGAGTTCTCAGACGTTGACAACCCCTCTTTTAAAAAAAACGTTCAACCGTCTCTTTTTTGCTCAAAACCGTGTTACAGCGCCAGTTTTTCGAGCGTTTCAAACCCATAACGACGTAAAACGGGTAAAAGTTGCTCAGTTTCTTTTGTGACGGCCATACAAAAAGCGATATTTGCATCGGCAGATTTTGCATCCGGCGCTTCATGTTCCAGCAGCCAGGCCGTGCGACGCGCAATAGCAGCACCAGAATCCACCAGCCGCGTGCCCTCCGGCAGAACGTTTAACAGTTCTTCCTGTAAGAGCGGGAAGTGGGTACAGCCCAGCACGACGGTATCCGGCGGTTCCGGCATCCGCAGCCACGGACGCAAAATACGGCGCAGCTCGTCGAGTGAAACGGATTTTCCATGCAGCTTCGCTTCCGCCATTTCAACCAGCTCCGCCGAACCCAGCATCGCAATCTGACACTCGTTGGCAAAGCGGTCGATAAGCTCACGTGTATAAGGACGTTTCACCGTACCACGCGTTGCCAGCAAACCGACAATACCGTTCGCCGTCAGGCGCGCAGCAGGTTTGATAGCAGGCACCACGCCGACAACAGGAAACTGGAACTTTTCGCGCAACGCAGGAAGGGATACCGTACTAGCCGTATTGCAGGCAATAACCGCCAGCGCCAGGGGATAACGCTGTTGTACCGCGGTGACGATTTCAACCACACGCTCAACAATAAAGTCTTCACTCTTCTCCCCATAGGGGAAAGCGACGTTATCGAAAGCGTAAATGTAATGGAGATCCGGCAGGAGATGCCGAATCTCATCATAGACCGAAAGCCCACCGACGCCGGAATCAAACACCAGCACGGTGGGACGCGGTTCAGAAGGTGTAGCTGCCAGACAAGGTGTATTCCCGTCCTGCAGTTTGGTAGCCATAAACTGTCTCGTAATCTTTATCGAACAGGTTGGCTATTTTACCACGAACTGTCAGATGTGAGGTGACCGGATATGAAACGGCGACATCCCACAGGCTAACACCGCCCATTTTAACTTCACGCGTCGGATAACCGCTAAAGTCATCATCGTAGCGCGTTCCCAGATAGCGGTAAGCAAGATTCCAGTCAACGTCCCAGGTCTGCCAGTCAAGCTGGTATTTCACCTGCTGTTTAGAGCGACGCTTGAGCACTTCGTTGGTTTTCGCATTACGCGGGTCGACGTAATCATAGGAAATCTGATGCGCCACCGGGCCGGTATCAAACTGCGCTGTTGCTTCGATCCCTTCGATACGTGCTTTGTTCACGTTGTAAGGACGGTTCATCGCGTCATAGCCAATCAGGTTGTCGACATCATTACGATAAGCGCTAATGCGCCAGTTAACCGGCCCCGTTAGCCCTTCAAAGCCACCTTCCCACTGCTTACTCTCTTCAGGTTTGAGATCCGGGTTGCCATATTTCGCGCTATGGATCTGGCTCATTGTTGGCGCTTTATAGGCCGTACCGTAGGAGGCAATGAAGCGATACCCCTCAACAAACTCCCACGCGGCGCTGGTTTGCCAGGTGCTATGATTGCCGAAGTTAGAGTTGTCATCATTACGGGCAGCAGCTTCCAGGGTCACGCTATTGAACTGCTGCATACCGGAGAGGAAAACGCCGGTATTGTGCTGCTCGTATCCTTTCTCAAGAAGCCCCGTCCCCGCCTGCGTTCTTTGCTTCTGCCAGTCCAGACCCGCACCAATATTACCGTGCCCAACCGTCACATTATTCATCCACTGGGCGGTATATTGCTTCACATCATCCATGGTGGAGGATGCAGCATAACGCCCTTTGCTCGGATCATAGTTCAGGTCTTTGCTACGACCATAACCCGCTACCAGTTGAGATTGATAAATTCCCTGGCTATAACGCAGCCCGGTGTCCCAGTTCTGGCTATACAGCTGGCGCGTGTCCGGCCTGCCCGTTATCGCGGTGTAGTCATCATTGTAAGCGTCGTAGCCGTCATACGCCGTGCGGTTATCGTAACCAAAGCCACGGAAGAACCCGCTTACACTGTCGGTAATCTGCTGTTCCACTGAGCCATACAGTGACTTACTCATAAAACCGTCACGGTCAGGCTGGCGCGGCGCATCATTCGCACCAATATCAAAACCACGGGTATAGGTATAGTTACCTGCCATGGTGATTTTGGTTTTATCGAGCACTTGCTGGAAAGAACCATCGTAAGTTTGATAGCCCTTAGAACCCACTCCCGCAGAAATTTCCGCCCCCGGCTTATCGCGCCCGGTGATGATGTTAATCACGCCACCAATCGCATCAGAACCGTACAGTGCCGAACGCGGGCCACGAATATACTCAATACGCTGGATCAGCGAGACCGGAATTTGGCTCAGATCGGGCACATTGCTAATCCCGGCGTTGTTCAGAGGAATACCATCAATCAACACCAGAACGTGGCGGGATTCGGTCCCACGAATATAGGTAGAAGAGGTCGCCCCAAGCCCACCGCTTTGTGCGATATCGACTCCCGGCAGACGTGACATTACCTCCACCACGCTTTTTGCCTGCCAGCGTTCGATATCTTCATGCGTTACGACAGAAGTCGGAGCCAGAACGGTTTTTGCGGGTTGTTCAAAACGGTTTGCTGTCACCACCAACGAGTCAGCGCTATCCTGCGCCCAGCCCGAAAATGCCGTGACGGACAGCGCCGTCAACAGCGATACTTTTTTAATCATTGTTAAAGCATCCACAATATAAGAAGGATGCCGCAGGCCTCATCGATAGCACGCGATGATGAAACCAATTGCGACGTGATCCCGGCAGGTCTTCGGGCTGGGTGGCGTTATACGGATGAAGACTTCCCATTTTCACAGTGTCTACAACTCTCATCCCGCCAGTCTTTACCGCTGCGCGTCAGCTCCAGATTTACACTGGATTCCCTTTTCACTCTCAGGAGACCGGAAACAGAATGCTACAATTAGACACGTATAGATGTCCAGACAGCTATTGGCCATAAAATCTGGACATCCCCTGAACAATGCCTACAATCCCCGCGTAATTCTTTATCACTCAGGACGCATCATGACCCCAGAACACCTCCCGACAGAACAGTACGACGCACAGCTGGCAGAGAAAGTTGTCCGCCTGCAAAGTATGATGACGCCTTTCAACGCGCCCGTTCCCGAGGTGTTCCGCTCCCCTGTCAGCCATTACCGTATGCGCGCTGAGTTTCGCATCTGGCACGATGGCGATGACCTCTACCACATCATTTTCGATCAGCAGACGAAATCCCGTATTCGCGTGGACAGCTTCCCGGCGGCGAGTGAGCTCATCAACCAGCTGATGACGCTAATGATTGACGGCGTGCGCAACAACCCAGTGCTGCGCCACAAGCTGTTCCAGATAGACTACCTGACGACCCAAAGCAATCAGGCCATTGTCTCCCTGCTGTATCACAAAGCCCTGAATGACGAGTGGCGCGAGCAGGCAGAAGCGCTGCGCGATGCGCTGCGTGCGCAGAACATCAACGTTCATCTCATTGGCCGCGCGACAAAAACCAAAATCATGCTGGATCAGGATTACGTCGACGAGCGTCTGCCAGTGGCGGGTAAAGAGATGGTTTATCGTCAGGTAGAGAACAGCTTCACCCAACCGAACGCGGCAATGAACGTGCAGATGCTGGAGTGGGCGCTGAAGGCGACGGAAGGATCTAAAGGCGATCTGCTTGAGCTGTACTGCGGTAACGGCAACTTCTCGCTGGCGCTGGCACGCAATTTTGAGCGCGTGCTGGCAACGGAAATCGCCAAGCCGTCGGTGGCTGCCGCGCAGTACAACATCGCCGCGAACCATATCGATAACGTGCAGATCATTCGCATGGCCGCAGAAGAGTTCACGCAGGCCATGAACGGCGTGCGCGAGTTTAACCGCCTGCAGGGAATCGATCTGAAGAGTTACCAGTGCGAGACGATTTTTGTCGACCCACCGCGCAGCGGCCTGGACAGCGAAACCGAGAAAATGGTGCAGGCGTACCCGCGCATTTTGTACATCTCCTGTAACCCGGAGACACTGTGCAAGAACCTGGAAACATTAAGCCAGACGCACAAGGTTGAACGTCTGGCACTGTTCGATCAGTTCCCGTATACGCACCATATGGAGTGCGGTGTCCTGCTCACGGCAAAGTAATGTGAATCCTGTAGGGCAGGTAAGCGAAGCGCTACCTGCCAAAAAAGCCGGATGGCGCTTCGCTTATCCGGCCTACAATGACAAAACCCTTTACTCCGGCAACTGGCTCTTACGGCTACGCATACGCGAGCCAATCCAGAACACCAGCGCCACAGAGAGCACCGCAGGCAGGAAGTTAGAGCCGATATCCGGATACTCCGCGCGCACCACCGTGCTATACAGCAATACGCCCAGAATAAAGCTGGCAGCGGCCAGTCCCGGCAATCCCACAGGCATCGTGCGGTTCAGGTAACGTTGATGCAGGCAGTAAACCGTCAGCACCAGCGCAATTATCGGGAAAATCGAAAACGGAACAATTGAGCTAAAAATAGCGGCAAACGTACCATTAATGGATAAGCCAGCGATCAATGCCAGCAACAGCGTCCCTTTATCCTGACCTGACTGTTTCATTACTCACCTTCACTCTTCGGTTTGATGTGCCAGTTTCTCTTGTTCACGGCGATACCAGTAGTACGCACCTTTGGAAATCATCCGCAGCTGCAATACCAGTCGCTCTTCGAGTTGCTTGCGTTGCTCAACGCTGACATCCAGTGCTTCGGCACCCGCACTGAAGACAATCGTCACCATCGCTTCGGCCTGTGCTTCCGTAAAAGCACGCGGCATATGGTTTTCGAGTTCCAGATAGTCGGCAAGTTCCGCGATGAAATGTTGAATTTCACGCGCGACCGCAGCACGAAACGCGGCAGAGGTTCCGGAGCGCTCGCGCAGCAGCAGGCGAAATGCATTAGGGTTATTGCCGATAAATTCCATAAAAGTCGACACCGACGTGCGGATCACGCTGCCGCCTTTGGCAATGCGCTGGCGCGCCTGGCGCATAAGCTGGCGCAGCATCAGCCCACTTTCATCGACCATGGTCAGGCCCAGTTCATCCACATCACGGAAGTGACGATAGAAGGACGTTGGCGCAATCCCGGCCTCACGCGCCACTTCGCGCAGGCTCAAACTGGCAAAACTTCGCTCGGCACTCAGTTGACTGAATGCCGCTTCCACCAGCGAACGCCGGGTTTTCTCTTTTTGTTGTGCTCTAACGCCCATCACGATAGTTGAATCCTTCCAAAGGCCTGCAGGCACTATACCAGAGAATAAAATTAATCTGTTTGGTTAGCTTTGTGAATGATTGTTTACGCGCGGTTTGTGCTCCACTGCCCGAAAAAAGCACAACGATAATTGGGATACTTCTGCAATGATGTTATGATTCTGTTGCTTTTATGTATAAGAACAGGTAAGCCTTGCCATGCCACATTCCTACGATTACGACGCAATAGTTATTGGTTCCGGCCCCGGCGGCGAAGGCGCTGCTATGGGTCTGGTGAAACAGGGAGCCAGAGTAGCGGTCATTGAGCGCTATCATAATGTTGGCGGCGGTTGCACCCACTGGGGCACCATCCCATCGAAAGCCCTCCGCCACGCCGTTAGCCGCATTATTGAATTTAACCAGAACCCTCTTTACAGCGACCACTCCCGACTTCTTCGTTCCTCCTTTGCCGATATCCTGAATCACGCAGACACGGTCATTAACCAGCAGACGCGCATGCGTCAGGGTTTCTATGAGCGCAACCACTGTGAAATTCTGCAAGGTAACGCGCATTTCGTGGATGAACACACCCTGGCGCTGGAGTGCCACGACGGTTCGGTTGAGACGCTCACCGCTGAAAAATTTGTGATCGCCTGCGGTTCACGCCCGTACCATCCGGCAGACGTGGACTTCTCGCACCCGCGCATCTACGACAGCGACTCCATCCTCAGCCTTCACCACGAGCCACGCCATGTGATCATCTATGGCGCGGGCGTGATTGGCTGCGAATATGCGTCGATCTTCCGAGGTATGGAGGTCAAAGTCGATCTCATCAACACCCGCGACCGGCTGCTTGCCTTCCTCGATCAGGAGATGTCAGATTCCCTTTCCTATCATTTCTGGAACAGCGGTGTGGTGATTCGCCACAACGAAGAGTACGAGAAGATCGAAGGCTGCGACGACGGTGTGATCATGCATCTGAAGTCCGGTAAGAAGCTGAAAGCTGACTGCCTGCTGTATGCCAACGGTCGTACCGGCAACACCGATTCACTGCAGCTGGAAAATATCGGGCTTGAGACCGACAGCCGTGGCCAGCTCAAGGTCAACAGCATGTATCAGACCGCGCTGCCGCACGTGTACGCGGTGGGCGACGTGATTGGTTACCCAAGTCTGGCATCAGCCGCTTACGACCAGGGGCGCATTGCCGCTCAGGCGCTGGTGAAAGGCGAAGCAACGGCGCATCTGATCGAAGATATCCCGACGGGTATCTACACCATTCCGGAAATCAGCTCTGTGGGGAAAACCGAGCAGCAGTTGACGGCCATGAAGGTGCCTTACGAGGTGGGTCGTGCGCAGTTTAAACATCTGGCGCGGGCGCAAATCGTGGGGATGAGCGTGGGTACGCTGAAGATTTTGTTCCATCGCGAGACGAAAGAGATCCTCGGGATTCACTGCTTTGGTGAACGTGCCGCGGAAATCATTCATATCGGCCAGGCAATCATGGAGCAAAAAGGTGGCGGCAACACCATCGAGTACTTCGTTAACACCACCTTTAACTACCCGACCATGGCGGAAGCCTATCGGGTAGCTGCGCTGAACGGCTTAAACCGCCTGTTTTAACGCGTTGTCAAAATGGCCATCCATCGCACCACGGATGGCCTCTGCCAGCTGCTCATAGCGGCTGCGCAGCGGTGACCCAGGGCGATAAACCAGACCTATCGTGCGGCGCGGCTCTGGCTTAATACACGGCAGATAAACCACACCATCACGTTGACGCTCGCGCGGCACGGCCAGCGCAGGCAACAGCGTGATGCCGCTTCCCGCCGCCACCATGTTACGCAGCGTTTCCAGGCTGGTTGCGCGGAAATGGGTATCTTCGTCGGCACCTGCTTCGAAGCAGAAGCCCATCGCCTGATCGCGCAGGCAGTGACCATCTTCCAGCATCAGCAGCTTTTCACCGGCCAGATCGGCCATCGGCACGCGATCGCGGTTTGCCCACGGGTGATCTTCATAGATCGCCAGCATCATCGGCTCATCGAACAGCGGTACTTCAATGAAGGCTTCACTCTCTTTGACCAACGCCAGAATCGCGCAGTCGAGCTTGCCGCTGTCTAACTGCGCCAGCAACTGATGGGTTTGCGCTTCATGCAGATACATTTCGAGTTTCGGGAATGTCTGGTGCAGCATTGGAATGATCTGCGGCAACAGGTACGGGCCAACGGTTGGGATCAGGCCAATATGCAGCGGGCCGGACATCGTCTCCCCCTGCTGGCTTGCCATTTCCTTGAGCACTTTGACCTCGCGCAGCACAGTACGCGCCTGATCCACCAGCAACAGACCGGCCTGGGTGAACAGTACCTTACGGCTGGTGCGCTCCAGCAGCATGACGCCCAGCTCATCTTCCAGCTTGCGGATCTGGCCGCTCAGCGTAGGCTGGCTGACGTGGCAGGAATCTGCCGCGCGACGAAAATGGCGGTGCTCGGCTAACGCTACCAGGTATTCAAGATCACGAATATTCATTATTCATCCTCCGTCGCCACGATAGTTCATGGCGATAGATAGCATAGCAACGAACGATTATCCCTATCAAGCATTCTGTTGAATAATACACCACATAGACGAGGCGGCACGTGTTTGACCCTTGACGTCCCCGCACCGTCAGCGAGTTTCTCTCAAAACTCGAACAACTAAAGCCAACGTGAACTTTTGCGGACCCCGTGGTCCGCTTTTTTTTGCGTAAAAAAAGCCCAGCGCTAAGCCAGGCTCCGTTTTTCTCCCTCTCCCTGTGGGAGAGGGCCGGGGTGAGGGCACCAGCCCGCACGGTTTAAACCAACCGATCTTTCGCATCCGCAATCGCCTGCGCCACCTGCTTCGGTGACACGCCGCCTTTCGCGGCACGTTTATCCAGGCAGGACTGCAGCGCCAGAATCGGATACACATCATCCCCGATAACCGCGCTGAATTTTTGCAGATCGGCAAGCGCCAGATCTTCCAGCGGTTTACCCTGACGAATCGCTTCTACCACCGCTTCACCCACGATATGGTGCGCTTCACGGAACGGTACGCCTTTCGCCACCAGGTAATCCGCCAGCTCGGTCGAGTTAGCATAACCCTGTTGCGCCGCTTCCTGGCAGCGCGGACGTTTCACCTGGATGCCGTCCAATACCAGCGCGCCCATGTGCAGACAATCCAGCCAGGTGTCGAGCGCATCGAACAACCCTTCTTTGTCTTCCTGCATATCTTTGTTGTACGCCAGCGGCAGCCCTTTCAGGGTCATCATCATACCGGTCAGCGCGCCCTGCACCCGGCCACACTTGCCGCGGATCAGCTCCAGCGCGTCCGGGTTTTTCTTCTGCGGCATCAGGGAAGAACCTGAGGTCACGCGGTCGGACAGCTCGACGAAGCCCGCTTCGCCAGAGTTAAAGAAGATCAGATCTTCAGCAAAGCGCGACAGGTGCACCATGCCGATAGAGGCATTCGAGAGCAGCTCCAGCACGTGGTCGCGGTCAGAGACGCTGTCCAGACTGTTGCGCGTGGCGGAGGCAAAGCCGAGCCAGCCTGCCAGCTGTTCACGGTCGATTTCATACGCCGTACCGGCCAGCGCGCCGCTGCCCAGCGGGCTGACGTCCAGACGTTTCAGAGTATCCTGCAGACGGCTTTCGTCACGCGCCAGCATCTCAACGTAGGCCAGACACCAGTGCGCAAAGGTTACCGGCTGCGCGCGCTGCAGGTGGGTATAACCCGGCATCACCGCGTCCTGATTGTTCTGCGCGGTTTCCACCAGCGCGCTCTGCAGCTGACGGTTGGCCGCCAGCAGCTCGCTAACGGTATCTTTACACCACAGCTTCAGGTCGGTGGCGACCTGATCGTTACGGCTACGGCCGGTGTGCAGTTTTTTACCCAGCTGGCCGACTTTATCGATGAGTTTGCCTTCCACCCAACTGTGAATATCTTCGGCATCACTCTGCAGGATTTGCTGCGGGTCCAGACGCACCTCTTCGAGCAGGTTATTCAGCGCCTCTTCCAGCTGCAGTTGTTCTTCTGCGGTCAGCACACCAACCGTCACCAGCGCTTTGGACCAGGCCACAGAGCCGACGATATCCTGTTCGGCCAGGCGGTAGTCGAAGCGCAAAGAGTCGTTGAACTGTTTGAACCGTTGATCCGCTGCCTGTGTAAAACGCCCACCCCAAAGTGCCATAACGAATTTCCTTAATGATGATATTTTTGCCCGGTGGCGCTGCGCTTACCGGGCCTACAAATTTCACGTAGGCCGGATAAGCGAAGCGCCATCCGGCACAGAATCTTAAGCCAGAATACGCGTGCCAATCGGCGTGCCGTTAAACAGCGCCGGGAGCTGCTCCGCGTGACGCCAGGAGGCGATATCCACCGGACGGCCAAGCGTGCGCGCCGCATCCAGCGCCGCGTTCACCTTAACGATCATCCCGTCGGTGATAATGCCCTGAGCAATTAACTGCTCGGCTTTCGCGGCGGTCATTTCTGCAATGCGCTGGCCTTTGCCGTCCAGAATGCCGCTCACGTCGGAGAGCAGGATCAGGTCTGCACCCAGCGTTGCCGCCAGTGCGGTGGCCGCCTGGTCCGCGTTCACATTCATCAGCTCGCCCTCTTCGGTCACGCCGATAGAGCTCACCACCGGCAGGAAACCGCCTTCCAGCAGCGTGTTAATCAGCTTAGGCGAACCCGGCTGCGCCAGTCCAACGTGTCCAAGCTCTTCGTCGAGCTGGGTCACTTTTACGCTGTCGCCATCGCCCAGATAGAGGCCAACGGACGCGATATGGTGTTTCTTCGCCCACGCCAGCAGCGTTTTGTTCGCCGTGCCCGCCAGCGCACCGGTAATGATGTCAATCTGGTCAGCAGGTGTGACGCGCAGGCCATTCTTCTTTTTCACCGGCAGATTAAGCCCTTTCATCAGCTCATCCACCACGCAACCGCCGCCGTGAACAATCACCAGCGGACGTTGATGTGATTCGCGATAGTTAACCAGCGCGGTAAACAGACGCTCCAGCGCTTCTTCGCTGTCCAGCAGCACACCACCGAGTTTGATAATTAATGGGTTCATCATCACACCTTAAATAAGAGCCTGCGTTTCAGGGAAGCCGAAACGAATATTTGCACACTGCATTGCCTGCGCGGCAGCGCCTTTGAGTAAGTTATCTTCTGCAGCCACCACAATCAGGTGTTCACCCTGCACGGCAAAGCCGATGTCGCAGAACGGCAGGCCGACCACGTTTTTCAGTGCAGGCACGCCTTTGTCGTACAGACGCACCAGCGGTTTATCCGCATACGCCTGAGTAAAGGCTTCACCAATCTGTTCTTTGGTCACGCCCGCTTTCAGACGGCAGGTGATGGTTTCGAGAATGCCACGCGGGAAGCTGCCCAGGTGTGGCGTAAAAATGACGTCCGCGCCCAGATGGGTCGTAATTTCAGGATGATGACGGTGATTGAATACGCCATAGGGCTGAAGGCTCACTTCGCAGAAGCTGTTGGAGATCGCCGCTTTACGCCCTGCTCCACTCACGCCACTGGTGGCGTTGATCACCGGCCACTGGTTCAGATCCAGCAGGCCCGCGTCGATCAGCGGCTTCAGGGAAAGCTGCGCCGCCGTCGGGTAGCAGCCCGGCACGGCAATCAGATTCGCTTCTTTCAGTTTGTCTGCGCTCCACTCCGCCAGGCCGTAGACCGCTTTTTCAAGCAGTTCCGGGTGCTGATGGGTGAAACCGTAGTATTTTTCATAGAACGCGCCGTCGTTAACGCGGAACGCGCCGGAGAGGTCGAACACCACGCAACCAGCCGCCAGAAACTGCGGTGCCAGGTCGTGGCTGACTTCGTGCGCGGTGGCTAAAAACACCACGTCGACGCCGTCGGTGAACTCGCTGATGTCGGACATTGGCTGCAGCGGCAGGTCAACAATGCCCCTAAGCTGCGGATGCAAATCGGAAATTAACTTTCCTGCATCATTGCTTTGCGCTGACACGGTCAAAGCGGTTATGGTCATATGAGGGTGGCGATTCACGTAGCTTACAAGCTCTGCGCCCGCATAACCGCTAGCGCCTACAATCAGCGTATTCAACATCGGGTTCCTTTATGCTCAACGTTAATGTATTTTTATTCACATTTATTGCATGAATATTGATACTATCACGACCTAAGGTGTGTCAACAATGAAAATGAACTTACCGCCATTTATCGAGATTTACCGCGCCCTGATTGCCACACCGTCTATCAGCGCAACGGAAGAAGCGCTGGATCAGAGCAATGAGTCTTTAATCAATCTGCTGGCGGGTTGGTTTAGCGATCTTGGGTTTAACGTTGAGGTTCAGCCCGTCCCCGGAACACGCAACAAATTTAACCTGCTCGCCAGTACCGGACACGGCGCGGGCGGCCTGCTGCTGGCTGGTCATACCGACACCGTGCCATTTGACGATGGCCGCTGGACGCGCGACCCGTTCACCCTGACCGAGCACGACAACAAGCTCTACGGTCTGGGCACCGCCGACATGAAAGGCTTCTTCGCCTTTATCCTCGATGCGCTGCGTGACGTGGACGTGACAACACTGAAAAAGCCGCTCTACATTCTGGCGACCGCCGATGAAGAGACCAGCATGGCAGGCGCACGCTACTTCTCTGAGAACACGGCGATTCGCCCGGACTGCGCGATCATCGGCGAGCCGACTTCTCTGCAACCGATTCGTGCGCATAAGGGCCATATTTCTACAGCAGTACGCGTGCTCGGACAGTCTGGCCACTCCAGCGATCCGGCGCGTGGTGTGAACGCCATTGAGCTGATGCACGACGCGATCGGCCGCATCATGACCCTGCGCGACTCGCTGAAAGAGCGTTATCACTACGAGGCGTTCACCGTGCCGTATCCGACCCTGAACCTCGGCAGCCTGCACGGCGGCGATGCGTCTAACCGTATCTGCGCCTGCTGCGAACTGCACATGGACATCCGCCCATTGCCGGGCATGACGTTAAGCGATCTGGATGGCTTACTGAACGAAGCGCTGGCCCCGGTGAGCGAACGCTGGCCGGGCCGTCTGACGGTTTCCGAGCTGCATCCGCCTATTCCGGGTTACGAGTGCCCGCCAGATCACCAGCTGGTTGAAGTGGTAGAAAAACTGCTCGGTGAGAAAACCGACGTGGTGAACTACTGCACCGAAGCGCCGTTTATTCAGACTCTGTGCCCGACGCTGGTCCTCGGCCCTGGTTCTATCAATCAGGCGCACCAGCCGGATGAGTATCTGGAAACCCGCTTTATCAAACCAACCCGCGAACTGATCACCCAGGTTGTGCATCACTTCTGCTGGCATTAAAAACGCACCGAACTGTCCCCTCTCCCTGTGGGAGAGGGTTAGGGTGAGGGCAACAAATCGCATGATCTCCGTCACATTCCCATAAGCATCACTTATCTGACGCAATGCGAATTAAATTTCGTAAATTACCTGCATTTATTCGTTTGCTGAACCGTTTTCGCAGCAATTGACGACGGGGGTTTTACGTGGCTTTATAAAGGGAGATGACAAAATAATGTCCAACAGATTTTCGACTGGGCATAAACAAAAATGATGGGGTGACTGGGTTTTTATGAACGAACAATATTCCGCGTTGCGTAGTAATGTCAGTATGCTCGGCAAAGTGCTTGGAGATACCATCAAAGATGCGTTGGGGGAGAATATCCTCGACCGCGTTGAAACTATCCGCAAGCTGTCCAAATCTTCCCGTGCCGGTAACGAGGCCAGTCGTCAGGAACTGCTCACCACGTTGCAAAACCTTTCTAACGACGAGCTGCTGCCTGTCGCCCGCGCGTTCAGCCAGTTCCTGAATCTCGCGAACACCGCTGAGCAATACCACAGCATTTCGCCAAAAGGCGAAGCGGCCAGCAACCCGGAAGTCATTGCCCGCACCCTTCGTAAACTGAAAGACCAGCCAGACCTCAACGAAGCGACCATCAAAAAAGCGGTGGAATCCCTTTCGCTGGAGCTGGTCCTGACCGCGCACCCAACGGAAATCACCCGTCGAACACTGATCCACAAAATGGTGGAAGTGAACAACTGCCTGAAACAGCTGGATAACAAAGACATTGCCGATTACGAACGTAACCAGCTGATGCGCCGTCTGCGCCAGCTGATTGCCCAGTCCTGGCACACCGATGAAATCCGTAAACATCGCCCAAGCCCGGTTGATGAAGCCAAATGGGGCTTTGCGGTGGTGGAAAACAGCCTCTGGGAAGGTATACCAAACTATCTGCGTGAGCTGAACGAACAGCTGGAAGAGAACCTGGGCTACCGCCTGCCGGTTGATTTTGTGCCAGTGCGTTTCACTTCCTGGATGGGCGGCGACCGCGACGGCAACCCAAACGTCACTGCCGAAATTACCCGCCACGTTCTGCTGCTGAGCCGCTGGAAAGCGACCGACCTGTTCCTGAAAGATATTCAGGTACTGATCTCCGAGCTGTCGATGGTGGAAGCCACGCCGGAACTGCGCGAGCTGGCTGGCGAAGAAGGTGCGAGCGAGCCGTATCGCTTCCTGATGAAAAAGCTGCGCGGCCAGCTCATGGCGACTCAGGCCTGGCTGGAAGCGCGTCTGAAAGGCCAGCGCCTGCCGAAGCCGGAAGGTCTGCTGAGCCAGAACGAACAGCTCTGGGAGCCGCTTTACGCCTGTTATAAATCGCTGCAGGCCTGCGGTATGGGCATCATCGCCAACGGTGAACTGCTCGACACCCTGCGCCGCGTGAAGTGTTTCGGCGTGCCGCTGGTGCGTATCGACGTGCGTCAGGAAAGCACCCGTCATACCGAAGCACTGGGCGAACTGACCCGCTATCTCGGCATTGGCGACTATGAAAGCTGGTCCGAAGCCGACAAACAGGCGTTCCTGATCCGCGAGCTGAACTCCAAGCGCCCTCTGCTGCCGCGCAACTGGGAGCCAAGCAACGACACCCGCGAGGTGCTCAACACCTGTAAAGCGATCGTGGATGCGCCGAAAGGATCGGTGGCCGCCTATGTGATCTCCATGGCGAAAACCCCGTCCGACGTGCTGGGCGTTCACCTTCTGCTGAAAGAAGCGGGCATCGACTATGCCCTGCCGGTGGCACCGCTGTTTGAAACGCTCGACGACCTGAACAACGCCAACGACGTCATGACCCAGTTACTGAACATCGACTGGTATCGCGGCTTCATTCAGGGCAAGCAGATGGTGATGATTGGCTATTCCGACTCCGCAAAAGATGCGGGCGTGATGGCGGCATCCTGGGCGCAGTATCAGGCGCAGGACGCGCTGATCAAAACCTGCGAGAAAGCGGGTATCGAGCTGACCCTGTTCCACGGACGCGGTGGCTCAATTGGCCGTGGTGGTGCGCCTGCACACGCAGCGCTGCTGTCACAGCCGCCGGGAAGCCTGAAAGGTGGCCTGCGCGTGACCGAACAGGGCGAGATGATCCGCTTCAAATACGGCCTGCCAGAAGTGACCATCAGCAGCCTGTCGCTCTACACCAGTGCGATCCTGGAAGCGAACCTGCTGCCACCGCCGGAGCCGAAAGCGTCCTGGTGCCGCATCATGGACGAGCTGTCTGACATCTCCTGCGATCTGTACCGCGGCTACGTGCGTGAAAATAAAGATTTCGTGCCTTACTTCCGTTCAGCCACGCCTGAGCAGGAGCTGGGTAAACTGCCGCTGGGTTCACGTCCGGCCAAACGTCGCCCGACCGGTGGCGTCGAGTCTCTGCGTGCCATTCCGTGGATCTTCGCCTGGACGCAAAACCGCCTGATGCTCCCGGCCTGGCTGGGTGCTGGTGCGGCGCTGCAAAAGGTGGTGGAAGACGGCAAACAGAGTGAGCTGGAAACCATGTGCCGCGACTGGCCGTTCTTCTCGACCCGTCTGGGCATGCTGGAGATGGTCTTCTCGAAAGCCGACCTGTGGCTGGCGGAATACTACGATCAGCGCCTGGTGAAACCAGAGCTGTGGGCACTGGGTAAAGAGCTGCGCGAACTGCTGGAAGGCGACATCAAAGTGGTGCTGGATATCGCCAACGACTCACACCTGATGGAAGACCTGCCGTGGATTGCCGAGTCTATCCAGTTGCGTAACGTTTACACCGATCCGCTGAACGTCCTGCAGGCGGAGCTGCTGCACCGTTCCCGTCTGGCGGAAGAGGAAGGTAAAGAGCCAGACCCACGCGTTGAACAGGCGCTGATGGTGACGATTGCGGGCGTTGCGGCGGGTATGCGTAACACCGGCTAAGGCTTCACGCCGGGCGGCGCTGACGCTTGCACAGGCCTACGACAGGTAGGCCGGGTAAGCGCAGCGCCACCCGACAAATTTCGGTAGTCTCCCATGCACCACGATATCACCCGCATTTTGGCTGACCTGGTTAACCGCACGTTACCGCTGCGTCAGATTTATTTCTCAGCCCAGGCCGAGCAGCACCCCCGACCAGCACCCTGCCTCGTTATTACCCTTGATAACCCCTGCGAGGCGTTATTTTCGTCATTCGGACATATCACGCATCCCCCCTCTGACGCCCTGAGCATACACTTCGGTAAGCAGCAGCTGACGCTGCAAATGCACCGCGACAGTTCGCTTGTGGAGCAATTACAGGTTGCCAGGCGCGGCCCGCGAACGGGCGCTTTTCTGCTGCAAACGCTGGCCGAATTACAGATGCAGCCGGATGAGCAAGACACCGCCAGGCTGGTGGTACTGAGCCTTCTCAGCCATTGCCGCGATCTGCTTGGCAGCGACATCCACACCGCCAGCCGCAGCCGCGCGCTGTTTGAAGCCATCCGCAGCTATATCGACGCGCATTATGCTTCACCTCTTACCCGCGAGTCGGTGGCACAGGCATTTTACATTTCACCGAACTATCTTTCTCATCTTTTCCAAAAAACAGGCAACACGGGATTCAACGAATATCTGACGCAGACGCGTCTTGAACATGCCCGGCAATTGCTGAAAAGCTACGATCTTAAAATCAAAGATATTGCCGCGAACTGCGGTTTTGCGGACAGCAACTACTTCTGCCGCCTCTTTCGCAAGCACACTGAACGCTCCCCTTCAGAATACCGCCGCCAGTATCACAGTCAGCTGACCGCCAAAAACTAGCATTGTGATCGCTCTCGCACTTCATTAAGGACATTACATTTGTCCAGTATTTGGCAAAATTGACCTGTATCCGACGCCCGCAGCCCCGCCGTATCCTTGATTCAGACTGACTGACTTAAGGAAAAATAATGGAACTGTATCTGGATACCGCCAACGTCGCGGAAGTTGAACGCCTGGCGCGCATTTTTCCCATTGCGGGTGTCACCACCAATCCGAGCATCATCGCCGCCAGCCGTGAATCCCTCTGGGACGTGCTGCCGCGCCTGCAACAGGCCATCGGACCGGAAGGTACGCTGTTTGCCCAGACCATGAGCCGTGATGCGGAGGGGATGGTGGCGGAGGCCAAACGTCTCAGCAACACCATCCCGGATATCGTGGTGAAAATCCCGGTCACCGCTGAGGGGCTGATTGCAATTAACGCGTTGAAAAAAGAAGGCATCACGACGCTGGGCACCGCCGTTTACAGCGCCGCTCAGGGCCTACTGGCCGCGCTGGCCGGTGCGAAATATGTCGCGCCGTATGTGAACCGTGTCGACGCGCAAGGTGGTGATGGCATTCGCATGGTGCAGGAGCTGCAATCCCTGCTGGAACTGCATGCGCCAGAGAGCATGGTGCTGGCCGCCAGCTTCAAAACACCACGTCAGGCGCTGGACTGCCTGCTCGCCGGATGTGACGCAATCACGCTTCCTTTAGATGTAGCGCAACAAATGCTCAACACTCCGGCGGTAGAGTCAGCCATAGAGAAGTTCGAGCAAGACTGGAAAAACGCGTTTGGTAACCTCAACCTCTAAGGGAGGAATGTTATGGACCGTATCATTCAATCGCCTGGGAAATATATCCAGGGTGCTGATGTTCTCACTCGTCTCGGCGACTATCTGAAACCACTGGCGAATCGCTGGCTGGTTGTTGGCGATAAATTTGTGCTGGGTTTCGCAGAAGAAACCCTGCGTCAAAGTTTCAAACAGGCAGAACTGCATGTCGAAATCGCACCGTTTGGCGGCGAATGTTCACAAAACGAAATCGATCGTCTGAAAAAACTGGCCGACAGTGCCGACTGCACGGCAGTGCTGGGTATCGGCGGCGGTAAAACGCTGGATACCGCCAAAGCGCTGGCGCACTTTATGGGCGTGCCGGTCGCCATTGCCCCGACCATCGCCTCTACCGACGCACCGTGCAGCGCCCTTTCCGTGATTTACACCGACAGCGGCGAATTCGACCGCTATCTGATGCTGCCGCACAACCCGAACATGGTCATCGTCGACACCAAAGTGGTGGCGGGCGCACCTGCACGTCTGCTGGCTGCGGGGATTGGCGATGCGCTGGCAACCTGGTTCGAAGCACGCGCCTGTTCACGCAGCGGTGCGACAACCATGGCCGGAGGGAAATGCACGCAGGCGGCGTTAGCGCTGGCGGAGCTGTGCTACAACACCCTGGTTGAAGAAGGTGAAAAAGCGATGCTGGCAGCGGAACAGCACGTGGTGACGCCGGCTCTGGAACGCATTATCGAAGCAAATACCTATCTCAGCGGCGTCGGGTTTGAAAGCGGTGGCCTGGCGGCGGCGCATGCTATCCACAATGGTATGACGGCAGTGCCGGATGCACACTCTTTCTATCACGGTGAAAAAGTGGCGTTCGGTACGCTGACGCAACTGGTGCTGGAAAACGCGCCGGTAGAAGAAATCGAAACCGTCGCAGCGCTTTGCCATAGCGTTGGGCTGCCCATCACGCTGGCACAGCTGAACATTAAAGAGGATATTCCAGCCAAAATGCGTCTGATTGCCGAAGCATCCTGCGCAGAAGGCGAAACCATTCACAACATGCCGGGCGGCGTGTCGCCGGATCAGGTTTACGCGGCGCTACTGGTTGCCGACCAGTATGGACAGCGCTTCCTTCAGGAGTGGGAGTAACGAAAAAGCCGGGTGGCGGCTACGCCTTACCCGGCCTGCAAATTAAGGTGCCTGTAGGCCGGGTAAGCGCAGCGCCACCCGGCACAATGGCTACTTCAGATCAAACCGATCCAAATCCATCACTTTCGCCCAGGCTGCAACGAAGTCACGGACGAACTTCTCGCTGGCATCGCTGCTGGCATAAACTTCAGCCAGCGCACGCAGGACGGCGTTAGAACCGAATACCAGATCGGCGCGGGTGGCGGTGTATTTCACTTCACCGCTGGCGCGGTCGCTACCGGCAAACAGTTCGTTAGACTCGTCTGTCGCTTTCCACACGGTATTCATGTCCAGCAGGTTGACGAAGAAGTCGTTGCTGAGCACGCCCTCACGGTTGGTGAACACGCCATTTTTGCTGCCATCAAAGTTCGTACCCAGTACGCGAAGGCCACCGATCAGCACCGTCAGTTCTGGCGCGGTCAGCGTCAGCTGCTGGGCTTTATCGATCAGCAGTGATTCGGTCGTGGACACATCCACCTGCGCACGGTAGTTACGGAAGCCGTCAGCAATCGGTTCGAGCAGGTTAAACATCTCGATATCCGTCTGGTCCTGACGCGCATCCACGCGGCCTGGGCTGAACGGTACGTTGACGTAAACGCCTGCCGCTTTCGCCGCCTGCTCAACACCAACCACACCCGCCAGCACGATGATATCGGCCAGTGAGGCTTTGTTGGTGGTGCGTTGAATGGCTTCCAGAGCCGGTAAAGCGCGAACCGCTGCGGCGTTAACATCCCAATCGCGCTGCGGGGCCAACGCCAGACGTGCACCGTTGGCACCACCACGCTTATCGCCACCGCGGAAGGTCGAGGCTGACGCCCAGGCCACGGAAACCAGTTCGCTCACGGAGAGGCCCGATGCCGCGATTTCCGCTTTCAGGCTTTCAATGTCTTCTTTCGAAGGGTTGAACACCGGCTGTGGCAGCGGGTCCTGCCAGATCAGATCTTCTTTCGGCACTTCCGGGCCAATATACCGCGCTTTTGGCCCCATATCGCGGTGGGTCAGTTTGAACCAGGCGCGAGCGAAGGCTTCATTAAATGCCTGCGGATCGTTCAGGAAGCGGCGAGAGATTTTCTCGAACTCTGGATCGAAACGCAGCGTCAGGTCGGTGACCAGCATGGTTGGCTTGCGTTTTTTCGACGGGTCGAACGGATCGGGCATAATTTCCGGTGCATCCACCGCTTCAAACTGAATAGCGCCCGCCGGGCTGCGGGTCTGCACCCACTCGTATTTGAACAGGTTCTCGAAGAAGTAGTTGCTCCACTGAGTAGGCGTTTGCGACCAGATAACTTCCAGCCCGGAGGTGATGGCGTCTGCGCCAATACCGGTGCCGTGTGTGCTGGCCCAGCCCAGACCCTGCGCTTCGATTGGTGAGGCTTCCGGGTCGGTTCCTACGTGGGTTGCTTCCCCTGCGCCGTGGGTTTTACCGAGCGTATGTCCGCCGGCAATCAACGCGACGGTTTCTTCGTCGTTCATCCCCATGTTACCGAAGGTGGCACGAATGGCCGCCGCCGCAGACAGCGGCTCGCCGCTGGCGTTTGGCCCTTCCGGGTTGACGTAAATCAGCCCCATTTCGGTCGCAGCTAATGGACGTTTCGCCAGCGCTTCCGGATCACGGTGGGTCAGCCAGGCTTTCTCGTCGCCCCAGTTCACGTCCAGATCCGGTTCCCAGACGTCTTCACGTCCGGCACCAAAACCAAAGGTGCGGAAGCCGGAGTTTTCCAGCGCCACGTTACCCGCGAGGATAAACAGGTCAGCCCAGGAGATTTTCTGTCCGTATTTTTGCTTGATCGGCCACAGCAAACGACGCGCTTTATCCAGGCTGACGTTATCAGGCCAGGAGTTGAGCGGTGCAAAGCGCTGTTGACCACGCCCTGCGCCGCCGCGTCCGTCAACCGAACGGTAGGTGCCCGCGCCGTGCCAGGCCATGCGGATAAACAGGCCCGCATAGCTGCCCCAGTCGGCAGGCCACCACGGTTGAGAGTCGGTCAGGAGTGCTTTGAGATCGCCCTTCAGGGCAGAGTAATCAAGTTTGCTAAATTCTTTGCGGTAGTCGAAGTCTTCGCCCAGCGGGTTCGAACGATTTGAATGTTGGTTAAGTAGATCAATGCGGAGTTGTTTAGGCCACCACTCTTTACTGCCAGTGCCTGCACCCGCGCTATGATCGACGCCGCCCTGATGGAACGGGCATTTGCCGATAGATGACGCTTTATTGGTATCGTCTGACGTGCTCATCGCTATGCTCCCTTTACAGTGTTCCCGTTACGATATACACCACCAGCGATTAGAGATAGTTGAATTAATCCACAGATTCGATAGTTAATACCTTTTAACGATGCGTTTGATTAAAAAGCCCTCACTTTGTGAGGGCTTTATGGTTACAGCGCCGGTCGAACACCGAGCGTGTGGCAGATGGCGTAGCTCATTTCCGCGCGGTTCAGCGTATAGAAGTGGAAATCTTTTACCCCTTCACGACTTAAAATCTTCACCATATCCATGGCGATATTGGCACCGACCAGCTTGCGGGTTTCCGGGTCATCATCCAGCCCTTCGTACATTTTGGACATCCACAGCGGAATGCGCACGTTGGTCATGTCAGCGAATTTCTTCGCCTGTTTGAAGTTAGACACTGGCAAAATGCCTGGGATAATTTCGACGTCAATGCCTGCGGAAACGCAACGGTCACGAAAACGCAGATAGCTTTCAACATCGAAGAAAAATTGCGTGATGGCACGGTTCGCACCGGCATCCACTTTGCGCTTCAGGTTGAGCAGATCCGCCTGCGCGCTTTTCGCTTCCGGGTGAACTTCAGGGTAAGCCGCAACGGAAATATCAAAATCCGCCACCTCTTTCAGCAGCGCGACCAGGTCGGTGGCGTACATGTCCGGCTTACCGCTGCCCGGCGGCAGGTCGCCGCGCAGGGCAACTATGTGGCGGATGCCGTTATTCCAGTAGTCCTGGGCGATGGCACGCAGTTCGTCGCGGGTCGCGTCGATACAGGTCAGGTGCGGAGCCGCTTCCAGACCGGTGCGATCTTTGATGCCTTTAATGATGCTGTGCGTGCGGTCACGCTCACCGGAGTTGGCACCGTAGGTTACGGAGACAAACTTCGGTTTCAGGCTGCTCAGGCGATCGATAGAGCTCCACAGGGTTTGCTCCATTTCACTGGTGCGCGGCGGGAAAAATTCAAAAGAGACGTTAATCTGACCGTTTACTTCGGCCAGGCTCTGATTCAGGGCTTCCCGCTGGTTGGCGTGAAAAAAGCTCATACCTTACCTCTATCAATCGCATGTCGTTGTTTGTTGTATTGTGAACTTCTATACGTTTAGACGTCCAGATGTAAAAATGACGGAAAAGCGGAGTGACGTCAACAGAAATAATCAACAATAACGGTGAGGAATGCTCAGGGAAGATGAAGGAAGTTCATGATGAGGGGGTGAGGACGGTCTGATGCCCTCACCCCGCCCCTCTCCCACAGGGAGAGGGAAATGCAGACGTTACAGCAGCTTAGCCAGACGGTTGATATCGGACTGGATCGCCCCGGCGGTAACATCGCGCCCGGCTCCCGGCCCGCGGATCACCAGCGGGTTATCGCGATACCAGCGACTTTCGATGGCAAAAACGTTGTCGCACGGCAGTAACGCCGCCAGCGGATGTTCAGGACGCACCGCTTCCACACCCACGCGTGCCTTACCGTTCGCCTCAAAACGCGCCACGTAGCGAAGCACCAGCCCCATTTCGTTTGCCGCTTCCAGGCGTTGCACCATCTGGTCGTTCAGTTCATCACCGTTTTCGAAGAAGTGGTCAACAGACCCCTCTTCACAACCCGCAGGCACCAGTGATTCGACGCGCACCTGGCCTGGTTCAATGTCATAACCCGCTTCACGCGCCAGGATCACCAGCTTACGCATCACGTCTTTACCGGCGAGATCAACGCGCGGATCGGGCTCGGTTAAGCCCTGCTGCCACGCCTGATCCACCAGGTCGGTGAACGGAACGGTGCCATCGAACTGCAGGAACAGCCAGGAAAGCGTGCCGGAGAAGATACCGCTCAGCGCCAGAATGCTGTCACCGCTTTCAATCAGGTCGCGCACGGTATGGTTAACCGGCAGGCCCGCGCCGACGGTGGCGTTATAGAGCCAGTGACGACCGGTTTTTTCGAACGCGTCGTGGATCTGACGGTATTTATCAGTGCTGCTCGCCCCCGCCAGCTTGTTAGCGCTGATGACGTGGAAGCCGTGGCTGGCGAAATCAAGATACTGATCGGCAAGCTGCTCGCTGGCGGTGACGTCCAGAACAACCAGATCGTCATACGGGTGCGCGCGCATCCACAGGAACAGCGACTCTTCATCCTGCTCGACCGCTTCATCATTAAAGAACGCAAGGGCACGGCTGGCATCCAGCCCTTCGTAATTCAGCAGGCTGCGACGGCTGTCCACCACGCCTGCAAGAATAAATTCAAAGCCAGTACGCGCCGAAAGCGTAACTTGCTCGCGCGCAAATAGCTCCAGCCAGCGGGAACCAATATTTCCTTTCCCGAACAGCACCAGGCCGATGCGTTTTTCCGCGCGGAACAGGGAGGTGTGCAGCCCCTGGATCAGACTTTCGGTTGGCCCTTTACGCAGCACGGCCACCAGGCTGATACCCTCTTCCGACTGCCAGGTAAACTCAACCGGCTGGCCTTTCAGCTGCTGCCAGAAGCGGTGGCAGTGCAGCGGGTTACGGGTGACGCCCGCGCCCACCATCGCTACCAGCGCCAGCCCCTGACGCAGACGAAGCTCGCCCGGCAGGCCCGCTTCATCCAGAATTTTCAGCGCACTGTCCGCCACTTCAGCGGTATAGCAGAACTGCAACAGCTGACGGTCATTGTGAACGCCAACAGCAAGCGGACGAACCTGCGCACGCTTCAGGACCAGGTCGATCTCTTTATGCGCCAGTTTGAAATCCTGGCCCGCAGGTACCTGGAACTCAATCAGGCAGATGTCGTCGTGGCTGGTGACAATGCGCGCGCCCGTACCGGAGGCCAGCACGCGCTCAATGCGCGTAGAGCCCTGGTCCGGCGTATAGCTGCAGCGCAACTGCAGGTCGATATCGCTACCAGAAACCGGCTGAAGTGTACGCGCATGCAGAACCGGTGCCGCCAGACGTGCCAGCTCGCTGGCCTCGTCCAGACGCAGCAGCGGCAGCAGGCAGGCATCTTTCACCTTGCGCGGGTCCGCGCTGTAGACACCGGCCACATCGCTCCAGATGGTGACGCGGGAAACACCCGCCAGCGCACCGATTTGCGTCGCCGAGTAGTCCGAGCCGTTACGCCCCAGCAGCACGGTTTCGCCCGCGTTATTGCGGCTGATAAAGCCGGTCACTACAATGCGTTTGCCCGGATGCTGCACCAACAGTTGCTGGAGCAGCGGGTAAGACAAGCCTTCATCCACCTGTGGCTGCGCGGCGCGCTCGGCACGCAGGAAATCACGCGCGTCGAGCCAGGCGGCTTCAACACCCAGATTTTGCAGAACAGCGGCCATCAAACGCGCAGACCACACTTCACCGTGACCGACCACCTCAGCATACACCGCGTCGGTAATGCCGCTGTCGAGCAATGCAGCCAGACGCTCAAGGTCGTGCGTGAAGGCGCTGATCAGCCCGTCCGCCACCTCTGGTGGCAGCAGGCCGGCAATCAGCTCGCTCTGGTAACGACGCAAAGACTGTTGCACCTGATGCGCAGAAAGGCGATCGGTCTGGCTCAGTTTCAGCCAGCTAATCAACTGGTTGGTGGTGCTGCCCGCCGCAGAGACAACCATCATGTCACCCGGCTGTGAATACTCGGTCATGATCCCCGCGACACGCAGGTAACACTTCACATCAGCAAGACTACTACCACCAAACTTGTGCAGTTGACGACCCTTCGCCCCTGCCTGCGCTATCACACTCATGATTACCCCTTGGCTGCGACCCGGAAGCCATTTTCCAGATCGGCAATTAAATCTTCAGAATCTTCAATACCGGTTGAGATACGCAGCAGCGTCTCAGAGATCCCGGCAGCGGCACGTGCTTCCGGTGCCATACCTGCGTGCGTCATGGTCGCGGCGTGGGAGATTAAACTTTCAACCCCACCTAATGATTCCGCCAGCGTAAACAGCGACAACCCGCTCAGGAAGCGACGCAGCGTTTGCTCGTCACCGTCCAGTTCAAAACTTAACATCGCGCCAAAGCCCTTCTGTTGACGCGCGGCAATCTCGTGCCCCTGATTTTCCGGCAGCGACGGGTGATAGAGCTTCTTCACCAGCGGCTGGGTTTTCAGGAAATCGACAATCGCCTGGGCATTGCGCTGCGCGACGTCCATACGCGGCGACAGCGTGCGAATGCCGCGTAACAGCAGGTAACTGTCGAAGGCCCCCGCCGTGACGCCAATGTTATTGGCCCACCATGCCAGTTCGGTGACAACGTCGGGATCTTTTGCAATCACCACGCCTGCCACCACGTCAGAATGGCCGTTCAGATATTTAGTGCATGAATGCAATACAAGATCTGCACCCAGTGCCAGTGGGTTCTGAAGGGCCGGACTGAGGAACGTATTATCCACTACACTTATCGCTCCCGCATCCCTTGCGAGCTGACAAATTTTCGCAATATCGACCACGCGCAACAATGGATTGCTTGGACTTTCCACCAGAACCAGCTTCGGCCGCTCTGCCAGCGCCTGTTTTAGCGCCTGCTCGTCGTTTTGATCGACAAACAACACACGGTAACAGCCACGCTTTGCCAGGCTATCAAACAGACGATAGCTGCCGCCATAACAGTCGTGCGGGGCAACCAGCAGATCGCCAGGTTTCAGGAACACCGTGGTCACCAGGTGAATGGCGGACATCCCGGTATTGGTTAACACCGCGCCTGCGCCGCCCTCCAGCTCCGCCAGCGCGCGCTGGGTGACATCACGCGTAGGGTTGCCACGCCGCGAGTAGTCATGCGCGCGGGGTTCATTAAATCCGGTGAAATTATAGGTACTGGAAAGATGAATCGGCGGGACAACGCAGCCGTACTGCTCGTCATCATTCAATCCGCTACGCACTGCGATAGTGGCCTGTTTACGCGTCATGGTGAGGGCTTCCTGGCGATTGAGGTGAAAAGTCAGGCACCAGAGTAAACATTGAAAGTATGGACGTCAATACATCTGGACATCTAAACTTCTTTGCGTATAGATTGAGCAATGCGCAAATAGCCGTTAAAATTATATGCTTTAGTGCACGCTGCAGCGGCAATATCCGTGCCTCGGTATCGTCTCTACGGTAAACTAGACAAGATTACGGTTCAAAACCGACGGTTATCGGTTTGCACCTTTAGATTAATGACTGAGAGGATTAAAGGTATCTCATGGCTGAATGGAGCGGCGAATATATCAGCCCATACGCTGAGCACGGTAAGAAGAGTGAACAAGTAAAGAAAATTACGGTTTCCATTCCTCTGAAGGTGTTAAAGATCCTCACCGATGAACGTACGCGTCGTCAGGTGAATAACCTGCGTCACGCAACCAACAGCGAACTGCTTTGCGAAGCGTTCCTGCATGCGTTTACCGGTCAACCGTTGCCGAACGATGAAGATCTGCGTAAAGAGCGCAGTGATGAAATCCCGGAAGAGGCGAAGGTGATCATGCGTGAACTGGGTATCGACCCGGATACGTGGGAATACTGAGATTTGGATAAAAAAAAGGCACCGCAAGGTGCCTTTTTTTCGGGAAACTTATTTAGCGCCCGGAATGCTGAAACGCTTGTTGAAGCGGTCAACACGGCCACCGGTTGCAACATCACGCTGCTTACCAGTGTAGAACGGGTGGCATTTGCCGCACACGTCCAGGTTCAGATCGTGGCCCACGGTAGAGCGGATCTGGATAGAGTTACCGCAAGAACAGTTTGCAGTAATCATTTCGTATTTCGGGTGAATATCTTTTTTCATGGGAGAACCTCAGTTAAGGCCGCGTCGCTCTTCCAGCCCTAACGCCAGACACCACGCGATGTTGAATGTAAGTTCTTTGGCGTAAAGTACACCAAAGGCGGCGAATCATACAGAATTTGACCAACGTATGCAAACTGATCCGCACGCCGCTTTTACTAATGTGTATACTAACGCGCCACTTTTCAAGTCAGGAAGATTCGATGCCCGTCGCTCACGTTGCCCTGCCCGTTCCGCTTCCCCGCACCTTTGACTACCTGCTGCCCGACAGCATGAGCGCCAAAGCGGGCTGTCGCGTGACCGTGCCGTTTGGCAAACAGCAGCGCGTGGGGATCGTCGTTTCCGTCAGCGATAAAAGTGAACTGCCGCTTAACGAACTGAAATCGATCGTTGAGGTGCTGGACAGCGAGCCGGTTTTCTCCGCCAGCACCTGGCGACTGCTGCTGTGGGCGGCGGATTATTATCATCATCCAATTGGCGACGTCCTGTTCCACGCCCTGCCCGTTATGCTGCGTCAGGGCAAGAGCGCCAGCCATGCACCAATGTGGTACTGGTTTGCTACGGAGCAGGGCATGGCCGTGGATATCAACAGCCTGAAGCGCTCCCAGAAACAGCAGCAGGCGCTGGCTGCACTGCGCCAGGGGAAAATCTGGCGGCATCAGGTCGACGAGCTTGAGGTGAATGAAACCGCGCTGCAGGCCTTGAGAAAGAAAGGGCTGAGCGAGCTGGCAAGCGAAGCGCCCGCCCTTCACGACTGGCGCGACAGTTTTTCCGTCTCGGGCGATCGCCTGCGGCTGAACACCGAGCAGGCCACCGCCGTGGGTGCCATCCATAGCGCCTCCGATCATTTCTCTGCCTGGCTCCTGGCGGGGGTCACCGGCTCCGGCAAGACGGAAGTCTACCTGAGCGTACTGGAAAACGTGCTCGCGCAGGGCAAACAGGCGCTGGTGATGGTGCCGGAGATCGGCCTCACACCGCAAACCATCGCCCGCTTTCGCGAACGTTTTAATGCGCCGGTTGAGGTGCTGCACTCCGGGCTGAACGACAGCGAGCGCCTCAGCGCCTGGCTGAAAGCGAAAAACGGTGAAGCGGCGATTGTGATCGGCACGCGTTCCTCACTGTTTACGCCGTTTAAAAATCTCGGCGTTATCGTCATCGATGAAGAGCACGACAGTTCCTATAAACAGCAGGAAGGCTGGCGCTACCACGCCCGCGACTTAGCGGTGTACCGCGCCCACAGCGAGCAAATCCCCATTATCCTGGGTTCCGCTACGCCTGCGCTCGAAACGCTGCATAACGTTCGCCAGCGTAAATATCACATGCTGCGCCTGACGCGCCGCGCGGGGAATGCCCGTCCGGCCATTCAACACGTGCTGGATTTAAAAGGCCAGCAGGTGCAGGCCGGGTTAGCCCCCGCGCTTATCATCCGTATGCGCCAGCATTTGCAGGCGGGCAACCAGGTGATCCTGTTCCTTAACCGTCGTGGATTTGCACCCGCGCTGCTCTGCCACGACTGCGGCTGGATTGCAGAGTGCCCGCGCTGCGACCACTACTACACCTTCCACCAGGCCCAGCGGCATTTGCGCTGCCACCACTGCGACAGCCAGCGTCCGGTGCCGCGCCAGTGCCCGTCATGCGGCTCAACGCATATCGTGCCCGTCGGCCTGGGTACGGAACAGCTGGAGCAGGCGCTGGCCCCGTTCTTCCCTGACGTGCCCCTGTCCCGTATCGATCGCGACACCACCAGCCGCAAAGGGGCGCTGGAGCAGCAACTGGCGGAGGTGCATCGCGGTGGCGCGCGCATATTGATTGGCACCCAGATGCTGGCAAAAGGACACCACTTCCCGGATGTTACGCTGGTCGCCCTGCTGGACGTCGACGGTGCGCTGTTCTCTGCCGATTTCCGCTCCGCCGAACGTTTTGCTCAGCTTTATACCCAGGTCGCTGGCCGTGCCGGACGCGCAGGTAAGCAGGGCGAAGTGGTGTTGCAAACGCACCACCCTGAGCACCCGTTGCTGCAAACGCTGCTGCATAAAGGTTATGACGCTTTCGCTGAACAGGCGCTTGCCGAACGCCAGACGATGCAGCTGCCGCCGTGGACCAGCCACGTCATCATCCGCGCGGAAGATCATAACAACCAGCAGGCACCGCTCTTCCTGCAACAGCTGAGAAACCTCCTGCAGGCCAGCCCGCTGGTGGATAATCAGCTGTGGATTTTGGGCCCGGTTCCGGCGCTCGCCCCAAAACGCGGCGGGCGTTTCCGCTGGCAAATCTTACTGCAACACCCGTCCCGCATCCGCTTACAGCATATCGTCAGCGGCACGCTGGCGCTGATTAATACCCTGCCGGAAGCGCGCAAAGTGAAGTGGGTTCTCGACGTCGATCCGATAGAAGGCTGAATACGGATCGAAAAAATTCAACACGCTTCACACTTTTTATGAAAATTCTGTAACCGCTCTCATAAACTATCTGTAAAAATGGTGTGTCCGCAGTTCGGTGTTCAGGCGAGGAGAAGACGTTGAAGTCCAGGAAAGAGGTTGCCACGGCGACCATGAAAGACGTTGCCCAGAAAGCACAAGTCTCTACGGCAACCGTATCCCGCGCATTAATGAACCCGGATAAAGTCTCTCAGGCGACCCGCAATCGGGTAGAACAGGCGGCGATTGAGGTGGGTTACTTCCCGCAGGTAATGGGGCGCAACGTTAAACGCAATGAATCGCGTACCATCCTGGTGATTGTGCCGGACATCTGCGATCCCTTCTTCAGTGAAATCATCCGTGGAATCGAAGTGACGGCGGCTGAACAGGGCTACCTGGTGCTGATTGGTGACTGCGCGCACCAGAATCAGCAGGAAAAAACCTTTATCGATCTTATCATTACCAAGCAGATTGACGGCATGCTGCTGCTTGGCTCGCGCCTGCCGTTTGATGCCAGCATCGAAGAGCAGCGCAACTTACCGCCGATGGTAATGGCTAACGAGTTTGCGCCGGAGCTGGAGCTGCCGACCGTTCACATCGACAACCTGACCGCCGCCTTTAACGCCGTGAATTATCTTCAGGAGCTGGGGCATAAACGCATTGGCTGTATCGCCGGACCAGAAGAGATGCCACTGTGCCACTACCGCCTGCAGGGTTATGTTCAGGCGCTGCGTCGCGCCGGTGCCACGGTTGATCCACACTATATCGCACGCGGTGATTTCACCTTTGAAGCCGGTGGGCTGGCGCTGGAGAAACTGCTGGCATTGCCGGAGCCACCTACCGCTGTGTTTTGTCACAGCGACGTGATGGCGCTGGGCGCACTCTCATATGCCAAACGTCGCGGCCTGCGGGTGCCGAAAGACCTGTCGATTATCGGCTTCGATAATATTTCGCTTTCGGAATTTTGCGATCCGCCGCTCTCAACCGTCGCGCAACCGCGCTATCAAATTGGCCGCGAAGCCATGCTTCTTCTGCTGGATCAACTGCATGGTCAAACAGTTAGCAGTGGCTCACGGTTACTGGACTGCGAGCTGATTGTGCGCGGTTCTACCCAGGCATTGACTTAAAGTAAATGCCTTTCGGACACCCTTATCTGGTCAAAGCCCCGCCGCTTAAGTAACATGGCGGGCTGACGAACGAATAAATACAGCGAAACGATAGTGGCACAACGAGATTATGTACGTCGCGGCCAGCCGGCACCTTCGCGACGCAAAAAGAGTAGTTCAAAAAGCAAACAGCGTAATTTGCCTGCTGTCTCGCCAGCAATGGTCGCCATTGCTGCGGCTGTACTGGTGGCCTTTATTGGCGGCCTGTACTTCATCACGCACCATAAAAAAGAAGAGTCCGACGCGCTTCAGGGCAACAAGGTTGCCGGAAACGGTCTGCCGCCGAAGCCTGAAGAGCGCTGGCGCTATATTAAAGAGCTGGAAAGCCGCCAGCCTGGCGTTCGCGCGCCTACCGAGCCGTCTGCCGGTGGTGAAGTGAAAAATGCCGATCAACTGACTGATGAACAACGTCAGTTGCTGGCGCAGATGCAGGCCGATATGCGCCAGCAGCCTACGCAGCTGAACGAAGTGCCGTGGAATGAACAAACGCCAGCGCAGCGTCAGCAAACATTGCAGCGCCAGCGTCAGGCTCAGCAACAAGTTCAGCAACAACAGCAGTGGGCGCAAACGCAGCCGGTACAGCAGCCTCGTACGCAACCGCAGCAGCAGCCGAAAGCCCAGCCGCAAAAGCAAGCGGCTCAGCCATATCAGGATCTGCTGCAGACGCCAGCGCATACCACCGCGCAGCAGCCGAAAACGCAGCAGGCCGCGCCCGTCACCAAAGAGACGGAAGCGCCGAAGCAGACGGCCGAGAAAAAAGACGAACGCCGTTGGATGGTGCAGTGCGGTTCGTTTAAAGGCGCAGAGCAGGCTGAAACGGTGCGTGCTCAGCTGGCATTTGAAGGATTTGATTCACGCATTACCACCAACAACGGCTGGAATCGCGTGGTGATTGGCCCGGTCAAAGGCAAAGAAAATGCCGACGGGACGATTTCCCGTTTGAAAGTGGCTGGTCACACAAACTGCATTCGACTCGCATCCGGGGGTTGAAACCCCCAAAATCCCCCCCATCTATCATTCTATTCAGCCCTGAGCACAGGCTCGGGGCTTCTGTTTCCCGATTCTGTAACCAGGGGGTCTGCTCGTGACAACAATAGTAAGTGTACGCCGTAACGGCCATGTGGTAATCGCCGGTGATGGCCAGGCCACGCTGGGTAATACCGTCATGAAAGGCAATGTGAAGAAAGTACGTCGTCTCTACAACGACAAAGTGATCGCCGGTTTTGCAGGCGGCACGGCTGATGCCTTCACGCTGTTTGAACTGTTTGAACGCAAACTGGAGATGCACCAGGGTCATCTGGTGAAAGCTGCCGTTGAGCTGGCAAAAGACTGGCGTACTGACCGCATGCTGCGCAAGCTCGAAGCGCTGCTGGCAGTAGCCGATGAAACCGCCTCGCTGATCATCACCGGTAACGGCGACGTGATCCAGCCAGAAAACGACCTGATTGCCATCGGCTCTGGCGGCCCTTATGCCCAGGCTGCTGCCCGCGCGCTGTTGGAAAATACCGACATGAACGCGCGCGATATCGCGGTGAAAGCGTTGGATATTGCAGGTGATATCTGCATCTATACCAACCACAACCACACCATCGAAGAATTACCGTCTAAAGCGTAAGGATCTCCCATGTCTGAAATGACCCCACGCGAAATTGTCAGCGAACTGAACAAACACATTATCGGCCAGGATAACGCCAAGCGTTCCGTGGCTATCGCCCTGCGTAACCGCTGGCGTCGTATGCAGCTTGATGAAGAGCTGCGCCACGAAGTGACGCCGAAAAACATTCTGATGATCGGTCCAACCGGTGTCGGTAAAACCGAAATTGCCCGTCGTCTGGCGAAACTGGCTAACGCACCGTTTATCAAAGTAGAAGCCACCAAGTTCACCGAAGTGGGCTATGTGGGTAAAGAAGTGGACTCCATCATCCGCGATCTGACCGACTCGGCGATCAAGATGGTGCGCGTCCAGGCTATCGAGAAAAACCGCTACCGCGCCGAAGAGATGGCCGAAGAGCGCATTCTCGACGTGCTAATCCCACCGGCAAAAAACAACTGGGGCCAGGCTGAACAGTCGGCCGAACCTTCTGCTGCGCGGCAGGCGTTCCGCAAGAAACTGCGTGAGGGCCAGCTGGACGACAAAGAGATTGAGATCGATCTCGCTGCCGCACCAATGGGTGTGGAAATCATGGCTCCTCCTGGCATGGAAGAGATGACCAGCCAGCTGCAGTCCATGTTCCAGAACCTGGGCGGTCAGAAGCAGAAAGCGCGTAAGCTGAAAATCAAAGACGCGATGAAGCTGTTGATTGAAGAAGAAGCGGCGAAGCTGGTGAACCCGGAAGAGTTGAAACAGGACGCTATCGACGCGGTTGAGCAGCACGGTATCGTGTTTATCGACGAAATCGACAAGATCTGCAAACGCGGCGGCAACAGTTCCGGCCCGGATGTCTCTCGCGAAGGCGTTCAGCGCGATCTGCTGCCGCTGGTAGAAGGCTGCACCGTCTCTACCAAGCACGGTATGGTGAAAACGGACCACATCCTGTTTATCGCCTCCGGCGCGTTCCAGGTTGCCAGCCCGTCCGATCTGATCCCGGAACTGCAGGGTCGTCTGCCGATCCGCGTTGAGCTGCAGGCGCTGACCACCGAAGATTTCGAACGTATCCTGACCGAGCCGAATGCTTCTGCCACCGTGCAGTACAAAGCGCTGATGGCGACCGAAGGCGTGAACCTCGAGTTCACTGAAGACGGTATCAAACGTATCGCCCAGGCCGCATGGCAGGTGAACGAAACCACCGAAAACATCGGTGCGCGTCGTCTGCACACCGTGCTGGAACGCCTGGTGGAAGATATCTCTTATGACGCGAGCGACCTTAACGGTCAAACCATTACCATCGACGCAGAATATGTGAGCAAACATCTGGATGCGTTAGTGGCAGATGAAGATCTGAGCCGTTTTATTCTATAATCGCGTTCAATGCATTTTCATCACTGTTGATGGGGGCTATTGCCCCCATTTTTTATTGGCTAAATAACTATGACTGACATCAGCCGTACTCAGGCGTGGCTCGAAAGTCTGCGTCCGAAAACGCTTCCTCTGGCCTTTGCCGCAATAATTGTTGGCTCTGCCCTTGCCTGGTGGCAGGGACATTTCGATCCGCTGGTCGCCGGGCTGGCATTGATCACCGCTGGTCTGCTGCAAATTCTCTCCAACCTCGCCAACGACTACGGCGATGCGGTGAAAGGCAGCGACAAGCCTGACCGCATCGGGCCGCTGCGTGGGATGCAGAAAGGGGTCATTACCCAGGCACAAATGAAGCGGGCGTTGATTATCACCGTGGTGTTGATTTGCCTGTCGGGTCTGGCGCTCGTCACCGTCGCCTCAAAAACCACCAGCGACTTCATCGGCTTCCTGGTATTGGGCCTGCTCGCCATTATCGCGGCGATTACCTACACCGTCGGCACGCGTCCATACGGGTATATTGGTCTCGGTGATATTTCCGTGCTGGTGTTCTTCGGCTGGCTGAGCGTGATGGGCAGCTGGTACCTGCAGGCGCATACCGTAATCCCTGCCCTGTTCCTGCCCGCGACGGCCTGCGGCCTGCTGGCGACGGCAGTGCTGAATATCAACAACCTGCGCGACATCGACAGCGACCGTGAGAACGGCAAAAACACGCTGGCCGTGCGTCTGGGGCCGGTTAACGCGCGTCGTTACCACGCCTGCCTGCTCATCGGCGCGCTGGTCTGCCTGGCGCTGTTTAACCTGATCTCGCTGCACAGCCTGTGGGGCTGGCTGTTTGTGCTCGCTGCACCGCTGCTGATTAAGCAGGCGCGATATGTGATGCGTGAACTCAGTCCGTCAGCCATGCCGCCGATGCTGGAACGCACGGTAAAAGCCGCATTGCTGACTAACCTGTTGTTCGTCGTCGGGATTGTCTTAAGCCAGACGCTCAGTTAGCTGACAAATATCAATTAACAATTGATGATTTTGCCAACAACGCATTTCGCACGATATACTGAACACATTCGCAGCAACAGAGCGTTAAACCTATGAAATACGATACCTCCGAGCTTTGTGACATCTACCAGGAAGATGTCAACGTCGTTGAACCGCTGTTCTCCAACTTTGGTGGGCGGTCGTCGTTTGGCGGGCAAATCATCACGGTGAAATGTTTCGAGGATAACGGGTTGCTGTACGATCTGCTCGAACAGAACGGCCGTGGCCGCGTTCTGGTGATCGACGGCGGTGGTTCCGTGCGCCGAGCATTGATTGATGCTGAACTGGCCGGAATTGCCGTCCAGAATGAGTGGGAAGGGATTGTGGTCTACGGCTCCGTGCGCCAGGTTGACGATCTGGAAGACCTGGATATCGGCATTCAGGCTATCGCGGCCATTCCGGTTGGCGCGGCGGGTGATGGCATTGGCGAAAGCGACGTGCGCGTGAATTTCGGCGGCGTGACCTTCTTCTCCGGCGACCATCTGTACGCTGATAACACCGGTATTATCCTTTCCGAAGATCCGCTGGATATTGAGTAGCGAAAGAAGGCCATCTGGTGTACAGATGGCCTTCTTTTATTTATTTTCATCCATATCATAGTGAATAACTCGTATCCCCAGTTGTCCGTTTGATTTCTCTACCGAAACACTCATCATTTCGTGGCGTTGCGGATAATTGTTTATCCAGGCATCAAGCTGTTCGATGAGTGAACCAACATCGCTTTCCTCTATATTGGTAAAAACTATCTCATTCGACCTTAATCCACTTCCCTCATCTGTTTGACTAAGGAAATACCATTGGTTTGATACCCTCGGGGCACTTTTAAGAATTTTTGGAGTCATCAGTTGGTAACGAAAAAAATCATCTTGCGTATAACGTTCTGGTACAAAAGTTCGAGCTGCCAGAAATATGTACCCGGCCCCTATAGTAATAATAAAAACCCAAAATATTAATAGCTTAAAACTCTTCATAAGCTAAACTCACGAACATACGCTGGGCTTGCCACAGGAGTTATCGAATTCATGAATGCGGGCAACCTTCCCTGATAAGGTTTGAGGTTACTTGTTTTTTCCAGAGGATCTGGGAAAAGAAGAGGAAGTAGGCTTTTATTTTTGTATTCACCAACAGGACCATAGTGATCCCAAATCCGGTACGCTTTCTCTTTCGGGCATATATGCAGAAAAGCAGTATAATCCGCATAGTTAACTGCCTGACAAAAACCAAATAAATTTGAAACAAGATCTTCAGCACTATATCCGCTGTCAGTAAAAACAACATAGGGCCAGAAGTCCTGCACCGACTCAAACTGGTGAGATGTCCCCATGAATATAGCTAGTGCCACCCCCTTTAAAACATGTTCACTAAGCCCTCGACGGACTAAAAATCTTCTGTATATACCGGTAGTAATGCCTGTTCCAGCAAAATTAATTGACATACTCTGATGATAATTAACTTCGAACCAGGTGTCGTCTCCGCCGTGAGGCATCATTATTTGCTGCCATAGCCTTTCGGCTCCTGTTGGATTAGCATGCCCAAGATCGATCCATCCCAGATTTTCTGTATAGACAAGACCTTTTGGAGTATCGCGAGTAATATAGCGGCCAGTATTATCGATAATATCGCTTCGTTTTGTCATCTCGCATTCCTTGAGAACAACATGTTGAGCGATAATATTCCCCCATAACAAAAAAGGCATCCATTAAGGATGCCTTTTGTACGAATTCAGAATTACACCTCTTCCATACGTCCCAGCAGCGCCTGCAGGCGATCCTGCCAACCGTTCTGCTGCTCGCGCAGCTGGTTGTTTTCGCGCTCCAGTTCTTCACGGCTGTGCTGGGCGTTCTGAACTTCCTGAGATAAGGAATTGTTCTTCTCTTTCAGCTCTTCAATTTCCATTTGCAGCAGCGTGATGGTGTCAATCGCCTGCTGTACTTTCGATTCCAGTTTCTCAAACACTTCTAAAGACATGATCCTACCTCTCCTGAATTGCAAGGCGACGCTTTAACGTAAACGCGCACAACATATGTTCCGATTGTATGGAGCGCAGTCGCGCCTGTCCAGCGGCATGCCACGCAGATCGCGGTTTGCAACACTTTTCGGCCTCGTCCTGGTGCGTTCGCGGCATATACCCCTAAATTGTTAACTCATTCGTTAATGAAATGATTCAGCTCACACTCCAGCGCTGATGCAAAAATGTGCTTTATGGCGCGAAAACGCTCATTTTATTGACACAGACCACACATTTTGATTTCGATATTTCTCGTTTTTGCTCGTTAACGATAAATTAACACTATGTCTACAGGACATCGTGGTTGTCACGGGCGGCCATGTTAACAATAAACATTCAATTTTTTCAGGATTCCGATTATGAGTCAGACATCAACCTTAAAAGGCCAGTGCATTGCCGAGTTCCTTGGTACTGGGTTGTTGATATTCTTCGGAGTGGGCTGTGTCGCTGCACTGAAAGTGGCGGGTGCCAGTTTTGGGCAGTGGGAAATCAGTATCATCTGGGGTCTGGGCGTGGCAATGGCCATCTACCTGACCGCAGGCGTGTCTGGTGCACATCTTAACCCGGCGGTGACCATCGCGCTGTGGCTGTTCGCGTGCTTCGACGGACGCAAAGTTGTTCCTTTCATTATTTCTCAATTTGCCGGCGCGTTTTGCGCAGCGGCGTTAGTTTACGGGCTTTATTACAATCTTTTCATCGACTTCGAACAGACGCATCATATGCTGCGCGGCAGCGTCGAAAGTCTGGATCTGGCCGGTATTTTCTCCACTTATCCGAACCCGCATATCAATTTTGTGCAGGCCTTCGCGGTTGAAATGGTGATTACCGCTATTCTGATGGGCACCATACTGGCGCTGACCGACGATGGCAACGGTATTCCGCGTGGCCCGCTGGCTCCACTGCTGATTGGCTTACTGATTGCCGTGATCGGCGCATCAATGGGCCCGCTGACGGGCTTTGCGATGAACCCGGCGCGTGACCTGGGCCCGAAAACCTTCGCCTTCTTTGCGGGTTGGGGCGACGTTGCCTTCACCGGCGGCAAAGACATACCTTACTTCCTCGTACCGCTGTTCGGGCCGATCGTAGGGGCTGCGCTGGGGGCATTTGGCTATCGCAAACTGATTGGTCGCCACTTACCGTGCGACACCTGTGTGGAAGAGGAGAAGGAAACATCTTCCGCCGCACAACAAAAAGCCTCGCTGTAATCTGACTACGGGACACAAACCATGACCGAAAAAAAATATATCGTTGCGCTCGACCAGGGCACCACCAGCTCCCGCGCTGTCGTAATGGATCATGACGCGAACATCGTCAGCGTGTCACAGCGCGAATTCGAGCAAATTTATCCTCGCCCAGGCTGGGTAGAACACGATCCAATGGAGATTTGGGCGTCGCAAAGCTCCACGCTGGTCGAAGTGCTGGCGAAAGCCGATATCAGCTCCGACGAAATTGCCGCCATCGGTATTACCAACCAGCGTGAAACCACCGTGGTCTGGGAACGCGAAACCGGTAAGCCGATTTATAACGCCATCGTCTGGCAGTGCCGTCGTACCGCCGAAATCTGCGAAAAGCTGAAGCGCGACGGCATGGAAGAGTACATCCGTAGCGCCACCGGCCTGGTGATTGACCCCTATTTCTCCGGCACCAAAGTGAAGTGGATACTTGACCACGTGGAAGGCTCACGTGAGCGTGCAAAACGCGGCGAGCTGCTGTTCGGCACCGTCGATACCTGGCTTATCTGGAAGATGACCCAGGGACGCGTTCATGTCACCGACTACACCAACGCCTCGCGCACCATGCTGTTCAACATCAATACCCTCGAATGGGATGACAAGATGCTGGACGCGCTGGACATTCCACGCGCCATGCTGCCTGAGGTGCGTAAGTCTTCCGAGGTGTACGGCCAGACCAACATCGGCGGTAAGGGCGGCACCCGTATTCCTATCGCCGGTATCGCCGGTGACCAGCAGGCGGCGCTGTTCGGCCAGCTGTGCGTCAAAGAAGGGATGGCGAAAAACACCTACGGCACCGGCTGCTTTATGCTGATGAACACCGGCGAGAAAGCGGTGAAATCAGAAAATGGCCTGCTGACCACCATTGCCTGCGGCCCACGCGGTGAAGTGAATTACGCCCTGGAAGGCGCAGTATTCATGGCGGGCGCGTCCATTCAGTGGCTGCGCGACGAGATGAAGCTGATCAGCGATGCATTCGACTCCGAATACTTCGCGACCAAGGTGAAAGACACCAACGGCGTGTATGTAGTGCCTGCATTCACCGGTCTCGGCGCACCGTACTGGGACCCGTATGCCCGCGGCGCGATTTTTGGTCTGACGCGTGGTGTGAATTCCAACCACATCATTCGCGCCACCCTGGAATCTATCGCCTACCAGACGCGCGACGTGCTGGAAGCGATGCAGGCTGACTCCGGCATTCGTCTGCATGCGCTACGCGTGGACGGCGGCGCGGTTGCCAACAACTTCCTGATGCAGTTCCAGTCCGACATTCTGGGCACCCGCGTGGAGCGCCCTGAAGTGCGTGAAGTGACGGCGCTGGGTGCGGCGTACCTGGCCGGTCTGGCGGTAGGCTTCTGGCAGAACCTGGACGAGCTGCAGGAAAAAGCGGTGATCGAACGTGAATTTCGCCCTGGCATCGAAACCACCGAGCGCAACTACCGCTACAGCGGCTGGAAGAAAGCGGTGAAACGTGCCCTGGCATGGGAAGAGCACGAAGAGTAATCATATATTCCCTCTCCCCTGGGGAGAGGGTTAGGGTGAGGGGCTCAGACCGCACCGGCCCCCTCACCCCTCCCCACTCTGTGATAAACTTCGTGCAATTCCTTTTGATTGTACGAGTACCTCATGAAACGTGAACTTGCTATCGAGTTTTCCCGCGTCACCGAAGCGGCCGCGCTGGCAGGCTATAAATGGCTGGGGCGTGGCGACAAAAATACCGCAGACGGCGCGGCTGTCCATGCCATGCGCATCGTGCTTAACCAGGTCAACATCGACGGCACCATCGTGATCGGCGAAGGCGAGATCGACGAAGCGCCGATGCTCTACATCGGTGAAAGAGTCGGGACAGGTAAAGGCGATGCCGTGGATATCGCCGTCGATCCGATCGAAGGCACGCGCATGACGGCGATGGGCCAAGCCAATGCGCTGGCGGTGCTGGCCGTGGGTGATAAAGGCTGCTTCCTCAACGCGCCGGACATGTACATGGAAAAGCTGATTGTCGGCCCTGGCGCGAAAGGCGCAATCGACCTCAGCCTGCCGCTGGAAGAGAACCTTCGCAATGTAGCCAACGCGCTGGACAAACCGCTCAGCGAGCTGACCGTCACCATTCTGGCGAAACCGCGTCACGACGCCACCATCGCGCAGATGCAAAAACTCGGCGTGCGCGTGTTTGCGATCCCGGACGGTGACGTTGCCGCCTCGATTCTGACCTGCATGCCGGACAGCGAAGTGGACGTGCTTTACGGCATCGGTGGCGCACCGGAAGGGGTAGTCTCTGCGGCGGTGATCCGCGCGCTGGACGGCGACATGCAGGCGCGGCTGCTGGCCCGTCATGACGTAAAAGGCGACAGCGAGGAAAACCGTCGCATCGGTGAGGACGAGCTTGCCCGCTGCGCAGCAATGGGCATCGAAGCGAATAAAGTCCTCGCGTTGAACGACATGGCGCGCAGCGATAACGTGGTCTTCTCCGCAACCGGTATCACCAAAGGCGATCTGCTGGACGGCATCACCCGCAAGGGCAACATGGCGACCACCGAAACCCTGCTGATCCGCGGTAAATCGCGCACCATTCGCCGCATTCAGTCTATCCACTATCTCGATCGCAAAGACCCGGACGTGCAAACGCACATTCTTTAAAACCGTTTGATCGATTGAGCTTTCCGGCCCAAATGGGCTGGAAATCTCTCCGGTAAGAACGGAAGATAGAAATAGAATTTCAGCACAGGAGATGGTCATGGCGGACTGGGTAACAGGTAAAGTCATAAAGGTACAGTTCTGGACCGATGCGCTATTTAGTCTCACCCTTCACGCTCCCGTTCATCCATTTACCGCCGGGCAATTCGCCAAGCTGGGTCTGGATGTCGATGGGGAGCGCGTGCAGCGCGCCTACTCTTACGTCAACGCGCCGGATAATCCGGACCTTGAGTTCTATCTGGTCACCGTCCCGGACGGCAAACTCAGCCCGCGCCTTGCCGCACTGAAACCGGGCGATGATGTTCAGATTGTGAGCGAAGCGGCAGGTTTCTTTGTGCTGGACGAAATCCCGGACTGCGACACCCTGTGGATGCTGGCTACCGGTACGGCCATCGGCCCTTACCTCTCTATTCTCCAGTACGGCAAAGACCTGGAGCGTTTTAAAAATATCGTGCTGGTTCACGCCGCGCGCTACGCCGCAGACTTAAGCTATCTTCCGCAGATGCAGGAACTGGAACAACAGTATGGCGGGAAGCTGAAAATCCAGACCGTGGTCAGCCGTGAAACCGCAGCAGGCTCGCTGACCGGTCGCGTGCCGGCGTTGATTGAAAGTGGTGCGCTGGAAGCGGCGGTTGGCTTGCCGATGAATACGGAAACCAGCCACGTGATGCTGTGCGGCAACCCACAGATGGTCAGAGATACACAGCAGCTTCTGAAGGAGTCCCGGCAGATGACGAAACATCTTCGCCGCCGACCGGGCCATATGACCGCTGAACACTACTGGTGATCAGCGGTACTTCACCTCAAGGGTGTCTTTACCGTATTTGTTTTCGTTTTGGGTGCCGATAAACGCGCCCAGATCGACAACCATCATCACGAAGATCACGGACGGCAGCAGCCTGCCCACAACCCAGGGGAGGATGGACGGCAGTATCGACCAGTTCCCTGCCACCAGCATCCACGCCAGAATAATCAGAAATGCCCATGCGCCGGAACGACCGCGATCGTGCAGACGTTTCACCACCACCGCCGCGGTTGGCCAAAGCAGGCAGACCAGTGCAAACGCTGCCGTTTGCGTACTCAGCCACGCATTGTAGGCAACGAAAAACAGAAGCAGCATGGCGACAATCCAGGTCACCATCCAGATCCAGAAATCACGGCGTCCAATACGCCCTTTGAATGAAAACAACCACTGCTGTATGGTCATGTAAGGTTCCTTATTATCGTATAGCGCGCATTTTACCCTGGAGTTGTGACCTTTTGACAAGCCGGACAGATATCGTTTTAATCATGAACAGTTACAGCCTGGGACAATATTGATGAAACGTTGGGCTTACTCATTTTTGCTGTGTTTAACAACGCTCAGCGCCTGCTTTCCCCTTTACGCCGCCGAAACCACCGCACCGGCAACCGCGCCGTATCTGCTGGCAGGTGCGCCGTCGTTCGATCAGTCGATCAGCCAGTTCCGTGAAGCGTTCAACAAAGACAACCCGACGCTGCCGCTGGAAGAATTCCGCGCCATTGATAGCGCACGCGATACGCCGACCCTCACCCGCGCCGCCAGCAAGATTAACGAGAACCTGTACGCCTCAACCGCACTTGAGCGTGGAACGTTAAAAATCAAAAGCATGCAGGTTACCTGGCTGCCAATTCAGGGGCCAGAGCAAAAAGCGGCAAAAGCGAAAGCGCTGGAGTATATGAGCGCCGTCCTGCGCGCCTTTACGCCTGCGCTGACAAAAGCGCAAAGCCAACAAAAGCTGCAAAAACTGCTGACGGCGGGCAAAAACAAGCGTTACTACACCGATACGGAAGGTGCCGTTCGCTATGTTGTGGCAGATAATGGCGAAAAAGGCCTGACCTTCGCTGTTGAACCGATTAAGCTGGCACTATCAGACTCACTTGGAGGGGCGAATTAATGACAAAAAGCAAAGCCTTTCAGGGGAAAATCTCTATACTGATTCACAGACCATGCTGCCCGTCAGGGTGGCCATATTCCTTAATTCGCTTATTTAGCGTGGAGAATTGAAATGCGACATCCTTTAGTGATGGGTAACTGGAAACTGAACGGCAGCCGCCACATGGTAAACGAACTGGTTGCGAACCTGCGTAAAGAGCTGGCTGGTGTGACTGGCTGCGCGGTTGCTATCGCTCCGCCGGATATGTACCTGGATCTGGCTAAACGTGCCGCTGACGGCAGCCACATCGTGCTGGGCGCGCAGAACGTTGACGTTAACCTGTCTGGCGCATTCACCGGTGAAACCTCCGCTGAAATGCTGAAAGATATCGGCGCGAAATACATCATCATCGGCCACTCTGAGCGTCGCACCTACCACAAAGAATCCGACGAATTTATCGCGAAGAAATTCGCTGTGCTGAAAGAGCAGGGTCTGATCCCGGTTCTGTGCATCGGTGAAACCGAAGCGGAAAACGAAGCGGGCAAAACTGAAGAAGTGTGCGCACGTCAGATCGACGCTGTGCTGAAAACCCAGGGCGCGGCAGCGTTCGAAGGCGCAGTCATCGCTTACGAGCCAGTCTGGGCGATCGGTACCGGCAAATCTGCAACCCCTGCGCAGGCTCAGGCGGTTCACAAATTTATCCGTGACCACATTGCTAAAGCCGACGCGAAAGTGGCTGAGCAAGTGATCATCCAGTACGGCGGTTCCGTAAACGCATCCAACGCTGCTGAGCTGTTCACCCAGCCAGACATCGATGGCGCGCTGGTTGGCGGCGCATCCCTGAAAGCGGACGCTTTCGCGGTGATCGTTAAAGCTGCAGAAGCGGCTAAACAGGCGTAATGGCTTTTGTGGCGGGTGGCGCTTCGCTAACCCGCCCTACGGTTCTGTAGGCCCGGTAAGCGTCAGCGCCACCGGGCTTTTTTACAGCCGTCCCAGTAGGCTAAACCACAGATAATCCAGCGGCAGCAGCACCAGATACGTTGCGATTGCCAGCGCCAGACAGAGCAGCATCCCCGCCCTTGCAGGCACCTTCCCTAGCCCCATTGCCACCACAATCGGCGATGCCTGATACGGCAGCAGCGGCGTGGAATACCCCAATACCTGAATCATGATCACCGACAGCAGCGGGAAGCCGGTAGCATCCGAAAAACTCTGCGCCAGGGTGGTGTACAGCGCGGGAACGCCGTTGGCCGTCATGATGAAGTTGAGCGCCGTGGTGATCCCCGTCAGCGCCAGGAAGCTGGTGAACGGTCTGTCTGCATCCAGCGGCATAATCTGCAGTAACGCCTCACCCACGGCTGAGCCAATGCCGGTTTGCGTCACCACAATCGCCAGCCCCAGAATGCCCGCCACATAAATACAGGTGCGCATGTTTACGCCTGTGGAAAACTCTTCGCCAGTGATAAAGCCGATGCGCGGCAGCATGACAATGACCGACGCCGCCAGCCCCGTCCAGGCAGGCCCAACGCCGTGCCAGCTCTCCGTCACCCACATCACCAGCACGACAGCCAGCAGCCAGGCGAGCCGTTTTTCATCCCGCCCCATGGGTTCTGACGGCACGAGATCGCGCGCGGGTTTCGGGCTGCCGGGAAACAGCCAGCAGATCAACCCAATCAGAATCAACCCCTTGAGGATACCGAGCACCGGCGTGTGCAGCAGCAGATAGGGCACATAGTTCAGGTGGATACCGTATGAGCCTTCCGCCGCGCCGCTCATCACCAGATTGGGCACGTTGGCAGGCAGAATAGTAGCCGAAAGCTGGAAGGTGCCGAACCCGACAGCCAGCGCGAGGCCAAACCAGGCGCGCGATCCATCGGGAATGCTGGCGCGTTTTGCCATCGCCGCGACGATGGGCATCAACAGCGCAATGCGGCCCATGTTCGACGGCATCACAAACGCCAGGGCGTAGCTCAGCAACACCACGCTGGCGACCATTAATACCCAAGAGTCAGTGAGCTTTGCGGATAAAGCCCGTGCAGCCCTGTCGGCCAGACCGGTTTTACGGATCGCCACGCCAAGCACAAAGCCGCTGAATACCAGCCAGAAGGCAGACGAGGCAAAGCCGCCAAAAATCACCTCCGGCGGGGCAATTCTGGCGGTCATCGCCGCCGTAAAAAACAGCAGCGCGGTGATGAATTCCGGCAACAGTGACGTCGCCCATAACACAATGGTGACGCCAACGATCAGTGAAGGCAGTAACAAAGGGTGAGTTAACCAGAGCGACATTCCTGTCTCCTGTCGGTTTTTTCAGCAAGTCTACGGCGACAGGCAGAACGAGTAAACGCTATTTATGGTGGGCTCACTTCAGGATATGGCATTGATGATCCTGTAATTCCTCAGCGGATGCGCGGTTAAGCATCAGCAAATTGCGCTCGGTCGCCAGCAAAATAAACGACCCGTCCGACTGCTGAGCCATTGCCAGCGCAAAGCGCCCCATATGGTCGCGCGCTTCCGGTACCTCTTCCGCCAGCATCATAAACGGGCTGCGCTGCACCAGTTCATTTTCCGTCACACGGCGGGCGAGATATTCATGCCCTTCCAGTCCGCCCGGAAAAGGCAGCCACTGGGTGCTGATTTGCCCCTGAGAGGCATTCAGCTTTTCGCGCACGTCAGGGCGCAGGCAGGAGATATGAATATGGAAATGATTCTGCGTGCGGCCAGTCGGTGAGTTAATCGTCAGCGAAATGGCGCTGTCGGGCACCTCGGACCCACGCTTCAGGGACATAAAGCTGCGCGACTGCCACGCCAGCCAGAAGAAATTCGGCGTATGGGGCTCGGTTAATAGTGGGCTTTCAGTGCCGTTGATGCGGTAGGTCGGCATCAGCAGGTATTGCAGCGGTCCGTTGCGGTCTTTGAACACCACGTAACCTGCGTCAGGTTTCACCTGCGCACACGGCGCAGGATTACGGTGTTGCAGCTGACCAGGCAGACACTGGTCGAGGACGATATGACGCAACGCATTCGGGTTACCCGCTTTCATCCAGTACCAGCCGCCAGCAGCGAGGGCGATGACAACCAGGCTCAGTAAGATAATTTTTTTCACAACGCGTTCCCTGTTTTCGTCAGAAGCGAAAGAGTAACGCAAAATGATGACCAAATAAAAAACCCGGCGGATTTCTCACACCGGGCTATTTTTGCGTAAACGCTTAGCGCTTGCTGATCTGGTCGAAAGTACCGCCGTTAGAGAAGTGCTCTTTCTGCGCTTTTGTCCAGCCACCAAACTCCTCATCAATGGTAAAGAGTTTCAGTTTCGGGTAGGCGTTCTCGTATTTCTTCGCCACAGCCGGATCACGTGGGCGATAGAAGTTTTTCGCCGCAATTTCCTGGCCTTCCGGAGAGTAGAGATACTTCAGGTACGCTTCAGCCACCGCTTTGGTCCCTTTCTTCTCAACCACTTTGTCGACGATGGAGACAGTCGGCTCGGCGAGGATAGATTCGCTCGGGGTGACGATCTCAAACTTGTCTTTACCCAGCTCGTTCGTCGCCAGCAGGGCTTCATTTTCCCAGGCGATCAGCACGTCACCAATGCCGCGCTCAACGAAGGTATTGGTTGCACCACGTGCGCCGGAATCCAGCACTTCCACGTTTTTAAACAGCGCTTTCACGAACTCCTGAGCTTTCGCCTGATCGCCGTTGTTGTGGTGCAGGGCGTAGCCCCAGGCGGCCAGATAGTTCCAGCGTGCGCCACCAGAGCTTTTCGGGTTCGGAGTGATGACCGAGACGCCCGGCTTAATCAGGTCGTTCCAGTCATGAATTTGTTTCGGGTTGCCTTTACGCACCAGGAAAACGATGGTCGAGGTATATGGCGCAGAGTTGTCCGGCAGACGTTTGATCCAGTTTTTATCAATACGACCGCGCTCCGCAATCGCGTCTACGTCGTAGGCCAGCGCCAGAGTCACCACGTCAGCTTCAATGCCGTTAATGACAGACGTTGCCTGTTTGCCTGAGCCGCCGTGAGACTGGCGAATCACCACATTGTCGCCGGTTTCCTGTTTCCAGTGCGCCGCAAACGCTTTGTTGTATTGATCGTACAGCTCACGCGTCGGGTCGTATGACACGTTCAGTAACTGGATGTCCTTAGCCAGAACGCTGGTCGATGCCAGCAATAATGTTAAACCCACGCCCCATTTATTCATCGCCCAGCTCTCTTATGTAGTGTTTTGATGAATGCAGCGTGCCAGAAAGGGAACCAATGATTAAAGAATAAAAAAAGATTGGCTATAACAAGGAGGAATAAAAAGAGGGACAGGAGCGACCTTATGCCCTCACCCCACCCCTCTCCCACGGGAGAGGGAGCAAACATAAAAAACGGTAACCCAAGGGTTACCGTTTTGCATTTACCTTGCCGCCACCGGGCAAAAGAGCCGATCAGTACAGTTTTTTCGCGCAGTCCAGCCAGTCACCTTTGAACGGACGCTTCATGTTTTCAATCGCATCGATGATGTCATGGTGAACCAGTTTTTCGTTCTGAATACCGACGCAACGGCCGCCGTGCCCCTGCAGCAGCAGATCGATAGCGTACGCGCCCATGCGGGACGCCAGGATACGGTCGTACGGGCCAGGGGAACCGCCACGCTGGATGTGGCCCAGCACGGTCGCGCGGGTTTCGCGCTTGGTTTCGGTTTCGATGTACTTCGCCAGCTCGTCAACGTCACAGATGTGCTCGGTGATAGCTACGATGGCGTGTTTTTTACCTTTCGCGATACCGGCTTTGATTTCAGCAACCAGATCTTCACGGCTGAATTCGACTTCTGGCACCACGATGAACTCGCAGCCGCCCGCAATGGCCGCAGCCAGCGTCAGGTCGCCACAGTAACGTCCCATCACTTCTACGATGGAAATACGCTGGTGGGAAGAAGAGGTGTCACGCAGACGGTCAATCGCTTCAACAACCGTACCCAGCGCGGTAAAGAAGCCGATAGTGTAGTCAGTGCCTTTGATGTCGTTATCAATGGTGCCTGGCAGACCGATGCACGGGAAGCCCATTTCGGTCAGACGTTTCGCACCCATGTATGAACCGTCACCACCGATAACAACCAGTGCGTCCAGGCCGCGTTTTTTCATGTTCTCGATAGCCACTTCACGAACGTGTTCGTCACGGAATTCCGGGAAGCGCGCAGAACCCAGGAAGGTGCCGCCACGGTTGATCATGTCAGACACGCTGTAGCGGTCCAGTTGAACCATACGGTCTTCGTACAGACCCAGGTAACCGTCATAGATACCAAAAACTTCCAGACCTTCCGTCAGGGCTGCACGGACAACCCCACGAATTGCCGCGTTCATGCCCGGCGCATCACCGCCGCTTGTCAACACACCGATTTTCTTAATCATGACTACCTCTGAACTTAGGAATGCAAAATTGAAATCTGTTGCCGGAAGAAACTGTTCGACCAACGAATACTGCAAATAGTATATCAATCGCTTCCAGCTGAATTGATTCAGGTCAGACCAAATGGCGGTAATTTATACACAAAATGCTGGCCTGGCTCACTTTTTTACAACGAATTACGAAAGCTGAACATGTCCGGGTACAACCGAGCAGGGGTCCTGGTGAATAATGACGTCTGAACCAGGAAAACGCTGCAAAATCGCCTGCTCGACCTGCTCAGCAATGACGTGAGCCTGAACCAGCGGCAAGTTGTCTTCCATTTCTATATGAATCTGTATAAAGCGGGTCGGCCCTGACTGCCGCGTACGAAGATCGTGGGCTCCACTGACGCCCGGCCAGTGGTTCACGATAGCAAAAATTTCATCACGTTCTGCGTCCGGAAGGGCGCGATCCAGAAGCGATTGCACCGCCTCGTACCCCATCCGTAACGCACTGTATAAAATATAGATGCCAATTCCTAACGCAAACAACGCATCGGCGCGATGCCAGCCATACCAGGCCAGACCGAGCGCAATAAGAATAGCGCCATTCATCATAACATCAGACTGATAATGAAGCATATCTGCCCGTACAGCCTGGCTTTGCGTTTTGCGCACCACCCAGCGCTGGAACGTTACCAGAACAAGTGTGCTTATAAGTGCAATCACTGTAACCACCACGCCGACGCCCGGATCGTTCATCGGCGACGGCGAGACAAGATGCTGAATGCCGGTCAAAAAGAGGAACAGCGCGGAGCCGGAAATAAACATGCTTTGCGCCAGCGCCGCCAGCGATTCTGCCTTGCCATGCCCAAACGTGTGCTCTTCATCGGCCGGTTGCAGCGAGTAGCGCACTACCAGCAGGTTGGTCAGCGAGGCGGCAATATCCACCAGCGAGTCCACCAGTGCCGCCAGAATACTGACCGAGCCGGTGTACCACCACGCGAAAATTTTAATGATCAGCAAACACGACGCCATTACCGTCGCGGCGATTGCGGCCCGGCTTACCAGCCGTCCATAGGATTGATTCATAAACACTCCTGTCATGCCATGGCGCTAGTATAACGGATGGTTGCGGAGTCAAAGGATGAATAAACGGTTAACAAACCTGAACGAAGGGCAAAAAAAACCCCCACATCATGTGGGGGAAGACAGGGATGGTGTCTATGGCAAGGAAAACAGGGTTTACTGGTTACTACGGGTATTGCTATTGCTACTAAAAAGCGTCGTTTCTGAGCTTCGCTGCATCCGTGCAACCTCACGCAACTGGTCCATCCGTTGCTGGTGTTTCTCGTTCAAAACCGCTTGCTGCTCGGGCGAAAGCAGATGGAACATCTGGTTGCGGACCTTCGCCATCTCTACCTGGCGGGCAACCTGTTCCTGTGCCATTTTTTCTGCCTGAGCGCGTACAGCGCTTTCGTCAAAATTTTCTGCGGTGACAAGGCGATGCATTGTCTCCATTTCGCTAACATTAACAGGAGGCTGGTCGTGTCTTGCCCTCTGCATCAGATCTCGCATCTGTTGACGCTGATGTTCGGTTAAACTTATGCCGTCGAACATATGGCTTTGGCTGCTGTGCTGCGTTGCGCCCTCTTGTGAGGAACCGTTATCGCCGATGATAGCTACAGCAGCCTGGCTAAACGCACTGAACGCCAGCGTTGAGGCCATGACGGCAGCGGTAACTTTGCGCATCACTTGCTCCCAAAATCTTTCGTGTCGCGATTCAACGAGAGACAGTCTACGATTCAGGCTGCAAACATGCGTCAGGGGGTGTAAAACAACGTAAAGTCATGGATTAGATAGCCTTGATGTCGTAATTTCTGCCTCGGAGGTATTTAAACAATGAATAAAATCCTGTTAGTTGATGATGACCGAGAGCTCACATCCCTTTTAAAGGAGTTGCTCGACATGGAAGGTTTCAACGTTCTGGTTGCCCACGATGGCGAGCAGGCGCTGAGTCTCCTTGACGACAGCATCGATTTACTTTTGCTCGACGTCATGATGCCGAAGAAAAACGGCATTGATACGCTGAAAGAGCTTCGCCAGACACACCAGACCCCCGTTATTATGCTGACCGCACGCGGCAGCGAATTAGACCGTGTACTTGGCCTTGAGCTGGGCGCGGATGACTATTTACCTAAGCCATTCAACGACCGTGAACTGGTTGCCCGCATTCGCGCTATCCTGCGTCGTTCTCACTGGAGCGAACAGCAGCAGAATACCGACAACAGCTCACCCACGCTGGAAGTGGACTCCCTGAGCCTGAACCCAGGCCGTCAGGAGGCGAGCTTCGACGGCGAAACGCTGGAACTGACCGGCACCGAGTTCACCCTGCTTTATCTGCTGGCGCAGCATCTCGGCCAGGTGGTATCGCGTGAACATTTAAGTCAGGAAGTGCTGGGCAAACGCCTCACGCCGTTTGACCGCGCCATTGACATGCATATCTCGAACCTGCGCCGTAAGCTGCCGGAGCGTAAAGACGGTCATCCGTGGTTTAAAACTCTGCGTGGTCGCGGTTATCTGATGGTTTCCGCTTCATGATAGGCAGCTTAACCGCCCGCATCTTCGCCATTTTCTGGCTGACGCTGGCACTGGTTTTAATGCTCGTACTGATGTTGCCAAAACTCGACTCACGCCAGATGACGGAACTGCTCGACAGCGAGCAACGTCAGGGCGTGATGATCGAGCAGCACGTGGAAGCCGAGCTGGCAAACGATCCGCCGAACGATTTAATGTGGTGGCGCAGGCTGTTTCGCGCTATCGACAAGTGGGCACCGCCCGGACAACGCCTGCTGCTGGTCACCAGCGAAGGCCGCGTTATCGGGGCCGATCGCAATGAAATGCAGATTATCCGCAACTTCATAGGTCAGGCGGATAATGCCGATCACCCCCAGAAAAAGAAATATGGTCGGGTAGAGATGGTAGGCCCCTTCTCCGTAAGAGATGGGGAAGATAATTATCAGCTCTATCTGATTCGTCCTGCGAGCAGTTCCCAGTCTGACTTCATCAACCTGCTGTTTGACCGCCCACTCCTGCTGCTGATTGTCACGATGCTGGTCAGTTCCCCGCTGCTGTTATGGCTGGCTTGGAGCCTGGCGAAACCGGCGCGTAAGCTGAAAAATGCGGCAGACGAAGTGGCGCAGGGCAACCTGAGGCAGCATCCGGAACTGGAATCCGGCCCGCAGGAGTTCCTGGCCGCCGGAACCAGCTTTAACCAGATGGTCTCTGCTCTTGACCGCATGATGACCGCGCAGCAACGCCTGCTGTCAGACATCTCCCACGAACTGCGCACCCCACTCACACGTTTGCAGCTTGGTACCGCATTACTGCGCCGCCGCAGCGGTGAAAGCAAAGAGCTGGAACGCATTGAAACGGAAGCGCACCGTCTGGACAGCATGATCAACGATCTGCTGGTGATGTCGCGCAATCAGCAGAAGAACGCACTGGTAAGCGAAACGGTGAAAGCCAACCACCTGTGGCACGAGGTGCTGGACAACGCGGCGTTCGAAGCGGAGCAGATGGGGAAATCGTTCACCGTCAACTTCCCGCCGGGCCCGTGGCCGCTGTACGGTAACCCTAACACGCTGGAGAGCGCGCTGGAGAATATCGTGCGCAACGCTCTGCGCTATTCACATACGAAGATTGAAGTGGCGTTTTCGGTGGATAAAGACGGGATCACCATCATCGTGGACGACGATGGCCCTGGCGTCAGCCCGGAAGACCGCGAGCAGATTTTCCGTCCGTTCTACCGTACCGACGAAGCGCGCGACCGTGAGTCTGGCGGTACAGGTCTGGGTCTGGCGATTGTTGAAACCGCCATGCAGCAGCACCGTGGCTGGGTGAAAGCCGACGATAGCCCGCTGGGCGGATTACGGTTAACGCTGTGGCTACCGTTGTATAAGCGTTCTTAGTTTTCCTCTGGCACCGTATTGTAGGCCCGGTAAGCGCAGCGCCACCGGGCAATAACAGGCGCAGAGGCAAAAAAGCCGGGTGGCGGCTTCGCCTTACCCGGCCTACTTTCTACGGAGGGCTACTTTCCCCACAATCTCCGTGAATTATCCTCGATCTTCCCACTTAAACGCCGCTTCTGCATCGTTCTTGTCCAACTGGTCGATAACCCCGCCGCCGACAGCAGGCGATGATACTGCTCATCGTCAAACGGCATATGCCAGGCAATCGCGCAGGCTTCATGCACAGAGACATCGCTCAGGCGCGACGCCAGTTCGAGCGGCGCGTCCGCTGACACCTGCCCTGCCAGCACCACGCGGTACAGCCAGCCGGTTTTGCCCGCATTTTGCAGCCGGGCAGACATATCCTGAATACCGAAATGGTAGTTGAGTTTGAAGCACGGCGAGCGTGGCTGCGTCACTTGAATAAGGGCATCGCCCCAACGGTAGATATCGCCGATAAAGACATTCTTCTCCGTCAGCCCTTCCGTCGAAAGGTTCTCGCCAAACGCGGGGGCGACAAACAGATCCGCCTGCTCGGGGAATTCAGAAAGCCAGTGTTGATAGTGCTCGCGAGGATAGTGGCACAGCGCGCGTTCCGGCCCGCCGTGGATTTTCTTTTCGGCCTGCTCATCACCCGCAAGCCCGAGGTCGGTTAACGTCAGCTCACCGTCAACCTGAACTTTGGCGATGGCGCTTGGGCGGCTGCCGTCGTATTCCCTTACCTTGCCTGTAAACACATTCACCGGGTAATGCATCGCAACTCCTTTATATGCCCTAAATAATTCGAGTTGCAGGAAGGCGGCAAGAGAGTGAATCCCCAGGAGCTTACTCAAGTAAGTGACTGGGGTGAGCGAGCGCAGCCAACGCACCTGCAACTTGAAGTATGACGGGTATACAGATACAAAAAAAGCGAGTCATAAGACTCGCTTCTCACAGGCGTCAATGCAACCTTATTTTTTAGCGGCGAAACGCGCTGCTGCTTCGTCCCAGTTCACCACGTCCCAGAAGGCTTTGATGTAGTCCGGGCGACGGTTCTGGAACTTCAGGTAGTAAGCGTGTTCCCACACGTCCAGGCCCAGGATTGGGAAGCCGGATACGCCAGAGATCGCTTCACCCATCAGCGGGGAGTCCTGGTTAGCGGTAGAAACCACCGCCAGCTTGTCGCCTTTCAGGACCAGCCACGCCCAGCCAGAACCGAAACGGGTTGCAGCGGCTTTCTCGAATTCCGCTTTGAAGTTATCTACGGAACCGAAGTCGCGCTCGATAGCCGCTTTCAGGTCGCCCTGCAGGGTCGTACCGGTTTTCAGGCCTTTCCAGAACAGGCTGTGGTTAGCGTGGCCGCCAGCGTTGTTACGCAGAACGGTTTTCTTGTCCGCTGGCAGCTGATCCAGTTTGGTGATCAGCTCTTCAACCGGCAGGTTAGCGAACTCTGGCAGGCTTTCCAGCGCGGCGTTCGCGTTGTTCACGTAGGTCTGGTGGTGTTTAGTGTGATGGATTTCCATCGTCTGCTTGTCGAAATGCGGTTCCAGTGCGTCGTAGGCATACGGCAGGGATGGCAGTGTATAACTCATAATCCTCTCCATTAGTGTCGGGCGGCACAGCTGTTAATGCCGCGTAAGCAGTTGGTTCATTATAGTTAATTAAATGATATTGAAAATGATTATCAATGCCGTAGTTTTTATAAGGTTATTCGTTTTTCGATTAATGCCGAAATTGTGAGTCTGCTCACGCGGTTAACGTGCTGATTGCCATCAGGAACAAAAGTGCGGCAACCTTCTGAAGGTTCCCAAACCGCCTAATTTTTACACTCATCAAGTCGGCGGGAAGCCACCGACTATAAAAACGATGAGGATGTAAAAATGAATCATGCGATTACGATGGGTATTTTCTGGCATTTGATAGGCGCAGCCAGTGCAGCCTGTTTCTATGCCCCGTTTAAAAAGGTTAAACATTGGTCATGGGAAACCATGTGGTCCGTTGGCGGTACGGTGTCATGGCTGATTTTGCCGTGGACCATTAGCGCCATGCTGCTCCCGGATTTTTGGGGCTATTTCTCCTCCTTTAGCGCCTCCACCCTGCTGCCGGTCTTCCTGTTCGGCGCGATGTGGGGCATCGGTAACATCAACTACGGCCTCACCATGCGCTACCTCGGCATGTCGATGGGTATCGGCATCGCGATTGGCATTACGTTGATCGTCGGTACGCTGATGACGCCCATTCTCAACGGCAACTTCGACGTGCTGATCAACACCGAAGGCGGGCGCATGACGCTGCTGGGCGTGCTGGTGGCGGTGATCGGCGTGGGTATCGTTACCCGTGCGGGCCAGTTGAAAGAGCGCAAAATGGGCATCAGGGCGGAAGACTTCAACCTGAAGAAAGGCCTGATGCTGGCAGTCATGTGCGGTATCTTCTCGGCGGGCATGTCGTTTGCCATGAACGCCGCCAAACCGATGCATGAAGCCGCCGCCGCGCTGGGCGTCGACCCATTATACGTTGCCCTGCCAAGCTATGTGGTGATCATGGGCGGTGGCGCACTGGTTAACCTCGGCTTCTGCTTCATTCGTCTGGCAAAAGTGAAGAACCTGTCGGTAAAAGCCGACTTCTCACTGGCAAAACAGCTGATCATCACCAACGTGCTGCTTTCAGCGCTGGGCGGTCTGATGTGGTATCTGCAGTTCTTCTTCTATGCCTGGGGCCACGCCAGCATTCCGGCGCAGTATGACTACATGAGCTGGATGCTGCACATGAGCTTCTATGTGCTGTGCGGCGGGCTGGTTGGGCTGGTGCTCAAAGAGTGGAAAAACGCCGGACGCCGTCCGGTGGGCGTGCTGAGCCTGGGTTGCGTGGTGATCATTATTGCCGCCAACATCGTCGGCCTCGGCATGGCGAACTGATTACGCTGCCTTTCGACTGCGATGACGCCACTGAACCGGCGTCATCCCCACTTCGCGGTTAAATACCACCGAAAAGTAGTTACTGTCCTCAAAGCCGCAGCGCATCGCCACTTCACTGACCATCAGCTCCGTATGCTGCAGCAGATACTGGGCGTGGCAGATGCGCAGCTGACGCAGGTAGTGGTTCACTGTCATTCCCGTCTGGGTGCGGAACTGCTGGCGCAACGCGCGTTCACTGCACTGTTCCTGCTCGCAGAATTTCTCCAGCACGAAACTTTTATTCAGGCTGCCCGCAAGCGTGGTAATCAGTTTATCCAGCAGCGCCTCCTGCGCCGTGGCAGACGGATTATCGGTGGCATAGCGATAGCGTTTGAGGGTCATTACCAGCTGGGCGAAAAGCAGCTCCGCCATCGGGTTGGCGACCGGGTCGCTCTTCTGGCTCTCCTGTTCAAGCTGGGAAATCACCTGACGCACCTGCGTCATGCCGTTGCTGCTTAAGCGCCAGTGCGGCGCACCGTGCGCATTGTTAAAACCGGGGATACTGGCCGCCCAGTCGACGTTGAGTTTGAGCCTGTCCGGGCAGTAAATCACGTTCTGCAAAACCAGATCGTTAACCGAGGCGTAGGAGTGTTTATCTTCGGCGCGAATGTAAAACAGATCGCCGCGCGTAATGCGATAGGGCCGATCGTTGAGGACATGTAACCCGTTGCCGCGCCAGACCAGCACCAGCTCGCAAAACTCGTGGGTATGCTCAGCAAAGACGTTTTGCGGATAGCGATCCGCCACCGCGACGGCTTGCCCGGCGGAGGCAAAAAAATCATCTTTGCGAAGGATTAACTGAGCAGCCACACCACAACCTCAACGGCGAATAACCTGACATTATTAGCCTTTTTGCCGTAAAAAAACGGTGATTGCCCTCCCGTTACTGAAGTGACGCATCCTTGCCCTGGCGAATATCACGCGGCGACCAGCTAAACTCACGGCGAAACAGCGTTGAAAAGTGGTTACTGTCGCCGAAACCGCAGCGATAAGCGATATCCGTGACGCTTTCATCGGTATGACGCAGCAGGTGGCGCGCTTTGATTAACCGCAGACGGTTAAGGTAGCGCTGCGGCGTCAGCCCGGTGTGCTGCTTGAGCTGGCGATGCAGGGTGCGCAGCGACAGCGAAAAATCATCCGCCAGCGTTTCCCAACACACGTCCTCGGCAAAGTGGTCTTCCAGCCAGGCCATCAACTGGTTGAGCCGTGCGTCGTTATTTTCCAGCCCTTCCACCAGGCTACTGCGGCGCAGCAGCACCAGCAGTTGCATAAACAGCAGCTCGCGCGTGGCAATGGCGTGCGTCTCCTGCCCGTCCTCGCTTTTCTCCATCTGGCTCACCAGCTGGCGTACCTGCTGTAAGGTGGACTGGTTCACTCGCCAGTGCGACGGATAGTGCCCGTCCTTCTCCTGCGGCAGTAGCTGGTTCAGCCCGGAAAGAAACTGGAACGCATCCGGGGAGCGATAGAGCACGTTGGTCAGACACAGGTTGTCGGTATGTTCGTACAAGTGCCGATCGTGGTCGCGAACAAAACACACCGTGCCGCCGCTGATGGTATATGGCTGGCCGTTAAAGACATGAATGCCCGTGCCGTGTTCAACAATCACAATTTCATGAAAATCATGATGATGTTCTGGAAATGCTGCCTGAGGGAGCCGTGGCTCAATCGCGACAGGCGAACCTCCCGAAGGAAAAAAATCCACGCTGTGTAGTACGGTCATAACGGCCCCCACCAATGAGAAATGTTCTCAAAATAGTAATTAAGGCCCCTCATCCTCACCTTAAATTTTCGGCAACAAACCTCGCAAAACCTGTCCGTTTTTCAAGAAACGGATGGAAAGATCAGGAAATGCGGTAAGCGTCACACTGCCCGCAAACCCCGTCATTACTGGAAACTGTGAACTCCCTCACGTTCATCTTTGCTTTCTTGCCAGCGCAGGATTTGGGCTGTCAGTGGCGAGAAGGTGGCTTTTTCTTCCCTTTCTTACACTCACGGCTAATGACTTCAAGAAGGACCCGACCATGACTTCTCGCCATTGTGTGGCTGTCGATTTAGGCGCATCCAGCGGCCGTGTAATGCTCGCCACCTGGGACTGTAACCAGCGCACGCTTTCGCTTCGTGAAATGCATCGTTTCGTTAACTGCCTGAAAAAGCAGGACGGTTTTGATAGCTGGGATATCGATGGCCTGGAAGCGGAGATCCGCACCGGGCTGCAGAAAGTGTGTGAGGACGGCATCCGTATCGACAGTATCGGCATTGATACCTGGGGCGTGGACTATGTGTTGCTGGACGAAAACGGCGAACGCGTCGGCCTGCCCGTCTCCTACCGCGACAGCCGTACCGAGGGTGTGATGGCGCACGCCATCGCGCAGCTCGGTAAAGAGAACATTTACGGGCGCAGCGGCATTCAGTTCCTGCCGTTCAATACGCTGTATCAGCTGCGTTCGCTGGTTGAACAGCAGCCGGAGCTGGTTGCGAACGTGGCGCATGCGCTGCTGATCCCGGACTACTTCAGCTACCGCCTGACCGGCAACCTGAACTGGGAATACACCAACGCCACCACCACCCAACTGGTTAACATCAACACCGATAACTGGGATGAACATCTGCTGGCCTGGACGGGGGCATCGCCTTCCTGGTTCGGCACGCCGACCCATCCGGGTAATGTGATCGGTCAGTGGATTTGCCCGCAGGGGAACGAAATTCCTGTTGTCGCGGTCGCCAGCCACGATACCGCCAGTGCGGTCATTGCCTCGCCGCTCGCCGACAAAGACGCGGCCTACCTCTCTTCCGGCACCTGGTCGCTGATGGGCTTTGAGAGTAAAACTCCGTACACCAGCGATGCCGCTCTGGCCGCGAATATCACCAACGAAGGCGGCGCGGAAGGCCGCTATCGCGTGCTGAAAAACATCATGGGCCTGTGGCTGCTCCAGCGGGTGCTGAAAGAGCAGAACATCACCGACCTGCCTGCGCTTATCGCCGAGACCGAAAAGCTGAAGGCCTGCACATTCCTGATCAACCCGAACGACGACCGCTTCATCAACCCGGCGCACATGAGCGCTGAGATCCAGGCAGCCTGTTTCGAGGCCGGACAGCCGGTGCCGTCCAGCCCGGCCGAACTGGCACGCTGCATTTTTGACAGCCTGGCCCTGCTGTATGCCGATGTACTGAGCGAGCTGGCCGACCTGCGCGGCAAGCCGTTCAGCAAGCTGCACATCGTAGGCGGCGGCTGCCAGAACCAGCTGCTGAACCAGCTTTGCGCCGATGCCTGCGGGATCACCGTGGTGGCGGGCCCTGTAGAGGCCTCCACGCTCGGTAATATCGGCGTTCAGTTAATGACCCTGGACGAACTTTCCAGCGTTGACGATTTCCGCTCGGTAGTCACGGCGAACAGCAGCCTGACCACCTTCACACCCAATCCCTGCCATGAAATTGCCCGCTATCGGGCGCAATTTCAGCAAAAACGACTGACTAAGGAGCTTTGCGCATGACCACTCAATTAGAACAAGCCTGGGACCTGGCAAAACAGCGTTTCGCCGCCGTCGGCGTGGATGTCGAAGAGGCGCTGCGCCAGCTCGACCGCCTGCCTGTTTCCATGCACTGCTGGCAGGGCGATGATGTCGCCGGTTTTGAGAACCCAGGCGGTTCCCTGACGGGTGGCATTCAGGCGACGGGTAACTACCCAGGCAAAGCGCGCAACGCCACCGAACTGCGTGCCGACCTGGAGCTGGCGCTGAGCCTGATCCCTGGGCCAAAACGTCTGAACCTGCACGCGATTTATCTCGAATCCGACGAGCCAGTCGCGCGTAACGAGATCAAACCGGCGCACTTTAAGAACTGGGTGGAGTGGGCGAAGGCCAACAAGCTGGGGCTGGATTTTAACCCGTCCTGCTTCTCACACCCGCTGAGTGCCGACGGCTTTACCCTCGCTCATGCGAACGATGAAATCCGCCAGTTCTGGATCGACCATGTGAAAGCCAGCCGCCGCGTCTCGGCGTATTTCGGCGAGCAGCTTGGCACACCGTCGGTGATGAATATCTGGGTCCCGGACGGCATGAAAGATATTACCGTTGACCGTCTGGCCCCGCGTCAGCGTCTGCTGGCCGCGCTGGATGAAGCCATCAGCGAAAAACTGGACCCGGCGCACCACATCGACGCCGTAGAGAGCAAGCTGTTCGGCATTGGCGCGGAAAGCTACACCGTCGGCTCAAACGAGTTCTACATGGGTTACGCCACCAGCCGCCAGACCGCACTGTGCCTGGATGCTGGCCACTTCCACCCGACGGAAGTGATCTCCGACAAAATCTCTGCCGCCATGCTCTATGTGCCGCGCCTCCTGCTGCACGTCAGCCGTCCGGTACGCTGGGACAGCGACCACGTGGTGCTGCTGGATGACGAAACCCAGGCGATTGCCAGCGAAATCATCCGTCATGACCTGTTTGACCGCGTTCACATTGGCCTCGACTTCTTCGACGCCTCCATCAACCGCATCGCAGCGTGGGTTATTGGCACCCGCAATATGAAGAAAGCCCTGCTGCGCGCGCTGCTGGAGCCAACTGCTGCGCTGAAACAGCTGGAAGCAAACGGCGATTACACCGCGCGTCTGGCGCTGCTGGAAGAGCAGAAATCCCTGCCGTGGCAGGCGGTGTGGGAGATGTATTGCCAGCGTCACGACGCCCCGGCGGGCAGCCAGTGGCTGGATAACGTGCGGGCGTATGAGAAAGACGTTCTCGCCGCTCGTCAGTAAAAACATCGCCCGGCGGCGCTTCGCTTGCCGGGCCTACAGGTAAGAGTAGGCCGGGTAAGCGTAGCGCCACCCGGCATTTTCAAAGGAACCACAGTATGCAGACCATCACCAATTCCTGGTTCGTCCAGGGCATGATTAAAGCCACCTCCGACGCCTGGCTGAAAGGTTGGGACGAGCGCAACGGCGGCAACCTGACGCTACGCCTGGATGACGCAGATATCGAGCCATTCGCCGCCGATTTTCACCAGAAGCCGCGCTATATCGCGCTGAGCCAGCCGATGCCGCTGCTTGCTAACACGCCGTTTATCGTTACCGGTTCCGGCAAGTTCTTCCGCAACGTACAGCTCGATCCTCAGGCCAACCTCGGTGTGGTAAAAGTGGACAGCGACGGCGCGGGCTACCACATTCTCTGGGGGCTGACGGATGAAGCGGTGCCAACCTCTGAGTTGCCAGCACACTTCCTCTCGCACTGCGAGCGCATCAAGGCGACCAATGGTAAAGACCGCGTGATCATGCACTGCCATGCCACCAACCTGATTGCCCTGACCTACGTGCTGGAAAACAGCTCGGATTTCATCACCCGCAAACTGTGGGAAGGCAGCACCGAATGTCTGGTAGTGTTCCCGGACGGTGTCGGCATTCTGCCGTGGATGGTGCCAGGCACGGACGAGATCGGCCAGGCGACCGCCAAAGATATGCAAACACACTCACTGGTGCTGTGGCCGTTCCACGGCGTGTTCGGCAGCGGCCCGACGCTGGATGAAACCTTCGGCCTGATCGACACCGCCGAGAAATCCGCCGAAGTGCTGGTGAAGGTGTACTCCATGGGCGGCATGAAGCAAACCATCACTCGTGAAGAACTGATCGCACTGGGTAAACGTTTTGGCGTTACCCCAATGCAATCGGCGTTAGATCTGTACCTATAACAACATCGCGCCCCGCTCATTGAGACGGGGCGAAAACCACCTGCAATCCCTACAACTAACTCATGTGGAGTAAAAGCAATGAATATAAAGACAAGCTTGATCCTCACCGTTGCCGCTCTGGCGTTGTCCGGTTCCGCTTTAGCAGAAGTCAAAATCGCCCTGGTGGCGAAGTCCTTAGGAAATGGATTCTTCGAGGCAGCGAACGTTGGCGCGCAGGAGGCAGCCAAAGAGTTAGGCGATGTAAAAGTGATTTATACCGGCCCGACCACCACCACGGCGGAGGCGCAGATCGAGGTGCTGAACGGGTTGATCGCCCAGGGCGTGGATGCGATCGCTATCTCGGCGAACGATCCCGATGCGCTGGTACCGGTGCTGAAAAAAGCGATGCAGCGCGGCATTAAGGTCGTTTCCTGGGATTCCGGCGTGGCGAAAGCCGGACGACAGATCCACCTGAATCCGTCCAATAACGCGCTGATTGGCGAAACGAACGTTAAGCTCGCCGCCGATGCGCTGAAAGCGCTGAACGTGGAGAAAGGCGATGTCGCCGTGCTGAGCGCGACGCCAACCTCCACCAACCAGAACACCTGGATTGCGGAGATGAAAAAGGTGCTGCCGAAGTACCCGTCCGTCAATCTGGTGACCGTGGCCTACGGCGACGATCTCTCTGACAAAAGCTACCGCGAAGCGGTCGGTCTGCTGAAAACTTACCCGGACCTGAAAGTGATTGTCTCGCCATCGTCTGTTGGCATTGTGGCCGCTGCACAGGCGGTCAAAGACCAGGGCAAGATTGGCAAAGTGTATGTCACCGGTTTAGGTCTGCCGTCTGAAATGGCGGGCGCGGTGAAGTCCGGCGCGAGCAAGAGTTTTGCCATCTGGAACCCGATTGATCTGGGCTATGCAGCAACCTATTTAGCGGACGATCTGGTAAAAGGCACGGCCACGAAAGACGAAGCCAGCATGGGCAAACTGGGCAAAGTGAAGCTGGATGCCGATGGCAACGGCGCGATGGCCGAGCCGTTCGTCTACGATGCCAGCAATATTGATAAGTTCTCGAAGATTTTCTGATCCTTTCCCCCTCTCCCTGTGGGAGAGGGCCGGGGTGAGGGCATCAGGCCGCATTTCCCCTCACCCTAGCCCTCTCCCGAGGGGAGAGGGAATACTACGGAGAACTATCATGACCCCATTGCTACAGCTTTCTGGCATCACCAAAGTATTCCCCGGCGTGCGTGCCCTTGAGAATGTGCAGCTGGCGCTCTGGCCCGGCAAAGTGACCGCCCTGATTGGCGAAAACGGCGCGGGCAAGTCGACGCTGGTCAAAGTGATGACCGGCATTTACACGCCTGACGAGGGGGAAATCCTCTACAAAGCGATCCCTGTTCACCTCCCGACGCCGGAATCAGCACATAAAATCGGTATCACCGCCATTCACCAGGAAACCGTCCTGTTCGATGAACTGTCGGTCACCGAAAATATCTTTGTCGGTCAGTACCTCCACAAAGGCTTTTTCAGGAAGCTCGACTGGCAGGAAATGCACCGCCGGGCGCAGGCGATCCTCACTCGCCTGGAGGTGCAAATCGACCCGCGCGCAACGCTGAAAACCCTGAGCATCGCCCAGCGCCACATGGTTGCCATTGCCCGTGCACTGTCGTTTGATGCGCAGGTCGTTATTCTCGATGAACCCACGGCGGCGCTGTCGCAGCACGAAATTCTGGAGTTTTATCAAATCGTTGAGCGCTTAAAGCAGGAAGGCAAAGCCATCCTGTTTATCTCCCACAAGTTCGACGAGATCTTCGAGCTGGCGGATCACTACACCATTTTGCGCGACGGCGTGTTCGTCGGCGCAGGGTCGATAAGCGAGATCACCGAGGAGAGGATGGTGTCGATGATGGTCGGGCGCGCCATTACCCAGACCTTCCCGAAAGTCGATTGTGAAAAAGGCGACACGGTGCTGGAGGTGAAAAATCTCTGCCACCCCACCGAGTTCGCCAATATCTCTTTTACACTGCGTAAAGGTGAAATTCTCGGCTTTTACGGGCTGGTCGGGGCCGGGCGTACCGAACTGATGCAAGCGCTTTCCGGCGTCACACGGCCATCGTCGGGTGATATTGTCCTTAACGGTAAACCACAGCATTTCCGCCAGCCTGCGGATGCCATCAAAGCCGGTATCGTCTGCGTGCCGGAGGAGCGGCAGAAACAGGGGGCGATTATCGAGCTGCCGATCGCCCAGAACATCAGCCTGCCGCAGCTCAGCAGGCTCAACCCAAACGGCGTACTGCACGACGACCGCGAATGGCGGCTGGCAGACGAGTACGCCAGACGCCTGCAGGTGAAAGCCTTTAGCTGGAAGCAGGCGGTGGAAACCCTCTCCGGCGGCAACCAGCAAAAAGTGGTTATCGGTAAATGGCTGGCGACGCATCCTGACGTGATCATCCTCGATGAGCCGACAAAAGGCATCGATATCGGCTCAAAAGCGGCCGTTCATCAATTTATGTCTGAACTGGTCAGCCAGGGGCTGGCGGTGATCATGGTCTCGTCCGAACTGCCGGAAGTCATGGGCATGGCGGACCGCATTATCGTGATGCATGAAGGGCTGATGGTGGCCGAATACCAGGCGGGCGACGCCACGGCGGAAACCATCGTCAGCGCCGCCAGCGGTGCAAAACAGGAGGCGGCATAATGCTTAATCAACTGTTAAAACACCGCGAAGCCTTGCTGGGCGTGGTAATTGTATTAATGGTTGCCGCTATCGGCAGCCGCGTGCCGTCGTTTATCTCACCGGGCAACCTGGTGGAGATGTTTAACGACACCTCGATTCTGATCATCCTCGCACTCGGTCAGATGATGGTGTTGCTGACCAAAGGCATCGACCTGTCGATGGCGGCCAACCTGGCGCTGACCGGGATGATCGTCGCCCTGATTAACTTCCATTATCCGGATGTGCCCGTCTGGGCGCTGCTGATCCTGGCGAGTGCGCTGGGGCTGCTGATGGGCGCAATTAACGGCCTGCTGGTGTGGAAACTGGGCATTCCGGCGATTGTGGTGACGCTGGGCACCATGAGCATCTACCGCGGGATTATCTTTTTGCTCTCCGGCGGCGGCTGGGTGAATTCCAACCAGATGGGCGCAGATTTCCTCGGCCTGCCGCGTGCCTCAGTGCTGGGGTTACCGGTGCTGAGCTGGTGCGCCATCGCCGTGCTGCTGCTGGTGGGCTATTTCCTGCGTTATAGCCGCACCGGACGCGCACTCTACACCGCAGGCGGCAACGCCATGGCGGCGTACTACACCGGGATCAACGCCGGAAAAATGCAGTTCGTCAGCTTCTGTCTCTCCGGCCTGCTGGCCGGTTTCTGCGGCTATCTGTGGATTTCACGCTTTGCCGTTGCGTATGTCGACGTAGCTAACGGTTTTGAACTGCAGGTGGTGGCAGCCTGTGTGATTGGCGGGATCAGCACCATGGGCGGCACCGGGCGCGTACTCGGCTGTCTGTTTGGCGCGCTGTTCCTCGGCGTAATCAATAACGCCCTGCCGGTGATCGGCATATCACCCTTCTGGCAAATGGCGATTTCCGGCACGGTGATTGTGATTGCGGTGCTGCTCAACGAGCGCGGCAACAAACGTAAAGGTCGGTTGATTCTGCGCGATGCAGCGCTGGCACGTCAAAAACTGGCGGTGAAATCATGAGCAAAATGATGACCACTGAAGAGATCAAAAACGTGCCTGCTCAGACGGGCATCTTCCAGCGCCTGCTGTGCTGGGAAGGCTTCCTGCTGGCGGTGACGCTGGCGGTGTTCGTGGGCAACGCCCTCGCCTCGCCCTACTTCCTCAATATCTGGAACCTCTCCGATGCGACGTTCAACTTCACCGAAAAAGCGATCATCGTGCTGCCAATGGCAATGCTGATTATCGCCCGTGAAATTGACCTGTCGGTAGCCTCCACCATCGCGCTCAGCTCGACGGTAATGGGCTTTTGTGCGGCCGCAGGCGTCGATACGCCCCTGCTGGTGTGCGTGGGATTAGGCGTCGGGCTGCTGTGCGGGCTGTTCAACGGCATTCTGGTAACGCGCTTTAACCTGTCGTCCATCGTCATCACCATCGGCACCATGAGCCTGTATCGTGGGATCACCTACATCCTGCTCGGCGATCAGGCGTTGAATGCCTACCCGGAGAGTTTCGCCTGGTTCGGCCAGGGCTACGTCTGGGGCGCGCTGTCGTTTGAGTTTGCGCTGTTTATCGTGCTGGCCGCTGTGTTTGCCTTTGTGCTGCACCGCACCAACTTTGGCCGCCGCACTTACGCCATCGGCAACAACCCGACCGGGGCATGGTACTCCGGCATCAACGTTAAGCGCCACAACCTGATCCTGTTCGCGCTGGTGGGGCTGATGTCCGGCCTGGCGTCGGTGCTGCTCACCTCGCGTCTGGGCAGTACCCGCCCGACGATCGCGATGGGCTGGGAGCTGGCGGTGGTGACGATGGCGGTGCTCGGCGGCGTCAATATTCTTGGTGGGTCCGGCAGCATGGTGGGCGTGATTATCGCCGCCTTCCTGATGGGTCTGGTGACCTTTGGCCTGAGCCTGCTTAACGTGCCCGGCATTGTGATGTCGGTGATTATCGGCGCAATGCTGATCGTGGTGATTTCGCTGCCGATTATTACCCGCCGGGTGATGCAACGAAGACGGATTTGAGTTTCGCAATATCAATATTAAGGAGAATTATCATGAGCTTTATGTTGGCACTTCCAAAAATCAGCCTGCACGGTGCGGGCGCAATCGGCGATATGGTCAACCTGGTGGCGAACAAGCAGTGGGGCAAAGCGCTGATTGTCACCGACGGCCAACTGGTGAAACTGGGCCTGCTCGACAGCCTGTTTGCCGCGCTGGACGCGCATGAGATGTCATATCACCTGTTTGACGAGGTGTTTCCGAACCCGACGGAAGCGCTAGTGCAAAAAGGGTTTGCAGCATATCAGGACGCGGAGTGTGACTACGTGATCGCTTTTGGCGGCGGCAGCCCGATTGATACCGCCAAAGCGATTAAAATCCTCACCGCCAATCCGGGTCCGTCGACCGCTTACTCCGGCGTCGGCAAAGTGAAAAACGCAGGCGTGCCGCTGGTGGCGATTAACACCACCGCAGGTACGGCGGCGGAGATGACCAGCAACGCGGTGATTATTGACTCCGAACGACAGGTGAAAGAGGTGATCATCGACCCGAATATCATCCCGGATATCGCCGTGGATGATGCCAGCGTGATGCTGGATATTCCTGCCTCTGTCACCGCCGCAACCGGCATGGATGCATTAACCCACGCCATTGAAGCGTATGTCTCCGTCGGCGCGCACCCGCTGACCGACGCTAACGCGCTGGAAGCGATTCGCCTGATCGCTCTCTGGCTGCCGAAAGCGGTCGACGACGGCCACAACCTTGAAGCGCGTGAACAGATGGCGTTTGGTCAGTATCTGGCGGGCATGGCGTTTAACAGTGCCGGTCTGGGGCTGGTACATGCGCTGGCGCACCAGCCGGGCGCAACGCACAACCTGCCGCACGGCGTGTGCAATGCCATCCTGCTGCCGATCATCGAAAACTTTAACCGTCCGAACGCGGTAGCCCGTTTTGCCCGCGTCGCGCAGGCGATGGGCGTCGATACACGTGGGATGAGCGATGAAGCGGCCAGTATGTCGGCTATTCAGGCAATTCGCGACCTGAGCGCCCGCGTCGGCATTCCGTCCGGTTTCAGCCAGCTCGGTGTGACGAAAGCGGATATTGAAGGCTGGCTGGATAAAGCCCTCGCCGACCCGTGTGCGCCGTGCAACCCGCGCACTGCCAGCCGCGATGAGGTCCGCGAGCTGTATCTGGAGGCATTATGATCCGTAAAGCCTTTGTGATGCAGGTAAACCCGGACGCGCACGAAGAGTACGAGCGTCGCCACAACCCTGTCTGGCCTGAGCTGGAAGCGGTGCTGAAAGACCACGGCGCACATCACTACGCCATTTATCTCGATAAGGCTCGCAACCTGCTGTTTGCAACCGTTGAGATTGAATCGGAAGAGCGCTGGAATGCGGTAGCGAACACCGACGTGTGCCAGCGCTGGTGGAAACATATGCGCGAGGTGATGCCGTCTAACCCGGACAACAGCCCGGTAAGTGCGGAGCTGAAAGAGGTGTTTTATTTAGCGTAATAGCAGAGCAGGTGACGCATAGCACGTGTCACCTGCATCTAGCGTAAAGCCCTCAACCCATACACGGCAGCATTATGCTCCCATATGATGGTTTCGTTTTTCTCTTTCGCATCCCGACACTGCTGATCTATCACTGAAATCTGCTCAGGCGTTAGCGCGCAATACGGTTTGGTATAACGATAAATATTTAACTCTTCTACTGAACAAACTCGCCTGGCATTGTCAAACAAACCCACTTTTCTCATGATGTTAAGCAGGTTGATATCCAGCGCTTCAATGACAAGCTCAATCTTATTTATCTTGACCCGAATCGTATCAATGGCGGTTCTTGCATCATTCACATTCGGCGCTTTAACCCAGATAGGTTCATGATGGGAGATACGGTTTCTGTATTCTCTCAGTTCAAAGAGGAGATCGATCAGCTCTTTTCTGACTTTTTGCGGATTAGGATTGATTCGCGCGTAATTTTTAAAGACTTTACTCAATGATTTAGGCCATAAATACTGCTGGTTCTCACGCGGTGCCAGGGCGCTATATTCATTATTTAAGACATAATGCCAGGTACTAAAATCAGTCGATGCAATAATCTGGTCATGGGACCAAACAGGGATGGGCTGCGCTTGTGGGCGATTGCCTCGCCGACGTCTCAACTCTTTTTTACGCCATTCGCGGGTTAAACAGTCTTTGGCTTTCTCTATGTTTTTATGGAAATGACATTCATCCCGATCTTTCGCGCATTGAATGCGATCCCACCACATTTCGCCAAATCTCGCTCTGGCTTCTTTATCTACGGCGTTTCTTAACGAAATCTCCAGATTCTGAAGTAACGGATAGATAGAAGCTGCGGCATGCTGGGACCAAATATACATACCGTAGAGTTCGCATTCATCGGTCGGCCGGAAAGTAGTCCGGTAGCTATCGAGGCGTACTGATGAAATCAGCGATACAATCGGCGCATAATTAGTCGCTTGCGGCATTTGTTGAAACTCCCATAACGATGGGCTAAAGCATACCATATGCTTGAAGAAACGGTTGACGGAGAAACAATCAACCTTTAGTATCTGTCCCCAACAGCCTGTACTGTCTACTTCCCCTTTTCATAGGTTCTAGTTGCGTACATCATAGGCAAAGCGATTTATGAAACCCACCTCTGGTGGGTTTCGTCATTTTTGAGGATAGAAAATACCTCAGTTCTGCTCCGCCACCAGCAGTGCATGCGTATCCGGCTCCAGCGCCTTAAAGATATGCGGCCGATCGGCGGGATAGCAAATGTAATCCCCTTCTCCCAGCTCTTCCGGTGCGTCGAGCAAACCGACTACCGCCCGCCCCTGCGTTACGATAATGTGCTCAACCGATCCTGGCGGATGGGGCTGAGAGATGCGGTCCGCCCCCGGTTGGGTCAGCAACAGATAGATATCACGACGCGCACCTGGCGGACATGCCGCCAGCAAGATAGCCTCATAGTTAGCTTGCCCGGCAACCACCTTCGTCCCTTCACCTCTGCGGATCACCTGAGTGGTCGGCAGTTGCGGTTCCAGCAAGCGCGCGAAAGGGATATCCAGCGCCACGCAAAGCGACCACAGCGTTTCCAGGCTCGGGTTACCGTTGCCGGACTCCAGCTGCGAAAGCGTAGATTTGGCGATCCCGGCACGGCGGGCAATCTCCGCCAGTGAAAGCCCGGTTCGCAGGCGTTCTCGCACCAGACTTTTGGCGATCACGCTAATTGGCTGCGTCATAAAACGGCCTCTTTTTATTTAAATCGAACGAATCGTTCGTCTTGTAAAACGATCCTGATGCGTTCATTATAATGGAAATACGTTCGATATGGCTAAAATTGTATGAAGCATCACCTCTCCTGCCTGAAAGGCGACACGATAAAAGCAATCATCCTGGTTTGCCTCGCGGTGGGCGTGGTCGGGATGTCTTATGGCTCGCTGGCGATGGCCTACGGCTTCCCGATCTGGGTGCCGTTTGTGCTTTCCATCACCGTGCTGGCAGGGGCTTCTGAATTTATGTTTATCGGCATTGTGGCGAGCGGCGGTAACCCGCTGGCAGCGGCAGCGGCCGGATTGCTGGTTAATGCCCGCCATGTCCCGTTTGGCGTGACGGTGCGTGAACTGGTCGGCAATCGCGCCCTGAGTTTCCTGGGCTGCCACATCATGAATGACGAAAGCGTGGTATTTGGCCTGTCGCAAAAAACAGCCGAACAGCGTAAAACGGCCTACTGGCTGTGCGGTTTAGGCGTGGCGATTATCTGGCCACTGGGTGCTCTGCTGGGGGCGATGGTTGGTAAACTGTTGCCGGACCCGGAAACCATCGGGCTGGATGCGGTCTTCCCGGCGATTCTGCTGGCGCTGGTGGTGCCCGCATTTAAAAACCGCACGACGCTGATCCGCGCCTGTAGCGGCGCGGTGTTGTCGCTGGCCGCCGTACCGTTTGCGCCGGTGGGTTTACCGGTTCTGCTCTCTTTACTCGGCCTTGCCGCGAGGAAAAAATAATGGGAAACATGACGGTCTTTATTCTCGGCATCGCCATTCTTTCTGCGGGGACGTATTTGATGCGTCTTGGCGGAGCGAAACTGGGGAGTCGGCTGGCGCTGTCTGAGCGCTCCCAGACGCTGCTTTCCGATGCGGCAACGGTATTGCTGTTTTCCGTGGCGCTGGCAACAACCTTTTATGAAGGTGAACATTTCGCCGGAATGGCGCGGGTGTTGGGCGTGGCGTTTGCGGTGTTCCTGGCATGGCGAAAAATGCCGTTGATTGTGGTGATCGTGGCGGCTGCGGTGGTGACAGCGCTGCTGCGTCTGGCAGGTATCCAGTAAGGAGATGCCCGACAAAACAGATGCCGGGCACCAGAGAGATTAATGCGCAGGAAGGGTATCGACGTTAAGCGTCAGCGTCTCTTCAAAAACCGTCGTGTTGGTGACGCTGAAGGCTTCATCGGACAGGTAGGTCGTTATCATCATGGTCGCGGTGAATTGCTCTCCCGCCACTTCCGCACCATTCACTGCAGCCAGCGCTTTTTCAGGTTTCAGCGTGACCTGCGAGGACCCGTTCTGAACGGCGACCGCCCCGATATCGACGTCAGCCAGCTGTACCGTACTGCCGTCGACCCGGCCATCTTTAAACTCGATCTTCATCGCACCCTTATCCGTAAACCGGTACGCCATATTCTGCCTCGCGGCACCATCAACCGTGATTCGCATTTTGCGCGCGTCCGGGCACATCACCGAAACCTGCAGCTCACGTGTCACTGAGGCATAGCCGTTATAGACTTTACCGACATGCTCGGCAGATGTCTGACGCATGTCCTCTTTACGATAGCGGCCGTAGTCAACTTTCTTCACAGCGGACATCATTTCACAGTCGCCGTCATCGGCTTGCGCCAACGCCGGAAGACCCGACGCACCGCAGAGCAACACGATTAACATCATGTATTTTTTAACATTATTTAGAGACATTTCCCTGTGACCTCTTCATAAAATTTATTCGGTTCTGCCTCTGGAAGCGTATACGTCAGCTTGCAACGCCCTTCGTCCAGCTTCGCATATAATTGTTGGCTGGCGGAGATATCGTTGAGGAAGATCACACCCTCTTCAGGCGCAGTTGTGACGTACTCGCCCGTCCCGTCCACGATGGAAACGCCTTCCGGCAGCGGCGTACCATCCACACGGCTGATGCTGAGCAACACGCGACGCTGGCTTAACGTCGCAAACTCCCACTTCGCCACAGCACCGTGAGACGCTTTGATTGCGGTTCTGCCGTTTCTTATGTCCAAATTCCCAGGCAAACTTTCCGTGTTGATCTCAATGGTGCTTTCGCGGAAGGGTGATAGTGCTGGAATAACCGCCTGGCCCCACTTATCGGTCCATACCGCACCGCGCGTTGTGTCAATCTCGATACCTGCTACCGGCTTGTCCAGTTTGGCGATGGCATACGTATCGGCAACACGGTACGGAGAGAAGGTCACGCCATCGCTGTGAGCCACAATCCCGCCGCTCAACGCCGCAGAATAGTTGGTATTGTTGTCGTTATCCCCCCCTGCCGCCAGCGCAAGGTTGGTGTAATGCAGATTGCTGTTCAGCGAGCTATCCCAGCTGGTGGTGTTTTCATCATGATCCTGAGTGACGCCAACCACATACTGGTTCTCGTTGTTTAATGAACCCATTGCTCGCGTGCCGTAGGAGCTTCTGCCTTCACTTTCCCGATACCAGGAGCTGGTGCTAACGCCGCTACGTCCAAGCGGGATCGACACGTTCACATAGAATTGATCGTCATCGCTGCTGTCGTTCCGGCTGACATCCGACTCCCAGTTCACGCTCACGTTGAAGTATTTAAACGTTTGTGACCAGGATGAAATAAATCGGCGGCTGTCGTATTCGCTGTTCCAGCTCTCATTGCGGTAGTAGCTGAGAGAGAAACGGCCGAGCGTGGTGTTGGACCAGTTGATACCCACGTTGGTGTCGTATTTGGTTTGCGACATATCGTCGTCGTCACCGTACAACTCCGTCATTTCACGGTAATCCGGCGTGCCGTAGCTGCCGCCCAGAGAAATGCCAATGCCCCACGGCAGTGAATAGCCCAAATCCAGCGTCGTTTTGTTGCCATCCGTTTGCGACAGGTTGTCTATCGACGCCAGAAAACCGAGCGAGGCATACAGGTTCTGCATCGGAACGGTATCCAGATTGCCGGAGAAACCGTAATAGTGGTTATCCGCCATCACCATGCCGGCCAGGAAATTCATTCGCTTGTTGATGGACCAGCCGTTGTTGGCAGAAACCACCCACGGGTTTTCAAACCGCGAGTCCACCATATCTTCGACACGTCCCACCGCCAGCGTAAAACCAGGCGCACGGCCCACGTGGTTGCTGCGGAAGGTGCTCGCCGACACGGTAAAGTGGTTTTCGCTACCGTCAGTTTCGGTTACCGTCACATTCAGGTCGGTGTTGAGGTTGGCAAGCGGCACGTCATCCAGATTGAACGGCCCGGCGGGAACCAGGGTAGAGTAAATAAGCTGCCCACCCTGGCGGATATCAACACGCGCCTGAGGATTGCGAGCAATACCGCTGACTTCAACACCCGTTCCAGCCTGAGGCAAAAGAGCGGTATCCGGCATCATTTGTACCCCGTAAATACCCGGAATACTGAAGCGACTGTTGGCCACGTTAATCTGACCGCCCTGCACCATCACGCCATAATCGGTAAAAGTACGCTGGGCATAGGTATAAAGAGAATCGACGTCGAAATCTTGATCGCTGCCATCGCTGATGAATTGCATACTGCGCACAATCCAGTCCCCGGCGTTAAAGCCCATTTCAAAAGTGGACTGGAAACGATCGGCATTTTCATCATCATATTGGTTATGGGTGCCGAACATGGAGTAATTCAGCATTGCCGCACGCCCCCCGCGAACCTCCGCGAACTGACGGCCAAAATTAGGGTCAAGCGCTTCCGGCGGAACAACAAGTGAAATCTCTTCTATATCAGGAGATGACTGTATAGTTGACCCGGACCAGTATTGATGAATCTTCGGACAGGAGCCTCTCTTAATTTGTTTAATCAGACCCGCATTTTCAAGAAAATCTTTATCAATACACGGCGTCCCTTCTTCGTCAAATTTGACCGGCATAATTGCACGGCTTTTCCCGTTAAGATTAACGGTTACGTTATGGTAGCCGGGAGTAAAACGGGGAGTCATGGAATAGTAATCAGCAATAGCAGGATCAAGTCCCTGGGTTTTTAAGGCCTCGGTATCAAATATCGCTCGCGCCAACTCCATGGGTTCATCCGCTGCTGGGTTAATTTCTGCCCGAATACTGAAAGCAAGCGTAGTAAGGTAAAACGCAAGCAATCCTTTTTTGCAGGAATTTTTTAACATAACTACTCCATGTGCTGTTAAATAAATTGCTATTATTTCAGCTCGACAATATAGCTTTTCGCTTTATATCCATAGCGAGTCGCAGGGTATATCTCGACCTGTTTCTCTGTGGAAGAGAATTTATTGCTGGCGCTGGCTGTCATTTTTTCGCCCGGAAGAATATAGGACTTATCGAGTTTCGCAAAAGAGCCTGAAGGCAATAACTTCACCTTTTGCTCCATCCGAACAACATAAGGTGTATTATTCTCTACCGTGACGTTGCCATTTTTAATCTGCCAGGTGAGATCCTTCCAGGGCTCAATATTTACCGCCAACCCGGTGGGATGAATAATAACGGGAAGATTCTGACTAAACACCACTTTAACTTTGTTCTTTTCGCGCTGTGGGATGGCGGTAAAGATAACGCGCTTGAAATGTTCCACCTTCAGCGGCTCAGTGCTGCTTTTCAGTACAAAACGCACGCGCTGGGTTTTACCCGCATCTACGCGCACAACCGGCTGCGTGACAATCAGGCCCGGTTTTGGGTCGTCCGGGAGATCAATAATTTTAGTGTAAAGCAGCTGTGCTTCAGCATCGGTGTTTTTGACATCCATACTTGCCCCCTGCTCGTCTTCATTGACAATAAGCAGCGAGGTATCCGGCACCATTCCGGCAGCCATACCGTTGAATGAGGCCAGCAGGCAGGCACAGATTAGCGTTCTCTTTAAAAGCAGCATAATATTAATCCATTAATATTGATAAATGACACCCCACCGGAGTGAGGTGTCTGGTATTTCATGATGCGTGGGGGAGATTACAGATAAACCAGCTCAACGTTGGTTAAGCCGTCCAGCGTGGCTTCATCCGTGATATTTAAATCGTTAGTTGGGTTAATCACCGCAGCGACACCTACGTTAAAATTAACCTTCGTTTGTGCAACAGGATCGCCGCCCAAAGTGTTACTGAAGGAATATAATTCGCTTTTGTCAGTGTTAACTTTCAAATAGCGCTCTCCCCCTGTTGTTGTCCACGATGCTCCGTTATTACGCGATGAGGTAGGATACAGTTCATCGCCAGCGTCGTTCGTGACAGCGCCTTGCGTAAGCTGAATCCCTAATGAATAGGCACCAATTTTCTTACCATTGTACATACCCAGTCCTGCGGTTTGGTACGCCTCCCGCCCAAATTCCGAATCAATAAATTCTGTCGGCAAAATTTGAGTTGGACCTGAGTCTGCATGGGCATCATTAAACGTAACTGCAATGCGAATGGCCTCTTCGCAGGTAATGGAAATAGGAATAATTTTAACATCTGCCAATGGTGTAGCCGAAGTGGGATTCAGTGAAGCCACTCTTATCGTGCCATAATCGGCAATACCACCACCGCTAATAAATGCAGGCGTACAGGAAGAGGGGACGATTTTACCGGTCACCTGAATATCTACACTGGAAGCCGCCATAGCAGAGGACGCCATGACAGCCAGTGCGGACGCCAGCATTCCTTTTTTAAACATCGCGTTCATTTAATTTCCTTATAAAAGTGAAATACAAAATATGCCAAATAGTGACTATTTGGCCTGAGGGGGTACCATAAAATATTATTTTGGAAAATAGCATCACAAATAGATCAGATCAATAACAAAAAAATTTTTTAGGATTAGCGCTTGGGGAAATTCTTAATTCTCAAGATCAACAATAATTATTTTATATGTAAAACTAAAAACACTGGCTTATATCCGCATAAAACATTCACCGTGAAAATATGAATAATTAACTGGCCAGACCATTTATTTAATTTATTTATGGAACTGCTGTTTGTTAACAAAAAATAACACATGAAACCGGATTCTTACTTCTTTTATTTTGTTAATCAGGATTAACCAGGAGGATATGGCTGTTTTGGGAGGAGGATGCAGAAGAAAGTTAAGCAGAAGGTAGCTAAAGAAAACCCGTCCCTGCTCCGAAGAGCAAGGGACAGAGGCTCTATTACTTGTTCAGTTCAGCGGTCATGTGTACGCGGTTACCGGAGAACGCCTGAGTAATTTTGTAAGATGACGCACCCGCTTCCTGGGCCTGTGCAGCGATTTTGGCTTCTGCACCATCAAGAGTAGAGGCGCTCGCAGTCACAGTTTGTGCAGCGAAAGAACCAAAAGAAGCAGCCATAGCGATTACAGCGACAAAAGTTTTGATGCTTTTCATGATATAAACCCTTTCAATTAGTTGTCTGTATAAGGCGGTTTGCCTTGTTGAGATAAATACTAGACCTCATCATGAACAACTAAAAGCGGAAGGATTTGCTAATATCTTTCAAAATTACTGATTAATAATTACGCGCTGAGGATGAGTATAGATAGTTGCCCTTCCCGGCTTGCAGAACCCCACCAGCGTCAGGTTACAGCGCTCTGCTACTTCCACCGCCAGCGTGGTTGCCGCCGACACCGCGAACAGGATTTCTACGCCACACATCGCTGATTTTTGTACCATCTCGTAGCTGGCGCGGCTGGAGACTAATGCCGCCCCCTGCTGCCAGACGTCACTTTCACGCGCACGGCGACCGAGCAGCTTATCCAGAGCGACATGACGACCAACATCTTCATGACCGCCCGCAATATCCCCTGACGGCAACACCCACGCCGCAGCGTGCGTACAGCCGCTCAACTGGCCAATGGGTTGAACATCGTTCAAATGCTCAAGCGCCCGATCGAGATACGCCAGGTCGAACGTTTGGGTAAACGGCAGCGGCACAATAGGTTTTCCAATATCGTTGAGCTGCTCAACGCCACAGACGCCGCAGCCGGTACGTCCGGCCAGCGCGCGGCGACGCTCTTTCAGCCCCATAAAGCGGCGGCTTGAGAGTTCAATTTGCACTTCAAGACCGTTGCATGCCTGAACCACGTCTATGCCGTAGATCTCTTGCGGATGCTCGATGATGCCTTCCGACAGGGAAAAGCCAATGGCAAAAAACTCAAGGTCTTTTGGCGAGGCCATCATCACCACGTGCGAGATGCCGTTATAAACCAGGGCAACAGGGACTTCTTCCGCCAGAAAATCCGGCGTGGCATGGGTAATGTGAGGCGGTCTGTGTACCGTCAGTTCCACGATGCCCGCAGGCAGTGGCGACGAGCAGGTAGCACGGTTTTGTTTAGACACAACGGTATTCCTGAACAACCACGGAGGTGAGCCTGCTATTGCATCACAAAGCGCAGACCTTACGCATAGTATGGATCAACTTTTCAGCACCCATCTTCATCAAGTTTACCTACTCATTTGGGAGAGGTGCAACCCGACACCCGCTACACCCCTTTAACATGCAGGGTTATTAATGTGATTAGTATCACACTTTATAATCAATACAGTGATAATACGTTCACTTTGTTTTAACGCCATTGGAACAGGCTTACCGACATTGTGGTATTCTGATGATATCCCTCGGGGAAATGAGGGATTAATGCAAATTCTCACCTTTGCGGTTAAATAATAACCGTGAAGCTAAAACTACATATGAAAGCAATGTCGAAACAAGGAGTGACCCATGCAGGTCAGCAGAAGGCAGTTCTTTAAGATCTGCGCTGGCGGTATGGCAGGCACCACGGCGGCGGCACTGGGCTTTGCGCCCGGCGTAGCGCTGGCGGAAACGCGGCAGTACAAACTGCTGCGCACCCGCGAAACCCGTAATACCTGTACGTACTGCTCTGTCGGTTGCGGGCTGTTGATGTATAGCCTCGGCGACGGTGCAAAAAACGCCAAAGCGTCTATTTTCCACATCGAAGGCGACCCGGATCATCCGGTCAACCGTGGTGCCCTGTGTCCTAAAGGGGCCGGTCTGGTGGACTTTATCCACTCCGAAAGCCGCCTGAAATTCCCGGAATACCGCGCGCCAGGCTCCGACAAATGGCAGCAAATCAGCTGGGAAGAAGCGTTTGACCGCATCGCTAAACTGATTAAAGAAGACCGCGATGCCAACTTTATTGCGAAGAACGCCGAAGGCGTGACGGTCAACCGCTGGCTCTCCACCGGGATGCTGTGTGCCTCAGCCTCCAGTAACGAAACCGGCTATTTAACCCAGAAATTCACGCGCGCACTCGGTATGCTCGCGGTCGACAACCAGGCGCGTGTCTGACACGGACCAACGGTAGCAAGTCTTGCTCCAACATTTGGTCGCGGTGCGATGACCAACCACTGGGTCGACATCAAAAACGCCAACCTTATTGTGGTGATGGGCGGTAACGCCGCTGAAGCGCACCCTGTCGGGTTCCGCTGGGCGATGGAAGCCAAAATCCACAACGGTGCGAAACTGATTGTGATCGATCCCCGCTTTACGCGTACTGCGTCGGTGGCGGATTTCTACACCCCTATTCGTTCAGGTACTGACATCACTTTCCTGTCAGGCGTATTGCTGTACCTGATGACCAACGAAAAATATAACCGCGAATACACCGAAGCCTATACCAACGCCAGCCTGATCGTGCGTGAGGATTACCACTTCGAAGATGGCCTGTTCAGCGGTTACGACGCCGAAAAACGCAAGTACGACAAAACCAGCTGGAACTACGAGCTGGATGAGAAAGGCTTTGCGAAGCGCGACACCACTCTGCAACACCCGCGCTGCGTGTGGAACCTGCTGAAAGAGCACGTTTCCCGCTACACGCCGGAGGTTGTGGAAAACATCTGTGGTACGCCGAAGGCGGACTTCCTGAAAGTCTGCGAGCTGATCGCCGAAACCAGCGCGAAAGACAAAACCGCGTCGTTCCTGTATGCACTCGGCTGGACGCAGCACTCCATCGGCGCGCAGAACATCCGTACCATGGCGATGGTTCAGCTGCTGCTCGGCAACATGGGGATGGCAGGCGGCGGCGTGAACGCCCTGCGCGGCCACTCCAACATTCAGGGTCTGACCGACCTCGGCCTGCTGTCTCAGAGCCTGACGGGTTATATGAACCTGCCAAGCGAGAAACAACCAGACCTGCAAACCTACCTGACGGCCAGCACGCCAAAACCGCTGCTTGAAGGCCAGGTGAACTACTGGGGCAACTATCCGAAGTTCTTCGTCTCGCTGATGAAAGCGTTCTACGGTGACAAAGCGACGGCGGAAAACAGCTGGGGCTTTGACTGGCTGCCGAAGTGGGACAAAGGTTACGACGTTCTGCAGTACTTCGAGATGATGCACCAGGGCCAGGTCAACGGCTATATCTGCCAGGGCTTTAACCCGGTTGCCTCGTTCCCGAACAAGAACAAGGTTGTTGAATCGCTGTCAAAACTGAAGTTCCTGGTGACGATTGACCCGCTCAACACCGAGACCTCAACTTTCTGGCAGAACCACGGTGAGTCGAACGACGTCGATCCATCGAAGATTCAGACCGAAGTATTCCGCCTGCCGTCCACCTGCTTCGCGGAAGAGAACGGTTCTATCGTTAACTCCGGCCGCTGGCTGCAGTGGCACTGGAAAGGCGCAGACGCACCAGGTATCGCTATGAACGACGGCGAGATCCTGTCCGGTATCTTCTTACGCCTGCGTAAGATGTACGCGGCAGAAGGCGGCGCGACCCCGGAACCGGTGCTGAACATGACCTGGAACTACTCGACGCCGGAAAACCCATCTCCGGAAGAAGTGGCGATGGAGAGCAACGGTAAGGCACTGGCGGACGTTATCGACCCGGCTACCGGTGCTGTTCTGGCGAAGAAAGGCGATCAGCTCAGTACCTTCGCACACCTGCGTGATGACGGTACGACTTCCAGCGGCTGCTGGATCTTTGCCGGTAGCTGGACGCCGAAAGGCAACCAGATGGCCAACCGCGATAATGCCGATCCGTCAGGTCTCGGCAATACGCTCGGCTGGGCATGGGCATGGCCGCTGAACCGTCGCATCCTCTATAACCGTGCGTCTGCTGACCCGCAGGGCAACCCGTGGGACCCGAAACGTCAGTTGCTGAAATGGGACGGCGCGAAATGGGGCGGCGTGGATATTCCGGACTACAGCACTGCCGCACCAGGCAGCGATGTCGGGCCGTTTATCATGCAGCCTGAAGGGATGGGACGCCTGTTTGCTATCGATAAGATGGCGGAAGGTCCGTTCCCGGAACACTACGAGCCGTTTGAGACGCCGCTGGGCACCAACCCGCTGCACCCGAACGTGGTCTCTAACCCGGCAGCCCGTATCTTTAAGGGCGATTTTGATGCGCTGGGCAAAAAGGACAAGTTCCCGTACGTGGGCACCACTTACCGTCTGACCGAGCACTTCCACTACTGGACCAAGCACGCGCTGCTTAACGCCATCGCGCAGCCGGAGCAGTTTGTGGAGATCGGCGAGAAGCTGGCGAATAAACTCGGCATCGCCCATGGCGATACCGTGAAGGTCTCCTCTAACCGTGGCTACATTAAAGCCAAGGCGGTGGTGACCAAGCGTATTCGCACGCTGAACGTTCACGGTCAGCAGGTGGATACCATCGGTATTCCGATCCACTGGGGTTACGAGGGCGTGGCGAAGAAAGGGTTCATTGCGAACACCCTGACGCCGTTCGTCGGTGATGCGAATACGCAGACGCCGGAGTTTAAGGCCTTCCTCGTGAACGTGGAAAAGGTGTAACGGAGACGACTTATGGCTTATCAATCTCAAGACATTATCCGTCGTTCCGCGACTAACGGTTTCACGCCCGCACCTCAGGCGCGGGATCACCAGCAGGAAGTGGCGAAGCTCATCGACGTGACCACCTGCATCGGCTGTAAGGCCTGTCAGGTGGCCTGTTCAGAGTGGAACGACCTCCGCGACGAAGTAGGTCACAACGTCGGGGTGTACGACAACCCCGCCGACCTGACCGCCAAATCCTGGACGGTGATGCGTTTCTCGGAAGTGGAGCAGAACGACAAACTGGAATGGCTTATCCGCAAAGACGGCTGTATGCACTGCGCGGACCCAGGCTGCCTGAAGGCGTGTCCGTCAGAAGGGGCTATCATTCAGTATGCCAACGGCATCGTCGACTTCCAGTCCGAACAGTGCATTGGCTGCGGTTACTGCATCGCGGGCTGTCCGTTCGACGTGCCGCGACTGAACCCGGAAGACAACCGCGTCTACAAATGTACGCTGTGCGTTGACCGTGTAAACGTCGGCCAGGAGCCTGCATGCGTGAAGACCTGCCCAACCGGCGCTATCCACTTTGGCTCTAAAGAGGATATGAAAACGCTGGCGGCAGAGCGCGTGGGCGAGCTGAAAACCCGTGGTTACGACAACGCAGGCCTGTACGATCCGGCCGGAGTTGGCGGTACGCACGTGATGTACGTGCTGCACCACGCCGACAAGCCGAATCTGTATCACGGCCTGCCGGAGAACCCGGAAATCAGCGCCACCGTGAAGTTCTGGAAAGGCATCTGGAAACCGCTGGCAGCGGTTGGTTTTGCTGCCACCTTCGCAGCAAGCATCTTCCACTACGTCGGCGTCGGTCCGAACCGCGCGGAAGAGGAAGACGACAACCTGCATGAAGAGAAAGACGAGGTGCGCAAATGAGAAAACGTGACACCATCGTGCGCTACACCGCGCCGGAACGCATCAACCACTGGGTCACCGCCTTCTGCTTCATGCTGGCGGCGATAAGCGGGCTGGGATTCTTCTTCCCGTCCTTCAACTGGCTGATGCAGATCATGGGGACACCACAGCTGGCGCGTATACTGCACCCGTTTGTTGGCGTCATCATGTTCGCGTCGTTCATCATCATGTTTTTCCGATACTGGCACCATAACCTAATCAATCGGGATGATATCTTTTGGGCGAAGAATATTCGTAAGATCGTCGTCAACGAGGAAGTGGGTGATACCGGGCGTTATAACTTCGGCCAGAAATGCGTATTCTGGGCGGCGATTATCTTCCTGGTCCTGTTGCTGGTGAGCGGCGTGATCATCTGGCGTCCGTATTTTGCGCCTGCTTTCTCAATCCCGGTGATCCGATTTGCGCTGATGCTGCATTCATTTGCCGCAGTGGCGTTAATTGTGGTTATCATGGTGCATATTTACGCCGCCCTCTGGGTGAAAGGCACCATTACCGCGATGGTGGAAGGATGGGTAACCAGTACATGGGCGAAGAAACATCACCCGCGCTGGTACCGTGAAGTCCGCCAGAAACAGGAAAAGTCATCTGAATGAGTATTCGCATAATCCCGCAAGATGAGCTGGGTTCGAGCGAGAAACGCACGGCGGAATATATTCCGCCGTTGTTATTCCCCAGACTCAAGAACCTCTACAACCGCCGCGCAGAGCGTCTGCGCGAGCTGGCAGAGAATAACCCGCTGGGCGATTTTCTACGCTTTGCCGCGCTGGTTGCCCATGCGCAGGAAGTGGTGCTGTACGACCACCCGCTGCAAATGGACCTGACCGCGCGCATCAAAGAAGCCAATGCCCAGGGCAAGCCACCGCTGGATATTCACGTGCTGCCGCGTGATAAGCACTGGCACACGCTGCTGCATTCACTGATTGCCGAGCTGAAGCCGGAAATGAGCGGCACAGCGCTGGCGGTCATTGAGAATCTGGAAAAAGCCTCCGATCAGGAGCTGGAAGAGATGGCGAGCGCGCTGTTCGCCTCCGATTTCTCGCAGGTCAGCAGCGATAAAGCGCCGTTTATCTGGGCGGCACTGTCGCTCTACTGGGCGCAAATGGCAAGCCTGATCCCAGGAAAAGCCCGCGCCGAATACGGCGAAGCACGCCAGTTCTGCCCGGTGTGCGGCTCAATGCCGGTTTCCAGCATCGTACAGATTGGTACCACGCAAGGGCTGCGCTACCTGCACTGCAACCTGTGTGAAACCGAGTGGCACGTGGTGCGCGTGAAGTGCAGCAACTGCGAGCAGACTCGCGATCTCAACTACTGGTCGCTGGAAAATGAAGACGCAGCGGTGAAAGCTGAAAGCTGCGGCGACTGTGGTACATACCTGAAGATTCTGTATCAGGAAAAAGATCCGAAAGTCGACGCCGTGGCTGACGATCTCGCCTCGCTGATTCTCGATGCCAAAATGGAGCAAGAGGGCTTTGCCCGTAGCTCTATCAATCCGTTCCTGTTCCCTGGTGAAGGGGAGTAGTGTCCTGTGACAGTGCCGGGCGGCGTAAGTTTGCCCGGCCTACAGTTGGTAGGGAGAGACGACCCCTGCGATTCCGGCAAAGTCTTTTGTGTTGCGCGAAATTAGCGGGCAATTTCTGCTCTGAGCAGTAGCCAGAATAATGGCATCGGGCAGTTTCATCCCGTGTCTCTCGCGGAGCAAGACGCTTCTTTCAGCAATATCCCTTGAAACGTCAATAATCTCAAAAGCGCCCATTACGGCCGCCGTTTTCGCTTCATGACCATGTCTGCGCGCACCTACCATGACTTCCATCCATGTGATTAGGCTAATGGCCCGATGCGAAGCGGTGCAATCAATCGTATCCGCAGCTTCAACACGATTGTTAAAGAGATCGATGAGAATATTGGTATCAAACACCGCCATGTGTTCCATGATTACCACTCCTCACGCAGCTTACGTTCATACTCAAGCCCATCTTCCTGCTGGTTTCCCCACAGGCCAAGCGCATCGCGGATAACCGACGAACTTTGCTGGTCGAGATATTGTTCAATTGCTTCCCGAAGCAATTCGGCGCGCGGCTGGTTCCGCAGCTGCTTAAGATGATCAAGCCGTTGAATTACGTCATCTGACAAATCAATCAGTATTCTGCCCATATCAAGTTTCGCCAAAAGACTCATATATCACCTTAGTATATCAGAAATGGTTACTTTCCACGCACCATACCCCTGATTAATTCAGGGTTAAAGTGTATTTAAACGGCAGTAATAAATTTTGCGAGCCGTTTTCCATAACTTTCATTCCCTCAAATTTCTCTGTTTTCATCTGCTCTAAACCAGGTTATAAACCTGTATATGCATACAGCAAAAGGACGTAATAATCATGGCACTGGAAAAGGGTATTGATAAGCTGGTACAGGATTTTATTGCTGCAGGACGACCTTCCTCGCGAAAGCAAAGTATTGATGACCGGAGAGCCGGATATGTAGCCAGCACAGAACTTGCCGGGGAGACAGAAACTCGCGTCCACGTTGAAACGCGTGTTCTCGAGGACATGACCATTCGGGTATTTTCTCCCCTCAATGCCCCAGAAACGTTACCTGCAACGGTCTATTATCACGGTGGATGCTTCATCAGTGGCGGCTTTGATACTCATGATAATCAGCTCCGTCAACTGGCGTTTTACAGTAACTGCAGGGTAATAGCCGTTCAATACAGGCTGGCACCTGAGCACATCTTCCCTGCCGCGCATGACGATGCAGAGAGAGGCGCGGAGCTGGTCTGGCAATTTGCAGCTAAATTGGGAGTGGATAAAAACCGGATCACTCTCTGCGGAGACAGCGCAGGCGCACATCTGGCACTGGTGACATCGCTGCGGCTCAAAGCGAAAGGTATCTGGCAACCGGCACAGCTGATTCTTATCTACCCTATGCTCGACGCTACGGCCAGTTTTGAAAGTTACACTCTCAACGGCACGGATTACATTATCACCCACGATACCCTGCTCAGCGGGTATGAAATGTATCTCGCAGGCACCAATCGCCAACATCCTGAAGCCAGCCCGCTGTGGCGGGATGATTTTAACGGCCTTCCGCCTGTACACATTGTTACCGCTGAATATGATCCGCTATGCGATGAAGGTGAGGTGTTATATCAGTATCTGTCAGAGCAGGGGGTGAACTGTACGGCTCAACGTTGGCTGGGTGTCATACATGGCTTCTTTCAGCTTGGCGGTGTAAGTCAGTCAGCGAGGGACGTAATGCAGGATATCGCCTGGCGGCTCGGTGCCGCCCGACGATAAAACGAGGGAGATTACTCCTCCTCGTTCCCGCCCTCTTCATACGCGCCATACGGCTTCGCCGGGAGAACAATATAGGTTCCTTCAAACACCGCGCCAGGCGTTTCATCGCCGAACAGCTCAACCTGCATCTGCACGCGGGCTTTGCGGCCTCGCGCCAGACGGTCGAGATCGCCACCCAGTGCACCGAGATCGGCCACGGCGCTCGGCTTTCCGCTGATCGGAGCACTATAGCGAATGTGGGCATCGGCCAGAATGATGGTGCCACCCAGATGGCGCTCGCGCAGCATTAGCCAGATCAACCCCCAGCCGGTGAGCGTCGCCAGCGAGAAGAGACTACCGGCAAACAGGGTGTGATGGGGATTCTGGTTGCCGACTTCCGGCATGGTCGTGATGAATTTTTGCCCGGTGTACTGCTGAATACGCACGCCCATCTTTTCACTGAGCGGAATATGCTCATACCACGCCTGTTGCAGCTGACCGCACCAGTCGGCGCGATGCAAAATGTCATCCAGCGTGGCGATGGGTTTAATCATCAAAAAGTGACGAATCGGCGTGGTTAATGGCGCAGTAATTTCACCCTGATTAACAAAACCGAGTTTAGAGAAGAACTCTACCGCATCTTCACGTGCGCTACAGGTGACGCGCTTTACGCCTTCCTGACGGGCGACGGATTCCAGGGTCATCGCCATCAGCGTACCCAGTCCTTTGTCCTGCACGGAAGGGTGAACCGCCATAAAGCGAATAGAGGCTTCATTATCGGCATTGATATACAGACGCCCGACGGCAACGAGATTGCCCTCTTCATCCACCACCATCTGGTGATGCGCCATCGCGTCCCAGGCGTCGCGTTCAGATCCTTTCGGTTGATGTAACGGCTTGCGCAGCATTTCCCAGCGGAACTGGTAATAAGCCTCTAACTCTTCTTCCGTTTGCGGTACTCGAAGGTGATACATAGCTGTACTCTCTCTTGTTACCCGCGGCCGCGCCGCCAGTTGGCTCATACCTGGAGCCAGAATGTGACGGGGCCATCGTTCACCAGCGAAACCTGCATATCTGCAGCGAATCGTCCGGTTTGCGTATTCATTTCCTGTTGGCGACAACGCTCAACAAAATACTCATAAAGTGCTTCCGCGCGATCGGGCGCGGCACCTTTAGAAAAACTCGGTCGCATGCCGCGCTCGGTGTCGGCTGCCAGCGTAAACTGGGAGACCACCAGCACGCTGCCGCCCGCCTGTTGAACGTTCAGGTTCATCTTGCCTTCTGCATCGCTGAAGATACGGTAGCCCAGCACGCGTTCACACAAGCGGTTGGCTTTCTGTTCGTCGTCATCCTTTTCGACACCTAACAACACCAAAAGTCCTGGGCCAATTTCACCCGTCACCTCTCCCTCCACGGTGACGCTGGCACGGGTTACGCGCTGTATCAATGCAATCATGGTTGGTCTGCTTCTTGTTGTTTTTCAGCTTCTGCTGCTTTTTTAAGTTCGCGGTATACGCCGAGAGTGACAGTTATTTCGGCACCAAGCAAGACGATACACCAGGTCCAGTAAACCCAGACAAACAAAATGGGGATCACCGCCAGCACGCCGTAAATCAGCTGATACGACGGGAACATGGTGATGTAAAGGGCAAAGCCTTTTTTACCCAGCTCAAAGAGGAGTGCCGCCACCAGCGCACCAACGACGGCATCACGGTTGGGCACGCGCGTGGTCGGCACCACGCTGTAAAGTAGCCAGAACGAGAGCCACGATAAAATCAGCGGGAAGATACGCAGAACGTTATCAATGACGCTGTTTAAGTCACTCGCCCAGCGCAGAGAAAGAAGATATGAGCTGATAGCCAGGCTCGCCCCCGCCAGCAGCGGACCGAGCGTTAAAATCATCCAGTAGACGGCAAAGGAGTAGACTTTGGGACGAACTTTTTTGCTTCGCCAGATGGTATTGAGCGCACTGTCGATGGAGTACATCAGCAGCAGCGCGGTGACGATAAGACCGCATGCCCCTACCGCCGTCATCTTGCTGGAGTTAGCAACAAACTGCTCAATGTAGTTCTGTATGACGTCGCCGGTGGCGGGAATGAAGTTCGCAAAAACGAAGTGACGGAGCTGCAGGCTGACATCCGCAAACATCGGAAACGCGGAAAAAAGAGCAAAGATAACGGCCACCAGCGGCACCAGCGAAAGGAGCGAGACATAGGCGAGATTCCCCGCCAGTGTCGTCATGTTGTCCTCATCAATGCGATGCCAGAGCAGTTTCAGCCACGCCCTGAGCGGACGCGTATGGTGAGTGGCTTTTTGATGAACGTTTTTTAGCATAACTGCTTCGCAAAATAGTTCGGTATCGTCTCTTTTCCGGTCACCCGAATTGACGTGATACCCAACTGGTTAGCTCCTTCTATATTATCGGCGTTGTCATCAAAAAAGACCGCATCGGCCGCAGAGAATCCTTCCGCCTGCAGAACCGCCTGATAAATGCGAGCCTCTGGCTTGCGCATACCCATCTCCTGCGAGAGATAAATTTTATCGGCCGCCGCCTTTATTTCAGGGTATTCATCCGGCCAGAAGGTGGTGTGCAGACGGTTGGTATTGGACAGCACCACCACACTGTGACCTTGCTCACGCAGTTTTTGCATGATGTCGGTAACTTCAGGGCGGATCGCGACAAATACCGCCTGCCAGCCATGAGAAAACTGCTCGTAGCTTAACGGCAGATCCATTTCATGGCAGAGGCGTTCTGCGAATTCTTCGTCGCTGATTTCACCCCGTTCATGCTGATGGAAGGTCTCCCCCATGGTGAAACTCTGCTTTAACGTCGCCAGCGGGACACGGCTAAAGTCGCTCCATGCGCCCAGCACCCGATTAAAATCGATATCGACGATTACATTTCCTAAGTCAAAGATATAAAGCATGTTTATCTCCTTTTCGCCGTGGAAAAGTAACTGTAGCGGGAAAGATAAGGTTTGGCTATGCGTCAGATTCAGCTTAGAGAAAGGAATGGCCCGGACAGAATGTCGGGCCGTGAGAAGGGTCAGACAGCCTGCTGTTCGTCGGTCGAATTCACTTCAACGACTTCAACCTTGCTGAATTTAAGATGGTTTAGCAGCGCAGAGCCGGGAAGTTCATCGGTAAACAGTGCCGTCGCCTGCGCCACGTTACCAATTTCAACGGCAGCAGACGCGTGATATTTCGTATGATCGGCCGCCAGTAAAATGTGCCGCGAGTGGGCCATCATGGTTTTCACCACGCTGGCTTCATTAACGTCAAATTCCATCATCGCGCCGTCGTGCTCTATCGCCCCAACGCTGGTCACCAGGTAATCGGCCCGGAAGCCGGAGACGAATGCCGTCGCCGCTGGCCCAATAATACCGCCATTATGCGGACGCAGCGTACCGCCGGGCACCATCACTTCAAAGCGCGGATTCTTATATAGAATGTGCGCCACCCGCAGACTGTTGGTGATGATGCGCAAATGATTATGGTTAAGCAACGCCCTTGCAACATGCTCTACGGTGGTTCCGATGGTGATAAAAATCGTTGAACCATCAGGAATATAATCAGCAATGGCTTCGGCTATCGCCCGTTTTTCTTCCGTCAGTGATACTTCACGCTGCTCAAAAGCCGTGTTGACCACGCTGGATGCCCTGCCCGCACCGCCATGATGACGCGTTATCAGCCCCTGTTCGCTCAGCTTACGGATATCCCGGCGCACCGTTTGCGTCGAGACATCCAGCAGTTGCGCCAGTTCATCAATATTCATATAGCCACGCTCAGCAATCAGTGTAAGCAGTTGATCGTGTCGCGGGTTGCCGGTTAGTTCGGTAAGGCTCATGGGCTGTCCTCTGAATACCATCACGCCCCGCATTTTATACAAAAAGTGACAAAAAAGAGCGGGTTTGATCACAGTCGGGTATACCCGCACGCCCGCCGGGCTTCGTACATTTTAGTGCTGCGACGGCGCTGGCAAAACGCACGGCGTCTGCTGCAGGTGCCTGCTGCGCCAGGCTGACCGCGAGCGCACCGTGGAAAACATCGCCTGCCCCTGTAGTATCAACGACTTCCACCGCATAGCCAGGCTGATGGCAAAGTTCGCCATTCTCAAGCCAGAAGCACCCTTCACGGCCCTGCGTGACATAGACGTGTCCATTTGTGAGCGTTTGTGCTTTTTTCAGTGCGTCTTTTGTATCATCCCCTTGAGTGAGACGACGCAAACCTGGGGCGGAAAAGGCCGCATGATCGCTTAAGGCAATAAGTTCACCAATATCCTGCGGGGTAATATCTGCATCAAGTAAGGTCTGCACACCCTGCTGGCGGGCAAGGGTAAACGCCTGTTTTGCCCCGTCGTGCCAGCGCACATCGGCTAACACAATATCCCATTGCGAGAAGTCGATTTCATGCAGCCAGCCTGCCGCAGCAGGGAGATCGGGGCTCGGGTAGTTCGCAATGACGCGCTCCCCGCTTGCGTCCACCAGCACCGCAGATTGTGACGAGCGGGCACCTTTAAATACGCGCGTATAGCGGGTGTTTACCCCCAGGGACTCCAGCTCCGCGAGAAGTCTTCTGCCGGTATCGTCATCCCCCACCCGGCCAATAAAATCCACTGAAGCCCCCAGTTTCGCTGCCGCCACCGCCGCAGTTGCCGCCGGGCCACCGCCCACTTCCGTATAGTTTTTTGCGACATATTTTCCACCTTCTTTCGGTAAATCATCGAGATACCAGATGCGATCCAGCACGGTAATACCGACACAAACGATGCGAGTCATGGTGATTCCTTCTGCGTTTTCTGATGCCTTCATTTTAATTTCACCAAATGTTTAAAAAGTGACCCGTGTCAATTTTTTGACTATAAATTACAAATACGATCAAAAACAGACAACACAAACGCGCAAAAATTGACACGATGTGACAGGAGAGAAGCATGTCAGCAATCGCATTTATCGGTTTAGGTCAGATGGGCGCGCCAATGGCGAAGAATCTGTTGAAACAGGGCCATCAGCTTCACGTCTTCGATGTGAACCCTCAGGCGGTCCAGGCGCTGGTGGAGAGCGGCTCACAAGCTGCAGCTACACCTGCACAGGCAGCAATGGATGCCGAATTCGTGATCACCATGCTGCCAAACGGTGACCTGGTACGCAGCGTACTGTTCGACGAGCACGGCGTTTGCGAGGGGTTATCCCGCGACGCACTGGTGATTGATATGTCCACCATTCATCCGCTGCAGACCGATGCGTTAATTCGTGAAATGGCAGAAAAGGGGTTCAGCCTGATGGATGTGCCCGTCGGGCGCACATCGGACCATGCCATCGCTGGAACGTTACTCCTTCTGGCTGGTGGCACGGCGCAGCAGGTTGAGCGCGCCACGCCCGTGTTAATGGCAATGGGCAATGAACTTATTAACGCCGGTGGGCCGGGCATGGGCATCCGCGTGAAACTTATCAACAACTACATGAGCATTGCCCTGAATGCGCTTTCTGCGGAGGCGGCCGTGCTATGTGAAGCGCTCGGCCTCTCCTTCGATGTGGCGCTGAAAGTGATGAGCGGTACGCCTGCGGGCAAAGGCCACTTCACTACATCATGGCCGAACAAGGTGCTGAAAGGCGATCTTTCACCCGCCTTTATGATCGACCTTGCGCATAAAGATCTGGGCATTGCACTGGATGTGGCGAACCAACTCCACGTGCCGATGCCGCTGGGCGCTGCCTCCCGCGAAATTTATAACCAGGCGCGCGCCGCCGGGCGCGGGCGCGAAGACTGGACAGCCATTCTTGAACATGTTCGCGCATCCGCCGGGCTGAAAAAAACACACTGATACGAAAGGACTGAGGAATGACGATGTACACCCTGAAAGATATCACCCGACCTTCCGGTGGTTTTGCAATGCTGGCCGTTGACCAGCGCGAAGCAATGCGCCTGATGTTTGCGGCGGCAGGCGCACCGGTGCCAGTTACCGATCGGCATCTCACGGATTTTAAGGTCAACGCGGCCAAAATCCTGTCGCCGTATGCCTCTGCGATCCTCGTCGATCAGCAGTTTTGCTATCGCCAGATTGTGGAGCAGCAGGCCGTCGCCAAAAGCTGCGCGATGATTGTGGCGGCAGACGAATTTATACCGGGGAACGGTATTCCCGTCGACAGCGTGGTGATTGATAAAAACGTTGATGCTCAGGCGGTCAAACGCGATGGCGGCAAGGCGTTGAAGCTGCTGGTGCTGTGGCGTAGCGATGAAGATCCGCAGCAGCGTCTGGAGATGGTGAAGACGTTTAATCAGCTGTGCCATGACAACGGGCTGCTCAGCATTATTGAGCCGGTGGTGCGCCCGCCACGTCGCGGAGCCGCGTTTAACCGCGAACAGGCCATTATAGACGCCGCCAAAGAGCTGGGGGACAGCGGAGCCGATCTCTACAAAGTGGAGATGCCGCTGTTCGGCAAAGGCACACAGCTGGAGCTGCTCGCCGCCTCGCAGAAGCTGAACGAGAACATCGCCATGCCGTGGGTGATCCTCTCGTCCGGCGTGGACGATAAGTTATTCCCGCGCGCCGTGAGCGTGGCGATGCAGGCGGGGGCATCAGGCTTTTTAGCCGGACGCGCCGTCTGGTCATCCGTGATTGGGTTGCCAGACACAGAGCTGATGCTCCGCGACATTTCCGTACCGAAACTGCAGCGTCTGGGTGAGATCGTCGACGAAATGATGGCTCGCCGCTAAGAAAGGACCCGAACATGAAATGGTTTAACACCCTGAGCCATAACCGCTGGCTCGAACAAGAGACCGATCGCATTCTCGATTTCGGTAAAAACGCCGCCGTACCGACCGGCTTTGGCTGGCTGGGCAATAACGGACAGGTTCGCAGCGATATGGGTACGCATCTGTGGATCACCGCCCGTATGCTGCACGTTTATGCGGTGGCGGCGAACATGGGGCGTCCCGGTGCGTATGCGCTGGTGGAACATGGCATTAATGCCCTGAATGGCCCGCTGCGCGACAAACAGCACGGCGGCTGGTACGCCTGTGTTAATGACGAAGGCGTGATCGACGCTTCCAAGCAGGGATATCAACACTTCTTCGTCCTGCTGGGCGCGGCGAGTGCCGTCACCACCGGCCACCCCGAGGCGCGCCAGCTGCTGGACGACGCCATCGAAGTGATTGAGCGCTACTTCTGGAGCGAACAGGAGCAAATGTGCCTGGAATCCTGGGATGAAGCCTTCAGCAAAACCGAAGATTACCGCGGCGGTAACGCCAATATGCACGCCGTGGAAGCCTTCCTGATCGTCTATGACGTGACGCACGACCGGAAATGGCTCGACCGCGCCCTGCGCATCGCCTCGGTGATTATTCACGACGTGGCCCGCAAAGGGGAGTATCGCGTTAACGAGCATTTCGATACCAACTGGAACCCGATCCGCGATTACAACATTGATAACCCCGCTCACCGTTTCCGTGCCTACGGCGGCACGCCGGGGCACTGGATTGAGTGGGGCCGCCTGATGCTGCACCTGCGCGCCGCGCTGGAAGCCCGCTTTGAAACGCCGCCGGAGTGGCTGCTTGAAGATGCAAAAGGGTTGTTCCACGCCACCATCCGCGATGCCTGGGCACCCGACGGAGCCGATGGTTTTGTCTACTCCGTTGGCTGGGACGGCAAGCCTATCGTGCGCGAACGCGTGCGCTGGCCAATCGTCGAGGCGATGGGCACGGCGTATGCGCTTTACACCGTCACCGGCGAGGCGCAGTACGAAGCCTGGTACCAGAAATGGTGGGATTACTGCATCAAGTACCTGATGGACTACGAGAACGGCTCCTGGTGGCAGGAGCTGGACACCAACAACGAAGTGACCACCAAAGTCTGGGACGGCAAGCAGGATATTTATCACCTCCTGCACTGCCTGGTGATCCCGCGCTTACCGCTGGCACCAGGGTTAGCCCCTGCCGTAGCCGCCGGTTTACTGGACAGCCAGGCCAAATAATAAAGACGGAGATCTTATGCGTACCCTACACAATATTAACCTGAAAAATAACGAAAGTGGTTTCACCCTGCACTGGCAGGACCGTCTGATTCTTTCACACTCGGTTGAGTCTCCTTGCCTGTGGATCGGCGCAGGTGAGGCCGATATCGAGATGTTTCGCGGTAATTTCAGCATCAAGGACAAACTCAACGAAAAGATTGCGCTGACGGATGCCACCGTCACGCAGCAAAACACGGGCTGGGCGATCCGTTTTACTCGTGGCGACGCGGTGAGTGCCACGCTGCTGGTAGGTGTCGATGTCGAAGGCCGGCTGGAGCTGAAGCTCAATAACGACGCCACCAGCCATAACCGCATCTGGTTACGGCTGGCGGCTCAGCCTGACGATCACATTTACGGGTGCGGCGAGCAATTCTCGTATTTTGACTTGCGCGGCAAGCCGTTCCCGCTGTGGACCAGCGAACAGGGCGTGGGCCGTAATAAGCAGACTTATGTGACCTGGCAGGCCGACTGCAAAGAGAATGCGGGCGGCGACTACTACTGGACCTTCTTCCCGCAACCTACCTTCGTGAGTACGCAGAAATATTATTGCCACGTCGATAACAGCTGCTACATGAATTTCGACTTCAGCGCGCCGGACTTCCACGAACTGGCGTTCTGGGAAAATAACGCCACGCTGCGCTTCGAATGTGCAGAAACGTATGTCGATCTGCTGGAAAAACTGACCGGCCTGCTGGGGCGTCAACCCGAACTGCCGGACTGGGTGTACAACGGCGTGACGTTGGGTATTCAGGGCGGCACCGACGTGTGCCAGCAAAAGCTGGATACCATGCGCAACGCTGGCGTGAAGGTGAACGGCATCTGGGCGCAGGATTGGTCCGGCATCCGCATGACCTCCTTCGGCAAACGCGTGATGTGGAACTGGAAGTGGAACAGCGAGCTTTATCCGCAGCTTGACGAGCGAATTGCGCAGTGGAAAGAGGAAGGCGTGCAGTTCCTCTCCTATATCAACCCCTACGTCGCCAGCGATAAAGATCTCTGCGAAGAGGCGTCAAAGCGCGGCTATTTGACCAAAGACGCCGACGGCAAGGACTACCACGTCGAATTCGGCGAGTTCTACGCGGGCGTTATCGACCTGACCAATCCGGAAGCCTGGGACTGGTACAAAGAGGTCATTAAAAAGAACCTGATCGCGCTGGGATGCGGCGGCTGGATGGCCGATTTCGGGGAATATCTGCCGACCGATACCTTCCTGCACAACGGCGTCAGCGCGGAGATCATGCATAACGCCTGGCCTGCCCTGTGGGCGAAATGTAACTACGAGGCGCTGGAAGAGACCGGCAAGCTCGGGGAGATCCTGTTCTTTATGCGCGCGGGCTATACCGGCAGCCAGAAGCACTCGGTGATGATGTGGGCGGGAGATCAGAACGTTGACTGGAGCCTGGACGACGGCCTGGCGTCGGTGGTGCCTGCGGCGCTGTCTCTGGCGATGACCGGACACGGCCTGCACCACAGCGACATTGGTGGCTATACCACCCTGTTCGAGATGAAACGCAGCAAGGAGCTGCTGCTGCGCTGGTGCGATTTCAGCGCCTTTACACCGATGATGCGCACCCATGAAGGGAACCGTCCTGGCGATAACTGGCAGTTCGACGGCGATGCCGAAACCATCGCGCACTTCGCGCGCATGACCACCGTCTTTACCACCCTGAAGCCGTATATCAAAGCCGCCGTCGCGCAGAACGCGAAAAGCGGCCTGCCGGTGATGCGCCCGCTGTTCCTGCACTATGAAGACAACGCGCGCACCTACACGCTGAAATACCAGTATCTGTTTGGCCGTGACCTGCTGGTCGCGCCTGTTCATGAAGAGGGACGCCGCGACTGGACGTTGTATCTGCCGCAGGACAACTGGGTCAATGCCTGGACGGGTGAAGCGTACCAGGGCGGTGAAGTGACCATTGCCGCTCCACTCGGCAAACCACCGGTCTTTTATCGCCAGCAAAGCGAATGGGCAGACCTGTTTGGCACTTTACGTCATATCTGATAAGGCTTGCCCGCAGGGAAATCTGCGGGCAGTCGGAGAATAATAATGAGTCAACATACTTCTGATCCGGCGACCCTGCGCCTGCCGTTTAAAGAAAAACTCGCCTACGGGATGGGCGATCTCGGCTCTAACATCCTGCTGGATATCGGTACGCTGTATCTGCTGAAATTCTATACCGACGTGCTGGGCTTACCAGGCACGTATGGCGGTATTATCTTTTTGATTGCCAAGTTCTTTACTGCCTTTACCGATATGGGCACCGGGATCATGCTCGACTCCCGGCGCAAGATTGGGCCTAAAGGGAAGTTCCGCCCGTTCGTGCTGTATGCAGCATTTCCGGTCACGCTGCTGGCAATCGCCAACTTCGTCGGTACGCCGTTTGAGGTAACGGGTAAAACGGTGATGGCGACAGTGCTGTTCATGCTGTACGGCCTGTTCTTCAGCATGATGAACTGCTCCTACGGCGCAATGGTGCCCGCGATTACCAAAAACCCGGACGAACGCGCGTCGCTGGCCGCCTGGCGTCAGGGAGGGGCCACGCTTGGCCTGCTGCTCTGTACCGTTGGTTTTGTACCAGTGATGAACCTGATAGAGGGCAATGACCAGCTTGGCTATATCTTTGCCGCGACCCTCTTCTCGCTGTTCGGCCTGTTCTTTATGTGGTGGTGCTACAAAGGCGTGACCGAGCGTTACGTCGAGACGCACCCTGCCAGTTCGGCGCAAAAACCGGGGTTATTGCAGTCGTTTCGCGCTATCGCCGGTAACCGCCCGCTGTTTATCCTGTGCATCGCTAACCTGTGTACGCTCGGTGCCTTTAACGTCAAACTCGCCATCCAGGTCTACTACACACAGTACGTACTGAACGATCCGATTTTGCTGTCGTATATGGGATTTTTCAGCATGGGCTGCATTTTTATCGGCGTCTTTATGATGCCCGGCGCGGTGCGGCGCTTCGGTAAGAAGAAGGTCTATATCAGCGGGCTAATGATTTGGGTGGCAGGCGATCTGCTCAACTATTTCTTTGGCGGCGGCTCGGTGAGTTTCGTGGCGTTCTCCTGCCTGGCGTTCTTTGGCTCCGCGTTTGTGAACAGCCTGAACTGGGCGCTGGTCTCCGATACCGTGGAATACGGCGAATGGCGCACCGGCGTGCGCTCTGAGGGGACGGTTTATACCGGCTTTACCTTCTTCCGTAAGGTGTCACAGGCGCTGGCCGGTTTCTTCCCCGGCATGATGCTGACGCAAATCGGCTATGTACCCAACGTGGTGCAATCCGCCGGAACGGTTGAAGGGCTGCGGCAGCTGATTTTCATCTACCCATGCCTGCTGGCGGTCATCACCATCGTGGCGATGGGCTGCTTCTACAACCTCAACGAGAAGATGTATGTGCGCATTGTGGAAGAAATTGAATTGCGCAAACGTACGGCATAAATGACGTGATAGAGCGCCCTGCGGGGCGCTGTGAGGATCGACCATGACACACAATACTGATCCGTTAACCCTGAAGTTGAGCCTGCGCGAGAAGTGCGCCTACGGCATGGGCGATTTTGGCTCTAACCTGATGTTGTGTATCGGCACGCTGTATCTTCTGAAATTTTACACTGACGAACTGGGCATGCCCGCGTTCTATGGCGGCATTATTTTCCTGGTGGCGAAGTTTTTTACCGCGTTGACCGACATGCTGACCGGTGTGCTGCTGGACTCCCGGCGCAACATTGGCGCAAAAGGGAAATTCAGACCATTTATTTTATACGCCTCTGTGCCGGTGGCGCTGGTCGCCACGGCGCAGTTTATGGCCAACGACTTTAGCCTGACGGTGAAAACGGCGCTCGCCACCGTACTGTTTATGATGTTTGGCCTGTGTTATAGCCTGATGAACTGCGCCTACGGCGCGATGGTACCAGCCATCACCAAAAACCCGAACGAGCGCGCGCAGCTTGCGGCGTGGCGTCAGGGGGGCGCAACGGTCGGGCTGTTGCTTTGTACCGTCGGCTTTATGCCCATCCAGGCGCTGTTCGTCAGCCAGCCGTCCCTCGGCTATCTGGTGGCCGCGCTGGTGTTTGTCACTTGCGGGCTTTTTTGTATGTGGTGGTGCTACAGCGGCGTGAAAGAGCGTTATGTGGAGATCACGCCCGATCACCATAAGCCCGGCATTCTGAAATCCTTTTGCGCCATCTTTCGCAACCCGCCGCTGCTGGTGCTGTGCATTGCCAACCTGTGTACCCTCGCCGCGTTCAATATCAAACTGGCAATTCAGGTCTATTACACCCAGTACGTGCTGAACGATCTGCATTTGCTGTCGTGGATGGGATTTTTCAGCATGGGCTGCATTCTGATTGGCGTGTTTCTGGTGCCCGGCGCGGTCAAGCGTTTCGGCAAGAAGCCCGTTTATCTCGGCGGGCTGACGCTGTGGGCCGTGGGCGACGTGCTGAACTTCCTCTGGGGGACCAGCTCCCTGCTGTTCGTGCTCTTTTCCTGTATGGCCTTCTTCGGTACGGCGTTTGTGAACAGCCTGAACTGGGCGCTGGTGCCGGATACCGTTGATTACGGCGAGTGGAAAACCGGCATTCGCGCCGAAGGGTCGGTGTATACCGGCTACACCTTCTCGCGCAAAATCTCCGCCGCCCTCGCCGGTTTTTTGCCGGGCATTATGCTGACCCAGATTGGCTACGTTCCCCATGCCGTGCAGAGCGCGGGCACGCTGCTTGGGTTGCGTCAGCTTATTTTCCTCTGGCCGTGCGGCCTGGCGATTATCGCCGCCATCACGATGGGACTGTTTTATAAACTCAACGAAGCACGCTTCGCCTTTATTATCGAGGAGATTGGAAAACGGAAAAAACAAACCGCGAATACCCCTGAGATGACCACCAACAATAAAGCGTCAGCAGTCACTTTATAACAATAAATCCGGCCGTTATTTCCTTCCTGTTAATCAGGAGGGTGGCCTTTCTGTACCTGATACATGGACAAATTATGAAAAGAATCATCACTGTACTGATCGTGTCGTCTGTGTCCTGCCCGGTATTTGCCGGGGCGTATGTCGAAACCCGCGAAGCATACAATACGGCCTCTGAACTGCACGAGGTAATCCTGCGTGCTGGCTATAACTTCGATATGGGCGCAGGGTTGATGTTCACCAATGCCTATAACGTGGGGAAATGGGACGAACTTAAGCACAGCTATAACGAAATCGAGGGGTGGTATCCCCTCTTCAAACCGACCGACAAACTGACCTTCCAGCCCGGCGGCTTGATTAACGACAGCAGCGCCGGATCGGGTGGCGCGGTTTATTTAGATACTAACTATAAATTTACGGACTGGTTTAATCTGACGTTCCGCTATCGCTATAACCATAATAATTACGACACGCCGGACTATAACGGGCAGATGGATAAGAACGACACGCACGAGTTTGCCAACTACTGGAATTTCAACGTCACGGATGCGTTTTTCTACACCTTTGAGCCGCACTTTTTCCAGCGCGTGAACGATTACCACAGCAAAAATGGCAAAGACCATCACTGGGAAATTACCAATAAGTTCAGCTACAGGATCGACAGAAACTGGCTGCCGTACCTCGAACTCCAGTGGCTGGACCGATGGAATGATTACAACCGGGAGCAGTACCGGATTCGGTTGGGGTTACGGTACTCGTTCTAATAAAAAAGCCGCTGATCTCTCAGCGGCTTTTTAGTTGCCGGGTGGCGCTCGCGCTTACCCGGCCTACGGATTGACCGTATTAGTCTTCTTTCGCACCGCGCATAGCACGTTTACGATCGTTCTCGGTCAGGTGACGTTTACGGATACGAATTGACTGAGGAGTCACTTCTACCAGTTCGTCGTCATCGATGAATTCCAGAGCTTGCTCCAGCGTCATCTTGATCGGTGGAACCAGAACCGTGGCTTCGTCAGTACCGGACGCACGCATGTTGGTCAGTTTCTTACCGGTCAGGCAGTTAACGGTCAGGTCGTTAGAACGACTGTGAATACCGATGATCTGGCCTTCGTAAACTTCAGCACCGTGACCCAGGAACAGCTTACCGCGATCCTGCAGACCGAACAGCGCAAACGCAACCGCTTTACCCTGACCGTTGGAGATCAGCACGCCGTTGTTACGCTGGCCCACTTCGCCCGGACGCACGTCGTCGTAATGGCTGAAGGTGGAGTACAGCAGGCCCGTACCGGAGGTCATGGTCATGAACTCAGAACGGAAGCCGATCAGGCCACGGCTTGGGATCACGTAGTCGAGACGTACGCGGCCTTTGCCATCTGGATTCATGTTTTTCAGGTCGCCTTTACGCTCACCCAGAGCCTGCATCACAGAACCCTGGTGCTGCTCTTCAACGTCCAGTGTTACGTTTTCGAACGGCTCTTGTTTACGGCCGTCGATTTCGCGGAAGATAACTTTCGGACGGGAAACCGCCATCTCGAAACCTTCACGACGCATGTTTTCGATCAGAACTGACAGGTGCAGCTCACCACGACCAGAAACGCGGAATGCATCAGCGTCTTCGGTTTCTTCAACGCGCAACGCAACGTTGTGCACCAGCTCTTTGTTCAGACGGTCAAGGATCTGACGGGAGGTAACGAACTTACCTTCTTTACCACAGAACGGAGAGGTGTTGACGTTGAAGAACATCGATACGGTTGGTTCATCAACGGACAGAGCTGGCAGCGCTTCGACGTTCTGCGGATCGCAGATGGTGTCGGAGATGTTCAGTTCACCCAGACCGGTGATTGCAATGATGTCGCCAGCTTCAGCAATGTCGCTCTCGATACGCTCAAGGCCCAGGTGAGTCAGTACTTTACCGACTTTACCGTTACGGGTTTTGCCTTCGCTATCAATGATAGTGACCTGCTGGTTAGGCTTCACTTTACCGCGCTTGATACGACCAATGCCGATGACGCCAACATAGTTGTTGTAATCGAGCTGAGAGATCTGCATCTGCAGGGTGCCTTCCAGGTCAACGTTTGGCGCAGGAACACGGTCAACAATCGCCTGGTACAGCGGAGTCATGTCTTCAGCCATGTCTTCGTGATCCAGACCTGCGATACCGTTCAGCGCAGAGGCGTAAACGATAGGGAAGTCCAGCTGCTCGTCGGTCGCGTCGAGGTTAACGAACAGGTCGAATACCTGGTCAACAACCCAGTCAGGACGCGCGCCAGGACGGTCAACTTTGTTGATAACAACGATTGGCTTCAGACCATGAGCAAACGCTTTTTTGGTCACGAAGCGCGTCTGGGGCATTGGGCCATCCATTGCGTCAACGACCAGCAGAACGGAGTCTACCATGGACATTACACGTTCAACTTCACCACCGAAGTCGGCGTGCCCTGGGGTATCAACGATGTTGATACGGTAGTCATTCCATTTGATAGCGGTGTTTTTAGCGAGGATGGTAATCCCACGCTCTTTCTCCAAATCGTTGGAGTCCATCACACGCTCTTGAGTTTCGGCACGAGCATCAAACGTACCGGACTGCTGCAGCAGCTTATCAACCAGGGTAGTTTTACCATGGTCGACGTGCGCGATGATGGCGATGTTACGCAATTTTTCGATCACAACTTTGCCTCAGGCATTTAGAAATAGCGCGTTATTGTACACGGATTAATCGCACTACAAAACAGGATCACAAACATCCCCCGCAAACAAGTATTGCAGAGATGCTTTGTGATCGCTTTCACGGAGCGGTAAAAGGGCACTTTAACGTAAATTGCACCAATATGGTGCTCAATGTTCACATTGAAGCACTACACTGGTGCAACAAAACCATCGTGGTGCAGCCCTTTTGCACTATGGTGCGCATGATAACGCCTTTTTGGGGTGTTTTAAAAGTTGGCACAGATTTCGCTTTATACAAATACAGTAAAAAGATGGCAGCACAGCCGATTTGAAGACCTCGTTACCACGACGACAATGACCAATCTGGAGAGTTAAGTATGTCCGCTGAACACGTTTTGACGATGCTGAACGAACATGAAGTGAAGTTTGTTGATCTGCGCTTCACCGATACCAAAGGTAAAGAACAGCACGTCACGATCCCTGCTCATCAGGTGAACGCCGAATTCTTTGAAGAAGGCAAAATGTTTGACGGCTCCTCCATTGGCGGCTGGAAAGGTATTAACGAATCCGACATGGTTCTGATGCCAGATGCCACTACTGCGCTGATTGATCCGTTCTACGAAGAACCAACCCTGATCATCCGCTGCGATATTCTCGAGCCAGGCACCCTGCAGGGCTATGACCGCGACCCACGTTCCATTGCGAAACGTGCTGAAGAGTACCTGCGTTCTACCGGCATTGCAGACACCGTTCTGTTCGGGCCAGAGCCAGAGTTCTTCCTGTTTGACGATATCCGTTTCGGCGCGTCTATTTCAGGTTCTCACGTTGCCATCGATGACATCGAAGGTGCATGGAACTCTTCCACCAAATACGAAGGTGGTAACAAAGGTCACCGTCCTGGCGTGAAAGGCGGTTACTTCCCGGTTCCTCCGGTCGATTCTTCACAGGATATCCGTTCTACCATGTGTCTGATCATGGAAGAGATGGGCCTGGTTGTTGAAGCGCATCACCACGAAGTGGCGACCGCTGGCCAGAACGAAATCGCGACCCGCTTCAACACCATGACCAAAAAAGCGGATGAGATTCAGATCTACAAATACGTTGTACACAACGTGGCGCACCGTTTCGGTAAGACCGCGACCTTCATGCCAAAACCAATGTTTGGCGACAACGGTTCCGGTATGCACTGCCACATGTCCCTGTCCAAGAACGGTACTAACCTGTTCTCTGGCGACAAATATGCCGGTCTGTCTGAGCAGGCGCTGCACTACATCGGCGGTGTTATCAAACACGCTAAAGCGATCAACGCCCTGGCAAACCCAACCACTAACTCCTATAAGCGTCTGGTCCCAGGCTACGAAGCACCAGTCATGCTGGCGTACTCTGCCCGTAACCGTTCTGCTTCTATCCGTATCCCGGTGGTTGCGTCTCCGAAAGCACGTCGTATCGAAGTGCGCTTCCCGGACCCGGCTGCTAACCCGTACCTGTGCTTCGCAGCACTGCTGATGGCCGGTCTGGACGGTATCAAGAACAAGATCCACCCAGGCGAAGCGATGGACAAAAACCTGTACGACCTGCCGCCAGAAGAAGCGAAAGAGATCCCACAGGTTGCTGGCTCTCTGGAAGAAGCCCTGCAGGCGCTGGACGCAGACCGTGAGTTCCTGACGGCTGGCGGCGTGTTCACTGATGAAGCTATCGATGCTTACATTGCGCTGCGTACTGAAGAGAATGACCGCGTGCGTATGACTCCGCATCCGGTTGAGTTCGAACTGTACTACAGCGTTTAAGTAAAAAATTAATACCCGGCGAGACACTCGCCAGAAGATTTTTTGTTGCCGTGGAAACTTTCAGCCCATCTTCGGATGGGCTTTTTTCTCCACCAACAACCTGATCTCACGCGCTTTTTGCGCCCAAAAAGCTATACTGCACTAAATTAGTGCAACCAACTCCAGGAGACTGCTGAATGGCAACTGGCACGCTGCCCGATGCTGGGCAGATCCTCAATTCTTTAATTAACAGTATCTTGCTGGTCGACGACGAGCTGGCGGTGCATTACGCCAACCCGGCGGCGCAACAGCTGCTCGCCCAAAGCGCACGTAAACTGTTTGGTACGCCACTTCCGGAATTACTGAGTTATTTTTCGCTGAATATTGGCCTGATGCAGGAAAGTTTGCAGGCCGGTCAGGGATTCACCGATAACGAAGTGACGCTGGTGATCGACGGGCGTTCGCATATTCTTTCTCTGACGGCGCAGCGCCTGCCTGACGGGTTGATCTTGCTCGAAATGGCACCGATGGATAATCAGCGTCGGCTCAGCCAGGAGCAGCTTCAGCACGCACAGCAAATCGCTGCCCGCGACCTGGTGCGTGGCCTGGCCCATGAAATCAAAAACCCGCTGGGTGGCTTACGCGGCGCGGCACAACTCCTGACCAAAGCGCTGCCCGACCCTGCACTGGCGGAGTACACCAACGTCATCATTGAACAGGCCGATCGCCTGCGTAATCTGGTTGACCGTCTGCTCGGGCCGCAACAGCCGGGAATGCATGTCTCGGAAAGCATTCACAAGGTGGCGGAGCGGGTGGTGAAGCTCGTTTCGATGGAGCTGCCGGAGAACATCACGCTGGTGCGCGATTACGACCCAAGCCTGCCGGAACTGGCGCACGATCCGGATCAGATTGAACAGGTTCTGCTGAATATTGTGCGCAATGCCCTGCAGGCGCTGGGGCCAGAAGGGGGCGAAATCATTTTGCGTACCCGCACCGCGTTCCAGCTCACTTTGCACGGCGTGCGTTATCGTCTGGCGGCACGCATTGATGTGGAAGATAACGGACCGGGTATTCCGTCGCATCTGCAGGACACGTTGTTCTACCCGATGGTAAGCGGCCGCGAAGGCGGCACCGGGCTGGGACTCTCCATTGCCCGTAATTTGATCGACCAACACTCTGGCAAAATTGAATTTACCAGTTGGCCGGGACATACCGAGTTTTCGGTTTTCCTGCCGATTAAAAAATAAAGGTGACGTTTATGCAACGAGGGATAGTCTGGGTAGTCGATGACGATAGCTCCATCCGTTGGGTGCTTGAACGCGCACTCACGGGGGCGGGTTTAAGCTGCACGACGTTTGAGAGCGGCAGCGAGGTGCTCGATGCACTCACCACCAAAACGCCGGATGTTCTGCTGTCGGATATTCGCATGCCGGGAATGGACGGGCTGGCGCTTTTAAAGCAGATCAAACAGCGTCACCCTATGCTTCCGGTCATCATAATGACGGCACACTCCGACCTGGACGCTGCCGTCAGCGCGTACCAGCAAGGGGCGTTCGATTATCTGCCTAAACCGTTTGATATCGACGAAGCGGTGGCCCTGGTTGAGCGCGCCATCAGCCACTATCAGGAACAGCAGCAGCCCCGTAATACCCCCGATTTTGGCCCAACCACGGACATCATCGGTGAAGCGCCTGCCATGCAGGATGTGTTTCGCATCATTGGTCGTTTGTCGCGTTCATCCATCAGCGTATTGATTAACGGCGAATCGGGAACCGGTAAAGAGCTGGTTGCCCATGCATTGCACCGCCACAGCCCGCGAGCAAAAGCGCCGTTTATCGCCCTGAACATGGCGGCGATCCCGAAGGATTTGATTGAATCCGAGCTGTTTGGCCACGAAAAAGGGGCGTTTACCGGCGCGAATACCATTCGTCAGGGGCGCTTCGAACAGGCCGATGGCGGGACGCTGTTCCTGGATGAAATTGGCGATATGCCGCTGGACGTTCAGACCCGCCTGCTGCGCGTGCTGGCCGACGGACAGTTTTATCGCGTGGGGGGGTATGCCCCGGTGAAAGTGGATGTACGCATTATCGCCGCAACGCACCAGAACCTGGAGCTGCGCGTGCAGGAGGGGAAATTCCGTGAGGATTTATTCCACCGTCTGAACGTTATCCGTGTTCATCTGCCGCCGCTGCGTGAGCGTCGTGAAGACATTCCCCGTCTGGCGCGTCACTTCCTGCAGGTAGCCGCCCGCGAACTGGGTGTGGAAGCCAAACAGCTTCATCCGGAAACCGATGCCGCCCTCACCCGCCTGGCGTGGCCGGGTAACGTGCGTCAGCTGGAAAATACCTGCCGCTGGCTGACGGTCATGGCCGCCGGGCAGGAAGTGCTGATTCAGGATTTACCGGCTGAATTGTTTGAAGCCACTGCACCAGAGAGCAGTACCGGGCAAGCGCTGCCGGACAGCTGGGCGACGCTGCTGGCGCAGTGGGCTGACCGCGCGCTGCGTTCCGGTCATCAAAACTTGCTCTCTGAGGCTCAGCCGGAGATGGAACGCACGCTGTTAACCACTGCGCTTCGTCATACGCAGGGGCATAAACAGGAAGCCGCCCGCTTGCTGGGGTGGGGACGCAATACCCTGACGCGCAAGCTGAAAGAACTGGGCATGGAATAGCTGTGTAAAGATGATTAATTGAGCGCAAATTGCCGTTATTTTGCGCTTTACTGTTCCGATGAGTTTTGTATGATCGTGCCCGGAAATTGGGGGGATCATCATGCTGGAATCATTCGTAAATTTGCTCTCAAGCGGAGCAGCGGAAAGCCACACGCCACAAACCGCCGTAGCTGCTGTGTTGTGTGCGGCGCTGGTTGGGCTGTTTAGCTAGCGGGTTTGAATGTAAAAGCCGGGTGGCGGCTTCGCCTTACCCGGCCTACATTTCACGCTTTTGGTAATGCGCCTTAAATCACCCGCGAGAACTGCTGCATACGCGCCTTCTGCCGCAGATACGCATCGAAACACATGCAGATGTTACGAATCAACAGACGCCCTTTCGGCGTAACCTCAATCGCACTCTCCGTGACATCCACCAGCCCATCTTTCGCCAGCGGCGCAATCAGCTTCAGGTCTTCGGCAAAGTAATCACTAAATTGCAGATCCCATTGTGCTTCCACGTCGCTAAAGACGAGGCGGAAGTTGCAGATAAGCGCCTTAATCACATCACGACGAATGCAGTCGTCGCGGGTTAGCGCGATACCGCGCCACAGGGCATTACCGGTTTCATCCACCTGCTGATAATACTGTTTTAGCTCTTTCTGGTTTTGCGCGTAGCAGTCGCCAATCATGCTGATAGCCGAGACGCCCATACCCAGCAGATCGGTATCGCCCTGCGTGGTATAGCCCTGGAAATTACGGTGCAGAACGCCTTCACGCTGGGCAATCGCCAGCTCGTCATCCGGGCGGGCAAAGTGATCCATGCCGATAAACTGATAGCCAGTATCGGTCAGCGAGGTGATGGTTTCCTGCAGGATATCCAGCTTCTGTTGGGCGGATGGCAGGTCGGTGTCTTTGATTTTGCGCTGTGCGGCGAATAGCGTCGGCAAATGTGCATAGTTAAAGACGCTCAGGCGGTCCGGGTTGAGTTCAGCCACACGTTTCAGCGTGAAGGCGAAGCTCTCCGGCGTCTGCTTCGGCAGGCCGTAAATGAGGTCGATATTGGTCGAGGTAAAGCCGATGTCACGCGCATGGTTGAGTAAGGCGAAGATAAATTCTTCGTCCTGCTCGCGGTTGACCAGACGCTGCACCTCTTTGTTGAAATCCTGCACGCCCATGCTCAGGCGGTTGAAACCTTCCTTGCGTAAGTGATCCAGGACATCCAGTTCGATTTCACGCGGATCGACTTCGATCGAGATTTCGGCGTTATCGTTAAAATGGAAGTTACCACGCAGCAGCGCCATCAGACGGCTGATCTGCGCTTTATTCAGGTAGGTTGGTGTACCGCCGCCCCAGTGAAGCTGGCTGACGTGACGCCCTTTAAACAGCGGTGCGCGGTGCAGAATTTCTTGTTCGAGCGCATCGAGATACTGGTCTGCTTTGTGCTGCTGGCGAGTAATAATTTTATTGCAGCCGCAGAAGTAGCAGAGCTTGTGGCAAAACGGAATATGGACGTAGAGCGACAGCGGGCGCTCAGGGTAGCGCGCGACCGCCTGCTGAAAATCCGCCTCGCCGAAGACATCGGAGAACTCCAGCGCGGTGGGGTATGAGGTGTAACGCGGCCCGGAATAGTTATATTTCTGGATTAGGGCCAAATCCCAGTCGATAGATGGTACAGACATGCTCACTCCTTCCGTTGGTGTCGCGTTCGTATACGGCGGCCCGTTCTGACCCCATTGTGGGCCATCATTCGGGTGCGCAGCCACTTCTGTCGCCGCGACAACCGCCGTAGTTTAACGAATAACCACACCAGATAACATATAACCGGAAGGGTTATAAGCAGGACGAGTGTACCTGCCGGGTGCAAATGTTAGTTTCCACCCTTCAGAAGACGCATCATATCTTCCTGCTTTTCGTCTTCCTCTTCGTCTTCTTCATCATCGTAAGACAGACCAAGTTTCTGCATCAGTTCATCAATGCGGTCCAGTTTGGCATCAACCCATGACTGCTCTTCGGCGGTCAGGGTTTCACCCTCTTCAAGACGTTCCAGCAGCGCATCCAGGCGCTCATCGTTCTCCAGCATATCCAGCTCAGCCTGCGGTGAAAGCATAGGTTTCTCGCTCTTTGGTTTGTGCTGCTTAGTGACCGGGGTGTCTGTCACGCCCAGTGGAATGGGAGTTTTACTGCCGATACGAGGATCTTTCTGCTGTTTGCCTTTTGCAGAATTGCCCGCTGCACCGCCACCGTTCGCACGGCTTCCCGCAGCATGGCCACGATGCTTTTTATCGCGTTTGCGATCGCGCGCTTCCTGGTTCAGTTCTTCGCGCGTTTTGCGGCGTGCTTTTGCCGGGCGTTTCGCGCCCGCAGCGGAGGTCGGTTTTTTCATGATGTTTTATCTTTAAGTCGTTTTCTTCAGTATAGAATTGCGGCGAAATCTAGCAGAAAGCAAGCAAAGAAAAAAGGCGACAGAGCAATCTGTCGCCTTTTTTCCTGACTCACAACCCTTAACGGGTCAGACATTCCGTGTTTGCCAACAACAAACCCTGTTTATCCCTTAGCCACTATCGTCCGTGATATCGTTCCGTTTCCTGTTAAAACGCCTCCAGGCGCTGGTCATCCTGACTATCCTGAGTCTTCGCCTCCTGGCGCTCCTGACCCTTATCCTTAAGTCGTTATCCTGTTGGCATCCTCGCCTTGACGCACACTTTACCTTGTTCCTTTAAACTAACAAGCAACGAAAGAGTACAAAAATGGATTTTCAGATAATTACCTAACATTAACTTACTGATTTTAAAGATTTTGCATTTTTTAACGCCTGCGATTTCTCTTAAATCTCCCATAGCCTTTATGGCAGATCTCTTACAATTACCAGGGTTTTCGCTTACAGGCTTCTTACGATGAGAAAAGCCTTTTGCCCGCATTCAGGTATAATCCCCCGCAGATTACGATTTTTGGAGACGACCACGTGACTACCTGGAACTACCAACAGACGCATTTTGTCACCAGTGCGCCCGATATTCGCCACCTGCCTTCCGATACGGGCATTGAAGTGGCATTTGCTGGCCGCTCCAATGCGGGGAAATCCAGCGCTCTGAATACGCTGACGAATCAGAAGAGCCTGGCGCGTACCTCAAAAACCCCTGGCCGAACGCAGCTGATTAACCTGTTTGAAGTGGCTGAAGGCAAACGCCTGGTCGACTTGCCGGGCTACGGTTATGCGCAAGTTCCGGAAGAGATGAAGATCAAATGGCAGCGCGCGCTGGGTGAATACCTGGAAAAACGCCAATGCCTGAAAGGTCTGGTGGTGCTGATGGATATTCGCCACCCGCTAAAAGATCTCGATCAGCAGATGATCGACTGGGCTGTAGCAAGTGATATTGCAGTGCTGGTACTGCTGACAAAAGCGGATAAGCTGGCAAGCGGTGCGCGTAAAGCGCAGGTGAATATGGTTCGCGAAGCAGTGCTGGCCTTTAATGGCGATGTGCAGGTTGAGCCATTCTCCTCGCTGAAAAAACAGGGCGTGGACAAGCTGCGCCAGAAGCTCGACAACTGGTTTAACGAGCTGGAACCCGCGAAAGAAGCGGAAGAAGAGTAATACCCGGCGCGGCAATGTCCGCGCTTTTTTTTGCCCGAATTTTCTTTGCCGCAATAAAAAACGCCCCAGTCATTACTGACTGGGGCGGCTAAAATATTCAGCCAAATCCGATTACGTGAAGTAAAAGGTCTGAAAGATAGAACATCTTACCTCTGTACCCTACGCCGTTAACTCTACCCCTTTTTTATCTGTAGACAAAGCACTTTTTGTAGTTTTTTTTCATTCTTTACATAGGGAATTCTAATGATCGTCACAAAACGCACGTCGTTATGTTGCTAACTTACATAAAACGCGCGTTATTCGATGAACCCTTAGTGAGCCTGATCCCAGTTTTCTCCACTGCCCACTTCCACCAGCAACGGCACGTCCAGTTTCATGCTGCTTTCCATCAGTTCGTGGATCTTCTTCGACACGTTTTCCAGATCGTCTTTGTGCACTTCGAACACCAGTTCATCGTGTACCTGCATGATCATTTTCACACGTGGTTTCTCTTTTTCCAGCCAGGCATCTACGGCAATCATTGCGCGCTTAATGATGTCTGCAGCCGTTCCCTGCATCGGGGCATTGATCGCCGCACGCTCTGCGCCAGCACGTCTCGCCGCGTTGCTGGATTTGATATCCGGCAAATAAAGTCGACGGCCGTCCAGCGTTTCGACGTAGCCTTTCTCTTTCGCCTGTGCGCGGGTGCGTTCCATATACTCCAGTACGCCCGGATAACGCTCGAAGTAGAGATCCATATACTTCTGCGACTCTTTACGCGGAATATTGAGCTGTCGCGAAAGGCCAAACGCGCTCATGCCGTAAATCAGACCGAAGTTGATCGCTTTCGCACTGCGACGCTGTTCGTTTGTCACGCTCTCCAGCGGCAAGCCAAACACTTCAGCGGCAGTCGCCCGGTGAATATCCTTGCCTTCTGCAAAGGCCGTCAGCAGGCCTTTATCGCGCGATAAATGCGCCATAATGCGCAGTTCGATTTGCGAGTAGTCGGCTGAGACAATCAAATAGTCATCCGGAGCGACAAAGGCCTGACGAATACGACGCCCTTCCTCATTACGTACCGGAATGTTCTGCAGGTTTGGATCGGTTGATGAGAGTCGCCCTGTCGCTGCAACTGCCTGGTGATAAGAGGTATGCACGCGGCCCGTTTTCGGGTTGATCATCAGCGGCAGCTTGTCGGTGTAGGTCGATTTCAGCTTCGCCAGACCGCGATACTCCAGAATAACTTTCGGTAGCGGGTGATCCAGCGCCAGCTCTTCCAGCACCTCTTCAGACGTCGAAGGCGCGCCGCCAGGGGTTTTCTTCAGCGGCTTGATACCCTTTTTTTCAAACAGGATGGTTTGTAGCTGTTTCGGAGACGAGAGGTTAAACGGCTCCTCAGCGAGTTCATGTGCCTTTTGCTCAAGTTCAGTCAGGCGCTGTGCAAGCTCACCAGAATGGTTATGCAGTACCGTTGGGTCGATTTTCACACCGTTGCGTTCAATACGGGAAAGCACTGGTACCAGTGGCATTTCGATATGCTGGAACACATTCAGTGGGCCTTCATGCTTCTGTAGTTTTGGCCACATTTTCAGATGCAGCTGCAGCGTGACATCGGCATCTTCCGCCGCATAGCGCCCCGCCTCTTCCAGAGCAATCTGGTTAAAGGTGAGCTGATTTTTCCCTTTACCGGCAATCTCTTCAAAGGTGATAGTTTTGTGCTTGAGCCAGCGGTCAGATAAGGAGTCCATATCATGTCGGCCCGCTACGCTGTCCAGAATGTAGGATTCCAGCATGGTATCGAAAGCAATACCGCGCAGTTCAATACCGTAGTTTTGCAGAATACCGCGATCGTATTTGAGGTTTTGCCCGACCTTAAGCGCCTTGTCATCTTCAAGAATGGGCTTCATGAGTTCGAGTACGCGTTCGCGCGAGATCTGATCGGGCGCATCCAGATAGTCATGCGCAACGGGCACATAGGCAGCAACGCCCGGCTCTGTCGCAAATGACAGACCTACCATATTGGCTGAGATGTTATCGAGGCTATCGGTTTCCGTATCGAAGGCAAATACTGGCGCTTTTTTCAGTTTCTCGATCCAGGCGACGAGCTGTGACTCTTCGAGAACGGTCTCATAGTTATCGAAGGAGAGTGCTGTGGCCTCTTCCTCTGCCTGTTCTTCGGCATCCACAACAATCGTCTCTTTCGGCTTCGCAGCGGGCTTCGCCCCTTTTGCCTGCAGCCATTTGCCGGCTTCCACGTCAGAGGTCCAGCGTTTGAATTCGTATTTCTTAAACAGGCCAAGCAGTTCATCAGCGGCTGGCTCCTGGACTTCCAGCTGCTCGCAGGTTAACTCCAGCTCAACGTCGGTTTTGATCGTTGCCAACTGATAAGAGAGGTACGCCACCTCTTTGTTATCTTCCAGTTTCGTGGCCATGGTTTTTGCACCACGGAAGGTGAGCCCGGCGATTTTTTCAGGCTCCGCGTACAGCGTATCCAGCCCTCCCAGCCCCTGCAGCAACGCCTGAGCGGTCTTTTCACCTACGCCTGGCACCCCAGGGATGTTATCCGAGGAGTCGCCCATCAGCGCGAGGAAGTCGATAATCAGCTCTGGCGGCACGCCATATTTTGCCACCACCTCTTCCGGCCCCAGAATGGTGTTAGTCATGGTGTTAATCAGAGTGATACCTGGCGTCACCAGCTGCGCCATATCTTTATCGCCGGTGCTGATCAGTACCGGACGGCCCAGTTTTTCCGCTTCACGCGCCAGGGTGCCGATCACGTCATCGGCTTCTACACCAGACACGGCCAGCAACGGTAAGCCCATCGCTTTCACCATCGCATGCAGTGGCTCGATCTGCGCACGCAGGTCGTCTGGCATTGGCGGACGGTGAGATTTGTAATGCTCAAACAGCTCATCACGGAAGGTTTTGCCCTTCGCATCAAAAACGACCGCCGCATGGGATGGCTGATACTGAAGAATCAGGCTACGCAGCATGTTAAGCACACCGTACATCGCGCCGGTCGGTTCCCCTGCGCTATTGGTCAGAGGAGGAAACGCATGATACGCCCGATACAGGTAAGAAGAGCCGTCGACGAGAATAAGAGGGTTTTCTGGGATCTGAACCATAATGTCCGTGCCTTTAATTAATTTATGGGTAAAGGATGCCACAGAAGGATGAAAACATCAGTTTTTAGCGCCAGATAGAGGAAAAGATTTTGCGATCGTGAAGATCGCTCGCAAATTCAATCTGTGGATAAGTTTGTGTATATTTTAAATTCAGATGAATAACGTTCGTTAATTTGATACAGGAGAGTGTAATTTTACTTTCTATATCAGTCTGTTATAAATCGATCTTTGTCAATATGTCTAACTGATGACAATTTAGACTATGTGGATATAAGGCCCGCTTAGTGTTCTCGCCTGGATGAATCCGCTGTCTGGCCGGTAAAGCCACAAACTCACCGCGTGAAAGCACGCTGCTTTTGTCTAATTTCTGGTAAAATCAGCGCCCAGCACCGGATAGCCGGCTGCTCAATTACAGCTAACTATCTGAAAATATTCATTATGTCGAGATTTCTCGCTGCGATAACATTACTGCTAAGCATCCTTTTAACTATTCTGGTTACCGTCGCCTGTTCTGTACCGATCATTGTCGCCGGAATAATTAAACTGTTGCTGCCTGTGCCTCCGGTATGGCGAGCGGTATCTGCTTTTTGTAATTTCATGATGTACTGCTGGTGTGAAGGGCTGGCGATCCTGTTGCATCTGAACCCACATCTCAAATGGGATGTTGAAGGTCTGGACAGGCTGAACAAAAAGAACTGGTATTTGCTGATCTGCAATCACCACAGTTGGGCAGATATCGTTATTTTGTGTGTTCTGTTTCGTAAACACATCCCGATGAATAAATACTTTCTGAAGCAACAGCTTGCCTGGGTTCCTTTTATTGGTCTGGCCTGCTGGGCGCTGGATATGCCGTTTATGAAACGCTATTCGCGCAGTTATTTAATTCGTCATCCGGAACGCCGTGGGAAGGATGTGGAAACCACGCGCCGCTCCTGCGAGAAGTTTCGCGCGCATCCGACGACGATTGTTAACTTTGTCGAAGGCTCTCGTTTTACCGAAGAGAAACGTCAACAGACGCGCTCCCCTTATCAGAACCTGCTACCCCCTAAGGCGGCGGGCATTGCAATGGCACTTAACGTGCTGGGTGAGCAGTTCGATAAATTACTCAACGTCACGCTCTGCTACCCGGAAAACGACAAAACGCCGTTTTACGATATGCTTAGCGGTAAACTGACGCGCATTGTCGTGCGCGTTGATCTGTTGCCAGTCGATGCTGAACTGCATGGGGATTATGTGAACGATAAGAATTTCAAACGTCGTTTCCAGCTTTGGCTTAATACGCTCTGGAAAGAAAAAGATGAGCGGATAAACAACATAAAATCTTCATATAAAAACGCCGGTCATTGACCGGCGTTTTTATTTTTGCGAAAGGATTACTTTTTCTCAACCAGGTATTTCACGGTGTCTGCGTACTGCTGTACGAAGATATCCATGCTGCTGGTGTCCATGCCCTGCATGTTCAGCTGATATTTGCCGTTAACATACATTGCCGGAACGCCCTGCAACTGCAGGTCAGCGGCGGCTTTTTCCTGCTGAGCAACCAGCGATTTCACCACGAAGCTGTTCCACGCTGCGTCGTAGTCTTCGCCTTTCACACCGGCATCAACAAACACTTTGCGGATATCCGCAGTGGTTTGAACAGTCTGGTTTTTTTGTACGGCTTCGAACATTGGGGAGGTGATCTTATCTTCCACACCCAGTGCAATCGCAACCGCCCACGCCTGAGTCAGATCTTTGCCCAACGGGCCAAGGAACTCAACGTGGTATTTCGTCATTTTGGTGCCTTCTGGCAGCTTTTTCTTCACGTTATCAGAAACATGCAGCACCTGCTCGAACTGATAGCAATGTGGGCAGTAGAACGAGAAGAACTCCAGCACCTGTGGCTCGCCAGCAACCGGCTTGTCCAGCGTGATGTACTGCTTGCCGTCGGTAAACTGCGCAGCAGAAGCGCTAAATGCCAGAATCATACCTGCCAGCGCCAGCCAAATTTTTTTCATGATCAACTTTCTCCTGGGTGTGTCCAATTTAGTACATCGGCGTTAATTGTAGAGGCGGTTCCTGAAGAACCTTAACCTGCTCGGTAAAAGTGGATATCTGGTTGCGCCAGTAATCCTCTCCGGCAAGCCACGGGAAATTTCGGGGAAATGCGGGATCTTCCCAACGCCTGATTAACCATGCGAGATAATAAACAAAACGCATCGCACGTAAAGGCTCTATCAAGGCAATTTCGTCTGAATTAAAGGGGCTAAATTCTTCATACGCTTCAATAATGGTTTCAAGCTGCATGCGTTGCTCAGCGTTATCACCGTTGAGCAGCATCCACAGATCCTGAATCGCGGGGCCCATGCGCGCATCATCAAGATCGACAAACAGAGGACCATCGCGCCAGAGAATATTACCCGCATGACAATCGCCATGCAGGCGCAGGACAGGAATATCCTCACGCCAGCAGTCTTTTACCGCATCAATAAGTTTATCGGTCGCGTGGAGGAAATTATCCTTAAGCGCACCAGGGATAAGCGTCGAGTTATCGAATACCTGGCGGGGCTCGATAAGATATTCCTGAATACCGATAGTCGGGCGGGAAATAAACGGTTTTTTGCGTCCCGTCTGGTGAATGCGCCCCAGATAGCGAGCAACCCATTCCATTTGATCAATATTATCAGCTTCAAACTGACGGCCGCCCAGGCTTGGAAATACGGCGTAGTAAAACCCTTCGTGCGTGAGCAGCGATTGGTTATTGAATTTCAGAGGTGCAGCAACGGGTACATCGTCATCCAGCAGATCGTGGGCAAACTGGTGCTCTTCCTGAATCTGTTCTGCCGACCAGCGCTTGGGACGATAGAACTTTACGACGAAGCGCTGGCGATCCTCGTCCTGAAATTGATAGACGCGGTTTTCGTAGCTATTTAAAGGGGTTAGCCCGGAATCCACCCGAATACCCTGCTCGAACAGCGCATCCATAATGGTATCCGGGTGTAGTGTCTGGAAAGTAAAAGCCTGGTCGTTCATCCGATCATCCGGAAATTATACGAATGATTCAGGATATCATCTTGTGGCGATTTCGGTGGCTCCGCTTACAAGGTTTTACTCTTTAATTACGCCACGCGCTCGTAGCAGTGCCGTTTTAAAATCTTCCTCATAATCTTTCTGAATACCCGGAATTACAGCATCTTTAGCAGAGTCGCGCATTTTGAGGTGGTAGATCAGGATATCGTCAGAAAGGTCAGCCAGTTCGCCGTCAAAACCTGACTCTTTCGCCAGTTTCTGTAAAAATTGCATCAGATTCAGCTCGGGCTCTTTCTGCCAGGCTGGCTGGAGGAGTTCAATAACTTCATTCAGACGTTTACATTTCATAATGGTGCTCCTTTCATTTAGAGAGACACGTTAGCAGGGTCAATCCCACAATAAAAGAGGCGATATTCGTGAATGAGTGTCGGGAAATTATCGGGGTCGTTCTGGCCGGTGGCAGAGCGACGCGAATGGGCGGTAAAGATAAGGGACTTCAACTCCTGAATGGCAAACCATTATGGCTGCATGTTGCTGATTCGCTTGAAACTCAGGTTGCATCCATAGCGATTAGTGCCAATCGTCATATCAATACTTATCAGCAAAGCGGGTATCCCGTTTACCAGGATAACCTGGCGGATTACCCAGGGCCGCTGGCGGGTATGCTCTCGGTTATGCAGCAGTCAAAGGGTGAATGGTTTCTCTTTTGTTCATGCGATACGCCGTTTATCCCGTCTTGCCTGGTGGAACGCCTGGTACAGCATCGTGGTAATTCGCCCGTAGTATGGGTACACGACGGCGAGCGTGATCATCCTACAATCGCATTGATTAACAGCGAGCTAGAACCTGATATGCAAGATTATCTGGCTGCTGGAGAACGAAGAGTAATGGCGTTTATGCGCCAGTCTGGCGGCCATTCGGTTGATTTTGGCGATCTGAAATCCGCATTTGTGAACGTGAATACGACAGAAGATTTGCAGACGATGCAGGAGCATAAATGATCCCCGTATTAGCGATTGCCGCATGGAGCGGCACAGGTAAAACCACGCTGCTGAAGAAACTAATACCAGCGCTTTGCGCTAAAGGTATTCGCCCCGGATTGATTAAGCATACTCACCATAATATGGATGTTGATAAGCCGGGAAAAGACAGCTATGAGCTGCGTAAGGCGGGCGCAGCACAAACGATGGTGGCGAGCAATCAGCGTTGGGCGTTGATGACAGAAACACCGGATGAAGCACCGCTGGATCTCGCTTATCTTGTCAGCCGGATGGATCATTCCACGCTGGATTTAGTGCTGGTTGAGGGCTTCAAGCATGAGGATGTTGCGAAGATCCTGCTATTCAGAAGCGATACCGGGCATGATGTTCACGAGTTAACGCTGGATGAGCATGTGATTGCTGTGGCCAGTGATGTTGCGCTTTCGCTGGAAGTGCCAATTCTGGATTTGAATAATGTGGAAGGGATTGCGGAGTTTATTCTGGAGTGGTGTGCGGTCTGACTTTGGCGGCTTTGCCTTACCCGGCCTACAAAATTCGGCGGTTCAGAAACGCAAAAAGGCCATCCTTCCGGATGGCCTCTTCACTTAATTGATGCCTGGCAGTTCCCTACTCTCACATGGGGAGACCCCACACTACCATCGGCGCTACGGCGTTTCACTTCTGAGTTCGGCATGGGGTCAGGTGGGACCACCGCGCTACAGCCGCCAGGCAAATTCTGTTATCTGTATCAGGCTGAAAATCGTGTCTCTTCGCCAAAACATCTTCGGCGTTGTAAGGTTAAGCCTCACGGTTCATTAGTATCGGTTAGCTCAACGCATCGCTGCGCTTACACACCCGACCTATCAACGTCGTCGTCTTCAACGTTCCTTCAGGACTCTCAAGGAGTCAGGGAGAACTCATCTCGGGGCAAGTTTCGTGCTTAGATGCTTTCAGCACTTATCTCTTCCGCATTTAGCTACCGGGCAGTGCCATTGGCATGACAACCCGAACACCAGTGATGCGTCCACTCCGGTCCTCTCGTACTAGGAGCAGCCCCCCTCAGTTCTCCAGCGCCCACGGCAGATAGGGACCGAACTGTCTCACGACGTTCTAAACCCAGCTCGCGTACCACTTTAAATGGCGAACAGCCATACCCTTGGGACCTACTTCAGCCCCAGGATGTGATGAGCCGACATCGAGGTGCCAAACACCGCCGTCGATATGAACTCTTGGGCGGTATCAGCCTGTTATCCCCGGAGTACCTTTTATCCGTTGAGCGATGGCCCTTCCATTCAGAACCACCGGATCACTATGACCTGCTTTCGCACCTGCTCGCGCCGTCACGCTCGCAGTCAAGCCAGCTTATGCCATTGCACTAACCTCCTGATGTCCGACCAGGATTAGCTGACCTTCGTGCTCCTCCGTTACTCTTTGGGAGGAGACCGCCCCAGTCAAACTACCCACCAGACACTGTCCGCAACCCGGATTACGGGTCCACGTTAGAACACCAGCCATTAAAGGGTGGTATTTCAAGGGCGGCTCCACGCAGACTGGCGTCCACGCTTCAAAGCCTCCCACCTATCCTACACATCAAGGACCAGTGTTCAGTGTCAAGCTATAGTAAAGGTTCACGGGGTCTTTCCGTCTTGCCGCGGGTACACTGCATCTTCACAGCGAGTTCAATTTCACTGAGTCTCGGGTGGAGACAGCCTGGCCATCATTACGCCATTCGTGCAGGTCGGAACTTACCCGACAAGGAATTTCGCTACCTTAGGACCGTTATAGTTACGGCCGCCGTTTACCGGGGCTTCGATCAAGAGCTTCGCGTTGCCGCTAACCCCATCAATTAACCTTCCGGCACCGGGCAGGCGTCACACCGTATACGTCCACTTTCGTGTTTGCACAGTGCTGTGTTTTTAATAAACAGTTGCAGCCAGCTGGTATCTTCGACTGATTTCAGCTCCACCCGCAGGGGCTTCACCTACATATCAGCGTGCCTTCTCCCGAAGTTACGGCACCATTTTGCCTAGTTCCTTCACCCGAGTTCTCTCAAGCGCCTTGGTATTCTCTACCTGACCACCTGTGTCGGTTTGGGGTACGATTTCGTGTTACCTGATGCTTAGAGGCTTTTCCTGGAAGCAGGGCATTTGTCACTTCAGCACCGTAGTGCCTCGTCATCACACCTCAGCGTTAAAAAGGTACCGGATTTACCTGGAACCTCCGCCTACATGCTTAAACCGGGACAACCGTCGCCCGGCCGACATAGCCTTCTCCGTCCCCCCTTCGCAGTAACACCAAGTACAGGAATATTAACCTGTTTCCCATCGACTACGCCTTTCGGCCTCGCCTTAGGGGTCGACTCACCCTGCCCCGATTAACGTTGGACAGGAACCCTTGGTCTTCCGGCGAGCGGGCTTTTCACCCGCTTTATCGTTACTTATGTCAGCATTCGCACTTCTGATACCTCCAGCATGCCTCACAGCACACCTTCAACGGCTTACAGAACGCTCCCCTACCCAACAACACATAGTGTCGCTGCCGCAGCTTCGGTGCATGGTTTAGCCCCGTTACATCTTCCGCGCAGGCCGACTCGACCAGTGAGCTATTACGCTTTCTTTAAATGATGGCTGCTTCTAAGCCAACATCCTGGCTGTCTGTGCCTTCCCACATCGTTTCCCACTTAACCATGACTTTGGGACCTTAGCTGGCGGTCTGGGTTGTTTCCCTCTTCACGACGGACGTTAGCACCCGCCGTGTGTCTCCCGTGATAACATTCTTCGGTATTCGTAGTTTGCATCGGGTTGGTAAGCCGGGATGGCCCCCTAGCCGAAACAGTGCTCTACCCCCGAAGATGAGTTCACGAGGCGCTACCTAAATAGCTTTCGGGGAGAACCAGCTATCTCCCGGTTTGATTGGCCTTTCACCCCCAGCCACAGGTCATCCGCTAATTTTTCAACATTAGTCGGTTCGGTCCTCCAGTTAGTGTTACCCAACCTTCAACCTGCCCATGGCTAGATCACCGGGTTTCGGGTCTATACCCTGCAACTTAACGCCCAGTTAAGACTCGGTTTCCCTTCGGCTCCCCTATTCGGTTAACCTTGCTACAGAATATAAGTCGCTGACCCATTATACAAAAGGTACGCAGTCACCTAACAAGTAGGCTCCCACTGCTTGTACGTACACGGTTTCAGGTTCTTTTTCACTCCCCTCGCCGGGGTTCTTTTCGCCTTTCCCTCACGGTACTGGTTCACTATCGGTCAGTCAGGAGTATTTAGCCTTGGAGGATGGTCCCCCCATATTCAGACAGGATACCACGTGTCCCGCCCTACTCTTCGAGTTCACAGCATGTGCATTTTCGTGTACGGGACTATCACCCTGTACCGTCGGACTTTCCAGACCGTTCCACTAACACACACGCTGATTCAGACTCCGGGCTGCTCCCCGTTCGCTCGCCGCTACTGGGGGAATCTCGGTTGATTTCTTTTCCTCGGGGTACTTAGATGTTTCAGTTCCCCCGGTTCGCCTCGTTAACCTATGTATTCAGTTAACGATAGTGCAACGGATTGCACTGGGTTTCCCCATTCGGACATCGCCGGGTCAAAGGTTCATATCACCTCGCCGGCGCTTTTCGCAGATTAGCACGTCCTTCATCGCCTCTGACTGCCAGGGCATCCACCGTGTACGCTTGGTCGCTTAACCTCACAACCCGAAGATGTTTCACTTCTGATTGCGAAAAGTTGAGAGACTCGAACACACCTTAAAGATGTGTCGTTTCAATTTTCAGCTTGATCCAGATTTTTAAAGAGCAAAACTTCTTAATGCACTCAAAAGTACATTCAGAAGTTCATCATTCATCAGACAATCTGTGTGAGCACTACAAAGGCAGGTTCTTTAAGGTAAGGAGGTGATCCAACCGCAGGTTCCCCTACGGTTACCTTGTTACGACTTCACCCCAGTCATGAATCACAAAGTGGTAAGCGCCCTCCCGAAGGTTAAGCTACCTACTTCTTTTGCAACCCACTCCCATGGTGTGACGGGCGGTGTGTACAAGGCCCGGGAACGTATTCACCGTGGCATTCTGATCCACGATTACTAGCGATTCCGACTTCATGGAGTCGAGTTGCAGACTCCAATCCGGACTACGACGCACTTTATGAGGTCCGCTTGCCCTCGCGGGGTCGCTTCTCTTTGTATGCGCCATTGTAGCACGTGTGTAGCCCTGGTCGTAAGGGCCATGATGACTTGACGTCATCCCCACCTTCCTCCAGTTTATCACTGGCAGTCTCCTTTGAGTTCCCGGCCTAACCGCTGGCAACAAAGGATAAGGGTTGCGCTCGTTGCGGGACTTAACCCAACATTTCACAACACGAGCTGACGACAGCCATGCAGCACCTGTCTCACGGTTCCCGAAGGCACATTCTCATCTCTGAAAACTTCCGTGGATGTCAAGACCAGGTAAGGTTCTTCGCGTTGCATCGAATTAAACCACATGCTCCACCGCTTGTGCGGGCCCCCGTCAATTCATTTGAGTTTTAACCTTGCGGCCGTACTCCCCAGGCGGTCGACTTAACGCGTTAGCTCCGGAAGCCACGCCTCAAGGGCACAACCTCCAAGTCGACATCGTTTACAGCGTGGACTACCAGGGTATCTAATCCTGTTTGCTCCCCACGCTTTCGCACCTGAGCGTCAGTCTTTGTCCAGGGGGCCGCCTTCGCCACCGGTATTCCTCCAGATCTCTACGCATTTCACCGCTACACCTGGAATTCTACCCCCCTCTACAAGACTCCAGCCTGCCAGTTTCGAATGCAGTTCCCAGGTTGAGCCCGGGGATTTCACATCCGACTTGACAGACCGCCTGCGTGCGCTTTACGCCCAGTAATTCCGATTAACGCTTGCACCCTCCGTATTACCGCGGCTGCTGGCACGGAGTTAGCCGGTGCTTCTTCTGCGGGTAACGTCAATTGCTGCGGTTATTAACCACAACACCTTCCTCCCCGCTGAAAGTACTTTACAACCCGAAGGCCTTCTTCATACACGCGGCATGGCTGCATCAGGCTTGCGCCCATTGTGCAATATTCCCCACTGCTGCCTCCCGTAGGAGTCTGGACCGTGTCTCAGTTCCAGTGTGGCTGGTCATCCTCTCAGACCAGCTAGGGATCGTCGCCTAGGTGAGCCGTTACCCCACCTACCAGCTAATCCCATCTGGGCACATCTGATGGCAAGAGGCCCGAAGGTCCCCCTCTTTGGTCTTGCGACGTTATGCGGTATTAGCTACCGTTTCCAGTAGTTATCCCCCTCCATCAGGCAGTTTCCCAGACATTACTCACCCGTCCGCCGCTCGCCGGCAAAGTAGCAAGCTACTTTCCGCTGCCGCTCGACTTGCATGTGTTAGGCCTGCCGCCAGCGTTCAATCTGAGCCATGATCAAACTCTTCAATTTAAGTTTGATGCTCGTGAATTAAACTTCGTAATGAATTACGTATGTTCACTCAGAGACTTGGTATTCATTTATTGTCCGAAGACATTAAGAATCCATGTCACTTTGAGTGCCCACACAGATTGTCTGATAAATTGTTAAAGAACAGTGCCGCTTCGCTTTCGCAGCGGCGCGGGGTGTGCATATTACGCTTTCCCGCTTCAGAGTCAAGCGTTTATTTCGCATTTCCCTGCTAACCCGGCGGCGTGTGTGCCGTTGTTCCGTGTCAGTGGAGGCGCATTATAGGGAGTTATTCCGATGTGACAAGAGGAAATTTAAAAAAAATTTCCGTCCGTGTTTTTTTTCACCAGAAGAGATGAAATCAAGCTACAAATTGTTCTATTTGATGTATCTGCAACCACAAGCACACTCCAGATGGCATACTTACCCGCATGAACAATTAAGGAATCAGAGCAATGCCCTTAAGCGCACAACAGCTGGCAGCACAAAAAAACTTATCATATGTGCTGGCAGAGAAGCTGGCTCAGCTGATCTTAGTGGGTAAATATGCCCCAGGTAGCATCCTGCCGGGTGAAATGGAACTGGGCGATCAGTTTGGCGTAAGCCGTACCGCCGTTCGCGAAGCGGTGAAAACCTTAACGGCAAAAGGAATGGTACTGCCGCGTCCACGCATTGGCACACGTGTGATGCCTCAGAGCAACTGGAACTTCCTCGATCAGGAGCTTCTCTCCTGGTGGATGACCGAAGATAATTTCCATCAGGTCGTCGATCATTTCCTGGTGATGCGCAGCAGCCTTGAACCTCAGGCGTGTCTTCTTGCCGCTACGCTCGGGACAGCAGAACAAAAAGCACAGCTCAACACTTTAATGGAAGAGATGGTGTTCCTGAAAAAACACTTCAACCGCGAACGCTGGATTGAGGTGGATATGGCCTGGCATGAACATATCTATATGATGAGCGCAAATCCGTTCCTGACATCCTTTGCCTCTTTATTCCATTCGGTGTACCACACCTACTTTACTTCTATTACCCAAAATGAAGTGGTGAAGCTGGATCTGCATCAGGCGATTGTAGATGCCATTCAGGAGAGCGACGGGCAGCGAGCCCTGAGTGCATGCCAGGCACTACTGGCCGCGCCAACCCACCAGCAGGTAAATAAATGACAGAGAAAAAAGCGCGCAGCATGGCGGGACTGCCGTGGATTGCAGCCATGGCGTTTTTTATGCAGGCACTGGATGCCACCATCCTTAATACCGCCCTTCCTGCAATAGCGCAAAGCCTTAACCGCTCCCCGCTGGCGATGCAATCCGCCATCATCAGCTACACCCTGACGGTTGCCATGCTCATTCCGGTAAGCGGCTGGCTGGCCGATCGTTTTGGCACACGCAAAGTGTTTATGCTGGCGGTCACGCTCTTTACGCTCGGTTCGCTGGCCTGTGCGCTGTCCACATCCTTAACGGAGCTGGTCATCTTCCGCGTACTTCAGGGAATTGGCGGGGCAATGATGATGCCAGTAGCACGTCTGGCATTATTGCGCGCCTACCCGCGCAGCGAGCTCCTTCCCGTTCTTAATTTTGTCACGATGCCGGGGCTGGTCGGCCCGATACTCGGCCCAGTGCTCGGCGGTGTGCTGGTCACCTGGGCGAGCTGGCACTGGATCTTCCTGATTAATATTCCGATTGGTGTGGCGGGCCTGGTTTATGCCCGAAAATATATGCCGAACTTCACCACGCCACGACGCAGCTTCGACATGGGCGGCTTTTTCCTGTTTGGCCTGAGTCTGGTGCTGTTCTCCAGCGGGATGGAGCTGTTCGGTGAGAAAATTGTGGCGACGTGGCTTGCACTGTCCGTCATTCTCGCTGGTATTCTGCTGTTTCTTCTTTATATACGTCATGCGCGTCGCCACCCGACACCACTTATTTCTCTGTCCCTCTTTAATACCCGTACCTTCTCGGTCGGTATCGCAGGCAATATTGCCTCACGTCTGGGGACGGGCTGCGTCCCTTTCCTGATGCCATTAATGTTACAGGTGGGTTTTGGCTATCCGGCGCTGATTGCGGGCTGCATGATGGCACCCACGGCGATGGGCTCGATTCTGGCAAAATCGACCGTCACGCAGGTGCTACGCTGGTTTGGCTACCGTAAAACGCTGGTTGGCGTAACGATCTTTATCGGGCTGATGATTGCGCAGTTCTCGCTGCAGTCCGCCGCGTTACCGGTCTGGATGCTGATCCTGCCGCTGTTTGTGCTGGGAATGGCGATGTCGACGCAGTTCACGTCAATGAACACCATCACGCTTGCGGATCTGACCGACGAAAACGCCAGCAGCGGCAACAGCGTACTGGCTGTCACGCAACAGTTGTCGATAAGCCTGGGTGTTGCCGTGAGTGCCGCAGTGCTGCGGTTTTATGAAGGTTTTGATAGCGCGAACACCGTCGAGCAGTTCCACTATACCTTTATCACCATGGGCGCACTTACCGTGGTGTCGGCGCTGGTCTTTATGTTGTTAAAACCGAAAGATGGCCGGAACCTGATTAAAGAGCGCCATAAAGCAAAGGCTAAACCGAACCCCGTTCCATCAGAACAGGAGTAAGCTGCAGGCGTTGTTGTTGCAGCGTGGGCTGCGCCATACGGTGGATCAAGACATCAATGGCCAGCTCACCCAGTTCATCTTTCGGCTGATGAATGGTCGTCAGCGGCGGCGTCATATAGCGCGCCAGTTCGATATCATCATAACCAATCACCGCCATATCGTCCGGAACGCGCAGCCCCGCCTGATACAACGCCTGATAAGCACCAAATGCCATCGCATCGTTGCCAATAAAGACCGCCTGCGGGCGCGGCTCTTGCGTCAGCAGTTTCTGCATCGCTTCAAAACCACCATTAAATTCAAAATCGCCGGTGATCCGATAACCATCAGGAATGGCAAGCCCTGCCCGCTCCATTGCGGAGAGATACCCTTCCAGACGCAAGCGCGCCGGGGTTTTATCCAGCGGGCCGGTAATACAGGCGATGCGGGTATAACCTTTATCGAGCAAATACTGCGTTGCCATATCGCCGCCCAGCAGTGAGTTATCCTGAATCAGATCGCTGGTACCGTCGAACGGTGCCCAGTCCATCATGACCGTGGGAATAGAAGGGTAGCGCTGGATAATCTCTTTCGAGGGTTGATGCGTTTCGGTACACAGCAGCAATAACCCGTCGACGCGTTTTTGCATCAGCGTCTCCAGATTACGGTTCATACGCTGCTCATCACCTTCGGTATTACACAGCACCAGGCTGTAGCCACGCTCGAAGCAGCTACGCTCCACACCGCGCACAAGTTCAGAATAAAAAGGGTTGGTACTGGCCGTGATCAGCATGCCGATGGTGCGCGTCTGGTTGAGCTTCAGGCTGCGCGCCAGCGCCGATGGCGCATAGTTGAGATCTTTTACTGCGGCTTCGACTTTCTCCCGAATCGCCTCGCTAACGAAGCGATCGTTATTAATAACGTGGGAGACCGTCGAAGTAGAAACGCCCGCCATGCGGGCGACATCTTTCATCGTAGCCAAGCGTTACCCCTGCTGACTTAAAAATTCATCAATCTCGTTGCGCCACGGAACGGAAGGCTGTGCCCCTTTGCGCGTTACCGCTATCGCTGCAGCAGCATGTGCAAAGCGAATGGCATCCTCCATTCTCTCGCCTTCCAGCAGCGCCGTCACCAGCGCACCGTTAAAGGTATCTCCCGCCGCGATGGTATCAATGGCTTTCACCTTAAAGCCCGGCACACGACGGCCTTCACCATTTACGCTTGCCCACACGCCGCGGCTGCCAAGCGTGATGATCACCGTCCCGATACCTTTATCATGCAATGCTTTTGCCGCACGGGCAGCATCGTCGTCATTTTCAACGCGAATACCCGTTAACTTTTCCGCTTCGGTTTCGTTGGGGGTAATGATATCTACCAGCGCCAGCAGCTCGTCTGATAATACACGGGCAGGCGCGGGATTAAGTACGACAGTGGTATGATTTTCATGCGCAATTTTGGCCGCAGCCAGCACGCTTTCCACGGGCGATTCCAGCTGCATTAGCAGTGCTTCTGCGCCCGCAATAATCTCTCGTTGGGCTTCGACACGTTCTGTCGTCAGCGCGGCGTTAGCGCCCGCATGAATACCGATGACATTCTCACCTTCCGCATTGACGAAAATCAGCGCCACGCCGGTGGATTCCCCTTCGACCACGCTCACTGGCGCAATATCGATGTTGTCGCTGACCAGCTGCTTGCGCACGCGCTCACCGGTATCGTCATCGCCCGTACAAGCGATAAACGCGATATTCGCGCCACTGCGCCCGGCGGCGACGGCCTGGTTTGCGCCCTTACCGCCAAATGCCACCTGGTACTGATTACCCGTGACGGTTTCGCCCGGCGTCGGGAACGTTTCAAGGTTAAGAATGTGATCGGCATTGATACTGCCAAGGACGACGAGGTTGCCTGCGGTTTTCATGGTTGGGGTGTCCGTCTGAGAGCGCCACCGGTGTTACCCGGTGGCGTATGCCACACTTTTCTTTATTGGTGTCCCTCAGGCAGCCAGCGACTGCCTGAATCGCCTTTTACTGCTTGATAACCAGTTTCAGGTCAACCGGATATTTGGCCTGAACTTTTTCGCCCTTCAGCACTTTATCGGCAGTTTCAACGCCAGTCGCGCCAATCTGCTCAGGCAGCTGAGCGATGGTCGCAGCCAGTTTGCCATCATTTACCGCTTTTTCACCATCCGGCGTGCCGTCAAATCCGACAACCATCACATCAGATTTACCTGCAGTTTGCAGCGCGCGCAGTGCACCCAGCGCCATTTCGTCGTTCTGTGCGAACACGGCCTGCACGTCAGGATGCGCGGTCAGCAGGTTCTGCATCACGTTCAGACCTTTAGTACGGTCGAAGTCTGCCGGCTGGCTCGCCAGCACGTTAAATTTATGCGCAGCAACGGCCTGCTGGAAGCCTTCGCCACGCTCACGCGCTGCGGAAGTCCCGGCAATGCCCTGCAGTTCGATAACCTTTGCACCTTCACCTGCTTTCTTGGCGATGTAATCACCCGCAATTTTGCCGCCCAGCACGTTATCAGACGCGATGTGGCTAACAACGTCGCCTTTAGTGGCCTGACGGTCCAGCGTGATGACCGGGATCTTCGCCTGGTTTGCCATCTTCACGGCGTTACCCACGGCGTCAGAATCGGTTGGGTTGATCAGCAGAATTTTGGTGCCACGAACGGTTAAGTCCTGAACGTTAGCCAGCTCTTTCGCCGGGTTGTTCTGGGAATCCAGCACCACCAGGTTGTAACCCAGCTTGTCCGCTTCTTTCTGCGCGCCATCCTTCAGGGAGACGAAGAACGGGTTGTTCAGGGTAGAGACCACCAGCGCGATGGTGTCTTTCGCCATTGCGTTAGCACTCACGGTTGCGCTCAGCGCGACAGCAGAAACCAGGGTAGCCAGTTTTTTCATGTTCATATCTAAGATGTCCTGTAGTGTCGTCAGTTACTGTTTTTTGTTGTCTACCAGTACCGCCAGCAAAATCACCACTGCTTTAACGATCATCTGGTAATAGGAGGAAACACCTAATAAATTCAAACCATTATTCAGGAAACCAAGGATCAGTGCGCCGATCAATGTCCCAACAATGCGACCTTTACCGCCCGCAAGACTCGTACCGCCCAGAACGACTGCCGCAATGGCATCCAGCTCGTACCCTGTACCCGCCGTCGGCTGCGCAGAAGAGAGGCGCGCCACTTCGATGATGCCCGCCAGAGACGCCAGCAGGCCGCACAGGGAGTAAACGATAATTTTAACTTTGTTGACGCTAATACCGGACAGACGCGTTGCCGCTTCGTTACCGCCCAGCGCATAGATATAACGGCCAAGACGAGTGTGGTGCAGCATGTACCACGCCGCCAGGAAGACGATAGCCATGATCCAGACCGGCGTCGGCACACCCAGCGGGCGTCCGATACCAAACCAGCCAAACAGATCCGCGTTATCGGTAAAGCCAGTATTGACCGGGCTACCATTGGTATAAACCATCGTCACACCGCGCAGCAGCAGCATCATCACCAGCGTCGCGATAAACGCCTGAACGCGGCCTTTCGCCACAATCACGCCGGTCACAGCACCAATCGCCGCGCCTGCCGCCAGGGCAGCAGCAACGGCCACCAGCGCGTTGACTTCAATCCCGACAATGGAAGCCGCTATCGCACCGGTGAGCGCCAGCAGGGAACCGACGGACAGATCGATACCCGACGTCAAAATCACCAGCGTCATCCCGACCGCCATAATGGCGTTCACAGACGTCTGCTGCAGAATGTTGAACAGATTATTAACGGTGAAAAAGTTCGGGCTCATGGTCGACACAATCGCGATCAGCACCAGCAGGGCGATCAGCGATTTTTGTTCCATCAGCCATGCTTTTGTGAAATAACGGCGACCAGAAACAGCCTGGGTAGTCATCTTCTTACTCCTGATTCACGCGATTTAGCTTGCCCACAGCGGCAGCCATCAGAACTTCCTGGGTGGCCTGCTCGCGAGTGAATTCACCGCCGAGATGCCCTTCATGCATGACGATAATACGATCGCTCATGCCTAACACTTCTGGCATCTCGGAAGAGACCAGAATGATGCTCAGACCGTCGGCCTTGAACTGGTTAATCAACTGATAGATCTCTTTCTTCGCGCCTACGTCCACGCCGCGGGTTGGCTCGTCGAGGATCAGCACTTTCGGGCGCGTCATCAAACCACGCGCAATCGCCACTTTCTGCTGATTACCGCCAGACAACAGGCCAATCGCCTGCTCCATCGACGGGGTTTTGACGTTAAAGAGGCGGATAAAATCGCTGACGGCCTGCTGCTCATCTTTGTGTTTCAGACCGCCGCCGCTGCGGCTGAAATAGCGCAGCGCGGTCAGGGACATGTTCTCTTTCACCGACATGCCCAGCACCAGGCCATCGCGTTTGCGGTCTTCAGAGATATAAACAATGCCGTTTGCCAGACCATCCTGCGGAGAGCGAGTGACCACTTCATGGCCGTCAAGGGTGACGTAACCGCTGGTGCGCGGCAGTGCGCCGTAGAGCACTTTCATCAGTTCGGTACGGCCCGCACCCATCAGGCCCGCGACGCCCAGGATCTCGCCCTGACGCAGAGTAAAGGTCACGTCGTTCACGCCCGGACCGCAGAGGTTATCCACCTTCAGGCGGATCTCACCCGGCGCTTTGTCCAGACGCGGATACTGATCTTCGAGCTTACGTCCCACCATCATTTCGATAAGCGTATCTTCGGTCAGGGTTGCCACTTCGCGCTCGGCAATAAACTGCCCGTCGCGGAAGACGGTGACGTCATCGCAGATCTCGAAAATCTCTTTCATGCGGTGAGAGATATAAACAATTCCGCGTCCCTGCGATTTCAGCTCGCGGATAACGCGGAACAGGGATTCGGTTTCGGTATCGGTCAGGGCGTCTGTCGGTTCATCCATGATGATGACTTTCGACTCAAAGCTCAGCACCTTCGCGATTTCCACCATTTGCTGATCGCCAATGGAGAGATCGCCCACCAGGCGGTCACTCTTAAAGCGCAGGTTCAGCTTCGCCAGCAGTTTGTCCGCTTCGGCATACATCGTTTTCCAGTCGATTTTGCCAAACCGGTTCACGAACTCGCGGCCGAGGAAGATGTTCTCGGCAATAGTGAGCTGCGGGATAAGGTTCAGCTCCTGGTGGATAATGCCGATACCCGCTTCCTGAGAGGATTTCGGGCCGTTGAAGGTGGTCTCTTTACCCAACCAGACGAGCGAACCGGCATCGCGTTGATAGATACCGGTCAACACTTTCATCATGGTGGATTTACCAGCGCCGTTTTCGCCGACCAGCGCCATGACGCGTCCGGCGTATACGTTCAGCGCTGCGCCGGAGAGGGCTTTTACGCCAGGGAACGATTTATCGATCCCTTTGAGTTGCAGTAATGCGTCCATGATGGCCTCAGAAGGTGACGCCAGCACAGAGAATGATATTCGCATACGGGGAACACTCCCCGCTGCGAATCACCGCCTGACTGTCTGCGGTTTGTTGTTTGAACTGCTCGTGCGTTGTGTAACGAATTTCTATGGTGTTTCCCTGGTGTTGCTGCAGTTGCTCAATGTGGCTGAGCAACGTTTCGTGGAGTTGCGGATTATGTTGTTTGATTTCCGTCGCGAGAATGGCCGTCTCAACCTGCATCTCCGCGGTCACTACATCCAGTACCTGCATAAACGAAGGAACACCCTGCGTTAATGCCATATCAATACGGGTAGTGCTGCGCGGAACCGGTAAGCCTGCATCGCAAACCACCAGCGTATCGGTATGCCCAAGACGGGAAATAACCGATGAGATTTCTGAGTTGAGTACCGTGCCTTTCTTCATTTTCTTGCTCCACTAGCGAAACGTTTCGCTAAAAAGAGTGTAGACGCAAGAGTGTTCAGAAAACCACCATGACGTAACGGAATTGTGATCGACGTCGAAACGTTTCGCTAAGTGAAATGTAATAGAGGAAAATTCCCCGGCGGCGCTACGCTTGCGCGGGCCTACGGGTCTGGTAGGCCGGGTAAGCGCAGCGCCACCCGGCATTTCATGAGGACTTAAATCTCGACCTGCGTCCCCAGCTCAATCACACGGTTAGGCGGGATCTCAAACTGGTCAGGCGCACGCAGGGCGTTACGCTGCAGAATCAGGTACAGCTTGCCGCGCAGGCGCAGATACCACGGACGTTTTCCGATAATCAGCGATTCGTGTGACATAAAGAAGGATGTTTCCATCATGCGACAGCTCAACCCTTCCAGACCGCAGCGGTGGAACACCTCTTCCACGTTCGGCGTTTCGCGCCAGCCGTAGCTTGCCACCACGCGCCAGAAGGTTGGCGACAGTTGCTCGATCTGCACTCGGCGTACATTGTGAACATACGGCGCATCTTCGGTACGCAACGTCAGGAGGATCACCCGCTCGTGCAACACTTTGTTGTGCTTGAGGTTATGCATCAGTGCAAAAGGGATCACATTCAGCGCACGGGACATATACACCGCCGTACCCGGTACGCGCACCGGCGGGGATTTTTCCAGCGACGCGATCATCGCCTCCAGAGAATTACCGTGCTCGTGCATACGGCGCAGCAGACGGAAACGCTCGCTCTTCCACGTGGTCATCACAATGAACATCACCAGGCCGAGCGTCAGCGGCAACCAGCCACCGGAGACAATCTTATCCAGGTTTGCGGAGAACAGCGGCACGTCGATACACAGGAAGCCAACCAAAATCAGCCCCACGAGGAATTTGTTCCAGTGCCAGTTACGGTACGCCACCGTGGTGGAGAGAATCGACGTCAGCACCATCGTACCGGTCACAGCGATACCGTAGGCCGCCGCCAGGTTACTGGAGTGCTCAAAGCTAACGATAACGATCACCACAGCAAAGTAGAGCAGCCAGTTAATAAACGGAATGTAGATCTGGCCGGATTCCATTTCTGAGGTGTGGATAATGCGCATTGGAGAGAGATACCCCAGACGGACAGCCTGGCGCGTCAGCGAGAACACACCGGAAATCACCGCCTGAGATGCGATAACCGTCGCCAGCGTCGCGAGGATCAGCATCGGTACCAGCGCCCAGTCCGGTGCCAGCAGGAAGAACGGGTTTTTAATCGCTTCAGGGTGTTTAAGCAACAGCGCGCCCTGACCAAAGTAGTTCAGTACCAGTGACGGCAGCACGACGGTAAACCACGCCACGCGGATAGGCAGTTTCCCGAAATGCCCCATGTCGGCATACAGCGCTTCAACACCGGTAATAGAAAGCACCACCGCGCCCAGCGCCACAAACGACACCACTTTATATTCAAGGAAGAAGTGAACGGCCCACATCGGGTTCAGCGCATGCAGGACATCCGGGTTAGCGATAATGCTGCGTAAGCCCAGTGCCGCCAGGATCAGGAACCACGCCAGCATAATTGGCGCAAACAGTTTACCCACCAGCCCGGTGCCGTGCTTTTGAATAGCAAACAGCAGCGTCAGCACAATAATGGCAAGCGGGACAACCCATGTATCGAGCTGCGGCGCGATGATCTCCAGCCCCTCAATTGCAGACATCACCGAAATTGCCGGGGTAATAACTACCTCTCCATAGAAGAAGCTACCGCCAATCAGACCGATGATGACCAGCACCGATGTCATTCGGGCGGAGGTATTGCGTCCGGCAAGGGACATCAGCGTCAGAATACCGCCTTCGCCCGCGTTATCCGCGCGCATCACGAAGGAGAGATATTTAACAGAAACCACCAGGATCAGTAGCCAGAAAATGAGTGACAGGAAACCGAACACGGCGTCACGTTCAACACCAAAGCCAAACTGACCGGACAGACATTCACGAAGCGTATAAAGCGGGCTGGTGCCGATATCACCGTAGACAACCCCGATCGCCGCAAGTGTTATTGCGGGTAATGATTGCTTATTATCAGTGCTCATAGACTAGTCTTTTCGTTTAAATAACAAATGTGTGCTTAGTCCCTTGGCCCACAAAAAGCGCACAGTATGCACGATTCAATGCAAAATCGTACCCCTAAATGCAACCGCGTTAATGTAGCGCAAAGAAAATAGCGCCGCACTTCAGTCTATTACCAGCCCTGACTGAAACGTCTATACTCGCTTCAATTGGCCGCCACGACGGCGAAAGGATGCAAAACTATTATGGCTCACTCACATTTATTAGCAGAAAGAATTTCCCGCCTCAGCAGCGCACTGGAAAAAGGCCTGTACGAGCGTAGCCACGCCATTCGTCTCTGTTTACTGGCAGCGTTGAGTGGCGAAAGCGTGTTTCTGCTGGGGCCGCCGGGCATTGCCAAAAGCCTGATTGCCCGCAGGCTGAAATTTGCCTTTCAAAACGCGCGCGCCTTCGAATATCTGATGACCCGGTTCTCCACCCCCGAAGAGGTTTTCGGCCCGCTCTCCATTCAGGCATTAAAAGATGAGGGGCGCTATGAGCGTTTAACGACAGGGTATCTTCCTGAAGCAGAAATTGTCTTTCTTGATGAGATCTGGAAAGCTGGCCCCGCTATCCTGAACACCCTGCTCACCGCGATTAACGAACGTCGGTTCCGCAATGGTGCCAGCGAAGAGAAAATCCCGATGCGCCTGCTGGTGGCCGCCTCAAACGAACTGCCGGAAGCCGACAGCAGCCTTGAAGCGCTGTATGACCGTATGTTGATTCGCCTGTGGCTGGACAAAGTGCAGGACAAATCGAACTTTCGCTCCATGCTGGTAAGTCAGCAGGATGAAAATGAAAACCCGGTGTCAGCCTCACTTCAGGTGACAGATGAGGAGTACCACCAGTGGCAGCAGGATATCGGTAAAATCAAGCTGCCTGACGCTGTCTTTGAGCTAATCTTCATGCTGCGCCAGCAGCTTGATCTCTTACCTTCCGCCCCCTACGTCTCTGACCGTCGCTGGAAAAAAGCGATCCGCCTGCTGCAGGCGAGCGCGCTGTTCAGTGGCCGTGATGCCGTAGCACCGATTGATCTGATCCTGTTGAAAGACTGCCTCTGGCACGATGCTGAAGGCATGAACCTGATGCAGCAGCAGCTTGAAATATTGATGACCGGGCACGCCTGGGGGCAGCAGTCGATGCTCAATCAGCTGGGCGCGATTGCCCAACGGCGCATTCAACTCCAGCAGCAACAAAGTGACAAAACGGCGCTGAAAGTGAACCGTCTTGGCGGTATGTTCGCCCGTAAACCGCATTACGAATTGCCCGCCGAACTGACTGACGTCTCGCTCACGCTTCTGCTTCAGCAGCCGCTTAAACTTCATGACATGCAGGTAGTGCACGTGACGATTGAACGCATCGCCTTGGCACAGTGGCTGGATAAAGGCGGAGAAATCCGCGGCAAGCTCAACGGCATCGGTTTTGCGCAGCCGTTGACGATGGAAGTCGACAGCAGCCAGCATCTGGTGATCCGTGATGTCAGCCTGCAGGGATCGCGTCTTGCGCTGCCGGGCACCGCCTCAGACAGCGTGCCGGAAGAGATCAAACAGCAACTGGAGGCGCTTGATACCGAGTGGCACCAGCAGCACACGCGCTTCAGCGAACAGCAAAAATGCCTCTTTATTCATAGCGACTGGTTAGGTCGTATCGAAGCCAGCCTGCAGGATGTCAGCGCGCAGATCAAACAGGCGCGACAATGCTAACGCTGGACACGCTCAACGTCATGCTGGCGGTCAGTGAAGAGGGGTTGATCGAAGAGGTGGTCATCACTCTGCTGGCCTCACCGCAACTGGCGGCATTCTTTGAAAAATTCCCAAAGCTCAAAAAGGCGATGACCGACGATCTCCCGCGCTGGCGCGATAATTTGCGGCAGCGTTTTAAAGAGACCGAAGTCCCGCCGGAATTGACGGAGGAGGTTGCCAGCTATCAGCAATGCCAGCGGCTTTCGACACCACAATTTATCGTCCAGCTACCGCAAACGCTGACGCTGCTCGACAAAGTTCACTCTCCCTTTGCCAGCCAGGCCCGCGCGCTGGTCACGGATAACGCCACCTTTACGCCCGCGCTGCATACCCTGTTTTTACAGCGCTGGCGGCTCAGCCTCGTCGTACAAGCCACCACGCTCAACCAGCAGTTACTGGATGAAGAACGCGAACAACTGCTCAGTGAAGTTCAGGAACGCATGACGCTGAGCGGCCAACTGGAACAGGTGCTGGTGGAAAATGAAAACGCCGCCGGACGTCTCTGGGATATGAGCGCTGGTCAGCTGCGGCGTGGAGACTATCAGCTGATCGTTAAATACGGCGATTTTCTGACCCAGCAGCCGGAGCTAATGAAGCTCGCGGAACAGCTCGGCCGTTCACGGGAGGCAAAATCCGTCCCAAAGAAAGATGCGCCGATGGAAACCTTCCGCACGCTGGTGCGTGAACCGGCTACCGTGCCGGAGCAGGTTGATGGACTCCAGCAAAGCGATGACATATTGCGCCTGCTGCCCACGGAGCTAAGCACGCTGGGGATGACCGAGCTGGAATATGAGTTCTACCGCAGGCTGGTGGAAAAGCAGCTTCTGACCTATCGGCTACATGGCGAAGCCTGGCGCGAAAAGTTAAGCCAGCGCCCTGTCGTCCATCAGGATTTTGATGAACAGCCGCGTGGTCCCTTTATTGTTTGCGTGGATACGTCCGGCTCAATGGGTGGGTTTAACGAGCAGTGTGCGAAAGCGTTCTGCCTGGCGCTGATGCGGGTGGCGCTTGCCGATCGTCGTCGCTGCTTCATCATGCTGTTCTCAAGTGAAGTGGTGGGCTACGAACTGACCAACCAGCAGGGTATCGAGCAGGCGATCCGCTTTTTAAGCCAGCGTTTTCGGGGTGGCACCGATCTGGCCAGCTGTTTTCGCAGCATCGTTGAGCGTATGCAGGGCGGAGACTGGTATGACGCCGACGCGGTGGTGATTTCCGATTTTATTGCCCAGCGATTGCCGGATGACGTGGTAAATAAGGTGAAGGAGTTACAGCGAGTGCATCAGCACCGTTTCCATGCTGTGGCGATGTCTGCACATGGAAAACCCGGCATCATGCGCATCTTCGATCATATCTGGCGCTTCGATACCGGGTTGCGTAGCCGCCTGCTCAGACGCTGGCGGCGTTAATTAAAGAAGAGAACCTACGCTTTCACGAACCTGCTGCGGCCACACGCCGCACTGCACCTGACCAATATGAGACAGCTGCAGCAGCAGCATGGTCAGACGGGACTGGCCGATACCGCCACCGATAGTCTGCGGCATTTCCCCGCGCAGCAGCGCCTGGTGCCACTCCAGCTGGAGACGATCTTCATCGCCGGTCACTGCCAGCTGGCGCTTCAGCGCGTCAGCATCCACGCGGATACCCATGGAAGAAAGCTCGAACGCATCTTCCAGAACCGGGTTCCAGACCAGGATATCACCGTTCAGGCCGGCAAATTCGCTCTCGCCGGTAGTGCTCCAGTCATCATAATCCGGTGCGCGAACGTCATGACGTTTACCGTCAGACAATTTACCGCCGATCCCAATCAGGAACACCGCGCCCAGCTCTTTGGCGATCGCCCGTTCACGGCCTTTAGCATCCAGTTCTGGGAAGCGGCTCAGCAATTCCTGGCTGTGGACAAAGTGGATCGTATCCGGCAGGAACGGTGCCAGACCAAACTCTTTGCTCACGGCCGCTTCGGTGGCTTTGATCCCGGCGTAGATCGCCTCAACCGTCGATTTCAGCGTACCGATATGGCGCTCGCCATCCCCCATCACGCGCTCCCAGTCCCACTGGTCAACGTAGACAGAGTGAATGGGCGTCAGGCGGTCTTCATCGGGGCGAAGGGCTTTCATGTGCGTGTAAAGCCCTTCGCCCGCGCTGAAGTCGTGTTGTCCCAGGGTTTGACGCTTCCACTTCGCCAGTGAATGAACCACTTCGAACTGAGCGTCTGGCAGTGTTTTCACTTTCACCTGTACCGCTTTTTCGCATCCGGATAAGTTATCCTGCGTCCCGTCCCCCACGCGGCTGAGAATCGGTGCCTGGACTTCAATCAGGCCAAGTTTTTCTTCCAGCTGGCGAGAAAAATGGGATTTAACGAAACTAATCTGGCGTTGTTTTGCGATGTAAGCGGTTTTCATTATTTATACTCCTGCGTCCTGTTGGTATTGATTAAGCAACAGAAATGGCCTTGAATTCAATATTCAAACAACAAAAAGCCACCTTCACTTTTGATTCGTTAAAATAAGGCGCTAGAATAGAGAGATTCATCAATCTTCATAAGAAAAACCTATGGAAAATTATCAGATCGACAATCTGGATCGCGGCATCCTGGAGGCCTTAATGGCCAATGCGCGCACCGCCTATGCCGAACTGGCTAAACAGTTTGGCGTCAGTCCGGGGACGATTCACGTTCGCGTAGAGAAGATGAAACAGGCGGGGATCATTACGGGCGCGCGTATTGACGTTAGCCCTAAGCAACTCGGTTACGACGTCTGCTGCTTCATTGGCATTATTCTTAAAAGCGCCAAAGACTATCCTTCAGCCCTGGCAAAACTGAACGCGCTGGATGAAGTCACGGAGGCGTATTACACCACCGGGCACTACAGCATCTTTATAAAGGTGATGTGCCGATCCATCGACGCCCTCCAGCAGGTACTTATCAACAAGATCCAAACAATCGATGAAATTCAGTCCACCGAGACCCTGATCTCCCTGCAAAACCCGATCATGCGGACCATCCGCCCGTGATCGGGCAAATTCATTCCCACATTTTCCACAGGTAGATCCCAGCTCGTTCACAGCGTACAATGGCCGCCTCTTTCTATGAGCGAGCGATCAATGGCGGACATTACTCTTATCAGCGGCAGCACCCTGGGCGGTGCGGAATATGTAGCGGAACATCTGGCTGAGAAGCTGGAAGATGCAGGTTTCTCAACAGAAACGCTGCACGGCCCGTTACTTGAAGATCTCCCGACTGACGGGGTCTGGCTGCTGATCACCTCCACGCACGGTGCGGGCGATCTGCCGGATAACCTGCAACCTTTATATGACGAACTACTGGAACAACAGCCCGACCTGTCAAATGTCCGGTTTGGTGCAGTCGGTATCGGTAGCCGTGAATATGACACTTTCTGCGGTGCAATAGAGAAAGTCGAAGCCGCTGTGACCTCTTGTGGGGCAAAACAGTTGGGTGAAACGCTGAAGATCAACATCCTCGATCATGATATTCCGGAAGATCCGGCGGAGATCTGGCTGGGTGAATGGAAAAATTTACTCAAAAACGATTAAAGATCACGCAAACAGATGTGGATAACTACGCTTAAAAGCTCGTATTAACCCGTAGTTATCCAACGAATAACTCTGCTGGTGTTTTTGGCCTGTGCATAAAGTCGCGATCTGATCCCAGCTTATACGGTCCAGGATCACCGATCATTCACAGCAAACGATCCTTTCTAACCGCATGATCTTCTTTGCGAGATCGGACTTATCCACAAAGAGTTGCGATCCTAATAAGAGATCACAATAGAACAGATCTCTAAATAAAAAGATCTTCTTTTTAATAGCCCAGGATCCCAATGCTTTCTCGAAAGACTAAAGTTGAGTAGAATCCACGGCCCAGGCTTCAATCCATTTTCATACCGCTTTACGCGAGGCAGACCACCATGTTTTATCAGGATCCTTTTGACGTCATCATCATTGGCGGGGGTCATGCAGGCACTGAGGCCGCAATGGCCGCAGCGCGAATGGGTCAGCAGACCCTGCTTTTGACACACAATATCGACACGCTGGGACAAATGTCCTGTAATCCGGCGATTGGCGGCATTGGGAAAGGACACCTGGTAAAAGAAGTGGATGCGCTTGGCGGCCTGATGGCGAAAGCCATCGATCAGGCGGGCATCCAGTTTAGGATACTAAACGCCAGTAAAGGCCCTGCCGTTCGTGCTACCCGTGCACAGGCAGACCGCGTGCTTTACCGCCAGGCTGTACGTACCGCGCTGGAGAACCAGCCGAATTTGATGATCTTCCAGCAGGCCGTTGAAGATCTGATCGTTGAGAACGATCGCGTTGTCGGTGTGGTGACCCAGATGGGGCTCAAATTCCGGGCCAAAGCGGTGGTGCTGACCGTCGGGACATTCCTGGACGGTAAAATCCATATTGGTCTGGACAACTACAGCGGCGGCCGTGCAGGCGATCCGCCGTCTATTCCGCTGTCTCGCCGTCTGCGTGAACTGCCGCTGCGCGTCA